>NZ_FOMZ01000042.1 GCF_900112765.1 Actinopolyspora alba
CGACACCGGCACACCGGTACCGACACTGCACCTACAACGCCCGGACGGCACCACCCTCACCGCCAACAACACCCACATCGAAAAACTCACTAACGTTGGATTCGGAACGTGTCTGACACTAATGATCACTACCAACACGCAGGAGCCATGAGCGTCATGATCACTCGCATGTCGTAGTTGGTCAGCTTCCTGACCAAATGGCTTGAGTGGTCGCCCGGCGCACAAGATCACCCGAATCGAGCAGTACATCTCGGCAAATTCACGTCGGTGCTCTCGGCATACTAGATTTATGATCAACATCGTGTGCCACGCTCGAGTCCCGCAGTCGACTAGCTTCGGATGTGGCTACTGAGATGCTGGTACGCGTGCAATCTGGAACCGGTTCGACCCCAAGGCCCTGTCGTCCGCCGAATTCCACGTCGCATTACCTGGCCTGCTCATGGTTAACGTCAACGTGCCGCCGAGCATGGCGCCACCCGTCAGGTCGACGGGGTGTTGTGGAGTCCGCATGGTCTGGTTGTGATCGAGGTCGAGAGCTTCACTCGACCGTAGGCCGGAACACTGACCGTGCCCCTCCAACGGCCCGTGGACCGTGGATGGGCAGCTGGCCGTGCTGCACACGCTGACAGAGACCAACCCGGTCGAGCAGACCTGATCCGCTTTGTACGCGGTGAAAAACACCCTGACCCACGCGCGTCGTTCGATCCAAGGTTCGTCTCCGGCCTCCTCGTGGTTTTCCCGCAGGACAGGCGGTTTCCCAGCGGGAACACCCGCAACCTCGACAAAGGCATGTCGATCGCACTGGGGCCAACTCGGCGATCCGTAAGGTTCTGCACGAACTCCGTCGGCGTCCGGTGTTCTGGGAAGCCGATGACGTGCTCGACTCGTGACGCGCGTTGGATCTCGGGCTTTCGCACCGGATCATGAGCAACCACTCGACGCCGGTTCCCTCGAACCTATTACCCGCGTTTCCCACTCGCGTCAGCACACCCCCAAACTCGATCTCCCGGCCCGGCCCGGCCCGGCCCGGCCCGGCCCGGCCCGG
>NZ_FOMZ01000041.1 GCF_900112765.1 Actinopolyspora alba
GGCTCGGGCTCGGGCTCGGGCTCGGGCTCGACGACGGTGAGCATAGAGCGGACCTCGCCAGCGCTCCGCAAGATGGACCACCGCTTCGCGGTGAAGCCGCGGTCGGACAGGTACTTGGTCACCTCGTCCCAGGTGCCGCGCTGGTTGGGGCCTCCGGTCAGCCGGATACGGGCCACGCGGTGCTCGGTAGCGCCGAGCACGTCCACTCGTTCGATCACCAGGTGACGGGCGTTGCGGGTGCTGGTGATGCTGGCGCGGTAGTCCATCGGTGTCTCCGTTGCCTGTAACTTTGTCGCTTACACAGACAAAGTTACAGGCAACCGCAAACCTTGTCAAACTTAAAGACAAAGTTTCTGGGCAGATCATCCGGAACGGTGACACAGTACGGTGGCGTCATGGCGGATATCATCGAACTTGTATACGGCCCGCTGGACGGGATGACGTTCCCCGCCGAGGGCATCGACACTGACGGGCCGGACGCTGGGGGATACATGGTGGTGGATGGCTACGAGCAGCGCGCCGTGTACGAGCCGGAGAACCCCGGCGATCGGTGGTGGGTGCACCGTGGGTGGATTCCCTGAATGCTGCCCCGGAGCCGTTGGAGCTCCGGGGAGTGGGATCACTGGGGGTCAATCCTGGCGTGCGTGACGGTGAACATGTCCAGCACGTCACCGTTGTAGGGCACGCGTTGCGCGCTACCGAGCGCGTTTGTCACGCGGTTGGCAGCGCTACGGGGCATGGTGATCTGCTCTCGTGTTCCGTCGCGATACGTCACGGCGACGGTGACCGGTTCGGTGGGGTCCATGAGGGGGTTCCCGTCAGGATTCGTGGAGCTGTTGGATATCGGTGAACAGTTCCCCGAAGAGTTCGAGGAAGTCTTCGAGCTGTTCGGCCAGTTTGTGGTTGTCCTGCTGTTTGGCCTTCTCGGCGCATTGCACCAGGTCCAACAGCACGTGCTCATAATGAGCGGACTCACCGATGTTGGTATCGATTCCGATATCGGTGAGTTCTTCGAGTCGTTCGCGCGCCTCGTCAGCGTCCATCGTGACCTCCCTTTCCTGGTTGTGTTC
>NZ_FOMZ01000040.1 GCF_900112765.1 Actinopolyspora alba
GCCCACCGACGTGCCCCACGCCCTTACCGAACCGACCACCGGCCCTACCACGGCCCTTACCCCGACCGCGACTCTTACCCTTGCTCTTGGCCTTGCCGGCCTTATAGATCGGCCTCAGCGCCACTGAGGGATCTACCGATCAAGGGATTTTAATCTACGGTTGAGAACCCATCCAGAAAGTTTCCCTCCACCAATAGAGCCGTGTCCGATCTTTTGGCCATTCACGCTCTACACTTCCCAATGATTCGAAATTATCGACGTTTAAATCAATAAAACGAAAACCAGGGTCAGATGGCCAACAGCGGTCAGGGTCGCAACTCTTTACTTCGCAACAAAAGCTACACGCGCTTTTTGTCTCCTGATTTTTCTGTGCCTCAATAAGCGAAGGGCGATTCGCTCCTTTTGCACGTTGAGGCCACCGGAGCTGGATCAAGTCATCTTCCCAGCCACACACAGGACAAATCAAATAAGATCCAGGAGGCTGGTCGTGCACAAGACGACCACAGCATGGACACGGATAACCCGGCATCTATTGAACCTCCATCCCATCTTGACCCCTATAGTAATCTATCCCATGATCCGGCTCAAAGTAAGTAATAATACCTCGCGGACCAGCAGAACCGAATTCACCCGAATCTGGATCAAAGAAACGACGCACTTTCTCCTCGTCTTGTTTCATGAGAACACCAGGCCTGCGCCCGTCACAAGTACACATAAGATCCTGAGCAGCGTAATTGTACTCAGTCATGGTATCGAATCCCATTTCCTCACCATGCCTTTTATAGTGATCATCGAGGTTCTTGTCGCTACTCCAATTATCACCAAAACAGTCGTTGTTGTGGACGAGTATGGGTGTCTCGCCCGCGACCGCATAGTACGTGTGGGTGTTGTTGATGGTGAGGTTGTGGACTCGCTGCAGCGCGGTCCAGGTGCGGATGCTGGTGACCAGCCGCTGCTCACCCTCAGCGGTACGCACCCGATCCCCGGCCTGGAGATCCTCGGCGTCGACCCACTCGTCCCGGTTGGGCACCCAGAACGGGTGCTCCCCCGTCGCCGTCACCGAGTCGGTCGCCCCACCTCGGTCACCATCGACATCGACGGTGACCTCTACCAGGTGTTTCTCACCTTGGCCGGTGATGGT
>NZ_FOMZ01000036.1 GCF_900112765.1 Actinopolyspora alba
GGGGTGCGGCTGTCGTCGGGCTGTGCCGTCATAGGTCTGTCTCCACTGGTCTAGGCAGTGTCCACACGGGCCGAATGCGGTCGGGGAGCGCTGATCGAACCGCAGCGGGTCGCTGCGGGTCTCGTAGGACAGGCCGCACGCGGTGTACTCGACCAGGCGCACGAACACCCCCGGCGTGAACCGGGCCAGGTGGACGGCTCCCGCCACAGCGACGAACGCGTACGCGTGCGTCGGGTCGGCGCGCTCGTGCGGCTTCCACCGGGCGGTGAGGCCGTCGTATTCGGCGACGAGTTCAGCGACGGCGGCAGCCGCGCCCGGGATGCTCTCGACCGAGAGTTCTCGGGGCGAGACTCCTCCGCGTGCGGTGATTTCCACAGTGCACAGCGTGTGCTCTGCTCCCATGCCGTGATCCGTTCCGTGTCCGTGTGGTGCTGGTCGGATGGCCCCGGAGTACTGACCGGGGACCGGCATGGTTAGTCCTGAAACTGGCGGATGGCCCGTTCCGCGAGCTCGCCGGTGACCTCGCTGGTCACCTGGTCCAGTTCCTCGCTGGTCAGTTGGGATCGCAGTTGTTCGGCACGGGCCGTGTCGCCGGACATGAACGCCTCGATCATCTGCTGCTGCGTGCTGTCGCTCATCGCACAATCCGTTCCGCGCGTGGTGGTCAGGCGGTGAGCTAGCCAGAGTCGGGGGTCCTAGCTAGCCCACCGCCCGGTGCGGCCAGGGATGCGCAGCACGTTCGGGGCTCTCATCACTGCGATACTCCCTAGCGATGGGACGCCAGCGGTACGATTGGGCACCAACTGACTACCCGTGAATATTCACAGGTAGTCAGAAACGACACAAGTCGTCCATTCGGGTGATGTTGCACGCCAGGTGTTTCAAACCCGGGAGAGAGGGACAATGGCAAGTCCGACGATCCGGCTCCGCCGACTCGGCAGCGAGCTACAGCGTCTGCGTAAGGATGCCGAATACTCTGGTGCGCAACTGGCGAAAGCGATCGGAACGAGCCAGACGAAACTATCCTCAGTGGAGGGAGCGCGCCGAAAGCTCTCGTCCGGCGAGCTGGAAAAGGCTATCCGTGCGCTGCGTGTTCCTGACACCAAAGCGCGCGAGCTGCGCTTGCTCTTGGAAGAGAGCAACCAGCTCGGCTGGTGGGAGGAGTATTCCGACGTGTTGCCGGACACGATCGAAATGCTGGCCGGTCTCGAAGATGCTGCGTCCTGGGTGCGCCGCTATGACGAGGCGTTCATCCCGGCGCTTCTCCAGACACCGGAGTACGCGCGGGCGGTGGTGCACGCTGCCGCGCCCTATCAGCGCTCGGGTGATATGCCGCGCTTGGTGGAATTCCGGATGGAGCGGCAGCGGCGGTTGCGTGATTCGACGTTCCGGTTTACCTCGCTGATCAATGAGGGAGCGTTGCGACGGCAGGTCGGCGGACGCGAGGTGATGGCAGCCCAGTTGGACCAGTTGCTCAGGCTCGACCACAGC
>NZ_FOMZ01000035.1 GCF_900112765.1 Actinopolyspora alba
GACCTCCGAGAGCTGCTGGACCGATTGGACCTGCCAGCCCGCGATGACGGTGATCACCAGATCCGAGGCGACCACACCGATTCGAGTGCTGTCGTTGTCGCCGTGTCCGACATCGACCACGCAATAGGCGAAGTCGTCCGGCGTGTCGCGTTCCAACGGGTCGCGCAATGCCCTGTAATCGATCGTCCCGCCAAAAATGGCATCCACCACGATCCGTGTCGTGGCGGTCGGGATGAGGCTCATTCCCGACCACAGCGCGGCACGGCTCGGGTCGTCTGCGTGTAGTTCGGTATCGTCCAGATCAATGAGCGTGCCGGGGACGGTGGTAAACCCCTGAACCAGAGAACTCAGGTTGGCCGTTTTGAAGTCGTCGGGGACGCGGTTGGTGACCCAGCGGGTCAGCCCTCCTTGGGGGTCGGCGTCCACGAGCAGGACGCGCCCCCGTCCGAGGTCGGCCAATGCCTTCGCCAGACCGACAGCCGAGACGGTTTTCCCGACACCGCCTTTGAGGTTCAACATGCTGAGTGTTTTCACGCTTGCCCTCCGATTGGGGGATGCGGTGCACTGTCCCAGGCTAGCACCCGGTTAAGTAATTATGTAACAGTTGCGTTGTTGGTCGATGGGCGGTATAGCTGATCAGTACGCCAGTCCCCACGGTGCCGTGGGGAGATCACCGATAGAGAGGATCGTGACGCCGTATGCGTACAGGCACCCGCGACGTGCTCGCCCAGGTGGGCACCGAGGGCGCACAAAACTGGTTCAGCGGGAACGTGATCCCGCTTCTGCTGTTCATCCTGGGGGGAGTGATCCTCTGGAAAGGCAAAGGCGGCGACAACGCCGGAGCTGCTAAGACGTTCGGCCCGATCCTGATGGCCTCCGCCGTGCTCGGCATCGCGCTGACCGGGCAATGGGAAGCCGTTTCGCGGTTCGTGGCCGGGCTGTTCATGCAGGGAGGCTAAGCGGTGCAGGTCTCCCCGGACGACGAGATCTATCAAGTGGACGAAGTGTTCCTCGGGCCGGATCGGTTCCGGTTCCCGTGGCGCTGGACCTACCGGCAATACGGGGTCGCCTTGGTGACATTCCTGGCGACTCAAGCTGTGGAACGGCAACTCGGGATCGCGTTCGGGCTGTGGCCCGCCGCGTTCGCGCTACTGATCACGATCGCGGTCACCCGATGGGTTCACGACGGGATCAACCCGGACCGCGGACTCAAAACGATGACCCAAGAGGCGTGGTTGGAAATCACCGGACCACGAACACAGAACACTCCGGTTCGTACGGTGTTGACCGTGGCGGGATCGGCCCGCAAACAACGTGCCCGCCAGTTGGCCGAGAACTACGGAACCGACGAAGACAACGAGCGCGCGAAACGGGATACCGACATCCCGTCATGGTGGTCACAGTTCCGCCCGACACGCTCGCGCAACTGCTCCGAAGACGGTTCACCATCATCGGAGCACAGTGACAACCATGATCCGCGCACACGGTCCACAGGCGAGTCCGAGGACCGTGAGCGGGTTGAGACGATGGGGG
>NZ_FOMZ01000033.1 GCF_900112765.1 Actinopolyspora alba
GCCGCTACCACCCCGACGGCACCCTCGAATTCCTCGGCCGCACCGACCACCAAGTCAAAATCCGCGGCCACCGCATCGAACTCGGCGAAATCGAGCGCGCCCTCGAACGTGCCGAGCCGGTGCGTGAAGCCGTGGCCACGGTGGTTCCGGAACCCCGCGACACGCTGTGCGCCATGCTGCTCGGGCACGACACCGTCGACAACTCACCCGATGAGGTGCTGGAGACCGCGGCCCGGCACCTGCCCGAGTTCATGGTGCCCGCACACGTCGAGTTCACCGACGCCTTCCCGCTGAACGCGAACGGCAAGATCGACCGGGCCGGGGTGCGCGCGGATCTCGCCGAACGGCTCGTCGCCCGAGCGGAAGCGGAAGAAGCGCCGGACGCGGAACTCGTCGGGAACGAAGCGGTGCTCGCCTCCGTGTGGACCGAACTGCTGGATGTCCGCTCGCCCACCCGGCGCTCGAACTTCTTCCACCTCGGTGGCGACAGCCTGCTGGCTACCCGCATGCTCGCGGCACTGCGCCGCGAGGGGCTCTCCGGCAGCCTCGGAGACCTGTTCAGCTCCCCGACGATCGCGGGATTCGCGAGTCGCCTGACCAGTGTGGACGGCTCGGACAGTCCCACACCGACGATCGTCGCCGACCTAGAAAACCGACACGAGCCCTTCGAGCTCACCGATGTGCAGCGGGCCTACTGGCTGGGGCGCCACACCGGATTCACCCTGGGCGGGGTCGGATCCTACTGGTACTGGGAGTTCGAGAGCGGGTCAGTGGACCTCGACCGGCTGGAGGACGCGTGGAACTCGGTCGTCGAACGCCACGAGATGATGCGAGCCGTCCTGGACGGTGACGGCCGGCAGCGCATCCTGGCGAGCGTGCCGAGATTCCGGTTCCAGGTACGCCACACGACCGCGGCGGACCACGACGAAGCGGTGGCCGAGCTGCGCGGCATGGACAGCCAGATCCTGGACGTGACGACCTGGCCGCTGTTCGACGTGCGCGCGGTCCAGCGCGACGACGGGCACACGGTCCTCGGCATCGGGTTCGACTACATCGTGCTGGACGCGCTCAGCATCGTCACGGTCCTGAGCGAGCTGTCCGCCCTGTACACCGACCCGAACCTCCACCTGCCCGAGCTGGAGCTGTCCTACCGCGACTACCTGCTGGCCACCAGGACCGACGATGACGTCCGGCGGCGCGACGAGGCCTACTGGCTCCGGGCGATCGAGGAACTGCCCCCGCCACCCGCGCTCCCGCTGCGGATCGCCCCGGAGCAGGTGGAACAACCCAGCTTCGTCCGCCGCGAGACACGTATCGGACCCGAACGGTGGCAGCGACTGCGCGGTCGGGCCGCCGAGCACGGGCTGACCGTCTCGACCGTCGTAGCCACGGCGTTCGCCGAGGTGCTGACCGTGTGGAGCGGCGAGCCCGAGCTGACGCTGACGCTGACGGTGTTCGACCGCCAGGACCTCCACCCCGACGTCAACCGAGTGGTCGGCGACTTCACCTCGCTGATGCTGCTTGCCCACCGGAGCCGACCCGACGAGCCGTGGGCGCGGACCGTCCGCAGGGTGCAGGGGCAGGTCTGGGAGGGACTGGAGCACAACGGGGTGTCCTCGGTCTGGGTGCTCCAGCAGCTGGCGCAGCGTCACGGTGCTTCGCAGATGCTCATGCCGGTCGTGTTCACGTCGACCCTGGGAGTCTCGGACGAATTCCCGGACCTCGAACTGTCGTTCGGCTCGCAGACCCGGGGGTTGTCCCAGACGCCCCAGGTCACCCTGGACTGCCAGGTGATCGAGCAGGACGGCGGACTCACCGTCAACTGGGACTACGTCGAAGGCCTCTTCGCTCCCGGCGTCGTGGCGGACGCCGCCGACGCACTGCGATTCCTGCTGGAGGCACTGGTCGACCAGGACTGGGACGTCCCACCACCGCACATCCCGTTGCCGGTGGGGCAGGCGGAGGTGCGTGCCCGGGTCAACGACACCGGACCCGGAAACCCACCACGACTACTGCACCCACCGATCTTCACC
>NZ_FOMZ01000031.1 GCF_900112765.1 Actinopolyspora alba
TCCGTTGTGCGTGGTGTGATCAACGATAGCAACACGGTGAACCGTCATGCGTGCGTGTGGTGTTCCGTCATGTGCTTGCTGTGCCGGACACGAGTGCGATCATCTCGCCACGGTCCACAATCAGCGACTCGACACCCTGTTCACCGTCGAGGGCAACGTCCAGCGCGAGTCGGTCTCCGTCCGGTTCGATGTCGGTGACCGTTCCGGGAACCATCGTTCCGTCGATCTCGGCAGCGATCCGCATCGCGGGGGCGAGCTGGCTCGCCGCAATCGCCGTGTCTAGGTCTGCCTGCGAAACCTCTCCCCTCGCGGCAGATGATTCCGGCGGCGACGGCTGGGACGGTTCCCGGTGCTCGGGGCCGTCGTCGTCGGCGTCGTCCGAACCGTCCGCAGAAAACTTCGGGCGTAGGAAGTCCCACTCGTGCGACGGCACCCACAGGTTGGTGGACGGGGATTGTGCGGGCATGAGTTGGTCCACGTGGGCGCGGTCCTCGGGCGAGAGTGACGCCCGAACTCGTGGATGCGGGTTCAGGTTGGGCGTGTACCACACCTGGCATTCCTCCGGGGTACCGGCGAGCGTTGTTCCCACGCCACGCCCCCGAATGGACTGATCGAGCGAATCGGTGACGCCGACTTGATCGAACATCATTTTGTCGCCGTCCGCGGAGTTGCGCGACATCGCCAACCGCATTCCGAGGTTGTCGCGCGGGTTTCCCCCGCCCCAGAGGTTGGAGTCGGGCCGCTGCACGAGAAACGCCATGCGTCCCCCGATGGACCGCAACACGGTCACCATGATGTTGAGTTTACTTTTCGGGTCGGCGGCCTTGATGTCGTCGTCGTGTTTCATGGCCTGCTGTAGCAAAAACGACAGCAACATGAACTCGTCGATGACGATACCGAGTATCGGCATGTCCGCATCCGAGACCCACGGACGCCGCTCCCGGTACTGCTCCCGCGCCTCTTTCTCCTGCCACAGCAGTTCGATCGTGGTAATGATCGATTCGATGTCGGTTGCGACACCGATGACGCCGGGGTGGTAACCGAACCGCGTCAACTCGAAGCGCTTCGGGTCGAGCAACAGCCACGGGATGCTCCGAAGTGAACCCTCGGAAATGAGCGTTCCCACCGCCGTCGTTTTGCCGCCGCCGGTCGGGCCGACGATCAAGCCATGTGGGGTGTTCGTGCCCGGGTCTACGTCCCACGAGAGATAGTTTCCGGAGCTGCCGGTGGCATACGGCAGCACCAGGCGATCCGTTCCGGTCGCGGTCGGGTAGTCGGTAATCACCGGGTGTCGCAGGAACGTCGGCAGGGGCTCGGGATCGGGTTCGGACTCGGTGAGCGAGAGCCGTACACGGTCCTCGGACGGGACCCACTCGGTGCTCCACTCATACCCCTGCGGCGGTTCCCCCACCAGACCCACGATCGCGGTGGACACTCTCGCCTGCCACGTCTCAATGGCCGCGTTCGCGGTCTTTTGATAGTGGATGTCGTAGGCCGTGGGAACGCCCAACGTCTCGTCGTGGTCAAGAGCGTCAACACGAGTCGCCTTAATCGGCAAACTGTCTTTGACGTTGTCCAACCGCTCGTGGGCAGCGCTGGAATACGACACCTCGTCCTGATCGTCAACCGCGTCGGTGTCGATTCCACGACGAAGCGCGCGCACGATCGTGATCCGGTCGTGCAACTCATCGTGCGAGAGACGGTAAACATAGCCCCACGCGCGCGAAATCGCGTCCGCGGCCTCGTCCAACTGCTCATCCTCGAAGACGTATCCGGCCGGGATGCGCACCCACGCGCGCAACGGGGCACGCCACCCGGTCACCAACCGAAGCCGAAGTTGCTGCGGGTAGACCTTCAACAGTCGCGCAACCTGGTCGATCAACCGGCGTCGCTGCCGCGAGGCCCACGCCTCCACCAGCCACGCGGCCACGGCCGCCACGAGCACCCCGAGCACCACCGGACGCACCCGTTGCCCGAGCTGCTCGGCGTGTCCCACCAGCTCCCGCAGCAGCGGCCACGTCGCGCTATTGAATGTCTGATCGAGGTGCGGCACGGCCCAGACCAGCAGCCCGCCCAGCAGCGCCGCACTGGTCAGCCACCCCCGCGCCCGTACCACCAGCGAGGGCCGCTCGGCAGGCACCGACTGCGCCTGCGGCATGGAGCGCTGCGACCCCATCGAGCCCATCTGATCCCCCTTCGTGTGCTCACGTCTGTCGGGGCGGGACACGCCCGCTCCCACCCCTCTTGACACGCCAGATAGGATCGACAGCACCAAGCGCTCCGCGCAAGCTTGGAGCGCTTAGAAAAAAGCGGCCGATCCTAATCCGGCGCGTCCCTCGGGGAGACCCCGCGCTCCTACTGGCTGCGCTTGGGCGGCGCACCCTGCCGCATCATCCGAGGAGCGGGAAACGGTTTTCCGTGGTTGTGCTTCTTTTCGAGCCGGTCAAGCTCGTTTTTGATCGCCTGGTTCACGAAGTCCGACTTGGAGTCGATCCCCGGCGGAACTCCCCTGTCCTGCCCCGCACGGACCAGACCCTCGACCCGTTGATCGAGCCCGACTTCCAGGGTGGAGGTAAACGGTTTACGGCGCTTCAGATCCTCGTCTGAAGGCTGTTCGTCCTGGGTGCTGTCTGGCTTTGTAGACCGTCCGGAACTGGACTTGCTCGACTTCGACGAGCCGCCTGTTTTCTTGCTCGTGCTGGATGTGGTTCGCCTGCCGGTTGACGAGGAGGACGAACGCTGTCCACCGGAAGATTTCGCCTTGTTGGCTTCAGCTGCTTGCTGGGTCTGTGCAAACTCGTTCTCGGTG
>NZ_FOMZ01000030.1 GCF_900112765.1 Actinopolyspora alba
GGTTCACCGTTTCCCACCTATCCTACACAAGCCGAACCAGACGCCCATACCAAGCTGTAGTAAAGGTCCCGGGGTCTTTCCGTCCTGCCGCGCGAAACGAGCATCTTAACTCGTCCTGCAATTTCGTCGGGCCCGTGGTCGAGACAGCGCCCAAGTCGTTACGCCATTCGTGCAGGTCGGAACTTACCCGACAAGGAATTTCGCTACCTTAGGATGGTTATAGTTACCACCGCCGTTTACCGGCGCTTCGGTTCGCAGCCTCACCCTTCCGGGTTCACCACTCCCCTTAACGTTCCGGCACCGGGCAGGCGTCAGTCCGTATACCGCGTCTTACGACTTCGCACGGACCTGTGTTTTTAGTAAACAGTCGCTTGGGCCCAGACTCTGCGGCCACCCCCAGCTCACCCCGCCAATGGGGGATCACCAGGCGCGGCTCCCCTTCTCCCGAAGTTACGGGGACAATTTGCCGAATTCCTTAACCACGGTTACCCCGCTCGCCTCGGTATGCTCTACCAGACCACCTGTGTCGGTTTCGGGTACGGACCACGCGGCCCCTCGCTAGAGGCTTTTCTCGGCAGCCGGGGATCACCCACTTCGCCACACCGGCTCGGCATCCGGTCTCACACATCCACAGGCCCGGATTTGCCTAGGCCTGCGTGCTACACCGTTACCCCGGGACAACCATCGCCCGGGATGGGCTACCCTCCTGCGTCACCCCCTCGCTGCCCAGCACACCCACCAGTCAACACCACCAGCGGCCACCAGCCGGAACGAATCCAGACACCACCGGCCACAGGCTGGCGAAGAAAGCATGGGGGCTGGTATGGGGCGGTGCCACGCGGGTACGGGAATATCAACCCGTTGTCCTGTCGACTACGCCTGACGGCCTCGCCTTAGGATCCGACTCACCCAGGGCGGAACAACCTGGCCCTGGAACCCTTGGTCTTCCGGCGGGACAGATTCTCACTGCCCATGCACTACTCATGCCTGCATTCTCACTCCCACACCCTCCACCACAGGTTTACACCGCGGCTTCACTGGCGTGCGGGACGCTCCCCTACCCACAACAACCACCAGGCTGCTGTGTCACGGCTTCGGCGGTGTACTTACAAGCCCCGCTACATTATCGGCGCAGGATCACTTGACCAGTGAGCTGTTACGCACTCTTTCAAGGATGGCTGCTTCTAAGCCAACCTCCTGGTTGTCTCGGCAATCCCACATCCTTTTCCACTCAGCACACACTTGGGGGCCTTAGCCGGTGATCTGGGCTGTTTCCCTCTCGACCATGGAGCTTCTCCCCCACGGACTCACTGCCACGCTGCTAACGTTGATGCCATTCGGAGTTTAGTTGACGTCAGTACCCCCACCGGGGCCATCAGCCATCCAGTCGCTCTACCTGCACCAAGCACCACGCGACGCTGCACCTAAATGCATTTCGGGGAGAACCAGCTATCTCCGAGTTTGATTGGCCTTTCACCCCTACCCACAGCTCATCCCCCAGGTTTTCAACCCTGGTGGGTTCGGGCCTCCACACGGTCTTACCCGCGCTTCACCCTGGCCACGGGTAGCTCACTCGGTTTCGGGTCTAGAGCACGCGACTACACTCGCCCTATTCAGACTCGCTTTCGCTCCGGCTCCCCCACACGGGTTAACCTCGCCACGCACCACTAACTCGCAGGCTCATTCTTCAAAAGGCACGCCATCACACACCACCAGGGCATGCTCTGACGGTTTAACAGCGCACGGTTTCAGGAACTCTTTCACTCCCCTCCCGGGGTACTTTTCACCAGTCCCTCACGGTACACATCCACTATCGGTCACCAGACGTATTCAGGCTTACCAGGCGGTCCTGGCCGATTCACACGAGATTACACGAGTCCCGCGCTACTCGGGACCACGCCCCACCAGACTGTGCAGTGCCTTCACCTACGGGGGTCTCACCCACTCCGCCAGTGCCTTCCAACACCTTCAGCTAACACCACACACCCAGCGCCACCACGGTGGTAATGACCAGGCGCTCCCACAACCCCGCCCACGCAACACCCACCGGCTTGACACGCAGACGGTTTAGCCATCCTCCCCGTTCGCTCACCACTACTCAGGGAATCACATCTTGTTTTCTCTTCCTGCGGGTACTGAGATGTTTCAGTTCCCCACGTGCCCCCCGGCGCCCTAATCTCTTCAGACACCGGTGACCGGGCATCACCCCGGCCAGGTTACCCCATTCGGACACCCTGGGATCACAGCTCGGTTGACAACTCCCCCAGGCCTATCGCGGCCTCCCACGTCCTTCATCAGCATCTGGTGCCCAGGCATCCACCGTACGCCTACCAACACGACACACAACCAACACAACGCCCAGCAAACACACCAAAACAAGCAAGCAAAAAAGATACTCGCCACCACTATACAGTTCTCAACCAACCACCAGACCACACCCGCAGGGGTGTGCCCCTAGAGAACCCAACAGTGTTGCCCACGCGCCACAGACACCCACCCCGAAGAATCTCTCCGAACCAGGCATCGTGTGTGACAGTTGCTCCTTAGAAAGGAGGTGATCCAGCCGCACCTTCCGGTACGGCTACCTTGTTACGACTTCGTCCCAATCGCCAGTCCCACCTTCGACCACGCCCCCCACACCAGGTGTGGTTGGACCATGAGCTTAGGGTGTTACCGACTTTCATGACGTGACGGGCGGTGTGTACAAGGCCCGGGAACGTATTCACCGCAGCACTGCTGATCTGCGATTACTAGCGACTCCGACTTCACAGGGTCGAGTTGCAGACCCCGATCCGAACTGAGACCAGCTTTAAGGGATTCGCTCCACCTCACGGTCTCGCCACCCTCTGTACCGGCCATTGTAGCATGTGTGAAGCCCTGGACATAAGGGGCATGATGACTTGACGTCGTCCCCGCCTTCCTCCGAGTTGACCCCGGCAGTCTCCCGCGAGTCCCCAGCCGAACTGCTGGCAACACAGGACAAGGGTTGCGCTCGTTACGGGACTTAACCCAACATCTCACGACACGAGCTGACGACAGCCATGCACCACCTGTACACCAGCCAAAAAGGAAACC
>NZ_FOMZ01000029.1 GCF_900112765.1 Actinopolyspora alba
CGGTTCACCGTGTTGCTATCGTTGATCACACCACGCACAACGGATACGGTGAACCGCATCGTGCCGAACAGTGCACGAAGACGTACGGAACGGAGACACGGGACTATGGCGACTGTGCGGCAAATCGTGCAATTCGACAATGAGGAGATTGAGACGTTGCGGTCTGCCCTGCATGGCAGGGCCGTGAACGGCCTCCTGGAAGAGCTGCGCAACCATCTCAACCGCAGCATTCAACCCAGTGGGGACAGCGAGACGAAGAAAACCCGGCTTTCGCAGGCGCTCAAGCCGGGTGCCGAGGTCACTGGGTCTACGTTGACGGCGCTGGAGAAGGCGATCTCCGAGCGTAAGGAGACGTTGTTTCAGCTCTCGGAGTTTCTGGGCGAGGACGCCCAGCAGACTCGCGAACTGCTCCAGGCGCATGAGCAGGCCGAGCAGGTCACGCGCAAGCTCACCGATCAGGTGCCGCACACCGAACGCGCGGATTCCCCCGAGGCATAAGCCGCCCTACGAATACGAAGCGGGTGCGGCCCCCTTGCCCTGACGGCCGCACCCGCTTCAACAGCACTCCCCTGCTAAGGAGTTCCTCTTCTATGATGCCCTATCCTGCGACTTCTGTCGCGACCGCCGGACGGGCGACGCCAGTCCCCGACATTCCGAGCGGTTCCGACGTGCCGCCTACCGGCACGGATTACACGGCCACGTGGCTGGCCGCTCTGGCTCTGGCGGTGATCGCCGGGGCGTGGCTGCTGCGGCGCTACCGCGCCCCGCTGGCGCGTGCCGCGCGTGCGGTACGGCCTCGCCTGCCCCGCCGCACGAGCGGGGCCACCCCCGAAGCCGCGCCGCCCGCACCCGCCCCCGAAGCCGCACCGGCTCCGGACCGACCGGAGAGCGAGCCGCACACGCCGGGGACTGGCGCGCCATCCCGGCCGCCGATGCGGCGGCTCGCCCTGGTGCTGGTGCTGCTCATGGCCGCCGTGGTCGGCCTGGTCGCCACGGTCGCGCTGGCGCTCAATTTCGAGCACGGCCGCGAACTGGCAACGCTGAACGCAGAGCGGGGCTGGCGCTCGCTGCTGTGGCCGCTGGCCGTGGACGGGCTGCTCCTCGCGGCGAGCCTGGTCGGACTGGTGCGCCAACTGCTCGGGCTGCCGGTCGGGCTGCGATCCCGGGCGGCGTTCGTGGTCGGCATCGCCGCGTCGGGGGGAACGAACGTGCTGCTGGCCCTGCACAGCTCACTAAGCGGCTGGGAGCTGGCCGAACGCATCGGGGTCATGACCTGGCCGACGCTGGCATTGTTGTTGTCGCACGAGATGGGTTTGCAGATGGTCGCGCATTACGCGCGGATCATCGACGTGTTCGGGGTGCAGGCTCCGGCCCCGGAGCTCGTGGCCGCCGAGCAGCGCGCCGAGCAGTACCGCCAGGAGCGCGACGCGGCGCATCACGCGTTCACCGTCGAGCGTGACCAGTATGTGGAAAGTGCCGAGCTCAACGCACAGCTACGGACCACGGTGGCGCAGCTGGAACGGACGAACGAGGGGCTGCGTAGCAAACTCGCGGAACAGTCCGAGCAGCGTGCGGAACAGGAGCGCAACACCGTGCGGGACTGGGAGCAGGTGCGCCAACAGGCCCACGAGTGGGCACGCGCCTACGTGCGCGAGCACGGTGATCTGCCGACCGGGCCGCAGATCGCGCAGCAGTTCGGAGCCTCGGAGCGGTGGGCGCTGAAACAGCGGAACGCGATCATGGATGAGCTGTTGGACCTGCGCAACAGGCAGCAGGAACCCAGCACCAACGGTCACCCGGTGCTTGCCGCGCAGTGACGATGCGTCCGGTCCGATCCCGTCCGCGGGTCGGAACGGACGCCAGTCCCCGTGTTGTCCCGCTCAATTGTTCGGAGTCGTTCCAATGTCCTCGATGTTTCCCGCCACGGTGCGCGTGATCAGCCAGCACGCGCACGACGTCTCTGCGCTGTCCACCCCCGACGACCTCACCCAGTTCGCCGGGTGCTGTGAGGCGCTGGCTGAGCTGACCACGGGTGCGGTCGCGCGCGAGTGGTCGCGGCTGGCGCAGCGCTACCACTCCCGAGCGCTCATGCTGCGCGCGGAACAGGATGCGGCACCGTCTACATCCTCGCGAAGAGCATCGTGACCAGCGATCAAGCGTTACCAAACACCATAGTTACGTAAATATTGGGTTATTGTGTTACGTGCTAGGGTGTGACCACGACGACCACCGTGGGGCCGCCGACCGAGGCGGCCCCACCGCCGGAAAGCGAAACGATCGATGGAGCAACCGAGCCTGTTCGATCAGGACTGCGAGGTGTGCGGCACCCCGCTGCGGGGCCGCACGGTCTACGGCGCACACCTGGGGTGTGCGAACGTGCGCGAGCTGCGCGAGCTCAAACACGCGGTGCGCGCGTTGGCCCAGAGCGGCACGGTTCCCGCGCCCGTGCCGAGCGAGCAGCACGCCCCGTCGCACGCGCCCGAGTCCGAGCCGCACGCACCGGCCGACGAGGACACCGAGCAACCGCACGCGGCAACCGAGGCCGAGGCCGACGCCCCTCCGGAGTTCGAGCCGGCCCCGGAGACGGACGGGGAGGAGCCGGCCCCCGACCCCGAGGGCGCAGCACCGGCCGCGTCCTCGGACGAGTCGGCCGAGGTGAGTTCCGCACCGGTCGAGATCAGCCCCGAGGAGTTGGTACAGCCGAACTGTCCCGAGCTGGCCGACTACACCGCCGCTGCCGTCGTCGGCCCCGGATGGGTCCAAATCGGCAACCGCCGGTGGTCGGTGCCGGTGCACAGCGCGGCCGACATCGTGCGTATCCGTCAAGCCCTGAGGCACTCGACGTCGGTGCCGCAGGTGTACCTACTGGCCGAAACCTGCCAGCAACTCGGGCTGGTGGTCACGCTCGACGACCTCAACGTCTCCACCAGCACCCAAATCGAGACCCTGGAAAACCGGCTCGCTGAACTGCCCGCCTCGGCGGAGTTCATGCGCCCGGCCTATGACAACGGGTGGTCCTCCAACGGGGTGCTAGAGCCCTGGACCCTGCTGCGGTCGGAAAAAGACTCCAAAGGCCAACTCGTGCAACTGGTCCTCGAACCGTACGGGTGGGTCTACGACTACCAGGGGGAAGGGCTACTGGCCGAGGGGATCGACCCAGACAAGGACTACCCCCATCGGCTCGACGGCTCCGCCGAACAGCGCGCGGACGCGCTGCTACGGCGGGTGCACTGGATCGACACCCACCTCGGGGTGCTGCCGGGCAGCAACGCGGCCCGCACCATCGAGCGTGTCCACGAGCAGATCCGCCGGAAAAAGCTCCGCAGCGACCGCAGCACCGACGCCAAAGGCCGCACCCTCAACCGGGTGGAAACCGAACCGGGCAAACTCCCGGAGATGGAGGGAGTGTGCGGCTTCAACGACATCGAGCCCGAACTCAACCACCCCCGCCCACCCACGCATCACGAAATCGACCGCGCTGAAGTGCTGGTCGAACTCGACCAGCGCGCCGCCTATCTCGCCTCATTCAAGTCGGCCTTGCTCGGACTCGGTGAGCCCTCCTGGGTCGACGGGGACGCCGCGGCCCTGGTGGCTA
>NZ_FOMZ01000027.1 GCF_900112765.1 Actinopolyspora alba
GCCAACACCATCTTCATCACCCCAGCGACACCCGCCGCAGCCTGCGGATGACCGATGTTCGACTTCACCGAACCCAGATACAACGGATCCTGATCCGAACGATCCTTCCCATACGTCGACAACAACGCATGGGCCTCCATCGGATCCCCCAACGCCGTGCCGGTGCCATGCGCCTCCACCGCGTCCACATCCGAGGGCTCCAACCCCCCGGCCGCCAACGCAGCACCGATCACCCGCTCCTGCGCCGGACCATTCGGCGCGGCGAGTCCCTGACTCCGACCGTCCTGATTGAGCGCGCTCGACCGCAACACCGCCAACACCTCACGCCCGTTGGCCCGCGCATCCGAGAGCCGCTCCAACAACAACAGTCCGCAGCCCTCCGACCAGCCCACGCCGTCGGCACTCTCGGAGAACGACTTGCACCTTCCTTCGGGGGAGGTGAGCTTCTGGCGGCTGAACTCGACCATGGCCCAGGGGGTCGCCATCACGGTGACCCCGCCCGCCAGCGCGAGGTCGCACTCACCACGCCGTAATCCCTGCATCGCCTGATGAATACTCACCAGCGAGGAACTGCACGCCGTGTCCACCGACACCGCCGGACCCCGCAACCCCAACGTGTAAGCCAACCGACCGGACGCGGTGCTGCCGAGCATGCCGGTGGCGATGTGCCCGTCCAGGGAGGCGAGCCTGGTCAGGTGGTGGTGCGCGTAATCGCTGTGTTGGATACCGACGTACACGCCGGTCGCGCTCCGATCCACCGATTCCGGCGACACCGCGGCGCGCTCGAGCAGCTCCCAGGAGGTCTCCAACAACAACCGCTGCTGCGGATCCAACCGCTCCGCCTCCCGCGGACTCACCCCGAAAAACCCCGCATCGAACAACCCCGCGTCGTGCAGGAAACCACCCTCACGCGCATACGTCGCCCCCACCACATCCGGATCCGGGTCGAACAACCCCGCCACATCCCAACCAGGACGATCCGGAAAACCCGACACCGCATCACACCCGTCGACCAACAACCGCCACAGCCCCTCCGGAGAATCCACCCCACCCGGATAACGCCCCGCCATCGACACCACCGCGATCGGCTCGTCGATGCGGCGCTGGAGCTCTTCCGAGCGGCTCTTCTCCCGCTGGAGGGCCGCGGTGACGCGACGCAGGTAGGCGCGGAGGTCGGATTCTTCAGCCATGACCTAACAATCGTCGGACGGTAGGGGGACGGTGGAAAGGTGCGGGTTACAGGTCCTCGATCTCCTGATCGATGAACGTCAGGAGATCGTCGTCGGACACGTCCGCCACACTCGTGCGGATCTCGCTGTCGGACCGCGGCTCCGCCGTGGTCTCGTGCGATTCGAGACGTCGCGTGAGGGCCGTGATGCGCCGGCTGAACCGCGGTTGTCGCAGTGTCTCGTCGGGCAGGTGCTCGAGTCGTTCCAACACGCTCTCCAGGCCGGTGAGGTCGTCGACCTCGTCTCGCAGCAGGTGGGTGAGATACGCGGCGAGGTCCTCGGGTGTCGGGTAATCGAACAGCAGGCTCGGCGGGAGCTTCGTGCCGCACAACACCGCCAGTCGATTGCGCATCTGCACCGCCATCATCGAGTCGAGCCCCGATTCCCGGAGGGGACGGTCGGACGGCACCGCTGCTGCCTCGGACATGCCGAACACGGCGGCGATCTCCGCACGAACCGCTTCGAGGACCGTTTCCTCGCGCTTGTCGACCGGCACAGCTCGGAGTCGCTCACCGAGCCGTGTCGCCGCTCGGTCGTGGTCGTCGTCCTGGTGCGTCTCACCCTCGAGAGCGCGTCTGGCTTCGTCGACGCCGTGCAGCAACGGCCTCGGACGGCCGGCGGCGTAGCTCGACGTGAAACTCGACCATTCGACGTCGGCCACCGCGAGCGCGGGTCGGCCGTCGCGCAGTGCGAGTTCGAGGCCCCGGATGGCCACCTCCGGCGCCATGGGCGGGATGCCCCGGCGACGCAGCTGGGCATCCGTCTCCGCCGAGACCATGCCGCCTTCTCCCCAGGAGCCCCAGTGGACGATGGTGGCGGGCACACCCCGGGCGCGGCGTCGACGCGTGAGTCCGTCGAGGAACGCGTTGGCCGCCGCGTAGGCGCCCTGTTCCCCGGAACCCCAGAACCCGGCCAGGCTGCCGTAGAGGACGAACGCCTCCAACGGCTCGGAGTCGAGGAGCGCGTGGAGGTTCGCGGCCCCGGCGACCTTCGCCGAGAGCTCCCCCTCGACGTACGCCGTGTCGTGCGAAGCGAGCGGGCGTGGTTCCGTGGCGCCCGCCGCGTGGAAGACGGCGCGAACCGGCTCGTCGAGATCACCCAGCAGTTGTTCGAGTGCGTCGCGATCGGCCACGTCACAGCACGCGAGGGTCACCCTCGCCCCGAGACCTTCCAGCTCCTCCCGCAAGGCCGCCGCGCCGGGTGCCGCGGCACCGCTACGCGAGGTCAGCACCAGGTGCAACTGCTCCCGAGCACACTCCGCCAACCACCGCGCCGTACGGGCACCCAACCCACCGGTACCCCCGGTCACCAACACCGTGCCCGCCAGAGCGAACCCGCTGTCAGCCACCTCGACCTCGGGACGAGCGCGAACGACACGCCGCACGAGCCGTCGCACCGAGCCGTTCCGATCAGGACGCAGTGCGAGCTGGTCCTCCGCGTCGTCGGCGGTAAGGGCCGCGATCAGGGCATCCGTGGTCGTCCTGTCGAGCGGACCGGCCGGTAGGTCCACGAGACCACCGAGCAGGTCGGGGTGTTCGAGACCGACGACCCGCCCGAGTCCCCACAGCGCGGACCGGCTCGGGTCGTGGAGCTCGCCCTCGGGAGTGTCGGACGCCGTACCCACCGCTCCCGTGGTCAACAACCACAGCGGCGCGTCGCCGCTCACTTCCCGGAGGGTTCGGACGATCGAGCGGAGCCGCACGACACACCGCGTCAGTCGCGACGTCACCTGAGGGTCGGATTCGAGGGACGGTTCCGAGGGCACATCGGATTCCGCACCGGCCACCAGCAGGACGCCGGACAGGGGCGTGTCCGCCGCGGCCGAGGCCAACCGTGTGGCGGCCTCGTCCGGATCGTCGGCCAGCTCGAGTCGTAGCACCTCGGCACCGGCTGCTTCGACGGCGGCGGCGATGGACTCGGCACGCTGCGCTCCTGGTTGTTCACTCAGCAGCAGCCAGGTTCCACTCGGAGGAATAACGTCACCGTGACTCGGCGCCGGAATCCACTGCTCCTCGTAGAGCCAGTTCACGAGCTCGGCGTTGGCGGCACGCCGGGTTCGCCACCTCGCGAGATGCGGCAGGAGCGCCGCGAGATCCTCGTGTCGCTGATCCGGGATCTCCAACATGTCGGCCACGGTGTCGACTTCGTGTGCCCGGACGGCCTCCCACAGCGGTTCTTCCACGACACCGGTGCCGTTGGACGCGCCGTTCGGAGTGGGGGGAGTGACGTCGAGCCAGTAGTGCTGGTGTTGGAAGGCGTAGGTCGGCAGGTCCACCACCCGCGCCCCGGTGCCCGCGTAGACCCTGTCCCACTCGACCGGGATGCCATGGGCGAACAACTCCGCCGCGGCCTGCCGCAACCGCGACGCACCGTCCTCGTCCCGGTGCAACGAGCCCACCGCCATATGCCCGGCCCCGCCGAGCGGGCCCACCAACAACGGATGCGCACCCAACTCGAGAAACACCGTCTCCTCACCCGCAGCGAGATCCTCCAACGCCAGATCCAACCGCACCGGCTCGCGAAGATTGTCCGCCCAGTAGTCACCATCGAGTTCGCTGCCGTCGACCCGAGCCCCCCGCACCGTCGAGAACACCGGCACATCCCCAGACCCCGGCACCAGATCAGCCAACTCCGACCGAACCGACTCCAACACCGGATCCACCTGCGGCGAATGCGACGCGTAATCCACCGCGATCCGACGGCAATACACACCCTCGCCCTCCAACACGGCGAGGAACTCCTCCAACTCCTGCCGGTCACCAGCCACCACCGTCGACTCGGCGGTGTTGACCACCGCCACCGACAACGCACCACCCCACTCGTGCAATCGCCGCCGCACCTGGTCCACCGGCAAAGCCACACTGGCCATCCCCCCATCACCGGCAAGACCAGCAACGAGACGACTCCGCACCCCCACAACCCGGGCACCCTCAGCCAGGCTCAACACACCCGCCACCACCGCCGCGGCCACCTCACCCTGAGAATGACCCACCACCACATCCGGCGACACACCCCAACAACCCCACACCCGCGAAAGCGCCACCCCCACCGCGAACAACACCGGCTGCACCACCGTCACCCGATCAAACCACTCCCGCTGAACCTCATCGTCCTGCTCCAGCAGCTCCACCACCGAAAACCCCGTGTACGGACGCAACACCCCATCACACTCAACCAACGCCGCCCGAAAAACCTCATCCCCCAACAACGACCGACACATCCCCGGATGCTGACCACCCTGCCCCGGAAACACCCACACCACCCGCTCCCGACAAGCAGCCACACGCACCGCCCCCTGCGGCAACGAACCACCAGCCACC
>NZ_FOMZ01000039.1 GCF_900112765.1 Actinopolyspora alba
CACGCACGCCCGATGGTGCAGCGTAATGGCGTTGTGCAGGCGTGGACGGTGCCCGCGCTGACCCCGGAAGCTGGGAACCGGCTGCTGGACGCACTGACTCCCGACGCGCAAACCGTGCTCGATCACAGCTGGCTCCGCCAGCACGGCAGTGATACGCACGGCTACCTCGACGACACTGCGGCTGACGCCTCCGCCCGGATCGCCGCTGCGTGCGACGAGTCTGCGTTCGACGCGGATTCGGAGGTGATGGGCGCGGTTGACGCGGGGGAGATGTACGGCCAGGCGGTCAGCGAGACGATCGGGAGCGTGGGCCTGGTCGCGGGCACCACTGACGACGAGTTGGTCGACATGGCCCGCGAGTTGGAGTCCGACATGCTCGGGGAGAACGTGGTGGTGCTGCGTGCCGAGCAGTGGCTACGAGATCAGCGTGCTGAGCTGCGCACCCGGCGCGAGGAGGAGTTCGACGAGCTGGGGGAGCAGATCGAGGCCGACACGGCCCGGTGGCGAGCGATGATCCCCGAGATCAATGGGTGGCGCTCTCAGGAGCATCTCGCCGAGCGCATCGGGAAATCCCAGAAGACGGTCAGCAACATCATTAACGGGGCGCGCACGCAGGACCCGCCCGGCAGGCGGAACCTGGGCAGCACCACCGATGTGTGGTACGTGCTCGGTCGGGTGTACGCGCTGATCAACGACGCGCTGTCCTCGGACGGAGGGCAGCAGCTCGATCCGCACGCGGTGAAGTTCTACGAGACCCCGAGCAAGGGCGGCTGGCTGCGGCTGTACCAGCAGTACGCCAGCAAGGGCGGCGGGAAGTGGCGCGATGAGATCACGCCGTTGTACGCCCACTGTGGGCACGTGTGGGAGCAGCACGAGAGGTTCCCTGACCAGCAGTCGGAAACGATGTTCCAGACCGGCTACCACCACCAGAACGCCGCACTGTGGGAGCGCCCGCCGTACGTGCCGATGCTCGACGAGCAGTGACTACCCAGACCGACCAGGAAACGAGAGGAATCCATGAGCTACACCGAGTTCACCATTGCCAGCGTCGAGATCTCCCCTGAGCAGCTGGCGGAGGTGTCGCAGAGGATGCGCCCGCCGTACCGAGGGGAGGGAGTCGCCCGAGAAAACGTGTGGATCGACTGGGGGGATGAGTTCATCACCTACGATCCCGAGGACGCTCGGGTGGCAATCGGTGATCCCGA
>NZ_FOMZ01000026.1 GCF_900112765.1 Actinopolyspora alba
CATTTTGGGTCCAGCGCATCGAACCCCCGCTCATTGAACGCGTGGATCACATCCCGCACATAGTCATCGCTGACCTGCATCAACGACGTGATGTCGGGTACTGATTGGCCCTGAGCCGACATCAGCACCACGATCGCCCGGCGCAGCTTGACCGGGTCCTTCGCCGTACGGCTGATCCGCTGGACCTTGCGGCCTTCCTCCATCGACAACGACCGGACAAACACCTCCGGACGACGAGCCATCGCCACCTCCCACACACGACACGTGAGAACCAGCCTGCCCCATCACCACAAAGAACAATTACCCGGCCAACGATCTTGGACGAGCCACTAGCTGTTGGACTAGTGCTACTGGCGGGGATGTTCGGACTGGCCGTACAAGCACATCCCAACACTGGGCCATGCTCGGCGTCCGAAAGTATCGGACTTGGCATCGACACGGCCGTACCGCTGTTAAAAGCTGGTGGCGGGCAACGCTGTGAAATTACCGCCACCGGCTGGGGCCAAGCCTTCTACATCGGCAAGTACCTGCTCACCATTCTCGGGTGGGCCTTCGCGACCCTGTTCGTGGCCGGATACACCGGTCTCGTCCGCAAAAACACCTGATCAACTGCTTCACAGCAAAACGAGTACGGCCAGGTGCGGGGCTACGTCGCGGGCACGGTGGCGTGTCCGTAGGAAGTGGCTGGGTGAGGGCGTCCGTGGCGGGACCGGACTTCGCGGGAACACGTGCCCGACCGGCCACGGTGTCAGGTCGAGCCGTTGTGCGTGCGGGCGAGTTCTCCTCGGCGGTCCCTGCCGCCTGGGTCGCCTGCCTTCCGCTCCGCGTCCGGGGATGCCGCCCGCCCACCGCTTGGCGGTCGGCCGCCGGCGCCGGGACCGGGCTTGCCCGCACGCCCGGCGTCGGCCTGGCCGACCGCACGGACAAGCGGGCGGGCGGCTCTCCCCAGGACGCACCAGGCAGCAGGCAGGCGGCCCCGGCAGGGGCCGCCCTTGATGAAGAAAAGAAACTCTACACACACGCACACTAAGGTGAAGCCTGTTCAGTCACGTTTGGATGAGTCGTGCTGTGTACCCTGCTTCAACAAGCCTGTGGTAAGCGTGGTTGACGTCGTCCGGCACTTCTTGCGGAACGGCGAACCCTCGTTGTGCATAGAGTGTGATGCGCTGAGTATCGCCTACGAGCATGTTGATGACCTTGTCGGAATTCCCGATGGAGGCGACATAGCTATCGAGGTCCACCTGCTGAGAGCTGCACACGATATCGACCTCTGGCCAGACTTTTTTGGCTGTGGCGAAGGCTCGACGTTGCTGGTATGGGCGTGAGACCAGCAGCAAAGAGCTTATGTCGAGGTTCTTGCGCTCCAGTATTTGGCGTGTGAACTCGATGTTTTCGGAGGTGTTGGTGGCTTCTGGTTCGACCTCGATCACGCTGTCCGGAACACCGCGAGACAATGCGTGTTCGCGGTAATGCACAGCTTCACCGCGTGGGAACCGTTCGATCGTTGTTGGAGCGTTGGCACCTGTAAATACGATCCTCGGGAAGAAACCTTGTTCGTACAGTTCGACCACGTGGTCGGCAACTCCCAGATCGTGACTGCCGAGACCTACGCCTACGTCACATACACGGGGCTGATGGTGTAGGTCGTGGTAGTCCCAAAGACGTGTCACGTCATCGCGGTGCTCGGCTGGAATCTCCGCTGCCGTTGTGGTCATGTTCTTTTCTCCTGGTAGATCGTCAGTCCGGGATGGTGAAGGTGTAGGACCAAGCGAAACGAGACGCGGCGTGGACCCCTCGGGCAAACTCGACTGGCCGTCCTGCTTCTGTGTAGGTCGAACGTTTCAGAATCATCACCGGCTCGCCAGCTGGAAGCTCTAGTTCGGTGACTTCCTCCGGTGTTGGCATCCGAGCGTGGACCGTTTCGGTGATGTGGTCCGGTTCAAGCCCTTGAAGCGTGAGTACGGTGAAGCCACCCCCACGCCCTGCGGGACCTGCTGATGCATCGACCAACGGGGTCCCTTCGACATCCTCCGGGCGGTAGTAGCTGGTGAGGGTGTGCGTTGGCTTGTCTTTCTCCTTGACGAGACGCGAGCGCTCGTAAACAGGCGCCCCCGTTTCGATGGTGAGAGCTTCGGCCGTCTCGGCGTCGGCTTCAACCTTCTTAACGGTGTTGGTCTGGTCACTGGGCTTCCACTCATGCCCGGACGCTTCGCGGTCGGCTCCAAAGGCGACCAAGTTGCCGAACTTCCACTTGCTCTTCGCGTACCGCTCGGCACCTAGACGTTTCATAGGTGGCTGGCTGCGCACGACCGTTCCGCGGCGTCGAATCGGAGTGACAAGCCCTTCGGCTTCCAGATCCGCCACGGCTTTACGAACCGTGCCGACGTTGACGTCGTAGCTCTCCGCGAGCTCACGCTGCTTCGGAAGCGTCGTCTCCGGCGGGTACTCGCCTGCTTCGATCGCTCTCCGTAGAGCTGCGGCGAGCTCCTTGTACCCGATCCCCAATCTCATCACCCCTCCCGCGTGACCAGCACTGATAAGTGTATCCCTAATCCGGCAAGCCGGTCCAGTCGGGGATATAGATGTACATCTATTGACAACCATCCGAAGTTGATGTCTAATAGATGTAGATCTAATCGAGCTAGTGGATACCAGAAAGATCACGGAGGTACTGATGCATACGAACGTTCCGGTGGTTCTCGATGGATACAAGTTGCAGGTCACTGAAGATCCGGTGTTGAAGATGAAGCAGGACGAGAACGGCAACGATGTCGCGGTGACGGATCGCGAGGGTGTTCAGCAGTACGTGGTGATGGTGTTCGGGAAGCCGCGTGGGCAGGACGGGCGTCCGAACGGTCGGGGTGTTGAGGTCAAGGTGACGTTGGAAACCGAACCCGGTGAGGACATCACCTCCGGGGCCACGGTCGAGCTGATCAATCCTCGGCTGTCCTACTGGGCCAACGACAACGGCAAGCATCGCTGCGGCATCGCCTACAAGGCGACCGGAGTCAAGCTCGCTGGTTGATAGCTCATTCGCGGAATGAGAATCCCATTCTCGACCGAAACTCTCGGTCACTCGTTCTTTGAGAATTCCATAGTGGAGCCGAGTTGTGTCTTTTTCCGGCGCATTGTGTGTGTCGGGAAATGGTGTTGATCCCCGGCCGCGTGTGGCGTGGCCGGGGGTTTTCAGGGTTTCCCGAGAGTCAGGAAAGGGGTTCGTGTGCATTCACAAGCGTTACAGCCGGGGCAGACCACGCCGATTAGCTGCGAAGGCTTGTTGATGTGGATGATGGATCATCCGGTGGAGGCCACGAGGTGGGGGTGGCGGGTGTGGTTGGTGATGAAGATTCGGTTGGTCACGGGGGAGTTGTCTCGCCAGGGGAACATGATTTCGGTGACGCTGGATAGTCCTCCGGATGCGGGGATCGCTGTTGGGGCTCGTGTGGAACTGGTCGAGCCCTATATGCGGGCCTACGAGACAACCACGCTCGGAAAGCCGCATTCGCTGCTGGAGTTTCGGGCGAGTGCGCTGCGTCCGGCGTCGTGAGCCGAACCGTGAACAGGAACGTTCGTTGTGATGCGCCCGGCCAGGGAACTTGTCAGGCGACCTGGCCGGGCTCTCCCGAGTGGAAACAGGAGTGATGTCCATGTTTAGCACAGGTGAGGACGAGGTGGAAGACCTGGCCAAACAGGTCGGGGTGCTGCGCCGCGCCCGTGGAGGTTTGTCGTTCACAGCCACGTGTGCGGTGTGTTCGATCCCGCTGGACGACGCTTCGCAGGTGATGTGCACCCGGTGTGCGCTGCGATGAGTGGAGGTTCGGGAATGGATGTGCACGGTACGGGCTGTCTCGGCCCGACAACGAGAACAGGAAAGGGTGTGTGACTGTTGGCGACGGTTCCGGTGGGGCGTGGCACGACGTCGACGTTTCGGATCAAGATGAACACTCCGGCGGTCAACCGGCTGCATCTGATCGGCAAGCTCATGGATGATCTGCATGGGCAGTTGAACCAGGTGTATTCGCTGGAGGAGGAATTCGCCGAGAAGCGCCAGTTCAACGAGACGGTGGACATGGTCGGCAAAGCCCAAAACGCGATCACCCGCGTGCGGGACGCGATCGGCAAAAAGGGCGGGAAGTCGGTAGCGAAAGGATACAAATAATGCGACGCAATGGCGATGATATTCACAAGATGGCGAAAAAGGTGGACGCCTCGATGTCCACCCTCAATCAGGCGTTGCGGAAGTTCGGCGTCCCGAAAGGGCTGGGAAGTTCGCTGAAGAATCTGAAGACCCGCACGGGGGATGTGATTTCCCAACTGGAAATGAGCCAACGACACCAGTAACACGAACACACAGGCGGGGCACTCGGTCTTTCCACACCGGGAAGGGCTGGGTGCCCCGTTTTTCATGACCACGAAAGGAGTGGGTGGCGGTGCGAGACACACGCGTCAACATGGGGGATACGGAGCGGACTCCGGCTCGGATGGTGCTGCGGTTTCTGGCCCGCCACCCCCGCTCGGTGGGCACGCTCGCCGCGATCGGGATCACCGGGGCCTACGTCGGGTTTCACACGATGCTGATCGCGGCCGGAGTGGCGGTGGCCGCTGGGG
>NZ_FOMZ01000034.1 GCF_900112765.1 Actinopolyspora alba
CAAGTGGGGAGCCGAAGGCCCCGACCGGTTCGACTGCTCCGGACTCATGCAATCGGCCTACCGGCACGCGGGGTTGACCATTCCGCGGACTTCCGGGCAGCAGTACCACGCCGGGAAACACGTCCCCGTGGACCAGGCCCGACCCGGTGACCTTATTTTCTGGGCCGACGCGGCGGGCAATCCGTCCGCGATTCACCACGTGGCCCTCTACATCGGCAACAACCAGGTGATCCAAGCCCCGCAGACCGGCGAGACGGTCAAAATTTCCGACATCTGGGACAGCGAACTCGTCCCGAAAGCCACCCGACCCGCCTAGCGAGGAACCGATGAACCAGCCCTCCCCCAACAGCCAACCGCAACCCCAGCAGCCGCTACAGGGCATCCCCTACCGGGGCACACCCCCACACGGCCAGCAACAGCCACCGAACAGCCCGAACGGGGCGCGTGGCTTGGCCGAGTACTTCCGCAGTGGACAGCGGCCCGGCGACGCCGGGGGATACCTCGTGTTGCCGATGCCGCTGATCCAGGCCATGCCGCCCCCCTGGCAACAGGCCATGATCCAACTACTGGAGCAGTACGGGCAGAACTACGGCGCGACCATGCCCGAGCGCTACCACGTGCAGGCCACCGAATCCCGTCCCGTCTCCGCCTGTGACGAAGCCCAGCTCGCAGCCGTGGGCATCACCGCTGACTTCGACGAGCAGGGCGACGAACTCGTCTACACCGACCCGGACGGGCAGACCATCACCAACCCCGACCAGCGCCGCATTTACGTCGCCGTGGCCGATCCCGCCACACAACCCAGCAACGCCACAACCCAGCAACACCGGTAATACGGAATTACGGGTTTACAGAACAGGAGGAACCGCCATGAGCACGGCAACCACGGCCCGCACCATGCTCGACACCACACCGCCCCAACTGGTCATCACCAGCCCTACCGGCGACATGCTCGACACCCGCAGCCACCCGACCCTCGGCACCGCCGACGCCGAGACCCTGCTCACCGAACACGGCTGGACCCGTGCCGACGCGTGGCACCCCGAATACGACTTCGAGGACGACGGAAACCTCACGCTGGTCGGCTACACCACCACCGTCCGCTAACCCACCCCGAGACGAAACGAGCCCCCGGCCTCGACGAGACCGGGGGCTCACCTGCTTCGGCGTTGTTCAGCCGAACCGACCGGACTTCACCGCCGCCACGAACGCGCCGAACGCGTCCGCGCCGAACGCGAGCGTGGTCCGCTCGCGGGAGTCCGCGGACTCCTTCGTGTCCTGCACACCGGCGAACTCACCCGCACGGCCAACGGCCACGCAGTCTTGAGCGCCCGATGAATAGCTCGACTTCCTGAACTGAGCCGACGTGCGCAGCATTTCCGTTGTCATTGCGCGTGGTCTCCTTCCTGGTGACAGAGGCGAGAGTACGGGACAGGCGGGGCTCATCGGATCATGCTGTGAGCAATCTGCTCGATCCGGGATCGGGAGTCGTCCAGCCCGAGCGCCTGTTGAAACGCCGTATCGAACGCGGACGAGTGCCGCCGCACCGAGGGGTACGACTCGATGAATCCCGAGGTCGCCACGGACTCACTGAACACTACGTCGGGGTCCTGGTCCTCGGGGAACGTCAGCACGGCGAACGTCTGTCCCTGGACGACCTGCTCACCGGCCTCGAACGGCAGCACGAACACCTCGACATCCG
>NZ_FOMZ01000025.1 GCF_900112765.1 Actinopolyspora alba
GGGGGAGTGCGGTGAGCACGCAGCAGCAGACACAGGCCACCCGGCGCCGGTCAGCGTCACGGCGGACACGGCGGCCGAGCGAGGATGATCTCGCTCCGGCCTCCGGGCACCGGATGGCGATTCGGAGCGTGGACGGTCCGATCATCCGGACCGCCACCCACACATGGGTGTGGTACCGCTTGTCTCCACAGCGGTGGAATTTCCGTTCCAACCAGGATCGGGAACACCTGATCCTGTCCCTGTCGGACCAGCTCGCGGAGCTGGCCGGGCACTGGTGTCACCTGCGGGTGACCCACCGGCCCGAGTCCGCGCGCCAATGGGCGCAAAAACACCACGAACTCGCCCCGGCCGGGGCGCGACTTCCCGACACAGCAGCGGCCACGTCGTTTGACGACTACCTCGCCGGGGAACAACAGGCCATCGAGGGCCGCCAGATGACCGAGAAACAGGTCTATCTCGGCGTGCTACTGACCACGCGGACGATGCTGGACCGCACGGCCCAGCGCGCCCCCCGCTGGCTGCGCACCCGCGTTCCGCAGTTGGCCGAGGCCGAACTTCACGCGCTGGCCGATGAGATCGAGCGCGTGACCCACATCGTCGGCGGGATGGGCGGTGCGCTCGCCAGCGAGACCGATATGGACTGGCTGCTCTCCCGGTCGCACGCGCTCGGGCTGCCGATCGCCGCGCAACGCCCCGTTCCGTCCAGCCACCTCGAACCCGAGGATCTGGCGACGTTCACCGATCTGGCCGAGCACGTCCAGCAGCCCTACGCCCCGACCCTGACCGTGCGGGGGACTGGCGCGCTGGCCGGGCATGACCGGTCGGTGTGCGTGCTCTCGCTCGGGCAAATGCAACCGTTGAACATCCCCGAATCCGATGAGCCGTGGATGTCCAAGGCCGACATGATCGGCGCGGCCGTCGAGTGGTCGGCGCGGTTCTACGTGCGCCCCTCGGAATCGGTCTCGGGCGAGCTCACGCACCAGATGGACAAGGTGCGCGCCCAGGTCAACCACTACACGAGGGATCACGACCTGGACCCGCCGATGCGGCTGGAACGCCAGCACGAGCACGTGCGCCGCATTGACGACGAAATGTCGTCGGGGCTCTCCCAGCGCGGGACACGGCTGGTGGGCTGGTGGCGTCTGGCCGTGTCCGCCCCCACCGAAGACGCAGCGCTGGACTACGCCCGCCGTCTGGCCGACCTGTACAAACCCAGCGTGCGGATCGAGCACCCGGCCGCCCAGCACGCCTACGCCCGTGAATTCATGCCCGGGGAGGCCCTGGCGACCCGGGGATATCAGCGCCGGGGTTCGGTCGTGTGGGCCGCGGCCTCCCTTCCTCAGGTCACTTCGTCGGTGGGTGATCACCAGGGGCTCATGCTCGGTGAGACCGTCACCCGCACCGTGCGCCCGGTGGCCTGGGACCCGTGGCTCTCGCAGCGCGAGGACGGCTCGGGGCTGACGGCCCTGCTGTCCGGACTCGGCGGTGGGAAGTCTGTGTTCGGCGGGATGGCGATCTACAAGTCGTTGTGGATGGGGGCGCAGTGGACCGTGCTCGACCCGTCCGGGCCGTTGGCGCGGCTGGCCACGGTACCCGAACTCGCGCCCTACACGCGCACGATCAACCTGCTGGACGCGAAACCGGGCACGCTCAACCCCTACCGGATCGTGCCCGAACCCCAGCGCGAGCACTACGCCGACGAAGCCGACCCCGATGCGGCCTACCGGCGCGCGCTGACCACGGCCGCCGCCACCAGGCGGCGGCTCACCCTGGACACGCTCACCGGGCTGCTTCCCTACGAAGTCCAGACGCAAGCCTCAACGCGCATGGTGCTCAACCGTGCGATCCGGGCGTGCGGCGGGCAGCCCAGCACGCACCCCGGTCACGTGCTGCGCGCGCTGAAGAACGACACCTCGGAGGACGCCGAACACGCGCGCAACCTGCACGACCTGCTGGACGAGGTCGGTGAGCGGATGCAACTGCTCATCCCGCAGGACGACGCCGACCCCTACGGCGATCAGCACGAGGCGCGGCTCACGGTGCTGACCATGCCCGGCCTGACGCTGCCGAAGGAAAACGTGTCTCGGAAGGACTGGGACGGCCGCGAACAGGAAAGCGTTGTGCTGCTGAATCTGGCGGCGTGGCTGACACAGCGCAACGTCTACGACCAACCGATGAGCGCCCGAAAAGGAGTGTTTATCGATGAGGCGTCGTTTCTGGCCGAAGTCTCGACGGGGAAAATGCTGATGAACCGGTTCGCGCGGGATTCCCGGAAATGGGCGCTGCGGGTGCTGCTCGCCAGCCAAGTCCCGGCCGACCTGTTGCGCATTCCGGGCATCGAATCTTTGCTTGATTCTGTCTTCGCCGGAAAACTCTCGGGCGACCAGGCCCAAGAGGACGCGCTCAATTTGTTGGACGTGCCGATCGACCAGGGATTCGCGAACGTGTTCGCCACATTCCCGGACGGACGATCACGCGAGAAAGCGCGCCATTTCCTGTTCCGGGACTCCCGAAATAATGTGGAGCGGATTCGCGCCGATTTCTCCGCGCCGCACCTGGCGCACGTGCTCTCCGCGCTGAACACCACCCCCGGCGACGTGCAGGGGGTGCAGCGATGATCGGGCTCACCGCCGCACTGTGCATCCTCATTACCGCGTGCGCACTCGGGGGACTGGCGTGGATCGTGGGCCGTGGCCGAACCCGCTTCTGGCTGCGCGTTCCCCCGTGGGTCGCGCGGGCGTTCGTGCTGGCCGCCACGCTGGGGCTCGTGGCGGTCTCCGCCCTGACGGGGCCGATGGCGCGTGCCGCGCCGTTCGACTGCGCCGCACCGCCCCCGATTGACTATCCGGGATTCGGGTTGACGGGAAAACTCGATCCGTACGGAGTGAAAATCGGCTCCGGCCAGTCGGGAACGTCGTACGATTTGTACGGCTACGCCGGACAGGTGTGGCACACCTACGACATCGGATGTGGCGGTGAAGCGCGCAATCCGATGGTGCCCACCATGACCATGCTCAGTAATGGATTGTTCAACGTCGCCAAAGACGCAGTAGCGCTCACCAACGGATTGCATTACCTGCTGGTGAATGATGAAACATTCAATTGGCTCAACGATGTCGTGAAAGCCGTCTCCGGGTCGCTGTTCGAGGGTGTGTTCAGCGTGTGGGTGCCGCTGGCGCTGCTCATCCTCGGAGCCGTGTTGCTGTGGCACGGCGCGAAATCGGACAACGCCGGAGCCGCGAAACGCCTCACATGGGGCATTATCGGATTCTGGATGGCCGCCAGCGCCGCCCTGCTGCCGGTGACCTACAATGATTTTTTCCGTGGCTACCTGGTGGACATGACCGCCACCGCACAATCCGGTTTCGTCGATTCCGACAACTGGGATCGCCGTGATATGTGGCCGAGCACGGTGACCCAAACCGTGGTGTATGAAAACTGGCTCGCGGGAGAGTTCGGCAAGGCTGATTCCGAGTTGGCTAAGCAGTACGGGAAACAGCTTCTCGACGCGCAGGCGTGTGCCAAACGGGAATGGCTCCGCGACGGTGAATGCGACCAGGACGCCAAAGGGGAGAAATTCGAGGACATCGCCTCGCAGGTTGAAGAAGCCGATGCTTACGCGTACTCGGTGCTCAAAGGTGAGGAGTACTGGCCGCGCATGGGGGCCGCCACCGTGGCGGCGTTCCAGGGCGTCTATATCGTAGTGTTTCAGATCGTGGCGAAAATGATCATCATACTGTCGCTGGTGATGATCGCGATCCTTATTTTCCTGTTGCCGATTACCGGATTGATCGGCATGATCAATCCGGAAACGTTGAAAGGCAATATTAAGGTTTTCGGGACGGCGTTCGTTAACGCCATTATGATGGGGCTGCTCTCCGGTCTGCACATTCGGTTGGTCGTGTGGGCCACGAACAATCTCGGGTTTCTGTCCCAGAGTGTATTTCTGCTTTTGGTGACGATTCTTCTGCTGATGATCGCGCGTCCGATCAAACGCATGAAATCGATGATTTCGGCGACCATGCAGGTCGCCAACGCCAGTTTCGAGCGGTCCTACCCTCGGATGCGGTACCCGAAGCAGCGCAGGCACAAGCAGCGCGGCAACGACGGTGACGACGAACCCCGCTACAGCGTCGCACCCCCCAGACAGGGGGTGCGCTGGCACAGCGCCAACCGGGGCACCCCGGAGGAGCGCACCGCCGACACCGGCGGATCTGGCGCGGTCGAACCGGCCGGGCCGATCATGCCCCCGCCCGGAGGGGGCGACGGTGCCAGCACACCGGCCGAGGGGCCGATCTATGCCACCGCCACCCGCGTGAACACCCCTGGAGGGAGCGGGAACGGTGCCGCGCAGCAGCGCCACGACGCCGCCCGAACCCTGGCCGCCACGGCACTACGCACCGACAGCGGGGCAGGCAGAAGCCGGCCTTCTGACACCGGGGTGTCGGGCCGGCTCGCCCTCAGCGCGGGCGAAGCGAGCGGGAGCGCCCCCGAACCGCCGAGTTCGCCACCCTCGGGCGAGCAGCCCGGAGCGCCGAACGCGGGCGGCGGGACCGGGGGCAACGCGACCCCCACCCGCGAGCACGGCCGCGCCGGACCCGAGCAGGGCCGCAGCAGCCTCGGACTCGTGGACTCCGGGCAGGTCTACCGCCCCAGCGCCACCGAAGCCGGGAACCAGCCCGGTGAGGCCACCACCGCCGAAGGGCCATCCACGTTGGACGCGGCCCAGGACGAGACCGGCGCGTGGTACGTGCCCAGCGACCGCGACGAGCAGACAGGGGGACAGCAGTGAGTCCGATCCGATCGAACCGGGGACGGGCCGCCGCGTGGCGCAGCGTGTGGAGCTGGCCGCTGCACTCGCGCGGCCGTGCCCTGATCACTCTCGTGGTGGTGGTCGGCGTGCTGCTGGCCGTGGGCCAGCTCAGCACGCGCGACACCCAGCACGAACAGTCCAGCGGCACCGGTCCGGCCGCGACCACGTCCACGCCAGTCCCCGCAACACGCAGCGACGACACCACCGACCCGGCCGCGGAGGCGTCCCGGTCCGCGCTGCCCGCCCCGAGCACCGTGCGGGCGGTCGGCAAAGACGCCCCACCGGCCGCGCTGGAAGCGGCCGGTGGGTTCATGCGCAACTGGATCAACACCCCCGAGGGAATAGAACCCGAGCAGTGGCGCGACGGGCTCGAACCGTACGCGATGCCCGAACTATCCGGGCAACTGCGCAGTGTGGACCCCGCGCGGGTCACCCCGTCCGAACTCGTCGGTGACCCGCGCGTCGTCCGCGCCAGTCCCCCGGTTGTCGAGGTGCACTGGCCGACCGATACCGACACCGTGCGCTTGGTGCTCATCCACCCCGAGGGCACCTGGCGCGTGCGGGACGTGGGGGTCGCCGCATGAACAAAGCCCGAATCGCGCTGGGGGGCGGCACCGTCACGGCGCTGGCAGGCGGTCTGGTCGCCGTGGTGCTCATCTCCGGCACCACCACCCCCACCGCCAGCGCCGCCCCGTCCACCTGCGTCGCCACGCTCACAGGTGGGGCCGGGCAGTCCGGCCCCACCACCCTCGACGCTGAACAGCGAGGCATCGTCGGCCAGATCATCAGCATCGGTAAACAGCGCGGCCTGTCGCCGCGTGCCTGGCAGATCGCCATTCAGGCGGGCAAGGTCGAGTCGAAGTTGCGCAACCTCGACTACGGGCACGCCGATTCACTCGGGATATTCCAAATCCGCGCCATGCACGGCACCCGTGAACAGCGACAGAACGTGCGGTGGCAGGTCAATTGGTTCTACGACACGTTGCAGAACGTTCCGGACTGGCAGTCGATGAGGCCCGGCGACGCGGCCCAGGCGGTCGAGCGCTCGGCGTACCCGGACCGCTACAACCAGTGGGAAGACTGGGCCGTGTCGGTGATCGAGCAGTTCGCCGACGTCTCCGCCGAGGACCTGACCGGCTGCGACCCCAACGGCACACCAGGCAGCAACCCCTACGCAGCGAAGGCCATCGAATACGCCCGCGCCCAGATCGGCGACCCCT
>NZ_FOMZ01000024.1 GCF_900112765.1 Actinopolyspora alba
CAGGAGGTCTCCAACAACAACCGCTGCTGCGGATCCAACCGCTCCGCCTCCCGCGGACTCACCCCGAAAAACCCCGCATCGAACAACCCCGCGTCATGAACGAAACCACCCCCACGCGCATACGTCGCCCCCACCACATCCGGATCCGGATCGAACAACCCCGCCACATCCCAACCAGGACGATCCGGAAAGCCGGAGATCGCGTCGCTGCCCTCCGCGAGGAGCTCCCACAGCTCCTCCGGGGAATTCGCTCCGCCCGGATAGCGGCACGACATCGCCACCACCGCGATCGGGGCATCGTTGCGCGCCTGTTCGCGTTCGAGCTTCGCGGTGGTCAGGTCGAGTGCCTTGCTCGCACGTTCCAGGTAGGACTTCAGTTCGTTTTCCGTCGGCATGACGACACCTTCCGCCCGCGGCAAGGGAGGACGTCGGGCCACGCACCGCGGCCGCCCTTGCGGTACGAATTCATTCGAGATCTGTCAGCTTCGAGAACTGCGCATCGAGCCGACCGAACAGCTCCTCACCGGCATCCGTGCCGGTATCCGACGATGTCTCGTCGTTCGCCGCCCCGTCGTCGGTGTGGAAGACCAGTCCGACGAGCTGTTTCATCAGCCCTTCCCGTTCGAGTCGCTCGGCGGGGACGCGTTGCAGAACCTCGATCGCTTCCCGTGCCTCGGCGAGCTCATCGCGTCGGGGGTGGACGATTTCCAGGAGGAACTCGGCGAGTGCACGGGCCGTGGGGTGATCGAACAGCAGGCTCGGCGAGAGCTTCTGATCCACCACCGTGGAGAGCCGCTGCTGGACCTGGACGGCCAGCAGCGAGTCGAGACCGATTTCCTGGAAGGATTGGTCGACGGCGATCGCCTCGGGGCCGGACATTCCCAGCACCGCCGCGACCTCTTCACGCACGATGTCCAGCGCCACGTCCGCCCGTTCCTCCGGCGCCGCGTCTCGCAGCCGCGTGTGCTGGTGCGACTCATCACCGGGCTCTCCGGTGGACGAGTTCTCGGTAAGCGCGAGTTCGGCTTCCGCCACACCGTGCAGCAACGGGCGTGACCGCGCGAAGGAGAAGCTCGGCGCGAACCGGGACCAGTCGACGTTCGCGACCACGAGCGAGGGGCGACCGCCGCGCAGTGCGAGTTCGAGGCCACGGAAGGCCGCCTCCGGCGCCATCGGCTCCAGACCTCGGCGCCGCAGCTGGGCGTCGGCTTCCTCGGTCACCATGCCGCCCTCGGCCCAGGGGCCCCAGTGCAGCACCGTGGCGGCCATTCCCCTGTCGTTCCGGTACCGGCTCAAACCGTCGAGGAACGCGTTGGCCGCCGCGTAGGCGCCCTGTTCCCCGGAACCCCAGAACCCGGCGATGCTGCCGTAGAGGACGAACGCCTCCAACGGCTCGGGGTCGAGAAGGGCGTGGAGGTTCGCGGCTCCGGCGACCTTGGACGCCAGTTGGGGCTCGATGGCCTCGGCGTCGAGTTGGGAGAGCGGCACCAGTTCGCTCGTCCCGGCCGCGTGGAAGACGGCGCGAACCGGCTCGTCCAATCCACCCAACAACCGAGCGAGCTCACCCCGATCTGCCACATCGCACCCCGCGACGGTGACCTTCACCCCCAGCTCCGCCAGCTCCGTGCGCAACGCACCGACACCCGGCGCATCGCCACCACGACGCGAGACCAACACCAGATGCAACGGCCCCCGAGCGCACTCCGCCAACCACCGCGCCGTACGGGCACCCAACCCACCGGTCCCCCCGGTCACCAGCACTGCGCCCTCGAAAGCGAGATCTTTTCGGCGGTGCGGCGGCCGGGCGCGAACGACACGCCGGACCATGCGACGGACCCCACCCGCCGGATTCGGGCGGAGCGCGAGCTGGTCCTCGTCGTCGTGGGCCGCCAGTACCGACGGGAGTTCGGCGAGTGCGGTCGCGTCGAGGTTTTCCGGGACGTCGACGAGACCACCGAGATGGTCGGGGTGTTCCAGGCCGACGACGCGGCCGAGGCCCCAGACCAGTGATTGGAGCGGATGGTGCACCGGGTCGGCATCGCCGGTCGAGACCGCACCGCGTGTCACGCACCAGAGCCCGGTCGTGGTGGGAGTTCGTCGTACCGCCTCGACCAGGTCGACGACGCGGGACAGTTCGGCGGTGAGCGCCGGTGAATCGTGCTGCTCATGGTGGGCGAACGCTCCCACCAGCAGCGCCCCCTCCCACGGTTCCGATTCGAGTCGCGCCACCACGGGTGCCGGATCGGTCGACATCGCGATGCGCTCGATATCGACCCCCGCCGCTTCGAGAGCACGCGCGGTGGCATCGACCACGGGGTCCTCGCTCACGGCGAGCAGCAGCCAGCGGCCTTCCGGAGCACCAGCAGTCCCGCTCGTCGGTAGCGTCGCTTCCCAGTGCTCGTCGTAGAGCCAATCGGACAGCGCGGCGTCGGCTTCGCGGTCGCGGTACCACTCGGCCACGTGCGGCACGAGTGACTCCAGATAGGCCCGCGACTCAGCCGGGAGCCCGAGAAGATCGGTAACCTCCTCGGTTCGTCCCGCGGTGAGGGCGTTCCAGAGCGGATCATCGGCTGACCGTGCGCGAACGTTTCCGTGTGTGGGTGTCGTGTCCAGCCAGTAGTGCTCCCGTTGGAACGCATACGTCGGCAGCAGCACGGGTTTGGCCCCACTGCCGTGGTAGAACACCTCCCAATCCGGGGCATGCCCGGCCGTGTGCAACGCGCCCAACGCCGCCACGAACGACTCCGCCTCACCCAACTGGCCGGACGAATCACCCCCAGCACGCAGGGCGGGAATCAACCGGGTCGCCACGTCATCCGGCACGCACTGGGCCGCCATCGCAGACGCCGTGCCATCCGGACCGCACTCCACGAACACATCCACCCCAGCAGCCAACGCCGTCTCAACACCGTCGGCGAACCGCACCGGCTGCCGCACATGCCGCGCCCAATACCCCGGCGAGCACATCTCCTCACCCGTCAACAGTTGCCCGGTGACATTACTGACCACCGGAACCGAAAGCTCACCAAACACACACTGCCCCGCGACCCGCTCCAACTCCGACAGAGCCGGATCCATATGCCCACTGTGAAACGCATGACTGACCGACAACCACCGCGTCCGCCGCCCCAACCCCTCAAAATGAGCAGCCACCTCCCCCACGGCCTCGGCATCACCCGAGACCACACACAGCCCCGGCCCATTCACCGCCGCCAACCACGCCCCCTGCGGCAACACCGCACGCAGCTCGTCCTCCGAAGCCCCCACCGAGACCATCACCCCATCAGCCCGACACCCCTGCATCAACCGAGCCCGCGCCGCCACAAGCCTGGCCGCATCCACCAGCGACAACCCCCCAGCCACATACACCGCCACCAACTCACCCACCGAATGCCCCACCAACACACCCGGAGCAACCCCCAACCGCCGCAACCGACGGAACAACGCCACCTCCACCACGAACAACGCAGGCTGCGCGAACTCCGTCCACCACAACAACCCCCCAGCCTCAGAACCCTCATCGGCCCAATCCCCAGCCTCAGCGGAGTCCTCGGCCCACATCACCGACAACAACGACCGCGACAACACCCCCTCAAACGCCGAAGCCAACTCCTCCACATCAGCCCGAAACACCCCATCCACCCCGGCCAACCCACGAGCCATCCCCACACGCTGCGACCCCCGACCCTCCGACAACGCCCGAAGACCCGACACCGCCCCATCCACCGAGGCCGCCACCACCGAACCCCGACACCCAAACACCCCACGACCAACCCCCAACGACAACCCCACATCGGCCAACGACACCCCAGAACACCCCTCCAAAAACTCCGCCAACCGCCCCGCATTCGCACGCAACGCAGCACCCGAACCCCCCGACACCACAAGCGGCACCGCCACATCCACCAACGAACCGCCGGAGCCCTCCCCAGCAGACCCATCCACATCGACCACGGACGAACCCGAACCAGAAATCTCCAACTCAGGTGCTTCCTCCAGAATCACGTGCGCGTTCGTCCCCGAAATCCCGAACGACGACACACCCGCACGACGCACCCGACCCGACTCCACAGGCCACGACACCGGCTCGTCCAACAACCGAACCGGCCCCGCGCTCCAGTCCACATCCGAGGTGGGTTCCTCGGCATACAACGAGCGCGGCAACTCACCATGCCGCAGGGCCAACACCATCTTCATCACCCCAGCGACACCCGCCGCGGCCTGCGGATGACCGATGTTCGACTTGATGGAACCGACCAGAAGCGGCCGCTCCGCGTCACGCCCCTGGCCGTAGGTGGCCAGCAGCGCGTTCGCCTCCATCGGGTCGCCCAACGCGGTACCGGTGCCATGCGCCTCCACCGCGTCCACATCCGAGGGCTCCAACCCCCCGGCCGCCAACGCAGCACCGATCACCCGCTCCTGCGCCGGACCGTTCGGCGCCGTCAACCCCTGACTCCGACCATCCTGATTCAACGCACTCGACCGCAACACCGCCAACACCTCACGCCCGTTGACCCGCGCATCCGAGAGCCGCTCCAACAACAACATGCCGCAGCCCTCCGACCAGCCCACGCCGTCGGCACTCTCGGAGAAGGGCTTGCAACGGCCGTCGGGGGAGATCAGTCGTTCCCGGCTGAAGGCGATGAACGGCACGGGCGTCGCCATGACGGTGACCCCGCCCGCGAAGGCGAGATCGCACTCACCACGCCGCAACGCCTCCATCGCCTGATGAATACTCACCAACGACGAACTGCACGCCGTGTCCACCGACACCGCCGGACCCCGCAACCCCAACGTGTAAGCCAACCGACCGGACGCGGTGCTGTTGGCGACCCCGGTGGCCACGTGCCCGTCGAGCTGGTCCGGGTCACCGGAGTGCAGCACGTACCCGCTCGACTGAATCCCGAGGTAGACGCCGGTGAGGCTGCGGTCCAGCGACGACGGAGGCAGCCCGGCCCGTTCGATCGCCTCCCACGAAGTTTCCAACAGCAACCGCTGCTGCGGATCCAACCGCTCCGCCTCCCGCGGACTCACCCCGAAAAACCCCGCATCGAACAACCCCGCGTCGTGCAGGAAACCACCCTGGTCCGTACTCGTCCGGCCGACGGCATCCGGATCCGGGTCGAACAACCCCGCCACATCCCAACCGGGACGATCCGGAAAACCCGACACCGCATCACACCCGTCGACCAACAACCGCCACAGCCCCTCCGGAGAATCCACCCCACCCGGATAACGCCCCGCCATCGACACCACCGCGATCGGCTCGTCCGGTGCGCGCCGAGTCGTCGGAACGTCGGTCCGAGCCCCACCCGACTCGGTGCCGGGTATCTTGGTCGCGAGGAACCGGCTGAGTTCCGTCGGCGTGGGGTGGTCGAACAGCAGGCTCGCCGGGAGTTTCTCGCCGACGAGCGCCGCGAGGCGGTTGCGGGACTCCACGGCCATCAGCGAGTCGAGGCCGAGATCGCGAACCGGCCTGTCGGCGGGGACAGCGGCCGCTTCCGGAAGGCGGAGCACAGTGGCGAGTTCGCCGCGCACCAGATCGAGCAAGGCCGCCGCACGCTCGGATTCGGAAAGGCCCGCCAGTCGCTCGACGAGCCCTGCTCCCGCTTCCGTACCCGCGGCTCGCCGAAAGCGGCGACGTACGAGTCCCCGCAGCAGCGCAGGGAGTGCGCCCTCCTTCGCTCGTTGTTCGAGGCGACCGTGGTCGAACGGGATGGGGGCGAGGCCGGTCTCGGGGCGTCCGAGGGCTTCGTCGAGGAGTCGCATGCCGAACTCGGGGGTGATCGGAAGACCGCCCATCCGGCCCAGCCGGTGCCGCAGCGGATCGTCCAGACCGGTCACGAGCCCCACGTCGGTCCACATGCCCCACGCCAGACTCATCGCGGACAGCCCCGTGTGGCGCCGCCGTGCCGCCAGTGAGTCGAGGGCGGCGTTCGCGGCGGCGTAGTTGGCCTGTCCCGCGCTGCCGAGGGTTCCCGCCGCGGAGGAGAACAGCACGAAGGCCGACAGCGGTAGATCCGCGGTGAGCTCGTGCAGGTGGAAGGCGGCGTCGATCTTGGGCCGCAGTACCGTGTCGACCCGCTCCGGGGTGAGGTCCGCGAGGAGCCCGTCGTCGAGGACCGCGGCGGTGTGGAACACGGCCGTCAGCGGTCGTTCCGGGGGGATGGCGTCGAGGACTTCCGCGAGCTCGGACCGGTCGGACACGTCGCAGGCGTGCAGGGTCACCGTGGCCGCGCCCGCCGTTTCCAGCTCGGCCACGAGTTCGGCGGACCCTGTCGCGGCCGCTCCGGAGCGCGACACCAGCGCGAGGTGCCGGATCCCGTGCTCGGCGATGAGGTGGTGCGCGAGGACACGGGCGAGACCGCCCGTTCCGCCGGTGATGAGCGCGGTGCCATCGGTGTTCCAGGTGGTCGCGGCCGGTTCTTCCGAACGTTCCACGGGCAGCAGCCGCAGCGCCTCGAGCGCTCCGTCGCGCAGCACCAGCTGGGGCTCGTCCTCCGGCAGCCGAGCCATGAGGTCCTCGAGCGCGGGAGGCCGATCGGACTCGGTGTCCGTGTCCACCAGGACGAGAGACCGGTCGGGATGTTCCTGCTGGAACGCACGAGCGATTCCCCAAACCGCCCCAGCGGCGGGGGACGGCGGGGGTTGTGCCGAGCCGTTCCCGATGGCCCCGTGGGTGAGCCAGACGACCCGGGTATCGCCGAGAGCGTCCGCTGCCAGCCATCCTCGCAGCCAGGCGAGGGCGCGGTGGGTCAGCTCGTGGACAGCGGTGGGTGTCGCGTCCGGAGCGGGCCAACGAACGACCAGAGTGGATGCTTCCGCCGTCCGCACCCTGTCCGCGAGCGCGGCGAAGTCGGGCGTCGAGCCGTCCGAGGCCGCGATGTCGACCTCCAGGTAGTCGGTCGGCGAGCCCGTCGGTGTGTCCGCCGCTGGAGCGGGCACGGGTTGCCCGACGAGGTGATACAGCGCGGAGGACGCGGTCGTCGCCCCCGAACCCGCCGATTCCCGGATGCGCGGTTCCGTGACCTCCTCGGTGGTGACCGCGCCGATCGTCGCTACCGGATCACCAGCGGGGTCGAAAAGCGCGAGGCGCAGTCGCCCCTCGGTTGCTCTGGTCACCCGCGTTCGGACCGTCATCGCTCCGACCGCGTGCCGCATCGCGTCCGTGACGGTGCACGGCAGGTGGATCGCTTCGTCGGTGTTCGGGAGAAATCGGGTCGCGGCGGCCAGCGCTGCCTCGAGGAGTGCCGGGTGCGTCCCGAACGTCTCGGCCTCGTCCCGCAGCTCATCCGGCAGGCTTGCCTCCACGACGACCTCGTCGCCGGTGCTCCAGCCACGCGTGATCGTCCGAAAAGCGGGTCCGTAGCGGTGCCCGTCGTCGTCCAGCGACGCGTAGAGCTCCTCGACGTCGAGCGGTGTGGCTCCTGGTGGCGGCCCGCTGTCGGGGGCGGGATGCGTTTCGGTCGTTCGTTCGGCGAGCCGGCCGTTGGCGTTGCGCACCCACGGCCCGTCGACGAAGCTGCTTTGCAGCGTGAAGCCTCGACGGCCGTCCTGTTCGGGTTCGATCACCAGCCGCAACCGGCGTGGCCCCGCGTCGAGTGGGATCGGCTCTTCGAGTGAGGTCTCGGCGACGCGTTCGAGGCCGACCCTGCTCGCGGCGTGCAGCGCGAGATCGACGAGAGTGGTGGTCGGCAGCAGCGCGGTGTCGAAGACGTGGTGCTCGGAGTTCCACGGACGGGCGAGCGCAGCGGTGCTGCCCGTGAACACGACGGTGCCGTCCGAGAGGTCCGTGCGGCCCGCGAGGAGTGGGTGTTCTCCGGCGTCGAGGCCGAAGGCGGACGCCTCCCCCTGGCTCGTTTCGGGCAGCTCCAGCCAGTAGTGCTGGTGTTGGAAGGCGTAGGTCGGCAGGTCCACGACCCGCGCCCCGGTGCCCGCGTAGACCGTGTCCCACTCGACCGGGATGCCATGGGCGAACAACTCCGCCGCGGCCTGCCGCAACCGCGACGCACCGTCCTCGTCCCGGTGCAACGAGCCCACCGCCATATGCCCGGCCCCGCCGAGCGGGCCCACCAACAACGGATGCGCACCCAACTCGAGAAACACCGTCTCCTCACCCGCAGCGAGATCCTCCAACGCCAGATCCAACCGCACCGGCTCGCGAAGATTGTCCGCCCAGTAGTCACCATCGAGTTCGCTGCCGTCGACCCGAGCCCCCCGCACCGTCGAGAACACCGGCACATCCCCAGACCCCGGCACCAGATCAGCCAACTCCGACCGAACCGACTCCAACACCGGATCCACCTGCGGCGAATGCGACGCGTAATCCACCGCGATCCGACGGCAATACACACCCTCGCCCTCCAACACGGCGAGGAACTCCTCCAACTCCTGCCGGTCACCAGCCACCACCGTCGACTCGGCGGTGTTGACCACCGCCACCGACAACGCACCACCCCACTCGTGCAATCGCCGCCGCAC
>NZ_FOMZ01000023.1 GCF_900112765.1 Actinopolyspora alba
GTTCCGGTGGTCAGTAATGTCACCGGGCAACTGTTGACGGGTGAGGAGATGTGCTCGCCGGGGTATTGGGCGCGGCATGTGCGGCAGCCGGTGCGGTTCGCCGACGGTGTTGAGACGGCGTTGGCTGCTGGGGTGGATGTGTTCGTGGAGTGTGGTCCGGACAACACCGCCAGTGCGATGGCGGCCCAGTGCGTGCCGGATGACGTGGCGACCCGGTTGATTCCCGCCCTGCGTGCTGGGGGTGATTCGTCCGGCCAGTTGGGTGAGGCGGAATCCTTTGTGGCGGCGTTGGGCGCGTTGCACACGGCCGGGCATGCCCCGGATTGGGACGCGTTCTACCACGGCAGTGGGGCCAAACCCGTGCTGTTGCCGACGTATGCGTTCCAGCGGGAGCACTACTGGTTGAGTCCGCCCGAGGTGGTGGGGGCTGGTTCGGGTGTTGGTGATGTGTCGGGTGAGGTGTGTCGTTGGTCGTTGGGGGGAACGCGGCAGGTGCTTCCTGCTGGTGGGGCGGTGCATGCGTTGCGGGTGGGTCCTGGGGTGCAGGCGTATTTGGCGGATCATCGGGTGTTTGGTCGGGTGGTGGTGCCGGGGGCGTTTCATGTGTCGGTGTTGTTGGCGGTCGCGGCGAGTTGGTGGCCGGGCCGGTCGGTGGCGTTGGTGGATGTGCGGTTCGTGGCGGCGTTGGTGGTCGATGAGGCCGAGGCCGACTTGCCGGTGCAGGTGCATCTGGTGCCTGACGATGACGACACGGGCGAGTCCGAGATGCTGCGGGCGACGGTGGCCAGTTGGCAGCACGACCAGTGGACCGTGCACGCCCACGCCCACCTCACCCCCACCGACGAACGGAAAGCGAACTCCGCTCTTCCCCGATTACCGGAGACACTGACAGGACGGGGCCAGGATCCGGGCATGGACGAGGTGCTGGACGGGCTGGACGCGTTCGAGATCGAATGGGGACCACGCTGGCGGTGGCTTCGCGCGTTCGAGAGCGATGACGAGACGCGGCACGGGGTGTTCGAACCTCCCGAAGGCGTCGACACCACCGAAAGTCCCGTCCCCGCGGGGCTGCTCGACAACGCCTTCGGTGTGGCGATGTCCCTGTTGGACCGGATCGAGCGGGGAACTCCACAGCTGCCGTTCCTCATCGAGCGGCTCGACTGGACCGGCGAACCCACTCCGATCCGTAGCGCCACGAGCACCGGTCTTCGGACGCGGGATTCGACCACCCAGGCCGACGAGCTCGTCGCTCGCGATGCCTCCGGAAACGAGGTGCTCCACCTCCACGGCTACACCGCACACCACGCTCCGCCCGAGCGCTTCCTGAACGAGCACCCCTCGCGGGATTTGTTCCGCGTGGAGTTCCAGGCGTCTCCTGTCCCGTCGGAGGCGTCGCGGGGTCCGTCCACTGCCCCGCTCGTCCCGGTCGATGCCACCGAACCGGATCTCGCGGCGGCGGTCGAGTCGTGCCGGGCGGACGCGGACACCGACGGTCCTCCGAGGATCGTGGTTCACTGGCCCCGCCAGGAAGCGACGGCCGAGGAGGTGCACGCGACCACCCAGCGTGCTCTCGACTGGCTCCAGCGCTGGTTGGACACCGACTCACTCCGTGACGCAGTCGTGCTGTGGGTGACGCGCAACGCCTGCGTGGTCGACGAGGACGATCGTGCGGCGTCACCGGCGGCAGCGGCCCTGTGGGGCCTCGGCCGGACCGCGCAGTCGGAACACCCCGACCGATCCTTGGTACTGCTCGACGTGGACGAGACCGTCGACGACGAAGAGCTCGACCGGACACTCCGGACGCTACCGCCGGACGAGAGCCAGCTCGTCCTCCGCGACGGGGAACTGTCCACGCCCAGGCTCGTCGCCGTCGAGGAGAACGACAGCGTGGACATCCCCGCCGTGGATCCGGAGAGGACCGTGCTGGTCACCGGAGCCACGGGCGGGCTCGGTAGCTCGATCACTCACCACCTCGTCACCGAGCACGGTGTTCGCCACCTGCTGCTGCTGTCGCGCTCCGGTACCGAAGCGCCCGGCGCCGACGACCTCGTTCGCGAACTCCGGGACGCGGGTGCCGAAACCGTGACGGTACGCGGCTGCGATGTCTCGGTCCGCGCCGAACTCGACGAGGCGCTGGCCTCGATTCCGGACACCCGGCCGCTCGGGTCGGTCGTGCACGCGGCCGGTGTGGTGGACGACGGTCTGCTGGGTGATCTGACGGCCGAGCGCGTGGACGCGGTGCTGCGCGCGAAGGTGGACGCGGCGGTACACCTGCACGAGTCGACCGAGGGCATGGAGCTGCAAGCGTTCGTGCTGTTCTCCTCGGCAGCGGCGACGTTCGGAAGCGGCTCCCAAGGGCATTACGCCGCTGCCAACGCCGCGCTCGACGCGCTGGCGCTGCGGCGGAAAGGTCTGGGGCTCGTCGCCAGGAGCTTGGCGTGGGGGCCGTGGTCCGGTGCGGGGATGGCCGCGGATATGGACGAGGCGCTGCGGCGCCGGCTGCGGCGCGAGGGATTGCGGTTCATCGAGCCGGAGACCGGGATGCGGCTGTTCGACCTCGCCCTGGGCCGTCCCGAAGCCAACCTGGTGCCGGTGTCCCTCGACCGGGGCCTGCTGACGTCGGCGACGACGGTTCCCCCGGTACTCCGCTCCCTCGTCACCCGGCCGGCCGGGAGCGGGAAAGCCGAACAACCCGGAGCCGACGGTCCCGCCTCGGACCTGGCGGAGCGGCTCGCCCACACACCCGAAGCGGAACGAGAACGCGTCGTCCTCGACGCGGTACGCACGGAGGTGGCCGCGGTCCTCGGGCTGCCGCACGCCTCCTCGGTTCCCGACGCGCAACCCGTGCAGGAGCTCGGCCTCGACTCGCTGATGGCGCTGGAGGCGCGGAACCGCCTGTCCGCACTCGTCGGCGAGACGCTGCCCGCCGGTCTGCTGTTCGATCACCCCTCGCCGACCGCTCTCGCGCGGCACCTCGTCGAGCGCTTCGCCACCACCGCTCCGGAAGCACCGCGGGAGCTCGATGCCGCCGACCCCGTCGTCGCCGAGCCCGCGGCGGCGGACGAGCCGATCGCGATCGTGTCGATGGCGTGCCGCTATCCGGGCGAGGTGGACTCGCCGGAGGAGCTCTGGCGACTGCTGACCGACGGGGGCGACGCGATCACCGGGTTTCCCGACCGTCCCGGTTGGAACACCGAACGCCTCTACGACCCCGATCCCGACACACCGGGGCGCACGACGACGCGGGAGGGCGGTTTCCTGCACGACGCGGGCATGTTCGACCCCGAGTTCTTCGGGATCAGCCCCCGCGAGGCCGAACGTCTCGACCCGCAACAGCGCATCCTGCTCGAGACGTGCTGGGAAGCGCTCGAACGGGGCCGCATCCCCGCCTCCCGGCTCGAAGGGAGCTCGACCGGCACCTACATCGGCGTGATGTACGACGACTACTTCGGACGTCTCGGGCAGGACCTCGCGAACTTCGACGGGCACAACAGCGCTGCGGGCGGCGGCAGTCTGCTGTCCGGGCGCATCGCCTACACCCTCGGGCTCCAGGGACCCGCGATCTCCCTGGACACCGCGTGCAGCTCCTCGCTGGTGACGATGCACACGGCGATGCAGGCGCTGCGGCGCGGTGAGTGCGAGCTCGCCCTCGCCGGGGGTGTCACGGTGATGTCCACCCCGAGCATGTTCGTCGAGTTCAGCAGGCAGCGGGGCCTGGCACCGGACGGGCGGTGCAAGTCGTTCTCCCGGCACGCCGACGGGGTCGCCTGGTCCGAGGGCTGCGGTGTGCTGCTGCTGGAGCGGTTGTCCGATGCACGCCGGAACGGCCACGACGTGCTGGCGGTGCTGCGTTCGGGCGCGGTCAACCAGGACGGCCGCAGCCAGGGACTCACCGCCCCGAACGGTCCCTCGCAGGAACGGGTGATCCGTTCGGCCCTCGCCGCGGGCGACCTGGATCCGTCCGATGTCGACGCGGTGGAGACGCACGGCACCGGCACTACGCTCGGCGACCCGATCGAGGCGAACGCACTGGCCGCGACATACGGTCGGGCACGCACCGCCGAGACACCTCTCGCCCTGGGGGCGATCAAATCCAACCTGGGGCACACGCAGGCCGCGGCCGGAGTCGCCGGTGTGATCAAAATGGTCTCGGCGCTGCGGCACGAGCGGTTGCCCCGGACCCTGCACGCCGAGGAACCCACCGAGCACGTCGACTGGACAGCGGACCACCTGCGGCTGCTGGCGGAGCCGATGCCCTGGCCGCGACGCTCCGGGCACGTTCGCCGCGCGGGTGTGAGCTCGTTCGGGATCTCCGGGACGAACGCGCACGTCATCGTGGAGGAGGCGCCGGAGGACGACACCGGTCCCACCTCCCGCTCCGCCGATGACGGGAGCGGCTCTCCCGCCCCGGTCCCGCTGGTCGTGACCGGGCACAGTGACCAGGCGCTTCGGGCGAACGCGGCGCGGTTGGCCGAGCACGTCGACTCGTCCCGGGGAAGTCTCGCTCCGCTCGACATCGCCGCCGGTCTGGTGCGCACGCGCGATGCTTTCCAGCGGCGCGCGGTCGTGCCGGTATCGAGCAACGACGAGGCGGTCGAGGCGCTGCGCACCGTGGCCGATGGGGGACTCCCCTCGGGAGCCGTGCTGGCGACAGCCAGCGGCACCCGCCCGGTCTTCGTGTTCCCCGGTCAGGGGAGCCAGTACCCGGGGATGTGTCGTTCGCTGCTCGGGGACGAGACCTTCCGCGCGGCGCTCGCCGAGTGTGACGAGGCGCTGCGTCCCCACACCGGGTTCTCCGTGCTGGAACTCCTCGAAGCCGACGAGGAGTCGCAACGCGAGGCGATGAACCGGGTGACGGTGGTCCAGCCGTTGCTGTTCGCCGTGGCGGTCGCGCTCGGCAGGATCTGGGAACACGTGGGGATCGAACCTGCCGGAGTGGTCGGACACAGCCAGGGTGAGGTGGCGGCCGCGGTCGTCTCCGGCGCCCTCGGCCTCGAGGACGGTGCCCGCGTCGTCCACGTCCGCAGCAAGCTCGTCGAGGGCTTGGCCGGAGACAGCGGCATGGGAAGCGTCGGACTGCCGGTGGAGGAGGTACACCGACGGCTGCACCAGCGGGACGGTGCGCTGTCGGTGGCGGTCGTCAACAGCTCGGAGTCCACGGTGGTCGCCGGAGACCGGCAGGAACTGGAGGGCTTCCTCACCGACCTCGAAGCGGAAGGGGTGTACTGCCGCCGGATCGCGGTCGACTACGCCTCCCACTCACCGCAGGTCGACCCGATCCTCGACCCCATCCGGGAGGAACTCGCGGCGATCTCGCCGCGCACGGCACGCGTGCCGTTCCACTCGACGGTGCTCGGCCGACCACTCCAGGGCCCGGAGCTCGACGCGGACTACTGGGCCGACAACCTGCGTCGGCCGGTGCGGCTCGATCTGGCCCTGGAAGCCGCCGCGTCCGGTCCCGAGACGGTCTTCGTCGAGCTGAGCGCACACCCGCTGCTCGTCGCGCCGCTGCGGGGAGCGGGCCACGAGGCGGTCGTCGGTTCGCTGCACCGCGACGACGACGCGACCACTCGCTTCCGCCGCGCGGTGGCCGAGACCTTCGCCCACGGCTTGCCCGTCGACTGGGAGGCGGTTCTCGGCGGGTCGGCGGCACGATCGGTCGACCTGCCCACTTACGCCTTCCAACGGCAGCACTACTGGCTCCGCCTCGCCGCGACCGGCGGAGGCGATGCCGCCGCCTTCGGTCTGGACACGGGAGAGCACCCGTTCCTCGGTGGACGGACGGACCTTCCGGACGGGAGCGTGGTGTTCACCGGAAGCGTCGACACCGAGACGCACCCCTGGCTGACGGATCACCGGGTCTTCGACACGACCCTGCTGCCGGGCGCCGCGATCGTGGAGCTGGCGACGCACGCGGCACGGCACGTCGATCTGGACGGCGTCGTCGACACCGTCGTCGAAACACCGCTCGCACTCGAATCCGGATCACCGCGACGGGTCCAGCTCACCGTGAACGCGGCCGAAGCGGACGGAACCCGTTCCTACGTCCTCCGGAGCAGAGCCGCGGGCGCGTCCTCCGAGTCCGGTTCCGAGGCTCACTGGGTCCAGCACGCCTCCGGGGTGCTGGGGGAGGTGGCCTCGAAACCCGAGCGGCTCGAAACGTGGCCGCCCGCCGGTGCCGAACCGGTCGAGGTCGAGGCGCACTACGAGCGCCTCGACGGGAGCGGCCTGTCCTACGGTCCGGCCTTCCGGGGCTTGTGCGGAGTGTGGCAACGGGACGGCGTGGTCTTCGCGGAGGTGGACCCGCCGGACGGGGTGAGCCCGGAAACCGACTCCTTCGGGTTGCACCCGGCACTGTTCGACGCGGTGCTGCACGCGGTGGCCGAACCCGCACGCGACGGCGAAGGAGTCCCACTCCCCTTCGCCTGGCGGGACGTGCGACTGCACGCGGTCGGGGCGAGCGCACTCCGGGCCCGCATCGTGCCGTCGACGCCGAGTGACGAGGGCACTGACGAAACGACTCTCACGCTCTTCGATCCGGCCGGGGAACCCGTCGCTTCCGTGGGCGCCGTCTCGGGGAAACCCGCGACCGCGGGGGAGATCCGACACGCGCTGCGAGGCCCGACGACCGATCTGTACCGCACGGTCGCGTCCCCGCTGGTGGAACAGGAACACGGCGCGCCGGTCACCTACGTCGACATCGATCCGCGTGACCCGGAGCCGGAGCGCGTCGTGCGGGAGACCCGCACCGGTGCGGAAGCGGACCGCCCCACGCTCCTCGTCCGCTGGGACAACATCGCGACTTCCGGTGCGGCGAACACCGACGAGATCCACGACGCCGCGCATCGCGGGCTCACCTGGTTGCGGGACTGGTTGGCGGCCGATGCGCTCGCCGAAGCCAGAGTCGTCTGGCTCACGCGCCGTGCGGTGGCCCGCGACGATGCCGAAACCGCGAATCCGGGTGCGGCGGCGCTGTGGGGACTGGGGCGGAGTTTCCGGGAAGAGCACCCGGAGCGGTCCCTGGTGCACCTCGACGTCGACGACGTGCCCGGTGACGAGACGCTCTCCGCCGTGCTCGGTCGCCTGCCGAACGGCGAGAGCGAGTTCCTGCTCCGCGACGGTGAGCTCGCGACCCCGAGACTCGCCCCGGTCGAGCGGAGGGAGCCGGATGTGGACAACGGCGAGGATCCGCCCTCAGCCGTCGATCCGGAGGGGACGGTGCTCGTCACCGGCGGAACCGGCGGGCTGGCGCGGGTGACCTGCAGGCATCTCGTCACGCGGCACGGCGCTCGGTACCTGCTGTTGCTCTCGCGTTCGGGACCGGAAGCTCCGGATGCCGCTGTCTTCGCCGAGGAACTCGAAGCGCTGGGAGCCGAGCGGGTCACCGTCCGCTCCTGCGACGTCTCCGATCGTGGGCAGCTGGCCGCGGCCCTGTCCTCGATCGACGAGGCGCATCCACTGACTGCGGTGGTTCACACGGCAACCGTTCTGGACGACGGTCTGCTCTCCGATCTGACACCGGAGCGGGTCGACGCGGTGCTCCGCCCGAAGCTCGATGCGGCGGTGCACCTGCACGAGTTGACCGAGCACGCGGATCTGCGGGCGTTCGTGCTGTTCTCGTCGATGGCGGGCACCCTCGGCGCCGCCGCCCAGGCCAACTACGCGGCGGCGAACGCGGCCCTCGACGCCCTCGCCGCGCTGCGCGGGAATCGAGGTCTTCCCGCGACCAGCCTCGCCTGGGGCAGCTGGTCCGAAGTGGGCCTCGTCGCCGCCATGGACGAGTCCCTTCGACGTCGGATCCGGCGCTCCGGGTTCGTTCCCCTGGACCCGGAAACCGGGATGAAGCTGTTGGACGAGGCGCTCGCCCGGCCCGAGGCGTACCTCGCGCCGGTGCGGTTGGACCGTGCCGCACTGCGGCGAAACGCGAACACCGACCCGAGCGCGACTCCGCCGATGCTTCGCGGACTCGTCCGTCCGCCCGCCCGTCGTGCGTCGGCCATGTCGGCGGAGCGGTCGCGTTTCCTGGAGCGGCTCGGGTCACTGTCCGAGACCGAGCGCGAGAAGGCGGTGCTCGACGCGGTGCGCGGGGAGCTCGCCGCGGTGCTCGGGCTTTCCGGGACCGCCTCCGTCCCCGCCGACCGGCCGATCCAGGAGCTCGGCCTCGACTCGCTGATGGCGGTCGAGCTCCGCAACCGGTTGTCGGGTCTGATCGGGCAGCGCCTGCCCGCCACCCTGCTGTTCGACCGGCCGGTGCCGAGCGCGCTCGCCGGTTATCTCAGCTCACTCGTCGAGAAGCCACCGGCGGCTCCCACACCGATCGCCGAAGCGGTCGAGCTGCTCGAGCGGACCCCGCTCGCCGCTCTCGACGAGGACAGTTCGGTGGAACGCCTCCTCGAACTCGCCACGCGGCTGCGGTCGCGACGTGAGGGGAGCGCACCGGAAGCCCACGACCTGGAGGACGTGGCCGACGACGACCTCGACGACCTCCTCGACCAAGAGATCAGGAAGCTCGAATGAGCACGCCGAAGGACGAAAAACCGATGTCTTCAGAGACGGATCCGCAGGAAAGGGCGCGGCGTGCGGTCGCGGCGCTGCAGCAGGCCAACCAGAAGATCGTCGAACTCCGATCGCGTGCCAACGAGCCCATCGCCATCGTCTCGACCGCCGGACGCTATCCCGGGGGTGCGGACACACCGGAGGAGCTTTGGCGCCTCGTCGCGGAGGGACGTGACGCGGTCGGGGAGTTCCCGGAGAACCGGCCGGGATGGAGCATCGACGAGCTCTACGATCCCGATCCGGACGTTCCCGGACGTTCGCTCACCAAGGAGGGTGGCTTCCTCGACGACGTCGACCTGTTCGACCCGGCCTTCTTCGGGATCAGCCCCAAGGAGGCGGAACGGATCGATCCGCAGCAGCGAATCCTGCTGGAAACCTGCTGGGAACTGCTCGAACGGGCGCGCGTTCCCGCCGCTTCGTTGCGGGACAGTCCCACCGGCGTCTACGTCGGCGCGATGTACGACGACTACTTCTCCAGGCTCGGCCGCGACCTGACCAACTTCGACGGGCACAACGGCACCGCGGGCGGACACAGCATCCTGTCCGGCCGCGTCTCGTACACCCTGGGGCTGCGGGGTCCCGCGATCTCCGTGGACACGGCCTGCAGCTCCTCGCTGGTGACCATCCACATGGCGATGGAAGCACTCCGGAAAGGCGAGTGCGATCTCGCGCTCGCCGGGGGCGTCGCGGTGATGGCCACCCCGTTCGCGTTCGTCGAGTTCAGTAGGCAGCGGGGGCTCGCTCCGGACGGTCGTTGCAAGCCGTTCTCGGAACTGGCCGACGGGGCCGGTTGGTCCGAGGGTTGCGGCATGCTGCTGCTGGAGCGGTTGTCGGACGCGCGGGCCAACGGGCACGAGGTGCTGGCGGTGCTGCGGTCGGGTGCGGTCAATCAGGACGGCCGCAGTCAGGGGCTGACCGCTCCCAACGGACCCTCGCAGGAACGCGTCATCCGTGCCGCGCTCACGGCGGCCGAACTCGGTGCCGCCGACGTCGACGCGGTGGAGGCCCACGGCACCGGTACACCTCTCGGTGACCCGATCGAGGCCAACGCGCTGCGGGCGACCTACGGTCAGGCGCACACCGCGGAGCGCCCCCTCCTGGTCGGCTCGATCAAGTCCAACCTGGGACACACCCAGGCGGCGGCGGGTGTGGCCGGGGTGATCAAGATGGTGCAGGCGTTGCGGCACGAGGAGTTGCCTCGTTCGTTGTACGCCGAGTCGCCGAGTTC
>NZ_FOMZ01000010.1 GCF_900112765.1 Actinopolyspora alba
CCAGCCAGCGGAAATTCCCGAATGCTTTTCCGTTGTTCACCGCATTCACCGTAGCACCCCAACCAACCCCCCACTCACCGGGGGGTCACCCACCCGCCAACTCACCACTCACCCCAACAAGGCAAGCCCGAGCCAGCAAGCACCAGGCACCACATGCAGTTCTTCAAACAACCAGCCACCACCACGAACCGAAACCCGAAAACCACCGAACAAACCAGAACCACGTCCCAGCTCATCCACCCTCGTGATTTCCAGCCCGGCACCGCCGTGCTGACAACAACCACTCTAAACCCCCACCACACCACCCCACACACCCACCCCCACCAACCACCAAAACACCAGGTGAACACGGGGTTATCAGGACTGCTCGTCCAACTCCGGGGCGAAAAGCACGGAAAGCTCGTGCAGCGTCGACTCGACGCCGGAGTGCACTATCCCCACCATGCCCGTCTCGACGGCCGCGGCAACGTTGCGCGGTTCGTCATCCAGGAAGGCACACCGCTCGGCGGGAACCCCCAGCTGTCCGAGCACGTGCCGAAAGCTCGCGGCAGCGGGTTTCCGAAACCCGGTCTCGGCCGATACGGCCACGGCGTCGAACAACCGGTCGCAGTCGATCGCCGTGGGCCGACTGTCCCCGTTCGACAACAAAGCGACGGACACGCCACGAAGGCGCAACCACTCCAGCGCCCGTACCACCGGCGCTGTTTCCACCTCGGTATCGACCGCCTGTCCCGACGAACGCTCACCGAAGTCGTCCAGGACTCCACCGAAATCGACCACGAGCGCCGACAAAGTCATTACGACAACCTAACTCGCGATCGCTCGAACGGCCGAGCTCATCCCATCGGGTGGTTGCCCGGTTCGGAGCGAACGTGCGGCGGAGGCCACCCACTCCTAATCCGTGAAGCCACCGGAAGGGAGAACACCGTCATGCGCGAGGGAACCACCGTGCTCGCCGACAACGAGAACCGCACCCCGCCGTCCTACTCGGCATCGGCACTGGCTCACGGCGCGGCCAGAAGCATGGTGGAGGTACTGACCGGGCGAAGGCCACTCCATCAGATACGTCGGTGGTTGAGCAGACCGGTGGCCGGCCTGCTGACGACCCTCACCCGACGCGAGACCCCGCTGGACTTCCGTACCCGGATGAACTCGGTACACGCCTGCCCCACCAACTCCAGCACCGTGGAGGTCTGCGTGATCATCCACGAACCGAACCGGCACCGCGCCATGACGCTCCGCCTGGAACGACTGGACGCCGGATGGTGGTGCACCCTGCTTTCCTTGCTCTGATCCCGGAAGGTGCGTGTGGACGGCCGCTCGGGACGGGATCCCACTCGAGCGAGAGCGGGATCCCGTCGAGCCGAGCACCACGTCGGCGAGTTCGGGGAACCTCGCTCAGCGCTTCTTGCCCTTCTTCGACTCGGCCCTGGCGGCGGCACGACGTTCGCGCCTCGTGCCCTGCTGCTCCGAAGCGGAGTCCTCGGACTCGGCGTTGCTGGTCTCGACACCACCGTTCTCCGAGGGCCCCGAGTAACTGAGCCGCTGCCCCGACCTTCCGGCACCGTTGCCCCGCAGTGCGGCCGGAACCTGCGACTGCTCGTCCTGCTGCGAACCCAGCTGGCTCAACGCGGGACCCGCGGCCCGGGAGTTCTTGCCGCGTTTGGAACTCGGCTTGGCAGCGGCCTGACCGTCCTCGGCCGCGACGCCGTCACCGCCGGAGCTCTGGCTGACCGAAACCGGCACCGACGGCTCCGCCGGTTCCTCCGGCTCGGCGGCCTCGACTTGGACGTTGAACAGGTAACCGACGGACTCCTCCTTGAGCGCTTCCAACATGGCGTTGAACATGTCGAAGCCCTCTCGCCGGTATTCGAGCAGCGGATCCCGCTGTGCCATCGCACGCAGCCCGATACCTTCCTTGAGGTAGTCCATCTCGTAGAGGTGCTCACGCCACTTGCGGTCCAGCACGCTGAGCACGACACGGCGTTCGAGCTCGCGCATGCCGCCTTCGCCGACCATCTCCTCGATCTCGGCTTCCCGCGCGTCGTAGGCACGCTTGGCATCGGCGGTAACCGCGTCGTTCACCTTCTTGCTGCTGAGGTCGCCGTCCTCCTCGGCGATGTCCTCCCAGTGGATCGAGATCGGGTAGAGGGTCTTGAGAGCGGTCCAGAGCTGTTGGAGATCCCAGTCCTCCGCGTAGCCTTCGGAGGTCGCGCCCTTCACATAGGCGCTGATCACGTCCTCGATCATGTGCTCGACCTGCTCGCGCAGATCCTCGCCTTCCAGCACGCGCCTGCGTTCGGTGTAGATCACCGAACGCTGCTGGTTGAGCACCTCGTCGTACTTGAGGACGTTCTTGCGGATCTCCATGTTCTGTTGTTCGACCTGGGTCTGAGCGCTTCGGATGGCTCTGGTGACCATCTTGTGCTCGATCGGAACGTCGTCCGGCACCTTCAGTCGAGTCATGACGGTCTCGACCATGTTGGCGTTGAAGCGGCGCATCAACTCGTCACCGAGCGAGAGGTAGAACCGCGACTCGCCCGGGTCGCCCTGACGTCCGGAACGGCCACGCAGCTGGTTGTCGATCCGGCGCGACTCGTGCCGTTCGGTGCCGAGCACGTAGAGCCCGCCCGCCTCGCGCACCTCGTCGGCCTCGGACTCGACCTGCTCCTTGATCTTGTCGACCACCGCGGGCCACTCGGCCTCGTAGTCCTCCCGGTTGTCGACCGGATCGAGGCCCCGCTTGCGCAGCTCGCTGTCGGCCAGGTGATCGACGTTGCCGCCGAGCACGATGTCGGTACCACGACCGGCCATGTTGGTGGCCACGGTCACCGCGCCCCTGCGGCCCGCCTCGGCGATGATGCCCGCTTCGGACTCGTGGTGCTTGGCGTTGAGCACGCTGTGCGGAACACCGCGCTTGGTGAGCAGCTTCGCCAGGTACTCCGACCGGTCGACGCTGGTCGTACCGACCAGCACCGGCTGTCCGTTGCCGTGCCGTTCCTCGATGTCCTCGGCGACGGCGGCGAACTTGGCCTCCTCGCTCTTGTAGATCAGGTCGGGCTGGTCCTGCCGGATCATCGGCTCGTTGGTGGGGATCGAGACCACACCGAGCTTGTAGGTGCTCTGGAACTCGGCGGCCTCCGTCTGGGCCGTACCGGTCATACCGGCGAGCTTGTCGTAGAGCCGGAAGTAGTTCTGCAGCGTGATCGTGGCCAGGGTCTGGTTCTCGGCCTGGATCTCGACGCCTTCCTTGGCCTCGATCGCCTGGTGCATGCCCTCGTTGTAACGGCGTCCGTGCAGTACGCGCCCCGTGAACTCGTCGACGATGGCCACTTCGCCGTTGCGAACGATGTAGTCCTTGTCCCTGCGGTAGAGCTCCTTGGCCTTGAGCGCGTTGTTGAGATATCCGACCAGCGGGGTGTTCGCGGCCTCGTAGAGGTTGTCGATCCCGAGCTGGTCCTCGATGATGTCGACGCCTTCCTCGGTGACACCGATGGTGCGCTTGCGCTCGTCAACCTCGTAGTGCTCGTCGCGGGTCAGCATCGGAGCCAGTCGCGCGAACTCCTGGTACCAGCGGGAGGACTGGTCGGCGGGACCGGAGATGATCAGCGGGGTCCTGGCCTCGTCGATGAGGATCGAGTCGACCTCGTCGACGATCGCGAAGTTGTGGTCGCGCTGGACGCACTCGGCCAGGCTCCAGGCCATGTTATCGCGCAGGTAGTCGAAGCCGAACTCGTTGTTGGTGCCGTAGATGACGTCACAGTTGTAGGCGTCCCTGCGCTGCTCGGGGGACATGTCGGCCGTGATGGCGGCGACTTCCATACCGAGGAAACGATATATTCGGCCCATCCACTCCGAGTCACGTTTGGCCAGGTAGTCGTTGACCGTGATGACGTGGACGCTGTTGCCTGTGATCGCGTTGAGATAACCGGGCAGCACGCAGGTGAGCGTCTTGCCCTCACCGGTTTTCATCTCGGCTATCTGACCGAAGTGCAGCGCGGCGCCGCCCATGAGCTGAACGTCGAAATGCCGGTTGCCGAGCGTTCGCCTGGCACCCTCACGAGCGACCGCGAAGGCCTCGGGCAGGAGCTTGTCCAGCTGCTCGCCGTCGGCGTAACGGCCCTTGAACTCATCGGTCTTGGCCCGCAGCTCGTCATCGGACAGCGCGACCGTGTCGTCTTCGAGCTCGTTGATGTGCGCCGCGATGGAACGCAGACGCTTGAGCATCTTACCTTCGCCAGCGCGGAGCAGTCGGGACAGGACCATCCGGTCGACCTCACTTGCTGATCGTGACGCGCCCGTCACGGACGCTTTACGGCCATAGTATTAGAAGCCCACCTCCGCACGGTTCGCTCAGGCACCGTCGGCCGATGCTCACTGCGCGAACGCGGGAAGTGGCCACGGACCACGAACGTTTCCGGCACGCACGTGTGTTCCCGCCACACCCGATCGTGCGGTGGCAGGGGGAATCTGGCCGCCCGTCGGCTGCGTCGAACCACAGACGTGGCCGTCCCCGCGCACCACGGTACGCGGCGGACGGCCACGATGGTTATGGTCCGTACCAAATCGGTACGGCTGGAGTAGCCGCCAGGGCCACCCGGGTCAGGCCAGTCTGATCACTCCGTAGTCGAATCCCTTGCGGCGGTAAACCACGCTGGGCTTGTCGGCCTCCGCGTCGAAGAACAGGTAGAAGTCGTGTCCCACCAACTCCATCTCGTAGAGGGCTTGGTCCACGGTCATCGGTGTGGCGGGGTGTTCCTTCTCGCGGACGATTCGACCGGGTTCGTAGTCGCTGCTTTCCTCACGCTGTTGCGGGAATCCGGCGCCGCCCGCGGGAGGTTCGGTTGTCCGGGAAGCCCGCTGATTGCTCACGGCGCTGTCGCTCACGGTGCTGTTCCCCTCCGCGCTGTCGTATCGCAGCTGGTCGGCCGGCGGTTCCAGGAGTGTCGTGCGTGTGCGGCCGCCGGTCGTGCCACCGGCACCGGCGACGGCGACCGGACGATCCGCCATCGCGGCGGTGGCCTGCGCCACGGAACGAGGGTTGCGCCGACCGTAGTGCACCTTCCGGCGGTCGTGCATCTTGCGTAGCCGGTTCTCCAGCTTCGTCGACGCGGCATCCAGGGCGGCGTAGAAATCGACCGCGCTGGCCTCGGCTCGTACCGCCGGTCCGCGTCCCTTGAGAGTGATTTCGACCCGCTGGCAGTTCTTCGCCTGGCGTGGATTACGCTCGTGCCGGAGCTCCACGTCGGCCCGCATGGCCTTCCTGTCGTAACGGTCGAGGCGGCTCAGCTTCTCGTCGACGTGCTGCTGGTAATGCGTGGGCACCTCGACGTTGCGGCCCTTGACGACGATGTCCATTCACGACCTCCGTTGCTCAGCGTGCTTCCGTGAATGACGATCACGGCGACACCGGAGTGAGCGTGCTCAGCTCGTTTCCGGCGTCAGGGTCATCACTGCCTCACCTCATTCCACTGCCGGAAAACGGCTTGATGGGAACGCACGTTAGCTCGCGTTGCGGAGTTGTGACACCCCCCGAGTCGGGTGAAGTCAATCGGACACCCTGAGTAATTGGCATGGTCCCGGGTTCGCAATGACACACCTCCGCCCGGCGCAGGGCCGGTCCCGACGACAGCAGTAGCACGGCCGTGTCCCGTGCTCGCCCTTTCGGACCTGTACCCGGACGTCCGCACCGTGCCCGCGCCGGGCGGTACGGCCATCCGCGTATACCCGGCAAACGCATGAGACAAACCATCGGTTCCCGTCGGGGCGGAATCCGTTTCTCCTGGCGGGACGTACCGGGGTGGGCAACGGGACGCTCCGGACAAACCGGGCGGACACGGGCCGGTCAGGACTCCCGGCAGGCGCTCGCCAGCACCAGCACGGCCACCACCGGGAGCCCGGCCTCGGAGAGCGCTCGTAGGCAGTTGAGCACCGTGGCACCGGTGGTGAGGACGTCGTCGAGCAGCAGCACGGGAGTGCCCGGCGGCGGCAGACGACCGGGGCGCGACAGCACCCCGCCACGCAGGTTCTCGAAACGCCTTCCGCTGTTCAGCCCCACCGAATCGCGCACTCGCGGACTCAACCGAAGGCAGTCAGCCGTGCGCACGCCGGGCAACCTCCGCTCCGCGCGGTGGGTGAGCCGCGCCAGGTGCGCCCTGCCTCTGCGCCGCACGGCCGCGTCCCTCGACGGGGCCGGCACCAGACGGGGCGAGTCGGTTTCGGTGATCGAGCCGGATGCGGCGAGAACGGCCCGGACCGCGGTGGCCACGTGTTCTCCCAGTGGTCTCTCCAGGTCACGACGACCGCCCTCCTTGTAGGCCAGCAGCGTCGTACGCACCCGACCGCGATAACGGGCCAAGGCGTGAATCGGCGGTTCCCGGACCAGCGCGGGAGGACGGATCACGCGCGGCTCGTGGAACCAACTGTGGCACTCGGCGCACAGCACGGCCCCGGCGAGACCACAGCCCGCACAGCGCAATGGCAGCAGCAGATCCACCAGCCCCGACGGAACGACAGAGCGGGAGTAGCGATCGAATGACACGCCGACGAGGTTGACTCGCGCGTGGGCCGGTGCGGGTCGCCCCGCCACCGGCGGCTCGGCGTGTCGGCCTTACACGCTGTCAGTGCCGATCGCTCGTACCGCCCGGGACGCACGGGGCGCGGGAGCCGCCGACCGAACCGCCGGGAAAACCTCGATCACCCCGGGTAGAAGGGGATCGAGTTCGCCTTGATCGGGATCTCCCGCAGCACCTCCCAGTAATCGGACAGATCCTTGGCCTGCCAGAGGTAGGACTCATCGGCGACTATGACCCGTTGGTCCGGCCCCACGGTCACCAGTTTGGGGTTGCGCAGGTTGGAGGGCCGGTAGGAGTCCCAGTTGAAACCGTCGACCGAGACCCTGACCGCGGGCTGACTGTCCCTGCCGGTGATGGCCACCAGCGAATCGCCGGTGAGCCAGTCGACCCCCTTGATCTCGGAATCCCCGGTGCCGCCGCTCAACGTCACGGGCTGTTGCAGTGACACGTCCGAATCGCCACCCGCTATACCCGCGACGACTATTCGCCCGTCGACGACGGCGGCGAGCCGGGTACCGCCTCGGGAGATCCGCAGGGCTTCGATATTCCCCTCGCCCGGGAACTCGCTCGCGTCGATCCGGCTGACCGACCAGAAGCCGTTCTCGTCCCGGGTCGCCCGCATCACCCGTTCACCGTCGACGACGGTCCAGAACTCGGACTCGCTGCGCCAGGTGGGTCTGCTCATGAAACTGCCTCGGGTCCCGAGTCTCCGCAGCTCGCCACCGTATGGACCCACACGCAGCTCGACTCCGCTGTCGCCTCGGCGTACCACAGCGGCCACTCGGGAACCGTCGTCGGAACGAGCGGCGGTGGTGATCCGGTAGCTCCCGTTGCCCGCGGGTCCGGGGACTTGAGGAGCGTTCTCGCTGAACACCAGCAGTCGTTCATCGACGACCGCGAGTGGTTTCACGTCCCGGGGGACCTCGTTCCGCTGCTCGTAATCACTCACGTCGGAGGGACGCAGCACCTCGATGTTCGACAGCAACGACGCGCCCTCGTGCTGCAGCTTCACTCGGGCGGTGCGGACTCCGCGCAGCGTCAGCACCACTTGGGCCGCGATCAGCCGCTTCTTCTTGTCGCTCAGATCACCGAGGTCGCGTAGATTGACGAGCAGCGCACCGTTGTTCGTCTCGCTCACGTTGCTCGCCGTGGTGGTGCCCTCCGGTATGGCGGTCTTCATCGCCAGGTCGAACCCCTCGGACGGGCCCGACAGCAGCAGGCTGATGACCCGCGAGGGCAGGGTGCTCTTCGGGTTCTGCCGCACCCACCGGATGTCGGGGATCACCCCCTCGCGCTGGTGATCCAGGAAGTAGACCGATACGGCTCGGTAGCGGGACTTGAAGGCGCCGCTGGCGACCAGCAGCTTGCGAGGCGGATCGACTATCCGCCACTGCCCGTCGGAACGCTGCCGGACCTTGACCCGCAGACTGAGGTCCTTCTCCTCGGGAACGTAGGACTGATCCTGTCGGAGTTTGCCGAGCTGGTGCACGTCCAGACCGACTATTCGGACGGAGTCGGCGGTTTCCGGTTCCGACTTCGGCACGGTGTTGACGCTGTCGACGATGAACCGTTCCGAGGGGGCCTGCCACGAGTCGGCCGCCTGCTCGGTCAGGTGCAGTCGAGCCGCCGCGTAGTCGTTGGCGGGCTCCGCGGTGGCCTCCAGGAAACTGCGGACGAGGTCCGTGTCGTTGAGGTTCTCGGGTGGTGGCTGGGCCTCGGTGCTCGTTTCGGGAGCCTCCTCGACCTGGCTGATCACCCCGGCGTTGGTCTCCTCCGGTATCGAGGCGCAACCGGTGAGCGGAACGGACAGCACCAGCAGCAGAGTCACCACTCGGACGAGTCGCCGTCGCAACGTCATCGTTTCTCCTGCTCGCCGGGACCGGGGCTTCGGGCCGGTCCCTGATCGCTCTGGTCGGATCCCTCGTCCGGGGGTGTGGAACCGTTGTCCGTCGCGTCCCCGGGCACGGCCAGCAACGCCTCGGGCGCGGCGATGCTGCGGGTACTCGGCAGCGACAACGGGCTCGTGTCGACCCGGTCGCCCGAGTCGCGCGGCAGGGTGAGCCGGAAGCAGGACCCCTTACCGGATTCGCCCCAGGCGTCGAGCCAGCCACCGTGCAGCCGAGCGTCCTCGGCCGCGATGGAGAGTCCGAGCCCCGTCCCGCCGGTCTGTCGATCCCGCGAGGGATCGGCTCGCCAGAACCTGGTGAACACGAGTTCGGCCTCACCGGGTCGCAGCCCGACACCGTAGTCGCGCACGGTGACCGCCACCGAGCGGTCGTCCGCGGCGAAGTTGATGTCCACCGGCCTGCCTTCCGCGTGGTCGATGGCGTTGGCGACGAGATTTCGGACGATGCGTTCGACCCGCCGAGCGTCCGCGAGGATGTGAACACCCTCGGTGGGCAAGTCGCCACGCAGCTCGACTCCGCCGGTCCTGGCGATGGGCAGCAGCGAATCCATGACGCGACGCACCAGGTCCGGCGCGTCGAGCGATTCGGTGGACAGATCGGCGACCCCGGCGTCGAGCCGGGATATCTCCAGCAGATCGCCGAGCAGCGACTCGAACCTGTCGAGCTCGTCGACGAGCAGCTCGGCGGAGCGCTCCAGTCCGTCCGGCAGGTCGTCGCGGGAGGCGTGCAGCACGTCCGCGGCCATCCGCACGGTGGTCAGCGGAGTACGCAGCTCGTGCGAGACGTCCGAGGTGAAGCGCCGCTGGAGTTGGCCGAACTCCTCGAGCTGCTGAATCTGCTGCTTGAGACTGTCGGCCATCTCGTTGAACGAGTCCGCGAGTCGGGCCATGTCGTCCTCGCCGATGACCCGCATCCGTTCGTCGAGATTGCCCGCTGCCAGCCGCTCGGCGGTGTGGGCGGCCTGCCGGACGGGACGCACCACCTGCCGGGTGACGAGATTGGTGATGGCGCCGAGCAGCACGAGCAGCGCCAGACCGCCCACCAGCAGGGTGCTCTGCACCAGCCCCAGTGTTTTGCGCTCCGACTCCAGCGGGAACAGGAAATAGGCCTGCAACGGTCGGGTGGCGGTTCCGGCCGGGCTGCCGATGATGAGCATGGTGACCGTCTCACCGTCGCGCCTGACCGTCTCGATCTTGCTCGCCAGGTTGTCCTCCTTGACGAGCTTGCGCAGCGATTGCGGAACGCTGTCGACGGGCCCGGCGGAAGGTTGTTCCCCGTTCTCGGTGATGGCTTGACCGTCCACCAGGGCGGGCACGTAGTTCCCGGCGAGCGAGTCGGTCTCGGTCTTGTCCGCGGTGCTGGTGGTCAGCTGGTTCAGCGCGGCTTCCAGCCGCTCGGCGACATCGCCGGAATTGGGATCGACCGCCGTCAGCTGGTACTCCAGGATCGGCAGGTTCTGCTCGACCTGCCGGACCGCGGCGTCCTCCTTGTTCTGCAGCAGTCTGTTGGTGATCTGCGTCTGCAGCACCATCCCCAGTACGAAGACCACGGCCGAGGACAGCGCCAGGGTGCTGACGACGACACGCAGCTGCATCGAGCGGCGCCAGGTCGATTCGAACCAGTGCCAGCGCCTGCGGACGTCATCCCGGAGCCGGCCCGGGAAGGAACGATCGGCGCCGGCACGAGACTGCTCACCGTTCACCCCGTCCGTCCTGCCGTGTCGAGACGATCATCGTGTTCGGCGATCATGGCGGCCCGGCCTTGTACCCGACGCCCCGAACCGTCAGCACGACCTCCGGGTGCTCCGGATCCTTCTCGATCTTCGACCGGAGTCGCTGTACGTGTACGTTGACCAACCGGGTGTCGGCCGCGTGCCGGTAGCCCCACACCTGCTCGAGTAACACCTCACGGGTGAAGACCTGGCGGGGCTTGCGCGCGAGCGCGACCAGCAGGTCGAACTCCAACGGCGTCAGCGAGATCGGAACTCCGTCGCGCGTGACCTCGTGCCCGGGGACGTCGACCGTAAGATCACCGATGGAGAGCACCTCGGCGGGTTCCGCCTCCGTGCGGCGCAGCCGCACCCGCAGCCGTGCCACCAGCTCCTTCGGTTTGAACGGTTTGACGATGTAGTCGTCGGCACCGGACTCCAGCCCGAGGACGACGTCAACGGTGTCACTCTTCGCGGTGAGCATGACGACGGGGACCATCGACTCGGCGCGAATGGCCTTGCACACGTCGATGCCGTTCATGCCCGGCAACATCAGGTCGAGCAGCACCAGATCGGGTTTGAGTTCACGCAGCGCGGGCATCGCCTTGGTGCCGTCGTTGACGACGGCGGTATCGAACCCTTCACCACGGAGTACGATGGTCAGCATCTCCGCCAGGGCAGGGTCGTCGTCCACCACGAGCACGCGTGACTTCATGCCCCACATGGTTGCACTTTGCACCACGGGGGCAAGCACCACCCGGTATTCATCACCGCAGGTCGTCGGATCATTGCCCAGTGCGAGGGCTACGGTACCGCCGAACGGAGCACTACGGTGGAGTAGGTTACGCGAGCACGCGGTCGGCCAGTCCCGCCGGATCCGTGGTGGCGGCGTCGTCCACCACGTGCCAGGGTGACCACCACGACATATCGGCGAGTTCCAGATAAACCGCCGCACAGCGGTCCTGCAGTCCCGAGTCCGACTCGAACCTGTCCCTGCCGTCCGCCGTGCCGGATCGTTCCCGGCGTTCGGCCCGGTCCGCGGCGACTTCACTGGGAACGCGTAGCAGGATCTGCAGTTCCGGCTCCGGCAGTCCGAATCGGGTGACCTCGAGCTGGTAGGCCCAGGAGACGAACTCACCGTCGGCGTGCTGCCACAACCGGGCCGCCCCGTAGGCGGCGTTGGAGGCCACGTACCGGTCGAGCAACAGCACGTCGTGTTCGGCGAGCCGTGCTCGCAGCCATTCCGCGGCGCGCTGCCGATCCAGTGCGTAGAGCACGGCCATGCCGTACACGGACTCGGCCAGGTCGCCGTGCGCACCCCGCAACGCCTCGGCGACGAGATCGGCGTGCACGTCCTGGCCGTAACGCGGAAAGGCCGCGCGGCCCACCGACAGCCCCCTGGCCGTCAACTCGCCGCTCAACGCGTCGGTCAGCGTCTGCTTTCCCGCCCCGTCCAGCCCTTCGATCACGATCAGTCGCCCCATGGTGCGAACCCTACGCAGTCCATCCACCGGAGTAGCGACCGCATGGGCCACCCGGCCGCACGCCTCTTCGGGACGACGGGAAAGTATCGATGAAAGGATTCCGGGAAGTAGGTCGCGACAGGACCGTCGAGAAGAGACAATCGAACCGGGAGAATCAGCTCCCACAGGACCGAGGCGGGAGCCGCTCGTCCGTCGTGAATGGACTCGCGAACTCCGCGGAGAACGCGGACTCCCCCGCACCGCACCGACCCACAGGAGGAACAGTGCACGTACCCGGGCCGGACACTCGCGTGGTCGAGCTGCGGGTACACGGCGTCCTCGGGACGGAACCGCGGGACCTGACCGATTCGGTGGCTTCGGTGGACGTGGCAGGCGACGGCACCGGACGAATCGTCAGTCCCGCTGACCGACTGCTGCGCCCGATCCCGGGGCCAGACCTCACCGCGGGGGAACGAACCGTCCCCCGTTCGGTCGAGGGTTATGTCTGGGGCGGTATGACCTCCGGACGCGGCAAGGCACTGTGGGCACTGCTGTTCCCGTTCGCGCTGGCGAACCTGGCGCACTGGATGCTGCCGCCGGTCGACCGGGACAGCCACTGGTCGCGCTCGCTGGGAGCGCTGCTCCGTGCTGGACTGCGCCTGGCGGGGCTGCTGCTGACGATGCTGTTCACCGCGCAGCTGACCGTGCTGAGCCTGGATCTGGTGGCGGCCCAGTGCCTGCGCGCGGGGACCGGGTGTCTGAGCGCCGTCCCCGACGAGCTGCGTGCGTTCGAACCGCTGCGTTCGGTCCCGGCCCTGCTCTTCGTGGTGGCCGCCGTGTTCGGCATGTACCGCCTGTCCGCGATGTCCTGGCAGGTTCGGAACCCGAGCGGTTCCGGGGACGAGCACAGCGCGCAGGCACCGAGACTGCCGGGGGCCGGAGTGGTGCGCGATCCGAGCACTCCCGCCCTGCGGACGCTGCACGCGGTGGCCGCGCTGTGCACGGTGGTGCTGCTGGCTCTCGGCGGACCGACCGCCGCCACTGATCCACGCTGGGTGGCGGCAGCGGCCGTAACCGCGCTGTGCGTACTGGGAACGTTGCTGTTGGACGACCCGACCGGTTCGGGAGATTCCGAGAGCGGTTTCCGCCACTCCGTGCACCCGCTGGTGGGGCGCTACGCGCGAATCCTGCTGCTGGGCACGAGCGGGCTGCTGTTGCTGCTCACAGCGCTCTTCCCGACTCACCTGTCCGGCCCGCTCCCCGGCTCGGGACCGGTGACCGACTCGCTGACTCTCGGCCTGCTGGCACTGTGCGGCTGCATCGGGGCGCTGCTGCTACCAGCCGCGTTGCTGGCTCGTCGCTCGTGGCGTCGTCTCCCCTCCAGACTGCGCCCGTGGGCCGGTGGCTGGTTCGCCGCGCCGGTACTGCTGATCGCGTGCCTGCTCGGCGCGGGTTTCGGCGCGGGTCTGACGCTGAGTGCGCGGCAGGTGCTCGGTACGGATCTACTGCTACCGGCTTCCTACGACACCGTGACGCTGTTGTGGGGGGCGGCGACGGCCGCGCTCGTACTCGCGGGGCTCGTCGTGGTGCCGTGGGCGTGGTTGCGCTGGTGGCGGGCGATCCGCACGGACGGGGTCTCCCCCGAGGTGGAGCTGCTGCACGCCGGGCGCCCCGCGGATCAACGCAGCGCCGAACGCGCGTGGAAATGGGCCGAGCTGCAACGCCGCCACGGGCATCGGCTGGTGCTGCTGCTGGCGGGTGCCTTGACGGTGGGAGCGGCCCTGGCGCTGGTGCTGCGCCTCGGCGGTCCCGAACCTCCCTTCTGGGGACGTTGGTTGCTGCTGCTGGGCGTGGGAACGCTCGCTACCCTGGCGGCGACGCTGCTGCGAATGGTTCACCTGGCGGTGCGTCGTCCGAACGCGGGACGGCAGTTGAGTCTGCTGTGCGATCTGACCCTGTTCTGGCCGCGGGATTCTCATCCGATCGTGCCGCCGTGCTACGCGCTGAAGGTAATCCCCGAACTGGTCGACCGGGCGTGTGAGCACTTGGCGGACCCGAACACCCGCGTGGTGCTCTCCGGCCACAGCCAGGGCAGCCTGCTCGCCTCCGTCGCCGCCGCCAGATTGCTCGGCAGGCTCGACGAACAGGACCACGAACGGATCGGCCTGGTCACGGCCGGTTCACAGTTGCAGTGGGCGTACGCTCGCGGATTTCCCGGCTTCCTCGGCCACGAGGCGCAGCGCTCCCTGGCGGGCTCGCTGGCCGGGCAGTGGCGCTCACTGTGCCGAGGGACTGATCCGATCGGTGGTGCGGTCGGGACGTGGAACCGGCAGGTCCACGACGGCAAGCTGCTGGGGGTGGGATTCCGCCCGGACGGCAGCGAGGGGCCGCTGCCCGCCGCCGCACGCGGTCCCACGGGTGCGCTGGTGCTCGGTAGCGATCACTGGTTGCCCGATCCGCAGCGCGGACCGTTCGAGCATCGACGTTGGACGGCCGGGTTGTCGCGGCACTCCGAGTACAGCGGCGACCCCGAGTGGGACAGGGCCGTGTCGATGGCGGCGGCCCTGGAGGTCCCGGCGCGTGGCACGAACCTCCCGCTGCGCACGACGATGGTCGACCCAGCGGGAAGCTCCCGGAACGGCAAGACCCATCGCACGGACACCTCCGAGGACCGCGCGGCGAACCGTCCCACCGGTGGGTCTTCGACGAAGGTGGGCTCGCACCCCGTAACGGGTGGGGACACCGTCCGACGGGAGGAAGGGGTCGCCGCCGCGGCCACCGAGCTCACGGTGGAGGACGATCCGGACGGGCAGGAGGGTCACACCGCCGAAACCACCGGGACCGAAGAGCCCACTCGGCTCCCGCACACCGAACTTCCGGAGATCATCGACCTGCCCGGGATGACGCCGCCATGGGAACGCGGTCCCGCCCTGCGTCCGTCGAGCCAGTGAGCCGAGCCGGTGAGCCGGTGAGCCGCGCTCGTCGATCAGCGGCCCGCTCGCGGAGCGATTACTGCCACGCCGTGGGCACGCCCCGCGTACATTTCGCGGGAAATTGACGGTGACCGGACGGCTACCCCACCACAGGTGCGGCGATTTCGCGAGAAATCGACGTCCCAGCACGGCGGTGTGCCCCCGGATCCGGCGATTTCCCACGAAATCGCCGGGACGCCAACACCGACGAGCGGCCGGGCTCCGACCACTCCCGCAGCTCGAGCTCCGACCACCCCCGCAGACCGCACCACCGCGGGTTCTCACGGGTCGTCTCGCGAGGACAGCCTCGACGTGGCGTAGTAACTACTCGATGTCGAGGATCCCGCAGCGAGACGGCCCGTGAGGTTCCGCCACGCAACCAGCTCAGCAGCTGGCACGGCCGACCTCTCCAAACGTCAGTCGGGGAGGTTGTCGGCCCTCTCCCGCTGCCCGAGCACCGAGTGGGTGCGGCTGTAAAGGGCGTAGATGATCACACCCGCGAGCATCCACACGAGGAACCTGATCCAGGTGAACGCGGTCAGGTTGATCATCAGCCACAGGCAGGCCAGCACCGCCAGGATCGGAACCGCCGGAACCAGTGGTGCGCGGAAGCCGCGTGGCAGGTCGGGACGCTTGCGACGCAGCACGATCACGCCGACCGAAACCAGCACGAACGCGAACAGAGTACCGATGTTGACCATCTCGGCCAGGCTGGAGAACGAGAAGAAGCCGGAAGCGACGAACACCACCGCTCCCACCAGCACGGTGGTGCGCACCGGAGTTCCGCGGTGCGGGTCGGTCTTGGCCAGGCCGCGAGGCAGCAGCCCGTCCCTGGCCATGGCGAACAGCACCCTGGTCTGGCCGAGAAGCAACACCATCACCACGGTGATGAGACCGATCAGTGCTCCCACCGAGATCAGTGTGGCGGCCCAGTTCACGCCGTTGATCTCGAAAGCGGTCGCGAGGGTGGCGCTCTGCCCGTCGGGGCCGGTGGCCAGCTCGGTGTAGCGCACCATGCCGGTCAGCACGAGTGAGACTCCCACGTACAGCACGGTGGTGATCACCACCGAACCGAGGATGCCGCGCGGCGCGTTGCGCTGCGGATCGCGGGTCTCCTCCGCGGTAGTAGCCACCACGTCGAAGCCGATGAAGGCGAAGAACACCACCGAGGCCCCCGCCAGCAGCCCGTAGATGCCGAACGTGCTGGATTCACCCCCGAGCAGCAGCGAGAGCAGCGACTGGTGCAGGGCGGGACCGCCTTCGGACGTGCTTTGCCCCTCCGGGATGAACGGGGTGTAGTTGTCCGGTTTGATGTAGGCGATCCCGGCGATGATGATGAACAGCACCACCCCGACCTTGATGGCAGTGATCACCATGCTGACCCGCGCCGAGAGCTTGGTTCCGGTGATCAGCACCGCGATCAGCACCGCGACGAGCAGCATGGCTCCCCAGTCGAACTGCAGCGGCCCCAGCGGGAGCTTGGTGTCCAGCGAGATCCCGATGCCGGACATGACCTGCTGCAGGTAGGACGACCAGCTCTTGGCGACGGCCGAAGCCGCGATGGAGAACTCCAGGATCAGGTCCCAGCCGATTATCCAGGCTAAGAACTCGCCGAACGTGGCGTAGGAGTACGTGTAGGCGCTGCCTGCCACCGGAACGGTGGAGGCGAATTCGGCGTAGCACAGTGCCGCGAGGGCGCAGGCGATCGCGGCGAGCACGAAGGCGAGTGATACGGCGGGACCGGTGGTGTCACCCGCTACCTGTGCGGTGAGCGTGAAGATCCCCGCACCGATTACCACCGAAACACCGAAAACGATCAGATCCCAGGTACCGAGATTCTTCCGTAGTCTGGTGTCGGGTTCATCGGTGTCCAGGATCGATTGTTCAACCGTTTTGGTCCGCCAGATTCCGTTTCCTGGCACCACTGCCTCCTCTGATCATGCTTACTGGTGGCACCGCACGATAACGGGCGCGAGACCGTTGCCGATGGTGGTTGAGAGCACAATCTACTAACGAGCCGCCGAATCCGCGCGAATCGGGACCGCGAGGTCCGGAAAAGTTGCGCGACACCACTAATTGCTCGTGAAAAATACTCTTTTAATGCGAGCACCGCTCCGCGAGACCGAGTTCTCCCGGAGCGTGAGTCGGCCCGAGTGCGATTCCGGCGTACCGCGAGACGGCGAGGCATGCGGTGCGGCCACTCGATGTCGGGCACCGCTGTCGAGAGCGGGCGGGAACGAACGGCGGCTCCGTCCGAACACGCCCGCCGGGACGACCCCGGCTGAAAACCTCGGTCAGACAGCGCCGGGGGCCGCCCGGAACAGCTGCACCCCTTCGCCCGCCTCACCGAGCGGCTGCGCCAGCACACAGGGGTCCGAAGCAGCGAGCCAGACCGAGTCCCCGCGCGAGAGCTCCAGTTCGCGAGCGTTACCGGAGCCACCGCTGTGGCTGCCGTTCCCGTTGGTACCGACTCCCGCTGCGTAGGGGGACAACCTGACCTTGCCCTCGGTGCACAACAGGATCTGCGGTCCCGCGGAGTCGAGCAGGACGCCGGACCGGTCACCGTGACGCCATTCCACTCTGGACAGTTCGAACTCGTCGGCCTCGGTGCGGTATACCGTCAGATTGGTGTCGCGCCGTTCACCGTTGAGTATTCGCAGTTCACCGTTCTCGAAGTCGAGAACCCGCAGCAGTTCGGCCACGTCGACGTGCTTGGGGGTCAGGCCGCACCGAAGGATGTTGTCCGAATTGGCCAGTATCTCCACCCCGGTCCCGCGCAGATAGGCGTGCAGGTTCCCGGGTGCGAGATAGATGGCCTCCCCCGGACGCAGCACGATTCGGTTCAGCAGCAGACTCGCCAGCACCCCGGCGTCGTTCGGGTAGTCCTCGCCCAGTTCGAGAACCGTGCGGCACTCCTCGGTGAATTCACCCCCGGAACGCACGTGCTCGGCACACGCCCGCAACAGATCCGGCATCAGCGCACGGAGGGTGTCCTCCGGAAGGGTGATCCACGTGGTGAACAACGCACGCAGCCCGTCCCGATCCGGCTGATCGGCCAACAGGCGGGTGTGCGCCCGCAGACTCGGCACGTCGAGCTGGTGCAGCAACCGAACGGTGGTTTCGGCGGCGCGGAATCCGGCGAGCGCGTGGAACTCGGTCAACGCACAGATCAACTCGGGTTTCGCGGTGGGATCCGGGTAGTTGCGGTCGGCGGCACCGCGCGGGACCCCGTCCGCCTCCTCCCGGGCGAACCCGTCGGCCGCCTGCTCGGCGGAGGGGTGGGCCTGCAGGCTCAACGGCTCGTCCGCGGCGAGCACCTTCATCAGGTAGGGCAGCCGATTGCCCCATATGTCGGTGCACGCCCGCCCCAGCTGATGGGTCGGCTCCGCGTCCAACAAGCGCACCAGCGAAATCTCCGATCCGTCCTGACACAGCAACCGCGAGGAATCTCCGGGATGGGCACCCATCCAGAGTTCGGCTTCGGGATGTGGCGCGGGGACGGGACGGCCGAGTAGCTCCGCGATCGCGGTCCGGGACCCCCATGCATACGGGCGTACCGCGTTGCGCAGTAACTCCACAGTCGTTCTCGCTTCCTCGTCTAACCGCGTCTCCCCGACGGAACCGATACCGCCCGGCGGGAGTACAACGAATGGTGTCCCGCCCGCGCTTCGCAGGAGAACACCGGAAACTCCGTGCGAATCGGCCGGGGATGCGGGCGCCGAAGCACCCAGGTCCTCAGCGCGCCGCCGACACCGGTCTGTCGTCCCCGTTCAACGAGTCCGAAGCCAACCCGATGTAGACCGCGGCCATGTCGAACCCGACGGCGAGGCACAGCGAACTCCGGACCCCGTCCCCCTGCTGGGACTCGTTCGGGGCGAGCACGTCGGCGCCGGGCAGTGCCGCTGTGGCGGTTCGCTCGGTGAACCGCGCCCGTTCACCGTCGCGGGTGCTCAGCAGCACGACGCGCCACCCGGCCGTGGTTTCCTCCGTGGGATCGGCGAACAGATCGGCCTCGCTGCCGACCGTCGCGGCGGCGCGGTACAACGCCGCACGATGCACCGACTGCTGATAGTCGGTGACATCGCACGGTATCCCCGCGTAACGCCCGAGCACGAAGGAGCCGTGCTCGGCGACCGCCGTGGACGGTCCGTCCACTCCCCACAGCAGCGGGATGCGGTCGGCCAGCCGCAACGCCAGTGTCTTGGCGGGATTCTCCGAGATCTCGTGTCGTGGGTGGGAACGCTCCGCCTGCTCGTCCAACGCGTCCGCCAACGCGTCGGTGTCGGTGTCGAGCAGTCCCAATGCCGTGAGAACCCTCACCCCCGCCGTGAAGGCGTGCGCGATGCTCAACGGCTCGGGCACCGGAATCCTGGGGGATATCGTTTTCGCCCGCCCCGCGGCGGCGGCCCCCACGGGGCCCTCGTCCGGAGCGGCGAGAATCACGCTCGCCCCGCGCCTGGTGGCCAGTTCCAGCGACTCGGCCAGCGACGTGTCCCCACCGTCCGCTCCGTAGGCGAAGACCACGTCCAACGGACCGACCCAGGTGGGCACGACGTCGGTGGTCACCACGGGAACCGGACAGGAGGAACCGAGCAGGGCCGCCAGCAACCGACACGTGGCGGGCCCGACACCGGATGTGGACAGCAGCACCAGAGCACGCGGTTTGTAACCGGCGAGGTCGTCCACACCCGCTTCCGAGGCGGCGGAGGCGGCCGCGCGAACCTGCGCGCCCCCCAGGGCGGCCATGCGGAGCAGACCCCCGGTGTCCAGCTCGAAGATTCGCCGCTGGTCATCGAGGACGCTGTCGTCCAACACCGTCCTCACCCCTCCCCTGGCTCGTCGGGGGTGGGACCGGTTCCGGGGGCGGGAAGCGCCTCCTCCAGCAGGAGGACGGGAATTCCCTCCCGGACGGGGAAGCCGCGCCCGCAGGAGGTGCAGCTCAGGTATTCGGCGTCCGGATCGTCCGGCAGACCGTCCCGCAGCGGCGCGTGTCGGGGGCACGGGCACACCAGGATCTCCCGCAGTCGGGGATCGATCGCCACAGTCACTCTTCCTCCCTGGAATCACACCGCACCATCGCTCGGACGGTCCACAACCGGCCGGAACACCAAGACGCATCGGCCAAGACACCGCTCGTCCCGCCCGGGGCGGGATTACTTCCGCAGTACAGTCAGCACCTCGTCGCGCAACGCGACCATGCTCGTCGAGTCGCCACCCTCCACGTTCAATCGAAGGACCGGCTCGGTGTTGGACGGGCGAAGATTGAACCACGACCCGTCCGACAACTCCACGGTAAGCCCGTCGAGCTCGTCGATACGAGCACCGTTGCGGTTGCGAAACGTCTCGATCACCGCACGCATCCGGGCCGAGGGGTCGTCGACCGTCGAGTTGACCTCGCCGGAGGCCGCGTAACGGGTGTAGCTCGCCATCAGGTCCGCGAGAGAACCGGACTGGCCACCCAGCGCCGCCAACACGTGCAGTGCGGCCAGCATCCCCGAATCGGCGCGCCAGAAGTCGCGGAAGTAGTAGTGCGCCGAGTGCTCTCCACCGAAGATCGCGCCGGTCTCGGCCATGGTCTGCTTGATGAAGGAATGACCGACCCTGGTGCGTACGGGTTTGCCGCCCTGTTCGGTGACGATCTCGGGCACGGCCTTCGAGGTGATCAGGTTGTGGATGACGGCGGCGCCGGGTTCCTTCGCCAGCTCCCGCGTGGCGACCAGAGCGGTGATCGCGCTGGGGGAGACCGGTTCACCCGCCGCGTCGACCACGAAGCACCGGTCGGCGTCCCCGTCGAAGGCCAGACCCGCGTCCGCCCCGACCTCACGCACCTTGGCCTGGAGATCCACGAGGTTGGCGGGCTCCAGCGGATTCGCCTCGTGGTTGGGGAACGTGCCGTCGAGTTCGAAGTACATGGGCACGAGTTCGACGGGCAGACCGTCGAAAACGCTGGGGACGGTGTGTCCGGCCATGCCGTTGCCCGCGTCGACGACGATCTTCAGCGGTCGGATCGCGGTCAGGTCGACCAGTCCGCGCAGGTAGTGCGCGTACTCGCCGAGCATGTCGCGTTCGGTGACCGTGCCCTGCGCACCGAGGAACTCGGGCACGCCGTGCCCCACGAGCTCCTTGATCTCGGACAGCCCGCTGTCCTGCCCGACGGGGGCGGCTCCGGCACGGCACAGCTTGATCCCGTTGTACTGGGCCGGGTTGTGGCTGGCCGTGAACATCGCTCCCGGAAGATCCAGCTGCCCCGAGGCGAAGTAGAGCATGTCGGTGCCGGCCAGACCGATGTGAATCACATCGATTCCCTGCCCGGTCACTCCCTCGGAGAACGCCGCCGCCAGCTCGGGAGAGGAATCCCGCATGTCGTGCCCCACCACCACCGCGGGGCCACCGACCAGTCTCGTGAACGCGGCACCGACTTCGCGGGCCACATCCGTGTTCAGATCATCGCCCACCAAACCCCGGATGTCATACGCCTTGACGATCCCCGACAGGTCCCGCACGCTGCACTCTCCCGTAATGACGGCATCCTTTGCCTGCGTGCCGCAGCTTACCCGCGAACGGCTCGGCCGTGGTGTCCGCCGACTGCCATCGGGATTCAGCGGGAAAGACGAGAACGTGGCGACGACGAGCTCGCCGGGCGCTACTCGTTGCCCGGATCGGGCAGCGCACGCAGGTGGCCTCGTTTGCTTCCGCCGCCGTGGAACCCCGGTGAGTCGGCGGGATCGGCACGGCCCGCCTCCCGAACCGCCTCGGCGAGCGCCGTGAGGTCATCACCGGAAGGCTGATCGGCGCTGAACTCCCCCTCGTGCCGTACGACGTGCCAGCCCTTGGGAACCGTCAGTCGGAGGGCGTGTTCCTCGCACAGGTCGTAACTGTGGGGTTCGGCATAAGTGGCCAGCGGGCCGACCACCGCGGTCGAATCCGCATAGGCATAGGTCAGCGTCGCTACCGCCGGGTCGGTGCACCCGGTTCGAGAGCAACGCCTCACGCTCCGCACGCCTGGCACCATAGCGCTCTTGTCACGTCGGTACTCGACGGCACGCGGAAAAACCGGGCGGAATAACCCGATGTGGGAACTGCCGTCCGGCGTTCATCCGGACATGGCGATCCGTTGCGCTGCATTGATCATCCTGTTGGTGAAGTTGCGCACGATAGCGAAACTACGCGGACGAATTATCCGAAACGTATCGCACGAACACGTTCGGTAGCTACTGGTGCGGGCACGATTCCGTATCCCGTTTCGGGCGGAGTATCCTCACCGCGTGGTGACCACACGGCAGGCTCGACAGCGCACCGGAAAGCGACGGGACCGACGAGGCCGCGGCATGCGCGGTCCGCTCTACCCGTCCTCGGTTCCTGCCGCCCGGAGCCGCTCGCAGCGCTTCGACGCGCTGGTGCTCGACGCCCTCGAACCGATCGAGCAGCGGTGGCACACCGAACTCACCCAGCTCGACGTGGCGGTCGACGAGGTACCGGAAGTCGATGTGACGTCACCCGAGTCCGTGGTGTGGGGCGACGACATGGTCGTGGACTCCAATGTGCCACTGGCGCGTCTCGTCCCGGAGAGCACCGACCGGCGCGGCAATCCCACCAGGGCGCGAATCGTGCTGTATCGGCGTCCGCTCGAGGCCAGGGCCGGCAACGGCACGGACATGACGGACCTGATACACGACGTGCTCGTGGAGCAGATCGCCAGCTACCTCGGGCTCGATCCCGGAGTGATCGACGGCAACTGACCTGATTGTGGCTGTATCGCCTCGGTTTGGCGGGGTGGTTCCGTGGCGGAACCTCTCGCGGGCTCTCGCTGCGGGTCCCCCGACATCGAGTAGGTACTACGCCACGTCGGGGGCGTCCTCGCGAGAGCACCACGAGAGAACCCACGGCGGTGCCGGTGGCGAGGGTGGTCGGAGTTCGCCCTGCGAGGGTGCTCGGACTCGGCCTGCGTCGATGGGGCGCCGCGATTTCGCGAGAAATCGACACCGGGCGGGGATCGCGCCGTCTCAGTGTTCCGTGGAGTCGTCCCGCTGCCGTCGACCACGACCGGGGAACGCACCGATCAGCGTGAACAGGATCGCGGCGGCCTGGAACGCGAGCAGACTGGTACGTGGCACGGCGGTGAAACCGATCCTCACCTGCCCACCCGTCTCGGGCAGCGGCACGGCCACCTGCTCGCCCCAACCAGTGGCGAGGCCCACGCTCGAACCGTCGATGTACGCCCGCCAACCGGACTCCCGCTGGGCCGCGAGCAGCAGCACCCTTCCGGGACCGCCCTTGGAGACCCGAATCGTCACGTGCGGCAATCGGGTGGATATCCCTATCGGTCGGGTTCTGGGGCGCGGTGAGACGTCCTCCCGAGCGTTGCGCGCCAGCGCGGGGCCGAGCAGCGTCACGGGGGTGTGGGGAAGCAGCACCCGGAACACCCGCCGCCCGCTCACGGACTCCCCGGTAGCCGCGACGGTTCGGCCCGAGAGTTCCACGAACTGCCCCGAGCCGGTGTCACCGGGAATCGCGATGCGCCCCGCTCCCCTGGAAGCGGCAGCGGCCACCCCGGAACGCACCCGCTCCGCCTCACCCGACAGCAGATCGGCCTGGATGCGCGAGAGCGCCGCGACGGCGCCGGGAGCCGGCGCCAGCGAAGCACTTCCGAACCGGGGCCGCGGCCGGGGTGTGAGGCTCGGCACTCCGGAATCGGGGCGCAGGGTCAGCCAGTAGCCGGTGTCGTCCGCCGCGGTCGACGTCTCGGGAACCGGACGCAGCGGACCGGACCGTGCCGTGAAAAGCGTCCCGAGCGCCAGCGACAGCAGCACCACGACGGCGACGGCCCCCATCGGTCGCCACGAGGGCACACCCGCCGACCACCTCCGAGGTCCGGCGAGGCAGGCCAGCACGACCCAGAGCAGGCCGCACGCCGTCAGCAACGACGCTCCACCGGCCCACCCGACGCTCTCGGTCCCACCGAGCAGCGGTGGCAGGGCGATCCGTGCGACCAGCAGACTCGCGCCCCAGCCGAAACAGGCCACCACCAACCCGGGCAACGCGGCACGACCTGGCGTCCGGAACAGCAGGAGCAGCGCCGCACCCACCGGCAGTGAAACGGCGACCCAGCCCCACGCGGTGTCTCCGGAGTGCAACGCCAGCAGCGAGAGCCCGGCGGGGTGCTCGGTCACCGGGACGCCGGGACCGTGCCACAGCAGCTCCGGATGCCGCAGCGCCACCACCGGCCACGGCAGCAGACAGGCGACGGGAAGCAGCACGAAGGAGGCCAGCCCGGCCAGCCTGCGCACCGCACCCGCGGGCGCGAAGGGTGGGCAGAGGAAGCCCAGCACCGCGAGCAGCACCAGCAGTACGTACACGCCGGGGGCGAACGCGGCCAGCACCGCCGCCGCGAGTGCGGTGCGGCACGCCGTGCCCAACCAGTTGGGCCGCCCGCCCCGGTATCGCGGCACCAGTCCCAACAACCCGGCGAGTCCCGCCAGCAGCGGCGGAAGAAGTACATGCGCCAGCACAGCGTCGAGACGTCCCTGCACGACCCCCGCCATCGCGACCGGAAGCAGCGCGTAGGCCGCGGCGGCCGACGCCAGCCAACTCCGGGGAACCGGGATCGAACGGCCCGCCAGATAGGCGGACAGACCGGCGGCGGGCAACTGCGCCAGCAGCAACAGGGCGACCGCGGCGGGTGGACCGCCGAAGGGGGCGAGCAGCCCGCCCAACAACCCCAGCACCAGCAGGGTCGGCGGTGCGGGGGCTCCGGTTCCGCCGTGGATCGGGTGCCACGCGGCGAGGTAGTTCGACCACGTCTGCTCGAGCCCCGCCGCGGGCAGCAGCCTGCCACCGTGCAGTTCCGTCCCCAGCCGGGAGGTCTCGGCGAACGGGCCGTGCGCGAGCAGGGCCAGCAGTACCAGTCCGACGAACAGCACGAGCGGCGGGTTCAGCAGCAGCTCGCGCAGCACCCGCCGCCGGTCGACCGGCACGAACAGCAGTTCCGCCGCGGCCGGCGAGGTGTCGGCGGCGCCGTCGCGGGGGGTCGGGGTGGGGCGTGCCCGCGTTTCGGTTCCGTCGCCTACCTCGTCAGCTCCGGCCTCGGCCTCCCGTGCGGCGGAGTGGTGCTCGGGCACGGCGACCACAACCGGATCGGTGGGTCTGCGCAGCCCCATCGCGGAGCGTCGGCGGGTACCCGCGTGCCCCAGCGCTCCGCTCGGCAACGCGTCCGGTCCGTGCTTGGCGGGATTCGGCACGTCGGGCACCCGGGCGGGCGACGCACTCGACCGGTCGAGGCCGATCCGGGCGTCGTGCCGCACCCGGTTACGCACCAACCGGGCGTATCCGCTCAGCACGAGATCGCGTGTCCGGTCGCCCCTGCCGGTCAACAGGCCGTCGACCCCGCTGCCCGCCGTGGCGGCTCTGCCGTGGTCGAGTCGCGCGTCACGGAGCCGCAGTCTTCCCGTGAGCAGTCGGATTCCCACCACGAGCTCCGCGAACGCCTCCGGTGCCCGTCCCGTCACGAGCCGTACGAAGCTCCGAGGAAGCGCCAGCAGCACCAGCCGCGGTACGCCGAAGCGGTAGGCGCGGTTGCCCACATTCGCGAGGTAGGTGAGTACCTCGCCCTGGCGCCGAACGGTGGCGGCGGTGCGGGAGTCCGCACCCTCGTCGCGCGGTTCACCCCGCTCGCCGGCGCGCGCGGCGACCACGCGCCGCATGCGGGCCTCCGGCACGCACAGCACGAGGTGTCCCGCGGCGTTGGTCCGCCAACCCAGGTCGACCTCCGCGCAGCCCGGTGGCAGTCGCTCGTCGAATCCACCGAGCTCGTCGAAGACCTCGCGCCGCACCAGCGCACACGCCCCGGAGACCGCCAGCACCTCGGACACCTGCAGCGCGGAGCCCGCACCGCCCGGGGTGTTGCCGAGCGCCGGATCGAGTCCCGGGGATCGGGAACCGGTACGCACCCGGCCCGACGTGTCCATCGACAGGCCCGCATCGACGATCAGCCGCGGATCGTCCCGGTCGAGTCCCAGCGGGCCGAGCACGGCCGCCGAGGAATCGTTGGCGGCCACCCGCAGCAGCGTGTCCAAGCAGTCGGGCTCGGGAACGGCGTCGTCGCGCAGCAGCCACAGCCAGCTACCGGGATCGCCCCAGCGCTGCTCGGCGTGCGCCACGGCGTGCGCCACTGCCGCGCCGAAGCCGGTGTCGCTTCCGACGGTGAGCACACCGTCCAGCGATCCCGCGACGTCGGTCGCGGCACCGTCCATGGCAGCACCGTCCGGAGCGGCACCGTCGGTCGCCGACAGCGCTGCCTCCGCCGCGAGCGGTTCGACGGTTTCCTCGTCCGAGCCGATCTCCACCGCCAGGAAGTGGCGCGGCAACACCGTCAGGCGCCGCAGCGCCGTCAGCATCTCCGGCAACGACTCCGCGCCCCGATGACACACCAGCACCGCCAGCACAGGTGCCGTGCTCGGGTGGTGCTCACCGCTCGTTTCCCCGGCGGAACGTAATGCGGCCACCGTGTCCTCCCGCGTGCCGTGGTCCGATCACCGCACGACGGTAATGGACGGCCACGCGTTCCGGGACATGCTCTTACCGACGAGTAGGAATTCGTTACCGCAGCGGACGACGTGGCGAACGATCGAGTTGATCATCGGATGGCGGTGTACTCGGTGTGACAGCAGCGGAAACCGCCCGAGCAGCCGCCACCGCGGCGGGTTCTCCCGCGTGCGCTCCCGAGGACGCCCCCGACGTGAGACGGCACCCGTTCGGTGTCAGAGCATCCCGAGGTGAGAGCTCGCGGGAGGCCCCCGCCACCCGACCCCTCGACGACCGGAACCGAAGAGTCCGGTCAACTGGCCTGCCGTTTGAGCCTGCGCCGCTCCCGTTCGGAAAGTCCTCCCCAAATACCGAACCTTTCATCGTGTTCCAGGGCGTATTCGAGACATTCCGAACGTACTTCACATCCGGCGCAAATACGTTTCGCCTCGCGAGTGGAACCGCCTTTTTCCGGAAAGAACGCCTCCGGATCGGTTTGGGCGCACAGCGCGCGTTCCTGCCAGTCCTGATCTTCCTCCGCCTCGATCAGTCCGGCCAGAACGTCGAGCTCGGCGACGCGAGCGTCCTCCCCCGCTGTCAGACCTTCCTGCTCGGTCCGCAACATTTGAACCTCCCCCGTTAAATTTTTCCGTTCCCGCGGCCCTCCCCAGGACTCACGGGACGTGATGAACCGGACAACCGGTTCGACGTGGCCGGAATACCGACCGCCGGACGAAATCGCGATCACGCCATCGCGGCTCCTCCGACCGTGCACTAACCGGGCCTCCCGTTACCCGGCACCGCCGATCAGGTGATCGATTTCCCCATCCCACCGAGTCAACCGATCAATCTTTCCAGCGGTAAATAACACCAATGTGATTACACCCGTGTAGCCCGCCACGGTCAAGCGGAGACCATCCCGTAGAGGGACGGTTCCACCTACCGAAGGAGCAGAACGGGGTAACCGGAACAGTCCAACGGGGATCCCCCGTCCGAACCGCTCAAGATCCTCGGACCCAGGAATACCACCGATGCGGCGACAATGCCCGGCGAGCGACCGGGAGACTGGTGGGGTGCGAAACACCCCGACACGTATCAGCCCACTGTTCCTCGCCCTGCTGGCGGTCACGGTCCTCGGCGGCGTGCTGGCCACCTCGGACAACCGGGCGCTGATCATCACCGGAGTCGTGCTCCTCGTGCTCGGTGGCTGGGCCACCTCGCTGTGCCTGCACGAGTTCGGGCACGCCGTCGCCGCGCTGCGCGGCGGTGACCGCGAGGTGCGGGAGAAGGGCTATCTCACCCTCGACCCGAGGCGCTACACCGATCCGGTGCTGAGCCTGTTGCTGCCGATCCTGTTCGTGCTCATCGGCGGCATCCCGCTGCCCGGCGGCGCGGTGTGGATCAACCACGGGGCGCTGCGGTCCAAACGGGACGAGGCGAACGTCTCACTGGCCGGTCCGGCGATGAACCTGCTGCTGGGGATCGGGCTGACCGCCTCGGTGGCCACGATCGAGATGCCGTTCGGGCTGGCCGCCGGGCTGTCCTACCTGGCCTTCCTGCAGGTGATCGCCTTCGTGCTCAACATCCTGCCGGTTCCCGGCCTGGACGGCTACGGCGCCATCGAACCCTGGCTCTCGCCCAAGGCTCGGCACTTCGGTGAACAGGCCCGACCGTGGGCGCCGCTGGGGATCGTGCTGATCCTGTTCGTGATCCCCGGAGCGAGCTACGTCTTCTTCAACGGCGCGGACGCGTTGTTCAACGCGGTCGGTGGTAACACCCGCCTCTACGCGTACGGCAATCTGTACTTCCGCTTCTGGGAGTGACGCTCGTCGCGTGACCCGCCACGGGCGAGCACGCCGGACGGCTCAGCGCTCCACCCGGCACCGGTTGTCGCGGGCGGGGTTCACCGAGCCGCGGGACAGCCCCCGCCCCTGCCCGTGGGAGGATTCGGGACGTGAAGGTCGCAGTACTGGTCGGCGGAGTCGGTGGAGCGCAGTTCCTGCTCGGCGTCAAGAGGGCCCTGGGGCTACCCGCGGTCGGCGAACCCGAGGAATCCGCACCGCACGAGATCTCCGCGATAGTCAACATCGCCGACGACGTCTGGATGCACGGTCTGCGGGTGTGCCCGGACCTGGACACCTGCATGTACACCCTCGGTGGTGGCATCGACACCGCCAAGGGGTGGGGTCGTGAGGCGGAGACCTGGTCGGTCGCGGAGGAGTTGGCCGCCTACGAGGCCGAACCCACCTGGTTCGGCCTGGGGGACCGCGACATCGCCACCCACCTGATCCGCACCAGGATGCTGCGGGCCGGGTATCCGCTCTCGGAGATCACCGAGGCGCTGTGCGACCGGTGGCGACCGGGCGTGCGGCTGCTGCCGGTTACCGACGACCGCGTCGAGACGCACGTGGCGATCGAGGACCCCTCCGGCTCGGGTGCGCGAGCGGTGCACTTCCAGGAGTGGTGGGTGCGCTACGGCGCCAGGCCCGAGGCCAACGCGATCGTTCCGGTCGGCGCGGACGAGGCGACCGCCCACGAGGGGGCTACCGAGGCGATCAACGAGGCCGACATCGTGCTGGTGGCGCCGTCCAACCCGGTGGTCAGCATCGGGACGATGCTGGCCGTGCCGGGGGTGCGTGCGGCGCTGCGCGAGACCACGGCGGCCGTGGTCGGGCTCTCCCCGATCATCAGCGGCGGGGCGGTGCGCGGCATGGCCGACGCCTGCCTGCGCGCGATCGGGGTGAGCAGCACCGCCCAGGCGGTGGGCGAGCACTACGGTTCCCGCTCCACCTCCGGGGAAGGCATCCTGGACGCCTGGCTGGTCCACAGCACCGACACCGCCCAGGTGCCGGGCGTGGCGACCCGTTCGGTGCCGCTGCTCATGTCGGACACCGCGGCGAGCGCGGAGATGGCGCGAGCGGCCTTCGACATCGGCGGGGTGGCCGCTCCGGAGGTGACCGCATGAACGACCACGCCGCAGACGAGGAACTGCGGGTCCACTCCGTTCCGGGACTGCCGGAATTCGCGGAGGGTGACGATCTCGCGGGCGCGTTGCTGACGGCGGCGCCCTGGCTGCGCGACGACGACGTCCTGGTGATCACCAGCAAGATCGTGTCCAAGATCGAAGGACGGGTCATGGACACGCCGCCGGATCCCGAGGAGCGGGACGCACTGCGGCGCGAACAGGTGCTGGCCGAGGCCGAGCACGTGCTGGCCCGCAAGGGCAGGACGCTGATCACGCAGAACAAGCTCGGCATAGTGCAGGCCGCGTCCGGGGTGGACGCGTCCAACGTGGCCACCGACCAGATCGCGCTGCTGCCCCGCGATCCCGACGCCACGGCGGAGCGGTTGCGCGCCGAGCTGGCCGAGCGGGCCGGGATCCGGGTGGCCGTGGTGATCACCGACACGATGGGGCGAGCCTGGCGGGTCGGTCAGACCGACGTGGCGATCGGTTCGGCGGGCGTGGCGGTGCTGCACCGCTACGCGGGCAGCACGGATTCGCTCGGCAACGCGCTGGAGGTCACCGAGGTGGCGGTGGCCGACGAGATCGCGGGCGCCGCCGACCTGGTCAAGGGCAAACTGGGCAGAACCCCGGTGGCGGTGGTTCGCGGGATCGACGAGCGCGACGACGGTTCACGAGCGGGTGATCTGGTGCGCACCGTCGAGGAGGACCTGTTCCGGCTGGGCACCGCCGAGGCGATCGCGCGGGGACGCGGCGAGGCGGTGCTGCTGCGCCGCTCGGTGCGCGAGTTCGCCGACACACCGGTGGACGCCGAGGCGCTGCGCCGGGCGGTCGGGGCGGCGCTGACCGCGCCCGCCCCGCACCACACCCGACCGGTCAGATTCGTGTGGCTGCGGGACCGCGCGCTGCGCGGCAAGCTGCTGGACGCGATGCGGACCGCTTGGCTGGAGGACCTGCGCGCGGACGGGCTCTCCGAGGAGCGGGCCCGCCGCAGGGTCGGCCGGGGCGATCTGCTCTACGAGGCGCCGGAGCTGGTGGTGCCGTTCCTGCTCCGGGACGGCGCGCACGACTACCCGGACGAGCGTCGAACCGACGCCGAGCGCTCGATGTTCGTGGTCGCGGGCGGAGCCGCCGTGCAGAACCTGCTGGTCTCGCTCGCCGCCGAGGACATCGGCTCCTGCTGGGTGTCCTCCACGCTGTTCTGCCCCGAGGTGGTGCGGAACACGCTGGAACTGCCCGAGCACTGGGAGCCGCTGGGGGCGGTGGCCGTGGGGTATCCGGCCGAGCCGCACGAGGGGCCGCGAGAACCGCGCGATCCGGAAGAGGGATTGGTGGAGCTTTGAACGGGCCGCACACCGACGCGTTGCACACGCTGGAGGACTGGACACCGCCCACAGTGGTCGGCGGGGTCCCCGATCCGGGGCAGGAGGCGCTGCGGCACGCCTTCGTGGGGCTGCTGCGGGCGCGTGGCGACTCCTGCCTGCGCGAGTGCGAACCGGGCCACGTGACCTCCTCGGCGCTGGTGCTGGACCACAGCGGCGAGCACACCATGCTGACGCTGCACCCCAGGGTCGGACGCTGGTTGCAGCTGGGCGGGCACTGCGAGCCCGCGGACGAGACGTTGGCCGCGGCGGCGCTGCGGGAGGCCACCGAGGAGTCCGGCATCGAGGGGCTGGTGGTCGATCCCGACCCGGTGCACCTGGACGTGCACCCGGTCAACTGCTCCCTGGGCAAACCGACGCGGCACTTCGACGTGCGGTTCGTGGTGCGCGCTCCCTCCGGAGCCGTGCCGCGCCGCAGCGAGGAGTCGGTGGACCTGCGCTGGTGGCCGCTGGACTCGCTGCCCGGGGGCGGCGATCTCACGCCGCTGGTGACGGCCGCGTCCTCCCGCCTGGGCGGCGATTTCGCGAGAAATTGACGGCCGCGCGACTACGGTGAGCCCCGGCGGCCGAGTAGCGTCGCCGAGATCATCGCCTTACCCCAACTCCGTCCGACTGTGACGGACTTCCGGGGATTAGTAGCAAGATCCAGAACCTCACGGGGTGTCGGCTTCGACACCGAGGCGGATCAGGTGCATCGGCCGCCCGCCTGAGAGCAGGCGCAGCGCCGACTCCGGGCTGCGGAACCTCCCGTTGACACCGCCGTACGGCGCGAACACCTCGGTTCCGTCCTCGTGGGACAGCCCCCAGTAGCGCACCACGCCGTCGGCACGGTCCCCGATCTCCTCGCACAGCGCGAACACCTCGGGCGCGCTCGCCTGCACCAGGTCAACCAGCAGTTCACGGAACTCCTCGTGAGTGCCGAGCGGGGCGAGCTCGGACTCGTCCACCGCGATCTCCGCTGCGTTCACCGCGCCACCGTCGATCATCGCCGTCTCCTCGGGTCGTTGTAATCGATGACACAGTAGACGCTATAGCTATGGCTATAGCTATGCGATCGCCCGATCGCATGAGGACAGTGGATTACACCCGATTGGGGGCAGCAGCAAGAGATCGTCAGACTTGATGTGAGGTCAGGAGGTATTGGTGGAACGTAGTGACCCCTCAGCGCTTCGCTGGCTGATCGGCAACGAGCTTCGGCACTACCGGAACGAAGCGGGCAAGACGGCCGCATCAGCGGCGAAAACAATCGGTTGTTCCGCGGGAAAGATCACCCACTTGGAGACGGGGCGATACCAGCAGCAACCGGATGAGATCAGTGCGCTGCTCGACTTCTACGGAGTGGCCCGGCACGACATCGAGCGCTTGACTTCACTCGCCGCCAGCTCCAACTCGCACACCTGGTGGGCTCCGTGGGCGAACGTGGTCCCGGACTGGCTCAAGACTTTCGTAGGCTTGGAAGGCTTGGCACGTTCCGAGTTCAACTACGAAACAGCCCTGTTGCCGGGGCTGATGCAAACAGCGGCTTACGCGCACGCCGCCACCAACTCGACCGGATTCGTACGACCGGACCACAGCGAACGGTTCGTTTCCTTCCGAGTGACACGCGCGCAACGGCTATCGCAGGAGGATCCACTCAACCTGCACGCTGTCATCGAGGAATCGGCTCTACGACGCCGGATCGGTGACAGCGATACACGTCGCGAGCAGTACCGCCACCTACTCGAACTCGGCGACCAACCGAACGTGACCATCCAGGTCATCCGAGCACAGGATGGCGCGCACGCGGGTGTGTGCGGCCCGTTCTTCCTGCTTCACTTCGATGCCGCACGCCCCATCGTCTACAACGAACTCCTCGAAGGAGCCGTGTATCTGCAGAACCCCGACCAGGTAAGCACGTATACGATGGCAGCGAGGAATCTTCAGGAAGTCGCGATGCAGCCCGAGGACTCCCTCGCGCTGATCGAGGAGCTGCTCCACGACTGACCGAAAGGTGAACGATGACCGGCAAGGACCACCGTCTCGACTGGCGGGTATCCAGCTACAGCGGCAACAACGGTGCTTGCGTCGAAGTCGCCGCGCTGCCCGGCGCGGTCGCCGCCCGCGACTCCAAGGACCGCCAGGGCGCGGTGCTGACCTTCGACCACCAGCAGTGGCGGAACTTCCTGTACAGCCTGCGCGGCTGATCGACACCGCACCTCGGGCGTGGTTCGTGCGGCACGCACCGCCACCACGCCCGAACCCGTTCCGACGCGCGTGCGGATCTCGCCGGAGACCACCGGGGTCGGGCACCGAATCACTTCGGGCAGCGCCGAGAGCACCACAGCACCCGAACGCACCGATCGACGATTCGGGGAATGATCTCGCGCGTGGCGGCACGAATCGCGTCGTGCCACCATCTCGCTGTGACACGCCACACGAAACCGCTCATCCTGAGTAGTCCCACCCTGTCGATCTCGCCCTTCAGAGTGACACCCTGCCGAATGATTCACTTTCGGCCGGCTGGGGAGGACCGTTGGCGATCGGCGACGAACACGTGTTTCGGCAGCACGAGTCGGAGGCTCCGGCGGTAATCGGCGCGGACTACATCGCCGAACGCGAAGGTGTGGAACCGACTACCGCCTATCTCCCGTCGAAGCGGGTGCTGAAACAGGACACCGAAGTCACCCTCGACCTGCGCAGGCTGGCCGACGGCAGGTTGGCGGTGCTGGCCTACTCCTCGCTGGACTCGCTGGTCGCCTGCTGCGGGGAACTACAGCCCTGGGCCTCGCTGCCGATGGACAAGGTCGAGGAGATACAGCGGCGCAGCGGCGCGGACCTCGTGCTCTGGGACGCTCGGCTTCCCGAGGAGCAGCGCAACGACGGCGAGGAGGAGGCTCGGCAGTGAGCGGGACGCACGTGGATCCGGAAGAACTCACCGGAGTCGCAAACAAGCTGCGCAACGCCGCGACGAGTCTGGACGACACTTCGTCACCCCCGCCCGCACCCGACGTGGGCGAAGCGACCGAGGCGGTCGCGGGCGCGATGGCGCTGCTGACCAGTTCCACCGCGGGAATCGTCGAGGGGCTCGGCGCGGCCGGTGACGCCGTCGCCGAGGGACGCGATCTCTACGAGGAGACGGATCGTTCCAACGCCGAACGGTTCGACGAGCAACCGGGCTGACCGCTGGGGAGCGACACACATGCCACTCGACCTGGAGATCCGGGGAAACCCGTCGAGCATTCGGGAGAGCGCCCGCTGGATGAGCACCGTGTCCGAGTCCGTTCACGAGACCGGTACGCAGCTAACTCGCGCTCACAACGGCTCAGAGAGCGCCTGGTCCGGCGAGGCCGGGGACTCGTTCCGCGCTGTGATGAGCAAGGTTGGCCCCGAAGTCGACGAGGTCGCCGAGGACCACGCGGCGATGTGCCGGGAACTGAACAAGTACGCGGACGAGCTGGACACCGCCCAGAAACGGATGCGGCGTGCTCGCGAGATCGCGCGAGAAGCCGGTCTGACGGTGACCGAGCAACGCGTCATGGAGCCGGGACCGGAACCGGCCGCTCCGAAACCGCTGCCCGAGAATCGTGCGGCCACTCCGGAGGAACAGCGGGCCCACGCCTCGGCCACCCAGGCGCAGGCCGCCTACGCGCGCAAGGTCCGCGCGTACCAGGAGTGCAGTCAGATCGTCACCGAAGCCCGCGAGCAGCACAACAGTGCACTCGGCGTGCTCAACAGGTTCGTCTCCGGGCTCGTGGAGAAGAGCCCCTTCACCATCACCGACTTCACCACCGGGCTGGCGGGTGCGGTGGCCGGAAGCACCAGCGCGATGCGGGCAGCGGCGGTCGAGATCGCCGACAGCGGCAAGATCGCGCGGGCGGAGAAGCTGATGCACAGCCCCAACCTGGGACTGCGCAACCAGACCCGCGCCGCCGCCATCCACGTCCGCAACCAGCTGAACAAGACGGCGATGGAGAACAAGGCCACCGCTACCCGGACCGCGCGGCTGGTCGACAAGCTGAGTCCGAGCGTGAAGAAGGCTCTCCAGCTGAACATGAACTTCGGCGTGCGTCCGGAGAACGTCGGCAACAAGTTACTCCGGGGCAGTCTCCGCACCGCGAGCAGACTCCCCGTTGTCGGGCTGGGGATAACCGGGTTCAGTATCGGCTACGACGTCCAAACCTCGGACAAATCGGTGGGCGAGAGCGCCGCCGTCAACCTCGGCGGCTACGCTGCCGGTTCCGCTGCCACCGCCGGACTGCTCGCCATGAGCACCCCGGTCGGCTGGGCCGTGGCCGGAGGTGTCGTGGTCAGCGTCGGTGTCGGCTTCGCCATCGACGAATGGGGCGACGACGCCGTGGACGCGGTGGGCGACGCCGCCAGCTGGACCGGCGACAAGCTCGGCGACGCGGCGGACGCGGTCGGCGACTTCGTCGGCGACATCTTCTGAAACGAGCACCCATGAGCCACACAGCCGGACTGCCACCCAAACCCGACCCCCACACCGGGCAACCACGACCACCACGCGCACCGCTGGAACCCGAATGGAAACGAGCCGAGAAGAAACGTTCGGGTGGGGAGAACAAAGCCCCGCAAGCTCCGGAAGATGAGTCCCCCGTCCTCGAGTGGTTCTATCCGGCCCGGGGCCAATCGTTCGGTATCGGACTGACGATATCCCTCGTTGTCCTCGTGTTCGGTGTCATCAGAGACAGCGGGTTCGGATGGATGACGACGTGGTGGCTCTGGTTGTTCATAGTTCCGTGGCCGTTCATCACGTTGCTGACAGGGCGCAACACGCGCATGTCGGCAGGAGCGGACTGGCTTCGTTACGGGAAGAACGGCTTCATCAGAACGTACGAACTCACCTCGGTGAAGGTAACCACGGAAGGCGCTTCCCGAATACTACAGCTGAACGACGACGCGGGACGGGAGCTTTCCGCACAGCTCAACGATCTCCAGCGGAACCGCGAGCTGTGGGACCTCGTCTACAACGGCATCCTGCACTCGGTGCGCGGCAACGGCGCCGAGACCAACAAGCTCGCCCGAACCTTCCTCGACCTCGACAACCCGCTGCGGTTCCGGGGAGAGTGAGCGGCGCGATTCCCGGCGCGGGCGTCGATTTCTCGCGAAATCGTCGGGCGCGAAAGACGACGGGAGCACTTCGCGTACCACCCGAATCGGTTTCCCGACACCCCAGCGCTCCGGGATCCTCAACTACCGCACCAGGCGAATCTCGCAGCGCAGTCGAGGAGCGCTCGCCAGCCGCGTGTCGCCGGTGACCAGCACCGATTCGTGCGACTCCGCGACGGCGACATACGCGGCGTCGTAGGCGGAGAGGTTGTCCCGCAGTTCCCAGATCCGCCCGTTCACCGGTGTCGTGAAATCGAGCGTCTCCACCGCGGCGCAGGCCCAGCGATCCAGGACCGTGCTCGCGTCGCGCTCGGAGATCTTGCGGCCCCGCACCAGACCGCGGAGCACGTTCAGCATCTCGACCGGCTGGTGCGGTGGTGCCGCCCAGTGCGGGTCGGTCCCCAACGTCTTTCGCACCATCGGACTAGTGTGGCCGGCCCCCAGGAAGAACGCGACGAGCGTGGAAGTGTCTACGACCAGCAAGCCGTCCCCGCTTGATCCTCCGGCCCCGGTGCCTCCCCGCGCGCCTCGTGCACGGCCTCGACGATCTCGTCCATGCTGAGCAGACCACCACCGACCGGTTGCAGCTCGGTCAGTTCGACGTTGCGCGCGAACCGCGCCTCCCGCTCGAACACCCGCAGCAGGTAGCTCTGCAGCGACTGGCCACTGCGTCGTGCGGCATCGGCGAGCAAGTCGCGGACCTCTTCGGGAACGTTACGCACGGTAACCGTAGTCATGCATGCATTCTAGCTGCATTTTGCCATCCCAACAACAGCGTCGAAGCAGCAGCGCTGTCCGACGCGGGCGTCGATTTCCCGCGAAATCACCGGGCCGCGGTGCTCGGGAACGGACAAGGGCTTGACGACGGACCGGACCGTCCGACGGTCGTAGCGGGGGAGCGGCTTCTCAACCGGCCTCACCGACGGAAAGCTCCGACTCGGCGGTTCGGTGCGCCACGGGTGCCGAGCCCGAGGTTCTGCTCAACCGATCGATGAGCCAGGCCAGCGAAAGCGCCACCAGGGTGATCGCTCCGGCCACGAGAAGCACGTTTCGCACACCCCACTGCAGCTCGATCACGGTCCCGCCCATCCAGGCGCCGAACCCGTTACCGAGGTTGAAGGCCGAGACGTTGGCCGAGAGCGCGAGGATCGGAGCGGCTGCCGACAACCGCAGAATACGAGTCTGCAGCGCCGGTATGATCGCGAATCCCGCCGCTCCGAACAGGAAAAGCACAACGGGAACGGCCGGTGACACCGGCAGGAAACCCCAGAACACAACGAGCATGACGGTGAGCACACCGAGACTGCCGAAAACTCCCACGCTGGTACTACGGTCAGTGACACGTCCGCCGAGAAAGTTTCCGCAGACCGACCCGGCACCGAACACCAGAAGCAGCAGACTCACCGAGGACGCCGGGTAATCCGCGACGAACCGAAGCAGGGGGGATATGTAGGTGGAGACGGCGAAAACCGAACCCTGGGCGAGCACCGTCACCAGGACCGTGCCGAGCACGACGGGACGAAGCAACACCCGTGTCTCGGCTTTCACACCGCCCGCTGCCAACTCGGTGGAGCCGCCACGCACGTCCTTCCGGGGAACCTGCCAGGCGACCAGACCAGTGGCCAGGACCGCCGCCAGCGTGATTGCGGCGAAGGTCATTCGCCAACCGAACGCCTGCCCGATCATCGTCGTCAACGGGACGCCCAGCACATTCGCCAGGTTGAACCCCAGCGATATGTTGGCTATCGCGGAGGCCTCCTTGCCCGGCGGCGCCATCCCGGCCGCGACGAAGCCGGCCATCGCGACGAACGTCCCGTGGCTGAGGGCCGTCAGGAGTCGCGCTCCGACGAGTAGTTCGTAGTTGGCGGCGAACGCGGAGAGGGCGTTGCCGACCAGGAAGACCCCCATCAGTCCGAGCATGAGCTTTCTGCTGGACACCTTCAGGGTACCGAGCGTGACCAGTGGGCCGAAGACGGCCACACCCACGGCGTAGGCCGTCACGAGCAACCCGGCCGAGGGAATCGAGACCGAGAGGTCCGCGGCCACTTCGGGGAGGATGCCCGAGAGCGCCACTTCCGCGGTTCCCAGACAGAACACACAGAGCATCAGGGCGAGGACGGCGAAAGACATCTCCGCGATTCAACTCCCACCAGGTCGTTCGTACGATAGGTCCGACGGACGCGGGGCCGACCGAGGGCCGGCCCCGGACCGCCGCTTCGACCGGGTGGGGGCGGCGTTCGGCGACACCGCCCCCACCCGTCCACCGAGCCGGTCCGTCACTTGAGGAACTCGGAAATGCGCTTGACGAGTTCGTCGGATTTTTCCACCACGACCAGATGACCACTCTCCAGCTCGACGTAGTCACTTTGGCCGATGGACTGATGCAGCTGCTTCGCGTGTTCGACGGGGATGAGCTGATCGTGTGAACAGCCGATGACCAGTGTGGGAGCGATCACGTCCCCCACCGAATCGCTGATGTCGATCCTGCTGTTCAGCTCGATCTGCCGCAGTGTCGCCGGAGTGAAACCGGTACCGGAAGCCGCTTCCTCCAGACCCGCGTCGCCGAGACCGTTCATGAACGACCTGGTGAAAAGCAGCATGGTTACGAACCGCGAGTACGCTTGCGGATCGGTGTCGGCCAGCCTGCGCCACAGGTCGAAGACCAGCCGCTGCCTCGGGTCCATGGTGACCCATCCCGCAACGAGAACTACTCGGCGGAACAGGTTCGGATACTTGGCAGCCGCCGCCGCGGTGACAACAGCGCCCAGCGAATACCCCACCACGTCCACGGGTTCGTCGAGTTCGGCCGCGCGGGCCGCGGCCACAACCTGTTCCACCAGCTGATCCAGATCGAGTTCCCCCGGATCGACGGTGTCGTCATCGCTTCCGGCGTAGTCCGGCACGATCGTGGTGTGATCGGGGGTGAAACTTTCCAGCAGGTGTCCGAAGTTGGCGTCCCCCGTCGCTCCGGTGCCGTGCACCAACAGCAGACCGGGGCCTTCCCCCTCGATACGCACCGGCACCCGCTTACCAGCCGCTTCAACGTACTGCACGTTCATTTCCAAAACCTCCTAGAGAAACAGAGTTCAATCGTCCGCAAAAGACGTGTCGCGAAACACGGGCAGGCGTAAAACCTACGTCAGAGCCGTGCTTTCTCCCCGGCAGGGGAATCCGATTCCCGTCCCACCATGGGCTTGGCGAGAAAACTTCCGCCGCCGCCACGAGGACGTCCCCAACGACGCATGGCGGGCTTCTCCACGAATTTGTGCACCAGCCATCCGACCAACAGCGTGACAAAGAAGAGCCCCAATAGGACGAGAGTGCCCACGGGAGTGCTGAACAGACGGGCATCCATCTGCTGTCGCAGATAATATATCACAACGTACTGCGCGAGATAAAAACCGAAGGAAACCTCACCGAGCCAAATCATGGTGCGACTGCGCAACACGCTCGGCCGCCCCTCTATGTCCGCGGTCGCGGCGGTACACACCAGTACGACGATCGGAACGATGGTGGCCACGTTGAGCCCGTACAACCACGGCACGACCATGGCGAGCGCGTATCCCGCCACCGCCAGTACCGTCGCGTGAACGAATCCGACCGAGCGGAACCACATTCCGGACATCACGATTCGCGCCAACAGCATCCCCAGCACGAACTCGAAAAGTCGCACGGGAGGGAAGTTGTAACCGAACCAGAACTGCCAGACCGACACCGGAAACCCTTCGGGGGTCTGCGGGGTGTCGGGAAGCACGAACTGGGTGAAAACCTGGACACCCACCATCCCCAGGATCATCAGCCCGGCGTACGACCAGAGGCGTTCCTGCCTGATCCGCACGACGCCCTTGATGATGAACGGGAAGCACATGTAGAAGAGCAGCTCGCTGCACAACGACCAGCTCGGCGGGTTCACGCTGATGAAGATCTCGTGCTGCGGGAACCAGGAGTGGATCAGGAAGAGGTTCGGCAACCACTGGTGTGGATCGGAGGCAGCGGCGGCGAACAGTATCATGGCCAGCGCCCAGGTGACCACGTGCGCCGGGAAAATCTTCACCAGACGCCTTCGCCAAAATCCTCCCATCGTGTCAGTGGAACGCGCTGACCACGTCAGCACGAAGCCACTGAGCACGAAGAAGAAGGACACTCCCATCCAACCCGCCTTACTGAAGAGCGTCTGATAGAGATCGGACGCGAACGGGTCTGCGTATGGGTTCTGCGGCGGATCCGTCAGCGAGGCGTGGAAGAAAAACACCATAGCCGCCGCTATGAATCTCATCCCGGTGAGCGAGGGTAACCTCGAATAAGCCGAGTAGGCTCTCTCACCAATTACCGAGGACGACATATCGCTCCCTTATCAGCATTTTCTGCGACTCGAACCAAAATCAAGTGACTTCTTTTTCCGTCATCCTGCTTCGCGAATCAGCACGAGAGGCGTCGGTGTCCCCGCGCTCCAGAAGCACGGTTATCACGATCACCGACATTCCCGCGATCGCGAGAACCGCGGCACCGATCGGAACGGTCCGCACACCGACACCGAGCTCGATTATCTTTCCGCCGTACCAGGAACCGATCGCGGCACCCAGACCGAATGCCGACATGTTCACGGTCAACGAAAGGGTCGGAGCCTCCTCCGCAGTTTTCACCACTCTCGTCTGCAGGCACGGGATCAGCGCGAACGTCACCAGCGCGAACACCAGCAGCACCGGAATCATGGCACTTCGCGAGAAGGTTCCCAGCCAGCAGAGGAGGCAGGTCAGTGTCAGCGACCCCGACAGAACCGCCGTCGCCGCGGACAGGGACTTGTCCGCCAGCTTGCCTCCGACGGAGTTGCCGATCACGGAACCGGCCCCGTAACCCAGCAACAGCAGGGGAACCACCTCGGCCGGAAACCCCGCTCCCCTGGTCAGCAACGGGGCCAAGTACGTGATGATCGTGAACATTCCGGCTGAGCACAGCACGGTCGCGACCACCGTGGTGACGACGTTCCACCTGCTGAACGCCCGGACCTCGGACCGCACGCTCGAGGACTCGGGCGTGCCCGAGTCCGGTACCGTGATCATGATGAGCACGGCGGCCAGTACCGCTATGACGCACACCGCCGCGAAACTCGAACGCCAACTGAGCCGTTGTGCCAGCAACGTCCCGAACGGAACCCCCAGCACGGTCGCCAGATTGATACCCAGCTGCACCCCGGCCACGGCGCTTCCGGACTTGTGAGCCGGGACCATGCTGCCCGCGGTGACGACGCTGACGGCCATGAAGGTTCCATGGGTAAGAGCCGTCAGCACCCGGCCGATCAGGACCACCGTGTATCCGGGGGCCGCGGCTATGATGCCGTTGCCGAGCACGAAGATCCCGAGCAGTAACAGCAGGATCCTCTTCCGCGTCATCGCCGTGGTGGCCGCCGAGACCAGCGGACCACCGACAGCCATCGTCAGGGCATAAACGGTCACGGACAGTCCGGCGGTCGCCAGACTGATGTCGAGTCCTCCCGCCAACTGTTCGAGCATTCCGCTCGGCATGAGTTCCGACGTACCCACCCCGAAGATGGCCACGATCAGACCGACTATCCGCAGATACACGAGGTCCCCTTGTCACATCTCGTAACGTTCCACGAGAACAGCCGAGGCGATTCAGCCTACAACCGAATTTCCGCCCGGTCACCGATCAGCGGTCGCCGAGCTCCTGCTCTCGTTCTCTCCGACAGCGGAATCCACTGTCCTTTCGTTCCGGGAATCCCCAGCTCCCAAGCTTTCCGCGGCAGTTGAGTTCCTCTTGCCGAAACCCTTCTTCTTCGGTTTCGACCAGTGTTTCGTCGTGGGCTTTTCCACGAACTCGTACAGCGCCCAGGCGAGCAGGATGCTCAGCACGAGATAGAGCAGGAGAACTCCGGTCGCCAACGGAGTACCGAAGTAACTGTCTCCCAACAACTCGCGTCCCGTGACGAGCACTATGGCGTGCACCAGGTAGAAGGCGAAGGAGATCTCACCGAGCCATACCATGGTGCGGCCGCGGAGGAACGAACGCTCACCTCGAACATCGGACGTCGCGACCGCCGGGATCAGCAGTGCCAGCGGAACGATGCACACCGCGCGCATACCGTAGAGGTAGGGCACGAACAGGGAAACGGTATAGCAACCGAGCAGCGCCAACACCAGTGGACCGATCCCGACACGCACCCACCTTCCGGCCAGCACGATGCGGGCCAGCAGTATGCCGAGGAAGAAATCGAACAACCGCAGCGGCGGAAAGACGTAGTTCACCCAGTACTGGTAAGTGGAGATCGGGAGGCCGTCCGGTGGACGCGGATGCTCCGGCAACAGGACGTAGGCCACCAGGGCGGTGATCGCCACCAACGCCACGGTCAGCCAGACGAACCACCACAGATACTGCTCGCGAATTTTGCGCGCGACCGCGAACACCAGCGGAAAGAGCAGGTAGAAGGCCACTTCGGTGGACAACGACCAGCTCGGCGGATTGACGCTGAGGTAGGTGTCGTACTCCGGGATCCACGCCTGCACGAGAAACAGGTTGGCCACGGCCTGGTAGGGGTGCGTGTAGACGGCCGCGAACAGCAGCAGCGCAACAGCCCACGTCACCACGTGATTCGGGTAGATCTTGACCAGCCTGCGGCGCCAGAAATCCACGTTGCGGTCGTGCGGCTTGTACGACCAGGTCATCACGAAGCCGCTCAACACGAAGAAGAACGTGACGCCCGCCGCACCGGCCTGGGACATGATCTTCTGGTACGTGTCGGCCACCCCGTCGTGCGCGAACACCGAATTGGCGGGTATCTGCAGTGAAGAATGGAACCCGAAAACCGCCAGCGCCGCGAGGAAACGCATCCCGGTCAAGGAGGGTAATCGAGATCTACGTCGATCCGATTCCGACTTGGCTTTTTCTTCCACAACCGTCATACTTTCACTTCTTTCGTGTAGTAATTCCAGGAATCCCACCCGGGGTTCTCAGGGAACCAGAATCAGTTTTCCCCTGGTTCCACCGTTTTCGAGTGTCCGATGTGCCCAAGCTGCTCGCTCGAAGTCGACGACAGCCGAGGGTTTACCCGGTTCGACAATTCCCTCGTCGACGAGAGTTCCGAGTCGGGCGAGTTCGTCACCGTCCTGCTCCACACCGATCAGCACGATCCGCACTCCTCGACTCGGTTCCGGTTGCGCGAACGGTGTCGTCGTGAGGTATCTCCCCTCGTCGCACACCGACCGAAGGTGTTCCGGGACTCCAGCGGTGTCGACGACCGCGGCGAAACCGGCGGGAGGTGGTGGGTGTTCCTCGGAGTACTGCCGCAACACACCCCGGGGCGGTTTCCGGGTCACGTCGCTCGGCCGCACGAAAGTCGAGATCCGCCAGCCGTTCAGCCGGGCCAGTTGAACCACGAGGCTGCCTACCGCGCCCTGTGCCCCCACGACCAGCAATTCCTCCGCTCCGTTCGAGGGGGAACCGAGCTCGGCCACGGTCTGGGAAGCGGTCAGTCCCGCCAACGGCAAGGCAGCCGCTTCCACCTGATCGAGCTCACGTGGTGCGGGCGCCAGGAGACTCTCGGGCAGCGCCACGTACTCGGCGTGGGTTCCCCGTCCGGTGGCTGCCTGCGCGGACATGGCGATGACCGGATCCCCCACGTCGAACCGCGTCACGTCCTTCCCCGCATCGCGTACCGTCCCGGAGACGTCCCACCCCAGTAAGGCCGGGAGGTCGGTCGGCACCGTGCCGTTTCGCGTCGCCACGTCTATCGGGTTCACCCCGGCGGCTACCACCTCGATCAGAACGTCACCGGCACCGACAGCGGGGGCCTCGACCCGCTCGACGCCGACAACCTCCGGGCCCCCGGTTTCCTCGATTCTTACCGCACGCATTTCATCCCCGTTCGTGAGATACGTTTCAACGGATATTCAGCAGAACCTTCGGGCGGTCCCGCCCGCTGTCGTTCAGTCTTTCGAATGCCTTGTCCGCTTCGTGAAAAGAGAACGCTCGATCGATCATCGGTTCCAACCGGAGATTTCCCGAAGCGACCTCTTCCAGTAACTGCGGCCAGTGGTCCGCTCCGGACAGAACATTGTGCGTCACCAGGTTTTTCCCCACCGCTTCGTCGACGGGGACGGCATCGACCGGCCCGTGGGGCGTACCGAGTTGCGCCAACCGGGCGTTCTGGCCGCAGAGCCGGATCGCTTGACGCACCGCCTCGCTCGCACCGGATGCCTCGACAACCACGTCGTAGTTACCGCTGCGCACCTCGTCGGGAGCCGCGACGCGGTCTGTCCCCAGTTCGGCTGCCAGGGAGGCGAGCCGGGGATTGGGGTCGAGAACCGTCACACTCGCACCTCGCGAAACGGCCAACTGGGCGGCCGCCAAGCCGAGTGTTCCGGCTCCGAGAATCGCGACGCTGTCCGCTCCGGAAATCGCGAGCCGTCGCAGGGCGTGTACCGATGCGGAGCACGGCTCCAGCAGGGCAGCAGCACGATTGTCTACTCCGTCCGGGATCCGGTGGACCGTCTCGGCGGGCACGGAGAGATACTCCGACGCGGCGCCCGGCTCCTCGCCGACAACCCCCATCTCGGTGCGGTACGGGCAGTGAAAGGTCCCGCCCGCCGCACAAACGGCACAGCTTCCACAACGTCTGAAGTTGTGCCCGGACACCCGATCGCCTTCCCGCAGGCCGGTAACGCCCTCGCCGGTGAGGACGATTTCTCCGCTCCACTCGTGACCGAGTACGAACGGATAGCTCTTGCGACCGGTGTGCAGGTAACTACTGGTACCCGTGTAGAAACCCAGATCCGTGCCGCAGAGACCGACGTGTTCCACCGCGACGAGACAATGGCCCGGCGCGGGCTCGTGCACTGGCAAACTGCGGTGCGCGAGCCGTCCCGGAGATTCCAACACGAGAGAAACCGTGGCGGTCGACAGCCGACCGGAAGGTGTTTTTTGAGTCATGTCTCCCCACAAATGGTTTACGAACCGATCCATGCGAAGAATCGTCACCTACCGCAGCGATCGGTCCGACTCAGCGGAACCGAACAGGCATGAATCGAGTAATCATTCGAACGATATTCCGACCCGCCCGTCCTCGTCGAAACCGGCGACACTTATCGCGTGGAAATCCCTTATTCCGATACGTCCCGCGGCGGAGGCGCGGTCGTGGGATCCCACGACCACCGGAGTCGTGCCGGCCGCCTCCGCTGCCAACAGGCCGGATTCGGCATCCTCGAACACGACCGTGGAGGACGGCGGCACTCCCAGCAGCTCCGCCGCCTTGAGGTATCCCTCGGGGTCCGGTTTTCCGGAGGAGATGTCGTCGGCGGTCACCAGTACGTTCGGGAGTGGTATTCCCGCTGCCTCCATCCGCCGTACGGCCAGCTCGCGGCTGGCTGAAGTAACCACCGCCATGCGGGATTCGGGAACGTGGCGGAGGAACTCCGCCGCCCCCGGCACCTGAACCACACCCTCGATGTCCTCGACTTCCTCGGCCACGAGGGTCGCGGTCTCACGCGCCACGTCCGCCCCGTCGGGGGCGAAACGCAGCACGGTCTCACCGGTGGGGCGCCCGTGCGCGTCGGCCAGCACTTCCGAGGCGTCGATTCCGTGCCTACGGGCGAAACGTCGCCAAGTGCGTTCGACCACGACCGTTGAGTCGACCAATGTACCGTCCATGTCGAACAACAGGGCGGAGAAATTCAGAAACACGTGCATCACCCGCTGTCTCCGGTCTTCGTTGGAACAATCCGATCCGCGAACCGACGAGCGGCCGCTACATCGAGGCCGATCACACGGGGATCGGCGACGCGATAGTCGTTCTCGAGAATCAGCCAGTTCACCGACACCCCGCTTCGCGCGAATGCGCGCGACAGTTCAGTGGAGCGGATTTCTCCGGAACCACGCCACTCGTCTCCGAGTCCGAGCGGCCCGTCCTTCAGGTGAACCTGGTCCGCGATACGCGGCCCCAGGGTTCGGACGAGTCCCGGTACGTCCGTCCCTTCCACGTCCGGGTTCCCGGTGTCCAGCACGAGCCTGAACGAGTCCGATCCGACCCGCTCGAACAGTTCGACCGCCGTCGTGGGCGACAGCACGTTCTCGTTGGCCAGCACCAGGTTCCGGGTCCGAGCCTCCTCGGCCGCCCACCGCAGTACGCTGACCGTCCGATCCAACGCTTCCGGACCGTCGATCGTGCTGGCACGAAAGCTCGGCACAAGGACCAGTCGCACGCCGAGAGCCACGGCCGAGTCGAGCAACGCGATCACCGCGCCGCGGGCACTCCGTGCCGCCCGGCTTCTCTCCGGCGCGGTGAGGCCGATGTCGTTGAGCAGGTTTCCCGCCACCGCCAACAACTCGACTCCCGAACCGTTGGCTTCCCGGCGAAGCGAGCGCGCCCTGCCGGGGGTGTCCAGCGGCACCCCACGCCCCGAACCTCCGAAGTCGAGTTGGATCCCCCGGACACCGTAGGAGGCGGCCAGCTCGACCGCTTCGGCCCCACGAACCGGCAGACGCCACTCGGCCAGCCCGATCGCTGGATTCCCGCCGGTCACGATCCCGCTCTCCGACTCTGCGAGACGGGAGCCCCCGAGGACAGCGAGCGCCAGTCGCCTCCGGAACCGACCACGAGGCTGTCTCCCTGGAATTCGACTCCCCTGGTTCGCACGAGCTCAGCGGCGAGCGGCGCGAAGGTGTCGGGAGTCATGTAGGAGCTGAAGTCGAAATCCGAGGACCGCCTGCGGCGTATGCCGGGGGTGTCCACCATCCCCTCGGGCAACACCTGAACGATCCGGATCTCGTCCGTGCTCTCCTCCAACCGAACCGAATCGAGCAGGGCCGCCCCTGCCGCCTTCGTCGCGGCGTAGCCGGACCGCATCGGTCCGGCATTGTGGACGACTTCGGAGGAAACCCCCACGAAGAGCCCCGGAGCTGAGGCACGCAACGCGGGCAGCGTCGCGCTCAGGGTCAGCCACAGCCCGTGGAGGTTTATCTCGAACTGGGTTCGCCATTCCGCTTCGGTGACCTCGCCGAGCGGAGCGCGCTTCGCCCCGTAGTCGACGGCGGAGAAACACACCGCCCACAACGGATCGACCGCGAGGTCGGCGAGCCGCTCCTTCGTCTTCGCGGCATCGAGGAGGTCCAACGGTTCCCAGCGAAGGTTCGAGCTCGACGCATCGGAGGGTTCACTTCGGCTGAGTACGACGACATCCATTCCTTCGGCGGCCCAGGCGTCGGCTATTCCCCTGCCGATACCGGTGGAGCCGCCGACAACCAGGGCGCGCTTCCCTGCGGGGGATTCGTCATCGGACTGCGTCATCAGTCGTTTCCTTTTCGACAGGTCGGTGACATCCGGACAGCCAGCTTGATCATTCTTCGGCCCTCGGCGATTCGTTCGTTGCCGCAAGCGAGGTCGCTCATGATTCGTGACGCGTATTCGAGATCCCCGATATGGGTGATCAGCTCCCGGTATCGCTCCGGGCTGCGGACCAGTTCGGAGACAGCCGTGCCGAGGTGAGCGTTGGACACCCCCCGATGGCCGAACAAGTTGATCCGACTTCCCGTTGTCGCGGTGCGTTCGACAGTCAAGGGGACATCGGGCCGCCCGGCGAGGTTCGCCGCCCGGATTCCCGCTAGATCGGTTCCGGGAAGGCTTTTCACGGTAAGTCCGGGGGGTACTCCGCCGATGACGTCGATGACCGAACCGTCCCCGACGGAACGCAGCACTCGTTCCAGGCAAGGCCCCGTGCTCTCCCGCGGGGTGGCCAGCAGGACTCCGACCGGCCCATCGTGCAGCACCCCCGTCATATCCTCGCCGTCCACGAGAGAGTCATCGGGTGGAAGTCCGGAGCGCAGTGTCCACTGCCTGCCCGATTCACCGTGGTGCACCAACACGGTCCGCTTCACGGTCGTCGCCCATCTTGCGGCTGAGCGAACGGCCAGCTGCCCGATGGTTCCGTCCCCGACCACCAGCAGTGTCGACGGCCGAAACCGGCTCAGCGCCCGTAGCGCGTAGTTGACCACCGCCAGTGGCTCCACCAGCGCGGCGAGCTCAGCTTCGGGGCGCTGATCCAGTCCGAGGACCAGGCCTGCTCGTGTCGCGGTGGCGGGCACGAGGGTCCGTCGCTGCAACAACCCGTCCACGTTGTGTCCGAGGAGGAAACCCGGATCGTTCGGATGGGTGGGGTTGATCACGACAGCATCCCCCGGCGAGAACGAGTCCCGGATCCCCTCTCCGACCGAGACCACCGTCGCTATCCCTTCGTGCCCCAGCACGGAGGCCGATTCCTTCCGGGAACCGCGCAGTATCTGGATATCGGTGCCGCAGAGTCCCGCGACCTCGGTGGCCACCACCAACTCGCCCGCGGCCGGGACCGGGGTCGGACGTTGCCGTACCGTGACGCGAGCTCCCGCTCGGACGAGTGCGTTGTTGCGGGGTTGTGCGTTTCCCGTCACGATTCCACCCCGATCCTGGCCGAACGTCCGGATCCGACCGCGGCGACACCGGCTCCCACCAGGCCATCGGCCTCGGAACTGTCGCAGCGCACGAGGCGCTCGGCTAGCCATTCCGGGTGAAATCGACTCGTCAGGTAAACACCGTCCCTGGTCAACCGCTCAGCCAGCGCGCGGTGATAGTGCTCGCCGAGACCGTCCACGACTCCCCCGGTGAGCGCGATCCGATCTATGGAGGGATCCAGACACCAGGCGGTTCGCAGTACATCCGCCAACGGCGACGTGGCCGCGTCGAGGATCTCCCGGGCGAGCGGATCATCGTCGTCCAGGAGTCGGCGGAACGTACTTTCGAACTCGATGTCCTCGTCGAACAGCGGTGAGACGGCACAGCGCCGCGGTTCCAGCTCGCGGAGTCGTTCGGCCAGCCGGCGGATCCCGGGCCCCGAGGCGAACGCGGCCAGATGGTCCGGGCTCCCGCAGTCACAGTTCAGCTCCACCCGATTTCCCGCGAGAGTGGTGCCGGAGGGGATATGACCGATCTCCCCCTGGAGACCGCAGACGTCGACCGGGATGGTTCGCAGTCGACGATCCACCAGCCTGCACGCGATACCACTGCTCACCGTAACGAGGAGGAGCCGACGAAACCCGTCGAACCGCGGCGTCTCCCCCAGTCCGAGCAGTGCCGCTGTCACGTCGTTGACCAGGTGCCAATCGACGTCCGGCCTTCGCTCTCGCAACCCGGCCAGCAGGTCGAATCGAGTCACGCTGTCACCCCAGAGCGGAGCGGAAGCATATACCACACCACTGCGCTGATCCAGCGCCGCTCCCAACGAGATACCGGCTGTGGTGCCCTTTTCCTGGCCCACCCCGGCGCATATCTCGTCGATCAGCCGCGTTCGAAGTTCGTCGGCGCCCGCGTCCGGGTGAACGAGAACGCTCGGCGAAGGCTTGGACCACATCCGACGCACTCCCGATTCGGGAGACCAACGGGCACACCGGAAGTGAGTACCACCGATGTCGAACACCACGGCCTCACGCGCGGCACTCGCGGCGCCCGTATGTTCGTCCTGGAACGTCTCCGGCACTGTCATCGCGCGCTCTCCAGCACATCCGAGTCAGCCGCTCGATGATCCCGATGGGCCACGAACGACAACGCCGCTTGCAGCTCGTCGGCGGTGATGTCGTTCACGAACACCGCTGAACCGATACCTGCCGTCAGCGGCATGCGCTGGTAGCCATCCCTGTGTTTGACGGCGTCCTCCAGCGCACGTTCCAACAACTCCGCGGTGAATACGGGATGAGTGAGCGGCAGTCCCGCCGCGTTCATGAGCGTGAGTGCCCGGTCGGCATCCTGCTCCGACAGCAGGCCGCGGTTGCGGGCCAAAGCGACGCAGATGGCCATGTCCACGGCCACCGCTTCCCCGTGCAGCAGCGGAGGGTCGGCACGGAGTTCGAGCGAGGGACTGAAAGTGTGGCCGTAGTCGACGGCCCTTTCGAGTACCTTCTCCCACAGGTTCGGCTCGAGTTCGTCCAACATTCCCGCGATCGAGCGGGACAGGATCTCACCACCGGCCGGACCGCAGTCGGCGAGCGTTTCCGGATCGATCGACGCGACGGTGGCTTCGAGCAGATCGAACAGCTGGGAGTCCTTGATCAGTGCCATCTTGATGATCTCGGCCAGCCCGTTGTTGATGTGCCTACGATCCACGGTGCGCAGGAACTCGGGGTCGATGAGAGCCGTTTCCGGAGCACAGTACGTTCCGAGTCGATTCTTGTGCTGCCCGTGATTTATGCCGGTCTTGACGCCGATTCCCGCGTCGACCTGGCCGATCAGAGTGGTGGGAACCCGAATGTAGGGAACACCTCGGCGGTACAGGCTCGCGGTCATACCGACCACGTCGAGCACCACTCCGCCGCCGATCGCCACGATCTTCTCGGCACGGCGGAGTATGCCCATCGAACTCATGTCGTCCACGAGCCCGAGAGCCGTGTCGAGTTGCTTCGTGTTCTCGTCGCCGGGGACGACTCTCCAATTGTGTGCTATCCGCCAAGCCGAGAAGTAGGCACGTAACCGTTCGCCGTAGAGCTGCTCCACGGCATCATCCACCACCACCAGACAACGAGTCCTGCGCTTTCCATCGGCACCGCAGGCATGGGCGAACGTGGAGTTCGATGTGGACAGCAGTCCACGGGTCATGCTCACTTCGTAATCCACCACCTGCTGGGACCGGACTCGCCAGCTGACCCCCGGGGGCTTGGGAAGGTCGAACGCGGCGGTGATGCTCGTCGGTGTTGGATTGACAGTGGGAATGGACATCGAGAGCTCACAATCCGTTGAAAGTCGATTCGTACAACTGTCCGATCACGGGGTAATCACCCCGCACGCGCTCGACCCGCGAACACGGGCGAGACAGGTAACGGAGCGGATCAGTCCCCCATCGCTCGTCCGGTGGGCTCCACGGGCGAACGGGCTTCGCTCCCGTTACCGCGGGCTCCCTCGCGGCCGCCTCCGGGGTTTCCGGCTGCCGCACCGCCTCAACAAAAATAAAACCGCTCGGTTTGTTTGTTCAAGACAAAAAAACGTGATATAAATCACTATTTACTACAGCTTTCAGCAGGTCGCGAAGAGCGCCCCGCGAGCCTGCGTCGACACCGCAAGTCAGCGGAATTAGCAGCAAAAAACAGCTATAACAGGCACTCCGCGCACGACCCGACGTCAAGAGTTACCCGAAGATGAACCACAAGAAAAAAATACCTAACAGTATGTTTTTTTGAGTTAAAACCGACCGGAGCACTGAGCCTCTCTCCTGCACAGACCGGAACGGAACCCGGCGAACCGGCAGGTGGTTTCGGCTACACCCGAACCCTCACGTACCACTGTGTGGTTCGAGAGGCCAGTCAACCCGTCGGAAACGAACTCATCGACGATGAAGGACGAAGGGCTCCGGAACGGCAAGCGGGCCTCAACCACGTCGCCCCGGAGTTCAGCAGTCGTGCGAGAAGCGCACCCCGCCCGCGGGCAGCTCCACGCCGGGCCAGACGCGCACGCCTTCGAGCAGTTCGCAGCCCGCGCCGACCACGGCACCGTCGGCGACCACGGCACCACGCAGCACCGTGCCCGACCCGATCACGGCGCCCGCCCCCACGACGCTGTCGGTGATCTCGGCACCGGCGTCCACCCGGGCCCCGTCGAACAGCGTGGCCGCCGAGAGCGCGGCCCGTTCGGCCACGACGCAGTCCGCACCGACCGTGGTTCCGTCACGCAGCGAGGCGCTGTCGGCGATAGAGGCACCGGGCAGCACCAGCGACTTCCCCACCCTGCCGTCGAGCGCCTCCGTGGGAGCGACGCCCCGGACCAGATCCGCCGAGCCGCGTGCGAAAGCGGCGGGCGTCCCCAGATCCAGCCAGTAGCTGGAGTCCACGTACCCGTGCAACCGCGCTCCGGACTCCAGCAGCCCCGGGAACGTCTCGCGTTCCACCGAGACGGGACGGCCGGCGGGAATCCCGTCGATCACCTCACGCCGGAAGACGTAACACCCCGCGTTGACCTGGTCCACCGGCGGATTCGGCGTCTTCTCCAGGAAAGCGGTCACCCTGCCGTTCTCGTCGGTGGGCACGCAGCCGAACCGGCCGGGATCGTCCACCCTGACCAGGTGCAGTGTGACGTCGGCCGCATCCGCGCGGTGCTCGCCCAGCAGCGCGGGCAGGTCCACGCCGGAGAGGATGTCCCCGTTGAACACCAGCACATCGGGTTCCCGCAGCCGGTCCGCCACGTTGCGGATCGCACCGGCGGTGTCCAGCGGCTCGTGCTCCACCACGTACTCCAGCTCCAGCCCCATGCCGGAACCGTCACCGAAGTACTCGGTGAAGGTCTCGGCCCGGTAGGAGGTGCTGAGTATCACCCTGGTGACCCCCGCCGCCCGGATCCGCGAGAGCAGGTGGGTCAGGAACGGGACTCCGGCAGTGGGCAGCATCGGTTTGGGGGCGGAAAGGGTCAGCGGACGCAACCGCGTGCCTCGGCCCCCCACGAGCACCACGGCCTCCGCACCGCTCGTCGGCGCGTGGTCGTCGGGACTCGTCATCGCCATGCACCTCCCCGGACCGAGGGTCCGCTCGATACGACTCGCAAGGGTGATCGTCGACTACGACACGGCGACTTCGTTCGGTCGTCGAATTCGACCAACTCATCACCCTGACGTAGGAATCCATGAGGAATACTCTGGCAGTAGCAGCACCCACCTGGCATGGCGCCCCTGGTCGGCACGGTCCGCCAATGCGAAACCACGCGGTGTCGAACACTCTGTCACGATGGACCTGCCACCACGGGGTCGAGCCGTGAGGTCGGCCGACTCGGGACCGGCTAATCCACCGGACGGACGGGCCACGCTGCGGCTGAAAATCCACCGGCCAGCATTGAGAGGGACCCATGGACCCCCGCAACCGAGCCGACGAATCACTTGCTCGTGCGCGGGCACGAGGAGCGTTCGTCGTCACACCGGACAGCGCCACCTCACCGATGGACGCGGCGCAGACCGTGCGCATCCCGCGCGACTCGGTGCGTGACGTGGAGCGGGACGATCCGAACTCCACTCAGCTCATCCCGGACTCGACGGGACAGTCCTCCCAGCGGGAGCAGCGGAGCAACCAGCAGGAGCAGCAGAACCCCCGACGGGAACAGCCCAACCAGTGGGACCAGGGTCCCCGACAAGGGGAGCAGGAGAGCACCCGGCAGCCGGAGCCGCAACGGCCCGAGCAGTACCCCCCGTCGGAACAGCCAACAGCCGAGCAGCCCGCGGCCGAACAGCGGGCCTGGCCTACCTACGACTCCGACTCTCCCACCACACCGCACCGGATCGACAACGCCGCCTACCAGCACGATCCCAGGCGCGGTCCACAGCGGTTCGACTGACTCGGCGTCCCGGCAGAACCCCTCGCTCGGGAAAGAAGCTCACCGAACGGTCGTACGCCGCAGCGCTCCCGAGCCGAACTCCGACCACCCTCGCGATCGGCATCGTCGCGGGGGTCCCCGCAGCGGCGTCGATTTCTCGCGAAATCGCCGCCCCCGACGTTGTGTAGTACCTACCCGATGTCGGGGCACCCACAGCGAGAGCCGTGCGAGAGGTTCCGCCACCCGCACCGCCTGGCAGGCCGAGAGGCCCACTCGATCAAGACCGGTCGGAGTTGCGCGCGACGAACCGGGCGCGTGCGCCCAGCGCGGCCCGCAACGCGACCCGCAACGGCGCCCTGGTCGGCCCGGTATTCCGGTCGGCGAGGTACCGGTAGGCACTGCGATGGTGTTCGTGCAGCATCCGTCCCGAGGAACGGGCGGTGGCGTGCCCACCGATGTGCGTCACCTCACTGTCGGGCACGTACACGTTGAGCCAGCCCGCTCGGCCCAACCGGTCTCCGAGGTCGACGTCCTCGAAGTACATGAAGTAGCGCGGATCGAAACCGGTCACCGAATCCAGCGCGGCTCGGCGCAGCAACAGGCAGGAGCCGGACAACCACCCGGCCGTGCGCTCGGCGGAGCTGTCGGTGGACTGCCGGTAGGCTCGGCTGAACGGATTGTCGGGCCATATCCCGCCCAGCAGGGCGTGCCCGGCACCTCGTCCCAGTGACGGCAACGAGCGGGCCGAGGGGTAGACGCTGCCGTCCGGTTCCCGGATCAACGGGCCGAACGCACCGCCGCGCGGCCAGCGTTCGGTGGCCGCCAGCAACTCGTCGAGGCTGCCCGCGCTCCACTCGACGTCGGGATTGGCGACCACCACCCAACCGATGTCGTCGCCCAACTCGGCGATGCCGCGGTTCGCGGCCGAGCCGTAACCCAGATTGGTGCCCATCCTCGCCAGCTCCACACCTGGGCGCAGCGCGGCGCGCTCCGGGGAGCCGTCGGTGGAACCGTTGTCGGCGAGGATCACGCTGAGTTGCCGATCGGTCGCCTTGGGCAGGGTCTCCAGGAAACGGTCCAGCGTGTTGCCGGGCGAATAGGTGACGGTGACGACGGCGAGCCCCTCGCCGTAACTGTGGGAGTCGCGCACGTCGTCATTCTCACGCATGGCGCCGAACCGATCGGCCCCGGGAGCCGCCGACCGGGACGCGCGGTCCGGGACGACTCGGTCGCGACCGCACCGCACGGCGCGTCGGCCCGGAGCGGTTTCACCGGCTACAGCGGTTTCACCGGTTGCGCCGGTGCAGGTACTCGGCGTGCTCGTAGGCGGCGCGATGCCTGTCCGCGCAGTCGGCCCAGGTGAACTCCTTGGCACGCTGCTGCGCCGCGCTGGACAGTTCGGAACGACGCACCGGATCGTCGAGCAGCTCAGCTATTCCGTGCGCGATCCCTCGTTCCGCCACACCGCAGTAGGCCACCGCGTCTCCGCCCACTTCCGGCAGGCTGAGTCTTCGGGTGGTGAGAACGGCCGCACCGCAGGCCATGGCTTCCAGCACCGGAAGCCCGAACCCCTCCCCGATGCTCGGATAAGCCACCAGGGCCGCGCCGCCGAGAAAACCGGCCAATCGGTCGAACGGTTGATAACCGGCACGAATCACCCGAACGCGGTGCGGCACCGATTCGAGCGCGTTCTCCACATCGGTGTCCCACCCGGCCTGTCCTGCCAGCACCAGAGCGGGGGAATCGCGGCGGTCGGCGACCGCGCGGGCGAAACCGCGGATCAGCGCCGGGACGTTCTTGCGCGGCTCCAGCGCTCCCAGAAAGGCCACATAGGGCTGATCGCCCAGACCGAGGGAACGCCGAACGGCGGTGACCTCCTCGGGAGCGGGCGGGTGGAACCGCTCCGGATCCACCCCGTGATACATCACCCGCAGTCGCGCGGAGTCGGCTCCGGCCGCACGTACGAGTTCGTTGGAGGTCGCTCTGCTGGGCACCACGCAAACCGTGGCCCGGCGCAGCGCCGCTCTGGTCCAGGCGCGGAAGAACCGGGCCTTGACCGGCGAGTGCAGCGGCGCGTCGGAGAAGAACGTCGCGTCGTGCAGGGTCACCACCGAGGCACTGGTGTTGGCCAGTGGCACGGTGTAGTGCGGAGAGTGCACCACACGGGCGTTCAGGCGCCTGGCCAGCCTCGGCAGGGTGGTCTGCTCCCAGGAGAGCCGGGCGGTGCGGGTGACGACCGATTCGGCGGCCGGCACTATCCGGGTGTGCGGCGCGATCCTGCCGTAGAGCTCGGCGTCGCGTGGCTGGCAGGCCACGCTCATCGGTGTTCCGGCGGTGTCCAGCGCGGCGAGCAGGGAATCGACGTATCTGCCGACTCCACCTCGGTCCGCGGGTACGGCGGTGGCGTCGATAAGCACGTGTGGATCTCCTCGGTGCACGCGAGCAGCCTAGGAGGTAGGCATCGGTCATTGGGGCGGGATGGTGAAATCCACCGTCGCGAAGTCCGAAATGTGACAGCGCTCCCACCCGTCGAGGGGATCGCTCACCGAATGCCGGAATGCCGGTGGCGTTGCCGGGCATCCGCCGCACCGGTGTGCAGGCGCCAGACGCGGCGGGCGGTCTCGTGCCAGTCGAACCGCCTCGCCCGCGACCTGCCGGCTTCGATCATCCCGGCCGAGCGACGTCGATCGTCGAGCACCTCACGCAGTGCCAGCGCCAGCGCGGCCGCGTCAGTCCTGGGAACTGTGACGCCCGCTCCGTCGGCGAGTTCCACGAGCGCGGGAGCGTCGGAATGCACCACCGGTGTTCCGGCCGCCATCGCCTCCAACACCGGCAGCCCGAACCCCTCGGCCATGCTGGGTGCCACGAGCGCGGCCGAGCGGCGCAGCAGCACGGCCAGGTCGCTGTCCGCGACGGGACCGAGATACCGGAGCCTGCCGGGTGGGAGCCCGTGACGAGCCGCGAGATCCGACAACGAGACATCGCCCCAGCCGGGTGCTCCCACCACCAGCAGCGGAACGTCCGGGGCCTCCGGCGCGGCCAACGCGCGGATCAACCACTCGTAGCCCTTGCGGGGCTCGATCGTGCCCACGGCGAGCAGGTATCTCGGGGGCAGCCGCAGCCGACGCGCCGTCTCCTCCGCCGGCTCCCCTGATTCCCCTGCCTCCGCTGTGCCGGGGGAGAGCACGGCGGTGCTGACCCCTTCGCCGATCACCTCGATCCGCGTGGCACTCGGGACATTTCGCCGCAGGTCAACGGCGACCGCCTCGGTGGGCACCACCAGCGAGTCGGCTTTTCGCGCCGCCCTGGACACGGCTCGCCGGTGCCAGACCGCGCCACGAGCGGTGAGCGTCTCGGGGTGGGTCCAGGGAACCGTGTCGTGCACGGTCACGACCAACCCGCGGCCGGAAGCGACCGGCGGGAACAGCGGCGTAGGGGCGTGCACCGAATCGGCGGAGACGCGGGGCCACCGGCCGTACTGCCAGACCAGGGTCAACGCCCTTCTCGGCAGTGGCAACACCTCCGGGCCGCCCACACCGTCGACCTCGGCGCGGGCCGGATCACCGTCGGAGCTGACGACCGTACTCACTTCCCACCCGGCCGGAGCCGTGGCCGCCAACGAGCGCAGCAGCTCGCGGGTGTAACGCCCGGTGCCGCCCGGTACCGGTGCCAGTAACTGCTCGGCCACGACCACCAGTCCCGGCACAGCCGCCCCCAGTCCACGCGTTTCACCGACCGCTGCCCGACAGCCAACCACATCCGTGACCGGTCCGAGGCGATAGGCTGCGAAGGTGACCGTGGAGCGGGCCCGCAGCACGATCGTGGTGGTGACCTGGCGCGGTGCCGAGCACATCGGAGCGTGTCTGGACGCGCTCGCCCGGCAGCGGAACCACCGGCTGGTGGTGGTGGACAACGCCTCCGACGACGGCACGAGCGAGCTGCTGGCCCGACATCCCTCGGCTCCGGAGGTTCTCCGGCTACCCCGCAACCTCGGCTACGCGGGCGGTCTCGCGGCCGCCTTCGGGCTGGTGCGGACACCCTACTTCGGCTGGCTCAACGACGACGCCGCACCGGAAGCGGACTGGCTGGCCACACTGGAGGATTCGTTGGACCGCGATCCGGGTGCCGGTGCGGCGGCGAGCCGGATGTGGAACCGGTGGGGGCCGCTCTCCAGTGGTGTTCGGCTGACCGGCACGGGGTATGGCGCCGACACCGTGGCGGAGGACGAGGTGTTCGGGTTCTGCGGCGGCGCAGCCCTGCTGCGCACCTCGGCGCTCTCGACGGTCGGCGGCATCCCGGCCGACTACTTCTGCTACTACGAGGACACCGACACCTCCTGGCGCCTGCGGCTGGCCGGATACGGGATCACGCGGAGCGCCGCGAGCTGCGAGCACTCGCACGGCTCGTCCTCCGATCCCGGATCGGCACGGTTCCACCGCTGGAACGAGCGCAACCGGCTGCTGACGCTGCTGCGCTGTGCGCCTGGGGAGATCGCCCTGCGGGAACTGCTGCGGTTCGGCGCGATCACCCTCGCGCTGCCCTGGCGCAGACTGCGACAGCGACAAGTCCCGGACGCCGCGAACTTCCGGGTGCCGCTGCGGCTGGGAGTGCTGGCGGAAGTGGCCGCGCGGACACCGACGACCCTGCGGCAGCGACGCAGGATCACCGAGGCGTGTGCCGTCGATCGCCGCCACCTCTGGCGGAGCTGGGCCGGGAAGTGAGGGACGGAGGCCCGCCTTCCCGGCCGGGAGATCAGGTTACGGCGGGCTCTTTCCTGCTGAACGTCTGGTAGAGCCGGGAACAGGCGGGCCCTCCCACCACGAGCCCGAACAGCATCACGGCCAGCATCACGGGCACCCCGAGCCACCTGTTCGGCTCGTAGTCGGCCCGATAGACCTCAGGACGAGTGTCAATGCTCCCGGAACCACCGATTTTAATGGCCCGCCGGACCACCGCGACCTCCTCACCGACATCGCCGGGCTTGAGCTGCGAACCCGATACCTCCCACATCTCCGTGGTGCCGTCCCGCCAGGTCACCCGCGCCTGACAGATGTAACCGAAACCGACGATGTTGCCCCGCTTCGGAGCGTCCGACTCCGTGATCGGGCCGTCGAACCGGCACTGCTGCGCCACAGCCGTACCACGAGCCGTCACCTCCGAACCGGCAACCATGATGCCGAAGAACGGGATCACCACGAAGATCCCCGACAGGAACAACACTATCCCGATGGGAATCAGCAACACGTCACGGACAACACGAACAATACGCACGCCGAACTCTTCCTACCCAGTTTTTCAGCGACCGAGCCGAACGAACTCCACTCACTCGACCGGAACGCCCTTCCTCGAGAAAATCCGGGACAGCCCGGAAATTCCGAGAGCGGCGAACACGAATCCCAACAGACACGTAGCCACGACCGAACTCCACGCCAAGAGCACGTGTGGTTCGAAGTCGGCACGGTAGATCTGCGGACGCGTGTCGCTGCCCTTGGAGTAGTCGATCTGCCGCTCGACAACGTCCACCCTGTTCCCGACATCGTCCCCGGTCAGTTGTGAACCGCTCACTTCGCGCGTCTCCACACTGCCGTCGTTCCAGTGAACCCGAGCTCGACAGATCCAACCGAAACCGATCACGTTCTCCTGTTTCGGGGCACTCGACTTCGCGATCGGCCCCGCGAAGCGGCACTGCTGCGCGACAGCAGTACCGCGCGCCGAGACCTCGGTCCCCGCCGCGCCGGTTCCGAAGTACGGAAACACCACGAAGATCGCCGCGAAGAACAACGAAACGCCGAGCAACAGGAAAAGCAGGTCGCGCAACAAGCGCAAAACAATCCTCCGAGAAAAGTCTCCGTGTCATTTCCGAGAGCGAGCCGAAAAGGACACGGAGAGCCAACGCTACTGGAAAGACCTAGGCATCAGCGTGTTCGTCATCACCGAAAACATGTTGCGCGTACGCCTGATCGTCATTGGTCGGGGTTATCGCGCTGGTGTTGCGGGCCGTGTGGAACACGGCCTCGTCCGCGAAGCTCATGTCGTGCAGCCCCGGTTTCCGCGCGAGGTCGCCCACCTTCCCACCGGCCTTCTTGACCGGTTGCATCGCTTCGTCGACCTTGGACAGTGCGGGTTTGACACGTTCGACGATCTGGGCGAGCTTCTTGAACGAACTGACGATCTTGTCCAACCACTCGGCGACCCGTGTCGACCACTTCGCCACCAGTCGTATGCCATCGGCGACGAGAGCCGGGGTCGCCGCACCGAGCGTGAGGAACATCGCGGCGGCCCACTCGACGAGTTTGGTCGTCAAATCCGCCATCGCGGACGCGATCAGATCACGGACGATGGTGCGGACTATCTGTACCGCGGTCCCCGCCCCTGAAACGGCCGCGCCGACCGCCGAAGCCGAGTGTGCCGCTCCCTCGATCAGCGTGGCCTCGCCCGCCCCCATGAGGCGGTAAGTCTCGGCGGCCGCTCCCTGCCAGCCCGAAGTGTCGGATTCCACCGTCCGAGACATCTCCTCGGAGGCCTGCTTGAGGTGATCCGAGATCCTCGCCCAGGTGTGCGCGTTGACATGCACCACATCCGGATTACCGGCGATGGAATTCAGCATCTCGGGCAGCGGCGATACGTGTTCCATCATCCACGCGTACGCCGAGGAGAGCAGCGTGCCGAACGGATCGGCTGCGAGCATAACGGTGTCCAGCGCTCCCGCGCCCAGATCGATACCCGCCTCGCACCAGTCCCCTCGGTCGGCGGCGGCGAAGGCGTCGTGCCCGAAATCGACCACCGCCAGGCCGTCCTCCTTACTGACCAGGGGTTTCGGCGCCTCCACCAGCGGATTGTCCTGGCTCACGTCAGATCTCCCCCAACTCGTTGCGCACCGACTCCAGCAGTTCGGAGACGTGCTGGTCCACGGCGTCGTAGGTCGCTGCGGCTCCCTCGATCCCGGTGGCCGTCGCCTCCACAGCCGCGTTGGCCGTCGCGATGGCCGCCATGCCCTGCACCTCGATCGCACCGATCAACGGCGTGAGGATGGGGCTGCACAGAATCCCGTACGCGTCCGTGCCGTTCAGCGAGACCTCACCAGCGGCGTCCTGCGCCGTGCCGATCCGGTCGGTCACCTGCTGCAGGTGCTGCGCGTGCGCGCGAATCTCGTCGGTGTTGACGCCGAAGCGCTGTTCTCCCAAGGTTCACCTCCTGCGCTGGTTCAGCCAGTCGTACTCGTCGTACTGCTCCTCGCCGGAGTCCTGTCCGCCACGAGTGGACGCGGCGCCCCCCTGCTCCGGTTCCACCGGAAACCGGTCGCGCATCCCGGACAGCACCGAATCCATCGTCTCGCTGTCCTCCCCCAGGACGGGTTCCATCGCTTCCCGCATCCGGTCCGTGAGCTGCGCCTGCGCAGAACGCACCGTGGTCAGGATCGCCTCGGACAGCTGCTCCGGTCGCTGTCGCAGCGCACCGTCCTCCAGCCGCAGGTCGGACATGTTGCCGTTCTGGTCGACGGTCACCCGCACCGAACCGTCCCCACTGCTCGCCTCGCCCGACACGGCCGAAGCAGCGTCCTGGATGCGCTGTGCCTGCTGCATCTTGTCCTGGATCTGCTGCCGGAAACCGGCCAGCATCTCGTCCGGATCGGAAGGTGTGCTCACTTTTCCCGTCGTCCTTTCACCCGGTCGTGCTCCGAACTCGTACGGATACTACGGAGCGATTCGCAGCGACATGACACCAGACGAGTGACGCCGCGTTGGGCAGAACGAATCATTCCGGACAGCGGATACCCGACACCGGGTGCCTGCGCGAAGCGGTACTCACCCGATAGGGCAGTCTGGTGGACGTGGCTGACCCCGGGAACAGTGCCGAGCTGCCGATGGTGTCGGTGATCACCGTCAACTACCACGGCACCGACAGCACCATCACCTGTCTGAACGCGGCGCGGGAACTGGACTACCCGCCCGACAAGCTCGAACTCATCTGCGTGGACAACGAGACCTCGGCCGACAGCGCGGAACGGCTCGGTGCGCTCGACGGGGTGAAACTGCTGACGTCCCGGGAGAACCTCGGATTCGCGGGCGGCTGCAACCTGGGGGCCCGAGAGGCGAACGGCACCGTGCTGGCGTTCCTGAACAACGACGCGGTACCGGATCCGGGGTGGTCGCGCGCGGCCGTCGGGGTACTGCGTGCCGCACCGACGGTGGGAGCCGTGGCGGGCAAGGTGCTGGATTGGCAGGGCAGCCGGATCGACTTCGTCGACGGGGGCCTGACCTGGTTCGGCATGGGTTACAAGCGCCACGCGGGCGAGCTCGACGAGGGCAGTCACGACGGCGCCCGCGACGTGTTGTTCGGCACCGGTTCCTCGCTGTTCGTACGCGCCGAGCTCTTCCGAGCGCTCGGCGGGTTCGACGAGCGGTTCTTCATGTTCTACGAGGACGTGGACCTGGGGTGGCGGCTGAACCTGCGCGGCTGGCGGGTGCGCTACGAGCCGGCCTCGGTGGCCTACCACCGGCACCACGAGTCGATGGCCGCGGTGAGTTCGGCACGCGAGCACTACCTGCTGGAACGCAACGCCCTGGCCGCGCTGTACAAGAACGTCTCCGAAGCGACCCTGGCGCGTGCGCTGCCCGCAGCGCTCGCGCTGAACGTGCGCAGGTCGACCGCGCGCGGCGAACTGGATCCGCACCAGTTGGAACTGGACCGCAGGCCCGCTGATCCGCGCGAGGACGAAACACCCGTCCCCGTCGACCGACAGGCCCTGGCCGGGGTGCTGGCCATCGACCGGTTCGTCGACCTGTTGCCCGAGTTCAAACGCGCCCGCGAGGTCGAGCAGCGCGAGCGGATCCGCTCGGACGCCGACCTGGTTCCGCTGCTGCGCAAAGCGATGGAACCCGCCTATCCGCTACCGCGTTACCTCGCGGCGCACGACGCGCTGGTGGAGGCCTTCGAGCTGGAAACCGTCTTCGGGGGCTCGCGCCGGATCGCGGTGCTTACCGGGGACGCGATCACCGAGCGGATGGCTGGTCCCGCCATCCGGGCCTGGCACACGGCGGAAGCGCTCGCCGTGGAGCACGAGGTGCGGCTGGTCAGCGTCAACGCCGAGGTCGCCCCCACCGAGGCGGACTTCGCGGTGCTGCGCGCCGCACCGCGCGACCTGCCGTCGCACGTGGACTGGGCGGACATCGTGGTGGTGCAGGGGCACGTGCTGGAGATGGTGCCCGCGCTGCGGCGGCAGGACTCCGGCACGATCGTCGTCTGCGACATCTACGATCCGATGCACCTGGAACTGCTGGAGCAGGGCAGGGACACCGACGAGCAGCGCAGGGACGCGGATCTGCGCGGCACCACCGAGGTGCTCAACAAGCAGCTGCGGCGCGGCGACTTCTTCCTCTGCGCCTCGCAGCGGCAACGGCACTTCTGGCTGGGCCACCTCGCCGCGCTGGGCAGAATCACACCCTCGGTCTACGACGACGATCCGACCATGCGCTCGATGATCTCGGTGGTGCCGTTCGGACTGCCGAACAGGCCGCCGAACCGCACCGGCCCGGGCATCCGCGGGCAGCGGGAGAACATCGGGGACGGGGACAAGATCGTGCTGTGGGCGGGTGGGGTGTACAGCTGGTTCGACCCGCTCACCCTGCTGCACGCGGTGCACCGGCTGTCGGAGCACCACCCCGAACTGCGGTTGTTCTTCCTCGGGATGCGGCATCCCAATCCCGACGTCCCGGAGATGGGCATGGCGGACCGGACCAGGGAGCTGTCCGACCGGTTGGGGCTCACCGACAAGCAGGTCTTCTTCAACGAGACCTGGGTTCCGTACGAGCAGCGCCAGAACTACCTGTTGGACGCCGACTGCGGAGTCACCACGCACTTCGAACACGTCGAGACCACCTTCGCGTTCCGCACCAGGATGCTGGACTACCTGTGGGCGGGGCTTCCGGTCGTCACCACCGACGGCGACTCGTTCGCCGACCTGGTGCGGGACGAGCGGCTCGGCGTGGTGGTCCCCGCCGAGGATCCGGGTGCCCTGGCGGAAGCCCTGGAACGGGTGCTCTACGACGAACCGTTCATCCAGGGGTGCGAGGAGCGGATCGCCGAGGTGCGCGAACGGTTCACCTGGGAGACGGCGCTGCGACCGTTGACGGAGTTCTGCCGCGATCCGCGTCCCGCGCCGGACCGCCTACCGGCGAGTGCGCCGCTGACGCGAACACCCCGACCGTCGAGGACCGCGGCGCTGCGCGACGATGTCGGACTGCTGCGCGAATACCTGGATCAGGGCGGGATACGCGAGGTCACCAAACGTGCGGCGGGCAGGCTGCGACGAGTCGCCGGACAACGGCTGCGTGGCAAGGGAAACCCCTGACGTGCGGATAGTGCTGGACGGAACTCCACTGCTGGGAACGCGCACCGGGATCGGGCGCTACACCGCCCGTCTGAGCGAGGCGCTGGCCGAACTCCCCGAAACACGGGTGCGGCTGCTGGGACTGACCGCTCGTGGCTGGTACGCACTGCGCGGGGCGGCCCCGGCGGGAACCAGGGCGATCGGCCCGCCGCTTCCCGCCAGGCTGCTGGCGGCGTGCTGGTCGCGTTCGGAGTTCCCGCCGATCGAACCACTGGGTGGGCACGGCGACGTGGTGCACGGCACGAACTTCGTACAGCCCGCCGCGGCGCGCACCCCGGGGGTCGTCACGATTCACGATCTCGACTTCCTGGACACATCCGCGAACGGCGCGAGCGGTGACGGGCGGGAGAGACTGGTGGCCCGCTCCGTGCGACGAGCGAGGGTGGTGTGCACCCCGACCTCGGCGGTCGCCGAGCGTGTCGTGGCACGTTTCGGGATCAGTGCGCGGCGCACGGTGGTAACCCCGTTGGGGGTGGATCGGGAGTGGTTCGAGGCGCGACCGCCGGACCCGCGGGTGCGGCGACAGTACGGCCTGCCGGCGAGCTACCTGCTCTTCGTGGGCCAGGACGGCCCGCGCAAGGGACTGTCCACACTGCTGGAAGCCCTGGACCCCACGCTGCCGCCACTCGTCGTGGCGGGCCCGAGCGGCGCGGGAGAGGAGGACTCGCTGCCTCCCGAGCGGGTGACGCGCACCGGCTACCTGCCGGACGAGGAGCTGCGCGGCGTGGTGGCTGGCGCCGCTGCCCTGGTCCTTCCCTCGCGTGACGAAGGATTCGGGCTACCGGTCCTGGAGGCGATGGCCGCCGGAGTTCCGGTGGTGTGCAGCGACATCGCCGCGCTGCGCGAAGTGACGGCGGGTCACGCCCACCTGTTTCCGTACGGACGTGCCACGGCACTGCGCGCGGCACTGCGTCGGGCTGTGGAGTCGGTCGGGGACCACGAATCCCGGGAAGCGGCACGCGAGCACGCCGCCGGGTTCACCTGGCAGGGGTGCGCCGAAGCCACGATGCGGGCCTATCGACTGGCGCGGTCCTGACTGGATCTCACACCATTCAACACCGCGACGACTTCGGACCCGATAGGATCACCGAAGGTGATCAGCAGTGAACCCCGGGTGTCCGCACGGTTCGGTGGGGCACCGGGTAGATCCGCTTCGCGGAGGAAAGGTGCTCTGGGCGCTGAGCGTGTTCGCGATGAGCGCGGGCACCGCCGTGGTACCGGTGTTCAGCGCCGAGGTGTACCTGGTTTCGGTGGTGCTGACCCAGCACGGCCCGCCCTGGTGGGTGCTGGGACCGGTGGCGGCGGTGGGGCAGCTGCTGGGCAAGGCGGTGCACTACCTCGCCGCCCGGGGTGCCGTACGGCTGCCGAGGCTGCTGAACCGCGACGGCCGCCGCAAGGGGTGGCGGTGGCCGCACCGGCTGGGCGAGTTGTGCCGACGACACCCCGTCGGCGGTGCGAGCACGGTGCTGCTCAGCGGCCTGGTCGGCGTGCCACCGTTCGCCGCCGTCGTTCTCGCGGCCGGGATGCTGCGAGTTCCGTGGCCGGTGTGGCTGCCCAGCGCCGCCACCGGCCGAGTGGCACGATTCTGCCTGCTCGCGGCACTTCCGGGACTGCTGCGGTTCGGCACTCCGTTGGCGGGTGTGCCACCCGCCTGAGCCGGTCAACCGCTGGAACCGTGGCAGGGCCGCGAGCGCACGGAACTCAGTTCGCGCCCCAGACGGCACCGTGCCGCTCGAAAGCCGCGCGCAGCGCTTCCCGCCAGTGCCGCAGCGGAGTGAGACCGCTCTCGGTCCACTGCCGGTCGGACAGCACCGAGAACGCGGGCCTGGGGGCCGGTCGCGGAACATCGGCCGTGGCGACCGGACGCACTCGGTCGGGATCGGCGCCCAGCTCCTCGAACACTGCCCTGGCGAACTCGTAGCGGCTCACGCTGCCGGTGTTGGTGCAGTGCAGCACCCGTGCCGCGGGCTGGTCCCTGCGCGCGACCGAGTCGGCCAGTTCCGACAGCCCACGAGCCAGGTCGGCGGTCCAGGTCGGTGAGCCGATCTGGTCCTCGGCAACCGAAACTGTCTCACGTTCGGCGCACAACCGGGCCATCGCGCTGACGAAGTTCGCTCCCCGCGCACCGTAGAGCCACGCGGTGCGCACCACCCAGGCGCGGGGATGAGCGGTCAGCACGGCCTGTTCACCCGCCAGCTTGGTGCTGCCGTACACGCTGCGCGGGCCGGTCTCGTCGGCAGGCTCGTAAGGCTCGACGGCATCACCGGCGAAGACGTAGTCGGTGGACACGTGCAGCAGCGGCATCCCGCGGTCACGGCACAGCTTGGCGAGTTCGGCCGGACCGCGCGTGTTGACCCGCTCCGCCGTCGCGCGGTCGGACTCGGCGTCGTCGACCGCGGTGTAGGCCGCCAGGTTGATGACCACCGGCCGCAGCCCCGCGTCGCTCGCGGCGTCGGCGAACGAGTCGACCGCGTCGGCGAGCATTCCGGAATCGGTGATGTCGAGTTCAGCGGAGCCGGGGGCGTGCAGCAACCCCGCCGAGCCCCGGCAGGCCGCCAGGTCGGCGCCGAGCTGGCCACGTCCTCCCGGGATCAGCAGTGCGGGTGGCGGCATCGACTTTCTCCTCGTCGTTCGGAATTCATGACTGGACCTGGTTACGTGGTCTGGTAGCCGTCACGTGACTCGGCGCCCCGCGCGGCGATTTCGCGAGAAATTGACGCACCCGAGGCCACACCGCACTACCGTCCCGACGATTTCGCGAGAAATCGACGCCGCACCGAAGTCGAACGGCGCGACCTCTCGCGGGTGGTCGAGCCGCGTACGTGGTGGTTGCGGCGCTGCCGCGCCGAGAAAACCGGCGGGCCCCGTACAGGAGAAGACATACGGAAGGACTTCGGCGGTGGGCTCGGAAGCCCGGGGCGTCGAGCTGCACTCGGGCGTCAGGCGTGCTTGAGCGGTTCCCACCAGGCACGGTTCCGTCGATACCACTCCACCGTCTCGGCGAGCCCCTCCCGCAGCGGGACCGTGGGGCTGTAGCCGAGCTCGTTGCTGATCTTGTCGTGGCGCAACGAGTAACGGCGGTCGTGCCCCTTGCGGTCGGTCACCGGCCGCACCATCGACCAGTCCGCACCCACTGCTTCCAGCAGCCTGGAAGTCAGCTCGGAATTGCTCAGCTCGGTACCGCCGCCGATGTTGTAGACCTCGCCCGGCTCACCGGATTCGGCTACCAGTTGTATTCCCCTGCAGTGATCGGCCACGTGCAACCAGTCGCGGACGTTGCCACCGTCGCCGTAGAGCGGGACCTCCTTGCCGTCCAGGAGGTTGGTCACGAACAGTGGGATCATTTTCTCGGGGTACTGGTAGGGACCGTAGTTGTTGGAGCAGCGTGTGACGCAGACCGGCAGTTCGTGGGTTCGATGATAGGCCCTGGCCAGCAGGTCCGCCCCGGCCTTGGAGGCGGAGTACGGCGAGTTCGGTTCCAGCGGATGGTCCTCGGACCAGGAACCCTCGGCTATGGAGCCGTAGACCTCGTCGGTGGAGACGTGCACGAACCTGGTGACCTCGGCCGAGACCGCCGCGCGCAGCAGGTTCTCGGTTCCGACGACGTTGGTCAGCACGAAGTCACCACCCGCCGTGATGGAACGATCCACGTGGGATTCGGCGGCGAAGTGCACCACCACATCGGTCCCCGGCAGCCACTCCGCGAGCAGTTCCGGATCGCGGACATCGCCCCGCACGAACCGCAGCCGGGGATGATCGGCCACTTCGGCCAGGTTCTCGGGGTTGCCCGCGTAGGTGAGCTTGTCCAGCACGACTACCTCGGCACCGTCGAAAGCCGGATACCCGCCCGTGAGCAGCTGCCGCACGTAGTACGAACCGATGAAACCGGCTCCGCCGGTGACCAGGACTTTCATGGCACCTTTCCCATCACGGTGTTCCGTCCGCGGCACGAGCCCGGGGCCGCGGCGGCCATCCGAGTCTGCCATGCGGTTCGGCGGGCGAACTCAGCTGATACGCAACCCAACGTGAACGCTATACGTCACCCGGAAGGGTATAGGCCACTTTTTCCCGCTACGAACCACGTACTGCCGTGATCAGCGTTAACCTACACACAGCAGCAAGGGCGGTGGACCTCCGTCGATGGCACCGCCCCGCTCAGGAACTCAAGGGGGATTCGGCGTGAACAACCGGCCACGACGAGCGGGTGGCCCGAACGGGCACGCCGGAAGGCCCGATTCCCGCCGGCCCCGCGACACCGGTGACCGCGCTGACGGCAGGCGGCCCGAGACCGGGGGGCGTTCCGCCGCACGAGCGGGACGGCAGCACGAAACCAGAAGTACGCACAGTAGCCAGCGGGAACAGCGACAGGGCCGACCGCGTGACCCCCGACAGCCCCCGCCGCCGAACGACGTGTGGGACCGGCGAGGCGGCCGGGGAGGTGGTCGCGGGGGCCGGGCCCGGATCGCTCCCCGGATTCTGGTGCTGCTGCTCTCGCTCGTCGTGCTGAGCACCACCGGATACGGCTGGGGCAAGGTCAGTCAGCTCGATTCCGGCCTGCGGGGCAACATCGACATCAACAACGAACGCGACTCGCCGGACGGCGCCACCGACATCCTGCTGATCGGCAACGACAGCCGCACCGACGCCCAGGGCAACCCGCTGCCGGACGAGGTGCTGCGCAAGCTCCGCGCGAGTGAAGGGGGCGGGCACCTGACCGACACGATGATCCTGCTGCGGATCCCCGACAACGGCAAACGCGCCCGCGCGGTCTCCTTCCCGCGCGACACCATGGTCGACATGGGCGAGTTCGGCGAGAACAAGCTCAACTCCGCGCTGAACCGGAAGCGCGTGGCGAAGCGGGAGGAACTGGAAGCGCAGGGGATCACCGACGAGAAGAAACTGAACAGGTTGTCCGAGAAGGCCGGCAAGGAGTTCCTGATGGAGACCATCGAGGACTTCGCCGGCGTGACGATCGAACACTACGCGGAAGTGAACCTGCTCGGTTTCTACAAACTCACCGAAGTGGTGGGTGGCGTCAAGGTGTGTCTGAAGAACGCGGTGGACGACCCGTACTCCGGTGCCGACTTCTCCGCCGGGGTGCACACCCTCTCCAAGGGGGACGCACTGGCCTTCGTCCGACAGCGGCACGGGCTGCCCAGGGGTGACCTCGACCGGATAGCGCGACAGCAGGTTTTCATGTCGGGCCTGGCCGAGAAGATGCTCTCGGCGGGCATGCTCAGCAACCCCGGCAAGCTGAACGATCTGTTCAAGGCGTTGCAGGACTCCATCACACTGGACAAGAACTGGGACGTGCTGTCCTTCGCGAAGCAGATGCAGGGAATGGCCGCCGGTGACATCAAGTTCTACACCATCCCCGTGGAGATGAACGGCCCCAGCTCGGGGCTGCGCGCCGATCCCGACGAGGTGAAGCGGTTCGTCGACAACCTGCTGCTGTCACAGCGGAAACGCGAACAGGCGCGGCAGGACGCCGAACAGGCCGAAGAGCTGCGCGCCGACACCGAGGTCAACGTCTACAACGCCTCGGGCGTATCGGGCCTGGCCGGACGTGTGCTGGAGGACCTCGCCGAGAAGGGGTTCGACAGCGGGGTCGCGGCCAACGCGGAGAGCATGATGTCGGACTCGGTGGTGCGCTACACCTCCGGGACCGAGCGGGCCGCGAAGCTGGCTGCATCGGACCTCGGGGGCGTGCCGGTGGAAGCGGGTGAGGACGTGGCAGCGGGCACCGTCTCGGTGTATCTGGGGGACGACTACACCGGCCCCGGCACCCGCCGGTTCACCGGCGAAGGTGCTGTACGGCTGGACGGCACGGCACTGGCGCAGGATTCGGAGACCGAGCCGAGCACCGGCAAGCAGCCGATCACGGCGGGAGGAGTTCGCTGCGTGAACTGACCCAGCTGCTTCGGTGTACACCGGGGCCGGCCGCGATCGGCCGAGCAGCGGCGACACGACACCGATAATCGAAATATCCTCACATGGACGCTGTCTCCGCACGTTAACCTTGGACTCCCGGTTCCACACGCTGATCCGGAGTTCGGTGTGCGCCACTTTCCGGAGTGCGATGTGGCGTGTCGCGGTCCCGACGTGACCACCGAAGGGAAAACGGCCGCTTTCCAGGAGGACCCAAGTGGACGAGCCCGACACGCACGCGACGTCGTCGGAGGAACCGCGCGACGAGGACGCGGCGGCCGGTGACGCGGAGTCGGACTCGGAGCTCCCGGAGAACGAGGCGGAGAGCATTTCGGACAACGACGGGGAGGCAGCGGCTTCGCATGTTCCCGAGGCCGTCACCTCGGTCGGGGAAACGGCGACCGCCGGTGGCCGCGGCAGCCGTGTGCTGCGCGGCACGGTCCGGATCACGATGCGCTCCCTGCTGGTGCTCGCCTCGGTCGTGACACTGGCCGGGACCGGACTGGGCTGGGCCGCGCTGGGAATGCTGGAGAACCAGTCCAACAAGGTCGACCTGCGAACCGGTGACTCGACCCGGCGGATGCCGGCGGACACCGCGACCGACATCCTGCTCGTGGGAAGCGACAGTCGTACCGACGCCCAGGGCAACCCGCTGCCGGACGAGGTGTTGGACATGCTGCGCACCGAGTCGGCCAGCGGGCTGAACACGGACACGATCATCCTGCTGCGGGTGCCCGACGACGGAACGGCCTCCACCGCCATCTCGATACCCCGCGACACGGCGGTACAGCGCTCCGGGGAGGCCAGGAAGATCAACGGGATTTACGGGCTCACCAAGACCGCCAGGGAGGACGAGCTGCGCGCCACCGGTGACCACACCGCGGCGGAGATCGAGAAGCTGTCCAAGCGGGCGGGAATCCGCGCGTTGACCAGCGCCGTGGAGTCGTTGACGGGCGTCGGGGTGGATCACTACGCCGAGGTGAACCTCCTGGGGTTCTACGAGGTCACCAAGGCCCTGGGCGGGGTGCGGGTCTGTCTGAAACGCGCTACCAGCGACGAGAACTCCGGCGCCGAGTTCCCGGCGGGCGAGCAGACGATCTCCGGTGGTGACGCGCTGGCGTTCGTCCGGCAGCGCCACGGCCTGCCCAACGGCGACCTGGACCGGATCGTGCGGCAGCAGGTGTTCATGGCCGCCGTCGCGGACAAGGTGCTCTCCAGCGGAACCCTGACGGACACCGGCAAGCTCCGCGACCTGATGGACGCGGCCCGCAAATCGGTGGTGCTGGACAGCGACTGGCGAGTGCTGGACTTCGTGCGACGGATGCAGTCACTGGCCTCCGGCGACATCGGCTTCGTGACCATCCCGGTCGAGGACACCACGGCACGCAACTCCGCGGGGCGCAGCATCGTCAGCGTCGACGAGGAACGGGTGCACGAGTTCGTCGCGGGCTTCGGCCACGACGTCGCCGGGACCACTTCGGACCCGAACAACGGTTCGCCCGGTGCGTCGTCCCAACCCGGTTCCACCCAGCACCAACCCGGTTCATCCCAGTCCCGGCCCGGTTCGACCGAACCGACGCATCGGATGACCGGGGAGCCACTGGTACGGCTGGACGGCGTGCGGGCCGCGCGGACCGCTCGGGCGGAAGCCACGCAGCGGGAGATCACCGCCGAGGGGATTCCCTGCGTCCACTGACAACGGCTTCCCGCCCTGGCACGGCGGAGAGCGAGCGGCTCCCTTGCCGGGGCGACTCCCTCAGCTGCAGGTGGAGACATCGAGTAGGCGCCCGCCCCGGTGGGTTAGCCTGCCCCCATGAGCGTCACCGCGACCCTGCTGTCACCCCTGCTTACCAACGGATCCGCGCGCCCGCTGATCACGCACTACGACGAGGCCGCGGGAGGCAGGATCGAGCTCTCCCGCGCCACGGTGGGCAACTGGGCCGCGAAAACGGCCAACTGGCTGACCGAGGAGCTCGACCTCGAACCGGGCATGTCGGTGGCCGTTCGGCTGCCCGCCCACTGGCAGACCGCCGGTATCCTGCTCGGCGCCTGGTGGTGCGGTGCTCGCGTGACGGACTCCCCTGCCGGAGCCGAGGCGGCGTTCGTCCCGGGACAACGGGTTTCCGAGGGCAGCGGAGCGCACACCGTCGTCGCGGTGGGGCTGGACGCCCTCGGGGGATCCGTGGCGGGACTCGAAGACAAGGTGTTGGACTACGCCTCCGAGGTGCGGATACGCGGTGACGAGTTCAGCCCGCTGCTGCCGGTTCCCGGCGACACCCCCGCGTTGTTCGACTCCACCGTGGACGAGGTGATCGAGGCGGCGCGGCGGAGTGCCGCGAGCTCGGGCATCGGCGAACAGGACCGGGTACTTTCCACGCTGGACTGGAAGCTCCCGGACGGGGCGGTGGACGGCCTGCTGGCGGTGCTGTCCGCGCGGGCATCACTGGTACAGCTCACCGGCCTGCCGGAGAGCGGGAACACCGAGCTGCTGAACAAACGTCGCTCCGACGAGAAGATCACGGTGGAGCTGGGCGCAGAGGACTGACGGGACGACAAAACCGGATCCGACACGTCTCGCAATTTGCATTACTCGCAAGTAGCATCAGGGTGTGTCAGATGCGACGCGGACGCTGTTCGAGACCGACGGGACCGGATTCGTCCCTACCGAGGCCGCGGGCAACCCCTGGGGCGAACTGACCGGGGGCGGGCCGGTGGCGGGACTGCTGGCGCGCGCCATCGAGCGCGCGGCGGCCGATCCCGAGCTGTTCGTGGCCCGGATGACCTTCGACCTGATGCGTCCGGTTCCCCGCGAACACGTGGCGGTATCGACCCGCACCCTGCGGTCGGGCAAACGCCTCCAGGTGATCGAAGCGGAGCTGAACAGGGGTGAAGAGACGCTCACCCGGGCGACCGCCCAGTTGCTGCGGCGCAGCGAGCTGGACGGGTCGAACTCCACGTCGGTTCCGCCGTTCACCGGCCCGGACGGGATCGCCGACGGATCGCTGATCCCTCCCGAACTCGGGTTGCGCTGGGGAGTGCACGACGTGGTCGACGTGCGGTGGATCGACGACCAGAGCAGCCCGGACGCCAGCAGGGTGTGGATGCGGATGCCGGTGCCGCTGTTGCCGACCGAGCCGATGACCCCGCTGGTGCACACCGCCACCCTGGTGGACTGCATCAGCGCGGCCAGCCCGATAGGCGAGCTGTTCGGCCCCTGGATCAACACCGACATCACCTGCTACCTGCATCGTGAGCTGGCAGGCGAATGGCTCGGTATGGAGATCCGGCGGGACGTCGAGACCAGCGGCATCGGGGTGGCACGAGCGCGGCTGTTCGACACCTACGGCCCGATCGGCACGGCCCAGGAAGCGGTCCTCGTCAACGAGCTCGGTTGAGTGGGGCTTCCCGGTTCCGCACGGGGTTGACTCTCCTACTCCCCGCCCGCGACCCGCTCACGCAGCGCGGAGTCCTTGTCCAGCACCTTGGTCTCCAGCTCGTCCTGGAACCGGCTCATCCGGTCGCGCAGTCGCGCACCGAGCTCTCCCGAGTCGGCGGCCAGCGTGCGCACGGCGAGCAGCCCGGCGTTGCGGGCGCCACCGACTGACACGGTCGCCACCGGGATACCGGCGGGCATCTGCACTATGGACAGCAGCGAGTCCATCCCGTCCAGGTACTTCAGCGGCACCGGAACACCGATCACCGGCAGCACGGTGGCCGAGGCGACCATGCCGGGAAGGTGAGCGGCACCGCCCGCCCCGGCGATGACGACCCGGATCCCGCGGTCGGCCGCGCCGCCCGCGTAGTCCAGCATCCGCTGCGGGGTGCGGTGCGCCGAGTACACGCCCACCTCGTAGGGGACGTCGAACTCGCGCAACGCCTCCCCCGCTTCGCGCATCACCGACCAGTCCGAATCGCTGCCCATCACCAGACCCACCAGCGGCGTCCGCTCGTCGGACTCCACCAACGCTTCCTCCCGAGGTCGTCGAAATCGCTTTCCCGGCGAGCCTAGATGCCCGGACGCGAGTTCGGTCGGGCGGTGGAAACCAGCGGGGAGCCGCTACTGGTGGTCCTGCGGTGCCGCCAGGGTCTGCTGCTCGGTCACGGTCGCCAACGCGTCGACGCAGGCACGGATCGCCGGGCGCTCGGAGTCGGTACGCCAGACGGCGAGCACCTGCCGCTGCAGCACCGGTCTGGTTCGCACCACCGCTACTCCGCCGGGCACCGAGTCGCGGGCCAGTCTGGGCACCAGCGCCGCCGCGAGATTGGCGGCCACCAGTTCGAGCTGGGTGGGATACCCCGCGACGTTGCAGGTGATGCGCGGCTCGAACTCCTGGGCCCGCAGGGTCTGCACCAACCACTCGTGGCAGGCGGTCCCGGTGGCCCAGCTCACCCACGGCGTGTCGGCAAGTTCGTGCAGCGAGACCGTGGTGCGGTGGGCGAGCCGGTGCTGCTCCGGCAGCGCGACGTCGGCGGTGTCGGTGCACAACCTGCGGTAGCCGACCTCGGCGGGCAGCTGCGCGGGGAGCCGGTCCCAGCTCTCCAGCACCGCCAGGTCGAGGTCTCGCCCCACCAGGGCGGGCAGGGTCTCCTCGGCCTCACCCTCGCGCAGCGTCACCTCCAACCGTGGGTGCCTGCGGTGCAGCGCGCTCAACGCACCGGGAACCACCGCTCGCAGCACGGTGGAGATCGAGCCGATGCGCAGCGGACCGAGGATCTCCTCGCTGAGGCCGTCGAGGTCGGACTGCGCCTCCGACATCCGCGAGAGGATCTCCGAGGCGTGCTTGGCCAGCACGTGACCCGCGGCTGTGAGGCGGACACCGCGACCGTGCTGCTCCAGCAGCTGGTGTCCTGCCTCACGTTCCAGCTTGGCGAGCTGCTGCGAGACGCCGGAGGGAGTCACGTGCAGCACCGACGCTGCCAGCGCCACGGATCCGTGCGCTGCGACGGCGTGCAACGCACGGAGTCGCTCCACGTTGAACACGGAAGTGATACTACCGAATTCCGACCAGAAACATTCGATTGTGCTGAATATTTTCGACCCGCATCGTTGAAGTCATGACCACCCCCGACACCGAACGACGTCCTGCCGAACGCGCCAGCGCCCCCGACGCACGACTGGTACTGACGATCGGTGCCACGATCCTGTCGGGCTCCGCGCTGTTCATGCAGCTGTCCGGAACGACGGCGGGCACGGCGGCGTTCTACCGCTGCCTGCTCGCACTGCCGGTGCTGCTTCCGCTGGCACTGCTCGAACGGCGCCGACTCGGCGGCCGGGCTTTCCGGTGGCAGGCGCTGGATCTGCTGGCGGGGTTCTTCCTGGGACTGGACCTGGTGCTGTGGGGTGAGTCCATCGTCAACATCGGCACCGGCATCGCCACGGTGCTCAACAACGTCCAGGTGCTGGCCGCACCGATGCTGGCGCTGCTGATCACCCGTGAACGACTCTCGACGGGTTTCCTGCTGGCCACACCGGTGATGCTCGCCGGGGTTGCGCTGGTGGGCGGCGTAGCGGACAGCCAAGCCTTCGGCGATGCCCCCGCCTACGGCGCGCTGCTGGGAGCCGCTTCGGGAGTGGCCTACGGCGGCTATCTCTTCCTGCTGCGACTGGGCGGTACGCGACACGCCAGGCACCGCTTCTCGCCGGTCTGCCTCGCCTCCGCCTCCGCCGCCGCCACCGCGCTGCTGCTCGGCGGACCGTGGCAGGGCGTGGAACTGGCGGTAGATTGGCCCGCCCTGGGCTGGCTGGCCGCGCTCGCACTCTCGTCACAGGTGACGGGCCTACTGGTGGTGGGGTCGGCGCTGCCTCGGGTGCCGAGCAGCGTCGGCAGCACCCTGTTGCTGCTGCAACCGGTGCTGGCCGTGTTGTGGGGAGTGCTGCTGCTCGGGGAATCACCCACGTGGTGGCAGCTGCTGGGATGCGCACTGGTGGTGGGGACGGTCTGGTTCACCAGCCGTCGGGTGCGCTCCTGACGCACCACGAGCTGCGGTGGTCCGGGGCTGCCCCCGGGCCGCGAGGCCCGAGGACAGCGAACTTCGATCAGGAGGATCCGCCACCGTCACTGCTGCCCCAGTTGCACTTGTGCCGCGTCGGGTTGTCCGTCTTCCAGTCCGGGTTGGAGAAACGGTCGGACTCCATGTTCCACTCCGGCTCCTTGCGACCGAACGCGGCGTGGCAGTCGAACTGCTGGCGCAGGGTGTCCCGGTTCGGGAAGCTCACGCAGTTCCGCAGATCACCCCAGGCCACCCCGACCGAGGGGTGGGGGACGCGCAGGGCGTGCGACGGGACCATGTTGACCTTGAACATGTCACCCCTGTTGTCCACCGACGCCTTGTTGATCAGCAGGCTGCCGCAGGAACGCCAGCCCTGGTCCGGTGGCAGCGGGGCGGCTTGTGCCTGACCCGCGGCCGGTCCCGCACCCAGCAGTGTGGCGGCCAACGTGGTGACCGCCACGAGTGCGAACCGTTTCGTCGCGCGGGCGGTCCTGGTGGATCCGAGCATCTTTACGCTCCTCACGCTTTCGGCAGACGCGGTGTTTCACCGATGTCGGTCGAGCACGGAAGCGAATCGCCGGAGCAGGCCGTCCCGATTCGGGGAGACGGCCGCGAACCTCGGAGGACGTCCGACACTCACAGCGATACCTCGTAACACTCGATGACCGCCGCTGGTTCTAACAAGTCCGAATCACACGGAAAACCACGTTCGCCACATCGGATCGGTTCAGATGTGGATCTCATCGGATCCGGTTACCACGGAAAGAGCAGAGCAGCCGCCGGACCGAATGAAGGTTACGCGGGGAAGAGCTCAACCATCTCGCAATGCTGCCACGAACTCGCGCCACCGTAACGGGTCGAACACCAGCACCGGCGAGGCATCACCCCGTTTGCTGTCCCGCACACCAACCACGTCGAGTGCCGAAGCGACCTCTACACAGTCGCGCTCCGGATCGCTGCGACTGGACTTGCGCCATGTGCTTCCGCTCCACAGCGCCGAACCGATGCCGCCATCACTCGGCCCGGGCGTCAATTTCTCGCGAAATCGCCGCGCCGGAGCAACGCGGGCCGCAGCTTCCGCACACCCGTCATGCGGGCAAGCAGCGCGGTTGCCCCCGGTGCGTGAGTCGGATGCATCGCGAGGCCGGGCCGCTCGCCGCGTAGGTCGCTACTCAAGAGCCGGTCCAACGCGGCAAGGCGCCGACTCACGTGCCGGCTAACCAACCACGTCGAGGAGCGGGTCCAACACGGTATCCATCAGTGGATGGAGTAACCATCGGGCCACTCGGCGTGCGCGAGCCAGTGCGCGGCCAGCCGCGCCCGCTCGCTGACCTCGTCCATCCGCTCGCCGAGCATGTTGACGTGGCCGACCTTGCGTCCGGGCCGCTCGGTCTTGCCGTAGAGGTGCAGCTTGGCCCCGGGGAAACGCGCGAACAGGTGATGCACCCGTTCGTCCACGCTCATCCGCGGCTCGGTGGGGGCGGCCAGGATGTTGCCCATCGCCACGGCGGGCGCGGTCAGCTCGGTGGTACCCAGCGGGTAGTCCAGCACGGCCCGCAGGTGCTGCTCGAACTGCGAGGTCCGCGACCCGTCGATGCTGAAGTGTCCGGAGTTGTGCGGTCGCATCGCCAGTTCGTTGATCACCAGGCCGTCCGCGGTCTCGAACATCTCCACCGCGAGAACGCCGACCACGCCCAACTCTTCGGCGATGCGCAGCGCGATGTCCTGCGCCCGCTGCGTCAGCTCCTCGGAGGCGTCGGGCGCCGGGGCGAGCACTCGCACGCAGATGCCCTCGGACTGCACGGTCTCCACCACCGGCCAGGCACCCCCCTGCCCGAACGGCGAGCGGGCGACGAGCACCGCGAGTTCCCTGCGCAGCGCCACCCGCTGCTCGACCAGCAGCGGCGCCCCGGCATCGAGCAGTTCGGCGGTGGTGCGGCGCGCGCCGTCCGGTGTGTCCAGCACCCACACACCCTTGCCGTCGTACCCACCGCGCGCGGTCTTGAGCACGCAGGGCCAACCGTGGGCGGCGCCGAACTCCAGCACGTCGGTGACGCTGCCGACCTCCGCGAACGGGGGTACCGGCAGTTCGAGGTCACGCAGCTTGCGTCGCATCACGAGCTTGTCCTGGGCGTGCAGCAGCGCGTCCGGCCCGGGGTGCACCGCCACGCCTTCGGCGGCGAGCGCCCGCAGGTGCTCGTTGGGGACGTGTTCGTGGTCGAACGTGACGGCGTCGCAGCCTTCGGCGAACGTGCGCAGCGCGGCGAGGTCGGTGTGCGAACCGATCTCGATGTTCGGCGCGACCAGTGCGGCCGATTCGTCCGGGGAGGCCGCCAACACCTTCAGCGATTGACCGAGCCCGATGGCGGCCTGGTGTGTCATGCGCGCGAGTTGACCGCCACCGACCATGCCGACGACGGGAGTTGCAGTGCGGTGGTCCACAGCCCGGATAGCCTACCCGTTCGAGGGACCGGACCGAGCGTCGGTATCCCCACCGCAACTCCCCCGCCGCGGGTTCGACAACGCGATCAGCGACTCAGCGGAGCGAGGTGAGCAGTTCGCAGGCTCCCGAGTACTCGGTCGGCAGCGGCGACCGGCGAATTCGCACGGCGCTGCCGGAGTCGTCCAGTGCCCGCGCCAGCTCCGGATCGGCCAGCACGCGCTCGTTGATCGCGGTCTCGGCGCGGGAACAGCGTTCCGCCAGCCGCGTGTCGTCCCGCGTGAGCACCACGGGTGTGGACTCGCGCAGCAATGACACGGTTTCACCGGCGTCGAACACGTCCCGCAGCACATCGGCGGCCAGCACCACCGCCATCAGCCGCGCCCACCGGTGATCGTCCCCCGGCAGCCGGAGCGTGACGACGAGCAGCGCGTAGCTGTCCCGTCCGGGAGACGTTGCCGACCCGGCTCCGGCGGCCCGGGTCTCGCGGTACACCTCGTACAGCCGCATCCGCAGGTAGGACAGCGTGCTCAGCCCGGTCAGCGCGTCGGTGACCTCCCGGGCCGCCGAGCGGCCCGCGACCACGTCGGCCCATGCCAGCGCGGCGCGGCGCAGCAACCACGTGGGGACGTCGTCGCACTCCTCGCTGACCAGGGCGGTGCCGGTGTCCTCACGCGAGAGCACGGCGTGCAGCACTCCCAGGTCCCGCAGGGTCTCGTCCAGCCCGATCCCGGAATCCGCCCGCTGCGCCGCGAGTTCATCGACCGCGTCCCCCGGATCGTCGCCGATTATCACGGCCTCGCACACCCGGTCGACCGCGGGACAGGCCCAGTCGCCGGGAAACGGCCAGCCGGAGGCCAGCGTCGCGCCACGCCACCGGGACCGCAACGCGCGGTAGCGTTCCGCCCCACCCGCAACGCTCGTCGCGCGACCGGACGGGATCGCCCGCGCACCGAGCTGCCCAGGATTCGAGCCGCGCTGCCCCGGATTCGAATCCCGCGGTTGCGACGTTCCGGGGTCGTTCGATTCCCCGCCACATCTCGACTGTTCGGGTGATTGCTCCCTCGGAGGTTCCATTCTTCCTCCCCTTCTGGTGACTCCCCGCCGTGGGGACGCCTCGGGGAGTGGTCCGTGACGGTGATTCGAATAGCGTTCACCCGGAGAGTTCGATCACAATAACCGCTGAGTACAGTGCTGATCACGCCGCGGACACGCCGCGAGCCGTCATCGACACACACCGAGGGGAGCGTACGGCGTGGGCACGGATCCGAACGAGTTCGAGGACGCGGGTGACAACGAGCTGATCGAAGCCGTTCGCGGAGGTTCCACCGCAGCGTACGGAGTGCTCTACGAGCGCCACAGTGTCGCGGCCCACAGCATGGCTCGCCAGGTGGCCAACGACTCGTCGGAAGCGGACGACCTCGTTTCCGAGGCGTTCGCGAAAGTACTCACCGGGCTGCGTTCCGGACACGGGCCGAACACGGCGTTCCGGGCCTACCTCCTCACGGCGGTCCGCCGTACGGCCTACGACCGCACCCGCAAGGAGCGCAGAGTGCGGTACTCGGCCGACGTGGGTGCCGAGGACGGCGCGGACGTGAGCGTGCCGTTCACCGACACGGCGGTGGCGGGCCTGGAACGCTCACTGGCCGCGCAGGCGTTCAACAGGCTGCCCGAACGCTGGCAGACGGTGTTGTGGCACCTGGAGATCGAGGGCGAGTCACCGTCCGAGGTGGCCCCGGTCCTGGGGCTGACATCCAACGGCGTCTCGGCGCTGGCCTACCGGGCGCGCGAGGGGTTACGACAGGCATACCTGCAGGTCCACCTCGGTCAGCTGGAATCCGACGAGGCGGAGTCGCAGCAGTGCCGCGCCACCGTCGAGCGGCTGGGCTCCTGGACCAGGGGCGGGCTGTCCAAACGGGAGTCAGCGCAGGTGGACACGCACCTGGACTCCTGCACGAGCTGTCGTGCGCTGTCCGCCGAGCTGGGCGACGTCAACGGCGGTCTGCGGCTGGTGGTCGCGCCGTTCGTCCTCGGCACCAGCGCGGCGGGATATCTGGCGGGCAACTCGGGAACGGCCGCCGCGGCCGGATTCGCCGCCGCCGGAGGTGCGGGAGGTACGGGCGCCGCCGGTGCTGTCGGGGCGGCGAGCTCACTGCCCCGGCAGATCGTGGGTACGACCGCCTCGACCGCCGCGATGGTCGTCGCGGTGGCTCTCGGCCTGGCGGCGGGTGACCAACAACCGAATCCCGCGGCCGCCGCGCCCCCCACCTCGGAACAACCCCCGCCGCGCCCCGAACCGCCCGCACCGGAGCAGCCGACGCGGCAGCCCTCCGAGCCACGACCTTCGCCACGCCCCTCCCCCGAACCGAGCCCGCCTCCCGAGAAGTCTCCCCAGCCGGCACCCGAGCCGGGAGAGCCGAACCTCGTTGCGTCCGGGCCGGGACAACCGGTGCACCTGATCGCGGGTGGTGATCCCGCGGAGCTGCCCATCACGATCGGCAACAACGGGGCGGGAATCTCCGAACCGATCACGGTGCGTCTCGCGCTGCCGAGGGGAATCAGCGCCCGTCTCCCCGGCGTGAGCAATGGCTCGGGAGCCGCCGGGCAACCGGGCAGCGGCGCCGCGAGCACCGAACCGGCATGGGCGGCAGCACGTTCGGCGAGCGCGCGAAACGCGGTGGTCCCGGCGAGCACGGGGAACAGCGCGGACGGAGCGCTCCGGGCCGAGCCAGCGGTGTCCGGTTCGAACGGGACCGGTCCCGGCCTCGGTTGTACTTCCGAGGGACGCTCCATGACCTGCACCACCGAACGCGGGCTGCGGGCAGGCGAGGAGCTGCCGCTGGACTTCCGGGTTCGCGCGGACAGCACCGCGCGCAGCGGCGAGGTGACGGTGAACATCACGAGCGCGGGCGGGCTCTCGCTCTCGCTGGCCGAGGTGCGTGTCCGGGTGAAGCCAAGCACCGAACCGGGCATAGCGCTCACGACGGACAGCTGGAGCGGGGCGTTTCCCTGGAGCGGCTCGCGAGTGCGCGCGCACGCCCGCAACACCGGGGACACCACCGGAACGGCACGGGTGGTGTTCGAACTGCCGGAGGGCACCCGAGCTGTGACGATCCCCTCGGGATGCGAACGCGTGGGTTCGACGGTGCGGTGCTCGGAGCGCCTGCGGCCCACCGAGACCACCGAATTCGCGGTGTGGCTGTGCGACTCCCGCTGGCTGTCCGCACGCCCGCTGTCCGAGGAGGGACTGCTCGACGAGTCGGCGACCGAGTGGTCGCGTCCGACCCGGATCACGGTCAGCGCCGAACTGTCCGACGCCCGCGACAGCGAGCGAGTCACCCTGGAACCGTGGTGGTCCCGGCTGCCGGGCTACTGGAAACTCCCGGAACACTGGAACACGCCGGAGGGCTGGAACACATCGAAGGACCGGGCGCCCACCGAGCAACGGCCGAGCGGGTCGGACGACGGCGGCTCGGACAGTGGTGCCCCGCAGGACTCCGAGAACGGCAGGGAACCGGCGAGTTCGGACTCCGGTCCCGACGGACCGCCCGACCCGAGCACGGAGCCCGGTACCGCCCCGGAGGCACCGAACGGAAACGGCGCGGGACGGTCCGGCGGTTCCCCGCACGAGAACTCCCCCGTTCCCGAGCCCCCGGGATCCGAGGCGAGCACGCCGACACCGCCGACGCCGGAACACGAGGGAACGAGCGGCCCCGAACCGGCCGAAGCCACCGAGGAACCGGAGTCGCAATCGCCGGAGTCCTCCGAGGGCAGCGCGAAACGGGAGCCGGAGGAGTCGGACGACGAGGACTCGTCCGGGTTCGACCTGGAGAAGTTCCTCGACGGGCTGCCCTACGTCGGAGCCTCGGACTGAACCCACCGTGGCCGTGCCCCGGTCCGGCGCGGCGATCTCGCGAGGAATTGACACCCCGGAGGCTCCGGGGTTATGAGGTGTGACACTCGACCGGAGGGGACTGACGTGTGCGGCGGAACGGCAGTGGAGACACTCCGTAGACTCGTCGGGTGTCGGTAGTCGACGAGGTGCTCACCCAACTCTCCCGCCCGGTACGGCAGCTGGCGCTGCGATATCGCGAGCTGTTGAAGTTCGCGATGGTGGGCGCGAGCACCTTCGTCATCGACACGGTGATCTTCTTCGCGCTCAAGTGGACCGTGCTCGCCCCGAAGCCGGTCACGGCCAAGGTCGTGGCCGTGCTGGTGGCCACGATCGTCTCCTACGTCCTCAACCGGGAGTGGGCGTTCCGCACTCGCGGCGGCAGGGAGCGTCACCACGAGGCCAGCCTGTACTTCCTGTTCAGCGGTATCGCGATCGGGCTCTACGCCGCGCCGCTGTGGGTCTCCAGATACCTGCTGCACCTGCAGACGCCCTACACCACACCGCTGGTCGAGGAGATCGCGGACTTCACCTCGGGCCAGATACTCGGCGTGCTGCTGGGTATGGCGTTCCGCTGGTGGGCCTTCCGCCGCTGGGTCTTTCCCACCCGGGGAACGGAGACCACCGAGCGTCCCATCGAAGACGTCACAGAGCTCTCCAACGTCGAGCCCTTCCCTGTCGAGCGAGCCACCGTCGAACGCGCGGCGACCGAACGAGCGGCTGCCGACCTCGCCGCAGGCGAACACGGTGCCACCCCGAACAGCGCTTCCCACGGATCGGCCGAGGAGCACGACATCTCCCGTCCTGCCGCCGGGTGAAACCGCCCCGGAACCGGGTGGACCCCACCTAGGGATCCACCCGGGGATCCACGCACGCGGGGGGCGAGTTTTCGTACGTGGATCGCGGGAACCCGACCACGGCGCCGGACGAGGGCTCACGGCGCCGTGGTGGGCGACTCAGCGGAGTCGGAAGGTCGCCCGCTCCCGGTCCGCTCGGCTTCTGGGCCGTTCCACGACGAGCCTGCCCTCGCGGTGCGCGAGGTAGCTGTGCGGCTCGTGCGAGAGCCGGAAGGACACGCCGTCACGGTCGGCGAGCCCCTCGTCCCGGATGAATCCGCTGGCCCGGCCGTACTCGTCGCTGTCGGCGTAGGGCTCCACCACGGGCGAGCCGTCACTCACCCGGACGTGGTGGTCCGGAAGATCGACGCACCGCAGCGCCACCCTGCCGGGGTCGAGGAAGCCGGGCACGATGCGGAACTGGCTCCGCTCGACACGGTCGGCGACCCGATCGACGACCAGCCGGCCGCCCTGTCCGTGCCGCACGAAGGACTCCGGGCTGTCCAACGGCGAGAGCCGCACCACGGGCTCACCCTCGGCGATCGGTATCCCGAGTGCGGGCGTGCCGTCCGGGTACCAGTTCAGCCGCTGCACCCTGGTGTGGCGGTTCGGGTCGTACAGCGGATCGCCCTCGATCCCTTGGTAGGACCGCGCGTGGTAGACGAGCACGTCGGTCTCGCCGTCCTCGGCCACCGTGAAGGAGTTGTGCCCGGGGCCGTACCTGCTGTTGGCCTCGTTCGTCTCCATCAACGGCTGCGGCGACTTGGTCCAGGAAGCGGGATCGAGCAGATTCGCGCGGGCGTCGGCGGTCAGCAGCCCCACGCAGTAGTTGGCGTCGGTGGCGCTGGCCGAGAAGGTCATGAAGACCCGCCCGTTGCGGACCAGCACGTACGCGCCCTCGTTGACCTTGAAACCACGGGTCTCCCAGTCGGCGGTGGGCACCGCGATCCGGACCGGATCGCCCTTGATCGCCACAGGGGAGGCCATCTCGGCGATGTAGAGGTTGCTGTTGGTGTCGATGCCCGGTTCCGCCTGCGCCCACGCGTAGTACCTGGTACCCGCGTGCTCGAAGGTGGTCGCGTCGAGCGCGAAGGTGTCCCAGGCCGTGGTGATCTGCCCGCGCAGCTCCCACGCGTCCTCACGGGGGTCCTCGGCGCGGGATTCGAGCACGTACATCCGGATGCGGAACACGTCGTCGGAGTCACCGGCGGCGAAGTAGATGTACCAGCGGCCGTCGATGCGGTGCAGCTCCGGCGCCCAGATGTGGCCGCCCATCCGCCCGGACTTCGGGCGGCGCCAGACGGTGCGCTCCCCGGTGTGGGCCAGCCCCTCGATGGTGGGGGCGCCGCGCACCACGATGCGGTCGTACTCGGGCACCGATCCGGTCATGTAGTACATCCCCCGGTGGGGGTAGGTGATGAGCGGATCGGCGCGCTGCTCGATCAACGGGTCGCGGGTGGTCAGCACGCCGGAGCCCCGACCGGGATCCTGACCGTGTCCCCTGCCGGACCGCTGTGTCGCCGCGCTCGCCGAGGTGCCGAGCAGCGGCACGGCCGCCGCTCCCGCCGCTGCCGCTCCACCGCCGCGCAGCAGCGAACGGCGATTCAAATTGTTCTGCGTCATGTCGTACTCCTGTTCGGAGAAAGTGGCGTGGAGGCTTTCCGCGTTGTGAGGGGGTTTCCGTGTTGTGACCGGCGAAAGTGATGTTTCGGCTCAGCGGTGCCGAACCCCCACCACCTACGCAGTTCGCACCGCCGCGGGTTCTCCCGTGCGGCTCTCGCGAGGAAGGCCCGACGTTGTGTAGTGACTACCCGATGTCGGGCCTCCCCGGAGCGAGAGCCGTGCGAGAGGTTCCGCCACCCGAGCCCCTCGGGAAACCGGTCGGCGGATTCGACTCACTCGTCGTGCGTCTTGATCCGCATCACGGTGATCGAGTTGGCCGGGAAGGTGTGGCTGAAGCTCTCGTCCACGCCCCGTATCACCGACTTCTCGGGTTTGATCGGTCGCGATTCGGCGGTGTTGACCGCCTGGGGGTCGCCCTGCAGCGTGGTCAGCCGCGCCGTGTTCGCCAGCCGCGAGGCACCGCTGATGTCCAGCTGGGTACGTGCCCGGTCGTTCTGGGCGTTGACGACCTTGACGATCAGCTCACCGGTCTCGTTGTCCCTGGTGACCACCTGGCGGAACGGTTCGGCGTTCTGCTCGTCGGTGAAGCTGCCCCACTTCTCGCCGTCGAGGAACAGCGTCACCTGCCGGCCCCGGACCTCGACCCTGATGTCGTACTCCCGGCCGGTCTCGATGGTGGTGTCCTTGGACAGCACGGTCTGCGAGCTGCCCGCGGTGGTTTGCTGCACCGCCGAGCGGGTGTTGTTCCAGCCGCCCAGGTTCCACCAGTAGTAGTTGCCGGTTCCCTTGACGCCGAAGGCGACGAGGAACCCTTCGCTGCCCGCGCGCTTGGTGGCGGTCAGGTTCAGGTCGTAGTCGCTCCAGTTCTCGTCACCCGCCGTGACCATGGTGTTCTGCACCGAGGCGTCCGACTGCACGTAGGACCCGTTCTCGATCGACCAGTCGCCGGTGCCGGTGAGCTCGCTCCACTTCGACGCGTCGCCGGAGAAGTCGTCGGCCAGCAGTGTCTCGCCGTCGGCGGAGGTCACCCGCACGTCGTCGTAGGCCGCGCTGGTGTTCCAGGTGGACAGTCCCACCGCACCGCTGATCGGTTTCTCCTCGACCGGGGTCGAGGAGGCCTCGCTGGGCACGACCTCGTCACCGACGTTGTTGCCGAACAGCTTCTGGGCCTCGTAGCTGGCCGAGCCCCACGACCGGTGGTTGTCGAACCAGATCATGTCCGGAGTCCACTGCGGATCGTCCTCGTGGGCCAGCAGCGGTGCGTAGGAGCTCATCCGCACCACGTCGGCGTTGCGTTCCAGCCCGGTCATGAAGGCCGACTCGACCAGCGCGTTGTAGAACCTGTTGCCCTCCGAGGCGTACTCGGTCAGCGAGACCTTCGGCCCCGAACGGTCGTAGGAGTCGTAGCGCCGGTTGTTCTCCAGGAACCACCGCGGGTTGTTGTAGTAGTGCTCGTCGACCATCTCCGCGTTCTGCTCGCGGGCGAGTTCCCAAGCGCGTTCGAAGACGGCTCCGCTGTCGTCGGGCCCCGAGTTGGCGACCACGGTGATCCCGGGGTAGCGCTGCTCTATGGCGTCGCGGAACTTCTCGAAGTGCTCGTAGAAGTCCTCGGGGAGGTTCTCCTCGTTGCCCACGGCCAGGTGCGTGAGCCCGAAGGGCTCGGGGTGGCCCATGGCGGCTCGCTTGCCGCCCCACTCGGTGTCCACCGACCCGTTGGCGAACTGGATCAGGTCGAGGGTGTCCTGGATGTGGCGCCGCAACAGCTGCGGATCGTGGGTGGCCTCGTCCTCACCGCAACCGGTCACCAGGGCGGGCACCACCGGCAGCGGCATCGCGCCGATGTTCTCGGCGAACCGGAAGTACTCGTAGAACCCGAGGCCGTAGGACTGGTTGTAGCCCCAGAAATTGGCGTTGGTGGGACGTTGTTCGACCGGTCCGACGGTGTCCTTCCACTGGTAGGAACGGCGACGTTCCCAGTCGGGGGCCTGGTAGGACTCGTGGCTGCCGGTGTTGACCAGGCATCCGCCGGGGAACCGCAGGAAGCCGGGGTTGAGCGCTTCGATCTTGCGGGCGAGGTCCTCGCGCAGCCCGTTGGGTTCGTGTTTGAAGGTGTCACGGGGGAAGAGCGAGACCATGTCCAGCCGCACGGTTCCCGCACCGTGTCCGAGCACGCGCAGCCCACCGCTGTTGGTGTCGTCGTCCGCGACGAAGGTCCCGCTGTACTCGGTCCACTGATCGCCCCGGACCCGGAGCCGCATGGTGCGGCCGACCGGTGAGCCGGAGCCGTCGGTGGCGGTCACGGTCAGCGGGGTGCCGCCGGGTTGGTCGCTGCGGGCCCAGATCGAGAAGTCGTACTTCTCGCCTCGTTCCAGCGACATTCCGGAGTGGTATCCGGCGTTGGTCACCCCGTAGGCGGCTCGACCTCGGGCGTTCGGTCGCAGGCGCAGGTAGCGACGGTTGTTCTCGTTGAGCCGTTGGGCGTCGTCGACCACCTCGGCGGATCCTTCGGCGCCGCCGACCGAAGTGGTGCTCCAGCCGGTCATCGGGGTGTAGGAGGGGTTGTCCACGGTGTCGTACTCGAAGGAGCGGTTGCGCACCAGCTCCGCGTAGATGCCGCCGTCGGCGGCGTCGTTGATGTCCTCGAAGAAGACTCCGTGCATCGTGTCGGGGATCGACTTGGTCTCTCCCGCCGCATCCACTTGCAGCGAGTAGTCGATCGGTGAGCTTTCGGCGGTGTCCGCGAGAGCCGATGGCAGCAGCGCGCCGCCCAGCAGTACGGCTGTGGCCAGGCCGACCGCCGAGTGTAATCGGGACATGCGGGCTCCAAGTCCGTTTTCGGATGACCGAGATCCTCGTTGTTTGATATACCGAACTAAGTCCGGTATTCCGAAAAAGTAACCGCCCTCACACGGAAGGTCAACAGCATGTGACAGCGTGATTACCCCCGGACCGCCGCCGAGCTGGAATTATCGGCGCGCGGCGACACCGGGGACGAGGCGCCGGTGGTCGAAGACCGGTAAGCCGTCTCCGACGCGAGCTTTCACCCTGCTGGCAGCGCTTCCCGGTCGAACCGCACTACGTGCTGCCGTGGTTTCCGGTAGCGGCGTGCGGATTGGTCCGCTCGGCCGCCAATCCGCCGTCCGACATCGCGACGACGCGGTCGCACCGCTCCGCCACGCGGGGGTCGTGCGTGGCCACCAGGATCGAGGCGCCCCGCTGCCGCATCGACAGCAGCAACGTCACGATCTCCCGGGCCGTGGCGAGGTCGAGGGCGGCGGTGGGTTCGTCGGCGATGACCAGGTGGGGCTCGTTGACCAGTGCCCGCGCGATGGCGACCCGCTGCCGCTCGCCGCCGGAGAGTTCCGCTGCCCTGCGGCGCAGTGCCCAACCGAGCCCGACGCTTTCCACGGCCCGGCGGGCGCGTTCGAGCCGCTGCCGCCTGCCGATTCGCGGCCGGGTGTACTCCAGCGGGATCGTGACGTTGGCCGCGACGGTGTCGGACTCGACGATGGCGAACTCCTGGTGGAGGTAGCCGAAGAACTCGTTGCGCAGCCGCGCCCGATCCCGCTCCCGGGTGGGCGCGGGCTCGCCGCGCACGAGGAGTTCGCCGCTGGTCACCGGCAGGGTGAGCCCGAGCAGGTTCAGCAGGGTGGACTTGCCGCAGCCGGAAGGCCCCATCAGGGCCACCGCCTCTCCCACCCCGACCGAGAGCGACACCTCGCGCAGCGCCTCGACACGCAGCCTCCCCTGCCCGTAGGTCTTGGACAGTCCGGATGCCCGCAACAGGGCCATGATGGTTCACCGGCCTTTCAGCTCGTGTCCGCGCTGCTGTTTCACGGTCCAGCCCCACAGCCCCAGGAAGATCACCACGACCAGCACCGCCATCCACCCCGCCGCCGAGGCGAACGGACCGCCGAACAGCAGGAGCACGGCCAGCGGCGGCAACGGCGGGAGGAGGACCACGACGCCGACGAACCCGGCGAGCCGGACGGCGAGGTGCCCACTGCTCGCGCCGTGGGTGCGCCGGATCGCGAAGACCGCCCGCTCCCGATACAGCGTCCGCCGCGCGGTGACGGCGAACGCGAGCAGCACCAGCGCGAGGAAGGCCGCCATTCCGGCGACGTACATCGTGGCGGCGACCATGATCCCGGAGAGCCGCTTCGGCTGGTCGACCGCGACGCGGTGCGGCACGAGGTAGAGCTCGCCCGCCGCGTTGCCCGCGAGGTAGCCGTCGAGTTCGGCGTCACTCACGTCCAGCAGCACCGCCCGCGACATCGCCTCCTCGCGCTCGTACCGGTTGAGCCGGTGCAGACTCTCCGGTGGCAGGTTCAGCACCACCCGCTCGTCCAGCGGCACCGCGCCGAGATAGGTCTCGAAGTGGGTTGCGGAGCGGGGCAGCCGCTCGAAGTCGGTGAAGGTGTGGCCCGCGATCCCGACCGGCTCGGCCGGTGGGGCCGCCTCGGCGCCGCGCATGGCGCAGGGAGCGGGTTCGCAGAGCTCCAGGTCGGGCACGGTCTCCGCCAGCTCCGAGCCGATGAGCAGCACCGTCGGCACACCACCCGCGAAGTCCGGATCGTCGACCCGCGCGTTTTTGATGACGGCGGTGTAGGCGCGCTCCGCGCGGATCATGTCGACGAGATCGGCGACCGTCCGATCGGGCACCGAGGTGACCTCGGAGGCGCCGTAGTACGGCTTGAAGACCACCGCGCCGTGCTCGCGCAGCTCGTGGCCGCCGCGCAGCGCCTTGAACTGGACGAGCACGTCGACGAGCAGCACGACCAGCACCACGCAGGCCAGCCCGATCATGGCGGCCAGCGACAGCATGGTGGGCCGGCGCCGCAGCGCCATCCGGGCACCACCCCGGAGTTCACCCGGCACGCCCCACCTCGCTTCGCACTCGGGTTCCGAGCACTGCGGCCAGCAGCCACGTCGGCGCCGCCAGCAGCAGCCCGCTCGTCACCGCGGCGGCCATGACCAGCCAGTCGGCCCGATCCGGTGGCCGGAGACCGACCAGCGACACCAGTGCTCCCGTGATCGCCGCCCCGAGCACGATCCCCAGCAGTTGGAACGGCAGGCCGCGCGGCCACACCTGCCGCACCAACCGGGCACGGGTGGCACCGTGCCGGGTCCGGATCGCGAACTCACCGGCCCGGTCACGCAGCCCCAGCGTCCAGAACAGCATCGCCGCCAGGTACCCGGCACCCAGCAGCGCGCCGGTGGTTCCCACCAACGGGTCATCGCGGAGGTGTTCCCACAACGGCACGCGCTCCGTCGAGAAGTCCGCGAAACCGGCTCGATACGCGATGTCCCGAATCTCGGCGAGCTCGCCGGGGTCGTCGGTGTCGACGAGGTACTGGCCGAGCGGCAGCGGGTACTCGGCGAGCGGACGGACGTACTGCAAATCATCGGCATCCTCGGGCGGAGAGACCGTGCCGACGATCTCGACATCCTCGGGCACCAGCGCCGGGGAACTCCCCCGCAGCCACTGCCACTGCGAGTAGGTGCCCTCGAACGCGTAGGCCCGCCGCGCCCGGCCCGGCTCGTGCTTCCCCGTGGGATTCGGCGGGGTGTACCAGGGCAGCACGCCCGCGGGATCGGCCACCACCAACCGGGGCGGGCCGTCACCGGCGGGAGCGACGACCAGCGTCAGCGAGTGCTCGACGAGGTATTCGCGCAGCTCGACCGCCGCCTCGGGCCGGGCCGCCGGATCGACCTGCTGCGGCCCGTGACCGAGCGACAGCTTGGTCACCGCGCCCGGCAGCTCGTAGGTGGTCTCCTGGTAATCCTCGAGCGACCAGTGCACCGCCCACGCGGCGAACGCGCTCAGCACCCCCAGCAGCAGACCGCTGACAACCAGCTTCACCCGCATGCGCGGTTCCGCATCGCCACCGGGCACCTCCGCGAGAAAGATCATCGCGACGGTAGCAACCTTGGCTCGCGGACAAGGCCGAAAACGGCGATCCGATGAAGATGATCACATCGTTCCGGACCGGCTCAGCATAGAGCCGAAGGAGCGTCCCGGGTCGGGAACCACCGAGGACAACGCGGTTCACCGTGCTGGACGAGTCCGCCCGGAGCAACCCGGCCCACTGGGATCAACCCGGTTCGCCGGGCTCAGCGCGGGGTGGAGTCGGTCTGCCACGGGACCCCGAGCACGTCGTCGGCCCTGGCCACCGGCAGGTAGATCTCGAAGGTGGCCGGACGGCTCAGCTCCAGCCGACCGCTGTCGGCCTCGACGAGGGCTCGGGCCAGCGCCAACCCCACGCCGGTGGAACCGCCACCGGAGAAACCACGGGTGAACACGTGCGGCGCCAACTCCTCGGGAACCCCGCCGCCGCTGTCGGCCACCTGCACCAGCACGGTGCCGCTGCCGTACTTGGCGGACAGCGTGACGGTTCCCTCGCCGTGCCGCAGCGCGTTGTCCAGCAGCACCCCCAGCGCCTCGCGCAGCCGCGCCGGGGTGGCCCTGGCCAGCAGGCCCTTCTCGATCCGCTGCCGCAGGGTGCGTCCCTGGGAGCGGAACTGTTCGCGCCACTCCTCGGCGACCCCGGAGAGCTCGGCGGAGACGTCGAGCGGTTCGGCGTCGCGCGCCCTGGCGGCGGTGGCGGCGGCCAGCAGGTCGTCCAGCACCCCGGACAGCCGTTCGGCCTGCTCCAGCGCGGCGCCCGCCTCCTCGGCGGTCTCCTCGTCCTCGGTCTCGGCCAGCGCCTCCAGCCGCAGCTGCAGCGCGGTGAGCCTGCTGCGCAGCTGGTGGGAGACGTCACCGACCAGCTCGCGTTCCCGCTGCATGAGCTGCGAGAGCGCGGCCCCGGAGGCGTCGAGCGCGTCGGCGACCCGGTCGAGCTCGGGCACGCCGTGCCGTTTGGGGTCGGGCCGGAAGTCCCCCGCCCCGAGCCTGCTGGCCCGGTCGGCCACGTGGCGCAGCGGGTCGGCGAGCCTGCGCGCGGTGACGATGGCGACGAAGCCGCCGGTGGCGGCCGAGAGCACCGCCAGCAGCGAGATCCCGCCCGCGACCTGGAGCTGCTGGGTGCGCACCGGGGAGCTGGGCACCGCCAGCCGCACGGTGCCGCTCTGCACCATCGACACCGTCTCGACCAGCGGGTCCTCACCGGGATCCGTGCCGTAGGTGTAGGTGCGGTCGCTGATCCGGACGGTCAGCCTGGCGTCGTCGGGCACCACCAGCCGGACGTTGGACAGTTCGATCGGTTCACCGGCGGCGACCTGCTCGTCGAGCCGGGTCGCGATCTGCTGTGCCCTGCCGGACAGGTCCCCGCGCGTGATGTCCTCGACCAGCTTCAGCGCGCTGACCACGAGCGGGATACCGAGCACGAACGCGGTGACGGCGACGGCCAGCAGGGTCGCCTGCAGCAGTCGTTTGCGCATTGGTTGGGCTTTTCCGATCGGGTTGTCGGGATGATTCCGCGCGGGAAGCAACCGAGGTCACGGGCTGGCGGCGCGGGAAGTCCGATTCCCCGATTGTTCGCGGGATCAGTCGGTGTTGAACCGGAAACCGACGCCGCGCACGGTCGCGATCCGCTGCTCGGCGGTCCGGTAGTGGCCGTCACCGAGCTTGCGGCGCAGCCAGGAGATGTGCATGTCCAGCGTCTTGCTGCCCTTGCGGCTGGGTTCGGGCCAGACCTGCTCCAGGATCTCCTCCCGCGTGACCACTTCCCCCGCGTGCCACATGAGCACGCGTAACAGCTCGAACTCCTTGTTGGCCAGCTGAACCTCCTCGTCGTCGACCAGCACCCGCCGGGCGGTGAGTTCCAGCCGGACGCCACCGGCCTCCAGCGTCTCGGGCGAGTTGCGCCGCAGCAGCGCGCGGATACGCGCCATGAGTTCGGCCAGCCGGAAGGGCTTGGCCACGTAGTCGTCCGCACCGGCGTCCAGCCCCACGACGAAGTCCACCTCGTCGGTGCGCGCGGTGAGCATGAGCACCGGTGTTCCCCTGCCGCGGGCGCGGAGTCTGCGACACACCTCGAGCCCGTCCATCCCGGGAAGCCCGAGGTCGAGTACCAGCAGGTCGACACCTCCCGCGCAGGTCTCACGCAACGTCGCGTTGCCGTCCTCCAGCACCCGCACCGAGTAGCCTTCCCGCTGCAGCGCCCTGGACAGTGGCATCGCGATGGCTGGATCATCCTCGGCCAGCAGCACTACGCTCACGGCTCCCAGCCTAGTTGCACTCGGAGCCCCCGAGCCGGTGTGTCGCCGTGCGTGCACCGAGGGCGGGGTTTTCCCCTCACGGGCGCGGCGATTTCTCGAGAAATTGACGGAGCTCTGGTACCGCACCGCCGCACTTGGGCGACGATTTCGCGAGGAATCGACGCCCGGCCGAGTGCCCGGTTGGGTGGGTGCCCGGTTGGGGGCGCAGGGGGCTGCGAGAGTCCGGCGACCGCGGGGCACCCGGTGCCACCACCGGGTGGGTGCGGCGGCGGTGGTCTATAGGCTGCGGGCGTGAGCGCAGTTACCGATCACGAGCTGGCGCAACGCCTGGCCGACCGTGCCGACGAGATCACCACCGCCCGGTTCCAGGCGGCCGATCTGCGGACGACGAGCAAGCCCGACCGGACTCCGGTGACCGACGCGGACGTGGCCGTGGAGGACGCGGTGCGCGCGGAGCTGGCCGAGCACCGCCCGGACGACGTGGTGGTGGGTGAGGAGCGCGGCGGCAGCGCGACGACCGGGCGCAGCTGGATCATCGACCCGATCGACGGGACCAAGAACTTCCTGCGCGGGGTGCCCGCGTGGGCGACGCTGCTGGCGCTGGTCGAGAACGGGGCGCCGGTGATCGGTGTGATCAGCGCTCCGGCGTTGGGGCGGCGCTGGTGGGCCGCCGCTGGTGAGGGTGCTTATCGGCGGGTCGGTGCCGAGGGTGACGCGGAGCGAATCTCGGTGTCCGGGGTGACCGAGCTGGGCGACGCATATGTCTCCACCACGAATCTGGGCAGCTGGACCGAGCTGGAGCGGCGCGCGGACTACCTGCGGCTGGTGGACAGCTGCTGGGAGAGCCGGGCTTTCGGGGACTTCTGGCACCACTGCCTGGTGGCGGAGGGCGTGATAGATCTGGCGGCCGAGCCGCTGGGCAATCCCTGGGACCTCGCGGCGGCGCAGGTGATCGTCGAGGAGGCCGGGGGCGGCTTCACCGACCTGGCGGGCGAGCCGCGCTTCGACGGCGGCAACGCGCTGAGCTCCAACGGCGCGCTGCACCGGGCCGCGCTGCGCGCGCTGGACGGCTGAGGGGCCGATTGGTTGCCGGGGCACCTTGCCGGACGGGGTGACGCGCAGCTGATCGGCGGGGGCGCGCCGGATGCGCTGGTTGCTTTGAATTCGCGCAGTGGGCTGGGCACGCGCGGCACGCAGCGCACTGTAACCCAAGGCATCGCCGGGTAGCGCTCGATTTTCCCGAGGAATGAGCACTACCCGCGCGCCGATCGCCGCGTGAGTCCGCAGCTCGTCCCCGGGTGCGCGGGGCCTACGACAGGAGCAGCACGTCATGACTGATCAACCGAGGTCCATCCCCGCGTGCGCGGGGCCTACACTCACTGCGCTGGGATGTTAGCAGCGCGAGTGCGCGTTGAGAACCACTCCGTCACGACTCGGCCTCGGTCGAACGACTGAGGGATCGGATTCGCCGGATCAGTTCCCTGAGCGGTGCCGCCAGCTCGGGGTGATCACCGATCTCGACTCGGCGCAGTAGCCGAGCCGCCACGTGCAGCAGCGCGATCTCGCCGTTCGGGGTTTCCAGCACGTCGGCGAAGGTCCGCCACACTGTCTCGGCCGTTCGCGGCGCGAGCAGGCTGTAGCAGTACAGCGTGGCCGCGTCGGTGCCCACTGGTCCACGTCCCCACAGCGTCCAGTCGAGCAGCCCGAACTCGGGGCAAAGCAGGTTCGTCCAGTGCAGGTCCCCGTGCACGGTTTCCCAGCGTCCTGCGCTCTCCCATCGCCGCACCCCGTGGTGCGCGCCGACTCGTTCGAGCCGTTCGGCGACTTCCGCCGCGTTCTTGTGCTCGCGTTCGGTGGGAATGGTGGCCAGGTGATCGAGCCCGCTGCGCAGTTCGCGCCACCAGGAGTCGGGGAGCTGGATCTCTTCGTGGAGCGCGTCTTCACCACCGCAGGGTTGCCCGGCCAGGTGGGTCATCAGCTCTGCGCGTTGGCGTCGGATACCGGGGATGTCCCATTCGTGGGTGTCGAGCACGCGGGGTTTGCGGATGCCGGTGACGGCGTTCGCGTCGGTGTTCCCCCGCCACCGGTCGCCGTGGGCCCAACGGGGTTCCTCGGTGACCACGCGCAGCCAGTACCGCCCGTCGGCGCCGAACGCGGGAGCCCCGATGGACAACAACCGCCAGCCGTAAACCGGTTCGCCGAGAGCGCTGAGTCCGAAGTGTTCGGCCGCGTGGTCGAGGTTCGCACGCATCCAGGCGGCGAACTCGCGGTCGGCCCGGGCGATCTCGGACTCGGTGGGACTCATGTGTCCAGCAGGTGACGCAGATAGGCGTCGGGGTTGTCGAGATAGCGCCGCCAGTGGTCGACCAGCTCCAGGTATCGCCACTCGACGCGGTCGATCCCCCGCTCGCCCACTTCGAGGATATCCGCACCGGGAGTGGAGGCCAGGATCGGCGAGTGGGTGGAGCAGACGACCTGGGCACCGCTCTCGCCGAGCTGATGCAGCAGCGCCACCAACCGCAGACAGGAAGTGAAGGACAGCGCGGCTTCGGGTTCGTCCATGACGTAGAACCCCGGGCTGGCCATCATCTCGTGGAACACGGTCAGGAAGCCTTCGCCGTGCGACATCGAGCTGGTGTCCGGCTCCCAGTAACCGGGGACGCCGCCGAGTCGCTCGGTCATCCGGAAGGCGGTCTCCGCGCGCAGGAAGAACCCCTGCTTCTTCGAGCGCGGCCCGCCGAGCATCCGCGAGCCCGCCGGGGTCGTCTCCAGGTTCAGCCGCTGCCCGAGTTCGGTCGTGCCCGGTTCGGGGTGCCCGCGCTTCGCGGCGAGCTTGCCTCCGTAAGAGTCGAGTCCGAACGCTTCGGCGACGGCCTCCACCAGCGTGGACTTGCCGGAACCGTTGTCCCCCACCAGGAACGTCACCGGAGCCCGGAAAGTCAGGCCGTGTTCGACGAGTTCGGCCACGCACGGCACCGTGAACGGCCACCGACCGCGTTCGGCGCGGTCGGGGGCATCCCGCTCGCGTACGCGGGCTCGTCGCACGAACACCCGGCAGGTCTCCTAGACGTCGTAGTTCGGCTGGCACCCGCCCTTGGGACCACACGGACCCGCGCCGGTAGGCCAGCACGAAGGACTGCAGGCTGGACCGCAGTTCGGTCCACACTTAGGATCGCACGCCGCTTCAGGGACCGTGCCGAAGTGGTCACGCAGCTGTCGTTCGACGGAGTGCATACGATTACCGGCGAGGATTTCGGACAGGGTGTTCTGGCGGGCGTTTCCGACGGGCATCCAGCGGGCGAATACGCAGGGCCACACTTCACCGTCGCAAGCGATCGCGACCGCGCCGTCGCCGCAGTGTCCGCACAGTTGGTCCAGGCCGGTCTCGTCTTCCCGGACGCCGCGACCAACCTGACGCAGCCGGTCGGTTCCGATATCGGTGACTCCGAGTTCTCGCAGTTCGGCCACGGCCTGTTCGCTGCGTTGCGTGTCTGCGAGATCCACCACCCCCACTCGCAGCGGTATCGAGCGGCGGACGGCTTCGGCGATGTTGGCCTTCGTCCGTGCGTGGGTGTCGCGCCGTGTCACAGCCGCGTGTTCGGACGGATCGTCGGAATAGTACGAGGTCGCCAGCCGCACTCCCGGCCGAGAGAGCACTTCCCACATGGCGGGGCGCACGTGTACCAGGTTCGAGAACACCTCGACGTGCATTCGTCTGTTCAGGGCGTGGTCCACCAGAGCGGAGCAGGAGGGGTGCAGGGTGGGCTCGCCCCCGATGAACTGCACCAGCCGAGTACCGAGCCGTCCGGCTTGATCGAGGACGTTGCACCAATCGGCTTCGGTCATGTTTCCGTGGCTGCCGCGAGGGCCGGAATCGGCGTAGCAGTGAGTGCATTCCAGCTGACATTTTCCGGTGATCTCCAGCCAGACGAACGACAAGTCGCGCACCGCGACCTCCAATAAAAGTCGGCGATCTCGAACACGTTCCACCGGCGGCGTTGTCAGAACGCCGCTCGGCTTCGAACAGACAACGGGTGTTTCCCGCCTTCACGGCTGGTGAGGCGGGTCCCCGCCCGGCCGGGTGGGAGCGGGGAGGGAGGCCCGGCCGGGCGGGGTTTGGTGGTGGCGGTGCGTACATTTCGTGGGAAATTGTCGCCCCGCCACCGATGGCCCGGGGTGTGTCTCGGCGGTTGTCGGGGGTTGGCCGAGTGCACGGTTCCGGGCCGGTCTTCACGGGGAGTGGACTGCGGGGGACGGAAGATCAGAATGGTGCTGAGGTGTCTAGAGGCGGTGCAACCCGTCGAGAACGCGGCGCATGAGTGCCAGCTCGGAGTGTTCCGATGCCGATGCGGATTCAGGGGAGGCTGCGGAAATGGCGGGAGCGGTATTCACGGTGGTCGGGCTGGCGAGATGATGCGGCGCTGCCGGTGCCGGTTCCAAAGACGGTGCCACGGGGGCCGGTGGGTCAAGGCGGAACAGGTGCGGATGCTCGTCCGGGTCGCACAGCGGCCAGCCGATCAGCTCGGTGGTGGGGCGTTCGTCCCGGAAATACGACTCCAGTCGGAGTGCGGCCAGGCGCCTGGCGGCCGGGCCGCTGCCACCGGCATGGCGGGGCCGGTAACTGACCCGGTTGCCCCAGCCGCCCAGCACGATCGCGGTGGCGGCCAGCACCACGGCGGTGGAAAGCAGCATCGCCGGATGCGTGCTCACTCCGCATCACCCCGCCTGCGGAACTCGTCCGGCGGGTCGATCGACCCCGATTCCGGCGGGTTTCCGCCGCCGAAGGCCAGTCCGGCGGCGTAGTCCCGCAGCTCATCCGACAATCGCTGCAGCACCCCGGCGAGTTCGGCGCACTGCCTCGGGGTGGCCTGCCGCGCCGGGATGTCGTAGGAAGCCTGTTCCAGCTTCCACTGCTCGTGGGCAAGCCACATGCCCAACCTGCCCGCATAACTGGTCATCGAGCATCACTCCCAGTCCGCACCGCAGCGTGCAGCACATCCCGCAGCTGAACCGCCTGCTCGACCGTCCACACCGTCCGGTTGAACACCGTCGGCGTCTCGATCCGAATCACCTCCGGCGTCCACCGCGAGATCCACACCAGCAACGACGACGACCACCCCGACTCGTTGCCACACCACACCCGCACACCCGGATGACGCACCTCGTAGCTGGTTGGCATTCCGCGCACTCCATACGTTCAGGAGCGACGAAGCGTCGTCGCTCTCCTTCGTTCTGACATTGCGACAGTATTTTGTCGCACGCACCAATAACAATAATTCGATCGAGTGATGCTGCTACAAAACTTCGGATCTGCGACATACTCTTGTCGCATGACAAGCACCAAACGTACTTCGCCCAGAGCACGCGCCCTTGGCGCAGAATTGCGGGATTTTCGCGAGCAAGCTGGAATGACCGTGCGCGACGTAGCAGAGCGCCTCGGCGGGCATCACTCGAAATACGCCCGACTTGAAACCGGACAGACTCCCCAATCACCGGAAATCGTCGTCGCACTGTTGGCGACATACGGAGCGTCGGAATCCGAACGCGACAGGTTGGCGTCGATGGCACGCGATGCGACAGAGGAAACGAACTGGATCAAGCCAAGAGACCGATCGGTGAATCCCGACCTGACCACACTGATCGAGTTCGAGCGGACAGCCACTTCGATCGTGGACGTGTCACCGATCATGATTCCGGGACCATTGCAGACCGCCGACTACGCACGAGCGGTCATGGCGAGCGGGATGCGCGCCGAGGAGCTCGAAGCACACGTCACCATGCGGATCGGACGCCGAGACGTGCTCACGCGACGGAACCCCCCACGACTCCACTTGTTCATCGGCGAATGGGCGCTCCGTGAACCGATGGGTAGTGCCGAAGTGATGGCTGACCAGCTACGACACCTTGCCAAGATGGCAGAGCTCGACAACGTGACTCTGCGGGTCGTACCCAGCAGAACCGGCGGCTGGACTCCGGCCCACGCAGGTCATTTCCTCCTGTTCGAGTTCGCCAAGGCAGCCCCGGTCGTGCACGTGGAACACCTGCAGTCCGACGCTTTCCTGAGTAGCTCCGGGGAGATCGAGGCGTATCAGAACGCGGTAGCTAACCTCCGTGACGTAGCGATGAGCCCAGAGGACTCCACGGAACTCATCGCCAGTGTCATAGCCGAGCTGGAGGACAGTCTGAAATGACGTTACGCCCCCGAAATTGGCAAAAGTCGAGCCGCTCGAACCAACACTCACACTGCGTCGAAGTCGCCCGCACCCATGACGGCGCCGCCGTGCGCGACACCAAGAACCGCGCCGCCGGACACTTTACCACCACCCACCAGCAGTGGGCGGCGTTCCTCAACGCGGTCAAGACCAACCGCTTCGACTGAAACCACGGCAGCAACACAGCGCCTCTGGAGCGGTCCAGAGGCGCTTTTGCTCTCTCTAACCCCGCATGCGCGGGGCCTACGCCAATTTCACGGTCGCCAACAACCCCACTCGTGGTCCATCCCCGCGTGCGCGGGGCCTACACTCACTGCGCTGGGATGTTAGCAGCGTGAGCGCACGTTGAGAACCACTTGGCAACACCCCTCCGAGCACAGGCACACGCGCCATACCGCTCACGACGCTGGATGGCCAGCAACTGGCCTCATCCCCGTCGCTTCCGCGGTTGCAGCTGCTCCACCTCTCACTCAGAAAATCCTCGCCAGTCCAGCTGAGAGTGGCAACAGCGCCTCCAGGACGAGAACAGGATTTGCGCCCCCACTCGTACATTTCGCGAGAAATCGACACCCACCAACGCTGATCGACTCTCCAGCCGCAGCGACATGCGCGGACTCTGAACCCCCGCGACACGCCCATGAGCACCGCATACTTGGAGCACCTCGCAGAACCAGCCGCACAAGAGTCCGAAGGGAACTCCCAATGAACGCATCACCCAAAGGATGGCGCAAATCCACATACACCCAGCAGGAAACAGCCTGCGTCGAAGTCGGCCGCACTCAAGACGGCGCGGCCGTGCGCGACACCAAGGACCGCTCGGCCGGGTACTTCACCACCACCGGCCAGCAGTGGGCGGCGTTCATCGACGCGGTCAAGACCGACCGCTTCGACTGAAACCCACCAGCAGCACAGCGCCTCCGGACCACTTCAACACTCCGGAGGCGCTTTACTGTCCCCGCTGCCGCGTGCGCCGGGCCTACCCCACCGGCCGCACCGAACATGCGCCTCCGGTAGTACTCGTCGGTTCCTTACAGTCTGTCGAACCACTTTCGATCGACTCCCGCAGGACGTTTGCCGGTGGAGACGAACTCGACAAGAGCTTTGCGGATATCGCCCAGTGGCAGAGCAGCGGAACGTGGGCAGTAGCTAGGAGTACCACCATCGGTGAGAAGATCCGCTCGAGACTCAACATCCGAGTTGTGGGTGATGTACAACTCATCCTTCCGGGGGATGTATCAACTTGTTCGAGCAAACAGCGGATCGCAATTACTCCACCCGAATCGTGTTTCTAGGGATTCGACTGAATCTTGTTCCCGCTTGAACGCCGTTAAACGAAAGTAGATCATCGTGGTGATCGACACAGTGCCTTGCCCCGCCCATGCGAACACTGCAAGCATTGACCTTGCAATAAAATTCAGCGGGTTTCAATATTACCCAAATTGGAGTAAATATCGTTTGGCAAGTTGTTTGCTTCCGCATCGACGGAGCAACAACCTTCTCGATTGTCGGAACCGGCGCGGCCACTGCTGCCACCACCAACCACTGAGACCCCAGAACGGCGCGAGCTGGGACGGCCGTCCCTTACGACACCCCAGCCTCGGAACGAGCAACGATCCACCGCTTGTCGCCGACAAAGGCATGCAGAGAAATATCTCGACCGCACCGACTGGACAGAGGCCAGCCTCAACGTGTACCTGGGCGGTTGCTTCGGCGATCTACGCGTTCGCCGCTCGGAACGTCTGGCAAATCTGTACAGTATTCTAAACACGGAAACGTTCCCCCGAAAGGCCGCTGATCGTCGTGTCCGCCGTGTCCACGCTGCTCCTCGTCAACCTTTTGTGTCTCGCCGCCATAATCGTATTGTATTTACGAGACAAAATCGGGCACAGCAAGGCGATCGTCGCGCTAGCTTGCGTATCGGCTCTAACCGCGTTAACGTCATCAGGGATCGTTCTGTTTTCTTAGGACCTACAGGATGAATCGGATGCGTGAGAAATTTTTCCTCGGTGCCGCACTGCTGACAGGGATGCTTATCCTGGCAGCATCGATGCTGATCGGTGGTGTTCCGTCGAGTATGTTGTGCATCCTACTGTTGCCGTTAATACCGCTGGGAGCTCTCACGCTGGTGTTCGCACGGCACAACAGCGGCGCTGCAGAGCATGGAACAACCCTCCCCGAGAGCACTCCGCGTACCATGGCCGACACCGGTCCAGTGTCGTGAGTCGTTGATTCGATCGCAGCGGGGATTGCGGAAGAGCCGGGGAAGTTCGAACATCACAGCTTGCCAGGCTGCTGACTCAGCCAGCTCTAGAGCGAGCACATACTCATCTTCGATGCTGTGACCAGCAGCTGTACACGCTCGCGTCCCACTTCTCCCGGTTCTTTCCAGACCTCGGGCCATATCCCGTGGTCCAGCCGCATTACGAAAAGCCATCCGACGCACTCGAATACCCCTCACGGAATGGAACGCGGTTCGCGGCGGTAAGACGCCTGTTGCCTGGTTGTTCGAGGGTGGTCGGCACTCGGCCAATGAAGGATGGGGAATAACAGTGCAGCCCGGTGACTGCCGGACACAGTCACCGGGCTTCATGATGTTCGAACCGCTAGTTCGCCAGCCGCGACCAAGTGCGGCGTAAGACGTCAGATCACAGATCTGCGTTTCACGGGAAATCGCCGCCGCCACCGGGGTGGCGGCGAAGCGATGGTTTGCCCCCCGCGGGGCCTACCGATCCGGCCGGTGCGGGAGAGCCTGCACATGCGGTCCATCCCCGCGTGCGCGGGGCCTACACTCACTGCGCTGGGATGTTAGCAGCGCGAGCGCGCGTTGAGAACCACTCGGTGAGGCGGCATCGGCTGACTCGGCACTCCTTCCTCGTCCGGGGCAAGGCGTAGATTTCCCACGAAATCGCCGCGTCGGGCGGCTCGGACCAACGAAGACACATCCTCGGTCAACCGTCGCGGACGGTTTCGGTCTCCGGCTCGGCGGAATGCACTTCGAGCTCCTCACTCGGCTGCTCGGGATTCCGGTCGGACTCTTCGGCCGGTGCAGCAGAATCCACTTCGGAGGGCAACGGCGGGATCGTGGGCTGCGACTCCCGGACCCGCATCGGGATGTAGCTGCCGCTGTCCCGGTCGAAGTGCATCAGGTGCGTGCCGTGGAAGAACCGGCACTCGTGCTGCGAGAGGTGCCACCCCACGGCGAGCACGACCGCCTTGGGCGCCATCGCGATCATGACGAGCTCCCGCTCCCCGGCTTCCGCCTTGATACGCGCCAGGTGATCGGCGATCTCGCTACCCAGGTGCCCCAGCTCATCGGCCGAGTAATCGGGTGGACCACCCGACTCGGGCATTCCGCCTCGGTAACTGATCAGATGCAGCTCGTCCACCCCGAACCGCCGGAACCCCTCCTCCGAGAAGTACCGACTGGCGTCCCCGAAAGCCAACCAGACCCCTACCCTGCCCCGACCGTGCGACCGCCCGTCGAGTCGGCTCAACGCCGCACTGGTGCGGCTGCGGGGTCGTGCGGTGAGCGCGAACTGCTGCTCGGTGTTGTTCGGCAGCAGTTCGAGCAGCCGCAGGCTGTCAGGGTGCGGCAGGTAGGCACCGACCGTCAGCGCCATCGGCCAGAGCATGTTCGGTGCCACGGTGTAGCCGGTGTCGTCGCGATCGTTGTTGATCGCCTCCTCGATCACCGCGCCGATCTCGTGACACGGTTGCACGACGTCGATCACCCCGCCGCTGGTGCGCTGCTTGAGATCCACCCAGCGAACCACCGAGCGCATCGACATCCGGCTGCTTCGCGCGGCGCGCAGCGAGCGCTCGTGCCAGTTCGGCATCGACTCGTCGAGCAGGTGGACGTAGAACAGCGTGCCCAGCCTCCGGTGCAGCCACGCGCGCCAGGCCAGCCCGGACAGCAACGCGCACAGCGCCGAGATCCCCACTGCCCAGCGCGTCAGCACGACGTAGCCATCGTCCGGATCCTTCGGGAACAGGTCCTCCAGCACCAGCGCCAGCGAGGCGGTGATCAGCGAGGCGGCCACCACGACCAGCGCGTTCGCGGTGAAGATCTGGGTCTCACCGCTTCGCAGTGACTGACGACGCCAGAATTTGACCATGAATCCCCCTCACGAACGATGATCGTTCGGTAACCTACCGCAGTGATCACCGCTGGTGTTCTGCCGAACGCGCATTCGATTCGCGCAGCCTGGGGAGGCAGTGCTTGAACGACACCTTCGTGAACCCCTACACCTTCGTTCCGTTCCCGAAAGCCGGACCACACCGCTGTGAACCACACGGTCACCTCGGACAGGGCGAGTTGCTCTCCGGGAAGCTGGTGCTCGCGCTCCACGCGCGAACCCCGCTGCTGATCCGCGAGATGAACGACACGAAGCGAGCGGAACCCGACCTGCCGCGCAGACCCGACGGCACCCCGATCATCCCCGGCTCCTCGCTGAAGGGAGCCCTGCGCTCGCTGCACGAGACCCTGACCGGCAGCTGCCTGCGGGTGTTCGACGAGGACTTCGTTCCCGGATACCGCGATCCCGCCTCCACGGAGAAAACCGGCAAGCGGCACATGGCGATCGTGGAGCGGCACGACAGCGAGGACACCCCACCGGTGCTGCGAGTGTGCGACAAGGGATCTACCGAAGCCCGACTGCGCCAGGAGGAACTAGCGCGACTCCACCGCGAGGAAGAGCCGCTGACCTCCGGTGACCGGCTGAAGGTGGACTTCGACGACGAAAGCGGAAGGCCAGTACGAGCCCACCACCACTCCGAAGGTGAGTGGGTGGTGCTACTCAGCGACGCGAGTGCCCGCAAGCAGCACCAGCCCTACTACGCGCACATCCGCAGCTTCACCGGCGAATCCCCCAAACAACAGCTTCAACAAGAGGTTTGGGACGACTTCCGCAGCGCCGTCGAGAACGCCGACGAGCTGCGCACCGCCCAGCAGGGCAAGCGGGACGAACAGGACCCCTTCACCGAGGTCACCTTCACCCACGTCCCGAAAGGTCGCAAGGCCGAGCAGGGCACCAGGTACGAGCTGGGCAGGCGACACCTGGCCTCTAAACGACTGCGCCCTGGCCAGCCGGTGTGGGTGACCACGAAGTCCAACGGCGAGATCGACAGTCTGCGACTGGGCATGCTCGGCCGTCACGCCGGTAAGTACCCCGCCGGAGACCGAGTGAGGCCCGAACTGCTGCCCTGCCGTGACCACGAGGAGCTGTGCCCGAGCTGCCGGTTGTTCGGTTCCGCGGACACGGCGGGCAAGGACAGCGAGAAAGCACAGCAGCGCTCCTACCGAGGCCACGTCCGCGTCGGCGACGCGGTGGCGCTGGACGAAGTGACCCCGTGGTCAGTGACGCTGCCGCCGATGGGCATCCCACGTCCCGGCGCCGGGCAGTTCTACCTGGTCAACGACGCCAAGGTTCGAGGCAACGCGGCGGTGGACCCGCCACTGCGAGAGTGGGGCTCGGCCGCCGACCAAGGTGATCAGCCGCGCGATCTCCGAGGCCGCAAGCACTACTGGCACACCCCAACCGAGAACGGGGGAAAGCCGAGTCGAGCCGAGGCACGGAAACACCAACTCAACAGCGACATGACCAGCGAGGCGAAGCTGTTCCCGACCGGAACCCGCTTCACCGTCACCATCGCCTTCACCGATGTCGACGAGGTCCAGCTCGGTGGCCTGCTGGCCTGCCTGTCTCCGAGCTCGGTGCTGGGCGGAGAACTGTGGCAGCACGTCGGCGGCGGTCGCCCGCTCGGGCTCGGCTCCTGCACGTTCGAGCTCGACGAGCACGCCAGTGAGATCCGCCGTTCCGGGGCACGGTACGGCGCGGCACAAGAACCGGTGGACCCGAGCCCGGAGCGGTTCCGGGCGGAGTTCCAGAGCTGGATGCGCCAACAGGCACCGGCAGCTCACGAACTCTGGCCGCAACTGAGAAAGGCGCTGTCACCGAACACCGTGAATCCGAACTCGGTGTGGTACCCACCGGGCGCGTACTGGAACCAGCAGGACTCCGAGAACTTCGACCGGGGTTACGAGTTCTGGAAGCGGACCAGCGGTACGGAGTTGAAGCCCAATACCGACGGTCCCCGAATAGGTTACCCGCTGCTGGCACTGCCGGACATCGACGAGCAGAGCCAGGAACTGCCGATCATTCCCAACGCCCAGGGCGGCGACGAGGAAAAGTCCGAAAAGCTGCCGAACCAGGTGTGGCCTCCGAGTAACCGGCGGAGCGGCACACGGGACAACGCGAACTGGAAGAACCACCCGAAAGGCAAGCGGCGATGAGTGACTATCTGGATGTGGCGGTGGTGCGCATCCAGTCGTGGTTGAGCCGGGTCCCGGATCTCGCCGGACGACGGGGTGCCTCCGCCATGATCAGACGGGCCACCGAGCGCGATGCGATCGACTCGCTGTTGACGGGTTGGGAGGACCACGCGGTGCGGTGCGCCGAGGCGGGCCACGTGGACGGCGTGGTGCCGCTGCGGCTGCGGGCCGAGGACGAGGAGACGCGACGCGAAGTGGAGCGGCTCGTGGTGGGTCACCTGCGCGAGCGGTTACCGGGAGCTTCGCTGCGCAGCACGCTGCGGCGGGGTGAGGACTGGCTGGCCGCCCACGACGGTGCCCCCGCGTGCTGGGAGCGGGACTGGCCCGCCGCCGTCTCCGAATGGCCGCTGGGCAAGCAGTGCGACTGGTGTCAGACGTGGCCCGCCAAGGACCACCGCTGGACCGGGGCGAAGGAAAAACGCAAGCAGGAAGCGCTGTGCCCGGACTGCCTGCTCCGGTATGACAACGCGGGAAGCCCATCCAGTGACAAGGCGGAGCGGACCCCGGGTACTGAACGGGACCTGCTGGACCTCTGGGATAAGCAGCACAACACCGCTGCGCGAATTCCGGACAAGTTCCCCGAGCTGGTCGAGAAGTTCGGCGAACGGGGCGACAACACGCACCTGGCGACCGTGTACGCCGACGGCGACGCGATCAGCCAGTTCGGCAAGGAGCTGCACAAGCAGCGGTCTCGCGGTCGTGGCGGCGAGTTCGACATGGCCAAGGCCATCGATGACGCGACCTGGTGCGCCCTGCTGCGAGGAATCGAAGCGGTCGCCAACCCCGACGCTGAGAGCGACTCCGGAATCAAGACGCTGCCGCTCGTGGCGCACCTCGTCGGTGGCGACGACGTGCTGGTCAGCCTGCCCGCGCACCGCGCGTGGCGGTTCGCCCTGGAGATGCAGCGGAAGTTCAACGAATCACTACGGAAAACGCTCAAAGATGCCGGGCTGGGGACCATCAAGGTGCCCACGCAGTCCGTGGGCATGGTGTTCCACCACCATTCGAGCCCGCTGGCGACGGCCTCGGACCTGGCCGAGGAGCTGCTGCAGGAGACCAAGCGCGACTACCGAAGCAGCAGGGCCTCGCTGGGCTGGCAGGACATCACCAATGACGGGCCGCACCCGGTCGGACGCGGCGGCATCACTCCGGAAACGCTGGAGCACTGCTGGCACTACCTGACGGAACTGTCGAGGCTCGGCGGCTCCGCACTCGCCAACCTGGCGAAACTCGCCCGCACGAACGATCAACAGCGGCTCCACCAACAGGCCGAGCGGCTGGGCCGCGAGGAACTCGTGGCGAGGTTCGATTCCGATTCCATCCCACTCGCGGACGCGGTGGGCATGGTGCGCTGGTGGAAGGAGTGGTCATGAAATCCACGGTGGAATTCGAGATAACCTTCCACGGACCGTTCCGGGTATCGACCGGGCACGCCCGCTCGGGAGTGGACTCTTCCGTCCCCGATACCGAGCGACTGCCCAACACCAGCCTGAAGGGCGTCATGCGCGCCACCGCCAAGCGGCTGCTCGGTGAGGAAGCGGCGATCGTCGGTGAGGTGTTCGGCTCCTACCGCCACGAGTCCCCGTGGCGCTGGAAAAGCGCGAAGCCCGGAACCTCCAGCTGGCCCGCGCCACAGCCTGCGGCGCGGGTACGGATCGACCCGAGTACCCACAGCGCGAGCGAGGACATGCTGGCGGTCAGCGAACAGACCTGGGCCGAGCGCGCCGAGTTCCGCGTCGAATCACGCGGCCACCTGAGTGGGGAAACGCTGCGCAAACACCGGCTGGTGCTGGCCGTGACCGGGCAGGCCATCCACTCGCTCGGTGCGGAGACCCGGCGCGGCCTGGGTTGGGTCGGCATCAGCTGCACCAACGTCGAACTTGACGAGCGATCCGTAGCGGAATTCCTGGAGTTGAAGCAGGCATGACCCAACACGCATTGGTGACAGTGCGTCTCGAAGAGCCGATGGTGGCGGGCAAGAACCCGCGCGCCGACTCCCGGCAGGACAGCCACAACCACGTGCCCGGTTCGGTGCTGCGCGGGGCGCTGGCGGCGGTGTGGCTGCGGGAGCACGGCACCGAGGCCAACACTTCCCCGGAGTTCGAGCGGGTCTTCGAGGGGGAGGGCTCCTTCGGTCCGCTGCACTACGCGTCGAGCAAACCCGTCCCGCTGTCGATGCTGACGCACAAGTACGAGCCCGCGAACACCTGCAAGCAGTTGTGGTGGGACCAGGCTCGCGGTGAGAAAGCGAGCCACTGCCCGAACGACAGATGTGGCAGTCAGCTGGAGGAAAGCAAGGGACAGCCGTACGGCAAGGTTCCGAGCGTCGACCGCACCATGGTCGCGCTGTCCACCGATGGGGTGGCGCTGGACGGCAGCCTCTACAGCCAGCGGGCAGTGCAGGACGGCCTGCTGCTGCGCGGCTGGGTCTACGGGGACGCGGTGCGGGCGTTGTACCCCGAGGGCACGGCCATCGAATCGCTGCTGCTGGGATCGCGGCGCAGCCTTCGTGGCGAAGCCACGGTCGAGGTGGACACCGAAGCGGTTCCCGAACCGGTGGAGCTCTACGGCGAGGAGGTCGTGCTGCGGCTCGCCGCGCCCGGCGCGTTCGTGGACGAGTTCGGCATGCCCAGTGCGACACCGGACCCGGACGAGCTCTCCGAACAGCTGGGCGTGTCCGAAGTGGAGATCATCGACTCCTGGAGCCGCTGGGAGGAGGCCGGTGGGTGGCACGCGGCCAGCGGGCTGCCCAAACCCGTCGAGCGGGTGGTCTCGGCCGGTTCGACCTACCGGGTGAGGTGCGCGGAACCTCCCACCGAAACCGCCCGACGCCGGTTGATGACACGCGGTATTGGCCTGCGCCGCCGCGAGGGGTTCGGGGCGCTCTACCGTTGCGAACCGCCGTGGGGAATCAGCTCCTTTACCGGGCACGCAGCCGCACTGCGGGCTCATCCGGAGCTGGTTTCCCGATTCCAGGCACGGCTCGAAGAAATCCGGCTGGACAATGCCGACGATTCCCAGTTCGACGATGCGCTCCGGTCGACCGAGTACGACGATCGAATCCACCAGGCCATCCAAGCGGTGCTGACGGTCAAGGACGCGGAAATCTACGAGCAGATCTTGAGGTACATGGAGCAGAACCGATGAAAAGCGCGCTGTTCAGCCTCCGGCTGCGGATGCTCACTCCCGGCGGGGTGACCGCGCCTGAAGCACTCGACGCACCGCAGAACACCGTGGAACTGCGCCGGGACCACAACAACAACGTTCATCTCCCCGGCTCGACCGTGGCGGGCAGCCTGCGGGAGCACTGCTCCCACTACACCGAGTTGCACCAAACCGGAGATCTGCCGGAGTTGTTCGGCCCAGCTCCGGAACCGAACGAGCGGCGCGCCGCCTCACCGGTCGGAGTGCTGGGCACGCTGCTGCGTGTTGAGAAGGAAACCTCGACGGCCAAGCGCACCTCGATCGACCGGAAACGCGGGGCGGCGGCCAACACCGAGTTGCACCACACCGAGCTGCTGGCCGCCGGGACCGAGTTCGACGTGGTGCTGCGCTGGGAGCACCCGGACGAGCGCCTCGATACGTTCCTGCGGGCGTTGCGGGAGTGGCGGCCGAGCATCGGGCGCGGGGCCAGTCACGGAGCCGGAAAGTGCCAGGTGGTCGGACTCGGACACCGCGTCTACGACCTCGACAACAGCACGGACCTGCTGGACTGGATCGGACTCGACTCGCCGGAGGACTACCCGACCGCGGAGCCGTGCACGAGCGAGGCTCCGGACGACAGGCTGATCGACGTGGAACTGCGCATCGAAGACGGCCTGCACATCGGCGCGGGAGAGCCCGAGACGGATTCGGAGAGCGGCAAGCTGATCAGTCAAGCGCTCCGGCGCGACGAGGACGAGTTCCTGGTGCCAGGTACCAGCCTCAAGGGAGTGCTGCGCTCCCGCGTGGAGTACATCTGCCGCGTGGTCGGCGCTCCGGCGTGCACGGACAGGAATCGCGGGGATCGCGAAGATCGCGGGGATTGCGGGCGGTGCAGGCCGTGCCGGATCTTCGGATTCAGCGGCAAGGAAGCGCACACCCGCCGAGCCAGGATCGCGGTGCACGACAGCACCGTGACCGATCACGTCGCGGAACGGCGGCAGCACGTGGCGATTGACAGGTTCACCGGCGGAGCACGGCCGAAGCTGCTCTACACCGACGAGGTGGTGACGGCGGGACGGTTCCGGCTGCGTATCGACGAGCTCGAACCGCTCGACGAGCCGGAACCGGCCGGGGTGTCGAACTCGGCTGCTACTCCAGAAAACCGCACCGGAACGAACCGGTTGCTGCTGGAGGCGGCGCTGACCGACATCCACGACGGGCTGGTCGGCATCGGTGGGAGGACCACCGCGGGGTGCGGCACCGTCAGCGTCAGCGATCCCGACTGGCAGCGCCCCGCCGAGATGACGGAGTTGGCCGAACGGCTGCGTGAGGAGCACGTATGAGGACTTCGTGGACGCTGCACGGCAGCGGACGTCGTCGCCTGGATGACGGCTGGGCTGGGCTGCACCGGATGGCCGAGGACTGGACGGCGGCGTGGTCGGACAACGACGGCTTCCATCTGGAGGTCATGCCCGAGCGGGCGCCGGTGACCACCCAGTTGTGGGCATGGACCACGCGGAAGTGGCTGCGGGTGCGGCTGGACCCGCCGCACTGGTGGGCGGCGGTGCTGCGCTACGAGTCCGAGCAGGACGGCGGTGAGGATCTCGTCGAGGAGTCGTGGTCGGCCGATGACGTGGCACAGCCGCGAATCGATCGAGTGCTGCACTGGGACTCGAACGACAAGCGCATCCAGCAGCTCCGGAGCCCGAACGAGCGACCGTTCGACCACGAGATCTTCCGGCTGGTTCCGCTGCGTTCCCGGCCGACCACCGCCACCTTCATCGGCGGCAAGGATTCGGTGCCGCAATCGCTGCGCAAGTAGCGGCGAAACACCGGTAGGTTGTCGCCCGGACATACGACCGGGCGATGACGACGTGGAGGTCGGGACGCGGTGAAACGGACGCCCCCGAGAGGAGTCGTCACCGTGTTCGCGGTGGCGATGTTTCTGTTACTGCTGTTTCTCGGTGTCGAGAAATGGATACTGTGGACGATCGGCGTGCTGACCGTGATATTGGTGGCGGCCGAGGCCGGGCGCGAGATGATGGCACGGAGCATCGAGAACCTGAAGGTGGAGTCGTTCGTAGCGCCGGACACCCTCGATCGGGCCAAGAACGCGGTGGGCGCGCTCGACGGGCGCGTGGCACACACCGCGAGCCTCTACGAGCTCACGGAGCACGCACTGCGCAGCGAAGTCGAACGACTCGAAGCCGAGCACAACGATGGGAGCAGGTTCCCGAAGCCGGACGGCGAATCCCGCACCGGTTCCGGGGCGAGGCGAAGCGGCTGACGGCATCTCCGAGGGCCGGAGCCCGACCGCCAAGTCCCGGCTCGTGATCGGTGAGCGTAAATTTCCCACGAAATCGCAGCGCCGCAGCGACGCAGGGGCGGCGGGAGCGGCACAGCGGAGGCAGGGCCTCGGCAACAGCTCGGGTCAGCGCTCCGCCGCACCCGCAGTGGTGATGCGGGTGACGGCCTCGCGGGTGAGGGCACGATCGTGGGGTTCGGGGGTCAGGGCGCGGTGCAGGGTCATCCCCTCGATGAGGGCGTCGAGCTGGCGGGCCGTGTCCGGGTCGAAGTGCCTCTCCAGGTGGACCCGGCTGCGGCGCATCCACTCCTTGGTCAGTTCCCGGTAGGCGGGCTGCCGGGCGGCCAGGGTGTAGAGCTCCTGAGTGAGCACCAGGTAGCGCTGATCGTCCTCGGACAGCTCGTGGATGAGGTCGGTAACCGCGTCCCTGGCCCGCTCCCGGTCGGTCGGCGCGGCGAGGTAGCTGTCGAACAGGGCGACGATCCGCTCGGCGAACCTGCCGAACGCCTCCCGGAGCAGCTCCTCCAGCCCGCCGAAGTGGTAGGTCATCGATCCCAGCGGCACCCCCGCCCGGGTGGCGATCCGGCGGTGGGAGACGTTGGCGATTCCCTCCTCGGCGATCAGGTCGAGGGTCGCGTCGATGATGCGCTCGCGGCGCCGCGGGTCGGTGTGTCCGGTAGCCATGACACCGAGCATCCTAGAGGTCGCGGACCTCGCGGGCCGGATTGCCGACGGCGACGACGTCGGCGGGCACGTCCCTGGTAACCACCGCACCGGCACCGATGACGGAGTTCTCGCCGATGGTCACGCCGGGCAGCACGATGCAGCCGCCGCCGAGCCACACGTTGTCGCCGATGGTGATCGGGCTCGCCGCCTCCAGCTTGTCGCGCCGGGGTTGCGGTTCCAGCGGGTGCGTCGGGGTGAGCAACTGCACTCCCGGACCGAGCTGGCAGTCCTCACCGATGGTGATCGAGGCGACGTCCAGCGCGGTGAGGTTGTAGTTGACGAAGCTGCGCGCCCCGATCGTGATGTTGCTGCCGTAGTCCACGTGCAGCGGTGGCCGCAGGTGCGCCTCATCGCCCACCGAGCCGAGCAGTTCGGCGAGGACCGGCCGCGCCGCGTCCGGATCCTCGACGTAGGCGGCCTGGTAGCGGGCGGCCAGCCGTACTGCCCGCCGCTGCCTGCGGCCGAACTCGGGGTCGTCGGCGATATACAGGTCCCCGGCCGCCATGCGTTCGAGATTCGTGCGCGGATCGTCCGCGAAGTAGTCACTCGACACGCGTACGATCGTACGCTCCGGTCCGATCCGGAACGCCCGAATCGGAGCATCTACCGATCACGGCTCAGGCGCGCCGGTTGCTCAACACTCCCGCGAACAACAGCACGAGCACCCCGGCCAGCGGCACCACCAGCAGCCCCACCCGGAGGCCTGCCGTATCGGCGACCAGGCCGACCAGCGGCGGGGACAGCAGGAAGCCCAGCCGCATGAGCCAGGAGACCACGGTCAGCCCCGAACCCCGCTTGAGCCCGGGCAACTCGTCGGCCTCGTGCATCGCGGCGGGCACCAGCGTCGCCACCCCGAACCCGGCGGCGGCGAAGCCGAGGACCGTGCCGGGCACGGTCGGCACAGCCAGCGCCAGGCCCATACCGACTGCGGTGATCAGACCACCGGAACGGGCCACGGTGCGCTGCCCGAACCGTCCGACGAGCCGATCACCGAGGATGCGGCCGACAAACTGGGCCGCAACCAGCGCCACGTAGCCCTGGGCCGCCAATGTCGCGGGCGCGTGCAGCGATTCGGAGAGGTAGAGCGTGGCCCAGGAGTTGCCCGCGTCCTCGACGAGTGTTCCGGCCATGGCGATGACGACGAGTGCTGCCAGCACGAACGCGATGCGCCGCCCCGGGAGCACGCGCTCCGCCCGTCCCGCCTCCCCGAGGTCGGCATCGGCTCCCGGGATGGATTCGTCGTCGGGCCCGGGCAGGCAGAGCATCCAAGCGGCACAGGCCGCGAGCACGAACACCGCCGCCGAGATCGCCAGGTGTTGCCCCCGCGAGAGCCCGAGCGCCATTGCGGCGGCGGCCATGGATCCGCCGGTCACTGCCCCGATGGACCAGACGGCGTGGAACGAGTTGATGATGGAGCGTCCGTAGCGGCGCTGCACCCGCAATCCGTGGGCGTTCTGCGCGACATCGGTCAACGAATCCATCGCACCGGCGAGAAGCAGTGCTCCCGCGAACATCGCGACCGAACCCGCCGTTCCCGCGACCAGGATTCCCACCGCGGTCAGCAGGGTGCCCGCGACCGCCACCCGCGCGGAACCCAGCCGCCGGACGGCCACCCCTGCGGCCAGACCGGCGACGATGGACCCCATCGGGAACGCCACGACAGCCACCCCGTAGGCGGTGTTGCCGAGTCCGAGATCCGCCTTGATCTGCGGAAACCTCGGCAGCAGGTTGGCGAACAGCGCTCCGTTGGTGAAGAACAGCACGGCCACGGCCACGCGAGCCCGCCGCTCGACCTGCGTGGGTCGGGATGGTGCGGCAACGGTCATGCGCGGCAGCCTACCCATCGGAGCGGACGATCGTACACTCGTTTTCGGAACCGTTCCAGGAGGAGGCGCGTCGACCGGCCTGGGCGTCAATTTCTCGCGAAATCGCCGCGCGGGTGGGGAGTGCTCAGCCGCCCGAGGTGTGCCGTTCCGACCCGGCGGTGCCCGGCTCGGTTCCGGAAGTTTCCCGGCGGGAAGTCCCGGAGTCGGGCTCGGCCGGGGTGTTGCCGGTGGCGGGGGTCGCCGGGCCGTTGCTCGCATCGGGGGAGCCGCTGCCGGAACCCGAAGAAACGCTCCCAAACCCCGAAGAAGCGCCGGCGGATTCGGAGGAGCCACTCCCGGGATCAGCGGAGCCGCCGGGGATCGGGACTCCCCTGGGCGGTGTGCTGCCGGAGTCGAGCGGGCCGACCGCGCCCCGCAGTGCCTGGGTCCAGGTCAACCGCCCGAACAGGTAGAAACAGGCCACCCGCTCGTCCGAGAACCGCGCCCAGTCGTAGCGGTTGCCCTGCTCACGCCAGAACACCTCCCAGACCTGCTGCCCTTCGGAGTCGTCCCGCAGCAGGCACCAGGCGTCGTCGCGCTCGGCCGCGACGGAAACCACCCGCGGTGGCACTCCCATCGCCTCCAGCCATCCCAGCACGGATTCGGAATTCACAGGGCCTCCTCAGCAGGACTCTGGTACCTCGATTTGCGTAGAGGGTCATTTGGTGGAACCTCTCGCACGGCTCTCGCTGCGGGTGCCCCGACATCGGGTAGCGACACACAACGTCGGGGCCGTCCTCGCGAGAGCCGCACGGGAGAACCCGCGGCGGTGCCGGTGGCGAGAGTGGCTGTGGTTCGGCGCTGTGAACGCGGAGGAACTGTTCCAGCGTCGACACAGCGGCGAGCATCAGCGGGGCGTCTCGGCGGAAGCCGTCATCGACCTCACCTCGACGCCCGTGTCCTCACTATGGATCCGCACCGTTCGTTCCGTCGTTTCGGAGTCAGCCGCTTCGTCCTGTTCGGACGTGTCGTTCCGCCCGGCAACATCGACACCACCGGACGAAACTTCCTGTCCGGAGACATCCCCGTGTTGGGCCTCAGTGTCCGGTTCGGACTCGACAGCCGGATCGGCCAGCAGGCCCAGGGCGAGCAGCTCGGCGATGGGGTGCGTCGTGCGGTAGCGCAGACCCGTGCCGGGCTGCTCGAACCAGGCGACCGCCCGGGTGAGCCACACCGGCAACGGATGCACCACCCGGTAACGCCGATAGGTCCGCTCCCGGAACTCCGGAGGCAGCGAACGGTCGGCGAACGCGGTCCCCTCGGGAGCCAGCACGAGCCCCCACTCGTCACCCAGCCGATCGAGCATCGTGCCCGGCGGCAACACCTCGGGATCGGGCTCCTCGACACCGTTGTCCGCGAAACCGTGCCGCACCGGCCAGTCGTAGGCGTGCGTCCGATTCCCACCCGGCCCGGGAAGCAGGTAACGCCGTTCCCACTCGAACTCGCCGACCTCGGCTTCCGGACCGAGCGGTTCGTAGCCGACGAGCAGCTCCTCGGGGATCGTGCGCTCCGCGTCCTCCGCCGCTCCCGGCGCGGCTCGGCGTTCGGCGGAGCTCGAGGACCCGGCAACGGCGAACTTCTCGACGAGGTCCGCACGCGGATGTGACCGCGGCGGCACCGTGAAGGTGTCCCGTTCGGACGGTTGCCCGGAGGGTGACCACTGCCTGCTCGGGCGGGTCTCGGCCACCGGCATGTGCCCCAGCGGGAACTGGTGCAGCACGAACGCCACGACTGCGGGGTCCCGCTGGTTCTCCCGCAACGGGCGTCGCCCTTCGGTGGGTTGCTGCGGTGGGGGTTGCTGCGCGGGTGGCGGGGGCTGTTGCGGCACCCCGCCGCCGGGAGCGAACGGACTACGTCCCACCGGTGGCGCCACACCCGGATGGGCCGTCCCGGTGGGCTGGTAACCGCCCCGCACCGGAGGTCCTGGGAGCGGAGCCGCCTGTCCGGGCTCCGGCTGTCCGGCGCCCCTGCCAGGCCCGGGAGCAGCCGGAGGCGGTGGAGCACCCGGTCGCCGCGGCTGACCAGTGGGGCCTGGCTGACCGGTGGGCCCGGGCTGTCCCGCCATTCCCGGTTGTCCGGCGGGTCCCTGCGGGACGGCGCCGGGTTGTGGTGCGGGACCGGCGGGTGGCGGTGCGGACGGACCCGACGGCGCGGGTGGCGGTGCGGCGGCGGGAGACGCCCATGCCTGGTGCACGGCCTGCGGGGCGGTGATCGGGTCACGCCCGACATCGGTGCGCTCGCCCCCCACACCCGATGCCGGTGCGGCGCCGGGAGCCGAGGACGCGGCGGGATCCACGACAGGTATGGGGCCGGTTCCGGCATCCGGGCCGCCCACCGGTCCGGCAGCGGCACGCCGAACCGTTTCCGGCGAGACCGGTCCCGTCAGCTCCCGGTCGGCAGCCTCTCCCGACTGATTCGCGTGCGGGGGAGGTCCCGCGCCATCCGGTCCCACGGCAGGACCCCGTTCGTCGGATCCGGACACGGGCGAGAGGAGCTCCGATATCCGGCTGCGGGGCGTGTCGGGCTCCCCGCGCTCGGACGCCTGCCCCGGCTTAGCGGGCTCGTCATGCGGTGCCGACGGTGGGTCCGCCGGCGAAGCCGCACGGTTCCCCGCCTCACCGACAGCGCCTTCATCCACCACGGCACCCGCCACCGAAACGGCGTCCCCCACCGAACTCACATCCGACACCGGGTTCGCGGCCGCCTCGGTAGCGCCGAGCGGTGCGGACTCGGGCGGTGCGGAACCGGGGGATGCGCTCGAATCGATGGTGACCCCGCCCGAACTGTCCACCGCCCCGGCCAGGCTCCGGTTCAGCTCGGCGATGTTGGTGGCCGCATCCCCCACAGCGGACTCGGCCCGCAACGCCGCGGAGGGGTTCCCCGCCGCGGCGGCCCGCTCGGCAGCGTCGGTCCGCTTGGCCAGCGTGACCAACTCCCGCACGATGCGCACCTTGGCGGCGCCCACCTGGTCCGCCGCGTGATCCAGCCGGTCGGCCGCGGCCGCGCACTCCCGTGCGCAACCGGGCAACCGGCCGGTGTCCGGGTCGACGAACCCCTGCCAATGACTGCTCGCGGCCCGCGCCGTCTCACCCTCGATAGAGGCGAGCGCTCCGCCGGCGGAGGTGTCGGAGGTGGCCGCCAACCTGTGCAGCGAGCCCGCGGCACGGCGCCAGGCGGCCGCCGCCTCGCGCATGGCGTCCTCGTCGGCCTCCGGCCAGTGCGTGCCGGTGCGTTCGGCCACCCCGCGCAGTTCGACGGGAAGTTCGATCCCCACTCCGATCACTCCCGTTCCGGCCCGGCATCGATCCCGTCAAGTCGTTCGGCCGCCGCCTCGTCGGCGCGGCGGTAGGTCTCGGCCACCTCCGACAGCTTCGTTCCCATCTCCGCGAGCTCGTCCGGCAACCGTTCGAGCCCGCGCAGCGCGCGCTCGGCGCCGGGGAGGTACAGCTCGGCGAACCTGGCTCCCGCCTCGTCGGAACCCCAGCAGTCGCCCGAGACCTCCAGGGCGGTGCGCAGCTCGTCCCGGATCCGCCTGGCGTGTTCCGCGTGCTCGGTGAACTCCCCGGCGTGCTCGGTGAGCTTCCCGAGTTCACTGTGGAAACCTGTCATCACCGGTCCCGTTCCGCCGCTCCGACGTCCCGCAGCCAGCTGCGGGGTTCGAGCGACTCGTCCTGCTCGGGCTCCGCTGCCGAATTCCGCGGCCCATTGTCCGCAACGGCGGATCCATCGGGCACCGACACCCCGGTGACAGCGGAAGCAGCGGTCGTCGTGGAGTCGGCGCGTAAGGCGGCGGGGTCGGAGCCGGACGGGAGCACCGTCGCGAGCACCGCGTCGGTGCGTTCGGCGATCCGCGCGGTGGCCGTGGCGGACAGTCGCACGATCAGCCCGCCGAGTTCGTCCGGGGAGTGCGTGCGGTAGACCTGCTCGGCCAGCCACACCCGCCGCAACGCTCCCCCCGAGCCGACGGTGACCGATACGTCCCCCCGCTCGTCAGCGGCGGTCTCCTCGATCGAGGCGAGCTCCTCGTCGACCTCGGAAAGCCGCTGACTGCTGCGCCGGTAGTCGGCGATCATCTCCTCGACCTGCGTCCGATGGTCGGTCAACGCCACTCACCTTCCTCCCGCTGCCTGCCACCTCGCTCGGGCCCGCTCCGACGGACAGGGGCGAGCCGCCCGTTCGGACGTGTGAACCGCCGAACCGGTTCCGTCCGGGCAAGAACTTGCCGGGACGGATCGCCGGGGCAGGCGCTCAGCCGTGCCGCGGGTTGGTCACGCGCAGCCCCTCGGTCACCGCCCGGTGGATCACGCGGGCCAGCGGTGCGCCGAGCACGGAACGCGGCCCGCCGTAGGGCTCGGGCGCGCCGTCGGGCGGACACAGCAGCACGGTCGCGTCGGTGCAGGTGCCGGTACCGGGCACCCCCGCCTCCGACAGGGCCTGCGCCTTCGCCTCGGCGACGGTGGCGACCAGGTTGACCAGCGCGGACTCGCTCAACCGCACCGGGAGGAAGCACACCGCGTTGATGGTTCCCGGCATGTGGTCCCGCACCAGGTGCGAGGTGTCGGCGGCATCGTGCGCGGCCCAGATCGGATAACCCACCCCGGTGGTCACGCTCGCCCGCACACCCGATTCGGCCGCGGTCACCTCGTGCCGCACGTCCACCGCGGTCAACAGGCCGGTGCCCGGTCCTTCGAGCTCCAGTTCCCCGGCCATCTCGGCGATGTGCTCAGCCGGGTCGGGGCGGTCGTATCCACTGGGGACGGTGGCGTTGAGCACCCAGCGGCGGAGTCCGAGACCGCCGCCGTACGAGCCGGAGGAAACGGCCAACCACTCGCCGGGGCACTCCCAGGCCAGCAGCGGTCGTCCCCGCAGGGTGCGCGTGCTCGCGCCCGGGAAGCGCACGGTCTCCGAGGTCGTCATCGCACCAGTGCCTTGACCACCGGCGACGGGCTCGGTTTGCCGAGTCGCTCGGCCATCCAGGTGCTGGTGTCCACGAGCAGTTCCAGGTCGACACCGTGCTCGATTCCCAGCCCCGAGAGCATCCAGACCAGGTCCTCGGTGGCGAGGTTGCCGGTCGCCGAGCCCGCGTAGGGGCAGCCGCCCAGGCCGCCCGCCGAGGCGTCGACGGTGCTGACCCCCAGCCGCAGCGCGGCGTAGGTGTTGGCGAGTGCCTGCCCGTAGGTGTCGTGGAAGTGCACGGCCAGCCGGTCAGCGGTGATATCGGCCGCGTAGAAGCCGCGCAGCACGCTCTCGACCTGGCCGGGCGTGGCCACACCGATGGTGTCGCCGAGCGAGAGCTGGTCGCAGCCCATTCCCAGCAGCCGCTTACCCGCGTCGACCACCTGCTCGACCGGCACGGCACCCTGCCACGGATCACCGAAGACCATCGAGAGGTAGCCGCGAACCCGCATGCCGAAGGACGCCGCACCCCGCACGACCGGACGGAACATCTCGAACTGCTCCTCGAAGCTCCGGTTGAGGTTGCGCTGGGCGAAGCTCTCGGTGGCGGAGGCGAAGATCGCGATGTCGGAGACCGCTGCCTCCCTGGCGCGGTCGAGGCCGCGCTGGTTGGGCACCAGCACCGGGTAGCGCACGCCGGGTTTGGGGGAGAGCCCGTTGATGACCTCGCCCGCGTCGGCCAGCTGCGGAACCCAGTCGGGGTGCACGAAGCTCGTGGTCTCGATGACCGGCAGGCCGGCGGCGTTGAGCCGGTTGAGGAACTCGAGTTTGACGTCGGAGGGGATCACCCCACTCTCGTTCTGCAGCCCGTCACGAGGCCCCACCTCCCAGATGGTCACCCGTTCGGGGAGTTCCGGCGTGTTCGGGGAACGAGTGGCCTCCGGCAGACCCAGCGCACGTACACCCATCAACAAGTCTCCTTCCACAGGTCGCGGATCGCACCGCTTCTCGTTGGTCCCAACGGGCGTAGGACGCTACTCGATACGGAGCATCGGCGGGAGAATCCCGGAATCATCGCCTCGTCCGGGGACGGCGAGCGGTCAGCGATCCTCCGGGTAGTGATCGTGTGGCTCGCCCTCGACCGCGCCGTACAGCAGCGACTGCACCCGGTTCACCTCCGGGATGTCGTCGAACTCCAGGGGTTCGTCCGAGGCGGACTCGATTATCAGCGTTCCGCTGCCGAGCAGCCGGTCCAGCAGCCCCCGGCTGGATCGGACGCTGTTGATCCGCCCGAGCGGGATGTGCACGCCGGAGCGGGTGAATACCCCCTCGCGGATCATCAGCCGGTGGTTGGTGACCACGAAGTGGGTGGTGCGCCAGCGCAGCAACGGAGTCAGCACCAGCCAGAGCAGCAGCACGAACCCGACGATCCCACCCGCGGCGAGTACCGGGGTGCGCCAGGCGAGCGCCCCGGTGAACAGCACGAGAGCGCCGAAGCCGACCAGCACCACTAGCAGCGCGAGCACCGGACCCACCAGCAGTTTCCAGTGGGGGTGACGGTGCACCAGCACCTGCTCACCCTCACCGAGCTGATCATCGGGATAAGCCACCTGTAGTCCCCCTTCGGATCAGCGGCGAGCCACGCTCACCGTACCGGAACCTCGACCGGTTCCCGTGCCTGTCCGGGAGATAGCGAGCACGACCCGCGAAGCGCGGATCGACCGATTCGGGGCGGGATCGTGCCACGTCGGAGACGGACCGACGACCCGACATCGGAGCAGCCGAACCGAGGTCGACGCCGGGCCGTAATCGCCGTAATCGACGCCGGGCCGTGGTCAACGCTGCGCCGTGCTCAACACTCTCCTGTGATCAGCGCTGGGCCGGACGCAGGTGCACCACGTCACCGGCGGAGACCGGCGTGCGCGTCCCGTCGCGGTCGCGGACCACGAGCCTGCCCTGGGCGTCGACGTCGCGGGCCTCGCCTTCGAGTATCCGGCCACCACCGAGTTCGACACGCACCCAGCGGCCGATCGTGCCGCACAGCGGTCGATAGCGTTCCAGCACACCGCCGTCCAGGGCGTCCTCGGACACCCCCTCGCGCCAGCGCAGCTCGATCTCGGACAACCGCTCCAGCAGACCGCCCAGCAGCTCGGTGCGGTCGACCTTGCCCCCTTCGGCGGCGATGGAGGTGGCGGGCAGACCACCCGCGCTCTCGGGCAGGCTCGCCGCGTCGTGGTGGACGTTGACGCCGATGCCCAGCACCACCGCCATACCGTCCAGAGTGCTCACCGCCTCGGCCAGGATGCCCGCCGCCTTGCGGTCGTCTCCCAGGAGCAGGTCGTTGGGCCACTTCAACTCGGCGACCAGCCCGGTGGTCTCCCGCACCGTCTCGGCCAGCGCGGTACCCGCCAGCAGCGGGAGCCAGGACAGCGCGGTACGCGCCGCCACCACGGGACGCAGCAGCACGCTCACGTGCAGCCCGTAGTAACGCGGCGAGACCCAGGAGCGCCGCATCCTTCCCCTGCCAGCCTGCTGTTCCTCCGCGATGAGCACGGTGCGGTCGGGGGAACCGGCACTGGCCGCGGCGACCAGATCGGTGTTGGTCGAACCGGTCACGGTCACCACGTCGAGCGCCCGGTACGGGCCGTCGTCGAGCAGGCGGGCGCGCAGCGCGTCGGCGTCCAGCGGGGGCGGGGTGGTCATGCGACCAGGCTATGCCGTGGATGGCCCGAGTGGTGACCGGTCTTCCGATGTGCCGCGCGTCACCGGGGCCGAGGTGCGATACGAGCCCGACCGCGAACGCGGCGTCACGTCCCGCCGTCCCCGACGGGCGATCGGCGGAACCCCACCCACCGAAAAGGTGATACTCGTCACCCGAGACCTCTTCGTGGCGGACGAGCTCGGCTGGCTAGGCTGCCGGGCATGAGCAGTGCGACCGAACCGATTGGTGAGCCGTCTGTCGGTGAGCCGGACATTCACACCACGGCCGGGAAGTTGGCCGATCTGTATCGGCGCAACTACGAGGCGGTACACGCCGGTTCCGAACGTGCGGTGGAGAAACAGCACGCCAAGGGCAAGTACACCGCCCGCGAGCGCATCGACATGCTGTTGGACGAGGGCTCGTTCATCGAGTTGGACGAGCACGCCCGCCACCGCTCGACGAACTTCGGAATGGAGCAGTCCCGCCCGTACGGCGACGGCGTGGTGACCGGTTACGGCACAGTGGACGGTCGCCAGGTGTGCGTGTTCTCGCAGGACTTCACCGTGTTCGGCGGTTCGCTGGGCGAGGTGTTCGGCGAGAAGATCGTCAAGGTGATGGATCTGGCGCTCAAGACCGGGTGCCCGCTGATCGGGATCAACGACTCCGGTGGTGCCCGCATCCAGGAAGGCGTGGCCGCGCTGGGGCTCTACGCCGAGATCTTCAAGCGCAACACCCACGCCTCCGGGGTGATCCCGCAGATCTCGCTGATCATGGGACCGTGCGCGGGTGGTGCGGTGTACTCCCCCGCGATCACCGACTTCACCGTGATGGTCGACCAGACCTCACACATGTTCATCACCGGCCCCGACGTGATCAAGACCGTCACAGGCGAGGACGTGACCTTCGAGGAGCTCGGCGGAGCGCACTCGCACAACTCGAAGTCCGGCAACGCGCACTACATGGCCTCCGACGAGGACGACGCGATCGCCTACGTGCAGGAGCTGTTGTCCTACATGCCGTCGAACAACCTGGCCGAGCCGCCGGTGTCGGACGCGCCCGCCGAGAGCGGGACGGTCGCCGACAACCTGACCGAGGCCGACCGGGAGCTGGACACGCTGGTGCCGGACTCGCCGAACCAGCCCTACGACATCCACGAGGCGATCACCCGGGTGCTCGACGACGGCGACTTCTGCGAGGTCTCCGCCCTGTTCGCGCCCAACATCGTGATCGGGTACGGACGCATCGAGGGCCACAGCGTCGGAATCGTCGCCAACCAGCCCGCCCAGCTGGCGGGCACGCTGGACATCGAAGCCAGCGAGAAGGCCGCGCGGTTCGTCCGCACCTGCGACTCGTTCAACATCCCGGTGGTCACCTTCGTGGACGTTCCCGGCTTCCTGCCCGGCACGGACCAGGAGTGGAACGGCATCATCAGGCGCGGTGCCAAACTGCTCTACGCCTACGCCGAGGCCACCGTTCCGCTGGCCACCGTCATCACCCGCAAGGCGTACGGCGGTGCCTACGACGTGATGGGCTCCAAGCACCTGGGCGCCGACATCAACCTGGCCTGGCCCACCGCCGAGATCGCGGTGATGGGCGCGCAGGGCGCGACCAACATCCTCTACCGCAAGCAGCTGTCCGAGGCCGCCGAGCGTGGCGACGACGTCGAGGCGGTGCGTGCGCAGTTGCAGCAGGAGTACGAGGACACCCTGTGCAACCCGTACGAGGCGGCCGAGCGCGGTTACGTGGACTCGGTGATCCCGCCCTCCCACACCCGGGGCTACCTGGCGCGATCGCTGCGGATGCTGCGGAACAAGAAGGACACGCTGCCCGCCAAGAAACACGGCAACATCCCGCTGTGAGCGGGTCCGGCCTTGATGCTCGCGGCGCGACGCTGGTGCCGCGAGCACTGTCCACCGCGTGCCGAGCGTCGTTATGCTGACGTCTCCGGCACGCACACCCGCCGATGGAAGGTGCACCTTGAGCGACGAACCCGTTGCCGAGTCCGGTGAGTCACCCGCTTCCGAGACGGAGGGCGCCCAGCAGCCCGTGCTGCGGGTCGAGCGGGGCAGGCCCGACGACGTGGAGGTGGCCGCGTTGACCGCGGCGCTGGTGGGAATCGCGGCGGCGAGCTCCGGCGGGGGCGAACGGCCCGAACGCATGTCGATGTGGGGTGACCCCGGCTCCGCGCTGCGCTATCCCGGTGGCAGGCGGCCGATGCGGCCCGGCCCGAACGCCTGGCGCGCTTCCGCCCTGCCGATGTGAGGTGAGATGGAGCGAAGCTCCTACGGCGGGCCACACCGCGGCTTCGACGACCACTTATCCGAACCGCTCACCGAGGCGAGGAAGAAAAGGCGTTGCTCTGCTCCGCGCCGAACTCAGCCATCGACCGGTCATCGACCTTCCACGGCTGCCAGCGCCGGGACTCCGGGGGAAGTGTCGGTTCAGGTTCCGTTGGTGAGCGCTTGGACGAGCTGATCGACGGTGGGCGCGCCGGAGAGTCCGTCAGGGGTTGAGTAGACCCTGCAGGCCAAACCGTAGTTCCGGGACGTGTCGGGGAAGAGGTCATGCCCGTTGAGACGGATGGTGGGCGAACCCGGGAATCGCAGCGCCCGGGCCTCTTCGTCGGTCCCGACGGCACGGAGAACGAGTTCATGAGTTCGGTTTCCCACGGCTTCGAGAGCTTCGGCGAGGTGTGCCCGCGCGATATGCCAGTTCGGGCAGTCAGCAGAGTAAAGCAGTTCGATTTCCACGGGTTCATGGTCCACGCGTTTCGAGAATGGCATCAAGCAGGCAGGGCGGGCGTCCTAACTCCGCGCACTCGGAACGCGTGACCGTACCGAGTCCCCTCAACCACAACGAACATGGCCACGGATGGAGGGCTTGCTCGGGAGTCGTGCGAGAGGTTCCGCCACGAAACCGCCTACGAGAGACGACCCGACGACCTCTCACTACACCGGAGGGCGGAGGCCGGGGATGTGTCCGTCTCCCTGGCACTGGGGGCAGGTCCGCCACTCTCCCAGCGTCATCCCGGCGTGGGTCTCCTCGGTGGCCCGGATCATGTAGAGGCGGGGTTCGCTGACCTTCTGGAATCCGCCGCAGTTCGGGCACACCGTGTTCGGCCCGTGCTTGAAGTTCGGTGAGTACTGCTCGTTCATTCCCCGCGCCTCTCGTTCGTGCGCCGCTTCGCTGGGATAACCGGCCGGAACGGTCGCCGGGACGGCCGGATCGGCTCGCTTCCCCAATGCTGCCATCCGCGCCCCTCCGGGAGGCCGTAGCCGGGTCTCCCCCGTGCGGGACTCAGCGGCGCCGCCCTCGATTTCCCGCGAAATCGCCGGGCCACCGGGGTCAGGACTCGGGTGCGGTCGCCACGACGACGGTGGCATCGGTCTCCTCGCAGCGGGCCACCCGGGTGTCCAGCCCGTACTCGGCGCAGATGGCCGCCGAGCGTTCGGCCTGCCGCCCACTGGTCTCCAGCAGCAGCCGTCCACCCGGCGACAACCACTCCGGGGCCTCGGCGGCGACCGCGCGATGCACGTCGAGCCCGTCCGTCCCGCCGTCCAGCGCCACCGGTGGCTCGTGCTCCCGCGCCTCCGGTGGCATCGACGCGATCTCGTCGGTGGGCACGTAGGGCGCGTTGGCCAGCAGCAGCTCTACCCGCCCGCGCAGTTCCCCGGGCAGCGGCTCGTAGAGATCTCCGCGGTGGACCGTGCCACCGAGGTCCGTGAGGTTGCGGCGCGCGCAGCGCACGCAGTTGGGGTCGATGTCGCAGGCGTGCGGTTCGATCCGCTCCACAGCGCGGGCCACTGCCGCCACGATCGCCGCGGAGCCGCAGCACAGCTCGACCACCACGGCACCGGGTCTCGCCAGCGAGATCGCCTGTTCGGCCAGGAACTCGCTGCGCCGTCGGGGGACGAACACGCCGGGTTCCACCACGAATCGGTCACCGAGGAACTCCGCCCAGCCGAGCACCACCTCCAGCGGCAGGCCGTCGACCCTGCGCCGGGTCAGCTCGGCCAGCTCGGCACGCGTCCCGGCGGTCCGGAGCAGCAGTTCTGCCTCGTCCTCGGCGAACACACAGCCCGCCGCGCGCAGTTCGGTGATGATGTCGGTCAACAGTCGGGACTCGCCCTCGACGCTCACGAGTCGGATACGTTACCGAGCGCACCGCACCGGCTCGGAAGCCAGGGCGGCCGACGGCGGCCCCGCACCAACGCGAACCGCCCCGCCGGGTCACCTCCAGTGGGCGCCGAGGTGACCCGGCGGGAGCGATTACTTCCGCTGGGAACTCACTCCTCGACCCAGCCGAAGGTCTTGGTCACGGCTTTCTGCCACTCGCCGTACTGCTGTTCCCGGACCTGCTCGGACATCTTCGGGTCCCACTCCTTGTCCTTGGCCCAGTTCGCGCGGATGTCCTTCTCACCGGACCAGAATCCGACGGCCAGCCCGGCGGCGTAGGCCGCGCCGAGCGCGGTGGTCTCGTTGACCTTCGGACGGATGACGGGCACGTTGAGGATGTCGGCCTGGAACTGCATCAGCAGCTCGTTGTTGACCATCCCGCCGTCGACCTTGAGCGCCTTGAGCTCGACACCGGAGTCCGCGTTCATGGCCTCGGCGACCTCGCGGGTCTGGAAGGCGGTCGCCTCCAGCACCGCGCGCGCGATGTGGCCGCGGTTGACGAACCTGGTCAGCCCGGCGATCACGCCGCGAGCGTCCGAGCGCCAGTGCGGCGCGAACAGCCCGGAGAAGGCGGGCACGAAGTAAGCGCCGCCGTTGTCCTCCACCGAGGCCGCGATCGGTTCGATCTCGGGGGCGCTGCCGATCATGCCGAGGTTGTCGCGCATCCACTGCACCAGCGAGCCGGTGACGGCGATCGAGCCTTCCAGGCAGTAGACCGTGGGCTGGTCGTCGATCTTGTAGCCGACGGTGGTGATCAGACCGTTCTCGCTGAGCACGGGCTCGGTGCCGGTGTTGAGCAGCAGGAAGTTACCGGTGCCGTAGGTGTTCTTGGCCTCGCCGGGGGTCAGGCACGCCTGTCCGAAGGTCGCCGCCTGCTGGTCACCGAGGATTCCCGCGATCGGCAACCCGCCGAGCACGCCCCGCTCCCGGAAGTGACCGTAGATCTCGGAGGAGGAGCGGATCTCCGGGAGCATGGACATGGGGATGCCGAACTCCGCGCAGATGTCGGGGTCCCAGCTCAGCGTCCGCAGGTCCATCAGCATGGTGCGGGAGGCGTTGGTGGGATCGGTGATGTGCAGCCCGCCCTCGGTACCTCCGGTGGAGTTCCAGAGCACCCAGGTGTCCATGGTGCCGAACATCAGTTCGCCACGTTCGGCGCGCTCCCGCGCCCCCTCCACGTTGTCCAGGATCCAGCGGATCTTGGGACCGGCGAAGTAGGTGGCCAGCGGCAGTCCGGTCCGGGACTGGTACCTGTTCTGGCCGCCCTCCCCCTGTGCCAGCTCGTTGACGATGGTGTCGGTGCGGGTGTCCTGCCAGACGATGGCGTTGTAGACGGGTTCGCCGGTGTGGCGGTCCCAGACCACGGTGGTCTCGCGCTGGTTGGTGATGCCGACGGCGGCTATCTCGGACAGCACCAGGTCGGCTTTGGCCAGCGCACCGGCACACACCTGCCGCGTGTTGGTCCAGACTTCCATCGGGTCGTGCTCGACCCAGCCCGCCCTGGGCAGGATCTGCTGGTGCTCCACCTGGTCTACGGAGACCACCTGTCCGGCATGGTCGAAGACGATGCACCGGGTCGAGGTCGTCCCCTGGTCGATGGCTGCGATGTAGGAGGCCATGTCGCTACCTTCCGATCGACGCGTGTGGTTGGTGATGTGCGGGTGTCGGCTCCGAGAATGCCCGCTTTGACAGCGATGGGCAGGGCTCGGACCGGGTGCGGGTAGGGCTCGGATCGGATGCGGACAGCGCTCGGGCCGACCTGGTCGGACGACGGCCGTGCCCGGCCAGCCCGAGCACGGCCGGTCAGGGTCCGGCCGGACAAGCGCTCAGCCGCGCGGAACCCGATCACCCGAGGGGCATGGCGAGCGCGAGTGCTCCCGCGGCGGAACCGCCGATGATCGGGCCGAGGATCGGAACCCAGGAGTAGGCCCAGTCCGCGCCGCCCTTGCCCTTGATCGGCAGCAGTGCGTAGGCGATACGGGGACCGAGATCGCGGGCGGGGTTGATGGCGTACCCGGTCGGCCCGCCGAGCGAACTGCCGATGCCGATGACGATGAAGGCCACGGCCGCGTAACCGAGCGCGGCGTTGCCGAACTCCGGAATACCGTCGGGTCCCGAGCTGGCGCCGGGACTGAGCAGGATCCAGAACACCAGCACGAAGGTGCCGATGATCTCGGTGACCAGGTTCCACGGCGCGTTGCGCACCGTGGGGCCGGTCGCGAAGATGCCCAGGGTGTTGGCCGGGTCGTCGTGGCTGTCGAACTGCAGCTTGTACGCGGCCCAGCAGACCGCGGCACCCAGCGCGCCGCCGACGAGCTGTGCGGACAGGTAAACCGGAACCAGCGACCAGTCGAGTTGCCCGTTGACCGCCAGCCCGAAGGTCACGGCCGGGTTGATGTGCGCCCCGGCGGGGGCGGCGATGCTCGCACCGGCGAACACCGCGAAGCCCCAACCGAAGTTCACCAGCAGCCATCCACCGCTGTTCCCGAGCGTGTCGCGCAACGTCACGTTGGCGACCACACCGCAGCCGAGCAGGGTCAGCGTGGCCGTGCCCAGCAGTTCGAAGAGGAAGATCGCACCCGCGCTCATCTCGCCCCTCCCGTCGGCACATCGATCGGACGGGCCAGTGCGCTGCTCATCGGGGCGCTACTCGGTCGCGACCGAGGCTGTTCGTGTGTCGTGTACCACCGCATATCGGTTACCACCTCCGGCTGAATCCCGGGTTTCTCGGCATGGAAGATTGGGTCACACTAGACCTGTGAAAAGAAACATTGCAATAACCTCAGCTTGATGTTTTTATCGGTTCAGATGGTTTACTTGTGATGTCCGGGAGCACTCCCCGCTCATGCGAACCCGTCCGGATGACGGACAGGGATTCCGGCGGCGGTGGAGGATGGCACCTGTCCGTGAAACAGGAGTGGTGCGAGAGGAATGACGATGGCCACGCAGGGCAGGCGACCTTCCGGGCGACAACAGGACCGCAGGCGCAAGATCACCGATCTGGTCATGGCCGAGGGAACCCTGCGCATCGACGACCTGATCGCGACAGTGGAAGCCAGCGCGATGACCGTCTACCGGGATCTGGCCGAACTGGAGTCCCAGGGGCTGGTGCACCGCAACCGGGGATACGTCTCCGCCGCCTCCTCGCTGCTGTACGAGGCCGCGTCCGAGTACCGGATGCAGCAGAACGAGGCGGAGAAGACCGAGCTCGCCAGGGCGGCCGTCGAACTGGTCGAGCCCGGACAGGCGCTGGTGCTCGACGATTCGACGACCGGGGTCTACCTGGCACGGCTGCTGCCGGAACGGGCTCCGCTGACCGTGGTGACCAACCACCGGGGAGTGTTCGACGAACTCGCCGGACAGCAGGGAATCCATCTGATCTGCGTCGGAGGCGACTTTCTGCCCTGGGCGGACGCCTTCGTAGGGGGCATGGCGCTGGACGCGCTCCGCGGTATGCGAGTGGATCTCGCGATCATGTCCGTCTCGGCAGTCACCGACGGTGTCTGCTTTTATCCGCAACAGGAAATGGTGCAGCTCAAGAAGGCCATGCTCGCCTCGGCGAGTCGCCGCGTGCTCTACGTCGACCACACCAAGTTCAACAGGCGCGCACTGCACGCGGTCACACCCGCCGAGCACTTCGACACCGTGATCGTGGATTCGAGAACCCCGGAAGCCGAGGTCGAGGTGCTGCGAGAGCGGGGAGCGACGGTGCGGCGAGCCGGATGACCCCGGCCCGACCTCGCGACCCCGACACTGTCAGTAACGCACCACGCGCGGGGCGTGTCGATCCGGCATGATGAGCGCTGTCGGACGTACTGGCGATGAGGCGTTCCGCCCGGGGGCGGTGGGCTGCGAAACGAGCGAGGAGGACGCTGGTGGCCAGCGACAAACCGGAAGTCACCGGGCAGCCACAGGGCAAGCTCGGCCCCGAGGAGCACGAGGAGAACTGGCGGCGCCTCGGCAACGAGGAGTTCGACGTCGTCGTCATCGGTGGCGGTATCACCGGAGCCGGGGTCGCGCTCGACGCGGCCACGCGGGGACTGCGGGTGGCGCTGGTGGAGGCACGCGATCTGGCGGCAGGCACCTCCAGCCGCTCCAGCAAACTGTTCCACGGTGGGCTGCGGTACCTGGAGCAGCTCGAGTTCTCCCTGGTGCGGGAGGCGCTGCACGAGCGGGAGCTGATGCTCAACCGGCTCGCGCCGCACCTGGTGAAACCCGTCAGCTTCCTCTACCCGCTGACCCACCGGGTGTGGGAACGCCCCTACACGGCCGCCGGGCTGCTGCTCTACGACCGCATGGGCGGTGCACGGTCGGTTCCGGGGCAGAAGCACCTGACACGCGCCGGGGCGCGGCGAATGGTGCCCGCCCTCAAGCAGGACGCGATGATCGGCGGTATCCGCTACTACGACGCCCAGGCCGACGACGCCAGGCACACCATGACCGTGGCGCGCACCGCGGCCCGCTACGGCGCGGTGGTACGCACCTCCACGCAGGTGGTGGAGTTCCTGCACGAGGCGGACCGGATCGCGGGCGCGCGGCTGCGTGACGTCGAGGACGGCAGGGAGACCGAGGTCCGCGCCCAGGCGGTCATCAACGCGACAGGTGTGTGGACCGACGAGCTGCAGCGCCTGTCCGGGGGACGTGGGCACTTCCGGGTACGCGCGAGCAAGGGCGTGCACGTGGTGGTCCCGCGCGAGAAGATCGTCTCGGACAGCGGGCTGATCCTGCGGACCGAGAAGTCCGTGCTCTTCGTGATCCCGTGGGGCAACCACTGGATCATCGGGACCACGGACACGGACTGGAACCTGGACCTGGCGCACCCCGCGGCCACCAAGCGCGACATCGACTACATCCTGGACCACGTCAACAGCGTGCTCGCCACCCCGCTGACCCACTCGGACATCGAGGGGGTCTACGCGGGGCTGCGTCCGCTGCTGGCCGGCGAGAACGACGACACCTCGAAGCTCTCCCGGGAGCACGAGGTCTCCCGGGTGGCCCCGGGGATGGTGGCGATCGCGGGCGGCAAGTACACCACCTACCGGGTGATGGCCAAGGACGCGGTGGACGCCGTCGGCAACGACGTGTCCGGCCGCATGGCCTCCTCGATCACCGACAAGGTCCCGCTGCTGGGGGCCGACGGCTACCACGCGCTGGTGAACCAGGCCGACCAGCTCGCGGCGGCCCACGGGCTGCACCCCTACCGCGTGCGGCACCTGCTGGACCGATACGGCTCGATGATCCACGAGGTGCTCGCACTCGGCGACAGCGACCCGGAGCTGCTGAAACCGATCGACGAGGCCCCCAACTACCTGCGGGCCGAGGTCGCCTACGCGGTGCGCTACGAAGGGGCGCTGCACCTGGAGGACGTACTGACCAGGCGCACCCGCATCTCCTTCGAGTACCCGCATCGCGGGGTGGACTGCGCGGACCAGGTGGCCAGGCTGATCGGCGCCGAGCTCGGCTGGGACGAGCAGCGGATCACCAGTGAGGTCGAGCGCTACTCGGCGCGGGTGGCCGCCGAACGCGAGTCGCAGAGCCAGCCGGACGACCAGGCCGCCGACGCCACTCGGGTGGCGGCCCCCGAGGCCCGCGAGGGCATCGTGGAACCGGTGGGCTGAGCACCGGGAAGGCGGTCGCAGCCCGGCGGTTCGGGAGCCGGAACGGCTCCGGCTCCCGAACCGCCGGGCAACCACCGTCGGGGTGAGTGGTCGCTCAGGCCGGCAGTAGTTCCGTCGCGAGCTCCGCGACCCGGTGCACCAGACCGCGCCGGTCCACGGGCGCGACGGTGCTCCACGGCTCGCCGGAGGAGGTGTCGCGCCGCAACTGGACATGGCGACCGGCGCGGGAGTCGAAGAAACCGACCACGTGCTCGGCGCGGTGCCGCACCGCGGACCCCAGCCGGACCGCGGCGCCGAACTGGCCGCTGGCGTGCACTCCGTCCAGCATTCCCACCAGCACATCGGCCTCGTCGGCGCGCACCCCGCGCGCGGCCAGCGCGGCACGCAGCGCCGGGAGATCGTCACCCGCTTCGGAGGCCGCGGCTTCCAGATCCGCGCTCGGCAGACTGACCGAATGTCCACTTCCCGCGGCGACGTCGGGCAGCACGGACAGCGCCTCACGGGCCAGCCCGGTGATAGCGGCCGGACGCAGCAGAAGCCGCTGTTCGTCCTTGACGGCCAGTACCGCCTCGGCGGAGTCGCCCTCCCCGCGCGCCGCCGCCAGCACCCGGACACCGCGGCCCAACCAACAGCGACCGTCCACCTCGCGGGTGGGTGCTTCGAGCACCGACATCATCCGCCGCAGCGAGTCGACCGGGGCGTTTCCGGCGCACAACCCGCGCTCGCTCATCGAGCGCCAGGCCGCTTCACACAGCTCGCGGCGCCGCTCGTGGGTTCTGCCCGGTGAGGGCACCTTGAGCACCAGCGGCGGATCGGCGATGCCCAGGTGCTCCAGCAACACGTCGAACTCCAGGTCCGACAACGAGATCGGCTCGACGGGATCGTTCACGCCGAGAACTCCGGTCAGGAGGGGAACTCCGGTCACGAGGGCTCACCGCCGATGACCGGACGAGCGGAAATCCGGTGTTCGTCGAACGGGCCGGTTCCTCCCTCGGTCTCGGTGGCCTCGACCGAGATCTCGCTTTCCTCCTCCCGCTCGGGGCGGGAGGATCGCGGTGACGCCGCGCCGTGGGGACTCGCCGGGGATCCGCTGACGGAACCGGAGCGAGGGGAACCGCCCCTGGTGCTTCCACCGGTGGGACGAGCGGCGCTCGGAGTGGCGTTACCACCGCCCGCACCGCCCCTGCCGGTGACGGCGCCGTCCGAGTGCGATCGGGCCCAGGAGATCGTGATGTCACCCCGGCCTGTCCCGCTGCCCGAAGAGGTCCCGGAGGGAGCGTCGACCACCACCTGCGGCGGTGTCTCGAACGAGGCCAGCGAGGTGGTGTTCGCCTCGGAAGCCGCCTGGTAACGGCGCATGACGTCGAACGCGCGCTGCTCGGCGGCGTGCTGCTGCTGCTCGCGTAGCTCGTAGTCGGTCTGCCCGCCGAACAGGTGAACCAGGGTCGAGGTGAAGGCGTTCGGTTCCTCGGCCGTCACCCGGACCGGAGGCGGCATCTCGGCCCGCGCCCTGGCGACGAGTTCGGCCTGGTGCTCGGAGCACTGCCGCATCCGTGCCGCGGCCAGCGTGACCTCGTCGGCCCACTCGTGCAGCGGTAGCAGTCCACGACGGACGCTGTCGGAGGCCTCGCCCTCCCAATCCGCGGCCACCGCCTTCAACGCGGCGGCCATGCCGTCGTCGATCTCTCGGAAAGCGGTCTCCAACTCGCGCCACCGATGCGCGGAAGATCCCGAAGCCGAGGGACCTGGCCCCTGGTGCAGCAACTCGAAGAGCTCGGCATGGGTGTAGCCCTGCCAACGGTGGTCACTCATCGACGTCCTCCCACGGGAACTCGACCGGTCAGCAGCCCGTCCGCATCCGGGAAGTGTTGGCGTCCTCGGTCTCCGAGTAGCGGCGCTCCACCGCACGCAACGCGTCGGAAGCGGACTGCAATCGGTCGCGGTACCCGTACAGCGCGGTCAGTGCGGCCCGGTCACCACCGACCGAGTGCTCGTTGAACTTCGCGGCGACTCCGGTACTGACCGGGTCCCCGGCCCAGGGATGAATCCGGAGTTCGGTGATGGCGTGCTCGATCTGCACACCGACGGCGTCCAACGAGGACTGCAACGAGCTGATCAGGTTCGGGATGGCTGACGGCTCGACGCGCACGGATCCGGCTCCTACCGCCTCGGCGGCGGAGGGCGAATCGGTCACACCGTCCAGTTCGGAACCATTCGGCACGATCGCCTCCACTCTCGGAAATCCGCCAGCACACTCTAATGGCTCATGCGGGAGATAGGCAGTAGTCCGATAGCGGCAAGATTTAGACACGCAACGTTACTCGGAAGCTGTCACCTCGGGGCGCTCGGCGGTGCGGGGGCGGCGATTTCGCGAGAAATCGACGCCACCCGGGGCCACGCACCGCACGAAGTCAGCCGCCGGGCGCTGCGGACTCGGTGCTGACCGGGCCCCGCAGCGTTCGCACCGCCGCCGTGGCCACCCGACGCGCGCCCGCGCACAGCTGGTCCAATGTGGCTGGACGATCGGCACCGTCGTCGCGGTACAGCACGTCCAGATGCTGCCCATCCGCCACGTCCACGGCCACGTTGCAGGCCAGCCGCAGACCGGGGGTGCGAATCACCAGTGCCGGGAAATCGTCGAGCACCACCGGGGTCGCCCTGACCTGTGCGGTGTCGCTGGTCCAGACGTTCATGTCCTCACCGGTGACCAGTGCGAACCGGGCTCCCACCTTGGCCCGGCTGTTCCGGTAGCTGCAGGTGGAAGCGTTGTCGAACCCCTCCTCGACTCCTGGCAACGGGTCGCGGTCGAAGCCGAGCGCGGTACGCTGCCGCGCTGTCAGCAGCCCACAGGGGTTCAGCCCCCGCAGCGAGAGCTCGGTGGGCCGAGGCGGCAACGAACCGCTCTCGCGTTCGGGTAACGGGATCGGCTCGGGCGGAATCGGCGCGCTGTCGGCGGCCTCACGGGTCGGCAGCACCGCACATCCACCGAGCAGGAACAGCACACCGCCCAATCCGGCAAGCAGAAACCGTGCAGCGGTCATCCGGCTGCGCATGCCGCCAGCGTAACCCACCGGACACCGCTGGTGTTCGTCACGCACTCCACGCGGATCTCCGATCCGGTGGGCGGGTCACCGAAACACCCATCGGCGAATCCGCTCCCGAGCTCCGCCCCGCCGGGACCGACAGGTCACTTGCGCGTGCCGAACCAGACGAAAACGAAACCGACCATCGGCAGCAGCGCCCAGAACTGTCTGGTGACCACCAGCAGACCGAGCAGCGCGACCGCGACGGAGATCCCGAGCAACGCGCCGCGCCGAGCACGCGGCGCGCGCGACGCGCCTTCCCGCTCCGGTTCGACCGCCGGACCGGAGTCGCGAGGAACCAACACCTCCGGATAAGGAGCGGGCAGATCGGCGAACAACACCGCCACGTCCGCGCGGAACCGCGCCCGGGCCGCCCGCGTGCACCGCTCGTCGAACTCGTCGATCTCCAGCCTTCCGGCTGAAAAGTGCTCGCCGAGCAGGGCGATCACCCGATCGCGGTCCTGATCACCGATACGAACCCCATCGCCCCGCTCGGCCAACGGTGCTCACCCAGCTTTTCCGCTCGTGTTGTCGCCCGGAGGTAGTTCGGTCAGTCCTTGATCTCGCAGAGCGTCGTCTCCTGGCTGATGGAGTCACCGGGCTGCGCCTTGAGGCCGGTGACCGTTCCGCTCTTGTGCGCTGTCACCGGATTCTCCATCTTCATGGCCTCCAGCACCACCAGCTTATCGCCCGCTTCGACGTGCTGTCCGTCCTCGACGGCGACGGTGACCACCGTGCCCTGCATCGGGGCGGTCACCGCGTCACCGGACGGGGCCGCCCCCGAGGTGGCGGAACGCCGTTTACGGGGCTTGGCGGCCGGCGCGGGGTCCGCTCCCCCCACGTTCGCCCCCAGACCGGCGGGCAGTGAGACCTCCAGCCGCCTGCCACCGACCTCGACGGTGATGCGCTGGCGCTGCTCGCTCTCCCCCGCGTCGGTGCCGCCCGTGTGGGGTTCGATGGTGTTGTCGAACTCGGTCTCGATCCAGCGGGTGTGCACGGTGAAACCGTCGGCGCCGGTGAAGGCGGGATCGCGCAGCACCACCCGGTGGAACGGCAGCACCGTGGCGATGCCCTCCACGACCATCTCGTCCAACGCACGGCGGGAACGCTGCAACGCCTCGGTGCGGTCGGCACCGGTGACGATCACCTTCGCCAGCAACGAGTCGAACTGGCCGCCGATGACGCTGTCGGTCTCCACACCCGCGTCCACCCGGACACCCGGTCCTGCCGGCGGCACGAACCCGGTGACCGTGCCCGGGGTGGGCAGGAAGTTCCTGCCCGCGTCCTCACCGTTGATGCGGAACTCGATGGAGTGTCCCCGCGCGGGTGGGTCCGCGGTGAACTCCAGCCGCTCGCCCTCGGCGATCAGGAACTGCTGCCGCACCAGGTCGATGCCGGTGGTCTCCTCGGAGACGGGGTGCTCGACCTGCAGCCTGGTGTTGACCTCCAGGAACGAGATCGTGCCGTCCTCGCCGACCAGGAACTCCACGGTGCCCGCACCGTGGTATCCCGCCTCGGAGCAGATCGCCTTGGCGGCGGAGTGGATGCGTTCCCGCTGGTCGTCGGTCAGGAACGGGGCGGGAGCCTCCTCCACCAGCTTCTGGTGCCTGCGCTGCAACGAGCAGTCCCTGGTGCCCACCACGATCACGTTGCCGTGCTGGTCGGCCACCACCTGCGCCTCCACGTGGCGCGGCCGGTCGAGGTAGCGCTCCACGAAGCACTCCCCACGGCCGAAGGCCCCTTCGGCCTCCCGAACCGCCGAGTCGTACAGCTCGGGAATCTCCTCGATGGTGCGGGCCACCTTGAGGCCGCGCCCACCGCCGCCGAACGCGGCCTTGACCGCCACCGGCAGACCGTTCTCCTTGGCGAACTCGACGACCTCGTCGGAGCCGGAGACCGGATCCTGCGTTCCCGGAACGAGCGGCGCGCCCGCCTTGGTGGCGATGTGCCGAGCGGTGACCTTGTCCCCCAGATCCCGAATCGCGCGCGGCGACGGGCCGATCCAGGTCAGGCCCGCGTCCAGCACCGCCTGGGCGAAGTCGGCGTTCTCCGACAGGAAACCGTAGCCGGGATGCACCGCGTCGGCGCCGCTGCGCCGGGCGGCCTCGACGACCTTGGCGATGTCGAGATAGCTCTCGGCCGCGGTGGTTCCCCCGAGTGCGAACGCCTCGTCCGCGAGCCGGACGAACGGTGCCTCCGAATCGGGCTCCGCGTAGACCGCCACGCTACCGATGCCCGCATCCGCACACGCCCGCACCACGCGGACCGCGATCTCACCCCGATTCGCGACCAGCACCTTGCGTATCCGATTACGCGTGGTCGAGTCCTGCTCGGGCACCTCGTACCTCCTGTCACGACAGCGTGGGCCGCTCAAGAGTCTAAGAGCTCGACACCTCACCTGGGTAGGTGCCCGTCGAAGCACGAACGGACACAGCCGTCGGCGAGCCGGACCGGACGTCCCGCCACCCACTCCCCGTCCGGGGCGGCTGACCTCCGAAACGGCCCGCCCCGGCCACACGGCACCGGTCGTCGCGACGTTCCCGGTCGAGTGGGCTCTCAGAAAGTTGCGCTACCCAACCGGCCGGGAACAGGAACACGACGGATCCAGCTACCTACTCGATGTCGGGCCTTCCGGAGCGAGAGCCGGCCGGAGGTTCACCGAGCGAGTAGCTCGACAGAGCGACCGGAAAACTTCGATCAGGCCCTCGCCGGAACGGGCTCACCCGTGCCGGGGCCCCGCGAGTCGGCGGGAGTCGCCTCCTCCGGGTCGTTGAACAGCGGTGGGGTGCTGGGTGCGCGCAGCACCTCGTCGTCCAGGAGCCCCTCGGTACGCGCGACCACCGTGGGCACGGTGATCTGACCGGCCACATTGGTCATCGTGCGCATCATGTCCATGATCGGGTCCACCGCGTAGGCGATGGCGATTCCGGTGGCGATCATGGCGGGCGGGAAGTCCAGCGCCCCCACGGTCAACGTCAGCATGGTGAACCAGCCGGTCACCCCGGCGGTCGCGATCGCGCCGAACACGGCGACGGCCACGATGGTCAGGTACTGCACCGGCCCCATCTGGAAGCCGAACAGGTTCGCGATGAAGATGGAGCCCACCGCCGGGTACACCGCGGCGCAGCCGTCCATCTTCGTGGTGGTCGCCAGTGGCACCGCGAAACTCGCGTAGGAGCGTTCCACCCCGAGGTTGACCACGGTCTGGCGGCTCAGCGGCAGGCTCGCACCGGAGGAGCGGGAGACGAAGGCGAACTGGAGCACCGTCCACGCCTTGCCGAAGAACTTCGCGGGGCTGACCCTGGCCACGAACCACAGCAACAGCGGGTAGACGGCGAACAGCACCAACGCGCACCCCAGGTAGGTGGCTCCCGTGAGCTTGAGCAGCGGGACGAAGAACTCGTTGCCGTAGCTGGCCACCGCGTTGCCGATCAGTCCGAGGGTTCCGAGCGGTGCGAGCCGGATGATCCATCCCAGCACACGCTGGATGATCTCGAACACGGCCCGGTTGAACTCCACGAACGGGCCGGCCTTGTCCCCCAGGCTGTAGGCCGCCGCCCCGACGAGCAGCGAGACGAAAACGACCTGCAGCGTCTCACCGTTGGCGAAGGCACCGACCAGGTGCTCGGGGACGAGTCCCGTGACGAGATCCAGCCACGAGCCGCCGGTCATCTCGTTGACCTCGTCGACGCGCTGCTGGTCCGGCGAGATGTCGAGCCCCTGGCCGGGACGCAGCAGATTGGCCACCCCGATACCGATCAGCACCGCGATCAACGAAGTGGCGGCGAACCACACGGCGGTCTTACCGCCGAGGCGGGCAGCGGTCCGGCCGCCGCCCACAGAACGAAGACTGGTGATGCCGAGCACGATCGCGGTGAAGATCAGCGGCAGCACCGTGAAGGTCAGCAGCTTGGTGAAAGTGGACCCGATGGTGTCCAGCGTGGTGACGAGCCAGCCCGCCCCGGTCGAGTCGGCGACCCAACCGAGCAGGGCGCCGAGCACCAGCGAGGCGAGCACCGCCAGCCCGAACACCTTGGGATTGAAACGTAACCGGAAACGAGCTGGTCGCGGGGATTCGACATCGGACACGGTTGTCTCCCGGAGATTCACGGATTCGACCGCCGTGATCGGGGCGGTCGAGGAACGGACACGAGAACGGCATCGGCTCGGGAGAAGTCGAACGGGATCGCGCGTTCGGAGGCAGCGATCACCGCCGTTGGTGGGAGAGGACTCCGCCCGGAGGAATCACGGGCGACAAACACAACTGGCCTGCCGTCGCAGATCGACGTGCAGGCGTTGCGTCAGGTACAGCGCCGGGGCCCGGCGGGGTGAAGGTGCCATCGCGATCGTGGTCAACGGTGCCGCGATTTCGTTTTGTTCCGCGAAAGCACCGGATGTAACCGTGCTCACTCCGGTACGGCGGCCTCGTCACGCTCGGCGCTCGGCGCGTTCCACAGTGAGACCACGCTGACCCCGACCTCGGCCAGCAACGACCTGGTCAGCGAGAGGCTGATGCCCAGCACGCTGGCGGGATCGCCGTCCACTCCACTGATGAACCAGCCGCCGAATCCGTCCAGGGTGAACCCGCCCGCCACCTTCATGGGCTCACCGGTGGCGATGTAGCTGTCCAGTTCCGCGCGGGAAGGTCGACCGAATCGGACGGTCGTGGCGAGGTGATCGCTGTGTTCGGCCACCGTAGTGCCGTCCCGCAGCCGCAGCACCGCGTGGCCGGTCAGCAGACTGCCGGTGCCGCCGGCCATCCGTCCCCAGCGCTCGGCGACCAGCTCCGGGGTCTCGGGCTTGCCCACAAGTTCGTCCGCGTGCTCGCCGGGGGTCCACAGCATCGAGTCGCAGCCCACGATCACCGCGTCCGGGAACTCGGCTGCCACTCGATCCACCACGGCCGAAGCCTTCGCACGGGCGAGGGCGGTGACGACCTCGGCGGGCGAGGGATCGGGCAGCGAGGCGGTAACCGCGTGCTCGTCGACCCCGGAGACCCGCACCACCGGCTCCACCCCCGCGGCGCGGAGCACGGACAGGCGGGCGGGCGACGCGGAAGCCAGTACCAAACGCACACCGAGGACTGTAGTCGTGAACCGCGACCGGTTCGCCGCGGTGGTCCCGTCAAGCTGGTGGCCCGCTACGGAGACGCGCGCCCCGCCGACAGCGGTGACCGAAATTACCCGATTCGGGTGAGCCCGGGACGACTGTTCGGCACGGTTGCATACTGGCGGTGTGCGATTAGTCGTCCGGCCCCTCGAGAGCGCCGCGGCAGCCACCGACGTGCTGCGTGCTCTCGAACAACGTGCCAGTGATCGCGGGTTGCCACCCCCCGCGGCGCTGACGGGCAACTGGTTCGGCGGGAGCACCGTCCTGGTTCCCTCGGTCCGGGTGCTTCCGGTCGAGCCGGACACCGCGTTCGACGTGATCGAGCGGCAGCCGGAGGTCACCCGCGAACCCGGGGCCCCGGAGGACGCCGTCGGCGGGGGCTGGATCGGGTATCTGGGCTACGAACTGACCGATCCCTCCGGAGCACGCCCCGACAGGCCCGGAGCACGCCCCGACAGGCGACGTCTCCCGGTGACGGCGTGGGGCTGGACGGATCACGTGTTGCGGCGCGACCGGCGGGGGCAGTGGTGGTTCGAGACGATCACCGAGGGGGACTCGCACGCGCGGGCCGAGGAACTCGGTGCGCTCGTCGCGGAAGCGGCGGGCCGGAAGGCCGGGAACACCGCTGGCGCGGGCACGGTCGTCGTGCCCGACGCCGACCGACATCGCAAGTCCGTGCGGCGCTGTGTGGAGGAGATCGCGGACGGCGAGATCTTCCAGGCGAACATCTGCAGCCGGTTCGCGGTCCCGTTCACCGGCAGCCCGTTGGAGCTGTTCGCCACCGGCAGCGCGCGGTTCGATCCCGCCCGAGCCGCCTATGTGGCCGGGGACTGGGGCGCGGTGGCCTCGCTGTCGCCGGAGTTGTTCCTGGCCCGGCACGGCAGGGTGGTGCGGAGCAGCCCGATCAAGGGGACCACGCCGCGACGCGGCCCCGAGGACGATCACAACGCCGATGTGCTGCGCGGTTCGCGCAAGGACATCGCAGAGAACGTGATGATCGTGGACATGTCCCGCAACGATCTGGGGCGGGTCGCCCGAACCGGCACCGTGACAACACCGAAACTGCTGCGTGTCGAGGCACATCCCGGGGTGTGGCACCTGGTTTCCGAGGTGCGGGCGGAGTTGCCCCCGGATACCGGTGACGCCGAGCTGCTGCGAGCCACCTTCCCGCCCGCCTCGGTCACCGGCGCTCCGAAGGTGCGCGCGCTCGAGATCATCTCCGAGCTGGAGTCCGACCCCCGGGAGGTCTACTGCGGTGCCGTGGGCATGTCCTCGCCCGTGGGTGGCACCGAGCTCAACGTGGCCATCCGGACGCTGGAGTACTCGGCCGGTGAGGTCGCCTTCGGGGTGGGCGGTGGGATCACCGCCGACTCGGACGCGACCGCGGAGTGGCAGGAGTGCCTGACCAAGGCGGCGCCGCTGCTCTCGCTGCTGGAACGGCCGGGCGAGTAGGTTCCCCGGCCGGGGTGGTCACTCGGGAACGCGGCCCACCTCGGGTTTCGCCCGCTCCGTCAGCACTTGACCGACGAACAGGTCGTAGACCACCGCACCGATCACACCACCGACGAGTGGCCCCACTATCGGTATCCAGAAGTACCACGAGAACCACTCGTAGCTGCCTGGGAAGGCGATCTCGTCCCAGCCCGCCACGAAGGTCCACAACCGCGGGCCGAAGTCACGCGCCGGGTTGATGGCGTAGCCCGCGTTCGGCCCGAAGGTCAGGCCGATCACGGTGACTACCATCCCGATCAGGAACGGGCCCATGTTGGAGGAGGGCGCCATGTTGCGCGTGTCGATCAACGCGAAGATCAGGCACACCAGAATCCCGGTGCCGACCACTTGGTCCAAGAATGGCCCCCACCAGCCGCCGCCGAAGTACTCGGCGGGGAAGGTGGCGAAGATGGAGAAGGTGTCCAGCGACTCGGAGCGAGCCAGCCCCTCGGAGGTGTTGAGGGAATTGATGGCGGGCGCGTAGACCGCGTAGACCAGCGCCGCCGCCAGAAACGCCCCCACGACCTGGGCGAACCAGTAGGGCACCACCTTGTACCAGGGAAAGGCCCTGCGAACGGCGAACGCGAGGGTCACGGCGGGATTGATGTGCGCCCCGCTGACACCACCCGCCGCGTAGACCCCGAAGACCACGCCGAAGCCCCAGCCCCAGATGATGATCAGCCAGTTGGCCGGGCCGAAGTCGGTCACCTGTCGGCCCGATTCGGGCAGCGCGGCCACGGCCACCGCGACGGCGCCACAACCGAGCAGCAACAGGATGAAGGTCCCCAGCACCTCGGCGAGCATCTCGCCGCCGAGTCCCCGTCGGTAACGCCAGTGTGTTCGTGCGTGCGCGGCGTTTTCGGACATCGATCCTCCTCGCCCGGAGGGCCGTGTGGTGTCTGCCCGGAATCCCCTGTCCTGAGTCCCCCAGTCCGGAGTCCCCGGCCGGAAATCCCCGGTTCCGTCCCTGCCGGAGCGGTGATCACACGCTCCGCGCGAACGGACGGACAAAGCGTAACCGAACACCGGGGCGAACGCCGGACAGCCGAGACCGGCGGGAACGGATGGCGGAGTCAGCGCACCCGCTCGGCGGAGACGTTCCACGTGTCGCAGGCGGCGGTGGTGCGTTCCCGAAAGCCCGTCAGCTTCCAGTCCCGCTGGTTGCCCGGTGAACCGTGGGTGTCGCCGAGCTCGGTGCTCCCCGCCGCCGAGACGAACCGCTCCGCGACGCGGTCCCGCAGCATCCCGCCCTCGGAGGCGGCGGCCATGAACATTCCGGAATAGCAGTCGGCCTGCAGTTCGAGACGGCGCGAGATCCGGAGCCACTCCGGGCTTCGCACCTCGACCCCCTCCTGACGGACGGTGGAAGCGCGCAGGATCCCGGCGCGCTGCTGCACGTGGTGGCCGTACTCGTGCGCCAGCAGCATCAGGTGGGCGGGCTCCCGGGTACCGATGTCGGAGAGCACCCACTGGCGTGGCATGTGGATGGTGCCGTCGCAGTAGAAGGCGGTGGGGCGGCTCGTGCCCTCTGTCTCACTGCAGTCGCTCGTTCGGGACCGCAGGCTCACCTCGGGTGGTGCCCAGCTCAGATCCGCCCGGACGACAACGGGACGCCAGAGAGTGTTCAGGCAGCGCACGGCAGCATCGTAATAGGACCGCATCCTGGTCTCGGACTCGACGAGCTCCGGCATGCGGCAGTCGGCGGGCTCCAGCGAGGCGTTGTCCGAATTGAGCGGGTTGTGCTCCAACAGGGCGACGGGCTCGAATCCGGGTTGCGGGACGCCGTCGCGCATCTCGGGAACCTCGGTGGTCTCCGAGTCGTCACCCCCACCGGCCAACAGCTTGCCCGGCTCGGCCACCACGGCCAGCAGCACGATCAGGAACACGACGCCGAGTACACCGAAGATCGCCAACGGCGAGTTGCCCGGCTGCGGATCGTCCTCCCACGGGTCGGGGACCGCGCCGCCACGTCTTCTCCGAAACACCTTCACTCTCTCCTACCCGCCTGCCCGCGGGAAACTCGGCAGCGACAATCCCGAATGATTATCCACGAAAGGGTGACACCGGACTCATGGTTTTCGGTGGTCGCGGCCGGGGATCTTCGGAGTCGGAATCGGTACTGACCAGGTACGGAACCTTTCGGGACTCCGCGAGGAGATCCGGAGTGGATGTCGAACCGTTACACGGTAAGTCCCAATCGACCGGTTGTCGCCACCCGATGTCGGACCTCCCGGAGCGAGAACCGACGTGAGGTTCCGCCCAAGCGAGCGACCCGACAACCCGACCGGAAAACTCCGATCAGCGGCCGGAATCTCGATCGGGCTTGCCGGGGCGGCGCTCGGGTGGCAGCTGACAGGCGGGAGTCTCACCCGGTAGTCGGTGCCGGTTGTTCGCCACGAGGCGGTAAACCGCCTCCGCCACCGAGCGGATCACCGGCGCGGCGAGCACGGATCCGGCCAGCCGCCACGGGCCCCGGCAGTGCCGCAACAACGTCGCCACCGCGGCGGCCCCACCGTGGAGTCGGTGGTACTCGTCGACGAACACGACCTCGTTCCGCGCCCGCTGTTCGGGCACTCCCAGCCACTCCAGGTTCGCCTCCTGCCAGGGCACGGAACTGACCCGGACCGGAAGCCGGTCGGCCAGGCGCACGCTGCGGGTGCAGAACCCGCAGTCACCGTCGTAGATCAGCGCGGGAAGCTCAGTCACGACACCAATGTCCCGCGAACCGCCCCCGCACCGCACACCGAGGCACGGAAGCCTCGATGACCGGAAACCGACATCGGCGCTCCTGGCCCGAATCCGGTGCCACGACGGCACCTCGCACCGCCGCGGGTTCTCTCGTGGTGCTCTCGCGAGGAAGGCCCGACGTGGCGTAGTACCTACTCGATGTCGGGCCTCCCCGGAGCGAGAGCCCGCGAGAGGTTCCGCCACGCAACCAGCTACGCAGAACGTGGCACCGACTCTCACTAATCCAGATCGTCGTGGCGCATCAGCTGCCTACCGGCCTCGGTCAACGACCCGGAAAGCGCCGGGTACACCGAGAAGGTGTTGGCCAGGTCCTCCACTGTGACCTGGTTCTGCACCGACAGCGCCAACGGCAGGATCAGCTCACTGGCGTTGGGGGCCACGACCACACCACCGACGACCACACCGGTCGCCGGACGGCAGAAGACCTTGAGGAAGCCGCGGCGCACCCCCTCCATCTTGGCGCGGGGGTTACCGGAGAGCGGCAGCACGACGCTTCGAGCGGGAACCTCGCCGGACTCGATCGCCTGCTGGCTGATCCCGACGGTCGCGATCTCGGGATGGGTGAAGACGTTGGCGGCCACCGTCTTGAGCTTGATCGGGGTAACCCCCTCGCCCAGCGCGTGCCACATCGCGATCCGCCCCTGCATCGCGGCCACCGAGGCCAACAGCAGCACGCCGGTGCAGTCCCCGGCCGCGTAGACGCCGGTCGCACTGGTTCGGGACACCCGGTCCACCGGGATGTAGCCTCCACGGTCCGGTTCGATACCGATGTGGTCCAGTCCGATGTCGGCGGTGTTGGGCACCGACCCCACGGTCATCAACGCATGGCTGGCCTCGATCCGACGCCCGTCGTTGAGGTGGATCAGCACCCCGGACTCGGTGCGGTCGATGCGATCGGCGCGGGCGTGCTTGACCACACTGGCTCCCCGCTCGGAGAACACCTCTTCCAGCACAGCGGCGGCATCGGCGTCCTCGTGCGGCAGCACCCGATCACGGCTGGAGACCAGCGTCACCTTCACGCCCATCTCGGCGTAGGCGGACGCGAACTCGACGCCGGTGACGCCGGAACCGACCACCGCGAGGTGCTCGGGGAGTTCGGGCAGGTCGTAGAGCTGTCGCCAGGTCAGGATGCGTTCGCCGTCGGGCTGGGCCCCCGGCAGCACGCGCGGTGTCGCACCGGTGGAGATCAGCACGGAGTCGGCGACGAGCTCCTCCTGCCCACCGTCGCTGAGGTCGACCCGAATACGGTGCTGCGCCAGCCCCGGTGTCTCGTCGACGAACCGCGCACGGCCACCCAGGATCCGGACGCCCTCCCGGTGGACCCGGGAACGGATGTCGGCCGACTGCGCCAGCGCGAGCCCCTTGACCCTGCCGTGCACCACGGCCGTGTCCACGTCCGCGGCACCTTCCTTGACCCGAATACCGAGTTCCTGCACATCACGGATGGAAGAGCGAGCGCCCCCGGAGGCTATGAAGGTCTTCGACGGCACGCAGTCGTAGAGCACACAGGCTCCGCCCAGCCCCTCGGCCTCGACCAGCGTGACGTCGGCCCCGTTCTGGGCGGCCACGAGGGCGGCCTCGTAGCCCGCGGGCCCGCCTCCCATGATTACGATGCGGGACACTTCGCTCTACCTCCTCGTAGGACTTTGTCACCCCGGGTTGGCCGGGGTACTTGCTCGGCGGAACCTCCCACCGGTTCTCGCTCCGGGAGGACCGACATCGAGTAGGCACGCTCACGGGACCGTGTTCTCGGCTCCGCGCCGCTCGCGTTCCGAACCGTCCTCCGGCACCACGCGACGGCCACGGCACTCGGGCGAACTCGCGGCCGTGCGGGACGGAATCGCCCTCGCCCGGAATTGGTAGAGACCATTTCGCACCCCTCGCCCCGGGCTCGCAACCGCCGGTCCAACGGTACGCCGCCACCCCGCTCGCACGGCCCACCGGTACCCGCCGGAACCCGCGTGTCACGCGAGCACACGAAGTAGCGAACCGAGCACGGTCAGCTGGAGGGGACAACGGATCGAGGCGTGGTTATCCTGTGAGCCGTGCCGCTATACGCCGCTTACGGATCCAACATGGATCCGACCCAGATGCTGCAACGCGCTCCTCACTCGCCCATGACGGGAACAGGCTGGTTGATGGACTGGCGGCTCACTTTCGGCGGTGAGGACGTGGGCTGGGAAGGGGCACTCGCGACGATCGTCGAGGAGCCGGAGGCGCAGGTTTTCACCGTGCTCTACGACGTCAGTTCCGAGGACGAGCAGGAACTCGACCGCTGGGAGGGCTCGGATCTGGGGCTGCACAAGAAACTGCGGCTACGGATCCACACCCTGGACGGTCCGACACTCGCCTGGCTGTACGTGCTCGACGCCTACGAGGGCGGTCTGCCCTCCGCGCGTTACCTGGGACTGATCGCCGAGGCCGCCGAGCGGGCCGGAGCGCCGAACGACTACGTGACCAAACTGCGCACCCTGCCCTGCAGCAACACCGGCCCGGCTCGCTGAGCCCTCCGTCCCTTCGGCGACCTCCTCAGCGAGGATCCGATCATCGACACGGCCGTCGACCGGGGGACAGGCCGCGAGCAGCGCCAGGGCACGGCGCGTACCGCGCCGGTCGGCCCTGATGGCGACGCGCCGCCGCACCAGCTCGACGAGCTGGCGCGCCGCGGCGGGCGTCATCGCCGAAAGCGTCCGCCGCAGGCACGCCGAGGCGAACGTCGCGTCACCCGCCGTGCACAGCACCTCGGTCAGCGCGACGTCGAGCACCTGGGTGCGCAGCCCGTCCAGTTCCACCACCTCGGACTCGCGGACCCGGCTCTGCCGGGCCACGAGTCCGCTTCCCCTCGGGGGCCGCCTGTCGTGGACAACGGTGAGGTACGTCGTGGTGGGAACGGGAGCACAGCCGTGCACCGCGAGCGCTGTCGGCCCCGACAGCACCGCCCCGGGCGCTCCCCACAACAGCGCGGCCAGGGCGCGGGTGCGCGGCCGGTGCAGCGACTCGGCAGGCACCAGCACTCCCGGCCACTGCGCGGCCAGCGTTCCACGGGACAACGCGGCGCTCAGTCGCCGCTGCCCGAACCGGGCGCGCAGCCGCCCCCGGGGCAACGCCCCGGCGGCACGCACGGCCGCGAGCAGTTCGGGATCGCACCGGTCTCGCGACAGGATTCGTTCCGTTCGTTCGCTCATACCGACAAGAGAGCCGAACGGCACGCGGTGATACATCCCGGACGGGTGATTTCGCAGGGAAACCCGGTACGACCCGGCAGCGAGCAGTGCGACGAGGAATCCGCTACGAGGATCCCGATCCGGCCTGCACAACGGACCGGAGAGCGACTACTCCACATCAAGGGTTCCGTGTGATCGCAGCAAGAACGAAGCCCTGTTCATCGCGCTCTACGCGAAAGAACTGCCGCGATCATCATCCAGCGCGCGCTCGGCGAAGGTGATCAGGTTCTGGCAGATGTGGCAATGCGACGGAACCTCCGTACTCACCATGTCGAGTTTGTAGAGCCAGAACGGCGGGAAACTCTCGCCAATCGGTTCGGTCTCGAACGCCGTCCGGGCCTCGGTGGTGAGGCGTTCGATCTCGAACAGGTACTCATCGGTCATCCGGTAGAACGCCTCGAAGCCGTGCTGGCGCACGTACTCGAAGTTGAAGCGCACCGACTCCAGCGCGATGGGGAACGGGTGCAAGCCGAAGTGAACACGCATGCTGTCGATGAGTTGATCCACATCGGCCGATCGCACCACCGCGTCCAGTTCCGCCCACCGACCGGACTCGCGATACGCCACGATCCGGTCGGCGAGCAGATTCCGGGCAGCGGCCAGGTTGCCCCGCTTCTCATCGAACAGGCGCAGGGTGGCGTCCCGCGCCTGATCGCTGCCGGTGTTGTGGACTTCCCGCACCGCCGCGACGAGATGAGTCACGAGCGCGCCGTCCTGCGACATGTACGTGCCGAACTCGTCCCAAGTCGGGGGGATACCGTGCTCTGCGATGCCGTTGAGGAACTGGGTACCGCTCAGGGGCATGGGAACCTACCTTCACTTTCCGGTAATCCTGATACCGCAACAGCTTAAATAGGAACCTATTTTTCAGCCCAGACTCCGATCGTGGGTCATACGCTCACAAACGAGTGTCACTCGGACGGAATGATCGCCCGTACGGACGAATCCAGCGCGTGCAACGTCGTCTGATGTTGCTCCCCGCTGGCCAGATCCCGCACGGTGACCAATTCGGATACCCAGTCGTCCGGACCGACTATGACCACCGCTCGCGCACCGGCCTTGTCGGCGCGCTGGATCTCTTTGCCGAGCTTGCGCGTATCCAGCGGCGTGGTGACCCGCAGGCCCGCGTCCCGCAGGACCCGAGCAGCGCGTCGCGCCGGATCGAACAACTGTTCCGCTGTGGGGATCACCACCACATCCACATCGGTGCGCGGCCGCGGCAGCAGGCCGTGGGTGTCGAGGAAGTCGATGATCGTGACGTCACCCATCCCGAACCCGAAGCCGGGGATCTCCTTGTTGCTGAACAGGCCCACCAGGTTGTCGTAGCGGCCACCACCGAACAGCGACCGGCGGTTACTCGGGTCGGTGTCGAACACCTCGAACACCGTGGAGGTGTAGTAGTCGAACCCGCGCACGATCAACGGATCGAACTCGATCAGCTCGGCCGCACTCGTGTCGAGCACCTGCATGAGTCGGGACTGGTTGCGCACCTCAACGGGAAGTTCCTCGATCGCGGCGCGACCGTCCTTGACGACCTCGGCCAGCCGGGCGAACTGTTCCTCCGACAGGCCGATCTCGGTAGCACTTTCGGCCAGCGTGTCGGCGCTGACCTTTTCCCAGCGGTCCAGCAGGTTCGCGGTCTCGCGCACCTTGTCGTGCGGAACGCCGACGATGTGGGTCAGCAGCGCGTCCAGCAGCACTCGGTCGCTGACCCTCAACCGCCACATGTCGGTACTCGCGCCCAGGCTGGCCATCATGTCGTGAATCAGTTCCAAAAACTCCACCTCCACCGCCGTGGAGGACGAGCCGAACAGGTCGACATTGATCTGCCAGTGCTCACGCACGCGCCCGCGCTGGGGGCGCTCATAGCGGTGACAGTTCGGGTGGCTGTACCAGCGCACCGGGAAGGTCAGCGAACCCGCGTTGCCCGCGATCATGCGCGCCACCGAAGGAGTCATCTCCGGGCGCAGCGCGAGCCGTCGCCCACCGTGATCGGTCAGCGTGTAGAGCTGCTGATTGACGATCTCCTGGCTGGACTTGGACTCGTAAATCTCGACCGGCTCCAACTGTGGACCGTCGTAGCGCTGGTAGCCGTAACGTTCGAGTACCTCGTAGAGCCGATGGAACACCTGAGTGCGCACCGACATCTCGTCGGGCAGGAAGTCGCGGGTTCCACGGTAGGGCTCGGTGGACAGGTACTCGCTCACGGTGATCCTTCGGGCGACTCGATGACTACGGGTCCGCACTAAGCGTAACGGTCGCCTCCAACAGCACGGTGCGTCAGGTGAGCTTGCTCAACCCGTCCAGAACCTCTCGCAGCAGTTCAGGCGCGGGCGGAGCCCACTGGGACGACCACTCACTACTCTGCGACCCGGCCACGTCCGCGCCCGGACGGAAATGGTTACGGGGTCGGAAGGTCCGGGTTCAGGTCACCACTCATAGCCAGCATGTAGCCACGCGGTTCGGGCATGAGTCGTCCTCGAAATGGAACCGGCCCACCGCCGAAGGTCGGCGCAGCGACGGTAGGCCGGGCTCTGGTCGATCTGGTTCGTGTAGACGTCACGAGCCGGACAAGCACGTGAGACGCGCACACGCGGCGCATCGCTGTCCGCCGTCGTGGTGCATCACGAACGCCAGCGGCAGCACTTCGCCACACTCACTGATCAGGCACTCCACCGGATCGGTCTCCTCGGAGACGTGGCGATCAGCGGAAGGGACGCAGCCGCCCTCGGCGCGAAATCCGTGACTGAACCCATCCAGGCCGGATTGTCGCCACTCGCGCTCACTCCTCGTGTTTCGTCGCACTCTCGACACCTGCTCCAATCGGGATACGGATCGCCGGGCATGAGCCAACCCACGCAGCCACAGACGGTGAGCACGACCGAGCGACTCTCGTAGTCGCCGACGATCGGATCACTTGGCACCTCGTGCCACACGCGCTCGCCGCGCAACCCAATGGCGAACAACGGCCCCGCCATGTCGATCTCGGTCGACAGCTCGATCACCTCGGCCGACGTCTCGGCGACCTTCAGCGGCGCATCGAGCAGGCACAGCTCGCACGGCATACCCGCCAACCCGCTGACACTCTTCAGCCACGAGTAATGCGCGGTGAATCCGCAATACGCCTTGCGCATGCCATCCGGCGAGTCCTGCTCAGCAGCGAAGATGTGCACCATCTGAGCGCCGGGTGCCTGACGCTCGTGCAGGCGCGCCAAGATCACGCTCATCGAGCCCCCCGTCTCTCAGCGACCATCCCTGCTACTCCTCCGGCCACCGGAGGTATGACCTGTCCGCCGCTGTCCGGGTGTTGGGCGGGCAGGTGTCCATGCGCGGGTCGCGCCTCGGGGTAGCGCACCCACATAGCGCGGGTCGTTCGCCGCGCACGGCGAACAGCCCGCCAAGTGCGCATGGACTCAAGGTCGTAGATCACAACTGCCCAAGGCAGGAGCGCGGAAAAGATGATGACTCCGAACATCACGATCTGCACAGCACTCACCGGCCCCACGTGTCACGGCCGACGTCGATTACCAGCCACACCGCTACGACGATCGCGACCAGGAGCAACACCGGGTAACCGATCAACACTGCTCCAGCAGAAGCATTAAAGTGCATCTCCAATGTAGCCTCACTAAAGTAGGTTTCCTTTATAGGATTCTAAATCTGCAATCCTACTTTGTGAATACTCCTAAAGGGTGATCGTCGAACCGCAAGTGCGGTGATCGATAATGTGCCCGGCAGAAACTCGGCACCCCTGGAGGACACGGATGGCCACACCCACGGTCAGGCGGTTGCAGCTCGGCAACGAACTACGCCACGCCCGTCAGGCGGCAGGCCTCGAACAGGCGGATGCCGCACGCATCCTCGACTGCGCAACCACGAAGATCAGCCGCTTGGAGCTGGGCCAATCCGGTATCACCAAGGGCGATCTGCTGTTGCTACTCGATGAGTACGGTGACACGCAGGAACACAAGGACTGGTTGCTCGAATTGGCACGCACCCGGAGCGCACGCGGCAGATGGGGTGGTTACCGGTCTGTCTTCCCCGAGTGGTTCCGGCAGTACGTGGACCTGGAGACCGACGCCAGCGACATACGTCAGGTTCGTGGCGAAATCATGCCGGGTATCCTGCAGACAGAGGCATACATCCGAGCGTTGGAGACGTCCTCGCCACGAGCCGATGACAGCAATGTGGACGCGGCGGTGTCCGCCAGACTGGAGCGGCAGTCGATCCTCACCCGGTCGACCCCACCCTCGGCATCCTTCGTACTCTCCGAGTCGTGTCTACGTCGGCAGATCGGCGATCGTGGGGTCATGCGACAGCAGCTTGACTATCTGTACGACCTGGCGTTGGAAGACAACATCCACATGCAGGTCATACCTTTCGACGCTCAGACGTACGCGGGAGCGATCAGCTACGACTTCACGATCCTGACAATCCCCTCACCTGGTACCACACCCGACCTGGACTTCGTCTACGTCGAATCGTTCGACGATGCGAGATACCTGGACAGCAAGGAAGCCGTGAGCGACTACGTTAGTTTGTGGAACCGACTGCAAGCCGCCGCAGTGGGCCCCAGGGAATCCTTGGAACTGATCCGCTCAGTGGCCGAGCAGTCGTATGCCCCCGAGACATAAGCGAAAGGTCCCACACCGTGCACAAGCCTGACTTGCAGGGCGCTCACTGGTTCAAGAGCAGTCGCAGCCAAACACAGGATGCCTGTGTGGAAGCAGCACTCGTGCCCGGCTTCGCCGGTGTACGCGACACGAAGAACCCCGACGGCGGCACGCTCGTGTTCGGCATCGGCCAATGGGCATCGTTCCTGGGTGCGATCAAGCGAGAGAACAACGGTCTCACCTGAGCCTGCTCGAACGGGAACGGCCCGCTTCCGGCATTCCCCACGCGTAAACCGAAAGCGGGCCGTTTTGCCCAGGGAAAGCTCGTCGACGCAAGGAAAACGATACTCCAGGACAGAAATCAGGGACGAAGCACCATCCGCACAGGAGACAGTGGAAGGTGGATTTCCCTACTCCCGCAACGCGGTCAACGCGGTGTGGACCATCGTCCGGACTCCCACCAGCAGCGCGCGCTCGTCCAGCACGAAGTTCGGTTGATGCAGGTCGTTGGCCGGCATCCCCTCACCCGCCACCCCGAGTCGGGCGAACGAGCCGGGCACGTGCTCCAGGTACCACCCGAAGTCCTCACCGCCGGAGGACTGCGGTGTACCGCTCTGCGCCTGTTCCCCCAGCGCCTCACCGATGGCCGCTCGCATCAGCCGGGTGCTCTCCGCGTCGTTGACCACCGGCGGCACACCGCGCCGGTGCTGCAGGTCGTAACCGACCCCGAGCGGGGCCAGCAGCCCCTGGACCAGCTCCTGCACCAGCGGACCGAGCTCGGCCCAGGTGTCACGGTCGGCGGTGCGCAGCGTGCCGCGCAGGGTCCCCTCCTGCGGGATGGCGTTGGGTGCCTCCCCGGAACGCACCGCGCCCCAGGCGAGCACGGTCCCGGTACGCGGATCCACCCTGCGCGAGAGCAGCGTCGGCAACCCGGTTATCAACGTCCCCAACGCGTGCACCAGGTCGGCGGTCAGATGTGGCCGGGAAGTGTGACCACCCGGCGAGGTCAACCGCACCTCCACCGGATCACTGGCCGAGGTGAGGGCTCCGATACGAGTCCCGACCGTGCCCACCGGCAACCGCGGGTCGCAGTGCAGCCCGAAGATCCGGTCGACACCGTCGAGCCCACCCGCGGCGAGCACGTCCAGCGCGCCACCGGGCATGACCTCCTCGGCGGGCTGGAAGATCAACCGCACTCGACCGGGCAGCGTTCCGGGAGCCGAGGCCAGCGCCATCGCGGTCCCCAACAGCACGGCGGTGTGCGCGTCGTGGCCGCAGCAGTGCGCCGCTCCCTCGGTGTTGGAGGCGAACGGCAGACCGGTGGATTCGGTGAGCGGTAGCGCGTCGATGTCGGCACGCAGCGCGACCGTGCGGGCGACGTGGGTCTCCTGCCCGATGTCACAGATCAACCCGGTCCCGACCGGCAGTCTGCGGGGGCGGAGACCGAGCGATTCGAGCTGCTCGGCCAGCAGCCTCGTGGTGCGGTGCTCGGCGCGCGAGAGCTCGGGGTTGGAGTGCAGCTCCCTGCGCCAGGCCACGACGAGATCGGAGTTGTCGGCCATCCACTCGTCCAGCCAGGCGGGCCCGCGCCCTTGTCCCGGATCCGCAACCCCGGATCGCACGGGACCGATGGTCTCGCCCGTGACGCGTTCCGGCCCGCTGGAGACGACCGCGGTCGTGGATTCCGCCCGGAAGGACCTGTCACCGGGGTCACCGGGTGCCCGCGCGGCGTCCTCCTCGGCGAGTGGGTCTGCGGGTGGATGGTCGACCACGGAGTTGCCACCGTGGGTGTTGGGACCTAGCGAATTCAACGCGGTCACGTCACGCCTCCCGACGCGAGGAATCGGTTCGACAACCGTCGAAACCCGGAAGCGGTTCGATTGCGGACGGCGGCCAGCAAGCGCTCTCGCTGGTCCCCGTCGAGAGCGGCAGCCGCCGCGGTGCGGGCGAGGGCGGCGGCACCGTCGAGGACGGCCCGGTCGGCCGAGGGTGAAGCGCACGCCGCCGCGAACTCCGCCTGGTGATTGACCGCATCCCCGCACTCCAGGGCGATCATCGGATGCACGGCCGGTACCCGAAGGCTCACGTTGCCCATGTCGGTACTGCCGATCACGCCCTCGCGTTCGGCCGCACGCGCGACCGGATCACGGCCGAGGTCGACCACGGCGCGGCGGTACGCATCGGCGAGCCACTCGTCGGAGGACAGCTGGGTGTAGACGGGCGAGACACGCACCACTTCCGTGGAACAGCCGGTGGCGGTTCCCCCCGCCTCGAAACAGGCGCGTATCCGGTCCTCCAACCGGGCCAACGACTCGGGATCGGCCGCTCGCAGGTTGTACTCGGCCGCGGCCCGCTCGGGCACGATGTTCGGCGCGGCCCCTCCGGAGGTCACTATGCCGTGCACCATCTGACCGGCTTCCAGATGCTGCCGCAGCAGACCGACGGCCACCTGGGTCACCGTGAGCGCGTCCGCGGCGTTGACCCCCAGTTCCGGAGCCGCGGCCGCGTGCGCCGCACGTCCGGTGTAGCTGACTCGCAGATCGGTGATGGCCAGCGAACGCGGCGCACACACCTCCGCCGGACTGGGGTGGATCATCAGAGCGACCGCCAGCGGATCGAACAGCCCCGCCTCCAGCATCGTGATCTTGCCACCACCGATCTCCTCGGCGGGTGTGCCGAGCACACGCACGGTGATTCCGAGTCGTTCGGCTGCCTCGGCCAGCGTCAACGCGGCCCCGACGGCGGCGGCCGCGATGATGTTGTGCCCGCAGGCGTGGCCGACCTCGGGCAGCGCGTCGTACTCGGCACAAAGCCCGACGACGAACTCCCCGGAGCCGTAATCGGCGGTGAAAGCGGTGTCGAGCCCGGCCACCGGTCGCTGGACGCGAAAACCGTGCGCGGCGAGTGTTCCGGAGACGGTCTCGGCGGCACGGTGCTCGGCGAAACTGACCTCCGGGTCGGCGTGGAGACCGTGTGACAGCCCCAGCAGCTCGGCTCGGTACTCGTCCACCGCGGCGCGCCACGCCGAAGCGAGGCCCGGGTCACCCGTCGACGGTTCCGGCCCGGCGGAACCGAGCGGCTCCCTCGCCGGACGAACCGTGTCGTGACCACTGTTGTGCGGGGATTCGGTACTCATTTGCGACCCATAGTGCAGGATACGAGCACTCGTGGCCGCCTCGGACTCGCCTCGGATAGCTCACCGGTCGCTTCGGCGCGCCGAACGGGCGAAGGAGTTCAGGGGGACCGAAGACCGGACGAAGCCGCCACACGGCCACCGGTGAACGAGCGGCGCCATCGGGCGAATGCGCGCTGTGGGCCGGGGGTGTCGGGTGGATCGGCACCGGTCGGGGGGCTTCCCGGCGCCGACCCACTTCTCCGGGCGAGTGCCCGAAGTCGAGAGGCGAATTCCGACAACGTCACAGTGTCGTCGGTTCGCCACGCGATCCGTCGACTGTGAAACTCCCACAGGATTTCGCTCAGGTCTAGTCCAAGTGACGGAAAATTCACGCAAAACAGACCGTGAGTTCTGTTAAGCGGGGGTTCAGCTGCGTTTGCGCCACCGAACCATGAGTGACTGCTTGCCGCGCTTGCGACGGAGCAACAGCACCCCGACGACGAGAACGACACCGAGCGCGCCGATCACGGTTCTGCTGTCCTGCCCGCCCCCGGATTCCTCGGAGGGCGAGTTCCCCTCCGACTGCGCCACCGTGTGACCGTCCTCACGCGACGCGACGCCGCGCGCTGCGCGGCTCGGGCTCTCGGAAGCGGCGGACTCGGCCACCACCGGACGAGCTTGGGATTCGGCGGCCACCGCGACTCCGGACTGCCCCGCGAGGAGGATCGCGAAGCCGAACAGCAACGAGCGGAACAGGAGCACCGGCGCCGAGCGGCGTCGCGTGGCTTCGGTCACACGATCGCCTGCTCTCGTGGGTCGCTTTCGGACAGCACACGCAACAGACAACCGAACCTCCAACCGTGGCCACTCTTAAGTGTGACCATTGCACCATATTGGGCACCATGAGTGACTTTTCAGCGAAAAATCCCCCAGATCGGAGCAGAACGACCACCAACGGTCACTCGAACGCGTAAGTCTCGAACGCGCAGCCGAGACGGAAGCCGACCGGACGGCGAAACCACCCCTGTGACCACCGCCACACGGTTCCCGGGCACGTCGGTCGGCTCGCTGCCGTCCGAGCGCCGTCAATTTCTCGCGAAATCGCCGCGCCGGCGCAGCGGTGCGGCTCTCGCACCGCCACCCAAACCGCTCAGCCACTCTCGAAAAGAGAACGGGGCTTCCCGGCCGGTGTGGCCGGGAAGCCCCGTAGTCTCAGCGAACGGACTCAGCTCAGGAGTCGGAATCCTTCTTGACGGAGCCGTCCGAACCGGAACCGCTACCGGTGCTCGCGCGCGTCCTGGCGGCACTGCTGCGGATGCCCTCCACCGGGCTGGGCTCACGCTGCACGGCCAGGTTGGGCCGCTCCTGGCTGAGCGCCTTGGCGATACCCAGGCACATCAGCAGCAGCACGATGCAGAACGGCAGCCCGGTCACGATCGAGGCGGTCTGCAACGCACTCAGCGCGTCGGCGCCGCTGGCCGCACCGGCTGCGAGCAGCACGCAGGCGATGACGCCCTCGGAGATCGCCCAGAACAGTCGCTGCTGCCACTTCGGATTCGGGTCGCCGCCGTTGGTGAGGATGTCGACCACCAGCGAGCCGGAGTCCGAGGAGGTGGCGAAGAACAGCACGACCACGACCACCGCGAGCACGGAGGCGAGGATCGAGAAGATGTCGGCGACCGGAAGCTGGTCCAGCAGTACGAACATCGCCTTGTTGAACCCGGCGTCGACGAGTGCCTGACCGTCCTCGCTACCGGAGAGCACATTACGCAGGCCTGAGTTGCCGAAGATGCTCAGCCACACGAAGGAGGCACCGACCGGGGCGAACATGGCGCCGCCGATGAAGTTGCGGATCGTCCGGCCGTAGGAGATCCGGGCGATGAACATACCCACGAACGGCGACCAGGCGATCCACCAGCCCCAGTAGAACAGCGTCCAGCCGGCCTGCCACTCCTGGGCGCTGCCGTTGCCGTTGTTCGGGAAGGTCTGGAAGCTCAGCTCCGGCAGGTGCTGGAAGTAGTAGCCGACGTTGCTGGCCAGCATGTTCAGCAGGTCCAGCGTGGGACCGAAGAAGAACACGAACAGCATCAGGATGAACGCCAACCACAGGTTGATCAGCGAGAGGTTCCGGATGCCCTTGTCGATGCCGAACATGACCGAGACCACGGCCACGGCGGTGATCGCCAGGATGACGATGACCTGCAGCATCGTGGTGTTCTCGATGCCGAACACCGCGTTGAGGCCCGCACCGACCTGGTTACCGCCGAGCCCCAGCGAGGTCGCCAGGCCGAACAGCGTGCCGAACACCGCGAGCACGTCGACGATGTGGCCCGGCCAGCGGTAGATCCAGTTGCCGATCAACGGGTAGAAGGCGGCGGCCGGACGCAGCGGCAGGCCCTTGCGGAAGGCGAAGTAACCCAGCGCGAGGCCGAGCACGATGTAGATCGCCCACGGGTGCAGGCCCCAGTGGAAGAACGTGAAGTTCATCGCGCGTTGCGCCGCGGCCTGGGTTCCCGGCTCACCGACCGGCGGATTCCCGAAGTGCCAGACCGGCTCGGCGACGGCGTAGAAGACCAGGCCGATACCCATACCGGCGGTGAACAGCATCGCGAACCACGCGAGATTGCTGTACTCCGGTCGGGAATCGGGGGGACCGATCCGGATCGTGCCGAAGCGGCTGACCATGATCGCCAACACGAAGACCACGAAGAACGTGGCCGAGAGGATGTAGAGCCACTCGAAGTTGGTGGTGATGAAGCTATTCACATTGGTCGAGACCGTGTTCAGATTCGACGGCGCGAGCACGCCCCAAAGCACGAAAGCGATCACCAGGATCCCCGAGGTGATGAACACCGGGGGATTGGTGTGCTCTTTCAGATGCTGTTTCATTACTGTACGTCACCTTTCCAGCGCATATCGACACAATTGCCATCTGCGCCGTAAGCAACCAAAGATCGCAACGGACGCGTTCGGCCACTGTGGTGGCTTCCCCAGCGCGGACCGCATATCACAGCGAACCACGGTAAAGACTGTTCCGCCGAATGTGAAACTCCAGCGCCAAACGATATGCAGTTGAAACACGAGAAATGTCGCCGGTCACAAAGTCCGACCGCGTTCGTGCTCGATCCGTCGCGCAAGGTGGTCGGTGTCGAGAGTTTCACGGCGAACACTGCCCGCCCGGTAGGCGGCACGCCCGACGAGCTGCGCCAACACCGGTGCCGTGATGGCCTGGAACAACCCGACCAGAATGAGCCCCGAGGCGTATCGCACTTCCAGATGTACCGCGCTGCCGAGCAGTATCAACACCAGGCCCAGGGTTTGCGGCTTGGTCGCCGCCTGCAGCCGAGCCGCGACATCGGGAAAAGTCAACAATCCTATCGCACCGAACAGACAGGACACGGCACCGGCTATCAGACATACCGCCGAGAACAGATCCAGCCAGCTCATCGATGCGACTCCTTCTTCTCGACGAGACGAGCGGCGCTGACCGAACCGATAAACGCCAGCAGGGCGAATGCCGCGGCCAACGCGACATTCGATCCGTCCTCGTTCATGCCCATCCCCACACATGTGGCGGCGACGATCAACGTGATGAACACGTCCAACGCCACTATGCGATCCAAAGTGCCCCGTCCGAGCAGCAAACGCACCAGAGAAAGCAATCCGGCCAGACACAACAAACCGAATGTGATAGCGAACACCACGCCCATCATCCGACCTCCGACCGATGATTCCGATCCACCATCCGCACCTGCTCGCCCGTTCCCACCGCGCGAACCACCCGGCGTTCCCAGCCGAGCACCTCACGCCGCACCCGATCGGTGGCGTGTGCCCCCGCACCGAGCGCGTAGACGTAACAGATCCGGTTGGCTCGGTCGATCTGCAGCACGAAATTGCCGGGGGCGAGCGAGACCGCGTTGGCCACCATCGCCATCAGGTGATCCGAGTCGGTGACCAGCGTCACCGCCACGATCGACGCCCGCACTCGCGGCCCCCGCACGACCGCCTCGAAAGCCACTCGCCCGGTGGAGACCACCAGATCCCATGCCAGGAAGAGCACGAGCTGACCGGCGCGCAGCGGACGCAGCCGGATGTCGGTGGCGATCGGCGGTGCCGGGAAGAACCCGATGACGAGCAGCCCCACCACGATCCCGAAGCAGACCGTGCCGAGATCGTAGGTCCCCCAGAGCAGCAACCAGACCAGCACCAGCCAGACCAGCAGCGGCAACCTGCGGACGGCTCTCCCGATCGGGTGCCGTCTGCTGACCACGTGCTCGCCGCCAGGGCGGCGCCGGTGCCGGTGGCGCGGTTCGGGATCAACCACCGGAATCACCTCCCAACACCGCCGTGCGGTACGCCTCCCCGGTGATCAGGTCGGTGGCGGCACGCCGGCTGACCTCGGCGAGCGGTCCGGCGAGTGCCGCGACGAGCACGGTGGACAGCACCAGCACCCCGGTGGCCCGCACCATCCCCGGCGAGGTGTCCCCGGTACCGACGACGAGTTCGTCGGTGGGGTCGGGATCGCCCTCGGGGTCACGCACCTGGCCCCAGAAGGCCCGGCTCCACACCCGGGCCACCGCGTAGAGCGTGAGCAGGCTGGTCAGCACCACGACACCGGTGGCCACGTAGCCCCAGACCGTGCCGACCCCGATCCCGGACCGCAGCAAGGCGAGCTTGGCGACGAAGCCGGAGAACGGTGGCACTCCGGCCAGGCTCAACGCGGGCACGGCGAACAGCACGGCCACCAGTGGGGATATCTTGGCCAGACCCCCCATCCTGCTCAGCGCGACCGTTCCGGTGTAGCGGGTGATCAGACCACTGACCAGGAACAGCGTCGCCTGCACCGTGATGTGGTGCACGATGTAGAGGATCACCCCGGTCAGCCCGGCGATGTCGTAGACGCCGAGTCCGAACAGCATGAACCCGATGTGGCTCACGAGCAGGAACGACAGCATCCGGTTGAGGTCGTTCTGCGCGAGCGCGCCGAGCGCGCCGACGATCATCGTCGCCATCGCCAGCGTGAGCATCAGCGGCCAGCTCGGTTCGCGTTCGAAGACCAGGATCTGGGTGCGGATCATGGCGTAGATACCGACCTTGGTCAGCAACGCGGCGAGGATGGCGGTGATCGGCGCGGGCGCGTTGGGGTAGCTGTCCGGCAGCCAGAAGTGCAGCGGAACCATGGCCGACTTGACGCCGAACACGATGACCATCAGCAGCGCGAGCGCGCGCACCGGCGCGGGCGGCAGTTGCCCCATCTCCAGGGCGAGGTCGGCCAGGTTCACCGTGCCGGTGGCGGCGTAGACCAGCCCGATCATGGTCAGGAACAGCACCGAGGAGGACAGGCTCACGATCGTGTAAGTCATCCCGGCCCGCACCCGGCTCGCGGTGGTGCGCCGATTGATCAACACGTAGGAGGAGGCGAGCATGATCTCGAACGCCACGAACAGGTTGAACAGGTCACCGGTCAAATAGGCCAGTGACACTCCCGAGCACAGCACCAGGTAGATGGGGTGGAAGGTGGTGCTGGCGGTTCCGCGCCCGTAGTCGGTGATGCGCTGACCGATGGAGTACAGCAGCACCGCGAACATCACGATCACGCTGATCAGCAGCAGCAGCGCGGCCAACCGGTCGGCCACGAGCGCGATCCCGACCGGAGCGGCCCAACCGCCGAGGTGCAGCACCAGCGGTCCGTGCACATCGGCGAAGTACAGCAGCACAGCCGCGTCCACGACGATCACGCCGAGTACCAGCAGCCCGAGCAGGCGTTGCACGTCGGCGAACCGTCCGAACGCCATGGACAGTCCGGCCGCCGCCAGCGGAAGCAGCACCGGAACGGCTACCAGTTCGCTCACCGGGTGGCCTCCGAATCCAGTTCCCGCTCGGTCTCCTCGTCCGCCTCGGCCAACTCGGCCTCCAGCCTGCGGATCCTGCGGTCCTCCACGTCGTCCTGCACCTCGTCGTGCCCGAGCAACTGCCAGGCGCGGTAGGCGAGGGCGAGCAGGAACGTGGTCAACGCGAAGGTGATGACGATGGCCGTGAGAGCCATGGCCTGCGGCAACGGATCGGCCATCCGCTCGATCGGGGCATCGCCGAGCATCGGGGGGCGTCCGGCCTGACTGCCACCCGCCAGTTGCAACAGCAGGTTGGCGCCGTGCCCGAGGATCACGATGCCCAGCAGCACGCGCATCAGGGAACGCTGCAGCAGCAGGTAGAACCCGGTGGCGTAGAGCCCGCCGAGCACGATCGCCATCGTCAGGTTCACGGTGTTCATCGCGGACCACCTCCCGGCGCGGCGATGTCGGCCTCGATTCCCGATCCGAGTGTGCGCAGCAGGTCGAGCACCACTCCGAGGATCAGCAGATAGACACCGATGTCCAGGAACAGACTGCTGACCACCTTGATCTTGCCGAGCAGCGGGACGGCGAAGGTGAAGCTCGCGCTCTCCAGCACCACACCGCCGAACAGCACCGGCACCAGACCGGTGAGCACGGCGGTCGTCAGTCCGATCCCGATCAGCACCGGTGGGCGCATGGACACCGTGGAGCTGTCGTCCAGCCTGCCGCCCGCGAGGTAGCGCAGCACGAATGCCTGCCCCGCCACCAGACCACCGCTGAATCCGCCGCCGGAGCGGTAGTGCCCGGCGAACAGCAGGTACACCGAGAAGACGATCACCGTCGGGAACACCACGCGTGCGACGAGCTCCAGCAGGATGGTTCGTTCCCGGGGATCCCGGCTGTACCCGGAGAGCAACCAGCGCTCGGCCGGAGCGTCGGAATGGAACCAGGCACCCTCGGCCGCTTCGCCCTGCCCGTCGGATGCTCGGGAATCGGTCATGTGCGTCCCTTTCCGCCGCGTTCGCCGGGAGCCCGCCCGGCGGTGGACAGGGATTCCCAGTCGGACCTGGCGTGTTTCCTGCGACGTGCGGACCTGGCACTGAGCACCAGACTGGCCACTCCGGTGGCCGCCACGGCCAGTACCGAGAGTTCGCCCACGGTGTCGAAGGCGCGGAAGTCGATGATGATCGCGTTGACCACGTTGGTGGCGGAGGTGCCCTCCTCCGCGTGTTCCAGGTACTCCCTGCTCACCGCCGAGGGGGTGTCGCGCGCCGAGCTGAAGATCAGCGCGGCGAACCCGACGAACACCCCGCCCGCCAGCGAGATCAGCACCTTCGGCAACCGCACCCGACGTGAGGAGGGAGTCTCGGTGAACCGGGCGGGCAACCGGCGCAGCACCAGCACGAACGCGATCAGCGTCAGCGTCTCCACCAGGAACTGGGTCAGCGCGAGGTCGGGACCGCCGCCGACGATGAACATCCCACCGATGGCGTAACCGATGACTCCCACGAGCAGCACCGCCGTGATCCGTCGTGTCGCGCGGACCACCCCTGCCGCGGCGATCAGGATGACCAGCGCAAGCGGCAGTTGCAGCACGTTGTCCCACCAGCGCAGCTGTTCGATCGGGGTCACCCTGATCAACAGCACCGAGCCGGGAACGGCCAGCACCGTGAGCAGGATGATCCCGAGGTAGGTGGGCAGGGAACCCACCTGCACCCGGCCGGTGACCCCGACGGCGAGCCGTTCCAACGAGCCCATGACGCGTTCGTAGCCGCGCTGGGCGTCGAGCGGGCTCGGCAACCGGTCGCGCAGCCGGTTCAGTCCGGCGTTGTAGGCGGCGAGCGCCAGGCCACCGAGCAGTGTGATCAGGGAGAGCGCCAGCGGGAGGTTGAAGCCGTGCCAGAGCCCCAGGTGGTATTCCCCGGAGTGGCCCACGGCTCGTTCGGCGTAGGTGGCGGCGAGTTCGTCGGTCACCGGGTAGGCGACCCCGAGCGCCAGGCACAGCAGCGCCGTGACGGCGGGTGGGAGCAGCATCCCGACGGGCGGGGGGTGGACCTCGGTGGGCATCGTGTCGCGCTTGGACGCGAAACCGCCGACCAGCAGTCGTGCGGTGTAGGCCACCGTGAGCACGGATCCCAGTACGAGCCCCACCTCGACCGCGACCGCGGGTCCGGCGCCGAGGTAGGCCTCGAACGCGGCCTCCTTCGCCACGAATCCGATCATCGGAGGCACCCCGGCCATGGACATGGCGGCCAGCGCCGCCACCGTGGCCACCCAGGGAAGACGGCGACCGACCCCCGAGAGTTCACGGATGTCCCTGGTGCCGGTCTGGTGATCGACGATACCGATGACCAGGAACAGCGTCGCCTTGAAGGCGCCGTGGGCCAGCAGCATGCCCGCCAGTGCCAGCTCTCCGGTGTAGCTCCCGGAGCCCGCCAGCACCATCAAGAACCCCAGCTGGCTGATCGTGCCGTAGGCCAGCAGCAGTTTGAGGTCGTACTCCCGCAGCGCACGCCAACCGCCGACGAACATGGTAACCAGCCCGAACACCGCGGTCACCACGGGCAGATAGGACACTTCGGACAGTACCGGCGTTAGCCTTCCGATCAGGAAGACGCCCGCTTTGACCATGGAGGCGGCGTGCAGGTAGGCGCTGATCGGGGTGGGGGCGACCATCGCGGCGGGCAGCCAGTTGTGGAACGGAACCTGCGCCGACTTGGTGAACGCCCCCACGAGGATCAGCCCGGTGGCGATCGCGGCGGCGGAACCGGTGGGCGGTTCGGCCGCCAGTCGCGAGATCCGGTAGGTGCCGCTCGTCTCGCCGAGCACGATGAACCCCAGCAGCATCACCAGGCCACCCAGCGTGGTCACCAGCAGGGCCTGCAGTGATGCCCGGCGGGATTCCCTGCTCACCCCGGACTGACCGACGAGCAGGAACGAGCAGATCGTGGTCAGTTCCCAGAAGATGTAGAGGGTGAGCAGGTGGTCGGCCAGCACCAGTCCGAACATGGCGCCCGCGAAGGCCAACAACAGCGGGGCGGAACGTTTCGCGTCACCGCTCGGGGTCTCGAAGTACCACCTGGAGTACAGCAGGACGAGCACACCGATCCCCGACACCAGCAGCGTCATCACCAACGCCAGGGTGTCCAGCCGGAACACGAACTCCAGCCCCAGCGTTGCCGACCAGGTCACCCGTTCGACGGGCTGATCACCTGCCAGCACCGCCGCCGCGTGCGCCAGTGCCCAGCACAGCGCCGCGGCGGGCGGCAGCGCGGCCACGAGGTAGGCGGCGCGGGTGTGGCGCATCGCGACCGGAGGCAGCAGGAGCGCGACCAGCAGGTGCGAGATCACCAGCGCGAGCACGAATCCCTCCCCTGCTGTGGCGTTGCTGGTCCGCTGTGGCGTTGCGGGTTTGCTGTGGCGTTGCGGCCGTCGGCGCCGCGACACGGTCCGTGCGACGGTGCTTCCGCCACCGCCTGCCGCCGTGGTGGCGGGCCGGTTGCGAACCCCGAGCGGTACCGCGTCTGTGCTGTCCGGACCAGCCACGATGGCCCGATCACCGTCAAACTTAGCCCACGATCGCCCGAAACACCCGATCGTTCCGGCTCGCGGACCAGGGTGTTTCGCGGCAGGCCGGAGCGTTTCCGCCGGTTTCGGCGGCGAACCGGCCGTGCGGCCGGCTTCCGGAAGAGTCGATCACGTGGGAAAGTTCACTGTCCGTAACACGCCGGGAACACGAACGGGGGCATTTCGTCGGGCTTGCCCGTTCGCTCCCGGAAGTCGGCCGGTACGGCGGCGCGGGGTCGCCGTACCGGGCATCACGCCGCCGTGAAGTCGCCCGAACACCTTGTGGAGCAGTCGTGGCGGCTTGTTGGAGAATCGGGGCGTGCCCAAGGAGGAACCGGAAGAAAGCAGTATCGGTCGGCTGATCGCCGACCGATACCGAATGCGCGCCAGGATCGGCGGCGGGGCGATGGGCTCGGTTTGGTCCGGCATGGACGAACTGCTGCGCAGGCCGGTCGCCATCAAGGCTGTGCGGCTACCACCGGGCATCCCGGAGGCCGAGGCCGCGGAGATACGCGAACGCACGCTGCGGGAGGCACGCGCCACCGCGGTGGTGGTCCATCCCAACGTGGTCACCCTCTACGACGTCGCCCGCGAGGGCGACGAGCCGTTCGTGGTGATGGAGCTGGTGCCCTCGCACAGCCTGGCGAACATCATCGCCGACCACGGCCCGCTGGACGACGGCCAACTCGCCGTCGTGATCGACTCGGTCGCCTCGGCGCTGGAGACCGCACACCAGGCCGGTGTGGTGCACCGGGACGTGAAGCCGGGCAACATCCTGCTGGCCGCGGACGGGCGGATCAAGCTCAGCGACTTCGGAATCTCCCGCAACGTGGCAGAGCCCACGCTCACCCGCACCGGGATCATGCTGGGCACTCCGGCATTCATCGCTCCGGAGGTGGCGGCCGGCGAGACCGTCACCGCCGCGGCCGACCTCTGGGGACTGGGTGCGGCCCTGTACGCCGCCGCGGAGGGCGTGCCGCCGTACGACACCGACGACAATCCGGTCGCCACCATCAACTCGGTGGTCAACGGCCCCGTCCCCGGCACGGCCAGACCCGGCCCGATCGGTGAGGTCATCACGGCCCTGCTGGTCAAGGATCCGCGACGGCGCATGTCGCTGCGCGAGGTGCGCGGTCTCGTGCAACCGCTGCTGCCGGATCCCGGCGCGGAGCCGTTCGCTGGGCTGGTTCCAGAGGAATCGGCGACGGTGCGGACACCGCTGCCGGACGGGTCCGATTCGGAACCGGGCAGACGGTCCGGATCCTCGTGGCCCGCGGAGCCCGCCTCGGGATCCGGATGGGGCTCGGGGGAAGCCTCCGGTAGCGGTTCCCAGCGCGACAACGGTCCGCGGTACAGCGGTGGGGCCTCCGAGAACCTCACCGCTTCGGGCGGGGCACCGGACGAACCGGGTTCGGCCCCGCTGGCGGCCGATCCGGGACCACTGCCGTTCACCCCCAGCGAGCCACCGAGGCAGCGGAAGCGTCGCTCGCCGCTCGGCGTGTTGCTGCTGACGCTGGCGGCGGTGCTGTTGTTCGTACCGGCCGCGGGAGCATCGTTCGTGGGAACCCGGATACTCGCCGGCGAACAGGTGATCCCCGACTACGACGACCCGGGGCCCGAGACCCTCCAGCGGCAGGAACTCGTGGAGCTGGAGGGGAACACCGGAACGCTGGAACATCGCAACGACGGTGGTGGCGGCTACTACTCCATGCCCGTGCCCGAGGGGTGGACGCGCTACCAGGAGTACACCAGTGAGACCCCGACCCGCAGCATGACCGCTCGGTTCGTTTCCCCTGGCGGGAGGACGGAACTGGCGGTGCAGCGGTTCGGGGGTTACTACGAGCGCGACTACACCACGGAGGGCTACATAGCCGCCCTCGAGGAAAGACAGCGCGGCGCGAACAACACCTTCGAGCTGCGCTCCAGGAAATTCATCGTCAGCGATGCGAGAGGCGCGCCGAGAGATACGCAGCTGACGTACAACGTGCTCATCAGATCGTACGACGCGAATCCGACGGAGCGGGAGCCACTGCTGCGTCACGTGGCGGCTCGGCTGATGTCCCGCGACGGTGATCTGTGGATCGTGCGGGTGACCACTTCCGCCACGATGCGAGAGGCGCAACGACTGCTGGCACGAACCGTGAACCGGTTCGAGACCCAAAGCTGACCACTCGCCGAACAGGCCGACTCCCGATCGCGCGCCGACTCCCGATCGCGCGGAGCCGCCCCCGAGCACGGCGAGGAGGAACCACGGTTCCGAGCGAGCTCCGGCACGGGCGAGAGACTCGTGACGGGCTCGTTGGTTAGGCTGACCGACTGTGACGTCTTCCACCACATCGGAGTTGCCCGATCCGGCGGCCGTGGCGAGCAACGCGGCTGCGACCCTGGCCGAGCTGACCGGAGTCGCCGGTCACGACCTGGCGGTGGTGCTCGGTTCGGGGTGGCAGCCCGCGGCCGAGGAGCTGGGAACGCCCGACAGCGAACTCGACATGTCCGAACTGCCCGGTTTCGACCCGCCGGCGGCGGTGGGACACACCGGCAGGATCCGCTCGCTGCGCATCGGGAACAAGCGCGTCCTGGTACTGCTCGGCCGAACCCACCTCTACGAGGGTCGCGGGGTGGAAAAGGTCGTCCACGGGGTGCGGACCGCCGTGGCGGCGGGCTGTCGCACGGTGGTGCTTACCAACGCCGCGGGGGGTCTGCGCGAGGACATGAGCGTGGGGCAGCCGGTGCTCATCAGCGACCACCTGAACATGACGGCCCGCTCCCCGCTGGTGGGAGCCAGGTTCGTCGACCTCACCGACCTGTACGCGACGCGGCTGCGCGAGATCGCGACCTCGATCGACCCCTCGCTGACCGAGGGCGTCTACGCGTGCATGCCGGGACCGCACTTCGAGACACCCGCCGAGATCCGGATGCTGCGCACCCTGGGTGCCGAGCTGGTGGGCATGTCCACAGTGCAGGAAGCGATCGCCGCACGCGCGGGAGGCGCCGAAGTGTTCGGGCTGTCGCTGGTCACCAACCTCGCGGCAGGCATGACCGGGGAGCCGCTGAACCACCAGGAAGTGCTGGAGGCGGGCAGGGCCGCCGCGGGCAGGATGGGCAAGCTGTTGCGCTCGCTGGCCGAGCGCTCCTGATCGAGTTCTCCGGCCCGATCGGCGCGCATCGCCGGAGGTGATCGTGATGTCCCGGGAACGACGAGTCCTGGAAGCCGCGCGGGAGTGGCTGGCGGGCGAGGTCGACGAGGCCGACCACGCGGAGCTGTCCGAGCTGACGCGGCGTGCGGTGAACGGGGACTCGGACGCCGCGTCGGACCTCGCGGACCGCGTGGCGGGCTCACCCGCCTTCGGCACGGCCGGGATTCGCGCGTCGCTCCGGGCGGGACCGAACGGGATGAACCGCGCCGTGGTGATCCGCACGACCGCCGGGCTGGCCGGTTGGCTTCGTCGGCGCGGCACGGTGGGCACCGTGGTCGTCGGCCACGACGCCAGGCACGGTTCCCGCCGGTTCGCCGTGGACGCGGCCGACGTGCTGTGCGCGGCCGGTTTCGAGGTGCGGGTACTGCCGGAACCGCTGCCCACCCCGGTGCTGGCTCGCGCGACACGGGCGCTGGGAGCCGTCGCGGGGGTACAACTGACCGCTTCGCACAACCCGCCCACCGACAACGGTTACAAGGTCTACCTGGCGGGAGGCGACCCGCTCGCCGCACCGTACGACGCCGAGATCGAGGGTGCGATCTCCGAGGTGGGCGCCGCCGCCACCGTGCCCCGGGAGCGCGGTTGGCACCACTACGAGCGTGCGCTGCCCGAATACCTCGAACGAGTGGCCGAACTCGTCGGGGACGGTGCCGGAGGACTAAGGGTGGCGGTGACGGCACTGCACGGTGTGGGGGCCGAACCGCTGGAACGGGCCCTGCGGAACGCCGGTTTCACCGACACGCACTTCGTCGCCGCACAACGGCGACCCGATCCCGACTTCCCGACCGTGGACTTCCCCAACCCGGAGGAACCGGGCGCCACCGACGCCGTACTCGAACTGGCACGTGACATCGACGCCGACCTCGCCGTGGCGCTGGATCCGGACGCGGACAGGTGCGCGCTGGGCGTGCCCACCCGGGAGGGCGGCTGGCGGATGCTGCGGGGTGACGAGACCGGAGTGCTGCTCGGCGACCACGTGCTATCCACAATGGACAGAGAAGTCGACCCGGATCCGCTGGTGGCGACCACGATCGTCTCCTCTTCCATGCTGGAGTCGGTGGCACGCGCGCACGGGGCGCGTTACGACGAGACGCTGACCGGTTTCAAGTGGCTGATGCGAGCGGGCGACGGCAGTGGCGGCGGGCTGGTCTACGCCTACGAGGAAGCGCTCGGGCACTGCGTCGACCCGGATCACGTGCGGGACAAGGACGGGATCGCCACGGCGGTACTGGCCTGCGATCTCGCGGCCACGCTGGCACGTGACGGCACGACGCTGTCGGAACGGCTGGCTGAGCTGGAGATCGAGCACGGGGTGCACGAGACGGAACAGATCACGGTACGCATGACGGATCCGGGGACGAGGGCGGAGACGATGCGACTGCTGCGGCGGAACCCGCCGACCGAACTGGCCGGAACACCGATGGAAACACGTGACCTGCTGCCCGAGGCCGATGTGCTGATTCTGCGGGACGCGGGCGACGAGAAGTCCGGAAGACCGAGGGTGGTGATCCGTCCTTCCGGGACGGAGCCCAAGCTCAAGTGCTATCTGCAGACGATCGTCCCGGTCGAGGGACCGGAGTCGACCGAGGGCTCGGAGCGGGTATCGGGGCTGACAGCCGCGCGCGGCCGTGCGCGGGAACTGCTCGCCGCGCTCACCTCGGAGGTTCGTTCGTTGGTCGGCTCCTGAAAGCGCCGGCCCGACAGTTCGGGAACCGCGGCCGGTTCCCCTTCGGCAGGAGGAGTCGAAACGACCCGACTCGTGTGCCGGTATCGAAAAGCGCGATCACCTACGAGGGACCCGCGCGACCACCAAGCCGTGCGGTGGTGTCCACCGGGAGGCTCACGTACCGACCGAAGCGCACACGAGTAGGCGGTACCGTACGAACGCCGTGGGCGACGCGGTTTCGCGGGACCATCACGGCGGCGGCACGCGACCGCCAAGCCGCGTGGCGTGACCCCCAAGCCACGCCCTCCGACCGCCCGGCCGCGATGGCACCGGAATGTCGCCACGCTGTTCGACGTACAGCGTGTTCCGCGGCATCCGCCTCATTGCCGGACCGGACCGAACAGGACATACCCCTCGCTCCCCTACCGAATACTCGCCTCGATTCGACCGGTGTCGAACCGGATGTTCCCGTTCCGTTCGGGAGCATCACGGATGTGACGCGACACGAGCGCGTTCGGTTCCATCGTGTCGGAGATCTCCGGTCGATTCTTCCGATCGGCTCTTCCGAGCGGGATGGGCGGCGAGCCCCCGCGAGCTCGGTTTCGCGGGATTCAACCCCGCCGCGCCACGAGCTCGGCCCAACCCGGCTCGTCGGGCAACGGTCGTTCGGCCCAGTCGGCGGGCCATTTCCGGCGCGTGTCGTCGTCCAACCGGGTCATCGCCCCGGTGAGTGCGGCAGTGGTCTGCGTGCCGAAGTCCACCTCTCCCGCGAAGGTCGCACCTCGGAAGGTCACGCCCTCGCCCTCGAAGCCGACGCGGCGGAAATCCCCGAGGCCGCTGAATCGCACTCCGCGGAAATCGGCTTGCCGCTCGAACAGCGTCCCCCGGAACACGGCCGGACCGTGGAAACTGGCATCGGCGAAAGTGGCCGAACGCACGCGGCACCGGGAGAACGTGAAGGTGTGCAGTACGGCTCCGGACAGGTTCAACGCTATGTCCGGCCAGAACAGCGAGTCCTCCGCCGGTTCCTCGTCGAGCCGCAGGTGGGTGACCAGCACCTGCTGCGCGGCCTGCCGCACCTCGAACTCCTGGGGACCGCCGTGCTCGGGGCTCGGCTGTTCGTCCGACGCCTCCGGGGACATCCGCAGATAGGCGCAGATGAGATCGACGATCGTCTGCCGGTGCGTCGGGTAGGTCTGGCCGAGCCGTTCCAGGGCGAAGATCCCGGCCAGCCGCACCGGGGCCTTGTCGGCGCTGAGCTGCTCGGCGGCTCTGCCGTAGAGTTCGGTGACCCGGGTCTCGGTGGCATCGTGATCCCGGCGCAGAATGCTGACCTCGGTGCTGCGCTGCCGCCGGGCCGCCAACCAGAGAGCGGCGGCGCCGCCCGTGCCCACTCCGATGCTCGCCGAGGTGCGTACGGCTTCGAGGATCACCTTGGGCGGCGCGTCCCGCAGCACGACCACCAGCAGGGTCGTCGAGAGCAGCGTGATCCCGACGACCACGACGGCGCCGATCGTGATCGCCCTGTTGCTGAGCACCCGGGGAACTTCCGGGGTTCGCTGGGAACGTGCCACGGTTCCCGATCATGGCAAACCCCGCGGCGCGATTGGCCGGAATCGACGAACTCCCCGCTCGAAGTCTCCGGTGCCGCGACGGCACCACGCCGTGCTACGGAGAAACAAAGCATTCGAAGAACGGGCGCGATCAGGGTACGTTCGGGATATGGCTACCGAGATGATCCCTTCCCGAAGGGAAGATGCCGCGTAACCGGCCCGCGCGCGTTCGGCGCGCACCACGGACGACTCCGACGACCGAGATTCCCGGTGTGTCACGCCGCGTGGCACACGCCCTGGACCGGCTGGGCCGCGAAGATCTCGACGCGGCGAGCGTGGCAGTAGCGCTCAAGCGATGGAAGTGGGCTTGTCACGCCCCCGCCGCGAGACTTCAGGGCGAGCACAACGACCTCACCGAGTTCGTCGCCCCCTTCGCCAGGGACGACCTGGAACGCGCGCTCCGAGCCCTGCCGAGACATCTCGCCAGGGAGCTGCGCTCCCAGGTCGCACCGCTGGACGAGCTCTACATCGCCAAAACAGTCCCGGTCCCCACGTGGACCAACGGGAACTGGTGGGAGAACCGCCGCTGACAACCGCGGCACAGCAGAGTCGAACGAGGAACGGTGCGTTGGCACCTCACCAACTCCGACGAGGGAATCGGAAGCTCGGATTCCACACACTACCGCAAAAACGCCCGTGGGACGCGGCAACAGCCGTGTCCCACGGACAGATCCTAACTATCACACAAGAGGCTTAACGTCGGTGATGCTGTCATTCCACGAACCGAAAACGGCCCAGAGGTCACTCTCGGCCTTACCTGCCGCGACGGTCCAGGCAGCGCCTTCACCGGCGCCGAAGGTGACCGGCCCCTCAGTGTTGTTGTAGTAGGAGGAAGCCTTGTTGTTTATCCAGTTGGGCAGACGATGCCACTGGTTGTCCTCCCAGCCGGGAACCTTGTACATGGCCTCTGAATAGTCGGCATCCACCCAGAGGCAAACGTAGTACTGCGGGCAATCCGAAGCACCTGCGGTCACAGAGCTCTCCTCCGCTGTCACGGATGTCGCGGCTGAAGCGGTCAACGCGGAACCGAACAACGCACCGACAGTCATCAGAGCAGTCACGGAGAACTTAACCAAGTTACGCAACACAACCTCTTTTCTCCTCGTAATCTTTCGGCCCCAGCGAGTGACCGACATCGATGCCGATCAACGAGTGAACCCGCAAACAACGAACCTGTTGAACAAGTCACAAATATTCTCCACGGAAAACACCAAGAAAAATCTATGATAGTGTTGCGTTCTGTATCGACACAGACAACCCGCGTGAATCTTCACAGTGCACCCCGTGCAGTCAATAGAACATTTGACGGAGCACGTTGGTCGGCAGCACTGGGAAAAATCAGCGATCCGCACTACCGCGGATAAAGTTAAAAATATTTCCGAATCACCGGAGACAGGCATCGAATCGCCGGCAAAACCCGGTCCGCGGAAAATTCCCCCGACGAGAGGTCCCGAAAATTTAGCAAACACGGCCTTTCCGGTCGAATTTCGGAATACTCACCTTTTCCTGAGAACAAAGAGATAATTTCGAACACCGTCTATCAGAGTATCGGCGCTACGCCAATTACCGCCGTGCCAGAAGTACATGTCGTATCCTTGCTCAAGAAGCTGGCGAACAAATTTTTCGGGATCCACCCCGTACTTGTCGAGATGCCTCTTCTCGATTTCCATCAGAAGTGACGGCATGAACCGTTTCAACGTTTTTTCCGCGCCCGCCAGCACCGAGGGCTCGTACCCCTCCACGTCTATTTTCATGAAGTCCACCCGCTGGATCCCCATCTTCTCGCACGTCTCGTCCACGGAGAACGTGTCCGCATCGACCGTACGAAAACTCCCCGAATCTTGGGTTCCCGAACGGGAGAGTTCGGAGTCGAGGATGTGAGCATGACCGTGGATCGGGAGACCGAAACGCACGGGAACGGCTACGGTATTCCGGCCCGATGTCTCACCCACCGCACCTCGGGTTATACTCATGTTCCGGTTCCGGATCACACCAGCCAACGAGGAAAAGATCCGGTGTGGTTTTTTCTGCGGCTCGAAGGAATAAACGGCCCCCTGTTTCCCGACGAGTTCCGCCAACGGAAAACTGTACATACCGTAGGCGGCACCGATGTCGAAACAGATGTCACCCGGGCCGACCACTCGCTTCAAACCCTGGATCTCCGGCTCCACCAGACGCAGCCGTGAAAGTCGATGAAGCCCGAAGGAAACAGCCTTCGAGGGCATTCCGGAAAATTTAGTACCCGACACGTAGTCCCCAAACATCAGTTCAACCCCGAAAATGGTCCACAAAATCAATCGTCCCCCGGGCGCGCATCACGTTTCCCCATCCCGAAGGGATATCTTCCACGAACGGAAGCACAACCCCGAAGCCGCAGTGGAGGCAAGCGGACATCGGTGGAATACGCAACTTTCCCGAGGTGATGATCTTGGCCTTTATACATGTACCAGAGAAGGGGATCATCGCACCACTGGAACGGATAATTCGGAGCTACCACCAGTGCGATACGTCACAACGATTGAAGTGCGGCGCTCCGAGACGGACCGATCTACCGCAGTAATCGGAGCAGTGCACGATGGACCGCTCACCGGAGAGTGAAGGCACATAGCGACCCGATCACCGCGTACGTTCAACGGAGCGACGAGCAGAAGTACCGCATCCGCAGTCGGCGGACGAACCGAAATAGGATCAATCGGTCATTCACCGAGTCGGGAATACACCGCCGAGGTCGGGTCAAACTCGAAGGCCAAGTCATCACCGCGGTGAGCAATTCCCGTACCCGTCGCGGTACCGAGCGGACGCACCGCTCCTAGACTGGCGGCATGGCCCGACTGCTGATCGTGCACCACACCCCTTCGCCGGGGATGCAGGCGATGTTCGAGAAGGTCGTCGAGGGGGCGACCACCGACGAGATCGAGGGTGTCGAGGTGGTGCGCAGGGCCGCGCTGTCCGCCACTGCCGCCGATGTGCTGGCCGCCGACGGATACCTGCTGGGCACCCCGGCCAACCTCGGCTACATGTCCGGCGCGCTCAAGCACTTCTTCGACCAGATCTACTACCCGTGTCTGGACGCCACCGGCGGCAGGCCGTTCGGGATCTACGTGCACGGCAACGAGGGCACCGAGGGCGCGCTCCGAGCCGCTCGTTCCATCACCACCGGTCTGGGGTGGCAGCAGGTCGCCGAACCGGTGGACCTCACCGGACAACCCGACTCGACGGGGTTGGACGCGTGCTGGGAACTCGGCGCCACCGTGGCGGCGAACCTGATGGAGTGAGTCCGTGCCCGGCCCGCCCCGTGGGGCTCGACACGAGCGGGAGCAGCCCGAACCGGGACTCCCTCAGCCACGCGGAGCGGTGTCCAGCCCACGCAGCAGCGGGGCGCAAACCACGGCCACCAACGCGACCAACAGCGCGGCCACGACGATGACCGTGCCCGGTGAGGTGAGTTCGGCCAGCGGACCGGCGATTCCGGCCCCCAACGGCATCAGCCCCCAGGCGAAGACCCGATAGGCGCTGGTGACGCGTCCCATCATGGATTCCGGGGTCAACCGCTGCCGATTGGCGGCGGACAGCACGTTCCACATCCCCGCCCCGAACCCCATGACGAAGTAGGAGCACCAGGCCGCTGCCAGCATCCGCACCAGTTCCAGTGTGGCCATGCCACCGGCGAGCACGAGCAGAGCCGCGATCATCACGGTAGGCCCACCGAAACGCTCGGACATCCCCGAGGTCACCCGGGAGGCCACCAGTGTTCCGGCCGCCGCGCAGACCAGCAGCGTGGGCACCGTCGAGGGGGCGAGTCCGAGCGCATCCAGCGCGAAGAGCACCGCGATCGTGTTGACGGCACTGGTCAGCAGCGCTACCACCCCCACCGTCCCCACCACGGCACGCAAGCCGGGGCTGCCCAGCACGAACACGGCACCCTGCCTGATCTCCCCGAATATCGAACGCTCGCCCCCGGTACGCTCCGGTTCGATCTCGGGGGGCACCCGCAGTATCCACAGTGCCGCGAAGCAGAAGGCCGAGGCCGTCAGCGCGAAACACAACGAGGGCCGCCAGGCGAACAGTCCCGCGGCGGCCAGCGGCCCGGCGATCTCCACGCCGATGGTCTCCGCCCCGACGAAGCGCCCGTTGGCCCGCTCCAGATCCTTCTCCCCCGCGGCGGAAACCAGCAGTGACTGCGTCGCGGAGTCGGCGAAGGTCTCCGCGCTGCTGAGAAGGAACGCGCAGCAGAGCAGCACGGACAAACCCGCTTGGCCGGTGTGGACGAACCACACCAGCAGCAGGGTCACGACCGCACGGAAGGAATGGGCCAGCACCAACGTGCCGCGGCAACGAAGCCGATCCACCAACGCGCCCGCGGGCAGCGCGATCAGCAGCCAGGGCACCACCTCGGCCACGGCCACGGCCGAGACAGCCAGCGGATCACGAGTGCTGACCGCCGTGTAAAGCGGCAGAGCGGCGGCACGTACCCCGTCGGCCACCGAAGTAGCGGTCCAGGTCGCCAGCAGCCGCCGGAACGGTTCACCCCGTACCCCGCGAACTGCTCGCTCCGTGCGATTCCCCGGAGCACTGTTCACAGTTACACGCTCTCCCAGCCGCTCACACCGGACAGTGGTTCACACCGCCATCGCGGGCACGGGCCAGCGACGAATCCTCGCGGGAGCCCACCACTCCAGAGACCCCAACCGCACGATGAGGCCACTGTCCGCGAACCGTTCCCTCGTGCCGGAATCGATCCCGTCGGGCGTCGTTCCACCCGCCAGCGAACGGGCCGCGCGAACGAGTTCCGGATCACTCACCGTGTAGCATTCCATAGCCGATCCCCTCCTGTCCCGGATCTGGAGAAAACCCGGTCCTTCCCGCTGAACGCACTTGCACGGGAACCAGGAGTCGGTCCAGGCGGAGACGTCCACCGGAACGCGGCCCGACGCCCGCGACGGCGGCGGAAGATGGGACAGCGCCACCCAGTCGAATTCCGTTTCCTCGACGCGTAGTTCCCAGCGGCAGGAGACCCCTCGGCTTCCGAGTTCGCGGAGCAGCGTCAGAGCTCGTGCCGCGTCCGCTCTCCCGTCGAGGCGAACCGGATCGCGCAGCACCACACCGCGCACTCCCGCCTCGAACAACTCGGCGGCTTCGGTGACCGGATCGGTTCGCGGCACGAGATCGGTGGACCGTTCGGCCACGGAGCCGACAGCCGAATCACGCAACAGAACTCTCACGTTCGACCTCCGGTCGGGACGGAATCAGCGCAGCTGAAACAGCTCCTGGTTGTTGTCCTCGGCCACCACGTGCACGTACTCGCCGCCCTCCGTGAAAACGAGTCCGGAAGCGGTCCACTCGTCGAGTTTGGCGGTCAACTTCGGGTCGTCCCCGAAACGACGCTTCAGGTATCGGGTCGAGCGTGGCTGATCGAGCACGCGGAAGAGCTCCGTTTCGAACGACCCCGCGAGCACCAGCTCGGTGTCGGGAAACGCCGGTCTGTCACCGAGAATCACGATCTCGTCGCCTGCGAGCACGTACTTGAGCCAGCTGCGCGAGTGGGCCGTCGACCACTCCTCCACCGCGTGCAGCAGTTTCCGCTCCGGCGTTCCGCCTATTCCGGCCGGGCTCGTCTCGAACAGGTAGGCGACGTCGGCCAGTTCCTCCCGAGGGAGGTCATAGGTGATGAAGTACTGGTCGTCCGGGCTCCGTTCCGAAAAGCCCAGCTCCGGAAAGTCGAAGTACGGACTGAACCTTTCCAGGGCTATTCGGTTCGCACCGTCCATGGGCGGTAGATGCGCCAGAGCCGGGAACTGGTCCAACAGCGGGATGTAGTCCTCGGCCCCTTCACCCGGGAAGCCGTACAGCAGGTTCCACATGACCGTCAGCCCCAGCGAACGGGCGTCGCGCAGCATCCGCACGTTCTGGCAACCGCTCACGCCCTTCTTCATGATGTCCAGCACCCGTGAGGACAGGTTCTCGATCCCGGGCTGTACCTGCACCACCCCCGCTCGTACGAGTTCCCGCAACTGCTCGTAGCGCATGTTCGACTTGATCTCGCACTGGATCCTGAAGTCGTACCCCGCGTCGGCGATCCGGGGTAGCAGTGTGCGCAGGTACTCCATGTCCAGAATGTTGTCCACCAGGTACACGTCCAGCAGGCGGTGTCTTCCGGCCAGCTCGACCAGTTCCTCGTAGAAGCGCTCCGGTGTCTTGCTGCGGAACTTCATGAACGAACCGTTCAACCCGCAGAAGGTGCAGTGGTGTTTCTCGCCCCACCAGCATCCGCGCGCCCCCTCCAGCACGAGCTTGGGTTCGAGCCTGTTCGAGGCGGCACTGCGGTCGAAGCGTTCCGGATAGCCGTCGAAGTCGGGGGCGACGATCCGGGTCGCGTCCAACGGAGTCGCGGTCATGGGATTGACGACCGGATTCCCCGACTCGTCCCGCCAGCACAACCCGGCTATCCCGGACAGTTCCTCGGTGTTGTCCAGTCGTTCGAGCAGCTCGGGAAGAGCGGCCTCTCCCTCACCGCGCACGACGTAATCCAGGCAAGGGAAGTTCCGGTGCCAGGCCGCCCCCTGAGCTCCGTCGCAGTTGGCCCCGCCCAGCACGATCCGCACGTCGGGGCGAAGTCTCCTGAGCTCACCCGCCAGAGCCAGTGAAGCTGTGTTCTGCTGAAACGTGGTGGTGAAGCCGACTACCTCCCCGCACGTGCGAGCGAGCTCGGCGGCGTACTCGCCGATCCACTCAGCAGCGCGAGGCTGGAGCCGCTCACAGAGGTCCAGCCGCTCGGGGGACAGTCGCGTGGCACGACGTTCGCGGAACTCCGCTACGCGCCATCGGCTCCGCCCGTACAACGCGGCGGCGAAAACCCAGTCCCCGCAACCCTGGAAGTAGGACTCCAACGAGAAGAAGTCGTAATCCTCGGTATCCACACCGAAACGACCGTTCAATCGGTCGAAGAAGTCCAGATTGGCATTCAGAACCGTCACGGAATCCGTTCTTTCCGGCGCGGACTCCACAGCGGACTTCAGAATCCCACAAGCCAGCGAAGGAAAATCCAGGGAAGCCCACGGCATATTGACCAACGTGATTTCCACTGTCGCACCCCGAGTTCGAAGACGCGGACGGACGGATGGGGCGGGCGACGCCCCATCCGCGCGGAGTCACTTCAACGATATCCGCACTCCGACGGGCCCGTTCACCCCGGAAGCGTTCGGATTGTTGTAAACTGTTTTCCGCTCCACGGAATCCACCTCCCTGCGTGTGCCCACGGGAAATCCGAAAACAGAAACCCCGCCCCGGCGAGTCGACCGAAAATATCGTCACACCTCGACAAGAACGAAGTTCCACACCGGACACTATCCAAATCTTCCGGGATTCACTCTGATCCGATAGCAGGAAATTTCGACGGACTCGGCTGGCCCGTTCGCCGCATCCCGCGGGCCCGGAAGTCGGGGACGTCGAAGTGGCGTGGAAAGTTCGGCACCGCTCCCCGGGGCATCAGCCGAAGCACTCCCCCACCGGCGAGCCGAAAGAAAGGAGCGCCGTCACGAAATGTAAGCTAAAAAATTCAAAACGTGTTCAACACAGGGCGCGTCCGCCGTGCGTTCGGGCGGCGGACCGCGATCTCGCGACAATCCGCCGTGAGGTTCTCGCCCATCCGACCTACGGCGACGTTACACACCACGCGAGACCGCCCAACGGCGATGCCCCGCTTCAGAACTTCGCGGCGCGTCCCTTCCAGCTGGTCACTCCCCGAGCCACCTCGAGAGCACCGTGCAGCATGATGCCGCCGAAGACCGCGTTGGTGAACGGTGCGGCCGGTGCCAACCAGGATCCCGCGTGCATGACCCGCGCGGTACGGGCGTGCGTCGCGCTCTGTGCCGCCCAACCGAGCGAGCCGAGCGCGATCAACGCCGGATTCCGAGCACGCACTCCCGCCGCGAGGATCACCGGGGAGGCCAGCGACAGCGAGATCTGGCCGAGCCCGATGCCGAGCAGCAGCGGAAGCGAACCGTTGGTCCCCGCCACGAAGCTCTTGCGGAAGGAGTCCCATCCCTGCCGGAAGGGGTCCATACCGCTGGTGGTCGCGTACGAGAGCCCTTCCACCACCCTGGTGATCCCGCCGTGATCGCGTACGGTGGTGGCGATGGCGATGTCCTCGTTGCGACGTCCGGACAGTGCCGCCCAACCGCCGATCTTCTCGTAGTGCGAGCGCCGCAGCAGGATGCAGTGGCCGATGGCGAACGCCTTGCTTCCCTTGCCGACCGGATCGGCGTTCTCACCGATCATCTGCAGCCCGGCGGGCATCAGTATCGGCCAGCTCGCCGAGTGTTCGGCGGGCGGTCCGCCCGGTGTGGAGACCAGATCGGCGTCCGCGTGTTCCGCGGTCGCCAGCAGCTTCGCCAGCAGTTCGGGAGCGAGCACGGTGTCGGCGTCGACGAACATCAGCCACTCGCCCGCCTCGGGCTCGCCCGCGGCCTCGACACCGACGTGCATCGCGTGCACCTTGCCGGTCCACCCCGACGGCGGCCCCTCGCTGCGTACGACCCGCACTCGCGGATCCTCGGCCGCGTGGCGGGCGGCGATCTCGCTGGTACCGTCGGTGGAGCCGTCGTCGACCACCACGACCCGCAGGGCCGGTTCCTCGTCGTCCGGACCGCGTTCGCGACCGTAGGTCTGCTCGCGGATGCCGCGCAGACAGTTGTCCAGCACGTCCTCCTCGTTGCGAGCCGGAACCACCACGGTCACGGTAGGCGGCAGCACGGTGCTCGCCGGCTGCTGCTCCAACGGCAGAATGGCTCGCGCTTTCCGAAGGGTGCGCAGGCTGCGATACACGGTCCCGCCCACCGTCGCGGCCAGCAGAGCACCTCGGACAGCGTTATGTCGTGATACCACACGCACAGCTTGCCATGCGTCCCCGGAAAAGGACCCCACCGGCAGTGCGAACCGCACGTCAACAACGTGCGTACGCCGGGTTAGCGATGTTCGGACGGCCTGATCGGCCGGACTCGCGGTCACATTCGGTAATCAACGCCGTTCGCCGCTCCAGTGCGGCGGTGGCGGCGGTGCGGCCCCGACCGGCGGCGATTTCTCGCGAAATCGCCGCGCCGCGGAAATCCGCCCCGGCGACGGGGATCGCCGGGGCGGACCATGGGCCCGCCACGTGGCCCATGCCTGGGAAGGGATCAGTTCAGGTTCTCGTCGATGGCGGTCATCAGTTCACCGTCCGCGGTGTCACCGTCCAGCGACCAGATCATGGCGCCGCCCAGACCGTTGCCGTTGACGTAGTCCATCTTCCTGGCGATCTCCACGGGATCGTCGAAGGTCCAGAACGTGTTGCCGTCGAACAGCCACGCGAAGCCCGCCTGTTCGTCACGGTGGATCGTGTACTGGCCGACCTTGTCCTTGAGCACCTTGTAGTCCTCGTATCCCGCTTCGTAAGTGGCGGGAGCAGGCCCGGTGGAAGTCTGGAACAGACCGTTGTTCTGGTCCGGAACCCCGGTCCATCCTCGGCCGTAGAACGGGACTCCGAGCACCAGTTCGTTCGCCGGAGCCCCTCTGGCCAGATAGGTGTCGATCGCCTTGTCGACGCTGAACCGCTCGGTGGAGGGATCACCGGCCGGGCTGTACAGCGCGGACTGGTGGTTGGTGGTCTCCTCGTATGCACCGTGCAGGTCGTAGCCCTGCACGGTGGCGAAGGTCAGCGAGTCGAAGATCTTGTTCACCTCGAAGCCCGCGTCGATCTTCTCGGGGGAGGCGGGCAGGAAAGCGGTCAGGTCGTAGGTCTCGCCGGTCTCGGCTTCCAGACCGTCGAGCTGGCTGCGCCACTCCCGCAACAGGGCGGTGTAGTTCTGCTTGTCGGCCGGATCCACGATGGTGCCGGGGCCGCCCTCGGAAGCGGGCCACTCCCAGTCGATGTCGACGCCGTCGAAGATGCCCGCCGCGACGCCCTCGCCGCCCTGCGGCGAACCGCCGAGCTGCGGCAGGTCGCCCCGCAACCACATGTCGATGCAGGACTTCACGTGCTGCGCACGGGACTGCTGAGTCGCGGCCGCGGTGTGGAAGTTGTCCGACCACGACCAGCCGCCCAGCGAGATGTAGACCTTGAGGTGGGGGTACATCTCCTTGAGCTCGGCCAGCTGGTTGAGATTGCCCGCCAACGGCTGGTCCCAGGTGTCGGCGACGCCGTCGACGGAGTTGGCCGCCGAGAACCGCTTCTGGTAATCGGCCCACGCGTCGGCCTCACCCGCCTGATTACCGGTGAAGCACTGCCCGGAGGCGTCCAGGTTTCCGAACGCGTAGTTGATGTGGGTCAGTTTCTCGGCGGTACCCGAGGTGACCAGATCGTTGATGTAGAACTGCCGGTCGTAGATCGACCACTGTGTGAAGTAGCCGACCTTGCGGGATCCACTTTGGGCTGCCGCCTCGGCGGTGGCCGACGAAGCGGAATCGGCGCGTTGCCGGTCGGAACCGCCGTCGGCCACGGCCGGTGCGGCCAACAGACCGGTGAACAGCGCGGCTCCGGCTGCCAGTGCTGATAATCGCCACGTCGAACGTGTACTCAGAGACATCGCTCACTCCCGATGGGGTCGGTACGTGATGCCCAACACCGTGTGGTCTAGACCAAGTTTGGTCAAGGTATGGACCAATCTTTCACCCGTTCGGACGCAGGGCCGCGGAACCGGATCCGCGATGCCGTGGACACGGTTCACCGGGGACGACGGACTTTTCGAATCCACGCTGGACTTACTGCCACGCTCGGGACGCCGTGGCGGTCCCACTGCGGCGCACACGGTGATGACTCGACACACAGCGCGACGGCGTCAATTTCCCGCGAAATCGCCGGGCCTTCGACGCAGGCCGAACTCCCACTACCCTCGTACTCGGCACCGCCGCGGGGCCTCCCGTGCGGCGTCGATTTCTCGCGAGATTGACGCCCACGAGACCGCCGTCGCGACGCGACCATGCGGGTGAGCAGCGTGGGTGTCCCCGGCACGCACGCACAGCTCCCCGTCGGACATTATCGAGGTCCGTACTCGCGATCACCGGCATCGCCCAGCCCGGGGACGATGAACCCCGACTCGTTGAGTCGTTCGTCCACACTCGCCGTAACCACGCGAATCGGAAGCCCCGATTCGGACAACCGATCGATCCCTTCCGGGGCCGCCAGCGTGCAGATCGCGGTGACGTCGCTCGCGCCACGCTGATGCAGCAGTCCGATCGTGTGGACCATCGACCCGCCGGTGGCAAGCATCGGATCGAGCACGATCACCGGACGCCGCGAGAGATCGTCCGGCAACGACTCCATGTAGGGCGTGGGACGCAGGGTCTCCTCGTCCCTGGCCAGGCCGACGAATCCCATCTGCGCCTCCGGGATCAGCCGGTGGGCCTGATCGGCCATGCCGAGCCCGGCGCGCAGCACCGGCACCAGCAGCGGCGGGTTCGCCAGCCGGTACCCGGTGGTGCGGGCCACTGGGGTGTGGATGGGCTCCTCGGCCACCTCGGCGTCCCTGATCGCCTCGTAGAGCAGCATCAGGGTGAGTTCCTGCAGCGCGGCCCGGAACGCCGCGTTGTCGGTCCGCGCGTCACGCATGGTGGACAGTCGCGCCCGCGTCAGTGGGTGATCGATGACCCGCACATCCATGACCGCCACGGTATCGGCAAGTCAGTGGCGGTCCGCTGCTCGCCCTCGGCGGACTCCGCTGCTCGCCCTCGGCGGGGATCGCGTCAGCCGCGTGCCGCCAGCACCGCGTCGTAGAGGTCCTTCTTGCGCACCCCGCCCATCTCGGCTATCTCGGCGACCGCGTCCTTGAGCCGCATCCCGGTGGCCGCACGCTGCTCGACCTGGGCCACGAGTTCCGCGGGGTCCTCGGGTGCCGCGGTTTCCGCCCCGGCGAGCACCACGGTTATCTCGCCGCGCACGCCCTCCCGTGCCCACTCGGCGAGTTCGCCCAGCTCACCACGACGAACCTGTTCGTAGGTCTTGGTCAGCTCCCGGCACACCGCGGCACGCCGCCGTGGGCCGAGCACGGTCACCGCGTCGTCGAGCGTGTCGGCTATGCGATGCGGCGCCTCGAAGAACACGGCGGTGCGCCGCTCGGCCACAAGTCCGGCCAGCCAGCGTCTGCGCGGCCCGGACTTGCGCGGTGGGAATCCCTCGAAGCAGAACCGGTCGCTGGGGAGCCCGGACAGCGCCAACGCGGTGGTCACCGCGCTGGGTCCGGGCAGACAGGTCACGGGCAGGCCCTCCGACGCGCACGCCGCGACCAGGCGGTAACCGGGATCGGAGACGCTGGGCATTCCCGCATCGGTGACCAACAACACGGTCGAACCACCGCGCAGCGCCTCCAGCAGCGTGGACTGCCTGCTCTCCTCCACCGCGTCGTAATAGCTCAGCACCCGCCCGGAGGGAGCCACTCGCAGCGAACCCGCCAGCGCACGGACCCGCCTGGTGTCCTCGGCGGCGACGACATCGGCCGTGGCCAACGCCTCGGTCAGCCTCGGGGAGGCGTCGCGCGCGTCGCCGAGTGGGGTGGCCGCCAGCAACAATGTGCCCGATCCGGATTCGCCAGTCACGAGAACCACCATACGATTTGCGTGTGAACGTCCTCGTGCCGAGCTCCGGTGGCAGCAGCGCCCGCGACGAAGCCGTTCGCGACGGCGAAACCCCGCCGGTCCGGTATCCCGGCGAACACGACCGGGCGAAGCTGTTGTCGCCGAGGGAACCGACGGATCGCCTGCGCGGATGGATCGTGACCCTGGTGGTCACGCTGCTGGCGGGTGTGGTCCGCTTCTGGCGACTGGGACAGGCGACCGACGACGGCACCCCCGTCTTCGACGAGAAGCACTACGTCCCGCAGGCGTGGCAGATGCTGCGCAACGGTGGCTTCGAGGACAATCCCGGTTACGAGCTGGTGGCCCACCCGCCGGTGGGCAAACACCTGATAGCGGTCGGTGAGTGGCTGTTCGGCTACACCCCGCTGGGCTGGCGGTTCAGCGCCGCGGTCGCGGGCACGCTGATGGTGCTGCTGCTGGTGCGCGTCACACGCCGCATGACGCGCTCCACCCTGCTGGGCGCGTTGGCGGGAATCCTGCTGATCTGCGACGGGCTCAGCCACGTGCAGGCGCGCGTGGGCATGCTGGACATCTTCCACGCCGTGCTGGTGCTCGCCGCGTTCGCCTGCCTGCTGGTGGATCGCGACCGAATGCGCGCCCGCCTGGCACTGGTCGTCACCGAACAGCGGATCGGGGACTCGGAGCTGGGGCCCAGGTTGGGGTTCCGCTGGTGGCGGTTCGGCGCGGGCATCCTGCTGGGACTGGCGTGCGGGGTGAAGTGGAGCGGCATCTACTTCGTGCTGGCCCTGAGCCTGCTCAGCCTCGTCTGGGACGCGCTGGCCCGGCGGAGCGCGGGAGTGGCCCGCCCGTGGCGTGGCGCGTTGCTGCGGGACGCCCTGCCCACGTTCGCCTCGCTGTTCGTACTGCCGTTGGTGGTCTACTTCGCCACCTGGGCCGCCTGGTACGCGAGCGAGACGGCCACCGACCGGCACGCGGCGGCCGTCGCGGACGACGTGGGATTCGGTTTCCTGCCCGACATGGCCCGATCGCTGCTGTACTACCACTTCAACGTGCTGGAGTTCCACACTCATCTGGTCACCGGCGACGATCCGCACCCTTGGGAGTCGAAGCCGTGGGCCTGGCCGATGGGCATGCGGCCGATGCTCTACTACTACGAGTCCGGCATGCCCGGCTGCGGCCAGGACGACTGCGTGCAGGCCACGATGCTGCTGGGTACCCCGGCACTGTGGTGGGTGGCGCTGCCGGTCGCGGGTTGGGCGGTGTGGCGTGCCGTCGGACGGCTGGACTGGCGCTACGCCGCGGTGCTGGTCTGCTACTGCGCCGGCTACCTGCCCTGGTTCGTCAACCTCGACAGGCAGATGTACTACTTCTACGCCACCCCGCTGGCGCCCTTCCTGGTGCTGGGGATCGTGCTGGTGCTCGGCGAGATCCTGGGGCGTTCGAACGCGAGCGCCGAACGCCGCAAGACAGGTCTGCTGGTGGTCGCGCTCTACGTCGGACTGGTGGTGGCCAACTTCGTGTGGCTGTGGCCGATCCTGAACGGTTTCCCGATCACCGAGGCGCGCTGGGCGGCCGAGCTCTGGCTCCCCTCGTGGCGGTGAACGGCCCGGCCGCGAGCGCCCCGGAATCCCGGAGAACTCCGATCAGCTGCGCGGCTCCCAGCGGAAGGTGCGCCGCGCCACCAGCAGGGCCAGCAGCGTCCACGCGGCCAGCACCGCCAGAGCCGTAAGCGTCGCGGTGAACACGCCCTCGCCCGGGGCCACGGCACGCCGCACCAGGTCGGTGACCGCCCCGCCGGGGGTGAACCGCAACGGCTCAGCGGCCTGCCCCGCCACGGCCGAACCCGCCCCACCACCGAGCAGCAACAGCAGGAACGGCAACGTGGTGATCTGGACGTGCTCGGCGCTGGAGGTGAAACCGGTGGTGGCCACCCCCACCACGGCGCAGCAGACCGTGCCCGCCAGCACCGCCAGCAGCAGGAACAGCGGATCCACCCGCAGCGGAGCGAGCAGCCGCAGCCCGATCGCGAGCACTACCGCGAGCTGCGCCACGGCGAGCAGCGCGGGCACGAGCACCAGCGAGTTGAGCACTGTCACCGGGGAGGGCGCGGCGCAGCAGAGCCGCTTGAGGTAGTGCTCCTGGCGCCTGCTGGTGAGGGTGGTGGTCACGGTCAGGTAGACGGTGAATCCGAGGATCGTCAGGATCTGCGTCGCCAGCGCGGGCACCGCCGTCGAGGGCCCGGATGTCCTGGTCAGCAGCAGTCCCAGCAGCACGGGAAGCAGCGTGGCGGTCACCGCGACAGTACGGTTGCGCAGCAACAGGTTGAGTTCGGCACGCAGCAGCGCCGGTATCGCGGTACGTGGTGTCCGCAGTGGTGTACTCATCGGAACTTCACCTCCTGCTGTGTTGCCCGACCGGGACGGCCGTCGCTCTCGCGTACCGCGTGGAAGACGTCCTCCAGGGAGGCCTGCCGGGCGCGCAGGCCGCTGAGGTGGATCCCGTGCTCCCGCGACCAGTCGAGCACCCGGTGCAGATCGGGCTGCAACGACTCGGTGCGGATGTCCACCCGGCCCGTGCCGTCCCGCTCCACCTCTCCCGCCAGTTCCGGGAGTCCGGGAGCTCTCGCGGAGACGGAGAACCGGATGCGGGCGCTCTCGGCGGACAGCACCTCGGACAGCGTTCCCGACAGTGCGATCCCGCCGCGGTGCATGATCGCCAGCCGGTGGGCCAGCCGCTCGGCCTCCTCCAGGTAGTGCGTGGTCAGCAGCACGGTGGTTCCTTCGGCCAGCAAACCGGCCACCAGTTCCCAGCTGGCCCTTCGCGACTCCGGATCGAGCCCGCTGGTGGGTTCGTCGAGGAACAGCAGCTCGGGGCGGGCCAGCGTGGCCAGCGCCAGATCCAGCCGACGGCGCTCACCACCGGAGAGCCGCTTGACGCGAACCCGCTCGCGGTGCCGCAGCCCGACGGTTTCCAGAGCGGCGCGCGGGTCCTTCGCGTTCGGGAGCATGGCACGCCACAACCGGGCCGTCTCCAGCACGGTGAGTTCCCCGGCGAATCCGCTCTGCTGCAGCATGATCCCGGTGCGGGGGCGCACCTCGGCCCGCTGCCGCCACGGATCCTTGCCGAACACCCGTACGCTTCCCTCGGTGGCCGGGCGGAGCCCTTCGACGGTTTCCAGCAGTGTTGTCTTGCCCGCACCGTTGGTGCCGAGCAACGCGAACAGCTCACCGGCACGAATGTCGAATCGCACGCCGCGCACGGCCTCGAAGGAACCGTAGGAGCAGCGCACCCCGTCGACGTTGACGACTTCTTCGAACATGTCCCCGAGCCTGCTGCCCACGGGGACGGTGCGGTAGGAACAGCGATCACCGATGTCGGTGACCGGGGCGGTCGAGGTGATGACATCCGTCATCGGGGCACGTGACAACCGCGCTCGAATCGCCCCTGCGGTGTGTGTGGCTCGGCCCGGATCGGGGATGCTGCCCCGGTGGACTCCAGTGCTTCCGAGAACAGCGCCGCACGGGTACGCCGGGTGCACCGCTACACCTGGTGGATGGTGATGCCGACCGCGCCGATCTACTGTCTGCTCGCGATCGTCAATCTGGTGCACGGCCGGGTCGCGGGGCTCTACAACAACGTCGAGCTGGCGGTGCTGTTGGCGGTGGTGCTGGTCATCGCGGTGGAGGGCGCCCGGGCGTGCGGGATGATCATGCGCGGCATGGGCGCGGGCGTGCGGGAGCCCGTTCGGATCACAGCGGATTTCGCCGCGTCGCTGGTCGTGCTGGGCTACGTGACCACGCGGGAGATCCCCGCCTTCCTGGTGTTCGCGCTGCTGCCCGCCCTGTTCGCGGCGGCGATCGTGACGGGGTCACGGCGCGAACACCGCTGGTGGATGGGCTGTGGCTGTGCGGTGCTGACGGCCGGGGTGGCGAGCGCGAGCGTGGTCGTGACGGGGAACGAGGAGTTCGTCCCGGTGACGGTGGGTTACGCGACGTTCCTGGTGGCGATGACGGTGTTCATGCTGCTGGTGCAGGGCTGGATATGGGACGTGGTGTGCGAGCTGGACCGGGCCCGCGGCACGGAGGCGGAACTGGCCGTGGCGCGGGAGCGGCTGAGGTTCGCCGGCGAACTGCACGACGTGCAGGGGCATCACCTGCAGGTGATCGCGCTGAAGGGGGAACTGACCGAACGCATGATCGACAGCGATGCGGACGCCGCGCGCTCCCAAGCGGCCGAGATCGCCGAAACGGCCCGTCGGGCGCTGCGGGAGACCCGCGAGGTCGTGCACGGTTACCGGCGCAGCGATCTGTCCACCGAGTTGAACAACGCGGTACGGATCCTGCGGGCGGCGAGCATCGAGACGACCGTCGAGGGCAGCAGCACTTCGGTACCGCCGCCGCTGCAGTCGCTGTTCGCCGCCATGGTGCGCGAGGGCACCACCAACATCCTCCGGCACAGCGGTGCCCGGCGGTGCGAGTTGCGCATCGACGACACCGACGGCATATCGGTGACCCTGTGCAACGATGGGGCCGGGAACGGATCGGAGCACGACGCCGGTTCGGGGATCGCCGGACTGCGGGATCGCTTCGACCCGATGCACGGCAGCGTTACGGCCGAACGTCGTGGCGAGTGGTTCGAGCTGGTCGGTCACGCCCCGGTGCCCGGGGAGGATTGAGGACTTCCCCCGCGGCCCGCTCGGTGGCATCGGAACGACCGGCACGAACCACCCGAGTACCCGAGGCGGAACGGAAACTCCGAAAGGACGCCCGAGCATGATCGGTGTCGTGCTGGCCGACGACGAGGACCTGATCCGTGGTGCCATGGCGGCACTGCTCGACCTGGAAAGCGACATCGAGGTCCTCGCGCAGGCCAGCAGCGGCACCGAGGCGGTCGAGGCCGTTTCACGCGAGCGCCCCGACGTGGCCGTGCTGGATCTGGAGATGCCCGAACTGGACGGTGTCGAGGCCACGGCCGAGATCGCGCGCGACACGGCGACCCCGGTGGTACTGGTCACCAGGCACGCCAGGCCGGGAGTGCTCAAGCGTGCGTTGAGCGCGGGGGTGCGTGGTTTCGTGCCGAAGACGACACCGGCGAGCAAGCTCGCGGCCATTCTCCGCGACGTCCACAACGGCGGGCGCTACGTCGACTCCGAGATAGCAGCCAGCGCGCTCACCGAGGGGGACTGCCCGCTCGGTGAGCGCGAGATCGAGCTGCTGCGGCACACCCAGCACGGGGCCTCGGTCAGCACCATCGCCCAGCGGGTGCACCTGGCTCCGGGGACGGTTCGCAACTACCTGTCCGCGGCCATGAGCAAACTGGGTGCCGAGACCAGGCACGAGGCCGCTCGTCGTGCCTGGGAGGAAGGTTGGATCTGACCTCCCCCGCCACGCACGAGAGTTCCACTGTGGATTCTCACTCCGAGGACAGCTCCCGCAGTGTCGCGCGCAGCGCGGCCACGGCGTCGGTGAGCTCGTCCGGGCGCACCGACAACGCGGGGCGCCACCGCAGCGAACGCGGACCGGAGGGCAGGAAAACGGTGTGATGACGCTGCCTGGCGAGGGCGGTCACCCGGTCCCGCAGCGTGCCGTCCGGGAAGTCCAGCGCGGCCATCAGACCGCGACCGCGAGGAGCGGTGACCAGATCCGGGTACTCAGCGGCCAGCCCACGCAGCTCGGAGAGCAACAACTCCCCCATCCGCGCCGCGTGGTTCAGCAGGTTCTCCGACTCGATCACTTCGAGGATCCTGGTGGCTCGCACCATGTCCACCAGGGAACCGCCCCAGGTGGAGCTGATCCTGCTGGGCTCGCGGAAGGCGTTGTCCTCGATGTCGTTCACCCGCCTACCGCCCATGACGCCGCACACCTGCAGTCGCTTGCCGAAGGCGACCAGATCGGGTTCCAGCCCCAGGGCCTGGTGCGCCCAGGGGTGGCCGGTGATGCCGCCACCGCTCTGCACCTCGTCCGCGACGGTGAGCACGTGGTGCTCCCGGCACAGCCGCTGCATCTCGCGCAGGAAGGCCGGACGCAGATGCCGGTCGCCGCCCTCCCCCTGGATCGGCTCGTAGACGAAGCAGGCGATCTCGTTGCCGTAGCGGGTCAGTGCGGCCTCCGCCGCGTCCAGTGCCTCCCGTTCTGCTGGTAGCAGTTCGGCCGTGTCCCACCGCGGCCCCGGTTCCACGGCGGGACTCGGGATCCTGGGCCAGTCGAAGGCCGGGTAGTCGCGCACCTTCCTGGGGTCGGTGTTGGTCAGCGACATCGTGTAACCGGTCCGACCGTGGAAGGCCCACCGCAGATGCATCGCGCGCGAGCCGCGCATCGGCACGCCGCGCCGCGCGTTGTGCTTGGTCTTCCAGTCGAAAGCCACCTTGAGGGCGTTCTCCACGGCCGGACCGCCGCCCTCGATGAAGAACAACCACGGCAGCTCGGGATCCCCGAACACGCGCCGCAGGGTCTCGACGAACCGGGCCTGCTCCATCGTGGCGAAGTCCGGGTTGGCCGGTTTGACCCTGCCCGCCCGCACCAGGGCCGCCTCGAACTCGGGGGTACGCAGACCGGGGTGACCGTGGCCGAGCGGTGCGGAGCTGAAGTACATCGTCATGTCGAGATACCGGGTGCCGTCCCGCAGGTCGCTGAGGCGGCATCCCTCGCCGGAGTCGAGATCGACGACCACGTCGAGCAGATCACCGGTCACCCGCGAGCGGAGTTCGTCGACGACGTTCGGGGACTGCGCCTCCGGAGCGGCGTCGTGCTCGACCGGTGCGAGTCGCTGTGCGGTCATGTTCAGCCTCCTGTGGGCCGCGACTACCTCGCCTTAAGGAATTCATACCCCAAATCACGAACAACGAGCAATATTTTCCGTTTTAACTCCGAACAAAGAGAAAGATTTTCTTGGTGTCATCCCTTTGGGCGATATTAAGCGAGAAAGATTCACTTCTCGGTGATCGCCGCGCTACTGTGACGCGCGTCATCCCCGGTGTGGAGGTGGGCAATGGACGGCGGAACCACGCTCGGCAGACGCCCGGTACTGCGGGGCGGCCTGGCCGCACTACTGACGGCCGCCGCCGCGGGACGCACCGCCGCGGCGAGCGAGCCCGGAGGTGGGCACTACCTGCTCGGTCGCGGCATCGGCGACGTGACCGGCCAGCCCGCCGAGAACGGCATGATGGGCTACGCCCGGCTGGAACAGCGCACCACCGGAATCCACCAGCGGCAACGCGCCCGCGCCTTCGTCATCGCCGAACGAACCGCCCCCGAACGGCGGGTGGCCGTGGTGACCGTGGACGCGGGAATGATCTTCGGGGCCGTGCGGCGCGCCGTGCTCGAACGCCTGGCACGCGCACACGGCACGCGCTACGGCGAGCACAACGTGCTGCTGACGGCCACCCACACCCACGCCGGACCGGGTGGCTTCTCCTGCCACACCCTCTACAACGTCACCACGCTGGGATTCCAGCCCGGCACCTTCGAAGCGCTGGTGGCGGGCATCACCGAATCGATCGAACGCGCCGACGCCGACCTGGCTCCCGGCAACCTCCACATCGCACGCGGCGAGCTGACCAACGCCAGCGTCAACCGCTCCCGCGCGGCGTTCGACCGCAACCCGGCGGCGGACCGGAACCACTTCCCCGACGCCACGGACCCGGCCACGGTGCTGCTGCGCTTCGAACGCGGCGGACGAGCCGTGGGCGCGATCAACTGGTTCGCCACCCACGCCACCAGCCTCAGCCCGGACAACACGCTCATCAGCGGCGACAACAAGGGCTACGCCGCCTACCGGTGGGAGCGCGAGATCGCGGGGGTGGACTACCGCACGGGTGACCCCGGGTTCGTCGCCGCGTTCGCGCAGTCCAACGCCGCCGACATGTCGCCGAACCTGGAGCTGCGCCCCGGAACCGGCCCCACGGACGACGAGTTCGCCAACACCCGAATCATCGGCGATCGGCAGTACACCGCGGCGGCCCGGCTGCTGCGGGAGGCGACCACCGCCGTGGACGGCGGCATCGACCACCGAATGTCCTATGTCGACATGTCGGACACCCGTGTCGCCCCGGAGTTCACCGGTGACGGAAGTTCGCACCGGACCTGCGCGGCGGCGCTGGGAGCCTCGTTCGCGGCGGGTGCCGAGGACGGTCCGGGGCCGTCCTTCTTCGAGGAGGGGGCGGGCAACAACCCGTTCTTCGGCACGATCAGCCGTGCGCTGTACCGGGCGTCACCGCGACTGCGGGACCGGCAGGCACCGAAAGAGATCCTGTTGCCGGTGGGGTCGATGGGCTGGGTACCGCGAATACTGCCGATCCAGCTGGTGCGGATCGGCACGCTGTACCTGGTCGGGATTCCGCAGGAGGTCAGCATCGTCGGCGGTCTGCGGCTGCGCCGCACAGTGGCCGCCGAACTCGGTGTGTATCCCACCGACGTCGTGGTGGCGGGCTACGCCAACGACTACGCCGGGTACCTGACCACTCCGGAGGAGTACGACCAGCAGGCCTACGAGGGCGGTCACACCATGTTCGGGAGGTGGTCGCTGCCCGCTTACCAGCAGGAGTTCGCCAGGATCGCGGCCGATATGGCCGCCGGTCGGGACAGCGAACCGGGGCCGTCCCCAGCGGGCAATCCCGAAGGGGGTGGGGTGCGGTTGCAGCCGGGCGTAGTGTTCGACTCCCCACCCGTGGGCCGGGAGTTCGGCGACGTGCTGGAACAGCCCCAGGAGCACTACCGGCGCGGAGGGACGGTGCGGGTGGTGTTCGCCTCGGCACACCCCAACAACGACCTGCACCGCGACGGCAGCTACCTGCTGGTGCAGCGCCGCTCGGCCGACGGCTGGGTGACGGTGGCCGACGACGGTGACTGGTCGACCCGGTTCCGCTGGGCACGTCGCGGGGTGGCGGCCTCCACCGCGACCGTCAGCTGGACGATCCCACCGGACGCCGCCGAGGGCGAATACCGCGTGGTGCACCACGGCGCCGCCAAGGCGGTGGGCGGGGAGATCACCCCCTTCTCCGGAACGTCGCGGACGTTCCGGGTGGGGTGAGATCCCCGGCCGGGGGTGGGGTGGGAGCGGTCCCTGTTCCCCGGCCGGGGTGGTGCCGTGCCGGATGGGGAAGGGAAGGTTCCGGCGCGGCACCGGTCTGGGGGTGTGCCCTGCTTCGGTCGCGGCGATTTCGCGAGAAATTGACGGCGCTGCGGCCGCGATTTCGTGGGAAATTGCCGCAGTGGGGGCGGTGATTTCTCGCGAAATTGACGGTGTGGGTGGCCCCGCACGGCGGTGTGCGGGGCCAGGGCGGGCGTGTGCCGGAGGTGTCGGGGTGTCACGGCACACGCCCGGGTCAGGGGTCAGGCCGCTTGGCGGAGACCGTCGTTGAAAGTCCTCACTGGACAAGGACTAGCGGTGGTGTCCTCGGCAGGCTCGTCGGGGTCGGTCGTCGGCCAGTCCTGCTCGGTGGTGGGCCAGCCCTGCTCGGTCTCGCCGTGGGCGATCCACACCGGAGGAAGCCGGGACAGCCGTGGTGGTCGGGGCGGCAGGTGCCCGATGGCGTGCAGGCAGGCGTCGCAGACCGACCGGTCGTCCTCGTCGGGCGGGCTGCTGCTGGCCCGAGCGCGGTAGGGGCCGCGTCGGGACAGGTGCCCGCACAACGCCCGCAGCCCGTGGTTTCCCGCTGGTGTGTTGCTGGGGCAGGCGTGCCACTTCGACTCGAAGACGCTGGCGAACCAGGCGTGACCGGGAGGGTCGGTTATCGGTTCGGTCCCCAGGCCAGCCGCGCCAACACCAGGGTCAGCAGCGCCAGCAGCAGCACCGCGATCTCGAACTCGGACACGTCCCCTCCTGACCAGGTGGCGCAGCGCGAGCAGCAGCAGAGTCAGCGTCACCAGGACCACCCCGCTCTGGCACCGATGGCCTCCTCCAACGCATCCCGCAGCTGCCGCGCCTCGGCGAGCGTGAACAGTGAAGCCGCAGCCGGGGCAGGCGCGAGGATCGCGATCCCGGCGGCAGTGGGTTTGATCCGCAGCACCGTTCGGCCGTGACGCTGCTGGCGACACGGGACGACCGACCACTCCGACACACCGTCCACAGTGGCCGAAACGTCGAGCTGGGCCAGGTCACGAAGCCAGGGCTCGTAGGAATGGACCGGGCTCGGCGAGTGGGCCTCGCTGCCGCCGATCACATACTGCAAACACACCCGGCAGTAGTGATGCCACCCGCCCAGAATCCGCTCCGGCGGGTGCGGGGCGAGTTCGACCGCCTCGCCACAGAAACACGCCACCTTCCCCTGACCTACACGGGCGGACTCGGCACGCTTATACGGGGCGGTGGCATGAATCTCGCCCGAACCGGTGCCGGTCACGAACCGGGGCGGCGGCACGGACAGTTCACCGAGCGACGGCATGGCGCACCACCTGCCCCCGCCGACCCGACCACGCGATCATGGAACAACACTGCGCACACAGCTCCGGATCAGCCTCCGGCTCGCCCAGCGACGTGACCTCCCCCAACCCCAGATAAACCTGACACAGCGACAACACCCACGACGCCGTGTACTCACCGGGGTGATGCTCGATCGCATGCAGCCGTGGTGTCCGGCCAGACCGGTGATCGGCCTCCGTCGCGGCCAACACCACACACACCAGACTGCGCGGAAACAACGAACCCACCTCACACCACCCCCACCAGGCAGCCGAGGTGCAAAGGTTCCAGACGCGTAGACACGCGTCCCATCACAAGCGATAGCATCAACAACGCTCCACATCAGTAGTGACTGGATGACGGAGCCAACCCCGCGTCCGAGGCCGCCAAGCACACGACGCGGGAAGGGCTACTCGTCCGGTGGTCGCCACCGGACGAGTGGTCAAAACATCGATGACTCAGCTTTCGAGCCACCTGGCGCTACACGAATTCGCTCCAGTAGCACCGACACGCATCTGAGCCACATACACGCCATACCGCATCGCTGACCTAAGTGGCCTGATCCGGCAAGGGCACGAGGTTCCACAGGCTGCGAACCAACCCTTTCTTCAATCGATCCGAAACGGACGATGGCCGACTCTCCCCACCCAGCTTGTCGCATTAGGTAGTCAACCAACGTCGCTTTGTACTCGATACAGTACAGTGTATACACTCAAGAAGACAAGCTAACAAGAAATACAAGTAGGATTACGACTTATATTTACCGCGAACGGGCGACAGTAGCTGCTCCTCAGCCGGGGCGATCCTGCTGTGATGCCCACCGGGAGGCAGACGCATGGGCACTTCGGAACCGACGATGCATCGCATCCAACTCGGCATGGAGTTGGAACAGCTCCGCACACAAGCAGGCAAGGAACGAGAAGAGGTAGCTGAGCGTCTCGGTTGGTACCCCACCAAAGTCGGCAAGGTGGAAACCGGAGCGGCCACGCTCAGCGCGGCTGAAATCGAGGTGCTTCTCGGGTACTTCGAGGTAGACGAGACCACAGCTGAGCGGGTACGTCAGCTCGGTAAGGAAGCTCGCAGACGAGGCAGCTACGGCAAGGTATCCGACTGGGCTCGCAGTTATGTCGGGATGGAAGCCGGGGCTGCCGAGATCCTCCTCTTCGCCGAGGAGCTGATTCCCGGCCTGCTGCAGACCGAGGACTACGCGCGTGAGGTAGCCAAAGCATCAGTGCTGGCAAAGGCTCCCGATATCGACCAGCTCGTCAAACGACGTGTCCAACGTCGCGAGAAGTTGTACAGCACGGATCCGCCACGCTTGTCGGTGATACTCGGCGAAGCAGCGCTGCGACGTCGGATCGGTGGAGCCGAGGTCATGCACGAGCAACTGGACCTGCTCCTCGAACTCGCCGAGTTCCAGCACGTCACACTGCAGGTGTTGCCGTTCAGTACCGGTAGCCACGCCTCGCTCGGAACCTCGTTCACCATCCTGCGGCTGCACAACAATCGCAAGCACACGATCTATGTCGAAGACATCACAAGCGCGGATTACCTGGATCGACCGCACCACCTCGATACGTATAACCTGGTCTACGAGCGGCTACGGATGGACGCGCTCGGCTTGCACGAGTCCCAATCCGTGCTGCGACAGACCATGAATGACCTTGGCGCTGGAGGGTGACGGCATGACCCCCGACCTCACCGAGGCGCGGTGGCGTAAATCCACCCGCAGCAATGGCACCGGCGCGTGCGTTGACGTGGGGATCGCGCCTTCCGCCGCTGGAGTACGCGACACGAAACTGGGTGAGGACAGCCCCACCCTCGCGTTCACACGTTCGCGGTGGGGCTCCTTCCTCGACGCGATCAAAAGCGACCGCCTCGACGGCTGAACCACTGCCGTGAAGTCCCGCTCGGTACATGCCGGGCGGGACTTTTCGCTTCTCCGGCCACGATGGCTGATCGTGATGTGCCGAGATCGAGGCGTTCGATTGCCGAGGCTATGATGGCTCCTGACCGGAACCGGCCGAGAAGTACTGAGCTCACATCCGAGGTGCGATGTCGCGGTGGCTCGAAAACGTGCAACGGCGGTCATAACGTCGCAGGTCGCAGAGGGTGCTCTCCACGGGCGTGGAGGTGGACCGTCCGCCGAAGCCGAGAAACGCCGCGCCACCTCGTGCTCTCCACGGGCGTGGAGGTGGACCGTCGACCCAGGTGCGCTCGTCGATGATCGGTTCGTGCTCTCCACGGGCGTGGAGGTGGACCGGTCGTCGTCGCAGCCTGATGGTGTTCGAGGGGGTTCTCTCCACACGTGTTGACCGGGCTGGGCGGCGCGTGGTCACCGGCAGCGATCAGGTACTCGGTACGCATCCGGCAGTAGTGGTGCCACCCGCCCAGCACCCCTCCGGCTGGTGCTGGGCGGGTCGATCGCCTCGCCTCGGAACTCGACTCCACGATCACGGAGCAGCGCACACAGCTCGAGATCAGCCTCCGGCACGGCGATCCCGGACATCTCGCCCAACCCGAGCAGGACGTGACACCGGCTCACCACTCGACGAAGGCGCCGTCCGAATCACGCCAGACCGGCGAGCGCCAGCGGTGACCGCGCTCGGCGGCCTCGCGCACCTTCGCCTCGTCGATCTCGACGCCCAGCCCGGGTGCCTGCGGCGCGGCGACGTGCCCCTCGTCGAACCGGAACGGGCTCGGATCGACCAGGTAGTCCAGCAGATCCGAGCCCACGTTGTAGTGAATTCCCCTGCTCTGCTCCTGAATCAGGAAGTTCGGGGTCGCGAAGGCGACCTGCAGGCTGGCCGCCAGCGCCAGTGGCCCGAGTGGACAGTGCGGCGCCAGCGTCACGTCGTGCGCCTCGGCCATCGCCGCGATGCGGCGCACCTCCGAGATCCCGCCCGCATGTGAGAGATCGGGCTGCGCCACGGCGATTCCGGAGGTCAGCACATCGCGGAAGTCCCAGCGAGAGAACAACCGCTCCCCCAGCGCGATGGGAATGGAAGTCGAGGTGACGAGGTCGCGGACCTTGGCGGTGTTCTCCGGTAGCACCGGCTCCTCGACGAACAGCGGGGAGAGCGGCTCCAACCGGGGCAGCACCCGGCGACTCATCGCGGTGGAGAACCGACCGTGGAAGTCCACCGCCACGTCACGCTCGTCGCCGAGCACCTCGCGCACCGCGGCGACCCGGCTGACCACCGCGTCCAGCTCGGCGGGGGTGTCGATGTGGCGCAGCCTGCCGCTGCCGTTCATCTTCACGGCGGTGAAACCGGCCTCGACCTGCTCGGCGGCGGCTTCGGCCACGTCCGAGGGCTCGTCACCACCGATCCACTGATACACCCGGACCCGCTCGCGCACCGGCCCACCGAGCAGTCGGTGCACAGGTACGCCGTAGCTCTTGCCCGCGATGTCCCAGAGCGCCTGGTCTATGCCCGCCACGGCGCTGGAGAGCACCGGACCACCACGGTAGAAACCGCCCTTGGTCATCACCTGCCAGTGATCCTCGATGGCCAGCGGATCGCGCCCCACCAGCAGCTCGGACAACTCGTCGACGGCCGCCGCGACGGTGTGGGAACGCCCTTCCACCACCGGTTCGCCCCAGCCGACGATCCCCTCGTCGGTGGAGATCCTGAGAAACAGCCAGCGAGGCGGTACCGGGAAAGTCTCCAGCCCCGTGATTCGCATGTTCACTCCGTTTCGCCTGTCGGGTTTCGCTCGTGGGGTTCGGTGTCCGCGCTTGCCGGGGGTCGCGTGCCCTCCCGGAGGAGTGCAGAGCCGAGCGAGAGATTCTGTATGACAGGTAAATCCGCGTCAACACCACATCCGGAGCAATCAAGCCCCGATCATCGGACCACTCGATTAGTATGAACTGCGTATTCGCCGACTCGTCCGAACCGGATGAAGCCTATCGATGTGAGAACGTATCTGATAGGTTTCCGATCCGAACGCCGGGGATACTCGGCGGATGCCGCCCGACGAGCGACCGAGGACACGGATGAGCGAGACCGACGAACCGGAGCGCCCGGGAACTCGGGACGCCGCGACCGAACTCGAGGAACTGATCTTCGAACGGTTCGGGGTGGGCGAGCTGCTGCCCTCCGAGTCCGAGCTGGCGACCCGGCTGGGTGTCAGCAGGCTGACCGTGCGCGAGGCGATCCGGTCACTGCAGGCACGGGGCATGGTGGAGATCCGCAAGGGAAGACGTCCCCGCGTCACCGCACCCAGCGGGGACCAGATCGGGGACTTCTTCAACACCCTGCTGCGCTGGAACCCCGGCTCGGCCTTCGAACTGCTCGAAGTCAGGCACGGCCTGGAGACGCAGACCAGCACGCTCGCCGCGAACAACGCCGGTTCGAGCGACGTCTCCGCGATGGAACTGGCGATCAGGGCGATGGACCAGGCCGAGGACGCCACCGAGTACCACGAGGCCGACCTGCGGTTCCACGAACTGCTGGCGCGAGCCTCCGGCAACCGGATGCTGGCACTGCTCATCGAGGCGCTGGCGGGCAGCCTGCACGACAGCATGATCGCCAGTTACCGGGGACACCGGAAGCTGGGCGGTTCGCACGCCGACGCGGCCGAACAGCACCGCGAGGTACTCGACCGGGTCCGACGACGCGATCCCGGCGGAGCGGCCGAGGCGATGCGCAGGCACCTGCGAACCACCGAGCGGGATCTGCGCGCCGTGTTCAACACACCCCCGGGGAAACCGGAAGAAGACCCCCCGGGCGAGCGACAGGATTCGGACTGCTGAGCGAAAGCAGCGGCAGTGTCCGAACCGGGCGGCACCGTCCGGATCGGCAGAACCCGGCACGAAAGGATTCTTCGGCTTGCACAGCGATTCGAACGTTGCCGTACACCGGGCCGAACAGTTGACCGAGAACCGCGCCGAGCACGGCGAGGGACCGGTCTGGGACGAGGCCACCGGACAGCTGCACTGGGTGGACATGCTCGCCGGGGACCTGCTGAGCATGGTCCCGGGCGGCACCGTCGGCCGCACCAAGGTCGGAACCGTGGCCGCCGTGGCACGGCCGGTGGTGGGCGGTGGTCTGGTGCTGGCGCTGGAACGGGGCTTCGCCCTGCTGCGGCCGGGCAACGAGACACCGGAGTCACTGCCCGAGTTGTGGAGCGACCCCTCGGTGCGCATGAACGACGGCGGGTGCGATGCCCTCGGCAGGTTCTACGCGGGATCGATGGCCTACGACGAATCCCCCGGTCGTGGGGCGTTGTGGCGGCTGCACGGCGACCTGAGCACCGAACGGGTGCTGGACGGGGTGACCATCTCCAACGGTCTGGTGTGGACCCCCGACGGTGGGGCGGCGTACTACGTGGACACCCCCACCCGGCGCATCGACCGGTTCGACGTCACGCCGGGCACCGGCGAGCTGCACGACAGGCGTCCCGTGGTGCGGATTCCGAACGAGCTCGGCGCTCCGGACGGGTTGACGCTGGACGCCGCGGGCTGCCTGTGGGTCGCGCTCTGGCAGGGCGGGGCGGTGCACCGCTACAGCCCGGAGGGCGAGCTACTCACCAGGGTGGAGCTACCCACACCCCAGGTGACCGCCTGCGCGTTCGGCGGAGCCGACCTGGACACCCTCTACATCACCACCTCCCGGCAGGGCATCGAGAACCGGGAGGACCCCCACGCGGGCGCGTTGTTCCGCTTCGATCCCGATGTCCGGGGCAACCGCGTGCACCCGTTCCGGACCGAGGAGGACGCTTGAGTCCCGAGGTGATCACCTTCGGCGAGACGATGGGGCTGCTGCTGGCGGAGCAGGGACAACCGCTGGAACACGCGGCGGGGTTCCGGCGTTCGATCGCCGGAGCGGAGTCGAACACGGCCGTGGGGCTGGCCCGTCTCGGTCACCGCGTGGGGTGGTTCGGGCGGGTGGGCGACGATCCGTTCGGCCGTTCCGCGCTGCGTACCCTGCGCGGCGAAGGAGTCGACGTCTCCCGGGCGGTGGTGGACGAGTCGCTGCCCACCGGGCTGCTGGTGCGCGACGCGCACGCGCACCGCCCCATCGAGGTCTGCTACTACCGGAGTGGCTCGGCCGGCAGCGCCCTGCACGAGGGGGACGTGGACGAGGAGTGGATCGGTGGGGCCGGGTTGCTGCACCTGACCGGCATCACCGCCGCGCTGTCCGAGGACGCGAGAACGGCCACCGAACGGGCGGTGCGGGCGGCGCGGGATGCCGGGGTTCCGGTGAGTCTGGATCCCAACATCCGGCGCAAACTCGCCGGGATCGAGCGATGGGTCGAGCTGCTGCGCCCACTCACCGAGCGAGCCGACCTGGTACTGACCGGTCTGGACGAGGCCGAGGAGATCAGCGGGGGCGTCGGCGAGCGTGCCGCCGCCGGGTGGTTGCTCGAACGGGGTGCTCGGCTGGTGGTACTCAAACTGGGCTCGCGCGGCGTCTGGGCCACCGACGGTGAGCGGGAGTGGTTCCAGCGGGCGGCCGAGGTGCCCGCTGTGGATCCGGTGGGGGCGGGTGACGCGTTCAACGCCGGGTTCCTCTCCGCACAACTGCGGGGGATTCCGGTGCCCGAGGCGTTGTCCGAGGCCGCCACCGTGGCGAGCAGCGTGGTGCAGATCCCCGGGGACATGGACGGCCTCCCCGACGCGCGGCTGCGGGATCTGGCCGTGGGGGACGAGCAGGTCACCGCACGCTGAACCGTTCGACCACCCGTTGCGGAGTCGGCACGGCCCCGGTGGCGTCGATTTCTCGCGAAATTGACGTGCCGCTGGGGCGGCACGGCGGAGGCGGGCGTCGATTTCCCACGAAATCGCCGGGCCGCTTCGATGCCGGGCCTTCGCCACTTCCAGTGCCGAACCCCCAACCACCCGCGCAGCTCGCACCGCCGCGGGTTCTTCCGTGCGGCGTCGATTTCTCGCGAAATCGCCGCCGTGGGAGCAACCGCCGTGGGAGCAACCGCCGGGAAGCGACCGTGAGTGTCGCAGCGCGGGTGTCCCCGGTGCGTGAGTCGGATGCATTGCGAGGCCGGGCCGCTCGCCGCGTAGGTCGCTACTCAAGAGCCGGCCCAACACTCCCAAGGCGCCGACTCACGTGACGGCTAACCGAGCACGCACACGAATACCGTTTCGAGTTCTGTACGGAGGAGAGGAATGTACCGCTGGCAGGTATCAAGCACCATCGCCGAGCACGGGGTGGTGGGTATCGTCCGGGCCGCCGACGCACGATCGGCAAGGCGGCGCGCCACGGCCTGCCTGAACGCGGGCCTGGAGGTGCTGGAGGTCTCGCTGACCACGTCGGGCGCCACGACGGTGCTGCGGGAGCTCCGCGATGAGTACCCGAACGCGCTGCTGGGGGCGGGAACAGTGCTGGACGCCACCTCCGCCCGGCTCGCCGTCGACGCCGGGGCTCGGTTCCTGGTATCGCCGTCGCTGCACGACGAGGTGATCTCCACCGGCCACCGCTACGGCGCGGCGGTGCTGCCCGGTGTCGACACGCCGAGCGAGCTGGTGCGGGCCCTGGAAGCGGGTGCCGACGCGATCAAGCTGTTCCCCGCCAGCAGGTGGACGCCGGAGAGCATGCGGGACGTGCTCGCGGCGCTGCCGCAGGCCCCGCTGGTTCCCACCGGCGGAGTCTCGGTGGACCGGGCCCCCGACTGGATAGCGAACGGGGCGGTCGCGGTCGGGATGGGGTCGGCGCTGTCCGAAGGCGACCAGGCGGAGGCCACCGAACGTATCTCGGGACTGCTGGGACGGATTCGGCAGGCCCGCGGCTGATCACGCTCGCACCCGGTACGGCCGGGAGACGCGACGCGGGACCGGTGGCGAGACGGCTCATCCCGATCGGCTGAGCTCGGACCCCGCACCGCTGGATTCCAACTCCGCCCCGCTGGACTCGGATCCCACCCTGTTCGGCTCGGACGCAGCGTTGCCGAGCCCGGCTCCCGGCCGAGTGAGCTCGGCCCCGGCCGGTTCGAGCCGGTCCTGGTGTGCGGGCGCGTCGCGTCGAGCGAGTCGGCCGAACCGACGGGGCTCGCGGAACGACTGGTACGTGGCGATGGTTCGTGCCTGGAACTCGGTACGCGACACCCGCCGGTTGCGGTCGGCCAGCAGCAGCGCCCCCACGACGAGCGGCACGAGCGAAGCGGCGACGGCACCCAGCCAGGACACGGCTGTGGCCATGTCGTGCCAGCGGGTCAGCAGTCCGACCGCCACAGCGGGCAGCCCGGCACCGGCGTAGAAGGCGATGTAGAGCGCGGAGGTCACCCCGGCGCGTTGTCGTTCGGGAGCTACCGCGTCGATGGTGGCACCGGCGCCGCTGTAGGTGAGGCCGTGCCCGATTCCGGTGGCCACCGCCGCGATCGCGGTCACCGAAAGCGAACCACCGCCGGTCAGCGCCAGCAGCACGAGCCCGCTCAGCAACGCGCCGAGCCCGAGCAGCTGCGCCAGGCGGGGTCCGAACCGGGTCACCAGCGGTTGGATCAGCACCGAGCAGGTGAGCACGGCGCAGAGCAGCGCGCCCGTGATCGCCGGATTCTCGATTCCCGCCCGGCGACCGAGCACGACCGGCACGACCGCCAGGAAGAGGCCCGCGCCGGTCCAGGCGAGGAAGCCGGAAGCGGCGGCCGTGGTGAACGAGGCTCGTATCCCCGCCGGTATCCGCGGGCGTGTCGGGCGCCAGCGACCGACTCGGGAAGTGGCCGCGGGCAGCCCCGAGACCAGGCACCACCCGACCGCCAGCAGCGCCAGGTGCACCAGATAGGGCGAGAGGCGGGGCGCGGGCGCGTACTGGGCCAGCACCCCCGCGACGAGCGGCCCGACTGCGGTCCCCGCCACGAATCCCATGCTGGCCACTGTGGACGCACGTAACCTGTCCCTGTTCGCGGCCCGTTCGACGAGCAGCGCGCTGGTCGCCCCGGTCACGGCTCCCAGCGCTGTTCCCTGCGCGGCGCGCCCCACCAGCAACCAGGCCGGACCGGAGGCGAGCGCGAAGCAGCACGAACCGAGCGCGTCGGCCAGCACGCTCGCGCGCAGTACCGTTCTGGGACCCAGCGCGTCCGAAGCCGGGCCGAACAGCAGCAGGGCGGGCGCGCTGACGAGTGCGAAGGTGGCGTAGACCGACGTCATCGTGAGATCGCCGAATCCGAAGGCCTGCTGGTAGTCGGGGTACAACGGGCTGGGCAGATAGGCCCCCGCGGTGAGCACGACCAGCAAGTAGACCGCCGTACGTACCTCGTGGGCGCGACCGGTGGCAATCCCGCCCGTGGTGAGTCGGGGACCGGAACCGTCTTCGTCGAAAAATCTCCGGAACAGCACGAGACCAGTCTGTCCACGACAACTGCTGCAGAGAAGCAAACGTTTTCGTATGTGACCGTGCAAAATGATTACATGATCGATCCGAAGTTGCGGGTGCTGCAGCTGGTGGCCCACCACGGCACGGTTACCGCCGCCGCCCAGGCGTTGCACTACACGCCCTCGGCCGTGTCACATCAGTTGCGCCAGCTGGCCGCCGAGCTCGGAGTGGAGCTGATCGCCCAATCGGGACGCGGCGTCCGATTGACCGCCGCCGCCACGACCGTGCTGCGCCACGCCGAGGTGCTGTCCGCACAGGCCGAGCGCGCCCGGGCGGAACTGGCCGCCGCCACCGACGAAACCGAGGGCTCGTTCACCGTGTGCGGCTTCTCCACCGCGGCGACTCACCTGCTTCCCCCGGCAGCCGCCGCGCTGCGGGACCACTACCCGCACCTGCGGGTCCGGGTCATCGAGGCCGAACCGGCCCGCTGCTTCGATCTGCTGTTGGCGGGCGATGCCGATCTGGCACTGCTGATCGCCACCGACGAAACGCCGCCCGCTTCGGACACCCGCTTCGACCAGCATCCACTGCTCGACGATCCGCTCGACCTGGTCGTACCCGAGCACCACCACCTGACCGAGCGCCGGACGGTCACGCTCGCGGACGCCGCCGACGAGTCGTGGATACTGGGACGACCGGGCAGCACCTATCACCACCTGGTGCGCACCGCGTGCATGGCGGCCGGGTTCACCCCGGACATCGCGCACTACGCCGACGAGTGGGAGACCGGAACAGCTCTGGTGGCCAACGACTTCGGCATCATCCTCGTTCCCAGGCTCGCCAGGTTGCACCAGGACTGGCCCGTCACCCGCATCCCGCTGCGCGGTGAGCCGGCACCGGCGAGGCGCATCCTCGCGGCCAACAGGCTCGGCAGCCGGGACCGCCCGGCGATCGCCACCGCGCTGGACACGATCACCCGAACCGCCGGCACGCTCCTTCCCCCGCCTGCCCATGGGTAACGAGCGCGGGATGTGAGTCGACGACTCGTGGCGGATTCACGGGTTCCGCTCGGTGTTCGACAACCTCCTGTTACTCGTGGTAACAGTTACTTCGTCGATCGGGCCGGACGAAGTGACGCCCGGACCGGTCGGTTGCCCGCCCCGGCGGGCCGACGACTTCGGGAACCCGACGAGGACGTGATCATGACGGCGAGTCCGCGAGTACACACCAGCGACGGAATCCGGCTCGCGGTGCGCGAGCACGGCGACCGTGCACGTCCGTGCATCGTGTGCGTACACGGGTATCCCGACGACCGGCACGTCTGGGACGAGGTGGTCTCCCTGCTCGCCGAGCGGTATCACGTGGTCACCTACGACGTGCGGGGCGCGGGCGAATCGGACAGACCCCGCCGGAACGACGCCTACGATCTCGACCGGCTCGCCGCCGACCTGGAACGGGTCATGGACGCGGTCAGTCCCGAACGCCCCGTGCACCTGCTGGCCCACGACTGGGGATCGATCCAGGCGTGGCAGGCCGTCACCGATCCGCGGCTGCGGGAACGAATCCGCTCCTTCACCACGATCTCGGGGCCCTCTCTCGACCACGCGGGCGAGTGGATGCGGAGCAAACTCCGCCGTCCCACGCCGCGAGGGCTCCGCGACCTGGTGAGCCAACTCACGCACTCCGGCTACATCGGTTTCTTCCAGCTTCCCGTCATCCCCGAACTGGCGTGGCGCACCGGCATCATGCGGCGGGTGATACGGCTGCTGGACCCCAGTGCCCGGCACATCACGGCGCGAACCGGCGACGGGGTGGCCGGGCTCGCGCTGTACCGCAGGAACACCTCGCGGCGGTTCCGCACTCCGAACCCGCGCGCCACCTCGGTACCGGTGCAGGTACTCGCCCCCACGGGCGATTCCTTCGTCGGAACCCCCATGCAGACCGAGATCGACCGCTGGGTCGAGGACCTGCGGGTGCGGTACCTGCGGGGCGGGCACTGGCTGCCCCGCAGCGCACCGGAACGGATCGCCCACGTCACCGAGGAGTTCGTCCGGCACCTGGAGGGTGGGGAGCAGTCCAGGGAACTGCGCAGGGCCCGAACCGACGTCGACCGGCGGGGTTTCGCGGACCGACTCGTCGTGGTCACCGGAGCGGGAAGCGGGATAGGCCGTGCCACCGCGCACGCCTTCGCGGCGGAGGGCGCCGAGATCGTGGCGGCCGATGTGGACGAAGCCGCGGCCCGGCTGACCGCGGCGCGACTGCGCGAGCAGGGGGCCGTGGCCGCGGGATACGGCGTGGACGTGGCGACGGGCTCCTCGGTGCGGGAGCTGGCCGAACGGGTACGGGAGGAGCACGGCGTAGCCGACATAGTGATCAACAACGCCGGGATCGGCATGTCCGGTTCCTTCATGGACACCACGGAGGCCGACTGGCAACGGGTCCTGGACGTGAACCTGTGGGGCGTGATCCACGGTTGCCGGGCGTTCGCCGAACAGCTGATCGAGCGCGGCGAGGGCGGCCGGATCGTCAACGTGGCCTCGGCGGCTGCCTATCTGCCGGTACCGGGACTGCCCGCCTACGCGAGCTCCAAGGCCGCCGTGCTCGCCCTCTCCGAACGACTGCGGGGTGAGCTGTCCGCGCACGGCATCGGGGTCACCGCGGTGTGCCCGGGCGTGGTCAGCTCCGGCATAACCGACACGACGACCTTCGTGGGAAGCTCGCCCGAACAGCAACGGCGCAAGCGGGAGCGAGCGGGGCGCCTCTACCGTGGTCGCGCCTTCACCCCCGAGGCCGCCGCGGCGGAGATCCTGCGGGCGGCACGCCGCGACCGAGCCGTCGCACCGATCACCCCGGAGGCCAGGGCGGGCCTGCTGCTCTCGCGGTTGACGCCCGGCCTGTTGCGAACGGTGACTCGCTCCCGCCAAGGAGGAAAGGGAGCCCAGGGATAGTCCCCCGCCTCGGACTCACCCGATCGCGGGGCGATGAATGCCATCGGCGTCCCCGGGAGTCCCATCGCCTTGGATCAATCCGGCCTTCTGCGTTCCCCCAGTTCGGCCCGCATCCGCTGGTACTCCTCGGTGCCGAGCTCACCCCGAGCGTATCTCCTGGCCAGGATCTCCTCGGGCTCGTCCACGCGCGGTTCCGGATCGCCACGTCGAACACGCTGGTCCTGGACGAGGCGAACAACCGCCCAGATGATCAGCACAACCAGAGCGATCCACACCAGCGAGAAAACGAGCATCCACACGAACCCGGGGCCATAGCCATACATCATGGTGTCCCCTTCCGAGAGCGATCGCCCGTACCACCAGTCTTGGCCGAGTACCGGGAAACGGCCAGGGACTTCGGTCTCTTACCGGGAGGATTTCGGAACCACCGGCGGCACGGCCCGGTCCGACTTCACACTCGTCGACGCGGCCGCGCCGGAGTGGCCTCGGTGAAGTGAGGACCCACTCGCGGACGGTGACGCGCCCGGGCGGGCGCGGCACCGTTCTCCGGTGACGCGTCCGCGCGGCCACCGAACCGCGCGGAACCTAGCGGAACCAGACGGTGACGCGCTCCAACCAGCCGCGCAGCAGCTCGGTGTCGCCGAACACCTCGAGATCCGAATCGGACAACGGCTTTCGCAGGTAGGCGGCCAGCAGCAACCCCGTCAGCGACCCCCGCAGCGCCACGGTCGCCTTCTCGTGCGCACGACGCCAGGTGATCGCCTCCCCGGTGAGGTCGACCAACCACTCCGCCGCGAGCTCGTCGGGCACGTCGGTGGCGTGCAGGTGCACCGTGTTCCCGTCACCGAGCAACCGCCGCAGCTCGGGATCGGCCTGCGACAGCTGCGGCAGGGCGCACAGCAGCATCCACTCGTCCAGCGCGTCCACCGCGAGCTCTGGATCCGCTGTGAACTCCGCGCCGACCGTGAACTCCGCGTCTGCCCGGTGCAACAACGTCTCGTGCGTCATGCGTCGAGCCCACGAGAGCGCGTTCCACGGCACTCCGGCGATCGGGTTCCAGACCTCCACCCCCGGCCCCGCGGCACGCAGCGCATCCGCGAGCCCCTCGGCGCCCTCGACCAACCACGTCCCGAGGGAAGCCGGATCCTGCCCCGTGGGCTCGGGGGCGCCGTCGGCATGGGCGGCACAGATCTCTACCTGGTCACGCGTGCGCACGATCTGCTCCGCCCAGCGGTACTCACCTCCCAGATGCAGCATCAACCGCTCCAGGTTCCAGTCCGGGCAGCTCGGCACGGCCGAGCCCGGTTCCGCGCCGTCGACGGCTTTGCCCAGCAGTTTGGCCTGCGTGACGATCTCCGAGCAGTAGCGCTCGTGGTCCAGTGCACCCATGATTACACCGTAGAGCCGAACCACCCCGCCATGCGTCGATTTCTCGCGAAATCGCCGCCGCGCTGAGCGGGAACGGAGCCGCACGGGGTGCGACGATCTCTCGCGAAATCGCCGGGCACGCGGAAAGAGCATCCGGTGTCCCGGAATGAGGGTGGCAGCGGGTCAGGTACCGCGACGCAGGAACCCCGGCGGGACACGGTCGACCAACCACACCCCGTTCGTGCTGACCCGGAACTCGTGGTCCGCCTCGACCATCTCGCGTGCGGCGATCTCCAGTACGACAGGTGTTCCCCTGCGCGCACCGACAGCACGCGCTTCGGCGACGCTCGCCGAAAGGTGGACGTGGTGGCGATTCCTCGGCAGGAGCCCGTCGGCACGGATCGAGGGCAGAAAGCGCTCGACAGTGCCGTGGTACAGCACTTCCGGTGGCGAGGTCACCGGCAGATCGAGATCGACGGCGACGCTGTGGCCCTGGTTGGCCCTGATCGACTCGCCGGTGCGATCGAAGGAGAAGCGTGACTTGTCGTTGCGGAGCACGACCTCGGCGAGCCGAGCACGAGTGAGCGGCATACCGTGCTCGTCCAACGCGGACAGCAGCTCGTCCACACTCACCCAGCCGTCGGCATCCAGGCGGATACCGATGCGGTCGGGAGCATGGCGCAGATACAGCGCGAGCCGCTTGGACACGCGCACTATTTCCCGTTGTTCCATTCGCCGGTCATTGACGCACCGACCGGGACGAAACGCAACTTCTTTTCGGGAGCGACTCGGGAGACCAACCGCTCGGTGGGGCCACAACCCGCTGGGCGACGTCGATTTCTCGCGAAATCGACGGGCACGCGGCTGGCGGTACGCTCCGCGCGCAACCCGGGGGCGCCCCGACCGCACCGGAGCACCCCCGGATGGAGGCGCGGCGAGTGGAACCGAACGGTCAGCCGTTGTGGTTGCGGACCGCCCGCTCGATGCGCTTGCCGATGTCCTCGTCGATGTTGCGCCAGTACTCGAAGGCGCGCTGCAGGATCGGCTCGGTGACGCCGTCGAGCAGGTGCCCCGAGACGTTGTTGACCAGCCGTTCCCGGGCGGCGTCGTCCATAACCTCACGAACCAGCGTGCCCGCCTGGATGAAGTCGTCGTCGTCCCGACGAGGGGTGTACGCCTCGTGCACCATATCCCCACTGGTGTGCCAACCGGAGTACTCGCCGAACCGGGCCGTGTCGGCCTCGGGACCGCCGTAGGAGTTCGGTGCGTACACCGGGTCCGAGATCTTGTTGACCCGCATGCTGCCGTCCTTGCTGTAACTGTGGACGGGCACATCCGCCGAGTTGACCGGGATCTGCTTGTAGTTGGCTCCCAGTCGCGCCCGGTGGGCATCGGCGTAGGAGAACAACCGGGCCAGCAGCATCTTGTCCGGGCTCGGACCGATTCCCGGAACGAGGTTGTTCGGTTCGAACGCGGCCTGCTCGATCTCGGTGTGGTGATCGGTCGGGTTCCGGTTGAGCTTCATCCGCCCCACTTCGATGAGCGGATAGTCACCGTGGGGCCAGACCTTGGTCAGGTCGAACGGGTTGAACCGGTAGGTCTCGGCCTCGGCGAACGGCATGATCTGCATGTACAGCGTCCAGCTGGGGTAATCCCCGTTCTCGATGGCCTGATAGAGGTCCCGCTGGTGGTAGTCGCCGTCCGCACCGGCCAGATGGTCGGCCTCCTGCTGCGTGAGGAAGTCGACGCCCTGGTCGGTCTTGAAGTGGTACTTGACCCAGAACTTCTCACCCCGGTCGTTGACCCACATGTAGGTGTGGCTGGAGTAGCCGTTCATGTGCCGCCAGGTCTTCGGGATCCCCCGGTCGCCCATGAGCCAGGTGACCTGATGCGCCGACTCGGGGGAGAGCGTCCAGAAGTCCCACTGCATGTCCTTGTCGCGCGAATTGGTGTCCGCGCGTCGCTTCTGCGAACGGATGAAGTGCTGGAACTTCATCGGATCGCGGACGAAGAACACCGGCGTGTTGTTGCCGACCATGTCGTAGTTGCCGTCGCTGGTGTAGAACTTCACCGCGAAACCGCGCGGGTCGCGCCAGGTGTCCGGGCTGCCGCGCTCACCGGCGACCGTGGAGAACCGGATCATCATCTCGGTCCGGGTGCCCGGCTGGAACACGGAAGCCTTCGTGTAGGCGCTGACGTCGTTGGTCACCACGAACTCACCGAACGCGCCGTTGCCCTTGGCGTGCGGCTGGCGTTCCGGAATCCGCTCCCGGTTGAACTGCGCCATCTGCTCGATGAGGTAGTTGTCCTGCAGCAGGATCGGCCCGTCGGGTCCCACCGTCAACGAGTGCTCGTCACTTTCGACCGGGATTCCGGCATCGGTGGTGGTCGGGGGTTTGGGTTTCTCTTGCGTCACTGCTGGTGCCCTCCTCGTGGTGGTTTCGAGGTGGCGAATTCCGCATGCTCACCCGGCGGGCCCCGCGACGGGTCCCACAACACGACCTCGGCCCTGGCGAGCATGTCCACGCCGTCCTCGTGGGGATTCAGGCAACGGCGCGGTACCGGGCACACGTACGTCCTGGTAAGCCCCGGTCGGCGAGACCGCACTCCGCACCGGAGCGGCACCGCACAGGGCCGGGCGATCAGCCCCCGTGCGCCACGCGCGGACCGAATCCGTCCGCTCCGGCGAGGTCGACCCGGACACCGAGTGACCGACCGAGCGTGGAATCCCGTGTACCGGCACACCACCGTTCCCCATACACCCAGTGCACTCCCGTATCCGGAACGGAGCAAATCGGGACACGCGGAAAGACACTGATCGTGTTGCCCGAGGTGTGGACGGAGGCAGCGACAGCGTCCTCCTCGGGCACTCGACCGATCGACCCATCCGGGCGGAGAGAAAACCGGCCTTTCGGCGCTGTCGCTCGTACTTCCGGACGATGTGGTGACACGCGGTGTATTCATAGTGTCGACAACATGACGATCTTGCTGGCCGACCCGCGAGTTCGCGCGATCGGTGTGCGTGACAACGGTGACCCGCTGATACCTTTGGATTTCGCGTCCGGGGTCATGGTGCGATCGGGGCTCGCCAACCGGCTGGACGATGCCAGGGACGCGCTGCCGTCCGGTGTGGACCTGCGGGTCCTGGAGGGCCACCGGAGCGTGAGCGATCAGCAGGCCATCATCGATGACTACACCAGCGAGTTACGCGTGCTGCATCCCGACGCCGACGAGGCCGAACTGGAGCGGCTGTCCAGCCGGTTCGTCGCCCCCGTGGCGGTGGCTCCGCACGTGGCCGGAGCGGCGGTCGACCTGACACTGGTCGACGACGAGGGCGAGGAACTGTGGATGGGGACGGCGGTCGACGCCACCCCCGAGCACAGCGACGGCGCGTGTTGGTTCGACGCCGAGGTGGACCGGACGGCACGGCGCAACCGGACGACACTGGCACGCGCTCTCCGTAACGCCGGGCTGGTCAACTACCCCACCGAGTGGTGGCACTGGTCCTACGGGGACCGGTACTGGGCGTTACTGACCGAAAGCGGACACGCCATCTACGGACCTGTCGAAGCGAAGGTGCCGGCATGAACGCGCCGGCGACTCGCCCACGGACCTCCCGAAGCACCGCGGGAGGCCACGAGCCCACGCTGGAGATCGACCTGGCCGCCGTGGCCGCCAACACCCGTCGATTCGTAAGGCAGGCACGCGGCGAAGTAATGGCCGTGGTGAAAGCCGACGGGTTCGGACACGGGTTGCACGCGATGGTCAGAACCGCGCTCGCGAGCGGCGCGACCTGGCTCGGTACCACGTCGATCACGGAGGCCCTGGCCGTGCGCGCCACCGGAGTGGACGCACCGGTGCTGAGCTGGCTGAACCCGGTGGACGCCGACGTGACGACCGCTTGCAGGCACCGGGTCGACCTCGCCGTGCCCAGTGAGAACCACCTGGCGGCCGTGGTCGAGGCCGCCGCGTGGTCCGGATACCGGGCCCGAGTGCACCTCCAGCTCGACACGGGAATGGCCCGCGACGGCGCCGCCCCGGACGAGTGGGCCGACCTGATGACGGCCGCCAGGCGAGCCGAGCTCGCCGGACACATCACGGTCGTGGGGGTGATGGGCCACCTGGCCAGGGCCGACGAGCCGGGCCACCCGGCGAACACGACCGGACTGCGGGTGATGCTCGACGGGGTGGAGGCGGCCGAACAGGTCGGGCTGCGTCCCTCGATTCGGCACTTGGCTGCCACGGCCGCCACGCTGACCGACCCCCACACCCATCTGGACCTGGTTCGGATCGGGGCCGGGCTGGTGGGCATCGACCCGTCCGGCAGCACACGGTTGCGCTCCGCGCTGCGGCTGACCGCACCCGTCGTCCAGGTGCGGCGGGTACCCGCCGAGACCGGAATCGGCTACGGGCACACCCACGTGACCGATCGCGCTACCAACCTGGCGTTACTACCGATCGGCTACGCCGACGGACTGCGTCGGGACGTATCGGAGGAGACTTGTGTCCTGATCGCGGACAGGAGGTGTCCGCTGGTCGGGGTGATCTCGATGGATCAGGTCGTGGTGGATCTGGGGGACGATCCGGTCGAGCCGGGCACCGAGGCCGTGGTGTTCGGCCCGGGGGACGACGGCGAACCGACCGTCGAGGACTGGGCGCACTGGGTGGGCACCATCCCACACGAGATCGTGACCGGTATCGGTCACCGGATTCGGAGGAGCATTCGATGAGCGGACGGTTACGGGTGGCCGTGATCGGCGGCGGGCAGAACAGCGAGCACGAGGTATCCCTGGCCTCCGCGGCCTCGGTACGTGCGGCGCTGGACCCCGCCGGGTACGAGGCGGTGGCGTTGACCATCCGCCGCGACGGCAGGTGGCTAGGTCCCGACGAACAGCTACTCGGCAACTCGCCCGCGGACGGCCTCGCCGCCGCGCTCGGGGTACTCGCGGACTGCGACGTGGTGGTGCCGCTGTTGCACGGACCGCGAGGCGAGGACGGGAGTCTCGCCGCCTTGTGCGAGCTGGCCGGAATCCCGTACGTCGGTGCGCCGGTACGCGCGGGCGCACTCGCGATGGACAAGTGGGCGACGAAGCGGGTGGCCGAGGCAGTCGGGGTACGAACCGCGCCGGACAGGCTCGTCACGCGGAACGATCTGTCCACAGTAGTCTTCGACCGGCCCGTGGTGGTCAAGCCGATCGCGGCGGGATCGAGCTTCGGGGTACGCCTGGTGAAGAACGCGGCGGAACTCGAACCGGCACTGCGGGCAGCGTTGGAACTGGACGAACGGGTGCTGGTGGAGCACGTGGTGACCGGCCGCGAGGTGGACGTCACCGTGATCGACGATCCGGAGCACGGGCGCCGGGTCGGACCGCCGCTGGAGATTCTGGTCGACGACGGACTGTTCGACACCACCACCAAGTACGACGGCAGTGCCGCGTTCGAGATCCCGGCTCGGCTGACCGGAGCCGAGCTCGGGGAACTGACCGATTCGGCCCTGCGGGTCTACGACGCCCTGGGCTGTCGCGGGCTCGCTCGGATCGACTTCTTCCTGACCTCCGACGGTTTCGTGCTCAACGAGGTGAACACGATGCCCGGCATGACGGCCGAGTCCCAGGTACCCAAGATGTTCGCCGCCGAGGGACTGACCTACCCGGAGCTGTTGGACCGGTTCATCCGATCGGCCCTGACCGACGACGAAACGACCGTAGAGGCAGTCGGGTGAGCCGAGCAGGAGAGGGACAGAACACACGGGGCGGACAGATCGTCGGTCTCAACGTACTGCGAGGTCTCGCGGTCCTGCTCGTCATGCTGCGTCACGCGTTCCCCGACATCTTCCCCGGTGCGGGCGTGGTCGGGATCGTGATGTTCTTCACCTTGAGCGGTTACCTGATCACCGGGGTACTGACCAAGGAGCTGGCAGGCAACGGCCGGATCGACTACCGGCGATTCTACCTGCGCCGGGCCCGGAGGCTGTTGCCCGCGTTGCTCGCGATGGTCGTCGTGTTCATCGCGGTGACGGCGACCGTCGATCCGCTGGACGAGAGTGGCAGCCTGCCCAGCACCGTCGCCGTGATGCTTACGTTCACCGGCAACCTGCCGGTCATCCACTTGGGCGGTGCCGCGTTCCACTGTTGGACACTGGCCACCGAGGAGCAGTTCTACCTAGTATGGCCGGCGCTGTTGGCGCTGGCCTGGACCCGTCGCAGCGTCACGGCCGCGCTCGTGGGCACCGCGGTGATCGTGCTGGCCGGTTGTGTGGCGACCCTGGTCTGGCTGTGGCCGTACCCCGACAACGCCTACGGGCTGCCCACCTCGTGGTTCGTGTGCTTCGTGATCGGCGCTGCCACTCGGCTACGCGGCCCGGAGTGGATGTCCGCCAAGTTGGTACCGCTCGCCCTCGCGGGGCTGGCGGTGCTGTCGGTCCTGCCGCTGCGCGGCCACGTGCTGACCTACCTGCTGATCGGCCCTGCGATCGCCACTCTGACGGCAGCGCTCCTGCTGGTCTGGTCACGTTGGCGAGAGCTGGCCGACCGCGCGTTGCTGACCAGGGGACTCGCGGCACTCGGCCTCGTCTCCTACGGGGCCTATCTGTGGAACTACCCGCTGACCCTGTGGCTGCGACCCGAGCTGGGTGCGGTGGCCGGGCCACTGGGCCTGGTACTGACCATCGTGGCGGCGGCGCTGAGCTGGCGATTCATCGAACAACCGGTCATGCGAGGCGGCCGAACACGGCGCGGGCGACCGTCCGAGGCCGCACCCCGATGACCAGCGGACTCGAGGGGTACCTGACGCCTACCGGACAATCGGCCCTGCAGTACCGGGATTCACCCTGGCGGTCGGCGCGACGCTCCCCGCAGCCCGAGCTCGTCAGGATTCGCGACGCGAGCCCCAGGGGAGAGTCGGCTGGAGCACGGCCTCGGCGAGCCCGCGGGCGCGCAAACCGGTGATCTGCTGGTACTCGGGATCCGCGACCATACGGCTGAACGCCTCCCGATCGGGATATCGGACGAGCAACACCGCGTCCCAATCCTGTCCTTCCTCGGCCACCAAGGGTGTCGTTCCATCGCCGACATAGATGACCTCACCCCCGTAACGTTGCAGCAAGGGCCTGGCCCGCCTCGAGTACTCCTCGTATGAAGAGCGGCCGTCCGGGGTGAACCGCAGCAGGTTGAGCATCACGAAAGGTCCCTCCGGAACTTCGTCCAGCACGCGTGCGAGATCGTCCGCCGCAGGATCGACTGCCATCGACACTCCCTGTCGTGGTCGGATTTTCGTAGCGACGGCATTCGCTACAGCACTAAGGTCGCCCGAGTTCGGACACCGAGCACCGACACGCATACCGTCCAGTCGGTACGCTACTCGGATACCTCCGCGCGCCGCCAGAGGTGGTTGGAGATCGGAGTTATGGCGATGGGAGGTCCAGCCCGGTCTTGGCGAGGTAACCGATGATCAGGTCGGGCTGGTGTCGCATTGGTGCCTGGCGGGCAGGAGGCACGCGACCCGGCTCTGCGATAAAAACGAGGCCGTCCCCGCTTCGCCAGCGGGAACGGCCTCGAAAAATGGTTCGCACAGTGAGCGACCCGGTGGAGCTGCGGGGAATCGAACCCCGGACCTTCTCGATGCGAACGAGACGCGCTACCAACTGCGCTACAGCCCCGGCGCTCCCGGCCTTCCGACCGAGTGCGCGACTAGCATAGCAACCGCCTCAGGCGGATGGGCACACCCCCCACCCATCCGCCGTTCGACGTTATTCTCCCACCGCACGGCGGTACGGCTGCCACAACCGGTCGTCGAGTTCGTCGAACTCGGGATCCTCGTCGTCGATGTCGAGTACCTCGGCGTCCCCGGAACGGGAAACGTCCGGTCGCGCCCCCGCGGGCCTCTCATCCGGAACGAGGTCGTCGGCCGGGTAACCGGACTCGGTCACAGCGTGCGGGGAGCCCTCGTGCCCATTGTCACGCTCGTCGTCACGCTCGTCCGACTCACCGGAGAGCCGCGCGAGCCTGCGACTGCGCACATCCTCCTCGATCCGCACCTGCTTACGCAGATACCCCAGGTACCCGATCAGCAGCAGATCGGTGAGACCGTGCACCCACCACAGCGCCGACCAGGACAACCCGGCGAGCACGGCGGTCACCACGGCCACCGCGAGCATGGCGAGCACGATCCGCTGTCTGCGCGCGTACTTGGTACGTGCCGCCAGCGCGGCGGCGTCCGGATCGAAGCCACCACGACCGGGGCGGTAACGCCGTCCCGCCCCGGTCTCGTCGCTGTCCGGACCACGCCAGTGCTCGCGCCCCGTGGCGTCGAACTCGTCGTCGACGTCGGTCCGGTCCGAGTCGTCCCGCGCGGCCGATGAACGGGACTTGCCTGCTGTGCTGTCAGGCATCGTGAGCGCCTCCTTGTTTCCACTGCCGCTCGTTCCACCCGCCCCGGGCCGGGACTGGCCACCGCGCCGAACCACTCGCGAGTTCAACGCGGTATCCGTCGTACGTGGGACTCGTCGGCCGCGGCGGACGAACATGGGCACCAGAACGACGAGCCAAGCCGCTGCCAACCCCACGAAAATCAGTGCGCTGAGCACACCTTGCCACCTCCCCCTGGCAAACGGCGGCACACACCTGCACTGTCCACGTTATCCAGAACCCTCATACCTGTCTTGGAGCCACGCCGAGCCCGGCTCGCTCCAAGCACGCACGAAAATCCCGCAAACGGGGCAAGATACGACACGCAGTGATCAAATTTTGTCGATGGATTTCACCCGAAAGAACCAGTGATTCCTAATGAGATCGTGTGATCGTCAATACACAACATCATCAGAGAGCGCGTTCGGCGGAATCATCGACCCCGCACAACGGCCGGAACGCCCGGTGCCCCGGCAGCCGACTCGGAGCGGCTCCGTCAGGGCCGCTCGGCACGACCCGCTCGAATCAACGCGGCCACCGCCCCTTCGGGGACCTCCTCCCGGGTCAACGCGTAAACCCAGTGGTCGCGCCAGGCTCCGGCCACGTCGAGATACCGCTCGAACAACCCCTCGCGGCGGAACCCCGACTTCTCCAGGACCCGCACACTGGGTGAGTTCTCCGGACGCACCGTCGCTTCCAGTCGGTGGAGTCCGGTCGGACCGAAGCAGTGGTCCACGGCCAGCGCCACGGCGGCGGTGGCCACTCCCGAACCCGCGCTCCGCTGTGAGACCCAGTAGCCGATCCATCCGGAACGCAACGCACCCCGGATGATGTTCCCGATGGTGAGCTGTCCCGCCAACGCCCCGTCCAGCGTTATGACGAACGGCAGCACATGGCCGCGTCTCGCCATCCTGCGCAGCGCGTTCCACTGTCCGAACCAGGCAGTGCTCGTGTTGCGCTGATTCCAGTCACCGCCGGTGGGTTCCCAACGTCGCAGGTAGTCCCTGTCCCGCAGCCGCACCTCGCTCCAAGCGGCGGCGTCGCGCAGCCTGGGCGGACGCAACACCACCCTGCCCGCCGGCACCACCAGCGGTCCGACCCTGGCGGGCCAACCGGGATGTCTGCCCTCGGCGAGCTCGAATTCGGGGACGGCTCCCGCCATAACGAACACCGGCTCCCATCACTGGAAACGCTGACTCGAAAGCACACCGCCACGCCGAGCGAATGCGTCAGCACTGTTCTCAGGACCGCTGTGACAGGAAGCTCACCCGGAGCCACTCGCCGGCCACGGCCTGAGTGACGTCCTCGTCGAGCATCATCAGGCAATTGGCCTCGGCCAGCGAAGCCAGCAGGTGCTCGTCGGAGCCACCGACCGGCTGCACCAGGTAGGAACCGCCCTCGGCGTCGCGCAGCAGTCTGCCCCGCACGAAGCCGCGTCGCCCCTTCGTGGACGAAACCGGCGACACCAGCTCCGCTGCTATGGAACGACGATGCGGATTCGCCTTGCCCAGCGCCGAGCGCAACAGCGGCCTTATCAGCACTTCGAAGACGACGAGAGCGCTTACGGGGTTGGCGGGGAGCAGGAAAGTGGGCACCCGGTCGGGCCCCAGCCGTCCGAATCCCTGGGTGGAACCGGGGTGCATGGCCACTCTCGTGGTGTCGAGCTCGCCGAGCTCCGCCAAACAGGAGCGGACCTCCTCGGCGGCGGAGCCGCCCGCCCCGCCGGCGATGATCACGATCTCGGAAAGCAGCAGCCTGCCCTCCACCACCTCGCGCAGGCGTCTGGGATCGGAATCGACGATGCCCACCCTGGTCACCTCGGCACCGGCATCCCTGGCCGCCGCCGCCAGCGCGTAGGAGTTCACGTCGTAAACCTGCCCCGCACCGGGAGTGCGGTCCACATCGACCAGTTCCGGGCCCAACGAGATGATCGATATCCGCGGTCTGGGATGCACCAGCACCTTGCTCCTGCCGACCGCGGCCAACAGCCCCACCTGGGCGGGACCGATCGCCGTGCCCCGCCGGACCGCGGCGTCACCGGACCGCACGTCCTCACCCTCGCGACGGACGAAGGCGGCCGAGGGCACCGAACGCCAGATCGTGACCTTGGCGGGATGCTGATCCGTCTCCGAGACCGGCACCACCGCGTCGGCCAGCGTCGGCAGCGGGGCGCCGGTGGTGACGTGAACCGTCTGCCCCGGCTGCAGTCGACGGGGCTGTCGTGAACCGGCGGTCACCTCACCCACTACGGGCAGCTCCACCGGCTCACTACCGGCGTGGCGAACATCGACGCTGCGAACCGCGTAGCCGTCCACGGCGGCCTGGTCGGCACCCGGCAACGCCCGCTCCGCCACGACTTCCTCGGCGCACAACAGCCCCTGTGCCTCCGCTATTGCCACCCGAACAGGTGAAGGCCGCACGGCGGCCGCGAGTACCCGTGCAAGCTGTTCATCCACTGATCTCATGGCTCGACCTCTTCGGCGAAGACACTGTTGACCGGTACGCGCACGGGACAGCGGCGTACGGAGCTCAGCTCCGGTTCAACCGTTCGCCCAGCCACTCTCGCAGGTCAGTCCCGTACTCGGAGTCCCGCAGCGCGAAATCGACCGCCGCTTTCAGGAAACCTCCGGGATTTCCCAGATCGTGCCGCGTCCCGCGATGGACCACGACGTGGACCGGGTGCCCCTCGGCGATCAGCAACGCTACGGCATCGGTCAGTTGCAGTTCACCGCCGGCACCCGGTTCGATGCGCCGCAACGCGTCGAACACCTGGCGGTCGAGCAGATAGCGGCCAGCGGCCGCGAGATTGGAGGGGGCGTCGGCGGGTTGGGGCTTCTCCACCATGCCGCGGACACGTTTGACATCGGACTCCTCGGTGTCGGAAACGTCGAAGACGCCGTAGGAAGAGGTCCGATCGGGCGGCACGTCGAAGGCGCACAGCACGCTGCCGCCGTAACGGGCACGCACCTCGGACATCCTGGTCAGCACACCGCTCTCGTCGGCACTGGCGGGGTAGACCAGATCGTCCGGCAGCAGCACCGCGACGGCGTCCTCGTCGGCACCGAGGTTCGGCTCGGCACAGGCCACGGCGTGCCCCAGTCCCAGTGCCTTGTCCTGGATGGCGGAATCGGCAGTGATGAGTTCCGGGGCCCGGCGCACCTTGCGAAGCAGTCGCTGCTTGTCCCTGGCCTCGAGAGTGGCTTCCAGTTCCGGCTGGGGGTGGAAGTGTTCGACCACCGAACTCTTGTCCGGAGCGGTGACGACGACCAGACGGTCGGCACCGGCTTCGGCCGCCTCCTCCGCCACCAGTTCGATTCCCGGCGTGTCGACGACCGGCAACAATTCCTTGGGCACGGATTTCGTGGCCGGGAGAAAGCGAGTTCCCAGCCCCGCCGCTGGAACGATCGCGGTGCGGAAAGCCGCAGCCGCCTGCGAGCTTGTCAGGCTACTCATGACCGCGAGCCTAGCGATATTGACTACCCTTCGTCTCGTGACGCTCTCGGCAGACGAACTGAACCGAAAAGAACAGTGGCGACGCAGGCTGGGTTCGGAACGTGACGCGCTCACCGAACGAACCCGTACCGAGGAGAACCGTGCGCTGCGAACGACGATAATCGAATGGTTGTCCGAGACACGGATCACAACCGTCTGCGCCTATGTACCGGTGGGGTCCGAACCTGGATCACCGGAACTGCTCGACAGCCTCGTGGCACTGGGCCACCGCGTGTTGCTGCCCGTCATGGCGGGCAGGAACCCGTTGGAGTGGGCGGCCTACGAGGGGCCGGACTCGCTGCGTCGTGCGACCTACGGACTGCTGGAACCGAGCACGCCCCACCTGGGCGCGGGGGCGATCTCGGAGGCGGGCGCGGTGCTGGTTCCAGCCCTGGCCGTGGACCGACGAGGGGTACGCTTGGGTAAGGGTGCCGGTTTCTACGACCGGTCGTTGCCGCTGGCCGACGATTCGGCCGAGCTCGCGGCGGTGGTTCGGGATTCGGAGTTCGTCGAGGAACTGCCCGCCGAGGCACACGACGTGCGTGTCACCGGAGTCATGACCCCCGCTTCCGGATTCACCCGCCTACCGGTGTGATCTCGGTTACGGGCGACTCCCGAAGCCCCTTCGGGCGCGTGACATTATCGACGTCGCATTGTGACGCAGCCCCGATTGCGTCGGTGTCCAGCCGTGCAGCATTATCGTATTGGCACTCGTCCCGTTCGAGTGCCAATGTCGTTGTCCGGGGACCGGCACCGCGTGTGTCACCGAGCGCGGCGCGTCGATGCGTCGCCGTCCGATTCCGGAGGTATGAGACCCGTGCCCACTTACCAGTACGCCTGCACCGCCTGCGGGCACGATTTTGAGACCTTCCAGTCGTTGAGCGAGGACTCGCTCACCGACTGCCCGGAGTGCTCGGGCAAGCTGCGGAAGAAGTTCAACGCGGTGGGTGTCGTCTTCAAGGGCAGTGGGTTCTACCGCAACGACAGCCGCGGGTCGAACTCGTCGAGCGAGTCCGGGGCCTCGGCGGGGACGAACTCCGGCTCGGGCAACGGCTCCTCCGACAGCTCCGGTTCGGGAAGCTCCGGGAGTTCCGAGTCGTCGGGCGGGAGTTCCGGTGGTTCCTCGGAATCGAGCTCATCCGGATCCCAGACGCAGACCTCCGCGGCTACGAACTGACAGAACCGCTCCCTCTCGGAGCCCGAGGTACGTCCGCTGTCCGGGCGAGCCGCGGGCGGACAGCGGGAGATCGCACCGGCAGGCCCGGCTCGGCACCCCATCCGTTCCGCGGCTCGGCCGCACGGTGGCTCGCGGCAGAGTGACGCACGGGGCCACGGGTTTCCTGGCCCGGTTCCGCGCACACGCTGCCGTCCACATCCGGATCGACGCTCCACAGCTGATCCGGTCGAGATTGTTCGGAACCTCCGCCCCGCTCCAGACTCGTGGTGACGAGGATCACCACGAACCGAGCGGGAGATCGAATTGCGGGAGAGCACCGCTGACCGACGGCTACGGCGAGGCGTGCGGGAACGGCTGCGCGAGACGATGCGGCTGCGGGGCAGACGAATCGTGCTGCTCCGTCGTGCCCTGGCGGCCGTGCTGCTGCTGATGGCGGGGTGGTACGCACTGCCCGCGCACTCCGGGACCGCTTCGAGAACGAAGACGGTACTGACCGCATCCCGAGATCTGACTCCGGGGAGTCGGGTCGGCCCGCAGGACGTCACGACGGTCCGGATGCCGGAGCGGCTGGTTCCGGACCGAGCGCTGCGGCAGCGGGAGCGAGTCACCGGCGAGGTCCTGGCACGCGCGGCACGGCGCGGCGAACCGCTGACCGATCTGAGCCTGTTGGACGATCCGCTCACCGAGCTGACCACGGGCGAAACCGAAGCCGCGGTCGCGATCCGGCCCGCCGACGAGGCGGTGGCCGAACTGCTTCATCCCGGCCTGCACGTGGACATAGTCGGCAGCAGGAGCGGAAACACCCGGATACTGGCCGAGCGAGCGGCCGTCGTAGCGGTTCATCCCTCCCAGGGGGACACCGAAGGCGACACACTTGTGGTCGTCGGGCTCGAACGCCGCCGCGCCGCCGACGTGGCCGCGGCGGCGCTACACGAATCGGTGACGATGACCCTGCGCTGAATCGACCCCGCACTGAATCGACCCCGCGCTGAATCGCTCTCACCCCCAACTGCCGCGCGGCTGGAACGGCGTCAATTTCTCGCGAAATCGCCGCCCCGCCGACCTCGCCCGAAAGGTCAGGAGTCGTGGTGCGGCGGCCTGTTCTCGAGGTACCAGGAGTTCGAGCCCCCGTTTTCGGAGCTGTCACGGCCGTCACGCTCGTCCACCGTGGTCTCCGGCAGTACATCGCCGAAAATCTCGTCGACCGAACGGGATCGGCGCCGCGAAGCCGGTTGTCGCCCGGCCTGATATTCCTGCTGGTTCACGACGCCATTGTCCCGCTCGTTCTCACCCGCCGCCACGGAGCCGTCCCCGTGCGCACCTCCGGTGCTCCACAGCGGGGAGGTCGTGTGGTGCTCCTGCAGGGTGCTCCGTTCGCCGTGACGGCCGGTGGTGGCCTGTTTCGCCGCGCACCGCGCCCGCGACGTGGCACCGCCGTCAGATGCCGTCGATACCGGAAAGCTGCTCGATCACGTGCGTGACCAGCGGGGTCAGCGTGGCCATGCCGTCCCGGATGGCCGCGCGCGAACCGGCCAGGTTGACAACCAGCGTGCTGCCGGAGACGCCGACCAGACCGCGGGAAACCCCCGCGTCGACGGCTCCCGCCGCCAGCCCGGAGGCACGCAACGCCTCGGCGATCCCGGGAACCGGCCGATCCAGCACGCCGGACGTGGCGTCCGGCGTGACGTCGCGCGGCGACACCCCGGTGCCGCCGACGGTGATGACCATGTCCACGCCGCCGATCACGGCTGTGTTCAACGCGTTCCTGATTTCCACGGTCTCACCGGCGACGGCGACGCTGCCGTCGACGATGAATCCCGCCTCCTCCAACAGCTCGGTCACCAACGGACCGGTGGTGTCCTCCTGCTCACTCTGCGCGACCCGGTCGTCGACAACGACCACCAGCGCTCGTCCCAACCGCTGCGCGTTGCGTTCCATATCGCTCACCGTAGCGGTCGACGGATCGTCGTCCGGATCCAGTGGATCCGACGTCTTCACCTCGCGGAGCGGGTGGTCTACGACACGGCCGTATCGACCGTTCATGTCTGCTCCTGATCATCGGGGGTGCGGCGTGGTGCTCGGATCCATCCGGGTGCTCGATGGCTCCGGGGACTCAAGGGGGAGGGCACCACCGCCGGAGGTCTCACTGCTCCTGGCCGGTCAGCGTCGCTTCGACCGTGTGCTTGTTGCCACCCTGCTTGTTGGTGATGGTCAGCGTGACGGTATCGCCCGGCGCGTAGGAACGGATGGCCGCGATCAGCTCGTCGCCGCTGGTGATCGTGCGGTCGTTCACCTTCGTGATGACGTCACCGCTCTTGACGCCGGCCTCGGCCGCCGGCCCGTCCGGGGGCACCCCCACGACGAGACCGCCGTTGACGTTCCCGACGACCCGCACCTGCACACCGAGCGTGGTACGAGCGGCCGACCCGTCCTCGATGAGCTGCTTGCCGATCCTGCGGGCGTGGTCGATCGGGATGGCGAAACCGAGCCCCACCGATCCGGCCTGTTCGCTGGAGGAACTGGGGCTGTAGATGGCGGAGTTGATGCCGATCACCCGGCCGTTCATGTCCACGAGTGGCCCACCCGAGTTGCCGGGGTTGATCGCGGCGTCGGTCTGCAGCGCGTTGAGCACCGTGGCCTGGGTCCCGCTCTGCCCGCCCGCGCGGACCGGGCGATCCTTGGCGCTGATGATACCGCTGGTCACGGTCCCGGAAAGCCCGTACGGGGAGCCGATCGCGACCACTCCGGCCCCGACATCCAGCTCTCCCGAGTTACCCAACTTCGCCGGGGTCAGACCGGTGACATCGGCTTTGACCACGGCGAGATCGGACCACGGGGCGGTACCGACCACGCTGAGCTGACTGACCTGTCCGTCGTTGAAGCGCGCGACGAGATCACCGCCCGCTTGGGAGGCTCCCTCCACGACGTGATTGTTCGTGAGGATGTAGCCGTCCTTGCTGATGATGATTCCCGAGCCGGAGCCCGAAGCACCCCTGGCGGTCTGCACCTGAATCTGCACCACGCTCGGCAGCACCGTGTCGGCGACGGATTGCACCGACCCCGAGGGCGCGCTGCTGCTGTTCTCGGAGGAGGGTGCCTGCTGATCGAAGGAGGTGACTACGCCGCTTCCCCCGGTGGCCTGGTAAACGGCGTAGGTTCCCCCAGCGCCTCCCACCAGGCCGGCCACCAGGGCCAACGCGGTCACACCGACCAGCAGACGCCCACGAGCACCGCCACGCCCGGATCTCGGTGGCTCCTCGACCGGTGGCTGGGGGTACTGCTGGGTCATGTAGGGGTATTGCGGATCGGTCTGTGGTGGCGGTTGCTGCGCGCCGTACTGTCCCGGCTGTTGCGGGCCACCCGCGGCAGCACCGGGCTGGCCCGCGTACTGGCCGGGATACTGCCCCGGCTGCATCGGCTGTCCGGGCTGGGTGGAGTACTGCCCCGGGTACTGCTGTCCCGGCTGTCCCGGGTACTGCTGCCCCGGGTACTGCTGCCCCGGGTACTGCTGCCCCGGGTACTGCTGCGGCGGATTGCCCAAGCCGTGGGGCTGCTGGGACTGCTGCGGGGGCTGTTGCGGGGTGTACGGCTGCTGGGGTTCCGTACCGGATTGCGGGCTCCACGGTGGCTGTTCGGAGGCCCCGGACGGGTCGGACGAGGCGGTGGCTTCCGTGCCGGTGGGGGAACCGGTGGAGGTGGGGTGGTCGGTTCCGGGCCGCGGGACTCCCCGTTGCCACGTGGTCGGCTCCTCGGTGCTGTCCGGTGCGGCTTCGGAGGCGTCGACTCGCCGCGTCGAGTCCGGGGGCGGCCCCTCCGAGCTTTCCCGGGATTCTCCGGAGTCCGCCGACCCCGTCGAAGCGGCACCGGCGACGCCTTGTTCACCGGACTCCGGCCGGGACGGACCGTACTCGGCCGGTGTGTCGGGGCGATCCTGACCTTCCTCGGGAGAACCAGGGTGATTTTCGCTCATGTCTCCACTCTGCGCTATCCGACTGAGAGCCGCCTGAGATCAGGCTTGGAAGCGAACGATGAATCCGTTCCGCCTCCCCGGGCCGGGCAGGCCGGTCAGGACACCTCGCGCAGTCGCTCCGCGACCTGTTCCGGGGTCACATCACTGATCCAGACTCCCATCCCCGACTCCGAACCGGCCAGGTATTTGAGCTTGTCCGGCGAGCGCAGCACCGAGAACAGGTTCAGGTGCAGCCAGGACAGTTCCCTGCCGAACCGAACGGGCGCCTGCTGCCATGCCGCGATGTAGGGCAGCGGCCTGTCGTAGAGCCGGTCCAACCTGCGCAGCGTGTCGAGATAGACCTCGGCGAGGTCGTCGCGTTCCTCGGCGGTGAGGGCCGTCAGGTCGGGGGCCCGACGGTGCGGGACGACCATGAGCTCCACGGGCCAACGGGCTGCGGGTGGCACGAACACCGTCCAGTGCTCGGATTCGCGGATCACGCGTTGCCCGGAGGAACGCTCGGCGGCGAGCACGTCACCGAGCAGGTGACTGCCGTGGGTTCGGTGGTGTTCCTCGGCGTTTCGCAGCAGCTGGCTGGTCTTGGGGGTGACGAAGGGATACCCGTAGATCTGGCCGTGCGGATGATGCAGCGTAACCCCGATCTCCTCGCCCCGGTTCTCGAAGCAGAACACCTGCTCCACCCCGTCCACCTCGGCGAGCTCGGCCGTGCGGTCGGCCCAGGCGTCCACGACGGTGCGTGCGTGTCGTGGGGTCAGCGCGGCGAACGAGCTGCGGTGCTCGGACGTGAAGCACACGACCTCGCACCTGCCACTGGCCGGAGCCCGTCGGACCAGTGGATCGGTGTCCAGCACTCCGGGTCCGGAAAAAGCGGGCGGTTCCTCGGGCGCGGCGAACGAGGGGAACCGGTTCTCGAACACGGCGACCTCGTAGTCGCTCTCCGGGATCTCGCTGGGTTTGCCCGGCTCGCTGGGGCACAACGGGCACAGATCGGCCGGCGGCTTGTAGGTGCGGCTCTGCCGATGTGCGGCCATGGCGATCCACTCGCCGGTCAACGGATCACGCCGCATCTCCGGTGCCGTAGGTGGCCCGTCGAGCTCGCGGAGGTCCTCGGCGGTTCGTTCCGGCGCCGTGGCCTCCGAGTCGAAGTAGATGATTTCCCGCCCGTCGGCCAGCTGCCGCGCGGTTCGCCTCACTGCTCACTCTCCGCCCGCATAGTGTCCTCATACGTGGAATCGGCCGGTTCGTCCCGCTCACCGGAGACGGGAGCGATCGACAGCTCCGCGATCCGCTCCCCGAGCACCCGACGCGCTTCCTCGGGCAACCCGTCATCACTGATCAGCACGTCGGCCTCCTCGAGGCCGACGATGGTGGAAATACCGACCGTGGACCACTTGGCGTGATCCGCTATCACGACCAGCCGGTTGGCCGCCCGCGCGAGGGCGCGATTGGTCTCGCTCTCGTCGAGATTGGGTGTGGTGAAACCGGCGCGAGTGCTCATCCCGTGCACCCCCAGGAAGACCAGGTCCAGGTGCAGCGAGTGCAGCGCGCGCACGGCCACCGGACCGACGAGCGCGTCGGAGGGGGTACGCACCCCACCGGTCAGGATCACGGTGCGATCGGCACGGCCGCGCTGCTGGAGTACATCGGCGATGCGCACGGAATTGGTCACCACGGTCAGATCGGCGACGTCGTCGAGATGACGTGCCAGCGTCCAGGTGGTGGTGCCCGCCGAGAGGCCGATGGCCGATCCCGGGCGGACGAGCCGCGCGGCTCGCTCGGCTATGGCTTCCTTCTCCGCGGGTTGGTACACCGACTTGGCTTCGAAACCGGGCTCGTCGGTGCTGCGGTCCAGCACGGAGGTGGCGCCGCCGTAGACCTTCTCGACCGCACCGCGCGCCGCCAAGGTGTCCAGATCCCTGCGAATGGTCATGTCGGACACGCCGAGGCGCTGCACGAGGTCGCTCACCTGCACAGCGCCGGTTCTACGAACTTCGTCCAGTATCATGTCCTGACGCTGACGTGCCAGCATCACCACTCCAACCCCGCCGTGTTCGTCGCGAATCCGACGCGAGTGCCGCGATCGAAATCATCACGAAACCACGCGAACTTTACTCGTCAAGTAAACACAAACCAACAATACCCTACACGAAGCAGCATAGAAACCACACAAAGCCGGCACCACCCCACCGGGTGCGCTGAGACGTGGGAAGCCGTCCGGTCGGCAGGACGGGAAACCGGAACAGGGCCGGCGACGGGAGGGCGGGTGTAACCGCCGTCCGCGAGCCGCGCCGGGCAGCGCGACGGAACCGGGCACGCCCCGAAGGAACGGCGGGTCCGCCTCAGGTCGAACGCGCGGGCCGTTGGGGATCGCTCTGCTCGGGATCGGCGTGGCCGGGCAGATACATCGAGATCATCGCTCCGCCCTCCGGTGCCTCGCCCGCGGCCACGCTTCCGCCGTGCCGCTCGGCCACCTGCTTGACGATCGCCAGTCCCAGCCCTGAGCCGCGCAACGGCCTGGCCTCGGTGGAACGGTAGAACCGCTCGAAGACGTGCCTGCGGTCCTCCTCCGGGATACCCGGCCCGCTGTCGGCGACCTCGAACACCGCGAATCCCGCGTCGAGCCGCCGGGACTCCACCCGCACTATCCCCCCTGCGGGGCTCCACTTGGCCGCGTTGTCCAGCAGGTTCAGCACCGCACGTTCCAACGCGGTGGCGTCGCCGAGCATCGACCACTGCTCCAGCCGAACGTCGAACTCCACCTCGGAGGCACGCCGCCTGGCCCGGCTCAGCGCCCGCTCCACGACATCGACGAGTTCGAGCGGCTCGTGCACCGCGTTCGGCGCGTCCTCCCGAGCCAGCTCCACGAGATCTCCCACCAGCGCGGACAGCTCGGTGATCTGCGCCTGCACGTCACCGAGCATCTCGGCACGGTCCTCGTCGGACAGCCGGGGACTGCCCGGCCGGTCGGAGGCCATGAGCAGTTCGAGGTTCGTGCGCAACGAGGTCAGCGGGGTGCGCAGTTCGTGCCCGGCATCGGCGACCAGCCTTCGCTGTTGTTCCTGGGACTCGGCCAGTGCCCCGAGCATCTTGTTGAAGCTGGTGGTCAACCGTGCCAGCTCGTCGTCGCCGCTGACCGGAATCGGACGCAGGTCGCCTGTCCGAGCGATACGTTCGGTGGCCGCGGTGAGTCGTTGCACCGGTCGCAGCGCCGTGCGAGCCACGGCGGTCCCAGCGGCGGCGGCGAGCAGGATGCCCGCACCGCCGATCACGACGAGCACCACGCTGAGCTGGGCCAACGTGGCCTTGGTCGAGGCCAGCGACTGCGACATGACCAGGGCACGGTCGTTCCCGGCGGGCAGCGCCACCACCCTGCTGTTGGTGGCGTCGTCGGTGCGCAGCGAGGACTCCGTGAGACCACGCGCCACCGCCAACTCCGCGGGCCCCCACGGCGGGGTCTTACCGGGCCCGGTCAGCGCCCTGCCGTCGGCGGTGACCAGGCAGATTCGCAAGTTGGCCGCCGCGTAGAAAGCCGCGGGAACCGAACGCAGGTTGGGTTCCAGCACCTGCGGGCCGGAGACCGCTTGGCTGGCGCGTTCCCGCAGGTTCTGGTCCACCTGTTCGTAGAGGCTGTCCCGAACCGTCAGAAACGCGCCGACCGAGACCAGCGCGACGGCCCCCGCCACGCAGGCGGCGGCCAGCAGGGTCACCCTGTTGCGCAGCGAAGCCCGCTGCCATCTTCCGGTCTGTCCCTCGGACGCGGGCGAGCCGCTCAGTTCCGAAGGTGGCGGGGCCGGTGTGGTCACGGTGGATTCTCCCGAAGCACGTAGCCGACACCGCGGACGGTGTGAATCAACCTCGGTTCACCCGATGCCTCCGTCTTGCGGCGCAGATACCCGATGTAGACCTCCAGGGCGTTGCCCGTCGTCGGGAAATCGTAGCCCCAGACGTCCTCCAGCAGCCTGCTGCGAGTGAGCACCTGCTTGGGGTGGGCCATGAGCAGTTCGAGCAGCGCGAACTCGGTACGCGTCAGGCTGATCGCACGGCTCCCCCGCCGCACCTCGCGGGTGCCGGGATCCAGTTCCAGGTCGGCGAACCGCAGTGACTCCGGGATGCCCTCCTCGGGGTCCGGTGGACTCGCCCTGCGCAACAGCGCTCGCAGTCGGGCGAGCAGTTCCTCCAGGGCGAAGGGTTTGGGCAGGTAGTCGTCCGCCCCCGCGTCCAGGCCCGCCACGCGATCCGAAACGGCCTCGCGCGCGGTGAGCACCAGGATCGGCAGGTCGTCACCGGTCCCCCGCAGTCTGCGCGCGACCTCCAGACCGTCCACCTTGGGCATCATGACGTCGAGGACCATCGCGTCCGGTCGCGCGGCGGCGAGCGAGTCCAGGGCCTGCTGACCGTCCGAGGCCAGTTCCACCTGGTAACCGTTGAATTCGAGAGATCTTCGCAATGACTCCCGAACGGCACGGTCGTCGTCGACGACGAGTATGCGCATGTCCCCCAGTCTTACCCGAAGCCCTGAGAGAGAACTGAGAAGTGGGGGTGTCGCCACCGGCGAGTCGGGGTTTTATGGCGCGCATCACAACGGAGCACCGCCCAAGGAGACCGCCACACCGCACGCCGGACCGACGCGGCGGGCGGCGATGGTGTGCGGAGTCATTCCAGTCGCGGGGCACTGGGAATCACACCCGCGAGCACGGCAGGATAGCCGGGATGACAACGGCAGACCGATCCGGCCGCTCCGAATCCCGACAGCCGGTATCCGACCTCTACGACGTGATCAACCGTCGGCGCGACGTACGCTCCGAGTTCACCGGCGAGACGCTCGACCCCGAGGTGCTTTACCGCGTGCTGGGTGCCGCGCACAGCGCCCCGAGCGTGGGGCTCTCCCAGCCGTGGGACTTCGTCCTCGTACGCGACGAGGCCACTCGACGCGCCTTCCGCGAGCACGTGCTGGCGGAACGAAGCGTGTTCGCGGCCGAGCTCAGCGGAGAACGCGCCCAGACCTTCTCCAAGATCAAGGTGGAGGGCATCGTGGAGTCCTCACTCGGCATAGCGGTGACCTACGACCCGGAACGCGGTTCACCGGACGTGCTCGGCAGGCACGCCATCGCCGACGCCGGGCTGTACTCGGTGTGCCTGGCGATCCAGAACCTGTGGTTGGCAGCCACGGCCGAAGGACTCGGCGTGGGCTGGGTAAGCTTCTACCGGGAGGAATTCCTGCGCAGACTGCTGGACATCCCCTCGGGCGTCCGGCCGGTCGCCTGGTTGTGCGTCGGGCCGGTTCGTGAGCTAGCCGAGACCCCTGACCTGGAACGCCACGGCTGGCGCAGCAGGTTGCGGTTGGAGGATGTTGTACACGACGGCAAGTATCGGCACGATTTCACCCGGTAGCCTGTTGCTCGAAGAGCAGGTAGTCGAAGCGGAGACTCCGGGTACCCGACCCACGCGGGCTCGGTGAGAACCCGCAGCGCCGCGATCTGCGAGTGCGAGGACGCCGTGGAACAGGACGATCCGCTGCTGGCGGGCCGGATACCCGAGCAAGACCGTCAAGTACGGCTGTTGCTCGACTCCGGCCTGATCGAGCAGTGCGAGGCGGCCTTCGACGATTCGGTGGCCAGCGCGCCGAACCTGGTCGGCAGCGAGTGGAACCGCCCGATCGTACTCGTGAACCGGGCGATCCTCGCCTGGCGGTTGGGACGGATCTCGCTGGCCCTCGAACTCGCCGCGGACGCCTGGACCGAGCTCGACGCGGAGAAGCACCGCGACGCGGAGACCGCCCACGCGCTGAGCATGCTCGGCTATCTGCTCGAAGGGCACAGCGCCCCCGCGATCGAACTGCTCAGCAGGGCGGTGCGGATCGCACGGGAGGTGGGCGACCCGGCCACGCTCGCGCACTGCCTGCTGCGGGAGGGGGCCACACTGGCCTCACGAGTGGTCGTCTCCGGTGTGTCCGTGGAACGCTACCTGTCCGACTCGCTGGTGCGGTTCGACGAGGTGTTCCGGCTGGGGACGCAGGGGGCGGTGCACCGGCGTGCACTGGCCAGCAGCGGCCGGGTACTGGTGGCACTGGAGGAGGTCGACGACGCGCAGCGACGCGCCACCTCGGCACTGGCGGAAGCCGAGGAAGCCTCGGACATGTACGCGCAGTCCATCGCCAACTGGACGCTCGCCGAGGTGCGCAGGCGGCAGAACCTGCTGAATCAGGCGAGGACCTTGGCGAGTCGTGCCCTGTACCAGGCGGAGACGATCAGGGAAACCATGCTGATCAACCGCATCTCCACCGACCTGTCGTCGGTGTGCCAACGCCTCGGTGACCACGTGGGCGAGGCCACCGCCCTGCGGCGAGCGGTGCGTGCGGCCAACGAAACCATCCAGGTGCTGCAGGAGGGGCTCGGTCAGGCACTCGAACAACGCCGCATCGCGGTACACGCCCAGCGCAAGGCCAATGCGGCCGAGGCAGCGGCGCTGCGTGACCCGCTCACCGGATTGGCCAACCGGTTGGGGCTGGAACGCTACGCACCGGCACTGCTGGAGCGCAGCGCCTCCCAGGGAGGCATTCCGTGGTTGCTGTTGCTGGACGTGGACTGGTTCAAGGACGTCAACGACGGAGCGGGACACTCGATGGGCGACGCCGCGCTGCGGGAGGTGGCGTCGCTGCTGCGGGCCGAATGCCGCGCCGAGGACCTGATCTGCCGCTGGGCGGGCGACGAGTTCGTGGTGGTGCTGGCCGCCTACTCCGGGGATTCGCGCACGGCGGGACCGGCCGTGGCCGAACGCATCCGGGCGGCGGTGGACGGGCACGACTGGCGACAGGTTCTCGGCGAGATCGAGCAACCACCCACGGTGAGCATCGGCGCGGCGGCCGGTCCGGCCAGACTGGACGAACTGTTCACGGCTGCCGACGTCGCGCTCTATCGCGCCAAGCACGGCGGGCGTAACCGCGTGGAGGTCGACGGCCCGGAGCGCCGTGAGGCCCTGTCCGCCGATTGAGCGGTGCTCCGGGCACCACCCCTGGCGTGTCGCGCGGCGACAGGGTCGCGGCTCACGGTCGTGGCCTCCGCCCCGGAGCGTTCCGGCGAGAACGGTTCGTTCCGCCTGCCGTCGGATACAATCCGGGCATGGAGCCGGGAGCCGGGAGCCGGGAGCCGGGAGCCGGGAGCCGGGAGCCGGGAGCCGGGAGCCGGGAGCCGGGAGCCGGGAGCCGGGAGCCGGGAGCCGTGGGGCACCGTTCCGGTACGGCGCCGGGTACTGGGGGTCGTACGCAACCTGACGGCGTTGGACCGGCTCGGTGACGTGCTGCCCGTTCTCGCCGACGACTTCCGGGTGGAGACCCGGTTCACCCGTGCCGAGGGGTCGGCGTTCGACACGGACCTGTCCGACCACTTCCGGCGGGCCGGGATGCGCGTGGTCCCGTGGCAGCGGGCGAGCGCCGCGGAGTTCGATCTGGCGATCTCCCCCAGCGGCAACGGGGCACTGCACGAACTCGACATGCCGGTGCTCACGCTCTCGCACGGGGCGGGCCACCACAAGCACCGCCCCGCGACGACCGGATTCACCTCGGAGGTGGCCGGACTCTCCCGCGACCAACTGCTGCGGGACGGCGAGCCGGTTCCCGCCGCGGTCTGCCTGACGCACCAGGACCAGCTGGCCCTGCTCGGTCGGCACAACCCGCGGTTGCGGGAGCGAGCAGGTGTGGTCGGCGACCCGTGCTTCGACCGACTGCGGGCCAGCCTCCCCGCTCGGGAGCGTTACCGGGACGCGCTGGGTATCGGCGACCGTGAACTCGTCGTGCTCACCTCCACCTGGGGCGAACGAGCACTGTTCGCCCGCCGCCCCGAGCTGGCAGCGGAACTGGTGGGAGCGCTGCCCGCCGAGACCCACACGATCGCGCTGGTGCTGCACCCGAACGTCTGGGACCTGCACGGTCCCTGGCAGATCGAGCAGTGGACCCGGCGAGCCAGGGACGCCGGGCTGGTGCTGGTACCGCCGGACCGGGGTTGGAAGGCCACCCTGGTCGCCGCGGACACCGTGGTCGCCGATCACGGCTCCCTGGGGCTCTACGCGGCGGCCCTGGGTAAGCGGCTGCTGCTGGGCAGTTTCGGAGCTCGGGAGATCGTCGCGAACACCCCGAGATACGAACTCGGGAAACGGGCCTGCCATCTGACGGGCACGGCGGAGCTGAAGGAGCAGATCACGGCGGCGGCCCCGGTTCCCGGACACGAGAGCCTGGCAGCCGATACCTTCGCCAACCACGATCGGGCGGCGGGCGAGTTGCGGCGCGTCGTCTACGAGCTGCTGGATCTGCCCGAACCGTCGTGGCGGGCAACCGCTCCACCGGTGGATCCGTTCGTCCCCGAGTGAGTCGGCCGGACGTTCGGCGGGGCTCTCCGTTCACCTCGTGGTCGCTCAGCCGGGGAGCACGCCACCGGAGGCGAACGGAAACTCCGATCACCCCGCTCCGGTCCGCAGTCTCTCGGCTCTCGGACTACCCGCGCGTTCGTAGATCGCGACGGCCTCCCGCAGGCACTTCTCGGCCCGGTCCCGCTCACCGATCTCGCGCAACGAAGGGACCAGATACTCGAACGGTGCGGCCAGCTCGAACAGCAGCTTCTCGTCGTCCTCGTCGGAGTGGTGAGAACTCAGTTCGACGACGGCTCGTTCCAGTTGCTCGACGGCCTGCCGATGCAGTCCCATGCGTTGTCGGACGAGTCCGGTGGTCAACTTCACCTTGGCGGAGGTGCGCCGGTCGTTCGGGAAGTCCGCCAACCGCGCCGCCGCGGTCTCCAAGTACTCCAGGGCTTTCTCCTGCTCGCCGAGTCCACTGTGGGCCCGCGCCGCGAAGTGCTCCACCAGGGCCATTCCCCGTGGCTTCCCCAGTCGCTCGCTGATCTTCCACGCGAAGCGGAACAGTTCGATGGCCGGCTCGTAGTGCTCCTGCTCCAGGTAAACCCGACCGTGGAACTCGTAGGCCGAGGCGAGCACCTGGCGATGCCCAGCACTAGCGGCTTTCTCCCGCGCTTCGAGGGCCTGGGTGTGCGCCTCGGCGAATCGGTGACACTCCATCAGCAGCCTGGTGCGCAGGATCCGCATCCTCGCCCCCGCCAACGGATCGTCCCGCCGATCCGCCGCCCCGATCGCCAGCTCGAAGGCTCGCAGTGTCTCATCGTAGTGCCTGTGGTGGTTGTGCAGTGTCCACAGTGCACCATCACAGAGCGCGAGCACGGTTTCGTGGTCGCCGCGTTCGCTCGCGTGGTGGACCAGCGCGACGATGTTGGCGAACTCGGTCTCCAGCCAGCGCAGCGCGGTCGGTTTGGTGAAGGGGTTCTCCTCGGACGTCACCAGGTGCTCGTCACCCGCCACCCGCAACCTGCTCGGTTCCATCACCGCCCGGTCGGCGTGGGCGCCCATCCGGCGGTACCGCGTGACCAGGCGGTGGTGCGCCCGCTCGAAGTCCACCGGTTCGAGCTTCCCGGCGTGTTCGCTCGCGTGGATCCGCACCAGATCGTGCAGGTGGAAGCGCCCCGGCTCGGACTCGAGCACCAGGTTGGCCGCGTGCAGTTCGTAGAGCAGGTCCTCCGCGTCGGCGGGATCGGCGTCGAGCAGCTCGGCGACCGTGGCGGCGTCGAAAGTGCGGCAGGGAATCGCGCCGAGCAGCCGGTAGAGCTCGGCCTGCTCGCCCGGGAGGTCGGTGACCGCGAGTTCCAGGGTGTCCCGCACTTCGGGATTGTCACGCAGCATCTCGCCACGGTGAGCGGGACCGGTGAGCCAGTCGGCCGCGCGGCGCGGTGTCCAGTGTTTGAGTCGCCTGATCTTTCTGCCCACGAACTCCAGCGCCAACGGGGTGTAGCCGCAGAGTTCGACGAGTCGCCCGACGTCCGGGTCCGTCACGGCCGGATCCGTGCCGGTGATTCGCGCGAGCAGTTCGATCGCGTGGTGCCGGGAAAGCGGTTCGAGGTCGATCGAGCTCACCCCGTCGGAGGAGAACTCCGCGGCGGCGTGTTGGCTGGTGAACAGGATCATGCTCTCCGGCGCCGCGAGCCGCAGGTCGAGCAGCTGCCGCGGGCGCACCAGTCCGTCGAAGACGAATCCCATCCTGCGGCCGCGGGTGCGGTCACGCAGCAGCTGCAGCGCGTCCCGGTCCGCGGCGGGTAGTTCGTGTTCGGCCGTACCCAGCTTGCGCAGGCACGAGCGCGCCAGCTCGGCGGAGCCGGATACCGGGTGGCCGTGCCAGTCGGTGTAGCAGAAGCCGTCCTCGAAACGCTCGTGCACCTGCCAGGCGAAACTCCGCGCGAGCGTGCTCTTGCCGATGCCGCTGAGACCGCACAGCGCGATCAGGACGGCTCCCGACCCGGAGTCGGACGAGCCGTTCGCGGCGGAGGAGCGTTCGAGGACGCTGTGCAACGCGTGGTGCTCGTCCCGGCGGTCGACGAGCAGTGTCGGCTCGGCCGGGATGCTCATCGGGCGCTCGGGAGGAGGAGCGTCGGCGCCGTGGAAGTGCAGGTGCTGCTCGAAACGATCGACCCGCCCTGCCTGCGTCACACTGCGGGCGTCGCCGTGGTACTCGTTCGTCATGGTCACCCCAGTGCCGTCCTATCGCACACGGTAGCGGCAAGTCGACCATACGCGCGCGCCGTTCCGAAAAGATCAGCGGCGGGTGTCGTTAGCCCGAAGCACAGCCACTGCCGGGGCCGGTGTCGAGGACACCCACCGGCCCGGTATCCTTTGTTGCGGATCGGCAAGTACCGACCCGGCCGACAACCGAACAGGCCCTCGTAGCTCAGGGGATAGAGCACCGCTCTCCTAAAGCGGGTGTCGCAGGTTCGAATCCTGCCGAGGGCGCATCAGCCCAGCACACACGGGCGAGCAGGGATCTCGACCAAGATCGATCCCCACTTTACCCCCACTTTTGCTCAGTCTTCCCGGTGCAGGTCGGCCAGGGCTCTGGCCGCCGAGTCACCGACCGTCTTCCGGTTCATGTAGACGTCTTGGGTCATGCTGACCCGATCATGCCCGAGGTAGTCCGCGATCTCGCGGGCCGACAACCCGGCTTCGTCGAGTCGGGTGGCGACCAGGTGCCGGAAGGCGTGCGGATGCAGCCCGACCCATTCGGTACCCGCGAGGACCGTCCGAAGATCAGCCCGCGTGTTGTCGGGATCTCGCAGTGTCCCCGACGCCGTGGGAAACACCCACTCGGTTTCGGCGGATTCGTGGCGACGTCGCAGCAGATCCACGAACCAGTTCGGAGCGGTGACGGTGCGCATGCCCGCCGAGGACTTCGTGTGATCCTGCACGAACAGGCCCACGCCCTTCTCCCGGATCGCGGTCCCTTCGATCTTGATCGTGCCCGCGCCGAGGTCGATCTTGGACCAGTCCAGCGCGAGCAGTTCACCGATGCGGCACCCGAGAGCGGCCAAGGCGTCGACCACGTCCGGCAGGTCCCGCCGCAGCGCCTTGTCCGAGGCGGCCAGGTGTTTGCGCAACCGGGTGTATTCCGCGCGGGTGATCACGGTCTTCTGCTTGGCAGCGCGCGAGCCGCTCGCCTTCGGCAACGTCACCTCGTTGACCGGATTGCTCGGGATCGCGTCGTGACGCACCGCGATGGCCAGCACCCCGGAGAGCACGACCTTGGCATGTTTGGCGCTGCCCGAACCGGCGTTGTCGTGAATCGACCGCAGCACCCGGGTGGCGACCGAGACGGTCACCTCACTCACCCGCAACGCTCCGACCGGTGTGGACAGATCACGATCCCACGCGTCGCGGTAGGTGCGCTTGGTCCGCAACGCCTTGTCGGACTCCTCCAGCTCCCGAAGCCACATCCCCGCCACATCGACGACCTTGCTGGCAGCGGTGACCTCATCACCGGCCACCGACCGAGCACGGTCACGCAAGGCTTGCTTGAGATTCTCCTTCGCCCCGGTCTTGCTCGTGCCCATGCGCTCCACATGCCGCACGGTGCCGTCGTAATCCCGATACTTCGTCCGAGCCCGATAACGCTTCTCGGCCACCTTGTAGCACCGGACCTCACCGTGCGTCCCCAACGGCAACGGTGGTCGTGGCATTAGCTGACCTCCGTGGCTTGGGCGTCGAACCAGGCTTCGACGTCGTCGGGTTTGAACCTCAGGTGTTTGCCGAGCCGTCGCCCTGGGGGTCCGCCGCCGCGGCTGCGCCATTGGTAGATGGTGTTGGTGGGTACGCCGAGGTAGTCGGCCACGTCGGCGGGGGTCCAGAGGTTGCGCATGGCTAGTTCCGTTTCTCGTGTTCGTAGCGCTGTTTGCGGTCGTGCCGGATCTGTTGGGCGAGGGCTTCGGCGAGTTCGGTTTCCTCGGGGGAGTCGTGGCCGACGTGGGTCATGGCCCAGTGATTGACCACGGTGATGTCGTCGTCGTCCACGCCGAGCTCGTCGAGCACCTGGTGGTGCCGGTACTGGCGCCGGTCATCACGGATGCGCTGGAACGTGGTGGAGTAGTGCTGGGACTTGCTCAGGAAGTGCCCGCGGAAGGCGAGCATGTGCGCCCAGCGGCGCAGGTTGAGATGCTCCAACGGCCCGGCGAGGGATCCGCTTCCGCCGCAGGACTGGCAGGTGTCCCGCTGTTGGCAGGGGCAGCCGTCGGGGGTGTGCTCGCCGTGCGGGTGGCAGTCCGAACACCGTTGGGGTGCCCCGAGGTTCCAGGCGGTTTGGATGATCCGCCGGTGATGCGGATTGATGTCGAGTAAGTCGAGGTGGCCTTGTGACCGGATGGGCTTGTCCACGGCCTCACTCGTGGAGGTGCCTTTGGTGGCGTATTTGGCCACGTAGGACGCGAGCCGGTCGTCGGTGATCTCGCCGTGCTCGTTTTCCACCCGCGAGGCGTTGGCCGCCTTAATGGGGCGCACGTCGATCTGCTCACCCCATCCGAGTTGACGGGGGTTGCCGTCCCGGTCGCACGCGGTGACCGAGACCGCCCGAGACGCCGTGCGAACAGCGTGGTCGAGGAGCTCGCTAGTGGCCCAGGCCGGGGGTGGGTCGGCCGGTCCCTCGGGGCCGTCGAGGCGGATCACCGCGTGGAAGTGGATGATGCCGCGCCGTTGGTATTCGGCGACTTTGGCGTACGACAGGCGCACGTGGTCGCCGATCTCGCGCACCCGCAGCCCGACCAGCCCGGCGAGGTGGCGCAGTAGGTAGGTGCGAAACCGGCTCCACAGCACCCCGGCGTGGGCTTGCCAGAGCACATGGCCGGTGTAGTCGTACGAGTCGGGGTCGAGGGGCTGTCCGCGTGCCGGATCGTGCTCGTGATGAAACGACCCGCACCCGCACGGCATCGTCTTACCCGTGGTGGGGCTCACGCGTCGGTTGTGGACGGGTCCGAACGAGGGTGCGGTGAGGGTGACGAACAGCCGTGGTGTCTCGGCCACGGTCTCGGGGACGTCTTTGGAGCCGCCGGAGAGGCCCGCGCGGAGCAGGTGGAACGCGTCGGCGGCGTACCGATCGGAGCAGGCCGGACAGACGGCTTCGCGCCGGTTGCCGCAGGGGCTCATGATCGCGCCCGTGCGGGAGGCCAATTCCGCCCCGCTGTGAGCATCCTGGATGGCCCATCGGCCGGACAGGTGTACCGGGCGGGTGCAGCCGGCCACCGAGCGGACCTTGGCCTTCCACGCGTCGAAGTCGGTGGCCTGTATCCGGCGGGTAAGCCGATCCACCGTGGGGTCAACCGCAAGAACCATGTTTTCCCCTTTCGGGCGGGAACAAAAAGGGCGGAAACCCCAGGACAGCAAGGCCGCACCGGGGTTTCCGCCGAGAAGTGAGCAGTCGAACGATCAGGACACGGGGTGCCCGTTCGTGACGCGATGCCCGTTGGTGTCCGGTACCGCGAGTTCGTCGGCCAGCTGTGTCGCCAACGTTTCGGGCAGTTTGAGCAGCCGCTGAATGTCGGCCGCGGTCAATGACCGGCCGGAGCGATACGCCTCGTTCCGGGCGTCGGTGAGCTTGTCCACCACGTGCTCCGGTAGCCGCATCGATGAGGGCCGCACCCGCCCCAACACCGCCGAGTCGCCAGCGGCCGGTTCGGTCTCGCCGGAGATCTCCGTGAATTCCTCCGTGGTTTCCGTGGTGTCCGCCCCGGAATCGGGGGAAACAGCCGCGGACTGGACCGGCTCCGTTTCGGACTCGGTAGAAATGGCAGGGGCCGGCATCGGGGTATCCGAGGGAGGCTCGGCCGGGGTGTGCTGGTCGGCGAGTCCGGCCAGTTCGGGGACGGGGATGCTGGTGATCTGGGTGCGGAAGGCGGTGGTGGTGCCGGAGCGGTCGGCCAGCCATCGCAGCAGCAGCAACCCGGGGCGCAGTCGGAAGGCGGTGCGTCCGTGGCGGGCTTCGTAGTCGGCCCGCAACTCGGCCAGGACCACGTCGAACACGGCCACCGCCGCCACGGGCAGCCCGGCCGCGACCAGCCGGGTGTCCAGGCTGGGTTGGTGAATCCAGTTGATCCACGCACTGACCGTGGTGAAGGCCCACATCAGCACCCGCCCCCGCAGAGCGGATCGCCCGTTGATCGAGGCGCGGTAGGTCATCAGGGTGCAGGCGAAGGCGGCCCCGTCGAAGGTGGCCGGCAGCAGCCAGGCGGTCCAGAAGCCGAAGCCGGCCATCGCCGTGTGCCCGTACTGATGCAGCCCCACGAACGAGGCCGCCCAGCCCATCACCGCCGCCATCGCGACGATCACCAGCGACACCGGGGCCAACCAGCGATGCGCCCGACTCAACCGCACCCCACTATCGGGAGTGGTCATCAGCAGCCCCCTGCTATTCGCTGTCGCCGGGCGAGAACAGGGCCAGCACCCCGCGCACCAGCAGCACCAGCACCAGGCCGAGCCCGATCGACCAAGCAGGCCCGGCGAAGGCCCACAACAGCGCCAGCACGGCGAGGACGAGCAGGGTGGCCGCGAGCAGCCCGAAGAGACTACGGCCGGTGAGGTGGAACAAGATCATGACGTGACCGCCTTTCGGTGAGTGGGTTCACTCCGCCCCTGAGGGGAGCGGCTGGGTTTGGTGGCATACATGCGTTGGTCGGCCAGGGCGAGCAGGTCGGACAGCGAGCCGTCTTCGGTGGTGGCTGCGCCGACCGAGAGGGACAGGTGGATGGTGTGTCCGGCGATGGCCCGGGGTCCGCGGATGGTTCGGCGGATCTGTTCCGCTCGTGTTTCGGTCACGTCGCCCGCGTCGGGTCGGGTGAGGAGTACGGCCAGTTCGTCGCCGTGCAGCCGTACGGGGAGTTCGCCGGGGCCGGTGGCCGCGTGGAGTTCGGCCGCGATGGTGGTCAGCACTTGGTCGCCGGTGCGGTGCCCGTGGGTGTCGTTGACCTGTTTGAACTGGTCCACGTCGAGCAGCAGCAGCCCGAGCGGAGTGCCCGTGCGGCGGCGTAACCACCGAGCCCGGTGGAAGGTGCGGTGCATTCGGGCGCGGTTGGCCAGCCCGGTCAGCGGGTCGGTGTGCAGCCGGCGCCACAACCGGTGCGCCCACAGCCCCGTGGTTGTGGTGGACAGGGTGGTGCCTGCCAGGGCGAGTTCTGCCAACATGAAACCTGCCTCCAAGAGAGGTAAGGCCCCGCTCCTGAAACTCTTGCCGGAGAGGGAGCGGGGCCGCTTACAGCGTTGGGGGATTACGCGGCGTCGAAGCCTTCTTCGTCGTCTTCGTCTTCCCCGTCGTCGATGACCTCGATGTGTTCCACGTCGTCGGTGTTGGGGGAGTCCGCGGGTTCGTTCTCGTCGGCCTCGGTGCTGTTGTCCCTGTTGGGGAAGTCGAGGACGGTGGCGTCGTGGCTGGTGGCGAACCGGACCAGTTCGGTGATGTCGTCGTCACCGGTGTAGGCCGCCCGCACCCGCAGGGGTTCGCGGGAGCCCTCGGTTTTGACGTAGGCCACGCCGGGCATGTAGTCGGGGATCTGGTCGGCGAACGCGCCCCGCTCGCGCACCCCTTCGCCCAAGGCCATGTCCACGTAGGAGGCCTCTTCCAGCCGCAGCGCGATTTTGGTGGGAAACAGCCCCCGCATGGGAACGACCTCTTTGATGGGCTCCTGCGTCGCGGCCACCACCCGGCCGCCGACCGCCCGGTACTGGGTCA
>NZ_FOMZ01000037.1 GCF_900112765.1 Actinopolyspora alba
ATCTGGCCGACGAGCGCTTCACGGCCACCTACGAGCGCGAGGTGGGTACCGGTGGTGCCCGGTTCGTGCACGACGCGATCCTGGCCAACGCCGAGTGCTCCGAGCGCGCCGACGGGTGACTCGTTCGCCGAGCCGGTGACTCGGGCCTGTCCGATGCGAGGAGGTGATTCCGGTGGCTTTACCTGGCGTACTCGTACTTCTATCTGGACAGTGCGCTCGACCGTGATTCGCCGGTTCATACGCCCGTATGCCTGAAACGTCTTCGCGGTATGACGTCGTGCTGCTGTGAATACCGTTGACTTACATATGATCACCTGGAGTATCCATCTGTGGGGGCTCTTCGTGAGTTGGCTAGACTGGCGGAGATGCTCGAGTGCCCCTTCCCGGAGCGGCCTGCCCCGCTGCGGGTAGGCGTGTATGTCGACGCGTTCAATGTGTACTACGGAGCGCGGGGACACTGCGGTCGTGGTACTCCGGGCTGGCGGTGGCTTGATCTCGCCTCTTTGGCGATGTCGATGATCAATCCATATGTGTGGCCCGATGCACGACTGGAGCGGTTGGTGTACTGCTCGGCTCCACGAGAGCGTGCGGGCGATTCCAGTTCTCTTGCGGACCAGCAGAACTACGTGAACGCGTTGCGCGAGCACATTCCCGAACTGGAAGTCGTCCACGGCAAGTACGTTCCTCGGACCAAGTCCGGGGTGCTGGTGGCCAAAGGAACTTCCGGAGCATCACAACGGCGTGTTCGGTCCCCCGGTGCGGGGCAGTGGCCGGAATGGTTGCCTGGCGAGGAAGTCACCGGCCCCGATGGTACGGAGGAAGTGCTCGTCTCGATCTCGACGTTCGAGGAGAAGGGCAGTGATGTCAACGTTGCTTCTGCTTTGCTGATCGACGTGCTGTCGGGACGCGTGGATGCCGCGATGGTCATATCCAACGATTCCGATCTGCACCTTCCGCTGAGACACTCACGTGAGCACGTGCCCGTGGCCACGATCAACCCCGGTACCAATCCCACCGCCAGGGATCTACGAGGCAGCCGAGGAGAGGGGGTCGGTGGTCACTGGTGGCGCAGATTGCGCCCCGAGGACTTCTACCGTCACCAGTTGCCGGATCCGGTGGGGTCGTTCGCCAAACCCAAAGCGTGGTGATGGCGGCTTCCTGGCCTCCCCTGGCGTTTTCGGTACGACCCAGTGTATCCTTGACATATATCACCCGGTTCTCTCACGTGTAAGCGTGAGGGGCCGGGTCTTTTTCGTGTGCTCGCCAGAATGGTCCACCGAGCCATCGCTGGTTCTACGAGTGCTCCTACGGGATGCAGCGTTCGTTGGCCGAGATGTATCTGGCCGACGAGCGCTTCACGGCCACCTACGAGCGCGAGGTG
>NZ_FOMZ01000007.1 GCF_900112765.1 Actinopolyspora alba
CGCCCACACACACCATGTGACACGCAAGCGTGAGACATCGCCACCACTATACGGCTCCCAACCCAACCACCACCCCGACACGCTTTTCAACTGAACACAGCGGCTGACACCCCCAACAGCCCCCCAAGGTTCTTTGGGTCGGTGGCCACAGCGGAGGAGACACGCCCGGCATCCATCCCGAACCCGGCAGCTAAGCCCTCCAGCGCCCCAGGTACTGCACCCCCACGGGTGTGGGAGACACGGACACCGCCGACCCAACCCCCCAAGACCGGCCCCACCCCCACCAGGGTGGGGCCGGACTCATACCCAACCCCGAAAACCCGATTGCCCGGGGACCGGATACTGAAGATCATGCCGGTATGCACGTCGAACGCCACGACTCGTTCGCTTCCTTCCGGGAAACCGCCGAACGGTTCTACCGGGCCGATCCCGTACGGCACACCATTCCCGTGACGGTTCTGGCCGCGGCACGCAGTTACGAAGCAGGCACCGCTCCCGTACTGCTCACCCTGCACGAGGATCGAACCGTGCTGGGTGCTTATCTCCGCACACCACCTTTCCCCGCGCATGTCGGTGCACTACCCGAAGCGGACGCCGCGGAACTCGTTGCCGCGCTGTGCGAACACGATCCGGAGCCCGGAGCCCTGCTCGGCCCCACCGAACAGGTCGATCGGTTGGCGGCTGAATGGTGTCGCGCTACCGGAGCGACCCGCGAACTCCGGATACGACAGCGACTCTACGAATTGCACACCCCGGAATTCCCCACCGAAGTAGGGGGTGAAGAACGTGCTTTCTTCCACTCCGATCTTCCCTGGCTGGCGAACTGGCGAGCGGAATACGCCCGTGACGCCGGGGACGTCGGAGTCGGTACCGACGCATCGGAGCGGGAACTGCGGTCCTTCTTGGACAGCGGCCGGGTTCCGGTGCTCTGGTCCGCCGGTGGCCGCCCGGTGGCGATGGCCTTCCACAGCACGCCGAAGTACGGGATGTCCCGGATCGGACACGTCTACACCCCCGCGCGGTTCCGCCGTAACGGATACGGAGCGGCTGTCACGTTGGCGGCTGCCCGGCGAGCCGTCGCGGCGGGCGCGGAGCGGGTCGTACTGTTCGCGGACCTGGCCAATCCCACTTCGAACTCCGTATACCGGCGCATCGGTTTCCGGCCGGTGCACGACACCGACGAGATCGTGCTGCACCGGCTGTGACTCGGATCGCTCCCGTTCGTATCCTGGCAGCTATGACCGGAGTGCGGATTCTCGTGGTGCAACCGTCCGAAAACCTCCCGCTCGGCATGCTGGGGGACTGGTTCGTCGAACTAGGGGCCGAGCTGGAGGTGCGCGATCCGCATCGGGAGGAAATCCCGGAGACGGCGGGGGACTACGCCGGGCTGGTGGTACTCGGCGGTGAGACGAACGCCGGAGCCGATCTCGAACACCCCTGGCTGAGTTCGGTGCGGAAACTGCTCAGCACCGCCACGTCGGCCGGGATCCCGGTGCTGGCGCTCGGCCTCGGAGCACAGCTGCTGGCGATGGCGACCGGTGGTCGAATCGCCACCCGCCGCGACGGCCCTGAAGCAGGGACGTTGCTGGTGGCGAAGCGGGACACCGCGGCCGAGGACGTGCTCGTCGGCCCGCTGCCACTCACCCCGGATGTGTTCCAGTTTCACCGGGACGAGATCAGTACCCTCCCTCCGACCGCTCAGCTGCTGGCGGCCTCCCCCAAGGGTGAGAACCAGGCGTTTCGAGTCGGGTCGCGGGCCTACGGTTTCCAGTTCCACGTCGAGACCACCCCCGAAGTGGTACGTGGCCTGGCCGAAGCGGATCCGGAGTTGGCGGCAGCGGCCCGCGGCGGCCAGTTCGACGCCGAGCATCTCCGTGAATTCCACGCCGATCTCGCGGAGACCTGGCAGCCGGTGGCGCGGCGGTTCTACGAGCTCGCCGCCACTCCCCCGGAGGAACGAACCACCACCCGTTCCCTGCCACTGGCCTGATCGAACTCCTCCAGCGGGATCCCGGAACGCGCTGCCGTCACGCACTGTCGTCCCGCCGCCCTGCCGGGCACGGTTCCGCTGGAGCACGAAGCCGATTCGCGATCCGGTGTGCAACAACGGTCACGACGGGATCCCCGCCGACCGTCGCTTCGGATTACGGTACGGACATGGCCCAAGCCAACTGGCAGCGCTCCGGGGCGGTGCCGTCCCCCGCGCGGTACGGATTCAGCGACGTCGAACGAGCCGAGACCCAGCTCCGCGCGGCGGGTTGGTGGGGGGACAACGGCCCGCTGCCCGAGACGGAACCGGTGCTGGAGACCCTCTCCCGCACGCCTGATCCCGATCTCGCCCTGCACTCCGTGGATCGGCTGCGTGAGTCGTCCGAAGCGGAATGGACGGAACTCGAGCGTCGGCTGTCCACCGAGTCGGAACTGCGAGCCAGGCTCCTCGCCACCATCGGCTACTCGAGCGCGCTGGCCGACCACCTGGTCGCGCACCCCGCCGACTGGCGTCGCCTGGCGGGTGACGACATCCGGCAGCGCGGTGTTCGGGAATTCAGCGCCGAGCTGTTGCACAGCGTCGGAGCGATGACCACTTCCTCACCGGAAAGCGGAATCCCGGAGCTTCCGGTGGCCACGGTGGACAGCAGTACCGCGGTGACCCCGCTTCGCGCCGCCTACCGCGGACTGCTGCTGGAGATCGCCGCCGCCGACCTGGCCGGATCCGTCGATCCGAGCATCACCGCTCCCTCGTACGAGGAGATCACGGGCAGGCTCTCCGACGCGGCGGTCGCCGCGTTGCGCGCGGCATGGGCGGTGGCCGCCTCCGAGCTTTCCGGGCAGTACACACCGCGCCTCTCGGTGATCGCGATGGGCAAGTGCGGCGGCAGGGAACTGAACTACGTCAGCGATGTCGACGTCGTGTTCGTGGCCGCTTCGGAGGAGGACGTCGCACCGGCCACACGGCTGGCGAGCACCCTCATGCGCGTCGCCGGGGCCGCCTTCTTCGACGTGGATGCCGCCCTCCGGCCGGAGGGCAAGGCCGGGGCGCTGGTGCGCACGCTGGAAGGACATCTGAGCTACTACCGTCGCTGGGCCCGCACCTGGGAGTTCCAGGCGTTGCTCAAGGCGCGCCCGGTGGCGGGCGACACCGAGCTGGGCGAGCGCTACTCGGAGGCGGTCCGGCCGTTGATCTGGACGGCCGCGGAGCGGGAGGACTTCGTCACCGACGTGCGCTCCATGCGGCAACGCGTCGAACAGCACGTCCCCGTCGAGCAGACCGATCGCGAACTCAAGCTCGGCAGGGGCGGACTGCGCGACGTGGAGTTCGCGGTGCAGCTGTTGCAGCTGGTGCACGGCAGAGGGGACGAGCACATCCGGTCTCGGTCCACCATGACGGCGCTTCGCTCGTTGGGCGAACGTGGGTACGTGGCCCGCAGCGACGCCGGTGCGATGGCCGATTCCTACGCCTTTCTGCGTGGAGTGGAACACCGGTTGCAGCTGCGCAGGTTGCGACGCACCCACCTGTTCCCGCCCTCGACGGAGCGGGCCACGCTCCACCACCTGGCGCGCGCGCTGGGGATGCGTTCGCAGGGCAGCCAGGAAGCGGCCGACGTGCTGCTCGGTGAGTACCGCAAACAGGGCAACCGGGTGCGCAGGTTGCACGAGAAGTTGTTCTACCGGCCGTTGCTGGAGTCGGTCGCGAAGGTGCCCACCGAGGCGTTGCGGTTGACCACCGGGGCAGCGGTTGATCGGTTGGCAGCGTTGGGCTACACCTCCCCGGAGGGGGCGTTGCGCCACATCGCGGCGCTGACCTCGGGGATGACGCGTCGTGCCAGCATCCAGGGCACCCTGCTGCCGGTGCTGCTGGACCTGCTGGGACGAACTCCCGATCCGGACGGCGGGCTGTTGGCATACCGCAACGTTTCCGAGGCGCTCGCGGACACCCCCTGGTATCTGCGGTTGTTGCGGGACGAGGCAGTGGTCGCCGAACGGCTCGCCTTCCTGCTGGGAACCTCGAAACTGGTTCCCGAGTTGCTGGTACGCGCTCCCGAAGTGCTTCGGCTGTTGGCCGACACCGCGGAACTGTCCGAACGGGATCCGGCGGAGGTGGCCGGTTCGCTGTGCAGCGCGGTGGCGCGGCACAGCGAACCGGAGCGGGCTGCCTCGGCGGCACGTTCGTTGCGCAGACACGAGTTGCTGCGTGTGGCGGCGGGAGATCTGCTCGGGGTGATCCAGCCGCACGACGTGTTCGCCGCGCTCTCGACGGTGTGGGTGGCGGTGTTGCAGGCCACGTTGGACGCCGCTGTCCGTGACGTGGCGGCCAGGTCGGAGTGGTCGGCTCCCAACGGTGGGGTCGCCGGTGCCGCACGGCCCGCCAGGATCGCCGTGATCGGGATGGGCAGGCTGGGAGGTGCCGAACTCGGCTACGGTTCCGACGCCGACGTGATGTTCGTCTGCGAGCCGGTCGAGGGAGCGGACGACAGTACCGCCGTGCGGTTCGCGACCGCTGTGGTCGAGCAGGTGCGCAGGCTGTTGGGCAAGCCGAGTCAGGACCCGCCGTTGGAGGTGGACACCGATCTACGACCGGAAGGAAGGTCGGGACCGCTGGTCCGGACGCTGGACTCCTATCTGAACTACTACCGGAGGTGGGCTCAGATCTGGGAAGCCCAGGCGTTGTTGCGGGCGCGTCCGGTGGCGGGGGATCCCGAGCTGGGGGAGAGGTTCCGCTCCGCCGTGGACCCGATCCGATATCCGGAAGGTGGACTGGACGCGGGCAGGGTACGTGAGATTCGACGTATCAAGGCGCGGGTCGATGCCGAGCGGTTGCCGCGCGGTGCCGATCCGACCACCCACACCAAGCTGGGGCGTGGCGGACTGGCCGATGTGGAGTGGACGCTGCAACTGTTGCAGCTGCGTTTCGCCCACGAGTTCCCCGAACTGCGCACCACCTCGACGGTCGGTGGGTTGCGCGCAGCTGCCGGTGCCGGACTGCTGACCGAAGAGGACGTGGCGACCCTGGAGAGCGCGTGGACGCTGGCCATGCGGGCGCGTAACGCCGTGATGCTGGTTCGGGGAAAGGGAAGTGATCAGCTTCCCAAACACTCCAGGGAGCTCAACGCGGTCGCTGCGGCGTTGGGCTATCCGAGCGGCTCGGACTCCGGTCAGGTGATGGACGACTACCTGCGCGCGACCCGGCGTGCCAGGAGCGTGGTCGAGCGGGTCTTCTACGAGGACGTGCTGAGTTGACCGGGGTTTCCGGGGGCGGGAGCCCGACAGGTTGCTGTCTCCCACCGGTTCTCGTCACCGTCGACCGGGCGGGTGGAAAGCTCGACCAGCGGATCGGACGCGCTGCTCCGAATGCCGGAATAAGATCGCGACGAAACGTCGTTGCAGAGAGCATGAAGGCTATCGCGCTCACCGAATTCGGCGAACCCGACGTTCTTTCGTACCAGGAGTTGGACGATCCGCTGGTCGGTCCCGACCGAGTGCTCGTCGAGACCAGGGCGGCGGGAGTGAACCCGGTGGACTGGAAGATCCGCCGCGGTTACCTGCGCGGTCTCTTCCCGCACCACACGCCGTTGATCTCCGGTTGGGACCTCGCGGGCGTGGTCCGTGCCGTCGGGCCCGCCGTAACCGAGTACAAACCCGGTGACGAGGTCGTGGGCTACGTGCGCGAGGACCACGTGCAGCACGGCACCTATGCCGAGCTGGTCGCCGCTCCGGTGCGCACCCTGGCCCACAAACCGGGCGCGGCGGACTTCACGCAGGCGGCGGGACTACCGCTGGCCGGACTCACCGCGCTGCAGATGCTGCAGGCGGTGGAGACCGGCACCGACGATTCCGTGCTGGTGCACGCCGCGGCAGGCGGTGTCGGGCACCTCGCGGTGCAGATCGCGTTCGCGCTGGGGGCGTCCCGGGTGATCGGTACCGCCTCGGAACGCAATCACGACTTCCTGCGCGAGCTGGGAGCCGAGCCGGTCACCTACGGACCGGGGCTGCAGGGGCGCGTCGCCGAGCTCGTCGGTGGTGACGGCAAGGTCGACACCGCGGTGGACATGGCCGGTGGAACCGCGCTGCGCGAAACCCCGGAGATCCTGCGGGACAGCTCGCGGCACGCTTCGGTGGAGGATCCCGAGACCGTGCTGCAGCAGGGCGGGCACTACGTGTTCGTCCGGCCGGACACCGAGGACCTGACCTGGTTGAGCAAGCTGATAGATCGCGGTCAGCTGCGGGTGGAGGTGCAGCGCACCTTCCCGCTGCGCGACGCCGCCCAGGCGCACGAACTGCTGGAGCAGGGCCACGTGCGGGGCAAGCTGGTGCTCACCGTCGACTGAACCGAGGCCACCCACCCGTGAGAGTGCGTCGGGCGCGGTGCCGTGCTCGTGAAGCCCGCGCCGCGCCCGACGTCGATGTACTCCCACCTCTCGGTTGTCCTCCGTGGGTGGGCTGCTGGGCCGAGCCCGGTGATGATGGTGCTTGTTCGGTGCCTGCCGCACGCGTTCAGCGGCAGGCCGAGCACCAGCGCTCGACGTCACGGATGCCGAGCCGTTCCCCGATCCCGTGGCAGCGGCTCACGCGGTGTCTCACTGCTCCGGTCCGCTGCTGTGATTGTGCTCGCTCTCGGGCGCTCGGCGGTCGACGTGGCGCCGTTGTTTTTCGTACGCGCCGTGCAGGAGATCAACCAGGGTGGCCATGGTCCGTTCCGCCGGGTTCACGACAGCCACCCAGCCGCGAGCACCGTACACGGGATGGGGCATGAACACGTCCGATTCACCGAATTCTCGCGATTTCTTGTCGCTCGAGTCGAAGTCGCGGGGGGTTTCGCCGGTGAGCTCGGTGAATGTCGACCGGCCGACATCGACATTCACGCGGTATCGGTCCGCTGCCCCCAGGTTCGACGACGGCTCGCCGGGATAGTCCTTCGTGACGATCGTGGCGAACGGCTGGTGGTGCCGCGGGATTCGCCCGTCCGGTGAGTAGTAGAAGAAGTGATCGCCCCAGGCGATCTCGGGAAACTCGCTTCCCGCACCGGGTGCGAGCTCGAGGAGTCCTTCGAATTCGCGGACCGCGCTGAGGATGTGGTGCATACTCATGGTTCGAGCGTGGCATTGAAGTGCTTGTGGAGGGTTCGACCGCTGTGAATGCTTCTGGGGGGCGCCGGGGGAGTCTCAACACCTCCGCCGTTGCCGCGGCCGCGGGCTACTCGCCTCAGCAGGTCCGCGAGCTCGAACGGCTGGGAGTCATCCCGGCTGTCCCTCGAGCTGTGAACGGATACCGTGAGTTCTCCAGCGTCCATCTGCTCGCGCTGCGCACCTACCGCAACCTGGCCGTCGCCATTGGCCCGGTGGAGGCGAGAGATGTTCTTCGGCGAGTGCCAACCCTTCCCACCGACGAGGCGGTGGCGCTGATCAGTTCTTTGCACGGCAAGCTCGTCCGTGCGCGGGAGGACGCCCTCGAAGCCCAACGAGCGCTGCTGTCGATACGCGACGAAGCCGTGTACGACTCCGAAACCGGTGCGGCGGACACCATGACGATCGCGGAACTGGCCACGGCCCTCGGCGTCCGCACATCGACGCTGCGGTTCTGGGAACAAGCCGGATTGGTGTCCCCGGAACGCGTGACCAGTCGCAGCGTTCGCCGATATCCCTTGTCCGCGATCCGAGAGGCTCGCATCACCGCCGCGCTACGCGCAGCGGGTTACCGGATCCCCGATATCCGCAAAACCATGCACGACATCCGAGAGCTCCACGAGATCGACGACCCGATCGCGGCACTACAAGCCAGGATCGACGTCATCGCGCAGCGCACACTCGCCCTTCTCACAGCAGGCACCGATCTCACGGAAATCATCCGGAACGGCTAGCCCTCCATGGTACGACTTCCGCGCCGAACAGGCGGCGAGCGGAACAGCACACGACAGAGGGGACCCGCCGCGGCGGGCCCCCTCGTGTCACGCGGTGCGTCGGTCGATCACACGTCGAAGTACATCGCGAACTGAGACCAGGAGCTTTCGAGCTGGCCCGCTTTTGGGCTATGCATGTTCTGACCTGGTGTGATGCGTCGCTCTGTGTTGGCTGACGTTGAGTGATTTCGATCGTTTCGCGGACTATTCGCGGACTGTCCATTAAGGATCAATCGACGGATCTCGCCACCTGATCGCGTTCCCGCTATCCTCGGTGCGTACCTCTTCGCGGAGGTTTTGCCCCCGCTCGACGGGCCGGGGGTTCGGAGAAGAACCCCCGCATGGTCGACGAATCACCGGACAATGAGTCCCAATCTCCGGTGATCACGATTAACTCCGGGCCGTCTGCTGGGTAGCCTTGCACATGTGGAGTCGGATATCGGTCGCAAGCTGCGCCAGATCCGGCACGTGCGCGGCAAGTCCTTGTCCGTGGTCGCCGGATTGGCGGGTATCAGTGCTAGTTACTTGTCTCGGCTGGAGTCCGGTGAACGTGCCCTCGACCGCCGGTCTCTGATCACTTCTCTTGCCGAAGCTCTGGAAGTCGCCCCCACCGAACTCACCGAGTCCACACTCGGCGGCGCGGGTGAGGCGAACGAGGATGGGCAACTCAACGAAGTGCGACTCGCCCTTCTCGGCGCGAGCATCGGCGAACCACGCGGCCAAGTATGGCCCGTGGCGGGGTTGAACGATCGGCTGGCCGCGTTGCTCAGCGCTCAGCAGGCATGCCGACACGCAGAGGTAGGACAAGAGCTGCCGGGGTTGATTCGAGATACTCACGAAACCCTGCGTGCTGGCAAGCATGATGGCGCGGTATTGCGCTCTTTGGTCCTGTTGCACGTTCAGGGAACGCAGGCCTGGTTGCGGGACGTTGGTGCTTCCCTCGATCTCGGCTGGCAGGCGGCCCAACTCGCGCAACAGGCGGCACACCACTTGGACGAGCCGCTCATGCTCGGCGTAGCGGGCTTCGGGGTATCGCACGGGCTCATGGCGGCCGGGGCGTTCGACCTGGCCACCGACACGCTCAAGGCTGTTTCACCGGGAACGGCGACTTCGGAAGACATGCAGTTGTCCGGGATGTTGGCCTTTACCAACTCCCTGTTGGCTGCCGCGGCTGGGCGAACGAACGAACGTACCCCGCCGTTGGAACATGCGGCTGAACTTGCCGAACGGACGGGGGAGGCCAACGCGCTGTGGTTCGGTTTCGGTCCTTCGAATGTCGCCGTGTGGCGCATGGCCGTTGCCCTGGAATGCGGTGAATTCATCGAGGCCGCCCGTCTGGGCGCGAGCGTAGATCCGAGAATGATCCCGTCTCCGACCAGGAAAGCAGCGTACTGGGGCGATTACGGTCGTGCGCTGGCACGGATACCAAAGCAACGAGAAACGGCGGTGCGGGCTCTTCGCACGGCGGAACGAATCTCGCCCCCACGAGTACACAAACACCCGTTCACTCGTTCCACCCTCGCTGAGCTACTGCTCAAGACCAATCGCGACGCGGTGGGACGCGAACTTCGTGGTATGGCCTACCGAGCAGGACTTCACGTGTAACCCATTCGAGTGGGTTTGCCACTGTGTCAAAGCCGCGTCCTTCAATCTCCATAGCGTCGCTTCGATTACTGGAGGTGACGCTATGCGAGAGCCCGTGTTGGTGCGGTGCAATACCGTTGAGCACGACGGCACCGAATCACTACAGCTGTCGGTCGAGGGTGGTCGGCTGACGATCATCACTCCCACCGTCTACAACCGCACCCGGTGGAGTGCCGAGCAGGTGCGCCAGCTGCGCGACACGTTGACGAGGCTGTTGGGCCAGTTGCCGGGCGGGGGTGGTGTCCGGTGAGTCAGCCGCATACGCAGTTGGCGACGTTGCTGCGGCGTTGTCAGTGGATGGTGGACGAGGCGGCCTACAAGCTCGGCGGCAAGCGGCTTCCGGCGGCCGATCGGCAGGGGCTGGCCGAGGCGTTGGACGAACTCGCGGCCGCGCTGCGTGAGTACCGCGACGCTCCCACCGACACGGATGCGGACGAAGGGGAGCCGCCCACGATCGTGGACCCGGAGTCGTGACTGTGCGAAGGGGCCGGCCCTATCTTGGCCGGCATGGTTTCCGCCCCTGCCGGCTGTCGGGGCACGTGCCCGTGTTGTCCGGTGATCTCGCGGCGCCGGGGCCGCCCACCATGTCCCGGCCGGGCGGTGATCGGCACGCCACCGGCAGCGGGCCGGTCGTGTCCGGCTGGTCGCGTGACTCGGGCACTCTGGCCCGCGTGTTGGAGGGGCTGCGGCGGCTGTGACAGCGGCTCTCACGGATCGCTGAGTGGGCCATAGAGCGACGATTGCGCCCCGGTTGGTGTGATGGGGCCGGGGCGTTCCCTGACTCATGCCGGGGGTGGTGGGGGCACGCGATGGCGGCGGCGTTCGTGCATCTCGAATCGCAGTCGGGTCACGAAGTCGTCTAGGTGTGCTGTTCGGGGAGGTTGTGTATGCGGCTGGCGGGGGTGGCTCTTCTCGACGAATGTGGAGATGCCGCCACCGGTGCCAGTTCTCGGCCCACACGGCCTCCTGTCACTGGCGCGACATGCGGCTGAACTCGGCTTCCCGGGCCAGCGCCAGCAACAGTCCCACCGAGACGGTGATCTCAGGCTTCGGGCATATCTCCGTGAGATCCACCGTGGTCACCCGCACCCGGTAGGCACGCCAGGGGCAGCACCGAGCGGCCTTGACCACGGGTGCGCTTGCCCACCGGTGGACGCTGTGCAGGTGGGTTGCCGCGGAACGGGCACCGGGCTGCCAGGCTCTACCGGGACCGGCCCGGAGCCGGAGCGAACGCCACGGCCCGGGCAGTTGCCGCATCGACTTCGGTCGTACTCACCGGTTCACCTCCCGGTGAGCGACCAGCGCCATCTGAGCCAAGTGCGCGGACAGCGACAGCATCTCGTCGACGCTGAGACTTGTGAGCGCTTCGCGGCGGTTCACGTCGATGTACCCCACCGGGCCGAGGTCCGGGTCCTGGAGCAGTTCGACGTTGGCTTCGCTTCCACAGAGCGTGGTGCTCTCCCGGTAAAGCTGTCGTATCTCCGGGTCGTTCTGGAGTATCACCGAGTGCCTGTCTGCCCCGGCGGCATCGGCCGAGGTGGCAGCCTGCGCGGCAAGCTCCCGGAGCTGCCCCGGAGTGAGGCCGGACAGCACCCGGTCACCGACGTACACGCTGCCGGTGCACCGAGCGTCCGCGGTGCCGTAGACCGCCGACCCCACGGCCGCGCCATCGGCGACGCGCTCGCCGTGCTTCATCAACTCGGCTTGCTCATTGCTGGTGTTTTCGGGGTTACTCACTTCCTGTGAGGTCATAGCAGGACCTTTCTCGTAGGCGGTGCCGAATCCTTGTTGGGGCACAGGGGGCGGCACCGCTTTTCATGGCTGTACTGTGTCGAACTCACGCGGCATCACCGCTGTTCGCGCATAGTTCCGCATCGAACCGTTCGATTTCGACTGGTGAGTACAAGACGCGCTTATCGGCTTTGATTCCGTGCGATCCGTAGCCGATCGTTCGTCAGTGCTGGACGGTCGACGGGGCTGTGCGGTAGAGCTCGGCTACTTCGTTCGTTATGTGCTACCGCTGAGGGACCTCGGGTGTGTTCGCCTCGTTCCGCTGCGGTTGCTGTGTCCAGAGCCGTGCTCTTGGGGCGAAACTCGCCCGCCGTGCAGTATCCGGAGGAAGAGTTGAAAACGGAGATGTCGCGCACGACGGTGCCGATCGCGGACACACTCGTGAAGGTCCTCTCCGAGCAAGTACGGCGCTGGCCTGGCGAGACGGTCCTGACGGCCGGAGAAGGTGAGCAGGTGGGGCCGTGGAAGATCGAACGGGAAGTCCGCCGTGTCCGCAAGCATGTCGCGTGCTTACCGGGGGATTTCCGGTTTCAGGATCTCCGTCATTACTTCGCGAGTCTACTGATCAGCTCGGGCGCGGACGTGAGAACAGTCCAGCGTCGTCTTCGCCACGCTTCGGCGAAGACGACGCTGGACGCTTACGGACACTCGGGGCCGGACACCGAGGAATCCACACGGACCGCTGTGGAAGCTGTGATGTCGGCCGAGTTCGGAGATTTCGCGGACTCCGTGCGGACTCACGGATCTTGACTTGATGGAAAAACCAGGTCAAGCCCGTTCAGTCGATCACACGTCGAAGTACATCGCGAACTCGTGCGGGTGCGGACGCAGCCGGATCGGGTCGATCTCGTTCTCCCGCTTGAGCGAGATGAAGTTCTCCAGCAGGTCCTCGGTGAACACGCCGCCTTCCAGCAGGTACTCGTGGTCGGACTCGAGGTTGTCCACCGCGTCGCTGAGGCTGGAGGGAACCTGCGGCACGTTCTTGGCCTCTTCCGGCGGCAGCTCGTAGAGGTCCTTGTCGATCGGGTCCGCGGGCTCGATCTTGTTGCGGATGCCGTCCAGGCCCGCCATCAGCATCGAGGCGAAGCCGAGGTAGGGGTTACCGGACGGGTCGGGGCAGCGGAACTCTACGCGCTTGGCCTTCGGGTTCGTCCCGGTGATCGGGATGCGCATGCAGGCCGAGCGGTTCCGCTGCGAGTAGACCAGGTTCACCGGCGCCTCGAAGCCGGGCACCAGACGGTGGTAGGAGTTCACCGTCGGGTTGGTCAGCGCCAGCAGGCTCGGGGCGTGGTGCAGGATGCCGCCGATGTAGTACCGCGCGGTGTCCGACAGTCCCGCGTATCCGGACTCGTCGTGGAACAGCGGCGAGCCGCCCTGCCACAGCGACATGTGGCAGTGCATACCGGAGCCGTTGTCACCGAACAGCGGCTTCGGCATGAAGGTCACGGTCTTGCCGTGCCGCCAAGCGGTGTTCTTGATGATGTACTTGAACAGCTGCAGGTCGTCGGCGGCGTGCAGCATCGTGTTGAACTTGTAGTTGATCTCTGCCTGGCCGCCGGTTCCCACCTCGTGGTGGGCCCGCTCCACCTCGAACCCGGCCTTGGCGAGCTCGGTGCTCATCTCGTCGCGCAGGTCGGCGTAGTGGTCGTACGGCGAGACCGGGAAGTAGCCGCCCTTGTAGCGGGTCTTGTAACCCAGGTTTCCGCCGTCCTCGGCGCGGCCGGTGTTCCACCAGCCCTCGATCGAGTCGACCTCGTGGAACGAGGAGTTCGCGTCCTCGGAGTAGCGCACCGAGTCGAAGATGTAGAACTCGGCCTCGGAGGCGAAGAAGGCCGTGTCGGCGATGCCGGACTCGTTCAGGTACTGCTCCGCCTTGCGGGCGATGTTGCGCGGGTCACGGCTGTAGGGCTCCAACGTGAACGGGTCGTGCACGAAGAAGTTGAGGATCAGCGTCTTCTCGATCCGGAACGGGTCGATACGAGCCGTGTACGGGTCGGGCAGCAGCAGCATGTCCGACTCGTGGATCGACTGGAAACCACGCACCGACGAACCATCGAAGGCCAGACCCTCGGTGAAGGTGTCGTGGTCGAACGCCGAAGCGGGAACGGTGAAGTGCTGCATGACGCCCGGCAGGTCGCAGAACCGGACATCGACGAACTTCACGCCCTCGTCGGAGATGAAGCGTAGGACCTCGTCTGGATTCTTGAACACCCTCGATGGCTCCTTCACGCATTGGTGCCGCTCACCGGCCATTCCTCGTCGCCGGCTCGTGAACGAGGCTAGGGGGGCGGTGTTGCCCGGTCGTCACCCGCGTGTTTCGCCGACGTTAACGAAACGGTCCGTTGTCCCCGGGGCGGAGCGGGCGTCGGTTCGGAGCGGTCGAACGCCCCCGTATGCTGGTCACGTGGGTAGAATACTCGGTTCCTGGCTCTCCGGCCCCGCATCCGTGCGGGAGTCGGGACAACCGGAGCAACACTGGCGGGGCGAACGTCTGGGGCTGCCCGAGCAGGGATCCGGCTCGGTGGCGCCCACGGGACGGCGAGCACTGGGGTTTCTGGTGGACATCGTGCTAGCGGCGCTCGTGGCCGGGCTGTTCACGGCCCCGGAGCTGCCCGGTAACTGGAGTCTGGTCTCGTGGGCGCTGATCACGGTGTTGCCGGTCGCGTTCTTCGGATTCACGCCGGGCATGGCCGTGACGGGGATCTGGGTGGCACGTGTCGACGCCACCCCGACCGTGGGGCTGCCACGTGCGCTGCTTCGCTGCGTGCTGACCGCTGTGATCGTGCCCGCCGTGCTGTGGAACCTCGACGGCCGTTCCTGGCACGACCGGCTAAGCGGCACCGTGGTGCTGCGCCGCTGACCTCGGACGGGACACTGGACGGGCCGCTGGCCCCGTTGGTCCCGGACGGTTCGCGCTCTCGCGCTGCTTCGACGTTGCCGTGACGACCGGCGGGTGCCCGAATCCGGGTGCCCGACAACCGCCGTGTAACACCGCGACGGATCGCTTCACTCGTTCGGAGGAGTCGGGTAATCCGCCCTTCATCGGGTGGAAAAGCGGAGGCGGAAAGCGCGGCACGCGCCGCGCTCTGCCGTACTCGGTTACTTCCTGCGGCTCGCGCGTTGCATGTTGCGCATCTTCGCGCCCTGCGGCGCGGGACCCTTCGGCATCGGATTGGCCCTGTTGCCCAGCGCCTCGAGCTGCTTCTCCAACGAGTCGATCTGCCCGGCGTTGATGTTGCGGGGCAGCTTCATGATGTTGGACTGCAGTTTCCGCAGCGGAACCTGCTCCTGCCCGTCACCGACCATGATCTCGTAGATCGGTGTCTCGCCGACCAGCCGCGAGATGCGTTTCTTCTCCTGGGCCATCAGGCTCTTGACCCGATGCGGTTCCCCCTCGCCGACGAGGACGATTCCGGGCTTGCCCACGAGCCGGTGCACCGCGTCCAGCTGGCTGTTGCCGGTGATGCCCTGGGTCAGTTCCCACTTGCCGCGCATGTTCTCCAGCGCCCAGCCCGCCGCGCCCGGTTGGCCGCTGGCCTTGCTGTAGACGTTGCGCTGCACGCGCCTGCCGAACACGATCACCGCGCCCAACGCGCCGAGGGCCACACCCACGGGTAGGGCGAACCACTGCAACCCCCAGACGAGGCCGAGCAGGAACGCGACGACCGCCGCACCGAGCAGTACCGCCAGCATCAGCGGTACCAGCAGCCGGTCCTCGCGGCGTTGCATCTTGAACGCCTCGAACAGCTGTTTAAAACGACCGCTCGACGCCTGTCGTCTCTGTTTGGCCGCTTCTTTCTTCGCGGCTCGGTCCTGCTTGGCCATAGCTCCAGGATACGGCGCGGGCCCTCGGACGCGTCCATACGGTCCGGGCGTTTCCCGTCGCGAAAAGCGCCGGAGGGAGGCATCGCCGTCGTACACTGCCCGCCAGAACCGTCGCTCACGGAGGTGCTGCAGGTGTGCCGGGCTGCCGTGTTCCAACTGGACGCCTCTTACCGGGCCGTCGGCGCGTCCCCACCGCCGGAGCTCGGGAGCGCCCGGCTCGCTCCGCGCGAGGAGACACGTCGCGATCCGTGGGAGGAACTCCCGTTCGGTGCTCCGGCCGGTGCGTGGCGGTTGCTGGCCCGACTCCGTCCCTCCGGGGTCCGTCGGAGCCGGATGTGGCGCAGTCCGCTACGCGGGCCCTGGCTGACCTCGGTGTTCGGGGCCGTGCTGCTGGTGACGCTACCGCTGGTGACCATCACCGGGTTGCTTTCCTACATCGCCTATGGTCCGCAGTTCGGCCAGGCGTTTCCCCGTGAGGTCGGTTGGTTGCGGCTGCCCGCCTTCGACTGGCCCACCAGCCCGGCCTGGTTGTACGTGCTCAACCAGGGGACGCACGTGATTCTCGGGTTGGTGCTCATCCCGGTTGTGCTGGCGAAACTCTGGTCGGTGGTGCCGAAACTGCTCGAATGGCCCCCTGCCCGCTCCCCGGCCAAGGTCCTGGAACGCCTCGCGCTGCTGCTGTTGGTCGGGGGCGTCCTCTTCGAGATCGTCACCGGTGTCCTCAACATCCAGTACGACTACGTGTTCGGCTTCAGCTTCTACACCGCGCACTACTTCGGCGCCTGGGTGTTCATCGCGGGATTCGTCGTGCACGTGGCGCTCAAGATCCCCCGCATGCTCGCCGCGCTGCGATCACGTTCGCCTCGTTCCGTACTGCGAACCACGCGGGCCGAAACCCGCCCCGAACCGTTGGACAGCACCGGCCTGGTGGCAGCCGAGCCCGCCGCGCCCACCATGAGCCGCCGTGGTGCGCTCGGTCTGGTGGGAGCCGGATCCCTGCTGCTGGGGGTGCTCAGCATCGGTCAGGTGGTGGGAGGCCCCGCTCGTCGGGCGGCCCTGTTGTTGCCCCGCGGCAGAAGCTACGGTTCCGGTCCCAACGATTTCCAGGTCAACCGCACTGCCGAGGCCGCTGGGATAGATCCCGCCGATACGGAGGAGAGCTGGCGGCTGGTGCTGCGCTCCCGGAACGGGACCAGCCGGTTCTTCCGAGGGGAGTTGCTGGGAATGCCGCAGCACACCGCGACACTGCCGATCGCCTGTGTGGAGGGGTGGGCCACGACCCAACGCTGGACCGGGGTACGGCTGCGTGAGCTGGCCGTGCTGGCCGGGGTTCCCGAGCCGACCTGGGCCAGGGTGAGTTCGATCGAGACCGTCGGTGCGTTCCGGGCGGCCACGCTGCAGTCCAACCAGGTGCTCGATCCCGACGCGTTGTTGGCGCTGCGGGTCAACGACGTCGACCTCGCCCTGGACCACGGTTACCCGGCCAGAGTGATAGTGCCCGCGCTGCCTGGGGTGCACAACACCAAATGGGTGCGTGACATCGAATTCGGGAGCGATTGAGATGCGTGTGTTGCTCCGCCGGTTCTCGCGGGCCTACGGTGCCGCTCCGCACCAGCCGCTGCTGGTGCTGGGGGCTTTCGCGCTGACCGCCTACGTGGTGGTGCTGCTCGTGCCCGATTCGAGCTTCACTCGGATGTTGGTCTGGTTCCTCGCCGCGGTGGTGCTGCACGACCTGGTGCTGTTCCCCGTCTACGCGGGGGCGGATCGGCTGCTCCGCGCCGGTGCCCGTCGCGGGAGGACGGCAGTGGGCTGGGTCAACCACGTACGCGTGCCGGTGCTCGGGTCCGCGTTGCTGCTGCTGGTGTTCCTGCCCGGCATCATCAGGCAGGGGGAGTTCACCTACTACGCGGCGACCGGACAGACCCAGCAGCCCTTCCTGGGACGCTGGTTACTGCTCACCGCCGCGATGTTCGCGCTTTCCGCGCTGTGGTACCTGGTTCGCGTCATGCGCTCCCGGCACCTCGGCGTCGGCCGGGACGGGAATTGATCCACCAGCCACGATTCGCCGATGCCGTCCCCCGGAACGCGTGGGAGAGCCCACGCGCTCCGGGGGAGCGGTTCAGCGGGAGAGCAGGTTGCTCGCCTCCTGGGCGGCGGTTCCCGCCTGCGCCAGGTGCGCGAGGTTCTCCGGCAGCGGCATGCCGCGGTGCTCGGTAGCCTTGGCGTACAGCCGCCCCGCCCGGTAGCTGGAGCGGACCAGCGGACCCGCCATGACGCCCGGGAAACCGATGCGCTCCGCCGCCTTGGTGTGCTCGACGAACTCCTCGGGCTTGACCCAGCGGTCCACCGGGTGGTGCCGGGGGCTGGGGCGCAGGTACTGCGTGATGGTGATGATGTCGCAACCCGCCTCGTGCAGGTCCCGCAGGGTGGGCTCGACCTCCTCGGGCGTCTCGCCCATGCCGAGGATCAGGTTCGACTTGGTCACCAGACCCGCCTCACGCGCGAGGGTGAGGACCTTCAGCGAGCGGTCGTACCGGAACGCGGGGCGCATCCGCTTGAACACGCTCGGCACGGTCTCGATGTTGTGCGCGAGCACCTCGGGGCGCGACCCGAACACCTCGGCGAGCTGGTCCGGCTCGGCGTTGAAGTCGGGGATCAGCAGTTCGACACCCGTACCGGGGTTGAGCTCGTGGATCTGGCGCACCGTCTCCGCGTACAGCCACGCGCCGCCGTCGTCGAGGTCGTCGCGGGCCACACCGGTCACCGTCGAATAGCGCAGCCCCATGGCCTGCACCGACTCGGCGACCTTGCGCGGTTCGGTGGTGTCGAGCTCGGCGGGTTTGCCCGTGTCGATCTGGCAGAAGTCGCACCGGCGGGTGCACTGGTCACCGCCGATGAGGAACGTGGCCTCCCGGTCCTCCCAACACTCGAAGATATTGGGACAACCCGCCTCCTCGCAGACGGTGTTGAGGCCCTCGCGCCGCACCAGCCCCTTGAGTTCCTGGTACTCCGGACCCATGCGAGCGCGCGTTTTGATCCAGGACGGCTTCTTCTCGATCGGCGTCTGACTGTTGCGGGCTTCGAGCCGCAACAACTTCCGCCCCTCCGGCGCCACAGTCACGACCACAGGCTACGCCCCGACCACCGGTGCTCGACAATGACCGAACTCACCCGATCCCGCTCTTCACCGAAACAGCGTGCGGGAGGTTCCGCCGAGCGGGTAGCTCGACGACCCGCCCGGAGAACTTCGATCAGAACGGTTCGGGCGAGATCCCGGTCAGCTCCGCGGTGCTCTCCCACAGCCGTCCCGCGCTGGTGTCGTTCCGCGCGGCCGGATTGAGCCGGGCCCGCTTGGGATGGCCACGGACCTCGGCCAGTCGCGCCGGCCCGAAGTAGTCACCGCCTGCCACGTTCGGCGCGGTGGCCGCGTACAGCTGTGGCAGTGCTCCGAGTTCCACCCGTTGGGTGATCAGTGTGTTGCCCTTGCTCACCGCGGCACTGACGACGCCGGGGAGCGCGCGGTGCCGTGCCGAGTTGGGGGCCAGTTCCGTGTCGGTCATACCGGGGTGGGCCGCGGCGCTGGTGATGTCGAGCCCGGCCGATCGGAGTCTGGAGTCGAGTTCCCTGGTGAACAACAGGTTCGCCAGTTTCGACTGGGCGTAGGCCCGCAGCGGCGAGTAGCGGCGGCGCCGGAAGTTCGGATCCTCGGTGTCCAGGCCGTTGCCGTGGTGCGCGAGGCTGGAAAGCGTCACCACCCGGGAGTGCCCTCCACCGCGCAAGGCGGGCATCAGCAGCCAGGTCAACGCGGCGTGCCCGAGGTGGTTGGTCCCGAACTGCAGCTCGAAACCGTCCGCGGTGTGGCGGAAGGGCGTCGCCATCACGCCCGCGTTGTTCATCAGCACTTCGAGACGGTCACCGGTGCGTTCCCTGACCCGCGAAGCCGCCTCGCGAACCGAGCTCAGATCGGCCAGGTCGAGTTCGACGACCTCGGGGCGCACGTGCGCCGATCCCTCGATTCGTTCCGCGGCCTGCTTGCCGCGTTCGGGATCCCGGCAGCCGAGCAGCACCCATGCTCCCCGGGAGGCCAGCACCTGTGCGCTTCGCAGTCCCAGCCCAGAGTTGGCGCCGGTGATCAGCACCGTCCGCCCCGACTGGTCCGGTACGGCGGTCTCGTCCCATTTGGTCATGGCCGCATTTCTATATCCCGCCGAGGTTTCGAACAACTCTCGCGTTTGGGGTCTCAGACCGTGACCGGTGCCGGGGTGTGCGGTTCGGCGTGCTCAGCGGCGTGCAGCAGGCGCGACAACGCCGCTCCGGAGCGGCTTATCTCGGCATCCGGCTCGGAGTGCTCGGCCACGCCAGCTGTGAGCGCCAGCAGGCGTCGCTCCCGTTCCACGGCTTCCCGCAGTTCGCCCTTCGGGGCAGTGGCGTGCCGGTCCAGCGCCGCGCGCAGCACGGGGTTCTCGGCCGCGGTGTCCTGCCATGCCAGCCGAGCGGCCTCCAGCCTGTCACCGCTACTGCCGTCGCACTCGCTCAGTCGCGTGTCGAGTCGGCCGGTCAGCTGCTGCGTCCATTTGTGCTGCAGCGCGCACAGCAGTCGCTGCCTGTCGGCGAACACGTCCGACAGTTCGTCGTGACTTCGCGGGTCCGGAAGCCGGTCCGGGGTTCGCGCCAGTCGCTCCAGCAGGAATCCGATCGCTTGTTGCCTGCGGTGGAACCGCTGCCAGGACATGCCTACCTCGCAAGTTGGCCGTACCTGTGGTGTGTGGCATACCAACGGTATGTCGCTTGTGGTGACGTTATCAGCCCGTACGTACCGACGGTATGGTGAAGCGATGTGAGTAGGGCGACAGAGCAACCACGCCGGGTCGAGTACTCGGAATCCACCCGTGCCGCGCTGGTGGATTCCGCCGTGGAGCTGTTCACCGAACGCGGATACGCCCGGGCGTCGTTGGACGAGATCACCGGACGTGCCCGCGTGACGAAGGGAGCCCTCTACCACCACTTCGGGGGCAAGCGTGCGCTGTTCGAGGCCGCCTTCGAGGAGGTCGAGATCGGTGTCGTCGCCCGGCTGGCCGACGTGATGCCCGGTGAACGCGATCCGTGGGAGGAACTGCGTGCCGGGCTGGAGGCGTTCCTGCGGGTCTGCCTGGAGCCTTCCTTCCAGCGCATCGTCGCCCAGGAGGGGCCGGTGGTGCTGGGCTACCAGCGTTGGTACGACCTCGGCGAGCGCTACACGTTCGGCCTGGTGCGCGGAAGCGTCCAGCGGCTGGTGCACACCGGCCGTATCGAGGAGTCGGTGTCGGTGGACGTGCTCGCCCGGGTGATCTTCGGTGGGCTTTCCTCCGGGGCCGCCACCATCGCCGGATCGGATGATCCCAATCGGACCAGCGTCGAGGTGGGGGAGGCGCTGGAACGGCTGCTGCGTGGTCTGCGCGACGGTTGACCGCCACCCCCGCCCGTGTGACTCCCGAACTCGCACGGGCCGGTTAGCCTCGGGACGTGACCGAGGAATTCAAACTCAGAATCTTCACCGAGCCCCAGCAGGGCGCCACCTACGACGATCTGCTCCGCGTCGCCCGCACCACCGAGTCGGCGGGTTACGATGCCTTCTTCCGCTCCGACCACTACCTGCGGATGGGCGATTCGAGCGGTCTGCCTGGGCCGACGGACGCGTGGCTGACCCTGGCAGGGCTCGCGCGGGAGACCTCCCGGTTGCGACTGGGGACGCTGATGAGCGCGGCGACGTTCCGCCTTCCCGGCCCGTTGGCCGTCTCGGTGGCCCAGGCCGATCAGATGTCGGGTGGGCGCATCGAGTTCGGAATCGGCAGCGGTTGGTACGAGGAGGAGCACACCGCCTACGGCATCCCGTTTCCCTCGCTGCGGGAGCGTTTCCAGCGTTACGCCGAGCAGCTGGAGATCGTCACGGGGCTGTGGTCCACGCCCTCGGGTGAGACCTTCGACTACTCGGGAACGTACTACCGGCTCGATGACTCGCCCGCGTTGCCCAAGCCGGTGCAACAGCCACGTCCTCCGGTGCTGATCGGAGGTGCGGGCAAGAAGCGGACCCCGGAACTGGCGGCGAGGTTCGCCGACGAGTTCAACCTGCCGTTCGTCGACCAGGAGACCGCGGCGGCACAGTTCGACAGGGTGGGGCGGGCGTGCACCGCCATCGGCAGGAATCCCGACGAGATCGTGCGTTCCGCCGCGCTCGTCCTCTGCGTCGGCAAGGACGAGGCCCAGCTGGCCCGGCGTGCCGAGGCGATCGGTCGTGACCCGGTCGAGCTCCGCGCCAACGGCCTCGCCGGTACTCCCGAGGAGGTGGCCGACAAAATCGGCCAGTGGCGACGGAACACCGGCATCACCAGGCTGTACCTGCAGGTGCTGGATCTGTCGGACCTGGATCACATCGAACTGGTCGCCGCCGAGGTCGCGAATCGGCTCGACTGATCGGACCCTCCCGTCCCGCAGCCCGGTCGCGGGGAGGGACGACGGCGTGGTGGGTGAGCCGCTCGCCCACCACGCCACGAGTGCTCGGCCGGGGTGGCGTCGGTCAGCGCAGCTCCGGATCCAGCGCGAACGTCACGCCCGCCGGGGCCTCCGACTGCTTCCTGACGTCGCGGTCGGTGACCGGAAGGGCACCGTCCAGGGCCTCCGGGACGGCCTGCTTCACCAGCGGCAGCGCTTCGGCCACCGTGACGTCCCTGCCCAGTTCGGCCGACAGCGAGGTGACCCCGGCATCGCTGATTCCGCAGGGGACGATCCGGTCGAACTCGGCCATGTCGGAATCACAGTTCAACTCCAGGCCGTGCATGGTCACCCCACCCTGCACCCGGATGCCGATCGCCGCGATCTTGCGTTCGGGCCGATCGCCGTCAGCGGCGAGCCACACGCCGCTGCGCCCCTCCACCCGGCCGGTTCGCAGCCCGAACTGCTCGCACACCCGGATCAGTGCCTGCTCCAGCCTGCGCACGTAGTCGACCACGTCGATCGGATCGGACAGCCGCACGATCGGATAGCCGACCAGTTGGCCGGGGCCGTGCCAGGTGATCTTGCCACCGCGATCGACGTCGATCACCGGCGTGCCGTCCCGCGGGCGGTCCTCCGGTTCGGTTCGCTTGCCCGCCGTGTACACGGAAGGGTGTTCCAGCAGCAGCAGCGTGTCCGGTCCGGTTCCCGCCGCGCGGGCCGTGGCCAGTTCCTGCTGACGTTGCCAAGCCGTCAGATAGTCGATCGTGCCCAGCTCGAGTCTCTCGATCGGCTGATCCGAGGCCCGGCACGAGTTCTCACCGTGACTCACGGGCGCCACCCTACCGCTGTCGGTTTCGACCGCGATATCGCGCTTCGTGCTCGTCGCGGCACCGCGGCCCGTACGTTTCGCGAAATCGTCGACCGTGGTGCGGTAGCCGGTCAGGCCGACACCGCCGCTCCGAGCGCGGAACGAACCGTCGGGTGCTGGAAGGTGAAGCCGTGTTCCTCCAGCACAGCGGGCACCGCACGCTGTCCGGTCAGTGCGAGTTCCTGGGCGAGCTCACCGAGCACCCCTCGCATGGCGAAACCGGGAACGACCCACGGTGCCGGGCGGCCGAGCGCCTCGCCCAGCGCTCTGGTGAACTCCGCGTTGGTCACCGGTTCGGGCCCGGTCATGTTGACCGGTCCCGAGATCTCCCGGTTCTCCAGTACGAACCGGATGGCGGCTATCTCGTCGTCCAGCGATATCCAGGGCATGTACTGGGTGCCGTCACCGAGCCTGCCGCCGAGCATCAGCGAGAACAGCGGTTTGAGCTGGCCGAGCAGTCCGCCGGACGGGGAGAGCACCGGGCCGGTACGCAACCGCACCACCCGGGCGGGACGGGCGGCGTCGGCCGCTGCTTCCCAGCGCTGACACAGATCGGCGAGGAAACCGTTGCCGGGACCGGCCGCTTCGGTGATCAGCCTGCCGCCGGTGTCGCCGTAGAAATCCACCCCGGAAGCGTTGATCAGGGCGGGGACGCCGCTTTCCCCGATGGCCTCGGCGAGTACGGCGGTGGGCCTGGTGCGGGAACGCAGCAGCTCCCGCTTGCGTTCGGCGGTCCACCGCTTGCCCGCGAGCGGGGCGCCGCAGAGATTGATCACCGCGTCGGCGCCGTCCAGGGCGCCCGCCTCGATCTCACCGGACTCGGGGTCCCAGCCGCGTTCGTCCGGGGCCTGTGCGGCGCGTCTGACCAGGCGAATCACTTCGTGGCGGGCGTGCCGGAGCGCCGGCACCAGATGGGTTCCGAGCAGGCCGGAGGATCCGGCGATAACCACACGCATGCCCCGATCTTGTCGCAATGATCGCCACAGTGCGAGACCGTCGCCCGATCGAGTGGGTAGCGTTTCGCTGCGCCGCGTTCCGCGGGATCGTCGCTACGGGACTCGGGACGGTTCGTGCTTGGTCACCGGCCACGAGAACCGGGGCCGCCCACCGAGAGTGGACGGCCCCGGAAAGTCAAGCGGCCCCGGAAAGTCAAGCGGCCCCGGAAAGTCAGGCGGCCCCGGAAAGTCAGGCGGCCCCGCCGCCTCACCGGTTGTGGTCGACCGGCGAACTCACACCCCGAGGTCGGCGTCGAAGGAGCCCTCCTCCAGCCGCTGCTTGACGGTGTTGAGGAAACGAGCGGCGTCGGCACCGTCGACGAGGCGGTGGTCGTAGGACAGCGCGAGGTAGACCATCGAGCGAATGGCGATGGTGTCACCGCCCGCTTCGTCGGAGACGACCACGGGACGTTTGACGACCGTGCCGGTACCCAGCATTCCCACCTGCGGCGGGTTCAGGATCGGCGTGTCGAACAGGGCCCCCCGGCTGCCGGTGTTGGTCAGCGTGAACGTGCCGCCGGACAGCTCGTCGGGTTTGACCTTGTTGTCGCGGGTGCGATCGGCCACGTCGGCGATCTTGCGGGCGAGCCCGCCGAGATTGAGGTCACCGGCGTCGTGGATGACCGGGCTCAGCAGCCCCCGGTCGGTGTCCACGGCGATCGCCAGGTGCTCGGCACCGTGGTAGGTGATCTCGTTGGCCTGCTCGTCGATCGAGGCGTTGAGCTTGGGGTGCAGCTTGAGCGCCTCCACCGTGGCCTTGGCGAAGAACGGCAGGAAGGAGAGCTTGACGCCCTCCGACGCCTCGAAGTCGTCCTTGGCGCGCTGGCGCAGTCGTGCGATGCGGGTGACGTCGACCTCGATGACGGTGGTCAGCTGGGCCGCGGTCTGCAGCGAGTCCACCATCCGCTGGGCGAGCACCTGCCGCAGCCGCGACATCTTCTGGGTGGTGCCGCGAAGCGCCCTCGCCTCGGCGGAGGGCTCCTCCTGCCCCGTGGCCGAAGCGGCCGGTTCGGCGGTGGCCGCTTCCGCGGGCTGCCCGTCGGGACGCGAGCCGGTGGCCGCGCCCGCCGACCGCTGCGTGATGGCGGCCTGCACGTCCTGCTTGCGGATGCGTCCGCCGACGCCGGTTCCCCGCAACGAGTGCAGGTCGATACCGTGCTCGTTCGCCAGCTTGCGCACCAGCGGAGTCACGTACGGCGCCGACCCCTCAGCGCCCTGCTGGGCCGGAGCGGCTTGTGCCGGAGCCGACTGGGCCGAAGCCGACTGGGCCGCCGGAGCGCTCGGCGCGGGCTGCGGTGCGGCTTCCTCTCGCGGCGGTTCCGGGGCCGGCTCGGGAGCGGCGGGGGGCGCCGCGGGTTGTGGTTCCGGGGCGGGTTGTGGCGCGGCTGCCGGTTCCGCCGACTGGTCGCCGACCACCGCGAGTTTGGCACCGACCTCGACGGTGTCGTCCTCACCGGCCGACAGTTCCAGGATCGTGCCTGCCACGGGGGAGGGGATCTCGGTGTCGACCTTGTCGGTGGAGACTTCCAGCAGGGGTTCGTCGACCTCGACGGTGTCGCCGACCTGCTTGAGCCACCGGGTGATGGTGCCTTCGCTGACGCTTTCACCCAGGGCGGGCATGTGCACGTCGGTGCCCTGGGTCGCGGACGCCCGGGGCTGTGCCGCGGGCTCCGGCTCGGGGGCGGGTTCCGGCGCGGGCTGTGGTGCGGCTGCCGGTTCCGCCGGTGCCTGCGAGGGCTGTTCGCTCGCGGCCGGTTGCTGCGGTGCGGCCCGCTCACCGCTGTCGCCGATCAGCGCGAGTTCGCCGCCGACCTCGACGGTGTCGTCCTCGCTGGCGATGAGTTGCTGTACCACCCCGGCGGCGGGGGAGGGGATCTCGGTGTCGACCTTGTCGGTGGAGACTTCCAGCAGGGGTTCGTCGACCTCGACGGTGTCGCCGACCTGCTTGAGCCACCGGGTGATGGTGCCTTCGCTGACGCTCTCACCGAGTGCCGGCATCTGGACGGAGAAGGCCATCTGTTGCTGACTCCTCGTACTCGTGGCGTGTGATGGGCTCTGACGTGACCGGTTGAGCGGAATGCGTCAGCCGTGTACGTGGAGCGGTTTGCCCGCCAGGGCGAGATGCGCTTCGCCGAGCGCCTCGGACTGGGTCGGGTGGGCGTGCACCAGCGGAGCGACGTCCTCCGGCAGGGCCTCCCAGTTGTAGATGAGCTGGGCTTCGCTGATCAGTTCGCCCACCCGGTCACCGATCAGGTGCAGCCCCAGCACCGGCCCGTCCGCGGCACGAACGATCTTGGCGGCTCCCGCCGTCTTGAGGATCTGGCTCTTGCCGTTGCCCGCGAGGTCGTAGGTGAAGGTCTCCACCTTGTCGTACTGCTCCCGGGCGGCGCTCTCGGTCAGTCCGACCGAGGCGACCTCGGGGTTGCTGTAGGTCACTCGCGGGATGCCTGCCTCGTCGATGACCGGCGGGTTCAGCCCCGCGATGTCCTCGGCGATGAACACACCCTGCTGGAACCCGCGGTGCGCCAACTGCAGCCCGGGGACGATGTCGCCCACCGCGTAGACGCCGGGGAGGTTGGTGCGCAACCGCTCGTCGGTGCGCACGAAACCGCGCTCCAGGGACACGCCCGCCTCTTCGTAGCCGTGCCCCGCCGTGTTGGGTCCGCGTCCCACAGCGACCAGCAGCAGATCGGCGTCGATGGTCTCGCCGTTCTCCAGGCTGACGGTCACGCCGGACTCGCTCTGCTCCGCGCCGGTGAACTTCACGCCGGTGGAGAACTTGATCCCCCGCTTGCGGAAGGCGCGTTCGAGCTGCTTGGAGCAGTACTCGTCCTCGTTCGGCACCAGGTGGGGCAGCGCCTCGACGATGTTGACCTCCGCACCGAAGGAGCGCCACACGCTGGCGAACTCCACACCGATGACGCCGCCGCCGAGCACGACGACCTTCTCCGGTACGTAGTCGAGATTGAGTGCCTGTTCGCTGGCGATGATCCGACCGCCGAACTCCAGACCGGGCAGCGTCTTGGAGTAGGAACCGGTGGCGAGCACCACGTTGGTGCCGGTGTAGCGGGTGCCGTCGACCTCCACCGTGTTGGCGTCGACGAGGGTGCCCGCGCCCTCAACGTAGTTGATCTTGTGGGCCTTGGCGAGCCCCTGCAGCCCCTTGTGCAGTTTGGTGACGATGCCGTCCTTGTACGAGTTGACGCCATCGATGTCGATGCCCTCGAGGGAGGCCTTCACGCCGAACTGCTCGCTCTCGCGGGCCGAGTCCGCGACCTCCGCGGCGTGCAACAGCGCTTTGGTGGGGATGCACCCTCGGTGCAGACAGGTCCCACCGAGCTTGTCCTTTTCGATGAGGGTGACGGAAAGGCCCAGCTCCGCCGCGCGGAAAGCGCAGGCGTAGCCGCCGGAGCCGCCACCGAGAATGACTAGATCGGCGGACGTGTCGGTCACTTCGCACTCCTCGACAGGCATCATTTCTTCAACTCGTTACCGGAGCCCGCGCGGAGCTCCGGCACCGAAAGCCATCTTGTCACCACGCGAGTCACGGGCGCGAGACGGGCTGCCCGTGTTCCCGGGACAAATGGCGCGAAGATCACATTCGCTACCGGGTGCAACGTCACGAAAGGTGGTTTTTATGCCCCGACTGGCAATATCGTGGTAACCGGTCAAGGAGGGAGAACCGTGGGCCTGTTCGAGCGTCTACGCCGTCGTGGTCGGTCGCGACGCACCCGCCCCGAGCGGAACCAGGACACCGAACACCTCCGGCAGTGGGCTGCTCAGCGTCGCGGTGTCGAGGGGTTCCTGGAACCACCGACTCCGGTCACCGAGACGACGATCGTCTTCGTCGCCCACGACGGGGAGTGGACGCGGCGTCGGATCGAGGGACGGGACGCCGCGATCCGTTTCACGCATCGACTTGGTGTCCCGTTCTACGAGGTCAACAAGGTCGGTTATCCGCAGCGGATGCGCGACTACCAGCGCAGGCAGCGCGTGCTGCGCCGCCGCGAGTACCGCCGCGGGCTCGAGAAGTGATCCCACGGCGGTACCCGCGTGTCGCTACTCGAGAGCCGGCCCGACGCTCCCAAGGCGCCGACTCACGTGCCGGCTACCCGACCGGCTGGGCAAGCTCCGCTGCGGGCTCTCAGCTTCGTTCGGCGATGTCCGCCAGCACCGCGGCCATCGTCCGCACCGGAACGCCGGTGCCTCCCTTGGGGGTGTAGCCCCACGGGGAGTTCGAGTTGTACGCCGGACCGGCCACGTCGATGTGTGCCCAGGCGACGTCCTCCGCCACGAACTCGCTGAGGAAACGTCCGGCCACCAGCATGCCCGCCCAGCGCTGACCGGTGACATTGGCGATGTCGGCCAGCTTCGAGTCGAGGTCGGCCCGCAACTCGTCCGGCAACGGCATGGCCCAACCGGCTTCCCCGGTCGCCCTGGACAGTTCGGCCACGCGGTCCCGGAAACCCTCGCTTCCCATGACACCCGGTGTCCGCTTGCCCAACGCGACCAGCTGCGCACCGGTCAGGGTCGATGCCTCGACCAGGTACTCGGGCTCGTCCTCGCAGGCGCGGGTGATCGCGTCCGCCAGGATCAGCCTGCCCTCGGCGTCGGTGTTGAGAACCTCGACGGTCTTGCCGCCGTACATGCTCAACACGTCACCCGGCCGGTAAGCGGTGCCGGACGGCATGTTCTCCGCCATCGGAACGGTGGCGGTGATGTCGAGCGGGTAGTTGAGTTTGGCCGCCAGCACCATGGTCGCGATGACCGCGGCCGCACCGGACATGTCCGAGGTCATCTCGTCCATGCCCGCGGCGGGTTTGAGTGAGATGCCGCCGGTGTCGAAGGTCACGCCCTTGCCGACCAGCGCCACCTTCCGGGCACCCTTCTGCCCCTTGTGCCGCATCCGGACCAACCGCGGTGGCCGGGAGGATCCCTCGCCGACGCCCAGGATGCCGCCGTAGCCGTGTTTGCGCAGGTCGTCGGCATCGAGCACTTCGACGTCCAGCCCGGCCGAACGGCCCAGTTCGGAGGCGCGCTCCGCCATCGCGGCAGGCGGAAGATCGTTCGGCGGGGTGTTGATCAGATCCCGGGCGGTGTTGACCGCCTCACCGATCACCGTGGCGCCCTTCAGCGCGGATTTCGCGGAGTCGTCCTTGGCCTCGGGTACCACGAGGTCCACTTTGCTCACCGGGTCGTCACCTGGCGAGGACTTGTACCTGGTGAACGCGTAGGAACCCATCACCGTTCCCTGCACCGCCGCTGAAACGTCCAGTTCGGACAGCGTGGTGGCCGCGTGCGAGACCCCGGTCATCGCGCGCGCCGCCGCGCCCGCCGCGCGGCGCACCGACTCGCTCGGGATCTCCTCGTTCGGATCGCGCTTGCCGAGTCCGACAGCGAGCAGGACTTCCGCCCGCAACGACCCACTCGCCGCGAGTTTGACGACCTCCTCGGCCTTGCCGGTGGCGCCCAGCAGGGTCAGCGTCTCGGTCAGGTTGCCGTCGAACGCCGCGGCGATCTCGTTCGTTCCCGGTGCGAGTTCGAGGCCGTCCGTGCCTTCCACGGTTCCGATGACGAGGGTTTCCACCGTCAGCTTCGCCGCGGCGCCGTCGACCAGGGCGAGTTTGGGGGTTGTCACCTGTGGCTCCTCCCGGAGTTGTGTGCCGTCGGGCCGATGCTTCCAGCACCTGCCCACCGCATATCGCTTCCGCGGGCACTGTAGAACGGTGCCTCCGCCGGTGCGCGTACCAGCCCGTGTTCGTGTCGCCGTGTCGTCGGGGGATCACTCACGGCGCATGGTTTCGCCTCGAGTCCCCGACTTCACGGTTTCGTCGCCGAGTACCGTTTCGGTGAGCGGTCGATGCCGTCAGTGCGTTGCCCGGTGGTGACGTGCGCGTCGAGGCTCTCTTGCCGTGCGGTGCGGCCCGCACCTGATCGGGGATTAGCGGCAGGGGACCGGCGGGACGTTCCTCGGGGCGAGGACGAGGTCTCATTACTACGAGGATGGTTTGCTTGGCCGAACGATCGGGCCCCTCGGTTGGTTCGACAGTCGTGAGGCGAGCGGTTCCGCTCGCGCTCGGTGCCATGCTGGGTGCCGGGGTGTTCCTCGGCGTGGCACCGGCCGTGTCGATCGCGGGACCGTGGACGCCGTTCGCCGTGCCGGTGGCGGTCGTCACCGCCTGGTGCGCCGCGAGCGCCACGAGACACCAGGCCGAGTCCTACGGGCCGACAGGTGCCGGATACGCGTGTGTGCGGGACAAGCTGGGAGTGGTTCCCGGCCGAATCGCCGCCGGTACGGGACTGTTCGGTCATGTCGCGGCGCTGACGGCCGTAGCGGGCGCGGCCGCCCGCTATCTACCGACCCCACAGCCGTTGGCCGCGGTCTCGCTCCCGCTGCTCGCGGTACTCGCCGCCACCGCCGGACTTCGGATCAGGGGGGTGGCCGGTTGGCTCTGGCTGGCGCTGACGATCGCGGTGCTCGGCGTGGTGACCGCCGCGTGCCTGGCGATCACTCCGGTGGACTCCCCGTCGATCTCACCCCAGGGGCCGTTGGCGGTCTCCGGAGCGGCGGGAGTGCTGTTCTTCGGCCTCGTCGGTTTCGAGCGGCTGACCGCCGCCGCGGACAGGGCGGATCGGTATCCGGCGGCCGTGCTGGACCGTGCCCTGCCCGCTGTGCTGCTCGTCGCCGGTGTGGTGCTGGCGGTGGTGCTGGGGGCGGTGTCGTACCAGCTCGGTTCCGCGCGGCTGGCGCTGTCGCCGGCACCGCTGCTCGACGCGTTGCGTGCGGCCGACGCGGCAGCGCTGACCTCGGTAGTGGGGACGGCGGCCGCGCTGGCCATGTTGCCGGTGCTGCTCGCGGTGCTGGAGTCGGCGCGCTCCACCGGTGCGGCTCTGGTCTCCGACGGTGAGCTGCCGGTACTGGCGCGTCGTGCCGGTCCCGCGGGCACCCCCTACCCGTTCGATCTGGCGTTGGCCGTGGTGGCCGCGTCGCTGACGTCGCTCCTCGGGCCGGAACAGGCCGTCGCGATCGCCGCGTGCTGTCTGCTGGTCCATTACGCGCTGGTCAACGCGGCGGCGCGAGTTCTGTTGCTCGACGGCGGGAAACTGCCCAGGCGGACGGCCTGCCTGGGGATGGGCCTGTCGGTGATTCTGGCCATGAGCATGCCCGTGCCCGCGATGGCGGTCACGCTGGCGGTGGTGGTTCTGGTGCCGGTGGTGGCGGGTTCGGTTCGGCGGTGGCGGGGTTCGGAGCGGAGCTCGCGCCACGAGCGCCCTCCCGAGGAACACGACGTCCGGTAACTCCGCGAACACCCAACGCCCAACGAGCTCTCACGACGCTTCCCGCGAGGTGTTTACGACTGTCGTACGACCGACCATAAGTGACGCTGATACTCGGTCGCCCAATCGTTACCGGTCAGGTTTCCACTGCTCTCGGGCGCGCGATACGGTACGTTCATGAGCCAACCCGTCGTTTTCACCCGGACCGAGACCCCGCGACCCGCGAGTGCGGAACATCGTTCGAAGGTACTCGCCGATCCCGGGTTCGGGAATTACTTCACCGATCACATGGTCACCGCACGGTGGAGCACCGAGCAGGGTTGGCACGACGCCAGGCTGGAGCCCTATCACCCCGTCGAGTTGGATCCCGCCACTACGGTGCTGCACTACGGACAGGCCATCTTCGAGGGGCTGAAGGCCTACCACCAGCCCGACGGCTCGATCGCCTCGTTCCGCCCGTGGGCCAATGCCGCCCGCTTCCAGGACTCGGCACGCAGGCTGGCCATGCCGGAACTGCCCGAGGAGATCTTCCTCGACTCGCTGCGTGAGCTGGTCTCGGTCGACAACCAGTGGGTGCCGACGGAGGGCGAGAGCTCGCTGTACCTGCGGCCGTTCATGATCTCCACCGAGCGAACCCTGGGCGTCAACCGCCCGGCGAGCAGCTATCTGTACATGCTGATCGCCTCGCCCGCCGGCTCCTACTTCGCGAGCGGCGTCAAGCCGGTCACCGTGTGGCTCAGCAGGGAGTACGTCCGCGCCAGCCCGGGGGGCACCGGAGCCGCGAAGTTCGCGGGCAACTACGCCGCCTCGTTCGTGGCGCAGGCCCAGGCCGCCGAACAGGGCTGCGACCAGGTCGTCTGGCTGGATGCCGTGGAACGGCGTGCCGTCGAGGAGATGGGCGGCATGAACCTGTTCTTCGTGCTCGGTTCGGGTGCGGAGGCACGGTTGGTCACCCCGGAACTGACCGGCAGCCTGCTGCCCGGCATCACCAGGTCCTCGTTGCTGCGAATGGGCGAGCGGCTCGGGCTCGAAGTCGAGGAACGCCGCATCACCACCGACGAATGGGAGCAGAAGGCCCTCTCCGGCGAGATCACCGAGGTGTTCGCCTGCGGGACCGCCGCCGTCATCACCCCGGTGGGCAAGGTCAGGCACAGCGGCGGCGAATTCACGATCGGGGACGGCGGCCCCGGGGAGCTGACCATGAAGCTCCGTGAGCAGCTGACCGGCATCCAGTACGGCGAACTTCCCGATCCCGAGGGCTGGATGACGAAGCTGGCCTGATCACCTCCTTTCGATCCGGTTACCGCGACACGGCGATTGTCGGGGGTCCGGCGTACCTTCCCGGTGAGAGCCCACTCACATCCACGGGAGGCAGTCGTGTCCTCGTCCGTATTGCTCGTGATCGGTACCCGGAAGGGGCTGTGGCTGGCGCGCCGGAAGGATGGGCGTTGGCGACTCACCGGCCCCTGGTTGCCGATGACCGAGGTCTACTCGGTGGCCATCGACACCAGGGGCAAACCGCGGGTGTTGGCCGGTACCGAGAGTCCGCACTTCGGTCCCACCCTGGTGACCAGTGACGATCTGGGACACAGCTGGCAGGAGCCCGAGCACGCCCCGGTGGCTTTTCCCACCGACACCGAGACCTCGTTGCGGCGCGTGTGGCAGATCGTGCCCGGACCTTCCGGCGAGCCCGGAGTGGTGTACGCGGGGACGGAGCCGTCCGCGTTGTTCCGCTCCGAGGACGGCGGCAGCAACTACGAACTCGTGCGCGGGCTCTGGGACCACCCGCATCGCGCCGAGTGGTTCCCGGGGTTCGGGGGACAGGCGGTGCACACGATCCTGCCCGATCCCCGGCAACCGAACCGGATCCTGGTGGGTATGTCCACCGGCGGCGTTTACCGCACCACCGACGGCGGTGCCGAGTGGACCCCCGCCAACCACGGCGTCCGCGCCTACTTCATGCCGGAGAACGAATACCCGGAATTCGGGCAGTGCGTACACCGGATGGCCCGGAACACCGCCGCGCCCGAGCGGATCTACCTGCAGAACCACCACGGCGTCTACCGCAGCGACGACGGTGCCGACACCTGGGAGTCCATCGCCGAGGGGCTACCCGTCGACTTCGGTTTCCCCGTCGCTGTGGATCCCGCCGACCCCGACACGGTCTACACCTTCCCACTGGTCGCCGATGCGCACCGGTTCCCACCGGAGGGAGACTGCCGGATCTACCGCAGCAGGGACGCCGGTGCGTCCTGGGAAGGCCTGGGTGAAGGACTCCCCCGGCAGGGGTTCTGGTCCGCCGTCATGCGTGACGCGCTCTGTCTCGACGACGGTGATCCCGCCGGAGTGTACTTCGGATCCCGGTCCGGTGAGGTCTACGCGAGTTCCGACCGGGGGGAGAGCTGGAGCCGGATCGCCGAACACCTGCCGGACGTGCTGTCGCTGCGCGCTGCCGTGGTCTGACCACCAGCCGCGAACCGCTGCCCGTCCACTGCCATCGGGAGACGATCATGCGAATCACCCTGGTAATCCCGCAGATGCTTCGTTCCACGGTCGATGGGGCGGGCACCCTGCGGCTGTCCCTCGAAGAGGAGGCCACGCTGCGACAGCTGCTCGACGAGCTGGCCGTCACCCACCCCGCCCTGGAACGCAGACTGCGGGACGAGACCCGAACGTTGCGCCGCTACGTCAACTTCTACGTCGACGGCACGGAGTGCCGCGCGCTGGACGGCGTCGCCACCGAGCTCGGCGACGGTGTCGAGGTCCGGATCGTGCCCTCCGTCGCGGGCGGATAGCTGCGTTGCGGGGCGGCGATTTCGCGAGAAATTGACATCCCCGTGCGGCGGTGTGGCCCCAGCTCCGTCAATTTCCCACGAAATCGCGGGGAGCGGGTTCCGGAGCCGAGCCCCTCACCACCCTCGCAGCCCGCACCGCCGCGGGTTCTCCGGGGAGTGCCTCGTGAGGACGGCCCCGACGTTGTGTAGTAACTACCCGATGTCGGGCCTCGCCGCAGCGAGAGCCGTGCGAGAGGTTCCGCTTCTCGACCAACTACGACAACCGAGTTGCCAACCCTAAGAGCTCAGCCGAGGGCGCATATGGCTAGCAGGAGGGTGGTCCCCAGTTCGCAGCAGGCGCCGAGCACGTCGCCGGTAACTCCGCCGAACCTGCGTAGCACGTGCCTGCTCAGCACCCACAGCGAGCCGAAGGTCAGTACCACGGCGGCGAGACCGACCCACCACGTTCCCGGCGTGGCGAAACCACCGGCGAGCAGCAGTGCCGCCCACCAGGCGAACACGGTGCCGCGGGGTTGCGTGCCCGCCACCAGCGCACCCATGCCCTCTTGTCGCGCCGCCGGGATCCCCCTGCGACAGCACAGCGGAAAAGCGGCCCTCCCGCCGGCGCAGGCGAGTACGACGACTCCCCACTCGCCGTGTGAGGCGGCCGCGGCGAATCCCGTAGCCTGCACTCCGATCGTCAGCACGAGTCCGGCCACCGCGAACGGGCCGGTGCTGCCGTCGCGCATCACCGAAAGCGCTCGTTCGGCGGCGCCGTAGCAGCCCAACCCGTCCACGGTGTCGGCCAGCCCGTCGATGTGCATCCCCCTGGTGGCCAGTGCCAGCGAGGCCACGGTGAGCAGTCCCGCCACCAGTGCGGGAGCTCCCAGTGCGAGCAATGCCCAGAGCAGGAGAGCGGCGAACACCCCGAGAGCGGCTCCCACCAGCGGAGCGAACGAGATGGCACGCCTGCCGGTGCGCTCGTCGACGGTGTCGACCCGCACCGGCAGTACGCTCAACCAGGCGAACGCCAGTCGAAGCCCTTGCACGCCGCTCAGTCCGCGGCGTCGGTCGGGGAGACTCCCGCCGCCTCGTCGGAGGTGGGGCCCGCTATACCCGCTTCGGCGAAGCTCGCCATCTCGGCCAGCACCCTGATCGCGGCGTTGACCACCGGCAGGGCCGAGACGGCTCCGGAACCCTCGCCCAGTCGCATGTCGAGATCCAGCACCGGCCGCAGGTCCAGGTGCTCCAGCACCAGGGTCGCCCCTGGTTCGACCGAACGATGTCCCGCCATCCACCACTGCGCCGCTCCCGGGGCGAGCTCCTCGGCGACCATCGCCGCGGAGCCGACCACCACGCCGTCGAGGATCACGGGAGTACGGCGCACCGACGCCTGCGCGAGGAAGCCGGCCATGGCGGCGATGTCGGCACCACCCGCCGTGCGCAGCAGCGCCAACGGATCGTCCACCACTTTGCGCGCGCGGCGCAGCGCATCCCGGATGGCCGCGGTCTTGCGCATCCACGCCGCGTCGTCGATCCCGGTGCCACGTCCGACCACCGCCACCGGCTCGTTCTCGGTCAGGGCCGCGATGAGGGTGGCGGCGGGGGTGGTGTTCCCGATACCCATGTCACCGGCGATCAGCAGATCGGCTCCGCTGTCGACCTCCTCGTCGGCCAGTGCCCTGCCCGCTGCGACCGCGTCGTGTGCCTGCTGGGCGGTGAGTGCGTCCTCGACGTTGAGCGAACCGGACGACTCGCGGACCTTGTGCGCCGAGATCGTCCGGTTCGTCTCGCCGTTCACGGCCATGTCGACGACGCGTACCCCCGCTCCGGCGTTGGCGGCCAGCGCGTTCACGGCGGCCCCGCCGGCGAGGATGTTCTCGACCATCTGTGCGGTGACCTCGCTGGGGTAGGCCGAGACGCCGTTGGTGGCGATCCCGTGGTCCCCCGCGAAAACCACCACGCGGGGCCGGTCGAACGGCCTGGGTGGGCAGGTGCCCTGCCTGGCCGCAACCCAGACGCCCAGTTCCTCCAGCCTGCCGAGTGACCCGGCGGGTTTGGTGAGCCCGTCGTGCCGCGCCACCGCCTGCCGGTGCGCCTGTTCGTCGGGTGGCCGGACCACGCCGAATTCGATACCCGGCCGGTCCGTGCCGTCCGCCGGTTCTGCCGATGGGGTGTGCATCGGTTGTGGGTCGGGCACCGTGGACAAGCCTTACCTCCGTAGTCGTTCGGCCGGAGTCGTGCTTGGCAACACCGCGCTCGGCTACGCACCGCCGCCGAGCTCCCACGTCGGGGTGTGCTCGCGGTGACCGACTCCGGGGATTCAGCGTAGGTCAGCCACTCAACGTAGTCGCAGTGGTAGTCCCGCGACCAGCAGCAGCACGCTGTCGCAGACTTCGGCGAGCCCGGCGTTGAGCGCACCCAGCTCGTCCCGGAACAGCCGACCCGCCCTGCTCTCCGGGACCACACCCAGACCGACCTCGGCCGAGACGAGCACCAGCCGTGCCGAACACGATTCGCTCGCGCGTGTCAGTTCGTCACGCTGTCCTCGCACGGTCGTCAGCGCCGAGGTGTCACGCTCCCACGCACCCGCGTCGTCCAGCGCGCCCGTCAACCAGGTCGCCAGATCGTCGACGAGGATCGGTGGATCCGCCGCTCGGGCGTTGTCCAGCAGGTCGATCAGGTCGTCCGGACGCGGAGCCTCCACGGTTTTCCAGTTCGCCGGACGGCGCGCGACGTGGTCGGCGATACGCCGGTTCCACTCCTCGTCGCGGGGATCCCGCCGTGCGGTGGCGACGTAGGTGGCGGCACCCTCCCGCGGCAGCAGCCCCTCGGCATGGGCGGACTTGCCGGAGCGCGCTCCGCCCAGTACCAGCGTGCGGTGCTCGGATCCGTTCACGGCGTGGTGGTGTGGCGGGGGTCGGTCTCCGCCACGTGCCCGATGACCTCGTCGATCTTGTCGAGCACGTCCTGGTCGAGCTTCACCCCTGCCGCCCGCACGTTGTCGGTGACCTGCTCCGGGCGGGACGCGCCGATGATCGCGGCGGAGACGTTCGAGTTCTGCAGCACCCAGGCCACGGCCAGCTGGGCCATGGACAGCCCCAGGTCCTCGGCGATCGGCTTGAGCTGCTGCACCGGTTCCAGCACCTCGTCCCGCATCCAACGCGAGATCATGTTCGCGCCGCCCGCCTCGTCGGTCGCCCTCGAACCGGTGGGAGCCTCCTGCCCGGGCAGGTACTTGCCGGTCAGCGCGCCCTGCGCGATCGGCGACCACACGATCTGGCCGAGGCCCTCCCGCTCCGAGGTCGGGATCACCTGGGACTCGATCACCCGCCACAGCATCGAGTACTGCGGCTGGTTGGACACCAGCGGTACGCGCAGTTCCCGTGCCAGCTCGGCGGCCCGGCTGATCTGCTCGGCGTTCCACTCCGAAACGCCGATGTAGAGCGCCTTGCCCTGACGCACCAGATCGGCGAACGCGGTCATGGTCTCTTCCAGCGGAACGGTCCGGTCGAACCGGTGCGCCTGGTAGAGATCCACGTAGTCGGTCTGCAGCCTGCGCAGCGAGGCCTCACAGGACTCCATGATGTGCTTGCGGCCCAGACCGCGGTCGTTGGGCCCCTGCCCGGTGGGGAAGTAGACCTTGGTGAACAGCTCGATGCTCTCCCGGCGCACCCCCGACAGCGCGCGCCCGAGCACCGCCTCGGCCCGGGTGGCCGCGTAGACGTCGGCCGTGTCGAAGGTGGTGATCCCCTCGTCGAGAGCGGTCAGCACGCACGCCTGCGCCTGTTCCTCCTCGACCTGCGAACCGTGGGTGAGCCAGTTTCCGTAAGCGATCTCGCTGATGTTCAGGCCGCTGCGGCCGAGCCGACGAAACTCCATGACATCCAGCCTAGATCCACATCCCGGTGTGCGCCCAGCACTGTGACCGAGCCGTGCTCACCGGACCTCGTTGATGTCCTTCGGAGTGACCCGGGGGCGGGGAACACGCAGTTTGCGCAGCTGCATCGCACGGGTGAAGGCGTACCACCCCATGCTGATCCCCTTGTCCTTGGCGTCGGGGAACTTGGCGCGCACCTGTTTCGTGACGATCCGGCCGAGCATGGTGCCCTCGAAGATCATCGTTATCAGCAGCGCCAGGCAGAACACCGTGGCGATCTGGACGACCATCTGGATCTGCACCAGCGTGGCCAGGAATATCACCAGCACCAGCGGCATGAACAGCCCCATCAGGTGCCTGCGGGAGTCCACGATGTCGCGAACGTGTGCTCGGACCGGTCCGCGGTCGCGCGGCATGAGGTAACGGTCGTCACCCGCCATCATCCGTTCGCGCCGTTCGGCCGCGGCCTTGCGCCGCTCCGGCTTGTTGCGACGCATCCGCTTGAACGCCTCGCGCTGGGTCCGTGGCGGCGGCGGAACCGGGCCCCGACGTTTGCTCTCGGACTCGCGACGTTTCGGGGTCGGCCTACCCTTGGCCTGGCTCGAATCGTTCGCGTTCTCCCGCGTCGCCTCGCCACCGTGCTCGTCGCTGTCGACGGTGGCGGTTTGCTCGGCGGTGTTGCGACGGAGGAACTTCACACCACCAGCGTAAGCGACACCGTCCCTGTCACGAATACCGACTCCGCGGTTGGGAGCCGATCGTGGAAATCGCTCGTGTCGCGGTGGGCCGCTCCGGCAGCGGCCCGCGCGGCGCGGCTCCCGTGCCGGGGCCTGGTCTCGTTCGCGACGCGCACCGTTTTCCGTGCGTATCATGTGCGGTGCTACCCGCGGGTGTCACAATCGGCGTGCGCGGGTTGGACCGCGGGAATACTCGCACTTACCGTGACCGTTGGAGTCGCGGGAACCTGCCAGCAGCCGCTAACCGCAAGGGAGAGCCATGACCGCCCAGGAAACAACCGTGGAGACCGAAGCGCCCGCTCATGGCGTCACGTTGACCGACCCGGCGGCCAGCAAGGCCAAGACCCTGCTGGACCAGGAGGGACGCGATGACATGCACCTTCGCATCGCGGTCCAGCCGGGTGGGTGTGCCGGACTGCGCTACCAGCTGTTCTTCGACGAGCGCACGCTCGACGGGGACGCGGTGCGCGACTTCAACGGCCTGGACGTGGTCGTCGACAGGATGAGCGCCCCCTACCTGCAGGGCGCCGTGATCGACTTCGTGGATTCGATCGAGAAGCAGGGCTTCACGATCGACAACCCGAACGCCGGCGGCTCGTGCGCCTGCGGTGACTCGTTCCACTGAGCGGACGCGATCGGCTTTTTCCGGGGATGGTGCGGCGAGGGATCTCGTCACACCATCCCCGTTTTTCGTGCGTCGCACGTCACTGTTCAGGGGCGGGTGTGTCCGTCACCCCAGACGAGCCACTTCGTGGTGGTCAGTTCCGGCAGCGCCATCGGGCCGCGGGCGTGCAGCTTCTGCGTCGAGATCCCGATCTCGGCTCCCATGCCGAACTGGCCGCCGTCGGTGAAAGCGGTGGACGCGTTGACCACGACCGCGGCTGAGTCGACCCGCGTGGTGAACCGGCGGACGGTTGAGACGTCCTCGCTGACGATGGCCTCGGTGTGCCCCGTGCCGTGTCGTGCGATGTGCGCCATCGCCTCGTCCGGGGAATCGACCACCGCCACCGCCAGGTCCATCGACAGGTACTCGGTGTCCCAGTCCTGCTCGGTGGCGGGAGTGACCGGTGCCGCGTTCCCGATCGCCTCGGCAGCACGCTCGTCCGCGTGCAGCGTCACCCCGGTCTCGGCCAGTTCCCGGGCCAGCCCCGGAAGCAGCGTCTCGGCGACCTCCCGGTGCACCAGCAGCGTCTCCGCCGCGTTGCACACGCTGACCCGGCGCGTCTTGGCGTTGCGGACCACCTGCCGTGTCTTTTCCGCGTCGGCGGCGCGGTCCACGTAGACGTGACAGTTACCCACGCCGGTCTCGATGACCGGCACCGTCGCCTCCTCGACCACCGCGTTGATCAGCCCGGCACCGCCGCGTGGGATCACCAGGTCCACGAGACCGCGCGCGGTGACCAGGTGCCCCACCGAGGAACGGTCCGCACACGGCAACAGCGTCACAAGGTTCGGGGAGAAGCCGGATTCGACCAGCACGTCCCGCAGGATCGACACCAGCGCGGTGTTGGAACGTACCGCCGAGGATGAGCCGCGCAGCAGCACGGCGTTACCCGACTTCAGGGTCAGTCCGGCCGCGTCCACGGTGACGTTCGGACGCCCCTCGTAGACGATGCCGACCACCCCGAGCGGCACCCGCACCTGTCGCAGCTCCAGCCCGTTCGGCAGCATGTTGCCGCGCACCGTCTCCCCGATAGGATCCGGCAGCCCAGCCACCGTACGCAGCCCGGAAGCGACCTCGGCCACCCGTGATTCGGTCAGCTTCAGGCGATCCAGCATCGCCTCCGGCATCCCGGAGTCGCGTGCCGCGTTGAGGTCGAGCTCGTTGGCGTCGAGAACCTCCCCGGAGCGGCGTGCCAACGCGTCGGCCATCGCGTTCAGCAGGGTGTCCTTGGTGTCCCGGGTCGCGGCGGCGAACTCGGCGGCGGCCTCGCGGGCACCGCGCGCCGCGGCCAGGATCTCCTCCCGGCCGGTGTCCGCTCCGGCGGCGGAACCCGTGGGTGACTTTTCCGGCATAGTGGTGCTCACACCGCCCAGGATAGAAGATTCACATCCGGCAGTGGGAGCGTGGTGAGGCGACTACCTCACGTGATCCGGTGGTTCGCGGCGGCACTCGGAGTGCCCTTTCCGGAGTATCGCGGAAAAGCGCGAACCCCTCTCGGTGTTTCCTTTTGGCGGTTCCGGTTCTTCCGGGGATTTCTCGGATGTCGGTCCCGAAATTCTGAACAGCTGAAAGACGTCGTTTTCCAGGGGACTCTTCTTTATCGATTGCGCAAGTGCTGTTGCGTATGTAGAACACCGTCCCGGACGAATCGTCGGCCGGGCGTTGTGCGGTGCCCGGGAAGTGTTTCGCCGACCTTTCGAGCACTGGAGAGGAAACGATGATGGGTTTACCGCCGAAGCGGGGAACGAGGAGGCGGGCCAGCCGCTCGGCTGCGCTCTCCGCCGCTGTGCTCGCCCTGGTGACCGCCCTCGGGGCGGGTGTACCGGCCGGAGCGGTTTCCGCGACCGCGCCGGGCGCTCCGGGCATATCCTCCGCGTGGACCACGGGTGCCAAACGAGGTGTCGGTACTTCCACCACGCTGGAGTCGAAGGTCTGGCACACCTTGGGGCAGGGGATACTCAACGAGGTCTACTACCCGCGCCTGGACGTGCCGAACGTGCAGGACATGCAGTACGTCGTCAGTGACGGGCGGAGCTTCACCGAGCTGGAGCGCGACGCCACCACGAGCCGGATCCTGCTGCCCGACTCGCGGTCGCTGCGGTACCGGCAGGTCAACACCGACCGCGACGGCAGGTATCGCATCACCAAAACCTACATAACCGATCCGCGGCGTTCGGTGCTGCTGGTCCGGACGCGTTTCGAGGTGCTGGAAGGCGGGCCGCTGCGGCTCTACGCGCTGTACAACCCCTCGCTCAACGGCAGCGGGATGGGCGACAGCGGAGCCACTTCCGGTGGGACCCTGGTCGCCAGTGACGGCGAGGTGGCCAGCGCGTTGGCCGCTTCGAACGGCTTCAGCGCCGCCACGAGCGGTTACAGCGGTACGTCCAGCGACGGCTACCGCGACCTCGAGGCCGACCACCGGCTCGACAATCGCTACGACCGGGCGGGCGAAACCGGCAATCTCGTGCAGACGGCTCGCGTTCCTGTCGAGACCGACACCACATTCACGCTCGCGCTCGGTTTCGGCGAGGACAGGGGGGCGGCGAAGACCGCTGCGCACGGCGCACTGGCGAGTGGTTACGGCGCGGCCAGGCACGAGTACGACGCGGGCTGGCACCGTTACCTCGCCTCGATCGACCCCGTCCCCCGCTCCGTCGCCTCGCGCGGGCTGATCACCCAGTACAACGTCGCCGCCATGACGCTGAAGTCCCAGGAGGACAAGACCTACCGAGGTGCTTTCGTGGCGTCGACCTCGATTCCGTGGGGTGGTGCCAAGAACGCCGACAGCTGCTGCACCGGCGGGTACCACCTGGTGTGGTCGCGTGATCTGTACCACACCGCGACGGCCGCGATGGCGCTGGGCGATCGCGCCGCCGCCAACCGAGCGCTCGACTACCTGCTGAACGTGCAGTGGCGGGAGGACGGTTCGTTCCCGCAGAACACCTGGCTCGACGGTGAACCGCACTGGCCGAGTCTGCAGCTGGACGAAGTCGCCTATCCCATCGTGCTGGCGCAGCAGTTGGGCCGGACCGGCGACGCGGAGTGGGCCAAGCTCCGGAAGTCCGCCGACTTCATCGTCGAGAACGGTCCCGCCACCCCGCAGGAGCGTTGGGAGGAGGAAAGCGGCTACTCGCCCTCGACCATCGCGGCCGAGATCGCGGGCCTGGTCACCGCGGCCGACATCGCCCGACAGCACGGTGACCGGCAGGCGGCACGACGGTATCTCGCCACCGCCGACGAATGGCAGCGCAAGGTGGCGGACTGGACCTTCACCACGACCGGCCCGCACGGTGACGGCGAGTACTACCAGCGCGTGGACGACGACGGTGATCCGAACAACGGCCACCAGCTGTGTCTGAACAACGGGGGCGGATGCCACGACGAGCGTGCCGTGGTCGACGCGGGATTCCTGGAACTGGTGCGGCTCGGCGTCAAGCCCGCCGACGATCCGACGGTGCTCGACTCGCTGCCCGAAACCGACGACCGGCTGCGGGTCCGGACTCCGAACGGACCCGGCTGGTACCGCTACAACCACGACGGCTACGGCGAGGCCGCGGGCGGTGAGCCCTACACCGGAACGGGCATCGGCAGGCTCTGGCCGTTGCTGACGGGCGAACGCGGTGAGTACGAGATCGCCTCCGGCGATTCGGCCGGTACTCATCTGGAGACGATGGCCAGGATGGCCAACGAGGGCTACCTCATTCCCGAACAGGTCTGGGACAGGCCGTCCGAGAACGGTTTCGTTTTCGGTGAGGGAACCGGATCGGCCACTCCGCTCGCGTGGTCCATGAGCCAGTTCGTCCAGCTGGCGAACAACATGGACGCGGGCAGGAATCTGGAGACACCGGACGTGGTGGCCCGGCGCTACACCGATTGAACGGTGCGGTGACGACCGACCGTGAGAACGCGGTGCCCCGGTGGAGCTCCGGGGCACCGCGCGGTGGCGGTCGAAGCCGGGGCCCTGCCGGGTGCTATGGACTTCGTGCTCTGTCCCCACCCGCCCGCACTCCCTAATGTCCGTGCAACGGGCGGCTCGGTGCGACCCGCCCGCGTCCCCGACGTAGCTACCCGGGATCCGAGGTGACCGGACATGGCAGTACGGGATGTGGACCCGGCGACCGTCGATCGGCTCCGCGGCGGTTTCCACGGTGTGATTCACACACCGCGCGACGCGGACTACGAGAGGCAGCGCGAGATCTTCAACGCGATGATCGAATCCCGGCCCGCGGCGATCGCGGCCTGCGCCGACATCGACGACATCCGTCGGGCCCTGGACTTCGCCGGGGAACAGGACCTCGAAGTCGCGGTGCGCGGCGGCGGGCACAGCGTCGCCGGTGCCGGTCTCGTCGACGGTGGGCTGGTCATCGACATGCGCCGGTTCAACCGGGTGACGGTGGATCCGCGGACTCGGTTGGCCACGGTGGGCGGCGGCACGCTCTGGGGAGAGTTCGACGGGGCGGGACGCCCCTACAAGCTCGCGACCACCGGAGGCCGGGTCTCCACGACCGGAGTGGCCGGACTGACCCTCGGCGGCGGTTCCGGCTGGATGGAACGGAAATGGGGACTGGCCTGCGACAGCCTGGTGTCGATCGAGCTCGTCACCGCTTCGGGAGAGCGGGTGACAGCCGACGCGGAACGGAATCCGGAACTGTTCTGGGCACTGCACGGTGGGGGAGGCAATTTCGGGATCGCCACCTCGTTGACGTTCCGGTTGCACGAGATTCCGGAATTCTCGATGGCGTTGTTGCTCTGGCCCGCGGAACGGGGGCGCATCGTGGCGGGCGAGTATCGTGATTTCATCGCGGGAGCACCGGACGAGATCAGTGGTGGGCTGATCTACCTGACCGGGCCGCCGGAGGATTTCGTTCCTGCCGAACTCGTCGACACGCTGTGCTGTGCCGTCCTGGTCACTTTCGCGGGCAACGAGTCGGAGCTGCGCGAGCTGATCCGACCGTTGCTGGGGCTGCGCCCCGCCGGACAGCTGATCACCGACATCGAGTACGCCGAGCTGCAGTCACTGCTGGACGATCCACCCGGTTACCGCAACTACTGGTCGGCCGAGCACATGGCCGAGCTGCCCGACGAGGCGCTTGACCGGTTCTGCGCCCGGGCGTACGACATGCCGGTGCCGTCCCCGGCACAGCACGCGTTGTTGCCGTGGGGTGGCGCGGTGTCGGCCAACGGGGTGGGCGCGGCGATGTCCGACCGTGCGGTTCCGTGGGTGGTGCACCCGCTCGGGTTGTGGTCGGACGCCGCCACCGATGAGCGAGCCATCCGCTGGGTCCGCGAGCTCCGCGAGGACATGCGGCCATGGACCACCGGAGCGGTCTACCTCAACTTCATCGGTGATGAGGGGCACGACCGGGTGGTGGCCGGTTACGGCGACGACAATTACCGGCGACTCGCACGGGTCAAGGCGGAGTACGACCCGGACAACGTCTTCAACCGCTGGCACGACATTCTTCCCGCCGCCGCGCCGGACCGGAGCACCGCGACGCCGACCCCGACCGGCGGCTGAGCACCGCCACTCGACTGCCCGCCCGCGTCGATTTCTCGAGAAATCGACGGGCCACCACTGCGGCGGTGCGCCCCTACGGGCGTCGATTTCTCGAGAAATCGACGCGCCGCTAAGACGCGGTGCCGAACCGACCAGCCTCGTAGGCCGCACTCCGACCACCCTCGCAGTGGCACCGCCGCGGGTTCTCCGGTGCGGCTCTCGCGAGGAAGGCCCGACGTCGTGCAGGTCGCTACCCGATGTCGGGCCTCCCCGCGGCGAGAGCCGTGCCAGAGGTTCCGCCACGGGATCGGCTAGGAAAACCGGGCCGCCAGAGATTTACTAAAGCTTCACGGGGTAGTGGGGCTCCGGCACCTGGGGCGTGAGCCGGTTCTCCACGAATATCCCGTGCCAGATCATGAACACCAGCAGCGCCCACAGCCTGCGACTGTGGTCCAGCACTCCGGAACGGTGCTCCTCCAGCAGCTGCAGCACCGCCGGTTTGTTCAGCAGGGCGTCGGTCTGGGACTCCTTGATGATGTCGCGTGCCCAGTCGTGCATCTCGTCTCGCAACCAGTGTCGGATCGGGACGGGGAAACCGAGCTTGCGCCGGTTGAGCACGTGGCCGGGAACCACCTTGGCCAGCGCACGGCGCAGCGCGTACTTGGTGGTGTCCTTGGTGATCTTCTGTTCCAGCGGGATCGTGCTCGCCGTGCGGAACACCTCGTTGTCGAGGAACGGAACCCGCAGCTCCAGGGAATTGGCCATGGTTACCTTGTCGGCCTTGACGAGGATGTCCCCCCGCAACCAGGTGAACAGGTCCACGTGCTGCATCCGGGTCACCGGGTCCCAGCCCTGCGAGGTCCGGTAGGCCGCCGCCGTCACGTCGGTGTGCGAAACGTGCGGGTCGTAGTCCGGCAGCAGGTTCCGCAACTCGTCGTCGCGGAAGATCCGGGCGTTGCCGTAGTAGCGTTCCTCCAACGGCAGCGCGCCCCGCCGGAGCAGGTCCTTGCCGCGGACCCCCTCCGGAATCGCGGTCGAGACCCGACCCATCACCTTGCGCACGGATCCGGGGACCCGCTCGAACGGGGCCAACGAGAGCGGTTCCCGGTAGATCGAGTACCCGCCGAACAGTTCGTCGGCGCCCTCTCCGGAGAGCACGACCTTGACGTGCTTGCGCGCCTCCCTGGCGATGAACCACAGCGGAACCAGCGCGGGGTCCGCCACCGGATCGTCCAGGTACCAGATGATCAGCGGCAGCGTCCGCATCATCTCCTCCGCGGAGACCGTACGCACGACGTGCTTCACCCCGATGGCCGCCGCCGATTCCGCGGCCACGTCCACTTCCGAGTAGCCCTGCCGCTCGAACCCGGTGGTGAACGTGATCAGGTCCGGATTGTGCTCCTTGGCCAGCGCGGCGATCGCCGTCGAGTCGATTCCGCCGGAGAGGAAGGCACCGACGGTGACGTCGGCACGCATGTGCTTGGCCACCGAGTCGCGCATCACGTCGACGATCTCGTTGTGCAGCCGATTGGCCTCGCCGTCGTTGTGAATCTCACGCGAGGTGAAGTTGGGGGAGAAGTACCGCTCGGTGACCAGCTGCCCACCCGGGGCCACGGTGAACGAGGTACCCGACTCGATCCGCCTGATCGAACGGTGCAGCGATTCCGGCTCCGGCACGTACTGCAGCAGCAGGTAGTGCTGCAGCGAACGCCGGTCGACGTCCTCGTTGATCCCCAGCGTCGCCGCGAGGTGCAGCAGGCTCTTCTTCTCACTGGCGAAACCGACCCCGTTGGGGCCGGTCGCGTAGTACATCGGCTTGATCCCGAAGGGATCCCTGGCGCCGAACACCACGTGCCGGTCGTTGTCCCAGATCAGGAACGCGAACATCCCGCGCAGCCGACCCACCATCGAAGTCCCGAGGTAGTGGTAGGCGACGATGATCGTCTCGCTGTCCCCGTCGGTGTTGAACGCGGCGCCGTACTGCTCGGTCAGCTCGGCCCGCAGTTCCAGGTAGTTGTAGATCTCACCGTTGAACAGGATCGTGTACCTGCCCGGTGATTCCGGCGGCCCCCAGCTCAGCGGCTGGTGCGAATGCTCGACGTCGATGACCGACAGGCGGTTGAAACCGAAGACGACCTCGCCGCCCTGCCACGTGTCACTCTCGTCCGGTCCTCGGTGCCGCTGACACGGCAGCGCGTTGGCCACCGCGTTCGTTGCGTTGCTTGCGTTCTCTTCGGTGGGACAAACCAGTCCAAGCAGGCCGCACACGCGTCTCGCGCACCTCTCGTGTCGCGGGTTGTCGGGTTTCGCTCAAGCCCAATAGGGGGTGATCCGGTTCTACAGTATGCCGTGCGCCTGCGGGCGAACCGCACGCACGGGTTCATTGTGCCGGTGCTCCGGTCGACGGCGCCCGGTGTTCACCGCGCGTCGTACGGCCGGATGACTGACTGGTGATCTTCGGTCACGGGCACGACCATGATTCGGGCGGTGTCGTGACCCCGGAGCAGTATCGCGGCTACTACTGGGCTAGGGTCGCTACAGTATTCCGGCGGCCGATCTTCCGCCCCGAACGCGAGGCGGGGATCAACGCCAGCGCCGTGCCGGTGAGTTTCACATGGAGGAGGCGTCGCGCAGTGGCCCTGAAGGACGGGACCCGAGTGCCACGGCTGGTCAAGGTCGGTGGACTGGTCGGCTTGGTGTGTGTCGTGGCCACGGGCTGCTCCCCTGACCAGGTCCTGCGGTTCGGCTGGCCCACCGGTGTCACCAGTGACGCCGAGTCGATGCGCCAGCTCTGGACCTGGTCGGTGATCGCGGCTCTCGCGGTTGGTGTGCTCGTGTGGGGACTGATCTTCTGGACGGTGGCATTCCACCGCAAGAAGAGTGACGAGCTGCCTCGTCAGTTCCAGTACAACAACCCGCTCGAGATCATATACACGGTCATCCCCTTCGTGATGGTCGTCGTGCTGTTCTACTTCACTGCCACGACGCAGCAGGAGGTGCAGGCAGAGGAGGAACCGGACGTCGCCGTTGACGTGATCTCGTTCCAGTGGAACTGGGAGTTCCGCTACCCGGGGTACACCACCCCGGACGGTGAAGCGGTCAACACCGTCGGCACGACCAACTGGACGCCGCTGTTGGTGCTGCCGACCGACTCCAACGTCGAGTACCGGCTCAGCTCCAAGGACGTCATCCACTCGTTCTTCGTCCCCAAGTTCCACTTCAAGCGGGACACTTTCCCGCACCCGGACAAGAACAACCAGGACAACGTCTTCCAGAACACGATCGACCGTGAGGGGTCGTTCGTCGGACGCTGCGCCGAACTGTGCGGTACCTACCACTCGATGATGAACTTCGAGGTGCGTGCGCTCTCACCGGACAAGTTCGAGCGCTTCATGGACCTGCGTACGCAGGTGAACCCGAGCACGGGCCAGCCCTACACCACGGCCGAGGCGTTGACCGAGATGGACTGCGGTGAGCTCTGCAACCCGAACTCGGTGACGACCATCCCGTTCGATCCGGATCGGCAGAGCTCGACTCCGCAGCAGGATGGTCAGGCCGTCGGCGCGGGCAACTGACGGTGTCGACGGGAAACCAGGTCACACGAGTGCGCCGGACGCGGCGTACGGGGTGAGAGTGAGGACTCCATGAGGGTCGAAGCCAAGATCTTCAACATCATTACCTTCTTCTTCTTCCTGTCGGCTCTGGTCTACGGGCTCTGGGCCAAGGAACCGGTGGGGACGGTGGCGCTGATCCTGGTCGGTGCGCTGTCACTGCTGATCGGCAGCTACTTCCAGTTCGTCGCTCGCCGCATCGAGTTGCGTCCGGAGGACCGTGAGGAGGCCGAGATCAGTGACGGTGCCGGTGACCTCGGGTTCTTCAGTCCCGGCAGCTACTGGCCCTTCGGGCTGGCCGCGGCCTCGGCCCTGACCGGTGTGGCCCTGGCCTTCGGCCACGTCTGGATGATCGTGCTCAGCGCGGGCGCGGTACTGATCACCGTCTCCGGGCTCGTCTTCGAGTACCACACCGGCCCCAACCACGAGTGAGCCCGAGTACGCTCCCGCGCGTCCGGCCGACGCGAGGGAGCCGAGCTGCCGCCGCAGGAGGTCCGCAACCGTGATTACCGCGTTCGTGTTGATCCAAACCGCCGCTGATCGTCTGACGGAGGCCGCGCAGGAGATCGCCGACATCGACGGTGTCACCGAGGTCTACTCCTGCGCGGGCGACGTGGACCTGATCGCCGTGATCCGTGCGTCCGAGCACGAGCGGATCGCCGAGATCGTGCCGGGCGCGATCAACAAGGTCGACGGAGTGGTGGACACCGACACCCACATCGCGTTCCGCTCGTACTCGAAGCAGGACTCCGAGGACGCCTTCTCCATCGGCCTGGATTCCTGAAACCGGGTTCTTCCGGTCGGTTTGCCAAGTCGGTTCCTTGGCGGAACCTCTCGCGGGCTCTCGCTGCGGGGAGGTCCGACATCGGGTAGGCACCTACACAACGTCGGGCCTTCCTCGCGAGAGCACCACGAGAGAACCCGCCCCGGTGCGAGTCGTGTGAGTGATGGGGCTCGGCCTGTGAAGGGTCGGGTGTCCGGTGCCGGGAACGCCGGACAGTTCGGTGTGCGAGTTCCGAACTCGGACGGCTGGGCTCGCGACTGGTCGAGTGTTCGGTCCGGCCGGTGCCCCGGTCAGGTGAGATAGCGGTAGTGCGTGGTCAGGGTGCCGTTCTCGAGGACGTGGAACGCCATCCCCGGCGGGTACCCCCTGGTCCAACACCCTCTCGTCCTCCCAGGGCAGTTTCAGCCCCGACACGATCCCCACAGCGCTCCGCCCGCGCGGTGTGCCCGGTTGATCGGTGTCGTGGCGCCGGGTTCACCGAGCAGCGACTCACGGTAGGCGGCCCGATCGTCGTGGTTGCCCGGGCAGCTGAACACCGGAAAGGGCAGCTCGAACAGTTCGGTGGCCCGCCGGTACTCCGCCGCGGCACCGTTGTCGGCTACGTCACCGGTTATCCCATCGCGTCGAGCGCCCCGCGCAGCTTTCGCAAGTGGTCCAGCACCCGCTCGAAGCGGGCGGTGCTGTGCTCGCCGCCGTCCAGGTGTGGATCGCTCAGCTGCGCCACGACCAGCCGATCGGAGCAGCCGGTCTCGTCGGGGTAGTGCTGCCGGGGCACGGATTCGTTCGCGCTCACCCGTGCTCCCGCAGTTTTCCGGAGAGTTCCCTCCAGGAGCCGAGCAGCCGTGCGGCGGCGCCGGAGTCGATGGCCTCGGCGGCGCGCTCGATTCCCTCGGCCAGCTTTCCGTTCAGATCGGTGATGGGCCCCTCGTAGGCGGCGATGGCCCCCGCGGTGTTCAGCAGTACCGCGTCCCGGACCGGGCCTCGGGTGCCGTTCAGCAGGTCACGGACCACTCCGGCGTTCACCGTCGCGTCACCCCCCTGCAGCTGTTCGGGCTCGGTCAACGACAGACCCAACGCGGTGGGGTCGATCCGCGCATCCCGGACGGTGCCCTCGCCGATGATCCAGGCCGTGCTGGTCGTCGTCGTGGTGATCTCGTCCATCCCGTCGTCCCCGCTGACCAGCAGTACCGAGTGGCCGCGTCGGGCGAACACCTCGGCCATGACCGGTGCCAGTCCGCGGTCCGCGCACCCGATCAGACCACTGGTGGGGCGGGCCGGATTGGTCAGCGGGCCGAGCACGTTGAACGCGGTGGGAATGCCGATTTCCCGGCGGGGAGCGGAGGTGTGCTTGAAAGCGGGGTGGAACAGCCCCGCGAAGCAGAATCCGATCCCCAGCTCCGTCACACATCGCTCGACGCCCTCGGGAGGCAGGTCGATCGCCACACCGAGCTCTTCGAGCACGTCGGCGGTGCCGCACTTCGACGAGGCCGCGCGGTTACCGTGCTTTACGACCGTGCTGCCGCACGCGGCCAGCACGATCGAGGTCATCGTGGAGATGTTCACCGTGCCCGCACGATCGCCGCCGGTGCCCACCACGTCGACGGCACGAGTGGAGAGGTCGAGCTGCCGTGCGTGCGAGAGCATCGTGTCGGCCATTCCGATGATCTCGGAAGAGCTCTCACCCTTGGCGCGCAGCGCGACCGCGAACGCCGCGACCCTGGCTGGAGTGGCTTCGCCGGTCATGACCTGGTCCATGGCCCAGGAGGTCTCGGCGACCGAGAGGTCCTCGCGGGAGACGAGCCGGTTCAGCAGGTCGGGCCAGGTCGTTGTCGCTGTCTGCACGTGGCGTCCTCGAAAGTCCGTATCAGCCGCCGGCGGTGGGCAGGGCGTGGGCGCGCAGCACCTCGGCCACCGACTCTGCCGCCGTCAACGGGTCGAGCGGGTGGACCAGTACCGCGTCCGCCTGGGACCAGGTCGCCAGCCACCGGTCGTCCTTGCGTCGTACGGTGACCACCGTCGGCGGGCAGGAGGTGAGCTCGTTCTTCAGCTGCCGCGACACTCCCATACCTCCGGTGGGCTGCGCCTCACCGTCGAGAATCAGGAGATCCACGTTGCCCGCGTCCACCTCGCCGATCACTTCGGCCACCGTCGATGCCTCAATGTAGTGCACGCTTCGGATATCGGGGGAGGGGCGACGCCCGATGGCTGTGATGATCGCCTCACGGACTTCCTGGCGGTGGCTGAACACGAGGACGTTGCTCGTCGATGTGCTCATGGGCACTCCTTGGCTGCCGGTGCGGCCCGCACGGACGGGGCGGTTCGTGTCGGGTAGTCACGAGTGCTCGTATCGTATCCGTAACGCCGCTCCGGAGGGTAATACACCTCACTGACGTGATCGATCACTCTCGTTCGGCGGCTGCAACGCCTGCCATCCGGCCAGGTGCCCGCCGTGTCGCTGCGCCAGTCCCACCATCCGGGAGCTCTCTCTGGCGCACGTCATCGCGTCTATCCGGCGAACACACTGCGCGACGAGCATCGTGGATTCCGAGGCGGACGCGTCGCCCGAACCTCGCGTCGTCGTTTCGGTGCGCAGTAGCCAACCCTCGGCCTCGAGGGGCTCGCGGAGTTCGGGCGCGGCGGCGGAGCCGACCGCGATCCGGTAGCGCAGCACAACGGGAAATTCCGGGATCCACGCAGGTGAACGGGCCAATACCGTGGAGGCCGACTCCGTCTCGTCGGTCGCTTCCACCACCACCGTCAGCTCCGGATCGTCCGGAGTGGGCCATGCCGGTTCCCGACTGCCGCGCCACGTGCGCAACAGTCGCGACAGACCACCGCGAATGCTCACGCGGGGTAACCTCCCGTCGATCTCGTAGTAGGCGAACGGGGTTGCGACGGACCCGACCGGGCGTCCCGAAATCGTCCGCGACATAATGCGTCGCGTGACAACGGCAGCGCCCTCAATCAGTCAACGCGTGCACTCGCTGAACCGACCGAACATGGTCAGCGTGGGCACCATCGTTTGGTTGGCCAGCGAGCTGATGTTCTTCGCCGGGCTCTTCGCCATGTTCTTCACGGTGAAGGCCCAGAACGAGGGACCCTGGCCGCCGCCGCCCTCCGAACTCAACGTGGCCTACGCCCTACCCTTCACTGTGATTCTGGTGGCCTCCTCGTTCACCTGCCAGTGGGGTGTGTTCGCGGCGGAGCGCGGTGACGTCTACGGCCTTCGCCGCTGGTACATGCTCACGCTCGCCATGGGCACCATCTTCGTGCTGGGCCAGGCGGGTGAGTACCACACGCTGATCACCGAGCACCACACCACGATGGCCAGCTCGGCGTTCGGCACGGTGTTCTACATGACCACGGGCTTCCACGGTCTGCACGTGATCGGCGGACTGGTCGCCTTCGTGATCCTGATGATCCGTACCAGGATGAGCAAGTTCACACCGGCCCAGGCGGTGGCATCGATCGTCGTGTCGTACTACTGGCACTTCGTCGACATCGTGTGGATCGGCCTGTTCATGGTCATCTACCTGGTGCCGTGACGCGGCGGCGAGTATGTCGCGACAGAGCCATGGGTAGGCAGCTAGGCGAGAAGTCAAGCGTGATGTTGTTGCCGCTGAACCACCCCGAACATGACAGCAAGGGTTTTGCGCACTCATGACCACCAACAAGAAACGCAACCGCGCGGGTTCCAAGTTCCGGCGACGGCTTTCGGGTGTGCTGGCGCTCGGGATCGCCTTGGTGGCTGCGGGCGGCCTGTACAGCCTGCTGCTCCCCGAGCCGCAGACCGCCACCGCGGCCGAGGACCCGGCACTGATCAGGCAGGGTAAGGAGCTCTACAACAATGCCTGCATCACTTGCCACGGCGAGAACCTGCAGGGCGTTGAGGATCGGGGCCCCAGCCTGATCGGTGTCGGTGGTGCGGCCGTGCACTTCCAGGTCTCCAGTGGTCGGATGCCGCTGATGCGGCAGGAGGCACAGGCGCAGCGCAAGCCTCCGAAGTACTCCGAGAAGGAGATCCAGGCACTGGCCGCGTACGCGCAGGCCGTCGGCGGTGGACCCGAGCAGCCGGCGGAAACGGGCGAGCAGCTCCAGGGGGACGACCCCGCACGTGGTGCGGAGTTGTTCCGGCTGAACTGCGCTTCCTGTCACAACTTCACCGGACGCGGTATCGCGCTTTCGTCGGGCAAGTACGCCCCGAACCTGGATCCCGCGTCCGAGCAGCAGATCTACGAGGCGATGGAGACCGGCCCGGAGAACATGCCCAAGTTCTCCGAGCGCCAGCTCACACCCGACGAGAAGAAGGACATCATCGCCTACGTGAAGTCGGTGACCGACGGCAACAACAACCCCGGCGGCAACGCGCTCGGCGGTTACGGGCCCGGCCCGGAGACGGTCGTGGCCTGGGTCATCGGGCTGGGTAGTCTCGTCGGCCTCACGCTGTGGATCGGAGCCAGGGCATGAGTGAGCGGGATATGAGCGAACACAGCAGCGGACAGCACGACGAGGAACACACCTCCGGCGAGCGAGCGGTCGGGAACGAGGGCGCCAACCCGACGGACGCCGAACTCGCGGAGATGAGCAGGGACGAGAAGGTCCGGCTCGGACTGGCCCAGGACGACGTCGAGCTCGTCGAGTACCCGGACCCGTGGCCGGTCAAGGGGACCCGCGCCGAGCGGCGCGCCGAGCGCGCGGTGGCGGCCTGGTTCTCCCTGGCCGGACTGTCGGCACTGGCCTTCATCGGCGTGTTCATCTTCTGGCCGTGGCGCTACGTCAATCCGCTGGTCGACGAGCGGGGACACTTCCTGTACTCGCTGTACAACCCGTTGATCGGTTTCTTCCTCGGGTTGTCGATCCTGGCGGTGGGTATCGGCGCCATCCTGTACTCCAAGAAGTTCATGCCGCACGAGACGGCTGTGCAGCAGCGACACGACGGGCACGGTTCCTCCGAACTGGACCGGCAGACCACCGTCGCGGAGCTCGCGGACGCGGGAAACCGCAGCACCATCGCACGTCGTTCCATGATCAAGCGGACCGCTGGTTTCGGCGCGGGGGCCTTCGGGCTGGGAACCGGGGTGCTCGTGCTCGGCGGCATGGTCAAGAATCCCTGGGCGGAGACCGGTGCGGACTCGCTGCAACACACCGGCTGGTTGCAGACCAACGGCGAGAAGGTCTACCTGCGGCGCAACACCGGCGATCCGCACGACATCTCGCTGGTGCGACCGCAGGACCTCTCGCCGGGCGGTTTCGAGACGGTCTTTCCGTTCCGCGAGTCCGAACGGCACAATGAGGAAGCGCTGTTGCACGCGTTGCGTCGTTCCGACAATCCGACCATGTTGATCCGGTTGCGGCCGGGTGACTCACCGGTGGAGCGCAAGGGCCAGGAAGACTTCAACTACGGCGACTACTACGCCTACTCGAAGATCTGTACCCACCTGGGCTGCCCCACCTCGTTGTACGAGGCGCAGACCGGCCGGTTGCTCTGCCCCTGCCACCAGTCGCAGTTCGACGTGGCCAACAGCTACGCCAAGCCTGTTTTCGGGCCGGCGACACGGGCGCTGCCGCAGCTGCCGATCACCGTGGACGAGGAAGGGTACTTCGTGGCGCGAAGCGACTTCATCGAGCCGATCGGCCCGGCTTACTGGGAGCGGAATTCATGAGTTCGATCACTACCCCGACCAAGTCGGAAGGTGCGTTGCAGCGTGCCGCCGGTCAGCAGGCCGACGAGGTCGACAAACGGTTCCAGGTAGCGCCGGGCCTTCGTCGGCAGATCAACAAGGTCTTCCCGACGCACTGGTCGTTCCTGCTCGGCGAGGTGGCGCTCTACACCTTCGTCCTGCTGCTGCTGACCGGTACCTACCTGGCGTTCTTCTTCGACCCGTCGATGGCCGAGGTGCAGTACCAGGGGGCCTACACCAACCTGCGCGGCATCGAGATGTCCCGCGCGTTCGCCAGCGCACTGGACATCTCCTTCGAGGTGCGTGGCGGGATGTTCGCCAGGCAGGTGCACCACTGGGCAGCGCTGCTGTTCATGGCCTCGATCGTGGCCCACATGCTGCGGATCTTCTTCACCGGCGCTTTCCGGCGTCCCAGGGAGACCAACTGGATGATCGGCATCCTGCTGTTCATCCTCGGCATGTTCGAGGGCTTCACCGGCTACTCGCTGCCGGACGACCTGCTGTCCGGCACCGGTGTGCGGATCGCCTCGGGGATCACCATGTCCATCCCCGTCGTCGGTACCTGGATCCACTGGATCCTGTTCGGCGGGGAGTTCCCCGGTACCGAGCTGATCCCGCGCTTCTACATGATGCACATCTTCCTGCTGCCCGGGATCATCCTCGGGTTGATCGCGGTGCACCTGGCGCTGGTCTGGTACCAGAAGCACACCCAGTTCCCCGGCGTGCGCCGCAAGGAGACCAACGTCGTCGGCGTGCGGATCCTGCCGGTGTTCGCGACCAAGGCGGGCAGCTTCTTCGCCGTCGTCACCGGTGTGACCGCCATCATGGGCGGCGTTTTCCAGATCAACCCGATCTGGCACCTGGGTCCGTACAACGCCTCGCAGGTCTCGGCGGCTTCGCAGCCCGACTGGTACATGATCTGGACCGACGGTTCCAGTCGACTGTGGCCGGCCTGGGAGGTCTACCTGTGGGGCGAGTACACGATCCCCGCGGTGTTCTTCCCGACTGTGCTGTTCATGGGGATGATATTCACCGTGGCGCTCGCCTACCCGCTCATCGAGCGCAAGCTCAGCGGGGACGAGGCGCACCACAACCTGTTGCAGCGTCCGCGTGACGTTCCGGTGCGCACCAGCCTGGGCATGATGGCGCTGACGTTCTTCTCGGTCCTGATGATCTCGGGTGCCAACGACATCATCGCGTTCATGTTCGACATCTCGTTGAACGCGATGACCTGGATCGGCAGGATCGGGCTGTTGGTCGCTCCACCCATCGCCTACTTCATCACCTACCGCATCTGTATCGGGCTGCAGAAGTCCGACCGCCAGGTGCTGGAGCACGGCATCGAGACCGGCATCATCAAGCGGCTGCCGCACGGTGAGTTCGTCGAGGTGCACCAGCCGCTCGGTCCGGTGGACGACCACGGCCACCCGGAGGAGCTGGAGTACCAGGGTGCGCCGGTGCCGAAGAAGATGAACAAGCTCGGTGCCGCGGGCAAGCCCGTCGAGGGCGGTTGGCTCAAGCCGGACCCCTCGGTCGAGACCGCCGCGCTGGAGCACGCTCGGGCCAAGGAGCACGCGGTCACCTCGGAGGAGGAGTCCGTGGAGTCCGTGGAGTCGGAGGAATCCGAGCGGGGCGAGCTCGTCGGTGGCAAGGCTCGCGAACCGGAGGAGTGAGCTCGCGGCGTTGAATCCGTGAGTACCCGTCCCGGGGGTGGTTCCCGCACCCCCGGGACGTTTCTCGTCCGGACCCTCTTGTCCGAACCCGCCGCCGTGCGGCGTGCCCGAGTCGTGCCGTGGCACTACCGTGGGAATCATGACGACGATCACTTCGGGCAGGGTTCGTTCCTTCCTCGACGAAGGGGGACGTACCGGCAAGGTCGGTTACCTGGGTGCCGACGGCAGGCCGCTGGTGGTGCCGGTGTGGTTCGCCGTGGACGGCGACCGGATCGTGTTCAACACCGCCGCCGACAGTGCCAAGGGGACGGCCATAGCGCGGGATCCGCGGCTGACGATGTGCGTCGACGAGCAGAGCGGCCGTACCTTCGTGCAGGTTCAGGGCACCGCCGAGACCACGGCGGAACACGGTGAGGTACTCCGGGTCGCCACCGCGGTCGCCGCCCGTTACGTGGCCGAGGGCAAAGTGGAGCGAGTGGCGGGCAAGATCGCGGGGCCCGGCCAGCTGGCGGTGTCCCTGCGTCCGACGCGAGTGGTCACCAGCGGTGATCTGTCCGAACAGGACTCCTGAGTTCGGGTCAGTCCGCACCTTCGTAGGGGGTACGTGCACCCGCTGCCGCTTTCGCCCACTCACGCCAGCTTCCCGCGGCACCGGCGGGTTCGGCCCAGGGGATCTCGCAGCGCACCATGCGGGAGTCCTCGGCGGTGAGCCAGCGGTACACCGCCCCCAGCTCGTCCACCGGGGCGTCGCGCAGCGGGCCCGGCCCCGGCAACACGGTCTGCGCCGCGGCCTGGAGCCGGTCCACGACCGGCATGGGTGCGGTCCCGCGCGGAGCCGTTCCGGCCGAGGCCAGCCTGCCGTGCCGCACCACCGCGAACAGCCAGCCACCGGAGCCGTCCGGCCGTGCCGCCACGAGTTCCGGTATCGCCGCCAGCGCGGCCAGCCGCTGCCCGCGGTCCAGGGTCCGGACGAGCTCGACCAACCTGTCCCGATGCGTCGCCGCGTCCTCGAAGCGCTGTGCCGCGGCGAGTTCCCCGATCGTCGCCCGCAGCCGTCGCAGCGCGGAGTCGCCGCTGCCGGACAGCACCTCCCGTACCGGCACCACGTGTGCTTCGTACTCGGCCACCCCCTCGTGGCCGACGCACGGTGCCCCGCAGCGCCCCATCTCGTAGGCGGCGCAGGGGTGCTGTCGGGAACCCGACACCGGAATGCGGTCGGTGCAGCCGCGCAACCGTGTGGCGTCCTGCAGCGCCTCCACCGCGTTCCTGGCCGTGTTCCTGCCGCGGAACGGACCCAGTGCGGCGGGCCTCGGTTTTCGGGTGATGGTCAGCCGGGGGAACACCTCGTCGGTCAGCGAGACCCACCAGACCGCTCGTGGGAACTTGGACCGCCGGTTGTAGCGCGGCTGATGCGCTTCCAGCAGCCGCAGCTCCCGAACCTCGGCTTCCAGCGCGTGCGCGCACTCCACGTGTTCGACCCGGTGTGCCAGCGCGACCATTTCGCGGATCCGAGCGCGTCGTTCTCCCGCCGTGAAGTACTGGCGCACCCGTCTGCGCAGGTTCGTGGCGGTGCCGATGTAGAGCACCTCCTCGTTCGGGCCGCGGAAGAGGTAAACGCCGGGTGTGTCCGGCAGCCCCTCGGCCAGCGTGCGGTTGCGCCGTTGCGGCGGGGTCACTTCCGGCAGGTAGTCGAGCAGGTCCTCGAGGGAGTACACGTGGTGTGTGCCGACCCGCTCCAGCAGGGCGTGCAACACGTCCACGGTGGCCCGTGCGTCGTCCAGTGCGCGGTGTCGCGGCGCGGTTCGCGCGCCGAGCACGCGGGCGAGCGTCGCGAGCTTGTGATTCGGTGTCTCCTCGCGGGAGAGCATCCGACGGGACAACCGGACCGTGCACACCACCGGTGGTTTGGGCCAGTGCAGTTCAGCGCGTTCGCACGCGGCCCGGAGGAATCCGGTGTCGAAGCTCGCGTTGTGTGCCACCAGTGTGCTTCCCGCGCAGAACTCCAGAAAGGAGGGAAGCACCGAGGTGACAGCGGGTGCGTCGGCGACCATCTCGTCGGTGATGCCGGTGATGGACACGATGCCGGGCGGGATCGGCCGCCCGGGATTGACCAGGGTGGAGAACTCGCCGACGGTTTCCCCACCACGTACCTTGACCGCCGCGATCTCGGTGATCTGGTCCGAGGAACCGCGACCGCCCGTGGTCTCCAGGTCCAGTACCACGAAACTGACGTCCCGCAGCGGCTGTCCCAGCTCGTCGAAGGACAGCTGCGGGTCCTGCGGCAACCGGCTCATCGACTACGACGGTATGCCCTCCAGTGCGGGAGCCGGTGGGCAGGCCGTTCCCGGAGTTCGAGGACCGGCGTGGTTTTCCGGGCCCGGAAGTGGTGGAGCGTTGTGGCCGCGTTCCGTTCCCGCCGAGTGGGGAATCCGGAGTGCGTGCCGAGAACCTCGGCAGCAGCGCAACACGACACGGGAAACCGCCGGATGCGGGCATCCACACGGGCAGCACTTAGCCTGGAAGAGTGATACCGCCGACATCGGGCGACAACGTCGACCCCCAAGCAGCCAACGAGGGTCCCGAGACGGCGAGTGACCTCACCGTGAGTCACGAGGAGCCGTCCGTCGACTGGGACGAACTCCCCGGGCCGTTGCGGGGCCGGATAGCCGAGCTGGCCGCTGCCGCACTGGGTGGCATGCGCCCCGGTGACGTTCCGATGCGGTTGCGTCCCGTCATGCGGTTCGCCGCCGCGAAGCGCGCCAAACTCGGACAGTCGGATCTGCTGGTGGCGATGCGGGACTCGTCGGTGTTCCGCGCGGCGGTAGTGGACTGGTGCCGCAGGAAACAGCCGGCGGCGCTGCTGCAGCAGCAGGCGGACCCGCTGGGGGCGGCCACGGCGGCCGTACTGCTCAACAGCGTCACCGCTGCTCACTACGTCGAGCTCATCGGTCACCGCGTGGAGCACGGGAAGCTGCGCGAGCGGCACGACGCCGCGGTGTCGCGTGCGGAGAGACTCGAGACCGACAACGAGCGGCTGCGCGGTGAGCTCGACGAGGCCAACCGGCTCGCGCGCTCGGCCGAACAGCACAACAGCTCCGATGCCGACCGGCTGCGCAACCGACTGCGCCAGCAGGGCGTTCGGCTGAAGGAGCAGAAGGACGAGGTGGCGCGGCTCACCGCCGAACTGGAGCGGGTGGTCGAGGAGAAGGACCGCGAACTGGCCGACCTCGCCGCGGAGCGGGACCGGGACCGGGCCAGGGCGGCCGACGAGCGTGCCAGGGCCGAGCGTTTCGACCGCGAGGCCGCGACCGCGCAGCAGTCCGCCCGTGAGGCCAGGCGAGGGGACGAGGTCAGGTTGGCGTTGTTGCTGGACACGTTGGAGGGATCGATCGCCGGTCTGCGGCGTGAGCTCGGCCCCACCAGACGAGGACAAGCCGGTGGCGGCCCCCTGCCCGCGGAAACCGTGGGTGGGGTTCGGGCCCACACCGCCGTCACGGCGGACGTGCCGGATGCCACCGCGCTGGACCGGTTGCTGGCGCTGCCCGCGGTGCACCTCGTCGTGGACGGTTACAACGTCACCAAGACCGGTTATCCGGACATCCCGCTGGCCGAGCAGCGTGACCGGTTGGCGCACCAGCTGGCCGTGCTGGCGGCCAGATCGGGCGCCGAGGTGACCGTCGTCTTCGACGGTGCCAACGTCGTCTCGGTCCCCAGGACGGGGCCGCGCGGGGTGCGGGTGCTGTTCAGCGAGCCCGAGGTCCAGGCCGATGACGTGATTCGCGATCTGGTCGACGCCGAACCCGCCGGACGGCAGATCGTGGTGGCCACCTCCGATCGTGAAGTGGTCACCTCGGTGCGTAGGAGGGGAGCTTACGCCGTGGCGTCCGCCACGCTCCTGGAGCGCGTCAATCCACTCTGACCTCGCACGATGGTGATTCCTCTTACCGGAGCGGTCAGCCGGATGGTGAGTGGGTGCCGCTGGCATCGGCGGCGCGGCGATTTCGCGAGAAATTGACGCCGCCCGGAAGTTCAGTGGCGCAAAATCTCACTCGGTCAGATGAATCGATCACATTCTGTCGTATTACGCCCCCCGCTCTGGACTGTGCGGGCGACCTCTCGTAACCTAACCGAGACTTCGCGGCGATCAGTTGCCCAAACCGGGCGGCTCCGCGGAGTTGTCGCCTGATCGGCTCGTCGGGGGAGCCGGCCCGGGAACCCTCCCGGACGCGCCGTCGGCTCGAACGGCCCGCACCGTGGTGGTGCGCCGGCACGTCGTTCTCGCGTGCCCGCCGTCGCCGATGGATTCCAGCGTCCGCCGTGGAAGTGTTCTCCCGGAAGGCGACCGAGTGGACGAAGGAGCAATGCGCGACGTGGCCTCGCACGCACTCAAACGCTCGATGCGGGGAGCACTGACGGCCACGGCGGTTGCCACCGCCGTCACCGTGAGCTCCGCACCCGCCATGGCGGACCCCGAACTTCCCGAAAACAGTTCCGAGGCGCTCCAGCAGCTGCAGGACCTCTCCCACAAGGCGGAGAAGCTCACCGAGAAGTACAAGCGGGCCAAGGACGACCACGAGGCTCGCCTGGCCGATCTGGAGAAGGCCGAGAAAAAGGCCGCCGAAGCGAAGAAGACCCTCCAGCAGGCCCACGCCAAGGAGGAGCGCTTCCGCGGCAAGGTGGACGAACTGACCAAGTCCGTCTACCAGGGCTCCAGGATGAACCAGATCTCCGCGCTGCTGTCGAGCGAGTCGCCGGACGCCTTCCTCGACCGGGCGTCCATCCTGGATGAACTCGCCCGCGACAAGCAGAACGCGGTCTCGGAGCTCTCCGAGGCCACCCAGCGGGCCGAGGCCGCCAAGAAGCGTGCCCAGCAGGCCAAGGACCAAGCGGCCAAGGCCGAGGCCGAGGCGAAGAAGCTCCAGGACGAGATCGCCGAGAAGAAGGCGGCGATGGAGGATCGGATCGCCGAGGTCGAGGAGCAGCTCGAATCGCTGACCGCCGAGGAGGAGCAGGCCTACACCGGTGGCGGGCAGACGAACTACGAGTACGCGGGTGGTGCCGGTTCGGCCTCGGGTGCCGTGCAGGCGGCACTGGGCAAGCAGGGATCGCCCTACGTGTACGGGGCCGAGGGACCCAGTCAGTTCGACTGCTCGGGCCTGATGTACTGGGCCTACGCCCAGGCAGGGGTGGATCTGCCGCGTTCCAGCAGCGCCCAGGCGCAGGTGGGGCAGCCGATCTCCGCCTCACAGCTGCGGCCGGGCGATCTCATCTTCTACTACAGCCCGGTCAGCCACGTCTCCATGTACGTGGGCAACGGAAAGGCCGTGCACGCGCCCACCAGCGGCCAGGTGGTCAAGGTGGTTCCCTACGGCGACATCGCCCCGATCAACCGGATGCGTCGCGTGGTGGGCTGATCCGAGGCGCGTTCACCCGGAAGCCGCCCCTTCGGCGACGGACGAAGCCGGGCGGGTACGGACGAAGCGGGGCGGGGCACCGATGATGTGCCCCGCCCCGCTTTTTCGTTCGAACGAGCGACCCGTCAACCCGGTCGGAGAACTTCAATCAGGAGTAGATGGCGGCTATCTCCGACGCGTAGTTCTCGGCGACCTTGTTGCGCTTGACCTTCAAGCTCGGGGTCATCTCTCCCCGGTCCTCGGCGAAGTCCCTCGGCAGGATCCGGAACTGCTTGATCCGCTCCGCCTTGGAAACCGCCTGGTTGGCCTCGTCGACAGCCCGCTGTACCTCGGCACGCATCTCGGGGTCCTCGGCGAGATCGCTCGCCGGGGTGTCCGTGGGACGCCCCCGCTCGGCCAGCCAGGAGGGCAGGAACTCCGGATCCAGCGTCACCAGCACACCGATGAACGGTTTCTGGTCACCCACCACCATGCACTGACTGATCAGCGGGTGGGCGCGGATGTGGTCCTCCAGCACGGCCGGTGCCACGTTCTTGCCGCCCGCGGTGACGATGATCTCCTTCTTGCGGCCGGTGATGCGCAGGAACCCGTCCTTGTCCAGCGAGCCGAGATCCCCGGTGTGGAACCAGCCGTCCTCGAGGGAGTTCTCGGTGGCCGCCTCGTTGTTCCAGTAGCGCCGGAAGACCACGTCGCCCTTGACCAGCACCTCACCGTCCTCGGCGATGCGGATCGTGGTTCCGGCGATGGGCTTGCCGACCGTGCCGATCCGGTAGTCCTCCTCCACGTTGACCGCCGCCGCCGCGGTGGTCTCGGTCAGGCCGTAGCCCTCCAGGATCGGGACTCCCACACCGAAGTAGAAGTGAGTCAGCCGCTCGCCGAGCGGGGCACCTCCCGAGACCGCGGCGACGCAGCGGCCTCCCAGCGAGGCACGCAGCTTGCTGTAGACCAGCTTGTCGAACACGAAGTGCTTGGCCCGCAGCGCCAGCCCCGGGCCTCCGCTGGATTCGGCCTTGGCGCGACTGTAGGCCACCGCGGTGGCCTCGGCAGCGTCGAAGATCTTGCCCTTGCCCTCGCTGTGCGCCTTCTGCTTGGCAGTGTTGTAGACCTTCTCGAAGACCCGCGGCACCGCCAGCACGAAGGTCGGCCGGAACGAGCCCAGGTCGTTGACCAGATCCTTCACGTCGCTGGTGTGCCCCAGGGTCAGCCGGGCGTAGACGCTGGATATGGAGATCGCCCTGGCGAGCACGTGCGCCATCGGCAGGAACATCAACATCGAGTTCCCGGGCCGCATCAGCTGCGGGAACGCGTCGAGGTCCCCGCGGACCTCGGCGAGCATGTTGCGGTGCGTCAGCACGCAGCCCTTCGGCCTGCCGGTCGTGCCCGAGGTGTAGATCAGGGTGGCGGTGTCCTCGGCGCCGACGGAGCGCCTGCGCTCGTGGACTCGTTCGTCCTCGATCTCCGCGCCGGAGGAGGTGAGCTCGGCCACCGCCGTGGAGCGGTCCTCCTCGACCGGCCCGTCGATCTGCCAGACGTGTTCCACACCCGTGACGTTGCCGATGATCGTGTTCACCTCGGCGCGGTGCTCGGGCGTCTCAACGATCAGGGCGCGAGCCTCGGAATCGCTCAGTATCCACTCGATCTGGTCCGCCGAGGAGGTCTCGTAGATGGGCACGGTCACACAACCGGCCGACCAGATCGCGAAGTCGAACAGGGTCCATTCGTACCGCGTTCGTGACATCAAGCCCACTCGGTCGCCCTGTCGCAGACCCGCCGCGATGAGCCCCTTGGACACCGCGAGCACCTGCGCGGCGAACTCGGCCGTGGTCACATCCACCCAGGTGCCGTCCACCCTGCGACGGAAGCCGACCGCGTCGCCGAATCGCTCGGCGTTGGCCCACACCATGTCGGTGAGGTTCTCCTCGGCGGCCACCGTGACAGTGGCGGGGGCGCTGAACTCTCGCACGTTACATCCTCCGAAAGCACGCCAAATTGTGATGGACAACCTAACCCCGAGCGCTACTGGGCGGTAGCCCCCCGTGCCCTCGACATTGTGCCGGGAGGCCGGAATGTGTCGTATCCCGCATTGTTGCCGCAAGCGTCGCGCCGCGCGCGTCCGGTTCGTCCCGGGTTGGTTCGTTCGAGCACACCTCGGGCGGTTAGGTTGGTCGGGTAGCGGACTCAGCGGCGAACGGAGACAACTTGCGGGTGCATGTGGTCTCGGATGTGCACGGAAACGTCGAGGACCTCAAACGGGCCGGAGAGGGTGCCGACGCGCTGATCGTACTCGGTGACCTGATCGATTTCGTGGACTATCTCGACCATGACAAGGGCATACTCGGTGCCGTGTTCGGGCGGGAGAAGGTCGGGCACTTCGCGTGGTTGCGTCGGAACAACCGGGGACCGGAGATCGGTGCTTATCTGCGCTCGCTGTGGGAGAGCCTTTCCGAACCGGCCACCGTGGTGCGCCAGGCGGTCCGCCAGCAGTACGCCGAGCTGTTCGCCGCGATGACGGCTCCGACCTACGCCACGGCGGGAAACGTGGACGATCCGACCCTCTGGCCCGAGTTCACCGGGGACGGCGTCCGGGCGTTCGACGGTGAGAGCGTCGAGATCGGCGGGTTGCGGTTCGGATTCGCGGGTGGTGCCCTGCTGCCACCGGGCGGCACGCTGCGGCGCGATCTGCCGTGGGTGCCGAACCTGCGTACCGAGGCGGAGTTCGACGAGGTGCTGGACCGGATGGGTCCGGTCGACGTGCTCTGCACCCACGTGCCGCCACGGATCCCCGAACTGGTTTACGACGTGGTGGCGCGCAGACCGGAGCACGGCTCCTCCGGCGCGTTGCGGCGGATCCGCCACGACCGGCCCCGCTGGTCGCTGTTCGGTCACGTGCACCAGCCACTGGCCACGCGCACGCGTGTCGGCCCCACCGAGTGCGTCAACGTGGGGCACTTCAAGCAGCGGGGACAGCCCTATGTGCTGCGGTGGTGAACCTTTCACCTCTCCCGCCAGTGCCGGTGCCCGCACGGCCGACATGTAATCTGCGCGGCATGGTCGACCAGTCCACCCAGTCCATCGTGATCGAGGCCCCGGCCACTGAGATCATGGCCGTGATCGCCGACTTCGGCGCCTACCCCGAGTGGGCGGAGGCGGTCAAGGAGACAGAGGTGCTCTCACGGACGGACGAGGGGGTCGCCGAGCGGGTTCGCTTCGTACTGGACGCCGGTGTGGTCAAGGACACCTACAAGCTCGCCTACCAGTGGAGTGCCGACGGCCTGTCGGTGAGCTGGGACCTGGTCGAGGGGCAGGTCCAGAAGGCGCAGCGCGGTAGTTACACGCTGCGGCCGCTGGAGCCGGCAAGCACCGAGGTGACCTACAGTCTCGCGGTGGACCTGTCCATCCCCATGATCGGGATGTTCAAGCGCAAGGCGGAAAAAATGATCATGGATACAGCGCTGAAGGAGCTCAAGCGTCGGGTGGAGTCCGTCGAATAGTTTCCCGCCGGCGCGTGCCGCACGCCCGAGCTCGGTTGGCGAGGCCCTGAGTTGCGAATTCTGATGTTCACCGGAAAGGGTGGGGTCGGCAAGACCACGCTCGCGGCGGCCACCGCCGCGCGTGCCGCCGCGCACGGACGCGAGGTTCTGGTGATCTCGACGGATCCCGCCCATTCGCTCGCCGACTGTCTGGACACGGAACTCGACGACGCACCTCGGCCACTGCGGCTGTCGGACGACTCCGAGTCCGACCCGGTCCGGCTGCACGCCGCCGAGATACGAACTCGCGGACTGCTCGACCGAGCCTGGTCCGAGCTGCGGGAACATCTGCACACCGTGCTCGCCGGCGCGGGTGTTTCCGAAGTCGACGCCGCCGAACTCACCAGGCTGCCCGCGGTGGAGGACCTGCTCGCGCTCACCGAGGTGCGGCGCATGGCCACCGACGGCCCGTGGGACACCGTCGTCGTGGACTGCGGCCCCACCGCGGACACCCTGCGCCTGTTGACCATGCCGGAAGCGCTGTCCGGGTATCTGGAGCGGTTGTTCCCCACCCACCGTCGGGTCGTGCGCGGCATGCTCGCGGGGATGGCGGGCAGTGATCTCACCGAGCGCTGGGACGCCGCCGCCGAGGCCCTCGGTGGACTCGCCGAGCGGTTGAACTCGCTGGCCGAACTGCTCGTCTCCCCGGCGACCAGTGTCCGGTTGGTCGCGACACCGGAATCGTTGGTGGCGGCCGAGACCCGTCGTATCCTCACCTCGCTCGCACTGCAGCAGATTCACGTCGACGGTGTGCTCGCCAACCGCGTGGCGCCGGATCCCGGCTCCGCCCGTGGCGCGGCGGCGGCGTGGCTGCGCACCCGCGCCGGGCAGCAGCGTGAGGTGCTGCGTGAGCTGGCACAACTGGGGCTGCCGCTGCACACCGTCGAGCACCGCGCGGTGGAGCCCCGCGGGGGCGATTCACTGCTGCGCCTGGGTGACGAGATCTACGGCGAAACCGACCCGACGTCGGGAGCCGAGCGCACCCCGGTGATCGAGCTCGACGGGAGCGGAAGCGACTCGGAAGCTCGCTACGACCTGCGTATCGCCATGCCCCTGCGCGGAGAGGCGGAGCTCGACCTCGCCCGGATCGGCGACGAACTGGCCGTGACCGTGGACGGACACCGAAGGCTGATCACGCTGCCCTCGGTGTTGCGGCGCTGCGTGGCGGTGGAGGCGGACGCGGGCGACGACGGTGTGACCGTGACCTTTCGGCCAGACCCGGCGCAATGGATGCGGTGATCGGTTTTGCACGAGGAACACACCGGTTCACGGACCGAGGGCGAGCACGAGCGGCTCGCCGAGGAGTTGCGTTCGTTGCTGCCCGCCCTCGCGGCGCGGGCGGAGGAACTCCTGCTGACGCTTTCCCGCGTCGAGCACCCGACCCGGCCCGCCGGTGGTGAGTTCGCCACGGATGAGTCCGCTTTCGACCAGTCCGCAGCCGGTGATTCCGCAGCCGGTGATTCCGCAGCCGGTGACTCCGCGCGAGGGACGGTGGGCTGTCCGTTCTGCACCCTCACGGCGGTGCTGCGCGAGGCGAACGCGAAACGTCCGGCGGGTGGGCTGCACGAGTGGCTCCTCCTGCTGTTGACCTCGTTGCGTCAAGCGTTCACCGCCCCCGGCCGGGAAACCGGCTCGAACGAGGGGACCGCCCCGAGCCGGGAAACCGGCGCGACCGACGCGGTGCACCGGCACGGAACGGGCGAGGCCGCCGAACGGCCGACGGACGAGCCGCGGGTTCGACCGATCACCGTCAACCGCGTGCGTGGCGACGTACTCGGCGGGAAGTCCGCCCGTGGCCGGGACTCGGCGAGCTAGGGGGCGGTGTCCTCCGGTCAACCGCTCCGGACGGCCGTACCGGCGACGAGCGAACCGCCCCCCCAGCGGTCGTGGGGCCGAACGGGGAAACCTCGGTCAGACCTGCGCCCCGTCGTCCCAGCCGGAGTCCTCGTCGTCCGGGGAGCCCTGCCGCAGCCGCAGCAGCAACCAGCCGATGCCGCAGCTGATCGCGATCAGTCCGACCGGCAGCGTCAGCGGTCCCAGCGAGCTCGCCGCGAAGGGCACGAACAGCGTCAGCAGACCCAGCACGATGAGCACGACACCGCCCACGGTGCTCGCTCCGGGTTTGGGCAGCGGAGGTGGTTCCGGAGGCTCGTAGTGCCCCTCGTCCTCCTCCGCCTCAGTGGGAGCCCAGTCGCGGGGACCACTGTCCGCGTCGGCTTCGGAGGGTGGTTCGGTACTCGGATCCCCCGTGGTCGCGGTGCCCCCTGAAGTCGTCGGGGAGGCGGTTCCGGACTCGCCGGGCCACTGCGGCAGTGAGGAATCGCGCTCCAACTCGGCCACGATTTCCGCGAAAGCCTTGTCGATGTCTTCGGGGCCGTCTGCGTTCTCATGGCGCGTGTTCATACGCATTCCCTGACGCGCTGGCGGTGGATGGTGGACTCGTCGGCGATCGGTACCGCCCCCGCGGTGCTCCGATCGTTCGGTGCGCCTGTGCTTGCAACGATTCGATCGAACGCCGCACCGCCGGAGTGCGCCGCTCGCCCCCAGGGTCGCTGTTCGACGCCGAGTGGGCAAGGTCGTGTTCGGGGTGTGCCCCGAACCGACGCCGCTGATCCTTCCGGGATTCGGCCGCCCACTTCGTTCGCGTGTTCATGCACAATCACACTCTGCCATGCTCGCCCGCGCGTACGTTCCGCCGTGGTGCGGCGGTTCCTTGATGTGATCGTGTCCTCGTGGTCCCCAGATCGTGAATGCCGCCCCGCGATTGTGTGGTGCATGGCGGCTCCGTACCCTGACAACGTAATCCGGCCGTGAGGGAGGCAGCGACGCGGTGCTGTACTGGGTGATGAAGTACGTTCTTCTCGGTCCCCTCATGAGGTTGTGGTGCCGTCCCAAAATCGAGGGCGCACACCATGTTCCGGAGTCCGGTGGGGCGATTCTGGTCAGCAACCACCTCGCGGTGGCCGACTCCTTCCTGATGCCGTTGATGCTGCCTCGCCGGGTGACCTTCCTCGCCAAACGCGAGTACTTCACCGGCAAGGGGCTCACCGGCGCGTTGAAGCGAATCTTCTTCAGCGGCGTCGGACAGGTTCCGCTCGACCGCTCCAGTGGCGCGGCGGCCCAGGCCGCGCTGGACACCGGTATCCGCCTGCTGCGCGAGGGGCAGTTGCTGGGGCTGTACCCGGAGGGCACACGTTCCCCGGACGGCCGCCTCTACAAGGGCAAGACCGGTGTGGCGCGCATGGCGCTGGAAGCCGATGTGCCCGTGATTCCGGTCGTGACCATCGGAACCGAGAAGGTCAATCCGATCGGCTCCAAGATGTGGCGCCCCTACAGCGTGCGGGTCCGGGTCGGTCAGCCACTCGACTTCTCCCGGTACGAGGGCCTGGCCGGTGACCGGTTCGCGGAGCGTTCCATCACCGACGAGATCATGTACTCGCTGATGGAACTTTCCGGGCAGGAGTACGTGGACATCTACGCCGACCGGGCCAAGGACGACATCGCCGAGAGCGGGCGCGTGATCAGCAAGCGCGAGCGGCAGGCGGCCAAGGAGGCCGGGAAGTCCGATAAGCGGATGCCGGACTCGAAGGCCGGTTAGACCCCGCGGGATTCGCGGGGCGTCTCCACCGGTGATTCGGGGACGCATACCCTTTTCCAGTGCGGTTTTTCTACGACTGCGAGTTCATCGAGGACGGTCACACCATCGATCTGGTGTCGATCGGTGTGGTAGACGAGACGGGCAGGGAGTTCTACGCCGTCTCCACCGAGTTCGCGGCTGAACGCGCCGGGCCGTGGGTGCGCCAGCACGTGTTACCGCAGCTGCCGTCCCCGGGATCCGGTGCCTGGCGTTCCCGGGACACCATTCGTGACGAGCTCTACGGGTTTCTGACCGCCCACAGGTCCGACATCGAACTGTGGGCCTGGTACGCCGCCTACGATCACGTCGCGTTGGCGCAGTTGTGGGGGGCGATGCCTGCGCTGCCACCGAAGATCCCCAAGTTCACCCGGGACCTGCGCCAGCAGTGGGAGGCCGTCGGAAAGCCCAGGCTTCCCTCCCCGCCGACCAACGCCCACGACGCACTGGCCGACGCCAAGCACAATCTGCGGCGCTGGCAGGTGATCGAGCAGCGGATGCGGGAACTGGGGCATCCGGCTCGGTAGCGTGACCCGCTCGGAAGCGTGCGGGGACAGGGCCCGTGTTCGGTTTACGTGGCTCTCGTGAGGCCCGGCGGCGGCGATCGACGTGAACCACGCGTGGTCCGGATCGGTTCGACCCGGGTGGCCCCGCGTGTCGTCACCGCTGGTTACCCGGTGCGCCCGATCGGATACTTGCTGCACCGATTTAGTCCGTGAAAGGCTCTTCCGCTGAGATCAATATCACGCCGACGGCGTGACGTGTTTCGAGGAGGCGGGATGTCGGCTGCCGAACGTATCGGGGTGCTGACCGGTGGTGGGGACTGCCCCGGTCTCAATGCTGTGATCCGTGCGGTCACCCGGAAAGGGATCGAGGTGCACGGCAAGGAGATCGTCGGTTTCCGCAGCGGCTGGCGTGGACCACTGGAAGGGCTGACCATGCCGCTCGGGCTCGAGGAGGTCGAGCGGATCCTGGATCGTGGTGGCACGATTCTGGGCTCATCCCGGACCAATCCCTACAAGGAGGCCGACGGTGTCGCCCGGATAAAGCGAACCATGGAGGAGCAGCGGATCGACGCGCTCGTCGCCATCGGCGGGGAGGACACGCTGGGCGTCGCGAACGGGTTGCACGAGGAGGGCGTGCCGGTGGTTGGGGTGCCCAAGACCATCGACAACGACCTGGACGCCACCGACTACACGTTCGGGTTCGACACCGCCGTGCACATCGCCACCGAGGCCATCGACCGGCTGCGAACCACGGCCGAGTCGCACCACCGTGCGTTGGTGGTGGAGGTCATGGGAAGGCACGCGGGGTGGATAGCCCTGCACTCCGGCCTGGCCGGGGGAGCGAACGTGATCCTCGGTCCGGAGCAGCGCTTCAGCGTCGACTGGGTCTGCGACTGGGTCACCCGGCGGTTCGAGCGGCAGTACGCCCCGATCATCGTGGTCGCGGAGGGGGCGATTCCCGAGGACGGTGCCGAGGTGCTGCAGGGGGGCGAGCGGGACGCCTTCGGACACGTGCGGCTCGGCGGTGTCGGCACCTGGCTCGCGGAGGAGATCTCGCAGCGGACCGGTAACGAGTCGCGTGCCGTGGTGCTCGGCCACACCCAGCGCGGCGGGACCCCCACAGCCTACGACCGGGTGCTGGCCACCCGGTTCGGGCTGCACGCGATGGACGCGTTGACCGATCGGGACTTCGGCTCGATGGTCGCGCTGCGCGGTACGGAGATCGTGCGTGTTCCGCTGGCGGAGGCCACCGCCCAGCTCAAGACCGTGCCGCTGCACCGCTACACCGAGGCCCAGGCGCTGTTCGGCTGAGGCGCGGTGCCTCGCGAGAGTCCGTGGCAGCGTGCCTCAATCGCTAGGGCGTCGCCCGGCCGGGCGACGCCCTGCGGCACAGACCGCAGCGGCACAGACGCAGTCGTACCGGCAAAGCGGTTCGGGCACCGCGGGGTCGCCGATGGTCCCGCCCGAACCACCCGTCGGCGGGTGTGTGCCCGCTCGCATCGAGCGTGCCGTTCAGCACTCGGGACAGCATCACAGCATGCGGGACGGAACCGCTACGCTGGGCAATATGCCCGTTGACCCCGAAACAGCAGCTCAGGGCGCGCCTTCGGACGGTCTCAAATCCTGGACCGTCGACGTGCCGGTGGACACGCTTCCCGAACTCCCGCCACTACCCGCCGACCTGCGTACCCGTCTCGACGATGCACTGTCCCGCCCGGCAGCTCAGCAGCCGCGGTGGCCGGACCCGGAACAAGTGCGCAACGTGCGCTCGGTACTGGAGAGCGTACCGCCGGTGACCGTCCCCTCCGAGGTTGAGCAGCTGCGCAGCAATCTGGCCGCCGTGGCGCGCGGTGAAGCGTTTCTGCTGCAGGGCGGGGACTGCGCGGAGACCTTCGCGGACAACACCGAACCGCACATCCGCGCCGGTATCCGCACCTTGTTGCAGATGGCCGTGGTGCTGACCTATGGCGCGAGCACCCCGGTCGTCAAGGTCGGCCGGATGGCCGGACAGTACTCCAAACCGCGTTCCAAGGACACCGACTCCCTCGGGCTGCCCGCCTACCGCGGCGACATGGTCAACTCACTGGTGGCCAACGAACAGGCCCGTGCGCACGATCCCTCCCGGATGATCCGTGCCTACGCCAACGCGAGCGCGACGATGAACCTCTCGCGCGCGCTGACCAACGGTGGTATGGCCGCGTTGGAGCAGGTGCACGACTGGAACAAGGACTTCGTCCTCAACTCCCCGGCGGGCGAGCGCTACGAATCCATCGCCGCCGAGATCGATCGTGCGCTTCGGTTCATGTCCGCCTGCGGCGTGGACGACACCAGCCTGCACGGCGTGGACTTCTACTCCAGCCACGAGGCGCTGGTGCTGGATTACGAGCGCGCGATGCTGCGGCTGGACACCAGTGGCCCGGAGCCGAGGTTGTTCGACCTCTCCGGGCACTTCCTCTGGGTGGGGGAGCGGACCCGGCAGTCGGAGGGCGCGCACATCGCCTTCGCCGAGCTGATCGCCAATCCGATCGGCCTCAAGATCGGACCGTCGACCACGCCGGAACAGGCGGTGGAGTACGTCGAACGGCTCGATCCGCACAACGAGCCCGGCAGGCTCACCCTGATCAGCAGGATGGGCAACGACAAGGTCCGCGACACGCTCGGACCCATCGTCGAGAAGGTCACCGCTTCGGGACACCAGGTCATCTGGCAGTGCGACCCGATGCACGGCAACACCCACGAGTCCAGCACCGGTTACAAGACCCGTCACTTCGACCGGGTGGTCGACGAGGTGCAGGGTTTCTTCGAGGTGCATCACCGGCTGGGAACGCATCCCGGCGGTATTCACATCGAGCACACCGGTGAGGACGTCACCGAGTGCCTCGGAGGCGCGCAGGACATCTCGGACACCGACCTGGCCGGACGTTACGAGACCGCGTGCGATCCGCGGCTCAACACCCAGCAGTCGCTGGAACTGGCGTTTTTGATCGCCGAGATGCTGCGCGACTGAGGCCGTTCGTGGGGTGCCGAGCCACCTCGGCACCCTCCCGCCCCGTCGAGTCGGTGGGGCGGGAGGATCGGCTCCGAGCCCGTGGAACCGGGCTCGGAGCGGTTCCCGACCCGGTTCCGCTGCCGGACGAGCCCTCAGAAGGCCGTGACCTTGACCTGCGATCCGCGTTTGACGGTGCTTCCCGGGCTCGGTTGTTGTCGCACCACCCGACCGTTGTCCCTGCCGAACAACGAGTCCACCCGCAGCGTCACTCCGGCCTCCGCCGCCCGCTGCCGCGCCTGTTCCACGGTCTTTCCCCTGAACTCGGGCACCTCGACCGCGCTGGAGAGCACCACACCGACCCGTGGTTCACCGCTCATCGGCACTTCGCTGCCCGCCGAGGGGTCGGTCCGCACCACGTGGCCGTTCGCCACTCCCTCGGCGAACTCCCGCCCGGCCTCGTAGGGCTCGAACCCGGCCTCGCTGAGTGCGGTGAACGCCTGGTCGCGGCCCATGCCCTTCACATCGGGAACGGGTTCGGGAGCGGGACCCCTGCTGACGATGATCGTGACCGAACCGCTCGTCTTCACCCTGCTCCCCGGTTCCGGCGTGACTCCGATCACCCGACCTTTCGGTACGCTGTCGTGGTAGCGATTGACCGAGGAGTCCAGCTCCGGGGACAACTTCGCGTTGCGGAGCTCGCTCTGCACCGCGCTGACCCGGCTGCCCGATTCGATCTCAGGAACGGTGGGGCGCCCCCGCGAGACACGCAACTCCACCTGGTCACCGCTGCGGATCCGGGTTCCTCCCTGCGGGGCGGCACTGATCACGGTGTCCTCGGGGACCGTGTTGTGATACGTCTTCGAGACGTCGGCCCGCAACTCGTTGGCGCGCAGCGCTTCCTTCGCCTCGGAGAGGGATGAGCCGGTCAGTTCCGGTACCCGCACGTACGAGTTTCCGCCCAGCAGCCAGGCGCCCCCGGCGATCAGAGCGCCCAGCAGCACCACGACTCCGACCACGGCCGCCAGGCGGCTTCGACGGCGGGAACCCTCCCGGGAATCGTCGTCGTCCTGTACCGAGGCGAACTCGTTGGTGGTCTCGGAGGCTTCCGCCGTTGGTGCGGAGGTCGGGCGTCGCAAGGCGCGGGTTCCCCGCGGCCCCGGGTCGCTCGTCGTGCCGTTGCCGACAGCGGCGGGTGGTACCGGAGGGATCTGTTCGGTGGGTGGCCCGTCGGGGTCGGACGACTCGGTACTGCCGGGATGCGGTACCGGCACCGGAACACCGGCCAGCCCGATCCCGTCCCGGGTCTGCCGCAACTCGCGAAGCGCGGCCGCCCCGTCCGCGGGACGCCACGCTGGGTCACGACGGGTGAACCGCAGCACCAGCTCGTCCACGGCGGGCGGTAGCTCGGGAACCAGTTCGCTCGGTGGGCGGACATCGTCGTTGACGTGTCGATACGCCACCGAGAGTGCCGTGTCACCGGTGTAGGGAGGACGTCCGGTCAGCAGTTCGTAGAGCACGATCCCAGCCGCGTACACGTCCGACCGGGCGTCCGCGGCCCCGCTGGTCACCTGCTCCGGAGCGAGGTAGGCCACGGTGCCCAGAATTACGTCCCCGCTGGTCGAGCCCGCGCCCGCGGCCGCTCGCACCAGCCCGAAATCGGCCACCTGCACCGAGCCGTCGTGGCCGATCAGCACGTTCTCCGGCTTGATGTCCCGGTGCACCATGCCCGCGTGATGCGCCGCAGAGAGAGCGGCCAGCACGGCCTCCAGCACGCTCAGCGCCACCGACAGCGGCAGTGAACTCCGAGCACGCAACAGGTCCCGTAGCGTGCCGCCCTCGACCAGCCGCATTACCAGGTAGAGCCGGTCCTCGCCGGGTACGCCCCTGTCCACGCCCTGGTCGTAGACGGAGACGATGTTGGGGTGGTGCAGGCGCGCCGCCGCTCTCGCCTCGCGCTCGAACCGTTCGGTGAACGACTGGTCACCGGCGTAGCGGGTGTCCATCACCTTCAGAGCCACCGGCCGGTCCAGCCTGGTGTCCAGGCCGCGGTAAACCGTGGACATGCCGCCGTGGGCGAGCACGTCGTCCACACGGTAGCGTCGTTCCAACAGGTGCCCGAGTGGCCCGTGGGCCCCGTTGCGCGGATCGGGCCTGCCGTTCGGATCCGCACCGTTGCCCGGATCGACCGGGCTCATCGTCTCGCCTCCGCCCGGGCGGAGCCCGTTCGGATCGGCTCGGTCCCGGTTGCCTGGACGGAAGTCATCACGTCGCAACTCGTGCGGATCCTCCCGAACTCACCCTCGAACACGCTACCGATGGTAGGCGAGATAGCGGTGTCCTCGTGGGCGGCATACCGAGGTGGAAATCTGATCGGCGTACTGGCAAGCTGGGTGGTGTGAGTTCGGTTCCTTCCGCTCCGGATGTGCTTTCCACCGACGTGGACGTGGTTTCCATCTCCGCCGTCGCGGAGCGTCTCGGTTATCCGTTGACCAGAGTGCACCAGCTGATCCGTGACGGTCAGCTGGTCGCGATGCGCCGGGAACGTGAGTTGGTGATTCCCGAGGCGTTCCTGACGATGGGCTCCGTCGTCAAGGGGCTTCCGGGCACCATCACGTTGCTGCGGGACAACGGCTACACCGAGGACGAGATTCTCGAGTGGCTGTTCACCCCCGACGACACGCTCCCCGGCACCCCGATCGACGCGTTGCGTGGTGACCGTGGCCGCGAGGTCAAACGGCGTGCGCAGGCCATGGCATTGTGATCGACGGGCCGGTGCGAACCGGCCGTGCGGGACTTCCGCGACGGGATGACCCGCTTCGCGTGGGCGTCCGCTTCGCGTGAGCACCGGCTCCGGGGAGAGCTCCGGCCGGGGTTCGACCGCGTGCGTGCCAGTGGCTCCGATGTCAGCGGCCCCTATGTCAGCGGCTGCGGGCGGTCACCGTGATCGCGAGTTCCTTGAGCCGGGTCGCGGCCGGTTCCGCGAGTTCGTCGGTGTGCAGTGCCGACATCGCGGACTCAGTCAGCTCGTCGATGCGTCGTTCCACGGCTTCGACCGCACCGAGTCGGGTCAGTGCCTCCTGGACAAGTTCCACGCGGGGCCGGGTCAGCTCGGAGTCGCCCAGCGCGGAGCTCAGCAGTCGTGCGGCCGCCTCGTCGTGCTGCTGCCGGGCCCGCAGCATTCCCTCGGCCACCAGCACGGTGCGCTTGCCCTCGCGCAGATCGTCGCCCGCCGGTTTACCGGTGATCTCGGGGTCGCCGAACACGCCGAGCAGGTCGTCGCGCAGTTGGAACGCGATTCCGATGTCCGCGCCGAAGGCGCGCAGTGTCGACACCGTGGCCGGGTCGGCGCACCCCACCCGCGCTCCGAACTGCAACGGACGTTCCACAGTGTAGGAAGCGGATTTGAGCTGGTCGATCCGCAGTGCCGAATCCGGGGACTCGTCAGCGCGGGCCTGCCCGAGCATGTCCAGGTACTGACCCGCGAGTACCTCGGTACGCATCGATCGCCACGGCTCCAAGGCTCGTTGCAGCGCGTCCTGGGGCAACCCCGCGGCGTGCAGCATGTCATCGGCCCAACTCAGCGCCAGGTCGCCCAACAACACGGCCGCCGCGAGTCCGAAGTGCTCCGGGGTCCCCGTGTAGCCGTTCTCCCGGTGCGCCGCCGCGAACCGCACGTGCACGGTCGGGCTGCCCCGCCTGGTGGCCGAGCCGTCGATGAGGTCGTCGTGGATCAGCGCGCATGCCTGGATCAGTTCCAGCGCGCTGGCCGCGCGCAGCATGCTCGCGGCGTCCCGGTCCCGCTCCTCGTTTCCGGCCGCGCGCCAACCCCACCACGCGAAGGTGGGGCGGATCCGTTTGCCGCCGCGCAGCACGAATTCCGACACTTCCTCGGCGGCTTCGGAGATGGCGGGATCCAGCTCGGCACACTCCCGGACCCGCACGCGAAGGTAGTCGGTCAGTTCCCGGCGTACGTGCTCCGCGACATCGTGATCCACGTCCGGTGTCGTCTCGTCTCCTGCCGGTGGGTTCTCCAGGGACATGTCCTAATCCTCCGTGACGAGCGGGTGCGTCCGCACCACGGGGTGCGCCCGCGTCGCGCTGCGCACCGGCTCGGCGCACGTCGCCGCTCACCAGCGCTCACCAACCGGTGACACCGACTCACCCGTCGGGGAATCGGTCGCACGGGCGAGTTCCGTCCTGTTACTCAGCGTCTCCCGGAGTCGGCGCGGGCGCGCTGGCGGGTGACGAGTGCCAGTACCGCCACCAGCAGTGCCGTTCCGAACGTCACGCCTCCCAGTACCAACGACCAGCCGAACAGACCCGCGCTCCTGGCATCGGTGAACTGGAAGGTCGCCGACATCTCGGTGACCTCCCCGGGCTGGGGTCGCCAGCTGACCATCCCCGCGTTCGTCTCGCCGTTGGTAGTGGTCACCTCGCCCGGCGCGCTGATCTCCACCAGCACCTCCGAATCGGTTTCCGCCAGCGGAGTCAGATCCACCGAGCCCCTCACCTCGACGAGTGAACCGGATCTGGAGATCGACAGCTTGTACCGCGAACCCGCCCGGTTAAGCTCGGCCGCCAGCCGTTCCACCTCCTCGAAGCTCAGTTCGTCGAACTCCAGCTTGGAACCACGGGCCTCCCCCTCCCGGTACGAACTCAGCCGGACCTTGTCGGAGAGCTCCTCCGGTACCCGCAGCCGGAAGTCGTGCCGGTCCGAAGTCGGTGGGACGGCGACCATCACCTCACCGGAAACCTTGTCCTTGCCGTTGATACTCAGCGACACGGTCGCGTTCAGACACCCCGAGACGAGGATGCCCACAAGCATGATCATCAGCGACGCGCCCCATCGGGAACGAGTCGCGTTACCGAAACACCGCACACCCCGCACCTTTGTGATCGTGCCACGTCACAGCGTTTTTCACCGGCTGCGCGCGGTGGTGTGCCGTCCGAGGTGGCGGATCCGTGTTCGGTGCCGCGGCTCGGCGAGGTAGCGTGCTGCCATGTCAACCGAGGCCCGGGGCGTGCACGAGATCAGCAACCGTTACGTGGAGGAGCTCGCGGCGCTCGATCCCATAGCCGCGACCATGCTGGGGTTTTCCGTGGGGCAGCAGGAGTTGCCCGACTACTCGCCGGACGGTCATCGTGCGCGGGGTGACCTGGCTCGGCGTGCCCTGGCGGAGATCGCGGCCGCCGAGCCCGTCGACGAGTCGGAGCGGATCGCCAAGGCGGTGTTCACCGAACGGGTCGGGCTGGACGTCGAACTGCACGAGGCCGGTGCCGACATGTCGGCGCTGAACGTCATCGCGAGCCCGGTCCAGGAGCTGCGGCAGGTCTTCGACCTGATGCCGGGCGAGACCGAGGGGCACTGGGACGACATCGCCAAACGGATGTCCGCCATGCCCGCGGCCGTCAAGGGGCTGACCGCGGGCCTGACCGAAGCGGCCGCCAACGGCGACGTCGCCGCGGCACGACAGGTCAAGCGCGTCGCGGAACAGTGCGACACCTGGTCCGGCAGGATCGACGGCAAGTCCTTCTTCGGGGACATGGTCACGCGTGCCGAAAACCTTTCCCCGGGATCGCGCGACGAGCTCAACGCCGCTGCCAACGTCGCATCGGAGGCCTACGCCGGACTCGCGGACTTCCTGCGAGATGAGCTGTTGCCGCAGGCTCCGGCCGAGGACGCCGTGGGGGAGGAACGCTACCGTCTCTGGTCGAGGTACTTCACCGGCGCGAAGCTGGACCTGCACGAGGCTTACGAGTGGGGTTGGCAGGAGTTCGCGGCGATCGAGGCGGACATGAAACGTGTCGCCGATCGGATCAAGCCCTCGGCGACTCTCGCGGAGGCGGCCGCGGCCCTGGACGCCGATCCGCGTTATCGGGTGCACGGTCAGCGTGCCCTCGCGCAGTGGATGCAGCGGTTGTCCGATCAGGCGTTGCGGGATCTGAGCCGGACACAGTTCGACATTCCCGAGCCGTTGCTGAACCTGGAGTGCCTCATCGCCCCGCCCGGTGGTGGAACGGGGGCCTACTACACGCCGCCGAACGACGACTTCAGCAGGCCCGGCCGGATGTGGTGGTCCGTTCCACCGGACAAGGACGAGTACTCCACCTGGCGTGAGGTTTCCACCGTTTACCACGAAGGTGTGCCGGGACATCATCTGCAGGTGGCAACGGCGGTGCACCAGGCCGAGAGACTGAACAAGTTCCAGCGATTGGGCTGCTTCGTCTCCGCTCACGGTGAGGGGTGGGCGCTGTACGCCGAGCGGCTGATGCGTGAGCTGGGCTACTTCGCGGACGACGGCAATCTGCTCGGGATGCTCAACGAGCAGTTGTTCCGAGCGGCCCGCGTGATCGTGGACATCGGTATGCACCTGCGGCTCCGCATTCCGGAGGGGACCGGCTTCCACGAGGGGCGGACCTGGACTCCCGAACTCGGGCTGGAGTTCATGCTCACCCGCACCATCACCGACACCGCTCTCGTGCGCGACGAGATAGACCGTTATCTGGGGTGGCCGGGGCAGGCCCCGTCCTACAAGCTCGGTGAGCGGCTGTGGCTGTCCGCGCGGGACGAGGCACGACAGCGCCACGGCGAGGACTTCGACCTCAAGCGGTTCCACCGCGACGCGCTGGAGATGGGGCCCATGGGGTTGGACACGCTGCGGGAGCAGCTCTCCTACCTGTGAGTCGGTTTCCGAGGGCCTGCCGCGCCGGACTCCGGCGCGGCAGGCCCTCGGAAGTCACGCCTCCAGCGGCAGGTCGCGCCCCAGTACGGCGAACGGGCGAGGGTCACCGCTGAATCGGTAGTCGCGCAGCACGTCGACGAAACCGAGCCGGCGGTAGAGTCGCCACGCCCTGGTGGGACCCTCCGGGGTGGACAGCAGCACCTTCGCGCCCGGTGCGGAGGCCAGCAGGGTGCGCAGGATGCTCTCCCCCAGTCCGTGTCCCTGCGTGTCCGGGTGGACGTGCAGCTCGGTCAGCTCGAAGTAGTCGTCCAGCCACTTGTGTGCCCGTTGTTGGGGCAGGCGTTCCAGCATCCCGCGACGCACCTGCTCGTGCCACCACTGGCCGGTGGCCCCCGAGTAGCCGTAACCGACGCCGCTCACTTCGTCCCGGTCGTTGAACGCCACCACGCAGCGCCATCCGGCGCGTGACATGTGTGCCGACCAGATCGGAATACGCTGCTGCGTGGCCCAGGTGGGATAGCCCATGGCCGTGACGTATACCCGCACGGCTTCGGGCAGCCTGGCACGCAGCTCGTCGGCGGAAAGTTCCACCACTCGTTCGCAACGCGGAGACGGTGCAGCGGTCACAGCTTCGCACCCTAGAGGATTCACCGCCGACTACGCTTCCCGGTGGGGGATGATGCGACGCCGTGGTGGCGCTGTGCGCGCGCGGCTCGCCGCCGCTTCAATTCCGCAGCCGCAGTCCCTGCGGAGTGGGCCGGAACCCGGCCGCGACGAGGATTCCCGCCAGCTCGCCGCCGATCGCGCTCTCCCCGTCGGCACGGCGGAACACCAGCTGTTCCAGTTCTCCCTCGGTCACCGCCTCGGCCAGCCGCCCCGCGGCGGCACGCAGTGGCCGTTCCCGTTCGGTGAACGACAGCAACGACTTGCCGCCCCGCTCGATGTAGAACACCGGCTCCCCGTCGACGAGCACCACCAGCGCACCGGCTTTACGCCCCGGCCGGTGCCGGGTGTCCCCGGCCACCTCCGGCCAGGGCAGCGCCGCACCGTAGGGCTGCGCCGGGTCGGTCGCGGCGAGCAGCACCGCCCGATCCGGGTCCTGCTGTCGGGTCGAGCCGTCGAAGTCGCGCAATCGGTCGACGGCCCCGGGGGCCGCGAACTGCGCGGGGCCCAACCCGGCCACCACGTAGCCGCGTCCGCAGCCGCCCGCCTCCTCCATGGCCCGCAGCACCCGGTAGACGGCACCGAACCCACCCGCCACCCGTTCGATCTCCAGCGAGCCGCGGGTCAGCACGCCGTGGCGCTGCAGGAAGGTCTCGGTGCGCGCGCTCGCGCGGCGGGTGGTCTCCCCCGAGGGCGTCGGCGCCAGTGACCAGCGGCCCGTCACGCTGGGCGGCCCGGATCCCGCCGTGGACACCGCCCTGACCGAAGTCGGCCTGGCGTAGCGTCCCCGTGGCACGCGTCGGGGACGACGGTTGGTGTGTCGGCCGGACAGCAGGGCGCGCAGCGGCGCGAGGGTGTCGTTGGTGACCTCACCGGACCACACCAGGTCCCACAGCGCCGAGATCAGCGTGGCTTCGCTCGTTCTCGTGCCCCCGCGCCGGTCGAGCAGTTCGGTGGCGCGGTCGGCCAGCTGTCGGAAGAACAGCGCGCCGTCCCCCAGGGCCTCCCGGACGGCGTCGTGGGCGTCCGAGTTCTCGTGGCTGCTCACCCGGTCCGGTAGCACCAGATCGGCGATGTCGGACGGCGCCAGCGCCACCCAACCGTCGCCGTGCGCCAACGCGCCGGCTCCGACCCAGACCACCTCGCCGCCGGTGGTGAGTTCGTCCAGCATGGCCGGTCGGTAGCCGGGAACTCGTGCGGGCAGGACCAGCGATTCCAGCGAACCAGCGGTCAGCGGGACTCCCGCCAGCTGTTCGACCACCGCGAGCACGTCGGCCGCGGAACCGTCCCGCTGCGAGCCGACACCTCGCGAGCCGACACCGTTCGGGACCACACCCTGCCAGACCGGCAGGAACCTGCCCAGCGCCGCCGGTTCGGCCGGTTCGATCTCGGAGCGGAGCTTGGCCAGCGAAGCACGTCGTAGCCTGCGCAGCACCTCGGCGTCGCAGTACTCCGCACCGCCGTCGCCGCCCGCCTCGACCGGACGCAGTTCGCCGCGGACCAACCGGCCGGAGCTCCGCAGTCGCTCCAGGATCTCCGTGACCACAGCCGCACCGAGCCCGAACCGCTCCGCGAGCGCGTCGGCACGGAACGGTCCACGGCACCTCGCGAACCGTGAGACCAGTTCGCCCAGCGGATCCTCGACCCGTTCGGTGAACGCTTCGGGAACACGGTCGGGCAGGGCGATGCCCAGCCCGTCCCGGACCCTGCCCGCGTCCTCGACGGCGATCCACCTCGCTTCGCCCGCGACGTGCACCAGCAGCGCGCGCTGCTGTCGCGCCAGGTCCGCGAGCCACTCCCGCCGGATGCCCCGTGCAGCGGCCTCGTCCTCGGTGAGGTCCCCCAGCACTCGAAGCATGTCCGCCGTGTCCTCCGGGCCGCGGGCGTGCCTTCGCCGCTCCAGCCGCTGCAGCCCGTTCTCCACCTCGACGACGACCTCGGCGTCCAGCAGCTGCCGCATCTCCTCCGAGCCGAGCAGTTCGGCCAGCAGCGCGGTGTCCAGACTCAGCGCCGCCGATCTGCGTTCGGCGAGCGGAGCGTCCGACTCGTACAGGAACATCCCGGCATAGCCGAACAGCAGGCTCCGCGCGAAGGGGGAAGGGCCGGTGGTGGACACCTCGACCACCCGGATGCGGTGTCGGGCTATCTCCGACATCAGCTCACGCAGCCCGGCCACGTCGTAGACGTCGCGCAGGCACTCCCGCATCGCCTCCAGCACGATCGGGAAGCGCTCGTAGCGCGCGGCCACCTCCAACAGCCGGGTGGCACGTTGGCGCTGCTGCCACAGCGGAGCGCGGCGTCCCGGGTCCCGGCGGGGCAGCAGCAGCGCCCGCCCCGCGCACTCCCTGAACCGGGAGGCGAACAGTGCCGAACCGGCTATCGAGTCGGTGACCAGCTGTTCCACCTCCTCCGGCGCTAGCACGAGATCCTCGGCGTTCGGCACCACCTCGGCCCCGGAGTCGTCGAGTGCGTCGCTGACGCGCAGCACGATCCCCTCGTCGGCGGAAACCGGTCGGACGTCCACGCCTCCGCGTTCGCGCAGCCGCGTGCCGAGCGCCAGTGCCCACGGCGCGTTGACCCGCTCGCCGAACGGGGAGTGCACCACTATCCGCCAGTCGCCGAGCTCGTCCCTGAACCGCTCCACCACGATCGTGTGATCGTCCGGTACGTGGCCGGTAGCCGCCCGCTGCTCCGCCAGGTAAGCCAGCAGGTTCTCCCGGGCGGGGCGGTCCAGCCCGGCCTCGTGGGTGCGCTCACGGGCCCCTTCGGAAGTGGCGGAGGAGATCTCGCGCAGAAACCCACCGACCGCGCGCCCCAGCTCCAGGGGACGGCCCGTCGAGTCCCCCTTCCAGAACGGCATCCTCGCCGGGGTCCCCGGAGCCGGTGTCACGATCACCTGGTCGTGAGTGATCTCGGAGATCCGCCACGAGGAGGTTCCCAGCAGAAAAGTGTCCCCGACCCGGGACTCGTGGACCATCTCCTCGTCCAGTTCGCCGACCCGCTTCCGGCCGGAACCCCCCGCCGCGTCGGCGGCCCGCGTGACCACGGTGAACAGTCCCCGGTCCGGGATCGTGCCACCGGAGGTCACGGCCAGTCGCCGCGTGCCGGGACGGGGACGCAGTTCGTCGGTGGTCCTGTCCCACACGATCCTGGCCCGCAGCTCGCCGAACTCCTCGCTCGGATAGCGCCCCGCGAGCATGTCCAGCACCGATCGGAACGCCGAGTCGGGCAGTTCGGCGAACGGTGCCGACCGTCGCAGCAGCGTGGCGAGCTCTTCCACCCCGCGGACATCCATGGCCACCGCGGCCACGATCTGCTGTGCCAGTACGTCCAGCGGGTTGCGAGGTATCGACAGCGCCTCGATCGCTCCCGAACGCATCCGTTCCGCCACCACAGCGCATCCGACGAGGTCACCGCGGAACTTGGGGAAAACGACTCCTCGCGAGGGCTCCCCGACCCGATGACCGCCCCGCCCGATCCGTTGCGTCCCCGAGGCCACGCTGGGTGGTGTCTCGAGCTGTACGACCAGGTCCACGGCCCCCATGTCGATGCCCAGTTCCAGCGACGAAGTCGCCACCACGCAGGGCAGCTCGCCCGATTTGAGCTCCTCCTCCACCGAAGTGCGCTGCTGCTTGGACATCGAACCGTGATGCGCACGCGCCACCACCGCCGCCACACCGCTGGTGACGCCCGAGGCCCCGACCGCCTCGGCGGGAAACGACCACGGTCCGTCCCGGGGTGCCGTGCTCGCCCCGTCCGGATCGCGCTCCGCGGCGAGCTCGTTGAGCCCGGATGTCAGCCGCTCGGCCAGCCGTCGCGAATTGGTGAACACGATCGTGGATCGATGCCGGCGGACCAGTTCCAGGATCCGCTCCCGCAGCGCGGGCCAGACGGAGGCGGTAGGTCCGCTCGCACCCTCCACTTCGGCGGTCCCCGACTCGGGGCGCGCCATGTCCTCAACCGGAGCCCGCACCGAAACGTCGACCTGTTTCGGATCGGGCGGGCGGACCACCCGGACCGGTCTGCCCCCCGCCAGGAACTCGCTCGCCTCGTCGACGGGGCGCACCGTCGCGGAGAGCCCGATCCGCTGTGCCGGACCGGGCGACAACTCGTCCAACCTGTCCAGGGACACCGCCAGATGCGCGCCGCGCTTGTCGCCGGCCATCGCGTGCACCTCGTCCACGATGACCGTCTCCACTCCGCGCAACGCCTCCCGAGCGGTCGAGGTCAGCAGCAGGAAAAGCGATTCCGGGGTGGTGACCAGGATGTCGCTCGGACGCCTTCCGAAAGCTCGCCGTTCGTCGGTGGGAGTGTCACCGGTGCGGGTGGCCACGCCGACATCCGTGATCTCCACACCCAGCCGGTGGGCCTCCCGCTCGATTCCCGTGAGCGGGGTGCGCAGGTTGCGGCGCACATCCGCTACGAGTGCTTTCATCGGCGAGACGTACAGCACCCGACACCGCCGTTTCGGGTCCTCCGGCACGGCGGTGTGGGTCAGCCGGTCCAGGGCGGTCAGGAACGCGGCCAGCGTCTTGCCCGAACCGGTCGGTGCGATCACCAGGGTGTGCTGTCCGGAGGTGATCTCCCGCCATGCCTCCGCCTGCGAGGGGGTGGGCGCCTCGAACGTCTCGCGGAACCACCCCCGTGTAGGCGGCGAGAACCGTTCCAGTGGATCCGTCACGGTTCCATGCTGAAGTCAATGTCCGACACGCGCGCTCGGTGGACAACGACTCGCTCGGTGCGCGGGCACCACTTCCGTCGTCAGCGCCCCCGCTGGTTCCACAACCTGCGCAGCAGCAGGATCACTATGATCAGCAACATGGCGGCCAGCGCCGCCTGCCCCCACGCCGAGGACAATCCGGTCAATTCGGCCTGCGACATGGCACCAGCCTATCCGGCGGGCGCGGATCTCCTCATCCGTGCGGTGCACGTAGCCTGGTCAGGATGCGTTACACGGTTTTGCGGCGGCGAATGGCCGAGGAGTTCGGCGATGTCCGGGCCGACACGTTGGCCAGGGACCACGTGCTGGCCGCGTTGGGTGAGCGCACCGTCAATCAGGCACTGGAAGCGGGCTGGGACCCCAAGCGTGTCTGGTCGGTACTCTGCGACAGCTTCGAGGTGCCCAGCAGCAGGCGCTGATCGGGCTCGGTACTCGCGCGGGCTCGGGTATTCGGATGGAGGAGGCTCCTCAGCCGCCGGAGCCGGTCTCTCCCGTTCCCGTCCCGGAGGGTTTCCGTTCGCTCCGCAGCGCCTGCTGGATGTGGGCGTAGTGCTCGTAGGCGCGTTGCCGTTCCGCCCTGGCCAGGCGCAGCGCCTCCGCTCGAACCAACTGCTCCTGCTCCGGAGTGGCGTGTCCCTCTCCCAGCGCGACTTCCGCGTCGGCCAGTGGTTTCAGCTCGTCGGCCCGCTGTTCCTCCGCGCCGCGTTGTTCGGGTACCTCGCCCTCGGGCGGTTCCCGGTGTCGGTAGCGCACGAACGGATTGTCCTCGGGCAGTCCGCCACTGACCCGGCCGTAAAGTCCGAGGAACAACAGCAGCATGCCCGCTATCAGGCTGAACACCACGTTCTGCATCTCGAACGCGAGCAGGTTCCACCCGGTTTCGAGCACAGCCAGGTTGGCCAGGCCGGACAGCAGGAACAACGCGCCGATCGTCGTGGTGACCGTGGATGCCAACGGTCCTCCGATCGCGGCCGCCGCGATCAGCGACGCCCCCACCACGACGGAGATCAGCGAAAGCAGCCCGTTGCTGGAAAGCCCCAGGATCTGCTGACCGCTGGTCGAGAAGAACCCGAGGTTGTTGGTGAATCCGAGCACGCCGAAGGCGATCAGCGCGCCGCCGAAGGCGGCGGCCCCACCCCGGTAGACCTTGCTCAACCAGTGTGTCGGCGGCAGATAACGATCGATGCGCATCCGGCCACCTCCTGACGCCCGTCGCGCGGGCAGTAGTGGTCGTTCGTCCTGCCCGGGTGGGCCCGTTGCGAGCTCGCGGTGGAAGCCCTCGGCGTGAGTCTCTGGCCGGGGTCGCCGGTGCGAGCTCCTGGGGCGTGCCCGGTGGAACGGCTCCAGTGTCCCCCGGGGGAGCGACAGATCGCACCTGATCAGTAGGGGAGACGCGGCGGCCGTGGCGGCGTGTCGACAAGCTCTCGAACATTAGTTCGGTTAGAATGGGTCCACAGCCGGGCAGGTTGTCCACGGATCCGTGGACCCGGAGCCGGAATGTCGGCCCTGACCCGTAGCGTCGGCCCTGAGACCACGACCTTCGAACCGACCGAGGTGGACCCCGATGGCAGCAGCATCCGACAAGGGTGGCGACAAGAGCAACGACAAGAACAAGGCTCTTGAACTGGCCATTGCCCAGATCGACAAGCAGTTCGGCAAGGGATCGGTGATGCGGCTGGGCGAGGACAACCGCCCGGCGGTGGAGGCGATCCCCAGCGGCTCGATCGCGCTGGACGTAGCGCTCGGCATCGGTGGGTTGCCGCGCGGACGCGTCGTCGAGATCTACGGCCCCGAGAGCAGTGGTAAGACATCGGTCGCCCTGCACGCGGTGGCCAACGCCCAGCGGGGTGGCGGTACGGCCGCGTTCATCGACGCCGAGCACGCCCTGGACCCCGAGTACGCCAAGGCGATCGGTGTGGACACCGACTCGCTGCTGGTTTCCCAGCCCGACACCGGTGAGCAGGCGTTGGAGATCGCCGACATGCTGATCCGCTCCGGTGCGCTGGACATAATCGCCATCGACTCGGTCGCCGCGCTGGTGCCCAAGGCCGAGATCGAGGGCGAGATGGGCGACAGCCACGTGGGTCTGCAGGCGCGGTTGATGAGTCAGGCGCTGCGCAAGCTGACATCCGCGCTGTACACCTCGCAGACCACAGCGGTGTTCATCAACCAGCTCCGGGAGAAGGTCGGCGTCATGTTCGGCTCGCCGGAGACGACCACCGGTGGCAAGGCGCTGAAGTTCTACGCCTCGGTGCGGCTGGACGTGCGGCGCATCGAGACGCTCAAGGACGGTTCCGACGCGGTCGGGAACCGCACCAGGGTCAAGGTGGTCAAGAACAAGGTCAGCCCGCCGTTCAAGCAGGCCGAGTTCGACATCATCTACGGGCACGGCATCAGCCGTGAGGGCTCGTTGATCGACATGGGGGTCGAGCACGGTTTCGTGCGCAAGTCCGGCGCCTGGTACACCTACGAGGGCGATCAGCTCGGCCAGGGCAAGGAGAACGCGCGCAAGTTCCTGCGGGACAACCCGGACGTGGCCAACGAGATCGAGAAGCGGATCAAGGAGAAGATGGGGATCGGCTCCGGCGCCGGTGCGGACACCGCCGAGCAGCAGAGCGAACCCGCGCCCGTCGAGTTCTGATCGGGGAGTGACTTCCTTGGCCGAGACCGAATCCGTCGCGGACGGCACCGCGCCTCGTCCCGACGAGATGTCGACTTCGGATCCGAGTTCGTCCGCCGAGATTTCCGAAGCGGCCCCGGGCGACACCCCGGCGGACTCGGGCGACACCACCGGTAAGTCCGCTGACGAGCGGACGGCACGCGATACCGTCTACCGGTTGCTCGCGATCCGGGCACGCAGCCGTGCGGAGCTGCTGCGTGCCCTGCTGCGTGGCGGGGTGGCCCCGGAAACGGCCGAGGAGGTCCTCGACAAGTTCGTGGCGGCCGGGTTGGTCGACGACGCCGCCTTCGCCGCGGAGTGGGTACGCGGTCGCCACCGGCAGCGGGGACTGGGGCGTGGTGCGCTCCGGGAGGAACTCCGGGAGAAGGGGATCGAGGAGGAGACAGCCGCCGAGGCGCTGCACGAGGTGGACACCGACTCCGAGGTGGAACGTGCCCGCGAACTGGTGCGGCGCAAATCGCGCGGTATGAGCGGTGTCGAGCCGCGAGCCAGGATGCGTCGCCTGCTGGGGATGCTCGCGCGGAAGGGGTACGGTCAGGCGTTGGCCTTCCGAGTGGTGCGGGAGGAACTGGAGGCCACCGAAGCGGGATCGTCCTTGTCGGACGACGAGCCGTGGTTCGAGCCGGAGGAGTGATTCGGCCGTCCTGGGGCGATCGCCGGTCCGGAGTCGTCGTTCCGCGAGGTCGTTGGTGCGGTTCAGCGTGGTGCGTGAGCCTTCCGGATTCGGTTGTTCCGGAGGAATCCGCCCGAATTTCCGAGTTCTCCGATTTTCGGGAAAATATTTCGCGTTTTCTCACGCGTTAGCCGGAGCGGGACCACTCCTTCGGGGTATGTCCGAATTGAGTCGGATTTTGTTAGTGTCTTTTTGCGTGAGGGCGAGTGACCGCTGGTGATCCACGCATCGGAGTGTCTCAGTGGTCACTCGGAATTTCTTTCGTGAGGAGATTCGCGTTGCGTTCCAAATTCTTCGTTTCCGCCTTTCTGGCCGCGGCGATGGTGGGTGGATCCCTGGCGGCTTCGGCGCCTTCCTGGGCCGACTCCTCGGAGGGCGAGGCCACGACGAAAGCCTGCCGACTAACAGTGTGGGAACCTTCGCAGAACGGCGCCTGGGTCGGTGGCAGAGGGGGAAGATCCGGTTGCGGAAATGTCGTCGGGTGGCTGGAGGTCCAAGTGTGGAAGGACGTCAACAACGGGTTCGACGAAAAGATAGGTTCTACTAGGTACAGCAATTATCACAACGGTAGTTTCGTGGCTACGGGAAGGTGTCGTGGAGCTTCCGCGTACTACACGGTAGTGGTGACTTCCAAGGGGTACCGCAAGGAATCCGCACATCCCGCGATGTGCTGAAGTGGTGACTTGGTGACTCCGTTGTCACGATTCCGGGTTATCACGATTCCGGAGCCACCACGGTGCATCCGTTCTGCTTCCGACACGACTGAAACAGCGGCCATGAAATCCTTTTCCGGCCAGGGTGATCCGTCACGGGCCTTCGGGCGGTTCTGGGCTCCGATCACCTCGGCAATGATCTTCGTCGTGACACTGGCTGTCACCTGGCCCATACCCCACTGGCCTCATCCGAACTGGGCACTGACCTAGGCGCGGTTCCATCAGCGGTTCACCCCGGCCGGGCCCGCGGCTGGATCGTTCGCCACCCGCTGTGTCGCGCTGCTATCGCGACGACTCATCAGATCCGTCACCGAGTGCGAGATCGGCCGTGCGGAGCCGCCGAACCGCTAGCTGTAGCGCTTCGCGGTGGGGACTTCGACGCACGAACGCGGTCGGTGAACAACGATAGGATCCGCCGGTGAGCGTATCGAGTGAGCTGCCGCCGACGCGGCACATCGTCTGGGACTGGAACGGCACACTGCTCGCGGACAACGAGGCCGTGGTGGCCTCGGTCAACGCGGTCTGCGCGGCCTATGGCGCCGAACCGGTCGATCTCCCCGGCTGGCGCGCCGTGTTCGGCAGACCGCTGCGCGACTCCTACGAGCGGGTGCTCGGACGCGAGATCGACCAGCGGGACTGGCGTGCCATCGATCGCGTCTACCACGACTCCTACCGGCGGCTGCTGCCCACCTGCGAACTCGACCCCGAGGCGCCGCACGCGCTGCGGGAATGGCGGGAACGGGGTGGCAGCCAGTCGTTGTTGTCCATGTTCTTCCACGACGAGCTGGTGCCGCTGGTGGAGCGTTTCGGGCTGAGTTCGATGTTCGGTCGGATCGACGGGTTGCGCGATTCGGAGGTCGGCGGTTCCAAGGCCGCGTATCTGGACGCGCACCTGCGTTCGTTGCGGCTGGAACCCTCCGAAGCGGTTGTGATCGGCGACGTCACCGACGATGCCCGCGCTGCGGCGGAGGTCGGGGCGGAGTGCGTGTTGGTGAGTACCGGCGTCATGTCGCGCGCGGCGCTGGAAAGCACGGGGCGTCCCGTGGCGGACTCGCTGCGTGCCGCTGTGTCCCGAATCACTCCGACGATGGCGCGGTGAGTCCGCTCCCGGGGTGGGGTGGTCTTGAACCGGGCATTTCGTTTTGTTTAGGCTAACCTAAACATCGACTTCGGTAGTTGAGGTACGCAATGCCACGCGACAAGTTCGGCCCCACCCGATCCGAGATCAGCCGCAGAGGTCTGCTCGGTGGTGCGGGATTGTTACTGCTCACGGCCTGTGCTCCCGGCAACGGCGGCGGTTCCGGATCGGGGGCCGGTTCCGGATCCGGCGCCTTCCCGGTGAGCATCGAGCACAAGCACGGCACCACCGAGATCACCGAGCGTCCCGAGCGTGTGGTCACGGTGGGACTGACCGATCAGGACACCGTTCTCGCGCTCGGCATCGCCCCGGTGGCCACCCGTGAGTGGTTTGGTGGACAGGACGGCGCGCTGTGGCCCTGGGCCCGGGAGAAACTGGGTGATCGCGAGCTGCCCGAGGTGCTGGCGCGGCAGGAGCTGGAGTTCGAACGGATCGCGGCACTGGAACCGGACGTGATCATCGGTGTCAATTCCGGACTGAAGAAGCAGGAGTACGACAAGCTCTCCGCGATCGCCCCCACGGTGGCCCAGCCCGGTGAGTACGCCGATTACGGTGTGCCCTGGCAGGACATGACCAGGATCATCGGTAAGGCTCTCGGCGAGAGCCGGAAGGCCGATCAACTCGTCACCGACATCGAGGGTGAATTCGAAACGGCCCGTTCGCGGCATCCGGCGTTCGACGGTGCCACCGGGCTGCTGGCCACATCGATCAGCGGGCAGGCATGGGTCTACGCCGAAGGTCCCGCCCCCAGGCTGTTGCGTTCCCTGGGGCTCCGACTTCCCTCCGCCACCGAGAAACTGTTCTCCGGTGAGAACCGGGAGCCCAAGCAGCTCAGCAAGGAGCGTCTCGGACTGCTCGAAGCCGACGTGCTGCTGCTGGGTGTTTACGGCGCCCCGGAGGACAGCATCGCTCGTAAGCAGGTCTACAAGCAGCTCGACGTCGTCAAGCAGGGCCGGGACATCACCATGCAGCGCCAGACCACGCTCAACGGGGCGGTGTCCTTCTCCAGTCCGCTCAGCCTGCCCATAGCGCTCGACGGTCTGGTGCCGCGCATGGCGGCGGCGATCGACGGCGATCCGAGCACCAAGGTGCAGCCGGTGAAGTGATCCCGGTTCGTTCGGACTCGGAACGGACACGGCCGGTGCGTGCGGCGGAGCCGCGGGGAACGTGGCCCGCTGGTGGGCAGCGCCCCATGCTCGGGGAAGCGGTCGGCCTCGGGAAGCACCCGCCCACGCACCGTCGTACATTTCGCGAGAAATCGACGCACGCTGGGCCGCACCGCCGCACGGGGTGGCGTCAACTTCGCGAGAAATCGACGCCACCCCCGTCGACGAGGTCCTCCCGGCTCAGCCCAGCGCGACCGCCTGACGTGCCAGTGCCTCGACGTGGCCCCAGTCGCCCTTGACCAGCGCCTCCTTCGGGGCGAGCCAGGAGCCACCGACACAGCGCACGTTGGGCAGCGCCAGGTAACGCCCGGCGTTGTCCGGGGTGATTCCGCCGGTCGGGCAGAAGGACAGCTCGGGTAGCGGGCTGCTCAGCGACTTGAGGTACGGCACCCCGCCAGCGGGCTCGGCCGGGAAGAACTTCAGCGCCCGCATCCCGCGTTCGGCCAGTCGCAGCGCTTCCGAAACGGTGCTCACTCCCGGCAGCGCGGGCAGTTCGGTGTCGGCCACCTCGTCCAGCAGCCGGTCGGTGGTGCCAGGCGTCACCAGGTAACCCGCTCCCGCCCGGGCCGCCTCCTTGGCCTGCCCCGGCTGGGTGATCGTCCCGGCCCCGACCGTGATGCCCTCGACCTCGCCGTTGATCCGCTCGATCGCCTCCAGCGCGACCGGGGTGCGGAGGGTGACTTCGACGGTGCGGATGCCGCCCCGCTGCAGCGCCTGGGCGAGTGGGACGGCGTGGGCCGCGTCGTCGAGTACGACGACGGGGATGACCGGGCTGATATCGAGGATGTCGGTTGCGGCTCGCATCGTGGAATCCGTTCGTGCTGGCTCAGGCGGAGATTTCGTCGCGGGACTGCTGTTGTGCCTGCGTCTGCTGTTCCGGCGTGGGGAAGACGCTGGCACCCTGGTCTGCCCTGCCGACCGCTTGCCGGAAGGTGGCGAACAGTTCGCGTCCCGTGCCGAACTGGTGCAGTGCCGCCGGTGCGGCGGGCTCCCGTGCGGCGAGCTCGTCGTCGGGAACGAGCGCCTCCAGGGTGCCCTGTTCGCCGTCGACCCGGAGCACGTCACCGTCGCGGAGTCTCGCCAGCCGACCTCCCGCACTGGCCTCGGGGGTCACCTGGATCGCGGAGGGGATCTTGCCGGAGGCACCGGACATGCGCCCGTCGGTGACCAGCGCCACCTGGTGACCCCGGTCCTGCAGCACGCCGAGGCCGGGGCTGAGCCCGTGCAGCTCGGGCATCCCGTTGGCCTGCGGTCCCTGGTTGCGCACGACCACCACGACGTCGCGGTTGAGTTCGTCGGCCTGGAACGCGGCCTTGAACTGCTCCTGGTCGTCGAATATCCGTGCCTGGGCCGTCACGGAACGGTGCTGCTGCTTGACGGCCGAGACCTTCATGACCGAGCGCCCCAGGTTGCCCTCCAGCACTCGCAGGCCGCCCTCGGTGTCGAACGGCTCGGAGACGCCGCGCAACACGCTGGTGTCCAGACTCCGCCCGGGGCCTTCCCGCCAGACCAGTTCCCCGTCCTCCAGGAAGGGCTGTTCGCGGTAGCGCTCCAACCCGTCACCGGCGACGGTTCGCACGTCCGGGTGCACCAGCCCCGCCTCGAGCAGTTCGGACACCAGGGTCTGCACTCCTCCCGCCGCGGTGAAGTGGTTGATGTCGGCGGAACCGTTGGGGTAGACGCTGCCGAGCAGCGGCACCACCGAGGAAAGATCGGAGAAATCGTCCCAGGTCAGCTGGATCCCAGCGGCCGAGGCCACCGCGGGCAGGTGCATCGTGTGGTTGGTGGAACCGCCGGTGGCCAGCAGCGCGACGACACCGTTGACGATGGCGCGCTCGTCGATGATCTCCCCGATCGAGGGGGCTTCCTCGGACTTCGCGGCCCGGACCGCGTTTCGGGCCGCTTCCTCGGTCAGTGCCCTGCGCAGCGGTGTGCCCGGAGGCACGAAGGTGGAGCCCGGCAGGTGCAGCCCCATCATCTCCACGACGAGCTGGTTGGAGTTCGCCGTGCCGTAGAACGTGCAGGTGCCGGGGGAGTGGTAGGAGGCGGACTCCGCCTCCAGCAGTTCCTCCCGAGTGGCCTTGCCCTCGGCGAACAGCTGCCTGATCCGGCTCTTCTCCCCGTTGGGGAGTCCGGAGGGCATCGGACCGGCCGGTACCAGTGTGATCGGCAGGTGCCCGAAGGTAAGTCCGCCGATCAGCAAGCCGGGCACGATCTTGTCGCAGATCCCCAGCAGCAGCGCGGAGTCGAACATCTCGTGCGACAGCGCCACACCGGTCGCCATCGCGATCACGTCACGGGAGAACATGGAGAGTTCCATCCCGTCACGTCCCTGCGTGATGCCGTCGCACATGGCGGGAACGCCGCCCGCGAACTGTGCGACGCCGCCCTCGTGGCGGGCGGCCTCCTTGATCCAGTCCGGGAACTCGGCGTAGGGCTTGTGCGCGGAGAGCATGTCGTTGTACGCCGAAACGATCGCCACACCCGGACGTACGAGTCCCTTCACGGACTCGCGATCGGTGCCGCTGATGGCGGCGAAACCGTGGGCGAGGTTGCTGCAGGCCATGTTCGCCCTGGCGGGTTCGGTGCGTTTCGCGGCGCGAATCCGTTCCAGGTATTCGCGGCGCGTCGCGGAGCTGCGCTCGGCGATACGTTCGGTAACTTCGCGGACTACCGGATGCACGCTTGTCGGTGTCACTCATCGCCTCCCGGTGCGTACGGGGGTGCGGTACGGGCGGGCGACGACATTGGCGCCTCGATTAGTATGAACCGGTTGCGGACCTTATCCGGTGTTAACCACGTATCACAACCGATCCAGTCGGCCACGAGCCTACAGCAATGTTCTCCGAGGCAGGTGGACACCGAGTGACGAGCGGGACGAGGATTACGTGCATGTGGCTACGAGCGGTACCCCGTGCGGTGCTCGGACTGGTTCTCGTGTCGTTGCTCTCGGCCTGTGCGAGCACCGAGGGTGAGCGGGGAGCCGCCGTGCTTCCGCCCGAGCAGCGCGGTGCCGAGTCGTCCGCCGGGGCTGCGACCTCGGCGACGACGCCGAGCGGGGGCGCGCGGCTGCCGGGCTCGCCCGCCCTCTCCGAGATCCGGCGACGCGGCGAACTGCTCGTGGGCGTGCCCAACGACTCGGCGGACTTCCTGCGCCGAACCGACGGGGAATATCGCGGTTTCGACGTCCGGATGGCCGGCCTGCTGGCCGAGGGGGTGGGGCTGGATTCCGCCTCCGACGTCGCGTTCCGCAGACTGCCCGCCTCGCTGCGGACCGGAGCCCTCGCACGCGGCAGCGTGGATGTGCTGCTCGGCGGGTTCGACCGGAAGGCGGACGGAGTGACCGTGGTGGCCCCCTACGTCGTCACCGGCCCCGAGTCACGGCCCGTGGAACGGTTGGTCGGAATCGCCGAGGGCGACGCGAGGTTCCGCGATCGGTTGCGTGCGGTTCTCGACGCCGCGATCGCCGACGGGCGCTGGGCAGCGGCTGCGGACGAGACGCTGCGCGACAGGCGTCCCGAAGCTCGGGTCCCCGAGCTCTCCGGCTGAAACGTTCGGCGGCGATCTCCCGTGGTTCGCACGGGCCGGTAGATCCGACGGATTCCGCCACCTCGCCGGTGCTCGGGAGCGATTGTCGAGGGTGGGGCACGGCCGCGGCCGTGCCCCACGGTCCTCCGGTCGGAATCGACTCAGTCCCCGGTGGTGGCGGCGCTTTCCGGCTCCGCGGTCGCCGACGACTTGCGGCCACGGCTCAACCTGCGCTCGGTGTACACCGCGAGCTTGCTCAGCGTGTAGTTGATGACGATGAAGATCAACGCGATGAACAGGTACAGCTGGATGGGATTGCCGAGGTTCTCGATGGCCGTCTCACCCCGCTGCACGAACTCGGGATAGCTGATCGTGAAGCCGAGCGAGGTGTCCTTGAGAACCACCACCAGCTGGCTGATCAGCGCGGGCAGCATGGCCCGGAACGCCTGCGGCAGCAGCACGTTGAACATGACCTGGCCGCGGCGCATCCCCACGGCGTAGGCCGCCTCGCTCTGCCCCTTGGGCAGCGAGTCGATCCCCGCACGCACGATCTCGGCGATGATCACGCAGTTGTACGCGGTCAGTCCGATGACCAGTGACCACATCACCGGCAGGTCCAGCCCCATCACCGGCAGCGCCTGGTAGGCGAAGAAGATCAGCACGACCACCGGGGTGCCGCGCAGCAGCTCGATCACCCCGACCACGGCCCAGCGGTACCAAGCCGCTGCCGTCACCCTGGTCAGCGCGAGGACCGTGCCGATCACCAGTGAGAACAGGATGGACCAACCGGCCGCCAGCAGCGTGTTGCCCAACCCCTTGCCGAGCAGGGTCCACAGTGGGGTGAAGCTCTCGTTGGTGGGGTCGATCAGCGGACCCCACTTCTCGTAGGTGAACTCACCGCCCTGCGCCAGTCGGTAGATCACCCAGCCGAAGACGGCGAGCAGCACGAGACCGGTGATCACGCTCGCGTATCGGGCGCGGAGCCTGGCACGTGGTCCGGGAGCCTCGTAGAGCACGGAGTCGCTCATCGTGCGATCGCCACCTTCCGTTCCACGTAACCCAGCAGCAGTCCGGCCGGGATGGTGATGATCAGATAGCCCAGCGCCACACCAAGCAGTACCGGGATGATCTCCTCACCCTGGGCGGAGGACTGCCGGATCCCCACCGCGTAGAGATCGCCACCGATTCCGAACGCCCCCGCGATCGCGGAGTTCTTGATCATCGCGATCATCACGCTGCCCAGCGGGGGGACGATGCTGCGCACCGCCTGCGGCAGGATCACCAGCCGCAGGGTCTGCCCGAAACCGAGGCCCACGGAGCGAGCGGCCTCCGCCTGGCCCGGTGAGACGGCGTTGATGCCACTGCGGATCGCCTCGCAGACGAATGCCGAGGTGTACAGCGCGAGCCCGATGGTGCCGAACACGAAGTACGAGGCGTTGATCCCCAGTGCCGGGATGCCGAACGCCATGAAGAACAGCACCACGGCCAGCGGGCAGTTCCGGAACACCGTCACCCAGGCGGTGCCGAACGCACGCAGCGGGGTGAGCGGGGCGACGCGGCAACCCGCGATGAAAGTGCCCACCACAAGGGTCAGCAGGCCCGCGTAGAGGCAGATCTGCAGCGTCGTGCCCAGCCCCCGCAGATACAGATGATAGTTGTCGATAAGGACTTGCACGGTTCACTCCAGCGAGCTGAAAGGGGGCACCGGGATCGCCGGTGCCCCCTCACACAGACGGGTTGGGCTCAGCCGCAGGACTGCAGCTCGGGCAGTTCCGGTGTCTTCTCCGAAACCTTGCCCGCGGTGGAGTTCCAGGCCTCCTGGTAGGTGCCGTTCTCGGCGGCGGTACGCAGGCTTTCGTTGATGAACTGGCAGAAGTCGGTGTCGCCCTTGGCGATCCCGATGCCGTAGGGCTCCTCGCTGAAGGTGTTGCCGACCACCTTGAACTTGTTCTCGCTCTCGCTGACCAGGCCCATCAGGATCGAGTTGTCCGTGGTGACCGCCTGCGCCTGGCCGTTGCGCAGCGCGTCCGCGCACTTCGAGTAGGTGTCGAACAGCACCAGCCGCGAGGGGTCGATGTACTCGCGGATCCGCTCGGAAGGCGTGGAGCCCCGGGCCGAGCACACCTTGGCGTCGCTGTCGCGCAGCGACTCCGGGCCGGTGATCGAGTTGTTGTCCTGCTTGACCATCAGGTCCTGGCCGGCCTCGTAGTACGGCCCGGCGAAGGTGACCCGCTCGGCGCGTTTGTCGTTGATCGTGTACGTGGCCACGACCATGTCGACCTTGCCCTGCTCGATGTAGAGCTCGCGGTTCTTGCTCGGCGTTTCCTTCCAGTTGATCTTGTCAGCCGGAATGCCGAGCTTGCCCGCGATGATCTCGCCGATGGCGACGTCGAAGCCCTGCATCTCGCCGTTGAGGTTCTCCAGCCCGAACAGCGGCTGGTCCTTCTTGGTCCCGATGGTGATCTCGCCGGAGTCGGCGTATTCGGCCATCGTGGTGCCCTGCTCGAACGAGGGGTTCTCGGCGACGGGGGCGGAGAAGCCCTCCTCGGAGCTCGAACCGCTGCCACAGGCGCTGAGCAGCAGGCCCATCGACGCCGCGATCGCCGCGGCGGTCAGCTTGCCGTTACGCATGGGTGTCCCTTCCAGTGGTGGTCGTGGAACCGATCGGCATCCGGGTGCGAACCGGATCTAGTGAGTGAGGATCTTGCCCAGGAAGTCCTTGGCGCGTTCCGACTCGGGCGAGTCGAAGAAGGTCTCGGGGGAGGTGTCCTCGACGACCTCACCGTCGGCCATGAACAGCACCCGGTGTGCGGCGCGGCGGGCGAATCCCATCTCGTGACTGACCACCAGCATCGTCATGCCCTCTTCGGCGAGCCCCGCCATCACTTCGAGCACCTCGTTGACCATCTCCGGGTCGAGTGCCGAGGTCGGCTCGTCGAAGAGCATCACCTTGGGCCGCATGGCCAGTGCCCGTGCGATCGCCGCGCGCTGTTGTTGCCCGCCGGAGAGCTGCGCGGGGTACTTCTCCGCCTGGTCGGCGATCCCCACCCGGCGCAGCAGCCGCATGCCCTCTTCGCGTGCCTCGTCCTTGCCGAGCTTTCGGACCTTGATCGGTCCCAGCGTGACGTTGTCGATGATGCTCTTGTGCGCGAACAGGTTGAACTGCTGGAACACCATTCCGACATCCGCCCTGAGCTCGGCGAGCGCGCGCCCCTCCTCGGGGAGCGGCACTCCGTCGACGGCGACAGCGCCCGAATCGATCGTTTCCAGCCGATTGAGTACTCGGCAGAGGGTGGACTTGCCCGAACCGGAGGGTCCGAGAACCACCACGACCTGACCACGGGGGATTTCAAGGTTGATGTCCTTGAGCACGTGCAGTGATCCGAAGTACTTGTCGACCGCGGACACCCGGATCATCGGCGTATCCGTGGAAACTTCGGTCATTCGATCTCCAGATCGGTCGGAAACGGCGGACACGATGAGGGCAACCTAAGGCGCATGAAGCCGTTGAGTCCAGCACCGATCGGTCGACTGATGTTGCGACTCGATTACATTCACCGTTTTCGGGGTGTTGTGCGGGCGTCGAACGCGTCGACGGGTCGACCCGACACGGAATGTGTCCGTGCTCCGTGGTCGGGAGGTGGTCGGTCCGGCACGGACGGGTGCACCCGGTGAGTTCGGTGCCGGTCGGTTCCGGCGGCCGTACCGCTTCACCGGTGCCGATCCACGGGTGCCGATACGGTTCCCGGTCGCGGGCCGCGGCGGTTCCCGCGGACGGGGGCGGAGCGCGTTCCGAGCTCGCCACCACTGTTCGACGAGCAGGAGCGCGGACCCGGTGACCTGGACCGCGGCCTCGGGTCGCCCCGGTCGACGCCCTCGGTTCCCGTACCACGAATGAGTGCTTTCCACCAGGGGATATGGTGGGAGCGTGACGGACAAGCGGGTGCCTCAGTCATTCGAAGTGCGCACGTATGGCTGCCAGATGAACGTGCACGACTCCGAGCGGTTGTCCGGGGTGCTGGAAGAGGCCGGTTACGTGCGTGAGGCGGGCGACGACACCGCCGACCTGGTCGTGTTCAACACGTGCGCGGTGCGGGAGAACGCCGACAACCGGCTCTACGGAAACCTCGGGCGGTTGCGTGCTGCCAAGCGGGAGAACCCCGGCATGCAGATCGCGGTGGGGGGATGCCTGGCGCAGAAGGATCGCGGCGAGATCGTTCGTCGTGCCCCCTGGGTGGACGTCGTCTTCGGCACGCACAACCTGGGATCGCTGCCGACGTTGCTCGAACGTGCCAGGCACAACCAGGAAGCCGAAGTGGAGATCCTGGAATCGCTGGACCAGTTCCCCTCCACGCTGCCCGCGCGTCGCGAGTCCGCCTACTCCGGGTGGGTTTCGGTCTCGGTCGGCTGCAACAACACCTGCACCTTCTGCATCGTTCCCTCGCTGCGCGGCAAGGAGAAGGACCGCCGCCCCGGCGACGTGCTGGCCGAGGTGGGCGCGCTCGCCTCCGAGGGGGTTCTCGAGGTCACCCTGCTCGGGCAGAACGTCAACGCCTACGGCGTCGAGTTCGGTGACCGCTACGCCTTCGGGAAGCTGCTGCGCTCCTGCGGCGACATCGAGGGGCTGGAGCGGGTGCGTTTCACCTCACCGCACCCCCGGGACTTCACCGACGACGTCATCGACGCGATGGCCGAAACCCCCAACGTGTGCCCCCAGCTGCACATGCCGCTGCAGTCCGGCTCCGACCGCATGCTCAAGGCGATGCGCCGCTCCTACCGCGCCGAGCGCTTCCTCAACATCGTGCACAAGGTGCGCGAGGCCATGCCGCACGCGGCGATCACCACCGACATCATCGTCGGTTTCCCCGGGGAGACCGAGGAGGACTTCGAGGCGACGCTCGACGTGGTGCGCAGGGCACGATTCGCCAGCGCCTTCACCTTCCAGTACTCCAAGCGCCCCGGCACTCCCGCCGCCGAGATGGACGGACAGCTGCCCAAGGAGGTCGTGCAGCAGCGCTACGACCGACTGATCGAGCTGCAGAACGAGATCTCGCTGGAGGCCAACCAACAACTGGTGGGAAGCGAGGTCGAGCTGCTGGTCGCCGAGGGCGAGGGGCGCAAGAACGCGCACACCGAGCGCCGCTCGGGCCGCGCCAGGGACGGGCGGCTGGTGCACTTCGCGCCGGCAGGGGAGACGGACGGGGAGCTTCGTCCCGGTGATCTCGTGCACACCACGATCAGCAGGGCGGCGCCCCACCATCTGCTCGCGGACGGTGGCGTGCACCGACACCGTCGCACCGTGGCCGGTGATCGCTGGGAGGCCGGACAACGCCCCAAGACCTCGGGAGTCGGTCTCGGCCTGCCCTCGTTCGGCGCTCCGAGCGACGCGAGCACCGAGAGCACCGCCGAGCAGGGGTGCGGATGTTGAGCGAGAATTCCGGTGCCGGGCGACCGCTTTCGGATGGAGACGAACAAGTGGACCAGGGCGACCAACAGCGGTTCCGTGCCGATTTGTCCCGTGCCGAGCGGGACATCGGCCGTGTGATCGATCCGGGGGCGCGGGCGCTGGTAATCACCGGGATCATGCTGGTTCTCGTGCTGACCGCGGTGCTGCCGTGGGTCGGTGGTGCTCCGGGGTGGCAGGTTCTGGCCGGACAGGCGGATCCGGCGCTGGGTATCGGGCTGCTGCCCCGGCTGTTCTCCATCAACTCCGCCATAGCGGGAGTGCTGCTCGGGGCCCTGGCCCTGGCCACGCGTCGGTGGGCGATCGCATGGCTGGCGGCGATGTTCTGCTGCGTGGTCACGGTGGAGGGAGTCATCGCCATCTGGTCCAGGCAGACGGCCGAGGCCGGAGAGCCGGGTCCCTCGTTCGGGCTGTTCATCGCGGTGATCGCGATGGGGGTGCTGGCCAGTCAGTGGCTGCGGATCGTCTGGTCCCGCGCCTGACCCACGTGGAGCGCGGTTTCTCGCGGTGACCGCTCGGCGGCACCGATCGGCGGGCACCGGCGTCGTCCGCTTCCCGGGCCGGGAACGCGGTCGACCACGCTGCGCCCGCCGATCGGTTCACCCGACGCTCAGCGGTCCGTCAGGGCGTTCTGCGCGGCGGTGAGCCACTCCTGCCACTGCCGCGCCTGCTGCTCGGCCTCCTTGGCACGTTTCTCGTCGCCCGCCGAGCGTGCCTTGGCGGCCTGCTGCTCGTACTGCTCCACCCGCTCGCGGAACTGTTCGACCCTGGCCTGGGCCTCCGGGTCGGTGCGACGCCACTCGTGCTGGGCCGCCGAACGCACCCGGTCGTTGACCGCGCGCAGCCTGCCCTCGAGCTCGCGGATGCGTTCCCGGGGGACCTTGCCGATCTCGTCCCAGCGTCGTTGAATGCGCTGCAACTGCGTCTGGGCCGCGTTCGGGTCCGCGTCGGCGTCGATCCGCTCCGCCTCGGCCAGCAGCTCCTCCTTGAGCCTGGCGTTCTCGGCGAACTCGGCGTCGCGCTCGGCGAACGCCTCGGAACGGCGGGAGAAGAACTTGTCCTGCGCGGCACGGAAGCGCTTCCACAACGCTTCGTCGCTGTCCTTGGGGGCGCGCCCCACCGACTTCCACTCGCTCATCAACTGCTTGTAGCGGTCCGCGGTGGGACCCCAGTCGGTGGATTCGGTCAGCGATTCGGCCTCGTCGACCAGCTCCTGTTTGCGTTCCTTGGCGGCGTTGCGCTGCCGGTCCAGTTCCGCGAAGTGCGAACCCCGACGGCGGTTGAAGGCGTCACGGGCCTTGGTGAACCGCTTCCAGAGCTGCTCGTCGGTCTTGCGGTCGACGCCCCGGACGCTCTTCCACTCCTCGAAGATGGCACGCAGCCTGTCTCCAGCTGCTTTCCAGTTGGTGGCTTCCGCCCCGATCTGTTCCGCCTCTTCGACCAGCGCTTCCTTGCGCGCCACCGCATCGGCGCGTGCCTTCTCCCGCTCGGCCTTGGCCTGCTCCACCGCGTGCTCGGCGCGCGTCACGATGTGTTCCAGCCGTGCGGCCAGCGAGTCGACATCGCCGACCACGGAGGCCTCGGGGAGCCCGTCACGCAGATGTTTGGCGCTGGACAACGCCTGTTTCGGATCTCCCGAACCCGAGGAGAGCCGCGTCTCCAGCAGCTCGGCCTCGGTGCGGAGATCGTCGAACCTCCGAGCGAAATGAGCCAGTCCTTCGCCGGCGTCTCCCGCCTGCCACGATCCGACGAACCGTTCTCCCTCGGAGGTTCGTACGTAAACCTCCCCCTCGGAGTCGACCCGGCCCCAGCGCGCCGGATCGCCGGAAGCGATCGGTACCGCGGGCGCGGCGCCACGTCCCGAACCGCTCGTTGTCGAGTCCGCGGCCGCCGACGCGTCGGCGGTGTTCGGCGTCGTGTCCTGGTCTGTCATGGCCGGCTTCCTCCTTCTGCCCGCTCAGTGCTCGTGCGGAGCACGAGCGCCCCGTCGTCGGACGGGGCCGAAGCACCCGGCGACACGTCGTCGGATGTGTCGCCGTCGGCGCATTCAAACAGCCCGGGCGCGTGTCGACCAGCCCGAGACGGCCGAAACTCCCGGCTCCCGGTGCCGACACTGCCGGTGCGGACCGGGTGGAATGCACACCGGTCGGAGAAACCCCTGGTCCGCACGGGCCGACAGCGCCCGCTGGCAGCTTCCGTCATGAATGTGCCTCTACCACGATATTGGACGGCACCACCCTGTTGGCGGTAGGAAGGCTTTTTCGTGACTACCGCGTGTCGGCCGCGCGTGCGCGGTAAACGGGTCGGGTGTGCCGCTGCTCCGGCCGTGAAGCACACCCTAGGCTGGAGGGATGCCCGCCACTACGCCACGCCCGGTGGCCGTTCTCGGTCCCACCGCCACGGGCAAGTCGGAACTGGCGCTGCGACTGGCCGAACGGCTGGGCGGCGAGATAGTCAACGTCGACGCGATGCAGCTGTACCGCGGGATGGACATCGGCACCGCCAAGCTCCCGCCGGAGCGGCGACGCGGCGTCCCGCACCATCAGCTCGACGTCCTCGAGGTCACCGAGACGGCCTCGGTGGCCGCTTATCAGCGGCACGCCAGATCCGATGTGGAACGGCTGCTGGACTCCGGGGTCCCGCCGGTCCTGGTCGGCGGTTCCGGGCTCTACGCACAGGCGGTGCTGGACGAGCTGAACTTCCCCGGAACCGATCCGGTCGTACGGCAGCGCTGGCAACAGCGGCTGAACCTGATCGGCCCCGAAGCGCTGCACCGCGAACTCGCCGAGCTCGATCCACCCGCGGCGGAGTCGATATCGCCCTCCAACGGCAGGCGAGTGGTTCGCGCGATGGAGGTGATCGAGATCACCGGACGTCGATTCTCCGCCAATCTCCCCGAACCCGGCCCGCCTCGTTACGGCACCCTGCTCGTGGGGCTGGACCGTTCCGTGCCCGAACTCGACACCAGGGTCAACGCGCGAGTCGCCGAGATGTTCGACGAGGGGCTGGTCGACGAGGTTCGTGCGTTGGAGGATCGCGGGCTGCGGCAGGGCCGCACCGCTTCCAGAGCGCTGGGGTACCAGCAGGTGCTGGCCGAGCTGGACGAGGCGGCGGACATGACGGCCGCAGCCGCCGAGACCGCGCGAGCCACCCGACGGTTCGTGCGGCGGCAGCGTTCCTGGTTCCGCAGGGACAAGCGCATCCACTGGTTCGACGCGGCGCGGACCGACACCGTGCCGGAGGTCTTCCGACTCCTGGACCGCGCCGGTGCGGAATGAGTGACCGTCGGCGAGTCGTTTCGCCGACGAACGAGATTCGGGTTCCGCGGTGTCTCCCGGATGGGTGCGCACCCGGCGGATAGACTGTGTCGGTGCAGTCTTACGCGGGACCGGAATTTCTCAAGGGGCACGGAACCGAGAACGACTTCGTCGTGCTGCCCGACCCCCGGGGCGAACTCGACCTGACGGCGGCACGGGTACGCGCGTTGTGCGACCGCAGGATCGGCCTGGGCGCCGACGGCGTGCTGCGGGTCGTTCCGGGCGGTCTGCTGGGCGAGGAACTCCCCGCCGACGTCCCCACCGACGCGTGGTTCATGGACTACCGCAACGCCGATGGTTCCGTGGCGGAGATGTGCGGCAACGGGGTGCGCGTCTTCGCGCGTTACCTGCTCGAATCGGGGCTCGCCGCGTCGGGGAACGTTCCGGTGGGCACGCGTGCGGGGCTGCGCGGAGTCCTCGTGGGCGAGGACGGACGCGTGACCGTGGACATGGGCGGCGCTGCCGTCACCGGGCACTCCAGCGTCACCGTCGCGGGTTATGCGATGTCCGCGCTGGCGGTCGACCTGGGCAATCCGCACCTGGTCTGCGTCACGTCCGGAATCGGTGACCTCGACCTGTCGGTACAGCCCGGTTACGACCCGGAGCTGTTCCCCCACGGCGTGAACATCGAACTGGTGGAGCCGCTCGACGAGCGGGAGCTGCGGATGCGGGTGTACGAGCGAGGCGTCGGTGAGACCCGTTCGTGCGGTACCGGGACCGTCGCCGCCGCCGTGGCCGCGCTGCGCGCCGACGGCGGCGAGAACGGTGTCCGCCTGGTGCACGTTCCGGGGGGAACGGTGGAAGTCGAGGTCACTCCGGAGACCACTACGCTGACCGGGCCGGCGGAACTCCTCGCCAGGGGGGAGCTCGACGCCGACTGGTGGCGGCGTATCGGCGAGCCCGTACTGGTCACTTCGGGTACGAACCGGTGAAAACCGGTGGACGGTCGTGCCACAATACAGGGTGGCAGGACCGAACCGACCACCCCCCGAGCGGTGCCTCCCGAGCGGCAGGACCGACCGGGTCAGGGCCGACCGCGGTGTAACCGTGGGCCTTGCCCACCCGCGGTTCGTTCGGATCGGTCGTGCCGTAACCGGATATCCCCTAGTGACTGAGTAAGGATCACTTGACAAGCCGTTATCACACCGATGAGCGCCCCGCAGTGACCGAGTGGAACACCGGAGCGGACGGCGCTGACGTACGGACGGCCGGTGAACACCTGACCACGGACTCCCGTGAGCCCTCCATCGGCGAGATGGAGCGGGCGGAACGTGCTTCGCTGCGCCGCGTTTCCGGTCTTTCCACCGAGCTGTCCGACATTACCGAGGTCGAGTACCGCCAGTTGCGACTCGAACGGGTCGTACTGGTCGGCGTCTGGACGGAAGGTACCTCCGCACAGGCGGAGAGCTCGCTCGCCGAACTCGGCAGACTTGCCGAAACCGCCGGCTCGGAAGTGCTGGACGGTGTGGTCCAGCGCAGGGACCGCCCGGACCCCGCGACCTACGTCGGCGCGGGCAAGGTGCGCGAACTGCGGGACATGGCACTCGCGGCCGGAGCCGACACCGTCATCTGCGACGGCGAGCTCGCACCGGGCCAGCTCAGGCAGCTGGAGGAGAAACTCAAGATCAAGGTCGTGGACCGCACGGCCCTGATCCTGGACATCTTCGCCCAGCACGCCAGTTCCAAGGAGGGCAAGGCCCAGGTCGAGCTCGCCCAGTTGCAGTACTACCTGCCACGGCTGCGTGGTTGGGGTGACAAGATGTCCCGGCAGGCCGGTGGGCGTGCCGGTGGCGGCAACGGTGGTGTGGGTACCCGTGGTCCCGGTGAGACCAAGATGGAGACGGACCGTCGGCGGATCCACAAGCGCATCAGCAAGCTCCGCAAGGAGCTCGCCTCGATGAGCACCATCCGTGAGACCAAGCGCTCGCGCCGTGTCGCCAACGCCGTTCCCGGGGTGACCATCGCGGGTTACACCAACGCGGGCAAGTCCAGTCTGCTCAACGCGCTCACGGGCAACGGGCTGCTGGTGGAGGACTCGCTGTTCGCGACGCTCGACCCGGCCACCCGCAGTGCCCGCACTCCGGACGGCAGGCCCTACACCCTCAGCGACACCGTGGGATTCGTGCGGCACCTGCCGCACCAACTGGTCGAGGCGTTCCGTTCCACGCTGGAAGAGGTAACCAGGGCTGATCTGCTGTTGCACGTGGTGGACGGCACCGATCCCGCGCCGCAGGACCAGGTCAGAGCGGTACGCGAGGTCGTCACCGAGATCAGTGCCGAGCAGGGCGGTACGGTCCCGCCGGAGCTGGTCGTGGTGAACAAGGCCGACGCCATGGACAACACGAAGGTCGTCGAGCTGCGCAGGCTCCTTCCCGAGGCGATCTTCGTCTCGGCCCGTTCCGGAACGGGGGTCGAGGAGCTCAAGCGCGCTGTCGCCGACTGGCTGCCCCAACCGGATGTCTACGTGGACGCGCTGGTGCCCTACACCAGGGGTGAGCTCGTTTCCCGCGTGCACACCGAGGGTGAGCTCGTCGCACGTGAGCACACCGCGGATGGAACCAGACTGCGTGCCAAGGTCCGGACGGATCTGGCCAACGCGCTCGAACCGTTCGCCACGACGGGATGAGTCGGTTCCGGCGCGTCGTCGCGGTGCTGCTGCTGACCGCCGGCTCCGCGTTGACCGGTGGGTACGCCTCCGGGCAGCCGAGCACCGGTGCGCCACCCGCACCACGGGTTCGGTGCACGCCCGGGGACGAGCGGCTCGCCGAGTTGTCGGGGCTGGCGGTCGGGGACCGGAACTGGTTCGCCGTGGGAGACGGCGGTAGTCGGGTGCGCGTCTACGAACTCGACCCGTCGGACTGCTCGGTGGTCCGCGTTCACTCCGCCGGGACGGATCCCTACGACGTGGAGGACCTCGGGCGGCGGGCCGACGGCACGCTGTGGTTGGCCGACACCGGTGACAACAGCTCGCGCAGGGACACCGTGGCGCTGCACGTGATCGATCCCTCCGGCGCGGCCGAGCTCTACCGGATGAAGTACCCGGACGGCCCGCACGACGCCGAGGCGCTGCTGCTGGGCGGGGAGGGAAACGTCTACATCGTCACCAAGAACCCGCTGGGTGAGGCGGGGGTGTACCGCCCGGCGGGGCCGTTGGACAGTTCCGAGCCGGTCGAGCTGGAGCGAGTGACGACGCTGTCGTTGTCCCCCACCGACACACCGGGCGGGCCCCTGCCAGCCTCGTTCGGATCGGTGGTCGTCACCGGTGGTGCCGTTTCACCGGATCGTGAGGTGGTGGCGGTACGCACCTACACCGACGCGTATCTCTATCCGGCCCCGAACGGCAGTGTGCCGGAAGCGTTGCGACGGGAGCCCGTTCGTGTTCCGTTGCCGAACGAGGCGCAGGGGGAGGCCATCGCGTTCGAACCGGACGGTGATCTGCTGTCGGCGACCGAGAAGCTGGGGCCGATTCGGAGTGTGCCGAACGCGGTGGGTGCCGTCCCCGCACCGGCCCGGGACACCGCTTCCCCCACGACTTCAGCGGCTCCCACCACCTCACCCGCCGAGTGGCGGTCCCCGTCGGGGCGGCGCGTCCTGCTCGGCCTCGGGGGAACAGCCCTCGTGCTGCTGCTCGTCGTGCTGGGTGGGGCGCGCCGTCGCACCCGGCGTTCGCGGTGAGGAGCGAATCCGGTATCCGGGCAGCGTCCAGTGGTTCCGGCTGATCGGAGCTGTCGCCACGGATGGCGACAGCGATGATCACCAGCTCAGCCGGCTTTCCAATGACCGCTGTTTACAGCCGGTCAGCTGACCGGAGTCCTGGATCCCGCTTCTTCCGTAGGTGTCGCGGTTGCGTGCTGCCGCACTCGTGGTGTCAACGAGAAGGCGACGAGCATCAGTACCGCCCCTACGAAGGGAACGTAACTGGCTCCCAGGGTGCTGACGACGACACCGCCGATGGCGCCGCCCACACCGGTACCCAGGTACAGCCCCGATATGTTCAGAGCCATCGCCGTCATGCCGGCCTGTGGTGCCGCCGCGAGCACACTTCCTTGCATCGGCGGGTTGAGACTCCAGGCGAAAGTGGACCACAGTGCCACCAGAACTCCCAGCACGATCGCGCTCGTCACGCCGGAGACGCCGAACAGCCCGGCCAGGATCAGCGCGGCCAGGTGGCCTCCGACCACCAGTTTCAGCGTGCGGTGGGGGCCGAGGGCGTCACTGACCCTGCCGCCGAACAGCGCTCCCACGAGACCGAGCAGTCCCACGATGAGCAACATTCCCGCGCGCAGATCAGCGCCGCCACCCACTGTCGCGGTGGTGAACGGACCGATGTAGTTGTAGAACATCAGACCGCCTGTTCCGCACAAGAACGTCACGGTCACCAGCCGTGCCACCGGTAGGCTGCGCAGTGGACTGAGCCGGTCGGCCAGTGGTGCGGCGGGACTGCCAGCGATCCTGGGAGCGGTGGCGAAAACACCGAGCGCCGAGAGTGCTCCCACGGCCGCGATGAGCCAGAACGTGGCGCGCCACCCGTAGAGCCCGCCGAGCAGCGTTCCCAGCGGAACACCGGTGAACAGTGCCACGGTCATCCCCGCTGTGACCACGGACAGATAACTGCCCTGTCGGCCTTCGGGTGCCCCGGAAGCCGCTGTGGCGAAAGCGGCCGAGGTGACGCTCGCCGCTGCCAGCGCGGCGACGATGCGAGAAGCCATCAGCGTCCAGTACTCGGGCGCGAGAGCGGCGGCAGCGTTGGCCACCGTGAAGACCACGAGCCCGCCGCCCAGGACGAGTCGTCGCGGCAGCCTGTCGAGCACGACGGCCAGTGTGGGGGCTCCCAGGGCGTAGACCACTGCGAAAGCGGTCACCAGCTGCCCGGCCACACTCACTGTGACATCCAGGCTTTCGGCCACTTCGGGGAGAACCCCCGCGATGACGAACTCGTCGGTGCCCGTTGCCAGTAGTGCCGCAAACAGCACCAGCAACCAGGGTGGTATCCGGTGAGGCACGGTGAACCTCCTTGCGTATCGCTGTCGAGAATCCCCGCGGAACGTCTCGATGGGTGTCGAGAACAGGGTTACGGCCTGTGAATCGCTAGGTCGGGGAACACTGCCCGACTAATTAAAAAACCAACCATGCGTTTTTTAAAGTGAATAAACCTATGATTTGAGTCACTGAGAATTGGTTGGTCGAATGGTGGTCGGAGCTTCCGAAGGGGTGTTCCAGTCTCACCTTTGGAGGTGAGTTTGGCGGATCACCCGGGGGAGGGGGTGAATATCGGGTCGACAGGCCCGGTTTGCCGATTCACTTTCCGGGATGCCCGATCGAAGTCGAGCCGAAGCAGCACCGTATACCGCATGTCCGGTATGCTGAAGCGGAATACGGAACCGCGAATCCACCGCACCGCAATCTCTGCGCAAAACAACCGCGTTGAGCGGTGACATCGAACGCGGCAGGAGTGTTGTTACCCGGTGCGGGAAGGGTGAAGTGTTCGCGTTACGTCGTACTGCCGGTGAAGGTGACCGGAAGTCCGAAAAGGTGGTTCAGCGTCCGCGCCAATGACATCGTGAAACCAATTCCAAGGCTCTAGTCGCTGTTACCTTCTCACGGTGCCGAGTGGGGGAAGCTGTCGACAGGGCTCACCGTGGCCAGTCCGGTCACATCTTGCGCAGCACAGCGACCACCTTGCCGAGCACGGTGGCCTGATCGGCGATGATCGGTTCGTAGTCGTCGTTGTGCGGTATCAGCCACAGGTGTTCCGCCGTGCGTTTGAAGGTCTTCACCGTGGCTTCCCCGTCGAGCATCGCGGCCACGACGTCGCCGTTCTCCGCGTCCGGCTGCTGCCGGACCGCCACCCAGTCACCATCCGTGATGGCCAGGTCCACCATGGAGTCGCCCACCACGCTCAGCAGGAAGAGGGAGCCCTCTCCGACGACCTCCCGTGGTAGCGGGAACACCTCGTCCACGGACTGCTCGGCGAGGATGGGCTCGCCCGCCGCGATACGACCCACCACCGGCACGTAAGCGGGGTTCGATCCGTCGGGGAAAGCCGGGGATTCCGAGTCGTCGTTGGTGACCACGCCGACCGTGCGGGGACGGTGCGGATCACGTTTCAGGTACCCGCGCCCTTCGAGTACACGCAGCTGATATGCCACCGAGGAAGTGGACGTCAACCCCACGGTGTCGCCGATCTCGCGCACACTGGGCGGATAGCCGTAGTCCCGCATCCACTGCCGGATCGTGTCCAGCACGCTTCGCTGGCGCGAAGTGAGCTCGTCGTTCGGCTCCGATGTGGCCTCGTCGTTGTTCCCGGAGTCGGTCGCCCGGGGTGTCGTGTCGGCTTCGCCGGACGTCCCGCCGTCGAACCGGTCGGAAGCGTAGCCGTCCACCACGCCCTCCTGTCCATCGCCGCTAGCGCGTGCACGCACATCTCCAGATTAGACGGCATGCGGAGTCGGATCAAACACTAGTTCGAGTGAATTCGTCGCGTTCTCGTCTCGAAGGCGCGGTCGATCGGGCGGCTCCTCGGTCGTCGCGACCCCGTGCGGGTGGATGGAGTCGCCGGGCGTGGTCGAGGTGTGCGAGGACGTCCCCTTCCCGTCGTCCACTCCTCGCGGTGGCCGGGTGCGAGCGGTCCGCCGGTGTCGATCACGGCGAACCTCTCGCGCTCGGACCGATTCGATGCTACACCGTTCGTACAGCAGTTCGATCGAACTCGTGTTCGATCACGCTCGGATGTGTCGCGGACGGGTCGGTCGTCCCATCGGGGAAGGCGTGCGGTTCCCGGTGATGGGCTCCCGTGCTCGGGCCGTGGATACCGAAGATTCGTACGGGGAGTCGCGATGCCGGTGTTTCGTGTTGCCAGGCGGATCGAGGAGCGCGAATGCCGGACGGTGGTCGGACGCCGCGCTGCCGATGATCGCGGGGCGCGGTATCTTGCCGCGGCGTCCTCGCGCGCTCCCGCGGCCCCGCGCGCGGCGAGCACTGAGCCGCCACGTGGCCACGAGAGCTGTGGTGGCGGCTCGCGATGCCCGGTTGCCCGCTCCGAAGCGTCGTGCTCCGTTGTCGGGCGCCGGGGCGGTGCGCCCGGCGGTGAGTCGCTCTCCGGTCCCCCGCGCTCGACTCTCGTCGAGGTCGCCCTGCTCGTCGCGGCGGCCCTGGGGGCGGGTGCGTTCGTCTTGCTCGTCGGACTGTCGCTTTCGCTCGGATGAGGCGGAAGTCGGCCGGCGCGCTCCGGGGTGGCGCCCGTTCCCGAGTGGCCGGAGCGCCGCTGTGATCGCTGTCCGGGGGGTGGTCGACATCCCGCTTCCCGAGTTGCTTATGATTCGGTCCGGGATTAGGCTCAACCACAACATCTAGTAGTTGCATCGTTGTGATTAATCCATAGCTTGGGTGTGGCCGTCTTGTCGGCGGCTGTTCACCCCCAGCGGTGTCAACCGTCCGCGGGGTACCGGGCGTCGCGTCGTGCGCGCCCGTGGACCATTGGGCTGTGTCGAGGGGATGACTGGCGAGTGCGTTGTCCGTTCTGTCGAGGTGACGATTCGCGTGTCGTCGACTCCCGTGAGGTGGAGGAAGGGCAGTCGATCCGGCGCAGGCGGTCCTGTGCGGGCTGTGGACGCAGGTTCACCACTGTCGAGGAGCTGGTGCTCACGGTGGTGAAACGTTCGGGGGTGACCGAGCCCTTCAGCAGGGACAAGGTCGTGCGTGGGGTTCGTCGCGCGTGTCAGGGGCGCCCTGTGGCGGAGGACGACCTGCAGCAGCTCGCCCATCGGGTCGAGGAGACGATCAGGTCGCTCGGTGTTCCGGAGGTGCCCAGTCACGAGGTGGGGCTGGGGATCCTCGGCCCGCTGCGTGAGTTGGACGAGGTCGCTTACCTGCGGTTCGCCAGTGTCTATCGTTCGTTCACCTCGGTGGAGGATTTCGAACGTGAGATAGCCGAACTGCGCAGGGTGGAGGAGCCGGCTCCGGAGAGCTCCGGAACCGGGGGTGCCCCCGCGGGCGGCGAGGGGAACGAATCCGCCGGTCAACAGGACGAGGCGAGTGCGAATGCCTAAACCGGGCAAGGGGGCGGCGCGCCGCCGAAAGGGCGGTGCGAAACGCGAGCGAGGCGCCCGTTCGGGCGATAACTCGCAGCGTGAGAAACCACCGGGACGGACGGGGAGCCCGGACGGTGGCAGTAGGAGAGCGAGCGACAAGGGAGAGGCCCGAATCATGACAGAAACCGTCGGTAACCCGACCGCCGCAGGGGAGTCGGAGTCGGGTAGCCGTGAGGCGGGCATCCGGGTGGAGCGTGTCTACACGACCGAGGGTGTGCATCCCTACGACGAGGTGAACTGGGAACGACGCGACGTCGTCATGACCAACTGGCGTGACGGCTCGGTCAACTTCGAGCAGCGTGACGTCGAGTTCCCCGACTTCTGGTCGCTGAACGCGGTCAACATCGTCACCAGCAAGTACTTCCGCGGCGCGCTCGGCACTCCGGAGCGGGAGAGCAGCCTGCGGGAACTGATCGACCGAGTGGTCAAGACCTACGCGCGCAACGGTGTCGAGCACGGCTACTTCGCCACCGAGCTGGATGCCGAGGTTTTCGAGCACGAGCTGACCTACATGCTGCTGCACCAGGTGTTCAGCTTCAACTCGCCGGTCTGGTTCAACGTGGGGACCACCTCGAAGCAGCAGGTGTCGGCCTGCTTCATCCTTTCGGTGGACGACACGATGGAGTCGATCCTCGACTGGTACAAGGAGGAGGGGCTCATCTTCAAGGGAGGATCGGGCGCGGGACTGAACCTCTCGCGCATCCGCTCCTCCAAGGAGCTGCTCTCCTCCGGCGGCACCGCGTCCGGACCGGTGTCGTTCATGCGGGGAGCCGACGCCTCGGCCGGAACCATAAAGTCCGGCGGTGCCACTCGTCGTGCCGCGAAGATGGTCGTGCTCGACGTCGACCACCCCGACGTCGAGGAGTTCGTCGAGACCAAGTCCAAGGAGGAGCACAAGATCCGCGCGTTGCGTGACGCGGGATTCGACGTGGACCTCGGCGGCTCCGACATGGTCTCGGTGCAGTACCAGAACGCCAACAACTCGGTGCGGGTGAGCGACGAGTTCATGCGCGCCGTCGAAAGCGACGGCCAGTTCGGACTGCGGGCCCGCACCGACGGCTCGATCACCGACAGTGTGCAGGCCAGGGATCTGTTCAACCGGATGGCTCGGGCCGCCTGGGAGTGCGCGGACCCGGGAATCCAGTACGACGACACGATCAACGACTGGCACACCAGCCCGGAGTCGGGCCGTATCACGGCCTCGAACCCGTGCTCGGAGTACCTGCACCTGGACAACTCCAGCTGCAACCTGGCCTCGCTGAACCTCATGAAGTTCCTCCGCGAGGACCTCACCTTCGACGCGGATCTGTTCCGGCGCACGGTCGAGCTCGTGATCACCGCGATGGACATCTCGATCAGCTTCGCCGACTTCCCCACGGAATCGATCGGCCGGACCACCCGTGACTTCCGGCAGCTCGGCATCGGTTACGCCAACCTGGGCGCGTTGTTGATGGCCACCGGCCACGCCTACGACTCCGACGGTGGGCGGGCGCTGGCCGCCTCGATCACCTCGCTGATGACCGGTACCGCGTACAAACGTTCCGCCGAGCTGGCCGGAGCGGTCGGGCCGTACGCGGGCTACGCCCGCAACGCCGAGTCACACCAGCGTGTGATGCGTAAGCACGCGGCCGCCAACGATCTGGTGCGGACGTACCACCACAACGACGTCGCCGTGCACGACCTGGCGACCCAGGTCTGGCAGCGCGGGCTGGAGATCGGCGGGCGCAACGGCTGGCGCAACGCCCAGGCGTCCGTGCTGGCTCCCACCGGCACCATCGGTCTGATGATGGATTGCGACACCACCGGTGTCGAACCGGATCTGGCGCTGGTCAAGTTCAAGAAGCTGGTCGGCGGCGGCTCCATGCAGATCGTCAACCGGACAGTGCCCCGCGCGCTTCGTGCGCTGGGATATCCGGACGAGCAGGCCGAGGCGATCATCGAGTACATCTCCGAGCACGGTCACGTCGTCGACGCACCCGGGCTGCGCCCGGAGCACTACGACGTCTTCGACTGCGCGATGGGCCAGCGCTCCATCGCCCCCATGGGGCACGTGCGCATGATGGCAGCCGTGCAGCCGTTCCTGTCCGGATCGATCTCCAAGACCGTCAACATGCCGGAGCACGCCACGGTCGAGGACGTGCAGGAGATCTACTTCGAAGGATGGCGACTGGGACTGAAGGCCCTGGCCATCTACCGGGACAACTGCAAGGTCGGCCAGCCGCTGTCCGCGGGCAACGGAGGCAAGGGGCAGAACGAGGGCAAGGAGCAGGCCGAGAAACGGGTCGAGAAGGAGATCGAGTACCGGCCGGTCCGCAAGCGGCTGCCCAAGAAACGTCCCAGCCAGACCGTGTCGTTCACGGTCGGCGGGGCCGAGGGATACCTGCACGCCGGGTCCTACCCGGACGACGGTCTCGGTGAGATCTTCATCAAGCTCGGCAAGCAGGGCTCCACGCTCGCCGGTGTGATGGACGCGTTCGCGATGTCCATCTCGGTCGGACTGCAGTACGGGATTCCGCTGGAGTTCTACGTATCCAAGTTCCAGAACGTGCGTTTCGAGCCCGCCGGGATGACCGACGATCCGGACGTGCGGATGGCCAGCAGCGTGCTCGACTACCTGTTCCGCAGGCTGGCGCTGGATCACCTGTCCTACGAGAAGCGGGCGCAACTGGGCATCTTCACCGCTCAGGAGCGTACCGAGCAGGTCAACGGCGCGGCGGAGGCGGAGACCACCAACCAGGTGGAGTCGATGCGCGAATCGGTCGACTACTCCCAGCAGCCCACGCCGCTGGTGCAGAACCACTCCGACGATTCCGATGCGGGCAGCTCCACCGAGTTGTTGGAACTGAAGCTGGGCAAGGCGGCTGACGCTCCGCTGTGCATGACGTGCGGCACCAAGATGCGGCCGTCGGGCTCCTGCTACCTCTGCGAGGGTTGCGGCGCCACCTCCGGGTGCAGCTGACAGCCGCTCAGCGGTAGTCCGCTTCGGAACAATCCGTCCCTTGTGAGTTCGGGGAGCCGGTTCGCCGACCGGCTCCCCGATTCCTCGTCCGAACTCCGGGGCGGGACGGCAGTCGGGAAAACCAGTGGCGGCGACCGTGGGGCGGGCGTCACGCTTGACCGGTGACCGACGAAACGAATTGTCTTACCCTGCGAGTGATCGTTCCCGATCCGCCGGAGGGCGGCGCGACGGTCGAGGTGCGGCCATTGGTCGACGGCACGGACGTCGTCGGGAGATCGGTGAGATCTGCGGTGGTTCTCCCGAGGACGCGAGACAGCTCGGATACACCTGGCCCCGCTGACGCCGGCGTCGTGGACTCCCGATCGGGCGGGTACCCCCCTTTCCCCGCGATCGGGCGAAAGCGCTCCGAACCCTCGGTCACGCGTTGGCGCAAAACCGCCGCGCTTCGTGATTGACATTCCCTCGGTGGGTGGCAAGCTGCTGGTTGACCTTGCAACCTGATCGTGGAGTTCGCATGTGGCGAGCGCGAGCGGCCGTTGTCTCCGCCCTGGTGGTCCTGCCGCTGACCGGTACCCCCGCGAACGCGGGAGAGGTCACACGACCACCGGAGCCGGTGATCGAGCACGGCGCGGCGCAACCGGTGTTCGACGCCTCGAACGCCGTGCGTGAGGACCTGTTCGTAACGGCCGATGTGGACAGTGACGACGACGGGCGTGACGACCGGGTACACGTGCAGGTCGTCCGTCCGGAGGAGACCGAGCACGGTATGCGTGCTCCGGTCGTCTACCGGGCCAGCCCCTACTTCGCGGGCGGCAACCCGGTCACCAACCACGATGTCGATCGTGAGCTCTACGTTCCGGATCGGGCCGCGGCACGCGCCGCGGGAGTCGGAGCCTCTTCCGCCAGGTCTGCCGAGTCCGAGATCGGATGGGCCTACCAGCGGTTCCTGCTGGAACGGGGATACGCGGTCGTCTACGCCGAGTCGCTGGGAAGCGGGGCCTCCGAAGGATGCCCGACCTCCGGTGGACGCAACGAGACCATCGGGGCCAAGTCGGTCATCGACTGGCTGAACGGCCGGGCCCCCGCGCACGATTCCTCGGGCGAGCAGGTCACGGCCGACTGGTCCACCGGTGAGGTCGCCATGATGGGGGTCTCCTACAACGGAACACTGCCCAACGCGGTGGCCACGACCGGTGTGGAGGGCCTGGAGACGATCGTGCCGATCGGCGCGATATCCAGCTGGTACGACTACTACCGCGCGGACGGGGCGGTGGTGGCGCCCGGCGGTTACCAGGGTGAGGACACCGATGTGCTCGCCGAGTACGTGCACACCAACGACCGGGACTGCTCGGCCGTCATCGACCGGTTGCGCCGTGAGCAGGACCGGCTGACCGGTGACTACAACGAGTTCTGGAACGAACGCGACTATCTCGACGGGGTCTCGAACATCGACGCCTCCGTGCTGATGGTGCACGGTCTCAACGACTGGAACGTCAAGACCAAGCAGGCGGCACAGTGGTACGAGGCGCTGCGTCAGAACGGCGTCGAGCACCGGATCTGGTGGCACCGGGGTGGGCATCTCGACCCCATCGGAGTGCGCCGGGACGAGTGGCTGCGTACGTTGAACCGCTGGTTCACGCACTATCTGCACGGTGTGAACAACGGAGTTCGCTTCGAACCCCGGGCGACCATCCAGCGTGCCGACGGCAGCTGGCACCGCGAGTGGGAGTGGCCCGCCCCCGCCGCCCGCGAGATCTCGCTGAGCCCGACTCCCGGTGGTTCCGAGCGCGGTGGTCTGCGGTTGTTCCGCCACGGTTCGACGGACGCCGTCGAAAGTCTGCGCGACGACGCCGGCGAGACGGCCGAGGAACTCGCGAGGGCGGAGAGCTCACCGCACCGGCTGGCGTACTTCACGCGCGACCTCCCGCGCAGTGTCCGCATCAGCGGCACGGCGCGGGCGGGACTCGCGCTGTCGTTCGACCGTCCCGCCGCCAACGTCACGGCCATGCTGGTCGATCGTGCTCCCGACGGCACCGTCACCCCCATCACCCGTGGCTGGACCGATCCGCAGAATCGTCGTTCCGTGGCGAGGACAACCCCGATCGAACCGGGTGAGCAGTACCGGATCGAGGTGAGCATGATGCCCGACGACTACGTCCTCCGGCGGGGGCACAGCCTCGGGCTGGTCGTGCTCTCCAGCGATCACGACTACACGCTGCGCCCGTCCGCCGGAACCGGGCTGCGCCTGGAGCTGTCGGACAGCGAGCTCCGTGTTCCCGTGGTGGTCGCTCGTGGTGAGCGCGATCGTTTCTTCTGAACCCGCGTAGCGGCACCGCTCGGTGCGGCCCGGTGGCGCCACCACCGGACTACATCGGGCGGCCTGCCGTCCGCTAGTCGTCCACATCTCCTCGAACCCTGCACAAGCAGCGGAATCCGGGTTTTCGCGTCAACTTCGTGACGTCGACTTTGGAGGTATGGGTTCTACCGCGAAGCAACGCACTGTCCGACTCTCGGCCCCGGCGGAGTACCTGGCTGCGATTCCGCACCTGCTCGGCTTCTACCCGAGGGATTCACTGGTACTGACCACGCTGCACGGCGGTCCGGAGGTAGCGAGGCTGGGGATGACCGCCCGGGTGGATCTCCCCGAGCCGAGCTGCCGTCGTGAACTGGCGGCGGAGCTGGTGCGGGGACCGGTTTCGCACGACGGTCCCGACGGTCTGATGGCCGCCGTCGTCGCGACCCCGGACGCCGAGCCTGCCTCGGACGCCGATCCTGCCCCGGACATCGATCCGGCGGAGTCCGGAAGCGACGCTCCCGCAGCAGTCCGGCCGCCGGACCCCGCCACGGGGGATCCGCCGCACTCCGAACTGGTGGAGTCACTGCGGCACGAGCTGCGCACGGCCGACATACCGCTCGTCCGGGCGCTCTGGACGCCCGAGATCCGACCGGACGGGATCTGGCGGTGCTACGGCGAGCAATGGGACGGAACGGTACCCGATCCGAGGTCCTCCCCGCTGGCGGCCGAGCTGGCCGTGGCGGGGGCGATCACGTTCTCCAGCAGGGAGGAACTCGCGGCGAGTATCGCTCCGGAGTCCCCGGAGACCACGGCCAGGTGGTCGGCACGACTGAACCTGATGCAGGACGAGGCGGAGCCGCACCGGGGTGACGCGACGATGTGCGCCGCCGACACCGAGGCGGTGTTCGCCGCGATCCGCCGTACCGCGCGGGGTAGTCCGCTGACCGAGGAGGACCTGTTGCGAGTGCTGGTGGCGTTGTCCGACTACCGGGTGCGGGACCTGGCCATGGGAATCGCGCTGACCGTCTGGTCCCGTGCCGCCGAACAGCTGTGGTTCGTGCTGGTCAGAAAAGCACCCGAACCCGAGGTCGCCGATGTGGCCGCACTGCTGGCGTTCTCCGCCTATCTGCGGGGTGACGGTGCCCTCGCGAGCGTGGCGCTGGACCGGGTCGAACGGACCAGGCCCGCGCACCGCCTCGGTGAGCTGTTGCGGCGAGCGCTGGACAGCGGGATAGGTCCGGAGGAACTCGCCGTCGTGGTGCGCGACACCGCGGTGGACGCGCGGTTGATGATCGAACAGGAGGAAACCTGAACCCGGCCACCGTGTCCCAGGGCGGTGAACTCGAATGTGGGCGAGCTCCGTCGTACGAGCTTCGTTGAACGCAGGACACTTCCGGACACACGTGACCCGAGTGGCGAGTGCTCCCGGGAGCGACGAGGGAGCGGCTGGTCCGACATGTTGGGTCGTCACGTCGGCACGGTGTCCGCGGTGACCGTATGCTTACTCGTGTCACGGCTCGATACGGCGAGTTTCCCCCTCACCGGCTGTCACTACCGCGACACCGCACGATTCGGACGGGAAAAGCATCATGTCAAGTTTGATGGTGGACTTCATCGTTTCGCTCGACGGTTATGCGTCGGCGGACGGGTGGCCGGGGTACTGGGGCATGGCGGGACCCGAATACCTCGCCTGGATAGCGGAAGGAGCCGAACAAGAGCACACCGTGCTCATGGGTGCGACCACGTACAGGCTGATGTCCGATTTCGCGCCCGAGATGCCCGATGATCCCGGCATCGCCGCATTGACCGCGATGCCCAAAGTGGTGTTCTCCTCCACCTTGGAGACACCACTGTCATGGGCCAATACCGAGTTGGCCGAAGGGGACGCCGTTGAAGCCGTGCGGAACATGAAGCGGCGCGGCTCGCTGCCCATGCGCACCATCGGCAGCCTCAACCTGAGCAGGTCACTACTCGAAGCCGGTGTGGTGGACCGTTTCCGTCTCGTTGTTTTCCCGGTCATCACGGGCGCTACCGGGAAGGAGCGTGTCTTCGACGGGTATCCCGATCTCGCCCTCGACCTGGTCGACAGCCGTACGTTCGACGGCCGGATCCAGTTGCTCGAGTACGTTCCCACTGTGCTCGACGGCCCGCTCGGCGTTGGTGGCTGAGTGTGGCGTTCCGGGTGGAGCCGCTGCCGGGTGTCGTTCTCAGCTCATCGACCGAACCGGGGCCGCGTCCCTTCACCACGGAGCCAACCGTTCCGACGGGTAAGCACCGGACCATCGTCGAGTGGAAAAGCTCGATCCGGTCCGGTGGCGTACTCGGTCAGTCGTGCGGTACTCGGTCAGTTCCTGTCGTCACGGACGAAGTCCCACGCGTCACGCACGATCTCCTCGATCTCACGGCGCTGTGGGTACCAGCCCAACTCCTGCTGGGCCCGCTCGCTCGAGGCCACCAGCGTGGCGGGATCCCCCGGACGCCGTTCCGCCACTTCCGCGGGAATCTCCCTGCCGGTCACCGCACGGCACGCGTCGATGACCTGCTTGACCGAGAAGCCCGTGCCGTTACCGAGGTTGTAGATCCGGTGGTTGCCCGGCAGCGATTTCTCCAGGGCCAGTACGTGCGCTTCCGCCAGGTCCCGCACGTGGATGTAGTCCCGCAGACAGGTGCCGTCCGGTGTGGGCCAGTCGTCCCCGGCGATGTGGACGCGCTCGCGCAGACCGCGTGCCACTTCGAGAACGATCGGAATCAGGTGCGTCTCCACCGTGTGCCGCTCTCCCAGCCCCCCGTGGGCACCAGCCACGTTGAAGTACCGCAGGCTCGTGGCCGCGATGCCGTACGCGGTCGCGTAGGAGGTGATGGCGTGATCGATGGCCAGCTTGGTGGCCCCGTACGGGTTGGTGGGCCGAGTCGGGGCCTCTTCGGTGATCGGAACCGAGTCGGGCTGCCCGTAGACCGCCGCGGTCGAGGAGAACACGATTCGCTCGACAGCGTGCTCGCGCATCGCGTCCAGCAGTCGCACGGAGGTCAGCACGTTGCCGTGCCAGTAACGCGCCGGGTCCTTCGTCGACTCCGCCACCAGCGACTTGGCGGCGAAATGCAGCACCCCGTCGAACCCCTCCGCGAGAACCTCCGACGCGTGCTCGGCGACGTCGCCCGTCACCAGCCGACAACCCTCGGGCACGGCGTCCGCGTGCCCGGTGGACAGATCGTCGAGCACCACCACCTGATGACCCGCTTCGAGCAGCCGGGCGGCGCAGACGCTACCCACGTATCCGGCGCCTCCGGTTACCAGCAGTTTCACGTTGCACTACCTTCCGACAGTATCGATTCACAACGTAGGTCGAACCTCGGCGCGCTCCACGAGGAAGCTCCGAGCAGGTACCCGCTCACGTCGCGGCGAGTGGGACAGTCCTCGACCCGACTAGCGATCCCGTGCCGCTCCGGTGGAGGGAACGGCGGTGAACAGCCGAGGCGCGGCGAAGCCGTGCCGCTCGAACGCTTCGGTGACGGCCTGCTCCGTCCGGGGACGCAGCTCGGCGGAGACCAACGCGATCGCCGACCCTCCGAAACCACCGCCGGTCATCCGGGCACCCGACGCCCCCGATTCCAGCGCTGCCTCGACGGCGACGTCGAGCTCCGCGCAGGAGACCCGGTAGTCGTCGCGCAGGCTCGTGTGCGAGGCGGTCAACAGCTCACCGACCTCGGCGAGCTCGTCGCGCCGCAGCCGTCGCAACGTTTCCAGCACCCTGTCGTTCTCGGTCACCACGTGCCGAACCAGCGGACGCAACTCCTCGGGCAGCCGTCGCAGCGCGTCGTCCAGCTCCGCCGCCGAGACGTCCCGCAGCGCGGAGAGCCCGAGCAGTTCGGCCGCCTGTTCGCACCCCTTCCGCCGGTCCCCGTAGCCGGACTCGCTGTGCGAGTGGTTCGCACGGGTATCGACGACCAGCACTTCCAGCCCGCTGCCCGCGGCGTCGAACGGGATCTGCTCGGTATCTCCCGAGCGTACGTCGAAGAACAACGCGTGAGCTCGTTCGCAGCGCAACGAGGCCGTCTGGTCCAGCAGTCCCGTCGGGGCCCCGACGAACTCGTTCTCGGCCCGACGGGTCCAGTGCGCGACGTCCATGACGTCCGGCGCGTTCGGACCGTCCAGCGCTCGCCCCGCCGCGTCCAGCAGGGCCAACGCCGTGGCGCACTCCAGCGCGGCGGAGGAGGACAGTCCCGCGCCGGTGGGCACCTCGCCGGAGATGACCAGATCCGCTCCGGGCAGCGAGATACCGGACTCCCGGAGAGCCCAGGCGGCTCCCGCCGGGTAGCTCGCCCAGCCGCTCGGCTCGCCCGCTTCGAGGTCGTCGATCCGGAACGTTCCGGCGCGCTGCAGCGTGTCGTCCGAACCGTGCGTGGCCAACGACAGCAAACCGTCGTCCCGCCGCCGCACGGCGACCGCGGTGCGGTGCGGCAACGCGAACGGAAAGACGTAGCCGTCGTTGTAGTCGGTGTGCTCGCCGATCAGGTTGACCCTGCCGGGCGCGGACCAGACCGAATCCGGTTCCACTTCGTGTTCCGCCACGAAAGCCCTCGTGGCTCGCTCCGCCGCCCCGCTCAACGCGGCCGAACCAGGACGGCGTGTGCGACGGACGGGGGCAGTTGGGTCCCACCGGAGCTGCCCCGCACGTCGATCGGCTTGTTGCTGCCGACCACGGAAACTATCTCGATGTCGTTACCCGGGACCACGTCCACCGTTTTCAACGAGTTCATCAGCTCCGGGTCGAGTTGTACGTGTTCGGCGATCCTGCAGACCAGCGCGCGGCCACCACCGTTGCGGGCGATCTCGTCCACACGTTGCAGTTCGGTGTCCACCTCGGGAGCGCCGTCGCCGACCCCCAGATCGTCCAGTCCGGGGATCGGATTTCCGTACGGCGAAGTGCTGGGGGTGCCGAGCAGGTTGACGAGTTTGCGCTCCACGGCCTCGCTCATCACGTGCTCCCAACGGCACGCCTCGCTGTGCACGTGCTCCCATTCCAGACCGATGACGTCGACCAGCAGTCGCTCGGCCAAGCGGTGCTTGCGCATCACACCGATGGCCCGTTCCCGGCCGGCTTTGGTCAGTTCCAGGTGCCGATCCTCGGCGACCGACAGCAGCCCGTCCCGTTCCATGCGGGCGACGGTCTGGCTGACGGTCGGCCCGCTCTGTTCCAACCGTTCCGCGATGCGGGCTCGGAGCGGGACGAGCCCTTCTTCCTCAAGCTCGTAGATCGTCTTGAGATACATCTCGGTGGTGTCGATGAGATCGTTCACGCCAGCTCCCCATTCGGTCCACCATCAATGCTAGCCGGAACGCGAGCCCCTGACTGGTGCCCGGTCGGAGTCTCGTGTCTCCGCCCGTTCCCTTTCCGGGAGGGGCGGGCTGTCGCCCGGGAGCCAACGGCCTTCGGGAGCGGGGAAGCCCGCTCCGTGACGATGTCGATACGGTGCTCCGACAGCCGCTGCCGAAGCGGCTGCGCTGCCGGTGGCTCGGCCTCCGAGCCGGGCTCGCGTCCTGCTCCGGCCGGATTACCGGGGCCGCGGTGACGTTCGGCGGGCACGCAGCTGAACATCGGCACGTTCAACGTGATGAAGCCACCCGGACCGAGACCGGAGGTCGCGATGAGTCCGCTGATCAAACCTCGACAACTCGAATCCGCGCTCGGCGGTACCGAGCCGCCCGTAGTGCTGGACGTTCGTTGGAATCTGCTCGGGCCTCCCGGGGAGCGGGAGTACGCCGAGGGGCACCTGCCGGGGGCGGTGTTCGTCGACACCGAGACCGAGCTGGCCGCCCCACCCGCCGGGGAGGCCGGTGGCAGGCATCCGCTGCCGGACCCCGGGGTGCTGCAGCGAGCGCTTCGTCGTGCCGGCGTGAGCTCCGACCGGCGAGTGGTCGTCTACGACTCCGTGGACGGGTCGGTGGCCGCGCGCGCCTGGTGGTTGTTGCGCTGGGCGGGACACCCCGATGTCCACGTGCTCGACGGCGGATTCGCCGCGTGGTCCGCTGCCGAGTTGCCCGTCACCACGGAGGTGCCGCGACCGGACCCCGGGGAATTCGTGGTCTCTCCCGGGAACATGCCGGTCACCGACGCGGAGGGGGCGCGGCGACTGGCTCGCACCGGGATTCTGCTGGATGCCAGGGCAGGCCAGCGGTATCGGGGTGAGACGGAACCCGTGGATCCGCGGGCCGGCCACATTCCGGGGGCCTACAACGCTCCCGCCGGGGAGCACGTCACCGCTGCCGGTACCTGGCGTTCCCCGACCGAACTGTCGACGCGGTTCACCGAGTTCGGCCTCACCTCGACGGGGGATGCGGGAGCCTACTGCGGCTCCGGGATCAACGCCTGTTCGGTGGTTCTCGCGTTGGAACACGCCGGGCTGCGCACTCCGGAGAACCCGGCGGTGCTCTACCCGGGGTCCTGGTCCGAGTGGTCCGCCGATCCCCACCGGCCCACTGCCACCGGTGCCTGGCCGGGATGAGTCAACGGGTGTGTCACGTCCCTCCTGGCGGGTAGCTTCCCACCATGAGCAACGAGTGCGCCGTTGTCTGGGACGAGTCACTGCTCTCCTACGACCTGGGCGGCAACCATCCGCTGCACCCCGTTCGGCTGGACCTGACGATGCGACTGGCGCGCTCGTTGGGGGTACTCGACGGGGTGGTTCCACTGGTTCCCGGACAGGCGGCCGATGCCGAACTCGAACGGGTTCACACGCCCGGGTATCTGGCGGCCGTTCGAGCCGCTCCATCGGAGGGCCCCGGAGTGGGGCACGGGCTGGGCACCGACGACAACCCGATATTCGACCGAATGCACGAGTCGGCCTCGCTCGTCGCGGGAGCTTCCCTGACCGCGGCCGAACAGATCGTGTCCGGCCGTGCCAATCGTGCCGTCAATCTGGCGGGCGGCCTGCACCACGCGATGGCGGACAACGCGGCCGGATTCTGCGTTTACAACGACTGCGCGGTCGCCATCGCCTGGATGTTGGCCAACGGGATCGACCGGATCGCCTACCTGGACATCGATGTGCATCACGGTGACGGGGTGCAGGCGGCGTTCCGGGAAGATCCCCGGGTGATGACGATCTCGCTGCATCAGCACCCCCACACCCTGTGGCCGGGTACCGGTTTCCCCACCGAGGTCGGCGAGGGTGCCGCGAAGGGCGAGTCGGTGAACGTGGCACTGCCCCCGGGGACGGGGGACGCGGGGTGGCTGCGGGCGCTGCACGCCGTGGTTCCCTCGTTGTTGGATGCGTTCGCCCCGCAGGTGCTGGTTACCCAGTGCGGTGCTGATCCGCACCGGGAGGACCCGTTGGCCGATCTCGCGCTGTCCGTGGACGGGCAACGCGCCGCCTACCGTTCGTTGCGGAGTTTCGCCGATCGCTACGCGATGGGGAACTGGTTGATTCTCGGCGGGGGCGGTTACGCGCTGCACAGGGTCGTTCCCCGCGCCTGGACCCATCTGCTGGCCACGGCGCTCGACCGGGACGTCGCGGCCGAGCGCAACGTTCCCGCCGACTGGATCGCCCACGCGAGCAAGGTCGCGGGCAACGTGGCGCTGCCGACGTCGATGACCGACTGGGGCGAGACGGCATTCACTCCCTGGGACGGCACGGCCGAGTACGCGGTGGATCCGGCGATCCGGGACACCAGGAACGCGGTTTTTCCGTTGCACGGTCTGGAACCGCTGGACGGCCGCGACTGATCGAAGCCATCCGGTCGGTGGTGCCGCGCGGGGAGCACCACCACTTGCGGGCGACAACACGACGGGGAAAGCTCTACGAGTTCCTTCGGTCGATAGTTCGGACAAGTGCACGGCAGTCGCTGAGAGGTTCACGGTGGACGATTCCGCGAGCGAACAGCAGCAGTGGGAACCGGAAGCCCACTACCCGCGCCACTGGGAGGCCGACGTCGTCCTCTCGGACGGCGGCACGGTTCATCTGCGGCCGATCCTGCCCGCCGACGCCGATCAACTCGTGGCATTCCACGGCAGGCTCAGCGATCGCACCCGTTACTACCGCTACTTCTCGCCTTATCCGCGGATGCCGCAGCGCGACGTCGACCGCTTCAGCCGTGTGGACTACGTCAACCGGGTGGCGCTGGTGGCACTGCTCGGTGACGACATAGTCGCGGTGGGGCGCTTCGACCGGCTGCGTGAACCGGAGGAGTCGGCCGAGGTGGCGTTCGTGGTGCAGGACGGGCACCAAGGCAGAGGGCTCGGATCGATCCTGCTCGAACACCTCGCTGCCGCCGCGCGGGAGTGCGGTCTCAGCCGGTTCGTCGCCGAGGTCCTCGCCGAGAACTCCCAGATGGTCCGCGTTTTCCGTGATGCCGGTTACGAGGTCAAACGGGCCATGGAGGAGGGCTTGGTCCACCTGGAGTTCCCGCTCGACCCGACCGAGGAGTCACTGGCGGTCGCACGCGCCAGGGAACAGGCCGCCGAAGCCCGCAGCGTGCACAACCTGCTGCACCCGCGTTCGGTAGCGGTGATCGGCGCCTCCATCGCCCCGGACAAGATCGGCCACACCGTGCTGGCCAACCTGCTCGGGGCCGATTCCGCCGCACCGATATACCCGGTCAATCCGGAGCACCGGGCGGTGCGGGGAGTGCGTTCCTACGCCTCGGTGCTCGACATTCCCGACGACATAGACCTGGCTGTGATCGCCATCCCCGCGGGCGGTGTCGCCGAGGTGCTGGACGCCTGCCTGACCAAGGGCGTCAAAGCGCTGCTGATCGTCAGCTCGGGTTTCAGCGAGGTCGGTCCCAGCGGTCGGGAGGCCGAGAGCAGCATGGTGCACCAGGCGCGGGTCTACGGTATGCGCGTGGTCGGCCCCAACGCGTTGGGTGTGGTCAACACCGACCCGGCCCAGCGGCTGAACGCCAGTCTGGCTCCGCGCCTGCCCGGGCGTGGCAGGACCGGGTTCTTCTGCCAGTCCGGGGCGCTGGGGGTGGCGATTCTGGCCGCGGCCACCGAGCGCGGCCTCGGGGTCTCCACGTTCGTCTCCGCGGGCAACCGTGCCGACCTTTCCGGCAACGACCTGCTGCAGTACTGGCAGACCGACACCGCCACCGACGTGGTGCTGCTGTACCTGGAGTCGTTCGGCAATCCGCGCAAGTTCGCTCGCCTGGCACGACGCCTGGGGCGCAGCAAACCGATAATCGCGGTCAAGTCGGGACGTCACGCCGTGCGTGCGGGACTGGCCGCCACTTCGGTACGGATCGACGAGACCAGTGTGCAGGCGCTGTTCGATCAGGCGGGCGTCATTCGGGTCGAGTCCGTGGCGCAGATGTTCGACGCCGCGCTGTTGTTGGCACACCAGCCACTGCCCGGTGGTGAGCGGGTGGCGATCGTGGGTAATTCGAGCGCGCTGGGGATGCTGGCCGCCGACGCCGCACTGGAGCAGGGGCTGCGTCCGGTCGTGGACCCGGTGGATGTCGGGGCCGCCGCCGGGCCCGAGGAGTTCGCCGCGGCGGTACGCTCCGCTGCCGAGAACAGCGAGGTGGACGCGTTGGTCACGGTGTTCGCCCCGCCCGTGGCCGTGCCGGGCACGGCTTACGCCAGGCAGCTGCGCACCGCGTTGCACGAGGCGGGAACGCTGCGGACCAAACCGGTGGTGAGCACCTTCCTCGCCGCAGAAGGAGTGCCGGACGAGCTGGCGGTTCCGGGACCGGACGGAACTCCGGGCCCCGGCTCGGTGCCCTCCTATCCCAGCCCGGAGCGGGCGGTGCTGGCGTTGGCCCGTGCCGTGCGGTACGCGAACTGGCGCGCCGCGCCGCAGGGTGAGCTCGTCCGTCCGGAAGGAGTCGACGTCGAACGGGCGCGCCGGTTGGTCGAGGAATGGACCGGCTCGGGGATCGGCAGGCTGTCCGACGAGCAGATGGTGCTGCTGCTGGAGTGCTACGGAATCGATGTGGTGGCGTTCCGACTGGTCACCGATGCCGATTCGGCGGTGGCAGCCGCCGAGGAGGTCGGGTTTCCCGTGGCGCTGAAGTCGGCCAGCGAACGACTTCGGCATCGTACGGATCTGGCCGGGGTACGCCTCGACCTCGGTGGGCCCGACGCGGTGCGAACCGCTTACCGGGACCTGTACGACCTTTCCGGAACGACCGAGCTCTACGTGCAGCGGATGGCCCCCAAGGGAACGTCGTGCGTGATACGGCTGATGGACGATCCCTCCTTCGGTACCCTCGTTTCCTTCGGCCTGGCCGGTCCCGCCAACGACCTCATCGGTGATCGTGCCTATCGGGCGGTGCCGCTGACCGACACCGACGTGGCGGAGCTGATCAGGGAGCCGCGCGCCGCGCCGATGCTCACCGGCTATCGCGGGGGCCAGGCGGCGGATCTCGACTCGATGGCGGACCTCGTGCTGCGGGTGGCCAGCCTGGCCGAGGATCTGCCCGAAGTGCGTGAGCTGGTGCTGGAGCCGGTGTTGGCCGCCCCGTCGGGTGCCTGGGTCACGGGTGCGGTGCTCGGGTTGGGGCCGACACCCGATTCTCCCGATTCCGGACCGCGCAGGCTCCGATGAACCGCTTCCGAGTTGCTCACCCCGTGGCTCGGGACGTTCCCGAACCGTCGAGCACGCCGATGGTGAACGGGGCACGGGACGAACCGTTCCACGACAAGCGTCGAGGTCGTGCCCGGACCATCGGATGTCGGTCGTGGGGCCGGGCCAACTCCTCGCGGCGGTTCGGTGTGTCGCGTTGTCGCCAATCCGACACGCGGCGCAACCGGCGAACGGGGTGGCCACGTCCAGGTGGTATGAGACGACTGCCAACCCTGCTGGGTGCCGGTGTGATGCTGTTCGCGTTGACCGCCTGTGGTGAAGGGCGGTCCGATGTCGGGTTCGGTGCCCAGCCACCACCGCCGCCCTCCGAACAACAGCGGTCCAGGATCGCGCCCGACGACGGTGCGTCAGGACCCCCCGGACGGAAGCCGAAGGGCACCGAGGTTCCCGCCGAACAGGTCGATGCCTCCGCGTTGCCCGAGGGGTACCCCCGTGAGGTCTGGACCAGGAACTCGGGCAGGAAGCTCGTCGCGATCGGCCAGGAGGGCGGATGCGGCAGCGTGCGCGCCGAGGTGACCGGCCAGAGCGCTGAACGGGTGGAGCTGGTTCTCGTCGAGGAGAACCCGAATCCGTCCGGTCCGTGCACCATGGATCTGCGCTATCCACCCGTGGTCGCCCCGATCGACGAACCCCTCGGCGACCGGACCGTGGTTCTCACCGAGCGGGAGGTCGACGTCCCGAGCGACCAGTAGCGCTCGCGGGAGCCTCACCGAATACGAGGGCACCGCGCTCCGCTTCGCCGGATCACTCGTTCGCGGGGAATACGCGAGTCTTCGCAGGGGCACGCGAGTCACTGGGACAAGACTTCGTGCCTTCTCGGGACGAGTGAAGCCTTCAGGCCTGCCGGAGAACCTGCGATCCTGTCCATGATTACGTGCGCGGAAGGCTTCCGCGCACGGCTTGGAGGGAAAGGGCGCATTCCAATGGCAGAGCGGAGCGATGGTGTTCCGAACGGACTGGTCAACTTTCGGGATCTGGGGGGACTGCCCGTCGAGGACGGGGTGACCACCAGTCCCGGTGTGCTGTTACGCAGTGATGCGCCTTATCACGGGGACCAGGATCCCCCGGAGGCTCCCCACTGGCCGCCCCGAGCGGTGATAGACCTTCGCGACACCGGTACGGAATCCGACGCGGTGCACCCGTTGGAAAACGTCAGCACGGTCCACCGGATCCCGCTGCTCGAAGGGCTGCGCGGGGAGTCGGGGCAGGACCCCTGGCTGACGTTGCCGGAGCTGTACGGCTACATCCTGGACTTCGCCGCGAAACCGCTGCTGGAGGTCTTCCGGATCGCGGTGGAGACCGACGGTCCGGTGCTGGTGCACTGTGCCGCGGGCAAGGATCGCACCGGTGTGGCCTGCGCGATGCTGTTGCGTACGGCGGGAGTTCGCTACGACGCGGTGGTGGCCGACTACGTGCACACCGACCGCAACATGCGTCAGGTGCTGCGGCGGCTCCGGATAGAACCCGAACTACCCCCGGGAGTCGACGAATCCGATGTCGACGAGTTCGTTTCCGCGCCGACACACGCCATCGAACACGCGCTCGAACGCCTGGAGTCGCACGAGGAGGGGGTGGCCGGCTGGCTGATGCGGCACGGTGCCGCTCCCGAGGACATCCGACGTTGGCGAGAGCGGCTGCTGGGTCCGCGGTGACCTTCTCCGCCTGAAGGACCCGCTCCACGTGGAGTGCTTCCCGGGACGCCTTCGGGGCGCCGGGGTGAACGGGTTCACCCCGGCGCCCCGGCGTGCGAGTTCCGGCTCAGCTCGCGTAGGAGCGCAGCTTGTTCGCCCGGTCACCCTGCCGCAGCTTCGACATGACCTCACGCTCGATCTGGCGAACACGTTCCCGGGAGAGGCCGAACGCCTTGCCGATCTGGTCCAGCGTGCGCGGCTGACCGTCGTCCAGGCCGTAACGCATGCGGATCACCTGCTGCTCCCGACCTTCCAGCGTGTCCAGCACGCGACGCAGATCGTCCTGCAGGAACCCGGAGATCACGGCGTTCTCGGCATCGGCGCTCTCGGAGTCCTCGATGAAGTCCCCGAGCGGGGCGTCCTCCTCCGACCCGACAGGCATGTCCAGGCTGACCGGATCCTTGGAGTGATCCATGAGGTCGATCACCTTTTCCACCGACATGTCCGCCTCGCCGGCGATCTCCTCCTCGGTGGCCTCCCTGCCGAGCTTCTGGTGCAGGTCCCGCTTGATCCGGGCGAGTTTGTTGACCTGCTCCACCAGATGGACGGGTAGGCGGATCGTACGGCTCTGATCGGCCATGCCTCGTACCAAAAAAAAGCCCTTGGTGTAGTCGAACTTCTCGACCGCACGGATCAGGCCCAGGTTGCCCTCCTGGATCAGGTCCAGCAGTGGCATTCCACGCCCGGTGTAGCGCTTGGCCAGGCTCACCACCAACCGCAGGTTGGCTTCCATCAGGTGGTTCTTCGCGTCACGGCCGTCGCGCACGACCGTCTTGAGGTCGCTACGACGCTCCCTGGTCATGTCCTCCGAAGTGTCCAGCAGGTGCTTGGCGAACACTCCGGCCTCGATTCGCTTGGCGAGGTCCACCTCGTCCTGGGCGCTGAGCAGTGCGGTACGCCCGATACCATTGAGGTAGACCCGCACCAGATCGGCCGATGGCCCCTGGTTGTCGAGGTCGGCCTCGTTGGTGACGTCCGGGGCTGTGGTCTGCGGGACGGTCATAGAGCTACCTCCCTGACGGGCTGGTTGTCGGGTGCCGGGGTACCGGCACGCCACCGCGCCACACGAAGGACGGGTACGCTCGGTGTGGTGGTAATGATTCGTCCTTCTTCGGTATCGTCGGTGGCGGATGGTGCCGGTGGTTGAGTCGGTTCGGTTCTGGTTACTCGTCGGATCGACCGTGGGGTCGGATCGGCGGTACGAGATGTGGGGCTTCTCGTCTGGCTGATCGGAAGCGGCTGTTTCACGGCCTGTGGCATCTCGGTCGGCTGGTTCGCCGCCCTCCCGGCGGGTCCCACCTCCACCTGGGCGGTGGTTCGAGGGGTGGCCGGTGACCGGCTGTGGAACCGGTTCTCGGGCGTTGTGTTGTGGTCTGGTTACCCGGAAAACGCACACGTTGCCGAAATCGTTCCCGGAATCGTCGGATGAGCGACGTCAGCGTCGTCACACTCGACGTGACCGGTGCCCGTGTGGGAGAAGATGCCAGGGGAGCGGCGGAAGGCGCGAGCGCGGTGCTCGACCGAGCTGCCCCTCGGCCTTCCGGACGAACCGTGCCTCAGCCCGCTGCGCCGAACCAGGTGGGCAGCCGCTCGACCAGCTCCGGTTGGTCGTCGCCGACCCAGGCCACGTGGCCGTCCGGCCGCAGCAGCATCGCGGGCACGTCCGGTTCCTCGAAGTCGTCCACCACGTGTTCCACCCGGTCCGCCCAGCCCGCCACCGAGAGCCGACCGGTTCGGTCGAGCAACAGCCCGCGACCGTGGTGCATCAGCTCGTAGAGCCGTCCCCGTCCCAGCTTCACGTCCCGCATCCGACGGCCGAGCAGCTCGTGACCCCCGCCGAAGTCGTAGCGGATCCCGGTAGCGGTGATCTTCTCGATCAGATACCGGTTGACCTCATCGAAGTCCATCAGTTCCGAGACCAGCCGCCGTACCGAGCGGGGGCCCGGCTCGGCGGACAGCAGTTCCATCTGCGCGCGGGTGTTGTCCAGCACGTCCGCGGCCACGGGGTGCCGCTCGGTTTGGTAGCTGTCGAGCAGTCCCTCCGGCGCCCAGCCGTTGATCTCGGCTGCGAGTTTCCATCCGAGGTTGAACGCGTCCTGGACGCCGAGGTTGAGTCCCTGCCCGCCGGTGGGCGGGTGCACGTGCGCCGCGTCACCCGCCAACAGCGCCCTGCCGACCCGGTAGCGCTCGGCGAGCCGGGTGGCATCGCCGAAGCGGGAGAGCCAGCGCGGTGAGTGCGCGCCGAAGTCGGTGCCCGCGAAGGTCCGCAACCGCTGCTTGAACTCCTCGAGGGGTGGCGGGACCGTGCGGTCCTCGGAGACCCCCGCCGCGGGGACGACGACGCGGTAGACCCCCTCGTCGAGGGGTCCGAGGCCGAACCGCGGTTGGGTCTTGCGGACTTCCGCGACGGTTGCGGCAACCGTCGCCGCGTCCTCGGTCACTTCCATCTCGCCCAGCAGCGTCTCGGTCCTGGCGGGTTCACCGGGGAAGCCGACTCCGAGCAGTTTGCGCACCGTGCTTCGCCCGCCGTCGCAGCCGACGAGGTAGCGCGAGCGCAGCAGCGTGCCGTCCGCCAGTTCGGCGGTGATCCCCGCTTCGTCCTGCTCCACCCCCACCAGTTCGCGGCCACGTCGTAATTCGGCGCCCAGCTCGGTGGCGCGCTCGGCGAGCAGGCGGTCGGTGATCGGCTGCGGGATGCCCAGGACGTACGGATGTGCGGTGTCCAACCGCTCTGGTGACGGCTTGCTGATGCCCGCGAAGAAGCCGCCGAGCGGGTACTGCCTGCCGTGCGCCAGGAACCGCCCCAGCAGACCGCGCTGGTCCATCACCTCGACGCTGCGTGCGTGCAGACCGAGTGCACGGACCACCGGGGTCGGCTCCGCCTCCCGTTCCAGCACGAGCACGCGCAGGCCGTGCAGCCGCAGCTCACCTGCCAGCATCAGGCCGGTCGGCCCGCCACCCGCGATGATCACGTCGATCACTGAAATCCCCCCGTCTCCGTAGGCTCGGCGGACAAGCCTGCGCCACGACCCGGGTCTTGCCACAAGTCCCCGGGTGCGCTATACGTTGAGAATGGCGGGGTGGACGCTCTACCTACTCGATGTCTCCGGCCCCGCTCACGAGACGTGCGAGAGGTTCCACCGAGCGACCCACCAACCCGACCGGAAAACTTCAATCAGGTCTCCACGAGCAGCGTGAACGGGCCGTCGTTGGTGCTCTCCACCGCCATTTCCGCTCCGAAGACACCTGTCGAGACGCGGGCACCCCGGTCGCGCAACCGCTCGACCACCGAGTCCACCAGCGGTTCGGCCTGTTCGGGTGCCGCCGCGGCGCTCCAGGACGGTCGCCGCCCCTTCCGAGTGCTCCCGTAGAGGGTGAACTGGCTGATCACCAACAGCGGTGCGTCAGCGGTGGCGCAGGACTGCTCGTCCCGCAGCGCCCGCAGCTCGTGAAGCTTGCGCGCCATGACCTCCGCCTGCTCGGACGTGTCCGAGTGGGTCGCCGCCACCAGCACCAGCAGCCCCGGCTCGGTGATGCTTCCCGCCACCTCGCCGCCCACGCGCACCGTGGCTTCCGAGACTCGCGTCACCACCGCCCTCATCGCTGTGGCCCCCACTCGGCGGGCAGCAGCATGCCGTGCCGGATCAACTCACGCAGCACCGGTTCGGCCGAACGGGCCAGTTCAGCGGAATCGGCCCCGTGACCGACGGCGAGCAGCTCCAGCAGTTCGTCGGTGGCGAGCGCGCCCTGGCAGCCCGCGATCAGGTTGGCGCCGATCTCGTCGACCTCGTGCTGCCAGCCCGGCCCGTCGGTTCGGTGCAGCCGGTGCACGAAGGTGCTCCAGCCGTCCTGCTCGTGCGAGCTGACCTGCTCCAGCACCAGCCCCGGGGCGGTCACCAACGGGCTGCGCAGCAGTTCCTCCCGGGTCGGGCGCTGCCGCAGCCACTCGATCCTGCGCAGCCACTCGTCGGCCTCGGCGCCGAGGGGATCGTCGAAAGCCTGCCTGAGGTCCTCGCACACCACCTCGCCGGGCTGTTGCCCCCGCGTGCGGCGCAGCGTGACGAAGCCGAAGCCGACGGCCGTGACACCGTTGGTCTCGAACCACTCCAGCCATTCGGCCGATTTGTTCCTGCCGGTTTCCGACCTCGGATCGATCCCGGCGTCACGCAGCCACGTGCCGACGTACAGCTCCGGCTCGGCCACGTCGCGCTGCACGAACCAGGCGTCCACGTCGGTGTGCCGCAGCCAGCCACCGACCCGTTCCCGCCAGTCCTCGTCCGCCAGGTGCAGCCACGAGGCGAGCACGTGTGCGGTGCCGCCCTCGTTGAGCAGTTCCGGAACCCTGCCGACCACGAGAGCGCTCGCGTCGTCGCCGGACAGTCCCGAGTCGCGATAGACGAAATCGGTTCGTGCGGGGCCGACCACGAACGGGGGGTTGCACACCACCTGGTCGAAGCGTCGCCCTGCCACGGGGTCGAACCAGTCGCCGTGGAGTGCCTCCACATCGATGCGGTTCAGTCGGAAGGTGGCCTTCGCGAGCGACAGCGCCCGCTCGGAGACGTCGGTGACCGTCACCCGTTCCGCGTGCGTGCCGGCGTGCAGCGCCTGCACGCCGCATCCCGTCCCCAGGTCGAGCAACGATCCCACCTGCCTGGTCGGGGTGGCGCGTACCAGACTCATCGAGGCGTGGCCGACTCCGAGCACGTGCTCGCGGGAAACCGGCAGGTTCGAGGGACGCGTGTCCGCGTCCAGGTCGGAGATGATCCACCACGAGTTGCCCGTGGCGGCGTGCGGTCGGATGTCCAGTCCCGCACGTACCGAGTCACCGTCGTGCACGAGGACGCCTGCCGCGACGGCCTCTTCCACGGCCAGCGGGTGCAGTGCCTGTTCCGCCGCGGCCCGGTCGACCGGGTGCCCGAGCAGGAAGAGGCGGATGAGCGTGTTGAGCGCGCCCACTTCGGAGGTGGCCCGAATCGCCGGTTCGGGCTCCCCTCTTCCCAGGGCGGCGTGGGCCCGCGGCCCCAACGTGTCGACCACGCCGTCGGCCGTGTAGTTCGCGGCGAGCAACGCCTCGCGCAGCCGGTCGATGCGATCGTGCGATAGTTCGGGAGTCACGTCCTCGATCCTCACACGTCGGTGTCCTCCGGATTCGGGCACACCCGTGATCCGGCGGCGTCGTCCGAGGTCGCCGGGCCCCGCGCTCGCCCGCGTCCCCCGGGACGAACAACGCCGGGGATGTGCGGTGGGACGGTCGAGTGGGACGATGTGAGTGTGGAGGTGGTGTCGTGAGTGGCTCCCAGCGTAATGACGACACCCCGGTGCTCATCACCGAGGCAGAGCCGTCGTACGACGATCAGCAAGCGGCCAGGCGCAAGAAGTACGCGCTGATGATGTCCTTGCGCATCCCATGTCTGGTGGCGGCCGTCATGGTTTACCCGATCTGGTGGCTGTCCCTGATCATCATCGCTGTCTCCATCCCGTTGCCCTGGATAGCGGTTTTGGTGGCCAATGACCGGCCTCCTCGCAAGACCGAGCACGTCAACCGGTACCACCGCGATTCCCGGAAGCGTGAACTGGAGGACGCGGAGCACCGGGTGATCGACGGCGGATGACCGTGCCCCTCCGTGGCGGTTCCTCGGCTGAGCCGCTACCGGACGGCGTCGCGGTCCCACGTGGTGGGGCATCATGGTGTTATGACTACGACTACTCTTCCGGAGACCGACACCCGGCCGGAGAACACCGAGCAGACCAGTGACGACCGGCCCGAGGTTTTTCACTACGTCCAGAAGGACAAGATCGCCGAGAGTGCCGTGATGGGCAGTCACGTGGTGGCCCTGTGCGGCGAGGTGTTCCCGGTCACCAAATCGGCCAAGCCCGGCTCCCCGGTGTGCCCGGAGTGCAAGGAGATCTTCGAGGGGCTCCCGCCCGGTGGTGGCGACGACGAGTAGAGCCGATCTCGTTCCGCGCCTCAATCCGAGTTCGGTTCGGTCGACGGTCGCCCGCGGTGCGGAGGTTCGGCACCCGGTCCCGCACCGGGTGAATCCGGCCCGCGGGCACCGTCGGAGTCCCCGGTCGTGGGAGCGGAATTCGTCGTGGCGCCGGACTCCTCGGACGAGGTGCCGTGCTCCCGGTCCCGCGCTGTCCTGTCGTACCCTGTCCGCTCGTGCTCCGTCCTGTCGTGCCCCGTACCGCCACGCCAGGCGTCGTAGCCACGTTCGGTGCGCAACCGCTGGGCGGCACGTTGCATCTCCAGGCGTCGCCAGCGCCGCCGTTCCCGTCGCGTCATCCCGGCGGGCCAGGTGTGTTGAATCGCGTTGTTGAACTGCGCTCCGCCCACCACCGCGAATCCGATGAAGAAGGCGAACAGCAGGAAGGCTATCGGGGTGGCCAACGCACCGTAGGTGTATCCGGTGCTGGTCACCCAGGTGATGTAGAGGCGCAGTCCCACGCTGGAGCACAGGAACACCACCATCGCCAGCAGCGCGCCGGGCAACCCGCGATGCCAGGGAAGCTTGCGGGGCAGCGCGAGTTTGTACAGCGTCGCCAGCGCCAGTACCAGCAGCACCCCGGTGACCGGGAAGTACAACAGTCGGATGAGCACGGTCACGTCCGCACGGAGCCACTCGGGCAGCACGTCGAGCAGCCAGCGCGGCCCCAGCGCGGTCAGCGGCAGGATGAGCATCGCGGCGACCAGGCTGACCAGGTACAGCAGCAGTGCCAGTACCCGTTGCCAGATCGCGTTGCGCACCATGTACTGGTCGTAGGCCAGCGTGATCGAGTCGATCAACGAGGCCAGGGCCGAGGAACCGGCCCACAGCGACAGCAGGAACGCCACCGAGACGACCCTCGTCCGCCCACCGGTCAGGATGTCGGCGACCGTGGGACGGATGATCCGGTCGACGACGGTGTCGCTGAAGATCGTTCCGGCGAATCCCACGACTCTGCGCTGCATGGTCTCGACCACTTCTGGGCCCAGCCACTCACCCACGAAACCCAGGCTGCCCAGCAGCCCCAGCAGCAGCGGTGGGAGGGAGAGCGTTTGCCAGAACGCGGCGGCCGCAGACTCCGAGAAGATGTCGTCGTTCCACGACTTGCGCAGGGTTCGGACCACCAGGTGTCTCGGTCCGCTCGCTCGGCTGCGGGGGCGTTCCCGCCCGTCGCGGTTCGAACTCGGATTCATGCCACTTCCAGAATGTCGTCGCCGGTGTCCGTAGTGCGCCCGGTAGTCGTCGCGGGGTTTCATTCTCCGGCGCCCCCGCCCCTGCGGGCTCGCTGGCGAGTGGTCGAGCGGTAGGCTCCCGGAGGTTCTTGGTGTCGCGCGGAAGTGTCGTTGCCGAGGGTTTCGGCCGATCGGGGGCGGATGACTCCGGCCGCGGGTGTTGATCGGAAAGGAGTGGCAGACGAGCGTGTCCGAGGCGCAAGTTGACCAATCCGTTCGTTCGGTGCTCAGCGACCCGTCACAGGCCAACGAGAAGCCGCTGCGTGCGTGGCAGCGCAGAGCGCTGACGAGGTACCTGGCGAGCAAACCACGCGACTTCATGGCGGTGGCGACTCCGGGAGCGGGTAAGACCACTTTCGGGCTGCGCGTCGCCGCCGAGTTGTTGGCCGACCGGACGGTGGAGGCGGTGACGGTGGTTACCCCCACCGAGCACCTCAAGCATCAGTGGGCGCTCGCCGCGGGCGGGGCCGGGATCCCGATCGACTCCGAGTTCAGCAACTCCGACGGTACGACCTCCCGCGACTATCGTGGTGTCGCGCTCACTTACGCGCAGGTCGCCTCGCACCCCAACCTGCACCGGGTGCGAACCGAGCGCAGAAAAACCCTGGTGATTCTGGACGAGGTCCACCACGCGGGCGATGCCAAATCCTGGGGCGACGCGGTTCGGGAGGCATTCACCCCCGCCGAGCGCAGGCTCAGCCTCACCGGTACACCGTTCCGCTCCGACGACAACCCCATCCCGTTCATCACCTACGAGCCCGACTCCGACGGGGCGCAGCGCAGCAAGGCCGATCATCTGTACGGCTATTCCGACGCGTTGCGGGACGGTGTGGTCCGGCCGGTAATTTTCCTCGCCTACTCGGGCGAGGCCCGCTGGCGCACCAGCGCCGGTGACGAGTTCACCGCCAGGTTGGGCGAGCCCATGACCGCCGAGCAGACCGCGCGTGCCTGGCGCACCGCGCTCGATCCCGGTGGGGAATGGATTCCCTCCGTACTGCAGGCCGCCGACACCAGGCTCACCCACCTCCGCCGCGACGGGATGCCGGACGCGGGCGGGTTGGTGATCGCCTCGGACCAGAAGAGCGCTCGTTCCTACGCCAAGACGCTGCAACGCATCAGTGGAACGGAACCGGTCGTGGTGGTTTCCGACGACCCGCAGGCCTCCGAGCGAATCGCCGCCTTCGCCGAGTCCGACGATCGTTGGATGGTGGCGGTGCGCATGGTCAGCGAGGGAGTGGACGTGCCGCGGCTCGCCGTGGGGGTCTACGCCACGAGTGCCTCCACTCCGCTGTTCTTCGCACAGGTCATCGGCCGGTTCGTACGTGCCCGCCGCTCCGGCGAGACCGCCAGCATTTTCCTGCCCAGCGTGCCCGTGCTGCTCGAGCTCGCCAGCCAGCTGGAGGCCGATCGCGACCACGTGCTCGGCAAGCCGCACCGGGAGAAGGAGGGCTGGGACGACGAGGAACTGGTCGAGGCCAACCGGCAGCGCGACGAGCCGGGGGAGAACGAGCAGCCCTACACCTCGTTGGGGGCCGAGGCCGAGCTGGACCAGGTGATTTACGACGGCTCCTCGTTCGGTACCGCTGCCTTCGCCACCACCGAGGAGGAGCAGGACTACATCGGGCTGCCCGGTCTGCTGGAGCCGGACCAGGTGCGCGCGCTGTTGCAGCAGCGCCAGCAGGAGCAGCTGCGCGAGGTTGACAAGCGCGAGAAGCAGCACAAGGCGGAGCAGGCCACGACACCGGGGCGCGATCCGCAGCAGGGTGGCTCGTCCGGTGATGGGCAGTCCGGGACCGACAAGCAGCGTCCGCAGAGCGTCCAGGAGCGTCTCAAGGCGCTGCGCAAGGAGCTCAACAAGGTGGTGTCACTGCACCACCAGCGGACCGGAAAGCCCTACGGGGCGATTCACAAGGAGTTGCGCCGGGTCTGTGGCGGGCCGGCCACCGCCAGCGCCAGCATCGAACAGCTGGAGGAGCGCATCGCCACCCTTCGCTCCTGGTGACGTGCCAGGGTTCCTGGTGACGTGCCCGGGCTCCTGCCGACGTCCTCGGCACCCGGGCCGGTATCGGTGCGGCCGCCGGGCTCCCGCCGCTTCCGGTCCGGATCCGTCCGGCTCCGGTGGGGCGGGGGAACCAGTGGGGTGCGAGGAGAACGAAACACGAAGTGCCCGGCCGGAGGAGTCCGACCGGGCACTCGTTGTGGTTCCATCCCCGGAACCGGCTCCGGAATTCGCCGGGTGACCGGATTCACCGACTGCTCGGCTCGTCCGGCGCCCCGACGGTCCGGTAACCGTGATCTCAGAGTTCGATCTGTTCGTCTTCCTGCAGATCCGCCTCGATCTCGCTGAGTCCCGACTTGAACTCACGGGCGTGGTGTCCGCAGAACAGCAGTTCTCCGCCGGACTGGAGAACTGCCCTGAGCTTTGCGGCGGCCCCGCAGCGGTCACAGCGGTCGGCGGCGGTCAACTCGGGGCGGGTGAGTGTGTCAGGCATCGGAATCTCCCTCCGTCCCGGCGTCGGGGGTACCCGACGCCTCGATCCTGCTGCAACCACCGGTAGCCCGCTGGCGACGGGGCCGGTGTCGCAAGTTCCACTCTTACAGACACTTGGGCTCGCGTCACTGTTCCAACCTCGATCAGCGACTTGCGTCACCCGGAAATGCCCGAATGGCGGAGTGGGCGGGAGCACACTGTAGCCCTGCTTGCCACTTACCTGCTGACCAGCGAAAACAATGCTATTGGCCGATCACGATCTGTGATTTGGATCAAAAAGCAATAGCTCTTCAGTGTGTTTTTCGGCATATTTGTGCCTGCTGCGACGTCGAGGGTTCCGCTGTGGGCGAACGGGCGGAGTACTCCTGTTCCCGACCTGTGGTACGAAAAATGTGGTCCCGATCACTTTTCGTGGGGGATGTGTTGCTCGGGGCCGTGTCCGGAACGGGTGGAGAGCCGAACGACCCGGCTGGGGCCATTCACGATCAGATCCCGGCCTCGTGGCCGCGGTGTGGCAGCGGCGATCGGCGGCCCGCCGCCCGTAACTCAGGGCGAGCGGCGGGACTTTCGCTTCGGGCCGGCCCGGAGTCGACACGAGAAAGCGCCCGGCCCCGTTCGGGGCGGGCGCGGTTGCGGGACGGCCGGAGCGAGTGCGATTTCGGGTGTTCGGACACGTTCACCGGGCCGCGAGATCCCCATTGGTCGGCCCGCCGGTCGGAAGGACCGCGAACCGGAGGTACCGCCGGGCTGCGGGGCACGCGATGTGGTTCGCACGAAGTGCCCCGCCACACCTGGCGGGAACCGACCCACCCGGGAGAGCCCCGAGCGGGCACGGGCCCGTGACGGATCACTCAGTCCAGGTAGTCGCGCAGTACCTGGGACCGCGAGGGATGCCGGAGCTTCGACATCGTCTTGGACTCGATCTGGCGAATGCGTTCCCGGGTGACGCCGTAAACCTGCCCGATCTCGTCCAGCGTGCGTGGCTGTCCGTCGGTGAGTCCGAACCGGAGGCGGACCACACCGGCCTCCCGTTCCGAGAGCGTCTGCAGCACCGACTGCAGCTGGTCCTGCAACAGGGTGAACGAGACCGCGTCCACGGCCACCACGGCTTCGGAGTCCTCGATGAAGTCACCGAGCTGGCTGTCGCCCTCGTCACCGATGGTCTGGTCGAGCGAGATGGGTTCCCTGGCGTACTGCTGGATCTCCAGGACCTTCTCGGGGGAGATGTCCATCTCCTTGGCGAGCTCTTCCGGAGTGGGCTCGCGCCCCAGATCCTGCAGCAGTTCACGCTGGATGCGGCCGAGCTTGTTGATGACCTCGACCATGTGGACCGGAATGCGGATCGTGCGGGCCTGGTCCGCCATGGCGCGCGTGATCGCCTGTCGGATCCACCAGGTGGCGTAGGTGGAGAACTTGTAGCCCTTGGTGTAGTCGAACTTCTCGACCGCACGGATCAGGCCCAGGTTGCCCTCCTGGATCAGGTCCAGAAAGGCCATTCCACGCCCGGTGTAGCGCTTGGCCAGGCTCACCACCAACCGCAGGTTGGCCTCCAGCAGGTGGCTCTTCGCGCGCTCACCGTCGCGCACGATCCAGCGCAGGTCCCGCCGCAGTTGCAAGGGGGGCATCTCGCCCGCTTCCTCCGCCTGCCGCAGCCGCTCGGCGGCGTAGAGGCCCGCCTCGATCCGTTTGGCGAGTTCGACCTCCTCCTCCGCGTTGAGCAGCGCGACCTTGCCGATCTGCTTGAGATAGGCACGCACGGAGTCGGCAGAAGCGGTCAGCTCGGCATCCTTGCGGGCCTGCCGGAGAGCTTCGGACTCCTCCTCGTCCCAGACGAAGTCCGGGTCGGTCTTGCCTTCCTCGTCCTCGACGACCTCCGGCTCCTCGGGGATGTCGACCTCGATGTCGTCGAGCTCGCCGTCTCCGATGTTGGCCGAACTCAGGTCGGTCTCGATCGGTTCGTCGATCTCCAGGTTCTCGCCGTTGGCCTGGTCCGGAGTCGACTCGCCCGTCGATTGGGACGCGGTGTCGTCACCGGCCGACTTGGCCGTCTTCTTCGTCGTCGACTTCGCAGACGACTTGGAAGTGCTCTTGCGGCCGGTCGATTTCGTCCCGCTCGACTTGGTTCCGCTGGACTTGGTTCCGCTCGACTTTGTCGTGGTCGAGCCCTTGGAGTTCTTCTTGCCGGTGGACGAGGATTTCGGTGCTTCGTCGGTTTCGGCCTCGGGAGCCGTGTCCGCGTTCGAAGCGGTCTTCGTCTTGTTGGGCTCGGACCGGGCCCCGCCTGATGCTGCAGCGGAGCCGGAGCGTCGGGTTGCGGTTTCTGCGGCTGCCACGTACGCCCTTTCGCGACGGTCTGTCAGGGCTGGCCGGGGGCGCGAAACCTCGGCCGCCAGGGGTCGGGGACAACCCACCGTTCGAGCCCTACGAGGCGTGCCGGAAGGCCGTGAATTCGGTGGGACGTGTTCCATTGTAACTGCGTCAGGTGAGTGTGGTTCCGCTGCAAGGCTGATCAGAACACCGTGTCGTGTGCACGGGTCTCCGACGCCCCGAGTTCGTCGCGCTCGGAAGCCACATTCCCCATTCGGCGCACCAACCCCCGGGCCCGCGCCGCACGCTCCCGTCGCGGGAACGCCCGGTGCACGGCTCGGGAAGTCGCGGTGCGATTGTTTTAGCACCGCAGCCGGATGCTACGCGCGTTGCGCGGCGGCTGATGCCGCACCGACTATACCCGCGTCGTTCTTCAGCGACGCCGCCACGATCGGAGTTCGGTTCTGCAGCAGCGGCAGCCACTTGTGCGATTTCTTGCTGACACCGCCCCCCGCGATGATCAGATCCGGCCACAGGAACTTCTCCAGACTCTGGATGTACCTGCTCACCCTGGGAGCCCACTCCTCGTAGCTGAGTCCGAGGTTGTCCTTGACCGAGGCCGCTGCCTCAGCCTCGGCGTCCTGCCCGGCGACCTCGATGTGCCCGAGTTCGGTGTTCGGCAGCAGACGCCCGTCCAGGAACGCCGAGCTGCCTATGCCGGTGCCGAACGTGAGGACGACCACGAGACCGGATTCGCGTTCCACTCCGGCGCCGAAGCGCATCTCGGCCAGCCCCGCGGCGTCGGCGTCGTTGAGCATTACGATTTGCTCACGAGCTCGCCCGAGCCGCTTGGCGAACAGTCCCTGGGCGTCTGTATCGATCCAGTCTTCGTCGATGTTGGCGGCCGTCAACGCCGTGCCGTTCTTGATCACGCACGGTAGTGTGATGCCCACCGGGCCGTCCCAGCCGAACTTGCCGACGATCTCGGCGACCACATCGGCCACGGCTTCCGGGGTGGATGGGTGGGGAGTCGAGATGCGCAGCCGTTCGTCGGCCAGGACTCCACCCTCGACATCGACCGGGCATCCCTTGATGCCGGAGCCGCCGATGTCAATGCCGAATCCGCGGGCAGTGCCCATGCCTGATCCTTCCTATTCGATTCAGGACGAGGTGTGCAGACTTTAACCGCGCTGTGTTGCGATGTGAACGTGGGTTTGACACATCAGTATGACGCCGTGGGGCTGCGGGACACTTCGGTGCTCGTCGCACGGGAGGCCGCCGACCTGGCGATGACCATGCGGAACGAGATCGTCACCGCGGGTGCGGTGGACACGAAGAGTACCGAGACGGACGTGGTGACGGCCGCGGACCGGGCGGTCGAGAAGCTGATCAGGCGGCGACTCGCCGAACTCCGGCCGGGCGAGTCGGTACTCGGCGAGGAGGAGGGGGGTGAGGCGGAGCAGGCGGGGCTGCGTTGGGTGGTCGATCCCATCGACGGAACCGTCAACTATCTCTACGGCTACCCCGCGTACGCCGTTTCGATCGCCGCGCAGCTGGACGGCGTCTCGTTGGCCGGTGCCGTGGTGGAACCCCCGTCGGGGCGTGTCTGGAGCGCCGCGGTGGGCCACGGTGCCGATCTCGACGGTGAGCCCCTCCGGGTCGCCGATTCGCATCGCCTCGACCTGGCGTTGCTCGGAACCGGATTCAGTTATCTCCGGCAACGTCGTGTCCGACAGGCTTCGCTGCTGCTGGAGCTGATCGGTGAGATACGCGACATCAGGCGCGGTGGCGCTGCTTCCCTCGAGCTGTGTGCTGTTGCCGCCGGATGGCTGGACGGTTACTACGAACACGGCCTGTCGCGGTGGGACTGGGCCGCCGGCTCGCTGATAGCCGCCGAGGCGGGCGCGCGGTTACGACTGCCCGCGACGGGAACCACCGACGGTCTGGGGGACGAGGCCATCGTCTGCGCTGCTCCCGGGATCGTCGACGGTCTCACCGGCAAGTTGTTCGAGCACGGGGCCGCCGATATCTGAGAACTTCGCGTGCCGCGGGACTCGACCGGAGTCCGGGCGTGCGGGTCCGACGCCGCACCCGCGTCACGGCGGATCCGGGGTCGGGAACGTTCCCGGCCCCGTGTGGGGCCCGGGGAGGGCAACGATTAACAGTGCACGTCACGGGCGGCGTCGAGCAGTTCCTCGGAGACGTTCGGTTGGCCCACCCGCTGTTGGTCGGCTCCGCTCCGGCGGTTCTCCTTGGCCCAGTTCTTGAGTTGCTGCAGTACCTGGTGGGCCTGCTGGGTGGCGCGTACCCCGTCGAACTCCGATCCCAGCGCCAGGTCCACCGTCGTGCCGGGGCGCTGGTCGCGGACCAACTGCGCGCAGGGGGCGATCAGGCTCAGCGTGCGGGCGGCTCCTGCACCCGCACGGCCGTAGCGTATCTGGCCGTGGCATTTCAGGTTCGGATCCGTGTAGATCGGATCGTTGGCCGGGTCGCCACCTTTGGCGAATCCGAGATTGTTCAGCTCCTCGGTGACCAGGGTGGCCTGATTGGCCTCACCGTTGGCGTTGAACACGTGCACCGAGACGTCCTGCGGGGGGAGCGGCGTGGTGTCGTCCAACGCTTCACGGGACAGCATCGTGCCCGCCGGCGTCTTCGTGGGAGGTTCGCCGGGCTTCGCCGCCGAGGTGCCGGCCTCGGCTTCCGGCAAGTTGCAGCGAGTCGCCATTTCCACCGACTCGGTCGATTCGAACACCCTGGTCCAGACGAAACCCGACAACAGGGCGAGTACGGCGAGCAGGATCAACGCGGGCAATGGACGCCGGCGCCGATACCGCGGACCCCGCAGCCCTTTTCCTGTGCTCGCGGTGGACACGTTCTGCCAGCCTCCCCTGATCGAGCCGTCATTCGTCCCGGTGAGTTAGATCGAAACGGTTTCACGCCGAATCGACTGTCCGCCCCAATCAGCTTAGGTGTTGTAGCGCGACTACGCGGCCTCGTGCGGACAGTCGTGTCGAAGTTGTTGCCCGGTGTGTCTTCGTCGTTGCCAGGTGTGCCGTTACGTCGATGGGACAGATCGTGGCAACGGTGGAGCACCCCCATCGTCTCCACGGCTGACCGATGTCGTTCTTCGTGTCCGTTCGACCGCGTCCCACCCTGCCATGTTGTTGCCCGGGCCACAGGATTCACCGGCGGCGGGGTGAAGCACATACCACACCTATGGGTGACCCGGTGCGTATCACGCTCCGGGATGAGCTACCCTTCCCGCGCTCCACGCTGTGAGGTTGAGGTCGGTCGCTCGTTTCGGGGGAACTTGGAGCGCAGGACAAACGGAGACCTCCGCCACTCTCGCGTGCGGGCACAAATTGGAGCCCTGGAACGTTGACCAGCGGCACACCATTGCAAATCTCCACAAATGCAGGGGTGAAACGAGATGGCCACCGACTACGACGCTCCGCGGCGCAACGAGTCCGAGGATCTTCCCGAGGACTCGCTGGAAGAGCTCAAGGCCAAACGCAACGATGCTCAGTCCGGGTCCGTGGACACGGACGAGGGTGAGATCGCGGACAATTTCGAGCTTCCGGGTGCCGACCTCTCCGGTGAGGAGATGACCGTCAAGGTGCTCCCGAAGCAGGCCGACGAGTTCACCTGCTCCAGCTGTTTCCTAGTGCACCACCGCAATCGACTGGCGGGGGAGCGGAACGGGAAATACGTCTGCCGCGACTGCGCGGCCTGAAACGCGTGGGTCGAGGACCCGATGGCGGGCTGGATGTGAGAAATCGCACGTCCAGTCCGCTGTTCACGTTCAACGTGTGCCCCGGCGGACGTGCCGCTCTCAGCGTGGCACACTTCCACCGGCCCGTTCGGCACCGAGCCGATCCGCCGCGGGCTGTCCGGATGCGGTGGGCGTCCCCCGAGCACGTGGTCCGGGCTACTCCGCTCGGTGGTCTCCGCCGGCCTGCCGTTCGCCACGTCGCAGCACCTCGGCCAGTCGTTCCGGGTGCCGCGTGCTGACCACCCAGTAGGGGGTCGGGTCGTCGGGATCGTCCAACCAGATTCGTGCGGCGGTTGGTGCCCAGGGGCTGTGCAGCATGAAGGCCGCCGGATCCAGTTCCGGGCCGAGCGCTCGTCGTTTCCGTTCCCGCGGGATCACCTCGACGTCGGAGACGAACCGCAGCGGCAACCGCGCGTTGCCCGCCCGTAGTTCCCGCTCGGTGACCACGAGGCGCGTTCGGCTCAGCCAGACAGGCAGGGCTATCGACAACGGCAACAGCACCACGTAGGGCAGCCACGCCCGAATGCCCGGGTACCCCATGTGCACCTCTGCGGCCAGCAGGGCGGCCGCTACGAGCGGCAACGGCCAACTCCACCAGGAGACGTGCAGCCGTTCCCGGTAACGGATTTCTCCGGTCGTGTCATTCAACCCGGTTGTGGGACCGCTTTCGGGGGCCGCTTCTGAACTATCCGACACGTCCTCAGGGTAGTCTTGCGCCCCGTGCCAAGCGTGAAGGTCCTGCTTACTCGTGTCGATCCCGAAATACAACCCCCGTCCTACGCCCGGACCGGTGATGCCGGTGCGGATCTCGTCACAGCGGAGGACCTGGTGCTCCACCCCGGGCGTCGTGCTGTGGTCGGTACCGGGATCGCCATAGCTCTCCCGGAGGGTTTCGCCGGTTTCGTGCACCCGCGTTCCGGGATGGCCGCCCGATCGGGGCTCAGTGTGGTCAACGCGCCGGGAACCGTTGACGCGGGCTACCGGGGTGAGATCAAAGTGTGCTTGATCAATCATGATCCGGACCGGGAGATCGTACTGCGGCGCGGGGACCGAATAGCCCAGTTGGTGGTGCAGCGTGTCGAACACGCCGTTTTCGAGGAGGTCGTCCAACTGCCGGAGTCGGTACGCGGTTCCGACGGTTATGGTTCGACCGGAGGTCACAGTGCGTTGACGGGTTCGGCCGAGGTTGGCGACACAGGCAATACGACCGGTAGTACGGAGGTCTGACGGGATGTTCGGATGGCGCCGTCGCGACGGACGCGAGAATGACGCGGATGGTTCCGACGTCAGCGAGGACTATCACGACGGGGCGGATTCCGCGCCCGACGGCGGACCCTACGACAAGCACGAGGCTCCGCACGACGAAGTCGAACGGCTCGATCTCGGATCGGTGCGGTTGCCCGTGCCGGAGAACAGCCAGTTGCAGGTGGAGGTCGATCCCGAGGGGCCGGTGCGGGCCGTGCACCTGCTCACCCCCTCCGGGCGGCTCACCGTCAGTGCGTTCGCCGCTCCGCGAACCGGTGACCTCTGGCAGGAGGTGCGCGAGGAGCTGATCGAGCAGTTGCGTTCCGACGGGGCCGACGTGCGTCACGAGCAGGGAATCTGGGACACCGAGCTCGTGGCCGACACGGACAGGACCTCGTTGCGGTTCGTCGGTGTGGACGGGCCCCGTTGGTTGCTGCGCGGTGTGGCGGCCAGCCCGTCCGAGGACCTCGAGGCGTGCACGAAGCTACTGTACGCGGTCATCGACGAGACGGTCGTCGATCGCGGTTCGGACCCCATGCCGGTCCGCACCCCGTTGCCGATCGAGCTTCCCGAGGAGATCGCACAGCACATTCAGCAGCAGCAGGAGCAGGCGGGAGCCTGAGAACGCTCGCACTCCGGCTGTGGTTCGAAGCCGGAAGTCGTTCGCTCGAACCGTCGTTACCCCACATGAGGGTGGACTACGAGACTAGGCTGAACTCGCACGGGTGAGAACCCGCGCGGGCACACTGGCCCACTGCGCACAGGAGCGCGAGATGAGCAACACCGGAGACGGCTACCTCCGCCGCCTCGTACGTCGCCTCACCAGCGACGTCGCCGAACTCGACGCCGACGACCTCTCCGAGAGGTCGCGGGCGAGCGGAGCCAGGCGGGCGTGCGACTGCAAGTGCGGTGAACAAGCGGAGGTGCTGGGCCGAGTCCGCTGCGTCGGTATGGCGCCCAAGGCTTCGGTCCCCACGTTGGAAGCCGAGTTGTACGACGGCACCGACGGGGTGACATTGGTTTGGCTCGGCAGGCGTCAGATCACCGGTATCGAACCCGGCAGAACTATAAAGGCCCGCGGTCGGATTGCCGATCGTGATGGTCACAAGGTTCTTTACAATCCCTACTACGAGTTGCAGAACACCGCATGACTGAATCCAGTTCATCCACTCCGGACGGGGACGACCCCGTCCGGAGTTACGACGAGGCGTCCGACGGCGGGTCCGACGGGACCGCCGGTTCGCCCAAGCCGCCGTTCGGGATGCGTGCCCCCGCCGAGGGAGCCGACGGGGCCGAGCAGACACTGCTGCAGCAGATGGGCGGTGTCAGCGGTCTCGCCTATTCCGCCGTTCCCATCGTCGTGTTCGTTGTCGCCAACTCGCTGGTCGGGATGATTCCGGCCATTTGGATCGCCATCGCGAGCTCCCTCGTGCTCGCCCTGGTGCGGATCGTCCGAAGGGAACCCCTGCAACCGGCTGTCTCGGGTGTGCTCGGGGTGGCGGTTTGTTCCTTCATCGCCTACCGCACGGGGGACGCCAAGGGGTTCTTTCTGCTCGGGATCTGGACCAGCCTGATCTACGGTGGCGTCTTCCTCGTTTCGATGCTCGTGCGCTGGCCGCTGATCGGCGTCGCCTGGTCCGTGCTCAACGGGCACGGGTTCCGGTGGCGACAGCAGCGAAAGGCCTTGACCGGTTACGATCTGGCGACGCTTGCCTGGACGATCGTTTTCGTCGCCAAGTTCGTGGTGCAGCAGTGGCTTTACGCCGCTGACGAGACGGGCTGGCTGGCCGTGGCGCGTATCGCCATGGGGTATCCGCTCACCGCGCTGGCACTGCTGGTGACGGTCTGGGCCATTCGACGCGCGGGCAAGGTCGCCGAACAGGCAAGCGAAGCCGAATCCGGGGAGTCCGACGGTGGTGCCGGTACCGGCGAGGTGGCTCCGGCGCGTCCCCGGCCCGAGATGGGATGACTCCGGAAATGGGATGAGTCCGGCTGCCGGGAGGGCGGTGGTCCCGCCGCGTGTTCCTCCCGGCCGTTTCGGCGAAGCGTTCCCGTGAACCGTTCCGCTCGGAAATCCGACCGCTACGAGTCTGCCCCGCTTCGCGGCCGGTACTCCTCAGTCCAGGTCCGGCGGGTCGTGCACCAGTTCACTGATCCGCCGTTCCACGTCGCCCGAGGCGACGAAGAGCATCTCGTCACCCACCTCCAGCGGGTCGTCGGGCCGCGGAACGATGACCCGCCCCCCGCGAAGGATCGTGACCAGCGCGGCGTCCGCCGGAAGCGTCAGGTCACGGACCCTGCGGCCCGCCAGCGGAGCCCCTTCGGGCAGGGTCATCTCCACCAGGTTGGCCTGGCCCTGACGCAGCGTCATGAGTCGGACGATGTCACCGACACTGACCGCTTCCTCCACCATCGCGGCCAGCATGCGCGGGGTCGACACCGCGACATCGACCCCCCACGCCTCGTTGAACAACCACTCGTTGTGCGGATCGTTCACCCGTGCCGCGACTCGCCTGACCGCGAACTCCGTCTTGGTCAGCAGCGAGACCACCAGGTTGACCTTGTCGTCACCGGTGGCCGCTATCACCACGTCGCAGGTCTCGATCCCGGTCTCCTCCAGCGAGGAGAGCTCGCAGGCGTCCGCGTGCACCCACTGGGCTCCAGGAATGGCCCTGGGCTGGTAGTTCTGCGCCGAGCGCTCGATGAGCATGACCTGGTGCCCGCCGTCGAGGAGTTCGCCGGCTATGGACTGCCCGACCGCGCCTGCTCCGGCTATGGCGATGCGCATCACTGGGTCTCCTCGGGTGGGCGCTGCGCCGTCGCGGTTATCTCGGTGATCGTTCCCGACAGGGCCGCCACGTAGACGGTGTCGTCGGCCTGCACCACCGTGTCCGACTTCGGAAGCACACCGTTGCCGAACCGCATGATGAACGCGACCCGGCATCCGGTCGCGGTCTCCAGGTCACGGGTGCGCCTGCCCACCCAGCTCTCGTGCAACGGCAGGCGCAGCACGGCCACGCTCCCGGACGGGTCCCGCCAATCCGTCGCCACCCCCTCCGGGAGCAGCATCCGCAGGAACCGGTCGGTGGTCCACGGCACCGTGGCCACCGTCGGAATCCCCAACCGCTGGTAAACCTCGGCCCGTTTCGGGTCGTAGATCCGTGCCACCACGTGATCCACCCCGAAGGTCTCCCGGGCCACCCGCGCCGAGACGATGTTGGAGTTGTCCCCGTTGGACACGGCGGCGAAGGAGCCCGCCCGTTCTATCCCGGCTTCGATCAGTACGTCCCGGTCGAAACCGTTCCCGGTCACACACTGGCCGTGGAACTGCTTGCTCAACCGGTGGAAGGACTCACCGTTCTTGTCCACGACTGCCACGGTGTGATCGAGCCGTTGCAGTGCGGCCGCGAGGGAAGCCCCCACTCGGCCACAGCCCATGATCACGACATGCACGACCGGTTTCCTCGCTCTCGGCTGGTTGCCGGACCCACTGTGTCGGGATCCGTGACCCTTCCCACAGCTCTGACAGTACCCGTCGGTGTGCCGAGTCTCCGTGTCTCGAAACGGCCCGATCCGGTGAGGACGACGGAGCGGATCGACACGACGCGCTTAGTCGACGCGGGCCGGTGCACCGTATCGAGTGAGGCGGGGGTCGCTCACCCAGGGGGTCCGTCGAGAACGCGGTGTTCGGTTTCCGGTGCGCAACGAGTTCGCTGCCACCGGTTTCGGCCCGGAGATCCCGGAAAAGCCGCCGTTCTCGGGAGATCGTCGGCGGGTGCCGCGAAGGCCCGTTCCGGCGCGCGACGCGGTTCGGGCACGCGATCCCGCGGGAGCGGTTCGTGGGCGGCCTCCTACGCTCTTGGCCGTGTCCAAGCTCGCGACCGTGACCAAGCGTCTGCTGGTGGGCCGACCGTTCCGCAGTGACCGGTTGTCGCACACGCTGCTGCCCAAACGCGTCGCCCTACCGGTGTTCGCGTCGGACCCGATGTCCAGCGTGGCCTACGCGCCGCAGGAAATCCTGCTCACGCTGTCCGTGGCCGGTATATCGGCGTACGCGATCAGCCCGTGGATCGGCCTCGTCGTCGTCGCGGTGATGCTGGTGGTGGTTGCCTCCTACCGCCAGAACGTTCGCGCCTACACCTCCGGTGGTGGTGACTACGAGGTGGCCACCACCAACCACGGCCGCCGCTGGGGGCTCGTGGTCGCCAGCGCGCTGCTGGTCGACTACGTGCTCACCGTCGCCGTCTCCATCTCTTCGGCCGCCGCCAACATAGGCTCGGTCGTGCCGTTCGTGGCCACGCACAAGGTCGCCTTCGCGGTGGGCGCCATCGCCCTGCTCACGGCAGTGAACCTGCGGGGCGCCCGCGAGTCCGGCACCACGTTCGCCGTGCCCACCTACGCGTTCGTGCTGGGTATCCTCGGAATGATCGGTGTCGGGCTCTACCGCACCTACGTGCGCGGTGACGAGCTGCGGGCCGAGAGCGCGGGCTTCGAACTGGCCCAGGAGCCCTCCCAGATCGCCGGACTCGGTTTCGTCTTCCTCGTGCTGCGCGCCTTCTCCTCCGGCAGCGCCGCGTTGACCGGCGTGGAGGCCATCAGCAACGGTGTTCCCGCCTTCCGCAAGCCCAAACCGCGCAATGCCGCCACCACCCTGTTGTGGATGGGTCTGATCGCCGTGACCATGTTCATGGGGTTGCTCATGCTGGCCCGCATCACCGGCGTGCTCATCGCGGAGGACCCGCAGCACCAGCTCATCGGGGTGCCGGAGGGCTACGAGCAGAAGACGCTGATCGCGCAGCTGGCTCACGCGGTGTTCGGCGGGTTCACACCCGCCGTCTACTACCTGATCTTCTGCACGGGGTTGATCCTGGTGCTGGCTGCCAACACCGCCTTCAACGGTTTCCCGTTGCTGGGCTCCGTCCTGGCACAGGACCGGTACCTGCCGCGGCAGCTGCACACCCGGGGCGACAGGCTCGCCTTCTCCAACGGCATCCTGTTCCTGGCCGGGTTCGCCACCGTGCTGGTCCTCGTGTTCGAGGCCGAGGTGACCAAGCTGATCCAGCTCTACATCGTCGGAGTGTTCGTCTCGTTCGTGCTGAGCCAGAGCGGCATGATCAGACACTGGAACCGGCGGTTACGTACCGAGGAGGATCCCTCCGCCCGGGCCAGCATGCGCAGGGCCCGTGTGATCAACTCGATCGGGCTCGCGATGACCGCCACGGTACTCGTCATCGTGCTGATCACCAAGTTCCTGCACGGTGCCTGGATCGCGATCGCCGCGATGGTCGCGGGCTACCTGCTGATGCGTGGTATCCGCAAGCACTACGACCGGGTCAGTGCGGAGCTCAGCCGCACCGACGGGCCGACGGTACTGCCCTCCCGCAACTACGGACTGGTGCTGGTTTCGCAGTTGCACCTGCCGAGCATGCGGGCACTGGCCTACGCACGCGCCACCCGCCCCGACGAGTTGGAGGCCATCACGGTCAACGTCGACGACTCGGACACCAGGCAGCTGGTGGCGGCTTGGGAGGAACGCGACATCACGGTCCCGCTCAAGGTGCTCGAATCCCCTTACCGTGAGATCACTCGGCCGATCGTGGACTATGTGAAGCGCATCCGGCGGGACAGTCCGCGCGATGTGGTGACCGTTTTCATCCCGGAGTACGTGGTCGGACGCTGGTGGGAGCAGTTGCTGCACAATCAGAGTGCGCTTCGCCTCAAGAGCAGGTTGTTGTTCGAGCCGGGCGTGATGGTCACCAGTGTTCCGTGGCAGCTGGAGTCCTCCACCAGGGTCGATCTGCGCGCCCCCACGCCTCGCCGTTCGGTGCGTTGGGGAGCCGGCAACGGGAACAAGGGCAACGGGGAGCGGAGCAGCGGGGGGAGGAGCAACGGGCAGCGTTGATCCTCCCGACGTACGTCCGTGCCGGGGCGGTGCTACCGACCGGTGTGCGCTGCCCGGTGTTCCCGACCCCACGCGCCGCGCTTCACGGGAAACCGTCGCTACTGTCTCGTCATCGGTTTCCGTGCCGCTCGTCGGCCGGAAGCCACCTTTGATTGGAGCCGTGAGACCTGGTGAATGACAAACCGGACTGGACGGGGCGACGGCTTCGTCTCGAGGTCGGTGCGGTGGCCCACGGCGGGCACTGTGTCGCCCGGTACGAGGGCCGGGTCGTGTTCGTGCGGCACACCCTTCCCGGAGAGACCGTGGACGCACTGGTGACCGAGGACCGCGGCGGCGGATTCTGCCGCGCCGATGCCGTGGCGGTGGTCGAAGCCGCTCCCGGCAGGGTGGAACCGTCCTGCCCGTTGGCCGACATCGCACGCGGGACCGATCGTTGCGGTGGCTGCGACTGGCAGCACGTCGACCCCGCCGTCCAACGGGAGCTGAAGGCCGCCGTGGTGGCCGAGCAACTCACGAGACTGGCGGGGGTCGAGTACCCGGTCGAGGTGTCGCCGCTGCCCGGTGGTCCGCTGCGCTGGCGCAGCCGTGTCCGGTTGGCGGTGGACGACAACGGCGCGGTCGGTTTTCGGGCGCACCGCAGTCACCGCGTGATACCGGTTCGGGACTGCCCGATCACGGTGGAGGGCGCGCTCGACGAGGTCGCTTCCCGTTCCTGGACGCCAGGATCAGAGGTGGCCGTCACCCGGGACGGTTCGGGGCAGGTGCACGTCACCGAGCACTCGGTTCGACCCCGGCGCTCCGGTCGTGGCGGTGGTCGTCCCGCCCGGTCCGCCCGGAAGGTACGGGGAACGGGGATCGCCCACGAGGCCGCGGTGGGGCGGGAGTGGGGTGTCCGTTCGGAGGGCTTCTGGCAGGTGCACCCCGAAGCCGCCGATCGGTTCGCCGAAGTCGTCGCCCGGATGGCCGATGTCCCTTCCGGCGGCCGGGCGTGGGACCTCTACGGCGGTGTCGGACTGTTCGCGGCCGTGCTCGGGCAGCAGGCCGGAGCGAACGGTGACGTGCTGCTCGTCGAGTCCGGTGAGTCGGCGGTACGCGACGCCGAGGCCAACCTGGCCGATCTGCCGCAGGTGCGGGTGCGATCCGGCCGTGTGGAACGCGTGGTGACCGAGCCGACCGTTCCCGCTCCCCACGTGGTGGTGCTCGATCCGCCGCGCAAGGGGGCGGGCAGCGAGGTGGTGGACGCGATCAGCCGCGCACGGCCGAGCCGGGTCGTCCACGTCGCCTGCGATCCCGCCTCCCTGGCACGCGACATCGGGCTCTTCCGGGAGCGGGGTTACCGATTGAGCCGGCTGGAGGCCTTCGACGCCTTCCCGATGACGCAGCACGTGGAATGCATCGCTCTGTTGGAGGATACTGAACGGAACTCGTGAGTCAGCGCGTCACTACGCCTTGTGGAGCCACGTAGTTCGTGGCTCCGTACACTGGCGAGGTCAAGTGGTGACCCTGTATTACATGACCCCGTAGTGCATGATCCCGAGAAGCATGACGATGTAATGCATCACGGCAGGCACGTGATGTGCGAAGTGAAAGTTCGAAGCGCGGTTCCGTGATGGGAGCCGCGTGCTGTGGGCAGCGGGCCGCTCCGCGAACCGGAGCCGTGCCCTTGCCCTCGAGACCTGTAGTCGGTCACGACGAGCGAGGTGGAGCGGTGACGCTGCTGGAGTCCGTGCACAGCCCGGCCGATGTCCAGCGCCTGGAGCACGGTGAGTTGGTCGAGCTCGCCGCCGAGATCAGATCCTTCTTGATCGAGAAGGTGTCGCGTACCGGTGGTCATCTCGGGCCGAATCTCGGTGCGGTCGAGCTGACCCTGGCGTTGCACCGTGCGTTCGACTCACCACGCGACCCCATCGTGTTTGACACGGGGCACCAGTCCTACGTGCACAAGATGCTCACCGGCAGGCAGCGGGGCTTCGACCGGCTGCGAAAACGCGACGGGCTGTCCGGTTACCCCTCGCGGGCCGAGAGCGAGCACGACCTGGTCGAGAACAGCCACGCCTCCACCTCGTTGTCCTACGCCGACGGCCTGGCGCGGGCGATCCAGCTGAGCGACTCCGGTCGTCACGTCGCCGCCGTCGTCGGCGACGGGGCACTGACCGGAGGCATGTGCTGGGAGGCCCTCAACAACATCGCGGCCGACCAGGAACGCCCGCTGGTGATCGTGGTCAACGACAACGGGCGTTCCTACGCCCCCACGATCGGCGGGCTGGCCGAGCACCTGGCCTCGCTGCGGTTGCGTCCCGGCTACGAGCGGGCCTTGGAGAACGGTCGTCGTACCGTGCGCAGTCTTCCGGTGGTCGGTCGGCCGCTCTACACCGGCCTGCACGCGGCCAAGCGGGGTATCAAGGACGCGCTGAGCCCGCAGGTGATGTTCTCCGATCTCGGGATCAAGTACTTGGGGCCTGTGGACGGGCACGATCTCAAGGCACTGGACTACGCGCTGGGGATGGCCAAGACATTCGGCGGCCCGGTGATCGTGCACGCTGTCACTCAGAAGGGCAACGGCTTCGCACCCGCCGAGAACCACGAGGCCGACCAGATGCACCAGGTCAAGGTGATGGACCCGGCAACGGGCGCTCCCACCGGCCCCACCGCGACCAGTTGGACCAACGTGTTCTCGGACGAGCTCGTCCGTATCGGTGGGGAACGCGACGACATCGTCGCGATCACCGGTGCCATGCTGGGCCCCACCGGTCTGGACAAGTTCGCCCGGAACTACCCCGATCGTTGCGTGGACGTGGGCATCGCCGAGCAACACGCCATGACCTCGGCCGCGGGCATGGCGATGGGCGGGTTGCACCCGGTGTTCGCGGTGTACTCGACGTTTCTCAACCGCGCGTTCGACCAGTTGCTCATGGACGTGGCGCTGCACCGGCAGCCGGTGACGGTGACCCTGGACCGCTCCGGCGTGACCGGTGACGACGGGCCGAGCCACAACGGCATGTGGGACCTGTCCGTCCTGGGGATGATCCCCGGTATTCGGGTCGCCGCCCCGCGCGATGCGGCGACGCTGCGTGAGGAGCTGCGGGAAGCGGTCGCGGTGGAGGACGGTCCCACCGTGGTGCGGTTCTCGAAGGGAACGGTCATCGACGAGGTGCCCGCGCTCGAGCGGGTCGACGGCGTCGACGTGCTGCGCCGCCCCGCCGAACACGAGGAACGGGACGTGCTGTTGAGCGCGGTCGGCGCGTTCGGCGAGCTCGCGGTCGCCGCCGCCGAGCGACTCGCCGCGCAGGGGATTGGCGTGACCGTGGTGGACCCGCGCTGGGTGGTTCCCGTTCCGGGAGCCGTGCTCGACATGGCCCGGCGCCACCGTCTCGTCGTCACGCTCGAGGACTGCGGTCGGCACGGTGGTTTCGGGTGGTCGTTGGCGGCCGCCATGCGTGACGCGGACATCGACGTTCCGCTGCGGGATCTCGCGATTCCGAATCGTTTTCTGGAACACGCCTCGCGCGGTGAGGTGCTCGCCGAACTCGGACTCACCGAGCAGGACGTGGCCCGCAGGATCACCGAGTGGGTGGCCGATCGGCTCGAAGGGCAGCTGGACGAGGACGAGACCGGTATCGCCACCGATCTGGACACACCGCGCGCCGAGTGATCCCGCGCTCCCTGATCGTCCGGAACGGCCGTGCTGTGGCACGGTGAACGCGTGCGGATCCTTGTGGTGGAGGACGAACAGCCGCTCGCCGACGCGATCGCGCGTGGGCTGAGACGGGAAGGGCTTGCCGTGGACGTGACCTACGACGGCCTCGATGCTCAGGAGAAGGTCGCGGTCACTCGCTACGACGTGGTGGTGCTGGATCGTGATCTGCCCTCGTTGTCCGGTGACCGGCTGTGCGCCGAGTTGGTCGCGTCCCAGGAGCTCACCAGGGTTCTGATGCTCACCGCGAGCGGCACGGTGGCCGACCGCGTCGAGGGGCTCTCGCTCGGTGCCGACGACTACCTCGCGAAGCCGTTCGCGTTCGACGAGCTCGTGGCCAGGGTTCGCGCGCTGGGTAGACGTTCCACACCTGCCACACCGCCGTTGCTGACCGCACACGACCTCGAGCTGGACTCCGCCAGGATGCGGGTCACCAGGAGCGGTGGTGAGGTGGATCTGACCCGCAAGGAGTTCGGGGTGCTGCAGGTGCTGCTCGCCGCGCGCGGCGCCGTGGTCAGTTCCGAGGAACTGCTGGAACGGGTGTGGGACGAGTACGCCGATCCGTTCACCACCACCGTGCGAGTGACCGTTATGACGTTGCGGAAGAAGCTCGGTGACCCGAGCGTCATCGACACGGTGGTCGGCTCCGGCTACCGCGTGCCCTCCGCCGGTTCAGGGACCTCGTCCGACACGGACGCCGAAGTCTCCGGTGCCGGCGAGAAGTGATGCTGTTCCGGGCTCGTTCGGTGGCACGTCCCGTGCCCGCCGAATCACCCGCGCGGCGCGGCCCCGGTCTGCGACTGCGGCTGACGCTGCTGTCGACCGTGCTGGTCGCCCTGGTCAGCGGTCTGCTGTTGTGGCTCGGCTGGTTGTTGGTCGGCGACGTGGTGGCCGCAGTGCCGCGCATGTCCCCCGGAACCACGGTGCGGGTGGACGGCGTGCAGGTCTCCGCTGGTGAACTCGCCGAGGCGCTGCGAGCTCGGGCGCGGGAGCGGGTGCTGCTGATCGGTGGTGCCGCCTTCGTGGCCGTCGTGCTGGCGGCGGCGGTGTCGGCGTGGACCGTGTGCGGCAGGGTGCTGCGGCCGTTGCACTCGGTCACCGGCACCGCGCGGAGGCTTTCCGCACGATCGCTGGGGGAGCGGATCGGGTTGCACGGCCCCAGGGACGAGGTCGCGGAGCTGGCCGACACCTTCGACGGGATGCTGGACCGGCTCCAAACCGCGTTCGAATCCCAGCACCGTTTCGTGGCCAATGCCAGTCACGAGCTGCGCACGCCGCTGTCGGTGATCCGTACCGAGCTCGACGTCACCCTGTCCGATCCGAACGCCGACGCGGCCGAGCTGCGCCGGATGGCCGGGGTGGTGCGCGACGCGACGGCCAAATCGCAGCGACTCGTCGAGTCGTTGCTGCTGCTCGCCCGTACCGAGGGGGCCGAGCTGCCGAGTCGTGAGCCGGTAGATCTGACCGAGCTGGCGCGTTGCGCGTTGCGGCCGATGGCGGAGCAGGTGTGCGCCTCCGGGCTGCGTACGGAGGTCAGTCCCGCTTCGGCCTTCGCGATGGGGGATCCGGCGCTGCTGGAACGGGTGGCGGGAAACCTGCTGGAGAACGCGGTGCGCTACAACGTCGAGGGCGGCTGGATTGCCGTCGTCACCGCTGTTTCGGGGGAGTGGACCTCGTTGACGGTTTCCTCGTCCGGCGCCGAGGTCTCCCCGGAGCGGGTGGACGGGTTGTTCGAACCGTTCCGCCGGGCGGGTACGGAACGCACCGCGCGCACCGGTGCCGGGCTCGGACTGTCCATCGTGCGGGCCGCGGCGAGCGCGCACGGTGGCACCGTCTCGGCCTGTCCGGTTCCGGGCGGCGGGCTCTCAGTGACCGTGTGGCTGCCCGCGGCGCGGTGAGCTCCGCGGAATCTTCTCCGAAACTTCCCACCGGCGAGCCGTCGTGCGGAGTGGTCAGAGCCGGAGGGTGGCGATGTCCAGTTCCAGCGGTGCTGGTGATTCCTCGATGTGTACCGGTCCGTCACCCAGGCGCACCGATGTGGCGGGGGCGTACCGTCCCTCGTCCAATCGGTATGCCACCAGCTCGGTCGGCCCGCGACCGTCCTGGGCAACGCTCCAGAAGAACGGGATGCCCGCCTCGGCGCAGGCGTCCAGCTTGTCGCGCTGTTCCCGTGCGGTGTTGCCGGGTGACCAGATCGCCCCGGCGAGCCGTACGTGCTCGGCGCCGAACGAGTTACCGAGGGGAGCGGTGTCCAGCACCACGAAGTCCGGGATCAGCGCCGTCCGCCGCTCGGTGCCGATCTCCACGCCGATGCCACCCACCGCGTACAGCGCGTTCGGCGTGGACGCGATAGCCCTGTCGAGCAAGTTCACGAGCTGTTTCTCGGCCCATTGGTGCGGGCCGCTCGGTAGTGGCGTCACCAGCCAGTACCCTTCGAGCAGTTCCAGGCGCGACCCGTCGGCGCGGGCGGGCAGCGCGTGCCAGTCGTCGATCGTGAACGGGCCGATCTCGTGCTGTACAAGCGCGGTCACCGAGCATCACCTCACCTCGTTCGTGATCCATCATGCCACGACCGGCGAGCCGCCGTGCGTGCGATTCGCCGTGCTCCGGGAGCAGCTGTGCGCCGGGGACAGCTGTGCTCCGAGGATACCCACGCGAGCGCCGTCACCGGGAGCGAATCGGCACGGGCTCCGAGGAATCCGTGCGGAACGCCTTCTCCGCTCGGCGCGTCGCGGACCACTCCACACCAAAAGGGCCGGGACGGTGGTGGGTACCGTCCCGGCCCTCGAGCACCGGTCACTCCGTGATTACCAACCGGACTGTCCGGAGCGATCGCTCAGCTGCTGGGCAGGCTGGCCACCCCTGGTTGGTGGAAGCGCTTGCCGTTGACCAGCTCGGAGTAACCCGAGCGGTCCAGGTAGGGCGTGATGCCGCCCAGCCAGAACGGCCATCCCGCCCCGAGGAGCATGCACAGGTCGAGATCCGCGGCCTCGACGACGACGTCCTCGTCCAGCATGATCCGCGCCTCTTCCGCCAACGCGCGCAGCGCGCGGTCACGGACCTGCTCCTCGGAGAGCGGCTCGTCGCCCTGCTGCCACAGCTCGGCGACCTCGGGGTCGACGATCTGGTTGCCCGCCTCGTCGGTGGTCCACACGCCCGTCTTGCCCGCGTCGACGAACCGCCGCAGGTTGTCGCTGAGACCGAACCGGTCCGGGTAGGCGGCGTGCATGGTCTCGTTGACGTGCTGTGCGATCGCGGGACCGACCAGCTGCAGCAGCACCATCGGACTCATCGGCAGCCCCAGCGGGTTCAGCGCCCGGTCGGCCACCTCGAAGGGGGTCCCCTCGTCGACCGAGGCGATCACCTCGCCGAGGAAACGGGTCAGCAGCCGGTTGACCACGAAGGCGGGTGTGTCGGCGGTCAGCACGCAGGACTTCTTGAGCTTCTTGCCGACCGCGAAGGCCGTGGCCAACGCGGTGTCGTCGGTCCGCTCGCCGCGCACGATCTCCAGCAGCGGCAGTACCGCGACGGGGTTGAAGAAGTGGAAGCCGACCACCCGTTCCGGATGGGCGAGCTTCGCGCCCATCTCGCCGACCGAGAGCGAGGAGGTGTTGGTGGCCAGCACCGTCTCCGGCGAGACGTGCTGCTCCAACTCGCCGAACACCTGCTGCTTGACCGACATCTCCTCGAACACGGCCTCGATGACGAAGTCGGCGTCGGCGAAGGCGCTCTTGTCCAGCGAACCGGTGACCAGCGCCTTGAGCCGGTTCACTCCGTCTGAGGAGAGCCGCCCCTTCACACCGAGCTTGTCGATCTCGCCGTGCACGTAGGCCACGCCCTTGTCGATGCGTCCCTGGTCGATGTCGGTGAGTACCACCGGCACCTCCAGGCGACGTGCGAACAGCAGCGCCAGTTGCCCGGCCATCAGCCCCGCGCCGACGACGCCCACCTTGTTGACGTCGTTGGCCAGGGACTTGTCCGGTGCTCCGGCCGGCTTCTTCGCCCGCTTCTGCGTGAGGTCGAAGGCGTAGAGCCCGGCACGCAGCTCGTCGGTCATCAGCGCGTCGGCGAGTGCTTCGGTCTCGGCCGCGTAACCGGCGTCGAGGTCGTTGTTCCTGGCGAGTTCGAGCAGCTCGACGGCCTTGTTCACGCCCGGCGAGGCGCCGTGCGTCTTGCTCGCCGCGATCTCCTTCGCGCGAGTGATCGCGTCGTCCCAGCCCTGGCCGCGGTCGATCTCGGCGCGCTGCACGGTGCTGGACCCGTTGATCACCCGCGCGGCCCAGCGCAGCGATTCCTCCAGGAAGTCGGGGGACTCGAGCTGGATGTCGAAGATGCCCATGCCGGTGGCCTTGCCGGGGTTGAGCATCTTGTTCTGGTTGAGCGAGTTCTCCAGGATCACGGTCACCGCCTGGTCCGCGCCGACCAGGTTGGGCAGCAGCTGGGTACCGCCCCAGCCCGGGAACAGGCCCAGGAAGCACTCGGGGAACGCGATCGCGCCCGCGTTGTCGGCCACGGTGCGGTAGTGGCACGACAGGGCCAGTTCGAGTCCGCCTCCCAACGCCGCGCCGTTGACGAAGGCGAAGGTGGGGATCTCGGACTCGGTCAGCCGTCGGAACACGTCGTGTCCCGCCTTGGCGATCCGGTGGGCGTACTCCCGTTCGCCGAGCTGGCCCATCCCGGACAGGTCGGCCCCGACGGCGAACACGAACGGCTTACCGGTCACCGCGATGGCGGCCGGCTCCGCCGCGAACGCCTCGTCCAGCGCGGAGTCCAGCGAGGCGAGCCCGGCCGGGCCGAAGGTGGACGGCTTGGTGTGGTCGTGACCGTTGTCGATGGTGACGAGCGCGACCCTGCCGTCCAGTCCCGGAACCTCGACGAGCCGGGTGTGGGCGCGGGTCACGACCTCGTCGGGAAACAGTGCTGCGGAATCGCTGTCGATGCTCACTTGGCGCCCCCGGCGGTCTTGTCGTGGTTCGGGTTCTCCCAGATCACCGTGCCGCCCATGCCGAAGCCGACGCACATGGTGGTGATGCCGTAGCGAACCTCCGGATGCTCGGCGAACTGCCTGGACAGCTGGGTCATCAGCCGCACCCCCGAAGAGGCGAGCGGGTGTCCGCAGGCGATCGCTCCGCCCCACTTGTTGACCCTGGGGTCGTCGTCGGCCATTCCGAAGTGTTCGAGGAAGGCCAGTACCTGGACCGCGAACGCCTCGTTGATCTCGAAGAGTCCGATGTCGTCGATGGACAGCCCCGCCCGGTGCAGCGCCTTCTCGGTGGCCGGCACCGGTCCCACTCCCATGACCTCGGGCTCCACACCGGCGAAGGAGTAGCCGACCATGCGCATCCCGACGGGAAGCCCCAGTTCACGGGCGGTGTCCTCGTCGGCGACGACACAGCCGGTCGCGCCGTCGTTGAGTCCCGCGGAGTTGCCCGGGGTCACCCGGCCGTGCGGCCGGAAGGGAGTCTTGAGTCCCGCCAGGGACTCCACGGTGGTCCCGGGGCGGGGAGGTTCGTCGGCGGTGGCCAGTCCCCAACCGGACTCGCTGGAGCGGGTGGCTACCGGGACCAGGTCCGCGCCGATCCTGCCCGCTTTCGCCGCCGCTTCGTACCGCTGCTGGCTGAGCGCGGCGTAGGCGTCGGTGCGCTGCTTGGTCAGGTTCGGGTAACGGTCGTGCAGGTTCTCGGCGGTGGAGCCCATCACCAGGGCGGAGGAGTCGACCAGGTTGTCGGACACGAATCGCGGATTGGGATCCACCCCCTCGCCCATGGGGTGATTGCCCATGTGCTCGACCCCGCCCGCCACGGCGATGTCGTAGCCGCCGAATCCGATGCCGCCCGCGACGTTGGTGACCGCCGTCATCGCACCGGCGCACATCCGGTCGATCGCGAAGCCGGGTACGGATTTGGGCAGTCCGGCGAGCAGGGCCGCGTTCCTGCCGATCGTCAGTCCCTGGTCGCCGATCTGGGTGGTGGCCGCGATGGCGACCTCGTCGATCCGTTCCGGTGGGAGATCGGGCTGCCGCCGCAACAGTTCCCGAATGACCTTGACGATGAGATCGTCCGCTCGGGTCTCGGCGTAGATGCCCTTGGTGCCTGCCTTGCCGAACGGCGTGCGGACGCCGTCGACGAAGACCACGTTCCTGAGGGCACGCGGCGTTCCCGCCGATGCGGGGCCGCTGCTCTTGTCGGCTGCTGCCGACGCAGGTGCTGCCACGGCGTGCTCCTTGTCGATGTGGGTACGCGCCAGGCCGGGCGGCTCCGTTGCCCGACGACGGGCTCTGCCGCTACCGGCCGGTAACGTGCACTCTAGCGCTCATTACCGAACGGTAACCAGTGGGATCGATGTCTGCTGGACCACAGCCGTGACACCACCGTCGGACCAGTGGGGACCGAAGCCGCGGACCGTGAATCGAGCGGATTATTTCACCTGGTCGGAAGCTTCGCCGTCGGACTCGCCCATCGCCTTCGCGATCGGTTCCGCCGTCAGTTCCACCTGCCAGGGCCGGGCGCCGCGTTCGTGCAGCTGTGCCGCTATCGATGCCACACCGCCATCCGAGGGAGGTTGCCAGCAGAGCCTGCGCACCAGATCCGGCAGCAGCAGGTTCTCCACCGGCAGGTTGTTCCGCTCGGCGATACCGGAGAGCACGTTCCGCACCGCGCTCAGCCGGGACGCCGCGGCCGCGTCCCGTTCCGCCCACCTGTTCGTGGGTGGTGGTCCGTCGTTCGGTGCGGTGGTGGCGGGCAGTTCCTCCTGGTCCAGCTCGCGTGCGTTCCGCAGCGCCTCGAACCACTGCTCGGATCGCCTGCGCTGCTGCTTGCCACCGAATACCGGCAGCGCGACGAGGTCCTCTCTGGTGGCCGGGTTCTCCCGCGCCGCCCGGATGATCGAGCTGTCCGGCAGGATCCGTCCCGGCGCGATGTCCCGGCGGCGGGCGATGTCGTCCCGCAGTTGCCACAGCGCGCGCACGATCGCCAGCTGTACCGGGGTGCGCAGCCGGTGGATTCCCGAGGTCCGACGCCACGGTTCCGGTCGTGCGGGTGGCGGCGGAGCCGTGCGAACCGCTTCGAACTCCTGCATCGCCCAGTCGAGCTTGCCCTGCTTGTCGAGTTCCGCGCGTAGCGCGGCACGTAGTTCGACCAACAGCTCCACGTCGAGGGCCGCGTACACCAGCCACTCGCGGGGCAGCGGTCTGCGCGACCAGTCGGCCGCACCGTGTCCCTTCTCCAGCCGGTACGACAGCAGTCGCTCCGCGAGTGCGCCGAGTGACACTCGTTCGTAGCCGGCCAGTCGGCCCGCCAGTTCCGTGTCGAAGAGCCGATCCGGACGCAGGCCGAGCTCGGCCAGGCACGGCAGGTCCTGCGAGGCCGCGTGTAGTACCCATTCCGTGTCACCGAGTGCGGCGACGAGCGGCCCCGGATCCCCGTTCAGCGCGATCGGGTCGATCAGTACCGTGCCCGTGCCCTCGCGGCGTAACTGCAGCAGATATGCCCGCTGCGAGTAGCGGTACCCGGAGGCGCGCTCGGTATCGATCGCGATCGGCCCACTGCCCGCGGCGAGTGCCGCGGCAGCGAGACGCAGGGATCGGGGCTGCTCGACCACCGGTGGGACACCACCGGAGGGACGCGTCAGCAACACTGGTTCGGAGTGGTCCGGTTCGGCGGATTCGGGGTGAACAGCATCCACGGCTCACAGACGATACGTCCCTCTATCGGCTGAGGGGACCGAACGGTCCGATTCACCGTCCGCCGACCGGTTCGATGGTTGTTGTCAGGTCATCGAATCACTCCGGCCCGCATTGCCAACGCGACCATCTGGGCCCGGTCTCCGGTACCCAATTTGCGCCCGATCCGTGACAGGTGACTCTTCACCGTCAGAGCGGACAAATTGAGCGTTTCGCCGATCTCTTTGTTGGATCGACCGTCCGCCACCAGTTGCAACACTTCGATCTCACGAGCGGAGAGCTCGCGCGGAGTGTTGTCGGTGCCCGGAACCCGGGTACCGGCGGCCAACACCGGAGCCACGTTCGGATCGGCGTACACACCGCCGTCCAGCACGCGGCGCACACCGTCCGTGACCACGGTCGGTGAGGCCGATTTCAGCAGGTATGCCTGTGCTCCCGCTTGAAACGCGGCCCGAACCGCATAGGGGTCGTCGGACGAGGCGAGCACCACGATCCGTGGCCAGCCCTGGGTACGCAATTCCGTAACCAGGTCTACACCTGTCCCATCGGGCAGTCCCAGATCCAGGACTGCCAGGTCGCACGGACCGGTGGCCAAGGCGCGTGCCTTGGCCTCGGCCATCGATGCGGCTTCGTGCACCGTGCCGGCCCCCATCTGCAGCAGCCGGGAGGATATGGCCTCCCGGAGCAGCGGATGGTCGTCCACCACGAGCACCGTGAACAGCTCTTCCCGCGGGTGCGGAACCATGTTAGCCGGCAATGCACCGGCTGGCGTGGTACGAGCGGCCTGACCTAAGCCGACGGCAGCCACGTCACTACCTCCCTGGAGTCGGTCGTGCCCCCCGACCGGCACCGGGACTCTCGGCCGATCAGCCGCGCCACTGATCGACCGAAAGTGGTGTCGTTCAGGTTGTAGCGTAACCGTCCGAGCGGATTATTGGGACGATCAAACGGGTATGTATCCCGATCGAGTTGTCCTCGATGTGACGCTGCCTACTTCTTTCGGGTGATACTAAAAAACAGTGTTAACGCCGAAACGTAGTGATTCGATAAAGATCTTTCGATCTTCGCGTCTCCGGCGCCGTTGGAAGGGTGCGAGACGGCCCCGTCGTTCGCGCCCCCGGTCGCCCCGACGGTCCCGTACCCCCGCCGGTCCCGCACTCCTGACGGCCCCTACCTCTCGGATGCCCCGCCGAGGCGTCCGGTGTGGCCCGCTCGCCGTGTGAGTGACCGTCCGAGAGGTGCCCCACTCGGCGGGAGCCCCGGTCGGCAGGTCCCAGTCGACAGACCCCAGTCGACAGACCCCAGCCGACAGACCCCAGTAGGCAGGCCCCCGGGTGGCAGCGATTCACTCGCCGGAGGCGTTCAGCCGTGCCTGCGGCGCTCCGCCGTCCGGTTGCCCAACACGCTCACGCCGACCGGCGGCAGCCCGGCCGCGGTACCGATCACTTCCTGGAACGCGCGCGCGTGCGCGGTCAGCTCGCTGTCCGAAGGAGTCCAGGAACCCCGCAGCTCCAGTTCGTGCTCGCGCGCCGGCTCCGCTATGTCACCGAACCTGGCCGAGCAGGTCGCGGTAACCGTTCCACCCAGCGCCGTGTGGTCGGCGCGGCACGAGTGCAGCGCTTCCGTCAGCCACGACCAACCGAGCTCGGCCAGCCCGGGGTCACCGGCCAGGTCGCTTCCCACATCGCCCCGCAGGTAGAGGACCAGCCGCAGCACACCTTCCCACGAGGGCTGTCCCTCCGGGTCGTGCAGCAGTACGAGTCGGGCCGTGACGGCCGTGCCCTCGGGACCGCTCGTCTCGGCCGCCAGCGCGTAGGTCCACGGAGCCAGCCGCTTCGGCGGACGTATCTCGCTGAGCTCTATCTCCCTGCGGGGAGGTGGGGCCTGCAGTGTTGCCACCGCGTCCCGAAAAACCATGGGAACAGCCGACATCTCGGTCACAGCAGGTGACTGTAAGACCTGTTCGCAACCACGTGGCGACGCCACGCCGGAGATCACGGACAGTGGACCGGACGCTCGGCTTCCTCGCACGGCGTGCGAACATGAGGTCGGATCCGTCCCAGGCGGATCCGACCACCCGGGTGGAGGGGCTCCGGCGTGCCCGAGACGTCGGTCGGCGTGCCGTTACCCGGCCACCCGCTCAAGCCGTCCCGCGAGGACTTCCGAGGAGCTCCATGCGCTTGTCCGGACGTGGTCCTTCCGGCTCCGCGACAGTTCGTCATGTCGGCGGCCGGGGCCCGGAGTCGGCCCTACGGCGCCCCTGATCCCTTCGAATCGGCGGAGGATTCCGATGACCCATCCCACGCACGTCTCCAACCGGCGCGGGCTCGACGATGCTCCGTTGCTGGTGGCCGCGAACGGCGGAACCCCCGAACACACCCCCGTGTGGTTCATGCGCCAGGCGGGGCGTTCGCTGCCGGAGTACCGCAGGGTCCGGGAAGGCGTTCCCATGCTGCGGGCCTGTCTCACGCCCGAACTGGTCTGTGAGATCACGATGCAACCCGTCCGCAGGCACGGCGTGGACGCCGCGATCCTGTTCAGCGACATCGTGCTTCCGCTCTACGCCGCCGGGGTGGGGCTGGACATCGTCTCCGGCACCGGTCCGGTGGTCAACCAGCCGGTGCGCGGTGCCGCCGACGTGGCTGCCCTGCCCGAACTGGAGACCGAGCACGTCGAAGGGGTGGCCGAGGCGATCCGGCTGTTGCTCGGTGAGCTGGGGAACACCCCGCTCATCGGGTTCGCGGGGGCCCCGTTCACACTGGCGTCCTACCTCGTCGAGGGCGGTCCGAGTCGCAACCACGAGCGAACCAAGGCGCTCATGCACTCCGACCCGGAAACCTGGCACGCGCTGCTCGGCAAACTCGCCGAGACCACGCTGAAATTCCTGCGGGTGCAGGTCGACGCCGGGGTCGACGCGATTCAGCTGTTCGACTCCTGGGCGGGCGCGCTCTCCCCTCGTGACTACGTCACCTACGTGCAGCCGCACACCAGCCGGATCCTGCGGGGCATAGCCGAGTACACCGGCGGCGAGGTGCCGCGGATCCATTTCGGGGTGGGGACGGGTGAACTGCTCGGAGCGATGCACGAGGCCGGCGCCAGCGTGACGGGGGTCGACTGGCGGGTCCCGTTGGACACGGCCGCGTCGCGGATCGATCCGCTGCGGCCCTCGCGCCCGGTGCTGCAGGGAAATCTCGACCCGGCGGTGCTGTTCTCGGACTGGGAGTCCGTGCGCGGCGAGACGGAACGGATCCTCGCGGAGGGCGAGTCGGCCGGTGGCCACATCTTCAACCTCGGGCACGGCGTACTGCCCGACACCGATCCCGAAGTGTTGACCAGGCTCGTCGAGTTCGTGCACTCCCGCCGAGACTGACCGGAGCGGAAGCATGTCCAGAGTCGCTGTGATCGGCGGCGGTGTGGCCGGGATGACCGCCGCACACCGGTTGCGGAAGCTACTGGGGGAGCACGCCGAGATCGTCGTGTTCGACCAGGCCGAGCGAACCGGCGGCAAGCTCTACACCGCTCGGCTCGCCGATCGCGGCTACGACCTCGGCGCCGAGGCGTTCCTGGCGCGGCGTCCGGAAGTCACCCGACTGGCCGCTGAGCTCGGGCTGGACGACGAGCTGGTTCATCCCCGTTCCGCCTCGGCGACGGTGCGTGCCGGGGGAGGGAGTCGTTCGCTGCCCGCGGGGATGCTCATGGGGGTCCCCGCCTCCGGACGGGCCGTCAGCGGGGTCCTCTCGAAGAGCGGCGTGCGTGCCGTGGAGCGGGAGGAGTCACTCGAACCGCTGCGGTTGTCCGGTGGCGATGCCTCGGTCGGTGCTCTGCTGCGGGAACGGCTCGGCCACGAGGTCGTCGAACGACTCGTGGAGCCGCTGCTCGGCGGGGTCTACGGGGGATCGGCCGACGCCCTGGGGCTGCGCGCCACCATGCCCGCGCTGGCGAACGCGCTGGACGCGGGCGCCGAGTCGCTGACGGCCGCCGTCAACGCGGCCATGCCGGAACCGTCCCCGCCCGGTACGGACAGACCGCCCGTGTTCGGGGCGTTCCGGCGGGGCTACGACACGCTGCTCGACGAACTGCGGAAGCGCTCGCGAGCGAGTTTCGAGCTCGGCCTGCCGGTCCGTGCCCTGCGTCCGTTGTCCCGGGGCTGGAACCTGGCCATCGGTTCCGCCCCGAGTCCCCGAACGCTCGATGTGGACGCGGTCGTGCTGGCCGTGCCCGCTCCCGCCGCCCGCAAGCTGCTCGCCGACCCCGTTCCGGACGCCGCCGACGGCTTCGGTCGCCTCCGACTCGCCTCCATGGCCGTGATCGGACTGGCGCTGCCGTCCCACGTCGAGCTGCCCGCGGCCTCCGGAGTGCTCATCGCCCGTGGCGAGCGTCACGCGGACGGGACTCCGTTCACCGCGAAGGCGTTCACCTTCTCCAGTCGCAAGTGGCCGCATCTGCGCGGTGGTGAGGGGGAGTCGCTGGTCCGGGCCTCGGTCGGCAGGGGAGACCCCGCCGAACTGCGGCCGGACGACGACGAGCTGCTGCGCCGGGTACGCGCCGATCTGGCCGAACTCACCGGAGTGACCGCCGCGCCTTCGCAGAGCCGTGTCGTTCGTTGGGGCGGTGGGCTGCCGCAGTACGGCGTGGGGCACTCCGAGGTCGTCGCCGGTATCGAGGACGCCGTCTCGCGGACACCGCGACTGGCAGTGGCGGGCGCCGCGCTGCACGGCGTCGGGGTTCCCGCCTGCGTCGGCACCGGTGAGTCGGCCGCGTCCGTGATCGCGGAACAGCTGGCCGCGACCTGAGGCACACACCCGCCCACCTGTCCGCCTCGGGGCGCACGAACGGTGGCAGACTGGTCGGCATGGCCCGCCTGAACTACGCCGAGTTGAACGATACGATCCGCTACACCATGTGGTCGGTGTTCCGCGTCCGCGCCGGGGAACTTCCCGAGGACAGGGAGAAGGCCGGGGCGAGCACCAGGCAGTTCCTGGAAGGGCTCGAGGAGTCCTCGGACCTCGTGGTGCGTGGCGTCTACGACGTCTCCGGCATGCGCGCCGACGCCGACTTCCTCATCTGGTGGCACGCCTCCAGGATCGAGGACCTGCAGGCGGCCTACTCGGACTTCCGGCGCGAGACTCCGCTCGGCCGGGCCAGCGAACCGGTGTGGAGCAATGTGGCCGTGCACCGTCCCGCCGAGTTCAACAAGAGCCACGTGCCCGCGTTCATCGCAGGCGAGGATCCGCGTGCCTACGTGTGCGTCTATCCGTTCGTGCGCTCCTACGAGTGGTACCTGCTCCCGGACGATGAGCGGCGGGACATGCTCGTCGAGCACGGCAAGGAGGCCAGGGACTACCCGGACGTGCGGGCCAACACCGTTCCCGCCTTCGCGCTGGGCGACTACGAGTGGATCCTGTCCTTCGAGGCCGACGAGCTCCACCGGCTCGTCGATCTGATGCGCCACCTGCGCGCCACCCAGGCTCGGCTGCACGTGCGCGAGGAGACCCCGTTCTACACCGGACCGCGAGTCGGGGCGGAGGACCTGGTCGCGCGGCTGCCGTGAGCTCCGGCGCTGAATTGATTTTGCGCTGATTCAGCGCTACTGTTGTGCTATGGCGACCATACAAGTTCGCGATCTCTCCGAACGCGCTTACGAGGTTCACCGCACCCGGGCTCGTGCGTCGGGTCAGTCGCTGCAGGCGTATCTACGTGGTGTGTTGGAAGAGGAGGCGTCGAGAACTCCGAAGGCGGAGGTTCTGGCGACGATGGAGCGAGTGCTGGAGACGAACACCGGGACCGGTGTGACAGTGGACAGCATCGTCGAGGACCGGGAAGCCGATCGTCGATGACGTCATTGGTCGTCATCGATGCTTCAGCGGCGCTTCTCGCTCTCACGAGCTCCGAATCCGCCGCGCGGTCCTTCCGAATGCGCCTTCCCGAACTCGAGTGCCATGTCCCTCATCAGTTCGACGCCGAAGTGGGCAACGTCCTGCGACGTAAGGAGCTGCGAGGGGAGCTGGACCAGGAGTCCGCTCACGCAGCGCTGCGCGCGAGCAGACATGTAGCTGATCAACGCTACCCGCACGTCGGGCCACTCGCCGAGATGGCCTGGTCACTGCGCGGTGCGGTTACCTTCTACGATGCTCTTTACGTCGCGTTGGCTACCACCCTGGACGTGCCCCTGCTGACCGCCGACGCGCGTCTTGCCAGAGCACCCGGACTGTCCTCTGCCGTCGAGCTCGTCGCGTGAGCGTTGTCGATCGGTCGGAGGACGGCATGGACTCTCACCACGTTCCCCGCATCGCCCCGGCCGAGATCGCGATCACCGGCAGCGGGGGCAGCGCCCGCTGCTTCACCTCCCGGACGCGTCGACCCCGGCCGGAGTTCCGCCCCGCCTGCTCGGTCGCTTCGGTCAAGCGTTCTCGTCCGGCTCCAGCCGCAGTGCGATGGAGTTGATGCAGTAGCGCTGGTCGGTCGGGGTGGGATAGCCCTCTCCCTCGAACACGTGGCCGAGGTGGCTGTGGCAGGAGGCGCAAAGCACCTCCACGCGCACCATGCCGTGCGAGCGGTCCTCCCGGAGCAGGACCGCTTCCGAGTCGCTGGGGTCCCAGAACGAGGGCCAGCCGCAGTGCGACTCGAACTTGGTGCCGCTGCGGAACAGTTCGGCGCCACAAGCACGGCACTCGTAGACGCCCTGGGTCTTCTCCTCCACGTAGTCACCGCTGTACGGCGCTTCGGTGGCTCCCTGGCGCAGCACGGCGTACTCGTCCTGGTCGAGTCGCTCCCGCCACTGCTGTTCCGACTTGACGACCTTGGGGGTGCTTCCCACTACCGGATCCATACCCCCACGATAATTCCGCGCGAGTGCGGCGGCACCGGAGGAGGCGCGCTCCACCGGGAGGCGGGACCCATCGGGTGGCGGGAGTCACCCGGAGAACGCCGCCACCATGAAGACCAGGGCGTTCCATATCGTGAAGGCCACTCCCAGCAGGATCAGCGTGACCACGACGACGGCGAGCAGTCTCCGCTCACCCCGCAGTCGGTTCGCGCTCTGCGCGAAGTCGCCGACCCCCTGCAACATGCCCTCGACGGTCGCTCGGGAACCGCAGTGCTGCATCCGGTCCAGATGCGCGGCGAACGCCTGCGCCTCCGGGTCGTGCGGGTCCAGTCCGATCAGGTCGTCGGCGAAACGGCCGGCCGGCTCGTCCGGTTCGCCGTGCTCGGCGCGTGACATGTCTCCACGGTAACCCTCCGTGCTCTTCCACGCGCCCGTATCGAACGTTCACCGGAGCCACCTGATCGGTTCGGAAAGCCGCTGTCGGACTTCGTTCAAGCGGTTCTCCCGTTCCGGTACGGGCGGAACCTCCCGCGGCTGATCGGGTGGGCGCGCGGCTGATCGGCTGGGACGGGCACCGACGAAGCGCCGGTGCCGAACGGGAAATGGTGTTCGATCGCGGGTGTCGCCCGTCCAGCGGTATCCGTGGCGCGGACGGCGGGGCAGCATCGACGTGTCGATGTTCCTGCGATCAGGAGGCCGTCATGGAGCAAGCCGTGGCACAGACCGCGACGGAGACACAGTTCGGTGGGTGCAGCTGCTGCGCCAGTTGCAGTGGCCCCTCCTGCGGGTGCTGCAGCAGCTGCTGACGGGACCCCGCGGCCCCGGGTTCCGCATGTGCTCGCGGAGCGGAACCCCGCCGTCCGCCCTCGCTACGGGGAGGCCCGACGTCGAGTGGTCGAATACGCCACGTCGGGCCTTGTTCGCGAGGGCACCGCGAGCGAACCCGCGGGGGATTCCGCTCCCCGGGCGCGGCATCACGCCGGACAGGCCGCGTCGCGGGGCGGAACCTCGCCCTCGACCAGGAATCCGCTGACGAGTTCCGTGACGCAGTCGGACCGCCCCAGCGCACCGCGCCCGCTTCCCAGCCAGCTCACCTTGCTGCCGTTGGGCAGCGTGGCGGCCATGTTCTCACTGCCGGTCGCGGGGGTCAGGGGATCGTTCTCGGTGGCTATCACCGGTATACGTGGCAGTCGACCGTTGCCGGGCGAAGGCATCGCCTGTTGCGGTCTGGGCCATGTCGAGCACCTGATCAGTCGTTGTGCGAACACGCCGCCGAAGAGTGGTCTGCTGTCGACCCATTCCTCGGCGATGTCGCGCGCTCGCTCCGGCGGGAGCCGCAACATCGTGTCGTTGCAGCGTGTCACCATGCGCTGTCCCAGCCGGTCGGCCCCGACCTCGGAATTCCGGATGAAGCCCGCCAACGCGCTGCCGTCGCCGTCCTCGGCCGCCGCGATGGCCCGCGTCAATCGGGGCCAGTCATCCCGGTTCCCCAGACCGTGCAGCACCGCTCTGGTCAGTTCCCCCGAGGTGAGCGGTGCTCCGCCGTCCGTCGGCAGGGCCTGTCCGCGAGTGCGTTCGATGAGCGAGTCCAGCCGTTGCCTCGGCGAGTCCCCCAGCGCGCACTCGTCGGCGTCGCGGCACGTCGCGGCGAACACGTCGAAGGTCCGCTCGGCGCCGTCGGCGCGCCGTTTCAGCTGCGCCAGGGTTTTCAGCGTCGGGTCCGGGGCACCGTCGAAGACCATCCTGCCCACGTTGTTCGGATAGTCACGTGCGTAGACGCTCAGCACGCGCGACCCCTCGCCACGGCCGATGGCGTGCAGTCGGGGAACGCCGAGTTGCAGTCGCAGTTCCTCCAGGTCGTTCGAAGCGTGGCGCGTGTCGTAGGTCTGGGCTCGTCGTTCCAGCTCCAACAGGCACTTCTGGCTGGCCGTACGCACCGATTCCAACAACCCGTCCAACGCCGCGTCGTCGGTCGCTCGGGAGTCGAACCGAGTTATGGCCTCGCGTTCCCGCTCGGGTACGCAGTTCGCCGGATCGGAATCCCCGGTGCCCCGGCGGTCCATTCCGATGATCCTGAACTCGCGCAGCATCCGTTCGGGCAGCCGCGTGGCGAGGCGCGCGGCGAAGGTCGTTCCCGGTGCGCCGCGGATGTCGTTGACCACCACCAGCGGGACGTCACCGGAGCCGGCGGTCAGCAGCGCGATCCGTGTGGTGCCACCGCGCACGGCCCCGGGAGGATCGGTGCTGGTCAGCAGGCTAGTGCACGAGAACCGCATGTCGCCGGGGGAGTGGCTCGAATCAAGCTCGCTTTTGGTCGCGGCGGTGCAGTCCGACCAGTCCAGCGCGTTGTGGCTCGACGGCCCCAGCGGCGGCACGGTTCGTGGCTCGGAGTTCCGCGGGGTTCGCGCACCGGAGTTCCCGTCGTCCCGATAGGCCACGGCCGGACGGTCGGACGGTCCCGCGGAACACGCCGTGAGCACCAGAAGCAGCAGGATGACACCGACTCTGCCGATGACGCGCGGCACGTGAACTCCTTCTCGGCGCGGTGTGCTGACTCGGACGGGCGCCTTCCCTCCCCTGTGCACTCCGGGAATCATCGCACGGTCGGTGTGAGAAGTGGGTTAACGGTCGCGGCGGTCACGTCGGTGGTACCGGTAGGGCGGTGTTGCAGTAGTCTGCCGTCCGGCCGGTCCTCCGGCAGCACCGACCGCACCCACCGCTCGTGGCGCTTTCCACGTCCCGGCAGCGGGACAGCACCACCGAGGCGGAACGGGGATTCCCCGTGTTCCGCGAGACGGGTACCCGCGCGGACCACCGGTGGGGGCGAACGTCGTCGACCCGTGCGGCATCGATTCGGACAGGAATGGAACGCGACCGTGGCACAACTGGACGAGGCCTCGTCAGCCGGTCGGCATCCCGAAGGACGGTTCGGCGCGCTGGCCACCCGTGCTTTCGGGGCCGTGCCCCCGCCCGTGCTCGTGGTCACCGGCATGATCAGTTTGCAGGTCGGTGCCGCCTTCGCCAAGCAGCTGTTCGCCATGGCCGGTGCGTTCGGCGTGAGCGCGATCCGACTCACCTTCGCCGCGCTGGTGCTGCTGCTGGTGTGGCGTCCCGCGTTGCGGATGGACCGCAGGACCTTTTTGGTCATCGCCGGATACGGCGCGATGCTCGCCGGAATGAACACCAGCATCTACCACGCTTTCGAGCGGATTCCGCTGGGTATCGCCGTCACCATCGAGTTCCTGGGGCCGTTGTCGGTCGCGGTTTTCGGTTCCCGCCGCAAGCTCGACGTGGTCTGGGCGCTGCTCGCCGCCACCGGCGTCCTGCTGCTCTCCCGCGTGGAGGGCGGACTCGATCCGCTGGGGGTCGCCTTCGCGTTGCTGGCGGCGGTGTTCTGGGCGGGCTACATCCTGATGGGTGCCAAACTCGGTGACCGCACCACGGGCGGGGGTGGGCTCGCCGTCGGGATGGCGGTCGGCGCGGTGCTGGTGCTCCCGTTCGGGGTGGTCGAGTCGAACACCGCACTGCTCGATCCGCACGTGCTGGCCGTGGGACTGGTGGTCGCCCTGATGTCCTCCGTCGTGCCCTACTCGCTGGAGCTGGAGGCGCTGCGCCGCATCCCACCGCGGGTCTTCGGGGTGCTGATGAGTCTGGAGCCCGCCGTGGCAGCCCTGGCCGGGCTGGTGGTGCTGCGGGAGGCGCTCGGCGCGGGACAGTGGCTCGCGGTGCTGTGCGTGGTGCTCGCCTCGATCGGAGCGACTCGCGGTGGTGCACGAGCTTGAGCGTCGGGACTTCTCACCGCACGCGTTGCGCCGGTGAGCTGTCCAGGTTCAGCCGGACAACGGTCGGCAGCGTCTCGACACGGAGCGCCTCGCGGGCTCGGGAGAGCACCTTCTCGTCCAGTTCCTCCCAGACCTGACGGACATCGGTGCCGTGCTGCAACGACAGCACCATCCGCAGTCCGGGGTTCTCGGCGGTGCCGGTGGTACGCACCCGTGCTCGGGTCACACCGCTGACCTCGCGCGCGTCGGTTCGCACCGCGTCCGTGAACGCCGTCCCGGTGAGCGAGGTGGTTCCCGTGGCGCCGCCGCCGATGTGGATGTCCGGGCGGTTCTCCGGACGCAACGCGTGGATCAGCCACCAGAGTCCCAGCAGCACCAGCAGCACGCCCAGCACGGCCACCGCCGTGAGACTCAACCGGGGATTGTCCCGGATCCATTGTTCCAGCAGCGGGTCCAGCACCGGGCGGCCCGCCCGGTACACCCCGAGAACACCCGAGCCCACCAGCAGTGTCAGCGCACCCGCCAGCACCGCCAGCGTCCCGACCACGTGAACGATCGCCCGCTCGAAGGTCAGCGAGCGTCCCAGCCGGTTCGCGGTCCGCTCGGTGTGTCGCGGTGCGCTCGACTGCTCAACCGCCATGATCGCTCCTCGACAGCCTTGTGGTCATCGCTGTTTCGTCGGTTTGACCGCGACCGAGACCTTCGGGGGCGTGACCAGCGGCAGTTCCTCCGTCGCGGCACGAGCGGTCTCCCGCAGTCTGGGTTCGAGGTCACCGACCTCGGTGAATTGGCTGACCGCGTTCACCCGCACCGCTTTGCGGCGCGCGACCACGGACGCGCGTGCCACCCCGTCCTGTTCCCTGATCCGGTGGCCGACCAGCCGTGCGAGTGACCGAGGACGGGTGACCACCACCACCTCCGGCGCGGGATCGTGCAGTCTGATGTCTCCCCTGCCCGCCCGGGAGGCCACGAAAATCAGCAACAGGCCGAGCACGACGGTGACGGCCGCCCCCGTTCGCACCAGGGTGTCCCGCCAGGAGACTCCGGCCAGTTCGTCTCGCAGGGTGGCACGGTCCACCAGCAGCGGGTCCGCTCCGGTGGAGACGGCGGCGCGTACCGCTTCGACCACCAGCAGCAGACCAGCGGCCAGGAACAGCAGTCCCAACAGCGTGGTGAGGATTCGAACGAACGCACGCATCGATCGGCAGTCCTTCCAGTGTGAGCGGCTACTCCACTCGTGGGGCGGTGGGGTGCGGCACCAGCGCGGTGACCGTGACGTCCACCGTGGCGACCCGGCAGTCCGCCATGCGTTCCAGCTCGGTGCGTACCCGTTCGCGAACGGCGCTCACGGTCTCGGCGATCGGTGCCGGATAACGCAGCGCGAGTTCCAGACGTATCCGCAACTGTCGCTCCGGACCGGCCAACCGTGCCGTCGCTCCGTGCTCGCCCGTACCGAGCCCCGCCACGCGCCGTCGCAGCCGGACACAGTTCGGCACGGAGTCCGCCGCGTGTTCGGCGATCCTGCGCAGCACTCCCCGGTCGATCCGCAGTCCACCGCGTTCCGCCGGCTCGGTGACACTGCCGCGCTCGGAACGTGTCGTCGCGGTGCTCTCGGCGGTGCCCACTGTCCCGGTCACCGGTCCTTGCCCCGTCCGAGCAGGTCACCGAACTCCATGTCGCCGTCCACGAACCGGCCCACCGCGAAGCCGATCAGACCGACCGCCAACGTGATCAGAAAGGCGGTGAAACCACCAGTGGTAACCGCTACGCCGAGAATCAGCCCGGCGATCAAGCCGGTCTGTGTCGCGTTCATGGCACAACCTTCCTATTAGTCCCTCGAGCCGGCGTGTGTTCGGTCGGTACGTGACCGCCGCGGTCATACGACTCGCGGACCGCGCCCGCGGCGTGCTCGCCATTCCCGTATTCGGGCCAGCAGCCCGCGCAGACCGTGTCGACGCACGAGCACCACCGGTCCGTCTCCCCGTTCGCCGGGCAGGGTATTCGGTGTTTCGCTCGGCGAGCGCACTCCGTCCCGTGCCGACTGTAGTTCCGCGACACCGGCGGCGAAGACTTCGGGATCACCACCGACGTCGGGATGGTTCGCACGTACGAACTCCCGCAGTCGGACCCGCGCTTCCCTGGCGTCGTCCGGGGTGCCGCGCGAGTCCGAACCCCGATGCGAATCCGAACCCCGGCGCGAACCGATCACCTCGTCTCACCCGCACCGCGGTTCGACTCCGGTTCGTGTTCCGGTGCGAGCACGTCCGCGACGGTCACGTCGATCCTCGTTTCACCGGTCACTTCGCGTATCCTCTCCCGGATCTCGGCCACGAGCTCGGGAACGGGACGTCGCAGCAGCAGCACGACACACACCTCGGTCGCCTCGCCGGTGTCCGAGGTGGTTCGGACGCCGGTCACCCGTCGCCCGGGCAGGTGGGTGGCGACGATTCCGTGCTCCCCGCCGTCCAGCCGAACCACGCAGGGGTGCTCGAGGGCCGCTGCCGCTATCCGCTCGGCGACGTGCTCGTGCTCCCGTGCGGTCTCGTTTTCCGTGGTCATCCTCGTGCTCCCGTGCTGTTGTGACGTGGTTCGGGACGCACAACGTCCTCGGACGGGGACACCGGGCAGAGCCATCGCTCAGCCGGTCACTGCACTCGTGATCCCGTCCCGTTCTGTTGGGTGGTCTCCTCATCCTCATCGGAGGGGAGGTGGATGTCGTTGACCGAGATGTTGACCTCGGTCACCTCCAAGCCGCACATGCGTTCCACACTTTGGATCACATTGCGACGTACCGCACGGGCGAGATCCACGATCGCGGCACCGTACTCCACGACGATGTCCAGGTCGATAGCGGCCTGGCGTTCCCCGACCTCCACCTGCACGCCCGAAACGTTCGAACTCCCGGTGCCGCCGGGGATGCGTTCCCGCAGGGCACCGAAAGCGCGTGACACGCCGCCACCCATCGAGTACACCCCGGAGATCTCCCGTGCGGCGATTCCGGCGATCTTCTGCACCACCGAGGAGGAGATGCTGGTCCTGCCCTGCGAGGTGTCGTCCGCCAGGCGCGCGGGTGTGTCCGGCGAACGGGACTCCGGGATACCGGTCACGTCCCTGCCGCCCGGCTGTTCCGACTGCGTGGACTCCGACTTGCTCGAACGGGTGGAGCTGCTGCCCGACTGTGTCATGCCGACTCCTTTCGGAAACACCGGTCGCCCCGTCTCCGAGCTGATGACGGGGCTCGTCGGTGTGGACTGGTACCCGATCAGATGCTAATTCGTGCCCCGGTCTTCCGGCCCGACACGCGTTATCACCCGATTGGGGGACTGTCGGTTTCTTCTCCGGTTCCGTCCCACGGTGGAACGACATCGGCCAGCCGTACGGAGACATCCGGGGTGCCCGCGCCGAGATAGCCGTGCAGCGCGGCCACCAGCCTGCGCCGGATCTCGGCCAGTAACTCGTGAGCGGCCGTCGGGTAGGCGGCCACCAGATCGACGCGCACCGCCTCGTCCGCCATCAGGCACGAGCGCACCGCCATGCCGGAGAAGTCATCCAGGACCTCCGCGCTCAGTCGTCGCGTCAGGCTCAGCGTGGCCGCTGCCTGGATGAGCAGTTTGCCGTGCTCCTGTGACAGTTCCAGCGGTTGGCCACCGTGCCTGTCGCGCAGTCCGCGCAGGGTGGTCAGCGTTCGGTCCACCAGGTCGTTCGAGGCAACCGCGTGACTCCGTGCCAGTCGTCGCACGGGTCGCCAGCGCCGGGATATCTCCGCCAGCTCCGCCCGACAGTGCGGACAGTCCCGCAGGTGCTCCTCGAATTCTGGGGGTACACCGTCCAGGTGATATCCGATCAGCGCGCCGACACGCTGACCGCAGGGCAGGCGCCGATCCGAAGCGAAGCTCTCTTCGTTCAAGGCACCTCCTTCAATTCGGCCAACAGTGCCAGACGTGCCCGGTGGAGCCGAGACCGCAGCGCGGTGACGTTCACCTCCAGCACTTCGGCGACCTCCTCGTAGTTCATCCCCTCGAGCTCACGCAGCACCAGTGGCAGTCGTTGGGAGGGTTCGAGGCGGGATATCGCCGCGTGCACTCGTCTGGTCTCCTCCTCGCGTAACGCCGTCCCCTCCGGGTTTCCCGTATTCCCCACCGGGGTCATGGATTCGTCGGTCGGGTCCAGCGGAACCGTGGGGCGTCGTTTGCGGACCTGGCTCAGTGCCGCGTTGGTGACCACCCGGTAGAGCCACGTCGACGCGGCGGAGTCACCGCGAAACGTGGCCAGCGAGCGCCAGGCCGAGACCCAGGCGTCCTGCACGGCGTCCTCCGCCTCAGCCGGATCGCCCACGATCCGCAGTGCCACGCGGTAGAGCTTGCCGGTGTGCGTGCGAACGAGGGAGTCGAACGCCGAGGTGTCGCCGTTCCTGGCCGCCATGAGCAGTGCGCTGTCGTCGCGGACGCGCTCGTCGAGCTGTCGGTCGGCATCGACCCCGTCGGTCACTCGGCCAGTCTCCCGTAGCGGAGCAGAAGCATCGATTCGTCGGCGTACAGCGCCGAGAGCAGCCGCATGCCACGCGGTGTTCCGGCCGCCGGGCCTGTAGCGATCCTACTGGTGTCCCCGCTGGTCAGCAGTGGTGACACGGTGAGGCAGAGTTCGTCGACCACGTCAGCGGCGATCAGTGCTCCGAACAGGCCGGGACCACCCTCGCAACCGATGCGGTACAGCCCGCGCCGTGCCAGCTCCCGCAGGGCCGTCGGGAGATCGACCTCGTTCCGCCCTGCCGTCACCACGTCGGCGCCCGCCTCGGTCAGCGCGGCGACGCGCTCAGCGGGCGCCGCCTCGCTGGTGAGCACGATCGGGGCGGCGACCGTGTCGGTGAGCAGCGGCGAGCCGGGGTCGATCGAACCGCTGCCGGTGACCACCGCTATCGGGGGAACTTCGCCCAGGCCGCGCTCGGTGCGTCGTCTGGTGCGCGCCTCGGTGCGCCGCAACCCCCGGTACCCCTCGGCCGCTGCGGTTCCGGCCCCGACCAGCACGACGTCCGAGAGATCCCGGATCAGCGAGAGCACGCGTCGGTCCACGGGGCTGGACAACCCGCGTGAACCGCCGTTCACCGCCACGGCGCCGTCCAGGCTGGAGACGAAGTTCACCCTCACCCACGGGCGGCTCAGTTCCGATGGGTACTCGTAGAAACTTTCCAGCTCGTCGGCCGTTTCCGGCTCGCTGTCCACCTGTTTCGTCTCTGGAACGGGCCACAGCTGCTGCATGGTTCCATCACAGCACGGCCACGGGCAGCCACGAGCCTCCGGTTACAGTTCCAGCATGAGCATGCCGCGCCTGGTCGACCGCCATCCCGAGCTGGGTTCAGACGAACTGGTCGCCGCGCTGACTCCTCCACCGCGCTTCGACGAAGTACGGTTCGACAACTACCTGCCCAACCCGGCGGAGCCCAGTCAGGCCGCGGCGGTAGCCGCCTGCAGGGAGTTCGCCGCCGATGCCGGACGCTCCGCTTCCGGCGGAGGCTCCTGGTTGCGCTCGCTGTTCGGCCGGGGCGGTAGGAACGGCCGCTCCGGTGGCCTGCCCGGGCTCTACCTGGACGGCGGCTTCGGGGTGGGCAAGACGCACCTGCTCGCCTCGCTCTGGCACGAGGTCGAGCGGCCGAAGGCTTACGCCACGTTCGTCGAGCTGACCAATCTCGTGGGTGTGCTCGGTTTCAACGAGGCCGTGCGCAGGCTCTCCGATCATCGACTGTTGGCCGTCGACGAGTTCGAGCTCGACGACCCCGGGGACACGATGCTGGTCACCCAGCTGCTGAGCAGACTCACCGACGCAGGCGTGCGGGTGGCCGCGACCTCGAACACACTGCCCGACAAGCTGGGCGAGGGCAGGTTCGCCGCAGTGGACTTCCTGCGGGAGATCCACGCGATGGCCGAGCGGTTCCGCGTCGTGCGCGTCGACGGCCCCGACTACCGGCACCGCGATCAGCCCGAACCACCGGAACCGCTCGACGAGACCGAACTCGCCGAGCGGGCGCGTGCCACCCCCGCTGCCACCTTCGACGACTTCGAACAGCTGTGCGCCCACCTGCAGCGGGTGCATCCCTCCAAGTACGGCCGAATGGTCGACGATGTCACCGCGGTTCACCTGAGCGGGGTGCACACCGTGCCGAACCAGGGGGTGGCGCTGCGGGTGGTGGCGCTCGCCGATCGGCTCTACGACCGCGCGGTACCGGTGCGCGTCTCCGGCGAGCCGTTGTCCGTGCTGTTCGGCGAGGAGATGCTGGCGGGCGGCTACCGCAAGAAGTACCTGCGTGCGCTGAGCAGGCTCACCGCGCTCTCCAGGGAGCTGGCCACCTCCTGAGCCGGTCGGGGCGGCTCCGGTTCACCGGTAGCCTGCCCTGCCCTGTCCGCCCTGTCCGCCCTGTCCGCCCTGTCCGGCCTGTCCGGTCAGCGTTCGGTGGTGAGCACGTGTGCCACGGCGTCCAGGCCGGAGTCCAGCTCCTCCGGGGTGATGACCAGCGGTGGGGCTATCCGCAGCGTGTTCTCCTGGGTCTGCTTGCAGAGCACACCGCGCCGCATCAGTTCCGTGGCCGCGGTGAGCCCCTCGGGACCGCCCGGCGAGATGTCGACGCCCGCCCACAGGCCCCGGCCTCGGACCTCGGAAACACCGTTACCGACCAGCTGGTTCAAGCGGGCGTGCAGCCGGTCACCGAGCTCGCGCGCCCGATCCTGGAAGTATCCGCTGGAGAGCAGGTTCACCACCGCCCGACCCACCGCACAGGCCAGCGGATTGCCGCCGAACGTCGAGCCGTGCTCCCCGGGACGCAGCACACCGAGTACCGCGCGGCTTCCCACCACCGCGGAAACGGGGAGGATCCCCCCGCCGAGAGCCTTGCCCAGGGTGTAGAGGTCCGCGTGTACCCCCTCGTGCGAGGTCGCCAGCAGCTCGCCGGTGCGGGCCAGCCCCGATTGGATCTCGTCCGCGATCAGCAGCACGTCGTTGTCGTCGCACAGCCTCCGCAGTTCGCGCAGGTAGCCCTGCTCGGGCACGATCACCCCCGCCTCGCCCTGGATGGGTTCGACGAGTACGGCAGCCGTATTGGGGGTGATCGCCGACTCGACCGCGGCGGCGTCGCCGTAATCGGTGACGACGAAGCCGGGGGTGTAGGGGCCGTAGTCGGCGCGCGCCTCGGGGTCGGTGGAGAACGAGACGATCGTGGTGGTGCGGCCGTGGAAGTTGGATCCAGCCACGACGATCTCCGCACGGTCCTCGGCGACCCCCTTGACCCGGTAGGCCCACTTGCGGGCGACCTTGATCGCCGACTCCACGGCCTCGGCCCCGGAGTTCATGGGCAGCACCATTTCCGTGCCGGTCAGTTCGGCCAGCTCCCGACAGAACGGCCCGAACTGGTCGTGGTGGAACGCTCTGCTGGTCAACGTCACACGCTCGAGTTGTTCCGTCGCGGCAGCGATCAGGTCCGGGTGGCGGTGCCCGAAGTTCAGCGCCGAATAGCCTGCCAGGAAGTCGAGGTAGTCGTTACCGTCCACGTCCGTCACCCACGCTCCGGTGCCCTTCGAGAGCACCACCGGAAGCGGGTGGTAGTTGTGCGCGGAGTAGGTCTCGTCCAGTGCCAGGAACTCGGATGTCTCGGTAGGCGTGCCACGCACGCTCGGTACGGCCGCGGTCATGGCAACAGGCTATGTCGTCACGGCAACACTTTCAGCCGCGACACATTGCTTCCTTTGGTTGTTCGTTGCGTCGTGGTTCCGGTGTGCACGTCTTCGTTGCGCGCTTTCACCCGCTGGAGTGGGGAGGTCCCGCCTCCTGTCCTCCCGTACCTCCCTCGCCGCGGGTCTGCTCCGTACGGGCTCCGGGCCGTTCCGGCTTTCCGGTGAGGGGTTCTCACACGATCGCAGCCAATTCCGGCGGATTTCCCGTGTTCGCCTTTCGTGACCTTCGGTGTGTTGATAATCACGAACGGTCGATCAAGGCCACCGGAGGTATCCGTGCGCAAATCCGTGCTGTCGAACAGCTGTTCCGCCGTCCTGGCTGCCGCCCTGCTCCCACTGCTGGCCCCCGCCGCGAGCGCCGCGACCGAGCTCGCCGATCCGGTCGAGTACGCGGCCCTCGGCGACTCCTACGCGTCCGGCGTGGGAATCGGAAACTACACATCGGAGAGCGGTGACTGCCTGCGGAGCCCGCAGGCCTATCCGCGACTGATGGCGGATCGGGGAACGGTCGATTCCCTGGACTTCGCCGCGTGCGCGGGGGCGCAGACCCCGGACGTGCTGAACGAGCAGGTCAACGCGCTGAGCGCGAGCACCGATGTGGTCACCGTCTCGATCGGCGGCAACGACGCCGGATTCGTCGATGTGATCACCACCTGCAACACCGGCAGCGACCAGACCTGTGACGACGCGGTCACCGAGGCGGAGAACTACGCCACCCAACAGCTTCCCGCCGAGTTGGCCGAGACCTACGACGCGATCGCCGCCGCGGCTCCGCAAGCCCGAGTGGCCGTCGTGGGGTATCCGAGGTTGTTCGAGCTCGGCCCCTGCCTTTCCCTGCTGAGCGAGTTCGAGCGGGGCAGGCTCAACGACGCCGCCGACACGCTCGACAGCGTGATCGCCGAGCAGGCGGCGGCCGCCGGTTTCTCGTTCCTCGACGTGCGCGACGACTTCTCCGGACACGGCGTGTGTGGTGCGCAACCCTGGATCAACGGGCTCTCCTATCCGGTCGAGGAGTCCTTCCACCCCAACGCCACCGGCCACGAGCAGGGCTTCTTGCCCGATGTTTCCGGTTTCGTCGCCACGCAGAGCCAGTTGGCGAGCTGAGCGTTCGGAGTTCCCGGACCGGCGATCCCGTTCCGGGAACTCCGGTCCGGGGAGCTCAGAGCAGTCTCGCGTCGTAACTGCGCGGCGCGTACTGCCGCAGGGCGGTGCGAAGCCTGCGGGCCTCGCGCCGCCTGGCCCACCACCCTCCGGTCGCCCCGACGAGGAAGATCTTGTTGCCGCCGTAGTACTCGCGGGTGCGGTGCCACCACTTGGAGTGCGGGGTGAACTCCTGGTGCGCCCACACCGTCAGCGCCTGTTTCTTGCCGCTGCCCACCAGGCCCACTCTGCCGACCCGGCTCCAGGGGATCTCGCGGTGCAACCCCATGCGGGATATCCGCAGGCCATCGCTGTTGATCTTCAGGCTGATCCCCGGTGTCAGTGCCTGCGCCAGGCACAGCACGCAGCTGAGCACGAGCAGGAACACCCCGAGCGCCAGCAGGGCCCGGCTGGGCCCGTGGGTTACTGCATTCGCGCCGATCATCACCGTGCCGTAGGCCAGCGCTCCCGAGAACGCCGCCCACAGCAGCGCGTTGATCCGCCTGCCGCTCCGGAACACCGGTCCCGCCAGGTCGGGCCGCACCAGCGGCCGTTCCGTCCGGTCCCGTTCCGGGTCGCCGGTCACGGCTCCGGGACGTTCGTTCGCGGTGGCGGCGCGCGAGCCCTCGGCGGGTCGGGAATCGTCCCGTCGCGTGCTCGAAGGTCCGGCAGCGGCGGCGCCGGCAGCGGCGGGTGTAGCCCCGGCCGCGACCGAGCCACCCCGCTCTTCCACTCGGGTGCCGCCGTTGCTCGCCGAGAGCGGTTCGCCCCGGAACACCCGGTCCAGCTCCGCGGTGTGCGCCGAGATCAGCGTCGTCACGCGTCGCGGGAGCCACTCGCCGGTGGGCGAGCCCGAATGGCCGAGGTGATCGAGCAGTTCGCCGGTGCTCGGGCGGACGTTGGGGTCCTTGGCCAGGCAGGAGGCGATCAGCGGACGCAACGTCTCCGGGACCGTTCCCAGGTCCGGTTCGGCGTGCACGACCCGGTAGAGCATGGCGGCACTGTTCTCGTTGCCGAACGGAGCGTTCCCCGTCGCGGCGAACACCAGCACCGCCCCCAGTGAGAACACGTCGCTGGGAGGGGCGACCTCACCACCGGTGGTCTGTTCCGGGGAGAAGAAGCCGGGGGTGCCGAAGAACATCCCGGTGGCCGTCATGCCGGTGGCGGCCATCGCCCGGGAGATGCCGAAGTCGATCACACGAGGGCCGTCCGGACCGAGCAGCACGTTGGCGGGTTTGAGGTCGCGGTGGACCAGCCCCGCACGGTGAACCGCTTGCAACGCTTCGGCCAGACCGGCTCCGAGCCTGCGCACGGTGTGTTCCGGGAACGGCCCGTGCTCGTTCACCGCCTGGTGCAGCGTGGGGCCGGGCACGTACTCGGTGGCCAACCAGGGGTGCTCCGCCTCGGGATCCGCGTCCACCACGGTCGCGGTCCAGAACCCCCCGACGGACGCCGACATGCTGGCCTCGCGGCGGAACCGTTCCCGGAAGTCGGCGTCCTCGGCCAGTTCCGGCTTGGCCACTTTCACCGCCACCGGACGTCCCCCTCTGGAACACCCGAGGTATACCGCGCCCATCGCCCCCTTGCCGATTCTGGCGAAAAGCCGATAGTCGCCGACCTTGCTCGGCTCGCTGGTCAGCAGCGGCTGCACTGAGTTCCCCCTTCACCGTCTCGGTCACAAGCCTAATGGTTCGGGACGGGCGCGTGGTCCGAACCGGTGGACGTGCGGTCTCGTGCCGAGGTTGCCCTTCAGGGGCTGGTGACGGCCGGGTGGGTTGTCCTCGGCTCTGCCGCGGGACTCGGTTGTTCCAGCTCGTTCTCAGCTCGCCGCCACGCGGTCGACCACGTGCTCGGCTATCGCCAGGCTGGAGGTGGCGGCGGGAGACGGCGCGTTGCGCACCGTGGTGATGCCGTCCTCGTGGTTGATCCGGAAATCGTCCACCAGTGAACCGTCCCGGTCCACGGCCTGTGCCCGGATTCCGGCACCCGCGCGCCGCACATCGGTGACGCCCACCTCGGGCACGTAACGGCGTGCGGTGCGCATGTAGGCCCTTACCGAGAGGCTGCCCAGCAGCTCCAGCGCACCGGTGCGCCAGTGTTGGCGGGCCATCCGCCAGAATCCCGGCCAACCGGCCATGCCGCGCAGTTCCTCAAGGGACACGTCACGACGACGGTAGCCCTCCCGGTGCGGGGACAGGACCGCGTTCGGCCCGACCTCGACCTCCCCGGAAACGCGGCGGGTGAAGTGCACCCCCAGAAACGGGTAACGCGGGTCCGGAACGGGATAGATCATGCCGCGAACCAGCTCGCGCACCGACGGAGCGAGCCGCATGTACTCGCCCCGGAACGGCACGATTCGCGGTTCGTCGGCACCGTCGGCCCAGCGGGACACCCGGTCCGCCCGCAGACCGGCGCACACCACGAGCCGATCCACCGAGTGGATCCCGTCCGCGGTCTCGACGTCCACACCCCCGACCCGCCGCCGCACTCCGGTCACGGCCGTGGAAAGCAGGACGCTGCCACCTGCCCGCTCGATGTCCTCGCCCAACGCTCGGGCCACCGCCGCGTAGTCGGTGATCGCGGTTTCGGGGGAGTGCAGCGCGGCCACTCCGGCGGCATGGGGCTCGATCTCGGTGATCCCCGAACCGGCCACACGTCGCAGTCCCGGAACACCGTTGCGCCGCGCGTTCGCCTCGAGCGCGTCGAAGCGGGCGAGTTCGGAACCGTCGACAGCCACCACGAGCTTGCCGCACTCCACATAGGGGAGTCCCCGCTCGGAGCAGTACTCGCGCAGCATCGACCGACCGCGAGCGCACAGTTCCGCCTTGAGGCTGCCGGGTTCGTAGTACAGGCCCGCGTGCACGACACCGGAATTGTGCCCGGTCTGATGCGCACCGAGCCGGTTCTCCTTCTCGAACACGACTACCCGGGTGCTCTCGTGACGTCGAGTGAGCTCGCGCCCCACCGCCAGGCCCACGATGCCGCCCCCGACGATGCCGACGGTCCGTTCGGTCACGTGCGTCACGTCCTCTCGCGAGTTGCTCGACGTCCTGGGAAGGGACGTTCCGTGTGCCTCCCGGAGCACGACCGTCCCGGTGGTCTCGCGCGTGGGAGACGGCGCTCCCCGGGAGCGTGCGAGCCACGACCGGATGTCAGCCGCGTTGCCGCAGGAACTCGACCGCCCTGTCCGCGTGGACCGCCATGCGGAACTCGCTGCGGATCACCCGCAGGACACGGCTGTCACGGTCGATCAGGAAGGTGTGCCGTTTCACCGGCAGCGGACCGAAACCGCGACGGACGCCGAAGGAACGCGCCACCGTACCGCCCTCGTCGGAGAGCAGGGGGAATCCCAGTGAGTTCCGCTCCGCGAACCGGGCCTGTTTGTCCACCGGGTCCGGGCTGATACCGACCGGCTGGGCGTCCAGCACGGCGAACTCGGTCGCCAGGTCCCGGAAGTGACAGCTCTCCGTGGTGCATCCGGAGGTCATGGCGGACGGGTAGAAGAACAGCACCACGATGCCGCCGGTCAGCAGCTCGGACAGCGTGCGCTGCGCTCCGCGCTGATCGGTCAGTTCGAAATCCGGGACGAGTTCGCCAGACTGCACCAGGACTCCTTTCGAGATGCCGTTTCGGCTCGCGTACCCGGATCGATCGGAGCGAGTCGTTCCACCACGAACTCCCGATGTCTCCGATGATCGGCTTCGGCCCCTACCGAACCTACCCGTCCGGACGCTCCCGTTGGTCGGTGAGGTTTGAGCCCTCCTGCCACGGGGTAACGCGAGGCCGAACGGATCGCTCGATGCCCGAGTGGAGGTGTTCGACGAATGGCCGGAAGCCTGAGCGGACTGCGCGTGGCTTTCCTGGTCGCCGGTGAAGGAGTCGAGCAGGTGGAGTTGACACGTCCCTGGCAAGCGGTCGAGCAGGCCGGTGGCCGACCGGAGCTGGTTTCGGTTTCCTCCGGTTCCGTTCGGGCGTTCCACCATCTCGACAAGGCGGACACCTTCCCGGTGGACCGGATAGTCACCGACGCCGATGTGGCCGATTACGCGGGACTGGTCCTGCCCGGTGGTGTGGCGAACCCGGACGCCCTGCGCAGGGTGCCGGAAGCCGTTCGTTTCGTCGCCGAGTTCTTCGCCGACCAGAAACCGGTCGCCGCGATCTGTCACGCCCCGTGGACGCTCATCGAGGCCGACGTGGTGCGTGGTCGGCGAATGACCTCGTATCCGAGCCTGGCCACGGACCTGCGCAACGCCGGAGCCGAGTGGACCGACGAGCCGGTCGTCGTCGATTCCGGCCTGGTCACCAGCCGTAATCCCGATGATCTCGATGCCTTCTGCGCCAAGACGGTCGAGGAGATGGCCGAAGGCAGACATCGTTCCCAGGCCCGCGGCGCTCCCAGCTCCGGAACCGGATGAACTGCGGGGTCGGACCCACGCGAACGGGGAGCGGGGCCGGGTTCTCGTTGCAGCGGAGGGAAGGGTCGTCTTCGAGGAACTGCCCCTGCCACTCACCGAGTTCTCCGACGACGAACCGGCGCGGGTCGGTCCGCTGCCACAACGCTTCCGAAGCGAGCCTCTGCTGCGCTGCAGCGACGTGGGCGGTGGCGACTGATTCTCCCGCACAGGGGCCCTCGCACAGGGGCCATCACCCGAGAACAACCCCAACACCCGAAAGAGAAGGAGCCTACCGTGGCTGTGGACCGAGCCGATCTGAGAACGAGTCTGTCCGGACTGGACTTCCCGGCGGGCAAGGACCGGATCGTCGAGTACGCGGAGAACAACGGTGCCGACGCGGAACTACTCGCCGCGTTGCGTGCCATGCCGCGTGCCGACGAGTACGAGAACCTCACCGAGGTGGGGCGTTCGCTCCAACTCGATCCGGCTTCCCAGCAGGGGCAGACCGATGCCGACAAGGCCGACCAGAACACCCGCCGTACCGCGGACGGATTGGCCGAGCACGAGACCGAGACGACGAGCAACCCCATCGTGGAGGAACTGGGGGAGAACCGCGGTAGTTGAGCGCGGTTCCACGTTTGCGCTCTCGCGTTCAGGGGCCGACATCGGACAGCCAACACCCTACTTCGGCCCTCCGCGAGGGTCGGTGGGTAGCCGCTTCCGGCGCTGCCTCATCCGTCCCGGTTGGCACCGGACCGTGTGGAGTCAGTCGACCAGCGCCTGGTACACCAGCGCCTGCAGCCGTGTCCTGATCGGGTGAGCGCTGGAGGGCATCAGCTGGGTCAGGAAGAGCACGGTCAGGTCCTCGCCGGGATCCACCCAGAACGCGGTGCTCGCCATTCCGCCCCAGGCGTACTGGCCCTGCGAGGACAGCACCTTCGAGGCCTGCGGGCGGTCGGTTACCGAGAATCCCAGCCCGAATCCCTTCCCCGCGTTGGTGGACTCGGAGAACGAGCCCATCGCCGTCTCGGCCAGATCAGCTCCGCCCGGCAGGTGGTTGCGGGTCATGAAGCCGACCGTGCGGTTGCTCAGCAGCCGGTTGCCGTCGAGTACCCCGCCGCCGAGCAGCATCTGCGTGAAGCGGTGGTAGTCGCGTGCGGACGAGACCAGGCCGCCACCTCCGGAAAGTACCCGGGGGCGGCTGGTGCTCACCCGGTTCAACCGCTCGTTGCGTACGGCGCGGCGCGTGCGGTCCACGCTGTAGAGCGCGGCCAGCCGGTCCAGCTCCGACTCCGCCACCGCGAAATCGGTGTCGCGCATGTCCAGTGGTTCGAAGACGTTCGCTCGGAAGAATTCGTCGAGCGTGCTGCCGGAGATCACCTCGATCACGCGTCCGAGCACGTCGGTCGCCACCGAGTAGTTCCAGGCCGTACCGGGGTCGAACAGCAGTGGCAGCCGTGCCCACGCGGCACACGCCCCGGCCAGATCGAGTTCGGCAGGGTAACCGTTCTCGAACCCCTGCTCGCGATAAATCTGGTCCACCGGGTGGATCCGGTGGAAGCCGTAGGTGAGTCCGGCGGTGTGGGTGAGCAGGTGCCAGATCCTGATCGGTTCGGTGGCGGGGCGCGTCTGTGCGGCGGCGGCCGAGCCCCCGGTGTAGACGCGGGGCTGGTCGAACTCCGGAAGGTACTCGGCCACCGGGTCGGTGAGTTCCAGCAGCCCCCGTTCGTAGAGCATCATCGCGGCCACCGAGGTGACCGGTTTGCTCATCGAGTAGATGCGAAAGATCGTGTCCGTCTCCACCGGGAGTCCTGCTTCCAGGTCACGCATCCCGTGGGTGCGCAGGTATGCGATCTTGCCGTGCCGCGCGATCAACACCAGCCAGCCGGGCAGCCTGCCGTCGGTGACGTAGTCGGCGAAATGCTGTTCGATCCGTTCCAGCCGCGTCGGGCAGAGCCCCACATCGGTGGGCTCGACCTCGGTTTGCAGTTGCCCCACGCCGAACTCCTCTCCGCATCCGCCCCGTCGCTTCGGCTCCGCGTTGCTTCGACCCCGTCCGCCGACGATTCACACCGCCGATGGTTGACGCCGCCGAGGATTCACGGTGGAACGGTGTCGTCCCGAAACGCCGGAAAACCACGGTCCCACCGCATTCTGATACATCCCGCCCCGTCGCGACAGCGACGATCCGAGTGTGTCGTTCTCGCCCGTTCGGCCGAGGGCGCGTTCCGCGTGGTTTGCGTGCGACGCGCTCGCGGGTAGCCGTGCTGGCAGCCGTTCCCGCCGGTTCGGGTGAAGCAGTGGAAGTGAGAGGGAGGCGACCATGTCGGATCCGTTCGACGGTGAGACTCCTTCGGCGGACGAGACGGTCTCCGAGGGGGACCGGGCCAGAGACCCCGCCCAACTGCAGTCGGCCGCCGATCTGGACGAGGACGAACTCGCCGCGGACCCGTTGGAGGAGGGGCTCGAACCCCCCGATGACTGGTCCCGCGTGAGTCGGCAGCGCCCGACACCGAGCGAACAGGCGGAGGGGGCCGACTTGGAGAGCAGACTGGCGGAGCAACGCCCCGATTTCGACGCGGGTGGTGCGGACGTGCTCGACGCCTCGTCGGTCACCGGCTCGACGGACTCCCGTGACGAGCCCGGTGAGCCCGGTGAGACCGGTGGGGAAGGGATCGCCGAGGATGAGCGTCCGATCCGGACCTTCCACGCCGACGTGCTGGAAGCGGAACAGGTGGAGAGCACCGGGCGCAGCGCCTCGTCAACCGAGGGCATCGAGGCCACCGATCCCGGAGTCGTGCAACGGGCACCGGAGGAGGACGCCGAACGGGTGGAGGACGATGGAAGCTGAGCGGGACACCACAGCCGCGACCCCCGCCGGGCGAGAAGTGTCGTTGCCCGCGAGGGAGACCAGCGGTGACGAGGAGTTGACCGGTGATCTGGCCGGAGTCGACAACCCGGGTGGACTCGTGGTTTTCGTGCACGGCAGTGGTTCCTCGCGGCACAGTCCGCGCAACATCGCCGTGGCCGAACGGCTGAACGAGATGGGGCTGACCACGTTGCTGTTGGACCTGTTGACTCCCCGAGAACGGCTCCAGGACGAGCGCGACGGCAGGATCCGGTTCGACGTCGAGTTGCTGACCGCCAGGGTGCTGGGGGTGCTCGACTGGATCTCCGAGCGTGCCGAACTGCGGCAACGCCCGTTGGGGTTGTTCGGTGCCAGCACCGGGGCGGCCGCCGCCCTGGGAGCGGCCGTCCGCAGACCGCACGACGTGCGCGCGGTGGTGTCGCGCGGCGGACGTCCCGATCTGACCCCCGAGCGGGTCGCCGCCCTGCGGGCACCGACGCTGTTGATCGTGGGCGAGCGCGACAGCGAGGTGCTGCGGCTCAACGAGAACGTGGCTCGACACCTCCCGGTCGAGCACGAGGTGCACCGGGTGCCCGGTGCCACTCACCTGTTCGAGGAGAACGGTGCGCTGCGACAGGTTGCCGAGGCCGCCGGTGCCTGGTTCTCGCGTTATCTGTCCACCACGGCCACCGCCTGAGTCCGGGGTGTCAGCCCGACCGTGGATTCGTGACCCCCGGGATTCGCCACGCCGCGGAGCGGAGCCGTTCGCCGCGCGGCGCGGGCTGTTTTCGTGCCGTTGTCGAACTACTAGGGTAACCGGGGTTACTGTTCGGTAATTCTCGGTCGAGTACTTCCCGGGCGTCGAGCGTGGGCTCGACGCCCGGTCGTTGCGCGAAAGGACGTCAGTGGTGGGGCAGATCCAACGTGTCGGTGTCGTGGGTGGCGGTCTGATGGGCTCGGGTATCGCCGAGGTGAGTATCCGGGCAGGTCTCGACGTGGTGCTTTCCGAGATCGACGAGAGCGCGGCGGAGGCGGCCCGGGCGCGGATCCGGAAGTCCATGGACCGCGCGGTCGGCAGCGGCAAGCTCGCCGAGGAGGACCGGGACGCGGCACTGGGCCGGTTGCGCATCACCAACGAACTGGCCGAGCAGGCCGACCGGCAGCTGGTGGTCGAGGCCGTGGCCGAGAACCCGGACATCAAGACCGGCGTGTTCGCCGAGCTCGACAGGGTGGTCACCGACCGGGACGCGGTACTGGCCTCCAACACCTCGTCCATTCCGATCGCCAAGCTTGCGGGGGCCACCGAGCGACCCGGCAGCGTCATCGGTGTCCACTTCTTCAATCCGGTTCCGGTGCTCAAACTCGTCGAACTGGTACCCGCGCTGGTCACCTCGGAGGAAACAGTGCGGGTGGCCTCGGCGTTCGCCACCGAACAGCTCGGTAAGCAACCCATCAGGGCGCAGGACAGGGCCGGTTTCGTGGTCAACGCGCTGCTGGTGCCGTACCTGCTCTCCGCGGTGCGGATGTACGAGGGCGGCTTCGCCGCTGCCGAGGACATCGACAACGGGATGGTGCTCGGCTGTGCTCACCCGATGGGACCGTTGACGCTGGCCGACATGGTCGGGCTGGACACGATCGTCGCCATCGCCGACTCGATGCACGCCGAGTACGGCGATCCCGGTTACGCGGCCCCGCCGTTGCTGCGGCGCATGGTCGACGCCGGACTGAACGGCAAGAAGTCGGGGCGGGGGTTCTACGACTACTGAGGTCCGGCTGCCACCGGAGCTCGGCCGAGGGCATGCGGCGCGGACCCGCACCGCATGCCCTCGGCCGGTGGTGCCCGGTCAACCGTTAGCGGTCTCGTCCAGCGTCGCCCGCAACGCCGCCACGGCGTGTTCCCGGTGTCGTCGCAGCAGCTCGGCCAGTTCCGCGCCGTCGCGCGCCTCGAAGGCGCGCACTATCGCCTCGTGTTCCTCGAGCACGCGACTCCGGTTGTCGGGGGCGTTGTAGTACACCGCCCGGTAGGCGTCGGTGGTGTCCCACAGCGTGCGCACCATGCGCATCAGCCACGGCATGTCCGCCGGCTCCAGTATCGCGAAGTGGAACCGACGGTTGGCCGCGATCATCTCCACCAGGTCGTCGTTCGCCGCGGCCTCGACGACGGCACGCAGCTCCGCCCGCACCGCCGCGGAGTCCGCCTCACCGGCCTTGGTGGCCGAAACCAGGGCGGCCTCGGTCTCCAGCAGTTCGCGTAACCGGTAGACCTCGAGCAGGTCCGCCAGCGACAGCTCGGCGACCGTGTAGCCCCGGTGCGGGCGGTAGACCACCTGTCCCTCCGCCTCCAGCGTTTTGAGTGCCTCCCGGAGCGGTACTCGGCTGACCCCCAGTTCGTGCGCCACGCTGTCCTGCCGTATCGGCTGGTTCGGCGCAAGCTGACGGGACAGGATCGCCCTGCGCAGCTCGTCGAGCACGAACTGCTGGGTTGTCGGCGGTCGTGGCATCTCACTCCCGTTATCCGCTGTCGGAGTCGAGTGTCCGTGGAACCTCTTCGTGCGCCCGACGGGCCCGTGGTCTCCGGGAAAGCCGTTACTGGACCGATGCGGTCGGAGGGGTAGTCCCTCTCACGTTCGGTTCGGCTTGACCGGCGCCCGCTCAACTGTATATTGGATCCAACCTTACGCCGCCGCAAGACTTCCGTACCACCGAAGCCGTTGAGGTGATCACACTCGGCCAGCCGAAAGGCCGTCGTACGGCGGTGGCGGAGGACACCGACAGGACGCGGTACGCGCCGCGAACGCGAGAAAAGGTGAGACCCGAATGACGCGGACTCTGCCGCTGGAGGGGGTGCTCGTCGCGGACTTCAGCCGGGTGCTCGCGGGGCCCTACGCGACTATGCTGCTCGCCGATCTCGGCGCCACCGTCGTCAAGGTCGAACGCCCCGACACCGGGGACGACACCCGGTCCTGGGGGCCGCCGTGGACCGAATCGGGCTCCGCCTACTTCGAATCGCTGAATCGGGGGAAGCACAGCGTCACCCTCGACCTGGCCGCGGAGCGCGACCGTGCTGCCGCGATCGAGCTCGCGCGCCGCGCCGACGTGCTGGTGGAGAACCACAAGCCGGGCTCGCTGCGGCGGTTCGGGCTCGACTACGAGAGTCTCCGAACGGACAACCCCGGCCTGCTCTACGTCTCCGTATCCGGTTTCGGCAGCGCGGAAGGAGCGGAGCTGGCCGGGTACGACTTCGTGGTGCAGGCCGTCGGCGGACTGATGAGCATCACAGGTGAGCCGGACGGGCCGCCCAACAAGGTGGGCGTGGCCGTGGTCGACGTGCTCACCGGCAAGGACGCGGCGCTCGGTGTCCTGGCCGCGCTGCGGCAGCGCGAGTCCACCGGCCGAGGCCAGCACATCGAGGTCAATCTGCTCTCCAGCCTGCTTTCCGGGTTGGTCAACCAGGTCGGCGGTTTCCTGGCGACCGGTGAGAGCCCGGGACGCATGGGCAACCGGCATCCCAGCATCGCCCCCTACGAGACACTGCGTTGTGAGGACGCGTCGCTCGCCGTGGCGGTGGGCAACGACGAGCAGTTCCGCAGGTTCACCGAAACCCTCGGGCTCGTCGGAATGGCCGACGACCCGCGGTTCGCCACCAACGCGGACCGGGTGCACAACCGCGAGGAGCTCGTGGTCGAGCTGGAGAACGTGCTCGGGGCACGTCCGGCAGCCGCCTGGCAGCACCGGCTGCAGCGGATGGGAATCGCCTGTGGGCAGGTCAACGACCTGGCCGATGCGGTGCGCTACGCGGAGTCCCTGGGGCTGGACCCCACCATTTCCCCCGGCACTGGGGAAGCCCCGTCGGTGCGCAACCCGATAGGACTGTCCGAGTCCGGCCACGCCGACCCAACCCCGCCACCGCGGTTGGGCGAACACAACACCGAGATCCTCGACTGGCTGCTCGGCCGCGGGGAGCCGCCGGCCGCGCCCGAGCCGGGATCGCGCGCTCGCGATCTCACCGGTTCGGGGATGGACATTCACCCGATCTGACGCGTCCTTGGAGGCATGAGCAGATGAACGCCGGATCCCGCCCGGACTTCGATCCCCGCGACCCGCTGGGTATCGACGACGAGCTCAGCACCGAACAACTGGCCATCCGGGACAGCGTCCGGGCGCTGTGTCGCGACCGGGTGCAGCCCTACGTGGGGGAGTGGTTCGAGAACGGTGAGCTGCCCGCCGCGCGCGAGCTGGCACGTGAACTCGGTGGGCTCGGCGTGCTGGGCATGCATCTGGACGGTTACGGCTGTGCCGGGATGTCGGCTGTGGACTACGGCGTGGCCTGCGAGGAGCTGGAAGCGTGTGACTCCGGTCTGCGCTCGCTGGTGTCGGTGCAGGGCTCGCTGGCGATGTTCGCCCTCTGGCGTTGGGGCTCCGAGGAGCAGAAGCAGCACTGGCTGCCGAGCATGGCGGCCGGTGAGGCCATCGGCTGTTTCGGACTGACCGAACCCGACCACGGCTCGGATCCTGCCTCGATGCGCACCTCGGCACGTCGGGACGGTACCGACTGGGTCATCAACGGTCGCAAGATGTGGATCACCAACGGCACGATCGCCGATGTCGCGGTCGTCTGGGCGAGCACCGACGAGGGCATCCGCGGCTTCGTCGTGCCCACCGACACGCCGGGATTCGCCGCGCCGGAGATGCGGCACAAGCTCTCGCTGCGCGCTTCCGTGACCAGTGAACTCGTCCTCGACGACGTCCGCTTGCCGCAGGATGCCGTATTGCCGGAGGTGACCGGGCTGCGTGGTCCGTTGAGCTGTTTGAACGAGGCCAGGTACGGCATCGTCTGGGGAGCCACCGGGGCCGCGCACAGCTGTCTGCGCGCGGCGCTGGACTACTCCACCTCGCGCGAGCAGTTCGGCAAACCCCTGGCCGGGCACCAGCTCACCCAGTCCAAGCTCGCCGACATGGCGGTGCGGGTGCACAACGGGCGGTTGCTCGCACTGCACCTCGGCAGGCGCAAGGACGAGGGCAGGCTGCTGCCGCAGCAGGTCAGCTTCGGGAAGCTGGACAACGTGCGCGGCGCGCTGGAGGTGGCGCGTACCGCGCGGACCGTGTTGGGTGCCAACGGCATCTCGCTGGAGTACCCGGTGATGCGACACATGACCAATCTCGAGTCGGTGCTGACCTACGAGGGAACCTCCGAGATGCACGCGCTGACGATCGGCGCCGCGATGACGGGGGTGCAGGCCTTCCGGGACTGACCGGGGCGGCGGCGATTTCTCGCGAAATCGCCGCGCCGGTGCGCCTGGAGAACAGGGGTGGCGGCGATTTCTGGCGAAATGTGCACCGGGATGTGTGCGAGCGAATCGGGGTCGTGGGGCGAGGGATCGGTCACTAGTCCGTTCGGTGCAACGGCGCGGAGTGCTATGACGCTCGGGTGCCCGTTACCGGAGCCGACGAGGGACTGGTGCCGTGATGCCGGAAGCGATGCCGCTGACACGTGACCCCGTGGTCCGACTGCCCAAACGGGCGATGTCCTCGGTCGCTGTCGTGGTGACGGTGGGAATCCTGCCCGCGTTCCTCGTCGGCGGTCTCGGGGTTCAGCTGCAGCAGGACTTCGGATTCGGCCCCGCTGTGCTCGGTGCCGGCGCCGCCGGATTCTTCGCGGTGGCGGCGCTCTCCTCCCGGTTGATGGGGTGGCTCTCCGAGCGGATCGGGCCCGTTCCGGCGATGCGGCTGGCCGCGGTGGGCAGCGCGGTTTGTGCCGGGGGAATCGCTACCTCTCGGAACCTGGGGTGGCTGCTGGCGATGTTGTGGCTGGCCGGGCTTCCCAATGCCCTGGGGCAGCCCGCCTCCAATCTGCTGATCGCGCGGTGCGTGCCCGCGAACCGCCGCGCCACCGCCTTCGGCATCAAGCAGTCCGCCATTCCGGCGTCCACCCTGCTGGCGGGGTTGGCGGTTCCGGCCGTGGCGCTGACGTTCAGCTGGCGTTGGGCCTTCGCGGGTGCGGCGCTGGTCGGAATGTGTGCCGCGTTGTCCGTGCCGAGGAGCGTAATCGGACACGGCGGTTCCGCCATCGCCGCTGGGCGGGAGTCGGTCGAGCCGGGCAGGGGCGTGCTGCTGCTGATAACTCTGGCAGCGGGGCTCGCCTCGGCGGCGGCGAACTCCCTGGGCTCCTTCGTGACCACCACCGGAGTGCAGGTCGGGTTCGGCCCCGGTGCCGCCGGGCTGGTGCTGGCTGTGGGGTCGGTCGCCGGGCTGTGCATGCGGTTGGCGATGGGGGTGCTGGCGGACCGCAGGAATCCGAACCCCATAGTCGTGATCACGCTGCTGCTGTTGATCGGATCCGCGGGATTCGTGCTGATGGCGCTGCCGCTCCCCGTGGCATTCCTGATCGGAGCCGTCGTCGGTTTCGGGGCGGGCTGGTCGTGGCCGGGACTGCTCAATTTCGCGGTGGCCGGGTTGTACCCGCGACGGGTCGCCGGCGCGACCTCGGTCAGCCAGACCGGCGTCTACATCGGCGGTAGCGCCGGGCCGCTGCTATTCGGGGTGGTGGCCTCGCACGCCGGACTGGCCGAGGCGTGGTCCGCCGCTGGAGTGGTGGCCCTGCTCGCCGCCGTTTCGCTGTGGATCGTGTGGCGCCGCACCACCGTGCAACGTGCCCACTGATCCGGCGGTCGCCGAAACGCCTTCCGCGGGCTCGCGTTTGCGGCCGATTCCGCCGTAGAACACCCGGCAGCGTTCGGTCTCCGCTGTCTCCCGGGGATCGGGGCGCCAGGCCGCGAGCGGCCCCGTCCCGGGATCCAGTATCTCGAAGTCGCCGAACAGCGTGTCGATCCAACCGGTACCGCGGGCGAACACCGGATCCGAACTCTCCGCGTACAGCCGCTGCAGGGTTCGGGCCCGCTCCGGTTGGACGCTGTCGGTCAAGTGGGCCAGCACCAAGTGGCTGCCGGACGCCAGTGTCCGCCGGTAGGAACTCACCAGTGATCGCGGGTCCGAACTCTCCGGCAGGGAGTGCACCACACCGGTCAGTACCAGCGCCACCGGCTCGCTCAGGTCTATCAGTCGTCGTAGTTCCGGCGCGGCGAGCACCGAGTCGATCTCGCGGCAGTCCTCGTGCAGCAGCGCCGTGTTCGGTTCGTCCGTCAGGAGTCGAGCACCGTGCGCCGCGGTCAACGGCTCGTTGTCCACGTAGACGACCCGGTAGTCGGAAGTGAGCCTGCCCGCTATCTCGTGGATGTGGCCCACGGTCGGCAGTCCCGAACCGAGGTCGATGAACTGCCTGATCCCCGATGCGAGGGAGTGGTCGACCGCGCGACGCAGGAACGCCCGGCTCTCCCGCATCGTGGCGGTGATGCCGGGTATCCTCCGCTCGGCACGTTCCACGAACTCTCGCTCGACGCCGAAGTTGTGGCAGCCCCCGAGGAAGGCGTCGGTGATTCGTGCGCCGCAGGGGCGCGTCAGGTCCAGTTGCCGTCGGTATCGGGAATCGTCCCAGATCATCCCCACATCCTGTTTGTCTCCTCCGGGGGCGCGGCGTTACAGCACCACCTGTCGAAATGTTCACCGCGAGTTCGGGCTGCGTGCCGGGTCCGGCCGAGACGAACGCCGTAATCGCAGTGTGTTATCACGTTTACTCAACGTGCTTACCCGTGTGATCGGCCGCTGATGGCGTCGGCAGTATGCCTGTCGGCCCTCGACAATTCGATCGAGCGACGGTCCCGGCGTCACGGTTGTGCTCGTGGCCCTGCCGTACGACGATGATCAGGTAGCGAGGTTTCGCTCGATTACCGGAGGTTGTTGGTGGCGACTGAGGTTCGTGGGGTGGTCGCGACCGGCGCGGAGCGGCCGGTGGAGGTCACCACTGTCCGGGTTCCGGAACCCGGACCTGGGGAGGCGCTGGTGCGCGTGCAGGCGTGCGGGGTCTGCCACACCGATATGCAGTACCGCGACGGCGGGGTGAGTGACGAATTCCCCTTCCTGCTGGGGCACGAGGCCGCCGGTGTGGTGGAAGCGGTGGGTTCCGACGTCACCGATCCGGCGGTCGGCGATTTCGTGGTGCTCAACTGGCGTGCCGTCTGCGGTCGGTGCCGGGCGTGTCGCCGGGGACGTCCGCAGTACTGCTTCGACACCCACAACGCGACCCAGCCGATGACGCTGCGCGACGGTACCCCGCTGTCCCCTGCCCTGGGAATCGGTGCGTTCGCGGAGAAGACCCTGGTGGCAGCGGGACAGTGCACCAAGGTCGACCCGTCCGCGCGTCCCGCGGTGGCCGGTCTGCTCGGCTGCGGTGTGATGGCCGGTATCGGCGCTGCCGTCAACACGGGGGCCGCGGGGCCCGGGGACTCGGTGGCCGTGATCGGCTGTGGCGGTGTGGGCGACGGTGCGGTGACAGGTGCCGTCATGGCCGGAGCACGTCGGGTGATCGCCGTCGACACCGACCCACGCAAGTTGGAGTGGGCCCGTGAGTTCGGCGCCACGCACACCGTGGACGCGGGCCGGACCGATCCGGTCGCGGCGATCCGCGAAGTCACCGACGGCTTCGGCGCGGATCTGGTGGTCGAGGCCGTTGGCAGTCCGCGCACCTACGAGCAGGCCTTCTACGCCCGAGACCTGGCGGGCACTGTCGTGCTGGTCGGGGTCCCCACGCCCGACATGCGGCTGGATCTACCGCTGCTGGACGTGTTCGCCAGAGGTGGTGCGTTGAAGTCGAGCTGGTACGGCGACTGCTTGCCCACGAGGGACTTTCCCGCGTTGATCGAGATGTCACTGCAGGGCAGACTGCCGCTGGAGAAGTTCGTCACCGAGCAGATCGAGCTGGGCGAGGTGGAAGCCGCCTTCGACAGGATGCGCAGTGGCGATGTCCTCCGTTCGGTGGTGGTGTTGTGAACGCGCGTATCGACCACACCACCACTTCCGGCACGTTCTCGCTGGATGGACAGACCCACGAGGTCGACAACAACGTCTGGGTGATCGGTGACGACCACGAGTGCGTGGTCGTGGACGCCCCGCACGACGTGAACGCGATCCTGGAAATCGTCGGGGACCGTGACGTGTCGGCGATCATCGCCACCCACGGCCACGACGACCACGTCCGGTTCGCTCCCGAACTGGCCGACGCCGTGGGAGCGCCGATTCTGCTGCATCCCGACGACTCGGTGCTTTGGCGGATGACGCATCCTAACCGGGAACCGGACCGGATGCTGGCCGATGGCGAGGTGCTCGGTGTAGCGGCCGGGACCGGTCTGCGGGTGTTGCACACCCCGGGGCACGCCCCCGGTGCGGTGAGTCTGTACTCGGTGGAACTGAACACGGTGTTCACCGGCGACACCCTCTTCGCGGGGGGACCGGGAGCCACGGGGCGTTCCTATTCGGACTTCGACGTGATCATCGAGTCGATCGCGAACCGGTTGTTCACGCTGCCGGACGACACCATCGTCCGTCCCGGCCACGGCCCCAGCACCACGATCGCCACCGAGCGGCCACATCTGAGTGAGTGGAAGGACCGGGGCTATTAGCGGGACTTCCTCGGCCGGATCTCCGTGGGTATCGCCTCCTGCCCCGGACATCGCCCCCTGACTCGGACCCGGCAGCAGAAATCGTTTCGCCCGGGTGATCGGAACCGTGCGGGCAAGTACTGTTGTGCATCCCCACGCCGGTACTCCGAAAGGGCTCCCTGTTGCGCAACGGGAATTCCGAGGCGGTCTCCTTACCGGTCCTGATTCCGAAGCGGTGGCGCAGAGCACTGCTGGAGATCGGACTGGTCGCCGTTTTCGTCTGCTGTCACCTGCTCGTGGTCTTTCTGCCCGCTCACCAGGGCGAGACGTTTCGCTGGTCGTTGTCGCTCGGGCTGCCCGCGTTGGCCGTACTGCTGTTACGGCGGTTCCTGCCATGGGTGAGCCTGGTGCTGCTGGTTACGGTTACCATCGTGCTCACCCGGCTCGAAGAGCCGGTGGGGCCGCTGAATCTTGCCATCCTGATCAGCGTCTACTCGGTGTGCGTACGGGGCGAGCTCCCCACCACGGTCGCCGCCGGGGCGGTGGCGATGATCTGGCCCCTCAGCAGGCTGCCCTCGATGTCGCCGTACCCCGCCACGGTGATGCTGCTCGGCGCACTGGTCAACGTGGTCATGGTGCTCGGCTGGGGAAGGGCCATGCGGATCAAACGCAGGCAGGCCGCACAGCTCGAACAGGCGGTGAATCTGCTCGATCGGGCACGGGACCAGCTCGCCAGGGAAGCGGCGGCCGTGGAACGGGCCCGCATCGCCCGCGAGTTCCACGACATCGTCTCGCACAATCTCTCGGTGGTGGCGCTGCGTGCCGGAGTGGCCCGCTCGTTGGTGGATCGCGATCCCGACCACGCCAGGGACACGCTCCGGGAGCTCGAGAAGACCTCACGTTCCTCATTGGAGCAGATGCGCCAGCTGGTCAGCGCGTTGCGCGCGGTTCCCGGCGAAGAAACCGAGGACGGTGGCGCTGCCGACGGCAGGGGCGGTTCCGAGGACGAGTCCGGCTCCGGCGAAGGAGATCTCTCCGGGGGTGGCGCCGATCGCACCCCCGCGCCGCGGCTGGCGCAGTTGGACGAGTTGATCGATTCGGTGCGCGGGACCGGCGTCACCTGGCGACTGCAGCGCATCGGCCGGGTGCGTGAACTGGATCCGGGGGTGGAGATGACGGCTTATCGGGTGGTCCAGGAGGCGGTGACCAATGTGCTCAAGCACGCCGGGCGGGGGTACGCGCGCGTGTCGTTGAGCTACCGGGCATCCGGACTGGACATCGAGGTGAACAATCACACCACCGATTTCCTCGGGCGGGTTCGTTCGACGGACAACGGTGCGGGGCCGGTGGCGCAGGGCGATTCCGGTTCCACCGGGCACGGTTTGATCGGACTTCGTGAGCGGGTGTCGTTGCTCGGCGGGACCTTGACGGCGCATCCTGTTTCGAACGGGTTTCACTTGTCCGCCGTGCTACCGTGCCCGGAAATTTCGGACCCGGGGTGATCCGAGGAGGTCCGTAGGTGGTGACGCAGTCGGTCACGGACGTGCTGGTCGCCGATGACCAGGCGATGATTCGTGGTGGGTTGGTGGCCCTGCTGTCGGCCGAGCCGGATCTTCGGGTGACAGCCGAGGCGGATGACGGCCGCAGTGCCGTGGCCGCCGTTCGGCGCCGCATGCCGGATGTGGTGCTGATGGACATACGGATGCCCGGTACCGACGGCATCGTCGCGGCGGACGAGATCGTCCGAGCCACGCACGGACGTACAGCCGTGATCATGCTGACGGTCCACGACCTGGACGAGTACGTCTACTCCGCGCTGCGGGCCGGAGTCAGCGGTTTCCTGCTCAAGGACGCGCCGCCGGAGGAACTGCTCCGCGCCGTTCGCACCGTGGCATCCGGTGACGCCCTGCTCGCACCGAGCGTCACGCGCAGGTTGTTGCACCGGTTCGCCGCGCTGGAGATGCGCGACGCCTCGCTCGAACTGGCGCCGCTGACCGATCGGGAACGAGACGTGCTGCTCCAGGTGGCGCGCGGGGGTTCCAACGCCGAGATCGCCGAGAGCCTCGGACTGGCCGAGTTGACCGTCAAGTCGCACGTCTACCACGTGATGCAGAAACTCAACCTGAGTTCGCGCACCCAGCTCGTCATCCTGGCCTACGAAACCGGGCTGGTCCGCCCCGGACGCGACCTGTCGATGCCGGGAACCGCCCTCGACCCGGAAATCCCCGTCCGCCGTGCGAGCGGCGACTCCGTCCGAGACGGGTACAGCGGGGACCGGTGGCCCGCTTGATGTAATGGGGACATGGATTCGGAGGGACGATTTCGGGTCGGTCTGTTCGGTTACGGTCTGGCGGGCTCCGCCTTTCATGCTCCGCTCATCGCGGCGCAGCCGCGATTGCGGCTGGATGCCGTGGTCACTTCCAGCGGGCAACGGGCGGAGCAGGTGGCGTCGCGGTACCCGGACACCCACGTGCATTCCGATGCCACGGAGCTGTTCCGGCGGGCGGAGGAACTGGATCTCGTCGTGATCGCCACTCCCAACAGCAGCCACGCGGAACTGGCCGCGCGTGCGCTCGACGCCGGAGTTCCGGTGGTGGTCGACAAGCCGTTCACCCCCACGACGGAAGAGGCCAGGGAACTGCTCTCGCGTGCCGAGGACCGCGGGGTTCCCCTGACCGTCTTCCAGAACCGCCGCTGGGACAACGACATGCTCACCGTTCGGGAACTCCTCGACTCCGACTCGCTGGGACGGGTGCACCGGTTCGAGTCCCGGTTCGAACGCTGGGTTCCCGAGGCCAAGGACTCCTGGCGCGACCAGGGAGGTCCGGGCGAGGCCGGGGGAGTGCTCTACGACCTGGGCAGCCACCTCATAGATCAGGCACTGTGCCTGTTCGGCGACGTCGAATCCGTCTACGCGGAGATGGACACCATTCGTTCCGGGGTGGCCGCCGATGACGACACCTTCGTGGCGCTGCGGCACACCGGTGGTCAGCACAGCCACCTCTGGGTGAGCAAACTCGCCGCCCAGCAGGGGCCACGGTTTCGGGTCCTGGGAGATCGCGCGGCGTTCACCAAGTACGGGCTGGATCCGCAGGAAGCGGCACTGCGGCAGGGGAGTCTTCCCGACGAGCCGGGGTGGGGCGAGGAACCGAGGGAGAACTGGGGCTCGATCGGTGTGGGGGCCGAGACCCGTCCCTGGCCCAGCAGGCCCGGCCGTTATCAGGATTTCTACGCCGGAGTCGTGCGAACACTGGACTCGGGGGTCGCCCCGCCGGTCGATCCGGCCGACGCACTGCGGGGACTCGAAGTGATCGAGGCGGCACGCCGTTCGGCCGATGAGGGCTCGGTGGTCCCACTTCAGCGGGCACGTTGAGTTTCGCCCGTTTCGGGGTGATCGGGCGCGGCGGTGCCTGCCACGGGCGCCGTCTGCCTGGGCACCGGTCCACCGAGGTTCGCGGTTTTTCAGCGCGTTCCCGGTTCCGGCAGGGTGCGGCCGCCACGTGAGTCACGTGAGCCACGCGGCGCGGGGGACGCTCGTTCGCGCCGGAGGTGGCCCGCCTGCAGTGCCAGCACTCCCAGCGCCACCACCAGTGCCAGCGGTGCCAACCATCCCGCGGCGGCGTTGCCGTCGAACAACCACAGCCCGGTCGCGATCCCACCGGCGAGCCCGGCCAGCACGACGAGCAGATGGCAGATCAGGTGGACCGCGTAATTCCGCACCGTGTCACCCCTCTCCGGCGAGGTGTTCGGCGGTGGCGAACGACTCGGGAGCTCACTCGCGATTCGCCGGGAAGATGTTACCGCCACGAGTCCCGGCGCGCTCGTCGTCGAGCCGCCGGGAGTCGCGGGAGCCACTCGGTGACCCGGACAGGGGCGCTGCCCGGTGCCAACGCCCCCGTGACAGCGTGCCCCCGAGAGCCGCGATGATCCGCTACTCACCTGATCAGGAGAGTCCCGTTTCTCGGCCAGCGGTGTTCCGCGTGAGCCGTTACCGTTGTCGAGGAGTCGACACGCTCGAAACGGTCAATTCTTCCGACCGGAATTCCCGCGTCAGCCCTCGCGGGAGTCGCTGCGCGAGCGCGGACACACGAGCCGAAGCATCCTCGGGGGTGGTTGCTGGTGAACTCTCTTGCGGTCTTCGCGGTCACGGCCACCACGGGCACCGGAACGATCGTGCTCGCCCTGCTGGCGATGAGCTGGGTCGAGCAACGGTTCGTAGGCACCGAACCCTTCAGACCCACCCGACTCGGCGCCACGTCGGGACACCGGACATCGAGCCGATCGCTTCCGGAACCCCGAACTCCGTCGACGGCCGAGTCAGATCATCCGGAAGTCCGCGAAGTCGAAGCCGGGCGAGACCACGCAACTGAGCAGGACGTCGGAGTCCCCGGTGTTCTCGGCACACTGCCAGCTGCCGGCGGGAACAAGTGACTGCGGCAGCTGGCCCACCGCCAGGTCGGCACCCAGCGTGACCGTCTCCGTCCGGTCCGCCGGTTCCGCACCGCCGCCCGCGCCGTGCAACAGCAGCGCAGGCCCCGAGTGCCACATCCACAACTCGTCCGACTCGACCCGGTGCCACCGCGAGCACTCACCGGCGGGCAGCAGGTAGTGGATAGCCGTCGCGCTGGGGCGCGGACCACGATCCGGCGGATGAGCGGTCGTGGCGCAGGTCCAGGTGCGCCGGTACCAGCCGCCCTCCGGGTGCGGCAGCAGATCCAGCAGTTCGGCGGTGGCACCCCTGGCTTCGAACGAGACGAAACGTCCGTCGGTGTCCCGCCGCGCGTAGCGCACTCCACGAACCGCCGCCCGGTCCAGTGGGCCGTAGACGTGGGGGAACAGGGTTTCCGAGGTCACGCCCTCCGGGGGTGCCGGTGTGGGAGGTTCCCAGCGTACGGGCGCGGACAACGCCTTGGCATCGAGTTCGAGCAGCACCAGCTGCTCCTCGGCGGAACGGTAGAGCGTGTTGGCCACGGCCAACGTCGTCTCCGGATCCGGTGAGCAGTGCACGAACCCCTCCCGCTCCAGTGAGTCCGCGCCGATGGCCTCCTCCGGGCACGAGTGGTAGGACTCCGAGGGAAGCAGGTGGAACAAGGTCGACGTATTCACGAGGACCAGTCTCCCGGGGCGTGCCCCGGCATCGACGGACGGTCCCGTGCGGTGCGCCCGTCCCGGAGATCGTCGAGCCCCGGAGATCGTCGAGCCCCGGAGATCGTCGAGCCCCGGAGATCGTCGAGTCCCGGAGATCGTCGCGTGCCGGTGATGATTCCGAGATCGGTGACCGTTCCGAGAACTTCGCGCCCGACGGCGGGCGGTAGTGTGGCCGATCGAGCGAACGAGCAACCGGACACCCGCGGAACTCCGATCACCAACCGGGAGCCACATGCGAGCCGACAGCACACCCGACCGCGACGTTTCCGCAGTCGAGGACCTCACAGCGAGTGCGGACACCACTGTCAGGATCGCCGTCCTCGACGACTACCAGCACGTCGCCCGCGAGTTCGGCGACTGGCACACCCTGCCCGCGAACACCGAGGTGACCGTGTTCGACGAGCACATCGCCGACCCGGCGGAACTGGTACGCGGGCTCGAACCGTTCCACGTGATCGCGGCGATGCGGGAACGGACCGCCTTCCCCTCGGAAGTGCTGCGAGCGTTGCCGAATCTGAAGCTGCTGGTCACCACCGGTATGGGAAACGCGGCCATCGACACGGCGGCAGCGGCCGAACTGGGTGTGACGGTGTGCGGCACCGGTAACGGGATGCGGGCCGGAGCCGACTGGAGCACCACCTCGGAACTCACGTGGGGTCTGATCCTGGCGGTGGCCAGAGCGATCCCGCGGGAGGACCGGGCCGTGCGTACCGGCGGCTGGCAGCACACCGTCGGCAAGGACCTCGCGGGCGGCACGCTCGGAGTCCTCGGGCTCGGACGTGTCGGTGCGCAGGTCGCCACGGTGGGACGTGCGTTCGGCATGGAGGTACTCGCCTTCAGCGAGAACCTCACCGCGGAGCGTGCTCGGCAGGCGGGTGCCAGGGCCGTGGACAAGCGGGAGCTGTTCGCCGCTTCCGATGTGGTCACCGTGCACACCAAACTCGGCGAGCGAACCCGCGGACTCGTGGGGCGTGCCGAGCTCGACCTGCTGGGGCCGGACTCCATACTGATCAACACCTCCCGCGGCCCGATCGTCGACGAGCGGGAGCTGCTTGCCGCGTTGCACGAGGGGCGTATCGGCGGGGCCGGGATCGATGTCTTCGAGCGCGAGCCGCTCCCCGAGGACGATCCGTGGCGCCACGCGCCTCGCACGGTGCTGACTCCACACATCGGTTACGTCTCGGAGAACACCTATCGGGCGTTCTTCACCGAAACGGTCGAGGACATCCGGCAGTTTCTGGCGGGCACACCGGTACGGGTGCTCAACGCGGACTGAGCGGGCCGAACCGCCTCCCGCGCCTGTCGGAGCCGACAAGCGCGGGAGGAAGGTCGTTCAGGCCTCGTCCGCGAGGTGGCGCACCCGCTCGATCAGCGCGGTGCGCTCGGCGGCGCTGCCCGCCAACGGCGTCACGTTCAGGGTGGTCACGCCCGACTCGCGGAACGCGGCGATGCGCTCGCGCACATGGCTCTCCGGTCCGATCAGCGAGGTCTTGGTCAGCAGCTCGCGGGGCACCGCCGCTGCCGCCTCGTCCTTCTTGCCGTCCAGGTAGAGGTCCTGGATTCGTTCCGCCTCGGCCTCGTAGCCGTAGCGCCGGGCCAGGTTGTTGTAGAAGTTCTTACCCTTGGCGCCCATGCCGCCGATGTAGAGCGCCAGCATCGGGCGCATCGAGTCGAGCAGCTCGTCCAGGTCGTCACCGATGGCCAGCGGTGCCTGTACCACCGTGTCCAGCTCCGGCAGCGTGGCGTCCCGCTTCGCGCGGCCCTCGGCCAGCGAGTCCCCCCACACCTCGGCGGCCTTCTCCGGGACGTAGAAGATCGGTTCCCACGCCTCGGCGATCTCCGCGGTCATCGCCACGTTCTTGGGTCCGATCGCCGCGATCATGATCGGGATCCGTTCCCGGACCGGGTGGTTGACCAGCTTGAGGGGTTTGCCGAGACCGGTGCCCTCTTCGGCGGGCAGCGGAATGTTGTAGTGCTTGCCCTCGTGGGTGAGCTTCTCCCGCCGCCACACCTTGCGGCAGATCTCGACCAGTTCCCGGGTGCGTCCCAGCGGTGCCTTGTAGGGCAGCCCGTGGAAGCCCTCGATCACCTGTGGCCCGGAGGCGCCGATGCCCAGCGTGAACCGTCCGCCCGAGACGAAGTCCAGTCCGGCCGCGGTCATGGCGGTCAGCGTCGGTGTCCTGGTGTAGACCTGCAGAATGCCGGAAGCGATCTCCAGGCGTTCGGTGCGCGCCGCGATGAATCCCAACTGGCTGACCGCGTCGAACGAGTACGCCTCCGGAACATAGACGATGTCCAGTCCGGCCTTTTCGTAGTCGACCAGCTCGTCGACCGTCTCCTTGAATCCCCCGCTGTAGTTCAGCGGCATCCCGATCCGCATACTGCTCGCTTCCTGCCGGTTGTGTTGCCCGTGGGGTTCGCGCACCCGCGCTCGACACTCGGAACGGATGTGTCGGACCACCGAATCGCACACAGGTTACCGACGAGTACGGCGATTCGGCAGTCCCCGCCCGGAATACCCACCGCGGAGCCGTGCGCCCCGCGCATCGAGTCCACTTTCCCGGCACGCGGAGCCGGGAGCATTCGGCAGAGCCGCTCCGACGCCGCGGGCGGACATCCCGCTCGGAACGTCACGCCACCCGTCAGGTCGAGGTTCGTCCGTCGATCGCTTCGCGCAGGATGTCCGCGTGCCCGGCGTGCTGGGTGGTTAGCACGACCGAGGGAATCGCCCTGGTGCCTCGGGACATCGTGATCTCTCCGCGTAGCGTGTGCGGTGCGAACGGCAGCAACCACGGGAGGGACATCGTGGCGCTCGTAGTGCACATACTGATCACCGCCGTGGCGGTCTGGGTGACCACGGCACTGCCAGGGATCGCGCTCGGCGACCAGGGAGGAGGAACCGATGGTGTGGCCACCCAGGCGCTGACACTGCTCGTCGTGGCCGTGGTGTTCGGCATCGTCAACGTGGTGCTCAAGCCGGTCGCCAAGACATTGGGGTGTCTGCTCTACATCCTCACTCTCGGGCTGTTCGGGCTGGTGGTCAACGCGCTGTTGTTCTGGTTGACCAGCTGGATCGCCGGGAACCTCGATCTCCCGTTCCACGTCGACGGTTTCTGGCCCGCCTTCTGGGGGGCGATCATCGTCACCGTTGTCAGCAGTGCGCTGCACGGACTGGTGCGCCGGGCCACCTCGCTCGGCGACTGACCGCAAGCGCTTTGCCGGCTGTCCCGCGCCGGGACAGCCGGCCGGATCGCTCGACGTGGTGATACCGAAGCGGCCCCGCGGTGACTTTCGGAGGGCCGCACAGCGGGAGGCTTCGTGGCTTCGTGAGCCCGGAGTGAAACCCTTCCTGTTCTCGGATTCGTGCCGGAATGCTCGTTCGCGGTCCAATCGTCAATCGACTCGTCACCGGCACGGTCGGCGACACTGACATCGGTGGAACCGATCCGTTCGCATCGGGGGACGGGTGATCCCGCGAAATCTTAAAGTCACGTTCGGTTCTTGGGTGAACACGAAGAGTCGTAAAGTGATGATTCGAAGCACGTCATCGAACGGGACTCGGAGGGGATGATCCGAACTCTCGTCGATCGACCCCGTACCGATGTCGGAAATCCTCATCCGAAACGACTTGTGTGAAAATCGGGAACAACCCCGGTGTCGGAGGAATCACGAGTCGGCGGCCACTCGTTGCCGGAGACCGGTTGAAGATTGACTTCACGGGTGCGTGACCACGTTCCGTCCGATATCACTCACGGACCGGGAACGGTGCGAGTTGTCAACACTCGTCCGAGTCGCGGAAGACGAATAAAACACGCACATTACAGTGCGGTGCCGCAAGTTACCCGAAAGAATGAGAGGGAATCTTCGGAAAGTGGAGGGCCCGGGATGATCCCATCCCGGGCCGACTTCGGTGGGCGATGCTGGGTTCGAACCAGCGACCTCTTCGGTGTGAACGAAGCGCTCTCCCGCTGAGCTAATCGCCCGTTGCCGCCTGCCGCAGCGACAACAAGAAGCTTACACGATCCTTTTCACGCCTGGAACAGGGGGGAGGCCAGCCAGCTCCACTGCAGACCGAGGAAGTCTCCGACCAGGTCAAAAGCACCGATGAGCCAGAGGGTGGCCACCACTATGAGGCCGGTGGCCGTCATCACCGCCAGTCTTGCCGCCGGATGCTGCCGGGACAGCCAGCGGACCCAGCGTTGGTAGTGGTGCTTGGCGAACATGTTCACGTGCCGTGCCCAGGCGAACTCCGTTGCGAGCAGTCCGAGGCCCGCGAATACGCACAGCCAGCCGGGTCCCGGATAGGGAATCAACACTATGCCCAGCAGGAGCACCATCCCGCCGAGCAGTCCGAGACCGAAACGGTAGAGGGTGTTCAGCGCCGGTCTGGCGCGTATTCGCTCCCGGCGCGCGCGGAAGTGCTCCCGTAAGCGGTGCACACGTGCGCGCCAGCCCGAGAGGTGTGCGTGCGGCGGTTCGTTCTCGTGGTGTCGTGAACCGGGCTCTGCTGTCTTACTCAGAACACACCTGCCTGCTGACCGATCCTGCTTCCCGGGTGCTCTCGGCCCCGTGTCGTTCTACCGGCGCCACATGGGGCTCCCCGTCAGTGTCTCAGCCTACGTGGTGCGGCAGTGCCTGTAGAGTGGCTCGTGCGGCGCATATTTTCGTTCCGGGTGTTCCGTCCCGGGTGCGACGATGATGTGATCGTGTATATCACACTGTGACGCCGGTCTCGCTTTTGGGTTTCGGGCGCAGGCGTGAAAACCCGAGTGTGGAGTATTTGATATTAGCCCGTTTCGGTGAACATTTGTGGTGCGCCTCTCCCGGGGCTCTTGTGTGAAACGGCTTGTCGTACAACTATCGACTATCCTGAAAACAGCGTCCCGTGGTGGCCGCGAGGCATCGAGCGGTTCAGTCCTTGAGCGTTGTGGTGGCCGTCCGGGGACGTCGTCGACGGGTTCGTACACGCGCCCGACCGGGGGTGGTGCGGGTGGGCCGCGCGAGAGGGTTCGGAAGCATTATTTCGGGTTGCCGCGGAACCGGCCGGGACGCCGATTGCGGATCGGTGGGATCGGTGGTTTTCTTCGAGGTGGTGAGACTCGTGTTGATGAATCGCGGAATTTCTCCGCCACCCGGAGTTGTTGGCTACGCTACGGAGTTCTGCAGTAGCTCAGCGAATTAATTCTCCCCCGTACGGGTGATCTATTCGTTGGTCGCGAGCGAACGGACCCGGATAACCGTCACAACTGTGTAGCTCGGTCGACTTCGCTGCGACCGGGAGGGAGTTAGGAAGGCGAGGACGATGCGTAACGATCATGTGACCCTTCGTTCGACAGCGGTGTTCGATCTGCTTGCCCCGCAGACGCCCGCCGTTCCGGTTCAGGTGGAGCTGCGGTACGACACTCGGGACCCCTACGCCGTCGTCGCGGCGTTCCGCACCGGCCGTGCCGGCTGGGTCGAGTGGGTGTTCGCGCGTGATCTGCTGGCCGACGGGTTGATCGCGCACGCGGGCGAAGGTGATGTGGCGATCAGGCCCGCCGCCGACGACCCCGAGGTCGTGGTGATCGAGCTGAGCTCGCCCTCGGGACACGCCGTGTTCGAGGCGTCCGCCCAGGAGCTGGCGGACTTCCTGGATCGCACCTACGACGTGGTGGTGCCGGGCAACGAGGGCCTCTGGGTCAGTATCGACGAGGCGATCACGAGGTTGCTGCCGCACGACCTCTCGTGATCGTGCGTCGCCCGTGATTCCGCGTTGTGACGACCCGTGGTGGTGACGGCGGGCTCCGGCCCGCTGTCGTGCTGATTGTCGGCACGGACCCCCCGGTTCGATCGCCGTTCACGGCGTGGTCTAGAGTTTTGACCGAACACGGCGGAGGCGCCGAGCGGAGGATTTCGGTCTCGTCGTGAGTGCGGATGTAGCGCAGCGGTAGCGCATCACCTTGCCAAGGTGAGGGTCGCGGGTTCGAATCCCGTCATCCGCTCTGTGGCCGAGCGGCTCGTCCGATCGACGTTGTCGCCGGTGGCTTCGGCGGAGTGGCCGAGTGGCTCAGGCAAGGGCCTGCAAAGCCCTGTACGCGGGTTCGATTCCCGCCTCCGCCTCGCGCGATTAGCTCAGCGGGAGAGCGCTACCTTGACACGGTAGAGGTCACTGGTTCGATCCCAGTATCGCGCACCGGTTCCATCACGGAACTCAGCGGTTGTCACGAGGCCGCGACCTCCGTTTCGGGGGTCGCGGCCTCATTGTGTTCCGGGTGGTGTGGCTGCTCTTGATCGGGCCCCGTCCGAATGGTCGGGCGGGGTGGGACGTCATTCAGCCTTCCCCGTAGCGCATGACGAGTGTGCCGTGCACATCGACGTGAGGTGCCGCGTAGACGTGGTCCACGCCCCCGTCGAAGCGGATGTAGTCGCCGGGCCCGAGTGTTTCGGGGGCCGACGCCGGGCCGGTCGTCAGTGTTCCGGAGTGCACCAGGAGCTGTTCGACAACCCTGGGACGGTGGGCGGGGGACGCGTACCGCTTCCCGGCTCGCACGTGGATTCGGTAGATCTCGAGGACCTGACCACCGCTGCTTGTGCGGTCGACCAGTCGTACGTCGACCGCCTGTCCGGAGAGCTCGGCGTGCTCGGTCCCTCGTGCGACCAGCGTCGTCGCGGTCGGGGATTCGGTTTCCGCGATCAGCAGCAGGCCCAGCGGGACACCGAGCACCGTGGCCAGGGCGTAGAGGGTTTCCAGTGTCGGGTTGCGCTGCCCGGCCTCGAGTTCGGACAGGGTCCCCTTGCCGAGATCGGCACGACGGGCGACCTCGGACAGCGACAGGCCGCGATGATCGCGCGCCGCACGCAGGTTCGCCCCGACGACCTTGACCATCTCCATCGCGCCCTCCTAGCATGACTGCGTTCTATAAACAGAACGAATTGCTTTCGACGATCGGACTGATCGCCCGTGCGCTTGCGTCAGCGTCTGCCCGACACGCTTCCGATGACCGCGGTGGCCTCAGGAGGTGTGACGACACTGGTCGGTGTGACGAGCTCGGTGGCCATCGTCTTCCAAGCGGCCAGAACTGTCGGCGCGAGCCCGGCCCAGATCTCCTCGTGGATCCTCGCGCTCGGTGTCGGCATCGGCGTCACCTCGATCACGTTTTCCTTACGCTATCGAGCACCGGTGGTCATGGCCTGGTCGACCCCCGGCGCCGCCATGCTCGCCACAAGCGCACGAGACGCCCCGCTGTCCGAGGCCGTCGGGGCCTTCCTGATCGCCTCGGTCCTTACGGTGCTCGTCGGAGTCACGGGATGGTTCGAGCGCGCTGTGAACCTCATCCCGGCACCGATCGCCTCGGCGCTGCTGGCAGGCATACTGCTGCGGTTCGGCATCGACCTGTTCACCGCGATGCGCGCCCACCTCTGGCTGATTCTCGCGATGCTGGTGAGCTATCTGCTCTGCAAGAGGCTGCTACCGCGCTACGCGGTGCTCATCGCGCTGGCGACGGGGGCGCTGCTTACGGTCGTCCAGGGCTCGTTCCAGCCCGATACCGTGCGCCTGGCCCTCGCAACGCCGGTTTTCGTGTGGCCCTCCTGGTCGCCTGCCACGACCATAAGCCTCGCGATCCCGCTGTTCGTCATCACGATGACCTCGCAGAACCTGCCAGGTGTGGTGACGCTGCGGGCTCACGGGTACCGGACACCGGTATCACCGATCCTGTCCTGGTCCGGCCTCGCGAACTCGGTACTCGCCCCGTTCGGCTGTTTCGGTATCAACCTTGCCGCGATCACGGCCGCTCTGTGCATGGGGCCCGACGCGCACGAGGATCCGGCCCAGCGCTACCGAGCCGGCATCGTCTCGGGGGTGCTTTACTTGGTGCTCGGGATTTTCGGCGCCACGCTCGGAAGCCTCATCGCCGCGTTGCCCGGCGCGCTCATCACCGCGATCGCCGGTATCGGCCTGCTGGACACCATCGGGGGGTCGCTGGCGACCGCGACCGCCGAGCCCGCGACCAGGAACGCCGCGCTGATCGCCTTCCTCGTCACCGCCTCAGGGGTGTCGATCCTCGGTATCGCTTCGGTTTTCTGGGGGCTGATCACGGGACTCAGCGCTCACTCGATCCTCGGCCGACCCGCACCGAGTACCCCGGCGGCCGGGCAGACGGCGGATCAGCCGAACGAACGGTGAGGGACACGCGTTCGATCGGCCGATCCGCGGCGGGAGGTCTCGGGCGGGGATGAGTTCGCGCGGAACGCGGTGCCGTGCCCGCACCGTTCCCTCCAGCGCTCGTTCGTCCCAGGGGGCGCGCGCCGCCCCGTTGGCGGTAGCCGCTTGCCAAGAACCCGTCCGGCCGTCCCTCGGGCGACGGTGACCGGGCGACGGCCGGACGGGAGTGCGGGGTCAGCGCGTCAGCAGGGAGCGCAGGAAGAACCCGATGTTGGCCGGGCGTTCGGCCAGCCTGCGCATGAAGTAGCCGTACCACTCCTCGCCGTAGGGCACGTAAACCCGCAGATTGTGTCCCGCCGCGGCGATGCGGCGCTGCTCGGCGGGCCGGATGCCGTAGAGCATCTGGAACTCGTAGCTGTCGGCACCACGCCCGTGACGCTGGGCCAGCTCGGTGGCGATGGCGATCATGCGGGGGTCGTGGGTGGCGATCATCGGGTGCCCCCCGCCCGCCATGAGTGCCCGCATGCAGCGCACGTAGGACCGGTCCACTTCCTGCTTGTCCTGGAAGGCCACCGATGCGGGCTCGGAGTAGGCCCCCTTGCACAGCCGGACCCTGGAACCCGCCGTGGCCAGGTCCCGGCAGTCCTGCTCGGTGCGGTGCAGGTAGGCCTGCAGGACCGCTCCCACCCAGGGGAAGTCCACGCGCAGGTCGGACAGCGTCCGCAACGTCATGTCCGTGGTCGTGTGGTCCTCCATGTCCAGGGTGACCGTGGTGCCCACGGCGGCCGCGGACTCGCAGATCCGCCGGGCGTTGTCCAGCGCGATCTTCTCCCCGTCCGGGGAGAGCTGCTGCCCCACCGCCGAGAGCTTGACCGAGACCTCCGCGCGGTCGGCCAGCCCGGCGTGGTGCAGCTCCGAGAGCAGCCCCTGGTAAGCCCGCACCGTGTCGTCGGCCCGCGTGGCGTCGGTGGTGTCCTCACCGAGGTGGTCCAGGGTGACCTGCAGCCCTTCCTCGGCCAGCCGAGCGGTCACCCCGATCGCCTCGCGGGAGTCCGACCCGGCCACGAACCGGTCCACCACCGTCCGGGTGAGTGGATTGGCCTCCACGAGCCCACGCATCGCACCGGACCGGGCCGCGGTCAGCATCACACTGCGCAGCATCTTTCATCTCCTCGCGGATCGTGGCCGGGCTCAGCCCTGGTGCGGGTAGGTGTGCTCGGTGGGGGCGTCGAAGGTCTCCTTGACGGCGCGGGGGTTGACCCAGCGCTGCAGGTTGAACATCGAGCCGGCCTTGTCGTTGGTCCCGGAGGCGCGTCCGCCGCCGAACGGCTGCCTTCCCACGATCGAGCCGGTGGGCTTGTCGTTGACGTAGAAGTTGCCCGCCGCGTGGCGCAGTTGTTCGTGGGCCTGCCCGATCGCGCTCCGGTCGTCGGCGAAGACCGCTCCGGTCAGGGCGTAGGGGCTGGTCTCGTCCACGATTCCCAGGATCCGCTCGTAGTCGTTGTCCTCGTAGACGTGCACCGCCATGATCGGTCCGAAGTACTCGGTCGTGAACGCCTCGTCGTAGGGGTCGGTTCCCACCATGACGGTCGGTTGCACGAAGTAGCCCACCGAGTCGTCGTACTCGCCGCCCGCGAGGATCTCCAGCGACGGCTCGTCCGCCACCCGGTCGATCGCGGCCTTGTGCTTGGCGAAAGCGCGGTGGTCGATGACCGCCGCACCGAAGTGCGAGAAGTCGGTCGGGTCACCGTAGGTGACACGTCGGGTGGCTTCGACCAGGTTCTCCCGCATGCCGGATTCCCAGAGCGAGCGCGGGACGTAGGCCCGCGAGGCCGCCGAGCACTTCTGCCCCTGGTACTCGAAGGCGCCGCGAACCAGGGCCGTGACCACCTTGTCGGAATCCGCCGATGGGTGCGCGACGACGAAGTCCTTGCCCCCCGTCTCCCCGACGATGCGCGGGTAGCTCCGGTAGCCGTCCAGGTTCTCGCCGATGGTCTTCCAGAGCTTCTTGAACGTGGCCGTGGACCCGGTGAAGTGCAGTCCCGCCAGGTCGGGGTCGGTGAGCGCGACCTCGCCGACCGCCTGTCCGTCGCCGGTGACCATGTTGATCACTCCCGGCGGCAGCCCGGCTGCCTCCAGCATGCGCATGGTGAAGTGCGCGGCGAACTGCTGGGTCGGGGTCGGCTTCCAGACCACCGTGTTTCCCATCAGCGCGGGCGCGGTCGGGAGGTTGGCCGCGATCGCGGTGAAGTTGAAGGGGGTGATCGCCGTGACGAACCCGTCCAGCGGGCGGTACTCCATCCGGTTCCACTCGCCGGGTACCGAGTTGGGCTGCTCGGCGAGGATGCGGCGTGCGAAGTGCACGTTGAACCGCAGGAAGTCCGCCATTTCGCAGACCGCCTCGATCTCGGCCTGGTGCACCGACTTGGACTGCCCCAGCATGGTGGCGGCGTTGATGGTGTCCCGCCACGGGCCCGAGAGCAGGTCCGCCGCGCGCAGCATCACGGCGGCGCGCTCGTCGAAGGGCATCGCCGCCCAGTCCGCGGCCGCGTCCTTGGCCGCCTGCACCGCCTCGGCGACATCGGCGTTGGTCGCTTGCGCACAAACGCCCAGAACGCGGGAATGATTGTGCGGTTGGACAACGTTGAACCGTTCACCACTCGCCATCCGCTGTTTGCCCGCGATGGTCGTGGTCAACTCGATCGGCGCTGCCTGCAGCTCGGCGAGACGCCGCTGCAGCGACTCCCGTTCGGCGCTTCCCCTGGCGTAGGACTTGACCGGCTCATTGGCCGGCACCGGGACCGAAGTGATGGCATCCATGACCTTACGCCTCCTCGCGCGACGTCGGTGTCGATCGTGGGCCGGACGTGTCGCTACCGGCCCCTCCAATTGCCGAGGATAGAAGTTCGAGCGCCCGGTCGGCTTGTACGAGCGGCTATCGTTGACGGTGATGGATTGGTCGATCGAACAACCGGTTGCCGATGGGTGGTACTCGGCGAGTGCGGGTGGCAACGACGAGCAGCCGGGTACCACCGGGGTGGCGCTGCGGCAGCTGTTGATCGCGGTGGGCGAACCGCTGGTCGACGTGCTGGCGGCCCCGGGCGGGTTCGACGTCGCCGTCCACGACGTGGTCATCCTCGATCCGGAGGAGGCACCGGGAACGGGAGCCGGGGATCTCGTGCTGGTGATCGGTACCCGTGGCCGCTCGGCGGTGCCACTGGTGCGGCGGGTGGCCCGTTCCGGTGCCGCGGCCGTGGCGGTCAAGGTCGACGCGGATCAGGACGCCCGTGCGCTGCGGGAGGCGGCCATCGGCGGCGGTATCGCGCTGCTCGGGGTGCGTCCCGATGTGCGGTGGGAGCAGCTGGAGTCGTTCGCCCGGTCGGCGGTGGAGAACGCCCGGCTGACCGGTGAGGCCGACGTCGGGGAGGCGCTGGGGGACCTGTTCTCACTGGCCCAGACCGTGGCGGCGCTGACCGAGGGCATCGTCAGCATCGAGGACACCGCCAACCGCGTGCTCGCCTATTCGCGCTCCGACGACGAGGTCGACGAACTGCGCAGGCTGTCCATTCTCGGCAGACGCGGTCCCGAGTCCTACCTGGCCATGCTGCGGGAGTGGGGGATCTACCAACGGCTGCGCGGTGGGGAGGAGGTCGTCCGGATCGAGCCGCGCCCCGACCTGGGGATTCGGCGACGGATGGCAGTGGGCATCCACGCCGGTGCGCAGCCGCTGGGAACCATCTGGGTGCAGGAGGGTGCTCGCGGGCTGAGCGAGCACAGCGACCGGTCGCTGATCGGTGCGGCACGGGTGGCCGCGCTGCAGTTGATCCGCCAGCGCAGCGAGTCGACCATGGCTCCCCGGTTCCGGGAGAACCTGCTGACCGGTTTGCTGGAGAGCCGCATCGACGGGAACTCGGCCGCGGCCAACATCGGTGCCGATCCCCGAAAATCCGCCGTGGTGGTGGTACTGACCCTGCGCCCCAGGGAGCACACCGGGGTGTCCAACCGCTCCGAGATCGAGCTGGAACGCGCCGAGATGACCAGTCTGATCTCGGTGCACGCCGCTTCCTACCGGCGCAGCGCGCTGGTGACCACGATCGGTTCCCGGGTGTACGTACTGCTGCCCGATCTGCCGGACCGGCACGCCGAATCGGCGGTTTCCGGACTGGCCCAGGAGATCGTCACCGCGGCGCGGGGCCAGCTCCGCTCCGGTGTCCAGGCCGGCATCGGTTCGGTCGTCGCCACGCTGGACGACGTTCCGGTCTCCCGCATCGAGGCCGACCGCATCCTCGACGCGCTCGGGCACGACCACACCGCCGAGGTCGCCACCATCGACGACGTCCGTTCCCGGGTGCTGCTCAGCGAGGTGCTGACGATGCTGCGGGACAACGAGCGGGTACGCGATCCCAGGCTGGCGACCCTGCGCGCCCACGACGCGGACAACGGCACCGAGTTCGCCCGCTCGCTGCTGTGCTACCTGGAGTTCTTCGGCGATGTCCGAGGTGCCAGTCTGTCGCTGCACGTGCACCCGAACACGTTGCGCCACCGTGTCCGACGGGCCGCCGAGATCAGCGGCATCGACCTCGACGATGCCGCGGAACGGCTGAGTGTTCAGCTGCAACTGTCGCTGTTCCGGCAAACCGAGTCCCGGCCACGGGGCTGAGCGGGCCGCGCCCGCCCCGCTCGGCGTTCCGAGTTCCCGGTCGGTGATGGGTGAGGTGGCCACGGCGCGAAACCACCGTGACGATTCCGGGGCGCGGTCGTTGAGCTATTGATGTTTCCCGATCGAAACGTTGACCGGGCGTGTGCTCCCCGGGCGCGTCCGGTGCCGCACCGACCGCTCGTGCGGTCGTATCCGCCGCGCGACCCGTCCGGTGAGCCGATCGGCGAACCTCTTCGAACGTCCGAGCAGTCCTGGTGGGGCGGAGAGTGAGAGATCGATGACTGATTACCGCAAGGTGGTCGTCGGAACCGACGGATCGTCCCCTTCGATGCACGCCGTCCGGCGCGCGGCGCGGTTGGCGGGTGACTCCGCCGAACTGGTGATCGTCTGCGCGTACTATCCCAACAGCAGGCGCGACGTGGAGCGCGCGCAGGACGAGATGGGGCAGGAGGCCTTCCAGGTGGTCGGTTCCGCGCCCGCCGAGGACAGTCTGCGTGATGCCACCGATCACGCCCGTTCCGCCGGAGCGGGCAGTGTCGATACCGTGTCCGTGTTGGGACCGCCCATCGACTCGCTGATCGAGACCGCCGAAAGTCACTCGGCCGATCTGCTGGTGGTCGGCAGTCGCGGTCTGAACACGCTGAAAGGACGAATCCTGGGATCGGTGCCCTCGGAGGTATCCCGACGTTCGGAGTGCGATGTGCTCGTCGTTCGAACCACACGATGATTTGGTGGCGCCGGACAATCCGGTTGAGCGGGCGTTGCTCGGCGGTGAGCCCCGCTACCGCAAGGCCGACGTGGCCCGGTTGGCCGGCGTCGAACTCGCCAGGGCCGAGCGGCTCTGGCAGGCGATGGGCTTCGCGCACGTCGCTCCCGAAGCCGTGGTGTTCACCGATTTCGACGTCGACGCCATGCGAACGGTGGACAAGCTCGTATCGGCCGAGGTGATTCCGCCGGAGCTGGAGACCGCGGTCGCGCGTTCACTGGCCCAGACCATGTCGCGGTTGGCCGAGTGGCAGCTGGGGATCTTCAAGGCCGTGCTCGGCGACACCTTCGCCACCGACATCGAAACCACCGCCGAGGTCGCCGAGGCGATCCTTCCGGTGATGGAGAACCTGCAGGGCTACGTCTGGCGCAGGCACCTCTCCGCCATCGCCGCACGGGAACTCGACGAGGCAGACACCGGGCCGGAAGAACCGACCGTGGTGGTGGGCTTCGCCGACATCGTGGGCTACACCCGGTTGGTGCGCGACTACAGCGAACGCGAACTGGCGCGGCTGATCGACGACTTCGAGGACCTGGTCACCAGGGTGATCGCCGAGAACCACGGTCGAATCGTCAAGACCGTGGGCGACGAGGTGCTGTTCGTGGCGGACACGGTTCGTGACGGGGCGGAGATAGCGCTCTCGCTCAACGAGAACGTCGCGCGGGAACCCGACCTGCCGCCGTTGCGGATCGGCCTGGCTCACGGCACGGTGCTGGCCCGGTTCGGTGACGTCTACGGCTCCACCGTCAACATCGCGAGCAGGCTGACCACGTTGGCCAGGCCCTCGTCGGTGCTGGTGGACCGCGAGTGCGCGGCGGGATTGCGCTCCGAGTCGGATTTCGTGCTGACCTCGCTCGGGCCGAACAAGGTCTCCGGTTTCCGTGGCCTGCGGGCCTGGGCGCTGCGTCGTTCCGAGTGATGTCGGGACAGGGCCTGGTGCCCCCGGAGTAGTACCGCATGGACGGTTTGCGTATTCTCGGACGTTTCTCGCGAATCGGGATGCCCGTACCGGCGGTGCGGCTTAGAGTCGTAGATCATGGAGAGCGATCCGCCCGCCGCATCCGATCGTGTCGAACACTCCGACGAAGTCGCCGCGCTGGCCGCGCGCTACGGCCGCATCCCCGCGTCCGAACGGGTCCGACTGGCCAAGTCCACCTCGAATCTGTTCCGGTTCCGCGCGCCGGTCAGTGGCGGCGGGCTCGACGTCACCGGCCTGGACAGGGTGCTTCGGGTGGATCCGCACCGGCGGGTCGCCGACGTCCAGGGCATGACCACCTTCGAGGACCTGGTCGCCGCGACGCTGCCGTACGGGCTGATGCCGCTGGTCGTGCCGCAGTTGAAGACGATCACCATCGGCGGTGCCGTGGCGGGGCTGGGGATCGAGGCGTCGTCGTTCCGCAACGGGCTGCCGCACGAATCCGTGCTGGAGATGGAGATCCTCACCGGTGACGGCAGCGTCGTGCTGGCGCGGCCCGACAACGAGCACGCCGAGCTGTTCCGCGGTTTTCCGAACTCCTACGGCTCGCTCGGCTACGCGCTGCGGCTGCTGATCGAACTCCAGCCGGTGCGGGACTACGTGCGGCTGCGGCACGTACCTTTCGACTCCACAGCGGCCTGCGCCGAGGCGATCGAGCGCATCGGCCGTTCGGGAAACTGGAACGAGCAGCGGGTGGACTTTCTGGACGGCACCGTGTTCGGCGCGAACGAGCTGTATCTGACGCTGGGCACCTTCACCTCGCGAGCGCCCTACACCAGCGACTACACCGGTAACCGGATCTACTACCGCTCGATTCGCGCCCGCGAGGTGGATCACCTGCGTACGCACGACTACCTGTGGCGCTGGGACACCGACTGGTTCTGGTGCTCCCGCGCGTTCGGCGCGCAACACCCCGCGATCCGCCCGTTCTGGCCACGCCGGTTGCTGCGGTCGGACGTCTACCGCAGGCTCGTGTCCCTCGACCAGCGCCACGGGCTGTCCGAACGGTTCTACCGGCTGCGCGGCCGCCCCAGCCGTGAACCGGTGATTCAGGACGTCGAGATCCCGCTCGACCGGTTGGCCGAGTTCCTGGAGTTCTTCCACCGCGAGATCGGCATCAGTCCGGTGTGGTTGTGTCCGGTGCGGCTGCGCGACAGCCAGGGCTGGCCGCTCTACCCCATGGACCCGGCGACGCTCTACGTCAACGTCGGGTTCTGGGCCACGGTGCCGCTGGGGGAGGGGCAATCCGTCGGCACGCACAACCGGGCCATCGAGGCCGAGGTGAGTGAGCTCGACGGGCACAAGTCGCTGTACTCGACCGCGTACTACGAGCCCGAGGAGTTCTGGCGCCGTTACGACGGAGCCACGTACCAGCGGTTGAAACAGCGCTACGACGAGGCGGGCAAATTGCCCGATCTCTACGACAAGTGTGTGCTGGGAACCTGAGCGCGCTCGGTTTCCCCCACGACTACCGGTCCGGGGGCCGGTCGTCGTTGTCAGGTCGATATGGAGGGTTCGACAATGGCATTGGCAGCCGTGTTCGCACGTCTGTTCGGTGAGGATCTGCCGATCGAGTTCCGCGCCTACGACGGCAGCCGGAGCGGCCCTTCCGGCTGCTCATCGGCCATAGTCGTCAATTCTCCGCTGGCACTGGCACACCTGGCCACGGCCCCGGGGGAACTGGGACTGGCGCGGGCCTACATCAACGGCCACATCGAAGTGCAGGGCGACATGTACACCGCCCTGGCCGCGTTTCCGTCCGTCGTGATGTCCGACGTTCCCTGGAAGCTGCGTGCCGAGCTGGCGGTGAGGCTCGCGGGCTACCGCTTCTGGTGGCCCGTTCGGCCGCCGGAGCAGGAGAACCGTGCTCGCGGCGGCAGGAGACACTCCAAACGCAGGGACAGCGAAAGCGTCTCGTACCACTACGACGTGTCGAACCTGTTCTACGAGTGGGTGCTCGGCTCCTCGATGACCTACACCTGCGCGGTGTTCGAGCGAGCCGACGCGAGTCTGGAGCGGGCGCAGTACACCAAGCACGATCTCGTCGCCCGCAAGCTCGGACTCGAACCGGGCATGCGGCTGCTGGACATCGGCGCGGGCTGGGGCGGAATGGTGCTGCACGCGGCCGAGCACTACGGGGTGCGCGCCATCGGGGTCACGCTCTCGCGTTCCCAGGCCGAGTGGGCGCAGCGGCTCATCGCCGACCGGGGACTGGGCGAGTTGGCCGAGGTCCGCTACCAGGACTACCGAGACGTGCCGGAATCCGGCTTCGACGCGGTGAGCTCGATCGGGCTAACCGAGCACATCGGGCGGGAGCAGCTGCCGGACTACTTCAGCTTTCTGCGGGAGAAACTGCGCCCCGGTGGGAGGCTGCTCAACCACTGCATCACCCGTCCCGACGGTTCCTACCCGGCCAAGGCGGGCAAGTTCATCAGCCGCTACGTCTTCCCCGACGGTGAGCTGGAGCCGCCGGGCGAGCTCATGTCCCGGATGCACGACCACGGTCTGGAGGTGCGGCACGAGGAGAACCTGCGCGAGCACTACGCGCTGACGCTGGCGGGTTGGTGCGCGAACCTGGAGCGCAACTGGCGTAAGGCCGTGGCCGAGGTGGGGCACGCCCGAGCCAGGGTGTGGCGGCTGTACATGGCGGCCTCCCGGCTGGCCTTCGAGAGCAACGAGATCCAGCTGCACCAGATGCTGGGAGTGCGTTCGGAGGGCGGGATCAGCCCCATGCCGCTGCGTCCGGACTGGTGAGCCGGGTTCTCGCTCGACTGGGTTCGCTCTGCCGGGTTCGCTCGACGGACCCCACCGGCTCCCAACGCCGAGGCTGAGAAGGTACGGCGGAGCAGTCCGCGCCCCGGTTCCTCGTGAGACGAGTTTCGGACGGCCGGATCGCTCGGAAGGGGGGGGTGGTGCTGGAAGTGCCGATCGCTCTCGCGTGGTTCCGCTCACTCGAAGTGGAATCCAGGATTCGTATTTGGTTAGTCTCCAGCCATGCGACTGACCAAGAGCACCGACCTCGCATTGCGCGTCGTGATGCGGCTGGCGGTGCTGGAGGAGACGACGCCGACCACTCGTGAGGTGGCCGCCGCCGTCGCCGTTCCGTACAGTCACGCGGCGAAGGTTGTCACTCGGCTGCAGCGTCTCGGTTTGGTGGAGGCGCGTCGTGGCCGAGGTGGAGGGCTGTGGCTCACAGTGACAGGTCGGTCCGCCTCGGTCGGGTGGCTCCTGCGGGAGCTGGAGGGGGCGGGGGACGTGGTCGGTTGCGAGGAGGACCCGCCCTGTCCGTTGCGGGATGCGTGTCGGTTGCGCACAGCGTTGCGGGACGCGCAGGAAGCCTTTTTCGCCTCTTTGGACCCGATCGCCGTCGAGGATCTCGTCACCGCCCCGGCGGGTCCGGTCCTGTTGAGCCTGTCCGCGCGGTCGACCGACTGATCGCCCCGTGAACGAGCCCGGTGCTGATACGTACCGGGGTGCGGCTTCGCATGCAGTCAAATACGAATCTGAGATGAAAATTCGAGGTTCGCGATGTTGTCCGAGAGGTCAGCCGAGACCGTCCGCGCCACTCTGCCAGTCGTGCGCGGCGCCATCAGCGAGATCGCCGCTCGTTTCTACAGCAAACTCTTCGCCGCCCATCCGGAACTGTTGCGCGAGCTGTTCAACCGGGGAAACCAGGCGAACGGCACGCAGCGTGAGGCGCTTGCCGGTTCGATCACCGTCTTCGCCTCCGCACTGGTCGACGGACCGGGCACCTCGCCCGAAGGGATGCTCTCGCGCATCGCGCACAAGCACGCTTCGCTGGGCGTCACCCGGGACCAGTACGACGTCGTGCATGCGAATCTCTTCGCCGCCATCGCCGAAGTACTGGGCGACGCCGCGACCGACGAGGTCGTAAGGGCCTGGGACGAGGTCTACTGGCTGATGGCCGAGTCCCTGGTAGCCCGCGAGGAAAAGCTGTACGCGGCAGCCGGAGCTCCGGACGGCGACACCTGGCGCGATTACCGCGTCGACGCTCGTCGCTTCGAGACCCCGGAGGTGGTGACGTTCCTGGTGCGCCCGGTGGACGGTGGGCCGGTGCCCGAATGGCGGCCCGGGCAGTACGTCTCGGTCCGAGTCCGACTGCCGGACGGTGCGCGGCAGATCCGGCAGTACAGCCTGACGGGTGACACGCGGGCCGACGCGCTCAGCATCACGGTCAGGAGAGTCGATGGTGAACCGGACGGTGAGGTCTCGAACCGACTGCACGATCACATCCGCGAAGGAGACGTCCTGCGGCTCAGCGCTCCGTTCGGCGATGTGGTCCTGGAGGAGAGCAGTGACCCGGTGCTGCTGGCTTCCGCCGGGATCGGGTGCACCCCCGTGATCGCGATGTTGCGCCACCTCGTCGCCACCGATTCCGCCCGGCGGGTGATCGCCGTGCACGCCGACCGATCCCCGAGCAGGCACGCCTTCCGCGCCGAGTTCGAGCGGTTGGTCGCCGAGCTCGACAACGCCGAGGCGCACGTCTGGTACGAGGTCCCCGAAGGACCTTGGCCGGAAGAACGGACGGGATTGCCCGATCTGGCGGGCCTGCGGATCCCGCCGGGCACCGACGCCTACCTGTGCGGCCCGTCCACCTTCATGCGCGAGGCACATCGGCAGCTGGTCTCCGCCGGGGTCGCCGAGACGGACATCCACTACGAGGTCTTCGAACCCGACTCCTGGCTCGCTCGGGAGTGACCGATCGGCCACCGGAATTCCCCGAGCTTTCCCGGATTCTCGGGGATTCCGTGTGCGACGGTGGACGCGCCGGCCCGGCGGTCCGATCCCGAGTGGCCCGGCCCGAGCGGGTAGAAGCACTGGTTCCGCTGTTCCCGGTTCTTCCCGCACCGATCGGGAGCGGTTCGTGGTGTCCTTTCCGGACACCGAACGAACAACGACGCCCGGTCCGGTGATGGACCGGAGTTCGGCGTCGCGGGATCCTGCGGTAGGGCAGCGATCTCGCGCCGATCACCCGATACGACTCTCCCGTTCACCGCTGTCGGATGAGGCCGCTGTCGGGTGAGGTGGTGGCCGGTTGGGGTGGTGGCCGATGTGCGGGATCTCTGAGCGCTTCGATCAGTCGTTCGGTGAAACGTCGTCCAGTGATACCGCGGGGATCAGTTCGGAGACCGGGTCGCGCACCCACCAGACGCCGGACTCGCGCTTCTCGGCCGCGGTGCTGAACCGGTAGCGGAACAGTCGGGCGCGAACGTGGCGCGGGGCGGTCTCCCGGAACGGGTTGTGCCGCAGCAGCGAGAGGATCCGACGTTCGTCGCGCAGCATCGCCACCAGCAGCCGTTCCAGCCATCCTCTCCCGTAGGACGGCGAGATCGCCACGAACCACATCAGCCAGTCCAGCCGCAGGTGATACGGCGCCACCTGCGGCGAACGCTTCGTCACGTCCCCCGGCTTGCCCCGGAAACCGTACTCCCGCCACTCGTCGTCCTCGCCGCGGCCCTCCAGTACCACCTCGAACCGAGCCCGGGTAACACTGCCGAAGGCGCCGTAGGTGTTGGCCAGGTGCAGCTTGTTGAAGCTGCGGTTCATCACCTGGCCGCGTCCGATCATGTTGCGGATCGGCCAGTAGCTGAGCACGACGACCAGCACGGTCAGGGACAGCACCGTCGCCCGATACCACATCGGACCGGCGGTTCCGAGTGCTGAACCCGGTGTGAGCGCGTCCACCGGTATCCAACCGAGCAGCGTGGTGTCCATCGCCGCGAACGCCAGCGTGATGGTGATCAGGTTCAGCCAGGCGAAGTTGCCGCTGAGCATCAGCCAGCACTGCGTCACGATCATGATCAGCGCGGCGATCGTGGCCACCGGCTGCGGTGCCAACAGCCCGAACGGCACCACCAGCTGGGTGAAGTGGTTGGCCAGCACCTCCACCTTGTGCAGTCCACCGGGCAGCCGGTGGAAAACCCGGCTCAACGGGCCGGGCATCGGCTGGGTCTCGTGATGGTGGTGCAGCGCGCTCAGGTCACGCCAGGCCGGGTCGCCCCGCATTTTGATCAGCCCGGCACCGAACTCGACCCGGAACAGCAACCAGCACAGCAACCAGATCACCAACACGGGTGGTTCGGTGTGGGCCGGTCCGAGGAACACCGCGAGAAAACCGGTTTCCAGCAGCAGCGATTCCCAGCCGAAGGCGTACCAGATCCGGCCGATGTTGACTATGGACAGATACAGCGCCCACAGCACGAACCACACCGCCATCGAGCCCCAGAGCGGGAGCGGGTCGGCCAGCCCGCAGAACGCGGCCACGCTCAGCGACAGCCCGAACCAGCCGCAGCACAGCACGAACCGGTCGGAGTAGTACAGGTGGAACAGGCTGGGGGTGCGACGGAAACCCACATGGCGCAGGAACCGCGGGGTAGGGGTCAGTCCCCGTGAACCGAGCAGGGCGGGAAACTGGTTGATCACGCACAGGAAGCCCATGGCGTAGCACAGCGCGAGCAACCGCTGTGCCACGAACCGTGCCGGGCCGTACTCCGGTGCCCAGAACCAGTCCCAGCCCATCGCCGCTCCGCTCCACGATCCGACCGGCCCGCGCACGTGTGGGAACGGCGCGGGCGTACCTTCCGGTCGGACGGTAGGAGCGTTACCGACTCCGGTCGAGCTCCCGGCGCACGGTGGCGCGGCGTGTCACCGCGTCAGGTGGTGTTTTCGTCAGCTGTCGCCGTCGCGGCTGACGCGCACCATCTCGTCGCGTTCGACGACCTTCATCCGCTCCCGCCCCCGTTGTTCCCCGAGGGCGCGTTCGTGCTCGTCCAGCAGGTTCCAGCCCTGCCAGGTCGTGTAGGCGATCCCGCGCTCCGACAGCATGCGCGGGACGGCATCCCCGTCGTGGCCCGCACCCTCGCTGACGTCGGCCAGCATGTTGTTCACGGTCTCCAGCGCGTCACCCTTGGTGTGTCCGATGAGTCCCACCGGGCCGCGCTTGATCCAGCCGGTCGTGTAGACGCCGGGGATGTGCTCCCCGTCGATGTCCAGCACCCGTCCCCCGTCGTGCGGGATGGTGCCGGAGCGGTTGTCGAAGGGGACGTCGGGCAGCGCGGAGCTGAGGTAGCCGACCGCGCGGTAGACCGACTGCACCTCGACGGTCTCGAACTCGCCGGTACCGTTCACCGAGCCGTTGCCGTCCAGTTCCATGATCTCGGTGCGCAGTCCCTCGACCCGGTCCGTTCCGAGTACCTCGACCGGTCGCCGGAGGAAGTGGAAGTGCAACCGCCGCCGGGTGTTGCCCTTCGGATCCCGCAGCGCCCAGTCCTGCAGCGTTTTGACCACGGACTTGACCTGGTTGTTGGTCCTGATGGCCTCTTCGCTGGCCTCGTCGAGCTCGAATCCCTCGGGATGCACGATCAGTTCCATCTCCGACTGGTGATCGAGCTCGCGCAGTTCCAGCGGAGTGAACTTGGTCTGGGCGGGACCGCGCCGTGCGAACAGGTGCACGTCGGTCACCGAGGAGTCGCGCAGCGCCCGGTACACGTTGTCCGGGATCTCCGTGCTCAGCAGGTCGTCCGCCTGCTTGGCGAGCACGCGCGCGATGTCCAGGGCCACGTTGCCCGCGCCGAGCACGGCCACACCGTTCGCGTCGAGGTTCCAGTCGCGGGGTGCTTCCGGGTGCCCGTCGTAGAACGAGATGAACTCGGAAGCGCCGTGGCTGTGCGGCAGGTCGATCCCCGGAATGTCGAGTTCCCGGTCGTCGGCGGCTCCGGTGGAGAACACGACGGCGTCGTAGTGCTGCCGCAGGTCCGCCAGCTTGCAGTCCACGCCGTACTCCACGTTGCCGAAGAACCGGATCTCCGGTTTGTCCATCACCTTGTGCAGGGCGCTGACGATGCCCTTGATGCGGGGATGGTCGGGTGCGACTCCGTACCTGACCAGTCCGTACGGGGCGGGCATTCTGTCGAACAGGTCGATCTCGACCGGTGTTTCCGATTTGGTCAGGATGTCCGAGGCGTACACGCCGGCGGGGCCGGCTCCGATCACGGCTACTCGAAGCGGATGGCTCACGGCGGTCCTCCTGGGCGCGGTGCCCTCGCGTTGCTGACTGAGGTCGGTTCGTGGGCGGGGCCTGTCCGGCGCCCGTTCCGACTCGCCGAGAACCTCGGCTCGCGGTCGGTCGCCCGGCGAATACGACCCTCCCGAAACAGCTTAGGCATACCTAAGCGCCTGGCCCGCGATGTGGACGGGTGACGCTGGTTACACCCCCGATCGGAGTAGTGGCATATCGAACGGGGAGCTAGTACCGACCGTGAGTGATCAGGCGCGGTAGGTGAGGGATAGGATTCGTGTTGATCTCTCGGTGGTGTTTCCGGTGAAGCCGGGGCGGGGTGGACGCACCGTGAACCGAACGGACCAATCACGAACGGGCCGAGGTATCGGGGGGTGCCATTGGTGGCCCACGACCAAAGGAGCTTCCATGACCGACCCGAGTCGGTTGCCCTCGGACGTGGATCTCGAGAAGGCCAGCGCGGCGCGATGCTACGACTACTACCTGGGCGGCTCGCACAACTTCGAAGTGGATCGCGAACTGGCCCGGAAGGTGGAGTCCCGCGTCCCGCACGTCAAACCGCTGGCGCAGGACAACAGGGCCTTCCTGCGCAGGGCCGTTCGGTACTGCCTGCGGCAGGGGATCAGGCAGTTCCTCGACATCGGCTCCGGCATCCCCACCGTCGGCAACGTGCACGAGATCGCCCAGGAGCTCGACCCGGAGGCCCGTGTGCTCTACGTCGACAACGAGCCGGTGGCCGTGGCGCACAGTCGCACGATCCTGGAGGGCAACGACCGTGCCGACGTGGTCCAGGCCGACCTGGCCGAGATCGACGGGATCCTCGGATCGGAGCAGGCCGCGCGGCTGTTGGATCCGGAACAGCCGATAGCCGTGATGATGGTCGCCCTGTTCCACTTCGTGCCCCACTCCGCGCGTCCGGCCGAGATCCTTCGGAGCTACCACGAGTGGATGGCTCCGGGCAGTTTCCTCGGCTTCTCGCACGTCACCAGTGACCACCACCCCGAGTTACTGCAGAGCATCATCGATCTCTACGCCGACAGCAGCAATCCGGTAACTTCGCGGAGCCACGACGAGATCCGGGAGCTGCTGGCGGACTTCGAACTGGTGGACCCGGGCCTGGTCTACGTGCCGGAGTGGCGTCCGGACACCGAGGAGGACCGTTGGCAGGACCCGGCGCGCTCGCTGGTCTACGGCGCGCTCGGACACAAGGTGTAGCCCGATGAACGACACTTCTTCGGAAGCGCGTGGTTCCACCCCCGAAGAATCCGCGGTCGTGCCCGAGCGGGACTCTCGGGTGGCCGAGTTCGCCCGAGGGTGGGCACGCGTGGTGATCGGCACGAGTTACGTGCCGATGGGGCGCCCCGAACTGTGGGAATTCCTGGAAGAGCGCACCGAACGATTGCTGCGAGCGCTGGCAGCGGATTCGTTCGACGCCGGCAACGTGAACGAGCTGGCCGCCGATCTGGTCCGGGTTCACCTCGTCGACCCCCTCGCGCTGCGTCGCACGCTCGAACTGCTCGGCTCGCGGCTGCCGGGGTTGGCTAGGGAGCTGGGACTCGTTCACGGCGACACCGCCGAGCGGATGAACGAACTGCTGGCTTCGTTCGGTGAGGGATTCGCCGCTGCCGTCAAGCGGCGTGTGCTCGCCGATCAGGATCTCGTGCAGCGGGCCGTGCGTGACGCGCGGGACGGTGCCGAGGAAGCACTGCGGGCCAGCGAGGCACGTTTCCGGGCCGTGTTCAACTCCTCCGCGCTGGGGATCGCCATCGTGGGGCTGGACGGCCTGGTGCAGGAAGTCAACGAGTCGATGGGGACGATCTTCCGCACCGACGCCTCGGAACTGCTCGGGTGTCACGTCCTGGAGCTGTGCGATCCCGAGTATCGGGAGAGTTTCCGGGACGAGCAGGACGCGCTCCTGGCGGAGGTGTACGAGCGGTTCATGGTGGAGGTTCCGTTCACCACCGACGACGAGACGCTGGTGTGGACCCAGGTGTCCGGTGCGCTGGTGCGGGACGCCGACGGTGAACCGGAGTACCAGGTGGTGCTCTACGCCGACATCACCGACCTGCGACTGCTCAACGAACGGCTCAACACGCAGGCGACCACCGATCCGTTGACCGGGCTGGCCAACCGGACCCGGCTGAACACGGGAATGGACAAGGCCCTGGCTCCCGGGGCGGGCGGCCGTCGCGTCGGGATCTGCTACTTCGATCTGGACGGTTTCAAGACGATCAACGACAGTCTCGGGCATCCGATCGGCGACGAGCTGCTGCGCAGCGTGGCGCTGCGCATGAAGGAGGTCGCCGAGCAGCGTGGTGCGCTGGCCGCCCGGATGGGTGGCGACGAGTTCGTGCTGCTCGTTCCGGACACCGACGGGCCGGGCGGAATGGTGCCGCTCGTCGAGCGGACGTTGGAGGAGGTCCGCAGGCCGGTGCGGATCGGCGGACACGAGTTGAAGGCATCCGCCAGTGCCGGAGTCGTGGAACAGCCGGTCGCGGGCACCGACGCGCAACTGCTGCTGCGTGAGGCCGACATCACGCTGTACCGCGCAAAGGAGGAGGGCAAGGCGCAGTGGGTGCTCTACGACGCGGAGCGCAACAGCGCCGCGCGTCGCAGGTTCGAACTCTCGGCCACCATGCCCGCCGCGCTGGACAACAACGAGTTCTTCGTGGAGTACCACCCGGTGCGCAGTCTCGACGACGATCACGTCGTGGCCGTGCACGCCGAACCGCGCTGGGATCACCCCGATCTGGGCGAGCTCGCCCCGGAACGCTTCGTCGAGCTGGCCGAGAACACCGGGATGATCACACGGTTGAGTGATTGGTTGTTGCGACAGGTATGTGAACACGCCCGTGGCTGGCTACGCGGGTTGGGCGAGCGCGCTCCCGTCGTCGCCGTCGATCTGTCCGGCAGGTACTTCCGCGATCCCGACCTGGTGAACGATTTCCGGAGTATCCTCGCCGACAGCGGAGTCACCGCGGATCGGTTGCGGCTGGGAGTTCCGGAGGACGCGCTGTTCGACGAAGTCGGCGACCCCGTGGACACCGTCGACATCGTTCGCGAGTTCGGCGCGGGTCTGGCGGTCCGCGATTTCGGTAGCCACTACACCGACACGCGCAGATTGCGGGAACTACCGGTGACCTCGGTGCACATCGCCGGCGATTACCTCGCCCGGATCGCCGAGTGGCCGGAGTCCGACCCGTTGGACGAGCACCTGGCCGACAGCGTGATCAACGCGGCCCGGTTGTTGGGGATGTCGGTGGTGGCGGGTGGAGTGGACACCCGCCGTCAGGCCGAACGACTGCGCGAGAAGGGTGTCCACGCCGTGCGGGGGCGCCACGCGGGTGAACCGTTCTCCGCCGGTGAGGTGGAACAGGTGCTCGCCGACTCGTTGGAGGGGTCGGGGTGAGAGCGTCACCAGCGGTTGGTCGCCGGTCCGGTGCGGGGCCGGCCCACGAGCCGGATGGCGGTGGCCGTGGCGGTGGCCGATAGCATCGACAGGAGGGTTTCCTCGGCCCGGCGGTGGGGTTTCCCCGCGAGTTCCGCCGGACCGGGTTCCCGACAAACGTTCGTTCGAGCAGCAAACCGTAGGAGTAACCGTGTCAGTCTCGCCGCCCCAAGCCCAGCAGGAATCCCGGGTGAAGGTACCGGCGGGCACTACGGCCGGCGACGCCGTCCAGCAGGCGGGGTTGCCTTCCAAGGGCCCCGAGGCGGTCGTCGTCGTGCGCGACGACGAGGGACGGCTGCGTGACCTGGCCTGGGTGCCCGAAACCGACACCGAGGTGGCGGCCGTGGCGGCCGACACCGAGGAGGGGCGCGGCGTCATCCGCCACTCCACCGCCCACGTGCTGGCGCAGGCCGTGCAGCAGCTGTTCCCGGAAGCGAAGCTGGGCGTCGGACCGCCGGTCAAGGACGGTTTCTACTACGACTTCGACGTCGATCGGCCGTTCACCCCGGAGGACCTGCGGGCGCTGGAGAAGCGCATGAAGCAGCTCGTCAAGTCGGGGCAGAAGTTCCAGCGCCGCGAGTACGCCTCGCTGGACGACGCGCGTGCCGAACTGGCCTCGGAGCCCTACAAGCTCGAACTCGTCGATCTCAAGTCCGGTTCCGACGATGTCGACACCAGCGAGGTCATGGAGGTCGGCGACGGTGAGTTGACCGTCTACGACAACATCGACCGCCACGGGGAGACCGTGTGGGGCGACCTCTGCAGGGGGCCGCACGTGCCGCACACCCGTTTCCTACCCGCCTTCAAACTGACCCGGGTCGCGGCCGCCTACTGGCGCGGCGACCAGAGCAACCGGCAGCTGCAGCGGATCTACGGGACCGCCTGGGAGTCCAAGGAAGCGCTCGACGCGCACCTGGAGTGGTTGGCCGAGGCGGAACGCCGGGACCACCGCAGGATCGGGGCGGAACTGGACCTGTTCTCCTTCCCCGAGGAGGTCGGCTCCGGCCTGCCGGTGTTCCACCCCAAGGGCGGCATCATCCGTCGCGAGCTGGAGGACTACTCCCGGCGCAGGCACGAGCAGGCCGGATACCAGTTCGTCAACTCGCCGCACATCACCAAGAGCGCGCTGTTCGAGACCTCCGGGCACCTCGGCTGGTACGCCGACGGCATGTTCCCCCCGATGCACCTCGACGAGGAGTACGACGAGAACGGGGAGCTGCGCAAACCCGGGCAGGACTACTACCTCAAGCCGATGAACTGCCCGTTCCACAACCTCATCTACCGCTCGCGCGGGCGCTCCTACCGTGAGCTGCCGCTGCGGTTGTTCGAGTTCGGGTCGGTGTACCGCTACGAGAAGTCCGGGGTGGTGCACGGCCTCACCCGGGTGCGCGGCATGACCCAGGACGACGCGCACATCTACTGCAGCCCGGACCAGCTGCAGGACGAGCTGAAGTCGCTGCTCGGCTTCGTGCTGAACCTGCTGCGCGACTACGGTCTGGAGGATTTCTACCTGGAGTTGTCCACCCGCAACGAGGAGAAGTACTCGGGCACCGACGAGCAGTGGCAGCGTGCCACCGACTCGTTGCGGGAGGCCGCCGAGAGCTCGGGGCTGGAACTGGTTCCGGACCCGGGCGGTGCCGCCTTCTACGGCCCGAAGATCTCCGTGCAGGCCAAGGACGCCCTCGGCAGGAGCTGGCAGATGTCGACGATCCAGGTCGACTACGACCTGCCGGAACGGTTCGATCTGGAGTACACCGCCGCCGACGGTTCCAAGCAGCGCCCGATCAAGATCCACCGTGCGCTGTTCGGTTCCATCGAGCGCTTCTTCGGTGTGCTCACCGAGCACTACGCCGGGGCCTTCCCCGCCTGGCTCTCGCCGGTGCAGGCAGTGGGGATCCCCATCGCCGACGAGCACCTGCCGCACCTGGAGCGCGTCTTCGACGTGCTGCGGTCCAAGGGGCTGCGGGTCGAGATCGACAGCGGCGACGACCGGATGCAGAAGAAGATCCGCAACCACACCACTCAGAAGGTGCCGTTCATGGTGCTGGCGGGCGGTAAGGACGTCGAGGCCGACGCGGTCTCGTTCCGCTTCCGTGACGGGAGTCAGCTCAACGAGGTACCGGTCGAGCAGGCCGTGGCGGCCCTGACCAACTGGGTGGAGCGTCGCGAGAACGCTTCGCCGAGCGCGGAGAACTTCGGAGCGGAGCTGGCGTGACACGACTGCCCCACAACGGCACCGACGACGGGACAGAGGAGCCCGCGAGCGGTGCGGGAACCTCCGACCTCGGGGAATCGGCCACCGCGGGCGAATCGGGCCCGGAGACGAGCACGCAGCACGGCATCGGTGTCCCCGACGCGTTGCAGCGGTTGTGGACCCCGCACCGGTTGACCTACATCCAGGGCGAGAACAAGCCCACCGGGGAGAACAGCGACGGATGTCCGTTCTGCCACCTGCTCGGCGATGATCGTTCCGACGAGGAGTCGCTGATCGTGGCCCGGGACGAGCTCGTGTTCGCGGTGCTGAACCTGTACCCGTACAACCCGGGGCACCTGATGGTGCTGCCGTACCGGCACGTCGCCGACTACACCGAGCTCACGCCGGGGGAGACCGTGGCCGTCGCGGAGTTCACCCAACGCGCCATGCGGGTGATTCGCAGCGTTTCCGCGCCGCACGGGTTCAACATCGGACTGAACCAGGGGCCGGTGGCCGGGGCCGGTATCGCCGCGCACCTGCATCAGCACGTCGTCCCGCGCTGGGGCGGCGACTCCAACTTCATGCCCGTGATCGGCCACACCCGGGTGCTGCCCCAGTTGTTGGGCGACACCCGGGAGTTGCTGTCCGAGGCCTGGCAGCGGGTGGAGTGAGTTCACGGGGCCGCGTGTTTCGCCGCGGCCCCGTTGGTCTCTCGGCTCCGCGGGCTCAGTTCCGCAGGGTGGCCTCGATCTCCAGCGTGATCTTGACCTTCTCACCGAGCATGGCTCCGCCGTCGGGGCCGACCTTGAAGTCGGTGCGGTTCAGCGTGGTGCTCGCCGAAAGCCCCAGCAGCTTGCCGCCGTCGGGGGTGTCGGTGAAGCCGCCCGGCTCGGTTTCCAGCGACACCGGAACGGTGACCCCGTGGAGGGTGAAGTCACCGTCGATGATCCAGTCCTCACCGTCCTGGCGGATACCGGTGGACCGGAAGGTCGCGGTCGGGTAGTTCTCCGTGTCCAGGAAGTCCTCGTTGCGGACGTGGGCGTCCCGGTCGGCGTTACCGGTGTTGATCGAGGTGGCGTCGATCGTGGCGGTCACGCTCGACTCCAGCGGGTTCGCCGCGGTGATGATCTGCCCCTCGAACTTGTCGAAACGCCCGCGCGAGCGCCCCACCCCCATGTGTCGCAGGGTGAACTCGATGTCGGAGTGCACCGCGTCGATGTCCCAGGTGCCCACGGTGTAGCCGGGAATGGCAGCGGTTTCGGTCATGTTCGGACCTCCGGGGAGTCGAGGAAAATGTTTCCGAGCGAGACAACGCCTTCCCCGCTCGACGCAATCCCCGGTGTGACGGAAATCATCCGGTGCGAGCCGCTGCTGCGTGGTGCGCTTCGGCCCGCTGATCGAGGCCGGTTAAGCTGCGCTGTGCGGGTGACTGCCCGTACGGCGGCGGATGAAACGAAGCGATGTTGAACGTTTTCGCGCGACCCTCGGTTTCCAAGATCACCGACCCGGTCGGTGCATGGTTGGTACGACATCGTGTGTCACCCAATGTAGTGACGGTGGTGGGGACCGTGTGCAGCGTCGCCGCCGCCGTGACGCTGTTCCCGCGCGGCTGGCTGCTGACCGGAACCCTGGTCGTCGCGGTTTTCCTGCTGTTCGACCTGCTCGACGGCGCGGTCGCCCGTGCCTCGGGACACGGCGGTGACTTCGGGGCCGTGCTGGACGCCGGCTGCGACCGCATCGCCGACGGCGCCGTGTTCGGTTCACTGCTGTGGTGGGCGCTGGTAACTACCGGGAACGAGACGCGCGGCCTCGCGCTGCTGCTCTCGTTGGTGGCGGCCCAGGTCATCTCCTACGTCAAGGCCAGGGCGGAGGCCCAGGGGCTCTCCGCCACGGCCGGGGTGGCCGAGCGGGCCGAACGGTTGGTGGTGCTGTTGGTGGCGACGGGCCTGCACGGGATGGGGGTGCCGTACGTGCTCGACGTCGCGCTGTGGGTGCTGGCCGCGGCTTCGGTGTTCACCGTCGGTCAGCGGCTGGTCGGCGCTTACCGGTCGCGGGCGGGATAGCTACGGCCTCGGAGCGGCGTCGATTTCTCGTGAAATTTCCGCTCCGTTGGGGCGGTACGGGGATAGGTGGGCGTCGATTTCTCGCGAAATCGCCGGGCCGCTGGGCGAGAACCTCGCCCGGTGCCGAATCCCAGCCACCCTCGCTGGCCGCACTCCGACCACCCTCGCAGGCCGAGCCCCCACCGCCCCCGCAATCGGCACCGCTGCGGGTTCTCGGGTGCGGCTCTCGCGAGGACGGTCGGAGACGTTGTGTAGTAAACCCGATGTCGGGGCACCCGAAGCGAGAGCCGTGCGCGAGGTTCCGCCAAGCAACCATCTAAGCAATCCAGCGAGTTCACCCCTCCCCAGCGGGGACGAGTTCGGAGCACCCGGACCAGCAGAGGTAGTCCTCGATGACCTCGGTGTCGTCGGCGATGAGGTCGTGGAAGGCGTTCTCGTCGGGTCTGTCGTGCTGGTCCAGCGGCATGATCGCGATCTGGTACATCCCGAACCGTTCTTCGGTGCGGTAGAGCACGGCCAGCGCCCACTCGCGCAGCCGGGGCAAGGCCGCGGCGTCGTCGACTGGGTGCTCGGTGGGTTGGTGGTGCAGCAGTTCGGTGTAGGAGCCGAGTGAGTCGGGGTTGACCACCCGGTACAGCGTCATGACGTTACGCATGGTTACCTCTTCGGCAGTGTTCGTGACAAGTGGCACTGACTTGCCTATCGAGTCAGTAGAGTCAGATTGACTTAGTTAATTTGACTGCACAATCGCCCGATCGGGTAAGCGGTTTTACTGTCAGTCGAAGAGGTGAGTATGAACAGTTCGGGACCGGCGATCCCGGAGCCGATCAGCCCCACTGTCGGAAGGCGGTGGTTGTCGCAGGAGGTCCGCAGACTTCGTGAGGAAGCTGGGCTGAAACAGTCCGATGTGGCAAAACGACTTCGCTGCAACGCGGCGAAGATCGCCCACATGGAGAGCATGCGCAACACGATCAGCGGCCCCGACCTGGAGGTGATGCTCTCGCTCTTCGAGGTGCCCGACGAACGCGTCGCGTGGTACCTGCGGCTGGCCGAGCTCGCCAAGGAGAAGGGCTGGTGGGACGCCAATCGCGCGGTGCCGGACTGGTTCTCGATCTACGTCGGCCTGGAGTGGGGCGCCGATCGGATCCGGGAGTGGGAGCTGGGATATCCGCCCGGCATCCTGCAGACCCGCTCCTACATCGAAGCCCTGGTGCGTGGTGAGGACGGCCCCTCCGATGTCGGGATTCGCGAGCTGGTCGAGGCACGGCTGCGGCGGCAGGAGGCGCTGTGGCGCTCCGAGGAACCACTGTGGATGCACGCGGTGATCGACGAGGCGGCGTTGCGACGACAGGTGGGCGATGCCGAGGTGATGTGTGAACAACTGCATTATCTGGTGCGGGTGGGCCAATGGGAGAATGTCACCGTCCAGGTAATGCCGTTCGCCGTGGGGCCACATCGCGGTCATCTCGGCTCTTTCCAGTGGCTGGGTTTTCCACGCGTTGGTGATCCCGGTGTGGTGTATCTGGAGAACCAGCGGGGTGGGATCTATCTGGAGGAGGTCGACGAGGTGGCCATGTTCAACGGGGTCTTCGAGTCGTTGGCCGAGCAGGCGTTGTCCCCGGCGGAGTCAGCCGATTTCCTCGCCGAACTCGTGAAGGAGCTGGCATGATGCGTTACGACAGTGTGCCGAACGCGGCAGAGCTGACCGGTGTGTCCTGGCGTCGGAGCAGCCGCAGTGGTCCTAATGGAGGCTCGTGTGTGGAAGCCGCTTCCCTGTCTAGTGGTGAGGTCACCGCTGTGCGGGATTCCAAGTGTCCGCACGGTCCGGCGCTGTTGTTCGACCGTCGAGCCTGGGCGGTGTTCCTCGGTTCGCTGCGCTGAATCAGGCTGCGGGGGTGAGTCCGGGCTCGATCGGGCTCATCGCCAAAATCAAAGATGAGATGGAAGGGCAACTATGACGATGCCCCCGCAAGGCTGGCGCAAGTCGAGCCGATCCCAGCAACGTACGAGCTGCGTCGAGGTCGGTCGGCTCGGCGACGGTGCGGCGGTACGCGACACCAAGGACCGCTCGCTCGGCTACTTCACCACTACGAGCGCGCAGTGGCAGACGTTCCTGGACGCGGTCAAGACCGACCGATTCAGCTGAGACAGCCCCGGCGACACAGCGCCTCCGACAACACCGGAGGCGCTACCCGCGTCCCCACGCCTGCCAAGACCGAAGCACGCCTATCAGCGCAGCGTGCCGCGACACTCACTCACGCGGGCTCAGGAACGTTCGGCTCAATTTTCTTTGCGATCTCCAACGCTTTCGCACACTCGTCCACATCGTCGGGAAGGCGGTCTTCTCGAGCCTGCACTTGGATTAATCCTTGTCCAGCATCGAACATCACATTGCACAGACGCGCCTTCGTAGTACCCTGGGTGATCGCCCGCGCACCAGAACGACCATTCACCTCAAGGTGCTCAAACTCTGCCCAAGTAGACTTCTGTTCATTCGAGGCGACCGTATTCCGCTTGTCTTTGTACAACGTGACGGAAACAGGTTCACCTTGATAGCCACAACCCGGTCGCCACGGCAACGAATTCATAGCTTCGCCAGGAATCTCTAATCCGAAGGACTTCAAGGTCTCCGACGAGAGGAGCTCACACGGCTTCACACTCGCCAATGCTTCACCCGAGGGTGAGGCTCCAGTGGTCTCTGACGAGCCGTCACCAGCGCCTTCGCTCGGCGAACACGCGGAAGCGCTGACCAGCGCTACGCCGGCAACAATAGTCATCAATGAACGCTTCCACATGCTCACTGTGCGCCCCTCCGCAGATCCCCGGAAATCTGCTCATCGGTAGCCTGATAGTTCTCCTTGGCCTGCTCGAACAGACTCGCCTTGCGCCGCAGCTCTTCGGCAAACTGACCTAGCAGGTCCGCCGCACCGCTCGAGCCGTTTTGAGCTTTGTTCCCGAACTTGGCCGCCAACTGCTGCCCAGAGGTGTAGGCCCCCAGACCTGGAACCTGCTGCAAGTTCCCAGCCTTCCTAGCAAGGTTGTCAGCTTCTTCGGCCTCACGCCTGTACACTTTAGCCGCCTCGTCGGCGGCTTGGGGTTCCATGCTCAGCCCGCCGCCCGAGATCTGCTGCTGGATCCAGGAGTTCTCGTCCCGGATCGACTGCAACGCAGAGCTCGCCCCTACAAACCCGGCCTGTTCAACGTTCGGATCCGACACCGCGGCTCCCTTCACGTCCCAAGCACGCTCACCGTGCATGATCTCGCTCGCTCACGATCACTCTAGCCGAACATGCGGTTACGCTGGCCCGATATTCACCATCGCGGCTGTTGCCGATGTTTCACTCGGACGCTCGTAGCGGGTCCGACTTCGCATCGTTTAGTGATGGAGTCATTGGCCGAGCAGGCGTTGTCCCCGGCGGAGTCAGCCGAGTCCCTCTCCGAACTCGCTAAGGAGATCGCGTGATGCAACACGAGTGTGTGCTGAGTGCGGCCGAGTTATCCGTTAGCTGGTGCCGCAGCAGCCGTAGTGGTCCCAACGGTGGGCAATGTGTCGAGGCTGCTTCCCTGCCGGGTGCTGAGGTCACCGCTGTGCGGGATTCCAAGCGTCCGCACGGCCCGGCGCTGCTGTTCGACCGTCGAGCCTGGGCTGCTTTCCTCGGTTCGCTGCGCTGAATCCGGTGGTCACCCTGGTCGAACGAGCGTCCGGGGCGGCCCGCGAACAGCGACCCCGACTGCGACCGCGTGCTCTCGCGGGACCGATACCCGCGATCGTGCGGTCGCGGTACCACGCGGGAGATCCGAGTGGGCGTTGTCCACTGCTCCCACCCTTGATTCTCAGTGGTCGAGAAGGTCCGCGCCGCGGATGCGGTCCACTCCAGCTTGGTTGCCCAGCTCGGTTCGCATTTCCGAATGCCGCTGGTAGTAGTGCAGTGCGTGGTAGGCGAGGGCGGGGTCGACGGACAGATTCACCCCCTGCACGCCCATGTGCGGCGCCAATGACAGTTCCGGCTGCCGCCACATTCGGGAACGGCGGTGAAAGTACGGAGTACTGTTGTCGTACACAGCAGCGGTGATCAGCTGTCTCCCCGTTGTCCCCGCTGATATCGATACGATGCTTTCCCAGGGAAAGAAGCTCGTGAAGGCCCAAGAACGGTGGTAGACGCCCGTGGGTGCCAGAGCCAGGACACCGTGGCTCAACGCCCCTCGTAGTGCTTCGACAATCAGCAGGAGCAAGTAGAGCGTGGCTGTCCCGCTGGCGATGAACAACAGGACGATACCCGTGTCACCGGGGCCACCGTCCGCGATCACGAGCAGGGAAATCACGGCGAAGAATCCGAACAGCGCCAGCATGGACACGGTCATGACCACATAAGTGGACGCGAGCCCCCGTGAGTACGGGATCACGACCGCTTCGGAGTTCGAGTGCTCGACACGTTCGAGACGCACCGACGCGATACCGCGATCACGGACCCGCAGCCGGGTGAGCGCCGCGAGACCGGCGAATCCGAGGAGCAGCGGAGCGCATGCCACCATGATCAGCCCACGGGCATCAGGCGGGCTCGCCGACAACGCGCTCGTGGCCGCGACCACCGAGCCCACTCCCAGCACCACGAACGCCGCTGCCGTGGCCCGGTCCTTCAGCCCACCCGGGGCGGGCCACTCTTCCGGCCAGGGCAGATGTCGAGTCAGCCGCTTATCGAGTTCGGACACAGCCGCTCAACTCCCAACATGGACGGCGAACCGTCCCAGAGGTACGGGATTCGGTCAGAACACCGCGTTCCAGGCTCCCGAGACGGCGTCACCGACCGCTCCAGCCGCATCCGATGCCGCATCACCTACCGCCTCGACTCCTTCGTTGATCTTGTCCCGCACGTTGTCCGGAAGGGCGTCGTAGACGAAGTCGGCCGCCACACCGACACCGATCCCCACTCCGACAGCGGCCAACGCCCCCCAACCGACCGGTGTGGCGGCCACCAACGCGGCGGCGCCGGCTCCGGCGAGCCCCGAGAACACAGCTTTGCCCGGTGGTTTACCGGTGTGAATGTCGTAGCCGATTCCGGCGGCGGTTATCCCGAGTCCGATCACGGGAAGTTTTCCCCCGACCCGGCGTGCGAACCTGCTCGCACGAATACGCGTGTCCTCGGCTTGGCTCGCCTTGGCCATCTGTTGTCGAGTCTGGAACTCCGCTTCGGTGCTACCACCGGGTGATTTGAGGTAGCGCGACTCGGCGGTCCTGGCTTCGGCATCGAGTCGGTTCGCTTCCGCCCGCATGATGCTCGTGTTCCTCGCGACCAAACCGCCCACCACGCCGTTGGTGAAATCCGTGGCGTGGATGTACCTCTTGTTCCAGAGATCACTCCAGTACTTCTCCACGTATTTTTTCGCGTCCCGCAACAGCGAATGGGACTTGTCCGCTTCCTGCCTGGCTTCGGCATAGGCAGCGGTTCTCTGCTCGTGAGCTTGTTGTGCCGAGACAGCGGCATCGTGCGCCCGTGCCTGTTGCGGAGTGGCATCGGCGGGCAGTTCTCGTGGAGCGGCGGGCGCGGCTCCCGGATCGAAGATCTTGGTGTCGGTCACTCGCAGCCCCCGCTCCGACTGCGATGTCTCTCGCTCGCCGCATCCCCTGCTGAGCGGTGTGGAGGTCGTCCGCGTAGCGTTCGAAGGAACGGCCCACGCCGTCGATGTCGCCGGCCAGTTCGTCGATTCCGGGGGCGATACGTCCCAACGTGCTTCGGAACGACTCCCCGGCAGCACCGCCCCAGACTCGTTCCGAACGCGACCGGACCCGGTTGTTCCGCGAAGCGCAGTCGTGCACAGCGGCGGAGAGGTCCGAACGCAACCAACGGGCGGCGCTCCGAATGCTCTCCGGATTTCCCTCGATTCTGGTATCGATCGGCACGCCGTATCCTCAACCTTCCACGCGTGGCAAATTTTGTTCGGCGAATTCCTCGTTATCGACGTAGACGCGGCCGCCTTCCGCGACAGCACCAGCGGCAGCGGCCACTCCGGTCGACAGTTCTCCGGCGGCTCCGGTGAACAAGCTCATCAGCTTACCCATGTCGGAACTGAGCTCGCCCGCGTCGGGAATGCCGGGCGCACTGCCCAGATCCTCGATGAAATCGCTTCCGTCGTGCAGTGAACCCGCTAGGTTGTCGAGCTCTTCGGGGTCGACCTCGTATCTCATCCAAGCGCACCTCCCTCAGCGTCGGAACTCCTGGGGTATTTCCACGTCGAGCAGGATCAGATCGAAGTGGATGCTCCGGTCGAGCTCGTCCAGCTTCTCGGTGTGGACGGCCACCCAGGGCTGTTGCTCGCCACAGCACCGCACCGAACGCTCGTTGCTGGAGTAGACCAACAACGCGGTGCGCCCGTCGCGTGTTCGCCTTAGATCGACGGACAACTCACCGTTGTTCGGCGAAGCCGCTTCGCACGGCACGTAAACCACTGGTGGGAACGAGGGTTGCCCCTCAGTTCGTTCCCACGTTTCTCGTGAACCCTCTCGGTTCTCTTCCGGATCCAGGTAGTCAGCCCCCAGAACAGCTGGAGCAACGGTCTCGTCCCGGTCGCCACTACCCGCCATACGTGGCGGCATAGGCTCCTCCACGCTCGCAATCGAAGCGATCTCCCAGCCGGTCTCGAAGTGACATCATAAGGGTGACAAGCGGCAATTTGGAGCCACTCGAATCAAATTCACCCACATGGCATCGGATAGCGAATAACGGCGAGTGGTGAGAGTGCTGCTCGGTAGCACCGAAATCGATCCGCACAACTACACATTATGGTGATTTCAATAGGGCATTCGGCGGATTTTCGAATGCCGTCAAAGTCGTATCGTCGTTCCGTGGCCTCGATGTCGGTCCTGCCGCGGCGAGCGCCGTGCGAAAGGTCCGGAACGCGGCCGGGCCGGTTGGTTTCGCGCGACCCGTACCGCGCACCGGCGAGGCGGTGGCACGTCGGTGCCCGCCCCGCCGGTCGTCGCGCGGTACCGTGCGGCTCTCCGTGATTTCCTGTCGTGCTTCCAGCGCCCCGGGCGGCCGGTGGCTCAGCCGACAGGTGTCGGTGTCTCGGCGTTCGCGGGACGTTCCGATCCTCGTGCGGCGTCGTCCGGTGCTGCCGTCCGAACGTCCTTCCGAACCTCCATCCGAACGTCCGCCGCGCCGTCCCGCGTTGTTTCCCACGGCCGCAGCGAGCTCAGGTAGCGCTGCCACAACCACACGTTGTCGGCGTTGAACTCGCGGATTACGCGCCAGAAAGCCCTCAACCGTCGCATGTCGCTCTCCTCCGTCGTGCTCTTCGAGTGCTCCGGCCGGCCGCTGGTAGCGGGTGATCACACCTGACAGCATGCGCCGCCCCGGCGACGTCTACGAGTGGCAGATCTGTCGTTCATCGATGATTTACTGCCACAATCGCCTCGTGCCTCATTCGTGGAACGTGGCGGTACTGGTGGAGAACGGCGTGGCTCCGTTCGAGCTCGGGGTGGCCTGCGAGGTCTTCGGCACGGACCGCGGCGAGCAGGGGCTTCCGACGTACGAGTTCGCGTTGTGCTCCGAGAGCACCAGCCCGGTCCGGACCAAGAGCGGTTTCCGGCTGATCGCCACGCACGGCTTGGAGCGGCTGCGGGAAGCCGATCTGGTGATCGTGCCTCCCATCGACGAACCCGCTCCGCCGGAGGTCTCCCGCTCCGTCAGCAACGCACTGTCGGAGGCGGTCGAAGCGGGTTCCTGGGCGGCCGCGCTGTGTTCCGGCGTGTTCGTGCTGGGGGAGGCGGGGCTGCTCGGCGGCGGCAAGGCGGCGGTTCACTGGTACAAGGCGGCCGATTTCCGCAGTCGGTTCCCCGGGATCGAAGTGGACGAGTCGGTGCTCTACACGGCGAATCCGCCGATCTTCACCAGTGCGGGAACCGCGGCCGCGATCGATCTGTGCCTGCACCTGGTCCGGGTGCGGTCCGGTGCTCGTACCGCGAACGCCATCGCCCGGAGGATGGTCGTGCCACCACACCGGGAGGGTGGCCAGGCGCAGTACATCGAGCTGCCGGTGCCGACCTCGGCCGACACGATGGGTCCGGTACTCGATTGGATGCAGCGCAACCTCCGCCGCGAACTCACCGTCACCGAGCTCGCCCGCAGAGCGCGGATGTCACCGCGCACTTTCGCCCGCCGGTTCAGAACGGAGACCGGAACCACACCGCATCACTGGCTCACCACGCAACGGGTCGCGCGTGCCCAGCGGTTGCTGGAGGACACCGACAGCACCCTCGAAGTCGTCGCCGACAGCTGCGGATTCGGCAACGCCGCCGCGCTCCGGCATCACTTCCTGCGCAGGTTGTCCGTGACCCCCACCGAGTACCGCCACACCTTCCGGGACAGGGGGTAGTCCACGCTCCCTCCCGGCCGGTTCATCGCGGCAGCGGTTCGTAGCCCGCGAAGCTGCGGCTGAAGCTGGCGCTGCCCGAGCTCAGCGAGCGCACGTTGACCGCGTAGCGCGTCAGTTCCGTGGTTGGCACGTGCGCCCGGACCACGGTCCAGCCGGTGTCCTCGGGTTCGGTGCCGATCACCCTGCCCCTGCGGCTGGACAGGTCACCGAGCACCGCGCCCAGGTGATCGTCCGGGATGTGCACCTCCACCTCGTCCACCGGTTCCAGCGTGAGCAGCCCCGCCCGCTCCGCGGCGGACTTCAGGGCGAGCGCCCCGGCCGCCTGGAAGGCCGCGTCGGAGGAGTCCACGCTGTGCGTCTTGCCGTCCACCAGCGTCACCCGCAGGTCCACTATCGGGCACTCCGGCTCGATCCCGCGCTCCAGCTGGGCCCGGACCCCTTTCTCGACACTGGCGATGAACTGCTTCGGGACGGCACCACCGACGATCCGGTCGGCGAACTCGAACCCCGCCCCGCGCTCCAACGGCTCCACCTCGATGTCGCAGACCGCGTACTGCCCGTGCCCGCCCGACTGCTTGACGTGCCTGCCGTGTCCCTTCGCGGGGCCGCGGAAGGTCTGCCGGAAGGCCACCCGCACCGGTTCGGTGTCCACGTCCACACCGTTCTCCCGCAACCGCTGCAGGATCACCTCGGCGTGTGCCTCGCCCATGCACCACAGCACCATCTGGTGCGTCTCGGTGGAGCGGTCCAGCCGCAGCGTGGGGTCGGCGGCCAGCAGCCGGTTGAGGTTGCGGGCGAGCGCGTCGTCGTCGCCGTGCCCGGTGACGGCCATCGGCAGCAGCGGGTCGGGCATGTCCCACGGCTGCAGCAGCAGCGGGTCCCTGGGGTCGGAGACGGTGTCGCCGGTCTCGGCCGACGTCAGCTTGGTCAGCGCGCACAGGTCACCCGCCACGCAGTACGGCACCTCGCGCAGGCCGGCGCCCAGCGGGCTGTGGATGTGGCCGATGCGTTCGGCGGAGTCGTGATCGGGGTGTCCCCGTTCCGCCAGGCCGTGACCGGACACGTGTGCCGGACGGTCCGGCGACAGCGTTCCGGAGAACACGCGCAGCACCGAGATCCGCCCCACGTAGGCGTCCACCGAGGTGTGCACCACCTCCGCCGCCAGCGGTCCGTTCGGATCGCACTCCAACCGGCGGGGATTGTCCCCGTGCGGATCGGTGAACTCCGGGAGCACGTGCTCCAGCGGGGAGGGGAAGGCCCGAACGATGCCGTCCAGCAGTTCGGTCATCCCGATCCCGGTCTCGGCCGAGACCGGGATCACCGGGTGCAGCCCGCCGCGGGCCACCGCCGTCTCCAGGTCACTGACCAGCGTCGCCTCCTCGATGCTCTCGCCGCCCAGGTAACGCTCCAGCAGGGTCTCGTCCTCGCTACCTGCGATGATTCCCTCCAGCAGTCGGTCCCGGCCCGCCCTGGTCGACTCGTCCGGCGGTTCGGCGCTGGCTCGCACTATCGGTGTGCTGCCCTGCGAGTAGTCGTAGCTGCTACCGGTGAGCAGCCCGAACAGCTCGGTCGGCGATCCACCGTGGTGGCGCGGCAGGTACAGCGGAACCACCCCGCTGCCGAAAGCGGCCACGCAGGAGTCGATCGCCGCCGTGGCGTCCGCGCGCGGCTGGTCCATGCGTGAGATCAGTACCGCTCTGGGCATGCCGACCCTGTCGCACTCCTGCCATATCGTCCGAGTCGCGGAGTCCACCTCCTCGGTGGCGGCCACGACGAACAGCGCCGCGTCGGCCGCGCGCAGTCCCGCGCGCAGCTCGCCGATGAAGTCGGCGTATCCCGGTGTGTCCACAAGGTTGATCTTGGTTTCGCGATGCCACAGCGGAGCCACCGCCATGCCGACGGAACGCTGCTGTTCCACCGCCGCCGTCTCGTGGTCGCAGACCGTGCTTCCCTCGGTGACCGAGCCGCGTCTGCTGATGGTCGATGTGGTCGCCAGCAACCGTTCCACCAGCGTGGTCTTGCCGGAACCGGACGGACCCACCAGCACCACGTTGCGGACGGCGGCGGGATCGGTCGCCGCCGGTACCGACTGAGCCTGCCCGTTGCCCGTGCGCTTGTTCCCCATCACTGCCCCCTGCCGCGTCGCACACCGGACTCGGATGTGGTGCCGAGCACACACCCGCTGGGAGGACTCCGCAAGGTCGAACCCGTGCGCACGGCGGCTCGTGAGTCGCTCGCGCGCCGAAAGTGGACTGATGAGAAAGCGACTCAGTGGCCCGTTCGCCGTGCCGCGATCGCTCCTAGGCTCGGTCCTGTCGACCCCACCCGGCGTGTGTCGGCACACCGTCGTGTTCGGGCAGCCCTGCTGGGTTCGGGCAGCACCGCCGAGCCCTTCGGACGACGGTCGGCACGCCGTGCCCGGCACGTCACCGGGGCTCGGGGCGAGCTCTTCCCGGAAACCACGTGCCGGGAGTCAACCGCGCGAAAGGATCGAACGTGACCAACGGCGACACGACCAGCCCGTCCGCCGGCACCCAGGCGACCGGAACCGACGGTGTCAAGCGAGGCATGGCGGAAATGCTCAAGGGCGGCGTGATCATGGATGTCGTCACGCCGGAACAGGCGAGGATCGCCGAGGAGGCCGGGGCGGTCGCGGTCATGGCGCTGGAACGCGTGCCCGCCGACATCCGCTCCCAGGGGGGTGTCGCCCGGATGTCCGACCCCGAGATGATCGACAGCATCGTGCGTTCCGTGTCCATCCCGGTCATGGCCAAGGCACGTATCGGCCACTTCGTCGAGGCCGAGGTGCTGCAGTCGATCGGGGTGGACTACGTCGACGAGTCCGAGGTGCTCACCCCCGCCGACGAGGACAACCACATCGACAAGTGGCCCTTCACGGTGCCGTTCGTGTGCGGTGCGACCAACCTCGGCGAGGCGTTGCGCCGGATCTCGGAGGGCGCGGCGATGATCCGGTCCAAGGGAGAGGCCGGCACCGGCAACGTCGTCGAGGCGACCCGGCACATGCGGCGGATCCGCGCGGACATCCGCAGGCTGTCGGTGCTGGACGGCACCGAGCTCTACGCCGCCGCCAAGGAACTGCGGGTGCCGGTGGAGCTCGTGCGCGAGGTCGCGCGCACCGGCGAGCTGCCGGTGGTGCTGTTCACCGCGGGCGGGATCGCCACCCCTGCCGACGCGGTGATGATGCGCAGATTGGGTGCCGAGGGAGTCTTCGTCGGCTCGGGCATCTTCAAGTCGGGGGATCCGGCGGCGCGCGCCGAGGCCATCGTCAAGGCCACCACCCTCTACGACGATCCCGAGCTGGTCGCGAAGGTCTCCCGCGGGCTCGGTGAGGCGATGGTCGGCATCAACGTCGACGACCTTCCGGAGGAGCAGCACTACGCCCAGCGCGGCTGGTGACACCGCACCTCGATAGTCTCGGGGAACCGTCGCGCCGGTTCCGGTCCGCTTTCCGGGCGTTCCCGTGGCGGTTCCCCGTACGGACCCACGAGCACCGGCTCAGGAGTGCTCCATCAGCAGCACCGCCGTGGTCGGACCGCCCACGGCCTGGTAGAGGTGCGGCACCGCTCCGGAGAACGTGGTGTAATCGCCCGGTTCGAGTTCGGCGGGCTCGTCGGCGGGGCCGCCGCGCATGCTTCCCGACACCACGATCAGGTGCTCGACCGTGCCCGGCTGGTGCGGTTCCGCCCGTCGGATCTCCCCGGCCTCCAGGGCGATCTCGTAGATGTCCCGGCTCGCCCCGGCGGGGCAGGCGGACAGCAGCCCCGCCGCGAAGCCGGCGTGTTCCGCCCGGATCTTGGGAGCCTGTCCCGCTCGGATCACCCTCGTGTGGGGAGTCGGCAGCTCCACGAGCCTGCTGAACGGCACGTCCAACGCGACGGCCAGCGCCCACAGCGTTTCCACTCCCGGGTTTCCCTCCCCGGATTCCAGCTGCGACAGCGTCGATTTGGCCACTCCGGCTCGCTTCGCCAGCTCGGACAGCGAGATTCCCGCGCGTTCGCGGTGGTGGCGCAGCGCGATCGAGATCGTCTCGATCGCCTCGGTCTCGGATCCCCGCATAGCCGTTCCTTCTGGACTACCGACCGTTCGTCTTGACGAACGAAGTTCGTTTTGTTCATTCTAGGAAACGATGCGTTCGCCCAAAAGAACGGACCGCGCTTCCGACACCGCTCGATTACTGCCCGCCGTGGCCTCCATGGCCCTCGCGCTCGTCGTGGTGGGGGCCTCGCTGGGCGCCATCGCGGTATCGAGCGGAGCCCCGCTGTGGCTGGTCACGGTAATGGCCGCCCTCGTCTTCGCGGGCGGTTCCGAGTTCCTGGTCGTGGGCCTGGCCACCGCCGGAGCAGCACCGCTGACCGTGCTGCTGGGCGGCTGGCTGCTCAACGCCCGGCATCTGCCTTACGGGCTGGCGATGGGCGACGTCCTCGACGGCGGTCTCGGACGCAGACTGCTCGGGAGTCACCTGCTGGTCGACGAGGCCGTGGCCTTCGCACTGGCCGAATCCGAGCCGCGCCGCAGGCGGCGTGCCTACTGGGTGGCGGGGACGACGCTCTACGCCGTGTGGGCGCCCTCGGTACTGCTGGGCGGGCTGCTGGGACGCGGTCTCGGCGATCCCCAGCTGTTCGGGCTCGACGCCGCGCTGCCCGCCGGGCTGCTCACCCTCGTGCTGCCCGCCGTGCGGGACCGTCCGACCGCGCGTGCCGTGCTGCTCGGCTGTCTGCTCGCCGTGCTCACCGTCCCACTGCTGGACGAGGGGCTCGCGGTGCTGGTCGCACTGCTCGGCACCGCCGCCGCACTGCTGCCCGTACCGGGCGCGAGGCGGGGAGCCTACGTCTCGGAAGGGGAAGCGGTATGACACTCGGCCTGGTACTGGCACTGGCCGCCGGGACCTACGCGATGCGTGCGGCGGGGCCGCTGCTGCGCGGCAGACTGCGCGTCTCCGAACGCGGCAGGTGGCTGCTCTCCGTGGCCGCGGTGACGCTGCTCGCCGCGTTCGTGGCCGTCAGCGCGTGCTACGAGTCGGGTTCGTTCGCGGGCTGGCCCCGCGTGATCGGGGTGCTCGTGGGTGGTGTGCTGGCATGGCGCCGGGCGCCCTTCGTGGTCGTGGTGCTCGTCGCGGCCGGTGTCACGGCCGGGCTGCGCGCCCTGTGAACGTCGCGACGGTTCGCGGGTGGGTCCGCCGCGGTTTCTCGTGATCGCTGGGTGGCCGCCCGCCGCTCGTTCGGTGCGACCGCCCGGCGATTCTTCCCGTGCGGGAACCGACACCGAGCGGGCACGGGGCGGGACGGAGCTGACCCGGACGTTGCCCGTTCGCGCGACTGCCGGACAATCGTGGTGTGAACCCAGCTCAACCGGTCGTCGGCGTGCTCGCCCTGCAGGGCGGCGTCGCCGAGCATCTCGCCGCGCTGCGGCGCATCGGGGTGACCGCGTGCCCGGTGCGTCGTCCCGAGGAACTCGCCCGGGTCGACGCCCTCGTGCTGCCGGGCGGGGAATCGACCACCATGACGCGGTTGTTGGACACCTTCGAACTCTTCGAGCCGCTGCGTGCGCGGCTGCGGGAAGGTATGCCCGCCTACGGGTCCTGCGCGGGCATGGTGCTGCTCGCGGACAGCGTGCTCGACGACCGCTCCGAGGTTCGGGGCAGTCCCGGCGTCCGCTCGATGGGGGCGCTGGACGTGGTCGTCCGCCGCAACGCCTTCGGGCGGCAGGTGGATTCCTTCGAGGCGGATCTCGACTTCGCCGGGATCGAAGGCCCGGCGTTGCGCGCCGTGTTCATTCGGGCCCCCCTCGTAGAGAAAGCGGGCGCCGATGTGACCGTGCTGGCCAGCGTGCCGTCTCCCGCCGGGCCGCCGGACGGACGACCGGCGGAGACGGGTGCGGGTACCATCGTCGCGGTTCGGCAGGGACCGGTGCTCGCCACGGCTTTCCATCCCGAGCTGGTCAACGGTGACGACCGCGTGCACCGACTGTTCGTGCGGATGATCAACGAGAACAGCGGGCATACCGGCCCGGTACGACCTGATACCACGGAGGACAAATGAGCGGCCACTCCAAGTGGGCCACGACCAAGCACAAGAAGGCCGCCCTCGACGCCAAGCGCGGCAAGCTCTTCGCGAAGCTGACCAAGAACATCGAGGTCGCCGCGCGTACGGGTGGGGGCGACCCGGAGGCCAACCCCACGCTGTTCGACGCCATGCAGAAGGCGCGCAAGTCCTCGGTACCGCAGGACAACATCGAGCGCGCCCGCAAGCGCGGCGCCGGTGAGGAAGCCGGCGGCGCCGACTGGGAGACGGTCATGTACGAGGGCTACGCCCCCAACGGGGTGGCCGTGCTGATCGAGTGCCTGACCGACAATCGCAACCGCGCCGCGGGCGAGGTGCGCACCGCCATGAACAAGCACGGCGGTTCGATGGCCGACGCGGGGTCGGTGGCCTACCTGTTCAACCGGCGTGGCGTGGTGATCCTGCCCAAGAACGGTCTCAGCGAGGAGGACGTCCTCGGCGCCGTGCTGGAGGCTGGCGCCGAGGAGATCGAGGACCTCGGCGAGAACTACGAGATCCTCTGCGAGCCGAGCGACCTCGTGCCCGTCCGCAAGGCCCTGCAGGCCGAGGGCATCGAGTACGACTCCGCTGAGCCCAGCTTCCTGCCGTCGGTCAACGTGCCGCTGGACAGCGAGGGCGCACGCAAGGTCTTCAAGCTCATCGACGTGCTGGAGGACTGCGACGACGTGCAGAACGTCTACTCGAACTTCGACGTCAGCGACGAGGTCATGGCCCAGGTCTCGGCGTGAGCCGGATGGAACTTCCGGACAACGGTCCGGAAGTTCCCGTGCGTGCTCGACGGCGGCCCGTGCGGCGGGAGCGGTCGATCGGTTGGTCCCCGCCCGGTGCCCGCGGACGCTCAGAGCCTGCGGACCCGTGCCAGCCAGGCCGCCGTGTCGACCTGCTCCTCGGGCGAGACGTCGAATCGTGCGGCGTACTCCTCGCCGGCGACCCCGCGGTAGACGTGCTGCTCCAGGGAATCGATGATCCAACCGTCACCGAACGAGTTCCGCACCTGCTCGGCGCTCAGGCGCGGCCCGCCGGCGTCCTCGATGTCCGACAGTGCGAGCACGTGTACCACGGCCCCCGGGCCGCACACCGCGTGCAGGCTCCTGGTGTAGCGGCGCCGCTCCGCTTCGCCGAACACGTGCAGCAGTGCGCTGTCCACGACGGTGTCGAACCGCGGTTCGGTGCCGAGATCGAACGCGTCGGCCACTTCGAAGCGCGCGGCCACCCCGCGTTCGGCCGCGTTGTCCCGTGCCCGCGCCACGGCGGTCCGGGCGCCGTCCACGCCGAGCACGTCGTAACCGAGCTCGGTCAGCAGGATGGTGTGCTCGCCCTCGCCGCAACCGGGGTCCAGCACCGAACCACCGATCCACCCCTGCCGTTCCAGTTCGACGATCGCGGGCTGTGGGGCGCCGATCACCCACGGCGGGTTGCCCTCCCGGTAGGCCTGCTCGAAGTGATCCCGCGAGATCGAAGTGTCCATGATGTTCTCCCAGTCGTCCGTTCGTCCCCGGCTCGGGTGTGCCCGATTGGTGCGGGTGCGGTGTCGTTCCTGCCCGGTGTCTCGTTCTTGCCGTTGTCGCGCTTTCGCGTGGCACCACCGAGCATGCGAGTTCGAGTGAACTCGAAGTCAAGATCACTCGGGGCTTCCGTCGGACTTCCCGTTCCGCGACCGACGACGGCGTGTCCCCGGCGCCCACCGGTGAACTAGGCTTCGCCCCGACGCGGCGCTCGCCGGGTACGCGCGGTCGCGCCGGGAACGAACCCGTCGACGAAGAGGTGACACGTGATGACCGGAACTGCGAACTCGACGGAGGGACTGCGGCGCTGGTTGGTCGAGACCTCGGAGCGTTACGGGGCCGCCGTACTGCACGTTCCAGAGGAGGAGGACCACGCGCCTTACTCCTTCTCGGTGGGCGCGTGGCGGCGGTTCGGCAAGCCGGAACTCGTGGTGATCGGGCTGCCCGAGCAGGTGGGGCGGAGCGTGGTGGACACCTACGTCGAGCGCGTCGGCCGTGGCGAGCGGTTCATCACCGGCAGGCTCTACGAGGGCTTCCTGGCCGAACAGCCCGTCACATTCGAGCGCGTGGCCGGACTGTACTACCCGGAGTACCTGGGAAGCGCGATGCTGGTTTACGGCGACGACGACTTCCCCGCGCTGCAGCTGCTGTTACCCACACCGGACACCGGGCTGTTCCCCTGGTCGGAGCGCGCTCCCGAGGGCTTCGCCGCCTACCAGCCGGTACTGACCCGAAGTGGTGCTCCGGAGAGCTGGAAACCCGGCCACGACGGCGCCTGAGGATCCCACTGCCGAATCCGCCGGGTGCTCCGAGAAATCGTTGGACACGACCGTGCGGCCGCTGCGTGAAGCCGTGCCGTGACCGGCGCGGGGATGCGCATCGAGGCGCTGCACGAGCACGACAGCACTCCCTGGATCCCCTGGCCGAGCGGCACCCGGGACGCTCACTGGTACCGCCTGTCGCGTGGCGCCCCGCGCATCCCCCTGCTGTTCACGTTGCGTGCGAGCCTGCCCGGCTGATTCCCCGGCCGCGCCGCCTCGTCCGGCCGTTCCGTCCTCGCCCGGGAGATGAGGCGTGCGTGTCGCCGTGGTCGGGAGCGTCCGGCCTGCCGTTATCATTCGAACGCGTGTTCAAAGCGGGCTCGCGCGAGAGGATGAGGGTGTGCGCATACTGGGAGTCGATCCGGGACTGACACGCTGCGGAGTCGGTGTCGTCGAGGGCGGGCAGCGGCGCGGGGTGAGCTGTCTCGGTGTCGGTGTGGTGCGCAGCCCCGTGGACGACGAGCTTCCCCGGCGCCTCGTGGCCATCGCCGACGGGGTGGAGGAGTGGATCGACCGGCACGAACCGGAAGTCGTGGCGATCGAACGGGTCTTCAGTCAGCAGAACGTGCGCTCGGTCATGGGAACCGCGCAGGTGTCCGGCATCGTGGCGCTGGCCGCCGCTCGGCGGGACATCCAGGTGGCCTTCCACACCCCGAGTTCGGTCAAGGCCGCCATCAGCGGTTCCGGGAAGGCCGACAAGCGACAGGTCACCGCGATGGTGAGCAAGGTACTGGGCATGTCGAGCCCACCGAAACCCGCCGACGCGGCCGACGCGCTGGCACTGGCACTCTGTCATCTCTGGCGGGCTCCCATGGTCGGCAGGCTCGCCGAGGCGGAGCAGCGCGCGGCCGAACTCGCGCGCAATCATCAACAGCGGCTGCGGCAGGCAGCACGAGACTCGTCCGGTACAAGGGGGAACCACCGATGATCGCTTCGGTGCGGGGTGAGGTGCTTTCGGTCGGACTGGATCACGCGGTGATCGAGGTCGGCGGCGTGGGAATGGCCGTGTACGCGACACCGGCGACGCTGGGTGGGCTGCGACGCGGCTCCGAGGCGAACCTGGCCACCTCGCTGATAGTGCGGGAGGACTCGCTGACGCTCTACGGGTTCGCCGACGCGCAGGCCCGCGACCTGTTCACGCTGCTGCAGACCGCGTCGGGTGTGGGACCGAGGCTGGCGCTGGCCGCGCTGGCGGTGCTCGACCCCGCCCAACTGCGCGACGCGCTGAGCCAGGGCGACATCGGGGCGCTGACCCGTGTTCCCGGAATCGGCAAGAAGAACGCCGAACGGCTCACCCTGGAGCTGCGGGACAAGGTGGCGGCGCTGTCCGTCCAGCCCGGTACCGACCCCGCGTGGGCGACCGCGGAGGCGGGTGCCGCTCCCGGGGGCGCCGTCGTGGACACCGCCGGTATCCGCTCCGAGGTCAGCGAGGCCCTGGTCGGACTCGGGTTCTCCGCGAAACAGGCGGAGCAGAGCGTCAACGCGGTGCTGGCCGAGAACGGCGGCGAGACCGACACCTCCACCGTGCTGCGCAAGGCCCTGGCCGCTCTCGGTCCCAAGTAGTGCGGGCCGGGAACACCGCGGCGCGACAATCGAAAGTGGCACGAGCGAAGTTCTGAGGAAACGATGCACGAGGACGGGCCGGTGGAGCCGGAAGCCGAGACCCCGGACGCGACGGATGCCTCCGAGGGAACCCTCTCGCCGCACCGCGCCAACGGTGAACAGGAGATCGACGCGAGCCTGCGCCCGCGCAAGCTCGACGACTTCGTGGGCCAGCAGCGCGTCCGCGAGCAGCTGCGCCTGGTGCTGCAAGGTGCCCTCGGAAGGGGGGAGCAGCCCGACCACATCCTGTTCGCGGGGCCACCGGGGCTCGGCAAGACCAGCCTGGCCATGATCCTGGCGACCGAACTGGGCTCTGCCATCAGGGTGACCTCGGGCCCGGCGCTGGAACGTCCGGGGGACCTGGCAGCGATGCTGTCCAACCTCACCGCCGGGGACGTGCTGTTCATCGACGAGATACACCGCATGGCGCGCCCCGCCGAGGAGATGCTCTACCTGGCGATGGAGGACTACCGGGTAGACGTCGTCGTCGGCAAGGGGCCGGGTGCCACCAGCATCCCGCTGGACATCGCCCCGTTCACCCTGGTGGGGGCGACCACGCGATCGGGGTCGCTGACCGGCCCGTTGCGGGACCGGTTCGGGTTCACCGCGCACATGGAGTTCTACGAACCCGCCGAGTTGGAGGAGGTCATCAACCGTTCGGCCGGGATTCTCGGTGTGGACCTGCGCCCGGACGGTGCCACCGAGATAGCCCGGAGGTGCCGGGGGACGCCGCGTATCGCCAACCGGCTGCTGCGGCGGGTCCGCGACTACGCCGAGGTGCGCTCCGACGGAGTGGTCACCGTCGAGGTGGCCCGCGCCGCGCTGGAGGTCTACGACGTGGACGAGCTCGGACTCGACCGCCTCGACCGGGCGGTGCTCGGTTCACTGGCCCGCTCGTTCGGGGGCGGACCGGTGGGTGCCTCGACGCTGTCGGTGGCCGTGGGCGAGGAGCAGAGCACCATCGAGGAGGTGTGCGAGCCGTACCTGGTCCGTGCCGGCATGTTGGCCCGGACACCGCGTGGGCGGGTCGCCACCGCCGCGGCCTGGCAGCATCTCGGCATGGTGGCACCGGCGAACGCCTTCGGTGCGGCGCCCGTGGCCGAACCCGAGCCCGTGGAACCCGGGTTGTTCGACGAGTGATCCCGGGCTTTTCGGGAGTGCTGCGCTGAGCGGTTCGGTCCTGGAACCCTGCCGGTGGGCTCTCGAACCGGACGCGACGTTGTGCGCTGCATCACTGGTCGATCCGTCCGGGTCGGTGTGCCCACCGGCAGGGCAGGGGCGGTTATGTGCTGGTGAACCTGGCACACTGGGGGGCGGTACATCCGAATAGTCCGGGCGCCGGTGGGGCACGGCTCCGTTGTCGCGGTCGCCGCGCTGTCCGGGTGACGTCCGTGGATGGAGCAAGATTGTCGACAGAGTATTTGATCCCGATTCTGTTCGTCGCCTTCGCGGCGCTGCTGTTCTTCCAGATGCGCAAGCAGCGCAAGGCGATGAGTGAGCAGCAGAAGCTGCAGAACTCGCTGACGGTCGGTGACCGAGTGATGACCACCTCCGGATTGTTCGGCACCGTGGTCGAGACCGAGGACGATTCGATCGAACTCGAGATCGCCGACGGTGTGGTCACGACCTGGCTGCGTCAGGCGATCCGTGAGCGGGTCGACACCGAGGTCGACGAGGACGAGCTCGACGAGGATGACAACGACGAGGACGTTGTCGACTCCTCGGAGCGGACTTCCTCGGACGAGGACTCCGACGTCACCGAGAACGCGGATACCCAGAAGACCGAGACCCAGAACGCGGAGACCCAGAAGACGGGCTGACCGGGATTTTCCGCCCGGCGGCAACCGGGGGAGTGTCTCTCGGCGCGGAAGGCGTCGGGCTGACCACTCGCTCGGCCCGCGTGGTCGTGCGGTCTGCCGCGTCGCGCTCCCACGAGGAAGCCGCACACGTGGCGAAGTGGATCGCCGCGTCGTGGTCACCGCGAGTGACGGCGGACGGCGGGTTCCGCGCCGCGGGTACCGCCGGGGCGGACAGCGAAAACTCAATGAGGCGAAAACTCAATGAGGGTCGCGTTCGACGGTCCGTTCGAGGTCGTGCGGTGAGGTCCGGCGCGTGCTTTCGGCGGCGACTCCCGCGTCGCCGCCGAGCGTGCCGCCCGCCGCACGGTAGTGTCGATCATTCGCTCATTCCGGAGATGCCCCCGCCGTGCGTGGGAGCACCACCGGGACGTGCGGTGCCGATCACCCGTGCCGTGTCCGGCGAGTGGATCACGATTCAGTACCTGCGCGACGCCGTCGGGATGTGACCTGTCAAACTGGACGCCGTTGTCGCGTCAGCCACGTGCGGTGTCGGCACCGTGAAGGCCGGGCGCGACGGCGGCTTTGGACGACTGCCGGACCTTCGGCACCGACCCCGGACGAGGAGACGGACCTAACGTGGCACCTCCACGCGGGCAGATCCGGCCGGCGCGTTATCTGCTGGCCTTCGTGGCGATTCTGCTGGGCATATACAGCCTTGTGTTCTTCACCGGTGACCGCAAACCAGTTCCGGAGCTGGGCATCGACCTGCAGGGCGGTACCCGGGTGACGCTCACGGCGCGGACCCCCAACGGTAAACCCCCCACCGACGAGTCGTTGCAGCAGGCTCGCGAGATCATCGAGCAGCGCGTGAACGGGCTCGGTGTCAGCGGCTCCGAGGTGACCGTCGACGGCACCAACCTGGTGATCACGGTGCCCGGCAAGGACGGTGAGCAAGCCAAGCGGCTCGGGCAGACCGCGGAACTGAATCTGCGCAAGGTCAACCAGGTCGTTCCGGTCAGCGCGTTGCAGGGCAACCAGCCCGGGCAGGGCGATCAACCCGGCCAGGGTAACCAGTCGGGGCAGGGCGACCAGTCGGGGCAGAACGGGGACTCCGGCCAGGGCGATCAGTCCGGCCAGAACAACGGGTCGAGCGGATCCGGGGAGCAGTCCTCCGACACCACGCCACAGGCGGTGGGCTCGCGGCAGGCTCCGGCGCAGGACCAACCGGACGAGAACTCCCAGTCCGGCGATGGTGAGCAGCAGTCCGACGGCCAGCAGAACGGTAACCAGCAGAGCGGGGACCAGCTGACCAGGGCCGAACGGATCGAGCAGGCCAAGCAGCTGCGGCAGAGCAAGAACCCGACCATGCAGCGGCAGGCGCTGCTGACGCTGGACTGCAACGCGCCCGACCCGCTGCGCGGCAACGCCGACCCCGAACGCCCGCTGGTGACCTGCGGTGACGACGGTCAGCGCAAGTACATCCTCGACCCGGTACTGATTCCCGGCACCCAGATCAGCGACGCCAACTCCTCCCCACCGGGGCAGCGCAAGGCGGAGTGGACCGTAAACCTGGAGTTCAAGAACCAGGGCAAGAACACCTGGGCCGACTTCACCTCGCAGAACGTGGGTGAGCAGGTGGCCTTCGTGCTCGACAACCGGGTGGTCTCCGCCCCGTCCATCAACGACGCGATCGTCGGCGGAACCACCTCGATCTCCGGCAACTTCAACCAGGAGACGGCCAACAACCTCGCCAACACGCTCAAGTACGGTGCGCTGCCACTCGCGTTCGACCAGTCCACAGCCGAGACCGTCTCGCCGACGCTGGGAATCGCCTCGTTGCAGGCCGCGTTGCTGGCGGGCGGCATCGGACTGATCCTCGTGGCGGTCTACTGCCTGCTCTACTACCGGCTGCTGGGATTGCTGACGATCCTCTCGCTGGTGCTGTCCGGTGCGGTCGTCTACGGCGTGCTGGTGCTGTTCGGCCGCTGGATCGGGTTCACGCTCGACCTGCCGGGCATGGCCGGTTTCATCATCGCGATCGGTATCACCGCCGACTCGTTCATCGTCTTCTTCGAACGACTCAAGGACGAGATACGTGAGGGCAGAACGTTCCGGTCCGCGGTGCCGCGTTCCTGGGCCCGTGCCCGACGGACGATTCTCTCGGCCGACGCGGTCAGCTTCCTCGCGGCGGGCGTGCTGTACCTGCTCGCGGTCGGCCAGGTGAAGGGCTTCGCCTTCACGCTCGGGATGTCGACGGTGCTGGACCTGATCGTCGTCTTCCTGGTCACCCACCCACTGGTGGCGCTGGCCTCGCGCAGCAAGTTCCTCTCCCGCCCGGGGCTGACCGGTCTCGGCGCGGTCCAGCGGATGGGCGAACGCGCCAGGGCACAGCGTAAGGGCGTCAACCGGCAGCAGAGTGCCTCCAACGGCACTCCGAAGGAGGCGTGAGTCGTGGACACGACCGGCAGCAACGGGAGCGATCCCGCCGCGACCGACGCGAGCGGCACCGAGGCCAAGCGTGGGGTGCTGCAACGGCTCTACACCGGTACCGGTGCTTTCGACATCGTCGGCAAGCGCAAGTACTGGTACGTCGTCCTCGGGCTGCTGATGCTGGTCTCCGCCCTTTTCGTCGGTGTCAAGGGCTTCAACCTCAGCATCGAGTTCGAGGGCGGGACCAACATCTCGATGCCCGCGCAGGGCGCCTCCGGCGAGATCAGCACCGAGGAGGCCGAGGACTCCTTCCAGCAGGCGCTCGGCTCCGAGCCGTCCTCGGTGCAGCTGGTGGGCAGCGGTGACAGCCAGACGCTGCAGATCAACACCGAGAAGCTGTCGCAGGCCGACCTGGTCAAGGTCAAGTCGGCCCTGTTCCAGGATCTGCAACCGCTGGGAACCGACGGTCAGCCCAGCGCGGACGCGATCAGCGACAGCGCCGTCAGCGGCACCTGGGGCAGCGAGATCACCCAGCAGGCGTTGATCGCCCTGGCCGTGTTCCTCGTGCTGGTGACCGCGTTCCTGGCGTTCTACTTCGAGCGGTGGATGGCGGTCGGCGCCCTGGTGGCGTTGCTGCACGACGTGCTCGTCACCGCGGGCATCTACTCGATGACCGGGTTCCAGGTCAGTCCCAGCACGGTGATCGGTCTGCTCACCATCCTCGGTTTCTCGCTGTACGACACGGTCGTGGTCTTCGACAAGGTCAAGGAGAACACCACCGGGCTGCTGAGCACTACCAGGCGCACCTATCCCGAGGCGGCCAACCTGGCCGTCAACCAGTCCCTGATGCGTTCGATCAACACTTCGGTGATCGCGCTGCTGCCGGTACTCGGCCTGCTGGTCGTCGGCGCCGGCCTGCTGGGTGTGGGCGTGCTGCGGGACCTCGCGCTGGTGCAGGGCGTCGGCATGCTGGCGGGTGTGCTCTCCTCGCTGCTGCTGGCCACTCCGCTGCTGGTCGACCTGAAGATGCGCGAGTCCAAGTACCGCGTACACGCCGACAAGGTCGCCCAGCGCAGGCGCAACCGGGGCAGTGACGGGACCGCCACGGTCAACGGGACCACCACCGATGACCAGTCCGACTCCGAGTCCGAGGTGAGCACGACCGGGAAGACGCGTCCCGCTCGTGCCGGGACCAACGGGACGGGTGGTGCGAAACTGGCCGGTGCGGGTGCCGCCGGTTCCGGCGGGGCACAGCCTTCGGGGAAAGCGGGACGGCGTTCCGCCGGACGCAAGCGGCGGTGACCGAGCGTCGATCATCGCGGGCCGGCTCCTGATGTGATCCGTGTCCGCGGTGATCGGTGTACTGCTGATCGTGCCGCCCTGTGATCGTGCCGCCCGGTGATCGGCGCGGCCGATCATCCGTGGTTTCGGCTCACAGCCGCGTCGGGACCGCTCGGCGCGGCGTCGCCCCTCCCGGGAAGGCGCACGGGGTTCGTAGCGTTATGCTCGATGTCCGGGTCGCCGCACCGAGCGCCACGGGCGTTCTCGCGTGCGGAGAACCGACCCGGGCCGAGCGGATCCTCGAACACCCGGGAGCGTGCTGTGAGCCAAGAAGTCGAGTCTCCCGCGAGCGGGGCGGACTCTGCCGCGCAGCGGCCCGCCTCGGCCACTCGGCGGGTTCGCGCGCGGTTGGCCCGGCGCATCACCGCGCAGCGTCCTACCCAGGTCAAGCAGGTCCTCGAGCCGTTGGCCTCGGTGCACCGCGAGATGCACCCGCAGGCCGATCTGGCGTTGCTGCAGTACGCCTACGACATCGCCGAGGAACAGCACAGCGACCAGCAGCGCAAGTCCGGCGATCCCTACATCACGCACCCGCTCGCGGTGGCGACCATCCTCGCCGAGCTGGGCATGGACACCACCACGCTGGTGGCCGCGTTGCTGCACGACACCGTCGAGGACACCGACTACCCGCTGGACCGGCTGCGGTCCGACTTCGGTGAGGAGGTCTCCCACCTCGTCGACGGCGTCACCAAGCTCGACAAGGTCAAGCTGGGAAACGCCGCCGAGGCCGAGACCATCCGCAAGATGGTCATCGCGATGGCCCGCGACCCCCGCGTCGTGGTGATCAAACTCGCCGATCGGTTGCACAACATGCGCACCATGCGGTTCCTGCCGCCGGAGAAGCAGGTGCGCAAGGCGCGCGAGACCCTGGAGGTGCTCGCCCCGCTGGCCCATCGGCTGGGCATGGCCACCATCAAGTGGGAGCTCGAGGACCTGGCCTTCGCGATCCTGCAGCCCAAGAAGTACGACGAGATCGTGCGGCTGGTGGCCAACCGCGCGCCCTCCAGGGACACCTACCTGCGCACCGTGGTCGACGAGTTGTCGTCGAACCTGGACGCGGCGCGGCTCTCCGCGAAGGTGGAGGGACGTCCCAAGCACTACTACTCGATCCACCAGAAGATGATCGTGCGGGGCCGCGACTTCGACGACATCCACGATCTGGTCGGAGTGCGCATCCTCGTCGACCAGGTGCGGGACTGCTACGCCGCGATGGGTGTGGTGCACGCGCTGTGGCAGCCGATGCCCGGCCGGTTCAAGGACTACATCGCCCAGCCCAAGTTCGGGGTGTACCAGTCGCTGCACACCACGGTGATCGGCCCCGAGGGCAAGCCGCTGGAAGTGCAGATCCGTACCGAGGAGATGCACCGTACCGCCGAGTACGGCATCGCGGCCCACTGGCGCTACAAGGAGACCAAGGCGCGCGGTCGAGGCGGCGCCGGTGTCGAGATCGACGAGATGGCCTGGATGCGCCAGCTGCTCGACTGGCAGCGGGAGGCCGCGGACCCAGGGGAGTTCCTGGAGTCGCTGCGTTACGATCTCAACACCAGAGAGATCTTCGTATTCACCCCCAAGGGTGACGTGATCACACTTCCGGCGGGATCGACGCCGGTCGACTTCGCCTACGCGGTGCATACCGAGGTGGGGCACCGCTGCATCGGATCCAGGGTCAACGGCAGACTCGTCGCGCTCGAACGCAAGCTGGAGAACGGCGAGGTCGTCGAGATCTTCACCTCCAAGGCCGAGGGATCCGGTCCGAGCAGGGACTGGCTTTCCTTCGTCGCCTCGCCGCGTGCCAAGACCAAGATCAAGCAGTGGTTCGCCAAGGAGCGGCGCGAGGAGGCGATCGAGTCCGGCAAGCAGGCCATCGCCAAGGAGCTGCGCAGGCTGGGGCTGCCGGTGCAGCGGCTGGTCTCGGCCGACTCCATCGGATCCGTGGCCAAGGAACTGCACTACACCGATGTGACCGCGTTGTACGCGGCGGTGGGGGAACGACAGGTCTCGGCGCACCACGTGGTGCAGCGGCTGGTCGCCTCGTTCGGCGGGGTGGAACAGGCCGAGGACGAGATCGCGGAACGCTCCACCCCCTCCACGGTGCAGCAGCAGCGCCGCAGCTCCGGCGATTCCGGTGTGCGGGTGGAGGGCGCCAACGCGGGTGAGGTCTGGGCGAAGCTCGCGCGTTGCTGCACCCCGGTGCCCGGTGACGAGATCCTCGGCTTCGTCACGCGCGGCGGTGGCGTCAGCGTGCACCGCACCGACTGCAACAACGCGGACGACCTGCGCTCCAAGCCCGAACGGTTGGTGGAGGTCTACTGGGCCCCGTCGAACTCCTCGGTGTTCCTGGTGGCCATCCAGGTCGAGGCGTTGGATCGGCACCGGTTGCTCTCGGACGTGACGAAGGTGCTGGCCGACGAGAAGGTCAACATCCTGTCCGCCTCGGTGACCACCTCCAAGGACCGCGTCGCGGTGAGCCGGTTCTCCTTCGAGATGGGCGATCCCAAGCACCTGGGACACGTCCTCAAGGCCGTGCGCAACATCGAGGGAGTGTACGACGTGTACCGCATGACCTCCGCGGCGTGACCGTTGTTCGATCCGGCTGCGTGGCGGTGCGGGTAGCGGAACCTCTCGCGGGCTCTCGCCGCGGGTCCGGAGACATCGAGTAGGTAGTCCTCGCTCAGCGGCGTGGCGATTTCGCGAGAAATTGACGCCCAGTTCGGCGGTGCGGCCCGGGCGGTGTCAATTTCGCGAGAAATCGCCGCCGCGCCACGCCCGCACGGGTGTTCCCCGGTACTCCGGCCCAGGGGTTCCGGGGCCGGAGTACCCGGATCGGGGTTTCCCGGATCAGGACTTCACGGTCACCTTCTCGAAGGTCACCTTCTTGTTCGGGTGGCCGCCACCCGCGCTCGAGAAGGCACCGTCGTGGCCCGCCCGCGCGACCTCGTCGACCACCTGCAGGCCCTCCTTCGACACGGTGCCGAACACCGTGTAGTTGGACTGCAGCGGTGCCTCGCCGTACACGATGAAGAACTGGCTGCCGTTGGTGTCGGCACCCGAGTTGGCCATCGCCAGGTACCCGCGTCCGTACTGGATGTCGGAGTAGGTCTCGTCGTCGAACTGGTATCCGGGACCGCCGGTGCCCTTGCCCGTCGGGTCACCGCACTGCAGCATCTGCAGCCCCGAGGTGGAGATGCGGTGACAGGGGGTGTCGTTGTAGAACCCGGACTCGGCCAGGTGAACGAAGCTGTTGACCGTGCAGGGGGCCAGCGAGCGGTCCAACGTGATCGGGATGGTGCCCACGTTCGCCTCGATCGTGGCCTGCACGGTTCCCTGCGAGGAGACCTCGCCGTCCTCGGGGGGCTCCACCGGCTTGGCGGGCTCCCCCTTCGAACGGTAGGTGCAGGAGACCTGGTTCGGCAGCGGTTCGGGGCGGCTCGGAGCGGGTGCGAGTTCGGTCGGTATGGATATCTGTTCCGAGTTCGACTGTTCGGAGGTCGTCGTGGAGCTCGGTGGAGCACTCGCGGCGTTGTCGCCTCCTTCGGCCGTACGGGTGAGGAAGTAAACCCCCACCACGGCCGCGATCACCACGACGATCGTGGTGGTCACCGCCACGGTCCTGCGTTTGCGGGCTTGCTCCTCCCTGCGGGCGAGCTGACGCTCGAGCTTGCTCTTGGCCGCCTGGCGACGTTGTTCGTTGCTGGACACCTGTTCCCACTCCGCGGTCGGGGTCGGTCGGCTTCGTCCCGAGGAAACAACACGGGATCACGTTTTCGGGGAGTGTAGAACGGCCCGGTGTGCGAAAACTGTGAGACCGCACGACTAGGCTGGGAGCACTGCAGTGATCCGGGTGGCCCGTCGGCCAGTGGTGCGGCAGGTTCTTACACGCCGCGGGCCCCCGGTCGCACGTCCCCGAACGCTGAAGAGGTAGCACTCCGTGCTTGTTGTTGGTTTCCCCGTCGGACAGCTCCAGGCGAACTGCTACGTGCTCGCACCGCACGAGGGCGGCGACTGCGTAGTGGTGGACCCGGGCCAGGATGCCGTCGAGCCGGTGCGCAAGCAGCTGGACGAACACGGGCTCACCCCCGTGGGCGTGTTGTTGACGCACGGCCATTTCGACCACGTGTTCTCCGCCGGGGAACTTTGCGAGGCCTACGGGATACCAGCCTGGGTGCATCCCGAGGACCGCTACATGCTCGCCGACCCCGGTGCCGCGCTCGGTCCGGAGGGAAGCCAGCTGTTCGAGGGTGTCCCGGTGAACGTGCCGGAGGACGTGCGCGAACTCTCCGGCGAGACCGTGCTGAACCTGGCGGGCATGGAGTTCGACGTGCGGCCCGCTCCCGGCCACACGGGTGGTTCGGTGCTGTTCGGGACCGGCACGGCGGAAGGCGGTCGACTGCTGCTGACCGGCGACACGCTGTTCGCCGGAGCCATCGGTCGCACCGACCTGCCCGGCGGTGACCACGAACGGATGCTGCGCACACTTCGGAACGAGATCCTGCCGCGTCCCGACGACACGGCCGTGCTCCCGGGACACGGCTCCACCACGACCATCGGCCGTGAGCGCGAGAGCAACCCCTTCCTGCGGGGGCTCGCCGCATCCGGCGAAGCGGCCGACTGACCGTCCTCGACAACCAGCACCAGGACCGACGAGACCAGAAGAAGCCAACGATGAGCACGTTTGCCGCCCCCAAGGGCATCCCCGAGTACTACCCCCCGGAATCGGCACGATTCCTCGCGGTGCGCGACACCCTGGGCGAAGCCGCTCGCCGCGCCGGGTACGGCTACATCGAGCTGCCGGTGTTCGAGGACACCGCGCTGTTCGCACGCGGTGTGGGTGAGTCCACCGACGTGGTCAGCAAGGAAATGTACACCTTCCCCGACCAGGGCGGACGTTCGATCACGCTGCGCCCCGAGGGCACCGCGGGTGTGATCAGGTCGGTCATCGAACACGGCCTCGACCGGGGCCAGCTGCCGCTCAAGCTGTACTACAGCGGGGCGTTCTTCCGGTACGAGCGGCCGCAGGCCGGCCGCTACCGACAACTGCAGCAGGTGGGCGTGGAGGCCATCGGCGTGGACGATCCGGCGCTGGACGCCGAGGTGATCGCCGTGGCCGATGAGGGCTACCGCAGGTTGGGACTGACCGGGCACCGCATCGAGCTCACCTCGCTGGGCGACAGCACGTGCCGGCCGGAGTACCGGGCCAAGTTGCAGGAGTTCCTGCGCGGGTTGCCGCTGGACGAGGAGACGCGTCGTCGGGTGGAGCTCAACCCGCTGCGGGTGCTCGACGACAAACGCCCGGAAGTCCGCGAGATGGTCGCCGACGCCCCGCTGATGGCCGACAACCTCTCCGATCAGGCCGCCGAGCACTACGAGCGGGTCAAGGCGCACCTGCGTGACCTCGATGTCCCCTTCACCGAGAATCCCAGGCTGGTCAGGGGGTTGGACTACTACACCAAGACCACCTTCGAGTTCGTGCACGACGGGCTCGGTGCGCAGTCCGGCATCGGCGGCGGCGGTCGGTACGACGGGTTGATGGCCGATCTCGGCGGCGCGGAGCTCTCCGGCGTGGGATTCGGACTCGGCCTGGACCGCACCATGCTCGCCTGCGAGGTGGAGGGAGTGCAGCCCGGTGACCAGTCCCGTTGCGACATCTACTGCGTACCGCTCGGCGAACAGGCCAAGCGTCGGCTGGTGGCGCTGGCCGGTCAGCTGCGGCACGCGGGCATCAGGGTGGAGATCGCCTACGGCGGCAAGGGGCTGAAGGGGGCGATGAAGGCGGCCGACCGTTCCGGTGCCCGCTACGCGCTGGTCCTGGGAGAACGGGATCTGGCCGAGGACTCGGCGCAGCTGAAGGACCTTTCCGGCGGGCAGCAGGAGAGCGTACCGCTTTCCTCGGTGGTCGAGAAGGCGCGGACGGTGCTCTCCGGATGAGCGAGGAACAGTCCCAGGAAAGCGTGACGCTGGATCTGCTCGATCGTCGCGTCGTCCGCAGGCGGGCGATCAGTGTCGCCGTCGCCGCTGTCGTGATCGGCGCGGCCATCGGTGGCATCGCGGGGCTGTTCGCGGGGGCGGCCGGTTTCTTCGTCCCGTTGGTCGTGCTGGCGCTGCCGCTGCTGCTGATGGCCTACAGCGAGGCGCGCAAGACTTACTGGCTGCGTGGCACCGAAGTGGCGGCACGCGCCTTCGGCACGCGCCGGGTCGACCTGTCGACGGCCACCGCGCTGGACGTGCTGATCACCGATATCCGCGGCACCCGCACGATCAGTCTGGTCGTAACCGGGCCGCCCCGGCATCGCACGTTGAACGTGGCGCTGGCGATGTACGCGGGTACCGGCGGGAAGGAACTCGGTGTCTACGCGCTGCGGCGGCTGGCCGACACGTTGGCCGGTACCGGAGACACCCGTGCGCTGGTGCTCTCGGAACTGATCGTGGCACAGCTCAAGGCCGAGGCACGCGGTGACGCGGCGGCGGACCGGCCGCTCTACAAGTTGGCCTCCGCTGTCCCCGGAGGCGGGGTTGCCCGGCGAGTGGCCAACACCGACGTGGCGAAGTTCGTCGCCATGCTGGACTGAGCGGGCGGGACGTGCCGCTCGCCCCGAACTGGCGGGGAACCGGTGGCGGGCTCTCAGTGGCGCGAGCGGGACCCGCGGCGGGATCTCGCCGCCCCGAGCACGGCACGGGTGGATCCCGCCGCGGCGGCTCGGTGCACCACGTCGAGCACTCCGGAGGTGTCCGCTCGCCGCTCCTGGGAGTGCGCCGCGGAGTCGTCCTCCCGCCGTCCGCCGCTCTCGCTCAGCACCACCGTCGCGGCGATGGCGGTGGTCAGCGGGACGGCGGCGATCAGGCCCAGGCTGCCCACCAGGGTTCGCACGATTTCCTGGGCCACGTCCTGTGTGGTGGTGATGTCCCCCAACGACTGGCCGGACAGCTTGTAGGTCAACAGCAGCGGGAGTGCCGTTCCCGCGTAGGCCAGCACGAGCGTGTTGACCGAGGACGCCACGTGGTCCCGACCGATTCGCAGCGCGGCCGAGTACAGCTCCCGCCAACGCATCCGGGGATTGGCGTGGTGCAGTTCCCACACCGCGCTGGTCTGCGTGACGGTGACGTCGTCGAGCACTCCCAGCGCCCCGATCACGACTCCGGCCAGCAGCAGTCCCCGCGCGTCGATGTCGTGGCCCAGGGCGCTTATCAGGGACGAGGTGGACTCGTCCAGTCCGGTCAGTCGGGTCAGCGCGGCGAACCCCGCGCTGAGCAGGCCGATCAGGCTCAGACTCGCCAGGGTGCCCAGCACGGCGGTCGATGTTCGTGCCGAGACGCCGTGCGTCGCGTAGAGCACGCAGAACATGATCAGTCCGGCGGCCACCACGGCGACCAGCAGTGGGTCGGCCCCGGAGAGGATGGCGGGAAGCACGAACCCGAGCAGTACGGTCAGCGTCAACGTCAGCGCCAGCAGGGAGGCGGCTCCCTTGCGACGTCCCAGTGCGATCACCGACGCGGCGAACAGGCCGACCAGCACCAGCAGCCAGCCACCCCGCTGGTAGTCCACTATCCGGTACGAGGTGGACTCGCGTGGTGAGTCGCCGGAGTAGGAGAGCACGATCTCGTCGCCCACGCCGAACTCGGGGGTGGTCGGCTCGTCGGGTACTCGTTGTTCGATCGTGCGCCCTGAGGCGGGGCCATCGTGCAGTTCGACGCGAAGCAGCACGCAGTTTCCCGCGCCTCCGGTGCCCTGTCCGGACGTCCCGCCCGTGGTGCAGGAGGCGGCGTGTGCCGCTACCACGACACCGTCCACCGGGTTGCGGGTGAAGCCCGGTTTCGCCTCCGGGGCGGAGTGCTGTCCGAAGGGATACAGCAGTACCGCACCGATCACGGCCGCCAGCGCGAAAGGCGTCAGCACCGCGGCGAGCAGCCGCCGGGTGCGTCGGGAGGCGGTCGGAGCGGGATGGCCGTGGCCGTGACCGTGGCCGTGTCCGGCGGGGGGAGCGTTCGTGATGCCGCTGGCGGAATCTTCGGGTGACGGCACCGAATCATGGTACGACCGTCCGTCTCCCCGACTTCCGCCGCTTCCGTGCCGGTCGTTGTAAGTGGTGTGTCAGCCGCCGGTCAGCTAGCCGTGTCCTCATGGAGGAGGATCAACGGAAGTCGAGTGAAGGACACGTCATGGGAGTCAACGAGAGTGCTCGTTCCCCCGAGGACCGGTGTCTTCGTCGTTTTCGGGGGTTTGTCCGCGAGTGGTGGATGTTTCTCCTTGTATCGGTCAGAACAACGCGAGGCTGTGTTCTGGCGGCTTTCACGTTTTTCTCGATGGATATATCAAACTTCTTATTTGATCGGAGAGGTTCACCCGTTCGGAGGATAAGGCTGCCACTCGGGGCGTGTAGTATCGATGTCAAGATACTAATTCTCGAGTTTTCGGTGTTGCTGTTGGAATGTTTTCGTGTCGAGGGTAGGGGCAGTCAATCATTTGGCGTGCGGATCGCCGGGATGTTTGCGCGGGTTCCGTTGTGTGGTTTTCCGGTTTATTTTTCGGGGTCGGTGAAATAATTGATCAAATTCAGGATTCTCGGGTCCGTCGAGATGTGTGATCAAGAAGGAAATTCCGTGGATATCTCTGGGTTGCAGCGTCGGGCGCTCTTCGCTCTGCTGCTTCTCAACGCCGGAAAAACGGTAAGCTGTGAGCAACTCATAAGTGAGTTGTGGCCTTCGGGGGTACCTTCGTGCGGTGGCAACGCCTTGCAGGCGCACATGACGCGGTTGCGTCGTGACCTGGAGCGTTGTTTCGGTGCCGAGGAGGCCGCGCTTCGACTTCCCGGAAGTCGTTCCGGATATTCGGTTCACGTCGATCCGGGTGAGCTCGATCTGGAAGTTTTCAATACGCTGCGTTCCAGGGCGCGGGAGATCTCCGAAAGCGATCCGGCCGAAGCGGCCGACATGCTGCGACGGGCTCTGGCCCTGTGGCGTGGTCCGGCTCTGTACGACGTTCGCGACCGTACCTCCTGCCTTTACGCCGCCGCGCTGCAGGAGGAGGAGCACTATGCTCTGACGCTTGAGGAGTTGGTGGAACTCGACCTCGGGCAGGGAAAACATGAACAGCTGATCGGCTGGTTGAAAGCGCTGACCGAGCGGTATCCCTACCGTGAGAAATTCTTCGAACAACTGATCGTCGCTCTTGGTCGAACCGGGCGCAAGGTCGAGGCCGCTTCCCTGTTCCGCAGAATGCGGTCAGAAATGGTGGAGCAGTTCGGGGTGGATCCTTCGACCAGGCTCAGCAGGGCCGTTCAACGCATGCTGGAGGATGATCTCGTCGTCGAAGGGGACTTCCGCTCCGTCGAACTGTGACCGTCGGGTGCTCAGCGGTCTCCGACCTGATCACATATGTCGTCCTGCGGGGCGTGCTCCTGATTCCGATGGTGTCGGAACTCGTTCCGGTGCGCCGGGCTGGTTGCCCGTCGGCTGGACAGCTGTTCGAATAAGTGTTCGAATGGGGCTGTGCGTTGGGAGAAACAGCGGATCACTCCGCCGAACAGTCCTTCGGGGGAAGCGGGTTCCGCCGCCGATATCGCAGGTGAGACGGCCGAGTTGGACCTGGGGCTGTCACCGGAGGCGTCGTGGAGCGGTGACCGCCGGGTCGGTGCGGGCCTGCGACTGCCCGAGCCGGTGCCGATCGAGGCGGGTACGGAGGACGCCTACGCCATCGAGATCCGGGCGAAGTCGATCATCAACCGGGTGCCGGGTGAGTCCGGTGTTCCGTTCGAGTGGACCCTGAATCCCTACCGGGGGTGTGGGCACGCGTGTCGTTACTGCTTCGCGCGCAACACTCACACCTATCTCGATCTGGACAGCGGACACGACTTCGACAGCAAGATCGTGGTCAAGGTCAACGCGGGGCAACTGCTGCGTCGTGAGCTGGCGAGCCCGAAGTGGCGCGGTGATCCCGTGGCGATGGGAACCAACACCGATCCCTATCAGCGTGCCGAAGGGCGTTACGCATTGATGCGGGACATCCTCACCGCGCTGACCGAGCGTGCCAACCCGTTCTCGATCCTCACGAAATCGACGCTGATTCTGCGCGACCTCGATCTCATCGAGTCGGCGGCGGCTGTCACCGACGTTTCGATCGCGGTATCCATCGGTTCGCTGGACGAAGGACTCTGGCGAACGGTCGAGCCGGGTACTCCCGCCCCCGCCCGGCGGTTGGAAGTGGTCCGGCGGTTCGCCGAGTCCGGGATCGGTTGTTCGGTGTTGCTGGCCCCGATCCTTCCCGGACTCAGCGACTCCTGGGAGCACATCGACCGTACGGTGGGTGCACTGGTCGAGGCCGGTGCGAAAAGCATCACTCCGTTGCCGCTCCATCTACGCCCCGGTGCCCGCGAGTGGTACCGCGCCTGGTTGCAACGCGCGTACCCGTCGTTGGTTCCGCTCTACGCGCGGCTGTACCGCGACAGCGCCTACGCCCCGGAGTCCTACCGGCGAGAAGTGGTGGAGCTGGTGGAACAGGCCTGTCGCGCGCACGGGATGCACCGCGAATCCTCCAGCGGGGCGCGCGATACCCCGAAACGCGCCGCTTCCGAAACCGCGAACGAGCAGCTTTCGTTGCTTTGAGTTTCCGATCCGCGAATACCGGCGTCATGGTGGTCGTTTTGCCGGCGCGGAAACGGATCCTCGACAGTGTCGGTTGGCAGCGCGGCGTCATCCCGATGTCGGCTCGGTTCGCGGGAGGATGTGGTGGAAAGCCGTTTCGACACGAGGGTGGAGCGGTGCCCCGGCCCCGTTCCTCGGCGGTTTCGTCGCACCGCGGGTAGGCGATCGACTCCGTCGCTCACTGTCTCGGCTTGGGTTGAGCTCTCCCACGAGAAAACAGCACTTGCGGTTTTTTGTCGGTGTTTTCGGTGTTGATTTCCTCGGAGAGCGCTGACGTGTCGCTTGTGGTGGTCCGCTTCGGTGAAGATCCCGTGGTCCCGTCGGGAATTGATCGCGGGAAGGGGCTGTCCACGTCGTCGAGTCGATTCCGGTGTGGACTTTTTCGGCGTAATGCTATCCGCTTGGTGGAATATTCCGGTCATGGTGGAATATTCCGTAGGGGTTTGCCTCACGCATTTGGGGGATGGCCCTTTGATCGTTCCGTTCGTAGTATTCATTTCGCTCGATGTCCGTTTAGAGTAAAATAACTGCATTACAGTACTATCGGTGTGGATAGTCCAAAACGGATTCCCGCGGTGAAGAGGCACCCGATACCCACCGCTATGCAGGGCGTAGTCGCCAACCCCACCTCGGAGTTCAGGTGCCGTCGTGTCGTCACTTCGGCAAAAATCCGCGGTCAACGGTGTGTTCGCGGCCCGTTGATCACCTTCGATCGGAGTTAGCTGATGATCCGATTCCGAGTCCTCGGGCAGGTACGGATGTATGACGACGAAAATCGACCGATGGAGGTTCCCGGGCTGCAGCGAAGAACCGTGCTGGCGGTGTTGCTGCTCAGCTCCGGACAGGTGGTTCCTCGCGAGCAACTCGTCGAACAGCTCTGGCCCGACGGTCCGCCGCGGGGAGCGACGAACGCGCTGCAAGCACACATCGCGCGGCTGCGCCGCGACATGGACCGCTGCTTCGGTGCCGGAAACGGAGCCTGCCGGTTGTCCACCAGCGACCTCGGCTACGCACTGCGCCTCGAGCAGGGCGAACTCGACCTGGAGGTGTTCGAGACGTTACGACTCACCGCGCGCCAGATCGCCGAGGCCGACCCGTCGGCAGCCACGGACATGCTGCAGCAGGCGATCGAGCTCTGGCGGGGCCCTGCCCTGGCCGAGGTCAGACAACGCGGCGAACGTCTCTACGCCGCCGCCGTGCAGGCCGAGGAGCACTACGTACTGGCTCTGGAGGAGTTCGTCGAACTCAACCTGGAACGTGGTCACTACGACTGGGTGATCGGTCGGTTGAAGGCGCTGACGGCGCAGTATCCCTACCGGGAGCGACTGTTCGAACAGTTGATCATCGCGCTCGGCAGGACCGGACGTCGTGCCGAGGCGGCCGCGCTGTTCCGGAGGACCCGTTCGGAGATGGTCAACGAGTTCGGGCTCGAACCCTCGGCCGAACTCAATCGTGCCGTCCAGTTCGTGCTGGACGACGGTGCGGACGAGTCCGGTCGTAGTTCGGAACGCGGAGCTCGGTAATCGAACCCGGCGGCTGGACTTCGTCGACTTCTTGCCGGGGTGAGCCGCTCGGCTCTGCCTCCCGCCGGTTCTGGCCGGGGAGGCCCGGGTATCGCCTTGCACGAACTCGGACCTCCGCCGCGCGAGCGCGTTACGCGCCTCATCTGAGTCGTTGTGCCAGTGCCGCGGGGGGTCGGCTTGCGAGAGCGGGAACTCCGCTGGGCCTCGGCGTCGGCTGAACGGGTTGCCATCTCACGCAGAACGCGCCGAGACCGAAGTCCAGTGCCACGGCGTGGGTGCGTCCGCGCGGATCGATCGACATCGGCTTGGCGGTCCCCAGCTCCGAACCGTCCGGCCGGGCGGTGAAGCTCTCGCAGTGTGCGGGTGGATTGTCCGGGTCGAACCACAGCTCCACCAGATACTCCCGCACGGGGAGCCGGAACCTGCGCGAATAGGTGTGGTCCTGTTCGGTCCCCACCAGACCGTTCGGGCCGTGGGTGATCTCGTACTCCAGTAGCGCGGTCTCGCCCTTTTCGAGGCAGTGGTCGAACAGCAGTTCCGCCGCGACCACCCCGTTGCGGTGGTCCGAGAGCGTCTGGCCGAGGGTGCAGCCGTGCGAGGCGTTGATGTTGGGCGGCGCCACGCCGCTGCCCGCGTTGTCGAAGACGGTCACCCAGCGATCCACCCCGTTGCGCTCCGCCTGGACCAGCTGTCGTACCCGCAGGCTCCGTTGCTTGCCGGCTGAGTCGATCTCGAGCACGTCGTGCTGGCTCAGCCGGGTCAGGTGACCGTCCGCGCTGGTGTCCAGTCTGCTGAGCAGACCGGCGGCCGAGGCGTTGTCGGACCAGAGCGTGGCCAGCGTCGGCGCCGAGGGTTCCTCCCGGTTGCGGCCCCTCGGCTTCGGTGGTCCCAACAGCGCCGACAGCGCGCCGTCCGGTACCCCGAGCACGTCCTCCAGCTCGCGCAGCGCCACCAGCGAGTCCGGCCGCTCCGGCCTGCGACGTCCGGATTGCCAGTAACTCAGCGCGGTGATGCTCACCGGCGTGCCTCTGGCACGCAGTCGATGCTGAATGCGCTCCAGGCTGAGTCTGCTCGAACGGATCGCGGCTCGCAGCGCGACGTCGAACGGGCCGGTCCGCAGCAGCTTGGACAGCTCAGGGGACAGCTGTCGGTGCTCGTGTCCGGTTAACGGGGATGCTGTGGAGGGTGTTCGGGTGCGGGGGACGACCATTACCACTCCTCGTGCTTGCTGACCTCCCGCGGAACGCTAATTGCACTGATCACGTTCGTGCAACGAGATTGCGGGAATTCGACGTCCCCGGGGGATGAACGTTACCGATTCGGTCGCGGCGGTGACGTTTTTCCGCGGTGTTGTCGCGGGCGCGGTTCGCGCCGTGCGGGAAATGATCGCCGAATGCTTCGTCCCTTCTCGCTCGTGGCGACATTCGGGTGCTCCTCGCCGGACCGCGTGGTCGGGGGGTGACCCGAAACCTGGTGCACGGTCGACGGCCGGCGTTGGCTAACCTGGAGTGGTCCCGCTCCGGACGACCACCCGTTTCACACCCTAAGGAGATCAGCAGCCGTGATGCGCACGCACGAGGCCGGCTCGCTCCGTGCCGACCAAGCCGGGCAGTCCGTCACCCTCGCCGGATGGGTGGCGCGTCGCCGTGATCACGGTGGAGTGATCTTCATCGATCTGCGTGATGCCTCGGGAGTTGCTCAGGTGGTCTTCCGCGAGGGCGAGATGGCAGAGCGCGCCCACCGGTTGCGCGCCGAGTTCTGCGTCCGCGTCACCGGGGAGATCTCGCTCCGGCCTGAGGGCAACGAGAACCCGGAGATCGCGACGGGCGCCATCGAGGTGACCGCCACCGACCTCGAAGTCCTCTCCGAATCGGCTCCGCTGCCTTTCCCGGTGGACGAACATCTCGACGTGGGCGAGGATGTTCGGCTGCGGCACCGCTATCTGGATCTGCGCCGTTCCGGGCCCGCGAAGGCGATCAGGATGCGCAGCGAGGCCAACCGCATCGCGCGTGAGGTGCTGCACGGTCGCGAGTTCGTCGAGGTGGAGACCCCCACGATGACGCGCTCCACTCCGGAGGGCGCCCGTGACTTCCTCATCCCGGCGCGGCTGCAGCCCGGCAGCTGGTACGCGCTGCCACAGTCACCGCAGCTGTTCAAGCAGCTGCTGATGGTCGGTGGTCTGGAGCGTTACTTCCAGATCGCCCGCTGCTACCGCGACGAGGACTTCCGCGCCGACCGCCAGCCGGAGTTCACCCAGCTCGACATCGAGATGAGCTTCGTCGACGCCGAGGACGTCATCGACATCAGCGAGCGGGTGATCCGTGCGCTGTGGCGCGAACTGGCCGACCACGAGATTCCCGCTCCGATCCCCCGGTTGCCCTACGCCGAGGCGATGGCGCGCTACGGGACGGACAAACCGGACCTGCGGTTCGGTGTCGAGCTCACCGAGCTGACCGACTACTTCCGCGACACTCCCTTCCGGGTGTTCCAGGCTCCCTACGTCGGCGCCGTGGTCATGCCGGGTGGGGCCGATCAGCCCCGCAGGCAGCTGGATGCCTGGCAGGAGTGGGCCAAGCAGCGCGGCGCGAAGGGGCTGGCCTACGTGCTGATCGGTGCCGACGGCACGCTGTCCGGTCCGGTGGCCAAGAACCTCTCCGAGCAGGAGCGTGACGGGCTGGCCAAGGCAGTCGGCGCTTCTCCCGGTGACTGCGTGTTCTTCGCGGCCGGGCAGCCCGCCCCGTCGCGTGCGCTGCTCGGCGCGGTCCGGCTGGAGATCGCCGAGAACTGCGGACTCGTCGATCACGACGCCTGGTCGTTCGTGTGGATCGTCGACGCCCCCATGTTCGAGTCCGTCGCCGACAGCGACGACGTCGCCGTCGGTGCTGGCCGCTACACCGCTGTGCACCACCCTTTCACCGCGCCGGTGCCGGAGTGGTCCGACAGCTTCGAACAGAACCCGGAGAAGGCTCTGGCCAGCGCCTACGATCTCGTGTGCAACGGTAACGAGATCGGCGGTGGTTCCGTCCGTATCCATCGCTGGGAGACGCAACAGCGGGTGTTCGACGTGCTCGGCATCTCCAAGGAGGAGGCCGACGAGAAGTTCGGCTTCCTGCTGGAGGCGTTCCGGTACGGCCCGCCGCCGCACGGTGGGGTGGCCTTCGGTTGGGACCGCATCTGCATGCTGCTGAGCGGCGCGGAATCGCTGCGTGACGTCATCGCCTTCCCGAAGAGCGGTGGCGGGTTCGACCCGCTCACCGGTGCGCCCGCGCCGATCACCGCGGCGCAGCGCAAGGAGGCCGGGGTGGACGCCAAGCCCACCCGTCGTGGCGCCGGGGAAGCCGACCAGGCGGCGGGCTCGCGAAGCTCCTGACTCCGGTGAGTCCTCCCACGCGATCGTGGAGTGTTGATCTGTGTGGCCGCGTGTTGCTACCCTGAGTGCATGGTCGTAGCGGTGAGTCGTTTCGTGTCACCCGGCTTGGAACACGATCAGTCGAGCTCGGGGTGAGCACGGTCTCATCAGGTTGTCCGGCAGCGGAAGACGTTCTCCCCGACATCGGGACGTCGGGGAAGAACTCCCCGGCCCGGGCGGTTTCACAGCGTCAGCCGATGCTCCGATCGCGTGAAAACCCGTTACGTCTCCCGTGGCACCCGTCTACGGTCGGTGGCGGACTTCCGCCCGTTCACCGTTCGGAGTGCTTTCGTCTTTCGAGGCGTATTCATCTCACGGATCAGCCTGTTGTCGGTCTCCCTCCTGTTGTCCACGGGTGGACGGCAGGTGGCGCGCCGGGCAGTGACGAGTGAAGAACATCGTGCAACCACCGTGGTGATTGATTCGTCGTCGGAACGGGTAGTTCACCTCGGTGGCAAGGGTTGCCGAGCGCTCGGTGGCCGCGTAACCGTTGAGGGTGGTGTTCTTGTGGGTACCGTCGGTACGCAAGGCCGTTACCCGAGTCGGGTGTAACTTAACCGGTCAGGCCCGTGGAGCAGCGGGCGGTGGCGGTAGGGTCTGGAGACGATGAGCGTGGAAATCACCACCGGTCCGCCGGAGGTTCGTGTGCCCGCGAGTGCGGAGGTTACCGATACGCTCGGTACTGCCGAGACCGTGCTCACCCGGAGAATGGGGGCACCCGTCCGGCTCGCCGACCCGGAGGACCTGGGCGGTAGTGGCCGGTCGGTCGTGATGCGAGTTCGTGTCGCCGAGACACCGTTCGAGTTGCCGCGCACACTCGTGATCAAGCATTACGGAACGGTTCCCGGCAAGGGCCATTCGGATCCGTTCGCCCATGAGGCGGCGAGCTGTCAGCTGGCCACCGCGCTTCCACCGGAACTGCGCGTCGGGCCGGAACTGATCGCCCAGGACACCGAGAAGCGGCTGTTGGTTCTGGAGGACCTCGGCCGTGGCGCGAACCTGGCCGATGTGTTGTTCGCCGACGATCCGCGCGCCGCCGAGCGCTCGTTGTTGGCCTGGGCACGTGCGCTGGGCAGACTGCACACCTCGATGGCGGGCAGGGAGGCCGACTTCGACGCTCTGATGCGCAGGCTCGGGCTCGAGTCGTGGACCGATCCGGTCGCCGATGACATCCAGCGCTCGTTGCGGGAGCTTCCCGAACTGCTGGCCAACACGCTGGATCTCTCGTTGCCCGAGCAGGTGCGAGCACGGCTCGATTCCGCCGCCGGGCTGTTGGGCTCGACGAAGTACCGCTCCTTCAGCCCCTCCGACATCTGCCCGGACAACAGTCTGGTGACGGGCAACGGGGTGCGGTTTCTGGACTTCGAGTGGGCGTGTGTCCGTGACATCGCGCTGGATGCCGCCTACCTGCAATTCCCGTTCCCGTCCTCGTGGTGTTCCTACGCCATGCCCGCGGGGTTGGTGGACAACATGCTCGCCACCTGGCGTTCGGAGATCGTCGAGGTGTGGTCGGACCTGGACGACGACGCCGTGCTGATGCCCCGCCTGCTGGACGCGCAGCTGCTCTGGGTCTGGGTGTCGACCTGGTGGTTCCTACCGCGGGACGGGCAGTTGGACGGTCCCATCGACGCCCACATGCCCTCGCCGCGTCGAAGCACCGCTCTCGCTGATCGCTGGCAGCGCTTGGGCAAGGACGCCGAGGCCAACGATATGCCGGAGGTCGCCTCCTACGCGGAACGAATGGTCCAGGCGCTGGTGGAACGATTCGGTTCCGGAGCGCTGGAGCTGCGACCGTACCCGGCCTTTCGCTGAGCGCGACCACTCACGCGGCCAGCGGCCGCGTTTTCGTCCGTCACGGGTGGGAGAGGACTCTTGTCCGGGGCCGGTTCCGAACGGGAGCCGGCCGTACCGATGACCTCGTGCTCTCCCCCTCGTCCGTTTCCGGCGGGGGAATTCGTCCCCGACTTCCCGTGTCACCACGCCGCTCCGGGAAGACTGTAACGAGATCCTCGTGCGGCCGTCGTTCTCGGGGAATCGTCCCCGGAGAATCGTTCCCGGGTGCTGTTGTCCACATCGAGCGGGAAGCCACCGGAGATGTGGTCTTTTCGGATGTTCCTATTCCCTGAGACGCGCTTACTTGTGCGCTGTGTGATAACTTACACCCGAAGGTGGTATTGATTTTTCTGTCATCGCGCTGACCTGAGCAAATTTTCGTGTTTGTCGCGACCGCTGTCTCCTGTCGCGTTTTTCCACCTTTTCGGGCTACTTTCGGTTTACTCCGAGTACACATTTCTCGGGTAGTATCGGAAATGTCCGCTTCGGGTGGCGGACCGATACGTCCGGTCGGTAGTCGGAGGTAGCAGTGTCGGGGGTGACAGTGAAAGCCGGGATGAATTCGGCGCTGCGGGCGGCGTTGTTCCTGCTGTTCGCTGTGGTCCTCGTCGTGCTCTCCCCGCTGCACGCCGCCGGTGCCGTGGCACACGTCGGCAGGGTCGTCTCGGGGGAGTACAAAACCGAGCAGAGTGCTCCCTGCGAGAGCGAGAAACTCCGCAAGCGCCCCAGCGTGGCCGAACTCGGCAGGAGGATCGGACGGCGCACCGAGCGGTCGTGCAGCAGACGGAACCGCACGGCTCTCCCCGTCAGACAGCGCTTCGACGCCGCAGAAGACGCGAGAAACATTCGCAATGCGGTCGACTCGACTGTGAAGTGCAGATCAGCCCATTCCCAGGCGAGACTTCAGGTGTACCGCAGGTGATTCGTCAGCCGATTCGGTTCGACGGGGACCTGCGCTGCTCGCGAGGTCCCTCGCCTCGTCTTCGCGGCAGCGACGGTTGGAGTCGGGTTCACGTTCGGTTCGACTACCAGGCCGAGCTGTAGAACCTTCCAGTCCACAGGGCACAACGCTCGCGGGCACCCTCGCCGAATTCTTCTCGCATCGACGCGAGTCCGTTGGAAATCCATTCCGGGAAGCCGTCCGTGACACGGTTCTTTCGAGCGTTCTCCACTCCGGGAGAGCGTGGTTCGGAGGAACCAGCAGCGGTACGGACGGCGAGCCGATCGAGTGGTCCGAACACCCGATCGGGACTTCCGGAACGGATTCCCACTCGTACCAGCGACACATTTCGACCGACGACCCCTGCGGGCCCACGTGTGTCCGATCGCGGACACGGGCCTGTCGACCCTCACGGAGTAAATCGTGACCACACAACTCGAATCGCCCCGGCCCACCCGGCCGGGCTCTCTACGCGAACACATCCGCCGGAACAAGTCGGTGTTCGGCTTCGACCTGGGTGCTTCGCTCGTGGTCTTCCTGGTGGCGTTACCACTGTGCGTGGGCATCGCCGTCGCCTCCGGCGTGCCAGCCGAACTGGGCATCGTCACCGGCATCGTCGGCGGCATCGTCGTCGGCTGCATGCCGGGCAGCACCATGCAGGTCAGCGGACCCGCGGCAGGCCTGACCGTGCTGGTCGCGTCCACGATCGCCGATCACGGTCTCGCCGTGCTGGGCGTGGTCGTGCTCGGGGCGGGTCTGCTGCAGATTGCGATGGGGATGACCGGAATCGGTACCTGGTTCCGCGCGATCTCGCCCTCAGTGGTGCAGGGACTGCTGGCCGGGATCGGGCTCGTACTGATCCTCGGCCAGATCTATCCCATCGGAGGGTTGGACCAGCCCTCGCACACCGGTGCCAAGTTCGCCGGGCTGCCCGAACTGCTCCGGGCCGTGTTCACCACCCCCACGGGACGGGCCGGGGTCGCCATCGCGGTGGTGACGCTGCTCACCATGGTGCTGTGGGGTCGGTTGCCCCAACGCTTCCGGACCGTTCCCGCACCGTTGGTGGGAGTCACCGTCGCGTCGGCGCTCACCTACGCGCTCGGGTTTCCGCTGGAGACGATCGGGGTCGGTTCGCTGCTGGAAACCATCAATGTCACCACTCCCGGTGACTTCGGCGCGGTTACCAGCTTCGCGGTGCTCGGATCGATTCTGACCTTCGCGCTGATCGCTTCCGCGGAGAGCCTGTTCAGCGCGGCGGCGGTGGACCGGATGCACGACGGTCCCAAGACCCGCTACAACGCTGAGCTGGTGGCGCAGGGTACCGGGAACGCGGTTTGCGGAGTGCTCGGCGCGCTGCCGATGACCGCGGTGATCGTGCGCAGTACCGCCAACGTGCACGCGGGAGCGCGGACCAAACTCTCCCGTGTGCTGCACGGGTGCTGGCTCCTGCTGTTCGTGATGCTGCTTCCCCAGCTGCTCTCCTTCATTCCGCTGGCCACCCTCGGAGCGCTGTTGGTGCACGCGGGATGGAAACTGCTCGGGGTACGCCAGGTCGCCACCTTGATCCGGGAACAGCGTTCGGAGGCGTTCATCCTGCTGCTGACCGCTGGGACGATCCTGGCCACCGACCTGCTGATCGGTGTGCTCACCGGTATCGTGGCCGCGGTGATCAAGACTGCTTGGGAGGTTTCCGGGCTTTCCGTGGAGATCGAACACGACGAGAACCATGCCCGGGTGCGGTTGCACGGCAACGCCACGTTCCTGCGGTTGCCGCAGCTGCAGGACAGGCTGGAACAACTGCCGCACACCAGTAGCGCTCATGTCGACATGACGCCGCTGCGGCATCTGGACCGAGCCTGTCATCAGAGCATCGAGCACTGGGCGGAGCAGCGGCGCAAGAACTCCTGCGCCGTGGAGCTGGCCATGCCGGGCGCGCGCTGACAGCTCGATGCGCACTGGTCCTCGCCCGTGTTGTCACGGCGAGGACCAGCCACGAGTCGGACAAGCTACGACTCGGGCCAGCCACCAGCGGAACCGGTCACAGCGAGATCCGCTGGAAGGCGGCGAGATCCCGCGCCGTCCCGCACGACCGGTGTCGTCCGGCGCGGGTAGCGTCGGGAACGTGACTGATGGCCTGTTCGACAACGGTTCGTTCCACAGCGGTCTGCTGGACGGCGGCCTGTTCGGTGCTGATGCCGAGGACCGCGCCGAACAGCGACTCGCCGAGAACGCGCCGCTGGCGGTGCGGATGCGTCCCCGGACGCTCGAGGAAGTCATCGGGCAGGATCACCTCCTCGGTTCCGGAGCGCCGCTGCGCCGTCTCGTGGAGGGGGCGGCCCCCGCCTCGGTGCTGCTGCACGGGCCACCCGGTACCGGCAAGACCACACTGGCCGGGCTGGTCTCACAGGCCACCGGACGTCGTTTCGTGGCGCTGTCCGCGCTCTCGGCGGGTGTCAAAGAGGTGCGCGGGGTGATCGAGGAGGCACGGCGCAGGCTCGGGCACTCGGGTGAGGCCACCGTGCTGTTCATCGACGAGGTGCACCGTTTCTCCAAGACGCAACAGGATGCGCTGCTGTCCGCGGTCGAGGACCGGACTGTGCTGCTGGTGGCCGCCACCACCGAGAACCCCTCGTTCTCCGTGGTCTCACCGTTGCTTTCGCGTTCGCTGGTGCTGCAACTGCGACCGCTCGGTGAACAGGAGGTCCGGCAGCTGGTGCTGCGCGCCGTGACCGAACAGCGCGGGCTGGACGGCGAATTCCGTCTGGAGGAGGAGGCCGAGCGGCATCTGGTGGCGCTGGCAGGGGGAGACGCGCGCCGCGCGCTGACGGCGCTGGAGGCCGCTTCCGAAGCGGCGGCTGCCACCGGCTCCAGCGCCATCGACCTCGCCACCGTCGAGGCGACGGTGGACAAGGCGGCCGTGCGCTACGACCGCGACGGTGACCAGCACTACGATGTCGCCAGCGCGTTCATCAAATCCATCCGTGGTTCGGACGTGGACGCCGCGCTGCACTACCTGGCCAGAATGATCGAGGCGGGCGAGGACCCACGTTTCATCGCACGCAGGCTCGTGGTGCACGCCAGCGAGGATGTCGGCATGGCCGACCCCACCGCGATGCAGAGCGCCGTGGCGACCGCCCAAGCGGTGCAGTTCATCGGAATGCCGGAGGGCAGGCTGGCGCTGGCACAGACCACGGTGCATCTGGCCACCGCTCCCAAGTCCAATGCCGTGATCACGGCCATCGACGCCGCGCTGGCCGATGTCCGTGCGGGCGGGGCCGGAACCGTGCCCGCGCATCTGCGGGACGGGCACTACGCGGGTGCCGAGCGACAGGGGAACGCCATCGGGTACCGCTATCCGCACGATCGCCCGGAAGGGGTACTCGAACAGCAGTACCCGCCCGATTCATTGGTCGGCAGGAACTACTACGAGCCCAACGGGCGCGGTGAGGAACGAACACTGGCGGAACGGCTGCCGAAACTGCGCAACATCGTTCGCGGGGATCGCCAGTAGTACCGGGCGAAGTCACCGGTCCGTCCCGGCGCGGTTCGCGATCGTCCCGGAACGTCGGTTTCGGAGCTGTTCTCGGGTAATGTGCCGATTCGGCCGGACAAGCCACGAATCGACGACCCGGCCCTCGTCACGGCCGGGTTCGGAAGGGACGGATGAGTGAGTTCTCGGATCCTGGTCACCCGCTCGATTCCCGAGTCGGCGCTGCGACTGCTGGAGTCGGTGGGTGATGTGCGGCTCTGCAGCCAGAGCCGAGCGATGACCCCGGCGGAGCTGCACGAGGCCGTGCACGGTGCCGAAGCGGTGGTCACCATGCTGCACGACCGGATCGACGGCGAGGTCATCGACGCGGCGGGGCCGTCGTTGCGCGTGGTCGCCAATGTCGCGGTGGGCTACGACAACGTCGATGTGCCCGCACTGGACCGACGTGGGGTGCTGCTGACCAACACGCCCGGGGTGCTCACCGATGCCACGGCGGATCTGACGTTCGGGCTGTTGCTGATGGCCACCCGCAGGCTCGCCGAGGGGGAGCGGTTGATCCGTTCTGGCATCCCCTGGGCGTGGAACTTCTCGTTCATGCTGGGCAGCGGTTTGCAGGGCAAGACGCTGGGAATAGTCGGGATGGGCCAGATCGGCCGTGCCGTGGCACGCAGAGCACGTGCCTTCGGCATGGAGGTCGTCTACACCGCTCGGAATCGCGTGGAGTCCGAGGTCGAGCGCGAGCTGGACGCGAGTTTTCTGCCGCTGTCGCGCCTGCTGCGGGACTCGGACGTGGTGTCGCTGCACTGCCCGCTGACCGAATCGACCAGACACCTGATCGACGGTGCGGCCCTGTCCGACATGAAGTCCTCGGCGGTACTGCTCAACACCAGTCGTGGTGCCGTGGTCGACGAACGTGCCCTGGCACGCGCTCTCCGGGACGGCACCATCGGCGGAGCCGGACTGGACGTGTTCGAGAACGAGCCGGCGGTGGAGCCCGAACTGCTCGAACTGGACAACGTGGTGATGGTGCCGCACCTCGGCTCGGCCACTGCCGAGACGCGTACGGCGATGGCCGAGTTGGCCGCCCGCAACGTGGTCGGTGTGCTCGACGGCAGTGGCCCGGTTTCACCGGTCAACGGTTGACCGGTCGCTTCCGGCGTCGTCGCGGCGGGAAACCGGACGGGAAACCGGAAGCGCGGGGCCTGCCGGGTACGGTTCCGCCCCCGCCGCGTCAACCGCGGCGGAACCGTCCGCTCGCTCGTTCACCCACCACCCCCGCGGCCGCGGCGAGCGCGGGAAGCAGTATCCCGAGCAGCATCCACACCGGGCTCGGCAGCAGCATCCAGTGGTCGATCCGCAGGCCCAGGAACTCCTCCATCGGAGCACGCAACACCAGCGCCCCCGGGATTCCCAGCGCGGTCGCGGGGACGGCCCCGGCGAGCGCGACGGCCGCTGCTGTCGTCGTCCGCTCGAACCGTTCTCGGGAGCCGTTCCGCCTGGCGGTGAACACTCCGAACAACGCCGCACCACCCAGCAGCCCGCCGAGCGCGATGTAGCGCCAAGTGTCCACTGTGGCGATCATTTTCCGCTCCCGCAGCGGCAGCCGGAAGGCGCCGAGCCCCATCTCGCGTAGCCGGGAGGCCACCGCCCTCGGCTCGTGCGACTCGTCGACCACCACGCCGACCCGTTCGGCGTCGCTGCCGCGTCGCAACTGGGAAACGGTCTTGCCCTCGTTCGCCGCGGCCAACCGTGCGGCGGTCACCGGCGCGAGGTAGGCGGTCTGCGGTCCGTCCGCGTGCCAGCGGGGGTCGTAGGTGGCGATCACTTCGAGCTCGATGACCGCCGAGTCCGCACGGGCTGGGCGCGAGTCGTCCGCGGCCTCTTCGACCTCGGCCTCCGAACCCGGGGGAGCCGGGGTTTTGTCGCTGTAGCCGAAACTCAGCGTGCGCCCGAGGTAACTGGTGAAGTCAACTCCCTGGGTCCGGGCGGGAAGCACCACCTGACCGGGGAGCACACCCTCGGCCACCGAGCCTCCCGTGATCGGAGGAGGAACGTAACTTCCCCAGGAGTGCGTGGCCAGCGAGAGTCGCGGCATGCCGCTGCCCACCGGAGTCCGGATCGCCGAAGGATGCTCCGGGATCGCGTACTCGACGCCGGGAACGGAGCGGATCAACTTCATCCGTTTACTGTTGAGGATTCCGAACGTGCCCTTGCTGTCCAGCGAGGAGATCACGATGCGTTGTGTGCCGCCGGCGCGAAGAACGTCGCGTGCCGTCGCGGTCTGTATTCCGCCGCTGACTCCGGCCAGCGTGCTGACCAGAAACGTGAACACCAGCGTCACCAGTAGCGGCGTGCGGCTGGTGACCCCTGCCCTCAGTGCGGCCGATACGGCCCGCTTGCGCATTCGACGCGTCCCCTCGTGCTCGTCCGGCGGAGCCCAACCCGGCCGGAAGAGCAATCTATCGTGCGGGTCGCGCGCTTTCACACCGACCACCCGTGCCGCGCCGCGGCCACGTCTGTCAAAGCCGCACACGAGTCGGTGACCGCGACGCGATAGCCTGGCCGCGATCATCGCCGCCGTTTCGAGGGCATCGTCACGGTGGCCGCACGAATCGGCTGGAAATCGGGAGGACACGTGACGCCCACCGAGATCGCCGCGCTGATCGCAGCAGGTGCTTTCGTGCTGCTGGTCGTGCTGCTGGCGATCCCGTTGGTCAAACTCGGCCGCACCCTGGACGAGGCGACCAACGCGATCCGCAAGGCGCAGGAGAACTCCGACCCGCTGTTCACCGGTGCGAACACGACGTTGGACCACGTGAACACGCAGTTGGAACGTGTCGACGGCATCACGGCCAACGCCCAGTCGGTCTCCAGCAATGTGTCGGCACTGTCTTCGCTGTTCACAGCTACACTGGGAAGTCCGCTGGTGAAGTCAGCCGCCTTCACCTACGGCGTGAGCAAAGCCCTGCGCGCCCGCCGAAAGCGCGACGAACAGGCCGCGGGCAAGCATTCCCGCAGGCGCAAAGGGGGTCGTAAGTGAGCCGTCTGTTCTGGCTCGGCGCCGGTGTCGCCGCGGGCGTGGCGTTGAGCCGCAAGGTCAATCGGACCGCGCGAAAGGCCACCCCGGCGGGTGTGGCCGATCAGCTGGGCGATGCCGTCCGGGAGCTGGCGGAGGCGGTCGGCTCGTTCGGAGCGGACGTGCGCGCGGGCATGACCGAACGCGAACTCGAGCTCCACGAGGACGTGGCCGAGCGCACCGGTATCGTCACCGGAGGCCGTGAGCAGCGGACCATTACGCTGCCGGACAATGGGAACCGGCAGGTGACACGGATGGCGGGGACGCTGGAGGAGACCGGTTCGCAGGGACGGCGAGCTCGCAGGGCGGGGCGCTGACGTTCGTCGCGAGTCTCCGCTCACGCCGACCGGTGTCCCGCCTGCTCCGTGCCGGTAGCCCGCATCCGCGTAGAAGGACTTCATCGTGCAGACCCACGAGATAAACAACCGTTTCACCGAGCATTTCCGTGGCCGGGGGCACACCGTCGTTCCCAGCGCCTCGCTGATCCTGGACGATCCCAACCTGCTGTTCGTCAACGCGGGGATGGTGCAGTTCAAGCCCTATTTCCTCGGTGACGCGCCCGCTCCCTACCCGCGTGCCACGAGCATCCAGAAGTGCGTGCGGACCGCCGACATCGACGAGGTCGGCAAGACCACCAGGCACAACACCTTCTTCCAGATGGCGGGCAACTTCTCCTTCGGGGACTACTTCAAGGAAGGGGCCATCGAGCACGCCTGGAGCCTGGTGACCAATTCGCGGGACTCCGGTGGTTTCGGCTTCGACCCCGACCGCATCTGGGTGACCGTCTACGAGCACGATCCGGAGGCCGAGCAGCTCTGGCAGCGGATCAGTGGGTTGCCCCCGGAACGGATCCAGCGCAGGGACGCGCACGACAACTACTGGGACATGGGCGTTCCCGGCCCCGGTGGCCCATGCTCGGAGATCTACTACGACCGTGGCCCCGAGTACGGCAGGGAAGGCGGCCCCGTCGTCGACGAGGACCGCTACATCGAGATATGGAACCTGGTGTTCATGCAGGACATCAGGGGGGAGGGGAGTCCCAAGGACGGTTATCCGGTCCTGGGTGAGCTTCCCACCAAGAACATCGACACCGGTATGGGCGTCGAGCGGGTCGCCTGCCTGCTGCAGGGCGTGGAGAACGTCTACGAGACCGACCTGGTGCGTCCCGTGATCGCCAAGGCCGAGGAGTTCTCGGGCAAGCGCTACGGCGATGAGCACACCGACGACGTGCGGTTCAGGGTGATCGCCGACCACATGCGTTCCGGCATGATGCTGGTCTCCGACGGGGTCACCCCCAGCAACGAGACCCGGGGTTACGTGCTGCGGCGGCTGCTGCGTCGCGTCGTGCGCTCCACCCGGCTGTTGGGTGTGCACGAGCCCGTGCTGGGAGAGTTCACCAAGGTGGTGCGGGACGCGATGTCGCCCGGTTACCCAGAACTCGCCAGTGATTTCGACCGCATCGACTCGGTGATCCGGAACGAGGAGGAAGCCTTCCTCGGCACCCTGTCGGCCGGTTCCAAGATCTTCGACACGGCGGTGGAGCAGACCAGGGAGAAGGGGGCCGCGCAGCTGCCGGGCTCGAAGGCGTTCCAGCTGCACGACACCTACGGCTTCCCGATCGACCTGACGCTGGAGATGGCCGCCGAGCGCGGGCTCTCGGTCGACGAGCAGGGTTTCCGCGAGCTCATGGAGCAGCAGCGGCAGCGCGCCAAGGAGGACGCGCGCTCGCGCAAGACCGCGCACGGCGACCTCTCCACCTACCGCACCCTGCTCGACGAGCACGGTGCCACCGAGTTCATCGGCTACACCGATCTGCGGTCCACCAGCCGGGTGCTCGGGCTGTTGCGGGACGGTGCTCCGGTGCCGGTCGCCGGCGAGGGGAGCCGGGTCGAACTGGTTCTGGACCGCACCCCGTTCTACGCCGAGGGCGGTGGCCAGATCGCCGACACCGGCAGGCTGGTCGGTCCCGGTGTGGAGCTGGAGATCACCGACGTGCAGCAGGCGGTGCCCGGCCTGTCCGTGCACCGCGCCAGGGTGCTGGGCGGTGAGGTCGCGGTCGACACCCGCCTGGAGGCCAGTGTCGACGAGGAACGCAGGCACGCCATCGCCCGTTCCCACTCCGCCACCCACCTGGTGCACGCGGCCGTGCGAAACGCCTACGGCAAGCGCGCCGCGCAGGCCGGTTCGTTGAACTCCCCGGGCCGGATGCGGTTCGACTTCACCGCCCCCTCGGCCGTCTCCTCCGGTGTGCTCGGTGGTGTCGAGGAGGAGGTCAACGAGTACCTGCAGCAGGATGTCGAGGTGAACTCCTACACCACCTCGATGGACCGGGCCATGGAGCTCGGGGCCGTCGCCCTGTTCGGTGAGAAGTACGGCGACCGGGTCCGCGTGATCGACATGGGCGACTACTCCAGGGAGCTGTGCGGCGGTACCCACGTGGGCAGCATCGGGCAGCTCGGTGTGGTCAAACTGGTCAACGACTCCTCGGTCGGTTCCGGGGTGCACCGCGTCGAGGCCCTGGTGGGCATGGACGCGATGCGCTACATCAACAAGGAGCACATGCTCGTCAACGAACTCGCCGACAGGTTCAAGGTCAAGACCGAGGACCTGCCCGAGCGCATCGACAGCATGGTCACCCGGCTCCGGGATGCCGAGAAGGAACTCAAGCAGCTGCGAGTGGCCAAGGTGCTGCAGTCGGCGGGCGAACTCGCGGGCGGTGCCGTCGACATCGACGGTGTCAGCTTCGTGGCGGTCCGGGTCGCCGACGGCGTGGACGGCAACTCGTTGCGGGCCCTGTCCGGCGAGGTTCGCGGTAAACTGGGCTCCCGCCCCTCGGTCGTGGCGCTGTTCTCGACCGACCCGGAGACCGGCAAGGTCGGTTTCGTCGTCGCGGTCAGTCCGGGCGCCCAGGACCGGGGTGTGGCAGCGGGCGAGTTGGTGCCTTCCTTCGCCGCGCACATCGGCGGCCGGGGCGGCGGAAAGGCCGAGATGGCCCAGGGCGGGGGATCCGATCCCTCGGGCATCGACACCGCGATCGAAGCGTTGCGCAAGGAGCTGGAGCAGGTGGTGGCACGGGCGTGAACCCCGAACGCTCCGAAACCGAGCCGAACCGGGGCGGTTCCGGTCGAGACCGGAAGGACCCGGGCCCAGGCAGGCGCATCTGCGTGGACGTGGGGCAGGCACGGGTGGGCGTCGCGGTCAGCGATCCGGCGCCCATCCTCGCCAGCCCGCTCACCACGCTCAAGCGGGACAAGTCCCGCAAGTCCGATCTCGACGAGCTGGCCGAGCTGGTGCGCGAGTACGAGGTCGTCGAGATAGTGGTCGGCCTGCCGGTCACCCTGGCGGGCAGGCACGGTCCCGCGGCCGACATGGCACGTTCCTATTCCGACGCGCTCAATGCCAGGACCGGCGATGTCCCGGTGCGGCTCAGTGACGAACGACTCACCACAGTGACGGCCACCAAGGTGCTGTCCGATCGCGGGATTCGTGGTAGGCGTCAACGGGACGTGGTGGATCAAGCCGCCGCGGTCGAGATCCTGCAGTCCTGGCTCGACGCACGCGGCCGGAGCGAATGAGAGGACCCCGGCGTGAACGATGATCTCGGTCTGTTCACCGATGACGCTGGAGACGCACCACGTGGCGGCCGTGCCGAGGAGCGTGAGCGGCTGCACCGTCGACGACGTCGACGCATCGTCACGGCGGTCTCCGGAATACTGGTACTGCTGATCGTCGTCGGCGGTGCCGGGTACGGTGTGCTGCAGTTGCTGCGGCTCGGCAGCTACGAGGACTACGAGGGGACCGGTAATGGCCAGGTCGTCATCGAGGTCCGGCCCGGTGAGACAACCAGTGCCATCGCGGGCACCCTCTCGGAACGGGACGTGGTGGCCTCGGCCGCTGCTTTCGTCCAGGCCGCCGAGGGAAACAGTGAGATCAAGGGCATTCAGCCGGGCTTCTACCTGATGCGTTCCCGGATGTCCGGTCAGGCGGCCGTCGAACGCATCGTCTCCGACGAGGCCAGAGCGGGCATGGTGGAGATCCGCGGGGGCATGCAGCTCGCCGATCACAACCTTCCTGGCGGGAAGGTCAAGAAGGGCATCCTCACCCGGCTGGCCGCGGCCACCTGCACCGGGGAGGGGAACTCCCAGGGATGCATCAGCAAGGAGGAATTGACCCGGGCCGCCACCGAGACCCCGGCTGCCGAACTCGGGATCCCCGACTGGGCCGCCGGCGCGGTCTCGGACGTTCCCCACCCCAGGCGACGCCTCGAGGGGCTCCTGCTGCCGGGGATCTATCACGTCCAACCCACCGCCGGCCCCGTCGAGGTGCTGCGTTCGGTGCTGTCGGACTCCTTCGACAAGCTGCGTGCCGTGGGGCTGTCGAATCTGGCCTCGGAGTCCGGCCACTCGCGCTACGAACTGCTGCGGATCGCCTCACTGGTGCAGAGCGAGGGCATCACCGAGGACTTCGGCAAGGTGGCACGTGTGATCGAGAACCGGTTGGCCATCGACATGCGGCTCGAACTCGATTCGACGATCAACTACGTTGTCGAGGACCCGCAGCTCTACACCGACGACGAGGACAGGGCTAAGGAAGGCCCGTACAACACCTACAACAGAACCGGGCTGCCACCCACACCGATCTCCGCGCCCAGCACGGCGGCTGTCAAAGCGGCGGCCAATCCCGCCGAGGGCGACTGGAAGTACTTCGTCAAATGCCGCAAGGACGGCACCTCGTGCTTCTCCAAGACGTTCGAGGGGCACAAACAGGCCCAGGAAAAGGCAGACAGCAACGGTGTGTGACGTTCGCCCGTGAGCGCCGCCCGCGACGTTCGTACGAGAGTCCGGTTTCGAAAGGGAGCTTCCGGGAATGTCCGCTCAGTCACCCGAGTCGGTGGAGTCCCGTGCGGTGCGAGCAGGAGTGGTGGGCTCACCGGTGGAGCACTCGCTCTCCCCGGTGCTGCACGGCGCCGCTTACGCGGCTCTGGGGCTGCGGGACTGGTCGTACCAGCGCATCGAACGGGACGCCGAGGGGCTGCGGGCTCTGGTCGGTGAGCTCGATCCCAGCTGGCGCGGACTGTCGGTGACCATGCCGGGCAAGCAGGTGGCGCTGGAGCTGGCCTCGGAGGCCAGTGAGCGCGCCGCCGCCGTCGGTGCCGCCAACACGCTGGTCCGGCGTTCCGACGGTGCGTGGTACGCGGACTGCACCGATGTCGACGGCATCACCGGGGCACTGCGCGCGGCCTGCGGATTCCCCGGTGCGGCGGACGAGGAGGAACGCACCGGGCTGGTGCTGGGTGCCGGTGGCACCGCTCTGGCCGTGATCGCCGCGTTCGCCGAGCTGGGGGTGCGTACTGTAACTCTGGCGGTACGCGATCCCGCCCGGGCCGGTTCCGCGCTGGCCACGGCCGAGCGCATCGGTGTGCGGGCCGAGAGCCGGGCGCTGGGCTCGCTGGATCTGGCGAGGGCCGCCGCTGAGGCCGATGTGGTGGTGTCCACCCTGCCTGCCGGAGCGGTGGATGACCACGTCCGGGAGCTGGCAGCGGCGGGCCGCGTGCTGGACGTGGTCTACCACCCCTGGCCCACGCCGCTGGCCGGGGCCGTGCACGCGGCGGGCGGTCGACTGGCGACCGGGCTCGACATGCTGTTGCACCAGTCGTTCGGCCAGGTCGAGTCGTTCACGGGGAAACGGGCTCCGCGACCGGCGATGCGGGACGCGCTGTCCGAGGCCACCGGCGGGAGAGTGCCGCTCCCGCTGCTGTGAGCGGGTGGTCCGCCGCGGTGAACGTGCCGGTGTGGCCCGGTCGTCTTGGTGCCGCGATGTTTCGCACGCACGTGGGCCGGTCCCCGCGCCCGGGGGCCGGCCCACAGTTACATGTGCGGATTCTCGGGATTCCCGACGCCGTCAATTTCTCGCGAAATCGCCGGGCCGCTTCGTCGAAGGGCGAACCCCGACCACCCCCGCGGGTCGAACTCCGACCACTCACGCGATCGGCACCGCCGCGGGTTCTCCGGTGCGGTTCTCGCGAGGACGGCTCCGACGTCGTGTAGTGACTCCGATGTCGGGGCGCCCGCGGCGAGAGCCGTGCCAGAGGTTCCGCCAAGCGGCCCACTACGGAGACCGAGCCACTACAGTTTCCATCAGGAGCCGTCCAGCTCACTGCTGACCATATCGGCGATCCGATCCAGCGCGTCGTCGGCTCCCTCGCCATCGGCGGCGAGCACGACTTCGTCGCCGTACGCGGCTCCGAGGGTCATCAACCCCAGGATGCTGGCGGCCTCCACCGGGTCCGTCTCCTGCTTGCGGATGGTGATCTTCACCGACTGCGCGGCCGCTTCCTTGGCCAGCATGGCCGCGGGCCGTGCGTGCAGACCTACCTTGCTCGCGACGGTGACGTGTCGTTCAGGCATCTCCTCGTCCGTTCTCGTCGTTGCCTACCGATCCTCGTGAGTCGTCGAGAATCAGGTCTTGCTCCCGCTGGTGGTGGAATCACCGGTTTCCACGGAACTGGTGCTCGCCGTTGCCGCCGAAGCGGTTTCGGTCTCGGACTGCTCGGTTTCCGCGTCTTCCTCCCTGCCCGGCGTGGGCAGCTTCATCTTCGTGATGATGATCCGGAACAGGAAGTAGTAGATGACGGCGTAGACCAGCCCGATCGGGATCAACCACAGCGCCTTCTGCGCGATTCCGAAGTTGAGCAGGTAGTCGATGGCCCCCGCCGAGAACCCGAAACCGTGGTGGATGTCCAGCGCGTTGACCAGCGCCAGCGAGGTCCCGGTCAGAACCGCGTGCACGATCAGCAGTGGCCAGGCCACGAAGATGAACGAGAACTCCAGCGGTTCGGTGACACCGGTCAGGAAGGCGGTCAGCCCCGTGGAGAACATGATACCGCCGACCAGCTTGCGCTGGGAGGGCTTGGCCGAGTGGTAGATCGCCAGCGCGGCGGCGGGCAGCGCGAACATGAAGATGGGGAAGAACCCGGTCATGAAGGTTCCCGCGCTGGGGTCGCCCTCGAAGAACCGGTTGATGTCTCCCTGGGCGCCCTGGTACTCGCCGGTGCTGAACCACAGGATGGCGTTCGGGATGTGGTGCAGGCCGATCGGCAGCAGCAGTCGGTTGACCACGCCGTAGATTCCGCCGCCCGCGACGACACTGCCGGTCACCGCGTCACTGAACGCCGTCAGTGCCTGGTCGAAGTAGGGGAAGACGATGCCCAGCACCACGCCGATGACCAGCATGACCACCGAGGTGATGATCGGGACGAACCGACGTCCGCCGAAGAAGCCCAGATAAGAGGGCAGCTTGATCCGATGGAAGCGCTGCCACAGTGTGGCGGCCACCAGACCGGCGATGATACCGCCGAGCACCCCGTAGGGCCCCTTGTTGTAGACGGTGTCGCCCTCGGTACCGGTCATCTGGTACAGCACCCCGGCCAGCACCAGATAGCCCACCGCACCCGCCAGGGCGGTGGAGCCGTCGGCCTTTCGCGCGAACCCGATCGCCACGCCGATCGCGAACAGCAGCGGCAGGTTGTCGAACAACGCCCCGCCCGCGGAGCTGATGACGCTGCCGACTTCGGTCAGCCCGGGGATGGCGCCGATCAGGTCATCCTGTCCGAGTCGAAGCAGCAGTGCCGCCGCCGGCAGCACTGCGATGGGGAGCATCAGGCTTTTGCCCAGCCGCTGTAGCTGCGCGAAAGTCTTGCTGCCGCCCGAGGACGGGCTGGTGCTCATCGAGTACCTCCTGGATACACCGGTGCGTTGGAACGGTTTCGACACGTCGCGGCCAGTTCGACCCGGTGTTCCCGGTCGGGGTGGGATCACCTGTCGCTTACTTTCCGCCGAATCACTCGTACCTTCGCCAGACTGTTGGTACGGTAAGGTCTAAACCAGTTGGAGGGAACCTTGCGCTTCCGGGTGAACAGGTGTCAAGCGGGTGGCCGATTCGTTGCCGGTTCGACATCGGACGTGCCCGGGGCGACGTGGTTAGCTGTGTGGGGACACTCGATGTGCGAGTGATCGAGAGTGGAGGATTTCGGTGGCTGATGACAAGGCTTCGGCGATCCTGGCCGCGCTGGGCGGTCAGGGCAACGTCGTCGAGATCGAGCCGTGCATTACGCGACTGCGTTGTGAGCTGGAGGACGGCGCCAAGGTCGACGAGCCCGCGTTGAAGAAGGCGGGGGCGCACGGCGTTATGCAGCAGGGCACGGTCGTCCAAGTCGTGGTGGGGCCGGAGGCGGACACCATCGCGAGCGATATCGAGGATTTGTTGTGAGTGTTCAAGTGCTCAGTCCGGTGACGGGGTTGGTGGCCCCGATAAGCGAGGTGCCGGACCCCGTTTTCTCCCAGTCGATGGTCGGCCCCGGCGTGGCGGTCAAACCGAGCGGTGGAGAGTCGCAGGCCGTGGCGCCGGTGGAAGGCATCCTGTCGACTCTGCATCCGCACGCCTTCGTCGTCTCCACCGACGACGGCAGTGCCGTGCTGGTGCACCTGGGGATCGACACGATCGAGCTCGAAGGTGCGGGATTCGCGCTGCACGCGACCAAGGGGGAGCGTGTCACGGCAGGCAGCCCGATCGTGACCTGGAATCCCACCGAGGTCGAGCGGCAGGGCTACTCCTCGGTGTGTCCCGTAGTGGCACTCGAGGTGGGGCAGGAGGCGTTGTCGGACATGGCCGACGACGGGCGGGTCAATCACGGAGACCCCCTGTTCACCGTCGACTCGTGATGCGCTCCGCACGCTGTCGCCGTTCGTGAGTCGGGGGTCGCGGCCGATTCGCCGGTCGCGGTTCCCGACACGCCGGTGACATCGTCGTGCTCGCGTGCGCGTCGGGGAGCAGGCCCCGACGCTGCTGATGTGTTCGACGGTTCGCTCGCCACTCCGCTATCGGTTTCCCTGGCGGTCGGAGTGCTCTTCCCACTGGGGTGGTCCTGCGGCGCGGAGTGCGCTCGGCTCGCCGCCCGGGCACTGGGAGGCACGACACCGATCCGGGGGTTGCCGTGCCGGGCGGCTCTGGCGGTTCTGTGGGCTTCGCTGGCCCCCGCCGTGTGCTACGGCGGCCTCGACCTCCGGTGGTTGCCGGTTCCGATGTTGGTCGGTTGGTTCGGTGTCGCGCTCGCCACCTGCGACTTGATCGCGGCCCGGTTGCCGGACCGGTTGACGTTCCCCGCCCTCGTTCCACTACTGGCGGTACTGTGCCACTGGGCAGCGGTGACCCGGTGTTGGTCGGCACTGTGGTGCGGTCTGGTGGGATCGTTGCTCTTCGGTGGTTGTTACGCGCTGGTGCGGCTGGTCCGGCCCGCGGCCCTTGGCCCCGGTGACGTGAAACTCGCCTGCGTGCTCGGTCTTCCGTTGGGGGCGGCGGATCCATTGGGCGTGCCCGCCGTGATGCTCGCCGCGGCGTCGCTGACCCTGTTGGCCGCGGCCCTCACCCTGCGGTGGCGGATACCCCACGGGCCGGCGATGCTGCTGCCCGCATGGTTGGTCACGGCGCTTCCCGCCCTACCGCTTCCCGCCCCGCCTCTTCCGATTCCGCTCCCCACCGGACCTCCGACGGGTTGAGCCCGGGCGTCCCGCCGGTTGAGGGAGTGGTGTCCACTCGGAACTCGACGTGCTTTTCAACCCGTGCTGTCCGGAACGAGGCACGCCGTGGCAGGATCGTGGACGTGCTGCGCTGGATGACCGCCGGGGAATCACACGGTCCCGCTTTGGTGGGAATTTTGGAAGGAATGGTGGCCGGCGTCGAGGTCACCACCGAGGACATCAACGCCCAGCTCGAGCGGCGCAAGCTCGGGTTCGGTCGCAGCCCTCGGATGAATTTCGAGTCCGACGAGCTGGAAGTGATCGGGGGCATCCGACACGGCCTCACCCAGGGGAGCCCGGTGGCCGTGCGGATCGGCAACACCGAGTGGCCCAAGTGGCAGCAGGTGATGGCCGCTGATCCGGTCGATCCCGAGGTGCTGGCCTCGTTGGCCCGCAACGAACCGCTGACCCGGCCGCGCCCGGGCCACGCCGATCTTCCCGGGATGCAGAAGTACGACTTCGACGAGTCCCGTCCCGTGCTGGAGCGCGCCAGTGCCAGGGAAACGGCCGCCCGAGTGGCCGTGGGAACCGTGGCGCGGCACTTCCTGCACCAGTTGCTGGGAGTGGAGCTGGTCAGCCACGTCGTCTCGCTGGGGGACGTGGACGCCGAGCACGAGACGCTGCCCACGGCAGCCGACCTGTCGACCATCGACGAGAACCCGGTACGGGCCTTCGGCGATCACGCCACCGAGCGGATGATGGCCGAGGTCGAGGCCGCCAAGTCCGAGGGTGACACGCTGGGCGGCGTGGTCGAGGTGGTCGCCTACGGGTTACCGCCCGGGGTGGGTTCGCACGTCCACTGGGACCGCAAGCTCGACTCCAAACTGGCGCAGGCGCTGATGAGCATCCAGGCGGTCAAGGGCGTGGAGATCGGTGAGGCGTTCGCCAACGCGCGCCGCAGGGGCAGCGCCGCCCACGACGAGCTCTACCCCGCCCACGGGCCGAACTGGGTGCACCGTGCCAGTAACCGGGCAGGCGGGCTGGAAGGCGGCATCACCAACGGGGAGCCGTTGATCGTGCGGGCCGCCAAGAAACCGATCTCCAGCCTGCCCCGCGCGCTGTCGACCGTCGACGTGCGCACCGGTGAGCAGGCGCAGGCCATGCACCAGCGTTCCGACATCACGGCCGTGCCTCGCGCGGCTGTGGTGGCCGAGACCATGGTCGCGCTGGTGCTGGCCGAAGCGGTGATCGAGAAGTTCGGCGGTGACTCCATCGGTGAGACCCGGCGAAACGTGCGGGGCTACCTCACGGCACTGCAGGAGCGCGCCGAATCGCGAGGGGAGAGTTCATGAGCCCGCGGTTGGTGATCGTCGGACCCCCCGGGGCGGGCAAGACCGAGGTGGGGAAGTCGCTCGCCGAACGTCTCGGGGTGCCGTTCCGGGACACCGATGAGGACGTCGAGAGACTGGCGGGCAGGACGATACCGGAGATCTTCACCGATGACGGTGAACCCGCGTTCCGGGAGCTGGAGACACGTGCTCTGACCGCCGCGTTGGCCGAGCACTCGGGCGTGCTCGCGCTGGGCGGGGGAGCCGTGACGACCGAGCGGAACCGGTCGCTGCTGGCGGGGCATCCGGTGCTGTTCCTGTCGGTGGGTCTGGCCGAGGGGGTTCGTCGGACCGGCCTGTCCGCTCCCCGTCCGCTGCTGACCGGGGTGAATCCCAGGGCGACGTTCCAGGCGTTGCTGCGGGAGCGACTGCCGCTCTACCGCGAGGTCGCCGGCTGGGAAGTGGACACCGACGAGTCGTCCCCAGCCGAGATCGTCGACGACCTGTTGCTCCGCATCGGCGGCACCGACAGCCAGGTGTAGGTGCCTGCGGTAACGAGTCTCGGCCTCGGCGGGTACGGCCCGAGCCGCGACGGGTACCGTGGGATGATCGGAATCATCTCCGCATCGCGGTGTATCTCAGCGATTCCATGACCGAGTCATGTCCTGCTGGTAGGGCCGGAAACAGTGGCATGGCCTGGTCGTAGTGGCGTTCAGTACGGGGAGCCGCGGTCGACGGACATCTTCTCCTACCATGTTCAGTAACATGGCCAGCCCCTCTGATCTTTGTGATCACGGGCTGGTTTTCTTGTGTCCGGACGCCGGAAGAGGACGTGCTTGGCTGAGGCGTACTTGCCGAGAGTGCCGACGCGCACACGTGGCAGCGGTGGCGCGACCATCTCATCGACCTGCTGATCACAGTCCTCCCACCTACCGGACGCTCCCTGAACGAGATGGGCTTCCCGCCTGCCTGGTGCGAGTGGTCGTTGTGGCGGTGGCGCGACTGGCAAAGCGCCGTCAGGTGACGCCGTGTACTCGGTCGCGCTACTTCGAACGCCCACCCTGTGCGTGGCGGTGCGGCGACTCGCGGGACAATGCGGGACGAGCCCGTTGAGAGCGAGAGGACACGATGAGCGAGCCCGAGCGAATCCCCGTCAATGCCGAGAAGCCCTACGATGTGCTGGTCGGACGTGGACTTCTCGGTGAGCTCGTCGAGTTCCTCGGCGACGCCTCGGTTGTCGCGCTGCTGCACCAACCCACGCTCACCACGACCGTGGAGACGATACGGGAGGAGCTGAGCGAGGCCGGGGTGGACGCCCATCGGGTGGAACTTCCCGACGCCGAGGACGGCAAGACCTTCGCCGTGGCCGGATTCTGCTGGGATGTCTTCGGCAAGATCGGCATGGACCGCGGCGGTGTCGTCGTCTCCATCGGTGGTGGCGCGGTCACGGATCTGGCGGGCTTCGTCGCGGCCACCTGGATGCGAGGTGTCCGGGTGGTGCACGTGCCGACCACGCTGTTGGGCATGGTCGACGCCGCGGTGGGTGGTAAGGCCGGGATCAACACCGATGCGGGCAAGAACCTCGTCGGGGTCTTCCACGAGCCGTCCCGGGTGTTCGCGGACCTGGCCACACTGGATGAGCTGAACCGCAACGAGCTGATCGCGGGGATGGCCGAGATCGTCAAGTGCGGTTTCATCGATGATCCCGAGATCCTGCGGCTCATCGAGACCGACACCGACGCCGCGCTGGAGCCGGCGGGCGACGTGCTGGCCGAGCTGGTCGTGCGGGCGGTGCGGGTCAAGGCCGCTGTGGTCGGTGCCGATCTGCGCGAGTCCCATCACCGCGAGATCCTCAACTACGGACACACCCTCGGCCACGCCATCGAGCGCCGGGAGCGGTACCGCTGGCGCCACGGTGCGGCCGTGAGCATCGGGCTGGTCTTCGCCGCCGAGCTGGCGCGACTGGCGGGTCGCCTCGACGACGAGACCGCCGATCGGCACCGTGCCGTGCTGGACCGGCTGGGGCTGCCGGTCTCCTACGACGCGGACGCCCTCAACGACCTGCTCGAACTGATGCGCACCGACAAGAAGACCCGCACGGGAGTGCTGCGGTTCGTGGTGCTGGACGGTTTGGCCAAGCCGGGCAGGCTGGAAGGGCCGGACCCGTCGTTGCTGGCGGCGGCCTACTCCGCGCTCGCCGAGGGCGGGGCCAAGTCGGGACAAGAGGTTCTGCTTTGAACGTGCTGGTGCTCAACGGTCCCAATCTGGGACGGCTCGGTACCCGGGAGCCGGACAAGTACGGGCACGACACCTATGCCGACCTCGTCGAGCTGTGCCGGAGTACGGCCGCCGAGCTCGGGATCGAGGCGGAGGTGCGCCAGACCGACCACGAGGGCGAGATGGTCGGCTGGCTGCACGAGGCCGCCGATTCGCGGCGGCCCGTCGTGCTCAACGCCGCCGCCTGGACGCACTACTCGATCGCCGTGCGGGACGCCTGCGCCCAGCTGCGCGCGCCGCTGCTCGAGGTGCACCTGTCCAATGTGCACCAGCGCGAGTCGTTCCGGGGACACAGCTACATCTCCGACATCGCCACTGGTGTGCTGGTGGGGCTCGGGGTGCGCGGTTACGCGCTCGCGCTGCGTTGGTTGGCCGACACCGCGAGCTGAACGGAAGCTCGACCGGCTGTGTCCACCGGGCACGTCGAACGCGGGCACATCCGCGGCTACGGTTGGCTCAAGCCCTCTCCCGCTCGGAGGTAGCGGCGGTGTTCGAGGGGCTGTCGAACGGTGACGTGAGATGGGCCAGCAGCTGCGCCGGTGCGTCCTCCTGCAGCACGTGGCCCGCGCCTTCGACCCAGTGCAGCTCGGCGTGCGGGATCCGCTCGTGCAGCCACCGCGCGTAGCGGGGCGGGAGGATGCGGTCCTCGGTGCCCCAGATCAGGCGCGTCGGGATGGTTATCTCGCCGAGCAGGTGCTCGTAGGCCGCCGTGTGCTCCTGCTTGATCTGGCTGTACTGGCGGTAGAAGGCGGCCTGTCCGGTCTCGCCGCGCCATGGGTCGAGGAACGCGTCGAGGACCGCCTGCGGGTATCCGAGGTTCGTGGCGTGGCGCATGTGACCGGCGACCACTTCCCGGTGGGCGTAGCCCGGAAGCCGATGGAACACCTCGGCGTGTTCCAGGATGAGCTGGAACAGTCCGCGTTCCCACTCGCCGCCGCTCACGGCGTCGAACAGTGTGAGATCCCGGAAGCTCGCCCCTTCCAGCAGCATGCTGCGCAACGTGACCGCCCCACCGATGTCGTGCGCCACGACACTGGGGTTCGACAGTTCCCAATGATCGAGGAGCCGGGCGAGGTTCCGGGCGTGCGCGGCCAGGCTGAGGTCCTGTCCCTCGCGTTGCTCGGATCGGCCGAAGCCGAGCAGGTCGAATGCGTAGACCCGCCGCGTTCGGGCGAGCGCGGGCGCGAGGTCGCGCCAGAGGAAGGACGAGTACGGGGTGCCGTGCACGAGCACGAGCGGCTCCCCGCTTCCCAGGGCCGTCCAACGGATCATCCCGCCAGGTGTCTCGAACTCGTTGTCCAGTGACCAGGTCATCGCTGTATCTCCTACACTGATCTGTGAAGTTGCCTGTACGACTGTAGGTATACAGGTCTGTGAAGTCAATTGGGGTGACGATGAGCACTGGCACACACTCGGAACAATCGCTGACGCCCGGCGCGCGGCGGATCCTCGACGTCGCCTCGGAGCTGTTCTACTGGCGCGGCATCAACGCTGTCGGGGTGGACACCATCGCCGCCGAGTCCGGCGTGACCAAGCGGACCCTCTACGACCGGTTCGGGTCGAAGGACAACCTCGTCGCCGCCTATCTGAACGCCCGGGACCGGCGTTGGCGCGACACGGTCACCGCTCGCCTCCGTGACGCGCCACCTGACCCGGTGGCCCGCGTGCTGGTGCCGTTCGACGCGCTCCCGGAATGGCTCGCGCCGAGTACCCGAGGCTGCGGCTTCAGCAACGCCTTCGCCGAGCTGCCCGACGCCGACCATCCCGGCAGGCGAATCGCCGTCGCGGAGAAGACGTGGTTGCGCGCCCTGTTTCGCGACCTGCTCACCGAGGCGGGCGCGGCTGACGGGAACGACGTCGAGGCTCTCGCCACGCAGCTGTTGAGCCTGCACGAAGGTGCCATCATCAGCTACGCCGTCGTGAACGACGATTCGGCCGTGGCTGCCGCTCGCGCGGCCGCGAAGATGCTCGTGACCGGCACGCTGCCCGGCCACCTGGCCGATCAGCCCTCCTCCCGCTAGCCGAACCCGCACCTTACGTACAGCGGGAACCCGTGTCCGCCCCGCCCTCGAAGCGGCAGGCGGATCATGGCCCGGACCCACGGCGTCGCGATTAACCCGGCCCTTCGCCGCCGCTCGGGACGGCCGCACGGGTGCGGGGTCTCTTTCCGGTGATCAAGAGCCCGTGGAGAGGTGTCTACCAATAGATACCGCAGAAAGTGTTAACAAGATGGGTTATCTCTGCTAAGAATGACTCCAGTCACACGGACGGGTGAGTAGCGGGAGAGCCCATGGTCGATCCGAAACCAGCGGCCGTCAGCAGAAGACGTCTGCTGACGGGAACACTCGCCGGAGGAGCCGCCATGGCCGGTGGCGGTGTGCTGAGTGGTTGTTCCACTCGACAGGACGTACGACGCCGCGACACGGCCGATCCCTGGCGGCAGTTCGCCGGATGCACCCTGAACTTCGTCTCGGAGAACACGGCGCCCACCAGCGCCATCGCCGCCGACGCGCAGCGCTTCACCGAGCTGACCGGTATCCACATCAACATCGTGACCCTGGAACTGTCCGCCCTCGTGCAGAAGGTGGCGCTGGACCTGGCTTCCGGCCAGTCGCAGTACCAGGTGCTCTACGCCGACTCCTACCAGGTGCTCGCGCCCTACGCCGAGGGGCTGGTCGACCTGCGGGAACCGGCGGGAGATCCGTCGCTGCCCGGCGACACCTCGCGGTTCGACGAGTTCGTTCCGCTGCAGATGGACGTTTCCGGGCGTTTCGGCGACGGGGAACGAATCCTGGCGCTGCCCTACGACTGCGCCACGATGATCTGGCAGTACCGAAAGGATCTGTTCGAGACCTACCACGACCGCATGGCAGCCGATCTGGGATTCGATCCCACCCCCGGCCCGCAACGGACCTGGGAGGAGTACTTCCGCATAGCCCAGTGGTTCAACGACAACGTCGACGAGGTCGCCTACGGCACCGGTCACCAGGCCAAACAGCACGACTCGCTGATGTGCGACTTCTCCAACGTGCTGTTCGCCCACGGCGGGCAGTACTTTCCCGACGGGGAACGAGTCGGGCGCTACGGCGCCGTCGACCCCGGCCCCTGCCAGCTGGACTCCGATGCCGCGCTGGAGGCCGCGGAGTTCTACCGGCGCCTGCTCTCGGTCGCCGACCCGGCCTCCCGGACCTGGGACTGGACCGGTGTGGGTGCCGCCTTCGCCGCGGGCAGGGTGGCGATGTGCCCTAACTGGCACGAGTTCGCCGCCGACAACGAACGAGCGCTGCCCGGCAAGGTGGGCTACGCTGCCCTGCCGAGCGGTCCGGTCAAGTCCGCCAACATGTACGGCGGCGCGGGTATCGCCATCAACGGCAACACCGCCCCCAACGAACGCAAGGCCGCCTGGTTGTTCCTGAACTGGGCGACCTCCCGGCGGACCCAGCTGCGCAACCTCACCGGCGAGGTCGGTGGTGCCACTCCCACCCTGAGCTCCATCTACCAGCTGCCGGAAGTACGCGGTGCACAGCAGCGGCCCACCGACATGCCCACCATGCTCACCGCTCCGGCGGTGCAGCGGGCGTGGCAACCGGAGTACTCGGGCATGCGGCCGAAGATCCCGATGTGGAGCGAGTGCGACACCGCCATCTACACCGAGCTGTCCCGAATGTTGGCGGGTGACGCCACCTCGGCCCAAGCCATGCGCGACACGACCGAGCAGGTGGACCGCATCGTCTCCAGAGGGTGGGTGGCAGCGCGATGACCACTGACACCGAATCACCCACCACGGCGGCCCGCTCGGCGGAGCCCGCGCCGCCACGGCGCCGCATCGGATTCACCGGGCGCATGATGGCCCCCGGGATCGCGCTGCTCGCCGCGCTGACGGTGCTGCCGTTCGTCACCATCGTCGTGATGAGCTTCTCCGAGGTTCATCTGCTCGGCGGGCTGAGCCTGGACTTCGCCGGGCTGAGCAACTGGGCGCGGTTCTTCACCGACCCCGACATGGGCTGGTTCTGGCTGCGAACGGCGCTGTACTTCGTGCTGACCCTGGGACTGGAGATGGTGCTCGGGGTGCTGCTCGCGCTGTGCGTGTGGCGCCTGATCCGCGGCCGGAACCTGGTGCTGAGCATGTTGCTGCTGCCCATGTTCGTCGCCCCGGTGCTCGTCGGTCTGCTCGGCAGGTTCCTCGTCGACCCGACGATCGGTCTCTACAGCTGGCTGCTGGAACAGCTCGGTTACGGCGGGGACGTGCTCGGCGGAACCTTCTCCGCGTTCGCGGCCGTGGTGGCCATGGACGTCTGGGAGTGGACACCACTGATCGCGTTGATCACGCTCGCGGGACTCACCTCGGTGCCCCTCCCGCTGCGGGAGGCGGCGGCGCTCGACGGGGCCGGACGGTGGCAGACGCTGCGCCACATCGTGCTGCCCTCGATCTCCAACGTGCTGCTGGTGGCCCTGCTGATCAGGGCGATGGACGCGATCCGCTACTTCGACATCATCTGGGTCACCACCAACGGTGGTCCCGCCAACGCCACGAAGATAGTTCCGGTCCGGCTGTACGAGACGGCCTTCCGGTTCTTCGACTTCGGCTACGCCGCCGTCATCGGGCTCGCCATGCTGCTGGCCTCCATCGTTGTGGCCCGGACGTTCGTACGCATGTTGGACAGGAAGGGGCTCGCCCGATGAGCGTGGTCGACACCGCGGACTCCCGCGCCGCATCGGCCCCCGACGGGGGAACGGACGACAACCGTGGCGGACCCGCGGGCACCCGCGGTTCACGACTGAGTCCGCTGGAACGAACCGGCACCGGAACCAGGGTCGTGATCGGCATCGCGCTGACCCTGGCTCTGCTGTGGACCCTCGTCCCGCTGGTGTGGATGGTGCTGTCCTCGCTCAAGCCGAGCGAGGCCATCAACTCCGCCGAACCGCAGTGGCTGTTCAACCCGACCCTGCGGCACTACACCGGGCTGTTCACCGGCGGCAACGAACTGGCGCCCTACCTGTGGCACAGCGTCGCCGCAGCCGGGGGATCCGCGGTGCTCTCGGTGGTCCTGGGAGCGCTGGCCGGTTACGGTCTCGCGCGCAGCGGGATGCGGGGCAAGAGGCACCTGTCGTTCTGGATCATCTCGACCAGGATGGCGCCCATCGCCGCGGTGGTGCTTCCGCTGTTCCTGATGTTCCGCCAGGTCGGGCTGATCGACACCCTCCCGGGGCTGATACTGGCCTACCTGACCTTCAACCTGCCCTTCGCCATCTGGCTGCTGAGCGCCTTCTTCGCCGATGTCCCCCGAGCGCTGGAGGAGTCGGCCAGAGTGGAGGGATGCACCAACTGGCAGGCTTTCCGGTACGTGGTGTTGCCGCTGACCAAGTCCGGGCTGGTGACCACCTTCGTGCTCTGCCTGGTGTTCGCCTGGAACGACTACGCGTTCGCCCTCGTGTTCAGCGGCCCGCACTCACAGACGTTACCGATAGCCGCCAGCCAGCTGGTCACGCAGTCCGGCATCGACTGGGGCCAGCTGTGCGCCATCGGCACGTTCGTCGTGGTGCCGATGATGCTGGCGGGACTGGCAGTCCGCCGGTGGTTGGTCACCGGCCTGACACTGGGAGCAGTGACCGGAGAATGAACGAACTTCCGACATCGATGCGCGCTTCCGTGCTGCGCGCGGTCGGCGACATCGCCGTCGAGGACCGCCCCGTACCGGAACCCGGCCCGCACGAGGTGCTGGTACGGGTGTCCGCTGTGGGTACGTGCGGTTCCGACACCCACTACTACGAACACGGCCGGGTCGGTGGGTTCGTGGTCCGCGAGCCCCTGATCCTCGGGCACGAGGCGTCCGGCACGGTCGTCGCCCGCGGCTCCGAGGTGACCGGGCACGCTCCCGGAACCCGGGTGTCGCTGGAACCGGGCGTTCCCTGCGGCAGCTGCCACGAGTGCAGGTCGGGGCGCTACAACCTGTGCCCCGAGGTGCGGTTCTTCGCCACCCCACCCGTCGACGGCGCGTTCTGCGAGTACGTCACGCTGCACGAGCAGTTCGCCTACCCGGTGCCGGAGGACATGTCCGACGAGGCCGCCGCACTCGTCGAGCCGCTCTCGGTGGCGGTGTGGGCGTGCCGCAAGGCAGGGGTCTCGCCCGGCAGTCGGGTGCTGGTGACCGGAGCGGGGCCGATCGGGCTGCTCGCCGCGCAGACAGCACGGGCGTTCGGCGCCACCGAGGTCGTGACCACCGATGTGTCCGAGCGCAGGCTGCGGATGGCCGCCGAACTGGCCTCGGCCGAGACGATCGACGTCCGGGAGCGCGGGCTGACCGACAGTGGCTACGAGCCGGACGTGCTGCTGGAGTGCTCCGGCAATCCCAAGGCCGGTGCCGAGGCGGTCGGCATACTCGCCCGCGCGGGGCGTGGCGTGTTCGTCGGACTCGGCGGTGACGAACTGCCGATCCCGCTGGCGCACGTGCAGACCCGGGAGATCGAGCTGACCGGTACCTTCCGCTACGCCAACACCTGGCCGACCGCCATAGCACTCGCCGCTTCCGGCGCGGTCGAGCTCGACAGGCTGGTCACTCACCGGTTCGGGCTGGACCGGGTTCCGGAGGCGCTCACCGCCTCGGCCCGCGACGAGACGGCGGTCAAGTCGGTCGTGCGCCCCCGGGAATGACCGTTCCGGACATGTCCCGCGTACCCGCACGGTCGTTTCCCGACGAGACGAAGCCGGGATTCGACCGGGCGCCGCTACCCGATGTCGGGCCTCCCCGCAGCGAGAGCCGTGCGAGAGGTTCCGCCACGGAACCAACTACGCAAACCGTCTCGACACAGTCCTACCAAGTAGTGAGGGAGGGGAGATGGCAGCGGCCCGCCCGTCCGAGGCAGCGGTCGAGCAACGCAGGCAGGAGGTCCTGCGGTTCGTCGTCGACCGCGGCAGGGCACGCATAGACGAGCTGGCCGAGCACTTCGGCGTCAGTCTGATGACGATGCACCGCGATCTCGACGATCTGGCCGCACGGCACCTGCTGCACAAGTTGCGGGGCCGGGTGGAGTCCTTCCCGTCACTGACGATGGAGACGGCGACCAGGTTCCGCGTCGGGCTGCACGTCGCGGAGAAGGAGGCCCTGGCGGCGGTGGCCGTCGACGAGGTCCGCCCGAACACCACCGTCGTCCTGGACGACTCCAGCACGTTGTTCCCCTGCGCCCGCAGGCTCACCGCGGTCGAGAGCCTGACGGTGGTGACCAACTCGTTCGGCGTGGCGCGGACGTTGTCGGGAGCCGAACGCGAAGTGCTGGTGCTGGGAGGACGCTTCCGGGGCGAGTTCGACTCCTGCACCGGACCGGACGTGTTGCGCGGGCTCTCCCGGCTGCGTGCCGACCTGGCCGTCATGTCGGCCACCGCGATCACCGACGGGCGGCTGTTCCACCCGATGCAGGACTTCGCCGAGATCAAGGAAGCCATGTGCGCGGCGGCCGAACGCAGTGTGCTGCTCGTCGACCACTCGAAGTTCGGCAAGACGGCCACTTACTCCCACGGCACCGTCGCGGCATTCGACCTGGTGGTCACCGATGAGGCCACCCCGGAAGAAGAAATAGCGGCCATCCGGGAATTCGGTACGGAAGTGCGGGTCACGCACGTCGATCCGGCCGCGGAGTTCCCCGGCGAGCCCGTTCGAGATTGAGAAACGAGGCACTCCAGTGCGCGCAGCGGTTATCGAAACACCCGGAAAACTGTCGGTCACCACGGTTCCCGATCCCGAGCCCGGCCCCGGTGAGGTCGTCGTCGAGGTCGATGCCTGCGGTATCTGCGGCACCGACATCCACATCGTCGACGGTGACTTCGCACCGGCTCCTTACCCGATCGTGCCCGGTCACGAGTTCGCGGGCAGGGTGGCCGCCCTCGGGCACGGGGTGACGTCGCTGCGGGTCGGCGACGCGGTGGCGGTGGACCCCTCGCTGTTCTGCGGCAGCTGCCACTACTGCTCGCTGGGGCACGGCAACCTGTGCGAGGACTGGAACGCCATCGGCAACACCCGCGACGGTGCCTGCGCCGAGTACGCGGTGGCTCCCGTCGCGAACTGCCACCGGCTGCCGGAAGGTGTGACCGCCGCCCAGGCCGCGCTCATCGAACCGCTCTCCTGCGCCGTGCGCGGTTTCGACAGGCTGCCCCGCAAGCTCGGCGAGCACTACCTGATCTACGGCGCGGGAACCATGGGCCTGCTGATGGCCCAGCTCGCCCGAAGGGGCGGCGCCACCTCGGTCTCGGTCGTCGACCTCAACGAGGAGCGCCTCAAGGTGGCCGAACAGCTCGGTGCCGACGCCACGGCGACCACGGCCGACTCGTTGAGCCACCGCCACGGCTGGGAGGTCGTGATCGACTGCACCGGCGTCATCGCCGCGATCGAGGACGGACTGAGCAGGGTTCGCCCCGGCGGCACCTTCCAGCAGTTCGGAGTCGCCCCGGGCGAGGCCACCGCCTCGTTCTCCCCCTTCCGGGTCTACAACGACGAGATCACCATCGTGGGAAGCATGGCCGTGCTGCACAGCTACTCGCGCGCCGTGGAGCTCATGGGCAGCGGCGCGGTCGACGCGGACACCATGATCAGCGACGCCTTCCCGCTGGATTCCTACGAGGACGCGGTCCGCAAGTTCCGCGCCGGGACCGGTCGCAAACTCCAGATCCTTCCGAACTCGACGCATCAGTCGCAGGATGGCAGTCGATGAACAACGACGATTACGAACCCACGTTCGGTTCCGGCGAGCTGGTCGCCGGAATCGACTCCTCCACCCAGTCCACCAAGGTAGTGGTCTGCGACGCGGCGAGCGGCAAGATCCTGCGTACCGGCACCGCCGAGCACCACGGTGGGACCGAGATCGACCCGGAGGTCTGGTGGGACGCCCTGTGCGGTGCCACCGACGGCCTGCTGGACGGTGTGACGGCCGTCGGCGTCGGTGCCCAGCAGCACGGCATGGTCGCGCTCGACTCCGCCGGGGAGGTGGTGCGTCCCGCGCTGCTCTGGAACGACACCCGTTCGGCGGAAGCGGCCGAGCAGCTCATCGCCGAGTGCGGGGGAGCCGCCGCTACGGCCGAGCTGACCGGAACCGTTCCCGTCGCGAGCCTGACGATCACCAAACTCCGCTGGATGGCCGAGCACGAGCCGCGGCTGGCCGATCGGGTCAGCGACGTGCTGCTGCCGCACGACTGGCTCACGGCCAAGCTCACCGGAGGGGAGTACGTCACCGATCGCGGTGACGCCTCCGGCACCGGCTACTGGTCACCGCACGAGGAACGCTACCGCCACGACCTGCTCGCACGTGCCTTCGGCGGTCGTTCGCCGAACACCCCGCGCGTGCTCGCCCCGGGGGAGGCGGCCGGGACCACACCGTCCGGCAGGCTCGTCTCGGCGGGCACCGGCGACAACATGGCCGCGGCCCTCGGCCTCGGCATCACCCCCGGTGATGTGGTGGTCTCGCTTGGAACCAGCGGCACCGTGTTCGCCTGCTCGGAAACCGCCACCAGCGATCCGGAGGGCACGGTCGCCGGGTTCGCCGACGCCACCGGCAGATTCCTGCCACTGGTGTGCACGCTCAACGCGGCCCGGGTCCTGACCGCCACAGCGGACCTGCTCGGCACCGACAGCGCGGGGTTCGACCGGCTCGCCTGCGCGGCCGAGCCCGGTGCGGGCGGGCTGACGCTGCTGCCCTATCTGGACGGTGAACGCACCCCGAACCTGCCGGACGCCACCGGGACGCTGCACGGGCTCCGCAGGGACAACATGACCCCCGAGAACCTGGCCCGCGCGGCGGTGGAAGGGATGCTGTGCGGCCTGGCCGACGGGCTGGACGCGCTGCGGGAGCAGCACGTTCCGGTGCGCCGCGTGCTGCTCATCGGCGGTGCCGCTCGTTCCGAGGCCGTGCGTCGGGCGGCGCCGCGCGTATTCGACGTACCGGTCACCGTTCCGGCCCCGGCCGAGTACGTCGCCATCGGCGCGGCGCGGCAGGCCGCCTGGACGCTGGCGGGCACCGACCGGCCGCCGGAATGGCCGGTCGAGACCGAAGTGGAGCTGCCGGTTTCCGAGGCATCGGACGGCGCACGAATCAGACGGACACATCGTTCGACGCTGCACCGGATGCACCCGGACGTCCACGGTTGAAAATCACCGCCCGGGGCAGCAGGTGGGGAACCTCCGAGCACCGGGCGGATTCTCCCCGCAGAGGAGTGTGCGAGATGGCCACGATCACCTACGACGACGCGACCCGTCACTACCCCGGAGCGGACACCCCGGCGGTCAACGCTCTCGACCTCGACATCGCCGACGGCGAGTTCCTGGTGCTGGTCGGCCCGTCCGGCTGCGGCAAGTCGACCAGCCTGCGCATGCTGGCCGGGTTGGAGGACGTCGATCGGGGCGGCATCCACATCGGCTCACGTGAGGTCACCCGACTGGCACCCCGGGACCGCGACATCGCGATGGTCTTCCAGAACTACGCGCTCTACCCCCACATGTCGGTGGCCGACAACATGGGCTTCGCGTTGAAGATCGCGGGAATGAGCAAGCCCGAGATCAGGGAGCGGGTAACCGATGCCGCCCGGCTGCTCGACATCGAGGAGTTCCTCGACCGCAAACCCAAGGCGTTGTCCGGCGGTCAGCGGCAGCGCGTCGCGATGGGACGTGCCATCGTGCGGCAGCCGCAGGTCTTCCTCATGGACGAGCCGCTGTCCAATCTCGACGCCAAGCTCCGCTCCGCCACGCGTGCCCAGATAGCCGCGTTGCAGCGCAGACTGGGAGTCACCACCGTCTACGTCACCCACGACCAGGTGGAGGCGATGACGATGGGCGATCGGGTGGCGGTGCTGCACGAGGGCGTGCTGCAGCAGTGCGACACCCCGCGTGCGCTCTACGACCACCCGAACAACGCGTTCGTCGCGGGCTTCACCGGATCTCCCGCCATGAACCTGCCCCGCGCGGTGTTGCGTGAGGACGGCGCCGAACTCGGCGGTACCACGGTGCCGTTGTCGCGGGAAGCGCTGCATGCCGCCGCCGAGGAAGGCGCCGGGACGGTGCTGCTCGGGATGCGTCCCGAATCGCTGCACCTGGGCAGCGAGGGAATCCCGATGACCGTGGAGCTGGTGGAGGAGCTCGGCGCCGAGGCGCTGTGCCACGGCGTGGTCGACGGCGGGGAGGGCGCCGGGGATTCGGAACGGCTCATCGTGCGGCTGGACGCGCGCACCCCGCCGAAGGTGGGGGAGCGGGTCACCGTGGGGTTCCGCGCCGACGAGGTGCACGTCTTCTCCGCCGACAGCGGGGAGCGGTTGGCCGGTTAGGGGCCTCGCCCGAAGCGATTCGCGTGGGTGACCGCGTGGTGGAAAACGGTTTGCCGTCCCGGTATCGGGAGCCGGTAGTCTCCAGCAGTCGCCCACGCCACATCGGATCTCACCAGTCGCCGTGCTCGTTCCCACCGGGGCGGGATCGGCGGTCGCCGGGCGGGGTGACACCTTCGAACGAACGTACTCCTCGAAACGAGCGCCCGTGACTGTCGGTACCGAGATCGAGCTGATCGACCTGCCTCCGGGACGGGTGGTGCTCACGGATCGCCGGACGCGGCGAAGCTGGTCGGTCGATCTGGCTCCTTATAGCCTCGCCGCGACCCCGATCACGCAGGCCAGCTACGCCGAAGTCACCGGAATGCGGCCCAGCTCGGCACGTGGTGACCAGCTCCCGGTCGAAAGCGTCTCGTGGTGGGACGCCGTCCGCTGCTGCAACGCGCTGTCCCGGCTGCGGGGTCTGACTCCCGCCTACCGCTTGCACGAGCAGGATGACACCGTCGAATGGGACACCACGGCCGACGGCTACCGGCTGCCGACCGAAGCGGAGTGGGAGCACGCCTGCCGAGCGGGTACCACCGGGCCGCGGTACGGGCCGCTCGACGAGATCGCCTGGTACCGCGACAACTCCGACGCACACGTGCACGAAGTGGGCCGCAAGCAGCCGAACCCGTGGGGCGTGCACGACACGCTCGGCAACGTCTGGGAGTGGTGCTGGGACTTCTACGATCCCGAGGTGTACGGCACCTACCGGGTGCTGCGCGGCGGCGGCTGGTTCGACGAGCACTGGAGCTGCCGCGCCTCGGTGCGCCGCCGCACCCATCCCACCAACCGGCTCGACGACATCGGTTTCCGCGTAGCTCGCGGGGCCGTGCCGGAACGCGAGAACGGTTGGACGCGCGTACCCCACCACGGGTGAGCGAGCGGGTCGCGGTGGGGTTCCGGCCCGAGGACATTGTGCGTCTTCTCCACCGACAGCGGGGAACGGCTGACCGGTAGAGGTTCGGTCGGCCCGGTTTCAGTGGGAAGTCTCCGTCAGCGTCGTTCGTCGCCCCAGCGGTCCTTGCATCCGGTGAGGAGCGTGACGCAGGCGAGTGTGAGTGGTTCGACTGCGGCCGGACCGACGAGAAGGTGGAGGGTTTCGCCGTCGTCGAGGCGTCCGAGAACGGCGGGGTGGTCGCGTAACGCGGTGCCGTCGACGGCCTGGTGGTCGGCCAGGGTGATGCGTAGGCGGGTGACGCAGTGGGTCATTGTGATGATGTTTTCGGCCCCGCCGAGCAGGGTCAGCAGCTCGTTGGCGGTGCGGGTGTAGGGGTCCGAGGTGGATTGTTCTGGTGGTGTCATCGGGCTCCCCAGAGGTAGCGGGGCACGTCCATGTCGGCGTAGGCGACCTGGTCGGCCTCGTTCCAGTACGCCTTGGCGAGTACGTGGGCGATCAGGGATCGCAGCCGTAGCAGGGAGTCCAGCCACGTGCCGGGGTACTGCCAGTGCTGCCATAGAGCGGGGTCGGTGGTGGCGAGGTGGTCCAGGGTGGTGTCGAGGTCGCGGCGCCAGCGGTGTAGTTCGGTGAAGGTCACCGTGGTGTGCCTGTGCTGGGTGGCGTCGATGAGGTGTTCGCGGATCGCTGTGGCGGTCTGTCGGGCGGGGGCGCTCCAGGCTGTCGGGGTGTGTGGGTCAGGGTCGTTGGCCAAGGTCGCCAGGAGGGTGCGTGCGGTCGCGGTGTCGTCCTCCATCGAGGTTCCTTTCTACATGGTCGGTGATCTCGGTGGCGCTGGTCAGGCAGTACACGGGCCCGCCGTGGGGTTGGTGGTGCAGGGCGCGGCTGAACAGTTGTGTGCGTCCGTGCGGGCTGGTCACGCTCGTCGAGCGCGGTCGGCCGCAGTCGCCGCCGCAGGCCAGGTCGGCGTTCGACACGGCCGGTGTGGTCGTCGAGGCGGGCAACAGGGTGGCCACGGTGGCGGTCAGGTCGGTGTCGGTGACCTGGTGGTGCTGCCAGCTGGGCCCGGGGCTGATCCACCGGGTGAGCTCGCGGAAGAACTCGCCGTAGGCGGTCAGAAAGTTCGTGTCGTACCAGAGGCGATAGCGGGGATCGTCGGCTCGGTCGCGGCGGCGGTGTCGTGACTCGTCGGGTTCCAGGTGCAGGATCAGCACGGTGTCGTCGTGGTGGCGCTGGTCGAGGGCGAGCTCGCGGCTGCGGGTCAATGCGAGATGGAAGTCGTGCCACTGGCCGGTGAGTCGGGCCAGGGCGTAGCGGTAGGCCAGCACGCCGAGGTGGCAGCGGTCGGAGGCGATCACCCGCTCCGGACTGTGCGTGTGCAGCCGGGCGGTCTCGGTGGTGCGCGCGTGGTCCTCGGCCAACAGGTGCCGCAGCACGGTCTCGTCATCGCCCTCGGCCGGTGGGCGGGCTTCGGGAAAGACCACGGCCTGCCACTGGGTGAGCAGTGTTCCGAGGAGCGTGGTTTTGCCCGCCCCGGGCATTCCGTCGAGGATCAGCACGTCACAGCACCTGTCCGGTGTCGTGCAGGCTCGCCAGCAGCCACGGGACCAGGGCGGTGACCTGTTCGGCGAGTTCGGGGTCGAGGTCGATGGCCCATTGCAGGATCCAGCGGGCGCGCAGGGCCAGGTGGTAGGCGAGGTGGTCACCGCTGACCGGGGCGGCGGTGGGGATCCAGCGGCGGCGCTCGGTGTCGTAGGCGGCCAGCAGCACGCGCCGGTCGTGCGTGCCGAGCAGGCTCTCGTGCAGCACCAGCGTGCCGAGGTCCTCGTAGCGGCAGCCGATGCCGGAGCCCTCGAAGTCGATGACGCCGGGGTGCTCGCCGTCGGCGAGCAGGATGTTGCGGCGGGAGAAGTCCCCGTGCACGAATCCGCGCTCGCGGGTGCAGCGCGTCTCGGCCGCCGGTGTCGCCTCGGCCAGTGCGGTGTCGAGTTGTGCCCCGGCCCGGTGGGTGGGGCTGGTGCCGTCCGGCAGCTCACGCAGTCGTCGGCGGTGTTCGGGCATTGCCGCGAGGAGCTCACCGGGCAGGCTGTGCAGCTGGGCGGCGACTTGGCCGAGCGTCGTGGTCGCCTCGTGCGGAGACGGTTGGGTGCCGTTCAATCGGGTGGTTGCCAGCCAGGGCAGCTGTCCGGCCTGTTCGTCGTGGGCCAGCATGTCGGGCACGCGTAGTTCGGGGGCGTGGGCGGCCGCGCGCAGCCCGGCGGCCTCACGGTGGCACCGTTCCTGCCCCCGGTGGGTGTAGACCTTCAACACCGCGTGCTCGGCCAGGAAGATCGCGGAGCGTCCGCCGTAGCCGACCAAGGCGTGGGAGGCGAATGTCGTGCCTACGGCCGCGGTGGCGGCGAGTCGCGCACTATCGATGGCTTCGGCGAGCTCGCTGCTGACTTCCTCGTCGTTGCTGGTGGTGTCGTCGTCCATGTCGGATCCTTATTCGGGAGCATGCGTGCGAGAAGTTGTGTGGCCGCGCCATTCCCGCAGCCAGTACGGCGGCTCGGCAGCCAAGGCCCGTGCCTCGGCGTCGGGAACGCTGCCGCGTGTACCGGCGCGGTGCTGCTCGAGGATGGCGCTGTAGGCCGCGTGTGCGGCCCGCGCCTGGGCCGACCAGGAGTAGCGCTGTTCGACCAGGTGCCGTGCGCGTCTGCCCAGACGGTGGCGGCGCACCTCGTCGCCCAGCAGCGCGGTCACGTGTCCGGGCAGCTCGGCCAGGTCGGCCTCGACTGCCCACTGCTCGGTCTCGGCGAACCCGACGAACGCCTCGGCCGTGCCGACCACGGGCAGCCCGGCGGCGCAATAGTCGAGGACTTTGAGCTTCATGCCCCCGCCGGTCTCCAGCGGAGCGACGGCCACGGTCGCACTGTCCAACGCCGAACGCAGGTCGCGCACCGGGCCGCGCAGCCGCACACGGTCAGCGAGTTCCCGCAGCGAAGCGGGATAGCGGCCGATCACCTCGATCACCGTCCCGGGAGGCAGGCTCGGTGCGAGCACCTCGTGCAACCACCGCATCGCACGGCGGTTCGGCTCGTAATAGCCGTTGCCGACGAACACCACCCGCGACTCGGCACTCGACCGCGACCTCGGGGCAGGCCCGGGGTCGACTCCGCAGGGCACCACGTGCACCGCAGTGGTGCCGAGTCGGCGCGCGGTCGCGGCATCGCGATCGGTGAACGTGATCACACCGTCGGCGGCGGCCACGGCGGCGGTTTGCAGCACCGCCGCGGTGTCCTGCCCCGCATCGCCGAGCGAACGCAACAGGGCGGCCTCATCGTCGTGCATCTCGTAGACCAGCGCTGCCCCGGCCTCCTCGGCCAGCTCGCGGCCGTAGCGCACGGTCAGCTGGGTGTTGGACAGCACCAGCACGTCCGGTGCCAGCTCGGCCAGGTGCAGCCGCAGCCGGTCGGTGTGTTCGTAGACGCTGGCATAGGGCAGGTAGCGCACCGGCAGCGGCCACGCCCCGCTCGGCCGCGAGGCCGGGTTCAGATCGCACAACAGCAGGGTCGTCTCCGCTCCCCGCCGATGCAGCCACGCGTTCAACCGTGCCGTGCGCGCGGCCGCGCCGGTCAGCGGCAGGGTGCGCAGAAACCCGGCCGTATCCAGCAACACCGCCACGGTCGGGCCGCTGCTTGCCGCGCTGGTTGACAGTGGCCACGGTGGGGCGCTCATCGGCTCTTCACCCCCTCGTCCTTGCCGGCTGATACCCGCCGCGTCGGCCGGAGCGTTTCCAGTCGCCAGCCGGTGATGCGGGCCAGATGCGTGGCCACGGTGCGCCAGTGCTCGCGCGGGACCGCGCCGAGCACATCGGACAGCCGCACGCTGTCGTAGATCACCGCACGAGGGTGGCGGCGGCGCAGTCGTGCGACCGATACGCCGTGCCAGAAACCACGCGCCAACAACCGAGGCAGACGCACGTCGGCGGCGTGGATAGCCCGACGCGCGATCGCGTCCGGCGCCACGACCACCCCGAGCCCGGCGTGCTCGGTACGCACGGTCAGCTCCAGGTCCTCGCAGGACAGATGTCGCCACGGGCGGACACCGAGCCGCTCGTCGAACACCGGCCTCGGCATGGAGCGGGTGGCCAGGTTGCATCCGACCAGCCAGAACGGCGGGCGCAGCTCGCACGGCTCGCTCGGCCAGTCGGGCGGGACGAAGAACTGCGCGAGGCCCGGTTCGAGCGCGGGTGGTTCGGAAAAACCCACGAAACGGGGGACGACTCGGCCACCCGCGCAGTAAGCGCCCGTCTCGGTGAGGGCTCGAATCAGAGCACTGGCCCAGCCCGGATGAGGACGCGAGTCCGGATCGGTGAACAGCACGAATTCCCCGGTAACGTGCTCCACCCCGGTGTTGCGGGCTCGGCTCAGCCCGGGGCGGGGCTCGTGGACCACGGTTCCGGCCAGTCCCGCCTCGACCAGCACCGACGGTGAGATTCTGCGGCGACGGTGGTTGTCCACCAGGATCACCTCGATCCGTCCGGTGAAGTCCTGGGCGGCGATGTGCCGCAACAGGCCCGCGAGTTCCCGGTGATTGCCGCGGACGGCGACCACGATGTTCGCTGTGCGCATCGTTCAGCCCTGCCGCGAGTGGTGACTCGTGGAACGGCTGGTGGCCTGCCACCTGCTCACGAGCGCGACGATGCGGTCCCACAGTGGATCGCCGTACTCCTTGAGCGTGGACTGCTTCTCGGCACGTTCGAACACGATGACCCAGTCCCCTGTTCGACGATCTCGATAACCGTGCACGGTCTCACCGTGCGTGGGGTGTGGTCGGTGGATCTGCTCCAGCTCGGGATGCGCCGCTGTGATCAACGCCCGGATCTCGTCGTTGTCCAGGTTCGGGGGTACGTGGGCCGCGCGCTCGGGACGACCGGCGTGCCGCAACGACAGCAGTGGGACTTCCAAGTCCGTTCGTGGCACTTCGGCAGCGGTCATGACGACTCCTTTCCGGATGGGAACAGGGGGAGGTGGTCCGAGCGCGGGGGAGGGAAGCCGCGCCCGGACCACCGGCTCTCGGCCGCTCACCCGGTGTTCGCGCCGGATGCCTCGGCGTCGAGGTGGATTCCCACGCATGTGGCACAGATCCGAGGGCCGCGCTCGATGTCGTGGTCGGGACCGGCGTTGAGTCCGCACAGCGTGCGGCCGGTATCTCGCGTATGTCGTTCGTGCACCGTTCCGGTGTGGTCGATCCACACTCTTACGGTGCGGGTGGGATCCCCCGCTGACTCCGTGTTCGTCGGGCCGGACCACAGGGGGTTATCACTGGCCATAGTGGTCTCCCCAGGCCGTCAAGCAGTCCGCGCAGGGGCCGTTCGTGTCGTGGGATTTCGGCTGGGAGAGCAGCGGCCGAGCACGCTGGTCGAACCAGAGACCACACGCAGTGGGCGTGTGTGTCGCGACGTACTTCCGCGACGCGAACCACGCCACGTGCACGAAAAGTCCGAGCGCGACGAACGCGTACGGCGTCTCGGCGAACACCCCGATCGGTTTCCAGTGAGCGCTCAGCCCGTAGTCGCGGTCCAGTACGGACACCGAGGCCGCCGCTCCCGGAATCCCCTCCGCGAAGATCGTGAACGAGCTCGTCGTGATCAGACAGGGGACCGTCCACGGCCTCGGACGAGGTCGTGTCCACAGCAGTGGTGGCGATTCGTCGTCGATCATCTCCGACTTTCCGTTGCCGGTCAGTGTGGCGGCGAGCCCGGCGCTGTCGGGGGAAACGTCGGGATCGCCGCCATCGGCGGCCGGAGAAGTACCGGGGTTCCACTCATGGCGATCTTCTCGGCCACATTCTCTGTATTCGCTACTCTGTAGCGGCTACATAAAAAAGCTACAATGTAGCTGCTACAGATCCAAGAGTTGTGCATGCCCCCGTTCGGGTGATCTTCTTCTTGGAAGCCGACCATGAGCTGTATGCCGAGGGCGGGACCTTGACCAACAGGCGAAGGAGATCATCACGTGGTTGCCACTTCGAGCCCCGCACTACTCAGACGCTGGATCGGCCTCAACCTGCGCCAACTTCGTGAAGAAGCGGGCAAGGAACGCTCCGAGGTCATGCAGCGGCTCGGGCTGTCGCGCGCCCAGGTGGGACACCTCGAGACGGCAGAACGGCTCCCTTCCAAACCCGTGCTGGAGATCCTGCTCGACTTCTACGGCAAGCCCGATCGGCTTCCGGACTTCCTGCGGATCGTCGAAGCGGCTCGCAAAGGCAAGAACTGGTGGGACAAACTCAGTGGCGCGGTACCGTCATGGTTCGACCTGTTCTTGGGGCTGGAAGCGGGAGCCACCGAGGTATTCAGCTTCGACGCCTACGTTGTCCCTGGCCTGCTGCAGACACCCGCCTATGCCGAAGCCGTGATCCGTGCCGATCCCGAACTCACCGACGAGCAGGTCCAGCAACGTGTCGAACTTCGACTCGGACGTCAAAACATCCTGGATCGCACCGAGGAACCGGTTCGGTTGTGGGCTATCATCGATGAGTCGGTACTCCATCGTCCTCGTGGCAACACCGAGGTGATGGCTGAACAACTCGATCATCTGATCAAACTCGGTGAGCGCCCTCGCATCGATCTGCAGATACTCCCCTTGAACGCGGGAGCGCATCTGGCTCAGTCCGGTGGTTTCCAGATCCTGAAGTTTCCCGGCGAGATGACTGGAGACCCTGGAATCGTCTATCTGGAAGGGCTCGTCGAAGGCCGTTACTACGAAAAGCCCGACGAGGTCGCACTGTACGAGCGGGCTATGACCCGCCTCCGGGTGCAGGCCGCGAACCAGGAAGACTCGCAGGCGATGTTGCGCCGAGCAGCACAGGAGGTGCACAAGTGACGCGATCCCCACTCGACTTCCCCCCGGACGCCGAGTTCCGCAAGAGTAGCTACAGCAATGATCACCAAGGCTGCGTCGAGGTGGCCGTGGCCGCCGACGGTGGTCGCTGGCTGCGTGACACCAAGGACCGCAGCGGGCCCGCGCACTACTACACGCCGGTCGAGTGGCAGGCGTTCGTCGCCGGTGTGAAGGACGGCGAGTTCGGCTGACCAGCCGGCCGTTCGGCCCTCGAACGCGGAAACGTCCTCCCCTGCCGAACGCGGTGACGGGGAGGACGTTTCCTCATTCGCCCCGTGACTCACACCGTCGTGACGCGACGGCGTACATGTGTTGATTTTGGGTCTTGTGGTGCTTCTGGGGCTGCACAGCGTGGAAACTGCCTGGTCGGATTCGAAGTGTTGGAGCTGCTCTGATCGTTGTCCGTATTCGAAGAGTTGTCGTGGGTGTGCGGTAGGAACACGTTGTGTCACCGCTGCAGGATGTTCTCGATGCTCTGGATCAGTGTCTGGCCAAGACCTATGAGGGGCAGGATGCGCTCCGCAGTGCCCTGGAGGCTATCGAGGAGGCTGGACAGCCCCACGCGTTCGGAGTGTTACTGGTCTCTCGCGACACAGAAGCCCAACAAGTACTCTCCAGTGCTGAACAGGCCGCTGAGGACATGGTTCGTGCAGACCAGATCCTCAAGCGCGCTTACGACCTCATCACGAGGTATCGGCACACCATCGCCGCGAGCGCTCCGAGGCAATGCAGCGTTCCATCGGCGAGCGCGGAGTCGCAGGCTCCAATGGTATCTCGTCCGAGATTCAACACGGCGAGTTGGGCCGATGATGTTCGCCAGGATATTCAACACCGAAAGCCTACGGTTGGGCTTGTCTTCGACGATCACGGCAGTCCGGCGCTGACTGATCTCGACGATCTGCGTAGCGGTCCTGACATCGCTGCGCAGGAGATCGACATCTTCCTGAAGAACCACCCACAGTTCCCGAAGCAACGTCGTGCTGACGTGCCCATCGCCTCCGCTGAACACGTTGAGGCAAAGATCGCTATGGAGATGCGAAAACGTGGCTTGGAACATCTGACTGTTGTGATCAACAATCCACGAGGGATATGTCGAGGAGACTGGGGGTGTCGTCCTGCGGTGAGCGCCATCCTGCCGCAAGGCTCCTCCATTACCGTCTGGCTGCCCGGCGCCGACGTACCATCAGAACTGTACGGAGGGAGCACCATATGAACACGGTGAGCGCTGATCTTCCCGCCTATGCGGATTTGGAGTGGCGTCACGCCACCACTCTCGAGGCGGTGGAGCGGACAATCAGCGATGCGCTGGACTACGGCGATCCCCACACCCCGGGCTGGCTGCAGGTGGGCCGTGATGTGGCAACGGGTGAGCCCGGCGAGTACCAGTTGCGAATCGCGGTTGATCCCGGGAGTGGATACGCCGCGCTGCTGTGGTTCCGTAACGTTGATCCCGCCGAGCATCCCGATGATTCGTTGGCTCAACAACTCTGGGTGACCTTCAACTCCTCCCCTCCATTGGAGGATCCGCATCTGGCCAGTGACTATGACACGGATCGCCGGCACGATCGGTTCACCGCGATCCCCATCGAGCAGGCCCGGGATGCCGTTCGTGAGTTCTGCCGCACCGGCGGGAAACGCCCCACGTCAGTGTTCTGGGTGGTCGGTGATTACTACGGTCGGATCACCGAGCGCCTGACCGTGGCCACCCGAGCAGCCTGAGCGCTCCTGCTTCTCCAACGTCGTTTCCGCTGCCCATGGCGTCACGGCGAAGTGGTCTGGTGAGAGTTTCGCGGCTGCTCGGGGCGGTGTGGACGGGGAGCGAGAAGGTGGCCAGGTCGGTCACGGCTTCCCATATCCGCGATGCTGGTGAACGGCTCGAATGTTGCGCCGAGCAGCACAGGAGGTGCACAAGTGACGCGATCCCCACTCGACTTCCCCCCGGACGCCGAGTTCCGCAAGAGTAGCTACAGCACTGACCAGCAGGCTTGCGTCGAGGTGGCCGTGGCCGCCGACGGTGGTCGCTGGCTGCGTGACACCAAGGACCGCAGCGGGCCCGCGCACTACTACACGCCGGTCGAGTGGCAGGCGTTCGTCGCCGGTGTGAAGGACGGCGAGTTCGGCTGACCAGCCGGCCGTTCGGCCCTCGAACGCGGAAACGTCCTCCCGCTCCCTCGCCGGAGCCGGGAGGATTTTTCGTCACCGGCTCCGCGACCCACCCGCCGTCGACACGCGGCAGCGCACACGCGGAGTGGTGGACTCGCGGCAAAGCTCGCACCCCCCACGTGCCCGGGCGGCGGTTCCCGGTCGGGAATTAAGCTGCCCGCATGCCCGAATCGCACGTACATCGCCGTGAATCCCTTCGGGGCCACCTGCGCGACCGCGAGGTGGACGCGATGCTGGTGAGTGACCTGCTCAACATCAGGTACCTCACCGGCTTCACCGGCTCCAACGCGGCCCTGCTGGTGCACGCGGCCGACACCGCGACCGACGAGACCCGCACGGTGTTCTGCACCGACGGTCGTTACGAGACGCAGGCCGCCGCACAGGTCCCCGAACTGGAACACCTCATCGACCGGGCCAGCGTCGTCGAGCTGGCCCGATACGCCGAGTCGCGGAGCGCGACCTACCGGCGGGTGGGCTTCGAGAGCCAGCACGTCACGGTGGACGGGCTGGACGAGCTGAGCCGCACCGCCCCGGGGGTGGAGCTGGTCCGCGCCCCCGGTCTGGTGGAGACGCTTCGCCTGATCAAGGACGAGAGCGAGATCGAGGCGCTGCGCATGGCGTGCGCGGCGGCCGATCGCGCGTTGGCCGGGCTGATCGAGCACGGTGGGCTGCGTCCGGGCCGTACCGAGCTCGCCGTGGCGCGCGAGCTGGAGAGCCGGATGCTCGATCACGGTGCGGCCGGCCCCTCCTTCGAGACGATCGTGGCGACCGGGGCGAACTCGGCCGTGCCGCACCACCGCCCCACCGATGCCGAACTCGCCTCGGGTGACTTCGTCAAGATGGACTTCGGTGCGCTCGTGGACGGCTACCACTCCGACATGACCCGCACGGTCGTGCTGGGTCAACCCGCCGACTGGCAGCGCGAGATCTACGAGCTCGTCGCGACGGCGCAGGCAGCGGGGCGGGATGCCATCCGCCTCGGAACCGAGGTGGCCGAGGCCGACACGGCTGCCCGTGACGTCATCACCGAGGCCGGTTACGGGGAGCGGTTCTCGCACGGTCTGGGGCACGGTGTGGGACTGGAGATCCACGAGGCACCGGCGTTGTCCCAACGCGGAGCGGGTACCATCGAGGCCGGAATGGCGGTCACCGCCGAGCCCGGTGTGTATCTGCCTGGGCGGGGCGGCGTCCGCATCGAGGACACGCTGGTCGCGCGTGCGGACACGCCGGAGTTGCTCACCTTGACGACGAAGGAGCTCGTCATTCTCTAGGTGTGACAACGTGCGCTCGATCCCGCTTCTCGGTCGCGCGCCAGCTCGAATCGGCGAACATCTGTAGCCTTAGCACAGGAGAGACTCCGACCGTGGCCACCACGAACGACCTGAAAAACGGAATCGTGCTCAACATCGACGGGCAGCTGTGGACCGTCACGAGTTTCCAGCACGTGAAACCGGGCAAGGGCGGTGCCTTCGTGCGCACCACCCTCAAGAATGTGCTCTCCGGCAAGGTCGTGGACAAGACCTTCAACGCCGGGATCAAAGTCGAGACCGCCAACGTCGACCGCAGTGAGATGACCTATCTCTACAACGACGGCGTCGACTACGTGTTCATGGACCCCCACACCTACGACCAGGTCAGCGTCTCGCCCGAGACAGTGGGAGACTCGGCCGGTTACATGCTGGAGAACAGCACCGTCACCCTGGCCCGCCACGAGGGCGAGCCGCTCTACGTCGAGCTGCCCGCCTCGGTGGAGCTGACCATCGCCCACACCGACCCCGGTGTGCAGGGGGACCGTTCCACCGGTGGCAACAAGCCCGCCGAGCTCGAAACCGGCGCGACCGTGCAGGTCCCGCTGTTCATCGAGTCGGGCGAGAAGATCAGGGTGGACCCGCGCGACGGGCGTTATCTGGGACGCGTCAAGTGACCGGCTCACTGTCGGCCGGTATGCTGGTCCGGTTGGGCTGTCCAGGACCGCGCGCTGCCGAAAAGAGGGTGTGAGTTGGGCGAACGGAGCAAGGCCCGCAAACGCGCGGTGGAAGTGCTTTACGAGGCCGATCTACGCGAACTTCCCCCCGACGCGCTGCTCCGGCAGCGCGTCGGTTCCACCGAGGCGCCGGTCGTCGCTGACTACGCCGTCACGCTCGTCGCCGGGGTGGCCGAACACCGCGAACGGATCGACGAGCTGATCGTCGAGTACTCGCAGGGATGGGCGCTCTCCCGAATGCCGGTCGTGGACCGGGCCGTGCTGCGCCTGGGCTTCTTCGAGATGCTGTGGGGGGACGACATTCCCCCGGCCGTGGTCATCGACGAAGCCGTGCAGCTGGGCAAGGCGCTCTCCACGGACGACACTCCCCGGTTCGTCAACGGGGTGCTCGGCAGGTTGGCCGGTATCGACGAACAGCAGCGGGAGTCGCTGCGTGGTTCCCCGGAGACCTCGGTCGAGGAAGACGAGACGGTCGCGGCCGAGCGGGACTCGGCCGCCGAGGCGGAGTTCCCCGCGGCTTCGGAGCGCTGACCGCGACTTCCCGTTCCGGCCTCCGCCGGAGAGTGACGGAGAACCTCAAACGGTGCGACCGTCGTGTGGTGCCCGAACCGGGCACCGACCTCGGCGCGGGCACGAAATCGACCCGGTCCGGGACCGAACGGTTCCCCGGCCGGGTCGTGTTGTCACCGGGCGAACGTAGCGCGGACGATCTGCCGCACGCCCAGCACGGCAAACGCGCTCAGCAGCGTCTCGCGCACTACCAACGCCAGATGTCGCGGCGTGAGCGCCCACGGAACAAGCCGCAAACCAAGGGTTACCGCAAGGCGCAACGCCAAGCGGCGAAAGCGCACGAGAAGGTCGCCCGTCAGCGGCAGGACACCGGCCGTAAGTGGGCGAAGAGTGTTGCCCGCCACCACGACCAGATCGCCGTGGAGGACTTCAAGCCGAAGTTCCTCGCCAAGACCACAATGGCCCGCAAGGCCGCCGATGCCGCGATCGGCGCGACCAAGACCGCGTTGGTCGAGCAGGCCCGTAAGCACGGGCGGGACCTGCGGTTGGTGGACCCGAAATACACAACGATGGACTGCGCGCACTGCGGGGCGAGAGCCAAGCACCGCCTGCCGCTGTCAGAACGAACGTTTACCTGCACCGCGTGCGGAGCCTCATCCCCGAGGGACAAGAACTCCGCACGCGTGATGCTGGTCCGGGCTGGTTTCACCCCGGCTGATGTTGAGGGCGTGAGACCCGGTCACCTGCTGCGTGACCGGGCTGCCTGAGTCAGGAATCCCCCCCGCCTCCAGACGGAGGAGGATTCAAATCGTCCGATCGAGCCCGGTTCTCGTCGGCCGGGGTCATCTCCCACCCGTGGGGAACCGGGCTGGTCGGTGGACGTTCCCGTCCCGACGATCGGCGGACATCGGTGTGGTCCGCACCCGTGTCGGAACGAGTGCGGACCACGGGTTCGTCACTCCTCGCGGGCCGGACGGGCCTCGGGAGGAAGGACGCCCCAGTCGATGAGCTGTTCGGTGAGTTCCCCCGGCGACATGTCGTAGATGATGGCCAGGGAACGCAGGTCCTCGGTGCGGATGGACAGCACCTTGCCGTTGTAGTCACCCCGCTGGCTCTGGATCGTGGCCGCATAGCGGGCCAGCGGCCCCACCTTCTCCGCGGGAAGCTGTTGCAGCCGTTCGAGGTTGATCACAACCTTCGTCGCGGGTTCCGCGCTGGAGGGAACCCGCCCCTCCGGCAGCAGCTCGGCTACCGGAACACCGTAGAAGTCGGCCAGCTCGGCGAGTTTCTGCACGGTGACCGCACGGTCACCTCGTTCATAAGACCCGACGACCACGGCCTTCCACCGCCCGCCTGACTTCTGCTCGACGCCGTGCAGCGAAAGACCCTGCTGCTGGCGGATAGCGCGGAGCTTGCTGCCCAGCGCCTTGGCGTAGTCGCCCATGTGGCGGTTCTCCGTTTCATTCGCCCCGTCAGCCTAGTTCAAGTTGCCGGGGAGGAACGCTCAGTATTGATACGGAGAGTAATATTCGCTCGCGAGCGTCACCAGGTCAAGCTGCTCTTGGAGTGAGTGTGGCACGAATCCCGTTACACCACCCCGGCGGTTGACCCCCCGACGCTGATAGCGTACAAGGCAAGTCCGGCAGCTGCCGGGCTCCTGGCGTCCTTTAACGGCCCGTCCAGTGAGGCGGGGAAGGAGGTCCTTCCGTGGCGTCACGCCAATCGGCGGACGCGGCGGTTCCGGCCGGAGAGCGCGAATTGCTTTCGGCCGGTGACGTCGCGCGCACCGTCGCCCGAATGGCCCATCAGATCATCGAGAAGACCGCGCTCGACAGCGGCGCCGAACACGTCGTGCTGTTGGGGGTTCCCACCAGGGGAGTGCCACTCGCCCGACGTATCGCGGAGCGCATCGCCACCTTCAGCGGTGTCACGGTTCCGACCGGGGCGTTGGACATCACGCTGTACCGCGACGACCTGCGCCAGCAGCCGAACCGCCCGCTGGAACCGAGCAGCGTGCCCACCGGGGGCGTCGACGACGCGCTGGTCGTGCTCGTCGACGACGTGCTGTTCTCCGGCCGCACCGTTCGTTCCGCGCTGGACGCGCTCCGCGACCAGGGGCGTCCCCGTGCGGTGCAGCTGGCCGTGCTGGTGGATCGCGGGCACCGTGAACTGCCCATCCGCGCCGACTACGTGGGAAAGAACGTGCCGACGGCGCGCAGTGAGGACGTCGCGGTGCGGCTCACCGAGGTGGACGACACCGACGCGGTGCTGTTGCGTCGCCCGGACACCTCGTCGGGTGCCACCCCCGGGCCGGAGCCGAGTAGTGAACCGGGAACCGACACAGCCGACTCGGCCGGAGGGAAACAGTGATACGGCATCTGCTCACGGCCGACGGGCTGGACAGCGAGACGGTGAACACGGTGCTCGGTACCGCCGACACGCTCAAGCAGACGCTGCTCGGCAGGGAGGTGCGCAAGCTTCCCACCCTGCGTGGCCGCACCGTGATCACCATGTTCTACGAGAACTCGACCCGCACCAGGGTCTCGTTCGAGGTGGCGGGCAAGTGGATGAGCGCCGACGTGATCAACGTGTCGGCCTCGGGCTCGTCCACCGGTAAGGGCGAGTCGCTGCGGGACACCGCGCTCACGCTCTCGGCGGCGGGCGCGGACTGCGTGATCTTGCGACACGGCGCCTCCGGCGCCCCGCACCGCCTCTCGGAGTGGCTGGACCACACCGGAACGAGAGTCGTCAACGCGGGCGACGGGACGCACGAACACCCCACCCAGGCGCTGCTGGACGCCGCCACGCTGCGGGAACGACTCGGCGAGCTGTCCGGCAGACGCGTCGGTATCGTCGGTGACCTGCTGCACAGCCGGGTGGCGCGTTCCAACGTGCACCTGCTGCGCACCCTCGGCGCCGAGGTCGTGCTGATCGCGCCCCCCACGCTGGTTCCCGACGGGATCGAGAGCTGGGGAGCCACCGTCACCCACGAGCTGGATCCGCAGCTGCCCACCCTCGACGCGGTGATGGCGCTGCGGGTGCAGTCCGAGCGCATGAACGGCGGGTTCTTCCCGACGGCCAGGGAGTACTCGATCGGTTACGGCCTCAACGCCGCGCGCACCGCGAAACTGCCCGAGCACGCGGTCGTGCTGCACCCGGGACCGATGCTGCGCGGAATGGAGATCGCGCCGCGAGTGGCCGACTCGCCGAGCGCTGCCGTCGAACAGCAGGTTCGGAACGGGGTCCACGTGCGAATGGCCGTGCTGTACCACCTGCTTGCCGGAGAGGAGAGCACGGCGTGACCGAGAACGAACACCCCGCGGGCGAATCCGGGCGGCGGGTACTGCTGCGCGAAGTACGCCCCTACGGCACCGGTGATCCGGTGGACCTGTTGATCGACGACGGCGTCGTGGTCGGAATCGGACAGCACTCCGCCACCGACGCCGACGAGATCGTCCACGCCGGAGGTGCGGTGCTGCTTCCCGGCTTCGTGGATCTGCACACCCACCTGCGGGAACCGGGCGGGGAGGACGCCGAGACCGTCGAGAGCGGCTCGACGGCCGCCGCGCTCGGTGGTTACACGGCTGTGCTGGCCATGGCCAACACCGATCCGGTCGCCGACAACGCGGTGGTCGTCGAGCACGTGCGGCGCCGTGGCCGCGAGGTCGGTCTGGTCGACGTGCGGCCTGTCGGCGCGGTCACGGCCGGGCTGGACGGGAAGCGACTGGCCGAGATCGGTTCGATGGCGCGTTCCCCCGCCGAGGTCCGCGTGTTCTCCGACGACGGGCACTGCGTGGACGATCCGCTGCTGATGCGGCGGGCGCTGGAGTACACCCGCGCCTTCGGCGGTGTGGTGGCCCAGCACGCCCAGGACCCGAGGTTGACCCCCGGCTCGCAGGCCCACGAGGGGCCGAACGCCGCGCGGCTCGGGCTGGCGGGCTGGCCCGCGGCGGCCGAGGAGTCCGTGGTGGCGCGGGACTGCATGCTCGCCGAGCACACCGGCGGCTCGCTGCACGTCTGCCACGTCTCCAGCGCGGGCACCGCGGAGTTCCTGCGGTGGTGGCGGTCCCGTTCGACGGCGGGCTCGGTCTCGGCGGAGGTCACACCGCACCACCTGCTGCTGACCGACGAGCTGCTGGAGACCTACGACCCGCTCTACAAGGTCAATCCGCCGTTGCGCACGGACGACGACGTGCACGCGTTGCGCACGGCGCTCGCCGAGGGCGTCGTGGACTGCGTCGCCACCGATCACGCACCGCACGCCGACCAGGACAAGGACTGCGAGTGGTCGGCCGCCAGGCCGGGCATGCTCGGGTTGCAGACAGCGCTGTCGGTGCTGGTGCGCACCATGGTCCGCCCCGGTCTGCTGGACTGGCGGGGTGTGGCCCGGGTCCTGAGCGAGACACCCGCCCGCGTCGCGGGGCTGTCCCGGCAGGGGCGGCCGATCGAGGTCGGGGAACCGGCCAACCTCACCCTGGTCGATCCGGACACCGAGTGGACGGTGCGCGGCGCCGAGCTGGCGAGCACCGCGGTCAACACGCCCTTCGAGGGGATGGTGCTGCCGGGACGCGTGCTGGCAACGATCTCCGAGGGGCGGATCACCGCGCGCGACGGCAAGGTCGAACCGGTGGAAGGGCGGTCCTGATGGCACGAACGCTCTGGGTGATCGGACTGGCGGCCCTCGCGGTCCTGGTCATCTACGGTATGCGCAAGGGTTGGAACAAGCGCAAACGCGGGCACGACGACCTGGTGGGGTCGTTGCCGGGTGTGCCGCCGGAACTGGACTCGCTGCCCGAGCTGTTGCCCGCCTCGGTGGGACTGTACGTGGGCACCACCGTCGCCGGTGACTGGCAGAACCGGGTCACCGCGGCGACGCTCGGCAACCGGGCGAACGCCACCGCCAGGCTCTACCGCACCGGTGTGTTGCTGGACCGGTCCGGCGACGAGCCGCTCTGGATACCGGTTTCGGCGCTGCACGACGCCCGTGTCGATCACAAGCTGGCCAACAAGGTGGTCCCGGGTGTCGGCATGCTGGTGATCACGTGGCGCCCGGACGGGTACTCCTCGTCGACCGAGGCGTTCGACAGCGGTTTCCGCCACGGCGACGAGACCGATCCCGCCGAGTGGGTGAGCGCGATCAAGGCGTTGCGGCCCACCACGACCACCGATTCCGAGTACGACGACGAGGCCGCGGTTGAGCGGCAGGAGGAAACATGACCGCGCAGGCCCCCGCCGCCCTGGTGTTGGAGGATGGCCGGATCTTTCGCGGCGAGGCCTTCGGCAGTGAGGGCTCTTGCTTCGGTGAGGTCGTCTTCAGCACCGGTATGACGGGCTATCAGGAGACGTTGACCGATCCCTCGTACCACCGGCAGATCGTGGTGGCCACCGCGCCGCAGATCGGCAACACCGGCTGGAACGACGAGGACGACGAGTCCGGAAGGATCTGGGTCGCGGGATACGCGGTACGCGACCCCGCGCGCAAGCCGTCCTCGTGGCGTGCCACCCGCTCGCTGCAGGACGAGCTGCGCGATCAGGGCGTGGTGGGCATAGCCAACCTGGACACCCGTGCCCTGACGCGGCACATCCGGGAACTGGGCGCGATGCGCGCCGGCATCTTCTCCGGCGCGGAGGTCACCGACGATCGGGAGATGATCGACCGGGTCGTCTCCGGTGACCGGATGCTGGGTGCCGACCTCGCGGGCGACGTCACCACCACCGAGCCCTACGTGGTGCCCGCCGTGGGGGAGCGCCGGTTCACGGTCGCGGCGCTGGACATGGGGATCAAGTCCAACACTCCCCGGATGCTCGCCGAACGCGGCATCGAGGTGCACGTGCTGCCGCTGTCCTCCTCGATGTCCGAGATCGCGGCGGTGGAGCCCGACGGGGTCTTCCTGTCGAACGGTCCCGGCGACCCGGCCACCGCCGACCACGCGGTCGAGCTGACCAGGGAGATCCTCTCGCGGCGCCTGCCGCTGTTCGGGATCTGCTTCGGCAACCAGATCCTCGGGCGCGCGCTCGGCAGGGGAACCTACAAGCTTCCCTACGGGCACCGCGGCATCAACATCCCGGTGATCGACTCCGACAGCGGCCGGGTCGCCATCACCGCGCAGAACCACGGGTTCGCCGTGCGCGGCGAGCCGGGTGAGCGATTCGACACCGAGTTCGGTCGCGCGGTGGTCAGCCACCACTGCGCCAACGACGGGGCCGTCGAGGGCCTGCGGATGCTGGACGCGCCCGCGTTCAGCGTGCAGTACCACCCCGAGGCCGCCGCCGGGCCGCACGACGCGGCAAACCTGTTCGACTCCTTCGTACGACTGATGAGCGAGGCACGCTGATGCCGAAGAGGACCGACATCAACCACGTTCTGGTCATCGGCTCCGGTCCGATCGTGATCGGCCAGGCGTGCGAGTTCGACTATTCCGGAACCCAGGCCTGCCGAGTGCTGCGTTCCGAGGGGATCCGGGTCAGCCTGGTCAACTCCAACCCGGCCACGATCATGACGGATCCGGAGTTCGCCGACGCCACCTACATCGAACCCATCACCCCGGAGTTCGTGGAAAAGGTGATCGACGCCGAGCGTCCGGACGCGCTGCTGGCCACGCTGGGTGGGCAGACCGCGCTGAACACCGCCGTGGCGCTGTACGAGCGGGGTGTCCTGGAGAAGTACGGCGTCGAGCTGATCGGCGCCGACGTCGACGCGATCCAGCGCGGCGAGGACCGGCAGCGGTTCAAGGACATCGTTCGCTCGGTGGGCGGCGGCGTGCCCGAGAGCAAGGTGTGCAACTCGATGGACGAGGTGCGCGACTTCGTCACCGAGCGCGGGCTGCCGGTGGTGATCCGGCCCAGCTTCACGATGGGCGGGCTCGGCTCGGGCATGGCGCACACCCACGAGGAACTGGAGCGCATGGCCTCGCTGGGGCTCACGGAGTCCCCGGTGCACGAGGTGCTCATCGAGGAGAGCGTGCTCGGCTGGAAGGAGTACGAGCTGGAGCTCATGCGCGACCACGCCGACAACGTGGTCGTGATCTGCTCCATCGAGAACGTCGACCCGATGGGCGTGCACACCGGCGACTCGGTCACCGTGGCACCGTCGATGACGCTGACCGACCGCGAGTACCAGCACATGCGCGACGTGGGCATCGACGTGCTGCGCGAGGTGGGCGTGGACACCGGTGGGTGCAACATCCAGTTCGCCATCCACCCGAGCACCGGCCGCATGGTCGTCATCGAGATGAACCCGCGGGTGTCGCGCTCCTCGGCGCTGGCCTCCAAGGCCACCGGCTTCCCGATCGCCAAGATCGCGGCGAAACTGGCCATCGGCTACTCGCTGGACGAGATCCCCAACGACATCACCGAGCAGACCCCGGCCAGCTTCGAACCCACGCTGGACTACGTCGTGGTCAAGGCGCCCAGGTTCGCCTTCGAGAAGTTCCCCGGCGCCGACACCCGGCTGACCACCACGATGAAGAGCGTGGGCGAGGCCATGTCGCTGGGGCGCAACTTCACCGAGGCGCTGGGCAAGGCGATGCGCTCGCTGGAGTCCTCCCGCGCAGGGTTCTGGACCGTCCCGGACCCCGAGGGCGTGACGCTGGACTCCACGCTGGACGAACTGGGCGACGGGCACGACGGCAGGCTCTACACCGTCGAGCGCGCGTTGCGCATGGGCGCCACGGTGGCCCAGGTGCACGAGGCCTCCGGGATCGACTCCTGGTTCATCGACCAGATCGCCTCGCTGGTGGAGCTGCGCGAGCAGATCCTGGCCGCTCCCGTGCTGGACGCCGAGCTGCTGCGCAGCACCAAGCGTGCCGGGATCTCCGACCGGCAGATCGCGGCGCTGCGCCCCGAACTCGCTGGTGAGGACGGGGTCCGCTCGCTGCGCCACCGGCTGGGCGTGCGCCCGGTCTACAAGACCGTGGACACCTGCGCAGCCGAGTTCGCCGCGGCCACGCCGTACCACTACTCGGCCTACGAGTCCGATGCCGCCGCCGAGTCCGAAGTGGCCCGGCAGCGCGAGAAGCCGAAGGTGATCATCCTCGGTTCCGGCCCCAACCGGATCGGCCAGGGCATCGAGTTCGACTACTCCTGCGTGCACGCCGCCATGGGGTTGCGTGACGCCCCCGACAACGGCGGCAGCGGGTACGAGACTGTCATGGTCAACTGCAACCCGGAGACGGTCTCCACCGACTACGACACCTCGGACCGGCTGTACTTCGAGCCGCTGACCTTCGAGGACGTGCTGGAGGTCGTGCACTCCGAGCAGGCATCGGGCACCGTCGCCGGGGTGGTGGTCCAGCTCGGCGGCCAGACACCGCTGGGGCTGGCGAGCAAGCTAGCCGAAGCCGGGGTGCCCGTCGTGGGAACAGCGCCGGAGGCCATCCACCTGGCCGAGGACCGCGGTTCGTTCGGCGAGGTGCTCAACCGGGCGGGACTGCCCGCCCCGAGCTACGGCACCGCCACCTCCTTCGAGGGCGCCAAGCGCATCGCCGACGACATCGGCTATCCCGTGCTGGTGCGCCCGTCCTACGTGCTCGGCGGCCGCGGCATGGAGATCGTCTACGACGAGACCTCGCTGGAGAACTACATCGCACGGGCCACCGAGGTCACACCGGAACACCCGGTGCTGGTGGACAACTTCCTCGACGACGCGATCGAGATCGACGTGGACGCGTTGTGCGACGGAACCGACGTCTACATCGGCGGCGTGATGGAACACATCGAGGAGGCCGGGGTGCACTCCGGTGACTCCGCCTGCGCGTTGCCGCCCATCACCCTCGGCCGCCAGGACATCGACAAGGTCCGTCGCTGCACCGAGGCACTGGCCGAGGGGATCGGTGTGCGCGGACTGCTCAACGTGCAGTACGCGCTCAAGGACGACGTGCTCTACGTCCTGGAGGCCAACCCGCGCGCCTCGCGCACCGTGCCGTTCGTGTCCAAGGCGGCGGCCGCTCCGCTGGCCAAGGCCGCTGCCAGGGTCATGTTCGGTGCCAAGATCGCCGACCTGCGGGCCGAGGGCATACTGCCGCCGCACGGCGACGGTGCGGACCTCCCGCCGCACGCTCCGGTCGCGGTCAAGGAAGCCGTGCTGCCGTTCCACCGGTTCCGCACCCCGGAGGGCCACGGCATCGACTCGCTACTCGGGCCGGAGATGAAGTCCACCGGCGAGGTGATGGGCATCGACACCGCGTTCGGCCAGGCGTTCGCCAAGTCCCAGAGCGGTGCCTACGGCTCGCTGCCCACCTCGGGCCGTGTGTTCGTCTCGGTGGCCAACCGGGACAAGCGTTCGATGGTGTTCCCGGTCAAGCGCCTCGCCGACCTCGGGTTCGACATCTGCGCCACCTCGGGAACGGCCGAGATCCTGCGGCGCAACGACATCGCCTGCACCGTGGTCCGCAAGCACAACGAGGATCCGGCCTACGCCTCCGCGCCCTCCGGGACCGACCCCGAAGGGGACCGCGACGTCATCGACCTCATCAAGGCGGGCGAGATCGACATGATCTTCAACACCCCCTACGGCAATCCGGGGCCCAGGGTGGACGGTTACGAGATCCGGACCGCCGCCGTCTCCCGGGACGTCCCCTGCATCACCACCGTGCAGGGAGCCGCGGCCGCGGTGCAGGGTGTGGAGGCCGCCATCCGCGGCAACATCGGCGTGCGGCCGCTGCAGCGGTTGCAGGCGGCGCTGCGGAGCGATCGGAGTGGTGAGACCCGATGACTGTGGTTCACGCGGCCTTCGGGCAGCGGCTCGCCGAAGCCGTGAACGCTCGGGGGCCGCTCTGCGTGGGGATCGATCCCCATCCCGCGCTGCTGCACGCGTGGGGGCTGGAGGAGACACCCGCGGGACTGGAGCGGTTCGCGATGACCGTGCTCGAAGCCGTGGGTGAGGAGGTCGCTGTGGTCAAACCGCAGTCCGCCTTCTTCGAGACCTACGGCTCCCGCGGGCTCGCGGTGCTGGAACGGTTGGTGGCCGAGTGCGCTCAAACGGGCACGCTGGTCGTCCACGACGTCAAACGTGGCGACATCGGGTCCACCATGACCGCCTACGCCACCGCCTATCTCGACGACTCCTCACCGCTGGCGGCGGACGCGATCACCGTCTCCCCCTACCTGGGGTACGGATCGCTCGCGCCCGCCCTGGGCATCGCCGCGCAGACCGGTCGGGGCGTCTTCGTGCTCGCCCGCACCTCCAACCCGGAGGCGGTCGGGTTGCAGCGCTCTGTCACCTCGGAGGGGAAGACGGTGGCGCAGTCCATCGTGGACGCCGCGGCGGAGAGCAACGCCGGGGCGGAGCCGATGGGGCACGTAGGCGTGGTCACCGGTGCCACGGTGCGGCCGGGCGAACTCGATCTAACCGCACTGAACGGCCCCGTGCTCGCCCCAGGGCTGGGCGCGCAGGGGGCCACCGTGCAGGGGCTGCGCTCGGTCTTCGGTGAAACGCTGCCCAACGTGCTGCCCGCGGCCGCCCGCGAGCTGCTGCGGCACGGCCCCGACGTCGCGGAGATCCGCGCCGCCACCCGGCGGATGCGGGCCGATCTGTCCGGTGTGTTCGGACGGTGAATCTCGTGGGACACCCGCACGGCCGGGATTCGTGGTGATTGAATCCCGGCCGTGTCCGACACAGCCACGACGAAGAGCCACGAACTCCTCAGATCCCGCGAGGGGGCACCGAAGACCGGGTCGACACGTCGCCGAGTTCCTCCGTACGTCGGTGGTTCGGCGTCGGCGCTCCTCGTTCGTGCTCGCCTCGTTGGTGCTGCTGCTCGCCCTGAGCGCGCTGTGCCTCGTCTACCTGTCAGGCGAAGGGGAGGCCGTCTACCGGATCCGCGGCGATCTGCAGGTGTACCGCTGGGCGGTTCGCTCCTGGCTGGGCGAGGGACGGATCCCGGACGGATGGGCGCCGTTGAGCAACGGAGTCCTGCTGCCGTGGGTCTACCCGCCGTTCGCGGTGTTACCGCTGAGCCTGTTCGGCGTCGTGCCGATGTGGGCGGCCACCGTGCTGCTCTGGTCACTGAACGTCCTTTCGCTGGCCGTGGTGATCCAGCTCGTGACCCGGCACTCCTGGCACTCGGTCGGATCGCGTGGCGCGACCGTTGCGACCGTGGCGGTGCTCTCGCCGAGCCTGCTGCTCGAACCGGTCCACGCCGGATTCGGCCAGGGCCAGATCAATATCCTGCTGATGGGGATGATCGCCCTCGACTGCCTGGCGCCGTGGTCGAGATGGCCGCGCGGAGTGCTGGTCGGTGTCGCCGCCGCCATCAAGCTGACCCCGGCGGCCTTCCTGCTCTTCTTCCTGGCGCGGCGTGACACGCGTGCCGCGCTGCGGACCGTCGTCATCGGACTGGGGTGCACCGCGCTCGGCTTCGCGGTCGATGCCCGTGCCTCGGTCGACTACTGGCTCCGCACCGGCCCAGCCTCCGAGGTGGCGGGACACCCGCTCAACAGCAACCAGTCGGTCATGGGCGCGTTGACGCGGGCCGTGCCGAACTCGTCCTGGCTGTTGGTGTCCTGGGCGATCGTGACCCTGTTCCTGGTCGGGGTGGTCGTGGCGATACTGCGGCGCTGCGACGCGCCGACCGGCATGGTCTCGGTAGGACTGCTGTCGCTGCTGATCTCACCCACCTCCTGGTCGAACCACTGGGTCTGGTGCGTTCCCGCGCTGCTGCTGTTGTTCGGAGCGGCGGTACGCCGTGGTGGTCTGCTGCTGCCCGGCGCCGCGCTGCTCACGACGTCGGTGTTCGTCGTGGCGCCCTATCACTTCCTGCCGCACGGACAACGCCGCGAACTGGCCTGGACGCCGGCGCAGCATTTGATCGGGGATTGTTATGTGCTGCTCGCGATCGTGGCGTTGCTGTCGCTCTGGTGGTGTCTCCGGAGTGTGGATCCCGCCGTTCGGCGGTGAATGTCACTCGTTCGCTCGATCGCAGGTCGCGCGAACTGTCGCGACGAGGCGTGATATCGGCCACTCTTCGGTGGGAGACGCTCGAACGGGCGGGGGCGGCCCACCACCGTCCGACGGCGGTTCGAGACCGCCGCGCCGGTTCCCGTTCTCCGGTGTTCGCGGTTGTGCGCGAGCCTCCGCCGACTGCCCGTTATCGCGGTTACTGACCTGCGATGAATCGCTCAGCGTCGCTCAACCGCCCGGAAATCGAACAGTTGGGGCCAGTTTTGCCCCGGGTTAGTGCACTTCAGCCTCGTTGTTGGTAGTACTTGCAACGGCCGGTGGTCGTCAGCGTCGTGGGCGAGCCACCCGACAGGCCGGGCGACGGGAGAACCGATGAAACCGACTCGAAAAAGGCGGCCCCGCGTTGTAGCGAGCTGACCTGGGTCGGTACCGTCGCCGCACCGATCAAGAAAACCCACATCACGGAGGACATGGTGGCCCTTCCCCAGCTGACCGAGGAGCAGCGGGCTGCGGCACTCGAAAAGGCGGCTGCCGCCCGTCGCGCCCGCGCTGAGCTCAAGGAGCGCCTCAAGCGCGGTGGGACCAGCCTGGCCGAGGTCTTGGACAGTGCCGACAACGACGAGACCCTCGGAAAGATGAAGGTCTCCGCGCTGTTGGAGGCCCTTCCCGGCGTGGGCAAGGTCCGCGCGCAACAGATCATGGAGCGGCTGGAGATCGCTAGCAGCCGCAGGCTTCGTGGTCTCGGCGAGCGTCAGCGCAAGGCGTTGCTCGCCGAGTTCAACGGGGCGTGATCGACGCGGACGACGGCGTGCTGCCGGGGCGTGCCTCGATGGGTACGCCCCGGCTCACCGTCGTATCCGGACCTTCCGGTGTGGGCAAGTCGAGCGTGCTCGACGAACTGCGGAAACAGGCACCGGATATCTACTTCAGCGTGTCCGTGACCACCCGTCCCGCCCGTTCCGGGGAGATCGACGGGGTTCACTACCACTTCGTCGACCGTGCCGAGTTCGAACGCATGGTCGCGGCGGGCGAGATGTTGGAGTACGCCCGATACGCGGGCAACTACTACGGCACTCCCCGCGCGCCGGTCGAGCGTGCGCTCGCGGCCGGTCGTCCCGCCGTGCTGGAGATCGAACTGCAGGGCGCTCGTCAGGTGCGGCGGAGCATGCCCGACGCCCGGCTGGTGATGCTGCTGCCGCCGTCCTGGGACGACCTGGTTCATCGGCTCACCGGGCGGATGACCGAGGACTCCGAGGTGGTGCGCCAGCGCCTGGAAACGGCCCGTGCCGAACTGGCCGCCCGTACCGAGTTCGATGCCACCGTGGTCAACGCCGATGTGCGGAAAGCGGTGGACGAGTTGGTACGATTGATAGTCGGTCCCCCTCCCGGGCAGCCGCTGCCCTCGAACGATCGGTAGACGTCGCGCGATCCGGTCGCTTCGGCGACGCCGCGGGGCGGAGTGTTTCACCCGAGCGGTCCCTTCGAGTGCCGTCCGGTGGTTCGATACGGTTCCGCGCGCCGGGCCGGTGGGGACTCGGACCGACCAATTTGATCGCCGTCGGAGAGCACAGGAGCCACACACGTGAGCATCCCCAACTCGCTGACCGCCTTCCCCGGCGGCCAGTCTGCCAACATCCAGTCCCAGTCGAGCAGCGGCGCGGCCGAGGGAATCACCGACCCGCCCATCGACGATCTGCTGCACAACGTCAGCTCCAAGTACGCGCTGGCCATCTTCGCCGCCAAGCGGGCCAGGCAGATCCAGGACTACTACGCCCAACTCGGCGAGGGGCTGCTGGAGTACGTGGGGCCGCTGGTCGAGCCGGGTCCGAGGGAGAAGCCGCTTTCCATCGCGCTCCGTGAGATCCACGCGGGTGTGTTGCAGCACTCCGAGGGCGCGTGAGCGACGAGCAGGGGGCGCGTGACGCGCCCCGCGTCGTTCTCGGGGTGGGCGGTGGCGTCGCCGCCTACAAGGCGTGCGAAGTGCTGCGCGGGCTGACCGAGAGCGGGCACGACGTTCGGGTGGCTCCCACCGCCGCCGCGTTGCGCTTCGTCGGAGCGGCCACGTTCGAGGCGCTGTCAGGACATCCGGCGCGGACCGACGTGTTCGACGACGTGCCCGAGGTGCCCCACGTGCGGCTGGGTCAGCGGGCGGATCTGGTGGTGGTCGCTCCCGCCACCGCTGACCTGCTCGCCCGGGCCGCCAACGGGCTCGCCGACGATCTGCTCACCTCGACGCTGCTCACCGCGCACTGTCCGGTGCTGTTGGTGCCCGCCATGCACACCGAGATGTGGGAGCACCCGGCGACCCGACACAACGTCGAGCTGCTGCGTTCCAGGGGAGTCGTGGTCGCCGAACCGGACAGCGGACGACTGACCGGGTCCGATTCGGGCAGGGGGCGCCTGCCCGATCCCGGTGAGATCGTCGATCTCGCGCGGTTGCTGCTGGCCGAGCCCGCGGGGCTACCCCGTGACCTCGAAGGGCGGCGTGTCGTCGTTTCGGCCGGCGGGACACGTGAACCGCTGGACCCGGTGCGCTACCTGGGCAACCGTTCCAGCGGTAGACAGGGGTTCGCCCTGGCCCGAGTCGCGGCGCATCGCGGTGCCGAGGTCACGCTGGTCGCCGCGAACACGGCCGATCTCGTGGTCCCGGCCGGGGTGCGACTCCGACGGGTCGGCACCGCCGAGGAGCTCCGCTCGGAGCTGCTCGAGGTCGCCGACGGTTCCGACGCGGTGGTGATGTCGGCCGCCGTGGCCGACTTCCGGCCCTCCGAGAGTGCCGAGCACAAGATCAAGAAGAACGAGGGCGAACCACCACCGGTCCGGCTCGAGCGCAATCCGGACGTGCTGGGGGAGTTGGTCGAGCAGCGATCGAACGGTCGGCTGCGTGCCGGGGTGATCGCCGGATTCGCGGCCGAAACCGGAGACCCGGACACCACGGTGCTGGAGTACGGTCGCAAGAAGCTCGCGCGCAAGGAGTGCGACCTGCTGGTGGTCAACGCGGTCGGCGACGGTCGTGCCTTCGAGGTCGAGGACAACGCGGGATGGCTGCTGGCTTCCTCGGGCGCGGAGCGCCCCGTGCCGCACGGCTCCAAGACGTTGCTCGCATCCAGGGTTTGGGACGCCGTTGTCGAGCGGTTCGCTGCGGCCCCGGATCACTGAGCCTAGAATTCGTACCGAGACGTCGGATTGCTCGGTCACGTGAGCGGGTGCTGTCCGCGACTCCCGGGCCAATGCCCGACGTCACCAGCCGCGCGGTGCGATGAGGTTTGTCGATGGGACCCGACCAGCGTCGATTGTTCAGCAGTGAGTCCGTGACCGAGGGCCACCCGGACAAGATGGCCGACTCGATCAGTGACGCGATCCTGGACGCGATGTTGGCGCAGGACCCGCGTTCGCGTGTGGCCATGGAGACCATGATCACCACGGGTCAGGTACACCTGGCCGGTGAGGTCACGACCGAGGCTTATGTGGATCTGCCCGCGATCGTGCGGGGGAAGGTCCTGGAGATCGGGTACGACAACTCGGTCAAGGGCTTCGACGGCGATTCCTGCGGCATCAACGTCTCGATCGACGCGCAGTCGCCGGACATCGGTCAGGGTGTCGACAGTGCGCACGAGTCCCGTGTCGAGGGTGTCATCGACGAGATCGCCCAGCAGGGTGCCGGTGACCAGGGGCTCATGTTCGGCTACGCCTCGAACGAGACCCACGAGCTGATGCCGCTGCCGATCGCCCTGGCGCACCGCATGTCCCGCAGGCTCACCAGGGTCCGCAACGAGGGCGTGCTGCCCTACCTGCGTGCCGACGGCAAGACCCAGGTCACGGTCGAGTACGCCGGGGACCAGCCGGTCCGGCTGGACACCGCCGTGCTGTCCACGCAGCACGCCGGCGACATCGACCTCGACGCCATGCTGGCTCCCGACATCCGTGAGCACGTCATCAACCCGGAGATCGAGCGTGTCGGCCTCGACACCACCGACCTCCGCCTGCTGGTGAATCCGACGGGTCGGTTCGTCACGGGTGGTCCGATGGGTGATTGTGGTCTGACGGGTCGCAAGATCATTGTGGATACCTACGGTGGTATGGCGCGGCACGGTGGTGGCGCGTTCTCGGGTAAGGACCCGTCGAAGGTGGACCGGTCGGCGGCGTATGCCACTCGGTGGGTGGCCAAGAACGCGGTGGCCGCGGGGTTGGCGAGCCGGATCGAGGTGCAGACGGCGTACGCGATCGGTAAGGCGGCTCCGGTGGGGCTGTTCGTGGAGACGTTCGGCACCGAGAACGTGGATCCGGTCAAGATTCAGGCCGCGATCAACGAGGTGTTCGATCTGCGTCCGGCGGCGATCATCCGGGATCTGGATCTGCTGCGGCCGATCTACGCGCCGACGGCGGCCTACGGGCACTTCGGGCGCACGGATGTGGACCTGCCCTGGGAACGCACCGA
>NZ_FOMZ01000008.1 GCF_900112765.1 Actinopolyspora alba
CGATTGCAGCGCGGCGGCCTTGAACATCAGCCCGATTTCTGTTCCCCCGCCTGCGAGGAATTCGTAGGCCCGCACATACGGGCTAAGCAGCTCCACACGATCCCCAGCAGCGAACCCCGAATCCGGAGGACTGTCCAACGTCACCCGGATCTCATCACCACCCCGGGACACCGTTCCCTGACCGTCAAGCGGCTTGACGATCAACCCCACTCGGAATTTCCCGCTCGTGCCCTGCCACGGAGGTTCTGACACCCACGTCAACAACCCATCAAAACGCACACTCTGCGTCTGCCCCGCTCGCATCGTCATCAGCACCCTTCCTTCCTATCGGGAAACCCTGAAAACCCCCGGCCACGCTCCATGCGGCCGGGGATCAACACCATTTCCCGACACACACAATGCGCCGGAAAAAGACACAACTCGGCTCCACTATGCAATTCTCAAACACCAGGAAAAAGCACACGCCGAACCACGACGCGAACACTCAAAAAGAACCCCGATAATGTCGGGGGAAACCCGGTCAGCCCGCCGGGGTGACACCCGCCGCGCGGAACGTGATCCCGGAAACCTTCTCGCCCTTGCCGTTGACGAAATCGAACGGACTCACCCGAGCATCGACCAACTCCACCAACGAGCCTTCCTCCACCTCGCCGGGATCGGCATCCAGAGTCACCTTGATCTCCTCGCCCTTCTGCCCCTTGGCCTTGGCGAACAGCGAGATGATGAACAACGGCAGATCCGTCTTCGCGTCCGTGACAACCTCGGTCATCCCGTCCCGCTCCCGCGTCTTCTGCATCGGCTCCTCGGTCACCAGCAACTTGTACCCACCCAGATTCACCGGAATGTTCCGCATGACAATCACCTTCCTTCGTTGTTGTTGGTTGCCACCTTACAGCACATGGCAGCCATGTCAATGGCAGCCAGGTTTACGAGTGCAACTGAGCATGGCAGACAGGCAGACATGTCCTGTTACGCTGGGGATATGTCGCAACGAGACTGGCGTCCGCGCTACATCCAGGTCGCCGAAGAGCTGCGGGAGCAGATCCACGAGGGCCGGCTCTCGCCGGGTGAACCGCTGCACAGTGAGCCCGAAATCGCGGAAACCTACGGGCTGTCGCGGACGAGCGTGCGCAACGCGATCAAGCTGCTGCGGAATTGGGGACTGGTGACCGTCCAGAAGGGCAAGGGCACCTACGTGCGCCAGCCGCCGCAGCGGGTTAAGCGGGACGCCGACAGCCGGTATCAGTGGGAAAAGGATCGGGTGGTCAACCCGCAGGAGGACCGGGCGCGCGAGGGAGCGACCGAGGCGGACACCGGGCTGCCGTTCGAGCGGCTGAGCTTCCACATCGCCTACGACACGACGCAGGCCGACGACGACCTCGCCACCGTGTTCGGCATCGCGCCGGACACGAAGCTGCTGCGCCGCACCTACGAAACGCGGGACACCGCGGACGGAACCTCGTTCCGGAGCGCGACCTCGTATCTGGTCTACGACACGGTTTCGGCCAACCCCGCGCTACTCGATGAGGCCAACGAGCCGTGGCCCGGAGGGACACAGCACCAGCTCTCGACCCTCGGAATCGAAATCGACCGCATCACCGATGAGGTCACCGCCCGGCTGCCCACACCGGAAGAGGCCCACCAGATGGGCATTGACGAAGGCGTCGTGGTGCTGTCCGTGCGCAAGATCTCCATCGACACCACCGACACGGTCGCCGAGGTTTCCGACATCCTCATGTCGGCCGACCGAACCTTGCTCAGCTACACCACACACCTGAATCGGTGGGACCAATGACGCGGCGCATATCGGTCATCACGCCCGTACACGGCCCGAGCGCGCACTATCTGCCCGAGGCGTACCGCTCGCTGATCGAGCAGGAGATGCCCGCCGAGTGGGACTGGGAATGGCTCGTCCAGGAAGACGGACACGAGGGAATCCTCGCCGACGTGCTGCCCGACGATCCCCGCATCAAACCCGACAGCGGACGCCAAGGCGGGGCCGGAATGGCCCGGACAATGGCGCTGTCCCGAGCAACCGGGGAACTGGTGAAGGTCCTCGACTCCGACGACCTACTCACCGAAGGAGCACTAGCCCGCGACATCGAGGCCTTGTCCTCCCCACACATCGACTGGAGCACCTCGCGGGTACTCGATCTACTCCCCGACGGCTCCACCGTGGGATTCGACCAGGACCCCGACGAAGGTGTCCTGTCCCGCGGATCAGTCCTCGAACACTGGCGCAGCCACAACCACCGCGCCCAAGTACACCCGGCGACCCTGTGCGTACGAACCACCGTGCTCGTCGCTCTGGGCGGATGGATGGCGCTACCAGCCTCCGAAGACACCGGATTGCTGCTCGCCCTCGACGCGGTGACCAACGGCTACTTCACCAGACAATGCGGACTGTTCTACCGCAAGTGGGAAGGCCAAACCACCAACCACGAGGCACACTCGCAGGGCTCCGAGCACGAGGCCCGCATGAACATCATCGAAGCCCGAGCCCAAGCACTCACCGACCTCTTCCCCGCACTCAGGTGAACCAGCACCAACCCAGTGTGCGTGTGTGTAGAGTTTCTTTTCTTCATCAAGGGCGGCCCCTGCCGGGGCCGCCTGCCTACTTGCCCAGTGCGTCCGGGGGAGAGCCGCCCGCCCGCTTGTCTGGTGCGGTCGGCCAGGCCGACGCCGGGCGTGCGGGCAAGCCCGGTCCCGGCGCCGGCGGCCGACCGCGAGCGGTGGGCGGGCGGCATCCCCGGACGCGGAGCGGAAGGCAGGCGACCCAGGCGGCAGGGACCGCCGAAGGAAGCTCACCGCACGCGCACCGGTACGGCTTGGCACCGTGGCCGGTTGGGCACCTGTTCCCGCGAAGTGTGGTCCCGCTGCGTACGCCCTCACTTTGGCCCCTTACGTTGTTTACGCAAGCGCACCATCCGACGAGGTAAACTAGATGGTCTCATTATTGCAGTTAAATTTACTTGGCAAAAATTTCACTCATTATCACAATTAAACTCCCCTTCGAGTAGCGCATTGTGACAGCTGCGACCAAAATCGGTAACCTTCCATGAGTGACCAAAGCTAAGCCCGCCCGGACTTTCATCGGTAATCAAACCATGAGTACTCAACCGCGCCACTACCGAATCAACTACATTATTCAAGGTAGGATCAATTTCGGTTAGCGCTGCCACGCCACCGTTCTTAGCGTCAGCGCTACGCTTGACCCATGCTTTATTGTCACCGGACATCAAAGCCAATGCGCGAATATCGATAACTTCGACACCCGCCAGAGTTGTAGCTATTCTGTATTGTTCGTCTATTTGTGAATCGTTAAGCACTCCGCGCGCCAAGGCTCGCCCGAGGGCGTTAATTTTCTTTTTTTCTTCAGCAACAGAAGCCGCCTGTAGCGCACGGGCTATCAACTCAATTTTTCGATCATCTTCCAGGGCGCTTTCCAATATTACTTCAAAGGTACAGTTTCCTTCGGAGCAAGCAATTTCTCCCGCTTGGTCTATTTTCGCTTTCCTTCGATCAACAACAGCACGAATGCTGTAGGAAGCTTCTTCAAACAATGGCCCCGAGGCATTTCCAACGACTGAAGCAAGCTCAGGACTGATGAGCAGTCCTGTAAGGATGCCAGTTGTAGCACCTACCCCGCCGCCTGTTACCTTGTCGAAAGCTCGCCATCCGCGTCGATCTAGTTCGCTCATGGCGCATATCTTACGGGGCATGTCATCTGGTCAACTAACTTGTTATATAATCGAGCGCAGATGACCTGACTGCAGCTGCAAGTGTCTAGTGGCTGAGTGTCGGATTAGTGAAGGAACTGGAGCGGTTCTCGGTCAGTGGCCGTGCTTTCTGCCCGGAGTAGAGATCAAGCTGCCAGTCAGCCCCAAGATCATGAGTGCACTTTACGTGTACGAAACGATGACAGACAACGACTGACACCCACCCACAACGGATATGCTGATCGATGTTCCGTCACAGCGCACGCCAGTGATTGAGCATCGCCGGCAGCGGATGACAGCGATGGATCATTACTCCACGGGTTGAGGGTGTGACCCCCTCAAAGCGCCCCCACTTTACCCCCACAAATCAACGACAAACGTCCACTGCTACCGCCATGTAACAAGTCCCCGCCTACGCGCTCCGCCCCAGCGCACGCCAAGGACTGACCGACGGTGACAGATGATGCGAAGCCTCATCCCATAAAGCGGGTGTCGCAGGTTCGAATCCTGCCGAGGGCGCCCAGTTTGACCAGCGAAAACGACTTTTCGAGGTCGAGAGTTCGAAGTTCGTGGGCATGGTTGTGGGCATAAATTGCCCTGGACTTGATGTTCATGGCGACTCGTAAGCGCCGCTCGCGCGGCAACATCGAGGAACGTGGCGACGGCTTCCGCGTCCGGGTCTATGCCGGTGTCGGTCCGCTGACGGGCAAGCAGCACTACCTCAAGGAGACCCACGGCAGCTACCGCGAGGCCGAGAAGGCGCTGACCCGGCTGCAGAACCAGGTCGACGAGAAGCGGCACCCGCGCAGCAACGTCACGGTCTCGCAGGTGCTGGAGCAGTGGCTGGAGGTCGCGCGGCACGAGGACAGCACCCGCGAGCGCTGCCAGGACCTGATCCGGCTCTACATCGAACCGACCTTCGGCGCCACGGCCGCGGCGAAGATCGACGCCGAACTGCTGGAGCGCTGCTACGCCCGGCTGCGGGACTGCAAGGACCTGTGCGGCGGGAAACACGCGAAAGACCACGAGTGCACCCCGCTGGCGGCGAACACTGTGCGCAAGATTCACTTCATCTTCCGCTCCGCCTTCGACCGGGCGGTGCGCTGGCGCTACCTCTCGGTCAACCAGGCCGAAATCGCCCAGCCGCCGTCGTTCGAACGCAGCGAACCCGATCCGCCGTCGGCCGCCGAGGCCGCGAGTCTGCTGCGGGAGACGTCGGAGGATCCACAGTGGTGTCTGCTGCTGTGGCTGACCATGGTCACCGGGTGCCGCAGGGGTGAGCTGTGCGCGCTGCGGTGGGGCGATGTGGACCTCGCGGCAGGGATGCTGTCCATCGAGCGCAGCTACTCCAAGACGCGCGAACGTGCCCGGGAGAAGAGCACCAAGACGCGGCAGCGCCGCCGCATCGCGCTGGACACCCACACCGTCGAGCTGCTGCGGGACCACCGCGAGCAGGCGCGGTCGAACTGCGCCGCCCTCGGCACGGGTTTCGACGACAACGCGTTCGTCTTCAGCATCGAACCCGACGGGTCCGCTCCGCTGCTGCCCCGCAGCGTCAGCCAGCGCTACCGGCGCCTGGCCCAACGCCTCGAACTGCGCAGCACCCGGCTGCACGCGCTACGGCACTACTCCGCGACCGAGTTGCTGGCCAACGGCACCGACCTGCGCACCGTGGCGGGCCGTCTCGGCCACGTCGACGGCGGCGTGACCACGCTGAACACCTACGCCGGCTGGGTCACCGAAGCCGACCGCAAAGCGGCCAACACCATCGCCGACACCGTCCCCAGACCCGAGCCCGCCAGCCGCCGGCCCCGCAGCCCCTACGAACACCTCGCCGCCGAACTCCGCGACGCCATCACCAACGGCACCTACTCCCCCGGCGACGAACTCCCCACCGTCACCGACCTCGCCGCCACCCATGGCCTCTCCACCGGCACCGTGCAGCGAGCGATCACGCTGCTCCGACAGGAAGGACTCATCGACGTCGCCCGGGGTAAACGGGCGAAGGTCGTGCATTGAACCTGAGCCAATTCCCGCAAAGGAAGAACAGCATACTACCACTGAGTAACTGACGGCTCACAGCTCCACCCTAAGAAACATCAACAACTTTCGAGAGTTCGTATGCTAGTTCCTGATGTTGCAAACCATAAGCTGTCGTTCTGCTCCATAAGCCACAAGATTGTCGTACCTATGTGACATCCTGACGACCAGTTGGACTACTTGCAGGGAGGCATCATGCTAGCGAAACCGTTACTCTTCTTGTCTTCCTATAGCCCACTCTTCGCCCTGCTTGCTCTTAGATTCCAGCCAATATGGCTGATTATTACATGCATAGTGCTAGCACTCGTGGGGATGATCTCATTGGGACTGCTTTTTCGGCTTGATGCTCGAGCATCAAGAGGGATGCACACATTAGAGGACGCAAAACCAGCAGGCGCAGAAGCAGGGGCGTACGTAGGCACGTACTTGTTACCTTTCGTGACAGTCTCCACTCCTTCAATTCGTGATGCAGCAGCGTATGCCGTTTTTATAGTTATTGCTGCAACTATACATCTCCGCTCTTCGATCATCCAGATCAACCCATTGCTCTACCTGATAGGATACAAGGTAATTTCTATCGTTGACACCAACGAACTGGGGGCGTATGTAGTAACAAGACAATCATTAAGAAAAGGTGACACAATCGAGGCAACCCGCTTCGGAAACAATGTTCTCATTAATCGCCCAAACCGAACAGCAAGCCATAATAATAATCTCAACAACTAAAAGGCCCCATTGATGATAACTTACTCCGAAATATTCGACCACGGATACACGGCCACACTTACTGTGGCTTGGAGATCCGGCAAGTCCGCGCATGGAAGGATGGTCAAAGCTGGCGGAGAAGTAATAGGACAGCTTTGCGAGTATGCAAAAACTTCCCTAAAAAAGACGCATGTACATAAAGAACCAGCTGAATACGACCCGAATGACGAGATGGATGAAGAAACTTCGTGGCTACATGCAAAACATGACGAATTACTCGACACAGCTTTGCTTGATCAAATCACCAAAGGGGCCTCGCTTGAACAAATCTCCTCAAGCGAACTTAAAAAAAGCAGCTCACACTCTATGCACTACACTTGGCGGTATCCCCAGAGGTATCCGCAATATTCATCCGCAAGGGCAGTCCGATAAGACTCGCAACCAAAGGACTGGTTGCAGCTTTCGACGAAACCTTAACAAAAATAGAAAACCCAATACTTTCTTTTGATGAATTTTTCGATTTAATAATTCTTGGCGACGATGTGGCAATTTTGAATCAGAAAAATTTCGAAGATCTATTCAAAGATAGCGAGGCGGTTCTTTCAAGCGCCGGAGAGTGGGCTGACCAACTAAGCAGTGAGCTTCCAATACCCGTAGATCATCCTAGCTACCTAGCAGAACGCCTGAGAAAAAATAGGAACATGAGGCGCAGAGTTCTCAATATTCTCAATTCAGGTTACCTTCCAGAGCTAACAATAGAAAAGCTACGAGAAAAGATGAAGGAAAAAGATCTAGATTCGGATAAATTAATACAGAATGACGCACTTGTATTCAACAAAGAAACCGAAAAGGATATAATTCTTCTTCTAAACGAAGATCTATGGAAAGGCGATTTTTCTGGAGAAAGATACTCAGCCACAAAGAAATCTAAACGCTAGATAAAGAAAAATTACCAATCTACCGTGATGCTGTAGCCTATAGTTATCAACATGGCACTAGGTCGAGACGGAGAAGCAGATATCAGTGATCCATTCACCCACGAGACCGCCGCCCGGACTCTGGAGCAGGTGTGCCAGCGCGCGAGCCTGGACTCTGCCGGAGCCGAGCTGGTCAGGATCGGGGAGAACGCCGTGTTCCGGTTGCGGGAGCCGGTGATCGTGCGGATCGCCCGCACCTCGCGATACGCCGACGCGGCCGCCAAGGAGGTGGCGGTCGCGCGGTGGCTCGAATCGGCCGGCTATCCGGCTACGCGTGCTCTCGACGTCGAGCAGCCCATCGTGGTCGACGGTCGTGTGGCGACCGTGTGGGAGTCGGTGTCGGAACACGAGGAATACGGCGACATCGGCCAGGTCGCCACGCTGATCCGCGACCTACACAGGCTCGATCCTCCGGAGACGCTGAAACTTCCCGAACTCGACCCGTTCGTTCGCGCCGACACCCGCTTGGCCAAGGTCCGCGGCGTCTCCGACGACGACCTCGCGTTCCTCCACGAAGGGCTCGCCGACGCCCGCCGCAAGTGGAACGAACTGGAGTTCGTGCTGCCACGCGGCCCGGTGCACGGCGACGCGAGCATCGGCAACGTCATCCGGGCATCCGACGGCCACGCCGTACTCATCGACCTGGACGGCTTCGCCACCGGCCCTCGCGAATGGGACCTGATCCAAACGGCCATGTACTACGACCGCTTCGGCTGGCACACCCACGAGGAGTACGAGACCTTCGTCGGCATCTACGACTACGACCTGCTCGAATGGCCCGGCTACCACGACCTGGCCGCCATCCGGGAAGTGCTCATGACCATCTGGCTCAGCCAGAAAGCCGGCGACGACGCACGCAGCGCCGCCGAGGTCCACAACCGCGTCGACGACATGCGAACCGGAGCTAGCCGCCGGGACTGGGCACCCTACTGACCCGGCGTCCACAGCGAGGTCTCGGCCGCCTGTTCCTTGAACTCGCGCACCACCGGACTGTCGCCCAACTTGTCCAACCGCTGCCGGAACTCGGCCACGTAGACCCCGCAGCGCGCCGACTTCAACCGTTCCCCGATGTCGAGCGCACGCAACGCCACCTCGCACGCCCTCTCGGCCTCACCCTGATCGAAGTAATGTTCAAGTCAGTAGTGCACGGCGAAACCGATTACTGGTGAACGGATTCGAAAAGATCCGGTCAACAACCTGCCGCATATCGCCTGAGCAACCGTGCCCACACCTCGGCGATGGCCGTCCACGCCCACCACCGGTCGCATAGCTCCCCCGCCACCCACGGGCCAGCATCGTCACCACCGGTAATCGCTTGGCCAGTAACACTCCCCTCGCGTCCGCCGGACCAGGGTGACCACTGGCTCTTCCTGACCCAGGAATTCGTGCTCTGGCAACCGAAAGCTGACATTGTCATCACCCGTCACACGGCGGCGAACCGTGGCTTTCTTGGTCAACCCATGTTCGTGATCCTTCAGAATCGATGGAGCGCGCTGCAAGCGATCCAGGCAGTACCGTCGTCGTTCAGCTGAATGCTCGACATCTCTATTGGATCGTCCAGGCGGTACTGGACATAAGAGGCTGGCTTTCGTCGAAACGAAAGCCAGCTTCCGGGTACACGGGAAAAGAGGTAACTTTCGATGGGAGAGCCCCACGGAGACCGCGGAAAACAACCAGTCCCTTCGGACGAAGCCCCAAGTGAAACCAGCCACCTGTGCTCCCTGCGAACTCTCGTGATCACAGTTATGGCGGTGGTGATCGGACTTACGACCGGCACCGCGACAGGAGTGTCGGCGGGGCTGGGAGCAGCACATTCATCGGGAACGTTGCTAGCGGTCGCTGTGGGCGTAGCGAGCGGGCTGGCAGCGTTCGGAGTCACCTCGATCAGTGTCGCTTCAACCTTGCATCCCCTCGTTGGCGGTCGAAGCTGATTCCGATACTTCCACCACCTGTAATTAACAAAAGCAAATCAGCAGATCCACCAAAGGAACGCTGAGTCAACTCCGGACAGAAAAGACTTGCTCCAACACACGCCCCTACTCGAAGGTAACCAACAGAACCCTCGACTCTGTCTTCGCACCCCGAGCGACGAACACGAAGAGCTTCCCTCGACCGGCACACAGTGCACATGCACATACACCTCGTGTGGGAGACTGTACAACGACATGTTCATGCATACCAATGTTTTCGCTGATCACAGGCGCTCTCGCCGGAAACAGGAGTAAGTATGAATGTCAATACAGGACAAGATGTGTCCATATGTGTCAAAGGAGTCCGCGTGCCGCGAGTAATCGCGATGCCAGACCTTGATGTCGTTCCGTTGGGGCCACATCGAGAGTTCCTGGAATCACTGCATCAGCACTATCGGCAAGCGAGCCGACCTCAGTTACGCTTGCTGAGCGAAACCATCGCGAAACGCGATCTGGCGGGCATGCCCAGCAGAGAAACAATCCGGAGACTGCTTCGCGGGGAAACCATTCCGGAGTGGCTCACTGTGCATGCAGTGATCAACATCCTGTGCGAATTCGCAGGACACACCTTCGACGAACGCGGTCGGTCCGAGTGCGAAGGTGTCTTTCACACCAAGTGGAACGCTGCCCTCGATGGACAAACGCAAGCACCTGCAGTGACCGTGAGGCCCGCCAAGATGCGTAACGCGGGAGCCCCCAAGCCTGCCACCACTCCTTCGGGATTGGTCAGACCGACTCGCCCACTACCACGAGAAATCGCTTTCAAGAAGAGCAGGCCTTCACAGCCTCCAGCGGATGCGGAGGGGAACAGCACTCCCGATGGGCAGCAAGAACACCGTATCGACACGTCGCAGCAGTGCACCCAATGACACCACCACAGGACGCATAGCGAGTCGTGTCGACACGGCATCCGGATAACAAAGCGACCGTCACCACACGGTCACCCCGGGGCAGCCCAGCTCTGCTGGGCTGCCCCGCGTAGTCGTGCGACTGCCAGAACCACAGCACACGCCATAGCAACCATACCTACTACTTGTCTTGACGCATACGACAATCACCCGGCAAATCGTCCCCGCAACGAGTGATATTCATCAGTTTCTAACAAGCGGAAACGTGTACATCCTGCCCCACTCGGCCAGGCAACCAAGGTTGTCGAGCATGACCGTGGACATGAGATAGGTGAATCAGGCGAGCTCCGTGGAACGACAGCAACACATGAAATAACCATCGATGCAGGTCAAACACCTGCAGCGGTGTCGGCAGCGCTCCTCAACCGGGTGTCTCAGGTGCGAACTCTGCCGAAGATGCATTCCGCCACCGCAGAAAAGACGCTGTGAGCTGCGCGGAAAACCCACAGCAGGGAGGCGCTGGACGGCCTCGTCGACTACTTCCGCTGCATCTCGGGTGAGCACCCTGACTGGGACGAGTACCGCGAAGCCATGGCCTGGCAGAACAAGTCGCTGCTCCGCATCGAGATCAAGGACTGGGGCCCGATCGCCACCGGTGGTTTCCCGCCGCACCTCGCGGAGTCCTGAACCCCAGTGCGGTGAAACCTGTCCGGAGGGCTCATCCGATCGGGGTGACGCCGGATTCGCGCAGCGGGCGCTTCAGCCGGCGGCGACGGCCGGAGCACGCACCGCGGCGATCTCCGAGTAGGACGCACGGCCCGCGGGCTGCGGGGAACGTCGGCGTCGATTTCTCGCGAAATCGCCGCACCGGGTTACGGGAGGAGGCAGTCGACGTGGTACTCGCCGGAATCGTCGCGCTCGATGCCGTGGATGTCGTGCTCGAACCCGGGAAAGGCGCGGTCGAAATCCCGCAGTGCGGCCAGGTAGCGCAGGAAGTCGCCCTCGGCATTCCCGGTCTCCTCCCCCGGCATCAGGATCGGGACACCGGGTGGGACGGGAACCACCATGTTCGCGGCGATGTGGCCATCCAACCGCCCCAGCGGTACCTGTGCGGTACGCCTGCGGACGATCTCGTCGTGCGCGTCGGCGGGGGTGCGGGGTCGGCGCGGCAAGTTGGTGTAGGCCCGTTCCAGCAGTTCGGGTACCCTGTGGCTTCGCAGCCGCTCGTGCATCTCGTGCGCCAGTCCGCGCAGGGTCTCACCGCCGTAGCGCTCAGGGTGCTCGTCCAGCAGGGTGGGCAGCACTTCGGACAGCGGCGCATCGGTGTCGTAGGCGAGTTTGACGTCCCACAACGCCCGGGAGAGACGCTGTCGTTTCTCGGCCGTGGTGCCCAGAGTGAACAGCAACAGCAACGTGTAGTGCCCGGTTTTCTCGACGACGATGCCCCGCTCGGCGAGACAGCGCGCCACGATTTTGGCGGGCAGTCCGGCCTCCTCGAACCGACCCCACTGATCGCAGCCGGGAGACAGCAGGGTCACCTTGCAGGGATCGAGCAGCGCGTAGTCCTCTTCGAGGTCGGTGAAACCGTGCCACTCGGCCCCCGGTTCCAGTGACCAGCACCGGGGTTCGGAGCGCAACAGTTCCGGAGGGGCGCGGTGCAGCGGAACCAGCTGCCCGGACTCGGGAACCTCGACTGCTGGTGGCTGCCACACGCCGAAGAACCATCCCGTCCCGCTCTCGGCGGACTCGGCGGCGTACCCGGCCACTTCCTGTCGGAGACCGATCGCCTCGTCGAGCACCTCGTCCAGCATGGCGGCACCGGAACCGCCGTCCAGCATGGCCGAGGCGACGTCGAGTCCTGCGATCATGGGATAGGACGGTGAGGTGGAGGCGTGCATCGCGTAGGTGAGGTTGAAGCGGTGGCCGTCCGGAGCCTCACCCTCCGGAACACCGATGTGGATCATCGCGCTCTGGGACAACGCCGCGAGCATCTTGTGAGTCGACTGCGCTGCGTACACGCGTGGCGCACCGGCCTTGCCCGCGGCGGCCATGGCGTAACGATCGCGGTAGATCGGGTGGAACGCGGCGTGTGCGAACCACGCCTCGTCGAAGTGGAGGTCGTCGACCGATTCGCCGAGTAGCTCGGCCACCCGGTTGGTGTCGTAGCAGATCCCGTCGTAAGTGGAGTTCGTCACTACGGCGTACGCCGCCTCGCCCGAGACAGCGTGGCACCGCAGTGCTTCCGGTGGAATCGGCCCGCTGAGTCCGTAACCGTTGCGTTGGGCGGGCAGGTAGACCGGCAGAGCTCCGGTCAGCGTGGCGCCGTCGCAGACGCACTTGTGGCAGTTGCGGTCGAGCAGCGCCCGGTCCCCACGGGCCAGGCAGCTGTGCATGATGGTGCGGTTGGCTCCGGAACTCCCGTTCAGCACGAAGAACGTCTCGTCGGCCCCGAAGACGCGCGCCGCGGTTCGCTCGGCATCGCCGATCGGTCCGGTGGAGTCCAGCAACGAGCCGAAGCGTGGGACCGAGACCGAAAGATCGGTGCGCGGCACCTCCGAGCCGAGGTACTCGGCGAACTCGGCACCGACTCCCGTCCTGGTGAAGGCTTGCCCACCGGCGTGTGCCGGGCTGTGCCAGGATTCGGCACCGGAACGCCCGTAGTCACGCAGGGCGTCGAAGAACGGCGGCCGAACCACCGGTCGTCCGGCGGAGGTGAGTTCCGAGATCGGATACCGCAGGCGGACCTCGTGACTTCGCTCGGTCAGTTCCGCCACGAGCCGATCGATCCGCTCCGAAAATCCGGTCAGCCGTTCGCCCGCCACGAGCAGAACCCTGGTAAGTGTCATTCGGTTTTCCTCCGGTCCGGGGCGAACGATGTTGGCTGGACCGTCCCCCGGACGCGATCAGATGAGGGGCCCCGCACGGAGGAATGCGGCACCGCCCTCCGAGGCAGGGATTACGCGTCGTGCGTAACAACGCGACTTGATTCGACGCTGACGCTGCGCTGACAGGAGCAGGGGAGCACGAACGACGACGTCAATTTCTCGCGAAATCGCCGCGTGAGGGTCGGGGAGAGAACTCACCCGGAGGCCGTGGCCGCGAAGGGCATCGAAGACGAGGGCCGGACGGCCGCCCCCTCGAAGCCTTCCGCCACGGTCGAGAGCGGTCGGCCGCCGAAACGGCGGATCCGCACGGCGCGACTTTCGGGGAAAGCAGCAGCTGACGGAGGACACTGTCCCCTCCGGGACATTCGGTTGGCACTTTTCGGCTCTGCCGGACGTGCCATCGACAGCGCCGGATCGACGTAATGCTGGATCGGTTCCGGCGGCAGCACACTGGTCTGGACCGCATGAGGGCCGTTACCGCGGTCCGACCGAAGGAGGCACCTTGTTCAGCAGGAGAACATTCCTGGGGGGACTTTCCACTGCGGCGCTGGCGGCACCGGTACTGGGCAGCGGCGCCACCGCGGCGGCACGGCCACGAACCACCGCCGCCGCCGTGCCGCTGCCACTGACGATCACCAACCACACCGGCGACTTCGCCAACACCTCGATCTCGCTCTACATCGTCGGAGTCGACCACTCGGGCCAGCAGGTTCGGGTGACCCCCGACGGCCGGAGAGTGCCGATCTCGTTCTCCGACAACGGTTCGGACGGTTACGCCCACTACGGGATTCCGCTGAACAACAGCGGTGACACCACGATCAGCCTGCCCGCCATGTCGGGGCGCATCTATTTCGCCCTGGGCGGCGAGCTGAAGTTCAAGGTGGTCGAGAGCGGCACCGGTCAACCCGCGCTGCAGTACCCAGCGGGCTGGGTGCCCAGCGACCCCAGCAACACGGTGCTGCACGACGTCTTCGAGTTCACGCTCAACGACACCGGTATGTACTGCAACACCACGATGGTGGACATGTTCAGCGTGCCCTCCTCCATCCGACTGGTTGGTGCCTCGGACCAGACCACCGGGACGCTCGAAGCGGGTGGCCGTGACCGGATCTTCTCCAGCGTCAGCTCCACCCCGGGTTTCGAGAACCTGCGGCAGGGTGACTACCGGATCGTGGCTCCGGGGCACGGGCTGGACCTGGGCAACTTCTCCAGCACTTACTTCGACTCCTACATCGACCAGGTGTGGGAGCAGTACCGTTCGAGCACGATGACGGTGGACATCGGCACCGGTGTCTACCACGGCTCGGTATCCGGTGACCGGTTCGTCTTCGACGGCGATGTCGGGGCGTTCGACCGGCCCAGCACCCGCGACGTGCTGTTCTGCAACGGTGCGCTGTTCGCCGGGGCGGCGCCCAGGGGACCGGTGGCGGCGATCCTGGCCGCAGGGCTCAACCGGTCCAACCTGCACAACGTTACCTCGCAGCCCGCCGCTAACCCGGCGGACTTCTACAACCACTCGGTGACGAACCACTACGCGAAGGCGATGCACGCCAACACGGTCGACGGCAAGGCGTACGGCTTCGCCTTCGACGACGTGGCCGGTTTCGCGTCCTACATCCAGGACACGCGGGCGAGTTCCGCCACGCTGACGCTCACCCCGATGTGAGGCAGCCGTTCGGGCAACCGTGAACACGGGCCAGGCCACCCGCTCGGAGCGCCGCTTCCGGGCGGGTGGTCGCGTTCCGGTCTCAGCCGGAGTCCCGCTCCGCGAGCAGGTCCCGCAACGCGTCGGCACCGGCCGCGGGGCCACCGTAACCGCGCACCAGGTCACGCAACCCACTTACTCCCGCCAGCACGGTGTCGTCCCCGGCGACCTCGTCGACCGTTTCGCGGAGCGCTCGGGGCGAGGCGTTCGGATCGAGCCGACGGCCCGCGTCCAGCCGCGTCACGCGGTCGGCGTTGAGCTCCTGCTCGAGCAGCCGCGGGAGGGTCACCATGGGAACTCCGTAGTACAGCGCCTCCATCGTGGAGTTCATCCCGGCGTGCGTCAGAAACGCGTTGGACGCACGCAGCACCGCGGTCTGCGGAAAACCGGGCCGCACCTCGAAGTTGTCGGGTACTTCTCCCAGTTCGGCCGGATCGACGCGATCACCGATGGACATCGCCACCTGCCAGGCACCGTCTCCGAACGCCTCGATGCACCTGCGGTAGAAATCCACCCGTTCGTGGCCGAGAGTCCCCAGCGAGACGAACAGCAGGGGCTTGTCCGGATCGACGGGCCGCCACCGTTCCCTCGCCGCACGACCGCCGATCATGGGGCCGAGGAAGACGAACCGCTCGTCGAAGCCGTCCGCCTCGATCTGGAACTCCTTGGGGAGGAAGACGAGGTTCAGCGGATCACCGGCGTCGGACATCATCGAGTGGAAGTCGAAGCTCACCCCGTAGCGCTCGGCGAACGCCCGCATGTGTTGCCCGAAGTCACGCAGTACGGGATTGTTCGGATCGAACGCGCTCGGCAGCTGTTCGGTGAACAGGCCGCGCAGCGAGAACCGTTCGTTGCTCGCGAAACCGGGCAGCAGCGCGGTGTGGACGACCCGGAGCTTCTCGGCGAGCATGCGTCCGATCGAAGTGGCGGCGTCGGAGCACACCACGTCGGGAACGTCCCCGTCGAACCGATCCAGCATTGCCGGGAAGCTCTGCCGCACGTCGGCGAGGAAACGCTCCATTCGCGACACCGCCGCCACCGGCGCCGTCGAGGCGTCGGTCGGCGGCGGGTCGGGTAGCCGCAGCGAGACCGAGACGGGCTCGGCACCCGCCGCTCGAACGGCGGGCACCGCTTCGGGGCCGGTCACATAGCTGACCCGGTGGCCGCGTCCGACCAGCTCCTCCACCAGCGCGAGCGTCGGATTGACGTGTCCGGGCGCGGGGAGACCGACGAACGCGAAGTGCCTGCTCGCTTCGTCGCGTGTGGTTCGGAGTGTCACAGCGGGCGGCGGAACCCCTTCACCGCGAAGAAGGCACCGACCACCAGCAGCACCGCGCTGGTCCCCACGGCGGACAGCACACCGGTTCCCACCGGCATCGCCAGCGACAGGTCCCGGGAGGCGTCGACCGCGTAGGTCAGCGGGTTGATGCGCGCGACGATGCTCAACCAGTCGGGCAGCGCATCCAGCGGGACGAACGCGCTGGAGGCGAACATCAGCGGGAACATGGCCAGGAAGCCGACGCTCTGCATGACCTCCTCCTTGCGAACCCACGAGGCGATCGCGAGGAAGACCCAGGTCAACGACCAGCTCACCAGCAGCGCGAGCAGCCACGCGCTGAAGGTGCCGAGGAATCCGCCCTTCGGGGAGAAGCCGAACAGCACGGCGGCGGCGCCCAGCAGGATCACCAGTTGCACCGCCGTCCGGAACAGGTCGGCGAGGCTGCGTGCCAGCAGCACCGAGCCCATCCTGATGGGCAGTGAACGGAATCTGCCGAGCACACCGTTCTTCATGTCGGTGATCAGCCCCACCCCGGACTGCAGCGAGGCACCGATACCGGTGGTGACCAGGATGGCGGGCATCAGGTAGTTGATGTAGCTACCGGTCTGGATGCTCGACATCAACGCCTTGCCGAAGACCTGGCTGAACAGCGTCAGCATGATCAGCGGTTGCAGCAGGCTGAAGACGACTATTCGGGGATCTTTCAGGACCGCGCGTAAGGATCTGCCGGTCAGCACCACGATCTGGGTCCACACCCCGGCGCCGTGCCAGTTGGTGCGGTCCGGCGTGGACTGTTGCGCTCCGGTTCGCGGAGCGGTGAGTGTACTGGTCATCTGGACTTCCCGTCGCTCAGGCGGCCGGTTCGGCGGAGTGGTGGGCAAGGTTCAGGTAGACGTCGTCCAGCGTGGGCTCACCGAGGCCGAGGCCGCTGACCTCGATTCCGGCCTCGTCCAACGCGCGGACCACGACCGCGAGTTCGTGCGAGGCGTTGACCGGGGCGGTGATGGCGTTGCGCTGTTCGTCGTGCACCGGGCTGAGCCCGGCACGGCCGAGCGCCTCGAGGGCACGAGCGGAATCGGCGGCGTCGGCGAGCGTGGCGGTGGCGGTCCGCTGCCCCACCTCGGCCTTCAGCTCCTCGGCTGTTCCGGAGGCGATGACCTTGCCGCTGGAGAGCACGGTGATGGAGTCGGCGAGCCGGTCGGCCTCGTCGAGGTATTGCGTGGTCAGCAGCACCGTGGTGCCGTCGTCGACCAGGTTCTCCACGATCTGCCACAGCCCCATCCGGCTGGTCGGGTCCAGCCCGGTGGTCGGCTCGTCGAGGAAGATCACGTCCGGATGACCGACCAGGCTGGCCGCCAGGTCCAACCTGCGCCGCATACCGCCGGAGTACGTCCGGGCGGGCCGCTTGGCCGCCTCTGTCAGCTCGAACAGGGTCAGCAGCTCCTCCGCCCGCTGCTTGGCGGCGCGCTTGGTCGCTCCCAGGAGCCTGGCGATCAGCACCAGATTGTCCAGTCCGGACAACTGCTCGTCGACGGCGGCGAACTGGCCGGTCAACCCGATGCGGGCACAGACCTGCCTGCTCTGCCGCACGACGTCGTAGCCCGCGACGCGCGCTGTTCCGGCGGTCGGTGGTGACAGGGTGCTGAGGATGTTGACCAGCGTGGTCTTGCCCGCACCGTTGTGCCCCAGCAACCCCAGGACGTTGCCCTGGGGGACTCGCAGGCTCACGTCCTCGAGAGCCTTGAACTTTCCGAAATCCTTGGTTACGTTTTCGACCTCGATGGGCGGTCTTGCCATTGTTTCCCTCTCACCGGTTCGGGCCGGTCGATGTCGGGGTTTGAGACGTCGGGGCTTGAGATCTCGGGGGCGCTAGGCCGCCAGCGCACCGCGCAGCAGCACATCGATGCGCGGGGCCAGTTTGGCGCGCGCCTCGTCGTCGGAGTTGCCGGCGAACCGCGCGCTCAGCAACAGGCCGAGCAACATGGCCGCGACGTCTTCGACGGGGACCCGCAGCCGTTGCTCGTCGGGAGCTATCAGTGCGGCGAACGCATCGGTCAGTTCGAGCACGAAACGTGGCGGCTCGTGCCGCGCGGCCCGCTTCGCATCGTGGGTCTCGCGCTGGTGCAGATCGTAGTCGGAAGCGGCCAGATTGCGCTTCAGTTCACCCAGTCTGTCGAAGTGGTCGAGCACCAGCGCCGCCCCTTCGGTCAGTCTGGCGTCGATGGACTGGCTCGTTGATATCTCCCTTATCCGAGCACACACCTCGTCGGTGCGGAACGCCTCCGCGAGACAGGCACGGAGCAACTCGCCCTTGTCCGTGAAGACCCGGAAAACCGTCCCCTCCGCCACATCCGCCGCCTGGGCTATGGCCCGAGTGGTCACGTTCGCGCCCTGCTCGGCGAGCAGGGGCAACGTGGCTCGAACGATTTCGGTTCGCCGCTGTTCCGAACTCATCGCCGGAGCACGGCGGCGGGACTCCTGCGTGCTCACACCCCCATCATAATGAGTGAGTACTCACTCAGCAACCTGCGCGGGCGGGTGCCCGCGGTCGAACGGACACCCGGTCGGCGTTCAGGAAAGAACCCCGGCACCGCTCACGCCGACCGGCCGGACGCTGCGACTGGCGGACTCGCTGTCCAGCAGGAAGTCGCACCGCTCGACGCACCCCTGACGAGCTCGCAACCTGTCCACAGCGGGCTCCAACCCTGCCGCGGCGGCCACCACGGTGATCGACTCCACGGGAAGGTCGTGCACCCGGTACTCCCCTTCCGGGGAGGTCAGCATCCTCGCGATCTGGACACCACGTCCATCCGTCACGGTGACACTGGCACCCGGCACGGCAGCCCCGGAACCGTCGGTCACCGAACCGGCGAGCGTGCGGTGGTGCGCCGGTTCGGGAGCCTCCAAAGCCGGGTCGACGGTGACACCGCTCTCGTCCCCGTGCTCGTACTCCTCGCCGGAAGTCCGCCCGGCCGACTCACCGGACCGCTCCCGCTGCTCGCCGTCCCGCTGTTCGTAGGTCCGCTGCTCGGTGGTCCGCGCCGCGCGCCGCTCGGCGCGGAAATGATTGAACACGACCAACGCCACACCGAGTACCACCCAGGCGCACAGCACGAGCGTGCCCCGCGCCGCCCCGGCACCGTCGAAGTAGAGAATGCCGCGCATCGCGTCCACGGCATTACCCAGCGGCATGATGTGGTGCAGGAACTGAAAGATCGGGTGCACGAAGTGCAACGGGATAGCACCACCGCTGGAGGGCAGGCTCAGCAGCACGAAGAGCCCGATGGCCACGCCGGGTATGAACTGCTTGACGATCGGCACCAACCCGTAGGCGGTCCAGGCGATTCCCTGCGTGAGCAGGAAGCCGACCAGCAGCAGCAACGGGTCGTTGTGGATGACGTCCAGCGAGAGCGCTGTGAAGTAGCAGATCAGCGTCGAGACCATTCCGAAGCCGACCATCGATCCCAGCTTCTGCCGGGTGGTCAACTGTGCCCGCAGCAGCATCATCACCAACACGTAGGGGGCGATGTTCAGAGCCATCAGGCAGTAGAACAACCCGGTCCCCATCACGTCCCCGGGAGCGGTGGCGGCCAGATCGGTCGTGCTCAGCCGCTGCCCCGCCCGGGCGGCCACCGGGGCGAAGGACTGCCGCAGCATCTGCACGGCCATCCTGCCGTTGGCACTGGCGTAGAACATCTCGCCGTCGGCCGGATCGTAGGCGGCTACCACGTCCCGGTCCAGCACCGCCCGTCGCGCGGCCTGCTCACTGGAGACGGCGGATATGTCGTAACCGTCCGGAACCGAGTTGCCGAACGAGACCTCGATACCGGCGGCGGCCTGCTCACCGACCACAGCCACCGGCACGTTGTGCGGCGCGGGCGCGTGGAACGGGATCAGGTAGAACACCATGAACCCGACGACGAAGAACATCGGGAACCACAGCGTCGACGCCAACTTGCGAGCCAACGACTTCAGCTCTTCCTTCGGCACACCGGCTCCTCGCCATGATCGCGGAAAAGATTGCGAACGGTGGACCGTGGAGCCACTGGTCGATCACCGACGCGACGGGGCGCCCGGGAACCACTCACGAGCCGATCGACACTCGGCCCGGCCGGGATGGGAGTCCACGAACCGCTGACCGTTAGGCAGCACCGCTCCCGGCGCCGTAAGGCACTCTAACAGATCGGTGCAGCGACTGCAAAAATGCAACTACGCATATTCATGGTGATCGGCCCCACACGCCCGGTTTGTCCGAGCACTGCCCGGTTTGTCCGAGCACTGCCCGGTTTGTCCGAGCACTGACAGCCCCACTACGATGAAGCCCCAGCTCAGCAGCGGCGGCATCGCAGCAGCCAGGGAGAGGGCACATGGCCAGATCAGCGCACACCGCGCCCGGCACAGCTGGAACCACTCCGGCCTCCGACGCGGGTGAAGCTGGCTCCGGTGGGCTGCGCGAGCGCAAGAAACGCGCCACCCGCCAGGCCCTGCAACAGGCGGCCGTCCGACTGTTCCGCGAGCACGGCCCCGGCGCGGTCACTGTGGAGGACATCTGCGCCGGCGCCGACGTCTCCCCACGGACGTTCTTCAACTACTTCACTTCCAAGGAGGAAGTACTCGTCCCGTGGGATCGGGACACCATCGACAGCACCTCGACACGCGTCCTGGAACGGCCTCCCGAGGAGGAACCGCTCGAAGTGGCCCGGGCGGTGCTCGGCGAGGCCATCGGCACGGCGATGAACGGTCCCACCTGGCGTGATCAGGCCGTCGTGCTTCGACACCACCCCGAACTGATCGAAAAAATCGTGACCTCGTTCCGCACGTTGGAGGCCTCGCTGGCCGAGGGCTTCGCCGCGCGACTCGGCAGGACCACCGAGGACGTGTACGTGCGGCTGCTGTCCGCCACGACGATCACCACGCTCCGGGTCTCGGTGCAGAGCTGGCAGGACTCCGAATCCGACGAGAGCCTGCGGCACTACCTCGACGAGACCTTCGAACGACTGCGGCAGGGACTGCGTCCGAACGAGCTCGGCTGACTCATACCACTCCGCCCCCCTGGCCGCGACCGCCCCATACTCACATTCGAGCGGTTCCCCGAAATCATGGAACCGAATTCACTTTACATCGCGGCAAAACCGAAAACATCGGTTCAGGGCGTGATCTCGCACGAGCGCATCCGCTGGTTGATGAACAATATTTCCGGCGGTTGGTACTCATCGAAAAAGAAATGAACGCCGCGCGGTGACACCGGAAAACGATCGAGCGTTTCGGAACGACACGCGCTATGGTGCTTGACACCGGCCGAGAACGGCACTGAGCGGCAACGCCGACTGTAGAACCCGAAACGGGACCAAACGCGACTACTCGCACTGTTCTTGCGGTGAGAGGGGAAACAGTGGCGGTCACCGAAGTAACGCGGGACGAAAAATCCTCACCTTCATTTTCCAGTAGTGCACTACCAAACCGATCGGGAAAACGGGAAACCGCGCTGGTGGCCGGTGGTGCGGCACTGCTCGCCGGACTCGTGTTCATGCTCGTGCGAGGCGGACTCACGGACGACGCCTACATCACCATCGACTTCGCACGTAACCTGGCCCTTCACGGCCACTGGGGAATGATCCAGCAGGAATTCTCCAACACCGCCACCTCGCCACTGAACGTGCTGGTACTGGCGGCACTGACCTTCCTGCTGCGGCAGCCCGTGCTGGCACTGGGCGCCCTCTTCGTACTCGCCAACGCGGTCCTGGCCGTGGCACTGCACCGCTCCGCACGGCACAGTGATTTCTCGCGCCTGACCGTGGTCCTCGGCACACTGCTCGTGCTGACCAACCCGTTCCTGCTCTCCTCGGTCGGGTTGGAGATGACGCTGGCCTCCGCGCTGCTGGGACTGCTACTGCTGGGGGCCACCACACACAACCGGGTGTTGTTCGGCGTAGCGGCCGGGCTGCTCGCGTTGACCAGGCTGGACCTGGGCGTCTTCGTCGTGGTGTTGCTGTTGGGTCGCCCCGCGCTGTGGCGGAAATTCTGGCGCTGGCTGGTGCCCGCCTGCCTCGTATCACTGCCGTGGTTCGGCTTCAGCTGGTTCGCGTTCGGCTCGGCCGTGCCCGACACGCTGGTACTCAAGCAGATGCAAGAAGCCTGGGGCAGCTGGAGCTTCGGCAACGGACTGCGACTGTACTACGAGGTGTATCCCGCCGCGACCATCGCGGCGCTGAGCACGGTGGCGCTCGGAGCGCTCGCGCTGCCGGTATGGCTGGTGACACGACTGCTGCGCAACGCGAAAGCGCACAGGCTGCACCCCTGGGCGCTCATGGGAGTGGGCGGGGTAGCGCACTTCTACGCCTACACCACGCTCGGGGTTCCGCCGTACCACTGGTACTACGTTCCGAGCATGCTAGGTCTCACGGTGTTCCTCGCCGGCGTGATCGGAGCCGTTACTACGGGGGCCGCCCGACAACGACGGGGAATTCCGGTGCTGGCCGCGACTGTGGCGGTGGCCCTGGGAACCGCGATGTTCGCCAACCAGGCCAGGATCGTGGTGGAAACCGGGATGCCCTGGCAGCGCGCCACGATCACGACCAACTGGGCGACACCGGCGGACTACGCCAGGATCGGGAACCTGCTGGAACAGCGGATCGGCGACGCCACGGTACGCAGTCCCGGCGAGATCGGGACTCTGGCCTACTTCTGCGAATGCTCCATAGTGGATGGACTGTCCGACCGTGGATACCTGGCCGATGACGTCAACAAGCGCATAGCGGAGGCCGGACCGGTTACCGGAACCCTGCTACGTGCGAACTACCGGAACTTCACTCCCGTGGAACCGCGCGAGGTCAACTACGTCCTGACCAGGGTCATGGGCCGCGGACCCGTCCCGGCCTGGAACATCGACTCACCGTGGACCGAGCCCGCACACCTCGTGCTCAAGAAGGTGGACCACTGAGCCCCTCGGCTTGAACGGAGTCCCACTCGGGCAACGGGCCGGACATCGGGTTGGGCTGCGGCAGGTAGACATCCCCCTCGTCAGGGCGCAGCCGCATGGTGGCCAGCGCCTTCTGCGGCAACTCGGGAGCGGACAGCGCCGCGAGATCCGCGGCGAGCGCCGCGCCACCCCGTTGCCCGACCCGTGCGGCCACTGCCGAGACCGCCTCACGCACGATCCGCCACGCCACCGCTCCCGGCAGGGCGCACGAACGCTGCAGCAGCGACACCACCTCGGCCAGGTTCGCCTGCAACGTGGCGTGGCACATCTTGGCACGCAGCACCGCCGGATCCTCGGTGGTCGTGACTCCCGGCCGCGTCGTCGGCACCTCGTGGCCCGCCGCCCGCAGCCGACCCGAATGCACTCGCACACCGGCGAAATCACGCAGCAGCAGCCGGGCCGGGCGGGAACGCCGCACCACTACCAGGGTGTTCTGCAGATGTGCCTCCACGGCGATGCCGTAGCACGACAGCAGCGGCAACGTGGCGGCGAGCAGCGATTCCGCGTAGTCCCGCAGGAACCATCTGGCCACTTCGGCGCGTGTGACGCGGTCGCGCAGCGCCACGGTGTCCACCAGCTCCACCAGCAACGGCTCCCCCGAGACGGGCGAGAGTGCCAGCAGGGCGGCGGCGGTAACGGCCTGCTCGTCCTCGTGGAGCGAATCAGCGGGGTCCTCGCGCAGCAACGCGGACAGGCCACGCCTCCGACCGGGCGAGGCCGAACCGCCTTCCGACGGCTCGAAGGCGATCCCGGCGAGGTCGGGGACGACCCCCGCACCACTCGACAGAACCCGATCCGCGGCGAACAGTTTCCGCAACAACGTGCCGACCACGGGGCCGTCCCGGGTACTCTCCGGCGCGATGGTGCGCCTGGCCGAGGTCAACAGCACGTCCAGTGCCGTTTTGACGGTCAGCCGTCGCCCGTGCCTGCCGGGACGATCGGTCACCAGGGTTCGCACCGAGAGAGTGGGTCTGCACGGCAGCCGCGGCTCGTCGAGCAGCAGCAGCGCGCCCGAGGAGAGTTCGGCGGAGTACTCGCGCGGCACGACCTCGCGCGCCTGCCAGGGATGCACCGGAATCAGCAGGTAATCCGACGGATCAGCACCCCGTTGAAGCAACTCCCGGCGCGTTCCGGCCGCCAACGCCGGAAAGTGCTCGGCGAGTAGCTCGCCGACCGAACGCCCGGACTCGTCCGGTGTGGACCGCACGAAACCACGCCGCACCGCCGCGAAGCGCAGCTCGACCACCCGCCCGGATTCGGCGGTGTAGCGCGTGGAGTCGACGGCGGAGAAGCCGCCCCGCACCTTGCCGCAGGGATGCGTGTTGTGCCCCTCGACCGTCAGCGCGTCCAGCTCGAGCGTGACCTCACTGGCGGAGTGCCGGAACGCCAGCGTGGGTAGCAGACCCGTGGTTCCGAGAGCGGTGGCCCGAAGAGCCACGGCCGCCGCCCCGCGTCGAACCGTCGCGCGGGACAGCGCCAGATTCCGGGCGGAATCGGCGAGTTCGTTCCGCAGCCCGCGCCGGTCGTCGGCCTCGGTCCCGGGTCGCAGCACGTCGATCAGCTGTCCTGGCCGTTCCAGTTCGACTGGCGCGGCACCGTCGTCGAACAGCACCGGCCCGTGGACCCGGTACAACCCGAACGGTGAGTCCGCCGAGCACACCGTCACGAGCGTGCCGCCGTTCAGCCGCACCAGCACCGACCCGCCCTCGCGAGAGCGCCACCGGATCCGCAGTGCCCCGACGGCACCGCTGGACAACCCCAGGCGGTGTGCCACCGCCTCGTTCGAGGCATCGTCCCGGGGAAGAGGGAGTCGGAAAACCTCCACAGCACCGGGCAGCAGTTGTTCGCGCAACAACGCGGCAAGGGCGTGGTGAGCGGTGTCCCGCCGCGCTGCCGGCAGTTCCGCCACCCAGTCCTCGGCCAATTCGGCGTCCTCGGCGCGTAGTTCGCGCAGCATCGCTCGCTCATCGACGTCGAACGAGTCCGAATCCCCCGGGAAGGGGACCTCACCGGTGAACACGACCTCGCGAGTCATGTCGCCGACAACGGGTTCGGAGCGGAAACGTAGCGCTGCTCGGTGACCAACCCGGCCAGGCGCATCCCCAGCATCGTCTTGAGCCGCCACGGCCGGTCCAGCAACGCCTCGGCGTCGGAGTCGCAGTCCGCGACCTCGTCCTCGTCGGCGGCCGTGGTTCGCAACCGCTCGAAGACGCCCGCGGCGCTCCCCCGCACCACCCGCCACAGCGGTTGTTCCGAACAGCCGGTGGCGGCGGCAGCGGCGGCCACGAGCTCGCCGAGCTGATTGCCGAACAGCGGGAAGTACAGCTTGTCGCGCAACGCCGCGGCATCGGTGCCCGTCAGCGCGGAATCCCGGTGCGGGGCGAACTCGTGACCGCGCCGTCGCAGCCGCTCGGACAGCACCCGAACCCCGCCGATGTCCCGCACGAAAAACCGGTGCGGCAGGCCGTCGCGCAGCACCAGCACGCTGTTCTGCGGATGCGGTTCCAGCGCGATGCCGTAGCGCACCAACAGCGCGAGCAGCGGGAACATCCCCAGCTCGAGGTGCAGCCGCAGCCAGCGACGCGCGGTGTCGAGAGCGGACTCCGCTCCGTCCTCCCGGCCGTTCCGTAGGCCGGGGTTCAGTTCGGCCAGCACATCGGCGAGCACGTTGTTGCCGGTCAGCGGGGAGCGGGCGAGCAGTGCCGCCACCGGCAGCGCCACCTCACCGCCGGCCATCGACGCTCCCGGGTGCTCGCGCAGCACCGCCGCCAGTGAACGGGCACGCGCCCTGTCACGATCCGCGTCCCCCGTCGAACCGGTGGGCCGGTGTCCGACGGCGGCGAGTTCCCGGCACACCGCGAAACGCGGTAGGCCGTGCTCGTCCACAGGTGACAGGTCGGGATCCCGCGACACGATGCGGTCGAACAGCGCGGACAGCTCGGGTCCGTTGTGCACCGCCCCCGGTGAGACCCCGCGCACCGCGCCGGTCAGCCGTATCTCGACGGCGGTTTTGACCTGCAATCCCGGCGGGCGTTCGGGTTCTCGGGCCTCCAGCGTGCGCAGCGACATCAGCGGGCGCGCCGGGACGGTGGCGTCGAGCACCACAGCGGTTCCGGCGGCGAGGGCCTCCCCGTGCAGTTCCGGAATCGCGAACCGCAGCTGGTGCGGGTGTACCGGGATCAACGTGTACGACGCGGGGGAAATCCCCCGGCCGAGCAGCTCCGACTCGGCTGCCTCGGTCGCTCGCGGAAAGGCGGCACGCAGCTCGCGCCACATCGCCCCGGCACCGTCGAGCTCACCGGTGTGGTCGGCGCCGGAGACCGCGTGCCGGGCCACCGCCACCAGCCGCATGTCGAACCCGACCTCGAACTCGGGAGCGTACCGGCGCTCGTCGGCCGCGCCGAGACCGGTCCTGACCTTGGCCACGGGCTGCATCGGGTGCCCGTCGATCACCCACTGCTCGAAGGAGCCGAGCAGCGAATCGTCGGAGCCGTGCCTCGTGCGCAGCTCCCCGAGGAGCGCGGTGAACGGTCGGCATCGGATGTCCACGGCGGAAGCCGAGTCGCGGAGCTCGCGGGCACGCGCTCGTTCGGCACGCAGCGCCCGCGCCAGCGCCGCCACGCTCTCCGCGACATCGGCGCGAAGCCGCTGCCATGCGTCCGGATCCCCCGCGAGCAGCTCCAGCCGCAGCAGCGCATCGAGCAGTTCCGCTGGATCGAGCAGCGTACGTGGCTGTGCCGTGCCCTCCGACAACGTGATCGGCCCGGTGGGAGCGAGTCTGCCCGTGGCGGTCACCCGGGACAACGGGATCCGGAGTCCGCACCGGGCGGCGTGCTCGGGATCGAGCAGCCCTTCCCGGACGAGCGCGGACACCAGTCGCGCCAGCACGACCGGTCGGGCGGACACGACCCCCGGAGCACGGTAGTCGGTGGCGGGTGGTGCGGTGCCGTCCCGGCGACCGGCGCCGCGCCGGTGCGCCGCACCCGAGACGGACGGCACCACCTCCGCACGATCTGCGCTCACTCCCTCAGCGTGATCACTCATCGGATCGAGGGCAACAGCCCCGCGCAAACTCACCCGCTTCGCGTAGCGGTGTGAACCACAGCCACACGGCGGGACGTCGAGCACGCGGAGCGGGCCGACCGAACGAGCGCACGCCCGAGGGAGCACTGCCCGGGTGATCCCCGAGGGAGCACTGCCCGAGGTAGCACGGCAGCCGGGACGGGGTTCCGGCGGTCGGGAACGGATCACCGCCTCGGGGAACGCTCCAGTCTGGCCAGGTCTAAGTAGCACCACGCCCAGTTCTCGTCCGGTTCCGCCGAGGCCACGATCGGATGCGTGCACGTGTCCGCGTGCGCACTGGCGTGCCGGTGCGGCGAAGAATCGCAGCACCCCACGTTGCCGCAGTGCAGACACGTCCGCAGGTGCACCCAATCGCGCTCGCCGAGCCGCAGGCACTCGGTACAGCCCGCCGAGGACGGCAGCACCGGCTCGATCTCGGTGGCGTGCGGACAGGCCGTGGCCGGATCGACCCGGAAGTCCACCGGGGTGTTCGGGTCCGGGTAACCGGCGGAATCGAGCCGCCCGAGGCGCCGCAGCACGGTATCGGTCAGCGGGTGTGCCACGGCGCCGACAGTGTCGACGATCCGATCGACCCCGGCAGGCACGAGTTCCTCCGCACCGGCGCGATCGATCGGACGCACCACGATCGACGTCTCCGGCGCGAACCGCGCGACCACGGCAGCGATTCGGGCGGCCTGTTCCCCCGCGTTCTCACAGATGACCACCAACCGCGCCGTCGCCAGCCCGGCCTCGTGCAGCACGTTGCCGTGCGTGGAATCACCTCGCACCACCCGGTCGGCACGCCGCTCGGCGTCCGCGGCCAGCTCGGGGCCGAGCGTGATCACCACCACCGGAATGTCCCGGGCACGCAGCTCGGTGGTCAGCGCGGCGGCGACCTCTCCCCATCCGGAGACGATCACATGTCCTCCCACGGCGCCCGACGGCTCGCCCGCCGCCGTTTCCCCGGTGGGACGACGCCGCCGCAGTGCCTCGGCGAACCGCTCGCCGAGAGCGGCCAGCACGGGGGTGAGAATCATAAGCGTCACCGTCACGGCCACCAGCACCTGCTCGCCGTCGGCTCCCATACCCAACGGCTCCACCCCGGCCGCACGCCCCGCGCTCTGCAGCACGAACGAGAACTCACCGACCTGGGCGAGCAGGAAGCCACCCGCCACCGCCGTGGGCAGCCCGACCCGCAGCGCCAACAACGCGACTCCGCCGGTGATCAGCTTGAGCAGCACGACCGCGCAGGCCAGCAGCAGGATCAGCCACCACATCCGCAGTACGGCACGCAGGTCCACCAGCATCCCGATGGAGACGAAGAACGTGGCGCTGAACAGGATCTGCAGCGGCAGCACCTCGCCGAGCGCGTGTGAACTGTGCTTGGACTCGCTGACCACGAGCCCGGCCAGGAAGGCGCCGAGCGCCACGCTCACCCCGGCCAGCGAGGTCAGCCAGGCCGTTCCGAGGCCGATGGCCACCACGGCCAGCAGGAAGACCTCGGGAGAGCAGGTCCGTGCCACGCGTTCCAGCAGTGGTGGCATCACCTTGCGCGCCACCACAAGCACCACCACCAGCACCACGAGCGCGGTTCCCAGCGCGCGCAGCAGCTCCAGCACGCCGCCGCCGGAGCCTCGGCCGAGCAGCGGCACGAGCAGCACCATGACCACCACGGCCAGGTCCTGAAAGATCAACGTCGCGATCGAGGTCCCGCCCACCGTCGTGGTGGTGCGTCCCGACGAGGACAACACCTTGAGCACGATCGCGGTCGAGGACAGCGCCACGAGCAGCCCCGTGAGCAGCGCGGGACGCCACTCGACGCCGAAGAGCAACGACACCGCCGTGGTGAGCCCGACGGTGAGCACGACCTGCAACCCACCGCCCAGCAGCACGTAACGCCGTATCGAGGCCATGCGGTCCAGCGAGAACTCGATGCCGATGGTGAACAGCAGCAGCATCACGCCGATGTCGGCCGCCGCGCGGACCACTTCGGAGTCCGAGACCAGTCCGAGTTGATGCGGCCCGATCAACACCCCCGCCAGCAGGAACCCCACGATGGGCACGATCCGCAGCCGGATGCTGAGGTAACCGATCAGTCCCGCGGCGCACAGCAGAGCCACGATCGGCCCCAGATAGCCGGTCGTCTCCCCGGCAGCGAGCACCATTCACCCCACCTCGATTCCTTCCGGCCGGAAAGCCCTGCATACGCCAGGCACCGGCAGCTCGCACGCGGAAAGGATCCCGCTCGCCCGCTCCCGCCCGCCGGGAACGTTCGCGGGCGTCCCTCCACTGGGAATCATCGCCGACTTCTCGGATGCGTAGCCGGGGCGCCCACGGGGTAAACCTCCACCACGACCCGTGAAGCGACACCGGGAGGAACGGGAATGGTCAACACCGCTCACTTCATCACGGCGACCGAGGACGACAACCCCGTCCTGACGGTGCGCGACGACCGGGGAGCCGAGGTGACCGAGCTGGAACTGCCACCGACGGTCTCGGGACCGGTAGAGGCCGACGACGAGCTGCTCGCCGCGGGCTGGTCGCGCAGCGCGGACTGGACCACCGCCGACGACGGTTGGGTGGCACCGGTCGTACCCGCCTGAACACGTACCCCGATCCGGCCGCACGAACGTGCGGGAAGGAGATCCAGTGACGGCACGACTACCGATACCGGACTACGACGAGATGCCGCTCTCCACCCTGGGGCATCGCATCCGATCCCTGACCGAGGACGAGCTGAACACCCTGCTGGAGCACGAGCGGGCACACGCGGCTCGTGTTCCGGTGATCGAGCAGCTGACCGGCAGGCTGAACGAGTTGCGGCAGGGTGCGGAGCCCACTCCGGGTCCCGAGGAGGAGCCCTCCGACGTGCCGGGCCACAGCCGTTCGGGCTCGGAGGTGACCCCGGAGCCACCCCGCGGCAAGGGACGGCCGACCGCGCACGGTACCCGGTCGACGACCGGCAAGGGGATCGAACACGACTGAGTGATGCGAGCAGTCGTGGTCCGTGGTTACGTAACCGGCACGCACGGCGATCCCGCACCGGCTGGTGCCGATTTCTCGCGAAATCGACGCCCCGTTGCGGCGGGGTGGCCCGGGACCGCTGTAGGGAAGCGACCGTGCGGGTCGCGGCGCCAGTGTCGCCGGTGCGGTACTCCCAGCACTCCCGCGGCCCGAACTCCCACCGCCCTTCGCCATCGGCACCGCCGCGGGTCCTGCCGTGCGGCTCTCGCGAGGACGGTCGGAGACGTTGTGTAGGTCGCTACCCGATGTCGGGGCATCCGCTCACGAGCCGTGCGAGAGGTTCCGCCAAGCGAGCGACCACGAAAAGCGAGCCGAGTAACTCTCAATCGCCGGGAAGGAATGTGCAGTGGCATCACTGGGGTTGGTCAGCGATCCGGATTTCCCCAGTCACGTCGCCGACTCGCTGGCCGAAAGCCTGCCACGGTATCTGACGGAACGCCTCGACGAGGCCGAGTGGTCGATCGAGCTCGTCAGCGACCCGGTCGCCGCGGGCCGCAGCAGCGGCAAGGAGATCCTCGACGCGACCGAACGGCAGCGACGGCTGCACGGCTGGGACTACGCGGTCGGGGTGACCGATCTGCCGTTGCGGCAGGAGAAACGACCGGTGCTTGCCGACATCGGACAGGAGCACGAGCGGGTCGGGGTGATCTCGCTTCCCGCCCTCGGCGGGTTCCAGCCGCAGCGCAGGGCGAGGCAGCTGTTGGCCAGCGTTCTCGCCGAGCTGACCGGGAACGATGATCGGACCGACAACGGCCTGTACAGTCCACCGACCGAGGTACTGGCTCCCATCCGGCGGGAACGTGCCTCCAGTGACTCGATCGCGGTGCGCTACCGCTCCACGAGACGACGCGGCAGGGCACGGCTGCTGTCCGGCATGGTGCGCAGCAACACACCGTGGCGGCTGGTGCTGGGCATGTCCGGAGCGCTGGCCGCCGCACTGGCCACTTCCGTGTTCGGGTTGACCTCGAGCACGGTCTGGCAGATCGCCGACATGCTGGGGCCGTTCCGCCGGGGATTGCTCGTGGTCCTGGCGGTGGCGCTGATGGCGACGTGGCTGATCGTCACGCACAAGCTCTGGGAGAAACCGCGCTACACCGCCGACCGGGAACAGCGGATGCTGTACAACTCCTCCACCGCGCTGACGATCGTGACGGGGGTGGGCTGTCTGTACGTGGTGCTGTTCGCGGCCAACCTGGCCGGGAGCCTGTTCCTGATCGACCCCGAGCTGCTGAGCAGCAGCCTCGGCGGAAGCATCGGAATCGGCAACTACCTGGGGCTGGCGTTGGCCGCCACCTCGATGGGGGTGGCGGCGGGTGCGCTCGGCTCCGGTCTGGAGGACGACGCCACGGTGCGTCGCGCCGCCTACGGCTACCGGGAGGCGCAGCGCCGGGCGAACCAACAACAGACCGAGCAGCGGGAGCAGACCGGCTACCCGGATCAGGCCGGGGTCCGACAACAGACCGAACAACAGGACCAGAACGGGAGCCGGGAGGGGACCGAACAGGACTCGGACACCGAGCGATGAACCGGAGCGCACTCGGCGCGTCGGGAAGTTCAGGAACGGCTACGTGCGGAGTCGGGCGAAAGTCCGGATCGTGGTCAACCACGGATGAGGTCGACCTGGATGAGTTCCTCGTCCAGGACGAGGCCGTCGATCGCTTTCCAGACATGGTCGGCGGTGAGCGCCGCACGTCCGTACCACTTCATGCACCGATCACGGGCGGCGGCTGGCGGGGGCGGCACGACGCCACTCGTAGAGCCGCTCGTGGCTGCGAACCAGCCGCAGAAAGGTCGTCAGCCCTATCCCGCCGACCGCGTTGCCGAGGACGGTCCAGCCGAAGAACGCGATCCAGGAGCCGTAGCCGTACCCGGCACCGGCGTGAATGCCGCCGAAGATGAAAAGCGTGTCCAGCACGGAGTGGTACATGCCCAGGCCCGCCACCAGGAACGCCGTGGCCAGCGAGGCCAGCACCCGGGCGACGTCGTCGTCGGTACCGATGCGCATCCTGGTCAACAGCGTCATCGTGCTGCCCGCCAGCACCGCGAGCAGGAAGGTGCGCAGGTCGAAACCGGATTCGGCGAACTTCTCGCCGGTCTCGATCGCCACCGAGCGCAACCCGGGGAAGGCGACCACCACCATCCACATGCTCACCCAGCCTCCCAGGAGGTTGCCCACCAGTGTCGCCAGCCAGAACCGGGCCAGCCGCCACCAGCCCGCCTCGCGGGCCAGCACCACGGCGATGGGCACCAGGAAACCCTCGGTGAAGAGCTCACTGTTGCCCAGCAGCAGCGCGATGAAACCGACTCCGAAGGCGATCCCGGCCAACAGTTCGCTGCCGGTGGCCTGTTCGACGTAGAGGAAGGCGAGCACCCCGAGCGAGATCTCTACTCCGGCGATGGTGCCGCTCGCCAGCAGCTCGGGCATGGTCCGGAACAGTCTCGGCCTGCCCCGGGCGACGATGGTGTCGAAGGCGCGCTCGACCTCGTCCTCCCGCAGCGGGGCGTGTCGGCCCTTGCTGTCCGTCCGGGACCGTTCCTCTTCCGACTCTTGTTCAGCCATGACTCTCCGAGGGGTTTCGCTGGTGCGCGTCCTCCAGATCGGTACCCGAACAGCTCGCGGAGAAACCCGAACGACTCACCGGGAACGCGAACGACTCGCCGAGAAGCACGGAGTTCGAACCGACAGCCGCTCGGGCACGCGTGCTCGCCGGACCCGAACCCTCGACAGGGCACCGCGACAGCGACAGGTCACCGCAACAGCTTGGCCAACTCCGTCCGCGAACGCACTCCGAGCTTGGCGAAGACGTTGCGCAGGTGGTGTTCGACGGTGCGGTCGCTGACGTAGAGCAGCTCGGCTATCTCCCGGTTCGTCGCACCCTCCGCCACGAGCCGGGAGATCTCGGCCTGCCGCGCGGTGAGCTCGTTCACCGCCCCCGGTGAACGCGTGGGCACCGAGCGCCCGGTGGCACGCAGCTCGGCACGCGCCCGCCGGGACCAGGGTTCGGCACCGTACTCGTCGAAGATGGTGCCCGCCTCGTCGAGCAGTTCGCGTGCCGCGGCGGGTTTGCGGGCGCGCCGCAGCCTGCCCGCGTAGAGCAGTTCCGTCCGCGCCAGTTCGAGCGCCCCGCCGCTCTCGCGGTGCGACTCGATGGCGGCGCGGAACCGCTCGTCGGCATCGGCGGCCCGCTCTGCCAGCAGTGCGTGGCAGCGGTGGGACAGCGCCATTCGCGTGGTGCTGCGGGTGGAACTCACCCAGTGGTCGAAGGCGCCGAGCAGCCGCACGGCGTCGTCGGCTTCACCGCAGGAGACGGCGGCCTCCACGAAGTGCGGAGCCGCCAGCACCCGCACCGCCGGGTTGAAGCCGCCGATACCGGAGTCCATCAGCCGCAGCCGGTGAACGGCCCGCACCGGACGGCCGTGCGCGAGCTCGGCGCACGCCGCGGCCCAGGAGCAGAAGGCATCCGGCCTGCCCAGTCCCCGGCTGAGCAGGCCGTGTTCGGTGGCCTGCTTGAGTCGGATCTCCACGGTCTCCGGTTCGCCGCGCAGCGCCGCCACCAGCGCCAGCAGTGCGAGGTGGTCGATCATCCGGTTGCGCTGGCCCAGTGCGCGGGAGATCCGCACTCCTTCCAGCGCGCTGCTCTCGGCCTCGGCGTAGCGCTCCAGCAACAGCGCCGACAGCGAGACGTAGACCGAGGCCCAGGGCAGCTGAACCGTTTCGCCCCGCTCCTCGGCGGTGCGCTGTGCACGGGTGGCCAACCGGTAGGAGACGGCCGGGTCGCCCAGGGTGAACGCCGCGTTCCCAGCGAGGACGAGTGGAGCGGGTTCGGTGGCCCGATCAGCGAGTCGGATCACCTCCCGCAGAGCCGGGGCGGCGATCTCGTGCCGCCCCTGGAAGGTGGCCGACATCGCGGTGAAGTTGCGCAGTATCAGCGCGGTGTCGGGGGAGTCCTCGGGTCTTCGCAACCACTCGGCTCGGGAGGCGAGTTCGTAGTACTCGCGGTAGTCGCCCGTCACGCAGCAGGCGTCGCCCGCCAGCATCAACGCGGTGATCGCGAGTTCGCGGTCGGTGTCGAGCAGCGCGCTGGACGCCTCGGTGAGTTCGCGTACCGCCGTGGCCGGTTTGCCGTCGCACAGTTCGACCCCGCCGCGCAGCAGATCGCGCATGCCGCGCGCCCCGGTCGAGCGCACCAGCGCTCTGGCTCGGCGGGTCATCACCAGGGCACGGCGCGGCTCGCCCCCGGTCCACGCGTCGTGACCCGCCGCGAGGATCCGGAGCCCCTTCGACTCGTCGTGGTGGCTCAACGCGGCCGCTCGCTCGTACAGCCGTGAAGCCCTGTCGTGCTCGCCGTCGCTCTCGGCCTCGCGGGCGGTGCGTTCCAGCTCGGTCGCGAGCCGTTCCGGGGAGTCCGCGCTCACCTCGGCGCGGTGTCGCGGCGCGGGGGTGCGGTGACCGCCACCTTCGAACCCCCGGGCGCCTTCGATCTCCCGGGCGAGGGACAACCGGGCACGCCGCAGCTCACCGGGACAGGCGTCGGTTTCCAGGCAGCGTCGGCTGAGTTCACCGGCCGGTCGCGGCCCGCCCTCCCCCAACTCGACCAGGCCCGACCCCGCGGCGGTCGACCACGCGTGCGGATCCGCCGCGGCGAGCGGTGCGGCGGCGAGCACCTCCTCGTGGTCGAGCCTGTCGTGGACCACGGTCAGCATGACCAGTTCACGCGCGAGATCGGGCAGGCTCCACAGTCGACGCCGTGTCTCGCCGCGGAACCTTCCGTCGTGCGGTGGTACGAGAGGTGCCGGGGCGAGCCCGACCGACTGTCGCGCGGTGAGGGCGCGCGCGAACTCCACCAGGGCGAGCGGATTCCCCTCGGAGCTCGCGACGACCTCCTCGGCCACCTCGGGCGACGGTGGGAACTGAGCTTGCCCGTACAGCAGTCGCATGCCGTCGGAGAAGTCCAGGGGCGCCAGCCGCGAACGGGGTATCCCGTCCAGCGGTTGCCCCGGGTCCTCGTGGACGGGCTCGGCGGTCAGCACCAGCAGTGCGGACAGTCGTTCGATCCTGCGCGCCAGCAGTGCGAGCACCCGCAGCGAGGGAGTGTCGAGCAGGTGGGCATCGTCCACCCGCAACAGCAGCGGGCCGTGATCGAGCAGCCGCCCCAGTTCCCGCCAGAACCGTTGCCACGCCACGGATTCGGTCTCGTCGATCGGGAACTCGGGAAGGGGTGGGCTGCCGTGCGGCGGGGAGATCCGGTTCAACCCGGCGAACGGGATGTCGCGCTCCGCCCGGACACCGGTCAGGTCCAACGTCGGCAGTCCCGTCTCGACGGACAACTGTTCGAGCAGCACCGATTTGCCGCTGCCGTGGGCACCTTCGACCACCATCGCGGCTCCGCCGCGCGCCCGCCGATCGGCCGTGCGGCGCAGCGCGGCCAGCACCGAGCTACGGCTGTGCAACCGGATCGGTGACCCGGTCTCCGCGGTGATCCCGACCGACATGGCCACAGTGTGAACCGTGAGTAACACCACGAAAAGACGCAACAGGACGAAAATCGACAACACCGTTCGCGTCCGGGAAGAAGGTCCTCGAAGGCGCTCGCCCGAACACTGGTGATTTCACCGATGTGCCAGACCCGCCGTCCGTCACAGACTCGTCGCGTCCTGTCCGAGATCGCAGAGGAGGACTCATGCGCAGGATACTCGGCGTACTGCTGGCGACTGCCGCGATGGCGGCGTTCGGTTCCTTCGGGGTGGCCAACGCGGCCGGCCCGAATCCGGTGGTGTTCGTGCACGGCTACACCGGCAGCGCCTCCAACTGGACCACCGCCCAGGCGCAGTTCAGACTGAGCGGCTACTCCAGCTCCGAGCTGTACGCCTTCGAGTACGACTGGAGCCAGTCGAACAAGCGGAGCGCGGCCGAGCTCGCCTCGTACGTGGACAACGTGCTCGCCGAGACCGGTGCGAACAAGGTCGACATCGTCAACCACTCGATGGGCGGCCTCGTCACCCGCTGGTACATGAAGGAGCTCGGCGGCCACACCAACGTGGCGAACTGGGCCTCGCTGGCCGGGGCGAACCAGGGCACCACCTCCGCGAGCGCGTGCCTGATGTACGCCTCCTGCCGGGAGATGACGCCCGGTTCGTCCTTCGAGGAGCGGCTCAACTCCGGTGACTGGACTCCCGGCGAATCCGACTACGCCACCTGGTACTCCCCCGCCGACGGAGTCATCATCCCCTACACCAACACCCGGGTGCTGGGTGCGGACAACAACCACGTAGTCGGCCAGACCCACATCGGCTTCCTGACCGACATCAGCGTGCTCGGTGAGGTCATCGACTTCTTCGAGGAGTGAGGAAACCGTTAACGGGCGATCCTCCGGGATCGGCCCGACCCGGCGCCGAGGAATCCCGCCGTCGACCGTTGTGCCCACCCCCGCACCGAGGGTGACGCGGGGTTTTCCTCGGAACAGCCGGATACTCCACCGGTGCCGCGCACGGCCCGCGCCGTGCGCGGCACCTTCACGTGTGATCGGGCCTTTCGTCGCGACCGGACACCCACGGCTGGACACACCACGTGGCAGGGCGGGTACTTTCGAATCATGGACGATTCCGGTGTTTGCTGGGCCGACGGCCCGCTGCTCGCCTTCGATCTGGAGACCACGGGCGTCGATACGGACACGGACCGCATCGTGACCGCGACGCTGATCTCGATCGTCCCGGGGCGCGATCCCGTGTCCAGCAACTGGCTCGCCGACCCCGGAATCGAGATCCCGGAGGAGTCCAGCGGGGTGCACGGCATCACCACCGAGCACGCGCGCAGCCACGGCAGGTCCGCGGCAGCGGTGGTGGACGAGCTGGCGACCACGTTGTCGGAGTCGTGGGGACCGAGCACCCCGCTGATCGCGTTCAACGCGAGCTTCGACCTCTCCGTGCTGCACGCGGAGCTGCGCAGGCACCACGGCCGTGAACTGTCGGTCGCCGGACCGGTCGTCGACCCGTTCTGCATCGACCGGCAGCTCGACCGGTACCGCAAGGGCAAGCGGACCCTCGGTGCGTTGTGCGAGCACCACGGGGTGCGTGCCGACGGTGCGCACACCTCCGACGGGGACGCGCTCGCCGCGGCGAGGCTGGCATGGCGGCTGGCCAAGAGCTACCCCGAGCGGGTCGGCGAGCTCCCCCTGGAGCGACTGCACGACAACCAGGTCGGCTGGTACCGGGAACAAACCAGGAACTTCGCGGACTACCTGGACAAACAGGCGGGCAAGGTCTCGGAAGCCGCCGAGGCGGAAAGACTGCGGCAGCGTGCGGCGCGGGTTCGCGAGGACGCGGACTCCTGGCCCGTGCGCGCACGTCCGGAACCGAGCACCGTCCCGGGGGCGTGAGCATGCCGGAACGTCACTGGCTGGACGTGCCGTTCGCCGAGAAGGACGAGGCCAAGGCGCTGGGCGCTCGTTGGGATCCGCGTGCGAAACGCTGGTACGCGCCCCGGGAGGGCATGTCGGCGCTGCGCCGCTGGGAGGCGCAGCCGGAGGTGCCGGAGCTGCTTCCCGGTGAGGACAGGGAGTTCGGCACCGGCCTGTTCGTGGACCTCGTTCCCTCGTCCTGCTGGTTCACCAACGTGCGTTCGTGCGTCACCGCCGGGGATTGGGAAAGGCTGCGGCGGATGATCGTGCGCCGCGCCGGGTCCGCGTGCGAGATCTGCGGAGCGCCGGAGGACCGTTCGGTCCCCCGCAGGTTGGAGGCGCACGAGCGGTGGTCCTACGACGAGAACGAAGCGGTGCAGGCGCTGCGGCGGTTGATCTGCCTGTGCGACGCCTGCCACACCGTCACCCACTTCGGACTGGCACGCATACGTGGTCTGGCGGAGAGCGCCCTGGAACACCTGTGTGCCGTCAACGGGTGGAGCCGCGACGACGCCGAGGAGCACATCGCCGGGATGTTCGAACTGTGGCACCGGCGTTCCACCCGCGAGTGGCGGTTGGACCTGAGCATGCTCACCGAGGCGGGGATCACCGTCGTGCCGCCGCCTGATGCCGAGCAGCGATCGGACATCGCCAGGCGTCGCCTGGACGGATCGGGGCGACCGGGCTGACGGAGAGTTGTAGCTCGGTGCCGCCGCCCCTAGACTCGGCGCGATGCCCCAGGTTTCGGAGCTGGTCCGGTATCCGATCAAGGGATGTGCCGGTAACTCGTTGAGCGGTGTCGATCTGACGCCGAGCGGACCGCGTCACGACCGCGCGTTCATGGTCACCGACGAGAACGGGGTGTTCCGGACGCAGCGGGGGAGTCCGGCGCTGGCGAGAGTCCGTCCCGAGATCGACCACGACGGCGGACTGCTCACGCTTCGCGGTGAGGGGGTCGAGGAGCTGATCCTCGGGGTGGACACCGAACCGCCGCGTCGTGAGGTGACGCTGCACGGGATGAGCTATCGGGGGATCGACCAGGGCGAGGAAGCGGCGGAGTGGTTCTCCGAGGTGATCGGTGCCCACTGTCGACTGGTGTGCGTTCCTCCGGAGCACGAGCGCACCACCGACGGGCTCACCACGGGGACCTCCGCCTACGCCGACAGCTGCCCGCTGCTGGTGCTGTCGGAGTCCACTTTGGATGAATTGAACGACAGGCTGGCGGCGAGGGGCGAGTCCGGGCTGCCGATGGACCGGTTCCGACCGAACATCGTGATCTCCGGTTGGCGACGGCCCCACACGGAGGATCTGGCACGACGGGTCACCATCGGCGAGACCGAACTGGGCTACGCCAAACCCGCGAAACGTTGCGGGGTCACCAGGGTCGATCAGCGGTCCGGCATCAAGACGGGGCCCGAACCGATAAGGACGCTGGCCGAGTACCGGACCTCCGCCACCCGAACCGGCGTGTTCCTGGGCAGCAAGTTCGCGGTGCTGCGCACGGGGAAACTCTCGTTGGGTGACGAGGTCCTCGTCGACGTGTGGGGCGAATCGGAGCTGTAACCGCGTCGCTCGACGGATCGTCGAACACCCCGCACCGTCGGGCGAAACCGCTCACTCGACGAAAACGTCCTTCGGCCTCCGATCTGGTCGCGGTACCGAGCGGCCGGTCAGGAGGCGTCGGTTCGCCCGGGCTCGCCGTGCGGCGGGTCATCCGGCGCGGTGTCCGTGTGCAGCGCCAGCCGATCGAGGGAGATGTCCAGCACTCCGGCCAGTGCGGCGATGGTGAAGAAGGCCGGCGTCGGTATGCGTCCGGTCTCGATCTTTCGCAGCGTCTCCACCGAGATCCCGGCTTTCTCGGCCGTACGGTTCATGCTCTCCGGCCCGCGAGCGGCGCGGATCATCGCACCGAGCCTGCGGCCCCGGTCCATCTCGTCGGAACTGAGTGGCACTCGTACCATGCACCCAATAATAATACCGGTATTGTTATTGGAAACAGCGCGGCACGAGGAGAAGACAACGTGATCGAACTGAAGACGCCCGGACAGATCGCGAACATGCGGACGGCCGGGAGAGTGGTGGGGCAGGCCCTGCGGGAGGTCCGCCGGAACGCCCGGGTGGGCACGACTCCGCTGGAACTCGACCGCACCGCCGAGGCGGTCATCAACGAAGCCGGGGCGGTACCGGCGTTCCGGGGATACCAGCCCTCCGGGGCGCCGACACCGTTTCCCGGGGTCATCTGCGCGAGCGTCAACGACGCGGTCGTGCACGGCATCCCCGACGACACGGAACTGGCCGACGGCGACCTGGTCAGCATCGACTGCGGCGCCTTCGTGGCCGGGTGGTGCGGCGACGCCGCGATCAGCTTCACGGTCGGCTCGGCGGAACCCGCCGACGAGCAGCTGATCGACTCGACCGAGGCCGCGCTGCGGCGTGGCATCGAGGCGGCTCTCGTGGGCGCGAAGCTCGGCGACATCGCCCACGCCATCGGGGCACCGGCACGCGCGGAAGGCTACGGACTACTGGCCGACCACGGCGGCCACGGCATAGGTCGTGCCATGCACGAACCACCCCACGTGCCGAACGAGGGACGGCCAGACCGAGGCTTCCGGCTGCGTCCCGGCCTGATTCTGGCGATCGAGCCGATGCTGCTGTCCGGGGGTCGTGACCACTACCGCACCGACCCGGACGGCTGGACGCTCCGAACCGCCGACGGCGGCCGGGCCGCCCACTGCGAGCACACGGTGGCCGTCACCGAGGACGGGCCGGTGGTGCTGACCGAGCCATGAGTCCCGCGCCATCACGGATATAAACTGACAGATATTGACATCTGTCATCGCATGAATGAAACTCGAAGGCATGAAACGATACGCACTTGGCGACACCGGCCCCGAGGTCTCGACGCTCGGCCTCGGTCTGATGGGCATGTCCGACTTCTACGGCCCAGCCGACACGCGGGAGAGCCACGCCACCATCGACGCCGCCGTCGAGGCGGGCATCAACCTGCTGGACACCGGCGACTTCTACGGCAGCGGGCACAACGAACTGCTGCTGCGCGAGGCGCTGCGGCGGCACGACCGCGACTCGCTGGAGATCAGCGTCAAGTTCGGGGCGATGCGGGACCCGGACGGCGGAATCGTCGGATTCGACGGCAGTCCCGCCGGGGTGAAGAACTCGCTGGCCCAGACCCTGCAACGGCTGGGAACCGACCACGTCGACATCTACCGCCCGGCCAGGCTCGACCCCCGTGTTCCGATCGAGGACACCATCGGTGCGATCTCGGAGATGGTCGAGGCGGGCTACGTTCGCCACATCGGGCTGTCCGAGATGGGCTCCGAGACCATCCGGCGAGCCGCCGCGGTACACCCGATCGTGGATCTGCAGATCGAGTACTCGCTGATCTCGCGAAGCATCGAACGTTCGATCCTGCCGACCTGCCGGGAACTCGGCATCGGCATCACCGCCTACGGCGTGCTCTCCCGTGGCCTGATCTCCGGCCACTGGAGCAGGGACACCCAGCAGGAGGACGCACGCAGCCACTACCCCCGGTTCCAGGGCGAGAACCTGAAGCGCAACCTGGAGCTCGTCGAGCAGTTGCGCTCGATCGCGCGGGAGAAGGGCGTCGAGGTCGCCCAGGTGGCGATAGCCTGGGTACTGGCGCAGGGCTCGGACATCGTGCCGCTGATCGGCGCCCGTCGCCGCGACCGGCTCACCGAGGCGCTGGGCGCCCTGGACTTCGAGCTCTCCGCCGACGAACTGGCCGCGATCGAGCGCGCGGTACCGCCGGGGGCCGTGGCCGGACAGCGTTACGACGAGGGTGGCATGGCACTGCTCGACAGCGAGCGAGACTCCGGGGACGGCTCCTCGTGACCGAAGCGCTCACCGCCGAACGGGTCCTCGAAGCGGCCGAGGACACCCTCCGCCGCTTCGGGCCCGGCAAGACGACCGTGGTGGACGTGGCCCGCGCCCTGGGAGTCAGCCACGGCAGCGTGTATCGGCACTTCCCCAACAAGGCCGCGTTGCGCGACGCCGTGGCGGAGCGCTGGCTGGAGCGGGTCAACGCACGACTGTGGCCGCTGACCACCGCCGACGGCTCGGCCACCGAACGGCTCCGGAGCTGGCTGGAACAGCTGAGCACGACCAAACGCCTGATGGCGCGGGAGGATCCGGAGCTGTTCGCGACCTACCACGCGCTGGCCACCGATTCGCGCGATGTGATCAGGGTGCACCTGGATACGCTGGCCGGGATGCTCGCGCGAATCATCTCCGACGGCGTCTCCCAGGGCGAGTTCGAGGTCGAGGACCCGCACCGCGCCGCGCGGGCGGTGCTGACGGCCACCACGCGGTTCCACAACCCCGCACACGCCGCGGAGTGGGAGGAACCAGGGCTCGACGCGGACTTCGAGGAGGTCTGGGCACTGCTGCTGCTCGGCTTGGCGAGCGGACGCCGTTAGGGCTTCGTGCCCGACCTCTCCGAGCGCCGGGACCGGGGGAACCCCGCACCGACTCTCGCCGCTGACCTCCCGCGTCGGGCGGATCCTCCCGGCGCGGGGGGACACGGTCGGGTTCCCCCGCGCGGTTCTCGCTCCGCCCACCGGTCCCGGCGCCACACGATTTGGTTGTGCACAACCGACTGTTATGCTGCGCACGTGTCGGACCGAACGGACGAAGCGCGGGAATCCGGCGGCGAATCGCCGCCCGCGGATTCCGAACAGCTGCTGCGGTTGGAGCGCCAGCTGTGCTTCGTGCTGCACGCCACCTCCCGCGCCTTCGACACGCTGTACCGGCCGGTGCTGGCGGAGCTCGGACTGACCTATCCGCAGTACCTGGTGATGCTCGCCGTTTGGGAGCACGGCGAACGCAGCGTCAAGGAACTGGGCCAATCGCTGCGGCTGGACTCCGGAACGCTGTCCCCGCTGCTCAAACGGCTGGAGAAGGCCGGCTTCGTACGGCGGGAACGCAGTCCGGACGATGAGCGCTCGGTGGTGGTGCACCCGACCGAGGAGGGCATCGCGCTGCGGGAGCGGGCCGGTGACATTCCGCGGCGGATTCTCAGCGCCACGGGGTTGGACGAACAGCAGCTCGGCGAGCTGCACAGCGCGCTGAACAGCGTCACCTCGGCACTGGACCGAGCCGCCGAGGAGATCGACCGGCAGGACTGAGCGCTCCCACCGGTCCACGACTTTCCGCCGGTCCACGACTTTCCACCGTTCCGGTCCGCACCGGCAGTCGACGCCCCCGCGAGGGGTTTCCGCCCCCGATCTCGGGGCGGCGTCGATTTCTCGCGAAATCGCCGCCCCGGTAGGGCTCCCAAAGCCGAGCTCCCACCACGCCCGCGACCGGCGCCGCCGCGGGTTCTCTCGTGGTGCTCTCGCGAGGGCGGCCCCAGACGTTGTGTAGTACCTACCCGATGTCGGGGCACCCGCGGCGAGAGCCCGCGAGAGGTTCCGCCACCCGAGCCACTACGGCAGCCGAGCCGCTCCTGCCCCAGGGTTGTCACCGCCTGCGGCGCAGCTCCTTGCGCTCCAGATCCGGCGGGGTCCAGCCGACATCGGCCGGGTTGAGCGTGGTCCCCGGCGGCACGACCTCGTCGATGCGGTCCAGCGTCGCCGCGTCGAGGCGGATGTCCGCCGCGCCGAGCTGGGACTCCAGCTGCTCCATGGTGCGCGGCCCGATGATCGGCGCGGTCACCGCGGGGTGGCTGAGCACGAACGCCAGCGCCAGGTCCACCAGTGTGATCCCGGAGTCGGCGGCCAGCCGCGCCAGCTCCTCGACGGCGTCGAGCTTGCGCACGTTGTCGGGCTCGCTCGGGTCGAACCGGTCGGGCATGAAGTTGGCCCGGTGGGTGTTCGGTGCGTCCTGCCCCCGCCGGTACTTGCCGGAGAGCCAACCGCCGGACAGCGGGCTCCACGGGAGCACACCCATGCCGTACTCGCGGGCCACCGGCAGCACGTCGGCCTCGATCCCCCTCGTCAGGATCGAGTAGGGCGGCTGCTCGGTGACGAACCGCTCCCGCACGCGCTGCTCGGCCACCCAGTGGGCTTCCACGATCCGGTGAGCGGGGAACGTGGAGCAGCCCGCGTAACGGATCTTGCCGTCCCGGATCAGGTCGGTCAGCGCACCCAGCGTCTCGTCGATGTGGGTGTCGGGATCGGGCCGGTGGATCTGGTAGAGATCGATGTAGTCAGTACGCAGCCTGCGCAGGCTGTTTTCCACCTCGCGGACGATCCAGCGGCGCGAGTTGCCGCGCCGGTTGGGGTCCTCGCCCATCGGGGCGTGCGCCTTGGTGGCCAGCACGACGTCGTCCCTGCGACCATCGGCGAGGGCCTTGCCAACGATCTCCTCCGACTCGCCGTGCGAGTACACATCGGCGGTGTCGATGAAGTTGATGCCCGCGTCCAGCGCGCGGTGGATGATTCGAATCGAGTCGTCGTGATCGGGGTTGCCCCAGGCACCGAAGTTCATGGCGCCCAGGCACAGCGGGCTGACCTTGACTCCGGTCCTGCCGAGTGAAACGTGGTCCACGGGTGTGGTCCTCTCCTGTCGTCGCTCGTTCCGATCGGTTCAGCCGGTGCTCACCGGCGGTTCGTGCGTGTCGCGGTCGATCGTGCGCCCCCGCTCCTCGGTGGCGAACACCGGCGGAACGGCACGGTCCCGGCGATCCGGTGACACTCCAGCCGATCACGACAACCTTTCCCACGGAAGTCTCGTGTCCCGTGAGTCGTTCTCCCCGACCGCCACGGCACAATATCAATTGTGCGCAATACAAACTTGGCAAGTTAAGTTGTGTACAATGAAAGTTGGTATCGCCCGCGGGACGAAGCGGACGAGATCCCGAACCGAACCACGACCCCGGGAGAACAAGCAGTTGTCACTGCCCGAGACAGCACGAGAAGTACGGCTCGCCGAACGCCCCAGCGGGTGGCCCACCGACAAGACCTTCGAGACCGCCACCGTGCCGGTGAGCGAACCGGCGGCCGGGCAACTGCTGGTACGCAACCTGGTGATGAGCGTCGACCCGGCCATGCGCGGCCAGATGGACGACCGCCCCTCCTACGTGGCCCCCTTCCAGGTCGGTGAGCCCCTGACCGGCGCGGCGGTCGGCGAGGTGGTCGCCTCCGAGGCCGAGGGCTTTCAGCCCGGCGACCTCGTGATGCACGTGCTCGGCTGGCGCGAGTACGCCGTGCTCGACGCCGGGGCCGCGAGGCGGTTGGATCCGGAGCTGGCCGACCCCAACGCGTTCCTCGGCGTGCTCGGCGCACCCGGACTGACCGCCTACACCGGGCTGTTCGAGATCACCGGGCTGCGCGAGACCGACGTCGTGTTCATCTCCGGCGCGGCGGGCGCGGTCGGCTCCATCGCCGGACAGCTCGCCAAGCTGCACGGGGCACGCCGGGTCATCGGCAGCGCCGGATCGGACGAGAAGGTCCGCCACCTCACCGAGGACCTCGGATTCGACGCCGCGTTCAACTACAAGCGGGGACCGGTGCACCAACAGCTGGTCGAAGCCGCCCCCGACGGCATCGACGTCTACTTCGACAACGTCGGCGGTGACCACCTGGAAGCCGCGATCCACACCATGAACGACTTCGGCCGCATCGCCATGTGCGGCGCGATCTCGCAGTACAACGAGGTCGACGCGCAGCCGGGTCCGCGCGGCATGTTCCAGATGGTCAGCAAGCGGCTCACCGCGCGCGGCTTCATCGTCATCGACCACTTCGACAAGTACCCGGAGTTCATGACCGAGGTCGGCGGCTGGTTGCGCCAGGGACGCATCCGCTACGAGGAGACCGTGCTGCACGGTCTGGACAGAGCCCCCGAGGCGTTCCTCGGCATGATGCGCGGCGAGAACACCGGCAAGATGCTGGTCGACCTGCGCTGAGCACAGCCGCTCCCCGCCGAACCGTGAAATCGACAACCCACCTCATCCGGAGTTCACAGACTTGAAGGCAACACTGCTCCACGGCCCGAAGGACATCCGCGTCGGCGAGGTCCCCGACCCCACGCTGCGGGAGAGCACCGACGCGATCGTGCGGGTGACCCACGCCTGCATCTGCGGCAGCGACCTGTGGCCCTACCGGGGCGTCGGGCTCGGTCCCGACGACGGATCGGCCGCCGAACCACAGCGAATCGGCCACGAGTTCCTCGGCGTGGTCGAGGAAACCGGCTCCGACGTGAACTCGCCGCAGCGCGGCGAGGTGGTGGTCTCGCCGTTCACCTTCTCCGACGGCAACTGCGAGTTCTGCGACGACGGGCTGCACACCTCCTGCGTCAACGGCGGCATGTGGGGCTCCGACGGAGTGGACGGCGGCCAGGGCGAGGCCGTGCGCGTGCCGCGGGCCGAAGGAACCCTGGTCCGGCTGCCCGGCGGCTCCGACGAGGCGCTGAGTGCCTCGCTGCTCACCCTCTCCGACGTGTTCAGCACCGGCCACCACGCCGCCGTGTCCGCCTCCGTGAAGCAGGGCTCCACAGTGGTCGTGGTCGGCGACGGCGCGGTCGGGCTGTCCGGCGTGCTCGCCTCCGCCCGCCTCGGCGCCGAACGGATCGTCATCATGGGCAGGCACACCCCGCGCACCGATCTGGCCAAGCGGTTCGGCGCCACCGACGTGGTGCCGGAACGCGGCGCCGAGGGCATCGAACGGGTACGCGAGCTCACCGGCGGGCACGGCGCCCCGCACGTGCTGGAGTGCGTCGGCACAGACGACTCGCTGGCCACCGCCGTGGGCGTGGTGCGCGACGGCGGGGCGATCGGCAGGGTCGGCGCGCCGACCTACGCGAACATCCCGCAGTCGGCCGAGGCGTTCTTCCGCAACGTCACCATCAGCGGCGGAGTCGCACCGGCACGCAACTACATCCCGGAGCTGCTGCCCGACGTGCTGGAAGGCAGGGTCCAGCCCGGCCTGGTGTTCGACAAGGCGGTCGGGCTCGACGACGTGGCCGACGGCTACCGCGCCATGCACGAGCGCGAGGCGCTCAAGGTGCTGGTCCGCCCGTGACAGCCGGATGACCCGCACCGGCCGGGAACGAGCTGCCGTTCCCCGACCGGCCGCTCATCGACTGGCCCGTGCTGGACACCACCACGGTGTTCCGCACGGGGCGGAGACCGGTCCTCCCGATCGCTCGGGGCGGTCGGGAGGACCTCGGGGTCAGCCGCGCGTGTTGTCCAGCAGCGGCGAGACCGCCTCGATCAACCGCTGCGCCGCCTGCGTGTCGGTCTCCCCGGTGGGCTGGATCGTCTCGAACTCACCGAGCTCCACACCGACCGTCTCGTGCTCGGCGAGCATCCCGGCCACCGCACGCAGTCCTTCGAGCGTGAGCCCGCCCGGCACCCGGTAGTCGGTGCCCAGCAGCCCCGGTTCGAGCACGTCGCAGTCGAGGTGGAAGTACACCGGCCTGCCCGCGACCGCGGTGCGGAGGTTGTCCACCATGTCCTCACCCGCGGACACGACGCTGATGGTGCCCTCGGAAAGCGACCGCTGTTCCGCCTCGTCGATGTCGCGCACACCGCCGAGCACGATGTTGCCCGGCGAGAGCTCCCCGCCGAGGCCGGAGTCCCACCTCCCGCTGGCACCGGCCAGCACCATGCCGCCCAGATAGCCGCTGTCGGAGGTCTCCGGGGTGTGCAGGTCGGGGTGCGCGTCCAGCCAGACCACGCAGGCGTCGGGCCGGTGCCGGGCGATGACCGGCAACGTCGCCAGTGCGACCGCGCACCTGTTTAACGCGGTGACCGGCCTGGCTCCCGCCGCCAGCAAGGTCTCGTACCGGTCGGCGAGCCTGCGCAACTCCGGTAGCGCGGCGGTGAGTTCGGTTTCCCAGCCCGCGTTCAGCGCCGGACGCGACTGGCCGATCCGCGTCAGCCCGGCCCGCATGTAGCGGGCGAGTTCGGTGCCCAGGACCCGCGCCCCGGCCATGGCACGATCGTTGTGGTCCCCCGCGCGCCCGTGAAACGCCGTGAGCGCCCAGTGGGACTCCGTGGGTGTCCCGGGAAACGCCGTGGCTTCCGAGCCTTCGCCTGCCGACATTCGCCCCCTCCTCGCCTGGCTGCGGATTCGTGTCGAACACCAGCATCCTATTGGGGGATGCGGTCGACGGTGACGAGGAGTTGTCCGTGGATCCGCCGGGTCACCGGGTGGGCAGCGCGAGCAGCCGGTCCGCGACGGTGACGAGGTCGTCGCCGGTCACGTCGGGGGCGTCGAAGACGTCACCCGGTTCGCCCTCCAGTCGGGAGCACCACCCCGAGGTGCAGCCCGCGCGCTTGGCACCGTGGCAGTCCCAGGCGTGCACCGCGACCAGCGCCATGTCGCGAGGTGCCACTTCCAGCTGATAGGCGGTGGCCCGGTAGACGGTGGGCGAGGGCTTCCAGATGCCCGCCTGGTCGGCCGTGACCACCCGGTCCACGTACTGCGCCAGACCGGCGTTGGCCAAGAAGCTCGCGGTGTTCTCCGGACTGCCGACGGTCAGGCATCCCACGCGCACCCCGGCCTCGGAGAGCTTGCGCAGCGCGGGCTCGGCGTCCGGGTGGGCGGGCAGCTGGGCGAAGCCGTCGAGCACGTGGTCGATGTCGGCCTCGCTCGCGGTGTGCTCGCTCTCGGTGCGCAGCGCCTGGCGGGCCACCGCGGGGAACGAAGCGAACTCGCCACTCAACGCCAGCGCCAGCGCGTCGCGCTGGAACCGCAGGAACCAGGGGTGCAGCATCTCGGCCGGCTGGCCGATGTCGGTGAAGCGGGTGTGCAGCGCGCGCAGGTCCAGCAGGGTCTCCAGCACGTCGAACGCGACTGCCACGGGCTTGGTGGTGCTCATCGAACTACCTCCGTCTCGGATCGCCGCCGGTGGTTACCGGCAGCCGTACCCTACATACCGGTTTGTATAGTGGCAACCGATGGTGGACACGAAGCACAGTGGGTCAATGACGAGCGAACCCGGTTCGGCCAGACAACGCATCCTGCGAACGGCATCGCGGCTGTTCTACGAGTCGGGCATCCGGGCGGTGGGGGTAAACACGCTCGCGGCACGGGCCGGGGTGACCAAGGTGACGCTGTACGCGCACTTCGGCTCGAAGGACGGGCTGGTGGCCGAGCACCTGGCCGAGCGGGACCGGCGCTGGCGGGAAACCCTGGAACGCGTGTCGGCGGGAAGCGAGACGGCCGAGCAGCGGCTGTCGGCGGTGTTCGACGGCTACGAGGAGTGGACCGTGGCGGACGGGTTCCGGGGGTGCGGATTCGTCAACGCCGGTGTGGAGCTGACCGATCCCGAGCACCCCGGTCGCGAGATCATCGAGCGGAACAAGGACGGGATCCGCACGTGGCTGACGGAGATCGCCGAGGCTGCCGGGTGCCCCGATCCGTCCGACGTGGCCGAGGAGTGGTTCCTGCTGCTGGAAGGAGCCGTGGTGCGCGCGACGCTGCGCAAGGACGCCACCCCGCTGCACCGGGCGCACCGGGCGGCGCTCCGGCTGCTCCGGGAGGAGGCCGGCGGCTGAGGCCGCACCCGGCCAGGGGCGTGTCGATTTCTCGCGAAATTTACGCAGCACCGAGAGGTGTCAACCTGCCATCCTGTCGAAAGCCGAGCGTCGTCCGATCAGGGTCACCGTGCTGAGCACGACCACTCCACCCCAGATCAACTGGAACAGCGGATCGAACACCCGTGACACATCGACCACGAGCAGAAACCGGGGCATGAGCACCGCCGAGCACCACGCGGCACCGACGAGCACCGCGGCGAGACGGTGTTCGATCCAGCTCCCCAGCAGCAGAGTCACCAGTACGAGCGCTAGGCAGGGCAACAACCAGGCAACGGCGGAGATCCCCCCGGTGGGGAAAACGAAGCTCGTGCCCAGTAGCAACGGAATCGTCACCGCCAACACACCGATCGTGCGAAGCAGCAACAACCGCAACCCCGAGTACGGAGTCGTCAGCGTGAGTTCGTAGGCGGGATCCATCCCCGGTCCATAGCTCAGCGCCACTCCGGCCAGTGGTAGCAGTGGCGCGTTGAGGAGCAGCACGGAACCCGCTTGTTCCGGCCCACTGCTGAGCAGGCTCAACGCGGCCGCACACGCGACGACGAACACCGCTGCCACCAACCAGGGCAAGCGCAGGGCGGGGGCCGAGGCGAGCAGCCGCCGGATGCGCGACCAGGAAATCGCTGTTCGAGATTCCGGAGCTGTTCGGGGATGTGCCGCACCGCTGGTGTGGCTGAGCACTCGCTCGCGCACGCTCTCGATCCGTCGTGCCAGTTCGGTGTTCGCCACGGTCTGAGCGACCCGGTCGGCACACATCGCGCACTCGACGAGGTGTGATTCCACGGACCAAGCCTGGGGATCTCCGATCTCCCCGGAGACATACGCGTCGAGATGGCGCTCGGGAACGTGCCAGTCCATATCAACCCCCGCAGTGGTTCCTCGGATACTTCATGCCAGGGCCTCCCGCAGCAGAGCTCGGGCACGCCGGGCGCGGGTCTTGACGGTTCCCTCCGGAATTCCGAGAGCGGCGGCCGCCTCCGCCATGCTCATACCGTCTATGATCGTGACCCGTACGACGTCCCGGAGTTCCGGCGACAAGCTGTGCAGCGCCGCGCCCAGTTCACCGTGTTCGACACCGCCGAGTGCGTGCTGCTCGGCCGACGGAGTCGTACGGGCCGTGTCGATCGCTTCGCTCGCCTGTTCGGGCCTGGCACTCCGTGCCCGCTGGGCGTCGATGAGACGCCGAACAGCGATGGTCCAGATCCAGCCACCGACGTTTCCCCGCTCGTACCGCTCGGCGTCACGCCAAACTCCCAGGAAAGTGTCCTGGGCGACTTCCTCGATGAGCCCCTGATCGGAGCAACGACGCTTGAGTCTGAGGAACAGCCACGGCGCGTGCCTGTCGTACAACTCCGCCAGAGCTTCCGCGTCTCCCCTGGCGACAGCTCGCATCAGCCGTTCGTCGGACGGCCGCCCGCGCCTCATGGCCCGCACACTCCTGTATCGGATGAAATATCCGTGGTGGTTTTCGCGGGACGCTCACTGCCTGATCTCCGGTGTCGTACCGCGAACGGCGATGAGCGTGGTGCCCATGCCGCAGAGTCCGATGGCGGCCCACCAGGAAACCTCCGCTGTCGGGGACAGCACGGGCCACAGAAGCGCTCTGCTCCAGGGTGCGGTCACCGAGGAGAAGACCCATGCGACGAGGGCGTAGGCGAGCGGGACCGTCCAGGACAACCGAACTCCGAGCAATGCCCCCGTCAACAGCGCCAACCCGCTGAATCCGAGAAGATCGCGCAGCACGGCGAGATCGAGACCAGGCGTGCCGTGCCGGTGAACGAACACCGCGAGCGCCAGCGACACCCCACATCCGGCGATGCCCACCAGAGCATGCCCGAGATGCCACCGCCACCACGGCACAACGGCACCGGCATCGAGCTCCGGACTCGGCGTGGCGAAACTGCCGGCCAGCAGAACCGCCGCGAGCACCACGAAGAACACCAGGACCACTCTCGGCAGAGTCCAACCCAACCACCGCCCGTTCCAACCGCTGAGAACGAGCAGCGAAACCATCCCCCCGGCCACAGCGGGAACGTTCCGGGACCGGAGATACAACCGCAGAAAACGTCCGGACACCATCAGGAAACCCGCAATCCCGCGACAGCCGAAACATCACACCGCTCAGCGGCGAGCAGATAGCGGCTCAGCCATTCGTGTCGTTCGTTGTCGGGAAGCGTGGCGAGATATCGGGCGATCTCGGACGCGGAATCACCCGTCCGCCCGAGCAGCCAGTCCCGCACTCCGCGTTCCAATCGCGGCGCCGGAGAGGTGTACATGGGTGTTCCCGGTGAGGAGGATGACGAACACTGCCAGCCGGAAACTCGCTCGGCGAGCTTCTCACCGGCCGTCGAAGGACGCGGCGAAGAGCACCTGATTCGTTCCGGGTAGGAACGACAGTTCTGCGGCCAGACATACGCACTGGCAGAAGTCGAATCGACCACTCCCAGCGGGGCCACGGTGGGCAGGTCGTCCAGACGCGTTCGGACCGGTTTCGTCGAGGTGGCCACAGCGTTCGGAGCCACACCGACCTCGTTCGGTACGCAAACACGCACACTGCCATCGCTGCAGTTCAGCGACGGGCTCGCGGTGTCGATACGCCAAACCTGGGTTTGCGCCAACGGAATCGCGAGGAGCACCGCGAGAGCTGACGGCACTATGGTGAGCAGGCGGCGTCGCGCCGTAGCCACTACCAGCAGCGCGACGGCCAGCGCAGCGAACCACAGCGCGGCAGCGGGTGCGAACCACCACACCGGCCGGTCCCACAGCCCGACGCTGGACCGATTGGTCGCGATGGTGCCGTAGGTGGGCTGCGGAACAACGGACAGCAAACCGTGGGGCACCCGTGGGCCGAGAGCGATCGTGACAACGAACGAGACGACACCAGCCACCGGTGCCGTGAATCTTCCGGGAACAAAAGTACCCACGGCGAAGCCGAGCGCGGCGTAGGCGACCACTGTAGCCAGCCCCGCTGCCAGAATCCCGAACAGTGGTGGACCGGAAACCGCCTCCCGGCTGAGCGATCCGAATGCCACTACGGCGGGCAAGCAGGAAACTACGGGCCAGATCGCCACGGAGATCCAGGAGAGCAACGCACGCTGCGAAGATGCGCGCGGAGTGGATTCGATCAGTTCAGCTACGCCTCTTCGGCGTTCGCGCCCGGCCCGCCATGCCGCGACCACCAGAGCCAGTGTGCTGGCCAGCACGACCATCGGCGTCATGTCGTAGAAAATCGAGGTGGCCCACTCCAAACGCTGTCCTCCCGTCCGCAGCAGAGTTTGGATGAACACCAACCCCGAGACGAGCAGCAGCAGCGGAGTGATCCAGAGCGGCAGGCCGCTACGGCGAATCTCGTGCCAAAGCACACGTGCGGTCATGCCACCGCCCTTTCCCGGTAGGCGCGCAGCGCCGCGGTGTAGCCGCGTTCCAGAGTGGTGTCCCCGCCACGAGCGTCATCCGCCCCGAAAGTGCCCAACTCGGCCAATTCGTTCGGTGTGCCACGGAAAATCAGCTTCCCGCCGTCGAACAGGGTGACTTCGTCGCAGGCGATGGCGACGTCCTCGACCAGGTGTGTGCTGACGACGACGGTGTTGGTCGAGCCGATGTCCCGCAGCAGTCCCCGGAACTCCACCCGTTGCTCCGGATCGAGCCCGGCCGTCGGCTCGTCGAGCAACAGCAGCTCCGGGTCATTGACGATCGCTTGTGCGATCCCCGCGCGACGCAACATCCCGCCGGAGAGTTTCTTCAACTTGGAACCCGCCCGATCGACCAGACCGACCCGCTCGATCGCACGTTCGACGGCTTCCGGAACACGGTCCTTGGGCATTTCCTTGAGCCAGGCCATGTACTCCACGAACTCGGCCACGGTGAATCCCGGGTAGTAACCGAATGTCTGGGGCAGGTATCCCAACCGCCGACGCGCTCGCTTCCGGCCGTCCTGTTGCGCGGTGTCATGGCCGAGCAGCTCGACGCTGCCCTCACTCGGTCGTGCCACTGTCGCCAGCGTGCGCATCAATGTGGTCTTTCCCGCACCGTTGGGTCCGAGCAAACCGTGGATACCCGCCCCCATACGCAGGTTTATCCCGTCCAGCGCGAGCTTCCCGCCGTATCGCGCTCGCAAGCCGTCCACCCTGACAGTCACCATGTCGAACCTCCGTCCACACCAACGACGCGGTGCGGCGGGTGAACAGCACTCGTGGCAGTGGCGTGTCGACGAGGGTCATCGTCATCCCGAACACCCTCGCTCGTCCTGCCACGAGTCCGTCCCTCGCGAACCGCACACTCCCCTATCGGACAGCGGACCCGTCACGGTTTTCCCGAGTCGTCCGCCGCCTCTTCGGTGGCACGAACGCGGTTGAGGGATTGACTGGCTGAGGGTGAGAGGGCCTTCCGAGGCAGGACGAGGCCGGTGGGGAGATGGCAGGCTCGGCGCGGGAAGCGCCTGCGGCAAACCCGGGTCACCTCCACGCACGTGGAGAACACCTTCGCGAACCACGGTGTTACAACCGCCGCCGCACGTTTTGAACCTAGCCCGGTGAAGTTCGCCCGCGCACCCACTCCCGGGTTTCATCGTTACCCGGCACCTGCACGAGCAGCGAGCCCGACGTCCCATCGGTACGCAGCAGCGTGAAGTCGAATCGCAGCCTGCCTCCGCTCCCACCGGTGAGGACCACCGGCCATGTCCCGTAATCGCGGACGTCACGGCACTCCCAGCAGTGAGCCAGGTCGGGGCGGCTGTTCCGCAGCGTTCGCAGCACCTCGTGACATCTCGGGTCGGTGGGGTGCAGGTCCGCCTGAGCTCGAAATCGCAGGAAGAGTTCGTACAGCACCTCCCGCTCGTCGACGAGCACGTCGCGCCAGTCTGGCTCAGTCGCCATCGCGAGCAGCAGGTTCGTTCCTCCCCGCACCTCGGGGCTCGACTGCCAGACCGTGTGGTGCACCTCGTTGACCGCGTGCACGTCGAACCGGTGATCGAGCAGCAGCGCCGGGCTCCGCGACCACTCGGCCAGCAACGCCGCAAGCCGGGCGGAATCGGTATCTTCCTGGGGTTCAGGCTGGAAGCCACCCAACGCGAGCACGTGCCGGTGTTGCTGTTCACCCAGCCGCAGCGTGCTCGCCAACGCATCGAGCACCTGCCGCGAGGTGGCGACCCTGCCTTGTTCCAGCCAGGTGTACCACGACAACCCGATCCCGGAGACGGCAGCGACTTCTTCGCGTCGCAGGCCACGGACCCGGCGACTGCCGTGCACGTTCAGTCCGAGATCGGCAGGGGTGAGCTGAGCGCGCGCGGCCCGCAGGAACGCACCGAGTTCACCTCGGATCGTCGTCGTGGACATCGCCCCTCCACGTTCCATGAGCCTGTCAGTGTCGGTAACAGTACGAATCGGCCGCTGGCTGACTCCGGTTCGTGGCAGGAGGGTCGGGGGGTCCGAACCCGAAAGCCGACGGAAGGAATCCTCTTGCTCGATCAACTCTGGCGTGAACTCACGGATTCCCGCACCCTTCAGCAGCCGAGAACGTTCGTGAGAGTCTTCGTGGATACCGCCGATCTCGAAGCGACCACCTCGTGGTACGAGAGGGTGCTGGGGCTCCGGCGGGACATGGTCATGCCCTATCCGGAGAAGAACCTGACGCTGACCGCGGTGGGAGGCTTCCTGATCATCGGCGGTTCAGCGGAAGCGCTGCGACCGTTCCGGGCCACGGCCGGGACGCTGCTCGTGTCGGACATCGAGCCCTATCTGACACGACTGCGCGCGGAAGGTGCGGAACTGGTGCAACAGCCGTTCCGCGCCCCGGTGGGCAACGGGGTGACGGTACGACATCCGGACGGCTCGATCATCGAGTACGTGCACCACCGTCCCGGCTGAGCCGAATCAGAGCCGCCCCTATCGATTTCTCGCGAAATTTACGCCGCCCCCTCACGGCAGCGAACGCACGAGCCGTCCGAAGGAATTCGGAGGTCGCCTTTACGCCCGTGGAGAGTACGTCAGCCACATCGGCAAGGCCGACCACAACAGCGGTCCACCTCCACACGCGTGGAGAACACCTTCGCGAACCGCGGTGTTACAACCGCCGCCGCACGTTTCGCGGGACACTCGGAGCCATTCGCCACCACGCTCGTCTCCGATTAGAGGTACGTAGAAACAGTACCGCGACGATCGCATGAGCTCCCAACCCCGAGCCCGAGATCTCGATCAGAGAAGTTGGGTGAACAGCGCTCCCACACTCCGAAGTGGTGTTCAGCAGGGATTTACCATCCCCAGTGCGACCAGGCAGCGACGTCGGTGAGGAGGAGAAGATGGCCCCGACCGAGGAACTCGACGCGGCACGGGAGCGGCTGGGGCAGCTCGACCGTGTCCCGGAGTCGGCTTCGGCGAGCGTGACGGCGCTGCTCGGTTGGATACGAAAGATCGAACTCACCGACGAGACCGAGCAGCAGTGGCGCGATCTCGTCACCTCGGCGGAGAAACTGGACCCCACCGACGCCACCGCATTCCTGGCACTCACCCAACAGCTGAAAGAAGCTCCCACCACACCCCCACCGCCCCGTGGCTGGCTGCTGGCCGACCTGGCCGTTCTCGACTGCGCCCGCGCCATCAACGCGGCCACGCGGGAAACCGCGCCGGAAGCCGAGGGCAGCTGAGAGACCACATCCGGCCTCGCGAGCCCCTTCGCTCTCCGACACCGCACGGCGATTTCGCGAGAAATCGCCGCCGAACGGGGTTTTCGGAATTCCTACATAAATCCGGCGGCCAGCAGCATGAGTTCGGGAACGAGCAGCCCCGCCACGGCGGCGAAGAGCACCGCTCTGCGCACCGCGATTCGCTCCGGCAGCGAAGCACGCCGGGTCACGCCGCACAGCAGGAACGACAACGGCGCTCCGAGGAGCATGATCGCCCACACGTAGAAACCGAATCCCCCGAGCAGGATCCAGCTCGCTTCGGTGGCCTCGTAGTTCCAACCGGTCGCGACACCGGCCGCGAGGTAGAACCCGGCCATACTCGTCACCAACAGGACCGGCGCGGCCACGACCATGATCGTCCCCGCCGTCTCGGTGGCCAGTCGGAACCGACCGGTCCCGACCTCCCCGCATCCCGCGACAGCGTTCCCCTCCTGTGACATGCCGCCAGGTTCGGACCTCACCCGAACAGTGACATCGGCAGGACTACTCAGATCCCCTCGCGTTCTGACCACTCCGGAGCTCAGGCTCCGCCTCCGCCCCTGTGGAGAGCACTCCGGCGCGGTAACGGCGGCGGTGGAGTTCCGCGGTTCACCTCCACGTCCGTGGAGAGCACTCCGCGACCTGCGATGTCACGACCACGGTTGCACATTTTCACACCGCCAAAGCAACGAGAAACCTCCACCCGCGACCACAAGCCAACGGCCGCATCGCACCACAGTATCCACGAACCAGCCACAGGAGACCGGGCACACCAGTTTCCGCAATACTTCACCGGAACCGAACCACACTGGACTTTGGCAAGACTCATCCCTGAACATCCCGCACAAACCCGCGAGTGCCTTGTCGAAAATCCTCGCGACGCCTCAGAGCGCGGTGATGCGCAGCACGTCGATCAACAACATCCGCTCACCGACGGTGTACATGACCAAACCACCGTGGAAAGCGGCTTTCCACTGGTCACGACCTTTGTCGTAAGTTCCGGTGCGCGGGTCGACGCACAGCTCGTCCAATCGTTCGTCGACAGCTTTTTGAATCCGTGACGGAAGGTCGTTGTAAGTCCGATCGGCTTGCTCGCCCCAGCGAATCGTGTATCGAGCCATCAGTGCCGCAACCAAATCGGGGGGGTGGTGGGGTCACTCAAGTCGTCGATCCGTTCCGAGAATCCGGTTTCGTCGCCTTCCTCGAACAAGCGGCGCATCATTTCCCTGTCGCGCTCGGTCGGCGGGTTGGCGGCACTGGTGGCAGTGGCCCACCACTCCGTGAACTGCTCCTCGGTGAACCCGTACTCCCGCTCCAGATCGAACCGCACCAGCTCGTGCGGCTCGCCGTACAGCCGCAACGCCTCCCGAACGTCGTCCAGGTCACGCTCGACCACCAGGGGCCCAGAATTCATCCAGAACACGGCACGAAGTATGCCGACACCACCAACCGCACCGCACCCCTGACCAGCCGGTAATCACACGACCGCGCGAACTCGCCACGTCACAGACCTTCTCCCAGATATGGCGAGCACAGCGCTTGGCTATCACGCCGTGGTAATTGTGCCGCTCCAACCTCCACGCACGTGGAGAGCACCCCTCTGCGACCTGCGACTTTACAACCGCCGCCGCACGTTTTCACACCGCCGAACCAACGAGAAACCTCCTTGCGTCACGGACCAGCTTCCTGGCAACACCGCATGAGCGAACGCTACATCGAGTTACCCAGCCATCCGAAAAATCACCTTCAACGGCAGCTGGCCGGAGGCGAACCAAACCGGAATCTCGTATGGACCATGAGACCGTCTCGTGCCAGCGTCCACGACGTGGTGGACGGCACGACTACTCGGTCGTCTTGGGGTGTCCCGTACCGGCGTGAGTGAGCCAAACGGTGCGGCGCTGTTCGTCGAGGAGATACCAAACGCGTCCACCGCCGGTGACTTCTATCTGCCACGCGGGCAGTTCGCGCCCCTCGAAGGTTCCGGTACGCGGCGTTCCCTTGAGCCGCTGGTAACGATGAGTCTCCATTCGTGGAGCTGGGTCGTTGCTCAGCTGTTCCCAAACGCGGCGCGTGTTGCCAGGAGCCTGTTGACACAGTTCGTCCCAGCCTTTACCGGCCTCACTGGTACCGCACCGAGTCTCCCACTAGATCCTGCGCCGCTGGTGGGGCGACGCGCTGCTTACGTCGGGTTCCGCCACCGCTCATACGTTGTCGGGAGGTTCGGTGGCCGGGCCGTGGTCGGTGGCATCGGTGGTCAGCGAGGCGTGCACCTCCGGGTCGGCGTGCGCCTCCACCGTGTGTTTCCAGGACTCGATAACCCGCGTCACGGGCGCCGGATTGTCGATGGTCTCGGTGGCGCGCAGTGTCTCGACGAGTTCCACCACGAACGCACGGACGTCCTCGGCGGGCAGGAAACACACCCCAGGGAAATGCTTCGGGACGACATCGACCAGTGAGGACAGCGCGGCCCCGTCCTGGCGCATCATGGCCGTGAAAAGTGCGGTGGTGGCCGAGACGACCTCGTTCTCCTGCTCGGCCCGGGCAGCGGTGGTCAGCACCAGGTCCTCGTCGTCACGGCGGCGCAGCCACAGATGACGGCTACGGCTCGCATCGATCTTGGCGACCGTGTCCTTGGGATGGTTGACCAGGTCGGAGAACCGAACCTCCAGAGCACGTTCCATAGTTTTAAACCAGTGCGAAACTCGAAGAGGCTCGAGCAGCCCCACAGACACTCACGGACGTCTTTACCTCCGCAGAGAGCGCCGCTCAGCGGGATCTCCGGACTCCGTCACGACCTTCGTGGGATGAGCAAGTGGCTATCCGTTATCCGAGCTCGAAGGCGATGGACGCCAGTACAGCATCCCCACCGCGAAGACCACGGCGAGGCACGCGAGCACCCCAATGCCCCGGAAGTTGCCCTGCTCGCCCGAGTCGAACAGCGACGGTATGAGCAACATCAATGCGGCAGCCGACACGGTCATTCCGGCCAGACTGACCACGAAAAGCCAATTCTCTTTCATCATCATCACCTTAACCGAAGCAGCTGGTGACGACAGTGATGTGCAGCTCGTCCAAGCATTCGCGGCACTGGTGGCAGTGGCCCACCACTCGGTGAAACGCTCCTCGGTGAACCCGTACTACCGCTCCGGATCGAACCGCACCAGCTCGTGCGGCTCGCCGTACAGCCGCAACGCCTCCCGAACGTCGTCCGGGTCACGCTCGACCGCCAGGGGCCCGAGTTCATCCAGAACACGGCACGAAGTATGCCGACACCACCAACCGCACCGAACCTCTGACCAGCCAGAAATCACCCGGCCGACTTACACCTCACCGCCAAGAGTCCACATCCTCGCGGGAGAGCTTCTCGTCGCTCGGATCTACGGACCCCGTTCGACGAGCTCGACCCCGTTCACCGCCGGGTGCGCCGCGTCACTTCGCACCACCCTGACAATCGGATACCCCTGGGGGTACATTCGGGAAGCGAGTCAGAAAGTCGAGAGCCGAGGAATCGCGACCCAGGAAGTCGCGCCCCGGGGAGGTGTTCGACAGTGGAGATGAAGCCGGAACGCGTGGGCGACGCCCTCACCCGCCTGCGCCGCGCACAGGGCCAGCTCGCCGGAGTGATCGAGTCGATCGAGGAGGGCGAGGACTGCGCTCAGGTGCTCACTCAGCTCGCCGCCGTGTCCCGCGCCCTGGACCGGGCGGGATTCAAGATCGTCTCCAGCGGCATGCGGCACTGCCAGACCGCCCGCGAGGAGGGCGAGGAACCGCCCATGACCGAGGAGGAGCTGGAGCGGCTGTTCCTCGCGCTGGCCTGAGCACCGTCCTTCTCATGGCGACGCCGTCGCCCCGGACGATCGTGCCGGCGGAACCTCGCCCCGGCTCGCCACGCGGACCCAAAGACCCCAAAGACCGGATCCCTCGGAATACCGAACCGGGGGCGCTCGTTTCTCCGTTTGATACCCCCTGGGGTATAGGAAGTGATTATGCCGGAAGAGTCGATCGAAGTGACCGTCGAGGACCTGGCCACCGCCCGTGACGCGGGTGCGGAAGTCCTCGACGTGCGCTCTCCTGAGGAGTACGCACAGGGACACGTCCCCGGAGCGCGCAACGTCCCGCTGGAACAGCTGCTGCGGACACCCGGTGAGTTCCCGGACGGCGTACGGGTGGTCTGCCAGTCCGGTGGCCGCAGCCTGCGAGCCGCCCAAGCCCTGCGCGAAGCGGGAGTCAAAGCGGTTTCGGTTTCCGGTGGCACAGCCGCGTGGATCGAATCCGGCCGGGACACCGAAGGAGGTGCGGCGCGATGACACGAACCATGACAGACATGACGGAGACGCCGGAACAACGGCTGCCGGAGACACCGCACGTCGAGGTGATCGCCACCTCTTCCCTGGGGGACCGCAGCTACCTGGCGACCGACGGTGAGACGGCGGTGGTGGTCGATCCACAGCGCGATGTGGACCGGGTCCTCGCCCTGGCGGGTCGCCTCGACGTGCGGATCGGGCTCGTGCTGGAGACGCACATCCACAACGACTACGTGTCCGGCGGGCTGGAGCTGGCCCGGCTCACCGGGGCCGAGTACGGGGTGGCGGCGGCCGACGAGGCGCCGTTCGACCACCGCCCGCTGCACGACGGGGAGGTCGTGGCGGTCTCCGGGAACCTGCGGGTGCGGGCACTGGCCACCCCCGGGCACACCTTCCACCACCTGTCCTACCTGCTGGAGAACGACTCCGGCACGTTCGGCGCCTTCACCGGTGGTTCGCTGCTGTTCGGCACCACCGGCCGCACCGACCTGCTCGGTGAGCAGCACAGCGAACAGCTCGCCCGGCACCAGTACGCCTCGGCCCGGAAGCTGGCCGACGTGCTGCCGGACGGGGCGCGGATATGGCCCACGCACGGCTTCGGCAACTTCTGCTCGGCCACCCAGGCGTCCGGCGACTCCAGCACCATCGAGCAGCAGCGGGAGTTCAACCCCGCGCTGACGCTGTCCGAGGGCGAGTTCGTCGAGAGCATCCTCTCCGGGCTGGACGCCTATCCCGCCTACTACGCGCACATGGGGGTGCGGAACATCGCCGGTCCCGAACCGCTGGACCTGCGGCGCCCCGCCGAGGCGAGCCCGGACGAGCTGGCTCGGCGGCTGGAGCACGGCGAGTGGGTGGTGGACCTGCGCTCGCGGAAGGCATACGTCCGCTCGCACCTGGCGGGCACGGTCGGGCTGGGGCTGGACGGGCCGATGGTGACCTGGCTGGGCTGGATGATCGACTGGGGCTCCCCGATCACGCTGCTGGGCGAGTCGCCCGAGCAGGTCGCGGAGGCACAGCGCGAGCTGGCCCGCATCGGCATCGACAAGTTCGCGGCGGCGGCGAGCGGGCAGCCCGCCGAGCTGGCCGCCGATCCGGCGCGGCTGCGCGAGACCACCACGGCGAGCTTCGCCGACCTCGCTGCCACGCGCTCCGGCGAGCACAACGGGATGCCGCCCGCGGACGTGGTGCTGGACGTGCGGACCAACAACGAGTTCCGCGACTCCCACGTCACCGGCGCGGTGCACATTCCGCTGTACGAACTGCCGAAGCGAGTGGGCGAGGTTCCCGAGGGCACTGTGTGGGTGCACTGCGGCAGCGGTTATCGCGCCACCGCGGCGGCCTCGCTGCTGGAGTCGGACGGCCGCACGGCGGTGCTGGTCGACGACGAGTTCGGCGCGGCCGGGAACGCGGGGCTCGACCTCACCTCCTCCTGACGACCGGTGAACCCCCGCCCCTCTTACCCCGGAGCGGACGGCACCGTGCGGGGCCCGGTGACGGAGCTCCGCCGGAGAACACGACCAACGGAAGGGAACCAATTGTCGAGCGAAACCCCCGAACTCCTGCACACGGCACAGCTGCGGGAGAACCTGCGAACCCACCCCCGAACCAGGCTGATCGACGTCCGCTCCCCCGGCGAGTTCGACTCGGTCAACATCCCGGGTTCGCACAACGTTCCGATCGAGCTGTTACGCGAGCGACGAGCCGAACTCGACAGTTGGCACGACGATCCGGTGGTGCTGGTGTGCGCATCGGGTGCTCGTGCCGAGCAGGCCAGAACACTGCTGGAACAGGCTGGAGTGGACGGCTGTCACGTGCTGCGGGGCGGAATCGAGGAATGGCAGCGGGAAGGTGGCGAGGTCAACCGGGGCAACGGGGTCTGGCCGATGGAAAGGCAGGTCCGACTGGTCGCGGGATCGCTGGTGCTGACCGGCGTGTTGGGCAGTCTCGCCTACCGGCCGCTGAAGTGGCTGGCGGGGTTCGTGGGCGCGGGGCTGACGTTCGCCGCGATCAGTGACACCTGCGCGATGGCTCGACTGCTGGGCATGCTGCCGCACAACCGGAGGAGCGCGGTGGATCCGGAAGCCGCGCTGTCCGCCGTCACCGCCGCCGAACCGGGCGCGCCGCATGCGTGAGGGCGGAACGAGCCGACCCCGGGCCTACCCGCGTAGGCACGACACCACGACGGACGGCCACGCGCCCGGGCACGCGACGCGGCGGGAAGCGGAATGATCGCGGCGATCGCGTTCGGGGTGGTCATCGGGCTGGCGATGGGACTGCTCGGCGCCGGTGGTTCGATCCTGGCGGTTCCGGCGTTGGTCTACGGCGTCGGCCTGCCGCTGCGGATCGCCATACCGGCATCGCTGTTGATCGTGGCGATCTCGGCGATCGGCGGGCTGCTGCCCCGGGCCCGACGCGAGAAGGTGCTCTGGCCGGTGGCGCTGGTGTTCGGCGCGGCCGGGGTTCCGGCCGCGTTCGGGGGTGCCGCGCTCGGCAGGTTGCTGCCGGACCGCTGGCTGCTGGTGTCGTTCGCGGTGCTCATGGTGGTGGTCGCGGTTCGGATGCTCACGGGCGGGGAAGCCCTGAGCGGCTCCTGCCGCACCGACACCGGTGGCATCGAGTGGCGCAGCTGCCTGCCGAAATCGCTGCTGAGCGGTGCGGGTGTCGGAGCGTTGACCGGGCTGTTCGGAGTGGGTGGCGGTTTCGTGGTGGTTCCGGCCCTGACCCTGCTGCTGGGACTGGCCGCGCAGCGGGCCGTGGCCACCTCACTGCTGGTGGTGCTGATCAACTCGGTGGCCGGGCTGGCCGCGCACTCCGGTGTCGTCGACGAGATCGAGTATCCGGTGGTGCTGGCGTTCGCGATCACCGCGCTGGTGGTCTCGGCACTGGCCGCGCGGCTGACCGCGCGACTGCGGGCGGAGACGATCCGGCACTGGTTCGGCTACGTGGTGCTGGTGATCGCGATCGGTGTGGGAGTGGCGGCGTTGACCAACCCGTCGGCGCTGGGCGGTTGATGCCGAAGGTCAGGCCGGGGAGCACGAGAAGTTCTTCGATTCCGGACCGTGGCGTGGCCACTGTGGGCGAGCACACCGCCTTCCGATTCCCGCCAACCGGAAACCTCGGCAAAACCGGGAACGAAGATCACTCTTAAGGCCGTCGTTTTTCACTCTTTAGAGGGATACGCTTCCCGTTACTTCACTTGATCCGACCCCGACGCCACTCGCACGCGGAAGGGGTTCGCATGCTCAGTAGTACTCGTCCGTCCGAATCGTTCGCCGTGTCGAGCCGAGTCCCACCGGTACTGGTGGGCCGTGAAGAAGAGCTCGACACCGTTACGGAACTGGTGCTCTCCCCTCCTGCCGTGCTGCTGCTGGAGGGGGAAGCGGGCGTGGGCAAAACACGCCTGATCCGCGAATCACTGGAACGCCCCGAGATCGAGCGCACCATCCTGACCGGGGCCTGCCAGCCGCTCCAGGACCCCTTCCCCTACGGGCCGGTGATCGACGCGCTACGCGACCTCGATCCGCTCCCCGACCCCGCACACCTCAATCCCGTCACCGGCGCGCTGCGCAGGCTGCTTCCCGAACTGGGCGAGTTCCTGCCCCCGACCCCGGAGCCGCTCGGTGACACGGCGGCGGAACGACACCAGTTGTTCCGCGGCGTGCACGCGCTGCTCGAAGCGAGCACTCCGGCGATCCTCGTGGTCGAGGACCTGCACTGGGCCGACGAGGGAACCAGGGAACTGCTGCGGTTCCTGATCACCGATCAGCCCGGCGAACTGGCCCTCGTGCTGAGCTACCGCCGCGAGGAACTGGCCGGTGGCGTCCCCCTGGGAACGGCGTACCGACATCCGCGGCGGGCGCGCAGCGCGGTGATGACGCTGCGTCCGCTGAACACCGAGCAGGTGGGCACCCTGGCCGCGCACCTGCTGGGAACCGAGTCCGTCGAAGCGGGATTCGCTCGGGAGCTGCACGAGCGGACGGCCGGGCTTCCGTTCGTCGTGGCCGAGACGCTGCCGACGCTGCGCGCGCAGCGCGAGCGAAGACCCTACTCGGCCGGAGAGCTGAAAACGCTCGAACAGCTCGACGTGCCGGTGCTGCTGCGTGACGCGATGGCCGAGCGGTTGGGCGCACTGCCCGAGCCCGTGACGCGCCTGGTGCACGCGGCGGCGGTACTGGGAACTCCGGCCGAGGCCGGGCTGCTGGGACGGATCGCGGGCGTGCCCGACGCGGCGCACCGGATCGTGTGGGCGCTGCGCGCCAACGTGCTGCACGAGGACGGCAACCTTCGTTACGGATTCCGGCACTGCCTGGCACGCCAGGCAGTGCACGACACGCTCACCGGCCCGGAACGCCGCGAACTGCACGAGCGCGCCCTGCGGTTGCTGTCCGAACAGGAGCGACCGCCGCTGATCCGGCTCGCCGAACACAGCATGGGCTGCGGCAGGGTCGCGGACTGGCTGCACTACGGAACGGCAGCGGCCGACCGCGCGATCGAGACGGGTGACATCGCCACCGCCACGGAGCTGCTGTGCTCGCTGCTCGAGGAACCCTCGCTGTCGACGGGCGACGTGGATCGGCTCGCGGTGCGCTTCGGGCAGGCCGCGCTCGACGGGTTGGGGCAACACCCGGTCCCGTCCGCGTTGCGGCGGGTGCTGGCCGACCAGCGGCTCTCCGCGACCGCGCGGGGCGAGGTGCGTCTCAGCCTGGGACTGTTGTTGCTGCGGCAGAGCGACTGCCCGGGGACGGCGCGGGGTGAGCTGGAGCTCGCCGTGGCGGAACTGCGGGAGCTGCCGGAACGGGCCGCGGTGGGCATGGCGGCGCTGGCGCAGGCACACGTGGGAACCACGCCGTACGAGCGGTGTTCGGAGTGGACCGGTCGGGCGGAGATCGTGCTCGACGAAACCGGCAGCACGGCGGTGCGCTCGGAGTTGCTCGCCAACGTGCTGCCCAGCCGGATGTTCGGCGGGGACTGTTCGACGGCGTGGCGGCACTTCGAACGGCTGCCCCCTGCGACGGGAGCGGGTCCGGAGCATCATCACATCGCACGGATCCACGGCAACGTCGCCGACGCCTACACGTGGTTGGGGGAGTACTCGGCGGCCCGCGACCACCTGACCGAGGCGCTGGGGCTGGCTCGCGCGGCGGGCGGCAGCCCCTACCTGGACAGCACACTGCGCAGCACCGATATCCGGCTGCGCTGGATGACCGGCGCATGGGAGGAGCTGGTCGAGAACGCGGAGCGGCTGCTGCGGGACCACGGACAACTTCGGCCGGTGGCGGTGGAGCTCGCGCTGGTGCTGGGAATGGACGCCGTCACTCGGGGAGACTGGGAGGCCGCCGAGCGGTGGCTCGCCGCGACCGGAGTGGACACCCCGGACGACTCCTTCACTCCGGTGGTGATCGCGGCGGGGGCAACCAGGGTCCGGCTGCGGCTGCTGCGCGGGGACTCGCCAGGGGCGGTGAACGCGGCCGATCACGCGGTACGGGTGGTGCGGCGCAAGGGAATCTGGATCTGGGCGAGCGAGCTGCTGCCCAACGCCGTGGCTGCCTACGCGCGACTCGACAGGGGCACCGAGGCCGGACAGCTGATCGACGAGTTCACCGCGGCGACCGCGAACCGGCGGAGCCCGCTGATCGCCCCGGCCACGGCGGCGGCGCGGGCGTCCCACTGCGAGGGCGCGGGGCGGTTCGCCAGGGCGGCCGAGTGGTGGGAAACGGCCCGGGCGGGCTATGCGGCGCTGCCGCAGCCGTACAGTGCCGCCCTCGCCCGGGAGCGCGTCGTTGCCCAACAACTCCGGTCCGGGGACGATTCCGCCGCGGCGCGAATGTCCGAAGTGATCGGTTCGTTCGAACGTCTGGGTGCGGGCAGGGACGCCGCGCGCTGCAGACAGCTGCTGCGCGACAGCGGGGTTGCACCGCCGTCGTCGCGGCGGGGACGCAGGGGGTACGGTGCCGAGCTCTCGCCCCGGGAGCGTGACGTGGCGAGACTGGTGGGTCTGGGCAACACGAACCGGGAGATAGCCGCGCTGCTGTTCCTGTCACCGCGAACCGTGGAGCAGCACGTGGCGAAGGTGATTCGGAAGCTGGGAGTAACCTCCCGCACCGAAGTCCGGACCGAGTAACTGTGAGTTCTCCTGAGCAGGCTGCTTCGGGGCTCGGATAGCGGAACCTCCGGCACGGCTCTCGCTGCGGGGATGCCCGACATCGAGTAGTTACTGCACAACGTCGGGCCTTCCTCGCGAGAACCGCACCGGAGAACCCGCGGCGGTGCCGATCGCGAGGGTGGTCGGAGTGCGGCCTACGGCAGTGGTGGGAGTTCGGCACCGTTGCGGTCCCACGGCGCGGCGATTTCGCGAGAAATTGACGCCGCGTGGGGTCGTACCGCCCTGCCGGGGCGGCGATTTCGCGAGAAATTGCCGGAGCTGGGATCACACCGCCGCACCGGGGCGTCAATTTCGCGAGAAGTTGCCGCCGCTCCTGCTGCCCGGCCCCAATCCGGGAGCAAGGCCGGATCTCACGACGATCCCTATCGCACACACGAGGGACCTCCCGCCGTGGGAGCGGCGGGAGGTCCCCTTCGGTCGTGCCCGACAGGGCCGGTGCTCAGGCGAAGCAGTACACCGTGCCGAAGTCGTAGCAATCGATCTGGTGCGTGGCCGAGCCGGTGGCACCCTCGTCGTCGGTGACGGTCAGCGTGGCGGTGAACTGGCCGCCGCCGTAGCTGTGGCCGACGGTGCTTCCGGTCGCGGTGGCACCGTCACCGAACTGCCAGGAGTAGCCCACCACGGAACCGTCCGAGTCACTGGAGCCGGTGGCGTCGAAGTCACAACCGGCCGTGGAGCAGTTCACGGTGAACGAAGCGGTGGGAGCGCTGTTCTCCGGCGGCTGCGGGTCCCCACCGTCGCTCTCACCCACGTAGAGCAGCTTGTTGGGCGAACCGGCGCCGATACCGGAGATCTTGCCGGTGCTGGCGTTGTTCACCATGCTGTCGCGGACCTCCGCCGGAGACGCGGAGGGGGTGTCGGCGAGCAGCAGCGCGGCGGCACCGACGACGTGCGGGGTGGCCATGGAGGTACCGCTGATCGTGTTGGTGTCGGTGTCGCTGCCGATCCAGGCCGAGGTGATGTTGCTGCCGGGCGCGTAGATGTCCAGGCAGTCACCGTAGTTGGAGTAGCTGGCCTCGGCGTCCTGGCTGTTGGTGGCACCGACCGTGATGGCCTCCTCGACCCTGGCCGGCGAGTAGTCGCAGGCGTCGGCCGAGGAATTCCCGGCGGCGATGCCGTAGGTGACCCCAGCGGCGATGGAACTGCTCACCGCGTCGTCCACCGCGCTGCTGGCGGAACCGCCCAGGCTCATGTTGGCGACGGCGGGACCGTCGGCGTTCTGGGTGACCCAGTCGATGCCGTCGATGACGCCCGCGTAGGACCCGCTGCCCTGGCAGTCGAGCACGCGCACGCCGACCAGGTCGACGTTCTTGGCGACGCCGTACTCGGCACCACCGACGGTGCCCGCCACGTGCGTGCCGTGCCCGTTGCAGTCGTTGGCCACGGAGTCACCGTCGACGAAGTCGTAACCGCTCGAGGCACGGCCCCCGAAGGTCTCGTGGCTGGTCCTGATGCCGGTGTCGATCACGTAGGCCGTGACTCCCGCGCCACCGTTGGGATAGGTGTAGGAGTCGTCCAACGGCAGATCGCGCTGGTCGAGCCGGTCGAGGCCGTACGAGGGCGGGTTGTCCTGAGTGCCGAGCGCGTGCACGCGGCGGTTCTGCTCGACGTACTTGACGCTGGGATCCGCCGCCAGCCGTTCGGCCGCCGTCTCGTTCATCGCGGCGGAGTAGCCGCGCAACGCGGTTTCGTAGGTCCGCTGGATCTCGCCTCCGTAGCGTTGGCTGAGATCGGTGGCCGCCGCACTCACTCCGCCGGGCCCGGTGGCCGCGGCGTCCTCGAAGACGACGATGTACTCGCCTGCCACGGCCGCCTCGGCATCGGCGTTCCTGATCTCGCCCGTCGCGGCCTGCGCGGGCAGTGCCGTGGCCAGACCGAAGGATGTCGCCACGGCGGCACCTAGGCACAGGCCTGCGAACCTGCGCCGCCCCGTTCTCGGGTGCTGCATCGTTCCTCCTGCTGATCGCGCCGCTGTCGAGCGGCGGGAACGGTTTCCGTCCACCGCGCACGCCCCGGGGTCTTCGGCACCCGACCCCGGTGAAGTGGCTGTGAACAGTGCCCAGAACGATCGGCCCACGATCGCCGAGGAACAATCCGTGAAACCGTAGGTACGGATACTTAGGGAACGGAATTCGCCGTTCCCGGAATTCACCGACGGCCGAGCCTCGACAGTGGCAACCAACCCTCGTGCCCACCGCATTCGTGGCTGGAATCGGCGAGCTGCGAAGAATCACTCGGAGAGCCACACCGAACCGGTGCGGAAACACGCCCCACTCCGGACACCGGGGACTTTAATACTGTTGTCACAACACGAAACCCTTACTCAGCGGTAGTAACGAATCGATTCACAGCGTCGGCCTTTCCGCCGCACACATCACGGAGATTTCGCGGTGCGCACGGAGTTGACAGTTTTCCCAACGAACAGGAAAACCGGGAAATACGGTACCGAAAAACCCGAGGAAAGCCGGCGGGGCGCGCCCGATACTCACCCGATGGTGTAACGCATTCGCCGCTAGGCGAGTTCGCCGTACTCACCGAACCAGTAGGCCAACCGCCCCCGTCGTCCCACGGCACGGAGCCTGCGCTCGGTCGCCGCGCGCTTGGCGCTGGTGGTCACGATCAGCAGCTGGTCACCGATCGCGATCCTGCTCTCGGGTTGCGGCACGAACACGGATCCGCCGCGGATCAGCAGGGCGATCACGCTCGGTTCGGGCAGCTGCAGCTCCATGACCGTGACGTAGTGCAGCCGCGAGCCCTCCGGGACGGATACGGTCAGCAGCTCCGCGTCGAGCACGTCCAGCGGTGCCGACTCGACCCGCACCTCACGGGCCCCCTCCGGGGTGATGATCCCCAGCAGTCGCGCCACCGGACGCAGGCTCGGCCCCTGCACGAGGGTGAAGACGACGACCAGCACGAACACGATGTCGACCAGCCGATCACTGCCCCGCACCCCGGCGACCACCGGGAAGGTGGCCAGCACGATGGGAACCGCACCGCGCAACCCAGCCCAGGACAGGAAGGCGTGCTCGCGCCAGGGAACCCGGAACGGCAGCAACGAGCCCGCCACAGCGAGCGGACGCGCCACCAGCAGCAGCACGGATCCGATCACGAGCGCGGACAGTACCTCGTGGTAGAGCTCGCTGGGATCGACCAGCAGCCCCAGCAACACGAACAGTCCGATCTGAGCCAACCAACCGAGCCCCTCGGCGAACGAGCGAGTGGCCGAGCGGTGCGGCAGTCCGGTGTTGGCCAGCACCACCCCCGCGAGGTAGGCGGCGATGAACCCGCTCGCCTGCGCCACTCCCGCCGCGGCGAACGCCAGCGCCCCCAGGCCGAATGTGGCCAGCGGATACAGCCCCGAGGCGGGCAGCGCTATCCGCGGCAGCACGAGAGCCCCGATGCTCCCGAGCAGCAGTCCGAACAGCGCACCGACTCCGAGCTGGTAGAGCAACGAGCCCACCACGTGCCACGGACCCATCAGCAGCGGGGTGGAGCTGAGCAGCATGACAAGGATCACCGTCGGCGCGTCGTTGAAGCCGGACTCGGCCTCGAGCAGCCCGGCGGCGCGCCTGGGGATCGGCAGTACGCGCAGCACCGAGAACACCGCCGCCGCGTCGGTGGAGGACACGATCGCGCCGAGCAGCAGCGCCAGCTGCCAGTCGAGCCCCAGCAGCAGGTTCGCCGCCAGCGCCGTTATCCCCGCGCTGACTCCGACGCCGAGGGTGGCCAGCACACCGGCGGGGGCGAGCACTCTGGACACGTCGGACCACTTGGTGGTCAGCCCTCCCTCCACCAGGATGACGGCCAACGCGGCGGTGCCGAGGTTCTGGGCCAACTGCGGATCGTCGAGCTCGATACCCAGCCCGTCCTCCCCCAGGAGCATCCCCAGCACCAGGAACAGCAACAGGCTGGGCAGTCCGATCCGGGCGGCGAACCTGGTGGCGATGATGCTTGCCAGCAGAACCACACCGCCCGCGAAAAGGGCCAGGTAGAGCTCCTGCAGGCTCATCTCGTCCCCGATTCTCGGCCGGAGGCCACCGTCCGACGGCGGCGAGCACCGGCACGCGCGTCGTCACGCAACGGTGGGTCGGCCATCCAGTACACCAAGATCACCGGAAACGCGCGGCAGCGACGCGACCGCCGGGGTGCGACGGGAAGTCGTGCCACCGGAACCGCGGCGGGTGGCGCCGCACACCGGCACTACCCAAGAAAGCTACCGTACAGTAACATCACGCGGCATGACAGCCGAGTTCGACTGGGTAGCCGACGCGATGAACAAGACCGTTCCCTGGGTTTCCACCGCGGGGATCGAGTTCTCCGAACTGGAGCGGCAGCGGGTCGTGTGCTCGCTGCGGGACGTGGCAGCACAGCGGAACCACGTTGGTGGCCCGCACGCGGCGGTGATGTTCGGGCTCGCCGAGACCGCCTCGGGCGCGGTGACACTCGCCGCGTTCACCCCGCTGCTGGAGCGCGCCACACCACTCGTCGCCCGTTCCGAGATCGCCTACCGCAAGCTGGCACTCGGCGACCTGACCGCCGAAGCGGTGCTCGGCCGTGAGATCGACGAGGTGCGCGCCGAGCTCGACGGCGGAACCCGCCCCGAGTTCCCGGTGCACTGCACGATCCGGGACGGCGAGCACAACACGACCGGCGAGATGACGGTGTACTGGACGCTGCGGCCGAACGACTCCTGAGTTCGAGGCCGTCGCAGCAGCGACGGCTCGCCCCACGAAGCTCTCGACAGCCGGTCAGTCCCACTCGCCCGGATCGGCTTCGAGCAGGTCCGAGAGCCGTTCGAGGAACACCCGCTGGGCGGGCAGGATCCGGCGACTCGCCCGATCCAGGTCGAACCAGGCGACGCGGTCGAGCTCCGGGAACTCCCGGATCCGGCCCGACCCCTTCGGCCACTCCATCGTGAAGGTGCCGGGCACCATCGAACGCGGATCGATCTCGCCCGGCACCGCCCAGACCGTGACGACCTTGCCACCCGACTGCCGCGCGCTGCCCAGCGACTCGAAACGTCCGGCGGGCGGGTCAATCCCCAGCTCCTCGCGGAACTCCCGCCTGGCCGCCTTCCAGGCCGACTCCTCGGGGGTGTACTCGCCCTTGGGCACCGACCACGCTCCCTGATCACGGCTGCTCCACAGGGGACCACCCATGTGACCGAGCAGCACCTCGGCACCACTCTCGCGTCTCCGGAAGACCAGTATCCCGGCGCTGGTTCTGACCACGACGTCAAATTCCCACGAAATCGCCGCGCCAGTGGGGCGGCACGGTCCGGGCTCCGTCGATTTCTCGCGAAATCGCCGCGCCGCTTCGGCGCAGGCCGCGCTCCAACCACCTCCGCAGGCCGCACTCCCACCACTTACGCAGTCGGCACCACCGCGGGTTCTCCCGTGCGGCTCTCGCGAGGAAGGCCCGACGTGGCGTAGGTGGCTACTCGATGTCGGGCCTCCCGGAGCGAGAGCCGTGCGAGAGGTTCCGCCACCCACACCGCCAGGCAAACCGAGCCGACATCAGTCGCCCCAAGGACTCTCGGCGAATTCCCAGTCGCGACCCCGCCCGCACCAAGTTGAACGGACCAGAGTCGGTACCGGGCCCACGGATGTTCCCCCATCCGTTCAGAGACAGAGCCGACCTTTCCGTTAGAGGAGCCATGACCGCGAGCCCGACGAGCCCCGAGCGCTGCGGGGCGACGTTCCAGTTTCCCTACGAGGAGCCGGTCGAGCCGACCGAACGGACCTCCCCGGAAACCACCTCCCCGCCGCTGGGCCCGAGCACGGTGGACATCGTCATCCCGGTCCACAACGAGGAGCGCGCGCTGCGCGGCTGTGTCACGACGCTGCACGAACGGCTGCGAAACGACTTCCCGTTCCCCTGGCGCATCACGATCGTGGACAACGCGAGCACCGACAGCACCCCCGAGCTGGCCGAACAGCTCTCGGAGGAGATGAAGGGGGTCGACTGCCTTCGGCTCGATCGCAAGGGACGCGGGCTCGCGCTGCGCACGGCCTGGGGAAACACCGACGCCGACATCGCGGTCTACATGGACGTGGACCTGTCCACCGGGCTGGACGGCCTGCTGCCGCTGGTCGCGCCGCTGGCCAGCGGTCACTCCGACATGGCCATCGGCAGCAGGCTCGCGCCCGCGGCCCGCACGGTCCGGGGACCCCGGCGCGAGCTGATCTCGCGCTGCTACAACAAGCTGATCAGGCTCACGCACGGCAGTCGCTTCAGCGATGCCCAGTGCGGTTTCAAGGCCGTCCGCACCTCGGCGCTGCGCCCGCTGCTGCACGCCACCAACGACGACGAGTGGTTCTTCGACACCGAACTGCTGCTGTTGGCCGAGTACAACGGCCTGCGGATCCACGAGGTCCCGGTCGACTGGGTCGAGGACACCGACAGCAGGGTGAAGGTGTTCAACACCGCCGTGGACGACCTGCGCGGGCTCTGGCGGATCGCCCGCCGCAAGAGCACCGGTGCCGCCCGGGTCGCCGTCCCCGCGCGCGGCCCGGTCACCTCCGAGCACCCCGACGCGGTACTGGCGCCGGAGTCCAAGCGCTCCCGGTTGTTCGGACAGCTCGGCTACTTCGCGCTGATCGGGGTGTTCTGCACCATCGGCCAGGCGGTGCTGTACTGGCTGCTGCGCCAGTGGTGGCCCGCCGTGGCGGCCAACTTCGTCTCACTGCTGGTGCTGACGATCCTGAACACGGAGGCGAACCGGAGGTTGTCCTTCCGGGACTCCGAGACCGGTTTGGGCCGGGCCCACATCGGCGCGGGCGGGCTGTTCCTGCTCGGCTACCTGGTGACCTCGGCGGCCGTACTGCTCTACGACTCGGCGGCGGGCGACGCCTCCCCCGCCGCGGAATCCGTGGTGCTGGCGTGCGCTTCCGTACTGGTCACCGCCATTCGTTTCCTGCTGCTGCGGACAACGGTGTTCCGCCGCGACGACTCCAGCTCACCACGACAGGAAAGTGGTGAGACGAATTGAGTACCGAACCAACGGAGGACGACAACCACATGGGTTCCACGCGGACCTCGGGAACCATCGCCGAGGCGACCGGGGGAGGTGACCCCGGAGTAGGTGACGCCGGGCTGGGTGACTCCGGGATGGGTGAACAGCGCCCCACCGGCCACCGCGCCACGAGCGGCCCACTGTGGTCGAGGATCGCGCTGGCGGCGATCCTGGTACTCGCGGCCGGACTGTACGGCTGGGCCATCGGCAAGCTGGGCTGGGGAAACACCTACTACTCGGCCGCGGTGAAGTCGATGGGCGAGAGCTGGGTGAACTTCCTGTTCGGGTCGTTCGACCCGGCAGGAGTCGTCACCGTCGACAAACCACCCGCCGCGCTGTGGCCCCAGGTGATCAGCAGCAAGATCTTCGGCGTGCGCGGCTGGGCGCTCATCCTGCCGCAGGTGGTCGAGGGCGTGCTCACCGTGCTGTTGCTGCACCGCACGGTACGGCGCTGGGCCGGTGAGAGCGCGGGGCTGATCGCGGCCCTGGTGCTGACGCTGACCCCCATCACGGTGGCGATCAATCGGGACAACAACCCGGATCCGCTGCTGATGCTGTTCCTGGTGGCCGCCGCCTACGCGCTGACCCGCGCGTCGCAGGCCACCCGCGGTAGGAACGCCACGCTGTGGTTGTGCGGATCGGCGGCACTGATCGGCTGCGGCTTCCTCACCAAGATGCTGGCCGCCTGGATGGTCGTGCCCGCTTTCGCCGTGGTCTGGCTGATCAGCTCCCGGTTCGGCTGGGGAACGAAGCTGGCGCAGTTGGGGGCGGCGGCGGTGTCGCTGCTCGTGTCGTCGCTGTGGTGGGTCGCGATGGTCGATCTCTGGCCGGGCAACCACCCCTACATCGGTGGCAGTGAGGACGGCTCGGCGTGGAGCCTGGTCATCGGCTACAACGGCCTCGGCCGCGTATTCGGCGGCGAGGGTCCCGGTGGTGGCGGAATCCGCGTCGGCAACACGAGCCCCGGCAGTGGTTACGGCAGCGGATCGACGAACGGCACCGGCGGTTTCCCAGGCAGTGCCGGGGAGCTCACCGGTGGCGGTTTCCCAGGCAGTGCCGGGGAGCTCACCGGTGGCGGCTTCCCGGGCGGAGGCGGCGGCCAGGGCGGTGGCCCCGGTGGCGGTTTCGCGGGGAGCGCCGGACCGCTGCGGCTGTTCAACGACCAGCTGGCCGGCCAGATCAGTTGGCTGCTGCCGCTGTGCCTGATCGCGCTGCTGCTGGCCATCACGGTCGGCGTGCTGCGGCGCAGCGGTGATCGAACCGTGGGACAACCGCCGGCCGCGGGCGGCTGGGCACTATGGGGACTGTGGCTGCTGATCTGCGGGGCGGTCTTCTCGTTCCAGCAGGGCACGATCCACCCCTACTACACGACACAGCTCGCGCCCGCGGTCGCCGCGCTGTGCGGCGGTCTGGTGGTGCTGCTGGTGCGCGCCCATCGCGCGGGCTCGCGCTGGGTGCCCGCCGCGGGCATGTTCGGTGTGGTGGCGACCGTCTGCTGGGCAGCAGTGATCATCCGGCGCACTCCCGACTGGATGGGCTGGCTGGCCTGGGCGGTGCTCGGTGTCGGGGCGCTGGCCGCCGTGCTGCTGGCCGTAGGCTGGAAGTGGTCACGGCTGTTGCCGCTGGCCGCGGCGTGCTCGATGGTGGCCGTGCTGCTCGCGCCCGGCGCCTGGGCCATCAGTGAATCCACCGGCGGTTCCTCCGGAATGGGCGGCACGAACCCGACGGCCGGACCGTCGAGCATGGGCGGTTTCGGTGGCGGTGGTCCCGGAGGTGGCCGGGGCGGCAACGACTCCGGCAACAACCCCTTCGGGAGTGGGAACGCACCTCCCGGAATGTCCGGGCAGGCGAACGGCTCGGGCAACGGGCAGCCCGGTATGCCTGGGCAGTCCGGTAACGGTTCCGGCAGCGGGCAGTCCGACGACCAGGGCCAGTCCGGTATGCCGGGGCAGTACGGCAACGACTCCGGTGGTTTCCCGGCAGGAGGCGGACCGGGAGGCGGTCGGGGTGGCGCCTCGCTGAGCGACCGGCAACAGGCGATACTGGACTACGCGATCCAGCATTCGGGATCGGCCCGCATCAAGCTGGCGATCAGCGGCGGCTCCATGTCCGCCTCGTCGTATATCCTGCACAGTGACGCCACGGTCATCGGAATGGGCGGTTTCACCGGCAGTGACAACGCTCCCTCGGTGTCACAGTTGGCGGAGTGGACCGACAACGGCGAACTGCGGTACGTCCTCGGTTCGGACGGTGGTCGCGGTGGCGGCGGCCGGGGCGGTGGTCCCGGTGGCGGCGGCTACTCCCAACAGCGGAGCGAGTGGATCGAGCGGAACTGCTCCGAGGTGGACTCATCCGAATATCTGAGCGACAGTCGGAGCGAGACCGACAACCGAAGTCGGACCGGCAGTCGGAACAGCGACGACGGTGACGCGTCCGGATCCGGTTCTGCCGGATCGAGTTCGGGCACGGGTCAGTCGTCGACGCTGTACGAGTGTGCGTGAAAGACCGAGCGGGAAGAACAGCATGGGCGAATCCGACGCGGCCGTCGAGCGGCGGATCCTGGTCGTCGAGGACGAATCGAGCATCCGCATCCTGTTGGAGTCGACGCTGCGGCTCGCCGGCTACACCGTCGGCGTCGCCGAGAACGGGCAGCAGGCGCTCGTGGAGGCGCAACGTTTCCGCCCCGATCTGGTGGTGCTCGACGTGATGCTGCCCGATCTGGACGGGTTCGCGGTGACCCGCGGGCTGCGGGCCGCCGGATCGGAGACGCCCGTGCTGTTCCTCACCGCACGCACCGAGGTAGACGACCGCATCGAGGGGTTGTCGGCCGGTGGCGACGACTACGTCACCAAACCGTTCAGCCTGGACGAGGTGTTGCTGCGCATCCGGGCGATCCTCCGGCGCACCGGCCACGAGGAGGGCAGCACTGGCGCGGCGGACTCCGACACGCTGCGCTACGCGGACCTGGAACTGGACCAGGCTGCGCACGAGGTTCACCGGGCGGGCGAGTACATCCAGCTCTCGCCCACCGAGTTCAACCTGCTGTCCTACCTGATGACGAACGCGACGCGGGTGGTGAGCAAGGCCCAGATCCTCGATCAGGTGTGGAACTACGACTTCGCCGGTGACGGCAGGATCGTGGAGACCTACGTGCGGTACCTGCGGCGCAAGATCGACCGGTTCGAGCCGCCGCTGATACAAACCGTGCGCGGCGTCGGCTACTGCCTCCGGCTACCGCGGGAGCACACCGGGACGGCGACGTCGTGACGGGTGGGGTGACCGTTCCCGACTGGCTGCGTGCCCGCTCGTTGCGGCGCAGACTGCTGATCGGCGCGACCCTGCTCGCCACGATCGCCGTGCTGGCCTCGCAGGTGATCGGCGTGGTCGTGCTGCGCTCGTGGCTGCTGAGCAGGGTGGACGAACAGCTGGAGGACTTCCGGCCGCCCCGGCCGGAGGCGATAGGTGGCCCGGTACCGGGTGAACCAGACGACGGACAGCGGCGATTGCCATCCGATTTCCGGGTGTACTTCTACACCCCGAGCGGCGAGTTGCGTAAGTCGCTGGGCAGCGGACCCGAGAACGGCCCGGAACTGCGGGCGGGGCAGGCCGGGAACTTCTCCGAGTACCGGGAACCGACCACCGTGCCCGCCGAGTCCGGCGGTGGCAGCTGGCGAGTGCTGCGGCAGGACATTCCCGGTGAGGGTTCGGCGGTGGTCGCGCTACCGCTGGACACGCTGCAAGGGGCCGTGTCGAAACTGCTCTGGCTGAACTCGGCACTGCTGCTGGCAACCGTGGTGGGGCTGATCGCGGTCGGCCGGTGGGTGGTGCGCCTCGGACTGTTGCCGCTGACCAGGATGGAGCGTACAGCGGGCGCGATCGCCGAGGGGAACCTGGATCTGCGCCTGCGCGAGACCGATCCGCACACCGAGATCGGCAGGCTCGGTCGGGTGCTCAACACCATGATCGAACGACTGCGGTCGGCGCTGCGGGAACGCGAGTCCTCCGAGGCCAGGCTGCGGCGGTTCGTCGCCGACGCGGGACACGAATTGCGCACGCCGCTCACCTCGATGCGCGGCTTCGCGGAGCTGGTGCTCAAGCACGAGAGCCTGCCCGCCGAGCAGCGGCACGAGGCGCATCGGATGATCGAGCAGAACGCGGAGCGCATGAGTCTACTGGTGGAGGACCTGCTGCTGCTGGCGAAGCTGGACCAGGAGCCGGTCTACGACCGTGAGGAGGTGGACCTGCTCTCGGTGACCGCCGACGCGATCAGCGGCACCGCGCACCGGGGGGCCTCCTCGCGGGTGCGGCTGGACCCGCTGCGCCCGGACGCCACGGAACTGGAGTCCGTGCGGGTGATCGGGGACTCCCACCGGCTGCGTCAGGTCGTGGGCAATCTGGTCTCGAACGCGCTGTCGCACACCCCGCCGGAGACCGACATCCGGGTTCGGGTGGGAACCGCCCCGGCGGGTAGCACTACCGGCGGACTGAACGGCCCGGATCGGTGGGTGTCCGGACCCGAGCTGGTGGCGGGCACGCCGACCGCGATCGTGGACGTCACCGACTCGGGGCCTGGGCTGTCCCCCGAACAGGCGGGCCAGGTGTTCGACCGGTTCTACCGGGCCGACGCGGCCCGCACCCGGGAGCACGGCGGCAGCGGACTGGGGCTGGCGATAGCCGCGGCCATAGCGGGAAACCACGGTGGCCGGATAGAGCTGGACACCCGCCCCGGGCAGGGAGCCACCTTCCGGCTCGTGCTGCCCGAAGCGGAGTGAACGGCTCGATCCGACCCCGAGCGGGCGCGGCCGCGAGAATTCCGGTCGACCGGGGACCGCCGGGAGGGTCCCAGGGCGACCCCGGTCGAACCGTTCGGGCAGCCGTTCAGGCGTTCAGCAGAGCAGGCGTTCAGCCGAGCAGTTGTTCGCGGAGCGTCTTCTTGGAGAACTTGCCGGTGCTGGTCTTGGGCAGCTCGTCGACGAACCACACCTCGTCCGGCAGCCACCACTTAGCCACCCGCTGCCGCAGGTGGTCGAACACCTGTTCGGAGGTGAGCTGCTTCCCCTCCTCCGTGACCACGCAGGCCACCGGGCGCTCGGTCCACTTCGGATCCGGCTTGGCGATCACTGCTGCCTCGACCACGTCCTCGTGGGCCATGATGTGGTTCTCCAGCTCGACCGAGGAGATCCACTCGCCACCGGACTTGACCAGGTCCTTGGTGCGGTCCACGAGCCGAACGAAACCGTGCTCGTCCATCGTCGCCACGTCGCCGGTGCGCAGCCACCCGTCGGAGGTGAACGCGTCCCGCCCCTCGTCGCCGTAGTAGGACGAGGCGATCCAGGGCCCGGCCGCCTGCAGCTCACCGGGCGTGGCACCGTCCCACGGCTGTTCCTCCCCGGTGTCCATGTCCACGATGCGCAGGTCCACCAGCGGGACGGCCTGGCCCTGCGTGGCACGCACCTCGATCAGCTGCTCGGCGCTCAATCCGTCGTGATGACTGCGGGGACTGGCCAGCGAGGCCAGCGGGCTGGTCTCGGTCATGCCCCACGCCTGGGTGATCGGAATGCCGATCGCCTCGCGCCACCCCTCGGACAGGGCCGTGGGAATGGCCGAACCCCCGCCGACGACCACCCGCAGGCTGGACAGGTCGTGGTCACCCAGCAACGGCAGCATCCCCATCCAGATGGTGGGCACGCCCGCCGTGGTGGTTACGCGATGGCGCTCCAGCATGCTCACGAGCGCCTCGGGCTTCATCGCCGGACCGGGGAACACGATCGAGGTACCCGCGAAAATCGCGGCGTAGGGCAACCCCCAGGCGTTGACGTGGAACATCGGCACCACGGGAAGCATGGTGTCCCGTTCGCTGAGCCCCACGGCGTCGACTGTCAGGCTGACCAGGGAGTGCAGCACCGTGGAGCGGTGCGAGTAGACCACGCCCTTGGGCTGACCGGTGGTTCCGGAGGTGTAGCACATCGCGGCGGCCGCGTTCTCGTCGGCGACCTCGAAGCGACCGCGGAACGGCTCGGCGGCGGCGAGCAGCTCCTCGTAGTCCCGGATGCGGGGGTCGTCCGGGATCTCGGAGTCCGCGCCGTCGTCGAGGACCACGAAGTACCGCACGGTGGTCAGCTGATCGGCCATGGGCCACAGCATCGGGAGCAGCGAACGATCCACGAACACCACGTCGTCGGCGGCGTGCTCGGCGATGTAGGCGACCTGTTCGGCGAACAGCCTGATGTTGAGGGTGTGCAGCACGCGTCCGGTGCACGGCACGCCGAAGTAGAGTTCGAGGTGACGCTGGGTGTTCCAGCCGAACGTGGCCACCCTGGCCCCTTCGGGGACCCCGAGCTGGTCGAGCACGGTGGCCAGTCGCCGGACGCGCGAGGCCCACTCGGCGTAGGTGCTTTCGACCTCACCACGCAGCGTGGTGGTGACGATTCGCTTGTCCTGGAACTGCCGCTCCGCCCGGTGGAAGATGTGCGGGATGGTGAGCGGACGGTCCTGCATCAGTGCCTGCATATCGGGCTCTTTCGTTCTGGTGGGGTGAGAGCGCCCCGGGAGAGCCGGTACGGACCGAGCCCCGGTCGGCGTGACTGGTGACACAGTAGTGTGTATCACCCGCTCGGGGGTATTGGCACCACATCATCACCCCGCGATGTTCGCGGATCGTTGTGCGGTGGGCACGATCGCCGTTCGGCGGGTGGGGATGTCGATTTCTCGCGAAATCGCCGGGTCGGCACGGCCCTCGCCCCGTCGATTTCTCGCGAAATCGCCGCGGGCAGGGCTCAGAAGTCCTGCTCGGAGTCGTTGTCGTGCCGTGACGGGCGACCGCGCAGTCTGCGCAGGTGCACCCGCCTGCTGAGCCGGATGGCCGGACGGATGGCGAGCTCGATGCTGCCGATCAGAAACAGCCAGGTCCCCTCGGTGGTGGTGGCCTCCCAGAAGAAGAGGATGCTGCCCACCATGAACCACAGCGCGATGAGGATGTCGTTGGTGATGCTGATCACTTCGTAGCGCTTGCGGATCAGCAGCTCTTCGTGGCCGATCCGCAGTACCAGCGGCGTGGAGGAGGAGGGATCGGACTCGTGGTGCATCGCTTCAGCGTCCCATCCGGATGTCGGTTGCGGTCGCGGGCGGCCCGGCCCGAGGCCACCCCGGGCCGCGGCGGTGGACGAACCGGAACCGCCGTGGCCACGTGGTGACGGTCCACATCCCAGGCGGTTCCGGAGAGCGGTTCCGGAGTTCCGGGGCACCGCGCCCGTGCTGCGGAGGTGGTGATCGCACGTCCTCATCGACCGGTCAGGCCCTGACCGGCCAGGCAGCGACAGCTCAGGCCACGCCCTCCGGGCTGGCGCCCTCGATGGAGACGCCCGAAGCGGTGATGCGTTCGATCTCGGCCAGATCGTCGGCGTCGAGCCGCAGCTCCGCGGCGGCGAGGCTCTTCTCGATGTTGCGGGAACTCCGCGCCCCGACGATGGCGACGTGCACCCCCTCCCGCGCGAGCACCCACGCGATCGCGAGCTGGCTGACGTCGGCGCCCTTGTCGGCGGCGAACCGCGCGAGCCGGTCGACCACCTCCAGATTGCGCCGGAACGTCTCCCCCGTGAAGGCGGAGGACTGCGAACGCCAGTCGTCGGCCTCGAAGGTGGTGTCCTGGCGCAGTCCGCCGGTCAGCAGTCCACTCGCGAGTGGGCTGTAGGCGAGCACCCCGATGTCGTGCCGCCGCGCGTAGGGCAACGTCTCCCGTTCGATACCTCGCCGGAACAGGTGGTAGGGCGGCTGCAGCGTCTCCACCGGTCGGGTGCGGTCGAAGTCGGCGAGCTGGCCCGCGTCGTAGTTGGACACCCCCACGTGCCGGATCTTGCCCTCGTCGACGAGCTCCTGCAGCGCGGCGGCGGTCTCCTCGGCCGGAGTTCGCTCATCGGGCCAGTGCACCTGGTAGAGATCGATGTGGTCGACGTCGAGTGCACGCAGGCTCTCGGTGACGCCCTGCCGCAGTGACGCGCGCCGGGCGTCCCTGGGGCGCTCCCCGCCAGGGTTGATACCGCCCTTGGTAGCGATGACGAGACTGTCCCGGTCCCGTTCCAGTTCGGAGCGCAACGCCCGACCCAAAACCTCTTCGGATTTACCGAAGCCGTATGCCTGCGCGGTGTCGAAGAAATTGACTCCGAGTTCTCGTGCGTGCCGAATGGCCGCTATGGCCTGTTCCTCGTCGAACGAACCCCATTCGCCACCCAATTGCCAGGTGCCGAAGGCGATTCGCGACACCGCCATACCAGTCTTGCCCAACACGGTCTGCTGCATGCTTCCATGAGATCGAAAACCCCGGAAACACGCCACCCAGGCCGCGAAACATCGCGCCGCCCGGACGGCACGAGACCGATGACGAAACCGAAAAACCACACTTCCGGGGTGAATCCGATCGATTCGCTGGCGAGTGCGCGCACCGGTTGAGCATGTTGATCACAGGTGTCCCGATCGGGATCACACCTCTTCCCTCGAACGGAACGAAAGGTGATGTTTCATGCTCACTCGCGACAACGGCACGTACCCGCACCACGGATTCCCGCGCGGCGATTCCCGAGTTCCGGTCGTCCCGCGAGTCGGCCGGGTATTGTTCCCGCTGCTGGCTGCTCTGCTGCTGGGCGGGTCGGTCCAACCACTCGCGGCGGGTGCGGTGCCCGGTACCGACCGGCCCTGTGATGTCGGGGTGTTCTGCGCCTGGTCGGAGACCGACTACGCGGGCAACGAGCACTCCTCCGACCTGCGCGGCACGAACATGGAGGAATGCGTGCGGCTGAACGGAGACATCGAGGCACGTTCCTTCGTCAACCGAATGGACAGACCCGTCACGGTCTACCAGGACGCGCGGTGCGCCACCAGCGCGGACTTCAGCACCTATCCCGGCGGCAGCTTCGTACCCCGCGCACCCTACGTGGTGCGGGCGATCAAGGTCTGGACGCACTGATCGAAGTTTTCCGACCGGGTTGTCGGAGTGTTCGCTTGGCGGAACCTCCCCTCGGTTCTCGCCTCCTGGGGCCGCGAGATCGGGTAGGTGGTTCGGCCAAGGCTGGGGAACGGCGCAGCGGAATCGGACGGAACGGACCTACAACCGGGAAATCAGTTCGGACAGTTGTCGGGCGGAAACGTCCCAGGTGTATCCGGCCGCGTGCGCGCGCGCCGCCGCGACCACGGAACCGCGCGATTCGACGTTCTCGGTGCGACGCACCGCCGTGGCGAATTCCGCGGCCGAACCGGGATCGAAGAACCACGCGTTACCGCCACTCACCTCACGGAAGATGGGAATGTCGCTGCACACCACCGGAGTTCCGGCGTTCATCGCCTCGATGACCGGCAGTCCGAATCCCTCGTCCCGCGAGGCGGTGACCAACGCGGCGGCACGACGCAACAGCGATCGGTACGCGGATTCCTCGATGCCGTTGTGAAAAACCACTTCGGCATTCGAGGGAACGATCCGGCGCAGCTCGCGTTCCCGCTCGGGCGGTATCCGGCTGAGCAGGTGAAGACGATAATCGGGCAAGCGGGCCATTCCCGCGACGAGGGTCGCCACGTTCTTATAGGGCATGAACGACCCCATGTAGAGCAGTTCCCCGCGAGCAGCGCCCGTGCCCGGGTCGGGCTCGTCCACCGCGACTACCCCGGAGGTCGCGGTGGACGACTCGGTAGCTCCGCTCACCGCGTCCGGCCGGTCGACCGATGCGTGTGCCTCCCCCGGGGCGTTGGGCACCACCGTCACCGACCGAGCGGTCAGGCGGTGGCGGGCGATCAACCGCTTGGTCGTCTCACTGACGGTGACCACCGCGTCGGCCCGATTGAGCAGCAGCCGCTGCGGCCACCACGCGTGGTGGAAGAGCCACCACACGACCCGAACCGGCAACGGCAGGAAACCGGGCGGACGGGGATCGCGGTAGTAGATCAGATCGTGCAGCGTGAGCACGAGAACGTATCGGCGCCGGAATCCACCGATCACCTGGAGCGGGCTGAACACCACTTCGGCCCCCAGCTGTCGCAGGGTGTGCGAGACCAGGAGTTCCCGGGGCGAGAACGGGCTGTTGATCAACCGGTAGGGCACGCCGTCCGGCAGCAGCCGCAACTGGCGCCTGTCGTGAATCAGCATGGTGACCGGGCGGAGGCGGTGCAGCGCTTCGATGATCCCGGCTCCGTAACGGCTGATTCCGTCCGGGAAGTCGGTTCGTGTCCAGCGGGCGTCGACGAACACCCGCTTCGGCGCCGTGTCCTCCTGCCCGCCGTCGTCCTCCCCGCCGGTGCGGTGCTCGGACGCGGGATCCGTGCGCGGGGTCACGCGGCGTCCAGGAAGCGTCGGATCGAACGGGCCGCGTGCCGTGGGGCCTCGTAGTGCACCAGGTGCCCCACCGCCTCGATGACCTCCAGCCTGGCGTCCACTAGCGAATCGCGCATCCGTCGCTGCCCGGCGAGCGGTGCTATCTCGTCGGTCTCCCCCGCTATCAGCAACGTGGGCACGGTCAACTCGGCGGCGTGGTCAGCCACGGTGTCGGAGATCGAGGAGCGATACGTCTCGGCGAGCAGCGCGGGGCTGTGGAACCGGCTGAAATGCCGCAGGTGGCTGTCGTGCACGAAGCGCCGCACCCTCGGATCCCGGCTGCGAAGCATCGCGTGACTCGCTCCCAGCACGATCCATCTGTTCGAGAGCAGTGCTCTGCCCAGCCGTGCGGGCAACAGCTCACCGATCCGGTAGTAGACCGAGGTCAACCGGGCGAGCAGCGCCGAGGGGCCGTGCGATGCGGGGGTGGATATGGGATTGAGCAGCACCAGCCGTCGTACCAGCTCCGGTGATCCCGCCGCCACGGCGGCGGCGATCACCGAGCCGAAGGAGTGCCCGAGCAGATCGATCCGTTCCCCACCGTGATCGAGTCGGCGCAGCAGCTCGACCACGGCCCGGGCGTATCCGGCGACGTCGTGCCGTCGCGTGCTCATCGGTCCCGAGTCGCCGAAGCCCGGCAGGTCGGGGATGAGGAGTTCCCGTTCCGGCAGCGCCGCCGCCAGCGGTTCCAGCCCGTGATGGGTGCCGCGCAACCCGTGCAGCAACAGCATGGGAGGGTGCGAGCGCTCCGCGCTCCCGCCGGACGGGTCATCGGCTTCGGGACTTCCGGCCTCCGGAGGCTCGGACACGGCAGGGGCGTATCGCCAGTAGTGCAGCGCGCTGCCGCCGACGTCCAGCCGCTCGCGGCTTCTGCGGCAGCGCAGGGAAGTGTCCGGGAGCTGTTCGTGATCGGCTGCTGGCATCGGCGGCTCGGAGTCCTTTCGGTTCATCCCTCGTGGCTCGGGCGGGCCGTCCGGGGCATGCCGCTCCCGTTCGCGGTGACGGCCCTCGCGGCGGACCGCTCGGCGGTGGCTGCTCAGCCGGCCAGTTCGGTGTGAACCTCGGCCGGGTCGTCGGTGTGCACCGGGTCGATCAGGTGGTGGTAGACCGACTCGAACCGGGCGAGCACGGCTTCGATGTCGTGGGCCTCGGAGATGATGTGCTGGCTGAACGCCCCCATGCCGTCGATGGTGGCGCGTTCGGTGACGACCTCGTCGATGGCCTTCGCCAGGGCGTGCACGTCGCGCGGCGGGTAGAGCCAACCGTTGCGCCCCGGCCGCACCAGGTGCGGCAGTGCCATCGCGTTCGCCAACACCACGGCGGTTCGGGCGGACATCGCCTCCATCGTCGCCAGGCTCTGCAGCTCCGCGATACTCGGCATGCAGAACACGTCGGCACGCGCGTAGGCGGCGAGCAGCTCCTCCTCGTCGACCAGCCCGGCGAAGCACACCCGGTCTGCGATACCGAGCTCCGCCGCGAGCTGTTCGAGCGACTCACGCCTGCTGCCGTCACCGATGATCTCCAAGCGGGTGGGGGCGTCGGTGTGCAGCAGGGACATGGCCCGCAGCAGATCGTCGATGTGCTTCTCCTCGTCGAGCCTGCCGACGAACAGCACGGTGCGCACGGCCGGGGCGGGGTGCTGTTCCCGGTACTCGGCAGCGGCACTGCGATAACGGTCGATCTCGATGCCGCACGAGATCGGCAGTGCCCGCTTGTCGAAACCGTGCTCCCGCAACAGCCGTACCGCGCGAGGGGTCGGCGCTGTGACGGTGGCGGCCTTGCTGTAATGCCTGACCAGGTTGCGCCACAGCACGGCGGCGGCCGTGGACTGCAGGAAGCGGGGGATCGGCAGATAACCGAAGATGTTCTCCGGCATGAAGTGATTGGTCGCCACCAGTGGAATCCCCATGCGGCGGGCGGCGTTGATCACACCGCGACCGATGAAGAAGTGCGACTGGACGTGCACCACGTCCGGCCGGATCTCGCGCAGCAGGCGTTTGGCCTCGGCGGAGGCTCGCCAGGGCGGACAGACCCGCGTCGTCGGATGTGCCGGGGTGCCGTAGGAGCTGACCCGGTGGACGGTGACGCCGTCCTCGGTCGCGGTGTACGAGCGGCGTTCCGGGGCGTGGCAGATCACGTGGACCTCGTGGCCACGTGCGGCCAGTCCTGTGGCCAGGCGGTGGGCGAAACTGGCGGCACCGTTGACATCGGGCGGATACATGACTGCTCCGAGCACGATCCGCAGCGGCCGCCCACTGGGTTGCGAAGTCACTGCTACTCCCGTTACGAACTATCGACCGAGGTTACCCGTCGGTCACTGCCGTTGGGGGCCACGGTATGTGCGCCGCTGCCGCGGTTGTCCGGGTGGTAGCGCGCCAAAGCGAAGACACCGGCGCAGGCCACTGCGGCACACACCCCCTCGGCAACGGCTGTCCAGGGACCGACGGCGTCGGCTTCCCCCAGCAAACCGATTCCCAGTCCGACCGCGACCAGCGGATCTATCACCGTGAGGCAGGCGACGACCAGATCCGGCGGACCGCTGGCGTAGGCGTGCTGCAACAGCCACCCACCGATCAGCACCGACACACCCATGCCGAGCAGCAACCACAACTCGATGTCGGCGAGCTGCCCCGAGGTGACCTGCTGGGAAACCGCCCGCAGCAGCAGCGAGACCAGGCCGTAGGCGACGGCGCACCCGGACGCGTAGGCGATGCAGCGCATCGATCCGCTGGTCAACAACCCGATCAGCCCGATCGTGAGCACGGCCACCGTCACCAGTTCGATCGCCGTTCCCGCTGCCTGGGGGCTCACGGCGGTGGGTGTGGCGCTGCGTACCGCGAGGAACACGAACGCGGACACCCCGGCCGTTATGGCCAGCGCGGCGAGCACCGAGGAGCGCGGCAGCCTGTCCAGGCCGATCCCCGATTCGCGGGATCTCAGCAGCACGGTCAGCGGCAGCGCCAGCACCCCGAGTGGCTGCACCACGGTCAGCGGCGCCAACCCCAGTGACAGGGCGTGCAACACCGTTCCACCGCCCAGACAGATCAGTCCCAACAGCCAACGGCTGTTGCCCACCAGCCGCAGCTGACTGCGAACCCCCAGTTTGCGATCGGAGATCGTGGCATGTACCGCACCGTGTTGCAGGTGGGCACCGAAGGCGTTGCCGAAAGCCGCCACCGCCGCGAGTAACACCGCGATCGTGGTCATGTCAGATCACGCCCGCTCATGAGACCGCCGTCCGTCGCACCGGTGACGCCGTCTCGTTTCGAGTGTCCGGGATCGTTTCGGGTATCGGATGTGCCTCGAACCTCCCATGTGGCTCCTCCGGAACTGTATCGAGACCAATCTCGCCCACCGGGGCCTCACCGGCATCGGGGTTCACCCCCGACTCTCCCGCATGTGACCCCGACACGGTCGGGCGGATACCACGACCGGCCCGTGCGCTCGGCCGCCGCGGGAAGCGGCGCACCGTCCGGCACGGACGCATCACCGCGGGGCCGACCGCGGCACGACTCGGACATCCCCGCGCACGACTGTAGAGCACATCCGGTGGACGGCCGGGCCACGCCGGTGAATCGGTGGTGTTCGACCCGCGAACCGGATCGGACCGCACACCAGCACATCGACGGCCGGAACTGGGGCGGTCCGAGCACTCGGTGAGATCGACTTTTCCCGTTGCGCAGTGAGTGACCCCACACGAACGGGTAGCAGGGGGCACTCGGCGCTGTCACCCGGCTACGAGTCGTGAGGTTCGACGGGACGGAAAGCCCAGCCGCCGCGACGATCCGAAAGGTGTTTCGCAGCAGGTCGCACAAAACGGAAATACGGCGTGATCTCGCCCAATCCGGGAATACGGAAGCAACCCCGCCCCGACCGACACGTCTTATGGGACAACAAGAACCGGGCAACGACGATCCCACCGCGACATGGTGGGAACGGGAGGTGACCTCAATGGTCCCGCACCGATCGAACAAACTCGGTACTCGCGTGCTGGCCGTATCGACCACTCTGCTCGCGGGCGCGCTGCTCGGGGGATGCGGACAGCAACCGGCGAGCACGAACGGAGTAGCGGACCCGGCGGGCAACGCGCTGGAGCAACAGTCGGGTTCGGGCACCACGACACCGACGAACGAGGCGACGGGTTCCGCGGGTGAGGACTCCGGGAACTCGGCCGCTCCGGCGGATCACCGGGAAGCGACAACGTCGACCGGCACGGGAACGGGAGGCGGGAACGCGGACGCGGCTGGGACCGAGGACACGGCCACGAAACAGGGCTCCGGGTCCTCGCGCTGTCACACTTCGATGATGGCGGCCTCGCTGGAGGGCGGTCACCCCGGCGCGGGGCAGCGTTACGCGGAGCTGACGCTGCGCAACACCGCCGGAAGGACCTGCACCGTGTACGGCTACCCGGGCCTGGAGTTCACCGGCTCCAACGGAACGGCGCTGCCCACCGACGTGGAGTGGGCCGCTGATCCGGGACCGTCGAACGTGCGGCTCGCTCCCGGCGAGACCACCTCGACGACGCTGCACTGGGGAGTCGTTCCCAGTGGCAGCGGCTCCAGGGACGGCGACTGCGAACCACTGCCGTCGGCGCTGCGGGTGACGCCTCCCGACGAGACCGAGATGTTCCACCTGCGCTGGGACTACGGTCGAGTCTGCGGTAACGGGCACGTCAGCGCCACGGCGTTTCACTGAGCGGAGTTGGCGACTGCCGGAACGTGTGCTGGGGTTGATCGCATGATCGAGTCGAAGCGGTGGACACTTTCGGGCAACGAGGGCCGGTTGGCCGTGCACAGCTGGGTGGGCGACAAACCGGGCTGGATCGCGCTGTTCTCGCACGCCTACGCCGAGCACGCCGGACGTTATCGACGGCTGGCCGAGAAGCTGGCCGCTTCGCGGGCCGTGGTGTGTGCCGCCGACATGGCGGGACACGGCGAGTCGGAGGGCGAGGCCGGCGTGGTGGAGGACGTCGAACACCTCGTGGCCGATCTGGAGACCCTCCGGCTCCGGGCCACCGAGTGGTACCCGGGACTGCCCGTGGTGTCCATCGGGCACGGGCTGGGGGGCACGGTGGCGGTGCGACACGCCCAGTCGTACCAGCAGCACCTGGTGGCGCTGGTGCTGTCGGCTCCGATCCTGGGAACCTTCAACGCGCTGGACCTGTTGGCGGACGAGCACATTCCGCGCACCCCGATCGATCCGGCGAGCCTGTCGCGGGATCCGGAGGTCGGTCGGGAGTACCTCGCGGATCCGCTGGTCTATCACGGACCGTTTCCGCGCCACACGTTGACAGCCGTGGCGAAGATCCTGCGCACGATTCGGAGCGGTCCCAGCCTGGCCGTGCCCACGCTGTGGCTGCACGGCGAGGAGGACGAGCTGGTTCCGGAGGCCGACAGCCGGGAGGGCATGGAACAGCTGCGCGGCCCGGAGTTCCACGAGCACGGCTACGCGGGTGCCCGGCACGACCTGTTCCACGAGACCAACACCGAGGAAGTACTACACGATGTAGTGACTTTCATCGGAAGAGAACTAAATACCTGATTCCACCGCACGGGTGGAACTCCTGCCGAATGGTCACTCGAAAGCGTGAAGGGTGCCCTCGAACGGGTTGCGGGTGGATCCCGGCCCAGGCAGCGTGAGTTTTCGGAGCGCATCGCCGCTCCCGAACCACGACTCGGTACCCGACCGTACGATCGAGGCGGAGTCCATGAACGACGTGCCAGCCGCGCAGGACCTGATCGGAAACGAAGTCTACGACCGGGACGGATCACGTATCGGACGTGTCGGCAACATCTACGTGGACGACGTGACGCACCGGCCGGAATGGATCACGGTGCGCTCCGGGCCGCTGGGAGTGCGGGAGAGCTTCGTACCGCTCGGCGACGCCGCTGCCGAGGAGGGGGCGCTCAACCTCGATGTCTCCCGCGAGCGGGTGCGTACGGCTCCGCGCGTGGAGACGGAACACGGCCACCTCTCGGACGAGGACGGCAGACGGCTTCGCGAGCACTACGAACTCGCAGGTGCGACCGTTCCGAAACCGCGTGGTTCCTCGACACACGACACGGCCGCGCGAACACCGGAGCAGCGCGAGCCCCACTCCGGTCCCCGCGCGGTACCGGCCGAGGCGATGACCACCTCGGAGTTCGGCAGGCACCACCGACCGGAATCGGAACCGCGACCGGGGCACCTGATCCCCCGTCCCGAGGACGGCACGGGCGGCAAGCACCGCAAGGCCGACTGAACCGGTTCTTCCGGGTGATTCGCCGGTGCGACGTCAACGCATCGGACGATCGACAGCACCGCGGTGGGAAACGGGACAATGTCGGACGTGACCGCTTATGAGTCCGGCATGGAACTGCTGATCACCTTGGTGGTGGCCGCCGAGGACGAGGCGACGGCCCGTGATGCCTGCTCCGGCGTGGTCGAGCTCCTCGACGGCCGTGTGGTCCGAACGACCGACTGCTCCGACGAGGAGCCGGGCTGCCGTTCGGTGACGATCAGTCGGAAAACGGTCGATCCGGGCACGGGTAACCCCTCGGCGACCCTGGCACGGGCGGTGCGGAACGCACTGCACACGCTCGGCAGTGGATTCACCGGAAGCCGGGTCTCCTGCGAACCGCCGAGCGCGTGGACGGTCGTCGACGCTCCGGAGCTGGTCGGCGAACTGGTCCCCGGCGGTGAACGCGTGCTGCTGGAGGCGTGGCAGACCGGCTCCACCGCCCCGAGCACCGGCACCGGCGCACCGGACACCTCCGACCGCTACCCGCGTCAGGGCAATCGGCGCCCCGGTTGACCCCGAACACCGAACCGGTGCGGACCGTCGAACCGACCCGGCTCGTCGACCGGGTACGGCCGGGACCGTGGTCGGCTTCGCGTGGCTGTCGCACACGGACACGCCCGGTGGCCACCTGAGGACGGCCGGGCGCGCACGGAGCGCTAACTTGGTGATCGACATCGGTGTTCGACCAGGACGACCGAACGGTCGGCAAGGGGCATCCGACAACGACCATCCCGGAGGGGGCTCGAAACAGATGGCAGGTGTGGAAGAGGTTCGTGCGGGGATCGCACTCGCCAACCAGAAGGCATCGGAGAGCGTGGCCGCGTTACAACAGGCCACCCTCTCGCTGGAGGAGGCGCAGCAGGCACTGGCGACGGCCACGCAGGGCAGTGGACAGGAGGAGATCCAGCACGCCTACGGAATGCTGGCCGAGGCGGCACAGAGCCTCAACGGCATTCAGGGCACCATCAACGCCAGCATCACCTCGGCCGAGAACTACGCGGGACGGCTCTGACACCGTGTCGGCACTCGAAGAGCTCCAGCAGGCACTGCGGACGGTATCGGATCACCTCGAACAGGCCCAGCGGCAGCTGGTGACCTCGCGTACCGCGCTGCACCAGGCGGAGTCGGCGCTGCGGCGGATGGATCCGGACAACCCGGAAACCGTGGTGCCGCAGGGGATGCACCGCGCCGACGATCAGATCGAACGCACCCTGTCCACGGTGGAGCGGGTGGACGAAACCGTTCGCCGGTTCGTCACCGGCTTGTAGCGCACTTCGTGCTGTGGCGTGTCCGCGCGTGTCGAACGAGGGTCGCGGACACGTCGCGTTCGGAACTCCGGCACCGCTCCCGACTCCGAGAGCGCTCGCGACGCGCAACGAGCGTTCCGCCGAGGACGAACGAACGTCCCGAGTGGAACCTCCCGAACGGGAGGTGGCTCGTGACCCCACCGCGGCGGGTGGGCATCACCCGACATACCTACGAGGAACGGCTCACACTGCCGACCGGACGATGTGATCGGTGGTACTTTGCTTACGGTCAGTGATGCGAGTACCGAGGTGGAGTGTGCGTAAACGCAACGAACGGCGCGGCGCCATCCAGGCAGCCTTCGATCGGCTGAGCGCCACTGCCGCTACGGCTCGTGGAGCGGCGGCCAACGAACTCGCGCGTGTCAGGGCGGAAAGCGCCAAGCGGGAACACGCGCTGCGCATCGCACGGCACGGGGTCACGGCCACCGCACGCGATCCGGAGGAACTGGAGGGTTCGGAACAGGCCGAGTTCCGCCGCGCCCTGGAGGAAGCGGTCGAGGAACGTACCGAGGTGTTCTCCGAGTGGACCGCGCGTGGCCCGGGGCAGCTCGGCGAGCTGGTCGCCGAGGCCGCTCCCGGCACCGCCTCGGCACCGTGGCGGGAATGGCTCGGCAGCATCGGCGCGGCGGACGCCCGGACCCCCGCCCCCACGCTGTGGCGTTTCGGCACCGCCCACGCACCGGACGCTCCGGAGGCGGCCGAGTTCCCGGCGGCCGTTCCGCTGCTCGACGAGTCGCACCTGCGGATCACCTGCCGCTCCGGAACGTTGGAAAGCGCCACGAGGGACACCGCGGAATCGCTGGTGCAGAACCTGCTGCTGCGCATGCTGTCCTACTACGAACCCGGATTGGTCCGGGTGCACGTCTGGGACACCGCACGGCTGACGGGCACGTTGCCCGGGCTGTTCCCGCTGACCCGTTCCGGACTGCTCACCGCGCACGATCCGACCAGACTGGACGACCTGCTGGAGGAGCTGGCCGAGCACATCCGCCGAATCCACACCACCGCGCTGCTCGGCGGTCACACCTCGCTGAAATCGCTGGCCGCCGAGACGGGTCACCGCGGTGAGCCCTGGCGGGTGGCGGTGCTCTTCGGGGACGGCGAACCGCTCAAGGATGAGCAGCAACAGCAGCTGCAACGTGTGGCGCGCAACGGGCTCGCCTGCGGGATTCAGCTGATCGTGGTGGACCTGCCGATGACGGTCAACAACGCGCTGGAATCGGTGACGCTGCTCGCCCCCGATCTGGCCCGCAGCAGCATGACCGGGCCACACCTGGCGATTCGCCCGGACGAGGTCCCGCCCCGGGAGCGCGTGAGCAGGGCCTGTTCCGCGATCTCGGAAACGTTCCAGTCCAGGCGCGCACGGGTGCGCACCTTCGACGACCTGCTCCCCGAAGGACTGTGGACGCAGGACTCCACCAGCGGCCTGTCGGCCCCGGTGGGATTCTTCGAGGGTGAACCGGTGCGGATCTCGCTCGGCGACACCAGCCCGCACACGCTGATCGGTGGGCCGAGCGGTTCGGGGAAGACGAACTTTCTGTACGGCATGCTCGGCAGCCTGGCCGCGCGGTACAGCCCGGACGAGCTGGAGATGTACCTGCTCGACTTCAAGGAAGGCGTGTCGTTCGCGCAGTTCACGCCCGGGAACCGGGACCCGAGTTGGCTGCCGCACGCACGGCTGGTCGGGGTCAACGTCAACACCGACCGCGAGTTCGGGTTGGCGCTGCTGCGTTTCCTCGCCACCGAGATGCGCAGGCGGGCCGACGCCGCCAAGGAGCAGGAAGTCACCAAGCTGGAGGAACTGCGGCAGCGGGATCCGAAGGGAAGATGGCCACGCATAGTGGCGGTGATCGACGAGTTCCAGTACCTGTTCGCCGAACGCGACGCGGTGTCCAGTCAGGCCGCCACGCTGTTGGAGGACGTCGCGCGCCGTGGTCGATCCCAGGGGATTCACCTGGTGCTGGCCAGTCAGGACGTTTCCGGGATCGAGGCGTTCTGGGGGAAGCCGGCCATCTTCGAGCAGTTCATCCTCCGGGTGGCGCTGCCGAAGGCGCGCCGGGTGCTGGTGGACAACAACACCACCGCCCTGGAACTGCCCCGCTGGCACGCGGTGATCAACCACGAGTCCGGCGTGAAGCACGGCAACGAGGTGGTCCGCGTGCCGGACGCGACCGCTTCGGAAACGTTCGACTCGCTGCAGCACCGGCTCTGGGAGCGGCACCTCTGGGAGACCGGCAGGCGCAACGCCCTTCCACCCCGGCTGTTCGACGGTTCGCACCTGCCCGGTCTGATCGGCACGTCGGACTTCGATGAACTGCGTCCGGTGACGACACGTCGTCCGAGGGTGCTGCTGGGGCAGGTGATCGACGTGCGGGGCACGGCAGCGGCGCTGTCGTTCGAGCGCTCCCCGGGGAGGAACCTGGCCGTGCTGGGCTCGGCCCAGGTGGACGCCACGGCGGTGCTGGGGACGAGCGCGCTCTCCCTCGGGCGGCAGTTCTCCCCCGGCGGGGCCGAGTTCACGATCGCGACGTTGACCGAGGACACCTCCGAGGACGCGTGGGCCGTCGCGAGCGCCCTGCGCGATGCCGGGCACACGGTCACTTTCATCGGCCCCGGTGAGCTCGGCGAGGCGCTGCGAGTACTGTCCGATCTGGTCGACGAACGCAGCGGGTCCGGTGGGGCGGGCTCGGAGACCGTGCCGCACTACCTGCTGTGCTACGCGGTGGACGCCGCGCAGTCGATGCTGGAGCGCAAGGACCCGGAGAGCAGGGTCAGCGGACTGGACCAGCTGCGCAAGACGCTCAAGCAGGGTCCGGAGTGCGGGGTGCACACCATCGGCTGGTGGCGCAGCGCCCAACGGCTGCGCAACACGCTGGGCATGGGACCCACCGACGACATCGGGGCCTGGGTGGCGTTCGACGTGCAGGGCCAGGAGCTCGCGCCGTTGGCGGCCGGGCAACTGATCACGTGGTCACCCCGGGTACATCGCGGCCTGTTCTTCGACCGTTCGGTGCACTCGCATCCCGAGGTGATCCTGCCGTTCGACCTCTCCGAAGCGGTGGACGGTTCCACCGGGGAGCCGGAGGAGGTCACGGCGGAGCCGAACAACCTTCCCAGACCACGCGGGCCGGAAACGGTTTCGTCCAACATCTCCGGGGAAGAGGCGACCGATGACTGAGGCAGCGGGTGGTTCCGGGGTTCCCGAGGAACGGCACGGTACGGATACCGAACGCTACAAGGAGATCGTCGCGCTGGCCACCGACGCGGTGGAGCGGCTGCACGAGCTCGAACGCGATCGCGTCGAACGGCTGGAGCGGGAGCTGAGCGGTGAGCGCGACCTCGTCGAGCAGGCCGAGCAGCAGCAGGAGGAGGTCGAGGAAGGGGTCCGGCTGCGGTGGAACGCCGCCATGGAGGCGCTGTGGGAGGAACGCTGGCTGCGCGTGACGCAGCTGCCCGCGCCGGACACCACGGCCGAGCCCGCCGGCGCCGAGGACGCGATCAGGTCCGTGCAGCGGGCCTACCTGGACCTCTACGGGGAGCTGGAGCAGGGGCGCTGGTCCGCGCCGAACTGGATCCCAACCGGTTGGATCAGTCGCCGGGAGCGGTAGCCAGCACGTGTTCGACGGCGTGATACGTAGTTATCCGCACCCCGCTGGCCTCGGCACGGAGTCAAACCTTTCTCCTCGCGAATCACTGGATCTCGGCCACAACGTGTTCGAGGAGCTGTCTTGAGCAACGACCCACGGACCGGACTGTCGAGTCGAGCATGGCGAAAAAGCAGCCACAGCACCGGAACCGGGAACTGTTTGGAGATCGCGTCGTCGAACGAAGGTTCCCGCTTGGTACGCGACACCAAGAACCGAAATCTCGGTCCGCTCGTACTGGGCCCGGGAAGCTGGCTGGCTTTCATCGACACTGTGAAATCCGGACGCTTGGACTATTAATCCCGAGCAGATACCACGACCTCCACTGACGACACCTCGGGTAGCCGACGGGCGGTCGATCCACTCCCGACCGACCGGTCGGTACGATCGCACCACGCGGGCTCGCCACATGGCGACACCCCGGCAGTACGGGTAAAATTACGGTACTAACTAGTTCCGCATATGGAGGTTCTCGTGAGCGACTCATCCGTCCCGACCACGGGCGTGGAAATCCGGCTGGCATCCCGTCCGCAGGGGTGGCCCACCCACGACAACTTCGAGGTCGCGGAAGCACCCGTCCCCCAGCCGGAGACGGGACAGCTTCTGGTGCGCAACAAGGTGATGAGCGTCGACCCCTACATGCGGGGCCGAATGAGCGCGGCCAAGTCCTACGTCGCCCCCTTCGAGGTCGGCAAGCCGCTGGACGGCGGCGCCGTCGGCGAGGTCGTGGTCAGCGCCTCGGAGAAGTTCGAGGCGGGCCAGCTCGTGCTGCACAGCCTCGGCTGGCGGGAGTACGCCCTGGTGGACGAGTCGCAGGCGACCACGGTCTCCGACGAGGCCCCGCCGAACGCCTACCTGAGTGTCCTCGGCATGCCCGGCCTGACGGCCTACGTGGGCCTGATGGACAAGGCCGAGTTCCAGGAGGGCGACACCGTGTTCGTCTCCGGCGCGGCGGGCGCCGTGGGCTCGCTGGTGGGGCAGCTCGCGAAGCTGAACGGTGCCAAGCGCGTGATCGGCAGCGCCGGTTCGGCCGAGAAGGTCCGCCACCTCACCGAGGACCTGGGCTTCGACGCGGCGTTCAACTACAAGGACGGCCCGGTGGCCGAGCAGCTGCGCGAGGCCGCTCCGGACGGCATCGACGTCTACTTCGACAACGTCGGTGGTGACCACCTGGAGGCCGCCATCGGCGCGATGAACGACTTCGGTCGCATCGCCGCCTGTGGTGCGATCTCGCAGTACAACGTCACCGAGGCGCAGCCCGGCCCGCGCAACATGTTCCAGTTCGTGACCAAGCGGCTGAGCATGCGGGGCTTCATCGTCAACGACAACGGTCACCGCAAACGGGACTTCTTCGAGCACGTCGCCCCGCTGGTCCGGGAGGGCAAGCTGCACTACGAGGAGACCACGGTGGACGGGCTGCGCAACGCTCCCGAGGCGTTCCTCGGAGTGCTTCGCGGGGACAACACCGGCAAGATGATCGTCAACGTCTGAGAGTTCACAACGGACTCCGCGTAAGTGGTCCGGTGGCCCGCCCGTGAGTCGGCGCCCTGCCGCGTTGGTCCGGCTCCTGAACAGCGCCACCCCGCCGGAACGGGACTGACGTGATCATGACCGACTCACCGAGCGGCACTTCCCCGCGCGCCACGTCGTTGCACGCGGCCAGACGCGACGCGGAACTCGCGGAACTGGCCGCCGGGGCGCGTCCGGACGTGCTGGTCGTGGGCGGCGGGGTCACCGGCACCGCCGCGGCCCTCGACGCGGCGGGGCGGGGGCTGTCGGTCGCGCTGGTCGAGGCCGAGGACCTGGCGAACCACTGCCCACGGTGGTCGGACATCCTGCCGGACGGTCGTCCCCACGACGGCCGTCCGGCGGAACTCGTCCGGGCACGCCGCGACGCCGTGGAGCGCGAAGTGCTGCTGCGCACCACCGCGCCGCACCTGGTGCGCCCGTTGCCGCTGCTCGTACCGCTGGACAGCGGAGTGCCGCGCCGCGCGGAGCTGGGGTTGCTGGCCCACTCGAACAGCGCGAACGCGATGCGCGTGGCGGCGGGCACCCCGGCTACCACGCTTCCGGCACCACGCCGGATTCCCGCCCCGGAAGCACGCGCACTGGCTCCCGGGCTGTCCGTGCCGGGACTGCGGGGCGGGCTGCTGGAGTTCGGGGTCCAGCAGCCGGACGAGGCGAGGCTGGCGGTGGCACTGGCGCGCACTGCCGCCGGACTCGGCGCACGCGTGCTCACCAGGGTCCGTGCGATCCGACTGCACCGGGACGGGGCGGACGTGCTGGACCGGCTCGGGGACTCCGAGATCCGGTTGAGGGCCCGCGCCGTGATCAACGCCACCGGTCCGCGCTCGGCCGAACTGGTCGATCGCCCACCGCTGAACACCTTCCGGACGCCGGGGGTCGTGCTCGATGCCGCGGCCGTGGGGGCCACCGCGACCGGGCTGATCGCACCGCGGGCCGAGGGCTCCGGTAAAGCCGTGCGGTGCGTCCCACAGCCGGGGAACCGGCTGCTGGTCACGGCAGGCAGCGTCGAACTCGGCGGCACTCCCCCGGAAGCCACGGGACGGCCGGAGCCGAGCGATTCCGAGACGAGCGGCCTGCTCGCGGCAGCAGCCGGGCTGCTCGGTCCGGCGGCACGTGCGGCGCACTCGCTGGACGGCCAGGTGGTATCGCACGCGGTCCCTCGGCGAACCGACGGCCGGGGAGGCTCCGCGCGCGGGACAGGGGGTGCCACGCTGGAGGCACTGTCGGATTCCCGGAAGCGGGAGCATCACGTGCACACCTCACCCGCCGGAGTCATCAGCGTGCTGCGAGGTGCTCTCGCGCCGTACCGCACGGCCGCCGTCGAGGCCGTCGACAGGGCCGTGCGTGATTGCGGACTCCGCGCCGGGAACAGCCGCACGGCGAAGACGCCGCTGGTGGGTGCCACGGACCGGGGGAAACTCGCCGAACTGGATGCGGAGCGACGGCTGATCGACCGCTACGGCACCGAGGCCGAACGTGTGTCGGCGATAACCGAGCTCGACCCGACGCTGCGCGAACCGATCGTTCCCGAGCTCTCGACCAGCGCCGTCGAGGTGGTCTGGGCCGTACGGCACGAGGGGGCGATGAACGCGGCCGACGTGCTCGACCGCAGAGTGCGCCCCGGCCTGCCCCCCGAGGTCCGCGCCAGGGCGTTGCCCCGGGTGGCCGATCTGGTGACCAGGGCGCTGCGCGGGGTGTACCACTGATCCGGATCGCCTCCCGGCCCGGCGATTTCGCGAGAAATTGACGGAGACCGGGGCCGTGCGCCCCACCCTCGCGGAGATTTCGCGAGAAATCGCCGCCGCTCTGCGGCCCTACCATCCCCTTACGACTGATAGCCGCCGGGTCACGGACAGCGGAACGCGTCGCGGAGCTCTCCCCCAGCCTCGCCGGGACCGGGCCTTCCCGGCCGGTAACGGAGCGACGCGAAAGCCCCCAACAGTCGCGTTTCCACCGATAGGGTGAAGATTCGAAACCGAACTCGCGTGTGGTGCGTAGCCACGTTCGGACGACACCGGTGCGCGGAGCACAGCACGACACGCGTGCCTGACGGCGGAACACCGTCGTCAACGACAACCGAAGGAGAATTCCGTGCCCGAAGGCGCGCTGGAGATCGACCGGATCTCCAAACGCTACGGGGACGTCGTGGCCCTCGACGAGATGTCACTCACCGTGCGAAGCGGGGAGATGCTGGGGTTCGTCGGCAGCAACGGCGCCGGGAAAACCACCACCATGCGGATCGCGCTGGGTGTGCTCGCGGCGGACTCGGGGCAGGTGCGCTACGACGACGCGCCCGTCGACCGGATGACACGCAGCCGGATCGGCTACATGCCGGAGGAACGCGGGCTCTACCCGAAGATGAAGGTGCTGGAACAGCTGCGGTACCTGGGCGAGCTGCACGGCATGGAACGCGCGGCGGCCGACCGCGCCGCGAACTGGTGGACCGAACGGCTGGAGCTGTCCGAACGCCGCGGGGACCAGCTGCAGAAACTCAGTCTGGGAAACCAGCAGCGGGTGCAGCTGGCCGCCGCGCTGATCCACGATCCGGCTGTCCTGATCCTCGACGAGCCCTTCTCCGGCCTCGACCCCGTGGCCGTCGAAGTGATGAGCACCGTGCTGCGTGAGATGCGCGACCGCGGTGTTCCGGTGGTGTTCTCCAGCCACCAGCTCGAACTGGTGCAGCGGCTGTGCGACCGGGTGGGCATCGTGCGCCGCGGCAGAATGATCGCCGACGGCACCGTCGAGGAACTGCGGTCCAGCGGCCCGGTGCGGTTGAACGTGCACGCGCCGGAGGCACCGGCCGACTGGGCGGAAGGGCTGCCCGGCGTGAACGTCGAGAGCAGCGAGAACGGGCACACCACACTGCGGCTCGACGACACGGCCGACGATCAGCGGGTGCTGCGTGCCGCGCTGGAAACCGGCCCGGTGCACGAGTTCAGCAGAACCCGTCCCAGCCTGACCGATCTGTTCCGCGACGCCGTAACCGAGGAGCCCGACGAGTGAAACGGACACTGCACACCGTGTGGCTGGTCGCCCGACGCGAACTGCAGACCAGGGTGCGAACCCGGGCGTTCGTACTGGGAACGCTGCTCATGGCACTGCTGGTGCTGGCGTTCCCGGTGGTGATGCTCTTCGCGGGCGCTTCGAACGCACCCGAGGACGACCTGAGCGCCTCGGACAGCACGACTCGACTGGGGATCACACCGTCCGCGAACGGGCTCGCCGAGTCCCTGGAGCGAAAAGCGGGGGTGGACCGACCCGCCATCAGCATCCGGAAGGTCGCCGACACCGAGATGGGCAAGAACCTGGTGCACGAGGGCGAACTCGACGGAGTGGTCGCGGGAACCCCCACCGCTCCGGAGCTGTTCGTGGAACAGCACGTCTTCCCGCACCTGGAAAGAGCGCTCACCACGATCACCTACAACAACCAGCTCGACGCCGAGATGTCGGACGCGGGCCTGGATCCCCAGGCGGTGCGCGACCGGGCCGGTCAGGGCGAAGTGGCGATCATTTCGATGGGGCAATCGCAGGACGCGGCGGACGGCCCGATGGCCGGGATCTCCGACGCGGAGAAGGCCCAGCGGCTGATCATCGCGATGATCTCCACCTTCCTGCTGTACATGTTCCTGATCATGACCGGCCAGATGATCGCGCAGGGCGTCGTGGAGGAGAAGTCCAGCAGGGTCGTGGAGGTGCTGCTGGCGACCATCCGCAGCACCGAGCTGATGGCCGGAAAGATCGTCGGGATCGGGATCACCGGGCTGATCCAGTTCGCGGTGATCGGGGTGCTCGGATTCGCCGCTGCCACCGCCACAGCCGTACTGACCCTGCCCACCTTCACCGTGGCGGGACTGCTCGGCTGGGCGGTGCTGTGGTTCCTGCTCGGCTTCACGCTCTACGCGACGATGCTCGCGGCGGCTTCCTCACTGGTCTCACGCCAGGAGGATCTGCAGAGCGTGATAACCCCGGTGATCATGATGCTGATCGTGCCGTTCTTCGTCGGGGTGTCGGTACTGCCGAACAACCCCGACGGCACCGCCGGGACGGTGCTGTCGATGGTTCCGGGCTTCTCCCCCATGCTGATGCCGATGCGGGTGGCGCTCGGCGGTGTGCCGCTGTGGCAGGGGGCGCTCTCGGTGGTGCTCTCACTGGTGGCGAGCGCGGCCGTGCTGTGGCTGGGCGGCCGGATCTACTCGAACGCGGTGCTGCGCACCGGAGCCAGGGTTCGGCTCAAGGACGCGCTGCGGGCTTCCTGACGAACCCCTGAGGAGCGTGTCGGCGGGCACGAACGAGCGAACGGGCCGCTCGACCATCCGAGCGGCCCGTTCGGTGCACCGGAGCGCAACAGGATTCCGAGAAGGATTCAGCGCTCGTTCATCGGCACGTAGGCACGCTGCGCCTGGCCGGTGTAGACCTGACGCGGCCTGCTGATCTTGCGGGCGGGGTCGTCCAGCATCTCGCGCCAGTGGGCGATCCAGCCCGGCAGCCGCCCGAGGGCGAACAGCACGGTGAAGAACTTGGTGGGAAAGCCCATGGCCTTGTAGATCAGGCCGGTGTAGAAGTCCACGTTCGGGTAGAGGTTGCGCTCGATGAAGTAGTCGTCGGAGAGCGCGCGCTCCTCGAGCTTGCGCGCGATGTCCAGCAACGGATCGTTGGAGCCGAGCTTTTCCAGCACCTCGTCGGCCGTCTTCTTGATGATCCGGGCACGCGGATCGTAGTTCTTGTAGACGCGGTGCCCGAAGCCCATGAGCTTGACGCCGGGCTCCTTGTTCTTCACCCGGGACACGAAGGAGTCGACGTCCCCGCCGTCGGCGCGGATCCCCTCCAGCATGTCCAGCACCGCGCTGTTCGCGCCGCCGTGCAGCGGCCCGAACAGGGCGTTGATACCGGCCGAGATGCTGGCGAACAGATTCGCCTCGGAGGAGCCGACCATCCGAACGGTCGAGGTGGAGCAGTTCTGCTCGTGATCCGCGTGCAGGATGAACAGCAGGTCCAGCGCACGGGCCATGGTCGGATCGACCTCGTACGGCTCCGCGGGGAAACCGAACGTCATCCGCAGGAAGTTCTCCACCAGCCCGAGCGAGTTGTCGGGGTAGAGGAACGGCTGACCGGCGGACTTCTTGTACGCGTAGGCCGCGATCGTCGGCAGCTTGGCGAGCAACCGGTGGGTGGAAAGCTCGACCTGCTGCCGGTCGAACGGATTCAGGCTGTCCTGGTAGAAGGTGGACAGCGCCGAGACCGCCGAGGAGAGCACCGGCATGGGGTGCGCGTCCCTGGGGAACCCGTCGAAGAACTTGCGCAGGTCCTCGTGCAGCAGCGTGTGCCTGCGGACCCGGTCGGCGAAGTTCTCGTACTGCTCCGCGGTGGGCAGCTCGCCGTAGATCAGCAGATAGCTGACCTCGACGAAGTTCGACTTGTCCGCGAGTTCCTCGATGGGATAGCCCCGGTAGCGCAGAATCCCGGCATCGCCGTCGATGTAGGTGATGTCGGATTCGCAGGCCGCGGTGTTGACGAAGCCCGGATCGAGCGTCACCAAACCGGTTTTGGCCATCAACTTGTCCAAATTGACACCGGGCGCGCCTTCGGTGGGAGCGGTCACGCCCATTTCGTGCTCGCCGGCGTCGTAGCGCAGCGCGACAGTGCGTTTGGCGGTCGCGTCGTCGGGCATTCTCCGAACCTCTCGCGCTCAGTCTGGGGGGTACTGCCGCCGACCAGCGGTACGTCCGACACCCGAAGCGCCGGGGTCACCCGTTCCCGATCGAGCGCACACGCCGGCCGGGATCAATCCGAACCGCCGCAGCACCACCCCGTTGGGGTCCTGTCAGTAGTCACGCTAGACCGCGAGAGGCCTCTCACGCAGCAACGGTGTCAGCTGAAACGGGAAGGTGGGACCACGATCACACCCGTTGTTCATCCCGCCGAAGCGCACACGTCACACCCCTAGTTGTCGGCGTCACATCCCGGTTCGCGCAGAGGGGCAGGTGGGAGACGCCGACCGCGCGAAGGGCGGAACGGAGGTTCGCGCCGGAAGATCGACCGCTGATCGACAACCGAACCCTCGAAAAGTGACCGACATCACTTCTTCGCTCCGGGGCTATAACACCCACTCGAAAGAGTGAACCGACACTCTTTCGGGTTAACGGGTCGCTTCTGCGCACCACAGCAAGATCCACTGCCAACCGGGAGCGCCACCGCGAGAGCCTCGCCTCGGAAAACACCCAGCAACGCGCCATCGCGCGAACACGAAGCGTGATCTTCATCGAACAACATGCTGCGAATGTTTTTCACGAAAGTGTTTCGCAAATACCCGGCGTGTTTACCTAACACGGAGAGTATTGATCACTTTGCACTTCCGTGTGACAGACAAACCCCGGAAACGCCACTAACTTCTTCATCGCGGCCGCAACATGAAAAACAATCGCCAAATTGAGCAAAGGAAAGCAACGTGGTCATTATTCAGTCGCTGATCGACCTCCTCGTGAACATCGACGTGCTCTGAAACGAGGACTCCCGTCGACGATCGGCACGCCAGGAGTGGCTGTGCCGGTTCCACAGGTGAGTGAGGGGCACCCCGGCTCCCAAGGGGTGCCCCTCTTTCACGTCTGTCCGAGAATTGCCGTCCCATCGGCTGCCGAGTGGCTCGCTCGGCGGAACCTCTCGCACGGCTCTCGCTCCGGAGAACCGCGGCGGCGCCGGTGGCGAGGGTGGTCGGGGCTCGGCCCGCGGGCGTGGTGGGGGCTCGGCACTGCGCCGCTGCGGCGTCGATTTCTCGCGAAATCGCCGCGATGGTGAGGCGCACGGCCCCGGCCTCCGTCAATTTCTCGCGAAATCGCCGCGCCGTCGGTCGGTACGCGGTTCAGAGTTCGGAGGCGTAGGGCGGTTCGGCCCCCTGGCGGGAGACCGTGACCCCGGCTGCCGCTGCCGCGAAGTTCAGCGCGGCGGTCCAGTCCGCCGCCGAAAGCCCGCGCACCGCGGCAGCGGACAACGCCCCGGCACTGCGCAACCAACACAGCAACGCGGCCTGAATGGTGTCCCCCGCCCCGATCGTGTCCACAACCGACGTCTCGGCGGCGGCCACCTCGACGAGCCCGCCGTCCGCGGTCAACACCGCCATCCCGTCAGCGCCCCTGGTCAGCACCACCGCTGCCGGACCACGGCCGAGCCAGTCCCGTAACGCCTCGAACAGCTCCGGCGATTCGACCGCCGACTCCGAGCCCACCAGCCACGCGGCGTCCTCGACCGAGAGCTTCAACAGGTCCACGGCGGGCAACCAGCTCAGGAAACGTCGCCGGTAGGCGTCCGGGTCCTCGATCAGATCCGCCCGGATGTTCGGGTCGAGCGCTGTGAACCTCCCCCGTTCGGATTCCCGGAACAGCACCCGCTCGTGCACCGAGGCTCCCGGCTCCAGAACCATCGCCAGCGTCCCGAAGGAGAGCGCCTCGACCTCCGGGGGCAGGTCACCGGGGTCCGCGACGAGCGGCGCGGCGGTGCCCTCGGTGTGGAAGCCGTACCGAGCGGATCCCCGCTCGTCCAGCTCCACCACCGCGAGCGTGGTCGGTTCCGCCCCCACCTGCACCTCGGTGGTGTCGGCACCGGCTTCGTGAAGGCGCTTCAGCAGTTCGGTACCGAACCGGTCACGGGACAACCGGGTGAACATTCCCACCGGAGTCGCCAGCCTGCCCAACGCGATGGCGACGTTGTAGGGACCACCACCGAGTCGGGGATGCAACGGTGCGAGCTCGCCCCCACGTGCTTCACCGGGAACCAGATCGACCAGGGCCTCACCGCAGATGAGAATCAACTTTCTTCCGTACCGTTTTCTTCCGTGCTCCGCGCCGGATCGGTCTCCGAGGCGGACAGCCCTCCCACCAGGAAGTCCGAGAGCGCGTCGAAGGCGGCCGCGTCGGAAAGCCCCGTCCGCTCGGAGATCTCACCACGTTGGATGGCCGAGAGCGTGAGTCCGACCATCTCGGCCACCAGCGCGGAGTCGACCTCGCGGAAGACACCCGTCCGCACCCCTTCGTGCACGTCCTGTCGAATCCGGTCGGCGGCCGCCCTCGCGTTGGACTCGTAACTGGCTCGGGTGGCCGGGTTGCTCGCCATGTCCGCGATGAACCGTCTGCTCGCGGGGGCCAGCTCGGCCGCCGCCGCCTTGAGGTACGTGCGCATCCGGGAGCGCGGATCGGTGCACTCGGCGACCCGTCGCTCGATGTTGACGGTGGCTCGTTTGAAGAAGTGCCCCACCACGCGCACGGCGAGCTGTTCCTTGCTGTGCGCCAGCGTGTAAAGGGTGGACTTGGAGCAGTGCATGCGTCCGGCCAGCTCGTCCAGGGTGAAGTGCGCGAAGCCCTCGGCCAGGAACAGCTCGCACAGCCGGTCCAGCAGTTCCGCCCGACGGGCCCGCACAGCCGGGGTTCGGGCGGTGTCGCACGGCTCGTGAGCGGTTTCCGCCGGACGGGAATGAGTCATCGTTCGAGGCTGCCACAGGCGGGGAGATGAACCGCCCCTCGGGACGGCAACAGGTCGAAACCGGTTTCGCCGAGTACTCGACAGCAGTACTATACGCCATCAACAGTACTCTATTCAGTCCTTGAGTACTCAACAGAGTACTAAAAGGCACGAAAACCGGGGTCTTTGATGCCAGTCGAACGAATTCTCGCCACCACCGAGGCAACCGACCTGCTCAACCTCACGAGGGACATGGCCCGGAACGAACTGGCGCCGGAGGCGGCGCGCGCGGAGGCGAACGAGAGCTTCCCCCGCGAGAAGTTCGAACTGCTCGGCGAAGCCGGGTTGCTGAGCCTGCCGTACCCCGAGGAGTACGGCGGGGCGAACCAGCCCTACGAGACCTACCTCCAGGTGCTGGAGGAAATCAGCAGCGCGTGGATGACCGTGGGAGTCGGCCTGTCGGTGCACACCATGTCCTGCTACCCGCTGGTCGAGTTCGGCACGGGCGAGCAGCGCGAACGCTGGCTCGGCGAGATGCTCGGCGGCCACACCCTGGGCGCCTACGCGCTGTCCGAACCACAGGCCGGTTCGGACGCGGCCGCCCTGCGAACCCGCGCGGAGCGGGACGGTGCCGAGTACGCGGTCAACGGCACCAAGTGCTGGATCACCCACGGTGGGGTGGCCGACTTCTACACCCTGCTGACCAGAACCTCGGAGACGGAGATCAGCTGCCTGTTGGTCGACGGGAACACGCCGGGGCTCAAAGCCGGGAAACCGGAGCACAAGATGGGGCTGACCGGCTCGCCCACCACGGAACTCGTCCTCGACGACGCTCGGGTCGCGGAGCAGCGGCTCGTCGGTGGCGAGGGCAACGGACTGCGCATCGCGCTGCGCGCGCTCGATTCCGGGAGGCTGGGAATCGCGGCCTGCGCCGTGGGGCTGGCACAGGCGGCGCTCGACCTGGCGGTGGACTACGCGCGGCAGCGCACGCAGTTCGGCCGATCGATCATCGACTTCCAAGGGATCGAGTTCATGATCGCCGACATGGAAGCCGCCGTGCAGTCGGCCCGGGCGACCTACCTGGACGCGGCACGGCGCCGCGACGCGGGGCGGTCCTTCAGCAGGCAGGCCTCGGTGGCCAAACTGATCGCGACGGACGCCGCCATGAAGGTCACCACCGACGCCGTGCAGGTGTTGGGAGGCGCCGGCTACACCAGGGAATTCCCCGCGGAACGCTACATGCGCGAAGCGAAGGTGCTACAGATCTTCGAGGGAACCAACCAGATCCAGCGGATGGTGATCGGCCGCGAGCTGGCGAAGACGTGAGCCGGGTCCCGGACCGGCCTGGCGATCGTACTCGCCGCGCACCTCGGCCCCCGGAGACGGACCGGAAGCACTCGCACGTGCCCACCCACTCGGGTAACCGGTGCTCCCACCGGGGGCCGGGCGTCTCAGCCGATGGGGCGGAGTCCCCAACGCGCCGACCAGGTCTGCCCCTGTTCCAGCACGATCAGGTCGGTCCCGGAGTTCAACGCGTCGGGCGGGCAGGTCATCGGCTCCACCGCGATCGCCCTGCCACGCTCCGGGAACTCGGCCGCCGTGTAGACCTGTACCCAGCCGAAAACCGGATCGGCCCACAGCTGCACGCCGTGACCGGTGGAGTCGGTCAACGAGTGCCGCACCAGCCCCACCGGGTCGTCCGGCAACGGTGCGGCCCCGCCGAAAGCGGTATCCAACCAAACCCCGGCGAGCTTCTTGCCGGTGCGAAGATCCTGCTCCTCGCCCTCCAGCCTGCGGGGCGGCCGATCGGGCAGCATCCGTTCGGGATCGATCGGCAGCACGCTGGAGGCGGACAGCCGCAGGGTGCAGTCGTCGGTGGCCGCATCGCCCGCCCGCGGGTAGGGATGCACACCGATCCCGAACGGGACGGGACGGGAACCGAGGTTCTCCACGGTGTGCTGCACCGTCAGCCCGTGGTCGTCGACGGAGTACTCCACCGCCGTCAGCAGCGGAACCGGCCAGCCGGGCTGTGCCGGGATCATCGCGTGCAGCACCACGGCGGCGGAGGTGTGCTCCCCCACCGTCCAGGGGGTGTTCCGCAGCAGGCCGTGGATGGCGTTTCGCCGATCCGGCTCGGTCAGCGCGAGCTGCTGCGGTTCGCCCTCCAGGTTCCAACGGCCGTCGGCGACGCGATTCGGCCACGGCACCAGTATTGCCCCGGCGGCTCCGGGCGGTAGTCGGTCGGCCTCGTAGGTCTCGCTGTAGGGAACCCCGTCGACCTCGAAAGTACGCAGCGCGGCACCCACCTCGGTGATTACCGCCCGCACGCCACCGTGAACGATCTCGAACTGGTGACCTGTAGCCGGGATGTGTTCGTTCACACGACCACTGTATGTCTTAGCCGATCAATCCCGTTAACCGTGCTGTCACCTTGATCAACCGAATCCTCCGCTCGGGCCGCCCGACGCCGTGTCGGGCAACGCGCGAGGAGAGCGCCGGGAGCGAGGAACCCGCGCGAGGTTCCGCCACCCGAGCGCCCTGCCGGAGGAGGACCGAGAACAGCGACACCCGCGTCAGGGCGCGAGCCGCCGCACCTTCCAGGTGTCGTCCTCGCGGACGAACCGCAGCCGATCGTGCAACCTGTCCGGTTGTCCCTGCCAGAACTCCACGTACTCCGGCCGGATGCGCCACCCGCCCCAGTGCGGCGGAACCGGAACCCGCTCGGAATCGGCGAACCTGCGTTCGATACCGGTGAGTTTGGATTCCAGCGCGGCACGCCCGGAGACCACACAGGACTGCGGCGAGGCCCACGCGCCGAGCTGTGAACCACGGGGGCGGTGGACCCAGTAGTCGGTGGTCTCCTCCTGCTTGACCTTCTCCACCGTGCCGCGCACGTTCACCTGTCGCTGCAGGGACAGCCAGGGGAAGGTAGCCGCGGCCACCCGGGTGGCGCCGAGATCATGACTCTTGGCCGAGGTGTAGTTGGTGAAGAACACCAGGCCACGTTCGTCGATCCCCTTGCACAGCACCGTGCGCGAAGAAGGCATCCCCGAGGCGTCCGCCGTTGCCAGCACCATCGCGTTCGGTTCCGCCAGTTCCGCCCGCACCGCTTCGTCGAACCACTGCCGAAGCTGCTCGTGCCAGGTGGTGGCAAGCGACGACTCCTGAAGCGGCTCGGCATCGTAGGACACGCGCATCCCGGACAACGTGGCCTTTGCCTGCGACATCCATTCCTCCTGACTAGACCGACGTCTCAAGCGACGCCACCGCTGGGTCAAATGTGCTCGCACTGAACTGCAATGGTGCGCGATACCTCGAACGCCCGCGCGCCAGGCGAAGCGACGCCCCGAACGACGGTAAACGGAAAACGAAGCCGGACCGAACCGCAGTTCGGTCCCGATCGATCTCGTAATCGATCCAGTCGGCTGTCGCCGCTCGGAAACGATTCCGAAACTCCCTCGAAGGCGACCACCGGGCCGGACGGGATGTGATCTTTTTCATTACTCCGCGTTTACCGGGCGCGACGATTGCCTTCACGTACCGAGTGGGTGCACTGTTACCGCTACGACATCGGCCGCGTTCCGCGACCGTGTGCCACACCACCCCGCCACGTCCCCACCGCGGCCCGCACTGGGTCGACGGCACAACCGGCGACGAAGGAGACGAGGCGACGATGCCGAATCCAGTGAACAACGAAGCCACGCAAGCCGCTGTAAGCCCAGGCCTCGAAGGCGTGGTGGCGTTCGAGACCGAGATCGCCGAACCGGACCGTGACGGTGGTGCCCTGCGCTACCGCGGAGTGGACATCGAGGAGCTGGCGGGCCGGGTCTCGTTCGGCGACGTATGGGCGCTGCTGGTCGACGGCCGCTTCGGCAACGGCCTCGGCGCGGCGAGCGACGACCGACTCCCGGTGCGCAACGGCGACGTACGTGTCGACATGCAGTCGGCGCTGGCGATGGTCGCACCGACCAACGGGTTCGCCCCGCTGCTGGACGTGACCGAGGAACAAGCACGTGACCAGCTGGCGTTGGCCTCGGAGCTGGCGCTGTCCTACGCGGCCCAGTCGGCCCGGGGGGAGGAACTCCCCGAGGTACCCCGCTCCGAACTGGACCAGTGCGGCACGGTCGCCGAACGATTCCTGACCTGCTGGCGCGGCGAGCCGGATCCGGCACACGTGAAGGCGCTGGACGCCTACTGGGTCTCCGCGGCCGAACACGGCCTCAACGCCTCGACCTTCACCGCGCGGGTCATCGCCTCCACCGGCGCCGACGCCGCCGCGAGCCTCTCCGGAGCCGTGGGTGCCATGTCCGGGCCACTGCACGGTGGCGCCCCCGCCCGGGTACTGCCGATGATCGAAGAGGTCGAACAGCGCGGTGACGCCCGCGCGGTGGTCGAGTCGATCCTGGATCGTGGCGACCGGCTCATGGGCTTCGGGCACCGGGTCTACCGCGCGGAGGACCCCCGCGCGAGGGTACTGCGCGAAACCTGCAAGCAGCTCGGTTCGCCCCGGTTCGAGGTGGCCGCGGAACTGGAGCAGGCGGCACTGTCGGTGCTGGCCGAGCGGCGCCCCGACCGGCAGATCGCCACCAACGTGGAGTTCTGGGCAGCGGTGATCCTGGACTTCGCACGGGTACCGACACCGATGATGCCCGCGATGTTCACCTGTGCGCGGCTGGCGGGCTGGTCCGCCCACGTCCTGGAGCAGAAGCGGACCGGCCGGCTGGTACGCCCCTCCGCACGCTACGTCGGGCCGGGCGCCCGTGAACCGCGTGAGGTCGAGGGGTGGAGCACGGTCTCCCCCCTGGTCTCCGTTTGATGGAGCACAGCGGCAGTTGCTCCGGTGGCTGGTTAACCGGCACGTGAGTCGGCGCCTTGCTTCGTTGGGCCGGCTCTTGAGTAGCGACCTACGCGGCGAGCGGCCCGGCCTCGCAATGCATCCGACTCACGCACCGGGGACACGCGCGTTGCTCACGCCACACGAGGTGGATTCCGCGCGGTGATCATGGGGAGTAACGTGGCGGAACCTCTCGCACGGCTCTCGCTGCGGGTTCGGCGACATCGGGTAGCGATACACAACGTCTCCGGCGTCCTCACGAGAGCCGCACGGGAGAACCCGCGGCGGCGCGAGCTGCGGGCGTGGTTGGGGGGGGGCGGCCCGCGAAGGTGGTAGAGGCTCCGCTTCGGAAGCACCGTAGACGCGGCGATTTCGCGAGAAATCGACACCGCCGGGGCCGAGCCGCCGCAGTGGGGCGGCGATTTCGCGAGAAATCTACACCGCCCCCGACCGGGGAGAAACCGCTCCCAGCCGGGGACTACGCCGCCCCACCCGGAAGGCGACGCGTGTTCCGGGACACGATCCGGGCGCCGCCCGCGCGAACGCGGCGTCCGGATGCGGGAGAGTGTCGGTGTGCACCATGTCGAAGAGCTGACATTCACCAGTGCGCTGCTGAGCTGGAAGTTCGCGTTCTGGTGGGATCTGCTGATCGTGCTGCTCGGTGTCACCTACGCCGCCGGGGTGACACGACTCCGACGCGGGAGCCGGGGCCGAACCTGGCCCGCCCACCGCTGTTGGCTGTTCGCCTCCGGGCTGGTGAGCCTGTTCGTGGCGATGAACAGCTTCGTCGCGGTCTACGGCCACGCGCTGTTCACCATGCACATGGTGCAGCACCTGATGTTGATCATGCTGGTCCCCGCCCTGCTCGTCTACGGCAAACCACTGCGGCTGTGGTCGGAGCTGGACGAGTCCGGGCGTGTGGCGCGAATCCTGCGCGGCCGAGCGGTCGGCATGCTGACCCACCCGGCGTGGACCATGGTGCTGTACTCGGTGGTGCTGGTCGCCACCCATCTGACCCCGTTCATGCAGCTCATGTTGCTGAACCCGTGGCTGCACCATGCCGAGAGCGTGTTGTACCTGGTCGCGGGTTACCTGACGTTCCTGCCACTGCTGGGCACCGAACCGACCCGCTGGCAGCACTTCCCCTACCCGCTGCGGGTGTTCAGCGCCCTGATGGGGATGGGACCGGACACCGGTATCGGCGTGATCCTGATGATGGCCGACGATCCGCTGTTCCCCGCCTACGGGAGGATGCGCGACTGGTGGATCGACGACGGCACGCTGACCGTGTTGGCCGACCAACGGCTCGGCGGCGGGATCATGTGGTTCTTCGGCGACGCGCTCATGGCCGTGTTCGCGCTGGTGCTGGTGCGGCAGTGGATGCGTGCCAACGGCTCGGAAGCCGGTTTCGGCAACTGGCTGGAGTCCGCCAGACGCAGCGCGCTCGCCGAAACCGACGGCGAGGCCGACTCCGAGGTGCAGAGCCTGCGGACCACGGATGACCTCGACGAGGACGAGCGGGCCAGGCAGGCGTACAACGCGATGCTCGCCAGACTGGCCCGGCAGGACGAGCAGCGGAGCGGTCGACGGTAGTCACCCTGCCGGCTCGCGTTTCACGGGCCCGACTCGGCACGACCTCCCGCTCCGCGCTCGCGGCGAGTGGCGGAGACATCGAACGGCCACCGCGACCGGGCCGTCGGACCGACTCCGCGACACCCTATGCTGCCCAGCAGAAACAGTACCGGACCGCCGAAACCGGCACCGTTCGCGATTCACGGCCCACCACCCCGATCACGAGGTCAGTTCATGTCAGGTTCCGCACCGAGCAGCCGCAGGGAAGGCGACGAAGCCGCACCGAGTGCTCCCGGGGTGACCCGCTGGGGGCTGCTGGGTACTGGGTCCGCCGTGGTTCTCACGATCGTGCTGGTACTCGCGGCGGGCAGCGGCGTCTACGCGGTACTCGGATACCCCGATCCGGGAGCGTTGACCAAACTGGGCGTCAACCTGCTGCGGCTGGTATTCGACCTCGCCGGGGCGTGCTGCCTGGGTGGTCTGGTGTTCGCCGCGTTCTTCACCGTCCCGCAACGCGGTGGGATGATCTCGCCGGACGGTTACGCGGCGCTGCGGACCGCGGGCACGGCCGCGTGGCTCTGGGGCGTTGCCGGGTTGCTGCTCACGGTGTTCGACGCCGCCGACTCGGCGGGGCAGTCGGTCACCGACAGCCTGACGCCCGGCGCGTTGTCGGGGCTGTTGGAAGCACTGGACGTTCCGAAGGCGTGGCTGCTCTCCGCGCTGCTCGCGCTGGTACTGGCTGTCGCGTGCCGTTCGACGCTGCGGTGGCGCACCACGATCGGGCTGACCGTGCTGGCGGGGGTGACGCTGCTGCCTCCGGTGCTGGTCGGGCACTCCGCCTCCAACGGAGGGCACGACTTCGCCTCCGACAGCATGGTCTTCCACGTGGTGGCGGCCGCGTTGTGGCTGGGAGTGCTGTTCGCCGTGCTCGCCCACGCCCGCAGGCGGGGAGCGAACCCGGGAATAGTGGCGCGGCGTTACCGGAAGCTCGCCGCGACGTGCTGGGGTGTGCTGGCGGTCTCCGGTGTCATCGGCTCGCTGATACTGGCACCGGCCCGGATGTGGCTGGACACCCAGTACGGAGCACTGGTGCTGTGCAAGATCGGTCTCCTGCTGCTGGTGGGGCTGGTCTCGGTGCCGTTGCGACGTCGGATCACCCGGTCCGCGCGGGATCGCCACGTGGGGATGCTGCGCCTTGCCGGGGCCGAGCTGGCGCTGCTGCTGACCACGGTGGGGATCTCGATGGGAATGGCGCACGTTCCGCCGCCCAACCTGCTCGACCGGAACGCCACCGCCATGGACCTGCTCATCGGCTACGACCTTCCGGAGTTTCCGAGCTTCTGGCAGCTGGTCACCCAGTGGCGGTTCGACCTACTGCTGGGCACGGCCGCAGTGGTGTTGGCGGTGAGCTACCTGGCGGGAGTGCGCCGGTTGCGCGCGCACGGGCAACGCTGGCCGGTGGGGCGCACGGTGAGCTGGTTGGCGGGCTGCCTGGCGGTGCTGGTGGCCAGCTCCTCCGGAGTGGGAAGCTACGCACCTGCCACCTTCGGGGTGCACATGACGGCCCACCTGCTGCTGAACATGCTGGGTCCGGCCCTGCTCGTGCTGGGGACCCCGGTGAACCTGTGCCTGCGGGCCCTACCTCGTGCGCGCCGGGGTGAACCGTACGGACCGAGGGAATGGCTGCTCGGGATAGTGGACTCGCCCGTTTCGAGGTGGCTGAGTCACCCGGTGCTTGCCTCGCTGTTGCTGGTGGGCTCGCTCTACGCGCTGTACCCGACCGGCCTGTTCCAACTGATCATGCAGGAGCACTGGGCTCACACGATCATGAACGTCTACTTCCTGGGTAGCGGCTATCTGTGGTTCTGGTCGATACTCGGCATCGACCGCACCCCCCGACGGGTGCCGCAGCTGGCGCGACTGGGCGTGACGCTGGGCATGATGCCCGCTCTGGCCTTCTTCGGGGTGCTGGTGCTGAGCATGTCCGAGCCGATCGCGGGCAACTACTACCGCACGCTGGACCTGCCGTGGTCGGTGGATCCGATGGCCGCACAGCAGGCGGGAGCGCTGATCGGCTGGCTCGGCGGTGAGATTCCGCTGCTGCTGGTACTGGTCGTGCTGCTCCGGCAGTGGCACCGGGAGGAGGGCGACGATGACGACGCCGACTACCGGGGCATGCTCGCACGGCTGGAATCCACCCGGGGCTGAACGGATCCGACAGGACCCTGGTGAACCGGCCGGGCGCGCGTCGACAGCGACGGTCTTCGACAGCGGCCTACCCGGTGTGACCGGACTCTCGCCGCGGCACGACGGCTCGGTGATCGTGTGCACGGCGAACACCGGAGTAACGTGAGTTCGGCAAGGCATACCTTACCCGAAACCGCGTCGATCGAGAGACAAGATGCTGACCTCACAGGCGGAAGTGACCACCGAACGACCACAGCGATACCTGTCGCAACTGTGCGAGCACTTCGCGCACAAGGTCGACAGCGAGCACGACGACGCAACCGGGCGCGTGGAGTTCGACGTCGGAACGTGCGAGCTGCGGGCCGAGGGGCGGACCCTGCTGCTGCGGGCGCGTGCCGCTGATCGGGAAGGGGTCGACCGGGTCAAACAGGTGGTCGGAACCCATCTGGAACGCTTCGGCACCCGGGACGAGCTCGAAGTCCACTGGACCGATGTCGAGGGGAGTTGACCCCTCCCGCCGCGTAGCCGGCATCCGCCTCGCGCACCAGAGGTCCCATGCGCTGCGACCCGCACGGTCGCGTCCCGACGGCGCCGCGGGGGGCGTCAATTTCTCGCGAAGTTGACGCCCCCCGCGGCGGTGTGGCACCGGCTCCGTCAATTTCTCGCGAAATCGCCGCGCCGGTGGGCGCGAGCCCCGGTTCCGAACTCCGACCACTCCCGCAGACCGAACCGCCACCCTCGCGGTCGGAACCGCCGCGGGGTCTCCGGTGCGGCTCTCGCGAGGAAGACCCGACGTTGTGCAGGTCGCTACCCGATGTCGGGTCTCCCCGGAGCGAGAGCCGTGCCGGAGGTTCCGCCACGGAACCTGCTACGCAATCGGCGGAGCCCGATCTACTCCTCGGAGAGGGCGGCGGCGGGCTGCGCCTTCGCGGCACGGCGCGCGGGAAGCACCGAGGCCAGCACACCAGCGGGGATCGCGCAAGCGATCACCAGCAGCAGCCGCGTCCAGGGCACGGCGAACGAGACCGGCAGTCCGATGTTCTCGAACATCGCCGCCACCCCGCCGAAGGCGAACAGCACTCCGATCAGGGCTCCCAGCACGGTTCCGACCACGGCCAGCAGCACCGCCTCCAGCGCCAGGGTCCCCCGCAGCTGACCACGGGTCAGTCCCAGCGCACGCAGCAGTGCGGACTCCCTGCCGCGTTCCAGTACCGACAGCCCGAGCGTGTTGGCGATGCCGACCACCGCGATGATGACCGCGACCGCCAGCAGACCGGTGACGATCAGCAGCAGCGTGTCGAGCACCTGGGTGAACTGCGCACGCATCTGCACCGCTCCCCCGACGTCTATGGGCGTCGAGGCGCTCTCCTCGGCCAACGAGTTCAGCTCGCCGGTGTAGCTCGGCGTGTAGGTGTCGGAGGTGGCGCGGGCCCAGATCTCGCTGGTGCTGGTCTCGGCCCCCGTCGCGGCCAGATCTGAGCTGGTCAGCAGGAAGCCGGACCTGATCAGATCGGTGGACGCCAACCGGAACGTGGCGGAGCCCTCCCCGATGGGCAGCTCGACACGGTCCCCTTCCGACCAACCCCAGCTGTCGAGGATGCCGGAGGGCGCCAGGGCGGTCCCCTGCCGGAGAGCCTCCGCACCGTGCCGGGAGACCTCGGCGAGCTTCGCGGGGGCGATCCCCATTGCGCGGAAGGTCGCGGGAGGAATGTCCTCGCGGGAGGCTCCCTCGGGCATACTCGTCTCCGGCCGCTCCATCTCGAAACTGGCGCCGGACAGGGCGGCGGTGGCGGCCGTGCCCTCCAGGGCCGCGAGGCGCTGCCCCACCCCTTCGGGAACCGGTTGGCCCCGCTCCTCGGCTGCGATCTTCACGTCCACCGGGTAGCGCTGGTCGATCTGCTCGTTGGCGCCGTTCCGCGCGCTGGCGGTACCGGTGAGCAGCAGCACGATCAGCCCGACACCGATCATCAGCGCGGTACTGGTGGAGGAGGCCCGGTAGGGATTGCGCACGGCATTGCCACTGGCGAGCGTGCCCGTGGGGCCGAGCGAACGCATCAGGTAGCCGAACGCCCTGGCGACCGCGGGAATGAGCGTGGGCGTGAACAGCAGCACTCCCACCACGGCCAGGAGTCCGCCGGGAACCGCCATGGTCATCGATCCGAGCAGGGCACCGCCGAGCAGGAAACCAGCGCCCGCCACGGTGAACACCACGGCGGACACCAATCGTGCTCGACCGATCCGACGGGAGGCCTGCTCGTCCGGGACGGGACGCAGCGCGGCCAGCGGGGCGACCCGCATGGCGCGTGCGGCGGGGGCCAGCGAGGCCAGGAAGGTCACCAGCAGTCCGGCCGCCACGGGCGCGGTCAGCGCCAGCGGGGTGATACCGAGCGAGCCGAAGTCGACCGGGGAGTCGGTCAGCCCCAGCGGCCAGCTCACCGTGGCCGAGACCAGCACGCCGAACACCGTGCCGATCACCGAGGTGACCAGCCCCACCAGCAGCGCCTCGAACAGCGCCGAGCGGCGGATCTGTCCCCGGGTGGCCCCGACGCACCGCAGCAGTGCGTACTGCCTGCTGCGCTGGGCGTGCAGCACCGAGAAGGTGTTGACGATGACGAACCCGGCCACGAACAGCGCGATCGCGCCGAACGGCAGCAGTACGGCGTTCAGTGCGGCGGCCACTCTTCCGCTGAAAAGCTTCACCGCGTAATCGGCCTGCTGCTGTCCGGTTCGGACCTTGACGTATTGGCCGGCGTCGAGCTTGCCGCGCAGCCGGTCGAGCACGGCAGAGGTGTCGGCACCGTCGGCCAGCAGCAGGTCGATCGCGCGGTAATCGGTTGTCCCGAGTTGGTTCAGCAGCCCCTGGGGGGCGAAGACCGTGACGCGGCTGCCACCCGTGAGCACGTTGCTCCCGATGTCGACCAGCCCCGAGACGGTGACCTCGCGCTTCGGCGGTGCCTTCTCGCTCTCTCCCTCCCGAGGCGAGACGTATCGCGGCTGCTGGAGCGTGATGGTGTCTCCGGGAGAAAGATTCGCCGAGTCGGCGGCGCGCTCGCTGAGCACCACCTCGTCCGCGGCGTCCGCATAGCTGCCCTCAGCGAGTTCGTACCAGCGCAGTGCCTGTTGCTCGGGCAGCCGGTTCAGCTCCACCGAGTACCGCTCGCCCTTCCAGGAGGCATTGGCGTAGCTCTCGGTCCTGGGGACGGCCACGTCGACACCTTCGGTGTCCCGAACCTTCCGCAGGCGTTGCTGTCTCTTGTCGTTCTCGTTCCCCTCGGCGACCCTCGCCACCTGGTCGTCTACCACGACGTCGGCGGCCAGGTTGGGTGCCGCCACCATGTGCCGCACCGAGGACTGCATGGTGCCGGTGAACACGAGGGTGGCGGCGACGAAACCGACGCCCAGCACGATGGCGAGCCCGGCCGCGGTCAGCCGCCCGATGTTGTGCCGCAGTTGCAGCAGGGTGTTGCGCAGCACTGGCCCTCACCCACCCAACCGGCGCAGCGAGTCGAGCACCGCTTCCTGGGTGGGATCGTCGATCCGACCCGCGATGTTGCCGTCCGCCAGCAGCACCACGCTGTCCGCGTGGGACGCGGCGACCGGATCGTGGGTGACCATCACCACCGTCTGGCCGAACTGGCGCACCGAGCCGCGCAGGAACTCCAGCAGGTTCGCGCCGGACTTCGAGTCCAGCGCACCGGTGGGTTCGTCGGCGAAGACGACCTCGGGGCGCGTGATCAGTGCTCGGGCCACCGCGACCCGCTGCTGCTGTCCGCCGGAGAGTTCGCTGGGCCGATGGCGCAGCCGCTGGTCGATGCCCAACGACTCGGTGAGTTCGTTCAGCCACTGCCGGTCGGGTTTGCGGCCGGACAGCTCCAGCGGCAGCAGGATGTTCTGCTCCGCCGTCAGGGTGGGGAGCAGGTTGAACGACTGGAACAGGAAGCCGATCCTGTCCCGCCGCGTGAGGGTGAGCTGCTTGTCCGAGAGACCGGTCAGGTCGGTGTCTCCCAGCATCACCCGACCCGAGGTGGGAGTGTCCAACCCGGCCAGGCAGTGCATCAGGGTGGACTTGCCGGAACCGGAGGGCCCCATGATCGCGCTGAAGCGTCCGCCCGCGAAGCCGATGTCGACGTTGTCCAGCGCGCGGACTCCGGCCTCACCGCTGCCGTAGACCTTGACCAGTGCCGATCCGCTGGTGGCGGATTCCGGTACGGATTCGGCGAGTTGCCCGGCGAAGCCGGGCTGTCCATTGACTCCGCCCTGTTCCGAAGGAGCGGCCGCGGGCTGCTGCGACCCGTTCGGGAAACTCACGTGATTCCCCCATTGTGGTATCTGAATTGCGAAACTGACTCTAACGTGACGCTCCGGACACGGAGTGCCACGTGTGACGTTCGGAAGACGCGCGAAGGAACAGCCCGGTTGTCGAGCCCTACGACCACCTCGGGCGAGCGACAGCACCGAGAGCGCGCGACGAGGCCCTCGGCGGATCCACTCGACGCGGATTCGCCGGGGCGGATCTCGATCTCCGGAGCCCGCTCCGCGGGACTTCGCGACTCTCCGCTGTGCACTGTCCCCAGTAAACGGATCGAACTCGTGAACCGCTTCCGGGAAAACCCCCAGACCTCCCGGATCCTCCCCGGAGGGAACCCCGAGGCGGAGGCTTCCCCGAACCGAACACTCCGGGGAGCGATTTCACGCGGGGGTGAACCGGCGCAACCGCAGACTGTTGGAGACGACGAAGGCCGAGGACAGCGCCATGGCCGCGCCCGCGATCAGCGGGTTGAGCAGTCCGCACACGGCCAGCGGCACGGCGGCCAGGTTGTAGCCGAACGCCCAGACCAGGTTGCCCCGGATGGTGCCGAGCGTCCGCCTGGCGAGTTTCACGGAGTCCGGCACCGCCGTCAGCTCCTCGCGGACCAGGATGAGATCGGCCGCCGAGATGGCCACATCCGTGCCCGCCCCCACCGCGAGCCCCAGTTCCGCCGTGGCCAGTGCGGGCGCGTCGTTGACCCCGTCGCCGACCATCGCCACCCGGCGCCCTTCGGCACGCAGACCTTCGATCGCCTCGACCTTCTGGTCCGGGAGCACGTCGGCGACGACCTCGCCGATCCCCACCTCCTCGGCGACGGAACGAGCCGTGGCCTCGTTGTCACCGGTCAACAGCACGGTCCGCATCCCGAGCCGCCGCAGCTCGGCCACGGCGGCCGGGGCCGAGGGCTTGACCGCGTCGGCGAGCCCGAGCACCGCCACCACGACCCGGTCCCGCGCGACGAGGACGGTGGTCCTACCGCCGCGCTGCCACTCCGCGTGGCGTCGCCGCACGTCCTCCGGAACGGTGATCCCGTTGTCGGTGAACAGCTTCGCCCTGCCTGCCAGCATGTGGTGTCCGTCCACCTCGCCGTGCGCGCCCAGTCCGGGGTCGTTGGCGAACCCCTCGACAGCGGGCAGTTCCACGCCCTCCCCGAGCTCGGCGCGCGCGGCGGAGGTGATCGCGGCGGCGACCGCGTGTTCGGAGGCGTGCTCCAGTCCGCCCACCAGTCGAAGCACCTCGGACCGCGCCACACCGGCGACGCAGTACACCTCGCCGAGGGTCATGCTGCCGGTGGTGACCGTGCCGGTCTTGTCGAACACCACCGTGTCGACCGTTCTGGTGGACTCCAGGGCCTGATACCCCTTGAGGAAGATGCCGAGCTGCGCACCACGTCCGGAAGCGGCCATCAGCGCGGTCGGTGTGGCCAGCCCCAGCGCGCACGGACACGCGATGACCAGCACCGAGAGCGCGGCCGTGAAGGAGCGCTCTGCCGAGCCGCCGAGCAGCAGCCAGCCGAGCAACGTCAGCACGGCCAGCCCGAGCACGGCGGGCACGAAGTAGGCCGAGATCCGGTCGGCCAACCGCTGGACGGCGGCCTTGCCGCTCTGCGCCTGTTCGACCAGCCGCATCATCCCCGCGAGCTGGGTGTCCCGGCCGACCCTGGTGGCCTCGGTGAGCAACCAGCCGGTGGCGACCGTGGTTCCTCCGGTCACCTCGTCACCCTCGACGACCTCGGCGGGCACCGACTCCCCGGTCATCGAGCTGCGGTCCACGGCGGCGCCGCCCCGCACCACGCGCCCGTCGGTGGCGATGGTTCCACCGGGGCGGGTGACGAACCGATCCCCGACCCGCAGTCGTTCGACCGGCACCTCCCGGTGCGTGCCGTCCTCGTCCCGCACCAGAGCGGTCTTGGCTCCGAGCCGGGCGAGGGCGCGCAACGCGCCACCCGCTCTGCGCTGCGCCTTGGCCTCGAAGTAGCGCCCGGCCAGCACGAAGGTGGTCACCCCGGCCGCCACCTCCAGGTAAGCGGCGCCGTCCGTGTTGAGCAGCAACCACAGCCCGGAGGCGTCGGCGGGCGCCCCGCTCGGCGCGAACATCGCGTAGAGCGACCACACGCTCGCCGCGGTGATCCCGATGGATACCAGCGTGTCCATCGAGGAGGAACCGTGCCGGGCGTTGCGCAGCGCGGCGCGGTGGAACGGCCAGGCGGCCCAACCCGCCACGGGAAGCGCGAGCACGATGATCAGCCACTGCCAACCGGGAAAGCGGGCTTCGGGAAGCACCGTGAACAGGATCGCCAGGTCGGCAAGCGGCACGAACAGCACGACCGAGACGACGAGCCTGCGCCACAGATCGCGCAGCCGGGCGCGGGAGTCGTCCGGGCTCTCCTCGGCGGGGCGCAGCACCTCGGCCCCGTAGCCGGCCTTGGTCACCGTCTCGGTCAGCAGCTCGTCGGCGGCGCCCGCCGGGGCGGTGACGCTGGCACGGGCGGCGGCGTAGTTGACGCTGGCGTGCACACCGTCGAGTTTGTTGAGCTTGCGCTCCACCCTGTTGGCGCACGCCGCACAGGTCATGCCGCTGACGGCCAGCTCGACGTTGCGTTGCTGTTCGGCAGAGCCGCGTTGCTGTTCGGCGGACTCGGTTGAGGTGTCCGCGGACGTCGTCATCCGACCACCTTTCGTGCGGTTCACCGCGACCGGCGAAACTCCCTCCAGCTTGAACCATGCCGTCCGTCACGTCTCACGCGCTCTCCCGATGCGCCACGGGCGGCGGGGACGATTCGGTCCTCCCCTCGTCGAGCGCGCTCGTGGCGGTGTTCTCCGCCACCTCGCGCTCGGCACCGCCGTCGAGGGACCGGCTCCCGCTGGCGGGCACCCGGTCCGAGCCGTGCAGCAGCGCCAACACCGCCACCAGTACCAGCCCGAGCAACACCGGCAGGTGTGAAATCACCCGTTCGGGGCCGACGCGGCCGGTGACCAGATCCACCAGGCACAACGCGCCGAGCACGCCGGTGAAACTCGCCAGCACCGGCAGGTGCGCGGCCGCGTGCCTGGCACGCAGCGCCACCCAGGCCAACGCGACCGCCACCGCCGCGTTCCAGGCGCCCGTCTCGTGATCGATGTGCGGCATCGTCGACCGGACCCCGTCACCCACGCGAACTCCGACTCCGGTGAGCTGCAGCAGGGCCACCCCCAACTGAACCACCGCCACCAGTGCCAGCGACCAGCGCAGGGCGGTTCGCGGTCGCCTACCCGCCTCACCGCGCAGCCGGTCCAGCAACCGGGGCCGCAGGGCCGGCAGCACGGCTTCGGTGACGTCGGGGCCGGGCTCGGCGGGCATGATCCGCACCGCCCGGTGCAACTCGTCGAAACCCGCTCGTCGCCGTTCGCACTCGGCACAGCCCGCCAGGTGCTGCCGTACCAGTCGACGCTGCTCCTCGGTGGCCGCCCCGTCGAGCTCGGCGGAGAGGATCTCGAGACTCGTCACGCAGTCCACACCGTGCTGGTCGTCGGCGACCTCCCGGTAGTTCCCGGCTCCCGTGCCGGAGATCGACGGGACACGCGTATCGTGCTCCCACGGTAACGACGGTTCACGCCCGACGAGTCGGCATCGTCGCGGCTTACGTGGTCGAGTGAGCCGAACAACCGTGGCAGCGGGCCAGGGCCCGAAGTTCATTGGATATTGGGCGTGGACGACCAGGAACTCACGCGCTGCGCGCTGGCGGCGAAACGGGGGGACACCGACGCCGCGACCAGGTTCGTGCACGGTACGCAGCGTCAGGTCTGGCAGTTGCTGCGGCACCTGGCGGACGCGCACGTCGCGGAGGATCTCACCCAGGAGTGCTACCTGCGCGCGTTCCGCTCGCTGTCCACCTACCGCGGCCGCTCCTCGGCACGCACCTGGCTGCTGTCGATAGCTCGCAGGGTCGCCGCCGACCACATCCGGCACCGCGACCGCCGCCCCCGCACGGCCGACATCGACGACTGGCAGCTCGCGGCGGAACGGGTCCAACCGCGAAGCCTCTCGATACCGGAGGGCTACGCGCTGCGCAGCGCGCTGGAGACCCTCGACGAACGGCGCAGGGAAGCCTTCGTGCTGACCCAGTTGGTCGGGCTCAGCTACGAGGAGACCGCCGAGGTGGCGGGCTGCCGCACCGGCACGATCCGTTCCAGGGTGGCCCGGGCCCGCGCCGACCTGATCGACCGACTCCACGAGTATGATACGGATCACAGCGCGAGTTCCGGGGGATCGTAGCTCTTTTCCGGTCTCAGCCGGGGTTCCGGGCGGACGCGAACGACCGCACCGGTCGGCTTCGCCCGGGTGATACCGGGCTCGTCGCGGTAGCCAAGGGGGCGACGGAGGCAGTAAGTTGCCCGCGGCTGGTTCACACCGGCGGCACGGTGGCGCGATCCGTCCGACCGCGCCGGCGGTGTGCGCCCAGCCGTGCTTGAGCCGGCAACGGCGCCGGTCATCTGGCCAACTTCGTGCATGTTCGCAAGCGGCCCTCGAACGGGCCGAAACCAACACAACAAGGACCGGAGGCGCCGGCATGACGCAGGCCGAAACCAACATCGACCCGACGACGCTGCGGTTGCCCGCTGAACTAATCCCGTCCGACGGACGGTTCGGATGCGGACCGTCGAAGGTCAGGCCGGAGCAGTTGACGCGGCTCGCGAACGAGGGTGCCGACGTGATGGGCACCTCGCACCGGCAGAAACCGGTGAAGTCGCTCGTCGGACGCGTGCGGGAAGGTCTCCGCCAGCTCTTCTCCCTTCCGGAGGGCTACGAGGTGGTCCTCGGTGTCGGTGGCACCACCGCCTTCTGGGACGCCGCCACCCTGGGGCTCGTACGGCAGCGTGCGCTGCACCTGACCTACGGTGAGTTCTCCGAGAAGTTCGCGAAGGCGACCAAGTCCGCCCCGTTCCTGGACGACTCGATCGTCGTCAAGGCCGATCCGGGCGATGCTCCCGATCCGGTGGCCGACCCGAAGGCCGACCTGATCGCCTGGGCGCACAACGAGACCTCCACCGGCGTGATGCTGCCCCCGACCCGCCCCGCCGGCTCCGAGAACTCGCTGATCGCGGTGGACGCCACCTCCGGCGCCGGTGGGCTGCCGTTCAACCCCGCCGACGTGGACGTCTACTACTTCGCACCGCAGAAGTGCTTCGCCTCGGACGGCGGCCTGTGGATCGCGGCGATGAGCCCGGCAGCGCTGGAGCGCGTGGGCGAGATCGGTGGCTCGGACCGCTGGATCCCGGAGTTCCTCTCGCTGACCACGGCGCTGGACAACTCCCGCAAGGACCAGACCTACAACACCCCCGCCGTCGCCACGCTGTTCCTGCTGGCCGACCAGATCGAGTGGATGCTCGAGCAGGGCGGGCTGGACTGGTGCGTGCGGCGCACCGGTGAGTCCTCGCGCCGGGTGTGCTCGTGGGCCGAGTCCTCGGACTTCGCCTCCCCCTTCGTCGCCGACCCGGCCAAGCGTTCCCAGGTCGTCAACACGATCGACTTCGCCGACTCGATCGACGCGGACGCCGTGGCCAAGGCGCTGCGCGCGAACGGGATCGTGGACACCGAGCCCTACCGCAAGCTCGGCCGCAACCAGCTGCGCATCGGCACCTTCCCCGCCGTCGAGCCGGACGACGTCACCAGGCTGACGCAGGCGATCGACTGGATCGCGGGCAAGCTCGGCTGATTCGACGCGACTACCGGGGTGGGCGGTGCGCCGCTCACCCCGGACCCCGGCCCCGGCCGAGGCTCCGGCCAGGTGACGGCGTCACCGTCCGCCGCGCCGCGACGATGCCGAGGTTCGACCGGCACGTCCCCGAGCGATACACCCGAGCCCGCGACGATGGAACACCCCGCCGCGGCCCGACCGGGTAATCGAGACCACACGGTTTTTCGGGGAATCAAGGTATTTCCACGGATGCGACGGGGTACGCCCGTTCGGCAGGATCATCGTTACGACACTCGGCGCGTCCGTCCCACGGAGACCCCCCGCCGAGTTATCGTTATAGCTTGGTGATCTAAAATCAGCGGGAGGCGCGGGGAGGCACTTATGCGAGCGCTGCGAGTGGTCGGGCTCGAAGAGGACGGCGAGACCGTCGTGTGTGAGGATCCCGACAACGGCGAACGCTTCGCGGTGCCTGCCGACGAGCGACTCCGCGCCGCGGCCCGCGGTGACCTCACCCGTCTCGGGCAGGTACAGATCGAGCTGGAAGCCCAGATGCGGCCGCGCGAGATCCAGACGCGGGTTCGTGCGGGCGCTTCCGTCGAGGAAGTCGCCGCTGAGGCCGGGATTCCGCAGCAACGCGTGGAGCGCTACGCCTACCCGGTATTACTGGAGCGGGCCCAGGTCGCCGAGAAGGCCCAGCAGGCACATCCGATCCGCGAGGACGGGCCGGACGTACAGACACTGGGCGAGATCATCTCGCAGACCTTCGGGATGCGGGGGCAGGACTACGGCGAGACCAGCTGGGACGCCTGGCGCGGCGAGGACGGCAAGTGGGTGGTCACGCTGCGCTGGCAGGCCGGCCGCACGGAGAACACCGCGCACTGGACGTTCCACCCCGGCGCGCAGGGGGGCACGATCGCCGCTTTGGACGAGGACGCGCTCGACCTGCTCGATCCCACTCCGAACCGACCACTGCGCACGGTACGTCCGGTCACCGAACTCGCCAGGGAGGCACTCGAGCTGGACCACTCGGACGAGGAGGAGGTTCACTCCGGCGATCGGGAGACCACCACTCCGCTGCTGGGAGGAGCGCCCGAGCAGCACAACCTCGACCTCTCCGAGAGCGCCGTCGGAACCACCCACATCCCCGCCATGACCGCGGGGACGCTACTCGGCTCGACCTCGCAGTCGAACGATGCCGAGTTCGGAAACGCGATCCAGGACTCCGAGGCCGAACAACCCCTGGAGGGGCCGGACAACGAGGCCGAGCACGTGACGGCGGACCGGGATGACGTCGAGGACGACGCGGATACCGGGGAGGGGCGCAAGAACCACCCGATCGTCCCCTCCTGGGAGGACGTGCTGCTCGGCGTGCGGTCGAACCGGTGACCGACGGCGAGACCGCGACCGGCGGCCGACGTGCGACGAGTTCGACGCGTCGAACCGGCCGGGGCCGGACGGGCGACTACGGGGTCAGCGATACCGGAGTCAGGGATACCGGGTTCAGGGACGCCGGGTTCAGGGGCGGGAGGAGTCCTGTTCCGGACTCTGCTGCTCGTCACCGGAGTTCCCACCTCGCGAATCGAGGTGTCGTTGCCAGATGCGGTCCCGCACTCCCGGCAGCGATCTGCCGATGAACCTGCCGCGGGGGCGCCCGCCACCGGGAGAAACACCGTCCCCTGTGGACTTTCCGCCGCCGGTGTCCGGGGAGAGCGCCCTCGCCACGAACCCTCCCGCGATGGAGACCGCGCCGATCGTCCCCGCTATCCACGCGACGTAGTCCATCGTGAGCAGCACTGCCCCGGTGAACAGGGCCACGAGGATCGACAAGAGGCCGACCAGGAACAACACGCGCGCGGACGGTGACATGCCCTCGATTGTGCCCAACGGCCCAACACGGAACCATGCTGACCGGGCCGAACATTCGTTCCCCCGGATGGTGTAGGGCGCGGGGAGGCCCGGCTCACCCCAGCAGACTCAGCGGCAGGATCACCCAGGAAACGACGACACCGAGCACCACTCCGAAGGCCACCCAGCGCCAGGTGGGTACGGCGCGTCCGAGCCAGACCGACGGGGCGAATCCGCCCGCCACAGCGAGATTGACCACCACTCCGAGCAGCGGATTCACCTCGGCCAGCCCCAGCGAAACCACCACCAGCACCACGGAGACCAGCACCGCGAGGATGACGCTGACCGTCACACCGGTGGGCCGGGCGGTGCGATCGAGCTCTTCCGTCCGCGGGTCCGAGCCCGCGACAAGCCGCTGCCCGCCGGGTGCGGGCAGCGTGCTCGGCTCACCCGTCAGCGGATCGTGGTAACGAACGGCACGGCCGCACTCCCCCGCCGTGCGGCCCGCGAGCAGCCGGCCGCGACGTGCCACCGCACGCGACGCCCGTTCGTCGGGGGGATTCCCGCGGCCGATTCGCTCCACGACCTCGGCCCATTCGTACAGCGCCGCGCAGAGAGTGGGGGAAAGCCCCACGTGCTCCGGCTTCAGGCCGAGCGGCCCGTCCGCCTCGACGAACAGGGGTCGCCCTCGGACGACCCGGAGTTCCATGGTTTCCCCGACCATCGCGACGTCCCCCTACTGAGATCTTCCACCGGGACGATGCTCTCCGGCACCCCGGGCCCGAAGATCACCCCGTGGCCCGCGGACGCGGCGGCCTCACGAGTCGGAGCGCATGGCGTGGAACACGATCGCGGCCGAGGCCGCGACGTTCAGCGAATCCACCTCACGAGACATCGGAATGCCGACGGTGAGATCGGACGAGCGCAGTGCCTCCTCACTCAGCCCGGGCCCCTCCGAACCCATCAGCACGGCCACCTTGCCCTCGGAGAGACCCGCTCGTCCCACCGGAACGGCATCGGGGCGGGGAGCCAGCGCGGCCACCCGGAAACCGTTGGCACCCAGACGCTCCAGGTCGCCGGGCCAGTCCGTGAGTCTGGCGAACGGCACACGCAGCACGTGCCCCATCGAGACCCGGACGCTGCGGCGATAGAGCGGATCGGAACAGCCGCGTCCCAGCAGCACCCCGTCGAGGCCGAGCCCGGCGGCGTTGCGGAACATCGCTCCGAGGTTCTCGTGATCGACGACCCCTTCGAGCACGGCCAGCTTGCTGGAACGGCGAATCAGCTCGGCCGGATCGGGTTCGGGAGCGCGGTCCGCCACGGCGAGAACTCCGCGGTTGAGGTGAAAGCCCACGATCCCGGCCAGCGTGTCCGGCTCGACGATGTAGGCGGGGACGTCGAGCTCGCGCAGCAGCGGTTCGAGGGTGTTTATCCGTTTGCGTTCACCGAGCAGTCCCCGGATGGGGTAGGGCGAGGCGAGCAGCCGCTCCACCACCAGCCTGCCCTCGCCGATCACGAGTCCGCGCCCACCGGGGCGATCGGGACGACGATCGGCGGTAGTCAGATCGCGGAAGTCGTCGACCGCGGGGTCCTCCGCATCGGTTACTTCGATCAGCCTGGCCACACTTCGTATCCTCGCATCAGGGGATGTGACCTTCGACGACGACCGTGTTCGTGGCCGTTGTGTTCGTGGCCGGTGCCGGTCGACCTCGCCACGGTGGGAACGAGGTCCGTGACCGAACTCACTTAGCGATGCGAACGAGATGGGCATAACCAGCCGACTTCACACGTTCGTGGTTGACGGGTGTGAGTTCCCTATCACGGAAGGCCGGCCCATGAGTGACCCGCGACCGAGTGACGCTCCACCGAGCGGCGCCGGGCAGGAGAACAGCCACCGCGACGGAGAAACGCACCACCCCGAGATCGCTGCCGCGTCCGGCACCGACGACTCCGGGCCGCGCCGCAAGGCGAAGTTCGCCCTCATCCTCGGGGGACTGACCGCGTTCGGTCCGTTGACCATCGACATGTACGTACCCGCCCTGCCGGAGCTGACCAGGGAGCTGGGTGCCACCTCCGCGCAGGGACAACTCACGCTGACCGCCGTGCTGCTCGGGCTGGCCTTCGGGCAACTGGTCGCGGGAACGCTCAGCGACTCGGTCGGCAGGCGCAAACCGCTGCTGGTCGGGCTGGGTGTGTACTTCGCCACCTCCGTGCTGTGCGCGCTTTCCGGGGACGTGTACGCACTGACCGCGTTGCGCTTCCTGCAGGGGTTCGGCGCGGCCGCGGGAATGGTCATCGCCCGCGCCTCGGTGCGCGACCTCTACTCCGGAGTGGAGGCTTCCCGGTTCTTCTCGTCACTGATGCTGGTCACCGGCCTGGCCCCCATTCTGGCGCCGGTCATCGGCGGGCAGGTGCTCAACTTCACCACCTGGCGCGGGGTGTTCGTGGTGCTGGCGTCCTTCTCGGTGGTGCTGTTCCTGGTGACGGTACTGGCACTCCCGGAGACCAAACCGAGGCGATGGCGCCAACCGCTGCGACCCGGTTCCACCGCGCGCATCTTCGGCGGACTGCTGAGCAGCCCCTCGTTCCTGGGAAACGCACTGGCGGCGGGACTGGCCATGGCCGCGATGTTCGCCTACATCAGCGGTTCCTCGTACGTGCTGCAGGACATCTACGGACTCTCCCCGCAGGCGTACAGCCTCGCGTTCGGCAGCAACGCCCTGGGCCTGGTCGCGGGCGGACAGATCAACGCACGGCTCGTCGGCAGGATCGCCACCGAGTCCCAGCTGCTGCTCTGCGCGCTGAGCGCGGCAGCGGTGGCCGGGTTGCTGCTGGTGGTCACCGTGTCCGCGGGACTGCCACTGCCGTTCCTGCTCGTCGCGCTGTTCGTTATGATCTCCAGCCTCGGCTTCGTGATGCCCAACACGACGATGCTCGTGCTCGCCGAACGCCAGGAGGTCTCCGGAAGCGCCTCGGCACTGCTCGGAGTCCTGCAATTCGTGGTGGGGGCGTTGGCGGCCCCGCTGGTGGGGCTCGGCGGAGTCGGATCGGCGCTGCCCATGGCACTGGTGATGTTCGGCGTGGTACTCGCCTCGCTGACGGTCCACCTGACCCTGGGCAGGCGGAGCACGGGGGCGGCGGCACCCGCCACGGGCTGAACGGCCACAGCGTTGAACGGCCGCGGTCCGGCGCTCGCTCCGACGAGGGCACTCGCTTCGAACCCCGAGCACGTGTGAACACCACCCGTGAACACACAGCGTCTCCACGCCTCTCCCTCGTTCGTCAGATCGTGCCACCATTTTGGCCGCTGGCATGGGCGGTCACCGGTGTGCCACTGTGAAATCCGGCGCTGACCAGCACGGAAGCTGCCGATGTGCACACCGTTGGATCGGGGTGACGCGGCGTGGGAAAGCAGAACGTAATCAGTCGGGCGTTCAGACCGGGCGATCGGCAGCGATACCGGGACAAGATGCAGCGCGGTCTGGACGCGCTGGCCCGGATGCTGGCTGAGGGCAACTTCTCCTTCCCCCACCAGCAGATGGGGCTGGAGATGGAGCTGAGCTTGGTGGACGAGGGGATGAACCCCTCGATGTCCAACGCAGAAGTACTGGAGAAGATCGACGACCCCTCGTACACGACCGAGCTGGGACAACACAACCTGGAGCTCAACGTCCGCCCGCGAGCGCTGGCAGGCCAGGGAGCCCTCGAACTGGAGGACGAGCTGCGCGCCTCGCTGTCGAACGCCGACAGCAAGGCGCAGGACATCGGGGCCAAACTCGTCATGATCGGAACGCTGCCGACGCTGCGGAGCTCCCACTTCGATCCGCGTTGGCTGTCGCACCCCGCGCGCTACGGTCTGCTCAACCAGCAGATCTGCGCGGCACGCGGCGAGGAGATACTGCTGCACATGTCGGGCACCCCGCTCGGCGACCAGGAGCAGGAGCGGTTGCGCTCGCACGCGGAGTCGATCCTGCCCTCCTCCGCCTGCACTTCGGCACAGCTGCACCTGCAGGTCGCTCCGGAGGACTTCGCCGCGCACTGGAACGCGGCGCAGTGCCTGGCCGGGGTGCAGGTGGCCGTCGGGGCGAACTCACCGTTCCTGCTGGGCAAGGCGCTCTGGCAGGAGACGCGTGTTCCGCTTTTCCAACAGGCCACCGACAGCAGGCCCGAGGAGCTGAAGAACCAGGGGGTACGCCCCCGCGTGTGGTTCGGGGACCGCTGGATCACCTCCATCTTCGACCTGTTCGAGGAGAACGTGCGCTACTTCCCCTCGCTGATGCCGGAACCGGAGGAAGAGGACCCGGTGGCCGCGTTGAACTCCGGACGCGCCCCGACGCTTTCGGAACTGCGGCTGCACAACGGCACGATCTGGCGTTGGAACCGCCCGGTGTACGACCTCGTGGACGGGGTTCCGCACCTGCGGGTGGAGAACCGGGTGCTACCCGCGGGACCGACGGTGTCCGACATGCTGGCCAACGCCGCGTTCTTCTACGGCGCGCAGCGCGCACTGGCCGAACAGGACAGGCCGCTGTGGACACAGATGTCGTTCGCCGCGGCGGAGGAGAACTTCTACAGCGGGGCCCGTTACGGGATGAACGCCCGACTGTACTGGCCCGGCATGGGATGGGTTCCCGCCGACGAGCTGGTGCTGCGCAAGCTGCTCCCGATGGCGCACGAGGGCCTGGAGGCGTGCGGGGTCTCGGCAGTGGCCAGGCAACACCACCTCGGTGTGCTGGAACAGCGCTGCAAGGCCCGGCAGACCGGCGCCGACTGGCAACGCGAGACGGTGATGCGGCTGCAGCGCAGCCGTGACCGACAGCCCGCTCTGGTGGAGATGTTGCGCCGCTACATCGAACTGGGTGACAGCGGCGAGCCGGCACACACCTGGCCGGTGGAATGAGTTCACACCGGTGGGGGCCGGGAGCGGGCCGGGCCCCACCGGGCTCCGCCTCGTACTACCCACCCGAGTCGAGCGCGCCGAAACTGTTGCTAGTAGTTTGCAACTGCGACAGACTTGCTACCGAAACCCCATTGCGAAAGGGAGACGGTCAATGGCGCAGTACGTGCTGCCCGAGTTGGACTACGACTACTCGGCGCTCGAACCCGCGATCGCCGGTGAGATCAACGAGTTGCACCACAGCAAACACCACGCGGCTTACGTCAAAGGGGCCAACGACACGATCGAGAAGATCGCCGAGGCCCGGGAGAAGGGCGACTTCTCGTCGATCGTCGGGTTGGAGACCACGCTGGCGTTCAACCTCGCGGGTCACTCGCTGCACCTCGTGTGGTGGAAGATCCTGAGCCCGGACGGCGGCGACAAGCCGACCGGCGAGCTCGCGGCGGCCATCGACCAGGACTTCGGTTCCTTCGACAACTTCCGTGCCCAGATGGAGGCCGTCTCCACCACGATCCAGGGCAACGGATGGGGCGTGCTCGCGTGGGACCCGGTCGGACAGCGACTGATCACGCAGCAGCTGCGCGATCACCACTCCAACCTGTCGATCGCCACCACCCCGCTGCTGGTGTTCGACATCTGGGAACACGCCTACTACCTGCAGTACAAGAACGTGAAGGCCGACTACGTCAAGCAGCTCTGGAACGTGGTCAACTGGGACGAGGTATCCCGGCGGTTCGCCGACGCGCGGGCCGGCTACAACGGGCTGCGACTGCCGCGGTCCTGAACCGCCTCGCCCGGACCGGCCCGCCCGAGGCGGGCGTTTCCGCACAAGGCTGGCGTGCGAAGGACTCGCGGATCTGAGCGCGCGTCCCCCGGCTCCGGCAGTGAATGCTCCGACAAGCCGAACTGCCGGAACTCGGGTTTCCCTCCCCGGGGAGGGAAACCCGAGTTTTTCTCTGCCTGGGGACGGAGCGCTCCGCTGCCACGGCTCCGTGGCGGGAGTTCGCCACCGCGTCGAAGCTGTCCGGCGATTTCGTGGGAAATTTACGCACTCGGCGCCGCATCGCCGCATTGGCGCGGCGATTTCGCGAGAATTTGACGGAGCCGGGGCCATACCGCCGTGCTGGGGCGTCAATTTCTCGCGAAATTTCCGCCACTGAGACCGCCGTCGGGAAGTGACCACGAACGAGGCATCGGGATCGTCCCCGGTGCGTGAGCCGGATGCGTCGCGAGGCCGGGCCGCTCGCCGCGTAGGCCGCTACTCAAGAACCGGCCCAACACGGCAAGGCGACGACTCACGTGCCGGCTACGCGATCGCCCAACCAGGGCACCCCACACTCACACGCCAATGAGAAAGCCCCGGCCTCGCGGGCCGGGGCTTTCTCGGTCCCCGAACTGACTGCCGCTCCCACCACGAAGCGACATCATTTAGGTTAGCCTAACCTGCTTCTCGCGGCAACCCCGCCGAGCCGCTCTCCCGTTCCGAACTCCGCGCCAACACGATGGCACCCACCAGGCTCGCCAGCACCACGCCGATGCCGCCGAGCAACAACGGCGCCCTGCCGTTGAAGATCTCCGCCAACCAACCGGAGAGCAGCCCGCCGACCGGCCTGCCACCGAGGAACAGCATCATGTACAGCCCCATGACCCTGCCCCTCATCTCCGGGTGCACGGAAAGCTGCACCGTGGAGTTGGCCGCCGTGGTACAGGTCATCACGGCGATCCCGACGGGGATCAGCGCCACCGCGAAACTGCGGTAGGAGGGCATCAGCGAAGCCGCCGCCTCGAGGGCGCCGAACGCGGCGGCACCACCGAAGACCAGCCGCAACCGGGGCCTACCACCGGCCCGACGCGCCGCCAGCGAGGCGCCGCTGAGCGTGCCCACCGCCAGTGCGGTGATCAGCAAGCCGTATCCGGCGGCATCCCGGTCGAACACGTTGCGCGCGATCACCGCGAAGGCGTTCTCGAAGTTCATCCCGAACGTGCTCACGCAGCAGACCAGCGCCAGAACCACGATCAGCCGCGGACTCCGCGACACGTAACGCAGTCCCGCCAGGAGCCTGCCGCTCTCCTCCGTGGCTCCCGATGTCCGGTGCAACCGGCTCGGATCCATCAGCAACAGGCCGAGCACCACGGCGCCCGTGCTCAACCCGTTGATCAAGAAGACCGGCCCCGTACCGATCAGGGTTATCAGCACACCGGCGATCGCGGGACCGACGATGCGGGCGAGGTTGAAGGTCATCGAATTGAGGGCGACCGCGTTGGGCAGCTCTCGGGCCCCGACCATCTCGACCACGAAGGACTGCCGCACCGGGGCGTCGACGGCCGAGAAGCACCCCAACCCCAGGGCCAGCGCGTAGACGTGCCAGAGTTCGACCACACCTCCGACGTCGAGCAGCCCCAGTGCCACGCCGCACAACCCCATTCCGCTCTGCACCGCGATCAGCAGTCGACGCTTGTCGACCCGGTCGGCGATGACTCCGGCGTAGAGGGTGAACAACAGGGTCGGCAGGAACTGCAACGCGACCGCCACTCCCAGTGCGGCCGGCGACCCGTCGGAGAGTTCGAGTACGAGCCAGTCCTGCGCGGCGCGCTGCATCCAGGTACCGGTCAGCGAGACGACCTGCCCGGAGGCGTAGTAGCGGTAGTTGCGTTCCCGCAGCGAACGAAACATCCCGCCGCGCGCCCGCCCGCCAGTGGATTCATCCGACGCGGATGACCGGCTGTTCCGTTCCGGCCTGTCGGACTCCTGCTGGGCGGGTTTGGACATCTGCTGCGGTCAACCGTTCGGTTCGTCGGGGGCATCGCTCGCTGGTCGGGGCGCTCCGCGCCGCCCCACCGGGGGCTCGGTCGACGGAGCCTCCCGCAGGATCGCTCGCCGCGGCGGGCACACCGAGTGCGGACTACGACGGGACGAGCACCGTCCACGGGAGCGAGCGCGGGTGACCGCGGCGCCGGTCGTGTCGGCGCCGGGCAGGCCGAGAACTCCGCTCCGCGGGCAACCACGGCGGGGTAGGCGTCATCGGGCCATCCGCTCGAGGATGCGCGCCGCGCTGGAGAGCGTGTCGCGCTCCTGGTCCGTGAGTTCCGCCAGACGCAGATCGAGCCACTGCTCCCGCACGGAGACCTCCTGCTCCATGCGCTGGTTGCCCGCCTCGGTCAGCTCCACGATGGCCTGACGACCGTCGGTGGGGTGCTGACGTCGGTACACGAGACCGAGATCCTCCAGCGCGGCGATGACCCTGGTCATAGAGGGAGGCCGCACCCCCTCTTGGGCGGCCAGCTCCCTGGGTGCCAGCGGCCCGTTCCGCCACAGGCAGGCCAGCGCCGACATCTGGGAGAGCGTCACACTGGATTCGGTCTGCGCGCGCAACCGGCGGTTCAGGCGAACGATGGCGATGCGCAGTCTGCTCGCCAGAGTGCGCTCGCGTTCAGCCGTTTCAGACACCTCGTTAGTCTAGCAAAATAACGGACAATTCCGCCGCGACGCGGCAGTCACAGGACGGCACGGGTAGGCTGACGACTCCCGTACCGCGCACCCCGTCGGTCGTGTCGCGCCCCTCGACTCGTGGACCGAGCACGGACGCGAACTCCCGGCGAAAGCGTCTCGCCCCGAACGAATCCCGATCGAAGGGAGAGGACGACCGTGGCAGCGGACGACAACGACGCTCCCACCGGACCGCCACAGATGCGCCCGGTCCCTCCGCTGCCGGCCAAACTCGCCGGTCCGACTCCGGTCGTGGTCACCGGCACGCTGTGCTGGCTGGTGGCCGCCGTGGTGTTCGGCATGCTCGGCTGGACGAGCTCGGGGGTCGACGTACGGTTCTGGACCTGTGTGACCGGTGGTGCGCTGGGAGTGCTCGGCTACTGTGTCTTTCGCTGGCAGCGTTCGGCATCACGGCGCGGGTCCCGCGGTTCCTGGCAGGGACTCGCCGGACTCGACGGCTGACATCTCAACAGAACTTTGTCGACCAGGCTTTCGCCGCTCTCACTTGGCGGAACCTCTGGCACGGCTCTCGCTGCGGGGAGGCCCGACATCGGGTAGCGACGCTGCTTAACCGCATGGTCGCTTCCCGACGGCGGCCTCGGGAGCGGAAATTTCGCGAGAAATCGACGCCGCCCCGAAGGTGAGCCGCTCCGCAACCGAGCGGCGGCAAACCACACCGGGCGGGCACCTCAGCGGAGCAGCGTGGTGGCGTCCGGGTCGGCCAGCAGCGCCGCCAGGGTGAACCGGTCCTGCCAACGATCGACCGCCCAGGCCAGCGCCCGGGCCAACCCGTCCGAGCTCCGCTCGCTGTAGATCGCACCGGCGTTGTCGACCCACCAGTGCACCCGGTGCTCCCCTTCCGAGGTACGCACCCGCAGGCCGTCCCTCAGTTCGACCTCGCCGTGGGGCACGGATATCCCGAGCAGTTCGCAGGCGCCCGGTACCCTGGCCACGTCCTGCCAGGACTGCGTGACGCCCTGCCCGAGTATCTCGACCACACCCTGCTCGGAAGCCAGCGGCAGATCGAGCAGCTCGGCGAGCGACTCGGCGTCGAACTCGTGCGAGTTCCCGCCGGCCACCACCAGAGCCGGTTCGAAGACCCCCAGCAACCACGGCTCGTCCAACACCACCGCGCGATCGGCGGAGACCACCGCCGAGCTGACCGACCGCACCGCTCGCGGCGGGTCGACATCGCCCGGATCGAGCCGGTCGCAGGCCACCGCCTCTGCCAACGCGCGGTGGGCACCCAGCGTCAGTCCCGCGCGCACCCCGCGCTCCGGGTCGGCGAGTCGCGTCACCAGCTCGGCGGCGTCCGCGGTGTCGTGCACCGTCAGTTCGGCGCGTACCCCCACGAGCCGCAGGGTTCGTTCGTCCACACCGACATCGGGCACCGGGTCGTAGAGCCCCGCGAGCTGCTCGGCGTTCGCGAGCCGCCATTGCCTGGGGGAACGCCCGCCCAGCACGGCGAACCGGGCTATCCACCAGGGGGTGTAGCCGTCGGGCTCGCGCAGGGCGCGGGCGGTTTCGGGGTCGGCGGTGAGCAGCCGCAGCGCCGCGGGCCAGGCGTCCTCGGCGACCAGATCCAGGTCCCGCACTCCGACGAACCGGTGGGGCGGCCACTCGTCACCGCGCAGGCGTTCCAACTCTCGCCACCAGACCTCCGCGTCGGCCACTCCCTCGTGGGGCGAGGTGGGTTCCTCCTCGACCAGCACGGCGAACGAGTCCAGCACCCCGACGGAACGAAGCCGCTCGGCCGAGCACCGCTCGACCACGTGACCCGCGACGGTCTGCAACGGCGCGTCGGGACCGACGGCGTGCGGATCGAGCACTTCCAGCAGCGCCGCGTCCGGCAACAGCAGCTCGTCGGCGCGGCGCACCTCACCGTCGGAGTCCGGCAACGCCAACGCACCCAGCCAGTCGCGATGGCCCGTCTCACCTACCAGCCGAAGCACCGGTTCGGCCAGCCGCATGGGATCGGCTCCGGCTCGGGCGTCGGCCACGCTGTTGTGCACCGCCTCGACCAGGGCGGGCGCGTCCAGCAGTTCGGAAGCCCCCGCGTGGTGCGCGCCGAGACGTTCCAGCAGCGGATGCACCGCCTCGGCCGCCGCGATCCGCAGCCCGGTGACGTCCAGTTCGGCCAGTGCCGCCACGGCTTCCTCCGCACCGTCGCCGGGCAGCAGCAGATCCCGCACTCCGGTCACGGTTCGGCCGTCGGCCAGCGGAACCGGCAGCGCGGTGAGCTCCTCGCGGGCCGTGCGGTCGGCACGCTCGATCGGCAGCAGCGCCTCGTACAACCGCCGCCACCACGCCGCCGGCCTGTCGAGCCCGGTCACGGCTTCGACGACCTCGGCCGCTCCCATGCGGTGCACTCCCAGGGAACGCAGCGCGGTGGCGTGCGGGGACTCCGAGAGGTCCGCCCCGAGCAGGCCCGGCACCACTTCGGCGAGCAGTTCGACCAGTTCGGGGGCGAACGGGTCCAACACGGTCGCGCGGTGGGGCGCGATCATCGAACCGTCGGCGGCGGGCAACCACTCGGCCTCGGTCAGCCGCTCGACGACGTCGCGGCGCAACCGTTCGTCGGTGTCCGACAGCGGAAATCCGGGTTCCGGGACCAGCGCGGACCGTTCGAGCGGTTCCAACCGCGACAGCAGCAGCGGGTAGGCAGCGGCGGCCCGTTCCAGCACCACCCTCGTGGCGGGTGACTCCGATACCCGCCTGCGGTCCGGTTCCACGGGTACACCCGCCAACAACCGGGCGGGCAGCGAGAGCCGTTCCTCGGTGGGGGTGGGTGCGTGCAGCACGTCGCCGCGCGAGGGCAGCACGGTACCGTCACCGGCCAGCTCCACCGCCCAGCAGATCCACCAACGCGAGTGCTCGCGCTGCTCCACCCCTATGCCGCTGAGCGTGGACTCCGGCCACTCCCCGGTCGCGCGTTCGACCAGCCATTGCCGGGTGGTTTCGGGGGTGTGCACCACGACCCTGTCGTCGGTGGAATCCGTGCGGGACCAGTGCCGGTCGCCGATGTCGACGTGATGCAGGGCGGGCAGCGCCAGCAGCAGGTCCACCACCTGCTCCGCCATGTCGTCCAGCAGTTTCTCGCCATCGATGTCGGAGCGCAGTGGCAGCACGACTTCGGTGTCGAACCCTTCGGGGGGCCGCTCGTCGGTCGGCCAACCGAGCCGCAGGACCGGCACCTGACCGCCGCGGGAGGCCAGTTCCGTCACGGCGGCGGGTGTCTCCGAACTCGACTCGGCCAGCGCCGCCACCTCGTCACGGGTCCGGGCGGCCGAGAACTCCACACCACCGGCGGCCGTGGCCAGCCTGGGTGCGTCGGTTACGGCCAGGACCGCCGCGAAGCCCACACCGAACCTGCCGACGGACGGCTCGGCGCGTTTGGGCGAGGCGCGCAACGCCGTCAGTCCCGATACGCCCGTCCCGTCGAGCGGCTCCCCGGTGTTGGCCACCCTGAGCTCACCGTCGGCGAGCCGGACCGACAACCGTCCGGTCGTCCCGGCCGCGCGTGCCGCGTCCGAGGCGTTCTGGGCGAGTTCGACCAGCAGCCGGTCCCGGTAGCCGCCCAGCCGGAGGTCCTCCTCCGCGTTGGCGTCCTCCCGGAACCGGGTGGGCGAGCCGCGCCAGGCATCCAGCACGGCGGCGCGCAACGCCGCCGTGCCGAACGGATCGGACGAGTCGTCCGTGGCCACGTTGTCCGCTGAATCGCTCAACTTCGTCCTCTTGAACAGGCCGCTTTGCCGGGCTTTTCCCGGGGTGTCACTGTATCCTGCGAGGACACCCGCTCACCGGACGGCGATCAGGGGCTCGGACGAGGCCACCGCGACGAGCGGCTGCGCCGAGCACGTTCGACGAGCACCACGATCGAACCGGCACGAGCGGAGTGACCGGTCCGCACGGCGGTTCGGGACGGCGGCGACGGCTTCCGCACGACCTCGCCGAGGCGCTCACCGGACGGAACCACCGCGAGCCGACGCCGCTGGGACGAATCGGAGCGTCCCACGTCGAGGCGGGGCGTCACCGCCGCAGCACGCGCGGGAGAGGCGGCCAGGAGCGAAAGGCCGGTTCGGCACCCGGTGCACGGACGTCATCCGGACGTCGATCCGACCGGAGAACATCAGTCAGGGGGAAGATCATGCAATCACTGGTATCGATGTCGTTCGCGGACCCCACCGAGATCCGCGAGTTCCCGCACGGCAGGCTGGAGCTGTTCGACCTGCACGGTTCCGCCGTCGGGAGGTTCGTGCTCGAACCCGGCTGGCACTGGTCGCGGGACGTGGGACCGCTGGCTGGTACCGAGTCCTGTCAGCAACGCCATGTGGCCTACCTGCTCAGCGGGAACCTGCACGTGGCCATGAACGACGGCTCCTACGGCGTGGTCAAGGCGGGCGAGGTGGTTCACATCGAACCGGGTCACGACGCCTGGACCGTGGGTGAGGACACCGTCACGATCCTGGACTTCGCCGATGTCGCCACCTACGCCGTGGATACGGCGGCGCTGCGAGCGGCGCACTGACTCGCCGAAGCCCTCGCCGGAGTTACCGGAGGTCGCCCACCGGTGGAACGAGCGCGCCGCCCCGGGAACCGGGACGACGCGCCGTTCTGGTGCGTTCCGCAGCCGTTCGGCGGCCGAGCCCGCGACGGGCACCCATCGGTGCCCGAGCGATTCACTTCCGGTAACGCTCCACCGGATCGGCTCTCACTTCGCGTCCCGGGACTCGAAGTCGAGGGACGTGTCGTCGTAGACCACCTCCGCCACCGGAATGGTGGAGGAAGTGTCCACTTCGCCCTCGGAATGAGCTCCGCAGCCGAACTCGACGTGTACGACGCGCCCGTCGGCGGGCGAGACCGAGTTGGCACACACCCCGAAAGCCGCTCGCATCGATCCGGCCAGTGGTAGGAGGAAGCCGCAACTACCGCAAGGTCCGGGTGCCAGCCGGGCGGTCTCGCTGTCGGGGCCGAACTCACCGGACTCCCAGCGCTCGGCCGCTTCGAGTCGTCCCTCTCTGCTGAGCACCCGTTGCCTGCCGCCACCCACCTCGTAGGCGAGTTCCGTCACCGGATCGTCGTCACCCGGCAACGTGCCCTCCGCGAGCCTGGGATCGTCCTGCCCGCTGGGCAGCAGATCCCCCGCCCCCAGGTCCCCGGGGCGGATCCGTTCGCTCCACGGCAACCACTCCGGAGCCACCAGTGCCTCCGGACCGGGCAGTAACACCACCTCGCTGACCGTCACCGGGTCGTCGGGGCCTGAGGTGGCCACGGTCACCGCCCAGCGCCAGCCGACGTAGCCCCGATACGTCGTCTCGAAGTAGTGCGTGGCAGCGTGCTCGGACTCGTGCTCGACACCGACGTGCTCCCCGACGGCTTCCCCGTTCGTCTCCATGACGAGGACCGGCGAGCCGGTGGGGTCGGTGCCGATCACGGCCTCCTCCTCGGCGGCGGAACGCGCGGTCTCCACCGCCCCGGCGAGTTTCGGATCGGGTCGCCGCTCGCCCCCGGCAGCGGTGCTTGGCGCGGACGCCGTCTCGACGTCGCTGATCGGAGCAGGCATAGGCGTCACACTTCCGATTGTGCCGCACGTGTTTTGCGGTGTATCCGGGCGTGCCACGCTTTCGGGGTGCGAATTCGGCAGCGGCGGACTCGAATCGGACCTCACCGACGGTTCCCCCTCAGCGGGAGGGGAATCCGCACCGGAGGACGCCGGAGTCGAACCGGGAGGCTGCTGCTGGTATGCCTCGTTCCGCTGGTGATCCTGATGATCTCTCGATGCGGAACGCCGCACCAACCAGAACAGCACGGCTACCAGGGCCGCGATGAGAGCGAACAGGGCTTGTGGCACGAAGGCAGCGTGCCACACCTGCGTGCCGATGTGATCCACGTTCTGCCACATGATCCGTCCTTGTTCACCCAGGGTCTGGAAATTGACTCGGGAACACTCTACGAAAGCACCGGTAAACGTGGTGAATCGGTTCTGCGGGCGAAAAGCTTGACAACCGGGCGCGAGTCGGCCCGGGTCCGGCTGCCGGACCGGTTCTTCGGCGAGGGCATCACCCTGACGGATGACCGCGTTTGGCAGCTGACCTGGAAGTCCGGAACGGCGATACTGCGCGACAGCGACGATCTCGGTGAGATCCGTCGCGTCGATTACCGAGGAGAGGGATGGGGCCTGTGCTCCTTCGCGGACAGACTGGTGATGAGCGACGGCACGGACGAGCTGACCTTCCGTGATCCGGAATCGTTCGCCGAACGCGGCAGCGTGTCGGTGCGGCTGGGCGGCGAGCCGGTGACGGAGCTGAACGAACTGGAGTGCGTGGACGGCTCGGTGTGGGCCAACGTCTGGCGCACGGACAGGATTGTGCGCATCGACCCGAACACCGGCCGGGTGACCGCTGTGGTGGACGCGAGCGGCCTGCTCAACGCCGAGCAGGCCGAACGGGCCGGGGTGCTCAACGGGATAGCCGCCACGGATGAGCCGGGGCGGTTCCTGCTCACCGGGAAGAACTGGCCGAAGATGTTCCGGGTGCGCTTCGTGCCGGCGGAGTGATCGCGCGTGCCGGGTCCTCGGTCCGGGGGCGGCGAACGGCGGATCGCGGTGCGCGGCGGGACCGAGACGCACGGCGGGACCGGGCCGGGCGGGCCGCGCCACGGGGTCGTAAGGTCAGCGGCGTGCGCCGAGGACTGACAGCACTGCTCATGCTGGCCCCCCTGTTACTGGCGGGCTGTTCCGTACCGGACGAACCGGGCGTGACGTTCTACTCGCACGGCGAGTCCGTACGCGTCCCGCCGGTGCAGTACTGCGAACGCCTCGCCAGGCAGTGCGGCGAGCCGGCCCCGGAAGCCGCCGGTGAACTGCCGATGCCCGCGGGCTATCCGCTGCAGATCTCGGTTCCCGACGAGGTCGCGTCCGCGCCGTGGCAGGTGGTGTTCACCTACCTGAGTGACTCCGGTGAGCGGCTGCGAGGCCGCAGCGGCGTGATGAGCGGCGAGGACGAGCAACACGCGTACACTCTTCAGCTGCCCGAGGACGGGGCACGGCTGGACCAGGTGGAGGTGCAGCGGTACGGCACGGTGAGTGTCAACCAGACCGGTCAGCTGCAGTTCGTCATCGGCGGAACCTGGGTGGTGGGTAACTCACGAGAGCAGGAGCCGGTGACGAGCTGAGCGCGATGCCGGGCCCGTCGCCTCACCGTGACCGTCTCGCATCGGACACCGTTCGGACGCGGGGCGGCGTGAGCTTCAGGAGCCGCCCGGATCGAGTTCGCGAGCCACGGCACGCACGACCCCACCGACCCGCTTGGCCACCTTTTTGTCCGGGTAACGCCCCTTGTCGAGCTCGGGCAGCACACTGGCTTCGAGAAGCTTGATCATGTCGTCGACCATGCCGTGCAACTCGTCGGCAGGGCGTCGACGGGCTTCCACCACCGATGGGGGCGGATCGAGCAGTTGCACCCGGAGCGCCTGGGGACCACGGCGGCCCTGGGCCAGGTCGAAGTCGACCCGTTGTCCCGTCTTGAGCGCCTCAACCCCGGACGGCAGCGCGGAGGCCCGCACGTACACGTCCTCCCCACCGTCCTGGGTCACGAAGCCGAAGCCCTTGTTCGCGTCGTACCACTTGACCCTGCCGGTCGGCACAGTCCTCACCGTTCCCTGTCAGATACGTGTTCCCGGCCATGCGGCACTGGTACCGCGCGGTTCCGGGAAACGTTGCTACCTACATTCGATTGTTGCCACTAAGCGTCGGCGCCGATCGGAAACTGCTCCGGCACGACGAACGCGCCCCGGACACGCCACCCCCTAACGGCCACTGCGAGCCTGTTGCGGCGATTGCGTTCCAGGACGCGTCGATTTCAAGCGTACCTGGCCCCGGGCGCACAACAACGCCACAGGCTGCGTTGCGCCCGATCGAAAATCCCGCCCCGTGATGTTCCCCGACACTCCGCGTGGCCGAAATCAGTGGGCAGTCCCGGCACGGAACCATCCCTCGGACGGCTCAGCCCTCGGACGGCTCAGCTCAGTCGCTCGGGGCCACCCGTCGCTCGGGGACCCGGCGAGGGCGGGCGAGGAGCTTCAATAGGCTGGTCACATGACAGCACCCGCACGCGACGTCGTGATACCGGTGGCAGTGGGGATGTTCTGCGCCGGACTGGCCGTCATCCTGGTGATCTTCGGACTCTGGGCCGCAGGCTACGGTGACCTGCCCTGGTGGCTCAACGCGTGCGCGATGCTGTGTCCGCTGGGCCTGGGGATCGCGCTGGTCTCGCTGTTGGTGCGGGGCACACGGAAAACCTTGACGCGGAACTGACGCGTATCGAAAATACTCGGTGTTGCCCTCGTCACAACCCGTGAAGGTGAAACCATGAGCAGCACCGCACCCGACCGAAGCCCGGCACAGCGCACCGACTTCCACTCGCTGCGCGCGGGCGGCGTCAACTGGGACGCGTTACCGCTGCGGCTGTTCGACAAGGGCAACGCGAAGTTCTGGAACCCGGCCGAGATCGACTTCAGTCGCGACGCCGCCGACTTCCGGGAGCTCACCGAGCAGGAGCAGCAGGGGGTCGCACTGCTCTGCGCCCAGTTCATCGCGGGTGAGGAGGCGGTCACCGAGGACCTGCAGCCGTTCATCTCGGCGATGGGCACCGAGGGACGGTTCGCCGACGAGATCTACCTCACGCAGTTCGCCTTCGAGGAAAGCAAGCACACCCTGGGGTTCAGGCTCTGGCTGGACGCCGTCGGCCTGACCGATGACCTGCACCCGTACGTGGCGGAGAATCCGGGTTACCGTGCGATCTTCTACGAGGCCCTGCCCGAGTCGCTGAACACGCTGCATCGGGACCCGAGCCCGGCCAACCAGGTGCGCGCCTCGGTGACCTACAACCACATCGTCGAGGGAACACTGGCACTGACCGGCTACTACGCGTGGAACAAGATATGCCGGGAGCGCGACATCCTGCCCGGCATGCGGGAACTGATTCGTCGGATCGGCGACGACGAACGCCGCCACATGGCCTGGGGAACGTTCACCTGTCGCCGACACGTGGCCGCGGACGAGCGCAACTGGGAACTCGTGCAACAGCGGATGGACGAACTGCTGCCCCACGCGGTCGAGCAGATCCAGTGGCGGCCCGACTGGGCCGGCGATCAGGAACCGTTCGGCCTCGACCTCGACGAGCTCTCCGCGTACGCCTCCGACCGGGCGGGCAGGCGACTGGGCGCGATCTCGGCGGCGCGGGGTGCCGACGTGGCGAGCATCGACGTGGACGCCGCCCCGGAACGGCTGGAGGAGCAGTTCGGCGAAGAGGACGCCGCGGAGCTGGAGCGGATCGACCGGGGTGGGACGAACGGTTCGTGAGTCCAGCCCGAGTCCGAGCCGGGGCATAGATTTCCCGCGAAATCGCCGGTCCGACGTCCGGAACCGGTCGTGGCCGTTTCGTTACCGCCGCTCCCGAAACGATTTCGCTCCCGATCGCGATGTCGCGGACAGCGTGCGCGGCACGCTGTCCGTAATCGACAGAGAGGTTGCACAGATGTATCAGCAGCCGGGACAGGCTGCCCCGAAGAACGGCATGGGGATCACCGCTCTGGTGCTGGCGATAATCGGGATCCTGCTGGCGTGGATCCCGGTCATCGGTTTCTTCGGGTTCATCCTGGGGGCACTGGCGATCATCTTCGGGATCATCGGCGTGGTGCGCGGTCACAAGGGCACGGCCACCAACCTGGTGATGAGCTACATAGGGCTGGCACTGGGAGTGGTCGCGTTCATCGTTTCGATCGTCGTCTTCGTGAGCTTCACCAACGCGGTCAACGATCAACTCGACGAGATGAACAGCGGCCCGGGAGAGACCCCTCAGGAGCAGTCGGCGCCCGCGCCGAGCGCGAGCTCCGACGGGCAGGGACAGTCCTCCGGCGACGGTCAGGACGCCGCCGGCTCGGGCAAGGTGATCTACGAGGTCACGGGCTCGGGAGGCGCGAGCTCGATCACCTACGGCAAGGGCACCCAGACGAGCCAGCAGACCAACGCCGAACTGCCCTGGAGCAAGGAGACCGGGAAAGCCGACAGCGTGCAGTTCTACTCGCTGTCCGCGCAGAACGGGCAGAGCGGCGGCGACATCACCTGCAAGATCACCGTCGACGGCGAGGTCCTGGCCGAGAACACCAGCAACGGTCAGCACGCGGTGGTCACCTGCAACGGCAACACCGGATTCTGAGCGAGGCCATCGGATCGCGCTGACCACCGACGGGAGGAGCCGATCCTGTGCCCCCGGGTGTCCTTCGACCGGTCGAAGGACACCCGGGGCAACCGCTCCCGGGAGCGCCGAAACGACCCGCCGGTCCGTCAATTTCTCGCGAAATCGCCGGTGGTCCGTTCTTTTACCACACCCACGGCGGCGGAATGATCATCGGCGACCGCTTCGTCGGAGTGGAAACCGTTCTCGACCGGGTCGAAGAACCGGACCGCTCCGGGAGCCACGGTTGTCTCGATCAACCGTCCGAAGTGTGTGGTGCTCGCCGCTCGGGACGCGTGACTTCGCCGGATTTCGTAGCTCGTTCGTCTGACAGAGCGCGCGGGTCGTGGACCGCGGCTCGACGCCACGGCACTCTGGTTGGCGGTACAGGAGCGTTGCCGTCCGCTCGTCTTCCCGTCGCGAGCGGAGTACCTGCTGGGCGGTTTCCGGTGAGGGAGAAAGCGTGGTCGACAGCAGCGATTGGAAGATCCGGGGCAACGTGCACCGCGATGCCAAGGTCTTCCGGGAGGTCCTCGAAGGCGAGGACCGCACAGCGTTCGAACGGGAATTCCGGGGCGCGCTGTGGGAAGTCGCCCAGGACTTCGACACCTCCCACACCGACGAAGTCCTCCTTCGCTGGTGGGGAAGCGCCGTGAACGCGGCCCAACCGATCACCGACGAAGAGCGGGACGCCATCGAACGCGCCGAACGCGGCGACTTCTCCAAGGTCTGGCAACACGACACGGACGGCACGTCGTGGCAACGAGACGAGAACGGCGTTCTCTGGCGCAGGGACGAGCACGGCGTCCACCGGGAAATCGATTCGGGACTGCGGGTGGACGGCTGATGGCGAAGTACCGAGTCATCTGGAGCGATGTCCCGCTCGACGCGTATAACAAACTATCCGCTGATCGACGCAAGAAAGTTGACCAACTCAACTCGCGGTTGGCGAGCGACCCGAAGTCGATCAGCCGGTACAACGAGGGGACAGATCAGTGGACGACCACCGCGGACAACGGACTGATACTCGTCACGTTCATCCGCAGTGACGCTGTCCTGCAGGTGAACGTGCTGCGAGCACAAGACATCCGAGCAAGCGGTGAAGCGGTTCCCGGAAGACGGAGAAGAGCCCGGCCCGGCGGTTTCCACGGGTTCGCCCCGGAGACCGAGCTGCCCCCGTGCGCGAGACCCGCACCCGGTGGGTGCGCCGCATCCTGGCAGGGTGCCCCGGCGCACCGGCACGTTGCCCGCACCGGTAACCACCGGGGCCACCCCTCCCATCGGTTCACCCGATCCCGAGCATCTCCTTCGCCCGCTCCCGCATCTCCACCTTGCGCACCTTGCCGGTGACCGTCATCGGGAACTCGTCGACCACCCGCACGTAACGCGGAATCTTGTAGTGGGCGAGCTCGCCGTGGCAGAACTCCCGCAGCGCTTCGGGGGTGAGTTCCTCCGCGCCCTCCCGCAACCGGACCCAGGCCATCAGCTCCTCGCCGTAGCGCTCGTCCGGCACTCCGATCACCTGGGCGTCCAGGATGTCCGGATGCGTGTACAGGAACTCCTCCACCTCGCGGGGATAGATGTTCTCGCCACCCCGGATGATCATGTCCTTGATGCGGCCGGTGACGCTGATGTAGCCGTACTCGTCCATTACGGCCAGATCGCCGGTGTGCATCCAGCGTGCGGAGTCGATCACCTCGGCGGTCTTGTCCGGCTCGTTCCAGTAGCCGAGCATCACCGAGTACCCGCGCGTGCACAACTCCCCCGATTCGCCGCACGGCACGGTCAGCCCGGTGTCCGGATCGACGATCTTCACCTCCAGGTGCGGCCCCACCCTGCCCACGGTCGACACCCGCCGTCGCAGCGAGTCGTCGGCCCTGGTCTGCACCGACACCGGCGAGGTCTCCGTCATCCCGTAGCAGATGGCGACCTCGCCCATCCCCATCCGCTCGATGACCTGCTTCATCACCTCCACCGGACAGGGCGAGCCCGCCATGATGCCGGTGCGCAGCGAGGACAGGTCGTAATCCGCGAAGTCGGGCAGATCCAGCTCGGCGATGAACATCGTCGGCACGCCGTACAACGATGTGCAGCGCTCGGCCCGCACAGCACCGAGCGCCGAGGCCGCGTCGAACCCCTCGGAAGGGATGATCATGGCGGCACCGTGGCTGGTGCAGGCCAGATTGCCCATCACCATCCCGAAGCAGTGGTAAAAGGGCGGGACGATCGCCACCCGGTCCCGCTCGGTGTAGCCGCACAGCTCACCGACGAAGAAACCGTTGTTGAGGATGTTGTGGTGCGACAGCGTCGCACCCTTGGGGAAACCGGTCGTTCCGGAGGTGTACTGGATGTTGATCGGGTCGTCGGCGGACAGCTCATCCTCGGCACGACGCAGCCGCGCGGGGTCGAGCGGATACCGGAACAGCTCGTCCCATTCCGGACTTCCGAGGAAGACCACCCGCTCCAGCTCGGGGCAGCTCGGGCGAACCCGCCCGACCATGTCCACGTAGTCGGAAGTCTTGAACCGTTCCGCCGAGATCAGCGTGCGAACCCCGGCCTGGCCGAGCACGTACTCCAGCTCGTGCACCCGGTAGGACGGGTTGATGTTGACCAGGATCGCGCCGATCCGCGCGGTGGCGTACTGCACCAGTGTCCACTCGGCGCGGTTCGGCGCCCAGATGCCGACCCGGTCCCCCTTGACCAGCCCGGTCTCCAGCAGACCGATGGCGAGCGCGTCCACCTCGGCGACGAACTCGCGGTAGGTCCAGCGGCGTCCGGTGGCGAACTCGACCATCGCGTCCCGCTCCGGGAACCGCTCCGCGGTGTGCAGCAGGTTGGCACCGATGGTCTCGCCGATGAGCGGGACGTCGGAGGTCCCCGAGGAATAGCTGGGGCTGGTGGTCGGAACAGCGAGCTCCGCGCGGTCGGTGTGCGACACGGCTACCTCCGTTACGCCGTTCAGGGCAGTGGAACCGCATGATTGCGCACTGTCGCGACGGCGTCGAGGGTTCACGGGGTTTCGGTGCCGAGTACGTCGAAAAACCCGGCCGACGAACTCCTACTGGGTACTAGAATGTCGATCATGCGGAGCTACCTCGTCGACTCCTTCACCGACACTCCCTTCAGCGGCAATCCGGCGGCGGTAGTGCTGCTCGACGAACCCGCCGATCCGGCCTGGATGCGGGCGGTGGCGGCCGAGTTCAACCAGAGCGAGACCGCGTTCGTGGTCACCGGGGTCGACGAGCACGCGGCGAAGCCGCTGCGCTGGTTCAGCCCCACCACCGAAGTGGACCTCTGCGGGCACGCCACGCTGGCCACCGCCCACGTGCTCGGCGGTTCGCAGCGGTTCGACACCCGCAGCGGTGAGCTGACCTGCACCGCTACCGACGACGGCACAGTGGAGATGGACTTTCCGCTGCGACCGAACGAACCCGTCGAGGACCTCTCCGTCGTGGCCGCGCTCGGCGACATCGCCCCCGAGCGGGTGATCGCCGTGGCCCGCAGCGACACCGATCTGCTGGTTCACCTCGACGACGCGGGACTGGTGCGCGAGCTGCGCCCCGACCTCTCGGAAGTACCGCGAATCGCCGAGCGCGGCGTGATCGTCACCGCCACGAGCGACCGACCGGAGGTGGACTTCGTCAGCAGGTTCTTCGCTCCCGCCGTGGGCATTCCCGAGGATCCGGTGACCGGATCGGCGCACTGCTCGTTGGCCCCCTGGTGGGCGGGACGACTGGGACGCACGGAGCTGGTGGGTGAGCAGGCATCGGCACGTGGCGGAACGGTGCGGGCCAGGCTGGAAGGCCGACGGGTGGTGCTGGGAGGCCGTGCGGTGACCGTGCTGGCGGGAACGCTCGCGGCGTAACGACACGTCGGGCGGCGCGGCGGAAGGCTCTACGGCGGTGCGAATCGGCCGCGAAACCGGAACTTCTCCGAAAAACTGGGGGATTCTCCCCGAACCTGCCCGCACCGGGAGCTGGCATCGTGGTGTCATGCGACTGCTTCTCAACATCGTCTGGCTGGTGCTCAGCGGCTTCTGGATGGCCCTCGGCTACGTCTTCGCCGGGATACTGCTGTGCGTGACGATCATCGGCATCCCGTTCGGCATCGCCTCGTTCCGGATGGCGAACTTCGCGCTGTGGCCCTTCGGTCGGCGACTGGTCGACGAACGCGGTTCGGGGGCGTTCTCGGCGATCGGCAACGTGCTGTGGATCATCCTGGCAGGCTGGTGGCTGGCGCTGGGACACATCACCACGGGGGTGGCGATGTGCCTGACGATCATCGGGATCCCGCTGGGGATCGCCAGCTTCAAGCTCGTTCCCGTCTCGCTGGTGCCGTTCGGCAAACGAATCGTGGACACCGACGACGCCCACGCGCTGGTGCCGCGTCGGTGACGGTCGGTACGGCGCACGCTCGGCTCCCGGTCGAGCCACCGCGAGCAGGCAGTCGCTTCGCGGTTCCGAGGGCCCGGAGACGTCGAGTGAGCACGATCGGCGCGGCAGCGCCGACACCCGCCCCCGGTGTTCGGCACCGCCGCGTCCTCCCCTCGGGCGCTGTCGTGCGGACTCCGGCGTGACGAGCGGGTGCCCGCTCTGGCTCGTGCCGCGTACGACCGCCCGGGCGGAAGGCGCCGTTCCGAGGCACCCGGTCGAGGAGGAACGGTCCCCGATCAGTCGAAGGGGTTGGCCACTCGCCCGGCCAGGTCCGCCACGGAGTCGATGACCTTGGTGGGACGGTACGGGAAGTGCTCGGCGGTGTCGCGGTCCGAGATTCCGGACAGCACCAGGATCGTCTGCAACCCCGACTCCAGTCCGGAGCGGACGTCGGTGTCCATCCGGTCACCGATCATCAGGGTGTTCTCCGAGTGGGCCTTGAGCTCCCGCAGCGCCGAACGCATCATCAGCGGGTTCGGCTTGCCGATGTAGTAGGGCTCGCGCCCGGTCACCCGCTCGATGAGCGCGGCGACCGCTCCCGTGGCGGGCAGCGTTCCCTCCCGGCTGGGTCCCTTCTCGTCCGGGTTGGTCGCGATGAACCGGGCACCGCCCTCGACGAGCCGGATGGCCTTGGTGATCGCCTCGAAGCTGTAGGTGCGGGTCTCGCCGAGCACCACGTAGTCGGGCTCGCGGTCGGTGAGCACGTAGCCGATGTCGTGCAGCGCCGTGGTCAGTCCGGACTCGCCCACCACGTAGGCGGAGCCACCGGGGCGCTGCTGGTCCAGGAACTGCGCGGTGGCCAGCGCGGAGGTCCAGATCGACGACTCCGGTACGTCCAACCCGCTGCGTTGCAGCCGCGCCCGCAGGTCTCGCCTGGTGTAGACGGAGTTGTTGGTGAACACCATGAAGGGGAGTCCGTGTTCGTGCAGGTCGGCGAGGAACTCGTTCGCACCGGGAACCATGTGTTCCTCGTGCACCAGCACGCCGTCCATGTCCATCAGGTAGGTCCAGGGGGATATCTCAGTCACCCCTCGATCATCCACCGGAAACCGGGTGTATGGCCACTTCCGTGGCCTTGACCGCGAAAAAAACCTCGTCTCCGATCCGCAGCCCCAGCTCGGCGACGGCAGCGGGAGTGATGTCGGCGGCCAGCGCGGCCTCCGAGTCGGGCGAGTCGGTCTCGCCGCGAAGCCTGATCGCGTCGCCACGGGGTTCCATACCGACCACCCGTACCGGGATCGCGTTGCGCGGGCTCCCCTCGGGCGCGTGGGGATGCACCGCCACCGCCGTCGGTGGGAACACGGCGGCGGCGGGTTCTCCGGGAGTGGTCGGTTCGACCACGCTGCCGTGGAGCGCCCTGCCCCGCGGTGTCCGTACGGTCTCGCCGGTTGCGGTGCCGGTGATCAGGTTGAGACCGGCGATACGCGCGGTGAACGCGGTCCTGGGGCGGGACAGCACTCGATGGGTGCTGCCCTGCTCGACCACGGCACCCCGGTCGAGCACCAGGACCCGGTCGGCGAGCACCACCGCGTCGAGCACGTCGTGCGTCACGAGCACGCAGGGCCGTCGCTGCTGCCCCAGCACCCGGTGCAGCAGTCCCCGCATCGCGGGAGCCGCCGCCACGTCCAACGCGGACAGCGGCTCGTCGAGCAGCAACAGCTCGGGCTCGGCGGCCAGCGCCCGTGCCAGTGCGACCCGCTGCGCCTGTCCGCCGGACAGCTCGGACGGTTCACGGTCACCGAGATCACCGGTCTCGGTTCGCCGCAGCCACTCCAGCGCGGCACGCCGTGCCGGTTTCCTGCGAACACCAGAGGCGCGTATCCCGAATGCCACGTTGTCCAGCGCCGTGAGGTGCGGGAACAGCATCGCCCGCTGGGCGAGCAGTCCGACGCCGCGGCGGTGGGTGGGGACGTCGATCCGACGTCGGGTGTCCAGCCAGGTGTGGTCCGCGAGCCGGATCCCGCCGTGTTCCGGGCGAACGGAGCCGGTCAGCGCGGTCAGCAGCGTGGACTTGCCCGCCCCGTTCGGGCCGAGCACGGCCAGCACTTCTCCGGGGGGCACTCGGCAGGCCAGTTCGAGCGTGAAATCGCCGCGCCGCAGGCGAACCTCGGCGACCAACCCGCTCTCCTCGCGGGCCTCTCCCCCGCCGGGCGGGTTCGCCGGGTAGGGCACGGTGGCGTACCCCGCGAGCTCGGAACCGTCGGTAGGGCCGGAACCGTCGGTACGATCAGGGCCGTCGATACGGTCAGGCACGTCCTTCCACCGCCTTCGGTCGGGCGACGAGGATCACCAGCAGGGCGATGACCACCAGCAGCAGCGACATCGCCACGGCAGCCTCCACGTCGGCCTGCGCTTCGGTGTAGATGGCCAGCGGCAGCGTCCGGGTGGTGCCGCGCAGGCTTCCCGCGAAGGTGATGGTGGCCCCGAACTCGCCGAGCGCGCGTGCGAAGGTCAGCACCAGGCCGGATCCCAGCGGGGGAAGCAGCATGGGCAGTGTGACGCGCCGGAAGGTCAGCCACGGCCCCGCCCCCAGGGTGGCCGAGACCCGCTCGTACTCGGTTCCCGCCGCGCGCAGCGCTCCTTCCAGGCTCACCACCAGGAACGGCATGGCGACGAAGGTCTGCGCCAGCACCACGGCGGTGGTGGTGTACGGCAGGGTCAGTCCGAACCAGTCGCGCAGCGGTCCGCCGAGGGAGCCGGTGCGGCCCAGCAGGTAGAGCAGTGCCAGCCCGCCGACCACCGGGGGCAGCACCAGTGGCAGCAGCACGCAACCGCGCACGAACCGCAGCCCGGGAAAGCGGGAACGCGCCAGCACCACGGCCAGTGGTCCGCCGAGCAGCAGCGCCAGCACGGTCGCTGCCAGTGCGGTCCGCACCGACAGCTCCAGCGCGGTCAGCGCGGTCGGGCTGGTGAGCAGCGCGGGCAACCGCCCGGGGTCGATGCGGGCGAACAGCCCGAGCACCGGCAGCACGATCAGCGCCAGCGCCAGCAGGGCGGGAAGCCGCAGCGGCAGGGGTACCCCCACCGCTCGCTCCCCGGCACGTGCGCGCCGACCGGGGAGGCGGATGCGTCGTGGCCCCGATTCGCTCACGGCGCACCGAAGCCGTACTCGCCGAGGATCCGCTGTCCCCGCTCACCGCGCACGAATTCGACGAACCGACCGGCGAGTTCCGGGTGCTCCGCCGCGGCCAGGCGGGCGATGGGGTACTCGTTGATCACCTCGTCGGAGGTCGGGAAGTCGATCGCCTCGACCTCGTCACCGGCGGAACCGGCGTCGGTGACGTAGACGAGTCCGGCGTCGGCCTCGCCCGCGACGACCTTGTGCAGCACGTCCTTGACGTCGCTCTCCTCGCTGACCGGGTTTAGCCGCACGCCGGAGGCGGACTCGACCCGTTCGGTGGCCGAACCGCACGGCACCCGCGGAGCGCAGACGACGAGCGAGGTGTCGGGGTCGGTGAGGTCGGCGAGCGACTCGACCCCCGCCGGATTGCCCGGTGGGACCACTATGGTCAGTTGGTTGGTGGCGAAGGTCTGGGGTTCACCCGCGAGCGCGTCGGCCCGGCGGACCTTGGCCATCATGTCGGTGTTCGCGGAGGCGAACACGTCACCGCCGCTGCCCTGCCTGATCTGCTCCGCCAGCAGCGAGGAGCCCTGGAAGTTGAACCGGATGTCGACGTCGGGTTCGCGCTTCGAGAACTCGTCGCCGATATCGCGGAAGGGTTCGGTCAGTGAGGCCGCTGCCAGTACCGTCAGGGTGTTCCGATCACTCGACGCGGCACCACAGCCGCTGAGCAGGGACAGCAGGACCACCAGCACCGCCGTCGGAGCCGTGCCGCGAGGTGTGCGGTTCATCGCCCACCTCCAGGGGTCTCGATTACCACGGCGGTGGACTTGACCACGGCCACCGCCAGCACTCCCGGGCGGAGCCCGAGGTCGGTCACCGCTTCGGTGCTCAACAGCGAAACCACCCGCTGGGACCCGCACTGGAGTTCGACCTGCGACATGACGGTGTCCGAGGTGACCTCGGTGACCAGCCCGACGAAGCGGTTGCGCGCGGAGCGCTCGATGCCGGAGGGGTCACGGGCGGCTCTGGCTCTGGCGCGGGCGAATTCGGCCAACGCCGAGCCCTCGACCACCAGGCGACCGGAACCGTCCGACTCGGCGGGCAGTTGCTGCGCGTCCACCCAACGTCGAACGGTGTCGTCGCTGACGCCGAGCAGTTCCGCTGCTTCGGAAACACGATATTGCGGCACGAAAAACAGGTTAAACTCGCGAATGCGGTTCGATCCAGGGCTTTTGTTCCGCTTTCACGGACTGAAGAAGTTTTCGTGTTTTTCTCCGAACCCCGCGCGGTCTAGGCCTTACCGATTGAGCGCACCGGCACAAAACCGTTTCGCGCGATCGAATTCGCCCCGACCTGGCGGTTACGCTGAGCGGTGTGACTTCCGTGGACCTGGGCATCCCGGTCGCCCGCCGGACGATCGACACGTCGGCGCGTCCGGATACGCCGTACCTGGTCGACCGCTTCGGACGGATCGCGACCGACCTGCGGGTGTCCCTGATAGACAAGTGCAATCTGCGCTGCACCTACTGCATGCCCGCCGAGGGTTTGCCGTGGATGAAGCGCTCCGAGATGCTCGACACCGGGGAGATGATCCGGCTCATCGAGCTCGCGGTACGCGAACTCGGGGTGACCAACGTCCGCTTCACCGGTGGTGAACCGCTGCTGCGGCAGGACCTGGTGGACATCATCACCGCCACCAGCGAGTTGCCGCGGGCTCCCAAGACCTCACTGACCACCAACGGCATCAACCTCGGCAGGTTCGCCGACCAGCTGGCCACGGCGGGGCTCGACCGAGTGAACATCTCGCTGGACACCCTGGATCGGGAAACGTTCCACCGGCTGACGCGCCGGGACCGGTTCGACGACGTGCTGGACGGACTGCGTGCGGCCAAGGAGTCCGGACTGGAACCGGTGAAGGTCAACGCCGTACTGCTGCGGAACACCAACGATCACGAGGCCTGCGATCTGCTGCGGTTCTGCCTGGAGCGGGGCTACCAGCTGCGGTTCATCGAACAGATGCCGCTGGACCCGCAACACGGCTGGGACCGCGAGGAGATGATCACCGCGGACGAGATCCTGCGGATGCTGGGTGAGGAGTTCACCCTCACCCCGTACAGCGCCGAACGAGGTTCGGCCCCGGCCGAACGCTGGCTCGTCGACGGTGGTCCCGCGACGGTCGGAGTGATCGGCTCGGTCACCAGGCCGTTCTGCGCCACGTGCGACCGCACCAGGCTGACGGCCGACGGACAGCTGCGCTCCTGCCTGTTCTCGCAGACCGAGACCAACCTGCGCGAACCGATGCGGGAGGGCGCCGACAACGAGGAACTCGCCCGGCTGTGGCGGGAGACCATGTGGGCCAAGGCCGCGGGTCACGGCATGGACGAGGAGGGTTTCGCGCAGCCTTCCCGCCCGATGAGCTCGATCGGCGGCTAGAACTTCTCGAGGCGTTACTCGCTCGGTGGTTCGGCGGGCGCCGACCGGCGCGCGTCCGGACCTCCGAGCCGACACGGCATCCCGACGAGCCGACACGGCATCCCGAAAGGACTCCTCGGCCGATGATGGACGACCGGCAGGAATCACAGCTCGTCCCACCGGAGCCCGCGGAACCACCGCCGACGGGCTCCGCCGCCGCGACGACGGTCGCGGTGCGGGTGCGGTACTTCGCGGGCGCCCGCGCGGCGGCCGGGCTCGCGGAGGAGACGCTGCGGGTGAGCCCGAGCGCCGCTGACGTGCCGGTGTCCGCGGCCGACGTGGTCCGAGCCGTACTGGCAACGCACGAGGAACCGTTGGCCCGGGTGGTCGGAGCGTGCGGTTTCCTGCTCGACGGGGTCGCCGTGCGGGACGAGACCGTGTCGGTTCCGGACGGGGCCGAGTTCGACGTGCTGCCACCGTTCGCGGGCGGCTGAGCGGGTCCGCATCGCGATGCTCCGACCGACACCTCGGCTCTCCACCAGTCGCTGTCGACCACCGGCCGCGAGCCACCGGCCGGGAACCTCGGGCCGGGTACAACAGCGGCGAGGAACCGACACGCCGGAGACCATGCCTCGGCGTGTCTACCTAACTCTTTTGTGTGATTTCACCGGGATCTCACAGCCGCGTTTCCGGCGCCACATCTTCCGTATTCCACAACCGGGTGACGGATCACCCGATGAACCGTTTTCGACCGCGCTTCGCGACCATCGAATAGCTAAGAGTGGTAGAACCGTCCGTCGCGCAACTTCCTTCCACACGACAGCAAAAAATGACGGAGCGGACCTACCACACTGGATCTGTGCAATCGAAACCGGGTCCGCAAAGGTGACTCAGACCTCACCGCGAGTGATCGATATCGACTCGGAAACGGCTTGATAACAACGCCGTGCGCTGCACAAATACCCCTGATCGAGTGACCCCGAAACCATGTTACTGTGACTAGCGTCACATTCCATTAAGTTTCCGTTCGCTTGCGCGATTACGTACTGTTCCCATCGGTCGGCCCCGAACCGGCCGGAACAACGAGAAACCGGGAAGTCCGCAGCGCCGAGCTCTGCCCGGCGGGCTTCCTACCCCCGAGCGAAACGAAACCGGGCAGGGACGGGAAACCGCTGGAGTCCCCCGAAACTCCACGGAATCCGGGTTCCCTTCGGAGCCGTCGGAACTCCCGCAGGCGCGGCAGGAGAGAGGGACATGGCTCGTTACAAGGGCAAGCACCGTAAGTCGTCGAATTTCACTCGCAACGCCGCCAGGGTGGCCGTCGCGGGTGCTGTGGTGGCCACGCCGCTCGCGGTCGCCGCTCCGGCCAGTGCCGCGGACTGGGACGAGCTCGCCCAGTGCGAGTCCAGCGGGGACTGGCACATCAACACCGGCAACGGTTTCTACGGCGGCCTGCAGTTCACCCCTTCGACGTGGTCGGCCTTCGGCGGTGACCAGTACGCCCCGAACGCCCACCAGGCCAGCCGTGCCGAGCAGATCGCCATCGCCAAGAAGGTACTGGCCCAGCAGGGTCCCGGTGCCTGGCCGGGCTGCACCGCCAAGACCAACTGGGTCAGCGGCAGCACCGAGAGCGCGGGCACCGTCTCCGAGGACTCCGCCGCCCAGGAGCAGGCAGCCGCGCCGCAGGAACCCGCCCCGAAGCAGGACCCCGCCCCGGAGCAGGAGCAGCCCGCCGAGACCGAGTCGGACTCCGGGCAGCAGTCCCAGCAGTCCACGGTGCGCTCGAACGGCGCCGACTACACCGTCCGCTCCGGCGACACGCTGAGCGAGATCGGTCAGCGGTTCGGCGTGCACTACCAGGACATCTACGAGCGCAACAGCGACATCCTGGAGAGCGCCGACCTGATCTTCCCGGGTCAGCAGCTCGACATCCGCTGATGACGCGCTAACCGAAACACGGCCGAGCTCCATCGCGGAGCCCGGCGCCCGGACGCGAACCGGTTCTCGGGATCGAGGGAGCGAGCACCGGCCCGGCGCCTAGCCGGGGACGCGGAAACCGGGCCCCAGAGCTCGGGGCCTCGCCGCCTTCCCCCAGCGGCGGGGCCCCGTTCTTGTCCGCCGCACGATTTCGCAAGGGATCGGGGCTTCGGGCGCGGCTGGACACCGTTCGGCCACGGCACCAGAATGGATCACGGTTTCGGCCCCGATCGAAGGGAGCGCGGTGCTCGAAGCCGTGCTCCGAACCGTGGTGTCACCCGCTTCGGTGGCGGTGTTCGTGGTACTGGCGCTGCTGGGGGCCGCGCTGCACGGCAGGCTGGCACGAGCCGCCGGAACGCGAAAGATCCCGACCCTGGCCGCGACGACGGCACTGGCCGCCGGAACGGCGGTGACGCTCACCCCGCAGAGCGGACCGGAGTTCGGGCTGTCCACGCGCCGGATCTTCGCCTGCCCACTCGGTTGGCCCGACAGCTCGGGACTGTTGGATCTGCCCACGCCGACCCAGAGCTCGTTGAACTCGCTGGTGCTGCTGCCGTTCGGGGTTTGCGCCGGGCTGGCCGTGCGGAACTGGCTGCAAACGACCGCTGTCGCGGCGGTGATACTGCTGTTGCCCGCCCTGGTGGAGGCCACTCAGGGATTCACGTTGTTCGTTCGGCACTGCAGCACGCAGGACTGGCTCGACAACGTCAGCGGCGGACTGCTGGGGCTGGCACTGGTGCTGCTCGTGCGAGGGATCACGGTCGTGTTCACCGGCGCACGACACCACGACGGTTCGAGCGCCGAACAACGACGATGAGCCTCGCCGGAGCCGCGGCACCACCACCTGGGTGTCAATTTCTCGAGAAATCGCCGCGCCGCTGCGCCGGGGACCCCGGTGCGTGAGTCGGATGCATCGCGAGGCCGGGCCGCTCGCCGCGTAGGTCGCTACTCACCAACCGACTGATGTCCTTTTCGGCGTGGCAACGCCGAACCACCACGCACGCAGCCCACACCGCCGCGGGTTCTCGCGTGCGGCTCTCGCGAGGAAGGCCCGACGTTGTGTAGGTCGCTACCCGATGTCGGGCCTCCCCGCAGCGAGAGCCGTGCGCGAGGTTCCGCCACCTCACCTCGGGGCGGCGTCGATTTCTCGCGAAATCTCCACCCCGAAGACCGCCGTGGGGACGCGACCATACGGCGTGAGCAGCGCGCATGTCCCCGGTGCGTGAGTCGGATGCATTGCAAGGCCGGGCCGCTCGCCGCGTAGGTCGCTACTCAAGAGCCGGCCCAACACTCCCAAGGCGCCGACTCACGTGCCGGCTAAGCAACCACCTGATCAAGGCATCCTGACACTTTCTAAGGGCAGTTGACCCACTCTTCCTGCCCGTCGTCGAAGACCTGGCGCTTCCACACCGGAAGCCGCCGCTTCACCTCGTCCACCAGCTCCGCACAGGCGTCGAAGCCCTGCTTGCGGTGTTCGGCCGAGACCGCGCAGCCCAGCGCCACGTCACCGATCCCCAACATCCCGGTGCGGTGCTGCACCGCGAGCGCGCGCACCCCCTCCGAGCGGGAGAGCACATCGGCCGCCACCTCCGAGATCACCTCCTCGGCCGAGGGATGACCGGTGTACTCCAACTCCTGGACCCCGCGACCACCGTCGTGGTCGCGGACGGCACCCGCGAACGTGACCACGGCACCCGCCGCGCGATGCTCCACCCGCTCGGCGAGCCGGGACACGTCGATGCTCTCCTCGGTCATTCCGGCGATCACGACTCCGGCCTCCCCGAAGCTGGCCACCGAGTCCGCCGTCGCGGGCTCGGCCGTGCCGCTCCCCGCGGTCGCGGTGGGAGACAACTCCGGGCCGCGGTGATGATCACCACCGCGCAACTGCTCCAAGGCGTGCTCCAGCACGCCGTCCAGCACCTCGAGACCGTCCCGCACTCCCCCACGCGATCCGGGAAGGTTGACGACGAGCGTGCTGCCCGCGACACCGGCCAGCCCGCGCGAGAGGATCGCGGTGGGAACCTCGGGCAACCCGGCCTCGCGCAGGGCGTCCGCCAAGCCCGGCACGGGGAAGTCCAGCACCCGCGCGGTCATCTCGGGAGTCCGATCGGTGGGGCTGATGCCGGTACCGCCGGTGGTCAGCACGACCTCCACCTCCTCGGAGACGGCCGAGCGCAACGCTTCCCCCACCGGCTCGCCGTCGCCGACGACCTCGGCGTCGGGCACCCGGAAACCGCGCTGTCGCAGCCAGTCCACGATCACGGGACCGGTGCGGTCCTCGTAGACTCCCCGCGCCGCGCGGTTGGAGGCGGCGATCACCCGGGCGCTTCGTTGGGTCATGCTGTTCTCCCCTGCTGCCTGCCGCTCTGCCGAGTATTCGACCTCGGTGCCCATTTCCACGCCGTGCTCATTCCGAGTCGTCCGGGCGGGTCCACACCCCGGTTTTACCGCCCTCCTTGCGCTCGACGCGCACCTCGTCGAGCACCGCGGCCGGATCCACCGCCTTGATCATGTCGTGCAGCGCCAGTCCGGCGCCGGTGACGGCGGTGAGGGCTTCCATCTCGACCCCGGTCCGGTCGGTGGTACGGACCGTGGCGGTTATCCGCACCTCCCGCTCCGCGGTTTCGAGTTCCACCCGCACTCCGGCGATCGCGATGGGATGGCACAGCGGAACGAGGTCCGGGGTTCGTTTGGCGGCCATGATGCCCGCGATACGGGCTGTGGCGAGCGCGTCCCCCTTCGGGAGGTCGTACCGGCGCAGCTGTTCGATCACTGCCGCCGTCGTACGCACCACCCCGGATGCCACCGCGCTGCGGGCGCTGCTGTCCTTGTCGGCGACGTCGACCATCCGCGCGGCACCGGACTCGTCCACGTGGCTGAATTCGTGCTGTGTCGCCATGCGGCGAGCCTAGACGATCGGCACCGGCGCGACACAGGTGTGCGGCCGCCGTGGGGTCCGACGGCGGCCGCACTGTGAACCGGTGGTGCTTCGTCAGATATCGGCGCTCTCGTCGAGTTCCGCGAAGCCCGGCGCCACGGCACCCACCACGGTGCCGCCGGCGGCACCGCCCTGTGTCGCCGGGGTGGCCGACTCGCCGGAGACCGCGACCCTGCGGACCGCGTCCGCCACGGCCGGCGCGACCGTGGTGTCGAACACGCTGGGCACGATGAACGAGGCGTTGACCCGATCATTGCCGTCCACCACGTCGGCGATGGCGTTGGAAGCGGCCAGCATCATGTCGTCGGTGATGTCGTGCGCGTGCGCGTCCAGCAGTCCTCGGAAGAACCCGGGGAAGGCCAGCACGTTGTTGATCTGGTTCGGGTAGTCGCTGCGGCCGGTGGCGACCACGGTGGCGTGTCGCTGCGCGACCAGCGGATCCACCTCGGGATCGGGATTGGCCAGCGCGAACACGATCGCGTCGTCGTTCATGGCGGCCACGTCGTCCTCGCTGAGCAGGTTCGGCGCGGACACCCCGATGAACACGTCGGCACCCCGCACCGCGTCGCTCAGCGTCCCGGTGCGTTCCTCGGCGTTGGTCTGCTCCGCGATGGAGCGCAGGTGCTCGTCGGCGTCCTGCCGCTCGCTGTGCACGATGCCGTCGATGTCCACCGCGATGATGTCGGCGGGATCCTTCTTGCGCAGCAACCGGATGATCGCGGACCCCGCGGCACCCACGCCGCAGACCACCACCCGACAGCCCGAGAGATCCTTGTCCACCACTCGCAGCGCGTTGCGCAGCGCCCCGAGCACGACGATGGCGGTGCCGTGCTGGTCGTCGTGGAAGACGGGGATGTTGAGCTTCTCCCGGAGCCTGGCCTCGATCTCGAAACAACGCGGTGCCGCGATGTCCTCGAGGTTGATACCACCGTAGACGGGGGCGAGCAGCTCCGCGGCTCGGATGATCTCCTCGGTGTCCTGGGTGTCCAGACACACCGGCCAGGCGTTGACCCCGGCGAACTTCTTGAACAGCGCCGCCTTGCCCTCCATCACGGGCAACGCGGCCTCGGGACCGATGTTGCCGAGCCCGAGAACTGCCGAGCCGTCGGTGAGTACCGCGACGGAACTGCGTTTGACGGTCAGTCGGCGCGCGTCGTCGGGGTTCTTCGCGATGGCCGTGCACACCCGTGCCACACCGGGGGTGTAGGCGCGGGAGAGGTCGTCACGATTGGCCAGTGCGACCTTCGAGTTGACTTCGATCTTGCCGCCGAGGTGCACCAGGAAGGTCCGATCGGAGACCTTGCGAACGTGCATACCCGGCAACGCCTCGAGAACCTCGGTGATGTCCTCGGCGTGATCCGCGGACAACGAGTTGCAGGTGATGTCCACGACGATGCGGTCGGAGTGCGACTCCACCACGTCGAACGCGGTGATGACCGCACCGGTACGGCCGACCGCGGTGGTGAGATCACCGGCGGCGTTCGCCGAGGGCGGTGCCTCGACACGAACGGTGATCGAATAGCCCGGACCTGGAACCGGCATGTAGCACCTCTGTCAGTGATGAGCTCTCGCGAAACCCTGTGGCAACTCCGAGACTAGAACTCACCATCGCGGCACCACGGCGACCCCGTCCCCAACGGGTGTTCGTCCCCACCGACCAACGCACCGGGCAGAACCCGACCAACCGGCCCCTCGCCGTGCCCCGCCCGCCGGAACCTCTCGCGCCCCCCGGCCGCGTGTGGTCGATCCGACACCGCCACATCGGGGAGCACCGGCGGTACGTCAGGGGCGAGCGGGGCGGCAACCGTTCACGTGAGCGAGTACCGCTACGAGCTCTTGTTGATCCTGGTCTCGGGATGGTGGTAAGGCACGGAACCCTCCGGCAGTGGGAAGGTGACCTCCCCGAACGGGGACATGGCGCCCTGGCGATCGGCCAGGAACTCGGTCACCGGGTGCCCGTCCTCGTCGTGCGGCCATTCCGGGTCGATGCGCTCACGTTTGGACTTGTTCGCGTCGGTCACGCCAACCTCCTTCGGGGATTCCCGCCGCGTACGCCCGGTGGTCCCGGCCGGAACCGAGCCGCGAGAGGGTTTCGAACTTACCTGCTGGAAGCACAGTCTGCCTGATCCGAGGTGTTGCCCCCACCACCCCCGAACGCCGAGTGCCGTCTACCACACACCACCGGGCAGCCACCCGCACGGGTATGTTGGAACGGATGCCCGCCGATCCAGCCGCGAACGAACCGTCCCCCGAAAGCGTCGACTCGCTGACCGAACTACTGCGTTCCGGCGACGACCGGCAGCTGCTCGCACTGCTGCGTTCGCGACCCGACCTGGCGACACCGCCTCCGACGGACTCCGCGGTGCTCGCGGCACGCGCGACGGTGCGTTCCTCGGTCACGCGCGCCTGCGAGGACCTGGACTCGTTCAGCCTGAACGTGCTGGAGGCCCTGGTGCTGCTGGACGCCGACGAGCGAACCGTGTCGCTGGAGCGGCTCACCGGCTTCTTCGGCGGCGAGGCCACGCGGGAACAGCTACGGTCACGAATCGATCCGCTGCGGGAGCGCGCCCTGGTGTGGGGATCGGACGAGGCGCTGCGCACCGCGGTCACGGTGCGGGAAACCATCGGCGCCCACCCCGCGGGGCTGGGGGCCGAACTCGGCGGACTGTCCGAACAACGCGCCCGGGAGGTCCTGGCGGAGCTGGACGACGAGGAACTCGGCGTCGTGACCAAGCTCGCGGGTGCTTCCCCGATCGGGCGCACGGGGCAGGCCAAACCCGGCGCGGAGCGTTCGGACACCCCGATCGGTCGGCTGCTGCTCCGCGGTCTGCTGCTCCGGCGGGACGAGAACACCGTCGAACTGCCCCGTGAGCTCGGGCTCGCCGCGCGAGGCGACCGCCCGATGGGGAACGTGGCGACGACGGAACCGGTGCCCGAACTCGACGAGCACGGCCAACAGCGCATCGACGGCACGGCCGCCGGTGAGGCGCTGGAGTTGAACCGCCACGTCGAGCTGTTGCTGGAGAGCTGGGGACAGGAACCTCCGGACGTGCTGCGTTCCGGCGGCGTGGGGGTGCGTGACGTCCGTGAACTGGCCAGGAAGCTGGACAGCGACGAGACGCGCGCCGCGCTGGTCGTGGAGCTGGCGGCGGGGACGGGACTGATCGACACCAGCCCCGATGAGGACCCGCAGTGGGTTCCGACGGTGCAGGCCGATGTGTGGTTGGCCGCCTCCCCGGAACACCGCTGGGCACTGCTGGCCGGGTCCTGGCTGGAACTGCCCCGGTTGCCCGGGCTGATCGGTTCGCGGGACGCGCGGGACCGGTTGCTGGGGACGCTGTCCGAGGGACTGCGACGCTCCTCGGCACCTCGCGACCGGCGGCGCGTGTTGGAGTTGCTGGACGAGCAGCCCGGCGGATGGGGCTTCCGTCGGGACGACGGCGTGGCCGCCGTGCTCGCCTGGCGCGCTCCGCGACGCGGCGGCTCGATGCGCGATGAGCTGGTGACCTGGACGCTCCGGGAGGCGAGGGCGCTGGGGATCGTCGCGCTCGGGGGGCTCTCCTCGGCCGGGCGTGCGCTGCTGACCGGTGACGAGAGCGCTGCCGCCGGAGTGATGGCCTCGGCGATCCCGGAACCGGTCGACCACGTGCTGGTGCAGGCCGATCTGACCGTGGTGGCCCCGGGCAGGTTGGAGCCGGAGCTGGCCGCCGAGCTGAACCTGGCCGCCGACGTGGAGTCTGCGGGCAGCGCCACGGTCTACCGCGTGAGCGAGTCGAGCGTGCGACGAGCGCTCGACGCCGGACGCAGCAGCGAACAGCTGCGGGAACTGTTCGAACAGCGTTCCCGCACCCCGGTGCCGCAGGGACTGACCTACCTCATCGACGACACGGCCCGCAGGCACGGCAAACTACGCGCGGGAACGGCTTCGTCGTTTCTGCGCTGCGACGATCCCGTGGTACTCACCGAGGTCCTCGGCAAGCAGCAGCTGGCGCACCTGGGGCTGCGCCGGATCGCCCCGACCGTGCTGATCAGCCCGCTGCCGTTGGAGCAGCTCGTCGACGAGTTGCGCGGCAACGGTTACGCGCCGGTCGCGGAGAGCACCGACGGTAGTGTGCTGGATCTGAGCCGGGGACCGCAGCGGATCAAGGGCCGGGGCAGGTACGGCGGAGCACGCGGCGAACCGAGCAATTCCGCTCGTCCGGACGAGCAACAGCTCACCGAGCGGGTGCGCACCCTGCGGGCGGGAGATCAGGCCGCCGCCACGCGGGGCAACACCATCGCGCCCGAACGCGGCAGACCCAGTGCGAACGCGACGCTGGAACTGCTGCGGGAGGCGGCGCGCCAGAGCCACAGCGTGTGGCTGGGGTTCGTGGACGCCCAGGGTGGAGCGACGCAGCGGATCGTGCGGCCGGTCAGCGTCGGCGGCGGCGTGTTGCAGGGATTCGACTCCACCCGAGGCGAGCTGGGTGACTTCCCGCTGCACCGGATCACCTCGGTGGCGGTGGTCGACCAGTGAGCGGCACGCTCGGAGATCCCGCGACGGAACCAGCGCGACCGGGCACGAACCGGCACTCGGTCGGTACCTCCGGAGCGTCGTGGCTTCCTCCGCCGGGCACTCCCACGCGGCGGCTCGGCCCCACTTCGGGGGAGAAGCGACTCACGCGCCGGGAGGCCCGACCGTCCCCTGCCACCGGGGACGGCGAACCGATCAGCTCTGCGAGGTCGCCATCCGCTGCCGCATCGCGTGCTGCACGAGTGTGATCAGGGTGTTCTTGGTGGACTCCTTGTCCCTGGCGTCACACCCCAGGATCGGCACGGATTCGTCGATGGTCAGCGCCTCCCGCACGTCCTCGAGACGGTGGTGCAGCACCCCGTCGAAGGTGTTGACCGCCACCACGTAGGGCAGCTGACGATCGTCGAAGAAATCGATCGAGGCGAAGGCATCGGCGAGACGGCGGGTGTCCACGAGCACCACCGCGCCGATGGCGCCCCGGACCAAGTCGTCCCACATGAACCAGAAACGGTGCTGACCGGGGGTTCCGAACAGATACAGGATCAGCTCGGAGTCCAACGAGACCCTGCCGAAGTCCATGGCGACCGTGGTGGTCACCTTGCCCGGCGTGGCCGTGAGGTCGTCGACCCCGACGCTGGCCTCGGTCATGACCGCTTCGGTGGTCAACGGGAGGATCTCGGAGACCGATCCGACCAGGGTCGTCTTGCCTACCCCGAAACCACCGGCGACCACGATCTTCGTCGAGGTCTTTCCACCACCGTCTCCACCGTTCATCGCGTGGGGATCAGAGCCTGCGAAGCCCACTGAGCACCCTTTCCAAGAACTCCATGGACGGCCGGTCGCCCACGACCATTCCGCTATCGTGAATCTCGACCAGGCCGAGACTGGCCATATCGCCGATCAGCACTCGCACCACTCCCAGCGGAAGCCGCAGGTGCGCCGAGATCTCGGCGATCGAACGGGCATCCGTGCACAGGCCACAGATCGACCGGTGTTCCGGCGTGGCCTGAGCACTCTGCGTGCGACCTCGCTCACTGGTCGAGACCAGGGTCTCGATCGCGAGTTCGTAGTCGCTCCGGGTACGCCCGCGTGTCCGGGCGTACGGCCGCATCAGCGAGCCTTCTTCCTCCGTGTCGTCACCCGACGTGCCGTCCTGTCCCGGAATGGAAGGCATCGAGGAGGAAATCGACGGCATGGACTGCGACAGCGGGGACATCGGCTGCGAGATGGACGGCATGGACATCGGACCGCCGCCCGAACCGTCCTCACCGCCACGCGGCTCCTGGCCGGAGGCGGCTTCGCCGTACTCCGAGCGGTAGTCGGATCCGTAGAGATCCGCCCCCGGTCCGCCGAAGAGTCCGCGCTGGTACTCCTCGGTGCTGGCGGCTTCGCCGCCACGCGGCGCGCGTTGCCCTCCGGCACCGCCGTCCGGAGCTTCACCGAGGAAGTCCTGCTGCCAGTCGTCACCCATCCGTTGGCTGTAGAGCCGGAACAGGTCACCGTCCCAGTTCGGGTTGGCCCCCTCGCTCATCATGAGCTCCCAACGTCAGCCTCGGCTGATCTCATCGACCCATACCCTGCAACTGAGCGCGCAGCTCGGGGGTGAGCTGTCGCCCGACACGCTCCACCAGCAGGGTCATCTCGTAAGCCACCAGACCGATGTCGGCATTGGGCGCGGCCAACACCGCCAGGCAGGAGCCGTCACTGATCGACATCAGGAACAGGTAGCCCTGTTCCATCTCGACGACCGTCTGGGTGACGTCACCTGCCTCGAAACAACGCGCGGCGCCTTGGGTAAGGCTGACCAGCCCTGACGCGACGGCGGACAACTGCTCCGCACGGTCTCGGGGCAGACCCTGCGATCCTGCGAGCAACAGACCGTCCGCGGAGACCACGACAGAGTGCGCCACGCCGGGTACCCGACGCACGAAGTCGGTGATCAGCCAACTGAAGCTGTTGCTGCTCATGGGTTGTTGGACGGACCCGGTCACTCCTGCTCCTCGGGACGGCTCGGAATCGAGCGGGACTGTTCGGTCGATTCTGGTTCGACCTTTGCGTGCCTACCACGCCGGACGCCTTGCTGGAAGTTGGACATTCTGCCACGGACGGCCGAGGCCGACCGGGGCACTGCCGGTTTGCTGGGCGGCGGCGACTGGTGTTCTGTCGCCGAGCCCGGAACAAGATTCGACTTCGGTCTGCGCTTGGGCAGCCCTGCCGCGGTTTGTTCCTGTTCCTGCTCGGTCTGCTGTACGAGTGCTTCGGCGGCCTCCCAACCGGCGTCGCCGGCGCCCCAGCCCGGGTCCTCACCGGACTGACGCGCGTCGGCCACCCGGTTGCGCTCCTCGCGATTGGCCGCCCTGCGGCCGGAGAAGGCGCTCATGGCGGTTTCCGAGCTGTTGGAGCCGCCGCTGTCGGTCGCGGGTCCGGGCTCCGGCGCGGGGGCGGACCCGCCGGGTTCCTCGTGCGGCACTCGCCGTTCGTGCCCCTCGGGCTCGGCGGGCCGCGAAGCGGGCTCGCGCTGCCCGGCCGAATCACGAGCGCTCGGTTGGGAACCATTCCACGACTCGCCTCCGGTAACACCAGCATCGAGATCGCCACCAGACGATACCGTGTGGTTCATACCATTACGTCGCGAGTCACCGCCATGGTCGCCGGTGAACGTCGAGCGGCCCGGCCAACCGATCGCGTCGTCGACCAGCTCCGAGTCGGAGGGCAACTCGGAGTTGTGTTCCAGGGTCGAACGCCCCGAAGCGGCGGGTTCCCCGTCGTCCTCGCGGAACCACTGCGAGAGCACCGCTTCGTATATCGGCAGTCGCTCGGTCGGGGTGTCGTCCATCTCCGGCCCACCCGAGCCGGAACCGAGTCCGACAGCGGGCACCTGCTCGGTGATGCCGGTGTCACCCGCGGCAGCGGGCGGTACTGCCCCGGCGGGTTCGTCCTCCGGCGCGGGGCCGGGCCAGGACATGTGTTGTTCGGTCTTCTCCGACTCGAACGGACTGTGGAACAGGTCCGGAGAGTCCTCCAGGCCCGGAGGTACGGCGCACTGCCCCTCGTATTCGTCCTGGAAGTCCGATCCGGCCGCGCGGGACGAATCCGCCGGGCCGGGCCAGTCCATCGTGGGGCGCTCGTCGCGCCGGTGTTCCGGTTCGTCCGGGTAATCCCGCGATCCGGAATCGTGCTCCCATCGCGGCACCTCGGTGACTCCGTATGTCTCCCCCGAGGACAACCGCACCGAATAGCTCGGGGTCTCCGGCGGCTCCGAATCCGGTGACCAGGGTTCCGGTTGTTCCTCCGGCCACGGGGTTCGCGTGGTCGGTTCCGCCTCCAGCGCCGCCGGACTGTCCGGGACGGCGTCACGTTCGTCGAGTTCCGGGGAGTTCGAGGGGAACTGCTGGTGGTAACCGTTGTTGGCCTGCGGTTGCTCCAACTGGGCCGAGCGGTCGGCACCACCGAACGCGGCGGCGAGCCCCGAGTTGGAACCGGTCTCGCCCATGCCGTCCCGCGACTGCTCGCGCGGCATGTCCGGCATCGGCATGGGGCCGTTCGGGGTGAGCTGCACGATCAGCTCGCCCGGCAACCGGACGGTGGCGGTGGCGCCGCCCTCGAGGTCACCGTTGTTCTGCAGTTCGACCGTGACGTGGTGCCTGCGTGCGAGCTGACCGACGACGTAGAGGCCCATTCGGCGCGAGACCGCCACGTCGATGTCCGGCGGGCGAACCAGCCGGTCGTTGATCTCGTCGAGCTGCTCCGCGTCGACGCCCACACCGCGGTCCCGGATCTCCAGCACGAGCTCCTGCCTGCGATAGGCGGTGCGCACGGTGACCTCGGTGTCCGGGTTGGAGTAGACGGTGGCGTTCTCCAACAGCTCCGCGATGAGGTGCACGATGTCGTTGACCACGCGCCCCTGCATCGCCAGTTCGGGCGTCTCGCCGATGACCACCCGCGCGTACTGCTCCACCTCGGAGACGGAAGCGCCGATGACCTCGCTGAGCGGAACCGGGCGCACCGTCCGGCGGGTCAGATCGGTGCCACCGAGAATGAGGAGGTTCTCGTTGTTGCGGCGCATCCGGGTGGCGAGGTGGTCCAGTTCGAACAGCTGGCTGAGCTGGTCGGGGTCCTGCTCGTCCTGTTCCAGCCGGTCGATCAGCGACAGCTGACGCTGCACCAGCGTCTGACTGCGGCGTGCCAGGTTGACGAACAGGTCGTTGACGTTGTTGCGCAGCAGGGCCTGTTCGGAGGCCAGGCGCAGCGCCTGCGCGTGCACCGCGTCGAAGGAACGCGCCACCCTGCCGATCTCCTCGGTGGTGTGCACCGGGATCGGGTCGATACGGCTGCGTTCGCCCAGGTCCGGATTCTCGTCCTCGAGGATGGACTCGACCGCCTCCGGGAGCCGGTTGTCGGCCACGTTCAGCGCGGAACGCCGCAGCGTGCGCAGCGGCAGCAGCAGTGAACGCGCCACGAGGAGCGCGATGGCGAACGCCACGACCAACACGAGGAGTACCAGCACCACCACGACGTAGGTCTGGGTGCGAGCGGCACCGGCGAGCTGGTCGGCCTGGTTCTGCAACTGTTGCCGGAGCTCCGACTCCACCTGGTAGGTGAGGTTCACCGTCTGCGTCGCGGTGCGCATCCACTCCTGCGCGTTTATACCGCTCAGCCCCTCACCCTGCTGAGTCTGCACGATGGCGGTTTCTTGCAGGTCACGAGCCTGGCCGACCGCGAGACCGGAGACGGTGTCGTTGTAGCGCTGGATCTGGGCGTTGGTGGCGCGCTTGCGGAACTCATCCAGGGCGGCTTCCATGCTCGCGTCGGTGGCGAGCAGTTGCCGCTGACCACCGATGCCGAACTCGCCGCTTTCCAACGCCGAGAGCAGTCTGGCTCGTTTGACCGATTCCTGCTCCTTGACCCGGGACAGCGCGTTGGTCGCCCGGTAGAGCCGAACCACGCTCTCGTTGTTGATCCTGGTGACGGCGCGCTCACCGAGCGCGATCAGGTTGTCCACCGAGGCGCTGTAGGCGCGCAGCGCGGCCTTGGCCGGATAGGCGGTCTCGTCGGTGACCGTGCGCAGCGCCTGTAGCCGGTCCAACCGGTTGACCGCTTGCTCGTAGGGCGTGGCGACAGTGGAGTTGCCCTGCTGTTTCGCCTCGTCGATCGCCGAGCGGAACCGCTCGATCGCGGCGTCCACGGCGTCGCGCTGCTCGGTGAGCTGGGAACGTTCACCGCCGCGTCCGGCAGCGATGTAGGCCACCGTGAGGTCGCGCTCGCGCTGTAACTCGTGCACGACCTCGGCGGATCTGGTGTCCAGAGTGACCTGCTGTCGCATCCGGAGCAGTTGCTGTGTCTGGTTGTAGTCGGAGACGACCTGCAGAGCACCGAAGACCAGCGCTGCCAGCGCCGGAACGAGCAGAACCACCAGCAGCTTGGTACGCAGGCGCCAGTTGCGCATCCGCAGCCCACCCGAGGGTCGCTCCTCGGAGTGATCGTCGACCGGACCGCTGCTGCCGTTGGCAGCGGGTGCCTCCCCCGGCGCACCCGTCTCACTCGCGGTCGCGGTTTCCGCACCCGTCATCAATGGGTGTGAACCCGCTGACCCCGTCCCGGTCGACCGATCGGGGCCTTTGTTTCCTCCGGCCACTCGTGGCTTCCTCATTCCGACAGTTACGGGCACGTGTCGTCTCCGCAGTGCGGACAATCGACACCGAAAACACGGAAAGTGCAGCTCAGGGGATGGTCGTCACCCTGACATCCCGAACGCACCACCCATGGAGCCGGGGCTGCGCGACTCCTGCGGGCGGCCTCAGCGTACTGGCGCGCACCGCGATCGGGAAAGTGGGTCGCTATACGTACCGTTATTCACACTATTGCCAGGCTTAGACCTTTAGAGGGTAATCACCCGGGTAGATCGGCACAGCGAGCTACCCCCGCACCGCGCTGTGAGATAAAACACTCAACGAGGTGTGCGCGCCTGAGATCAATCGCACTTGTTATCCGAAAGAGATTCATTGTTCGCACTGTGTGTCCAAATAGCTCATTGAGCATCACCCTTGTGGTGGTGTAACTATTGAGCTGTTGACTCTTAGTACCGGAACCGTGAAAGTAATGACCTGTTCGCCGTCCCGTTCAGATCACCCGAAAGAGCATTGCTGATCATGGTTCGACCTGTTACGCGCGGCGGCCCCAGCGGCCGCTCACTGTCCCGGAGAGCGCTGGCGCTCGCTGCCGGAGTCGGTCTCTTCCTGACTTCCGGTTGCGGCCTGCTGAGCGGCTCGGAAGGCAACGAGGAATCGAACTCCGGGATGACCACCATCAACCTGGGCACCATGCCCGCGGTTGACGTGGCCCCACTGCACCTGGCCAAGGAGAACGACTACTTCGCCGAAGCGGGACTGAAGATCAACACCACCACCATCGCCGGTGGTGCGCAGGGAATCCCGAAGATCGCCAGCGGCGAGCTGGACGTCACCTTCGGCAACTGGGTCTCGTTCATCCGGGCCAAGCAGCAGGACAAGGTGGACGTCAAGGCCATCTCGGACGCCTACCAGGCCACCAAGGGCACCTTCCTGCTGATGCACATGCCGGACGGATCGGTGCAGAAACCGGCCGATCTCGAGGGCAAGAAGGTGGCCGTGAACACGCGGGCCAACCTCAACGAACTCACCGCGGTGAGCGCGTTGCAGACCCGAGGGGTCGACACCAGCAAGATCGAGTTCGTCACGATGGACTTCCCGGACATGCCCGCCGCACTGGAGCGGGGCGATGTCGCGGCGGCCTCGGTGATCGAGCCCTTCATCTCCCGTGCCAACCAGCTCGGCGCGGAGACCCTGCTGGACCAGGCCTCCGGCCCGACCGCGAACATGCCGATCGCCGGCTACGCCGCCACCAGCGAGTGGGTCGAGCAGAACTCCGAAGCCGCCGCCAAGTTCCAGCGCGTGATGTCGAAGGCCCAGGCCGAGGCCAACGGCGACCGCAACGCGGTCGAGGAACTGCTGCCGAACTACACCAAGATCAAGCCGAAGACGGCTTCGCTGGTCACGATCGGCACCTACCCATCGACGCTCGAAGCCAGCAGGCTCAAGAGCGTCGTGAGCCTGATGGAGAACAACGGTGAGCTCCCGGCGAACCAGTTCGACATCAAGACGATGCTCTACCAGGCGCCCGAAAGCAGCGAGTGACCTGAGGACGAGCAACAACAGCCGGGCCGCCGAACGCGGCCCGGCGTTTGCTTTGCCGCTCGACTGATCGAGGTTTTCCGCCCGGGACGGCGAGGCGCTCGCCGGGCCGAAGCTCCCGGCGGGACGAGCCCGTAACAGTGTCCCGGATCGACGGATCCCGGCCAAACCATCGGAACCAGTCAGGAAACCATGCGTAACACCTTACGCGCGCTGATCGGGGTCGCCGTCTTTCTCGTGATTTGCGAGATCGTCGGCCGTTCCGGTCTCGCGCCACAGCAGTACCTCCCACCTCCGTCCACAGTGCTGCAAGAGCTCGTGCGGATGCTCGGCGAGCAGGACTTCCTGCGCGACGTGGTCGCCACCGTGCTGGCATGGCTGATCGCGCTGTTTTTCTGCGCGGTGATCGCCGTACCGGCCGGACTGCTGCTCGGCAGCGTGCCGTTGCTGCGCACCGCGGTGACGGCGCTGATCGAATTCCTCCGCCCCGTTCCCTCGGTCGCACTGATCCCGCTGGTCGTGGTCGTGGCGGCGGGCAGCCCCGCGGGCAAGATCTTTCTGGCCGTCTACGCGGGTCTGTGGCCACTGCTGTTCAACACGATCTACGCCATCGGTGAGATCGACGACCAGTTGCTCGAGTCCGCCAGGGCGTTCCGGATCTCGCGAACGCAGGTGCTGCTGCGCGTGAAGCTGCCCAACGTGATCCCGTTCGTGTTCACCGGTCTGCGGCTGTCCGCGAGCACCGCGCTGATCGTGCTGATCAGTGCCGAGATGCTCATGGGCAGCAACGGCGGGATCGGCCACTACATCTACCTGGCCAGCAGTGGTGCGGGCCGGATGGATCAGGTGCTGGCGGGAACCCTGGTCGCGGGCGTGTTCGGCTATCTGATCAACGCGGGCATGGCCGGCGCACAGCGGAAGTGGATCACCTGGGCACCCGCGGGAGGGACGTCATGAGCACCGAAGGAACCGGGGTCCGCACTCGTGGCCGGCTGACCGGAGCCGCGCTGCAGCTCACGGTGCTGGTCGTGTGCGTGCTGCTTTGGCAGTTGATCACCGTCGGCGGTGACAACACGTTCTTCCCCACCCCGCTCCAGATCATCACCAGGACCTGGGAGCTGTGGTTCAGCGGTGGGATCGGCACGCTGTTCCTGACCGAAGCCGCGTTCGACGACGTGCTGCCCAGCATCGGCAGGCTGCTGCTGGGATGGCTGGTGGCCGGAGTCGCCGGAGTGGCACTCGGACTGGCGCTGGGCCGTTCGCGCAACGCGCTCGCCTACGTCGGGCCGCTGTTGTCGTTCGCGCGTTCCATCCCGCCCCCGGCGCTGCTGCCGGTGTTCATGGTGCTGTTCAGCATCGGGTTCAAACTGCAGCTGGCCACGATCGTCTTCGGCTGCGTGTGGCCGATCCTGCTCAACAGCGCCGACGGCGCGCGTTCGGTGGACGTCACCAAGACCGAGACCGCTCGCGCCTTCCGGATATCCCGTCCGCTCTGGTTCGGCTCGGTGGTGCTTCCCAGCGCCGTGCCGAAAATCTTCGCGGGTCTGCGGATCAGCCTCTCGCTGGCGCTGATCATGATGGTGATCTCGGAGCTGGTCGGGGCCAGTGACGGCCTGGGCCACGCGATGGTGCTGGCACGCGACCAACTCGACTACGAACAGCTCTGGGGCGGAATCGTACTCATCGGCGTTCTCGGCTACGTGCTGAACGCGATCCTCTCGGCTGTCGAGAGCCGTGTCCTCAAGGCGGTGCCGCAATGACCAACACCCTGACAGTGGAGCAATCCGAACCGATAACCGACAGGAGCGACACCGTGCCGAAGATGCTGGAAGTCACGGGGTTGGGCCACACCTACGCGGGCAGTCAACAGCACACCGCGATCGGCGACGTGTCGTTCGACGTGGAATCGGGCCAGCTGGCCTGCATCGTCGGCCCTTCGGGGTGCGGCAAGTCGACGCTGCTGCGTTGCCTCGCCTCCCTGATCACGCCTAGTCGCGGCGAGGTGCGGATGCACGGCGACCTGGTGCGAGGTGTTCCGGAGGACCTGGCTGTCGTCTTCCAGGACTACAGCCGCTCGCTGTTCCCGTGGATGAGCGTGCGCGGAAACATCGAGTTCCCGCTGCGCTCCCGCGGCATCGGCAAGTCCGAGCGCCGCGAACGGGCGGAACAGACCCTGCGGTGGGTGGGACTGTCCGGTTCGGAACGCAAGTACCCCTGGCAGCTCTCCGGCGGCATGCAGCAGCGCGTGGCCATCGCCCGGGCGCTGGCTTGCCGTCCCGCGCTGCTGCTGATGGACGAGCCCTTCGCCTCGGTGGACGCGCAGACCAGGTTCGAGCTCGAGGATCTGCTGCTGCAGGTGCGCAAGGAGCAGGACACGACGATTCTGCTGGTCACCCACGACATCGACGAGAGCGTGTACCTCAGCGACCGGGTGCTGGTGCTGTCGAAGTCCCCCGCCTCCATAGTGGCCGATCTGCCGGTCGAACTCGGTGAGGACCGCGACCAGATCAGTACGCGCGAGTCGGAGACCTTCGTTCAGCTGCGTGGCGAGATAGCCCGGTTGTTGCGAAGCCGTGAGCAGCGGGCCACCCCGGGAAGCACCGAGCCCGCGGAGGTCGCCGACGAACCCGCCTCCGAGGAGACTCCGGAGGACGCGGCCGAGCGTACCGAGGACACGACTCCGGAAGACGACGCGGAATCGGCCGCGACAGCGGAATCGACCGACGATGCGAAGCCGGATTCCGAGACCGAGCCGGAGTCCGACGAGGACCGGGCCGGGTCCGACGAGGACCGGCCCGGGGCGGAGGAAGCCGCTCCCGATGAGGAACGGGATTCCCACGCGGAATCGGGGGAGGCCCGCGAAGCGGACTCCGAAACCGAAGCGGTGGCCGAGACAGCGGTGGGTTCCGAGGCCGACGAGGTGGAGTCCGAACCGGGGACCTCCGGAGCGGCTGAATCCACCGAACCCACCAAGGAGAACGCGGCGACACGCGACTCGAGCTGACCCGCGCACGGCACGACCCACCCACGACGCGCGGAGCCGTCCGCCACCGCTCGGCGGCGGGCGGCTCCGGTCACCCGAGCGCGGGTGGGTTTCCTCGCGACCGGTGCGACATCACGTCCGACATCGCGTGACCCGAGTTACGGCGCACGAACGTCGTCCACGGGAGAACGCGCCGCGGGAGAACCACGACGGCGCCGCCCGCGGGATCGCGGGTCGGCACCGTCGGTATCGAACGAGCACTCGACGAGTCCGTTCGCGGGGATGATCATCCCAGTGCTTCAGCCCTTACCGCCGATTTCCTTCATGCACACCGTGCGGGCGGGCTCGGGGTAGATCGCGTAGTAGGAGCCGGGGGCGCACACCGTCTTGTCCGCCTTGTCCGCGACCTTGGTGACGTTGAACGTCGCCTTGTCCGACTTGCAGCCGACCTTGGTGTCCAGGTGCTGTTTGTCCTGCACCCACAGGCAGTCCCCGGCGGTAACGTCCAGGACCATGCAGTAGACGTCACTCTCGATGGTCAACACCTCGTAAGCCCGCTTTTCGGAGCAGCTCTCGTTGGTCAGGTGTTTGACGATCTTGTAGTCAGAGGCGTCGGACCCGCACTCGACCTTCTCTTCCTCGAAGCTCTGCAGGCTCGCGTCGACCATGTCGAGGCAGTCACCCTTCTCGATGCTCGGTCCCGTGAAACCCGAGATCGCTTCGGTGATGTTCGACCGTAGCGGCCCGAGGGCGAACGTTCCGAGGACTCCGAGCAGCACCGCCACGCCGAGCGTGGTGAGTGTGATAACCAGCGGTTTACGAGCCTTGCCCTCTCCCGCTTCGGAGGTGGGCTGTTCTTCTTCGGCTCCGAGGGCGGACTCTTCCGCTGCCCGCTGCTGTTCGGGCTGTTCCGCCGGGTCGGGTGATTGCGATGGAGTACTCACGCCGTCCTCTTCGATAGCTTTCACTCTTTCGGACGAAGAAGATACTGGAGGCGGGCGACATGCCGGGAGTTCGTTTTCCGACGAACCGGACAAGCGTTGTCGCAATGGAATCTCACCGCAACAGGAGTTTTGTCCTCCGCGCCGCCGGACGCGGCGGACGCTCACGAGACCGTGTCGAGCCGCACATCCGCGCGAGTGGGCACCGATCTCGCGCGAGATCGACATCCGTCCCGCGGGTCGCGTCGACGGGTACCGTGGTGCGCGACACTGTGGCACGCTCCGTCGGCGGTGGAATACTCGACGGCCGGGAACCCGTTGCGCCGGTGGTGACCACGCCGCGCACACCAGCACCGATCCAGTTCAGCCAGGAGCGAGCACGTGACTGACGGACCGCTGATCGTCCAATCGGACAAGACCGTCCTACTGGAGGTCGATCACCCCGGGGCCGAGCAGGCCCGAATCGCGATCGCACCGTTCGCCGAGTTGGAACGAGCACCGGAACACGTCCACACCTACCGGGTGACGCCGCTCGCGCTCTGGAACGCACGAGCCGCGGGGCACGACCCCGAACAGGTGGTCGACGCGTTGGTCAACAACTCCAGGTACCCGGTTCCGCAGCCACTGCTCGTCGACATCGTCGAGACGATGGGGCGTTACGGGAGGCTGGAGCTGTCCAACGACCCGGCGCACGGCCTGGTGCTGACGGCGCGGGACCGTGCCGTGCTCGAAGAGGTGCTGCGCAGCAAGAAAGTCAAACCCATGGTGGGGTCGCGCCTGGACGACGACACCGTGGTGGTGCATCCCAGCGAACGCGGCAGGCTCAAGCAGACCCTGCTCAAACTGGGATGGCCCGCCGAGGACCTGGCAGGGTACGTGGACGGCGAGGCCCATGCGATCTCGCTGCGGCAGCACGGGTGGCAGCTGCGTGACTACCAGCGACAGGCCGTGGACTCCTTCTGGGCGGGGGGCTCGGGAGTGGTCGTGCTGCCCTGCGGCGCCGGTAAGACGCTGGTCGGCGCGGCGGCCATGGCCGAAGCGGGCGCCACCACGCTGATCCTGGTCACCAACACGGTCGCCGGGCGACAGTGGAAGCGCGAACTGGTGGAGCGAACCTCGCTGACCGAGGACGAGATCGGCGAGTACTCCGGCGAGCAGAAGGAGATCCGGCCGGTCACCATCGCCACCTACCAGGTGATAACCCGCAAGTCCAAGGGCGAGTACCAGCACCTCGACCTGTTCGAGTCCCGGGACTGGGGGCTGATCGTCTACGACGAGGTGCACCTGCTTCCCGCACCGGTGTTCCGGATGACCGCCGATCTCCAGTCCAGGCGTCGCCTCGGCCTGACCGCGACCCTCGTGCGGGAGGACGGTCGGGAGAGCGACGTGTTCTCGCTGATCGGCCCCAAGCGGTTCGACGCACCGTGGAAGGAGATCGAGGCGCAGGGCTGGATCGCGCCCGCCGACTGCGCCGAGGTGCGCGTGACGCTGACCGAGAACGAACGGATCGAGTACGCCACCGCCGAAGCCGAGGAGCGCTACAAGGTGTGTGCCACCGCACGGACCAAGGCGTCGGTGGTACGGGCGATCCTGGACCAGCACCCCGGCGAGCCCGCGCTCGTGATCGGTGCCTACCTGGAACAACTGCACGAACTGGGCCAGGAGCTGGACGCTCCGATCATCGAGGGCTCGACCAGGAACAAGGAGCGCGAGGCCCTCTACGACTCCTTCCGGCGTGGGGAGATCAACCGGCTGGTGGTCTCCAAGGTCGCCAACTTCTCCATCGACCTCCCGGAGGCCTCGGTGGCCGTGCAGGTGTCCGGTACGTTCGGTTCGCGGCAGGAGGAGGCCCAACGGCTGGGCAGGCTGCTGCGACCGAAGTCGGAGGGCGGCCAGGCGCACTTCTACTCGGTGGTTGCCAGGGACACCCTGGATACCGACTACGCTGCACACCGGCAACGCTTCCTCACCGAACAGGGCTACGCCTACCGGATAATGGACTCCGAGGACCTGCTGGGGCCTGCCGTTCCCGATGTGGACGGGTGAGGGGCGATTGCCCCGCCCCTGGGGACGCGGGGCGCGGCTCGTGGTGGGCCGATCCCGCTTCGGAGCCCGTAGTTGGACACCACCGCAGGCGGAGGATGCTGGAGGGCCAGGATGAGCACCGGGAACGACGCGACACCCGCGATAGGCGGGGCTCACCGCTTCGTCGGGTTGGCAGAGAACCTGGAACGGTACGCGGGAACACCGTCCGAGGCGGAACCACCGAACGTGCACGGCCCCGACCGCGGCTACGGCCTGGTGTTCTTCCATCTGGACGAGTACCACCTCAGCTCGGTGATCAGTTCCGGGCTGCGTTTTCAACCGATCGGTGCCGAGCCCGCGCAGGAGCTGGCGTGCACGGTCTACCGGGAGCAGGCCGAAGCGGCCCGGTACCTGGTGGACATCTCGGCGGAACTGCTGGTGCGGAACGGGACTCACCTGGTGCCGGACCAGCTGGTGCCGAACGACAAACCGCTGCTGGCCGGTACCGAGTTCCACGCGCTGCTGGCGGGTGGGCACCCGCTGTTCCCGCCCGAGTTCACCCGGTTCACCGATGCGCAGGGGGTGGAACAGCTGCAGGTGTTCACGCTGCTGCCGGTCACCCTGGGTGAACTGAACTTCGCGCTCGACCGGGGCGTCGCGGCGCTGCGGCAGCAGTGGGCACGCTTCGAGGTCGACGTCTTCGACATCGGCAGGCCCAGCGTGGCCTGACCGCACAGCTCGGGACTTCGTCGGCTCGGTTTTTCGCCGTGTTCGGGTGGCGGAACCTCTCACGGGCTCTCGCTCCGGCGAGGCCCGACGTCGAGTAGGTACTACCACCGCCGACGGTGTGGTGTTCCGGGCAAACCCCTGCCCGAGTTGGTACGCACGTGCCAGGATCGAAGTCATGTGCTCCACCGATCGCGAACTCGACCTGGCCGAACTCGACGCGGTGCGCGTCTACAGTCTGCCGATGCGTACGAGGTTCCGTGGAGTCACGACCAGACAGGGCGTGCTGCTCAGCGGCCCCGCGGGTTGGGGGGAGTTCTGCCCGTTCGAGGACTACTCGGACGCGGATTCGGTCCCGTGGCTGCGCACCGCCCTGGAGAGTTGCTTCGAGAGCTGGCCCGAGCCGGTGCGTGACGCCGTGCCGGTCAACTGCACCGTTCCGGCGGTGGATCCGGAGCGGGCCCACCGGATCGTGGCGGACTCCGGTTGTCACACCGCGAAGGTCAAGGTGGCCGAAGCGGGCCAGCCGGAGTCGGCCGACATCGAACGGTTGGTGGCGGTGCGGGCCGCGCTGGGCGGTTCCGGGGCCGTGCGGGTGGACGCCAACGCCGCCTGGGACACGGACACGGCGGTGCGGCGGATACGCGAGCTCGACCGCGCCGCTTCCGGCCTGGAGTACGTCGAACAGCCCTGCCCCACGGTGCCGGAGCTGGCTGTCGTGCGGCGGCGTGTGGACGTGCGCATAGCGGCGGATGAATCGATTCGGCGGGCGGTTGACCCGCTGCGGGTGGCGGTCGCGGAGGCGGCCGACGTGGCGGTGATCAAGGCGACCCCGCTGGGCGGGGTCCGACGCGCGCTGCGGGTGGCCGACTCCTGCGGACTTCCCTGCGTGGTCTCTTCCGCGGTGGAGAGCAGTGTGGGGTTGGCCGCGCAGCTCGCTCTCGCCGGGGCGCTGCCGGACCTGCCCTTCGCCTGTGGCCTCGGCACGGTGGCCCTGCTGGACGGCGACATGGTCAGCGACTCCCTGCTGCCGGTGAACGGATGGCTGCCGGTACCGCGACGCGCCCCCACCCCCTCCCCCGCGCTGGTCGCTGCGGCCACACCTCCGGCGGAGACGCAACACCGCTGGCTGGACCGGTTGCGACGGGTGCACGACGTCATGCCACGTTGCGACGTCGACGAACCGGAATAATCGAGTTCGCGGCAGCGGAAAACAGTCCTCGGTGGAAGAGACGAAACGCGCGAAAACGGCGGGAAAGATCGAATTCCCGGCTCGGATACGACGAAATCGCCGCGCGTTTCCCGCCGTGTGCGATAACCTCTGGCAACCGCACGACGGCGGCACCGGGATTTCGACTTCCCCGAACATCGCTGTCGCGAGTTACGAGTGCGGACGGTTCCGTGACCACGAACGATCCGTTCGAAAGATTTCGTGGACTCGGTCGAACGGTCCGACCCCTGGTGGTCGGCGATCGTTCGAACCGGCTTTTCGACGATGAGCTCTAAAAGGAGCGAGGCGCATGACCATCGCAGCGGCCGGGCGTCGAGCCATGTCCGCGGTGAGCGAGGGACAGGATCTGTCCGAAACGGTCGGTGAGGCCGCCGAGCGCGGCGACGACGGGTTCGCGATCGACCCAGGTGACTTCCTCTCCGCGCGGGAACAGGGCAGCTCGGCGGGTACCCGGATAGAGCAGCGGAACGCACCGATGGAGGAGGTCGGTGCGATCGTCAGCAACACCACTCTGGAGCGGGGTGGCGACGGGGAGTGGGTCAATGTCATCTGCCCTGTCGTGATCCCCAAGCGCAACGCGATCACCGCCCTCGCGATACCGGTGCTCGGACTGGTCTTCCTGGCGGTGATCGGTCTGGTGGCGACCCGGTTGACCGGCGTGGGGACGGCCTGGTTCGGCCCGCAGATCTGGACGCTGCTGGTGATTCTGGCCGTGCTGCTGTGGGCACGGCGCAGCGTCGTCATGGTGCCGGAGGGCTGCCAGGCGATGATCACCAAGTTCAGCAAGCTCGATCGCACCGTCGGACCGGGCCGCACAGTGCTGCTCGACCCCCGCAAGAAAGTCAGTTACGTGCTGAACACGACGCGGGAGTACCCGTTCAACGCCCCCATCAGTGAGGCACCCACTCGAGGTGGCATCAAGGCCTCGGTCGACCTGTTCCTGCAGTTCCGCATCGAGGACCCGACGCAGTTCATGTTCGCGCTCGGTGCCGTCTCGGGTTTCTCCGACAAGCTGTCCAACGCGGTCAGCGAGGTCACTCGGAGTCTGATCTACCAGCAGCGGGCGGAGGACATCTACGACCTCGTCGGGGAGAGCACCCAGGAACTGCTGGACAGCCTGAACGAGCAGTTCCTGCCCGCCGTACGGCTGACCAGCGCCAACATCACCCACGCCGAGCCGTCGAGCCAGCAGTACCGGGCCGACCTCGCCGCGCCGGAGATGGTGCGGATGGCCAAGGACGCCTACACCTACGAGTACGAGCTCAGCCTGCGCAAGGAGCAGGACGAGGGTGATCTGAACAAGGAACTGGCCTCGATGAACGAGAGCCTGTCCGGGATCAGGGCCGAGATCGCCAGTTACCAGGCGCAGATGGACACCGCGCTGGAGCGGGAGACCAACCGCGCCAAGGCACAGGCGCGACAGCGCTTCGTGGAAGCCGAGAGCACCGCCAACGCCAACTCCGCGCTACTGGAGGCGCAGGCGCTGGACATCCGTGCGGTGAGCGCCGCGAACAATCCGGAGATCCTGGAATACCACTACGAGAAGGACGTGCTGGACAAGCTGGAGAGTCTGGCGGAGCACCTGCCGGTGCTCGTCTCGCTCGGCGACCAGGACGAGATCGACTACCCGGCGGCGGCACGGCGGATGCTGGGCATTCACGAGGGCGCGGCGGGGCTGTCCGAATCGGATGTGGCCGCGATCCGGGAGCGCACCGAAGCGATTCGGGAGCGCATCAGCGGTCGTGAGGCCGAGATCGAGCGACTGCTGGCGGCGGGTGGACACACCGAATCACCCGAAGCGGATACCGCGGCGGCGGAATTCACCGGCGTGGCGGACGCTCCGGCACCTTCCGCGACCGGACCGGATCCGGACGGCACCGTCGGGACGCCCACCGAGGAGATTCGGGACGGCGAGACCCGGGACGGCGAACAACAGCAGGCAGGTGAGCTGTGATGTCCACCCCACAACGCGGTTTTTCCAAGATCACCGATGTGGTCGCGCCGTGGTCGAAGGTCCGCGAGCTCATTCGTGGCGGCGACGAGGGCAGGCTCGTCCCCGTGGTGATCCCGAAGGACGGCCGGAGCGTCGGCTGGGTCGCGCTGCTGTTCGTGGCGCTCTACCTCGCGGGCACGGCGGCGTTCAGCGGCGGCGTGGTCGCCGTGTCCACGGGGATCGCCGCTGCCCTGGCGCTGGTGCTCGCCGCGATCGCGCTGTGGCGTGCTTCGATCGTGGAGATCGAGCAGGGCACCACCGGCATCCGCAGTCGCTACGGCGCGTTCACCGGCACCCTCTCCCCCGGTCGGCACTACCTGTGGTGGCCCTGGGACAAGGTGGAGTTCGTCGTCGACACCACCACCGAGATCCCGTACAACGCTCCCGTCGCGGCCTGCCCCACCTCCGAGGACGTGCCGTTGAAGGCGATCGAGTTCTTCCTGAAGTTCCGCATCGACAATCCGATCGACTTCGTGCGCACCATCGGGGCGGGCAATTTCGACGTGGTGCTGTCCAGCGCGGTGCAGGACGCGATCCGGCAGCGCGGCAGGCAGGTGCACACCGAGGAGGCCTACGAACTGCGCGGCAGCGACGTCGAGGACATGCAGGCGACGCTGAACCGGCAGCTCAACAAGTACGGGGTGAGCATCCTCGGCGCCAACATCCCGGACGTGCAGCTACCGGACCAGTACCAGCAGCACCTCGCCACCCGGGAACGGGTCGCCAAGGAGCTCAGCGCCTACGAACGGGAGTGGGAGCTGACCCGCAAGCGTCGGATCGACAACCTGCTGATGGAGATCGAGCGCGCCAAGAAGACCCGCGACGCCAAACTGGTCGAGGTGAAAGCGGCCCGCAACCAGGCTCGGCGCGATGTCGCCAGGCAGCTGGAGGAGCAGGAGACCGAGGCGCAGCGGGCGCAGTGGGAGATCGAGGCGCGCGGCAGGGCGACGCTGACCGAGGCGCAGAACGAGGCGAAGTCCAGGCAGCGGCTGGGCCAGTCCTACCGCGACAACCGCGCGGTGCTGCACTACGAACTGGCCCGACGCAGGCTGGAGGTGGGTGCCAGGCTCGCCGAGCGGGCACCGCGTCCCGTGATCGTGCGTGGTGGTGGGGGTGAGCAGTCGGGACTGTCCACCCTGCTGCTGTCGCAGCTGCTGCCGAAGCTGACTTCGGAGGCGTTCACGACCGGCCACTCCCAGCAGGGCGCGGGCTCCGAGAGCGGTCGGGGCGAGGCCTATGCGGACGAGGCGATGCGTGCGCTCGGCAACGCCAACGGCATCGCGGACTCACTGCTCGGTGCGGACGGCTCCGGCGACCAGTAGGACCTCGGGAACCAGTGGGAAGCCGCCGGTTCGGTCGGGCGCGTCCGGATCTCCCGGATGGCCCGGCCGAACTCGGCCTGCCGCGGAAGCCGGGGAATGCCCCGCGGGACGGCCGCGACCGGAACGGCCCCACCTTCGTCGAGTGCTCGGACCGACAGCTCGACAGCCGCGCTCCCGGTTCACCCGGCGCGACGGGCTCTCCTGCGGAGCAGCACGAACAACACGGTCAACGCCGCCAGCCCGGCGACCACCGGAGCGACCCGCTTCAGCACCGGCATACCCGCCGTGCCCAGCAGATCCACGGCATCGTTCGACCCGCTCGTGGACGCCGCTCCCGTATCTCCCGTATCGCCCGAGCGCACCGCCGATAACCGGGCGGTCGAGCGGGAGCTCTCCCCGCTCTCCGCCTCGGTGACCTTCCAGCCTGGGCCGGTCCCGGCCGGGGTCGAGGCACCACCGCTCGTTTCCCCGGTGGCGGAACCGGAAGCGGGACTCGCGGTGGCCCGGTCGCCGTCGTTCGACGCGGTGGGACCGGAACCGTTTCCGGCGGGGCCGACGGGGGTGGAAGCACCCGGCTGCGCCGCGGCCTGCTGTCGCGAGGACTCCGGTGAGCTCGTCGTGGTGCTCGCGTCCTCGGTGCCCTGCCGCGCGACGCTCTCCCCCGTGGCTGCCTCCTGCCCAGTGACCGCCTCCGATCCACTCCCGGCGAGTCTGCCCGCCAGGCACTCCGCGAACTGGTCGATGAGCTTCTGCGCGACGTCGGAGATCAGCCCACGGCCCAGCTGTGCGGGTTTGCCGGTGACCTTCAGATCGGTGTCCACATGGACTCTCGTGCTCGTTCCCTCCGAAGCGAGCCGGGCCGTGACGGTCGCCGAAGCCGTACCGTTGCCACGCGAATCCTTGCCGCTCGCCTCGATGACGGCGCGGCGCTCCTCGTGATCGACCTCGGTGAAACTGCCGTTGCCCTTGTACATCAGCGACACCGGTCCCAGCTTCACCTTCACCGAGCCGGAGAACTCCTCGCCCTCGGCGCTTTTCAGGGTGGCTCCCGGCATGCAGGGGGCCACCCGTTCGGGATCGAGCAACTCCGGCCACGCGACATCGGCCGGAACCGGGACGGTGAATTCGTGTTCGAGCCGCACTGCTCCTCCTACTCGTATCACTTCCGGTTACGAACCGTTGGGACCGCGCGCCGGGAAGGTGCCGAACAGTGGGGGCTCGGGTACCGCGATCCGGAGCCCCCACGTCGAACCGAACAGCCGCGTCTACCCACCGGCCGCCGTGGCCAGCGCCCTGCCGGTCAGCACCTCGGCGAGGTGTTCGCGGTAGTCGGCCTCCGCACTGGCGTCGCTGCCGGCCTGGGTGCCTTCCGTGGCGTGCGCGGCCGCCTGCCGGATGGCCTCCCCGCTCGGCGGGGAGCCGAGCAGGGCCTGCTCCACCCCACGCGCCCGCACCGGCGTGGCGCCCATGTTCGTCAACCCCACCCGTGCCTGTGCCACGGTTCCGTCCCGCACCAGGAGGGTGGCCGCCACTCCCACGACCGACCACGCCTGGGCGACACGGTTGAACTTCTCGTAGTGCGCACGCCAACCCGTGTACTTGGGTAGCCGCACCTCGACCAGCACCTCGTTGGACTCCAGCGCGGTGGTGAAGTAGTCCACGAAGAACTCGGCGGCGGGCACTGTCCGCCTGCCGGACGGCCCGGCGATCACCATCTCCGCGTCCATGGCCAGTACGGGAGCGGGCAGATCACCCGCCGGATCCGCGTGGGCCAGCGAACCGCCGAAGGTGCCGCGATGGCGCACCTGCGGATCGGCCACGGTACGGGTGGCCAGCGCCACCAGTTCGGCGTGCTGTCGCACCAGGTCGGAACGCATCACCTCGTGATGGCTGGTCATCGCCCCGATCACCAGGGCGTCACCGTCCTCGCGGACCCCCTTCGTCTCGGGAATCCCGCCGAGGTCGACGACCAGGCCGGGGTCGGCCATCCGCATCCGCAGCACCGGCAACAGGCTCTGGCCGCCCGCCAGTACCTTGGCGTCGTCGCCCGCCCGGTCCAGCGTCCGTACCGCTTCCTCCACCGTGGACGGTGCCACGTACTCGAACTCGGCTGGAATCACCGCGCACCTCCACTCGCTCCGGTGGCGAAACCGCCACCGCTGTCGATCGATCCGAGTCCGCCGCCGGACTCCGAACCGGTCGAGGAACCGGCTCGGGCACCGGCCAGCGCGCGCCAGACCCGCTGCGGGGAGCACGGCATCCGCACGTCGTTCACCCCGTAGTGGCGGAGCGCGTCGACCACGGCGTTGACCACCGCTGGGGTCGACGCGATGGTGCCCGCCTCACCGACCCCCTTCACACCCAGCGGGTTCGAGGTGGCGTCGGTCTCGGTGCGATCGGTGTGGAACTCCGGCAGGTCCACAGCCGAGGGCACCAGGTAGTCGGCGAAGGTGGCCGTGGTCAGCGTGCCGTCGTCGTCGTAGACGGCCTCCTCGTACAGGGCCTGGGCGATGCCCTGCGCGAGACCGCCGTGCACCTGCCCCTCCACGATCATCGGATTGACCACGCTGCCCACGTCGTCCACGCAGACGTACGACCTGATCCGCACCGCGCCGGTCTCGGTGTCCACCTCCGCCGCGCAGAGGTGGGTGCCGTGCGGGAACGAGAAGTTCTCCGGGTCGAAGTTCGCCTCGGCGTCCAGGTTGGGCTCCACGCCCTCGGGGAGGTCGTGCGCGGTGAACGCGGCCAGCGCCACGTCGGTGATCGCCATGCCCTTGTCGGTCCCCCGCACGGCGAACCTGCCGCCGGCGAAGTCGAGGTCGTCCTCGGAGCACTCCAGCATGTGCGCCGCGATCCGCCTGGCCTTGTCGATCACCTTGTCGGCGGCGTGCACGGCGGCGATGCCGCCGACGGTGAGCGAGCGCGACCCGTAGGTGTCCAGCCCGCGCGGTGAGCTCTGGGTGTCCCCGTGCAGCACCTCCACGTCATCGAACGGCACTCCCAGCCGGTCGGCGACGATCTGGCTCCACGAGGTCACGTGGCTCTGGCCGTGTGGCGAGGTCCCCGTGACCACCTCGACCTTGCCGGTGGGCAGCACGCGCACCTGGGAGTTCTCCCAGCCACCCGCCCCGTAGGACAACGACCCCAGCACCCTGGAAGGAGCCAACCCGCACATCTCGGTGAAGGTGGAGATCCCGATACCCAGCTGAACCGTGTCGTCGGACTGCCTGCGTCGCAGCTGCTCGTCGCGCAGCTGCTGGTAGCCGAACATCTCCATCGCGCGGTCGGTGGCGACCTCGTAGTTGCCCGAGTCGTAGGTCAGTCCGGCGACGGTGGTGTACGGGAACTCGTCGTGGCCGATCCAGTTCCTGCGGCGGACCTCCATCGGATCCATGTCGAGCTCCGCCGCGAGTTCGTCCATCATGCGCTCGATGGCGAAGGTCGCCTCCGGACGTCCCGCGCCGCGGTAGGCGTCGGTCGGCGTCTTGTTGGTGAACACGTTGGTGCAGCTGAACCGGTAGGCCGGGAACTTGTAGATCGAGTTGAACATCAGCGCGCCGAGTATCGGAATCCCCGGTGTGACCAGCCGCAGATAGGCCCCCATGTCGGCGAGCAGCTTCACGTCGAGACCGGTGACGGTGCCGTCCGAGCGCGCGGCAAGCGAGAGTCGCTGCACCTGGTCGCGTCCGTGATGGCCCGCCACCATGGTCTCCGAGCGGGACTCGGTCCACTTGACCGGCCGTCCGAGTTGCTCGGCGAGCAGGAAGGCCAGGATCTCTTCGGGTGTGACCTGGAGCTTGCCACCGAAGCCACCGCCGACGTCGGGGGCGATCACCCGGATCTTCTGCTCGGGTGTTCCCAGCGTCATGGCCAGCATGGTGCGCAGGATGTGCGGAACCTGGGTGGCCGAGTACATCGTGTACTGCTCGCCGGTCGGATCGGCCAGCACCGAGCGGGGCTCCATGAAGGCCGGGATAAGTCGCTGCTGCCGGAAGGTGCGGTCCAGCCTGATGTCGGCCTCGCGCAGCGCCGCGTCCACGTCGCTGCCGGTCCCGGCCTCGGCCGAGTCGAAGGTCCACGTGGCGTTGCGGTTGGTGCCGAGGTCCTCGTGCACCAGCGGCGAGTCGTCCCGGGCGGCCGACTCGATGTCGAGCACCACGTCGAGGTCCTCGTAGTCGATGTCGATGGCGTCGAGCGCGTCGCGTGCCTCGGCGGCGCTGCGTGCGGCGACCACGGCCACCGCCTCGCCCGCGAAGTTGACGGTGTCCACCGCCATGGCGGGTGCGGGCGGGGCCTTCATGTCCTCGGTGATCGGCCAGGCGCACGGCAGGCTGCCCTGCCGCTGTGCGATGTCGGAACCGGTGACCACGGCCTGCACCCCGGGCATGCGCCGTGCCTCGGAGGTGTCGACGGAGGTGATGCGGGCGTGCGCGACCGGGCTGCGCAGCACCGCCATGTGCAGCATCCCGGGGACGGTCATGTTGTCCGTCCAGCGCGTCCTGCCGGCGACCAGGCGCGCGTCTTCCTTGCGCTTGCGGGAACGGCCGAGTTCCGACTCGGTGGGACTCACCGGTGTGGCGGTCATGACTGTCCTCCGGCTACCCGCTGTTGGGTGGTCTGTTCGGTCGAGGTGCGCGGGGCCGGGGCCTCTCCGGAGTGCTCCATCGCGGGCCCCGCGCCTGCCCGCATCCGCTGGGAGGCATCACGCACGGCACGCACGATGTTCTGGTAGCCGGTGCACCGGCAGAGGTTTCCCTCCAGTCCCTCGCGGATCTGCTCGTCGTCGGGATCGGGGTTCTCGGCGAGCAGGTCCAACGCCTGCATGATCATTCCCGGCGTGCAGAATCCGCACTGCAGGGCGTGGTTGTCGTGGAACGCCCGCTGCATCGGGTGCGGTTGCCCGTCGCGGGACAGGGACTCGACGGTGGTGACCTCGTGTCCGTCGGCCTGCACGGCCAGCACCGAGCAGGACTTCACGCTGTGCCCGTCCATATGGACCGTGCAGGCACCACAGTTGCTTGTGTCGCAACCGACGACGGTGCCGACCTTGCCGAGCTGATCACGCAGGTACTGCACGAGCAGCGTTCTGGCCTGTACCTCGTCGGTATAGGTGGTTCCGTCGACCTCGACGGTTATGCGCGGCATCGGGCCTCCTTCACGGAGCCTGCCCGCATGGTGCGGACATGCATGGGGACGACGACTCGGGGTCCCTTCGGAAGGTTCGGAACGTAATCACGGGAACGCTTCGCCGCGTGGGAACCGACGGACCGCGAACCGCGGCGCGGCGGTGACCGCTCGCGAGCACTCCCACGAGCACGAGGTAGCGCCCGGCCCGCTGCGGCCGACCGGCCCGAGCAACCGAACCATCACGAAAGCACCTCTCGACAGTGACTGCTGTCACACTTTCGAGGCTGCTACGCCCACGGCGGCGAGGCAAGCCCCTTGCGACTCGACACAATGATCCCGAAGAGCACACAACGTACCCGGGTAGCGACACACGGTTTGAGCGACACGATCAGGTGATCGGCGATTTCGCGAGAAATCGACGCCACCCCACCCGAATCCCCTTCACACGGCAGGGTGACGGTGCTCCGCCCGACGGCCGCCCCGGCACACCGGTGATCGAATCGGCTCCACCGGTCCCAGGTGAGTTCAGATCCGCAGTGCCGCCACCGTTTCCACCAGCCCCTGCTCGTCGAGCCTACGAATCAGATCCTCGGTGGTCATGGGCGGATTCCGGTAGGCATCGGCCATACGCTGGATCGCTCCGAAAACCTTGGACTTGTCGAGATGGACCTGATCGGCCAGGAAAGCGTCGGCCGTCTTGGGCTCGACATCCCACCTCGCCAGTACATCCGAGGGGAAATCACCGATGTTGTTCGTCATGATCACCTGAGCGCGAGCTTTGATGGCCGCGGCCAGTACATGCCGATCGTTCTTGTCGGGCAATTCGACGACCTCGACCAGAGGTTCGTAGTCCTCGATCAGGCAGTCACGAACCGACTCGATCATCAGCTGCCTGGTTCGCGAAAGCCTCTCGCGGTCCAGCTCGGGCCGATTGATCATGAGGTTGTCGAACACCTCGTCAAGGATCGTATGCGTCCATCTGGCCTGAACCAGCCCGGCTTGCGCGACTCGAATCAGCAGATCCCGCGGAATGCTGCCGTAGAGAACGTTCGCGTCGTAGACAACGACGAAGGACACTCACACTCCCATGTCCTGACTCAGCCGGGTGAGCTCATCGGCCGCCGAACGCCGGTCGTGGTCATCACGGCGCATGTACTGCAACAACGACTCGACGCTCACCCGACGATGGGTACCGACCATGCGGTAGTCGATCTTCCCGGCTTCCAACAACCCGATCAGATGAGGCCTGGACACGTTGAGCAGATTCGCGGCCTCCTGAGTGGTGAGCTCCTCGTTCGTCGGAACGATCGAGGTGCCGGCGCCCGCTGCCATGTAGGCGAGGATCCGTTCGAAGAGCCTCACCGCTGAACGCGGTACGACCAGTTCTTCCCGCTCGAAGTCGTCGACCGTCAACCGCACCGTGGAGTGATCGTGCGTGTTCAGGTAGTGCCGTACCCGCGGTAACGCCGCCACCGCCGTTTCGCGGTCCGGCTCACTCGGCTGCACGGAGTCGAGCATCGACTGCGACATCACGATCACACCCTTCCTGCGAGTCGATACAACCGTATTATCCGCAACAAACGAAACAAACGCAACGACACTTCCCCAGCCCCGGCGATTTCGCGAGAAATCGACGCCACCCCCACCCGAATCCCCTTCACACGGCAGGGTGACGATGTTCCGCCCGACGGCCGCCCCGGCACACCGGTGATCGAATCTCCCGGGCCCGCATCTACCATCTACGCCCGTGACCACCTACGACGATCTCGACCACCCGGACACCTCCACCCTGCCACCACGCCAGCGGCGCATCCTGGCCGCGATCCGGGACTGGGTGGTGGAACACGGGTACTCACCGAGCACGCGCGAGATCGGTGACGCCGTGGGGCTGCGGTCGTCCTCCTCGGTCTCGAAGCACCTGGCGAGCCTGGAGTGGAAGGGTTTCCTGCGGCGCGGAACCACGGTCTCGCGACCGATCGACGTGCGCATGTTCCTGGGGGACTCCTCGGCGCGGGAGCCGAGCGGCGACCGGGTGAGCGTCCCGGTGGTCGGCGACATCGCCGCGGGCACCCCGATCACCGCCGAGGAGCACGTCGACGACGTACTCACGCTGCCACGGGAGTTCGCCGCACGCGGCACCGTGTTCGCCCTGCGGGTCAGGGGCGACTCGATGATCGAGGCCGGGATCAATCACGACGACGTGGTCGTGGTGCGCCAGCAGCCCGAGGCGCACTCGGGTCAGATCGTCGCGGCGATGCTCGACGAGGAGGCCACGGTCAAGGTCTACCGCCGCCGCGGCGGCCACGTGCTGCTCGAACCGCGCAACCCGGCCCACGAAGTGATCGACGGCGACGACGCCGCGGTCCTCGGCATCGTGGTATCGGTGCTGCGCAGCGTCTGAACCGAGCGGCTCGGCCGCCCGGTGAGGCTCAACCGGACCGCACGAGCCCGGCAGGCCCGCTCGAGTCCGATAGGTTCTGCCGACTCCTACTGCTCGGCGGACCGGGAACGTTCGGGCATCTCCGGCTCGTGGTGGATGGCCCCCTCCAGCCGGGAAAGTCGCTGACCGGTTCCGCCCCACCGGGAAGCGATCAGCTCGGCCGAGATGGACACGGCTGTCTCCTCGGGGGTGCGCGCCCCCAGGTCGAGCCCCAGCGGCGAGGACAGCGCGGCCAGTTCGGAGTCCGTCACCCCTTCGGCACGCAGCCTTTCGAGCCGGTCGCGGTGGGTACGTCGCGAGCCCATGGCCCCGACGTAGGCCAACGGCTGCCGCAGCGCGACACGCAGCACCGGCACGTCGAACTTCGGGTCGTGGGTGAGCACCAGCACCGCGGTGCGGGAATCCAACCTCCCCGCCCGTGCCTCGGCCTCCAGGTAGCGGTGCGGCCAGTCCACCACGACCTCGTGCGCGTCGGGGAACCTGCTGGAGGTGGCGAATACCGGGCGGGCGTCGCACACGGTCACCCGATACCCCAGGAAGGCTCCCACCCTGGTCATGGCGGCCGCGAAATCGATGGCACCGAACACCAGCATCCGGGGTGGCGGCTCGAAGGAGTTGACGAACACCCGCAGCCCCTCGCCGCGCCGCTGCCCGTCCGGACCGTACTCCAACACCCCGGTTCTGCCCGTGGCCAGCATCCCCCTGGCGTCGTCCACCACCGCGTCATCGAGCCGGTCCGACCCCAGCTCGCCCTCGCTCCGGTCGTGCCACACCAGGACCCGCCTGCCCACCCGGGACTCGTCCGGTGCCTCGATCACGGTCGCCACGGCGACCGGCTCACCCGCCGCCACCGAGTCGGCGAGTTCGTCGAAGCGGGGGAAGGACTCGCGATCCACGCGCTCCACGAAGACGTCGATGATTCCGCCGCAGGTCAGTCCCACCGCGAACGCGTCGTCGTCGCTGACACCGTAGCGGGACAGCGTCGGCGGGTCACCGGCCAGCACCGAACCGGCCGTTTCGTAGACCGCGCCTTCCACGCACCCTCCGGAAACGCTGCCCGCGACCTCGCCGCTCCCGTCGACCAGCATGGCGGCGCCGGGCGCGCGCGGCGCCGAGGAAAAGGTCGCCACCACGGTGCCCACCCCTACGGGGCTTCCGGACTCCCAGTGCCGCCGGAGCGCACCGAGTACGTCACGCACCACTCACCTCCACGGAATCGCCTGCGGGGCGGCCTGTGGCGGCCGACTCCGAACAACTTCGCACCCGTTGCCACAGCTCACGCAGCGCGGCGAGGCTGTGCCCGGCGACGAGCCCGTCCACATGCGGCAGCGCCGCCGCTATGCCGGACTGCACCGGGGCGTAGCCCTCGTGACCCGCGTGCGGGTTGGCCCACAGCACCGCGTGCGCCAGCCTACGCAGTCTGATCATCTGCTCGGCGAGCTCGGCGGTGTCCCCGCGCTCCCAGCCGTCCGAGAACAGCACCACCACCGCCTGCCGAGCGGCCCCGCGCTGCCCCCACCGGTCCAGGAACGCGCGCAGCGTGCTTCCCAGCCGCGTACCACCGGAGAAGTCCGGTACCGCCCGCCCGGCCGCGGTCAGCGCGAATTCCGGGTCACGTTGCCGCAGTTGCCTGGTCACCCGGGTGAGCCTGGTGCCGAGGGTGAAAACCTCCGTGCTGGCCGGTGCTGCCCGCACCACCACGTGCGCGAAGCGCAGCAACGCGTCGGCGTAAGGACTCATCGACCCCGAGACATCGATCAGCAGCACGACCTTGCGCGGCCGATCACCGCGTGTCCGCCGCACCAGGCGCACCGGTTCACCACCGGTTCGGATCATGGCCCGCATGGTCGCGCCGGGGTCGAGTCGCCCGTCGCGCGCCCGGCGCCAACGCAGCGCGGGACGGCGCGGTGGACGCGGATCCAGCCAGGAGATCATCCGCCGCAGATGGGCGCGCTCCTCCTCGCCGAGTTCGGCCAGGTCACGACGGTGCAGCACCTCCACGTCCCCCGCGGCCGCGAGCTGTTCGGCCTCGATCGACTCGGCCGACTCCGGCTCGTCACCGCCCAGTGGCAGCGCACGGGAACGCACCTGTCTGCGCTGCTCCTGCCGGAGTTCGGTCGTCTCCACCAGCCTGCCGAACCAGGCGTGGAACGCCGCATCGAAGCGGGGCAGGTCGTCAGGGTCCGAGCAAAGCGTCAGCCTGCCCGCCCAGTACAGCTGATCACGATCGGCGAAGTCGACGTGCTCGGTGGCGTCCAGGAAGGAACGCACCCGCGCCGGGCCACACCGCATCCCGGAATGGCGCAGCGCGCGAGCGAACCCGACGAGCCCTTCGAGGGTGTGCTCCGCCTCGCGCATATCCACATTGTGCACCTCGCGCGGCGATCACGGCCCGGTTCCGACGCCGGTCCGGGCCACCGGCTCAGCCGTTCCGGCTCCTCGATCAGGCGAAGACGATGGTGCTGTTGTCGGTGCGGATCACGCGGTCCTCGCTGTGCCACCGCACCGCACGGGAAAGCACGGTGCGCTCGACGTCGGCACCACGACGCCGGATGTCGACGACGGTGTCGGCGTGGGTCACCCGCACCACGTCCTGCTCGATGATGGGCCCCTCGTCGAGGTCCTCGGTCACGTAGTGGGCGGTCGCTCCGACGAGTTTGACCCCGCGTTCCTTGGCCTTGGCGTAGGGAGCCGCACCGATGAAGGCGGGCAGGAACGAGTGGTGGATGTTGATGATCGGCACCCCCAGGCTCGCGATGAAGTCGCCGGACAGGATCCGCATGTACCGGGCCAGCACGACGAAGTCCACGTTGCCCCGCAGCAGCCGCAGGTGTTCGGCCTCGGCGGCGGCTTTGCCCATCTCACCCGTGGGCACGTGCACGAACGGGACGCCGAAGGCGCGCACTTCGTCGGCGGTGTCGGTGTGGTTGGAGACGACCATCGAGATGGTCACCGGCAGCTGGCCCCGCCGGTGCCGCCACAGCAGGTCGAGCAGGCAGTGGTCCTCCCTGGACGCGAAGACGGCGACGCGTTTGGGTACCGACATGTCGCGCAACGTGAAACCGAGGTCGAAGCCCTCGGCCAACTCGGTTTCCAGATCCCGCTCGATCGTGGGAAGCACGGCCTTGAGGTTGGCGAGACTGAACACCGTGCGCTGATAGAACGCACCACCCTGCGGGTCGTCGGAGTACTGGTCCAACGAGACGATGTTCGCGCCGTGCCCGCTCAGCACCGCGCTGACCGCGGCGACGATGCCGGTGCGGTCCTCGCCCTGCACGATCAGCGAGGCGTGGTTCTCCGACAGTGCGTGGTTCTGGGGCGAGGCGGGCGTAGCGGTCCGCGAAGCCGCCGGTTCGGTCGTCAAGTGGGCTTTCCCTCCGCCGGAACTCGGTGTCCGGTGCGATGTGGTCACGAGCTCAACCCGGTCCGCGCGCCTCGATCCCGCCGTGGCGGGGCGCGCGGTGGTTTCCGTGCCGGATTGTGCCGGAACCGACCCGGCTCGGCAGCGGGACGTCTGGGCGGTCCACGAGAACTCCTCGGAGCATGGCGGTACTCACGCTCGTACCCACTCCGGTTCCACGGTTCGGTGCCGGGACGAGCTCACCCCTGCCGGGTGAAATTCGGTCCACGATCCGGTGCCACCACGGGAATCATCCGCTGCCCGGCCGGTCAGCTCGACGTCATGTCCTACGAGGAACCGAACCGGAACGCCCGGAAACGTGGACCGGCCACGATCACTCCGGGGCAGTGTGCCTGGCTGTTTTGTCCTGGCCAGCTTCGCGCAGGGTCATGACCAACGTCGCGGACCAGTCGTGACCGGGAGTTCCACTCGCGCGCGGATCCAGTCGCGCGGATCCGGTACCGCCACCCGGAGTATTGCCGTCCGGGCAGCGGGGGAATAGGTTCCGGTTGAAACGATTCAAACCCCACGACGAAGCTGCCGAGGTCGGTCGTGTCGCACAACACCGGTTCCGGAAGAACGGCGCCCCGCAGGGGACTCTGGTATCTCCTCGCGGTAGCGGCCACCACCCTGCTGCTGGTCACGCCCTCCTCGGCGTCCGACCACCGGAATCAGCCGCACGCGGGCGGCTCGGAGTGGGTGGGCTCCTGGGCAGCGGCCGTGACTCCGCCGGACAGCCGGCCGGAGACCCAGCACTTCCACGATCAGACGCTGCGCCAGGTCGCGCATCTGTCGGTGGGCGGTGACCGATTCCGGCTGCGCCTGACGAACGTCCACGGCACGAAACCGCTGTCCGTGGGAGCGGTGACTGTGACCCCGCGCCGGGGCGAACGGGGAACCCCGAACATCGACCCCACCACCGCGGTGCCGGTGACGTTCGACGGCCGGTCCTCGACCACGGTTCCGGTGGGTGCGGAGTGGGTCTCGGACCCGGTCGAACTGGACGTGGCCGACAACAGCGATCTCGTCATCAGCGTGCACCTTCCCGAATCCACCGGGCGGGCCTCGGTGCACTACGAGGGCAGGTCGACCACCTTCCTCGCGCCGGGCGACGCCACGAGCGGCTCGGGGGAGAACTACGAGTCCATCGGCACGGCACGCTACTTCCTGGACGGCGTCGACGTCCGCACCGATTCGGCCGGTTCGGTGGTGTTCTTCGGCGACTCGATCACCGACGGCGTGAGGTCGACGCTCGACGCCAACCACCGCTACCCGGACGTGGTCGCTGATCGGCTGCTGAAACGACCGGAACCGCGCGAACTCGGGGTGCTCAACGCGGGGTTGAGCGCGAACCGGTTGCTGACCGACGCCGGTCTCGGCGGTGAACCGGCGATCGCACGGTTCGAACGCGACATCCTGTCCCAGACCGGGGTGCGAACCGTGGTGCTGCTGGAGGGCATCAACGACATCCACCACAGCGCCGGGGCCGTGGAGTCGCGCGAGCTCATCGGTGTCTACGAACAACTGATCGCCCGGGCGCACGAGGCCGGTATCCGCGTCGTGGGCGGGACGATCACACCCTTCGAGGGCGCACCGCGCTACAACGCCGCGGGCGAGTCCGACCGGCGGGCCGTCAACGAGTGGATCCGCGAATCCGGAGCGTTCGATGCCGTGGTGGACTTCGACGCCGTGGTGCGGGATCCGGGGCATCCGAGCAGGTTGGCACCTCGCTACGACACGGGTGACCATGTGCATCCGAACGACGCCGGACTGGCGGCGATGGCCCGGGCCGTCGAAATACGGGAACTGTACTGACCGACGTTCCGCCGCACTCGACCGTCGGGTGGGCTCGCTCGGCGGAACCCGACGCTCGCTGCCGTACTACCCGTCCGGTAGTGCGCCGTCCGGCATCGCCGAGCCCGCCCGGGCAGCGGCAGCTCGTCGACGACGAAGCCCCAGGGGCTTCCGGAGCGCGTTTTACACTCCCGTGTGAGGCCGGATCCCGGTCTGGCAGGGTTGCCGGTATGACTGGGCCCGAACACTTCAAGACCGCGCAACGCCTGCTGACCGAAGCACCGGAGCAGCACGACCAGGAGAAGGAACGCACCTACGTGGCCTATGCCCAGGCGCACGCCACGCTCGCGCAGGCCGCGGCTACCGCCCAGGCGGGAGGACCGATTTTCAACGAGGACGGCGAGTTCGTGATCGGGGGAATGACCGAACCGCAGGAGACGTCCTGGAAAACCGTGCTCGATCCGGAAGGGACCACAGCGGAATAGCCGGACCGAAGAACACGCCCGAAACACGGCGGTCTCGCCGGGATCGCCGACCGGCACCGTCGCGGTTTCCACCGCGTTATGAATTCGTTGTGCCGGTCTCCGGAAAAGCGATGGTCGCCGCGTACCGCTGCCGAGGACCGAATCAATTCACCTCCGGCACGGCACGCGGTGTTCCACAACGATCTCGCTGCTACACTGACCCACCGTGGCCGACCCGACGGGAAGTTCCGAGAAGTCAACCAGGATCTGGTCCAGTGCAGCGGCTTTCCTCTTTTTCGGCGTGGCGATCGCGATGGTAATTCTGCACATTCTCACTCCGCGAAATTACGCGACCGTCATAGGCCCGTTCCTGGTGTTCGGCTTCTGTTTCCTGACGCTCTGGTTGAGCGTGCAGAAGAGCCGATGACGCCTTCGACGACGGACACAAACCCCACCGACTCGGAAGCCGACCACGCATATGCGGCGCTGGTCCGCGACCTCGCCGCTCTCGCCATGGGGATCTCGCCGGGCTCCGGCGCCACCGTTCGAGCGGTCGTGCGCCCCGAGCCGGACGCGCTCTGGGTGGGGCTGGCGCCGTGGAACCAGCTGATCGAGCAGTACGCACTGCGGATACCACTGTCGCTATCGGACGGTCGTCCGCGCGGTTTCGAGGACGTGCTGCTGGTGCTGCGGCGCTCGGAATCGCTGCGCAGGCACAGCAGGAGGCGGTTCGACCGACTCGACACCGTGGGGGAACTGCACGGAATGGCCGTGCGCGACAGCCGCGAGTTCCTCGACGACCCTCCACTGGACATGTTCCAGGACGCGCTGCGCGGCACCCTGCTCACCGCCGCGTTCCGAGGCCCGGCACCGCTGCCGCCCGACGGTACGACCCGGCTTGCCGGGTTCGCGTGGCTGCTCGACAACGAGACACAGTGGGCGAGACTCTACCTCGACTCCCCCACCGAGGCCGGAACGCTCGGTGTCGACGTCGACGTCGCGCACGGCTCCGATTCCGTGCCCGACCTCATGCACTGCCTGGATCGCGGCGTTCCCGACGCGTGGAGCCCGCACGAGCTGACTCCCGACCCGTTCTGCCTGCGGATGTTCGACCTGCGCGATCACCCCGGCTGTGAGTGACAGCCCTCCCACGCGACGAGCGTAGTGGCTCGACGGGATGCGGCAGGGCAGTGGGGCGGCGGCGATTTCGCGAGAAATCGCCGCCTAGCCGCTGTCTCCGCACTCCTACACGCCTCACACGAAAGTGGCTGAGATAGTCGCCATCCCCCACAGCACCGAAGCGCTCTGGCACGTTCGACTTCGATCTTGCCCGTAGCCGCTGGGGAACACCGATGTCGACTGCGGCTTCCGAACGACGAGGACGAACCGTTGACAACAACCGCGCGGGGAGAACTGGCCAATACCGTGGCCGTACTCGATCCCTACGTCATCCACGGGGGGCAGGGGGCGGTCTTGGATGCTCCCGAGAAGGTTCTGACCGACATCCCCGAGGAGCAGCTTCACGAGCTGCGCACGGCCCTGGCCAAGTTCAACACCGCCGAGCACCAACCATCTCCCGAGGAGGCGAGGACGGTCGCCCGTGGTGTGTGGCGCGGCGAGCACGGCTACATCAAACACCACTGGTACGGCTGGGAACTGGGCATGGATTCCTACCTGTGCAACAAGGTCACCGGTGGTTTGATCACAGCGGGCGGGGTGGCTACCGCGGTCGGCGCGGGAACTTCCGGACCGGCCGCGGGGATCATCGCGGGCGCGTTCAGCATCCTGATCGGAATGGTCATCGCCTGCGAACACGACAACGGCTGGAGCTATATCTACCTGATCGGAGCTCCCCCGTTCACTCCGGGCGGGGTCGTCTGCAATCCGTTCGGATGAGCGGGAGCCACACATGACACCGACGCGGGCGCTGGCGATCGTGCTCGGAGGATGCTGCCTGGTGGTCACACTGGGCGTACTGCAGCTGGTCGGCGTGATCGAGCGAGTGGCGTGGGTGGCCTTGAGCATGCTGCTGCTGGCCACGGTGATCACCGTGTTCAACTCCAAGGGATGGCTCCCTCGCTCACGACAACGGTGAGCACACATGAGCAGCGCCTTCGGACGTGTCCGAAGCGCCGTGTCGCGCTGTGCGATCAGTCGAACCAGGTCGGACTCACCGCATCGGTGAACGTGGGCCACTGCGAGCACAGAGCTCGTCCTCGCCACCGGCCGGGCGTCGATTTCTCGCGAAATCGCCGGATCGAACACCGGCCATTGCCTCCGTCACGTGGACGGTGCGCCCCGGGCTACCTCTGTAGTAATGGGCGCCCGCCCCGAAATCCGGCACAGCCGGAACCAACCACTGCCAGGTGCTCGAAAACGCACGATGCGGGAGCTGTGCGACAGGTACTCCGCATGAACGGTCGAGCTCGACGTGCAGTGGGAGGAGCGCCGATCTCGGAAAAGAACTCGCTTCACGCACCCCTGGCGATATCGGCAACGGTCTCGGAATCCGCCCCATAAGCACGGGGACGCATCGTGCCGTTCAGGGTTCCCGAAAGGGATCGGTGTCGAACGGGGTGCGCAGTCCGCGCATGGCGGCGTCGCTGTGATCAGCGACCGTGGAGGGCTGCTCGGGCAGTTCCCGGGTGTGCGCCGGTTCGAGGAACTGAACCGTGCTGACCGTCTCGGGAATGGGAGCGCGTCCGCGGGATGACGGCACCGGGCGGTTGCCCATCTTGCCGTGGCTCTGGGGCCGAACGTGACGCGAGGGTTTCGTAGTACTGATAGTGCTCCTTGGAACCACTCGAACGAAGTACCGAACGGCCGGGTGGTCTGCGAGATGATGTCGGGCGTAGTCGATCGCCCGAAATGCCGGTGGCTCCCCATCCGCTCGGACGGGGAGCCACCGGAAGAAAAGCTCAGTGAGCGAACTCAGAGCGCGCGAACCACGTCGGCCTGCGGGCCCTTGCTGCCCTGGCTGGACTCGTAGTCCACCTGCTGGTTCTCCTCCAGGGTACGGAAACCCGAGGCGTCAATCGCCGAGTAGTGCACGAAGACGTCCGGCCCGCCCTCGTCAGGAGCGATGAAGCCGAAGCCCTTTTCCGAGTTGAACCACTTCACGGTTCCCTGTGTCATGTCTGTCTCCTAGCGAGAGTTGACGTATGACGAGAGACCACACCCTGCGGACTCCCGGGTCGGCGGATCTCAGACGGCAACTACTCCAGCTACAACCAAAGACAGCAGCTCGCCCGCATCAACATCCTGCGAGCGTGCACAAACACGAACCCAGAAACTCAACGACCAAAGGTAACTATACACGTCATCGATCCCGTTTGCCAACCCCCCTCGGAGTCGGCCCGCGAAACCGCCGAGCCGCTCCTCAGGACTCGAAGTCGAGCAGCCCGCCCGCGGCATGCACGCGTTGGGCGTCCTCGCGGTATTTCAGCACCGCGCCGAGTGTCCGGGCGGCCGTCTCGGTGTCCAACTCCGTCCTGCCGAGCGCGAGCAGCGCACTCGCCCAGTCGATGGACTCCGCCACGCCCGGCGGCTTGAGCAGTTCGAGCGAACGCATCCGGCGCACCGCACCGGCCACCTGCTCGGCCAGCCGCCGGTCCAGTTCGGGAACCCTGCTGCGCAGAATGCTCACCTCGCGCTCCGGATCGGGGTGCTCCAACCAGTGGTAGAGGCAGCGCCGCTTCAGGGCGTCGTGAATCTCACGAGTGCGGTTGGAGGTCAACACCACCAGCGGCGGTTCCGCCGCGGCCACCACACCGAACTCGGGGATGGTCACCGTGTAGTCCGAAAGGATCTCCAGCAGGAACGCCTCGAACTCGTCGTCGGCACGATCTATCTCGTCCACCAGCAGCACGCAGGGGGTCTCGCGCAACGCTCGCAACAGCGGACGGGCCAGCAGGAACCGCGAGGTGTACAGCGACGCCTCGGCCGCCTCCGCGTCGAGGCCGCCATCGGCGGCCGCCTCCAGCGTGCGCAGGTGCAACAACTGCCTGGGAAAGTCCCATTCGTACAGTGCCTGGGAAGCGTCGATCCCCTCGTGGCACTGCAATCGGATCAGCTCGACCCCGTGAGCGGCCGAGAGCGCGTGAGCCAGCGCCGTCTTACCGGTACCCGGTTCGCCCTCGCACAACAGCGGCCGGCGCATCCTGCCCGCGAGAAAGGCGGCAGTGGCTATGCCCTCGTCGGGCAGGTAGCCGGTCCCGCGCAGTGCCGCCGAAACGTCCTCCGGAGAGTTCATCCCACTGATTCTAGGACTTTCGGTGCTCATACGATTCCGGTGCGTGTCCACTTCCCGGAATGCGTGCCCGCCGGTGAAACACCGGCCGGGCGAGCACGATATGCCGAGCGGAGGTCGTGATCCGCGAGCGGAATCGCGAAGGAGGAACCGCCGCGGATCAGCGGGGGGCATACTTGACGTGGCGGAACGAACTACAGCCGAGGTGGATCTTGAGCCGGTTCAGTGAATTCCCCGCGCATGTCGAGCACTACCTCGGCAGGATCCGCGGAGCGGACAGCCCGGAGGCGGGCTCACGGGAGCGGGGATACCACCTGGTGTACTGCGATCCACCGCACGGCGGGCACGTCTCGGTGCTGACCAGCGGGCTGCGTTCACGTACCGCCGGAGCCCCGCTGCCGCACGAGCTGGTCTGCACCCTGCACAACGGACAGGAGCTGTACGCACGGCACCTCACCGGTGTCGTCGCGGAGCTGCTCGAGGAGTCGAACAGCCGCGTGGGGCCGGGAGCGCTCATCATGAACGATCGGGCACTGCTTCCGGACACCTCGATCAGCGGAGCCCTGGCGGCCCCGCACCCCTACCTGGGCGAGGACTTCGACGTGGTCCGCGACAGTTCGGGCGAGGCCGTGCTGCGCCTGATCACCCTGCTGCCGATCTCCCGGGGAGAGAGCCAGCTGGTGGCGCGTTACGGCAGCGACGTGCTCTACGACCGCTGGCAGGAGCGGGAGACCGATCTGCTGGACATATTTCGGCCCCCGGTGGCTTAGGGACGCGGCGGAGCCGGGCCGGGTGTGCCGGCTGCCGAGACCAGTCGCCAACTCGGTGTCAATTTCTCGCGAAATCGCCGGGGTGTCTCGGGGTAGCTCCCTCGGGACTACGGGACGGGTCAGGGCACTTCCCGGAGTCGTCACGCCGCTCGGACGGGTTCACTGAAGTCATGACGAACCAGGAAAAGCCCGTACAACCGCCAACCGGCACGGAAGAGCAGGCCCCGACGGGGCAGCACCGCGAGCACCGCTTCCGCCGCAGCCGCGACGAACGAATGATCGCGGGCGTCTGCGGCGGCGCCGCGGAACTGTTCGGCATCGACGTCACGATCGTGCGCATCGTGCTGGTCGCCGCCACGCTGGTGGGATTCGGCACCGGACTGCTGATCTACCTGGCCTGCTGGCTGATAGTCCCGGAGGCTTGAGACACCGGAACCGGACCACGCTCCGGGCGGAAGCTCACCGCATGTCGGGGGCCTGGCGGACGAAGTCGTCGAGCACACCGTCCGCGAGGCGCACCGGCCCCTGCGGCAGTGTCTCGCCCTCGACGGTACGCACCGAACCCGCGCGGTCGGCCAGCTCCGCGGCCCGGCGGAACTCCTCGGAAGCGGTCTCCGAATCCCCCGAAGCCCGCGCGGACAGTCCGTCCAGTGTGGCCAGCAGGGCGTCGCCCCAGAGATCAGTGGCCCGCAACCAGGGCCGCACATCGGAGACGAAATCCTCCGGGGTGCCCTTCCGGATCCTCTCGGGGGCCTCGGCGATCGACCGCGCGTAACCACGCAGCTCGGACACCGCCCCCTGCCGGTTCGAGGCGTCACCGTTCCACGCCTCGCGGAACTCGTCCAGTCGACGCCGCAACTCCGGCGCGGGCTCCAGCCACGGCTCACCGTCCGGCAGCACAGCGGTGTGGTTGAGGTCGAAGAAGACCATCAAGGCGTTGACCGTCCCGCTTTCCGGGGACAGGCGCTGTTCGTCACCCCGGAAACGATCGCCGGCCAGGTACTCGGCGGCCTCGCGCCAGGCCCGTTGCTCGTCGAAGTCGGTGCTGTTCCACGCGAAGTCCGCCGCCGAGATCTCGACCACCTTGCTCGCGGCGGCCTGGTTCATCGGGTTGATCACCAGCCCGGCGAGTCGCAGCCCCAGCCCCGGTTGCCGTTCGGCGTAGGGGCCGAGCATCATCAGCCCCTCGGTGGCGTCGTAGTCGTTGACCGGATAGTTGTCCCAGAGCAACGGCTTCCTGCCCCACACCTGCTCGGCCGAGGCCGCGTCGTCGACGGTGATGCCGTCCGGGATCACTCCCTCACCGGTCCACATCACCTCGACCGCTGGATCCAGCCGCTGTCGAATCGCGGTTTTGTACGGCGAGTTCTCGGTGTCGGAGTACTCGGTCGGCACCGTCTGCAGCGGCGTCGTCCCGACATGAGTGCCGAGGAACTCACGCTGCAACCGGTTGAGCAGCCGTGCCTGCGCCACCCCCGCCGCACGTGCGGAGGACGCACCGTACTCGGCGCGGTCCGACTCGCAGTTCCACTCGGCGTAGTCGATGTCGTCGAACGGTACCGAGAAGCTGCGGATACCGATGTCGTACAACGACTGGAGCTTGTCCGTCAGCGCACGCCAGTCGTCCGGGTCGGAGAAGCAGATCGACTTACCGGGCGAGAGCGCGAACGTGAATTTGACGTGGTGCTGCGTGGCCTGCTGCTGCAGCTCACCCAACCGCCGCAATCGGTCGGCCGGGTAGGGATCGCGCCACCGGTCGCGGTGATACGGGTCGTCCTTCGGTGCGTAGACGTAGCTGTTCAACTTGACGGAACCGTAGAACGCGAGCTGGTCCATCCGCTCGGCGTGGGTCCACGGACTGCCGTAGAAGCCTTCGATCACTCCGCGAGTGGACATCTCCGGCTCGTCGAGAACAGCGACTCCCGCGACCCGCCCGGGTGTGGCGAGCTGCCGCAGCGTCTGCACGGCGTAGTAGGCGCCCGCCGGGTCCATCCCACCGAGTACGACGGCGGGGCTCTGACCGTCACGTACCGATATCGCGTAGCCCTCGGATGCCAGTTTCTCGTCCCCGTCGGGGAAGTCCAGCTCGGTATCCTGGAAGGTCTTGCGTATCGTGGGCGACCAACGGCTCCCCAGCCGAACCCGCAGGTCGGAGTCATCGACGGGGCGACCGGGCTCCCGCACGACGACCTCCTCGGCACCGATGGCGCGCAGCACCCGCACCGCGAGGCTACGGGTCCACGGTTTCACAGTGGGATCGGTGACCAGGGCGACCTTGCCCGACACTCGCACGTCCCCACCGTTGGGAACCATGCTGGTCGGCTGCGGCACCACGTCGGGAAGTTCGCCACCACCGGATGACGGAGCGGCCGTGCCCGTCCCGGACCGGTCGGTCTCGTCCGAATCGGGAGGCTGATCGCCGGTGCAGCCCGCCAACAGGAGAGCGAGCACGCACGCCAACGACGCCAGCACCGCCGAACGGCGGGAAGTTCGCCGGAAGCGGTTCACGACGCCTCCTCTGATTCGGGGAAGGAACACTGCGACCACACTCGCCGGAAACCGTGGAGCGGCAGCACAGAGTGAATCATGATGCCCCGGCCGGGTTCTAACCGGTGGCCCGTTTCGGGGGACGTACGGCGCACCGTTACTCCCCGGAAGTGTGAGAGCTACTCACTCGATCGAACTGTCAACGTCAAGCACGCCACGTCCGCGCGACTCGTCCATCATCGAGCGGCGGGACCAGCAGCGCACCCGGATCAGCTTGACCGGGGCGGCGACTTCCCGCCGGACGCAACGGAGGGCCGCTCCCGTTCGGGAACGGCCCTCCGTAAGGCACATGCTCGGATGGTGCCGGTGGCTGTCGCCGTCGGCGACGGCGACAGCGGCGAGAACGTCCTAGCCGGACGTCACATCATGCCGCCCATGCCACCCATGCCGCCCATGCCGCCGGTCGGGTCACCGCCGCCGGCATCGCCGCCGCCGTTCTTCTCCGGCTTGTCGGCGACAACGGCCTCGGTCGTCAGGAACAGACCGGCGATCGAGGAAGCGTTCTGCATGGCGGAACGGGTCACCTTGGCCGGGTCGATGACGCCTGCCTGGATCAGGTCCTCGTACTCGCCGGTGGCCGCGTTGAGGCCGTGTCCGGGGGAGAGCCCCTTGACCTTCTCGACCACGACGCCGCCCTCGAGACCGGAGTTGACCGCGATCTGCTTGAGCGGGCCCTCGACAGCGGTACGGACGCTGTTGGCACCGGTGGCCTCGTCGCCCTCCAGCTTGAGGTTGTCGAAGGCGGAAACGGCGGCCTGCAGCAGCGCCACACCACCGCCGGCGAGAACGCCCTCCTCCACGGCGGCCTTGGCGTTGCGCACCGCGTCCTCGATGCGGTGCTTGCGCTCCTTGAGCTCGACCTCAGTGGCGGCACCGGCCTTGATGACGGCGACACCGCCGGCCAGCTTGGCCAGCCGCTCCTGCAGCTTCTCGCGGTCGTAGTCGGAGTCCGAGCGCTCGATCTCGGCACGGATCTCGTTGACCCTGCCGGAGATCTGCTCGTCGTCACCGACACCGTCGATGATGGTGGTCTCGTCCTTGCTGACCACGACCTTGCGGGCGCGACCCAGCATGGACAGGTCGGCGCTGTCCAGCTTGAGGCCGACCTCCTCGCTGATGACCTGGCCACCGGTCAGGATGGCCATGTCCTGCAGCATCGCCTTGCGGCGGTCGCCGAAGCCCGGTGCCTTCACGGCCACGGACTTGAAGGTGCCGCGCATGTTGTTGACGATCAGGGTCGGCAGGGCCTCACCCTCGATGTCCTCGGCGATGATCAGCAGCGGCTTGTTGGACTGCATGACCTTCTCCAGCAGCGGGAGAAGATCCTTGATGTTGGAGATCTTCGAGCTCAGCAGCAGGATGTAGGGGTCGTCCAGCGACGCCTCCATCCGCTCCTGGTCGGTCACGAAGTAGGGCGAGACGTAGCCCTTGTCGAAGCGCATGCCCTCGGTGAGCTCCAGCTCGAGCCCGAAGGTGTTGCTCTCCTCGACGGTGATGACGCCTTCCTTGCCGACCTTGTCCATCGCCTCCGCGATGAGCTCGCCGATCTGGGAGTCGCCTGCCGAGATCGCGGCGGTCGCGGCGATCTGCTCCTTGGTCTCGATCTCCGTGGCGTTCTTGAGCAGCTGCTCGGCGACGGCCTCGGTGGCCTTCTCGATGCCCCGCTTCAGAGCGGTGGGGCTGGCACCTGCCGCGACGTTGCGCAGGCCCTCGCGCACCAGCGCCTGGGCCAGGACGGTGGCGGTGGTGGTGCCGTCACCGGCGACGTCGTCGGTCTTCTTGGCGACCTCCTTGACCAGCTCGGCCCCGATCTTCTCCCAGGGGTCCTCGAGCTCGATCTCCTTGGCGATGGAGACGCCATCGTTGGTGATGGTCGGCGCGCCCCACTTCTTTTCGAGCACGACGTTGCGGCCCTTGGGGCCGAGCGTCACCTTGACGGCGTCGGCGAGGGAATTCATGCCACGCTCAAGACCGCGGCGGGCGTCCTCGTCGAACGCGATCATCTTGGCCATTGCGGTGTGGTCCTCCAGCTTTTTGGACGCCGTGGGATCAGCGGATTCCACGGCAGGACTCGTGCTCGGCCAGGCTCGGTGCCCGCGACGGACGACCGGTCACCACGTGAATGCGCGGCTACGGCCTCACCGTCCCGACCTGGCACTCACCCCTACTGAGTGCCAGTATCGTGTTTAGCACTCACCGGCAACGAGTGCAAGCCAGTGGGTGGAACGCTTTCGGGGAAAATGTCCGGCGCGGACCGCACCGGGACGCCGGGAAGCATCCGGTGCTCCCGGGGCCACGAGGCCGGTTCCCCGACGAAGCGCAGCCGCCGCGAACAGCGACGACCGGCGGGTACTAGCCGAACGCGATGATTAAAATCACCACGATCACGGTGAACACCGATATCGCCAGCACCGGAACCAGCCAGCGGGCGGTGCTGTCCGACTTCTTGGCGAAGGACGCGGACTGCGCGGGCATCGGCGGACGCAACCGCACCGGTTCACCCGGCCCCTGCTGCGGGGCTCCGGGAGGCATCGGCTGCCTGGGGCCACCGACGGGCGGCGTCCCACCAGGTGCCGCTCCCGGACCGACGGGTGCCCCCGGGCCGCCCGCGGCGCCGGCAGGAGGGCCGGGAGGCGGCATTCCGCCGGGAGGCGTACCGGGGGGCGCCGTCGGCTGGGGCTGCGAGTGGGGCGGAGGTGGAACCGGCCCGGAGGACATGGGGTGCGGGCCGGAAGGTGGTGGTTGCGAAGCCGAGGGTGCCGCCTCCGGAGCGGCCGGGCGCGGCGGCTGGTCGCCCTGCTTCCCCAACGGGCTCAACGCGTTCCTGGTGGCGGCGACGAGCTCCTTGCAGTTGCCGTAGCGTTGCTCGGGCGTCTTGCCCATCCCTCGGCGCAGCACGTCGTCGATCGCGGGAGGCAGCGCCACGCGGGAAGTGACCCGGGGAGGATCCAGCTGGAGATGTCCCTGGATGACCTCCTGCACCTCGCCCTTGTAGGGGGCGCCGCCGGTCAGACAGGCGAACAGCATGCAAGCCAGCGCGTAGAGATCGGTCCTGCCGTCGACGGACTCGCCACGCAGATGCTCCGGTGCCGCGTAGGTGGGCGAGCCGAGGAAATCACCGGTGCTCGTCCGATGCCCGGTGGCGCCGCGCCTGGTGAGCCCGAAGTCGGCCAGGTAGACGTGTTCGTGCGACGCCTCCCTGGAGGTGACCAGCACGTTGGCCGGTTTGAGATCGAGATGCACCAGCCCCTGTTCGTGCAGGGTGTCGAGCGCCTCGGCCACCTGCCCCAGCAGTTCGACCGCGCGGTTCGGGGCTATCGGCCCTTCCGAGATGAGGCTGGCGAGGTCGGACCCGTCGACCAGCCGCATAGCGATGTAGAGCATCCCGTCGACTTCACCGAAGTCGTAGAGCGGAACGATGTTGGCGTGGTCGATGGCCGAGGTGTTGCGCGCCTCGTCCACGAAACGTTCACGGAACTCACCGTCCCCGGTGATGTGCTCACCCATCACCTTCAGGGCGACCTTGCGCCCCAGACGGACATCGGTGGCGCGGTACATGACACTCATGCCACCGCGACCGAGAACTCCATCGATCTTGTAGTGGCCGAGACGGCGCCCGGTGAGGTCTTCCGACACGCCGATCAGCCTAACGCTCCGGCCGCATCACCGTCCGCCGGTGCGGCCGTCACACCATCCGAGTGGAGCAGTTCCCGCGACAACCGCCCGCTCTTCGAACGGGTGCGGCGGCTCGCCGTCGGGGCGGCGTCAATTTCTCGCGAAATCGCCGCGCCGGCAGGGGTGCGAGGCCGCCCCTCCATCAACTCCCGCCGGCCGAGCTCCCACCACGCCCGCAGGCAGAGCTCCGGCCACCCTCGCATTCGGCACCGCCGCGGGTTCTCGCGTGCGGCTCGGCTCTCGCGAGGAAGGCCCGAGGTTGTGTAGGTGGCTACCCGATGTCGGGCCTCCCGGAGCGAGAGCCGAGCGCGAGGTTCCGCCACAGAACCACTTACGACGAAAGAGGCCACACAGTCCGGTTAAATCTTGTGGACACCGTCCGCTTGACTCCGCCCGTCCCGCCCGGGCTTCACCTCGTACTCGACGCGGTCCCCCTCGTCGAGGGTGCGGAATCCGTCCATCTCGATCGCCGTGTAGTGCACGAAGACATCCGACCCGTTGTCGGTGGCGATGAATCCGTAGCCTTTTTCGGAGTTGAACCACTTGACCGTGCCGACCGCCACGGTGTCCTCCTTGAAATATGATGCGCGACGCCTGGGGCGCCGATGTAGCAAGCACTACGCTACCGCATGAAACGGTGGAAGTCGCGATCTCGATCGGACCGATTCAGGTGATCTTTCCCGAGGAACGTCCCGTCGGGAGGCACCGGATCACGGCGTTCGACACGGGAATCCCGGCAGGAATCCGAGGAGTTCCCCGGTGCGGGACCACGAACGTGTTCCCGGAATCAGTTCCCGCTCGCCGAGTGCAGCCAGGAGGACAATCTGCGCGGATTGCGGGTCTGGGTCACCACCCGCCCCGGACCGGCGAAATCGAGAACCAGTCCCGCCCCGGTCCGCAGGGATTGTGCGCGGCCGGGTTCGAATTGTCGCAAGCGGGACCGCACGGTGTCCACATAGGCCACCAGATGTCCGGTGTCGATCGTCACGAACTCACCAGACCGCAGGTCGTGCACGTCCAGCGCACCGCAGCAGGCCAGCACCAGCTGTCCCTGTCCGGTGGCGTGCGCGAGAAACCCGGGGCGTCCGCCGAACAGGGGTTGGAAGCCCTGCCATCGGGTGTCCAGTCGCACCGTTCCAGCCGCTGCCAGCCAGGAGTCCCGCGCGATGCACCAGTCGTTGTTGCCGTCCAGCTCTATGGTGTGCACATCGCCGGGAAAGCTGGGGGCCACATCGACCCACCCGCCCTGCGGCCCGGCCGAGTAGGCGGACTCGGGGATCGAGTCACCCACCAGCGCTCTGAAGCCACCTCGACGCGCGGCACGGGTACTCGTCACCCCGTAACTGGTGGCCATCGCCTCGCATCCGGCACGCGCCACCTCTCCCGAGCCGAGCACGAGACGGGCCACGCCGAACGAGGACTGATGACGGGAACGAACCTGCACGATCACCTCCCCAGCCGCGGCACGACACTTCACCGAGCACGATCACCCCGCCGAAGTCTGCCATGCGCACCGCTACCGCCGGACGGACGCCGCGACGAGCACACCTCTGGAACGGCCGACCGGAAACCCCGGTCGAAACCGACCGCGGTGTGCCGGTGGCGACGAGCCGGGGGCGACATCGGGCTTGCGATGTCCGATGATCGGGGCGTGGGCCACACGACTGACACTTCAACCCTGCTGCCGGTGGACGAGTACCGCGAGCGGATCTCGAACCTGCTGGCCGCCACCCGGGAGCGACACTGCCCCCTCGACGAGTGTCTGGGGCTGGCACTCGCCGAGGACGTGACGGCACCGATCCCGCTGCCGCCGTTCGACAACTCGGCGATGGACGGCTACGCCGTACGCGCCGCGGACGTGGCCGGGGCGGATTCACTGCACCCCGTGACGCTGCCGGTGACCGCCGACATCCCCGCCGGACGGGTGGACGTCCCGCCGCTGGAACCGGGCACCGCACACCGGATCATGACCGGAGCGCGGCTTCCCCCCGGCGCGGAAGCCGCTGTACCGGTGGAACTCACCGACGGCGGCACGGAACACGTCACCGTGCACCGCGCGGTGCCCGAGGGAAGCAACCTCCGTCGCGCGGGCGAAGACGTAACCGTGGGCCAGGTCGTCCTCGAACGGGGCCAGACGCTGGGAGCGGCCCAGCTGGGGCTGGCCGCGGCCGTGGGCAACGCCGAGCTGCCGATTCGCCGCCCGCCACGGGTGCTGGTGCTTTCCACCGGTTCCGAACTGGTCGAACCGGGCACGGAGCTGCTGCCGGGCCAGATCTACGAGTCGAACGGCATCATGCTCGCCGCCGCGGTGCGCCAGTGTGGCGGCGAGGCGAGGCTGCTGCGGTTCGTTCCCGACGAGGTTTCGGAGCTGCACGCCGCGCTGACCCCCCACTTGGCCGAGACCGATCTGATCCTGACCTCCGGCGGGGTGAGCGCCGGAGCCTACGAGGTGGTCAAGGATGCGCTGGCGGGCTCCGGAGTGCGGTTCGACAAGGTAGCCATTCAGCCGGGAATGCCGCAGGGCTCGGGATACTACGAGGTGGCCGGGTACCGCGTACCGGTGGTCACGCTGCCGGGGAATCCGGTTAGTTCGATCGTGTCCTTCGAGGTGTTCGTCCGTCCCGCGCTGCGCCGTGCCGGCGGGCACCGCGAGACGCGGCGTCCGCATCGCCGGGTGACGCTCACCGAGACGCTGCGCTCACCGAGCGGGAAACGGCAGTACCGCAGGGGCCGCTTCGATCCGGAAACCGACACCGTGACCACGAGTGGCGGGGCGGGATCCCACCTGCTGTCCGGGATGGCCGCGGCCGACTGCCTGCTGGAGTTGCCGGAGGAGACCACCGAAGTAACCGCCGGAAGTACCGTCGACATCTGGCTGCTGAGTGAGAACTGACGGCAGCGCTCACGTACGTGGCCGGGTAGCCGGCACGTGAGTCGGCGTCTTGGGAGCGTTGGGCCGGCTCTTGAGTAGCGACCTACGCGGCGAGCGGCCCGGCCTCGCGATGCATCCGACTCACGCACCGGGGACACCCGCGCTGCGTAACCCCGAATCATGGACTCCTCGGCCCGGTGGTCGTGGGTGGTGCTGTTGCGGAACCTCTGGCACGGCTCTCGCTGCGGGTCCGGCGACATCGGGTAGCGACCTACACAACGTCTCCGGTGTCCTCGCGAGAGCCGCACCGGAGAACCCGCGGCGGTGCCGACTGCGTAAGTGGCCTGAGTTCATCTTGCGGGGTTGGCGGGAGCTCGGCCCCGCGTCGTAGCGGCGCGGCGATTTCGTGGGAAATCGACGGAGCCGGAGCGCTCCCGCTGCTCGAGGGTGTCAATTTCGCGAGAAATCGGCACCCACCCGGGCCGGACCGCCCCACGCACACCGGCCCCCTGGCCCCAACGGCGCGGCGATTTCGCGAGAAATCGACGCCGCTTTGCCGACCCGGTCACGGGCACGACGCGTAGTGGTGACCTCGGATCGAAAACAACGGAAAACCCCTGTGAACTGGAACGATCCGACGGTGCATCGGGCTCCCTACCGCCGAGGCGCATCAGGTGACTAGCCTGACCGGGCATTCGCGGACCAATATCAGTCGGGAGTTGTCACTGTGCGTGGCCCATGGCGCGCTGCCCTGGCGGTGGCGCTGCACATCGGATTCTTGGTCGTACCGGCAGCACTGGTCCTCGGCCTGGTGGGCATCACGGCCTACACGATTCGTCACGACCTCGGCGACGGGTTGCAGGCCGGATTCGCGGCTCTGCTGGTCGGGGCCTCGGTAGCGATGGTTCTCCGGGGAGTACTGCGTGCGGGACACCGCCCCCCGCTCGGTGTGGTGGTGGACGGTGAGGCACAGCCACAGCTGTGGCGCAGACTGCGGAAGGTCTCCGAGACCGCCGAGGCGAACAGCCCGGACGAACTGCGCGTGACGTGCGAACCGACGCTGCGGATGCGGGAACGGACCCGATTGTTGGGCTTGCTGCGCAGCGAGTCGCACCTGGAGCTCGGCCTGCCGTTGTTGGCGGGTCTCACCGTGACCGAACTGTCCGCGGTGCTGGCCGACGAGATCGGCAAGGGGGAGGGCGGTGGGTTGGACGCACTGGCCGTCCGGATCCGCAACGCCGTGATCGAGGCGGAACGCGACATGGTGGGTGGCCCCACCAAGTGGCTGTTCAGCGGATACGCCGTGCTCTGCAGGCGGATCACGGCCCCACTGGCCCGTGGACGAGTGATGCGCGGGGATGCCGTGGCCGTACGCCTGGCGGGCAAACGCACCACGATGGCGGCGCTGCGCAAGCGGGTGGGGCTGGAACTCGGTTGGGAGGACTACAGCGCCGAGTACCTGAGCATGGCCACCCGGGTGGGGCGGACACCGGAGATCCTGCCCGGCTTCCGGGCGTTCCTGGAACACCCGGAACGCAAGCACGGACTCGCCGAACGGGCCAAGGAGAGCATCGCCGCCGAGAAGTCCGCGGATGCGGCGCGCCCCACAGTCGCGCAACGGCTCGACGTGTTGAAACGGGCCGGTCACGAGCCCGACGAGACCGACGATCGTCCCGCGCTCGCACTGATACGGGAACCCCGCCGCGATGTTCCGGCGATCGAGGACCGACTGCTGGTGGGCGACCTCGGGGAACGTACTCCCTGGCCCGAACTGGCCAGGCTGGCCGGTATGCACGACGTCGCGGTCAAGGCGGGTGAGCTGAGCTCGGCCGTCGAGCAGAGCGGGGTGTCGACGGAGCCGACCCTGGTGGGGGTGCTCACCGCCATTCACCGAGGAGAGACGGCGGATCTGATCAACCCCGCGCTCAACCCCGGGCTCGCCCCGGAACTGGTGGACGAAGCCGTCGTGGACACCATGACCGAGCTGCTCGGTGCCGCGGTGGTCGACGCGCTGGTCAGGTCCGAACGTGCTCATCACGAGCTGGACTGGGGCGGACCCTCCACTGTCCAGCTCACCGACGGCCGTGCGCTGGACCCCGACAAGCTGGTACGACCCGCCGTGCTCGATCCACGGCTCGTACCCGGGCTGCACCGCCACCTGGTGCATCTCGGGGTGCCGCTGGACCACGCGCAGCCCGCCGCCGAGGAGCCCGAACCGAAGCTCTCGGGGATCGTGAGCCCGGTTCGCTACGCCGAGGAGTTCTACGACCTGCTGGTCACCGATCGCGGACTACTGCTGCTACCCGATCGGACCCGTTGGATGTACCGGTTGCTCGCCGGAGCGCTGACTCCGGTACGCCGCTCCGAGCACGAACGGCTGGACCGGCTGGCGGCCACCCCGGTGCACCGGCTGCGCGAGCTGGAGGGCGCGCAGTGGTTGGACAGCCGGGACGTGGCCACGGCCGAGCTCCGCGAGGACGATGCGGACTGGGAACTGACGCTGGACCTCTACCTGGACGAGTACGCGGTTTCGGAGGTTTCGTCGCGCGCCACGGACTCCGGTGAATCGGAGTCGCCGGACGAGGGGATGACCAGAATCCGAATTCGCAGTATCCCGGATTCGGGAGCGCGCGGAGCTCCTTACTCGGGGTTGGGGGAACTCATGGGAGCGCGCATGGCCACGGCCGAAAATAATCATCAATTCGAGTGAGGCAATAGCGGCACGATACACGCAAAGTCATTAAATCTGTGACGAAAGTCCTCCGTTCGCGGCTACGCAGTTCCCTATGAGTTCTATTACACTGGTATCAGCATCACAACCAGTCGATGGATTGCATCCAAAGACGTGTCGGGGCTTTCCGGCACGGTTTCCACCTCCTGGAGATGACGACTTCGGGTGCGTGTGCCGTCGGGGGGCACACGGATCCACCGGGGGGCCGTTCGGAGTCAGCGGGGAGACCCCGAGCGGTCGTGACTCCGGGGCGACATCGGCGCATCGGGGGCGCTGATGTCGCCCCGGAGCTCACTTTCGTTTGAGCCCGTTTTCCGTACCGCGCATCGGTCCCGACCGGGTCGGGGTGTTCCGGGATACCGGCCCGCGGCGGATCGCGGGAGGGACGTGACCGCGCGCACACCACGACGCAGCAGGTGAGCGACCTACCCCACCCCCTGTGCACAACCGGCGACCGGATATCAGCGATGCTGTAGCGGCGGCGACGCAACCGACACGTCGCAGCCCTATCCGTCGACGCAGGGGCGAGCCACCTCGATGAACAACGCGGATTCCGCGCCGAACAACGGCCCGTTACACAAGCTGGCACGACTGACCCGCGACACCATCCCGCCGATGCACCCGGCGGGAAGACCGTTCGTGCTGGGCTGTGCACTCGCCACCCTGCTGCTGCGCCGGCTCTGGCGCCCCGCCGGAACCCCGGCCGCGCTGCTCACCGCCTGGTGTGCCTGGTTCTTCCGGGAGCCCCGCAGGGTCACCCCCACCAGGTCGGACATCGCGGTCGCTCCGGCCGACGGCACGATCGCGGAAATCACGAAGGCGACTCCCCCGGCGGAGCTGGAGCTGCCCGACCGGGAGATGCTGCGGGTGAGCACTTTCCTGACGGTGTTCGACGTGCACGTCCAGCGCGCCCCGGCCGACGGCAAGATCACCGGGCTGGCCTACCGCCCCGGTGCGTTCCTCTCCGCCGACATGGACAAGGCCAGCGAGGACAACGAACGCAACTCGATGCTGCTGCGCACCACCGGCGGGGCGGAACTGGCCGTGGTGCAGATAGCCGGGCTGGTGGCCCGGCGGATCGTGTGCTCGGTGAGCGAGGGCAGCACGGTCACCGCGGGCAGTACGTACGGCCTCATCCGGTTCGGCTCCCGGGTGGATCTGTACCTGCCGCCGAACAGCCGGGTTCTCGTCGAACCGGGCCAACGGGCGGTCGGCGGTGAGACCGTACTCGCCGAACTCACCACCGAGCAGGACGGTGTGCGGGCATGAGCGAGGCACGTGCGAACCCTCCCGGCGTCCGGTTCCTGCCGAACGCGATCACCGTGCTGGCCATGTGCGCCGGGCTGTCCGCCGTGCAGTTCGCCCTCAACCAGCAACTGGAGGGAGCCATCGCCGCGGTGGCGGTGGCCGCGCTGCTCGACGCGCTGGACGGCCGGATCGCCCGGCTGCTCGACGCCACCACGAGGATGGGCGCTGAGCTGGATTCGCTGTCCGACGCGATGTCCTTCGGAGTCGCCCCCGCACTCACGCTCTACGCATGGCAGCTGGCGGGCAACCGCGTGGGCTGGGTGGTGGCCCTGATCTTCGCGGTGTGCATGATCCTGCGACTGGCGCGGTTCAACACACTGCTCGACGACGGTGACCAGCCACCGTTCAGCAAGGAGTTCTTCGTCGGCGTTCCGGCTCCGGCTGCGGGTCTGCTGGCGCTGCTGCCGATCGTGCTCACAGCGGCCGTGGGAGGCCAGGGCTGGTGGTCGAGCCAGCCGGTGGTCATGATCTGGATGCTCGCGATCGCCGCGCTCGCGGTCAGCAGGGTTCCGACGCTCTCGCTGAAGACGGTCAAGGTACCGGCGAAGCTGATCGCCCCGCTGCTGGTCGTGGTCGCGGTACTGGCGGCGGGGATCGTGACCTACCCGCTGGTGTCGTTGACCGTGGTGCTCGTGGGGTATCTGGTACACGTCCCATACGCCGCCTATCGGCACCACTGGCTTGCCAACCACCCCGAGGTCTGGGAGTTTCCGCCCCGCGAGCGGCGGGCGATGCGGCGCAGTCAACGTCGACTCGGGCTGCGCCCACCACTGCGGCGCCGGGTCGCGGGCGCGGCACGCCGGGTCCGGCTACCGCGTCGCGGCGGCGACCGGGACGGCGAGAACCGCCGCAGCTACCGCACCCTGGGCCTGCGGCACCGCTCCAAGTGAGTGCGCCGGGTGGATACCGGAGCAGCTCGACTCCCCGGTATCCACTCCGCCAGCCGCGACGCGGCTGAGGCAGGACCCCGCGGCGGCGGTTCGATGATCAGCGGATGCGCGGGTGTAACGCCAGGGTCATGCTTGCCACGATGGGGGATACGTCGGACACACCGGAAACGGGTGGGGCCCGTTCCGCGACGGCCACCCGCAGCCTGCTGATCTCGGTGATCGGCGCGGCCGCCTTCGCCGTGCTGGCGCTGTTGTGGGGCTTGGCCGTCAGTTCCCCGATGATCGTGTTCGACGGGTTGTACTCCTTCGTGAGCGTGCTGCTGTCACTGGTCTCGGTCGCGGCGGTTCGCACGATCGAACGCGGCGCCGACGAGCGGTACCCGTTCGGAAGACACGCCTGGGAACCGCTGACCGTGATCCTCAAGGCGGTCTCGCTGGCGACGCTGTGCGGCTACGCACTGATCGGTGCCATCAGCGACATCCTGGCGGGCGGCAAGCACCCGGAGACGATCCCGGCCGTGCTGTACGCGCTGGTCGCCACGGTCGGCGCCGGGCTGATGACCCGCTACCTGCGGTCCCACTCGGACGGGCTGGTGCGGGCCGAGGCGGCGCAGTGGTTGATGGACACGCTGCTCAGCGTGGGGGTGCTGCTGGGATTCCTGCTGGCGCTCGGGTTGGAGAGCGCGGGCTACACCGACATCGCCGGATACGTCGACCCGGGAATGGTGATCCTGTTCTCCGTGCTGTTCCTGCGAATGCCGGTACGGCTGTTCACCCGCAGTCTGCGCGAGGTGCTCTCGATCTCGGTGGATCCGGCGCTCAGCGGCGACATCGAAACGGCCGTGAACGGGATCGTCGAGCAGTACCGGTTCGACGAGGTCTTCACCCGGGTCACCAAGATCGGTGACCAGCTGGACGTGGAGATCGACTTCGTGGTGGGGGCCCACTCCACGGCGCGGGAGGTCACCGAGTTCGACCGGATCCGACAGCAGATCTCGGACATCCTGGAGACGATGCCGCACGAGAAGTGGATGACCGTCTCGTTCACCGCCGAGCGCCGCTGGGCGCACTGACCCACGGCTCGCCCTGTCGCGGCGGCGTCGATTTCTCGCGAAATCGCCGCGCCGGAGACCGTCGTCGGGAAGCGACCGTGCGGGTGAGCAGCGTGCGTGTCCCCGGTGCGTGAGTCGGATGCATCGCGAGGCCGGGCCGCCTCGCCGCGCAGGTCGCTACTCAAGAGTGGCCCAACACTCCCAAGGCGCCGACTCACGTGCCGGCTACCCGACCACCGCGCCGGCGCAACCGACCCAGCAACGCAGCGAGAGCCCGCGAGAAGTTCCGCCACCCGACCGGCTACGGCAACCGAGCCGACGCAACACCATTACTGTCGTGGGGTGAGCGCATCCCTTTCGCTACGAGCCCGGTTGTCCACCTCGGCCACCGACCACCGGCGCGGTGTACTGCGGCTGCACCCCGAAGTACTGGACGCACTGGGAATACGGGGACTGGACGCGGTGCGGGTCTCCGGCGCGCGGGACACGGTGGCGCTGGCCGCGACCGCGCCGGTACGGGAGTCCACCGGTGTGGTGCTGGTCGACGACATCACCCTCACCAACGCGGGGGCGCGGGAGGGGGACCAGCTGGTGGTGACCCCGGAAGAGGTACGTACCGCGCGTTCGCTGACCGTGTCGGGTTCGCGGCTGGCGACCGCCTCGGTACCCCCGGAAACGCTGCGTCAGGCGCTGACGGGCAAGGTGCTGCTCGCCGGGGACACCGTGTCGCTGCTGCCGCAGGACCTGTCCGGAACCCCGTCCGTGACGACGAGCAGAGTGCGCAGCACCCTCTCGGCCACGATCGGGGTCACCTGGACCAACGAGCTGGTGACCGTATCCGCCACCGACCCCGCGGGCGCCGTGACCGTACACCCGGCGACGATGGTGTCCTGGCAGCACGAGTCCCCACCGGCGACCTCGGCCGGCACCGAGCGGGAGGCGCCCGGCACGATCCCGACCGGCGCCGGGAGGGAGGACTCCCGAACCAGCCGGGCGGGTGATGACGAGGCAGCGGAAGGCGAACCTCCCCGTCCGCTGCCGGTCTCGGACCTGGTTGCCGGGCGGCAGGCGGCGAAACGTCTGGAGGAATGGCTTCGGCTGTCGTTCGAACAGCCCGAGCTGCTGGCACGTCTCGGCGCTCCGGCCAAGCTGGGCGTGCTGCTGGACGGTCCTCCCGGTGCGGGCAAGGCCACCCTGGTGCGCTCGGTGACCGCCGCGGTGGGAGCACACCTGATCGAACTCGCGGGTCCCGGTACCGGAGCGCTGGAGGCGGCCACGGCCGCGCAGCGGGTCCGTGACGCACTCGGTCGGGCCCGCGCGGCGGCCGCCGAGGGCAGCGGCTGCGTGCTGCTGCTCACCGATGTGGACGGTTTGCTGCCCGCGACCTCTCCCCCACCGCTTTCCACGGTGGTGCTCGACGAGCTGCGTGCCGCTGCCGCCGTGGACGGGTTGGCGATCGTGGCCACCAGTTCCGATTCGCGACACGTCGACCCCCGGCTGCGCGTCGCGGAGCTGCTGGACCGGGAGCTGACCGTCGGGCTGGCCGACAGGGCGACCCGCATCGAGCTGCTGCGGGTGCTGCTGCGGGACACTCCGCTGGATCCCGCGGTGGACCTGGGCGAGCTGGCCGAACGGACCCCCGGATTCGTCGCGGCCGATCTGGGAGCGCTGACCAGGGAGGCGGCCGTGCAGGCCGCGCTGCGGCACCGTGCCGAACCGGAGGACGGTGCCCCGGGAGTGCGGCCCGAGGACTTCGAGCAGGCGCTGTCGTCCGTCCGCCCCATCTCGATGTCCACCACGGACACGTTGCGCACCGGCGAGATCGGGCTGGACGACGTGGGCGACATGTCCGAGGTGAAACAGGCGCTGCACGAGACCGTGCTCTGGCCGCTGCGGTACCCGGACTCGTTCGCGAGACTGGGGATCCGGCCGGCGCGCGGAGTGCTGCTCCACGGCCCACCCGGTTGCGGCAAGACCTTCCTGGTGCGCGCCCTCGCCGGAACGGGCAGGCTCAACACGGTCGCGGTCAAGGGAGCGGAGCTGCTGGACAAGTGGGTCGGCGAGTCGGAACGCGCGGTGCGCGACCTGTTCGCGCGCGCGGCGGACGCCGCGCCGACCCTGGTTTTCCTGGACGAGATCGACGCGCTCGCACCGGTGCGGGGACAGTCCTCCGACTCCGGGGTGACCGACCGGGTGGTGGCAGCGCTGCTCACCGAACTGGACGGAGTGGAGCCGATGCGCGACGTGGTGGTCATCGGCGCCACTAACCGGCCCGAGCTGGTCGATCCGGCGCTGCTTCGCCCGGGCAGGTTGGAACGTTCCGTGGGGGTTCCGCCGCCGGACGCGGCGGCGCGAGCGGAGATCCTGCGCACGGCGGGCGCCAACACCCCGTTCGCGGCCGACGTGGATCTGACGAGCCTCGCCGAGTCGTTGGAGGGCTACTCTGCGGCCGACTGCGCTTCGCTGATCAGGGAAGCCGCGCTGACCGCGCTGCGCGAGTCGCTGCACGCGGCCGAGGTGTCGGGCGCGCAGCTGGCCTCGGCGCGGGAGCGGGTGCGTCCCTCACTCAGTCAGGCACAGCTCGCCGCCTTCGAGTCCTATCGGTAGGAAGGGGAACTCGACCGCGAGGGTGGTGGGAGCTCGGCGCTGGGGCGGTGCCTCAGCCGAGACCGTCGTAGTTCTTGGTGACGATGACGATCACGCCGGGGCTGGCGTCGGTGATGCCGTTGAACCTCGGCTCGACCCTGGCATCCAGCCGCCGCGCCACGGTGCGCGCCTGCGCACGTTCCCCGGTGTCCGGCCGGTAGTAGACGGTGGTGACCGGGATCCTGCCGCCCGCGTAGTTGCCCACCTCGACCACCCGGAAGCCCGCGCCCCTGAGGTCGCGCGCCGCGCGGTGCGCGAGGTTATCGATCTTGCTGTTGTTGTAGACCCGCAGCGAGATCCGTTTCCGGGAGTCCCCTTCACCCGAATTACCGTCGTTCTGGCTGCCGCCACCCCCATTCCGGCTCTCCGATGTGGTCCCGGGAGCGGTCGCGGAAGACGACCCCCGATCGGTGGAGGTCTCCGAGGAGCGGGAGTTCGACGACTCGGACGGTTCCGAGGACGCCGAGGTGTTCGGCGCGGAGGTTCCCGGGGTTTTCGCGGAGGTGCTCGTCACCCCGCCGCTCGTCGAAGCCGGTGGCGGAGGCGCCGTACCTGTGGGATCGGCCGAGGGCTCGCGATCTCCGGTGAGCGCGGTGGCCACTCCGAAGAACAGGGCGAGCACGCCGACTCCCAGCAGCGTGAAACCGCCGATTCGGGCGGCGGAACGCCCGGTTGCGAACTCTCCGGAGGGCATTCAGTACTCCCGTTCGGGTTCTGGACGCGCGGCGCTCGTGCCGAGCCTGCCATCCGCGCGCTGCCTGCGCAGTCGTTTGATCAGCATCGGTTCGGCCCGCATCGCCGCCGGTTTGTCGAGCAGTTTCGCGATCAACCGATAGTACTCGTGGGGTTCGAGAGCGAACAGTTCCCGGACGGCACGCTCCTTGCTGTCCACCGCTTTCCACCACTGGCGTTCGAAGGCCAGCAGTTCACGCTCGCGGTCGGTCAGCTCGGTGCCGGAGGAAGCCTCCTCGGGCTCGGTTTCCTCGGTCGGCCCACCGGGTTGTTCCGGTACTCGTTCGAGGGGTTGGGTGATCGGTTCCACGGCACGTAAGTGCCCGTACCGGCGGGGTTCCTCCGGTTGTGAATCGGGCCGCTCCGCCACCCGCGCCAGCAGCTCGCACTGCCGCGCGATCTCGTGTGCGGTCAACATCTGGGCGGCGTCCATCTCGCACCTCGCCTCACGATCGGCTCTCCGCACATGGTGAATCACGGAAGCGTGATTCCCACCCTCGTATTACACCATGTCTTGATCAGTGCCGGGGGTCATCACACGTAAGGGTGATGTATCAGGATCACAACGACTGTGAACCTCGCGCGACGAATCATCTCGACACGGTGAGTCATTCCCCGGCAGGCGGCGGAAGGCCGGGAGCGATCGCTCCCGGCCTTCCGCCGCCTGCCCCGGAGCGCGCCCGGCCGGATAGGCTTTCGCGCATGACTGTCCACCCCATCCGCATCGCGGGCGATCCGGTACTGCACACCGCGACACGCGAGGTCGATGCCTTCGACGACGAGCTGCGCACCCTGATCGACGACATGTTCGAGACCATGAACGCGGCCAACGGGGTGGGGCTGGCGGCCAATCAGATCGGGGTGGACCTCCGGTTGTTCGTCTACGACTGCCCGGACGACGAGGGCGTGAACCATCGGGGTGTGGTGGTCAACCCGCAGCTGGAGACCTCGGAGATACCGGTGACCATGCCCGATCCGGACGACGACTGGGAGGGCTGCCTGTCGGTCCCCGGCGAGTCGTTCCCCACCGGTCGGGCGGACTACGCGAAGGTCACCGGCTTCGACGGCAACGGCGCCGCCGTGAAGCTGGAGGGACACGGCCACCTGGCCAGGTGCTTCCAGCACGAGACCGACCACCTCGACGGTTACCTGTACCTGAGCAGGCTGACCGGAAGGCACGCGCGCGCCGCCAAGAAGATGCTCAAGCGCAACGGCTGGACCGAACCGGGAAACTCGTGGAACCCGGCCACCGACGCGGACCCGTTCGCCGAATAACAGGGCTCGAGGCGCTAGCTCAGAACCGCGAGGTGTCCAGGTGGAAACCGAACGGCTCGGGCAGCTCGATCCCGTCACCGAACGGGACCTGAACCGGGTGCCGGTAGTGCCCGGACGCGGGATCGGAGTACAGCGACACGGTCGGTTCCCCGGAGTCGTAGCGGTCGACGAGCAGGTAGAGCGGCACTTCCGCACCGGCGTACGCCCGGAGCTTGGTTGTTCGGTCAGTCTCGGGATTGCTGGGGGAAGTGATCTCGACGGCCAGCAGCGCGAGCGCGGCGGGCACAGGAGCGGCTTCCGCGTCGCTCGGAACCCGGTCGCGCGGTATCACCGACAGATCCGACACGAAGAGACCGACGCGCGGCGCCACCGAGACACCGGCGGTCTGAAAGATCGCCCAGTGGTCCGGCACGTTGCGCACGAACAGCCGGTGCGGTTGGTCCGCGACCAGGTTGTGTTCGTGCCCGGGCGGCGGTGTCAGCACGATCCTTTCCTCGATGATCTCCGCGCGCCACCCCTCGGGCACATCCAGTTCCCGCCAGACCTCGAACAGTCCCGTCGAGGTCGGGGGCGAGTATGCCGGCGCGGCGTGCACAGCGCGCTCACCTGCTGCGTCCGATTCGTGACGCATCGCATCCTCCCGGCGGGAACCGCGGACCCGCGACTGGTCAACAGCTTACCGACTCGGGAACCACCCGGCCGGGGCAACGACACGCATTGCGCGCCGGGCCGAGGATGGCTAGTGTCTGCCGCCGACAACAGAAACCGCGGGAGCTCGCACCGGAAGCGGGCTGAGAGGGCGACTGGAGCGGATCTCCGGGGTCGCCGACCGCATGAACCTGACCGGGTAATACCGGCGTAGGGAGGAACGGCCATGGCCGACGTGTATCCGAACGAGTCCACATCGAACGGAACGGCCACACCGAGCATCACCACCGGAGCGATCCGGGGTTCGCACAAGATCCACCACAGCACCGAGTCGGGACTGCGCGTGCCCGCGCGCCGGATCGAGCTGAGCAACGGCGAACACCTCGACGTCTACGACACCTCCGGGCCCTACACCGACGACAGCGTCGGGATCGACGTGCACCAGGGCATCCACCCGCTGCGTCGCGGTTGGACGGACGGGCGCGAGCACCGCACCCAGCTGGAGTCCGCGCGGCAGGGTGTCGTCACCCGCGAGATGGAGTACATCGCGGCGCGCGAGGACCTCTCCCCCGAGTTCGTCCGCTCGGAGGTCGCCGCGGGACGCGCGGTGATCCCGGCCAACCGCTGCCACCCGGAGACCGAACCGATGATCATCGGGAAGAACTTCCTGGTGAAGGTCAACGCCAACATCGGCAACTCGGCGGTCACCTCCTCGGTCGAGGAGGAGGTGGAGAAGATGGTCTGGGCGAGCCGCTGGGGCGCCGACACGATCATGGACCTGTCGACCGGCAGCCGCATCCACGAGACCAGGGAAGCCATCCTGCGCAACTCGCCGGTACCGATCGGCACGGTCCCGATATACCAGGCGATGGAGAAGGTCGACAGCGACCCGGCCAAGCTGACCTGGGAGATCTACCGCGACACCGTGATCGAGCAGTGCGAGCAGGGCGTGGACTACATGACGGTGCACGCCGGGGTGCTGCTGCGCTACGTCCCGATGACGGCCCGGCGCGTGACCGGCATCGTCTCGCGCGGGGGTTCGATCATGGCCGCCTGGTGCCTGGCGCACCATCGGGAGAGCTTCCTGTACGAGCGGTTCTCCGAGCTGTGCGAGATCCTGCGCTCCTACGACGTCACGTTCTCGCTGGGCGACGGGCTGCGTCCGGGTTCGATCGCCGACGCCAACGACCGCGCCCAGTTCGCCGAGCTGGAGACCCTCGGCGAACTCACCCACATCGCGCGGGAGCACGGTGTGCAGGTGATGATCGAGGGGCCGGGACACGTGCCGATGCACAAGATCGAGGAGAACGTCCGCCGCGAGGAGGAACTGTGCGGCGAGGCCCCGTTCTACACCCTCGGGCCGCTGGCCACCGACATCGCTCCGGCGTACGACCACATCACCTCGGCGATCGGCGCGGCCGAGATCGGCAGGGCGGGCACCGCGATGCTGTGCTACGTCACCCCGAAGGAGCACCTGGGACTGCCGAACCGGGACGACGTCAAGACGGGCGTGATCGCGTACAAGATCGCGGCACACTCGGCCGACCTCGCCAAGGGCCACCCCCGTGCGCAGGAACGCGATGACGAGCTGTCCAAGGCGCGCTTCGAGTTCCGCTGGAACGACCAGTTCAACCTCTCGCTGGACCCCGACACCGCGCGGGCCTACCACGACGAGACGCTGCCCGCCGAGCCCGCGAAGACGGCGCACTTCTGCTCCATGTGCGGGCCGAAGTTCTGCTCGATGAAGATCACGCAGGACGTGCGCGACTACGCCGCGAAGCACGGCCTGGACAGCGTGGAGGCGATCGACGCCGGGATGCGGGAGAAGTCCGAGGAGTTCGCCGCCTCCGGCGGGGAGGTCTATCTCCCGATGGCCGAGTAAATCCCCGCACCGTCCCGCGTGAAACCGTTCGGGTTGTTCCGACGTCTCGGGAACATCCCGGACGGTTCAAGCGGGCGAGTACCGGCCCGCTCCGGGCGTTTCCGGAACGGCATCACGCCGGATGTGTAGGAATGATGCCGTACTCATAGCGATTCTTCCTCCCGGAGTTGATCCACGAGGGCGTTCGACACGACAGCCCCTCGGCGTGGCAACGGACTGAATCCTCGGTTGAGGACGCTCCTCGGCCGGAGGTCACCGGAGGCGTGCAACGCCTGGCGGGCGAGTTCGGACAGGGTCTGCCCGGTAGAGCGGCCCTCGCGACGGGCACGCTCCTTGAGCGCGACGTGAACATCGTCATCCAACCGAAGTGTGGTGCACATGGATCCGATGCTGGCGCATCGAACCGACGAACACGCACGAGGTGACTGTCGGACCCCTTTTTCCCACTCGCGAAATTTGCCGGACGAGTCGCTCCGATTCCTTCATCCGCAGCTACACAACGCGGGTGCCGCTGGGACACACCGTGCGCTAACCGAGCCGACCCATCCACCCGGCCCACCCGCGGCGCGGGGACTTCTACGATGAGTTCGATGGACTCCACACCCACGGGCACCGGAATCCGGCCCGCCAACGACACGGCCCCGCCAACGGCCCTGACGATCGCGGGATCGGACTCGGGAGGCAGCGCGGGCATGCACGCCGACCTGCGCACCTTCTTCTCCTGCGGCGTGCACGGCATGACCGCGGTGACGGCGGTGACCGTGCAGAACACGCTCGGGGTTTCCGACATGGTCGAGATCCCGCCGGAGACGGTGGCGGCCCAGGTCGAGTCGGTCGCCTCCGACATCGGGGTGCACGCCGCCAAGACCGGGGTGCTGCCCTCGGCGACGTGCATCGAGGCGGTGCTGGCCGCCTGCGACCGGCAGGGCATCGGCCGGGACTGCCGCACCCCGCTGGTGCTCGATCCGGTCGCCGCCTCGCGCAACGGCGAACCGCTGCTGCGGGCCGACGCGCTGGCGGCGCTGCGCGACGAGGCGTTCCCCCGGGCCACCCTGGTGACACCGAACCTCGACGAGGTGCGGCTGCTGACCGGCATCGAGGTGCGCGACCGGGACCAGCTCTGGGACGCGGCCAAGGCGGTGCACGACTTCGGCCCCGAGTACGTGCTGATCAAGAGCGGGCACCTGCCCGAGGACCCGGAGTGCGTGGACCTGCTGTTCGACGGGCACGAGGCCGTCACCCTGCCCGGCCCCCGGTACTCCACGGTGCACACCCACGGCGCGGGTGACGCCTTCGCGTCCGCGATCACCGCCGCGCTGGCGCGCGGCGCGCCGATGGAGCGCGCGGTCCGGCTGGGCAAGCGGTTCGTCAGCCGTTCGGTGCGGCACGCCTACCCGCTGGGCAACGGCGTCGGCCCGGTCTCGACGTTCTGGCGGATCAGCAGTCGCTCGATCCAGTGATCGCCACCCGGCCCCGGCGCTTCCGGGCGCGGCGATTTCGCGAGAAATTGCCGAAAAGCCCTACTAACGAGTGATTTCGCTCGCTGCCCGGTAACCCTGATCGTGGGGTGTGTCGACATATCCGACGAGGGACTGAATTACCACGGCAGAGTGGTTCGGGGACCCCTGCCCTGGTAACAGCCGATCGTCGGCATCGCCGTCGATACGTCAGTACGAGCACACACCAGGGGAAGCGTGGGGCGAATCCGGTGCTGAAACGACTACGGGCAGAGCTGTCCACCGAAGCGGGCGCGCCAGATCCGCGACAGCGGCAGTACACCACGGCAGTGCTGCTCGCCGTGGTGGCGGCGACCCTCGTCGGCCGGCTGTCCGACATCGGAGAACCGCTGATCATCGCGGGGATGACGGCGGTGCTCACCCTGATCTCCTCCGGTGGGCACTCGCTGCGCGCCGACCTGCGGATGTTCGCGAGATTCGCGCCCGCCATCACGGTGGTGCTGGCCGTCGGGCCACTGCTGACGAACGCGCCGGTGCTCGCGGGGGCGCTGGTGGCCGCCGTGGTGTTCGGCTCGGGCATGCTGCCCGCACTGGGAGAGCGCTACCGCACCTTCGGGCAGACCTTCGCCGCCGCGACGCTGCTGGCCACCACGACCGGGATCGGCGCGGGAGAACCGGCCTGGATGCTGGCGACCGCCGCCGTGCTCGGCGCGCTGTTGGCGCTGCTGCTGCGGGTGCTGGTGGGCCTGACCGATCCGAGCAGGACGATCCGGGCGACCGTTGCGCGCACGTTGACCACCCCCGGGCCGGGCGTGGTCGAGAGCGCGGCCGACGCCTGGCGCGCCGACGGCAGGGTCGGCTGGCTGGGACAGGTGCTGGCCGGTGCCGCCCGGTTCCGGGCGGCTCGCGAAGTACTGTTGGCGCAGGCGCAGCAGTCGCACGGTGAGCAGCGGGAATGGCTGTACCGCATCGCGGCGCGAGCCGACGAGATCGCGGCCGAACTGGCGGTGGCCGTTCGCTCGCGGGTGTGCACCGGTCTGAACGGTCTGGCCCGCACGCGCCCCGAGGTGCTGGAGGGTGCGGCCAACCGGCAGGTGCCGGACGCGGTGCGCGGCATCAACGAGGGGTTCGACCGGGTCCGCCGCGCGGTGCTGCAACGGGACCAGGCGGCGGCCACTCCGGCGGAGCGCGGTGGCAGGCGGCAGCAGGCCGTGGGGGCGATGCGGGCTCACCTGTCGCTGCGGTCCTCGCTGTTCCAGCACGCGCTGCGCTGCACCCTGGCCGTCACGGTGGGTATGGTGATCGTGCTGCTGCTGCGGGACCCCTCCGCCTCCACCCTGCTGCTGAGCCTGTACGTGGTGCTGCAACCGGCGGCGCGGGACAGCATGAACGGGGCGCTGGAACGCACCGGCGGCGCGGTGCTCGGGGTGATAGTGCTGGCCGTGGTGATCGTGCTGGTGCCCTACGCGACGCTGCTGATACCCGTGTTCATAGCGGCGATGCTGTTGCGGGTGGAACGGCTGCGCAACGACTACCGCGTGCTGCTGGGCGCGCTGATCGCCATCACCGTGCTCGCCCGGATCGTGGAGTTGGACGAGCGCTCGCTGGTCAACGCGACGATCAGCTTCGCGGCCAACACGGCGATCGGTGCCGCGGTCGCGCTCAGCGTGGGATTCGTGAGCTATCTGGTCCTGCCGGGCAGCCTGGTGCCGGACGTGCGGGGGACGGTGCGCGCGACCGTGTGGTCGGTCTCGGAACTGCTGCGCAGTGTCCGCGCGGTCGGGCGCGGTGCGGACCTGAAGGCGCCGCTGCGGGCCGCGCACGTGCTCGCGCTGCGCCGCACCCAGGACCTGCTCGGCCTACCGGCCAAACTGGACGGTTCCGACACGGTTGAGGAGGAAGCCGAGCGCAGCAGCAGAGACGCGGCGGTGGCGCTGGACGCGCTGCGGCAGGACCTGGCGACGCTGGCGTTCCGACCCGACTCCGAACGGGCACTGGCGGTACCGGCGCTGAGCGCGGTCGATGACCTGCTGGGCGGCAACACCACGGCGCGGATACCCGACATCCCGTCCGGGCAGGCGCCCGCCACCGAGCTGCTGGCCGGTTCCCTGCTGGAGAACGCGCTGCACGCCAGGGCCGCGATCGACGAGACGTTCGGCTACAACGACCCGTGGAAGAGCTACACCATCTCGTTCGTGCGCCCGGAGCGGTTGCGGATCAGGTAGGAGACTTCAACTTGCTGTTTAACCTACAGTAGCGGTGGCCGGGGCCCGATTGATCATAAGTGCAGCCTTCACAGCCCTTAACACATTGGAGATCTTGACCTGAGATGATCTTAGATGGTTGCTACCCCGTGGGTTGTCTCGGACAAGTTATCGGAGGGAGTCGAGCTGTTGCTGCCGGTGCGGTCGACGAGTCGGACGACTCCGAAGCCACTGCCAGATCGGCAGGTGTTGCAGGGGATCTAGTTTGTTCTGGTTACCGTCATCGGAGGAAGATCTGCCGCAGGAGCCGGGGTTCGGGGTGGAGATGAGGCGCTAGCGACGGTTACGAGACTGGCGAGAGGCCGGGGTATTCGAACAGCTCAACGAGCTAGTACTGGCCGAACTCAACGCCACTAGTGAGATCGATTGGCGGCGTTTATGTGGATACTTATCACATTCACGAGGAAAAAGGGGGGCACAGACAAGGAACCGAGCCCTCCTCGGTCATGGCAAGACTGGATCGAAACACCACCTGATCTGCAATGGCGTCGGTGCGCGGCTATCGTGGACGCCATCGACACAAACCCGAGGTCCTCGTTGCCGAATGCAACTACGATCACGACAAGTACCGACATCTGTTGTGACAGCGTGAGATCCGCCCGTTGATCAGCCGACGTGGCCCCCGGGATACCAACCAGCCCGCGCGCTAGGTCGTCTAGCAAACCCTGCCACTGCTGCACCAATCCCGACGCTTGGCCACCCGTTGGGGACGCCACACCAACATTCACTACGGATTGATCACCCCGACCTACTGCCTCATAACCTGACTCAGGATCCATAGTCAAATGCATTAGGATTTCTTACTCCAAATTGAGTAACTCAACTAACACACCCTCCCCCAGAAAGAGCAAGCATTTAATCTCCAAAGTGTCAAGAATCACAATAAACACAAAAAGGTTGATTTAACGAACAAACAAAACATAAACTCATCAAAGTCGATCTTCAGAATTCGACGTTAATGCAATGAAAACCAATAAGGAAAACAATGCGATTAACAAAGTCTATTTCTGCAATTTTTGCTGCGCTAAGCATGCTGCTCGCAGTTCCAGCAACTGCTGCAGCATCACCTGCAGCTGAAAGCGATAGCAACCAAGATGTCCAGCCTTACTGGTCAGATATGGCCGAAGTAGAAATCCCAGGTACTGGCGGTACGGTGGTTGCAAATGCTTGGCAATGCAATGTTTACACTGATAAGTGTGACTTTCAGACAGCAGCCAAAGCGTGGAAAAATGGAAGACACTTCCAAGTTGACAAAATTGTCAATACGGCTACGTTGACTGCCAACGGCATTCAAGCGGAAATCTCGATTTCACCTACCGGAAAATTCGTGAGCAAAAATATCAGAAAGCTCACTTGGGAAAACACGAACACTTGGATTTCTGACCTGAGGGGAGTGGCAGATCCTAGTGGTCTATTTGACAGTATGACGACTTGTTCAGATGCTAGTGTTTTTGTTGATGGCACAAAGGGATTTGCTGGCGCGTGCGCTAATGGGTAGTACTTCACACTAAATATTTATTGCCGACCTGTCGCGGCGGGTCGGCAATAAATATTACTTCGAGACGAAAGATTACTTGTGCATGATGTTCCGAAATAAACGATCACAGCTGCTTGCTTCGATTGTGGCCGCGATAGCAGCAACCTTCCTGGTAATTATACTGTTTCCTAGCAACAACTCCGAAAAACAGCTCCTGGAAAATAAACAGATAAAAAATGAAAAACTAGCGAGCGATCTTGCTGAATTGCGTGGACGTGATGACCTTGTCAGAAAAAATACAGAAGTTCGAGGAGTCCGCCCTAAGCTGTACTCAACTGCCTACGCACGAAATGCACTCTTAGCTTCGGGAAGTAAATCGCTTGAAGAACTACCTGATATAAACTCTGATAGTTTGATTCGCTTAGTAGAAAATAACTCTACGAATAGTCCTGCATGGCGAGGTTACTATACTTGCCTTACTAGTAGGACCGACAACAAGCTTGACCCTAGCAGAATTATACAAAAAGCTGGAATACACGCAAGAGTGATCAAAGAATCAATCAACTACCTAAAAAATCCCACAACTACGGACTCTGTAGAAACAAAAATCACAACTTATTCTGCATTTATTCAAACAATGGACTGCCTTGGGCGGCATAGTAAAATACCTGAAAGTTACCCGAGAAAGATCATTGATCTAGCTAATTCTGTCAATAATCCTATCGTAAAAGTATTCGCGCGCGACGCTTTACGAAAGGTGTACCCAGAACTAAACGACCATCGAAACGACAGAATTAACAAATCATTTAAACTCCCGCGTTCTCAAAAATGCGATGGAATGGGGTCTATGTTTGCTTCAGCTGCGGTGTTGCTAACAGAAACACCCAGCGATGAATTAAAATTCTGCGCGAAAGCAGGGATGAAAAATTCTGACCCCCAAGTGCGCTGGATGAGCGCTCGAGCAGTACAGAAAACACCCCAGATAGGTTTCACAGAAATTGAAAAACAAGAAAGTGCAGTTTCCTTTGCTGATAGTGGACTGGTGCTTATGCTTCCTGACCAACTTGGCACGATTCGCGGTAATTACAAGGCCGCTAGGTCTTTAGCAGCAGCAGGAGCACTCGATAAGGCCCCGAAATGGCTTATCGATTCAACCAAAAAAGCAGCTCAAAGAAATCAACTTCCTGCTTCGGAAAAACTTGCAGTTGCTATGGTTTGCGAAAGACTTGAAATCAATTGCTTCGGACTCAGGGAAAGAGGAAAACAAATTGCACGAAAAATTCCAGTACCAAAAAAAGCTACTCGAAAAAATCTTCAACAATGGATCGATGCGATGACCGCCAGGTTCGAATTCGGCCTAGATTGTCCGAGAACTGAAGTTCGACTACCTGATCAATCAATAAGTGAAATTTCACATCCGTGGCTACATGCTTTGGAACTACTAGGACAGCTGGACTGCGATCAACAATTGCGGAGGATGACCGACACGGAGTCTTTGATATCACGAACTCACAAGGCTATCGATTCTGGAAATATAATAGCCGCAGCTCACAGCTGGTATGCAGCTATACTCTCAGGTGCCGATACGGCCCGAAATGCCTCACAGTCAGTTCACATGGGTGTCCAAGATTATCGAGTACCGAAATCTTCCGGCCTATTTTCAGCTACTCCTGGTGGTACACCCGACATCGATGCCACTTTAGCTGGGTATACACTACTCGGGCTGACTGCTCCCTAGTAATGTTAGGAACAACAATGGCAAACAACGCTATCGAAACTCACGGGCTTAGCTACGAATACAATTCAGGGTTCGGTATTCACGGCATTGATCTGCGTATTTCCTCAGGATCAATAACTGCCATACGTGGAGATTCAGGATCAGGAAAAAGTACTTTGCTGGCACTTCTCGGCCTCCTCCTTCGCCCCACTTCTGGCGAACTTTTTTTGAATGGCTACAATTCTAGCTGCATGTCCCCAAAAGAACGTGACTATTTCAGAAAGAAGGAAATAGGAATTATCCTTCAAGATTTAGCACTTCTTCCTTTTCTGAACTCATGGGAGAACGTATCTTCCGCTTTTGGTCCTCATTTGAAAAAAAACCGAAAACTGGCCCAAGACGTGCTGAGCGAGGTGGGGCTAGGAAATTACTGCGAGACACCGGCTGGCAATCTTTCCGGTGGCGAGCGTCAACGTGTGGCAATCGCCCGAGCTCAGGTCAAGGAGCCATCCCTCATACTCGCTGACGAACCAACAGGTAGCCTGGATTCTAACAACAGCAAGGCTGTTATGTGCCTTCTTAGACGCCTTACCAATAAAAATACCAGCGTTCTGATTGCTACCCATAGTACGGATGTCACATCCGCTTGTGATGCAGAAGTGCGCCTAGACCAGGGAAACATCATCTCCAGCCTAGGAAACGATCATTTTCGAAATGAGGAAAGCTGAATGTTGCGATGGGCATGGATAACCTGGTTGCGTTCGAAATCCTCAGTTCGTAGTACGCTAATTTTGCTAGTGACACTGACTTTCTTACTAAGTACGCTGGCTAGCGTAGCATCAGGAGCCCGCTCGGCCATCGAGCGCGACGTCCTCAACGCCGGCGGATTGACTCAGATTGATCTCTCCTCGATCGAAACCGGTTATTCCGTCCGAGAACTCAACGCTGAAAATCTCCGCAAAGCGCGAGGTATGGAGCATGTCGCCAAGGTAGTTCCCGACTACATATCATCCATCTATACTCAGAGCTCTGACCCTCACACTCCTACATTCGATCTCACTACGCACTCATGGCGACCCTCGACACGCCCCTCCCTCGTTCGCGGTGAAGTACCACAACCACTTAAGCCGGGCCAGCTGGTACTCCCCTCGAGCGGCTCTGGAGTCGATTTCAACCGATACGTAGGCGAGGAACTCCCCGTCGCCTACACGCGGGCCACCGGAGAGCACTCGGGAACACCTGCGCACACGACCTTCGAAGTAGTAGCCACCTACGACCCCGAATGGCAGTTGGACGGCCCTGATACCGCCTATGCCGCCCCGAAAACGGCAGCCATGCTGGCAGCTGCCAAAGCGGGGATGCCTCCAAAGCGCTACCGCTCCACCACGGGAGCCACGTCGGCGGTGCTCTCGGTAACGGAACAGCAGTACGTACCCACAGTGGTGGAAAAACTACAGCGAATGGGATTCTCCGCATCACCAGTTGCCGATCGGGTGCGTAACCTTCCTGGTGTGCTCGGAGCGGCCGATCTCGGGTACCAGGTCGGCATCCTCGTCCTGCTCGCCGTCGCTGTGCTCACCGGCTTGTCCAACGCCCGTTCCAGCATCCACAGTCGCCTGTCTGAGCTCGCTGTCCTGCGCATACTTGGTAACTCGTTGGGCGGACTCCGCCGGATTCTACTCGGCGAAGCGATGCTGACCGGTGTACTTGCCGGAGTGATCGGCAGCGCGGTCGGGTTCAGTGGCGCGCTGCTGCTGCGTGGATCTCTCGAACGGCTGCTGGGGCTGGAGGTAAGCATGACCGATATGTTGCCGAATCCACTCTGGGGTTTGGCAGTCGTACTAACCCCGATCATTGGCCTGGTGATAGGAGCGCTGTTCGGAGGCGGTGTCGCCCTTAGGCGAGATCCCTACCTGCTGGCCCGCAGCCAATCATGATGGGGTAGGGGTGGGATTCGGAGAACTCTTCGCGGATCCCGCCCCATCGGCCTGCCGGGGCTGGACGCCTCGGCCCAGTAGCGGCGCGGGATTCGGCCCGCCTGCACGGCCAGCCGCCCCGCCTCCACACCGGAACGCATCACGGCCGCCATGCTCCTCGATGGTTATTCACCGACGCTGCGACGAACGGCAGCGCAGAAGTCGGGCACGGTCTTGGCCAGCTTCGGCAAGAAGGAGAACAGGTCTTCGGGAGGAGACCGTCGATCGACGACAAGCTCGCTCAAGCATCGCAAAGTCTCGTGAGGGTGAAGATCGAGCTGATCGAGCAGGAATTCGTCCGGTGTGACGACGCCGATGTCGTAGGGCTCTGTCGCTTCGTACGGGAAGTCCTTGGTGTTGTCGGTAACAAGCACCGCAGCTCCGCCGCGGATTGCCGCGGCCAGCACGTGTCGGTCCTTCCGATCGTTGGTCATGGACGGTACGAGTGACTCGTAATCGGTGACCAGCGCATCACGAAACTGGGTGCGCATCACCCGCACACGCCGTTGTGCCTTGACCGAGGTCATCGAACTGACCAGGGGCAGATTGCGCTCCACTTCATCCAGTACCTGTTCGGACCACAACGGCCTGTAGGTCTGTGCCTCTGCCAATCGCAGCAGCACGTCCGTCAGGTTGATCGGAACCAGACAGCAGGCATCCAAATAGGCCGGGAACGACATGATTCAACGTGTCCGAACGAACTCGTCGATCTCGTCAGCCGTTCCGTCATGAGCGGTGGTACGCGACTCCTCCGCCAGTGCCGCACGGCGCTCCTGCCTCGATCGGTGCTGGTACTCCAGGACATCGGCCAGCCGGACACGACGGTGACGACCACGCACTTCGTAGGCGATCTCGCCCTCACGAAGCAGTCTGGTCAGCGTCGGACGCGAGATGTTGAGCATCTCGGCCGCTTCCTGCGTGGTCAACTGAGTGTTGTGCGGTGCGACCGTGATAGCCAGACCTTGCGACATGGCCTCGGCCACGTCCCGCAAAACCGCATAAACCTCTTCGGGAAGGTCCACTCGCGTACCGTCCGGCCCGATCAGGCCGGCCTTTCCATCCCGCAGCGAAGACGTGTCCTCCAAGGCCGCAGCGAATCGCTTCAGACCGGCCTCATCGATCTCGTCCGGGGGAAGCACAGTGTGCTGTTCCAGTGCTGCTGTCATCACGACTCCCTACAGCTCTCGATGACTCACAATATCACCCTACAGGAAACAAACACAAAAAGCGAAAAAAACGAAAAGCAAGAGCGGCCGTTACACCCTCACCCCATCGGCCTGCCGGGGCTGGACGCCTCGGCCCAGTAGCGGCGCGGAATCCGGCCCGCCTGCACGGCCAGCCGCCCCGCCTCCACGCCGGAGCGCATCGCGGCTGCCATCCGTTCCGGATCGTGCGCGCGGGTGACGGCCGAGGCCAGCAACACCGCGTCACAACCCAACTCCATCGCGAACGCGGCGTCGGAGGCGGTGCCGATCCCGGCGTCGAGCACGATCGGCACCGAAGCACGGGAGCAGATCATCTCGATGTTGTGCGGGTTGCGGATGCCCAGCCCCGTCCCGATCGGCGAGCCCAGTGGCATCACCGCCGCGCAACCGAGCTGTTCCAACCGGGTGGCGAGCGCGGGGTCGTCGTTGGTGTAGGCGAGCACCACGAAGCCCTGGTCGATCAGCTGCTCGGCGGCGTCGGTCAGCTCCACCGGATCGGGCAGCAGCGTGTCCTCGTCGATCACGACTTCCAGCTTGATCCAGTTCGTGCCCAGGGCCTCGCGTGCCAGCTGCGCGGTGAGCACCGCCTCAGCCGCGCTGCGGCAACCGGCGGTGTTGGGCAGCGGAGCTATGCCGAGCCGCCGCAGCAGGTCGAACACCCCGGTGCCCCCACCGGCATCGGCGCGGCGCATCGCCACGGTGGTCAGCTCCGTGCCGGAGGCGATCAGCGCCTGCTCCAGCGCGGTCAGGCTGGCCGCACCCCCGGTTCCGGTAATCAGCCGCGAACCGAATTCGTGTCCCGCTATGAACAGCGGATCGTCCATGATCATCCTCCTTGCACGGCGGTGACGATCTCCACCGTCGCGGCCGTGCCGAGTTCGGTCTCCCGCCAGCGGTCCCGGGGAATCACGGCGCCGTCCAGCGCCACCGCCACCCCGCGGGACGGGCTCCGGAAACGTTCCAGCGCGTCGGCGAGGGTCGCGCCCCGCTCGAACTCGTAGCGCTCTCCGTTGATCGTGACGTTCATCGTCGAACTCCACTTCGCTTCGGGTCGGCGGGTTCGGTCTCCGCGGGCACGTGGCCGCCCCGCAGCAGCGCGGTGACCGCGTCGGCGGTGATCGGTGCGTGCAGGAATCCGTTGCGGTGGTGCCCGGTGGCGACCAGTACCCCGGGTTCCAGCCAACCGATCAGCGGCAGGTTGTCCGGCGTGCCGGGACGCAGCCCCGCCGTGGCCTCGGCCAGTTCGTACTCGCCGAGCCCGGCCACCAGTCGCTCGGCGTCGCCGATCAGGTCGCGCACCCCACCCACGGTGACCCGCGTGTCGAATCCGTTCTCGTACTGCGTGGCACCCACGACCAGGCCGTCCGGGCGCGGCACCAGGTAGACCGGCCTGCCGTGCACCGGTCCCCGGATGGTGTGCGCCGGGGGTGGCAGCGCGGTGCTCCTGCGACCGAGCCGCAGGATCTCGCCCTTGACGGGGCGGACCAGCTCGGCCAGGCCGTCGTGCAGCTGCCCGGAGCCGCTGCCCGCCGCGATCACCACCGCGTCGCAGCGCAGCTCGGAATCGGCGAGTTCCACCACGCCGGGCCGGACGCGGCGGGCCGAATCGGTGTGGAACTCCACCCCGGCCCGCCGCGCGGCCTCGCGCAGCGCGGCGAGCGTGGTGCGGTTGTCGACCGAGAGGTCACCCGGCACTTCCAGCCCGCCGTGCACGGCGGGCGCCAGGGCGGGCTCCATCCTGCGCAGCGCTCTGCCGGAGTGCCTGGTCACCGTCCGGCCCAGCTTGGCCAGGTGCTCGGCGATCTCGTGCAGCTGCTCGCGATCGGCGCTGTCGGCCCCCACGACGAGCGTGCCCCGCTCACCGAGCCCGGAGGGCGCGTCGGCGGCGCGGGACAGTTCGGCGGCGAAGTCCGGCCAGCGTCGCAACGAGGCCGTTCCCAGTTCGAGCAGCTCCTCCTCGCCGAACCAGGTCTCGGCCAGCGGCGCCAGCATCCCGCCCGCGACGTGCGAGGCACCGCTCGCCGGTTCCGGGTCGACCAGCCGTACCCGGCAGCCCAGCGTGGCCAACCGCCACGCGCAGGACAGGCCGATCACACCGCCGCCCACCAGGGCGATGTCGTGATGTCGTTCGTCGGTCAATGCTCGCTCCCTGCGCCGGCATGATCCGGATCAGGTTCGGCGGTCGGGGCTTCAGCCCCCTCTCAGTCCGTTCGGCCGGACTCCCGCGGGTACCCACCGCACAGCTTAGGTGATGAACTCCGTCCGCGTCAGGTAGTGCTCGACGAGCCGCTGGTCACGTCGACGAGACGTTTCCACCTGAGCCACAGTGGGATGTGACTGGCGCCACCTTCCGGCGCGTGGCCTACCCTGGACGCATGCCCGGAATGGACGGCTACGGAATGCGCGCCCGGCTGGCTCAGGCGCGGCTGTACTTGTGCACCGACGCGCGCCGGGAACGCGGTGACCTCGCCGAGTTCGTGGACGAGGCGCTGGCGGGCGGCGTGGACATCATCCAGCTGCGCGACAAGGACGAGTCCGGCGCTCCGCTGGAGGCCCGCGAGGAACTGGCGGCGTTGCGGGTGCTGGCCGACTCCTGCGTCCGGCACGACGCGCTGCTGGCGGTCAACGATCGCGCGGACATCGCGCTGGCCGTCGACGCGGACGTGCTGCACCTGGGGCAGGACGACCTACCGGTGGACACGGCCCGCGGCATCGTCGGCGATCAAATGATCATCGGTCGTTCCACGCACGACGTGGTGCAGGCCGACTCGGCTGCCACCGAGCGCGGAGTGGACTACTTCTGCACCGGCCCGGTGTGGACCACCCCCACGAAGCCGGGCCGCGAGGCCGCGGGCATAGACCTGGTGAGCCACGCGGCCGAGCACCACGGGCACGGCAGGCCGTGGTTCGCGATCGGCGGCATCGGGCCGGAGAACCTGGACGAGGTCATGGCGGCGGGCGCCGAGCGGGTGGTGGTGGTCCGCGCGATCACAGAGGCGGAGAACCCCAGGGAGGCCGCCGCGCAACTGCGCTCCCGCCTGGTGGGCTGACCGCTGGTGGGCCGAGTACGGTCGCGAAGCAAGGTGGACGACCGGATCGGGTGACCGCGAGCCGAAGCGGAACGACACCACTCCACGTGTGGCCGTACGTTCCGGCGATCGGCGGCACGACCCGGCGATTTCGCGAGAAATCGACGGTGCGCTCCGTGATGACGGCGGCCCCCGCTGGGAGGGGGCCGGGGGCCGCCGCCCGGAGTCGTTCCCGCCGCTCGCACGTCGGCGGGACCGAACACCGTCCGTGGGGCGGACACCGCTCCGGTGCCCGCCGGAACTCCGCTCCGTTCTGCTTCATCGGTTGTGCTGTTGTCCTTGTCCGACGCTCCCGGCGCCGAATCACGAGCCACCACGCGGCCCGAACAGCGTCGATTTCTCGCGAGATCGCCGCGCCGCTGGGCGAGAGCCGTGCCAGAGGTTCCGCCGTCCGCACCGCCGAGCGAACCGAGCGGTCACACAGGAATCAGCCGGTCAGGAGAGAGACGCCGTAGTGCCCCAATGCCTCGTTGACCGGCTGGAAGAAGGTGGTCCCGCCGGAGGTGCAGTTGCCCCAACCACCGGAGGTGATTCCCTGCGCCTGCCTCCCGGAGACGAACGAACCACCGGAGTCACCGGGTTCCGCGCAGACGTCGGTACGGGTGAGTCCTTCGACGATGCCCTCGGGGTAGCGCACGCTCTGGTGCTTGCCGACGATCGTGCCGCAGTGCCAGCCGGTGGTGGAGCCGGAGCGGCACACCGAGGACCCCACCGGCGCCTCCGCGGAGCCCGCGATGTTGACGGTGCCACCGCCGTAGTCGTTGACCAGCGGTTTGCCGGGTGCCGAGCTGCGGACGAAGGAGAAGTCGTTACCGGGGAAGGATGAGCCCGCCACCGTCCCCGCCGGGTTGCTGGTGCCGTCCCCGGTGGCCGCGCAGTGCCCCGCGCTGAGGAATCCGCCTCGCACTGCGAAGCCGATCGAGCAACGGGTGTCACCGCCCGTGTAGTAGGGGTTGCCGCCGATCACGTCGGCGTAGAGTCGTGGCTCGCCCGGGGTCTCGGTGATTCGTACCGCCTCGGTGGGCACCCCGGTGGAGCGGAGGAACTCCCGCACCCGCGGCGCGCTGCCCTGTTCGGCGGTGAGCACCACCGAGTTGTCCGCGGTGTCCACGTAGTGCCCGGTCACGGCGGGCGGGGCGCCGCGCAGCGATCCGTCCAGTCGCTCCGCGATGCCTTCGAGGTACCGGGAGCTGTACTGGACCAGTTCGGCCCGTGCACCGGCAGCGCGGGCATCGGCCAGCCGGGAGCGGTCGGTCACGCCGACCACCAGTCGCCCGCTCGCGGCGTCGTAGTGCGCGCCGCCGTAGGAGTTCCCCAGGGTGCGCCGCAGCGTGTGGCGGACCTGCTCGGCTATCGTCTCCCGGTACAACCGCAGCCGGGACTCGCGCGCGCTGAGACCGAGGTCGCGCTGCATCGCCTTGAGCAGCGAAGCGGCCCCGTCCGGTTCGGCGGGGGTCGTGTTGTCGGTTGCCGAGGCGGCCGGTGCCGCGGTCGCGACGGTGGCCGTCGCCAACAACAGGGTCCCCACGAGACGACAGGCGATCCCTAACTTCACTGACGGCCTCCCTCGAAAGCGGGAAAATTTCCACGTTCGCGTGAGCGGCGTTGGGCGATCACCGCGCCAGCATTGCTGCGCAACCTAGCAGATCTCGCCGCGATATCGGAGAGGTATCAGCGGAATAACTCACGGTGTGTTTTCGCCGCCACTTCCCGTGATCGAAATAACGGACGAAACGAACCAACCGGATCAATCACTCGCCGGGTACCGAGGGGCGACCAGTCTGTCGGAGGCGCGCGCTCGGCGTGGGCTCGGCCGAGCCGGTCTCCGACGTCTCGGGGGGCTCGGACTCGGTCGTGGTCGTCGAATCCGTGGTGCTGCCCGGCCGCTGCTCACCGGACTCCTCCGGAGCGGAGGTCTCACTCGGTGCGGTGCTCGTGCCGGAGGGCTCGGTGGACTCCGAGGGGTCGGGAGTCGAACTCGACTCGGAGGCGGGCACCGGCTCCTGCCCGTCGGACGGATCGGGCCGCGTACCGGCATCGCCCGGCCGGAACATGTTCCCCACGGTGGTCCCACCGGAGTCGCCGGAGACCGAGTCACCGGTGATGCTCTCGTAACCGGTGATCAGCACCATGCACAGCACGAACGCGAGTCCGCTGGTCAGGGCCACCACGCGCCAGTCGAAACGACGCCGTCCGCTCCGGACGGCGGGTTCGTCGCCGCTCGGGGCGGTCTCCCCGTTCACGGCGTTCCTCCCGTCCGCGGCTGGGCCGCCACTCGCGGTGTCGCCGATGACGCTTGTCGGTTCGCCCGACGAGCCGCCGTACCCGGCGGGACGTATCCGCCTGGTGGCGTCCGGCGCCACCAGGCGTCTGGTGACTTCCGCGTCGGGCCGTTCGACCGTCGGGGAACCACTCGCGGTGCCCGTTCCGGAACTGCCGCTCCCCGTGTTCGCCGTCCCCGTGGTCGGCCGTTGTCGTATCGGCTCGGTGGGCGCGTGCGGGTCCACCCACCCCGCCGCGCTCCCAGTTCGCACCGCCCTGCGCCTGGCGGCTCGCTTCAAAGCGGCGTTGGCCGCCTTCTCCCTGGTCGATTCCAGCGAACGCTGGTACACCGCCCCACCGAGCGTGATCACCACACTGGTCAGCGCCGCACCGGAAACCGTTCCGGCTATGCCGAGCTGACCACCGAGCACCGCGGCCGTGGCGGCGGCGAGCCCGGTACCGGTCACCTGGGCGGGCGAAACACCGAGCTTGTCGAACGGTTTCGTCGAGCGCTTGGGCTCGGCCTTGTCGGACTCCTCCTCCCCCTGGATGTCCGGATCCCGCTGTTGGCTCATCTCTCTCCCACGCAGTCGTCGCCTCGCACGTCCAACGGACGATCTCGGCGTGCTGCTCCCGGGAGAGCCCCGCTAGTGAGTACTCCCACTCGGTGTAACACCGGTGCCCGCGAGCACCGGAGGACCTCCGGAACCGGAAGCGACCGGAGACCGTACCGATACCGCGGTCGGGTCACCCCGCGGTCGGACCCCCGGACGCGGGACAGCTCACCGGATCGGTGAGGATGCCCGCATGCCGTTGGTCACGAACGAGGACGCGCGTGCGGCGCGGGCGGTTCTGGATGGGCTGGGTCCCGACGGGCCGGTGCGCACCCCGCTGCTGCCGGTACCCCACGCCGAGCGGAGCGGTCCGCTGCTACTCAAACCGGAGAGCCTGCAACCGACCGGCGCATTCAAGATCAGGGGCGCGCTGCACGCCACGGCCGTGCTGGACGAACGCACCCGCGCCAGGGGGATAGTCGCCTACTCCAGCGGGAACCACGCGCGTGCCGTGGCCCACGCCGGGAAGGTGTTCGGGATATCGGCGACCGTGGTGGTGCCGCACACGGCCCCGGCGGCGAAGGTCGCCGCGGCGCGTGCGCTGGGGGCCGAGATCGTGCCGGTGGAGGTCTCGGAACGGGAGTCGCGTGCCGGGGAGATCGCCGAGCGGCGCGGTGCACGGCTGATCCCGCCGTTCGACGACGCGGCCGTGGTCGCGGGACAGGCGACGGTGGGGCTGGAGATCGCCGAGGACATCGACGCGCTGGGATTGTCCGAGGTGACGGTGCTGGTGCCGGTCAGCGGCGGCGGTCTGATCTCGGGGGTCGCCGCCGGGCTGGCGGGTTGTCGCGCCCGCGTGCGGCTGGTGGGGGTGGAACCGGAGCTGGCCGCGGACACCAGGGAGAGCTTTTACGCCGGCGAGCGCCGCCACTGGTCGGTGGCGGCGCGCACCAGAACCCGGGCCGACGGGCTGACCGCGCAGCCCTCCGAGTTCACCTTCGCCCACATCCGCGAGCTGGTCGACGACATCCGCACGGTCTCCGAGGACGAGATCGGCGAAGCTGTGGGATTCCTCGCCGAGAGCTGCCGACTGGTCGCGGAGCCCAGCGGGGCGGTGACCACGGCCGCGCACCGCCACCGCACGCGGGAGTCGGGGACGACCCCCACGGTGGCGGTGGTCAGTGGCGGAAACATCGACCGCGCCGCGCTGCTCAGTTCATTGGCGGATTGAGGCTGGCGACGAACTTGTAGCGGTCTCCCCGGTAGATCGAACGCACCCACTCCACCGGGGTTCCGTCCTGGTGGAAGGAGTGCCGGGACAGCAGCAACATCGGCAGCCCCACGTCGGCACCGAGCAGTTCCGCCTCCTCCGGGCTGGCCAGCGCGGTCTCGATGGTCTCCTCGGCGCTGGCGAAGGAGATGCCGTACCGCTCACGCAACACCTGGTACAGCGAAGCCCCCGCTTCCACGAGCTGGGTCAGTCCCTTGAAACGGCTCAGCGGCAGATGGGTGGTCTCGATGGCCATCGCCTCGTCGTCGGCCAACCGCAGCCTGCGCATCCGCAGTACAGGACTGCCGGAACCGATGCCGAGCAGATGGGCCAGCTCCCGCTCGGCGGGCTCCTCGTTCATCTCCAACAGCCGGGAATCGGGCTGCCTGCCCTGGGCGCGCATGTCCTCGGTGTAGCTGCTCAGCTGCAACCGCTGGGCCACCTTGGGTTGCGCGGCGAACGTGCCCTTGCCCTGGACGCGCAGCAGCCTGCCCTCCACCGTCAGTTCGGCCAGCGCCTGCCGGACCGTGGTGCGGGAGACGTCGAACTCGGCGGCCAGCGCCCGCTCGGTCGGTATCGAGGACCCAGCGGGCATGGAGCGAAGCATGTCCAGCAGATGCTGCTTCAACCCCCAGTACTTGGGCTCACGTTGGTTCTTGGTCGGCATGTCGGCCCCGCCGGGCACCGACGCTTCGAGCATGTTTCCTCCTACCGTCGCGCCTGCGAACGGGGCGATCAGCACTACCGATTCCAGCATGCCGGAGTTTCACGGCACAGTAGGAATCGCATCCCGCTGCCCCCTTGTCGATATGCCCGGGGTCACAACCCGTCGTGCGGCCCGCGAGTTCGGTGGACAAGCGGGGCTGTCGGCCCGCCGGAGCTATCGGTAGCATTGGTCTAGACCGAAATTCTCGCACGACCACGAACGGACCACGACATGAGCGAGGACCCCGGAGCCGGGGCCGACGAGCAGGCTCAGCATCCCGGCAGGCACATGAGCGCCGAGATCGCCGAACAGCCCGCGGTGTTCGACGGCCTGCTCGGCAACCGCCCCGAGCTGGCCGAGGTCGCCCGGCGCATCGCGGAGCGCAAACCCCGCTTCGCGCTGCTGGCCGCACGCGGCTCCAGCGACCACGCGGCGCTGTACGCCAAGTACCTGGTCGAGGTGCTGCTGCAGCTGCCCGCTGGACTGGTCTCCCCGTCGACCACCACGCTCTACGACGCCCGGCCCGATCTGAGCGAAGTACTGCTGATCTCGGTCAGCCAGAGCGGCGGCTCCCCCGACATGCTGGAAGTCACCCAGGCCGCGCGCCGCGACGGCGCCACCACGGTGGCGGTGACCAACAATCCGGACTCCGCCCTGAACCACGCCGCCGAGCTCTCGGCGGACATCCGCGCGGGCACCGAGCGGGCCGTGGCCGCCACGAAGACCTACAGCGCGACGCTGCTCACGCTGTACCTGCTGATCGACGCGATACGCGGCGGGAAGGCGGAACGAGCCGCCGAGCTGCCCGGGCTGGCCCGACGCGCCCTGGAGTCCTCGGACGAGCTGGACGAGGCGGTACGGCGCTACCGCTTCGCCGACCGGATGCTGACCACCGGGCGGGGCTACTCCTCGGCGACAGCGGCCGAGGCGGCGCTCAAGCTCGCCGAGACCAGCTACCTCTCGGCACGGGCCTACAGCGGAGCGGACCTGCTGCACGGTCCGGTCGCGGCCGTGGACTCCGAAACCGCCGTGCTCGCGCTGTGCAGCGCCGGGAAGGGCGGAGCCGCCATGAACGAGGTGCTGAGCACGGTGCACGAGCGGGGAGCCGACATCTGCGCGATCGGTTCGGCCTCGGCGGGCATGCCCTGCGCGCACAGCATCGGTCTGCCGGAGACCCCCGAGGAACTGGCGCCGCTGCTGGAGGTGCTGCCGGTGCAGCGGCTGGCCCTGGCGCTGGCACTGGAGCGGGGAGCCGACCCGGACAGCCCACGCGGGCTCAACAAGGTGACCCGCACCCGGTGACACACCGGAGCGGGGCGTGGCGGAATCCACCTCGCCGAGCCAGGATCACCACATCGCGGATTCGTGGCCGCACAACACGACCTCGCGTACCCGCACCGGAGCCGATCACCCGGCGGGGCCGCTCGAACACCGAAAAGCCCGCCTCACCGAGGGGGCGGGGGTGAGACGGGCACCGTCAGGCTACTCCGATCAGCGCAGCGCGGGGATCACCGGGTTCGGAGGGGAACAGACTTGACCGATATCGACGACGCGGCCGGTCCGCTGCTGCTCGGACTCGACGTGGGTGGCACTTCCAGTCGTGCGTTGCTCACCGACACCAGCGGACGAACGCTCGGAACCGGGCACGCGGGTGGCGGCAACCCCAACACCCATCCCCCCGAGCGGGCCGTCGAGCAGGTCGCCCGTGCCGCCCGGACCGCGCTGTCGGACACGGTTCCGGAACGCGTGAGCGCGGCGGTGCTGGGAATGGCCGGGATCAGCAAGCTCACCGATCCGGTCGTCTCCGGGATGTTCGAGCAGGCCTGGCGCACACTGGGGCTGAGCTGTGCGGTGCGGACCGTCAGCGACAGCGAGGTCGCGTTCGCGGCGGGTACCGCCGAACCCGACGGCACCGTGCTGATCGCGGGAACGGGTTCGATCACGGCTCGGATCGAGCGGCACCGCCTGGAACGCACGCTGGGTGGTTACGGCTGGTTGCTCGGCGACGAGGGATCGGCGTTCTGGCTCGGGCGCGAGGCCGTGAGCACGACACTGCGTGCGCTCGACCACGGCGAGGAACGGCACGACCCGCTGGTGGCCTCCGTGCTCGGTGAGCTGCTTCCGGGAACGGCGACGGCGGCCGACCCCGATCCGGTGCTGGTACGCAGGCTCGTCGCGCTGCTCGGCAACGGCCCGCCGACACGATTGGCCGAGCTGGCACCGCTGGTCACCGCCTCGGCCTCGGAAGGAGGCGGCAAAGCGGCGGAGATCCTGGCGAAGGGGGCGCGGCTGCTGGCCACCGACGCGCTGTCGGTGCGGAAGGAGCCCGACGAGTCACCGATCGTGCTGGCCGGGAGCCTGCTCTCCGGTGAGGGGACGCTCGACGAGGCCGTGCGGCGGGAACTGCGCGCCCGTAGCGCCGCGCCGCTGGCCAACGCGGGCTCCGGCGCCGCGGGAGCGACGTGGTTGGCGGCCGAACCACTGGTCGACGACGAGCACGCGCGGTGGCTGCACGGCAGGCTGCTGGGAACGGAAACCCGCTGACCGGCGATTACCGACGAGCGGGTGGCGATCCGCGAGCGGTTTCACCGTCCTCGCGCGAGAGGAACGGTCGCGGCTCGGCCCCGCACCACCGGAGTTCCGGCGAGCGGAGGTCTAGCGACCCGAGTTCCGGCGCACCGCGCCCTCCGGGCCACGGGCGTGCCGGATACCGGGGTGGTCCGGCGGAAGCGTACGCCGCAGCACCCACCAGCTGGCCACGACGCAGAGCACCACCAACGGCCAGGTCAGTACCACCTGGGCGATGCTCAACGGCACCACGGCGTTGACCATCCAGAGCGGAATGAACACCACCAGTCGCGTGACGTACTGTCCGACCCAGACCCAGCTGGCCCTGCTGTAGGCACGCAGCAGATCGGGATCGCGCCGCCACCGCGTGCGCTGCCCCAGCAGCGTGCCCACCACCAGCCCGAGCAGTGGCCAGCGCACCGCGATGCTGATCATCCAGGCCAGTCCGCTGGCCGCGTTGGAAGCCAGCCGAACGAGGTAGAAATCGACCGCCTGCCCGGTGCGCAGCGCGATGAGCGACCCCACCAGCACGGCGAGCAGGCTGAACAGCACAGCCAGCGGACGCGCACCGCTCAGGAGTCGCCAGACACCGATCACGACTCCCACCGCGACGGCGGAGATCCCGGCGGCGAGTATGGACTCACCGCTGAGCACCCACCCCAGCCCGAAGGCCACCGGTGGCAGGCTCGCGTCGAGCGCACTGGCCCGACCTCCCAGCAGCCGCAGCAACGAGTCGCGCTCGGTCTCGCTCGCCGCCGCGCCGTGCCCGGTGCTGTCACTGTCCACGACTTAAGCCTGCCTTACCCGCGCCGCCGCACGCACACATCGCTCGACGTGTGGTGCCTTACAGCCGTGCTCGAAACCTCAACCACCCCGGACCGAACGCAGTTGCTCCCCGAGCCGCGCGGCGATGCCCCGCTGGTCGGCGGGCGCGCAGACGAGTGTCTCGTCCTCCTCCGAACGCCCGTAGCACATGGTGTAGCGACCGCGATCGGTGTCGAACCACGTCAACGTGGGCATGCGGAATCGATTGCCGTCCCCGCCGGTACCCGACACCACGAAGTGACCGAGGCGGTACTTGTGCAGCCTCGTGATCTCCTCGACCTCGGAAGGCGACTCCGCACCGCCCGACGACCCCCCGGCGGAACGACGCTCGGCGTCGCGGAGCAACCGCAGCGACACACTGGTTTCGCGTCCCGGTCCGGGACGCGCGGGGGGAAGCAGCCGTGCGCAGACCTCGGGCAGCGTTTCCGGCGCCATGAAGTCGAGCTGGAGCCCGCGAGCGGTGATCACGCCCGCGACCCCCACCTCCCCGGTGGCCACGGCTCGCGCCGCCATCCGTTGCCCGTTCCGGACGTCGAGCAACCCGGCGGCCGCGATCGAGGACTCGGAACTGGACATCAGGTAGAGGGCGTCGGCCACTTCCGGCTCGAGCCGACCGTCCACGGCCAACCCCGCGGTCTCCAACTCACTCCAGACCCGCCGGACCACGTCCTCCCGCTCCGCCCGCGAATCGGCGATGTCGGGAATCTCGAACGGATAGCGCCGCACATCGAGCCGCAGGTGCTCACCCAGCACGTCCAGCGCGGGCAGCGAAAGAGTGATCGTGTCGACCATTCGGGGTTCCTAGTATGACTTTGTCGTCTCGGTTTGCGGGGTACGCGCTCGGCGGAACCTCTCGCGGCGAGAGCCGTACGAGCGGTTCCACCGAGGGAGAACTCACGGCAGGGCAACCGGAGAGTTCCGGTATCAAAAGCCCGGGTAGCCGGGCGGTCCCTCTCCGATGACCGGTGGTGCCACCAGCCGGTCGGAACCGAAGTCGGTGCCGTGGAGATCGTCCGCCTGCACCAGGAACCTCGGCTGTTCCTCGTCGTCGTCACGGTTGTAGCCCTGCCCGCTGCGCAGCTCGTTCGTCCTGGGACGCTCCTCGCAGCCCTGCTCGGCAGGCTCCTGCTGGAACTTGCCCTTGGCGGTGTAGTTGGAGTTCCCGGAGCCGGACCAACCGCCGGAGCCCATGGGGCCGAATCCTCCGTCGGGGCGCGGTTCGTACCTGGGCGGTTGGGGCGTCGGAGCGACCGAGGGCCCCGACGGCCGATTGCGGACGTCCTGGTCCTCCGGAACGGCCGCGAGCGGTTGCGGTTGGGGCTGCTGCGGTTGGGGCTGCTGCGGGGATGGGCGCGACGATGTCGCGGGGGCGCCCTCCGGAACGGACGGTGCCGCGGTGGGAGCGGGGAACGGAGCGCTCGGCGGTGCGGTGCTCCCGTTGCCAGGTGGTTGGGGTGGCCGCGCGGGCGGCGCGGACTGTGCCGGAGCAGGCTGCCCCGGCGGAGGCGTGGGAGGCATCGGCTGCCGTGGAGGTTGCGGCACGGGGAACGGCCCGCTGGCCGGATTCGCCGGCGGCCGTACCGGGGCCTGTCCACCGTGCGGAGCATTCCCCCGACGCGGCGGATCAACGGGTGGTCGCGAGCCGGGAGGCGGTGGACCTGGAGGGGGTGCACCGGGAGGAGGCGGCACGGGTAACGGCCCGCTGGCGGGACCGCTCCGCGGCGCGGGCTGCCCCTCTTGCTCACGCGGCGGCCGGCCCGGCGGCACCGGCCCGGCCGGGCCGGGCCGCCACGCACCGGGAGGTGGGGGGTGTGATTCGGGCGCGGACCCCGGTTCGGCGGGAGCCGTACCCGACCCGGACCTGGCGGATTCGGCCGGATACGGGGTGGCTGATCCGTCCTCCGCGGCTGAGGCGACTCCGTGACCGGCGGACTCGGGGTGGACAGCGGAGCCGGGCTCCACGGCGGATCCGGGCTCCACAACGGACCTGGGTTCCACAGCGGGGCCGGAGTCCACAGTGGGTGCGGGTTCGATGGGGCCTGGTTCGACAACCGGATCGGAGAGGTCGGCTGGCTGCTCCTGCGCCACGGCGGGAGCGTGTCGCCCGGACCTCGCGATTTCGTCGGAGCCGTCCGTACCGATCTCGACCGCGGACTCGTCGGGGACGGGCCGCTCCGACGGCAGGCCGAGGATGTCCGCGGCGCTGCCCAGCGGCAGGGTGAGGTTTTCGTCCTCGCGCTCGAACCGCGCGGGCCCCTGCTCCGAGACGGGGAAAGCTGCGGGCTCCCCGGCTTCCAGCGAGCCGGTCATCCCGGCGTGCCTTCCCCTCGGTTGTTCCCGCACCCCAGCGGAATCACCGTCCCGTGGCGCGGATTCGTCCCGGTGAGCCGGTACGGCGACTGCCTCGGCAGGATGTTCCGCCGCGAGTCGCACGTCGTCGGACGATTCGGGCTCCGGTTCGTCCTCCGTTCCCGGTGCGGCGTGCTGCTCGGCATCGCGACGCTGCTCGGCGGGAAGCGGTATGGCGCCGCTGAACGTGCCGTTGGCGGACTCGGAGTTCTCCTGATGTGGTGACCTCTCGGGAGCGGCGTGACGTCGTTGTTCACCGTTGTTGACCGCGTGCGGCAGCGGTAGCGATCCCGAGACGGGTTCGGCGCGCGCCGGTGCCACCGCTCCCGCCCCGTCGAGCTCCCCGGAGATGGCGGCACCTGCGTTCTCGATCTGCTCGGCCCCGTCGCCGGACCGCTGTGGGGAGCGGGACCGTTCGTACTCGAAACGCTCCAGCAGTCGGTCGAGGCGGCTGTACAGCGCGAGCGGATCGGACTGGGCAGCGGCGGTGGCGAATTCGGCGCGCAGGTCGAATCGAGCCGCGGATCCGACCGCTCGGGACACCGAGCCGGGCACCGCGGATCGGTGCTCGTGCGCGCGGCCGGGGGCGTTCGGCTGTGCGAAGCCGGGCCGCACCGGTTCAGCGGCCGAGCTCGTCCCGCGCGCCCCCTCCGGCGGCGTCGTCCCGGCGACGGGGGTAGCCGAGGGCGCGGAGGCAGGCGGCTGCTCCGACGGCGGAAACCCCGGCCGAGCCTCGTGCCGTTCCATCGACCCGGGCATCGGTTCCCGCGGACTCGTCACGACTCCCCCAGAGCTTCGATGCTGTCGGCAGACACACTCGCTCCGACGTCAGCAGGCATGCTTCGCGTTCCCCATTCAAGTGATCGAGGCAGCACCACCGACCACTTCCGATCGTCGATATCCCCTTGATCGTCTCGTTATTCCCGCCGGACGTTAGCAGCCGCGCCACGCGCGCGGGCAGTTTTGCCGTAACCGACGGAACACTATACCGACTCAACGATACGAAACGAACTGTTCAGCCGAACACAACCGTCACTCGCGAGTGAGGGCACGACGCACTCCCGCATGAATGCCGCCGTGTGCCGTGGGGGCCACACTCGCGCCCCACCCGTGGGGCGGTTCCTCATCCGGCTGTCGTCAATTTCTCGCGAAATCGCCGCGCCGCTACGACGCAGCGCCGAACTCCCACCACTTACGCAGTCGGCGCCGCCGCGGGGTCTCCGGTGCGGCTCTCGCGAGGAAGGCCCGACGTGGCGTAGGTCGCTACCCGATGTCGGGCCTCCCCGCAGCGAGAGCCGTGCCAGAGGTTCCGCCACCTCACCTCGGGGCGGCGTCGATTTCTCGCGAAATCTCCACCCCGGAGACCGCCGTGGGGACGCGACCATACGGCGTGAGCAGCGTACGCGTCCCCGGTGCGTGAGTCGGATGCATCGCGAGGCCGGGCCGCTCGCCGCGTAGGTCGCTACTCAAGAGCCGGCCCAACGCTCCCAAGGCGCCGACTCACGTGCCGGCTACCCGACCAGCTACGGGAAGCTCCGCCACAGAATCCACGTGCCGTTGGTCACTGGGGCGGTCACCGACGCTGGCGTAGGTGACCAACCGAGGTCCAATGTGTTTTCCGGTTACGACACCGCGGGCGAAGACGAGCGAGCACGAAAGGCGGTCCCGATGAGCGAGGAGTCACCGACCTCGGGGAAGCGCGCACCGGAGAACGAGCCCGGGAGCGGGGATCGGGAGTGGCGGACGTTCGTGGCGATGGGGGACAGCTTCACGGAGGGGCTGAACGATCCGGCCCCCGACGGCGCGACTTTCCGGGGTTGGTCCGACAGGCTGGCGGAGCGGCTGGCGACCGAGAACCCCGGACTGCACTACGCCAACACAGCGGTTCGGGGGAAGCTGCTCGACCAGATCCTGCGGGATCAGTTGCCACGCGCCGTGGAGATGCGGCCGGACCTCGCCGCGTTCACCGCTGGGGGAAACGACATGATCCGACCGTTCGCCGACCCGGACGAGTTGGCGAGCCGGTTCGAGACCGCGGTGGCCGAACTGCGTGCGACGGGGGCGGACGTGCTGATCGGCACCGGTTTCGACACTCGGCGGACGGCGGTGATGCGGCTGGTTCGCGGCAAGGTCGGCACCTATAACTCACACCTATGGGCGATCGCGCGGCGACACGGCTGCTACGTCGTGGACCTCTGGTCGATGCGGGTGCTACAGGATGAGCGTGCCTGGAGCGAGGACAGACTGCACCTGTCCCAGGAGGGACATCGCCGCGTGGCGCTGCACGCTGCGGAGATCCTGGGGCTGCGCGTGGACGAGGACTGGCGGCAGCCGTTGCCGGCTCGGTCTGAGCGCTCCTGGTCGGAACGACGCGGCGCGGACCTGCGCTGGTTCGGTGAGCACCTGGGGCCGTGGGTCGGTCGGCGGCTGCGCGGCACGTCCTCGGGAGACGGCAGAGAACCCAAACGACCCTCGCCGCGCCCGCTCCAGAGCGCTTCGGAGCACTGCTGACCCGGACGCCCCCGGATCCGAGAAAGCACTACTGATCGCCGCCGGGGAGGAACGGCGATGGGGCGAACCGCCCGGCCCTCGGGACGGGCCGGGCGGGAACACGAGCGCGGACCCCGTGTCGTTGTGGATTCCCCCAGAACACGGAGTCCGCACCCACCCCCATGTCCTTCCCGGCTCCGAAGAAGCCGGGAATAACCTGACCCCTTTGTTGCGGGCGGTGGACAACTCGACTGGTCGAGCTCTCCGCACCGCCTCTTCTCGGCCGACTCACGACCCCCCGAGAGTCGCCACGGTGCGATCGTGACCGGCACCGCAACGGCCGGCCGGAACGCACATTCACACGTTGGCAGGCATCACTAAGAGCACGCTAAACGCTGACTAAACGCCGGAGCAGCGCCGCACCTCGGGTTCCTCGGCGGGGGTGGCACCGAGGCGCAACCGTTCACGCGGCTCCGCGGCACGCGGTGAGCCACCGGCCTCGAAGATGGACAGTGCCGTCTCCCACCGCCGCCGAGCCACCTGGTGATCCTCGCGCAGCGAGGCGACATCACCCAACCCCAGATACGCCGCGGCCTGGCGCATGGTCGAGCCACAGCGCTGCGCCACTTCGAGTGCCTCCCCGTAGTAGCGCCGCGCGCTGTCGATCCTGTCCAGTTCGACACTCACTTCACCACAGTTGTTGAGCACCATGGCCAGAATTTCGAGATCGTCGGCTTCCCGGTAGCGCTTTTCGGCCTCGTGCAGGTATGTCAGGGCCTCCGCACGGTTGCCGATCACCTGCTCCACCTGGGCCAGATTGTTCAGCGCTCCCGCCTCCCGGTACCGGTCCCCCAACGATCGGTAGGTCCGCAGCGCGTCCTCACAGTGCTGTCGCGCTTCCGAGTAGCGTCCCAACCGGAACAACGCGCTGGCCATGTTTACCTGCGTCATGGCCAGCTCGCCGCGCTCGGAGAGCTTGGTGGCGACCCGCTGCGACTCCGCGTAGTACTTCAGGGCCACCTCGGGGCTGCCCGAACGGGAGTGCACCACTCCGAGCCCGGCGAGCATCAGTACCGTGCCGGTGTCGTCGCCGATGTGACGCGCCGACTCGAGTCCTCTGGTGTAGATGGTGACCCAGTCCTCCCAGGGACACCGAACCATGAGGTAGTTGAACTGCAGGCGCACCAGCCACCAGGCCATCCGGTGCCATCGCCGGTCGGCGGCCGTGTCGATGGCGGTCACCAGGTTGGGCCATTCGGCGTCGAACCACTCCAGTGCCTCGGACCTGCCGGTGATGTCGGGAACCTCCCACTCGGTCGCCGAGAAGTCCAACTCGTCACGCGGGGGGCGCAGGAACCTCCTGGCGTGGTCGGCGGCGGTGAGGTAGTGCTCCAGCAGTCCGCGCAGCGCGGTCTCCGACTCCTCACCGGTTTCGTCGGTGGCGGCGAACACGAGTTCGCGCGCGTAGACCCGCAACAGATCGTGCATCGCGAACCGGTCCGGCCTGGGTTCGCTGACCAGGTGGGCCAGTGTCAGTGCTCGCAGTCTGCGGCGAGCCGTCTCGGAGTCGGTGCCGCACAGTGCGGCCACCGCGTGCGGGGTGAAGGTGTGGCCGGGAACCAACCCCAACAGCCGGAAGGTCCACGCCTGACTGGGATGCAGGTTGCGGTAGGAGATGTCGAAGGCACGACGGACACTGGTGTCGGTGTCGTCGATGTCGAGCCCGGTGAGCCGGTTGTGCTCGTCGGTGAGCTCGCCGACGAGATCGTCCACCGCGCGGCCCGGGTTGGCGGCCAGTCGCGCGGCGGCGATGCGCAACGCCAGCGGCAGGCCGCCGCACAGGTCGGCGAGTTTCCGCGCTGCCTGCGGCTCGGAACGGGACCTGCCCGGCACACCGGCCCGGTCCAGCAGCTCCACGGCCGCGGTGGTGGGCAGGGTCTCCAGCGGCAGCGCTCTGGCCCCGCTGCGCACCACCAGACCGTCGAGTCGCTTCCTGCTGGTGACCAGTACGAGCGAACCGTCGCTGCTGGGTAACAGCGGACGCACCTGGTCGGCGTCCCTGGCGTCGTCGAGCAGGATGAGCACGCGGCGCCGCGCCAGTTGCGAGCGGTACAGGGCCACCCGTTCGTTCAGGTCGATCGGTATGGCGTCGTCGGCGATCCCCAGGCTCTTGAGGAAACCGGTGAGCACTTCGCCCGGTGAGAGCGGGGAACGCTCGTAGTCGAACCCACGCAGCGAGGCGTAGAGCTGGCCGTCCGGGAATCGGTGCGCGACACGGTGCGCCCAGGTCACCGCCAACGCGCTCTTGCCGATGCCGGCGGTTCCGGTGATGGCGGCGAGCACGCTGGCGGATTCGCTGTCCTGTTCGGACAACATCCGGTCCAGCGCCGCCGACTCGGTGGCCCTTCCGACGAAACCGGCCACGGGCGGGGGCAGTTCGGCCGGTCGCACCGGGGTCACGTCACTGGTGGGGGTGACGGAACCGGCCACGGCACGGTCGGGGGCGGCCAGTGTCTCGTCGTCGCGCAGCAGTCGTTCGTACAGCGAGCGCAGTTCCGGTCCCGGATCGATGCCGAGTTCGTCGGCCAGCAGTTCCCGCAGCGTGTGATAGCAGGACTGGGCCCTGGCCCGTTGCCCGGATCGGTAGTAGGCGAGCATCAACTGGCCGGTGAGCCGCTCGCGGAGCGGGTACTGCTCGACCAGTTCGGACAGCTCGACCACGACACCGTGGTGTTCGCCCAGTTCGAGGTCGGCCTCGATTCGCTCCTCCAGCGCCACCATGCGCAGTTCGTCCAGGTTGGGGGCGACCATGCGGTGCAGTCGCTCGGAGGAGATGTCGGAGAGCACCGGACCACGCCACAGCGTCAACGCGCGGGCCAACGTGCGGGAACGTTCCCGGGGTTCGAGGTTTCCGGCTTGGTTGACCAGGGCTCGGGCCCGGTGCGCGTCGATCCGGTCGCTGTCCACCTGGAGCAGGTAGCCGGGGGCACGGGTGACCAGTGCGGGATCCTCCGGATCCGCTGTCCCCTCTTCGGGGGTGAACAGCTTGCGGATACGCGACACGTAGCCGTGGATGATGGTCCGCGCCGTGGGCGGTGGTTGCTCCCCCCAAAGAGTGTCGATCAGTCTGTCCATGGACACGACCTGGTTCGGTTCGAGCAACAAGCAGGCCAACGCACTGCGCATCGCCGAGTTGCCCAACGGCTGCAGTCGCCCGCCGTGACGCACTTCGAGCGGCCCGAGCAGTCCGAACTCGTAGCCGCTCTTCGGGTGCTCGGCCAGGTTGTCGTGCGGTGGCATATCCCCCCGAGGCTCGATCCCACGTTCGCGTACATCTTTCCGGTTCCGTGACAGCGGCCGCAGGGTGCCGCCCTACGCACAAACGTCCCGAAACCGATCCACGTTAACCACTAAAACCGACAAACGTGTTCGGATTCACCTGGCTTCACCCCAACAGACTAAGATCAACTTTTATTCTTCGACGAATGTCACGATCTGTGAGCAAACTCCGCCGTGCAATTGCACAGATCGCTGCCAAGTGGCTGTGGCGGGCCAGTAGAGTCGGGTGAGGATCAGAACGCGAGCAAGACCACTGTGGAGGTATCCCGGGTGTCGACGTCGTCCACGGTGGTGGATCGTGCCGTGGGGTGCTTGCTCGGTGCGGCGCTGGGCGACTCCCTCGGAGTTCCGGTCGAGTTCGAGGAGCACGGTGACATCCGTGCGCGCTACGGCCCCGACGGAGTAACCGAACCACCACCGCAGGCGCTACTCGGCGACGCCGCGCAGATGCTGCTGTTCACCGGCGAGGGATACCTGCACGCCTGGGCGACCGGCAACAACGGCGGCCGGTGGCGCCCGGTGGAAGCCACGGGCGCCGCCTATCGGCGGTGGCTGCTGACCCAGCAGGAGGACAAACCGCACTACGGTGCGACCGGCCTGTTGGCCGAGCCGGAGCTCTACGTGAACCGCTCCCCCGGGCTGACCAGCCTGCGCGCGCTGCAGGAGGACCTTCTGGGAACCCCCGAGGAACCGATCAACAGTTCCAAGGGGTGTGGCGCGGTGGACCGCGCGGCCGGAGCCGGCTTCGCTCCCACCGTCGAGATGTCCTACACGCTGGGCTGCCAGTTCGGCGCGCTGACCCACGGCGCCCCCGGCGGATGGGCGGCGGCGGGAGCCATGGCCGCGCTGATCCACCTGCTGGCGGTGCAGGGCAGGCGAATCCCGCAGGCGGTGGACCAGGCGGCGGGCAGAGTGCTGCGGGAGGACGGCGAAACGGCCACGGGACTGGCCGATGCGGCCACCCTCGCCCGCATCGACGTGCGCACGGCGTACGTCCAGCGACTGGGCCAGGGCTGGGTCGGCCCGGAGGCGTTGGCCATCGGGGCCTACTGCGCGCTGGCCCTGCCCAAGCGCGAGCAGTTCCGCGACGCGCTGTGGCTGGCCGCCAACCACTCGGGGCACAGCGACACCACGGCGGCCATCACCGGAGCCATCCTGGGCGCCAGGCACGGCACCGCCGCACTGCCGCGGGACTGGCTCAACCGGCTGGAGCTGGCCGACGTGATAGAGCGCATCGGACACGACCTCGGCGCTTCCTGCGTGGGCGAGAAGTTCAACGACCGGCGGTACCTGACCCTGGGGTGAGCTGGTCCCCCTCGGCGCCGTCGCGCCGAGGACGACCACTCCCACGGCTACGTGGCCGCTGCTCGATCGCCCCCGCGGCTCACTCCTCCTCTGTCACCAGGGGATAGACCCCGTTCTCGTCGTGCACCTCCCTGCCGGTCACCGGCGGGTTGAACACGCAGACGGTGCGCATGTCGGTTCTGGGGCGCACCTGGTGCTTGTCGTGGTCGTCGAGCAGGTACAACGAGCCCGGCCCGAGGGGATGCGTCTCCCCGGTGGCGTGATCGGTGATCTCGCCCTCGCCCTCGAACACGAACACGGCCTCGATGTGGTTGGCGTACCAGAACTCGTTGACCGTGCCCGCGTACAGCGTGGTCTCGTGCACCGAGAACCCGGCCTTCTCCTTGGCGAGGATGATCCGTTTGCTGCGCCAGTTCTCGGTCCTGATGTCGGATTCGGTGTTCTCGACGTCCCGGACGGTACGAACGATCAAGTCGTCTCCTCGGTGTTTCGGGGGTGGACGTTTCAGGGGCCGGACGCGGCGGGCGCCGTGCGGCGGGAGCGCGTTCGCACGCCCGCCGCACGCCCCGGTGCTTCGGGCGGGCTGTGGGTGCTCAGGCCGGCTGTGGGTGCCTCAGGCCAGTACCGAGCGCACGGAGTCCCGAATGATCCGGATACCCCGCTCCAGCTCGTCCTCGGTGATCGTCAGCGGGGGCATCACCTTGACCACCTCGTCGCTGGGACCGGAGGTCTCCAGGATCATCCCCCGGTCGAAGGCGGCCTTGGAAACCTTGCCCGCCATCTCGGGCTCGGCGAAACCGAGGCCCCGTGCGAGACCACGCCCCTTGGACAGCAGCCCTGGGTAGTCGGCCCCGAGCTCCAACAGCGCCTCGCCGACGCGCTCGCCCTTGGCGGTGGTGGCGCGTTCCAGCTCGTCGTCGCTCCAGTACTGCCGCAGCGCCTCGGTCGCCGTGACCAGGGCGGGGTTGTTGCCGCGGAAGGTGCCGTTGTGCTCGCCGGGTTCCCAGACGTCGTGCTCCGGCTTGATCAGGGTCAGCGCCAGCGGACTCCCGTAACCGCCGATGGACTTGGACAGGCAGACGATGTCCGGCTCGATGCCCGCGTGCTCGAAGCTGAAGAACGGCCCGGTCCTGCCGCAGCCCATCTGCACGTCGTCGACGATGAGCAGGATGCCGTGCCGCCCGCACAGCTCGGACAGTCCGCGCAGCCACTCGGCGCGGGTGTCGTTGATACCGCCCTCACCCTGCAGGGTCTCCACGATCACCGCGGCGGGCGCGTTCAGACCACTGCCGCTGTCCCGCAGCAACGACTCGAAGTAGAGGAAGTCGTCGACCTGGCCGTCGAAGTAGTTGTCGTAGGGCATCGGCGTGGCGTGCACCAGCGGGATGCCCGCCCCGCCGCGTTTCATCGAGTTGCCGGTGACCGAGAGCGAGCCCAGCGTCATGCCGTGGAAGGCGTTGGTGAAGCTGATGATCGACTCACGTCCGGTGATCTTGCGTGCCAGCTTCAGCGCGGCCTCGACCGAGTTGGTGCCCGTCGGTCCGGGGAACTGCACCTTGTAGTTGAGCCCACGCGGCCGGAACAGCTTCTCGTCGATGGTGCGCAGGAACTCACCCCTCGCGACCGTGGCCTGGTCGAGGCCGTGGTGTATCCCGTCGCGCTCGATGTACTCGATCAGTTTGCGCTTGAGCAGCGGGTTGTTGTGCCCGTAGTTGAGCGCACCGGCCCCGGCGAAGAAGTCGAGGTAGGCGTTCCCGTTCTCGTCGTAGAGCCAGCTGCCCAGCGCGCGGTCGAAGGTCGCGGGCCAGGTTCGGCTGTAGCTGCGGACCTCTGATTCCTGGGTTGCGAAGACGTCTTTCACGATCCTCCGTTCGGCCCGGTTCGAAGCGCTCGTGACGCCTCGCCCGCCGGGCCGGTTACGTGTCGTGCCGTGCGGTGACACGGCTGGATGGTTCGCGGTTCGGGTCTCACCGCGAACCGGGTCGGGTGTGTGTGGCGCGGAGCCTCACGAGACGGACGCCGCTGGAGTGCCGTGTGCCTTGGCACCGTCGGTGGCGAACGGTCCGATGCGGTGGAGGTCCTCGCCGATGTGTGAGTCCGGGAACAGCTCGGCCGGGAACAGCGGGCTCACCTCGAGCGGAGCGCCGCGGTCGCGCGCCAGCGCGGAGAAGAGGTTGATCGAGGCCGCGTTGTCGGCGGTGATGGTGGTTTCCAGGTAGCGGATACCGTCCCGCGACGCCGTGTCGAGCAGCCGTTCCAGCAGGCGACTCGCCACGCCGTGGCCGCGCAGCGCGGCGTCGACGCCGATCTGCCACACCACGAGGGTGTCCCCGGCGTCGGGCCGGACGTATCCGGTCACGAAGCCCACCACCCCGTCGTGCGAACGCGCCACCAACGAGGTAGTCGCGAAATCGCGACACCACAGCAGGTAGGCGTAGGGGGAGTTGACGTCCAGTACCCCCGAATCACGCGTGATCCGGTACAGCTCCGGGCCGTCCGCGACGGCCGGAGCGTCGATCTCCACCCGCCCGGCTGACCCACTCACGCCACCGGGCCGTGCGCCACGATGGCCAGGTTTTTCGCCGGTCATGTCTCACGAAACTAACCACGCACCGGTGAAATCGCCAGGCGAGAAAAGATCGACATTTCCTCCACCAGGCGCGGAGCGAAATACCCCGTGACAAGCACAACAAATTTCTTGCCATACCAAAAAAGGATCGCTAGCAGCGATTTGCTCCACCTCCGAAGAGGCCAATTTCAGCACCTTGAACTGCGAAAACAACGAAACGATCTATTCTTGACACCGAATACGATCACGATCTCACCCCGTGATCGATTTCGTCGGTCACGATGCACCGATACTTCGGTAGCGGTCAATGCCCGAACCCGAGACAACGCGGGAAGGAGTTGCGCCACGTGTGTTTCCACACACATTTCCCCGCCGCCGTGAACGGCGACGGGGAAATCGGGTGTAGCCACGACGGGGAGGAAACCGCGTCACACGCCCGCGAGGGAACCGATCCAGCTGCTGTAGCGAGTCACGTTGGTGTAGGCGGTACGCGAGGAGCGGTCGCTGGTGGAAGCCACTCCCACCTGCACGTAGTCACCGTCGGCGGCGGTGGCGAACATCGGGCCGCCGGAGTCGCCGCCCGCCGGGATGCCGTCACCGCGGTAGGCGCAGATCGCGGTACCGCCGCGGTAGTCGGAGCAGGAGGTGTCGGTCACGGTCACGTCGGCGACCTTCAGCCACTGGGACTGGCATTCGATCTCGGGACGGTCGGTGCAGGTGGCACCCCAGCCGTAGGTCTGCACGGTCTCGCCGACCTCGGCGGCCCCCGGGGCGCCGATCGGGGCGTACTCGACGTCGACCGAACTGCCCACATTGACCAGTGCCAGATCCGCGCTGGGATGGACGTGCACCCCACCCGGGACCGCGAACACCTCACGGCCCTGGGTCTGGTCGAGGCTTCCCACTCGGAAGCTGACCTGATTGGCGCCCTGGACACAGTGCTGTGCGGTGAGTACCCACTTCGGAGCGATCACCGAGGCGCTGCACGCCTGCCTGCCGTCGGCGAACATCCGCGCCGCCCACGGGGCGTCGTCGGCGTAACCACCGTCGATGATCATCGTCTCCGGGCCGGAGCCGTCGTCGGCGACCGGAGCGGAGACGGCTGCCTGGGCCGGAGCTGCCATGCCGACCGCGATCAGCGCGGCGGTGGCCGTCCGGGCGAAGATTCTTGCTAGTGACAAGCTGGGGCTCCTTTTGGGACAGCAGCTGTGTCGCTGCGTGATCAGGACGCATCCCAAAGTCACCCGATCGAGTAGCAAAATCAATGAATTGGTCACTAATCGCCAACGGGGTACGTGGCTCGATAACCACTCGAAGCCGGGCTGCCCTCGATCGTTCCGAACCCGCCCCGGCGTGAGAGTGCCCCCACGAACCGCACACGTGTCCCCCACACGTGCCTCGGTTGACCGCTGGAGCGGCGGCGATTTCCCGCGAAATCGCCGCGCCCCGACGCGGGCCGAACTGGTGGTCCGGCCCGCTGGAGAAGTGCTAGAGTAGCCGCAGAAGCCACGGCTTCGCGGAGCCGATGGAAGTGAGCCCGGGTACTCCCGCCGGACGACGGGGTCCCGGGTTCGCGTAGTTTCTACTCCCCCTCGACCGCATGAAGAGTATGCAATGTGACCAGCGGCTTGAGAGCTTGTAGATAATCCGGCACGCCGCCCTGCTCAGCGGTCACTGCCCCGCAAACGATGTCGGGAATGGCCAGCATCGGCGAATCCCGTCCCCGAACGTGCTCCATCCGTACCGCACTGGTCAGCACCTTCTGCGCACGCAGGGTATCCAGCATCGTCCGATCAGCACGGTTTTGCTGCTCCTGGCGGGCTTCCATAATGACGCGATCGACGTCGGCCTGCTCCAGCTCGTAGAGCAACCGCCGCAGGCAAAGGCGTCGACGACGCTCGGAGCGCTCCCCCGAAGGACCACCGAGGCGGACCACGACCGGATGCAGGACCTCCAGGTCGGCCACCGCCGCTGCCAAGCGATAGCGTCGCGCGGCTGACTCGTCGTGCCAGTGCACCTTGCGCTGCCCGGGAAGCCGTAGTTCCTGCACAGCCGTAGTGGCCTGCTCATGCTGAGCACGATCGACCAGAGCCGCCGCCAACACATACATCGGCTCTTCGGGACAGTGCGGCTCGGATTCGTCGACATAGGCCACCCAGCCCGCCGTCATGATCGCTCCACGTCAAAAACACTCTCGGTAACCGAGCGGCTTCCCAAGGAATAAATGTTCTCGATCTCACGCACGTGGTCGGGGCGCTTTTGCCAAGGAATTCGGTCGGCTCGGAGCGTAGCTCTTCGTAATGTGCACCGGATACTTGCCCGCTGGAGACATATGAGAGCGCTGGTGGGCGGTACACGCTGGCGCGTGCCTCGGTTGACCGTCGGCGCGGCGTCGATTTCCCGCGAAATCGCCGGGCAGCCCGTCGAGACGCGACCATGAGCGCGGGAGCGGGCTCGTCCCCGGTGCGTGAGTCGGATGCATCGCGAGGCCGGGCCGCTCGCCGCGTAGGTCGCTACTCAAGAGCCGGCCCAACACTCCCAAGGCGCCGACTCACGTGACGGCTACCCGACCAGCTACACAACGGGAGTACAAGTTCAAGGAAGGTAGCCGAGCGCTCCTACCGCGTTGGCGGAGGCGGTGGCGTCCTGCTGGGCGTTGATGTCCGGTTCCGGCCGCCACTGCGGCAGCGGGACCAGCCCGGGCTCGACGAGCGAGTAGCCGGGAAGCAGCTCGCGGATCCGCTCGATCTCACGCACGGCCAGCGGCGTGCGGGTTCCCTGGTAAGCCGACTCGCTGTGGCGCACCTGCTCCTCGGTCATCGTCAGCGGCGTGCTGTGCGAGACGGCCAGGTAGCTGCCCGGCACGCAGTTGTCCCGGTAGGCGGCCACGAGCGAGGCGGGGTCGTCGGCATCCGGAACGTAGGGCAGGATCGACACGGCCAGCACCGCGACAGGGCGGGTGAAGTCGAGCAGCTCGGTGACCTCCGGCGCCGACAGCACCGTTTCCGGCTCCCGGATGTCGGCCTGTGTGACGGTCACGTTGTCGACCCCGCGCAGCAGCTGCCTGGCGTGCGCCACGACCTCGGGCTCGACATCCACATAGGCGACTCGTGCGTCGGAGCGGCACCGGCGGGCTATTTCGTGCACATTCCCGACGGTCGGCATTCCCGATCCCAGATCCAGAAACTGATCGATTCCGCGATGGCTCAGAAAACGGATCAATCGTCCGAGAAAAGCCCGCGTCGCACGTGCGTAAACCCGGGCCTCGGGGACCTCGGCCACCAGCCGGTCGACGGCCTGTCTGTCCGCCGCGAAATTGGCAGTACCTCCGAGGTAATAATCGAACATGCGTGCGGCGTTGGGGCGCTGCATGTCCACGCCCCTGACCTGCAGATCTCCCGATATGCGCCTTAAGGGTCTTCTCGGTGGCTCATCATCGGCACCTTCGCGCTGTAACGCGTCCGGTGGACGAACATCCGTCATATACGCCACGGTACAGCCGAAGACGGCGATTGTGGAGCAGCGTTCCCGCCCGTGGCGAAAACATACCGCGAACAACGAGAAAAACTTCGTTGCGCTACTTTTCGGACACTATTCGTATTCGACCGAATCCTGATAGCACAACCGAACGGATCCGAACAGTTCGAGCGGTTTTTCGGATCCGTTTTCGGCCGGTCACAGTGGTGCCCGCACCATCCGGCACGGGCGCCACAGGAGAGCCGAGCGGCAGGCGGTCATCGGAGCGGCAACGTTGTCAACCCACCGGAATTCGCAATCCGGCAGGCTGTTCGGCCGAGGAATCGAACGTCACCTCGCCGCCGGAGCTCTCGTCGCGGTAGCGACCGTCCACGGTGTCCACCACCAGAACCAGCCGGTGTCCCTCGGCCACCTGCCAGGAAGTGGGTTGCAGCGAGATGTCCACCCGGCTCCGCACCCCGGGGGAATCATTACGCAGTGTCACAGGCTTGTGGCTGATGAGACTTCCGTTGCCGAGAGGACCGACGTCGTAGAGGTAGGCGAACAGTGACACGCTGTCGTCCTCAGGGGTGACGTTCACCCGCAGTCGCGGGGTGCCGGTGACGTTGACGCCGTCCGCGTAGGGTTCGGTCGCCCACACCGCGGCGTCGTCCCGGTCCACGAACGGCACCGAGACTCCGACCGGGATCCGCGCGTAGCCCTGCAACGCGCCACTGACCAGGACGAGGCCACTGTTGGCCAGGGTCGGGTCGCCGCTGTCGATCGAGTGCCGCCACCCGGTGCCGCGCTCGGTGCTCAGCCCGCCGGTCTCGGGGGCGAACAGGTGCCGCCGGGTGGGTTCGGTGAGTTCGCGGGTGGTGGTGTGGTCGGTGACCGACTGCCAGTCCGGGTACCGCTTCCACTCGGAGCCGTTCAGCGGCTGGATCTCCACGGCACTGTCGCCCATGCCCTCGTCCACACCGCGCAGCTGCTGGTCGAACCAGCGGGCCGCGGTGTCCCAGATGTGATTGGGCAGACCCGCCGCTCCGAAGAGCTCGGCGGTGGCGTGGTCACCGGGAGCGAGCATTAGCCGTTTGGGGCCGTTCAGGCCGCTGAACAGGTCGGTGATCTGCTTCGGCGGGAACAGCGAGTCCTGCCAGGAGTTGGCGAGCATCACGGCGGTGCCGTTGGCGTTGAGCTCGTCGAGCTCGTTGATCGGGGAACGGTCCCCTGCCAGATGCAGCGCGTCCTCGGTGCGGTGCTCGCGGTAGGCGTTCTCCAGCTCGGTGAGGTCGTCGCCGAACCTTCCGGTGAGTTCGCCGACTCCCAGCAGCAGTTCGGCGCCGGAGGCGTTGACCGTACGGTTGGGGTACAGCGACGCGACGAGGTCGGCCCAGCCGCTCATGGCCGCTACCGCGTCCACCCTGGGGTCGGACGCGGCGGTCAGCGCGCTGATACCGGCGCCGTAGGAGATACCGGCCATGCCGACGTTCTCATCCCCGGCGGAGGTGTTGGCCACGGCCCAGTCGATGACCTCGCTGGCGTCGGCGACGTCCTCCTCGCCCGCGACCTCGACCTCACCGCCGGATGCGTAGAACCCACGGGCGGTGTAGCTGACGACCACGTAGCCCGACTCGTAGGCCAGCCGGGCGGCGGCCCCGACGTACTCGATGTTGGGAGTGGCCCAGCTGGCGGGCATGACCAGCAGCGGTCGTGGCTCGGCCGACTCGCCGGTGGGTTCGATGACTTTGGCTCGCAGCGTGACGCCGCCCGACCCGGGGATGCTCGCCCGGTGCACGGTCACCCCGTTCGTCTCGGCCGTGGCGGCCGGGGCGAGCAGGGAACCGCACAGTGCGGCGATGAGGGTCGCGGCGGCTGTCGAGAGTATTCGGCGCACCGTTGCCTGGCCCTTCCGGCCGCGACGAAGAGCTCGCCCCGGCCTTGTGGTGATCCATCACACAGGCCGGCCAGTAAACACCGTTCTACTGGCGAGTAGCAACAGTCGACGCCGAAGTGCCCCGAAACGGGTGCTCCGACTCCCCCGTTTCCCGGATTTACCGGGAGGGTGACGTGTGGGTGCGCGGCGCGTGAGAAGAGCGCGGGAGCCGTGTCGCGGCGTGGGCCGCCGCTGCTCCAGGAACGGCCCGACGCCGCGAGGCACCGACTCGGTTACACAGTCACCCGATTGCCCGGCCTCCCACGCGAGGTGGCCAACCGTGGGATCAGCCTCGGGACTTGTGGAAGACGAGGCGGTAGAGCAGCAGCAGGATCAGCGAGCCGAGCACCGCCCAGCCGAAGCTGGCGAGGTTGAAGCCGGATATCCCGCCGCCGCCGAAGAAGGAGCTGCCCAGCCAGCCGCCGAGCAGACCTCCGACTACGCCGATGCCGATGGTCACGATGATGCCGCCGGGATCCTTGCCAGGAAGGATCAGCTTGGCCACTGCTCCCGCGATCAGACCGAACAGGATCCAACTGAGGATGCTCACGGCGAACTCCTTGTCGAGGGTGGGGTCTCTCCGCCTGTTCGATCACTACCCCGGTCGGTAATCACCCAAACGGAGCAGGCTCGATGGCACCACCGATCATCACAGTTCGGGTGGCGGCCCAGGAGCACGGGTCCTGGCGTGTCGCCGATCGGTGCGCATAGTGGCGGGGCGGGGCCTCATTCGTCGCGAAGCCGGTTCTCCTCCGGTCCCGACGCCGTACCGGTGTGGCGAAAGACCAACCGCCATTCTTCCGCCACGAGCTGCTCCTCACGCAGCTCCCAACCGTGTCGGGAAGCGGTGTCGAGAATCTCCCCGCTGGACAGCGGGCCCAACCGTTGCCGGGGCAGCACCAGCTCGGTATCGGCCGCGCGAGCGCCGCGCAGCATGCGGCGCAGTCTCCAGCGCGCGAACGGGCGACCGCTGTCACGACCGACCGGGGCTTCCGCGGCTCCGTGCCGTCGTTCCCGCAGCGCTTCGCGGCTACCGGTGGGCCGGAATCCGAGATCGTGGTACTTCGTTCGCTCGAACAGGGTGAATCCCTCGTGCCGTCCCAGCTCGCGCAGCATCTCGGTGGAGACCTTCTCGTAGTCGTCGGCGTCCAGCCACACCAGACCCGCCGAATCACGCCGCCCGTGCAGATCCTTCCGGGCGCGTTCGAGTTCGGGGCGCCACGGCTTGTTCGCATGGCGCACCAGGTGGACGGTGAGCGCACCGAGCAGTATGACGCTCGGCAGCGGGGACATCACGAGGATGAGGGCTTCAAGGAGCTCCACGTAATCCACCTCCGGCTGTCTCCGTCGCGGAGGAGGTCATCCTCTCACCTTCCAGCCGCGCGGCGATTTCGCGAGAAATCGACGGCCGCCTCGTGGCCGCGAGGTACTGAATGCGGGAAGCGGTTCAGCTTCGCCCCGTGGTGCTGGTGCCCCTCGTGGTGCTACTGCCCAGCGCCGCCGCGACGACGCGTTCGTAGCCCGCCTTGTAGTCGGCCACGACCGCCGTGCGTGCTCTGGCGGCACGGATCGTCGGCCAGAGTGACAGCGCGAAGACCACCGCCGAGACCGCCGAGACGAGCAGCAGCGTATCGGCCGCCTCGGGATTGCCCTCTCCCCGATTAACCAGCGAGAACATGAGCGTGACGAACGCGAGCAGCGCGGGCAGCGAGGCTAGCCGTCCCAGCCGGACGTAGCGACGGCGCAGCCGCACGTGCTCGCTGCGCACTCCGTCGAGCACCGAGTCGGACAGCACGTCCACGCCGGTCTCCCGCCGCACGCGTTCGGCCTCCAGCAGGGCGGCCTGGTTGCCGCGCAGTTCGTCCAGGCTCGGCCCTTCGATGAAGGTGGGGCCGAGGATATGTGGGGCGGAAGTGGAGTCGGACCGTTCGAGCACGAGCCGGAACATCCCTTCGTCGCCACGCTCCATACCGGTGACCCGCCAGCCCCGCTCGCGCACCAGACCGCGGTAGTGCCGCAGCGAGATCTTCTTCTCGCTGTAGGGGACGTCCACATAGGCCACACCGGCGAGGTTGGTGCGCGCGTTTTCGAGGCGGCGCAGGAATTCCGCTTCGGTTGGGCTTCCCGCGTCATCCGTCATCGACGAACAACCACCTCTCGTCCTGCTCATGCTCAGTCGCGCCGGGCCGGAAGAACAGCCGCCACTCGGTGTCGGTGATCTCCTCCGACTCGAACGACCAACCGTACTCGGCCGCCACCCCCAGGATCTCCGACTTCGGCAACGCACCCAGCTGATCACGACGCAACGTCAGAGAAGAGTCGTCAGCGGAAGCCCCGTCCAACCACTCCAGCAACAACCGCCGATGCTTGCCCGACCCCAGGCCACCGTGTGGTTCGATCCGTCCCTTCCAGGCACCAGGCACTTCCACTGGCTCGCCGTCGGAAGGTACTGGACGTTGAAAATTCATGCTGCGCCCTGTGCTGCCCAGAAAAACGAATCCTTCGTGCTCGGCAAGGTCACGCATCATCTCGTTCGAGAGTTTCGGATAGGAACCCGATATCAACCTCGAAGCACCGTTCTTCTCTCGCGAGGCCAGGTCTTCACGCACCTTGGCCACATGCGTCCCCAACGATTTGAAATGATTCCTGACCAACAGAATCACTCCGAATACCACATATACCCCACCTAATACCGGGAACACCCACACCAAGTCCAGGAGTGTCAACGCCAACTCCCCTCTCCCGAGTTCACAGCAGTCCCGCCAACTTGTCCTCGATGGAGCTCCGCTCCGAGTCACGCCACTGGATGCTGTTACAGATGTCGGCCATCATCGCCACGTAGTCCTCCCAGTCGCGCAGACACTCGGTGGCAAGCCCGAAGATCGCGAGCTGGCTCCGCTCGACCAGCGGAACGATCACCTGGAACTGCCGGGAAACTCGCGGCTCGTAGTGTGCTGCCCCGGTCAGGTTGACCTCCGGCTTCGGAGTGTCCTGCTGCACCACGGCCAGGCAACGCCCCACGGTGAGATCCACGAAATCGACCTCCCGCCGAGCGTCCTCCTCGCGGAGCCCGGCGGCCAGCGCCTCCAGCGGTCGAGTGGCCTTCAGCTCGACGTCGCGCAGCGTGAGCGTGAACTGCGCGGTGGTGGCGGCTGTGGTGTCCCGTGCCGAGCGCCCCACGAAATTGGCGGCGTAGATGATCCCCTCTTCGGCCATCCGCCGCAGCAGGTACTCGTTGGCGACGAGCAGCCGAAGGCACTGCTCCTCCGCCAACCCCGGAAGGGCCGAGCGCGCCGACTCGAACAACCGCTCGGCACGTTCCGCCGAGGACTCGCTGAAGTCCACCGGCTGAAACCCGGAATGCAGCCCGAAACTCAACGGGAAGGTGTCGGAGGACTCATCGGAAACCGACTGTGTCATGCTCAGCCTCCCCTACCCGAGCGCCTTGGTGAAGCTCGACAGCGATTCACCCAGCCCTTGCAGTTCATGGCCTACTTTTCCCCATTCGCCGTAACTCTGCGCCGCCCCACCCCCGAAAGCCACGTAACCCGCCTTGTTCTTGACATCGGCGCTCGCGTCATCGCTGTGAACCCAATCGTTCGCGACGGGAGCCTGCATTCCCACGTTGAAAGTTCCCTGAATCGTCTTGGCCATGCCCTCGCCACCGACGAACCTGTTTGCCAGCCTGTCACCAAACAACGTTGCTATATCGGCGGGATCAGCCATATCGGTTACGACTTCGGAAGTCTTACTACCGAACGCCTTCGCACCGACTCGCCCGGCATCGATCAGGCCGTCGCTGACCTGCAGGGCGTCCGTGGCCGCCGCGCCTCCCTTGGCCAGCGGGCCGACCATGGGCAGCATGCCGAGCGCGTCGGTACCGACACCCACCCAGGCGTTCACATCGGTCCACTTGTCGTTCGCGGCGATGTCCCCGGCGTGCGCTGCCAACGCGACGCCTCCCGCGATGAGGGCGATGGGGCCGGTGGCCAGATTCAAACCGGGGATTAAGGACAACGTTCCGGCGACGGCGGCGACCATTCCCGCCACATCACCGATCAGCCCGAGGTTGTCGACGACCCAGTCGCCCATGTCCGAGAACGCGTCACCGAGCGCGCTCCAGAAACCGGGGGCGATGTCGGTGGCCTCCCGGAGTTTCCGCGCCACGGCCCGCGCGTCCTCGCGCCAGGTCTCCTGCAGCTCGACGGCTTGTTTCCGGATGCTTTCGACTCGGTCCCAGGCGCTGCGGGCGTCGCTCTTGGCGCTGGCGACCGCCTGTGCCTGCTGCTCGGCACGGCGGTTCGCCGCCGCGCGCGCCTCGGGGTCGCCGGAGTCGTACGCGATCGGCTTGTTGGCCTCCGCGACCGTCTGGCTGACCACTTGATCGGCCTTCTCGGCGGCCGCGATAGCGTCCCGGGCCTTTCGCTCAAGTCGGACGGCTTCGGTCTGGTGTCCTTTCAGGGTGTCCTGCCACCCGGAAAGCGCCTTGCCCGCGGCTTTCATGGACTCGTGGGCGTCATCGAGTTTTCCGGGTAATTCGCCGAACTTCTCGGCGAACGCCTTGGACGCCTCACCGGTCCAGGTGTCCTTCTGCTGCCTGATGTCGCGCAGCACTTCGTAGGTCTCGAACAGCCAGTTTCCGGTGTCGGTCAGCTGTTTCGCCAACGTGCCCACCGACGAAGGGTTTCCCCTGGCCGGGTTGAATCCGAGCGCGTGCCAGTCCCCGTTGCCACTCACCGGGCACCTCCGCTCTGGGCGGGCCTCGCCACCGGAGGTTCACTTTGTCCGGCTTCGCCGGACTCGATCGCTTCCCGCATCTTCGTGAAGCCCTCGGTGATGGCGGTTTCCAGTTCCTGGTACTGCTTCTTGGCGGAGCCGAGAGCTCCCGTGATCTTCTTGACGCACTCGCCGATCTCGTCGATGCCGTGCTGCCAGTCGTCGCGGAACTCGGCGCAGGCTTCGTCCAGTTCGTCCGGCCCGATGGAGTCCGGGCCGATATCGGCCATGGCTTTCAATGCGCTCTGTAGGTTCTCCTCGGCCCGGTTGAGGTTCTTCTCCATGGCGTCCAACGAGCCGATGTCGACCGTGAAGTCGGACACTGGCGTTCCCCCTAGATCGCTTCGCTGCCCGAGGAAGAACGCTACCAAGCCGATGATCTCGTTCGGGGCTGTTCGGTCGACTCCGTCAGTGCTGGTCGCGCGGCGATTTCGCGAGAAATTGACGGGGAGCCGCCCCGGGCCGCGCGGCGAGTGGGGAGGGATACGCGCGGTCCGGGGCGGCGGACGGGTCCACGGCGGAGTGTCGGGGATCGTCGCCGTGGCCCGTGGTCAACGGGGTGGTTCTGCTGCCGTCGCGAGGTCGGCGGCCGTTCCGGGGGCGGAAATGGCGGCGCGGCGCCGCGGAGACGGGCGAGGCTTCAGAGGCGGCACAGTCCTTCGAGGACGCGGCCCAGCAGCGCCAGGTCCGGATCGGAGTCGGGTAAGGCGCCCACGGTCGTCGGTGTCGGTTGGCACCGGGAAGTGTGGCGGTGATGGCCGGGTGCTTTGCGTACGGCGGTGTGGTGCGGCTTCGAGCTTCGGGAAGCCGTTTGCCAAGCGGCGAGAGCGGCGACGTCGGGAGTCGCCGGAGGTTCCGTTGCCGCCGGGCTCGTGACGGGAGGTTCTTCGCGATCATCCCGATGTGGATGGAGATCGCTCGGACAGCGCTCGGACGGTTCGTCAGGGTCGGTTTCGGGCCAGCTGATCGGTTCGGGTTCGGATCGCGACTGTGTCGGCATGACAACGCCGGATTCGGGGAGGCCGCTGGAACCAGTAGTCGCGCTCGCGGTGGCTGCGGCCCGGAGCTCGGTACCGGTGGCACCACTGGCTACACCGGCGAGTTGGGCTTGCAGTTGTCGGACCGTCAGCGTGCCCGGTCCGGTGCCGCCGTGCCTGGTGTGCGGGCGCGGCGCGAAGTCGGGGTGCTGCGGCCATAGCGCCAGGAGCATCGCCAGCGCTACCAGCAGGATCGGCACGAGCAGCGGGTCAGACATCGGGATCGCCCTCGACAATGCGGTTTTCGGCTCCGTAACCCTCGGGAAGGGCGGATTTCGGAGGGCTGTCCCGCGAGTCGGCGTAGCGTCGCAGCGCGATCGCCGTCTCGGAGAGTTCCTCCGCCAGTTCGCGGCAGCGATCTGTGCCGAAGCGCCCGCCGCCCATCGCGAAGGCGGCCTCGTCGCAGTGCCACTGGCAGAGCCGCAGGAAACCGGCCAACCGGATGTGGTCACTGCTCATCGCGCATCACCCTCGTCCGCGTCGTGGCGAGGCGGGGCACCGACCAGTTCGCGGGTGGTGCGCTCGCAGTCCGGGCAGGTCGGCCACAACCAGGGGATGCCGCCGGTAGCCGTGAGCACCTCCCGGCCACACAGCGCGGACACGGTCAGCTCCGGCGGGAACTCCAGGGCGGGCGGCGGCACCGGATCCCTGCTCGCGTGCCGCTGTTCCTCGGCTGGGACCCAGGTGAAGGGATGGGACATGCGATTTCCTCCTTGAGAACTTCGCTACTAGTTGTTGAAACTATTAATAGTTGCGACAACTATGCAACGTATCTTTCGAGGGACATGTTGTTACCGAGATCATCGATCTACGCTGGCTTTCATGGCGAGCAGTGCACGGGCGCGAGGTCTCGGCGCGGAACTACGACAGCTCCGCAAGAGCGCGAACCTCGAAGCACAGGATGTGGGAAGTCGCCTGGGATGGTCGAAATCGACCATGAGCAGGGCGGAATCCGGCGCGAGACGCATCGACGAAGCGGACGTGTCCGCGATACTCGCTATCATCGGCGTCACCGGCCAAGAGCGTGAGCGCTTGCTGAACATGGCTCGTGAGATAGACCAGCCCGGCTGGTGGGAAACCAGCGACAGTGGACTACCAGCTCAGCTGAAAGCACTGCTGAGCTTCGAGAAGGATGCGGTCCGTATCAGTGAGGGTGCGGTAACGCTGGTTCCTGGACTGTTGCAGACGGCTTCTTACACCCGTGCGCTGATGCTCGGGGGTGGTGTGCCTGAAGATGCCGTAGAGGCACGTGTCGCCGTGCGACGTGGCAGGCAGGACATCATCTTTCAGAAAAACCCGGTCGAACTCACCGCGCTCGTCGACGAAGGTGTTCTGATGCGTGAGATCGGTGGCCCCGAGATAATGTCCGAGCAGCTGCGTTATCTCGCCGACACAGCTGAGCTACCGAACGTGGATATGAGACTTCTACCGTTCAGCGCCCACCCGGGTGTTGACGGGTCGTTCCTCCTGCTGGATTTCCCAAAAGTACGCTCGATCGTCCACATCGAGCACCACCGATCGAGCGCGTTTCTCGACGAACCCGACGATGTGGCCGCTTACGCGCGACTACGAGATAACCTCATGTCAACGGCGTGTAATCCTGAACACACTGTCCGCACGCTGAAGGCATACGCCGAAAAGTGGGAAAGCGAGTCATCATGAAGCCCGTGACAGGATGGCGAAAGTCCAGCCGCAGCAGCGCTACACAGACCTGCGTCGAGGTCGGCCGCACCGCCGACGGCGCGGCCGTCCGTGACAGCAAGGACCGCACGGCGGGCCACCTCGCCACCACGCATCGGCAGTGGCAGACCTTCCTGCGAGCGTTGAAGGCTGACCACTTCGGCTAAGTAAGGCACAGCTGCGAGCGCGGCACCCCTGTGACCGGACAGGGGTGCCGTTCCGGCCGCTGACACCACCCGTTCAGACGTGGCGAACTCCCTACCCCTGGCGTGAGACTCAAGTTCGGCAGCGCGCTCAACGCAACGGAGCCCACTCATGAACACGCCGCACGAGCCCAACAGTTGGCGGAAGTCCACTCGTTCGCAGAACACCTCACATTGCGTCGAGGTCGGCCGCACCGCCGACGGTGCGGCCGTCCGCGACAGCAAAGACCGCACAGCCGGACACATCACCACCACCCACCACCAGTGGCGCGACTTCCTGAATTCGCTGAAAAGCGATCATTTCGAATGAATACGCCACGAACAGCGGACGGCACTTCTGATTCAACGAAAGCGATCACCGTCCAGATCACAAAAGAGGTTTCTCTTGGGAAATGACGGCCGTTCTCCACGGTCACCCCGGACTCGAACTGAGACAACATTCCAGCCTCGTTACGGAGCACATCTACATGAGCACTCCGCAGCACTACCAATCAAGTTGGCGGAAATCCAGCCACAGCAGTACACAAACGAACTGTGTCGAAGTGAGATACGACAACGGAAGCTCCGCTATTCGAGACAGCAAGAACCGCTCGGCAAAACACATTACCATTACCCCTCAGCAATGGCACGATTTCCTAGTAGCCGTGAAGGTCGATCGATTCGACTGAGCACAGCTCGTGAATTGCTCCCCGGATTCATGTCGGGTTCGAGAGAACGTTCTCGGCCACTGCTATCACTCGTTGGTCGATAGCGAACTCTCCATCCACGATCAACCCCAAACTCGAAACGACCTCAATGCCAAGGATTCCGTTCATGAGCATTTCGCACGAGCCCAACAGTTGGCGGAATTCCAGCTACAGCGCCAACACGAGCACGTGCGTCGAGGTGGGGCGTACCACCGACGGCGCGGCCGTCCGCGACAGCAAGGACCGCACGGCCGGCTACTTCACCACCACCCACCAGCAGTGGCAGACCTTCCTGCAAGCATTGAAGGCCGACCACTTCGGCTGAGCAAGGCACCGCGAGCGCCCCGCTTCCCCCAGCTGCGGGGCGGCGGGACGTAAATTTCCCACGAAATCGCCACGCCACCGCAGTGAGTCCTCCGGAAGTCGTGCACTCCAGGGCGGAAACGCGTCACGTAGTCGCTGCGGCCGAGCGAACCCAGCCGACCGCGTCGGACTCCGGGTTCAACGGTGCGAGCGTGAGCAACCCGCAGCCGTAGGCCTTGGCGGGTCCGACGCCGTACAGCAGCGCCCGGCGCAGCAGTTCCACCGAGGTCACTCGCAACCGCCCCTCGAACGTCGCGGTGTGCAGCACAACTGGTTTCGAACCCCGCTTCTTGGCGAAGGAGCGCCTTTCACGTGCGGTGATCCGCACGTTCCTCGCGGACTCCGGGTTCTCGGCAGTACCAGTGCAGGCAGGATCGGCCGTCACGGCACCGCCGGTCGCGTCGCTGGAATCAGTGGTCGCCGCGACACTGGAGTGTTCGGTCGCGCTCGTCCCGGATGAAGCTCCCGGCACGGTGAACCCCCACTTCTCGGTGCGCTCCAGGAACCAACCCAGCTGAGCCTCGGCGGTACGGTGAGCCGTCCGCGGCGAGCGCCCGCGCGAACCCCTCCCCGAATCGTTCGGCTTGGTCGGACTCGCGGCCTCGATCATGTTCCGCACCGGATTCGCGGTCACCCGGAAGGTGAACTCCTCTCCCACTGCCAGCCGACTCAGCAGCGGTTCGTACTCGCGCAGCTCGTAGTGCTCGCCGTCGGCGTGCGGCCAACCGGCCTGCTCAACAACATGCGTCCAGTCCGGTTTGGACTCGGAGAGCACCAGCAGCTTCGGCCGGTGCGGGTTGTCGCCGTCCAGCCGCCAAAGCGGACGTTGCCGCTCGGGATCGTCAGCCAGGCCGCCCATGACCGCCCCGTGCAACTTGCGGGGGTTGCCGAGCAACTCATGGCTGCCCGAGCGCAGCGGGTTGATTCGGATACGGGACAGATAGCTCATCGGTTCACCACCCCAGCAGCGCGAACGGATCGCGCACACCAGGTGCTCGTCGCGTCACGGACAGCCACACGGTATCCGCGATCCACGACGGCGTGGGGTCGTCCACGGAGATCGAGCACTCGCACGGTGACCTTTCGCACTGGAGTGCACTGTGGACGATTGCTGGTCCGGGCACCCACCCCGGCTCTACGGGCGTCAATTTCTCGCGAAATCGCCGGACACCGGAGAGCGGAGAGCCGAGCACGGGTCGCTGGGTACCGAGCGGGGACACCGGAGCGCACGGGGATATCGGGCAAGAGAAGCTAGCGGCCACGGAGGTGCTCGCCCCGTACCCCCAGAACGGGGCGAGCACGCTACCGCGGGTCAACTCCCCGGAAATATTTCGCGTTTCCACCGGGGCGCTGGGTTCCGGAAGCTATGATCCCGGATCGGCGTTTGCTACTGTTGACAGTAGCATCATCACTGTAAACCATCACGGTGAAACACTGTCAACAGCCGTTTACGGTGCCTGGACCTGGGGAAACTCACCAACAAACTGGCGGACGAGAAGAACGCTATGAGTGCCAACGAAGCCGGACGCGAAAACACTTTCGCGGGCAAGCTCGCCCATCTCATCGCCACGGTGCATCCACCGGACCGCGGCACCTACAGCTACCGCGAGATCGAGGCGGGAATCCGGCACCTGCCAGGGGCGATGTCGGCGCAGTACATCAGCCAGCTCAAAACCGGGACACGGACCAATCCCAAGATCCACTACGTGGAGGCGCTGGCGGAGTTCTTCGGCGTGCCCGCCGGATACTTCTTCGACGACGAGGTCACCGAGCGCATCGACGCGCAGATCGCCGACCTGAAGACCTGGCGCGACACCGAGGCACGCGACATCGCCCAGCGCTTCGCCGGGTTGGACCGGCGGGACCGCAACACCGTCTCCAACCTCATAGACAGCCTCGACGCCTACAACGCGCGTCCCCGCCACCAACGCACCCGCCGCAAAACCAACCGCGACAACACGGCGTAAGACGTAAGATGTGCCGATGTCGACCCGCGAGACCCGCTCCCAGGCCGAGCACAAGCACCTGCTCGCACGCGTCGTCACCGAGGTGCTCGCCCCCTGGGTGATCGTGTTGGCACTGCCGCTGGTGGTGGCCGCTCAGGCCACGGCGGAGTTCGGCTCCACCCTGCTGTGGGGAATGGTCGTGGCGCTGACCAGCAGCGTGCTGCCGATGGGCGTGGTGGTGTGGGGCAGTCGCACCGGCAGGTGGGACGGGCACCACGTCCGCGACCGCCAGGGCAGGCTCATTCCGTTCACCGCGCTGATCGTGCTCAGCCTGCTCGGGCTCGCGCTGCTGATCGCGGGCCGTGCGCCGGAGAAACTGATCGCGCTGGATATCAGCATGATCATCAGCCTGCTGGTCACCGGCACGATCACGGTCTTCTGGAAGATCTCGATGCACACCGCCGTGGCAGCGGGTGCAGTGACCGTGCTGGCGCTGCTCTACGGACCCGCGCTGTGGTGGGGCGCGCTGGTGACACTGGCCGTCGCCTGGTCCCGGGTGGCCGTCGACGACCACACCCCGGCCCAGGTCACCGTCGGCGCGCTGACCGGGGCGGTGATCGGCGGCGGATCGTTCGCGCTGCTGCTCGGCGGGAACACCGCGCTCTGAAGGGTGTGGCTCGGCGAATCGACGGTTCGGCCGTTCGGCGAGCGCGAGCTCAGTCCATCCAGCCGCTCTGCTCGGGATGGCGCATGTCGTACTCGAACTCCTGCCAGGCGTTCCAACCCCACCACGTCAGCAGCGCGAGCAGGATCAGGAACACTCCCAGCACGACGAGCCACTTCGCGCGAGCACTCAAGCCGTGATTCCCCTCAGTTCGGTTTGGTCATCTTCCCGGTCTCGCCGTGCACCTTGAAGTCACGCGCCATGCCGGTGGAATGCAGGTGCGCGATGTCGGCCTGTTCGAGCTCGACCGGCCCCTTCTGCAGGTTCCCGCGCCCCTCGCTGGGGATTCCCCAGTCGTAGTTCTTGCGTACCTCGACGTGATAGCTCGTCTCGTCGCCGTTCTTCTCGCCGACGACACGGTACTCGAAGTTGTTCAACGCGTAGTACCAGTTCCTGCTCTTCGCACCGTTGTCCACGTTGGGCGCGCTGTCCTGCCAACCGGTCGAGAACGTGCCGTCCGGCTCGGTCTCCACGTCCTCGATGGCCTGATCCACGTCCTCGCGGAAGGCAGGCATGTCGTCGAGCATCTGCCGCGCGTCGACCTCGTAGGGCTCCCCGCTCTCTTCCAACCAGTGTTTGAGGAGGTCTGCGGCCTCGGTGTACTCGAAATGATGCCGCATCGCCGCCTCGACCGCCATGAGTTCGGCGTGCGTCTCGTAGTCCTTCCAGCCTTTCTCGTCCTCCTCGGACCCGAATTCCCGAGCCCCGGCATCGAAGTTGTGGGTGGTGCCGAACACCACCTTCAACGCGTCGGCTATCCGCTCGTCGTTCTCGGTGGCCTCCTCGACGAGCTCGTCGAGCCGCTGTTGCAGCTCGTCGGCCTCCTGCTGCTTCTCCTCCCGCCGCTGCCTCTCCTGTTCGCTCAACGGCCCCGGAGCACGTGCCACCACCCAGGCGACCTTGTCACCGTCGACGACGGAAAGCCCCTTGGAAGTGATCTCATCCCGCAGCGATGCCGCGTCCCGCTGGAGTTTCTTCAGACTCAACGAGTCGTCCACCACTCCGGCCAGCTTCTCGGTGTAGGAGCGAGCGCCATCGGCCTGCCTGGCCAGTGCTCCGATCTCGTCGTGAATCTCGGTACAGCGGTTCCTGGCCGATTTCGCCGCGTCGCCCTTCCAGTCCTCGTTTTCGAGCGGAGTCAGCACATCGTCCTTGAAACCGCTCTGTACATCTTCAATTCGTTTCCGGATGTCGTTCCAACTGTCCGCGAACGCTTCCAGCTTGGACAGATCGATACTGAGGAGTTGCCCGAAGTCGACCATTTCCCTCACCCGAACAAGTGTCGTAAGTACTCGACCACTATGTTTTCGTTCTCGTCGTACTTGTCGGCACACCAGCGGAAGTTCTCGGCCGCCTCGGTGAGCTCGTCGCGCATGAACTCGTTGAGCTCCTCCCAGCGATCGCTCATCAGAGGGATGCTCTCTGCGAACTTCCAGCCCTGTGCCGCGCTCCGCAGCGACTCGAAGGACTCGGAAGCCGGGGCGAGCTGCGACTTGAGCTCGGCGACGCGGTCATCACAGTTGTTGGCCCAACCACGCAGCTGCTCGGGTGTGACCGCCACGTCGGCCATGCTGCCTCCCCTCCTGGTCGACCGGCGTAGGACGCCTGTCGCGACGGACGAGTGGGAACGCTAGCAGGACTCGCCGGGCCGTGCGCCCGTTTCCACCGAATTCCGGTCCGTCGCGGACCAAGACCGGTACTCGCCGGATCCGGTTACCGCCTGCCCGGCATGACGTGCCGGACCGCGAAAGCAGAGCCGGTTAGCGGACATGGCAGGCTCTACTTCTCGGAAGGGCTCCGCCTACGGCCCTGATCCCACGGCGGAGTGTGCAGCCTTACAGGAGGAGCGGAACGGATGAGAGGGGTCCGGCGCAACGGACAGCCCGGTCAGCGGGACTACCGATTAGCGATCTACCCGAACCGGATCCGGCTGGGGCTGGTGATCCTGGGCGCACTGGTCTTCGTGCTTTTCGGGGTGTTCATGTGCTACCAGGCGATCACCGCCATGAGCTCGGCCCCGCTCGCGGGGGTATTCCTAGCGCTGAGCGCGCTGGCGATCGTGTTCTTCGGCGGCTGCCTGATCTACGGCGCCGTGCGGCTGGCCAAGCCGAAACCGGTGGTGGTGCTGGACAACGAGGGACTGTACGACCACGCGTCGTTCACCGGCGTGGGGTTCGTGCCCTGGCGGGAGATCTCCGGGGCCATGGCCGACAACGACGGCACACAGCGCATGCTCAGCGTCACGCTGTTCGACCCGAGCACGGTGCTCGACCGCACCACGGGCTGGCGTGGCTTCCTGGTGCGCAGCAACGCCAGGATGATGGGAACACCGGTCAACATCTCGCAGAACATGGTCGCGATGCCGATCTCGCAGCTGGCGGCCGAGATCCGGCTGGCCGCCGAGAAGACCACAACCTGGCGCTGAGGAGCGGCGCGTCCGGACAGCCCAGTCGTACGGCGCCTCGATCGCTGCCTTGCGTAGCGCTCGGCAGGAGTCGATCAGCCGTCCTGCCAGGTATCGGTGTTGTAGCCGTCCCAGACCCACTGCGGATCGAGCTTCACGTCGTTGATGTGGACGGTTCCGCTGATGCCTGCCGTTCGCATCATCATCCACACCGTGTTCGCGAAGTCCGCCACCTGTTCCGGTTCACAGTCGAGTTCCACACTGATCTCTTCGGCCATGTCGGCAACTCTCGTTCGTGGTTTCGTAGCAGCTCGGCCTCACTCGCTGGCTACGAGTGCGACTCGGAGTGATCGCGAGAGTAGTGCATGCCGCGCGCTTCTGACAGCGGATGGCTCTACCCGACGGATCGAACTCACTCACTTGAAAGTTGTATTTACACAACGGACACACGCGTCGCACATTCACCGTGGGCCGGAAAGAGGCACGGAGTCGAATCTCCCCGGTCGAGCACTCGCACCACCGAGGGCACGGACCTGACATCGACAACCACGCTCGCGCCGGAGGTGACAGTGTCCGAACCGGACGCCACTGAATCAGGCGCGGCGGTGCCAATCACGGGAGTGGCGGGGGTTCGGCACCGTGCCGCCGTACCAGCCCGTCAATTTCTCGAGAAATTGACGGTGTTCGGGCGGATTGGCTTTCACGCCAGATCGGTGAGATCGGTGTTGGCACCGCAGAGCACCACGGCGATGCGCTCCCCCTCGGTGGGGCGGTAGGCCCCGGCGAACAGCGCCCCGAGCGCCGCTGCCGTGCCGTGTTCCACGACCAGCCGATAGCGCTGCCACAGGTACTTCCGCGCCGCGACGATGTGCTCGTCGTCGAGCAGCACCGAACGCACTCCCGTTCGCGTCGCCACCTCGTAGGCGATCTCGCCGAGACGGGTGGCGCCGAGCGAGTCCTTGGCGACACCGGAGACCGCCACGTCGGTGGGGCCGCCCTCGGCCAGCGCGGTGTGCAGCGTCGGAATGCCGGTCGGTTCCACCCCCACCACCCGCGCACGGGATTCGAGCGCGGCGGCGACACCGGCCATCAGCCCGCCCCCGCCGACGGCCAGCAGCACGGTGTCCAGCTCGCCCTCGGTCTGTTCGAGCAGTTCCGCGCCCAGCGTGCCGTTACCGGCGCACATCTCGGGCTGGTCGTAGGCGTGGCAGAACACCGCGCCGTTCTCCTCGACGTCCTTCACGGCTGCCCGGTAGGCATCGGCGTAGACCTCACCGACCGCCACGACCTCCGCGCCCAGCTCCCGCAGCTTCGCCTGCTTGAAGGCCGGTGCGTTGGCCGGGACGTAGACCCGGGCGGGCACACCGTGCCGGGAAGCGGCGTGGGCCACGGCCATGCCCGCGTTGCCGCCGGAGGCCGCGACCACTCCCGCCTCGCCGATCCTGCCCTCGGCAAGGGCCGAAACCACCCGGTTGTACGCGCCGCGCGCCTTGAACGAGCCGGTGTGCTGCGACTGTTCGAGCTTGAGCCGGACGCTCGCCGCGTCGGGGACCAGCTCGGGATCCAGGTCGACGAGCGGGGTGCGCCGGACGCTGTCCGCGATTCGCTGCCTTGCCTTCTCGACATCCGAATGAGTTGTCACGGTTCCAGCCTGCCCGGCCCCGTTCGGAGATGACCAGCGGGTTCGGGCTCGCGGCGCTCCGCCGGGAAGGCGGCGGTACCGCGCGGAGAACAGTGGCGGACATCGTGGGTGGTCTACCCAGTGTGGCGTCAATTTCTCGCGAAATCGCCGCGCCGGTGAGCGGTATGGCCGGGGGCGGCGTCGATTTCCCAAGAAATCGCCGCGCCGGTGAGCGGTATGGCCGGGGGCGGCGTCGATTTCCCAAGAAATCGCCGCGCCGGGGAAACAGCACACGAGCGATCCACGCGGATCGCGAGGTCTTCGACGAATCCCTGTGCCGTACGCCGGTTCGGTGTCGAGCGGCGAACCGGAACTCCGAGCGAGGTCAGATCCGCTTCTCGAACAGGATCACGGGAAACAGACCACGCATGACGTGCCTATCCACCTCGTGGAAGCCCCGCGCCGCGTAGTAGGAACGCAGCACGTCGTTGGACTCGGCGCAGTCGAGTCGGAAGGTGCCCAGCCCCGCGGCGCGGCCGATTTCGGCGGCGCTTTCCAGCAGGAAGGTGCCCATCCCGGTTCGGGCCATCGACCGGTCGACCATGAGCCCGTGGACGTAGATCGCGGGTGTGGAGTCCGCACCCCAGAAGTCGGGATCGGACCACAGCACCCGCATCGCCGCGACGACACCGAGATCCGGCAGCCGCACGCGGCGCCACTCCTCGCGCTCGACCTCACTCGCGATCCTGTCGAACGACACCTCACCGCGCGGCCACTGCTCGATCCCCCGGTCGTAAAGCCAGTCCTCCAGCTGCCTGCGAAGGCCGTGTATCGGAGGGGCGTCCTCCGGGGCGGCGGTTTCGAGCTGCCACTGTCGCGTCTCGGTCACGCGGGTGAGGATAGTTCCGGTTCCCGGTTCCACTCGGACCCGAGGCACCGCGAGGCGCGAACCCGGGCCCGGTAGCCGGGGCGGTTCCACGAGCGGTTCCGAGCACACAGTGGATCGCACGTCGGCGTGGTGGAAAACTGCCGATATGACGAGGCCGCCATTCCCGGAACCAACCGATTCCCGCGAAAACCGAAGCGGGAACGTCGGCTACGGCACCACCACGATCTTGCCGACGTAATCGCCCTCGCGGAACCGCCGCTGTGCCGAGTGGATCTCGTCGAGCGAGTGGCGCTCCGCGACGCGCGGACGCGGTTCGCCGGAGCGGGCGGCCGCCACGAGTTCGGCGAAGTGCGCGCGGGTGTGCATCGAGGAGCCGATCAGGCTGAGGTTGTGCAGGTACAACCGGCGCAGATCGAATTCGATCACCGCCTGGGCGATGGCCCCGGCGACGACGCAGCGGCCGTCGTCCCGCAGCAGCGGCAGCAGGCGTCCCAGCTGCGGGCCGCCGACGACGTCGGCCACCGTGTCGAGCCCGTCGGGAGCGAACTCCCGCACCCGATCGGCGAGATCGGCGGCGTCCCGCAGCGCCACCCGGTTCGCCCCGGCAGCACGGACCTCGCTCTCCTTGCCGCCGCTGGTGATCGCCAGCACTTCCGCTCCGCGGGCGGCGGCCAGCTGGACCACGGCCAGCCCCACCCCGCCGGAGGCCCCGGTGACCAGGATCCTCTCGCCCGAAGCCACTCCGGCACGTTCCAACATGCCCATAGCGGTGCCGTAGGCGATCGGTAGCGCGGCCAGTTCCTCTTCCGACAGCGGCGAGTCGGTCACGTCGTGGGCCTGCCGGTCGGCGACGAGCACGTACTCGGCGAAACCACCGTCGTACTCGCTGCCCAGCAGACCGACCGGCGGGGCATGAGGGCCTTCATCGCGGTATTCGGCCGGATCGACCAGCACACGGCGCCCGACGCGCTCACTCGGCACTCCGGAACCGACCGATTCGACCACTCCAGCCACGTCCCCACCCTGGATGCGGGGGAACGAGATCGGCCCGCGCCATCCGGCGAGCGCGGTGGGGTCGCCGGGGAGGCCGTAGGCGCCCTCCCTGGTCCAGATGTCGGTGTTGTTCAGGGCACCGGCACCGACCCGGACGAGCAGCTGCCCTGGTCCGGGTTCCGGGGTCGCCACGTCGTCGTGGTGTTCGAGGTTTTCGGGGCCGCCGTGTCCCGTGAGCAGCACAGCGCGCATCGTGCACCTCCGATATATAGACAGGTCTGTCTAAATACAGTGTGGCACGACCTCGCGGGAAACCCACAGCGCCCCGACGAAGCGGGAAAGCTCGGGGTCACTCCGCCCGCACAGCGGCCAGCACGTCCGGGGTGACCGGATCCCGGATGTCGTCGAACTCGTGGTGGTTGTCGAGGTACCTGGCCACGAACGGGCAAACGGCGGCGATCCGCATCCCGGCCGCCCGCGTCCGCCGCAGCGCGCCCGAGATCAGCTCGCTGCCCAGGCCACGACCGGCGAAGTCGTCGTCGATCTCGGTGTGCACGAAGACCCGCTGGTTCCCGCGATCGAGATACCGCGTGAGCCCCGCCCGCACGCCGTCGAGGCTGATCTCGTAGCGGTGCCGGGACGGCACGTCGAGCACCGAAACCTCGGGCGGAGGATTCTCGGCCGGTGTGCCACCGCGCTGTTCCTCGGACATTCCGCCACTATGCCGCACACTCGGGTGGAACACGAGCGGACTCCGACAGGGAACACGATAGGACGATGAGCAACCTCGAAACAGCTCCGACCGAGTTGACCTGCACCAACGCCGACGACCAGGCAGGGCGGGCGTGGGTGCTGCATCCCCGCGAGGTACCGCTGGGCGGGCCGAGGGCGATGACGGTGCGCCGCACGCTGCCGCAACGGGCGCGGTCGTTGATCGGGGCGTGGTGCTTCGTCGACCACTACGGCCCCGACGACGTGTCCGGAACCGGTGGCATGCGGGTTCCCGGCCACCCGCACACCGGACTGCAGACCGTCTCGTGGTTGTTCAGCGGCGAGATCGAGCACCGCGACACGCTCGGAACGCACGCCCTCGTCCGGCCGGGTGAGCTCAACCTGATGACGGCCGGCTCGGGCATCGCCCACTCGGAGTACTCCACATCGGAGACGAGCGTGCTGCACGGGGCGCAGCTCTGGGTGGCGCTGCCCGAACGGCACCGGTTCACCGACGCGGCGTTCGACAACTACGCGCCGCCTGTTTTGGAGCAGGACGGCGCGCGCGTGTCGGTCTTCCTGGGCAGCCTGCTCGGGCAGACCTCGCCGGTGCCGACCTACACCCCGCTGCTCGGCGCCGAGATCACGCTACCGTCCGGCGGGAGCCTGGATCTGGACATCGACCCCGCTTTCGAGCACGGCGTACTCGTCGACACCGGCGAAATGACCGTGGCCGGGGTGGCCGCGAGCGCGGGCGAGCTGATCTGCCAGGACACCGGGCCGGAACGGCTCACGTTGCGTGCGGGATCGGCTGAGCGGGCGCGGGTGCTGCTGCTCGGCGGGCAACCGCTCGGCGAGCGGATCGTAATGTGGTGGAACTTCATCGGACGCAGCCACGAGGAGATCGCGGCGTTCCGCGAGCGGTGGCAGCACGAACGCGAACAGCCGGCTGACGAGGAGTACCCGTCTTCCGGGGAGTCGCTGCAGTACGGGGAATTCCCGGCGCGGTGGGAGGAGACCCTGCCCGCTCCGGAGCTTCCCAACGCGCGGCTCAAACCCCGCGAGTGAGCGGTTCGGTTCCGGTTGTGCGTGGTGATCACTTCCGGCGAACCACTCGTGGCGAGAGAGTGCTGGGAGTCCGCGACTACTGGGAGCCGAGATCGGGAATGGTGATCGTGCCGTCCTCGGCGATGGGGAACCCCGGGTTGTACGCGATCTCCCAGGCGTGCCCGTCGAGGTCGGTGAACACCCCGGCGTAGCCGCCGTAGAACGTCTCGGCAGCGGGGCGGGTCAGCGTGGCGCCCGCCCGACGTGCGGTTCCCAGGACCTCGTCGACCTCCGCCTCGGAACGAACGTTGTGCGCGAGGCAGACACCGCCGAACCCGCCGTCCCGCTCACCGGTGAGGCCGGTGTCCGCCGCGAGCTCGTCCCTGCTCCAGAGCACGAACGCGCCGCCGGGAGTGCGGAAGAAGACGGTCCGTTCGAGTTCCTGCCCCGCCACCCCAATCGCTCGTAGAACTCCTTGGCACGCCGCAGGTCGGCGACGCCGAGGGTGACCAGGCTGATCCGCTGCTCCATGCGGCGAATCTAGCGCGCGGAACCGACAGTCGCCCGGTGGCCGGGCCTGCCACGAGTCGGCCACGCCGAGGAAACGAACCACGACAGTCGCGCCAGTAGCGGTGGCTGCCGGGATTCCGCGCCCAGCGGTGACGTGCTGGAACTGGCGTGCGGCCCCGGCACGTGGACTCCGGAGCTGGCGCGGCACGCGAGCACCCTGACGGCCGTCGACTCCTCCCCCGAGATGCTGCGCGTGGCGCGGGAACGGACCGCCGACGAGCACGTCCGATTCGAGCTGGGCGATCTGTTCGACTGGCGACCGGAACGGCGCTACGACGTGGTGTTCTTCGGTTTCTGGATCTCGCATGTGCCGCTCGATCGCTTCGCGGATTTCTGGGAGCTGGTGGCCGACTGCCTCGCACCCGGCGGACGGGTGCTGTTCATCGACGACGCGTACCGCACCGCCGACGAGCTGGTCGAGGGCGAGGAGTCCTCGACCATCCGTCGCAGGCTGAGCGACGGTACCCGGCACCGGGCGGTGAAGGTGCCGCACGAACCCGCCGAGTTGCAGGATCGCCTCGCCCGGCTCGGCTGGGACGTCGAGGTGCGTCCCACCTCCGGGCCGTTCTACTGGGGGCGCGGAAAACCGACTCCGTCAGCCGCGTGACGCGGCAAGGCCACTGTGGATGGTTCGGTTGATTCGGCGACGTCAGGACGAAGAGCCGCCCACTGTCGCCGAACTCCGGTGGTAGTGGAGGCCGACGACGCAATGGTGCCGGTGAACGAGTGGATGACCGCTCAGTCCGCGCGTTGCTGCTGGATCAACTCCCTCAGCCGTCCCGGGGTGAGCCATTCCTTGCCACGGTGGATCATGCGGTGACAGTTCGAGCACAGCAGCGCGAGGTCCTTCAACTGTGTCGTCGTCGCGCCGGATGCGTGTAGCGGCAGGATGTGATGACACTCGATGTATCCCCTGCCGCGCTCACCGTAGACGGCTTCGAAGTCGAATCCGCAGGCCTCACAGCTCAGGTCGCGTCCTGCGGCGAGAACGGATTTGATCTTCTTGTCACGTAGGCGGGGATCACGCTCCCGCGCAAAGTACTTCCTTGCCAGCAGGCGTCCTTCGGGAGCTTCCGACTCGTCGCCTGCCGCCCCTTCGACCGGTTCCGACTTCTCGAAACTTCCGTAACGAATCGAGTCACGGATGGCCTTTGCGGCCGCCTGCATCTCCTCGGGGTACTCCAGGAAATCGCGGATGACCTCCTTGTCCACCGCACCGCCGTTCTTGGGCTTTCCCTGATACCAGGGTGTGTTGGTGTGCAGATCGGCCGTTTTGTGCGCCACCCCGTTGACGTTGCGGAACCGCGGGTCACGCTTCTCCTGCGGATGCAGCGGCAGTTGCTGCAACAACTCGGAAAGCTCGATCACGGCCGGATCGTCCGGGAAGCCCCGGTTCCATCCGTTGTGGTAAACCAAGTCACAGACCAGGATGACCTCGTCACGTTCCCAAGCTGGAGCTCGTCCGGGCTGCACGAGGAACTCAAGCCGACGTAATCGCTCCACCGCATCACGCTCGCCAGCTGGAAAGTCGTCCGGACCGAGCGGGCTGTTCCCCGGCAACATGCCATGAGCAGCAGCCATAACCGCCGTAGGGCTGTATTCAGCGCCTGCGTATCGGAGCACGTGCGAACCGGTCGACTCGAACCCGTACTTTTCCAGGAAAGCCTCATGCTGCAGCTGATCGCACTCGGCCATCGCATCGCGTACCGCAGCAGCGGTGATCTCATCGAGTGCCACGGACAGGGAGAATATCGACACGATGCAGCGGTGGACAGAGTAACGAGACGAGCAGTACCCCACCGACAGACCGCCCCGAACACCACCGCAGGAGCGTGTAGCCACTCGGAGAACGGAATCGGCATAGCGGAACCCGTACGCAGTCGTCACCCCAGGGTGCCAAACCGTCGAGATGGCGACAGATACAGACCGATCCACATCGGCGAAGCAGAGGACAGGAAACGAACTTTTCACCACAGGGAAACGAGGTGAGGTCACCCAACTACACGACTTCTGGCGATGGGCCGCATCCGACCTGCTCGGCAACACACTTCGCGGAATGCTCGCGGAATACGTGGTCGGACTCGCTCTCGGCGGCGTGTCCGGACGTCCCCGCACGGAATGGGACGCCTCGATCTCGTGATCCCGGAAGGCACTACTGTCGAGGTGAAATCAGCGGCGCATCTGCAGACGTGGCCGCAACGAGTTCACTCACAGATCACCTTCGACATTTCCCCCCACCAAAGGCTGGTACGCGGAGTCGAACACCTACTCGGAGGAGCGCCGTAGGCGAGCGGACGTGTCCATGTTCTGCCTGCTGCATCACAAGGGCAAGGTGACCGTGAACCCGCTCGACCTGGATCAGTGGACCTTTTTCGTGGTCCCCACCGCGAAGCTGAACGACGCGGTCGGCAACCAGTCGAAAATAGGCCCGGGCGCACTCCGCAATCACGGTGCCGTCGAGACCTCCCACACGGAGCTGCACCGGTGTTTCCACCAGGAGCTGATCCCACCGGGGCATTGACAGCTTTTCCGGAAACGTCAATGCCCACGCGAGAAAGTTTCAGTTCTTATCGATGGCTCCGAGAAGGTGCTTTGCGATGGCACGAGCGAGCGGAACCGGGACCGCGTTACCGATCTGGCGCGCGATGGAAACCTTGGAACCCACCCACTGGTAATCGTCCGGGAAACCCTGCAGCAGTGCCGCCTCGTAGTGTGTGAGTGCTCGGTTCTCGGTCGGGTGCAGATAGCGGCCCTTCTCGGGCTTGAAGAACTCGGTCCGGATCGTCACCGACGGTTTGTCCGGTGACAGTCTCCCCATGACGTCGCCGGAACCGCTCTTGTGCTTCTTCCAACACGAGGAGAGCAGTTCCTCGGGTATGTGGAACCGATTGCCGCCGGGTGGGATGGTGGCGAACCTTGCGAGTGAAGTCGCAGTGTAGTTGCGGGTCAGATGGAGCTCGGCCGTCTTGAACGCCCCGGGGAACGAACGTCCGCAGAACTCGGTTCGTGTCTCCGGCAACTCGGTTTCCGTCACCGCGGGTAATGCTTCACGCAATGCTTCGGCGACGGTCACATGCCCACGCACATGCGTCGGCTCCGGCTTCCCCGGTTCGGGGAGATCACGATGGTGGCCGATGACGACCACCCGTTTACGGGCCTGCGGAGCCCCGTAGTCGGCTGCGTTTAGCACGTACGGGGTGAATGTGTAATCGGCGAGCTCACCTCCTCGCCCCACTGCGTTCCGGAACAACTCGAACTGCGGTGTGCGTTGGAAAGCGGGCACGTTCTCCAGCACGAAGTAACCGGGGCGCGCCTTGGATACAGCCTGGACATACTCACGCCACAGCGTGTTGCGTTTGTCCTCGGCATCCTGTTTTCCCAGGGTGGAGAATCCCTGACAAGGAGGGCCACCTACAACGATACCTACGTGGGGTACCTCCTCGTCGGCCAGCCATCCCTCGATTCCCCCTGGATAAACTTTGTCGCCGAAAGTGCGTGCATAACTGGCGGCCGCGGCAAGGTCCTCCTCCACGGCCCGCACCACCTGGAACCGGTTGCTCGCGGAGTGGAATCCTTGCGTAAGGCCACCGGCCCCGGCGAACAGATCCAGCACGTGGACCGAGTCCCGTTGAGGACGGGGTGCGGGCGAATCGGAGACGTGCTGCATGTGAGCCACTATAGCCGGCTGGCTGGCCTGCAGGCCGTTCGGACAGAGCCGTTTCTCGGCCCGCACCGGAGAAGGACACCGGTTGGAGGAAATAGCCGTGGGGGTTGAGCAGGACCGAGGAGACTCTCCAAGCACCGGCAACGTTCCTGCATCCACCTCGAGGCGAATGTCGCGGCAGAAGCGCAGGGACACCGGGCCCGAGATGCAGTTACGACGGACATTGCACCGCATGGGGCTGCGTTACCGCGTGAACCTGCCACTGCCGGGCATGCCCCGCAGGCGCGCGGACGTGACTTTCACCAGGGCACGGTTGGCGATCTTCGTGGACGGTTGCTTCTGGCACCGCTGCCCGAGGCACGGCACCGATCCTGCGAACAACAGCTCGTGGTGGGCACGCAAGCTGAACTCCAACGTCGCACGGGACCGCGAGACCGATGAGAGGTTGCGCGAGGCGGGATGGAACGTGCTCCGCTTCTGGGAGCACGAGGACATGAGCGAGGCCGCGACCAGGGTCGCGGCGCTCCTGTCGGAACTGCCCGGTAACACCTCGAGCACACGCGATGACGAAAAGGATGGAAACACGTATGAGGACAAAGGGGCATCACGGGAGTGACCAGTCGCAGGCTCTTCGAAACGGCTTCGCCTCTCGAAGAGCCGACAAAGCAGCTGCACCGGAGAGGCCGATCCAATGCGGTTTTTTCTGGCTCAGTAGCTTTGATCAGCTACTCGAAGCATTGTCGACTGCATGTTCAAAGGTCGCTGTTCGTCCAACATGTGGACTATTCCGCTTTGGGGTCGACCGTCACGAAGATCGGAGAGCTTGCAGAACAGGCCGAACGCATAAGCAACGAGAGCAATCGCCTGTTTGGCTGATCGAGGATCTAGTCTAGTGGGTGACATCAACAACGAGCAGGTGTTCGAACGTGCACACCCGGAGCTTCCACGCTCCCGAGAGCGACCATTCACCGCTCTTCGGTTCGTGCGTGGTGCCATGCATACCGCTGGTACCCCAACAACACTGTCCGACAGGACACCCATCGGAGTTCGTTCCCAACGCCATACTGATCAGCAGGGCATGGATCGAGCGCTCCGAAGTCCCTGAGTCGGAGACCTGTGTTACCCGTGTCCCGCGGAGACGTCCGACGACGGACGAAAGACATCGACATAGCCGAACCAGTACGCTTGTTACGGGCAGTGGACGTACGACGAGTTGAGAAATGGCTCGGGCTCCTCTGGAACAGAGCCATGCAGAAGGACGATTCCGTAGCGGACACTGTCTCCCGAGGCCGGCCCCGCAACATCATCGTCACCTGCATCTACCGAACAGAACCACCTGACTGTGTTCATTCCGTTGTCATACACCTCGGATCAGACACAAGCCTGTTCGGAAGCCTTGCAAGAGCAAAAAACATTCATTGCGTTTCGATAATTGCCAACACAGTCTGCCAAGTGGTGTGGCACCATCGGTGATCTTGGTGGCGAGTTTCAGGAACCAGGTAAGCGCAAGTCCGGCAGCGGTGCGATCCCAGCTGCCGAGGAGGTCTCAGCATGACGGCGAGTGAGTGGGTGCCCGACAGCACCCTGGTCGATGAGCTTGAGCAGTTGTTCGGTCAAGCCATCAATGCCTACCGGGCGAACCCCAACCTCATCACGGAACACGCCAACCACGAAGAAACGATCCGCGTTGGTGGCTATGCCAACAGGACACTCCTCGAACTCGTGCAGAACGCTGCCGACGCGATGGTCGGCAAGACAGATACGAGCGGCTCAGCAGGAAGTGTCGAGATCGTACTGAACATCGACACGGAGACTCTTTACTGCGCGAACGCGGGGCGTCCTTTCTCGGCAAGTGGCCTGACCTCACTCGCGCACGCGCACCTGAGTGGCAAACGAGGTGACGAGATCGGCCGATTCGGCTTGGGCTTCAAGTCGGTCCTCGCCGTGACGGACAAACCGCAGGTGTTCAGTCGGTCGATCTCGTTCGAGTTCAACTCGACCAGAGCCAAGGAATCGCTCGCCGAGTTCGACTTCACAACCAGAAGACTGCCCATCCTCAGAACCATCACACAGATCCCGGACGTAGAGGCAGAGTTTGCCGAAGACCCGATACTCGAAGAGCTGGCGGAGTGGGCGTCGACTATCGTAAGGCTGCCGAACGCCGGTAGGATCGACAGCCTCCGGCAGGAGATCAAGGGGTTCCGTTCGGAGTTTCTGCTCTTCGTCGACGCGGTTCGGGAAGTCCGCCTACGGATCGTGGGACGGCAGGAGGAAACCTTCGAGACGTGCCATGTCTCACGTTCCCTGAATGACGGAAAATTCCGCATCGAGCGTCCTGACGGTAACAATCACGTGTGGCACGTGGCGAACCACATGCACACGCCGAGCGCTACGGCACGCCGTGAGGTCGGCGACGCCGTGTCACGCGACCAGGTCAAAGTGACCGTTGCGATCCCAGAACGTTATGCGGATCTGCAGACGGGGCAATTCTGGTCCTACTTCCCGCTCAGGGACGAAACCACCGCTTCAGCACTCTTCAACGCTCCCTGGAGCGTCAATGACGATCGCACAACGCTACTCAAGAACAGCTACAACCGCGAGATCCTCGTGACACTCTCGAAGATGTTCGTCGACCTCCTGCCCAGAGTGGCGACATCCGAAGACCCCGCGGCGCATCTGGACTACATGCCCGCGCGTGGACGTGAGCTCCTCTCGTTCGGGGACGAGATTCTGTTTGCACACGTCCCTCATACGGGAGCTCAGAGTCCATTGATCCCCGACGGCACGGGTACGCTTTCCAACCCCGATGACCTGCTCCCTCTCGCCTTTTCCCTCGGAAGCGATGTGAAGAGCGACGATCACGAGGCATGGATCAAATCCCCGAATACCAGCGACCGCGTTCCTCACTGGCGTTGCTTCACTACGCCCCGCCGTGCGGCTCGACTTCGACAACTCTACGCCTACAACGCCGACCCGGACCTGATGAGGTCTCAGCCACGCGACGAAGAGAAAGCACTCTCGCGAGTCCGGACGAAAGGAATCCTCTCGTGGCTGCGCGAATGGGCGGACGGCGAATACGAATCTGCCGTCAAAGCACTCGAATTCGTACTGCTCCATCCCAGGATCGAAGGTATACGAACGGCGAGGGTCGTCCCGACCAGCAACGGCCTCAAGTCCCTCGAAGACAGAAGTACTGTCTTCCTCAAACATGTGGACTACGTCGATATCGAGGGTGCGAGCTTCGTAACCCCGGAATTTCTTGCGATTCCAGGCGTCGAAAAGACACTCCGGGAGAGAGCTCAATTCAGAGATCTGGACCCGATCGCGATCCTCCAGGCCCGATTCGAGAAGCTGTCGCAGGCCTCCGGGCCTGAAGATCACGAGAGATTCTGGGAGGCCGTGATGGGCGTCCCCCTCGTGAAAGCCAAGCAACTCGCCGAGCGAGACACCGAGGGACGTATCAAGGTCCCCACACGCGACGGCGGATGGGCCGCACCACAGTCCGTACTCGATGTCGAAAGTCTGAGCAGCGGCATCGACGGACACTTGCTCGACCATGATCGTTGCCAGCCACAGATCGCCCGGTCAGCGGGTGTCATCACCCAGCCGACCAGCTCGTATGCACTGGAGGACGAGATCTGTGCGGACAGATACTACGCCTTCGTACGTGCGGTAGTCGATCAGAGGAGCGGAACGGGGGAACGTCCGGTCGAGAACATCGAGTTCGACCAGTACCTCGGGGCCGGCCCGTTCTCGGCACTGTTGTTGATGGACGAGTACGGAGCTTCCGAGCAGATCCGCGCGGACTGGACACAAAAACTCTTGGCTCTCGACGAAAGGTCCGTATGGACCTGCGAGGACAGCGCTACCGGACGAACACACCAAGTGATCTCACCGGTGCAATGGGCAATTTCCGAGGTCGGGCTCGTGCCGTCCGACCGAGGACTTCGTCCACCTTCACGAGTCGTCTCAAACGCACTGCTGGAGTACCAGAAACTGCTTCCGCTCTACCAGGGGCAAAGAACGATCGAGGACGCGCTGAACCTGCCGCGTGAGCTCACCGAGGTGCCGGCCGAGGTTTTGAAGGAGTCGCTGGCAGCGGATCTCCTCCCGACGACGATCAAGGATCCGACCCTCGCGAAGTTCGTGCTGGTGGCCAGCGAGAAGGCTCATCCGGATACTTTCCCACCAAAGATTCCCGCACGCGTTGGACAAGCGGTCGAAGGACGTCGTCCGGGGACGGTGTATCTGGCAAAGAACGACGAGCAGCAGCGCGTCCTGAGTCAGAAGCTGAAGCCACATCTGCGCGTGGAAACGCAGTACGTCGACACCTACGTCGCGCAGGTCGGTTGCCGTCGGTTCGAGGACAGCTTCTCGTTCTCGACCATCGTCGAAGGACGACAGGACCCGGAGCCCGTCGTAGACCTGTATCCCGGTCTCCAGGAGACCTGGGTCGCCTGGAGCGAGAAAGTGACAAACACCTTCATCGCCAGGGCGATCTACATCGCCAAGCGCGTCACCACCGAGGACGGGGTGGAAGACCAGACACTAGAGTGGCATCTCGACGGACCAACGCTGACCGTGCGGAAAGATCTCGACGATCATCGGGTTCTGGAGATCGTCAGTGACGCACTCGAACTGCACTTGTCCAATGCCGAACTCGACAACGTCGAACAAGTTGCCCTGGACCTGCAGCGGGAAAAACAGCGCCAGGAAGCACGCGCGGCGGCGAACGACGCCGAACGACTCGAAGTCTTCTTCGGAGAAGACACTCTCAGGGAGAACCTGCCTCGAGGGCTCTGGCAGGCACTGGAAACACAGGGGGTTGTCGATAACTCGACATCCGTGGCGTATCTGTTCCTGACGGTGTACGGCAGCGATTCGGTCAAACAGCTCGCGGAGCAGTTCCGGCTGGAGGGCTACACCGACGTGCCGACACAATGGGCAGGCGGGCGTCAAACGATCGACTGGCTACGAAAAATGGGGTTCGCGACCAAGTACGCCGGTCGACGTGCCGAGTCACAGCCTGACGAATTCACTGTTCCGGGGTCGGTCAAGCTCAACGAGCTGCATTCGTACCAGAAAATCATCAGCGAAAAACTGCGCGCGGTGCTTACACAGCAGTCGGACAAAGGACCCGCCCAGAAGGGCATGGTCGAGCTTCCGACAGGGGCAGGCAAAACCCGTGTGGCGATCGAAACAGTACTCAAGCTCTTCAAGGACGAGGTCCTCAGCGGGACCGTGCTGTGGATAGCGCAGTCCACCGAGCTCTGCGAGCAGGCCGTCCAGACCTTCGACACGGTTTGGCGACACCTCGGTGACGAGCGCTCCCTCACGATCGGAAGGCTGTGGGAGAACAACACCGTTAACGAACCCGACACCGACGTGAGCGTCGTCGTCGCGACCGATGCCAAGATCGAGTCGATCCTCGACGAACCCGAGTACGAGTGGCTGAGCAGGCCTGCCGCCGTCTTCATCGACGAGGCCCACCGAGCCGGAGGATCGAGCCGCTACACCCGTATCCTCAAGTGGCTCGGCGTTGACGGGCACAACTGGAAACGACCTCTTGTCGGTCTCTCCGCAACTCCGTTCAAGGGCAGTATCGAAGACGGACAACAGACGAGGGAACTGGCCGCCAGGTTCGGTAACAATAAGCTCAACGCGTTCGAGGAGACCCCGTACCGAGAGCTACAACAATTGGGAATCCTGGCACGCGTAAGGCACGAGGTCCTTCGTGGCATAGAGGTCACCCTCACCGCGGAAGAACGACAACAGATCGAATTAATGCGTCGTCCCAACAGCCCTCTGCTGGATCGCATCGGCCATAACCAGGCTCGTATGGAGATCCTGGTCGACCACATACTGTCCCAACCCTCAGAATGGTCGATCCTGGTCTTCACACCGAGTGTGCTGTCGGCACAGGTACTGGCGGCGACCCTGCGCTACCGTGGAATTTCATCGGATGCGGTCAGCGGACAGACGGGTCGGCAGGAACGCCGTGACGTCATCGAACGATTCAAGAAGAACGAGATCCGGGTCTTGGCGAACTGTGACCTCTTGGTTCAAGGATTCGATGCCCCAGGAGTCCGTGCTCTGTACATCGCCAGGCCGACCTTCAGCCCGAGCGCATACATCCAGATGGCGGGGCGTGGTCTGCGCGGTCCCGAGAACGGTGGCAAGGAGGAATGCCTCATCGTGGACGTCGCTGACAACTTCGGAGCAGTGAACGACTTCCTCGGCTACCGCGAGTACGAAGCCCTGTGGAAGGAGCACCACGCGTGATCCTTGTACCCGACATTCGCGACATCGAAGCCTCGAGCACAAACGCGACCGAGGTCAGGCTGGCACGAATGCTACAGCAGGTGGAAGGACCCAAGGACGCGGTCGCGTTCCACTCCGTCAAGCTGCGTAGTCATACGACGAAGCAGCAGGCCGAAGCCGATTTCGTCGTGGTGTGGGACGACGCGGTGATCGTGCTCGAGGTCAAAGGCGGTGGTATCCGTAAATACGAGGGAAACTGGTACACGATCGACCGCCGTAGCGACTGGCACAGGCTGCGCGAATCGCCCATCAATCAGGCACAGACCGCGATGTTCGCGCTGCGCAACATCCTTCAGGAGGACGGTCTCGGATGGTTCGCGTGTGAGGCGGTTGCCGTCACGCCGGACATCGACTCGCCTCCGCCTGCCGTGGAATGGAAGAGCAACCACTGGTGGGCCAGGGAGACGATGACCATAGTCGGCCTGACTTCAGCATTCACCGAGGTCGCCGCGGAGGCGCGGAGTGCCCCTCCCCGTCAGAAGATCGCGCGTGCGGACGAGTTGCGTGCCCGACTGTTCGGTGAATTCACCCGCATGCCGACCATCGATGCACAGCGTGGCGCAGTCATCGAGGAGCAGAACCGGGCGACGGAGGATCAGGCGCAGGTACTGGCCGCGCTCGCGCTCAACCCGCGCATGCTCGTGTTCGGTGGCGCAGGCACCGGTAAGTCCCTTGTCCTGGCCGAAGCTGCGAAGCAGGAGGCGGCGAGTGGCAAGTCCGTTGTCATCACCTTCCACTCGCCGTCCTTGATTCGCTTCTTCGAACCGCTGGTCGCGGATCGAGAAATCGACCTGCTGCCGTTCGACGAACTCCACGAAGGCAAACGGTACGACGTGGTGTTCGTCGACGAGGCCCAAGACCTCATGAATGCCGAAGGCATGGACACGCTGGACCGTGCGATCCGAGGCGGTAGGAGTCAAGGGTGCTGGAGGATTTTCCTCGACCCCAACAACCAGGCACACATCGACGGTGAATACGACTCGGAGGTCTGCGACCTGGTCAAGACAGAGGCCACCCAACTCCAGCTCCAGAAGAACGTCCGGAACACCCGGGCGATTGTGCACGTCGTACAGGAGTACTTGGGCGCGGACGTCGGCGATCCGGGCATCGTCAACGGGGAACGTGTCTATTGGCACCCCGTCGAGGGGGAAGCCGACGTCTCTGCAGCGGAGCAGGCCGCACGAGACTTGGTGTCCAACGGTGCGCGCCGAGACGACATCTGGATCATCAGCACGAGTTCCGACAATCCGCCTGAGCGGGGTGACGCGAAGTTCGTCGTCACGAGCCCGCGCTACGCCAAAGGGCTCGAGGCCGAGCATGTCGTCGTCTGCGACCTTCCAAAGGAGTATGACGAGCACGGCACTGCGGCCTTCTATGTCGTAGTCACCCGCGCACGAGTGACGCTGCACGTGCTGGTCTCCGCCGACGACAAGAAGCGACTCCAGGAACTCGTCCGAAAGCAGGTCAGGAAGTGAATCTCACAGAATCACAGCAACTGGCATTGAAACACCTGCGCGATGCCTACGTCGGACCAGAGGGGGAAGAGGAAGAGATTACATACAATCCACCACACCGGCAGTACGCGGTGGGCATGCTGTTTCCCAGGGATAACCATCACTCCCATCCTCCCGAGGGGCGTGGACAGTCGAGCGAGGATATCGAGGCCGATATCGTCGACGGCGATGTCGAAGAAGACGGCGTGAACGTACCGTTGGCCGAGAATTGGCGTCCCTCCTCGGCCGCGATCTCGTTCGTCACGAACAGTGAAAGAATCAAGGTCGATTTCTCGTGCGCTACGTACGTCAGGATCGGAGACGACGGACCGCCCCGTTGGAAGCGTATTCCCCACTCACCTGATGACCTGGTGCTGTTCAAGGAGCAGGAGCCCATACTGCTCAAGGTTGGTGAGGTTCAGGTCGCTATCGGCGCACGGTGGCGTGACTACAATGACGCTCAGCTGATTACAGTACACGTGAGAGTACTCACAAAAACAACAGAGGACGAGCGCCTGGATATCCCACTGATGCTGTTCCAGGTCGGACTGTCTGTGGCGCCCTGTGACGGAGCCCGAATTCTCGAATACGATACCACACGATCGTTCGATGCCGATCCGGAAGCTGCTGAGCTGCGTGTCCGGTATCGCAACAGGAAGGTCTACGCCGTCGGTCATGGCATGGCTGCCGACTGGGAGCTGGTCGACGATGGGTGTGTACGCGCTTTCCTGGATCCTGTGCCTGCGTTCGTCGTTCCCGCCGTCGAGACGACCGGCCTCGACGAGGGAACGCCGGAGGCTCGGGCACTCGAGTTAAGACACCTTGCACGGATCGACGAGAATCGAACAGAGGTTCTTCCCTCACTCCGTGCCTTCGTCGACGCATTCGCCGAGTGGGCGGACGAACAAATGGCACGAGCCGAGGACTTCGGACGTGACGCCGAAGTCGCGATCAGGATCGCCAAGAGGTCCGAGGACGCCGTGGCGAGGATGCGCGAAGGTGTCGAGCTGCTGGACGCAGTGGATCAGGAACAGATACGAATCGCGTTCGCCCTCGGTATGGAGGCCATGCGTCTGCAGATGCGTCAAGCCGATCGTTCCAAGGCGATTCCGGAAGAACAGCTCAGTGAACCGCATTGGCGGCCCTTCCAATTGGGCTTCCTGCTCATCGCACTGGCCTCGACGGTGAACCCCGAGCACGACGACCGTGACCTGGTTGATCTCATCTGGTTTCCGACCGGTGGAGGAAAGACAGAGGCATACCTGGGGTTGGCGGCGGTCGAGATCTTCCGCCGCCGGCTCGCTCATGGAGTTTCAGGCGGCGGTACAGCTGTGCTCACCAGATACACCTTGCGCCTTCTGACCTCGCAGCAGTTCCAACGAGCTGCGGCGCTGGTGTGCGCCATGGAACTGATGCGTGCAGACCACCCGAGGGTGAGGGGAATGGCTCCCTTTTCCATAGGGCTGTGGGTCGGTAACGAGATCGCACCCGGAACACGTAAGGAAGCCGTCGCTGCTCTGGACCGCCTCATGAAGGCAGCCCGTCCCGAAGAGGCCAACCAGTTCCAGGTCGAAAGCTGCCCCTGGTGCTTGACTCCGTTGATTCCCAGACTCAAGAGCGATAGAAGCTCCGACTACGGCCTACGCCGTGAAGGCTCCGATGTGGTTCTGCATTGCGTCGACCCGAAGTGTGAGTTCCGCAAACAGCTACCGCTTGCTGTCGTCGACGAGGTCCTGTACGAAGAGCCACCGACGATCCTCCTGGCGACAGTCGACAAGTTCGCCAGGCTGCAATTCAAACCTGAAGCCGGTAAACTGCTGGGACTGGGTACGAGTTTCAAGCAGCCGTCGATGGTAATTCAGGACGAACTGCATCTCTTGTCGGGCCCGCTCGGAACCACCGTCGCAGTGTTCGATGCCGTGATCCAGGTACTGCTCAGCAGCTCGGGCACAACACCGAAGATCGTTGCATCCACCGCGACAATCAGAGCCTCTGGAGAACAGGTTCAGGGATTGTACGGACGGCAGGTCGCACTGTATCCATCCTCCGGGCTCGATGATGACCGGACATTCTTCTCAAAACCGGTCGAGAACGGCGAGGGAAGACTCTACATAGGTCTGATGCCACAGTCGGTCTCCCAGCCGTCGGCAGTGATCTCAGCAACCACACCGATGCTCGAAATACCGGATTCGCTGGCCATGCAAAGTAAGGGGTCCCCTTCACGAGACGCTTACTGGACACTCGTCATGTACCACAACAGTCTCCGTGAACTGGGCCGTTCCAGTGCTCTGGTGGTCGACGACGTCAACGGCCGTTTGGAACCCAGGTCAGAGCGTCTGGACATCCCGCTTCGACAGGTCGACAAGCCTCTCGAGCTCACCAGCCGCAAAGGCGCCGAGGAGCTCCCCAGAGATCTTCGAGCTCTGCGTGTGAACGCCGATGATTCCGAGGAAGCCGTCGACGTCGTGCTCTCGTCGAACATGCTGTCCGTCGGTATCGACGTCCCGCGTCTTGCACTGATGCTCATGGTGGGACAGCCAAAGACCACTGCCGAGTACATTCAGGCCACCAGTCGAGTCGGTCGTGGAGATACGCGTGGCATCGTGGTCACGTTGTTCCGGTCGAGCAGAGCTCGCGACCGTTCCCACTTCGAAACATTCCGCGGTTACCACGAAGCTCTCTACAGGAGCGTGGAGCCGACAAGCTTAACTCCTTGGTCGTTGGCCTCTCGGGACAGGTCCCTGGCCGGCGCACTAGTCGCACTGTTGCGACAGTCCCTTCCGCCACTGGCTGACAACGACACTGCCGTCAAATTCGATCTCGACGATCCACGGGCCAGAAATGCCGTGGAAGGACTGGTCGAGAAATTCCTCTTCCACATCTCACGATCAGAGCCGTTCGAACTGCAGGAGACGGAAGACGCAATCTGGAGTCTACTTCGCGACTGGGACCGCCGTGCTTCCCAAGCTCGGGAAGACCGTACGGAGCTGCACTACGAGCGTCGGTCGAAGTCCGAGGCCGGTGCGTTACTCAAGCGATTCGGTGAACCAGGAGAGGGGTGGCTGGTCGGAGACTCGATGAGATCCGTCGAACCGAACGTCGCCGTCGAGGTCCAGGAACCGCAGTAGGAGGAGCTTCATGGAAAAGATCAGGCACGACCTACGGCTTTCAGAGACGATCACACCTTTCGGCGTCGGTGCGATCACCGATATCAGAGGAGAGTCACTCATGGCTTCCGACACGTCATGGTGGGATGCCAAGTTCGCACCGGAGATCAGCTGCGATCGACTCATGGCCAGACTCGGAGCAGGAGTGCTTCGGCAACCGCCCACACATTCGGGCTGGGCAGGCAAGGAAACGCCGGCGCTTCCGTACTGGCGCTTCCCTGAGTGGCGTTTCTGCGAACGCTGTGACAGGCTCTCGAAACTGACTGGACGTAAAAAGGGAAAGTGGGATAACCGGTGTGAGTGTAATGGGCTACTCGTCCCGATGAGATTCGTGGCGGTCTGCAAGAAGGGCAGTCACATCCAGGACATCCCTTGGTTCAAATGGATGCACCGCGGCCGTGGAGCCGAGTTGAGCGAAGAAGTTCGTCTCTGCCGAAAATACAATGAAATCCGCTTCCGAAAAGTTGGATCGCACGGTGAGGGACTCGATTCCCTCGTCGTGAAATGCCACGGCTGCGGGAACTCGCGTTCACTCTCCGAGCTGGTCGGTAAAGGAGCGCTCCAACGAGACGGTATCCGTTGCGTCGGCAGACAGCCCTGGGAACCCGAGCATCATTCGGAACAGAATCCGTGTCCTCACCCACTCGCTGCCGTGCAGCGAGGCGCGACGGGCAACTACATGGCGGAGCGGATATCGGCACTCGATATTCCCGAAGAGCGCCCACAATCGGCAGAGTTGGTAGACAGGGTTCGGGGGCACCCCTTCTTCGGCAGGATGGTCTCCGACAACGGTGGCCCGCAGTCCGAGATGGTGGCCGGGTGGATTGCCGAAGAACTGGAGACAACCACCGAGGTCGTCCGAGCGGTAGCTGAAGGTGAACAATCGTCGAGCGACGACATGCTGCTCGACCTCAAGGACGGCGAGTGGGCGGCTTTTGTCAAGAAAACACAGGGTGGACGAGACTCCCGTGCAGGTGACTTCGTCGTCGACGGAAGAAGTCTCGACGAAGCCCACGGTCCGAAAAGCCTGCTGGAAAAGGTTAGAGGGATAGGACAAGTGCAACGTGTTCGCGAGGTGCGTGCGCTTCGTGGGTTCCGCCGGTACGACGCCGAAGCGGCGTTGGTCCGGACGGATCTCGGCCCCAACCAGCATCGCTGCCCTACCTACCCGGCCGTCGAAATGTTCGGCGAAGGTATCTTCCTCCGCTTCGACGAGACGGAGATGGCGAAATGGGAAGCCTTGTTCGATGTTCAGAATCGAGCAAGCATTCTCAAACGAGAGCGCGCGAATCTGGACTGGGCGTCGAAGCGGCTCGACACCCCTGAGCCGCGCTACATCGCTCTGCACACGCTGTCGCACCTGCTCATCCGGCGGCTCGCCTTCGAGAGCGGGTATGCATCGGCTGCCCTGCAAGAACGCATCTATGCCAACCCTGACAGGACGGACAGGACTGCTGGCATCCTCATTTACACCGCTGCAGGCGACGCGCAGGGCACGTTGGGCGGCCTGGTTCGGCTCGGCGAGCCCAGGAACCTGATCTCTCTGCTTGTGTCGGCGCTGGAGGATGCGGACTTCTGCTCGAACGACCCGGTCTGCATAGAGAGCGACAGTCAAGGAGCATCACAGTTGAATCTCGCTGCATGTCATGGCTGCTCTCTCATCAGCGAGACCTCCTGCGAGACTGGCAACCGTCTGCTCGACCGCAGGCTCGTCCTCGGCGGCAACGATGTGTGCGGGCTACTCGAGGGCGTGTTGGAGGAAGTCCGAACCGTACCCGTAGAGGGATGAAAACGGCACGATCAATGATGCATCGTCCCCTTACATGACGAAGGGTTGGGGCCTTGACATCTTCGAACCGCTCGTTGACACGGTGGTGGCTCGTGGACGATTTCGAGCTCGAACGGATGACAGGTCACTCCGACCATCGAACGATTCGGGCCTGCATCTTCTCCGATTTTCGAGCTCATGCCTGATTCAATGTGGGCAGGCGTGGCACCGCGAGTTCGCTTCTTCACAGCAACGTCCGTGTTCGCTCCGCGGTTCGTCCGGGACGACGAACGAGGTGGCCAGACCATGAACAGCCCGACCGACAAAACCGACAGTCCGGCACTGCCGTCTTACGCCCACTCCCACCACCTCACCGGCAGGGTGGTGGCCCGGTGACGTGTGCCCGGGAGAGCCTGGTGGCTTGCTCGTGCAGCTGGTCGCGCCACGACCGCAGCGCGCACCGGATGACGTCGGGAAGTTCGTCGTTGCGGTGCGCCTCGTCGAGGAAGCGGTCGACGGCGTGTGCCAGCGCTCGGGTGTGTTCGGCCCGCTGAGCGGGCGGCAGCGCACGGCTCCCGGATCGCCAGCGGTCGTAGTGACGCCGCAGTTCGAGCAGGAATTCGTGCCCACCGTCGGGTGCGAACTCCCGGTCTATGTGGGAATGGTCGTTGGACATGCGAGCTCCGATCAGTTTTCACCCGCCAGATCACGGGAGACTCATGTGGTCGCGAACCGAACCGGCGAAGGATTCTCCGAGCACACCGGCGGAATCGGCGGGAAGTACCGGGAGTACACCCCGCCGATCCGCCGTCCGACCGGCATCCGCCCTAGGGCGTTCGCCCGATCAACCAAATCTCCGGCGACGGAGTGCCGCGCGAGCGGGAAACGCGATCGCCGGTGTGCGTGCTCATACTCGGTGCTCGTCCCCGAGCTGCCGGGGACAACCGCATTATCGGACGGACACCGCTCCGATCAGGTGTTGTCGGCGCTGGTGTTGATCGAACCGTTGACACCGCTCGGGAAGAAGCCACCGGAGGTGGCCCGCTCGGGAGTCAGGTAGACGATGTTGAGAACCTGACCGGCGGTGCGGCTGAAAGCCTTGCCCGTCGCGTCGGTGGGCACGATGTTGGCGCGCCCCCTGCCGTCGACGATCCCCTGATCGAGGTCGTCCGACCCGTCGAGGCTGTCCCGGGCGTCGGAGAGCATGCCCGCCGCCTCCTTCAGGTCACGGGCACCGCCGAGCAGGCTGTCCAGCAACCCCGGTTCCTTGTCGTACAGCACGGTGCGGATGTTGGCCGCGTGGTAGGCCTCGGCCGCCAGGATGCCCGCCGCCGCTTCCAGGTAGGTCTTGTTGTCGACCAACGGGGAGGCCCCTTGTAGGCGGTCACCCCGACGTCCTCGAACAGGTAGGCGGCGAGCAGGAAGTTGTCCTCGTTGGCGAACGGGTCGAACTCCTGCCCCTCGCCGATCAGCCCCGCCGCCCGAGCGGCGGCCGTGAAGCTCTCGCGCAGGTTGATCCGCGGCTGGGCGACCTTGGCCGAGCCCAACGCCGAGCGCAGGAACTCGATGTGGGCCCGCTCGTCGGCGGCGATCTCCGTGGCGTACTGCCGCGCCTTGCTGCTCTCGAACGGCACGGCATGACCGCCGGTCACCGTTCCCCGGTCGCCCTTGCCAGTGGTCAGTTCCTCGGGCAGCCCCACACCGTGGACGGCGTAGGAGTAGAACTGTCCTTCGAGGTACTCCAGGTTCAGGGCGAAGTTGAGCACGGCACCGTCGCCCGGTCCCCGCGAAGCGGTCTCGGCCGCACCGGCGGTTCCCAGCCCGGCCGAGGAAGCGGCTGCTGCACCGGCGACACCGAGCCCTCCCAGCCCGGCGGTCCGCAGGAAATGACGACGATCCGAATCGGTTTCGGAAGAACGATTGATCATTCCGGCCAGATAACTCTTACCGAACACGCAATCCTCCTCAATCACAAGTGCGAGGGATCTCGCGATCCGGCGTTCGGGATGAACAGGTCCGCCGATTGGCCGAGTGCCGCTTACTCACCTGTTCGTGTCGCTCCGGTTGGTGTCACTTGCGAACAGCGACCGAGCGCGGCCGGGAGCACCGGAGCGACACCTCATCACTCCTGGTCGGAGCCCGTGGTGAGCGTGCCGCGCGCGAACGTGCCGAGGATGCGCTGGTGGGTCTGGCGCGGCAGGTGCCGGTTGCCCGGCTCCCCGAACGGGGTTCCGGGCCGGACCGGGGCCTCGCCGAGCAGTCCGTCGATCCCGGGCCGGGTGAGCATCAGCAGCCCGTGCGTGGCACGAGTGCAGGTCACGGCCAGCCTGCCGAAGGCCGAGTTGAACTCGTCCAGGCGCGAGGCCCCGCTCAACGGGTGAATCGCGACCGTGAGGCGGTTGGTCTGCCCCTGCCACGAGTCGACCGTCGAGGCCACGACCTCGCTCTCTCGCAGCGAGTACTTCTTCCGCAGCCGCTCGGCGACATCGGTGGCGTCGTCCACCGCCTGGTTGCGCGTAGCCAGGATCGCGACCAGCGGGTCACCGGAGTCCTCACCCGGACGTGCCGTGAGCGTGTTCCCAGTCGGAGCCCCCTCGCCGTCGTACTCGGCGTGTTCGAGCGCGAAACCGGCGGCGAACAGCTCGTCGAGCAGCGACTCGACGGTCGCCAGCAGCGGCGGGTCCACATCGGCCGCCTCCGGCTCGGGCAACCCCTCGACTTCGAGCAGCGTCGGCACGCCGGTACCGACCTGCCGCCAGATCGCGGCCGACTCGCCGGAGAGCTTCTCGGCGACCAGCGCCCTGTCCCCCGGCGCGGCCACGCAGTCGAGCTCCGCCCACTCGGGGTAGAACGCCCGCCACAGTTCGAGGTGACCGGCAGCGGGGCGCCATACCGCCGGTAGTTCGACGGACCAGGTGCGTTCGTCAGCCTCGTAGTCGGTGGGCCAGGCGCGGTACGGGTTGAACCCCGGGTCGCCCCGCCACGGATTCGCGCCCACCTCCAGCGGCGGGAGCTGCCCCACGTCACCGACCCCGACCGTGATCGGGGCCGCCTTCGCCACCCTGTCGAACCGGTGGTGCGGCAGCTGCCAGGCCTCGTCGACGAACAGCACGTCGAACACGGTCTCGCCGTTGTGCCCGGGACCGAGGTGTTCGGCCAGCCGGTCCAGCTCCCGGGGCGTGCCGAGCCGGTGCGCGGTCGAGATCACCACCTCACACTCGGACGGGATGTCCGAAGCCTTGCTGACCACGGTCGAGTGGGAACTCGCCTCCTCGGGAACCTCCTGGTACCGGTCCTTGCCGACGAACAGACAAACCCGGTCCGCCCCGAGAATCCGCCCCAACGAGGCCGCGAGCGGGTGGATCTGCTTGTTCGTGAAGGCGGTGAGGACCACGCGATCGCATTCGGACCGCTCGACGGCATCGGCCACCAGCTTCCGCAGGATGAAGGACTTGCCCGCACCCGCCGCGGCCTTGAGCAGCAGCCGATCCAGTGGGGCGGTGCCGGACAACGCGTCGCGCAGCACCCGGAGCGCCTCGTCCGCCACGGCGGCGTTACCCGCCGCGGCCCGGTCGTGGTGCACACGATCGGCAGCGCTGTCCTCCGGTTGGCGGAACTCGACGGTCACCTCGTCACTCCAGCTCGCACGTGGTCACTCCAGCTCGTCGAGGGTCACGCCGTCCGGGGGAGCCAACACCGGCCGTGTGGTGGCGTCCCCGACCGGCGCGCCGGACGGGGCCACCTCGAACGCGTCGGAGTCCACGATCGGCGGCCATACCTCCGGGTTGAGCTCGCCACGAGCGCGGCGCTCGGCGAGCTGGTCGGAACGCTCGGCCTCGACGTCCTCGTGCGGACGGCAGCAGCGCTCGTGCGTCTCGGGGTCCTCGGCGTAGGAGCCCGCCTCGCACGTCGGCTCCGGCGCCGCGAGGTTGTCCACCCGGGGTCTGGCGACACTGAGGAACGCGTTTCCCTTGTTCGTCGAGAACCACGCGAAATCGGCGACGAGCAGTCGGTCGCTGGCGGCCAGTCCTGGGGCGTTCTCCGGTTCCCACGCGAACCGGCGGGGCGTTTCGGGGTCATCCACATCGGCCAACGGGCCGATCGACAACCCCGCGAACTTGAAGTTGCTCTTCTGGACCGTGAGTTCGACGTCCGGATGTTCCACGCAGGATTCGCCGTTGACGTGCAGCAGCACGATCCTGCTCCCGGCGCGGATCCTGCGGGAAGCCACGTCGAGCACCAGCGGCCGGACCGAGACCACCGTGGCGACCGCCACCTCGCGCGTGCCGACGTCGGTGGCCAGCTCCTCGGCGAACTGCGGGTTCGACAGCGCCAGGAGCTGACTCCGGCACCTGCCGTCGCTCTCGATGACGTCCACGAGCGCGTTGCGCCAGACACGGTGCGTACGTCCGAACCGGACCAGGTCGGAGGCGCGCAACGAGAGCCGTCGCCGCCAGACCGCCTGGGCGTCGGCCTCGATCTCGCGGTGCACCCGGCGCAGCCGCGAATCGGGAACGGTGTGCAGCACGGCCAGGGCGCGGTCGATCATGCCGCGCTTGTAGTCGAGCTCCTCGGTCACCAGCGCGGTGTACTCGCTCGCCGCCGAGTCCGGCCGCCCCGTACCGGACTGTTCCGGGCCGAACCGCCCCGAACCGGGCTGCCCCGGATCGGCCCGCTCGGCATCCACTCGGGTCAGCGCCTCGTGGATGGCGTCCGAACTCCCACTCGTCAGCCGGGCGCCCGGGGTGTGCGGCGCGGCTTCGATCTCGTCCTCCAGCTCGCGCGGCTTCACCGCCCCCTCGGTCGCGGTTTCGGCCCAGCGCACCAGGTAGTCCAGCCGGTAGGAGGCGACCGGTGGCCCGCCCGCCACCACGTGCCGCGCCAGTGACTCCCGCAGCTCGATGATCGGGGACCGGAGGGTGAGCGCCCTGGCGCGGTCCTCCTCCAGCAGGAAGGACACCGCCGTACGCGCCGTCTCCGGCAACGAGTACGGGATCTCGGCGGGCTCGCCGTCGAAGGTCAGCGGAGTGCGGCCCATCAGCTCGTCGCGTCGCCAGCGCAGCCCGCTGAGCTCGATACCCGCCAGGTTGTCGGCGATCGAGACGAGCACGTCGGCCGTCGGCTGGTCCGGCACGACGAGGTGAACCGGGCCGGGGTTCTCCTCGTCGAGGCGGCGCTGCTCGGCCATCGCCTCGGACAGTTCCCGGCCCAGCAGGTGCATCACCTCGCGCCGGGTCCACGCGGACTGCGGGTCGTCGAACACGGTGGTCCGCCAGGGCTCGGGGCCGCGGGTGGTGACGCGCCGCAGCGCGATCCCGTGCATGCCCAGCACAGCGGAGTCCGATTTGGCCAGCACGAGGTCGATGGTGCCCGGGCGGCCCGCCTGGTCGACGCGCCGCTGGCCGGTGCGGCGCGCGACCCCGTCCAGCGTCGCGGAGACGTTGGCGACCACCGAGGCGGGCGCGTCGCCGGTCCCGTTCGTGCCGTCCACCAGGCCGACGAGTTGGGGTCGCGTATCGGGCGGTATCCCCAGCTCGATCAGCAGGTCGGTCGGATCGTCGGAGGTGCGGAGCTCCTCGCGGCAGTAGGAGAACAGGGTGCAGGTGGTGCAGGAGGCGGGATCGAACGTCGCCCGCAGGTGCGCGACGTAGTCCGCGAGGTTCGCGGTTTCCTCGGGGGCCGACCGCTCGAACTCGCGCTGCCGCTCCGCCAGCCGCATCCGCACCTCGGCGCGGTGGTCGTCGAGTGCTTCGACCAGGGCCTCGGGCTGCAGGAAGGCGTTGCGCGGGACGGCGAGCACACCGTGCGAGTGGACCGACATGCCGGTGGGCAGGGACGAAGCGGAGCGGGCCGACTCCGCCGCGAGGGCGACCCGCAGGAAGCCCTTGAGCAGTCTGGCGTCCTCGATCCGGGATCTCACCCGTTCGTAGTCCTTGGCGGCGCCGAGGATCAGCCAGGAACCGCCGTCGGCGTCCGGTTCGGGGGCGACCACGGCGAGGTCCGACTCCACCTCGGATTCGGCCGCCATGGTCCGGCTGTCCGGGAATGCCGCGCTGTCCTCGGGGTTGTCCACGGGTGCGGCGAACGGCAGCGCGAGGGAGTGCAGCAACGTCACCGAGCCGTCGGAAACGGCTCGGGCGTGCGCGTCCGCCAGCAGGCCCGAGGTCTTCTCGGCGTCGCCGTGCGCGTCCGTCGTGACGATGTCGGTGGGACGGTTCAGGCCGAGCCTGCCGACCGTGGTGGTCGCCAGCTCGCTCGCGAAGCGGTCCGTGCGCACCAAGTGCTCGAAGGTGACGGCACGCATCCAGCGGGCGGCCGGGATGCGGCCCGAGTCGTCGGGGTAACCGATCTCGGCCGCGAGTTGCCGCCGCGTGCGCCCCACCAGCAGCGGGTCGGTGCCGCGGAACCGAGCGCAGGCGACGTGCGCGGACGCGGCGACGTCGCTCGCCGCAGCCGCGAGCGAGTTCTCCGCCATGCGAAACCCCCAGTGGCGAGCCGGAACGCTCAGCCGGGCACGAGGTGACAGGTCACGGCCCACGAGTGTAGGAGACCGTGATCCGGCGGAGATGTGTGCCGGGAGTTCAAGGTGGTGGGGGGGGGGGGGGGGGGGGAACCCGGTTGCGTTGGGCTGCTCGGACGGGATCAACCGGTATGGGGTTCATCCCACGCTGTGCGGATCAAGCGAATGCCCGGAATAAGAACGGAAGCATGTCGTACGACGTGGACTGGTTGAGACCCGAGCTGAGAGCTGTCGCCTGCTGAAAAGCCGCTCACAACACGCACGGCACCCGTGCAAACGCACTTCTCGCGCCAAGATCGCTGGCCAGTATCACTCCACGACGTGGATCTCGTACCTGGTATCAGCGATTCTTCACGAGTGCGTGGAGCGGTTCCGGATCCGACTGAGCGAGAAAGCGGTAACTTTGCGGAGGGCGGAAACCGGCATGGTCGCGCAACCAACCCAGCTCGTATGGATCCGCCAGTTCCTGTGGGTTCGCCACCGTCAAGGCACAGCCGATCCTGCTTCCCACCAGGTAAGAGTCAAACTCGGCACGGGTGATTCCGACCTGATTACCGTGTCTGCGCCAAAGCCGATTCGGCTCGTCGGCATCCACCGATTTCAGCGTGGCTGTCCCTACTACGGACATGACAGGCGCGCTGGCATAGATGATGATTTTCGCGCCGGGCAGCGCCGAAACCCGCGTCCGCCGGAGCTCCACTGTCTTCGAGCCATCCAGGATGGCGTGGGCGAATCGGGGCCGCAATGACATCAACAGCGGCTGTGCCTGCTCCTCGCGCGTCAACTCATCGGTCACTTCGGATCCCTCACGACGCGTGAGCCTACCGCTTCGTCGATGTGACAGAGCGTCTTGGGGAGAGTCGCTAGACCTATTCACGCTTCGAACTTTAGTTCGAGAGACGTTGTGCGTCATCCCTCAAGTGGCGAACCCAGCTTTATACAACGCCGCGTACATTTCCGCGTCGATAGCCCGCGCGGAGCGGAAGTTTTCCGGAGCTCCGGGATACTGTTTGGCCAACCGCTTGTACTGACGCAGCGGCACAGGATGATCGAACAGTTCCGTGTCCGCGAATCGCATGGCCAGGGCTTTAGGGTTCCCCCGCGCGGCTTCGACGACTTGCACGCGGTTGAAGACACCGTAGTAGGAGAACTTGTCATGCAACCGATCCGGGGTATCGATGACGAGCTCTTCGAGCCGCGAGGTCGCGAAGAAGTGCCTGGCACCAGTCTGATCACCACTGGAATACCACACGATGCGTGCTGGAGCCCTGAGCACATTGTTCTTTGTACTGCGGAAGTACACATGCTCACGTCCCAAGGACAGCCAACTGTTCCTCGGAGGCAGCACAGGTGGGTATCCGAAAAGTTCGGCAGAATAGTCCGTCCTGATCGGAGCTATGAAGCACGGCAATTCGCTGTCGATAACCTTCGCTGGCCACCAAGCATGCTCGAGCCGACTCGCCGCATGCGAAGACAGGAGCGCAGGCAAGGAATTCGGCTTACCCATGTCAGCGACCCGGAACGACTTCGCCGCTGCTTGTTCCACCTCCACGGCCGTACCGCAGACATCGACAACAGGGGCAACCCAGCTGTTTTCCCGAGAGACGAATGACTCGTAGCTCATGGCCTGATCGAGCCGCCGCGAAAGGTGTTCATCGGTGATTTTCACCGCGATTGCTCCCTGCTCGCGAGCACGTATCCGGAGTCTCCATAGCAGGTGACGCGCGAGCGTATCGGTCAGTGAATGATCATTCACCCGAAGCAACGGTACTTCGATCAATTCCGGACTCTCGAGCACCACGAAGACTGCGAGCATAGCACCCTCGGGAGCACGAACGATATCGATATCATGGTCTTGCTTCACATGGTAACGAATACGCTCCCGAAATCGCCTCTCGCTCTCACCAGAAAGCAGCGCGGAAATAGCCGCAGCCTCCGACTCGATCCTTGTTCCGGCGCGGGCCGTGGTGAACTCCGTATCCGCTAGACTTTCGGTCTGAAAGCTCGCTGCGTTGGCCAGTTCATCCAGATGTTTGAATACGTATTCCGGGGGAATTACCCTCATGCCAGCAATTTCTTCGACTACCGAACTGAGGTTCGATACTAGATTGTCATTACTGGTCAAGAATACAGGGACACCGGTTCCCGCAGCATGAACGACCCGAGCGAGATCCCACTCTTCTTGTCGAGTTCTCGGATAATTCCCCTTCTCCAGTAGGGCACTCCGGATCGCATCGTCCAGCCTCGAAAAGGTGTCCGCGTTCACACCGAGCTCCGGGCATCCACCGAACGCATCGAGCAACAGAACCTTTTCCCGTGTGAATTCTTTTTCGATCTCGGTACGTATATCGGAGGTAACGATCAACTCGATTCGCTCCGCTAGATCGTCCGCCAAGAGATATCGGAATTCGTGAGATGAAGGATCCAGCAGAATCCGAAGCACATCGAGGTCGACGACAGCGCGAACAGGAGCAGGCTGTTCGTACACGGTGAACAAATCTGGGTGGCCATGGTCGCGCCACCAGACGGTCATGGGCGCTTTGTCTGCCCCGCGTCCGACGGCTTTGGCAGCTCGGTCCATGAACCCGAGGGCACGCCATGTTCCGGCCAGGCCGTAGTCGTCACGACACTTGGCCCGTATACCAATACGATCCTTGTATCGCTCGCTGATCTCATCGACCAGCATCTTTGCGATACCAGCCCCACGTTCGTCGGAGCCTACGCACAGATGGGTGAGAACGACTTCGTCGCGCGGCAATCGGAACAGCGCATAACCAAGCACCTTTCTCTCACCGGGCGGGCAAGCCGCGAGGATCCGGCCTTGTTCGGCAGCTTCATCGTAAGCCGACCATGGAAGATGCCCCAGCCGGTCACGGTACTGATCCCCGAGCCGCATCACTTGATCGAGCAGTTCCGGGTCCTCTGCACCGACCAGCACGACCTCAACAGCGCTTGCCCTGTCCATGTAAGCCAGTTTGGACGTAAATAGCACCCGAAAGGTGCAGTTCGAACAAGACCACCCAATCGGAGCAGTCGATCATGCGGTACCGAGATTTTAAGTTTGCCCATGAACGGGAGCTTTGCTGTACCGTGCGAGCCAATCCTCCGTCCCGCTCGGCCCATATCCCATGGCCCCAGATACATCGTTACGTGGAAAGGTGATTGGTGGGTACGTGTTGCTTCAACAGGGGTTACAATCACCGTGCACTGCGATGAGGATCATCCAGGCGATTCCCACGGCCGCTATTTGACTACACCTTTATGCCACGGTTCGAGCGACAGCGGGCGATTCGCAGCATTCTCCAGTGACGTCACCGCACCCGTTCGGGCGTGGTCGGCGGCAATGATTCACTCCGACTCGTCGGGGACTTCCAGTAGCGAGTGCGCGGCCCAGTTCGTCGTCGCACCGTTGGTGACCACCGAGTGCAGCAGGCCGTTGTATACGAGATCCCACATGTCGCGGTCCTCCTGCAGCTCGTCCACCTTCACCTGCACCTTGCGTCCCCCGCTGTCCTTGAGGTCGAGGTGCATCGACATTCCCCGGTGGCGGACTTTGATGTCGGTGAGCTCGTACAACAACACCCAGGTGCGGCCCACTTTCAACCAGTCGGCACCCACCGCCGGATCGACCAAGCGGAAGACCCCGTACATGCCCAGTCCGGCCACGGCGAGAAAGAGCCACATCCAGGGAATGCTGAGCCAGCTGTAGTCGAGACCCTGCCGGAAACCGATCAGAATCCCGATCAGCACGAATCCGGCGAGGCCCATGCCGATCGAGTAGCGCTGGCTGTGCCGATACCACTCCAGCACCGGCCCCTGCCCCTCGGGCGGCGTGGGTTTGCGCCGCTGACTGCGGTCCCGTTCCGAATCCTGATCCTTCGGCGGCTTGTCCCACTTGAAAAACCCCGGTGCCCGCGGCGGGCGCGGCTCACCCGTCCACGGATCCGGACGGGGCGGCAACTGCTCCGACACCACTGGATTCTCCTCAGACATCCCTCGTCCCGCCTACTCGCCCGTCAGCAGACTTTCCGCCTCGGTCGCGAGGAAATCCCCGCCCATACTCCCGAGAGCTCCCCCGACCACGGTGCCAACCCCCGGGAAGATCGCCGAACCGAGCGCGGCACCGGCAGCGCCCCCGACCGCCGCTCCGCTCAGGCTGGCGCCGGCATCCATCGCGGCCTCTCCCGCAGTGTCGGTTCCGGTCGCGTAGTCGGTCACTTCTGAGCCGATCGTCGCCGCTGTCCCCAGATACGGCACGCCCCGAAGCACGGAACCGGCTCCGTCGGCGAGCTTGGATCCGCCCTTCACGTACTTGCTCGCGTCCGCGGCGATGATGTCACCGCCACGACCGAACTTCTTGGTAAGTCGCCCGGTCCGCTCACCCCGCAAATCCGCGACCTTGCCCTTGGCCCGGTTCTGCATCGCGGCTACCTTGGTCCGGGCAGCCTCACTACTGTGATCAGCGGTTTTGGCCAGCCTGTCCATCTCTTTCGCCTGCCCCTCCAGGGTGCGGGCGTTCTGCAGGAGGGTGGCCGCACTGTCACTGGACGTCTTGACCGCGGTCAGACCCCCGGTCACCGCACGCATCACGTGTGTCTTGACCGTGTTGAAGGTCCCGATCGGATCCTCCAACTGTCCCTCGAGTTCGCGGTGCGCGTCCTCCTGCTTCGTCCGAGCGTCCTCGACCGTTCGACCGGCTTCCTCGAAGGCCCTCTGCTTCCGCTCTTCCGCTCCGCTCGGGCCGTCGGGCCTGCCGGCAGGACCGTTCGGGCTCGGTTTCGGCGGCAGGATCTTCGTGCCGTTGATCACCAAGCCGGCACCGCGGGCGATGTCGCGTGCGTCGGTCATGCGCTCGTTCACGGTGTCGATCTCGTCGGCGAAGACCTCCAAGGCCGACTTCACCTTGTTGATCGCGTTTTCCAAGTCGTCCGCGTTCTTGCCGTGCCCGCCGAGCTCGCCGCGTGCCGCATCCGCCGCGGTTCCCCGCCAGAAACTCTCGGATGCGCTGCGCTGCTGAGCCACGGTGTCAGCGACCTCGGCGATCCCACCGGCCAGTTCACCCAGCCACTCGGCCGTGCCTCGGCACGTGTCGGGCCTGTCCAAGACCTCGGTGTCGAGTTCCCCAGCCATGTTCTACTCCACGTTCAGTCCGGCCGACCGGCGTACTCGTCGTAGTACTCTTTCCGAAGCTGCTCGGCGTTGCGGTTGTCCACTTCGCCGTAGCTACCGTCGCTGGCATCGATCTTGGCCGCGACTTCGTCGATCGTGGCGATCAATCCGGCAGCGGCTTGCGAGAGCTCCCCCAGCGTGTAACTCACCTTCTCGGCAGAGGTGCTCACCTCCGGCATACCGGGGGCACTCTTCGCCGCGCGGTCGAGTTCGTCGGTACTACCGCGCAAGGCATCCGCCATCCGGCGCAGTTGCTCGTGACCGACATGGACTTCATCGCCGGACATGTCTCATTCCTCCCCAACATGCCGTAACCGCTCCGGCAACGGCGTATCCAGGCAAATCGTGTGCGCCCCGCACTGGCGTCGGATATCGCCGAGCACCCCGGCAGGCACCGGCGCCGCCGCCTGCTGGGAACCGCACCCTTGGCGCAACGCAGCCTCCGAGGTGTAGGCCATGATGGCCAACAGGTCCCCCGGCATCGGTTGCAGCTCGAGTTCGACGTTCTCGGACCGGCCGTCGAACGGCCGCGAAGCGAGATGGACCGTCGTCCAGTCCGGCGACTCCGACTCGTTCCAGTCCGCCTCGTCATCCGCCCAATCACCGGCGGTGCCGCGCAGCTCGGACGGCACCGGCGCATCCATCGCCACGCTGAACCGGAACGTCGGCGGTGCCATCGCCGACCCCTCCTGAACGCAGGCGATCTCACGAACCTTGTCGACAGGCAGCAGAATCCACGGCTGATCCGCTCCGCACCCGGCGAGAAAGGTGTGCAACGTCGAATACCCCAAAACCACCAGCTGTCCGGACAGCTCCCTGGTCTCCAGCATCAGCCCGCCGTTCGCTTCGTCCGGCCGACAGGCGAGGTAGAGCTGTGCGGGCAACGAGTCAGTCTCGTCCGGGTCATACACCCGGGGTTTCTCGGCGAGTTCGACCATCACGGGCTCCGGCTCAGTACGGGCTATGCCGCACGGACTCCAACCGAACCGATCCTCTTCAGTCCTCGCTTTCGCACAATCGGAGCGATGCGCGCCACGAATGACCGTTTCTGACCTTCTCACGACTGGCCCTCATGTAAATCATGTGCGGCCAAGAGCCTGTGACGCGGGAAGTCTGTGAGTCGCAGACAGCAATCGCAGCAAGATCAGTGGATAGGCGCTGTCCGGGCCGTCTGCCACGTCCAAAAGCGCGATGCCTATTCAGAGGATGTTCGTAGGCCGGTGCTAGCGCAAGCACCGCCAGGCTTCCGACTACCCAACTGCGGTCAGCGCGCCGGGGCGGCTTTTGACCTTCTGCTTACAAGGCGCCTTATCAACGAGAACAACCGCCACACAGTCAGCCCCACTACCCCACTCTGGCCACACCCGTAGACCCCATTTCATGCCATGAGTGATGCCATGCGGACCTTCTCATAATGACGCCATAAGTCCAGTCAATGCTACGGATGGGGCAACAGAGAAGGGAAGCGACACAGACGAAGATCGTCGCGTCTCTGGTCGCGACGCGCTAGGACGCGGGTTTGTTAAGGCCATACAGGATTGCGCCAAAAGTCAGGATACTGGACAGAGCCAGCGGTTCTCAACTTATGTTTACAAGGCTTATCACCGGCGAAAACCACAGCTACATCAGGCTTTTTTGCGTTTAAATTGGACCACATCAGCATAACCTGATTCTTCTGACAGCTCATTGCTTGACTGTTCATCATGTCTATTGTTTGTAGCGCGTGCAGGGTAGGGCGCCAGAGACCTCAAAAGAACCGCAGGAAGAGCCAACTCATCAACCGCTGCATAATATGGACTGGAACCAAATATCTTGCTAATCAATTTCCAGAGCAACCTAGGCTCTTCAGGATATACCTTTACCGGCTCAGATTTCCGCCATCCACGCGCAGACAGCTGAGTAAATAGTGAACGCTTCCGATCATCGCTAACTTTTCCGACGTTATTGGCATGCATTATCAGTGCTTGTATAGAAATTCCCCAACGCTGCTTAAGTCGAGCATAATCGGTCAACGTCAAGGAGGAATCGAAAATATCATCAGCCTGGGCAGGCGGCATAAGGAACGCGCCAGCAAAGAAATTCGCTTCCGACTCAGGGTCAACAGTCTCGTGGTTATGAGCATGAAGAATCACGTGCCCCAACTCATGAGCCAACGTAAACCTGTCTCTATCAGCTTTGCTACCTGGAAAGTACCCAATAACTGCCAATTCTCCAGGACCCGCCCAATAAGACATTCCAAAATGTCCGACTGCCGTTGGCAGTTCGAGGGCTTCTTGACCAGGAAGCCGAAGGGGCGCGCAAGGTATTCCCGCTCGCTCAAGAAGGCGAGTTACATGTGGCACCGGACCTTCAAGATTTACACGCAAAGCCTCTCGAGCCTGCAACGCCAGATCAAAAATCATCTCTCGATCAACAGGAGAGGTAGCTCGCGGTAGCTGAGATTGCGCAAAACCAGAGTGCTCCACTAGATAAGAGCTTACCCTATAAGCCTCCTTGAATAGGACTTTGGCTCGTTCAGTGTCGATTTTGCTAGCCGTTGAGTTCTTCCTGAAACGAAGCGAGTCCAACGGATTTTCAGGTGGAATAACGTCGAAAAAGCTACGAGGCATACCCAACGCCAAGGCCACTGAGCCGATAAGATCTTCAGTGGCCCCACGTGTACCCTTCTCCACCTGTGAGATCAGTCCTTGACTGACACCAACGGCGTCTGCAAGCGCTATCTGGGTGAGCCCGAACAGCTTGCGGGCAGCGACTATGCGCTCACCCGAGAAAGCCGCCGGCATCATCCTCACCCTCTTCCTTTTCATCGTCGAACAGGATGCCGCTATCATCTGGCATCCAAGCTGCATTTGCCAGATCGTCAGCCGCACGCGGAAGTTGGAAGTGCACGTCTACTGGAAACCGACTTCCGCAGCGACTTGCCCGAATCGTACGTGCGATACGCACGGTTACCTCTCCGGTCTGCGGTGCGACACGCCAGAGGCCAAGTAGCTTGCTTGCCTCAAGCTCTTCAAAGGTTGCTTGCTCAGGCAGACCCTCTAAGGGCAGGTTGCGGAAGTACAGCTTACGAGCCTCGTTCGGGCCAGCCTCGGGAACGTCGGACGGCGAACGGGTATGAAGCATCCGAAGCCTGGTCATCCCCTGCCTCAGCCAAAGCTCACCATTGCGGGAGTGCTTGCCAGCCAGCTGCCATCCGCCGAGGTCATCTGCATGCTTAGCCAACCACGAATGCGCGAAGGCACGAGCCATGTGGATACCAAGGTAGTCATAGGTCTGCTTATCGAGACCGTACGAAGAACGACACTCCTTCTCCTTGCCAACCCCAAACTCAAGCGCCTTGTGGATCGGCTCACAGAGGGGCTGTAGCTGCTCCTGAACGTGTTCGCTTGGTGTAACCATGCATGTAATAATATTACAGCTTATGCTACTCCATGTGGAGTGGTCCACTTTGGTCCTGTATCTGTCCTAACAGCCCCCGGTTTTTCGATCTGATGGTTTGACCGGGCCACCTCATGGGGTTGGTGGGTGTCCCAGTCGCCGCAGAAGAGGTGGGCGGTGTCGGCGTCCCAGGAGCAGCCGCTTAATGGTGGCAGCGGAATCGACCTGCAGTTTCGATGGTTTCGCACTCGCACAGCGAGCAGGCCGGTTTCGGAAAGTGCAGCGGCGGCGGGCTGGCGGGTGTGCGTGTACCCAACCCGGTATTCCTTTCGGTCGAGGGTGGATGCGTGTCGAGTCACCGGATGCGTGGCGGCTTCGAGGTGACTCGGCACCTGTTCCCGGCCGAGCGGGCCGGAAAGTCTCAATACTGTTGGTTGGTGGTGGCTAGGCTGGGTTCATGCAGATCGACACGAACGCGGTGACCAATCTGGCCGGTGTGGACGATCGCGAGATGGATCGACTGATCGCCCTACGTGCGCCTGCCAGGTGGTCGGCCCGCCAAGCGAGTTCGCGGTGGTGGATCTGTTCGTGCACGAGTTCCATGGCTGGTTGAGTGAGTCGAGCGGTGGAGCCGACAAGCTTTTTCGGCGCTACGTATTGCTGTTTGTTACCGATGGTCGTGCCGGTGTGTCCGATCAGGACGCGGCGAAGCTGCGCAAGACAGTCGACGACATCTACCACAAGACCTGACTAGTGGTTCGTCAGGCAACCTTGGTGGGGTAATGGGTCCAGGTGCGGATGGGTGAGTCTCTGGCGAATCCGGTCTTGGGTTGGGCGCGGGCGTTGCGCCAGCGTAGGTAGGCGCGGATCGCGGCGTTTTGTTCGGCGTGGCTGCGGTGGTCAGTGCCGTCGAGGGTGAAGTAGCGCAAGGCGGTGAACTCGGATTCGATCCAGTTCAGCCAGGATCCGTAGGTGGGTAGGAACACCAGCTCAATGTCGTTGCTCGAGACCCAGGCTCGCACCGCAGGGTGGCGGTGTGGGGAGAAGTTGTCGCAGACGAGGTAGAGCTTCTCG
>NZ_FOMZ01000021.1 GCF_900112765.1 Actinopolyspora alba
GGCAGGAGGCCTCCGACGCGGCGGAGGTCGCGCCGGAGCTCGTCGGTGGTGGGTACGGAGCCACCACCGAGGCCGACACCGCGGCAGCCCACTGACGCCTCGCTCTCGAGAAAGGAACGCTGTGGCCGGGAACTGTGACGTCGTGGTGATCGGAGGCGGCCAAGCCGGACTGGCCGCGGGCTACTTCCTACGCCGAGCCGGGCTGGAGTTCGCCATCCTCGACGCGCAGTCCGAGCCCGGCGGGGCGTGGCGGCACATGTGGCAGTCGCTGCGACTGTTCTCCCCGGCCGAACACAGCCCGCTGCCCGGGTGGCCGATGCCGCGGCAACCCGGCGTCGACTATCCGGGACGCGAGCACGTCGTGGAGTACCTCACCCGTTACGAGCAACGCTACGCGTTGCCGGTGCATCGGCCGGTGCACGTCACCGGCGTCCACCACGCCGACGACCACCTAGCCGTGCACACCGATCAGGGCGAGTGGCAAGCACGTGTGGTCATCAGCGCCACCGGAACCTGGCGAGCCCCCTACATCCCGTCCTGCTCCGGCCAGGACGAATTCACCGGCCGCCAGCTGCACACGGTCTCCTACCGCGGCCCCGAACACTTCCGCGGACAACGCGTCGTCATCGTCGGCGGCGGCAACTCCGCCGCGCAGATCCTCGCCGAGGTCTCCACCGTGGCCGACACGCTCTGGGTCACTCATCGCCCGCCCCGGTTCATGCCCGACGACGTCGACGGACGCGTCCTGTTCGACGTCGCCAGCCGGCGCGAAGCCGCCCGACGCGCCGGAACAGGCGACCCCGACGGTGTCGCCGCTCTCGGCGACATCGTCATGACCGACAGCGTGCTCGACGCCCGCGAACGCGGTGTGCTGCACGCCCAGCCGATGTTCACCCACCTCACCCGCGACGGGGTGACTTGGTCCGATGGATCCGAGTACCCCGCCGACGACGTCATCTGGTGCACCGGATTCCGCCCCGCGCTGCGACATCTGCGCCCTCTCGGGCTGCGCCGTCACAACGGGACCATCCCCACCGACGGCACCCGTGCAGTGCAGGAGCCTCGCCTGTACCTGCTGGGCTACGGCGACTGGACCGGCACCGCCTCAGCCACCCTCATCGGCGCAGGCCGCACCGCCAAACACGCCATCACCGACATCACCCAACAGCTGTCCGCAAGTCGCGTCGCCAGCTTCTGATCGCCGCACGACGAAATCGGCCAGTGATTTATCAGCCGGATCTCCAGGTGGTCCGAGCGGAGAATCTCGGTCAGCCGACGGCGTTTCGGGGCGGGACCACCAGCGAGTAGATCACCAGCACGCACAACCCGATCGACACCAGTTCCCAGAACGGGAACGCGGCGAGGAAGGCCAGGTGAGCGATCGCGGCCAAACCGGCGAGAGCGATACCGGTCATCCGTGCCCACATCTGACCGGCCAGGCAGCCCGCGCCTGCCACGACCTGCAGTGCGCCGAACGCGAGCCAGATCCAGCCCCAGGCGCCGAAGCCGAAGACCAGCAGCTCACCACCGGTGACCACGTAGTAGCCGGGCTGCAACAGCGCGGTGAGACCGGCGATGACGTTGAAGACGCCGACCAGCGCGAGCATCCAGCCCCCGAAAGCCAGCCACCCGGACATCCCGGGCATCGGTTGGGCGGCCGTCATCGCCCAGCTGCCCCGGTCCTCGGGCGCTCGGCGTTCGGCACCTTCCCCGGCACCGGGTGTGGACTGTGGTCCTGTCTGCGGAGTGGACATTTGAACTCTCCTCCGTGCGAAGGGACGGCTGGTACCAGCGTCCTCCGGTTCGCACGTTCGCGCAGCGCAGCGGCGCGCCCGCCGCGTGGGTGGGTATCCGTTCCGTGGGCGGGTCTGTTCCCGCCGTCCGGCCGGGCAGCACCGTGCGTGACGCCCACAGGTGGTCTTGACCACTATTCCGTCGAGTCTTAAATTAAACCGTAATTTAAGTCACTCCGCGGTGGACGTGCCGCGCACGCCCACGAAGGGGTCAGGGCATGTCATCGCCCGGCCGGATCCTCGACCCGATGGTTCTCGTGCGCCCGGTCCGCCCGATTCGCGCAGTTAATTTAACTATTGAATTAATGGTAGAGCGGAGAGAACGACATGACCATCACCGAGCTGGCGTCCCGTGTCGAGACCGCGATCGCCTGTCTGGACCTGCCGAGCAAAGTGGCCCTGTTGACCGGCTCGGACTCATCCGGCCTACCGGAGAACACGTCGATCGGGCTGTCCCGGCTGCGCTTCTCCGGCGACCCGAGCGGGTTGCGCGGCGCTGAGTACGCCGACGGCGGGATCGCGTCACTGCTGCCCAACCCCACGCTGCTCGCCCAGCACTGGGACGTCGCGGTAGCGGGTGAGGCCGGGGCGCTGCTGGCCGAGGAAGCCATCCACCGGGGTGTGCACGTGCTGCTGGGGCCCTCGGTCAACCTGCACCGAACTCCGTTGGGGGGCCGTGTCTTCGAGTGCTTCAGCGAGGATCCGCTGCTGACCGGTGCACTGGCGACCGAGTACGTGCGTGCCCTGCAGCGCAGGGGAGTATCGGCCTGTCCGAAGCACTTCCCGGCCAACGAGTCCGAGTTCGAACGCACCACAGTGGACTCCGTGGTCGACGAGAAGACCCTGCGGGAGGTGTATCTGCTGCCGTTCGAGATGCTCGTGCACGACGCGTCCCCCTGGAGCTTGCTGACCGCACACAACAGGATCAACGGGATCAGCGCCACCGAACACCCCCAGCTCGTCGAGCGACTGCTCAAGGGGGAGTGGCACTACGACGGTGCGGTCGTCTCCGGTCCGTTCGCCGCGAGTCCGATCGCGGCCGGTACCAACGCGGGGCTGGATCCGGTCGTGCCGGCCCCGGACGGGCCGTGGGGCGCGGGCTTGGTCGCGGCGGTGCGTGCCGGTGACGTGGCCGAGTCCACCATCGACGAACACCTTCGACGCGTACTGCGGCTGGCCGAACGAACCGGGGCTCTCGACGGCGAGTCGGACGGCTTCGTGACGAGCCGTTCCGGAGCGCTGCCACGCGCCCCGCGACCCGCACCCGACGCTCCGTTACGCCGTCGTCGGCTGCGCGCGCTGGCAGCGGGCGGCATGACGGTGCTGACCAACCCGGCCGGGGTGCTGCCGCTCTCCGGTACGGAGTTCCTCGCCGTCATCGGTCGGCACGCCGTGGACACCCTGGCGCAGGGAGGTGCGGCGGCCCGCGTGCGCCCACCACACGTGGTCTCCGTCGCCGACGGTCTCGTCGCGACGTTCGGCCGCGACCGGGTCTCGGTGGTCGACGGTGTCGACGTGCGAAGTGGCCCGTCGGGCCGGCCGGAGTCGACGCGCGATCCGGCGAGCGGGGGCATCCCAGGGCAGGCGATCCGGCCCGCTCCCGCGACCACCGCTGAGATCACCGAACGCGTGGCCCTGGCGGCGAGTGAGGTCGACGTTGCCGTGGTGGTCGTGGGGTTGACCTCGGAGCAGGAGACCGAGGGCAAGGACAAGTCCACTCTCGCGCTTCCCGGACAGCAGGACGCCATGGTCGCCGCGGTGGCCGCCGCGGCCCGGCACACCGTCGTCGTGGTCAACGCGGCCACCCCGGTGCTGATGCCGTGGCTCGATCTGGTGGACGCGGTGCTGTGGGCCGGACTGCCCGGCCAGGAGGCCGGAGCGGCGGTGGCGGCGGCGCTCACCGGCGAGATCGAGCCCGCCGGACGGCTGGTCACCACCTTCCCCGCACGCGACGGGGACGGCCCCGCCTGGTCGACCTGTCCGGTCAACGGGGCGCTGGTCTACGAGGAGGGCACAGCGGTCGGCTACCGGGGTTGGCACCGGTACGCCGAGGTGGAGCCGTTGTTCTGGTTCGGCCACGGCCTCGGCTACACCACCTGGCACTACGATTCCCCCGCGCTGGTCAGGGATCTCAACGCGGTGCGCAGCGTGACGGTCGACGTCGCGAACACCGGTCCCCGGGGCGGTACGGAGACCGTGCAGGTCTATCTGCTGCCCGCGGCGAACTCCGAACCGGTGCGGCTGATCGGCTGGACCAGGGTTCACGTCGAGGCGGGGCGGCGGACCCGTGTCCGGGTGCCGTGCGACCTCCGGGCGCAACGGGTGCGCGACGTTTCGTCCGGAAGCTGGCGTTTCCTGCGCGGCGGGCGAATCATGATCGGCCGAGGACTCGGTGACGTACGCACCACACTGTGGTGGGGTCCGGAGTCGGACTGACGGGGGAATCGGGCTGACGGGGACCGGCCGGAGGGGGCCGGAGTGACAGGGACCGAAGCGAAGCGCACTACTAGGCTCGCCTCTCGGGTTGCCGGTCGGCGATCGCCGGTATCGGAAGGAGCGACATGGGGGATCGGTACGGGCGGACGGTACGCGATCTACGGCGCGGCAATCGTGCCGCGGTGCTGCGCCGACTGTACTTCGGCGGACCACTCAGTCGGCACCAACTGGGGCCCGCCACCGGTCTCAGCCCCGGCTCGGTGAGCAATGTGGTCGGTGAGCTGATGTCCGACGGCCTGCTGGAGGAAGCGGGCTCGGTCGAGTCCGACGGGGGACGCCCCCGTACGCTGCTGCGCGTCTCCCCCGAGAGCGGGCGCGTGGTGGGCATCGACATCGGCGAGACGCGGGTCCGCGTGGAGTTGTTCGACGTCGCCCTGACCGAGATCGCCCGCGCGGAACGACCCCTCGACGTCGGCAGACGCGACCCCGACCACGTGATCGCGCGGCTGGCCGAGGCGTTCGACCGGGTGATGATCGAAGGGGGCGCCTCCCCCGAGTGGTTGCTCGGCGTCGGTGTCGGCGTTCCCGGCATCGTGACCTCGGACGAGGTTCACGGTGCCCTGGTGCACGGGCAGACCATCGGCTGGGTCGGGGTGGCCGTCGAGCGGCTGGTTCGCTCCGCCGCGCACCTGCCCGAGCACGTGCCGGTCCTGGTCGACAACGGTGCCGAGACCCTGGGACAGGCCGAGATGTGGTTCGGCCACGGGCGCGGTGAGCGGGACGTGGCGGTGGTGCTGCTCGGCTCGGGTGTCGGCGTCTCGGTGTTCGCGGACGGAAGTTCGGCTGGTATCGGCGAATGGGGCCACAGCACGCTGCGCGTACGTGGGCGGCGCTGTCGGTGCGGCGGGCACGGCTGCCTGGAGGCGTACACCGGTGCGGAGGCGATGGTGCGTCGTTGGCGGCGCACCGGGGGAGAGATCGGCCCCGACGCGGACGGCGAGCACGCGTTCGGCGCCTTGCTGGCCGCGGCCTCCCGCGAGGGGAACACGATCTCGGACACCGCGGCGTCCACCGTGGTCTCGGAGGCCGTGGAGTATCTCGGAGCCGGTATCGCGACCCTGGTGAACCTCTTCCTGCCCACCCGAGTGCTCATCGGTGGCTGGGCGGGCCTGCTGCTCGGTCGACACCGGCTGGAACTGGTGCAGGACAGCGTAGCCCGGTACGCGCTGCGCTATCCCGCCGACCGGGTCTCGGTGGCCGAGGGCGGGCTCGGTCCCGACGCGGTCACCGTCGGTGCCGCCACGTTGCCGCTCGCGCGCTTCCTCGACGAGGGTGGGCGCTGTACCGCGACCGCTCGCGCTGCGCACGGTCGGTGAGCCCGCTACGGCGCGCGGAGATCGTCCCACGGCGCGTCCGGCTCCGTGCGCTGCTATTTTCGTCGTGCGTCCCGTCCGAACCGCTGTGACACTCGGCGGATGGTGCAGCACTCCGGGCACGTCGAGCGAGCCACCTCCGGTGGACAACCCTCCGAAGGGGGAGCCGTCCGGCAGCCGGGGTGGAAGTCCGTCCAGGGCCGCGCGACCGAGCACACGCACGACGTCGAAGCCGCCGATCCCGGAACCGAACGCTCGCACGAGATCACCTTCACCCTGGCGCCGGAACGCGGATCACAGCCTTCCGCGACGGCGACCGAGTCCCGGGACGAGACCCCGCTGGCCGGATTGCGTGTCGTGGTCGCCGACCACGACATCGGGCTGCGGCGACGTACGGCCGAACTGCTGCGCGAGTACGGTGCGCTGGAGGTCGTCGAGACCGAGGAGCGCGAGAGGTTTCGCACCGTGCTGCGAACCCGCCCGCGTGCCGAGAGCGGCTGGCACGTCGCGCTGTGGGACCGGGAGCTGGAACCCGGTCCGGGCGGGCTCGCCGATTTCCTCAACGCCTGCGGGCACGAGTTCCCCGGCACGGCGTTCGTGCTCACCACCGACGAGGTCTCGACCACAGCGGCGGTGGCCGCGCCGCGCGGACGTGCCTCCGAGATCGTCACCCGCCGAGCCTCCGGCGCCGAGCTGGCCGAAACCGTGCTACGTGCCTTCCGGGACCGCCAGCAGGATCGCGAGGAGGGCGGGGCGGAGTCCGGGGAGAGCGGGGCGGACCGGAAACCGTTCCGGATGCTGGTGGTCGGCGCCCATCCCGACGATGCCGAGATCGGTGCGGGTGGCACCATCCACCGCCGCGTGCAGGCGGGCTGGGAGGTAACCGTGCTGACCATGTCGCACGGCGCGGTCGGCGGTGAGCCGGACGAGCGGATCGCCGAGGTCCACGAGGCGATCAACTCGCTGGGCGCGACTCTGGTGCTGGAGGATCTGCCCGACGGCGGCATCCTCGACGACGTCGAGACGGTACGGCGGATCGAACGCGTGGTGCGGCGAGTCCGGCCCGATGTCGTGCTGGTTCATTCCGAGAACGACACCCACCATGACCACCGTGCCGTCCACCGAGCCACCGCCTCCGCGGCGCGCGGCGTGGAACGGTTCGCCTGCTACCAGTCGCCCTCCGCCACGGTGGATTTCGCACCGAACCGGTTCGCCGGGCTGCGCGAGACGGATCTGGAAGCCAAACTAACCTCCGTCCACACCCACGGTTCGCGGTCCGAAACCCGGGATTACCCGCTGGACGACCTGCTGCGGGCCACCGCGCGCTACTGGAGTCGGTTCACCCGGGAGCACTACGCCGAACCGTTGGAACTGCACGGCAGCGGTGTCGCTCGTTCGGGAGCCGCCGAACGGTGAGACCGCCGGTTCCGGTGTTGCCCGACCGCGCATCCACGTGAAACGGCCCCAGCGAGGGGGTGCGAAGCTCAGCGAGCGGAGTCGCCCCGAAGCGAGCACACTGGATCCGTCAGGAGCTCGTCGGGAGATGGGGGAACTCCGCTGAAGGGGCTGCTTTCGCTGCTGGCGGTGGCTTTGCTGGTGTGGTGGGTCAAGGAATCACCCGCCGAAGCCGCCTCGGCGGTGCGACAGGGTCTGGTAATGCTGCGACAGGCGGCCGAGTCGGTGAAGACCTTCCTCGAGGCGCTGCCGTCGCTGTCCTCGTTGACTTCTTCCTAGCCGGACGGTCCGGTGGTCGGTCGATCGCCGCGACGCCGGGAACGCGCAGGGCACCGGGAACGCGTGGTGGAAGTCGGTTTCTCAGTCCGGGTAGAGCGCCTCGGAGAGCAGGGCGAGGCGGTTGGACAGCACGAACTCGCGCAGCGGTGCGGGACGCAGGTCGAGTGTGGCCAGCGTTTCGGCGCGCATGTCGAACCGCTCCGCGCGGTACTCGCCGCGAGTGGGATCGTCGAATTCCGGGCCGTGGCGGGTGGATTCGTCCATCGAGGTCAGTCGTGCCACGAAGAAGTGCTGCACGGTGAGGCCGCCGGAGCGGGCGGTGCTGCTCAGGAACACGCGTTTCGCACCCGTGGCCGTGGCGCCCATCTCCTCGGCGATCTCTCGGTGCATCGCCGCCTCCAGCGACTCGTCCCGGTGCTCCAGCCCACCGCCGGGAGTCGTCCAGTAGGGCGCCATGCCCGGTTTCATGCGGCGCAGCAGTACCAGACGTTCCTCGTCGTCGATCAGGATGGCCCGGGCGGAGCGTCGCTGAATCCGAACCGCCCGCTGGGACGCGTGCTGTTGGGTCATGCCGAACAAGCCTACGTGCGATGCCGTGCTTCGCAGAGCGCGCCGGTTCGCTTTCCCCGACGCGCTTTCACATCGTGATTACACCTCGTGTTGTTCCATCCGGTTCCGGAGTGCGCGAAACCGCGAACGGTCCGTCTCTCGGGGGTGTACTTCGGCCCACCTCGACACCGCGCTCTCGTTGGTCTCGGCGGTAACGGGATGATGTCCTACTGATCACGAAGCGGTGACTTCGTGAGGTGGCTCTCCGGTAAAGCGGCCGATCGCTCGTTTTTACTCTTCCGAATGTCCCAATCCAACGTGCGCAAAGTGAGCATTGTTCGCATTCCTGTTCGCCTCGATGCTTTGTGCTGGTTTGTCTTGATCCGCCCGTCGCCGGCGAGGCGGAGCAGCACGTTGGAGGTAATCGAGTGCGCACGTCCCACAAGGGACGCCTGTTCAGATCACTGGGGGTAACTCTCCTGGTGTTCGCGGTACTGGGGTCTCCGTTGAGCCAATCGGTCGGCGCCACCGCCCGCGCCGCCACGGCCGAGCCGGTCTCCACAGCGAGACCGTCGGCTGTGCACGGCGCGAATCTGTTGGCGGATCAGATCGCCCCCGATACGGCACCAGTGGTTTCCTCGCCGCTGTATCAGGCGGACAACAGTTGGCATGGTGGTACGGATGTACCCGGTGAATTCACATTCGGCGCGGCCGGAGTCGCCGATGTCGACCACTATTTCTACGGATTTCAGGATCCACCCTCGACAAGGGTGGACGCCAATACAGCAGGAGGCGAAGCCGCGGTCACGCTGACTCCTCCCACCGACGGTGCGGTGACCTTGTACGTGCAAAGCGCCGACGCGGCCGGAAACCGTAGCCCGATGGCTACGCACCACTTCTACGTTCGCTCGGGTGATGGGCCGGCGTCGCACTGGCGACTCGACGGCGACACCACCGACGAAGTCCAGCTCGGTGGCCGGGACGGCACTACGCACGCGGGCGTCTCATGGCAGCCCGGTGCTCTGGGCAAGGCGGTGAAGCTGGGCGGTTCGGCGGATCACTTGACCGCGCCCAACGCGCTCCCGACCAACACGAGTTTCGCGATCTCGGCGTGGCTGAAACCGGCCGCGATCGACGACACCGTTCATACCGCGGTCTCCCAGGACGGCGAAGTGGTCAGTGGTTTCCGACTGCAGGTCACCGCCGACGGAAACTGGCGTTTCCGGATGGCAGGCTCGGACGTGGCGGGCGGTGGAAGCGAGCAGGCTTCCGCTGTCTCGGACTCGACCGTTGCCACACGACAGTGGACGCACGTCGTCGGTGTGCACGATGAGACGGCGAACGAACTCAAGCTCTACGTCAACGGCTCGTTGGTTTCGACTCGCCCCTACAACGGTGATGTCGACACCGACGGTGAACTGGCTATCGGACGTGCCGAGAACGACGGTGTCGAGTCGCAGTACTGGGAGGGCGCGATCGACGAGGTGAGGGTTTACGACCGCGTTCTCACCGACGCCGAGATCCGTTCCCGGGTCGAGTCGGACGATGTACGCACCGGACACTGGAAGTTCGAAGCGGAAAGTAGCACCACGAGCGTTCCGAACACGGTTCCCGGTGGTCAGCCTGCCACTGTGCATGGTGGAGCCGACTACACCGACGGAGCCGTGGGGACCGCCTTGCGGTTGGACGGTACCGACGATCACGTGGTCGCCGCGCAGCAGGTGGCACGCACTGATCTCTCGTACTCCGTGTCCTCCTGGGTACGGTTGGATGAGAGAACGACCGAGCCCGTGGCGCTGGCCAGCCAGAACGGTTCGAACGAAGCGGTATTCCAACTGGGGTACTCGGGTACGGACCGGGACAGCTGGGACTGGACGCTGCGCGGTTCGGACGGCGGAGCCGGTGCGACCGTCACAGTCTCCTCCGAGCGGGCACCGAGAGTCGGGGTGTGGACCCACCTGGCCGGTGTCTACGACGCGCGTGCCGACGAAGCCCGGCTGTTCGTCAACGGTCGGCGAGTGGGGGCGACCGAGTTCGGAGCGGCATGGCATCCCGGGCAGAACAGGTTCGAAATCGGCAGGGCCAAGCACGCCGGTACCTGGGGTGCGTATCTGCCGGGCGCCGTGGACGAGGTCCGCGGCTATGGTCGAGTGCTGCACGACAACGAGGTCCGCGACATCGTAGTGGCGAATGACGTCCCCTCCGGTTTCTGGCCACTCGACGGGGAAGTCACCGATCACTCCGCCCGTGGCCTCGACGGCACGACACACGGTGATCCCGAGTGGGAAAGCGGTCGGAGCGTCGCACCGGAACCGGATGATCAGGCGATTCGACTCGACGGAGTTGCGGAGTACGTCAGTGTTCCGAACGCGGTGGACACCACTAGGAGCTTCTCGGTCTCGGCCTGGGCCAAGCCGGAGCGGATCGGTGAACGTAGGGTGGTGCTCTCGCAGGATGGTAACGGCACCAGCGGTTTCCGCCTGGAACTGACCAGTGACGGCAAGTGGAGTTTCACCATGGCCGGGGGTGGTGATTCGAAGCGCGTCACGGGGGACGAAACAGCGCCGCAGGGTGTGTGGACTCATCTGATCGGAGTCCACGACGTGCACAGCGGTGAGATAAGGCTGTACGTCAACGGCTCCTCGGCTGGTGCCACGTCCTATGCCGCGGCATCGGGCACGGTGGGCGAAACGGCGATAGGGCGTGGACAGTTCGGGGAGCAGCAGGAGGGCTTCTGGCAGGGAGCCATCGACGATGTGACCCTCTACAGTCGGGAGCTTTTCGAAGGGGAGCCGGAGCGTATCGCGGCGCTCGAGCCGGATCTGGCGCACAAGTTGCGGCTGAACGAGTCCGACGGGGAGACCGCGTCCGATTCGATAGGGGGAGTCACCGGTACGTTGCACGGTGACGCCGACTTCGCCCCTGGGCGTATCGGCAACTCCGTCTCGTTGGACGGCGACGGTGACTATGTCTCGACCTCGACGGTTGATCTACGTACCGACGAGAGCTTCACGATTTCGGCCTGGGTATATCTCTCCAGCCAGGAGGAGGGTAAAGCGACCGCGGTGAGCCTGGACGGAGCCAACACCAGCAAGTTTCGGTTGGGCTACTTCCGCGACATCAATAGACCACTCGGTGCTTGGTTCTTCGAGATGCCCGAGTCGGACACGGAATCCGCTCGGGTGACGTCGGCCGCTGAGTCGGTTCGATCACCGGAACTCGACACCTGGACCCACCTGACCGGGGTCTACGACGCCGAAGCGGGGAAGCTGTGGCTCTACGTTGACGGCAACCGGATAAATGACGGAACCGTGAGCAATACCTGGCAGGCCACCGGTGGTCTGCAGCTCGGCCGTGCCAAGAGATCCGGAGTATACGAGCAGTCCTGGCAGGGTAAAGTGGACGATGTCCGGCTCTACTCCGCCAAGTTGCCCGGTGATCGTATCGGTTCACTGTACGACTCCTACGGGACGAACTGAGTACTGAAGCCGAGTACCGGTACGGTCTACACAGAATCGACGTCCGGCGGCTTGTCTTCCGAGGTCAAATCCGGTTAGGCGTTCCGCCGGACGTTCTGTTGATCTCTTGTGGCCGCACTTCGTGTGAGCGGTGTACGTCCTGGTTCCACTGATCTCGTTGAGTTCTGAGACACTTCTCGTGGACTATCTCGGTGAGATCGTTTTGGTGGTATCCGGGAACGATGATCCGCTCGTTGGGCGTGTCGGACTGGAAATCGTGTCAAGATCGGGCCATGTCCGATTCTTTTCATGGGAAGGTGATTTCTGCTTGTCGGGCGCGTGATTGATGAGTCATTTCGTGGTGTGAGGTAAGATGGGATCAACTTCAGCCCTCAACGCGACATGCCGGGAGCTCTATGCCTTGGGAGGCGAGTGATGGCATTGGTCTTGCCACTGTTCGGGAGGCTGTTCGCGGTGAGGTTCTGAAGTCTGTTCGTTACGCGGTGCTGCGTGGGGTGGACTGGCCGGACGGTCATCGGGCTGAGCGTGCGCATGAAGTGGACATGGACGTTGAGTTGGTGCTGGAAAGCGGCAGTGCGGTGGTGCTGTCGTGGGCGGTGAATGGCCCCGATGAAAGCTTGGCGATCGAGCTCAGGGAACCTGCGGCGGTCATCCGCAACTTGTCGGGAGAGCCTGTCGATGTCAGTGACCATCCGGATTGGGCTCCCTTCTTCGGGGCGGTGGTCACCGATATCGTTCCCGCCTGGCATGTACCCAACGAGGGGTGCTCGGAGATGCCGTGGTCGTTTCGGTTCGAGTTCGACGTGGGATCGAGTGTGGTCGTAGCGTTGGGTGAGGCGGCGGGGAATGGGTTCGGCTACTTACCCGATGAACTCGTCGTGATCTTCGACAGTGACCTCGCGGCTTCCTACGTGATCCCGGGAAGTCGCCACTCGCAGGACTGAGGGCCGCATCTACCGCAGGCTGTGCCCGGCGAAGTTGCCGCACGGCCCACGGTTGACTGTTCCTCGAAGCACGGTGGCAGCGCGACTGGGTGTTCGTGCTGTCCGGCAGGGATGGGCAGAAGTGATCACAGTAGAATTCGGTTGCTTCACGGTAGCTTCCGCAGGAGGATCAGGCTGTCGATTGGCGTAGTCGAGTCGTGATGCTGAACCAGTGGAGCGATCGTGGTCGAGTATTATGAGATCCGCCGCCGTACGAAGCCACCGCAGATTGTCGATGTGCTGAACGTGCTGCCGGACAAAAGCGGCTTCCTGCGGCTCGGGGTGAATCAATGTCGTGACGACTACACTGACTGAACGAGTCGCGACAGGATCAGCGTCCGTGCTCTCGCTCGCCGAAGCTCCGGTCCGCACGGCATGTGGGGCATACTACTCCAGTAGCTTCTGTTCTTCTTCGGACGTGTACGCAAAACTTTGGGATTGGATCGGTGTTGTAGGTGCTGTCCCGTCGGGATAGGGTTCTTGTGTCGTTGTTTCGAATGTCCGAAACGCTTCGATCAAATGGAGGGTACAGGGAGGGAGTCTATCCCTGTCCCTGTTGCGGTTACCTGGTGCATGATTCCCCTCCGGGATCGTACGAGATCTGCCAAGTATGCTTCTGGGAGGACGATCCGGTCCAACTCCGTTGGCCGTGGTACAGCGGCGGAGCGAACAGTGAGTCTCTTGTCGAGGCGCAGGGCGAGTACCGCACGGATATTCATGCCGGACGCTCGCGTCTCTCCAAGTGGTTCGCGAAGAAGGTGCCCTCAAAGGAACCAGGGTTTCGTCCTATTGATCCGGAGGTCGACAACTTCGACTCCTCGGATGACACGCAGGATGAATGGCCGGAAGATAGTACGCGTCTATACTGGTGGCGCTCCAGTTTCTGGCGGAGCGAGTGATGTTGGGGCGGTGGCCTGCTGGTTTCGCTGCGAGATCGGTTGCCCACGGCAGTGCGCGTAGGTAGTCCGAACCGTCGGCACCGTCCAATCACAGTCGCGAGTAGCGATATCTTGTCAAAGTCTCCTGCTTCTAGCCAAGAAGCAACGCTTTGTGGCATAATTCTCGTTGCGGAGAATGCCGTAGTAAACACAGTTGCGATGATCAATAGTGCGATAATTCCGGGTGGTTGATTGATATGGCTTCCAGGTTGAAGCGGTACTGGTGGAATTTTCGTGGATTGCGGGACTCCAAGAATATTCGTTTTGTTGCGGTCGAGGATATGGAGGCTATATTTTCCGACATCGAAAAGTATGGGTTGTCCGGGTCCGGGAAGAGGTGTTGGTACTACGAAAATCAAAATAACATACTGAACATCTACACCAGGTTTGCCATACATGAAGGATCCCCCAGGGACTGTTTTAGGTGTTTTGTTATCTTTGAGGTTTCCGAGGGTGTGTACGTGCAGACTTTGATGGATCTGTTGCCGCATGTCTACCTCAGGCAGCGCCCGCTGCGACGTCATGAAGCGCATGATCTTATCGACGAATTGATGGGACGTCTCATCCCGTTGAAGTATCTCACGAATGAATACCGAAATTGATTTCGGCGAATTTTTGGGGCGACTACGTCGTTCATGGTCCCCCAAAGTCAAATACTGATGATGCCAAGCTGTAGTGAATCGTGGGATTCTGGTGTGGGGATTGGTGGGCTGGGCGCTCGGTGTATGAGGTGATTCCGTGGTTGTGGGGTGATGGTGCTGGCCTGTCTCGTCGACTTCGCGCTGGGATTCTGCGGTATGTTCCGCTGGACAAGGTTAGTTGAATACTTTTGTCATGTGGTCGGCAAGCTCTTGCTTCGGGGATTTTTTACGGAGGAGGACGCCTTGCTCGTATCCAAGATCGACTGTGCGATACAAAAGTTTCGCGAGGATGTTCTCGATTTCGAGGAGTCGAGCATTCAGCACGACTGAGCCAGTGCGGAATCCTTCGTCCGGCGACCTCCTTCAAAATCGGTTGCCGGGCGTTCCGGAGCTGTGGTCGTGTTCGTGTCGTGGTTTATTTTCACGAGAGGGACGTGGTTACACGGCTGCTCTTCGACGTCGACGCCGACTCGCTGGTCGACGCGCTCGACAGGTCGAGCAGGGTGGCCGAAACGGTGGAGTTTCCGGCGCTTCGAGTGGAGTTGAACGATCCGTACAATCCCGAACACTGGCCGAGATACGCCTCTCGCGGGTTTCCGACGAGGATGTTCAGGGCCGTCCCGAAGGAGCCCGGATCCTCGAAAACGGGAACCACAGCGCTCGGTTGTCGATACGCACCTTCGAGGACGACCCCGACCGTGTGCTGGAGAACCTGCTCACCGTGCTCCCCACCGGCACGTGGCACAGCGAAACCCGCCCCTGGCGAACGGAACGGAACAAGGAAGTGGTGCTTCGCTGGTCACCACGTCGCGACGAGCACACGGCCGTCATCGCCGAGCTGCGGGTGCGTGTCTGTCGCGGAGTGCCGTCCCATCTCCTGTGAGAGCCGGCTTCCCAACGGCTGCGACCGGACGAACCGGCAGCGCTACGGCGTCGTGCTTCCGTCCAGCAACACCTTCCGGAACTCCGCCACCAGCGGTCGCAGGTCGATGTGGTGCCAGGCGGCCCACAGCCGCACCGAGGAATCGCACCAGGGCAGTTCCCGCAGCGCCACATCAGGGGGAGTGCCGCGCAGCACGCTGCGCTGCAGCAGCGCCATGCCCAGCCCGGAGCCCACCAGCCCCAGCGCCGCCAACGGTTCGGGTGCCACCGTTCGGATGTTCGGGGTGAACCCGTCCGTGGCGCACGAGGAGAGGAACTCCCGGAAGTCCTCGTCAACGTCCTTGCGACCGATGGCGATCCAGGGCTGATTGTCCAGATCGGATGGCTCGACGAGCTCGCGGTTCGCCAGTGGGTGATCGGCGGGCATCGCGAGCACCAGCGGATCCGCCAGCACCAGCTCCGATTCCAGCACCGGATCGCCCTCGTCCGGCGGTGCGTCCACCAGCGCGATGTCCAGACTCCGCCTGCGCAGTGCCTCCAGCTGCTCCTCGCCGGGCTGGTTGTACAGCGAGACGTGCACGTCCGGCCGGTCCCGGCGCAACGAACGCAGCGCGCCGGGCAGCACGTCGGCGTGGATGGCGTGTTCCACGTACCCCAGGCACAACCCGCCCGTCTCGCCGCGTCCGAGGCGCTGCCCGAGTGATTCGACGCGTTCGGCGTGCCGCAGCAGCGCCCGCACCTCGGTCAGGAACACCTCACCGTCCGGGGTGAGCCGGACGCGTTGCCTGCTGCGCTCGAACAGCACCAGTCCCAGCCGCTTCTCCAGGTCGGCGATCCGGCGGCTCAACGGGGACTGCGAGATGCGCAGCCGCTCGGCGGCCCGGCCCACGTGCTCCGTCTCGGCCACGGCCACGAAGTACTCCAGCTGACGTAGCTCCACCATGTCAGACCCTCACCGCATCAACCTTCGCCAATTGAGTCTTGGACAGCTGTAACAGCCGAGCCTAGCGTCGTGGGAGAGGGGCCGGAAACCGGCCCGCACCACGCACGACGAGGAGTACACGTGAGCATCCGATCGTTGTTGTCCGGCGAGACCCTCGGCTTCGGCGCGGCCCCGGTGGGCAACATGTTCCGCCCGGTACCGGAGGAGGACGCGGCCGCCACGATCCAGGCCGCCTGGGACAACGGCATCCGCTACTACGACACCGCCCCGATCTACGGGGCCGGACTGTCCGAGCTCCGGCTCGGCAGTGTGCTGTCGCGGTACGAGCGCTCCGAGTACGTGCTCAGCACCAAGGTCGGCCGCGTGATCGAGTACGAGACGGACCAGCCCGCCGATCCGGACGAGCAGGGCGGCATCTTCGCGCACGGACGTCCGAACAAGGTCCGCAACGACTACGGTTACGACGGCACCATGCGCTCGATCGAGCAGAGCCTGCATCGGCTGGGCACCGACCGCATCGACATCGCCTGGGTGCACGACATCTCCCCGGACTTCTACGGCGACGACTGGATCGACGCCTTCGCCGCCTCCCGCACCGGTGCGTTCCGCGCGTTGACGAGCCTGCGCGAGCAGGGCGTCGTCGGCGCCTGGGGCATCGGGGTCAACACAGTGGAACCCTGCGAGCTCACTCTCGGCCTGGCGGAGCATACCCCGGACGCCTTCCTGCTGGCGGGGCGCTACACCCTGTTCGACCACTCCTACGCGTTGCAGCGGCTGCTGCCGCGCTGCGCCGAGCGCGACGTCGAACTCGTGGTGGGTGGACCGTTCAACTCGGGCGTGCTGGCCGGTGGCAAGCACTTCGAGTACCAGGAGGCCTCGCAGCGGGTGCTCGACGACGTCGACCGGCTGCGAAAGATCGCCGAGCGGCACGGCACCGACATCCGGGCCGCGGCCCTGCGGTTCCCGCTAGCGCACCCCGCCGTGGCGGCGACGATCCCGGGCATGTCGCGCCCGGAACGCGTGAGCCAGAACCTGGAGCTCTCGCGCACCCCGGTCCCGACCGAGTTCTGGCGGCAGCTGCGTGACGAGGAGCTGGTCGACCCCGCCGCGCCGCTGCCGGGCGACGTCTGATCCGTCCGGCCTCCGACCCACCCGGCGTCCGATCCGCCCTGCCCGGTCTCCGGTGTCGGACGCCCGCGAGTATCGGCGGGGAACGTGCCGCGGTGCCCGCTCATCGAGTGCGGGCACCGCGGCACGCGTTACCGCCGTTGGTGGGGGTCACTCCTCAGAACGTTGCCGGTGATCCCGCAGCACACCGACCAGGCTGTTCGCGACGCCCTGCCGTGTCAGCAGCGGCCCCTCGTTCTTCCCGGTGTTCTCGTCGACGTGCATCACCCGCACGGCGGTCCCGTTGCGTTCGACCACCTCGGTCAGTGCGGTTTCGTCGAACGTCCCGTCGGTGGCGAGCAACACCCTGGTGACCGCCTTCGGGTGCGGGGCCGCCGCGCGCAGCGCCGTCCCCACGGCCCCGCTTCCCGCTACCAGCTGCAGCCGTGTGCCCGCGTCGAGCTGTTTTTCCAGCAGGGCACGTACCTGCAGCAATCCGTCGTCCACGGTGGATAGCGGGAACCAGTGCAGCGGTACGGTCTCGGCGAGTCCGGACCACGGGCCGGGAGGGCATCCCGCGCCACGCCCTTCCGGGTCGAGCACCAACACCGCTGTCGTTGTCGGATTCGAGTCCGCCGAATCGGCACTGTCCATGCGGACCTCCTTTCCGCTGTGGCCCGGATACCCGGAACAGCGTGGTTTCATGCCGGGCGGCGCCGTTTTTCGACTGTCCCATCGGGGCAGGCGTGTCGAAAGTGCCGAATTCTCGATCTCCACCCGGTTTCTCGGTTCAGTGCGGATCCCTGCCCAGCAGCCACGCCTGCCGGTGTCGGTTCGCTTCGAAGCACTTCCTGGCGAGCCGGGTCGTGCGCCGCCGTGCGGGGGTGTGCCCGATCTCCCGGGCGTTGACCTGCTCGGTGTCACGGGTGGAGGCAGTAGTCCTGACCTGCTCGTGACGCCGCTGCTCGTTCATCGCTGTGACCTCCGGTGGTTCCTGCTCGGATGGCACGAGTAGTTTATATAGACAGGTCTGTCTAGTCAATTCGGGTGTGCCGCTCCGACCTCACTCGTATCCGGTGGGGGAGTGATGCGGGCGCCCGCTCCGCACGCGTTTCGGTGGGTGGTAGCGGTCGACTACCGTGCGACGCGATCCCGGGCTCGCGCTGGACGTCGACCGTGCCGATCCGGCCCCACCGCTCGTCCGGCGCCGGGAGCTGCCCGTTCGGCTCGGGCACTGAATTGTCACCCTAATCGACGAATCTCATCGATTCCTCGAAGCCTCCGAAGGAGTGATCGGTGCGGTGAGCATGCCGTGCGCGGCGTCGATCAGGTCGATCGTCCAGTGTGCCGGCCGGTGCGGATCGGTCAGGGGATCGATGTGCTCGTGATCGGCGATGGTGTGCAGCACGAGGTGCACCAGCATCCGCATCCGGCGGTGCAGCACCGCCTCCGGTAGTTCGCCGAGGCAGCGCCGTATCCCCGTCCGCACGGAGCGCAGGCTGGAGGCCACCTCCCAGTCCCAGCTCGTCAGCGGTGCGGGTTGGCTGAAGTACTGGGCCAGGAACCGTCCGTGATGGCTGTCGGTCTCGTCGGCGCTGCTCGCCAGCGGCACGATGAACGCCGTCAGCAGGTCACGCAACTCGGTCCGCGCCTCGTTCTCCTGCTCGGCCAGCAGCCGCAGTCGGTGCTCGTTGATCCCGCTCATGCGGTGATCGAGGATCGCGTTGACCAGCGTTTCCTTGTCGCCGAAGTGGTACTGCGCCGCTGAGGTGTTGCGCTGCCCGGCGACCAAGCCGACCTCGCGCAGCGAGACCTCACTGATGCCGCGCTCGGCGAACAGCCGTTCGGCGGTGACGATCCACCGTTCTCTGGTGCCCTGGCCGGTGGAACTGCTCATCCGGGCTCTCCGCGCTCGCTGGTTCGAACGGATTCATTGTGCCAACGCCTCGCACGTTTAATGCACTTGCTTTAAAACGTGGCGTGCCTACCAGGGCGGTATCGATGAGTTCGATTCACGAATTCGCCGAGCGCTGCTGGGGGGTCGCCCAAGCGCCACCCGAGCGGGCGGTCAGGGCTCACCCTGTGGTGTGCTGTGGGCGACGGAAACCGGATGTCCGAAAGGTGGCAGTGAACGCGCCATGTCAGTGCCCAGCCACGGAACCAGGCGCTGGCCGAGCCGGGTGTACGGCGAGGGGGACGAGCCGGACGCCCGGTTCTCACTCGCCAACGAGCGGACCTTTCTGGCGTGGCTGCGCACCGCGATGGCGCTGATGGCCGCCGGCGTCGGTATCGAGACGGTCAACGCCGCCACCTCGTCGTCCCGGAATCCACTGGTCACCTGGCTGGCGCTGCTGTTGTTGGCGGGTGGTGTGCTCGTCAGCGCCACCTCGTTCACCAGGTGGGCGGCCACCGAGCGGGCGCTGCGCACCGGCAGGCCGTTGCCCGCGCCCAGGATGGGTGCCGTGCTCGGCTACGGCCTCGCCGCCGTGGGAGTGGGGATCGCCGTGCTGCTCGTGATCGTGGGGATATGACGTGTCCGACCACGACACGGGTGACGAGCGGGCCCGCGCCCCGGTCGATCCGGGGTTGCAGATCGAACGCACCACGTTGGCCTGGTTGCGCACCGGACTGTCCTTCGCGGTCGGTTCACTGGTGCTGACCAGGCTCATCGCCCATACCAGGCCGCTGGTCGCGCTCGGCTGCGTGCTGGCGCTGCTACCTGTCGCGGTGCTGGTGGGAGTGTTGGCGGTGCGCCGTTACCGTGCCGACAGCGCCCTGCCGCAGCATCGGCAACCGCTGGCGGACGGTGCGTTGCCCGCGGGCGTCGCGCTGCTGGCCGTACTGGTCGGAGCGGTGGGGATGGTTTACACCGTGCTGTTGTGACTGAACTTTCCGGCGGTGTCGACCGCGAGGGGGTAGGAGTTCGGCTCCGCGTCGGAGCCGCGCGGCGATTTCGCGAGAAATCGACGCCGCACTGTTCGGACCGCACAAGCTCGATCAGGGGTGCGCGCCGCGGTCCAGATCGGCCAACACCGCTTCGGCGGCGCGTCGCCCCGACACGAGCGCACCCTGGATCGAACTGGTGTCGCGGTGATCGCCGCACACGTACAGCCCGTCGCGCAGCCGTACCCTTCGCCGGAACGGATGTGGCGCGGGCATGGCGGGAAGCGCGCGTGGAATCGGATACGTCGCCAGCCACTGCCACTCCCGGGTGCCGCTGCCGAACAGCCGGGCCAGGTGTTCCCGGACCTCCGGTTCCACCGCGTGCGGATCGGGGACCGCTCCGAGAACCGAGGTGCTGATCAGACTGCTCCCGTCGGGTGAGTAGGACGGTGCCACATCGCTGAGCACCGTGGTGTTGAGCACCGCCCGTCGTGCGTCGGTGACGATCGTGCCGCCGCGTACCGGGCTGTGCCGGGCACGGTGGTAGAAGGTCGTCACGGCGTTCCACGCGGGAACCCGCAGTCCCGGGAGCAGTTCACCGGCGGCGCTCGCGTCGGTGGCCACCACCACGGCCCGCCCCCGCATCGTCGCGCCGTCGCGCAGTCGTATCCGCCCAGGGGAGACCTCGGCGACCGGCTGTTCGTACCTGATGCTCGCAGGTGACAGCCGCGTAGCCAGCTGTCGCGGCAGCGCGGCCATCCCGGTGCGGGGCAGCACCGGAGCGGCACGGGCGAAGCAGCGCCACACGTGGTGGAAGAACCGCGAGGAGGTGGACAGCTGGTCCTCCAGGAACACCCCGGAGAGGAACGGCCGGAACAGTTCCTCGACCGTTCGCGTCGACAGACCTCGGCGTGCCAGGTCCACGCGGGTGGAACGGTCCGGTGCCGCGGTGAGGTGCCTGCCCGGCAGCAATGCGTCGCGGGCGGTGAAAAGGCCGAGCGCGGCCGCGTCCGGAATCGGCAGTCCACCGCGCACGAGCTCACCGATACCGGCCGGATCCGTGCGTGGATCGGCCAGCCGCACGACGCGGCCGTCGCGCCGGATGTGGCGTATTCCCCTGGTGAACCGCCGCGGTTCCAGAGCGGGCACGTCGACGCGGTTCCGCACCTCGGGGTAGGCGGGAGCCAGCACCTGGAAACCGCGGTCCAACCGGAAACCGTCCACCTCGTCGGTGCGAACCCGTCCGCCGGGTTCCTCGGCCGCCTCCAGCACCAGAACCCTTACACCACGCGAGACCAACCGCTCGGCGGCGCTCAGTCCGGCGAGCCCGGCGCCCACGACGATCACTTCCGAGGCCACGCGGTGAACCTAGTAACCGCATCCGCGCCGCGCCACTCGGCGAGCATTTGTCATTCGATCGAGTGAGTCCAGTCGGAATGGTGGGCTGTGCTGCCGAAACCTCGTCCCCGCGGCCACGGGGCCGCCGACCGATCCAGTAGTCTCGTGCGGCGTGACCGCCCCCGCGATTCTGTGGTTCCGTCGTGACCTGCGACTGTACGACCACGCGGCCCTCCTGGCCGCCGCACGCCGGTCCGAATCCGTGTTGGCGGTGTTCGTGCTCGACGACAACCTGCTGCGCCCGGCCGGGGCCAGTCGGCGCGACTTCCTGTACGGGTGTCTGCGTGAGCTGGACGAGCGTCTCGGGCACCGGTTGCTGATCAGGCACGGGGAGCCCGCCGAGGTGCTGCCGGAACTGGCCGGGCGTGTCGGTGCGGAGAGCGTGCACGTCTCCGCCGACACCAACCCCTACGGCAGTCGCCGTGACGAGCGTGTACGCGAAGCGCTGCGGGAACGTGGAGTCGACTGGGAGGTCACGGGCTCGCCCTACGCGGTGACACCGGGACGGATCACCAAGGCCGACGGCACGCCGTACAAGGTGTTCACCCCGTTCCGCCGTGCCTGGTCCGAGCACGGCTGGCCGCTCCCAGCCGAGACCGGTGTGGACACCGTGGAATGGATGAGCCCCGACGGACTCGACGGTGTGCCCGTTCCCGACGGCGAGCTGGACGCGGGTCCCGAGCTGCCACCACCGGGCGAGACGAACGCACTGCGCCGTTGGCACGATTTCGTCGAATCGGACCTGGCGGAGTACAACCAGCGGCGCGACCGGCCGGACATCGCCGGGACCAGCAGAATGTCGGCCTACCTGCGTTGGGGATGCGTGCACCCGCGCACGATGCTGCGCGATCTGTCCCGACCGGACCACCACGGCGCGGCGAGTTACCGCAACGAACTGGCCTTCCGGGAGTTCTACGCCGACGTGCTGTGGAACTGGCCGGCCAGCGCCCGGTACAACTTCGACACCCGCTTCGACCGGATGCCGCTGGACACCGGCAGCGAGGCGAACGCGCTGTTCGACGTCTGGTGCGCGGGACGGACCGGCTTCCCGATCGTGGACGCGGGAATGCGCCAACTGCTGCACGAGGGCTGGATGCACAACCGCGTGCGGATGATCGTGGCCAGCTTCCTGGTCAAGGATCTGCATCTGCCCTGGTGGTGGGGAGCTCGCCATTTCATGCTGCACCTGGTGGACGGTGATCTGGCCTCCAACCAGCACGGCTGGCAATGGGCGGCGGGCAGCGGCACCGACGCCGCGCCCTACTTCCGCGTCTTCAACCCGACCACCCAGGGTGAGAAGTTCGATCCATCGGGGGAGTACGTGCGCCGGTACGTGTCGGAACTGCGCGGTGTCGACGGCAGCAGGGTGCACCGTCCGTGGAAGCTCGACGGCGCGCGGGCGCCGGACTATCCCGCACCGGTGGTCGATCACTCGCACGAGCGGCAGGAGGCGCTGGCCCGCTACGGTCGCATCAAGAACTCGTAAGGAGCTCGTGGTGGCATGTCCTCGGCTGCCGTGAGTTCTCCCTCCGAGCCAGTCGCGAATGTCCGGCCGCTGCGGAAGCGAGGGCCTCACCCTTCCACGGGCTGCTCCGGCCGGGACGGGTGCTCTCGCCGGGACGGTGCGGCCATCGCCCAGCGGATACCCGCCGTGACGGTCCGCCCGCTCAGTCGCACCAGCGTCGCCTCGGTCACCGGCAGGTACGGCAGCCGCAGCGGCAGCCGCGCCCAGCGGGGCAGCAGTGCCACGGCCGCTGCCGCCAGTCCCGTGTAAGGGCCACGGGCCGCCAACGGCAGCGGTGGTTCCAGCAGCAGGAACCGGGCGGTGGAGCGCGCCTCCGGGGTTCCCGACAGCTCTGGACGGTACTGCCGGATCTGCTCGTCCAGCTCGGCCTCGGTTTCCGGCGGGTCGATCACACCGAGCTCACGTGCGACGCGGGCGGTGTCGGCGACATAGCCGTCCCGACCGGCAGCGTCCAACGGGCGCTCGCCGTAGCGCTGGTGCGCCCGCAGGAAACTGTCGATCTCGGCGATGTGCACCCAGCGCAGCAGCCGCGGGTCGGTGGCCGCGTAAGCGCGCCCGTCGGGAGCGGTGCCCGCTACGTGCTCGTGCACCGCGCGGATCCGGCGGACGGTCTCCGCCGCGTCGTCGGCGGTGCCGAACGTGGTCACCGCCAGGAAGTAGCTGGTTCGTTGCAGTCGTCCCCAGGGGTCACCCCGGTAGCCGGAGTGCGCGTTGACCCCGGCCATCGCCAGCGGGTGCAGCGATTGCAGCAGCAGCGCCCGCAACCCGCCGACGAACATCGAGGCGTCCGCGTGCACCCGCCGGATCGGCCGGTCCTCGTCGAACCAGCGCGGTCCCGTGGCGGAGTGGATGCGTTCCCGACGTTCCGGTCCCTCCGAGCCCGCCACGTGCTCGAACACGCTCGCTCCCAGCCGAGAGCGCAGCCGCGATACGGTCATACCGCCATCGTGCGCGCATCCGTGCCGCGCGCGCCACGGCGCGAGGCCCTCACAGCTCCAGCGGGATCCGGTTCCCCGCCGCCCCGAGCATCGCGGCGATCGCGTCGGCGATGTCCGGGGTGTGATGTCGGTTCTCGGCGTGCGCCACGCGCAGGTTGACCGAATGGCGTTCCGCGTCGTGCCACTCGGGCCAACCCCGCCGCGCCAGGTCCTCCAGCCTGGCGAACTCGGGCAGCGCCTCGGTGGTGTTGTCGAGCAGCCATCGCAGGTACTCGCGCTGCTGCGCGAGCACGGAGTCGTGGCGGGTGATCACCGGGCCGTGTCCGGGGACCAGGGTGTCCGCCTCGAAGGTCTCCAACCAGTCCAGTGCCTCGATCCAGCCCCCGATGCTGCCGTGCAGCGCCAGGGGAGTGACGCCGTGGAACAGCAGATCGCCTGCGAACAGCACACCGTCGTCGGGATGGTGGACCACCAGGTCCCCGTCGGTGTGCGCCCTCGTCGGTACCGGGTGGATCTCGGCGTGGGTACCGCCGAGATCGATGGTGGTTCGCCCGGTTACCGGAGTGATGTGATCCGGCGGGTCGATCGAGCCCCAGTCGGCGTACTCGAACAACTCCGGGTAGGTGTGCGGCCCGTCGTGGATCTCCTCGACCGCTGAGTTCGCCGCGTGGACCGAGCCGCCGTGTTCGACCACCTGACGCGCTCCGTGCGAGTGGTCGCCGTGAGCGTGGGTGAGCACGGCGGTCAAGGACGTCTCCGGATCGGGACCTCGCGCCGCTTCCAGCAGAGCCCGACTGCGGCTCTCGGTGGCGCAGGTGTCGACGAGCAGGGTCCGGTGCTCCCCGGTGATCCAGCCCGCGTTGTTGTGGAACCAGCCGCCCGGCAGCTGCAGGTAGGCGGAGCTGTGTTTACCGATACGAGTGATCGCGGTGGCCGTCACTGCGTGGAGTCCCCTTCCGGAAACGAAGATCACGGGTGTCGCTCGATCATGTTATGCCGCACGGTTGTCACGCCGCGCACGCCGCTGTCCGAGCTCGACGGATTCGGCGTGTCGCTCCTGGCGGTTTCCGTTCTCGCCCCTCCTCGGACGGCAGCGCCGGATCGGTATCGGATCGAGAGATGCCGTTCTTCACCAGTAATGCGTTTGAAGTTTCAGTGTTGATCGAAATAAACTGCTCGTACGAGCGGCACCCAGCCGTAGATGCCGCAGTTCCGCCGGCGAACGAACCGGTCGGTTGTTCGTACGGTGCGGTCCTCGAAGCCGCCGGTAGCATGACGCCATGCGTCACCCCGTGACACCGGACGGGCGTTATTTCGTGGCGAGTGGCAGATTGTGGCGCCGCACGAATCCGGATCTCGATCCGGACCGCCGGGACGAACTCGTGCGGGAGCTGATGGCCGCCCGCAGGAAGAAGCGGGCCGCGATGCGCCGGGATGACGCCGCCGCGCGGGAAGAGGCGCGGGCCGAGGTCGATGCGGCGAAGCGTGCCCTGGGAGAGCGCGGTCCGGTGTGGTGGACCGACGGAGCTCCCGATCTCACCGGTTACGCGGTCGGCGACACGCCCTATGCGGACTGGTTCGCGGGGCTGGGGGAGCACCACGGTCCCTCCGGCGCCGCAGGACTCAGTAAGCGCCCTCGAACGCCCGAGCGGTAATGATCGGCATTTCCTGTCAATATCCATTTCGTTCGGTAAGCGACTTGTCAGCGGTGCGTCACTGGTGCGTCAGTGGATTTCTCTATGGTTCGGGCAAAGAGCGGTGAAAGGTGGTACCGATGAAATCGATGATCGAATCGATAAATCATTTGGTGCCGCGATCTCATTAGAGGGATATTGTCGTTTTTAAGTCGGTTTTCGAGCGGTTGTGGTGAATCGGAACAGGGGTGGTGTAGGTGAGCGCAGGGGCACGATGCGCGTGGAAGAGTGACGAAGTCGATCTCGAGCGTTATCTGACTCGTATCGGATATACGAGCGGACGGGCCGCCACAACAACGGCTTTGCTGGCACTGCACCGGTCGCATGTCACTTCCATCCCCTTCGAGACGATCGACATCGTCCGTCGAAGGCCGGTGAGCCTGGAATTGCCGGATGTGCAGGAGAAACTCGTAAATCGTCTCCGGGGCGGTTACTGTTACGAGCACGTCGTGCTTTTCGCGGCCGTGTTGGAGCGATTCGGTTTCGGAGTCACCGGGCTGCATGCGCGAGTGACAGCTGACGCGCTGCGGTTGCTCGGCCTGCGTAAACCTCAGCGGGATACGTCGGATGACTCGCGCCCCGCTCCGCGCCCCAACACGCACGCGGTTCTCAGGGTCACAACCATTGACAGTCCGAATCCTTGGCTCTGCGACGTGGGATTCGGCGGTGGTCCGTTGGAACCCGTCGAGCTGGTGGAGAACGGTTCGTCCGAGCAGCGGGGCTGGGACTTCTTCCTGCGGTGTGAAAGGACGGAAATCGGGACCGATCTCTGGCGGTTACGGCAGTACGGCCCGACCGGATGGTTGGATCGTTACACTTTTACGATGACACCCCAGTACACCGTGGATTACGAAGTCGGTAATCACTACCTAACCACTCATCCTTCGTCGGTTTTCCGGCGCAACCTGTTCGTGCAACGTTTTCTTCCCGAGCGGCACGACATTCTGCACGGCACCACTTGGTTCACCGTGCGCCCCGACCAGCCGCCCGTGGAAAAATTAATGAGCCCCGAAGAGGTTCCCGGATTTATCCATGACTTTTTCGGTATAGATGCGGAGGTGGGAAACTGGTTCGTTCCGTCCTTCTGAGTCAGTGTCTTCTCTCGTGTCGTGGAAGGTTCTTTTGTTTTCCGAGAAAATTATTTCGCAAGAGTTTCCGGAAATAGTGGAATGGTTTCGGGGGCATCTGGAGAGTTCGAGTAAGAGTATGGATCGTTCGGGCGCGGTTTGCCCGTTCGCGGGGCCCGCTCGAAATGCGGAAACGCTCGACTTTCGTGTGGCTGAGGTGGCCGATAGTGACGGCCTGTCCGAGCTCGCCGCGCTTATGGAGGAAAACGTCGAAGAATTCGAGAAGATCGACTGGCCTGCGGGTAAGGAGGGTATAGGAGCGCTCGTTGTCGTCATACGGGGGCTTCCGGAAAACCAGTATTTCCTGCTGGATGACGCCCAAGGTGCGGTGAAGGACATCGCGGTGCGGAAAGGATTGATGATCGGACAGTTTTACCCGAGCTGTCCCGACTCCTCGGCGAGAAATCCGAATTTTCAGGTTTCGCAGGCTCCGGAGCCGCTTTTCGTGATACGCCGTATGGCTTTTCATGATATTCTTTTTCTGCACGACAATCCTAGGTTGTTCGCCGAGTACGAGCGGAGGTTCGGGCACTATTACACCGAACGCGGGGAACGTAGTATTGATCCAAGGTTCGTGGAACTTTATCGTACCGCTCGAGGGGAACTTTCCAAGAGTCCCTACATTGATTACCAGAGTATAGACACACTCTTGTCGCTCCAGTGCCCCAACACTCGAGCACCCGCCGAGATGACGTTCTACGTGATCGGTCAGGTGAAGGAACTGCTGTTCAAATTAATTTACAGGGAAGCTCGGTCCGCTCGGGCGCGTATTGTCGAAAACCGGGTGGAGGACGCTATCGTCCATTTGGGAAGAATCAAGCAGGAGTTCGACACGCTGAGCGCCACTTGGAATGTTATAGACACACTTTCACCGGTGGATTTCGCCGAGTTTCGTGACCAACTCGGCGAGGCATCGGGGATCGACTCCTACATGTTCCGGATGATGGAGTTCATGCTCGGGAAGAAATCAGAAGAAATGGCTGAACGACACAGTGGCATAGCGGGTGCGGAAGAAAACGTCCGGCGGGCGTTGCGTGAGAGCAGTGTTTATGATGTTGCTGTGGAGCTGCTGCTCGATCGGCTCGGATCGGCTGTCGAGAACCAGAATTACCAGGATTTGCCACATGATTCCTCCGCTTCGGAAAAAGTGCTTCGTGCGTGGACGATCCTGTATCGGCAACGAGATCGTTCCGACCAACTGTTTCGACTCGCGGAGTCCCTCATGGATGTTGCCGAGGCGTACGGGCGCTGGTGCTGTCAGCACATGTTGACGGTGGAACGAATCATAGGTTGCAAAACCGGTACAGGTGGGACTACAGGGGCTCACTGGCTTCGGAGCTCGGCGAATCATCGGATTTTTCCCGAACTCTGGCAGGCTCGTACTCTGGTCTGAATCTTTTTCGGATCGGTTTTCCATCGCTCCGAAGCGTTCGTTTTTCCGTTTGGTTTTTAATTCGAAATTTCCTTTCATGTGATCATGAGGAGCTGTCTTGGCCACTTCCGAGGAAACCGCGCAGAATATACTCGACGAGTACGAGGACAGGACCTCGGTATCGCGGTCGGCCTTCCTGAAGGCGCAGGACCACATGCCGGGCGGTGATACGCGCACGATGACGAGTTACTGGCCTTATCCGGTGTATTTCGACAAGGGACAGGAAAACACTGTACGAGATCTTGACGGGAACTGGTACACGGACTTTCTGGCCAACTACGGTGCTCTGGTGCACGGCCACAACCACCCTGCTCTGATCGAAGCGGTCCACGAGCAGATCGAGAAGGGAACCGCTCCGGGGGGTCCCACGTTCGTTCAAATCGAGCACGCACGCCGGATGCGTGAACGAGTCCCCTCACTGGAAAAATTGCGTTACTGCAACTCCGGTACCGAGGCGACCATGTGGGCGATACGAACGGCTCGTGCCTTTACAGGTCGTGATCTGGTGATCAAGATACACGGTGGCTATCACGGGACCCATGACTGGAGTCAGATCAGTGCCTTCGTCGCCGCCGGCGGGGAATTCGAGCAGTATGATCGAGATCTGGACCCTGTGCAGGTGAGTCCTGGCGTTCCCGAGAGCGTGCTCAATTCGGTTCTGTCCATTCCTTACAATGATACCGCGACAGCTCGACGAGTTCTGGACGATTATGCGGACCGGATCGCGGCCGTGATAGTCGAGCCGGTGCTGGGCGTCGGTGGTGGTATTCCAGCGGAACCGGATTTCATGCGCACTCTTCGAGATCGAACCGCTGCTATGGAAGCACTGCTCGTTTTCGACGAATGTGCCACGTTCCGGGTCGGCCCCTGGCAGCTGAAGCACGATGTCCGACCCGACCTGACCACTTTCAGCAAGATCGTCGGAGGTGGTCTTCCCATCGGTGTTTTCGGAGGACGTTCAGATGTGATGAAGATTTTCGACCCGCTGTCCGAAAGTGAACCTGTCTTTCATGCCAGCGCTTTCGGGGGCAACAGTCTTTCGCTGGCTGCCGGCATCGCCGCCCTGGACAATTTCGGGTCGGACGAGATCGAGCGTCTCAACGAACTCGGATCCACACTTCGCGCGGGTCTCGACCGGATGGCGGCTCGGGAGGGGATCGCGGGTGACGCGGTTGGTTTCGGCTCCATCAGCTATTTCCACTTCGGCTCGGGAAGACTGGACAACGCGGCGGACACCGCGGCCAGACGTGCGAACAGGGCTACGCTGCGAGGCTTGGTGCATCTGGAGCTGCTCAACAAGGGATTCCTGGTGGGAAGACACGGCATCATTTGTCTCAGTACTCCTACGTCGAACGAGGCCGTGTCCGGTTTAATCAGTGCTTTCGGCGAGGTACTGCGCAAGCTGCGTCCCTACATCGCCCATTACCATCCCGACCTGCTTGTCGAGCCCTCGGTACGCGGAGAATCGGCATGAGCGTCTCACCCGCGGACTGGTCGTTGACGCGAGCGGCTCGTGAACTGACCAGCGGACGCGTCACCGCCGAGACATACGCTCGCGCGCTTCTCGCCCGCTGTGCCGAATATCGCTGGCTGAACGCTTTCGTCGCCTGTGATCCGTCGCGCGTGTTGGAGCAGGCACGTGTCGCTGACTCGGTAGGCCCGGACGCCACACGTCCGCTGCACGGTGTACCGATCGCGGTCAAGGACAACATCGACACGTCCGGGTGGAACACCACGGCAGGAACACCGGCATTGCGGGACAATCTCGCCCACTTCGACGCCGGGGCGTGGTCACGACTGCGTGATGCCGGAGCCATCCTGCTGGGCAGAACGAACATGCACGAACTTGCCTATGGGATCACAGGGGAAAATCACTGTTTCGGGTCGGTCTCTAACCCAGTCGCCGCGGGCAGGCTTGCCGGCGGTAGCAGTAGCGGCAGTGCGGCGGCCGTCGCTGCCTCACTCGCTCCGGCCGGTTTGGGAACCGACACCGGTGGATCGGTGCGCATTCCCGCCGCGCATTGTGGCATCATCGGATTCCGGCCCAGTACGGGGAGATACCCTGCGGACGGAGTCCTCCGGATATCGCACACCCGTGACACGGTCGGCATCATGGCACGTGATGTAGCCGATCTGTGTCTGCTCGACAGTGTACTCGCGTTCGAGACCGAAACATCGGATCCCACGGACTGGGGAAAACCCGGTACGCGGCTCGTCGTCCCCTCGTTCCCGGGAAATGGCGACCTCGACGCGGAGCTGATGGCCGTTTTCCGTCGTGGATTGGAGAGACTACGGAGCGCGGGACTGGTTCTGATCGACTCGGACCATCCCCCGGAGGTTCCGGAGTTGATCGACAAAACGAGTTTCCCGATATCCCTCGCCGAAACCCCCGTCAACTTCCGGAACTATCTGGCCGGGATGAAATACCCGGTGGGGCTGGAGCGGTTGTTGGCGTCGGTGGCGGATCCCGAGGTGCGCGAGTTGTTGTACCCGCTCCTGTCGGAGGATCTCATAGGGGACTCCGAGTATCGACGGGCTGTGGACAGTCTTCTTCCGGAACTCGATCAGCTGGCTCGGCACACCCTAGACAGGCATGGCGCGGTGGCTTACCTGGTTCCTACCACCGTCCTCGGCCCACCCGGTACGGACACCTGCCGCGAGGTGTCGCTCAACGGTCGTAGTGTGCCCACCTTTTCCACCTACGTGCGCAACACCAATCTGGCCAGTCTCGTCGGCTGGCCTTCGATCAGCATCCCGGTCGGAAAAACGGTGCGGGGCCTGCCTGTCGGTCTCCAGCTGGACGTTCCCACCGGTCATGACCGTCAGCTGCTGGAGCTGGCTCGACGCTGCGGCACTCTGCTGTCCGGTGCTTCGCCGTAGCCGATGTAACTCCTCGATACCCACTAAGCGGAACACAGACGTCATAGGAGTGATTTCCTTGCGGAACCCCTCGGAAGTGTTCGGTTCCGAACACCTGCCGGATCGGCTCTCCGACGCCGAGCTCATCGAGAGGTACCGACGAAGCGGCGGAGATCCGGAAGAGTTGATCTATCTAAGTCTGGGGGAGAGTTGGACCGGATCGCCCGCAGGGCTTCGTGAGGCACTGTCGGGTGCGGTACCCGAGTACGCGCACGGCTACACGCTCTCCCCGTACGGTTTTCCCGCACTGCGGGATGTCCTACGGCGGTACATCGTTACCACGCACGAACTCCTCCCGGAACCGGACGTTCGAACCGACTACGAGGTCGCGGTGAGCTCGAACGGAACCCGGGACGCGATGTTCGACTTCGGTAGGCTGTTGTGCGCCACCGCTGGTGAGCGTGAAGGAGACAAGATCGCGTTGCTGCCCAATCCCGGTTGGGACTACTCCGGGGTTTTCGAGCCGCTCGGTTTCCGCGTGTTGCCTTATGACGTGTCGGAAGCGGACGCATATCGCCCCGACGTCGATTCGGTGGTGCGGCTCCTGGACGTCAGCAGGAAGAGCTGCCCACAAGCCCAGCTGTTGCTGATTCTCAACCCGCAGCACAATCCTACCGGAGCGGACTGGGGGGACGAGGCCGTACGACAGTTGATCAGAGCCGCACTGCGGAACCGAGTCGCTCTGCTGATAGACGACGCGTTCTATGCCGTCCACGATCCGGATACTGTGCCCACCAACACCGTCGAGATTCTGCTGGCGGAATCGGCCCGTAGTGAGGTGGGCAGTCGGTTTCCCTGGCTGGCCGTCCGAACCCTGGGCAAGCAGTTCCACTGCAACGGCTGGGGGATCGGTGCGTTGACGGCCCATCCCGAAACATTGCGCGGCCTGGTTCGACAGGTGCACCATCACGCATACGGCGCTGCCGTGCCTTTGCAGGCGGCGATGGCCGGATGGATGGGTGATCCGGCCTCGGCTTCGTATCTCGAAACCTTACGATGCGACTATGCCGCCAAACGTACGCACGTCGCCCGAAGGTTGGTAAGTGAACTCGGTTATCCGAAGCACGCCGGTTTTCCGGGGGATTGTACTTCGTATGTCCGACTCCGTGTTCCCGAACGATTTTTGTGTTTTTCCGATCCGGCTGCGACATATCGGGGACGATGCCTTCACGATGCTGGTGTTCTGCTCGGCGAGGGAAGTATGGTTCCCATCCATCACGGAAGTGATTCGGTCTCGAAACACGTACGGCTGTACCTCGGTCCGAAACGTTTCGAGCTCGATTCGGCGATGGACCGGATCCTGGAGGCCGGACTGGGCTGGGCCGAGCCGACCCCAACGAAGTGAACCATTCCGCTCCTGGTGGGGCGAACGGTTGCTCGTGGCGTCCGGTGGCGGCCCGCTGGGTGGCGGTCGGCCCTACCGTTCATGGTCTCGCTCCTGGTCAGCGCAACTAAATGAAAAATACTAATTTACGTACGGTGTTCGGGTCGCCTGTATTCGAAAGTCGGGTTCGAGCTGAATCTTTTCGGTCGGATGACACGTATGGATGTCGGTGGTTGGGAGAGAACACGTAACCGGCTATCATGAATACAAGAGTGGTTCACGGGTATGGTGTCAGACCGATGCGACCGCTGCACAGACGTTTTCGGATTCGTTGTTTCGGTTCCGAGGTCGTTGAGCCGGACGACGTGATGGGGCGCGTGACCGGTTGTGAGCTCTCGGCACCGTGCCGCTCTCTCACAGTCTGGAGGAAACCGCTATGACCAATCCCGTTCCGTCCGCCGGTGACGATCGGCTTACCGGAGGCGCTTCCGCGCAACCGGTATCACCGACCGGACGATACGTCCTGGTGTTCAGCGACGAGACGTTCGCCCGCGAGACCGATCAGGTCGAAACGCTGCGTTCGGTGGGTGGCGCGGTCAACGTGGCCAGCACCTCCGACTACGAATGGCGTGCGCTGGACGTGGATCAGGCCGCCTCGGCCGATGCCACCGTCTTCGCCGACCTCGGTATCGGCACGGTGACGGCCGATCCGGACAGGGCGGCCTCGATCATGGCCGCCGCCGCCGAGGACCCCCGCGTGACGGCTGTCGAGCCCGAACAGTACATGTACGCTCTGAGCGGGCCGGAGGACACACAGGCAGAACCGTCCACGGCTCGGACACCGACCACCGACACCGGCTGGTCCACCGTTCGGGCCGCCCCCGTCGAATTCCACGACACCTCCGAGGCGACCTGGGGGCTACAGGCCACCGGAGTGCTCGACTCCGCCGCGAACGGCCAGGGAATCCGAGTGGCCGTGCTGGACACGGGACTCGACCTGCGTCATCCGGACTTCCCCGACCGCGAGATCTCGGCACGCTCCTTCGTGACCGGCGAACCCGCCCAGGACGGTAACGGTCACGGCACGCACTGCGTGGGCACGTCCTGCGGCCCGGAGAGCCCGCCGGAACCACCCGGCAGCCGTCGCTACGGCGTGGCGACCCGAGCCGAGATTCTGGTGGGCAAAGTGCTCGGCGACGGTGGTTCCGGTACCGATACCAACATCCTCGCCGCGATCAACTGGGCGATCGGCAACGACTGCCGGGTGATCTCCATGTCGCTCGGTGCCGACACCCGTGCCGTCTCACGGCGTTACGAGACCGTGGGGCAGCGGGCGCTCAATCGTGGTTCGCTGATCGTGGCAGCCGCGGGCAACAACGCCAACCGTGATTTCGGAAACCCCGGTTTCGTGGGGGTCCCGGCCAACAGCCCCTCGATCATGGCGGTCGCCGCGTTGGACTCCCGGCTCGGCATCGCCGACTTCTCGGCGCGCAGCAACCCGGTCGACGGCGGCCAGATCGACATCGCGGCGCCGGGAGTCGACGTGTACTCCACCTGGCCCATGGACCAGCGGTATCGCACGATCTCCGGTACGAGCATGGCCACCCCGCACGTCTCGGGCATCGCCGCGCTGTGGGCGCAGCGTACCGACGCGGCTGGGGAGGCGCTGTGGTCCACACTGATCCGTGGTGCCCAGCGGCTCGAACTGCCCGGCGTCGACGTCGGAGCGGGAATCGCCAAGGCACCCTCGTGAGGCGCGGACGGAGACCATGGCCGAAGAAGTGGTGGTCACCGTGCACGACGAGTGGCTCGACCACATCGACACCGTGGCGCAGCGACTGCGCCGGGTCGGGATGCGCGTGGACCGGGTGCTCGAGTTCGTGGGGGTGATCACCGGCGTTCTGGAGCGTGACCACTTCGACGCTGCCCGCGCAGTGCCGGGTGTCGCCGCGGTGGAACGTGGCGAGACCGTGCGGATCCCGCCCGGCGAGACCCAGTAGGAGCCCGCCACCTCGGTGAGTCGGGGTGGCGGGCTCCGAACCGGGGAGACCGTTCGTGGGAGCGTTTCGAGGAGAGCTTATCCAGCGGTGGCTTCACTACCCCCGGCGTTGCCCCGGGTACCACCAGTCCGACGGTGGGGTCGGTTCCGTGCCATCCCGCCCACCGGCACCATCCGGCGAGATTCCCGCGCGGCGCGCAACGGCACCCGGCATTCGTTCGGCGATGAGCCGGTTGAGATCCGTCGCGGGCACCAGCCCCTCCGCTCGTCCCTGATCCAGCACCAGGATCGAGCGCCGGGGGTCGTCGTAACGGGCGAGCACACTGGTCACCGGCTCACCACGACTCGCGGTGGTGAATTCGGAGAGCGGATCGGCCAGCTCGCGCAGCGTGTTCCGGTTTCGCTCGGTGATCGGCACCTCGTGCAGTCGACGGGGGCTGAGCACTCCTCGCAGCGTGCCGTCACGATCCACCACCGCGAACACCGAGCCGTCGTCGCCGAGCCGGGAGTTGAGCACGTCACTGACCGACAGGTCCGACCACAGCGGGGTCGCGCCGGTCGTGACGAACTCACCTATCCGGGTATCGCCCAACGCCATGCCCAACCTTGCCTGCTGGCGTTCGGCGGCGGCGGCCTGGAGCACGAAAAGGCCGACCAGCATCGCCCAGATTCCCTCGATGCCACGCGTGACCACACTCACGAAGCCGCCCGCGATGAGCAGGAAACCCAGACCAGCGCCCGTGCGGGTCGCCCACAGGGCTGCTTTGAAGCGTTGCCCGGTACGGGCCCAGATCACCGCGCGCAGAATTCGACCGCCGTCCAGCGGAGCGGCCGGAAGCAGGTTGAACACCATGATCGCCAGGTTCAACATCCCCAGATAGGCAGCAACGATGATCGCCAGCTGTCCGGCCTGCAGGATGACCAGCACCCATGTCGCCAGCGCGAACGCCCCCGCCACCGCGCCGCTCACCAGCGGTCCGACCCCGGAGATGAACAACTCCGCCCTGGGGCTGGGGGCCTCGCCGCGCAGGCGGGCTACCCCGCCGAGCAGCCACAGCGTGACCCGGTCGACGCTGAGGCCGTGCCGTAAGGCCACGAGCGCGTGAGCCAGTTCGTGCAGCAGCACCGAGACGATCAGCAACAGCGCGGCCGCGGTGCTCGCGATCCAGTAGAAAACCGTGGCGTGGCCGGGCAGCGTGGTGGGCAGCCAGTAGGCACCCAGCATGAAGACGATCAGTCCGATGATGCCCGCCACGCTCCAGTGCAGCTGCAGGCGAATCCCGGCCACCCGGCCCAGCGGAATCGTTCCCGTCATCACCGTTCACCGCCCTTCGGCGGGGTGTTGCCGACCGCGGAGTGCGACGTGTGCCCACTGCGCGGTCATCCCGATGTCCAGCGTAGTCGCTTCCCCGGTCGGTTATCGAACAACCGTGCGTGCCCGAGCTTCGAGGAAGGCCGGATCTCGCCGGTATCCTCCGGTCCTCGTGGCGTCGCGAGTACCGTCGATTCCGCGACCGGGTGAAGGGAAGAGCTGCTGATGAGTGCGGGCACGGCGACACGAGGATCACGGCCGCGTGGTTCCGCGCGGGAGCGGCTGCTCGAGGCCGCATCCGAACTGTTCTACCGGCACGGCATCCGTGCCGTCGGTATCGACACGGTCATCGAGCGTGCCGGGGTCGCCAAGATGAGTCTGTACAACCACTTCAGCTCCAAGGACGAGCTGGTGGCCGCCTACCTCGAGCGCCGTGAACAGCGCTGGAGCGCGTTCTTCGACAGCGAGCTGCGACGGATCGGCGGCACGCCCGCGGGTCGGGTGCTGGCGGCTTTCGACATCTTGGCGAGCTGGCTCGAGCGGGAGTGCCCCCGTGGATGTGCTTTCGGCAACGCCGAGGCCGAACTCGCCGATCCGACGCATCCCGCGCAGGCGGTGATCGAGGCGGACAAGGCGCGGTTGCGCGAATGGCTGACCGAACTGGTCGCCGCCTCGGGGTCCACCGATCCGGGGCTGGTGGCCGAGCAGCTCTTCCTGCTGTGGGAAGGGGTGCTGGTCACCTCGGGCACCGAACGGGTCCGTGATCCGGTCGCCGCGGCCAAACAGGCTGCCGCGCGACTGCTGGGATGAGCCCTACATACCCCTCGGGGGTGGTTCATGGCCCTCCGGCGGGGCCTGGTTCGTACGGGTGGGGTTACGGGTAGGGGGTATTCTGAGGGTGGTTTGTCCGTGTCGGTGAGGGAGGTCGAATGCGCGGGTACGCCCAGGACAAAGAGGAGTACCTCAAGCGGCTGCGGCGTGTCGAGGGTCAGGTGCGCGGTCTGGCACGCATGGTCGAGAACGATGAGTACTGCATCGACGTGCTGACCCAGGTCTCGGCGGTGACCAAGGGGCTGCAGGCGGTGTCGCTGGGGTTGCTGGACGAGCACCTCAAGCACTGCGTGGCCGAGGCGGTCTCCGAGGGCGGTGAGGACGCCGAGGCCAAGATCCAGGAGGCCAGCGACGCCATCGCTCGTCTCGTGCGCTCCTGAGTCGGCCACTTCTCGGCGCTCTGCCCGGCGGACGCGGGTGCGTGTCCGTTCCGGGACGAGTCCTGTGCCGGGTGCTCGTCGTCGTTGGTCCGACCGCGGGAGCGCGGCGTTCGACTCGTTGACACGGTACCCCCGTAGGGTATATAGCTGGGTTCGGAACACGATACCCAACGTGGACGGTCACGAGTCGCCGCCGGCGGCCTCCGTCGCGGTGCCGCGGCACGCTCCCGGTCGTGTCGAGAGGGGAACCAACGATGACCACCGGCCGGCAGGACACGCTCCCATCTGAGCAGGCGATCGACACCGAACTGTCGGTCGGCGGAATGACCTGCGCCTCCTGCGCCTCCCGGATCGAGCGCAAGCTCAACAAGCTCGACGGGGTGAGTGCCACCGTCAACTACGCCACCGAGAAGGTCAGGGTGACTCATCCCCCTGACACCGGTACCGAGCGGCTCGTCGGCACAATCGAGGCGGCGGGCTACAGTGCCACTCCGGCCGGCTCCTACAGCTCCGAAGGCCCCGACGAAACGGCGGGTGAAGCCACGGAGGCCGCCGGGGGAGAGGGGGACGAGGAGCTGCTGCTCCGGCAGCGGTTGATCGTATCGGCGCTGCTCTCGGCCCCCGTCATCGCCATGGCCATGGTGCCCGCGCTGCAGTTCACCTACTGGCAGTGGATCTCGTTGACCCTGGCCGCGCCGGTTCTGGTGTGGGGGGCGCTGCCGTTCCACCGCGCCACTTGGACGAACCTGCGCCACGGCGCCGTCACGATGGACACCCTGATATCGCTGGGTACCTCGGCCGCCTTCGGCTGGTCGCTGTACGCCCTGCTGTTCGGCGGCGCCGGGGTGCCCGGAATGACCCACTCCTTCGAGTTCTCGGTGCAACACGTCGACGGTGGGAGCTCGATCTACCTCGAAGTCGCCGCCGGAGTGACCACCTTCATCCTGGCGGGCAGGTACTTCGAGGCCCGCTCCAAGCGTCGATCCGGAGCGGCGCTACGTGCGCTGCTGCGACTCGGTGCCAAAGAGGTCGCGGTGCTGCGCGACGGCCGGGAGTCGCTCGTTCCGGTCGAACAGCTGCGCGTCGATGATCTGTTCGTGGTACGTCCCGGTGAGAAGATCGCCACCGACGGAGTGGTGACCGAGGGCAGCTCGGCCGTGGACGCGAGCATGCTCACCGGCGAATCCGTGCCCGTCGAGGTCGAGCCCGGTGACACCGTGATCGGTGCCACGGTCAACGCGGGCGGCCGGATGGTGGTGCGTGCCACGCGGATCGGTTCCGACACCCAGCTGGCCCGGATGGCCAAGCTGGTCGAGGACGCGCAGGCGGGAAAGGCGCGGGTACAGCGTCTCGCCGATCGGGTCTCGGCGGTGTTCGTGCCGATCGTGATCGTCCTCGCGCTCGGTACGCTGCTGTACTGGCTGCTCGCCGGTGGGGGAGTCACTACCGCGTTCACCGCCGCCGTGGCCGTGCTGATCATCGCCTGCCCCTGTGCCCTGGGACTGGCCACCCCCACGGCACTGCTGGTCGGTACCGGCAGAGGGGCTCAGCTGGGAATCCTGATCAAGGGTCCCGAGGTGCTGGAGTCCACTCGCCGCGTGGACACCGTCGTGCTGGACAAGACCGGAACGATCACCACGGGCGACATGGAGCTGCTCTCGGTCCACACCACCGAGGACGGTTCGGATTCCGAGGCGTTGGCCTTGGCCGGAGCGTTGGAGAACGGTTCGGAGCACCCGATCGCCCGGGCCATCGCTCGCGGCGCCGCCGAGCGGGTGGGTCCGCTTCCCGCGATCGAGGAATTCGGCAACGTCGAGGGACTCGGCGTACACGGAGCCGTCGACGGCCACACCGTCCTCGTGGGGCGTGCCCAGCTGATCGAGCAGCGGGGCATTACGCTGCCGAGGCCACTCGCCGAAGCCAAGCGGGCCGCCGAACGGGACGGCTCGACCGCGGTGGTGGTGGCCCGCGACGGTGAGGCCCGCGCCGTGCTGGTCGTCGCCGACACCGTCAAACCCAGCAGCGCGCCGGCCGTGCGAGGAATGCGCGAGCTGGGACTCACCCCCGTGCTGTTGACCGGTGACAACGACGCGGTAGCCCGCTCCATCGCTGCCCGCGTCGGTATCGAGCAGGTCTGGTCCGAGGTGATGCCCGAGGACAAGGTCGACGTCGTCGGGCGTATCCAGGACCGGGGCGGCGTGGTCGCCATGGTCGGTGACGGGGTCAACGACGCCGCGGCGCTCGCACGTGCCGACCTGGGACTGGCGATGGGGACCGGTACCGACGTGGCGATCGAGGCCAGCGATCTCACGCTGGTGCGTGGCGATCCGCGCGCCGCGGTGGACGCGATCCGGCTGTCCAGGCGCACGCTTCGGACCATCAAGGGCAATCTGTTCTGGGCGTTCGGGTATAACGTGGCCGCGTTGCCGCTGGCCGCGGCGGGACTGCTCAACCCCATGATCGCGGGGGCGGCCATGGCGTTCAGCTCGGTGTTCGTCGTCGGCAACAGTCTTCGACTCCGCGGTTTCCGCGGGGTCGCTCACCGGGACGCCGCGGGCACCCCGCTCGGGGCCGACGGCGATCCCGTTCGTGCGGAAACCACTTCGCTCACCCACTAGGCCTCCGGCCGCCGAAACTCACTCGCCGGTTCCGGAGGGAGCCGCCACCGGACCCACCGAGTCGTCGACCCTGCCGAACAGCGCCTCCGAACGGAGTGCGGCGTAACCGGGTTTGATCACCTCGTTGATCAGCGCGAGCCGTTGGTTGAACGGCAGGAACGCCGACTTCATCGCGTTGACCGTGAACCACTGCAGATCGTCCAGCGTGTAGCCGAAGGTGTCGATGAGCTCGCGGAACTCACCACTCATGCTGGTCTGGCTCATCAGCCTGTTGTCGGTGTTGACCGTCACGCGGAAGTGCAGCCCCCGCAGCAGGGCGATGGGGTGCTCCGGCAGGGAGTTCACCGTCCCGGTGTGCACGTTGGACCGTGGGCACATCTCGAGCGGAATCCGCCGGTCCCGCACGAAGGAGGCGAGCCGTCCCAAGTGGGCTGTTCCGTGCTCGTCGAACGTGATGTCGTCGAGGATCCGAACTCCGTGCCCCAGGCGCGCCGCGCCGCAGTACTGGATCGCTTCCCAGATGGAGGGAAGCCCGAACCCCTCGCCCGCGTGAATGGTGAAGTGGAAGTTCTCACGGCGCAGGTACTCGAACGCCTCCAACGACTGGGTGGGTGGATGGCCCGCTTCCGGGCCGGCGATGTCGAAACCGACCACGCCCTCGTCGCGGTAACGCACCGCCAGCCTGGCGATCTCGGAGGAACGGGAGGCCTGTCGCATGGCACACAGCAGCAGCCCGATCCTGATTCGCCCGCCGTGCCGCGCCGCACGGTTCGCGCCCTCGGCGAATCCGGCCAGGATGGCCTCGACCACCTGGTCCAACTCCAGACCGCCCTGGGTGCTCAGTTCGGGGGCATAACGGATCTCGGCGTATACCACCCCGTCGGCGGCGAGGTCCTCGGCGCACTCCGCCGCGACCCGGTGCAGTGCCTCCGAAGTCTGCAGCACCCCGACAGTGTGGGCGAAACGTTCCAGGTATTCCTCCAGCGAGCCTGCCTCGGCCGCCGCGGCGAACCAGGCTTCCAACTCCTCGGGATCCGTGCTCGGCAGCTGCTCGTAGCCGTTCCGCGCGGCGAGTTCGGCGACCGTCCGCGGGCGCAGGCCACCGTCCAGGTGGTCGTGCAGCAGTACCTTCGGAGCCTGCACGAGCTGTTCGTCCGTGGGGCCGGTGGTCATCCCTCGCATCAGTGCTCCTTCTGCTTTGCGCAATGTTGTCAGACAAGTTTGATTGGTCGAGTGTCTACACCTCGCGCCGCTTTCGTGTCAAACTTTGCTTGCGATCGGCGTTTCGCATGGTCGTCTTGTTGTGTTCCCGGTTCGGCCGGGCTGATTGACCGGAGTGTGTCTTCGGAACTAACTTGTCTGACAAAGTTCCGAATGAGGTGAAGTGTGCCGGGCAGTCGTGGATCACAGCGCAGACCGTCGGTGGAGCTCTACGAGCGGATCGTGGACGCCATCCGCCAAGGACACTACCCACCCGGCTCGGCACTGCCGTCCGAACCCGAACTCGCCGGCGAGCTGGGGGTGAGTCGCCCGGCGCTGCGGGAGGCGCTGATCCTGCTGCAGGAGGACGGGGTGATCACGGTTCGTCGGGGGGTGGGGCGCACGGTCAGTACCGGAACCCCGCAGCGGGGGTTCGAACGCCTGGGCTCCGTGGAGAAGTTGTTGGGGGCCGAGACGACAGGCGTTCGTGCGCTGGCCCGCTCCACCGAGGAACCGACCGACCTGGTGCTGCAGCACCTGCCGGTCCCCGCGGCCAGTGAGATCCGGTTCTGGGAGAGCATCGTCGACGTCGAGGGTTCGCCCGCCTGCCTGGTCCAGGAATGGATTCTGCCGGACGAGACCCTCGGCGAGCTGGATCCGGACCTGCCGGAAGCGTTGCGTGTCGCCTCGGAGGAGCCGAGGACCATGCTGGACGTGCTGACCTCGCGCTCTCCCGGGCTTTCGCTGCGCGGGTCGAGCGGGATCACCGCGACAGTGCTGGGAGGGCAACGCGGTGCGGCCTTCCGGCGTCCGGCAGACACCCCGGTGGTGTTGATCACCCAGGTGGTCCGCGGGGACAGCACGCCGCTGATGATCGGCAAGTACATGCTGCCCAGCGGGGCTCCCGCCGTGCCGTTGTTGCAGACCAGATGAGCGGTAGGAGTTCGCCGCCGCCGTTCCTCCCCGCGTTCGGCGGAACCTTCCGCGTGATTTCGCCGCGTGCGGCGGACTGATCCCAGTTCTCTTCGAGGGCTCACCCGCTCGATCAACGGCGGGAGCCGTGCGATTTCCCGGAGAGGATTCGGGCTTCGAAAGGTGGGCGGGGAGACATCCGCCGATTCGGTACGCGGCTGCGCCGACTCGGCGGTACCGGGCACCGCTGAAAAGACGCTGTGCGTCAGATTGTGTTGACCGGGACGTCACCTCGTCCTAAGTTGCCCGAACGGTGTTCGGCTTTTCGGACGGCCGGTTTCGGGACGATCGGCTACCGCGTTCGGGTGGCTCACATTGCCCGGTCGAGTGGATCAGCGTGTCACGGCCGGTCAGGTGAACGCGTGATTCCTAGTGTGCCGAGCACGGACAACCTTTGAGGAGCCCATGTTCACCAAACGAATTCCGCTTCGGACAGCGGGTGTTATCGCCGCTTTGCTGACGAGCCTCGGAATCGCTGCTCCCGGCGCCGCCGCGGCGGACTACCCGATGCCCGGTGCCGTGACCGGCGATATCGGCGCACACGACCCATCCATGGTGCGTACGGATTCCGGCTACCGATTGTTTTCCACCGGTGGCGGGATACAGCAGCGCCTTTCCACCGACAGAGTCGACTTCGAACGTACCGGTTCGGCGTTCGACAGTCTTCCGTCCTGGATCCACGACTACAATTCCGAGGGCGAGATCTGGGCCCCGGACGTCTCCCACCACAACGGCAGGTACTGGCTGTACTACGCCGCCTCCTCGTTCGGATCCAACCACTCTGCGATCGGTCTGGCCACCAGCACGACCGCGGCGCCCGGTGACTGGCAGGACCAGGGCATCGTCTACAGCACGACCACCGGCGACAACCACAACGCCATCGACCCGAACCTGTTCGTCGACAGCTCCGGAAAGTGGTGGCTGGCCTTCGGCTCCTTCTGGAGCGGGATCCGCATGATCAGGCTCGACCCCGCCACCGGAAAGCAGCACGATACGGACCGAACCCTGTACCATCTCGCCAGCGGTCCCGCCTCGGACGCCGTCGAGGCTCCGGAGATCGTCGAGCGCGACGGCTACTTCTACCTGATCACCTCTTTCGGGCAGTGCTGTCAGGGTACCGACAGCACGTACCGGGTCGTGGTCGGACGTTCCACCTCGCCCACCGGTCCCTATGTGGACCGCTCCGGAACCCCCATGCTGCAGGGCGGTGGTACGCGAATACTCGGCAGTCACGACAACATCATCGGGCCCGGTGGACAGAGCGTGATGCACGACAGCGATGGCAGCCTGCTCGTCTACCACTACTACGACGCCAACGACTCCGGCGCGCACAAGCTGGGTATCAACCTGCTCGGCTGGGACTCCCAGGGGTGGCCCTACGTGACGTGAGCTCTCGGTTCCGCTCGTGGTGAAGCGGCCGGTCGGACCTGGGCGAGGTCCGACCGGCCGTTGTGCTCGCCCCGTGGAGTCACTCCTGATCGCGACCGGAATCGTTTCGTCGGGTGTCCTCCTCGGAGATATCCGTCGTACTACCTCCGCCCGGCTCACCGGTCGGTCCCGTTCTCGTCCGTCTGGTCGTGCTTTCCCGGAGACCGACCAAAGGGCTGGGCTCCTCCGTTCGGGGCAGTGTGCGGCGTTCCTGATTGAGTGCCCTGCTCAGGCCCACGCACATCAGCAGCAGCACTATGCAGAACGGTAGTCCGGCCACGATCGAGGCGGTCTGCAACGCACTCAGCGCGTCCGCCCCGCTGACCGCTCCCGCGGCCAACAACACCGCGGCGATCACGCCTTCCAGCACGGCCCAGAACAGCCGCTGCTGCCATCTCGGACGCGGGTCACCGCCGTTGGTGAGGATGTCGACCACCAGCGACCCGGAGTCCGAGGATGTGGCGAAGAACAGCACAACCACGATGATCGCCAGCACCGAGGCCAGTATGCTGACTGCCTCGACCACCGGTAGCTGGTTGAACAGCACGAACATCGCGGTTTCCGAACTCGCGTCGGCGAGGGGATTGTTCGGGTTGGCACGAAGTCGCTGCAGTGCCGCGTCGCCGAACACCGTCAGCCACACCATCGAGGCCCCGACCGGTGCGAACAGGGCGCCGGCGATGAACTGCCGAATCGTACGTCCGAACGAGATCCTGGCCAGGAACATTCCCACGAAGGGGGACCAGGAGATCCACCACCCCCAGTAGAACAGGGTCCAGTCGGCCTGCCACTCCCGGGCCTCCGCGTTGCCCGGGTAGGTCTCGAAGCTCGTCAACGGCAGGTTCTGCAAGTAGGTGCCGATGTTGTTCGCCAGTGCGTTGACGATGTCGCGCGAGGAGGCCACCACGAACACGAACACCATCAGGGCGAACGCCAGCCACAGGTTGATCAGCGACAGGTTGCGGATGCCCTTGTCGATGCCGAGCATCACCGACACGACCGCGATCGCCGTGATGGCCAGGATCAGGATCACCTGCAGCGTGGCCGTGTTCGGAATGCCGAACAGGGTTTCCAGCCCGGCGCCCACCTGCTGACCACCGATCCCGAGCGAGGTGGCCAGGCCGAACAGCGTGCCGAACACGGCCAGGATGTCGATCAGGTGTCCCACCCAGCCGTAGATGCGGTCGCCGATCAGTGGATAGAACGCCGCGGCAGGGCGCAGTGGCATTCCTCTGCGGAACGCGAAGTAACCCAGCGACAGTCCCAGTACGATGTAGATCGCCCAGGGATGCAGTCCCCAGTGGAAGAAAGTGAGGTTCATCGCCTCGGCGACGTCCGCCTCGGTGCTGCCGGGACCGGTGGGCGGGTTGAGGTAGTGCGAGACCGGCTCGCTGACCGCGAAGTAGACCAGCCCGATCCCCATGCCTGCCGTGAACAGCATGGCGAACCAGGGCAACCTGCCGTACTCCGGTTTGGAGTCCGGTGGGCCGAGCCGTATGTTGCCGAACCTGCTCAGCATGATCACGACCACGAAGACGAGGAACAGCGTGGCCGACAGGATGTAGAGCCAGCCGAAGTTGGTCGTGATGAAGCTGTTGACGTTGCTCGCTACCGTGTCGACGTTCGCCGGTGCCAGCACGCCCCACAACACGAATGCTATGGCCACGATCCCCGAGATGATGAAGACCGGGGGATTCGTATGTGTTCTGATGTAATCTCGAATCACTGTGGATCACCATCCCCGAGCGCTGCGGGGCGCCCGCGGTGAGGACACCGGGACGCTTGGGGCCCGGCACTATCGTCCTCTATCGGGCCGTTCCATGCAGAGCAGACATTCGCGTCCGTCCGTTCGGCGCCCGGTTTCGAGAACTGTATCGATCCCGATCCCGGTTCCGGTGCGGCTGTTGGTGGCGGTGGTCTCTCGGGCGAGAGTCACCCGCCAACGGCGGGTTAGCTTGGGGAGGGTCGTTCGTACTAGGAGGTCGTGGTGCTGGAACCCGCAGCCCGCGCTGAGCTCGAGATGGCGGTTCCGCCCGAGCTCGTCTACCGGATGCTCACCGATCTCGACGTGCTCGCCGAAGTCTCCGAGGAGCTCGAGTCCTGCACCTGGCTGGACGAATCATCTCCACGCCCGGGAGTTCGTTTTCGTGGCTTCAACCGGAACGGTGATAAAACCTGGTCGACAGTGGCTACTGTGCGTGTAGCCGAAAGTGGACAATGCTTCGCATTCGATGTCGACGACGGTGACACACCGGTCTCGCACTGGCGTTTCGAGCTCAGTTCCACCGATGCGGGCTGTCGCGTGGTGGAGAGTGCCTGGGATCGTCGTCCTGCCTGGTACACCCCGGTCAGCGCCGAGACCACCGGCGAGACCCACAGGCAGGAAGCCAATCAACGCAACATCGAGCGCACGTTGCACGCGCTGCGAGCGGCCGTCGAGCGCGGTTGAACCGTTCGGCCCGGACGAGTGCCGCTTCCGAAGCCGTGCGCGAGCTCGGTGCGAGCTTTGTCGCGGATTTCCGAAGCGGATCCGGGCGTCTTTCGCGTCCCGTCCTCGGATTCGCCGGTCCCTTCCCGGTAAGTCCCGCGAAGTTTCCGGAACATGTCGCTTCGGGTATTCCGGCGAATAAGTGATCCTGTGTGGATGGATACACGTCTTTCACACTCTAGTGGTGCTCCGATCGGTATTAGTGCCCGCCGCCGCTAGGAGTGATTCCGGTGGTTGCGTACGATCTTGCCCGCGACCACCTCACCGCGCCGGAGTTGTGCCGGGCGAGCCCATCGTGGATCTCAAGTCGCCGGGTGCGGACCAGCTCCGGCGACGGCGGTGTCGTCTCCGTGGCTGCCATGACGCATGGTGCCCCGCACGTTCGTTCACGAGGGACGCATGACAACACAACACCCAAAGACCTCGCCCCGCCACCGTTGGAGTGTCGCGTCGGTGGTGCGATCGGCGGGCGCCGCCGGTTTGACCGCCCTGGCGGTAGCAGGTGCGGCGGCCATCGCGCGCCAGCGACAGCGGATAATGGAGCTCGTTCGGGAGCGTGAGCAGCATCTCGCCGAGCTCGAACACCTGAGGACCAAGCGGTTGCCCGCGCTGGCCGAATCCCTCAACGGGATGTCGAGCGCACCGGTGCCGGGTCCGTTGCGGCAGGAGGACGGCACGTTCGCCTCCGACTCGCTCGCCGAGCTCGTCGACGTGATCGAGCGGATCGTGCGTGCCACTCGCGAGCACACCGAACACTCCTCACGACGCACCCTGACCGGTGTGTTGGACACCGTGCGCGGGCTGGCCTCCGAACAGCACATGGCGGTGTCGGACATGCAGCACCGGCACGACGACGCCGATGTGCTCGCCGATCTCTACACCATCGACCACGCCGGTTCCCAGCTCAGCAGGCGGCTGCGGGGGTTCGCCGTGCTGTTCGGGGCCTGGATCGGACAGCAACGTTCGGCGACGAGTCTGCAGGACATTCTCCGCGGTGCCCAGTCGCAGATCAGGGACTACCAGCGCATCTCCGTGAGCGCCTACAGCCCCAGCACACAGGGCGATTCCGTCGGCGATCTCGGCGTTATCACTCGTGTGGTGGAACCGCTGGTCCTGTTGGTGGCGGAGCTGCTGGACAACGCCGCGCGTTACTCCCCGCCGTACGCCCAGGTCGCGGTCGGGGTGCAGCACGCCCACAACGGCGTCGCCATCACGATCGACGACGCGGGAGTCGGCATGCCGCTGGAGGAACGGCGCCGCGCCGAACGGCTGTTGTCGAAGCAGGAGATCGCCCTGGACGAGATCGGTGATCCGCCCCGCGTGGGATTCGCCGTCGTCGGGCTGCTGGCCGTCCGTTACGGACTGACCGTCTCCGTGGACGCTCCACCGCTCTACGGCGGGATGCGGGCAGTGGTGTTCGTCCCCAACGAGTTGCTGACCCACATCGAGACCCCCGAAGAGAGCCAAGTTCGCCAGGAGGCGGCCACCGAGTCGGCCGGCGACGACGAGCAGTCCACCCGTGCTCGGCAGCGCACTTCGGGAGGACTGCCCAAACGCAGTCGCAGGACACGGGAAACCACCGCGGCACAACCCGACTCGGCACCGCCGGCGGACTCCGACAGCGCCGCCGGGTTGGCTGCCTGGCAGCAGGCCAGTGACTCCAGCAGTGCCGTGTCCGTTGGTGAGAACGAGGATGAGGATCCCCACGCATGAGTACGAACACCGTCCGGCGCCCGGAACTCCGTTGGATGCTCGACGACGTGCTGCTGCCGGAGGTACGCAGCGCCGTGGTCTTAGCCAGAGACGGATTGGTGATCACGGCCACGGGAGACATCGGTGAGGCCGACGCCGACCGGTTCGCGGCGTGTCTGGCCTCGCTGCGCGGTTCCTCCGCCGCGGCCACGGAGTTCTGCGGCGCGCAGCCCACGTGGAACCAGACGCTCATCGAGTTCGACACGGGCTACATCTTTCTCATCGCCGCCGGTCCCCATGCCTACATGGGCGTGTCGACCACCAAGAAGGTCGACATGGGGCCGGCAACCCAGCGGTTCCACGCGGTGGTGCAGAAGCTGGGATCCGAACTGGGAACCCTGCCCCGATCCGGGGACAGTGACCGATCATGAGTCCGCCTCGCCGGCGAGATCGGGAGTCGCTGGTACGCCCTTACCTGATCACCGGGGGACGTGCTCACCCGACCAGGAACACTCTCGACCTCACCACGCTCATCCAGGCCACACGGCATGCCGATCCCGCGCTGCTCTCGCCGGAGCAGCGCCGGACCCTGCGGCTGTGCTCCGGCGGGTCGTTGTCGATCGCCGAGATCGCGGCCCATCTCGAATTACCGGCCAGCGTCACCAGGGTGCTCGTGGCGGATCTGGTGGATCAGGGGCATCTGGCCACGTTGTCGACCGAGTGGCAGCAGCACGGGCCGGACCGCGAACTACTGCAGGAGGTGCTTGATGGGCTCAGAGCCCTCCGGTGAGGTGTATCTGCCGGACAGCGTCCGTACCGCCGTCAAGGTTCTGGTCGTGGGGCCGTTCGCGGTCGGCAAGAGCACCTTCGTCAACACGTTGTCCGAGATCGAGCCGTTGCACACCGAGGAGACGATGACCCGTGACGGTGCGGTCGTCGACGATCTGCACGGGATCACGGACAAGACCACCACCACGGTGGCGCTCGACTTCGGCCGTCGCACGCTGAGCGACAGGGTGGTGCTGTACATGTTCGGCACGCCGGGCCAGCAGCGTTTCCTGTCGATGTGGGAGGACCTCGCCCACGGGGCGTTGGGGGCGCTGGTGCTGGCGGATGTGGCACGCCTCGAGGAGTCCTTCGACGTGATCAGCGTGCTGGAGGAGCGGGGACTGCCCTACGGAGTGGCGATCAACGATTTCAACAGTGTCGACATTCCCTCCCACGAGGAATTACGTGAGGCCTTCGACTTACTGCCCGAGATTCCGCTGGTCACCTGTGACGCTCGTGATCGCTCCGCCACCGCGCGAGCGATGATCTCCCTGGTGGAGCACGTGCTCGCCTCACCCTTGCAACACGCCCAGGAGTCCGCATGACCGAAACCGACCGGGACGAGACAGCAGTGCTGTCCGGTTGTCCGATGCACGCCGACCCCACGCCGATCCACGATCAGGCGTTCGCCGCCGACCCCGACGGTGTGTACGCCGAGCTGCGCGAGCAGGGGCCACTCGCCTCGGTAGAGCTCGCTCCGGGAGTCCCCGCCACGCTCGTGCTCGATCACGAGACCGCCCTTTCGGTGCTGCGCGATCCCGAGACGTTCCCGAAGGACTCTCGTGCGTGGCAGCGTGAGGCGCCGGCCGACAGCCCGGTCGTGGCGATGATGATGTACCGGGACAATGTGCTGTTCCAGGACGGCCCGGCGCACGACCGGCTGCGGCAGGCGATCACCGACAGCCTGAGCCGGGTCGACTCCGTGACGCTGCGTCGGTACGTGACCGAGAGCGCCGAGAGCCTCATCCGGGACTTCGGTCCCGCAGGGAAGGCAGACCTGCTCGCCGAGTACGCCCGGGTGCTGCCGTTGCTGGTGCTCAACAGGCTGTTCGGCAGTCCCCCGGAACTGACCACCCGCATGGTCGACGCGATGACCGCCCTGTGGGACGGGATCGACACCGAACGGGCCAACCGGGAGCTCGGCCAGTGCATCGCGGAGCTGATCGCACTGCGTCGCGAGCAGCCCTCGTTCGACATAACCACCTGGTTGCTCGAGCACGAGGCCGATCTCGACGACGAGGAGATGGTGCAGCAGCTCGTGGTGTTCATGGGTGCCGGTGCCGAACCGGTGCAGAACCTGATCACGAACGCGCTGCGGTTGTGGCTGGCCGACGACCGGTTCGCGGGCGATCTTTCCGGAGGACGGCTACCGGTGGAGGACGCCATCGACGAAGTGCTCTGGAAACAACCGCCGCTGGCCAACTACGCCATCACCTACCCGACACGCGAGGTCGAGTTGGCGGGCAGATCGCTTCCCGCGAACCAGCCCGTGGTGATCGGTATAGCCGCGGCCAACACCGATCCCGCCCTGCGCTCCACCCGCCGCGACGGCAACCGGGCACATCTGGCCTGGAGCGCCGGTCCGCACACCTGCCCGGCGAGAGACACGGCCCGATTGATCGCCTCTGTTGCGATCGAGACCATTTTGGATACGTTGCCAGACATGGACTTGGCTGTGCCCGCCGACGAGTTGGAGTGGCGACCCGGGCCGTTCCACCGTGCTCTGACCGCGCTGCCGGTGCACTTCCCGCCTGTCCAGGAGACCGACAGTCGTGACGAGACACCTGGAGAAAGCGGCCGATGGAGCAATCGTCCTGCCCACACGTCCTGGATCCCACCGGAGACGACGTCCACACCGAAGCGCGCCGGCTCCGTGACCAAGGCCCCGCGGCGCGCGTTGAACTACCTGGGGGAGTGGTTGCTTGGTCGGTGACCAGTCACCGGCGATTACGGGAGCTACTCGCGGACAACCGTGTTTCCAAGGATCCCCGCCAACACTGGCCCAGCTGGATCAACGGCGAGATCCCCGATGACTGGGCGTTGGCGAGCTGGGTCGCGGTACGCAACATGTTCACCGCGCACGGGCAGGAGCACCGCAGACTCCGCTCGCTGGTCTCCAAGGCGTTCACCCCGCGCCGGATCGCCGCGATGCGTCCCTTCGTCGAAACGAAGACCAACGAGTTGCTCGACGAGCTGGCCGCCCTGCCCACGCGGGGCGGTGTCGATCTCCGCGAGCGGTTCGCCTATCCGCTGCCCATCTCCGTGATCTGTCACCTGTTCGGTGTGCCCGACGATGCCCGCCCCGCACTGCGCCGCGTCGTCGACGGTGTGTTCGACACCTCGGCCACACCCGAGCAGGTGCAGGCCACCCAGTACGAACTCTATACACTCCTCAATGAGCTGGTGGCGACCAAACGCGCCGAGCCCGCCGATGATCTGACCAGTGTGCTGTTGCGGGCCAGGGACGAGAACGAGTCCCGGCTCGACGAGCGTGAGCTGGTCGACACGCTGATCCTGCTGATCGGAGCGGGACACGAGACCACCGTGAATCTGCTCGACCACGCGATAACCGCCGTGCTCCGCCACCCCGACCAGTTGGCCATGGTCCGCGAAGGCTCCGTTTCCTGGGAGCAGGTGGTCACCGAAACACTGCGGTGGCAGGCGCCGCTGGCCAACGTTCCGTTGCGGTACGCCGTCGAGGACATCGAGTTCGACGGTGTCGTCATTCGCGCCGGTGAGCCCATCCTGGCCGGTTACGCCGCGGCGGGACGTGATCCGGAGCGCTACGAGCGCCCCGACGAGTTCGACGTCACTCGGCCGGACAACGGGGATCACCTGGCGTTCGGGCACGGCGCGCACTACTGTCTCGGCGCACCACTGGCGCGACTGGAGGCAGAGGTCGCGCTGCCCGCCCTGTTCGAGCGCTTTCCCGGGATGCGACTCGCGGTCGGGGGTTCCGAACTCCGGCCCGCAGGAGGCTTCATCGCCAACGGACACGCCACCCTGCCGGTGATGCTGGACGGACTTCCGCGACCGCGTGGCGCGGCCCCTGTCGCGTGAGCCCCGCCGTGTTCGTCGGGTGGTGTCGTGCTGCCCCTCGGTAGTGCCGCGCTGTCGGACGAGCACGGCCGGTACGATGTCCGATTCGGACACGACGAGCGTGCTCGCGGTGAGCGGATCTCGTCGTCTCACGACATCGGACGAGTGATCGACAGCTCTTCCGGAAGGGACGGATGGTTTGTTCGCACGGCGGAAACTGGTGAGTTGGAGTGCGGGATTGGCCGCCTCGGTCGGGTTGGCGCGTTCCGCTCGCGCCGAGTCCGGTGGTGGAGGTCGCCGGCCGGGATTCGACCCGGGCGACATGAGATTGGTGAACCTCTCGCATGTCAACGATCCGGAAACGACCAGTATTTATCCGGGGGATCCGGAATTCACCCTGAGCACCGTGGCCACGCTCGAACAGGACGGGTTCTACCTGCAGTACGTGCAGGAGGGTGAGCACACCGGGACGCACTTCGGGGCCCCCTGTCACTTCAACGCGGGTGAACCCGGTGCCGACGAGTTGGACCCCGAGGACCTGCTGCTTCCGGCGATCAAGATCGATGTTCGTCGCGAGGCCGAACGGGATCCCGACCACGCTGTCACGGTGGAGGACCTGTGGCGGTTCGAACGGCGGCACGGTCCGATTCCGCGAAACGCCGCGGTGGTGCTGTGGACCGGTTGGCAGGAAAAATGGGGTACCCCGGCTTTCCGCAACCTCGACGAACAGGGCCGGATGCATCACCCCGGGTTCTCCCCCGAGGCGGTGAGTTGGCTGCTGGAAACCGGTCGACTCGGTTATCGCGGGGCCCTCGGTACCGACACCTTCAGCCCCGATGTCGGAACGGACCACCAGTACCGGGTGTCGCTGATGCTGTACAAACGGCACCGCATCAGTCTGGAGGTTCTGGCGAATCTGGAACGTCTCCCCACCACCGGCGGTTGGGTGTTGGCGGGCGGGCCCGCTCATCGCAACGGTTCGGGGGCCACGTCCACGGTGTTCGGGTTGTTGCCGAAACACTGAGCCAGGCGGAGGGACTGATTCATGGAAGGGAGACGGCGGTGCTCCGGTCGTCTCCCCGATCTTCCCGAAGCGCCCACCGGCTGCTCGCGCGGGGTAGTGGCCGGTTCAGCCCACTACGGTTCGCACGAGCTGATTCGTAGCGGCTAGTCTCAGCTTTCCGCGTCGTGGTCCCAGCCGCGTGGAGCCACTGTGCACGGGCGGGACGAGATCAGTTGTGCAGCGAGATCCCGTCGTCCGGAACATTGGGGTCGTCCGGAACCGCGGGATCGCCCGGAGCGGTGTTGCCATCGTGGACGGAGTGGGCTCCGGCACCCGGCCGCTCGTCGTGAGCCGACGGAGCAGCACGGATCATTCCCTCTTCCACCGCCCCCGAGCCGGCCGGTTCGTCGTCGGCGGGGGCGGCCCCCTCGGGCGGTGTTTCGCCGCCCCGCTGTTTGCGCCGTTGTTTCGTGGCGTACATCGCCGCGTCGGCGTGATGCAGCAGTGTCTGGGCCGAGATCTCCTCGTCGACCGGGCAGTGCACGATCCCGAGACTGCCGCCTATCGTGTGACTTCGGCCCTCGACCGTGAAGGGGCGTTGCAGTGCCGCCAGCACCCTCCCGCCGACCAGCTCGGACTCCTGCCTGCGTTCCGTGGCGACCAGCACGGCGAATTCGTCCCCGCCGAGTCGGGCCACGGTGTCGGCCGCCCGCACGCATTCGCGGAGCCTGTCGGCCACGGCGCGCAGCAGCGTGTCCCCCGCGGAGTGCCCGAAGGTGTCGTTGACCGCCTTGAAGCCGTCGAGATCCAGGTACAGCAGTCCGAACGGGTAGTGCGTCCGGCTGCTGCGCGTGATGCTGTCGTGCAGTCTCTCGTAGAGCAGCGTGCGGTTCGCCAGTCCGGTCAGCGGGTCGTGCGAAGCCTGATGGGCCAGATCCTCCTGGGTGTTCCGTACCTTCTCCAGCAGCTTGGCGTTGTCGATGAGAGTTACCAGCTGTCGCAGGACGACCAGCACGAACAGCAGGAAGACTCCGACCACTTCGAGGTCGTCCGTTCCGGCTCCCAGCACGGTTTTCACGGTCGTGTAGGAGGCCGCCACCATCAACGGCAGGTACGGCAGCATGAGATGCGCCCAGTCGACGGTGCGCTCCCGCCATTCGTGCCCGGACGCGGCTTCGTGATCGTCGGGGACGATCGCTGCCAACGCGATCAGTGCCGGTCCTGCCACGAAGCCCGCGTCGAACAGGGGGTTCATGCTGGCCGCGCCGCTGCTGACCAGGTAGGCGAAGATGCTGTCGGAGACCGACAGGGCGATCAGGCCCGAACCCAGCAGCAACAACCGCAGGCTGTTGCGGGCGCGTCGGAAGGAGGCGAGCAGTACGACGATCACCACGAGCACGAGATCGGTAACCGGGTACGCCACCGCCACCACGAATCCCAACGCGGTCGGTGCTCCCGAACGCACCACGGCGCCCAACGCGGTCGCCCAGGTCAACAGGAACAGCGAGCCGGTGACGATCAGGCCGTCCAGTACGAGGACGGCGCGGGTGCGGGCCGCCGCTCGGGCGGAACGCGCCGTGATTCCCTTGACGGGTCGACCGTCCTCGGCGAACACCAACAGGGCGGGCAACGCGAACACCGGCAGGGTCAGAAAACCGACATCGGCCAGCGATGGCGACGGCAACGGTGTGTCGGCGAAGGTGCGGAACCAGGCCCATACCGCCATGCCGGCGGTCCAGCCCGCGGTACCGAACCCCAGCAGCACCCGCCAGTGCCGTTGACCGCCGTGGTTGTGCCGAGCTTGCCACCAGCAGGCGAACGTCGCTCCACTACCACTGATCAGTTGTGCCACGTCGTCGACGATCAGCGCTGATTCCGCGGTGAGTACTCCGGATCCCAGAACGGCGATCACAGCCACCACGTAACAGCACACCAGTGCCGACACCAGCGGAAAATATCTGGTCATCAATCCTCCGCCTGCGGCGAACGGGTCCGGAGATCGCGGCCGGTACATTTTACGCCCCGTCGCGATCATGAGAATACCTGTGACCGGATCAATTCGTGCCCGTCACACCGGATGGAATATTCCGATAAGCTGGAATCGTCGCCTCCGTGCGTGTTCGCAGTGAACTCCGCGGAATCGTTCCGGACCGAGATTCCGCCCGGAATCTCCTTTCCCACCGCTCCCGAGGGCGCTACCGTCTCCCCTCCGGGAGCTACGGACAGCACGCCCGAGGTCTCGGTGACCGAGTCCGATGAACATCTTTCGGATGGGGGTGGCCGAAGCACTAGTATCCGGCGGGCCGTCTCGACAGTGCTAGGAGCGTTCATGCCCGTGCCCGCCGATCGAGCACCAGGCTTCGCGGAGCCTCGGACCGGGTGGTCAGCGCCCGATCCGATGACCAGCGTGGCCACGGCGCACCGCATTACGAAGAACCTCAAGGAAGGTCTGAACGGGACCGGGGTCAAAGCGGCCGCACGGGATCTTCGGCGACTGCTTCGTGCCCGGGCGGTGGTGCTGACCGGGCTGTCCGGTGAATGGGCGCGGGCGGGAACTCCGAACGATCCGCGAGGCGCGGCCGAGTTGATCGACAAAGTGCTGCACACCGAGACGCGGCACGGTCGACCGCCGCTGACCGCCGTTCCGCTCCACTCGAGTGCTGAGCTCGTGGGGGTGCTGCTGGTCAGCGGTCGTGTGTCGGTGTCCGCGGTGAGCCGGGCCGGAGACTGGATCGAGGACTCGTTGGAACGCGGCAGGCTGGAAAGCACCGCCGAGCAGGCAGCGCGTTCCGAGCTGCGTGCGTTGCGTTCCGAGATATCCCCGCACTTCGTCTACAACGCGTTGACCGTGATCGGCTCTCTCATCCGCTCCGAGCCGGATCGCAGCCGTGAGCTCGTGCTCGATTTCGCCGATTTCATCCGCTACGGGCTCGCGCGAAACCGTGAGTACGCCACCGTTTCCGACGAGTTCCACGCCATCGAGACCTACCTCGCGCTGCAGCGTGCGGTGCTCGGCAGTCGCCTGCGGGTACAGATCCGTGTGGCGCCCGACGTGCTGGCCGTGTCCGTGCCCTACCTGGTACTACAGCCCTTGGTGGAGAACGCGGTGCGGCACGGGATCCAACCGGCTTTCGTCGGGGGAGCCGACGGGGTCGGCCTCGTGCAGGTCTCCGGTGAGGCGGCCGGAAGCGATCTGGTGATCAGTGTGGAGGATGACGGAGTGGGCATGGACCCGACCGACGCGGAGGAGATACTGGCCGGTCGTGGTTCCGAGAACAGTGTCGGCCTGGCCAACGTGGATCGCAGGTTGCGATCCATCTACGGTGCCTGGTACGGCCTGGTCGTGGAGACCGCGCGAGGGGCGGGGACAAAGGTGATTTTCCGGGTGCCCATGTTTCAACCCGGAGTGGTGCCGCGATGACCAGAGGACTTCGAGTGCTGGCTGTCGACGACGTTCGCCCCGCCTTGGACGAGCTCCGCGAGATGCTGCGGGCCGCTCCCGAGGTCGCCGAGGTGACGGGAGCCGACGAGGCGTTGGCGGCACTGAAACTGATACAGAGCGACCGGTTCGACGTGGTGTTCCTGGACATATCGATGCCCGGCCTCGACGGCATCGAACTCGCATCACTGCTGACCAGGCTGAGTTCTCCGCCGGTGATCGTGTTCGTCACGGCCTACGACGGGCACGCCGTGACGGCATACGACATCGGTGCCGTCGACTACCTGCTCAAACCGGTACGTGCCGAACGGCTGGCCGCGGCACTGGCCAAGGTGAGCAGGGTGGTGGCCTCCCCCGGTGATGCCGCCGATTCACAGCAGGACGTTCCGGTGACCGACGCGATGCCCGCGCTGCCGGTGGAAACCGCCGGTCGCACCAAGTACGTGCGCCGTGGTGACGTGCGTTTCGTGTCCGCCGACGGTGACTACGTCCGACTGCACACCCCCTGGGGGGAGCACGTGGTGCGGATGCCCATCTCACGGCTGGCGGAGTACTGGTGCTCGGCCGGTTTCCAACGAGTGCACCGCAGCTTTCTGGTCGCGTTGCAGGCGGTGCAGGAGCTGCGCAGCGACTCGGCGGGTGGTCTCGTGGCGCACACCGAGCTCGGTGATGTCCCGGTCAGCAGACGGCACGCGCGCGAACTGCGCGAGAAGCTGCTGCACCAGGCCCAACGGGTCGAGCTGGGTAGTGCGTCCCGGGGAAGCCGATGAGCGAGGGTAAACGGGTTCCGGTCATGAGTCCGCAGACCCGGATGGCTCGTGTCCGACGGGTCTCACGGACCAACTGGAGCGAGCCGCCGCTGGGGCCCGCCGAGCTGGAACGGGCCACCCGGCTCTACCGCGCCCAGCGGTTTCGCGGGGCGATCACGTTGTCCGGGCTGGTCCTGCTCGTGTTCGGTCTTCCCCTGGTGCAGGCCTACCTGCCGATGGTCACCTCGTCGCGGCTGGCGGGGATTCCGGCCGCCTGGTTGATCCCGGTGATCGTCCCGTTCCCGGCGATGGTGCTGCTGGCGTGGCGGCAGCTGCGGCGTGCCGAGCTGCTGGAGCGGCACCGATGACAGTGGCGGTGCTGGCGGTCGCGCCGGTGGTGCTGCTCACCCTGTTCGTCGGAGTGCGCGGCGTCGCCGCGATGCGGACCACCTCGGACTTCCTGGTCGCGTCCAGGCAGGTCTCGCCGCTGCTGAATTCGGCCGCCGTCTCCGGTGAGTACCTCTCGGCCGCGTCGTTTCTGGGGATCGCGGGCATGATGGTCAAGGACGGGCCCGGCGCGCTCTGGTACCCCGTCGGATTCACAGCCGGTTATGTGGCGATGCTGGTGCTGGTCGCCGCCCCCATGCGGCGCTCGGGAGCGTTGACGGTCCCCGATTTCGCCGAGGCCCGGTTGTCCTCCACCGCGCTGCGCAAGCTGACTGCCGTGGTGGTGCTGCTGATCGCGGTGCTGTACCTGGTGCCGCAGTTCCGCACGGCGGGACTGGTGCTCAGCGCGGTCAGCGCCACGCCGTACTGGGTCGGAGTGGTCGTCGCCGGGGTCGTCATCAGCGTCACCCTGGCGCTCGGCGGGATGCGGGCGGCCACCTACGTGCAGGCGGTGCAGTTCTGCCTGAAGCTGTTGCTGTTCGCCGTGCCTGCCGTGTGGTTGACGGTTCACGCCGGAGCCGACGTCCGGCAACAGGCGTTGCGACCCGTGGAGTTCGAACGCTTCGAGGAACGGACCCGTGTGGAGTTCCGCATCGGGGTCACGTTCCGGATCACCGAGCCGACGCGGATCCATCGTCCGGGCGGTAGTGACCGTGTGCTGCAGCCGGGCACGCACCGGGTGCGGGCGGGCCGGACTCTCGTCTTCCCGGCGGGCGAGCCCGTGCCGCACGTCGGTTCCGGTGGTCGTCCGGGAGGAGAGCGATGGCGACTTCCGTTGCTGGACGTCGCCGATGCCGGACATCCGCTGTTCGGAACCTGGGCGGTACTGATCGCCACCATGTTCGGGACCATGGGGCTCCCGCACGTGGTGGTTCGGTTCCACACCACCCCCGATGGGGCGGCCGCGCGTCGGACCGCTGCTCTGACGGTGGGGCTGCTGAGCGTGTTCTACCTGTTTCCCGGTGTTTACGGGGCTCTGGGCAGGGTGCTGCTGCCGCGGCTTTACCTGTCCGGGGGAACGGACACGGTGGTGGTGGCGCTGCCCGCGCGCGTGGACGACGGTTGGGTGGGCACGCTGTTCACCGTGCTGTTGACCGGTGGTGCGTTCGCGGCGTTCCTGGCCACCTCGCTGGGATTGTTACTGGTACTCGCGGGAGCCGTCTCGCACGACCTCGCGCCCGGGGGGCTGGGGCGACTGCGCGGTACCGCTCTGCTCGCGGCCGCGGTGGTCATCCTGCTGGCGCTGTTCGCGGCTCCGCTGGAAACCAACATTCTGGTCACCTGGGCGTTCACACTCGCGGCGGCGACCTTCTGCCCGCTGCTGGTGTTGGGGATCTGGTGGTGGCGGCTCACGGCGGCGGGCGCTGTCAGCGGCGTACTGGTCGGACTGCTCGGTTCCTCGGCCGGAATCGTGGTGACGCTGTTCGGTCCGGAGCTGCGTGGCTGGTGGGCGATTCTGCTGGCTCAACCGGCGCCGTGGGCGGTACCGCTCGCCTTCGGCACGATGGTGCTGGTCTCACTGCGAAGCGGTGCCTCCCCGCGGTCCAGGTCGGCCATGCTGCGGCTGCATCTGGACCAACGGACAACGCCGGAATCCGGGCGGTGAGTACCGGCGACTGATTCCACGTCGCCCGCGTCGTCCTCTCCGGAAGCGTCTCGTTCGTCTCGTTCGTCGCCCCGCTCATCCACCGCTCGTCGCACGGTTCGCCCATTCGTCCCACGTGCCTCCCCAACACGGCGCGCTCTTCCTAGTGTGCCTTGAGTCACTCTTTCGTGTGAGGAGGTCGCTCGTGACAACCGACGAGTCCGAGTCCCGTGACCCCACGGTCGAACAGTGGAAGGAGGCCCACGCCAGCGCGGACTTCGTGGCCCTGCGCCGCAGGTTGCGCGGTTTCGTCTTTCCCGTGGCCGTGCTGTTTCTGAGCTGGTACCTGCTGTACGTGTTGCTCGCCGACTACGCCCACGGGTTCATGTCGATCAAGCTCGTCGGCAACATCAACGTTGGTCTGGTACTGGGACTGCTGCAGTTCGTGTCCACCTTCGTGATCACCGGAATCTACGTGCGGTTCGCGAACCGGCGGCTCGATCCGGTGGCGGGCAGGATCCGTGAGGAGATCGAGGGGAGGTCGGAATGACCCAGTTGGCGCAGAGCAGTGGGCTGCAGGGCAGCAATCCCGTCATCAACATCAGTATATTCGTCGCTTTCGTCGTCGTTACCCTGGTCGTGGTGCTGCGCGCCAGTCGCACCACCAAAACCGCCTCGGACTACTACGCCGCCGGGCGAGCGTTCTCCGGTCCGCAGAACGGGATAGCCATCTCCGGTGACTACCTCTCCGCGGCGTCCTTCCTCGGGATCGTCGGTGCCATCGCGCTGTACGGCTACGACGGCTTCCTGTACTCGATCGGCTTTCTCGTGGCCTGGCTCGTCGCGCTGCTGCTGGTCGCCGAACTGCTGCGCAACACCGGCAAGTTCACCATGGGTGACGTGCTCGCTTTCCGGATGCGCCAACGTCCGGTGCGGGCGGCCGCCGCGACCTCGACACTGGCGGTGAGCTTCTTCTACCTGCTGGCCCAGATGGCCGGGGCCGGAGTGCTGGTGTCACTGCTGCTGGGAATCAGCAACCCGGTCGGTGTCAGCCTGGTGATCGCCGTCGTCGGCGTCATCATGATCATTTACGTCCTCGTCGGTGGTATGAAGGGGACGACCTGGGTGCAGATCATCAAGGCGGGACTGCTGATAACCGGTGCCGCCGCGATGACCCTCTGGGTGCTCGCCAAGTACGGTTTCGACTTCTCGGCCCTGCTGCAGGGAGCGGTGGACAAGGCCGGTGCCGACGGACAGCGACTGCTCGAACCGGGGGCGAAGTACGGTACCTCCGAGATCAGCAAGTTGGACTTCCTGTCGCTGGGACTGGCACTGGTGCTCGGCACGGCGGGTCTGCCGCACGTACTGATGCGGTTCTACACCGTCCCGACCTCACGGGAAGCGCGTCGTTCCGTGGTCTGGGCCATCTTCCTGATCGGGCTGTTCTACCTGTTCTCCCTGGTGCTCGGCTACGGCGCGGCCGCCATGGTCGGACCGGAGACGATCAGCCAGGCCCCGGGAGCCTCCAACTCCGCGGCACCGTTGTTGGCCCAGGCGCTGGGTGGTTCGGTCCTGCTGGGCTTCATCTCCGCCGTGGCCTTCGCGACCATCCTCGCGGTGGTGGCGGGACTGACGATCACGGCGTCCGCCTCTTTCGCGCACGACATCTACGCCAACGTCATCAAGAAGGGCGAGGTCTCCGACAAGCAGGCGGAGGTCCGCGTCGCACGGATCACCGCCGTGGTGATCGGTGCTGTGGCAATCGTCGGCGGCATCCTCGCCCGCAACCAGAACGTGGCCTTCCTGGTGGCCCTGGCCTTCGCGGTCGCCGCTTCGGCGAACCTGCCGACGATTCTGTACTCGCTGTTCTGGAAGCGGTTCAACACCACCGGTGCGTTGTGCAGCATCTACGGTGGTCTGGGCATCGCGATACTGCTCATCGTGTTCTCGCCCGCTGTGTCCGGCAGTGAGACCGCCATGCTCAGCGGCGTGGACTTCCAGTGGTTCCCGCTGGAGAACCCCGGTCTGGTCTCCATCCCGGCCTCGTTCTTCCTCGGTTGGCTCGGCACCGTGCTTTCCGGCGAACACGACGAGGCCAAGTACGCCGAGATGGAGGTGCGCTCCCTGACCGGCGCCGGGGCGGAAAAAGCCTCCTCCCACTGAGCGAAGCTTCCCAGCCGAGTCGTCCGAGCACTCCGCGGCTCGACCGCCGGGTGCTCGGACGGCGCGATCGAGGAGGCCCGGACAAGCGTGTCGGGGCCTCCTCGAACTTCGCTCAGCCCGGTGGCTGCGCTCCTGGGGGCAACCCCTCCGGCGGCGGTGTCGCTTCCGGGTGGATGCCCAGCACGATCGAAGCGCTGATCGCCGGTCGGACGGATCCGACCGGCACGCGCCCGATCCGCAATCGCGTCATCGGGCCCTCGTCACCCGAGTTGTACAGCAGGTCCTCGGCGTTGGTGGTGCGTGGGACGGTGTTGTGCGAGTACGGTTCGGTGCGGGCGAGGCGTTCGTTGAATTCCCGCGGAAAGTAGAGCTGGCCGGTGTGCGAGGTCTTCCCGCCCCGCCAGCTGCCGTCCTCGCGGTGTCCGCCGGTGATCGTCTTGATATGGATGTGTGTGGTCCGCCCCCGGTACCAACCGGGCACGATGCTGCGGAAATTCGCGAAACCGCGTCGATCGGTCAGCTGCACACCACGCAGCCACGTGGTGTGGTCGGTCGGCTCGGCGTGCCCGGTCTCGTCCAGCGGTGGGATCTCGCCGTCGTCGTACTCGGTGTAGGAGGAGTAGACGCCGAGCGCGTCGCAGTGCCAGATGTCGACCGCGATCCCGGGCAGCGGTTCACAGCTGGAGGCGTCCACCACGACGATGTTCAGCAGCAGGTCGATGCCGCGTTTGTGCTCGGTTATGTTCCTTCGGAGAATCCGGTAGTCCAGATAGTAGGGACCTTCCATCTGCTCCGGTGCCAGCACACAGGAGGGTTGAAATCGCCCGCCGGACTGGGTGGCCTCGGCGGCTCCGGTCGCGTTCGCCGGCGCCCGATCGGTTCCCGCGGCGAGCGTGCCGATTCCCAGACCACCGAACGCGGCGAGAACGGTGCGTCGTGTCGTGCCGCACTGGTCCGCTTCGTGCTCGTCGTCGGGTTGTCGTTCCGTCATGGCGGGCAATGTAGGCGACCGTGATCGCCCTCCGTGGCGGAGCGGACCACAAATTCGTGTTTCCCGATGTGACTTTTCCGCTCAAGGATGGAACCACGTGAGCGTGTCCGCCCTGCCACGTTGCCGCGACCAGCGGCGCAGCTCCGCCGCGAACACGGTGAGCGGTGACCGTCCGTCGGAGACGGTGGAGGTGAGCAGCGGTGTGAAGTAGCGCTCCACCAGCCGGAGCCACAGTTCCTTGTCCGGTGTGAAGTGCAGGTGCAGTCCGGAGTGCTGTTCCTGCCAGCGGCGGATCGCCTCGATCTTGCGAGTTCCGTGACCGTGACAGATCAGGTGGATGTCGCGGTTGTCGAATTTTCGGTTCTCCAGGTCGCGGAGGAACCGCACCAGATTCCCCGAACTGTCGTTTCCGGCGGGGTGGGAGAGGCGGTTCGCCAGTTCAGTACGCAGCACCACGTCGTGGTCACCGGGAGCCGGTGGGAAAACCCTGCCCGCACCGTTGTCGGGATCGTGACTCTCGTCGAAGGCCATGACCATGATCGACTCCGGCGGAGCGAGGTAGAGGGCCGTCCAGGGGGCGTTCCTGGTGGTTTCGTTCGTTCGACCGGTTTGTGCGGTGCTGATGCCGAGTCGGTACAGAATTCGCATCACCGAGGAGGGGGACACTCCGGCCCGGCTGGACAGCGCGCGCTTGGTCCACCTGACGCCGTTCGGCGGTGGTTCGGTCAGTACAGCCTCCAGAATCGTCTGTACCTGTTCCTCCGAGATCGACCGTGGTGCCCCCGAACGGGGCCGGTCCTTCAACGCAGCGAGCCGTCCCTGGCGGAAGCGTCGCCGCCATTTGCCGACCACCTGCGCGGAAGCTCCGACTTCGCGGGCAACGCTCGCGTCGGACAGCCCGCGTGCGCACTCCAGCACGATGCGACAGCGCAGCGCGACCGCTTGCGAGGTGGACGGCAGTCTCGTCCAACGAATCAGCCATTCCCGTTCCGCGTCCGAGAGCGACAGCGCATCCTGGGAACCGGAGATGTCCATCATCGGCGATGCTAGGTTAGTCGTCCGCTGTCGTGAACGGTTCCGAGGTTTCCGTGCCCGAACAGCGCAACCGCGACGCCTTCCTCCGCGACAGCGGCGGAGGAAGCGCCGCTGCTGTCACGCGCTCAGGGCCAGAGGCGTTCGGTCGCCAGTTCCGCGCCCTGTGCCAGCGACTCCAGTTTCGCCCAGGCCAGTTGCGGATGGACCCGTCCACCCAGTCCACAGTCCGTGGAGGCCACCACTCGCTCACGCCCCACGCATTCCGCGAACCGCACGATGCGGTCGGCGACCAGTTCGGGGTGCTCGACCACGTTGGTAGCGTGGCTGACCACACCGGGCAAGATCAGTTTGTCGTCCGGCAGAGTGACGTCTTGCCAGACCTTCCACTCGTGCTCGTGGCGGACGTTGCCCGCCTCGAACGAGTAGGCTCGCACATCGATCGAGAGCAGGACGTCGACGAGATCGCGCATCGGCAGATCAGTGGTGTGCGGGCCGTGCCAGCTGCCCCAGCACAGGTGGAACCGGATGCGGTCCTTGGGCAGATCACGGATCGCATGGTTGAGCGCCTCCACGCGGCGCATGGTGAACCGCTTGTAGTCCGCCACGGATGGTTCCGGATTCACCTGGTCCCAGTTCTCCGCGATGGCGGGATCGTCGAGCTGCAGAATGAGACCGGCGTCGATGATCGCCTTGTACTCCTCCCGCATCGCCTCCGCGCACGCGTAGAGGAACTCCTCCTGGCTGTCGTAGTACTCGTTGCCGATCCGAGAACAGCTCGCCGGGGCGATCGCCGTCATGAAGCCTTCCTCCAGGCCGTTGGCCCGCAGCGCACGTTTGAACCTCGCGATGTCGGCGTTGATCGCTTCGTGGCCGACGTAGGTCAGCGGCCCTCGGCACACGGGGAAGTTCATCGGACTGGTGGAGACCTCCACACCCGCTGTCGGGTCAGCGTATGCTTCGGCGAACCTGACACGGTCCCGTCGATTCCCGAAACTGGTCAGGGCCACTTCTTCGGTGGCTCGCCGTCCCCCGTGGCTCGTCTCGAACAGCGAGGAATCGGCGAGCTCCAGACCGCCGAGCCGTTGGAACGAGTACGACCACCAGGCTCCGTAGTCCACCCGTTGACTCACCGATTTGCCGAATTCCCCGTCCCCGACCAGGTCGATTCCGGCACCGCGTTGCCGTCCCACCAGTTCGGTGACGGCCTGGTTCACTCCGCTGTGGTACTGCTGTTCATCGATACCGCCCTCGGCCCGGGAACGATTGAGCTCGATGAGTTCATCCGGACGCGGCAGACTTCCAGCCTGGGTGGTGAGGATTCGGTCTGTGCTCGAACGCATGGCTGCGGTCCTCCACTCGGGGGCTACTGCGAGCGCCATGCTTACCCCGGAACCCCGAATCGGCAACCGTGCTGGTTACCGTGCCGCGGCGTGTCACGCCCCGCATCTTCGGGGCGGACCGCTGCGTACGGACTTTCGGTCCGGACCGGAACTCCTCGTCGAACGCACCGTGCTTCTTTTCGGGCCGTGCTTCTTTTCGGATCGGGCCTCTTCCGGCTCGGGCTTCGACCGGCCCGCTTCCACTACGGGTGGCATCCTCGATGTCGTGTCCGAGCAGCCCGCCGCCGACAGCCCCCCGCCATCCGCCGCGAAACTACGGGCCTGGCGCAGGATGCTGGCCGACGAACGAGCCGAGGCCACCGTTTACCGTGAGCTCGCCGACCGCAGGCACGGCACGGAACGGGAGATCCTGTCGCGGTTGGCCGAGGCCGAGCAGCGTCACGCCGAGCACTGGCGGCGCCTGCTCGGGGAGTACGTCGGTGAGCCGCGCCGCGCCACGTTCCGAATGCGGGTGTTGGCCTTCCTGGCTCGCGGATTCGGATGGATCTTCGTGCTGGCGCTGGTGCAGCGCGCCGAAACCCGTTCCAACTACGAGTCCACCGCCGACGCCACCGAGGCCATGGCCGCCGACGAGCGTGTGCACGGCGAAGTGGTACGCGCGCTGGCCGCACAGGGCCGGGCACGAATGTCCGGAACGCTCCGAGCGGCCGTTTTCGGCATCAACGACGGTCTGGTCAGCAATTTCGCCCTGGTGCTCGGTGTGATCGGGGGAGGGGCGGGCACCACCCTGGTAATTTTGACCGGATTGTCCGGGCTGTTGGCCGGAGCGCTCTCCATGGCCGCGGGCGAGTTCGTGTCCGTGAGCTCGCAGCGAGAACTCATCGCGGCGGGAAAGCCCGACGACACCGCTGACGGAGCGGTGCCGCTACTGGACGTGGACGCCAATGAACTCGCCCTGGTATACCGGGCACGTGGCATGTCGGCCGCGGAGGCCGAACGACGTGCCGAAGTGGTGCTGCGCCGACCCCCTCCGGAACAGCATCCGGCGGGCGAGGAGCCCGACGGTGGGGAAGTGGTCGGCAGTGGTGCGAAAGCCGCCGCCTCCAGTTTCGCGGCCTTCGCCATCGGGGCGCTGTTGCCGGTACTGCCGTTTCTCCTCGGACTCCACGGCCTGCTCGCCGTGCTGGTAGCCGCGGTGTTGAGCGGTTCGGCGTTGCTGCTCACCGGAGCCACGGTGGGGGTGCTGTCCGGAGCCGCCCCGCTGCCGCGCGCCCTGCGTCAACTCGCCATCGGAGCCGGAGCAGCGGTGATGACCTTCCTGCTGGGGCTGGTGTTCGGGGTGACCGCTTCCTGACTCCGTTCGGGTGAGTTCGAGCCCCATCGCGCGAGCCCGCGAGGGGACGTTCTCGCGAACTTCCGTGTCCTGTTCACGGGACTTCACCCGCTTCACGCCTCGGACAGTGACTCGACCAGTTCTCCGACCCGGGGCTCCGGCATGGTGCGTGCCATGTCGGCAACCGTGATCATGCCCACGAGGCGTTCCCCGTCGATCACGGGAAGGCGCCGGATCCGGTGTTCCTTCATGACGCGCATCGCCTCGTCGGTGGAATCGTCGGCGCCGATCGTGACGGCCTCCTGCTGGTTGAGATCACCCGCCGGGAACGTCCCGGCGTCCCGTCCCTCGGCCACCACTTTGATCACGATGTCCCGATCCGTGACCACGCCCTTGATCCTGTCGTCCTCGCCGCAGATGGGAAGTGCGCCGACCGCGAGACGCGCCATGAGCCGGGCGGCGTCGGCCGCGGTCTCCGAGGTGCGTACGCAGTCGGCCCCCGGGTGCATGATTTCTCGTACCGTGCCCATCGTTCACCTCCGGTGTCTTCCCGCCGGGTGCTCCGGGACGTTTCCCACCCGGCCACATCAGGATGTCCTTCTCGAGTGTTTCCCCGTGTTGTGGTGCTCAAACGCCACAGTCGTATCCGGGTTGCCGGTCGGTGAGCGAGCAAGCGGTGTCACATCCATCCCCAGTGGGATCGTTGTGCCCGTATCGACCATGCCGAAACGGCTTCGTGATCGGGCTCCGCCGGGAGCGGCGTCCGCCGCTCGGACAGCAGTCGTTCCGCTCGGGCGCTCACCCGTTCGATGTCGTCGAGTACCCGCCGCAGCTCGGTGATCTCACCACGTTTGACGGTGAGCACATGCTCCCGCTCCCGATCGGGCATCGGTAGCGTCAACCGGCCGTGCCGGGCGATCTCGTGCCCGCGGCCGGGATCGGAGCTAGTGGTTCGTCAGGCAACCTTGGTGGGGTAATGGGTCCAGGTGCGGATGGGTGAGTCTCTGGCGAATCCGGTCTTGGGTTGGGCGCGGGCGTTGCGCCAGCGTAGGTAGGCGCGGATCGCGGCGTTTTGTTCGGCGTGGCTGCGGTGGTCAGTGCCGTCGAGGGTGAAGTAGCGCAAGGCGGTGAACTCGGATTCGATCCAGTTCAGCCAGGATCCGTAGGTGGGTAGGAACACCAGCTCAATGTCGTTGCTCGAGACCCAGGCTCGCACCGCAGGGTGGCGGTGTGGGGAGAAGTTGTCGCAGACGAGGTAGAGCTTCTCGCCTGGCCATCGTTTTCGCAGGATCTTGAGGAACT
>NZ_FOMZ01000006.1:0-172579 GCF_900112765.1 Actinopolyspora alba
CATTTTGGGTCCAGCGCATCGAACCCCCGCTCATTGAACGCGTGGATCACATCCCGCACATAGTCATCGCTGACCTGCATCAACGACGTGATGTCGGGTACTGATTGGCCCTGAGCCGACATCAGCACCACGATCGCCCGGCGCAGCTTGACCGGGTCCTTCGCCGTACGGCTGATCCGCTGGACCTTGCGGCCTTCCTCCATCGACAACGACCGGACAAACACCTCCGGACGACGAGCCATCGCCACCTCCCACACACGACACGTGAGAACCAGCCTGCCCCATCACCACAAAGAACAATTACCCGGCCAACGATCTTGGACGAGCCACTAGCGCAGTTCGCGAGCGAAGAGCCCGGCAACGGCCTTCGGGTCGAACCAGGTCGATTTCGGTGGCATCACCGATCCCGAGTCGGATACCGCCATGACCTGTTCCACCGTTGGTGGGTGTGGCACCAGGCAGATCGCGTTCCGGGAGGAGCACCAGCACTTTCCCCCGCCGTCGGAACTCTCACCGTGGTGTCCGTTCGGATCGACGATACGGGAGACGGCGGGCAACAACTGCTCGTCGAGCAGCACCGCGTCCAGCCCCGCCCGCACCTGGTTCGGCCCGATGGATGAGCGCAGCCAAAGCCGGAAGCACCGGTCGTTGAGGCGGAGCAACACCACTCCCGGTGCCGGATTGGTCGTTGCGGTCGAGGTGCATTCCTCGACTCGTGTGACCACCGGCAGCGCCGCCAGTCGTTCGAGCACCCACGCCGTGGACAGCTCACCGTGTGCCGGCAGACAACGGTGGTAACCGAGAATGCGCATCTGGCTGCTGGGAAACAACGCGGCCAACGTGAACGCGCGCGGATCCTCCTCCGTGGAGTGCCGGTGTGATCGGCCGTTCCGCTCGGCGACCGCCATCCGGTGGTGGCCGTCCGCGATGTAGACCGCCGGAACACTCGCCAGCTCCTCCCGCACTGTCCTGGCCAGCACGGTGTCCTGCCGCAGCCACACGCTGTGCCGAACCCCGCCGGTGGCGTCCGCCTGGAGATCGGGCTCCCGTTCGGTCACTCCGTCGAGGAGCTCGCTCAGATACGGCCGGTCCGGATGCGTGAGCGTCACCGGCATCTGTTCGACGCCGCTTGCCTCGGTGAGCTGTTCGATGCGGTGTTCCCGCTCGGGCCTGGTGGCCTCGTGGCGGCGGATCCTGCCCGCCCGGTAGTCGTCGAGCGAGACCTCGACGACCACGCCGGTCTGTTGGTGCCTGCCCGCCCGCAGCCGGTAGACCACCACGGCGGGCCGTGGTGGGCGGGTGTAGCCGCCACCGTCGAGCAGTCGCCTCACCCGTTCGGGCTCGATGGAGCCGTCCAGTGGTGCGGCACCTCGCTGGTCGAGCACCAGCAGCCGCGGGTGGCGTACCGTGATTCCACCGGGATGGTGATCGCTGTTTCGGGAGACGGTAGGGGTGTGCTGGATGCGCGGGGCGTTCATGAGACACCACCGGAACGTGCCGACACCGCCGCGGCTCCGGCCCGCTCGGGCGGTGAGTGCTGTTCGTTGACACAGTGCAGTGCGGTTCCCGCCCGGAAAGCCCCGATCATGTGTACCACTTCGTCGGCCACGGCTTGCTGCGCCTGCTCGGTGGAGGCCCCGATGTGATGGGTGCCGTACACGTTGGGGTGAGCTGCCAGCCGCGACGTGATGTTTCCCGTTCCGCCCTCAGGCTCGTCGCGGAACACGTCGATGCCCGCCCGGATTCCTCGGCTTTCCATGGCCTCGATCAACGCGTCCTCGTCGACCAGCTCGCCACGGGAGGTGTTCAACAGGATCGCGTCCGATCGCATTCGGGCGAGCAGATCGCGATCGACGATGTGGTGGGTCGCCTCCGTCAACGGCAGGTGCAGGGACAGCACGTCACAGGTCTGCGCGAGTTCGTGCGGGTCGGCGACGAGTTCGATCCCGAGCTCCTCGACACGCTCCCTCGTCTGCCGGTCCCGTTCCGGGTTGTCCAGGGCGTACACCTGGGTACCGAACGCCACGGCCCGCTCCGCGAACCGCAGACCGATGCGCCCGAGCCCCAGCACGCCCACGCGGCGTCCGTGGATTCCCCGCGCACGCGAGTAGCGTCGTTTGTCCCAGTGACCGGCGCGCAGATCGGCGACGTTGTCGGCGATGTTGCGGTCCAGCGCCAGCAGCAGGCCGAATGCCAGCTCGGCGACCGCCACCGCGTTGCGTCCCGGGACGTTGCAGACGTGAATCCCCAGTCCCGCGGCGGCCGCGCTGTCGATCGTGTTGGTGCCGGAGCCGGCCCGGATCACCATTCGGAGCGCGTCGCCCGCTTCCAGGGTTTCGGCGGTGACCGGAGTGCTGCGCACGACGAGGACCTCGGCGCCGCCCAACGTCTCACGCAGCTGTTCGGAGTCGAGATCGGGCTGGTACACGCACTCGTGCCCGAGTCGTGAGAGCTCGGCCAGGGAGGTTTCCGGGAAGGTGTCTGCGACGAGAATCCGCATCGATGGCTCCCTTGCGATCGGTGGACCGCCCCGGTGGTTCCCCGGTTTCACCGAGGGCAACCGCACCAGTGGCACCTCAACAGCGCAGTGTCACGAACGATAGCACCTTGTTGCTTATTGCGCACCGAATTGCTTATAACGCAATGTTGGCCTTTCGGGGGGTTACCGTCAACACCTGTCCGCCGGGCTGTGCGCACAACTCGCTCGACAGCGTGAAGATCACGTGCCGCTCGCGGTCCCGGAATGTCCCGGCGATCGCCCTGTGCGGCTCCCGGAGCGGCGGCCGCGATTCACTCCCATCACGCAGTGCGATCATGTCGCCGATCGGGCATTCCGGGGGTGAGGAGATTAGAACCAGGCCGTGCGAGGAGATCGACCATGTCGGATACCGAGATCACCGTGATGCCGGGCAGGCAGGACATCGTGCTGAGCAGGGTGTTCGATGCGCCGCGCGACATCGTCTTCCGCGCTTGCACCGAGCCGACGTTGGTGCCCCGCTGGTGGGGACCCCGGCACTACAACACCACGGTGGAGCGTGACGACGTCACCACCGGTGGAAGCTGGTACTACATCAGTCGTGATGAGGAGGGGGTCGAGTACCGCTTCCACGGCGTGTACCACGACATCACCCCACCGCATCGGATAGTGGCCACCTTCGAGTACGAGGGGATGCCCGGACACGTGTCACTCGAGACCGTCACCCTCTGGGAGGACGGCGCGGGAACGACCCGTTACGTGGGGACCTCGGTGTTTCAGTCCGTGGCCGACCGCGACGGGATGGTGCAGAGCGGTATGGAAGAGGGCGCCAGGGAAGGGATGAGCCGGTTGGCGGAGGTGATCAGGGTGTTGCGGGAGCGTGCCGAGTGGTGACTCGTCCCTGTTCCGGGAAAACCGCCCACGCCACGTTGCCCGGTCGATCAAGCGGAGCGCTCCGTGAGTCGTCGCCGTCACCTCTCGGTGTTCCGGAGCACGGTCCGCACGAGGTCTCGCGGCACGGTCCCTCGCTCAACTCGCCTCACTCGGACGTGACGATGAGCTGGTAACTGGCTTCGGTCCGGAACTCACCGCTGCTGCCGCGCAGCGTCAGCGTATGCTCTCCCGGGGACAGCGGCGGCACGCGCAACCACAGGCCGCAGCCGTATCTCGCGACCGGGCCCGACGGCGACTCGTAGGCGATTCGGGTCGGTTCGATCCGCCGCAACGACTGTTCGGCGCCGTCCACCGTTGCCGTGCCCTCGGACTTGGCCAGGAATTTCTCGCAAGCCGACGCGGTACTGGTCACCCGGTTGACAGCCGGTCCCACGATCGGTGTGTTCCCGGGAACACGGCAGGAGCGCCGTACCTCGCCGCCGTAGGTGCCCGCCACGAACCAGGTCCGCTCCGGCTGATTCACGGCACAGAACCGGCCGGTCGTGTCCCGCACCGGATCCTGACCGGCCGGGGCCGAACTCACCCAGCCCCACCAACGTGACTGCAGTTCGGTCCCGCTCACGGGGGAGTCCGCCGAACGCTGTGTGGCGGAACGCGGTGTGGAGGTGTTCGCGGATGACTCGGCTCCGGCTGATTCGCCCGTCTGGGCCGATGGTGCCGAACACCCCGTCATAGTCAGGACGAGCAGCAACAGCGGCAGCAGGCGAGAGCGCGACATCTCGGGAAAGATAGTCCAGCGTCGATCTCCTCCGGAAGCGTGCGAGCGGCGGTGTTATCCGATCGTGCCTCCCGCGGGACGCGCCGAACTCACTCCGCTGTAGCAGCGGGACGTTCTTCAGGCAGGCAGCGGTTCCCCCACGATCTCTGAGCAGGCCAGCCCGTCACCAACGGCCGGTGAGCCGCTGAGGCCGAGTGCCTGTCGTTGTTCGAGCTCCTCGCAGCGCACGACGGAGCCGTTCACCAGCAGCGGAGCCATCTCTCGTGCGGCAGCCGTGTAAGCGAGCACACGCTCGGGGCTTCGACCGTTCTCCAGCTCGATCGAGGTGGAGTCGTGTAGTCGTACCAGGCGGTAACGCTTGCCGCGTCCTTCGCACCGGTCGAGCACTCGGCGCTGTTCCGCGGTGGCGTACCAGATCGTGTGCTGCTCGGTGACCCCCGAGGCCGCGGCGAGTACGGCGGGCCGTTGGCCGTCGCGGGGACGCAGTCCCGAGGACCAGACCGCTGCCATCCCGTCGCACTCCGCGCGCAGCACGACCGCCGGGCCGGTCAGTGACAGATTCCGGCGCAGCCACCCGATCTTCTCCGGGCAGGCGTTGGATCCGTAGGCGAGTACCGGTCGCCGTTGCCGCAGTGGTTCGGCACCGTGCTCGGCCAGCCACCGGTCCAGGCAGGGTTCCGTCCGCGCTCCGGTGCGTACTCGCCATCCAGAATCGGCGGTGGAATCGGGCAGCAGCGGGTATCCCACCCCGTCGAGATGAACGAAGGAACAGTCGGGGCGCGTTCCGGGGTAGGGATGCTCGGGGTAGTCGCTCTCGGCGAACGGTTCGACCGCTGCGGATCGGGGAAGCAGGTGGGGAACGGTCATCGGCCGTCCACCCTGGCAGCCGAGCACCCGCACACGCTGCGATCGCCGTCACATTCAGTGGGGTTCAGAGCCTGAGATGTGACGAGCTTTTCAGATACTGGGAGCGGTTCACGGTGAGCTGCACCGAATGACGGCATCCGCTCTCGGCCGAGCGAAGGCACCGGCACCGACTCTCACGTTTCGTGAGTCAGCTCCGGGCGGTCGGCGTTGCACCGCCCCGTGCCGAGGTCGAAAACGAACGGTGCCCGCTCACCTCCGGGGGAGCGGGCACCGTCGTATGTATTATTCGCGGGCTCGAAAGCTCGAGATCAGAGCGCGCGGACGGTATCGGCCTGCGGGCCCTTGGCGCCCTGGCTGACCGTGTACTCCACCTGCTGCGCCTCGTCCAACGTGCGGAAGCCCGGTGCGTCGATCGCGGAGTAGTGCACGAAGACGTCCGGCCCGCCGTCGTCGGGAGCGATGAAGCCGAAGCCCTTTTCCGAGCTGAACCACTTGACGGTTCCCTGTGGCATGGCTGTCTCCTTTCGGGAGCTGATTAGGTCACCGGTGACCGTCCCGTACGGTCACCAATGGTCGTGGATCTCAGACGGCGCCTACTCCAGCTACACCAAAGACAGCTGCTCGCCCGCACCAACTATCTGCGAACGTGCTCTAACACGACTCCAGAAAAACGACCGAGGCTCATCATACACGCCTAGGCCGCGGGGTGCAGCACTCACGTGGCAACTGATCGAAAAGCCCGTGTGGTCGACTCGGGTGCGGCGATGAGCCCGGATCGCGGGGCCTGCAGCCGGTGTCGTGGTCGGGCGGACCGATCGACGCTGCCAGGGTTCCCGACGGTTTCGTCCTCATTGGCCATCCCGGGACGGCCTCCGCGCCCACCTCGCCGGGACGGCGTGGTTCCGCTCGTCTCGTCCAGGGCTCAGTTCGCGGTGTAGTGGGCCACGCCTTCCACCAGCTCGACATCGAGTCGTCCCCACTCCGTGAGCAGCTTCAGGTGCGCAGCCGTTTCGAGTATCGCCAACGTGCGGTTGAACGTGTCGAGCTCGTCCAACGCGTACCCGTGCCGGGTCCAGGTCAGCGTCCGCGCCGCCTGATACGCGGTTTCGGCCCCCTCGGCTACCGCGGTGGTCATGGTCGTCAGCCGCCGTTCGTGGTGCCGCAGCAGCTCGTCGACCCGGGAGTGCACGCTCGACCCCGCGGGGCCGTGAGCGGGCAGCATCCGCGTGTCCGGCAATGAGCGGGTCAACCGCAGTGAGTCGAGGAAGTCCCGCAGCGGCACCGGCCCGGGGGCCTGCTCCAACGCGACGGAAGGGGTGATGTGTGGCAGCACGTGATCGCCGGTGAACATCAGCCCCTCGGCCTCGTCGAGGAACATCACGTGACCGCGGGTGTGGCCGGGGGTCGGCACCACGCGTAGCGTTCGCCGCTCCAGATCGATCGGGATCGACTCGTCGAGCCACTCGTCCGGTTCCTGCCAGGTTCCTTCCGGCGGAAGGGCGTCCGGCGTGCCGAACTCGGCTTCCAGCGCGTCGACGACGTTCTTGGCCCCGCACTCCAACAGCTGTTCCCGCTGTCTGTGCATCGGGACGTGATCGGGAGCCATCAGGCATCGCAGGTTGGGTCGTTCGGCTGCTCCGAGAGCGACTCGACAGCCGGTCTCGTCCCGCAGCGTCACCGCCTGGGTGTAGTGGTCCCGATGGACGTGGGTGACGAGAACGCGGGTTATGTCGCTGAGTTCCGCCCCCAACGTGCCGAGCGCTTCGGCGAGTTGGTTCCGGGACTCGTCCAGTGCCCAACCACCGTCGATCAGGGTGACGGCGGAGGTGTCACGAATCGCGTAGACGTTGACCGCGCGCAGCCCGTCGCCGGGCATCGGCAGGGGAATCCGGTGTACTCCCGGGGCGACTTCGTGTGCCCCCGGCTCCGTCCAATCCGCACTCGACATGCTCACCTCCACGACGCCAACCTGTGATCGGGCAGGCATACCACGCGGTCGGTAATCGATCGAGTGGGTGCGACACAGCTCACCAACTCGTGAGGTGGGCGAGTGGGCCGACGACACGACTGCCGTGGCGGCGAACGCCAGTCGGACTCGGTGGCTGGCCGGCTTGTTCCCGGCACGTCCACGACTCGGCGTCGGCCCGAAGCGGTATCAGGTCGTTGTCCACCGCACGGGGAGGTTCCGCAGGGAACGGATGAAACTACCCGTGTTCCATTCCGGGGTCGTGCCGTCCAGCGCCGTTTCCAGCTGGGGGAAGTGGCGCACCAGTCCTTCCAGGGCGACCTCCAGTTCGATCTTGGCCAGTTGCGCTCCCAGGCAACGGTGCACTCCGCTGCCGAACGCCAGGTGGTGGTTGTCCACACGTTCGATGTCCAGAGTGCCCGGAGCGTCGAACGTATCGCCGTCCCGGTTCGCCGAGGTGAGCGCCACCAGTACCGTCTCGCCCGCTCCGACGGTCACCCCGTTGACGGTGACCTCCTCGAGCGCCACCCGTGGGAAGGTGACGTCGAAACCGAACAACGGCACGTAGCGCAGTAGCTCCTCCACAGCGCCGGGTATCAACTCGGTGTCCGCGCACAGTCGCCGCCACTGTTCCGGATAGTCACGCAGCAGCACGAGAACGGAATTGGTGATCTGGTTCTTGGTCGTCTCGTGACCGGCGGCGAGCAACGTTATTCCGAACTGCACCAGCTCCCGCTCGCTCAACTTGTCGTCCTCGTCCCGAGCCGACACCAGTACGCTGAGCAGATCGTCGGTGGGATCGTGACGTTTTTCGTTCACCAGGCCGGCTATGTAGTCTTCCATGCTTCGCCAACCGGCTTGTACCTCTTCGGCGGGTGTGCCGCTCACGCTGGCTATTTTCTCGGTCCACTCGCGGAACAGCGGTTGATCCGTCTCGGGAACGCCGAGGATGTGGCATATTACTCTGATCGGTAGCGGAGCGGTGAAATTCTCGATCAGATCCACGGGGCTGTCGTGGTGTCGTGCTAACCGCTCCAGGAGTTCCTCCGAAGTCCGCCGCACGTACGGACGCAGCTGTTCGATTCGGCGGACCGTGAACGCCTTGGCCGCCAACTTGCGGAGTCGGGTGTGTTCCGGCGGGTCGGAAGCCAGCAGTGAACCGGGCTGCGGCGCGAACGTGCCGAGGCGCGGGACTCCCTCGTCGATACTGTGGGCCAGGCTGAAGCGGTTGTCCGTGAGGACGAATCGCACATCCTCGTTCCGCGTGACCAACCATACCGGTACGCCTGAGAGGGCGACCCTGCTCACCGGATTCTCTGTCCGCAGTCGAGCGTAGACGTCGTCGATGTCGTTCGTCGATGAATCGTCGAACGGAAAGTCCGGTATCTCTGTTCGTGCTGACTGCACGGCTTCCTCCCGGCAGGACCGTCAAGTCGGGGGCATTCCCGCCCACCCGGAAATAATTGATTACCCGAGTGTAATTGTTTTCAGTCTATTTCCGGGGTTCGAGACGATACAACATTATGCTGCTGGGATTTTCGGGTGAGTTTGCGGTTTCGGCGTGTCGTCGTGTTCCGATCGTTCGATCGCGTTGCGCCAAGATGAGTCCGCCCGCTTCCCCCGGAAGGAGTTTCCGGCGGGCGGGGTCCACGAGGCGGGCGACGGCGGAGCGCGGGGCTTCGGCGGAGGAGGCACCGCGAGCGGAGGTTGGCCGCGAACCGGTGAACGGTCCGGGCGACAGTCGGCGGTCCGCGGCGATTCCGAAGTCGGTGGCACTTCCACCGTGGCGGGTTTCGCCGCGGACCTTCGTGGTCGGCTCAGTGCTCGCCACCCAGTCTGCCCGCCAGTGCGGCGTGCCGTCGCTCGCTGGATTCGTTCATACCGGTGATCGATACCGTGCTGCCGCGTTGCCGGTACTTCGTTTCGACGGCGTCGAGCGCGGCCACGGTGGAGGCGTCCCAGATGTTGGCTCCGGAGAGGTCGATGATCACATTGCCGGGATCACCCGCGTAGTCGAACTGGAACACGAGGTCGTTGCTGGAGGCGAAGAACAGCTGTCCGGTGACCCGGTAGATCTTGGTACCGCCCTCCGGATCGAGCACGCTGTCGATGTTGACCAGATGCGCCACGCGCCGTGCGAACAACACCGTGGCCACGACGACCCCCACCACGACGCCGATCGCGAGGTTGTGGGTGGCGACCGTGACGGCCACGGTCGCCAGCATCACGGTCGTCTCGCTCTTGGGCATAATGCGCAGTGTTCTCGGGTGAACGCTGTGCCAGTCGAACGTGCCCACCGAAACCATGATCATGACCCCGACCAGAGCCGCCATGGGGATCATGGCCACCACCGGTCCCAGTGCCACGATCAGGATCAGCAGGAACACTCCGGCCAGGAAGGTGGACAACCGGGTCCTCGCGCCGCTGGATTTCACGTTGATCATGGTTTGGCCGATCATCGCGCAGCCGCCCATGCCACCGAAGAAACCGGTGACGACGTTGGCGATCCCCTGTCCCCAGGACTCGCGGGTCTTGTCCGAGTGCTCGTCGGTGATGTCGTCGACCAGCTTGGCGGTCATCAACGACTCCATCAGCCCGACCAGAGCCATGGCGATCGCGTACGGTGCGATGATTCGTAGCGTCTCGAGAGTGGCGGGCACCGACGGCAGTCCGGGCACGGGCAGACTGCTGGGGAGTTCACCCTGGTCACCGACGGTGGGTACGGCGATCCCCGCCGCCACGGTGAACACGGTCAGCGCGACGATGGCCACCAGCGGTGCGGGAATCGCGGTGGTCAGCCTCGGTAGGCCGATCATGACTGCCAGTCCCACCGCCACGAGCGCGTAAACGCTCCAGGGAACACCGGTCAGGTACGGCAATTGGGCGGTGAAGATCAGAATCGCCAACGCGTTGACGAAACCGACCATCACGCTTCGGGGCAGGAACCGCATCAGCCGCGCCACCCCGAGCATCCCCAGCAGAGCCTGGAACACGCCGCCCAGGATCACGGTGGCCACCAGGTAATCCACTCCGTACTGCTGTGCCACCGGTGCCAACACCAGCGCGATAGCCCCGGTCGCCGCCGAGATCATGGCGCGCCGTCCGCCGGTCAGCGAGATCGTCACCGCCATGGTGAACGAGGCGAACAGCCCGACCCGAGGATCGACGCCGGCGATGATGGAGAACGAGATGGCCTCCGGAATCAGTGCCAACGCCACCACGAGACCGGCCAACACCTCGGTCCGCAGCACCCGTGGGGACAACCAGTCCGGGCGAGACATCCGGTCACTTAACACAGCAGGAAACGACATCATCTTCTTTCGTACGAGGAGAACCGCGGGTGGAAGACCGATCGGAGCGGAGCCACACCTGTGGGGCTCACGCGATCACAACGAACTCTACCGTTACGTAACGGCAATGATGGCCGGAGTGTGACATATGTCGGCGTGTGATCCACGGAAATCCTCGTCGTCCCGGGAATCCGAAGACTCCCGGGCGAAACCACTCGACACGGCTGCTCGGAGGTGTCGGCGACACCTGGCTGAAAACGTTGATCCCGCCTCGGGGCGTCGCTTCCGGCGACGCGTCACCGTGTCGGTCAGTGTTGGCCGAGCTCGGTTGCGAAGGTCCGGTAGGTCTGTTCGTCGAAAAGTACGAACCGCACGAGTTCCACACCGGTGTCGGCCTCGCGCACGGCCCGGATCGCCACGCGTGCCGCCTGCTCGACCGGGTAGCGGTACACCCCCGTGGATATGGCGGGAAAGGCGATGCTGGCAGCGGGCAGCGAATCGGCGGTCCGCAACGATTCCAGGTAGCACGAGGCCAGCAGGTCCGAGCGGTCCCGCGAGGCCGAGTAGGTCGGGCCGACGGTGTGTATCACCCACCGGGCGGGGAGTTCGCCCGCCGTGGTGGCCACGGCGTGCCCCACCGGCAGCCCGTCGGTGTGCTCGGAGGCACGCAGCTGCTTACACGCCTCCAGTATTTCCCGGCCGCCGCGTCGATGGATCGCACCGTCGACACCGCCTCCGCCCAGGAGCGAGGAGTTGGCCGCGTTGACCACGGCGTCCACCCGCTGTTCGGTGATGTCGCCCTGTATCGCCGTGATGTGCATGGTCGTATTCTCGGGCTCGTACCGGCTGTTCCACCAGCGGGCGTGTTCGACGATCCGCGTGTGACGGACTCAGAGCAGTGCCTTGCCGAGCAGCACGGCCGCGCTCAGACTCGCCACCGCGAGCAGCACCGGACGCGTGCGCCCGTTGTCGAGTACCCGGCGCAACGGGCCCGAAAGCACGAACCCCAGCAGCGCGAACGGAAACAGCACGCCGGCCGCCAGCAGCTGTTCACCGTGTACCTGTCCGGAGGCGACCAGCGCGACCAGGGACAGCGCCGAGCCCAGCGCGAAGTAGGCGCTGAGCGTGGTGCGTACCGTCGGTCCCGCGTTGTGCTGGTACACCAGTGCGATCGGTGGGCCACCGATCGCGGCGGCGGTTCCGAAGACGCCGCTGAACATTCCGGCGGTGAAGAGCGTCCCCGGCACCGGTCTGGGGCGCCACGCGACCAGGGACAGCACCACGGAGACCAGCACCACCAGGCCGATCAGTACCGCCAGCCACCGATTCGGCAGCAGCGCCAGCGCGGTGACCCCGAGCACGGTTCCGGGCACTCGGCCGAGCAGCCCCCACCGGACCCCGCGCCAGTCGGCCCGGCCTCTTTCGCGGAGCAGGGGGAGGATCGCGAAGGCGGAGGCGGTCAGCAACAACGGGACCGGCACCAGCGCCGGGTGGGCGATGGCCAGCAGCGGTGCGGCGATCAGGTTCATGCCGAACCCCACCGCTCCCTGCACGACCGCTCCGCCAAGCACGATCGTCCCCGCCAGTAGCAGCATCCAGATGCTCAAGTGTTCCCTCGATCGTTTCGGGCATGCTCGGTGCACCGAGTCAACCCCCGCGGCGGAAGTGGCACGAGTGCGGGGACCCGTCGATGTGTTCGACTTCATAGCCCGGCGTCGAAAGCGGCTGTCGGATGGGTCTCAGGGATGTGCCCGCGATCGCTCCGGTGGTGTTTCCGCCTGTCCGGTCGGTGCTGTTTCCCCTCGCGAAGTGGCGAATCGGAGACCGTGGCCGTTTCGCGTGCCCCGCTCGAGCCGGGAAACCTCCCGGCACGGGGTTGAGCTCGCCCGCGAGGCGGTCTCTGTTCGGGGAAGTAGCAGTTCACGGGCTTGATCGTCGATGTCGTCCGTTCGGTTTCGGGTGCTCGACCTCCGGTCGTCCGGCACACCTAGTGCCGCGATCGGTGCGACAGATGTCACCGGGATGGCGCAACCCCGGTGGTAGCCGACCTCCGCTATGCCGGTTGACCTGCTGATTCGGTGAATATGCCCGTTCCCGGAACACCCTTCACTACTCCGTTCGGAGTAGCGGCACTACTCTGTCCGGAGGTATTTACCGATGATTGACGGCCGTACGTTGTTCGCTCGTGGCACGAATCGTGCTCGCGGTGGTGCGGGCTTGCCGCCATCGGCAGCCGCGATCCGCCGTGACCGACGTCGACAGAAGGAAAACCTGAGGCCGACATGGAAACGATCGCACTCGAACTGGTGCCGCCCGATCAGGACGGCGGTGTGGAGAGCGCAGTTGAGGAAGGCCGCAAGGTGGCCGAGAGCTGCCGCACGTCCGGGCTCGGGGACCGCATCCAGCACCTGATGATCCCCGGCTTGATCGCCGAGGACGACGATCGTCCGGTCGAGATCAAGCAGAAGATGGACACGCTCGATTTCTGGCATGCCGTTCGTCCCGAGATCGGCGATGTGAAGGGGCTGTGTACCCAGGTCACGGCATTCCACGACAAGCAGCAACTGACCGACCGTATCGGTGATCTTCGCAGCGCCGGTATGGAAGGCATCGCCTTCGTCGGTGTGCCGCGAAACATGAGCGACGGTGAGGGGCCGGGGATGGCTCCTACCGATGCGTTGGCCGAGTTCAAGGGAACCGTCCCCAACCGGGGCGTCATTCTCATTCCCACCCGTGAGGGGGAGCACGGCCGGTTCAACTTCAAGTGCGAGCGGGGCGCCACCTACGGCATGACCCAGCTGCTGTACTCGGATGCCATCGTCGGCTTCCTCAAGGAGTTCGCGCAGCAGACACCCCACCGTCCGGAAATCCTGCTCTCGTTCGGTTTCGTGCCGGGCGCCGAGAGCAAGGCCAAGCTCATCGACTGGCTCATCCAGGATCCGGGCAATCCGGTTGTGGAACAGGAACAGGAGTTCGTCGCCAGACTGGCGGAGAAGTCCTTCGAGGAACGCAAGCGTCAACTCGTGGACCTGTACAAGCGGGTCGTGGACGGGGTGCGTGACCTCGGCTTCCCGCTGAGCATTCACCTGGAGGCGCCCTACGGTAACTCCAAGCCCGCTTTCGAGACCTTCGCGGAGATGCTGGACTACTGGTCGCCCCGCCAGAGCTGACGGAGCGGAGCCAGAGCTGACGGAGCGGATGCGGGCGGCGAAACCGGTTGTCGTTTCGCCGCCCGCATGTGCTTTCCGACCGCCGGTTTCGGAAACGTTCGCCCGGACGGCCGATCACCCCCCGCTCGGGGACGGACCTGTCACGCGTGTCGCCACTCCCGGATTCGGGCATAGCCCCGGATCAGGCGCAGCGCCGTTGTGATGCCGACTCCACCGATGATGTTGCCCAGCAGGGTCCAGCTGAACCACGTGATCCATTCCAGGTAACCGTAGTCGGCCCCGGCGTGGATTCCGCCGAATATCAGCAGCGAATCCAGTATCGAGTGGTGCATACCTGTTCCGACGATCAGGAATCCGGTGACGGCGCTGGCGGTGAGCTTCGCCATGTCGTTGTCGGTGCCGTTGTGCATCCTGGTCATCAGCGTGATCGCACTACCGGCCAGCACCGCCAGACACAGGTTCTGCGGTGACAGCGCGGCGTTGGCGAACTTGCCTCCCATTTCCACGGCCGTGGTGTGCAGACCGGGAAACGCGGTGATCACCACGAACATCAGCGCCCATCCGCCGAGCAGATTTCCGGCCAGGGTGCCGCCCCAGAAGCGTGCCAGTCGTCGCCAGGTGGCCTGGCGAGCCGCCACCACCACGATGGGTACGAGAAAGCCCTCGGTGAACAGTTCGGCGTGGCCGAGCAGCAGCGCGATCAGCGCGACCGAGAACGCCATGCCCGCCAGCAGCGGACTCCCGGTGGTCTGGTACACGGTCAGCAGAGCGAGCACGCCCAGTGCCACTTCCACACCGGCGACCAGAGCGGTCGCCAACAATTGCGGCCACGTTCGGTAGAGACGGGGACGCCCCTTCTCGATGATCCGATCGATGGCACGGTCCACCTCGTTCTCGCGCGGTCGTTGTCGACTTTCCGGCGCGTGGGGGGTGACTACGTGACTAGGCTGCTCAATCTGCTTGGTAACCACGACCTACCTGTGTTCGTATTCGAAGGTGTAAGGGCCAATTTCCGGGTGTATCGGCCTCGGCCGCCGCGCGTTCCCGAACGTCATGTGTTGCCCGCCAGCGGAAGAGACGCTTGCTGTCCGGGGAAGAAGTCCGTTGTTCGAGCCGCGACCCGCAAGTGTCGCAAAGCCGATATTCCGGGCGTAACCCCGGTGGGAAAACCCATGCCGAGGGGCGGTGTTAGGGAGCCGCGACCCCGGTGGATCCGTGCGGGCAGGTGTCGTTCCACCCGTCTGGACGCCGCCGGTATCCGCCGAGCGGGTACTGCCCCGCGGCTTTCAGGCCCACGAACGAGCACTGCCGCGTTGGAGGTGTGGCGGAATCAGTCGTTCGATCCGGTGCGGCGGTTTTCCGTCCGCTCGGCCGGTGAGCTCCCCGCCGCCCGTTCGGTGCGGCGCAGCCACACTACGCCGCCGAGCTGTACCGCCATCGCCGCGGCGATCAGAACCACAGCGGTAGCCGCGAAGGGTGACCAACCGATGACGGTGAACAGCACCAGCCCGGCGACCAGGAAGACTCCGGTACGCACGAGCACGAAGGTCAACCTTCGGGAATTCATCGAACCTCGCTCGGACGGCGGTTGCAATCGCGATTGCGCAGCATACGTGAGGTCGGGGCCGCTGAGGAGCCCACCCAGCGCGGCGAGACGCCGTCGCACATGCCTCCCTCGGGGAGACGAGCGGGCCGTTCGGCGATGACTCCCGAGTGTCATTCGTCCGTATCGGCCGTACCGGCGGTGAGCGCAGACTGGCGACGGCAGGACGCGGCGCACGCGCGCGGCGGAGTCGGAGTACGACCGGATCGAGGACCGCCAAGCGGTCGTGGCTTCGCGCGGGCAGTCGTGGAAATCGATTCCTCGGGATCCTCGGAGAAAATCATGTCCACACAACTGCGAACACTCACACCGGAACCGACCACCCTCTCGGACGAGACGTTGCGTGACTTCCGGGCCGATTTCCGTGGCTCGGTGATCGGTCCCCTGGACAGTGAGTACGAGCAGGCCTGCGTGGTGCAGAACGGTGCGTTTCGTCGCGAGCCCGGCCTCGTGCTGCGCTGTCACGGAACGGCCGACGTCGTCGACGCCGTGGAGCTGGCCCGCCGGAGTCGGTTGTTGGTCGCGGTTCGGGGAGGTGGGCACAGTGTGGCCGGTCACAGCAGTTGTGCGGGAGGTCTGCTGATCGATCTCTCCGGGATGCGTGCCGTGTCGGTGGACCCACGGCGCGGAGTGGTGCGTGCCCAGGGGGGTGCCACCTGGGGCGACGTCGACCGGGAATCGCAGCTGTTCGGGCTGGCGGTGCCCGGTGGAATCGTGTCCACCACCGGGGTGGGAGGACTCACCCTCGGTGGCGGGATCGGTTGGCTGCACCGCGCGTACGGCCTCACCTGCGACAACCTTCGGGCGGTCGAACTCGTCACCGCCGACGGCCGAGTGGTGCACGCCGACGACGAGCATTACCCCGAGCTGATGTGGGGGCTGCGCGGTGGTGGGGGCAATTTCGGGATCGTCACCGCCTTCGAGTTCGACGCTCACCCGCTGGGCCCCACGGTGATGGACTCCACCGTGATCTACGACGCGGGCGATGCCGATGCGCTGTTCCGGCGATGGCGGGACTGGGCGGATACGGTTCCGGACGAGGTGACGACGAGAGCGCTGTTCTGGACCATGCCCGCCGACCCGACGTTGCCTCCGGAGCTGCACGACAGGGACGTGCTCATCCTCGCGGCGTTGTACGCGGGCGATGTGGAGAGCGGGCAGCGGGTACTCGACCCGATCGCGCGGTTCGGTACACCGGTGGCCGATCTCAGCGGCCCCACACCGTACCGGCTCGCGCAGTCCTCGTTCGACGTGTTCTTCCCCAGGGGGGAGTTGCTCAGCTACTGGAAGTCGATATACCTCGACGAACTGACCGACGACGCCGTCGAACTGGTACTGCGTCGTGCGATGCGACGGCCGCATCCGTGGACGATGGTGCACCTTCCGCTGCTCGGTGGTGCCATGAAGCGTGTCGATGCCGAGGACACTGCCTTCGGGGACCGGCATGCTGACTACATGCTCAGCGTGGACGGGAACTGGTTCGATCCGTCGGACAGTGAGCGGGTTACCGAATGGGTGAGGGACACCGTCGCCGAAGCGGCCGCACTGCCCGCGGCGGCGGGAACCTATCTGAACTTCAGCGGTGACACGGAGGTCGACGACTCGATGCGCCGGGCCGCGTTCGGGACGAATCTGCGTCGGTTGACCCGGCTCAAGACCGAATACGATCCCGACAACCTGTTCCGCTCGAATTCCAACATTCCACCGGAATGACCGGGAGCCCGCAGGCGAGTTCACCCGAGGTCGGGCCTCCCCGCGGCCGGTGGCGGGCGGGAGGTTCCGTCGGGCGAGTGCGGTCCGGAAGCGGGTCGACAGGAACCGTTGACCACCCGAACCGGATCCGCACTCGGTGCGCTCGGCGTCACAGCAGGTCGGGATCCTTATCCGTCAGTTCGCCCGCCAACCACAACCACCTGGTGATACCTAGCTCACGCAGGAATGCCGAGTCGTGGCTGGCCACCACGAGCGCGCCCTCGTAGCCCGCGAGCGACTCGGCCAATTCGCGGGTACTGGTCATGTCGAGGTTGTTGGTCGGTTCGTCCAGCAACAGCAGTTGCGGAGCCGGTTGCGCCAGCAGCAGTGCGGCCAGTGCGGCACGGACCCGTTCCCCGCCGGAAAGAGTGCGTACCGGTTGATCCGCCCGCTGTTGCTTGAACAGGAAACGTGCCAGCCGGGCCCGGATCTCGTTGTCCGTCGCTTCGGGAGCCAGCCGTGCGACGTTGGCCGCTGCCGAAAGCGATTCGTCGAGCACCTCGTGGCGCTGCGGCAGGTAGCGCAGCGGCACGCCGACCTCGACAGCACCGTGCTCCACCGGCAACAGCTCGGCCACGGTGTGCAACAGGGTGGATTTACCCGCGCCGTTCGGCCCGGTCAGCGCCACCCGCTCCGGGCCACGCAGCTCCAGTTCCGGAATCGAGACCCCGTTGCGCAGCTCGGCCTGCCGGACCGAGAGCACTCGACGGCCGTTGGGTACGGCGGTGGCGGGGAGATCCACCCGAATGTTCTCCTCCTCGCGGACCTGTTCCCGAGCATCCGCCAGCTGTCGCCGAGCCTGTTCGAGCCGTTGTTCGTGCAGGATCCGATGCCTCCCCGCCGATACCTGCGCGTCCCGTTTTCGTTGCCCCGCCACGATCCGGGGCATGCGGTTCTCGGCGGCGCTCCGTTCACCCCGCGAACGTCGTTTGTCCGTTTTCTCGCGTGCCTCGACCAGTTCGCGCTTTTGCCGTTTCACGTCGGCCTCGGCCGAGCGCACCGAGCGTTCGACCGCTTCCCGCTCGGCGGCTACCGCTGCCTCGTAGTCGGCCAGGTTCCCGTTGTAACTGTGCACGGTCGCGTCACGCAGTTCCACGATTCGATCCATCAGCCCGAGCAACTCACGGTCGTGACTGACCACGACCAGCGCACCCTCGTAGTAGCGAACCGCTTCGTAGAGCAGGTGCCGTGCCTTTCGGTCGAGATCGTTGGTCGGTTCGTCCAGCAGCAGTACTTCCGGCCGTCGCAACAACAGGGCCGCCAAGTGCAGCAGGACGAGCTCCCCGCCGGACAGTTCGCCGAGCACGCTGCCGAGCCGGAGATGCCCGAGACCGAATCCGTCCAGCATTCCCAGACAGCGTTCCTCGATGTCCCACTCCTCACCGAGCGCGGTGAAATGCTCCTCCCGGGCTTCCCCGGACTCGATGGCTCGCAGTGCCGCCAGGCGGGCGGTGACGCCGAGAGCGTCCGCCACACGTGCCGTTTCGTCGAAAGTGAATCGTTGCGGCAGATAGCCGAGCTCACCGGACGTTCGTACGGTTCCGGATCGAGGGGACAACCCGCCGGTGATCAGTTCCAGCAGGGTGGACTTGCCGGTTCCGTTCGAACCGACGACTCCGGTTCGTCCCGCTGCCACAGCCCAGTCGAGATCGCGCAGTACTACTGTGCCGTCCGGCCACTCGAAGGAAACGGCGGCGCATCTGACGAGAGTCCGGTCGCGTGTGGACATGGTTCTGCCTCCAGAGAGATTTCGACTCGATCAGCCGGCGCTTGGAGACACCGCGCCACCACACAACGGGACGGCCGGAAAGAGGACCGCAACTGGATTCGGGATGGCACACGATCAGAGGTCACGTCACTGCGTACCCGAGGGGAACGCGATGTCTCGAGACCTCAGCGGCGCACTTTCCCTCCCCGCGACGGCAGCAGAACCGCCCGGATCATACGTCGTCGCTCGCCGTGTGGACAACCCGATCCGGCACTTCGATCGACTCGGGTGTGGCGCACGGCCGTGCTGACGCGGAATCCGCGAGGAAACACGCTTCTGGCTGTCCTGTCGTGCTTCGCGGCCCCCGCATCCGAGTGTTGGTTCTCCACTCGAAAAGTCCATTCTCGTGTGAAAAGATGGCGACATCGTTCTTCGGCTACTAGTTTTGGCAGTGTGCGCATCCTGTTTTCCGCCATAGCGGCGCACGGGCATTGTTTTCCGTTGTTGCCTCTCGCCGCGGCGGCACGCGAGGCAGAACACGAAGTGGTCGTGGCCACCGGCGTCGAGCTACGAGCAGCCGTTCACGCGGCGGGTGCCGAGTTCGTCGAGGCCGGTTTACCCGTCTTCGACGCTCTCGAGTCGGTCGTGGCCAGTGACGACCGCGTCGCGACCGATGACCCAGCCATCCTCGGCGACTCAGCCACCCCCGGCGCTCTCCCGGAACAGCAACGTGATCGGGTCGTGGGACAGCTGTTCGGCAGTGTGCTGCCGCGTCGTTTCGTCTCGGACATCCGCACTCTGCTGCGCTCCCGTCGATTCGACCTCGTCGTTTACGAAACCGGTAACCCGGGGGCCGCGCTGGCCGCGGAGCTCGAGGGGGTACCGGCTGTTTGCCACGGATTCGGTAGGGAACTGGCGGGGGGCTTCGCGGCCACGTTCGGGGGCCCGTTGCTGGAGCTGGCCGATGAACTGGGGGTTTCCGTTCCCGCCGACGACCTCGGAACCCTCGGGAACACTTATCTGGACGTTTTCCCACCGTCCCTGCAGGATCCGGCGGTTCTCGCGCTTCCCCAACGTGTCGGTGTACGAGCGAACCCCTTCGCCGAACCCGGTGAACTACCCGAAGCGGTAACCGCACGACCGCGTGATCGTCCGCTCGTCTATCTGACGCTGGGAACCGCTTTCGGCAGTGCCGACGTGTTGCGCACGACCGCGCGAGCGATCGCCGAGTTCGACGTGGACCTGCTCGTCTCCACAGGCCCCAGGGTGCGTACCGAGACGCTCCAAGGTCTGCCGGACAACGTCACGGTCGGTTCCTGGTTCCCGCAGGCCCATCTGATTCCTTGGCTGGATCTGGCGGTGCATCACGGTGGCGCGGGCACCACACTGACCGCGTTCGCCGCCGCGGTTCCGCAGTTGCTGCTGCCGCAGGGTGCTGATCAGTTCGACAACGCCGCGAGCGTCGTAACCGCTGGTGCGGGACGCAGCATAATGCCCGAGGACAACCGTGGGCGGACGGTGGTCACGGCGGTGGAGGAGCTGCTCGGCGATTCGACCGCGGTGAGGGCGGCGCGTTACCTGGCGGCCGAAATGGCCGCGGCGCCGGATTCCGCCGCTGTGGTGGAACGACTTTCCGAGACGTACGGCTGAGGCGAGCGGGGACCTCGCGGTTCGGTTCAGTACGGACTCGAAGGCGGGACGAACCCGTGTGATGAAACTCATCGCACGTTTTCGCTCGTTGTCAGTCGGTGTCGTGGCCCACCTCGTGGGCGCGTTCTGCCCGTATCACGCGCGGACACGGAGAGTGTTCACCTCGCCTGTGCCTGTTCGGCCGTTGGTTCTTCCTATCCGTCGGCAGTACAGTGAAAATATTTAAACCGCTTAGTTGGTTTTATTAGAGACGAGACAGGGAGCATGTCGTGATGGCGATGAGGCAGGAGCGGGCCGAGCAGACCCGCTGTCGGGTGGTGCACGCCGCTGCCGAGGTGGTCGAACGCGACGGTGTGCGGGACGCGACACTGACTCGCATCGTGGCGGTTGCCGGCGTCTCGAAGGGGGCACTGTACTTCCATTTCGACACCAAGGAGCAGCTCGCGGACGCCGTTTACGAGGCCGGGATCGCGAGACTCGGGAAAGTGGTGGCCGAGAACTATCGCTGGTACCACTCGGCGCTGGACACGCTGGCTCTGTTGTGTGGCGCCCTCGTGCGTACTCTCCGCCGTGACGTCGTTGCCCGTGCGATGATCAGACTGGCGCGGGAGACGGATGTCAGTAGCCGGTTGTCGGGTGATCCGTACCACCACTGGTGGCTGGTCGTGTATCGCTTGTTGGTGCGAGCTCGTAACCAGCGCGAGGTGCCCAGCGGTATGGACCTCGAGGCGGGGGCCGGTCTGTTGGTCTCGGCCACGGTGGGCCTGGAGATCCTGGCGCGAAACAATCCCGCATGGTGGAACGAGGGGAGTGTGGACCGCATCTGGCACATGCTGTTGCATGTGCGCGAGCAGGCGGTCGCGGTCACTGACTCTTCGGAGGAAGTGCTGTCCCAGTGGTGGCTCGGTTCCGAGGCGCACAGTGGCTCAGCACTGAAAAGTACCGCCCGGTTGGATTGATATGTTGACCGAAACAGTGAATCCGACGTGTCCCGGTCGTTGACACGGGATGTCGGTGGTCCGGCAACGTACTGGAGGAGAGCTTGGTTAAGCAGGAACGCGCGGTGCGGACGAGGGCCCTGGTGCTGCGGGCCGGGGCCGAGGTGATCGCCGCACGTGGTTACGAAGGGGCTACGATCGCGGAGATCCTCGATCACGCCGGGGTGACCAAGGGGGCGATGTATTTCCACTTCCCGTCCAAGCAGGCGTTGGCCGAGGCCGTGATCGAGGAGCAGACCAACATATCGACCGTGCCGGTGACGAGTTCGCGGTTGCAGGACGCGGTCGATCTCTCGCAGCGCGTGGCCCGGGCGTTGCAGTCCGATCCGTTGCTGCAGGCGGGTACGCGAATCGCCGTGGAGACGGGGTTCGCCGAGGAACCGATCGTTCCGTACCAGCAGTGGACCAGTGTGTTCCGTTCGATGTTCTCCTCCGCCAAGGAGATCGGGGAAGTGCTGCCCTCCGTCGACCCGGTGGAGACCGCGGAGATGTTCGTCGCCTCCTACTTGGGCGTTCAGCTGTTCTCACAGGCCGCCACCAACCGCGAGGACGTGTGTGAACGGGTCGCCACGTTGTGGCGTCATCTGCTGCCCGGAATCGCGACCCCGGGGGTGCTGGCACGAATCGAACCGGACGGTGTCGGTGATCTCGACGACTTCGGTGGTATTCCCCAGCAGCACGAGGCCACCGACATCGCGTCCTCGTGATCCCTCTGTTCCTGAGCGCCTTCCCGCGGCGGAGTTCTCAGAGCTCCACCAGTACGGTCCCCATGTGTTCGCCGGCTACGAGTTCACGAAGTGCTTCGGGGGCTCGTTCGAGTCCGTGCAGTCTGGTGTGCGGAAAGCTGAAAACCCCTTCGGCGAGACCGTCCACGAACACGCGGGTCCACTCCCGTTCCGCGTCCTCGTGATCCCGTAGCGAGACACCCCGGATTTCCATCCTCCGCCTGATCAGCAGCGCGGAGTCCAAGCGGGTCGGTGCGCTGAGTCCGTCCCCACCGAGTTGGCCCGACAGTGCTCCCAGCAATGCCACACGTGCCCCGGTGTTGGCGTTTTCCACCGCGGCTTCGAGCTGTTCGCCGCCCACGGTGTCGCAGACGACATCCAGACCCTCCGGTGCGGCCAGTCGCAGTTGATCCGTGACAGTGGCCTCGTTCCGCATTACGAGTTCGTCGTAACCGAGTTCTCGACGCAGTCGGTCGGCCTTCTCCGGTGAGCCGGTGCTTCCCAGTACTCGTTTCGCGCCGAGGTGTCGCGCGATCTGTCCGGCCAGAGTTCCGAGGCCACCGGCCGCCCCGCTCACGAAGACCGTGTCCCCGCTTCCGACCCGCGCGACCCTGCGCAACGCGGCCCAGGCGGGAGCACCGTGCGAGAGCAGCGCGCCCGGGTCGTGTGCGTCGGTGAGTTCGATCGACTCGACCGCCGTCGTTTCCAGCAGTGCGTAGTCGCGCCAACCCAGTCCGTGCTTTACCAGGGCACCGGGCTCGATACCGCTCGCCGGTCCCGCGGTCACGACCTCGCCGATGGCGGCACCCCACAGTGGACTCCCCCGCCGATAGGAAGGTACCGGGAGTTCCTCGGCGACCATCATGGTGCACATCGCCGCCGTCACCGCCATGAGCCTGTTGCGCACCAGAACTTCGCCGGGCCCGGGGCGAGGCACCGCCGTGGTGATCACGCGGAAATGCTCCGAGGTGAGTGGCATTCCCGTCGCATCGCCGAGATGTACTTCCCGGTTCGGTTCCGCGGGCACGAGCGTTGGTTCGGAAGTCACCGCAACACCACCAATCATAGTCGAACCGGCGAGTCCGAACGGCGAGCCGGCTGACCGAAGTTTCCCTCCAAGACTACTCACTACACTCTTGAAAAACCGACTAACCGGTCTCTATGCTCAGCAAGGGGGATTTCAAACCGCACGGTAGGTATCTTTAATGCTGTGGAGGGCCTTATGACCAGCAGTATCGTCGCCGACACCGTCACCGAAGAGTCCCGTGAGCAACCAACCGTCTCGTTCGAGCAGAGTCTGCCACGTCGCTGGGTCCATCGTGCCGCGAACACCGAGGTTCTGGTTACCAGTTTCGGTGAACGCGGCGAGAACGATTTCGTGCTGGGGGCACAGTTACCTCGTGCACACGCCCTTTACGGGCCGGTCGCGGGTGGTCACGATCCTCTCCTGTTCGCGGAGGCGGCGCGGCAGGCAGGGTTGGTCGTGGGACACGTCGGCTTCGGTGTTCCCTACGGGCACCAGTTCATAATGGACACATTGGATTACGAGGTGGAGCCGGAAGCGCTTCGTCTCGCCGATACTCCCGCCCAGATCGTACTGGAAATTCACTGCGAAAACGTCAAACGGCGTGGTAAGACATTCGCCGGGGCGAATATGCACGTGCACGGATATCGTGACGGGGTGTTCGTCGGGAGGGTCACGCTGCCGTACAGTTGCATATCCCCCGCGGCTTACGCGCGAATTCGGGCAGGCTGTGACGACTTCACCGATACGGCGGATCAGGCGGAACTTCCGGAGCCCGTTCCGCCGTGGCGGGTGGGTCGTGATTGTCCTTCCGACGTGCTGCTGGCGCCGACGTCTCACGAACGTACCTGGTTGCTGCGGGACGGACGTACGCATCCGGTGCTGTTCGATCACCCGGTCGATCATGTTCCGGGAATGACCGCTCTGGAAGCGGCGCGCCAAGCCGTACGTTCCGAATTCTGCCCGGACACGGTGCTGCCGGTGGGTATGCGAACCCGCTTCCACAATTACATCGAGTTGGGACGGTCGTGTTTCGTGCGGGTCCACGACGAGCCGATCGCGGGGGACACCGTGCGGGTGACTCTGGAACAGGAAGGGCGGGTCGCGGTGGACTCGACCGTACTGGTCCGGCGATTGTCCGACGAAACGAGGCGATGATCGATCGCAAGGCTCCGCGGCAGAGTTCGTTCGGGTGGTCGGGTGCGCCGCCCACCCCGTCGCGGTCCTGCCTTGTCGCGTCGAGGGCGCGGGAGCGTCCTTCGATGCGGCGGGAAGAACTCACGGGCGCGCTCAGCAGCGGCCGTGTGGCGGAGTTGTCCGGGAAAGACTTGGCAAACCGCGCAGTCGGTTTGCCAAGTCGGTTTTGGGGCTGGTTTTACCGGAAGTGGCGACTGACAGTTTTCGCCAAGTGAAATCGAGGGCCCTACTGCTGCTCGGAACCGAAAGCGGCATCGAAAGACGTCGCAGGCGGAGTGAAGTTCAGGTTCCGCACGAATTCCAGCGCTTCGGGAGCGCCCCGTAGCCGATCCATGCCCGCGTCCTCCCATTCGATGGAAATCGGACCGTCGTAGCCGATCGCGTTGAGCGTGCGGAAGCAGTCCTCCCAGGGGACGTGGCCGTGCCCGGTGGACACGAAATCCCAGCCACGCCTGGGGTCTCCCCAGGGGAGGTGTGAGCCGAGCACTCCACTGCGGCCGTCATTGCTCCTGACACGGGCCTCCTTGCAGTCGACGTGCAGGATTCGGTCCTGAAAGTCCCACAGAAAAGTCACCGGATCGAAGCCCTGCCAAACGTAATGCGAGGGGTCGAAGTTCAGTCCGAGTGCGGGCCGGTGGTCCACCGCTTCGAGGGTGCGAACCGTGGTCCAGTAGTCGTAGGCGATCTCGGTGGGATGGACCTCCAACGCGAACCGGACACCACACTCGTCGAACACGTCGAGAATGGGGTTCCAGCGGTCGGCGAACTCCTGGTAGCCACGCTGCACCATTTCGTCGGGAGTCGGCGGGAACATCGCCACCGTGTACCAGATCGGAGAGCCGGTGAAACCGACGACTTTGTCCACACCGAACTCGGCCGCGGCTCTCGCCGTGTCCCGCATCCGTTCCGCGGCACGTTGTCGAACACCTTCGGGGTCACCGTCCCCCCAGATCTCCGGGGGAAGGATGTTGCGGTGTCGTTCGTCGATCGGATAATCGCAGGTGGCCTGTCCGAGCAGGTGGTTCGACAGCACCCAGCAGTTCAGGTCGTGCTTTTCCAACACCTCTCGTTTCCGCCGCACGTAGTCCTTTTCCGCGAGTGCCCTGTCCACTTCGAAGTGATCACCCCAGCAGGCGATCTCCAGGCCGTCGTATCCCCATTCCGAGGCGAGCCTGGCCACGTCCTCGAACGGCAGGTCGGCCCACTGGCCGGTGAACAGTGTGATCGGTCGGGGCATGATCATCCTTTCCCGTGGTGGTGTTCAACGCGTTGTCCGTCGCGGTTCGCGAAGTCCGGAGAGTTCGAGCAACAGGTCCTTGACTTCCGTGGCGTGGTAACTCTCCCGACCGAAGCGTTCATCGGAGCACAACAGCACCGGTCCGTGGGAGGGGCTGTCCGCGAGCCTGCCGTGACTGCCGCGAACCGGGGTCGGATCGAGCGGTACCACGTTCATCCGGTACCGCAGTCCCAGTTTCTTCCGGGCCACCGCTGTCGCCGCGCGCAACCTGACCAGCCGGTCCCGGGGATCCATGAACAGTTCCGCCGGGTCGTAGCCGGGCTTGCGGTGGATCTCCACGTGCGTGGCGAAATCGGGGGCCCGTGCGTCGTCCAACCAGTAGTAGTAGGTGAACCACGAGTCGGGCTCGGCTACCGCCACCAGGTCACCGGCCCGTTCGTGATCGATGCCGTACCGTTTCTTGCCCGGGGTGTCGAGAACTTCGTCGACACCGGGCAGCGCGCCGACGACGTCACGTACCCTGGCGAGATCATCAGCGTCCCGAACGTATATGTGCGCCGCCTGATGATCAGCGACGGCGAAGGCACGGGAAGTCCACGGATCGAGGTACTCCATGCCCGCCTGGGTGTGTACGTGCAGCAGTCGTTCTCGCCGCAGTGCGCGATTGATGTCGATCGGTCGGCTCACCTCTGTCATGCCGTACTCCGACAGGGCCAACACCGTGACTCCTCGCGCTTCCGCACGGTTCAGCAACGGAGCCAACGCCCTGTCCACCTCCCGTGCCGCCGCCGCGGCTCGGGGACTGTCCGGGCCGTAGCGTTGCAGGTCGTAATCGAGGTGTGGGATGTAGGCCATCGTCAGGTCCGAGCCGCGGGTGGACAGCAGGTGGCCGGTCGCCTCGGCGATCCAACGGCTGGACTCGATCGAAGCGGTCGGTCCCCAGTAGTTGAACAGCGGAAAGGTCCCGAACTTGTCGGTGAGCTCGTCACGCAGCGCCGTTGGATAGGTGTAGCAGTCCGGCGACTTGCGTCCGTCCGCATGGTAAACGGGACGAGGGGTCACGGTCTCGTCGACGTCCATCCCCATCGCGTACCACCAGCAGACGTTGCTGACCCGGTAGCCGGGATCTCGCTCGCGTGCCGCTTGCCAGATCTTTTCGCCGCGCACCAGCCCGTTGTACTGGCGCCAGAAGAAGACCTCACCGATGTCACGGAAGAACCAGCCGTTACCGACTATGCCGTGGTCACCGGGATGTCGTCCGGTGAGCAGACTGGACTGCACCGGACAGGTGACGGCGGGGAACACGGTTTTCAACTCGGCTCGAAAACCACGGCGCGCTATTCGGTCCAGGTTGGGCATGTGTTCGAGAAGTCGGGGGGTCAAACCCACCACGTCCAGCAGCAGTACCGGAGTACGTGCTTCGGCTGTGTGATTCATCGACCTTCCTCCGTGAGTCCGAGTTCGAGCAGTCGGCGCCGGGCCCAATCGAGTTCGGCCGCGATCCCGGAACCGATGCTCGCGGAGTGATCTCCCGAGCCCGGGAGTACGTCCCAGGTGTAGGTCTCCACCTCCACGTGTCGGGTGTGTGCCGTGTTGCCGCCGAGCAACGAGCGGAGTGTCTCGCCGAGCACGTCATGCGTCCCGCGCAGCGAGGCACTCGGGTCGGTGTGCAGCGGAGTGTGGAAGTGCACCCGCCACGGTTGATCCCCCGAGAGTTCGCCTGCCAGCGCCGAATCCAGATCATCGACGGCACGCCGGACCCCGTCACCGCTCTGCTGGGTCTGATGCAGGAACCTGGGTTCCACGAAGGAGTTCAGCTCCGCACGTTGCGCCGGGTCGCCGGGGTTGTCCACCCGAAGCGCGGAGGACGCCTGCGCTTTGACCACCGGCAGGCCGGCTTCGCGCAGCCGTCGCAGCGCTCGGTGCGGGTTTTCGAACGCCACGGCCACGTGGCAGGTGTCCAGACAGATCCCGAGGTGCTCGGTGTCCGTTCCGGACAGCGCGGAAACGAGCTGATCGGTCGTCTCCAGCACGCATCCCGGCTCGGGCTCCAACCCGACCCGCACCGAACGTCCCTCTCGCGCGGCTAGTCGAGCGAGCCCGTCGGTCAGTTCGGTCAGATGCGTCAGGGCTCGGTTGTGGTGGTGTTCCGACCACCACGCGCCCCATCCCAACGGTAGCGTGGAGACGCTGCCGCTGGTGACGTCTTCGGGTAGCAGTTGGGACAGTAGTTTCGCCAAGTCGAGTGTGTAGTCCAGTCTCGCGCGCTCGGACCAGTCGGGCCGGTACACCGCGTGTTTGACCACCGCTCGTTGGAACCCCCGATAGGGGAAACCGTTCAGCGTCACCACTTCCAAGCCCCGTGCCACCAGCTCGGTGCGCAGTCGGGCCAGCGCGGTGTCGTCCTCGACCAACGCGGTGGCCACGTCCCGTGCCAACCACAGTCCCAGACCGAGCCGTTCGACGCCCAGCCGTCGGCGTATCGGTACGGCGTAGCGGTCGAACTGAGCGATGATGCCGTCGAGATCTTCCGCTGGATGCACGTTGGTGCAGTAGGCCAGGTGTACGGTTGATCCGTCACGATGACGAAATCGCATGATCACCGTTTCCCGCGTTCGATGGAGTTTCCCGCGAAAGTGGTGCCGTCACCGTCCCCGAGCGCGGATGTCTCCGTGCGCAGTCGACCACTCTGCCCGTAGAATCCGACCGGGTTCGACCAGAAAACAGTGTCAACCGCGGCCGGTTCGAAACCGGCGGCCAGCATCGCGTGCGCGGTTTTGCTCGTTTTCAGCGGATCGCTCTTGCCCCAGTCGGCCGCCGAATTGACCAGCATCCGTTCCACGCCGTACCCGCGCATTATCCGAACCATCCGGTCCTCGTCCATCTTGGTGTCCGGATAGATCGAAAACCCCATCCAGCAGCCCGATTCCGCCACGGCTTCGACGGTTACCTCGTTGAGGTGATCGACGACGACACGTTCGACGGGGATGCCGGACTCCCGGATCACATCGAGGCTGCGCCGCGTCCCGGCCTCCTTGTCCCGGTGCGGGGTGTGTACGAGCACCGGTAACTCGTGCTCGGCTGCCAGTTCCAGCTGAGCGGCGAAGGCGTCGTCCTCCTCGGTGGTCATGGCGTCGTAACCGAGCTCGCCCACCGCCACCACGCCGTCCTTGGCCAGGTAACGGGGCAGTACCTCCAGTACGTCACGGCATCTGGGGTCGTTGGCCTCCTTCGGATTGAGACCGATGGTGCAGTGATGCGCGATACCGTACTGCGAAGCTCGGAACGGTTCCCATCCGATCAGACCGTCGAAGTAGTCCACGAAGGTTCCCACCGAGGTGCGTGGCTGCCCCACCCAGAAGGAAGGCTCGACCAGGGCCCTCACTCCTGCCCGGTACATCGCGTCATAGTCGTTCGTGGTCCGCGAGCTCATGTGGATGTGCGGATCGAAAATGCGCATCATGCCTCCTCGGCGGGGTGGAGTTGTGCCGGGTCCACGACCAGCCACACGTCGTTGGGGATCTCCCGTCCGGCCGCGCTGCGCTCCCTGGCGTAGTCGGTGAGCATGCGTGCCAGCTCGGCGTCGGCACGTTCCGGCACTCCGGAGACGTCCCGTAGTGGAATTCCGAGGAACACGCACTTGAGCACGCCCTGCCGGTAAGCGGGTGCGTCGAGATGACGGGCGCCGAACTCGGCCATTCCCGCTGCGATCAAACCGGTGTCGTTGCTGCGCAACGCGTCCCGTACCAACGGCAGTCCGGCATCCACCAGCTCCGCTTCCTCCCGGAGCACACCCGCACCTCGCAGTACGCCGCGTTTCTCCGCGGCATCGCCGTACCGGTACAGCGCGCTGATCTCCGTTCCCAGCTCGGAACCAGTCGACGGCAGCGCCGTCAGCAGCAACGCACGCACCGCGTCCTCGCTGCTCCAGGTCCGCAGTGTTCCGGACTCGGCCGCATCGTCGACGAGCGGGCCACGACCGCATTTCCTGCCGGCCGCGGGAAAGAGAGTGCCGATCGCACGCGCCCCCGTGGCGATGTCCGTCAGTGCCTCGTCCAACCAGCGTCCCGCGGTCTCGTCGATCCGCTCGTCGAGCGCGGCACGCAGTTCGGCCGGATTCGGAGCGGTCATGCTGTCACCTCCGTGGCTGCCTGTCGAAGAAAACGCAGCGAGCGCTGTGCCACGGCGGGCGCGGCGTGGCTGTGTCTGGGTAGTTCCACGGAGACCAGACCGCGGTAGCCCACCTCGCGCAGCGCGGCCATCACCGGTGGGAAATCGATGTCGCCCTCGCCGAACTCCAGGTGTTCGTGCACGCCACGTCGCATGTCGTCGATCTGGACGTTGACCAGGTCCGGGCCGGCACGGCGTACGCACGCCGGTACGTCCACGGGTTCCAGACAGCGGCAGTGCCCGATGTCCAGCGTCACCCCGAACAGCTCGGGGTGGTTCAACTTCGCCGCCAGCTGTTCGAAACCGTCCAGGTCCTGGACGAACATGCCGGGCTCCGGCTCGAAACCCAGCTTCACGCCGTACTCGGCGGCGGTGTCGAGAACCTCCGAACAACCTTCGACCAGCAGCGACCACGCCGTTTCGTCGTCGAGGTGGTCGGGCTTCGTGCCGCTCCAGAACGAGACGACCCCGGCTCGCAGTTGTGCCGCGATGTGTACCGCGCGGTGCAGCAGGTCGAGACGCAGTGCTCGGCCGGGTTCCGACAGCAGCGTCGGATGGTGCTTGTGTCGCGGATCGAGCAGATAGCGTGCGCCCGTTTCCACCACCGCGTCGAGTTCCAGTCGTTCCAGATCTCGTCTTAACCGTGCGGTGTGTTCGGCCACGTCCGGGTGAAACGGATCGAGATGGTCGTGATCGAGCGTTACCGCGACTCCGTCGTATCCCTGCTCGGCCAGGATCTCCAGCGAATCCGTCAGCCGGTGGTTGTCGAATCCGTTCGTGCCGTATCCGAAACGCAGTGTCCGATCGGAGCCGGAGCGCTTCGGCAGCGCCGTCGCGTTTGTGGGGAAGGAACCGATTTCGCTCATGTCGGTGACACCCGTCCGAAGAGTCGTCGCGCGATCGGGAAAAGCGTCAGGACGGTGGCCGCCCGCCGTGGAGCTCCTCTCCCCGCGGTCAGCGTCGCTTGCAGCGGGATCATCCCGAGAATTCCGGCGCTGGTGGCTTGTCGCAGTCGTGCCGGGCTCGGGTCGCGGAGAGCTTGCAGCTGAGCGGTTCCGGTCGTACTCGCGTAGACGGCCAGCGCCGCCGACATCGTGGCCCCGGCGAGGTCGTGCCGCGATTCCGGACTCCCTACCGCGGTCATCCGGATCGCTCGCGGGAGAAGCGCTGCGACGATCGTGCTCGTCACCGTCAGCGCGACCCCGGGAACCCGTCGAGACGCTCCGCTGACCTCCGCACGCCCCACCGTGCTGACGCCGAAGGTGTGCGCACCGATGGCGGCGGCCGCCGGTGCCGCGTCGCGGAAACCACCGGGTCCGGCGCCGTGCAGCACGTCGAGTGCGCGCGCGGCGGCCATCGTGGCGGGACCGGCCGGAGTCCGCTTCAATCCCAGGTTGTAGCCCCAGACCGTGCCCGCCAGCGGTACGGTGACGCGCAGGGTCCGCCTGCCGCAGGAGAGCGCGGCGATCGTCGTGGCCAAGCCCGTGAACGAGATCGCCAGGCCCAGCGCGAGCCCGGGCGGAACCCGGCCGGACGGGATCGGCCTCGCCGGTCGCTCAGCCGCGTCGACCTCCCGGTCGGCGTAGTCGTTGAGCGCCATGCCCGCCCAGTACAACAAGCACGAGGACAACATCAGCATCGTCGTCTGCCGGGACGGGTGTCGTGCGGCGGATCCGGCCGCTACGTCACCGGGCACGGACAGCGCGGCCGGAGCGCGTACGAGTTCCACCAGTGTCCGAATTCGCACTGTCATCCCTCCTTGAGCCGTTCGACGAAGGAACGCAGCGCTTCGAACTGGGCCACCAACCGATGCTCTTCAGAGGACACCGGATCCTTGAAGAAGAAGCCGAGCTGGGGAAGCGGACCGGAGTGCCCGCGTTCGTGTGCCCGTGCCAGCAGCCTGGCCAGGTCGAGTACCAGTGGTGCTGCCAGGGCGGAGTCGCGGCCCTGCCAGGTGAACTGCATGCTCATGCCGTTACCCAGAAACCCCTCGAAGGAGATGTGGTCCCAGGCGGTTTTCCATTCTCCGAGGGCGGGGACGTAGTCGATGTGCACGTCCCCGTCGACCGAATGCCCCAGCGACTCGTCGATGGCACGTTGCTTCGAGGTGGTTTTGCTGGTCACGTTGTTCGGGTCGGCGAGGTTGCGTCCGTCACCACCGCCGAGCAGATTGGTGCCGGACCAGGACCGGACGTGTAGCGCGCGGCTGGAGAACATCGGCAGCAGCGCGCTTTTGACCAGCGTCTCGCCGGTTTTGCCGTCGCTGCCCGCGTATGGCACCCGTTGTTCCGTGGCCAGTTGGTCCAGCGCTGGTAACCGAGCTCCGACGGAGGGCGTGAAGTCGGCGTACGGACAACCCGCTCGCAGGGCCGCGTAGGCGTAGAGCGAGCTCGGTGGAAGTGGTCCTCCTTCGGACGGATCGGGATGCCGCAGCCCGTTCTCCAGCTCTTCGAGGTCGGCGTGTTCACGCCGGGGCGGTGGGTGTGCTTCGGTGGCTGCCACATTGATCACCACGACGCGGGACAGCCCGTACAACTCCCGGAAGGAACACAGCTGTTGGGTCAGCTGTTCGGCCGCTTCCAGCTGGTCGTGGCGTTCGTCCGCGGTGCCGATACCGGGCCGGATCCGGTTGTCCGCGGCCGTGAGATCGGTGTGAACCAGTTCGCGCAGTCCGCGCGGCAGTACGCCCCCCGCCTCGAGCTGCTCGGCCCGCTTCGGTAGTGGCGTGTCGGTGATGTCGTGCCCGGCGAACACCAGTCGGTCGAATCCGGGCATCCCGGGGTCCATGAGTTCCGGTGATTCGGTGACGCAGCCGGTGGGGGGAATCAGCCGGTCGCGCAGTGCCGCCGCGCCCGTGATCGCCGTGGTCGCGACCGATCCCCGGGCGCCGATGAGCCAGACTCCGGTACGTCCGTCGCTGTCGGGACTCGTCAATGGACGGCCCTCCTCGTTCGCCTCGATCCGTTCGGCACGCCCCGACCGCCGGACGGGTGCGGCAACATCCGTCCGGCGGCGGAACTCGCCAGGTGGCACGGTCCCGGTCCCGCGCGGTGCGAAACCGGGACCGGGACTCACTTGCCGATGTCGGAACGCCCGGCGGCGCTCATGATCCGACCCTTGTCACGTCCGGAGATGACATCGTCCGCCAGCAGATCGTTCGTCACCCGATCCACGTGGGACACGAACTTCCCGTGGTCGCCGTAACCGGCCTGCTCGTCGATCAGGTCGTTGATCGTGCAACCGTTCCCGGAATCACGGTTGGTGACGCCGGTGTCGTCGGAGCCGATCATCACGGTTTTCCGCAGGTCCGAACCAGGACAGGAGTCGGGCTTGATCTCGAAGGCGAACGTGCCCACCTTCGAGGTGTTGCCCGCCTCGTCCGTGGCCCGGTACCGCACGGTGTGCTCGCCCGCGCCCCGCACGGTCACCGGTTCCGCGTAGTCGGTCCAGCCCTTCTCGTCCACGCGGTACTCCACGCCGGCCACTCCGGACCCGCTGTCCGAGGACTCCAGGGTGACGCTCACGGGAGTGTTGTAGGTTCCCGCGTACTCGCCGTGCGGATCACCGTTGGGCTCGGCGGGGGAGGGGACGGCCGAGACCTTCGGCGCGGTCACGTCGATGCTCTCGTCGACACGGACGTTGCGGAAGGCGACCGTGTCCTCGTCACCGTGGTTCTGCAGCCCGATGTGGCCGTTGCTCAGGTCGACGTTCTGGTCGTCGTCGACCCAGTGGGTGATCCGCGCACCGTTGAGGTGGACCGTGATCGACTGTTCGGTCACGACGATCTCGTAGGTGTTCCACTCACCGGCAGGGTTCAACGCGGCGTCGCGTTTCGCCTGGTCGGGAGCCTGTTCGTCGTAGATCGCCCCGGTCTGGTTCGCCGGGTCGTCGGTGGGGTCTATCTGGATCTCCTCACCGTTGTTGACAGCCGACCAGGGATCGTTTCCCGGGTCGGGGAAGCCGACGAACACCCCGGAGTTGTCCTGGTCGGACAGCTTCCAGTCGAGCTTCAACGAGTAGGGTGCCGTGAACTGCCGGTCGCCCAACCAGTACAGCCCCATGCCGCCGGTCGAACGCAGCGTGCATTCCTGGGTGTGCTCGAATCCGCCGGGACCGGCCTGGTTCCAACCGTTCATGCTGGCCGCGGTGCCGTCGAACAGGCTGGTGTAGCCCTGTTCGGGTCGCACCGGTTCGCAGTTCGGCGCGGCTTCGGAGCTGCTCAGGTGCATCGAGTCCACGTCGAACAGGCCACCCGAACCGCTGCCCGTGAACACCAGGAACAGCTCGTCCGAGCCACCCGGATCGGTCACCGGCACGGGGCCGACCTCGGTGTAGGTGCCCCAACCGCCGGTGTTGGGCACATCGGCGGTGGCCACCACCGGGCCGTCCGGCGCACCGGAGCGCACCTCGATCGTACCGCCCGGACCACCCGAGGAGACTCGGAACGTGGCCGATCGGATCCCATCGAGGTTGTACGGAGTGAACGAGATCCAGTCACCCGACTGGATGTGCCCGACCCTGGCACCGGCCTCGGCACCCGCACTGTCCTCCACGAGCTGCACGCCGTTGCTGTCGTCGAAGAACTCCGCCTGCTTGCTCGCCGGCTGCATGATGATCTCGGCGGAGCCGGTCAGAGCGGGCGCCTGCTCGGTGGGCGAGGTGTCGGTGTAGCTGGCGTTGAGCACACCGTAGATGTCGGCGCCCTGGTGACCGTCCGTGTTGGAGGTTTCGATGGTCCCGCTGCAGCCGTCGGCCTCGCTCAACGGGTGCCCGTGCGAGTCGTTGCCGGTGGAGTGTCCCAGGATGTACTCCACGTGCACCTTCGAGCAGTCGACCGCCGTGCCGTCCGGGTCGGTGACCGAGATCTCGTAGTTGATCGTGTCCCCGAACTCGAACACCTTGCCCGCCGCGGGCCGTTGGAACGTCACGCTGGGAGCGGTGTTGCCCACCACCACGGTTTCACTGGCCGAACCGGTTTTGCCGGTCTGGTCGGTGACGGTCAGCGTGGCGGTGTGCTCGCCGTCCGAGGTGTAGGTGTGCGTGGGGGCGGATTCGGTGCTGTCGGTCTGCCCGTCCCCGTCGAAGTCCCACGCGTAGCTCAGCGAGTCACCCTGATCCGGATCCGAGGATCCCTTCGACGAGAAGTCGACCTCCAACGGTGCCTGACCGTTCGTCGGTTCGGCCGAGATCTGCGCGGTGGGGGCTCGTCCGTCACGGGTGTAGTCGATCCGGTACACGGCCGAGTCCTCGGCGCCGCCGAAGTAACCACTGCCGTAGTCGAGTACGTACAGCGAACCGTTCGGGCCGAACTCGATGTCCATCGGACGGGTCAACGTCATCGAGGGGAAGAAGTCCTCGATCCGCGACGGCTGACCGTTCGAGTCCGGAGTGATCGTCTTGATCCAGCCGCGCCCCCACTCGTAGGCGAAGAACTTCCCGTCGTAGGAGGACGGCAGCTTCGTTGCGGAGGGATTGTCGGCGTCGTAGTGGTAGACCGGTCCACCCATGGGCGACTCGCTGCCCGAGCCGAGCTCGGGAACCGAGCCGTCGTTGTAGGGCAACCACGCGGGCTTCGCGGTGGGCAGCTGCGTGAGCCCGTCGTTGTTGGGGGACTCGTTGACCGGATTGGCGCAGTCGAACTCGCCGTTGGAGTTACCGGTGGCGAAGTCGTAGTCGTGGTAGGCCTTGTTGTCGCCCACGCAGTAGGGCCAACCGTGGAAGCCGGGCTCGGTGACCCGTTCGTACTCCACGATGCCGGCCGGGCCGCGCTGCGGATCGGCGGTCGCGGCGTCGGGACCGTAGTTGCCCACGTAGACCGTGCCGGTCCGCTGATCGACCGAGATCCGGTAGGGGTTGCGGAAACCCATCGCGTAGATCTCGTCGCGGGTCTTGTCACTGTTGTCCCCGGCGAACAGGTTGTCCTGCGGGACGCTGTAGGAACCGTCCGAGGCGACATCGATCCGCAGTACCTTGCCGCGCAGGTCATTGGTGTTGCCCGCGGTGCGCTGCGCGTCGAAGGCCGGGTTGCGGTTGCCGCGTTCGTCGATCGGGGTGTACCCGCTCGACTGGAAGGGGTTCGAGTCGTCCCCGGTGGACAGATACAGCGAGCCCTCGGGGCCGAAGGCGATGTCCCCACCCACGTGGCAGCACATGCCGCGGGTGGCGTCCACCCGCATGATCCGCTGCTCGCTGCTCATGTCGAGGGTGCCGTCCTGGGCGAGCTTGAAGCGCGAGAGCTGGTTGTAGCCCTGCCACTCCTCGAACGTCGCCGGATCGTCGGCAGTGGCGGGGGCATCTCCCGAGGGAGTGTTCAACGGGGGCGCGTAGTAGAGGTAGACCCACCGGTTCTGCTCGAAGTTCGGATCGATCTCCAGCGACTGCAGACCTTCCTCGTCGTGGGTGTAGACGGGGATGTCGGCAGCCACTGAGGTGTTGCCGGACGAGGTCGTGTAGTACAGCGTGCCCTGGCGCTCGCTGTGCAGCACATCGCCGTTCGGCAGTACCGCCATGCCCATGGGCTCGCCGACCTCGTCGGCCGTTTTCGCCAGTGTCACCTGGTTGAGAGTCCCCTCCGCCGCGGCCTCGCCGCAGTCGGCCGAGACAGCGCCCGCCGCGGTTCGAATGCCGCCCGCGAGATGGTTCAGGAAGTTCTGGTTCGAGAAGGACGCGGTGGTGTGTCCCATTCCCGTGTACCAGGAACGGCCACCCTGATAGGGCTGGCACCAGCTGATCGGGTGGTCCTCGCCCATCGAGCCGCCGTCGTAGGTGGACTCGTCCAGCGTGCTCAACACGTGCACGTCCTCGCGCGGATTGGGCGAGTAGTTGTACCACTCGTCGGTGCGAGTCCACTCCTTCGGCAGCGAGGACGTCGAGGGGTGCTCGGAGTCGGTGACGTTGACGGTGGCTTCCTGAACGGCCGGGTGCGAGTCGAAGTAGGCCCCGACGAGGTCGCCGTAGAACGACCAGTCGTACTCGGTGTCCGCCGCCGCGTGCACACCGGCGTAACCGCCGCCGTTGTTGATGTATTTCTCGAAGGCCGCCTGTTGCGCCGTGTTGAGCACGTCACCGGTGGTGGACAACCACACGACCGCCTCGTACTGCTTGAGGTTGTCGTAGGTGAAGGCCGATGCGTCCTCGGTAGCGGTCACTCCGAAGTGGTGCTCGTCGCCGAGCTGTTTCACCGCCTCGATGCCGGCCGGGATGGAACCGTGTCGGTAACCGGCGGTCTTCGAGAAGACCAGTACGTCGAACTCCTGGTGCTTCGGGGTGACATCCGCCGCGGAGTCGGTGTTGTTCGTGGCGGTCGTGGAATCGTCGGACCTGGCGGCGGCGGGCGCGCCGAACGCGATCATGGTTCCGACGAGAAGTATGGTGCTGAATGTCGCCGCTAACGCTCTACGTAATAACGGTGGCACGGTGTCTCCCTCTGTAGACAGCATGCTGCTTCGGTTTCGAATACTGGTTGCGCGACAGGTTTTCTTTCCCGGACTCGGCATCTCCGATACGGCCGGTTTCCGATTCCCGTTCCGGGGCGGTTCCGGGCCGCCGCGGGAAGCGGGGAATCCGGCTGACCGGCTTCACGGGTATGACGGGTCCGACGGAACAACTCGATCGAGAGATCGATCGGAATCCCGGACCGTGCTCAGCATCCGAGACGTCGAAGGTAGTGGTATCCCTCCCTCGCGGTTTCCCTCGGGTGCGGCTGGTCGTCACGTTCCACGAAGAAGTGACGAATTCCGGCACGTGTACGTTCCGCCAGGATGCGTTCGTAGTCGATGACACCCTCGCCCAGATCGGCGAACGAACCGTCCTGGGCCATTCCCTTGATGTGTGCGAGTGGAAATCTGCGAGGGGCCCGCTCGAACAGTTCCAGTGGGTCGACGCCCGCCTTGATCACCCAGTAGAGGTCCACTTCGAAGTCGACCAGATGCCGGTCGGTCTCCTCCAGCAGGACGTCGTACGGACGTCTGCCCTCCAACTTCTCGAACTCGTGGGCGTGGTTGTGGTATCCGATCCGGACGCCGTGCCTGCGTGCCAGATCACCGGCCCAGTTCAGCCGTTCGGCCAGCCGGTGGTACGAGGCCAGGTCATCGGCGGAGAACCAGGGAAGTACTATCCAGCGCTGTCCCAGCATCCTGGCCCGATCCAGTAGTCGTTCCAGCTCGTCCCGTTCGGTGGGGATGTCCTCGTGGGCGGCGGGACTCCGGAGTCGCAGCTCTCGCAACAGATCGCGCGCTTGTTCCGGTGTGTAGTCGTACAGTCCGGCGAACTCCACCTCCGAGTAGCCGACCTCGGCCAGGAACGAGAGCGTGTCGGACACCGACTCGCTCATCATGTCGCGCAGGGTGTAGAGCTGGATTCCGATCCTGCTCCGCGGTATGTGCGGCCCGTGGCCCCACTCCGCTCTCGCGAGCGCCGTTCGCGCTCCCACGGTCGAGGCTCCCACCGCCAGTGCCGCCGCACCCGCACCGCGGAGAAAAGCACGTCTGCCGTTGTTCGTGAACTCCCGCATGACCGATCCTTTCGTGCTCGAAGGTGATTCACAACTCGTTCTGCCGGGGGACCTCCGTCCACACGCTCTGATTGCTCGAGCTGTGCTCGACGGCCGCCAGCACGTGTTGCACCGCGAGGCCGTCGGCGAACGAAGGCTCGGGATCGCCGTCGGTGCCGACGGCTTCGAGCAGGTCCCGCATCTGATGCGTGAAGGTGTGCTCGTACCCGAGTCCGTGACCCGGTGGCCACCACGCTTGCATGTAGGGGTGGTCCGGTTCGGTGGCCAGTATCCTGCGGAATCCGGCTGTGGACTCGTCCTCGGTGTGATCGTGGAACAGCAGCTCGTTCATCGACTCGAAGTCGAAGGCCAGACTGCCCGCGGAACCGTTGAGTTCCAGCCGCATGGCGTTCTTGCGCCCGGTCGCGAACCGGGTGGCCTCGAAGGTGGCCATTCCGCCGCCGTCCAGCCGTGCGATGAACGCCGCCGCGTCGTCCACGGTGACCTCTCCGTAGGACCCGCTGCCGTCGTCGAGCGGACGTTCGGGCACGAAGGTCTGCGTCATTCCGGAGACGCCAGTGATGTTCTGCCCCGTGACGAACCGGGTCAGGTCGACAATGTGGGCACCGATGTCACCCAGCGCACCCGAGCCGGCCCGCTCCCGGTCGAGGCGCCACATCATGGGAGATTCCGGGTCCACGATGAAGTCCTGCAGATACTGGGCGCGTACATGCCGAATCGTGCCGATTCGGCCGTCGGCCACCATCCGCCGAGCCAGGGCCAGCGCCGGAACCCTGCGGTAGTTGAACCCCACCATGCTGCGTACACCGCGTTCCCGCGCCCTTCGGGCGGCATCGGTCATCGCGCTCGCTTCCGCGACGGAGTTCGCCAGCGGTTTCTCGCAGAGTACGTGTTTGCCCGCTTCCAACGCGGCGATCGCTATCTCGGGGTGGGTGTCACCAGGGGTGCAGATGTCGACCAGTGCCACGTCCCGACGTTCGATCAGTTTCTCCCAGTCGGTTTCGACCGCGGCCCATCCGAGGCGTTCGGCGGCCGCTGCCGTGTTGTCCGCTCGACGGCCGCACAACGCGGCCATCACGGGCTGTACGCGCGTGTCGAAGACCCGGCCGACGGTACGCCAGGCCTGTGAGTGGGCCGCTCCCATGAACGAGTACCCCACCATCCCGACGCCCAGTCGGTCGTTTTCCGTCATCGGTCACGGTCACCTTTCTGTGTAGTGGCTCGTCCCGCTTCACGGGGAACACCTCCTCGCTCGGTGCCCCGGAAGGTGCGTCCGCTGCTCGAGGCTGTTCTCGGCTCGCTCAGAACGCCGTTTTCAGGTATTCGTCGACGTTGTCCTTGGTGACGGTCGCCGAGTGCAGCGTGATCTCACTGGGCACGGCGCTTTCCACGAGACCCGACACGCTGCGCTGCTGTGCGATGAGCCTGGCCATGTTGACGGCCGAGGCGGACATGGTCGGTGGGTACGACACGGTGGCGGCCATGGGGCCGTCACCTGCCTTGATGTGTTCCATCATCACCTTCGAACCGGCGCCGCCCACCATGAAGAACTCGTCGCCCCGGTTGGCCTGCTCGATCGCGGCCAGTACCCCGACCCCCTGGTTGTCGTCGTGGTTCCAGACCGCGTCTATGTTGTTCCTGGCCTGCAGCACGTTTCCCATGACCTGGCGACCGGACTGCGGGGTGAACTCGGCGCTCTGACTCATCGTCACGCTCAGCCCCCGTGACTTGAGCGCTTCCGCGAACCCCCTGCTGCGCTCGCGGGTCAGCTCCAGGTTGTCGATGCCCGCGATCTCGACGATCACCGGGTTCTCGACTCCCTGCTGCTCGAGACGATCGGCGATGAAGTTGGCCGCGTTGACCCCCATGCCGTAGTTGTCCCCGCCGATCCAGGTGCGATAGGCCAGCTTCGACGCGAAGACGCGGTCGATGTTGACCACCGGGATGTTCGCCCGCATCGCCTGTTCCGCCACCTGGGTCAGCGATTCACCGTTGAACGGCAGGATCGCCAGTACATCGACCTTTTTGTTGATCAGCGTCTTGACCTGGGATATCTGACGGTTCACATCGTTGGTGCCTTCCGTGGCCTCCAGCTTGACGTCCTCGAAGCTCTCGGCCTGGGCGGTGGCGTTCTCGCCGATGGCACCCATCCAACCGTGATCGTCGGAGGGAATGGACAGTCCGATCGTGACGGTTTTGCCGGGTTGCGAGTTGTCGCCCTGTTGCTGGCCGACGAGCTGGTTGGCGCCGTCGGACTCGCCGCTGCCGCTTCCGGTGCAGGCGGTGAGCAGCGCGCCCGCTCCCACGGCGGCTCCTCCCATCAGGAAACGGCGGCGTTGCGTCGCTGAACTGTCCCACTTCGACATGTCGATACTCCTTCGACGACGGGGTACTGCACGGTCTGGTCAGGAATCGCTCCGGTTTCAGCCGGTCGATTCCTTGTTGGCACGGCGTTGCAGCAGCACGGCGATCACGATGATCACGCCCTTGGCTATCTGCTGGATCGGAGTGGACAGGTTGTTCAGCACGAAGATGTTGTTGACGGTGGTGAACACGACCACCCCCAGAATCGAACCGATCAGTGTGCCGCGGCCGCCGGAAAGCAGCGTGCCGCCGAGAATCACCGCCGCGATGGCGTCGAGTTCGTATAGATTGCCGTGGGTGCTGGCTCCGGTGGCGGTGCGGGCCGTGAGCATGATCGCCGCGACGGCGCAGCACAGCCCGGACAGTACGAACACGATCGTGCGAGTTCGACGCACATCGATACCGGCGAGCCTGGCCGCCTCGGCGTTACCACCGACGGCGAACACGTGCCTCCCGAACGTCGTCCGGTTCAGCAGTAACCATCCGACGACCACGGTGGCGGCGAACATGTAGACGAGCAGCGGGATGCCCAGGAACTCCGTCGTGGCGATGGCACCGAATCCGTCCACTCGCACGACCTGCGGCTGTCCTCCCGAGATGAGGGTGGCCATGCCGCGGTAGCTGGCCAGGCCCGCGATCGTCACGATCAGCGACACGAGACCGCCGTAGGCGATCAGCACACCGTTGATGAGACCGCACACCCCGGCCACGACGAGCGCGGTGAACAGCATCCCCCACAGCCCGAACTCCTGGGTGGCTCCCGTCGTGGCCCACACCGAGGCCAGGGCGATGATCGCGCCCACCGACAGGTCGATACCACCGCTGATGATCACGAAGGTCATCCCGATCGACAGCACGCCGATGATCGACGCCTGACTCAGCAGCAGCACCAGATTGGACACCTCGAAGAAGTTGTCCGTGGTGAAACTGCCCACCGCGATCAGAATCACCAGTACGCCCAACAGCCCGAGAATCTGCCGCTGATTACCGTCCGAGAATCTCGCGCGAGCGCTTCTCGTTCTCGGCGCCGCGGCTGTGGCGGACCGTGATTCCGACGCCGGCACCGTGTCGGCCTGCGATTGCTCCGTCACGCGGCACTCCCTTCGATGAACAGATCGAGCACTTCGGCCTCGTCGACCTCGTGGGCGGGGGATTCCCGAACGATTCGTCCCTCGCGAAGGACCAGGACGCGATCCGAAAGACCGAGAACCTCGGGTATCTCACTGGAAACCAGCAGCACCCCGACTCCGGAGTCGGCCAGCTCACGCACCAACGCGTAGATCTCGGCCTTGGCACCCACGTCGACACCTCGGGTGGGTTCGTCCAGCAACAGCACCCTGCAGTCGGTCAGCAACCATCGAGCCACGACGGCTTTTTGCTGGTTTCCCCCCGACAACACCCGCACCGGTTGTTTCGTGTCCGATGGCTGGAGGCGCAGCGCGGTGGTTACTTCCTCGGCAGCGGCCTGTTCCCCGGTTCTGTCCACCCAGCCCAGCCGGGTGTAACGCCCCAGGGCGGCAAGTGAGACGTTGTGCGCGATCGACTCGTACGGAACCAGGGCCTGACTCTTGCGTTCTTCCGGAGCAAGCCCCATCCCGGCACGTACGGCGGCTCGCACGTTGCCCGGTGGGAGACGTCCACCGTCGAGTTCCACCCCTCCGTCACGGGGTTTGCGCGCCCCGTAGACGGTCTGCAGGATTTCCGAACGGCCCGAGCCCACGAGTCCGGCTATTCCCACGATCTCGCCACCGCGCACCGTGAACGAGATGTCCTCGAACTCGCCGGTGCGGCTCAGCTCCGCCACCCGGAGCAGTTCGCTCTGCCGGTCGGGAGCGCTCACGGGATTACGTTCCGGGAAGGCGGAGACCATGCTCCGCCCCGTCATCAGCGACACGACCCGCTCCGTGGGTGTGCCGGCGGCGGGAAGGTCCTCGGCCACCGTCCGGCCGTCCTTGAGCACGGTGATGCGGTCGCCGATCTCGCGGATCTCGTCCAGCCGGTGTGAGATGTAGACGATCGCGATTCCCTGCCTGGTGAGTTCCTCGATCACCCGGAACAGGCCCGAGATCTCGTCGTGGGCGAGCACGGCCGACGGCTCGTCCATGACGATCAACCTCGCGTCGAGGGAGAGCGCGCGTGCCATGCTGACGAGTTGTTTGCTGGCCGACGACAGCTCACCGACCTCTCGTGCCGGGTCGATCTCGCCGTGACCCAGTCTTTCGAGCAGCCGCCGAGCGTTTCGCCGCATCTCGGCGCGTCGTGCGAAGCCGACAGTGGTCGGCTCGTGACCGAGGAAGATGTTCTCGGCGACCGACAGGCCGTCGACCAGGTCCAGTTCCTGGTAGATCGTGGCGATACCGAGTTTCATCGCCGCGGCGGGACTCCGGAGCGAGACCGTGTTGCCACCCCACTCGATGGTTCCCTCGTCGGGCCGTTGCGCTCCCGCGAGCACTTTGATCAAGGTCGATTTACCGGCGCCGTTCTGTCCGAGCAGGCAGTGCACCTCGCCGGTTCGCACCTCGAGGTCCACCCCGTCCAGCGCACGCACGCCGGGAAAAGTTTTCACGATTCCGCGCATTTGAAGCAGGGTCGTACTCATTCGCTGTACTCCTCGAACCGTCGCGCGTCGGGGAGACGCGAGGTGATGCCGAACCGAGTGACGGCTCCGGCGGGAGGTGGTGCACAACACCCGGTGAAGCTGATCATCGTCACAGTGCCCCTAACGTTCCTCGATGCCACGCGGTACGGACAGGACCTGGTCGCTGATCAACCTCGCACCGCCGACCACTCCGGCTGCCGCGGCCAGTTCGGACAACACGATCGGCAGGTTGCCCGTGGCCAGTGGTAACGACCTGCGATAGACAGCGCTGCGCATCTCGGCCAGCAGGGAGTGGCCCGCACCCGCCACACCGCCGGCCACGACCACCAGCCCGGGATTGAAGAAGCTGACCAGGCTGGCCAGCACCTGTCCCACGCGGTGCCCACCACTGCGCAGCAGCTGTACCGCTGCGGGATCGCCCACCGAGACGGCGTCGGTGACGTCGGCGGCCGAGAGTGCCCCCGACTTCTCGAACAGCTCGGCCAGCCGTGGGGACTTACCGGCCCGTGCGGCGGCCATCGCGTCCCGGGCCAGCGCCGCTCCGCTCGCGTAGGCCTCCAGACAGCCGCTGTTCCCGCAGGCGCAGGGTGGCCCGTTCTCCTCGATCTGGATATGACCGATGTCGCCCGCGCTGCCCGAGACACCCCGATGCAGCTCACCACCGACGACGATGCCGCATCCGATGCCGGTTCCTATCTTGACCAGCAGGAAGTCGTCGACGGAGCGGGCCACGCCCGCGTGCAGCTCACCGAGAGCCATCAGGTTGACGTCGTTGTCCACCTGTACCGGCACGCCGAGAGCCTGGCTCATCGTCTCGCGCACCGGGTACTGGTCCCAGCCCGGCATGATCGGTGGGGCCACCGGAGCTCCGTCGCGAAAACTCACCGGTCCGGGGATACCGACACCGGCACCGTGGATGTCCGGGGCGGTGCCGTCGGCACGTAGCTTGCTCAGCAGGTCGAGCGCGGTGTCCAACACGGTGTCGGGGCCGTTGTGGACTCCGATCTCGGCATTGCCGTGCCCGAGAACATCGAGCTGCCCGTCGGTGATGGCGACATCGACGGAGGTCGCGCCGATGTCCACACCGACGAATCGCAGATGTTTCGACAGCCGGACGATCGAGGAACGGCGTCCGCCTCGGGACGCGGCGAATCCGCCGCTCTCCACGAATTCCAGTTCCGTGAGCCGGTCGACCTCGTGGGCCAGTTTCGACCGGGAGAGCTTGAGTGCCTCGCCCAGTTCCGCTCGGGAGTGCGGCCCGCTGTCCCGCAGCAGCCGCAGCAGTCGTCCCTGCTGGGGGGTTTCCGGGCGTGATGCGATACGCGGCACCGTTTCTCCTCCCGTGTCCGGATTGCTCTCCAGGTGAGGTGAGACGTTAATCACGTTTCACGGGATGTGGCAATACTAGTGCCGATGTTGAACAAACTTTTGCTGTGTTGAGAACAAAGTTCGCCCGCTTTTCGGGGGTATGGATTGCTCCGTTCGCAGTAATGAACGGGTCGATCGATCGGAGTGATCTCCGTTCCCGTATCTACTGTGGCGTTCCGAGTCCCAGGCGCGACGAGCCGGTCTGCCTCACTCCCGGGCGGTGAGGGGTGTTCCCCATGGAGCAGGTGGTGCGTCGTGATACCCGCTTCAGGACGGCGGGCGTGCCCCGAGCATCTCCGAGCTGTCCATCCCGAGCCGGTAGCCCCGTTTGACCACGGTCTGCACCAATCGCCTCGCCCCCAGCGCGGTTCTCAACCTGCCGATCGCTGTCTCGACTGCGTGCTCCTCACCCCCGTTGGGCAACGCCGCCACCAGCTCCTCGCGAGACACCACTCTTCCGGGGCGCTCGGCGAGTTTGCGCAGCAGCGCCATCGGGACCGGGGAGACGGGGCGCAGCTCGCCGTCGACGAGCACCCCCTGTCCGCGCAGCTCTACTTCCCGGCCGCCGATTCGCAGGTACTCGCCCCGCTGTGGCAGGGAATGCGAAAGCGAACGCACCAATGATCCGAGCCTGGCCCGTTCCGGGAACGTCACCGTCACGTCGATCTCTCGCAACGGTTGTGCGCAGACCGGTCCCACACAGGCCGCCACAACGTGTTCCCGGAACGCCGTGAGCAGTCCCTCCCACCGGCCGGTGTGCCTGGCCAGCTCCAACATGCTGGTCACGGCGGGGGCGCTGGTGAAGGCGAGCGCATCGATACGCCGGTTCACCGCGGCGTCCACCAGTCCGTCGAGCGGGCCGATGTCCAGCGGTGCCGCCCACCGGTACACCGGTATCTCGATGACCTCCGCCCCGGCCGCACGCAACTCTTCGGTGAACTCCGGCATCCGCCGACCGTGCAGCTGTACCGCGATCCGTTGCCCGCGGACCCCTTCCTCCAGTAGTCCGTGCAGTATTTCCGAGTTGCTCTCCGAATCGGGACACCAGGTCTCGTGAAAACCAGCGGCCCGCAGTGCTCCGGTGGACTTAGGCCCTCTGGTGAGCAACCTGGCTTCGCTCAGGTGTCGGGCCAGTTCCGCTGCCAGGCCCCAACCCTCCGCCGCTTCCAGCCAGCCTCGGAATCCGATACCCGTGGTGACCACGACCTTGTCCACCGGCCGATCCGCCAGATTCCGACTGGCCTCGAACAGTTCCCGGTCATCGGCGAGCGGAAGGATGCGGATGGCTGGGCCGTGCTGCACCTCCGCGCCTCGACGGCGCAGCATGGTCGCCAGTTCCTCGGCCCGTCGTGCCGCGGTCACCCCCACGGTGAAACCGGTGAGTGGTCCTGTCTGCCGTAGTGTTTCCTGTCGTTGTGCTGTCATCCCGCGCTCGGTTCGCGCTCACGTGGCTGTCGGAGGGGAGGAACCGCGCGGCGCTGTCGGCAGTGCGCGGCACGTGCACCTCCTCGATCGGGTGCTGTCCTGGCATGCTCGTAGTCGTTGATGTCACTCCTGGTTCGAAGTGGTTTCCCGGCTGTTACGGAGTTCTCGCCGTGGTGCGTGGTGTGCTGTGAGCCCTGCTCCGGGGCGCGCTGGTCGCTGAGCGAGGTCGGGCCTCCCGGAGCGAGAGGCCGGCGGGTGGTTCCGCCAAGCGAGCGCCCCCGACCCGACACGAAAACTCCGATCAAATGCGGGCGTAGGAGAGGTTGGGGGCACGCTCGATGGCGAAAGTGCTCCGCACGTAGAACCACCAGGTGACGAGGACACAGGCCAGGAAGAGCACGAGGATAGCGAGCAGTGCCGGGATCAGCGTTCCGCCGGCCTGCAACGAGAACTTGAAAGCCAGGTTGATGACCACACCGCCGAAAGCTCCGACGGAGCCGACGACCCCCACGACGGCGCCGGCCTGGCGCTTGGCCGCCTTCTGTGCGGCGTCCATGTCCTCGCCGGTTCTCGCCACCCGTGCACTCGTCTCGGTCCGGAATATCAACGGAATCATACGATAGGTGGAACCATTCCCTATCCCGGTGAAAACGAACAGGAGAACGAACGAGCCGAAGAACAGCGCGAAGTTGTCCGCTCGTACGCCGAGAAGTACGCCCACCGTTCCCAAGGCCAGTCCCACGAAGTTCCACAACGTTATTCGAGCCCCGCCCAGGCGATCGGAGAGCCAACCACCGATCGGCCGTGCGACCGATCCGATCAGTGCTCCGATGAACGCGATTCCGGCGAATCGCGAGAAATCGCTGAAAGCGATCCCGATAAGCGAGGGAAAAGCGAACGAGAAACCGATGAAAGATCCGAACGTCCCGACGTAGAGCAGCGCCATCACCGGAGTGTGTTTGCTGGTCAGCGCTTCGCGATAGGAGGTGTTGTCCGGCTTGGCCGCCGTCAGGCTGTTCATGAAGAACCACGAACAGGCCGATGATACGACGATCACGGGCATCCACATCAGGGCGGCATAGGAGAGGTTGACTCCGGTGCCCAGATGTATCGCGAACGGCACGAGCAACTGGCTCACGGCCACGCCGATGTTGCCGCCCGCCGCGTTGATCCCCAGTGCCAGTCCCTTGCGGTGTTCCGGGAAGAAGAAGGAGATATTGGTCATCGAGGACGAGAAATTCCCACCACCCACGCCCATGATCGCGGCGGTGAGGAGGAAGAACCAGTAGGGAGTTCCCTCCGCGGTAACGGCGCCGGCGAGCATCGCGCACGGAACGAGCAACAGCGAAGCGCTCGTGGTGGTCCAGCCCCTGCCGCCGAATCGTGGTATGGCGAAGGTGTAAGGAATGCGCAGCGCCGCTCCGACCAGATTCGGCAGAATCAACAGCCAGAAGGTCTGCCCCACGGTGAACGTGTAACCGACGTCGTCCAGGCTGACCACGACTATGCTCATCAACGTCCAGACGTTGAATCCCAGGTGTTCGGCCAGTACCGACAACCACAGATTGCGCCAGGCCACCCGCTTCCCGGTCCGGTGCCAGAATCCGGCGTCCTCCGGTTCCCAGTGGTCGATCCAACGAGCTGTCGCCGTTTGTTCCGCTCCGGTCGTATTTCTCTCGACATTCTCGATTGTCATCCGCGCGCCTCCCGATGGTCGATCATGCTGAAAGCATTCGAACATGCCGTGATTTCCGATCGTCAACGTGTAATAAACGGTGGGCGAAATTTCGCGCACGCCCGACGTCGGTCGCTGTGCGTCCCACCCGTCACCGGCGCTTAACCCTCCGGTCGGTGTGCGTCGTCCGGATGCCACACGATCGTGATAATCAAACGTCACTGTTCAGACGCGCTGTGTAATACCATCAGGTCAGCGTAGGCGTTTCTTGCGTGAGCGTTCCCAGTATTATGGCTGGGGTACGGGGATATGTGGGGCGAGCTGGAGGCCGTATGACGAGTCTTGGGCGTGTGCGGACGACGGGGCGGCCGACGCTCGAACAGGTGGCCGCGGAGGCGGGTGTGTCGCGAGGCACCGTGTCGCGAGTGGTCAACGGCTCGCTCGAAGTCAGTACCACCACGTTGCGCGCGGTGCAGGACGCCATCGACAAGCTCGGTTACGTGCCCAACCACGCGGCACGCAGCCTGGTGACCAGGCGAACCGACACCGTGCTGCTCGTGGTTTCCGAATCCGAGGCACGAGTTTTCGACGAGCCCTTCTTCGCGGGAGTCGTGCGTGGGCTCGGGCAGGAGCTGGCGAAGACGAATTTGCAGCTCAACCTGATGATGGCCAGTGGTGCCCGGCAACGGGACAGAGTGGAGCAGCTGGTCGGTAACGGCCACGTCGACGGTGCGGTGCTGATTTCACTGCACGGCGACGATCCCCTGCCGCGCAAGCTCGTGGAGGTGGGAGCGCCGGTCGCGTTGAACGGGCGCCCGTTCTCCTCGGAGGTCGCGGTACCGTTCGTCGACGCCGACAACCTGGCGGGCGCGAAGAGCGCCACCGAGTACCTCTACCAATCAGGCAGACGTCGTATCGCCGCCCTGGCGGGTCCGCAGGACATGGCCGCCGGTATAGACCGGCTGGCGGGGTACCGGAGTGCTCTCAAGTCGCGGCGCGGCGTGACACGAGTCGTCGCGCAGGGCGACTTCGGACAGGTCAGTGGTGAGCAGGCCATGCGTGACGTGCTCGAACGTGACAGCGAAGTGGATGCCGTCTTCGCGGCCAGTGACCTCATGGCGGCGGGCGCGATGCGGGTGCTGCGCGAAGCGGGCAAACGCGTTCCCGAGGACGTCGCCGTGATCGGTTTCGACGATTCCGACGTCGCTCGCAACACCGAACCGGCCATGACCAGTGTCGCGCAGCCGGTGCAGCGGATGGGAACCGAATTGGCGAAATTGCTGATCACGCAGTTGGAGGAGCCGGGGCGCAGCCTGGATCCGGTGATCCTGCCGACCGAGCTGGTCCGCCGCGGTTCGGCCTGACGTAGCGAGACTCGCCGCGGCGTTCTTCGGCTCGTGGTGCGATCCCTCCCGTTCGCATCGGTCGTTCACGCGGCAGCGGAGCGGGCGGGCACGAGTTCGTGCCCGCCCGCCCGGCAGTGACGGATCAACCGACGTTGACCGAGAAGTCGTTCGTCGCGAGACCGGTGCCGTTGATCCACGGTTCGAATCCCGCCTGCACGCTGTTGAGGTACCAACTCGGTTCGACCGAACCCCGTTCGACCGCGTCGGCGCTGAAGGCGGTCAGGTCCAGGTCCACGGAATCGGTCGTTTCCGTCCGGACGTAACTGATCACGTTCCAGCCGGCGTTACCGGTCCAGACCTCCCACTGGGCGCCGTCTATCGTCACGGTGCCCACCGGTGAACCGATCGGTTGGATGTCACCCCGGTGATCGACCCAGATCATCAGTTCCGCGGCGTTCTGACCCGACTTGCTCGGCTGCGGATCGAACCACAGGTCATAGGCGGCGTTGTACGTTCCGGTATCCGGAGTGGTGATGTCCCAACTGGTGGTCGCCTCGGTCATCCGGTCGGCCCGCACGGGCAGCCCGGTGTTCGTCGTGCAGTTGTCGTAGTGGCATCCCGCGTAGATGGAGGGGTAGCTCGCCGGTGAGCCGTTGGTGGCCTTGTCGTGGTTGGCCGTGGTCACCGTGAACGAGCTGCCGTTGACGCTGATGCACTGCTGGGTGTCGGCGCCCCACACGTTGTTCTGCACGATGTAGCGTCCACCTTCGACCTGGGTGGAGGCGTACTTGCCGCACATGGTGGTGGCGGGTTGTGCCGCGGCCGCACCCGTGCTCAACGAGCTCAGTGCCAGTCCGGACACGGCGAGCGCGAGCACGGCGCGTCGTCCGCGGTTGTTTCCGTTGAACATCGAGACGTAGTCCTATCCGATCCGGTGGGTGCTGCGGATTCCGTCCTCGGGCTCCACCGCCGCCTCACGGCGGTCCGCCGAGCCGCGAAACGGGTCCGTTGTCAAAGTGGTGATGGGAGCACCACACGGGACCACAGTCGTCGTGTCCCATCACCACAGCCGATTGGCCAGTCACCGTGTGACGATCACTCGAAGATCACGTCGGAGCAGTTGTAGAAGGCCTCCGGGCTGTCCGAGCGCTGCCAGATCGAGTAGATGAGGTGCCTGCCGTCCTTGTCCGGCAGTTCGGCCTGCCAGGTGTACTCGTCACCGTGCGGTCCGCTGCCGTTGATCGGCGGATTGGTGACCGTGTTGAAGGGCTCGGGTTCCAGGTCGGACCAGGCGAGTGGTTCGCTGGGATCCCAGCTGTCCTTCGTCACGTACTGGTACCAGGTGCCGGGGTGCGCGGCCCAGGCGTTGTACCGCAGAGTGACCGTCTCGCCGGCGGGCATCGTGGTGGTCGGCCAGTCCGTGCGGGCCATGTTGTAGGCGTCGAACGTCTCCGTGGGCCCGCACAGCTTCCCGTCGGGGATCCTCTCACGATGGTTGTCGCCCACATCGCTGATCAGGTTGCCGAACCAGTTCCACAGCGCGGTCTTGCCGCCGCGCTCGATAGCCTCTGCGCAGGCCGGGTTGGTGGGGGCGAGGTCACCGCCCTGGCCACCTTCCAGCCCGTTGACGTAGCAGGCGTAGGTTCTGGTCTTCGGGTACGTGAATCCGCCGTGCGCCTGTGCCACGCCGGGATTCATCGTCGAGGTGAACAGTGCGACCGCCGCGCCCAGGGCGCCGAGGGCGATCATTTTTCCTCGTAATCGCATTTCTGCTCCCGTTCGGTTTTTCGTGGTCCGACGCTGATTTTAGTGAGCGCTCCCGGGGAACGAATGGTGCGATCGGGTGATTTTGTGTGCTGTGGCGATATTATTCGGTGTTCCCCGGCGCGATTCGCTTTCTCGGGGAGGTTTTGGAATGTTTTTCTGTGTCTTGCCGGGATGTGAAACTTGGATCGTCAGGTGCTTCAGGTGGTCGTTCGGTACGCGAAGAACCGTCCCGCCCGAATTCGTCCGGGCGGGACGGTCCTGGTTCCGGCCGATCTACATGGCGCGGTGTGTCAATCGAGCCGGATCAAACTGTCGGGGGCGTTCCCTTCAGTTCGTTCCCCGCCGGGAGGCGGCTGTGTTGATTTCCGGGTGGGCGTTCTGCACCAGCATCTTGAACTGCTCGTGGAACCAGTGCCCCGCCAGTGGCGAGTTCGGCAGCGCTCCGGTGGGGTTGTTGCCCGCCTCGGGTGCGACGTAGTCGGGGTCGCACATCGGGTCGGCCTGCTTGCCTTCGTCGTTCGGGATCTCCTCGCTGGAGCCGTCGGATTCGCCCGGTGGCTTCGTCCACACGAACGCGTCGATATTCGCGTTCGGGTGGCCGGAGGGGGACGCCTGCGGTGGTACGCCGATTCCGGCACCGCTTACGTTGCACCACAGACCGCGGTGGACACGCCGGTCCACCTTAGATTCCTCGATGTAGGTGTTCAGATCGGTGCTGGAACTCTCCTGGGTGGGTCGTTCCGAACCGCCCCAACCGTTACGCCCGGTGTCGATGATCGTACCGATGTCGCTGGGCCAACCCCGATTGACGAACTCGTCGTGCAGAGCGGCCGCGAAATCGGACTCGTCGAAGTTCGGATTCCACTCGTAGAACTGTCCGGACCTGACCTGGCCCCCGCCGACTCGGGCGTTGGGATCGGTCAGGAACGGTTCTTCCGTAGGCGTGTAGTTCGACGTGTTGGTCGCGAAACCGTCGACGCTCTGTAGCCCGTCCTCGGTTCCCCGCACGACATCGGTGTAGAACTGCGCCGTCTGGGTCAGATTGTTGTTCCATCCCAGCCAGCCGGAATGCGCGAAATCCATGTACGTGTAGACGTTCGAAATGTCGTGCAGCTGGTTGAGGGCGTACTGCATGGCATCCACCTGGATACCGCTGGACTTCGCCTCGGCGCATTCCGGATCGTCCAGATTGGTGACCAGGTTGGGCAGCCCGTCGGGCTCGACCACCGTGGTGATCCGGATGTCGTTGTACTTGGGATCGTCCATCACGTCGGTGATGGGGTCGATGTAGTCGTTCTTGTAGCGCTGCAGGCCCTGCTGCGTCAGCGGCAGCTCACCGCTCGACGCCAGCGCGGCGCAGTCCCTCCCGGGCAGGTCGTAGATGACGAACGAGGCCGTGATCGGCCCGGAGCCCTGCTGCGCCAGCGCCTCGTCGAGGTGCTCGCGCAGACTCAGCCGACCACTGTTGGCCTCGCCGCCCTCGATCGCCGCGATGCGGTCGAGCCACACCGCGGTGGGGTACGACTTGACCCGCTGCATCTTGGCTTTGAGGTCGGAGTCCTGTGTTTGGTCGATGGACGACTGGACGTTCTCGGCATAGTCGGGATTCACGTAGGAGGTGGCTCCCTCGAAGGGATTGTCCACATGGGCGGGAGCTGCCTCCGACGAGGCCGGGGCCAGCATGGGAACCGCCGCCGTCATCGCCAACGCGACGAATCCCGGCACGACGCGACGCCAAGCTGGTCTGCGCCCCTGCTCGGGTAATGAGTTGGATGGCATGCGAGATGCTCCTTGCCGTTTTCGGTTCCGCCGGTGACCGGTTGGCGGCCCGGCCACCGTCGACTGAGCGCAGCGGAGGAAGCTACGCCGAATCATTCCTCCCGAACCCGGAACCACTCGGTGATTCAGATCACTGGGAGCGCTCCCAAGCTAGCGATTCGTACGCGTTGCGTAAACCCCTGAATTTGAACCTCCCAGTGGTGTCGGTTCGGTCGCGGACGCAGTTGATCACGTTGTGTTGTCCGATTTGGCTGCTGTGTCAGCCTGCTGTCCTCGTCTTTCGTGTGACTTACTTGACAATCCACGGGTCCGCGAGCAGTCTTTCACGACTAGTGAGAGCGCTCCCAGCAAGACGAACGAGTGAGCCGGTGGGGAAGATGTCCGGGCGTGCGCTTCGCGGTCCGGGCACCGCTGTCGGCTCCATCGACGCCGCGACAAGGAGTGGTAATGCGGCACAGAAGGTTATCCGGGGTGATCGTGCTCATCCTGGTGCTGGCGTCGAGCCTGTTGTCGGGGTGCGCCCGGGAACAGGACGACGAGCGGACCCTGACCTACTGGGCGAGCAATCAGGGCAACAGTCCGCAACAGGACCGCAGGATTCTGAACGAGGAGTTCGAGAAGTTCACCGCCCGTACGGGTATCGAGGTGAACGTCGAGGTGATCGGCTGGGGGGATCTACTGAACAAGATTCTGGGGTCGGCTGTTTCCGGAGTGGGACCGGACGTGGTCAATCTCGGAAACACATGGGCGGCTTCGTTGCAGGCCACGGGTGCCTTCGTGCCGTTCACCGAGGAACGGATGCAGCGGTTGGGTGGACGCGACCGTTTCCTGGAAACCAGCATGAGCTCCACCGGCATGTCCGGTAGGCCACCGTCCTCGGTTCCGTTGTACGGACTTTCCTACGGGGTCTTCTACAACAAGGCGATGTTCCGCGAGGCGGGAATCGAACAACCGCCGGAGAACTGGTCGGAGTTCGTCGACGTCGCCCGTGACCTCACTCGGCCGAGCCAGGACCAATGGGGGATGACGCTGGCAGGCGCCAGCTACACCGAGAACGCGCACTTCGCCTTCATGCTCGGGAACCAGGAGGGGGCCCAGCTGTTCGACTCGAACGGCAGGGCGACGTTCGCCTCACCGCGGATGGCCTCCGGCGTGCAGCGCTACGTGGAGCTGATGAGCGAACACCGGGTGGTCAACCCCGATGATGCCGAGATCGGCTCGGCCACCGAGGCCGTGGGCAATTTCGCCACCGGTGAGGCCGGGATGCTGGTGGCGCAGAACAGCTCGATCGCCGCGATCCGGGCCGCCGGTATGTCGGACAGCGAGTGGGGGGTGTTCCCGCTCCCGACTCCGGATCCGCTGCCCGAGGGCGGGGAGGCGGTCCGCAGTCACGTCGCCGGAACCAACATCGCGGTGTACCGCAACAGCGAGAACAAGGACGCCGCGATCGAGTTGGTCAAGTTTCTGACCAGTGCTGAAGAGCAGAGCATTCTCAACGAGAAGTACGGCAGCCTGCCCGTGGTCTCGGATGCCTACGACAATCCCGCCTTCAACACCGACGCGTTGCGTACTTTCTCCCGAATACTCGCCGAGTCATCGAAGCAGGTTCCGATGATTCCCAACGAGAACCGGTTCGAGACCACGGTCGGAGCCGCGGTGCGTGACCTGTTCGCCAGAGCTGGTACCAACCGCTCGGTGCGCCGCGAGGACATCGCGGAGGCACTGGACCAGGCCCAGCAGAAGATGCGGAGCGGTGGAGGTTCGACACGATGACGGTGACCAGCACCGCTTCGACGGCACCACCTTCCGGCACCGAGCCGAACGGTTCCCGAACCAGACGTCCCAGGATCAGCAAACGCAGCGTGCCCTACCTGCTGCTGGCGCCCGCGCTCTTCTTCGAGTTGCTGGTGCACATCGTGCCGATGCTCGGTGGGCTCTGGATGAGCTTTCTACGGCTCAACCAGTTCTTCCTGCGTGAGTGGATGAGCGCTCCGTTCACCGGGCTGCAGAACTACCGCTTCGCGCTGGATTTCGACGGCGCCGCCGGGGTCGAGCTGTTCCAGTCCTTCGCAGTGACCATCGCCTTCGCGGTCATCACCGTGGGGGTGTCCTGGGTGATGGGACTGGCCGCGGCGCTGTTCCTGCAGCGGTCCTTCCCCGGCAGGACTCTGTTGCGCGGGCTGTTCCTGGTGCCCTACGCACTGCCGATCTACACCTCGGTGATGATCTGGAAGTTCATGCTCGACCGCAGTGACGGCATGGTCAACGCGACGTTGTCCGACCTGGGGCTGGGCGGTGAACGTTTCTGGCTGCTCGGCAACAACGCGTTCCTGAGTCTGACGGTGACCGCGATATGGCGGTTGTGGCCGTTCGCCTTCCTGGCTCTGATGGCGGGGTTGCAGTCCATTCCGACCGACATCTACGACGCCGCCGCGGTGGACGGCGCCGGGCTCTGGCAGCAGATACGCACGATCACCGTGCCGATGTTGCAGCCGGTCAGTCAGGTGCTGATCCTGGTGCTGTTCCTGTGGACGTTCAACGACTTCAACGTTCCCTATCTGCTGTTCAACCAGGCGGTTCCCTCCTCGGCGAATCTCATATCGATCCACATCTATCAGAACTCGTTCTTGACCTGGAACTTCGGACTCGGATCGGCCATGTCGACCCTGTTGCTGCTGTTCCTGCTCGTCATCACCGCCGGGTACCTGATGCTGACTTCGAGGAGGAGCCGCAATGCGTGAGCCACGCTGGTTCCAGTGGGTTCGCGGTGTAGGACTGTGCCTGCTGACGCTGTTCACCGTCATACCGCTTTACGTCATGGTGACGACCTCGGTGAAGCCCCTGTCCGACGTGCAGGACACGTTTCAGTGGTTGCCCTCGGCACTGACGCTGGAGCCCTACGTCGACATGTGGTCGACCGTGCGGCTGGCCGACTACTTCGTCAACAGTGCCGTGGTCTCGCTGGGGGCGGCAGCCTTCTCGGTGTTGATAGCGCTGTTCGCCGCCTACGCGATCAGCCGTTATCGCTTTCGGGGGCGTGACGCCTTCAGGTTCACCGTGCTGTCCACCCAGATGTTTCCGGGCATTCTGTTCCTGCTGCCGCTGTACCTGATCTACGCCACTGTCGGACAGGCAACGGGAATCGTTCTCCAGGGCAGCCACATCGGCCTGATCATCACGTACCTGACCTTCTCGCTCCCCTTCTCGATCTGGATGCTGGTCAGTTACTTCGACTCGATCCCGGTCGATCTCGACGAAGCGGCCTACATCGACGGAGCCGGCCCGGTCCAGACGTTGTGGCGGGTCGTGATCCCGGCCGCGAAACCGGGCATAGCCGCGGTGTCGATCTACGCGTTCATGACGGCCTGGGGCGAGACCCTGTTCGCCTCCATCATGACCGATTCCGATTCCACGACCCTCGCGATCGGGCTGCGTGATTACTCCACACAGTCCACGGTCTACTGGAACGAGGTGATGTCGGCCTCGTTGGTGGTCAGCATTCCGGTCGTGCTGGGTTTCCTGGCCCTGCAGCGTTACCTCGTGCAGGGGCTGACGGCTGGAGCCGTCAAGTGAGCCGGGGGAGTGGAGCCGTCCCCGGCCGTTTCGTTCGGCGCCTTACGGCGGGTCCGGACTTCGCAACAGCGGAAATGGAGCCAACGAGTTGACTGGCGAATCTACTTTTCCCACCTTCCCCGACGGTTTCAGGTGGGGAGTGGCGACCTCGGCCTATCAGATCGAAGGGGCGGTGGACGTCAACGGGCGCGGGGCGTCCATCTGGGACACCTTCTCGCACCGAGCCGGTGCGGTGGACAACGGTGACACCGGCGATGTGGCCTGCGACCACTACCACCGTTACGGGGAGGACATCGCGCTGATGCGCGAGCTGGGGGTCGACAGCTATCGGTTCTCGGTGGCCTGGCCCCGGATACAGCCGCAGGGCAGCGGTACGCCGAGCAGTGCGGGGCTCGACTTCTACTCGCGGTTGGTCGACGAACTGCTCGCGGCGGGCATCGAACCGTGCCTGACGCTGTACCACTGGGATCTGCCCCAGCGGCTCGAGGAAGCGGGCGGATGGTGTGAACGCGACACGGCAGGCCGGTTCGCCGACTACGCGGCGATCGTGCACCGCGAGCTCGGTGACCGGGTGCGGTTGTGGACGACGCTCAACGAACCGTTCTGCGCCGCGTTCCTCGGCTACGCCGAGGGCAGGCACGCGCCCGGTGCCAGGGAAGGCCACGAGGCGCTCGCCGCCGCCCACCACCTCCTGCTGGGCCACGGCGCCGCGACAGCCGCGATGCGTGCGCAGCGTTACGGTGACGAGTCGTTCGGGATCACGCTCAACCTGAATCCGGTGACACCGGTCAGCGACTCCCCCGAGGACGTGGCCGCGGCCAGGCGCTACGAGTGCTACCAGAATCTCGCGTTCTCCGATCCGGTGCTGGCCGGGAGCTATCCGGACGTCGAAAGCACGGTGTGGGGTGAGATCAGTGACTTCTCCTTCCGGCGCGGTGGTGACCTGGAACTGATCGGCACAGAGCTCGACTTCCTGGGGGTGAACAACTACTTCCCGGCGTACGTGCGGGCCGCACCCTTCGAGAGCGTCGATCCGAAGCTGCGCACGGCCGATGACATCGGGATCGAACTCGATCCCCCCGAGTCGCTGCGACGGACCACGATGAACTGGCCGGTGGAGGCGGCGGGACTGTCCCGACTGCTGCTGTGGCTCGGGGAACGCTACCCCGAGCTCCCACCGATCTACATCACCGAGAACGGAACGAGTGGATTCGACGCGCCGGACGGCGAGGGCGAGATCCACGACGGGCACCGCATCGAGTATCTGGACACTCATCTGCGCGAACTGCGCGGCGCGATGCGCGCCGGGGTCGTCGTGCACGGCTACTACTGCTGGTCGTTGTTGGACAACTTCGAGTGGGCCGAGGGGTACAAGCAGCGTTTCGGCCTGGTGTACGTGGACTTCGAGTCCCAACGACGAGTCCGCAAGGACAGCTTCGACTGGTACCGCCGCGCCGTCGCGCACTCGCGGGAACCCGACGGATCGCTGACCGGCTGACGCCCTGTTCGATTCCGGCCCCGGTGCGCCCCTCCCGCGGCCGGGGCCGCGGCCCGCGGCTCCGGTGTCGTCCACCGAAGCGCCGCGGGCGGCTTCCACCCGCACATCCGAACGAATTGGAATACCGCCATGGCAGAAGTCGAATACCGCGCCGCCACGAGAGCTTATCCGAGCACACCGCCGGTCCGGGCGGTGGACTCACTGGACCTCGAGATCGGTGACGGCGAGTTCCTGGTACTGGTGGGGCCTTCCGGCTCCGGGAAGTCGACGGCGCTGCGCATGCTCGCGGGGCTGGAGGACGTCGACGAGGGCGGCATCTCGATCGGCAGCGCCGACGTCACCGGCACTCCTCCCAAGGCGCGCGACATAGCGATGGTGTTTCAGTCCTACGCGCTGTACCCGCACATGACGGTCGGCGAGAACATGGGGTTCGCCTTGAAACTGCGCAAGACCCCCAAGGACGTGATACGCCGCAAGGTCGCCGAAGCGGCCGACATGCTGGATCTGCGCGAGTTCCTCGACCGCAAGCCACGTGCCCTGTCCGGTGGGCAACGGCAGCGGGTCGCGATGGGCAGGGCCATCGTCCGGGATCCGAGCGTGTTCCTGATGGACGAGCCCCTGTCCAACCTCGATGCCAAACTGCGGGTGGAGACCCGCGCGAACATCGCCGCCCTGCAGCGGAAACTGGGCACCACCACCATCTACGTCACCCACGATCAGGTCGAGGCCATGACCATGGGAGACCGGGTGGCGGTGTTGGACGGGGGAGTCCTGCAGCAGGTCGCCGCCCCGCGTGAGCTCTACGACAACCCCGCCAACTCGTTCGTCGCCGGATTCATCGGATCACCCGCGATGAATCTGGAGACCGTCCCGTCGCGGGGAGACAGCGTGTTGCTCGGCGGTCATCGGGTCGAACTGCCCCGCGCCGCACAGGCCGCGGCGGAGGGGCTCGACGAGGTGATGTTCGGGGTGCGCCCGGAGGCGCTGCGTCCGGTACCCGCCGAGGAGGAGGGAATCCGGATGGACGTGGAGCTCGTCGAGGAACTGGGGGCCGACGCCCTGGTCATCGGCTCCGTGGACGTCTCGGGTGCCGCCAAGCGGTTCACGGTTCGTACCGACGGCCGCGGCGTTCCCGGAGCGGGGGAGACGCTGAACCTGGTGCTGCGGGACCACGAGGAGGTGCACCTGTTCCACCCCAGCACCGGTCAGCGGCTCGTCGCGTGAGTTGGCGGGCGCTGCCACCGGCCTCAACGCGGGGCTGGTCGCAGCGCCGTCGCCGCCGAGGGCGCCAGGGGAAGTGTCGGGAACAGCGCGGCCTGGTACGCGTGATAAGCGTCGGGCTTACCCGCCCACACGGTTGTCGAGGGGCGACCGTCCGGGGTCAGCTCGTGGTGCCAACTGCCCTGTCCGTAGTCGATGTGCCTCGTCCGCGCGAAGTCCCAGAACGTGGCATACCACCGCTGGTAGTAGGGCTCGGCGGTGCGTCGGTGCAGCGCGGCAGCGGTCAGGACCGCCTCGGCGGTGACCCAGTGCATTCGCTCGCGAACCTGCGGGCGGTCCTGCCAGTCCAGGGTGTAGACGAACCCGGGGTGACCGTCCGCGTGCCAACCGTGCTGTATGGCGGCCTCGAACAGATTCCGAGCGTCGGAGATCAGCCAGTTCGGTGACTCCGCCTCCCCGAGGGATGCCTCCAGCTGCAGCAGCAGTCTGGACCATTCCAGCCAGTGCCCCACAGTGGTGCCGTGCGGGCGGAACGGGTCGTGCGGACGATCGTTGTTGTAATCCGGTTCGGGCTCCCACTCGGGAGTGAAGTGCTCCGGCAGTCGCCAGCCGTGGGTACGGGCGACCTCGTCGATCAGCGTTCCGGCTATCCGCAGCGCTCGCTGGTGCCAGATCCGTTCACCGGTGACGTCGCCCGCGGCGAGCATGGCTTCCACGAGGTGCATGTTGCTGTTGGCACCACGGTAGGACTCGGTGGTCGTCCAGGCTCTGTCCCAGCTCTCCAGCCCCAGCCCCACCTGGTCGTCCCAGAAGCGGGACTCCACGACGCGCAGCGCCTCGGTGAGCAACTCCGCGGCGCCGGGGCGTTCCGCGGCCGCGGCACTACTGGTCGCCAGTACCACGAAAGCGTGTTCGTAGGCACCCTTGGTGGTGTCGACCGTGCTGGTGAACCAGCCGCCGTGCTCGGAGTCGCGCAGTTGGTCGACCAGCGCGGCGATGCCGTGGTCGGCGAGTTCCGCGGCCTCGGGTTCACCGAGCAGATGGGCGAGACTGAACACGTGTGTCATCCGGGCCGTGATCCAGGTTTCCACTGGTCGGCTCGGATTGGGGGTTCCGGCTTCGTCCAGCCATCCGAAACCACCTTCGGAGCCGCGTGCGGCCGAAGCGAAGTCGAACAGCCTGCGCCGTTCGGCCGTCAGCCACTCGTGGTGTTCCGCGGAGTCGGGATTGGTCAATGTCGTTCCTCTTATCGGGTGGATGCGATGCGTGGTGGCGAGTGATGACCGCCGCGATGGGTGCGACCCGTGCGGACTGAATCGGTACTTCCTCCCACAGTCGTCGGACGCTATCGGCACCGGTCCCCGACGGGAAGCACGGGGCGGCGGAGTGCGCTCGGTGAGCGTCCGGACGGCGACGAAGCCTCTCCCGACCGGCCGAATCGATTCCGTCGTGGGGTCGCACGGGTTGTGCGTACCAATTCTGCTGTCACTCCGGAGTGATGGGTACTTGTCGTAACCGCTGAATTGCTACCGCCGAACGGGTGACCCGTTTTGGGCGATCGATATATCGCTTTCTGTGATGAATGGTCACCGGCTCGGGTGACGTGCGATACTTTACTGATTCGATTCCGTCCGATCTGATTCGATTCAAGGTGATTGGGTTCGGAATACCGGGCAGGAGTCTGTCAGGCTTGAAGTGAGTCCGGTCCGGCGATCACCGGCCGACAACGACAGGCAGATACGTCCCTAAGGAGAGCGCACCGTGTTCAGCGACGACATGCGGTTGATCGCACAGCAGATGGTTGCACCGGGCAAAGGCATTCTCGCCGCCGACGAGAGCACCGGAACGATGGAGAAGAGGCTGCACGCCGTCGGCCTCGACTCCAACGAGGAAGTGCGGCGCCAGTACCGCGAGCTGATCGTCTCCACGCCGGAGTTGGGGAGCTCGATCAGCGGTGTGATCCTGTACGACGAAACCGTCCGCCAGGACTCCGGCTCCGGGGTGCCGCTGCGCAAGATCGCGGAGCAGAACGGCGTCCTGCCCGGTATCAAGGTGGACAAGGGAGCCAAGCCGCTCGCCGGGACCGACGGTGAGAAGATCACCGAAGGACTGGACGGACTGCGGGACAGGCTGGCCGAGTACGTCCAGCTCGGCATGAAGTTCACCAAGTGGCGCGCGGTGCTCGACATCGGGTCCGGCAGGCCCAGTGACTACGCGATCCACACCAACGCCCACGCGCTCGCCCGCTACGCGGCGCTGTCGCAGGAGGCGGGGCTGGTTCCCATGGTCGAGCCGGAGGTGCTGATGGACGGCGACCACTCGTTGGCCGCCGCCGAGGAGGCGAGCACCCGGGCGCTTCGTCGTGTCTTCGCCGAACTCGCCGAGCAGCACGTCGATCTCGAGTCGATGGTGCTCAAACCGAACATGGTGGTCGCGGGCAAGGATCACAGCCCGCAACCCGCTTCCGCCGAGGTCGCCGAGGCCACGGTACGCACGCTCAAGCGAACCGTCCCCGCGGCGGTCCCCGGCATCGCCTTCCTCTCCGGAGGACAGAGCGACGAGGAGGCCACGGTCAACCTCAACGCGATCAACCAGCTCGGTCCGTTGCCGTGGCAGGTCACCTTCTCGTTCGGACGCGGCCTGCTGGCCCCTGCCTTGCAGGAGTGGGTCGGACGTGACGAGAAGTTCGACAGCGCCCAGCAGGTACTGGCGCACCGGGCGAAGTTGAACGGGGCCGCCTGCGAGGGACGTTACGAATCCGCCCTGGAAAACGCCTGATCCGTTTCGGCCGTTCCTGCCGGGATCCGGTGCGACGACCGGATCCCGGAGTCGGAGAGGCTCGTTGATCACCGGGTTCGGCGGCGCTCGCCCGCTGCCGAACCCGGCCTCCGAAGCACCGCCCGTCACGGAGAAGCCCGGTGACGACTTCGGAGGACTTAGGTGCCTCATCCACTCGCCGAGGGGCGGCGTGGTCTACCGTTCGCGACCGTCAGGGCCACCTCACCCAGATCATCCAACCGCGTCAGCGGATCACCGCGCACCACCACCAGGTCGGCGGCCAGCCCCGTCGCCACCCGCCCGGTACGTTCGCCGATGCCGAGCGCGATCGCGGCTTCGGAGGTGGCCATCCGAAGGATCCGTTCGTTGTCGAACCCCAGGTGCTCGTACAGCCCCAGTGCTCCGGCGAAATCGTCGAACACCGAGTCCCGCAGCCCCGCGTCGGTTCCGATGATCACATCGACGCCTGCCTCGTCCAGGGTTCGGAGTCGTCGCTGGAACCGCTGCGCCCGTTCCGCACCGACCTTGTCGGCGAGCCGGTGCCAGTTGCGGGACTGCCCGGCACACACGCTGATGCCGCGCTCCCGCATCTCGCGGATCACCGGTTCGCGTTCGTCCAGCCCGTCCGGTCCCAGCCACGTGCAGTGCTCGATCGTGCTCACACCCGCGGAGACCGCGTCCTCGATCGCATCGGATCCGTGCGCGTGCGCGGCGACCGGCAGTCCGTGCCGCCGGCTTTCGTCCACGATGACTCTTAGTTCGGCGGCGTCGAACTGTGACTGCCACATGGCGGGCGAGTTCGGGGTGATCTGCCCACCGGATGCCATCACCTTCACCACGTCCGCACCGAGTTCCGCGCGATGCGCGACCGCTCGGCGCAGCGAGTCCTCATCGCGTTCCACCTCGCCGCCGAGGAACCAGCAGTGTCCCTCACGGACGGTCAACGGCGGGCCCGCCGCGAGCACGCGCGGTCCGGCGATCTCGGACCGTGCGACGGCGTCCCTGATCCGGAGCGCCGCACCGTTCCTGTCGCCGAGGTCGCGAACGGTGGTCGTTCCCGCGTCCAGGGAGTCGCGAGCTCGTTCGGCCATGCCTTCCAGCAGCTCGTGGTCCTCGGTGGCCAGCAGCGTGTTGATCGGTTCTTCGCCCGCGTCGAAGGACAGGTGCACGTGTGCGTTGATCAGCCCAGGAAGCAGCGTGTGTCCTGGGAAATCGTACCTTTCAGCCCCGATCGCCGATTCGGCCAGCTCGGTGCGCGGTCCCACGGCGGTGATCGTGCCCTCGTCCACGAGCACCGCACCGTCCTCGACGATGTGACCGTCGTTTCCGGTCCATATCCGTTCCGCCGTCACCAGTAGTCGCATCCCCGCGTGAAACCTCCGATTTCCGCCTCGTCCCGGTGTGCCGATCCCCCGGTGCTCTCCCGAATTCTCCTGCCGTAACCGGATCGGCGGTAGCGAGTTCGGCGAATCGTGTGTTGAGTTGCTGGGAGCGCTCACAGGTGCTGTTGTCGATCGGAGTTCGTCGAGAATCCGAGGAGCGATATCCGTTGCGTGGTTTGGTCCTTCGTACGTTGCTGTGCCTGCTCAGCTGTTTGGCCGCCGTCGCCGCGACCGCGCCGGCCGCCACCGCTCGTTCCGCGCCGGAGCCGCGTGCCCAGGAATGGGTGGCCGCCTGGGCCGCCAGTCCGGTGCGAGGCAGCGATCTTCCGGGAACCGACTCGTGCCCGGCGGGGGAGGGGGTCGACGACGCCACGGTGCGCGATGCCGTGTTCATCAGCAGCGGTGGTTCCGAGGTCCGGATCAGACTCAGCAACGTGTACGGGAACGCTCCACTTCGGATCGGCCACGCGACTGTCGCGGTGCGTTCAGCCGGTGCCGCCGCCGTGCCCGGAACCATGCGCGAACTGAGGTTCGGCGGGAACGCGGCCGCCGTGATCCCGGCGGGCGAGTACCGCTACAGCGATCCGGTCGAGCTGCGGGTCGAGGCGCTGTCCACGCTGCTGATCAGCGCTCACCTTCCCGAGACCACCGGTGCGCTGACCAATCATCCCTTCGCCAATCAGACCAACTACCTGGCACAGGGTGACACCGCTGCCGATCCGGCCGGTTCGGGCTACGGCACCATGCCGTGCTGGGTCGTGGCGGATGCCGTCGATGTGCGCCCGAGCCCACGGGTCGAGGGCACGGTGGTCGCCTTCGGGGACTCGATCACCGACACCGCCGCCACCACTTACGACGCCAATCAACGTTGGCCCGACCATCTGGCGCGACGGTTGAACGCCAGGAGTGGCGCCACTCTCTCGGTCGTCAACGCGGGACTCGGCGGTAACCGACTGCTGGCCGAGCGTCCCGGACAGCCCTATTACGGGATCGCCGGGGTGGACCGGTTCGCCGGGGACGTGTTGAGTCAGTCCGGGGTGCGCAGCGTGATCGTGCTGGAGGGGATAAACGACATCGGCTACAACGCCACCGCCGATGAAGTGATCGCGGGCTACGAGCGGCTGATCGAGCTGGCCCACGATCGGGGAGTGACCGTGCTGGGCGGCACGATCACGCCGTTCAAGGGATCGAGCGTCTGGACCCAGCAGCGGGAGGACACCCGGCAGCGGGTCAACGAGTGGATCAGGAACAGCGGCCGGTTCGACGCGGTGATCGACTTCGCGGCGGCCACCGCAGACCCCGACGCGCCGCTGCGGCTGCGGCCGAGCTACGACGGCGGTGACGGGCTGCACCCCGGTGATGCGGGCACCGCCGCCATGGCGGATGCCGTGGATCTCGACGAGCTGCTCTCGGTGTCGGCGGGGGCCGGGCCGCCACGGTGACGGGTTCCGCGCACCACTGATTCGTTCTCGCGGCTGTCATGGGGGAGGTTCCGGCGACCACCGGGACTTCTCCCCACAGGGGCCTATCCGGCCGAGTCTTCCGTGCGGGAGTCCACGAGAGGTTCCGCCCGACGTGAAAACGCTGAAGCAGCGGGAAACCGGTCGGCGAAGCCCCTCTACTAGGGTGTTGCCGTACACCACAGCAGCACCCGGGGACGTGATGCCGTCGAAGCGCCCGACGATCTCCGACATCGCCAGAGCGGCGGGGGTCTCCACCGGCGCCGTCTCCTACGCGCTCAACAAGCGTCCCGGGGTCTCCGCGGCGACCCGCGACCGCATTCTGCGGATCGCGGCCGAGCTGGGGTGGGCCCCGAGCAGCGCCGCGCGCTCCCTGACCGGCGGCAGGGCCGAAGCGGTGGGGCTGGTGGTGGACCGCCCCGCCCGCGAGATCGGTGTCGAGCCGTACTTCATGCAGCTGATATCCGGGATCCAGGCCGAGCTGGCCGACGGCCCCACCGCGCTGCTGCTGCAGGTCACCGACAACGCCGAAGCCGAACTCGCGACCTATCGTCGCTGGGCCGCCGAGGGCAGGGTCGACGGTGTGCTGCTGGTGGATCTGCGTCACGAGGATCCCCGGGTACGACTCGTGCGTGAGCTCGGGTTGCCAGCCGTGCTGCTGGCCGATCCGGTCGATCGGTTGGACCTGCCCTGCGTGTGGACCGACGACCGGGGCGTGATGACCGAGGTGCTCGAACGGCTCGCAGCGCTCGGGCACCGCTGGATCACACGGGTGGCCGGGCCGGAGGAGTTCGTGCACACCGGTATTCGCTCGGACGCGTTCACCGCGGCGGCGGCACGGCTCGGTTTGGACGGTGCCCGGATCGTGCACGCCGACTACACCGACGAGTCCGCCGCGCGCGTCGTCCGTGAGGCGCTCGTCTCGGCGGAGGTACCGAGCGCACTGGTCTTCGACAACGACGTGATGGCCGTCTCCGCGCTGGGGGTCGTGCGGGAGCTGGGACTGTCCGTTCCGGAGGACGTCTCAGTGGTGGCCTGGGACGATTCCGCGCTGTGCCGGTTGGTTCGGCCCGCGCTGTCAGCGGTGCGCAGACCGATCGCCGAACGCGGAGCCACCGCGGTGCGGATGCTGCTCGAACTGCGTAACAGGTCAACGGTCGGGGACCGGCGCACCTCCGATCCGGACTTCGTCGAGCGGCACAGCATCGGATTTCACCCGGGGTGACCCCCGGGAACCGAAGACACCTCGTCCGTCCGGACCTTCTGTCCCACGTGGTTTCACCTTGACTATTAATCGCTTAAGTGATCCAATTCACTTCAGTGTTTCGTGTGGACTCGCGGCTCGGATTCCGCGAGCCGCAGCGGTCCGCACACTGTTGATGGGAGCGCACGGATGCGTCGTGGTTTCGCCTTCGTCGAGACGAAGGACGGCCCGGTCAGCTGGTTCGGGGCCAATTTCTGGTCCGCGTCCGGCGGGCCGCGGATGTGGACTCGTTACGATCCCGAGCTGGTCCGTGCCGAGCTCGCCGTGCTGCGTGAACACGGCTTGACACTGACCAGGTCGTTCTTTTTCTGGCCCGATTTCATGCCGGAGCCGGACAGAATCGACGAGAACTGTGCCGCCGCCTACGCGGACTTCCTGAACGCACACGTCGAAACGGGCATGCGCACCGTGCCGACCTTCCTGGTGGGGCACATGTCCGGTGAGAACTTCGATCCACCCTGGCGAGGGGGACGTGACCTCTATCGGGACGTGTGGCTGTTGGACCGGCAGAGCTGGTTCGTCGAACAGCTCACCGCGCGCTACACCGATCATCCCGCGGTGGCGGGCTGGTTGATCAGCAACGAGATGCCGATCTACGGCGAGCCCGCCGACCGGGAGAGCGTGACGGCCTGGGCGGGCCTGATGGTCCGCTCGGTGCGGGCGGGAGGGGGCACCCAACCGGTCTCCATCGGCGACGGTGCCTGGGGTGCCGAGGTCACCGGAACCGACAACGGGTTCTCGGTGCGTGACCTGGCCTCGTTGACCGATTTCCTCGGCCCGCACGTCTACCGCATGGAGGACGACCGGGTCCGCCAGCACTTCGGGGCGGCCTTCATCTGTGAGCTCACCACCACGTTGGGCAGTCCCGTGGTGCTGGAGGAGTTCGGGTTGTCCTCGGACTTCGCCTCCGACGAGCACGCGGCGGTCTACTACCGGCAGGTGCTGCACAACAGCCTGCTCGCCGGATCAACCGGCTGGATGGCCTGGAACAACACCGATTTCGACGAACTGGCCGGGCAGGATCCCTACCGGCATCACCCGTTCGAGCTCCACTTCGGGCTGACCACCTCGCGGCGCGAACCCAAGCCACAACTGCGCGAGATGGCACGGTTCTCCGAGACCCTCACCGCCATCGACGTGCTCGGTTGTGAGCGGGAACCGGCGCGGGCCGCGATGATCGTCCCGGAGCACCTGGAGGGCGACATCCCGATCAGCGACGGCGACGACGCACGGTTCGCGTTCAGCACGTTGCGGCAGGCTTACAGCAGCGCGAAACTGGCCGACCTCCCGATCGGACTCTGCCGGGAGCGGGACGGTATCGCCGAGGACTGCTCGCTGTATCTGCTGCCCTCGGCCAAACAACTGACCGGTCCCTCGACGGGCAGGTTGGAGGAACTCGCGGCCTCGGGGGCTACGGTCTACCTCTCCTACTGCCACGGCACCGGTTCGTTCCAGCGCGGCCCGTGGATCGCCGGGCTCGACCGGATCTTCGGGGTGAAGCACCAGTTGTGGTACGGCCAGGTGGATCCGATCGAACGCGACGAGGTCGAGCTCACCTTCCGGGTGGACTTCGGTGGGCTGGCCGCGGGGACGAAGCTGTCGCTGCCGGTCGCCGGGAATCAGCACAGCCGGGCGAGGCTGCCGGTGCGGGCCACCGATGCGGAGGTCGTGGCCGTGGATCAGGACGGCGAGCCCGCGGTGCTGCGCAATCGGGTCGGTTCCGGTTGGACGGTGCTGTGTACTTACCCGATCGAGCACATGGCCGACTGGACCCCCGGGGCCAATCCGGATGCCGCGGTAGGGCTCTACGACGCACTGGCCGAGTTCGCCGGGGTGCGGCGGAGCGTGCGCGTGGCCGATCCGGCGGTGAGCGCGGACGTGCTGCGGCACCGTGACGGTCGGCGCTTCGTCTTTCTCACCAGCCAGAGCCCGGAGCCGCTGCGGGTGACTCCGGAAGTGACGGCGGGTGAACTCACCGGTCTGGACGATGAGAAGCCCGTGGACACCCTCGAACTGCCACCCTACGAAGTCCGAGTGCTGCGTATGTCGGGTTTCGACGCGGTATGAGTGCCGCCGCGTCTCGGTCGGCTCGCGGGATCGACGTTGTCGGCGTGTCGACCAGTCGCGTCGAACGAGCACACCTCGATCGGCGATGTTGACAGCGGAACGGAGGTGTGGTCGGCGGCGCGACGCGATGGAATGTTCGAGAATATTCTCGGAGGAAAAATGAAACGACGATTAAGAATACCAGCCGCCGTCCTCACCGTGCTGGCCATGTCGGTGTTGCTGACGCTTTCGCAGCTTTCGCTCGGGATGACCGGGAAAGCCGCGGCGGCGATGGGATTCCACGTCTCCAACGGCAGACTGCTCGACGCCAACGGGAACGATTTCGTGATGCGCGGGATCAACCACGCCCACACGTGGTATCCGAACGAAACGGACTCGCTGGCCGACATCAAGGCCACCGGCGCCAACACCGTGCGTGTGGTGCTCAGCAGCGGTGACCTCTGGAACCGCAACGACACCGCGGACGTGGCGTCCGTGGTCGAGAACTGCGAGCACAACAAGCTGGTCTGCGTGCTGGAGGTGCACGACACCATCGGCTATCCGGAGAAGTCCGGTGCGGTGCCGCTGTCGCGTGCGGTGGACTACTGGAACAGCGTCAAGAGCGCGTTGATCGGGGAGGAGGACCACGTCCTCATCAACCTCGGCAACGAGCCGTTCGGCAACACCGGTTACGAGGCGTGGACCGAGGACACCTCGAACGCCATCCAGCGGATGCGTGATCTCGGATTCCAGCACACCCTGATCGCCGACGCCCCGAACTGGGGCCAGGACTGGACGTACACGATGCGCGACAACGCCACTTCGGTGTTCCAGGCCGACCCGCTGCGCAACACCGTGTTCTCCGTCCACATGTACGGCGTGTTCGACACCGCCACCAAGGTCAGGAACTACCTGAACCACTTCGTCGACGCCGGGCTGCCCATCATGGTCGGTGAGTTCGGTCACCGTCACTCCGACGGTGACCCGGCCGAGGACGCCGTCATGGCCACCGCCGAGTCGCTCGGGCTCGGCTACATCGGCTGGTCCTGGAGTGGGAACAGCGGTGGGGTCGACTACCTCGACATGGTGCGGGACTTCGATCCGAACCAGCTGACCCCGTGGGGCGAGCGCATCATCAACGGCCCCAACGGCATCCGGGAGACCTCCGAGGAGGCCTCGGTGTACTGACCCGTCCAACATGAGTTCGAGTCGGTCGCACCACTCCGGCCGCGCGGTCGCCCTCGGGCCGCGCGGCCGGATCTTTTCGCTTTCCGCCTTCTGCTGCCGGCGGTACGGGCACGCCGTAAACGTTCAGTTGCCCGTTCGATCCATTCTTTACACAGGACGTGGCTCGATTATCTGATGTAGCAATGTTGATTGCTACTGAAAGTGATATTCGCTGTCCAACTTTCACGCTTCCGTGTGTATGGTTCCCTCTAAATTGTGATATGTAGTGTCACTACTTATTCTTCGTCTGTCACTGCTGTCGAGGAAAGCGGCTAGCCATGACACTTCGCAAGATCGCCGCCACTACGGCGCTCACGGTTGGAATCTCCTTACCACTGGCGGGCTCGGCCACGGCGCAGCCCGGGGATCGTGACTGTAAGGATTTCGCCACGCAGCAAGAGGCTCAGCGGGCCTACGATTCCGTACCCGAGGATCCGGAAAGGCTGGACGCGGGCGAGGACGGGATCGCCTGTGAGGATCTTTCTTCCGGCCCCACGGAATCCACCGAGGACAACAACGGTTCCGTCGGTGGTGGCAGTGACAACGGAGATGGAACCGCGGATAAGCGGGGAGACTCCGGTACCGCTCCTTCTGGCGGGGTGGATGCCGGATACGGTGGTGCCGCCACTCGTGGTGATTCCCAGCTGCTGTTGCCGTTGAGCGCGGCAGGCGGGGTGGCATTCGCCGGTGGAGTGCTTCTGATGTTCCGCCGTCGTTCCTCCGGCGGAGCGTGAATGAGCTTCCTCGGTCGTGGTTCGTCGGTAGTGCGTAGCGGTCATGGGGCATGGGTTCCCGTGGCCGCTACGCTCCTGTTGACGCTTCCGTGGTTGTTGACCGGAGCGGCCGCGCCCGTGGGCTCTGAATCCGGCCGGGCACGATCCGCGGTCAGTGCGAACACGGCTATCCACCAACGCTTCGTCCCCCGACAACAGGCCTTGCCCGTTCGTGTTCGGATTCCCGCTTTGGAGCTGGTCGCTCCGGTGGATCCCTTGGAACTCACCGATGAGGGGAGACTGGCCGCTCCGGATTCGGCGAATCGAACCGGTTGGTGGCGCGCGGGACCTGAACCCGGTGAACAGGGCCCGGCCGTGATCGCGGGACACGTCGACTCGAGGAACGGTCCGGCCGTGTTCTACGAACTGGACACGTTGTCACCCGGAAACCGGGTGTTCGTGGATCGAGCTGACGGATCCACTGCCGTGTTCCGGACGTATCGCAGCGAGCGACACGCCAAGTCCGATTTCCCGACGAACAGGGTTTACGCTGCGACAACTGCCCCCGAGTTACGGCTTATCACTTGCGGTGGAGTTTTCGACGACCGCTCCGGTGACTATCTCGACAATGTGATCGTTTTCGCTGTCCGGATTCGCTGATTCGCGATGCGGTCTGCGGGACGAGCAGTGGTTCTCGGTTTCGGGACGGTGTTGTGCAGGGGTACTGGTAAGCACTACTCCAGCGTGCGGATCGGCCGTTGCGGGTTGTCCAGCCACACGGTGTGGGTTCCGTCCGGTTCCACGGTCAGACCGGAGCGGTTCGACGGTGGTTTGCCCTGTTCGCACCAGTTCTCGACCAGCTCGGTCAGCACGGGCCAGAGTTCGCGTGGCCCCGACTGCTCGACGGTCAGGGTCTCGCCACCGAGCGGGACCAGCCGGATCCAGGAACCGTCCGCGGTGTCGTGGGCCCACCACTCCGAGCCGCGTTCGGTTTCCACCGTCACGCGGTGCATCCCCGGCAGCACCAGGTGACGCAGGAACGTCACGTCACCCTCGACCAGTTCCGGAAGGCCGCGATCGAGGTGAGTGCTCTCGGCTTCCCCACCGGTGATGGCGAGGATCTCCGAGGCGGTGGTGCCCGCGGTTTCCCGCCCGAACTGGAGAACGATCCCGGAACCGTCTATGTGGATACACGCGTCAAGGGTTACTACTACCAGCAGCCCGAGGAGATAGCCGTTTACCGTGCGGCGATGAGACGTTTGCAAGCGCAGGCTTGTCAGTCTGAAGAAACCCCAGTACTGATCAGTCGTATAACGAAGGAACTGTGATCGTGGCGAGCAGTCCGCACATCAGTACGAGTAGTGCGGCAGTCGAGAACTGGTACGAGTCCAGCTACAGCAAGGCCAATGGCTGCGTCGAGGTCGGTTCCGGTCGGAGCACGATCGGGGTTCGTGACAGCAAGTTAGGTAGGCGCGGTCCGGTTTTTGGGGTCTCGCCCGCTGCCTGGACCGCTTTCACCACCGCCCTGCGCGGCGGACGATTCGAGTGAGCCGCACGGGGTGCGGCTGCGGCGCGAGCCCGAACACCGGGCCCGACGGCGACGGTGCCCCGGCCTCTCACCGGGTCGGGGCGAGCTCGTCGGCCCCGAGAGCACGTGGAAAAGCAGTGGCGAGATCCAGCCCGAGTCTGCTTCGATCGAGGAGTGTCGCCGCATCACCCTTACGAGTTCGACGACGATCCGAACCGGATCGACCTCGACGTCGTCTGGCGTTTCCTGTCCACCGAGGCCTACTGGGGCCGCTGGCGCGAGTTCGACGACTTCCACCGGCAGGTTCGGCACGCCTGGCGCGTGGTGGGCTGTTACGACCCGCACGGCGACACCGTCGGTTTCGCCCGGGCGTTCTCCGACGGCGTCGCCATGGCCTACCTCGCCGACGTCTACATCGAGACCGCGCACCGCGGTCGTGGTCTCGGCAGGGGACTGGTACACGAGATGATCGACAACGGTCCGGGCAAGAACTTCAAATGGATGCTGCACACCGACGACGCGCACGAGCTCTACCGCGACTTCGGGTTCGCCGAACCGAACGCGAGGTACCTGGAGCGACAGCCCTCGTACCACAGCGGTTCCGGCGCGGTGTGAGATCCGGTGGTCCCGGAGGTCTGGATCCACGCCGTGGATCCGCCGCGTCCGCTGGACACCCGCGCGGAGTACCGCGTGAACATTCCCGGTGAGCGGCCGCACCTCGTGCTGGAAACCACGGCCGACCTCGCGCGTTGGGCGACCGGACGGAGTGTTCGCGGAACGCACACCGACGACGGCGCGGAGCTTCCGAGGCTCGGCCGCTGGTTGTGACCGCTCGATCGGACCGGGGCCGGGCCACGGAGGTGGACGTCTCGCACGTCGCGTTCCCTTCCGCGAGCCCGGCCCCGGCTGTTCCGATCACTGTCGATGACCGCTTGGCGGAACCTCCCGACTCAGCGGTTGCGGTTCCGGCCGCGCCGCCCGGCGCGTGTGGTTCCACCCGGTCGGTGGTGCGGCGTTCCCTCGTCGGTCCCCTCGCCGGTCGCCGTGATCCGTCGCCACAGCGAGGCCCACTGCTCGGCGGTGAGCTCCTTGGGCAGCGACCGGGCCGAGACGTGCTCGAGGCGCAACCACTCCCGCAGGGCGGAGCGGTCGATCCGTCCCGTTCGTTCGAGGATCTCGCCCAGCCCCCGTCCCCGGCCGGTGTAGACGTCCCTGACGAACCGCCGGTACTCCTCACCCGCTGTGGTGACCAGGGGTACTTCCCGCCTGCGCATCACGAGCAGGCCGCCGTCGACGGAGGGCGCCGGCCGGAAGGCGTGCGCGGGTACCCGCTGTCGCAGGCTGAACTCGTACCAGGGCCACCACTGGGCCGTGAGCATCGTGGCTCCGCCCACACCGGCTCTTCTGCGGGCGACCTCCCACTGCACCAGCAGGACCGCTGTTCGCCACTCGTGTCCTCCCAGCACGCGTTTGAGCACCGCCGTGGTGAGGTGGAACGGCAGGTTGCCGACCAGCACGTGCGGAGTCCCGGGCAGGGTGAAACGCAGGATGTCGGTGTTGACGACGGTGACGTGCTCGGGTGTGCGCCGCCGCAGTCGTCGTGCTCTACCGGGGTCGAGTTCCACGGCGGTGATCGGCCGTCCGGACCGGCCGAGCGGCACGGTGACGGCACCGTCGCCGGCGGCGAGTTCGACGATCGGTCCGTTCGTTCCGGTGACGAGGTTCTCGATCGTGGCGATCGTGGACCGGTCGACGAGGAAGTTCTGGCCGAGCTCGTGCGGCCCGCCAGGGTGGGAATGAGACATGGGTGTGCTCCGCGGAGTGAAGAACGGAGCCGGGCAGCCGAGAGCCGCACCGGCGATGACTCCGATGCGCGGCGGAGCTGCGAAAAGTGAAGATCAGCTCCCCGCCGTCAGCGGCGGGGCCTCACGTAGAAGGGAGCACGCGCGTTGATACCCATCGATGATTACTCTAGCAACGGTGCCGAACCGGCCGAGATGCCACCACCGTGCGGGGGTATCGGGGGCACTGTGCGGGAAGCGGCCGGTTCAGAAGACCAGTCGTAGCCGTTGCTGCTCGAGGTCGTAGCGCAGTTCGTGCGCGCTGTCGCGTATGCCGGAGACGATGGTTTCCACCACTTCGTCGGTGTCGGTGGCCGGAGGCATGCGAGGCGGTGTTCCGCTCAGTGCGCGATCCACCAGCCCGGTTTCCATGTGCGGTGGTCGGATGTCGAACACGTCGACGCCCCGTCTGCGCATTTCCCGCCGGGTGGCGGTCAGCCACGCCGACAGTGCCGCCTTGCTGGCCGAGTAGTCGGCCATCTCGGCCGTGGGATGGTCGGCCAGTATCGCGGAGATCGCGGCCAGCGTTCCCCCGCTTCGCTCCAGATGGGGCAGTGCCGCACGCGCGAGCACTACGGGCGCGAGCGTGTTGATGGTCAGCAGGTGCTCGGTCACCGCGTCCTCGGCCTCCGAGGTGCGGCCGAACGCCGCGACGCCCGTGGTGATCAGCACGAGATCCAGTCCGCTCAGGGATTCGGCCGCCGTGTCGACCACTCGGCGACAGGACTCGGTATCGATCGCTTCGAAGGTCGAGTAGGGCGCGCCGTCGAGCTCATCGGAAACGATGGCGAGCTCGTTCCGGTCGCGTCCGGCCAGATAGGTGCGGGTGCCCGCCTCGTGCAGCTTGTGGGCGAGTTTGCCACCCAGCACCCCGCTCGCGCCTACTATCAGGACGTTCTTGTTCCGCAATTGCACGTGAACTCCGGTTTTTCCGCCGGTGACTGCCCAGGAGAACGTTAGCCCAGTCCGTCGTGCCACGCGATCACCACGGCTCCGCGTGGCGGGAAAACGGTCGCCACCCGTCCCGGTGGGGGCTGGTTCCAACGGCGGCGATTCGTTGACGTACTCGTGAGTTTCTCGTAGGCGGGAATTCTTCTCGGCGGCGAGTGCCCGGAAACGGGTCAGTGGGATTTCGGCGTGCCGGGGTTGGCAACCCGAAACGGTGTGAATTCTTTTCATGTTGCTTTGTGGTGGCCAACACGCTCCACGGAGTACCGGAAATGAACCCGGAAGAGCGAAACATCACGGTGCGCTGTTGAGCACATGCGTTCCGGCGCGTCCTTCCGGGGGCTGTGGCGTGTGTTTTGCCAGGGAGATTCGAATCACGTTCGTACGACCGGCTGAAACCCGAGAGACTTTTCGCCCCACGGGAATAAAACCTCCTTCACGTTCGCTGTGAAGTTGGCAGTCCTGTCATCTTCACACCCTGTACGGAAGGTCGTGATGGAACGAGTCGCAGAGCACAGCACTTCCACCCCGAACCAGGCGGGTGTGAGTGAACCCACCGGGTGGGACAGAACCCGGATCATTCTCGTGCTGGGCGCCCTGGTTGCCCTGGTTCCGCTGACCATCGACATGTACCTGCCCGCCCTGCCCGACATCGGCGAGAGCCTGGGGGCGAGTTCCTCGCAGACACAGCTGACCCTGACCGGGACTCTGCTCGGGCTCGGACTCGGACAGCTGTTCATGGGGCCGTTCTCCGACGCGGTGGGACGCAGGACCCCCCTGATCGTGGGAATCTCGTTACACGTCGTGGCCTCATTACTGTGCTTGCTCGCCCCGAACATCCTGGTGCTGGGGATTCTTCGGGTGCTGCAGGGTGCGGGCGGTGCCGCGGCCATGGTCGTCGCGCTGGCCTCGGTGAGCGATCTGTTCACCGGACGCACCGCCGCGACCACGTTGTCCCGACTGATGCTGGTCAACGGAGCGGCACCGATCCTGGCGCCGACCCTGGGCGGCATCATCCTGCTGCGGTTGTCCTGGCGTGGTGTGTTCGCCGTGCTGGCCGTGCTGGGCGTCCTGCTGTTGGTACTGGCCTCGTTGGCACTGCGCGAGAGCCTGCCACCCGAACGCAGGCACAAGGGCGGCATAAAACCGGTGATGCGCTCCTACCGGGAGCTGTTCGCCGATGGCCAGTTCCTGGTCATGGTCCTGGTGGCGGCGCTCGGCATGTCCGCCTTGTTCTCCTACATCTCCGGTGCCTCGTTCGTGCTGCAGGAGCAGTTCGGACTCAACCAGCAGCAGTTCGGCCTGGTCTTCGGGCTCGGAGCCCTCATGATCATCGGTGCCACGCAGTTCAACGTCGTGCTGCTGCGCAAGTTCTCCTCACAGCAGATCGTGTTCGGCGCGTTGGCCACGGCCACGACGGCCGGGATCGTGCTGACCCTGTTCACCACCACCGGACTCGGCGGGATCGTCGGTTTCTTCGTGCCGCTGTTGTTCGTGCTGGGCTCGGTCGGCTTCGTACTGCCGAACGCCCCCGCGCTGGCGCTCTCCCGGCACGGTGACTCCGGGGGGACGGCCGCCGCGCTGTTGGGAGCCGGACAGTTCGGCCTCGGTGCGTTCACCGCCCCCGTCGTGGGTCTGCTCGGCAACGACGCCTCGGCGCTGGCGATCGCCATGACAGCGGGTGTGCTGATCGCGCTGATCGCCCTCACAGCCGTGACCATGGCGGGAAACCGTCGCGACGCGGCGGCCTCGCGGGCCGCGGCATGAGTCCGAATCCGACAGTTCCTCCCGGCTGAGATCGGCCGGTTCGTCCTCCGAGTTCGAGCGGGGCGGTGTCCGACGACACCGCCCCGCCGTGTTCTCCACGAACACGGCGGGGGGCTCCGGGGTGGTCGGGACGGCCGCGGCGCGGCTATCTTATGCGGTACCCGGAACAGGGGTCGGTTGGCTGAACGGCTTTGAGGCAAACGCATGTCACTGGCGGACAACATCGGCAACATCGGCCGCGCTATCCAGACGCGCATATACCGAGAGGGGGTTTACGGCCGCAAGCCCCGGGTCCCGGTCGATCCGCGGCGCCTGAGCCTGGCCGCCCGTTCGGCGATTTCGCGACGGGCCTGGAACTACCTGCGGGGCTCGGCCGGGGCGGAAAGTACCGCCGCGGCCAACAGGGCCGCGTTCGAGCGCCACCGGATCGTCCCCAGCATGCTCCGTGACGTTTCCAGCAGGAATCTCGGGATCGAGCTGTTCGGCCGCGCCGTCCCCGCACCGTTGTTCCTCTCTCCCATCGGGGTGCTGGAACTCGTCCATCGGCACGGTGACCTCGCGGTCGCCCGTGCGGCCGCGGCCACCGGTGTTCCCGTGACGCTGTCCACCCAGGCCTCCTACTCGATGGAGCGGGTAGCCGAGGTCGCCCCGGACGCCGTCCGCTGGTTCCAGCTGTACTGGAGCAGTGACGACGACCTCGTCACCAGCATGCTCCGCCGTGCCGAGGAGTCGGGCTGCGAGGCCATCGTGATCACACTGGACACGCACGTGCTCGGCTGGCGCCCCCGCGACCTCGACGCGGGTTTCCTGCCGTTCGCGCACGGTCAGGGCATCGCGCAGTACACCGCGGACCCCGTGTTCGCCTCCCTGGTACGGCGACGTGCCGAGCGTCCGGCGAGTTCCCCCGCTCCCACCCCCACACCGCAGGCGCTGCGGGCGTTGTGGTCGATGAGCCGCAATCACCCCGGATCGCTGCTCGCCAACCTGCGCTCGCCGTACCCGCGAGCGGCGGTCGAGACGTTCCTGGACGTGTTCTCCCGGTCCTCGCTGACCTGGGACGAGCTCGACTTCGTCCGCCAACGGACCAACCTGCCGATCGTGTTGAAGGGGCTGCAGCACGTCGAGGACGCGCGGCGCGCCCTCGACGCCGGAGTGGACGGCATCCTCGTGTCCAATCACGGTGGCCGTCAGATCGACGGCGCTCTCGGGGCGCTGGATGCCCTGCCCGGCATCGTGGCCGAAGTCGACGACCGGATCCCCGTGCTGTTCGACAGCGGGATCCGCACCGGGGCGGACGCGTGCAAGGCCCTGGCGCTCGGCGCGACCGCGGCGGGCATCGGCAGGCCCTATGCCTACGGGCTGGCCGCGGGAGGTGCCGAGGGTGTACGAACCGTGCTCGAACACCTGGTGGCCGAGCTCGACATCACCATGGCGCTGGCCGGAATCGCCGCACCGTCCGAGCTGGAACCGGGGCTGCTGCGGCCGGTTCACAGCTGAGTCCCGTGACCGGGCCGTGCCGTTGGAACGGGGCGCAACGGTTTCGGACCGGGCCGCAACGGTTCAAACGGCACGCATCGTCCAGTCGTACAGCCCGATCATCACGGTCGCGAGCGCGACCCCCAGGAAGAAGCCCGCTCCTTGACCGAGCACCAGACACAGCAGCGCGCACGCGTAGGAGAAGACGATTATCCCCGTGCGGAGGTTGAACCGCAGCCCGCGAGACCGACGGGAACCCTCGTTGCTCATGAGTTCGGCCAGGTGGGGGTCGTCACCGCTGAGCTGGTGCTCGATCTCGTCCAGCCTGCGCCGTTCGTACCGATCGAGCATGGCCCACCTCCCAGGCCGTGGTGTCGTCATCGCAAGCATCGTCGTGACCGGTGGCGCTTCCGAAGGGTCTTATGTCATTCGTTCCCGGCTGACGAGGTCACGACACGCCGTTGGCGTCCTCCGCAGCGTCAGCGGTCGTGCAGCGCCGCTCCCACGGGACCTTGTGCCCTACGGGGCGTGATACGTCCCGCCTAGGCTGAACTCGTCGATCGGCCCGATTCCGTTGTTCTGCCGCAGCGGTGTTCAGCCGGTGCCGCTCGACGGAACGGATCCGAATCATCGGCTACGTTTGATGGGGGAGTGTTGGCGAATGGCACACGCCGAGCACGGGACCGGATCCCCGGTCGACCGTTCCAACGGAGTCCTGGCCAGCGGCCTGGAGATGTTCGCCGGCGTGCTGATGCTGATCATCGGGCTTTTCCACGTCGTTGTCGGCCTCACGGCACTGCTGCGGAGTTCGTTCTACGTGGTTGCCGGGGATTATTTCTTCGGTGCCGACATCACGACCTGGGGATGGGTGCACGTGGCGCTGGGCCTGCTGGTCGGAGCCACAGGTGCGGCACTGCTGTCGCAACAGCGGTGGGCGCGCGTCACCGGTATCGTGATCGTCGCGTTGAGCGCGCTGGGCAATTTCCTGTTCGTCCCGATCCAGCCGTTGTGGTCGGTACTGATCATCGCGGTGGACGTGGTGGTGATCTGGGCGCTGGCCACCCAGCTGCGCGGACTTCCGGCAGCGCGTGAGTAATATTCGCAAAAATTGGTGTGGCCTTTCCGTTGACAACTCGATCACTTGTGGTGATAACGGTGTGCCCACCATCATGGGGACACCGGGCAGCCGCACGAATGTGAGCCCGATGATTCCCTTCCGGACGACGTCGGCGATCCGGATGCGAGATCCGCACAGCATCGGGACCCGTACAACACCGGGCGGGCTCGGAAGAAGCGCTTCCGAGTACTCGTGGGCGAATGGGAGAAAATCATGATCGCCACAGAGGAATGGTCGGTGACGATTTACATCGACGAACGCGAGGACCGAACACACGCCGAGGCCAGACTGCACCGGCAGTACCAGTCGGAGGTCCGGGCCAACGGCTTGGCCCGCCGCAATCCACACGACAGCAACATCCCGCGGATCGGTGCCGAACTCGCCGCCTCGCGTGCGCTGTCACAGCTGGCGCACCAGTTGCTCGACGATTCCATCGCCGACGTCGAGCAGTCCACCGGTGAACCGGCCTACTTCCACACCTAGTAACACCGCGGTGCTTGGTCCGCTCGGTTTCCGCGGGTGGTCGGCCGGTGGGGCTCCCACCGGCTCTCCGGACGGGATCGGAGCACAGGGGAGCGACGTTCACAACGGAGAGCGCGGTGATGTCGGGGTGTCGTTCGGTCGCACCCGCTGCCGTCAGCGCACCAGTCCCCGGTCGAACGTCAGTGCACCACGGCCACCGGGCACTGTGCGTAGTGTGCGACGGCGTAGCTGACCGAGCCGAGCAGGCTCGATCTGATCGGTCCCCTGCCGTGACTGCCCACGACCAACAGATCGGCCTGCTCCGAGGCGGAGAACAACGCGTCCGCGGCTCCCTCGTTGGTCACCACCTCGCTCCGCAGCACGACATCCGGATACTTCTCACGTTGGCCGGCCACCGATTCCGAAAGCACCCGTTGACAGGTCTCGTGCACCTCTTCCCAGTTGAGTTTGCGACGGGCGGAGACGGACAGGGCGTACTTGCGGATCTCGTTCCACGCCAACAGGGCAACCAGCTCAGCGTCGTGGCGGAAGGCGAACTCGTAGGCGAACTCGATGGCACGCTGGCTGCCCCGGGAACCGTCGACACCCACCACCACTCTGGTGAACTCGTTCGGGGTATTGGTGATCCGTTCGCTCTCCCGCTCGCCCCGCACCACCACCACGGGAAGCTCGGCGGTGCGAACCAGTTCGGCAGAGGTGGAGCCGAGCAGCACACGCCAGGGCTGTGTCTGCTCCGGGGGTCCCAGCACCAACATCTCGGCTCCCTCAGCGGCCTCGCCGAGAATCTTGGCCGGGTGACCCATCCGTATCGAGGTGTCTATTTCCAGCCGCGGAAGTTCCGCGAGACACTCGGCCACGATGGCCCGAAGCTCGTTCTCCGATTCGGTGCGCAGCGGTTCGGACTCCACTGCCTCACTGGGCAGGTGTATGCGGGTGATCTGTTCCAACGGTACGGGGATGGCGCGGACGATCAGCAGCGCCCGCTGTCTGCTGGCCGCTTCGAAAGCCGCCCAACGCACCGTCTGCCGTGAGTGTTCGAGTTCGTCGAATCCGACGACGACCTTGCCGGTCTGCTCCGCGCTCATCGCTGCCAACCCTTCGAATTCGCCCGTGGCGACGATTCATGCTCAGGCCATGATGTCGTTTCACGAGCGATCGAGCAGTCCCATTCGTCGTGAACGGGCATTCGAACGCCCCGAACGTGCGTGAGTGAACCCGCTGCTCGATATCCGGTCTCCGGGGTGAGGATCCGCGAGAGGTCCCACCGAGCGAGCGTGACGGACAACCGCGTCAACAGGGTCCGCTATTCGCTGCGTTCGCGTACCACGACCACCGGACACGGCGCGTGGTGCACGCAGTGTTGACTGACCGATCCCAGCAACGCTCCGGTGAAACCGCCGTGCCCCCGGCTGCCCACGACCAGCAGATCGGCGTCCTCGGCCGCGTCCAGCAGGGCTCGCGCGGGAATTCCCCGCACCACTCGTTGCTGTATCCCGACATCGACTCCGAGCTGGTTGACGGCGTCGGCGACCGCCCGCGACAACTGCTGTTCGGCCCGCTGGTCGAAGTCCTCCTCCGGAATCGGAGCGCCCAAACCGTAGTAGGTCGGATGTGCCCAGGCGATCAACGCGGTGACCTCCGCTCCGCTGTTGGAGGCATAACGCAGTGCCCAGGACAGCGCTTCCGCGGCGCCCGCGGATCCGTCCACCCCGACGACCACTCGTTCCTGTTCGGTACTCATCGGTTCCCTCCCGTGCTTTCGACCGGTTCGTAGCTGGCCAGGAGCGGAAGCGGTTGCCGTGGATTCCTCGTGCCTCATCCGGAGCCATCGTGCTGCTCAGCCCTTACGACCACGACCGGTGTGCGGGCATGTGACACGCAGTGCTGGCTGACCGATCCCAGCAACGCTCCGGTGAGACCGCCGTGACCGCTGTTGCCCACGACGATCAGCGCGGCCGCCGTCTCGTTCGCCACGTCCAGCAGCGCTCTGGCCGGATGGCCCTGGACCACCTCGCGGTGCGGGACAACGGATGCCTCGTCGCCGACGGTCTCCGCGAGCACGGCGCTGAGGGTCCGTGCCGCGTCCTTGTCGAGATCCGCACCGTTCGGTACTTCCCAACCGTAGATCGGTGGGTAGTCCCAGGCGATCACGGCCGTTATCTCCCCGCCGGTGAGTTCGGCCTGCCGAACCGCCCAGCGGAGCGCCGCTTTCGAGGCCGGTGAGCCGTCGACCCCGACAGTGATCCGATAGGTGGTCTCCCCAGTCATCGCGTCCCTCCACCGCCACGGTCCCCCAACCGGGGCGAGGTCGCACTTCGCCCATTCCGAGCCGCCACGGAGTCGCGGGCCGCCAACGGCCCGCCCTGTGGTGTCTCGCTTCAGCTCACCTTCGCTTCCATCAGCGCCACGTAGTTGTCCACGAAGTGGTCACGGAGACCGTCACTTGCGGGAGCGGACACGTCCGAGGTGAAGCCCGCGAGGTTGTCGGTCAGACCGCTGAATGTGGAGATCCGGTCGTGCAGATCGCCGTCGGCATCGAAGTAGCGGACGTGCCGCACGTGGTGGAAAACGGGTTCCGGGGGGGGGACCTGAGTCACGATGTCGTTGTTGTTGACGAATCGGAAGGTCCGGTCGGCGAACACCTCGTCGTAGTCACCGGCCAGTCCCCTGTCGCAGGTACGTGGTTGTCCGAAGGTGTAGACGCCGTCGGCGAGCAGCCCGGGATCCTCGAAGTACATGCGTGCCGAGGCGAGCATGGCAAGTGCCCCACCGAGGCTGTGACCAGTGAACCACAGTGTCTGATCGTTGTCCCGGAACTCGTCGACCGCTGCTTTCACATCCTGATACACCGAATCCAGGGCCTGGTTGAAGCCCTGGTGCACCTTGCCCCTCCCCGCCGGTCCGGATTCCACGAGTGTGTTGGCGTCGGACAGCCAGTCCTTGAGCTGCTTCGGCTCGGTCCCTCGGAAGGCCACGATGATCATGTCGGCGCTGGCGGCGACGAATCCTTGCGTGTCCTCGATGGGAAGTGAGGAATCCAACTCACTGTGGAAGTATCGACAACGGTCGAACCCCCATTCCGCGGCCGTCTCGCGTATCGCCGACTCGTCCTCGTAGGAAAGCTTGGCCGCCCGGGCCAGCCAGTACGCGTGTCCGAGGGTGTATCCGGTCGTTTTGTGGTTGATCTCGACAACGGGCACGAAACATCTCCCAAGGGTTAGAAGGTGGCTCTTGTGGATCCGAGGGAACGGAACGGGCATGTACCTTGCTGCCACCGGAGTCCGGCCAACAGCTCTTCCGTTCTCCTCACCTCGGGCCACTGTGACAAAACATGGTCGACGGAGATGCTCCACTAGCCGAAATGGGTGATCATTTTGCACCGTTTCGATGGACTCCGCGGTCGGGGCCGGTCTGCCACCGATCCGGTGAAATCGTCGCCGTTGAGTCGCCATAAGTGAAATTTATTCATATAGTTTCGGGTGCCACTGACGCCGAAACTCGGGGAGAGGCCATGCGGCGACTGATTCCGACGCTGCTCGCGATGACCACGGCGGTGGGGCTGCTCAGCGGTGTTCCCGGACACGCCGAATCCGAGGACACTTCGGAGATCCAGAGCGGACTGCGGGTTGCCGGGCGCTGGCTGGTCGACGAGCACGGCCGCAGGATGCTGCTGCACGGTGTGAACAACGTGGACAAGACCGCGCCCTACGTGCGACCGGGCGACGGTTTCACGGTCACCGCTCGCGACGCCGAACTCCTCGCCGGACACGGTTTCAACACCGTCCGGCTCGGTGTCTCGTTCGACGCCCTGATGCCACGACGCGGTGATGTCGACGAGGCCTATCTGGACCGGGTGGCCGGGGTCGTCGACACCCTGGGAGAGCAGGGAATACACGTCCTGCTCGACAACCACCAGGACGGGCTCGGCCCCGACTGGGGCGGAAACGGGTTCCCCGACTGGGCGGTGGAGACCGAGCCGTTCCCGGGAGAACCGAATCCGGGTTTTCCGCTGTACTACCTGATGCCCAGCATGAACAAGGCGTGGAGCGAGGTGTGGAGCAACAGCGACGGGGCCATCGATTATCTCGGTGACGCGTTGGCCGCGTTGGCCGAACGCGTCTCCGACGAACCGGCGGTGCTCGGCATCGAACTGCTGAACGAGCCGTGGCCCGGTGCCGCGTTCCCGAGCTGCTTCCCGGCCGGTTGTCCGGCCTTCGACCGCAGGTACCAGGAGGTGCACGAGAAGCTGACCGCCCGGATCCGTCGGGCCGATCCGGATGTTCCGGTGTTCTGGGAACCCAACGCCACCTGGAACCAGCTGATGCCCACCCACATGGCCGAGCCACCACTGACACCCCGGATAGCCGCGGAGCAGGTCGTGTTCTCGTTCCACGACTACTGCATAGCCAGCCAAGCCGCCATCTACCTGGGGCTGCCCGAACAGCTGGTCGGAGTGTGCTCCGCACAGCACGATACGACCTGGAAAAACGCGGACTCGTTCGTCGAGCGCGCGAACGTGCCCGCCCTGGTCACCGAGTTCGGCGACAGCGATCCGCGAGTGCTGGCCAACACGCTGGACCGGGCCGACAGCAGGTTCGTGGGTTGGCACTACTGGCACTACACCAGCATCTTCGGGCCGGATCCCGGGGATGACCCCTTCCGCTCCGAGATAGGCGATCAACTGGTCCGGACTTATCCACAGGCCACGGCGGGGACTCCCGAATCGATGCGTTTCGACGCCACCACGGGGGAGTTCGAGTACACCTATCGACCCGATCCGACGATCCCGAAGCCCACCGAGATCTACGTCTCGGACCGGCACTACGAATCGGGCTACTCGGTGACGGTGCGCGGCGGGCGGCTCACCTCCGAACCGGGTGCCCGAACGGTGACGGTCGAGGCGACCGGCACCGAGACGGTGCGGGTGCGGATCGGGGACAGCTGATCCGCACCAGCCTGATCCCGCACCGGCGAGCCGCCGGCCGGCGCGAGCGATCTGTGCGCTGTTGCCCGACCATCCGGGTATGGCCACTTCGCGCAACGGCAGGATCGTCGTGGGAACCGACGGCTCGGACTCGGCGGTGCGGGCCGCGCTGTGGGCCGCCGACGAAGCACGACGTCGCTCGGCCGTACTGCGGCTGGTGCACGGGTACGCGATGCCGGAACGGGGCTATCCACGCTTTCTCGTTCCGACGCGTGCCTTGCGAAACGGACTCCGAGCCCAGGCGCGGACAGCACTGCACACCACGAGCGAAGCCGTGCGCGCTGCCGTCCCCGGCATCGAGGTCGAGACCCGCATAATCGAGTCTCCCCCGACCGTGGCGCTGTTGCGGGAGTCCCACGGCGCCCTGCTGACCGTCGTCGGTTCGCGCGGACTCGGGGGGTTCAGCGGGATGCTGGTCGGTTCGGTGGCGATGGCACTGGTGGGGCACTCGCGCGTTCCCACAGTGGTGGTACGGGACGAGCATTCGCGCGATCCGGCACACCGCTCCCTGCCCGTCGTGGTCGGTGTGGACGGTTCCCCCGCCAGCTCGGCCGCCGTGGCGTTCGCCTTCCGGGACGCCTCGGCTCGCGGGGTGGCGCTGACCGCCGTGCACGTCGGCAGGGACGACCACTCATCGTCTTCCGGAACCGAATCGGACCGCGCGCTGCTTTCCGAACGTACCGCCGGATGGCAGGAGGACTATCCCGACGTGCCGCTGGAACAGCTCGTGATCACCGGACACGTCGTACGCACCCTGCTCGAGGTGGCCTCCCGTGCCCAGCTGCTCGTGGTGGGGAACCGGGGTACCGGGGGATTCCACGGGATGTTGCTCGGCTCGACCAGCCGTTCCCTCGTCGTGCACGCCCCCTGCCCACTGGCAGTGGTCGGCGCCGAGGACCCTACCGGGACCGCCATCGCCTAGTGGGGCTCCCTCCGCCACGGCGACGGCACACCGGACCTCGGGCGGGCGGCACTAGCCGGTGACTTCGCTGGTCACGTGCGGCAGTGCCAGCCGTCGTCCGGTTACCATCTCGAACGGTATCCGCAGGAAGTAGTCCCGCAGCGGCACCCAGGAGGACTTGGTCGGATCAGCCAGTGTGACCAGCTGATCGATGTCGCGAACCCGTTCGGCGCGTCCGTGGACTATCACGCTCCACCCCGACCGGGTCGCCAGATCGATGTGATCGGCCTCGAAGGCCACCACGTTCCCGTTGAGTTTGGACAGGCTTCCCTCCCTTCCGGTGCGGATCACCACGCTCGCGCCGTCCACCACGAAGTTCACGGGCCGGATGGCGGGCAGAGCCTCGTCGGTGAACACAACTCGACCCACCTGCGCGGAGGACAGCAGCACGATGCTCTCTCGCGTGGTCAGGGAGCGAAGCTCGTTGTGCGTGTTCATCGTGGGTATCCCGGTGGTAATCGTCGGGTTGGTGACGCCAACGGTCCACCAACTCCCCGTGGCATCACAGGGCACAAAGTCATCCGGGGCCACCTTCGCGGGGCGAGTCACCAGTGGTCGCCGTGCGCGAATGCCACCGGCCGGTCATGCTCGGTTCGGATGGAGGAAGTATGAGCCCGGCCGGTGGACCGAGCAGGACCGTGGTGGTGGGTGTCGACGGTTCCGATGCCGCCACCGAGGCGGTGCGCTGGGCCGCGTCGGTGGCTTCGTGGCACCACGCCCGGTTGTTGGTGGTGCACGTGTTTCGCCCCGTCGCGGCGGCCGACCGGCCGGAGGAGCACGCCGGGGCCGGGACACCGCACGATGCCGAACACATTCTCTCGTTCGCGGCCTCGGCGGCCGACGAGATCGCCACCGACCTACCGGTATCCACCCGAAGCGTGCACGGGCGAGCGGTGCCCGCACTGCTGGCGGAGACACAACACACGGGCCTGCTCGTGCTGGGTGCTTCCGGATGTGGCGGATTCGCCGGGATGCTGATCGGCTCGACCGCCGCAGCGGTGCTCAGCAGGGCCGCTTGTCCGGTTGTGGTAGTGCGTCCCCGGCCCGGGGAGGAGCACTTCCCGGTCGAAGGTCCGGTGGTGGTCGGTATCGACGGAAGCCCCATCAGCGAACGAGCCCTGGCCGCCGCGTTCGAATACGCGGCGCACTGGCGCACCGAACTGGTAGCGGTGCACGCCTGGAGCGACGTCGAGTACGACACGTCGGCGAGCTCCGACGGCACGGACGAGTCCTACGCCGAAGGCGGGGAGAGGTTGTTGGCCGAGCGTCTCGCGGGGTGGCGGCAGCGCTATCCCGACGTGACCGTGCGGCGCGTGGTCGGAAGGGACCGTCCTCGACAGCAGCTGTTGCGCGGTTCCGAGACGGCTCGTCTCGTGGTGCTCGGAAGTCGTGGTCGCGGCGGTTTTCGTGGACTGCTGCTCGGCTCCACCAGCCAGGCGTTGATCGAGCATTCCCACTGTCCGGTACTGGTGATACGTCCTCGGCAGGAGGAGTGGTGACCGGAAGTCGTCCGTACTCACGGATACCCCGAGAGAGGCGGTGACCATGGGGGAGTGTCTCCTGCGATTGCGTCGGTTGCTGCTGCCGGGCGCCAACCCACTGGCCCGGCCCTCCGACCGGATCGAAGGAAGAGTGCTGACTCTGGTACTGCTGCTGCCGCTGGTCGCCACACCGTTCGCGGTCGCCAGTGGTGCACAGACCTACGGGGAACAGCTCGGGGCGGCGCGTAGTCAGACGCGGGAACGGCAACAGGTCACCGCGGTGCTGCTGGACGACGCGGGTCCGCCACCGGCAGCGGTACGTGCCGGTTCCCGCGCCAGGGCCGAGGTTCGCGCCACTTGGCAGGCTCCCGACGGTTCCGCCCGCACCGGCATGGTGGCGGCCCCTGCCGGTTCCCCCGAACGTAGTCGGGTACGTATCTGGACGGATCGCAGTGGACGTTCCGTCCCACCACCGATGACCTCGGCCGCGGCGGTTCGCGAGGCGACGGCGGCCGCGGCGACGCTGTGGCTGACCGTGCTGTTCGGGGCCGTGGGCGGATTCTGGTTGTTCCGGCGGTGCCTGGATCGTCTCCGCCGGTGTAACTGGCAGCGCGAATGGGAACACTTCGAACGCCACTGGAGTGGCTATCGGGACAGCGGTGAGGGGTGAGGAGCGGAGATGCGCGTAAGAGACGTGATGAGCGAGGTACCTGTCACGGTGCGTACCGACACACCGGTCAAGACGGCCGCCGCGTTACTCGTCGAGCACGGAATCACCGCACTGCCGGTGCTCGACGGTGAGGACTACCCGCTCGGCACGGTGACCGAGCTCGATCTCGTGCGGGATCGCTTCCCGCGTGATCCGCGTTATTCCAACGAGGACCGGGAGCAGCCCGCGCCTCCGGAAACGGTGGGAGAACTGATCTCGGCCCGCATAACCGGTATCGAACCCGAAACCGATGTGACCGATCTGGTCAAGGTGCTGCTGGAGGAACGCGTGCGCAGCGTGGCGGTGATCGACGAACAGCGACTCGTCGGTATGATCACCGGCCGGGACCTGGTTCGCACTCTCGCCAGGGACGACGATCTGTTGGCCCGCGACATCCGCTACCGGCTCTCCTTCATAGGCGGCCCCCGGCGATGGAGCATTCGGGTCTCCGGAGGTGTGGCGGTCATCGTCGACGAGTTCGACAGTCCGGAGGATCGACACGTCGCCCGCGTACTGGCCGAGAGCGTGCCCGGGGTGCTGCGCGCCACGTGCAGCGCGGCCGAGCCGACGGCGACGGGATGAGGAATCGTCGTTGCCGGAGGCCCCGCGCACCGACCGGTTCGTCGCTGGCCGTCACGAATTCGGACGGAGCAGTGGTGCCGACCAGCTCAACCTGGTGCCTCCCTCGGGCAGCGATGTCGTCTCCATCGTTCCCTCCGCACGCCGTGCCCGGTGTTCCAGGTTCTCCAGGCCACTGTGCGTGATACCGGCCGGTATTCCCGCACCGTCGTCGACGACGGTGACGGTCAGCTCGTCGGTGACCGAGACGGTCACCGACACGCTGTTCGCGTCGGCGTGCCGGACGGTGTTGCTCAGCGCTTCCCTGATCACGGCCTCGGCCTGTTCGGCCAGCTTGTCGGGGACCGCGCTGAGCGGTCCGCTCATGCTCACCTTCGCTTCCAGCCCGGTTTCGGCGATCGACTCCGAGACGATCTCGTTCAGTCGGGTACGGAGCTCGGAGCCGTGGCGCGTGCTGTTGCGCAGATCGAAGATCGTGTCACGTATGTCGTTGACCACCCGCTGTAGCTCCGCGGTGGTCGTGCTCAGCCGTTGTCCCACTTCGTGATCGGTGACGAGTCCTTGCGTGTTCCGCAGGGACAGCCCGATGGCGAAAAGTCGCTGGATCACGTGGTCGTGCAGATCACGCGCTATCCGGTCCCGGTCGCCGAGTATTTCCAGTTCGCGCAGCCGGTGTTGGTCGTCCGCCAGTCGGAGCGCCAGTGCCGCCTGGTCCGTGAACCCCGCCACCAACCTGAGCTGCTCGGCGTCGAAGGAAGTGGCTCTCGGGCTCCGAGCCACTACGAGTACTCCCGAAACCGTTTCGGGACTGGAGCGCAGCGGCAGAATGAGTGATGGACCGAAGGAACCCGCGTCGTTGCCCAGATCGAGCCTGCTCACTTGCCGGGGAACCCGGTCGCGGAAAACCGCTCCACAGGTCGAGGCGGTCACCGGGATGTCCGTGCCCACCAGCTCGCTGCCCACTGATCCGATCGAGACCGAGACCGAGAGCCTGTCGACCTCCTCGGACGGCAGGTCGGAGTCCTGCGGAAGCGCCAGAAACGTGCAATCGGCATGGCTGATCTCGTGCGCCCGATTCGCGATCAGGTCAAGCACCTCGACGGGATCGGTGGCCGCCAGCAGCGCGGCACGGATCTCACTGGTCGCTTCCTGCCAGCGTTGCCGCAGCCGGGCACGCTCGTAAAGTCGCGCGTTCTCCACCGCGATTCCCGCCGCGGCGGCGAGGGCACGAACCATCGTCTCGTCGGCCTCGGTGAAGGCGTCACCCTCGACCTTTTCGGTGAGATAGAGATTGCCGAACACTTCGTCACGCAGCCGGATCGGTACACCGAGAAAGCTCCGCATCCGAGGATGACTCGCCGGAAAACCCACCGATTGGGGATGCCGGGACAGTTCCGTCAGCCGCACCGGCTCGGGGTGATCGATCAGCAGTCCCAGCAGTCCCCTTCCACGGGGCAACTCGCCGATTCGGTGGCGGGTCTCTTCGTCGATACCCTCGTATATGAATTCCGCCAGCCCGTCACCGTCCGGATTCAGTACCCCCAGTGCGCCGTACTTCGCTCCCACGATCCCCGTAGCCGCCTGGACGATCCGCCGGAGCGTCGTGTCCAGTTCCAGCTCGGAGGAAACCGCCAGTATCGCTTCCAGCAGGACGTCCGCCCTGTCACCGGCACCGTTGTCCCGTTCGATGAGCTCCCAAGCACCGCGTAGAAGTTCCCGTGAACGGGACTGCGACAGCGCGTTTCGCGTTCCGGGGGGAAGCGCAAAATCGCCGAATCCTCCGTGTGGCGATTCACTGCCCGACACGTTTCCCACGATGCCACCGGTCGCGACACCCCGCCAATCTCACGTTCCGTGGTCGGTAGTGGTGAAGCGCCACGCTATTCCCGGCGACTCGTGTGAGGCGAGCCGCTTGCACTGACCCTCAGTGCGGAGTCCGTCGTTGGTCGCGCAATCGGGTGGCCAGCACGGCCGCCTGGGTACGACGCTGCAGTCCCAGTTTTGTCAACAGGCGGGAGACGTAGTTCTTGACCGTCTTCTCGGCCAGGTACATGCGTTGCGCGATCTGACGGTTGGTCAGCCCTTCCCCGATGAGGTCCAGCAGGGTCCGCTCGCGCTCGGACAACTGGGGGAGTTCCTCCGAGCCATCCCCGCCACTGCGCAGTTGGTTCAGCACCGTTCTCGTCGCCCTGCTGTCGAGTATCGAATGTCCCGAGCCCACCCGGTGCACGGCCGAGAGCAGTTCGAACCCCTGCACGTCCTTGATGACGTAACCACCGGCTCCGGCCAGAATCGCCTGCAGCATCGCTTCTTCGTCGGTGAACGAAGTCAGCATCAAACAGTTCAGCCCGGGAACCTCGGAACGCAGTTCCCGACACAGCTCAACCCCGTTGCCGTCGGGAAGCCGCACGTCCAGCACCGCCAAATCGGGCCGCAGGGCCGGGGCGCGGGCCAGCGCTCGTGCGACAGTGGCCGCTTCACCGACCACTTTCAGTTCCGGATCCGATTCCAGCAGATCCGCGACCCCACGACGGACGACTTCGTGGTTGTCGACCAGGAACACCGTGATCATGCGATATCACCCCATCGATTTGGCGATCACCGGTGTACGGCGGAGCCCAATGGTGTGTAGGATGCAGTCGATCAGTTTCGTGCGGGTGAGCATTCGTACGGTTGATTGGCAGCCCCGCCATTGGTACGGCCCGCTGTCACGGTCTGCTCCGTAGTGAGTAGCACGCGGCTGTGGTTACCACTCTGCGAGGGCGACTGGGGCCAGTCAAGGTTTGAGCTCGCGAAACGCGGTGCTGGTCAAACAAGGCAAACGTGGCTACCGTGGTAGTTCGGCCGTGACGCCGGAAGCTTGTGGTCCGGTGAGTGTGATCGCGTTGTCGGTCCTCGTAGTAATCACGGTGGATGCGGCGGCAACAACAGAAGGGGCGCTACCGCGTTATTTCGCGGTGCGACGGCGCGCGCGTTTTCCCGAGATCCTCGGATCGAGGGTAAACATGTGCTGCGCGCCGGCCGGTTTTTCCGCTCGACGGGGTTTCCCGTGCGATCGGGCGGGGCGTTGTGAGCCGACACACGCGACCGGAACGGAACTGTCGCCGTTTCCGCGACGTTGCGGGTGAGGTTGGTCGCCATCCTCGTGACGTCGACGTGAACGGCACGTAGCGTCCGTGCGGCCTTTTCACAGCCACGGCTTGCGCCCATGCGTGGGCACGACTCCCGAACAGATCAACCAGGCAGGCACACGACCGCGCCCGAGAAGAGAGGAGGCGCCACATGATGGACAACACGAATACCGATTGGCAGCACCGCGCGAGCTGCCGCGACGAGGATCCGGAACTGTTCTTCCCGGTATCCGAGGTGGGGCCGGGCGCGCAGCAGGTGCGGCAGGCCAAGAAAATATGCGCCCAGTGCCCGGTCAGCTCCGAGTGCCTCGCTTACGCGCAGCGTACCGGACTGGATTTCGGCATTTTCGGTGGGATGACTCCGGAGGAGCGTCGCGAGTCGGGGCGCCGTGCTCGTGGTGCGGCGAGGGTCGCCGATTCCCGCGAGTCCGCGGCTCGTCGGTGATTCGCGGAAAGTCGACGAGGACGGACTCGAACATCCCTTCCGCGTCATGCCGCGGCCCCGTTCTTCCCGGACGTTTCGATCGTGACCAAGACGTTTTCCGCTTTCCCCGGCCCGGCTGCGGCTCGCCGGGGGAATCGGAGGGGAGATTTCGCGTCGGATATCCGGGTGGGCCGTCTCGTCGTGACACTTCCGTGGGCGACGAACACCTCGAGTGATCGGCTCCGCTGCTGATGGCCCCGTTCGCTAGGTTAGGCTAACCTTCGCACTGGTTGGGTGTGGCCGGGCTCGGCCCGTCCACACCGCCACCATCGGCCGCTACAGCGGGAGGACAGGGTTGCGGAGCGGACTCGGAAACGTACGCCGTCTCGGCGGTTTACTGAGCGTGTTGTTGTTGGCCACCGCGCTTTCGGCATGTGGTCAGGGGGGCTCCTCGGGTGAGTCCACGGAGGAAGCCGCCGACAACGCGGCCTTCCCGGTCACCGTCTCGACCAAGTTCGGCGAGGTCACCGTGCCGGAAAAGCCCGAGCGGGTGGTCGCACTCGGTTGGTCGGACGCTGAGACCGCGCTGGATCTGGGCGTTCAACCGGTCGGGGTCAGCGATTGGCTCGATTTCGGCGGAAACGGGGTGGGCCCCTGGGCGGCGGGAGAGTTCACCGCCTCCCCCGAGATGCTGGGAACCAACGAGGTCGACTACGAGAAGGTCGCCTCGCTCGAACCCGACCTCATCCTCAACACCCGGTCGGACGGATCCCGGGAAAAACACCAAACGCTGTCGAAGATCGCGCCGACGATCGCCCCTCCCGCTGACACCGTTCCGTACGGCACCAGTTGGCGCCAGCAACTCGACCTGGTTTCCAAAGCGCTGGGCAAGTCCGATGCGGGGCAGGCCCGCATCGCCGAGGTGGAGCGGGCGTTCTCCGAAACGCTGTCCCAGCACCCCCAGCTGCGGGACAAGACGGTCGGGGTGGGCGCCTACTACGGCAGCGACCAGTACGGGGCTTATCTCACCGGCGACTCCCGGGTTCGCTTCATGCGGGAACTGGGGATGACGAACAAACCCGAGATCGACGAGCTGGGTTCCGGCAGCTTCTACGTCGACATCTCGCGGGAACGGCTCGACGTGCTCAGCGCCGATCTGACAGTGGTTTTCGCGATCAACGGTAGTCCGCGGCAACTGTGGCAGGACCAACTGCTGAACCGGACCTCCGCCGCGCGAGAAGGTCGTCTCGTCATTCTGGACGATCCCGAGGTCGTCAATGCCTTCTCCAGCGGTTCCGCCAGCGGCATGGAGTACGCGCTGCAGCAGGTCGCTCCGGTCTTCGCCGAGCACGTGGCCGATTCCTGAACCGTTTCCGCCAGTACGTGTTCCGTCCCAGCCGGATCGTGGCTTTCCCGGGCCGGCGTCGAACACCGACGCAGGCCCGGGAGATCCCCACCCAGGTGGAAGATTCACGGCAGATGCACGGTTGTGCGGGGTATGCGAGTTATTGGAGTTACCGAGTTCGGCGGACCCGAGAAGCTGCGCGCCGTGGATGTCGCGCAGCCGAAACCCGAGGAGGGCGAGGTCAGGATTCGGGTGCACGCCGCGGCGGTGAACCCGACCGACACCGTGCTGCGCGCGGGCGGTCATCGCACAGCTGGGCTGGAACCGCCCTACATACCAGGTATGGACGCTGCCGGAGTGATCAGTGCGGTTGGTCCCGACGTGACCACTCGGCAACCCGGGGATCGCGTCATGGCCGTAGTGGTCCCCGTGGATGAACGGGGTGGTGCCTACGCCGACGAGATCGTGGTTCCCGAGGATTCCGTGGCGGCCATCCCGGAGGGAGTCGATTTCGCCGCTGCCGCCACACTGCCGATGAACGGGTTGACCGCTCATCTGGCGCTGGAGCAGCTCGACCTGGCCGAGGGCGAGACCCTGGCCGTCACGGGGGCCGCGGGGGCTTTCGGCGGCTATGTCATTCAGTTGGCCAAGGACCGCGGGTTGTACGTGATCGCCGATGCGTCAACCGCTGACGAGCAGCTGGTACGTGATCTCGGTGCGGACGCGGTGGTACGCCGTGGTGCGGATGTGGCCGAGCGAATTCGTGAACTGGTGCCCGAGGGCGTGGCGGGAGTGGCCGACGGGGCAGTGCTCGACGGTGAGGTGGCCCCGGCCATCCGTGACGGTGGTGGTCTCGCCGTGGTGCGCGGTTGGAATGGCGATCCCGGACGTGACATCCGTGTGCACCGGGTGCTCGTGGTCCACGCCGCCCGGGACAACGCCGCGCTGGACCTGTTGCGTGCGAAGGTCGAGAGCGGAGTGCTCAGCCTTCGAGTCGCGAGCGTCCTACCGGCGGAGCGGGCCGACGAGGCCCATCGCAGGCTGGAAGGTGGTGGAGTGCGAGGACGTCTCGTACTCGACTTCCAATCCTGAACGAGCCCCGTTCGACGAACGACCGGACGCCCCTGGACGCGTCCGGTCGTCGCCGAGTTGTCGCTGATACATTACTGACCGGGATTCACCGGGTATCGAGAGCTCGAGTCCGCCCATTCGGAACAGCTCGGTGGCCGACCGGGACTTGGCAGCTGGATCAAAGTCCGGTCGGGTCGTCGAGCACGAGCTGGGAAGTACCACGGGCGAGTCCGTTGGCTTTCACACCGCGTGTGGTGTGACGGCCCGGAACGTTTCAGCGGGATCCCGCACGCTGTTCAGAGTTGATGAAACGAGGTAATGGGTATCAAGGGTGAGGTGATCCGGTTCGACAGTTCCCGGGGCTTCGGGTTCGTGTCGCCGGAAAGTGGTGGTGAGGATGTTTTCGTCCACGTCAACGACCTGTTGGTGGACGAGGGGTTGATTTCTCCGGGCACAACCGTCGAGTTCAACGTCGAGGACGGGGAACGCGGACTGAAGGCCTCGGACGTCCGTCTTGCCGGTGGCGCCCGATCCGCCGCCGGCGGCTCCGCTGGGAGGCCACCGGCCGATTCGGAGGGGGACTCCGACGTCCTCTCGCCCGATGAGTTGTCCGCCGAGATAACCGAGGCACTGCTGGGTGCGATCCCCACGATGACGGGTGGTCAGATCCTGCAGGCTCGGCAACGGCTGCTCAAACTGGCCGAAGAACACGGTTGGGTCGGACGGTGACGAGCGACGAGTCCTGCCGTGACTCCCTGCCGTTCGAACCTCCGTACGCGTCGGCTCGTGTGGTCGGCACGTAGTTGCCGGGACGAACCTTCTCCCGCCGGCTGCACGGGCCGGCCCGCGCGTCCGGCGGGAGATTTCGTCGCGTGAGTACCTCGGTGAACCCAGAGGACGAACCGCCACTCCGGAGCGGGAAATTTTCGAGATTTCTCCTGTCGCGAGGGCTGGTCGTTCACCCCCGTCCGGTGTGACACTACTTACCCCGGAGGACGGCAACGCGGACAGGCAGGTACGGGAGGTTGCCGATGTTGGGCAAGTACGAACGTCGCAGCCTGGAAGAGATCGAGAACCGGCTGAGCCAGGAAGATCCCGAGTTGGCCCGTGGACTGGCACAGGGGAAACCGAAAACCATTCGGCGCAGGTTTCCGCCGTTGCTCGTGCTGGCCGCCGTCGTGATGATGCTTTCGGTGACCCTGCTCGTGCTCGCCGAGTTCGGGTCGGCCGTGCTCGCCGCTGTGCTGGCGGGTGGAGTATCGGCCTTCTGGTACTGGCGCGGCCGTTCCTGACCCGACTTCTTCGAGTCGGGCGGTGATCGTCGTTGGCGCGCGGTGTCTTCGCGGTGGGACCGGATCCGTTCTCGGTGTTCTCGCGCGTTCCGCCGTGCGATCGGCCGGCACGAATCACGACGGAATCCTCCCCGGTTCCGGGGGAATCCGCTGCTGCCCGTCAACGTGGAACGGGAATGCGTGAACCATTTTCCCTTGTCATCATGTCGACATGCTGTGCCTGGTAACCGGTGCCACGGGATACATCGGCGGTCGACTCGTGCCGCGTCTGCTGGCCGATGGTCATCGAGTCCGCTGTCTCGTGCGCGATCCGGACAAGCTCCGCGACGTCCCCTGGGCCGATCAGATCGAGGTCGTTCGTGGTGACGTGCTGGATCCGAGCAGCATGCGCGCCGCCTGTCACGGTGTTGACGTGCTCTACTACCTGGTGCACTCGATGTCCGGAACCGGTTTCGCCGAACGCGACCGCCGGGGCGCTTCCGAAACCAGTCGAGTGGCCGCGGAGGCCGGCGTTTCACGGATCGTGTATCTCGGTGGTCTGCACCCGACCGATCGGAGCGAACTCTCCGAACACCTCGGTTCGCGTGTCGAGGTCGGAGACATCTTTCTCTCGGGCCCCGTGCCCGCCGTCGTGCTGCAGGCCGCTGTCGTGCTGGGCTCCGGATCGGCAAGTTTCGAGATGCTGCGTTACCTCACCGAACGGCTGCCGGTGATGGTCACCCCACGATGGGTGCGAAATCGTGTCCAGCCCATCGCGATCCGGGATCTGCTGCACTACCTGGTTCGTGCCGCCGAGATTCCGGACTCGCTCAACCGGACCTTCGACATCGGTGGGCCGGAGGTACTCACCTACGAGCAGATGATGCGGCGCTACGCGGTGGTCGCGGGACTGCCGCGCCGCGTGATGCTGCCGGTGAGCGTGCTTTCACCCAGGTTGAGCTCGCACTGGATCAACATAGTCACTCCCGTACCCAAATCGATCGGAGCTCCGCTGATCGACTCGTTGGTGCACGAGGCGGTGTGTACCGAACACGACATCGACGACTACGTCGCCGCACCCGAGCAGGGACTGCTCTCGTACGAACAGGCCGTGCGCCTGGCTCTGGCCCGGGTTCGTAACGGACAGGTGGACACCCGCTGGTCCGATGCCTCCGGGAACACCCCTTCGGATCCGTTGCCCTCCGATCCGCGGTGGGCGGGCGGGAGCGCTTATCGCGATGTTCGGGTCCGCCGGACATCGGCCGCACCGGAGACGGTCTGGCGAGTCATCGAAAGCATCGGAGGGCGCAACGGTTGGTACTCCATGCCGTTGGCATGGGCGGCACGGGGCTGGGTCGATCGCCTCGCGGGAGGTGTGGGACTCCGGAGAGGACGTCGTGACGCGCACGAACTCCGAACCGGCGACGCGCTGGACTGGTGGCGAGTGGAGCAACTCGACGACGGCAGGCTGCTGCGATTGCGTGCCGAGATGAAGCTTCCCGGACGTGCCTGGCTCGAACTGGGTGTCCGTCCGGACACGGGTTCGGGATCCGTGTACCGCCAGCGGGCCGTGTTCGTGCCCCGAGGTCTGTCCGGCCATCTCTACTGGTGGGCCGTCGCCCCGTTCCACGGGGCCGTTTTCGGGGGCATGGCACGCAACATCGTTCGCGAGGCGGAGCAGTCGACCGGGCGGCACCGTCCCGCGGAGGGCTCTTCCGGCACGCACGGGGCCGGATGAATCCGTCAGGACTCGCACCAACCGTGGGAGAGCTCGGTCATGCCGGACACCGAACCACGCCAGACGTAGACCCAGCACCGTCGACGGTCCCGGAGCGTGCGGACGCGGCGGAGGTATTCCGGACCTTCGTAGCGGTCCAGAACCGGCAGTGACCGCTCCGGTTCCCGCAGTACGTAGACCTCAGCGGGAATCCCCTCGTTCGGCGCGGGAGCTGCCTCCGTGGGGACGAAAGCCGGATACCCCTGCCCGGTGTCGTAGAGCCGTCCCGCGAGCAGAGTGTCGCTCTCCCGCAGGCTCGCCAAGGATCTCATGAGGTCGCCGGCCGAGCCGGCGCTGCGCAACGTGCCGTAAACAGCGACCCGCCGGGGTCGTTGTTCGTCGGGTCGAGGGAGTGTCATGTTCGTCGTTCCCACACGGCTCGCTCGAAACGGTCACCCAGCCCCACAATCCCCGGATCCGGCGGGAAACTCCCGGGCAGAGCCCCACCGGTGATCACCGGCTTGGTGCGTCACCGGGCCGCGTGCCAGCGGGAGTTACCGAGTTACTGTGAATCGGAGTCGGGGTCGCGCTTGCTCAGCCCGGACAGCAGCCGCTCCATCACCTGTGGATCGACGTCGTCGGGAAGGTCCTCCGACTGTTCGGAGGAGTTGGAACGCTTCGGATCCCGGCGAGGAAGCGGAACGTCGGAAGCACGCATCCCCTGCGGCAGTTCCAGCTCGCACCAGACGATGCGGCCCCGTCCCTCGGGCGAAACCACACCGGTGTGCACACCCGCGAGATTCGACGAGACAGCGGGCGGAAGCACACTCTGGTCGTCCTCGACCTCGATCACCAGATTGTTGCCGTGAATCCGCAGCCGGACCGAGACGAACCCCGGTGACTGCGAATCCGAGTGCTCGACGACGGCGGAGACGAGCCGGGTAGCCGCCGCTGTCGCCTCGTCGGTCATCGGGCGCAGCGACCACTCGCTCAGGGTGAAACGGACGAACATGTCGGTGCAGTTCACGGCGCTTTGCAGCGCAACGAGCCGAAGGTCGTCGGTCTGCGCGGTCTCGGTATCCACCTCGGTCCTTCCCTCGTCGGCGTCGTAGCCGGTAACCGAAAGGTCACGTGTCGTCCAACCGGAGCCTCTGCGGTTGTGGCTCGGCCCACGAACCAGTTGTCACTTCCCACCGGAGGTACGTGACGGTGATGCCGACAACGGTACGCACACCCGGCTGGACTGTCCCGCGTTGGCGTTCGCGCCTACCGAGTGGGGCAGCGGTAACGCAACGTCCATTCGCGTGATACTTCGAATGTTCGCATATTCATGGTTACCGACCGAATCGTACCCACCGGCCACCGGGTGACCCCGCGGCTGTTCGGTGCGGCGTGTCGCGGGTCAAGCACGTGTGCCCCCGGTGGCGTGTTTCGCCTCACAGTCGCATCCTCGAGGGGACCCCGAGGAAGACACCGCTCGGCGGCCTCCTCGGGCAGCACGACCGGAAAGCTCCAGTAAGCCGTTGCCCAGCAGTCCGGAGCGGATACTTGAACGTCTCGTTCGACGTCGACGGTAGGTCCGTCAACGTTTCCCGTGCCGGGAAGGTGCTCTTTCCCATCGACGGGATCACCAAGCAGCGGATCGTCTCCTACTACCGCGAGGTGGCTCCGACGATGCTGCCCCACCTGCGCGGCCGTCCGATGGTCATGGAGCGGTTCCCGGACGGCATCGACGGTGAGCGTATCGTGCAGCACAACGTGCCGGATTTCTTCCCCGAGTGGATCCGCCGCGTCCGGGTGGCCAAGAAGAGCGGTGGGCACAACGAACTCGTGGTCTGTGGTGACGCTCCGACACTGCTCTACCTCGCCGGGCAGGCCTGCCTGACCCCTCACCCGTGGTTGTCCACCCAGGAGCGTCCGGCGGTGCCGGACCGGCTGGTGTTCGATCTCGATCCGTCGGTCGACGAGCCCGAATCACTGCGCACCGCTGCTCGCCTGGTCGGCGAGGCACTGGAGGAACTCGGCCTCGTCCCCTTCCCGATGACCACCGGATCCCGCGGGTTTCACGTGGTCACCCCGATACGCGGCGAGCTCTCGTTCGACGAGTCGCACGAACTGGCTCTCGGCGTCGCCCGGCTGTTGGCCGCGCGGCGGCCCGCGATGCTGACCGTCGAGCAGCGCAAGAAGGAACGCGGCGAACGCGTTTTCGTCGACTATCTGCGCAACGGCTACGCCCAGACCGCGGTAGCGCCGTACGCGGTGCGGGCCCGCACCGGTGCCCCGGTCGCCGCTCCGCTGTGGTGGTCGGAGTTGGACTCGGTCGGTCCGGCCGCGTTCACCATCCACGACATGCCCGCGCGGTTGCGTGCCTACGGCGACCCGTGGGACGAGTTCGCGGATCACGCTCGGTCGGCCACGCACGCGCGGAGCCTGCTGTCCCTGATGCGGTAGACCGCACCTGGCAGTGCTCCGCACGTCAACCCGCCGGATCGTTGAGCGTTCGCGGGGGAAGTTCCCCGGGGCGGTGGTCCTTCGGATCGCTGCGGCCCGCTCCGGCAGGTGTCATGGTTGGTTCCGGGCGCTGCTCCCGGCAGCTCCGGCGGGCTCGGGACACCGCGCCGACACCCAGCTCCGCCCGGACCGAGGCCACGACCACCGGAGTGAGACATGTCTACCATCGCGAAGCCGATTCTGGTCGGAATCGACGGTTCTCCCACCGCTTTCGAAGCCGTGCGTTGGGCGGCTCGCGAGGCATCCCACCGTTCGGCACCGCTGCGGTTGGTGCACGCGGACGTCTCCGCCCTGGGCTATGTTCCCGACACGCTGGGAACCGCCACACCGGAGCCCACCAACGAGACGGCACGGGAGTTCGTCAGCGACTGGCTGCGCGACGCTCGGGAAATCGCGGCCGCCGAGGATCCGGAACTCGTGGTGGACACGGCCGTACGTACCGGATCCGCCCGCACCGTGCTGCTGGACGAGTCCAGCACGGCACGATTGGTCGTGGTCGGTAGCCGTGGTCTCGGCAGCTTCAGTGGGGTGATACTGGGTTCGGTCGCGATCGCGTTGACACACCACGGGCAGTGTCCGGTGGCGGTGGTTCGCGAGCCCGACGAGGGGGCGCAGCCCACCGACCTCCCCGTCGTCGTCGGTGTGGACGGTTCCGGTCCCGGCGAGCTCGCGCTGCGGTGGGCGTTCGACATGGCCTCGTCCCGCTCGACCGGGATCATGGCGGTGCATGCCTGGCACGACCTGGTGGTGGGGGAGTTGTGGACCCGCGCGCAGGCGGACAAGACCTGGGAGTCCGTCCGCGCCGACGAACAGCGGCTACTAGCCGAAGTGCTGGCGGGCTGGCGGGAGGACTATCCCGACGTGCCGGTGCACGAAGTCGTCGGTTACGGCAAACCCGCACGGCTGCTGCTGGAACAGGCCGACAACGCCCAACTGGTGGTGGTGGGGGCACGTGGTCGCGGCGGGCTGGCGGGGCTGCTGCTGGGATCGACCAGCCAGACACTGCTGCACCACGCGCCCTGTCCGGTCCTCGTGGCTCGCTGAGTGCTCACCCGAACCGGATAGCCGGGTGGCCGCACGAGGACGAACAGCCACGAGGGAACGGGCGGCGACTCCGGATCGGAATCGCCGCCCGCCGTTACCCGGTATCGGCCCCGCGGGGCCGGAATGGGGCCTCACCCGTCGAGAGTCCCGACCGGAATCCCGATCAGGCGGAGGCCTCCGCCGGTTGCGGTTGCACCGAGAACCGCAGGCGGTCCTGGTCGGCTCCGACGACCACGCGTTGGCCGTGGGCGAGTTCCCCGTCCAGCAGCAGGTCCGAGATCGAGTCGTCCACTTCGCGCTGGATGGTCCGCCGCAGCGGGCGGGCACCGTAGTCGGGTTGGTGGCCGTGCTCGGTCAGCCAGTCCACCGCGTCCGACTCGAACGTGATGTCGATTCCCTGCGCCCGCAGTCGTTGCCTGGTCTCCTCCAACAACAGTTCGGTGATGCTGCGCAGCTGGTCCGACTCCAGTTTGCGGAACACCACGATCTCGTCGATCCGGTTGAGGAACTCGGGGCGGAACGAATCACGGAGTCGAACCATCAACCGGTCCCGTGCCGCCTCGGTGGTCTGTTCCTCCTCCCTGGTGCTGAACCCGAGTACCCCGGAACGGTTGGAGATGATGTCCGAACCGAGGTTGCTGGTCATGATCAGCACCGTGTTCCGGAAGTCCACCGTGCGCCCCTGGCCGTCGGTGAGGCGGCCGTCCTCCATGACCTGCAGCAGGATGTTGAACACGTCGATGTGCGCCTTCTCGATCTCGTCGAGCAGCACCACGGAGTAGGGCCTGCGCCGGACCTCCTCGGTGAGCTGGCCCGCCTCGCCGTAACCGACGTAGCCCGGGGGAGCGCCGACCATCCGACTGGCGGTGTGCGCCTCCTGGTACTCGCTCATGTCCAGCCGGATCATCCGGTCCTGGTCACCGAACAGCGACTCGGCCAGCGCGCGGGCCAATTCGGTCTTGCCTACCCCGGTCGGCCCCAGGAACAGGAAGGTGCCGACCGGCCGGTTCGGGTCTCCCATGCCGGTTCGTGAGCGGCGTACCGCGCGGGAGACCGCGTGAACCGCTTCGCCCTGACCGACGACCCGGTGGTGCAGCTGTTCCTCCAGCCGCATCAGCCTGCCCTTCTCCTCCTCGGTCAGCTGCGTGACCGGGATTCCGGTGGCCCGGGACACGACCTCCGCGATGTCCGTCGAACCGACCTCCGGGATCCCGTCGGGGCTGTGCCGCTGCTGCCGGATCCTCGTCTGCACCTGGTTGATCTCGTCCCGCAGCTGCGAAGCCTGCTCGTAGTTCTCGTTCGTGACCGCCTGGGCCTTGTCCCTGCTGAGCTGTTCGGCCTGTTCCTCCAGCTCGCGGACATCGGTCGTGGGGGTACGGGTGCGCAGTCGTTTGCGCGCCCCGGCCTGATCGAGCAGGTCGATGGCCTTGTCCGGCAGGTAGCGGTCCGTGACGTAGCGGTCGGAGAGCTCGGCTGCGGCGTTGATCGCCTCGTCGCTGAACCGCACCTGGTGATGCGCCTCGTAGCGGTCCCGCAACCCCCGCATGATCTGGACCGTGTCCTCGACACTGGGTTCGGCGACGTCGATGCGCTGGAAGCGACGTTCCAGCGCGGCGTCCTTCTCGATGTTCTTGCGGTACTCGTCCAGTGTCGTGGCCCCGACGACGTGCAGATCGCCCCGGGCCAGTCTCGGCTTGAGCATGTTGCCCGCGTCCACGGCACCCTCGGATCCGCCCGCGCCGACGACGGTGTGCAGTTCGTCGATGAAGATGATCAGCTGCTCGCTCTGCTGGCTGATCTCCTCGATGATCTTGTTCATCCGTTCCTCGAAGTCGCCCCGGTAGCGGGTACCGGCGACCACCCCGGACACGTCGAGTTGCACCACTCGCTTGTTCGCCAGTACGTCGGGAACCTCGCCGTCGACGATGCGCTGCGCGATGCCCTCCACGACCGAGGTCTTGCCGACCCCGGCCTCGCCGATGAGCACCGGGTTGTTCTTCGTGCGGCGCGAGAGCACCTCCACGGTCTGCTCGATCTCCGACTCGCGACCGATGACCGGGTCCAGTCCGCCCTCACGGGCGCGTGAGGTCAGGTCCTGGCCGTACTCGTCCAGCGTGGGGGTCGGGCTGTGCTGCTGCGCCTCGGTGGTCTGCTGACCGCCGGAGCCGCGGGCGGACGCCCCGCTCTGCAGCGACTCCAGGGTCACGTGGGCCGCCGCCAGCATCTGGCCCGCCGTGGATTCCTGATTCGCCGCCAACGCGAGCAGCAGGTGATCCGGACCGATGTAGGACGAGCCCACCGCGCGGGCGACCCGGTGCGCGTCCAGCAGTGCCCGCTTGGCCGCCGGAGTCAGCGCGGGCGGCTGGTCGGTGCTCTCGGTCTGCGGCAGCTGCTGCTCGACTCCCTGGGCGATCGCGGCGGGGTCCGCCCCTGCCCGTTCGAGCATCGAACGCGTCGTCTCGGTCTGGGTCGCCGCCCACAACAGGTGATGCGCGTCCAGGTCGTGTCCGCCGTGTTCGGCCGTGAACCGCGCGGCGGCAGCCATCAGTTCCTGGGCCTGGTGGGTCATCAGACGGGTGATGTCGACACGTTGCACCGGCCGCGGCGTATTGCCCTGACCGCCGAGAAACCGGGCGAGGAAGTCGTCGAACGGACTCGAACCGGGCCCACCGGAACCGAAGAAGTTGGTCATTACTACCTCTTTCGTTCGCACGCTTCGTTGCGGATCGCGTCTCGCTCAACATGAGCGACGCGGTTCGCCATTCCTGCGTCGGTTTCGCTCAAGGCTAACGCATCCGTTGGGCTCAAGGTGAGTTACCTCCTTGCTTTTCGGGGGCGTCCCCGCGATCTGGTTCCGGTGTCCTCCTCGGTTGCCCGCCCACCCCCGTGCACACCGGGTGATTCGGTGATGGCCTTTTCCAGCTGGGCCCGGTTGAGCTTGGATCTGCCCCGGATGTCGAGCTCGCGTGCTCGTCTCCGCAGTTCCTCGCGGGTCAGGGTGGACACCGGTGCGGTCTCCGGCCGTTCGGCGTCCCGGTCCGCGCGCTCACCCCCGCTCCCGGAGTGCTTCCGCTCGGCGCGGGCGCGTTCGGTGCTGCGGCGCAGTGCCTCGGCCAGGTCCACGGTCGCGGTAGTTTCGACGTGCTCGGTCCCGCTCCGGGGAGCACGTCCCGCCGCCTTGTCCGCGAGCAGTCGTTCGATCCGGGCGGTGTGCGTGTCGACGTGTTCCTCCGGGTGCCACGCGGTGCTCATCGACCTGATCAGATCGCCGGCCAGCCGCAGTTCCCGCGAGCCGTACGAGTCGTCCGGCGGAGCGTGCTCCAGCACGTTCGCGGGGTCCCGTATCTCGTCGAGAAAGAACATGGTGTGCAGCACCAACGCCTCGCTCTCGGGGCGCAGCGCGGTCAGGTACTCCCTGCCGCGGAACACGAAGGTGGCTATGCCCACCCGTTCGGTCTCGGCCATCGCACGACGCAGCAGGCTGTATCCCCTTGCGTTCCGCCTGTCGGCGGGGGCGACCCAGTACGCCTTCTGGAAGTACACGGGATCGATCTCGGACAGCGCCACGAACTCCGCTATCTCGATCGTTCCGGAACGTTCCGGTGCGATGTCGTCGAGCTCGCGCTGCTCGACCGTGACCAGCGTGCCGTCGACCTCCAGCCCCCTGACGACCTCGTCGCCTTCCAGCTCTTTACCCGTTCGCTCGTTGATCCTGCGGTAACGCACCCTGTCGTGGGTTCCGCGCTCGTACTGGTTGAAGCGGATGCCGTGGTCCTCGGTGGCGCTGTACAACCCGACGGGAATGGTCACCAGACCGAACTTGAGCGAACCCGCCCAGATCTTGTGCGGCATGGTTTCCTCCTCACCCGGTCGGTGGCCCGCAGCCGGTGATCCCGCAGGACACGTCTCCGCGAGACACGCGTCGTCCCTGCGCGCTGGGTGCCCAGCCGACGCGTCCCGGCAAACCTCCTCGTGTCGCTTTCCGCTCGGTCCGCTACGTTGCGGCGTTTTCCGGTTACCGGACGCGAGTGGGCGGTTGTTGTTCCCCGTCGGGACCGTTCAGCGCACTCGGTGGGTTCCGTCGGGAAGTCGTCGGGTGTAGCCCTCGCGGGCGAGCCGCTCCAGCAACGGGACGACCACCCGGCGGCTCGTTTCCAGGGCATCCCGTGCCTCGCTCGGGGTGAACGGTTCCGGCAGTGCGGCCAGCACGTCCCGTGCCCGCCGCAACGCCCCCGGCAGCAGGTGGATTCCCTCGCCGATCCGAAGCAGCTGACCGGCCTTGTTCGCCGCGCCGAGTTGTTCGCTGTCCAGCCCGAGTTCTCGGAGTTCTGCCGCGGTGGGTGCGTCGAAGGGGTGCCGGGCCAGCCGAGCACGGATAACGGTGACGCCCCGTCGTACGTGCTCGCTCAGCTCGGGGCCTCGCAGCCGCAGCCTCCCGTCGCCCGTTCCGATCCCGGCGGCAGCCGCCGAGTTCAGCACCAGCGGCAGCAACGATGCGTGGGGCAGGCACAGCTGCCGTACCGCTTCCTGCTCGGAGAGACCGTCCGCCATCGGGTCCTCCCCGTGAACCCCTTCGAGGAGCTCGACGAGCTGTGTCGCGTACTCGTCCCGGGCGGTCGGATCCAGCAGCCAGTCCCCGGCCACCAGGGCATGTGGGGGAGGGGCCGCTCCCAAGACGCGGAGTTCCGAGGCGCGGATCGCGCGATCCCTCGCGAGCAGCACGGCGCCTGCGGGCTGATCTCTCGCCCGCTCCAGCTCGCGAGCGCGGGCGGCGGCAGCGCCCCGACGACGCAACTCCGGTGGACGCGCGTCGAGAACGTGGACCCCGGCAGGGATCCGGTGCTGTCCGGCGTCCCGCAGCAGCGCGTTGTCACCGATCCGCAGCGGAAGCCCGACACGCAGCGAAAGTCGCGCGGTGTCCGCTCCCAACGGCCGCAGCCGCACCTCGCTCGTGGCCGCACCGATGTGCATGCCCAGTTCACGGGGCAGTTCGCCGGATCCCCCGTCCCGCAACAGCACGTCCACCCGGTCGGTGCTCCGCCACGCCCCCGGTGTCAGCAACGCGTCCCCGCGATCGAGTTCCCCCGCGTGCACCCCGCGCAGGTTCAGCGCGACCCGTGCCGTCGCGCGGACCGTTTCGTGCTCCTCACCGAGGCTCCGCAGTCCCCGGACAGTCACGCGTTTTCCGGTTCCTGCCACCACGAGTTCGTCACCTCGGGTCAGCGTGCCCGCGGACAGCGTCGCGGTCACCACCGTTCCCGCGCCTCGAACGCTGAAGCAGCGGTCCAGCCACAGCCGCACGTCGGCGGTGGGGTCGGGATTCGGGAGCAGGCCCGCGAGGTCGTCGAGCTTCCCGGTGAGTTCGGGCAACCCGGCCCCGGTGGTTCCACTGACCACCACTTCGGGAAGTCCCGCCAGCGAGCTGCCCGCCAGTCGCCGTCGTGCCTGTTCCAGCGCGGGGCGCGGGTCGGCGAGATCGCCGCGCGTGATCGCCAGTACCCCCCGCCGCACGCGCAGGGCGTGCAACGCCTCGAGGTGCTCGTCCGACTGCGGCATCCATCCCTCGTCGGCGGCCACCACGAACAGCACGCCCGCGACCTCGCCGACCCCGGCCAGCATGTTGCGCACGAATCGCTGATGACCGGGCACGTCGACGAACGCCATCGTCTCGCCACCGGGCAGGGTCGTCCACGCGAATCCCAGGTCGATGGTCAGCCCGCGACGTCGTTCCTCGGCCCATCTGTCCGGATCGCTGCCGGTCAGGGCTTTGATGAGCGTGGACTTGCCGTGGTCCACATGACCTGCCGTGGCGATCACTCGCATGACGGGCCTCCCACGACCGGATCCGTCGTCCGCGCACTCTGGCGAATCGCCTCGACCAGTTCCTCGTCCCGCTCCGGGGCCAGCGCGAACAGGTCGACCAGGCAGTTCCCCCGTTCGATCCTGGTCAGCACCGGCGGCACGGTGCGGCGCAGTCGTTCGGAGCAGTGCTCGGGCAGCACGACGGCCGCGCTGGGCAGCTCCACTCCCGGTGCTCCACCACCACCGATGCCCGCGGTGGTGTCCGCCGCCGTCGCCGCCACACCCGATGCTCGCGACGATTCCGCGATCCGTTCGGCGCGGGCGCGCAGTTCCCGCCGCGAGCGTTCCAGCGCACGCGCGGTCGGTGTGGGAGGTCCGTGCAACGTCGCGTGCAGCGCGGCCAGGGTGAGCTTGTCAGGACGTAGCGCCCGGGCCAGCGGATGTCTCCGGAGCTTGTCCACGATGCCTGCCCTGCCGAGCAGCAGCCCGGCCTGCGGACCGCCGAGCAGCTTGTCACAGCTGGCCACCACCAAGTCCGCTCCCGCCCGCAGCGTGCCGCGCGCGTCGGGCTCGTCCGGCAGCCTGGGGTGCGGTTCCAGCAGTCCGGATCCGATGTCGACGACCAGCGGTACGTCCAGCCCGCGGAGTTCGCCCGGCTCGACAGCGGAGGTGAAGCCGCTGATCACGAAGTTCGACGGGTGCACCTTGAGCACGAATCCGGTTTCCGCTCCGATCGCCGCTCGGTAGTCGGCGAGCTCGACACGGTTGGTCGTGCCGACCTCGCGCAGTCCCGCGCCGGTGGAGCACAACAGGTCGGGTATGCGGAATCCGGCGCCGATCTCGACCATCTCACCGCGTGCCAGCACGATCTCACGGCCCGCGGCCAGGGCGGTGGCGGCCAGCGTGAGTGCGGCCGCCCCGTTGCCCACCACGTGCGCGCTCTCCGCCTCGGGGACCGCGTCGAGCAGGCCGCGCGTGACGCTCGCCCCGCGACGACCACGCTGACCGGTGTGGAGGTCCAGTTCGACGTCGCAGGTTCCCGCGGCTTCCCGCAGGGCCAGCACCGCGGCCTCCGAGAGGGGAGCGCGGCCCAGGTTGGTGTGCAGCAGTACGCCCGTGGCGTTGAGCACCGAGCGCGGACCGCCGGTCGAGGTGGGCAGGTTCGCCGCCGCTTCCGCGATCACCTGATCGGCGGGGACCTCACTGGCCCGCGCGCGTCGCTGTGCGTCGTGGACGGCGCGTTTCACCCGTTCCCGGCCGAAGCGCTCGACGGCCGCGGCTATCCGGGGGTCGTCGAGCACCCGGTCCGTGGCAGGGATGTTCCGCCGCTCGTCCACGTTCGTGACGATACGCAGCGGGGAGTATCGGGGGAGCTTTTCGACACGGCATGTCGGCCCGGTGCTGCCGGAACAATTCCGGTACGTGCTTCCGGGGTGGTTTCGCGGTTCGCTTCCCCGAACTCTGCCGCGTCGACCTCGATACCACGACTCGCACGGCACGAAAAGGGGAGAGTAGGACCTTCGTCGTGGGGCAGCCGAGGGGATCGGGTACGGAGCGCGCCGTGGCCGCTTCGTGCAGGGTAGTGGTGGCATCATCGACGAGGGGCTGGCCGTGCCCGAAGCAGACCACGTCGCAACGCAGGCCCGCCAGCCGTCGGAATGAACGTCGGGCCTGTTCCCTGTCGTTGTTGAACGGCCCGAGAACGACCTGCCCCTCGTACTCGGCCGCGATGTCGCCGGTGAACAGTACTCCGGCTTCTTCCAGGTGCAGCGCGATGCTGCCGGGGGTGTGGCCCGGGGTGGCGATGACCCGGGCACCGATCCCCTCCAGGAGCTCGCCGTCATGAACCTCGTGATCGAGCGTAGTCCGCGCACGGGTCCGCGATCTCCCCGTTCACGAGCGGCTGAAGCGCTGTTGCTCGCGATTCGTGCGTATGCGACAGGAGGGCGAGCTGTCGACGCGCGACAGAGCTGTTCGTAGTGGACTTCGGGAAAGCCTCGATCTCGCGGCGCGGAATTCGCTGTTTGATTATACTGTTGTTTCAGTGTTGATCGAAATAAATCCACAACAGGAAACACTCACGAGACACCGATCCAACGGATGATCCGAAAAGAGACCCCGGTGCACAATCGGGTCATGACCGAACGGAAACCGCCGGGGATGGACTTCGAGAGCTGGATCGACCGTCAGATTCGCACTGCCAGGGAGCGCGGGGAGCTCGACGATCTGCCCGGAACCGGCAAGCCACTTCCGGACCTCGGCAACGAGAGCGAACTGTCCTGGGTCAAGAAGTACGTCGAGCGGGAGGGGCTGTCCACTGAGGCACTGCTGCCGCCCGCCGTGCAGTTGCGCAAGGAGATCGAGCGGCTCCCGGAGACCTTGGACGAGCTGCGTTCCGAGCAGGCGGTGCGCGAGCAGGTCGGTGAGCTCAACCTGCGTATCGCCGAGTGGCTGCGGGCTCCCAGCGGTCCACGAGTCAAGGTCGCACCCGTGGACGTCGAGGAGGTCGTGCGCCGCTGGCGTGACCGGCGTGCCGCCGCGGCCGAGACCGAGTCAGCTCCGCTGGCCGAGCGTGCCGACGCCGAAGGAGCGTTCGAACCGGCCGCGACCGGGGATGGTCGCCGTTCCGGCGGGCCGCGCACCTGGTGGCGCAGGCTGGTGCGTGGCGGAGGCGGACGGGAATCGAACCCGCCTGACCGAGTTGCTCGGCCACGTCGGTTTTGAAGACCGCGGGGGCCACCAGGCACCCTTACGCCTCCAGTGCCGCCGTCCCGCGTGTTCCGCCATGCCGTTGTCCACCCCGTGGACTAGCTTCGGGGCATGACCGATGCCGGGACCGTCACGACCGAAAACTACCGCCTGACACGTTACGCGCACGGTGGCGGCTGCGCCTGCAAGATCCCCGCCGGTGAACTGGAGTCCATGGTCACCGGTGCCGGGCTTTCCGGCGGCGCTCCGGCGGGCGGTGAGGTGCTGATCGGTGCCGGGGACGACGCGGCCGTGGTGCGGCTGCACGGCGACACCGCGATCGTGGCCACGGCTGATTTCTTCACTCCTGTGGTCGACGACCCTTACGACTGGGGCCGCATCGCTGCGGCCAACGCGCTCTCCGACGTCTACGCGATGGGTGCGCGTCCGCTGGTGGCGTTGAACCTGCTCGGCTGGCCACGTGAGTCGTTGCCGATGGAACTGGCCGAACGGGTGCTGCGCGGTGGTGCGGACGTCGCGGAACTCGCGGGGTGCCCGGTGGGCGGTGGACACAGCCTCGACGACCCCGAGCCGAAGTACGGCATGGCCGTGACCGGTACGGCGGCTGCCACTCGACTGCTGCGCGACGACGCCGGAACCCCCGGTGCTCCGCTGTCGTTGACCAAACCGCTCGGCATCGGGGTGCTCAACACCCGGCACAAGGCCACCGGAGAGGCTTTCCCGCAGGCGATCGAGGCGATGACGACCCTCAACGACACGGCGGCGCGGGACGCGCTGGCGGTGGGTGCCGAGTGCGCCACCGACGTCACGGGGTTCGGACTGCTCGGGCATCTGCGCGAACTCACCCGTGCCAGCGGTGTTTCCGCGGTGTTGGACTCGAACGCCGTTCCCTATCTGGAGGGGGCGCGCGAGGCGGTTCGCGGCGGGTACGTCAGCGGTGGGACACGCCGCAATCTGCGCTGGGTGGGCGAGTGCACCGATCTGTCCCGCGTGGACGAGGACGAAGCGCTGCTGCTGGCCGACGCGCAGACTTCGGGGGGACTGCTCGTCGCGGGGGAGCTGCCGAACGCCCCGGTGATCGGAAGGCTGATCAGCGCCGAGGAGAACGCCATCACGGTCCGCTGAGCGCGCGTGCGCCCATTACCGCCACAGTGCGTGACGAGTGTCAGCGGACGCGCGCCCAGGTGCAGCGCTGAGCTCTTCGGCGATGATCCGTTACGGTTCCCTGTTCGCGTCTCCCGGTGGGCCGATGCCGCCGTTCATCCGTTCAGCGTGGAATCGTTGCGGCTTTGCCTGCGCTCGACACGTCGCCGGTCAGCCAGATGCGCGTCGCGGAGAGCCTCCAGCGCACGTTCGAGGGTCGAAGTGCCGGGATTCACCACGCAGACCCACCCGAAAGCGCCGTACAGCGGGTGCGGGCGGAACACGTCCTCGACGCTGTGGTCCACGCGTGGTGCGTCCGTCTCGTTGGGAGCGTGTCCGATGAGTTCGGTGAATGCCCGTGCCCCGACATGGAGGTTCAACCGCCAGCGATCCGCTGCGTCCAGGTGAGAATCCGTGTCATCCGGGTAGTTCTTCGTCACGATCGTCGCGTACGGCTGACGGTTGCGTGGCACCTGTCCGTCGGGTGCGTAGTAGAAGAAGTGATCGCCCCACGAGATCTCGGGGTGTTCGCTCCCCGGCAGAGACGCGAGCTCGAGGACGCCATCGTAGGTTCTGATTTCCGACAGGATTCGTTCCATCGACATGATTCAAGTGTGACCTTGAAGTGCTTGTGGAGGGTTAAGCCTCGTGGACGACAACAGCGAGTCCGGCTCTGAGGCGTACACGACGAGGCGCTTGGCCGCGGCGGTCGGCTACTCCGTGCAGCAGGTCCGCGACCTCGAACGCCTTCACGTGATCCCGCCGGCGCTCCGCCGACCCAACGGATATCGTCAGTTCACCGCTCTGCACCTGACCGCGTTGCGCGCATACCGCGACCTGGCGATCGCGGTCGGCCCCGTCGCCGCCCGCTTCACGATGCGCGAGATAAGCGATCTCCCGTATGACGAAGCTGTCGCGAGGATCGTCACGCTCCACGTCGATCTCGCCCGCTCCCGTGACAACACGGTCGCCGCGCTCCACGCACTCGACAGCATCGTCGACGAAGGCGCATACGAAGACGCCCCCGTGCCGGGAGATTCGATGACCATCACCGAGCTCGCTGTCGCGATCGGAGTGCGCTCCTCAACCCTGCGCTTCTGGGAACAACAGGGACTGATCGTCCCCGAACGAGCAGCAAGAGCAAGAACGGGCAAGCGCTACTACCCGCCCGATGCGATCAGGGACGCTCGTATCGTCGCCGCACTCCGTGCCGGCGGCTATCGGATCCCGGCAGTGCGGGCGGTCATGACTTCCCTGTACAGCATCGACGGCTCGGAAGACGCTCGTGACGCTCTCCAGAACCGCCTGCGAACCATCGCCGCAAGATCCGAGGCGCTGCTCCGGGCCGGCACGGACATCGCCGACCTCCTGAGCCGATCAGCTGCCGAGAACCCCTGACCTGCGGATACCCAGGCAGCCGCTCAGCTCAGTCCGCGGAGCCCTTCCCGGTGACCTGGCAGAGTCCTTCGTTGGTGCTGTTGAGCACGTCCACGAGGATCTCGCGCAACGTGGTGCCGTCGCGCCGGGTCAGCCAGGCGTGCATCGCGGAACCGAAGCACGAGACCATGGTCATCGACCACGCGCCGGGACGAGGGTCGCAGCTGGGATCGGCTTCGATGTGCTCGGCCACCAGCTCGGTCATGTCCTGCATCCAGCGCTGCCGCATCAGATACATCTCGTACTGGCCGGTGGATTCCAGCACGTGCAGCAGTTCGGCGCGCATCAGGTGCTGTTCGCGGTCGGCCTCCATGCGGTCGGCCGCGTCGAGCATCGACGTAGCCAGTGCGCGCATCGGGTGTTCCCCGGAGCCGCGCGCGTTCAGCGCCTCGCGCACGTATTCGAGTTCGTTGCCGAGGTCGCCGAACAGCACGGCGTCCTTGCTGGGGAAGTACCGGAAGAACGTCCTGGGGGCGATGTCGGCGGCACGGGCTATCTGTTCCACGGTCGTGGCCTCGAAGCCCTGTTCGCGGAACAGTTTCAGGGCCGCGGACTCGATGCCCGCTCGGGTCCTGGCCGCCTTGACGGCTCGCCTGCCCTGGCCCTCCGTTTCGTCGGTCGGATCCACCGCAACGCTGGTCATGGCATCAGGTTCCTCGAAATCGCAGTTCAGCGTCAACTGTGCCCGTTGTCACCGATGACAAATGGCAGTACTGCCATATTCTGTGGGCGGGGAAAGGAGACACGCATGTCCGACGGTGACGCCCGCCACGGGGCGACGGGTGCTGCGACGACACCCGACAAAGGAGAGGAGGGTGCCCTGGCCGAGGGCATCGACGTGCGGGTCTACCGCCGCAGGTGGGCGACCCTGCTCGTGCTGTGTCTGGCGTTGTCGGCCACGATGCTCGCGAACACCTCGCTCAGCGTCGCGTTACCCCAGCTCTCTCGTGCGCTGGGGGCCTCCACCTCGGCGCAGCAGTGGTTCTCGGACGCCTACGCGCTGGTGTTCGCCGGTCTGCTGTTCACCACCTCCTCGATAGCGGACCGCTACGGGCGCAAGTGGATGCTGCAGGCCGGGATGGTGCTGTTCGGCCTGGTGTCGGTCTACGTGTGGCTGTTCGTGGGATCCAGCACCGAGATGATCGCCGCACGGGCCCTGCTCGGTGTGGGCGGCGCCATGATCATGCCTGTGACGCTGTCCATTCTGACCAGTGTCTTCCCCAGCGGGGAGCGTACCAAGGCGGTCGGGATCTGGGCCGCCGTCTCCGGTGCGGGCAGCGCCGCGGGACCGGTGATCGCCGGTGTGCTGTTGCAGTACTTCTCCTGGGAATCGGTGTTCGTGATCAACGTGCCGGTGGTCGTGATCGGCGTGATCGCCGGTATCCGCTACATCCCGTCGCACACCGGAACCGAGGGCGGACACGGCGGGCTGGACCTGCTGGGGGCGCTGCTGTCCACCGCCGGGATCACGATCGCCGTCTACGCGCTGATCGAGGCGCAGTACGTCGGCTGGCTGTCACCGCGCACGCTTTCCCTGGTGGCTCTGGGGCTGGTGCTGCTGGCGTTGTTCGCGCTCTGGGAGCGCCGGGTGGCCGATCCGATGCTGGACGTCCGGCTGTTCCGCAGCCGTGGCTTCTCCGCTTCGGCGGTGGCGTTGACGCTGGTGTTCTTCGCGATGATCGGCGTGTTCTTCGCGCTGAGCCAGACCCTGCAGCTCGTGTTCGGCTACTCGCCGCTGATGGCTTCCACCGCGATGCTGCCCATGTCGGTGATGATGATGCTCATCGCGCCGCAGGTCTCCAGGATCGTGGACAGGTTCGGTCCGCGTAACACCATCGCCGTCGGACTTCTGCTGGCGGCGTTGGGCATGGTCGGGCTCAGCACGTTGACCGTGGACTCCGGCTACTGGCAGATCCTGCTGCCGCTGTCGTGCACGGCGGCGGGGATGTCGCTTGCGATGGCGCCTGCCACCGATCAGCTGATGGCCAACGTGCCCCGTGAGCGCGCGGGGATGGGCTCGGCCACCAACGACGTCACCCGCGAGGTGGGGGCGTCGTTGGGTGTCGCCGTACTCGGCAGCGTGCTGGGTGGCAGCTACGCGGCCCGGATCTCGGACTCGCTGACCGGGCTGCCCGAGCAGCTGCGGCAGACCGCGGAGGAATCGCTGCCCGGCGGCATGATGGTCGCCGAGTCGTTGGGCGCACGTGGGCAGCGGCTCGCCGACGAGGTCTCGGTGGCCTGGATGAACGCCTCGCAGACCGCGTACCTGGCCTCGGCGGGGCTGATCGCGGTGGCCGCGCTGGTGGCGTGGTTCTTCCTGCCCGGCAAGACGCGACGCACCGAGACGGCCGAGGTGCGGGCCTCGTCCGAGACGGAGCGGAGCGCGTCCGAGGAACCGGACAGCGCCACCGAGAGGTCGGATAGCGCCAATGACAGGTCGGACAGGGCCACCGAGAGGTCCGACACGGCTGTCACCGAGCAGTGACCGCGCCGATTCAGTGACCGCCCTGCCGGTTGTGGTGATCACGGTCTGGTGTCGATTTCGCGCGAAATCGCCGCGCCGTGGGGCGTTGTGGCACGCAGCGGCGTGAATTTCGCGCGAAATCGCCGGTTCAGCTCCCGGCGCGGTCCTGGGCGAGACTGCGCAGGAAGTCGTTCCACCGGGCGCGGGGGAACAGCAGCGAGCCGCCGTGCGGGCGTTTGGAGTCCCGCGCGGCGACCCCGTGCTCGGTGGCGGCGACCTCCACGCAGTTCGCCTGGCTGCTGCTTCGGCTGCTCTTGCGCCAGTGCTTCACGGATGCCACGGACTCACTCCTTCTCGTGCTCGGCCGGTTCGTCGGCGAGGCGCGCGATGATCTCGCCGGAATCATCCGGGGTGAGCGCGAGTTCGCGCAACCGCCACAGGGAGCGTTCCGCGGCGTCGACGTGCTCGGGCTGCTCCAGGAACGCGCTGTTGCCCCGGTGCTCCAGGTAGACCAGGTTCGGCTGCTTCGGGAAGTCCAGCAGCACGAACGGCCCCTCCATGCCGGGGTGGATCCCCGCCCGCTGCGGGACCACCCGGACGGTGACGTTCGGCCGCAGGTTGCTCTCCGCCAGGCGCAGCAGTTGCCGCCGCATCACGCCGGAGTCGGCGGTCGGGCGGCGCAGCACCGGTTCGTCCAGCAGCACCTCCAACCCTGGCGCGCGGCTGCCGAGCAGCACGGTCTGCCTGCCGACGCGGGCCTCGACCAGCCGTTGGACCTCGCGCTCCGGCAGGCCGTGGGTGGTGCCCCGGATGACCGCCTCGGCGTACTCGTCCGTCTGCAGCAGTCCCGGGATGAACTGCGTTTCCCAGCCGTGGATCGCGGTGGCCTCGGCCTCGAACCGCATCAGGTCCTGCCACATCGCGGGCAGCGCGGCGTGCTGCACTTGCCACCAGTTGCGGTCCGTGCCGTTGCGCACCAACGCCAGGATCTCCTCGCGCCGCTGAGTGGGTACGCGGTAGAGCCCCAGCAGCGCCGCGACGTCGTCGGCGGCCAGCCCGCGAGTCCCCGTCTCCATCCGGCTGAGCTTGCTCATCGAGATCCCCAGCGACCTCGACACCTCGGCGGCGCTGAACCCGTTGCGGTCCCGCAGTTCCCGCAGCTCGCCGGAGACCCGTCTGACCCGTGCCGGAATTCCGCTGCGTCGTTCCATGCTCGCCCCTTCCTCGCCGGTCACCGTTCGCCCGCACCCTGACCGGTTGACCAGTGGTCAAGGAAGTGAGATCACGCGAAAGTGTCGTTGCGTGACCGCTGGGGAGCCGCCGAGCCTTCCTGTCGACGTGATCGATTCGGTAACCGTCACCTTCGGGAGGGGCAGATGCGCGCGCAGTGGTTGGTCGAAGCGGGCAGCGGTACGGCAGCGGTGTACCTGAGCATGCCGGGCCTGCACGAGCTGGAGATCCGGCAGGACGAGAGCGTGCTGCGAGTGGACAGCGATCAACTGCGACAGCTGTTGGACACGCTGTTCTGGCTGGACGAACTCCACGGTGCCGGCCTGCAGGAAGCCGCCGTCAACCTGTCCGAACAGGTGGTTGTCGGCAAGCCCTGATCGCTGTTCCCCGCCGGCTCGATGACGGTACTTCCGGAACGGGAGCAGCGGGAAGAGCGCCCCGATCGAGTCCTCACCGGAGCCGGAGCGGGCAAGCTCGACGGCTCACTCCGGCACGATGGTTCCGGCCAGCTCGCGTACCCGCTCCGCCAGCCGGTTCCGGTCGATCGGGGCGAAGGTGGTCCACGCCCGCCCGCTGCGGATGGTTTCCTCCATCAGGTACCACCCGTTGGGGGTGGCGAAGCAGTTGGTCACCATCGGTGCCCTGGAACGGTTGCCGCGCCGGTCCATCCGCGCGGCTCCGAACTGGGCGTAGCCCACGCGTTCACCGCCCGCCATCTCCACGAGCGAGCCCGCGTCGTCGCGCCGCACCCCGCGGCGCAGCAGCGCCTCGCGCATCGCCCGGTCGGAGTCTCCCGCCTCGGCCGCCGCCGCGTCGAGCTGGTCACTGGGCACCGAGACCGCTTTCCCCGGTCCGGGGGTCGGTTCGGGGAGCACCCCCACCACGGCTCGGTGCGGGGTGTCGTCGGTGCGCAGCTGTCGCAGGCGCACCACGCCGTCCTCCCGGACGGCCAGCGCCGAGCTGGCCGGGCCGTTCGCGGCCAACGCCGTACGGCGGTGTTCCCCCGCTTCGGACAGATAGCGATACACCAGATCGAATGAGTCCCGGTAGCGGTTCAGCGGGAAGAACACCCCGGAGACGGCGTCCTCGGCGTCCCGGTCGCCGAAACCGAGCCGACGCAGCTCCTCCCAGCTCCGCTGCTCGACGTCGCGCCGCTCCGACTCGGTGAGCCCCTCGGGCAGGACGTGCAGCGAGAGCGGCTTCGTGCCGAGCCGGAAGTGCTGCCAGGCGAGGTGGAACGCCTGTTCGGAAAGTTCGATGTTCACCTTTTCCCCCGAACGATGGCGGCGCCGGGAGGGCACCCGGCGCCACGACACACGCTGCTGGATCCGATGGCGGGTCTCGACCGCCCGGATCAGTCCTCGCCGATCACCGGTGGCGCGACACGCGGCAGGTCGCCGTCGAAGTAGCCGTAGTCACCCACGAGGTAACTCGGCGTCTCGTGCTCCTCGTCCTCCTCGCCCTGCTGGCCGCGACCGCGTGGCGCTCCCGCCATGCCGCCGCGACCGTTCGCCGCTCCCGAGGAGGAAGCGCCGCCCGCCGTGGCGGAACCGGTGGACGGGCGCGTGATCCCGGACTGCCCACCGGGGCCGAGGGAACGGCCACCGAGTCCGGCGGAACTCCGTCCACCCGTTCCGGAGCCGGTGCCCGCCCCCGAACCGCCCGCGAGCGAACCGAGGCCACGTATCGGGATCCGGCTGCCGGGGGCACGTCCGGCCCCGCCCGCGACGCCGGAACCGCCAGGGGCGCGACCGCTGCCCGAACCGCTTCCGACGCCGCCGCCCGAAGTGCCGGACTGCCCCGGCCGGTGCCCGGAGGAGCCGCCTTCCGGCGGGCGCTGCCACGCGGAGTGACTGCCCGCGGGCTGGTTGATCCCCGAACCGGCCCGGCCCGTCGACTGGCCCGAAGTGCCGGTGCCTGCCGTGCCGGTGCCGTGCGTGCCGCTCGAGGTGTCCAGCGATCCGGTCCAGGAGCTGCGGGTGCCCGCGGCAGTGCCGCCGCTCGTGCCCCTGGAGACGGCGAAGCCGCCGACCTCGGGGTTCGATCCGGAGCGCACACCGGTCTCGACGCCGCCCGGCGGGGGAGCGGTGAACGTGGGGGTCGCGCTGACGGTGGTCTGCGAGGCTGTGTCGTAGGCCTGGAACGCCGTGACCGCGTCCTGCCGCAACTTCTCGTTGTGCGCCAACGCCTGCTCGTTGTCGGTCTTGCCGCCGGTGAGGCCCGCCCAGGCCCGCCCGAGGAAGTTCTCCTCCGGGACGGGTTTCTCCTCGGACGCGGCGGGCACGGAGGAGTGCACCCTGCTGAAGGCCTGGCCCTGCTCCTCCAACCGCACCGCCTCGGCCGTGGCGTTGTCAGCGGCGACCTCGGTCCACAGCACCACCGGCGACATGGCGCCCTGCATGGCGTCCTGGCCCTTGGACCGGTTCACGGCCCCGGCCCGCTTCAGCCTGTCCTTGACCTCGGTGGCGAGGTCGCGCATGTACCGCTCCTCGTCACGCCAGCGGCTGCTCTTCTCGTGGAGCGCCTCGGCGCCCTTGCCGCTGTTGACCCAGGAGCGCATCTGCTCCAGCTGCGCCCCGTCGAGGTTGGACGGCGGCAGCGTGCGTCTGTCCCCCATGATTCGGGCTCCCCTCAGGCGTTGGGCAGGTTCTTGATCGCGGCTTCGGCGAACTCGGTGAAGATCGGGCAGGGATCGGGGCGGTTCTCGGCAGGACGTACCTGGCCGTTGACCAGTAGAAAACCGTCTTCGGCGACATCGACAGCGATGTAGCAACCGATTCCACTCACGTTCGCCGCATAAGCGGGGTAATCGCGGATTTCTGTTTTTTCGCCGCCGGGATGCGTCTCTATAGCCTCTGAGATGGTTCGTTCGAAATCAGGAGCGATGAACGCTCCCCAACCTGAATCGGATCCTGCTTCCCCTTTTTTGTAGTAGCAACCAGAGTTGCCTGCCGATTTGTCTTCGCGTAGCGGTTGATCCACTCCGAGTTTGGTTGCTTGTTGCTTCGTGACGATGGTGCAGGGATCGGAGAGGTCGAGGGATTTGGCGGGTGCGGTGCGTTCCGGCAGGATCACTTCGGAGGCGCTGCTGGGTGCGCTCGTGCCGGTTTCGGTGGTGTCCTGCGCCGCTTGGCCGGTCTGACCACCACTGCATCCGGCGAGCAGCAGCAGTCCGGCTGCCAGGGAGATTCCTGTGGTGAGGGTGTTACGCATCCTGGATTCCTCGTTGGAAGCTGTCGGCGGCGTTGGCGTCGTCGGTGCGGGTCTGCTTGGCGCTGGATCGAAGGCTCGCTGCGGTGTCGTTGAACACCTGCGCGAGTTTCAAGTAGTTCGGGAAGTAGGACCGGTCGTCCCCGTAAGCGACTTGTCCGTGAATCGACGCGGCGCCGGTGCTGACCGGATCGGTACCAGGAGCCGGTACAGAGCCTAGGCTTTGGAGTTCAAAAGATCGGTCCTCCAGCTCTTGCGCCTTCTCCTCGAAGAATCCCGCCAGCGCGTCGACCTCGTCGGGGTCGACGACCATGCGCGTGTTGTCGCTGATGGCCTGGGCCAGTTCGGCCTTGGTGTTGGCGCGTTCGGCGATCCGGGCGATGTCGGCCACCTCCTTGGCGAAGCCGGGGCCGGGGAACAGCGCGTTGTCGGCCACGTCCTGCATCTCGGCGTCCATCGCCGCCTGGTCCGCCGCATCCATCCCGGACTGAGCGTTCGTTCCCGAACCACTCGATTCGCCCGTACTCGACTGTCCGTTCGCCTCGTCGGCCACGCCTTCCCCCTGAAGGTCACTCGTACGTGTCATGCGCTCGCCCGGCTGCATGATCAGTTGCCCATCGGGAACGTACCGCACCGCGCACTCCGCGTGTGCCGGGTTCAGCACATCCGGCGAAAGCACCGCCGCCACCGGCTCGCCCGAGTGAGTGGATCGGCAGCCTGGGTGGGAACCGGAAGCCTCGCGGTTGCGCCACCTCTCCGGCGGGCGCAGCATCGCCGGAGAGGTGGCGAGAGTTGGTGATCGGCGATGCGGGAATGGCTGCGCTGGCCCGTGCTGCGCCAGTTGACGGGCTCCGACCCGCTCGGTCGCGGGCAGGCGGCCCGCTCCGCCGCCACCGACCGCGAGCACGCCCGCACCGAGGACGCCGACGAGGTGGTCGGATCGGTGTGCCCGTACTGCGCCGTGGGATGCGCGCAGCGCGTCTACGTGCGTGACGGGGCCGTCACCCAGATCGAGGGCGATCCCGACTCGCCGGTTAGCCGGGGCAGGCTCTGCCCGAAGGGCTCGGCCAGCCGCTCGTTGGTGACCTCGCCCGCCAGGCGGACCAGGGTCGCCTACCGACGGCCGTACGGTACCGAGTGGGAGGAACTGGATCTCGACACGGCGGTCGACATGATCGCCGAGCGGGTGATCCGCACCCGGGACGAGACCTGGCAGGAGACCGATTCGGACGGTACGCGGCTGCGCCGCACCATGGGAATCGCGAGTCTGGGCGGGGCCACGCTGGACAATGAGGAAAACTACCTCATGAAGAAGCTCTACACCGCCCTCGGCGCCATCCAGATCGAGAACCAGGCCCGCATTTGACACTCCTCCACGGTTCCCGGTCTGGGAACCTCGTTCGGCCGTGGTGGGGCCACAACCTTCCAGCAGGACCTGCGCAACTCCGACTGCGTCGTGATTCAGGGGTCCAACATGGCCGAAGCCCACCCGGTCGGGTTCCAGTGGGTGATGGAAGCCAAACGGCGCGGCGCGAAGGTCATTCACATCGATCCACGATTCACCCGTACCTCGGCCATGGCCGACACGTTCGTGCCGCTGCGAGCGGGCAGCGACATCGCCCTGCTCGGCGGGCTGATCAACTACGTGCTGCGGGGTGGGCACTACTTCCACGAGTACGTGGCCGCCTACACCAACGCGGCCACGATCGTCGACGAGTCCTACGCCGACACCGAGGATCTCGACGGTGTGTTCTCCGGCTTCACCGGAAGCGGTTACGACCAGAGCAGCTGGTACTACCAGGGGGCGCGGATCAACCCGGCGGCGGGCGAGCGTGACCAGTGGAACGACGTCTTCGGTTCACCCGATCCCGACCGAGCGGCCTCGGAGGGCGAGTCGACGCCTCGTGCCGAGCCCGAGACCGATCCGAGCCTGACCCATCCGCGCTGCGTGTTCCAGATCCTCAAGCGCCACTTCGCCCGCTACACCCCGGAGCTCGTGGAGCAGCTGTGTGGCATCGACCGCCGGCGATTCCACGAGGTCGCCGAGGCGCTGGTCGCCAACTCCGGAAGGGAGCGCACCACCGCCTTCGCCTACGCGGTGGGATGGACCCACCACACGGTGGGGGTGCAGTACATCCGGGCCGCCTCCATCCTGCAGCTGTTGCTCGGCAACATCGGCAGACCCGGCGGCGGGATTCTCGCGCTGCGGGGGCACGCCAGCATCCAGGGCTCGACAGACATCCCCACCCTGTTCGACCTGCTGCCCGGCTACATCCCGATGCCGCAGGCACACCCGAACCTCTCGCTGGACGGGTTCGTGGCCACCAACGCCGCCGACAAGGGGTACTGGGGCAACATCCGCGACTACGTCGTCAGCCTGCTCAAGGCCTGGTGGGGCGAGTACGCCACCGCCGAGAACGATTTCCGGTTCGATCACCTGCCCCGGCTCACCGGTGACCACGGCAGTTTCCGCACCGTGATCGACCAGATCGAGGGCGGGGTGCGCGGCTACTTCGTCATCGGCGAGAACCCGGCCGTGGGTACCGCCAACGCGCACCAGCAGCGCATGGGGCTGGCCAATCTGGACTGGCTGGTGGTGCGCGATCTGAACATGATCGAGACGGCCACGTTCTGGAAGAACGGTCCGGAGATCGACGAGGGCGAGACCACGCCGTCCGAGATCGGCACCGAGGTGTTCTTCCTGCCCGCGGCGGCGCACACCGAGAAGGACGGCACGTTCACCAACACCCAGCGCATGCTGCAGTGGCACCACAAGGCCGTCGAACCCACCGGCGACCAGCGCAGCGACCTGTGGTTCTTCTACCACCTGGGGCTGCGGATCAAGTCCAAGCTCGCGGCCCGCAGGTTCGAACGCGACGCGCGGCAGCGGGAACGCGACCGCCCCGTCCTGGAACTGACTTGGGACTACCCCACCGAAGGGGAGATCGCCGAACCGAGCGCGGACGCCGTGCTCCGCGAGATCAACGGCACCGACGCGGACGGCCGGGCGCTGTCCTCCTACACCCTGCTGCGCTCCGACGGTTCGACACGTTCGGGATGTTGGATCTACTGCGGCGTCTACGCGGGTGAGATCAATCGAGCAGCCCGGCGGGAACCGGGTGAGCGGCAGTCCTGGGTCGCCCCCGAGTGGGGCTGGGCATGGCCCGCCAACCGGCGGATCCTGTACAACCGCGCCGCCGCGGATCCGCAGGGCAGACCGTGGAGCGACCGCAAGGCCTACGTCTGGTGGGACGCAGAACAGCGGCGCTGGACCGGCCACGACGTGCCCGACTTCGACGCGACCAAACCTCCCGACTACCTGCCCGCCGCCGACGCGCACGGCCCCGACGCGCTGCGCGGCACCGACCCCTTCGTCATGCAGGGTGACGGGCTCGGCTGGTTGTACGCACCCGCCGGACTGCGCGACGGTCCGTTGCCCACCCACTACGAACCGCAGGAATCACCGCTGCGCAACACGCTGCACTCCACGCAGCGAAACCCCGCACGGCAGCTGTACCACCGCCCGGAGAACCGATACCAACCCAGCGGTGCCGAACCGGGAGCGGAGGTGTTTCCCTACGTGTTCACCACGTTCCGGCTCACCGAGCACCACACGGCGGGCGGGATGAGTCGGTGGTTGCCGCACCTGGCCGAGCTGGCCCCGGCCATGTTCTTCGAACTCTCCCCGGAGCTGGCGGCCGAGCGCGAGCTGGTTCATCTCGGCTGGGCCACGGTGATCACCGCACGCGGAGCGATCGAGGGACGCGTGCTGATCACGCAACGGATCCGTCCGCTGCGTTCGAACGGCAGGACGCTGCACCAGATCGGCATCCCCTGGCACTGGGGCCCCAACGGGTTGACCACCGGTGACGCCGCGAACGAGTTGCTCGGGGTCGCGCTGGACCCCACCGTGCACATCATGGAGACCAAGGCGGGCACCTGCGACATCCGTCCCGGCAGCAGACCACGCGGTGCGGAACTCGGCACGCTGCTCGCCACCTACCGCGCACGGGCGGGCATCACCGAGGACACCGGCACCGAGGATTCGCCTTCGGCGGCGGACGCCCGGTACCCGGACGTGAGCGACACCGACGGAGGTGGGGATGAGTCCTGACGGCGCTGCCGAACACCCGCTGTTCGGGCTCGCGCGTGCGGCACAGCCCGGTGGCGATGTCCGGACGTCCGCATCCGGCCCCGTGGATTCCCCGGCGGGAGGCAACCGACTCAGCGGCCCGCTGGCCGATCCCAGCGCCGAGGCGGGTTACTCGGAGCGGCATCCCGAGCGGATGGGGTTCTTCACCGACACCAGCGTGTGCATCGGGTGCAAGGCGTGCGAGGTCGCCTGCAAGGAGTGGAACCTGCTGGAAGAGGACGGGCTGGATCTGACCGGCATGTCCTACGACAACACCACCGAACTCGGTGCCACCACGTGGCGGCACGTGGCCTTCGTCGAACAGCGGATCGACCCTTCGACGCGTGCCCGCGTGGATATCGGGATGCCCGGGATGGGAGCCCCGAGCACTACCCCGGAAGAGGGCGCGGACTCCGATGCCACCGAGGTGCGCTGGCTGATGTCCTCGGACGTGTGCAAGCACTGCACCCATGCCGCCTGTCTGGACGTGTGTCCGACGGGAGCGTTGATCCGCAGCGAGTACGGCACGGTCGTGGTGCAGGACGACGTGTGCAACGGGTGTGGCTACTGCGTTCCCGCCTGCCCCTACGGTGTGATCGACATCCATCCCGACAACGGCGGAGCGTTCAAGTGCACGTTGTGCCAGGACCGGCTCGGTTCGGGACTCGCTCCGGCGTGTGCCACCGCCTGTCCCACCGAGTCCATTCAGTACGGCCCGCTCGACCAGTTGCGGCAGCGGGCCGAGCAACGCCTCGAACAGCTGCACGAGCAGGGGATGACCGAAGCCAGGCTCTACGGGCAGGACCCCACCGACGGTGTGGGAGGTGACGGGGCGTTCTTCCTGCTGTTGGACGAGCCCGAGGTCTACGGTCTGCCACCGGACCCGGTGGTCACCACGCGGGATCTGCCCGCCATGGCCGCACACGCCGCGATCGCCGCCGCGACGGCCGCGTTGACCGTAGCGGCCTGTTTCCTGGGAGGTCGTCGTTGAAGGCGCGAGCGGACCGCGGTGCGGGCGCGGAGGGCTCCGACCGGAGTGCGGGACACGAAACGCGGGAGCCGTTTCGCTCGTACTACGGCAGGCCGATCATCAAGGAACCGACCTGGAAGGTTCCCGACGTGCCCGCCTACCTCTATCTGGGAGGCATGGCGGGCGCCTCGTCCGTCATGGGAGCCCTCGCTCAGCTACGTGGGTACTCCCGGCTGCGCCGGGTCGGGCTGCTCTGCGCGGCGGGAGGTTCCGGTGCCAGCGTGCTGGCGCTCATTCACGATCTCGGCCGGCCGCGACGGTTCCTGAACATGTTGCGCGTGTTCAAACCCACCTCGCCGTTGAGCGTGGGATCCTGGATCCTCGCTCCGTTCTCCGCGCTCAGCGGTGCCGTCGCGGTCTCCGAACTCACCGGGTTCGCTCGTCCCCTCGCCAGGGTGGTGGCCGGGTTCGCGGCGGTACTTGCTCCGGCGATGACGACCTACACGGCGGTGCTGCTCGCCGACACGGCGGTACCCGGCTGGCACGAGACTCGTCGTGAGCTTCCCTTCGTGTTCGCTTTCAGCTCGGTGGCGGCGGCCGGTGCGCTGGGAACGGGATTGGCACCGCGGTCGGAGGCCGCTCCGGCCCGGCGAATGGCCGTGATCGGGTCTCTCGGTGAACTGCTCGCGAGCCGGGTGCTGGAACAGCGGGCGGGCAGGATCGCCGAGGCTTACCGCACGGGCAGGGCGGGCACTACGTTGCGGACGGCTCGCGTGCTGGCAGCGGGATGTGCCCTCGGCGCGTTGTTCGCTCGGCGCAGCGGGAGCGTGGCGGTGCTGGTGGCCGCCAGTGGCACCGCCGCGTCGGCAGCCACTCGTTACGGGGTGTTCGAAGCGGGGCGGGAGACGGCTAGGGATCCCTACTACACGGTGGTGCCGCAGCGACAGGACGGCCGATCCGAGCGGTGACGACGGCGCACCCCACCTCGTTTTCCTCCCCGGTTGGTCGCGTGCGCTGCGAGAAGCACGGAGATACCGGAGGATGGGGCGAACAGCCACAGCCGTCCCGTCGGTTGGTCCGACAACCGCAGCGGGTGCCAGCGAGGGAGGCGGAGATCATGCCGACTACGCCAGGCGGATTACACCACGTGACCGCGATCGCTACGGATCCACAGCGCAACGCGGATTTCTACCGAACCGCACTGGGGCTGCGACTGGTCAAACGGACCGTCAACTTCGACGCTCCGGACACCTATCATCTCTACTTCGGGGGTGAATCGGGTCAGCCCGGGACACTGATCACCTTCTTTCCCTGGCCCGCGGCTCCGCGTGGACGTCGTGGTGCCGGGCAGACCACGACCGTTGCCTTCTCCGTTCCGCAGCATTCGCTGGGGTGGTGGCAGCAGCATCTCGACGGTCTCGAGGTGAACGTCGGCACTCCCACCAGCAGGTCGAGCGAGGAGACCCTGACGGTCGCCGATCCGGACGGTCTGTTGATCGAGTTGGTCGGGCATCCCGAGGCGGACTCCCGCTCGCCCTGGGAGGAGGGGCCCATCCCACCCGAGTACGCCATACGGGGACTTCACTCGGTCACCGTGACGGAAATCGGTCATGAGCACACCGCTGAACTGTTGACCGAGACCATGGGGTTCCGGCTCGTGGAGGAGTCCGGCGCGCGTTTCCGATTCGCCACGGGGGCCGGTGGGTCCGGCGCGATGGTGGACGTGCTGTGCAGTCCGGAAGCCCCGCTGGGGATGGTCGCGGCGGGTACTGTGCACCATATCGCCTGGCGTGCTTCCGACGACGCCGAACAGGTCGACTGGCGGAACACGCTGCTGGATCAGGGGCTCGACGTGACCCCGGTGCTGGACCGTCGCTACTTCCACTCCATCTACTTCCGTGAACCCGGTGGCGTGTTGTTCGAGATCGCCACCGATCCACCGGGTTTCACCGTCGACGAGCCGTTGATGGAGTTGGGCAGGGCATTGAAACTCCCTCCGTGGCTGGAGCCCTCCCGCGCCGAGATCGAGCAGGTGCTGCCCACGCTCAGGGTTCCCGCTCCGGACGAGGAGATCACTTTCACACCGCCACCCGCGCAGCGCACGAGGTGAGCGCTCCCCGCGGTTTTCCGATGGTCGTTCTCGACGAGGGCGTCCGAGGCTCGGATGCGAGTTGGCCACCTCCCGCGAAGCGTCGATGTCCCGGAGCCGGCTCGGAACAGGTCGGGGAGGGGAGAGGTGATGAACGGTACGAGCGCACGAACCGAACGGGAACCGCACTGGCCCGAACTTCGGGTCGAGGACTGGAGCGATACCCGCGACACCCTGCACATGTGGTTACAGCTGGTCGGGAAAATCAAGCTGGCCTGTCAACCGATGATCAATCACTGGTGGCAGGTGCCGCTCTACGTCTCGGCTCGTGGTCTGACCACTGACTCGGTCCCGTACTACGACGATGTGTTCGACATCGAGTTCGACTTCCACGAGCATCGGTTGCTGATCCGTCGCAGCGACGGTGGGCGACGCGAGATCGCTCTCACCGCCAGAACCGTTGCCGACTTCTACCGGGAGACGATGGCGGCGCTGGACGAGCTCGGAATACGGCTCACCGTGAGCCGGACACCGAACGAGGTGGTGCGGGCCCTGCCCTTCGACACCGACACCGAGCACGCCTCCTACGAGCCGGACAAGGCGTGGTTGTTCTGGCGGCAGTTGTTGTGTGCGCACCGGGTGTTCAGCGATTTCAGGTCGCGCTTCATCGGCAAGGTGAGCCCGGTGCACTTCTTCTGGGGAGCCATGGATCTGGCCGTGACCCGTTTCTCCGGACGTGCGGCACCTCGTCACCCGGGTGGGGCTCCCAACTGTGGCGACTGGGTCATGGTCGAGGGCTACTCGCACGAGCTCAGCAGTTGCGGTTTCTGGCCGGGCGGCGGAGCCGAGGGCGCGTTCTACTCCTACGCCTACCCGGAGCCACCGGGGTTCGACCGGTACCCGGTCGGTCCGGCGGCGGCCTATTTCGAGCAGGGCGAGTTCCTGCTGCCCTACGAGGACGTCCGAACCGCGTCCTCGCCGGAGCGGATGCTCGCGGAGTTCCTGCGCACCACCTACGAAGCCGCAGCCGAATGCGGTGATTGGGACCGCCGGGAGTTGGAGGACGACCCGAAGCGACGAGCCTCGGCGCGGTGATTTCGGTTCGCCGTACTGCCTCGCCTGTGATACCGATTTCGCGGAACGGATGAGGTGACTATGAGTGTCCAGGAATTCCCGGCTCCGAGCGAGGGAATGCTGCTGACCCACTTTCTCACGGTCAGCCACCTGGGCCGCTCGCGTGCTTTCTACCGGGACGTCGTCGGTGGCCGAGTGGTGCTCGAGGAGAATCCGTGCACGCTGCGTGTGGCCAATAGTCGGTTGATCATGAAATCCGGAGGTGGCCCCACTCCCGACAAACCGGAGACCACGTTACGTCCCCCGGACGAAGGGGATCCGGTGTTCTGTTTCCGCAACATACGCGTCGCCGATATCTGAGCCGCTTATCGTGAGCGGAGCGAGCGGGGAGCCGAATTCCTGACTCCTCCGGAAGATCGTGGGGCCGAGCTGCGTTGCTATCTGCGCGACCCGGACGGTTATCTCATCGAAGTCGGTCAGGCCACGGGGATGCTTCGGGGGAGATTCGCCGACGCCCCGCCGACGTGACCGGTTTCCCGGGAAAGCGTTACCTGCGTCTGTCGGTGTGGATGTCCCAAACCGTCCACCCGATTCCCAGCGCGACGAAACCCGACAGCAACAGCAGCACGATCATTTCCATTGGCGCCTCCTCTGTACGCTGCTGCGCACGCGGCGAACCGGCCGTTCTCCGGTGGATTTCCTCGACGATGGTTCAAGCGTGTTTCACTCACTCGTTCGAGGCAAGTGGATGTCATTCGGGTGTTCGGGTTCGTTTTGAATCGTCGTTCGGTTTCTGCTACTGGGCGTGTTTTCGAGTCCTTTCGGAAAGGTGGCCCGGTTATATGACGAGCCGTTGGATGCGAACAATGAGCTGTTGATTTTCGTGTTTTGGTTACGTGTGGTTACTCTGTTGTGTGGTGTCATTCTTTCGGGGGAGATATATGGTGGGAATGAGTGTCGACTCCCGGTGTCGTCGATTCGGAGTAAACTGTGGTCAAGGGGTATCCAGTAGTGAGATCGAAACGATCTACGAATCGGACTAGGAAAGTGTGTGAGAGCGGACTCAGAAGACGCCGATCATAGGTGTGAACGCGCGGAAACGGACACGATGAATCATGTTCGCAGAACAGTTGCCCTGTCTGACGGCGGCACTACAGCTGGCCGTCGCGTTACCCCGGGAATGGGTGGGCATCGCTGCCGTTGCCGTGGGAACGACGCTGGCCGCGATTTCCGGTATCCGACTCCTCATCACGCGATCAGTGGCGAACGATCGCGCTGACGACGACAGTGAGACGAAGTCACGAAGCGCGCCCCGCCGTCGGATCACGGCGCTGCCCCCAGTCCGCCGCGTCGAGGAAAGGACCGGTCGATGACGAACACGACCCGCCGGAGCGAGCGAAGCGAACCAACGGGTCAATCACAACAGGACGCACCGTCCGCACCGGATCCCGGACAGCGTTGGCGAGTGGTCTCCGCGCGGCGGGCGCGGCGGGCGGACGTTCTCTCCCGACTACGCACCGGCACGGCACTGGCGGCGGGAAGGCTCGCCACGACCACCTCCAGAAGCCTGCGGCTGGGAAGCGGCGGCATCATCGGCGGCCGAGTGGCGCTGGCGCTGCAACCGGATCTGCTCACACGACTGGTCGTGGACAAACGAATCGTGGTGATCACCGGAACCAACGGCAAGACCACCACCACCCACATGGTGGCCCAGGCGCTGCGTGCCGGTGGGGCCTCGGTCAGCAACGCCACCGGGGCCAACATGCTCGACGGCCACGTCGCCGCCCTGATGGCCGAGCCACGAGCGCCGTATGCCTCCTTGGAGGTCGACGAGCTGCATCTGGCCCAGCTGACCGACCGATTCCAGCCCTCGGTGATTCTGCTGCTCAACCTCAGCCGTGACCAGCTCGATCGTGTCGGGGAGATTCGCAGCGTGGAGGCCAGCCTGCGGCGCGCCCTGCGGCAGGCACCGGGTGCACGGGTGGTCGCCAACGCCGACGACCCCAACATCGTCTCGGTCGCGGCCGACCATCCCCACGTGACCTGGGTCTCGGGCGGCTGCCGTTGGAAACACGACGCGCTCAACTGCCCCAGGTGCGGGGCCTTCCTCGGGGAACTCGACGGGGCGTGGGAGTGCGTGTGCGGGTTGCGCAGGCCCAACGCCGACTGGACGGTCGACGCGGGCGGGCTCACCGCTCCGGACGGAACGAGCGAGCGACTGTCCCTGCCGTTGCCCGGGCAGGTCAATCGGGTCAACGCCACGTTCGCGCTCGCGGCAGCCGCGGCGTTGGACATACCCCGCACCGAGGCGCTCGACCGCATCCGTCGACTGCGCGATGCCAGCGGGCGGTACGAACACACGACCATGGCCGGGCACGACGTGCGGCTGTTGCTGGCGAAGAACCCGGCCAGCTGGCTCGAGATGCTCGACCTGGTGGCCGAGAACGATCGCCCGCTGATCCTGGTCGTCAACAGCAGGCAGGCCGACGGACACGACGTCTCCTGGCTGTGGGACATCGAGTTCGAGCGGCTGGTGGGAAGGAAGGTCGTCGTAACGGGGGAGCGGGCGCTGGATCTGGCGGTCCGACTGCGTTACGCGGAAGTGAACTGCGAAATCGCCACGAACGTGCAGCGAGCCCTGCACAGTGCCACCATCGGGGACTCGGCCGACTCGGTCGAGATCATCGCCAACTACACCGCTTTCCGGGACCTGTTCGCGAAGAGGCAACAACATTGACCGACGATTCGGCGATCCGCATCGCACTCGTGGTGCCCGACCTGCTGGGCACCTACGGTGACCGGGGGAACGCCCTGGTGCTCGCGCAACGACTGCGCTGGAGAGGTTATCGCGCCGAGATCGTGACCGTGTTGTCCTCGGCCGAAACCCTGCCCGACTCCTGCGACATCTATCTCCTCGGTGGTGGCGAGGACGTCGCGCAACAGGCCGCGGTGAACTTCCTGGCACGCGGTGACGGACTACGGCGGGCCGTGAACGCGGGGGCGGTCGTGCTCGGGGTCTGTGGTGGATTGCAAGTGCTGGGCACCAGCTTCACCACCGGTGACGGCGCCACCCACCACGGACTGGGACTCATCGACATCTCCACCGAGCCCGGTCCCAACCGGGCCATCGGCGAACTGAGCACGCGCTCCGAGGAGCACGGTCTGGGGCTGCTCACCGGCTTCGAGAACCACCTCGGCAGGAGCACGGTGGGTCCGGCGGCCCGTCCACTGGGACGTGTGCTGCACGGCATCGGCAACGGCTCCGAGGACACCGAGGGGGCTGTCAGCGGGCGTGTCGTTTGCACCTATCTGCACGGCCCGGCGCTGGCGCGGAATCCGGCGTTGGCGGACACGATGCTGTCCTGGGCGGTAGGGGAGCCGTTGTCGGAACTGGCTCCCTTCCCGGAACTCACCGAGCTGCGGACCGAACGGGCGCGAGCCGCCGGATGACCCCGCGTCGGGCCGGGTCACCTCGCTTGTCCTCCTGCGAGGGCCTCCCGGTGTTTGAGCGGTAGCCGAGCAGGAGCCCCGGAAAGCCGTGACTTCAGACGTTTCCTCGAAGTCGGAGAGTACATCCCCGTGCGGGTGGGGTTGCCGTCAGTGTGGGGTACGCCTGGTGGGTTTCGATGCGGGTGTGGGTGAGGTTGTGGAGGAGCGGCCGCAACCGGGTGCTCAAGGGCTGTGTCAGTCGCAGGGTGACGTGTTTGTGGTGGGCGCGGGCGTGCTGGTCGAGGGCGTGGATGACGCGGGGGTCGAGGATGTCGAGGCCGTGGTCGTTGATCAGGAGGTTGTGGGCTCGGGTGTGCTCCAGCGCGGCGGTGAACAGGTTGGCGCAGGGTAGGTCCAGCACCCCGGTCAGGGCGAGACGGGTGTCGTATTCGTTGTCGGCGTGTTCGTCGGTGCTGTCGGTGTAGAGACGGAAGGGGCTGGCGGTGGGAGTGGTTACCGGGTGCAGGCAGGCCATCTCGGCGACAGCGGCGCTGCCGAGCTCGGTGAGGTTGTAGGCGCACAGTGCGGTCACGGGTTCGGTGCTGATCACGTGGTCGCACAGGTATTCGTAGTAGGCGAAGGCCGCGCGCTGGTCGGGGGTGGTGACCATGGCTGTGGCGTTGACGATGGCCCGAAAACCGGTGTAGCCGGCGGCGAGCGCCTTCTCGACGGATGTGAGGCGGGCGTCCATGGCCGCTTCGGCGTCGACGATTCCCCCGTCGCTGGTGGGGTAGAACTCTTCGATGGTTGCGACGGCCATCGCGCCCGTTTCCATCGCGGGGCCGAGGATCTCGTCGGCGGCGAGTTGTGCCCGTAACCGCGAGGCGGGGGCGTAGTCCACGTATTCGATCAAGTACCCGTGCCTGAGTCCGTCCCGCACGTACTCGCGGGCGCGGGTGCGAAACTCCTCGTGGTCGCGGAAGATCCAGCATTCGTGCCCGCCCGGAACGGGGGAACCCGCGGTGGTGACTTCGCCGGTCGTTCGCCGGCTCGGCGGTGTGATGGTCGGTGTGCGGGGCATCGTGTCGGGATCGTCGGGCACGGGTTGGGTTTCGATGGGTTGCGGCTGGCTCCTCGCCTCCTTGCGGGCCGCGAGGGTGGGGGGACGCTGGATCAGAGCGCGCAGTTCGGCAGCGGGGACGCCTGCCGCGAACAGGAATCCCTGGTAGTCGGTGAAGCCGATTCGCGCCAGCTGGTAGAGCTGGCCGGTGGTTTCCACCCCTTCGGCCACGCAAGTCATGTTCCGGGCCTGGGCGATGCTCAGGGCAGCGCCGGCGATGGCGGCATCGACCGCTTCCCGCTCCAGACCGGCCGCGAAGGTGCGATCGAGTTTGAGGATCTGGACGGGAAGTTCCTTGAGACGTTCCAGGGACGAGTAGCCGGTGCCGAAGTCGTCCAGGGCGAACCGCACGCCCCGAGCCGCGAGTTCGTGCATGGCTGTCAGGGTGGCGGGGGCGAGATCGAGCAGGTCGGTTTCGGTGATCTCCAGGACGAGCCGGTGCCAGTCCAGCCCGGTCGCGGGCACGATCCGTTCGAGCTGCGCTGCGAAGTCGGGCTCGTGCAGCAGCGTGCTACTGAGATTGACCGTCACCGCCACGGTCCGCCCCTGTTGGCCGGGCCAGGTTGCCGCTTCACGCGAGGCGGTGGTCAAAACCCACCGGTCGAGTTCGGAGACCAGGTGAGCGTTGCGAGCGGCGGGCAGGATCGCCCCCGGCGACAGCAGGCCGTGCTGCGGATGCGGCCAACGCAGCAGCGCTTCCGCGCTGTGCACGCGGCCGGTGGGGTCGACGATGGGCTGGTAGTGCAGCGTCAGCTCATCGCGAGCCAGCGCCTGGCGCAGTTCCTGTTCGAAGTTGGCCTCGCGTTCCAGCGATGTGCTCAAGCCGGCATTGGCGCGGAAAACGTGTCCGGTGCCGTGGTCTTTGGCTCGGTACATGGCCACTTCGGCCAATCGCAGTAGCTCCTCGGGCCGCTCAACCCCGGGATCGCTCGTGGTAGCGATTCCGATCGAGGCGGAGACCGCGATCAAATGATCTTCCCGGGCCATATTCGTGCGCAGCAGCACCGAGATCCTCTCGGCCAGCTCCTGCGGCCCGCCGTGGGCGGCCACGTCCGGGCATACGATGAGGAATTCGTCGCCGGAATGCCGCGCCGCCGCGCACTCCGGCGGCAGACCCTGCTGCAATCGTTGTGCCAGCCGCACCAGCAGATCGTCTCCGGCCGTGTGCCCCAGCGTATCGTTGACGCGCTTGAAGTTGTCGAGATCGCAGAACAGCACAGCGCCCTCGCGCTGTCCCTCGTCGGAAAGCTGCTGGTCCAGCAGGCGGCGCACGCCTTTGCGGTTGAGCAGCCCGGTCAGCTCGTCATGTTCGGTCTCGGCGTGGAGGGCCTGCGTGTAGTGGTGACGTTGCCCGACATCGATGAAGGCCACCAGCCACACACCGGCCCGACCCTCGTACGCCAGGAACGTGGCGTGCACATCGCAAAACACCGTCCGCCCCTCGGCGCACCGCAACCGTCGCTGATGACGCGTCAACCCGTCGCCACCGCGGTCCGTGCCGCCACCACCGTCATACGCGGTGAGAGTGCTGCCGCGATCATGTGGGGAGAGCAACTCCATCGACGAGCGCCGGACAAGGTTCTCGTGGGTGCGGCCCAGCAGCGCACACAGCGACTCGTTGACAGCCAACACGCGCTCGTTTTCATCCAGCACCGCCATCGCCGTCGGCAGAGCCTGGAACAACGTGTCACTGTTCATCTGCAATACCCTGCGCATCGCGCTCCTCTCGGTTCACGCCCACCAGGCGCCGGCCATCGAAGACATCCTTGGCCAGTACCTGCGCACAGTCGGTATGCAGCCGTTCACCAGCCGTCTTGTCCGTAAGGATAGAGAGAGGTTTCGAGATCTACCAGCATCGGAAGCAACTCATCGCGGGAACCTCCGATGTGGGTTACGACCGCGGGGCGGTATCCGGGGTTCGCTTTCGGTAGGTCCCGCGGCGCCCGTGTGCGCCGCTTACCAACCTCGTGGCAACTTCACGATCGCGTACTTCCGCGAGCCGGGCGCTGTCGTGCGGCAGCGGAAAGGGGAGCAGGTCACACCCGGTTCAGCAGCCCCCGCAGTCGATGTCGGATGATGGTCATCTCCGGTATCGGCAACAACAGCATCAGCCCGAAACCGAGGCCGAGCACGAGCGTGCCGCGAATCCCCAGGCCCACCCAGGCCGTGGCCACCTCGCCGAGTCCGTGCAGACTCCCTCCCAGCCAGTGCCAGACGGCGTAGGCACATCCGCATCCCACTACCGAGGCAAGCAGCGACCACCCGATCCCGACCAGGGTTCGCCTGGTCTGTATCCGCCCGAGTCGGATGTGCAACCACCATTGGCCCACGGCGGCGCCCACGAGGAAACTCAACGACATGGCCAGTGCCACGCCGATCACCAGGTCACGCGGATCCAACCACATCAGCAGCGTGTAGCACACGACGGTGCGGAACACGACCATGATCACGTTGATCAGCATCGGCGTCCGGGCGTCCTTCATCGCGTAGAACGCCCGCAGCTGCAGCATCGTGATCGAGAACGGCACGATTCCGGCCGCTGCCACGCCGAGCGTGACCCCGAGACGGTCCGCGGCGCCGACACTGCCCTGACCGAGCGAGAAGAACGCCACCCCGATACCCGATCCCGCCGTGAGCATGAACGCGCTCACCGGCATCAGCAGGATCGCACTCAACCGCGACCCCAGCCCCACGTCGCGGACGAAACCCTCGGTGTCCCCCTCGGCTATCGAACGACTGATTCGCGGCATCAGCGCCTGCAGCAGTGAGACGCCCAACACCCCGTAGGGAACCTGCGAAAGCAGCCACGCGTAGTGGAACGTCGCCACGCTTCCCGACGTGCCCTGCCCGGCCACCCGGATGGTCACGATCATGCCGATCTGGCTGACAACGGTGTAGAGCACCACCCAGCCCGCGAGCGAACCGAACTCCGCCAGCCGCCGGTCCCAACCCCACCGCCAACGGAACCGGAAACCGGTTCTGCGCAGCGAGAGCACCATCACCGCACTCTGCGCCGCTATTCCGAGCATCGTGCCCAACCCCAGAATCAACAGCTTCGCCTGCCCCATCCGCACCGGATCGGCCGATATCTCGCCGGGAGTCACCGCGTACAGGCTCACCGTGGCTATGATCACCAGGTTGTTCATCACCGGTGCCCAGGCTGGTGGGCCGAACACCTGACGTACGTTGAGAATGGCCATCAGCAGTGCCGACAGGCCGTAGAACACGATCCCCGGCAGCAGTAGGTAGGCGAAGGCCGTGGTCAACTCGCTGTTGGCGCGGGTGTGCGAGCCGAGGTACAGCTCGGTCAGCAGCGGTGCTCCCAGCACTGCCAGTGTTGTCGCCACCACCAGCAGAACCACGCCCATCGTGATCATCCACTGCGCGTAGGACTCGCCCTCCTCCTCGCTGTTCTGCCGCGCCCCCACCAGCAGCGGGACGGCCACGCTCGTGAGCACGCCCCCCAGGAGCAACTCGTTGACCACGGTGGGCAGGGTGTTGGCCACGGTGTAGGAGTCGTTGATCATTCCCAGACCGAGTACCCACACCAGCAACACCTTGGCGAACAGTCCGCTGATCCTGCTGGCCATGGTGGCCACGGCCATGGCGCCGCTGGCGCTGCCCAGTGACGGCGTTCGCCCACGGGGTGGACGCTGGCGCTGCTCGACCACGGAAGTTCCCCCTGGCTGAAGTACGGCTGCTCAGGCACCGCCGAATCCGGTTGGTCAAACGGTAACGAAGCACTGCCCCGGTCGCGGGTTCGAAAACGCTCAACCACGTGATTCAGGTGGAAAACTTCCGGTGCGAGCGGGGCTTCTCGGGCGCATACTGACCCCTCCGGGGGAGTCGTGCCGACTCGACAGGGGAGGGGTGATGGGAGGTTCTCCGGTGTTTTCCGAAGATCTTCCGGCAGAGGTGCGGGTACTGGACAGTTGGCGCCGTGCGGGGGTGGACTGCGCGGTGGGGGAGCTGCGCGGGTTGTTCTACGGCTTCGCGCGGTTGGCGGGCCCGTCCAGCGGCTGGAGTCGTTATCGCCCCGGCCGGGTGAGCCGCGGTGGTGGTGAGGCGCTGGCCCCCGAGAAGCTGGGGGACTGGGTGGTGCTGGAGTTCGGACCGAGTGAGCGATTCTGGTCCCAGGAGGTGCGCGCCCGATTTCTCGGGGGAACCGGCGAACTGTCCGGGATGGACCGATGGGGGTGGGCCTGGGGACTGAGTCGCATCCACGAGGAGGTCGACGAGTTCGTCGACGCGCAGCTCAGCCGCGGTTAGTGCGGTCCGTCCTCCCCCTAGCCGGGCGATGCCAGCCACGTTCGCATAGCCACACCAGACCGACCACCGCCAGATTGACCGCGGCGAGGATCAGGTAGGACGGTCCACCCGCACCCACCGATCTTTCGTACGTGGACGTGCCGCCGTCGGCGAACAGCGAATTGAGCAGTGTCACCACGAGGTTGTTGCAGACGTGGAACGCGATCGGTGCTTCGAGACCTCGGCTGATCACCGCCATCAGGCCCGTACAGACACCGACGACGGTGAAATAACCCAGTAGCCACGGGTCGGCCGATCCGTGGATGAGCGCGAACACGATGCTCGACCCCACCAGCCCGGTGAGCAGCGCCCGACGTGCTGTGGGCACCCACGACGCGATCGCAGGCAGCATCGTGCCGCGGAAGATGAGTTCCTCACCGGCGGCCTGTAGCGGGGTGGTCAACACGACGACGAGGAGAAGCGCCACCGTCGTGTTGGTGATCTCGAAGCCGGTCCAGCCGGTGTCGGCCGGCGCGACGAGCGCCACCAGTGCGACACCCGCGGCGACCAGCAGAGTGGAGCCGCCGGAATACACTTTCCAACGTCGGGAGTCCAGCCGTCGCGACGAGCTCAGGAGGCTGCGCCAGGGCACCTCGGCGAGCCGTGCCACGAATGAAACGGCCAGCAAGCCTGTCGCCCCTACGCTCAGGTTGTTCGCCAGAAGCGTCAGTGGCGTCATCTCGTTCGTGAGCGGATCGTCCCTGCCCTCGATCATCGCGGCCGCGTAGTAGAACACGATCTGCAGCAGGACCATCCCCACCGGCAGTACCGAGACGATCACCAGGGGTTTCCACCGGTTCATCCGGACATGGGCACCGAACGGCCGGGATGTGTCGATCGGCGACGGCGCGGAGGTGTCGAGGGGACGAGTAGGCATCGCGCACTCCTGGGGAGTTCGTGGTCGGCGAGAGGCACGGCGGCGCTTCGAAGTCAGTTCGCCGCACCGTCGAGCAGCCAGTGGTATCGCAGGCGGAGGGCTCGTTCCACGCCGGCTACCGCGGCCGAGGCGCCGAGCGTGAGGTTGAGCCACAGCGGCGGTTGGATCGGGGATTCGAAGCTTCCGAAGCGCTGGGCTATGGGTGGGATCTGCGAAACCGGTTCGACGATCTGCAGCAGGAGTGGGCAGGCGCCGATCAGGAGCAGGATCAGCGAGAGGAGACCGATACCGCGGCTGACCACGGGATGTTCCCGGTCCAGGCGTGCGCGGCGTCCTTCCGCCGATCGGGGGTCGGGGAGGAGCTGGCTCTCGGTGCCATCGGTGGTCACGTAGTGGCAGCGCTTGATCCCGAAACAGCTCATCGCCACCTCGATCGTGCCGCCCTCGACGGGAAACGCGGCGGGGAGCTTCGAGACGGCGTGCTGCCGATCGTCGAGGTAGAGGTGCGCTTCGACCTCTCCGGAACCCTGGTTCTGCCAGTGCCGTACGTCGACCGCGTAGTCCACTTGGGCCCCTGATGGGCTCGGCAGGCGGAGTCGGAACAGAGCGCGTCCCGGCAGCTGCCACCAACGGAAGCGTTGCAGTGCTCGACCGTCACCCTCGCGTACACGTCTCGCGGCACGTCGACGTCGCCACTCCTCGAACACGAACACCCCTCGAATCCCCTTGGTGGAATACTCCAACACGCCGTGTTGGTTTGCTGAAGTCACGCTAGCACAGCGTACTAGTACAGTGTGTTGGAGGAGGTTGAGCAGTGACGGCGGACGAGCAGGACATGAGTTCGAGGGACAGGATCATCGCGGCGGCCGCGGTGATGATCAGCGAGGACGCGGGGGCACGGCTCAGCGTGCGCGCGGTCGCGGAGCGGGCCGGTGTCAGCACCGGATCGCTCCGCCACCACTTTCCGACGCAGCGTGCGTTGCAGGACGCGGTGCTCGCACGCGTCTACGACGAGGTGGTCTCGGACGACCGGATCCACGACCGGACCGTCCCAGCCAGGGAACGGCTGATCGACTGCCTGCGGCTCGTGCTGACCCCCGCAGTCGGCGAACAGGCGCGGGAGTCCTGGATCACGGTCTTCCGGACTTTCATCGTCCCCGAGCAGACCGATGAGATCCGCGCTGCGTACCTGGGCATGGAGCGCGAGGGGCAGCGTCGTGTCGAGTACTGGTTGAGCGTCCTGGTCGAGGAGGGCGCGCTCGCCGAAGGCGACAACACGCGACGCGCCAGATTCCTCTGCACCGTCCTCAACGGCCTGTCGATCGAGCGGGCGCTCCCGGCCGAGGAGTCGATCCTGCGGTCCGAGGCCGAGACGCTCCACACCGCGGTCGATTGCGTCCTGAGCTCTCCCGCTTGAGTACGCCACCAAAGCGATCGGTGGACCGCTCGAACAGGGGCTGAAACCCCCGGTGTGGGCGAGGTCTACAGTCCACCTTGGTCGAGATGCCGGACGAAGTTCCGCCGTACGTGTTTCGTGGGATGTGGCGACGCCGGCTTGGTCCGGCGGTCGACGATCGGACCGACCGCCGGACACGAGATCGACGGAGCGCCGGAGTCTCACGTCGCGCCGATCCTCACTTCAGCAGCGAGCGAGCCATCACCATGCGCTGGACCTGGTTGGTTCCCTCGTAGATCTGGGTGATCTTGGCGTCGCGCATCATGCGCTCGACCGGGAAGTCGCGGGTGTAACCGGCTCCACCGAACAGCTGCACCGCGTTGGTGGTGACCTCCATGGCCACGTCCGAGGCGTAGCACTTCGCCGCGGCGGAGATGAAACCGAGGTTTCCCTCCTCGCGCTCGGCACGTGCCGCCGAGACGTAGATCATGTGGCGAGCCGCCTCGATCTTCATCGCCATGTCGGCGAGCATGAACTGCACACCCTGGAAGTCGGCGATGGCCTGCCCGAACTGCTTGCGCTCCTTGACGTAGTCCACGGCGGCGTCGAGTGCTCCCTGCGCGATCCCCAGTGCCTGCGCCCCGATCGTGGGGCGCGTGTGGTCCAGGGTTCGCAGCGCGGTCTTGAAGCCGGTTCCCGGTTCACCGATGATGCGGTCCTCCGGGATGGTGCAGTCGTTGAAGTGGAGTTCGGCGGTCGGTGACCCCTTGATCCCGAGCTTTTTCTCCTTGCCGCCGACCTCGAAGCCCGGGTCGTCGGCGTGGACGACGAAAGCGCTGATCCCGTTCGGGCCCTTGTCCGGGTCGGTGACCGCCATGACCGTGTACCAACTGGACTCCCCACCGTTGGTGATCCAGCACTTGGTGCCGTTGAGTACCCAGTCGTTGCCGTCCCGGCGTGCCCGCGTCTTCATCGCGGCCGCGTCCGAGCCCGCCTCCCGCTCGGAAAGCGCGTAGGAGGCGGTGTGCTCACCCGCCGCGATGGAGGGCAGCACCTTGTGCTTGAGGTCCTCGGAGGCCGACAACAGGATCGGCATCGTGCCGAGCTTGTTCACCGCCGGGATCAGTGAGGAAGAGGCGCAGACCCTGGCCACCTCCTCGATGACGATGCAGGTGGCCACGGAGTCCGCTCCCTGCCCGCCGTAGGCCTCCGGAACGTGGACCCCGGCGAACCCCGACTTCGACAGCGCGTGGAACGCTTCCCTCGGGTAGCGTTCCTGCTCGTCGCACTCCGCCGCGTAGGGTGCGATCTCCTTCTCCGAGAGAGAGCGAACAGCCTCCCGGAGCGCTTCGTGCTCTTCGGAGAGCTGGTAGGTGTCGAAGCTCGAATCCACGAGAGAGTCCTCCTGGTATGTGACACGGCCGTAGCCGGACTTCCTGCTGTTTCTGCCTTGGGAACACACCTGAGATTGGCATCGAGTGCCGTGGTGCGGCATGTTATCGCGATGCTAGCGGCACTGAGTGCCATCAGCAATCCTGGCCTGTTACATTCCCGGCATGTCCGAGGGGAACTCCGGTGAGTCCAAGCCGCGCGCCGGCCGTACGGCGGACGGACGCCGTCAACTGCGTGGTGCGCTGGCCGTGGCCGCGCTCGACCTGTTCGCCGCCAAGGGGTACGAGTCCACCACCGTCGAGGACATAGTGGCGGCGGTGGGGGTCGGGCGACGTACGTTTTTCCGGCACTTCCGCTCCAAGGAGGAAGTGGTGTTCCCGGACCACGACGAGCGTCTCGCCGGGGTCGTACGCGAGCTCGAACAGGCCGGGGAATCCGAGCCGCCGATGGCGGTGGTGTGCCGTACGGCGGAGACGGTGCTGGACATGTATCTGGCCGACCCCGAGGTTTCGCTGAAGCGTTTCGAACTGACCAGGCAGGTTCCCTCGTTGCGCGACCGCGAGATCGTCAGCATCGATCGCTATCAGCGGGTCTTCGCGCGGTATCTCCGACAACGGTTCTCGGAGCCGCCCGACGCGGAGCTGCGGGCCGCTGTCACCGCCGCCACGGTCGTGGCCACGCACAACCACGTGTTGCGTCGTTGGCTGAAGAGCGGGGGAGGGTTCGACGCTCGTGCGGCACTACGGGAAGCGCTGCACGAGGTGACGGCCGAAGACACGCGCGTCTCGTCGCCGGAGTCGGCCGCCGACACCGGCGAGGTCGTTGTCGGCGTCGTTCGGACCTCGACATCCGTTCACGCGGTGCGTGAACAAGTCGAACGTGTGCTCCGCGAGATCGGCGAGAACGACTCGGACTGAGCGAGCCGCTCCGACACTAGACGTGTGCCGTAGTACATTTTCGATAAATTGCATCTGTTATTTCAGTGTTGACCGAAATAAAAACACGACAAACTGGCCGAACCACGAAGAACAACCAAAAACGCCTCGAACCACAGGAGAGCAACTACAGCTCAAGAGTCATATGGACGCTGTTGGCGCTGGGAGCGTAGTCCCCGAACGGTTCGCAGATCCGGAATCCGGCGGATTCGTACAACAGGCGAGCGGGAGTGAAGGCCGCGTTGCTCCCGGTCTCCAGGCTTATCCGTGAGTAGCCGTTCGAGCCTGCCCACTCCACGAGCTGACGCAACATCGTTCGTCCCACACCGCGCCCCCGGGCCGACTCCGCGGTGTGCATCGACTTGAGCTCCAGGTGGAACGGTTCGATCCGTTTGAGTGCGCCGATGGCCAGCAGCTCGGAGCTGTCGCGCAGGCCGAAGAAGGAGACGTCCTTCGAGTCGAGGCCCGTTTCGTCGAGCGCATAGCACTCCTCGGCCGGGCTGTGGTCCCGGGTGAACCTCAGATGCCGGCCGAGCAGTTCCCTCGCTTCCGTGGAGTTGGGATCCTCGGCTCTGATCTCGAGATCGCTCATCAGTGGCATTCTGGCACGCTGTGCTTCCCGGCCCAGGGCGTTTAAGCACGGTTGTTCCGCTCGCTGCGCTCACCTCGTCACCGGAATCTGTTGTTGGCACGTTCGGCGTGATCGCGGATGGTGTCGTTCACCTTCGACCAACGCGGTACGGTTTCGTTCGTCGTATGGCACCGGCAGGGCTCGTGCTCGACGAAAGTCCGCGTAGCGCAAGGAGCGACGGTATGGACACGGCGGTTTTCACGTCTTTCGACGGTGCCGAGATCGCGTATCACACCTGGGAACCACGGGTAGCCGCCGAAGGGGTTCCTCCGGTAATGCTGCAGCACGGCTTCGCGGCGAGCACGGAGTCGAACTGGGTGGGGCCCGGTGTGGTCGACGCGCTGCTCGAGTCCGGTCGGCGGGTGGTCGGTGTCGACGCACGCGGGCACGGTCGTTCACAGAAGAGCGGGGATCCGGCCTTCTTCGGTGAGCGGAACATGTCCCGTGATCACCAGGCGTTGTTCGATCGGCTGGAGCTGGCCGAGGTCGATCTGGTCGGCTACTCGATGGGTGCGATCGTTTCGCTGCTTACGGCCAGTCGGGATCGACGCGTTCGTCGTCTCGTCGTGGGTGGGGTCGGTGGGGCTGTCGTCGAGCTCGGCGGGGTCGACACCGGCGCGTTGGATGGTGGTGGGGAACTGGTTTCGGCGCTGCGTACCGACGATCCCACCAACCTGACCGGGCCGGCCGCGGAGTTCCGCCGGTTCGCCGAGGCCAACGGTGCCGATCTTCCCTCGCTGGCGGCGCAGGCCGCGGCGGTTCATGACACCCCGATCGAGTTGGACGCGATCACGGCCCCGACCGTGCTGATCGCGGGCACCGAGGACTACTTGGCCCGGAATCCCGAACGACTCGTCGAGGCACTTCCACACGCGACCCTGTTCACTCTCGCCGGGGACCATCTCGGTGTGGTGCGTGAGAAAGCTTTCGCCTCGACCATCACCAGTTTCCTGGACGTGGGCTGATCACTCGCACTCGAGGGTGCTCTCCGTGGTGCGGTGCAGTATATTTGTTAGTGTTGTCATTTCAGTGTTGAATGAAACAAAAACCAAAAAAGCAACAACTACTAAATACGGAATAAATACTCAGTCATAACCGCGAACGAAGTGGGTGTCCTCAAGATCATCGGACTCCCACATGGTGGTGGTGTCGCTGAAGTGGTAGGCGCTCTGTCTCGGTATCCGTAGTGCTGCCGTCCGCATCGCTTCCTGATCGAGGGGAGTGGTGGTGACGGGGTGCTTGGCTTCGTTCTGTTCGGAGTGCACGGTGTACTCCTTAGCGGGAGGTGGGTCGTATCCGCCCATCATGCGGCTCTCACGTTGCGTGCGCATTCCGATTGGCGTGTCCTCGAGGTAAACGTACTCGGATTGAGGAACGTCACCGCGATTCGTTCCGCATCTCACAACTTCGCGGCACTCGTGAGGAGTCGTGGCTCGTGCTGCCTAGAGTTGATTCTGGGACGGATGACGCGGCGCCGGGAGTGAGGTGCACGGGTGCACGGTGAGTACAAGGTTCCGGACGGGAAGCTGGTTTCGGCCGATGTGGAGGTGGTGGACCAGCGATTGAGTCGGGTGCGGATCAGCGGGGATTTCTTCCTGGAGCCCGACGAGGCGTTGGAAGATCTCAATCGGTCGTTGCGGGGCGCCTCCGTGAACGCGGACACCGAGACGCTGACCGATCTTGTCCGGCAGGGACTCGATCCCGAGGCACGGTTGGTGGGGTTTACCGTCGAGTCCGTCGCCGTGGCGGTGCGGCGCGCGGTGACCGGGTCGACGGGGTGGCTCGATCACGAGTGGCGGTTGGTGCGGGAGCCGGCTCGTTCGCCGCTGATGCACATGGCGTTGGATCAGGTGTTGGCCGAGGAGGTGGCGGCCGGGAACCGGCCTCCCACGTTGCGCTTCTGGGAGTGGGCCGCTCCCTCGGTGATCATCGGCAGTTTCCAGTCGGTGCGCAATGAGGTGGACATGCCCAGCGCCGAACGGTACGGGGTCGAGGTGGTTCGACGTATCACCGGTGGCGGTGCGATGTTCGTCGAACCGGGCAACACCGTGACCTACTCGCTGTACGCGCCGAGTTCGCTGGTGGCGGGAATGTCGTTCGCCGCCTCCTATGCCTTTCTCGACGACTGGGTGCTGCAGGTGTTGCGGGAGTTGGGGCTGAACGTGTGGTATCAGCCGCTCAACGACATCACGTCCGACGGCGGCAAGATCGGTGGTGCGGCGCAGAGGCGGGTAGCGGCGGGGGCGGTGTTGCATCACGTGACGATGTCCTATGACGTGGATGCGGAGAAGTTGGGACAGGTGCTGCGGGTCGGTGGGGTGAAGCTCTCGGACAAGGGGGTTGGCAGTGTCGTCAAGCGGGTGGATCCCCTGCGACGGCAGACCGGGTTGGACCGGCAGGTCGTGATCGATCGGCTGGTGGGCGGTTTCGGTGATCGGCACGGACTTGTCGAGGACCGCGTCACCGAGGACGAGCAGCGCCGCGCCGAGGAGTTGATCTTCGAGAAGTTCGCCACCGAGGAGTGGTTGCACCGGGTTCCCTGAGCCGTGGTTTTCCGGGCGGCGGGGGTGGGGCTTGTGCGGTTTCGGGTGGCTTCACTGCCTGGTTCGTCCCGCTTTCAGGGCAGTGGGTTGGGCAGGCCGGGGGTGGTGCGTCGGCGACGTAGCCATACCTTGCGGGTGCCGTCGGAGTACAGCAGCACCCGGGAGAGTTCCCAGCCGGCGAATTCGGCGTGGATGCTGAGTCTGGTCGCCGCGCTGAGCCGAGAGATCCCGGCGGGTAGGCGCAGCGGTTGGTACTCCCAGTCGGGGTCTGCTCCTGTGGATCCGGTGTCGGTCAATTTCGTACCACCTGTAGGCCGTCCCCGGTCGCCGAGGCGATGTAGATCGTCCCGGTGCGGGGGTTCACCGTCACCGAGTCCGGTTGCCTGACCGTCGGTAGACGGTGGGCTTCACGCGGTTGCCCGCCTGCCGTGTCGTAGCCGACGAGTTGGTTGCGTGCGGTCAGTGTGACCCAGGCTAGGTCGCGCCGGGGCGCGAACGCGAGTCCGTATGGGGAGCCGGGGACGGGATAGCGCTGTTTCATGATCAGGGGTTCGGTGGCGAAGGCCATGATCTCTTCGCCGCGGGTGTCGATCGCCAGCACGCGGCCGAACGCGTCGGCGATCGCGTTGGTGGCGCCTTCACCGGCGCGCAGCGCTGGCTGCTTGTCGCCGGAGTTGATCTCGATGGGGGTCAGCGAGGTGGTGAGCCGGTCGAGCACGACGACTGTGGAGCCGCGTCGCACGAGGTCGTCGGCGCCGGGGAATCCGTCGACGCGTTGTTGGATCTCGCCGTCGCGCAGTATGGCCACGTCGTCGGTTTGGGGACGGCTGACGAAGAGTTCGTCGCCGACGTCGAGTGCGTCGGCGGGTGAGCCCGGCACGTCGGTGCGTTGGGTGATCCGTGCGGTGTTCGGATCGATGCGGGCGACGGTGTTGGCCTCGGGCAGTGCTGCCAGCAGGGTTGTGCCGTCCGGGCTGAGGCGCAGCGAGCTCGCCGGGGCGGGAAGTTCGACGGTGCGGGGTTTCTGTCGTGGTGCGTTGGTGTCGAACAGGCTGATTCGGGCGGTGTCGGTGTTGGCCAGGGCGAGGGTGTGTCGTCGTGGGACGAGCGTGATGTGTTCGGCGGCGGGGGCGGGTACGACCGTGCCTGCCGGTTGGGTTCGTGCTTGGGGGGCGGGGGCTGGTGTGGCCGAGGTGAGCTGGTCGGTGACCTGCAGTGGGCGGGAGGTGTTGTCGCCGGAGCATGCGGTCAGTAGCGCGACTGCGGCCAGGCATGTGGTGATCAGGCGACGCAACGACGATCTCCCCTGGGGTGCGGGAACGGGCTGGTTCCCAGGGTCTCGCATCCGGTTGTGGGGCTGTGACAGGGTTGCTTGTCGCGGTGTGCGGTGTGGCCCGGGGTGGGTGGTTCAGTGGTCGTTGTGCGGGTCGCTGACGTCGTCGAGTGCGGCTTGGATGGCCGGTGGGAGAGTGATCTCCTCACAGCCGAGGCAGGTTTTGAGTTGTTCGTGGGTGCGGGCGCCGAGCACGGGGGCACCCACGGTGGGGCGGTCGCGGATCCAGGCGAGCGCGACGGCCGCGGGAGAGGCGCCGAGTCCGTCGGCGGCGGTGGTCACGGCGTGCGTGATGCGTGCGGCGCGGGTGGCGTCGTGGTGGTCGATGTAGGCCGTCATCTTCGGGTCCGCGCCGCGGGAGTCGGGTGGGGTTTCGTCGAGGTATTTGCCGGTGAGGACGCCGCGGCCGAGTGGGGCTTGGGCGAGTACGGAGATCTGGTGGTGCTCGGCAGCGGGGAGTAGTCGGTTTTCCGGTGTGCGCCGCAGCAGGGAGTACTCGGTTTGTGTGCTGGCCAGTGGTAGGTGTGTGGGGAGTGCCCGGCGCAGTGTGGCGGTGGTGGCCAGTTGCCAGCTGTGTTGTTCGGACAGCCCGATGTAGCGCACTTTTCCGCTGTTGACGGCGTGTTGGAGTGTGTCCAGGGTTTCGCGCAGGGGGATGTTCGGGTTCCAGCCTCGTAGTTGCCACAGGTCGATGTGTTCCACGCGCAGGCGGCGTAGTGAGCCGTGCAGGCAGTCGAGCAGGTTGGCGCGGGATGTGGCTCGGGGCTCGGTTTGGGTGGCGATGGTCAGTCGTTCGCGGGGGAAGGTGGTTTCCAGCAGTTCACCGAGGATGGCTTCGCTGCGGCCCTGTTGGTAGGTGGGTGAGGTTTCCAGCAGGGTTCCGCCGGCTTCGTGGAATGTGGCCAGTTGGGCGGCTGCTTGGTCGGTGTGAGTGCTGTATCCCCAATTCATGGTGCCCAGTGCGAGTCGGGACACCTGTAGGCCGGTGTTGCCGAGTTGTCGTTGTCGCACGAGGGCACAGCGTATGCCTGGTGCGGCCGTTTCGCTTTGTGTCGGGTTCGACACAATCCGTTCGTGTGGTGGCGCGTATCACAACGACGCTGTGGGTGTGGGGTGGGGCGGGGGTGTTGCGTGGTGGTCTGTTCTTTTCGGGAAAGCGGGTTTGCCCTGGGGTTGTCGGTTGTGGGGGCGCTCCTGAGCTGGTTCGGGGGATGCTGCAAGATCTTTGGGGCGGGAGGGGTTGTAGAGATGGCGTCCCGGTGGGGCGCGAAATTCGACTGTGCTGGAGTGGGTTTCGTTGACGTGGTTGCAGGCCGTGGTGCTTGCGGTGGTTCAAGGGCTGACTGAATTTCTGCCCGTCTCGTCGTCGGGGCATTTGCGGATCGTGTCGCAGTTGCTGTTCGATACCGATGCCGGGGCTTCGTTCACGGCGGTTACCCAGATCGGCACGGAGCTGGCTGTGGTGATCTATTTCTTCGGCGATATCGTGCGGCTGGTCGGAACGTGGTTTCGCGGGATGGTCAACGCCGAGATTCGCCGGACGCAGGATTACCGGTTGGCGTGGTACGTCATCGTGGGTAGCATTCCCATCGGCATTCTGGGTTTCTTTTTCCAGGATCTCATTCGTGGTGCGTTGCGCAGTTTGTGGATCACCGCTACGACGTTGATCGTGTTCGGTCTGCTGTTGGGGGTGGCCGAGCGTTACGGGCCGCAGTTGCGTAAGCAGGCGGAGTTGCGGCTCAGCGATGGTGTGCTGATGGGGTTGGCGCAGTCGTTGGCGTTGGTGCCGGGTGTTTCCCGGTCCGGCGGCACGATCACCGCGGGGTTGGCGTTGGGGCTGAACCGGTCCACGGCGGTGCGGTTCTCCTTCTTGCTGGCGATTCCGGCGGTGTTCGCCGCGGGGTTGTTGGAGCTGGGTCATGTGTTCAATCCCGAGGGGCCGGGTGTGCAGCCCAGCGGTCCGCAGATGCTGGTGGCCACGATTCTGGCCGGTTTGGTCGGTTACGCCTGCATCGCGTGGTTGTTGCGGTATGTGGAAAAGCACAGCGTTTACCTGTTCGTCTGGTGGCGTGTGATCGTCGGTGTGGCGGTGTACGCGTTGTTGACGTTCGGGGTGCTGCAGGCCTGACCCAAGCGGGGTCCGAGCGGCACGTATGCTGGCGCCGTGGCGACGGTGATTTTGCTGCGACATGCCCGTTCGGCGGCCAACGGCGCCGGTACGCTCGCCGGTCGCACGCCTGGTGTCGGGTTGGACGAGCGCGGGAGGGCGCAGGCTGCCGGCCTGGCCGAGCGGCTTGCGCCCGTCCCGTTACGAGCTTTGGTGGCTTCGCCGCTGCGGCGTTGTGTCGACACGCTGTCCGGGCTTTCCGGGCAGCGTGGTCTGGCGGTGGAGACCGAGCAGGATCTGGCCGAGGTCGACTACGGTGACTGGACCGGGCGTTCGGTGCGGGAGTTGAGTGAGGAGCCGCAGTGGAAGGTGGTGCAGCAGCACCCTTCGGCCGCGGTGTTTCCCGGTGGTGAAGGGCTGGCCGGGGTGCAGGCCAGGGCCGTGGCCGCGGTGCGTGCGCACGACGCGCGGTTGGCGGCCGAGCACGGCGAGGAAGCGGTGTGGCTGGCGTGCACGCACGGCGATGTGATCAAGGGGATTCTGGCCGACGCGTTGGGGCTGCATCTGGACGGTTTTCAGCGGATCGTGGTCGAGCCGTGTTCGTTCAGCGTGGTGCGCTACACCGACACGAGGCCGTTCGTGCTGCGGATCAATGACACCGGCACCGACCTGTCTGGGCTGTTGCCCGCCGAGCGGGAGGAAACCTCGGGCGATGCCGTGGTTGGGGGGTCGACGGGCGGTTGACTGGTTCGCGCCGTTATCCCGTGCTCGATTTGAGCGCGTTTCTGGTGGGCTCGTGGTCGTTGCACCGAACGATTCTCTCGCCGGAGGGGGAGCGGTGGGGTGAGTTCACCGGTTCGGCATCGTTCGCGCCCGCTGGTGAGGTGTTGACCTATCGGGAGCGGGGAACGCTGCGGCTCGGTGGTTATCAGGGCTCGGCTTTTCGGCAACTGCGGTATCAGCCGACCGGGCCGGGGCAGGCCGCGGTGTATTTCGACTACGGGGATTTCTTCCACGAGTTGGATCTGCGTGAGGGGTACTGCGACACCAGTCATCCGTGTCGCGACGATTTCTACCGCGGTGAGTTCGAGGTGCTCGACGCCGACACGTGGTGGCAGTGCTGGGAGGTCTTCGGGCCGACGAAGAACCACACGCTGCGTACCGAGTTCCGCCGCGACGACTCCGGGGGACGGGAAACGTGAATGCGGCACCGTGTCGAACTCCGCGGTGAGGACGAGATCGGGCTGCTGAGCTCGGCGGGTGCTGCCGTGGCCGCCGCGTTGACGGGCGTGGGCGGGCGGATACTTCCCGGGGCGTTTCCCGCCGATCTCGAGCGGGCCGCGGTGGCGTCGCTGGCCGAGTGCGGCGCGGCGCCCGCGGTACCGATCCCCGACGGTGGCGCACGTGCGTTGTCGCTCTCGCGTAACGAGGTGGTCTGCGGTGGCCCACCCGTGGGGGAGCGTCTGGAAGCCGGTGAGCTGGTGACTGTGGAGTGTGCCGCGAGCGTGGCCGGTTGGTGCGCGTGGTCGGCGTTCGGGGCGTCGGTGGGGGTTCCCGCCGAGTCGGATCTTCGGTTGACCGGGACGGCTGCCGAGGCACTGCGCAGCGGCATCGGAGCCGTGTCGGTGGGCAACCGGCTGGGGGAGGTCGCGCACGCGATCGGGGTGGTCGCGCGGGGCGCAGGCTGCGGCATGCCGGTGGCGTGCGGCTACGGGATCGGCCGCCGATTGCGTGAAGGACCTGTCGTCCCGGCGCCCGGGAAGCGGTCGACGGGCGTGACGTCGCGTCCGGGACTGGTGTTCACGGTCGTGGCCGGGGTTTGCGACAGCGGCAGTGACGAGGGGGTGCGCGGGCAGGACGGTGTCGTGGTCACCGGCGACGGCAGTCGGGCGTGCGTGTTCGGCCACACCGTGGCGGTCACCCGGTGGGGGCCACGGGTGCTGACCAGCTCGTGATCACCCGTTTTCCCCGCCACGGGTGGGCTGCGGGGAGGCTCTCACCGGTGCCGACGCGGTGGTGTTGCCGCTGGCGGGGCTGCCGACCGCGCCCGGACGGACTGGGTAGTTTCACGGATGCCCGGTCACGGGTGAGCTCGTCACCGTGGGGGCATGAGCGGACGGCGACTCGCGAGAGGGATCTACCGCGATCTGATCAGCGGCGTGGTGCTGGCGCTGTTGACCGCCTCGTGCTGGTGGGTCTGGATGGCGTGGGACAACGGTTATCACACCGACCCGGCGACGGGAGCGACCAGCGGCCCGTACCAGGCGTGGCAGGTGATCGGCTGCGTCGTGTGCCTGATCGGGTTGGGGGTGCTCGCCACTGTCAGACTTCCCTGGTGGCTGGTGCTCGCGGTCATGCCGTTGTCGTTCACCGCGGCGTGGTCGTGGACGGCCGCCGGCACTGACGGCACCGGGCTGTGGGGTGTAGGTGCGGTGCTGGTCTTTACCGGCATGCTGGCCGGAACGGGGCTCGTCACCGGACTGACCACCCTCGTTCGTTCCAGCGGCAAGCGAGCCGGGAAACCCCCGTCGGGCCGGTGAGAATCCCGCCGCTGGGCAGTCGGGGGCCGTGAGGACAGCGTAAGCAGAGTCATAGGGATCGCTCACGGTTCGACAGAGGCCACGCGCGCCCGAAGTGACACGATCTGGCGACCGCTGCCCTGGAGCCACGATGATCCGTGACCGCAGAAACGAGGACCTCGATCGCCTGTGCGACCTCCTGAGCGAGTTGGACGACCAAGCCCACGTCCTCGGAACACGACCACCGCGGGACTGGCTGCAGGAGGTCGACGCCGAGCGCTCGTGGGTGTTCGACCAGGCACCGGTGAGCGCCGCCCCGACCCGGAACGTGGTCGGCCACGTCCAGATCTACCTCCCGCCCGAGGCCCGCTGGGTCCACGACGTCGCGGCACGGACCGGTCGACGGGTCGGCGAGCTGCTGGTGATCGGGCGAGTGTTCGTGAAACCGGCCAAGCACGCCTACGGCATCGCGCGATACCTGCTCAAGGAATCGGTGAAACACGTCGAAACGCGCGGGAGTCTGCCCGTGCTGGATCCCGCCGACCTCGCCCTCATCCCACCGTCACTGTGCGCCAAGCTCGGTTTCAGAGAACTCCACACCGAGGACCACACCCCGACCCCCTGGCCAGGGCAGAGTGACCCACAAGGCCCGATGACCACCGACTTCCCACTGATTTCCTGAGACAGCCCTGGTCGGAGGAACACCAGCTCGTGGCTTCGCCTCGCGGCTGCGGCGCCCGGAAGGTGCTGTTTCAGTGGGGTTCCTGCAACGAGATGGGATTCGAAGGGGACAGTCGTGGGTATTTGGTAAGCCTGGATCATGAACTTGCCCTTGGCAGGACATGTTGCCTTCGTTGCCGGCGGCACCCGTGGCGGTGGCCGTGGTATCGCGACCGAACTCGGCGCCGCCGGTGCCACGGTATACGTCACCGGCCGCAGCACCCGCGCCGCCAAATCCGATCTGGACCGTCCCGAAACGATCGAGGACACCGCCGAGTACGGCAAGGACCCCCATTTCGCACATTCGGAAACACCGGCCTTCCTCGGCCGTGCCGTGGTCGCCCTCGCCACGGACCCCGACGTGTTGTCCAAGACCGGGCAGTCACTGGCGACGTGGGATCTGGCGGAAGAATACGGCTTCACCGACAGAGACGGCAGTCAACCGCACTGGGGGCGCTATTTCCGCCACACACTCGCACCCCAACTCGACACCGTCGTCGACGGACTCACACAAGATCCCGTTCAGTGAGGGATCCGCTCAGCGACGCGTCCGGTCGGGATCGTGCGAGTCTCCGGACGGTGCCGGTAGGCTCGGCGGCATGGCCCAGATCGACTTCGTTTCTCGCGTCGGCGTGTGGTGGACCAGCGACCTGTGGTCGATCAACGATGTGATCACCCGTGCCCGTGAGATCGAGCGGCTCGGCTACGGTTCGCTGTTCTACGGCGAAGCCGGTGGTAAGGAGACCTTCACCCAGGCCGCCGCGCTGTTGGGCGGCACCGAACGGCTGGTGGTCGGCACCGGCATCGCCAACATCCATGCCCGCAGCGCCCCGGCCAGCGAGTCCGGTGCCCGCACCCTCGCCGCGCTGCACCCGGGCCGTTTCGTGCTCGGGCTGGGGGTCAGTCACGCCCCGCTGGTGGAGCACAGCTACGCCGGTTCCTACTCCCGACCGCTGAGCACCATGCGTGACTACCTGCGAACCATGGACGCGGTCCCGGAGGGGATCGAGCCGGGTGCGCAGCGCCCGGCCCGGCTGTTGGCCGCGCTCGGACCGAAGATGATCGAGTTGTCCGGTACCGCCGCCGACGGGGCACACCCGTACCTGGTGACCCCGGAGCACACCGCGCACACCCGCGAGCGGCTCGGTCCCGACAAGTGGGTGGTCAGCGAGCAGGCTGTCGCGCTCACCACGGATCGGGAGGCCGGTCTGCGGCGTGCGCACCAGCACCTGCACATGTACTCGCAGCTGCCGAACTACCAGAACTCCTGGCTGCGGCAGGGATTCGACGAATCCGACCTGGTCATCGGCGGCTCGGACAAGCTGGCCGAAGGCATGGTCGCCATGGGCGACGCCGGGACGGTCGCCACGCACGTGCGGCGGCACCTGGACGCGGGCGCCGACCACGTGCTCGTGCAAGTCCTCGACGACGATCCGCTGCCCGCGCTGCGCGAACTCGCCCCGACCCTCGGGTTGAGCTGAACACCCACGATCCCGGACGGCTACCTCACCACGACCAAGCAGTGACCCTTACCTCGCGGCTCGCCGTAGCGACCTGGCGACGACGCCCGGTACGGGCAGTTGACGAGCTGGATACCGTCGTCGGGGAAGAACTTCAGGCACTGGCCGACACGCAGGGACTGCTCGGGGTCAGTCCTCTCCCAGTTTGATGTGATCCGCGGGGACTTCCGCGTGGGAATGGCAGCGGAACGTGGCCAGGTGCAGGGCGATGAGTTCGTAGGTGCCGATCACTGTGACCAGCTCGACCAAGCTTTGGTATCCGAGTACCTCCACAGCCTCCTCGTAGAGGGTGTCGGGCACGTTTCCGTAGGAGACCAGCGAACGACTGATCCGCTGGACGGCCTGTTCCCGTCGGTCCAGCGTGTCCAGCGGTTGCTGGAATTCTATGCGGCGCAGAATGGTTTCCGGAAGTCCGGCGGCGCGCGCCACTCGTTCGTGCGCGTACCATATGTAGTCGGCCTTGCGCTGGACCGCGAGGGTCAGCACCGCGATCTCTCGTTCACTATCGGAAAGTTGGATGCTGGTCATCGAGGTGGTAGCCAGCCGTACCACTAGATCGTGGAGTTTCGGGGAGTACAGCGCGGCGTTGAAAGGACCCAACATGTGGTCGTCGTTGTCGACTACGTCGAACGTGCTGTGAAAGGTGTCGATGATCTTCTCGCGTAGTTCGACTCCGGCTGGTGAGAGGTCTTCAACGGCAAGCAGGGGTAGCCGGTTGTCCTGATGGAATTCCATGGGGTTCTCCTCGGTGTGGGTGCTCGGACATGTTGCTTCCGCGATTGAATTTGCTCGGGAGCTAGTCGACGAATGCTCGGGAGACATCGCCGCCCAGATCCTCGGCTGCCCGCAGTACTTCTCGGGGCCAGCTCGTGGGGACGGTCTCGTTTTCGTCGCGGCGTACACAGGCGACCTGTTGTTCGCCGCGGGCGACTAGCGGATCGTTGTTGTCGGGGTCGAGCAGGTGGTAAGCGAAGCGCAAGATGGCGAGGTTGAAGTACACGGTGGGGATGGACAGCCGAATGGAGACTGTGTCGGCCACCGTGACCGCCAGGAAGTATTCGCACTGGCATCGGGTGGTGATCACTGTCCGCGCACTGTTGAGTTCCTCGAGGAAATCCGGTGCGTATCGCATGAGGAACCTGTCACGACTGTGGCCCTGCCACTTGAGGAAATCCGCGAAGAAGACGTTTCTGGCGTAGTCAGTGTCGTCGGCGGTGACGGTGTGTTCGATGTCGAACGTAGTGCTCACGTGACCCTCCTCGGAGCGCGGCGTCGGGCCGGTCAGGGTTCGTCGAGGGGCATGGTGCTCGCGAGTTTGGTGTCGATGTCGGAAATTTGGACCAGCATGTGCCCGTCGACGGTGGACGCGGTGCACACGCTGGCTTCCGCATCGTGGTGCAACTCGATTCCCGAAGGATGGCGGCGGGCCAGCCGTGCATCGTTGTCCGTCGTGTAGAGGTCGATGTGGCCTAACCGCAGTGGAACCGACGTGGCGATCGTGTCCTGTTCCGTGGTGACGAAGGAGCGGCTCCGTATGAGGGAGTCGAGCAGGAGTGCGGGCAATCGCAGCGCGGAAAGCCCGTCGGTGCTGTCGATACCGGGTAGCCATCGCCCCCGGCCACCGTGCGGGTCAACGGTAACGGCGGTGGTGGTGCGGAAGATCCCGCTCAAGTTGATCTCGGATTCCGGCCTGGTGAAAGGATCGACGGTGCGGACGGCGTCTGCCGGAACGGGTGGGGGCTGCCATGTGGGCGGTGTGCGGGGGGATCCGAGGAGGACTTCGGCACGACAGTGTTCGCGATCGTGTTGCAGGATCCGTCCGTCGGGAGCGACTACGTCGGACAGAACTGTGACCAGCACGCGATGTGTTGGCGTGTCGTGTGCCAGGAGTTCGGCACGGATGCCGTAGGGAACGGGTTCGCCTCGGGAGAGGGCGAAGGCGAAGTGGTCGAAGCGAACTTCCCGCCATCCGCGAACGACGGTTCCGGGTACTGTCGCCATGGCGGCTTCCCCGGCCAGCGCGACCATGAATTGCCCGGGCAGCACGGGTTTGCCCGCGATGACGTGTTCCAGCGGAAAACCGTCACGCTTGAGGTCCGCTCGCCAGGACCACGTGGCCTGGCCATCGTCGTGGTGCTCAGGCTCGGCCAGCACGCCCTGGCCCACTCTGTCGGTGCTCTCACTCGTTTCGAGATGACCGGTCAACAGTGCGGTGTGGGTACGCCCGGTGTTGTCCGGCAGGTGTAGAGCATAGGATTCGGGCGCGCGTGCGGTGCTGAGCTCAGTGAGGAAGTCGGTGGCGCCTTTGGCGTTGCTGATCGGCTCCGGCAGATGTTTTGTCGCCGATTCCGGGGTGTTGGCACGCATGCCGGCCTCGCCCCACAGGCTCCAGCCGATGGTGAATTCCGTACCACTACCACGCCGGTCGGTGTGGCGCGCGGCGTTGGCCAGGTACTCGTTGGCCGGGACGTAGTCGGTTTCACCGTCGAGCCCGACTGTGCCGAGGGCGGAGCCGAAGTTGCACCAGTAGCCGGGTTCGGGGTCGCGGAAGGCCGCTTTGAGATTATGGTACCCGGTGACTTTGGGATCGCGTACGGCACGGTAGTCACTCAGTGTTTTCGATTCGAGGGCCGCGGAGCGGTTACGGCCGGCCGCGTGCACGAGCAGGTCGACATGACCGTCTTCGGCGTGGATCGCGGTGGCGGCGTGCCGGACCTCGTCCGGGTCGGTGACGTCACATCGCAGGTAGCGCACGCGCTGGTTACCGAGGAGTTCGCGGAGATTGTCCAAGGTGGCTGTGACCTCGCGGGCGCGTAGGAGTTGGTCGAAGCGGGCGTTGAGTTCGGGGATCGTGCGGTCGGGTTCGGCACGCCGAGCCTCGTTCAGGTACCGCGCGCGCAGCTTCGGGAGCTCTTCTTCGGTGGCGTCGCTGATCTCCGGCGGTATGGCTTGGTCCGGTGGGGTGCTGCCCAGCAGCCACAGCTTGGGGCGTGCCTGACGGGCGAGCGCGGTGAGGGCCACGGCCGTGATGCCGCGGGCCCCGCCGGTCGCGACGACGACAGAGGAGGAGTCCACGATCAACTCCCGTGTGGCGGCTGCCGGCAAGGGGCGGAGCCGTTCGAGGTATCGGGCGCCGTTGCGGTACAGGACCAGGGTGTGTTCGTCGTCGGCGGCGGATTCCCGTTGGAGCTCGTCGAGGGCATCGCTCAGTTCGGCGTTGGTGGCCACCGCCCACACCGGTGTGTTCAGCTCGCGGCGCAGGCTTCGGAGGAATCCGCTGATGAGGGTCAGATGCGGGTGCGGATTCTCCGTTCGAAGGGTGTCCAGCAGCAGTGCGGCCACGGATCCGTCGCGTAGCCGCGTTCCCAGCCGTTGGCAGACCAGCACGGCCAATTCCGGCAACCGAAGCAGCGGTTGCGGTGGTGGGGTCGGCCATGGCTGGGTGGTTTCCCGCGAGGAGGCGATGATCCGCACGTGTGGGCTCGCCTGTTCGATGACGTCGAGGGCAGTGCCGAGTTCCGAAGCGGAGGGATCGACAACGGTGGCCACATCGGATGGTGTGTCCGGGTCGGTGGACAGCAGAATCGCGCCGGTGTGGTAGATCCTTTCGGAGAGCTGCTTGGCCAGCTCCGCCGAGCCGACGAGTGCGATACCGCGTGGTGGGATGCTCGGCAATTCCGGGCCGGCGGGAACCAGCTCGACGCGTCGGGTAACCGGCGTGTAGCGCTCGATTGGTATCGCTGTCCCACCTGGGGAAATGTCGGATGTGGCGGGCGAGGTGGCAGGTCGCGGTGAAGGTGGGGTTCCTGCGGCGTCCGTTGTCGTCGTTACGGTGATGCGCGGACCGCGGTCGCGGGTGTCGATCTCGGTTTCCGGCGTACCGGATTCGACCGCGCGGATCAGCGCCGGCGCCGCGTCGGCCGCCAGATAACTGGGCTCGTCGTCGGTGCCCCATTCCAGAGCCGGTGGGGTCCCGTTCGGCTCGGCGTGCTGTAACGCACTGTGGATGCGTGCCAGGATCGGCCATCCCTGCTGGTGGGCGAGCCCTTCCCGGGTCAGCGCGAACAGGAACGCACCCTCGGCCAGTTGATGCTGTGGGAGTTCGACGATCTCGGCCATCTCCGGGGTGGTGTTGCCGTTGGCGCCCAGCACCAGGGCGAGATCGAGTTCGCCGGTACGCAGGTACTGACCGGCGACATCGAGAGCGGCCGTGGTAGAGGCGTGTCCGGAGTCCACGGTCATGGACGGCCCGTGCAGGTCGAACCGGTTCGGGATGCGGGAGGCGACGATGTTGGTCATCACCCCTGGCATCGACTCCTCGTTGGAGGCGGGCACGGTCTGCCGGTGCGCGTGCAAAAAGTCCCGCATGGCCTGCTCGTCCTCATTCGGACTGTCACTTTCCCACCGCACAGCCGCCAGCAGCTCGTCGGTACCCACGCGCAGGGTGTAGTCGGCCATCGCGCGGGGTGGGCCCATGTGGGCGGCGATGACACCGGTGGTGTCGCGGTGATCGGCCCACAATTCGCCGTGTTCGCTGGTGAACTGGTGGGCGACTTCCAGAGCCATCAGCTGGCAGCGGTCGATACCGCGGGCGGTGGTGTCGGGCAGGCGCCGCACCGGGATCGGCGGCAGCGGGTAGTCCTCACCGAAGGAACGGGGCGGGGCCTTGCCCTGACCGATCAGCCACTGTCGGACCGCGTCGTGGTCGGGATGGCCGGGTAGATGAGCGCTCCAGGCGATCAGCACCATCTGATCCTCGCTCTGGGGCGGTCCAGAAGTCGGGAGCGGTTCGGTGGTGGACAGCTCCGGCTCGCTGACGAGTTGGTGGGCATTGGTTCCGCCGAAGCCGAATCCGGATACACCCACCACCGACGGGTGGTCACGGTTGTCGTTCCAAGTGAGGTCGGTGGTGGGGACAGTGATCGTGTCCGGGGGCACGTCCGGGGGCAGGGTGGCGAAATGCTGTTGGGCCGGGATGCGCTTGTGCCGCAACCCGAGCAGGGCGTGGATGAGGGAGAGCAGCCCTGCGGTCCAGCCGCCGTGACCGACCAGGGACTTGTTCGAGGTTACGGGCAGACCACCGATTCGCGCGCGGTGTGCGAGGGTTCGCAGCTCAACAGTGTCGCCGGCGACGGTGCCGGTGCCGTGCCCGACCACCCAACCGACGTCCTCGCTGGTCGTCCCGTTGACCGTGCGGGCCCGGTCGATCGCCAGGCCCTGGCCGGTCTCGCTGGGAGCGGCGATCGCCTGGCCACTGCCGTCGGAGGCCCCACCGAACCCGGTGAGTACCCCGAGGATTTCATCGCCGTTGTCACGGGCGTCGGACAACCGTTTCAGTGCGACGATGCCGGCGCATTCGCTGAACAGTACACCGGTTGCGTCGGCGTCGAAGGCACGCACCTCCCCGGTCCGTGATAGACCGCGCAGCTTGGAGAACAGCACCATAACCCGTCGGTCGACCGTGCCGGTTCCGCCGCACATGGCCAGATCGCAGCGGCCGGACAACAGGTTCTTGACTCCGATGTCCACCGCGTACAACGAGGAGGAGCAGGCGGTGTCCACGGCCAACGTGTCGGAACTCTCCGGCAGCAGACCGCTCATCGCGGTACGCAGCACCATGTCGGGCAGGCAGTAGCGGGGGCGCGTACCGGCATGCTGGAAATGGCGACGCAGCACCTCGCGTAACCGCTCCTCGTGTCCGTTACCGGACAGCCGGGCCGCTGCGCCACGGGTTCCCGCATGGACCAGCAGGGAATCCTCGAGGCTCTGACTGCTGCCGGTCCAGGCTCCGGCGTAAAGCCCGCAACGGGTGTCCTGACCGATCGTGATCCCTTCCCGAGCCTGCAGCAGCGCGTGTCGCAGGAACAACGGTGCGAGATCCTGCCGCGACCAGTGCCCCTCCGCGAGCTCCGCCGCGAGTGTGGGGTGTGGTTGGAAGTCGCGGATGAATCCGAATACCCGGGAGTAACCCTTGTCCTCGGCTTCCGGGGCGGCCGAGTGGATGTGGTCCACGTTGAAGCGGGGTGGCTCGCCGAAAGCGTCCTCGGACTGGCCGAGCAGACGCCAGAACTCCTCGGGATCGTTGGCGCCTGGCGCGACCAGTCCGGTCCCAACTACCGCGATCAGTCGGTCCTCAGCTGTGCGATCCCGTTGGGGGGAGTGATTGCGCGGAGGCTCTGTCACAGTCGTTGGTTCGGCCGTGCTTTCGGTCCCGACGCGTGTCGTGGGTGTTTGCTGCGCCGCCGGTAGGAGCCCGCGCTGTTGTGCGGGGAACGTCGTGGTCCACGTCGGTGGATCGCTGCGTGGCGGCGAGAGACTGGCGTTGAACAGAGTCAGACCGCCATCGACGACCAGCGTCTGACCAGTGATGCCCGCCGCTAGTGGGGAGGCCAGAAACAGCGTGGCACCGGTGAGGTCATCCTCGGTAGACAGTCGCCCCAGGGGGGTACCGGCGGTGATTGTGGCGGCCATTCGGTCGCTATCGGGGAACAGGGGAAGGGTGTCGTTGTCGAGGAGTCCGCTGGAGACGACATTCAGTCGAATTCCTGCGGGGGCGAGTTCGGCCGCTAGATGACGACTCAAGGATTCCATGGCCGCCTTCGCCGCTCCACCTGGAGCGAAGTTGCCGAAGGCGTACTGGGCGGCGATGGCCGAGATGTTGACGACCACTCCGCCGTCTCCCAGCTCCAGCAGGGGCACCGCGTATTCGATGCACCATCTGGTCCCGTGCAGATCGACATCGAGCACTCGTTTCCATTCCGAGTCCTCGGTGCGTCCGATCGGATCCATGGCACCGCGGGCAGCATTGTTGACCAGCACGTCGAGGCCGCCGTGGCGGCGGTGGACCTCGGTGAACATTTCCGCTACCTCAGTGCGGCGTGCCACCGAGGCCCGCAGCATCTCGGCGGAGCCGGGCGTGTCCTGAGTGATGGTGGATACCAGTTCGCGCGCCTCGTCGGCGGAATGGAAGTAGTTGACGATCACGTGCGCGCCGCTGTGAGCGAAGGCGGTGGTGATAGCACCTCCGACGCCTTTGGCCCCGCCCGTTACCAGAACGACCTTGCCGGTGAAGTCGGTGATCATGGTGATTCTCCCGGGGCTGCTCAGCGGCTTTCGACCGGTTCTCCCGCTGCCAGCAGGTGCAACAACTCGGCCAGTCGTGGAAGGGTCGAGTACGCCCGCATCCGAATGTTGTTCGGCGGATTGGGGACGCCGTACTGGTCCAACACCTTGGTGAACAGTTCGACCTGTTTGACGGAGGAGATCCCCAGGTCGGCCTCCAGATCCGCGTCCTCGGTGAACACGTCAGTGGGATAGCCCACGGACTCGGCGAACAGTTGCCGCAGCTGTGCCGCCAGGTCCTGTCTCGGAGGCAGCGATGCGCTGTTGCTCTCGGCGGGAATCCCGTTCGTGGACGCGCCGGGGTCCGCGGCAGGTGTTTCCGGAGCTGGTGGTTGCTCGGGCGGCGGCGGTGAGACGTTGTCGCCGGACGGTTCGGTGTTCCACGTCGTCGTCTCGGCTGTGGTGCGGATCTGCTCGATGATGTCTGTCGCCGAGGTTCGGCGGCTCAGCGGAGCCAGGCTGCGTACCCCGGGCAGGGTTTGGCCGACGAGGGTGGTCAGTGCCTGCCTGGGACCTCCCTCCACGAACACCGAGATACCGCGGTCGGACAAGGCGCGCGTGGCTTGCAGGAAGTTCACGGGCCGGTGCAGATGTCCCGCGTACAGCTCACGTACATCCTGCGGACCGGCCAGGTAGCGTCCCAGCATCGGGGAATAGATCCTCGGCCACGGGTCGTGATCAACGATGGTGTCCAGCACCTCGGTGAGCCGCTTGGCAACAGGGGCGAACACCGGGTTGTGGAACGGGTAGGCGCTGGCCAGCCGAGTCGTTCTCAACCCAGCCGCCTCCGCCACCTGCTCGAGCCCCCGCAGTCCCCGCTCCGAGCCGGACACGACGGCCTCGTGGGGCGAGTTGTCCGCGGCGATGCTCAGCGACCAGTCATCCACCGTGCCGGTCAGATGCACGACCCGCTGTGCGCCGGCCTTGACCGCGAGCATTCCTCCCTCCGGCAGCGCGGCGCTGTCCAACAGCTGGTGGCGCCAGCACAGCATGCGCGTGGCATCCCGCACTGACACCGCACCGGCGGCGGCCAACGCGGTGATTTCCCCGATGCTGTGCCCCACCAGAACATCACCGGGCACTTCCGCCGCCTTGAACAATTCGTAGGCACCCAGCGATGCCGCGAAAATCGCCAGGGACAGCTCGGAGGGACGCGAAACCAAAGCGTCCAGATCCGCGGCGTCCGAGCTGAGTACCAGCGGGCTCACCGCGGTGTGTCCGTACTCGGCAACGGTACGGTCGATCTCCTCGAGTACCGGCCGCACTCCCGGATGGTCGGCGGCGTTGGCGAGAACTCCCGGCAGGTAGGAGCCCTGCCCGGGGAAGAGGATCGCCGTGTGGTCGCTCATCTGTCCTCCTCGCGAAAGATGGGAACCGCGGTGTTGTCACCGAGTTCGGTCGTGGTCTCGCCCTGCTGCCGGGGCTCGCGCCCCAGGAAGGTGAGAAGCCGTTCGTCCGCGCTTGCATGAGGGGGAGAGTCAGTCGGTGTGGCGAAACTGGGCAGTTGATGGGGTACGCCTCCGCCGAGCTGCGAGGCGAAGGGCAACACCGTCTCGGCGAGAGGTTCCGGAATCCGTACGGCCCGGCCGGTGCTACGCCCGATGTCCCAGCCGTGTACCGACCACTCGAGCAGGCACAGGGAGACGAACAGTGGCGTAGGGGGCCGTGGCAGACGCAGCAGGGTGCAGGTCAGGCGTTCGGAGGAACTGACCCCCTGGTACATCCTCACCAGAGGATCCGAGACACGGTGGAAAGCGGCCACAGGATCCCCGCCCAGGTAGCCGCGTTCAGCCGTGGTGTCCGGGGCGATGTCTTCCGGTCCGATCGGCTCGCCTCTGCTCATCCGTCCGAGTGCCTCGGTCGTGGCGATCACATGGTTCACCAGATGCCGCAGTGTCCATCGGTCACACGTCGTGTTCCCCGCGGTGTCGGAGTGCCCCACGTTCGCCATGTTCGTCGCGACGAAATCCCGGGCGGTCCGCAGCAGGTAGTACGACATCCTTGCCCCTTTCGTGAGTGGCCGCACCTTTCCGATCCGCGACCGGAACATCGAGCGCACCCGGGTGTGTTGAGTACGCACTGTGAAATCCCACCGAACAGAGCACAAGAATCTGTTTCACCAGACGAAACAACCACTGCCCGGGTTATGACTGAGCGACCTTGTACCGTTGGTCGGGTGTATCGTTGGGGGTCTTCCGTTTGGGAGCGGGCCGGGCGGCATGAAACACGTTGCTCGCCCGCCACGTGCCCCCGCACTGTGCGAGGGAACGGCGTCCTCGTCGGATTCCGACCGTCGACTCACCATCCACGCTGCGAACGGCCGAACACGATCAACGAAGCACCCACCATTTCGAGTACGTGGGGTTCGTGGGAGCGCCGTTCTCGTCCGTTTTGGCGTATTCGCACCACACAGCGATGTTGATGATGTCACGTTTGAGGGTACGTACGGGCGTGGGCGGAATCGTCGGGGAATAATCGAACGGCGAAAACCGGCAGTCGTGCCATTATTTCTCCCGAAGCCGTTGTGAGGATGTATGCCCCGCCATTTCGCGTTCGTCGCGCCGCCGTTCGACGGGCACGTGAACCCGACCCTGCCGCTGGTGGAGGAACTGTGCCGCCGGGGCCATCGGGTCAGCTATGCCACCGGCAACCACAAACTGGACACCGTTGCCGCCGCGGGGGCGTGGGGTGTCGACACGCGAGTGGACGTTTCCGTGCCGCCGACACCGTCGCTGGACGAGATCACCGTCGAGATGATCTCCCACATGATGCACATGATGCTCGATCACACCCGGGACAGTCTTCCGGTGTTGCGCGAGCACTTCGCGGCGGACCCGCCGGAAGCCGTGTGCTACGACATGATGAGCCTGGGTGGGCCCATGCTGGCCGAGGCACTGGGGGTTCCCGCGGTGGCGCTGGTGCCCAGTTTCGCCGCCAACGAGCGGTTCTCACTGATGAAGTACTTCCTGCCGGACGGTCTCGACCCGGACCACCCGGCGTTGCGGGAGATCTCCACGCGTCACCACGAACTGGCCGAGCAGTTCGGCGTGTCGGCTCCGGAATCGATGTTGGCACCCACCCCGGCCGGGTTGAACCTGGTTTTCGTGCCCCACCAGTTCCAGCCCGCCGCCGAGACCTTCGACGAGCGCTTCCGTTTCCTGGGGCCGTCGATGGGGAACCGGGCACGAGGGGACTCCTTCGCACCCCGCGACGAGCACGCGCCGCTGCTGTTCATTTCGTTGGGCACCACGTTCAACGAGCGTCCCGATTTCTACCGCGAATGTGTTCGCGCCTTCGGTGACAGCGGGTGGCAGGTGGCGATGTCCATCGGGGACCGGATCGAACCCGACGAGTTGGGCCCGCTGCCCGCCAATTTCGACGTGCGTGCCCGGTTTCCGCAGCTCGAGGTGCTGCGGCACGCCGATGTGTTTCTCTCACACGCGGGGATGAACTCCACGATGGAGTCGCTGTATCACGGGGTGCCACTGGTGACCTATCCGCAGATGGCCGAGCAGCGGGCCAACGCCGATCAGGCCGAGAAACTGGGGCTGGCACGACGACTGCCCGACGATGTCGACGCCGCCGCGCTGCGCAAGACCGTCGACGAGGTCGCCGGTGACGAGTACCTGCGCGCCACGGTCACCGCCACCGCGGCGGGCATACGTGGCACCGGCGGAGCGGTGGCCGGTGCCGACGCGCTGGAGGCCCACCTGGCACGGTCCTGAGTTCCCGGCCCGCCCTGAACGAGCTCGGCGCTGCTCGTCGGGCGTTCCTCGTTCCGCGGGGCGCACCGGATGTCCCGTCCGTATCGGGGAAGTCGAAGGGCGGGCCGGTGGCGGCTACGCCCAGCCCGCCAGACGTGCCACGGTCGCGGTCAGCCCGGTGACGGCGAAGCCCAGCCCGATCGGCAGCAGCGTGGCCACCGTGGTCCATTTCGGGCTTTTGGTTTCGTTCCAGATGGTGAGGATGGTGGTGCTGCAGGGATTGTGCAGCAGGCTGAACAGCATCAGGTTCACCGCGGTCAGCAGGGTCCACCCGCCGGCCTGGGTCAGCACCGTGTGGGTCTGGGCAGTGCCGAGCTCGAGCATCACACCCTGCTGCGCGTCGAACAGGTTGGTCCCCAGCGTCATCGTCAGCATCAGGATGGTGGGGATGATGATCTCGTTGGCCGGGATCGCCACGAGGTAGGCCAGCAGGATGATGCCGTTGAGGCCGAGCACCCATCCCAGCGGGTCGAGCGCGCCCACCAGGTGCGCGGCGATGCTCGCGTCGGCGATGGTGACGTTGCTGATCAGCCAGACGACCGCTCCGGCGGGGGCGGCCATGACCACCGCGCGGCGCAGCACTTTCAGGGTGCGGTCGATGAGGCTGGTGTAGAGGGTGCGCCACACCTTCGGTGGGCGGTAGGGGGGTAGTTCCAGGGAGTAGGTGGAACTGTGACCGCGCAGTACCGTTTTCGACAGCGTCCAGGACACCAGCAGGGTGACCAGCACACCGAGAAACGCCACGGTGACCACGCTGGCCGCGGCGATCACGCCCGCCAGGGCGGGCGGGGCGAGCGCCCCGATGAAGATCGTGCCCATCAGTATGAGGGTGGGCCAGCGTCCGTTGCAGACGCTGAAGTTGTTGGTGATGATGGCGATCAGCCGTTCCCGGCGGCTGTCGATGATTCTGGTGGCGGTCACCCCGGCCGCGTTGCAGCCGTAGCCCATCATCATCGACAGGGACTGTTTGCCGTGCGCGCCCGCTTTGGCGAACAGCCGGTCGAGGTTGAACGCCACCCTCGGCAGATAGCCGAAATCCTCCAGCAGGGTGAACAGTGGGAAGAAGATGGCCATGGGGGGCAGCATCACCGCCACCACCCAGGCGGTGGAGAGATATACCCCGTCCAGCAGCAACCCGGTCACCCAGTCGGGGGTCGGCAATGGTGCCACCAGCGCGTGCAACCGGCTGTGACCGTAGTCGACCAGCACGTTCGACAACAGGCTCGACGGGCCCGCGGCGCCGGAGATGGTGAACCAGAACACGCCGAAGAACAACAGGCCCATCGCCACGAACCCCCACACCCGGTGGGTCAGCGCCCGGTCGAGCAAGCGGTCGAGGGTCAGTTTCGTTCCGTCGTGGCGTTCGGTGACGCTGGTTTCGGTGATGCGTGCGGCGTCGCTGTAGAGGGATTCGACGACCTCGTCGCGGAATCCCTCGGGGAGGCCGTCGCGCAGCCGGGCGGCGTGGTCGAGGATCGAGGAGCTGGTCATGTCCCTGTCGTTTCGGATGAGACGGCGTGTGGTGTCGCTCCGCTCAGCCGGTCCAGGGTGCCGTCGGTGACGGCGCGTTCGATGCCCGGATCACCTTCCAGCAGGCGCAACGCGATCCACCTGGTGTTGGCCAGTCCGGGGTGGTCCCGACGGAGTCGTGCGGCCAGTTCGGAGACGGCGTGTTCGGTGCGGTCGTCGCCGTGCCGGACGCGCCGCGCCCGGGTGGCCACTGTCCCCAGCGCGACCTGTTCGATCGCTTCCAGCAGCGTGTCCAGTCCTTGGCGATTTCGTGCCGTCATGGGCACCACCGGCACCCCGAGCTCGCGTGCGAGGTGGCGCTGGTCGAGCGCGAGACCGTGCCGATGGGCCTCGTCGACCAGGTTGAGCGCCACCACCACCCGGCCGGTGACCTGCAGGATCTGCAGCACGAGGTTGAGGTTGCGCTGCAGGCGGGTGGCGTCGACGACGACCACTGTCACGTCCGGCTGGCCGAACAGCAGGAAGTCCCGGGCGACGTCCTCGTCCTGGCTGTCGGACAGCAGTGAGTACGTGCCGGGAAGATCGATGAGCTTGTAGTGTCGCTGGCGGTACCCGAATCCCCCTTCGGCGCCGGTGACGGTTTTGCCGGGCCAGTTGCCGACGTGCTGGCGCAACCCGGTCAGCGCGTTGAACACCGTGCTCTTGCCGGTGTTCGGGTTGCCCGCCAGTGCCACCACGTGGTCGTGTCCGGAGACGTCGACGCCGAGCGCGCGCAGCTGGGCGGCGTTGTTGAACACGCAGGTTCCGCATGCCGTGTTCGCGGCGGGTGGTGGGCTCGCGCTCGGGGTGGGCAGGTCTTCTGCCACGGTGGTCACTCCTGTTCGACGGTGATGTGAATACCGCGGGCCTGTTCGCGGCGCAGTGCGATCACGCTGCCCCGCACGAGATAGGCGGTGGGGTCGCCGAGCGGGCTGACCCGATCGATGTGGATCCGGGTCCCGGGCAACATTCCCAGATCCATCAGGCGCCGTCGTTGGGGACCGTGGATGTTGACCGATGTCACCGTGGCCGTCTGGTCCCGCCTGAGCCGGTCCAGCGTCGTGGCCGTGCTCGCCACCCCCGACCCCTCTGCTGCTACGTCGTGCACAACCAAAAGTTTAGGCGAACCGAAAACTGTTGTTAAGCCGGGACGCAAAACTCGGACAGCCGTGCTGAAAACAGTTCGTGACGGGCGATTCGCCCACAGCGGGCGTGGTCGATGGCAACAGTGGCGCTGCTACGGTCCGAGCTGGTAGGTCTCGATGACCACCAGCGGCTCAGCCCCGGTTCAGTGGACGGTGCGCTGCGCCGTGCGGGACTGCGACCACGTGAAGTGACCGCCGTTTCCGGCGGTGTCCACTTCTGGTCGACCGCCGGGAACGGGATCTGCGTCAACGGCGAGATCGATGATCATGACGTGTCGATACGGGCCGAGGGCCCGAGTGCGGACGGCGGCTGCGCGGAGCCCGACGGCGGTCACTGAGGCGTCGGGCCGGGGACTGCGCGGGCCACCCCCGGGCAGAGGACTACTGCGGTATTCACCACAGACTCATGTGATGCAGGCGGGGCCAGATTTGTGACCAGGGGAGTTTCGGGTCGCGCAGCACCCAGATACGCATGTCGTCGTAGTAGGTCCGAAAAGCCGGATCCGTCTCGACCGACCCCGCCGAACGGACCGTGCCGAACAGTTGGCGCAGTTGTTGTGGATCACCACCCAGGTAGACCACACGACGCACCGCGTCGTCGGGTCTGCCGAAGTACCAGAAGCCACGGCTGGGGCTGTAGACGTCGGAAACACCGCGCTCCGGCCCGTAGTGATGCAGCGCTCCCGCCGACCAGTAGTCGTGCGTGACCACCGCGGTCGGCGCGCCGTCGTCGGGCAGTTCGCGGTAGACCCGTGCCACCTGCTCGGTGATACCGGGCCAGCCGAGGCTGGCCGTGACGACCACATTACGAGGGCTGACCCGCGAGACCGGGGTCAGTGGCAGCGTGTTCACGGCCGCGCTCAGGCTCAACGCACAGCACCCCAGCGCCACCAGCGGCAGCGACCACCGCGTCCACCGGTACCGCGAAGCGTCGAGACGCCACCACCACTGTTGCACCACCACGGCACCGGCACCGAACAGTACGGCGTAGAGCCCGGCGGTGTAGTAGGAACGACCGCTGAGCAGTATGAACACCAGCGTGACCACCAGTGCGCTCACGCCGAGGAACCGGTACGGACGCAACTTCGGGCTGATCAACAGGCCGCACAGCCCCAGCAACGCCAATACCGTGCTCGCGGGGCCGAGCTGATTGACCGAGGCGTTGAGAAACGTCCACGCGCCGCCGGTTTCGCTGTCGACGACCCGGCCCATGGCCAGCTGGGGCCAGCCGTGCCGTGCCTGCCACCACACTCCGGGCAGGACGGAGACGATCGCGATCGCACCGCCTGCCCACAGCCCGGGGCGAAGCGGTAATCGACGAGGACCGAACAGCACCGCTATCGGGAGCACGACCAGCCACAGCACGGGGATGAGGAGTTTGAACTGGACCGCGACGGCGGTGACCGCCCCCGCGGCCACCAATGTCGAATTCGCGGGTTCTCCGGCGTGGTGGCGGCGTGCCCAGCGGAGCAACAGCCATACGACCCATGCCCACAGCGTCTGGTCGAACGAGTAGGTCACCAGCAGGTGCGCCGAGGCGACCAGATGCGGGGTCAACGCGGCCACTCCGGCCACGCACGCCTGTGTCACGCGTGTGGCACCCAGTTCGCGGGCGCTCAACGCGGTCAGCACGATGTAGCCGACCGCGGCCAGCAGTGACGGTGCTCGTAGCGCGTTCAGCGATTCGGGGAACAGGGCCTGCATGGCGCTGGCCAGCAGCGGCACACCGGGGGGCTGGTCGACGTAGCCGAACGCGGGGTGATGGCCCGCGGCCAAAAAGTAGAGCTCGTCCCCGAAGTAGCCGTAGCGGCCCGTGGTCAACGCGCACACCACGGCGAAGACGACAGCGATCACACCGACGGAGACCGCGGCGAACGGCAACCGCCCGGTGGCTCGGGGGCCGGGAGCGGGCAGGGTATCGACTCTGCCGGCCGTGGCCGGTGGTGCTGTGGACAATGCGCTCCCTGGCGACAAAGGAATCGGTCGAGTGTGGACCGTTCCGATTATGCCCGATCCCAACCGAAGACGATTCAGCGTTTCTTCGGAGCCGGGTCCTTACGAAGCAGGTCCGGGCCGAGGATCCGTCGCACGACACGGCGGGCGAGGCTGCGTCGTTTCTGCGGTTGTCCGACCTCGGCTCCGTTCGACGGGGTCGAGGTTTCGGTGGTCTCGCTGGGCACGGACGACTGCGGTTCCCCTACTGGCGTGGCGCTGACTGTAGGAGAGTCGTCCGGCGGGTGGGGAGCGGCGGTCACCGGTTCGGCGGTCAACCGTTTGGCGAACTCCGGAGTTTGGTCACGGATCGCGGGTATGAACGGCTGGGTGACTTCGAGCCGTTCCGCCCAGGGAGCCGGGGTCGGTGGCTGTTCAGGGAAGACGAGTTCCCCCTCGATCCGGGTGGTCAGCGGCCCGGCGTCGTCTGCGGCGTCCCTGTGCGGTTGTTCGGTTGGCACCATGGGCTGGAACCAGGTCCGAGCACGGTCGTCTTGAAGTGTCATCCGTCTTGACTCGTGATAGGAGCAACGGTCAGTAACACCGGCGGGTGATCCCGTCCGGTGTGACAGAGCCTACCGGTAACACTGCGATAAAGCACCACCCGTCTGTGCTGGACAACGACACAGCAAGATCACAGCGGTGCTGCGAACCTCTTCGTGATCCCGCTGAGCTGGTATTGCGCGGTTGGGAGCAGGGGAGTGTGGCACTTGTTACCTCTTGTCGCCGCCACGGCGGCCGGGCGTGTTCCGTGACCGCGCCGCGACTTTCGGTGCCCATGTCGACAGCACCGACACATCGGTCGGATCCTGCGGCCACGAGGTGCCTGCCCGTGGCGATCACGCCCCCACGGCAGCCCCCCGTGCCCACCGGTGGTGAGGCTATCCCGTGTCCGAGCGAGTGATCAACGGATCTCCTCGTTCGAGTCAACGATCCCGCCGAGTGACCACCCGGGCCAGTTCTGCCAGTTCCGAACCGGCTCTCCGCTGCGTTCCCGCCGTGGTCAGCTCGGTCAACGCCAACGACAACAACCGATCGGCCTCGTCGAGACTGAACTGCTTACCACCGGCCGACTCGACGAGTTCGGCCACCCGGGCCAGTTCCGGAGCCGACAGCGGATGTCCGCGGTAGTACAAGGTGCGCAACTGCTCGGCGGCAGGGGTGGTGGTGCTCAGCGCGGCCAACACCGGCAGGGTCTTCTTCCTGGCCCGCAGGTCGGAGTGGACGGGTTTTCCGGTGTGCCGCGGATCGCCCCAGATACCGAGCAGGTCGTCGACGTGCTGGAACGCCAACCCGAGATACTCGCCGAAGGCGCGTAGTTTGTCCACGCGCGGTCCTGTCACACCCCCGAACGAGGCCCCGAGCGCACACGCGCACCCCAACAGCGAACCGGTTTTGGCGGTGGCCATGCTTTCGCACTCGGCCAGGGTGACGTCGTGGCGACGTTCGAAGTCCATGTCCGCGCTCTGCCCCCGTATCAGGGTGTGTACCGCGTTGCTGAGGGTGCGCACGGCTTCGGCGGCCGCGGGGTGTTCGCTGGCCACGAGCACGTCGGTGGCCGTGGCCAGCAAGGCGTCCCCGGCGAGGATCGCCTCTCCGGAGCCGAACACGGCCCAGGCGGTACGGCGGTGTCGTCGGGTTTCGTCGCCGTCGATGACGTCGTCGTGCAGCAGGGAGAAATTGTGCACCAGTTCCACGGCCACCGCCGCGGGCACGGCCGCCTCGGCAGAACCGCCCACCGCTTCGGCGGTGAGCAGCACCAGCGCCGAGCGCAGCGTCTTGCCGCTCTGGCCGTTGACGGGTGTGCCGTGTTCGTCCCGCCAGCCCAGGTGATAGGTGGCCACGGCGCGGGCTGCCGGGGACAGTTGGTCGACGGTGGCGCGCAGGGTGGGAAGCACCAGTTCACGGGTGAAATCGAGTATCTCGGCGCTGGATCGGATGTTGCCGGTGTCTTCGACGGTGGCCAAGGTGATCATCCCTTGTGAGGAGGGGCTCGCGGGCCGGTGGCGAAACGAGTGGTTGAAATCGGGTCGAAGGGGTCAGTGTCCGATCTCGACGTGTTCGAGGACGCCGAGCGCGTCGGGGACCAGCACGGCCGCGGCGTAGTAGGCACTGACGAGGTAGGAGATGATGGCCTTGTCGTCGATACCCATGAACCGCGCGTTGAGGCTGGGGGCGCATTCGTGGGGTATGCCGGTCTGGTGCAGCCCGACGACGCCCTGGCTGTCCTCACCGGTGCGCATCACCAGCACGGAGCTGGTCGCGGTGTCGCTGATCGGGATCTTGTCGCAGGGCAGCAGTGGCACGTCGCGCCAGGAAAGCAGGGTGACGCCGTCGCGTTGTGTCGTCGCGGGATGGACGCCCCGTCGGTTGCATTCCCTGCCGAAAGCGGCGATGGTCCGCGGATGAGCCAGGAAGAACTCGGATTTGCGGCGGCGGGAGAGTAGTTCGTCGAGGTCGTCGGGGGTGGGTGGGCCGGTCCGCGTGTGAATCCGCTGCGACAAATCCGCATTGTGCAACAACCCGAACTCACGATTATTGACCAGCTCCTCCTCCTGACGCTCCCGCAACGCCTCAATCGTCAACCGCAACTGCTGCTCAGTCTGATTCATCGGCTGGTTGTACAAATCAGCCACCCGACTGTGCACCCGCAACACCGTCTGCGCCACACTCAACTCATACTCCCGCGGCGCCACCTCATAATCCACATACGTCCCCGCCAACAACGGCTCACCCCAATGACCCGACACCACATCAATCGACGCCTCACCGTGTTTGTTGTGTGGTGGAACCGGCCGGGACTCGGCCTGTCGTAGGTGCCGGGAGAGGTTCTCGAAGCGTTCGGTCACCTCACGTACGTCCTGTCGGGACAGGGTGAGCACGGTGCAGGGGGTGATGGCCTTGACGGTGTGTGGCCAGCTGACCTCGTCGTCGACGAGGATTCGTTGTCCGACGTGTTCGCCGTCGGCGAGTACGTCGAGGACGCTGTCGTCGCCGTACTCACCGGGGCCGATCTTGTTGGCCTTACCGTGCGCCAACAACACCACCCGATCCGCGGCCTCACCCTGTTCGGTGATCAGTTGGCCGGGGTCGTAGTGGTGCTGTGTGAACCGGTCGGCCAACACGGCCAGGGACGACTCGTCGTCGAACCCGCGCAGCAACGGCAACTCCCGCAACTCCTGCGGAATCACCCGCACCTGCGCCCCCGTGTTGGTAAACGTCAACCGCCCATCCCCCAGCTGATACGTCAACCGCCGGTTGACGCGGTAGGTGCCTGCTTCCACTTGCACCCAGGGCAGCATCCGCAGCAACCACCGCGAGGTGATGCCCTGCATCTGCGGCGCCGACTTCGTGGTTGTCGACAGCTTGCGGGCGGCTTCGACAGAAAGGCTGGAGTGTTCGGGGGAAACGCCGGTGTCCGGGTCGGAAACAGTCACGATGCGCGGTTACCAATCTGCTCGAATGCGAAAACGTGCGTTGTGGTGTGCGGCCGCGTACGAGGTGCGCACGCGGCCGGGACGGCAGCGGTGGTTATGCCGGGAAGGCAGCCGCGGTGGGACGGTCGGTGCTGGGCAGCCGATGCTGGGCCGACCGGGTCGCGGGTGCGGGGTTGAGGTTGTGTCGCGCGTTTTCCAGCAGCCAACTCAACTCACCGGTGATCCAGTGGTCGAGAGCGTCGAGGTAGTTGTCGAGCTGCCTGCCGGCCGTGGGGGAGAGCCGGTACTCGGCACGGGCCTCGGCTACGTCTCGGTTCAGCAGGGATTCGAATCGTCGCCGCCGTGTGCGAAGCAGATCGGTCAGTACGCTGACTGCGTGGTGTCCTCGCTCGTCGTGCGATCGTCTCGGTGTCGGTATCGCTGCCACCGGGACTTCACACCAGCCGCGGTGGTGCGCGACGACGAGGTCCTCGTGCAGTGCCGTGATCTCGGTGAAAACCTGCCGTAGTGAACGCATCGCGGGGTTGCGTAGCACTCCTGGTGGTATATCCGGTCCCAACCGCAGTTCGGTCAGAGCCAGCCGGAGGTGGGATCGGGCGGTTCGGTGTGGCGTTTCCAGCGGGGCGAGGAAATCGGTGGGCTCGTTCCCGACGGACTCGAACGGTTCATCCGCCGTGTGATGCAGGAATTTCCGGATGCGTTGTCGGAAACGGCGCCGCGCTTGTGCCGGGATGATCGTGGTAGTGCGGGTCCACAGCTCGGCCAGTGCCTGTTCGACCGGTTCGGTGGTGGTGGGCATATCGTCGGGATTCGGGGGCAGGAATTCGGCCAGTCGTGGCCAAGGCCGATACTGCTCTCGGTGAGCACCGTCGTTGACGAACCGTGCCCACAGACTCCAGTGGGCGATCAGGGCCAGCTCGGTCTCGCCCGCGTCGGGGAGCACTCTGGCCGCGAGCAGGGCGTAATCGTTGGTGCGTGTCGTGCTCGACAGTGCGTTCTCGGGGATCCCGTGTCGTTGGGCCCAGGTCGCGGTGCGGGATCGCAACCGTGTCAGCAGCGGGTTCGTGGTGGTCCGGTTCGTGTCGTGGCTTCGGGCGCTCCACGAGGGGAGTTCCCACCACGGTCGGGTTTCGCCGGATGTCACCGCTGGGCCGGTGTTGCCCACCGGGTGAGCGTCGTGGACAGCGGTTGTGAAACCGAGGCCGGCGGGCTGCCGTATCCGAGTGGTGTGGATCGGTCCGGTGTTCATGTAGCGAGTGGACATCGAGTGCCACTCGTGCGCGCCGGCCAACCAGTCACGCAGCCCGTGGGCATAGGCCAACACGGTTGTGCGCTGCTGTTCGGGTAGTGCGTGTTCGGTGAGCAGGGCGGGCAGACCACGGTGCAGCGTGGTCTCGAAGAGATGTACCCGTCGGGTCAGCACCGCGTTGGCGATCTCAGCGGCTCGCTGGGGTGAACATTCCAGGAAACGTTCGATGCTCAGTACCGCGTTGTCACGTTTTCGTTCCTGCCGGGTTTCGCGTTGGTAGGAGAAGAGGTCGTTGCACAGTCGTAGCGCGTCGGCGAAGCACGCCCGCAGCAGTCGTACCGGCCTGCTGCGGGCCACGTCTGGTGGCAGGGAGTCGCCGAGGGTGTACTCGACCAGTGTGGCCACCCAGCGGGCGCCGCTCGAGTGGCGGCTGTCGCGGAGATGGTCCACGGGATTGGGAATGGACGCGACTGTGCGGGATGGTTGCCGTACTCGTGCTGTCAGCAGGAGGCGGGTGTCGGCGGCCAGTCGTCGCAGCAGCCGGGGAGGGGCCGTCGCGGCGGTACGCTGCCACAACTCGGCCAACCCGCGTTCGAGTGGTGTGTTCGGCTCCGGAACGGACGCTGCGTGGGTGTGCAGGAATCCGAGGAGCCGCTGTACGTGTGATCGTGCTTCCGCGGAGGAGTCGGTGTGCTCGTCGTGAGGCGGCAGCTGATCGTCGAGGACGAACATCCACGCGTACCAGTCGGCGAGCAGGTTCAGTGTCGATACCGAGACGTCCGGGTGGGCGTAGCCGGACAACAGGGCGTAGTCGTGGTCGTCGAATTCGGTTTCGCCGGGAATCGCCGTGGCCGAAGGGTCGATTCGGGATTGGCGGAGCAGTCCGATTTCCCCCACCCACCGTGTGGTGTGTGTCCTGGCGGAGTCGACGTGCGGATGCAACCGGGCGGGGTGGGGCGTGTAGAAATCCGGAAGTTCGAAGGGGCGCATACGATCAGTCCTGACGTCCGATCTCGACGTGTTCGAGGACGCCGAGCGCGTCGGGGACCAGCACTGCCGCGGCGTAGTAGGCACTGACGAGGTAGGAGATGATGGCCTTGTCGTCGATACCCATGAACCGCACGGACAGTCCGGGCTGATACTCGTCGGGTATGCCGGTCTGGTGCAGCCCGACGACGCCCTGGCTGTCCTCACCGGTGCGCATCAGCAGTATCGAGCTCGTGCGGGTGTCGCTGACGTGCAGTTTGTTGCACGGGAAAATGGGGACACCGCGCCAGGAGGGAACTTTGTTGCCGTTGATGTCGATGCTTTGGGGGTAGACGCCCCGTCGGTTGCATTCCCTGCCGAAAGCGGCGATGGTCCGCGGATGAGCCAGGAAGAA
>NZ_FOMZ01000006.1:173434-345704 GCF_900112765.1 Actinopolyspora alba
CCAGGGCAGCATCCGCAGCAACCACCGCGAGGTGATGCCCTGCATCTGCGGCGCCGACTTCGTCGTCGTCGCCAAATTGCGGGCCGCCTCGGTTCCCAGGCTCAGCCGCGAATACGTGTCTGCTCCGGCCGGATCCACCGTGGTCACGTTCATTCCACCAATCTTGTCGCGCACACAGCGTCGAAACAGTAGTGAGAAAAACCGAAAATCCGGATCCAGTGTCCGTCCCGATCTGCCTGTATTTCCTGCCCGCCCGGAAGTAAAACCATCGAAGATGGAAACTTTTTTCAACGCCGGACGATCACGAGATTAGCAGCACACGCGAGCAGCTCAAAGTCGCTCGAAAGTGGAAAGATACGACTTCTTTCCGTGTCCTGTGTTGTTAGCTGTATTTCACCGAATCAGCCGCTTGATCGGTACGCAGTGTAGTTGGCAATCCGCCGAGTGCGGGTTCGCGTCGGGAGCGATTGTGATTCACGGCATCGAACGTAGCAACACGCACCGTTCGGACGGACCTCGCGATGCTCCGTCCGAGGGAGGAAAACATCGTTGCGCCTTCCGGGGAGCACTTGCCAACGGCGGGATCAGCCGCTATTAATGTCCGACGGTGTTCGACATTTCTCCGGTGTGAGGATCTCGGGATTTCCGAGATTTCCTCCGGTTCTGTGAACAGGGCGTACTTTCGTGATCCGGCGAAGGAGTGACAGTTGAAGTGGAATCTGCGGTTGGTGGCCGCGCACCGCGGTATCTGGAAAGCGGGAGAGCTGCAGAACAGACTGGCCGAGTACGGGCTGACCGTCTCAGCGGGCAAGATGTCGGGACTGTGGTCCGGTGCGCCGGTCAGTCTGAAACTGTCCGACCTGGACATCATCTGTGCCGCACTCGACTGCGAGATCGGTGAACTGCTCGTCCCGGAAACAGCGTCGGTTCCGGTCAACGAACTCACCGGGCGCACCGCCGCGGCAACATGTCGCGACGATCAACGTACGGGAACGTGAATGAACACCTACATCAGCGGTTTGCTGTGGGTCATCGCTGCGGCGGTCTCGGCCGGGCTGATCGGATACGCGGTGCGCCGGTTCGGGCTGGACGAGGGCAGGCCCGGAAACAACGACGCGGCCGGGCAGGTTTTCGTCATCGTCAGCGGCATGCACGCCGTGGTGTTGGCTTTTGTCATGGTGACTCTTTTCGACGCGGTGGGTGTGGCGCGGGAAGGGGCGTACCGGGAGGCGCAGAGCCTGGTCGCCGTTTCCTGGGCGGCCGAGGCGCTTTCCGGCGACACCGCCGAGCGTGTCCGCGCTCTCAGCCAGTCCTATGCCCACACGGTCATCGAACAGGAATGGCCCGGCATGCGGCGCGACAACGGCATCTCCGGCAACGGCTGGAACCAGCTCGAGCGAATACGTGGGGCCGTTCTCGACGCTCCCGCCGGCGGTGAGTGGCAGGAGGGACGTAAGGCAGAGGCGTTGGATCGTCTCCGGACGGTCTATCAGCAGCGACAGGACCGGTTGAACATGGCCTTCAACCGCGACGTGTCCACGGTGGTCTGGTTCGTTCTCATCCTGGGAAGCGTGCTCGTGGTGCTGCTGCCGAACCTGTTCGGGGGAACGCGACTGATGCCGCACGTCATGATCGTCTCCACCCTGGCGGGTACCCTCGCGCTGCTGGTGTTCGCGATCTATCACCTGCAGAACCCGTTCGCCGGTGACTCACGGATCGATCCGGAGGCGTTCCGCTGGGCGCTGGAACGACTCGGTTCCGATCGATGAGGGGGCGCCGCCGCAGCCCACGGGCGATATCCGCGCTGCTGACCACACTGGCACTGCTCGGCCTGTCGTCCCCGACCGTGGTGGCACGAGAGCGCGCCGTGGCACCGGGCTGTTCGCTGCTGCACGTCACGAGTCCGCTCGGAGCCGCCACCACGCTTCGGCGCGTCACGCTGTCCGGCATGACGACCGAGGAACTGCCGCAACCTCCCGGCCCCGTCGAGACACTGGGCTATTCCGCCGAGCAGGGGAAGGCCTACGGGCTCAGCAGCACCGGCACGTTCCCCTTCCGTGGCACGCGCGTGATCACCGTCGACCCGCAGGGAACGACGCACGACCTCGGTCCGCTACGCGACCTCGCGCCGCGGATGTCGCCACCGCGGACGGGCGAGATCCGGGCGGGGGCCGTCGACGGGTACGAGTGGTATCTGGTCACCAGACATCGGCTCTACACCGTCGACATCGATCCCGACAGTGCCACGTATTTGTCCGTCACCCACGTCACGTGGTTGGCGCCCCGGCTCGTCCCGCTGCCGATCGGAGATCTCGCCGCCACCTCCGACGGAACGCTGCTCACCGTCACGACCAACCACCAGCACGAAGCCGTGCTGCTCGAACTCGCCGTCGACAACGGAACGGTTGTCTCCACCGAGCCTGTGGCGCTCCCGCCCGCCCGGTACGGAGCGATCGTCATCACCGACGACGGCGGCCGCTACGTCGTCGCCGACAACGTGGCCGGCCACAGCAGGTTCTACCGGATCGGTGCCGACCCCGCGGAGACCGCCGAACTGGCACGGGGCAGGCCGTTGCACCACAACGACGCGGCGGGGTGCCTTCCCGCCGCACCACAACCCACACCCCCGCCATCCACCACGTCGCCCCGTCCACCGTCGACGCCACCGGAAACAACCACACCGTCCCCACCCACCGAAACCCCTCCAGAGGTGACCACCCAACAGCCCCCCACCAACACGCCGAGTCGGAGCAGTACACCGCGACCGCCCCCCTCGTCGCGGCCACCGAGCACATCCGTCCCACAGTCCCGCCCACCGAACGCGACCGCTCTACCCGTCCCGACACAGCGTCGGCCCGTGCGGCCCCTCGACACGGAGACCAAACGACAATGGGTGCTGGCCACGTTACTGCTGATCATCGGGTCCGGAGTCGTGCTGCGGCGACTACGTTGAGCCTTCCGCGCCCGAGAACCACCCGGGAGGCCGGCGTCAGGCCGGTGCCGTCAACAGCGTGGTCAGGGTGGGCCAGGCCACGAACGCCGCGACCACCAGACATCCGGCCTCGACGAACTTCTCGACCCCCGCACCGGCGGGAAACCGCAGCGATTCGGGAAGCACGTGTTGCCGGTCCCACCTGGCGCCCGGACAACCGGCGCCGCCGCGGCACCGGTCGCAGGCGCGTTTGAACGGCCACACGAACGGGATCCCCGAATTGGTGGCCCCGTCGCCGACACTGTGCACGATCATCCCCAGCGCCACGATCGCCCCCAGCCACACACCGGCGTCGGCGACGGCATGGACATACACCAACAGCCCGGTGGCCAGCAGGGCGTACAGCGGCGGTGCGACACGACGCTGCAGCTGCAGCGTGCCACGCACCTGAGTGGGCAACGACCAACGCAGCGAACGCAGCGCCGCACTGGTGAGCACGTACACCGCCACGATGCCCACCCACTTCGAGGCCAGTGTGGCACCGGCCAGCGCCGCCCCCACCAGGAGCGCGAAAACCGGTGTGTGGATGAGCCCTCGATGCTCGCCGGTCTTGCCGGAAGCCCTGGGGTCGTGGGGTAAGCGGGTACGGCGATAGGTCCACCTGGCCAGCGTCTGCAACAGCTCCGCCGCCCCTCGAGTGACAGGACCGGCGGATTTGGTGATGGTGGACTGGTCGTGGTCGATATCGGGCAGTAAGGCCGCCCCCGCCCCGGCCAGCGCACCCAGGGCGATTCCCGGTGGGGTTGGTTGGGCGAAGCTGGCCACCGTGGTGCCGGTCAACAGGCCCGTGGCGGCGTGCGCACCGTTCATCATCGCAGAAAGACCGTTTCGTCGCGTTCGGAGTGAACCGGCGCCCGAGAAGCGGGCCGCCGGCCGGGCCGGAATCGGCCCGGCAGAAACAAGATCACATCCGCGGTGGTGCTACTCGCTGGGGAACCGCGGCGATTCTGGACCACTGTGGAAAGTGCTACCGTGTCGTGTCGCGTGTCACCGCGCAGTCCTTCGGTGGCACTGCCGGACCCGGTGACGACTCGGGGCTTCGCCGGACCCCTTGAGGGCGAACTTCCATGAACGTCTGCGACAGGCTGCTCGACACGCGCCCGATACGTTCCAACGCCGCTTTTCGCCGCTGGTGGGCAGGTAGCACGCTGTCCGTGTTCGGTGGGCAGCTGACGACCGTGGCCGTGCTGTACCAGACCTGGGAGAGCACGGGCAGCTCGCTGGCGGTGGGCGGTGTGGGAATCGCACGTGCCGTACCGGCGGTGCTGTTCGGGCTGCTCGGCGGGTCGGTGGCCGACAGCGTCGACCGAAGGCGACTGGTGCTGTTGACCACCTCGGGACAGTTCGCCTGCGCCGGGGCGTTGACCTCGCAGGCACTGGCCGGTCTCGGCTCGTGGTGGTTGCTGCTGGTGCTGGTCGCCGCACAGGAGATCTGCGGTGCCACTGGCGCCCCCGCCCGCAGGAGTTTCACCGCCCGACTGCTGCCGGAGTGGCAACTCCCCACCGGGATGGCGCTGAACCACCTCGGCATGCGGACGGCCATGCTCTCGGGGCCCGTCCTCGCGGGGGTGATCATCGCCGCTGGGGGAGTGGAGGGCTGCTACCTGCTGAACGCGGTGACCTTCGCGGCAGCGTTCCACGCCGTGCTGCGCCTGCCGAGCATGTGTCCGGAATCCGGCGGGTACCGCCGGAAACCGGCTGCGATCGGCGCGGGACTGCGGTTCGTCGCGAGCAGACCCGAGTTGCACGGTGCGTTTCTCGCCGATGTGCTGGCCACCGTCCTCGCGATGCCCACCGTGTTGTTCCCGATGATCAACGAGCAGCGGTTCGGCGGAAGCCCCGAGACGCTGGGTCTGTTCTGGTCCGCCCTGTCGTTGGGAGGTATCGCGGCGGGCTTGGCTTCCGGCCCGATCACGCGGCTTCCTCGTCCGGGGGTGGTCATGCTGACCGCGGCGGGAATCTGGGCGGTGGCCCTGACCGGCTTCGGCGTGAGTCAGCAACTGTGGCTACTGCTCGGATGTCTCACGCTCGGTGGAACCGCCGACACGATCTCGGTGATCTCACGGGGTGCTCTGGTGCAGCTGGCGATCCCGGACTCCCACCGCGGCAGGATCAGTGCCGTGGACCACATCGTCGGTGCTTCCGGGCCGGATCTCGGCGAGTTCCGGGGTGGGCTCGTGGCAGCGGCCACCTCGGCCACGTTCGCGGCGGTATCCGGTGCGCTCTGCTGCGGCCTGGGAATCCTCGCTCTCGCGGTGACGAACCGACCGCTGCGGCGGTTCACAGTTCCGAAGCGCCCGGCCGGGCAAGCACTCGAACGCGGTTGACGATGCCAGCCGATGCCTCGCCCGCCGAGCTGCCGTGAATCAGCGCTGCTCCGACTCGAGGGCGGCACGGATGTCGTTGAGCCAACCGGTGAATTCGAACGCCGACAGCCCGGCCCGCTCGCAAACCATGTCGGTGGCGGTTTCGGTGGTGTGGTTCGTCGAGTCCAGCCACGAGCGGTCGCGCAGCACCAGTGCCACCGCCAGCTGTTCACCCGTCGACCACTGCTGTGACGGATGGCTCTCGTTGTGGTCGCGTGCCCACCGGCACCGTTCGATGATCTCGTCCTTGGTCATACCGACGTTCCTTTCCGCCTGTCGTGCCGGTCCCCAGCCGTCCCCGGTCGGCCGGAACCACCGGGCGCCACCGACCGAGCAGGCGGCAACGTATCACCGAGCGAAGCCGGGTTCCGCACACCACTCGGATTAACCAGCGACCGACGTGTCGTTCGCCGCGTCCCGCACGAGGCAACGCCACCACAACATGTCGGTTCTTCGACGGTGTCCGGTCAAACTTCGTTCAGCGAAACGTGCCTTGTGAGTCCCCCACGATGGTTACGATCATTGCTCGTCGCCACCGCAACGAACCGAAAGGGATCGTATGCACCGCAGCGAACCAGCGACGAGCACGAGTGTCCCCTCGGACCCGCCGAAGTCACGTCGTCGAACCCCGTTTCCGATCGATCGGGGAGGAGTCGGCAAGCAAGTGTCCAAGCTGTTCTCAACCGTGGGCGGAACGGTTCTGCTGTTGCTCGCTCTGCCGGGCACCGCCCTCGCCGAGGAGGTTCCGCCCGAGATTCCGGCCGACTTCGCCGCCGAGGACGCCAAGTGGGCGCCCGCTTTCGACTACGACGGCGACGGGTGCTATCCCAGTGTGGCCGTCGGGGTGAACGGGACGCTCAACGGGGGACTGAACAACTCCGGGGCGCTGGACGGTCAGTGCCACGATCCGTCCGACCTGGAAAACTCCAATGTCTACGCCCGAGCCAAGCGCAACAACGGGTGGCAGGCCTACCTCTACGACATGTATTTCCAGAAGGACCAGGCCGTTGCGGGACTCGACGCCTTCGGCCACCGGCACGACATCGAGCACGTCGTGGTGTGGGTGCACGAGGGCAGTGCCCGCTACGTCGCCACCTCCGCACACGGTGACTACAACGTGCACCCAGCCTCCGAGGTCGGCTGGGACGACGGCACCCACGCCAAAGTCGTCTACCACAAGGACGGGCTCGGCACCCACGCCTTTCGAACGGCAGGCAAGGACGAGCAACCGGAGAATCACTGGAACGACTGGCACTACCCGGACCTGGTGAGCTGGCACCGTTTTCCCGGTGACACGCGTTCGATCCTGACCGGTGCCGACTTCGGCAGCGCCAGCCTCGCGATCAGCGACGGCGCCTTCGAGGACAATCTCAGCAACGCCAAACCGGAGGGGATCCCCTTCGACCCCTACGCGTGACCGGAGCGTCGCAGCGGCGGAGCTGGTCGCATCGTCACCGTGTCGCTCGCGACAGCTCCGCCGTCGAGGAACCCCACCACGCGGCCTCAACAGCCACGCGCGGGCGCTAACCCCCGGGAACGGCTTCCTCGAACGCCGGCAGGACTTGCTGAGCGCTGTCCACCACGAAACGCGCCACGACTCGGAGCTCGTCCACGATCAGCTCGAAATCACCGGTCACAGTCGTCACGCCTCCGGTTCTCCTGTTACAGGTGCCATTCCGGTGACGCGATCTCCAGCGGACATCCGCCGCTGCCGAGCCGGACAGGACAAGCCGTGAACCAACGGTGGCCCCGAGCGGACAGTCACGTGACGGTCTCACTTGTCGGTGCTCGACCGTACACTCATCCGACACGAGCGAGACGATCATCGGCCCCACCAGCTCTTTCGCCCGTCAGACCGTCTCGTGCCCGTGAAGCTCCGCCACGTCTGTCAACGAACGGAACATAGTCATGAGCGCTTCTCGTCGCATCGTCGCCTGGGCAGGGCTGAGCCTGGATGGTTACACCAGCGGTCCCGACGGCCCGGCCGGTGACAGCTGGCTGCACGAACAGGCGGTGCATCCGCAGACGGCCGAGTACTTCGAAGGTATCTGGCGCGGTGCCGACACGATCCTGCTCGGACGCACCAACTACGAGGGTTTCCACTCCGTCTGGCCCGGTATCACCCGGGACGAGAACACCGATCCACGGACCCGCGAGCTGGGACGCTGGCTCCACACCACCGAGAAGGTGGTGGTCTCGCGTACGTTGACCGAAGCGCGGTGGGAGAACTCGCGCATCGCCCGCGACCTCGCCTCCGAGGTCGAAGAGCTACGTGACCAGCCGGGGCGCGACATCCTGGTGGCCAACAGTGCCAGCGTCATCGCCGAGCTGCTGCGCCTGGACCTCATCGACGACCTGCGGCTGTTCGTGATTCCCGTACTGGTCGGCGGGGGGCTACGCCTGTTTCCCGACGGTGTGAACGCACGCTTCACAACGGCAGGTGTCACCGCATTGGCGAACGGGGTGGTCGGCCTGCACCTCACCCGTCGTTGATCCGCTCGACGATGCGTTGAAAGCGGACGCACGGACGTCGAGCGGGTCGAGCCGGATTCCACTTCGCCGTCCGGCGCGAGAGGGATTCAACTTCACCTTGCTGGCCCGGGTAGCAGCGCGAAACACGCCTCGCTCGGTGGCGGCTCCAAGGGGCACGGAGTCGCCACCGAGCGGGCACACGGTGTGTGCGGGGAGGATTCCAGGAAGAGGCGATGTTGACATCCCCATGAAAACGAATATCGTTTTCAATATGGCTGAATCCCAGATCGAGGCAGCACGAGGGGAAGCACTGCTCGGATATCCGCTTCTCGTGGACAGCGGCTCCGAGGTGGCCCCGATCGCGCCCGGTGGACGAACGGATGTCGACGAGCACCGGACAGTAAGCGTTGACCACCCCGACAGTGCGGAACGGTGCGCCGCTCAGTGTCGTTGCGCGGTACTTCGGGCGGGAGTGAGTCGAGGCGAGAGCAGTCGAACCTCGGGAGACCGCACTCCTTGGAGTTCACGCATCGTCATCTCCACGGCGATCCTTCCGATGTCTTCGGAAGGAAGCGACACCGTGGTCAGCGGCACGGAGCGGTTCGCGGCCATCTCGTCGGGGGTTACCGCCACCACCGAGATGTCCTCGGGAATTCGCATGTCACGGCTGTGCAGTTCGGACAGCAAGGGGTCGAGTACCGCTTCGTTGTGCACCACCAGACCGGTCAGCCGCGGCTGTTCGGTGAGAATCCTGTCGAGGCAGTCGCGCACCCCTTCGTACGAGGGTAAGCACGCCTGGCTGGTGGCGTGCAGTCCGCGTTCCCGCGCGGCGGAGGTGAACCCCCGCAGGAACCGGCCCGCGAAGCTGGTACCGCGTTCGTATACCACGGGTGAGGGACCGATCAGGGCGACTTGTTCGTGTCCGAGGTCGGCCAGGTGTCGAACGCATCGTTTCGCCGCGGCCGAGAAATCCAGATCCACGCAGGACAAATCCCCGGGGTCGTTCGGAAGCCCGATCAACACACCCGGACAGGACAACGACTGCAACACCGGCACCCGGGAGTCCTCGTCCTCGACGTCCATCAGCAGCAACGCGTCGGCCATCGCCGAATCAGCGACCCGCCGCAACCCGGCCGGTCCCTCGTCGTTGGTCAGCAGCAACACGTCGTAGTCGTAGTTCCGGGCGGTGGTGACCACCGAGTTGACGAACCCCATCAGAACCGGAACGTCTATGTCGGTGCGCAGCGGCATGATCAGTGCCAGCACACTGGTGCGGCTGCTGGCCAGCGCACGGGCCCCGGCATGGGGATGATAACCGAGCCGGTGGATGCTGGCCTCCACCCGGCGCTGCGTCTCCGAGGAGATCGAGCGCTTTCCGGACAGCACGTAGGAGACGGTGCTGGAGGAAACCCCCGCGTCCCGGGCTACGTCGGCGATGGAGACCATCTCGTCCTCCGGCGTGGTGCGTCGAATCGCATCGAACGATATCGTGCCGAACGGCACTGGTCGGACCGGCTCGCACACCGGCGATGCTGTCGCTCGGCGACAATCACACCCGGTGGGAGAACGTGTCGGGACCACACCGCTCACCGGGATCGTACTTCGCTCACAGCGCTCTCCTTCGTCCTCGTGCGGTTCCTCGGCACGGATCGAAGCGATTCACCGTGGACGGCTCGGTCCCGTGCGAAAACGCACCGGGTCCACCCGTGACCGGGAACGAACCGGCGGCGCGCTCGTGGGCGAGTTCCCGGCCACCCGAACACCACGACTCGAGGCGAGCACCCTCGGGGCCGATCACCCCTCGAGCCGGAACTCGGCGAGACCTGCCCCGCCCTCGAAAACGAGGTAGAGATCGTGACGGCCGTGTGCCCGCGCCAGCCGGGACCGCACCGTTCGGTAGGCGTGTTCACCGCCGGTGGGCGGAACGCGCAAGGTCCCGAGCCGTCTCCCCTCCGGGCCGTCGAGTCGTACGCGCACGCGCGCGGTGCTCGCGGAGCCGTTGGCCACCAGCGCGGTGATCGTGTCCGCACCCGCCGCGAGGTCGACATCGCGGAACTGGATCCAGCCACCGTCATCCGAGGCAGTGACCGTGGTGCCGTGTTGTTTCGTCCGGTCGGTGAGCGTGATGTTCGAATAGTCGTCGAAATTGACGGCCTTGGTCCGGTGGTACGGATTCCGCGGGGGAATGGTCTCGCCCAACACCCGCAGTGCGAGTCGCCTGCGGACATCGGTGCTGGAAGCGCCGAGCATCAGGTCGTGCGTCGCCGCTTCGACCACCCACTTCTCCCTGGTGACGTCCCAATGCGCGAGATCGGCGGCACGTAGCGTGAAAGTCACGGTCCGACGTTCGCCCGCCGCCAGGCTGACTCTGCGGAAGGCGCGTAACCGCTTCCGTGGCTGCGGATCGCGGGACTCCCGCTGGTGCGTGTACAGCTGCACCACCTCGTCGCCGGCACGTCGGCCGGTGTTGCCGACCGTGACACTGACGCTGACCTCGCCGTCGGCGTGGATCACCGGGGCACTCGTGCGTGCCGCGGTGTAGTCGAAGGAGGTGTAGGACAGGCCGTGCCCGAAGGGATACAGCGGTGGCGCGGTGGAGTACTGGTAGGTGCGTTCGGCCTTGACGATGTCGTAGTCGAGGATGTCGGCGAGGTCGTCGGCGGAGCGAGGCCAGGTCTGGGTGAGCCGCCCTGCGGGGTTGGCCGCGCCGAAGAGCACATCGGCCAGCGCGTTGCCCGTTTCCGCACCGGCGTGCGTGGTCCACACGATCGCGGGCACGTTGTCCTGCGCCCAGGTGATCGTGGTGGGATAGCTGTTCTGCAGCACCAGCACGGTGCGCGGATTGGCCCGGTGCGCCCGTTCCAGCACCGCTTGTTGCGTCGGAGCCAGCTTCATGTCCTGGCGGTCGTCGTTCTCCCGTCCGTTGATGAACGGCATGCTGCCCGCCACGACGATCGCCACGTCGGCGCCGGTGGCGGCTTCGACGGCGGCATCGCTGCCGCTTCGCACCACTTCGCGGGTGAAGGTGGTCGCCGCGGCCGGTGAGGAGGCCGTGACACGCAACCGCCCCTCCCCGTCGACGACGACGTAGGTGCTGTCCCCGAACCACGACTCCCCGGTGTCGTTGCCCGCGTAGCGCAGCACGCATCCCCCGTCGTGATCGATCAACTCGAACTGCTGCCGCACGTACCAGCCGTTGGGCTGCTCGGCGTTGTTGACCAGGGTGCTGTTCGCGCCGAACGAGACGTACTTGCCGTTGGACACCGCGCGCAGCGTCACGACCCCCTCGCCCCAACCGAACACGTCGAACCGCGTCGCCGCGTCGGACTCCGAGGTGACCGCCAGCGGCTCCTCAGCTGCCGCGGCGGTCACGTAGCTCCCGCTCGGTGCTCGCAGTGCGATCCTGTCGACCCCTTCGGTCGAGGAGACGGTGGTGTTCGGTCCTAGCGCTGCGGTGATGCCGTCGCGCGGAGTCACCTCGTAGGGCAGATCAGCGGAGTACCAGTCGGTGTAGAGCGTCTGGCTGAGCTGACCGATCACCGCGACGCGTCGTACTCGGTGCCGGTCCATTGGTAACGCGTCCCGGTCGTTCTTCAGCAGCACGATCGCCTCGGTCGCGGTTCTTCTGGCCAACGTCCGATGGGCGGGGCTGTCCACGACTCGCTTGTCGATCCGACCGTACGGCCCACCGTGTGGATCGAACTCGCCGAGGCGGAACCGCATGTCCAGTATGTGGCGGACGGCCTCGTCCACGTCGTTCTCGGAGAGCAGCTCGCGTTCGAGTGCGGTCTTGACCGCGGCGATGGTCTTGCCGGAATCGGTGCCGTCGACGGTGAAACTGTCCAGCCCGGCCTTCAGGATCGCCGCGTCGGCCTCCGGCTGGCTCGCGTAGTAGTCCTGCGCACCGGTGAGGTTGTTCGGCCCACCCGCGTCGGTGACATTGCACAGTGTTCGTCGTGCCCAGCCCCGCACCACCTCGTCGATGTCGTGGTGGACGGTCATCGGCCTGCCGTTGACCAGGTTGTAGGCCGACATCACCCCGGTGGCGGCATCGGCCGACAAGATCTGCCGGAAAGCGGCCTCGTAGTACTCGTGTCTGACCCGTGGCGGCAGCATCGACGAGGTGGTGTGCCGATGGACCTCGTTGTTGTTGGCCAGGTAGTGCTTGAGTACCGGTGCGGCACGTATCCGATCGGGATCATCACCCTGGATACCGCGCCCGTAGGCGGTGGAGATCGCACCGGTGAGGTACGGGTCCTCGGAGTAGCCTTCCTCGTTGCGGCCCCACCTCGGGTCACGTAGCAGGTTCACCGTCGGTGCCCACAGTTGTAGCCCCCAGATGTCGGGGGCCTCGGCGTGATACCCCCGTGCTTCGGTGCCCACGGCCGCACCGACCCGTTCGATCAGTTCGGGATCCCACGTGCTGGCCAGCCCGATGGCCTGCGGGAACACCGTGGCCGTCGCGGTGACCACCGCACCGTCCGCCGCTCTGTCGTTGGACCAGGCGAGGCCGTGCAGCGCCTCGGTGCCGGTTTTGAACGCCGCGATGCCCAGCCGGGGAACGGCCGGTTGGTACTGGTGCAGCATGGCGACCTTCTCGTCGAGGGTCAGCCTGCTCAGCAGGTCCTCGATCCGTGTTCCTCGGGCGAGGGCGGAGTCACGGAACCCGGATGTACCGACCGGCTCGGCCGAGGCGGCAGGCGCCTCGCTCCCTGTCAGCGCTGATCCGGCGGCGAGACCGGCGGCCAGGGACAACACGCGGCGGCGGGAGAGCAGTTGGGGCGGAACGGAACGCATGGACGCAACCCACTTCCCGGAAGTGTCGAAAATAAATCGAAGCGATTCGATTGCTTTTCGACGACTTCGCTTACACGACAAAAAACGATGACAGGAACTGTGACACCGAGGATCCTGCGGGTCAACAGCTCTTTTTGCAGGAATGCGCCTTTCCTCCAAATGCTTTCCCGTGCTGTGTTGTGTGGTGCGCCACACTGAACTAACGTCGTTGCTGCTGGATCAATCGATGCGATTCGACGAACCGCGCTGTTGAAATCATCGACGGAAGCCTTCTACCGCGCGAATGGTTCGTGGTCGGTGATGGAGCCGGCACAACCCGGACAGGGCCACCTCGGATCCCTCCCGTCCGTCTCACCGCGATCGTATGTCGGCTTCGCGCCCGAAACGACAACCGGCAACAGCACTGGAGAAAACAGCATGCGACTGTCCCGAGTGGCCGTTACGTGTGTGGCCGTTCTCGCCGTCCTCGGCCTGACCACAACCACCGCCCATGCCGCCGTGTGGGGTTCCTCGGCCAAGTTCGCCACCTGGTCCGACGGGGCCTACACGGTGCGCAACAACGTCTGGGGAAGCGGGGTGGGCCCCCAGTCGATCTGGGCGAATTCCCACGGAAACTGGGGAGTGTGGGCCAGCCACCCCGATACCGGTGGAGTCAAGTCCTATCCGCACTCGGCCAGGGCCATCGACAGCCCCATCAGCGATCTCGGCGATCTGACCAGCGAATTCGATGTAACGGTTCCGAACTCCGGGGCGTATGCCACCGCCTACGACATCTGGGTCGACGACCACAGCTACGAGATCATGCTCTGGATGAATCAGCACGGTGCAGTGGGCCCGATCGGTTCTCGGGTGGCCACCGTGGACGTCGGCGGCCACACCTGGAACGTGCACCGTGGATCCAATGGTTCCAACGAGGTGTTCTCCTTCGTTCGGCGAGGAGATACGACCGCGGCGACCGTGGACATCGATTCGGTGATGTCCTGGATCGTCGGGCAGGGATGGCTGGACGCCCAGGCCTCGGTCGGCGAGGTCCAGTTCGGTTTCGAGATCACCAGCTCCAGCGATGGCCTGGACTTCGTCACCGATGAGTACTCGGTGACGCCCGGCTGAGAAATCGCGATGCGCCTCGTGTCGGGGACGACTCGTCGCACGAGCCGTCCCGCGGCGGCGTGTGCTCGACACCGTGGGACGAACACTGCCGATGGGTAGGTGCGTAGTGTCGATTCCTCCGTGAGCGCGCGCGTTCGCCGGTTCGACACCCCCGGCTCACGGGCCCTGCGTGTCAGCCGCCCCGAGGACGAGGCGGGTTTCGTGAAAGATTCTGTGCTTACCGGGCCTGAACCGGTTCACGCATGGCCACCGAGATCACGTGTTGTTACTGTGCGAACTCGATTCGTGTTAGCGCTAACACAACTTCGTGTGACTGTTTCCCGACGCTCAGTTCCACTCCGAAGGCAGGAAAACCTCATGGCACGCCACTTCAACCGTCGGGACGCGCTCCGGTTCGGGGCGGCCTCGGCGTCCCTTCCCCTCCTGACTTCCATCACGACTCCCGACACCGCCGTCTCCGCGACAACACGAGCGGCAGCGACAAGCACCGAACCACCACTACGTGGGTTCTCCCTGTCCGACGTGCGTCTCGAGCGGGGCCTGTTCGCCCGAAAACGTGCTCGAATGCTGGATTTCGCGCGGGGATACGACGAGAACCGGCTGTTGTTGGCGTTCCGCGCGAACGCGGACCTTCCCACCCACGGCGCCGTCGCACCAGAGGGTTGGGAAAACCTGGACGGGCAGGGCAACGGCAATCTACGAGGTCATTTCGCCGGGCACTTCATGACGATGCTGTCCCAGGCGCACGCCGGCACCGGTGAAGCGGTGTTCCACCGGAAGCTGACCACGATGGTCGCCGCACTGCACGAGTGCCGCCAGGCGCTGAACCGGGAACCGGCCATTCGCGGCGCGGCTGGTCCGCTCGACCGCGCCGTCGAGGTGCGGCGCGGGTCCTGTCTGTACTTCTCTGTCCCCCCGGAGACGGTCAACGGTCTGCGAGCCATGACCTTCGCGGGGTGGGTTCGCCCGGCAGCCGCCGACGAGTGGACCCGAATCTTCGACTTCGGCAACGACACCGACACGAACCTCTTCCTCACCCCGAGAGACAGCGACGGAGTACCACGGTTCGCCATCACCCGGGCAGGTGGTGGCAGCGAGGAACGGATCGTCGGTTCCGAGTCGCTTCCGGTGGGGGAGTGGAGCCACGTCGCCCTGACCCTCTCCGAGGGCTCCGGCGCGCTCTACATCAACGGCAGGGAGGTCGGCCACAACGCGGAGCTGTCGTTGACCCCGGCCGAGCTCGGCAGCCTCGCGCACTGCTGGCTCGGGCGGTCGCACTACGACGATCCCGTCCACTCCGGCGGCTACGCGGACCTCAACCTGTGGTCGAGCGTACTGGCTCCGCGACAGATCGAACAGCTCAGGCACACCGAGGCGGCAGCGACCACCGCCGGTTCCGGTGACCGGTTCTCGTACCCGTGCCGGGAGCGGGGCGGAACCGTACTGCACGACCGCTCGGGCGCCCACCGGCACGCCACCTACGCCCGGACGTGGGGGAAACCCAGCCACCCCGGTTTCCTGGCCGCCTACCCGGAGACCCAGTTCATCCGGCTCGAATCGCTGACCAGCAGCAGCTACCCCGTGGTGTGGGCGCCGTACTACACCGCGCACAAAATCCTGCAGGGAGTACTGGACGCCTACGAAACCACCGGTGACGGGCGCGCGCTCGATCTGGCCTCCGGGATGTGCGACTGGATGTACTCACGCCTGAGCGAGTTGACCGAGGCCGATCGCCAACGGATGTGGAGCCTCTTCTCCAGCGGGGAGTACGGCGGTGTCGTAGAGGCGATCCTGCGTACTCACGAGCACACTCGACAACCGCACCACCTGCGGTTGGCCGAGTACTTCGACCTGGACTCGTTCATCGACGCCTGTGCACAGAACACGGATGTTCTCGACGGCAAGCACGCCAACCAGCACATCCCGATCCTGACCGGCCTGGTGCTGCTGTACGAGCGAACGGGTGAGCAGCGCTACCTGCGGGCGGCGCGCAACTTCTGGGGCATGGTGGTACCGACCAGGATGTTCGGAATCGGGGGAACCGGCGAGGGGGAGTTCTTCCACCGTCCCGGCCGGGTGGCTCAGCTGTTGAGCTCCGAGGCCGCCGAGACGTGTTGCGCCTACAACATGCTCAAGCTGACGCGCTCGTTGTTCCGGTGGGAGGGCGAGCGCGATTACGCCGAGTACTACGAGCGCGCTCTGTTCAACCAGATCCTCGGTTCCAAACGTGACCACGACGATGCCGAGAAACCGTTGACCACCTACTTCGTCGACCTCGGTCCCGGCGCGATCCGCGATTTCACTCCCAAGAACGGCACCACGTGTTGTGAGGGAACGGGCATGGAAAGCGCGACGAAGTACCAGGATTCGGTCTATTTCGCACGTGAGGATCGAAGCGCGCTCTACGTGAACCTCTACCTGCCTTCGACACTGCGTTGGAGCTCCAGAGCGGTGACGATCGAACAGGACACGAGTTTTCCGTACGAACAGCACAGCAGATTGCGGGTGACCGGTTCGGCATGGTTCGAACTGCACTTGCGTGTTCCGGAATGGGTGGGGCCCGGTTTCGCCGTCCGGATCAACGGGATCCGCCAACCGGTCGAGACCAGCGAGCAAGGATACCTCGTTCTCTCGCGGGAGTGGCGCACCGGCGACACTGTCGACGTCGAGTTGCCGTTCCGGCTACGTGCGGAACGCACTCCTGACGACCCGACGGTGCAGAACCTGATGTACGGGCCGCTCAACCTCGTCGCGCTGGACGAACGCTCCGAGTTCCTCCAGTTCACGTTGTACGACACAGCGCGGCTGTCCGGGGATCTGTCGCCGGCGTTGACCGAATTACCGGACAAGCCACTGCACTTCCTGCTCGGTGATGTGGAGCTGGCTCCGTTCTTCGAGGGGACGACGGATGCCTTTCATTCCTACTTTCGCAGGAGGGAGCCACGAGTCGTGTTCGATTCGGTCGATTCCGGCGTTCCCAACCGCGGCTCCTCGGGGAGCGTCACTTTCCTCGACGAGATCTGGTCGGCGGCGCCGTTCGAGAGCGGGGGAGAGTTCACCAGCCACGTCGCCCGCGTTGCGCGACGTTGGCAGCAGGACGGTGTTTTCACCGATCCCGAGCGGGAAAACATCGTCGCGGCCGCGGGCAGAGCACGGTTCGACGACTGAATCGACACGGGACCGCCATCGACCGGTGCAAGCTCCACCGCTGGTTCCGGCCATCCGTCCACTGTCGAACGAGCTCGTGGGAAGGAGGCGGTAACGTCGGTTCGGGACCGACACCACGGAGGTTGGCGATGACCCGGAACGACATCTCGCCACGGCGTCCGGCGGTGATGGCCGACGTCGCTCGGTTGGCGGGGGTTTCACACCAGACGGTTTCCCGGGTGCTCAACGAGCACCCCTCGGTGTCACCGGCGACTCGCGACCGAATCCTCGCCGCGATCGAGCAGCTGGACTATCGTCCGAATTCCGCCGCTCGTGCGCTGGTGACACGGCGCACGAGGGGTATCGGGGTCGTCAGCTTCACCACCACGTTGTTCGGTCCCGCCAACACGCTGTACGCCATCGAACAAGCCGCGCGGCTTGCCGGTTACTTCGTCAGCGTGGCTAACGTGGAAGACGTCGACGAGGACGCCATTCGGCATGCCGTGGAACGTCTCGGCAGCCAGTTCGTCGAGGGCATCATCGCCATCGCACCGCAGCGGGTGGCGGTCGAGGCGTTGCGGCACGTGCCGTCCGACCTCCCGCTGGTCGTGGTCGAGGGCGGTGACGGGGGTGGACATCCCGTGGTCTGCGTGGACCAGGTCGAAGGGGCGCGGTTGGCCACCCGGCATCTGCTGGACCGGAAGGTCGGTACCGTCTGGCACGTCGCCGGACCGATCGACTGGCTGGAGGCGCAGGGACGTGTCTCGGGGTGGCGGTCCGAGCTGGAACGTGCGGCGATCACCGCCCCGGAAGTACTGCGAGGTGACTGGACTCCCGCTTCCGGCTATGCCAACGGGCAGCTGTTGGCCGAGCGCGGCGATGTTCGCGCGGTGTTCGTCGCCAACGACCAGATGGCGCTCGGCGTACTTCGCGCCTTCCACGAGCGCGGTCTCCGAATACCGGATGACGTGCTGGTGGCGGGGTTCGACGACAGTCCGGACTCCGCCTTCTTCACACCGCCGTTGACCACGGTTCGGCAGAATTTCGACGCGGTCGGCAGGCACGGCATGGAGCTGCTGTTGCAGCGGATCGACGATCCCACCCAGGCGGCGACCAGTGCCGTCGTTCCACCGGAACTGGTCACGCGGCAGAGCACCCTCGGCAGTTCGTGGGAGACCTCCGGCCGGTAGTACTGACTGTTCAGTTCGTGTTGTGCAGCGAGGGCGCGGCAGCCGACCCGTCGAACAGGTCGGGAACAGCTCCGGGTGGAGCAGCGCCGGTGACGACGACCGGCCGATTGGTATTGGGAGCGCTCACAAGCATGCTACGAGCGTGCCAGAAACTGCATCGTTCACGTTCCCGTGAGGAGCCTCCATGTCGCATCGAGCGACCGGTCGCCGCCTTCGGCGATCGTTGCCCGCCGTGGCGGGCATGGCCGTGGTCACGCTGCTGACCGGCGCGCTTGCCCCCGCCGCGGCGCACACCACGCATCACCACGGTCATCACGATCATCACCCGCACCATCCGCGGTCGTCCGTGACGGAGCGGGTCGACGAGCTGATGTCGCGCATGTCCTTGCAGGACAAACTGGGACAGATGGTTCAGATCACGCGGGGTGCGGCCAGCCCCTCCGAGGTCGCCGAACTCCGGATCGGTTCCGTGCTCAGTGGGGGCGGATCCGCACCGAGCCCCAACACGCCCGAGGCGTGGGCAGACATGTACGACCGGTACCAAAGTGCCGCGCTCGACACTCCGCTGGGCATTCCGGTTCTGTACGGCGTCGATGCCGTGCACGGTCACAACAACGTGCGGGGAGCCACGATCTTTCCGCACAACATCGGTCTCGGTGCCACGCGCAACCCCGAGCTGGTGCGCCGGATCGGCGCCGCGACCGCCGAGGAGGTGGCGGCCACGGGCGTCGACTGGACGTTCTCACCGTGCCTGTGCGTGGCTCGGGACGACCGCTGGGGCAGAACCTACGAGTCCTTCGGGGAGACCCCGGAACTGGCCTCGGCGATGAGCAGCGAGATCACCGGCTATCAGGGTGCCACTCTGGGCGGGGACCCGACGTCGATCATGGCCACGGCCAAGCACTACGTGGGTGACGGCGGAACGACCGGCGGGGTCGACCAGGGAAACACCCAGCTCAGCGAGCAGGAACTGCGCCGGATCCATCTCGCGCCGTTCCACGAAGCCATCGAACGCGGCGTGGGCTCGGTGATGGTTTCCTACAGCAGCTGGAACGGCGACAAGTTGCACGAGCACGAGTACCTGATCAACGACGTGCTCAAGGGCGAACTCGGTTTCGACGGTATCGTGCTGTCCGATTACAATGCGATTCACCAGCTCGACGGCGACGACAGCACGCTGACGGCCTCCGAGGTGCGACGTTCCGTCAACGCCGGCCTGGACATGATCATGCTGTCCAAGGACCACGAGAAGTTCCTGAACCACCTGCGGCGGGAAGTGGAGTCCGGCCGCGTCCCGATGCAGCGCATCAACGACGCCACCCGCCGCGTGCTGACCAAGAAGTTCGAGCTCCGGCTGTTCGAACACCCGTACGCCCAGCGTGATCTGCTGTCGACGGTGGGAAGCGCCGAGCACCGTGAACTGGCACGTCAGGCGGTCCGCGAGTCGCAGGTGCTGCTCAAGAACGAGGGTGTGCTGCCGCTGTCCTCGGGAACGGACAACCTGTTCGTGGCCGGTTCCAATGCCGATGACATCGGAAACCAGAGTGGCGGTTGGACGATCTCCTGGCAGGGATCCAGCGGTGACATCACCGAGGGAACCACGATCCTGGAGGGGATTCGCGAGGTCTCGGACTCCTCGGTGACTTACAACCGCCACGGTGAGGGAATCAACGACAGCTACGACGCCGCCATCGCGGTCGTGGGGGAGAAGCCCTACGCCGAGTACCAGGGTGACCGCCCCAACGGGCTCGAGCTCTCCCAGGAGGACCTGAGCACCATCGCCAAGCTGCGTTCCTCCGGCGTGCCCGTGATCGTCGTGCTCGCCTCGGGCCGTCCCATGGACATCGCCTCCGAGGTCGGTAACTGGGACGCGCTGCTGGCCTCCTGGCTCCCCGGAACCCAGGGCGGTGGGGTGGCCGACGTGCTGTTCGGCAAGTACGACCCCACGGGTGAACTTCCGATGACCTGGATGCGCTCGTTCGAGCAACAACCCATCAACCAGGGAGACGGTAAGGATCCGCTGTATCCCTACGGCTACGGGCTCAGTTATCGCGACTAGAAACCCGTGATCGACCCGGCGTTCCGGCCCGATGGTCCAGTTCCGGGCCGGAACGCCGTTTCCACACGGCGTTTTCCGGTTCAACTCAGCGACCGACCAGGTTCTCCAGCCTGGTCTGCAGGAAGCCACGGTAGAAGATCTCCTCGAGAACACCGGCGGTAAGCAACGTCACCAGTGAGGCCACAGCCAGGGTCACCGGGTCCGGCAACCCGGTGACCGGATAGGGCGGCGGAGCCAGTGGACTGATTCGCGACAGATAGAACCACGCCAGGACAACAAGCAGCGGAGCCAGCCAACACGACCGGGGCACTCGGACCGCGATCGCTGAGGTGGACTGCTCCGCCCCGCGGAGCAGCCGGAAGGTGACAAGCGGCACCACGAGGAACAGCAGAACTTTCAGTACCGCGTACCACAATCCACGGGATATCCCGGCGGGCAGCACGGCTATCACGGTGGGAAACGCGATAGCCGCCAGCAGGAGCACCCACATCTCCCGGAACACCAGCGCCTGTCGGGCGCGGGAGAGCGGATCGGTTAACGCGATCCGGAGTGGCACCAGCCGTGTCAGTACCATCCCGACCAGCGGCGGCAGCATCGTCTGCCACAGCGTCATGGGATGCGCGCCCTCGTCCGACGAGCCTCGAAAGCTGGTGTGCCCGGTAAGCAGCAGCCACAGCGGGGCGGGCTACGGTCGGCTCTCGCCGAGGCCGGGGCATGCGCCGAAGTCGGGGCGCGTCTTCACCGAGGGCATCGGCGTGGAACCGCCGCTTCTCGGCCGCGCAGCCACACCACATCTCCGATTGTGCGGGTCCGGTCGTGCCGGAAGTCACCTCGGAGTCATTCTTCCCGCCGCGGAACGGTTCGTCCGCGTCGTGCCGCGGCGACCTCGGCGAGCGTGGCCATCCCCGTGTACACCTCGTTGAATCGGGTGCTCAACGGTGACAGTCCGATGCGGATCCCGTCCGGGGACCGAAAGTCGGGAACGACACCGCGCCGACGCAGTTCTTCGTTGACCACGTCGAAGTCGGCGCGGCACAGCGTGATGTGTCCGCCCCTTCGGGCGTGCTCACGTGGGGAGGCGAGCCGTACTCCCAACGGCGACAACCAGGCATCGACGAGCTCCAGCGCGAAATCGCTCAGCAACAGAGACTTCGCGCGTATCGCGTCGATGCCCGCCTGCTCGAGCAGTTCCACCCCGCTTAGCAGCGGCACCATCCCCAGAACGGGCGGTGTGCCGCTGAGCACGCTCCGGATGCCCGAAGCCGGTTCGTGACCGGGCCCCATCGTGAAGGGGTGACGGTGCCCCATCCATCCTTGGACGGGTTGGCGGATCGTGTGCTGGTGGCGATCGTTCACGTATGCGAAAGCCGGTGCGCCGGGTCCACCGTTGAGATACTTGTAACCACATCCGACGGCGAAATCCACGCCCCAGTTGTCGAGTTCGACGGGCACCGATCCGGCCGAGTGGCTCAGATCCCAGAGCACGAGCGCTCCGGTTTCGTGCGCGAGTCGCGTTATGGCCGCGGCGTCGGCGAGGTAGCCGGAGCGGTAGGCCACGTGGCTGAACACGACCAGTGCCGTGTTCGGACCGATCGCGTTCGCGACCTGGTCGGGCGTGATACCCGCGTCCGGATCGGTCTCGATCCACCGCAGGGTCAGTCCGTGTTCGTCGGCGATGCCTTCGACGACATAGCGGTCGGTGGGGAAGTTGTCGGTGTCCAGCAGGATCTCCCGACGTTCGGGACGAGTGCGCAGCGCGGCTCGTGCCAGTTTGTACAACAGCACGGTCGTCGAGTCGGCCACCACGAGCTGGCCGGGTGCGGCCCCCAGCACAGCTTTGCCGAGTCGATCTCCGACAGCGGTGGGCCAGTCGAGCCACTCGTCGTCCCACCCCCGGACCAGTCGTGCTCGCCACTGGTGGCGAACGAAGTGATCCATGCGCTCGGCGGACACGGCGGGAGGGCGTCCCAGTGAGTTTCCGTCGAAGTAGGCGACGATGTCGTCGTCGGTCGGCAGGAAGCGGTCCGGATAGTCACCGAGTGGGTCGGCCTCGTCGAGTTCGCGTGCTTTGGCCGCGAAATCCGTCCGGTCAGTCATGAGCGCGCCTCTTCCCGGGATGCTTCTCGTCGGTCAGTCGCACCACTCGAGCAGTCGACAGCGCCGTCGCCAACCCGGTCGGGTCGGAATCCAGGCCTTCGGGGATGACGCACGGTGGTGCGGACAGGTCCGGATCGGTCATGGCCAGCAGTACGTCATCGACCGACATGCCGGCTTGTTGCAACGCCGCGACCTCGCGAGCGTTGACGCCGAGTGGCAGTGGGCCGTTGCCCAGGTCGGTTCCGTAGCGCACCGTGCCACCGTGCTCCCGGAAACGACGCAGGTTGTCCTGCGCGCACTCGAGCTCTGCCGTGCGGTGGCCGTAGCCGTGGATATCCAGTGTGCTGATCCAAATCATGCCGCGGGCCGCGGCCAGTGCTGCCTCGTCGATCCGTTCGGTCCACGGGACGTGGGCGAGCCGGTCGACACCGTGCCGCAACGCTGTCGAGAATGTATCGGTTCCTTCCGTGTGCGCGACGACGTAGAGGCCGTTGTCGTGGGCGGTGTCCACGATCACCCGCAACACGTCGTCCCCCAGTACCGGTCCGGCACGGGTGTGCAGGGTGATTTTGATCGAGTTCGCACCGAGATCCCGCTGTTCGGCCACGGCGAGGCGTGCGTCGCGTTCGGAGGTTACCTGCCGGTAGAGGTCCGGTTGTGCCCAGTCCCGCGTGCTCGGATAGCCGCCGGGGGCGGTGAGCATCGCCCCGGCGAACCGGCAGACCGGCAGGGACGAGTCGTCGTGGGCGAGCAGTTCGGCGATCCGGGTCGGGCTGCTGCCGAGGTCGTCGACTCGCGCGATTCCGCCGGCTCGAACTTCGCGCAGCTCGACCAGCCCGGAGTGCACGTGCGCGTCGTGAAGTCCCGGCAGCAACGTCCCGCGAAGATACGTTGCCCGCGCCGAATCCGGCACCTGCTCCCTCGTGCGTGGTGGTCCGGCCGGGAGGCCGTCGTGCAACGGCAGCGCGCACCGCCCCCACCACGTGTCCTGTCCCCACCAGGCGGAATCGGCGAGCAACCAGCAGTACTCGGTCATGTCCCTCCGGCGGGCGGGCTCGTCGCGGATCACACATGTTCCGACGATCCGGATCGGGTGCTTTCCGGCTGTGCTCGACGTGACTCTGACGGACTCGGTAAGGATACGTCGGACAGTTACGATTTCGACAGGTTCCGGCACGAGAAGTCCTGTCCGGCGGTGAGAAAGTTCCGCGGCCGGTGGGAACTTCCTATCGGAGGGCGTTTCGGGTCGTGTCGGGGAGTACACGATGTCGGCGGACGAGCAGGGTGAGTACGCCTGCCACGGTGATACCGCCGAGGTTGATCAGCAGCTGCAGCATGGCCTCGCCGCAGTGGCCCCAGTGGCCGGCGACGGCGGCGAGCGCGGCGAAACCGGCGGCGGGCACGGTCGTCACCGAGATGAACACCCCGATGAGGGTGCCGGATTTCTCGGAAGTCAGCGCGAGCATGCCCGCGGTACCGGCGAGCAGTGCGATGACGATCGAATAGGGGCCGATGTGATAGATGAAGGATGCCGTGTGTAGCCGGCCGAGCTCGGCGGCGTCGAAAATACCGACCACACGTCCCAGAACGGCCAGCACGACGGTGACGAGGATCGCGACTGGGTAGCCGACGCCGAGCGCGACGCCCGCCCGGGTTGCCAGGTCGCGGCGATTACCGATGGTGGCTACGGCGAGTGCGGCCAGCGGGCCGAAGTCGGGGCTGACGACCATCGCGCCGACGATGGTGATGGCCGACTCGGTGAGCACACCGACGGCGGCCAGCAGACAGGCCAGGGTGAGAAATGCCAGGAAGATCCCGTTGAGCCGGGATTCCTCACCGGTGGTCGCCACCAGTTCTTCCCAGATCACGGCGTCGGCGGGTTGGCCGGGGGTGGCGGCCTCGACGGTGTCGGCGGTGCGCGACAACAGGGTGTCGATGTTGTGCAGACTGATCTCACCACTGTGGCTCACTCCGAGCGAGGTGAGCTGGTCGAGCACGTGTTCGGCACTCTCCCGGGCGATCGCCGCCTCGATCAGGTCTCCGGCCGGTCGGACGGCCACCTCACGGACGACGACCAGGTGCGCGATGCCGGAGTCGGTGCTCAGCAGGTCGATCACCGAGTCGGTGTGTTCGGACGGGCACACCACGCGCAGGTGCAGCATTGGCCCAGTCTGTCCGTTGTCACGGTGCTTCGCACCGACCGGCACGGCGATTCGAGTACCAGCCTCGCGATCCGGCCCCTTCCTTGACGGTCTCACCGACTCGCGCCGACAAGCTGTGGATGGAACCAACCGTTTCGTATAAGATGCGGCGCCACGACTCGTACAGTTGCGGGCTACTGTGATCTGGAGGCCCCGTGTTCGTTCCGTTCAGCGTCTCCGACTTCATCGACCGTGCCGCGCGGGTCTACGCCGACCGCGTCGGTGTCGTCGACGAACCCGACCAGCCGGCACCGTCCCTCGGTGAGCTGACCTACCGTGAATTCGCGGGTCTGGCGGCACGGCAGGCCGCCCACCTCGATGAACTCGGCATCGGAGTGGGAGAACGGGTTGCCGTTGTCAGCCACAACAGCGCGCGGCTGCTCACCTCCTTCTTCGGCGTGGCGGGAACGGGTCGGGTGCTCGTCCCCATCAATTTCCGGTTGCGGCCCGACGAGGTGCGCTACATCGTCGAGCACTCCGGCGCGCGAGCGCTGTACGTGGATCCGGCCCTCGAAGCGGAACTCGGGGCGGTGACGGCCGAGCATCGCTACACGCTGGGCCAGGACGAGAACCTGTACGCACCGGGCGGTGCCGAACCACGCGCCTGGCAACCGGACGAGAACGCCACCGCCTGCATCAACTACACCTCCGGCACGACGGCCCGCCCGAAGGGCGTGCAGATCACCCACCGCAACATCTGGGTCAACGCGCTGACGTTCGGGCTGCACGCGGGTTTGAGCGACCGCGACGTGTACCTGCACACCCTGCCGATGTTCCATGCGAACGGGTGGGGGATGCCGTTCGCCACCACCGGGCTCGGCATCAAGCAGGTCGTGCTGCGCAAGGTCGACGGAGCAGAGATTCTGCGGCGTGTCCGTGACCACGGTGTCACCGTCATGTGCGCGGCCCCGGCCGTCGTCGCGGCCGTGCTCGACGCGGCCCGCGACTGGGAGGGGGAGATTCCCGGTCGCGGCAGCGTTCGGATCATCGTGGCCGGTGCGCCACCTCCCACCAGGACGGTCGCGCGAGTGGAGGAGGAGCTCGGTTGGGAATTCGTCCAGATCTACGGGCTCACCGAGACGTCCCCGCTGCTGACCATCAACCGCTCCCGTTCCGAATGGGACGAGCTCGCCACCGAGGAGCGGGCCGCCAAACTCGTCAGGGCCGGTGCTCCCGCGCTGGGCGTACGGCTGGGGGTCTCCACCGAGGAGGACAACGAAGGGGAGATCCTGGCCCGCTCCAACGTCGTGCTCGACAGCTACTGGGAGCAGCCCGAGGAGACCGCAGCGGTGCTGCGGGACGGTTGGTTCCACACCGGCGACGGCGGCACCATCGGTGAGGACGGCTATCTCACGATCAGCGACCGCAAGAAGGACGTCATCATCACCGGGGGCGAGAACGTCTCCTCGATCGAGGTGGAGGACGTTCTCTTCTCGCACCCCGCGGTCTCGGAGGTCGCTGTCATCGGCGTTCCCAGCGACAAGTGGGGCGAGACCATCAAGGCACTCGTGGTGCTGACCCCCGAGGTCGAGGCGCCGAGCGAAAGTGAACTGATCGCCTGGTGCAAGCAGCGGGCTGCCGGCTACAAGGCCCCCACGTCGGTCGAGTTCCGCGACGAGCTCTCGCGTACCGCCACCGGTAAGCTCCAGAAGTTCAAATTGCGGGCTCCCTACTGGACGGGGGAGTGACGACGGACGCCGATCCCCGTGCGCGGCCAAGCCCGGGGGAGCTGGCTGTCGTGGACGCCGGTGAAGTCCTGCCCTGGTGATACCCCTCCCGCGTGGATCCGCAGTACGGCGAGTGGTTGCGCATCGAGCTGGCCACCGGCTCCGTCCCGAGCTCCGACCCGGCTCACGAGCGGGCGGTGCTGCTGGCCTCGATCCGCGCCCACGCCGTGATCACCGGGCTCGACGAGTTCGCCGCGCACATGACGGCGACGATCCAGCAGGCGGCGATCCGGTCCGACGCCGGGTGACGGGAACTCCACCCGAAGAATCCAGTCGGGATTCGCTGTGGAGCCGTCGGTGCACGAAGCAGCAGATGCTCCGCTACCGGTATGTCTCCTATCGTCGAGGAAGCAACACCGCCAACCGAAGGAAAGACCGTGTCCGATCACTCGCACGCCGTTGCGTTCGATGTGCTCGAAACTCTGCTGAACCTGGATCCGCTCCGCGAGCGGCTGGAGAAGATCGGGCAATCCCCGCAGCTGCCGCACCCGTGGTTCATACGTTTCCAGCGAGACTCCTTGGTGCGAGCGACTGGAAGGCCGTTACGGTGACGTCTTCACCTCCCCCGATGTGAGCGGCGCCGACCTTGTCCGGGTCGCCGAACGGCTGCTGCAGCTCTCCGCTGGTTGAGCTTTCCTCAACCAGGGACGCACTTGTGGCGCCCGAGCGAGCAGGCGATTCCGGATGCTCACACCAGTCGTCGGACTCCTCTCCGAAGGCGGAATCACGCCTTCCATGACGAGTTCCGGCCTCGACCACGGATCATGCGCCGGCCGATCCGTGCCACGCCCCCTACTCCGGATGGAATTCCTGCGAGGTCACACGGGCACTTGCCCGCAGCGGTCCCATCGGAACCTCGGTTTCCGGGCGGCAGGGGTGATGCGACATCTTCTCCACACCTGATGAACATACGTCACCGTGACGATATTTGCCTATATGATTGATCCTCCCACAGGAAAGTTCCTGTCCGGTTCGGTCCGAACGAAAGATCATGACGGTCCCACCCCGCCTGCTCCGTACAGGGGCCTCGCCCAGTCCAGCAGAGTTCCGGTGCAGCCGGAGTCGGCCCACAGGTAGCGCAGGCTGGGGCAGGTGTATGTCACGCGTGCGAACAGGTTGCGGGCGGCTGTCCGGGACTCCTTGGTAGGGCGACTGACTAGACACCAATCGATCTACCAGGAGTCCCTTATTGTCCCCGCACCCAGCCCAGACACCAAGATCAGTTCAGGAACAGGCTATGAGGAAGTTTGCCCTGTCGAATTGACGGACGTGCACCAGGAAGCGCTGGTGCGATGCTGTACGAGATCGACAAATTCACAGCGGTGCGCGAGCTCGGGAAGCCGGAGCGGTGTTTTCCGACGCGGCACGGCCTGACTCCACTTTTCTGGTCGAACATCAACCCCTGTGGCCGGTTCGGGCTCGACTCGGACCGGCGTCCTGGACCTCGACACCATCACGTGAGCAGCGTCGGAGCCGGCCACATGATCACAGCACGGAGACAGAGCACGGGTGTTCGCCAAGGGGTGCACGAGGGTGCGAGTAGTCCCGGCGTAGCTCGGACCGCCGTCCCGTCGGCGGCAACAACCGGTCCCGAACTCACCCGGCAATGAGCTCACCACGATAGGGCGGGTTCGCGCCGGGGCGCGAGACCGTCACGCTGGCGGCGCGACCGGCGTAGGTCAGGATTTCGCGCCATGTGTCGGGCGTGAGCGCATCCAACCGAGTGCGTGCGTCGTGGCCCACTACATCCTTTGCCCAGAGCGCGTCGAGCAGGGCAGCGCCGACGGTGTCTCCAGCGCCGATGGTGTCCGCGACGACCACTCCCATCGGGGCTGGGGCATGCACTGTGCCGCTGTGTGTCAGCACGAGAGCACCCTCGTGGCTTTTCGTGACCACCACGGCGCGGGGGCCGTGTGCCAGGAGGTCTCGGGCGGCAGCGAGGTGATCGAGGTCTGGGTAGAGCACATCCAAGTCCTCCTCGGAGGCTTTGACCACGTCGCTGATCGCGACCAAGCGCTGCAGGCGGGCGAGCACCTCGGGACCTGATCCGGTCACGGCGGGTCGAGCGTTGAGGTCATAGCTGACCAGAGCGCCCACGCGAAGGCGGTCGACAAGCTCGTAGACCTGCTCACAGCCCGGCATGAGTACCGCTCCAAGGGAGCAAGCATGGAGTGCGACCGGCTGCACGCTGTCGGGCAGGGCGAGTGGGTTCAGCCGCCAATCGATGTCGAACCGGTACCGTGCGGCCCCGTCCGCGGCGATGGTAGCCACCGCCGCGGAGGTGTGGTCGATGGCAGCGACGTCGGTGGCCAGACGTACCTGGTCCCGCCCGAGGTGGTCGGCGATGAGCCGGCCGTGATCGTCGTCGGTGTAGCTGGTCGCGAACCAGGTCGGCCGTCCGAGACGGGCGAGGGCGACCGCGACGTTGGCGGCGCTGCCGCCGGGATAACCGATCACTGATCCGTCTCGTTCGTGCACGATGTCGACCAGGGACTCCCCCACGACGAGGGCTCCTTGCTGCATTGGATCACCTTTCGTGGCCGAGGCGCAGGCACTGGCACTGGGCTGTGCCGGCGCATGGGGGTGCCCCGGGGTGACTGCTCTAGGCCGACCCGGGGCACCCACTGCCGGTGTTCGGTCAGTTATGGGTCAAGGAGTCGGAGTCGCCCCGGACCCTGCCAGCGTCGAGCTGGGTTTCCGGGTTGTGCCGCAGCCCGAGGACGTCCTTCATCTCCTCCAGCGGCACGCCCTTGGTCTCGGGCATCAGCAACAGCACCCAGACGAGCTGGCCGACCATGCAAACGAAGAAGAAGGTGAAGGCTATCCCGCCACCGATCGCCTCTGCCAGCAACGGGAAGATCCAGGAGATGGCGGCAGCGAACCCCCAGTGAGTCAGTGAGCCGAATGCCTGACCTCGTGCGCGAATCGAGGTTGGAAAGATCTCGGAGATGAACACCCAGATGACTGCACCCTGACCGAAAGCGTGCGCGGCGACGAACAGCATCACCATGACCACCACGAGCAGGCTTGCCGTGCCGGAGAACGCCTCACCCTGGCTGAGGAAGGTCACCGCGAGAATTCCCAGTGTGAGCAAGTAACCGAACGATCCGACGAGCATCAGCTTGCGCCGTCCGAGCCGGTCGATCACGACGAGGGCGAGCATCGTCGAGATCAGGTTGATCAGCCCCACACCGGCGCTGCTGAGGAACGAGGCGCTTTCGTCCATTCCGGCCGATTCGAAGATCGAGGGAGCGTAGTAGAGCACCGCGTTGATTCCGGAGAGCTGATTGAAAGCCGCGATCGCGAGCGCCAGCAGGATGATCTTGCGGTGCGGGCGGGTGAAGAACGAGGTTCGTTGCTCGGTGTGCTCGGCCTCGTTCGCCTCGATGATCTCCTCGCGGGCCAGCTGTGCCTGGTGCGCGTCCGAGGCGAGGACCATGATCAAGCGATCAGCCTCCGCCACGCGTCCCACCTTCATCAGCCAGCGTGGGCTCTCCGGTACCAGCGCCAGCAACAGCACGAACGCGAGCGCGGGAAGCGCCTCGACGCCGAACATCCACCGCCAGGCCGTCGTCTCGGGTGCCACCTGGAGCACGACGTAGTTCGACAGGTAGGCCAGCAGAATGCCGAGCACGATGTTGAACTGGAACAGCCCCACCATGCGGCCGCGGAGTTTCGGCGGTGCCACTTCGGCGTTGTAGATCGGTGCGACCGCGGCGGCCGCGCCCACCCCGATGCCGCCGACGAAGCGCATCACCATGAACGACACCCAGCCGGGGGCCAGGGCGCTGCCGAGGGCGGAGATCGTGTAGAGGATCCCGATCGCGTACAGGACCTTCTTGCGTCCGATCCGGTCGGCCGGCTTTCCGAGCCCGGTGGCGGCGGCACCGACGATGGTGCCGATCAGGGCCGTGGCGACGGTGAAGCCGAGGCCTGCCCCGCCCAGGGAGAAAACCCGCTTCAGCGCCTCCGTGGTGCCGGAGATCACGGCGGTGTCGAAGCCGAACAGCAGGCCGCCGAGCGCGGCGATGACGGCGCTTCGGAGTACGAGCTGCTTGCCTGCGAGGTTGCCCGCGGGGGTTGGTGCGGTGCGATCTTTCATGCCGGGAAACCCTTCTCGGACCGGTGCTGGGTGCCAGGGGCTGCGGTCGTGGTCCGTGCCGGTCGACTGCCGTCGGCCAGCGCCGCGGCGAACGAGGGCACGATCGGGAGCTCGGGCAGCAGAGCCGTCTGGTAGGCGTGGTAGACATCGGGCTTACCGGCCCACACCTCGGCACTGGGAAAGTTGTCGGGACCGAGCTCGTGTCGCCAGGAGCCGTGCTCGCGGTCGACGAAGTAACGGTCGATGTAGGTCCACCAACGATCGGCGTGGTCGGCATACGCGTTGTCGCCGGTGACTCGGCGCAGCGTCTCGGCGGTGTTGACCGCCTCGGCGAGTACCCAGTGCATACGTTCCCGCACGACCGGGCGGCCCTGCCAGTCGGTGGTGTACACGAATCCGTCGACGCCGTCGGCCGCCCATCCGTCGGCGACGGCCCGCTCGGTGAGCGCGACCGCGGCTTCGAGCAGACCGTCCGGGGCTGCCTGCCCCAGACTGGCGTCGACCGCCACGAGCAGCCTGGCCCACTCCAGACCGTGTCCGACCGTGGCGCCGAAGGGACGGAAGGGATCCGCCGGTCGGTCGCGGTTGTAATCGAGCATCGGTGTCCAGCTGGAGTCGAAGTGCTCGGGAATACGCCAGTCGTTGGCCCGGGCCCAGCCGACGATGTTGGCGGCGATCCGGCCGGCGCGGTGGTGCCACACCGCGTCGCCGAGTACATCCCCGACTGCGAGGTAGGCCTCGACGGTGTGCATGTTGGCGTTGACGCCGCGGTAGTCGTCGAGCACCGTCCAGGCACGATCCCACTCCTCGACCGCCAGGCCCACCTCGTCGTCCCAGAAGTGGCGTTCGTGTACGTCGAGGGCCTCGCGGAGCAGGGCGTCGGAACCGGAGATCCCCGCTGCCGCCGCGGAACTCGCGGCCAGGCACACGAACGCGTGAGCATAGGCCTGCTTGGCGTCCTCGACCGGACCGCGTGGCCCCACGGCGGCGAACCAACCGCCGTGTTCCTCGTCGGCGAAGGTACTCGTGAGCGCCCGTACGCCGTGGGCCGCGAGATCCGTGAGGACGGCTTGATCGGGACCGCCGGGTGCCGGAGGTTCTTCGGCAAGTACCCCGAGGCTCATGACGTGGGTCATTCGGCAGGTGATCCACAATTCGACGGGTCGCTCCGCGACGAGCTGACCGGACTCGTCGAGCCAGCCGAAGCCGAGCTCGTGACGAGCGCCCTGGGCGAACCGGAGGAGGTCGGCGCGCTGTGCGGCGAGATGGGCGCGGTCGCCGGGACTGGGCATCTGTTCACTCCTTCGTGATGACCGGCCGTGGCCTGAGTTGCTGTGCCCGAAACCACAGTTGGCGAGTCAACTTAGCAGGAATGTCATCGATGTCAAACAGGGAATACAGAGTGCTTGCACAACCAGTGGCCGCCAAAACACCGGCACTGGAAGGCAAAAAGTGCCTAGTCAGGGAAAAACCGGAAACATCGAGCGACACGTATGTCATCGATAGACATGATGCGGGTGGTCCAGACCGAAGCCGTCGTTGGCGGTTAGGCTCAAGGACGAGGAAGGAGGCGGACGTGACAGCTGAGATCCCTCCGCGGCAGGGGCGCACCACGCTGCAGGATGTCGCCAGGCTGGCCGGGGTGAGTGCCAAGACGGCCGCGCGTGCGATCAACGGCGAGAGCAACGTCCGTTCCGACACGCGGGAGCGCGTCTTCACGGCGGCAGCGACGTTGAAATTCCGGCCGAACCGACTTGCCCGCGAGCTGCGTCAGAGCGCGCGTACCGGTGCCGTGGGACTGGTCATCGGCAATCTCGACAATCCGTTCTACTCCCAGCTCGCCGCAGGCGTCGATCATGCCCTTCGTGAGCACGACCTCGAACTGATCATCGCCTCGACCGACGACGAACCGGAGCGGGAGAAGGTCGTCGTGCAGGCGATGCTCGAACGCCGGGTCACCGCCCTGATGCTGGTTCCCTCCGCGACCGACCACAGCTATCTCGAAGGGGAGCGGCAGCTGGGGCTGCCGATCATCTTCCTGGACCGACCGCCGGTCACGGTGGTCGCCGACAGTGTGCTCTGGGACAACCACACCGACGTGCGGAAGGCGGTCCACGAGCTGGCCACGCGTGGCCACCGACGCATCTCTGCCCTGGCCGACAGCCCCGAACTCTTCACCGCCACCGAACGACTCACCGCATTCCGCGAGGCGCTGACCGAAGCAGGTATAGCCCCGGATGAAACGCTCATCCTGACGAGCATCCACGATGCCACGTCCGCCGCCTCCGCCACTGCCGACCTACTCGCTCGTGACGACCCTCCGACCGCCATCATCGCCCTCAACAACAGGATCAGCATCGGGGCGGTCAGCACACTACTGCGAGACGACCCGACGTGCGCTTTCGTCGGCTTCGACGACTTCGACCTCGGCGAGACCCTGGGCATCAGCGTGGTCACCAACGATCCCCGAGAGATGGGCAACTACGCCGGCCAGATCGCGCTCCGGAGAATCAGGGAAGGCACCGGTACACCAGAACGGATCTCCTTGCCGACCCGATTGGTCCAGCGGGGCTCGGGTGAGCGCCCGGCGTCATCACCGCACCCCTCCACCAGGGGATCCAGGCCTGCTCCTGGTCTATCCGGCAGCGACTGATACGTACTTCGTTTTGTCCACGGGGCAGGCAGCAGCGGCGTCCGCGACTGGGTTTGCGGTCTCGGACAGCGGATGCGTCCCGGCCGGAAAGATAGTCGGTCGCCACACGCTTTAGAGAGGTGCGGTCGCCGTACCTCCCGAAAGCGATGTAGCAGCTACCGTCACTCGACTTCCGTATCGACAAGTAGGACGGTTCTGCGCGCACTGGATCGTGCTCCGCTCGACATCAGCTCGGACTGGTCCGGAGTCGTCATTCCACCCTAGACCGATGCCCCTTTCGGGGCCGATGAAGGCAACCTCGACGAAGGCCCTGCGATGCACAGGGTTCGACGGTGGCAAGGGTGCACCCCGCAGGCATTCGCCGACCACCAGCTGCACGTACGGACACGTGTCGAGAGCGAACAGAGCCCGACGCCTATCCAGATTCGAACGTCTCCGGAGAGCACACACCCCGGGATCCCATGGAAGGGGCGGCAACGGTGGGAACCGCCGTTGCCCAGTTTTCTGAGCCACGTTGTGTTCAAGAACGAGCTCGCAGCGGGCTCGTGAGCTCGGATGAGGGCTCGGTTTGGATGATCATGATTCTCCGCCGAGCGGAGACCGCCCCATTGACAACACCGCGACAGCAAGCATACTCGGTCAATACCAAAACCAAAGTCACACAGAACCAGTCGAAACCGGTCACTGTGCTGGCCATCAACCCGTTGACCCGGCTTCGAGTCCGTATCTCTGCGTGCGCCCAGAGATCCTGTGCGTCGCCGTGAGATGAGAGGTCCCGGGGACGAACTGTCCGTGCCGAAAAGGGTTCCTGCTTATGTCCACTTCGTTCGCTGCGCCCAATGATCGCAGGGGGTGTCCTCACCGGACTCAGCTTCGCCGAAACGGCATTCGCCGCCACCCGACCATCTGGATGTTCAACAGCGAGTTCCCGATGGCGGTGCGCGGCACGGCAGACCGGGCTGGGTACGGCGACGTACTGGACGCCGGACGTCACCGTCTCGAGCTCGGTGCCGAGCTCCATCGACGTCGTCACCATGACCGGGCTGTTCTGGAGCTGGACGACTTTCGGCGTGCTCGGCGCGCAGCCAACACCAAACCACCGCTGGTGCCGTTGCCAGCGTGACAAGGATAAGGAGGTCGGTATGCATCACCCCGACAACCCGTTCGAAGTTCACCGACCGGCTCACCTCGGGCGGCGTGGTTTCCTACTCGGAACCGGTGTGCTCGTCACGACCGGACTCATCGCACCACAGCCACGAGCTGCGATCGCGGGCGAGAGCTCAGGCACCCCTTACTGGCGTCCCACCGTGCACTTCACGCCGCAACGCAACTGGATGAACGACCCGAACGGCATGGTCTACTTCCGAGGCGAGTACCACCTGTTCTTCCAGCACAATCCCTACGACGATCAGTGGGGAAACATGTCGTGGGGCCACGCGGTCAGCCACGACCTCTTGCACTGGGAAGAACTTCCGGTCGCGCTCGAGCCCGACGAACTCGGCACGATCTTTTCCGGTAGCGCCGTTGTCGATCACGACAACACGAGTGGTCTCTTCGACGCCGAACCTGGCCTAGTGGCGATCTACACCAGCGCAGGCGAGACCCAACAGCAAAGCATCGCCTACAGCGCGGACCGCGGGCGCACCTGGACGAAATACTCCGGAAACCCTGTCATCGAGAACCCGGGTGTGGCCGACTTCCGCGACCCGAAGGTCTTCTGGCACGACGAGACGCAGCGGTGGGTCATGTCGCTGGCCGAGGGGGACCGGATCGGTTTCTACGCCTCCCCCGACCTGCTGAACTGGCAGCGGCTCAGCGAGTTCGGCGCCGACCAGGGGGCACACGGCGGTGTGTGGGAGTGCCCCGATTTGTTCCGACTCCCCGTCGAGGGGCACCCCGGCCGCAGCAAGTGGGTCCTCATAGTCAGCATCAACCCGGGCGGTCCGGCCGGCGGATCCGGAACGCAGTACTTTCTGGGTGAGTTCGACGGGACCCGGTTCCATAACGACGGCGACTCCGACGAAGTCCGGTGGATCGATCAGGGCGCGGACTTCTACGCGGCCGTGACCTGGTCGAACATCCCCGAGGCGGACGGCCGCCGCCTGTGGCTGGGCTGGATGAGCAACTGGCGGTACGCCAGCGACGTCCCCACCTCACCGTGGCGGGGCAGCATGTCCGTACCGCGGGAACTGCTCCTCATCGAAACCGATACCGACCTGCGACTGGCCCAGCGACCAGTCGCAGAACTGGAACGGGTGCGCAGGAGACCACGACGCTGGTCCGGCGCGGTCTCCGACGCGCCGGAGTATCGTGGATCCGAGCTGGACATGACCGCCGAGTTCCAGCTCGCCGGTGCCTCAGCGACGTCGTTCGGGTTGGAGGTTTTCACCGGCAGCGACCAGGTCACCCGCGTCGGCTACGATGTCACTGCTCGGCAGCTTTTCGTCGACCGAGCCGCCTCGGGCGCCACTGTCAGCGACGGGTTCCCGGCACGGCACTCAGTCGAGCACATCCCGAACGACGGCGTCGTGCGGATGCGGATTCTGCTGGACCGCTGCTGCGTAGAAGTGTTCGGTGATCGTGGCCAGGTCGTACTCACCGACCTTGTGTTCCCGCAGCCGCGCGGCAACCGCGTGCGTCCGTTCGCCGAGAACGGCGAGGTCACCCTGAACTCGTGGGAACTTTACGAACTCGACGCCCACTGAGACCGCCAGCTTCCCATACCAGCACGGACAGAAAGCACTCAACTCGACTCTTGATGCACGGCGCGGCGCGTGCCACCCCGAAGATGGAAATTCCGCGCCGCGAGGTCTGCTCCGATCCAGAGCTTGGACTGAGCGGGGCATCCCAGGCGCGGAGGGCCGTAGATGGTGGAAACGGACGCGTCGTCCACAGCGTCCGGTTCCTCCTCACTCACGTCAGGGGCCCGGTTGGCTACGACCGGGGGCTGGGGCTGGCCTACCCGGACCGGAATCTGCCGGAGACCAAGGGATCCAGCTTGGAGAACGTCGCCCGACCACACTGCGCGGGCGCACGAGCCAGGCAGTCGAGAGGACGTTCTCGACGGCGGCAGGGAAACCATGGGAAGCGCCATGTTCGACATGTCCCGAAGAGTTCTGTTCCGGCTCGCCGCGGTGGGAACGACTGTGTGGACGATGCCGCCTACCGGGGAGACCGCCCGACTTCTCTGGAAACCCACCGGTCGGATTTCCACTTTACCGTCCCGAAGGAATGGAAGCATGATCCGCAACGTCCCGTCTTCATCAACGGCACGTACTACTACTACCTGTACAACGCGGACTACGCCAGCAGTGGGTCAAGCACCACGTGGTGACTGGCCAAGACCGAGGACAACATGGTGTTCCGCGATGAAGGATCGCGACTCCGAAGAGCACAACGGCCAACGGTGATCTGTGGTCCGGCTCGGCGATCGTTGACACCGACGATACCGCCGGTTTCGGAGCGGGCAGCGTTATCGTGCTCGCCACCCAGCGCGATCACGCCAACGGTGACGCACAGGCGCAGTTCCTCTGGTATTCGACCGACTCCGGCCACACCTTCACCACTGGGAGACGGACCGGTGCCGCCCACCCCCGGTGTGCCGCACTTCCGTGACCCGAAGGTCGGCCGGGACACCGAACGCGGGCACTGGGTTGTGCTCGTCGCCGAGGGAAACAAGATCGGCTTCTACGCGCGGTCAATCTCCAACGTTGGGCTTAAACCGGCGAGTTCGTCGAGGACGGACTCGGGCTGCTGGAGTGCCCCGATCTGTTCCGGAGCCGAACACATCAGCTCGCCGGGACTGAGCGACGCTCGGCTACACGGGCGTTCCACACGGATGGAGGAAACCAGTGTTGACCTGTGATGAGGCTCGGTGCAGAACCCTGACTCGTTACTGCTGTTGCTGATCGTATTTCGGTTTGATCGATCTGGTGATTTTGTCGGGTGGTGTCGGCTGCCGGTTGGTTCAAGGCGGACGGCGAGCGAAACTCACCGTGCAGCGAATCGTCCGGCGTGCCCCGCACCACCGTTTACGGCTACCTCACCAACACCAACCAGCAACCCCTACCTTGCGGTTCGCGGGAGCCCCGGGACGACTGGGCCCAGGGGCCACCACGGCCACCGCGTCCTGTGACGAGGTCCGGTCTCGACTACGAGGCATGATCCGGTCGATCATGGCCACGGACCTTGCTGGAATCTCGGAGGTCGCACAGCTACTTGCCTGCCGCTGTCCCATTGAAACTTTGTCCCGCCCCGCAGGCGGTGTGATGAGACATCTCCTCCGCCGCCTGCGGAACATCCGTCACCGTGATTTTATTGGCCCATGCGGTGAGATTCTCGTTCGTCACTCCTCTTCGTCCTCATCCGGTTCCGTCGTGGGGTCGGTGACCTCGGTGGTCGAGTGCAGAGTGGTGGCGACGAGGTCGGCGGCGCTGCGTTCGGGGTGGCGGGCGGCGTGGTTGTAGACGCTCTGGGTGGTGGCGATGCTGGTGTGACCGAGGTCGGCCTGGACATCGGCGAGGGCGGCACCGGATTCGACGGCGGTGGTGACGTAGAAGTGACGCAGCGCGTGGGGGTGGAGCGCTTCGGCGATCTCGCGCAGTTCGGGGCTGGCTCCCGCCAGCCTGCGCAGCAGCTGCCACAGCCCTTGGCGGGTGCATCGACGGCCGCTGCGAGTACTGATCAGAGGTTGGGGACCGGAGCTGGTCTGGCCGCGTGGGGCTGGACGGTTGCTCTGCTGGGTGGCGTCGCGAGTGTGCAGGTAGTCGGTCAGGGTGGTCTCGACGCTCTCGGGTAGGTAGACGATGCGGGGTTTGTCGCCCTTACCGGGGACACGCAGCGCGCGGCGACCGCGTGTGGTGTGCAGGTCGGAGCGGTTGAGAGCGCACATCTCGCTGACGCGCAGCCCCAGGGTCAGCAGGGCGACCACGGTCGTGGCGCGGGCGGTGTCCTGCGGGGAGGCGCCGCGTCGAGGAGTGGCCGCTGCGGTGTAGAGCGCGCGCACCTGCTCCACGGTGAGGTTCAGCGCGTGGCCGGTCTCGCGGTTTCCGGACAGCCCGAGGCGGCGACGGTTGAGCGCTGCCGGGTTACCGCTGGTCAAACCGGTTTCGGCGAGGTGTGCGTAGAGGGCTTTGAGGGTGGCGAGCATGCGTTCGCGAGTGGTGCGGGCCGCCTCGGCGGTGGCCAGTTCGTCCAGCCAGGCTTTGACGTGGGCGCTGTGGGCTGACAGGGGATCGATCCGGTGAGCGGCGCACCACCGCAGCCAGTGCAGCTCGCGCAGTTTTCCCGGTGCCGCGGGCGGAGGGCGTCGGGTGGTCGTCTGCGGAGTCGGTGTCCGCGGGTCGAGACCGAGGACTGCGGCGTAGGCATCCACCGTGGCCCCCCAGCCGGGTGGGCCTGATTCCGCGGCGGCCCAGTCGGCCAGTTCCTCGCGTCCCGCGGGCAGGCCGAGGCCGGTGGCGTAGGTGCGGCGGGTGGCGGCATTGCCGTAACCGGCCAGCCAGTCGGCGATGGCGGCCAGCAGTCGTACCGGTTGTTCGGCGCCGGGCCACGGTTCATGGGGGTGCCCAGTTTTCGGCGTCCTCGATGCGGCTCGCTCCAGCGGGCTGTTCTTAGTCATTTTCACCTTTCGAATCCTCCTGCGGCACGTCTCATCGAGGTTAGCAACAAAACAACATTTTCGTAGCAAAGGTAGTTATTTATAATAAAACTCAAAACCAATGTTGCGATATATATAACTTAAAACTAGGCTGATGGATCATGGAAACTGCCACCGACGACACGGCCCCGCAGGGCCGGTGCAAGCTGGCCGTCTGCCGCGCCCCACTGCCTCCCGCCGGCCCCCGGGGTGGTCGACCTCCCGAGTACTGCCCGGACCGCACCTGGCCCGGCGGCAAGACCTGCAAACAACTCGCCGCCGCCCAGTCCGCCCTGCACGAGGCTTTCGGCGACGCCCCCGGTGCCACGTTGGACAGCGCGGCCGGCGACTTCGCCCGAGCCGCCGACGCCCTCGCCGCTCCACTGTCCGAGCTGCACGCTGCCCTGGAACAGGTACGCGGCCAGGTCACCGAGGAACTGGGCACCGCCGCGGCAACCGCCACCAGCGCTCGCGCCGAAGCCGCCGAAGCCCACGAGACAACCCGAATCGCGGAGAACGCTCGTACCGAGGCCGAGCAGGCCCAAGCACTCGCCGAGCAGGCCCGATCAGAGGCCGAAACCGCCGCGACCGAAGCCCGAGGAGAAGCCGAGCAAGCCCGGTCCGAGGCCGAGCAGGCCCGCTCGGAGCGAGCCGCCGCCATCGACGCACAGCACCGGGCCGAAACCCAGGCCGCCGCGCACGAGGCCACCGCGACAGCCGCCACCGACCGCGCCACCACGGCCGAGGAGCGTGCCGCGACCGCGACCACCGAGCTGACCCAGGCGCGCGAACGCATCGCCGCCCTGGAGGCCGAACGTGACGCGTTGCGGTCCACGCTGGAGACCGAGCGCCGAACGCACGAGACCACCGAGGCAGACCTCCGGCACGCCCGCGACACCGCCCAGACGGCCACCCAGGCCGCCGAGACTCGCGTCGAACAGGCCCAAACTCACCTCAACCAAGCGCTGACTCGCGCGGACAACGCCGAGACCCGTGCCGAACAGGCCGAATCCCAACTCAGCCAGGTCCACCAGCTGGCTACCGACGCAGCTGCCGACGCCGCCACCGCACGGGCAACCGCCGAGACCGTCACCAGCGAACTGACCCAGGCCAGGACCCGACTACGGAACCTGCACGAGGTCCTTCTCCAACCGCACGAGACCGACGAGCATCTCCGGAACCGTCTGCTCACGGCCCTGCTCCACGATCCGGCCGAGCAGCCTCCGGACCCCGATGAGACCGGCACACCATGAGCGCCCATGGTCATTCCACCCGCTGATCACAGGTCGTTAGCACGGCATCCGTGGCGGCGGAGTCCCCGGTTCCTACGTCGGGCCGCAGGTTGGGGACTGCTCGATCGTGGTGTGCGCCGGATCGCGGTCATCGGGAGTGGGTGGGGTGGGGGAAAACGATGTTCTCCGTGAGCTCGGTGTCGTACGGGGAGTGCTGTGGTCAACCTCGAGAGTTCTACCGGTGCCCCGGCCGGCGCCGTCCCGACCACCAGTGCTGGTGCCGCGACAGGAATAGGTGCTGGACGGAGTGCGAGCTCGTGCTGCTGCTTGGGCGAGAGCTTGGGCTGCTTGCCACGCAGCTTTCCCCCGGCCACGGCACGCCACCCGCTGCGTCTGCGGGTGTGCGTAAGGGCTTCCCTTCCGTACGCAGCATCCGCTCGGCGTGGTGGTCAACCGGCCCTCACTGTGGCCTGGCCGATGAATCATCCGCGCCGTGTTGGTCTGTACGCCGAATACGGACTCACGGGAGGCTGACGCCATGCGGAAACTGACTTTTGGCATGAACCTGAGCCTGGACGGCTACATCGCCGCGCCCGGCGACGACCTCAGCTGGAGCGTGCCGAGCGACGAGCTGTTCCAGTGGTGGTCCGACCGGGTGGGGGAGACGGGCCTGGCGCTGTACGGGCGCAAACTGTGGGAGACGATGAGCTCCCACTGGCCGACCGCCGACCAGCAGCCTGGCGCCACACCGGCGCAGATCGAGTTCGCCCGTCGTTGGCGGAACATGCCGAAGGTGGTGTTCTCCTCGACGACCAGCGCAGTCGACTGGAACGCCCGCCTGGTCACCGGCGACGCTGTAACCGAGATCACCCGGATCAAGACTGAGGATGGCGGTCCCATGGATGTCGGCGGCGCCACCCTTGCTGCGGCGGCCATGCGGGCCGGGCTGATCGACGAGTACGCGATCGTCGCCCACCCGATCCTGGTGGGCGGCGGCACGCCGTTCTTCACGGCCCTGGACAACTGGGTGAATCTGAACCTGGTGGAGATCCGGACGTTTCCCGACGACGTGCTTCTGACCAGGTACGAGACCAGGCGCTGAATATCCGACCTCGGATCGGCGCGGTCTCGGGCCACCCAGGGATCCCGTCCCGCTGAGGGGGCGGTTTGCGAGACCCGAGCTGCACCGTCGTAGCCTTACCTTGTGCTCAGGCTCGGGATTCCCGTGATCGGCGTGGCCGACATGGATCGCGCTGTCAACTTCTGGACGTGAAGATGTCAACCTCGACTGGCCCCGGAGTGACGGCCTGAGATGGACCCGCGCGAGCTCTCTTCAGACTGACGGTTGTTGGTCGAGCAGCCTGACGGGGTCGGCGCTGTAGGCGACCATCCAGCTGGGGTCGATGCGATACCACACGTTCTCGTCCCAGAACGGATCGTCGCCGTCGCCGTCGTAGTGGTTGACGAGGTAGTCGCGGATTGTCGGCCAAGTCGGGTCGCTGCTCGTCCCCTCGGAGTTCAGCGGAACGGCGTGTCCATGCGTGAAAATGCCGAGCTGCTCGCCGCGCATGAAGGTCGCGCTGATGCCGGGCCGCGCCGCGAGATGACGGGCTTTAGCGGCCTGACGGTGGGTGCCGACGATCCAACGGCCGTGCAGGAGGTGCCCGTCGGCGCCGCTGATGCGTGGCTCACCATGCCGGGTGACCGTGGCAATGGCCAGGGTGCACATGCCTTGGCAGACTCGGACGACCTGCTCGGCGTCCAAGGTACTTTCACCTGGCCGGATGATCGATTTGAGGTGGCTGCTGGAGTCAGTCCAAGACGTGTCGAGCAGGACTTGAAGGCTGCGGAGCTCGTCGAGAGTTTCGAACATTCGGCTAGTTAATCAGCTCCCACCGACAAAAGCGCCCGTTCGCCGATGCGGATTAGCTGGGCAGCGACTCTCTCGCCTCTCATCAAGGCCAACCGGCTGCTCCGCCGACGAACAAGACCGCACCGCCCAACAACAGCGCCTGACCGAGCTCGGCGTCGCTGACGAGCGGATCTATCTTGACCACGGACTGACTGGAACCACCCGAGCCCGCCCTGGTCTCGATACCGACTGACCCGCCGACCTACTCTGCCCCTCAGGACAGCTTCAGGAGCACAGGGCCAAGGAAGAATCCGGGACGAAGAGCCCGCACAGCCGATCGTGTCGTCGAGGGCCACTTCGGCCGGCGCCTCGTCCCATTACCGCTGGAACTCGTCACGATCGGTGGGCCGGTGCGGTCGTTGTCGGCCTGGATGAGCGGAGATCCGCATCTCGGAGAACGAATGGTCGAGCGGTGTGTGCGGATGTTCGTCGCCGTCGACGACACGTTCCGAGACGCAGGTTCCGGGGCCATTCGTCGCCGCGTCCGGCACGAGCTCCTCTCGGAAACCGCGGCGAACGTTCTTGACACCCACCGCCCCGGGCCATAGCGTGAGATCAATACTTAGCGAGCGATAAGTAAGCTCCGCGGGTGCTCGATCGAGACACGACCTCGACACGTGGCGGTTCCTCCGTCGGAGGTCCGCAGGGGCACCGACCGGACCGTTCGGGAGGAATCGGGATGCTGATCGAGGGAAGTTCAGCAGTGGTGACAGGTCGAAACCCCATGCTCAACGGGGAAACGATCCGACTGGACGGCGTCCTGCGCATGGCACCGCGCTGACCTGTGACGCCCGTTACTCGTATTCCGCTTTCCCCAGCGTCCCGAGACCACCACATCGCCGAGTAGGCACCAGGAGACATGCCGTGCGAACGCGCTTCTGTGACATGTTCGGAATCGAACACCCGATCACCCTCGGCGGGATGCAGTGGGTGGGCCGCGCGGAACTGGTCGCGGCGGCCGCGGAATCCGGAGTGCTGGGATTCCTCAGCGCACTCACCCAACCGAGCCCCGAGGACCTGGTCAAGGAGATCGCTCGGTGCCGGGAGATGACGGATCGACCGTTCGGTGTGAATCTGACGATCCTTCCCTCCATCAACCCACCGCCGTACGAGGAGTACCGCCAAGCGATCGTCGAATCGGGCGTGCCGGTGGTGGAAACGGCCGGGGCGAACCCGGCCGAGCACGTGCCGGTCTTCCACGAGGGCGGAGTTCGGGTACTGCACAAGTGCACGAGCGTTCGACACGCCGTCAAGGCACAGCGTGTGGGAGTGGACGCGGTCAGCATCGACGGTTTCGAGTGCGCGGGCCATCCGGGTGAGGACGACATTCCCGGCTTGGTGCTGATCCCGGCGGCTGCGAACGCGATCGATGTTCCGATGATCGCCTCCGGCGGCTTCGGAGACGCCCGCGGTCTGCTCGCCGCGCTGGCTCTCGGCGCCGACGGGATCAACATGGGAACCCGATTTCTGTGCACCAGCGAGGCCCCCGTTCACGAACGGATCAAGGAACAGATGGTGCGAGCTTCCGAGTTGGACACCGAGCTGATCTTTCGACCGTTGCGCAACACAGCACGTGTCGCGCGGAACGCGGTCAGCCGCGACGTCGTGCGGATCCTGGACTCGGGCGGGGCGTTCGAAGACGTCAGGGAACTGGTTTCCGGTGCGCGGGGCAGCCAGGTCTACGAGACCGGTGACCCCGACCACGGCATATGGAGCGCAGGTCTCGTGCTCGGGTTGATCAACGACATTCCCACCGTCGCGGAGCTGGTGGACAGGATCATCACCGAGGCGCACTCGATCCTCGACGAGCGGTTGAACGTGCTCGCGAACTGAAGTGGTTCGCCCCGCTTCGCCGCACAGGGGCGGAGTCGGCGGATACGTGTGTGATGGGATGTCTGCCGTGCGAGCTTCACGGTACCCCGCCGCGGCCGTGTCAACATCCGATTGGCGCGTGTTCGCCGGTGAGGAGCTGTCACCGATCCTGCGTGGCGCCCTGGAGATGTTTCACGAGCACGGGTACCACGGAACGTCCGTGCGGATGATCGCCAACAGGGTGGGGGTCACCGTACCCGCGCTGTACTACCACTACGAGAACAAGCAGGCGATGCTCGCCGCGCTGCTGGAGTCCGGCCTCCGGGAACTGGTCACCCGTGCTCACCAGGCGGTCGCCGAAAGCAGCGAGGACCCCGTGGAACGGTTCGCGAATCTGGTCGAGTGCCTCGTGCTGTGCATGACACATCGGTTGCAGTGGGCCTCGTTGGACTCCGAGCTGCGGCACCTCGACTCCGTCAACCGGGAACACTACGCGGCGCTTCGCAAGGAGATCGAGACCCTGTTCGCCACGATTCTGCACACGGGTACACAGCGGGGGATTTTCGACACCGCTGGTGTCACGGACACCGCACGAGCGCTGCTCGGCATGTTTCAGGCCATCGTGACCTGGTACGACCCGGCCGGATCAGTATCGCCGGAGGAGCTCGCCGAACGCTACGTCGGGATAGCCGCCCGCTGCGTGGGCGTCAGTGAGCGGGTGCTGCGTCGGCTCGATTCACGTGGTGGTACTCGTCCGGATCGGACCGAGTAGCACCACGCGCCGTGCCGCCCGACCCGCTGCGTGGTGGGAGCTGTCCCCAGGAGCGCTCAGCCCACCGGTTCGAACCCGACCCCATCGGTCGGAACGGTCTGGGCGGCACGTCCCGGCGCACCGGAGTGGTTCCAGTAGAGGTTGGTGTAGGCGATCGCCTCCGCGGCACCGATCGGCGAGCCCAGCTGCCGTAGGTCCTCGGTGGTGTGGGCGTCCCCGACCAGCACGGTGTCGTAGCCGCGCACCAACGCGCCGTGCAGTGTGGCGCGGATGCAGGCGTCGGTCCGGGCGCCGGTGACCACCAGCCGTCCCACCCCGCGTGCGGCCAGGACCGGCTCCAGCTCGGTTTCCTCGAAGGAGTCGCCGTAGCGCTTGTGCACCAGCGGCTCGTCGTCGTTCCGGGAGAGTTGGGGAACGTATTCCCATTCGGGCGAGCCGAAGGCCAGTTCCTCGTCGGAGTGCTGCACCCACACCACCGGGACCGCTTCGGCGCGGGCTCGGTCGACGAGCGCACCGATGTTGGCGACAACGGCATCGCGGTTGTGGGCCTCGGCGACGACACCGCGCTGCATGTCGATGACGAGCAGGGCGGAACGGGGCCGGTCGGGCAGGCTGGGCATCGGAACGCACCTCGGCATCTCGTGTCGGTCGACCACTGAGAAGTCGGACTCTACCGGCGGGCACCGACAGGGCCGCCGGTCTCGACGGCGACGCGTTCCTGCTCGGCGCCGGTGTGTGGCAGCAGCTCGCGTGTGGCCTCGGGCTGTCGGTCGGCCGCCCTCGGACCGATATCAGGGCCGGTGGTCACGTTCGGAGTTTCACTGTCACTTCGCGCACGCCTCCGTTGAGACGATCCTCTCGGAGTGGTGTCGGCGTACGATCAAGACGGTTTTCTGTCCAACTGGCGAAGAACCAACGGAGGCACGATGAAAATCGAGATCGACGAGGAGAAATGCATCGGCGCCGGGCAGTGCGTCATGAGCGCCCCGGAAACCTTCGATCAACGTGACGAGGACGGAGTCGCTTTCCTGCTCGAGGAGTCACCGGCACCGAAACGTCGGGCGCGGGTCCATGAGGCCGCGACACTGTGCCCGGCCGCCGCGATCACGGTTGTCGAGGACCACTAGATCTGGTTCCTCGGCAGAGTGTTCTCCCGGAACCAGGTCAACACCTGCCCGGCGTGCTCTCGCGGCGCGGAGACCGGGTGGAAGACGTGTTCGACCAGGCCCTCGCGCACGATCAGGGTCAGCCGCTCGTACAACCGCAGCCCATCCGCCCGGAACGTGGGAAGCCCGAGCGCTCGGGCCAGGTTGTGCGTGGGGTCGGACAGCATCGGAAACGGCAGGGCCAACCGTTCGACCAGTTCACGCTGGTACTCGGAGTGCTGGCTGGACAGGCCGAACACCCCTGCCGCGCCCGCTGTCAGCAGTTCCCGGTGGTGATCGCGAAAACCGCACGCCTCGGAAGTGCAGCCACGTGCTCCGGGGATCGTGTCCCAACCGTCGGGCAGATCGACCCGCGGGCTGCCGGTGAGCGGGTAGACATAAACCACTGTGCGCCCCGCTCCGAGTTCGTCGAGGCGAACCGTCCCGCCCTGGGTGTCACGCAACGGCAGACGCGGCATCGGCGTGCCGGGCAGCTCCCTGACGCTGCCGCCGGCAGGCGCGGGCGAGTCATCGGCCGGGGCCGGGTGGGCTCCCGCTTGCCGAACCGTGTCGGCCTGCGAATCAACCTCGCTGCGGCGGGCGGCCCGCGCGAGCTGCTCGCGCAGCGCCGCCCGGCGGGTGGTCAGTTCGTCGATGCGGTGCGTGAGCTCGTCGATGGCGTCCCGGTAGGTGGCAAGTGAGGCGGGGCAGTCGTCGGCGTGCCCGTGACCGGCCGTGAGGCAGTCCAGGAACGGCCGGCTACGTCCCGCGGGAATTCCGAGCTCACCGAGCTCCCGGATCTGCCGCACCAGCCGCACGTCGTGCTCCCCGTAATTCCGATAACCGTTGGCCAGCCGCGCGGGATGGAGCAAACCCAGCGACTCGTAGTAGCGCACCGCTTTGCTCGTCACGCCGGCCCTGCGGGCCACTTCACCGATCCGCATCCCTGTCACCACCACGAACGCTAAACCCTGCCCCCGAGGGCAAGGTCAACTCGAAACCGCCGGGCAGCCCGCGCAGCACCGACCGACAGCTGTGGTGCGGCGAGAGCTGTGCATACCCGGACCAGCGCGGCTTCGATCCCGTTGGCCGGTGCGGCATCGTGCTCGCCGTGTCCGCGCACTGCCCGGGAACGTGCCGTGCACTCATGCCCGGCTGGTTCAAAAGCGTGTCGGGCGGAACGGTTCGGCCAGCGGGTGCGGGGTGCCGAGCACTTCCTGGGCCGCGATCTCGCCGAGTACCGGGCCCAGCGACACGCCGCTGTGGGTGGCGATCACGTAGCAACCGTCATTCCCGGGAACTGGGCCGATGATGGACATGCCGTCACTGGGCATCGGGCGCACGCCCACGAAGACGTTCTCCACCCGGGCCTCGGCCGCACCGGGCAACACGTGCGGCAACCTGGCGAGTACCCGCTGCGCGAGGGCGTCCGCATCGGGGTCCTCGGTGAGCGTGCGGTCGAAGTCATGGCAGTGCAGCACCAACCGGTTGCCGGTGTGCGGCCGGATGCTCAGCCCAGGTGCGTGTATCACCCGGGTGACCGGCTCGGCCACTGGTGTGGTGCGCACCAGCAGGCCACGAGTCAGCCGTTCCGGAACGCCGGGCGGCAGCAACGGCAGGTCGGGTATCAGATCCACATTGCCCCGACCCGCGCAGCACAGCACGGCGTCGGCGGTGATCTCCGCCCCACTCATCAGCCGGACACTGGAACCGGACACGGCCTCGACCCGCTCACCGCTCCGCACCCGCACACCTGCCGTGCGGGCCCTGGCCAGCACGGCGGACAGCATGAGGCCACCGAGGACGTGCCTGTCGTTCGGGTAGAAGTGGACGGGGCCGACGACGTTTTCCAGACTCAATCCCGGCTCCAGGTCACGGAGCACCTCGGAGGGCATCTTCCCCTCGACCGGGTAGCCGAGCTCGTGGTACCTCTCGGCGACGAGGCGCTGGGCATCCGCGCTCGCCTCGTCGGAGCCCCAGTGCAGGTTGCCCTTCCGGAACGACCACTGCGGCGCGTCGACCGTGTCGGCGGCCAGACGTTCGTGTGCCGCCAACGCCTCGACACTCAGCTCGTAGTAGCCGGTGTGCTTGTTGTCGATGGCGTTGACCCAGCCGAAGCTGTGCGCGGACAGCGTGTCGGCGGGCTCCTGCTGCGTCAGCAGTGTGACTTCGACACCGGCTTCGGCGAGCCGTAACGCGGCACAGCCGCCGACCGCGCCCGCACCGATCACCAGGACCCTCATGTTCTTCCTTCCGTTGGCCGCATCCGATTCGCGACAACTATGGAAAGCAGCGGTCCGTGGTGGAAATATCCATTGCGGACCTTTTGCTGATGGCCACCGGAGGAACGTGGTCAGCTGGCCCTTGCCGTCGGCGGGAACTCGATGGCGGGAGAGCCGACTCGCGAATCCGCTGTTCGAGGAGTTCCGCCAGCTCGACAACCACGGGAGTGCACGGAACCGCCACGCTCCGTCTGGGAAACATCACCGACGAGCGGGAAAGAATGTTCCACCGCCGTCGGTGATGTCGACGCAGCAGGATCCGGGACTCATGCTTGACGAAAAGTCCGCGCGAGCCGCCTCAGACGAGGCGGTGGCCGTTCGGGACGGGGAAGTCGAAGCCGGCGAGCACGACGCCCCCGTGCTCGTCGTGGACACCGGTGACCAGCACTTCCGATTTCACGCCCGCTACGCGTCTGGGTTCGAAATTGCAGACGCACAGCACCTGCCGCCCCAGCAGGTCCCGGGGCGTGTAGTAGTCGGTGATCTGGGCGCTGGACGTGCGCACGCCGTGCTCACCGAGATCGACGGACAGCACGTAGCAGGGGCTGCGTGCTGCCGTATTCGGCTCGGCGGCGACGACGGTCCCCACTCGAAGCTCGACCCGTTCGAAATCGGCCCACTCGATCGTCGTCATGCCACATCCGTCAACATCGGCCCGTCCCGTTTGACAGGACAGCGCGTTGTCATCGCCGGACGGAGTGTACTGGTGCCACTCGCGCCGATGTCCGAGCGTTCATCGGAAGGACCGCAGCGCCACTTCGGCCGCTCGGGCGATGAGCGCGTTGTCGTACTCGGCGTCGGCCGCGTCCCGGTCGGACAGCACCGCGAGCACGATGGGTGCCCGCTCCGGTGGCCACAGTACGGCGATGTCGTTGCGGGTGCCGTAGTCGGCGGCGCCGCTTTTGTCCCCGACCCGCCAGCCGTCCGGGGTTCCGGCCCGGATGAGCTCGTCACCGGTGGTGACGTTGCGCAGCATCCTGTTGAGCACGGCTCGTCCGTCCTTCGACAGCGCGTCTCCGGTGGTGAAAGCACGCAGGCTGGTGGCCAGTGCGCGCGGGGTGCTGGTGTCGCGGATGTCACCGGGTTCGGTCGCGTTGAGCTCTGGCTCGATCCGGTCGACGTGGGTGGTGGTGTCACCGATCTCGCGCAGCACCGCGCCGAGCCCCTCGGGGCCGCCGAGCTCGTCGAACATGAGGTTCGCGGCGGTGTTGTCGCTGTAGCGCACGGCGGCATCGAGCACGGAACGCAGGGTCATACCGCTGTCGACGTGTTTCTTCGTGATCGGCGAGTACGCCACGAGATCGGCGCGATCGTAGGTGATCCGCTTGTCGAGTCCTTCCAGCGAGGTTTGCCGCAGCACCGCGCCCGCCGTCAGCGCCTTGTGCGTGGAGGCGTAGGCGAAGCGTTCATCGGCACGGTGGGACAGTTCCCGACCCGTCGCCGTGTCGACGGCGTAGACACCGAGGCGAGCGTCGAATTCACGTTCGAGTCGTTCGAAGTCCTCGTGGGAGACGGAAGCGGCGGAGGGTGCGGGCGTCGAGTTCTGTGGCGGAGCTGACTGCTCGGCCTCGACACCGGTGCAGCCGACCAGGGTGAGCAGGGCCGCCGAAGCCAGCAGAGCTCCGCGGGCACGCCGTATGAACAAGGCGGTTCCTTTCGTCGTCGCTTGTCCTGAGCAGTCTCATCGATCCCGACTCATCCTGTACAAGTCACGAACGGATGATTCGATGCCGAATGCGTATAAGCTGTGGCTGTGGACCTGGTAGGTGGTTGCAAGGCGTTCGTGGCAGTCAGCGAAGCGGGAAGCTTCACTCGTGGTGCCGCCCTGGCCGGCATTCCCCAGTCGGTGGCCAGCCGTCGGGTTTCGGCACTGGAACGCCATCTCGGTGGGCTGCTGTTCGACCGTTCGGGAAGGAAGGCGGTACTGACGCCGTTCGGCAGGGACATGCTCCCCTCGGCACGACGCCTGGCCCGGCTCGCCGACGTGCTGGAGCAGGACGCCCACCACGCCAGGTTCCGTCCGCTACGGATCGCCGTCCCCGAAACCTGCACCACTCGAGACCTGGCCGAACTCGACTCCGAAGCACGTGCTCACGAGCTGTTCCTCGAGTTTCGCCCGGCTCCACCCGGCGAACGTTCCGAGCTGGTGCGCACGCACCAGGTACGGGCGGCCGTCACGGCGGTGCCCGCCGATACCGGTGTGTGGAGCGTTCCACTGGGGGTGGCCGGCACTACCGCGCTGGCCCCCGGGCCGGTCTACTTGGAAAGCCTGCGTGTGGGACGATCCGGCCGGTTACCACGGCGTCGGGTCTGGATCCAGCCGGAGGACGATGTTCCACACATCCGGGACCGCCTCGTGCGAACCCGCGACGCCGTCGGACTGCGACCCGCCCAGGTCACCGTCGCCGGCTCACTGACCGCGGCCACAGCCGAGGTGCTGGGCTCGGCGGACCTGCTGGTGTGCTCGGCCGCGCAGGCCCGTGAGCTCGGGATGACGTGGCGCGCGATCGGTGAGCTGCGGGTCGAACGTGGTTTCGGCATCGAGGCCGTTGTCGCCGCCGACGCCACACGCATCCGGGAACGGCTCCGGCACGTCGTCGCACGAGCCCTCGGAGCCACAGTGGGCGGGCAGGAGACGGCATGAGCATCGAATCACTGACCAGGGGACTGCGAGCGGAACTCGAGAACGGGGGACTGCGAGGATCGTTCCTCGTACGCGACCTGCACTCCGGCCACGAACTCGGCATCGCCCCGGACGTGTGGTACCCGATCGCCTCGCTGGTCAAGATCCCGCTGGCCGCCGCCACACTCGAACGCATCCGCCTCGGCGAGCTCGACGGCTCCACCACGGTCGAAGTGCTACCGGGCCGCATCACCACACCGGGGCCCACCGGACTGAGCCGGTTTCATCACCCGGCTCGCGTGGCGCTCGACGATCTGCTGTACCTGAGCACCTCGATCAGTGATGGAACGGCCGCCGACGCGCTGTTCGACCTGACCTCACCCGAGGAGGTCACACGGCTGCTGCGGCAGTGGGAGCTGCACGGCATCACCGCGCGCCACCGAATACGTGACCTCGCCGACACCCCTGCGGAACGTCTCGAGCCCACCGAGGTGTCGCTCGCTCACACACTGGCCATCACCGCAGGTACCACCGGGAACGGCCACCCCGTGTCCCAACTCGACGTCACTCGTGCCAACGCAGGCTCGGCCAGAGCCCTCGTCGACCTGCTACAGGCACTGTGGACCCCCTCCGACATACCTCGAAGCATCGGCACGCGGGTACGCGAACTCATGGCCAACAACCTGCTGCGACAACGCCTGGCCCCGGAATTCGTCTCCGATGCCTCGACATGGGCGTCGAAGACCGGAACACTGCTCAACCTGCGCCACGAGATCGGCGTGGTCGAACACGCCGACGGGCGGGCCTTCGGAATCGCCGCGCTGACCGAATCCCGGGTGGCCGCGGCCAATCAGCCCGAAGCCGACGCGCTGATGGCGTGGGTGGCGCGAACACTGCGCGATCAGCTGCGGCGCGGCTGATCCGAGCGCTCCCGACGGGGAAGCGGTGTGCTCGCTACCGGCACGGCGCGGTGCTCGCGATCTGGATAGGCTGAACGGCCGTGACGGTGCGAAAACCGGTGCGGAACGGTTGTTCGGGTCCGGTTCCTCGCAGCGTTGCCATCACCGTCTCGGACGAAAGGACAGGGTTGATGACTGCCGTACAGGGAACCATGGTGGACGTACCCACTCCGGACGGGGGCGCCGACGCCTATCTGACGCATCCCGACGACGGGGCCGCGCATCCTGCCGTGCTGTTGTACATGGACGCCTTCGGAGTACGTCCGCATCTGACCGCGATGGCCGACCGGCTGGCCGCCGCCGGCTACACCGTGCTGGTGCCCAACGTCTTCTACCGGCACGGACGTACTCCGGTCGTGGAGCTGCCCGAGTTCATCGACCCGGGCAGGCGTCCCGAGATCTTCGACGAGATCGGTCCGATGATGCGGGCGCTGACCCCTGAACTGGCGATGCGTGATGCCGGTGCCTACCTGGACTGGCTGCGACAGCGGCCCGAGGCCGACGGGGGAGCGGTCGGTGTCACCGGCTACTGCATGGGGGCGGTGCTGGCGTTGCGCACGGCCGGGACCTATCCGGATCAGGTGGTGGCCATGGCGGGTTTCCACGGTGGTGGTCTGGCGAGCGAGGAGCCCGACAGCCCTCATCTGCTGGCCGGGAACATCACGGCGGAGCTCTACTTCGGTCACGCCGACCAGGACCACGCCCTGCCGCCCGAGCAGATCGAGCGGCTCGACCGGGCGCTGACGGAGGCCGGGGTGTCTTTCCACAGCGAGGTGTACCCGGGTGCCGGACACGGCTACACCCAGGCCGACACCGCCGCCTACGACGAACAGGCCACCGAACGGCACTGGTCGGCGTTGCTGGACCTGTTCGGCCGTACGTTGAAACCGGGCTCGTAAGGCCAGCAGCCCGTGGTGGGCAGCGGGTGCACATTCCCGATGTCGGGCCGTGTCCCTCGCTCGGTGCCGTGGTGAGGTCCTGTACTTCCCTCATTGGTGTGGGACGGGTACGCCCGCGCTGCGGAGTTCGGTCTCGATGAGCGCGGTCAACCGGGCCGAGATCGGCATGAGGTCCTGCCGGTGGTAGTTGATCATTCTGTATTGCGGAACAGCGTCGGACCAGACCCGCAGATCGGTGGGATCCCCCAGCAGCGTGGGGTTGGCGAGAAAGTGCTCGGCCACGGCGGTCGCGAGTTCCTCGATACAGGGGTCGTCGGGCTGCCAGTTCTCGGCCTCCCAGCAGCGTTTGGCCAGGTTGACGTATCCGGGGTCGTCGAGCCGACGTTCGAGCAGAGTCAGGAAGCTGTCGAAACCCTCGGGGACCAGCGCCAGGGACAGCACCAGGGCTTCCCGCTGGGTGGCCACATAGTCAGCTTCGAAGCCGAGGTCGGACATCCGGTGCAGCAGGTCGAGAGCACGGTCGGGCAGCAGGGCCCGGTCTCCCTCGGCGATCTGGTGCAACGTCTCGCGCCGCGCGATCAGCTCCGTGATCTGCTCGGTCAGGCGCCGCCGCACATCGGCGATTGCCGCACCGAACTGCTCGACATCCGCGTCGAGCACGGCCCCGACCTCGGCCAACGGCACGCCCGCGGCCGCCAACGTACGGATCTGAACCAGCCGCAGCAACTCGTCCGATTTGTACCGCCTGTAGCCGGAGCGGTCACGCGGTGGTTCCTCGAGCAGGCCAAGCTTGTGATAGTGCCGCACGGTCTTGACCGTGACACCCGTGAATGTCGCCGCCTGGCCGATCGTGACGCCATAGGCCATCTGTCAACTCACCTCCCGGACACGTGGGGCTTCGCGGGTGGAGGCGATCTCGCGAACCGCGTCGGCGACGGCCCGGAAATCCTTGCGGAGGATCTTCGAGTGATTGCTCGCGACCTTCGAGCTCACCTCGAGGTGCGGGTTGCGGGTGAGTGCGGGGGTGAGAGTAGCGCGAGCCCGTTCCATCTCCTCGGCTCCGCCACCCAGATTGCCTCCCGAGGCGATCACCCACCGGGCGGGGCAGGCCAGGCCGTCCAGCACGGGACCGAGGGCGCCGAGGCTCTCGTTGATCTCGATGTTGACCTCGGCGTGCTGCTCGGCGGAGAACCATGCCGCCAGGCCCAACCGACGGGCGATCGGAAACATCCAACTCAACCGGTGGAACAATGTCCGGATCCGTTCCCGGGCCGCGTCGTCGATCCAGTCGTACGGCATCGCACCGTCGACCGGGACCACCCCAAGGACGCGGTCCGGGTTGCGGTTGGCCCAGTGCACCGCGAGCGCGGCCCCGTAGGACCAGCCGACGAGTATCGGCCGGTCCACGTTCCTCGCCTCGAGGACGGCGTCGATGTCACGGACACACGCCTCGAACGAATAGTCCGCGGACCGCTTCGATTCGCCGCGGGCACGCTCGTCATAAGTGATGTGTCGCCAGCCGCTGCCGAGTTCACCGATGACGCGCCGCCAGTGCGACTGATCGGCATAACAACCGTTGAGATAGACCACGGGACAGCCGGGCCCACGCGTATCGGTCACGGCGAGCGCGGTGTCTTCGACCGGCACCATACCGGTCCAGATCGAATCGGACGAACAGGTCGAGTTCGAGAAGTTCATGCGATGCAGTGTGCCCCCTGACCCGAGGTCAACCTCAACACGCGCCGCGGACCCCGGAGGGAAAATCTTCGAAGCGACCGGGGCGATCGGGGGAGAACGGGTGCCGCCACGCGACCGCGGAACCGGGGCATTCGCCGATCCCCGCGCTCTACTCGTCGTCACCGTGACGAAATCATCGTGAATCCGCCCACCCTACATAGTTCCGCTGCGCCAAGCTCAAGATCCGCGCACGCGCGGGGGAGCGCTGATAGAACCACACCTCGACGGAGAGCTCGCCTGAACCCGCGATCACCAGATCCGGCGTCAGGTGTTCCAAGGCCCGATGCGATCCAGGCGGCGACGCTGCTGGCGCGCGGCGGATGCGTCGAGATCCTGGTCGCGTCCGGTGAGGGCCTCGACGACGGCGGCGGTGCCCAGGCTCCGGGAGCTGGCCACGGTGGATGCGTTCGGCGGTCACTCCGCGGGCGAGTAGAACCGTGCCGGCGGGGTAGAGGGCGACGATCACGGCGACGCACCGCAGCAGGTGGACCATCCGCGCATCACAGAGGTCACCAGACCCGAACCGCACCGACACGATCCGCACCCCGACACGTTCGACGACCGCTACCCTGCACTGTCCACTGGGTACGAATGTGCGGTTGTCCGGTTTCCCGAATCAGGCACAGCGGACGACTCCGGCGAGTAACATCCCCCGACACGTTCACGCAGCCGGATCCGAGGGGGCTCAATGGAGTCTGATCGATCCCTCCCGCATTTCACGGGGTTGCACGCGCTTCTGACACTGATCCGGAACCTGTACCACCGGCCACGGTTGCTCACCGCCCCGTCACCGCACGACCGACGTGGCGACCAGCCTCTTCCGCTCGTCTGCCTGCACCGGGACCACTCGGTCACGGATTTCCTGCCGACGCTGAAGGAGTCCCTGGACACCGCACTGCCGCAGGTTCCCCACGCCCTCATCGACGCGGACGAGGTCGTCGACACCACCACCGACGATCCAACAACCCAGCGTCTACTACCCCTCCTGCACGCGATCCAACAGGAACTCGGTAAGGACGAGTTCACCTCGGGCGGCGTCGGCGAGTTCGACAACTACAAGCTCATCGAGTGGCTGACACGGCAACACCTGCCGCCGGAACAGGGAAAACGCGACAAGCCCATACTCCACCTGCTGCGGGAGTGGACCGGCGGCCGCCCAGGAACCGGAGGGTTGCGCACGCTCATCTCCGAAGTTCCACACGCTCTGACCCGCTTCGTGCTGAGCGTATTCCTCTGGATCGGCCAGCTCCTCGGGATGCGGTGGCTGGCGGGGAGAGTCCCGGGCCTCGGCCGCGAAGCACGCTGGATCATGCGCCAGCCGTTCATGGTGCCGCGGCACTCCATCGGCCTTCAGGGCTTCGCCGAACGCCTGACGCTCGACCGGCGCGCCTCCGAAAGCCAGGAACAGATCAAGAAACTGCTGCTGCACGCTTTCCTGGAGGATCTCCGCATCGCCTACCGGCGCAGACGATTGCGAATCCTGCCGCACAGGGCCGGCTGGCGCCGTACCACCTACACCACGGTTCTGCTGGACAACGTCCGCGACACCAACGGTGGCTGGGAATTGTTGCGACTGATCAACGAGGTACGCAACGAGACCGGCAAACTCGATCCGCTCCTTGTCGTCGCGGCCACCGACGACCCTCCACAGGCCCCGCAGGACCCCAATCCCTCGCTGACCGCCGCCGTACACGCGAACGAAGCCCTCTCCGAATGGCAGCGACGGCTGCCCACCCGACGGCAGAAACTCGCTCCCGACGCGCGCTACCTGCACATCGAACTTCCAGCCGCCACCCCCGAGGCAGAAACCACCGGCGAGGACCGACAAGCCTGGCAGGACGCGGCGAGCTGGCACCCCCGCCGTGCTCCGCTGCTGGCACGACGGTACGTGTGCGAGGCACTCGTGCTGGTCCTGCTGGCCGCGGGTCTGATCCAGCCCGCCATCACAGTCAGCCAATCCTGGACATCGAGCTGCGCCGCGTTCGAGCGATGGTCAGCAGGAACGGTCGCCACCCGCGTGAGTCGTCTGGGGGCCGCCGGCGAGCAGTGTCTCGGCTACAGCGACAGCGCCGTACAGGTGTTCGGCGCCAACGAGCGGCTGCGTTACGCGCAGTCCGCCGTACACGCGCAGAACGAACGGGCGAAACGGCTACATGCCGATAACCCTCATCGGCCTTACGTCACACTGATCTATTTCGCTGGGTTGACCAACAGCCGGTTCGGTCCCCGCACCGATCACGCCGTGGCGGAAGAACTGGAAGGACTGCTGCTGCGCCAGCGAGAACAGAACAAACGGTCCGCGACGGAGCCGCTGCTTCGGATCATCATCGCCAACGGTGGGACAGGAATGCGGGGTGCGCCCGAGGTGACGCGGGAACTTCTCGTGCCGCTCGTCGATTCCGATCCCACCATCCTCGGCGTTGTGGGGATGGACCGCAGCGTGACCGAGACCGAACAGGCCATCCGCATCCTCGGCGAACACGGCATCCCCGTCCTCGGCTCCACACTGACCAGCACCGAGCTGGCCGAGCTCACTCCGCTCTACTTCCAGCTCGTGCCGGGAAACGAGAAACAGGCCGAGCTGATCGTCAACTACGCGGCACACCTCAACTCGCCGAAGGTCACCCTGTACCACCCGTCCACGAGCGGACGGAACATCTATGCGGCGACGCTCGTCTCGGCGCTGACCGAGAAGTTCGACAGTACCGACATCGCGCTGGACGAGCGCACGTGGCAGCGTTCGGTCAGCGAGTTGGCACCGCTGTGCGCCGAGGACACCGACCGCAGCCGGGAAATCGCGTTCTACGCGGGCCGGGAGAACACCTTCGGCGACTTCCTGCGCACTGTCCGCCGCAACTGCCCGGACTCAGCCGAACTCCCCATGATCGTGGCTTCGGACGCGGTGTCACGGTTCGTCTCCGACCAGCGCAGCCGCAAAACCACCGAGTTCAACGGTGTGACGGTCTCCTACGTCGGCATGGGAAGCCCCGTGATCCTGGCGGGTGAGGACTGCGTGGCCGGCCGCGCCAACTCGCTGCCCGCGGGAGGAACGCAGCTCAACGCGTTCTGCAGCGGCTACCGCGAGCTGCGCGAGACACTACGCGCACAGCTGCCCCGAGCGGAAGCGCCGAACATGCCCTGGCCCGGCGAGCGGGTCGGCGGCCTGTACGACGCCGCGGGGTTGTTCGTCAACGCCGTCATCGCCATCCGCCACGAGCGGGGGCCGACGAAGAGCGGCCTCACCCCACACCGCGCCGAGGTCGCCCAGCAACTTCGTGACACCTCGTTCGAGGGGGCCACGGGCACGATCGACTTCGGCCGTTCCCAAATCGCCGATGACCGCAGCCTCGCCGTTCTGCGTATCGACAACATCAGCGAGCTCCGCGGCCCGGCGGGAACACCGACCTGCGCGTACCTCATCGGGACGGTCTACGACGGACGGCACCCCAGCACCGCGACCGGATGCCCACGGATCGAGTAGCACCGCGGCTGGCAGAGCCACCGGCGGATCGGTGGTTTCGGGCAACATCACAACCGCGGAGGAGCGGTCAACTCCTCGACCTCCCGGCGGGTGCGTGAACCGATGCGGCCGCGTCACCAATAATGCGATCATGAGCGGTACGGACATCACCATCGTGGGCGTGACACCGTGGTGCCTGCGCCCGCCGGACAGCGGATCGGCAACCAGCGGAGAGGGGAGTGCCACCGTGGACCGATCCGACCTGCGCGTTCGCTGTCGCCGACGGGTCGACGAGCTGATCGGCCACATCGGTGTGCCACACCCGTGGGACATCAACGATTTCCTCGATCGGCTCGAACAACACCGCGGCCGCGACATCGACCTGTGCCCGATCGTGTGGACCCGTGGGGACAGCTCCGGGTTGTGGCAACAACACGCCGACCACGACGTGATCGCCTACGCCGCCAACACCAGTGGTTTTCACCAGGACCACATCATCCTGCACGAGGTCGGGCACATGATCTCACGCCATCGTGGCCACTGTGTCCTGTCCGAACAGGAGGCACAACGCATCGCACCGGATCTGGCTCCGGCGGCGCTGGCGCACCTGCTGGATCGGGCAACCGGGGAGTCGCAGGAGCACGAGGCCGAAACAGTGGCGTCGCTGCTGCACCAGCGGGCACGTCGACGTCCCCACGTGGCGGGCGAGGCCCCACCTGTGACCGCACGACGTCTCGCCCGGGTCGACTACATCTTCGGAGAGTGAACATGGGCGTGTCCGTGCTGTTCCTGACCACCGGCTTCGTGGTGTTCTCGGTAGCCGGTTACCGCATCGTGCTCTGGAACCGAGGACGCAGGCGCCCCACGGAGATACCGCTGATCACGCTCGCCTGCGCACTGGGAACGGCCTTCATCACACTGGCACCCGTCGTACAGACCGCCGAGAGCGCACTCCTGCCCAGTCTCGGACGGCTGCTGTCGAACATGTGCACACTCGTGGCGGCGTTCGGATTTCTGCACCTGATGCTCTACGTCGGCCACCCCGCCGAACAGGTACCCCGCAAGGTCCGTACTCGCCTGCTGAGCCTGCTGCTGACGCTGCTGGGCATGATCGCGATGTTCGCGTTCAGCGACCCGCCCGACGGAACCGGTGTGTTCACCGGGCTCTACGCCACCCAGCCGACCCTGGCCGGCTACACACTGCTGTACTCGCTGTACCTGGGCACGGCCGTGACCGAGCTGATCCTGCTGACCATGAGCTCGATCCGCTACACCCGAACCTGGCTGCGCGCCGGGATGGTGCTGCTGGCCGTCGGCAGCACACTGGCAGCCGGATATCTCGCGCACAAACTGTGGTCGGTGCTGTCGGAACTGCTGACCGGATCGGTGGCCGAGCCCTACTGCCCCTCGGCGTTCGCCACGGTCGACTGCACCTTCGCGATCGGTCTTCCGGCGCTGTCCGTGCTGGCCATCGTGCTGGGGGCCGCTGTGCCCACTCTCGGGCCGCGCTGCGAACAACTCGTCCGTTCACTGGCCCACCGGCGTTCCTACCGGCGGCTGTACCCGCTGTGGCACACACTGCACACCGCGATGCCCAATATCGCCTTCACCGTCGAAGACCCCGAACGAACCGGCACGACACCGGAACGTGGCGATTCCGAACAGCTGTACCGACGTGTGGTGGCCATCCGCGACGGCCTGCTCCTGCTGCGACCCTACCGATCGGTCGAGGACACCCGCGAGCACCAGACCGCGGTGCGGCGGGACGGTGTCGCCGAGCAGGACCGCGCCGCCGTCGTCGAGGCCCGAGACATCCACACCGCGCTGTCCCGACACAACCGCGACGCGCCGATCCCCGAGACCAAGCGCACACGCGCCGCCGAACCCTACGACGACCTCACCGACGAAATCAGCTGGCTCGTGCGGGTCTCCGAAGCCCTGGCTCGGCAGCCTGCCCCGACCGACGCGGACAACGAGCGGCCACAGCAACCCTACTGACCACGAAGGACGAACCGCTCGTACAGCTGCCACCGCTGCCGCAACACCACCAGCCACACCTCACCCAGCTCCACCGCCAACGGCACCGACTCCGCCGCCTCCCGCCGCATCGCCGCCGCCGTCTCCTCCTCGGCCCCCATCGCCACCGTCACGTGCGGCTCCAGCACGTCGTAACGCCCCTCGTAGGGAACCAACTCCGGCCAGTTGCGCCGGACTGCCTCGGTCAATTCCCGCAGCGGACCGAGCGGCTCGGGAAGCAGATACACGAATCCGCCCTGCCGGTGGCACCGCTCCAACACCACCCGCAGCGGGGGCTGCCGGTCGAACAGCGTCCGCAACGTGGTGACCACCCCGGTATCGAGCTCCTCGGCGGTGAGGAACGGATACAGCACCGACAGGTGCGCAGGCACCCCCTCACGCACCGCCTGCGGATACCGCTCGACCAGCGGGGCCAGCGCCTCATCGGCGGCGGGAACCGGAATGACCAGACCAGTACGACCCTCTCGTGGCATGGCTCCGTTGTACCCGATCACGACAGCGGCCCCCACCGACCGACCGTTGCCCGCCGACAACCATCCCGCGAGGGACGTGAGAACGTATCCGGCGCGGCGAACCAAAGCCACCGACCTGTAGACAAGTCCGCAAACCGGGCACAAGGCGCCGCGGAACAGCCCCACTCCAGGTGACGATACCGTCTCACCGATGACGCTGACGCTGCCCGAGCTTCCCGACCTGCCGGTCCGGCCCGTTCTCGGCGACATCAACGCCGAGCTGGACCACAGCGGCACCGCAGTGCTGGTCGCCCCACCCGGAACCGGCAAAACCACGCTGGTGCCGCTGGCACTGGCCGAGCGCGGGCTGCGGGTGGTGGTGGCCGAACCACGCCGCCTGGCCACCCGCGCCGCCGCCACCCGCATGGCCGACCTGCTCGGGCAACAGGTCGGCGAACAGGTCGGCTACGCGGTGCGCGGCGAACGGCGCGGCTCACCACGCACCCGCGTCGAAGTCGTCACCTCCGGACTGCTCGTGCGGCGGCTGCAAACCGACCCCGAACTGTCCGACGTCGACGCCGTCGTCCTCGACGAGTGCCACGAACGACACCTCGACGCAGACCTGCTGCTGGCGCTGCTGCTCGACGCCCGCGACGGCCTACGCCCCGACCTGCGAGTACTGGCCACCTCGGCCACCGTCGACAGCGACCGACTGGCCAACCTGCTCGGCGACCACGAACCAGCACCGGTCCTGCACACCACCGGCGAAACCCACCCGGTCGAGACCACCCACATCGCCCCCTCGCGCAACGAGCGAACCGAAAACACCGTGGCACGCGCCGTACGCACCGCGCTGCACGAACAACCCGGCGACGTGCTCGCCTTCCTGCCCGGCGCCCGCGAAATCACCCGCACCCGCGAGCTGCTCTCCGACGAAACCGACGTGGACGTGCTACCCCTGCACGGCAGACTGCCCACCAACGAGCAGGACGACGCACTCACCCCCAGAACACGACGCCGCGTCGTCCTGGCCACCGCCGTGGCCGAATCCAGCCTCACCGTGCCCGGCGTACGCACGGTGGTCGACTCCGGCCTGTCCCGCGTCTCCCGCGTCGACCACCGCCGCGGCCTGTCCGGGCTGGTCACCGTCCGAACCCCCCGGGCGGTCGCCGAACAACGCGCGGGCCGCGCCGGCCGCGAAGCCCCCGGCAAGGCATACCGGTGCTGGCCCGAACACGAACACAGCACCCTCACCAGCTACCCCGAACCCGAGATCCGCACCACCGACCTCACCCGACTCGCACTCGAACTGGCCTGCTGGGGAACCCCGGACGGGCAGGCGCTGCGCTGGTGGGACACCCCACCGCAGGGGCCGCTGACAGCGGGACACCAAGTGCTCTCGGCGCTGGGAGCCCTCGACAACCACGGAAAGATCACCGAACGCGGACACCGCATGGCCGAACTCGGCCTGCACCCCCGCCTGTCCCGCGCGCTACTGGACGGCAGCGCGCGCGCCGGACGACGCACCGCCGCCGAAGTCGTCGCGCTGCTCGACGACGACACCCTCTCGACCGAGACCGAACTGAGCACCGGCCTGCGCAAACTCCGCGACAACGGGCCCGGTTCCCGCCGCTGGCGACGCGAGGCACGACGACTGGAAAAAATGGTACCCGCCACACCGAACCCACCCGAGGCCGACGACGAGGCCCTGGTGGTGGCCCTGGCACACCCCGAACGACTGGCCAGACGCCGCGCACCCCGCTCCCGGGTGTATCTCATGGCAGGCGGCACCGCCGTGGAACTGCCCCGCTCCGAAGTGCGCGAAGACCCCTCCGGCATGCCCACCTCCGAAGGACTGGCCGGCTCGGAATGGCTGGCCGTGGCCGTGGCCGAACGCGACCCCAGCCGCGCACACGGCTTCGTGCGGCTGGCCGCACGCGCCGACCAACGACTCGCCGAACAGGCCGCCCCCGGGCTCGTGACGGCCGACGACGAGATCGACTGGCACGAGGGCGACATACGCGCCCGCACCCTGCGCCGCCTGGGATCGATCGTGCTGTCGGACACACCACTGCGACAGCCCCCACCGGAACAGGTGCGAGCGGCGCTGCTCGACGGGCTGCACGACGAGGGACTACGGCTGCTGACCTGGGACACCGAAGCACACCAGCTCCGGCGACGGCTGGCCTTCCTGCGCCGCACGTTCGGCGAACCCTGGCCCGGCACCGACGAGACCGACCTGCTGGCCACGGTCGACACCTGGCTGGAACCCGAACTCTCGGCCGCACACTGCCGCGCCGACCTGGAACGCATCGACATCGGGCAAACACTGCACCGCCTGCTGCCGTGGCCCGAGGCCGGGCGGCTCGACGAACTGGCCCCGCCACGGATGCAGGTACCGTCCGGTGCGCGGATCCGCCTCGACTACGACGACGAACAACCCGTCCTGCCGGTACGGCTCCAGGAAGTCTTCGGCTGGACCAGCGTGCCCACCATCGCCGACGGCCGCGTCACGGTGCTGATGCGGCTGCTCGACCCCGCCGGACGGCCCGCCGCCGTCACCGGCGACCTGACCTCGTTCTGGAACAACGGCTACCACCAGGTCCGCGCCGAACTGCGGGGCCAGTACCTCAAGCACCCGTGGCCGGAGGACCCGTGGAACGCCGCACCCGACCGACCACGCGGCGGCTGACAAGACCGGTTACCGGAGACGGTAGCGCACATGGACCATGCCATTACCGAAACGACGCTGGTCGAGCAGCTCAAGCTCGGCAGACACCCCGCGCGGAAAGAACGACTTACCACCACCCACCAAGACCGGAGCGAAAAACAGCCCGCACTCATCGACCAGCCCCGCCTCGAACGCGTGAGCAGCCAGCTCCGGTCCACCCACGGCGAGATCGCGCTCGGCCGAGTTCTTCAGGCGCCGCACCGCCTCGACGTCGAAGGTTCGTTCGATCCGGGTGCGGGTGGTGACCACCGTATCCAGCGTGCCGGAGTAGACGATCTTGTCGGCCGCCCGCCACAGTCGCGCGAACTCACCCATGGCGGGGGAGTGTTCGGCCAGCGCGGGATCGGTCTCCCACCCGGTCATCAACTCGTAGAGCCTACGCCCGTACAGATGCGTACCGACCGGCCGCTCCAGCTCGTTGATGAAGGCCAACACCTCCTCGTCGGGTACTGCCCAGTCAAAACGGCCGTGCTCGTCGGCGATGTAGCCGTCGAGCGAGGCCAGCGCGGAACAGATCAGCCTCGCCATGGCACTCCCGTCCTGTGCGACGTGTCCGCTGCGGGCGCTTTCCCGCGGTCTCGTCACGACAGCACTTCACTGCGGTAGTGGTACCGACACACCTCGGAAAACCCCATGCTCTCGTACAACCGCAGCGCCGGCGAGTTGCCACCGTCGACCTGCAGATACATCCCCTCGGCTCCCAGGTCCGACGCCCAGTCGGCCAACGACCGCAACACCTCACGAGCCGCACCCCGCCCACGCGCCCGCGGCAGCGTGGCCATCCCGAACACACCGGCCCACCCGCCGTCGACGACCGCCCGGCCCACCGCCACGAGTTCATCACCGTCGAGCACGCCGACATAGGCACTCGGCCGCTCCACCCGGGCGAGCATCTCCCACTCCGGCCGGCAACCACCGCCATCACCGTGCACCGCACGCCACACGTCGAACCACGCCCCAGTGGGTGACTCCGTCAACCGAGTCTCCGCACCGCTCGATCGCGCCCGGGCACGGACATCGCCCACCGACGCCGCCCACAACGACATCGGGGTGTGCCGGTAGTAGCCGCGTTCGGCCAACAGCACATCGAGCTCGACCGGGCAGACACCCGGTGTGAGCTGAAAAGTCGTCGCCCTGCCGAACCCCGCGTAGAACCTCTCGACCGCCGAAACCGCACGCACCAGAAGACGGTACCGGACCGCCCCGCAGCGCATCCCACTGTGGCGCGCCGGACGTTCACGCGGCCAGGTGCCGCCAACTGTCCGGCTCGGCCCGCAGGTACTCGGCGAAACTCCACGGCCGCCGCCCGGTGACGTGCTCGACCGTGTGGCTGGTCACCGAGGTTTCCCCCGAGGCGATGGCCAAATACGACCCCACCCAGGCGTCGACCTGCCACTGCTGGGCACCGGCCCGCGACTGGCGTGCCTCCTGCTCCTCCTCGGCGTGATAGGTGATGTCACGACCGGTGACCTCACCGAGCAGCCGGGCGGTTTCGTGCAGATCCAGCGGCTCCGGACCGGACACGTCGTAAACCCGGTCGGCGTGGTCGTCGTCGAGCAACACCTCCGTCGCCAACCGCGCCACGTCCCACCTGGCCACCCAGGCGGCCCGACCACTTCCAGCCGGCCCCCGGATCACCCCGTCGTCACCGACGAAACGCGGCACCAGGTCGGCATACATCGAATTGCGCAGCGCGGTCAACCGCATCCCGCCGGCGGCGATGGCCTGTTCAGTAGCCGAGTGCTCCCGAGCGAACGGGAAGGTAGCGTGCGGAGCGGCTCCCATGAACGAGGTGTAGACGACACGACGCACCCCCGCCTCGGCCGCCGCGTCGATCACCGTGCGATGCAGCCACAACCGGGCCGGATCCTCGTGAGCGGAAACGAACAGCACCGTGTCCACACCACGAAACGCCCGCAGCAACGCCGCCTGGTCCGCATAGGACGCCTGCACCACCGAACAGTTCTCCACCCGGGGAAGACGTTCGGGACTGCGAGCCACGAGCCGCTGCGGCACCCCACGCCGCTCGAGCAATCGACAGATCCCACTGCCGAGCTCACCGGTGGCGCCGGTAAGCGCGATCGACTCCGCCAACATCGCACCCTTCAGCCGTGTGTGATCGATCATATCCGAAACACGACCACCACGCTGTCCACAAGGACAACGACACGGTTCAGAGCAGACTCAGCTGCCGAGCAGCGGACCGTTTGCCACCGTCGTCACCATCGCGCACCGCCGTGTCACCCAGTTCGGCCAGGAACGGACTGGGCGTGCGCTGACCCGCGGTGGACGCCTGGCCACGACGCGCCGCACGGGTCAGGTACAACCGCCGCTGGGCCCGCGTCATCCCCACGAAGAACAACCGCCGCTCCTCGGCGGTGTCGTCGCGCTGCTCGCCCGGCCAACGCAGCGGCAACAACCCGTCCTCACAACCGGTCACGAACACAACCGGGTATTCCAGCCCCTTCGCGGCGTGCAGCGTCAAAAGCGACACCGCGTCCGCACGCGGGTCCAACGCGTCGACCTCCGCGCCCAGCATGACCTCCTGGCAAAACCCGAGCACATCCTCACCGAAACGTGAAGCCAGCGGGGTCAACAACTCCACGGCCGTGTGCAGCTGTTCAACCTGCTCACCCAGTGTCTCGGCCACAGTGGCGGCGGCCTGCTCCAGCTGCCGCAGCACCGTTCCGGAACGGCGACCGGCATAACCGAGCTCCCGCAGCAACGGCTCCACCCCGGCGCGCGCCGCCAGCGGGTCGTGACTGCGTTTCTGCACCGGAAATCCGTGCCGGGTCAACTCCTCGGCCAACATCCGCGACTGCGCATCGGTGCGGTAAACCACCGCGATGTCGCCGAACCCCAACGACGAGGTCTCGTAACCGTCGGCGCTGCCGCTGTCCAGCGAATGGAAGGTGGCACCGCCGAGCAATCCGTCGACGGTGCGGGCCACGAACCTCGCCTCGGCCCGCTCATCGGACGCCCGGTGCAGCACGATCGGGTGGTCACTGTCGGCACCCACCGGCCGCAGCGTCCGTCCCGGAACCAGACTCTCCGGACGAATCGCCCGCACCGCGCCCTCGACGATGCGCCGCCCACTGCGATAGTTCCGCGTCAACGCCCGCACCGGAGCATCCGGATAGTCCCGCTCGAACCGCAGAAAAAACCCCACATCGGCGCCACGGAAACCGTAAATCGCCTGATCCGGGTCGCCGATGACGGTCAGATTGGCCGCGGCGGGCGCCAGCAACCGCAACAGTCGGTACTGCACCTCGTCGACATCCTGGTACTCGTCCACGCTGATCCAGCGATACCGCCGCCGATACCACTCGGCCAACTCCGGATCGGCCCGCAACAGCTCTACCGGCAGCACCAGCAGATCGTCGAAATCCACCAGCCCCTCCCGCCGCAGCGCCGCGGTGTAGTCGGGCAACAACTCCGCGACCTCACCGGAGACCTCACCACCCCGACGAGCACGCGAAAGCACCGAGACAAACTGCCGCGCCCTCCGCTCGTCACCGGTCAACGACACCAGAATCCGGTGTCGCCGGTCGACGTCGACCAGGGCGACGTCCTCGGGCAACCCCAGTGCGGCGTGGTTGTCCCGCACGATGCTCAACCCCAACGAGTGAAACGTCGCCACAGTGACCTCACGGCCCCGTTCTCCCACCAACGCGGTGATCCGTCGGCTCATCTCCGCCGCGGCCCGCCTGGTGAAAGTGATGGCCAAACAGCTCGAGGCGGGCACATCCCGTTCTTCGACCAGGTGAGCGATCCGGTGCGTGATCGTGCGGGTCTTACCCGTACCCGGCCCGGCAACGATCATCAACGGCCCGGAATCCACTTCGGCAGCGGCCCGCTGCTCGGCATCGAGTTCGGCCAGCACCCCAGTGGCCGGGGCCACGTCGGCCCCGGCAGCATCCGGGGTATCCGGAACATCCCGGGCGCCGAAGGATTCCCCTTCCCGCTCCTCGAGCGGTACGGTGACCTCGTCAGCGAACGGTGGGGAAGTGGTGGCGACCCCGCCGACGACCGTCTCCGAGCCACCCGCCGCCTCCGGCCGAGTAGCCGCCTCCGGCAGGGTAGGGGCGGTCAACTCGTCGTCGGCGAATAACGAGGCGGCACCGCCACCGCGCACCCGCGGGAGCTCTTCCGGCTCGAACACGCGAATCGTGCCGTACTCACCGTCAAAACCGGCTTCCCGGTGCACCGCGCCCGTACGCAGCCGCTCGATCGCCTCGGCCAACGCACCGCTGTCCCGCCGCAACCGCTCGACCGGGACATCCTCCAGGATGGCCAGCTCGGAACCGTGCCGCGCCGTGAGCTCGCTGATCTCACCGAAGACCTTCTTGCTCTTGGGCCCGACACCCCGGATCTCACCGACGATCTCCGGAAGCGGTATCAGATTGCGGTATCCCGCCGCGCCGGACGGGCGCACACCCTCCGGACGATCCGCCAACGCATCCACCCGATTGAGCACCCCCACCGTCAACGGTTTGCCACAGTCCGGACACCTGCGCCCATGACGCCGCGTCTCGGCCGGATCGAACCGCACCCCGCACTTGCGGTGCCCGTCGAGGTGGTACTTGCCCTCCTCGGGGAAGAACTCCACCGTCCCCTCGAAACCAACACCGGTCTCCAACGCGCGACGCATCGCGAAATAGTCCAGCTCGGTGTCGAACACAGTGGCTTCCCGAGCCAACATCGGCGGTGAGTGCGCGTCGGAATGACTCACCAGGGTGTACCCGTCCAACGCCGACAGTCGCCAGTTCATCTCCGGGTCACTGGACAACCCCGTCTCCAGCGCGAAAACGTGGCCCGCCAGATCCCGGTAGCACTCACCGATCGAATCGAACCCGGCCTTGGACCCCAGAACGGCGAACCACGGAGTCCAGATATGAGCGGGCACCAGATACGAGCCCGCCCCGGACTCCAACGTGATCTCCAACAGATCCCGCGCGTCCAACCCCAGAATAGGACGCCCGTCCGAACCCAGATTGCCGATGTTTCCGAGTCTGCGGCTGAATTCCTCGGCCGCGTCGAAATCCGGGACATAGCACAAATGGTGAATCTTGCGAGTATAGTCCCCGTACTTGTAGATCGTGGCGATCTCCACCGACAGCATGAACCGCACCGGAGTGTGGCACTCGGTGGGCAACGTACGCAGCACCGCACGCTCGTACTCCGGACGCAGCCGCAACAGTCCCGGCTCGGCGGGTTCCAGAACCTCACGCAGGTGCGCACGCCAAGCCGGATGTGTGAAGTCCCCGGTACCCACCACCGTGACCCCCTTGCGACGCGCCCACCAGGCCAGGTGCTCGATGTCGCAGTCCTTGCTGCACGCGCGGGAGTACTTGGAGTGGATATGCAAGTCAGCGTAGAAGCGCACCCGCCGATCTTGCCAAACCGGCCACACCCGTCACGCCCGGGCCACACAGCACCCCGCACGAACCCGACGAAACCCCTCTGACGAGGCCGACACCTTCAGGGCCCGACAAACACGCGGGGCCGGTGGAAACATCCGCAACCACCGGCCCCGCACACCGCACGAACGGATCAGACCAGGCCCAACCCGCGCACGGTCTCACGCTCGTCGACCAACTCCTGCACCGAAGCGTCGATACGAGGACGGGAGAACTCGTCGATGTCGAGTCCCTGAACGATCTCGTAACGCCCGTCCCGAGCGGTCACCGGGAAGGACGAAATCAACCCCTCCGGCACACCATAGGAACCGTCGGAAACCACACCCGCCGACGTCCAGTCACCCTCGGCCGTACCGTTGACCCAGGTGTGCACGTGATCGATGGCCGCGTTGGCCGCCGACGCCGCCGACGAGGCCCCACGAGCCTCGATGATCGCCGCGCCACGCTTGGCCACGGTCGGGATGAACTCATCACTCATCCACTGCCGCTCGACCTGTTCAGCGGCGATCTTGCCGCCCACCTCGGCGTGGAACAGATCCGGGTACTGCGTCGCCGAATGGTTACCCCAGATCGCCAACCTGCGGATCTCGTCGACACCCACACCCAGCTTGATCGCCAACTGCGCCAACGCACGGTTGTGATCCAGCCTGGTCATCGCCGTGAAACGCTCCGCGGGCACATCCGGAGCATGGGCCTGGGCGATCAACGCGTTCGTGTTCGCCGGATTGCCCACGACCAGGACCCGCACATCATCCGCCGCGTTGGCATTGATGGCCTCACCCTGCGGTTTGAAGATGCCACCATTGGCCTCGAGCAGATCACCGCGCTCCATCCCCTGCGTACGGGGACGAGCACCCACCAACAAGGCAATGTTGGTGCCCTCGAAGGCACGCCGCGTGTCATCGGTGACCTCGATACTGCGCAGCAACGGGAACGCGCAGTCGGTCAGCTCCATCGCCGTCCCCTCAGCGGCCTTGACCGCCTGCGGAATCTCCAACAACCTGAGATTGATCGGGGTATCCGGACCGATGAGCTGGCCGGACGCGATCCGAAACAGCAACGCGTAACCGATCTGACCAGCAGCGCCGGTGACAGTGACGGTAACGGGGGAACGAGTCATGGAGTTCTCTCCTGGTCGCCGGGTATTGCCGAAGCGATGCTATCCACCCGAACACCACGAACCGGGCGCCCCCGCCACGGATCACACCCCGGACACCGGTCATACCGAAACGAAACCGATTCAGCCGAAACCCCGTACGACAATCCAACGACACGGTCGACACACCCGGTCACCACCACCGCACGACACACGCCGTGTTTCGCCACACACCACAATCCAGCAGAATGGAATCATGCTGCAGGTCTGCCTCAACGGTCCCCGGGGCATTCGGGAACACCACCACCTACCCGTACAACCACCGGACCTCGCCGCGGCCGCAGCTCACAGCATCGCCGCGGGCGCCGAGGACGTCCACGTACACCCCAAAACCCCCGACGGTGCCGACAGCCTCGACGCCACCACGGTGGCCGCCGCCGTCAACGCGATCCGCGCCGCCGCCCCGGGCATCACAGTGGGAATCCCCACCACCGCCTGGACCACCCCCGACACACCCTCCCGACTCGACGCCATAGCGAGCTGGACCGTCCTCCCGGATCACGCCTCGGTCGACTGGCACGAACCCGACGCCGAACGAATCGCCCAGGCACTGCTGAAACGCGGGATCGGCATCGAAGCCGGCATCCACTCCGGAACCGAGGCCGGTGAGCACTTCGCCGAATGGCCCCACCGCGAGCAGGCACTCCGCATCCTCGCCGAGGTCGTCGACCCCACCACGACGGGCGCGACAGCCACCGCCGAAACACTGCTGGCACGAATCCGCCCCACCCGCACACCCATCCTGCTGCACGGCAGGGCCGCCGGTGCCTGGCCGGTACTGCGCCTCGCAGAGCAACAGGGCCTGCACACCCGAATCGGTCTGGAAGACACCCTGCTGCTTCCCGACGGCACCATCGCCGACGACAACGCCCAACTCGTCACCGCAGTACGCACCCGAGCGGCACACGGCTGAACCGCACGAATCGTCACCGCCCAGCGCGGTGGGGAAGTGGTACCTCGCAGTGCCGGTCAGTGAACCCGTACCTCGTGTTCGACTTCCCCGCGCTGTCCCGCGACGGACAGTCACCACGACCCGATAACCGTTCTCGTGACGAATCGAGAGGTTCTCCACATGTTCGGCCTCGACTCGTACTCGAAGTAATCCGCGCCGCAGGTACCGAGCAGCACGACCACGAGTCGGACACCGACGCTTCTCCCGGACTTCCCGCGTCCGTACCGGACAGTGGCACAGCGCGGAGAAGAGTGGACTCGCCGTCGCGAAATCCATTACTTAACATAATGTGTCTTATCGGCTAAATTCGTGCCCGGTGTATCCGGTGGTTGCGGCGACCGCTCTCGGCGTTCTTTCACCTTCCACCGGAGACTGTTGGCGGTGCCCGCAGGTGCTGAGTGCCCGCTCAGCTAGCTGACATGTGGATTATCAGGGCCTTCAGGACGACTCCGACGGTGCTTCCGCTGCCTGGCGGGCCGGGACGATGATCTCGGGATGTCCATGGGTCCGTGGAAGCGCGGATTCGTCACCGTGATGACGCTGTCTCGTGCGGAGAGAAATCGGAGCGTGTCACCGTGCTCGTGCCGATGTCGGTCGAGACACACCGAACCGACACGTCCCCACTCCGAGCCGAACCTCCGTCCACTCCCATGAAACGTGGATAACAAATATTATCCATCATTTGGTGTGTCGACTTTTCGCACCGGCGCCGACCGGTGGCGTGCTCACCGAGGATTCCGGGTGCACGGATCCTGGCAGGCGTGGTTCACGGCCGGCAGCGGCAGTGAACGCACCCGGGCGGCGTTTTCGACACCGACCGCCGCTGTCACGGCCCCTGCCACGCACAGTCCGGCGGAGATGAACATGGCCGTTGCGTACCCCTGCCCCAGCGGTTGTCCCGCGGCGATTCCGGACAGTCCCGCCAGCGGTGGCAGTACCGCCACCGCCAGCAGCCCGGCCATCCGCGATATGGCGTTGTTGACGCCGGAGGCGACACCACCGTGTTCGCGTCCGACCGAGGCCAGTACGGCCGAGGTCAGCGGTGCCACGGTGACCGACAGTCCGAGGCCGAAGATCAGCACGGCGGGCAGCACGGTCGTCGCATAGGACGTTCCGGGCGTCACACGTGTCATCAGCACCAGCCCGCAGGCACACACCAGCGGGCCGATGGTCATCGGCCACCGCGGACCGATCCGCTGTGCCAGTGCTCCCATTCTGCTGGACAGCAGCAGCATGACCACGGTGATCGGCAAGGTGGCGATTCCCGCGGCCATCGCCGAGTAGCCGAGCGTCTGCTGCAGCTGCAACGACAGCAGGAACAACGCCGAGCTCAGGGCACCGTAGACGGTGAACGTGGTGAGGTTGGCCCCGACGAACTGGCGCGAGCGGAACAGCGACAGCGGAAGCAACGGTGCGGACTGCTTCGCCTCGACGAACGGAAAGGTAAGCAGACCCGCTGTTCCGACGAGTGCCGCGAGCACGGTGACCGGGTTCCAGCCGTGTGTGGGGGTTTCGATCAGCGCGTACACGGCACCGGTCAGTCCGAGCGTGATCGCCATCGCGCCGGTGAGGTCGGGCGGTCCCGAGATGGTGGGGTCGCGGGTCTCGGGAACGTGGCGCCGGGTGACCAGCAGGGCGATCGCGGCGATGGGAAGGTTGATGAGGAACACCCAGCGCCAGGAGGCGGTGTCGACCAGCCACCCACCCACGAAGGGGCCGATCGCGGCGGCGATGCCGGTCAGTCCCGCCCAGGTGCCGACGGCTTTACCGCGGTCGTCCTGGCTGATGGAGGCGTTGATCAGGGCGAGGCTGCCCGGAACCAGCAGTGCACCACCGATGCCCTGCACCAGCCGGGCGGTGATCAGTTCCGCTCCCCCGCTCGCCAGCCCGCAGCCCAGTGAGGCCAGGGTGAACAGCACCAGCCCGGCGCTGAAGACGCGTCTGCGGCCGTATCGGTCCCCGAGCGCCCCTCCCAGCAGCAGTAGTGAGCTCAGTGTCAGCAGGTAGGCGTCGAGCACCCACTGCAGCAGGGCGAAGGTGCCGCCGAGGTCACGGCTGATGGCGGGTAGCGCGACGTTGACCACCGAGCCGTCCAGGAAGGCGACTCCGGAGCCGAGCATGGTGGCGAGGATGATCCACCGCCCTTGTGCGGAGCGCAGTGGCACGGGGTCGTCGGCGCGGTGAGCGCTCATCGGGTGAGGATAACCGCTGTGGACCGCTTCGGCCGGGGTGTTGTCGCGGACTGTGGTTCCTATCGTTTCGCCAGGCCACCGTCGACGATGTACTGACTGGCGGTGACGTAGGTGGCGTCGCGGCGGGGCTCGTTGTCCGTTCCGCTCGTGGTTGGAGGTGGTTTCCCTGTTTCAGGTGGCGCGTGGTGTGGCCGCGTGGTGTTCAGGGGCGCCACCGGTGGTGGTAGCCGGGGCGGTCGTTGTAGGGCAGCCCGAGCAGGGCTCGGGTGAGGCATCCTCGTTCGTCCTCGTGGGGGAACGAGGTGTTGAGGGCGTCGCAGGGGCCGTGGCCGGTGCCGCAGTGCCGGTGCTGGTCGAGGATGCGGGCTTTGAGTTCGCATTCGCGGAATCCCCGGGTGATGCGGGCGGTGGAGCAGGTGGGGGTGCCGGATTCGCCGTCGCGTCGGGCGTCGGTGAGGCGTTCCAGGTCGTGCAGGATCTGTGTGCGCAGGAATTCCCGGAACCGGTCCACGATCGCCCTCCTCGCCTGGTCCTGGCTTCGGCCGTCCCCGTTGGTGGTGTGGGGTGGCCACGGGTCTCATTGTCGATCATGGCCCGGGGTGGGGTCGGGCGTGGTGCGGCCGAGTGGGGCACGAATGCGCTGGGTATCGGCGTGTGTGGTTGTCGTGATCAGGGTGGGGGTCGCATGCTGTGGTTGTTACGGTCGTTGGTTCCGAGGGGGGCGTCATGGCGTCGTGTGAGGTTTGTGGCAATGACTACTGGATGACGTTCGAGGTGCGTACGGCGGGTGATCAGGTGCATGTGTTCGACTCGTTCGAGTGCGCGGCGCACCGGTTGGCTCCGTCCTGCGAGCACTGTGGGTGCCGTGTGCTCGGGCACGGTGTGGAGGATTCCGGGCAGTTCTTCTGCTGCGCGCATTGTGCGCGGCAGGCTGGTGCGTCGATGGCCGATCAGCTGCGGGACGCGGTGGGGGCTCATCCGGGCTGAGCGGGCCCTGTGAGCGTCGTTCCGGTCGCGGTTTCGGTGCCGATGTGTCCGGGTGGCCCCGGTGGGGGTTCCCGGACATCGGTTCGGTGTCGCCGGTTGTTTCGTGGTGGGTGTGGCTAGATGCCGGTGGTGCCGTCGAGGCGTTCGCGCAGCAGGTCGGCGTGGCCGTTGTGGCGGGCGTATTCCTCGATCATGTGCACGTAGATCCAGCGCAGGTTGACGTGCTGGCCGCCGAGGTCGCCGGTGTCGGTCAACGAGTGCTCGCGGCAGCTGCGGCGGGCGTGTTCCACCTCGGTGCGCCAGGTGTTCAGGGCGTCGTGCAGGGTGGCGTGCTCGGCCAGTTCGAATCCGCCGTCGGTTCCGTCGGTTCGGGCCTGCTCGGTGTGGGTGGTGGCCAGTTCCTCGGCGGCCAGGATTCGGCGGAACCAGGTGCGTTCCACCTCGGCCATGTGCTGGACGAGGCCGGTCAGGGTGAGTTCGGAAGGTGCCACGGTGGCGGTGGCCGCCTGGGTGTCGTCCAGTCCTTCGCATTTTCGGGCGAGGGTGGCGCGGTGGAAGTCGAGCCACCCTTCGAGCACGCTGCGTTCGTCGGCGTCGAGGGGTGGCATGGGGCGTTCGGTGTTATTCACCGGGTGATTATCGCACTCGGCGTGAGAGTTTCACTTTTCAGACTGGATCGGTGCGTTCGTTCCGGTGTTTCGTGTGACGATGCGTGGGTGAGTGAGCACTGGAGGCAGGCGGGGCGTGTCGGCAACGATCCGGGTGTGCGGAGTGCGTGGTCTGGGGGTCTGCGGATCAGCTACCGCGTGGACGGTTTCGGGCCGCGGACGGTGGTGTTTCTGCACGGGTTGGCCGGTTACTCGGGCGAGTGGGCCCGAACCGCCGCGGCGTGGTGAGAAGACGGAGCTGGCTGCGGCCAAACGCCGGATCGTCGAGCTGGAAACCGAGCTGCGAGCCACGCGTCGCGCGATATGGTCCGGCCCCAGTCGCTGACCTCGCAGCGCAACGACCGCTGTATCGGCCGTCCCGACGCCGTGGCCGAGGCGGTGGTGCTGCGCAAGGACGGCACCCGCGCCGAGCCGGGTGAGATCGGCCTGTTCGCGACGAAGGGCCCGACCACCACTGCCGGGTACAGGCCCAAGGAGGACTTCCCTCAGGGGTGACCGGCAAGGTGCGCAAGCGGCTGCTGCGCGAGAAGTACGTGGCGCTGGAGGACTTTCTGCCTCGCGGCGACGGCTCGAAGGTCGCCACCCCCTTCGAGGAGGCCTGTGGAACCGGAGCTGAGGTGGCGGTGCCCGGATCAGCCGCGCGCGGCCCGCCCCTCGGAGCGGGCCGCGGTGGCGCCCTGCTCCCACTCGGTGGCGAGCATCGCGTAGACGGCGACATCGGCGCGTTCGCCCTTGAGTATCTCGCCCTGCACGAAGAAGGCCTCGCGCCGCATCCCGAGACGCTCCATCAGGCGCTGGGAACTGTGGTTGTTCCCGTTGCAAAGGCCGACGACCCGGTGGAACCCATAGTGCTCGAAGGCCAGGCGCAACACCTCGCGTCCGGCCTCGGTGGCGTAGCCGCGGCCGCTGTGGTCGGGGTTCATCACGAACCCGATCTCGGCGCGACCCAGCTCGGCGCTGACCCACTCCAGGTTGAAGTCCCCGATGACCCGGCCGGTCTCGCGCAGCTCCACGGCGATCGCCAGGTTCTGGCCCTCGGTGGTCAGTTCGGTCTCGCCGCCCCGCTTGTCCAGCGCCGTCTTCGTCTCCTCCCAGGAGCGCGCGTCGAAGAACAGGTAACGGGTGACGTCCGGGCGTCGCTGGATCTCGTGCAGGTCGTCGAGATCGGACTCGGTGAACGAGCGGAGCAGAAGGCGTTCGGTGACGACGGGTCGCATGGGTGCGGTGGCTCCGAAACGGTGTCTCGCGTCGGGCGGCTGAAGGCGCGTCGCGTGGCTGGTCCCGACGAACGGCGTGGAAATGCTAGCAGTCCCCGACAGCACTGTCCCACTTGATGCATGGGGAGGTCGTCGATGAGCAGGACGCCACTGGCCGCCCTGGTCGCCGCGAGCGGGGTCGCCACGGTCGGCTCTACGATGACGCTGATCGCCGTTCCGTGGTTCGTGCTGCACACCACCGGCAGCGGGTTGAGCACGGGGTTGGTAGCCACGGCCTCACATCCGTCCCTGACCTGGCGAAACAGAGTTAACCGTTGGTTTTTCGGCGTGTGCTATCGGAAGACCGGTGACTGTGGTCGGCCAGTCGATGGGTGCGCACACCGCGTTGCTGCTCGCCGCGCGGCGGCCCGATTTGGTCGGGCGGCTGGTGATGGTCGAGGGTGATGTCGGAGGTGGAGGTGATGCGGCGGCGCGTGGCCTTCCCCGGGCATTCGTAGCTCGGTGAGGGTTCGTTGCTTGGCGGGGGCGCAGGGGTGGTGAGCGGCTGCGGTTCGCTACTGGTTGTGGGCGTGTGCCAGCGCGGTGGTGACGCTGTCGTGGCAGGTCAGGCTGGCGTTGATGCCGGTGAGGTCGAGTAGGCGGGCCACGCAGCCCTGCCCGGGGACCACGTGCATGTCGATGCCGCGTCGGTCGGCGCGGCGTTGGGCTTTGAGGAGCAGTTCGACTCCGGTGGTGTCGATGAACGAGACCGTGCTCAGGTCCACGATCAGTGTTCGCAGGGCGGCAGCGGTGAGGCGTTGCCGGATGAGTTCGGTGACTCGGGGTGCCGCGGCGAGGTCGATGTCTCCGTTCATACTCACCACCACCACTCCGGGGGCGGGGCGTTGCACCGACATGCGCAGCGCCGGGTCGAGCCGGTGTTGTCCCTGTGCGAGTTCCTCCTCACCCGCTCGTCTGGTGGGCACGGTCGGGTGTGGCGGGCTCGCCGGGGCGGTGTCGGGCTGGTCGCTGTGGACCGACTGTGGGGTGGGTCGAGAAACGATCACGTTTCCTCCTGCGGCGTCCGCCGGGTGGCGAGGAGGGTGGCGGGCACGGCGTGTTGTGTGATTACGCTGTGTCGCGCTTTGACTACTGTTCGCCAGATGTGGTTCCCACCGTAGTGGCCCCGTTGGTGGTGCTACAACCGCTGTGTCGTCGGATCGGCGGATACATGCGAGGTCAGGGGCCGCTGTGTGGGGTGGTTTCGGCGAGCATGGGGATGATCCCACCGGCCAGCACGGCGTTGACCTGGCGTGGGGACAGCCGGTGGCCCATTCGGTAGTCGGTGCCGCGGGTGGTGTTGTGCAGCGTCAGTGTGTGGTGCTCGGGCAGCTGCCGGTGCAGGTCGTCGAGGCGAAGCACATCGCCGTGGCCGATGTCGTCGTAGTCGGCAGGGTCGGTGAATTCCAGCGGCAGGATGCCGAAGTTGATCAGGTTCTGCCAGTGGATCCGGGCGAAGGATTTGGCCGCCACCAGTCGTAGTCCCAGGTGGCGGGGTGTGATGGCGGCGTGTTCCCGGGAGGAGCCCTGCCCGTAGTTGTCGCCGCCGATCACCGCGTGCGGGTGGTGGTGTTGGCGGGCCCGCTGGGGGTAGTCGGGGTCGAGTCGGGTGAAGGTGAACTCGGCCAGTGCCGGGATGTTGGACCGCAGCGGTAACGCTTGCGCACCGGCCGGTGAGATCTCGTCGGTGGAGACGTTGTCGCCGGTTTTGAGTAGCACGGCCGTTTCGAGACGCCGTGGCGCTGGCGCCAGGTCCGGCAGGGCGGAGATGTTGGGGCCTTTGACAGGCCGGGTGCGCAGCGACTCGGCTTCTTCGGGCGGTGCCAGCAGCATGGCGGTGTTGACGGCGCTGTGTTCGGGTTCTTCGACGGTGTCGTCGGTGAGGCCGAGCCGTTCGGCCAGTTCCCGGGGGTCGGTGATGGTGCCGGTCAGCGCGGCGGCAGCGGCGGTTTCCGGTGAGCACAGCCACACCGAGTCCTCGGGGGTGCCGGAGCGGCCGGGGAAGTTCCGGGGAAACGTTCGTAGCGAGTTCTGCCCCACCGCCGGGGCCTGGCCCATGCCGATGCAGCCCATGCAGCCGGACTGGTGGATGCGTGCTCCCGCGCCGATCAGGTCGGCGACGGCACCGGAGCGTGCCAGGTCCTGCAGGATCTCGCGGGAGGTGGGGTTGATGTCGACGCTGACCGCGTCGCTGGTGGAGCGGCCGCGCAGCATGCGGGCGGGGACCGCGAAGTCGCGCAGTCCCGGGTTGGCCGAGGAGCCGATCACGGTTTGGCTCACCTCGCGGCCGGCGACGGCGCTGACCGGGACGACGTTGTCGGGCGCGGAGGGTTGGGCGATCAGCGGCTGCAGGCCGGTCAGGTCGATTTCGTCGGTGAGGTCGTAGGCGGCGTCGGGGTCGGCGGCCAGCTCGGTGAAGTCGTGTTCGCGTCCTTCGGCGCGCAGGAACCGCCGCACGGCCTCGTCGGCGGGGAACACGGTGGTGGTGGCGCCGAGTTCGGCACCCATGTTGGCGATGACGTGGCGGTCCATGGCCGACAGGTCGGCCAGGCCGGGGCCGTGGTATTCGATGATGCGGTCGACCCCGCCGTTGACGGTGTGTCTGCGCAGCATTTCCAGGATGACGTCCTTGGCCGAGACCCAGGGTGGTAGTTGCCCGGTCAGGCGTACTCCCCAGATTTCGGGCATGCGCAGGCGCAGGGGCTCGCCTGCGATGGCCAGGGCGACCTCGAGTCCGCCCACTCCGATGGCGAGCATGCCCAGTGATCCGGCGGCGCAGGTGTGCGAGTCGGAGCCGACCATGGATTTGCCCGGGATGCCGAACCGCTGCATGTGGGTGGGGTGGGACACGCCGTTGCCGGGTTTGGAGTACCACAGCCCGTAGCGCTGCGCGGCGGTGCGCAGGAATTCGTGGTCCTCGGCGTTCTTCTCGTCGGCCTGCAGCAGGTTGTGGTCGACGTACTGCACGCTGACCTCGGTGTGGGCGCGCCGCAGCCCCAGCGATTCCAGTTCCTGCATGACCAGTGTGCCGGTGGCGTCCTGGGTCAGGGTCTGGTCGACCGACAGCGCCACCTCGTTGCCGGGGGTCATGTGGCCGTCGACGAGGTGGTCGGCGATGAGTTTGTGCGCCAGGGTGTGTGCGGGCACGGCGGGTCTCCCCTTTCGTGATCGTGTGCTCACCGGGTGCCGGTGCCCTGGGTGGGGCTCGGCCCGGGTGGGCCGTGTTCGGGTTACCCGTTGTGGTTGGTGTTGAAACGATCAGCCGGGCAGCACGCGGCGCGGTCGGGGATGTTCACCGCCGGTGGTTGCGTCAGTGTGGGGTCGCGGGCTCCAGCGGCAGGGTGGCCACGGCGCGGCTGGTCAGGCTGCCGAGGTAGAGCGTGCCCCGGTGCTGGCGCACTCCGGTGACCATCCCGAAGTCGCCCACCGGGGCGGCGAGTTCGTGCACCACTCGCCCGTGGGTGTCGACGGCCAGCAGCCACAGCGTTTCGGCGGGCTGCGGCTGCAGCGGTCGCGGTAGTGCGGCGGCCAGGCGCAGCAGCGCCGGGGCGTGGGTGTGGGCGGTGTCGAGCAGGTGGCTGCGTGCCGCGGCCTGGGTCACCCAGATCAGCCCGTCGGTGCCGGTGGAGATGTTGTCGGGGAAACCGGCCATCGCCGACAGCATCGTGTCGCTGCTGCCCGCGCGGGGCCCGGTCAGTGTCACGCGGCGCAGCCGGTAGGCGCCGGTTTCGGCCACCACCACGCTCGTCTCGTCGGGGGTCAGTGCCACCCCGTTGGCGAACTGCAGCCCGTCGAGCAGCACCTCGGCGGGCCCGTCCGGCGGTAGGCGCCACAACCGGCCGGTGCCGGAGTGTTCCATGAGGTCGTGCCGCCACCGGGACAGTGGGAACCGGCGGGAGGAGTCGCTGAAGTACACGGTGCCGTCGGTGGCCACCGCGGCGTTGTTGCACAGCGCCGGCCGTACCGGGCCGCCGCTGGCGAGCAGGGTGTGGACGTGGCCGTGCCGCGGGTCGATTCGCAGCAGCCCTCGTTCGGCGTCGCAGACCAGCAGCGCCCCGTCGGGCAGCGTTTCGATGCCCAGCGGACGGCCGCCGGTGTCGGCCAGCACCCGCAGCTGCCGCCCGTCCTGGTCGAGGGCGAGCAGGCGGCCGTCGTCGACGCCGGTGATGATCCGGTCGTGTTCGTCGAGCACGACGTCTTCGGGGCCGAGCCCGTTGACCGGCAGCAGGTGCGGGGCGGCGAGTCGTCGTGGCTGTGTGCGACGGGCCCGGGGTGGGCGCCATCCGCGGGGGCGGATCCCGGTGGTCATGGTCGGCTCCTGGTGGGGTGTGGGGACAACGACAGCGCTGCCGCCGGGTGACGCGGCGGTGTCGTGGTGTGGGGTCGTGGTGATTACGTGTCCTGGTCGGCGGGTGTGATGTCGAGGAGCTGGTCGCGGTCGATGTCGAGGTGGGCGGCGGCCGAGGCGGTGTTGACGGCCACGGCCAGGTGTCCGGCCGAGTCGGGCAGGACCAGGCAGTCGCCTTCGGCGACGTCGCCGAAGGTGCGGCCGTACCGGGCGGTGAACCGGCCGGTGGGGGTGGTGATCAGCAGCGGGTCGCCGTGGTGCCAGGGTGCCCGCGTCGCGGGCAGCGCCAGCTGCAGGTTGCCGAAGTGGTCGATGGTGATCACCTGTGCCCGCACGTTTCGGCCGTGGCTGCTGGAGTGGGGCGTGGGGGCTGCCACGAGTTGTTCGGGGGAGAGCGCGGGGCCCGCTGTGCGGATGTCGGCGCCCAGCGCGGCGGCCGCGGCCACGGGGGCGAAGATGTCGCGCCCGTGGAAGGTGGCCGAGACCTCGGGCAGCCACCAGTCCGGTTCGGCCAGTTCCACGGCGGTGGTGATCCCGCCGAGCCGGTCGGCCGGGGCGAGCAGCACACCGTTGTCCGGCCCGACGAGCAGGCTGCCGGAGGTGGTTTCCAGTGCGATGCCGCGTCGAGCGGTTCCCACACCGGGGTCGACGACGACCAGGTGCACCGCCGTGGGCAGGTAGGGCACGGTCTGGGTCAGCACCGCCGAGGCGGCGGTGATCGCCTGCGGCGGAATGTGGTGGCTGATGTCGAGGACCGGCACGCCGGGGGCGTGGCGGGCCAGCACTCCTCGGCAGGCGGCGACGAATCCGTCGGCGGTGCCGTAGTCGGTGGTAAACGAGATCCACGGGTAGCGCGGTTGATCGCTCATGGCCCCATCGTGGCACCGTCGCCGCCGGCCGGGGTGGTGACCGGTGTGCTCGCTCGGTCCGGCTCGGTGGGGCGCTCGCCGTCGGCGTGCCGCTGTGCCCCGGCCAGCCGCACGGTCGGCGTGTCCTGCTCGTCGAGGTCGACGTGCACGGTCTTGCCCTCCGGGGCGGGGTGCTCGGTCAGCAGGGTGGCGATGCGGTTGTGCAGTTCCCGTTCGATGACCCGCCGCAGCTGCCGCGCCCCGAACTCGCGGTGTTCGCCACGGTGCACGAGCCATCCCACGGCCCGCTCGGTGATATCCAGCCGCATCCCCCGGGTGCGCAGCCGCTGTCGGGTGTGTTCCAGCAGCGACTCGGCGATGTCGACCAGCGCGTCGGTGGTCAGCGGCTGGAACGGCACGATCTCGTCGATGCGGTTGACGAACTCGGGCCGCAGCCGCGCGCTCAGCGCGGCGACGGGGTCGAACGGGGGCTGGTCGGGCTCGGCGGCGAGCAGTGCCTGCTCGGCTCCGATGTTGGAGGTCATGATCACCACGGTGTTGCTGAAGTCCACGGTGGTGCCGTTGGAGTCGGTGAGTCTTCCCGCGTCGAGTACCTGCAGCAGCGTGTTGAGGATGTCGGGGTGGGATTTTTCGATCTCGTCGAGCAGCAGCACGCTGTAGGGGTGGGTGCGGATGCTGTTGGTGAGTTGGCCGGGTTCGTCGTGTCCGAGATAGCCGGGTGGGGCGCCGATCAGGCGGGACACGCTGTGTTTTTCCTGGAATTCGCCCATGTCGAACCGCACCGTGCGGTCGCTGTCGGAAAACAGCGCGGCCGCCAGCGCCCGCGCCAGTTCCGTTTTGCCCACCCCGGTGGGGCCGGTGAACACGAAGCTGCACAACGGGCGGTCCGGGTCGGACAGGCCGGTGCGGGCGCGGCGGATGGCGTCGGCGACGGTGCGGGTGGCCTGTGGCTGGCCGATGACGCGTTCGGACAGTCGGGTGTCGAGTTCGCGGAGTTTGACGCGTTCGGTGGTGCCGAGTTCGGTCAGCGGCAGGCCGGTGCGCTCAGCGACGACTTCGGTGACGGTGTCGGTTCCCAGCAGCGGCCGGGTGGCGGTGCCGGTGGGGGCGCGGTCGTGCCGCAGCCGCAGGCGGGCGCAGGCCTGGTCGAGCACGTCGACGGCCTTGTCGGGCAGGAAACGGTCGGGGATGTGGCGCTCGGCCAGCGCGGCGGCGTGCCGCAGCGCCCGTTCGTCGATGCGGATGTGGTGGTGCTGCTGGTAGCGCTGCCGCAGTCCCCGCAGGATCGCGGTGGTCTCGGCCACCGTGGGTTCGGGCACCGTGACGGGGTGGAACCGTCGTTCCAGGGCCGGGTCCTTTTCGATGTGCCTGCGGTATTCCTCGGTGGTGGTGGCGCCGATCAGGGGGAGTTCGCCACGTGCCAGGGCGGGTTTGACCACGGTGGCCGCGTCCAGCGCGCCGTCACCGGCTCCGGTGCCGATCAGCACGTGGATCTCGTCGACGAACACGATCAGGTCCTGTCGGTGTTCGGTGACTTCACGCAGCAGTTCCCGCAGCCGCCGTTCGAAGTCCCCCCGGTGTTGCGCTCCCGCGACGAGGCCGGTGACGTCGAGGGAGACGAGTCGACGGCCCGCCAGCAGCGGCGGCGCGGTGTTGGTGCTGATGCGGTGGGCCAGTCCTTCCACGATGGCGGTTTTGCCCACCCCCGCCTCCCCCAGCAGCACGGGGCTGTTCTTACCGCGCCGTGCCAGCACCTCCACGATCTGGTCGATCTGGTGGTCTCGCCCTGTCACGGGGTCGATGTCGCCCGCGGCGGCGCGGGCGGTGAGGTCCACACCGAACTCGTCCAGCCACGGCGTGGCGGGCTGGGTGGTGTCGTGGTGGTCCTGCTCGGTGTGCTCGGCGGGGCCGGTCCGGTGGTGCTCGCCCTGTTCGATCGCCCGTGCCAGGGCACGGCCAGCCGCGGAGTCGGCGTCGGTGGCCACGCCCAGCAGCAGGTGCCGCGTCCCGAGCTGGGCGGCGCCCTCGTGCCGCGCCTGCCGGTAGGAACCCAGCAGGGCGTGCCGTGCGGCGCTGGTCAGCCAGGGGCGCGGGTCGGCCGAGCCGCCGGTGGCCTCGTGCGCTCCGGCCAGGGTGCGCAGGCTGCGGGCCAGCCGGTCCACGGCCACCCCGGTCTCACGCAGCATCGAGGCGGTGGGGCCGGTCTGGGTCAGTGCCCACAGCAGGTGGGTGTCGTCGAGGGCGGTGTGCCCCCAGTCGCGGGCGGCGTGCACGGCTGTGGACAGCACCGTGCGGGCCTGCTCGTCGAGCACACCGGTCTGCCCGCGGTGGGTGGTGTCGCTGCCGGTGTCATCCCCGCGGGCACGCAGCAGTTCGTCGAGCAGCGACTCGACACCCGGTGACGGTTCGAAGGCCCGGCCGCTACTCACGTCACACTCCCGATCGGCGTGGCTGGTCGTGGTGTGGTCCCACGGTGATCACGCTGTCCATCCTGGCCAATACCGATGTGGCGGTGTCGGGGTGGTGGCACAGTGGGCCCCCGCAGCGCTGAAGCTCTCCTCAAGGGCGGGGGGCTCGGGGCTTCTACGGTGGACGGATGCGGTCTCGAGGGGAGTGGGCGCGGCCGGATCGTCGTGTTGTTGCCGCACATCCGCTTGCGGGCGCGAACCCTTCTCACCTAGCGAGGTGTCCGCAGCGGAGCATCCACGTTGTCCGCGTGAGCGGCCTGGCCGTTGCTCGTCTGCCGGAGCAGTGCGAGAGCCTCCTCGGAGGGGGAGCCGGTGGAGGTCGTGCACACGATCAGCACCTGTTCCGGTGAGCGGGCGATCGCCAGTGTCTGCTGTGTCACTGTCACCGTGCCGACGACGGGATGGTGCAGTTCGTAGGAGGTGGCGTCGCAGGGTGCCACGCGGTGGTCGTTCCAGAGTGCGACGAACTCCGGGCTGTTCATCGTCAGTTCGCCGATCAGTTCCGCGAGCAGTGGGTCCTGCGGGTGCCTGCCGACGGTGATACGCAGGTTGCCGACCACCGCGCGGGCCTTGCGCTTCCAGTCCGTGTACAGCTCCCGGCAGTGTGGATCCAGGAACAGCATCCGACTCGTGTTCGGCCGCCCCGCCGGGTTGTCCGGGCTGTGGAAGTCCAGGTGCCCCGCCAGCAGGGCGTGCCCGAGGGCGTTCCACGCCAGCACGTCCGTACGTCGACCAAGCACCAGTGCCGGGACGCCGTCCACGGCGCGCAGGAGGTCCCGCGTCTCGTCGGCAAGCTTCTCGGGCCGGGGGGCGGCGCGCGCGGGGTGTGCGGCGGGCGGCCTCGGCGAGCCGGGTGAGGTGCTCGCACTCGTGCTCGTCGAGCAGCAGGGCGCGGGCGATCGCCTCGAGCACCTCGGTCGAGGCGCCGCGGGACAGGCCCTGCTCCAACCTCGTGTAGTACGAAACGCTGACGCCCGCCAGCTGTGCCAGTTCCTCACGCCGGAGCCCGGCCACCCGCCTGCGGGGACCGAAATCGCGCAGACCGACGTCTTCCGGTCGCAGCAGCGCCCGTCTGGCCTGCAGGAAATCGCCGAGTGGGCCGGGTCCGTCCATGCCGCCAGTATGCGGGGCACGGGCCGATCCGAGCCACACCCCACGAGGGGTAGGACAACGCGGGAGTGGCTCGTGCACGGCCGCGTGTCCAGGATCGGTGTCATTCGACCACATCACCCGAACAGGGACGGAGCACATGGAGCGCAATCCCGAGCAGATCACCCTGGGCGAGGTCACCGTCACCCGCGTCAAGGAGTTCTACGGCTCGGTCGGGATGACACCGGGCGAGTTCTTCCCGGACAGTCCTGACGGCTCGTGGGACGAGCACCGCGACTGGCTGGCGCCCGACTTCTGAGACCCTGGAACGGACGAGTGCCACTCGGCGATCCAGTCCTGGCTGCTGCGCAGCGAGGGGCGCACGATCCTCGTCGACACCGGCGTGGGCAACCGGAAGGAACGGCCGTACTCGCCGGTGTGGAGCCGTCTGGACACGAGCTACCTCGACAACCTCGCCGCCGCCGGGGTGCGGCCCGAGGATGTCGACATCGTGGTCAACACGCACCTGCACGTCGACCACGTCGGCTGGAACACCCGGCTCGACGGCCGTACCTGGGTACCGACCTTCCCGAACGCCACCTACCTGATGACGCGGCGGGACTTCGAATTCTGGGACCCGGCCAACGAGAACAGGTCCGTGCTGGGCCGCGGGAACCAGAACGTCTTCGAGGACAGCGTCACGCCGGTCCACCAGGCCGGCCTGACCCACCTGTGGGAGGGGTCGCACCGGATCGACAAGAACCTGCGGCTCGCTCTCGCTCCCGGACACACCCCCGGTTCGTCCGTGCTCGCGTTGGAGTCCGGCCACGACCGGGCCCTGTTCGTCGGGGACCTGGTGCATACCGCGCTGCAGATCGCAGAGCCGGAAACCAACTCCTGCTTCTGCGAGGCCCCGGCCGAGTCCCGAGCCACCCGACACGAGCTGCTCGGCCACGCCGCTGAGAACAACGCGCTCGTTTTCCCCGCGCACTTCGGCGGTCACGGCGCCGCGGAGGTCACGCGCAACGGGTCGAAGTTCGCGATCAAGGAGTGGGCGGCCTTCTCCCCCATCTCCTGATACTCCCGGAAAGGAAGCGTTTCCCGTGCCCCACTACGCGAACCCGGTCGTCAAAACCCCGGCGGGTGCCGTGCGCGGCGTCCGCGACGCCTCCGGCGAGTTCTACCGCGCCATCCCTTACGCGGCAGCACCGATCGGCGCACGCCGTTTCGCACCGCCCGTTCCGCACCCGGGCTGGTCCGGCGTCCGCGACGGCACGCAGCCCCCGCCGACAGCTCCCCAACCGGTCCGCGACTTCGGCGGGCTCGACATGACCCCCTACTTCGGGCCTGGCTGGGTCCGGGGCGAGGAATACCTGACCGTCGACGTCAGCACGCCTGCGACCGACGACGGCAGGCGCCCCGTCATGGTCTTCGTGCACGGCGGCGGATTCGTCGCCGGCTCGAGCCGCGCCGCGCTCTACGACGGCGACGCGTTCGCCCGCGACGGCATCGTCCTCGTGACGGTGAACTACCGTCTCGGCATACCCGGTTTCCTCGACCTGGAAGGCGCCCCGGCCAACCGCGGGCTGCTCGATGTGCTCGCCGCGCTCGGCTGGATACGCGCCACAGTCGCGACGTTCGGCGGTGACCCGGACAACGTCACGATCTTCGGCCAGTCCGCGGGCGCCACACTCGTCGGAGCGCTACTCGCGACGCCGGAGGCCAAGGGCCTGTTCCGGCGGGCGATCATCCAGAGCGGCAGCGGCACCTTCACCCCGGAACAGGCGCGACGGGTCACCACCACGGTCGCCGCCACGCTGGGCGTCGAACCAACGGCCGAAGCATTTGCCGCGATCCCGGACGAGCGCTTCCTGGAGATAAGGAAGACGTGCTCTCCCTCGCCGCCAGGTTGTACGCGGCCCCGGAGACCGCGGTCGCCGCGCACCGCGCGGCACTGCCGAACGCGACACCGGGCGAGCTGCGCTCTGCGATGCTCGGGGAGGCGCTGTTCGGAGCCGGCACGACCCGCATGGCGCAAGCCCACGCACGGATCTCGGGCGGCCGCACACACGTCTACTCGTTCGGGTATCGCTCGACGGCCCTGACCGGACGACTCGGCGCCACCCACACCGTCGAACTTCCCTTCGTCTTCGACACCGCCGACAAACCGTGGCTGCACGGTGACACGGGCCTGCTCGGCCCCGACCCCGCCCCAGCAGGCCTCGCGGACCGGGTGCACACCGCCTGGGTCGAGTTCGCCGGCACCGGGAACCCGGGATGGGCCGCGTACGACCCGCGACAGCCCGTGGCGGAGCTTCTCGGAGGCTGAGCCTTCCCACCGGGCCAGAGCGGAACCCGAACGGGCATCACCCCGTCCCACAAGCCGACGAACGGATTTTTCCCGCAGGCGACTGCGATACCGCGGGTGCGGGCCATGGTCCGCCGGTCACTTCGAGGACGGGTGCGTGCACTGGTTCCAGCTGTACGTACGGCGCGGGTTCGACTAGCAGGACGAGGACCGATCGGCGGGCCTGCCGGTCGGGCAGCACGTCGAACGGCACCAGCACAGCTGCCGACCCATCTCACGTCGCCGTTCGGGTAACCCACCCGCCCCACGGGAGGAACCGGACAACGGGGGCTACTGGGGCACGCCGTGGCCCAGCAGCCGGTGCAGCTCGTCGTCGGTGACCGGCTGGAAGTCGCGGTACCACTGCCCCACCGCGGTGAACGATCTCGGGCTGCTGGGGCACACCAGCAGGTCGACCTCGCCGGACAGCGCCGCCACGGCCTCGGGGGATCCGACCGGCACGGCCAGCACGACGCGGGCCGGCTCCTCCTGGTGGACTCGCCGTATCGCAGCACGGGCGGTGGCGCCGGTGGCCAGCCCGTCGTCGACGACGATCACGTCCCGGCCGGACAGCTCCACCGGCGCCTCGTGCTGGTAGGCCCGCTCCTGCCTGCGGGCCTCGGCCCGTTGCTGTTCGCACTGGGGGCTGAGTTGTTCGGCGTCGAGCCCGAAGGCCCGCAGCAGCCGCTGGTCGTAGGTGGGTGGGCCCTGCGCGGCCACCGCACCCAACGCCAGTTCCGGCTGGCCGGGTGCGCCGATCTTGCGGGCCACGCAGGCCCGCACCGGGGCGTGCAGCGCCGCGGCCACTTCCACGGCCACCGGCACCCCACCACGGGCCAGCCCCAGCACCACCGGGTCGACCAGCCGGTGCTGGGCCAGTTGTCCGGCCAGGACACGCCCCGCGTGGGCGCGGTCGGTGTAGACCGTGTCGCTGTCGAACGCATCACGGTTGCCCATGGTCGGCCTCCTTCGGACCACGGTGCGGATGTGACGCCGTCGACGTCCCGGGGTCCTTGGTGCCAGGGTGCCCACCTCGGTGTGCGGGGAAAACCCGCCTGCCACGGTGCGGGCGGGGTTCTCTCAGTCCCGGAAGGCCCCGACACGCAGTGTGCGCAGCCGGTTGAGCGCGGCGGCGAGTTCGAAACGACGCGGCACGGCGAAATCGCCGACGTAGCGGTCGTCGACGGCGTGGATGCCGCGTTTGGCGACTTCGGCGTCGTAGGCGTCGAGCACCTCGTGCACGGTGCGGCTGCCGTCGAGCATGCCGGAGCGGACGCAGGTGACCAGCGCCAGACCGATGCCGGTGACCTGGCTGGGGTCGACCAGCTGCTCCACGGCCCGCAGTTCCACGGTGGACTGTCCCAGGGTCAACGCGTCGGTGCCGCGTGAACGCACCTTCGGCCGGTCGGTCTCCACCGACTTGGGGTCGGGCACGCGGGCGCGGGTGTCGGGAAACGTCTCGGCTTCCCGGTGCCGCCCGGTGGGTGTGGTGGCCAGTGCGCGGGCTCGGTCGGTGACCTCGTAGCAGCGGTAGGAGTCCAGCATCAGCACCCGGTCGGCGACGTCCATGTAGTCACCGGAGCCGCCCATGACCATCACGGTCGACACCCCGTGCCGCTGATGCAGCGGGCGGATGAGGTCCAGAAACGGTGTCAACGGTTCGGAGTCCTTGGCCACCAGTTCCTGCATCCGCGCGTCGCGGATCATCAGGTTGGTCGCGGCGGTGTCCTCGTCCAGCAGCAGCGCGTTCGAGCCGGCTTCGACCGCTTCGACGATCGAGGCTGCCTGCGAGGTCGAGCCCGAGGCGTTGTCGGTGGAGAAGTCGCTGGTGTCCGAGCCGGTGGGCAGGTGGCTGACGAAGGGGCTGACGTCGACGCGGTGCACGCGCCTGCCGTCCTCGGCGCGGACCTTGACGGTGTCGGGGGTGCACACCACCAGTTCCCTGCCGTCGCCGGGAACATGGTCGTAGATGCCGTGCTCCAAAGCGCGCAGCAGGGTGGACTTGCCGTGGAAACCACCGCCGACGATCAGGCTGATGCCTTCGGGGATGCCCATGCCGGACACGCGCCCCCGGTTGGGCAGGTCGAACTCCACCCGCAACGATTCCGGGGAGGAGAAGGGCACTGCCTGCTGCAGCGGGCGGTCGTCGATGCCGCTGCGGCGGGGAAGCACCGCGCCGTCGGCGACGAAGGCCACCAGGTTGTGCGGGGCCAGCTGGTGCCGCAGCGCGTCGGTGTCCTCGATGGAGTCGACGAACTCGCGCACCCGGGACTGGTCGGCGGTGTGCCACCGCAGCGCGGCCTCGACGGTGTCGGGCAGATCGCGGCACAGCGCCTGCTCGGCCTGCTTGCCGTCGATGCTGCGTCCACGTCCGGGCATGTCGATGCCCAGCCGCAGGATCACGGTGCCGTCGACGATCTGGCAGGCGCTGCGGTCGAGGACCTGTTGCCTGCCCGCGTCGACGCTGAGTTTGCTGTCCTTGAGTCGGCGGTGCACCGCCCGCACCAGCACCCCGGCGAGCCCGCGGGCTCGTGCCGGGCTGGACCACAGATCAGGGGGAAACCCGGCGTGTTCGGGGGTGACGCGGACTTCGCAGCGACTGGCCGGGGCGTAGGGATCAGGCTGGACCCGCTGCACCTGCAGCGTGAACCCGTCGAAGGACCAGGTGCCGGTCAGCGACTTGTAGCGCCCGTAGCTGGCGCCGTGCATCGACCTGAGTTGGTCGCGTAGCCCCTGGGCGGTGCGATTGGTCGGTTCGGCCGATTGACCACGCCCACTCGGGCCACGATTGTTACTCGCTCGTTGTGCCATCCCCCGATGGGTACCCGAGCCGTCGGCGAATATCCAATCGAGTTCTCCCCGGCGCGTGTGACGGGGTCTGACGTGGCGCTTTCGGTAGCCTCCCAGCCGGGTCACGGCGACACGGTGCGTGTTTGAACGCGCGGTCGTCACCACCCGAATCATCGAGGAGGATCACCGTCGTGAGCGATGTCAGCTCCGCAGCCAACCGATCACGTCGACGCCCCGGAACGAAACCGCACCGCGCCGCCCGCCTGGCCGGTGTGCTCGCTGTCACCGTGGTGGGACTGGCCACACCCGCCGCCGCGGCCACCCACACCCCCGGCCCCCTCACCTCCGGCGCCACCGTCGCCGGGATGGACGTCAGCGGGCACCAGGGCACGGTGAACTGGAACTCCGCCTGGCGCCGGGGCGCCCGATTCAGCTACGTCAAAGCCACCGAAGGCACCGGGTTCCGCAGCCCGACCTTCTCGGCGCAGTACGAAGGGGCGCTGCGCGTGGGAATGCTGCGCGGGGCCTACCACTTCGGCCGCCCCGACCTGTCCGGCGCGGCCGAACAGGCACGGTTCTTCGTCGCCAACGGCGGCGGGTGGTCCCCCGACGGGCACACCCTGCCGGGAGCGCTGGACATCGAGTACAACCCGTACGGGCCCGACCACTGCTACGGACTCTCCCCCGCCGCCATGTCCGACTGGATCGCCGAGTTCAGCGACACCTACCGCGCGTTGACCGGCCGTTTCCCCGCCATCTACACCACCCGCCACTGGTGGAACACCTGCACCGCGGCCAACCCCGACTTCGCGGGCAACAATCCACTGTGGGTGGCACGATACGGCCCACGGGTGGGTGAACTTCCCGCCGGCTGGGGCAGTCACGCGATCTGGCAACACGACAACCGGGGAACGTTTCCCGGCGACCAGAACCTGTTCAACGGCGACATGGCCGCGCTGAAACGGTTCGCCACCACGGCCCCGTGACACCCGCGGCCCCGTCTCCTCGGCACACACCCCGAGTCCGGACGGGCACCGGCCACCAGCCGGTGCCCGTCCGGTGGCCCCGCTAGCCCAGCATCCGCTCGGAAACCGCCCGGTCGGCGGCGATGGCCTCGAACAGCCGCGACGCCCGCTGCGAATCCCACCGCACCACCGACTGGCCGTTGAGCCTGCCGAACCCGGCGATGGGCACCGTGCCCGACAGTCCCTCGCCGGAGGAAATGTCACCCATCGCTGTTGCCAACCCCGCCAGGTGCCACGCGTGATCACCGTTGTCGAGCAGGAACGTGTCCCCGGTGGCCGAGATCAACGGAAACATCCGGAACGGGTTGAGCAACGTCGCCGGGCTGGTGGTCTTGTCGATCAACGCGCCCAGCAGTCTGCGCTGGTTCTCCACCCGCTGCAGGTCCCCCTCGGCGTAGGCGCGGCTGCGCACGAATCCCAACGCCTGCGACCCGTCGAGCCGCTGGCACCCGGCTGAGAGGTTCACCCCCGCCTTGGGGTCGTTCAGCGGCTGGTCCAGACACATCTCGACCCCGCCGACCGACTCGACCAGATTGGCGAATCCCCCCAGGCCGATCTCGGCGTAGTGATCCATGCGCACCCCGGTGATCGTTTCCACCGTGCGCACCAGCAACCGCGGGCCACCGAACGCGAACGCCGCGTTGAGCTTGTTCCGCCCGTGCCCGGCGATGGGCACCGAGGAATCCCGCGGCAGACTGACCAGCACCGGCTTGCCCCCACCGGCGGGAATGTGCATCAGCATCATGGTGTCGGTGCGCCTGCCCCCCGCATCGCCCGCCGAAAGCTCCTCACGCCGCGACTCGTCGAGCCCCTCGCGGCTGTCGGAGCCCACCAACAACCAGTTCGTGCCGGGCGTGTCCTCGACCCGTCCCGAGTAGTCGGCCAACGCGTCGGTGCGCTGCAGCGAACTGTCGACATAGACCACGAGCCCCACCAGCAGCAGCACCACCAGCAGCAGCGTGACACCGATCCCGCGGCCCCATCGTCGCTTCTTCCCGCGCTTGGGAGTCGAAGCCGCACCGGAATCGGAATGCCCGCGGGGCGACGACCTCCCTCCGCGCGAACCACCGGCACGGTAGTAGTCGTATCCGCCCCGCTGCTGCCCGCGAGACGCCGAGCCTCGTCCGTTCGGCTGCTTCGCCGACCAATCGCTCATGCCCGGTAATTTATCCGCGCCCCCACCCTCACTGAAACGGGCCATCACCCGACAGGCACCCCGGAATCACCCGACGAGCCCCACAGCCCCACCGGTCACCACGCAACGCGCCCCAGCCGACACCGAACGCCACCATCGGGCCCGTCGACTGTCCCGCCCCGAACACCGAAAGGCATCATCAAGTCATGCACACCGACGACCAGCCGCACCACCCCAGGGAAAACACCGTCCTCGACGCCGTGCCCCGCGGTCTGCTCATCGACGGAACATGGCAGTCCGCCGCCGCGGAACGCACCTTCGACGTCGAAGACCCCTCCACCACCACAACCCTGTGCGCCGTGCCCGACGCCACCGCCGACGACGCGCTGCGCGCGCTCGACGCCGCCGACCGGGCCCAGCCCTCCTGGGCGTCGCACCCGCCCCGGCAACGCGGCGAGATCCTGCGGCGCGCCTTCGAGGCGATCACCAGCAGGCACGAGGACCTGTCCCTGCTGATGACGCTGGAAATGGGCAAACCACTGGCCGAATCCCGCGCCGAAGTCACCTACGCCGCCGAATTCTTCCGCTGGTTCGCCGAGGAAGCCGTCCGCATCGACGGCGACTACACCGTCTCACCCAACGGCAGCGGCCGGATGCTGGTCACACGCCAACCGGTCGGACCATCACTGATGGTCACCCCCTGGAACTTCCCCATGGCCATGGGCACCCGAAAAATCGGGCCCGCCGTGGCGGCGGGCTGCACCATGGTGATCAAACCCGCCCACCAGACACCGCTGACCATGCTGGCCCTGGGCGAGATCCTCACCGAAGCGGGCCTGCCCCACGGCGTGCTCAACATCATCACCGCCCGGCACGCCGACGAGGTGATGCGCCCGCTGATCACCGACCCCCGCGCCCGCAAACTCACCTTCACCGGCTCCACCCCGGTGGGACGCACCCTGATCGAACAATCCGCCCGACAAGTACTCAAAACATCCATGGAACTCGGCGGCAACGCCCCGTTCCTGGTCTTCGACGACGCCGACGTCGACGCCGCCGTGGACGGGGCCATGCTGGCCAAGATGCGCAACATCGGTGAAGCCTGCACCGCGGCCAACCGCTTCTACCTGCACCGCGACATCGCCGAGGAATTCACCGACAAACTCACCCGGCGCATGCGAGCACTGCGCCTGGGACGCGGCGTCGGCGACGACGTCGAAGTCGGCCCACTGATCGACTCCGCCCAACTCGACAAAGTCACCGAACTCGTCGACGACGCCGTCGGCCAAGGCGCGCGCGTACTCACCGGCGGCAAAGCCGAAACCGGGCCCGGCTACTACTACCCACCCACAGTCCTGACCGATGTTCCCCCAGCCGCCCGCCTGACCAGTGAAGAAGTGTTCGGCCCCGTAGCGCCGATCAGCACCTTCACCGACGAGGACGAAGCCATCACCGCCGCCAACAACACCGAGTTCGGGCTGGTCAGCTACGCCTACACCCGGGACATGCCACGCGCGCTCCGCGTCAGCGAATCACTGCAGACCGGCATGGTCGGACTCAACCAGGGCGTGGTCTCCAACGCCGCCGCACCCTTCGGCGGGGTCAAACAGTCCGGCATCGGCCGCGAAGGCGGCAAGATCGGCATCGACGAATACCTGGAAACCAAATACATCGCCGTCGGCGGGCTGTGACAGGGGCGCACTCCCGTATCCGAGCGGCGCCGTCGCCGCCACGACGGGCCGCCCGGATACGCGGGTGCGTCTACTGCTCGAACGAAGCCGTCAACCGCTGCAACGCATCGTTCATGTGCTCCTCCAACCGCGACAGCAACAACCGCTCGTCCCCGGCCTCGATCGCATCCACCAGCCCCTTGTGCTCATCGACCAACGCCTGCGTGTCCGCCGGATACGTATCAACCAACGCGGCCAGACACATCCGCTTCTCCACCAACAACGTCTGCGCCATCCGCTGCAGCCGAGGGCTGCGAGAAGCCGCCACGAGCGTCTCGTGAAACTCCTGATCGGCCTCGGTGAGCCCGTCACGGTCATCCTTGGCCACGGCAGCGACCATCTTGGCGTGCGCCCCGGTCAGCTCCGCCACCGCGTCCACCCGGTGATGCCGCACGATCTGCTCACACGCGCTGCGCTCGACCGCCAGCCGCGCGACATACACATCGTGGACATCCTCGGGCTCCATCGTGGTCACGAACAGACCCCGGTGGGGTTCACTGTGCAGCAGTCCTTCCTGAACGAGGCGCTGCATCGCCTCCCGCAGCGGCCCACGACTGACACCCAGCTGCGTGGCGAGATCGGCCTCACCCAGCTGACTCCCCGGAGCCAACGAGCCATACATGATCGCCGAACGCAACTGATCGGCGACGATCGCCGCCGTGGACTTGCGCTGAACCGGTTCCAACTCCCCGGCCTGGTTCTGTTCGTCGACTCCCAACATCTCGCACCCTCTCGTCATTCGAGGTCCCCACCCCTGACCGCGGGAGCGGGGCGGCTGCGGCACGTCGACGACGCGCTCCCGGAAACAAGCCCGACCGGCCACCCGGACGGAACCGGCCCCCGACCGAACAAGACCCGGTGAACACGCATGACACACCACATCCGCGTCCGAAACAGCGACAGGAACGACACCCGAACGCGAAAACACACCGCGCCCGTTTCGCCCCCCGCACAGGTCTCGGCACGATCGGCGTCTCGGTGACGGACGATCCTCGCTCGTCACGAGTAGCGGAGGCACACGTGCCGCCAACAGCGCATTCGCGCTCGCGGTACGCGCCACCGAAAACTCCCTTCACGTGTGCGCACCCGAACCGGCACGCACAACGGCGCCCGACCATCACAACTCAAGACGCCGATTGTTGACAATGCTACCCCCTCGGTCACCGAGGCCCTAACCACGAAGGGCACTCGAACCCGACGAAAAAACCGAGCGTGACCACCAACCCCACGCCCCGTCACACAACGCTCCACAACCGGACGCGACAGCCCAACCATCACGCACACCACCCCCCGTCGGCCAACCGCCACAACTCGCCAGGGCCGGCCGAGCACCACCGACACCCGCAACCGAACGGCCCTGAACACACGGATTCGCTCTCCGCGCAACACCGATCGGTGCCACACCGCCCCACAGCCGTGACACGGTGTGCCGGTGACGGACGAACAGATCGAGATCTCGGTACAGGCCACACCGGACCAGCCAGCCACGTGGACACAGCTGGCACGCCGCTGCGAAAACCTGGGTGTTCGAGCGCTGCTGGCAGCCGACCACCCAGGCGTCGGCGCCTCACCGTTCGTGGCCCTGGCCGCGGCGGCAGCCGCCACCTCGACACTGCGAGTGGGCACCTACGTCCTCAACACCGGCGTGCGGGACCCGCTGCTGATCGCCGCCGACGCGGCCACCCTGGACGTGATCTCCGACGGTCGCGCCGAAATCGGCCTCGGAGCCGGACACACCCCCGCCGAATGGGAAATGACCGGACACACCCGCCCCTCACCGGCCGCGCGAGTGCGCAGGCTGAGCACGGTGGCCACGGCCGTACGCCAACTGCTCGACGGCTCCACCGTTCCCGCCGCCGACCTCGCGGCGCTGCGCGACGTGTCCCTGCAGGCACCCCGCCCGATCCAACAACGAGTACCGCTGCTGGTCGGCGGCGCCAACCCGGGCCTGCTGCGCTGGGGCGGGGCGCACGCCGACGCCGTCGGGCTGTCCGGACTGGGCCGCACCCTGTCCGACGGGCACTCCCACACCGTGTCCTGGTCACCCCCACGCGTGGACGCACACGTCGAGCAGATCCACCACGGCGCACGGGCCGCTGGCACGAACCCACCCACCGTGGAGGCGCTCGTGCAGCAGGTCGTGATCACCGACGACCGTCACGCCGCTGCCGCGCCCCTCGCCGAACAGCTCGACACGCCGATCGAGGACATCCTGGCCGTGCCCTACCTCTGGATCGGCACCACCGACGAAATCATCGAGCAGCTCCACACCGCCCGGCACCGGTGGGGCATCACCCGCTGGGTCGTCCGCGGCGACGCCCTCGACCACGCCGTGCCCGTCCTCGACCGACTTTGAAGCACCCACCGGCACTCCGCCCGGGACACAGGCGCGGCGCACCGAGCGCGATACGACAGCCCGAAAACGAATTGCTCGACCACACGGCGAACGACCATCGTGTCGGGACATGGACCGCGATGCCGGCATGATCCTCTCGCGAGCGGCTCGTGCACGACCCCATCCCGCGGTCGCTCTGGGCGCGCTCGGCATCGCCACATCCGGGATTTTCATCCACCTGTCCGGTACCTCACCGGGCACTGCCACGTTCTTCCGGTGCGCGCTCGCGTTGCCGTTGCTGTGGCCGCTGGCCCGCGGCGAACGACGCCGGACGGGTGGGTTGTCGTGGCGGAACTGCGCCGCCGCGGCAGCGGCAGGAACGTTCTTCGCCGCGGACGCGATGTTGTGGACGCAGGCGATCCTCGAGGTCGGAGCCGGGGTGACCGCGGTGCTGGTCAACACGCAGGTGATCATCGTTCCACTGCTGAGCTCACTCGTCGACCGCGAGCGGCTGGGCCGCTCCTTCCCGGTCATCGTTGGCTGCATGGCCACGGGCATCGTGCTCACCGGCGGGATCCTCGGCACCGGAGTATCCGGCGACGCTCCGGCACGAGGAACGGTTCACGCCGTCCTCGCCGCGTTGTGCTACTCGGGATTCCTGTTCCTGCTGCGCCGCGGCGGGCGCACCGAGGGAGTGCTCCGGTCCTACTGTGGCGTGCTCATCTCGGCAGCCGCTGTCTCGGTTATCGGTGGAGTACTGTGGCGGGGCGTCACCGTTACGCCCGGCTGGGGGGCGTTGGGGTGGCTGGCCCTGACCGCCGTGTGCGGCCAGGTCGGCGGCTGGCTGTTGGTCGCCCTGGCGACCTCACGGCTGAGCAGCACGGTCAGCTCGGCTCTGCTCATGCTGACCCCGGTCGGTGCTCTCCTCCTGGGTGCTCTCGTCCTCGGCGAACGGCCGACGCTCCCACAGCTGCTCGGCTGCGCCCTGATACTCGCCAGTGCCTACGCCGCCTCCGCGTCCGGCTCGTTCCACCGCCGCTTCACGAGCACCGGCGGGAAACCGCGTGACAGCGCCTCCTGGACCGATCGGGCTGAGCAGCCGGACCGGAACAACCTGCCCTGAGGCGTGGCCGCATCGTGAGGGGCGTTTCGATTCGGGAACGAGAGCACGTCCCGCGCCCGAGATCGCTGACGCGGGACGGACTACCTCGTCACTGTCGGGGTCCGGCAGTGGCGACGGATCATTCGAATGTGATGTCGGACTGGTCGTAGAGGCAGTTCGCCCCTGGACCGCCGCCGACCTCTTCGGGCTCGCCGGAGTCCTCGGTGCCCTCGTACCAGGAGCAGATTCCCATCTCGGAGTCACCGACGATCGTGATATCGGAGAACTCGGCGGTGTCACCGTAGTTGATATTGACACCGGCCAGCGTGTCGCCGGGAGCGGTGGCGGTCACATTGTCGATGACCACGTGGCGGTCGAACTGGTCGCTGCAGTTGCCGCAGGAACGGTACAGCTTGCCGAAGTCCTCGACCTGGAAATCACTGATCGTCATGGTTCCCGCGCCGTTGGCCTGAAACACCTTGTCCTCGGCGTACTGGGCACCGCCGCCCTGCACGGTCATCGTGGCGGAGGCGTCGTCGGCGTCGAACGTCGCGGCGTCCTCGCCGACGTCCTCCCACCACACGTTGCGCAGGGCGCAGGAACCCTCGCAGTGGATCCCGTCGGCGGCCGGGGCGCCGATGATGACGTTTTGCAGCGTGGCCCCGTCAGCGAGCTCGAAGATCGGTGGCTGCCCCTCGTCCTGGCCACCACCGCCGAGTTCTCCCTCGCCGTAGTACCGGGTCAGACCACCATCCATCGTGCCCTCGACAGTGATCGTGGCATCAACGGCCTGCTCGCCCCGCGCATCCGGCACGGGCACTTCGGCGTGTCCGTACGGAACCGCCACCACCATTCCCAGCACCGTCATCGTGGACAACGTCGCCAGGTACAGACTCTTCCGAATTCGGGACGAAATACCTGTCAACAAAGCTCTTACCTTTTCCTGTCGGGAAAGAAAACGCTTTCCCAATCAGGCTAGGCCGGACCTGTCCCCTGCCCCAGTGCCCGATCTTCCCCGCCGATTACTCCGAACACGCCGTGCGCTCTGGTTCGCACGGTCCTCACCCACGCAACGGGCAACCATCCCGGACCACCGACCCCACCACCGTCATCACTGTCGAGAACTGGGCAGTAACCGCCGGCGCACGTAGAGTGTGGCCGACAAGATCACCCGACACCGAACGCGAGCACCCCATGGACGAGAAGACAGCGGAACTCAACGGGGACCGCCCGAACTCAGCCAGGCTCTACGACGTGTTCCTCGGCGGCAACCACAACACCGAAGCCGACCGGCAACTGGCAGAACGCATCAAGAAATCAGCGCCCCGATGGTCACTGGGAGCGCAACTCAACCGCTCTTTCCTGCGGTGCGCCGTGCACTACATGGCCGCGCAGGGAATCGACCAGTTCCTCGATCTCGGCTCGGGCATCCCCACCGTGGGAAACGTCCACGAAATCGCGGCACAACACAACCAGCGAGCGCGAGTGGTCTACGTCGACTACGAAACGATCGCCTACAACACCTCCCGCGCCGAACTGGCCGACAACCCCAACGTCACGATCCTCAACGCCGACCTGCGCGACCCCCGGTCCGTCCTCGAACACCCGGAAACCCGCGAACTGCTGGACTTCTCCCGCCCCGTCGGGCTGCTCATCGTCGGTGTCCTGCTGTTCATCGGCCCGCAGGACCGGCCCGGTGACATCATCGCCACCTACCGCCAGCGACTCAGCTCCGGCAGCTACCTGGCGATCTCACAAGCCAGTGACGACAACCTGCCCGCCGACCTGCAGGCCGAGATCGACCAGGTCGTGGCCTCCTACGAACACGCCGACGAACAACTCGTGCTGCGCAGCCACGACGAAGTCGCGGGCTGGTTCTCCGGAACCGAGCTGGTCCCACCCGGACTCGTGCACTACCCCGACTGGAGTCCCGCCCAACAAGCCTTGAGCGAGGAACAGCAAAGCTGCCGGTACGGCTACGTCGGAGTCGGACGCGTGCCCTGAAACCGAACTCACCCCCGGTCAATCCCACGGGCGCGCCGCGACTGCCGGAGCTGGCCGAGCGCGCCCACCACGATCACCAGCAACACCGGCACGTAGGCCAACCGGTAGGACGGGCCCGCCGCCAGTCCCTCGGTCATCCGCAGCACCCCGCCAACGGCGAGCTGGATCAGCACAGCGGCGGTGAAGCCACCCATGTTCGCGGTACCCACCGCCAGCCCCGACCGGTGTGCCGCGTTGACCGTTCTGGCCCCGTCGAAAGCCAGCATCGCCGCCCCACCACCGATTCCGATCAGCACCAGCAACACCGCCAACAACGCGGCGGGCAGCACGCCGGGCCAGCCGATCACGGTCAGCCACACCACGGCCAACAGCAACGACAACACCAGCACGAACCGCTCCCGACGTGCCGGCCGCCCCGCCACGAACTGCCCACACGCCCAAGCCCCCACCAGGAACCCCGCCACACACAGCAACACCCAGTTCCCCGCCGCCGCGGCACCGTAGCCCTGCGCCCGCATCAACCACGGCGGCCCCCACAGCACCGTCACCGCCACGAACTGCCCCATCATCACGAAGTGCACCCAGAACGAGTGCCACGTGCCGGGCGTGGTCACCACAGCCCGCAGCGCCGCCCGCACCGGCTCGACCTCCCGAGCCGACGTCGGCCGGCCGACGGCATCACCGGACCCCACCACCTGGGGCCGGTCCCGCACCATCACCCAGGCCGACACCGCCAGCACCGCGGTCAACCCGGCCGCCCCCAGAAACGTGCCCAGCCACCCCAGCACACGCAGCGAGGTGGCGAGCGGAGCGGTGGCCGCCAACTGGCCCACACCGCCGACCAACCCGGTCAGCGCCGCGATCCTTCCGAACCTCTCGGCCGGGAACCACCGCGCGGCCAGCCGCAGGACGTTGGTGAACAGGAACGCGTCACCGAGACCGATCAACGCACGTCCCGCCAACCCGCCCACCAGGGACGCGCTGACCGCGAACACCGCCGAGCCCACGGCCAACGCCAACGTGGCCCCGGTGATCAGTCGTCGCGGACCGATCCGGTCGGCCAGGACACCCGCCGGAATCTGCAACGCCAGGTAGATCCCCAGCTGCAGCGCCGAGAGAACGGACAACGCGGCAGGACCGGCCGAGAACCGATCCAGCGCCGCATCGGCGGCCACCGCCAGGCTCGCCCGGTGAAACAGCGCCACGAAGTAACACGCCGCCGCCACCGACCACACGAGCCAGGCCCGTCGTGACGTCGCCGTCGGGACAGGCTCGGTGAGCGAGGATTCCGAAGTGCCGATCGTGACGCGCACACCCACCTCCAAACTTGTATGCATCTTAGATACAAGCCGGGTGGAAGTAGAATGACACCGTGTCGAACACAACACCCTCGGAGACGGCCCCGCCCACCTCCGGCGACCGGCAGCGGCAACCCGCCACGGACCGCGCCTACCGGCACGTCAGAGCAGGACTCCTGGACGGCAGCCACCCAGACGGACATCTGCTGTCCGAAGGGGAGATCGCCCGAACACTGGGCATGTCCCGCACCCCCGTGCGGGAAGCCTTCCTACGGCTGCAGAGCGAGGGATTCCTGCGGCTGTACCCCAAGCGGGGCGCCCTGGTCGTACCGATCACCCCGGCCGAAGCACATTCACTGCTGGAAGCCCGTCTCGCCCTGGAAAGCTTCGCGATCGACAAACTCGCCGCCCTCGGCGAGCAACACCTCGTCGCGGTCGGACGACGACTGCTCGACCACCCCGCCTGCGACCCCGGTGAACTCTCCGACTCCGAGATGCACGAGGCCGACCGCGACTTCCACGCACAGCTGGTCACCGCCGCCGACAGCCCCGTGGTCACCGACCTCTACAGCGCACTCCGCGATCGCCAACTGCGCATCACATCCACCGCCCGCACCCACGAATCATCCCGGCGCGCGGCAGTCACCGAGCAGCACAACAGCCTGGCCACCGCGCTGCACCACGGGGACACCTCACTGGCCAAACGCAGACTGCGCGAGCACCTGGCCCACACCATGCGCGCCATCGGCATCAGCGAAGACCTCCCGCACGTGGAGCCGTGACTCGCCTGACCCCACCGGATCCGTGCCCTCGAGCGTCCCGTGACGACCAGCATCCGCGAGCGGGCCACGGGGCCAGCCGGAAACCGGCACCGTAATTGTTCACGCGAAAACCCTAAGCCCGCTCGCGGGCTCAATTCGTGCGGCCGCGGAAACCTCGTCACCACGAAAGAACGATCCGATCCCCACATTCTGGATGAACGCGATGTGTCCTCACAGAACATGGCACGAATCGAACGGCTCTCTCTAGCATCCCGTCAGGTGTCGCGATCGAACCCGACGACACTGTCCAGGGAAAGGTTCATCCATGCGGACGACAAAAACGAAGATCAGATTTCGGGCACTCGCGACCCTGGTCGCGGTGTTGTCATTGCTGGCGATACCGTTCACGGCGAAAACCGCCCGAGCGGCAACGATCGAAGAAGTGATTAATTTCGGCAGCAATCCGGGAAATCTGCGGATGTATCGCTATGCCCCCGACGGACTGGCCGCGGACCGCCCACTGGTGGTGGCCATGCACGGATGCACCCAGAACGCCACGGACTACGGCACCCGGAGCGGTTGGGTGGAAACGGCAGAAAAGCACCGTTTCGCACTGCTGCTGCCGGAGCAGTCGAGCACCAACAACTTCAACCACTGCTTCAACTGGTTCCAGGGAGCAGACACGACCCGAGGCTCCGGCGAGGCCGAATCCATCGCTCAAATGCGCAGGCACATGCTCGACAGTGTCGGCAGCGATCCGGGCAAGGTCTACGCCACCGGGTTGTCGGCGGGTGGGGCGATGACCGCTGCGATGCTCGCGGCCTACCCGGAACAGTACGAGGCGGGAGGCGTGGTCGCCGGTCTGCCGTACGGGTGCGCCACCTCGTTACTCGACGCCTACACCTGCATGTATCCGGGTAAGAACGACAGTCCCGAGTCGTGGGGCGATCTCGTGCGAGCGGCGAGTTCGCACTCCGGTCCCTGGCCCGGACTGGACGTCTGGCACGGCGATGCTGACTACACCGTGGCCGTGGCCAATCAACGCGAACTGATCGAGCAGTGGGCCAACGTGCACGGTACCGACGCGATCGCCGACAGCAGCGGATCGATCGGCGGTTACCCCTACTCCACGTATGAAAACACCGCAGGGACTACCGTCGTGCGGAGCTACACCATCACCGGCATGAGCCACGGACAGCCGGTGGCCCCTTCCTCGGGATGCGGAGCCACCGCAAGCCACATGCTCGATGTAGGCGTGTGCGCGGCGAGCATGATGACCGAGAACTGGCAGCTCGCCGACTGACCGGTCGTCCCGCTGTGCAACGGGCCCGGGGGCACGTGCCGGGCGCGCCCTCGAGCGCGAAGGCACTCCCGGCACGTCGACTCATCCCGCACGCGGTCCGCGCGGGAACAACGGTCTTCCTCCTCGATGGCGCGAGAAGCCGGAATCGCGCGAGGACCGCGGCGGTCGTGCCGACAGCAGCACCGCGCAACTGATCAGCAGCGTCACGACCACGAAAATCGTGACGCCGATCTCGACGAGAACCCAGATGGGCATAGTCACCTCCCGTGACTGGCCTCATCCACGACGCGGCTCCTGGCCCGCAGGCTGGCCACCGTCACCACCACGAGAATCAGCACGATCACCGACAGCGAGACCGGAGTGGCGATCTCGGGAACGGCGGGCCAGATCCCGTGCGCCCAGTGCAGCATCAGCTTCACACCGATGAACGCCAGGATCAGCGCCAGTCCGTGGTTGAGATACACCAGTTTACTCAGCACCGAACTCAGCACGAAATACAACGCCCGCAGCCCCAGCAGCGCGAACGCGTTGGTGGTGAACACCAGGTAGGGGTCCTCGGTGATGCCGTACACGGCGGGCACGGAATCCACGGCGAAGACCACGTCGGTGGCGAACACCGCCACCACAACGACGGCCATCGGTGTCAACGCACGACGGCCCGCCTGCCGCACGGTCAGGCTCGCTCCGTGGTACTCCTCCGTGACGGGCATCAACCGGCGCAGCAACCGCACCGAACGCATCTGCGACACGTCGCGTTCGACGGACTCACCGCCGAGCGCCTCACGCAGAATCTTCACCGCCGTCACGAACAGAATCGCCCCGAACACCAGAAAAGCCCAGGTTCCCGCCTGCAGCAGCGCGGCTCCCATCGCGATGAACACGCCCCGCAGCACCAGCGCTCCCACGATGCCGTACAGCAGCACACGTTGCACCAGTGCCGTGGGAACGGCGAAAGCGGTCAGCAGCAGCATGAACACGAAGAGGTTGTCCACCGACAGGGATTTCTCCACCACGAATCCGGCGAAGAACTCCAGGGCCTGATCGGTGCCGAACCACCACCACAGTCCGAGTCCGAACACCAGCGGCAGCGCCAGGTAGAACACCGACCAGCCGACCGCCTCGCGCATCGCCACCTCGTGCGGGCGGTGCGTGACCGCGAAATCGGCGATCAACAGAACCAGCAGCACGCCGATACTGATCGCCCACAACCACGGCGTGCCCACCGACTGCGGGGTCGCGGCGACCATCAGGGGGGTATCCGACATTCGAGACCTCCCGAACAACGTCGTTCGAGGTCTCCTTCACCCCTGGGCGGGGCCGCTTCCCGGGGACACCGTGTTGATGTCCGTACTGACCGGGCCAACGCGAGGAAGTACTCCCCTCTCGACGGAGTATAGGAGATGATTCGTCCGTCCTGGCAACTTGGTGCTTTTTGTCCTTTTGGTCATGTTTATTTCTTTTGGCACTGAAAGTGCAGTATACGATTACTTATCACGGCGCCTCACCGCGCGGGATGCGCGGAGCAGGAGCGCCGGCGGCGATTGTCGGGGTGCCTACCGGTCGGCACACATGGGTGGGCTGCCCGACGGACCGAAAATCAACCCCGCCGCTGTCGCCGCAGCAGCCACACGATCGTCGTTCCCACGACGACGAGGATCCCGGCGCTCACGGCCAATTCGCCGTACGGGACCGGGCTGATCGCGACCGGCCCTGCCGGCTCCGCCTCGCGCATGCGTTCTTCGGTCCAGTACTCGCTGGTGGTGTGCTCGCTGTTCCGCTCGGTGTGCCGCGGCTGGACGCGGTGCGAGATCGTTTCCCTGTTCTCATCGCCCGAGGCAAGGAACTCGGGAACCGTGAAGAGCGCCACGATCAGCGCGACTCCGACGACGGCGACCCCGGTAACCAGCCAGGTGGTACGTGCCCGTGCCCTCATGAGATTTCTCCTCCCCTGGGATTCCGGAGCGTCCCCGGGGAGGAGACGCTATCCGCCGCGGTTGTTCCTGTACATGTTGTCGCACCGTGCCAGGAAGGCGGGAACCTCATCAGGAGCGCGCTCGCCACCGTGAACTCGTCAACCGCGGCGTCGCGGCATCTCAGCGCTCGCGAACGTTGGCTCGGACGGCATCGGGGATCGGTGTGGAACCGGTGTCGAGTTCGAGGATCCGCCGCCCGATGCGCGGCTCGTGAAGCAGCTCCGCGAGAGTCTCGGCGACGTCCTCACGAGCTATTTGACCGTGAAATTCCGCCGGGCCGAGCGAGACGGTTCCGCTCCCCGGCTCATCGAGCAGGAGCGAGGGGCGAAGGATCAGCCAATCCAGCTCACCGCGGGAGAGCGCGATGTCCGCGCTCAACTCGGACCGCTTGTCATCCCGGCGTACGAGCCCGCCGACGTTGACACCGCGAGAAAGCAGCTTCCGCGTGAGCAAACCGCCGACACCACCGGTCATGCCGGTGATGAAGACATTCACGCTTTGTTTGTTCCTTTCTGCCGAGCACACCGCACGGTCGCCGTTACGTCGCGGGCAACCGTTGAACAGGCCCCGGTCCAACGGGAACGAAGGGTCCGTTTCGCGTCGGGGTCAGTCGAGGACCGCGGTCGCTTCGACCTCGACGAGCACGTCGGGTTCGAACAGGTAGTCGATTCCGATGAGCGAGGACGGTGGTAACGGATCCGGCAACCTGAGTTCGTCCCTGACACGCTCGATGCCCGCGAGGAAGTCGTCCATCTTCTCGGGGCTCCAGCCCGTCACGTAGAACCTCAGGCGCACGACGTCGGAAAAGCTCGCTCCGGCATCGTTCAAGCCGAGCGCGGTATTTCGCAGCGCCTGCGCGAGCTGTCCGGTGAGGTCCCCGGGTGCGATGGGGTTCGCCTCGACATCGCGGGCGATCTGGCCGGCGACGTGGATCTGGCGGGTTCCCGTGCCGATCGCGACGTGGTGGTACGGCACGGGCCGCGTCATTCCTTCGGGGCTTCGAAGCAGCACGGTCATGAGAGATCTCCTCGGCTTGTCCGTAGCGGGTATCTCATGTGTACTTGGTATCTTCAGGTAACTTCAACGAAACCAGGTATCGTGACCTAAACCCCGCAGCTCACGGCGGTGCATCGCGAGCTGATCGAGCAAGTGCTCGACAAATGGTCGCTCCAGGTACTCGAAACACTGTGCGAAGGAGCATCACGTTTCAACGAGCTACGCCACGCGATCCCCGCTGTGACGCAGAAGTCGCTCACCGCGACACTGCGACGCCTCGAACGCAACGGAATGGTCGAACGTGTGATCATCAGCTCGCGTCCGATCGCCGTCGAATACCGGATCACCTCGCTGGGCGAGACCCTCGAAGAACTCATCGAGGCACTCCTGCACTGGAGTACCGTCAACATGCCCGCCGTCCAGCGCGCACGCGCACGATTCGACGACGAGGCACAGCATTGAACGTTAATGAGCATCGCAGCTGTTCACAGCCTCGGAAGTGAGCACTTGGCCAGTTTCCGCCGAAGACTGAGCCAGCTCGGTGACCAGCGATAACGTTCAATCCTTCCCGGCTCTTCTTCAGCCCCCTGGATCACGATGGTCGGCCGGGATCGCGGCCGGCAAGTCCGAGCAGGGCATCGAGCGGTGCCGGGTCGGTGCCGGTGTCGACGATCGGCCCGTACAGTCCCTCGCGACTGTCGATCGTGTCGGGTGTGGACATCGCGGCGGCGAAGCGCGTGCAGATCGCGACGTCGTGGTCGGTCGCGGTGAAACTCTGACCGGTGGCGCGGGCGAGGTCCCAACCGTGCAGGACGAGTTCGTCGAGCACGACGGTCGCGAGCTCGGTCGACGGCATGGTGAAACCGCCGGCCTCGGCCTCGCCCCGCCATGCCGACGGCTCTCGCCAGGCCGCGACGAGCGTGTCGAGGTCGCGAGTGAGCTGCTCACGCCAGTTGTCGGGCAGGTTCGCACCGTCGGGTGGCGGCTCGCCTGGGTGCTCGTGGCGCGCGGTGTGTGTGAACGCCTTGGTCAGCCCGCGCACATGGACGGCGAGATCACGTACGGTCCAGTCGGCACACGGCGTCGGCGCGTCGAGTTGGTCGTCGCGCACACCCACCACGACCCGGCGCATCTCGGCCGCGGCGTCGGCGAGGTCGAAGCCGACCTCGGCCGTACTGAGCTCGTCCGACGATGTGCCGACGTCCAGGTATGCGATCAGTCGCTCGGCGAGTTCGACCGGACGACTCTTGGCCGCCATGTGCCCTCCGGGCATCACGTCGGCCTCGACGCCGAGCCGATCGCGGGCGACCCGCACCTGGAACTGGGCCGGGAACAGGCGGTCGTCAGCGCCGACCAGGACGTGGATCGGGACATCCGGCCACGCCTCGAAGGTGCACGGCTGTCCGAACGGTGTCTCGGCCGGTTCGCGATCGCCCTCGGCCATGTCGGCCTTCATGTCGTCGGGGATGTCGTGCAGGAAGACGTTCTCGAGGTTGAACTCGTCCGACCGTCCGGCCGCTTCGTCGGCAGCTCGGCGAGCCTCGCCCGAGCCGGTGGCCTCGAACCACTCCCCCGGCGACTCGCCGGGAATCGGAATCATCGCATTGAGCAGCACTATGCGGTCGATGGCATCGCTTTCGCCGATCATCGGCACGATGAAAGCGCCCATCGACTGTGCGACGAGCACGACATCACGGTGGTCGCCGATCGCCTGGTCGGTGATGAGCGCGTACTCGCGCAGGCCCAGCGCCGGGTCGTCGCCCTCGACCTCGACCGGGATCGCGGCATGCCCCCGCGCTTCGAGCTCGGCCGCGGCCTCGCGCCAATACACCTCCCCGGCACCGCCGGCACCGGGGATCAGGACGAACGTCGCCATCTCTGCTCCTCTCCCCGCAGAGACGTCACTCATCCGGTACCGACTCAGCAACGGACCCGAACTCAGCGCGGCACAGGAAGCTGACTTCTACAGCTTACAGCCGTCTCAGCCGGGGATCCCCTATCCGGGCGGATGGGCCGGTTACGAGTTCCGCTCGAGCACACGGCGGACGAAGGCCTGCTTGGCGTTCGTACAGGTCCCACGATCGTGGCGATGTGCACGGGCAGCTTGAGCTTTCAGGCGTTGCGTACTCCTCGGCGAGGGCAGGGCCGGCACGGAGCACGCCGCGAAAGGCGAGTTTGCTCATACCAGCGCGGCTCGCCGAGCCGCATCAGGTGCAGATGAGCCGGCCGATGCCGCCCGACGGCGTCAGCGCGACCGAGGAACCTCGGTGACTCCGCCGGCTTGTCCGCGATAGCTACCGACACTCAAGTCCTCCGGCACACGATTCGGAACGAATGTTGCTCAAGCCTCTTCCCCCGGTGCGCCGGGGCCTTGTTCGGGGATCGCGTCGGGACGGGCAGCATCGTGGGCGCGGCGCCGTGCCCACGACACGAGATGCCCGGCCACACACACGTCGGCATCCGGGCGGAAGTACCGCAGCAGCCGCGCGTCGGCGCGGTCCCAAACGACCAGCAGCACGTCGAGGATGCGCCGGTGCTCGTGGTCGGCCAGCCAGGCCTCGACATCGACGACCGGGTCGGTGGCGCGGTGGTGGTACCGTGCCAGCTGGCGGGCCACGTCGTGGAGCTCGGTGCGACGGTCGATGCGACGATCCATAGAATCACCCGGCTCCCAGCACACCGCACCGCAGCGCCCCGGCGATACCGATGATCGAGTACGTCGGACCCGCCGGGCGGGTGACACACCCTGGCCGCGAGCTCTTAGCGTTCAATCTATAGGCTGGTCCAACGGCATTTCCGGCCGAGGACGGAAAAACCGCCGGTCTTGGAGGATTCCGTGCTGCGCCGGTTGACCATGCCCGTGCTGGCCGTCGTCGGACAGCGAGACCGCGTGTTCAGCTCCGCGCAGACCCGACGACGACGTGCTCGAGCGGTACCGCACGCCACCGTCATAGCGCTGCCCGAAGCGGGACACCCGCTACCGCGCCAGGCCGAGGCCGTCGGCGAATTCCTCCGCGCACCGCGCGAAACACCCACCTGAGTCCGAACCGCCTTCCCCCTTCCTCGTGGGAAGGCGGCTGTGGAGCTCGGTCAGCTGCCGACGTAGGACGCCAGGTGCCTGCCAGTGAGGGTGGAACGTGCGGCGACCAGCTCGGCGGGCGTGCCCTCGAAGACGACCCGACCACCGTCGTGGCCAGCACCGGGGCCTAGGTCGATGATCCAGTCGGCGTGAGCCATCACCGCCTGGTGGTGCTCGACGACGACGACCGACTTGCCGGAGTCCACGAGCCGGTCGAGCAGCCCGAGCAACTGCTCCACGTCGGCCAGGTGCAGCCCGGTTGTCGGCTCGTCGAGGACGTAGACCCCGCCGTTGCCCGCCATGTGGGTGGCAAGCTTGAGCCGCTGCCGCTCGCCGCCGGAGAGCGTGGTCAACGGTTGACCGAGGGTGAGATAGCCGAGCCCCACGTCGGCCAGCCGCGCCAGGATCCGGTGGGCCGCGGGAGTGCGGGCCTCTCCGGAGCCGAAGAATTCCTGAGCTCGGGTGACCGACATCGCCAGTACCTCGCTGATGTCACGACCGCCGAGGTGGTGTTCCAGCACCGAGGCCTGGAACCGATCGCCCTCGCACTCCTCGCAGGTGGTGGCCACCCCGGCCATCATCGCCAGGTCGGTGTATACGACACCGGCACCGTTGCAGCTGGGGCAGGCACCTTCGGAATTGGCGCTGAACAGCGCCGGTTTCACACCGTTCGCCTTGGCGAACGCCTTGCGGATCGGATCGAGCAGTCCGGTGTAGGTCGCCGGGTTGCTCCGGCGCGAGCCGCGGATCGCCCCCTGGTCGATCGACACCACCCCTTCCCCGGCGGATATCGAGTCGTGCACGAGCGAGCTCTTGCCGGAACCGGCCACACCGGTGACCACGCAGAGCACCCCCAGCGGGACGTCGACGTCGACCTCGCGCAGATTGTTCGCCGCGGCACCGCGGATCTCCAGCGCACCAGTGGGTTCGCGCACCACTTCCTTGAGCCCGGCCCGGTCGTCGAGATGACGACCGGTGACCGTGCCCGATGCCCGCAGTCCGGCGACGGTGCCCTCGAAGCAGACACTGCCCCCGGATGTTCCCGCTCCGGGACCGAGGTCGACGACGTGGTCGGCGATCTCGATCGCCTCCGGCTCGTGCTCCACGACGAGCACCGTGTTGCCCTTGTCCCGCAGCCGCAGCAACAGATCGTTCATCCGCCTGATGTCATGCGGATGCAGGCCCGTGGTGGGCTCGTCGAAGACGTAGGTGACGTCGGTCAACGAGGAACCGAGATGGCGAATCATCTTCACCCGCTGTGCCTCACCACCCGAGAGCGTGCCCGCTGAGCGGTCGAGACCGAGGTAGCCCAGTCCGATCTCCACGAACGAGTCGAGCGTGTGCCGCAGTGTGGCCAGCAACGGCGCCACCGACGGCTCGTCGAGGTCGCGGACCCACTCGGCCAGGTCACTGATCTGCATCGCGCAGGCGTCGGCGATGCTGATGCCCGCGATCTTCGACGAGCGGGCGGCCTCGCTCAGCCGGGTGCCGTCACACTCCGGGCAAACGGTGAAGGTCACCACCCGCTCCACGAACGCGCGAATGTGCGGCTGCATCGCTTCGACGTCCTTGGACAGCATCGACTTGCGGATCTTGGGGATCAGCCCCTCGTAGGTGAGATTGACATCGTCGACCCTGATCTTGGTCGGCTCCTTGTACAGCAGAGCGTCGAGCTCTTTCGCTGTGAAGTCGCGGACCGGTTTGTCCGGGTCGAAGAAGCCGCAGCCGCGGAAGATGCGACCGTACCAACCGTCCATGCTGTAGCCGGGAACCGTGAGAGCACCCTCGTTGAGTGACTTGTCGGCATCGTAGACCTGTGACAGGTCGAAATCGGTGACCGAGCCGCGGCCCTCGCAGTGTGGACACATGCCGCCGGTGATGCTGAAGTCGCGACGTTCTTTCACGGTTTTTCCGCCACGCTCGAACGTGACCGCCCCCGCCCCGCTGATCGAGGCCACGTTGAACGAGAACGCCTTCGGTGAACCGATGTGCGGCTGCCCGATCCTGCTGAACAGGACACGCAGCATCGCGTTGACGTCGGTGGCGGTGCCGACCGTGGAACGCGGATCGGACCCCATCCGCTCCTGGTCGACGATGATGGCCGTGGTCAGCCCGTCGAGCACGTCCACCTCGGGGCGAGCCAGCGTGGGCATGAACCCCTGCAGGAAGGCGCTGTAGGTCTCGTTGATCAGGCGCTGCGACTCCGCGGCGATCGTGTCGAACACCAGCGAGCTCTTGCCCGAGCCCGACACCCCGGTGAACACCGTCAACCGACGCTTGGGGAGCTCGATGCCGACATCGGCGAGATTGTTCTCCCGCGCGCCGTGCACGCGGATGAGATCATGACTGTCGGCAGTGTGCGAAACGGGCGAATACGGGTGCGTTTCCTCGGTCGTTTTCATCGTGCCTCCCAGTGTTGGGCGCGTCTCCGCCACCGCTGTCGACGGCTGTGCTCCCGAACGGTTCCGAACAATGCGTCCGATCGCGCACCGTCGGCACGACCGGCGGCGACTCGCCGTGGCCCTGCCGGTGACCTCGACGGGTGGGGCCGTGACCCGCCGTGCTGTCGGTGTCTGTTTCCGCCGGGCGCGTCAGCGCGACTGCTGAATACGAATCAGATTTCCGGCGGGATCGCGGACGGCGCAGTCACGAACGCCGTAGGGCTGCTCGGCGGGTTCCTGAACGATCTCGGAATCGCCGACCCGCAGTCTGTCGAAGGTGGTGTCGAGGTCGTCGGTGGCCAGCAGCAGCATGGCGTAGGTCCCCTTTGCCATCATCTCGGTGATGGTGCGGCGTTCCTCATCGGTGACGCCTGGATCGGCGACGGGCGGGGCCAGGACCAGGGACGTAGCGGGCTGCCCGGCGGGGCCGACCGTGATCCAGCGCATCCTGCCGTTCCCGACGTCGTTGCGGACCTCGAATCCCAGGACGTCCCGGTAGAACGCCAGGGAGGCTTCCGGGTCCTCGTGCGGAAGGAAGCTGGAGTGAATGGTGAGGCTCATGGCGGTTCAGACTAGTTGCGGAGGCGCGATCCCCGCTTCTCGATTCCTGATCGGTCTGCTCGCCCGCTTGGCCACGCACGCGGGCACACCGGCCGTGGTGTGCGTCGCGGTGTGCCGGTAAGTACTGGGAGGCATACCGACCAGCTCGGTGAACCGCGTGCTGAACGTGCCCAACGAGCGGCAGCCGACCGCGAAACAGACCTCGGTGACGCTGAGATCACCTCGACGCAACAACGCCATCGCGCGCTCGATGCGCCGCGTCATCAGGTAGGAGTACGGTGACTCGCCGTAGGCACGACGGAACGCGCGACTGAGGTGTCCCGCCGACATGTGTACCCCCAGCGCGAGCGCTGCCACGTCCAGTGGCCGCTCGTACTCCCGGTCGATCCGGTCCCGGACCCGGCGCAACCGGGTGAGTTCGTCCAAATATCGCGATGCCGCGCAGCTGCTGGTCACCCGGTCGATGTTGCCACGCCGCACGCGAATTGCCCACCGTCTCCGACGGTGGGAGCGGCGGCCCCTTCCCGCCGCGCTGCTTTCGTCGAACCGCGTGAGAAAAGCGGTTGACCTCGGCCGATGGTAGTTTGCGCCGGCAGCGTTCGAATCGTTCGCGGAAATTCCCGGCCCGCCCAAGGGGGCACCAAGTGATCGATGGTTTGCATGTGTCGTGGCAGACGCTGGCGCTCGTGGCGCTCTCGACAGTGTCGATCTACATTTCACTGATCGCGTTCTCCCGCATCGCCGGGCTGCGTTCGTTCTCCCAGATGACGAACTTCGACTACGCGGCCACCGTGGCCTTCGGGTCGATCACCGCCACCACAGCGGTCAGTTCCGAGGTGTCGCTGCTGCAGGGCATGTTCGCGCTGGCGGCGCTGTTCATCACGCAGAGCCTGTTGGCGTATCTGCGCAAGCTCCGCAGGGTCGAGCGGGTCACCGACAACCGGCCGTTGCTGCTCATGGACGGTTCCCGGGAACTGCGCGAGAACCTGGATCAGGCGCAGATGACCCGCAACGACCTCTACGCGAAACTGCGGCTGGCCGGGATCACCCGGCTGGAGCAGCTCGAGGCGGTCGTGCTGGAGACCACGGGAGAGGTCTCGGTACTGACCGTCGACCCCAGGGGACGTCCCGTGGACAGCAGGTTGCTTTCCAGCGTCGACGGGCCGCAACGGCCGGTACGCAGTGGGCTACCCACCCACACCGCGGACTCCCCCGAGTCCACCGATCCCTCGTCCGGACCGTCCACCGGACCGGAGGAGGACCGGTAACCCTCGGAGAACGGTGCCATCGGCACGGCACGACCAAGCAGAACAACCTGGGGTGCCTCCGTGGGGGCGACACGCGGCTACTGCATGGCGGTGACGCAGGGATGCCTCCGGTCACGGCTACAGCAGTAGATCTGCAACGTGTAGCCACGTCCGATCCGAACCCCCGGGTGGCTCTCCCCGTCAGGAACTTCACCGAGTTCAGCGTTGTCCTCGACGGCACGCCAACTGGGGGTGAAATTCCCTCCTTCCATCATCAACAACGGTTCGACGTCGGACCCGCACTGTTCGCAGCCCAGTGGAATCGGATCGCGGAACGTCCACATCGATTCCCAACCGCCCACTTTCCAACCGGGCGGTATCGACAGGTCGTCGTCGTAATCCATGTGCCGTTCCTGCTCCCAGTGGCGGATACGTTCCGCGAGATTCTGCGGAATCAGGTGCAACGGCGGGAATTCGATGATCCGCTCCGGGTTGAGCACACACGGGTGAGGAACGAACTCTTCATCCACCACCAGGGCCGGTTCCGGAGGTTCCAGCAGCACATGCTCGATGTCGGCCGCACGGCGCCAGTACAACCACACGTTCGGGGTGTAGTCGTCCTCGTGGTCGAAAGGGCACCACAGCACCTGCAACAGATCGGCTCCCGGCGGACAGACCAGATCGGGGATCTCGGTGGCGTAAAGCTGCGCCACGGGCAGCAGCGGCATCGGGCTGAGCGCGTGCTCGGCTACCGGGACTCCTTCTTTCGAACGCCGCAGCGTTTCCAAGTCCTCGGCCGACAGCGGGGACGGCTCGCCGGTGACGAGTCCACGTGCGGCTCGGACCTCGTGCAACGAGGTCAGCTCGGGCGCGAAACCATACTTGTTGTGGTGACAGTCGTGACAGCGTGGCCACGGTTCCTCGACGGGCCACAGCAGTGGCCCACCGACCGAACTCCGCTCCACGGTGGGGTCACCCCGTCGGGGGTGGAGCCTGGTGGTGGTTCTGGTCATCCCGGCCAGTTCCGGAAACACCTCGGCCATGTTCACCGGGCGTGGTGGGGTGGTGCGTGCCATAACGGGTGGTGCTCCTCGTCGTCGGTGAGCATATCCCACCACGCACCACCGACGTCCTCGCCGCACCCACGGCTGCCCCGCTCCCGTCCGGGCGAGCACCGCACCGCGTACCGGCCCGGTCGACACGCCCACGCCGACCGGGCCGGGCGGTGGGACTCACCCGTCGGCGCGCTGCTGGGAGTTTCCCGCTCCCCCGAGGGCCTGCTGGTCCGCCGAGCCGCTGGCCCGTGGTGTGCTGCTCAGGTCGGTGGGAACTTCCTTGCGGGCCACCGCTTCGGCCGCGCGCACCGCCTCGGCCACCTCGGGGTTGGAGGCCATCTCGAACCAGGAGGACACCGACGGATCGTCCTGCTCCGGGGGCTCGCTGGGAACTTCCTGCTCGGGCGGTTCGTAGCGGAACACGCCCTCCTCGTCGGGGCTGCCGAGCATGCGGGCGAAGCCCTCCAGGGACTTGCTGAACTCGCTGGGCACCACCCAGACCTTGTTGGCGTCGCCCTGGGCCATCTCGGGCAGGGTCTGCAGATACTGGTAGGCCAGCATCTCGGGAGTGGGCTTGGCGCGTTTGACGGCGGCGAAGGTTTTCTCGATCGCCTTGGCCTCGCCCTGGGCGGTGAGGTACTTGCTGGCCCGCTCACCCTGCGAACGCAGAATGTTGGATTGGCGTTCACCTTCGGCGTTGAGGATCGCGGCCTGCTTGGACCCCTCCGCGGCCAGGATCTGCGACTGCTTCTGCCCCTCGGCCGTTTTGATGGCGGATTCGCGTTCACCTTCGGCGTTGAGGATCATCGCGCGCTTCTCCCGGTCGGCGCGCATCTGTTTTTCCATCGAGTCCTGGATCGACGGCGGCGGGTCGATCGCCTTGAGCTCAACCCGGGCGACCCTGATCCCCCAACGGCTGGTCTCGCTGTCCAACACCCCCCGCAGCTGGCTGTTGATCTGGTCCCGCGAGGTCAACGTCTCCTCCAGGCTCATACCACCGACCACGTTCCGCAGCGTGGTGGTGGTCAACTGCTCGACCCCCTCGATGTAGTTGGAGATCTCGTACACCGCCGAACGGGATTCGGTGACCTGGAAATACACCACGGTGTCGATGGACACTGTGAGGTTGTCCTGAGTGATCACCGACTGCGGTGGGAACGAAACCACCTGCTCCCGCAGATCGATCTTGGCGCGCACCCGGTCCAGGAACGGAAACAGCATGTTCAGTCCCGGGTGGGCCACGGTGCGGAACCGTCCCAGACGTTCGATGACAGCGCTGGTGGCCTGCGGCACGACCAGTACGGTCTTGGCCAGCAGCACGATCACCAGCAGTACGACCACCAGCAGCACAATCCACACGGCAGGATTCACATCCGCCTCCTCACGGTTCGGCCCACACCACGGCGACGGCCCCCGAAATCTCCATGACCATCACCGTGCGCCCCACATCCAGCACCTGTGTCTCGTCGAAAGAGCGCGCCGACCACACGTCCCCGCCGATGCGCACCCGGCCGTCGTGGGCATCCACCGCGGATTCCACGGTGGCACGTTTGCCGATGAGCGCATCCACGTTCGTGCGCGGTTCGATTCCCTCGGTCGTCTCACGCAGCAGTCTGCGTTTGACCGCCGGGCGCGCCAGGAACACCAGTCCGCCGGAGAGTGCGGCGAAGATCACCGCGTCCAGCCACAGCGGCGCACCCAGCGCCGCCGCTCCGGCGGTTCCCATCGCGGCGAGCCCGAGCATCAACAGCACGAACTCACCTGAAGTGGCTTCGGCGGCCACCAGGAGCACCCCGGCGATCAACCACACCAACGCGGCCATACACCCATGGTGACAGATCGACTTCTCTTCGTGACCGTTCAAGTCGTCCGCGAGGGGGTGCTGTCGGCGGGCGAAGCGGGTGGGCGGCTATTCCTCGGCGAGGGTGACGAAGTCGACGAGCCGTTCCACCGCCCCCAGCAGTGGGGCCCGCAGGTCCCGGAAGTCACCGACCGCGTCGAGGATCCTGCGCCAGCCCTCGGACGGATCCGTCCAGCCCAGTTCGCGGCACACCCCGGTCTTCCAGTCCTGCCGCCTGTCGATGTCCGGCCACTCGGTTATCCCCACCGTGGCCGGGCACACGGCCTGCCAGACGTCCACGTAAGGATGCCCGGTCACCAGCACGTCGTCGCCGCTGACGCGCTCGGCGATGCGGGTCTCCTTGCTGCCGGTGACGAAGTGGTCGACCAGCACTCCCAGCCTGCGCTCGGGGCCGGGTGAGAATTCGGTGACGTGGTGCTGCAGATCGTCCAGCCCGTGCAGCGGCTCGACCACCACACCGGCGACGCGAAGATCATGTCCCCACACCCGTTCGAGCAGTTCCGCGTCGTGCAGACCTTCGACCCAGATCCTGCTGGCACGGGCCGTGCGCGCCGGGGCGTCGGAAACCGCCACCGAACCGGAGGCCGAACGGCGCGACACCCGGCCAGCGGTGGAAGGGACGGGCACGAGCGTGACCGGTGTTCCCTCGTGGCGGAACCCTCCGGTTCGCATCGGAAAGGCACGTTGCCTGCCGTGACGGTTCTCGAGAATCACGTTGTGCTTGGTGAACTCGCCACGTTCCAGCCGCACGATCGCGCCGCAGAACTCACCGGCGGCGTCCTCGACGACTGTGCCGGGCTCGGCGGGCAGCTCGGGAGGGGAATCGCGTCGGCGCCGAGCGGTACCGGTGAGCACGTCGCGGCCGTAGTCGATCGAACGCACGACGATCAGCCTACCCGGCCACGGCCCCACGGTGACGGTGCCGGGCCGAGGTGCCGCTCGGTTCGCCGCGCTGTTCGGTTCGCGGGGAGCACGGCGGAGATCCCACCCGTTGGCGGCGATCACGGTCACATCGGTATCGTCAGTGGACATGCCATGTCCGAGCGCAACGATGGTGGTGTGGACGTCCGCGTGGCTGCACGGCGCGGCCGCGTCGGACGACGTGCTCGATGCCGCGCAGGCGTGGGCCGAGGTTCATCAGGTGTGGGCCGCCGACGAGGCCACGGCGGCACGGTTGGGACTTCCCGCTCCCGGCGTGAACGACGCGGGGTTGGCGCTGCTGCTTGCGGCGATACGCAAGGCCGGTGGTGATTCCGGCAGCCTGGCGTTACCGGTGGCGGGTGATGTTCGCGGTCTCGACGGGGCCTCGGAATTCGCGCGGCACGCGCTGCGGCGGGGCGAGGCCGCCGTGTTCCCGTGGGCGGGGCTGGGGCTGGTGCCGGAACGTGTCGCCGAAGGAGTGCTGCGCTGGACGGTTCACGAGGTGGGTGAGATCGCCCCCGCCGAGCACACTCCCGTGGGAGAGGCCGAGCACGGCATGTCCTCGGCCATGCGCGAGGCGGCCAGCACGCTGACCGAACTGGACGTCTCACGACGCCGCCCCGGCGTTCGTGGTGAGATCGCCGAAACAGTCTCGGCACGGCCACAGCCCTCGTGGCCGCAGGGGGTGCCGCAACGTTGCCTTCGCGTGCTGCAACGCAGCACGGAAGTGGAGGCGATCCTGCGGGTGGCCACCGACGACGCCCCGGGCGGGGCGATGTCCGCCTCGGCGGACAGAGCACGCGGTCAGGCACTCAACCCGCTGTTCGAATCGGTGCGCACCGCTCGTCGGGCAGCGGTGGACGAGATGGTGCGGGTGCTGCGCCAGCGGGCCGAGCGGCACTGACACCGCGGCGGACCGGTCGACGTGGTTTCCCGACCGGAACGGACGGAGTCACCCCGGACGGGAAACCACCGGTAAACACGGGCCGACCCGCAGCGCGGCGGCCGCTACGTGCTCAGCAACACCCCTGCGGCACGCACAACTCACCATTGACCCCACAGCCCGCCTTGACCAACGGGGACAACTTGCGGACCCGCTGGTCCTCGACGTGCTCGGAAACCAGTTCGGCGATCATCCGGGCGTAGCGCGGGTCGGTGCCGGCGGTCTCGGCACGAGCGAACCCCAACCCGAGTTCATCGGCCTTCTCCGCGGCCTCGTTGTCCAGGTCCCAGACGACCTCGAGATGATCGGAGACGAAACCGACCGGGCTGGTGACCACGGCGGGCACCCCCTTGGCGGGCAGCTGCTCCAGATGGTCACAGACGTCGGGCTCCAGCCACGGCACGCTCGGCGGCCCAGAACGGGACTGCCACACGAGATCGTAGCCGGTGACCCCCACGGCCTCGGCGACCAGGCGAGCGGCCTCCTGCACCTGCCGCGAGTACCACTGGGGACGACCGTCGGCACCGCTTCGCTCCTCCGCGCTCAGCGGGACCGAATGGGCGGTGAACACCAGACGGGCCTGCGCACGAACGTCTTCCGGCAACGCGGCGTAGGCCCGTGTCACCGCGTCGGCGTTGGCGGCCACGAACAGCGGGTGATCGTAGAACTGCCGGAGCTTGACCAGTTCGGGAGCCCGCCGCTCCCCCACGGCCGAACGGGCGCGTGCGATGTCCTCGTGGTACTGGCGGCACCCCGAATAGCCACCCCAGGCGGAGGTGGCGAACACCAGCGCACGCCGCACCCCGTCAGCGGCCATCCGCTCGACGGTGTCCTCGACCATCGGATGCCAGTTACGGTTGCCGAAGTACACCGGTAGGTTCAGACCACGCTCGGCGAGCTCACCCTCCAACGAGCCCATGATCTCGCGATTGAGACGGTTGATCGGCGACACTCCGCCGAAGTGGTGGTAATGCTCGGCCACCTCGTCGAGCCGTTCCGGGGGAACGTTGCGACCACGAGTCACGTTTTCCAGGAAAGGCCGTACCTCCTCATGTCCTTCCGGGCCACCGAAGGAAAGGTACAGCAGCGCGTCAACGTTATCCGAGCTGTTCACGCGACCATGATAGGCAGAGCCGACGTCTCGGCCGCACAGGCGGGGTGCGCGGCCGAGCCGGGTGTTCCACGCGCCGCGGGGAACGACGCGCACTCGGCAGCCTCAGGCCCCCAACGCGTGGAAACCACCATCGGTCATGATCATCGATCCCGTGGTCTTGGGCAGCCAGTCCGACAACACGGTGCACACGGTGCGCCCCACCGGCTCCGGATCCTCGACGTCCCACCCCAGCGGGGCACGCTCCCCCCAGGTGTCCTCCAACTGTTGGAAACCGGGGATCGACTTGGCGGCCATGGTCCGCACCGGACCGGCACTGACCAGGTTGACCCGAACACCGCGCGGCCCGAGCTCACGTGCCAGATACCGCGAGGTCGACTCCAGCGCCGCCTTCGCCACACCCATCCAGTCGTAGGCGGGCCAGGCCACCCGGGCATCGAAGTCCATCCCGACCACCGAAGAACCCTCACCCAACAACGGCAGGCACGCCCTGGTCAAGGAGTTCAGCGAGTACGCCGAGATCTGCAGCGTGTTGGACACGTCCTCCCAGGGAGCGGCCATGAAATCCGCACCCAGGCAGGATTCGGGAGCGTAACCGATCGAGTGCACCACACCGTCGAGACCGTCGACGTGCTCGGCGACCGAACCGGCCAGCCCCGCCAACTGCTCCTCGTTGGTGACATCGAGCTCGATCACCGGTGCCTTGTGCGGCAACCGGCCGGCGATGCGTTCCACCAGCTTGAGCCGACCGAAACCGGTCAGCACCACCTGCGCCCCCTGCTCCTGGGCGACCTTGGCGGTGTGAAACGCGATCGAGGAATCGGTGATCACTCCGGTGATCAGGATTCGCTTACCTTCCAGCAGTCCAGTCACTTGCCGTTTCCCTCTACTGATCGTTTTTTACTCGGTTCGGAAACCACACACGGACACCCCCGGCCCGGCGCGACGGGGCGAAAGGGCTTCAGTGCCCCATGCCGACCCCGCCGTCGACGGGGATGACCGCTCCGGTGACATAACCGGCGCTGTCCGAGGCCAACCACCGCACGGCACCCGCGATCTCGTCCGGCTCGGCGTAGCGCCCCAACGGCACCTGCTCCAGAATCTGCTTCCTGCGCTCCTCGGACAGCTCCTCGGTCATGTCGGTGGCCACGAACCCCGGCGTGACCACATTGGAGGTGATACCGCGGGAACCGAGCTCCCGCGCCAACGACCGGGCGAAACCGATCAGTCCGGCCTTGCTCGCCGCGTAGTTGGCCTGCCCCGGAGCACCGGACAGGGCGACCGTGGACGAGATGAAGATCATCCGGCCTTTCCGGTTACGCAGCATGCTGCTGGTCGCGCGCTTGGCCACCCGGTAGGCACCGGTGAGGTTGGCCTCCACGACCCGCTGGAACTGCTCCTCGCCCATCCGCAACAGCAGCCCGTCGTCGGTGATGCCCGCATTGGCCACCACTACCTCCACCCGGCCCTGGGCGGCCTCGACCTCGTCGAAAGCGGCCGTCACCTGGTCGGGATCGGTCACATCGCACCGCACGCCCAACATCCCCTCGGGCGCTCCCGACCCGCGATGGGTGATCGCCACGTTGTCGCCGGCAGCCTGAAAGGCCCTGGCTATGGCCAATCCGATACCCCGATTGCCGCCGGTGACCAACACGGACCGTGTCACTCCCACACTCCCTCCGAAAAACACTGTCAACCGCCGTTCGTCGTCCAGCGGCGTTGACCGGAACCGCCGCTGAGGCTATCGGCCCGGTGTGTGCGCACCGACATCGGATCGGGGCAGGCAGGACGACGAGAACGGCTCACCCCCGGTGGGGAGCACCACCGGGCCAGCCGAGCAACACTGCGGCGGAACAACCACGGCCGGACGGGTAACATCCCCCGGGAACAGCGTCGATCGAGACCACATCGGGCGGCAGCCGCTGACCGGCACGGCGACGGTGGCACACCGCCCCGCTCGGGAGGAGGCCTCGCGGTGAGCAGAACGGCCCCCACCGCCGCGGACGTCCCGGAATTCGCGTCCCCGCTGCGTTCCGCGATATCAGGGCAGGCCCGGTTCGATCCCGGCACCCGAGCCCTCTACGCCACCGACGCCTCCAACTACCGCCAGGTACCCGCCGGTGTGGTGTTTCCCCGGCAGGACTCCGATGTGGCCGCCACACTGGCCATCGCACGCGAGTACGGACTGTCGATCACCTCACGAGGCGCGGGAACCAGTATCGCGGGCAATGCCATGGGACCCGGACTGGTACTGGACTTCTCCCGACACATGAACCGGATCGAGCACCTCGACCCCGATCGCCGACTCGCACGGGTACAGCCGGGAGTCGTACTGGACACGCTCCGGCAGGCGGCACAACCGCACGGACTGACCTTCGGCCCCGACCCCTCCACGCACAGCCGCTGCACGCTCGGCGGCATGATCGGCAACAACTCCTGCGGCACACACTCGGTGGCCTGGGGCAAAACGGTCGACAACATCCGCGAACTGGACGTGCTGCTGTCCGACGGCACCCGACTGACCCTCGGAGCGACCCCACCGGACACACTGGACACACTGTGCGCACGGGGCGACCGCACCGGAAGACTGTACGGCGAACTGCGCCGACTGGCCGAGTACTACGAGCCGAACCTGCGCGCGGACATGCCCACACCACGCAGACGCGTCTCCGGCTACAACCTGGACCAGCTGCTGCCCGACAACGAATTCAACCTCGCGCGTGCCCTGGTCGGCTCGGAGGGGACCTGCGCCACCGTTCTGTCGGCCACCGTGGAACTGGTCGAGACTCCCGCCGCCCGCGCGATGGTGGTACTGGGATTCGACAACACCTACGACGCCGCCGACGAAGTCACCCACCTGCTCCACCGGGACACGCTGGCCATCGAGGGAATCAGCGGTGAACTCGTCGACGTCGTCGGTGACCGCAACCCCGACTCCCCCGCGCTGCCCCTGCTGCCCGCCGGGCGAAGCTGGCTACTGGTCGAAACCGGCGGAGCCGACCAGGACACGGCCCGACACACCGCCGAAACGATCGCGAACTCGTTCGGCGAACGCGCCACCACCGCGGTACACACCGCACCGGAACGGATGGCAGCACTGTGGAAGATCCGGGAAGAAGGCTCCGGATACGCCACCAGGATGGCCGACGGTTCGGAACGCTGGTCCGGCTGGGAGGACGCCGCGGTCCCCCCACACCGCCTCGGAACCTACCTGCGCGAGTTCGACGCCCTGCTGGATCACTTCGGGTACCACGGGGTCAACTACGGACACTACGGTGACGGGTGCATCCACGTGCGCATCGACTTCGACCTGATGTCACGTGCCGGAGCCGCCGAGTACCGAAATTTCCTGGAATCGGCCGCCGAACTGACCGCAGCCCACGGCGGCTCGCTGTCCGGCGAGCACGGCGACGGCCGGGCCCGCTCGGAATTGTTGTCCCGGATGTATCCCCAGCCGATCCTGGACGCCTTCGAACGGTTCAAAACCGCGTTCGATCCGGAAGGGCTGCACAACCCGGGCATTCTGACCCGACCGTCACCGGTGGACAGTGATCTGCGGCTGCTGGTCGCTCCCCCACGCATCCCCAGCAGAACCACGCTCGCCCTGGGATCCGACGACGGCGACCTGGCTCCCGCCACCCGCCGATGCGTGGGAATGGGCAAGTGCCTCAACTCCTCGGGCGGAGTGATGTGCCCGAGCTACCGGGCGACCCGGGACGAGAAGCACTCCACCCGCGGCCGAGCTCACCTGCTGTTCGAGATGCTCGCGGGCGAAACGGTGCGGGGCGGGTGGCGCTCCGAGGAGGTTCACGAGGCACTGGATCTGTGCCTGTCCTGCAAGGGATGCAAAACCGACTGCCCGGTCGGGGTGGACATGGCCTCCTACAAGGCCGAGTTCCTGCACCGGTACCACCACAACCGACCACGGCCCGCCGCGCACTACTCGATGGGTTTCCTGCCGCTGTGGCTACGCCTGGCGGCACACGCACCGTGGCTGGCCAACCGAATCACGCGAGGCCGGACCGCCCCCCTGCTCAAACGACTCGGCGGAATAGCCCCCGAGCGGGAGCTACCGAGCATCGCACCGCGGACACTGCGGCGACGGCACCGCGCGCGCGGAAACCACGACGGCGAGTCCGAAACGGTGGTGCTGTTCCCGGACACCTTCACCAACTACCTCGAACCCACCATCGGAAGCGACGCGATCGCCGGGCTACGACGCCTGGGATACCAGGTCGAACTCCCCACCGGCTCGATGTGCTGCGGCCTGACCTGGCACTCGACCGGCCAACTGGGCATCGCCCGCCGGGTGCTGCGACGCACCGCACGCAACCTGCGCCCGAAGCTGCGAACCGGAACCCCCCTGGTGGGACTGGAACCCAGCTGCACCGAGTTCCTGCGCAACGACGCGCTGGAACTGTGCCCCGACGACGAGGACGTGCGCACCGTGGCCGAGTCGACGACCACCTTCGCCGAGCAGGTCGCCCCGTCACGGCACCAATGGCGCCGTGAGACCACCGAGACGGCAGACGAGGCGCTGATGCAGGTGCACTGCCACCAATACGCGGAGTCGGGCGCCGAGGCGGACCGAGCCGTGCTGGAAGCCACCGGACTGCGCACCCGAGTACTGGACTCCGGCTGCTGCGGACTGGCGGGCAACTTCGGCTTCGAACGCGGCCACTACGACGTCTCGATGGCCTGCGCCGAGGACAGCCTGCTGCCGGAAGTACGCGCGGCGCACGACGACACGACGATCCTCGCCGACGGGTTCAGCTGCCGAACGCAGCTACGCCACGCCACCGAGGCCGAGCCCGTTCACCTGGCTACCCTGCTAGCCCGCACGCTGGGAGTCGCGACGGACGAACACGACCGGTGAACGGTCCGGACTCCTCCCACCCGGCACCGCTGCCACGCTCACGTCACGGCTGTCCGCTCGGACCCGAGAGAGGTGCGGAGCCGCCCGCGACGACGGCTCGGAACAACCACCGCTTCAGGGCAACCGCTGCCCCACCAGCAGTGCCACACCCGCCGCCACGATCGCGGCGAGCGTGCCGAGCACGAACCACGGTTTGCTCGCATCGGCCCGCTTGATCTCGTAACCGATCTGTTCCTGCAGCGTGTCGTAGACCTGCCGCAACTGTTCGGCACTGGCCGCCTTGTAGAAGTCACCACCGGAAAGATCGGCGATACGCCGCATCGCATCGTCGTCGACCTCCACCGGCTGCCGCTGCCCCTGGATCCGGATACTGCCGTGCTCGGTGCCGAACGAGATGGTGGAGATGGGCACCCCGGCCTGCTTGGCCGCCTTCGCCTGGGTGTAGGCCCCCCGCGGCGCGTCCAGCTCCCGCGGGATGGTCTGCCCACCGTCGGCCATCAGCACGATCCGGGCAGGCGGAGGTCCCTGCCCACCACCGAGCATTCGCCCGAAGGAATCGATGGCCGACAGGGAAGCCTTGATCCCCTCGCCGGTGGCAGTGGCCTCCGACAGCTGCAGACCGTCGATGGCCTGTTTGACGCTGGGCCGGTCGGTGGTGGGCATGACCATCACCGTGGCCGTACCCGCGAAGGAGACCAGACCGAGGTTGATTCCCGGAGTGAGCTTGTCGGCGAACTCCTTGGCAGCCTGCTTGGCAGCGCGCAACCGACTGGGGCTGACGTCCTGCGCCTTCATGGAAAGCGAGACGTCCATCGTCAGCAGCACGGTGGCACGGTTGCGCGGGATGCGCTGCTCCGACGTGGGACCGGCCAGCCCGATGGTCAGCAGGATCAGCGCCACACCGAGCAGCGCCATCGGCACGTGCTTGGGCCAGCCCTGGCGGCTGGGAGCGACGCGCTCCAGCAGCTCGAGATTGCTGAAGCGCATCGTGCTGCGCTTGCGCCTGCGCTGCGTCCACAAGTAGCCGACGACCAGAACCGCCACCAGGATCAGCAGCAGGAACCACGCGGGGTTGGTGAATCCGCTCAGACTGGGCATCAAACCACTCCCCCGGACCAGCCGCGTTTGCGGGCGACGACGAAGCGGACTATGTCGGCGATCCAGTCCGAGTCGGTGCGCAACACCAGGTGGGCCGCCCCTACCCGCCGCAGCTCCGCGGCGACCCGTTCCCGGTGGGCCGCGGCGGCCGCGGCGAACTCACGTCGTAACAATGGTGTGGTGGTCACCTCACGCTGTTTGCCGGTCTCGGGATCGCTCAACTGGACGGTGCCCACGCTCGGGAGCTCGACATCGCGCGGATCGACGACCTCGATCGCGAGCAGCGAGTGCCGGGCGGACAGCCCGCGCATCGCTCGTTGCCATTCGACCCGTCCGAGAAAGTCGGAGATCACCACGGCCAGACCCCGGCGACGTGGCGGTCTGCGCAGCGCCTCCACCAGCGAGGCCAGCTCTCCGGAGGCCCCTTCGGGCGGATGCGGCACTTCGGCGGTTCGGCGCAGCAACGCCCTGGCGTAGTCGCTGCCCCCTCTGGCGGGGATCCGGGTGAGTTCCTGCCCGTTGGAGACCACGGCACCGAGCCGGTTACCACCGCCCGCGGTCAGGTGTCCCACCGCGGCCAGCCCCGCTATCGCCAGCTCACGCTTGGTGCATCCGGCCGTTCCGAAGTCCAGGCTCGCGGACAGGTCCACGGCCGCCCAGGTCTCCAGTTCACGGTCGGCCACCGTCTCGCGGATGTGCGGTTCGGTGGTGCGGGCGGTCACGGCCCAGTCCATCCGCCGCACGTCGTCGCCGGGCTGGTACGTCCGTGCCTCGCCGGGCTCGGTCCCCGGCCCCGGCACGAGCCCCAGATGATTGCCCTGCAGCAGGCCGTCGAGCCTGCCGCGCACCGTCAGTTCCAGGGAGCGCAGTGCTTCCCGCATACGTCCGGCCTGCAACGCGGGTGGCGCCCATTCGGGGCGGTCACCGCTGGTCGACACGGCGAATCGACTCCTCACTGGTTGGTGATGCCGGGGGACGGCTGCTGGCCGTGGGCGGCTCCCGGCACGGCTGGAGCGCCCGCCTGCGGCGCACCGTTGTGCTGCCCGGCGTTCTGCTGGGGACGCGCCGATACCTGCGGCAGCGGGACGGTCTGCAGCACCCGGTTGACGACGTGGTCCACGGGCACCCCGTCGGCCACCGCGTCGTAGGAGAGCACGATGCGGTGGCGGAACACGTCCGGGACCACGTCGACGACGTCCTGCGGCAGGACGTAGTCGCGGCCGCGCAGCAGGGCGAGCGCGCGGGCACCACCGACGACACCGAGGGTGGCGCGTGGTGAGGCACCGTAGGAGACCCAGCCCGCGATGTCGGACAGCCCGTGTTCGTTGGGCGAGCGGGTGGCCAGCACCAGACGGACGACGTAGTCGACCAGCGCGTGGTGCACGAACACGTTGGAGGCCACCTGCTGCAACCGGGAGAGCTCACCGGGTTCGAGCACGGCCTGCGGTTCCGGTGGGGAGACCCCCATCCGGTAGACGATCTCGCGTTCCTCCTCGGCCGTGGGGTACTCCACCAGCAGTTTGAACAGGAAACGGTCCCGCTGCGCCTCGGGCAGCGGATACACACCCTCGTTCTCGATGGGGTTCTGCGTGGCGAGCACCTGGAAGGGTTGCGGCGTGGGATAGCTGTGCCCACCCAGCGAGACGTGCTGCTCGGCCATGACCTCCAGCAGGGCCGACTGGATCTTGGCAGGGGCGCGGTTGACCTCGTCCGCCAGCACGAAGTTGGCCATGATGGGACCGAGTTCGACGTCGAACCGCTCGCTGCCCTGACGGTAGATCCTGGTTCCCAGCAGATCGGCGGGCACGAGGTCCGGGGTGAACTGCAGGCGGGAGAAGCTGCCCCCCACCACCGTGGAGAAGGTCTCCACGGCCAGTGTCTTGGCGACGCCCGGGATGCCCTCGAGCAGGATGTGTCCCCCCGCCAGCAGCCCCACCAGGATGCGCTCCACGAGTCGGTCCTGGCCGACGATCACACGTTTGACCTCGAAGACGGTGCGTTCGAGCAGTTGTGCGTCCCTGGCGGGCGTACTGGTGTGATCCGGCGAGTGGGCCGGCCCGGCCGCCCCTGTGCCCGCGCCATTGCCGTTACCGCCCTGACCCGGATCGGTCACTGGGAAACCTCCAACTGAGTGCTCGGCACCCCGTGGGGCGCGGATACCACCACAGGGTGATCGCTGTTGTTGCCGATATTGGCACGTGACCGTACTGATCACGCGTCGGGGCGCGTTGTCGCTGTCATTTCACCTTGTTGGGCGTATGCGTGTTGTTAAGTTTAATTTCATTCAACACTGAAAATACAGAAATAGTAAACATATTGCGTTGCCACCGCCCTCGACGGGAACCACGGAAGATCGCCCGAGTGTTCAGTGCGCTCGACGCAACGTACGAGCCAGGTCCTCGGGAGTGTCCACGTCGATGGTCTCCGCCTGCTCGGCGGGCACGAACAGCGGGTGCAACGGGGACAGCACACCGCGCAGCGCGACCCCGTGCGGCTGTTCGGGCAAGGCCCGCCCCAGCGCGACCGCCCGCCAGACCCCGACCAACCACTGCGGCCGGTCGTCCGTGTCGACCAGCACCGCTCCCCCGCTGTCCGGAGCACGGCGCAGCGCGGCCAACAGCCGCGAGAGCGTGTCGCGGCTCAGCCAGGGGTGATCGGCGGCGAGCACGGCGACCAGTGAGACGCACGGGGGCAGCGCGGCCAGCCCCGCCGACAGGGCCGCCACCGGCCCCCCTCCGGGCGGCGCCTCCCTGGTCCAGCGGACCGGGCGGCCGGTCGACCGCCGGGGCCCCACCGCCACGATCGGTTCCGCGTCGGAAACCGCATCCAGGGTGCGGTCCAGCAGGGAAAGCCCGGAAAGTCGGATGGCGGGCTTGTCCCGGCCCCCCAGCCTGCTGCCGCGTCCTCCCGCCAGCACGATCCCGGCGAATCCACTCGTCGAGGCCATACGAGCAGACTACGTGCCGCGGACCGCGGACATCGACGAATCGTTCGCCGGGGCATCGGGCAGGCAGGGGCGACACCGCGGTGCCGAACTCCACTCGAAGTCGTGCGGCACCGAACCCGGACTCGTCGGGGTCGGGTGTGTCGCCACGATCAGCTCGTCTCGTAGGCGTAGCCGTACTCGTTCGCCTCGGCGGCGCGCAGTCGCGCCGAACGGCGCTGCAGGATCTCGCTCCGAATCGCCCAGACCAGCCCCGACAGCCAGACCAACCCCAGCACTGTGGTGAGCAGCACGCCGGGAACCTGGGGCACACCCACGGTGTCGAGCAACAGGCGCGAATTGCTGAACACGATGAGCCCACCGGCTCCCACACCCAGCACGCGGACCGGCAGGATCCGAACGAGCCAAGCGGCCAGCGGAGCGGCGACCACACCGCCGATGAGCAGCCCGAGAGTCACCGGCCACTTCCAAGCCGAACCGCCGTTGTGCAGCAAGAACCCGGTGGTCGCCCCCAGGGAGACGATCAGTTCGCTGGTGTTGACCGTGCCGACGGTACGCCTGGGCAGGATCCGCCCCGTGCTGAGCAGTGTCGAAGTGGTGACCGGTCCCCAGCCACCCCCACCGACGGAGTCGACGAATCCACCGACCGCGCCGAGTGGAATCAACCACCGCCGCCCGGCGGCGGTGAGACCGCTGGAGCGCACCGGGGTGGACCACGCCGAGAAGCGCAGTACGACGTAACTCCCGAGCACCACCAGCAGCAGCGCCATCCAACCGCGGGCCGATCCGGCCGCCACCGAGGACAGGGCCGAGGCGCCGAGGAAGCCGCCGAGCCCACCGGGCAGCGCGAGCCAGCCGACCATGCGCCAGTCGACGTTGCGCATCCGCCAGTGCGCCGCACCGGAGACGACAGCTGTCCCGATCTTGGCCAGGTGCACCGACGCCGAAGCCATCACAGGCGCGGTGCCCACGGCCAACAGGCCGGTTGTGGCCGTCACGCCGAATCCCATCCCCAGCGAGCCGTCGACCAGCTGGGCGAGAAATCCGGCCACCGCCACGAGCAACAGAGTGGGCACCAATGCCTCCAGACCGTTTCCGCTCGCGTCCGAAGCGCCGAGCGGCTTTTCCAACTAAGTTGATAAAAACGGTACACTTTCCAACGGACCGGTCAACACGCTCCCAGCGTTCGGGACGACACCGTTCGGAACGGCACCCCGTGAGTACGTTCAGCGCGACTCCCATACCCCTGTTTCACTGGTGCGCGCCGCGACGTCCGATGGAAGCTCGCCGGAGACGAGTTGGGCTATGGTGACATTCTCGAGCACCTCTCGCAGGCTGCTGCGCACCGCGATCCAGACCCACTGCAGCACGGCGACCGAAGGATCGTACTGCACGTCCTCGGCTCGTTGGCCGTGTATGCTGACCAGTGGGCCGTCGGTGGCGCGAATCACATCGGCTATCGAGACAGTGCTCGGGTCCCGGGCCAGCACCCAGCCACCGGCCTGTCCCCGCCTGCTGGCTACGAAACCGGCACGCCGCAGGTCACTGAGCACGGCCTGCAGGAAGTTTCGTGGGATGTCCTGAGCGAGGGCGACGTCCTCGGCACTGACCGGCCCTTCCTGTGCACGGGCTATCTCAACCAGCGCGCGCAACGCGTAGTCCACCTTGGCCGAAATCCGCATGGCTCGATTGTTCATCACATCCGGCTGGAACAGTGCCCCAGCCCTTCGACCGACGTCTCCTCGGGGACTTCGGTCGCACCGCCCCCCGCGTGAAACGGGGATCCGGAATCGCGAGCAGCGGCTGTTTCGGAAACGACTCGCACGAGAGGTGGCGGGGGCGACCACTCCCCTAGCCGGTGCGGGGGCTCGCCGGCGGGGCCGGCCGTTAGGACGAGAGCGCGGGAGCCGGGCTCGCACGGCTTTCGGGGCCGCCCGCGCATGCGGACGGCCCCGAAGCTCGTGACGCGGACCGGAATGGCCGTCACGGTGAACCCAGAGGGTTCAACCGTGGGTTCAGCCGGTCACCAGGCTCACGCCGTAGGCGTTGAGGGCCTCGTTGACGGGCTGGAAGTAGGTGGTGCCACCCGAGGTGCAGTCACCCGAACCACCCGAGGTCATGCCCTGGGCCTGGCTACCGGAGATGAAGGAACCACCGGAGTCACCGGGCTCGGCGCAGACATCGGTGCGGGTCAGACCGTAAACGGTACCGCTGGGGTAGCTGACCGTCTGGTTCTTGGCCTGGATGGTGCCACAGTGCCAGCCCGTGGTCTGGCCGGAACGGCACACCGAGGAGCCGACCGCCGCCTCCTGCGAACCGCTCACGATGCTGGCGTAGCCGTTGTACTGATCGACCCAGGGGCGCAGCGTGTCGTCGGAGCCGGTCCGCACGTACGAGTAGTCGTTGCCGGGGAAGGAGGAACCGGCGAACGTACCACTGGGGCTACCGGTGCTGTCGCCCGTGCTGCCGCAGTGACCCGCCGAGACGAATCCACCGGAGACGGAGAATCCGACCGAGCAGATCGTGGAACCGTTGATGGTGTAGCGCTGTCCACCGATCACGTCGGCGTAGGTGCGCGGCTGCTCGGCGGACTCGACCACGCTCACCGAGTCGCTGTCCACACCGGTGGAAGCGACGAATTCAGCCGCGCGGTCGGCGGTGCCTTTCTCCGTGGTCAACACCACGGAGTTGCTGGTCGTGTCGACGTACCAACCGGTGACCGATTTCGGAGCCCGCTTCGCGTTCCGATTCAGCGTGGTGTTGGCGGCACGCAGTTGTGCCTTGCTGTCGTCCACGAGCCTGGGAACGGCGTCCTCGGCCCGCACCCTGTCGAATTCGGAACGGTCGGTGACACCCACGACCAGCTTCCCGAGGTCGGCGTCGTAGTGGAATCCGCCGAAACTGCTGCCGAGCTTGTCGGCCATACCGTCGGCGGCCTGCCGCGCCACGGCTTCGGCATCGAGCCGTTGTTCGGCCTGCGCGTGACTCAGGCCGAGGTCACGCTGCATAGCCTGCATCATCGTGCTCGCGTGTCGTGGACTCGGATCCTCGGAAACCTTGGCGCTGTCCGCTGTGGCCGGTGCGGTCATGGCGGTCAGCGTTCCCGCCGCGAGAATCGCGGACGCCGCGATTCGGCCGGGCATTTTCCGCTGCATCTGTGATCTCCCTCTACGCGAAAACGGTTTTGTCTTCGGTGGCAGGGAAGTTTCCGAGGAACACGATTCAGCGACAATACTGCGTTTGCAGCAGCGCTCGGCAATCGGAGTACATGCCACCGGAACACGCTCCGTATAAAATACGCCCAGGAGGCGATCACGCCTTGGCGAATAATCGACGCGTGACCGGCGGCGGCATTGACAGCACCCTCCGCCCGTCTTAGGATTCACGACTCGCTTTTTGCGGCATAAACGTTTTGACCGGCGATTTCATCGTTGAAAACGGAACAACGAGTCCCCGATGCCACATCGAACGACCGGTTCACGTTGTGTATCCGAGAAAGCGCGACGGCATTCCGCCCCACGGAACCGAACGTGTAAAACGGGAATGAAAAAGTATGATCAAATCATCGTGGGGCTGCGCCGAACGAGTGAGGCGAAGTGGGGCTCGCACAGCACCGCCCGGGAGCCGCGCGAGCCGAGTGGGGCTGCCCGACGTGGACAGCCCCACTTCAGGTGTCATGTCAACGGACGGTCATTGGGTCCGATCGGAGCGGGAAGCGCGTCGCGCCCCATCAGGTAACGATCCACACCGGCCGCGGCGGAACGGCCCTCCGAGATGGCCCAGACGATCAGCGACTGACCGCGTCCCATGTCACCGGCACTGAACACGCCGTCAACACTGGTCATGAAGGAACGGTCCCGCGCGACGTTGCCACGGGCGTCGAGCTCGACCCCGAGCTCGTCGAGCATGCCGGCACGTTCCGGACCGACGAAACCCATCGCCAACAGCACCAGCTCGCACGGCAACTCCTGCTCGGTGCCCTCGACCGGGACGAACTTGCCGTCCTCCTTGCGAACCTCGACCAGTCGCAACGCGCGCAGGTTGCCGTCCTCGTCACCGAGGAATTCCTGGGTGTTGACCGAGAACAGGCGTTGACCACCCTCCTCGTGTGCCGAGGAGACCCGGTAGAGCATCGGGTAGGTGGGCCAGGGCTGGTTCTCCGGCCGCTCGTTGGGCGGGGTCGGCATGATCTCCAGCTGGGTCACCGACGCCGCACCCTGACGATGCGCCGTTCCCAGGCAGTCGGCACCGGTGTCACCACCACCGATGATGACCACGTTCTTGCCGGCCGCGCTGATGGACGACTGCGACAGGTCACCCTGCTGCACCCGGTTGGCGGGCGGCAGGTACTCCATCGCCTGGTGGATGCCGCTCAGCTCCCTGCCGGTGATGGGCAGGTCACGGGACACCGTGGAACCGCCCGCCATAACCACGGCGTCGTGCTCGGAACGCAGCTGCTCCACGGTGAGATCCACCCCGACATCGACACCGGTACGGAACTCGGTGCCTTCCTGCCGCATCTGGTCGAGCCTGCGGTCGAGCCGGAACTTCTCCATCTTGAACTCGGGAATGCCGTAACGCAGCAGCCCGCCGATACGGTCGGCGCGCTCGTAGACGATCACCCGGTGCCCGGCACGCGTGAGCTGCTGCGCCGCGGCCAGCCCGGCCGGACCGGAACCGACCACGGCCACGGTGCGGCCGGTCGCGGCCGCAGGCTGCTCCGGCCGCACCCAGCCCTCTTCCCAGGCCCGATCGATGATCTCGATCTCGACCTGCTTGATGCTCACCGCATCCGAGTTGATTCCCAGCACGCAGGCCGCCTCGCACGGAGCCGGACACAGCGTGCCGGTGAACTCGGGGAAGTTGTTGGTCGCGTGCAGCCGTTCGATGGCGCCGTGCCAGTCCTCCCGCCAGACCAGGTCGTTCCACTCCGGGATGAGATTTCCCAGCGGGCAGCCCTGGTGGCAGAAGGGGATGCCGCAGTCCATGCAGCGGCCCGCCTGCTGCTCCAACTGCTGATTGGAGAACTCCTCGTAGACCTCACGCCAATCCTTGAGCCGGATGTCGACCGGCCGACGCCGCGGCGTCTCGCGCGGCGTGGTCAGAAAGCCCTTCGGGTCAGCCATGAGCGGCCTCCATGATCGCCTCGTTGACGTCGCGGCCGTCGCGTTCGGCATCGGCCTTGGCATTGAGAACGCGCTTGAAGTCCTTCGGCATCACCTTGCCGAACCGTGCCGCGGCGGCGTCCCAGTCGACGAGCAGATCGCGGGCCACGGTGGATCCGGTTTCGTGGTGGTGCTTCTCGATCAGCTCGTACAGTTCGCCGCGATCGTCGGAATCCAGCGGGTCCAGATCGACCATCTCGTGGTTGATCCGGTCGGAGCGCGGATCGAGCACGTAGGCGATACCACCGGACATACCGGCCGCGAAGTTGCGTCCCGTACCACCGAGCACCACGATCCGGCCACCGGTCATGTACTCGCACCCGTGGTCGCCGACACCTTCCACGACCGCCAGCGCTCCGGAGTTTCGCACCCCGAAACGTTCACCGACGACACCGCGCACGAACATCTCGCCGCCGGTGGCGCCGTAGAGCAGCACGTTGCCCGCGATCACGTTGTCCTCCGCGGCGAAGGCCGCGTCGTCCTGGGGACGCAGCACGATCCGGCCGCCGGAAAGCCCCTTGCCGACGTAGTCGTTGGAGTCGCCGTTGAGCCGCAGGGTGATACCACGCGGCAGGAAGGCCCCGAAGGACTGTCCCGCCGACCCGGTGAACGTGACGTGGATGGTGTCGTCCGCCAGTCCCGCACCGCCCCAGTTACGGGTGAGTTCGGAGCCCAGCATGGTGCCGACCGAGCGGTTGACGTTGCGCACCGGCAGCTCCAGCCGCAGCGGAGTACCTTCGGACAGCGCACCCTCGCTGAGCTGAATCAGGGTGTTGTCCAGGGCCTTTTCCAGGCCGTGCTCCTGCTTGCCCGTGCAGTGCCTTGCCGCGCCCTCGGCGACCTCCGGCACGTGCAGGATCGGCGAGAGATCGATGCCCTCGGTCTTCCAGTGCCGGGCGGCCGGATCGGTGTCGAGCATCTCGGTGTGGCCGATCGCCTCCTCGATGGAACGGAAACCCAGCGCGGCCAGGTGCTCCCGTACTTCCTGGGCGATGAACTCGAAGAAGTTGACGATGTAGTCGGCCCGGCCGTCGAACTTGGCACGCAGTTCCGGATTCTGGGTGGCCACACCCACCGGGCAGGTGTCCAGGTGACACACCCGCATCATGACGCAGCCGGAAACCACGAGCGGAGCCGTGGCGAAGCCGAACTCCTCGGCGCCGAGCAGCGCGGCGAGGACCACGTCACGGCCGGTCTTGAGCTGACCGTCGGTCTGCACCACGATCCGGTCGCGCAGCCCGTTGGCCAGCAGCGTCTGCTGGGTCTCGGCCAGCCCGAGCTCCCACGGCGCCCCGGCGTGCTTGATGGAGGACAACGGGGAGGCGCCGGTACCACCGTCGTGGCCGGAGATGAGCACCACGTCGGCGTGCGCCTTGCTCACTCCCGCGGCGACCGTGCCGACACCGACCTCCGAGACCAGCTTGACGTGCACCCGAGCCCGCGGGTTCGCGTTCTTGAGGTCGTAGATCAGCTGGGCGATGTCCTCGATGGAGTAGATGTCGTGGTGCGGCGGCGGCGAGATCAGCCCCACCCCGGGAGTCGAGTGCCGGGTGCCCGCGATCCAGGGATAGACCTTGTGCCCGGGCAGCTGGCCACCCTCGCCCGGCTTGGCGCCCTGGGCGATCTTGATCTGGATGTCGTCGGAGTTGACCAGGTATTCGCTGGTGACCCCGAACCGACCACTCGCGGCCTGTTTGATGGCCGAACGACGCCAGTCCCCGTCGGTGTCCACGGTGAACCGATCGGCGTCCTCACCGCCCTCACCGGTGTTGGACTTGGCACCGAGCCGGTTCATCGCCACCGCGAGAACCTCGTGCATCTCCTTGGAGATCGAACCGTAGGAGATCCCACCGGTCGCGAACCGTTTGACGATCTCGGAGACCGGTTCGACCTCGTCGATGTCGACCGGCTCGCGCTCGCCCTCGCGGAACTTGAGCAGCCCGCGCAGCGTCATCAGCCGCTCGGACTGTTCGTCGACGTGGTTGGTGTACTCCTTGAAGATGTCGTACTGGCCGCTGCGGGTGGAGTGCTGCAGCTTGAACACCGTGTGGGGGTTGAACAGGTGCGGATCGCCCTCACGGCGCCACTGGTACTCCCCGCCCACGGCGAGCTCGCGGTGGTGAGCCTTGAGCCCGTCGGTGGGGAAGGTCCTGCGGTGCCGCTGACCGATCTCGGTGGCCAGGGTGTCGAAGTCGATACCGCCGAGCCGCGAGGTGGTGCCGGTGAAGCAGCGGTCGACGATCTCCTCACCGAGTCCGATGGCCTCGAAGATCTGGGCTCCGGTGTAGGAGGCGACCGTGGAGATCCCGATCTTGGACATGGTCTTGCGCAGTCCCTTGCCAAGAGCCTTGATCAGGTTCTTGGTGGCCTGCTTGGCATCCACCCCGGAGAGTTCGCCGCGCGCCACGAGATCCTCGACGCTGGCCATGGCCAGATAAGGGTTGACCGCCGCGGCACCGTAGCCGACCAGCAGGGCCACGTGGTGCACCTCGCGGACGTCACCGGCCTCGACGACCAGCCCGACGTGGGTGCGGCTCTTCTCCCGGACGAGGTGGTGGTGCACCGCCCCGGTCAGCAGCAGCGAGGGGATCGCCGCGTACTCGGCGTCGGCGCCGCGATCGGAGAGCACGATGATGCGCGCCCCGTCGGCCACCGCCTCGGAGACCTCACGGCAGATCTCGTCCAACCGCTGCCGGAGCGCCTGACCTCCCCCGGCGGCGCGGTAGACCATGTGAATGGTCACCGAGCGCAGTTCGGGACGGTCACCGTCGTCGTTGATGTGGATCAGCTTCGCGAGCTCGTCGTTGTCCAGCACCGGGAACGGCAGCACCAGCTGGTGACAGGCCTGCGGGTCGGTGTCCAGCAGGTTGTGCTCGGGGCCGACGTGGGTGTTCAGCGAGGTGACCAGTTCCTCGCGGATGGCGTCCAGCGGCGGGTTGGTGACCTGGGCGAAGAGCTGGGTGAAGTAGTCGAACAGCTGGCGCGGCCGCTCGGAGAGCGGAGCGAGCGGCACGTCGTTGCCCATGGAGCCGACGGGTTCGGCGCCGCCGGAGGCCATGGGCTTGAGCAGCGTGTCGACTTCTTCCTCGGTGTATCCGAACAACTGCTGGCGCTGCACCAACGAGGAGTGCGGCGGGACCTCGCGGGAGCGGGTGGGCAGGTCCTCGAGGTGGACGATCCCGTCGTCCAGCCACTGCCGGTAGGGGTGCTGCGCGGCGAGTTCGCCCTTGATCTCCTCGTCCTCGACGATGCGCCCCCGCTCGGTGTCGAGCAGGAACATCTTGCCCGGCTGCAGCCTGCCCTTGCGCGCCACCCGCTGCGGCTCGATGTCGAGCACACCGGTCTCGCTGGCCAGCACGAGCATGTTGTCGTGGGTGACCCAGTAGCGGCCGGGCCGCAGCCCGTTGCGGTCGAGCACCGCCCCCACCTGGGCACCGTCGGTGAAGGTCACCAGAGCGGGACCGTCCCACGGTTCCATGAGGTTGTTGTGGAACTCGTAGAAGGCGCGGCGCTGGGGATCCATCTCGGTGTGGTTCTCCCACGCCTCGGGGATCATCATCAGCACGGCGTGCGGCAACGAGCGCCCACCGAGGTGCAGCAGTTCCAGCACCTCGTCGAAGGTGGCCGAGTCGCTGGCGTCGGGCGTGGCGACCGGGTAGAGCCGCGAGAGATCGCCCGGGATCAGGTCCGTGTCGAGCATGCTCTCGCGGGTGCGCATCCAGTTGCGGTTGCCGCGCATGGTGTTGATCTCACCGTTGTGCGCGATGTAGCGGTACGGATGCGCCAGGGGCCACGAGGGGAAGGTGTTCGTGGAGAACCTCGAGTGCACCAGGCCGATGGCGCTGCTGAACCGCTCGTCGGTGAGATCGATGAAGAACGCGTCGAGCTGCGTCTCGGTCAGCATCCCCTTGTAGACGAGAGTACGGGCCGACAGGCTCGGGAAGTACACGTCGGTGTCGTGCTCGGCGCGTTTGCGCAGGCAGAACGCACGGCGTTCCAGCCGCATGACGGGATCCTGCCCGTCCGCGGCGGAGTCGTCGGACTCGGCGACGAACAGTTGGCGGAACCTGGGCATCACTCCCCGGGCCAACGAACCGGCACAACCGGGATCGACCGGCAGCGTCCGCCAGCCGAGTACCTCGAGCCCTTCTTCCGCCGCGATCCGCTCGATCGCGGCCACCGCCTGCTCGCAGTCCGCTTCGTCGTCCGGAAGAAAGGCATTACCCACCGCGTAGCCACCGGCGGCGGGAAGTTCGAACGGAACCACCTCGCGCAAGAACGCGTCCGGCACCTGAGTCAGGATTCCCACCCCGTCACCGGTGTCCGGATCGGCGCCTTTCGCGCCCCGGTGTTCCATGTTGCGCAGCGCGGTCAGCGCGTTCCGCACAATCGCGTGATCCTTGCGGCCGGCCATATCGGCGACGAGCGCCACACCGCACGCGTCGTGATCATTGGCAGGGTCGTAGAGACCCTCGACGTCGGCGCCCCGTTGCGTCCGACCTCTCGCATTCTGGGAAACCGGCATTCGGATCCTCCCGTCGTCAGGCAACGACCTCAGCCACGCGAACAGTGGGGACGAGATCGTAGAAACCTCTCCGGAGCTGACAAGAAGGATGCGCCGTTGCACTCTTGGTCAGTTTGCGGAACTATACAGATTTCCGAGTTGCACGACTACGAGTAAGTAACACGTGTTACACCCGTAGGTCCTGTTCCCGGACTCTGGGACAACATGATCGCGAAACGTAGCGGCGCACACACTTCGAGCACCGGACAACGGGGTCGCCGCCGAACCGAACCGATCTCGGAAGAGCCACTACGGGGATCGCCCGCCTTCACGATGTTGTGCTTTCACCACGATACCCGGCGACGTCCATATGGCCGATTTTATTTCATTCAACACTGAAACAATAGACATAACAAATGGGGGCGTTCACGCGCCCTCCAGCTCGAGGAGGCGTCCACCGGGTGCGCCGAGCACCTTCCGGGCGAAGACGGACCGATGACGAAATCGGCCCCCGGAGCGCGGAACCCGAAAAGTCGGCACGCGGTCACCGAAGGCGACGAAACGCCCGAGGAAGCGGCGCCCGCGACCTCAGCAACGGGCAAATCCCGCCGTTGACCAGCGAGGACAATTGTGACACCCCTCGCGCGAGCGAAGTGAGCCATTTCATTGCGCGTTTCCGCGCCGAACAGCAGACTGCGCGACGATCGGCCGGACAGCACGAGAAAGTGATCAGATGAGCGCTGGTGACAATTCCACCGAGCTGGAATTCAACATCGATCTCGGCGCGGAGGAGATGCGACGGCGCGCCGAGATCACGCGGGCCCTGGGTGATGACTGGGACCCCGCGGAGCAGCTGCTCGGCGAGCGCGAAGCGCACGCACTGCTGTACTCCGGGCTCGACGAGTGGCAGCGCGGCATCTACGAGCAGCTGGTTCGGGCGGGAGTGCTCCCCGAGGGCATCGGTGGCGAGCATGCCGATTGACCCGTTCGCCGACATCGGCCGCCGCGCCTGGCTCGACTGCCCCAACTGCCACCACGGGCAGAACTGCTCGGAATGCCTGCTCGGACGTTCCTGCAGCGACCACTGGCAGTACCTGCTGTCCAACTCCGGAACCCTGCTGTACCTGCAGTGCCCCAGCTGCACCCATCTCTGGCAGCACGACACGCACGGTGGTCGCACCGAGCGGAGGTGCTGAATCCCTCGACCACGCCGGCTGATCGCCCGTGACGTGCCGTAACCGCGAATCTGGAGGCGAGCCCGGCGCAGCCACGCACCGCGAAACGCCCCGTCTCACTGCTAGCTGGCGGCAGCGGGCACTCGCCACACGGCCTTCAACTCCGCACAGGTGCGGAACGGAGCCGTTCAGCCGGACCGGCTGCCTTCGAGCAGCCGATCACCGATGGAGCTGCGCCGGTACAGCACGTGCCGTCCGTCACGTATCCGGATGAGCAGCCCCGAGTCGTACAACACGCGCAGGTGCTGGGACACGGCACTCGCGGTGACCCCGAGACGCCGGGCGAGTTCGACGGTGGGTGTCGGCTCGTCGAGCAGTGCGAGCAACCTGGCTCTGGGAGCGCCGAGCAACGGGGCGAGGACGGCCGTGTCAACAGGGGGTTCGGTGGACCAGAGCGTGGCCACTCCCTTCCTGAAGCACCCGAAGGCTGAGCAGCGTCTCGTGCAGTGGCGAGATGACGAAGCGCGTATCCGCCAGATCCTCGACACCCAGCACGAAACTGATCATTAAGTCGTAAGCTACATCGATTCTCCCCGAACGGTCGATACGTTGCACTACCGTGCGTGTCACCCGGAATTCACACGAGCTCCACCGGTTCCACCGAGCGCTGTCTCGGTGCTGACCGGTCAGTTCCAACCAGTCGAACGTCCCGGTCGGAAGACCTTGCCCGCTCCGTCCCGAGTAGAACTCGGGAGACGGAGTCGCGTGCCCATTCCGCCCGGTCAAATCACCGACGAACGGTTGGACCGAGATGAGCAGGCGAATGCTGTTCGTCCTGGCCGTGACCTGTGGCGTGGCCGTGGGCAACATCTACTTCCCGCAGGCGCTCGTCCCACTGATCGCCACCGGACTGGGCACCTCGTCGGACGGGGCGACGCTGGCCGTGTCGGCCACACAGATCGGTTACGCGGGTGGGATCTTCCTGCTGGTCCCATTGGGGGACCGCCTTCCACACCGGCGACTTCTGCTCGCTCTGCTCGGTCTCACGGGGTTCGGCCTGCTACTAGCGGGATGCGCCCGAAACCTGCCACTGCTGGTAGCCGGCAGCGTGCTGGTAGGACTCACCACGGTGGGAGCGCAGGTGATCGGTCCGCTGGCAGCAGGGCTGGTGGAGGACCACCGCCGGGCGGCTGTGCTCGGCACCCTGTTGAGCGGCTCGGTCGGCGGCATGATCCTGGCCCGTGCTTTCAGCGGCACGCTCGGCGAATGGTTCGGATGGCGAGTTCCGTACCTGGCGGCCGCCGTACTGGTATTCGTCCTGTTGGCCGTTCTCTCCCGCATGCTGCCGTACACCTCCCCGCGGTCGCGAGAGCACTACCCCTCACTGCTGGGGGAATCGCTGCGCCTGCTGTTCACCGAACCGGAGCTGCGTCGCTCCTGCCTCTACCAGGCAGCCGTGTTCGCCGGCTTCTCGGCAGTGTGGACCACCCTGGCGATCCTGCTGACGGGACCGGTCTACGGGCTGGGGACCTCAGCGGTAGGGCTGTTCGCGCTGGTCGGCGGTGTCACCGCATGTTGCACGCCGCTCGCCGGAGGTTGGGTGGATCGACAGGGTCCTGATCCGGTCAATCTCGTTTGCATGTTCGGCGTACTCGTCTCGGCCGCGGTCCTGGCCGGAGGCGCCCACGGCGACAGGATCGGTCTGCTCGCTCTGATCATCGGCACGTTACTGCTCGACGTGGCAATGCAGTGCGGCATGGTCGCGAACCAGGCCCGTGTGTACGCACTGCGTCCCGAGCGACGGAGCAGGCTCAACACCGCCTACATGACGTGCGCTTATCTGGGCGGCAGCGCCGGATCGTGGATCGGGTCGCACGTATACGACCTGTTCGGCTGGTCCGGGGTGTGGGTTCGTGGTCCTGCTCACCACTCCGGCCCTGCTCCGCCACCTGCTGACGCCCCCTGCTCGAAAACGGGGTCGGGATCGCTCCTCGGTGGTGGGAGACTCGGGAACGTGCCGACCGCCACGGTGAACATCCGCCCGGCCCGGGTGCACGACGCTCACGCGCTCGGGGAGATCCACGTGGCCTCGTGACGAGCCGCCTACGCGGGGCTGCTCCCCGCCGAGTACCTGGACCGGTTGTCCTTGACCGATCGGCGACGAGCTCGGTTCTACGAACAACGCGGTTGGGAATGTCTCGGAACCACCCGGACGGAAACGCTCGGCGACGGTGACGTGCGAGTGGAGGAGGTCCGGTACCGGTATGTGCCCACCTTCCACCGGAGATGAGACTCCCCTCGTCCTCTCACACCTCGTCCCTCGACCGAAGGAGTGGCCTGCAACGCGGCCCCACCGGGGCGACCCTCACGGGGAGAAGTGTCGGTCCCGGGGGTCACACTGCGACTTCCGTTCCGTACCGGTAAGAGAGCGGGGATGTGGATCGCATGAGCGGCAAGCTACAGGGCAAGGTGGCACTGGTCGCCGGAGCCACCCGGAGCGCGGGCAGAGCGATCGCGGTTGAGCTGGGAACCGCCGGAGCCACGGTTTACGTCACGGGACGCAGCACTCGTGAGCAACGTTCGGAGTACGACCGCCCGGAGACGATCGAGGAGACCGCCGAGCTGGTCACTCTGTCCGGTGGTCACGGCATCGCCGTCCAAGTCGACCACCTGGACGAGCAACAGGTCCGGGCACTGACCGAGCGGATCGACCGTGAACACGGGCGGCTCGATGTACTGGTCAACGACGTTTGGGGCGGCGAGAAGCTGTTCGAGTGGAACACGACGCTGTGGCAGCACTCATTGAACAACGGACTGCGGCTACTGCGGCTCGGAATCGACACTCACCTGATCACCAGCGCGTTCGCACTCCCTCTACTGATCAGGAATTCGGGCGGGTTGGTCGTGGAGATGACCGACGGCACGGCCGAGTACAACGAGGTTAACTACCGTGCTGCCACGGGTGCCTACTACGACCTCGCCAAGGTGTCGGTGACTCGATTGGCGCTCGCCCAGGCCGAGGAGCTGCGTCCCTACGGCGGCACTGCCGTGGCGTTGACACCGGGCTGGTTGCGTTCGGAGATGATGCTCGACGCCTTCGGCGTCACCGAACAGAACTGGCGTGACGCCGTCGAGGCTCAGCCGCACTTCGCCATCTCGGAGTCTCCACACTACGTGGGGCGTGCGGTAACCGCGCTGGCCACCGATCCCGAGGTGGCACGCTGGTCCGGGCAGTCGTTGTCCAGCGGTGGCCTCGCCGGGGTGTACGGGTTCACCGACCTCGACGGCAGCCGCCCCGACGCATGGCGCTACATCGCCGAGGTTCAGGACCCAGGCAACCCAGCGGACACGGCCGGATACCGGTAGCCGGTTGCCCGGTCGGACTCGGCGGCACGGTCGGACCCGACGATTCGTCAGCTCGTTCCGACGACGTGACGTCCATAAGTGACCTGGCAAGATCTCAGAACCTGCCAGGTATTCTCCCCTCCGAGATGGGTGGCTCGTGCCCCCGGGAACGCTGACCACTGTTCGGCGAGCAACCGTTCCACAGGCCCTCGACGAGCTCGCGCCGTTGCCGAAATTTGGTAAGCCGCCGGAGGACCACGGCCCGAAGGAGCGAGCTTCACGCTCCGAGAAACAACGAAGTTACGAAACCGGCCACGAGGTGCCGATTCCGGGAGGAAGCAGAATCGGTACATGCGCACACGTGCTGCCGCACCTCGCTCCGCTGCTCGCGCTGCACAGCTGCGCACCGTCCACACTGCCCGATCCGGACGCCTTCACGGAACGTCTCGCCGCTCCCCTGGCTTTCGGTCCCCGGCCGCAACGGCTCACCTGGCGCGCGGTACGCGTTCTGACCGCTTCGGACCGTGGTCTGCGAGTGATGATGTCCTCGTTGTCACGGCTGCCGGTCCGGCAGTGGTGGTCGCAGTGGAGCCGGGACGATCGCGCGGCGGCACGCGAAACCTTCTCGATGATGGGGTCCGGCTCGGGATTCGTCACCGATCTCCGCCAGGCTCGCCCGGAACGATCGTCCTACCGGGAGTCGACACTGCGATCGCTGCCGTGCCCGACGCTGGTCACGGCCTCCCGGCACGACGGCGGGGTCGCGTTCGAGCACGCCGAGGACTTCGGACGCACCATCCCGCGGGTACGCCTGGTGGAAACCGGGGCGCCGAGTCACTTCCACTGGCTCGGTGCCTCACGGGGCAGCGTCTCGCGAGCGGTCCGCGAGTTCCTCGCCGCCTGAGCGGTGAGCCGGACGAGGACCACCGGATACCACCGCATACGACAATGTGAGAGCTCCGTACCACTTACGACCGGCCCGGCACCGTATCCGTTCCGAATCACCGTCGACAACTGTCGTGGACACCTCGCGGGCACGGTGAGTCCCGACCGGGCTCCGGTTCGTGAGAAGAATTCCGGGCCGTCTATCTTTCGAAAGTAATGACCGAGTTGAACCAGTCACCGTCGACGGAGCACGTGCGTCCTTCCTGGCGCGCGCTGCTCTCACCGCTCAGCGATCTACTGGTGATCCTGGGCGGGGCACTGTTGGTATGGCGCGCCTGGGTAATCGGCGAACGGTTGCTGGCGCGTGGGGTCGACATCTACCTGGACCTGCCGCCGTTGTTCGCCAGCTGGGCGCCGCACACCGGTCCCGGAACGGTGCCCGCGATCCTGCTCGCGCTGCTGGTGATCATCTCGGGACCGACCTTGGCAGCACGGCTGCGTTGGGGACCGCTGCTGGCAGTCACCTATCCGGTCACGTTGGGCTGGATGTTCAGCCTGACCATGATCGAGGGCTGGAACTTCGGTGTCGTGACCAAGCTGTCCAACCCCAAGAACTACCTCGCCGAGATCGACCGGGTGGAGACGGTCTCGTCGATGCTGAGCGGGTTCACCGAACGAATTCTGCTCGAACCCGGCTCGTGGGCGGTGCACGTGTCCGGACACCCACCGGGTGTGCTGATGGTGTTCGTGTGGATGGACCGGATCGGTCTCGGCGGTGGAATCGCGGCATCCGTGATGTGCATGCTCGTCGGCTCCACGACCGTTCTGTCCATCGCGACCACACTGCGCGCACTGGGCGAGGAGCACGTCGCCCGGGCGATGCTGCCGTTCGGGGTGCTGCTGCCCGGCATGGTGTGGATGGGCGTCAGCGCCGACGCGATGTTCGCCGGGGTCGCGGCGTGCGGGATCGCGTTGCTCGCGGTGGGCACGACCCGGGGCGACAGACTGGGTGATCTGGTGGCGTTGACGAGCGGTCTGCTGCTCGGGTTCACGCTCTACCTCTCGTACGGGCTCGTGCTGGTGGGGCTGTTCGCGCTGGTGGTGCTGGCCCTGACGCGCAGACTACGGCCGATCCTGTTCGCGGTCGCGGGGGTCGTAGTGGTCGTTGTGCTGTTCACCGTGCACGGCTTCTGGTGGCTGGAGGGCTACGAACTCGTCCGGATCCGCTACTACCAGGGCATCGCCGACACCCGACCGTACAGCTACTTCGTGTGGGCCAACCTTGCCTGTGTGGTGCTTGTCGCGGGGCCCGCGGTTCTGGTCAGCCTGCGGAGATTGGCGACGGCGCCACGGCGTCTGGAGCTCGGAGCGCGGCTGCTCACCGTCGCGGCGCTGGTGGCGATAGCCGCCGCGGATCTGTCCGGGATGAGCAAGGCTGAGGTTGAGCGGATCTGGCTACCGTTCACCATGTGGCTCGCGGTTCCCTGCGCGGTACTGCCACGGGGACAGCACCGCTGGTGGCTGACAGCGCAGGCAGTGCTGGCGCTGCTGATCAACCACCTGGTGATCACACGTTGGTGAAACAGGGACCGAGGCCGCCCTCCGGAGTACGGTCGAGCCCCACTCGCTCGGGGCCCGACCGGTCCGGTTCGGCGGCCATCGGAGTGGTTCGTTCGGAGTCGTTCGTGCGGCCTGACCAGAGGCTCAGGAATCCCGGTGCAGCGACTCGATCCGTTCGGCCATCGTCAGGTCGTTCTCGGTCACCCCACCGGCCGAGTGGGTGGTGATCCGCACGGTGAGGCGGTTGTAGTCGTGCACGGACAGATCCGGGTGGTGGTCGGCTTCATTGGCGAGATGGGCGATCGCGTTGGCGAAGGTCACCGCGGTGAGAAACCCCTTGAGCTTCCAGGTCTTGTGCACCGCCGAGTCCCGGTACTGCCAGTCCCCGAGTTCGGCGAGCCTGTTCTCGATCGTGTCCTGCGACAACAGTTCGGGCATCGAGCCCTCCTCAACGCTGCTCGTCAACGGTCACCGGGTGTCGTGCCCGTGCGGGAGTTGTACCAGAAGGATCTTCTCCCGACTGATCACCCCGGCCGGGATCACCCCTGTCGATCATCCCGGCCTGGCGCGTCGAAGCGAAACGCGGCTCCTGCTCGGCGTACCGGGTGGAGCGGACGGCTCATCTCCCGGGCGTCTCCTGCTCCGGACGTTGCGGGACACAGCGCTCCACCTCGTCGCTGTTCCCGTACGTACCGTCCGGCAGCGCCCGCAACGCACGCAGCGTGCGGGGGTCGGCCTCCCGGTCCTCGGCGTATCGGATCAGCTCGGCCTTGTCCGCGGGGAACTCCAATCCCTGCAACGCCTTGTTCACCCGACGTTCGTCGGCATCGGTCATGACGATCCTCTCGTGACTCGCGGGGTGTCCGGGGAGCACGGAGCTCCCGTACCGCCCCGCAGGACTGTTCCGCCGTACGGCTACCCAGTCGGACGAAAACTGACACCCGCCGGTCGGATCCGTAACCGTGCCGAGCACTTCGACGGGTGGGATCATCCGTGGGAAGCCACTCGCTAACCTGACGGCATGACCGAATACGTGCAGGTTGTCACCACCACCGACTCCGAACACGCCGCCGCCGAGCTGGCTCGTGGTGTGGTCGGGGCCCGACTCGGTGCGTGCGTACAGGTCGTGCCGATCCGCAGCTTCTTCCGCTGGCAGGGAGGTGTGCAGGACGAGCAGGAATGGCAGTTGCAGATCAAAACCACCCGGAAGCGGGTAACCGAGCTGCGCGAACACCTGGGGACCCGACACAACTACGACGTGCCGGAGATCATCGTCACGCCGATCGTCACGGGTGACGAGCAGTACCTGTCCTGGGTCGCGGAGGAGACCAATCCTTGATCGCGGCGACCGCCGCACTCGAGCGTTCGGCGTGAGGTCTTCCGTCACCGGCGACGAGCAGCGGTGATCACGCCCGAGAATTCCGTTCGGGGCCGTCGTAGACTCTCTCGACAAGTATTTCCACCGCCCCGGTACCGGTTCCCGAAGGAGCGCGAAAACGGGAATGGATCGGACCGGCAGCAACACGCGTCGCGACCGCGGCGAGGCAAGGACCCAGCCGGATGAAGAAGCCCACCATCACCCGCAACGACATCTACATCACGGCGGCAGGCCCCGCCGTGGGGCTGCTCGTGGCGATGTTCACGCTGCACTGGGACTGGTTGTTCGCCGGAATACTGATATCCGCCACCGGACTGGTGTGGCTCCGGTTACGACGTGCCGCTGTGGACTGGTCGGTACGGACGGGGCTGCTCGCCCTGTTGCTCGGGCTGTTGCTGTGGCTGTGGCTCGACGACGCGCGTTGGGCGATTCTGGGGTTGTTTCCGCTGGTGTTCGTGTTCATTCGCAAGCTGGCCGCCACCGTCGATCAGCATCGCTGAGTCCGTAAGGGCAGTCCGAGTCCGCACCCGGCCCGGAGGGGATCGCTTCCCCTCCGGGCACTGCCCGGAGGGGGTCGCAGCCCGTGGGCGGACCGCACCCGTGTGCCGGAAGATCAGCGCCCCCTCGGCGATGATCACGTCAGACAGCGGCACCGGCAAGCACAGCTGTGAGCGGGCAACGCCCCGGGGCCCTAATTTCCGCTCGGCACCTACGACGTGGTTTCCGCCGAGCGGAAGAGTTCGTTTCCAGGGAGAAACGAAGTGGTTCCGGGGCTGTCGCGGTGATCAGTGGCATGCCAATATTCGGCGACCAAATTATTCGCGGCGTCGCCGGTTGCGGTCCGCGCAAGGCGAGAACCCGCCGAGCGGACCGAACGGTGTGAAAGGACGATGCTCGTGCACGTGCTATGGGGTATTGGCGGCATGGTGGTGCTGCTGCTGATCGCGGTGGCCCTGTCGACCAGCCCACGTTCGATCCGGCCCCGCACGGTACTGGGAGCACTGGCGATCCAGGTGGTTTTCGCCGTTCTCGTGCTGCGCTGGGAAACAGGAGAGCGGGTGCTGGAGGCGGTCGCCGCGGGTGTGGGCAAGGTGATCGACTCCGCCAACGAGGGCATCAATTTCATGGTGGGGCCGCTGATCGGCCTGCTGGACGAGGGCAGCACGCTGTTCGCATTCCAGGTGTTGCCGATCATCGTGTTCATCGCCTCGCTGAGCGCGGTGCTCTACCACTGGCACATTCTGCAGTGGGTGGTACGCATCATCGGTGGCGGACTGCAGAAACTGCTGGGGACCACGAAGGCGGAATCGCTCAACGCCACGGCCAACATCTTCGTGGGACAGACCGAGGCACCGCTGGTGATCCGGCCGTACCTGGCCAGGATGACCCGCTCGGAGTTCTTCGCGGTGATGGCGGGTGGCCTGTCCACGGTCGCCGGAACGGTGCTCGTCGGCTACTCGCTGCTGGGAGCGTCACTGGAGTACCTGATCGCGGCCAGTTTCATGGCGGCACCGGCCGGTCTCCTGATGGCCAAGATCATCGTTCCCGAGACCGAGAAGTCCCACAGCGACGAGGCCGTGGCCGCCACGACGACGGGAACCGGCACGGACGCCGCGGCGGACGCCTCCGGCGCGGACGAGAAGCCCGACGACGGTGAACGCACCGAGGGGGCCGACGCCGAGCACGACGAGGAGCCCGAAAAACCGCGCAACGTCATCGACGCCGCGGCGGTCGGAGCCTCCGACGGTCTCAAGCTCGCCCTCAACGTCGGAGCGATGCTGTTCGCGTTCATCTCGCTGATCGCGCTGCTCAACCTGATCATCGGCGGGGTCGGTGGCCTGTTCGGCCTGGAGAACCTGACCTTCCAACAGATTCTCGGGTATGTCTTCTCGCCCGTCATGGTCGCCATCGGGATCCCGTTCAACGAAGCCGTCGAGGCCGGAACCTTCCTGGGGCAGAAGCTGGTTCTCAACGAGTTCGTCGCCTTCGCCGACTTCGGTCCCATGGCGGAGTCCGGCGCGTTCACCGAACGCACCGCCGTGATCATCACTTTCGCCCTGACCGGATTCGCCAACTTCAGCTCGCTGGGAATCCTGCTGGGCGGACTCGGCGGCCTGGTTCCCAGTCGCAGACCGCTGATCGCCCAACTCGGGATCCGAGCCGTGTTGGCGGGCACGCTGGCGAACCTCATGAGCGCCACCATCGCGGGGATGGTGATCGGTTGATCGCGGCACCGTTGTGGCGGTGCGTCCACGCATCGCCACAACGGTGCACAGCCGAACGCGGGCGGTCGTCGATGGACCACCCGATCGCGCACTCGAACACCTTTGACAAGCTGCTGGCATGACCGCAGCCGATACGTTCCCTCGTCACAGCGCCCGGACCCAGGGGTTCAGTCTGGGCGCCCCACGTAATTTCACCGTCGCACCGGACGGGCAACGGGTGCTGTTCCTGCGGTCGTCGAGCGGCACCGACCGGAGCAACGCGCTGTGGATGTTGGACACCGGCGACGGCACGGAGCACCGGGTGGCCGATCCCGCACAGCTCGACGACACCGGGACCACCTCGGCGGCGGAACTGGCCCGTCGGGAACGCCTCCGGGAGCGGGCCTCGGGGATCACGGCTTACGCGGTGGACGACGACGCCCGGCGAGTGGCCTTCACCCTCTCCGGTGAGCTGTTCGTGGCCGAGCCGGAGAACGGGCTGCTCCGCCGGTTGCCCGCCCACTACCCCGCCGCGGATCCCAGACCGGACGGCACCGGCACGCGCGTGGCCTACACCTCACAGGGCGGGCTGCGTGTGATCGGGTTCGACGGTTCCGGAGACCGGGCGCTGGTCGAGCCCGAACACGAGCGGGTCCAGTGGGGCTGCGCCGAGTTCATCGCCGCGGAGGAGATGAACCGGGCCCGCGGCTACTGGTGGGCGCCCGACGGTTCGGCGATCCTGGCGGCCCGGGTGGACGAGTCGGGGGTGGCGCGGTGGAACCTCGCCGATCCCGCCGACCCCGCACGCCCCCCCAGAACGATGCCGTATCCCGCGGCGGGTGAGAACAACGCCGCGGTCACCCTGGAGCTGTTGCGGGTCGACGACACGAAGTTCGGACAACGGACTCCTGTGCGCTGGGACAACGCTGCCCATCCCTATCTGGTGGCGGCTCACTGGTCCGAACACGGCCGACCGCTGCTGGCGGTGCAGAGTCGTGACCAGCGTAGTCAGCTGGTGCTGGCGGTGGATCCCGACACCGGTGAGACCACGGAGCTGCACCACGAGACCGATCCGCACTGGATCGAGATCAAGACCGGCTGGCCCGCCTGGACCCCCGGCGGCGGCCTGGCACGGATCAGCGCGATCGACGGCGCTTACCGGCTCCTGGTCGACGGCGACGACTGGACCGGCCCCACACTGCAGGTCCGCGCGATTCTGGACATCGGCCCCACCGACGTCCTGGTCTCGGCATCGGCGGCGGACCCCACCCAGGTGCACGTCTACCGGGTGACCGAGGCGGGTGCGCGGCGGGTCTCCGAGCAGGACGGTGTGCACGGGGCCACCCGTGGCGGGCCGGTGACCGTGCTGTCCTCCAGCGGCACGGAGCGGCTGCACGGCACCGTGCGGGTATTCCGCGAAGAGGCACCGATCGCCGAGATCACCTCGCTGGCCGAGACGAGCACGATCGCGCCACGCGTCGAACTGCTGCGACTCGGTGCCCGCGAGTTGTGCTCCGCGCTGCTGCTGCCGCACGGACATCGCCCGGAACACGGCAGGCTGCCGGTACTGCTGGATCCCTACGGGGGGCCACAGGCACAGCGGGTGCTGCGACGACAGCAGGGGTACCTGACGCCGCAGTGGTTCGCCGAGCAGGGATTCGCCGTGCTCGTCACGGACGGCCGGGGCACGGGAGGACGCGGGCCGGACTGGGACCGGGCGGTGTCCGGGGATCTCGCGGGCCCACCCTTGCAGGACCAGGTGGACGCGCTGCACGCGTGCGCCGCCGAGCGCACCGATCTGGATCTCGACCGGGTGGGGATCCGGGGTTGGTCGTTCGGGGGCTATCTGGCGGCGCTGGCTGTGCTGCGCCGCCCCGACGTGTTCCACGCGGCGGTGGCGGGTGCACCGGTCTGCGACTGGCGGCTCTACGACACGCACTACACCGAGCGCTACCTCGGCGACCCGAACCGCGATCCCGAGACGTACACGGCGAACTCGCTGCTGCGGATGGCTCCCGAGCTGCGCAGGGAGCTGCTGCTGGTGCACGGCACCGTCGACGACAACGTGGTGTTCGCGCACTCGCTGCGGCTGTCGGAAGCGCTGACCTCGGCGGGCAGATCGCACACCCTGTTGCCGCTGCCCGGCGTGACCCACATGCCGACCTCGGAGAGCAAGAGCGAGAACCTGCTGTTGTTGCAGCTGGATTTCCTGCGCCGTGCTCTCGAGCTGCCCGCGGCGTCATCGGAGGCTGCCGCTCCGAGCGAGTGACGGCCCCTCAACGCGGCGAGGGGCCGTCGGGAGCACGCAGCCGATCACCGGGTCGTCCGTCCCCGGCGGGAGGCCCGGTGCCTCCGGTCGGGGGCGATCTCCTGGGCTGTCACGGGTCAGCGCGCCGAACCGCCTCGGCACCCGAACGGGAAAGCGCGGACCGGTGAAGCTCCGTCAGAGTATCTCCAGCGGCCTCGGCCCACCGGGTGGCGGGAACCGCTCGTCGAGTCGGGACAACTCCTCGTCCGAGAGCGAGAGGTCGACCGCCGCTCGGTTGTGGTCGACGTGTTCGACGGTCGCCGCCTTGGGGATCGCGCACATCCCGTCCTGCCGCAGCACCCACGCCAGCGCCAGCTGCGCGGGGGTGACACCGCGCTCGGCGGCCAGCTCGCCGAGCACCCGGTCGTCGAGCAACCTGCCCTGTTCGATCGGGGAATAAGCCATCACCGGCAGGTTCCGTCGCCGACACCAGGGCAGCAGATCGAACTCGGGGCCGCGGCGGGTGAGGTTGTACAGCACCTGATCGGTGGACACTCGGCGGCCTGCCTCGGTCGCGAAGAGATCGCTCATGTCGGCCGGATCGAAATTGCTCACCCCGAAATAGCGGATCTTGCCGCTGCGCTGGAGCGACTCGAACGCCGCCATGGTCTCCTCCAGCGGCGTGGCACCCCGCCAGTGCAGCAAGTACAGGTCCAACCGGTCCGTTCCCAGCCGCCGCAGACTGCGCTCGCAGGCCGCCACGGTACCGCCGCGGTCGGCGTTGTGCGGAAACACCTTGGAAACCACGAAGGCCTCGTCCCGCCTGCCCCGCAGCGCGGTACCCACGACCTGTTCGGCGCCGCCACCCCCGTACATCTCGGCGGTGTCGATCAGCCGGATCCCCGAGTCGAGCCCGTGGCGCAACGCGTCGACCTCGGCAGCACGTCGCGCGTCGCGCTCTCCCATACCCCAGGTCCCCTGCCCGAGCACGGGCAGCTCGCCCCCTTCGGGCAACGGCAGACTACGCATATCTCGCACCTTGTCGTTCGGAGAACTCGGACAGGGTGCCGGGCTTCCGGGGAGGCTACCCGATACCGATCCCGGCCGAAGCGGACGGTGCTCAGCGGGAGCTCTTGCGTTCCTTGATCCGCACGACCACGCGAACCGGACTACCCGCGAAACCGAACGCCTCGCGGAACTTGCGCTCCAGGAACCGGCGATAGCCCGCCTCCAGGAAGCCCGAACTGAACAACACCAGTGTCGGTGGTCGGGCGTGCGCCTGGGTGGCGAACATGATCTTGGGCTGTTTGCCGCCCCGGACCGGCGGGGGATGAGCCGCGACGATGTCCGACAACCACGAGTTGATCTGGCCGGTGGAGACGCGCTGGTCCCAGGATTCGAGCGCTGTCCGCAGCGTGGGTGCCAGTTTGGTGACCGCACGGCCGGTATGAGCCGACACGTTCACCCGTTCGGCCCACCGCACTCGGACGAGGTCGCGATCGATCTCCTTCTCCAGGCTGCGCCGCCGGTCGTCGTCGACCATGTCCCACTTGTTGTAGGCGATCACCAATGCCCGACCGGACTCGATGACCATGCTGATGATGCGCAGGTCCTGCTCGGTCAGCGGCTCGGAACCGTCGATGAGCACGATGGCAACCTCGGCCGCCTCGATGGCCGCCTTGGTGCGCAGCGAGGCGTAGTACTCCGTGCCGTCGGCGGTCTTGACCCGCTTGCGCAGCCCGGCGGTGTCCACGAACCGCCACACCTCGTCGTCGAGCTCGACCAGCGAGTCCACGGGATCGACGGTGGTACCGGCCACCTCGTCGACCACGGCACGCTGCTCCCCGACGAGACGGTTGAGCATGCTGGACTTGCCGACGTTGGGCTTGCCCACCAGCGCCACCCGTCGCGGTCCCGCCGCGCCCCCCAACTGTTCCCGCGGGGTTTCGGGCAGCACGCGCAGCACTTCGTCGAGCAGATCACCAGACCCGCGACCGTGCAGCGCGCTCACCGGATGCGGCTCCCCCAGTCCGAGGGACCACAGCTCGGCCGTACCCGCCACCGCCACCTGGTCGTCGACCTTGTTGGCGACCACGATCACCGGTCGCCGGGACCGGCGCAGCACCTTCGCGGCGGCCTCGTCGGTGCCGCTGACCCCCACGTTGGCGTCGACCACGAACAGGATCGCGTCGGCTGCCGACATGGCCATCTCCGCCTGTGAAGTGACACTGGCGTACATGCCGTCGGCATCGGGGTCCCAGCCACCGGTGTCGACGACGCTGAACGCGCGCCCGCTCCACACCGCGTCATAGGTAACCCGGTCCCGCGTGACACCCGGAGTGTCCTTGACCACGGCCTGCCTGCTGCCGAGCAACCGGTTTACCAGGGTGGACTTACCGACGTTGGGCCTGCCCACGACCGCCAGCACGGGGCGGCCTGGTTCGGTTCCCGAATCCTCGTCGAGTTCGTCGAGCAGGTGATCGTAGTCGGCCCAGTCCGTCTCGTCGGACCAGGTGCCGTCGAGGCCGGCACCCTCGGCGGCGTCGGCAAACGGCTCTTCGCTCACGCTTCGTTCCCTCTCACATCATCGTCTGGTTCGTCGGAGTCGATCGTTCGGCCGTCCAGTTCGGCGAGCAACTCGACCAACTCGGTACGCACGCGTTCGGTCGCCGCGGCCAGCCCCGCTCTGCCCCGCTGCTCCGGCAGGCGAACGGGTCTGCCGACGAGAACATCCACCCTCGGCCGGAAGCGGAACCGTCGCCCGCTCTCGCGAGCCGTACCCCGGCACGCGACCGGCAGCAGCGACGCCCCCGCCGATCGGGCCAACCACGCCGCGCCGTGCCGTGCCTCGGCCACGCTTCCGCCTCGAGTGCCCTCGGGAAACACCCCGATCACCCCGCCGGAACGAAGTATCCGCACCGCGGCCGACAACGCCGCGCGATCGGGAGCATCACGACGAACCGGAAGATGACCCAGTTTACACAGTGTCCAGCCGAGCGGGCCCCGGAACAGTTCCCGCTTGATCAGGAACACCGCACCACGTGGCAGCGTCCCGAACAACACCGGACCGTCCGCGAGGGAACTGTGATTGGCGACGAGAACCACGGGGCCGGTCGTGGGGAACCGCTCACCGTGTCGAACACGGATTCGATACGACATCCGCAGCACGACCCGGCCGAGGCAGCGGCCGAACCGGCGAAAACCGGGTGAGCTGTCCTCCGGCAGCATACCCGTAGTGGGGTGGTCACGCTGCGAGTGACTCCCCCCGGCCCTCATCGTCCGGCTCGCTCGTTGCTGACCAGCAGCCCGCGGACGGCTGCCAACTCGTGCAACCGCCGCAGCACCTGTTCCAGGGAGAGCTCGGTCGTGTCCAGCGAAACCGCGTCCTCGGCCATTCGAAGCGGCGCGACGGACCTGTTGGAATCGAGCGTGTCCCTGCGTCGCACGTCGGCGTGCACCAGGTCGCGGTCCGCCGGGCGCCCCTCGGCCGCGTCCTGGGCGGTGCGACGGTGCGCCCGGGCGTCAGCAGAGGCGGTCAGGTACACCTTCAGGCCCGCCTCGGGCACCACCACGGTGCCCACGTCACGTCCCTCGACCACGATTCCTCCGCTGGGACGTGTCGCGGCGTCGATCAGCGCGCGCTGTCGCCGCACCAGAAGCTCCCGAACCTCGGGAACCGCCGAGACGGCGGAGACCGCCCTGGTGACCTCCTGCTCGCGGATCTCCCCTCGCACGTCGGCTCCGTCCAGCGACACCCCGGGAGAGTCGGGGTCGGTACGCATCACCAGATGCGCGTCACGGGCGACGCGGGTGAGTTCCGCGGCGTCGTCCAGCGGCGCCCCGGCACGCAGCACGGCCAGTGTCACCGCTCGATACATCGCGCCGGTATCCAGGTAAGCAGCACCGAGCGCGTGGGCGAGTCCACGAGCCGCCGTGGACTTGCCCGTTCCGGACGGCCCGTCCACCGCCACGATTCCGTTGAGCTCGGGCTGGGACACCTCGACTGACCTCCTCGACAACGAATGACCACATCGCTCGCTCGGGCTAACCGACAATGTTTCATTCTGCCTGTCCGCGACCGCGGTGACTCAATCGAGTCCCGCACGACCGATCGGCCGACTACTGCGAAGCCGACAGACGTTTTAAGATCGGTCGTGTGGACGTCACCGTGACCCCGCTGCCGGGGCTGGGCACGCAACAGGAATTCACGACCGAGTCCGGGCGCCGCATCGGAGTGATCACCTACCGGGACGGCCGGATGGAGCTGATCGTCTCCGATGCCAGGGACCCGGACAAGATCTGTGCGGCTACCGATCTCACCGGGGAGGAAACCAGCACGCTGGCGAACCTGCTCGGAGCTCCCCAACTGGTGCGACAGCTCAGCGAGCAACAGCGCGAGGTCACCGGCGTGACCACCTGGCAACTGCCGCTGGCGCCCGACTCACCTTTCGACGGGCGCACGCTCGGCGAGACCGAGATGCGCACCCGGACCTCGGTTTCGATAGTGGCGGTGATAAGGGACGGGTCGGTGCTGCCCTCCCCTCGCCCGGATTTCGTCTTCGCGGGCGGCGACCTGGTGGTCGTCGTCGGTACCGCCGAAGGTCTACGCGCAGCCGGCGAGATCATGGAACACGGCTGATTCGACTCGAACCGGGCGTTCCCGCCGGGATGTTCGGGCGGCGCCCCACGGATTCCGGAGGTTGAACGGATCCGGTCGACGTCCGCGCGGGCGAGAGGAACCAGGTGCAACACACTGCGATCACACTGATCGAACTGGGAGCGGTCTTCTTCGGCCTGGGGGTGCTCGGGCGACTCGCCTGGCGCATCGGTATATCGCCGATCCCGCTGTATCTGCTCGGCGGGTTGGCGTTCGGGCAGGGCGGGCTGATCCCGCTGGGCGGCATCGAACCGTTCACCGAGATCGCCTCGGAGATCGGGGTCGTCCTGCTGTTGCTGCTGCTGGGGTTGGAGTACTCGGCGGGTGAGCTGGTAACGGGGTTGCGCCGTTCCTGGCTGGCGGGGCTCGTCGACGTGGTTCTCAACGCGTCCCCGGGCGCGGCCGTGGCACTGCTGCTGGGCTGGGGCCCGATCGCGGCGATCGTACTGGCCGGTGTCACCTACATCTCCTCGTCGGGGATCGTGGCGAAAGTCCTGGGGGATCTGGGCAGACTGGGCAACCGTGAGACACCGGTGGTGCTGTCGATACTGGTGTTCGAGGACCTGGCCATGGCCATCTACCTGCCGATACTGACCGCCCTGCTCGCCGGTGTGGGGTTTCTGGGAGGTCTCGGTGCGGTCGGTGTGTCCGTCCTGGTGATCACTCTGGTGCTGGTGTTGGCGCTACGTTACGGACGCTACGTCTCCGCGTTGGTGGACAGCCCGGATCCCGAGGTGTTCCTGCTCCGATTGCTCGGAGCGGCGCTGCTCGTGGCCGGCTTGGCGGCCCAGCTGCAGGTTTCGGCGGCGGTGGGCGCCTTCCTGCTGGGCATCGCCATATCCGGGTCTACCGCGGCCAACGCCACCCGAACACTGGCCCCGCTGCGCGACCTGTTCGCGGCGGTGTTCTTCGTCGTGTTCGGTCTCAACACCGATCCGTCCGCGATTCCGCCGGTGCTGCCGTTCGCACTGCTGCTGGCACTGCTGACCACGATCACGAAACTCGCCACGGGATGGTTCGCCGCGGGCTCACAGGGCATCAGGCGGATGGGGCGCGCCCGTGCGGGGGCCGCCCTGGTGGCCCGCGGCGAGTTCTCCATAGTCATCGCGGGCCTGGCAGTGGGTTCCGGAGCGGTCACCGGTGAACTGGCGGCGTTCTCCACCGCTTATGTGCTGCTGATGGCCGTGCTCGGCCCGGTGGCGGCCCGGGTGGTGGAACCGGTGGCGCAGCGGCTGGTGACGCTACGGCAGGCGCGGCGATGAGCGGGACGGGCGACGCCTACCGAACGGCCACCGCACGGGCCTGGTCACAGGCGCCCCGGTCTGCTCACAGGCCGACCGCGCGGTAGAGCGAGCCGAGTTCCTTGTTGTCCAGCGGCCGGATCGCCCCCGGCCGTTCGTTGGTCAGCCGCACTTCGCCGACACCTGTCCGGACCAGTCGCTGCACCGGGTACCCCGCGGCCTTGAACAGTCTGCGGACGATTCGTTTGCGCCCCTCGTGCAGCACCACCTGCGCCAACACCCGGGTCCCCTTCTGGTTGGTGTCGACGAAGCGGAAGGAGTCGACGCTGGCGAGGCCGTCCTCGAGCTCCAGACCGGCCTTGACGGTGCGTCCCAGATCCTTGGGAACGGGCCCCTGCAACTCGACGAGATAGGTCTTGGGAACCCGATAGGAGGGATGCATCAGTCGATTGGCGAGATCACCGTCGTTGCTGATCAGCAGCAACCCTTCGGTGTTGAAGTCCAGCCGCCCGATGTGGAAGAGCTTGCCTTCCCGCTTCGGCAGGTAGTCACCGATGCAGGGACGCCCCTGGTCGTCGGACATGCTGCACAGAATGCCCGTGGGCTTGTTCAGCAACAGATGGGTGGCTTCGTTGTCGACCACGACCCTGCTGCCGTCCACGTGGATGACCGAGGTGGCCGGGTCCACCCTGGCGCCGAGCGTGGTGACCGGAGCACCGTCGACCTCCACACGGCCCTCGACGATCATCTCCTCAGCGGCGCGGCGTGAGGCGACGCCCGCCTTGGAAAGCACTTTCTGCAGCCGGACGCCTTCCGCGTCCCGGCTGTTCCGGCTCGTCGGGTCGTGCGGTTCAGACATCGTCGATCGCATCCACTTCGGGCAACAGGGGGGCCAGTGGCGGCAGTTCCCGCAACGAGGACAGGCCGAGCCGTTCCAGGAACAACTCTGTCGTGCAGTAGGAAGTGCCGCCCGATTCCGGGTCGGTACCGGCTTCGTGGATCAGTCCACGCGCCAGCAGGGTACGTACGACCCCGTCCACGTTAACACCGCGCACCGCGGCCACCTTCGAGCGAGTCACCGGTTGCCGATAAGCGATGACGGCGAGCGTCTCCAGCGCGGCCTTGGTGAGCTTGGCTCGCTGCCCGTCGAGGAGGTATCGCTCGACGACGGGAGCGTATACATCGCGGGTGTAGAACCGCCAGCCATCCGCCACCCTGCGCAGCTCGATACCACTTCCCGCCGCGGTGTAGCCCTCGGCCAGCCGATTCAGGGCTGTGGTGACCCGCTCCACGGGCTGATCGAGAACCTCGGCCAGCAGCTCCTCACCGGCAGGGGCATCGACCACCAGCAGCACCGCTTCCAGCGCGGCGTCCAGCGCGGGCTCGGAGTCGAGGGCGGGCCACTCACGACTCCGCCCTTCGCCGGTACCGACCGTCCGCTCGGTCTCCTCACCGCGCTCGGCTCCCTCGGCACGGGAACCATCGGGATGCTTATCGTCGCTCACCCGTAATCCTCTTCCTCGTCTCGATCCCGATCGGCCTCGGCGGCCACGCGAGCCTGTTCGGCGCTGCCGCCCACCCAGGAGACCGTGAGCTCCCCGAGCGGTTCCGGCTGATCGAACGTGACCACCGCCTCGCGGAACAATTCGAGCAGCGCCAGGAACCGAGCCACGATCTCGAGGCTCGTGCCGCACCGCTCGGTCAGCTCGACGAACAGTGCGCTGCCCCGCTCGGCAAGCAGCACCCGCAGCTCCGCCGCGTGTTCACGCACCGAGACGCGTTGCTGGTGGAGATGATCCAGCGAAACGGTCGGTGGGGGTTTGGGGCGGAACACCGCGGCGGCTGTCTCCGCCAGCCCGGCGGCATCCACTCCGAGAACCACTTCTGGCATCAGGTCGAGATAGCGCTGCTCCAGCGATACCGCCCGGGGGTAGCGCCCCAGTGCCCCGGCTTCGAGCTGTCGGAACAGTTCGGCGACCCGCTTGTAGGCCCGGTACTGCAGCAACCGTGCGAACAGCAGGTCGCGGGCCTCCAGCAGGGCGAGGTCCTCCTCGTCCTCGACCTCGGCGGCGGGGACGAGCCGAGCCGCTTTGAGATCCAGCAGCGTGGCCGCCACGACGAGGAACTCACTGATCTCGTCCAGCTCGGAGCGCTGCCCGAGCTCCTTCGTGTAGGCGATGAAGTCATCGGTGACGCGATGCAGCGCCACCTCGGTGACGTCGAGCTGATGCTGCGAGATCAGCTGCAGCAACAGGTCGAACGGCCCCTCGAAGTTCTCCAGCCGTACTGTGAAGCGTCCGCCCTGGGAATCCTGAGCGGCGGCCAGTTCGGGCACCTCGTGCGCCGAGTCGGTGGCTGCTTGTGCCTCAGTCACGTTTCCTCATCAGCAACAGCGGCTCGCGGCAGGGCTCACCGCGCGATGACCTCGCGGGCGAGCGAACGGTAGGCCTTCGAGCCGGAGGAACGCGGCGCCCACCGAGTGATGGGTTCTCCCGCCACGGTGGTTTCGGGAAACCGCACCGTGCGGTTTATCACGCTGTCGAACACTATATCCCCGAACGCTTCCACCACGCGCGACATCACCTCTCGCGAATGCAGCGTACGGGGATCGAACATCGTCGCCAGGATTCCACTGATCTCCAGATCGGGATTCAGCCGGTCGCGGACCTTCTCGATGGTGTCGATCAGCAATGCCACTCCGCGCAGGCTGAAGAACTCGCACTCCAGCGGAATCATCACGCCGTGGGCCGCCGCCAACGCGTTGACCGTCAGCAGCCCCAACGACGGCTGGCAATCGACCAGCACGAAGTCGTACTCCGCGCGCACCGGTCGCAGGGCACGCTCCAACGCCTGCTCCCGCCCCACCTCTGCGACGAGTTGGACCTCGGCCGCCGAGAGATCGATGTTGCTCGGCAACAGATCCATTCCCGGGACACTGGTGGATCTGATCACCTCGCGGAGTTCGACGGAGCGTTCCATGATGACGTTGTAGATGGTCTGCTCCAGCTGGTGCGGTTGCACGCCGAGACCTACCGACAATGCACCTTGTGGATCGAAATCGACCAGCAACACCTTGCGTCCGTACTCGGCGAGTGCCGCCCCCAGATTGATCGTGGACGTGGTCTTACCGACGCCGCCCTTCTGGTTGCACATCGCCAGCACCGAGGCGGGCCCGTGCGCGTCCAACGCCGCGGGCTCGGGAACGTGTCGACGCGGCCTACCGGTTGGGCCGATGTTCGCGTCGTTGGGATCGGGTCCCATTCCGTCGCCGTTGGCGATTTCCGAAGTGTCGGGGGTGATGCTCAGGTCGACCGCGCCCCGGTACCGCCCACCGGCGGAGGGCTGCGGCGTCGACATGGCGGTGGTGACTCCTTTGTGTGCGACGGCATTCGAAAACGTCGTTCGATGCGCAGCCTAAGCGGCACGCGCACGCAGCGGCAACGCGCATCGCCGTTGTCCGGACGAAACACCTCGCGGTACCGCTCGCTCACCCGGCAGGGGCCGGGTGAACCCGTGGAACTCAGTCGCGCGCCCTGGGATGGGTGGTGGCGTAGACCTCGCGCAACGTATTCATGGTGACCATTGTGTACATCTGAGTTGTCGAGACCGACGAGTGCCCGAGCAACTCCTGCACGACCCGCACATCGGCTCCCCCTTCCAGTAGATGAGTCGCGAAGGAATGCCGAAGCACGTGTGGTGAGACCGAAGTGGACACACCGGCACGTTCGGCCGCGGTTTTCAGGATGTTCCAGGCGCTCTGCCGGGACAGTCCGCCGCCGCGGGAATTGAGGAACAACGCCCTGTCCCCCCTGCCCCGCTTCGCCAGCGCGGGACGTGAACGGACGAGGTATGCCTCGATCGCGGCAAGGGCCGGGCGCCCCACCGGAACCCGACGTTGCACCCCGCCCTTTCCGTCGAACAGGACGGTCCGCTCCTGTTCGTCGAGATCATCGGTCTTCAGACCGACCGCCTCGGAAATCCGTGCTCCACTGGAGTAGAGCAGTTCCAGCAAGGCACGGTCCCGCAATCCGCGCATGCCTTCGACAGTACCCGTTTCCAGCAGCCGCATTACCTCGTCGACGGTTAACGCCTTCGGCAGACGTCGCGGCAGGGCGGGCGGAGTCACCTCACGTGCCGGGTCCCGCGCCGTGAATCCCTCCAGGAAGGCGAAGCGATGCAACCCCCGCACCGCCACGATGGTTCTGGCCGCGGAAGCGGGCGCGAGCGGAACCCCGCCATCGTGCTCGCCCCTGCGCAGTGTGGCGAGAAACTCACCCACCAGATCGGGCGAAACTCCGCCCGGTTCCACGATTCCCTCCCCCGACAGGTAAGCGCCGTAACGGCGCAGATCCCGAGTGTAGGACTCCAGCGTGCTGGGAGCGGTTCCCCGTTCCACCACGAGGTGATCGAGATAGGCTCTGATCACTCGGCGCAGTTCGTCGGGCAGTTCGTCGAGATCGGGCATCGGTGGGCTCCTTCCCGGATCACCATGACACGAGCACGGGGGATCGTGCGGCCGAACCGGGTAGAGCGCGCTCAACGATCGGTTCGGGCGGGAAACCGGACGGGGCGATCCACCCACTCGACGTCCGGGTGTCTGGGCACGGCGCGTCCCCGCGACACCGCCTGGGCCGCCAGCAGTCCCGAGACGGCGGGGGCGTTGACGATCTCGCCCCTGAAGACCATGTCGACGGCGCGATCCAATTCGAACCGGCGCACGACGAGATCCGCCTCCTCGTCTGCCGCGGGTTCCGGGAGAGCGACCTCGGACAGGCCACGGGCGAGGTAGACCCGCTCGGACTGATCCGTGAATCCCGGTGAGGCGGCCACATCGACGAGGACCGACCATTCCTCGGCGGCGAGCCCGACCTCCTCCGCGAGTTCCCGACGAGCGGTGTGCAGCGGGGGTTCACCGGGAGCGTCCAGCAGGCCCGCCGGCAGTTCCCAGAGTCTGCGATCCAGCGGATAGCGATACTGGTGAACCAGCACGACACGTTCGTGCTCGTCCAGCGCCACCACCGCTACCGCGCCGGAGTGCTCGACGACCTCACGGCGCGAACGTCCACCCCCCGGCATGGCGACTTCGTCGGCACGCAGCGCCAGAATGTTGCCCACGTAGACATCGGAGGTCGACAGCGTGGTGAAGCTGTGCCGACCGTTCGTACGGGTGATCGGCGTGCCGGACTGTTCGGGATCGGCGGACATGCGGAGCGCTCCTGGAGTGTCTCGGTGTTCTCACTCGGTGATCCTGTTTACCGGTCCGGAGTCCGGTCCCGAAAGTCGGCCTCGGCTGCGGGTTCGTCCGGGAAGCGCACCACGGGAAGCTCTGGCGCCCGGGCCGAGGAGGCCGGGCCGGGACACGCACGAACGAAGCGAGCGTGTCCCGGTCCGCTCCTGCCGGTGGCCGGTTCGCGAATCGCGTGTTCCGGTCCGACCGCTCAGACGCTCGCCGCTGCCTGCACGGTACCGGGCAGCTCGACCGGCAACCGTTCCGCGGCACGGTAGTCCAGCGCCGCGCGGACGAACGAGCTGAACAGTGGATGCGGCCGGGTGGGACGGCTCGTCATCTCCGGATGGGCCTGGGTCCCCACGAAGAACGGGTGCTCATCACGGGGAAGTTCGAGGAACTCGACCAACCGGTCGTCCGGTGAGGTTCCCGAGAACACCAGTCCCGCCTTGGACAACTGCTCCCGGTAGGCGTTGTTGACCTCGTAACGATGACGGTGCCGTTCGGAGACCTCCAGGGTGCCGTAAGCCTGAGCGACCAGGGAGTCCTCCCGCAACGCGGCCGGATAGGAACCCAGACGCATGGTGCCGCCCATGTCGCGCTCCCCCGCGACCACGTCGTGCTGGTCGGCCATGGTGCTGATCACCGGATGCTGGCAGGGAGCGGCGAACTCGGTCGAGTTCGCTCGCTGCAGTCCGGCGAGGTTGCGCGCCGCCTCGATCACCATGCACTGCAGCCCCAGACAGAGCCCCAGCACCGGGATCCCGTTCGTGCGCGCGTACTCGATCGCGCCGAGTTTGCCCTCGATACCCCGCACACCGAATCCACCGGGTACGAGCACCCCGTCCATACCGGACAGGGCACGCGCGGCAGCGGCCTCGCTCTCGCAGTCGTCGGAGGCCACCCAGGATATTTCCACCTTGGCCCGGTTCGCGAATCCGCCAGCGCGCAACGCCTCGGTGACCGAGAGGTAGGCATCGGGCAGGTCGACGTACTTGCCAACCAGGGCGATCCTGACTCTCTCGGTGGGATTGTGTACCCGTTCGAGCAGATCGCCCCACACCGACCAGTCGACGTCGCGGAACGGAAGCCCCAGCCTGCGGACCAAATAGGCGTCAAGCCCCTCGCCGTGCAACACGCGGGGGATGTCGTAGATGGAGGCGGCATCGGGACAGGCCACCACACCGTCGGAGTCGACGTCGCACATCAGCGCGATCTTGTCCTTGAGCTCGCCGGAGAGCTCGCGGTCGGCGCGGCAGACCAACGCGTCCGGAGCGATACCGATGTTGCGCAGCTCCTTGACCGAGTGCTGGGTCGGCTTGGTCTTGAGCTCTCCGGAGGGCGCGAGGTAGGGCACCAACGAGACGTGCAGGAAAAAGCAGTTGTCCCTGCCGACGTCGTGGCGGAGTTGTCTGCACGCCTCCAGGAACGGCAACGACTCGATATCGCCGATCGTCCCGCCGATCTCGGTGATGACCACGTCCGGGGTCTGACCGTTCTCGTCCGGCTCGCCCATGGCACGGACCCGCGCCTTGATCTGGTCGGTGATGTGCGGGATCACCTGCACCGTGTCTCCGAGGTACTCGCCACGGCGTTCCTTGGCGATCACCGAGGAGTAAACTTGACCGGTGGTGATGTTGGCGTTGCGCGTCAGCGCCCGGTCCAGGAAGCGCTCGTAGTGCCCGATGTCGAGATCCGTCTCGGCCCCGTCGTCGGTGACGAAGACCTCACCATGCTGGAACGGATTCATCGTGCCCGGATCAACGTTGAGATACGGGTCGAGCTTTTGCATGGTCACCCGCAACCCGCGGGATGTGAGTAGTTCCCCCAGGCTGGAGGCCGTCAGCCCCTTGCCGAGGGAGGAGGAGACGCCCCCCGTGACGAATACATGCTTGATCGTGCGTGCTTGCGGCACCAAAGAAGCTCCCCGTGGTCGATGCCGTCACCATGCTGGTGTTTGTGCTGGCAGGAACGTTGACACCGTCGCTCCCACGGGACTACAGCATATCGCACTCGCTCCCGGGGATGCACCGGACCCCGACGTACGGCGGACCGCGGTGCTCCACACGCCGGAGCGGACGCGGTAGTCGCCGCCGACGACCGTTCGGGCGGGTGTGTTCCTCCCGGCGGACCGACACGCTCGGTGGGCGACCGCGAGGCCGAGTGGTGCACCGCGAGCATCCGTCGAGCACGGCACACGACTCTCGATCCGAAGCCGGACGAGACACATCTACTACGAAACGTGGCCAACGAATCAGCCGATCGAAGTATGCCACTGCACGGCATTCTCGGGCATGCTCGCCAGGGCGAAGTTCATCTGAACCGGTCCGGCGCGGCGCCCCTCCCCATTCGCGCCGGGCCTCTGCCGGGCGGCGCACGTACGGTCGCGCCGCCCGGCGCACCCCGAGCCGGGAAAACCACCCGGAAAAACGGTGCCGTTACGCACTCGCCGTGACCGTCACCTCGGAACGCGGCAGCTACCGCTCGGGGCAATCGGCGGCACGTTCGGCTTCACCGCAGACCTGCTCCGGAACCTGTCCTTCCGCGCCCGCTCCGGAACCGTAGTGTCCGACTCGATCCCGAAGCTCTGCTTCCAGCGCGAGTGACGTGGCCACGCGGCCCGCGGTGGTCTCCGCGTTGTCGACCGTGGACAGGGCAGCGGCGATCGAGGTGTCGGCCCTGGCTATGCCGACCGCGGCGTTGCCCTGTGCGGAACCGGACCGCCCGGCCAGCACCGCACCGGCACCACCTCGATCCAGCCTCGCCGCGAGACGTGGTAGCACTCCTGTGGTGTCCCGTGACTCGCCGCCGGTGAGCACCACGGCCAACCGTGCGGGGGCGAAATCCGGTGAGACCCGCACGAAGCCGTTCGTACGCAGCCCGGCGAGGGCGGCTTCGCGCTCCTGTCGCCCGGCCTTCGGTTCCCCGGTGCGTGGGTCGAGCAGCGTCAGCGGGTCCATCAGTCCGCCGACCAACTCTCCCGGAGCGGAGTTGACGGGAAGACGCGCCCCTGCGGGCAACAGCCGGATCGCCAGTTCACGCAGCCGCGCCGCCCTGTCCGGCTCCGTGAAACTCTCGGTCAACCACAGCGTTCCGGTCACCGAGCCTCCGGCCGCTGTGATCATCCTGCGCATGGGGCGAGGGCTGCCGTTGTCGGTCCCGGGAGCGACCAGCAGCACCACCTTCGTTCCCCGCAGAGCACCTCGCACGGCCCGTGGGGCGATGGAATCGGTCAGGGCTTGTGCGTCCGCCAGCTCACCGCGCAGCGCGTCGCGCTCCGAGCGCGACTGCCGCAGCTGCTGTCGCAGGTCGTCACGTTGCCCCCCGACGGTCGTCAGCAGGCTCCGGCTGACCGAGTTCGAACCGAGCAGCACCCCCAACGCCAACGCCAGGAACACCGCCGCGATGGAGACCGCGTGATAACGCACGGAGATCACGTGATCAGCCCCTCGCAGAACTCGACGACGGCGTCCCCGAAGGCTCCGAGCACCGTCAGATAGGGCCCGAACATTCCCGAGGTGCTCACCACGGCGAACATCGCGAGAACCACGCTCAGCACCAGCAACAACACGGCTACGGTGGAAACTCGGTTACGCTGCAGTTCGAGCACGGCCGAACCGTGCACGATCTTCCCGCCCAGCCGAAGTCTGGTCAGGAACGTGGAGGGATTGGTTCCCGCCCGCGCACGGTCCAGGAACTCGTCGAGAGTGGCGCGCATGCCCACTGTCGCCACGAGTTCGGCCCCGTGGGCGTCGGCGAGCAGCAGGGCCAGGTCCTCGGCGTTTCCCGACGCGGGGAAGGTCACCGCTCCGATACCGAGGTCCTGGATCCGTTCGATCCCCGGGGCGTAACCATCGGTGTCGGCGGGAATGACGACCTCATCGGCCGCCTTGAGCGTACGCACGTCCAGCGTCGTCGGGTCTCCCACTATCACATCGGGGGACAGCCCGGCCGCGCACAGCGTATCCGCGGCGGTGCCGACGCCGAGCAGCACCGGATGGTATTCCCGCACGTAGCGACGCAGGCGCTTGAGCTCTTCCGCGTGCCCACGTCCTGGTGCGACCACCAACACGTGACGCCCGGACATGGCCACACCGACGTCGGGCACTCCGATACCGTCCAGCACGAGCATCCGCTCGTTCCGGAGGAACTCGATGGTGTTGGCGGAGAACGCCTCCAACTGCGCGGACATCGCCGATTTCGCCTCGGACATGCGGGTGGCGACGCTCTCGGTGTCCTGTTCCGCCGCGTGCAGCAGAAGTTCCTCTTCACCCCGTTTACCGACGAGGTGCACGTCGCCGTTGTGCAGCCGCAGCGTGGCGCCGTCCCGGATGCGTTCCACCGCCTCGGGACCCGCGTTGTCGAGCAGCGGGATGCCTGCCGCGAGCAGCACTTCCGGACCTAGGTTCGGATACTTGCCCGATATGGCTGGGCCGGCGTTGACGACGGCGGCTACCTCGTGAGCGACCAGGGACTCCGCGACGTGGCGATCGAGATCGGGCTCGTCGAGAACCACGATGTCCCGTGGGGAGATCCGAGGCGGTAGTTCGCCGATCCGGCGCTGGACACGCGCTGTTCCGATGATGCCGGGCAATGTCTCCTGCCGACTTCCGAGCAGGCCACTGAGTCGCATGCACCGATGGTGACAAAACAGTCACCGAATGTTCTGACGCCACGCCGGGGCGTGGTCCGACAATGCCGGCGCACCGCTGAAAGCACCACTTCCAAGGGGATGACTCAAGCCCGGCCGCACCGTTCGGCGGAACCGGGCGGCGCGGTGTTTACTCACCCGATTCGGGTCACACGTCAGAAGTCGGCCTTGTAGCGATCGGCCACCTCGAGGAGTTCCTCCGCGTGGGCGCGTCCGGTCTCGGTGGAATCGAGCCCCGCCAACATGCGCGCGAGCTCCGTGACACGTTGTTCGTCGGAAACCGTACGAACGTCACTGTGGGTGAGACCGGCGGTTTCGGTGGCCTTGTCGACCACGAGGTGTCGGTCCGCGTAGGCGGCCACCTGCGGCAGATGCGTAACCACCACGACCTGATGGGTTCTGCCCAGTCGCGCGAGACGTCTACCGATCTCCACCGCGGCTCTCCCACCGACTCCGGCGTCGACCTCGTCGAACACCAGTGTGGGAACGGTGTCGGAATCCGCGAGTACCACTTCGAGCCCCAGCATCACCCTGGAGAGCTCTCCGCCGGAAGCCCCCTTCTGAATGGGCAGTGCCGGTGCTCCCTGATGAGCGCGGAGACGCATCTCCACTTCGTCGACACCGTCCGGACCGGCGTGCACCGGTTTCCCGTCCAGCACTACCGTCTCGTGTCCCCCAGCGGTGGCTTGCCGGGGTGAGACCGACACCTCGAACTCGGCCTGCGCCATGGCGAGTCCGGTGAGCTCCTCGGTGACGGCTGCCGCCAGCCTGCCCGCCGCCTCGGTTCGGATCCGGGTGAGTTCGCGGGCGTGCTCGGCGAGTTCCGCCGCCAGGTTGTCCCGCCGCGCCGCCAACTCCGCCAGCGCCTCCTCGGAGGTGTCCATGCCGCGCAGCGTGTCCCGCGCCCGTTCGGCCCATTCGAGCACGCCGTCGATGTCCTCGGCGTATTTCTTGGTGAGTTGTTTGAGTTGGGCCTGGCGGGCGAGTACTCGCTCCAGCTCGGCCGGGTCGGCCTGGAGCTCCTCGAGATAGCCGCTCAGTTCGGTGCCGGCATCACTGAGCACGGCCGCGGCCTCGGAGAGTCTATCCCCGATCTCGCGCAGCTTGGGATCCTCGGACGAGCCCAGCAACCGGCGGGCCTGCCCCACCAGACTCATCGCTCCCGCCCCGTCGGGATCCTCCGCGTCGGAGCCACTGATCGCGGCGTGAGCGCCGGTGGCCAGTTCACGCAGCTGATCGATATCGGACAGCCTGCGGGCCCGGTCGACCAGTTCGGCGTCCTCGCCGGGTGCGGGATCCGCTGCCTCGATCTCCGAGAGTCCGTGACGCAGCAGATCGGCCTCGCGTTCGAGTTCGCGGGAACGTTGACTCCGCTCGGACAGCTCCCGCACGACTTCGAGCCACTCCCGCCGCAGCCTGCGGTACTCCGCGAGCGGCTGTTCGACGGCCTCACCCGCGAACCGGTCCAACGCGGCACGCTGCTCATCGGCGCGTAACAACCGAAGCTGGTCGTTCTGGCCGTGCACCGCCAGCACCTGGTCGGCGAGTTCGGCGAGCACCGTGTTCGGCACCGAGCGACCGCCGAGATGCGCCCGGGAACGCCCCTGGGAACTGACACTGCGGACCGCGATCAGACTGCCGTCCTCGTCCGGCTCGGCCCCGGCCTCACCCGCCACTTCGGCAGCCCCCGAGTCCGCGGTGGTGACGAAGCGGCCCTCCACCACGGCTCGTTGGGCTCCCGAACGGACTCTGGAACTGTCGGCCCGACCGCCGCTGAGTAGGTGCAGGCCGGTAACCACCATGGTTTTGCCCGCACCCGTCTCACCGGTCACCACCGTCAGTCCCGAATGCAGTTCAAGCGTGGCACTGTCGATCACGCCCAGCCCTTGGATGTGCATCTCCGCCAACACAGCAAGCACCCTAGCTGGCACGCTCACGGGACCGGCGGCCCGGCGATCCGGTTCGGCGCGTTTCAGGGACGAATGTCATTCGCCCCTCGCCACGTGGAACGGGCGAACAGGCGTTCGCGACCGAGTTCCGCGACTCGCAGCGGCGGGCGAACCAGACACGCAACAGCAATGAATCCTATTCGGATACCGGCCCCCGCCAGCCGTGCACGGGGAGTTCGAACTTGCGAACCAACCGGTCGGTGAACGAGGTGTCGTGCAGTCGAACCAGCCGCAACGGGTTGTCCGAGGCCAGCACTTCCACGCGGGACCCCGCGGGCAGATCGAAGTGCCGTTGCCCGTCGCAGCACAGCACGGCGTCGTGACCGTTCTGGTCGACCTCGAGGGCCAGAGTGGAGTCACGCGCCAGAACCAGTGGACGCGCGAAGAGCGCGTGCGCGTTGCTGGGTACGACCAGCAACGCTTCCACCTGTGGCCAGACGACGGGTCCACCGGCCGAGAAGGCGTAGGCGGTGGACCCGGTCGGAGTGGAGCACAACACACCGTCGCAGCCGAAAGTGGAGACCGGATGGCCGTCCACCTCGACGACGACGTCGAGGATGCGTTCCCGACTGCTCTTTTCCACACTGGCCTCGTTGAGTGACCAGGTGGTGGCCAGTACCTGGTTCCCCAGCCTGGCGGTGACGTCGATGGTCATCCGCTCGTCCACGTGGTAACGACCCTCGACCACGGCGTCGACCGCCTCGTCGAGGGCGTCGAAGTCGGCCCCCGCCAGGAATCCGACCCGACCGAGGTTGATCCCGAAGACCGGTACTCCCGCCATCCTCGCGAGTTCGGCGGCGCGCAGCAGGGTGCCGTCACCTCCGAGGACGAGCACCAACTCGGTCCCCGCCGCGGCGAGCGGTCCCGGTGCCACCACGCGGCTGTAACAGGCCGGACTGAGCTGGGGCGCCTCCTCCGCCAGCACGCGCACCCGCATACCGGCACCGATCAGCCTGCCCGCGACCTTCTCCGCGGTACCCAGGTTGTACTGCCTACCGGTGTGTATCACCAGAAGTACGTCGCGGGTCAACCGGCGTCATCCTCTCCGAACTCCCCGGCCTCGGTGTGCACCGCTCGGGAGGGCACAGCGGCATCGGTCGAGGAGCCCGTCACCGCCTCGGTGACCATGGTGGTCACATCGCGGGGAGCCTCGTCGGTGCGACGGTGCAGCCAGACGAAGTACTCGACGTTGCCGGACGGCCCGGGAAGCGAACTGGCGACCACGGCCTGTAGCCGCAGCTCGTACTCGGCCGCGGCCGCGACCACTCCGAGCACCGCCTCGGCACGCAACGCCGGGTCCCGGACCACTCCCCCTGTCCCTAGGCGCTCCTTGCCGACCTCGAACTGCGGCTTGACCATGAGCACCAGGTCGGATCCCCGATGTATGCACTCGCTCAGTGCGGGCAGCACCAACCGCAGTGAAATGAACGACAGGTCCGCCACCACCAGATCCGCCGCCTGCCCGATATCGGCCGACGTCAGCGTCCGCACGTTCTTGCGGTCACGGACCAGCACACGCTCGTCGGTGCGCAATTTCCAGTCCAGCTGGCCGTAACCGACATCCACGGCCACGACCTCCGCTGCCTCCCGCCGCAGCAGTACATCGGTGAAGCCCCCGGTCGAGGCACCCGCGTCCATACACCGGCGGCCCGCGACCCGCAAACCGTCCTTTTCGAAGACCTCCAACGCTCCGAGCAGCTTATAAGCACCGCGGGAAGCCCAGTTGGGATCTTCCACGTCATCGGCCACGACTATCGACGCATCGTTCTCAACCGTGGTCGCCGACTTGCGGGCCACGAAACCGCGCACCGTGACACGCCCGGCAGCGATCAGTTCGCCGGCGTGTTCCCGTGAACGAGCGAGCTTACGACGCACCAGCTCGGCATCCAATCGCGCTTTCCGGGGCACCGCTTCAACTCCCGCTACTACTCGGTCCGGACAGCAGCTCGTCGGCCCGGTTGAGGGCGTCGGTCAACGCGTCGTGAACCGCGTCGAACCTGGCGACGTGTTCGGAGACGGGCAGCCCGTCCAGCTCCCGCAGGCCCGCCAACGAACGCTCAACGACACCTTCGGCCTCTTGAATCCGGTCGACGACGGAGTCGGTGGAAGTCACCGAATCGGCCGTTCCGTCACCGTGTTGTCCCGCCGACTCCATCTCCTCCTGCCTCATTGCACACCACTCACAGTGATACCAATCACACCGCACGAACACCACGCGCGAAAAGATGCCGAAAGAACCACGGCACTTCCACGTTATCGGATCACGTCGGCCGCTGCTTCTCGGTGCGCTCGGCCACAGCGGTTCGCGTGAAGCGCTCCGACACTCAGGGCAGCCCCGGCCCACCACCGCTGTCGACCGGACACGACGAACGATTCAACCGGTGGCGGCAGTAGCGAAGCGCTCTCCGTCGAGGCGATACAGTCCCAGCTCCCGGAGCGCGGTCTCGGCTGTCGAGTCCTCGAACAGCACCTCGACGTCCCCGCCGCCCTCCGACCACCACGCCGCGCACAGGGCTCGTAGCGCGGAGAGCCTGCTCCACGGATACGTGCCCGACTCCTCGGGCCGGTTGTCCGCTCCGTTCACGGCGGCGAGTGTCAACCCGGCACCGGCGGTGTCGATTTTCCAGGCGGTCTGTTCCGAGATCCTGGAAGCCGCTGCCGGAAGTTCCAGCGCGGTCACATCGGCCGCAACATGATCAGGACGGTACTCAGGAGGAGCCGCGAGCAGCTCGGCGGGAGTACTGACACCGCTCAACACCATCAGCGAGGGAACACCGGCCCTGCCCGCGCCGAGAATATCCGTTTCCAACCTGTCGCCCACCACGATCGGCCGTCGCGCGGCGGCCGAGGCCACTGCCCGATCCAGCAGTGTTCGTTCCGGCTTGCCCGCGACCAGCGGGAAACTGCCGGTCGCCTCCCGCAGTGCCGCCACCAGTGCCCCGTTTCCGGGCAGTTCACCCCGCTCGGTGGGAAGCGTGGCGTCACGATTGCAAGCGACCCAAACAGCACCGGCACGTATCGCCAAACAGGCTTCCGCCAGATCGGCCCACGTGGTGTCGGGGGAATGCCCCTGCAACACTGCCACCGGTCCCGCATCCGTGGTTCGCACCGGGGACAGTCCGACAGCGACGAGCTCCTCGGCCAAGGCCGCGGTACCGACGACGAGCACAGGGGCCCCGAGCGGCAAGCGCTCGGCCAGTAAGGCGGCCCCCGCCTGGGCACTGGTACTGATCTCGGAGACCGCTGCCGGGACCCCGAGCGTGTTCAAGTTGTCGGCGACCGCCTCGGGGGGTTTGGAAGCGTTGTTGGTGACGTAGCGAATCGTGATACCCGAGTCACGAGCACGGGAAACAGTCGAAGCGGCACCCTTGATGACCTCACCGCCGCGATAGACCGTGCCGTCCAGATCGAACAACAACGCGTCGTGCTCGGCACCGAGCGATCGCTCCACGTTACTCCCTCCGGCGTTCGGGAAACGTCGATTCCGGATCAGTCCCAGACCCCCAGGTCGATGTCGTGGGAACCCGCGGACCGCCGATCCCCACGAGAATCACCGGTGCCGTGATCGAGGTCCGTGTCAACGGTCCCCTCCGAAACTTCGGAGACGGCGGTATCGGTTTCGGCACGGGCGGCCAACCGTTCCGCCTCCTCGGGACCTCCCAGCTCGGTCACGAGCTCTTCGAGTCGTTCGGGGGCGTCGGTGGCTTCGTCGTCATCGGCGTTGGCCGCGTGTACGAACCAGGTGAAGGCTTCACGCGTCCGTCCCACCGCCAGGAGGTTGTCCGCGTAGGCGTAGAACAGCCGGGCGCTCCACGATTCGTTACGCTGCGGATCGAGTTCGGGAATCTGCAGGCTCACGACAGCGGCTTCGGATTGACCGAGATCACGACGTGCCCCCGCTCCCACGATTCGCAGTTCGATCGCTTCGTCCTGGGGTAGCCGACTCGCCTCGTCCTCCCGGGTGAGTTCCAGAGCACGCTGGGGTTTCCCGAGGGCACGCTCGCAATCGGCGATGATGGCGAGGTGGGACTGACCTCCCATGCGACGAGCGGCGCGCAGTTCGGAGAGGGCCTCACTCCAGTTTCCCACGTAGTAGGCGGCCAACCCGTTGGCTTCTCTCGCAGCGGGCGATCTGGAAGCCTTCCGGCGAGCGTACCGGGCGTGTTCCAACGCCTTTTCCGGTTCCTGTTCCAGTAACATCCCGACCGCGACCACGTGCGCTCCCACGTCCTCGGCCACCATCTTGGGCAACGCTCTGAAGTCGCGCCGCACCTCGGGATCGAGTTGGGAAGCATTGGCCTCCTCGGGCAACTTGGGCGCCTTGGGACGGCCGGGGTCGGTGGGGGTCGTCCGCTTTCCGGAATCACCGCGAGTTCGTTCGGCGTTACCACGCGGAGAACCTGCCCGGGTGTCACGCCTGTCCTGGTTCCGATCGGCATGTGAACGACGATTCTGCCGCGAATCGGCAGCATCACCGGACCGATCTGCTCGCCTCGGAGCGTTACGCTTGGGCTGATTCCCCGAATCACGGTTACCGACATTGTTGCCGGTTCGGTTGGCTCCGCCGCGTGGATCGTTGTGGCGACTCACACCGTTTCCACGGCGTCCTGCCGAGTCAGCACCGTTGCGGCCCGCTCCGTGGTCGCTTCCGGCTCGATTCTTGGAGCCGCGTGGGCCTCCTCCGGAGCCGCCCGCTCGAGGGTGCCCCGGTTTCCGGTCCTTTCCCTGTCTGTTGCCGGTGTCGTTGTCACGACGCCGAGCGTCACGCTTGTCGTCAGAGCTGGACACCGGACCTCCTGAAGCATATACACATGACTCCACCAGCTTAGCCCCGCAAGAGTGTGCCCAGCCGTACGGGCGAGCCACGCACTCATCGGGAGGCGTGAACCTGACGTTCCCTGGGGCTCGGCGGAAGCCGGGTGGTGGTGGGTGCTGGTGGGCGTTTGGCCGGGGGCAGAGAGTAGTCCGGCCCCACCCTGGTGGGGGTGGGGCCGGTCTTGGGGGGTTGGGTCGGCGGTGTCCGTGTCTCCCACACCCGTGGGGGTGCAGTACCTGGGGCGCTGGAGGGCTTAGCTGCCGGGTTCGGGATGGATGCCGGGCGTGTCTCCTCCGCTGTGGCCACCGACCCAAAGAACC
>NZ_FOMZ01000038.1 GCF_900112765.1 Actinopolyspora alba
CGACACCGGCACACCGGTACCGACACTGCACCTACAACGCCCGGACGGCACCACCCTCACCGCCAACAACACCCACATCGAAAAACTCACTAACGACCAGTCACGCTCTGAGGCCGAACGCAGCCACTGACCAGTACGGACACCACGTCAGCACATCGACCCACTGCGCCGCGCGGGCCACCAGGTCCTTCCGGTAGCACACGCCCAGGAGCCGACGCTTGTAACGGTAGGGCCGGCGCAGGTTACCGCTGATCCGGCCGGAGTCCCTGGGTACGAGTTCCAACCTGGCGACGCCGAGAAGACGATGGGGCCGAAGGCGGTCATGTCACCGCCGGTGAGCGCGAGGAACTCAACGCCGAGCAAGAGGCCGATGCCGGGCATGCTCAGCAGTGCTGGTGCTGGCGAAACCGGTCCTGGATCAGCGTATCGGTCTCGACCATCTCGGTGTCGAGATCACGAATTTCGGTGGCGAGTCGGGCCACCGTGGCAGCCGCCGGCGTCTCACCCGGCAGAGCGGTGTGCTGAGCCTGGGCGGCAGCCAAGGCCCGGGCCGCCAAATCATCGGCGCCGCGGAAGTTGCGATTGCGCAGCCAGCTCGTCAGGCGCTCAGTGCCAGGCGCAGCGCGGCCGGGGTTTGGTAGCCAGTCAGCAACACCAGGACGGCCTGGGACTGACTGTAGTCGAAGGCTCGTTCCAGGGCCGGGAAGTACTCCAGAATCTGGGCACGGAGCCAGTTGATCGCCCGGGTTCGGTACGCGGCCAAGTCGTAGCGGCGGACGGTGGGGATGCCCAAATCCACCGCAATCTCGTCGCCGGGCTGCAACGGACACAGGTCGCGACGCATCCGGGCCTGCTCGGTGATAAGAAAGGCATCCTTGGCATCGGTCTTGCCCGCGCCGCATTAGGCATCTGAGGCAGAATGCACCGTGCGCCCCGGGATCCGCACAGCTAGCCGTTGCTCGTGTCGGGCTGTTTGCCGCGCAGCTTGTCTTTGGCGCGGGCCACGGCCATGTCCTCGCAAGTGCGCATCCGCAGCAGCTCGACTTCGAAATCGGCAAGGTGGCCAGGATATTGAAGACATTTTGCCCATGAGGTCGGCAGGGTTGTAGACCTGCCGCCGAACGACAACGCGATGCCACGCTCGGCGAGGTCATCGTCGATAGCGCGAGCATCCGGCACCGACCGGGCCGGGCCGGGCCGGGCCGGGCCGGGCCGGGCCGGG
>NZ_FOMZ01000017.1 GCF_900112765.1 Actinopolyspora alba
CACCTGGTAGAGGTCACCGTCGATGTCGATGGTGACCGAGGTGGGGCGACCGACTCGGTGACGGCGACGGGTGAGCACCCGTTCTGGGTGCCCAATCGGGACGAGTGGGTCGACGCGGCCGATCTCCAGGCTGGGGATCGGGTGCGCACCGCTGAGGGTGAGCAGCGGCTGGTCACCAGCATCCGCACCTGGACCGCCCTGCAGCGCGTCCACAACCTCACCATCAACAACACCCACACCTACTACGTCGCCCTCAACGGCCACGACGAAACACTCGTCCACAATTCGGGCGATCGTCCGTGTGGTCCGGATCCCGAAGGGAATATCGTTTACCGTGCGCTTGCCGAAGGTGAGGACCCATCTGTGGGGCTTCACGCTCGGGCGCCTAACAAGGTGAATGCTGAACCTGTCTCGCACGTTGCCGGGCTGAAGGAGAGCCCCTGGATATCCACATCCAAAGAGCCGAGTATAGCGTTCGATAAGTACAATCAGGGGCATGGCGTGGTGGCGATCGACTCGCGGTTCGTTGAAAGAGCAGAAGACATTTCCTCCGGACCCTTCACCAGTAGGAGACATAGAGCTTATGCCAGGAAGGATCAGGAGGTTCTGATCTTTCGACATGTGCCGGTCGAGGCCATCGTGGGCCGTTGGTGAGGAGATTGCTGATGGAGGACGATCTGCTGGAGGCATTGGAAGAAGCCTGGGATGTCGAGTCTGGGTTCTTGGGAAAGCTTCGTGCAGGCCGATTTGATCCCGAGGCCGGGGAAGCCTACGTGGCGCTGCTGTCGAGGATTCCGCCGATCGGGGAAACCGTCGATTCGAGGCTAGTTCAGCTGATCTGGTTTGCTCCCACACTCATTGAATGGCAGACTGAAAGAGCCGCTAAAAACGAGAAAGAAGTGGAAAAATTGGGGCACATCTGGGACCAAGTTCGCGAAGCCTTGATCGCCCTTCTGGGGCTTCCCTGAAGTTGTTGACTACGTAGGCTGCGCTTGTTTGCGTTTCGGTGAAGCTGTGTTAGCCCCAAGGGCTTACTAGGCCGGAGTGGGGTAAGGCTGCTGGCATGGTGGGTGGCCTTGAATCTACCGATGAGTTCCTGTGGGGGCGGGGGATCGGGAGTGGTGCTGGTGGTGCGTGTGCGCCGAACAGCTTTGTGCCGGGGATCTGGGGGTGATTGACGTAACACGCGGGAGTTTGGGTTGTTGTGACTGGGTGTGCATGGTGGAGAAATGCTGCTGTTACTCGTCGATGCCCGCTGTTGTGGTTGTCAAATTCTCTGGTTTGTCGTCGTCCTGAAGCTTGCTCCCTGGATACTTATTCGGGAGGTTCGGGAGGTTCTGGTCTGTCAGTGTGTCGAGTGAGGCTGTCGTGCGCCGGTGAATAGGAGGTTGGTGATGGACGAAGAGCTGCTGGAGGCGTTGGACGAGGTGTGGGACATTGACACCGGCTTTTTGGGAAGGCTCCGTGCGGGCCATTTCGATCCCGAGGCGGGGGAGGAGTATGTAGCGTTGTTGTCGCGGATTCCTCCGGTCGGGGACACCGTTGACTACAGGCTGGTCCAACGGATCTGGTTCGCCCCCACGTTCATCGAGTGGCAGATCGAGAGGGCCACCAAAAGCCCTGGGGACGAGGTCAGGTTGCGGCGGATCGAGAGTCAGGTCCGCGAAGCCGTGGTTGCTGTTCTGGGTGTTCCCTAGAGTTATCGAACAGCAGTCATGCTCGGCCGCCTGACGCCGAAGCTGTGTTGGAGCCAGGAGATTTCAATCGGGCGAAACGGATAAAGTCCCTGGCTCTGTGACGATCCTGACAGTCATCGCTGAGCTTCCCCGAAACGGGCCTGGTGCTGGTGGTTCGTGTACGCCGAATAGTTTCGTGCCGGGTACCGAGGTGGTGTTGGCCGATGGGTCGCGCGAGGCGATCGAGGAGGTCGAGCTCGGTGATCGGGTGTTGGCCACCGACCCGGAGACGGGGGAGACCGGGCCGGAGCGGGTGACGGCCACCATCACCGGCGAGGGTGAGAAACAGCTGGTGGAGGTCACTGTCGATGTCGATGGTGACCGGGGTGGGGCGACCGACTCGGTGACGGCGACGGGTGAGCACCCGTTCTGGGTGCCCAATCGGGACGAGTGGGTCGACGCCGAGGACCTCACGGCCGGGGATCGGGTGCGCACCGCTGAGGGTGAGCAGCGGCTGGTCACCGGTATCCGCACCTGGACCGCGCTGCAGCGAGTCCACAACCTCACCATCAACGACACCCACACCTACTACGTCGCCCTCAACGGCCACGACGAAACACTCGTCCACAACAGCGAGTGCGGACAGAGTCGGTTCTGGAGCACTACCGAGTATCAGGGGCAGCGCATATATCAGAGAGATGACCTCGTGGATCCAGCGCTTTATTCTGCTAAAGACACGTATGGACGTAGTAATCTGAAGCGTATGAAGCAAGGAGTTGCTCCGATTGGTCCGGACGGTAAGTCGGTGAACTTGCATCACATGTTGCAGACGCAGGATGGGCCGATCGCTGAGGTTACGAGTACCATGCACCTGAATAAACCTGGATACGGTATCCTGCACTGGAAGGCTGGTAGTGACATTCCCAGTGGTATCGACCGGGTAGCCTTCGAGGGATGGAAGAAGCAGTACTGGAGGGACAGGGCTGCTGGATTCATCGCGAGAGGATTTCGTGGGAAATGAGTATGAGTGATGTCGACGAGTTTGTCCGGCTCGTCGTTGCGAACAGCCATTTAGCTAACCACTACGCCTCTCCGCCTGACGCCGAGTTGATCAACTGGGCGGAGAGCAGTGTGGGACTGAAGCTTCCGCCGACCTTTCGTCGTTACCTTGAGACTCTTGGTGGTTGTGATCTTCCGGGGGAGGAGATTTACGGTCTTTTTCGGGATAGGTCTGACGATTCGGTGGTGCATGGTTTTTCCGAAGAAACTTTGGAATCTCGAAGAGATATAGTTAATTTTCCAGGTTTTTTGATTCCTTTTATGGAAGACGGCATGGGGGGATTTTATGTGATGGATACCTCTCAGGCTGATGCTTCCGGTGAGGCTCCGGTATATATATGGACCCCTGAGTTTAAAGATTCTCCAGGGGAATACGTAGGGCAGGACTTTGGTGAGGTGGCTTTGATGATGGCCTCTCGTGCAATTGCTAGCGAAGACGTAGAATAGTGTAGTGCCAGGCAGCGTTGATCGTGTAATAGGGTTGTCGGATTTTTGCGCCGAGTGCGAAGATGCGTTTGGGATGGGCTCGTTGGTTGTGCCGACGGCGGTAGGGACGATGGCGGTGTTCTGCTCGTCGTGACTGGCGATTTCTGTAGTGTCTTCGTGGAAGTAGTTCGTAGTTCGGGGCAATGGCGTTATCTGGAGCCGGAGGCCTTGATGGGAAAGTGGGAACAATTTGTCGCGGACTGCGAGAGGGGGTACCCCTACGATAGGGAGGACTACTTCAACGATCGGACATTTCGGGGAAGCATTGAGGATGTTTTAAACGCTCCTGTATTGCAGGATTTTTCAGAAATGGTGGTGTTTCGTACCAGGGTGGAGATCATCGACGCGCGCTTTCGGCCGTTACTGATTCCGGATGTATTTCCCAAGTTTGGTGAGGAGGAGTGGTGGTTGCGTGGTTTGGTGCGTTATGCGCGGCGGAAACTGGTTTCCGAGGTGTGGGAAAGCTTTGGTGTCGAGATCGCTGAGGTTGAGTAAGGCGCCCGGCCATGGCTGTGTCCGATTGGTGTGGGGTTTTGGTGTATGGTTTTGGGTGATGTTGTCGGGGATGTGAAAATGTCTTGGCTGATGCGGGGGTAGTGCTCGGAACCGAGTACAGTGCTGACGAGACGAACAAGTTGGAACGCGTCGGGGATCGAGTTCGCGAAGTCTTGACCCTTGGTCTGGGGCTTCCTTGGCACTGTTGAACACGTGGTTCATGCTCGGTTGATTGAGGGCGATGTTGTGCTGATGCCAGGGTGCTTTGTCGGTCGCAGTGGGTAATGTGCGTCACTGCTAGTGTCCAGTTTCTTTCATGGGTGGTCTGCTTCGTTGCCGCGTTCGTAGGGCATGTAGTGAGGAGTTGGTGTCTGGTGTCTGTGGACTGGAAAATTGAGATCGTCGAGTACGGTGATATCCCTCAAGTTGAGGATGACACCGTTCCGCAGGATGAAGCCGAGCGGCGGTGGAACCGTTATGTGGAGCTGGCTGACTCCGTGACCGGTGATGAGGGTCCTGAGGGGGTTGTTGCGATCGTGTCTTCGTTGAAGGTCCAAGACGATTACGGTGCTTACGAATCGGCGTATGGTGCTCTGGAGCGTTTCCCTCCCGCGGATCTCGGGAAGGGTGTCGCTTGGGCGGCTGAGGAGCTCACTCGAATTCCGTATGATCGCAGCGGAATCGTTCTTGTGACTGTGGCCAGATTGCCCGCCGCTGCCGCGGAGGCGTTCAACGAGGCGGTCAAGTCCGTTCCTGGGGAGGTTCGGAACAGGCTTCGCGATGTTGTCGATTTCCACGAAGCGAATGACTGGCTCGCCGAGGACGGGGACAAAGGCATCATCAAGGTGCCCCGCGAGTAGGGAACGATCGACACCGGCCACCGCAGCCTGCGTGTGACCGCATACCTCCCCTGGCATCTGACGCCAAAACACTGAAGGTGAGCGACCTCGAACAACGGTGTCGTCGCTGGAGCCGGTGCTGGCCGCGGATGCCGTGTCTGCGGGTTCGTGCCGGATGCGTTGGGGGCTGTGGGTGGTCTCCGGCGTGGTGGCGGCATGTCGCGTCCGGGGTCGGCGCCGGATCTGCCCGGTGGTGGTTCGGCACGGTCGTCGGGCTCTGGCGGTTCGTCGGGTGCTGGTGGTTCGTGCACGCCGAACAGTTTCGTGCCGGGTACCGAGGTGGTGTTGGCCGATGGGTCGCGCGAGGCGATCGAGGAGGTCGAGCTCGGTGATCGGGTGTTGGCCACCGACCCGGAGACGGGGGAGACCGGGCCGGAGCGGGTGACGGCCACCATCACCGGCGAGGGTGAGAAACAGCTGGTGGAGGTCACTGTCGATGTCGATGGTGACCGGGGTGGGGCGACCGACTCGGTGACGGCGACGGGTGAGCACCCGTTCTGGGTGCCCAACCGGGACGAGTGGGTCGACGCGGCCGATCTCCAGGCCGGGGATCGGGTGCGCACCGCTGAGGGTGAGCAGCGGCTGGTCACCGGTATCCGCACCTGGACCGCGCTGCAGCGAGTCCACAACCTCACCATCAACGACACCCACACCTACTACGCCGCCCTCAACGGCCACGACGAAACACTCGTCCACAACGTCAAGTGTGGGGCGAACGGTGGTTGGCATGGAGCTCTGAAAAAGGCGGGGCCGGGGAAAGAGATCAACCATATCCCAGCCAACACGACCAGTCCCCTCGCGCATCACAGTGGTCCTGCGATTCGGATGGATATCGCTGACCATCGTGCGTTGTACAGCACGGGGGGTTCGTTGCCTGCCCAAGCATGGCGTACGAGGCAGAAGGAGTTGGTCGATGCTGGAGACTTCCGTGGTGCCATGCAAATGGATGTGGACGACATTCGATCTCGTTTTGGCAGCAAGTACGATGAGGCGATCCGAGAGATGTGGGTAAGTCTCAGCAGCAACAAGGCCCTTCGGAGATGGGCCTCTTCGTTGCCGCGGTCGTAGGGCATGTAGTGAGGAGTTGGTGTCTGGTGTCTGTGGACTGGAAGGTTGAGATCGTCGAGTGCGGTGATATCGTCCAGGATGAGGATGAGACCGTTCCGCAGGATGAAGCTGAGCGGCGGTGGAACCGTTATGTGGAACTGGCCGACTCCGTGACCGGTGATGAAGGTCCGGAGGCGGTTGTTCCGATCGTTTCTTCGTTGCGAGCCGAAGAGGACTACGGTGCTTATGAAGCCGCGCATGGCGCTTTAGAGCGTTTCCCGCTCGCTGATCTTGGGAAGGGTGTCGCTTGGGCGGCCGAGGAGCTCACTCGGATTCCGTATGATCAAAGTGGAATTGTGCTTGTGATTGTGGCCAGGTCTTCCGCCGAGGCGGCGGAGGCGTTCAATCAGGAGATAAAGTTCGTTCCGGGGGATGTTCGGAGCAGGCTTCGCGATGTTGTCGATTTCCACGAAGCGAACGAGTGGCTCGCCGAGGACGGGGACAAAGGTGTCATCAAGGTGCCGCGTGAATGACCGCGTGAGTTCAGGGGTGTCATGAATCGAGAACAGTGGGCTTGTGCATCGCGAAGCTTGGCTTTTTGGGAGTCTGTTGCAGGATGGGTGAGAAATCAGTGGCGAACTCGCTGAGGCCTGAATGTCTTCCGGAAGGATTTACCTATCCTCGGGAGTTCGTTCGTGTGGTGGAGCTCGGGCTCACGGACCTGGAACCGTGGCTGTTTCTTGCGGGAGAAGGGCTCGTGGAGCGCTGTGCTGGTCTGCGGGAGCGCTATCCGGACAGGAATGTGATCCCGTTCGCTCGTAGGATCGACAACGATGATGTCGCTTGTTGGGATCTCGATCGCGATGCCCGCGTGGTGATCGTCCACGATTTCGCTTCGCCGGGGTGGGAGCGGCAGGGAGAGTACGAGGGCTTCTACGACTGGCTCCGCCAAGCGGTGGAGGATCTGATCGAGTATGACAACTGACCTGAAGCCGTTCACGCCGGAGTGCTGGGATCTACTGTGCTGATCGGCAGTGGAGTTCGGGTTCGTTAACGTCCTTGTTCCACGCTCTCGTCTAGATTCTCCCAGGTGCGGGGTTCGACTCCGCACATCCGGCCGACACGGACGATTTCTTCATGGAGCTCGCGTGTGAGGACCGCGTCGTACTCGCCGAGCTGCGCGCACATGTTCTCGAAAGCTATCCCCCACTCGGCGTGGACAGCGAGTTCGGTCATGTCTTTTCGGTCCTCGTCGGACAGCGCGGGAACCCTCCTGATCAACGGGATGAGACTGTTCTCGATGCACTCGATCCGTTCGCGGTTGCGCATGTGTTTTCCCCTGAGCTGGTGCGTGAAGCGCTCCGAAGAGCGGGAGCTTGGGCTGCGTATCGGTCGCGGACGAGGTTCGGTGTCGGAGTGTATCGTGTCCGGAACGATGGTTGGTGTTGCAGTCATCACGATTTGACCGTGGTTCATTCCGCCCTCGAGGTTTCGATGATATCTTTTGCGTTTTTCCCTCGCGGTGATGATCCGTCGTGGAGGGGTGAGTGGATTTCGGAAATCCCTCTTTATGGTATAACAAAGAATGATTTTGTTTTTTATTATTTTAATGTCGATGTCGTAATCAGTGATGGCGAGAACGATGTTTTGCTGTCGGATCCGGTTGTTTCCGTTGTTGACTTTGTTTTGATGCTTGGCCTGTTGCGGCACGAGGTTAGCAGGTTGGGTGCTTCTATTGTGATGACGTCGCGAATCAATAAGTATGTCTTCGCGACGAAGCAAGGTGGTGATGTCGAGTTGTCCTACAGTTTTTCGCCTGTGGTTTCGTGTGTTTCCGCGGATGACATCGAGCGGGCTCCTGTTGTCGCGGCTCGTGCCGCTTTGGACGTGCTGTACGGGGCTCGTGAGGAGTTGAGATCGAATCCGTTCCTGGCTGGGCTCGTGGATATGGTCCGGGCTGGTTGACCGGTTGCGGAAGGCTACGCTACGGCGGATGTGCGACACGGGAACGAGCGATTCGTTGGTACGGGATTGCGCGGAGTTGGACGTGACTGTGCTCGCGGTTGAGCCGTACGGTGTCAGGGTCGTTGCACGGGACGGTGTCGAGGGAATTATCGACAAGATCAAGATTCCGTCCTGGTTGGCCTCCGAGGAGCTTCCCTGCGTGGGGGAGTCGCTGACTGTGGTGGTGCTCGACGAGCGGCGCGATCGGTTTCGGGCGAGTCTGCTCGACACTGATTTCGAGATCGCGGGAATGGTACGGCGCGGTGAGTTGGACGAAGAGGCATACGTTCATCCCGCGGACTTCGCTCCGGAACAGCTCAAAGGAAGGTTGTCGTTCAACGACCGCGACTCGGGCGAACTGGGAGATGAGTGATGACTCATGGTGCGGAAATGGAGAGCGAGTTGCCGATGGCGTCCTCGTTGGATCGATTGCGGATGTTGTTACCGCCTCCGGAGGTGGCACCCGCACCGCAGCCTTGGGAAGATGTCGAGCGTCGACTCGGCGTGGCGCTGCCGAACGATTACAAGGAGTTCATGGAGACATATGGCGGTGGTACTATTGAGGAGTTTTTGATATTTCTTGCTTACAGTCAATCTTTCGAGGCGGCTATGGGGTGGAAAGGAAGGGATTTGGAAGAGATTCGGATGAGTCCTGAGGACGTATTTCCGGGAGGTGTTGTCGAGGAAGATAAAGTAAATTTGTTGCCGTGGGCTTATACGATTGACGGTGATGTGTGTTATTGGTTGATGGATCCTAGGGAGGATCCGGATCAGTGGCGTGTGGTGTCACGTGAGCGGGATATGGAGTGGAACTTTTTCGGAGGTGGCATGATGGAGTTTTTGGTGGAAATTACCTCAGGGCGGCGTCGAGAGCCTTGGTTTCCGGATGATTTTCTGCGCGGCTCTTCGTGTTTTAAAGCTACTGCGTAGTATCTTGCCGGACGGCATGGAGGTTTACATTAGGTCAGTTGTAGGTTAAGAGCGGAAGGCGACAGTTTCGTTTTTCTGCGTTGATTTTTAGTTGTGCGGTGGTGAATAATCTGACCAGTTCGTTGTCTTGTGGTGGTGTAGCTGTGATTATTTTGAGCGTTTCCTAGAGTGGTCGAACACGTGGTTCATGCTTGGTCGCTTGAGAACGAAGTTGTGCTAGCGTCAGGGCGCTCTGCCGGTCGCAGTGGGTAATGCGCGTCACTGCTAGTGTCCAGTTTCTTTCATGGGTGATCTTCTTCGTTGCCGCGGTCGTGGGGAATGTAGTGAGGAGTTGGTGTCGGGTGTCTGTGGACTGGAAGGTTGAGATCGTCGAGTGCGGTGAGATCGTCCAGGATGAGGATGACACTGTTCCGCAGGATGAAGCCGAGCGTCGGTGGAATCGCTATGTGGAGCTGGTTTTGTCCGTGACCGGTGATGAAGGTCCGGAGGGGGTTGTTGCGATCGTTTCTTCGTTGCGAGCCGAAGAGGACTACGGTGCTTATGAATCCGCGTATGCTGCTCTGCAGCGTTTCCCGCTCGCGGATCTCGGGAAGGGTGTCGCCTGGGCGGCCGAGGAGCTCACTCGAATTCCGTATGATCCTAGCGGAATCGTTCTTGTGATTGTGGCCAGATTGCCCGCTGAGGCGGCGGAGGCGTTCAACCAGGAGATAAAGTCCGTTCCGGGGGATGTTCGGAACAGGCTCCGGGATGTTGTCGATTTCCACGAAGCGAATGACTGGCTCGCCGAGGACGGGGACAAAGGTGTCATCAAGGTGCCGCGCGAACAGTGAATGGTCCAATCAATTGGGATATTTTTGCTGAAGGGCTTCAATTGGATTACATAGAGCAGTTGAAGAGGTTCGTTTCTCCATCAAATGTTCATCTTCCTGATGTGGACTGGGTCGGAATCGAGAGCTCCTTGGGATCCTCTCTTCCTGGCGACTACAAAAGGTTTATAGAAGTTTATGGCCCAGGAGATTTCGATAGTTATATCCTTGTGGTGTCTCCTTGTGAAGCGGAATACAGTGACGGGATCAGTGAATTCTGGAAAGAAAAAAGAGGGTCTTTCATTGAGCTGAGAGATGTGGTTTCGTTGCCGTCGTGGTTTTCTGCTCCGGAGGACACCTTATTGCTTTGGGCTGGAACTCCTGATGGCGATGCTTACTTCTGGCAGATCGATAGGCAGTTGTCTCCCGATTGCTGGGATGTTGTGTTGTGCGACGGCGAACTGAATAAATGGTATAAATACAAAGGTGGTATGGCGCGACTGTTGCTGTCTGTTTTTTCTGGTGAATCAGATTTAGATTTCTTTTCGGGATTGCCCCTTGTGGGGCACTCTTGTTTTACTTCGATATACGAGTAGGGGATCGTAGCGTTTTGCCGGTGTCTCCCGGCCGCAGGTGTCGAAATTCCTGAACTATGTAGCGTATTGCACTAAGTGCTGCTGCCGACGGTTGGTGAGGAATTCGCTACAAACCAAGTTGCAGCCCTCGATCATAATCAAGATAAAATAGAGTCGCGGACAAAGCTTCCAGTGAACAGTACGGAGAATGCTATGCCACCGAGTGTTGATCTTCTCAAGCGGCTGCTTCCACCGCCGGAGGTGCCACCAGCGCCGCAGCCTTGGGAAGATGTCGAGCGTCGGCTCAGTGTGGCGCTGCCGAACGACTACAAGGAGTTCATGGAGGTTTACGGTGACGGGACACTCGAAGATTACCTATTGCTGGAGCAGCTGATTACTTCGGAGGAGGAGTCTTCGGAGTGGTGGGAAGAGCAGTTGAATGATTTACGTTCCGCTGCGGAGAGGGTTCCTGAGCGCTACACACTCGAACCCGGTCGGGTCGATCTGCTGCCTTGGGCCTTCACCATCGATGTTGATGTCTGTTACTGGTGGATGGAGCCGAGAGAGGAGCCGGATCGATGGTGGATAGTGTCTCGTGATCGAGATGTGTCGCGGTGGAGCGTCTTCGAGGGGTCGATGGTGGAGTTCTTGGTGGAAGTCGTCTCGGGACGGCGTAGGGAGCCGTGGATGCCGCGTAATTTTCCAGGGGATTCGCCGTGGTTCAAGACGACCGCACGGTATCTCGCCGATACGGATCCGTACAGATGATTTTTCGGAAGGGTCGTTGGTGGTTGGATGACGTGGAGTTCTGGCAGCTTTCGTGATGCCTTCATCGGGGTTGTCCGAGACTCTGGGCAATGGCGGGATCTGGAGCCGGATGCCTTGCTGGGGCGATGGGACCGTTTCGTTGCGGACTGCGATAAGGGGTATCCCTACGATAGGGAGGACTACTTTAACGATCGAACATTAAGAGATAGTATTGAGGTTGCTTTGAACACCCCTGAGCTGCAGGAGTTCTCGGGAATGGTGGTGTTTCGTACCAGGGTGGAGATCATCGACGCCCGCTTTCGGCCACTGCTGATTCCGGATGTATTTCCCAAGTTCGACGAGGGAAGGTGGTGGGCGCGCGGCTTGGTGCGCTACGCGCGACGGAAACTGGTTTCCGAGCTATGGGAAAGTTTTGGGGTCGAGATCACCGAAGTCGGTTGAACCGGACCCGCTGTCGGGTTCGCCCGGCTTCGTGGGGGTGACCCCGGTGGATGTGCGCCTGTCGTGGATCCGCCCGGCAATGTTTTCTTTTCTCGTGTTCGTGATTTTCCGGAGGGGTGTCGATGTATCTGGACAGGCCGCAAATCAAAGAATGGATACAAGAGCACGAAGTGATCGCCCTGGACGAAAGGGTTTCGGGGCGCTTCGAGAGTTACCTCAACTCCTTCCCGTGGGCCGGAAGTCATGTCGACTGGCGGGTAGTTGAGAACGAAAAACTGTGTCATCCCGATGACGTGGACGACCGTTTTCTGGAAAGATGTCGCGGTACGCCTTGGGGGTCTTTCGGGCACGTCTTGGTCACGTATACCGGCGATGGTCCTTCCCTGCTGTGCGAGCTGGAGGACGTGGCCGAGGACATAGACCTCCTGTACTGCGTTTCCCCGGGTGACAATTTTTCCTGTGCGGCTTCGCTGGACGGGAATGTAGTGAGGGTGTACTTCTCCAATTTCCTGGAGTACGACGGACACGTCAGAATGCTCGCGGCGAAGAACACCAAGGAGCACTTCGAGGAGTTCGACCTGCGAGAGCACAGGATCGAACTGGATCGTTGATCTACCTGTCGACGTGCCGGCGGTGGATGAGCCTTGGCGTGACGGTTGGAACACGGCGCATCTCCACCGGGAGGTACTCCCGGCCGGAACCGACCACCACGTACCGGCACCGCTTCGGGGAAAGAACGTCAAGTTCTCACACTCGCTCGTTCTCGGCCCCGTGAGCACGCCCGATCGTCGCCGCCCGATCGGCCTTCCGGCGCAACTTCGTGTTACTTGATCGATACCGTCTTTACCGTTCAACCTCTCCCCACCAGCATCGTTGTTCGGGTGCACCCGCTCCGTCACCCCAAGCGAGGAGAGTTTCGATGCCTGGACGAAGGAAGCAACTGGTCGGTGGCGCCGCTCTGGCGCTGACCGCCCTGTTGTCGGTATCCGCCACCAGCGCCGCCAGCCCGGCCGACTCCGCGGGCACGTCCGCGGTGACCTTCTTCGACGACTTCTCGGGCAACAACCTCGACCGCTCCAAGTGGAAGGTCCTCAAAACCGGCGAGAACTTCGGCACGGTCAACAACGAGCAGCAGGCCTACGTCGACTCCCCGGAGACCATCTACATCGACCACAACGTCGCCGGTGCCAGCGGCGGCACGCTCGCACTGCACCCCCGCTACCGGCCCGGCCACCAGGCGCCCGACGGCCGCAGCTACGACTTCATCTCCGGCCGGGTGAGCACGCAGGACCGCTTCGAGTTCACCTACGGCAGGTACGAGGCCCGCATCAAACTGCCGGAGAACGCCAACGCGGCCGGACTGTGGCCCGCATGGTGGTCGTTGGGCGCGAAGATCGACGAGGGCGAGCCCTGGCCCACCAACGGTGAGGTCGACGTGATGGAGAACGTCGGCGAGCCGTGGACCAGCGTCGCGCTGCACGGCCCCGAGTACCACGGCGACACCCCGGTCAACGCCAGCCAGTCCTTCCCCAACGGCGATCCGGGCGGCTGGCACACCTACCGTGCCGACTGGTGGAACGGCGGGTTCACCTTCTTCGTCGACGGCAGGCAGATCTACCGCATCACCAAGGCCGAGATCGAGCGGAACGGCTGGACCTGGGTCTACGACGATCCGCAGTACATGATCCTCAACTTCGCGCTCGGCGGCTCCTACCCGCAGGGCGTCAACGGGGTCACCCAGCCCTACCCGGGCCTCCCGCAGTCCACGGTGGACAAGGTCGCCTCGGGCAGCGCCCGCTACCTGATCGACTGGGTGCGGGTCTCCCAGTGAGTCACCCCGCCGCGCGGTCGGGAGCTCCTCTCCCGGCCGCGCGGGCCGCTCGTCGCGGTTACCGACCCCGGTCGTCCCGGTGCTCGGCCCGCGGGGTCTCTCCCACCGCGCGAGGTGGCGACCCAGATCGGGTGTCCCAACGACGCCGAGCGATTCCCCTGGTGTTCAGTCCCCGCCGATGACGGTGCGGATCCGTTCCGGCAGCGGGTACTCCCGCTCCACCGGCAGCCGCCGCCGCATCGCCTCGTGATCGCCGTCCCGATGGTGCCGGTGGAGCTCGCCCGCCAGCTCGGTGCGGTCGTGCACCGACACGATCCACTCGTCGACGTAGCGCCGCACCGCGTCACCGCCCAGCCCCACCTGGATCGCCCGCCGCTCGGTGGGGCGCATGGCGGTGTCGCGCTCGGGGTCCCACTGCACCCGCACCGGGCTCTCGGCCAGGTGGGCGCGCCAGTGCTCGTGGTCGCGGTAGCGCTTCGGGTCGAACGAGCTGGCGCAGGAGTGGGCCAGCGCCCACTCGAAACCCTCCCGCCGCAGCCGCACGGCCAGCACCCGCTCCTGGTCGGGTTTGGTGCCGAAGCCGCAGCGGTACATCATCCAAAGCAGCGAAGGCTTGATCCAGGTCATGCGGTCGCGCTTGAACGGTGCGACGAACGTTCCCGCCCGCAGCGCGGCGTCGGCGATCTCCGGGCGGTACGCCTGGTAGACGGTGACGGTCCGCTCGTCGAACTCGGCTCGCACGGTTCTGGTCATCGGTGAACGTCCTCGTGGCAGTGGTCGGGTCGGCGGAACCTGCCGCGGCCTCTCGCTCCGGCAGGACCGACGTCGAGCGAGTACTACACCACGTCGGTCCTTTCCGGCGAGTCGTTTCTCTCCCACGAGAACCGGGTCCGGCCCTGGTTCGTCCGGTTCGCGCCGGGTTTCTCGTGGTGCACCGAGCCCGGTGCACCATGCCCCCGACGAATCGACCGGCCGCGCCGTCCGGTGAGTCCGGACCGAGATCAGGCGAACGCGCTGATGAGCAGCACCAGGAGGAAACCGGTTCCGCCGACCAGCGTGGCCATCACGGTCCACGTCTTGAGCGTGGTGCTCACATCGAGGCCGAGGAAACGTCCCACCAGCCAGAACCCCGAGTCGTTGACGTGCGACAGCACCATCGAGCCGCACGCGATCGCCAGCACGAGCAGCGCCAGGTACAGCGAGGAGAGTCCGTCGACGGCAGCGACCGTCGGCGCGAGAAGCCCGGCGGTGGTGGTCAGCGCCACCGTGGCCGAACCCTGTGCCACGCGCAGCCCGGTCGCGATCACGAACGCGGCCACTATCAGGGGGAATCCGGCAGCGTTGAGCGTCTCGGCGAGGGCGTCGCCGATTCCGCTGGCCTGGAGCACGCTTCCGAACATCCCACCGGCGCCGGTGATGAGGATGATCGCGCACACCGGCCCGAGCGCTCCGTTGACGATCCGCTCCACGTTCGTCCGGGAGCGTCCGCGTCCGAACACGACGATGCTGACGATCGCGGTGGCCAGCAGCGCGATCGGTGTCTCCCCGAGCAGCAGCAGCGGACGCACCCACGCCGCGTCCGAGTCGACCGCTCCCACCGTTCGAAGTGTTTCCAACCCCGTGTGCAGGAAGATCATCACCAGCGGCAGCAGCAGTACCGCGAGGACGGTGCCGAATCGGGGTAGCGGAGCGGCCTCCTCCGAACCCGCCGCGTCCTGGTCCACTTCGGATGAAGCGCCCAGCACCGGCACCGGAACGTCGATACGGGGACCGATGAACTTGGAGAAGACGTACGAACCCACGTACCAGGACGGCACGGCCACGAGCAGACCGAGCAGCAGCACGAGGCCGACGTCGGCTCCGAGGAGCTCGGAAGCCGCCACCGGACCGGGATGCGGTGGGACCAGGGCGTGCATCGCCAGGAAACCCCCGGCCGTGGGGAGGGCGTACAGCAGCAACGAGCCGCCGAACCGTCGCGCCACGCTGAATACGATCGGGAGGAGCACCACGAAGGCGGCGTCGAAGAAGATGGGGAAACCGAACAGCAGGGAGGCGAGTCCCAGGGCGAGCGGAGCCCGTCGCGGGCCGAACCGGTTGATCAACGTGTCCGCCAGGACCCGTGCACCGCCGCTGATCTCCAGCAGCCGCCCGATCATGGCTCCCAGGCCGACCAGCAGCCCCACGTTCGCCAGCGTGTCGCCGAACCCGGTGAGCAGCGTGTCCACCAGTTCGTCGAAAGGTATCCGTGTCGCCAGTCCTACGAGCAGACTGACCAGTACCAACGAGATGAAGGCGTGCAGTTTGAACCGCACGATCAGTAACAGCAGCAGGGCCACCGCGGCGACCGCTATCGCCAGCAGCGGGATGATTCCGTAGACGGGCTCCGTCGTCGTTTCCACGGGAAGCTCCTCGATGCGGGTTTCCTCGAAACCGGTGGCGGCGCGCATCGCCGGAAGCGGTTTCAAAAGGGGAGGGGGATGCGGCGCGCGAGCCGCCGAGGGGCTCGCGCGCGGTTGAACGCGGGACGGGGGCGTCCCGGGACCGTCAGTGGGACTGCCGCGCCACCGTCGGGCCGCTGGAGCCGACCAGGAAGTCGAGATCACAGCCTTGGTCGGCCTGCAGGACGTGCTCGGTGTAGAGCTTCACCCAGCCGCGCTCCTCCTGCCGCGTGGTGGGTCGCCACTCGGAACGCCGACGGGCGAGTTCCTCATCGGGCACGTCGAGGTGCAGCCGACGGGAGGCCACGTCGAGTTCGATCCGGTCACCGGTCCGCACCAGCGCGAGCGGTCCGCCCACGGCGGACTCGGGGCAGACGTGCAGTATCACGGTCCCGTAGGCGGTTCCGCTCATGCGCGCGTCGGAGATGCGCACCATGTCGTCCACACCCCGCTCGGCGAGTTTGCGGGGAATGGTGAGGTTGCCGACCTCGGGCATTCCGGGGTAACCGCGTGGTCCGGAGTTCCGCAGCACGAGCACCGTGTCCGCGTCCACGTCCAGCTCGGGGTCGTCGACGACGGCGTCGTACTCCTCGATGCTGTCGAACACCAGCGCCCTGCCCCGGTGGTTCGCCAGCGCGGGGGAGACCGCGGACTGCTTGACGACCGCTCCGTTCGGGGCGAGGTTGCCGTGCAGCACCGCGGTCCCCGCGCCGAGGCCGAGCGGCTCCGCACGCGGGTGGATGACTTCGGTGCCGGGCACCCGCTCCCCGCCGGACGCAGCCTCGACGAGCCCGTGCCCGGTGACCGTGACCGCCCGTTCGTCCAGCAGATCGGTCAGCTCGGCCAGGACGGCGGGCAGCCCACCCGCGTAGTAGAAGTCCTCCATCAGGTACTCGCCCGAGGGCTGCAGGTTCGCCAACCACGGCACGTCACGACTGATCGCGTCCAGGTCGTCCAGCGTCAGCGGGAGCCCCACCCTGCCCGCGATGGCCAGCAGGTGGACCACGGCGTTGGTGGATCCGCCCAGCGCCGCGTTGGCGACCACCGCGTTGCGCATCGCGGGTTCGGTCACGACTCTGCTGAGCCGCAGGTCCTCACCGACCATCTCGACGATCCGCTGTCCGGCGCGTTGCGCGGTGGCGTAACGGCGGGAGTCCACGGCCGGTATCGCGGCGGACCCCGGGAGCGAGAGGCCCATAGCCTCGGTCAGGCAGGCCATGGTGGATGCGGTGCCCATCGTCATGCAGTGCCCGTTGCTCCGGGACATGCCCGACTCGGCGGCCAGGTAGTCCTGTTTGCTCATCCTGCCCGCGTTGACGTCCTGCGTGAACTGCCACACGGCCGTTCCCGAACCGATGTCGCAGCCTCGGAACTTGCCGTTGAGCATGGGGCCGCCCGTGACCACCAGGCTGGGCAGGTCCACGCTGGCCGCTCCCATGATCGACCCGGGGGTCGTCTTGTCGCACCCGGTCAGCAGCACCGTTCCGTCCACGGGGTTGCCGCGCAGCGACTCCTCCACGTCCATCGACAGCAGGTTTCGGAAGAGCATGGCCGTGGGGCGCAGCAGCGTCTCGCCGAGCGACATCGTCGGGAACTCGACGGGAAATCCGCCCGCCTGCCAGACTCCCTGCTTGACGCTCTCGGCCAGCCTTCGCAGGTGCGCGTTGCACGGTGTGAACTCCGAGAAGGTGTTGCAGATCCCGATGACCGGACGTCCGTCGAAGACCTCGTCGGTGAACCCCTGGGCCCGCATCCACGAGCGGTGGAGGAAACCGCCTCTGCCGCTCTCGCCGAACCAGTGCCTGCTGCGGTTGTCCTCGTCGTTCATAACGGCCTCCTGACCGGGGACGTGCTCCGCTCACCGTCGACGAGGCGGGGCAGCCCGAGCGGGTTGTGGTCCGCCAGTTCCTCCGGGAGCAGCGGTTGGGGAGTGGACTGGAAGCACACCGGGCGCAGGAACCGCCGCAGCGCCGTGGTGCCGACGGAGGTGTGCACCGACCCGGTGGTGGCGGGGTGGGGACCGCCGTGGTGCATGGCCGCCGTGACCGCGACCCCGGTCGGCCAGCCGTTGAACACCACCCGGCCGACGCGCTCGCGCAGCACTTCCAGCAGCGGAGGAACCACCTCGTTGTCCGGATCGGACGGTCGTTCGGCCTCGCAGTGGAGGGTGGCGGTGAGGTTTCCCGTGAACGCCTCGGCGGCCTCCCGCAGCTCCGCGAGGTTCTCGTAGGTCACCACGATCGAGGTGGGGCCGAAGCACTCGGTGAGCGCGGAGTCGGAATCGGCCAGCAGTTCCGGCACGGTGGTTTCGAGCAGTGTGGCGGGTACCCGCTCGTCCGCCGGGGCGCCGGTGGCCAGCACCCGCATTCCGGGGACGGTGGTCAACCGCTCGCGTTCGGATGCGTGCGCGTCCCTGATCCGCTCGTTGAGCATCGTGGCGGGAGCCGACCGCTCCACCGCGTCGACGATGCGCTGCCGTTCGCCGTGCCCCGAGGGCAGGAACAGCAGGCCGGGCTTGGTGCAGAACTGTCCCGCGCCGAGGGTGAAGGACGCCACGTACCCCTCGACGATCTCGGGGCCGCGTGCGCGCAGCGCGGCGGGGGTGACGAACGCGGGGTTGAGGCTGCCCAGCTCGCCGTAGAAAGGAATGGGGTCGGGCCTGGAGTTCGCCGCGTCCAGCAGTGCTTTTCCGCCCGCCTCCGAGCCGGTGAACGTGGCCGCTTTGACCCGCGGATCGGTCAACGCGCGCAGGCCGGCGTCTTGCCCGTGCACCACCGCGAGAGTGCCTTCGGGGGCGCCGGAGGCGCGGAGCGCTCCGGCGAGGAGCTCGCCGACCCGTTCGGACAGCCGTGGGTGTCCGGGGTGCGCTTTGACCACCACCGGACATCCCGCCGCCAGCGCCGAGGCGGTGTCACCGCCCGGGACGCTGAAGGCGAACGGGAAATTGCTCGCGGCGAACACCACGACCGGTCCGAGCGGCACGAGCATCCGCCGCAGGTCGGGCCTGCCGTTCTCGGTCGCCGTGTCGATGACGGGTTCCAGGTACCCGCCGTCCTCGAGTGCCGCGGCGAACATCCTGAGCTGTCCGCTGGATCTTCCCACCTCGCCGGTGAGGCGGGGGCGCGGCAGCGCCGTCTCGCTCTCGGCCAGCGAGACGAGCTCCTCGGTCGCGGCGTCCAGCGCGTCCGCCGCCGCCCGGAGCAGCAGGGCCCTTTCGGAGGGACGCAGCGCGGCGAGCGGTCCGGCCGCCTCGCGCGCGGCGTCGAGCGTTCGTTCGAGTGCGGGGAGGTCGGTTTCCTCCGGGATGGTGACCGTGGTCATCACGCCCTCGCTTTCGGCTGGTCGGGGGATTCGGTGAACCAGGAGGTGGTTTCCCGCCCCCGCACGACGTGGTTCGACAGCCTCGCCACCTCGTCGATCTCGATCTCGATCAGATCGTCGGGGGCCAGGGTGAAGTCGAGTTCCGGAATGATCCCGGTGCCGGTGGCCAGCACGGCACCGTCCGGGAAGTCGGTCTCGGCGAACAGCGCGTCCACCAGTTCCCGCGGGGTTCGGTGCAGCTTCGCGGTGGAGGTCTCCCCGCGCCACACCTCGTCCCCGTCCCGTCGCACGGTCATGCGGATGCGCAGGTCGGTGGGGTCCTCCACCTGCCAGATCGGCCTGATGCCCGCGCTGAGTCCGCAGCTGCCGTTGTAGACCTTGGCCTGCGGCAGGTAGAGCGGGTTCTCCCCTTCCAGGGAGCGTGAGCTCATGTCGTTGCACGCGGTCAGGCCGACGATCTCGCCGTGGTTGTTGACGACCAGCGCCAGTTCCGGCTCCGGGACGTTGAGCGGCGAGTCAGCGCGGATGGCGACGGGGTCGCCGTCCGTGACCACGCGCCACGCCGGTGCCTTGAAGAACAGCTCGGGCCGCTGCGCGTCGTAGACGTGCAGGTAGACGGTGCCCGCGTCGCTCTCCTCGACGCGCGCACCCCGAGACCGTTCGTAGGTCACGCCGCTCGCCCAGACCTCGGTGCGGCCGTCGATGGGAGGAAGCAGCCGAGCGCCCGATTCGGGCGTGGAGTCGGCGGAGGTGTCGCGCTCCAGGAGCTCGCGGAGCTCGGTCGCGGACAGGCGTAACAGTTCCGCGACGCTTTCCGCCGAGGGCAGGGGGTTGACGCGGTCTCCTTCGTGGCGGCCGACGCGGGCCGTGCCCGTCCCGGGATCCACGTAACGAACCAGGTGCACTGCGCCTCTCCTTGAGTTGTTTCGGGCGACCATCACTCGTAATGGTCAGTATGCTGAACGGTAGACAACATGCTGAACGATATGGGCCGCTGTGATCTGTGTCAATCCGAGGTGGGAAATAGGATGCGGCGCAGGGACCGGCTGAGGAGGAGCACGGATCGTGGAGAACGAATCGGGTCAGGGGGACGGCGACCGCTCTCTCGCGCCCGCGGTTACGCGTGCGGTGGCGGTTCTGGACATGCTCGCCGCGAACCGGGATGAGTCGTTCGGGCCGAGCGAGCTCGGCCGGAGGTTGGGGATCGCGAAGTCCTCCGTGTCCAACGTGTGCCACGCCCTCGCCCAGGGAGGGCTGCTGCGTCAGGTGGACGGGGAGTACTGCCTCGGCCAGCGGCTGGTGGAGTACGGCGAGGCGTATCTCGCGGGTGTCGACCTCGTCCAGCAGTTCCACGCCGCCTGCCTCGAGCTGGCCGAGGACGAGGAGGAGACCCTCCAGCTGGCCGTGCTCGACGGTTCCGACGTGGTCTACCTGGCACGCAGGGGTGGAGGCCACCCGATCAGGCTGGTCTCCGAAGTCGGTCGTCACCTGCCCGCGACGTGTACCGCGGTGGGCAAGGCGATGCTCGCCACGCTGAGCGAGCGCGAGCTGGCGGAACGGCTCGGTACGGACCAGGAGCTGCCCCGGCTGACCGCGAACAGCGTGCGCACCCGCGCCGAACTGGATCGGCAGCTTTCCGAGATCCGCGCCAGGGGCTACGCCGTCGACGACGAGGAAGCGGGCGAGGGCATATTCTGCCTGGCCGGCACGGTCTCGACCCGCAGCGGTACGACCGCCGCGGTCAGCGTCACCCTCCTCAAGGCCCGACACAGCCGGGAACGTGAACAACGACTCGTCGCATTGCTGCGAACGCTCGTGCGGGACCTGGCGGGGCGGCTCGGTTCCACCGGGGTGCGGGGTTAGCGGTATTCGGCGTCCCCGGCCGCCGCTCGGGAAGCGACGTCGAGCTCTCGCGCTCGTTGGCTACCGGGATTTCACCCCTGGTGTGTTGACGGCCGACAAGCCCGGCACGTTGTGCCGGATTTCATCCGCGCCGCTGTTGCGCGGCGGTTCCGGCTTTGTGACCGTGGATCTCGCCGGGCCGCACGGTCGTCGCCTCGCCTCAGCGGGTAGTCCCGTCGTCCGGCACGGTTCGCCGCTGGTGGGCCGGAACACGACTTCCTCGAGAACCAGGAGCGCACGCGGTGTTCGATTTCTCCGAGCTGCGGCTCCCCGTGATCGCCGCGCCGATGGCGGGCGGACCGTCCACACCGGAACTGGTCGCCGCCGTGGCATCGGCGGGCGGCACCGGTTTCCTGGCGGCGGGCTACAAGACCCCGGAAACCCTGCGGGAGCAGATCGAACGGCTGCGCGGCGATATCCCGGTCTTCGGCGTCAACCTGTTCGTGCCGGGGCCGCCGTCCGACCGCGCCGAGGAGGTGGCCGCCTACCTGGCTGAACTGCGCGGCGAGGCCGAGCGCTACGCCGCGAAACTGCCGCAGCCCGACCCGGCCGACCGCGACCGGTTCGAGGAGAAGCTCGACATGCTGGAACGCGAACCGGTCCCGATCGTCTCCTTCACGTTCGGTCCGCCGCCCGAGGAGTTGGTGCGGCGGCTGCACCGGGTGGGCACGCACGTGGTGGCCAGCGTCACCACGGTCGACGAGGCGCTGCACGCCGAGCGCAACGGTGCCGACACCCTCACGGTTCAGGGCACCGAAGCGGGCGGCCACCGCGCGACGTTCCACGTGGACACCCCGGACGACGAGGTGAGCACCATCGAACTGCTCGTGCGGGTGCGGGCGGCCACCGAGCTGCCGCTGCTCGCGGCCGGTGGGATCTCCGACGGCATCGACATCGCCAACGCGCTGCGGGCGGGGGCCACGGCGGTGCAGCTGGGCACCGCCTTCCTGCGCTGCCCCGAGGCCGGGACGAACGGGCCGCACAAGGACGCGCTGATCGACCCGCGCTTCGCCGAGACCACCGTGACCAGGGCGTTCTCGGGCAGGAACGCGCGCGGGCTGCGCAACCGGTTCATCGCCGAGCACGACGCCACCGCCCCGGCCTCCTACCCGGAGGTCAACCAGCTCACCAAACCGCTGCGCGCCGCCGCGGCAGCGCAGGCCGATCAGGACGGGTTGGCGCTGTGGGCGGGGACCGGCTACCGCGAAGTGAGTGATGACCCGGCCGGGCGAATCGCCACTCGGCTGTGGGAGGAGGCCGGGAGCCCGGTTCCCGGCGATTTCGCGAGAAATTGACGGTTCCCTCCGGGCCGGGGTGGCTACCGGGGACGCCGTCATGGGCCGTGGTGTTTGGTGGTCAGCGGAAGCGGTTGGTCTTGAGGGCGGTGCGGTTCTTGGTGGCGCGGAGAGCCGCGCCGTGGGCTAGGTGAAGTCGGCGCACGCGCCGATCCAGGTAGGAAGCAGCTGATCACCGCCGCCAAGCTCATCGGGGCTACGCGGCGTTGCGCAGCATGGCTCGGTATTGGTGTGCGTCTACGTACAGCCGGCCGAGATCGTCACCGTCCGAGGACCACAGGATGCATTCGGGCCGCTCACCTGTTCCACGGCGGCAGAACTCGCGGATCGCGGCTTCCACGTGGTCGAGTGGGATGGTGTAGGCGGGGTGGAACCAGCGTGGGTATCCCGGGTCACCGATGACTGCGGGGTCCCGGGGAGGACGCGGGTTGACCGAGACCCACCGGTGGCCGTAAAGGGAGTCGGCCACTTGGCGCTCTTCGGTGTGTGTCCAGGTCAGCGCGCCGAAGCCGGTGCGTGGATTCGTCGCGATCTGCAGGTAGTTGTCCGGCCACCAGTCGAAGGTATCCGCATCGTGACGAGCGGTGGCGAAGCTGAAGTAGGCATCTTCGCCGGGGGCCATCGCTTCCCACGGGGTGCCCGGGTCCAGGTCGTACAGGACCTTGTTGATCAGCGCTTCGACCTGCTGGGGGGACTCACCGTAGTGGTAGGTCCCGTGGATCACCGCGTTCAAGATCATTGTGGGGCCACTCCCTTCAAGGGCCATTCTCGCTGAGAGACGGCGGAGACGACAGTCATGGTGACCTCTCGGGGCAGCAGCGCCCGCACGGCACGCTGACATCCCAGCGGTGGCCCGCAGACGTAGGGATGATTGATGACGACGGTCATGTGCGTGATGGTGCTTCCGCGTTCTCGCTGCTGACGCAGCCACATGGCCAGCTTCGTCTCGGCATGATCGGTGCTGTCGATCTTGCTGCCCGGCGGAGAAACCGGAGGGAACTGCTTGGACTTGGTCAAGAAGTCCTGGGCAGCATAACCGAGTTCCTGCTCGGTAGAGCTTGATAGCGACATGATTTCGTTGCCGTGATCATCGAAGGCGATAGCCCGGGTCGGACTGTAGTTGTTCGAGGGCGGGATGCGCTTACCGACAGCAGCGAGCCATTGGGGGCTGCCGAACTCGGGGGTGGACTCGTGCGGCTGGTCGGGCTGCGCTGTGTTCTCCGACGAGGGTGTGGCGACCATCGGTGGGCTCGCCTCGTCATCGCTGGGGACTCCGGCGGTCTCGGCTCCGGGGGCACCGATGCTGGTCATGTAGGTGCGGATGGTCTTGTCGACCGAAACGAGTGTTTGGCTGGTCTCGGTCGTGGTGGACCAGGCTTCGCGGTAGGCCGGGATGCCGGCCGACAGGTCGGGGTGGGTGTGCTCGTCGACGACGGCGGCCAGGGTCTGGCCGCTTTCGCCGATCCGGTGGCGGGCTCGGGCGAGAGCGGTCTGGCTTTCGGCGAGTTTGGTCAGCACCAGGGCCAGCTGTTCGCCGAGCTTTTCGAGGCTGCTCACGGTGCCTGCCTGTGTTTCCGTCTCGGCGCGAGTGAAGGGTGTGGCTTGCCTGCCGGTGGCACGCTCGTCCGCGGCGCTCGCGGTAGTGATCGCGGGCAGAGGCAGCCCGGCGACCGGCGGTTGTGCGGCACGTCTGGCGCCGAACTCGCTGTGGGTCTCGGTCTCCATTCCCCACGCGTCTCCGGTAACACGCCGCCGGGAAGGATTGTCACCGCGCGGCCTCCTGCGGTGTGGCTGGCGGCTTCGGTAAGGACGCACTGTGCGCGGTGGAGCGCCTCATCCTGCTCCGGGGCGGACCCGGGATCCTTGCCCCCGTCGCTGCGGGCCACGTCCTGGGTGCGACTGACGGTTTGTTCGGCCTGCGCGCGGATCGTGGGGAGAGTGGGGAGCTGTTGCATGGCGCGACGGTAGCGTCGCCGACCGACAGCGAGTGCTCTTCAGCGGACGAACCCGTCGCGGAAGACCTTCTTTCCGGTCAAAACGTGGCCGACCGAAAGGACCGTCCCGGTGCGCGCGCACTTTCCGGGACGGTCTGAACGGCTGAGCTCAGTCGAAGCGGTTGATTTTGAGGGCGGTGATGAAGGCTGTCCACTGTGTTCGGGTGGTGGTGAGGTGTCCGGCTGCGCGGTTCTTGGTGTCGCGGACGGCCGCGCCGTCGGCTAACCGCCCGACCTCGACGCAGTTGTCGGTGTTAGTGCTGCGGGTTGACTTGCGCCAGCTGTGCGGTGTGGTCATTGTGTGCTCTCCGTTCCGTTGATGGCGTCTCCGATGAGCTCTGTGGATTCGATCTGGCTCATGGAGACTTCGCATACCCTGTCCAGGGCGTCCAGATACGCTTGAATTTCATCGCTTTCGTGCAGGAACAATGCCGAGACCCGGTTTTCCAGATGAACGATAGGGGAGCGGGTTCCGTCGAATTCGGCAAGTGAGAACGGACCTTCGAGTCCCGGGTGCCAGCCGCATCTGGTGGGTATCACCCGTAGTTCGACGTTGTCGAGTTCGGCGTATTTGAGCAGCGCCCGTAGCTGATCGACCATGATCTCGCTGTCGCCGATCAACTGGTTGAGCACGCCTTCACCGATGAACGCACGCAGGTGTGCCGGGGTTTTGCGGACAATGGCGTCGTGTCGTCCGATCCGCACGGCGACTCGGGTGTCGATCTCGGAGGCGGGGACTCCGCCGGTCGTCATGATCGCTCGTGCGTAATCGGCCGTCTGCAACAAGCCCGGGATGAGCAGTGGTGAGACTGTCGTGATCCGACTCGCCTCCCGTTCGATCTCCAGCAGGGTCGCCAGTTGCCGGTGCTGCTCGGGCATTCCCACGGACAACCAGTGCGAACCGTCCGGATCTCTGGCCAGGTCAGCCAGTTGTTCGCGCTGCTCGGCGGTCCCACCCACGGTGGTGAGGTAGGCGGTCACGTCCTCGGGCTTCGGCGCCCGTTGTCCACTTTCCCAGCGGGAAACCGTCGCGTGCGAGGTTTCGAGCAGCTCTGCCAGTTGCCGTAGACCCATTCCCGCCGCTTCACGCGCGGAACGCAACTCGGCGCCGAGTGCACGCGCTTTCGGGGTGGTACCAGCCATGCACCACAGCATAACCAGCTGAACTCGGCGTTTGAAGATCACCTGATCAGGGCATTGCGGCAAATTGGTGCCCTAAAACAATCTGGTACAGAACCAAACGCACCACTGGTACCGGTGTGGTGCTGATCAGAGTAAGGAGTGATCGCTCGTGTCGCATCCGTTCGTGTGGGTGCCGGGTGGTGGTGCTCGGCATGCGAGTGGGGATGTGGTGCCGCTGCCGGGGGTGGAGTTTCCGGAGGGTGTGGTGGTGTCGACGTTGTGCGGTGCCGAGGTGTCGGCGGAGACGGGTGAGGTGGCGTGGTTGTGGGGCACGTGTCGCGACTGCGACGAGCGGACTCGGGAGCTGGTCGGGTTGGAGTCGTTGGCCGAGGTCGAGCGGCGCGCCGGAAGGGTGGTGCGGTCGTGACCGGTGAGCGGGCGAGGTTGGTGATCGCGCTGCGGCACGAGCGGTGGGTGCTGGAGCGGGTGGCCTACGACTTGGCTGGTGGTCGGGCTACGGCGCGGCAGTGCGCGGAGACGGCGGTGGTGCTGGAGCGGGTGGCGCGGCAGCTGCGGGAGCACGCGGCGGCGGTCTCGTTCGGTGGTGGGCCCGTGGATGGTGTGGTCGATGCGGGTGTGCTGGGTGATGAGGGTGGTGGTGCCCGGTGATGGTGGGTTCGGTGTGGCCGGTGGGTGCCGCGTTGGTGTTGGCCGGGGTAACGGTGGTGTTGCGGTGCTGGTCGCGGCGGGGCGCCTGGCGTCCGCGCCATGCCGGGGGCAGTGGTCCGGCGGCACGCGGGTTGGCGGCGTTGCGATTGCGGCCGTATTTCCGGGAGGAGCGGCCCACGGTGGAGTTGATCGGGTGGCCGCTGGTTGATCCGGATGAGCAGCCGCACCTGTTCGCCCCGGCGGTGCCGGGGCCGGTGGCGCCGTCGGTGGTTCCCGCTGCTGCCGAGGCTGGTGCGGCGGCTGGTACCGCGACCGGTACCGGACTTGCTGCCGGGGCCGGGGAGCCCTGGAGTGTCGAGCCGGGGCCCGGGAGCGTGGCCGAGCATCCGGACCTGGTCGTCATGGGCCGGGTGCTGGCCGGGTTGCGGCGGCTCCAGAGGCCCTGAACCCCTCCGAGCTCCGGCATCGCCGCCTTGGCGCGGCCCGCGGTCATGGTCCGGGTGTCCCGACCAGCCCCCGACACAGTGGCGGGACACCCGGGCCGCCCCGACCTGGACCTCGTCAATTTCTCGAGAAATCGACGCGAGGGATGCCGGGGCGCCTGGCCTCGGCGGGCGTCAATTTCTCGAGAAATCGCCGGGAGGGTGGCGGGGAGAGCGGCGCTGGAAGAGGACCGGGACCTTGGAAGAGGGCTGGGACCTTGGAAGAGGACTGGGATCTCGGAAGACGACGAGATTCTAGGGCTTGCGGGCGAGCAGCAGCTGGTGCTGCTCGGTCTCGGCACCGCTCCGTCCGGTGGGGACGAACGGTTCCGAGCTGTCCCGCAGCACCTCCAGGCCCGCCCGCTCCAGCAGCCGCGGCCACTCCTCGGCGGCGAAGCTGGTGGCGTGGATCGGGTACCCCAGAAAGCGCACCACCCGCTGCTCGATGTCGCCGGGCACCGTCAGCAGCGCGAACACGCCACCCGGCGCGAGCCAGCCCCGCACCCGCTCCAGCATGGTGCGGATCTCCGCGCGCGACAGCGTCAGGAACGAGAAGAACGCCACCACCGCGTGCAGCGACCCCGGCGGAAAGTCCCGGTCGCGGATGTCGGTGAGCTCGAACCGCGCCCCCGGCACCCGCTGTCGAGCCAGCTCGATCATGGTGGCCGAGACGTCCAGGCCGGTCACCTCGAACCCCGCGCCGGACAGCCGCTCCGAGACCGGGCGGCCGGTGCCGCTGCCCAGGTCCAGCACCTCGTCACCGGGCCGCAGCCGCGCCAGCAGCTCGTGCAGCCCCTGCCACACCAGCGGCGCCTCGTGGAACGCCGCCTCGTAGTCGGCCCCGAGCTCGTCGAACACCTCGGCCGGGTCCAGCACACCGTCCGAATCCACGTCGACTCCAAGGTGTAGGCGACGGTTACCGCCTTCGATGCTGCGGCGAAACCGACGCCGCGTCCCGCAGAAACGCCGGAACCGACGGAGAACGCGGCGGTAACTCGCTGCTCCGAGAGTTCGCGGGGAGCCCCGGTGAACACCGGCGACTCCCCGCGTCCGAATCAGCTCCGCAGGTCGTACCCGCTCCGCGACGGTGCCGCGCTCGTCAACTCCTGGCCCCGGCCACGGACTCGTTCGAGCCCGCCCGTTCCGAGGCCGTGACCTCGGCCGAATCCTCGGCGTGCGAGGCGGGCCGCGCCGCGATCGCCACCGCGAGCGCACCCAGCGCGCCGATGGCCGCGAAGGCGTAGAAGCCCCACGGGTAGGCGATACCGGCCGTGAGCAGCGCACCACCGATCAGCGGGCCGCTGATCGCGCCGATGCGCCCCACACCGGTGGTCCAGCCCAGCCCGGTGGCCCTGCTGTCCACCGGGTAGCTGCGCCCCACGAACGCGTAGACCAGCACCTGGGCGCTGAACACGAAGAACCCGGCGAAGAACACCGCCGCGTAGAGCCCGAAGGCGGGCAGCCGGACGCTGAGCAGCGCCAGCATCACGGCGGCCGCGCCGAACCAGGCGACCGTGGAGCCCTTCACGCCCGCCTTGTCCGCCACGCGACCGGCCACGACCAGGCCGACCACCGCACCGGCGTTGAGCGTCAGCAGCAGCCCCAACGAGGTCCCCAGCGGGTACCCGGCGCTGCGCATGATCTCCGGCAGCCAGGTGTTGAGCCCGTACACCAGGATCAGCCCCAGGAACGAGGTGATCCAGAAGGCCAGCGTGGAGCGGGCCATGCCGTCGCGGAACAGCAGCGTGATGCTCTGCCGCGCCGAGGCGCCGTGCGACTCGGTGGACTTCGCCGCCTTGGCCCGGAAGACCTCGGACTCGGGCAGGTAGCGCCACATCAGCGGCACCAGCACCACGGCGGGCAGCGCCCCCGCCACGAACATGGCGTGCCACCCGAGGTTCGGGATCAGCGCGATGCCCAGCAGCGCGGTCAGCACCGCGCCCACGTGATAGCCCGTCATGATCGTGGTGGTGGCGCTGCTGCGCCACGAGCCCCGCGCGTACTCGGTGGTCAGCGTGATCGCGGTCGGCAGGCAGCCACCCAGTCCCAGCCCGGCCAGGAACCGCAGCAGCCCGAACACGAACACCGAGGGAGCCACCGCGCACAGCAGCGTGAACAGCGAGAAGGTGGTCACCGCCACCAGCAGCACCTTGCGGCGCCCGATCAGGTCCGTGACCGTTCCGATCGTCAGCGCGCCGACCATCATGCCGATCAGCCCGACCGTGGAGACCACCGACGCGCTCGCTGGCGTCAGCCCCCACACGTCGTTCTCGAGCATCACGGGCAGCACCGATCCGAGCACCACCAGATCGAAGCCGTCCAGCAGCACCGCCGCCCAACACAACGGCAGCACCCAAGCGGCGCCCGCGCGGCTCGTCGTCTCAACACCCGACACAGCACTCTCCTAGCTGGGTTGGACGTGGTTGGAAGTTCCGGCCGGTCACACCGTCGCCCCGCCCGGTCGGCGTCGCGTGGTCGCGGCGTCGCGCGGCGTGTCCTCGGGTCCGAACGGGATGGTGACCGTCGGGTAGCAGCCTGACTTTGACGTAAGTCATATGTCCAATACCATCTCGTGACGGTAGTCATACGATCAAAATATGCGGAACGGCTGTGCTGCGACGGATGGCGGAAGTGGAACTACGACACCTGCGGTATTTCGTGACCATCGCGGAGGAGCAGAGCCTCACCCGCGCGGCAGCGCGATTGCACATCGCGCAACCTCCGTTGAGCGCGCAGCTGCGCAAGCTCGAAACGGAGCTGGGAACCACCCTCGTGCACCGCACCGCGCGCGGCGCGCAGCTCACCGAGGCGGGCAAGGTGCTGCTGGAGGAGGCGCGGCGCATCCTGCACGAGGTGGAACAGGCGGGCCGGATGACCCGGGAGGTGGGCAGCGGGCTGGTGGGCAGGCTGGCGCTCGGGTTCATCCCCTCCGCGTCGAACGCGGTGCTGCCGCCCATGCTGCGCCGGTTCAAGGCCGAGTACCCCGACGTGACGCTGCACCTGCAGGAGATGCGTCCCGACGAGATCGTGGACCGGTTGCACGACCGGCGGATCGACGCCGGGCTGTTCTACCTCCCGTTCGAGGACCCCGCGCTGCACGTCCGACCGGTGGCCGAGGAGTCGCTGCTGCTCGCGCTGCCCGCCACGCACCGGCTGACCGACCGGGAGCGGGTGCGGCTCGACGAGGTCTCCGACGAACCGTTCATCCTGCCCGCCCGCCACGGCAGCATGCCGGGGCTTTACGCGATCGTGGTCGAGGCCTGCGAACGCGCCGGTTTCACCCCTCGGGTGGTGCAGCGCGACGTCTGGCTGATGCAGACCATCGTCGGGCTCGTGGCCGGTGGCATGGGGGTGGCGGTGGTGCCCGCCTCGATGCGCAGCCTGCAGCGCGCCGGTGCCGTATTCCTGACGCTGAGCGACGTCGGGGAGCGGGCCCAGACCGCGATCTCGTGGCGGCGCGGCAGCACACCGCCGGTGCTGCGGTCCTTCCTGGACATCGTCACGGGATCGTCCAGCGGGGTCGGCCCCGACGAGTAGCTCCCCAGGCGAGTAGCTCCCGAAGAGGTTTCGCGACCGCGGTTTTCCCGAGGTTGCGACGCTGCTCCGATCGGCTCGTGTTCCCGCCGTGCTGTGGACCACGGTGGGAACACGACCTATACGTCGTGCCATGCGTGCCGACTGGCGGGTGGAGTTCACCGGGCGAATCCTGCTGCTCGGCCACGGCCGCGACGGTTGGTGGACCGGGACGAGTCTGGACATCCAACAGGCGCGTTCCCCGGTGCCGTGGCAGAACGCCACCACGCTGCAGGTCGCGACTTCGGCGCTCGGTGCGCTGCGCTGAAACGCCGCGCCGGTTCGGAGACCCTCCCGCCCGCCGTACCCCGATTCCGGATCGGACACTCCCGCACGGCACGGGTTCCGGTGCCGCGCTTCGGTGTCCCAACCACCGGACGCGCGGCGAATCGTGTCCACCGACACGTGGTCGATCTCCGCTGCACCCGGCATGGTGGCGGAAGTCGTACGCGGTGTATCGAGAAGGTGTGAACGAGTATGACCGTTCCGACCAGCCCCACCTCCGTCGAGGACGAGGTCGTCGAGGAGCTCTGCTCGGCCGCTTTCGCGGGGTTGCGCAGGAGGGACCAACGGCGTCGCGGTGAGCAGTACGTCCGTGGCCTGCTGTCCAGCACCGGTCGTCGCTCCATCCGCAACATCGCGACGAGCGTCGGTGGCGCGGCCGCGGCGCAGAACCTGCACCACTTCGTGCACAGCTCCACCTGGGACTGGAACGCGGTGCGCGAACTGCTGCTGAGCCACCTGCGGGAGCGGATCACCCCGGCCGCCTGGGTGGTGAGTCCACTGTCCATACCGAAGAACGGGGACCACTCGGTCGGCGTGCTCTCGTGTGCCAACAAACAGCAGGCGTTCGGGCTGTGGTTGACCGACGAGAGTTCCGCCTTCCCGGTCGATTGGCGGCTCTACCTGACCACGGAGTGGCTGGCGGACCGGAACCGCCGCAGCAGGGCGGCGATCCCCAGCGGGGCGGGTGCGGAGACCCTGGGGCAGTCCGTGGCCAACGTGGCTTTCGAGGCCGCCCGACGCTGGGGACCGCTGGACGCCCCGGTGGTGTTCGACAACGACTCCGTCGACCTCGACCTGTTCGGCACCGGTCTCGCCGCCGCTCCGTTCCCCTTCCTGATGCGGGTGCGTGCGGACAACCGTTTCGTGGTCACCGACCCGACACTGCCCGGCTACGGTTCCGTTCCCACGACGGCGCGGCGACTGCTCGAAGCCGTGCGGGGGCTGCGCGGCGACGTGGAGTGGACCGATCCCGTGACCCGCCGTCGACACACCAGTGCGGCGGTGACCGTTCCGGTGGAGCCGATCCCACGACGACCGGACGGCGGCCCCGATACCGGCAAGCGGCGGATGCTGCGTCTGGTCGGGGAGTGGTCGGATCCGCGAAACCCACCGGAGCGGATGTGGCTGACGAACGCACGCACCCCGTCGGTCGATGCTCTGCTGCGGAGCGGCAAGCTCCCCCGGCGGGTCGCCCGCGACAGCGAGGAGATCGGCGGGACCGTCGGCATTCGCGACTTCGAGGGGCGTACCTATCCCGGTTGGCACCGCCACATCACGCTGGCCTCGCTGGCCCACACCGCTCGTGTGCTGTCAAGGGACAGGACGGCGGACTACTGATCCCGTCCTCCGGTCCCGCGGAGTGTCCACAGTGCCACCGCCGCCGTGCCGAGCAGGACCAGCGCGGCCGTGTCGAACGCGAAGGAGTACCCGGACGTCTCGGCGACACGCGGCGCTGCCCCCTCGGCGAGCAGCGAGTCGGTGTGGGCGGTTGCCAGCGAGACCAACAGCGCCAACCCGGCGGTCGGCCCGGTCTCCATGGCGGTGTTGACCAGGCTGCCCGCGAGGCCGGGCCGCTCCTCGCTCCCCGGTGAGAAGACCCGGACCGTCGCACCGGAGAACATCATGCTGATCCCGACCGGCAGGACCAGCAGCCCGGCCAGCAAAGCACCCGCGTACGGTCCGCCCGCCGTCGTGCCGCCGAGCAGTGCCGTTCCTCCGGCGGCGAGCAGCGAACCGACAACCGCGACGACGCGCGGCCCGAACCGGTTGACCAATCGCGTCACGATGAGCCCGGTGAGCAACAACAGCAGGCTGAACGGCAGGAACGCGGCAGCCGTGCCGAGCGGAGACATTCCCTTCACCTGTTGGAAGTACAACGACAGCAGCATGAGAACGGTCGAGATCGTGGCGGCACCGACCAGGATCACCCACAGGGCGCCCAGTCGGCGCCCCGAGCCCAGAAACGCCGGCGGCAGCAACGGGTCGGCCGCTTTCCGCTCCGCGAGGATGAAGGACGTCACCAACACCACACCCGCCGCGAGCGGACCGAGCACCGGTAGCGAGAACCAGGATCGCTCCGCCGCGTGGACCAGGCCGTAGCTGAGCGCGGTCAGCCCCGCGGTCGCCAGAACCGCGCCCCCGACCTCGAGCCCACCCCGCGCGGTCGGCCCGTCGGCGGGTAGTAACGAGCTGGTCAGCGCCAACACCAGTACGGCGGCGACCACCGGCACCGCGAACACCCAACGCCACGACACCCAGCCGGCGATCACGCCGGAGGACAGCACGCCCGCCGCCGCTCCGAGCGGGGAAATCCCACCCCACGCCGCCAAGACGCGGGCACGGCGACGCGGTTCGGGGAACACGATCCCGACCAGCGCCACCGCTGCCGGTGCCGCCAGCGCCGCCCCCGTTCCCTGCAGGAACCTGCTGATCGTCAGTGTCCAGAACCCGGGCGCCACACCAGCCGTGATGGAGGCGGCACCGAACAACGTGACTCCTGTCGTGAACAGTCGCCGAGGGCCGTAGAGATCCGCGGCCCGGCCTCCCAGCAGCAACAGTCCGCTGAAGGACAGGCCGTAGGCGGCGTTGACCAGGGTCAGGCGGCTCGTCGAGAGCCCCAGTTCCGCCTCGACGCGCGGCAGCACCACCGCGAGCACGGTGATCGCCATGATGAGCACGAGCTGCGTCGCGGCAAGCAGCGAAAAGGCCGCTCTCGCACGTGGCGTACGGCATTCCGCTCGGCCCGCCGCGGGCGCGTCCTCGTGCCCGGATCCGATGGTCATCAAGAACTCCGAAGAATCGGAAGGTCGTTTCCGCCCGGAGTTTGCGCGTCTTTTCGGGGAGGAACAACCGAGATTTCGGACTTTGTCATGTTCCGGGGATAGTGCTCGACATGACGAAGTATGTGGTGCGGGTTGCCCTGGTATCCGTTGCTTCGGAGGATGTGCGGCGGCTCCTCGGTAGATGTGTTCACCCGGATTTCTGGGGTTCCGAGGATTCGCTCGACCCTTTTCGGGGCACGAGCATTTCGGTTTTCACGGTCAGGCGGAGAACGGTAATTCGGAATCAGGAGAACGAATCATGAATTCGCGTTTCGAGGGAAAAGTGGTTTTCATCACCGGAGCCGGATCCGGTCTCGGCCGGAGGAGCGCTCTTTCCTTCGCGGCGGAGGGGGCCACAGTGGTCGCCGCGGGTCGCGACGACGAGAAGACCGCGCGGACCGTCGGGATGATCGAGGAAAACGGGGGCGAGGCCAGTGCGGTCAACCTCGACGTCACCGATTCCGCTTCGGTGAGCGACGGGCTGGAAACCGTGGTGCGGCGGCACGGATCTCTGGACATCGCGCACAACAACGCGGGGGTCTTCCCGGAACCGGGAGCGTTCGCCGACACGGCGGAAAGCACCTGGCACTCCGCGATCGCCGTCAACCTCACCGGTGTGGCGCTGTGCATGAAGCACGAGATCAACCACATGCGGGAGCACGGTGGCGGCGCCATCGTCAACGTCGGATCGAACATCGGTGACCACGCCAGGTTCGGTGGTGTCGGTCCCTACGTGGCCTCCAAGGCCGGAGTCAGCAACATGAGCCGCTCCGCCGCGAGGGACCACGTTCGGGACGGCATCCGGATCAACGTCGTCAGCCCCGGCGCCTCCGACACCGACATGACGTTCCTGCCGGGAGAGACCGCGGAGCAGCGTTCGGCCAGGCTCACCGGTGGTATCCCGGCGGGCAGGTTGGCCGATCCCGGTGAGATCGTCGCGGCGGTGCTGTGGCTGGCCTCGGATGAGGCGAGTTTCGTGGTCGGTCACGACCTGGTCGTCGACGGTGGAGCGAGCGCCTGACCGCGACTCAGTGCGGGCTGGTCTCGGCCAGGGTGCGCCCGGCCGGGACCGTCGCGCTCGCTTCCCGGGACGTGGCGCGTGTCCGCTCCGTGCCGTCCCGCAGCTCCAGCGTCCAGGACCACTCGCCCGGCTCGTCCGCGCCGACGTGCTTGAACCCGGCCGAACGCAACGTGCGCGCCATCGCGGTGTTGTCCAGCTGGGTCAGCGCGCTCACCCGGGCGAGTCCGAACTCGCGGGCACGCGCCAGCAGCGCGTCCCGCAGCGCCGACCCCACGCCCAGCCCCTGCCAGTCGTCGCGCACCAGCAGTGCCAACTCACCGGTGGTGCCGTCGTGGTCGAGATCGCCCATCGCCACCACCTCGCCGTCGGGCGAAGTGGCCAGCAGCGAGCTACCCAACCGTGAATCCCCCAGCCGTGAATCCCCCAGCCGTGTGTCCCCCAGCCGCGAATTGACTCGTGCCGGAGTCGGCGACAGCTCCGGCCGTCGGTCAGTGGGGATTCCCGCCACGAAGTAGCGCCGGTGCCTGCTCGCGTTCGAGCACCGCTCGTGCAGCTCGCGCACCAGCGGCAGGTCGGAGTCCTCGGTGCCGCGTACCGCGAACTCGGAGCCGTCGCGCGCCGTGTGGCCCTCGGTGGGACGTCCCGCGTGCGCCTTCCGGCTCGCCGCCAGCCCCGTCATCGCGCGGGCCCTGGCGAACTCGGCCGGGGTGAACTCCCCCGCCCTCCGGCGCAGCAGCAGCACACCGCCGCCGGGGTGGTCCAGGCAGATCGACTGTCCGAGCAGTTCATCGGTGCCCATGCCCAGTCCCTCGGTCGAGGCCAACCAGCGCACCTCGACGTCACCCAGCAGCGCCCGCAGCGCGCCGCGCGGTTCGTCGGTGCCCTCCACCAGTTCGGTCGCCAGCCGCAGTGCCCTGGTGGGAACGTCGTCGAGCTCGCGCGGGCCGGTGCGTTCGGCGGTCACGTCACGGCCACCGGCGCTGATTACCGTCTCGACCAGTTCGGCGTGGCCGACCTCGCCGGGCAGGTGCAGCAGGAACTCGTCCACCGCCGCGTCGGCGACCGGGTGCACCTGCATGGTCCGGATGTCACCGTCCAACAGGGCCAGTTGACCGGCCAGTGCGGCCAGGCCGCCCGGTTCGTCGCTGACCGAGGCACGTACCCGCCACAGCTCCCGGTCCGCCCGCTCGCCGAGCTCCACCGTGGTGGGTTCGCCCGCGAACCGTCGCTGCTCGGTTCTCCGACCGCCGAGCCGGGCGAGCGCGGGCAGCATCCGGCCGATCGCGGTCGTGCACAGCCACGCCACACCCGCGACGGTCAGGATCCACGCGGCGAGCCGTCCGGCCCCCAGTTGGAACAGCACGAGCTGCGTCGTGCCGACAACCACCGCTGCGGGGGCGAGCCACGCCGGGGGACGCGCGGCGGTCGGACGCCGGGTCACGGTGCCGCGGTCGGTTGCCGCGAAGTCTCGCTCGGTCATGTTTCCCATGCTGGGCCGGGGTTGTTACCTCGGAGCCCGTCAGCGATGACGTGCGAGTTAAATCCGCCGCTCCCGCCCGTCGCGCGGTGGAGTGGCACCGGGCTCCGGTTCTGGAAGGCATCGGATCGCGCGGGAACCGGCTCGCGCCGTGCGGCCGGTCCGCAAGTTTCGGTGTCCTCAGGAGCCGGGGTTGACCACGCCGATCACGTGCCCCTCCGGATCGGCGAACAGGCCGATCTCCAGCTGGTCCATCACCTTCTCCGGCCCCATCACCCGGCTGCCGCCGAGGGTCTCTGCCTGGGACAGCGCCTGCTCCACGTCGTCGACCCCCACGTAGAACGTCACCATTCCCTCGTGGCCCTCCGGAACGGCGGCGATGCCGCCGCCGATGCCCGCGGTCTCACCGTCGTCCTCGACCGTCTCGCGCTCGACCATGCCGTAGTCCAACTGGTTGTCCGTGTCGATCTTCCAACCGAACAGCCGTGAGTAGTAGTCGCGGAGTTTCGCCGCGTCCTTGCCGAGAATCTCGAAGTGCACCACCGGGTTGCCCATGATTCGCTCCCTTCCCCGCGCACCGCCGGAATCCGTTCGCGCGATGCCTGTCGAAAGCACTCCCACCACGAGTAAAGAACCGCCCGAGACCGGGTCGCAAGCTCTCGGCGACATCGGTGACTTCGGTCCTTCGAACCGGGGCAGGAAGTCCATGCGGGTCGGCACCTGTCCGCGCCGCCGCGTACGTGGACCCGTGGTGAGCGTGCGACGGCGTGCTCGGACCCCCGTGATCACGCGCGCGGTCTCGTGAGAGGTTGCCCGATATGGACGTCAACGCTGACCTGGCCGAGGGGTTCGGGCGCTGGGAACTGGGCGACGACACCGCGCTGCTGGACATCGTCAGCAGCGCCAACGTCGCCTGCGGGTTCCACGCGGGTGATCCGAGGACGCTGCGCGCGGCCTGCTCCGGAGCGGCGATGCGCGGGGTCGCCGTGGGGGCCCAGGTCGGTTATCGAGATCTGGCCGGATTCGGCCGCCGGTTCATCGACATGGACCCGGCCGAACTCGTGGACGAGGTGATCTACCAGATCGGCGCGCTCGACGCGCTGGCCAGGGTGGCGGGCACCGCGGTCACCTACGTCAAGCCGCACGGCGCGCTGTACAACACCATCGTCTCGCACACCGAGCAGGCCGAGGCCGTCGTGGAAGCGGTGCGCCGGTTCCGTCCCGGCATGGCCGTGCTGGGCCTGGCCGGTTCGGAGTGGCTGCGGCTGGCGAGGGAGTCGGGGCTGAACACCCACCGGGAGGCGTTCGCCGATCGCGCCTACACCCCGGAGGGAACCCTCGTGCCGCGTGGTCGTCCCGGCGCGGTGCTGCACGACCCCGAGGCGATAGCCGACCGCTGCCTGCGGATCGTCCGGGGGCAGCCGATCGAGGCGGTGGACGGGACTCCGCTGTCGCTGTCGCCGGACTCGATCTGCGTGCACGGCGACACCCCCGACGCGGTGGAGATCGCCCGCACCGTGCGGCGGAAACTGGCCGAGCAGGGGACGCCGATCGAACCGTTCGCCCCGCCGCCCGCACTCGTGGCGGACTGAGAGCTGTTCTCCGGTGCTCCTGCTCGATGTCGGTCCTCCCGGAGCGAGAGCCAGGGGGAGGTTCCGCCAAGCGAGCACCCCGGCAAGTTCGAGCGGAAAACTCCAAGGAGGTGCGGTGCGGATCCTGCCCTGCGCGGACGCGGGTCTGCTGGTGGAACTGGACGAGCTGGAACAGGTGCTGGCGCTGCACGCCGCGCTGTCCGAACGGAGCCTGCCCGGAGTCCTCGACCTGATCCCCGCGGCCCGGACACTGCTCGTCTCGCTGGATCCCGAGCGCGCCGACCGGCGCGCGCTCGCCGATGAGATCCGCCGAGTGCCGTTGACCGGAACTGGGGCGGCCGGAACTCAGTGGGCCGGAACTCAGCGGGTCGAAACCGGGTCGGTCGGGGAAGAACTCCCCGACCGGGGGTCGCTCACGGTGCCGGTGATCTACGACGGCGCGGATCTCGACGCGGTGGCCGAGCTGACCGGGCTCACGCCCCGCGAGGTGGTGCTCGCCCACACCGGAACCGAGTGGCGGGTGGCCTTCGGCGGATTCGCACCGGGATTCGGTTACCTGGTGGGAGGTGACCCTCGGCTGGAGGTCCCACGCCGCGCGGAGTCCCGAACCGGTGTGCCCGCCGGTTCGGTCGGGTTGGCGGGCAGGTTCAGCGGTGTCTACCCGAGAACCTCGCCGGGCGGTTGGCAGCTGATCGGCCGCACCGAGCTGGAGATCTGGCGCACCGACCGTGATCCGCCGGCACTGCTGCGCCCCGGGGTGCGGGTGCGGTTCGAGGAGGTGTCATGAGCGAGCCGGACACCGGTACCGCCGGGCTCGATAGGGGATCGCCGGCCGCCCGACGGCTGGAGGTGCTGCGCCCCGGTCCGCTGTCGACCGTGCAGGACCTGGGCCGGACCGGACTGGCCGGGATGGGGGTGGGAGTCTCCGGCGCCGCCGATCGGAGCTCGCTGCGGCTGGCCAACCGCCTAGTCGGCAACGCGGAGTCGGAGGCCGCCGTGGAGATCACGCTGGGTGGGCTGTGGTTGCGCGCCCACGGTGTGCTCACCGTCGCGCTGACCGGCGCCTCGTTTCCGATCACTGTGGACGGGAGTGCGGTGGCGAGTCACACCGTGCTCACGCTGCCCACCGGGTCGGTGCTGCGGATCGGGCGGTGTCGCACGGGGATGCGGGGGTATCTGGCGGTGCGCGGCGGCATCGACGTCCCGGCCGTGCTGGGGTCACGCGCCACCGACACGCTCTCGGGACTGGGACCGGAGCCGCTCGCGGTGGGCACCGTGCTCCCCGTCGGGCGAGCCCACGGCGAGTTCCCGCGCGTGGACGCCGCGCCGGTCACCCCGCCGTCCGGCGGTGAACTGACGCTGCCCGTGCTGCCCGGGCCGAGACAGGACTGGTTCAGCGCCGAAGCGCTGCGTCACCTGCTGCGCGAGCCGTTCGAGGTCACCCGGGACAGCGACCGGGTCGGCATGCGCCTGTCCGGACCGCCGCTGCCCCGGGACGAGACCGGTGAGCTTCCCAGCGAGGGGATGGTCAGCGGGTCACTGCAGGTGCCGCCCGCTGGGCAGCCCACCCTGTTCCTGGCGGACCACCCGGTGACCGGGGGATATCCCGTGATCGCGGTCGTGCTGTCGGCCCACGTGGCCGTGGCCGCGCAGGCACGCCCCGGCCAGCGGTTGCGCTTCCGCGCCGTGCGGGAGCCGTCGGAGTACTGATCGCGCGGCGGCACGATCGATCGGTACCAGGGCCGACGGGTGCCGTTCCGACAGGTGTCCCCGCCTCGCGATCCGACGATCTCGCCGCGCCGGAAGGGCCGCGGCAGCGGGGCTCCGTCGCGACGGCACGACGGCGCGGGCGGCCCGGAAGTTCCCACCGGACCGCCCACGGGAGTCGTCGGGTTCGGTCAGCTCGACTGCACGGTTCGCCGGTCGCGGACCGATCCGTCGATTCCGTGAATGAGGATCTCGCCTCCGTCAGAGCTCTCCAGCTGCCTGCGTGCCTCGTCGATCGCGTCCGCCTGGGTGTCGGTGCTCGACTCGGTGGAACCGGTGGCCGCGCCGACCACCTTCCAGCCGCCGCCACCGCCTCCGGGAACGACGTGTCGCTGGCCCATGGTTACCTTTCCGGAAGGGGAAACGTCCTGCTCCGGCGTACCCGTGTCGGAACGCGCTCACACCACTCGGGTGGTGCCTCCGAGCCGATCAACTCCCCACCTCGCTCGTCAATGCCGCAACGCCCGTGGCCCGCTCCGGGAACCGGGAACGTCCCCGGTCGCGCAGGGGAGTCACCGTCAGAGGTGCACCTTGTCCATCGCACCCTCGCCGTAGCGTTCGCCCGCCGCCACGCCGCGCGGCGCCACCCGCTCGAGCGCGGCCAGGTCCTCGGCGGTGAGGGTGACGTCCACCGCGCCCACGTTCTCCTCCAGATACTTGCGCTTCTTGGTACCGGGGATGGTCACGATGTCCTCGCCCTGCGCCGCCACCCACGCCAGGGCCAGCTGGGAGGCCGATACGCCCTTCTGCCGCGCCAGTTCGTGCACCTGGTCGACCACGTCCAGATTGCGCTGGAAGTTCTCCCCCTGGAACCGGGGCGCGGTCCGCCGGTAGTCGTCGCTGGGGAGGTCCTCGAACGAGCGGATCGCGCCGGAGAGGAATCCGCGTCCGAGCGGTGAGTAGGCCACGAAACCGATGCCCAGCTCGCGGCAGGTCGCCAGCACCCCGTTGTCCTCCGGATCGCGGCTGAACAGCGAGTACTCGGTCTGCACCGCGCTGACCGGGTGGGTGGCGTGGGCCTTCCGGATCGTTTCCGGAGCGGCCTCCGAGATCCCCAGGTGGCGCACCTTGCCCTGCCGCACCAGCTCGGACAGCGCGCCCCAGGTCTCGTCGATCGGCACGTCCGGGTCCACGCGGTGCTGGTAGTACAGGTCCACGTGGTCGATTCCCAGCCGCCGCAACGAGCCGTCGATGGCGGCACGCAGGTACTCCGGCCTGCCGTTGACCTCGCCCGTGAGTTCGCCGTTCTCGTCCACCTCGTTGCCGAACTTGGTGGCGAGCACCACCTCGTCCCGGCGGCCCGCCAGTGCTCGCCCCAGTAGCCGCTCGTTGCTCCACGGCCCGTACATGTCGGCCGTGTCCAGGAAGTCCACCCCGAGTTCCAGGGCTCGTCGGATCGTGGCGGCCGACTCCTCGTCGTCCCGCCCCGAGTACCCGAAGGTCATTCCCATGCAGCCCAGGCCCTGTTCACTGACCCGCAGACCCTGACTGCCGAGAGCGCGTTGCCGCATTCGCCCACTCCGTGTCGGTGAGTTCGATCGATTCCGTCGTCGAGTATGCCCGCGTGATCAGCGACCGGCAGTCCCACGACGGATATTCCCGCGTTCGCGCGGCGAGGAAACGGGCAGGAGGAAATGGGCGGGGGAAACGGGCACAGTGGGGGATTCCCGGTCTGCCGGAAGGGGACTCGTCGGGCGCGTTACACGAATCGGTGGTGTTCCCGCGTTGCGCCCTCCGTTGGCGGGCACCGCGTGCGAGGGTGGTCGCGATTCGCGGTCGTTCGAGACACGGAGGTCGGGAGTGGACCGCAGGAGCGTGCTCGTTCTGGTGGCATTCGCGGCGATCGCGGTCGGCTATCTGGTGGTGCGCGACCCGGTCGCCGCCGCCGGAGCGGTACGGCAGGGATCGCTGGTGCTCTTCGACAGCGTCGCTTTCGTGTTCCGGTCGCTGGTCACCTTCGTACGACACCTCTTCGAGGGGTAGCCGATGGGGAAGTGGCTCCGAATCGGGTCTCCTCGCGTCCATCGAATGCGTTTCGAATCACATGTGTCTCTTGTCACGTAGGCTTGGGTCGTGCAGAGTCTTTCGGTGACCGGATCGGGAACGCGAGGTGGTGCGAATGTCCTCGACAGCTGAACTGGGTGACGTGCTTCGCGCGCTGGCCCAGCTGCGTACCGGTGTCGACGAGCTCTACACCAGATACGGCGACGTCGCCGTTGTGCGGCGTATCGAGAACGATCTCCAGCGACTGGAGATAGACGTCTCCGAGCTGTCGACCGCCGCCCCCGGGCCACCGCGCCAGCGTTCCGGCGGTGCCGCCGCGACGGCTCGCGGCGGTGGCGCGACCGCACACCGCGAGGTAGGGGAACGCGACATCATCGAGGTTCCCGACACACCCTACGACCCCTCCTGGTGGCAGGGCGTGGACGACGAGGGAGTCGGAGGTCAGTCATCGCGCGAGGACTGATTCCGCCCGTGGCCGCGGCACCGGACCCCTCGTGGTCGCCCCCGGTCCGGTGTGAACCGGGCCGTGTCCCGTGACGACCGGGCGACCACCGCGACAACCGTCATTCTCGCTACCACCAGGGGTCGAGCATGTCAGCTCCCACAACTTCATCGTCCCTCCGGCGCGGGCGCACGCTGCGAACCGATCGATGGTGGTTGCCGCCGCTGGGTACCGCGCTCGGACTCGGTGCCTTCGTCGTCTACGGCCTGATACGGACCTTCATGAACCAGTGGTACTGGGTGCCCGAGTACCACTACCTCGCCCCGTTCTTCTCGCCCTGCATCAGCGACGCCTGCGTGCCCGGGGCGAGCCACTTCGGATCGCCGTTCCCGGACCTGGCGCCGTGGATTCCCCCACCGGTGTTCGTGCTGCCGTTCGTGCTCGGCTTCCGACTGACCTGCTACTACTACCGAAAGGCCTACTACCGGTCCTTCTGGGCCGCGCCGCCCGCCTGCGCGGTGACCGAACCCCACCGCCGCTACACCGGTGAGACGCGGTTCCCGCTGATCATGCAGAACGTGCACCGCTACTTCTTCTACGCCGCGCTGCTGGTGGCCGCGGTGCTGACCTACGACACCGTGATCGCCTTCCGCGGTCCGGGCGGCGGCTTCGGCATCGGACTCGGGACGCTGCTCATGGTGGTCAACGTCGTGCTGCTGTGGGCTTACACGCTGTCCTGCCACTCCTGCAGGCACCTGATAGGCGGACGCATCAACCACTTCTCCCGCCACCCGGTGCGCTATCGAATGTGGACGCTGGTGAGCAGGATGAACGGTCACCACATGGGGCTCGCCTGGGCATCGCTGGTGTCGGTGGCACTGGTGGACCTCTACGTGATGCTCGTGGCCGCGGGCGCCTTCCCGGATCCGCGGCTGTTCAACTGACCCCCGGCGCGCCTCGGCCGTGCGCGCACGCGGCCGTGCGGCAGCGCCGCGAAACCATTTCGGACGAGAAATCGGAAACGTCACATGGCCGAGATCGAGAGTCACGACTACGACGTGATCGTCATCGGGGCGGGCGGTGCCGGCCTGCGTGCCGCCATCGAGGCCCGCTCGCGCGGACTGCGCACGGCGGTGCTGTGCAAGTCGCTGTTCGGCAAGGCGCACACCGTCATGGCCGAGGGCGGTATCGCCGCCGCGATGGGCAACGTCAACTCGGGGGACGACTGGCAGGTGCACTTCCGCGACACCATGCGCGGCGGCAAGTTCCTGAACAACTGGCGCATGGCCGAACTGCACGCCACCGAGGCCCCGCAGCGCGTCTGGGAGCTGGAGACCTACGGAGCACTGTTCGACCGCACCGCCGACGGCCGGATCAGCCAGCGCAACTTCGGCGGGCACGAGTACCCCAGGCTCGCGCACGTGGGTGACCGCACCGGACTGGAACTGATCCGCACGCTGCAGCAGCAGGTGGTCTCGCTGCAGCAGTCCGACCACGCCGAGCACGGCGACTACGAGGCCGGACTGCGGGTCTTCGCCGAGTTCACGGTGACCGACCTGCTGCTGGACGACGACCGCATCGCCGGGACGCTCGGGTACTGGCGGGAGAACGGTCGGTTCGTGCGGCTGCGGGCACCAGCGGTGGTGCTGGCGACCGGGGGGATCGGCAAGTCCTTCAAAGTGACCTCCAACTCCTGGGAGTACACCGGTGACGGGCACGCCCTCGCGCTGCGGGCGGGTGCCCGGCTGATCAACATGGAGTTCGTGCAGTTCCACCCCACCGGCATGGTCTGGCCGCCCAGCGTGAAGGGGATCCTGGTCACCGAATCCGTGCGCGGTGACGGCGGTGTGCTGCGCGACGCCTCGGGAAGACGCTTCATGTTCGACTACATTCCCGAGGTCTTCAAGGAGTCCTACGCGGACAGCCCGGAGGAGGCCGACCGGTGGTACTCCGATCCGGACAACAACCGCAGGCCACCGGAACTGCTGCCGCGCGACGAAGTGGCACGCGCGATCAACAACGAGGTCAAGGAGGGCAGGGGAACCCCGCACGGTGGGGTCTACCTCGACGTGGCCAGCAGGCTCTCCACCGAGGAGATCATGCGCAGGCTGCCCTCGATGCACCACCAGTTCAAGGAACTGGCCGATGTGGACATCACCAGTGAGCGCATGGAGGTCGGGCCGACCTGCCACTACGTGATGGGTGGTGTGGAGGTCGACCCCGACACCGCGGCCTCCTCGGTGCCCGGGCTGTTCGCCGCGGGGGAGGTGGCGGGCGGTATGCACGGTTCCAACCGGCTCGGGGGCAACTCGCTCTCCGACCTGCTGGTTTTCGGCAGGCGGGCCGGAGCGGGCGCCGCCGAGCACGTCGCCGCCGCGCGGCACGCCCACCCCGACGTCTCGGAGGAGGTGGTGACCGAGGCGGTGAACTCCGCACTCGCCCCGTTCGAGGTCACCGACGCGCGGGGCCAGGAGAACCCCTACTCGCTGCAGGCGGAGCTGCAGCAGGTGATGAACCGCCTGGTCGGCATCATCCGGGACGGGGCCGAGATGTGTGCCGCGCTGGAACAGCTCGCCGAGATCAAACAGCGTGCCGCCCGACTGGCCGTTCCGGAGGGCAACCGCCATTTCAATCCCGGCTGGCACCTGGCGCTGGATCTGCGCAACATGCTGGTCGTCAGTGAGTGCGTGGCAGCGGCGGCGCTGCGCCGCACCGAGAGCAGGGGCGGGCACACCCGCGACGATCACCCGGGCATGAACCCGAAGTGGCGCGGCACGCTGCTCGGCTGCGAGCTGCGGGACGGTTCGATCGAGATCACCGAGCACGAGCAGCCGCCGATGCGGGAGGACCTGTTGCGGCTGTTCTCCCTCGAAGAGCTGGGCAAGTACTTCACCGAGGAGGAGCTGGCCGTCGTGCGAACACCCTCTTAGCGGGGCTGTCGGCTCGGTTCTCGTCGGGACGTGGCGGAACCTCTCGCACGGTTCTCGTCCCGGCCCGAGCGTGCTGCGAGTGCGGGCTTTCGGTGAGTGTCGTGGAAGGGACTGTGGAAATGGGATACCGGGCGCGACTGCGCGTGTGGCGCGGTGACGCCGATTCCGGCGAGCTGCGGGACTACGAGGTCGACGCGGAGGAAGGTGAGGTGGTGCTCGACCTGCTGCACCGACTGCAGGCCACCCAGTGTCCGGACCTGGCGGTGCGCTGGAACTGCAAGGCGGGCAAGTGCGGTTCCTGCTCGGCCGAGGTCAACGGCAGGCCGCGGCTCACCTGCATGACCAGGCTGTCGCTGTTCGACACCGACGAGACCATAACGGTCACCCCGATGCGGGCCTTTCCGGTGATCAAGGATCTCGTCTGTGACGTCTCGTACAACTACGTCAAGGCCCGTGAGGTGCCCGCTTTCAGCCCACCCGAGGGGTTGGAGCCGGGGGAGTACCGGATGCAACAGCGGGACGTGGAGCGTTCCCAGGAGTTCCGCAAGTGCATCGAGTGCTTCCTGTGCCAGGACACCTGCCACGTGATCCGCGATCACTCGGAGAACAAGGAGGCGTTCTCGGGGCCGAGGTTCCTGATGCGGGTCGCCGAGCTGGAGATGCACCCGCTGGACTCGCACCAGGAGAAGGGCGGCGACCGTCCGGAGGAGGCGAGGGGCGACCACGGGCTCGGGCTCTGCAACATCACCAAGTGCTGCACCGAAGTGTGCCCGGAGCACATCGGGATCACCGACAACGCGCTCATCCCGCTCAAGGAACGCCTGGCCGACCGGAGGTACGACCCGCTGACCATGTTGTTCCGGCGCAAGCGTTCGTAGCACGCTTCGCGCCGCACGGTATCGGCTCGGTCGCCGTAGCTGGTCGCTTGGCGGAACCGTCGGCGGCGGCGATTTCGCGAGAAATTGACGCGCCTTCGGCACTATAGGTGCCAATTTCTCGCGAAATCGCCGGGCCGCTTCGGCGCGGGGCGAACTCCGGCCACCCTCGCAGCCGGCACCGCCGCCGGAGGTTCCGCCACGGAACCGGCTACGAAAGCCGCACCGGGATACCTCATTTCCCCTGGAGTTTGTCGTTGCGGGAACTGAAACCCCGCCCCAGCTCGGCGACCTCCGCCTCCATCTGCGGTAGCAGCTTCCGCACTGTCGGCAACATCAGCCGTTCCACCAGCCGCGAGGCGGGCAGGTTCCGCAACCAGTGCATCAGCATGACCGACCTGGGAACGTAGACGCGCCTGGCGCGGCGTTCCATGCCCGCCACGAGCGCCCGGGAGCAGTCGGCGACGTTGGTGGTCGAATGCATCGGCCAGGGCAGTTTCGCCCGCATGGCGCGGAAACTCGGCAGATCCGCCGAGGCATCACGAACCAGGTCCGTGTCGATCCAGGAGGGATGCGCGCTTCCCACGGCGACTCCCAGGTGGCCGACTTCGGAACTCAGGGCGCTGGCCAGCGCCTCGGAACCGGCCTTGCTCGCGGTGTAGGCGGCCATGCCGCCGATCGGGGCGAACGCCGACAGCGAGGAGACCACCAGCAGGTATCCCCGCCGTTCCACCAGGTGAGGTAAGGCCGCACGAGCGGTGTGGAACACCCCGTTGAGGTTCACATCCACCGTCTTGGTGAACGCCCGTGGGTCGTGGTCGCGCACGGTCCCGAAGGGAGCCACGCCCGCGTTGGCCATGACCACGTCGATGCCGCCCAGCTGTCGTGCGCTCTCGTCGATGGCCGTCTTGATCGACTCGGGGTCGGTGACGTCGGCCTCGAACCACGGGTGGCCGGTGCCGAGCTCGTCGGCCACCGAAGCCAGCTCGTCGGGTTCCAGTCCGATCAGGGCCACTCGTGCCCCCTTGCGTACCAGATCCCGTGCGGTCTGAGCACCGATGCCACGTGCGGCACCCGTGATGGCGACTGCTTTGCCCGACATCGACATGGGCATGGGGCCTCCCTGCTCTCGAACCGGCCTGCCGGCGGTGGGACGACAAGCCCACAGCCGGGTTACCCATAGTAGGTTACTCGCTCGTAAAGTAAAGGGGAACGAGTTCGTGAGATCGCGTTCACCGCGACCGATCCCGGACTCGTCCGGCCACGAATCACCCGGGACACCAATCATCGATCCGTCGGATTCCGGAGGTCCTCGTTGCGCGCTTCACTTTCGTCCCTCGTGGGAGCGCTGCTGCTCGTGCTCGGTGTGATCTGGACGTTGCAGGGCGTGGGAGTGCTCGGTGGAAGCCCGATGACCGGGGTGACCCTTTGGGCCGTGCTCGGGCCGATAACCGCGCTCATCGGGCTGGCCTCGATCGTGCTCGGTGGCGTCCGGATGCGGCGAGGACGGCGAAAATGAGCGCGGGTACTCGACTCCGCTAGAAGTGCTCGTTGAGGCGGGAGAACGGATCGACCGTGTGGAAGCCGGGGCGCCGCTCCGGCAGCTCACGCATTTCCAGTCCCCAGGTCATGGGGTGCGGCACCAGCACCGCGTTCAACCCCGCGTGCAGTGCGGGCCAGATGTCCGAACGTGGTGAGTTGCCGATCATCCAGGTCCGCGAGACGTCCAGTCCACGTTCGGTGACGAACCGTTCGTAGGTGGCGGTGTCCTTCTCCGGCACCACCGTGGTGTCGGAGAACAGCTCGCCCAGTCCGGACGTCTTGATCTTGCCGGTCTGCTCGTCGGTCTCGCCCTTGGTGAGCAGGTAGAGGTCGTGCCGCAGTGACAGTTCCCGCAGCGTTTCCTCGACCCCGTCGATCAGCTCGACCCGTTGTTCCCGGATCGGTGCGCAGGCCCTGCGCAGTTCGGCGTGATCCGCCTCGGAAACCTCTTCCTCGCGCAGGTGCCGCAGGCAGTCCAGCAGGCTGCGCTCGAAGCTGTCCACGCCGTAGCCGTGAATCCGGCAGTTGATCCGCTCGATCTCGTCCAGCTGTTCCCGCACCTGGTGCCGGGAGAGCTCGGGATGCGCCAAGTGGTCGATGAACACTTCCACCGCGCGTTCGAACAGCACGTTGTTCTCCCACAACGTGTCGTCGGCGTCGAAGATCAGGTTCTCGGCCAACGTTGTCCTCCGTGTGACGACGGCGAACCGGCTCGTACTCCTCGAACCGGTTTCGGGTCGTACCGAAGGCTAACGTCTGGTACGGCCGTACCAGTACCGCCACGTGCAGCAGTGCGAGTGGTGGGAGGTCGGCGAGATTCGCCGAGGGCTCCGCCCCACCCCGTGACAGCCTGCCCGGTGGCCGGGAAGACCGGTGGCCGGGGAGGCCTCCGGGCGTGGAGCCGTCCGGTCACCGGATCCGGTTCATCGCACCTCGAGCGGGGCGGGCGGCCGGTTCGGGATCAGAGGTTTTCCCGCAGCTGTCGCAGCTCGTCGAGCTCGGTGGTGCGGGAGTCCAGGATCGCCGTGGCGATCGACTTCATCTCCTCGTTCGAGCCCTTGTCGATCTCGGTGCGGGCCATCTCGACCACGGCCTCGTGGTGGTCGATCATCGACTTGAGCCACAGCGAGTCGAAACTGCTCTGCTGGACCTCCTCGAGCTCGGTGAGCTCGCCGGAGACGTCGGTTCCAGGCATCTGCGAGTCCTCGCCCGTGCCGACCTCCCCGGGCGTGACCTCGCCCTCGCCGCGTTCCCGCAACCAGCTCCTGATCTCCTCGAGCCGCGGACCGTGCTGCTGTTCGAGCTGCTCGGCGAACTCCACGACCCGTTCGTCGGGCGCGTTCTTGATCGCCACTTCCAGCAGCTGCGTCTCCGACTCGTGATGGGCGACCATCTGCTCGGCGAACTCCAGGTCGGTGTTGACCTGCGTCGTCTCGTCGCCGCTGCCGGAGTCCTCGGCGGGCATGATCGCGCTCGGTGGCGGCGGAGTGCCCGCGCCCGGCTGCATGTCGCTCGGTTCCTCGTAGTTCGGCGAGCAGCCGGTCAGTGCCAGGACCGCGGCCCCAAGGACGCCGATGATCGTGCTCTTGCGCACCGTTTCCTCGCCTCCGGAAATACCGATCCTTCCCCGGGCGGGTCGGGTGCTGCGTACAACCGACACGCCTGCGGAGCCTTCAACCCGCTGGGTCCAGCGGCCCGCCTGACCGAACAGGCGACCACGTGCCAGCTTAAGGGGTGCCTTCAGGGTGATCCGTACAGGTGGTCCCCGAGGGGCGCTGCGCTCCGCCACGGGCTTCCCGTGGGCGCGTTCGCCGCTCCGGCGCCCACTCGTCGTTGTCGCGTGGATCTCACCTTCGGTGCCCTCGGCGAGGGTGATGAATAGAGTGACTACAGCCCGGACGTAGCTGAGCTGAGCGCCGGGACTAATATCCGCAGATGGCAGTCATCGAATCGATCATCGGGGAGCGAGTCGAACCGACATCGGTTGCGACGCTGCCATCAGGGTTAACCGGCCCGAACGGGCCGGGCGGTCCCGTGGTCGGGGCCGACAACGTCTTCGAGGCAGTGCAGGAGGCACCGTGACGGCCGTCGCGCCAGAGCCGATCACTTCGCGCCCCTATCCGGTGCGCAACACGTCCAAGGGATCCACACTGCTGGGACTGCTGCGTACCACCGATCCCAAGCAGATCGGCATCCTCTATCTGGTCACATCGATGGGATTCTTCCTGGTCGGTGGCCTGATGGCCATGCTGATCCGCGGTGAGCTCGCGGTCCCGGGGATGCAGTTCCTGTCGCAGGAGCAGTACAACCAGCTGTTCACCATGCACGGCACGATCATGCTGCTGTTGTACGCCACACCGATCCTGTTCGGGTTCGCCAACTACATCCTGCCGCTGCAGATCGGCGCGCCGGATGTGGCCTTTCCCAGGCTGAACTCGTTCTCCTACTGGCTCTACCTGTTCGGCGGGCTGACCGTGATCAGCGGTTTCCTCGCGCCGGGCGGTGCCGCCGACTTCGGCTGGTTCGCCTACACCCCGCTGTCCGACCCCGTGCACTCCCCCGGTATCGGTGCCGACCTGTGGATCTCCGGCCTGCTCGTGTCCGGTCTGGGAACGATCCTCGGTGGCGTCAACATGGTCACCACGGTGGTCTGCATGCGCGCGCCCGGCATGACGATGTGGCGGATGCCGATCTTCACGTGGAACATCCTGGTCACCAGCGTGCTGATCCTGATGGCGTTCCCGATCCTGACCGCCGCGCTGTTCGGGCTGCTGGCCGACCGGCACCTCGGTGCCCACGTGTTCGACCCGGCCAACGGCGGGGTGATCCTCTGGCAGCACCTGTTCTGGTTCTTCGGTCACCCCGAGGTCTACATCGTCGCGCTGCCGTTCTTCGGGATCGTCACCGAGATCTTCCCGGTGTTCTCCCGCAAGCCGCTGTTCGGCTACACCGGCCTGATCTACGCGACGCTGGGTATCGCCGCGCTGTCGGTGGTCGTCTGGGCCCACCACATGTACGCGACCGGCGCGGTGCTGCTGCCGTTCTTCGCCTTCACCACGTTCCTGATCGCGGTGCCCACCGGTATGAAGTTCTTCAACTGGATCGGCACCATGTGGCGCGGGCAGATCACCTTCGAGACACCGATGATCTTCTCGATCGGCTTCCTGGTGACCTTCCTGTTCGGTGGGCTGACCGGTGTGCTGCTGGCCGCGCCGCCGATCGACTTCCACGTCTCGGACACCTACTTCGTGGTCGCGCACTTCCACTACGTGCTCTACGGCACGATCGTGTTCGCCACCTTCGCGGGAATCTACTTCTGGTTCCCCAAGATGACCGGCCGGATGATGGACGAGCGGCTGGGCAAGGTGCACTTCTGGCTGACCTTCATCGGCTTCCACGCCACGTTCCTGGTGCAGCACTGGCTGGGGAACGAGGGGATGCCCCGGCGCTACGCCGACTACCTGCCCGGTGACGGGTTCACCACGCTCAACACCATCTCGACGGCGGGCGCGTTCCTGCTGGGAGCCTCGATGCTGCCGTTCCTGTGGAACGTGTTCAAGAGCTACCGGTACGGCGAACTCGCCAACGTCGACGACCCGTGGGGCTACGGGAACTCGCTGGAGTGGGCGACCTCCTGCCCGCCGCCGCGGCACAACTTCACCGAGCTGCCCCGGATCCGTTCCGAGCGTCCCGCCTTCGAACTGCACTACCCGCACATGGCCGATCGGATGCGGGTGGAGAGCCACGTCGGTCTCTCCGGCAAGCCGCTGGCCCACGCGGGTGCCTCCGGTGAGTCGGGCCACGGCGGCGACTCGGGTGAGGCCCGCAAGCTCGACGAGAAGTGATATTCGACCTAACGACACCCCGTGCGGGTGTGTCACGGTAATCCCGCTCGACGGGGAGCCCCGGCCGGTCGGCCCACCGATCGGTCCGGGGCTCTTATTGTTCGGAACCGGTTTCCGAACCCCGTAGGGTGGATCCCGGAGTCGAATATCGAGGGAGTGCCGTCAGTCGTGACCACGTCAAATCCCACCACCGTGCTGATGACCGTGACAGGCCGCGACAAGCCCGGGGTCACCTCGGTGTTGTTCGCCGCGCTGACCAGGCACGGAGTGGATGTGCTCGATGTCGAGCAGGTCGTGATCCGCGGGCGACTGGTTCTCGGTGTGCTCGTGGCGACCGAACACGATCCCGAGCAGTTGCAGGAATCCGTCGAACAGGCCATGGCCACCGTCGGCATGGTCGTCGAGGTCGAGATCGACGCCGAGGACGGCGAGGCCGACAAGCTCGGCTCCACCCACGTCGTCACCGTGCTCGGCCAGCCGGTCTCGGCACGCAGCTTCTCCGAGGTGGCCCGCAAGCTCGCCGAGGTCGATGTCAACATCGATTCCATCCAGCGGGTGGCGGACTATCCGGTGACCGGGCTGCAGCTGCACGTCACCGCCGCCGAGACCGGCGAGCAGACCGACGAGATGCTCACCTCCGAGATGACCGACCTCTCCGCGGGGATCGGTGTCGACGTCGCGGTGGAGCGCACCGGGCTGGCCCGGCGCGCCAAGCGACTCGTGGTATTCGACGTCGACTCCACGCTGGTGCAGGGCGAGGTCATCGAGATGCTCGCCGCCAAGGCGGGCCGCGAGGAGGAGGTCCGCAAGGTCACCGAGCAGGCCATGCGCGGCGAGGTGGACTTCTCCGAGTCGCTGCGTCGCAGGGTGGCGGTGCTGGAGGGGCTGCCCGCGTCGGTGCTCGACGAGGTCGGCCGGGAACTGCAGCTGACCCCCGGCGCCCGCACCACCGTGCGCACCCTGCGGCGGCTCGGCTACCACACCGGTGTGGTCTCCGGCGGTTTCACCAGGATCATCGACCACCTGGTCGACGATCTGGGGCTGGACTTCAGTGCTGCCAACGACCTGGAAGTGGTGGACGGTAAACTCACCGGACGTGTCGTCGGCGAGATCGTCGACCGGGGCGGCAAGGCCAGCGCGCTGAAGCGGTTCGCGGAGTCCTACGACGTTCCGCTGTCGCAGTGCGTGGCGGTCGGTGACGGCGCCAACGACATGGACATGCTCGCCACGGCGGGGCTGGGTGTGGCGTTCAACGCCAAGCCCGCGCTGCGTGAGGTGGCCGACACCGCGCTGTCGCACCCGTTCCTCGATGCCGTGCTGTTCGTGCTCGGTGTCACCAGGGCCGAGGTCGAGGCCGCAGATGCCGAGGACGGATTCGTCGCGCGGGTTCCGTTGGAAACGTGAGGTGTACGACTCGATGCTGTCCAGCCGGGCGTGGCCCGTACGTCTGCCGCGGATTCTGCTCGGCGCGCTGGCGTTGATCGCCGTCGGCAGACAGTTCGTCGCGGACCTGGCGTTGCCGGACTTCTCGCCGGTGAACTTCTTCAGCTACTTCACCATCCTGAGCAACATCGCGGCGGGAGCACTGCTGATTCGTCTCGGGGCGGCTCCCGGCCGTGACGGCCGCGCCGTTCTCGAGTGGTTGCGCGGGGGCATGACCGTCTACATGGCCACGACGGGAACCGTCTTCGCGTTGCTACTCGACGGCGGCGACTCGCTGCCCTGGGTGAACACTGTTATGCACCACGTCATGCCGGTGGTGATGTTCGTGGACTGGCTGCTGGTCCGGCCCCGCGTGCGGATCCGCTACACGAGCGCGTTCGCCTGGTTGACCGTTCCGCTGGTCTACGTCGTCTACTCGCTGGTGCGCGGTGCGGTGACGGGGTGGTTCCCCTATCCCTTCCTGCGGCCCGGCACGGCGGGAGGTGTCGACGGGGTGGCGCTGTACCTGGTGGTCATGACGATCTGCATCGCCCTCGCCGCGATGCTGGTCGCCTGGCTGGGCAACATCCGGGTGCGGGAGCGGGAGCCGGTCGAACTCCCGGAGGGACAATCGGTTCCGTGAGTGAGTACGCTGCGGTGCTCCGGCCGCTGACCGACCGCTACGCCTCCTGGCTGTCGATGCCCGCTCGTGCCACGGCCGACACCTCCGAGGAGGATCCCGACAACGTCGTGCTGATGCCGGTGGTGCTGCGCATCGAGCGCGACACGCCGCCGGTTCGCACCGCGCTGCTCGAGGCCTCGGCCGCGGCCGCCGTGGCGGTGTGCCTCGATCAGCGCAGCGAGCCGGGCGGTCCGTGGTACGAGGCCGTCTCCGGCTGGGTCGACGGGCGGATCCGCAAGGTCACCCGCCGCGCCCGTGGCTCCCACTGGCGGGCCGTGGCGGAACTCCCCGGCATCACGGTCGACGTCGCGGGGGCCGAGGCGCGTGCGCTGCTGCCCGCCCGGGTGGCCGACATGCCGCGGGAACTGACCCGGTTGCAGATCTCCGGCAGCGACCTTCCCGGTGACGAGCCGGAGCCCGCCGGGGACGGGAGCCCGGTGCTGTGGTTGAACCCGCACGTCGAAATGACGGCGGGAAAGGCGGCCGCCCAGGTCGGCCACGCCACCATGATCCTGGCCGCGTTGCTGCGGGGGGACGCGGGCCGCTCCGACGCCGCCGGCGAGCAAGCCGCGAGCGAACTGCGCCGCTGGCACGAAGCCGGTTTCCCCTGCGCCGTCCGCACCCCGGACACCGACACCTGGCTGCGACTGCTGCCCGGTGACGACCCCGCCGCCGCCTGGCGTGATCGCGGGGTGGCCGCTGTGCGGGACGCCGGATTCACCGAGATCGACCCGGGGACCGTGACCGTGCTGGCCCAGTGGTCGCACGCGGTCGAAGCGGAGAGCTGAACGCGTTGCCGATCGTCGGGCGAACGGCGATCGGTCCACGCTCAGTGCAGCACGCTTCCCACCTCGACGTGCGGCAGGTCGTGCCGGTAGGGCTGCGTGCCCTTGCCGCCGTCCACCACGAGGGTGGTGCCGGTGATCCACTCGGCCTCGTCCGAGGCGAGGAAGACTATCGCCCGTGCGACGTCCTCGGGGGCCCCTTGCCTGCCCAGGGGGTACGACGCGTTGACCTGTTCCTTCGGGAGTCGTTGCAGCTTCTCGGCGAACGCGGTGTCGACGAAGCCGGGGGCGACGCTGTTCACCCTCACGGCGGGGGCGAGCTGGTCGGCCAGGTGCTGCCGCAGCACTTCCAGCGCGCTCTTGGTCATCGAGTAGACGGGTAGGCGGACGTTGCCGAAGGCGGCTATGGAGCTGAGCAGTACCACCGAACCGCCGTTGTCACGCATGCTCGACCAATAGGCCAGCTTCGCGTACTCGAGAGCGGCCACCACGTTGAGGTCGTACTCCTTGCGCATGACCTCGGGATCGAGTTCGAGTACCGGAGCGTTTCTGGAAATGTTCGTCGCCGTCGTGTAGACGAGTACGTCCAGCTTCCCGAGTTCCGCCGTCGCCGTCTCGACCGTGGCCCGGCGCTCCTCGTCACGGCGGGCGTGCCCCACCACGGGCAGTACGGCGGTGCCGGTTTCCTCCTTGATCAGTCGCGCCGCCTCGGTGAGTGTCTCCTCGTTCCGCCCCGTGATAGCGACGGAACCACCCTCGGCCGCGATGTCCCTGGCGGTGGCGAAACCGATGCCTCGGGACGCGCCCACCACCAGTGCGCTCTTGTTCCTGAACCTTTCACTCACCAGAGCCTCCCGGAGCCGACGAGGTTTCGGTCCGCGAAGCTAGTCGCCGGGATTGACACGAGACTGACAGAACGTTGACTCCGCTCCCGACAGCACGACGGGAAAGGTCATCCACCCGGAGACCGACCCCGAAGCGGGGGAGGACTACTCAGCCCGGGAAGCCGGACTCGGCACGGCGTCACTTCCGGACTCGTCACCGACCCCACGAGCGGCCAGGGCCTCCCCGAGCTCGTCGGCGTGCCGCAGCGTGCGGATCAGGAAGGGAACCGCGAACGCCGCGACCGAACGGCTCGCGTCGCGCGCCCGCTGGGCCTCACGGGTCTGCCGCGCGATCACCGACAGCGCTCCCACCGCCTGAATGGTCAGCCCCACCAGCAGCCCCAACATCTCCGGGCGCACCCCCAACCGGCGCAGCGGGGACGCCGCTCGCTCGATCGCCGCTACCAGGTCGTCGACCCTCGTGGTGAGCGTGAACAGATTGGCCGCCCCGATGGCCACCAGCAATCGCAGACACACCACCACCGCGCTCTCCACCCCCAGCAGCCACCACTGCAACGCGAAAACGACTCCCAGCAGTACCAGCACCGTGCGCATGGTGCGCAGCACCAGACCGGGGCGGATCCGTGCCACGGCGTACCCGGCGCAGACCACCCCGGCGAACCCGGCGAGCTGCCACGGACGGTCGAACACCACGACCAGGGCCGCGAACACCAGCAACCCGAGGAACTTCCATCCCGCCGGCAGTCGGTGCAGCGGGCTCCGGCCGGGCTGGTAGAGGCCGATCACATGGCTCATGCCACCAGCTCCCGGTAGTACCGCAGCGCCGCTCGGGGCTCGTCGTCGGCGACCACACGTCCCTCGTCGAGCACCACCACCCGGTCGAAATCGTCCAGCAGCTCCAGGTCGTGGGTCACCAGCACGATCTGCTGTTCGAGACCGCGCAGCCGTTCGACGAACCGGCGCTTGTTGCGCAGGTCCAGCAACGTGGTGGGCTCGTCGCAGACCAGCACGTCGGGTTCCAGCACCAGCATCGCGCACAGCGCGAGCAGCTGTTTCTGCCCACCGGAGAGCTGCTGGGCCGGATGGTCGGCATAACCCGCCAGGCCGTGCTCGGCCAGCGCCTCGGCGGCCCTGCGCTCCCGCTCCGCCTTGGAGAGCCCCTTCCCGCGCAGCGAGAAGGCGACGTCCTCACCCGCCGTGGGCATGACTATCTGCGAATCCGGGTTGGTGAACACGAACCCCACCCGGCTGCGTACGCGGTTGCCCGCTTTCGCGGGATCCGACCCGTCCACCAGCACCCGCCCACTGCTCGGCAGCACCAGCCCGTTGATCGTCCGTGCGAGGGTGGACTTGCCCGACCCGTTGGCCCCGACGAAGGCCACCCTGCGCTCGTCCAGCCGCAACCGGACGTCGTCGAGCACCGCGTGCTCGCCGTAGGAGTGACCCACTCCGTCGAACTCGATCAACCGATCCTCCGCATCCCCGGATCGCCCCGCGATCCGCTACTCAACGAACCAGTTCCCACATCGTCGCGATCCCCAGACCGCCACCGGAGGACAGCGCGGCCATGCCCACCGATTCTCCGTGGTGCAGCATCCGGTGGAACAGCCGCACCACCAGCACCGCACCGGAGGCCGCCCAGGGGTGCCCGAGCGCGATCGCACCACCTTCCGGGCTCACCAGCCGCTCGTCCAGCCCCACGGCGTCCAGGCACGCCAGCACCTGCCCCGCGAACGCCTCGGTGAACTCCACCACCTCCGGAAGGCGCCGCTGTCGCCGCAGCACGGCGTCCATCGCGGGAACAGCCGCTGTGCCCAGTCGGTTCGGGTCGGTGCCCACGATCTCCGCGTCCAGCAGCCGCAACCCCGGCAGCCCGCGCTCGCGCCGCAGGCGCTCGCTGGTCACCGCCACCATCGCGGCTCCGTCGGCGATGCCGCAGGAGTTCGCGGCCGTGGCCGTGCCGCCGCTGGTGAAGGCCGGTGGGAAGCGGGCGAGTCGTCGGACGTCGAACCCGGTACGCGGTCGCTCGTCGTGCCGAACGCCGGTCATACCGACCAGCTCGGCTTCGAACCGCCCGTCCTCCCGCGCCGCCGAGGCACGCCGGTGGCTGCGCGCGGCGAACTCGTCCTGCCGCTGCCGCGTGATCCCCGCCTCGGCCGCGACCAGGTCGGCCGCGGGCCCCATATCGGGATCGCCGACGTCCGGCGGAGCGAACGGTGCCCGGGTGTAGAACCGTGGAGGGTCGGTGACGTCGCGCGGTCGCCAGGCACGCCAGGGCGCGGTCGATGCGCTCTCCGCGCCGCCCGCCAGGTAGCGCTCTCCGACACCGGCCGAAACCAGCCGGGCGGCGGTCACGATCGTGCTCAACCCGGAGGCGCACTGCCGGTCCACCGTCATCCCTGGGGTCTCCGGACCGAGCCCGGCGCGCAGCGCGGCCACGCGTGCCGGGTTGCCGCCGGGACCGCGGGTGTTTCCCAGCAGCACCTCGTCGACCCGCTCGAACCCGGCGTCGTCGAACACCGCCGAGGTGGTCGCTCCCGCCAGCCGGTCGAGTTCGACGTCGCGCAGCGAGCCACCAGCGGTACCGATCGGGCTGCGGCGCCCGGCGACCACCACCGGGGTCAGCGGATCGGGGACAGCAGCGCTCATCGCGGCACCTCGGGGCGTAGCTCCCCGGACGCCACCCGCTCGCGCACCGTGCCGCGCGCGGGTTTCCCGGTGGGGGTGCGCGGCAGCTCTTCCACCGAGAGCCAGCGTCGGGGCCGTTGTGCGCTGCCGAGCGAGTCCCGCGCCAGCTGGCGCAGCCCGGCGAGGTCCACAGCGCCCGCCGACTCGGGTTCGATCACGGCGGTGACCAGCGAACCGAACCGGGGATGCGGGGTGGGAACCACAACCACGTCGAACACCCCCGGCGCGGTGCGCAACACGTTCTCCACCTCCTCCGCGGTTACGAGCCTGCCGCCGGTCTCGATCGTCGTCGACCCCCTGCCCAGCACCCGGAAACCGTCCCGGTGCGAGCCCGTCGCGAGATCCCCCACGCTGTGGAAACCCGGTTCGACGGCGCGCAGCACGCCCGAATCCAGGCAGCCGCTGAAGCTCAGCGGGGAGCGAACCCACAGCGTGCCGGGGTCGGTGCCGTCGCCGGTCGTATCGGTCGAATCGCCGATCCGGACCTCGACGTGCTCGGCCGGGTGCAGCAATCCGTCCGCGCCGCGCAGCGCCACCACGGAGTGCTCGGCCGAGCCGTAGTACTCCACGAGTTCGCAGTCGGGCAGCAGCTCGCCCAGCCGCTGCCGGAGTTCCTCGTCGGGTTTCGCCCCGCCGCACACGAACCTCCGCACCCGGCACGCGGCGAGCAGTCGCGGCTCACGTTCCAGCACCGCCAGCAGCGCGGCCAGCATCGAGGGCACCAGGTGCACGGCGGTGGCTCTGGCGCACGCCTCTGCGGCCTCTTCGACGGACCAGCGCCGCGACAGCTCCACCTCACAGCCGAGGTGCATCGCGTGCAGTGCGCCGAACAGGAACAGCGAGGAACTCGGCGGGCCGGGGATCAGCACCGTGTCCCGTCCGGTGATCCCGACGTCGAAGGCCTCGAAGCTGTACCACCAGGAACGCCGGGTGCGGGCCAGCACCCGCGCACGGCCTGTGCTTCCCGAGGTGGTGGGCAGGTAGAACAGGCTCGCGCCGTCGCCGTCCGGCAGGACCGTACCGCCCGGTTCGGGGAGGGGACCGCTCGCGAACACGTCCGGTGCGGCCTCGCGCAGCACACCCGCTCGTTCGGTGCCGCTCCACCCCGGATCGGCCAGCAGCGTGGCCGAGCCCAGCAGATCGGCGCCCAGCAGCCGGGCCAGCCGGACCGTCGGGTCCCGATCGGCTTCGACGAACACGCGACTGTTCGGCCCGGCGCCCGCCGCCGCCAGCTCGGCGGCGGCCGAGTGCGCGCCGCGGACCAGTTCCGTGCCCGTGAGCTCTCCCTCCGGGGAGCGAACGGTGCGCGGGATGCCACCCGCGAGGATCGGTGGCAGGGCCGGGCCGGGGCTCGACTCCGAGCTGTCGGGACGGCGCCGCCGCGGTGACGGCGTCGGGGGCAGCGACGGTGTCGGGGACGTCATCGGGCCGTGCGCTCCCGGCGCGGTGTGGCGTTCGGGAAGGCGCGGTGCACGGCGACGGCCACCAGCGACACCAGCACGACCTTGGCGAGATCACCCGGGACGTAGCCGAGCATGGCGATTCCGGCCGCGCGGAAGTCGCCCATGGCAGCGGCCATGACCGGCAGCCCGACCAGGTAATCCACGGTGATGCCCGCCAGGTTGGCCAGCAGCAGCACCGGCAGCGTGGGTTTGCGGACGAGGAACACGATCAGTCCCACCACGAGCGCCGAGAGGATCCAGCCGAACAGGAAGCCCGCGCTCGGGCCGACGAAGGGCGCGATCCCGCCGCGCCCGCCGGACAGCAGCGGCAGCCCGAGTGCCACCAGCCCCAGGAACAGCGCCACCGAGGCCGTGCCGCGGCGAGCGCCCAGCAGGCTGCCGCACAGCAGCGGCCCCGTGTTCTGCAGCACGATCGGCACCGCCGAGCCCGCGAGGTAGATGCCGGGGAAGGTGCCCAGCACGGCGGTGAACGCGGCGAACACCACGATCCGGGCCAGATCGGCCGCGGGCCGGCCGCGTTGTTCGGAGACGGGACTCGGGGAGGCGGACCGCGAGGGGGCGGAATCGGACACGCTGCTCTCCTGTGCGAACGATCGGGGAACGGCTCACCCGAACCGGGGGCAGCTGGCCCCCGCTCGTTCCGGTGAGGCTTCCGCCGATCGGCTGACGGAAGCGGCGCAAACCTAACCGGCTCCGGCCCGATTACAGAAAAGATCGCCTCGCGTTGTGGGGTTCCCACAACCGGGCGGTGTCGATTTCGCGCGAAATCGACGCTCCCCGCTGTGAAGCGGACCACAAGCGATCCCCGTGTGTCGGCATCGCCGGGTTTACGAAGACTCAAAGAGGAAATCCGGGGGGTGTCCCGAAATGTGCCCGGATCCCCGGCTGTGGGGCGTCTCCCAGCCGTGGGGGAGTGGGTGTGATCCGAAAGGTGGCGCCGTGCTTTCGATGTTGCGTAAATACGGAATGGACTCGGACAAGATGTTCGGTGCGGGGATGGCCTCGATACTCTTAGCGATCATCTCCTGGGGAGCCTCCCGCGGGCTGCGAGGGGAGAACCTGGCGCGAGCGGACAGGTGGGGAATTTTCATCGGGGAGTGGGCCCCGACGTTCTTCGCGCTCGGTGCGGCCATGCGGTTGGAGGAGTACACGCATCCGGAGGTGCCTGAGCAGTCCGAACGCCAGCAAGAACGCGACAGGAGCTTTTCCGAGGTCGGCAGGTGAACGAGCCCGGTGGCGGAGTTCGAGCGCCGGGCTCCGCCACGGGCCCGTACGGGCTCGCCGCCCGGCGAGTCCCCGATCAGCCCGCCGCCTCGTCCAGGCGCCGCAGTGCCCCGCGCACCACCTCGGGGTTCTCGGTGTTCCAGAACGGCGGCAGCGAGGCGCGCAGGAACCCGCCGTAGCGTGCCGTGCTCAACCGGGGATCCAGTATCGCGATGACCCCGCGATCGTCCGCCGAGCGCAGCAACCTGCCGGCCCCCTGCGCAAGCAGCAGCGCGGCGTGCGTTCCCGCCACTGTGATGAAACCGTTGCCCCCGCGTGCCGAGATCGCCTGTTGCCGAGCCGAGGCGAGCGGATCGTCCGGTCGGGGGAACGGGATGCGGTCCATCACCACCAACTGCAACGACTGACCGGGAACGTCCACGCCCTGCCACAGCGACAACGTGCCGAACAGACTGGTCGCCGGGTCCGCGGCGAACGAGCCGACCAGCTGCGAGGTGCTGTCCTCCCCTTGGCACAGCACCGGAGTGGACAGTCGTTCCCGCAGCTGTTCACTGGCCTGCCGTGCGGCGCGCATCGACGAGAACAGTCCCAGGGTGCGCCCACCAGCCGCGGTCACCAGCTCCGTGAGTTCGTCCAGATAGGCATCCGGGAGTCCGTCACGCCCGGGTTTCGGCAGGTGCCGCGCCACGTACAGGATGCCGCTGCGCGGGTAGTCGAACGGTGAGCCCACGTCGAGCCCCACCCAACTCGGTTCCGAGTCGTCCGAGGGCGGCTCCTGCGCGGTCGCGGTGTCGGTGGCCGGTCTCGCCTCCCGCTGCGGCGGCAGTCCCCACTGCGAGGCCAACGTGTCGAACGAACCCCCCAACGCCAGCGTGGCCGAGGTCAGCACCGTGGTGCGCTGCCCGAACAGTCGTTCCCGCAGCAGTCCGCCCACGCCCAGCGGTGCCACTTTCAACGAGGGCGGCCGGTTGTTCTCCGCGCTGATCCAGATCACGTCGCGTCGGTCCCGCTCCGGTTCCTCGAACGCGTCCAACAGCCGGATCGCCGTGTCCTGGATCTCCTGGGTCGGTGCCAGCGCCAGCTTGCGTGCGCTGCCCGACTCCACGTCCTCGCGCTGTTCGGGCCCCAGCGCGTTCACGCAGGCCGCCGCCGCGTCGCGGATCCCGGACAGCGCGGCGGACAGTTGGCGGGACGGCTCGCCCAACCGACCGGGCTCGGCCTCGCCCAGTACGAATTCGAGTCCCTCACCGGCCTCGTTGAGCCGATCCGCGATCTCCTCCTCCACGGCGCGACCGCACTTGCGGGCCGCCTGCTTGATCGCGTTGCCCGACAGCTCGCCACCCGCCGCGGTGGTCACCCGGTCGACCAGCTCGTGCGCCTCGTCCACGACCACCATGTCGTGCTCCGGCAGCACCGGGCGGTCGTCGAGCGCGTCGATGGCCAGCAACGCGTGGTTGGTGACCACGACGTCGGCGCGTCCGGCCTCGTCGCGTGCCTGCTCGGCGAAGCAGTCCGAGCCCACCGGGCAGCGGTGCGCGCCGAGACATTCGTTGCCGGTGACCGAGACCTGCCGCCAGGCCCGCTCCGAGACGCCGGGCACGAGTTCGTCGCGATCCCCGGTCTCGGTGTCCGAGGCCCAGTCGTGCACCCGTCGTACCTCGCGCTCCAACGAGGACGCGGCGAAGGCGTCGAAAAGTGCCCCCTCGTCCGGCTCGTCGGGGGCGTTGCCGTGTATCCGGTTCAGGCACAGGTAGTTGCGCCTGCCCTTGAGGATCGCGAACGTGGGCCTTCGCCCCAGTGAGTCCGCCAGCGCGTCCGCCAGCCGGGGCAGGTCACGATCCACCAGCTGACGCTGCAGCGCGATAGTCGCGGTGGAAACCACCACGGTGGTGTGCGCGGTGACGGCGTGCCGGATGGCGGGAACCAGATAGGCGAGCGACTTTCCCGTGCCGGTGCCCGCCTGTACCGCGAGGTGCTCACCGGACTCGATCGCGTTGCCGACGGCCTCGGCCATCGCGGTCTGGCCGTCCCGCTCGCTGCCGCCGACGGCCTCCACCGCGACGGAGAGCAATGTGGACAGATCGGCGGGTTCGACGTCGGTCCGGATCCCGGCAGCCGCCGTCCCCGCGCCCTTCGCCGTTCCGCCGCCCTTCCCCGTGCCGGAGCCCTTTCCGGCCCGTCGCTCCGCACCGCTCGCGGTCGGTCCGGTCCCGTCCGCGCTCGACCCGCTCGTGAGGTCTCGCCGCGGCGGCTCATCGGCGGATTCCGCGGTGCGGGTGTCGGAAGTCGGTTCCGAGCTCCTCGTCAACTCCGGGGGCAGCTCCTCGGTGCCGTCGGGCTCGAAAACGTCGGGAACGGACCAGTTCGGAACGGATGCTGGCACGGTCACCGACGTTACCGCAGCGCGCCGCGGGCATCGCGGCCCTCCGCCCGCGCGGGGCCGCCGTTCGGTGTCCGTCCACGGGGACGCCACTGGTGATCGCCGCTCGACCGGCCCCATCCCTCCGAGGCGCCTACTCACCCGCGGCCGCTCGACCGGGGGCTGAGTCGTGCCGAGTTCCGCCACGGGCTCCGGGCACTACCCGCCGCGAACCACGGGCTCCCCGGTCAGCTCGACCCCGGCCTCGCGAAGCTGTCGCAGCGCCTCGCGCACGGTCCCCGCCGCGACCCCGGCTGTCAGGCCCAGCATCACTCGGGTGTCGAACCCGGCGCCGGCCGAGTCCAGCGCGGTGGCACGCACGCAGTGGTCGGTGGCCAGCCCGACAACGTCGACCTTCCGCACGTCCCGCGCGGCCAGCCAGTCCGCCAGGCCGTTGCCCTCGAAACCGGAGTAGCCGTGGCTGTACTGTCCCTTGGAGAACACCGCGTCGATCGGAGCCACGTCCAGTTCGGGGTGGAACGCGGCCCCCGGAGTCGCCGCCACGCAGTGCACCGGCCAGGAAGTCACGAAGTCGGGCTCGTCCGAGAAGTGCTCGCCCGGGTCGATGTGGTAGTCCCGAGTCGCCACCACGTGATCGTGGTCCGACTCCGCCAGCAGCCGGGAGATCGCGGCCGCCGTTTCCGCGCCACCCTCGACCGCCAGCGCGCCGCCCTCGCAGAAGTCGTTCTGCACGTCGACGACGATCAACGCCTTGGCCATTTCCCGTACCTCCAACACCACGTCACATCAACAGCCCTGTCGCACCGCTCGTTCGGGTAGCTCACCCCGGGCGGGTCAGAAATTCTCGAACACCGTGGGGATCGCGGGCTCGCCCGCCGAGAGCTTGAGTCCTTCCCAGGGCAGGCTCACCAGCGCGTGCCGCAGTCGTTGCCTATTGTCCTCCAGCCCCGGGAGGTTCTCGACCCGTTCGCCGCCGCGGACCAACGGCAGCTGCATGAAGCGGTCGTGCGGCCCGGCCTCCGGCGGCTCGATGCCGGGACCGTTGCGGTGCACCACCTCCTCCAGCGCCGTACCGGTGGGCTTGTGCCTGCGCAGCGCGTTCTTGCTCCCGCCGCGCGACTCCTTGTGCGAGCTGCGCTTGACCACCGGGCGACCGTCCACCTCGGCCAGTTTGTAGACCATCCCGCAGGTGGGGTAGCCGGAACCGGTCACCAGCGAGGTGCCGACCCCGTAGACGTCCACCGGTTCGGCGCGCAACGAGGCGATGGCGAACTCGTCGAGGTCACCGGACACCACGATCCGTGTTCCGGTGGCCCCCAGCGAATCGAGCTGCTCCCTGGCCTGCCTGGCCAGTACCCCCACGTCCCCGGAGTCGATGCGTACCGCGCCGAGGTCCGTTCCGGCCACCTCCACCGCGGTGTCGATCCCCTCGGTGATGTCGTAGGTGTCCACCAGCAGGGTGGTGTCCGCCCCCAGCGCGGCGACCTGTGACTCGAACGCGGCGCGCTCGCTGTCGTGCAGCATCGTGAACGCGTGCGCCGAGGTGCCCGCCGTGGGAATCCCGTACCTGGCTCCGGCCAGCAGGTTCGACGTCGCGGTGAACCCGGCCAGGTAGGCGGCCCGCGCCGAGGCGACCGCCGACTCCTCGTGCGTGCGCCGGGACCCCATCTCGATGATGCGTCTGCCGTTGGCGGCCGAGGCCATGCGCGTGGCCGCCGCCACGATCGCACTGTCGTGGTTGAGGATCGACAGGACCACGGTCTCCAACAGCACCGCCTCGGCGAAGGTCCCGCTGACCGTCAACAGCGGTGATCCGGGGAAGTAGAGCTCGCCCTCCGGATAGCCGTCGATGTCACCGGTGAACCGGAAGTTCGCCAGCCACTCCAGGGTGCGCCGGTCACAGACCCGGTCGCGTTCCAGTGCCTCCAGTACTCGCTCGTCGAACCGGAAGTTCTCCACCGCGTCGAGCAGCCGCTCCGTCCCGCCGACCACCCCGTAGCGGCGGCCGTCCGGCAGGCGCCTGGTGAACACCTCGAACACGCAGTGGCGGTGTGCGGTGCCGTCGCGCAGGGCGCTGCTGAGCATGGTCAGTTCGTAGTGGTCGGTGCGCAGCGCTGTACTGGCTGGATCGGTCATGTCCGCGAGATTACGTGCCGGCCGGAACCGCGTGGGCGGCAGTCGCCCGCCGGCATCGTGTGAGAATGGACGTATGACCACGCCCGCCGAAGTCGAAAGTGCGCAGGCCGAGCCGGAGGAGGCCGCGAGCGAGGAGCGGCCCTGGGTGGCCGTCGTGTGGAACGATCCGGTCAACCTCATGTCCTACGTGACCTACGTACTCCAGAAGATCTTCGGCTACAGCAAGGAGCACGCCACCAAGCTCATGCTGGATGTGCACAACAAGGGCCGGGCCGTGGTCTCATCCGGCTCCAAGGAAAAGGTGGAGGGCGACGTGGCGAAACTGCACGCCGCGGGGCTCTGGGCCACCATGCAGCACGACTCGTGAACGGGCAGCGAATCCAGTGCAGGATTGGACACGCGACAACGACAGGCTGGTGACCGAGTTCGAACCGAACGAGGCCGCGGTGATCCGGGGGCTCGTCGGTGAGATCAAGGACATGCTCACCGCCCGCGCCGACCAGGCGCCGCAGGACGAACTCGCCGAGCTGACCGGGATGCGTGCCGGGCCGAGCACACCCCCGGAGGAAGGCGTCCTCGCCAGGCTGTTGCCCGACTTCATCCGACCGGACCGGGACAGCTTCGAGCCGGAGGCCGAAAGCTCCGACACCGCCGGTGCGCTGCGCTCGCTGCACGAGCCCGAGCTGATCGAGCACAAGAGCGGGGTGGCCGCCACCGTGCTCGACACCTGCCCCGAGCGCGGCGGCAGGGTGTCGCTGACCGAGGACCAGGCCGACAGCTGGCTCTCGGCGCTCAACGACGTCCGGTTGGCCCTCGGTACCGCGCTCGGGGTCTCCGAGGAGGTTCCCGAGGATCCGCCCGAGGACCAGCTGCAACGCGAGCACTACTACGTCTACCAGTGGCTGACCTGGGTGCAGGAGAGCCTCATTCAGGCGCTCAGTTCCTGAGCGGTGGAGCCGATCGACTCGGGATCCGGCTCGGTACCGCCGGCTGAGTCGGTGCCTCTCCGGAACGGATGTCGGGTGGTGCCGCGTGTCGTGACGCGTGGAGACCCGCCGTTGGCGGGAACGCTCGCGTTCGAAGCCTTCGGTCGTCGAGGATGACGCACATGGTCGATTCGCTTCCCGGCGCGGGACCCAACAACGCGATCACCGACATAGCGGGCGTCACGGTCGGTCACCAGCGACGGCTGGACGAACGGTGGGCCACCGGCAGCACGGTGGTGCTCACGCCGGCCGGAGCCGCCGGTGCCGTGGACGTTCGCGGCGCCGGTCCGGGGACCAGGGAGACCGACGTGCTGGCTCCCGAGAACCTGGTGCGGCGGGTGCACGGGATCGTGCTCGGCGGTGGCAGTGCCTACGGGCTCTCGGCCGCCGACGGTGTGATGCGATGGCTGGCCGAACGCGGCCACGGCGTGCCCGTCGGTCCCACCCCGCACGAGGTCGTGCCCGTGGTGCCCGCCGCGGTGCTGTTCGATCTGCCCATGAGCGACTGGGGCAGACGTCCCGACGCCACCTTCGGCTACGCCGCGTGCGAAGCGCGGACCGCGGGCCATCCGGGTGCCGGGAACGTCGGTGCGGGCACGGGCGCCGTCGCCGGGGCGATCAAGGGTGGTCTCGGGACGGCGAGTTCGGTACTGGCGGACGGGACCAGGGTCGGTGCGCTGGTGGCGGTCAACTCCTCGGGGAGCGTGGTGGACCCGACGACCGGTCTGCCGTGGGCTGCCGACAGCGGTCTCGAAGGAGAGTTCGACCTGCCGCGGCCCTCGCCGGAAACCGTCGGTTCAGCGGCGCGGCGTACCGCCCGGTCCGACCGCGCGGGCAACGAGATCACTCCGCTCAACACCACGATCGGGGTCGTGGCCACCGACGCCGGTTTCGGCAAGTCCGAATGCCGCAGGATCGCGGTCGCGGCGCAGGACGGGCTGGCCAGGGCGATACGTCCGGCTCACGGCATGACCGACGGGGACACGGTGTTCGCGCTGGCCACCGGTGAGCGCACCACCCCCGCGGCGGGTGAGCCCCGTTGGCCGGCGGCGTTGGACGAGGTGTGCACGGCGGCGGCGCACGTGATGGCCCGGGCGATCGTGCACGCCGTTCTCGCGGCGGGATCGGTGGGTGCCGTGCCCTGTTACACGCGTCTCTACCATCCCGAACGGGAATGAATCATGGTCGAATGTCGTTTCGACCGATGAACGACCGGTCACCGGGTTCACATTATGGGACCACGGTGAATCACCCCGTAGGATGGTGGCTGTGCTGGTGATCCGACGCGACCTCGTGGATGCGATGGTTGCGCATGCTCGACGGGACCACCCGGATGAGGCGTGTGGTGTTGTGGCGGGACCCGAGGGGTCCGACCGCCCGGAGCGAATGATCGAGATGATCAACGCCGAACGTTCGCCGACGTTCTACAGGTTCGACTCCACCGAGCAACTGCAGGTCTGGCGAGCCATGGACGCCGCCGACGAGGAGCCGGTGGTCATCTACCACTCGCACACCGCGACCGAGGCGTACCCCTCGCGGACCGATGTTTCGTACGCCTCGGAACCCAACGCGCACTACGTGCTCGTGTCCACCAGGGACCCGCACGAATACGAGCTGCGCTCCTACCGCATCGTCGACGGCGTCGTCACCGAGGAGCCGGTGGAGGTCGTCGAGTCCTACATGTTCGCCCACACCGGCGGCGACGACATCCCCGACCTAGGCTGAGTCCCCGCGTCGTGCGGTCACGCACGGTGCGGCTGTCGGGTGGATTTGCGAAATTTCGTGTAGTAGGAGGTTGCGCCATGGCAGTCAAAGTTTCGATCCCGACGATCCTGCGTAGTCACACCGACGGGCAGAAGTCGGTGCAGGCCGACGGAGGAACCGTCGCGGAGGTGATCAACGATCTGGACTCGCGGCACAGCGGTCTGAAGGATCGGCTGGTCAAGGACGGTGGACTGCACCGCTTCGTCAACGTCTACGTCAACGACGAGGACGTCCGGTTCGTGGGTGGTCTGGAGGCCACCGTCAGCGACGGTGACAGCCTGACGATCCTGCCGGCCGTCGCCGGTGGCATGCGCTGAAGCATTCACCTCTCGGGGAGGAGGTAGACGTGGCTCGCTACGACTCGTTGCTCGACACCCTGGGCGACACCCCGCTGGTGGGGCTTCCCGCCCTCTCACCCGCACCCGACGTGCGGCTGTGGGCGAAGCTGGAGGACCGCAACCCGACGGGATCCGTCAAGGACAGGCCCGCGCTGGCGATGATCGAGGCGGCGGAGAAGGAGGGCACCCTCACCCAGGGCTGCACCATTCTCGAGCCCACATCCGGAAACACCGGCATCTCGCTGGCCATGGCCGCTTCGCTGAAGGGCTACGGGCTGGTGTGCGTCATGCCGGAGAACACCTCCGAGGAACGCAGGCAGATCCTGCAGGCCTACGGAGCACGGATCGTCTCCTCCCCGGCCGAAGGTGGTTCCAACCAGGCCGTCGCCGTGGCGAAACAACTCGCGGAGCAGAACCCGGACTGGGTGATGCTCTACCAGTACGGCAACTCGGCCAACGCCGAGGCCCACTACCGGGGGACCGGTCCCGAGATCCTGCGTGACCTGCCCGGCGTGACCCACTTCGTGGCCGGGCTGGGCACCACGGGAACGCTGGTGGGCGTCGGCCGTTATCTGCACGAACAGAACCCCGGGACCCAGGTCGTCGCCGCCGAGCCGCGCTACGGCGAGCTGGTTTACGGACTTCGCAACCTGGACGAGGGATTCGTCCCCGAGCTCTACGACGCCGACGTGCTCAATCGGCGGTTCTCCGTCGGTTCCTACGACGCGCTGCGCCGTACCCGGCAGCTGCTGGAGTCCGAGGGGATCTTCGCGGGGATCTCCACCGGTGCGGTGCTGCACGCGGCGTTGACCGTGGGCGAGCGAGCCGCCGCGTCGGGGGAGTCCGCCGAGATCGTCTTCCTGATCGCCGACGCGGGCTGGAAGTACCTCTCCACCGGTGCCTACAGTGGCACTCTGGACGAGGCGGCGCAGCGGCTGGACGGCCAGCTCTGGGCCTGATCGAAGTTTTCCGGTCGGGGCCGCGTGGGTGGTCGTTTCGGCGCGGGGAGCGCCGAAACGACGGGCTCTCCCGAGCGGTTTCAACGGGTGGGTGCCACGGTGAGGCGGTTCCCGAGCTGGTGGGGCGGCTTCGGCTCGGCGTAGGCTCGGCGGTGTGAGTTCATCGCCCGGGGGACCGAGCCGAGCACCCAAACCACGCGTGATACCGCGGCGCCCCGCCCGTGCGGCGCTGATCATGCTGGGCATCGTCGCCCTGCTGTACCTGCTGGAGCTGATCGACCAGCTGTTCTTCCAGAGCGGCGTCATGAGCCCGCGCGTCACCGGCCTGGACACGAACGGCATCCAGCCTCGTGAGCTCGACGGCCTGGACGGGATCGTCTGGTCGCCGTTCCTGCACCTCGGATTCGAGCACCTGGTGTTGAACACCGTTCCGCTGCTGGTGCTCGGCTGGCTGTGCATGGCGGGCGGAACGCGTCAGTTCGTCGCGGTGACCGTGGTGGTGCTGCTGGTCGGCGGGTTGGGCACCTGGCTGACCGGGCAGGACGGGACCACCCACCTCGGCGCCTCCGGCATCGCCTTCGGTTGGCTGCTCTTCCTGCTCGTGCGGGGTTTCTTCAACCGCAGCGCGGGCCAGATCCTCGTGGCGGTGGTGTTGTTCTTCTACTGGGGCGGCATGTTGTGGGGAGTGCTCCCCGGCGGACAGCCGAACGTCTCCTGGCAGGCGCACCTGTTCGGCGCGCTGGGTGGTGTGCTGGCGGCCTGGCTGGTCCGGCGCGGTGACCGGACTCACCCGGCACGGCACGCGCGACGCGACGAACCGACGGGCGGACTCGGATCGTGACCCAGGCACCGATCGGGATCTTCGACTCCGGCGTGGGCGGTCTGACCGTCGCCCGCGCGATCATGGACCGGCTGCCCGACGAGCGGCTGCGCTACGTGGGCGACACCGCCAACGCCCCCTACGGTCCCCTGCCGCTCCGCCGGGTGCGGGAGCACGCGTTGTCGGTGGCCGACTCCCTCGTCGAAGAGGGCGTGAAGATGCTGGTCATCGCCTGCAACACCGCCTCATCGGCCTGTCTGCGCGATGCGAGGGAGCGCTACGACGTACCGGTCGTGGAGGTGGTGCTGCCCGCCGCACGACAGGCCGCCGCCACCACCCGAAACGGCAGGGTGGGCGTGATCGGCACCAGCGCCACCGTCAGGTCCCGTGCCTACGAGGACGCCTTCGCCGCCGTTCCGGACGTGACGCCGCACCCGGTCGCCTGCCCGCGGTTGGTGAACTTCGTGGAGCGGGGAACCACCTCGGGGCGCCAGATCCTGGGGCTGCTGCAGAGCTACCTGGAGCCGCTGCAGCGGGCCGACGTCGACACCCTCGTCCTCGGCTGCACGCACTATCCGCTGCTGAGCGGGGTGCTGCGGATCGTGATGGGGGAGCAGGTGACGCTGGTCTCCAGCGCGGAGGAGAGCGCCCGGGAGGTCGCACGCGTGCTGACCGAGCGTGACTCGCTGGCCCGACCGGCCGATTCCACCGCGACACCCGATCACGAGTTCCGGGCGACCGGATCACCCGAACCGTTCGCCAAACTCGCCAGGCGTTTTCTCGGACCTTCCGTCACATCCGATGTTGTGTTGCCTCCGGACGTGTCACGCTCGACCGCGTGAAGCTGACGATTCTCGGATGCTCCGGCAGCATTCCCGGACCCGACGCGCCCGCCTCGGGGTATCTGGTGGAGTCCGGCGACACCAGGATTCTGCTCGACCTGGGCAACGGCACGCTCGGCACGTTGCAGCGCTTCGTCGATCCGTTCACGCCGGAGGCATTGCTGCTGTCACACCTGCACCCGGACCACTGCGCCGACTTCGGGGCGCTGACCGTGCTGCGCCGCTACCACCCAGCGCCGCCGTACGACCCGGTCGAGCGGAAGCTGACCGTCCACGCCCCGGTGGAGGCCCCGGAACGACTCGCCGCGCTGTACGCGCCGAACGCCGCCGAACGAGCCGGCGCCGACCTCTCCGACGTCTTCGACTTCGCACCGATGCCCGAGACCCCGCTGCGGTTGGGGCCGTTCGAGATCACCGCTTTCCCCGTGCACCACGTGTGCCCCAGCTGGGGGTTCCGGATCGCGGCCGAGGGGCGTGTGCTGGCCTACACCGCCGACACGGGCCCGTGCGAGGAGCTCACCGAGCTGGCCCGTGACGCCGACGTGCTGCTGGCCGAGGCGTCCTGGCCGGACTCGCCCGATCGTCCCGACGGCCTGCACCTGTCCGGCAAGCAGGCGGCCGAGCTGGCCAACAGCGCCTCGGCGCGGCGGCTGCTGCTCACCCACCTGCAGCCCTGGTGCGACGACGCCGCGATCCTGGCCGAGGCGCGCGAACACACCGCCGTCCCCACCGAGCTGGTCACCACCGCCGCCCGGTACGCGGTCTGAACGCGTGCGGGCGGAACCCGTCGAGCCGGTCCTCCCCGGTGGGCCGACACCTGGTGGCGTCACGGTTCCGGCGGGTGGTCGGGAGTCCCGCCACCGGAGTCGTCCCAGGTGCCCACCCTGGGGCCATCGGGTGAGTGGAATACTGCGGGCGTCAGTGTTCGTGACCGTTCGCAGTGGAGGATCTCCGTGCCGATCACCGCCGTGTGGCCGATCGAGTCGCCCGAGGACGCCAACAGCGGCGACGGGGTCACGCTGACCGAACCCGACGAGGTCGACGGGCTGCTCGCCAGGTTGGCGGAGCCGAACGCGGGGGTCGCCACGGTCTGGCACGAGTCCCGCGAGCTCGCCGACGAGGACGAGGGGATGCCCGACCACGACGTGTGCGTGGCGGTGCGGGACGGTTACGGCTACCTGAGCTACATCGACGTGGAGCACGACCTCGCCGTTCCGGAGGGCGATCCCGCCGCACCGGCACTGCGCGGTGGTGACGTCGAGTTCCCCGAGGGAAGCGGGGTGTCGTTGGACACGCTGGCCGAGGCGTTGCGGGAGTTCCTGCGCACCGCGCGGCGGCCCGAGACCGTGACCTGGCGCGCCCTCGAAGAGTGAGGGGGCTTCTCCGAGCGGCCCACGCCGTCCGCGATCACTGGACGTGAGCCTCCTGTCCTTTCGAGTGGAACCGCCGCCTTCCGGGAGGCACGGGAGGACGTTCTAGGGTGGGTGCGTGGCAAGAGCTGATGGCAGGAGCGACGAAGCGCTCCGGGACGTACGTATCACCCGCGGGTATCAGGACTGGCCCGCCGGATCGGTGCTGGTCGAATTCGGACGTACGCGGGTGCTGTGTGCGGCCAGCGTGCAGGAGGGTGTGCCGCGCTGGCGCACCGGTTCGGGTCTCGGTTGGGTGACGGCGGAGTACGCGATGCTTCCCTCGGCCACCAACACGCGCGGGGTGCGCGAGTCGGTCAAGGGCAAGATCGGGGGACGTACCCACGAGATCAGCAGGCTGGTGGGGCGGTCGCTGCGCAGCTGCATAGACATGAGCGCGCTCGGTGAGAACACCATCACACTGGACTGCGACGTCATCCAGGCCGACGGCGGCACCCGCACCGCCGCGATCACCGGTGCCTACGTCGCGCTGGCCGACTCCGTCACGTGGTTGCGCGCGGCCAAACGCCTCTCCGACCCCAAGCCGCTCTCCTGCGCGGTTTCGGCGGTCAGCGTCGGTGTGGTCGACGGGAAGGTACGGCTGGACCTGCCCTACGAGGAGGACTCCCGCGCCGAGGTCGACATGAACGTCGTCGCCACCGACCACGGAACCTTCGTGGAGGTGCAGGGAACCGGCGAGGGCGCCACGTTCCCCAAGTCCACTCTGGACAAGATGCTGGACATGGCGCTGGCGGGCTCGACACGGTTGTGCGAGCTGCAGGCCGAGGCGCTGACCGAGCCGTATCCGGGCAAACTGCCGGGGAGTGCCGCATGAGCGAGCTGCTGCTCGCCAGCCGCAACGCCGCGAAGCTGGCCGAACTGCGGCGGATTCTCGACGACGCCGGGGTGGCCGGTCTGCACGTGATCGGCCTCGACGACGTGCCCGAGTTCCCGGAGGCCCCCGAGACCGGGGCCACCTTCGAGGCCAACGCGGTGGCCAAGGCGGTCGACGCGGCGCGCGCCACCGGGCTTCCCGCCGTGGCCGACGACTCCGGGCTGGCGGTGGACGCGCTCAACGGGATGCCCGGTGTGCTCTCGGCACGCTGGGCCGGTGGGCACGGGGACGATCGGGCCAATCTGGATCTGGTGCTGGCCCAGCTCGGCGACGTGCCGGACGAGCGCCGTGGCGCGGCGTTCGTCGCGGCGGCCGCGTTGGTGACGCCGGAGGGGGCGGAGACCGTGGTGCGCGGCACCTGGCCCGGTCGCCTGATCCGCGAACCGCGCGGTTCCAACGGCTTCGGTTACGACCCGATCTTCGTGCCGGAGGGGGAGAGCCGCACCTCGGCTGAGTTGTCCGCGGCCGAGAAGGACGCGGACTCGCACCGGGGCAGGGCGCTGCGCGAGCTGCTGCCGCACCTGCGGAAGCTGGTCTCGTAACGCTCGGCTCCGTGGCCGGGAGCGCCACGAGTCTCGATGCGACGACAGCCGACCACGCGTTGGTCTCGCACTCGGTGCGGCGTGTTCGTCACCGCCGATCGAGTGCGTTTCCGCGGTGGAGGCATGTCGTGTCGCCGGGACTCACCGCGGCGGCTCCGGACCGTGAGTTCCCCATTGACCGGGCGGACCGACGGGCTGTCCCGAGGCGCCGTACTCGGTCAGGAGCCCGCGGGACGGCGGGAAGAGCTGCACTCCCACGATGACGTTGGTCACGCTCATTGACGTCGTAACCAGCGTGATCATGCCGGCCACCATCAGCAGGGGGAGCGGTTCGTCGGTCGCCGTCGTCGCCATCGCGATACCGAACCCGGTGATCACGGCGAAGACGATCGTGAACACCGTGAACGCCACTGTCAGGTTGCGGATCTGGCGTGCCAGGGTGAGGTTGACGTGTCCCGTGGACACGCAGCTCCTGCCGAAGGCGAGACCCGAACCGGACACGAGCAGTCCCAGCACGCAGGCGCCTCCGGTGTAGACGACGAAGGTCAGTTCCGCCGACAGGACGACCAACACCCCCGCGAACGCCACTGCCGCCAGCATTGACACGAGACCGATTCGCAGTGATGTGCCACGAATCCGGTTCTCCAGCCCCGATGGAACCCGGATGAACCGCAGGTAGGGAAACGGGTCGCCGTAACTCATGAATCGCTTTCCAGCCGTCAGCGCCCCACCGGTGGGACCGTCCGAAGTGCGCGGTGTTTCGCAGCGGTGTCGGTCGTTTCGGTGACGGACGCCTCCCGGTCCTCCTCGTTGAGAATCCACCCCTCGTTCCGCATGTGGAGGACGGTAGCGACCGGGCTGTCCCATCGGTGGCCGTTCGAGTGAATCGCTCGGTGAGCCCCGAACGACCCACGAGTGCCGAGCGTCTCCCCGTGCGGAGGAAGGCGGGGCGGAACGGCTAGGTTTCCGGCGTGCTTCCCGAATGGCTCGAACTGTCGCTACTGGTGCTCGTCGGATTCCTCTCCGGCGGTGTCAACGCCGTGGCGGGCGGTGGATCCCTGCTGGTGTTTCCCGCGCTGCTCGGCACCGGGCTGTCCCCGCTGGCCGCCAACGTGACCAACGCGGTGGCGCAGGGGCCGGGGTTCATCGGCGCGGCGCTCGGCCAGCGGCGTGATCTGGTTCGCAACGGCAGCAGGCTGCTGCCGACCTCGATCGCGGCGGTGCTCGGCTCGGTGGGTGGCTGCGCCCTGCTGCTCACCCTGCCCGGATCGGTGTTCGACGCGGTGGTTCCGGCACTGGTGGGGCTGTCGGCGGTACTGATGGCGTTCCAGAACCGCATCCGCGCCTGGCTGGGAAACCCCGATCAGCACGGCCCCGACCGGACGGTACTGCTCACCGCCGGGATCCTGCTCGCCTCGGTCTACGGTGGTTACTTCGGCGGCGCCCGCAGCGTGATCCTGGTGGTCGTCCTGGTACTGACCGCCAATGCCGAGCTCAGGATCCTCAACGCGGCCAAGAACTGGCTGAGCCTGCTCGGCAGCCTCGTCACGCTGGTGATCTACGCACTGCTCGCACCGGTGGACTGGGCCGCGGTACTGACACTGATTCCCAGCACGCTGCTGGGCGGCTATCTGGGCGGAAAGGTCGCGCGGCGGCTTCCCCCCGCCCTGTTGCGGTGGCTCGTGGTCGTCATCGCGGCAGCCGTCGCCGTCTACCTCGCGGTGGACCGGGGATGAGTGCTGTCGATTCCCCAGGTCGCTCGCTTGGCGGTAGTGCCGAAGGCGCGGCGATTTCGCGAGAAATCGACACCGACCGAACCGGGCGCGTGTCGGGCCCGCGCCGGGAACGGGCCCCACCTCGTCGGTTCGACCGTGAAGCTTCCCGTCAGACTCCGATCTCGCGCCGCAGGCGGTCGACGTGCCCGGTGGCCTTGACGTTGTACAACGCCTGCGCCACCTTGCCTTCCGGATCGACCACGAACGTCGAGCGGATCACGCCCTGCACGGTCTTGCCGTAGTTCTGCTTCTCGCCGTAGGCACCCCACTCGGTCATGACCTCGTGGTCCGGGTCGGAGAGCAGCGGGAAGGTCAGTCCTTCTGCGTCGCGGAACTCGGCCAGCTTGGCCGGTTTGTCGGGCGAGATCCCCAGCACCGCGAATCCGGCGCCCTCCAGTTCGGCGAGGCTGTCCCGGAAGTCGCAGGCCTCCTTGGTGCACCCCGGGGTACCGGCGGCCGGGTAGAAGTACACGACCACCGATTTCCCGCGGTAATCGGAGAGCGTCACGGAGTTGTCATCGGCATCGGACAGGGTGAAGTCGGGGGCGGCATCGCCCGTCGAGAGTTTCGCTGTCATGCCCCGACGCTAGCCGATGCCGTCCGGCTACGGACGCGGTGTCGTCGTGGAGGAGATCACCGGCGACGTCGACTCCGCCGTCGGTTGTTCGGAACGGAACACATCGGCGTTGGCCATGATGGCGCCGAACCAGAGTCCGGCGACCGCCGAGGCGGTCACCGCGATAGCGGACAGGGTGTAACCGCGGACGTTCACCACTTTCCTTTCCCGTGATCATCTTTCTGGGTCGCCGATGAGATCGCACGGGAGATGGACAACGTTACTTGTGTCCCTCGAATGGGTGAGTGCGCGGTGTGGGAGCCGGGTGTCGGTGCTCTCGAGTTGCGTCCGGTCAACCGGACGGTGAGGCTCGCTGACTGGAGCCCGTACCGCGGTGCCGCCGCTCGTGGGACACCCGTCGGGCGCTGTTACAACCCCGTAGGTCTCGTTGGAGCAGCCATGCCGACAGTGGCCGATCAGTTCATCGAGGTGCTCGTCGAGGCCGGTGTCCGACGGATCTACGGCATCGTGGGAGACAGTCTCAACCCGATCGTCGACGCGGTGCGACGCACCGACGGCATCGAGTGGGTCCACGTGCGCCACGAGGAGAGCGCCGCGTTCGCGGCGGCTGCCGAAGCGCAGCTCACCGGCGGATTGGCAGTCTGCGCGGGCAGCTGCGGTCCCGGTAACCTGCACCTGATCAACGGGCTGTTCGACGCGCATCGCAGCGGCGCCCCCGTGCTGGCTCTCGCCTCGCAGATCCCCTCGGCCCAGATCGGCACCGGTTTCTTCCAGGAAACCCACCCCGAACGGATGTTCAACGAGTGCAGCCATCTCTGCGAGGTGCTCTCCCAGCCGGAGCAGATGCCCAGGCTGCTGCGCAGCGCGTTGCAGACGGCGGCGGGCAGCCGAGGTGTCTCGGTGCTGGTGCTTCCCGGTGACGTGGCGCAGCGCACGGCGGTCAACCCGGTCCGCCAGGGAACCGTGCACTGCCAACCGCCGACCGTGGTCCCGCCCGAGTCCCAACTGCGCGAGCTGGCCCGCGCGCTCAACTCGGCGGAGCGGGTCATGCTCTTCTGCGGTGCCGGAACCCGCCACGCGCACGACGAGGTGATGCGACTGGCCGAGACGGTCAAATCACCGGTGGGGCACGCGCTGCGCGGCAAGGAGTGGATCCAGTACGACAACCCGTACGACGTCGGGATGAGCGGACTGCTCGGCTACGGTGCCTGCCACGAGGCCATGCACCGTGCCGACCTCGTGGTACTGCTCGGAACCGACTTCCCCTACGACGACTTCCTGCCGCAGGCCAACACCGTCCAGGTCGACATCGAACCCGCGCACCTCGCTCGCCGCACCGTGCTGGACGTGGCCGTCCAGGGCGACGTCGCCGAGACCATCCGGGCGGTGCTGCCGCACCTCGACACCAAGACCGACAGGTCCTTCCTGGACCAGATGCTGCGCGAACACGCCGACACGCTGGAACGCGTGGTGGACGCCTACACCAGGGACGTCGACAAGCGGGTCCCCATCCACCCCGAGTACGTCACCGATGTGCTCGACGACCTCGCGGACGAGGACGCTGTGTTCACAGTGGACACCGGTATGTGCAACGTCTGGTCCGCCCGTTACATCACCCCCAACGGCCGACGCAGGATGCTCGGTTCGTTCATCCACGGCTCGATGGCCAACGCGCTGCCGCACGCGATCGGGGCGCAACTGGCCGACGGGAACCGGCAGGTCGTCGCCATGTCCGGTGACGGCGGGCTGTCCATGTTGCTCGGAGAACTGCTGACCCTGCGTACGCGGCAGCTGCCCGTGAAAGTGGTGCTGTTCAACAACGCCTCGCTGGGCATGGTGAAGCTGGAGATGCTCGTGGACGGCATGCCCGACTTCGGCACCGACCAGGACCCGGTGGACTTCGCCGCGTTGGTCAGCGCGCTCGGGATGTACTCCGTGCGAGTGCGGCGTCCCGAGGAGGTCCGCGTCGCGCTGCGGGACGCGCTGTCGCACCCGGGGCCCGCCGTGGTCGACGTGGTCACCGACCCCAACGCACTGTCCATCCCGCCGCACATCACCGGCAGCCAGGTCAAGGGATTCGCGCTCGCCGTGAGCAGGACGGTGCTGGCCGGTGGTGTCGGAAAGATGGTCCGACTGGCACGCAGCAACCTGCGCAACATCCCGAAGCCCTGAGCGGATGTCACCCGTTCGGCGGGTCGGTCACTCCGCCGGATGATGCTGTCGGGCTCCTCCGTTCGGAACCGCGTCGTCGAGTCGTTCGTGCAACAGTGTGGTGACGCTGCGAGGTCGGACGGAGCAGACTGGGGACATGACAGTGAGTCCGACGGTGCGGCGCCGCAGGCTGGCGGCCGAACTCCGCAGGCTGCGTGCCGTACGTGAAGTCACTCAGCAGCAGGCCGCGCAGTATCTCGGCTGTACTCAGGCCAAGATAGGTCGTTTCGAAACCGCCAAGCGCACCCCTACGGCGAGGGACGTGACCGCGTTGCTGGAGTTCTACGGTGTCGACGGAGCCGCACGGCAACGATTGCTCGAACTGACACGGGACGCCCGCACGCGTGGCTGGTGGCAGTCCTACGGCGACGTCCTGCCCGAGTGGTACGAGAACTACATCGGGTTGGAGGCAGAGGCCGCGGCGATCGAAACGTACGAGCCGGATGCCGTGCCGGGGCTGCTGCAGACCGAGGAGTACGCCCACGCCATCACCGAGGCGACCCTCATCGATGCCGACGAGCGCGACATCCGGCGCAGGGCCGAGCTGCGGCTGCGGCGACAACAACGGCTCACCGGCGACGAACCGCTCCGGTTCTGGGCGGTGATCGGTGAGGCCGCGTTGCGCAGAAGGGTGGGTGGGGCACGAGTGCTGCGCGAACAGCTCGAACACCTGTTGCGCATGGCCGAGCACGAGCACATCACGTTGCAGGTCATGCCGCTGGACGCCGACGCGCATCCCGCCCAGGTGGGGCCGTTCGTAATACTGCGCTACGCCGGTGACGCCGATCCCGATGTGGTGTACGTGGAGACACACGTTGGTGGATGGTCCCTCGAAAGAGAGAACGAACTGTCGAACTATCAAGCCATGATGGATCATTTACGTGCACACGCCGCCGATCCGGAGGAATCGTCGCGCGTGATTCAGGCACGAATAGGGGAGTTGTAGATGAGCGAACTCTTGTCATGGCGCAGCAGCAGTCGAACTCAGGGGCAGGGACAGTGTGTCGAGGTCGGTTTCGCGAACACCGCTGTGTGGGTGCGTGACAGCAAGAATCCGCCCGCGGGACAGCTCTCGGTGGGCATGCGGCAGTGGGTCTCGTTCCTGAGCATGCTCAAGGGGGAGTCCCGCCGGAACTGATCCCGTCCCGGTGAGGGATGATTCCCGCCCGGTGCGGCACGGCGGTGTCCGTCCCGAGGTCGTCGATAACCGCGGTTTCGTCTCGGGGTTCGTGTCGCGCGGGTGGGGTTCCGCGGCGTTTCGCGCGAAGAATCGCACGTCGGCGGATGACTTGTCTTTCCGTGAATTCCGACCCGCCCGCATGGGTGAGTAATTTTCGTATTATGGGGTCGTTTCGTTCCCGCTTTCGGGTGGGGAATCGTTCTGCGGGACCGTGGGCTCCCCGGTGGATTTCGAATTCTTTTCCAGAAAGGGTTCGAGCAGGCCCGGCGCGCAGCGTTCGGCGAATGCCAGTCCCTGTTCCGCTCCCGCGTCGGGAACGTAGTAACAGCCGTTCCCCGCCGCGGTGGTGGCACCCACGGTGAGCAGGCCGGTAAGTCGTTGCACCGGCGACTGGCTGATGCGCCACCCGATGATCCCCTCGCGCTGCAGCAGCACCGTGCGCTTGACTCCGGTGCCGTAGCGCGTGACGAGGTACTCGTCGCTGTAACCGTGTCCCAGGTTGCGGTAGGCGTCCCGGGCGAAAGCGGCCGCCGGGAAACCCGCCAACAGCGGCACCGACCAACTCCACCACGGGATCAACTCGGTGCGTGCCGCGGCCACCGCGAGCGCGACCGAGACCGCGACCACGGGAAGCAGTGCTCGTGTCATCCGTCGCCGCAGCGCGGTACGCGGGTGTGCACGCAGCGGACTTCCGCGGTCGAGCGAATCGGAGCGTTCCAGCACCCGCGCGGCGGTTCGCTCGGCGACCTCGCGCGGCGCGGGGGGCAGCAGCGCCTTGTTGTCCGATCGCCCCGAGGCCGCGCCCTCTCCCAACCCGGTGGCCACGGCGGTGAGCCTGCTGCCACCGGCCCACCGCAGCAGCAGCGGCTCGGCCAGCTCCACCCCGCGCAGTCTGCGCCGTTCCAGCGAGACGGCGCGGATCGTCAGCAGTCCCCGCCTCGTCCGGAGCGTGGTGTCGGCTTCCCTGGTGAGGCGGAATCCCCACCACATCTCGACGGACAGTGCCAGCGCCCCCAACAGGCCACCGAGCAGCACCGTCACCACCACCGACGCGACCGTCAACCACACCGGGACGTGGCTCCACACCGACATCGCCTTGTCGGAGAGCCAATCGGTCGCGCTGTCGGAGGCCCAGAGCGCGCGGAACACGTCGCTGAGGGTGCTCATCGCCGAGCCGATCGCGGCCCAGGTGACCAGCAGCAGTGAAGCGGTCAGGGTGCTGTAGAGGTACCAGCTCGGGCGCATCCGAGCCAGTTCCGCTCCGGTCTCCCGCTCGACGCCCCCGGGCCGGCCGGCGTCGGAGGGACCGGCTCCACTGGTTCCGCTCCCGGCTGCCGGGCGGGTCCGGGGCCGCAGCAACAGCTCACGCAGCTGCTCCGCCCTGGCCGTGGGCATCGCGTCCAGCTTGAGATCGCTGTCGCTTCCGGACTGCCTGCCGGTGCCGATCTTGACCACCGCGATCCCCAGCATCCGGTGCACCACGGGTGCGGTCAGATCGACGCTGCGAATGCGTTCGCGCGGGATGGAACTGAAACTCCGCGAGATGTTGCCCTGACGCAGCTCGAACCGTTCGTCCGTGACCCGGAACCGGGTGAAGTACCAGCTCAGCCAGGAGCCCAGCGTGGTGAGCAGGACGGCGGTCAGCCAGACACCCGCCGTGCCCAACGCGCGCAAGGAGTTGTCGCGGGAAAGCGCCATCACCCCCACCACCGGAAACATCGGCGCGATGACCAGCACTGTCGAGGCGAGAATCGCCTTCGGATCGAGTCGTTGCCAGGTCTCGAACGAATCCGGTGCCCCCGGTCGGGTGCCGGTGGGGGAATCGCCGGTGGGTGATTCGCCACCGGGTTGCTCGGCCGTGGGCTGCTCGTCGGCGGAGTATTCGGTGGGTGGTTCACTCAAGTGGCATCACCCGGAGTGGCCTGCGTGGTTCTGGTGAGCCGCTCCGCGAGCTCCGCTGCCACGTCCCGCTCCAGGCCGTCGATGCTCAGCGGTCCGGCAGCGGACGCGGTGGTGACGGTGACGCTGGAGAGCCCGAGCGCGCGTTGCAACGGTCCCCGTGCGGTGTCCACGGTCTGGATCCGCGACATCGGGGCCACCCGCCATTCCCTGCTCACCCAGCCCGCGGCGGTGTACACGGCCGAATCGGTGGTTTCCCAGCGGTGCACGCGGTAGCGCCACCAGGGCATCACCGCGACGTAGCCGATCCCGAGCACCCCGCACACGATCAGGGCGATCACCAACCACTCGCGGACAGCGGGCAGCCACCAGGCCGCCCCGCCGAGTGCCAGCAGGAGCACCGCCACGCGGGAAACCGCCTGGCAGCTCCACCAGAGCACGGCCCTGCGGGCGACCCGGTGTCGCGGTGGCCGCAGTCGCACACCGCCCTCGGTGCCGCCGACGTCGATCATCGCCACCTCCGTGCGGCTCGTGGTCCCCCTCATTCTGGCAGGGGAGCTTCCCGCCGCGGTGGGGTGACCGTTCCGACACCGACACGGTGCTCGGAGCGAGACGTCCCGGTCGACATCGGTGACACCTACGGCGGGTCAGCCGTTCGAGGTCGGTACGGACTCCAGGAACTCGGCGAGCTCGCGCACCGCCGAGGGGTTGCGCGGTCCCTCCACCAGAGCCGCGTAGGGCAGGTCGATGAACCGTTCCCGCCGCACTGCCTCCAGCTGGGAAAGCGCGGGATGGCCGCGGAGAAAGTCGGTCTTGTCCCGCACGCTCTTGTTTCCGTAGTCGTTGATCAGGATCACGTCCGGATCGGCGCGCAGCACGGTCTCCCAGCTCACCGAGACCCAGCTGTCGTCGAGATCGGCGAAGACGTTCCTGCCGCCCGCCTTGTTGATGATCTGATCGGCTGCCCCGCCGTTACCGGAGGTGAAGGGCTCGCTCTGCCCCGAGTCGTAGAGGAACACCGTGGGACGTTCCTCCTCGGTCGAGTCGGGGGCGGCCCGCTCGATGGTGCTCTTGTACTCGGAGACGAGCCGCTCGGCCCGTTCCGGCACGCCGAACAGCTCACCGAGGTTGCGGACGTCGGTGTAGAGCGCCTCCAGCGGAGGCATGATGCTCCGCTTGTCGGTGCCATCGACCCGGCAGGACTCGCTGAGCACGTAGGATTCGATTCCCTCGGACCTCAGCCGCTTCGGGGTGAGGCGTTCCGACTCGCCGAACCCGTAGTTCCACCCGGCGAAGACCATGTCCGCGTCCGCCTTGCGGATCTGTTCCATCCCCATTTCCTCGGACAGGTGCGGGACCCGCTCGAACCGCTGTCGCCACGGGGAGCTCGCCGCGCCACGCCGCTGTCCGTCGGACAGGAAGTACCCGGCCATCCGGTCCTCCAGCCCGAGCGCGAACATGATCTCTGTGATCGCGATGTCGTTGGTGACCACCTTCTCCGGCGGGGTTTCGTAAGTGCGCTCCCGCTCGCAGTTGGTCAGCGTCACCGGGAACCGCTCCGGCACGTCCCCGGAGGACTCCGATGCCACTTCCGCACCGCAGCCGCCGAGCAGCAACGCGCTCGTGAACAGCAGTGCCGCACCCCGAATCGTCGACGTTCGGTACTCGCCCATGCTTTCGTGCCCCTTCGAATCGGTTTCAGGTCGAATCGGTGTCGGTCCCGGTCGCTCGGGCCCGGTCGTCCTCAGGTCCCAGTGGTTTCGGCGGGCGCGAACAGCAGCTGCGGAACTCTCGTCTCCGGGTGTTCGACCACGTGCACCCGGACTCCGAAAACCGCGCCGATGGTTTCCGGGGTCAGTACTTCTCCGGGAGGCCCACCAGCCACGACACGTCCCCGCTGCAGCACGTGGATGTGGTCGCACCAGGCGGCTGCCAGGTTCAGGTCGTGCAGCGCCGTCAGCGTCGTGATGCCCAGCCGCCGCACCAGCGAGAGCACCTCCAGCTGGTGGCGAATGTCGAGATGATTGGTGGGCTCGTCCAGCACCAGCAGTTCCGGCCGCTGAACCAGTGCCCGCGCGATGAGCACCCGCTGCTTCTCCCCGCCCGACAGCGAGACGATGCCCCGCTCCGCCAGGTGCAGGCAGTCCACCGCGCGCAGTGCTTCGATCGGTCCGTAACCGTTCGGTTTCAGGGTGGACTCGCGGTGCGGGGTTCGTCCCATCTCGACGACCTCGGTGACGGTGAAGTCGAATTCGGACCGCGACTCCTGGGGCAGCGCAGCGGTCAACCGAGCGCTCTCGCGCAACGACATGGCGACCAGGTTCCGGCCACCGAGTCGAATGCTTCCCCGATCCGGGCGCATCGTCCGGTAGACACAGCGCAGCGTGCTGGACTTGCCGCTGCCGTTGGGACCGACCAGGCCGACGAGCCCACCCGAGGGCACCCGCAGGTTCACGTCCTCGACGATCCGCTCGCCCGCGGCGGAAACGGCCACCTCTCGCAGCTCCAGATCCATCAGCGGCCTCCCAACGTGGCGCCGCGGCGGCGCAGCAACAGCAGGAAGCAGGGCACACCGATCGCCGCCGTGATCACACCGAGCGGCAGCTGCTCCGGAGCGGCGACGGTTCGTGCCAGCACGTCCGTCCACACCAGGAACACCGCGCCCGCCAACGGGGTCAGCGGCAGTACTCGCCGGTGGTCGGCGCCGACGAGCAGCCGGACCAGGTGCGGCAACATCAGGCCGACGAAGCCGACCGCGCCGCTGACCGCGACCAGTACACCGGTGACGGCCGCGGCGAGTACGAACAGCTCACGGCGGAACTTCGCGGGATCGACTCCCAGCGTCGTGGCCGTCTCGTCCCCCATCGCCAGGGCGTTGAGCCGGTTGCCGGAAAGCAGCAGGTAACCGATTCCACAGCAGACGACCAGTGTGGCCACGGGCAGCGAACGCCACGTAACACCGCCGAGGCTGCCCAACAGCCAGAACATCACGGACTTGGCCGCGTTACCGTTCGGCGACTGGAAGATCAGCAGGGTGGTCACGGCGGAGAAACCGTAGGACATCGCCGTGCCGGTCAGGATCAGTCGCAGCGGGGTCAGCCCGTCCGAGGTGCGGGCGATCAGGTACACCAGCGCCGTCGCTCCCAACGCACCGAGGAAGGCCGCGGTGGAAAGGGCGTACAGTCCGAGAGCCCCCAGGATTCCGTAGAGCGCGACGGCGCTGGCGCCCACCGAGGCGCCCGAGGAGATACCGAGCACGAACGGGTCCGCCAGCGCGTTGCGCACCATCGCCTGGGTCGCCACTCCGACGGTGCTCAGTCCGGCACCGACAACCGCGGCGAGCAGCACACGGGGAAGTCGGACGTCCCAGATGATGTAGTAGAGCCCCGCGTCCTCGGCCGGGACGACTCCACCGCGCAGCGCCCGGTACAGCAGCTCGACGGTCTTGCCGAACGGGATGCCGGTCGGCCCCAGGGCCACGCCGCAGATCACCGAGACCAACAGTCCGGCACCGAACAGCGTGCACAACAGCGGCAGTCGGGCTCCCCAGCGTCGGTTCGGCCGCGTTGTCGGCTCGGACACGTCCTCGGCGTCGTCCGCGTCCCCCGGTCGTGGCCCCGGCTGCGGCGTGTCGCCGGTCGTTCCGGCGGTGACCGTGTCGTTCACGGCAGCCGCGGCGCTGTCGGCGGATGTGTCTCGGTGTGACGGCCGGGATAGTGACGGCCGGGATCGCTCGGGAGAGATCGCGAGCTCAGCGGATGGTGGAGCCTGTCGCACAACGGGAGGTGCCTTTCGTTCGCGGTCGAGGACCGCGCGGGGGCACCACGCGCACGGGGTCACCGCCTGGTGGCGGCTGTGCCGGTGCTCCCTCCCGCGATCCTCGACGGTCGTGGAGCTTCGCCCACCGCGGCGCGTGCGGCGGGGCTCTCATCGGCAGCGACGGGTTCTCGGGCTTGCTCGAACGAGCTCACCGTTGCGGGTCAGCGCCGGATTCGCACCGGACTTCCCCCGACCACTGCCGGTTTCGTTGTCCGGACAATCCTCGGGGGAGAGATCAGCTGTGTCCACGCGTTGTGTGAGTGCCCACAAACCGGGAGTCCTCCGGGAAGCAGCACCGGAGCGGTCGCGGGCGGAAAAAGGCACAGCGGAACCGCGGGAGAGTGAGGCCGGCGGGACTCGAACCCGCACTGGCTAGGACCTAAACCTAGTGCCTCTGCCAATTGGGCTACGGCCCCTCACGGGTCAGGATACCGATCCGCACCGCCACGTGACGGGCAGGTCCCGGTCCGGCCGTTCCGCGACACGGGCAGCTCCACCACCCGTTGGCGCTGTGGTGTGATCTACGGTGTGCACAGCCAGAGTGCCCGAGCCGGGAGCCCCGCTCCCCGGGCGCGCGTACGCTCACCCGATGCCGAGACCCCGGCGAGTACGAGGAGGACAGGTGGCCCGCGATCCCGACGCCATCCAGCGCGACATCGAAAAGGCCCGTGAGGCGCTCGCAGCTTCGCTGGACGAGCTGGAAACCAAGGCCAACCCCACTCGCGCCGTCGAGGTGGGCAAAGCCACCGTTCGGGAGAAACTGGAGGACCCCCGGATCCGCTACGCGTTGATCGGCGCGGGCGCGCTGACGGCGGTTCTGGTGCTGCGCAAGTTGCTGCGCTGAAGCTCCCTGCCGAGGCAAGCCGGCCGCGGTCCGACCGGCTTGCGGGCACGGCGGGACCGGCGGTTCGACATCGCGAGGCGCCGGCCCACGCGCCGGTACCCGAGGAGCGGATCGTTCCGCGAGGAAGACTAAGGATCCCGGTGCAGCAGCGGTAGCAGTGCCTCGCGCAACAGTCGATCCACGAAGGGCTGATCCAGTGGCTCCCCGGTCAGCATCAAACGGTGGATCAACGCGGCCCCGGCGAGTTCCACCACGGTGTCCACCGGGGCGTGTTCGCTCGTCTCACCCCGTTCGACGCCGCGGTCGATGATGCTGCGCAGCACGTCACGCTGCGGCAGCAGGAAGGAGTCCCGGAAGGCGGCGGCGAGTTCCGGCTCGTGCGGCAGCTCGCCGACCAGTGCCTGCGCGCCCTTGCCGACCGGGCCACTGAGGAATTCCGCGAACGCGCTGAGGAACTCGCGCAGATCGCTTTCCATCGAGCCGTTGTCCGGTTGCGGAATGTTCCGCCGCGCCAGCTGGGTGCAGGTGTCGATGACCAGTTCGAGTTTGGACTCCCAGCGGCGGTAGATGGTGGCCTTGCCCGCCCGCGCCTGCGCTGCCACCGCGTCCATGGTCAACGCGCGGTAGCCGACCTCGGCCAGCACCTCGAGGGCGGCGTCGCGCAGCGCGGCGTCGCGTGTGGCGTCACGCGGTCTGCCCCTCGCCGGGGTGGCTCCCGCGTCCTGGGCGCGGCTGCCACCCACGGGATGCTCGGCTTCCCAATCGTGGTCGATCGGTGTGTTCACGGCCAGTCATCCTAGTAGTAGGGCTTCGCGGGCCCGGCTCGCCGCCGTGGTGCACCGAGCACGCCGACCGGGTGACGCCGAGGAGCCTCGTCCGGTCCGAGCCCGACCATTCAGCCGGGATGGCCGCCGGGATGCTGCTGCGCCGCCGCGGCGGCCGCCTGCTGGGCGGCCGCGCGGGTGGCCTCATCGGACAGTCCGTGCCTGGCCTGTAAGTAGGCGATGCTGAAGGCGAAGCCGTCGCCGTCCAGTAAGTGAATGACCACGCGTCCGGCCGAATTGGGCGCCAGCTGCTCGATCAGCTGGTCCGCCTGGACCCTTGCCGCGATCAGTCCCGGCGCACGCGCGCTGCGCGATTCCCAGTCGGAAGAGACGTGCACCACCCAATCGTCCCCGTCGGGCAGGTAATTGGCTGTGATGTGCCCTTGAGCCATGATGCCTCCGCGTCCAGCATGCTCAATCATCGCCGTGAACTCGCGCGTTCCGGCCGAAGGGCGGCCGCATTGGGCGTGGATCGGCACGGTCACTCACGCGTGGTCATTGACTCTACGGGTTATCCCCCGTTCAGGTCTTCCGGGCGGTCGATATCGAAAGTCTCGGCGACGTCCTCACAAGCCACGAGCGTTACTTCGCGGGATCGCAGATAGTCCCGCGCTCCTCGGTCCCCCCGAGCGGCGTCGTGCACTCCGTCCCAGTGCAGCCTGCCCAACAGCACCGGATGGCCGCGCTCGCCGTGGTAACTCGCGGCCGCGAGCGCGTCCGGAGCGGCGTATTCCGACACCCGCCGCGCAGCGAATTCGGTAATTCCCGGCATGTCCACCGGAAGAATGAGAGCACTCGTCACATCGGAATAGTGCTCCGAATCGCGCAGTGTCGCCAGCCCCGTACGCAACGACGAGCCCATTCCGCTGCGCCAGTCCGGATTGGTCACCGGCACCGAGTCGGCGAGCTCGGCGGTTTCCGCGATCCGCTCGGCCGCGGCGCCGAGCACCACGAGCACCGGTTCGCACCCCGCCGCGCGCAGGACGGACACGGCCCGCTCCACCAGCAGCGATCCGTGATGGCGAACCAGCGCCTTGGGCATGCCGAACCTGCGGCCCTCACCCGCCGCCAGCACCACGCCCGCCATCCGCTCAGGCAACGTGGATCGGTCCGCTGGTGTGCGTCAAGGGGTGCGCACTGCCGTGGTTTCGCAGTGCCACGATCTCCGCCGCGATGGCGACCGCCGTTTCCTCGGGAGTCCGCCCGCCGAGGTCGAGCCCGATGGGAGCGCGCAGTCGTTCCAGCTCCGACGCGGTCAGCCCCGCCGCGCGCAACCGATCCACGCGATCGGCATGGGTGCGACGTGAGCCGAGCGCGCCGACATAGCCCGCCGGGCCGCGCAGCGCCTCCCGGAGCACCGGTACGTCGAACTTCGCGTCGTGGGTGAGCACGCAGACAACGCTACGTCGATCCGGGGCGATCTCGGCCAGGTACTCGTGCGGCCAGCGCACCACCACCTCGTCCGCTTCCGGGAACCGTCGCCGCGTGGCGAACACCGGACGGGCGTCGCACACCGTCACGTGATAACCGAGGAACTTGCCCATCCGTGCCAGCGCGGCGGCGTGGTCGATGGCACCGAACACCAGCATGCGCGGTGGGGTGTTCCACGACTCGACGAACACGGGGTGCTCGTGCCCACCGGGGACGCACAACTGTCCGATTCCGGAGGTGTTCCGGTCGAGCATCGCCCGGGCCTCGGCCACCACGGTCCCGTCCAGCTCGGCGTCGCCGGTGCCGCCCACGTGCTCGTCGACTCCCACCGCCAGTGTCCGCCCGGTTTCGAGCACCCGCGCCACCGCGACGGGCAGACCCCGCCGGGCCGAGCGCAGCGCCCAGGAAAGCGCCGCGACCGTGCCGCCCGTTCCCGTCGCTTCCGAGCCGACCCCCGTATCGGGGCCGAGTCCCGCGCCGGGCTCGACCGGATGCAGGTAGACGTCCAGCTCTCCGCCGCAGGTCAGGCCCACCGCGAACGGGTCATCCGGATCCGGGTCGAACGAGGTCCGCACCGGTTCACCGTCGGCCAGCGCTTCGAGGGCCAGCGAGTGCACCGCCCCCTCCACGCAGCCGCCCGAGAGGCTGCCCAGCACCGTCCCGTCGGCGTGCACCGCGGCGGTCGCACCCACATCACGGGGCGCGCTGCCGCGCACTCCCACGATCGAGGCGATCACGAACCGTTCACCGGCTTCCAACCATCGCAGCAGTTCGTCGCCGATCTCGCGCATACCAGCCACCTCTCAAGCGGATCGAAAGCGGGCGAACCCGGCTCGAAGGACCTCGTCGGAGCCTTCCGGCCATGCCGACCTCGGTCACACCGGCCTCGCCCGGCGGCGATCTCGCGCGAAATCGCCGCCGGGCGGGGAACCGGGGAACCCCGGCGCGTGCGCGGGTCCTCGCGAATGCTCAGGAGACGCCGAACACGGCCTTTATCCCCTCGATCCCGAAATAGATCGCGAAGATCAGCGACAGCACGCTGAGCAGCCAGCCGATCTCCTTGGCACGTCCCTTGCAGATCTTGATCGCGCAGTAGGAGATCAGTCCCGCGCCCACGCCGTTGGTGATCGAGTAGGTGAACGGGATGATCGCCACGGTCAGGAACACCGGGATCACGAAGTCCTCGTCGTGCCACGGAATGTTGCGCACCTGCGCCATCATCATCCCGCCGACCAGGACCAGGGCGGGAGCCGCAGCCTGCGCCGGAACCACCGCGGCCAGCGGGGTGAACAGCATGGTGGCCGCGAACAGCACGCCGGTAACCACGCTGGCCAGACCGGTACGGGCTCCCTCGGCCACTCCGGCCGCCGACTCCAGAAAGACCGTGTTCGGGGAGGAACCGGTGACTCCACCGCCCACCGCGCCGATGCCGTCGACCAGCAGGATGCGGCCCATCCCCTGAACCTTGCCGTCCGAACTGGTCAGCCCGGCCTCACTGCTGACGCTGGTGATGGTGCCCATCGCGTCGAAGAAGCCGGACAGCACCAGCGTGAACAGGAACACCACGGCGGCGATCACACCCGCGTTCACGAACCCGCCGAACAGGTCGATGTTGCCGAACAACCCGAAGTCGGGCGTGGCCACCAGGCTCGACGGCAGGTCGGGCGTGGTACGCCCCCACTGTTCGGCGGGCACGTCGAACACGGCGTTGACCAGTACCGACAGCAGCGTTCCGGTCACGATGCTGATCAGGATCGCACCGGGCACCTTCCGGGCGACCAGCACCACCATCAGCAGCAGGGTCAGGCAGAACAGCCCCAGCGGCCAGCCGACCAGGTGCCCGCTCGGCCCCAGCTGTACCGGGACATCGGTGTTGGCCGCATCGGGCTGCCTGGTGACGAACCCGGCGCTGACCAGCCCCACCAGCGCGATGTAGAGACCGATGCCCACCGTCAGCGCGGTCTTGAGCGCGGGCGGAATCGAGTTGATGATCCGTTCCCGTACCCCGCTGATCGCCATCAGCACGATGCACACACCTTCGAGCACCACCAGCCCCATGGCCTGTGCCCAGGTCATCTCCGGCGCGACCGTGAAGGCCACCACCGGTATCACACCGAGTCCGGCCGCCATCGCCAGCGGCGCGTTGCCGACCACACCCATCAGGACGGTCATCACCCCGGCGCACAGCGCCGTGGCGGTGGTGAGCTCGGTGTTGCTCAGACTCGCACCCGTGATGTCCTCGGCGGAACCGAGAATCAGCGGGTTGAGCAGGACGATGTAGGACATCGCCACGAATGTCGTGATCCCGCCCCGCACCTCGCGGGACATGCTGGAACCGCGTCGGGTGATCCGGAAGTACCGGTCGATCGGTGAGCGCGGCTCGGGCTCGGGGGCCGGATCCGTGTCCGTCGAATCCGGTCTCAGCTGGGTCATGCGTCCTCCCATGCCGGTGGGCGCCCCCGGCCCGTGCCTTCGGCGACGGCTTTCGGGCCGGACTGGTCCTCGGGCCGTGAACAGCACTGTGTCCGGCCCGATCAGGGGCGTTTGGTGAGTTACGAATGTTTCGAGCACGGCGGTTGACGCCTTGCTGCGGGGGGCTGGAACGCGCACCGAGGCGCACTCCTCGCTCCGTACCCACGGCAGCGGTCGCGACCCGGTCGTCGCGACCCGCCGCCGCCGTGAAACGGCACCGACAGCGTAAACGGAGCCGTCAGTACTCGACGCGGTCGGCCTTGTTCTGCCAGGCGTCGAAGGGTTCGGTCCGGTTCGCGATGTCGAGGCGCCGTACCGGCGTCGGCCACACCGCGTCGGGATCGGTGAACAGTTCGTAGAAGGCCCGGTCGTCGAAGCCCGCGACCGCGGCGTCGTGGCGATCGGCCGCGAAGCCGATCCGGTCCACCCTGCTCCACAGCGCGGAGGCCAGGCACATCGGGCACGGCTCGCACGAGGAGATCAGCACGCAGCCGTCCAGCCGGAAGCTGTTCAGGTTGCGACAGGCGTTGCGGATGGCGGTGACCTCGGCGTGGGCGGTGGGATCGAGATCGGTGGTCACCATGTTCGTGCCGGTCGCGACGATCTCCTCGCCACGACCGATCACGGCACCGAACGGACCGCCGCCGTTCGACACGCTGTCGGTGGCCAGCCGGATCGCTTCCCGCATCCACTCCTCGGCTCGTGCCGGGAGCGCGTCCACGGTCTGCTGTGCGGACAAGACTGTTCCTTTCCTGGTGCGGACGGTTGGGCGGACCCGAGTGGGTTCCGGCGCGGCGCGCGGAGCACGAATCGTTCGGGGTGTCGTGCCGGTATCCGCCCGGGTCCGCGGTAGAGGTGTCCCGAGCGGGCCCGTGGTCGCCGGGCCCGCTCGGGCGGCGACTCAGCCGATGACGTGCTCGGGACCGACCGGCACGTGGGTGAGCTCCTTACCGGTGGCGGCACGGATCGCGGCCACGATCGCCGGGGTGGAGGAGATCGTGGGGGGTTCCCCGACGCCCCGCACGCCGTACGGGGCGTTCGGATCGCCCCGCTCGATGACGTCGACGTTCATCGGCGGCATGTCGAGGATGGTCGGGATCAGGTAGTCGGTGAACGAGGGATTGCGGATCTTGCCCTCGCCGACCTGGATCTCCTCCATGACCGCGAGACCGAGCCCCTGCGCCGAACCGCCCTGGATCTGCCCCACCACCGACTCGGGGTTGACCGCCTTGCCGACGTCCTGCGAGCAGTCCAACTGCACCACTTTGATCAGTCCCAGCTCCGTGTCCACGTCGACCACGGCACGGTGGGCCGAGAAGGCGTGCTGCACCTGCGCGCGCTCGCTGTGCCCCTGCTCGTCGAGCGGGAACGTCTCGCGGTGGTGGTACTCCCTGGTCTCCTCGACGACCTCGGAGCCGAGAACCTCGGCGATGTCGGCCAGCACGCCCGAACTCGCCGAAACGACCTTCCCACCGGCCAGCGACAACTCCGAGGGAGGCTCGCCGTACCGCTCCGCCGTGAGCGCCAGCAGCCGTTCCCGCACCGCCCGGCACGCCGCCTGCACCGCACCACCGGTCACGTAGGTCTGCCGGGAGGCGGAGCTGGAACCGGCCGGTCCCACGCTGGTGTCGTTCGGGTGGATGTTCACCCGTTCCACACCCAGCTCGCTGCGGGTGATCTGCTGCTGCACCGTGACCACGCCCTGACCGACCTCGGCGGCGGCGGTGTGCACCATCGCGAGCGGTTCACCGGCCACGACCTGCAACCGAACCCGGGCGGTGGAGAAGTCGTCGGCACCCTCGGCGTAGCAGATGTTCTTGATGCACACGCCGTAGCCCACACCGCGCACCACCCCTTCGCCGTGGGTGGTGTTGGAGGCCCCGCCGGGCAGGTCCCGGATGTCGGGCGTGGTGTCGGGGTGCTGCGCCTCCGGCAACGGCAGGTCGCGCACCCGGCGCAGCAGCTCCGCCACCGGTGCCGGGTAGTCCAGCACCTGACCGGTCGGGGTGGTGTCGCCCCGGCTGATCGCGTTGCGGACGCGCAGTTCCACCGGATCCATGCCGAGCTTCGCCGCGAGCCGGTCCATCTGCGACTCGTAGGCGAAGGCCGGCTGCACGGCTCCCAACCCGCGCATCGCACCGCAGGGCGGGTTGTTGGTGTACATGCCCCAGCCCTGGATCGAGACGTTGGCCACGTCGTAGGGCCCGACCCCCAGCGTGGTGCCGTTGCCCACCACCACCGGGGTCTTGGAGGCGTAGGCACCCCCGTCGAAGTAGAGCTGGGCGCGGACGTACACCAGGTCGCCGTCCTCGGTGGCCCCGTGCTCGTAGTACATCCTCGCCGGGTGGCGATGCACGTGGCCGAAGAAGGACTCCTCCCGGTCGTAGACGATCTTGACCGGTCTGCCGGTGCGCAGCGCGAGCATGCAGACGTGCACCTGCATGGACAGGTCCTCCCTGCCGCCGAACGCGCCTCCCACACCGGACATGGTCATCCGCACCAGCTCCGGGTCCAGGTCCAGCGCCGCCGCCGTCTGCTTGCGGTCACTGTGCAGGTCCTGCGTCGCCAGGTACAGGTCCACCCCGCCGTCCTCGGCGGGGATGGCCAGCCCGGACTCGGGACCGAGGAACGCCTGATCCTGCATACCGACGGTGTAGGTGCCCGAGACCACGACATCGGCCGTCGCGTCGGGATCGCCCTTGACGATCGGCTGGTACCGCACCGTGTTGCCGCCGGGGTGCACCTTCGGCACCGACTCGTCCCGGGCCGCCAGCTCCGCGTCGACCACCGGTTCCAGCACCTCGTAGTCGACCTCGACCAGATCCAGCGCACGCCGCGCGGTCTCCGGGTGATCCGCCGCCACCAGCGCCACCGCCTCACCGCGGTACCGCACCACGTCCTCGGCGAGCACCGGCTGGTCGATGTCCTTGAGACCGTAGAGATTCCGTCCCGGCACGTCCGCCGCGGTCAGCACCGTGTGAACGCCCGGTGCGCGCAGCGCCGGACCGATGTCGATGGAGCGGATCCGTGCCGAGGGGTGCGGGCTGCGCAGGGTGGCTCCCCAGAGCATGTTCTCCGCCCACAGGTCCGAGGAGTAGGCGAAGTCCCCCCGCACCTTCAGCGTTCCGTCCGGACGCAGCGGTGATTCGCCGACCCCTCCCGCGATGGCGTCGTCGAGGTCCTGGGGGCGATGTGCCGGTGCGTGTGTATTGCTCATCGGGCCACCTCTTCCGGAGTGTGTCGTGCCGACCGGTCTCGACGTGCGGCTGTCACGGAGCGGGGGACAGCCGGGCGGGGAACCCGCGAGGGTGTCGAACTCATCCGACCCCCTTGGCGGCGATGCTCGAACAGCTCCGGCGCAGCTCCGCTGTGAGGTCGCGCTCCGATTCCCGCGTCAACCGGGAGTCGGCGACGATGGTCTCCCCGCCGCACAGCAACCCGCGCAGCTTCGGGAGCGGGCCGAGCGCCAGCGCGGCGACCGGATCGCCGATTCCCGCGTGGCCCAGGCCGTCGAGGTCCCACAGCGCGATGTCGGCGAGCTTGCCGGGCTCCAGCGAACCCAACTCGTCCTCCCGGCCCAGACAACGCGCCCCACCACGGGTTCCCATCCACAGCGCGTCACGAACCGACAACGCGTCCGGTCCGTACCGCGCCCTGCCGAGCAGCAGCGCCTGGCGCAGTTCGTCACCGAGCCGCCCCGACTCGTTGGAGGCCACCCCGTCGATACCGAGACCGACCGGGGCGTTGTGGTCCAGCAGGGGACGAACCGGAGCGGTTCCGGCCCCGAGCCGTCCGTTCGAACTCGGACAGTGCGCCACCCCGGTGCCGGTTTCACCCAACCGCGCGACGTCGCGCTCGGAGAGGTGCACGCCGTGCGCCAGCCAGACGTCCTCACCCAGCCAACCGAGCCGCTCGGCGTACTCGACCGGATCGCAGCCGAACTCCCGATCGCAGCGTTCGAGCTCGTCGATCGTCTCCGCGAGGTGGGTGTGCAGCCGCACCCCGTGGCGTCGGGCCAGCTCGGCCGACGAGCGCATCAGTTCGCCGCTGACCGAGAACGGGGAGCAGGGGCCCACGGCCACCCGCACCCGGGAGTCGAAGGCCGGGTCGTGAAACCGTCGGATCGCGTCCTCGGTTCCGCGCAACGCCGACTCGGTGTCCTCGACCGCCGAGTCCGGGGGCAGTCCCCCGGCGGACTGCCCCCGGTCCATCGAGCCGCGCACCGCGTGCAGCCGCACGCCGATGCGTTCGGCTCCGGACACCACGCCGCCGAGCACATCCCCACCCGTGTCGGGAAACACGTAGTGGTGATCGGCGACAGTGGTGCATCCCGACAACGCCGTCCAGCCCAGCCCCGCCGCGGCGGCGGAACCGGTCAGCTCCTCGTCGATGCCCGCCCACACGGGATAGAGCTCGGTGAGCCAGCCGAACAGCGTCGCGTCGACCGCGTAACCGCGTGTCGCCCACTGGTAGAGATGGTGATGCGTGTTGACCAGGCCAGGGGTGACCAGGCAACCGCTGCCGTCCACGCGGCGCACCGCTCCCGGCTGCGGCGGGGCCGCACCGGGCCCCACGGCGCTGATGCGGCCGTCCTCGATCACCACGTGGCCCTCGGCGTACTCGGTTCCCGTGGCCGAGATGTTCGGTTCCGGTGCGTCGACGGTGACCACGGCCGCACCCTCGATCACGGTGCGGCTCGGTTGTCGTCGCGCGTCGCTGCCATTCGTTCCGGGGCTGCCACTCGTTCCCGGGCCGTGGTTCATTCCCGGTCACCCCCGGTGGACTCGGAGATGCCGGTGCCCGCGTTCCGCTCCGCCGCGGTGCGTACCGCGGCCATGATCTTCTCGTAACCGGTGCACCGGCACAGGTTCCCGGCCAGCGCCTCCCTGATCTCCGCGTCGGAGGGATCGGGCACCCGGTTGACCAGGTCGTCCGCCGCGACCAGCAGGCCGGGGGTGCAGAAGCCGCACTGCACCGCACCCTCGTCGATGAAGGCCCGCTGCACTGGGGCCAGTTCCTCCTCGTCGGCGAGACCCTCCACGGTCCCCACCTCGCGGTCCTGCGCCTGGCCCGCCGCCACCAGGCAGGCACAGACCGGAACCCGGTCGAGGTATACCGTGCAGGATCCGCACTCGCCCTGTTCGCAGGCGTTCTTGGAACCCGGGAGCCCGAGCCGCTCCCGCAGTACGTACAGCAGGCTCTCGCCTTCCCACACGTCGTCGGCGGTCATGTCACGGCCGTTGACGTTCAGCTTCAGGCGCATCGTTGCCTCCCGGAGAATTCGGTGTCGCCGCGGTACTCGTCCCATGCCCAGGACAACGTGCGGCGCGCGAGCACGCGCAACGCGTGTGTGCGGTAGCCGGCCGTACCTCGTACGTCGTCGATCGGTGCCGCCGCGTGGGCCACCAGCTCGCCGAACCGCTCGGTGATCGAGTCGGGCAGCGGGCGCGGGTCGTCCCACTGGTCGGCGTCGGTCAGCGCCGCGGCCAGGAACGCCTCGGCCTCGGTCGCGGGGCGCGGGGTGGGGGCCGCCGAGCCCAGTCCGGTACCGACACCGCGCCGGTCCGGCCACAGCGCGATCGCGAAGGTGCACACGGCGATGACCATCGCGTTACGAGTACCGATCTTGGAGAACTGCTGCGGACCCGTGCTCACCGGCACGTGTACCGCCGCGACCAGCTCGTCCGGGGCCATGGCGGTGCGTTTGACCCCGGTGAAGAACTCGCCGATCGGGATCGTTCTGCTGCCGCGCACCGACTCCAGCTCGATCTCCGCGTTCGACGCCAGCAGCGGGGGATGTCCGTCGCCCGCCGGGGAGGCCGACGCGAGGTTCCCGCCGAGCGTTCCACGGTTACGGATCTGCGGCGATCCCACGGTTCGGGAGGCCATGGCGAGCCCGGGCAGGCTGGTACCCAGCTCGTCGATCAGCCGCGAGTAGGGCACGCCCGCGCCGATGCGCACCGACGCCACACCGTCCCGCTCGGTTCGCGACCACTCCCGGAGCTGTTCGATGCGAGTCAGGTCGAGCAGCGTCTCCGGACGCCGGTGGTCGAAATTCAGTTCCACCATGACGTCGGTGCCGCCCGCGACGGGAGTCGCATCGGGGTGGTTGGCCTTTGCTTCGAGCGCTTCGCTCCAGCAGGCCGGTCGTAGGAAATCCACTGTGTTTCTCCAGATCACAACCCGAGATAGGCCGTTGGGATGTGAGTAAGTACACAACCTGTCCACCCGAATTGACTAGCGGCGGAAAACATGAATCGAACCGCTGGTGAACGAGTGGTTTTCGTGCTTTCCTACAACCAACGGCCCGGCACGGGCTCGGCATCCGAGTGCGTTGTCTGTGGGCAACGTAGCCGAGCACCGGCGCGGAGCGTGGAATTTCCCGTAATGATCGTGTTTCGGCGTGTGCCGCCCCTTGCAGCCGCCACCGTGGACATGCCTAGGATCACCGGGTTCCGAGCCGCCGCACGGCCGACTCGGGCGAACGGACCCGGTCCGGGGCGGCGCCTCCGGCGGATAACGGCGATTCCAGGAATTAGGTGCGTGCGTGCTTCTCGGCGATCTGTTGGACGATTCCCGGCTGGGGTTGACCCTGCTCACGGGAGGCGACCGGCTGGACCGGGTGGTGCGCGGGGTGTACGTCACCGACCTCATCGACCCCAGGCGTTATCTGCAGGGCGGTGAGCTGGTGCTCAGCGGCCTGGTGTGGCATCGGCACTCCACCGACTCCGAGGAGTTCGCGGCCGCGTTGTCCGACGCTGGGGTGGCGGCCCTGGTGGCCGGCACGGCACGGTTGGGAAGAGCGCCTGCGGATCTCGTGCGTGCCTGTGCCCGGCACGGTGTGCCGCTGTTCGAACTCTCGGTCAACGTCAGCTTCAACACGCTGTTCGAACACGTGCTCGGTGCCGTCCGCAACGAGCGGACTTCCGGTCGGGACCTGGTCACCGACGTGGCCGCGGGCGCCGATCTCCCCAGGGTGCTCGCCGCCGCCGCGTCCAAGTTGGGGAGCGACTGCTGGGTTTGTTCCGCCGTGGGGGCGACAGTGGCCGAACACGGCGAGTTGTCCGTCCCCGACCGCCGCACGCTCGTCCGCGAGTTCCTGCGCGCCGAGCGGCTTCCCAGAACGGTGGCCACCGAGCGGGGGGACGCCTACGTGCTCTGGCCGGTCAGTTCCGGAACCGAGTCACGTGCCGCCAGGTGGTTCCTCGTGCTGCCCGCCGAGGAGGAGCAGCGGGACACGACGCGGGAGTCGGTGACCAACGAGCTCGCCACGGCGGTGGCGCTGCTGCGCAGCAGGCTCGACGAGGGACGCCAGGTCTCCGGTGGCCCGGTCGGCACCGCGTTGCGCGCGTTGCTGGAGGGCTCGGCCGGTTCCAGGGAGGTGGCGGGCAGGCTCGCCGAGGCGGGGCTGTCCGGGGAAGGAACGCTGTGCGTGGTGGCGTTGTCCATGAACGGGAGTTCGGAAGCCGCCGCGGACGTGCTGCGGGAGATCGCCGCCGCCACCGGTCTGCCCTCGGTCACCGCCCCCGTGGAAACCGGTGCGTTGGCGGTGTTCGGTGAGCGAGCCGGTGGTCCGGTCGAACTGGCCGGGCTGGCCGGGTGGCTGCGCGGCACGCTCGCCGACCTCGAACACGGCCCCACCTGGCTGGGGGTCAGCGTGGGAGTAAGCGACCTGGCCGATCCGAGCGGGTTGCGCGGCGCCGTCGAGGAGGCCCGCTACACCCGGCGACTCGCCGAACAGCGCGACGGTCGCTGCGATATCGCCACCGCGGCCGATCTGGTCTCCCAGCAGGTTCTGCTCTCGGCGGTGCCCGACGAACTGCGACATTCCTACCGGCAACGGTTGTTGGGGGGACTGCTCGCCTACGATCGCGATCACCAGTCGGACCTGGTTCACACGCTGCGGACGTTCCTGGAGTGCTCCGGATCCTGGTCGCGCTGTGCCCAGCGGTTGCACGTTCACGTGAACACGCTTCGTTACCGCGTCCGACGGGTGGAGGAGATAACCGGCCGTGATCTCGGTGACTTCCCCACCAGGGTGGATTTCTACCTGGCACTGCAGATCAACGGTTGATCGGTTCCGCCGAGCGGGCTGGGCGCGAGGGGAGCGGTGAATTCCCGGTCATCCCTCGTTGGGGTGGCCGAGGGGTGGTCGTCGATGTGGTCGAGATCACCTTCGCGGTGTCGATCGGTGTCGTGAGGGTTCCGCTGCCGAACCGTGATCCGGAGGGTTCTTCGAACCGCTCGATGGGAATCACGATCCAATTGGCGGGACACTGCCGAGTGAGTGAAACATCTCGGCTCCGGTGAACGATTCGCTGGGTGGCCACGGGCCGTGTCAGTAGTCACAATCGGTTCCGCTGTCCGGGGGAAGCCTTGGGTGTGATTGGAAAATGCGCCGCCATCAGCGGTACCGTTTCTGGTCGGTGCAGGGCATTCACCGCGGTTCGGTCCTCCTCGGGCCCCGTAACGGATCGGCCTGGCCGGATTGGTGTGTTCCACGCGACGGCCCGCCAACGGCCGAGAAACGGAGGTTTCGGGATTGACCGACCTGTCCGGCAGCCACGCTGTGACGGACCGCCCCGGTGGCGGCACCACTGTCGGGACGACCGTGAACGGGGCGTCCGCGGCCTCCGCCGCGGAGTCGGAACGTATCCGCCGCTTCCTCGACGAAGCGTGCCCCGGCACCCCCTGCCTGGCCGTGGACCTCGCCGTGGTGCGGAATCGTTTCTCGCGGCTGAGCGCGGAAGTGCCCGGGGCGCGCGTCTGCTACGCGGTCAAGGCCAATCCCGATCCCCGCGTCGTCGCCGAACTGGTCGGCCTGGGGGCCTCCTTCGACGTCGCCAGCCCCGGAGAGATCGAGCTGTGCCTGCGCCAGGGTGCTCCGGCCCGGGCGATCTCCTACGGCAACACCATAAAAAAGCCCGCTGACATCGCTCTCGCGCATCAACGCGGAGTCCGGCTGTTCGCCACCGACAGCACGCCCGATCTGGAGAACATAGCCGCCTCGGCGCCCGGAGCGGGCGTGTTCTGCCGAATCGCGGTGGACAACACCGGTTCCCGGACACCCTTCGGGCGCAAGTTCGGCTGTTCACCCGCGACCGCGGTCCGGTTGCTGCGGCGTGCACGTGAGCTGGGGCTCGTGCCGTACGGAGTGTCGTTCCACATCGGCTCGCAACAGCTCTCCTCCGAAGCCTGGGAACACGGCATCGCCGCCGCGGCCGAGGTGCTGCACGACCCCGACATGCCTGCCGACGCGGTTCGCATGGTCAACCTGGGCGGGGGGCTGCCCGCCACGTACACCCAGCCGACCCCGGAACTGTCCGAGTACACCGCCGTGATCGAGGACGCGCTGCGGCGCCACTTCGGCACCGACCGCCCGGAGGTGCTGCTCGAACCCGGTCGCCACCTCGTGGGGGACGCCGGTGTGCTGCGCAGCGAGGTAGTGCTGGTCTCAGAGGACTCCGCGGGGCAGGGACGCTGGGTCTACCTGGACGCGGGGCGCTACAACGGCCTGGCCGAAACCGAGGGTGAGGCGATCACCTACCGGCTGCGCACCAGCCGGGACGGGGACCCGCTCGGCCCGGTGGTCCTGGCCGGCCCCACCTGCGACGGCGACGACGTGCTGTATCAGCACACCCGCTACGAACTTCCGAGCACGCTGCGCGGTGGGGACACGGTCGACCTGCTCAGTGCCGGTGCCTACACCGCGAGTTACTCCTCGGTCTGTTTCAACGGATTCGAACCACTTACCACTTGTTGCTTCGACAGTGCCGAGACCATCGAACGAGCGTGACCGGCCGAGACGCGGTGCGAGGCTCGTTCGGGAAGTTTCCCAGTAGGAATCTGCGAAATGTTGGGAGGTCGATAGATGTCAATTGATGCCGGAACCCTGCAGCCTGTTGGTCTGTTCACCGGTCAGCACGTCCTAGCCGAACTCGAGGGCGTGGCCGCTGAGCTGCTCGACGACGAACAGTTCCTGACAGACGCGCTCAACAGCGCACTGGACCGTTCCCAGGCCACGGTGTGTGACGTGATCTCGAAACGATTCGATCCGCAGGGTGTGACGGTGCTCGCGCTCCTGTCGGAATCCCACGCTTCGTTGCACTCCTATCCGGAAAACGGTTCGATCTTCATCGATGTGTTCACTTGCGGGAACAGGGCACAGCCGGAGCGCGCGGTGGATCTGCTCGCCGAGTCGCTGGGCCCGACGAATGTGAACTGCCGGACGATCCGGCGTGGTCATGACTACGAAACAGGCCTCACGTGAACAGCGTGTGTTCGGCCGAGCTCATCCGAAGGAGCGGGAGTTGATCGAGCTCGACGGCAAGCAGTGGATCCAGGAGCCGCTGGGTGACGACATGCGGCGGCTCTGGCGCGTCGACGAGGTGTTGTGGGAAGGCGACACCGCTTATCAGCACGTGGTGATCGGCCGTACCGGCCAGGGCGTCGCGTTGTTCTGCGACGACGATCGGCAGAGCACCGAGTTCTCGCAGCTGGTCTACCACGAGGCGATGATGGTGCCCGGTTTTCTGCTCGCGGAACAGCTTGAACGGGTGTTGATCGTCGGCTCCAGCGAGGGTGTGGCCAGCCGGATGGCCGTCAAGGCGGGCGCCGCGCGAGTGGACCACGTGGATATCGACAGTGAGTGCGTGCGCGTCTGTGCCGAGCACCTTCCGTACGGATACACCGCCGCCGAGCTCGCGGATCTGGAAGCGGGCAACGGTCCCATAAAGCTGCACTACACCGACGGGTGGAGTTTTCTCGACCAGGCGATCGGTGCGGGAGAACGCTACGACCTGGTGATCGTGGACCTCCCCGACGAACGGGCGGACGAGACCGACAGTCAGCACAACCGCCTGTACGGCGAGGAGTTCATTCGAAGGTGTCATGCCGTGCTGGCACCCGGAGGTGTGGTCGGTTTCCAGGCCGGATCACCGACGGTCTGGCGCAACACCACGCTCGTCCGGGCCTACAACCGATTCCGCACGGTGTTCGACACTGTCACCTACTTCGGTTCCGACGAGCACGAGTGGGCATTCCTGTTCGGCCGTGTCGAACAGCTGGACGACCCGGTCAACGTCATGCTCGACGCGATGCCGAAGAGCCAGTACGAACCGGCCACGATCGACGACGCGAGTCTGATCGGCTTGACGGTCCCGCCGTACTCGGTGCGCCACCAGGAGTGACGACTCGCGACACCGGCCGTGGAACGGGGCTCCGCGTCCGCGGTGGCGGGGCCCGCACACGGCCGGTGTCCGTCGAACGCCGCCACACCGCCTGCTGATCACCGGTGGTGCGGCCGGAAGCGTCCGGATATCGGTCCGGCCCGCGGAGCGGTTCAATCCCGATGCCGGTTCACCCGAGATACGGGTGTTGCCCCGTACCGCTGCCCGCGTCCTCGTACTTGTTGAACCACTGGTCGAACGCGAGTCCTCTGGTGCGCAACCGTTGTTCGACGGCTTCCCCGGTTACCGACTCCTCCGAAGCATCGGACCGGTCGGCAGTGATCGTCTCCACCGCGAACAGCTCCTCGTAGGCGTTGTCGGGGCACGCGTGAGCCGCGAACGACTCGAACAGCGGCGCGCTCTCGTCCCAGCTCATCAGCTCCGTGGCCTCCAGCACCACGCGGGCCTCGTTGATGAACAGCCGCAGTGCCAACGCCTCCGCCACACAGCGCGGTGGTTGCCAGCGAGTGCCCGTCAGTCGGGTGGCCACGGCCGCGGAGCACAACAGCAGTGAGCGAGTGAAACGCGCGTCGTAGTTGTGCTGGTAGCACGGCGGAAGCTCCTCCAGTACCAGCAGCCCCACCGCGCCGTCCGCCGTGGCGTCGTTGACCGTCAGTGCCAGCTCGTCGTAGAAGAGCTCGTCGGTCACGACGCTGACGGCGTGAATCAGCGCGCCGGCCGCGAGGTTCGCCCGCTGCTCGTTGGTCCCGCTCGCGTCGAAGGCATTCGGCGCGAAGGCGCGTAGCCGCTCCGAGAGTTCGTGCAGCCGAATCCGCCAGTTCTCCGTCTCGGGCGATTCCGCGCCCGGGGAACGCGCTTCAGCGGTGCCGCCCGAGCCGGTTCGCCAGGAATCCGACTCCGGGAGGTCGGCCTGCTCGAACGCGTCCTCGACCTCGGCCTGCAACCGCTCATCGGCCTCACCGAGCTGACCACCGGAGTGCTGTTCCGCCGCCGCGAGGCTCTCGTTGAACTCGTCCTCGGTGATCTTCACTTCGGAGTGCGTGAGCGTCCAGTGCTCCAGCACCTGGCTGTCCAGCAGGATCTCCCGCAGCACGTTGGCGGCGGCGTTCTCCGCGGCCGACAGTGAGGGGGCGTCAACCGCGAGCATCACGGTCGACCCGTCCGGACCGACCTCGATCCGGTAGTCCAACACGTCGATGTCTTCCTCCTCGGGGCCCGCCACCCCTTCGACTCGACCGAGCTGGTGATCGAGTACCGACACCACCCCCTCCTGTTGTAGTGGGTCGAGCTTCGAGATGTCCACCGGAGGCCGCAGCCCCGCGGTCACTACATAGTCCACCGCGTCTCGTCCTCTTTCCGACTCGTTGCCGGGCATGGTACGTCCCGGCAACCGGCGGGTCGTGTACGACGCGCCAGCGCCCCTCGCCGCTCCGTTCAACCGGCGGGACGGTCATTATGGCCCCGTGACGATGGTGACGGTATTCGGTAGTTGCAACATGGATCTGGTCGCCTACGTGGCGACACCACCATGCAGGGGAGAGACGGTGCACGGTCGTGCGTTCAGCACCGTCCCCGGCGGGAAGGGAGCCAACCAGGCGATAGCCGCCGCGAGAGCCGCCGCGAACACCCGGTTTCTCGGCGCGGTCGGTGATGACGGGTTCGGCAGTCGGATCCGTGCCGAGCTGGGCGACTCCGGAGTCGACACGGCGGGGCTGCGGACGGTGGAGGGACACAGCGGTACCGCGCACATCGTGGTCGACGACGACGGTGGAAACTCGATCATCGTCGTGGGAGGTGCCAACGAGACGGTTGATCGACTGCACGAGGGTGACGCGGACGCGATCGCCGACTCGGACTGTCTGCTGTTGCAGTTGGAGACCCCGCTGCGGGGAGCTTCGGAGGCCGCCGAGGTGGCCGCCCGCAACGGAGTGCGCGTGATCCTGACACCCGCCCCGGCGGAGCCGGTGCCGGAGTCGCTGTTGTCGAACGTGGATCTGCTGGTGCCGAACGAGCACGAAGCAGCTGTTCTCACCGGTGAGTCGGATCCGGAACGAGCCCTGCCCGCGCTGCTGGAAAGCGTTCCGGAGGTCGTGGTGACCATGGGAGATCAGGGGGTGTGCTACGGAAATCGAGCGGGCGAGCGCGTCAGGATGCCCGCGTTCTCGGTGCGGGCGGTGGACACCACGGCGGCGGGGGACACCTTCGTCGGTGTGCTGGCGGCGGCGTTGGCCCGCGGTACGGATATCACCCGAGCGTTGCGGCATGGTTCCGCGGCAGCGGCGTTGTCGATACAACGAAAGGGCGCGAGCGGATCGATGCCGGTGGAGGACGATATTCACGAATTTTTGGAGCGGGCCACCGATTGAACGAAAAACGATCACATTTGGCGTGCTTTCGTGCACGCAATGTTTTCGGCGCCGGCCTCCCCGGCGGGCGGGGACCACTCGTGTCACCCCGCCCGCCAGGGCACTACAGCCGGATCACTGTGCTTTGTCGTAGGCCTCGACGATCTCCGCGGGAATCCGGCCACGATCGGAAACCTGCATACCCTGTTGGCGTGCCCATTCCCGAATGGCCTGATTCCGTTCACGGTCGGCGGCTTTCGGTGCTTGTGAGCCGCTGTTCGACTGGCGAGTTTTCCCGGCCTTGTTCGCCTTGCCGCTGCGCTTGCGGCCACCGACGCGACGGGCGCTGGAAAGATAGGGAGCCAGCGCGTCGCGGAGTTCGGCAGCGTTTTCGGACGACAGGTCAATCGTGTAGTTCACACCATCCAGCGCGAACTCGACGGTCGACTCCGCTTCGGAACCGTCGACGTCGTCGACCAGTTGAACCGTTACCTTCTGCGCCACTGCTAACCCTCGATTCCGGATCGTTTTCGTCGGTCATCCACAGCTTACGACGAAGCGCGACAGTACAATAAACTAGCGTTACTCTATTGTCGTGAACGGCCGCGACGTGATGTTGTAGTGAGCTCCGCGTCACTGTTCGCGTTGTAGTGCTCTTCCCGGAGCAGCACAACACGGAGTACCGCGTTGCCCGAGTGAGGGGTTCCAGTACTATTGGTTTTTAGGAACCGACTACATGGGCGTGGGTGGTTTACGAGCGCGCATGAGGCTGTTCTATCGTGAGGAGGAGACAACGGCCCGACCGCGTGCTATAACGTAAGTGTCGGTCGGAGGTGTCTTACCGGCAAGTGTCGCGGAGCGAGACGGGGCACGTTCCCGAAACAGGTGATCATGGCCGAGCGGATTCAGGTCGAACTCGTCGACGACATCGACGGGTCCGAAGCGCAGCAGACAGTTACTTTCGCCATGGATGGCGTGAGCTATGAAATCGACCTGAGTGAACAGAATGCGCGGAACCTGCGTGAGCTGTTCGGGCCGTACATCAGGCAGGCACGCACGGCGCAGCAGCAGAACAACAACCGGCGGCAGAGCCGGAAGCAGGAGCGGGAGGACCGGAAGACCCGGCAGGCCAACCGCAAGCTGACCGAGGAGATCCGGGGTGCGGCTCGGCGCAGTCACGAGCGCTATCAGCAGGATCGCCAGGAGCAAGCGGCGGATCGGGCCGAATCGACGTCGCGGAGTGACCAGCTCGACCAGAGTGGCCAGCTCGATCAGGAGACGCTGCTGGAACACCCGCTGTCCTTCGCGCCGGATGCTTCCGGTCAGGTCGCCGGCGGACAAGCACCGGCGGAAGACGTCGAGGACACCGAGGAGAGCCGTTTCCCCGCTGTTTCACTTCCGCAGTTCTCTTCCGCGAACGAGTGAGGCAGGCACGCTCGTTCACGTTGTTCCGTACCAGTGCACCGTGCCGGTGCTCTGCCGGGTTCTGTCGTGCCCGTGCGGCCGTGGCACTCGCTCGCCGATGCCGCTCGACTACCGGCGACGGAACGATCTCCCCACTCGGCTGGTACCGCCGCGGGCTCCTCGCGACAGGGTCCTCGTGCGGCGGACCACCTGGCTTGGCCGCCGCTGGGCGCCGCCGGTGTGAACACGCCAGTCGACTCATACGGTGAGTGGAAACGGTTCGGCGTGACAGGGCACCGTTCGGGCCGCCTCCGGACGGCCCGAACGGTTCGGTGATGTCCGATCAGTCCTCCGCGCGATGGCGGCGACCGGTGCTGCGCTTGCTCTGTTGCGGCGGTGGTTGTGTTCCGGCGCTGTGGCTACCGCCCGAACCTTGGTCCGACTGATCACTCTGTTCGTGAGCACTTTCCAGGGAGGCGACAAACTCGGGTGGGGCACTGGTCGTCCAGTGGTCCCCTTCCGGGTCGATCAGCGTGTTCCGCAATTCGGTGTAAATCGGTGTCGAATCCACTGCTACCCCCGTGGTCGTGTTCCGAGGTCGAGGTTACCGCGCTCGCCGGTGACGGAACGAGGTGTGGCCGATACTCACCCGAACGTGGACGAGTGTGAATACCGAGCGCCGGCTTGACGAACAATCACGGCTGTTTCGTTGCATGCTCTCCCCCTGGACGTGTGAAACCCGTGTTCACCTGGTGTTTTGGTGGTTGGTGGGGGTGGGTGTGTGGGGTGGTGTGGTGGGGGTTTAGAGTGGTTGTTGTCAGCACGGCGGTGCC
>NZ_FOMZ01000009.1:0-239385 GCF_900112765.1 Actinopolyspora alba
CTGCTGGTGAATCCGACGGGTCGGTTCGTCACGGGTGGTCCGATGGGTGATTGTGGTCTGACGGGTCGCAAGATCATTGTGGATACCTACGGTGGTATGGCGCGGCACGGTGGTGGCGCGTTCTCGGGTAAGGACCCGTCGAAGGTGGACCGGTCGGCGGCGTATGCCACTCGGTGGGTGGCCAAGAACGCGGTGGCCGCGGGGTTGGCGAGCCGGATCGAGGTGCAGACGGCGTACGCGATCGGTAAGGCGGCTCCGGTGGGGCTGTTCGTGGAGACGTTCGGCACCGAGAACGTGGATCCGGTCAAGATTCAGGCCGCGATCAACGAGGTGTTCGATCTGCGTCCGGCGGCGATCATCCGGGATCTGGATCTGCTGCGGCCGATCTACGCGCCGACGGCGGCCTACGGGCACTTCGGGCGCACGGATGTGGACCTGCCCTGGGAACGCACCGATCGGGCCGAAGCTCTCCGCTCGTTGGCGGACCGGTGAGCGCTCGGCCCGGAACGGTGCTCTCCGCACCGAACCCGGTGGGGAGGAATTCCCGCTCGACTCGGTCCGGTCACCGGTTCAGTCGGTGAAGATCCGCGAGCAGCGCGACTTCCGAGCCGCTGGGGGATGCCGTGCTCGCGGTCTCGCTCGCACCGCAGACGGCGTTGACCTGCAGCGTGCCGAGCCGTCGGTCGATCGGATGGATCAGCGGCAGGCCGTTCTCGTCGAGCCGCTGGTACTTGGTCAGGTTCAGCCCGTAGCTGAGCTGCCGTTTCCCGTCCGCACTGTGCAGCGACAGCGTGGACATGCCCGGTACCGTGCCCTCGTGGCCCCACAACGTTGCGCACGCGGGCGTTTCGAACCGCATCAGCCCCAGGCCGTAGCGCAGCGTCGGACTGCTCGGAACCGCCACTGTCTCGCGCATCTCCGCGAGCACCGACTCGTCCAGCAGTTCACCACCAAGCAGCGCATCGTAGAACCGGTTCAGATCGGTGGGCGTCGAGATCATTGCTCCGGCCGTACGCAGCGCCGTGGGACTGTAGACACTGTACTCGCCACGCCGCTCCGGCTGGTGGTACAGCGCTTCGTACGCCTTGCTGTTCGGTCCCGGGATGAACGGGTTGAGGCGGGGAAAGTAGGTGTCCCGCAACCCGAGGGGTTGAATGATTTCGCGGGTGATGTAGCGCTCCGGCGACTGTCCGGTCACCTCGCGCAGCAGTTCACCGGCGATGATGTAGTTCGTGTTGGAGTAGGACCAGTTCTGTCCCGGCTCGTTGGCGGCGGGTCGGCCCAGTCCGGCCGTGATCAGTTCTTCCGGGCTGTGGTAGCGGAATCTGTTCCGCTCCAGATCGGCCAGCGATCCTCGGGTGAGTGAGTTGAAGATCACCGGAAAGTAGTCCGCGATACCGCTGGTGTGGTTCAGCAGCATTCGAACCGTGATCCGTTCACCCCGCTCTCCTGGAACGACTTCGGGCAGATACCGCCCGATGGGGGCGTCCAGTTCGACTCGCCCCGCCGATACCTGCCGCAGTACGGCGGTGGCGGTGAACGTTTTCGTGACGCTGCCGACCCGATGGCCGAAACCGGCTTCCAAGGGGCGATCGTTGTGGGTGTCGGCCACTCCCGCCGCACCGGTCCAGGTCCGCCCTTTCCGGCCAACCGCCGCCTGGATGCCGGGCATACCGGCCTCGTGCACGGCTTCGAGGTTTTCCCGGAGTTCCGCCGAACTCACCTCGGCGGCCTTGTTCGGCGAGTTGATCGGGGCCGCGTCCGCGGTCGCCACCGCGGGGAGACTGCCCGGTAGTGCCACCGTGGCTGCCAGTCCCACCGCGGTCAGTCCGCGTCGGAGTCCGCTGATTCCGTTCATAACGCTCCTCATCTGTGGGAGATCGTTCCCGATTGAAACCGATCTGCCACCCGTGCCGCAGCGTTATCACCGAATCACCTTCCGGATTACAGGATTCCGTGATTGGCGTAGCCGGTTTCGTGGCGGAACCTCGCGTGCGACTCTCGATGCGGGTGTCCCGACATCGGGTAGCGACCTACACGACGTCGGGGCCGTCCTCGCGAGAGTCGCACGCGAGAACCAGCGGCGGTGCCGATCGCGTAAGTAATCGGGGTTCGACTTGCGGGAGTGGTGGGGTTCGGCTCCGCGTCACAGCGGCGCGGCGATTTCGTGGGAAATCGACGGAGCTGTGGCCACGCCGCCTTCCTGGACCGTCAATTTCTCGTGAAATTGTCGCCGCCGAGACCGCCGTCGGGAAGCGACTTTGAGTGAGGCGCCGACTCACGGGTCGGCTCCGCAACCATGCTGTACACGCGACCAGTAACCCGATCGAGAGGTTCCGCCACCCGAACCCCGCGTCGGGCGCCCCGACGGAGTCCTGCTTTCCTAGGCGAAGCCCTGCTGCCGCCATGCCTCGTACACGGCCACCGCCGCCGAGTTGGCCAGGTTCATCGAGCGGATTCCCGGCACCATCGGGATGCGCGCGTGGATCGTTTCGGGGTCCGGGGCCGGCACCCCTTCGGGCAGGCCGACCGATTCGGGGCCGAACAGCAACACGTCGTCGGGGCGGTAGTCGATCGTCTCGTACGATCGCTCGGCCTGGACGGTGAACGCGATGATCCTCCTCGGCCGGATCGCCCGCCACGCGGATTCCAGGTCCGGATGCACTCGCAGCACTGCCTTGTCGTGGTAGTCCAGCCCGGCGCGTTTCAGGTCCGCGTCGGTGACCCGGAACCCCAGCGGTTCGATCAGGTGCAGTGCGCTGCCCGTGCCCGCGACCATTCGGATCGCGTTCCCGGTGTTTCCGGGAATCTCGGGGTGGTAGAAGACGACGTGGAACACTCGGCTTCCTTTCGGCCCGTAAGCGGGGTGAACCGTGGGAAGGGCGCACGGACGTCGACCGAAACGTTCGAACCGGCGCGGCCGTTCGCCCGTCAATACTAGAAGTGCCCCGGTGGCGAGCTTCGTTCGGTGGTCGAGGCTCGGAGGTGGGTGGGTTGACCCCCGCGTGGTTCCGAAGGGTCGCCGTGCGTGCTGCGAGGAGCACCTCCCGGGAACCGATAGAGTGGCTTGTCGGTCGGTAGCGGCGCCCCGCGACGGGCGCGTGTCGGGAGGTGGACGTGTCGGCAACCGGGGGTGAACGCGCCCGATCCAAGGGCGGTTCCGGCTCCGGAGCCCGTGGCCGGTCCACCGAGCCCGCCGCCCAACTTCCGGTCGCCCGGGTGCTGGTCGACGTGTCGCCGCATCATCTCGATCGGCCGTTCGACTACCTGGTGCCGAGCCGTTTCGACACCGACGCCGTGCCGGGCTGTCGGGTGCGCGTGCGGTTCAACGGCCGGTTGCTGGACGGTTTCCTGTTGGAACGGGTCGCCGAGTCGGACTACGCGGGCAGGTTGGCCTGGCTGCAGCGGGTCGTCTCGTCCGAGCCGGTGCTGATCGGGGAGCTGCTCGAACTGGTCCGCGCGGTCGCCCGGCGCTACGCGGGCACCCTGAACGACGTGGCTCGGTTGGCCGTGCCACCGCGACACGCCAGGGTGGAGAACGAAGCCGTCGCGGCCGGGCCGAGCGAGTCGCCGTCGCCGCCCGACAGCACCGCCTGGTCCCGGTACGGTCACGGCGCCGCGTTCCTGCGGGCGATACGGGAGGGGAGACCAGCTCGTGCCGTGTGGCAGTCACTGCCCGATGAGGACTGGTCGACCAGACTGGCGGAACTCGCCGCCGCGGCGGCTTCCGAAGGGCGCTCGGCGATCCTGGTGGTGCCCGATCACCGCGATCTGACCCGGCTGACGAAGTCCTGTGCCGCCTTGCTGGGTGACCGGCGCGTGGTCTCACTGTCCTCCGAACTGGGGCAGGCCGAGCGCTACCGCCGCTGGCTGGCCGTGCGGCGCGGTGACGTGCGGATCGTGGTGGGCACCCGCGCGGCGATGTTCGCACCGGTGGTGCCCCCGCTGGGGCTGGTGGTCGTCTGGGACGACGGCGACGACCAGCATCTCTACCCGACCGCGCCCTATCCGCACGTCCGGGACGTGTTGACCCATCGCGCCCATTCGTCAGGGGCAGCGCTGCTGATCGGCGGCTTCGCGCGCACGGCGGAGGCGGAGATGCTGGTCGAGTCCGGCTGGGCGGGCGAGATAGTAGCGGGGCGGACCGAGGTGCGCTCCGCCGCGCCCCGGGTGACCGCCATCGGCGAGGACGACGCGCAACTCGCCAGGGACCCCACCATCCGCTCCGCGCGGCTTCCCTCGATCGCCTTCCAGGCCGCCAGGCAGGCGTTGCGGGAGGGCACCCCGGTGCTGGTGCAGGTACCGCGGCGGGGATACATGCCCGCGCTGGGCTGTGCCAGGTGCGGCGAACGAGCCACGTGCCGGAAGTGCGCCGGACCGCTGGCGGTCCCCGTCGGGGCGGGCGATACCGCGCGACCGCCCTCCTGCCGTTGGTGCGGAGCGATCGAGCATGCTTTTCGGTGTGCGAACTGCGGAACCGACCGGCTGCGCGCCATCGTGATCGGTGCGGCCCGTACCGCGGAGGAGCTGGGGAAGGCTTTCGGTGGGGTGACCGTGCGGACCTCGGGTGGTAACGAGGTGCTGGATCGTGTTCCCGATGCTCCCGCGCTGGTGGTAGCCACCCCCGGGGTCGAGCCGGTGGCGGCGGGTGGCTACGGCGCGGCGCTGCTGCTGGACGCGCGAGCCATGCTGTCCCGTCCCGAGCTGCGAGCGGTTGAGCAGGCACTTCGCCGTTGGTTCGCCGCCGCGACCCTGGTACGTCCCTCGGACCGCGGCGGACGTGTGGTGGTACTGGCCGAATCCGAGCTCCCGCCGGTGCAGGCCCTGGTGCGCTGGGATCCTTCCTGGTACGCCGCGCGGGAACTCGCCGGGCGCGCCGAACTCGGCTATCCGCCCGCCAAGCGGGTGGCCTCCGTGGACGGTTCTCCGGAAGCGGTCAACGAGCTGCTCGACTGTGTCGAGCTGCCCGGCAGTGGCGAGATCCTGGGGCCGGTGCCGTTGGGTGAGGTCGACGCGGAGGGGGAGTCCGAACGCGAGCGGGCCCTGCTGCGGGTCGATCGCGCGCACGGCAGGCTGCTGGCCGACGCGCTGTACGAGGCACAGGTGAGACGGGGACGCGGGGGCAATGGCCCCGTACGGGTGCAGTTGGATCCGCTCGAACCGATCTGACGTGGGGTTTCGGCGGTCGGGTGGGGGATCGTGGTCGCTTCACTCGCGTGGTCGGTAGCTCTCGGCGCGCTCGGCGTACCGCTTCGCCGGTTTCCGGGAGCTGTCCGAGGGGTAGGAGATCACGTCGGGATCACCGTCGGAGGTGTAGCGCGCGGCGGGGTTGGCCGCGAGTTTGTCCAACCACACCGTCGAGCCGAACTTCGCGGACTCACCGCTGCCGCCCTGCGAGCGGATCCGGGGAACGTTGAGCGGGTCGAAACGCCGCGTGAACGGTGCCGGGGCGGGCCTGGCGCCGACCAGCAGCACCGCGTCGTGCTCGTACCGGACGCCTTCGGACTCACCGGAGCGGGCCAGCTCTTCCCGGTCGGGGTGTACCCCGTGCGGTAACGCGATGGTGCTGACCTCCGCGTCGGGCACCGCCTCGGTGATCCGCCGCCGCAGTCCGGCGATCTGGTGCCGCACCTCGGACGGTGACTCCGATGAGAGCGTGGGGTGATCCAGCGTGTGGTTGCCCAACTCGAAACCGTGTTCGTGCAACCAGCGCAGGCTCCGCGCGACGTCGTTGCCGCCGAAGGGCGGAGTGGTGATGTAGAACGAGGCGGTGGCTCGGAAACCGGGGTGCTGTGCGGCCACTTCGCGCATGATGGCCACGGCGGTGTTCGCCGCGGGTTCTCCCGAGGAATCGAGCCGGAACTGGCTGGTCGAGGCGTCGTCGAAGGTCAGCACGACCGGATGGGTTCCCGCCGGTGTGTCGATCCGGCCCGCGGCGTAGTCGGCCGCGGTGATCGGGACGTAGTTCTCCTCGGCCAGCCGCCGCAGTTCGGCCCGGAACTCTTCGGGGGTGCGGTCGTAGACGCTTTTCGGCTCGGGCGTGATCCGGTGATACATCAGGATGGGAATCCTCCCCAGCTCGTTGGCTCCCACCTCGGCGGGCGAGGGCGGCTTCGAGCTGGGCGCCGCACTCGACGAGGCGGCCGGTGTGGACGCGGTGGTTCCTCCGTCCGTGCTGGATGAAGCTTGCGAGGAGTCACCGGAGGCGCAGCCGCTCGCGGCCAGCAGTCCGAGCGCGACGGTCGAGACGAGCAGCGCACGCAGTCGGTTGGACACCAGATGTCTGGATGACAAGCCCATGCCGTTTAATTCCCTCGTAAGTGCCATAGATTTCACACTGTAGAGAAAGGCAGGCCGGTTTTGGTTACTCCATGCCGGTCATTGCTCGAACCGGTATTACCTGCCACCGTGAATCACGACGTTTTGCCGCGATCTGCGAGCGGCACCGCGTCGGCCTACCGTGGTGGATCAGATGAGGTGACACGATGGTTGATCCGACGCCAGAAGACAGCGAAGAGACCGAGAACTCCGACGCCGGGAACCACGACGAGGATCCGCGATCCGACTCCGCCAAGGGGCGTGGCAGGCGGGCGTCCTGGATGAAGATCGCACTGACCGTGGGTGGATTGCTGCTCGTGGTCGGCGGTATCTGGATGGCGAACCTGCTCACCATGCAACGGCCCGAAGTGCGTGGACTGTCCGACCACCCGCTCACCCCGGCGGCGGTCGCCGACGGCGCGATCCGGGTGGAAACCGACTCCCCGGACGAGGTGACGGCCGATGTGGACGGAAAATCCGTCTCCGTCCGAGTGCGGGACGGTGCGGCTGTGCTGCGACCGGGTGAGTTGACCGAGGGGGCCCACCGGTTACGGGTGGAAGTTCCCTCCGGAGCGCTGCCCTGGAGCAGGACGCTGCGCGAGGACTTCGAAGTGGACGCCACCCCTCCCGAGATCCTGGTGCCGGAGAAGGTCAGCAGTGAGTCCTTTTCGGATCCGGTTGTCGTTTCCGGTAAGGCGAGCGGCGCCTCTCGGGTCACCGTCGCCGGGGAACGGGTCTCACTCGACGGTTCCGGAAAATTCAGTCGCGAACTCGGCGAAGCCACGTCGAGCGTGACCGTGAAAGCGACCGACCGGGCGGGCAACACCTCCTCGACGGAGGTCAGGATCGAGGTGGACCACCCCGGTATGCGTGCGGTGCACATGACCGGCCTGGCCTGGTCCAGTGACCAACTCCGCGAGCCGGTGCTGCGGATGGCCCGCAAGGGGCTCATCGACACCGTGGAACTGGACATAAAGGACGAGAGCGGGGAGATCCAGTACGACTCCGAGGTGCCGCTGGCCGAGCGGATCGGCGCCGACAAGGGCTACTTCGATGCCCGCGAGGCCATAGACCAGCTGCACGGCATGGGCGTGCGAGTGGTCGGCAGGCTGGTGGCATTCAAGGATCCCGTCCTCGCCGAGTCCTCCTGGAAGTCCGGCAACCGCGACCGGGTCGTCCGCACCGCGGCGGGAGGCCCCTACAACGGTGGTTACGGTGATTACTCGTTCACCAATTTCGCGAATCCCGCGGTGCGCGACTACAACATCGACATCGCCGTCGAAGCGGCCCGGATCGGATTCGACGATATTCTTTACGACTACGTGCGCAGGCCGGACGGCGATCGCGGCGGAATGCGTTTCGCCGGGTTGGAAAAAACGCCCTCGGAAAGCATCGCCGGATTTCTGCGAGAGTCCCGCCAGCGGCTGCGCGAACACGACGCCTACCTCGGTGCCTCGGTGTTCGGGATTACCGTGACCAGGCCGGAGTCGGTGGGGCAGAACATTCCGAAGATCGCGGAACACGTCGATTACGTGTCCCCGATGATCTATCCATCGCACTGGGGTCCGGGTGAGTACGATGTCGCCGATCCCAACAACGAACCCTACAAAATCGTGAACCGCTCGTTGCGGGACTGGCTCGGGACCACCAAGGGAACCGGATCCCAGGTGATTCCCTGGCTGCAGGACTTCAGCCTCGGGGTGCACTACGGTCCCGGGAAGGTGTCGGCCCAGATTGATGCCACCAAGAACAACGGCATCGATTCCTTCCTGCTGTGGTCGCCGACCTGTGACTACACCGCGGCTGCCCTTTCGGCCGGTCCCTGATCCGGGGGTTCGGGAGCTGTGAGCACCCGAGCCGGCAGGAGCCCGGGAAGGATGCCCGGAACGACGCGGTGCTCGCTACCTCGGGGCCGTCCGGGCGTGCCGAGGGCCGAGTACGGCTCCGGAAGCACCCGGACGGTTCGGCCCCGTCGAACTCGACGGGTGGCCGTTAGACTGGACCCGGCATCCCACGACCCTGGAGAGCACGTGTGAGCGTCCGGCCGATCCGGCTGTTCGGGGACCCCGTGCTGCGCGGTGGTTCCGCCGAGGTCGTCGACTTCGACAGCGGGCTTCGTGCGCTCGTGCGCGATCTCTGGGACACGATGGAGAGCCACGGTGGTGCCGGGCTGGCCGCCCCGCAACTGGGCGAACCGGTTCGGGTGTTCGCCTATCACTGCGCCGGTTACGCCGGGCATCTGGTGAACCCCTCGCTGCGTCCGCTCGACGAACGGCCGCAAGTGGGGCCCGAGGGGTGTCTGTCCGTCCCGGAGGTCGATCGACTGTGCCCGCGGCACCGCACCGTGCTCGTCCGGGGCTGGAACATGCACGGCGAACCCGTCGAAGTCGTCGGTTCGGACCTGCTGGCACGTTGTCTGCAGCACGAGACCGATCATCTCGACGGGTTGGTCTTCCTCGACCGACTCGACGAAAGTTCCGGCGGCCCGCCCCAGCACGAACCGGCCCGACACGGATCGGCCCAGCACGATCAGACTCGGAACGACCGGGGAGACCGCTCGTCCGGTCGCGTCCGGCCGACGACGGAGCAGGACCCCTACTCGTCCTTCGGAGGATCACACTAGACATGCGCGTGGTATTCGCGGGCACTCCCGAACCAGCCGTGCCCGCACTTCGCCGACTGCTCGACTCGCGCCACGAGGTCGTGGCGGTGGTCACCAGACCCGACGCTCCCGCCGGACGCGGACGTAGGCTGGTCCCCTCACCGGTGCGCGAGTGCGCCGAGCGGCACGGTATCGAGGTGCTGACGCCGTCGCGGGCCTCGGACCCGGAGTTCCTGCGGCGGTTGTCCGAACTGGAGCCCGACTGCTGCCCGGTGGTGGCCTACGGGGCGCTGCTGCGGCAGGAGGCCCTCGACATCCCCCGGCACGGCTGGATCAACCTGCACTTCTCGCTGCTGCCCGCCTGGCGCGGCGCGGCGCCGGTGCCAGCCTCGATCAGGTACGGCGATGACGTCACCGGTGCCAGCACGTTCCGGATCGTGCCCGAGCTCGACGCCGGACCGGTGTTCGGCGTGGTCACCGAGGGGGTCGGTTCCGACGACACCGCCGGTTCGCTGCTCGACAGGTTGGCCGTGTCCGGCGCCGAGCTGCTCGTGGCGACCCTCGACGCCGTCGAGGACGGAACCGCGCACGCCGAACCGCAACCGGCCGACGGGATCACCTACGCTCCCAAGATCACTTCCGAACAGTCCAAGGTCGATTTCGGGATGCCCGCCCAGGCCGTGGACCGGGTGATCCGCTCGGTGACCCCCGAACCGGGGGCCTGGGCCTGGCTGGCGGAACACCGGCTCAAACTGGGACCGGTTACCGTGGTCGGGGCCGACTCCCCGGAACTGCGTGCGCTGCGACCGGGCGAGCTCCTCGTAGAGCGAAAGCGAGTGCTGGTGGGCACAGCCACCGACCCCGTCCGGCTCGGTGAGGTGCAGGCCATCGGCAAGAAGCGCATGCCCGCCACCGACTGGGCACGCGGTGTGCATATCGAACAAGGAACCGTGCTGAAGTGAACCGCAAGCGTCCTGGCGCCAACTCCCGCCCGAAGAACTCCCGGCCGCCGAACCGGCGCGCGGAGCGGGCGAAACCGCCGACCGACGATCCCGCCCGCACGGCGGCGCTGGAGACACTGCGCGCCGTGCGGGAACGTGACGCCTACGCCAACCTCGTGCTGCCCGGGCTGTTACGGCAGTACCGGGTCAGCGGCAGGGACGCGGGACTGGCCACCGAACTCGCCTACGGCTCGGCCAGGGCGCGGGGGCTGCTGGACGCGGTCATCGCCGAGTGCAGCGATCGCGCGCTGGACGAAGTGGATCCGCTGTTGTTGGACGCCCTCCGGCTCGGCACTTACCAGATGCTGCGTACCCGTATCCCCGGTCACGCGGCCGTCGCGTCGACGGTCGACCTGGTGCGCGGCAATCGCGGTTCCAGACTGGCAGGTTTCGCCAACGCGGTGCTGCGTCGGGTCGGGGAGCGCACGGAGTCGGAGTGGGTCGAACTGCTGGCTCCGGACGTGGAGTCCGATCCCGTGGGCCACACGGCGTTCCGCAACGCCCATCCCCGCTGGATCGCGCAGGCGTTCGCCGAGGCGCTGGACGACACCGGTGCGGAACTCGACGCCGCGTTGGCCGCCGACGACGCCCGCCCGGCCGTGCACCTGACGGCGCGACCCGGCGAGATCAGCGCGGACGAGCTGGCCGCGATCACCGGCGGTGATCCCGCGCCCTACTCGTCCTACGGCGTCCACCTCGAAGCCGGTGCGGGCGATCCCGGGGAACTGGAGCCCGTCCAGGAGGGCTTCGCCGCGGTGCAGGACGAGGGCAGTCAGCTCGCGACGTTGGCGCTGACCGGTGTCGAACTGGACGGCCGGGACACCCGGTGGCTGGATCTTTGTGCCGGTCCCGGTGGCAAGGCGAACCTGCTGGGGGCGCTGGTCACCTTGGACGGTGGAGCGCTCGACGCGGTCGAGCAGGCCGAGCACCGTGCCGAACTCGTCAGATCGGCCACGCGGGGGCTGTCGGTGAACGTGCGCGTCGCTGACGGGCGTGCTCCCGGTCTGTCCGGAACCTACGACCGGGTCCTGGTGGACGCGCCCTGCACCGGGCTGGGGGCGCTGCGGCGCAGGCCCGAGGCACGTTGGCGCAGACAGCCCGAGGACGTCACCGATCTCGTGCGGTTGCAGCGCGAACTGCTGTCCGCCGCGGTGCGCCTTACCAGGTCCGGTGGGGTGGTGGCCTACGTCGTCTGCTCCCCGCATCCGGCGGAGACGACCGGTGTTGTCTCCGAGGTGGTCGCCGAAACCGGTGTGCGACAACTGGACGCCAGGCCGTTCTTTCCCGAGGTCCCCTCGCTGGGCGACGGGCCGTCCGTGCAATTGTGGCCGCACCGGCACGGCACGGACGCGATGTTCTGCGCGCTGTTGCGGGTCTGACCGCGGCTCGTTTTCGCAGCCGAGCAACCGCTACGGAAGGTGGTTATGTCCTCCAATCCCGTCGAGGTCACCCGAACAGGGGCGTCCACGTTCACCGCGAGCAACGGTCGCGGCGGCACGGTCGAGATCGCTGCCGGTGGTATGCCGGACGCGTTCACGCCGGGGGAGCTGTTGTTGGCCGCCATCGCCGGGTGCGCCCAACTAACCGGGCAGAACCTGCTGGTGCGGCGACTCGGTGACGACGCGCCGATCACCGCCCGGGCGGAGCGCACGGTCGACGACCAGGATCCCGCGACCTTCGAGTCGGTGGGGGTCTCCTTCGAGGTGGATCTGTCGGCGATCACGGACGAGGCAGAGCGGACGAAACTGGTCGAAGCCGTGCGACGCGCCATCGGACGTCACTGCACGGTCAGTCGCAGTGTCGAGCGCGGTACTCCGATAACCTTCACGTTGCCGAGCTGACCAGTCGTGTGCTGACCGGTGGGCGAGCTGAGCCGCTGCCGTTCCGGCCGTCGATCGCTCCACCGGCCTGGATACGGTTGGTGCGCCGGTGTGGTCCCGGCGGGGACGACGTTCTTACCCGGGTGCGGAGCGGAAGACGGGCGATGGAGTCAGTGACGAGGTTGGAAGAGTACCGGAGCTGGTTGGCCGCCGCCGTGGAGCAGGCCCGTACCGGTGAGGCGGCGGGTGGCATACCGATCGGTGCGGTGCTGGTCGGCGAGCGAGGCGACGTCCTGGGGCGTGGCCACAACCGGCGGGTGCAGGACGGTGACCCCACCGCCCACGCGGAGACCACGGCCTTTCGAGCGGCGGGCAGGTACCGGGGGTACGGCGCCACGACGATGGTGACCACCCTCTCGCCCTGCTGGTTCTGCAGTGGGCTGGTGCGGCAGTTCGGGATCGGCCGGGTCGTCATCGGCGAGGCGCGCAACTTCTACGGTGGGCACGAGTGGTTGGCCGAGTGCGGCGTCGAGGTCATCCTGCTCGACGACGCCGAGTGCGTGCGCATGATGGCCGATTTCGTCGAACGGTCCCCGCGGCTGTGGTACGAGGACGTGGGCAGCTGAGGTCCCACCGAAATCGGGGGCCCACCGAAATCCCTTCCAGCCCGGCGATTTCGCGAGAAATTGACGGCTCCTCGGGGGTGTACGTGGCTCCAGCCCCGCCCCCGTCGCGGCGATTTCGCGAGAGATCGACGCTCGGACCCCGTGACGCCGACCCCGAACGGGCGAGCCGCATCCAACCGGCGGAACCGTTCGTCCGCTCCCTGCCTTAGATTGTGGACCGTTTGTTCCGCGGTTTCCGGACGATACGGGAGGAAAACGGAGTGCGGCAGCGAGCCGACGAGACCGAGACCGGGTTACGCAGGGATCTCAGCAGCCGACAGGTCGGGATGATCGCCGTTGGGGGAGCGATCGGTACCGGCCTGTTCCTCGGCTCAGGGCTGGCGATCTCCATAGCGGGTCCTGCCGTGCTGATCGCCTACGTGGTGGCCGCGCTGGCCGCGCTGGCGCTGGCCTACGCGCTGGCCGAGATGATGGTGGTACATCCCGAGGCCGGTGGTTTCGGAGCCATCGCGCACCGCTACCTCGGTGGAATGGCCGGATTCGTGCAGCGGTGGATCTACTGGGCCGCGCAGGTGGTCAACATCGGCAGCGAGGTCGTCGCGGCCGGGATCTACTTCCGGTTCTGGTACCCGGAGGTGCCGCTGTGGCTGCCGGTCGTCGCCTTCTCCGTGATCATGCTCGTGGTCAACGCGGCGGCCGTGCGCTACTTCGGCGAGTTCGAGTACTGGTTCGCCATGATCAAGGTGGTCACGATCGTGGTGTTCATCCTGCTCGGCGCCGTCTACATCGTTTTCGGCCTGCCGGGTGAGCCAGCCACCGGTGTGGGCGCGCTCACCGCGCACGGTGGGTTCCTGCCCAACGGCATCGGTGCGGTGTGGCTGGCGTTGACCGTGGTCACCTTCTCCTACCTGGGGACAGAGGCCGTCTCGGTGACCGCCTCCGAATCGCGCGATCCCACCCGCGACGTCCCCCGGGCCGCCCGGGGCATGGTGCTGCGGCTCGCGCTGTTCTACGTGCTCGGCATGCTCGTGATCGTGTCCATCCTGCCGTGGAACAGCGCCTCCGGCGGTGACGAGCTGACGCAGAGCCCGTTCGTGCGGCTGTTCGAGATCGCCGGGGTGCCCGCCGCGGCGGGCGTGATGAACTTCGTCATCCTCACGGCGGCATTGTCGGCGATGAACACGAATCTCTACGTCACCGCCCGCATGACCTACTCGCTGGCCCGCGACGGCTACGCGCCCCGGTGGTTCGCCGGACTCAGCAGCCAGGGCACACCCCGTCGGGCGCTGCTGCTCTCGGCGGTCGGGCTGGCGCTGGCCGCCGCGGTCTCGGCGTTCGCGCCGAGTTCGGCGTTTCCGGTGCTGCTGGGCATCGCGCTGTTCGGCGCGCTGCTGACCTGGCTGATCATCTTCGCCAGCCAGCTAGCCTTCCGCCGCAAACGTGCCGCGGCAGGCCTGCCGAGTTCGCCGGTGCGGCTGCCCGGAGCCCCGGTCACCACCGTGCTCGCCATGCTCTTCGTGCTCGCGGTGCTGCTGACGACACCGTTCACCGCCCAGTTCGGCATGGCCTGGAAGGCCGGACTGCCCTTCGTGGCGTTGTTGTTGCTGGCCTACTGGCTGATCCGGCGCCGGGAGAGCCGCCGAACCACCGAACAACGCGTGGACGTCTGACCCCAGGGGGGCTCGCCCGGCTCGCTCGGGCCGAGCGAGCCGACCCGGAACACCGGATCGCGAGCGGACTTCGTGACACCGGCGGTGCGACGCGGTGGTTCAGACCGAGCCGCTGTGGTCGCGCGGGGTGAACGAGATCGCGGGCAGTGTCCGCGCCAGTTCCGCGCGGCCTTCCTCGCTCAGCAGCGGCCAACCGGTCACCCTCGCCAGCACCCGCGCCACGTGGGGATGTCTGCGCACGTAACCGGCCAGCAGATCGGCGGTTTCGGACTCGTCGAGCACGCGTTGCCGCGGATACCGGTAGTGCTGCCTGCCGACCCGGATCTCCACGGCCGGTGACCTGGTGATGTTGCGGTACCACTGGGACTTGTCACCCCAGCCGGAGACCACCACCACCTCACCGGAGTCCGGCCGGTACCGCACGACCTCGAGCACGGTCTCCCGCAGCACCCCGGTCTCGCGGCCGCGGTGGACCAGATACAGGAACCGGTGACCGAGCAGCCAGCCGAGATCCCTGCGATACAGCCGGATCGGAGCACGCAGCACCCCGCGCAGCAGCCCACCCGGGCCGTGTTGTGTGATCGGCACTTCCCGCCTCCGTCCGTTCGGTTTCGCGCGCCTGGAACGTTCCGCCGTGCCTCGGAGGACCGTGCGTCCACCGGGACGCTCGGTGGCCCTCCGCCGCACCGTCGGCACCTCCCGCCGGGGAGCGCCGCCCTCGCCGTCCCCGAGGGCTATCATCCGATTGTGTCGAACCAGCCCATGATCGCGCCGTCAATCCTGTCCGCGGACTTCGCAAGGCTCTCCGACGAGATGGCCGCCGTCGGCGGTCCCGGTCGCGGGGCCGACTGGCTGCACGTCGACGTTATGGACGCGCACTTCGTTCCCAACCTCACACTCGGCCTGCCGGTTGTCGAGTCGCTGCTGCGCAGTACCGACACCCCGCTCGACTGCCACCTCATGATCGACGCCCCCGATCGCTGGGCACCCGGTTACGCCGAAGCCGGTGCGCACAACGTCACCGTGCACGCCGAAGCAGCCGAGGACCCGGTGGCGCTGGCCAAGAACCTTCGTGCCGCCGGTGCCAACGCCGGGCTGTCCGTCAAACCCGACACCCCGCTGGAGCCCTACACCGACGTGCTCAAACACTACGACACGTTGCTGGTGATGTCGGTGGAACCGGGATTCGGCGGCCAGAAGTTCATCGAGCGGGTGCTCGAGAAGGTCCGCGCGGCGCGCCGCATGGTCGACACCGGCCACCTCAATCTGCTCGTCGAGATCGACGGCGGCATCAACAGCGACACGATCGAACAGGCAGCCGAGGCGGGCGTGGACTGCTTCGTGGCCGGTTCGGCCGTCTATGGGGCCGAGGATCCCGCCCGCGCGGTCGAGGGGCTGCGTGCTCGGGCGCTGGACGCCTCCGCGCACGGTTCCGCATGAGCGGTTCGGACTGGTCCCGTGACCCGGTGGTCCTCGACGCCATGCGTCGGGCCGCCGAGCTCGGGCAACGCGTACTCGGTAGCACCAGCCCCAACCCCGCGGTGGGCTGCGTGGTGCTGGACCGCCACGGGCACGTCGCCGGAACCGGGGCGACTCGCCCCGCCGGTCGGGAGCACGCCGAGGTCCTGGCGCTGCGAGAGGCCGGCGAGGCGGCCGTGGGCGGTACGGCCGTGGTCACGCTGGAGCCGTGCGCCCACACCGGCAGGACCGGGGCCTGCGCTGTGGCGCTGCGGGACGCGGGCGTCGCCAGGGTGGCCTACGCGGTGGCCGATCCCAACCCGGCCGCTTCCGGTGGTGCCGCCCTGCTCCGCGAGGCCGGGGTGGACGTCGTCGGCGGCATCGACGAGCAGGAGGTCGCCACCGGGGCGCTGCGCCCCTGGCTGCACGCCACGCGAACCGGACTTCCCCACGTGACCTGGAAGTACGCCGCGAGTCTCGACGGTCGTTCGGCCGCTTCCGACGGCACGAGCCAGTGGATAAGCTCCGAGCCCTCGCGCGCCGAGGTGCATCGCATCCGGGCACACCGCGACGCCGTGCTCGTCGGTACCGGCACCGTGTTGGCCGATGATCCCCGGTTGACCGCCAGGGACGAGCGTGGTGCCGCGCTGCCGGAACAACCGCTGCGGGTGGTCGTGGGGGATCGCGATCTCCCGGAATCGGCCAAGGTGTTCGACGACTCCGCTCCCACGGTCCGGCTCGCCGGTGGCGATCCGGACCGCGTGCTGCGCTCACTGGCCGAGCGGGGAGTGACGGCGGTACTGCTGGAGGGCGGTCCGACCCTGGCGGGGGCGTTCCTGGAGGCCGGACGGATCGACCTCGTGGAGGCCTTCGTGGCGCCGGCCCTGCTCGGTTCGGGCAGCGCCGCGCTCGGGGACGCGGGAGTGGTGAGTATCTCGCAGGCGTGGCGCTTTCACTTCGAACGGGTCAGGATGTGCGGGCGGGACGTGTGGATCAGCGCTGTTCCGTCCGAGGGCTAAAGTGGGGGCAGCGACCGCGGTTCGCTACGTCGTACGGGTAATGACTTCTCGCTCGGAACACGTTGGGTACGGTTACCTCGCGGGAAAACTCCCGACCGACGTCCCCCGAACGGCCGATTGGAACGCCCAAAGGAGGGTGCCACGTGTTCACCGGGATCGTGGAGGAACTCGGGGAGCTCGTCGCGGTCGAGCGATCCTCCGACGGCGCCCGACTCTCGCTGGCGGCCTCGATGGTTACCGGTGACGCCTCGCCGGGCGATTCCATCGCCGTCAACGGAGTCTGTCTGACCGTGGTGCGGCTGACCGAGGACGGATTCGACGTCGACGTCGTCGACGAAACCCTGCGCCGCTCCACACTGGGGGATCTCGTCACGGGCGACCGCGTGAACCTGGAACGTGCCATGGCGCTCGGCGACCGGCTCGGCGGGCACATCGTGCAGGGGCACGTCGACGACACCGCGACCCTCCTCGCGGCCGATGCCGACGGTCGCACCGAGTTCTCACTCCCGCCCCACCTGGCGCACTACCTGGTGGAGAAGGGCTCCATCACCGTGGACGGGATCTCGCTGACAGTGGCCGGTCTCACCGAGGGCGGTTTCAGCGTGGCCCTGATCCCCACCACCCGGGAAGTGACCACACTGGGGCTGCGCTCACCCGGCGATCGGGTCAACATCGAAGTCGACGCGCTCGCCAAACACGTGGAGCGGCTGATGGCCCCACAACTCGACCGGCTCACCCGCACGGGAGCACCGCGTGCGGCGGACAATGGTGACAGTAGGGAGCAGGCGCGGTGAGTTCGAAGGATTCCGTCCCGGACGGCAAGGACACCGAGCAGGTCGGCAACACGACTTTCGCCGATATCGAGCGGGCGCTGGCCGACATCGCCGCGGGCAGGCCGGTGGTCGTGGTCGACGACGAGGACCGGGAGAACGAGGGTGACCTGATCTTCGCCGCGGAGCTGGCCAGCCCGGAGCTGCTCGCGTTCATGGTCCGCTACACCTCGGGGTACGTCTGCGCCGCGCTGACCGGCGAGGACTGCGACCGCCTCAACCTGCCTCCGATGTACCACGCCAACCAGGACCTGCACGGCACCGCCTACACCGTCACCGTGGACGCCGCGTCCGGCGTGGGCACCGGCATATCGGCCTCCGACCGCGCCCACACCATCAACGTGCTGGCAGCGCCCGACTCCACGGCCGAGGACCTCAACCGGCCGGGGCACGTGGTGCCGCTGCGCGCTCGTGAGGGCGGGGTGCTGCGCCGCTCCGGTCACACCGAGGCCGCCGTCGACCTCGCACGACTGGCCGGGCTGCGGCCCGCCGGGGTGCTCTGCGAGATCGTCAGCGAGAAGGCCGAGGGGGAGATGGCCCAACGCGACGAGCTGGAGGTCTTCGCCGCCGATCACGAACTCGCGCTGATCACCATCGCCGACCTCATCGCCTACCGCAGGCGGTTCGAGAAGCAGGTGCAGCTGGTCGCCGAGGCACGCATCCCCACCGCGCACGGCACTTTCCGGACCTTCGGCTACGACAGCCTGCTGGACGGGATCGAGCACCTGGCGCTGGTGTACGGCGACATCGGCGACGGCGAGGACCTGCTGGTGCGCGTGCACTCCGAGTGCCTGACCGGTGACGTGCTCGGTTCGCTGCGCTGCGACTGCGGCCCGCAGCTCGACGCAGCGCTGGCGAGGGTGGCCGAGGCGGGTCGGGGCGTGGTGCTCTACATGCGCGGCCACGAGGGCAGGGGCATCGGCCTGATGCACAAGCTGCAGGCGTACCAGCTGCAGGACGCGGGAGCCGACACAGTCGACGCGAACCTGGCGCTGGGCATGGCCGTGGACGGCCGTGACTACGGGCAGGGGGCCCAGATCCTGGCCGATCTCGGTGTCCGATCGATGCGGCTGCTGACCAACAATCCGGACAAGCGGGTCGGGCTGGAAAGCTACGGACTGCGTATCGTCGGCCGTGAGCCGCTTCCCATCCGCCCCAACGCTGAGAACCTGCGCTACCTGCGCACCAAGCGGGACAGGATGGGACACGAACTGCAGTACCTGGACGACGGGGAGGACTCCTCGATCGGCGGCGGCTCGGAGGTGACGGCATGAGCGGGGAAGGACGCCCGCAGGTCTCGGTGCCGCACGCGCCCGACCTGCGAGTGGCGATCGTGGCCATTCGCTGGCACGCGGACATCGCCGAGCAGATGTTGCGACGTGCGCTGGAGGCGGCCGAACAGGCCGGCACCGCGGAGCCGAGAGTCGTTCGGGTGCCGGGCTCGATGGAACTTCCGGTGGTCTGCCAGCAGCTCACCCACGCCTACGACGCCGTGGTGGCGCTCGGAGTGGTGATTCGCGGCGGAACTCCGCACTTCGACTACGTGTGCGAGTCGGTGACCTCGGGACTGACTCGGGTCACCCTCGACGAGTCCACCGCCGTCGGAAACGGTGTGCTGACCGTGGACAGTCGTGAACAGGCGACGCTGCGCGCCGGGTTCGACGACTCGATCGAGGACAAGGGGTTCGAGGCCACCGCGGCCGCGCTGGAGACCGCGCTGGTGCTGCGTGGGCTCCGCGGCGACTACAGCAGCGAGCGAGGCTTCCTGTGAGCGCCTCGGCCGGTACCGACGGTTTCGTGCAGGTGCGCCCCAAGCGGGTGCGCAACGTGGCCGTGCCCGCGGCTGTCGTGGTGTTCGTGGTCTGCGGGGTGGCCGCGGTGATGCTGCGTCGCACGTCGACCGGGTTGCTGCTGACGGTCTCCGACCAGGTGGCCATGGTCGGCATCGGCGCGGTGCTGGCCGGACTCATCCTGCTGTCGCTCCGGCCGCGACTGCGTGCCGACGAGAACGGCGTGGAAGTGCGCAACTCGATCATGACCCGCCGCTACTCCTGGTCCGATGTGCGGGGGGTGAGCTTCCCGGAGGGGGCCAACTGCGCGCGGCTGGAACTGCCCGACGACGAGTACGAGTCCATCTCGGCGATCCAGTCCTTCGACGGGGAGCACGCGGTTCGCGCCATGCGAGACCTCCGTGCCCTCCGGCGCGAGATCGGCCACATCGATGGGTGATTACTCCCCGTCCGGCCCGTAGGAGGGTCGGGTGGCGGAACCTCTCGCACGGCTCTCGCTGCGGTTCCCCCGACATCGGGTAGTCACTACACGACGTCGGGGGCGTCCTCGCGAGAGCCGCACGGGAGAACCCGCGGCGGCGCCGATCGCGAGGGTGGTATCGGCGCTGTCGCGCCGAGGAACGGTGCGCGGCTCGGCATTGTCGGAGCCGTGGCACGCCGACGACCTGAGTGGGAAATCCCTGTGCACCCACCGCGTGTGCCGCCGTTCGCCGATGCGCGAGAATGAGCACGGTGACATCGAATCGGTCATCGCGCACACGGTGAGGGGAGAGATCGTGAGCTTGGCTCAGGAGCGCAACCTGCGGTTGGTCCGTGCCGACGAGACGGCGGGGCCGCACGTCCGGCTCGGGGACATCCGACTCCGCAACCGGCTGGTGACCTCTTCGAGCATACTCGGCTACGGCGTGGCCAACTCCAAGCTCATCCCCTACGGTATGAGCCCCGTCTCGCAGTTCGTGCCGCTGGACCGGTTCGGCGCCATAACCACCCGCACGGTCACCGTCGAGCCCCGCGAGGGCCACTTCACCACCCGCGACGTCTGGCCGCTGCGGGAGCTGCCCGGCCTGCTGAAGCGCTACGGCAGGGCGCTGCAGCGGGTCGACGGTGGCTGGCTCAACGCCTTCGGCTGGTGCAACGTGGGAATCGACTCCTACCTGCGGGACTACTACCCGCGCACTCGCGGGCAGAACACGATCATCTCGGTCGGGGGATTCTCCGCCGAGGAGTTCACCACGTTGGTGGATAAGATCAACAATGCCGTCCCGGCGGGCGACATCGCGGCCGTGGAGTTCAACGTCTCCTGCCACAACGTCAACTTCGACTTCAACGCGATCATCGAATCCGTGCTCGCCGAGGCGGTGCCGCGCAGCAACCACCCCGTGATCCTCAAGCTCTCCCCGGACTACGACTACCTGCAGCACGCCCGGCTGGCCGCGCGGCACGGCGTGTCGGCGTTGACCGCCATCAACACCGTCAAGGGGCTGCGGCTGGATCCGGAGACCGGCAATCCGCTGCTGGCCAACGGTTTCGGCGGGCTCTCCGGGCGGGCGATCAAGCCGGTCGGGCTGCGGGTGGTCTCCGAGCTGCGCGATGCCGGTGTGACCCTGCCGATCATCGCCACCGGCGGCATCCGCAGCTTCGACGACTGCCGGGAGTACTTCTGGGCCGGTGCCGACGCGGTGAGCCTCGGCAGCGCCGGTTGGTTCGCCAGCTACCCGGGCTACGCGCTGTCCCCGCTGTACGCGATGCGCATCAGGGCGCTGCTGCGGCGGATCGAGAACTACCGGCCCCCGCGGCGGTGAGGCCCGGGAACCGAGGAGCTCGGGGTGGGGCCGTGCGCCACGGCGCGAGGTGCCCCGCCTTCCTTTCAACGCTTGGTGTCGGTTCCCGACCACCGCTCGTCGTAGACGATGTGGATCTCCTGGTCGTACCTGCCGATCTCCGGCCACCGGATCTCGTTGCAGTAGTGCTTCCTCGGGTTCCACGAGTGCGATCCGGGGCCGTTCCCGGCGATGTCGAGGAAGTACGTGCTCAGTTCCCGGAAAAGCGGGGCGTTCCCGGTCAGCAGCAGCGTTTCCGCGTGTACGTGCTGCCGCAGTGGGTATCGCTTTATCCAGTGGAATTCGAAGGGCTCACTCCCGAACTCCGGAGCATCGCTCGTCGGGAGCTCTGCCGTTTCCGGTCTGCCGTTGTCCAGCCGGGCACGTACCTCCTTCCAGCGCGAAGGGCGGAACTGCAGGCCGCGATGCACCAGCAGCAGGTCCAGCGGCCTTTCCGCTGTGCTGTACGGACACTCCTCATGCCGGAAGCATTCCGGCTCGCACCTCGCCGAGGCCGGTGATCGGCTGCTTCGCAGCGGGATGTGCACCAGCGATCGCGGTGATCGCGCGGCCAGCAGCCAGGCCACCCCGATCCGGTGGGCGGCGCGGGCGTCGAGCCGCATGTCGTACTCCGAGGCCGCGGTACTGCACTGACTCAGCACCACGTTCGGCGGCGTGGGTCTGGGCCTGATCACCCGGTAGGAGTGCTTGCCGAGCCGCGCCCGGTGCACCGTGATCGGAAGTCGCATCCCGCGAATTCTTCCCCGCCCCACGCGCCGCTGTCGCCCCGATTTCCGTAGCCGCTCGCCTGACCGAACCTCACGCGGCCTTTCGGCGGCCCCGTCAATTTCTCGCGAAATTGACGCCCCGGGACCGCTGTCGGAACGCGACCGTGAGTGTCGCGGCGCGGGTGTCCCCCGGTGCGTGAGTCGGATGCATCGCGAGGACGGGCCGCTCGCCGCGTAGGTCGCTACTCAAGAGCCGGCCCAACGCGGCGAGAGCCGGCGAGAGGTTCAACCAGGCGACCCACTACGGAAACCGGGTTCACGGCCTCCAAACGACCGGCTTGGTCAAGAGGGTGGGGAGCGCACGTAGGCTGGGGGTGTGGCCGATCCGTCCACCTACCGACCAGCTCCCGGAACCATCCCGGACTCCCCGGGCGTGTACCGCTTCCACGACGGCGAAGGCCGCGTGATCTACGTCGGCAAGGCGAAGAGCCTGCGCAGCAGGCTCTCCAACTACTTCGCCGATCTCTCCGCGCTGCATCCGCGCACCCGCCAGATGGTGACCACCGCCACCGGGGTGCACTGGACCGTGGTCAACACCGAGGTGGAGGCGTTGCAGCTGGAGTACTCCTGGATCAAGGAGTTCGACCCCCGCTTCAACGTCCGATACCGCGACGACAAGTCCTACCCGGTGTTGGCGGTCACGCTGCACGAGGAGTTCCCACGGCTGCACGTCTATCGCGGTCCCCGGCGCAAGGGCGTGCGCTACTTCGGGCCCTACGCGCACGCCTGGGCGATCCGCGACACCCTCGACACGCTGCTGCGGGTGTTTCCCGCCCGCACCTGCTCCAACAACGTGTTCAAGCGCCACGCCCAGATGGGCAGGCCCTGCCTGCTCGGCTACATCGACAAGTGCTCGGCCCCCTGCGTGGGCAGGGTGGAGGCCGACGAGCACCGCCGCATCGTGGACGAGTTCTGCGACTTCCTGTCCGGTCGCACCGACGCGATCACGCGCAGGCTGCGGGAGCGGATGGAGCAGGCCTCCGAGCAGCTGGACTTCGAGCGTGCCGCGAGGCTGCGCGACGACCTGGAGGCGTTGCGTCGCGCGATGGAGAAGCAGGCCGTGGTGCTCGGTGACGGCACCGACGCCGACGTGGCGGCCTTCGCCGAGGACGAGCTCGCCGCCGCGGTGCAGGTGTTCCACGTGCGTGGCGGTCGGGTGCGCGGCCAGCGCGGCTGGGTCATCGACAAGGTGGAGCGCACCGAGACCTCCGAACTGGTCGAGCAGTTCCTCACCCAGTTCTACGGCGAGCAGGCCGCGCTGGCGGATCAGGCGGACGCGGGCGGCACCCCGGTTCCCCGCGAGGTGCTGGTCCCCGAGCTGCCGGAGGACTCCGAGGCGGTGGCGCAGTGGCTCGGGAGGTTGCGCGGCAGCAAGGTCGGACTGCGTGTCCCGCAGCGGGGTGACAAGCGAACGCTGCTGGAGACGGTGCGCGCCAACGCGCAGGAGGCGTTCAAGCAGTACAAGTTGCGCAGGGCGGGTGACATCAGCGCCCGATCGGCCGCGTTGCAGGAGCTGCAGGAGTCGCTCGGGTTGGACAGCGCGCCGCTGCGGATCGAGTGCGTGGACGTCAGCCACGTGCAGGGCAGCGATGTGGTCGCCTCGCTGGTCGTCTTCGAGGACGGGGTGGCGCGCAAGTCCGAGTACCGTCGGTTCTCCGTGCGGGGTGGTGGAGACGGCGGGGATACCGCCGCCATGGCCGAGGTGGTTCATCGCAGGTTCAACCGGTACCTGCGCGAGACCGGCGCCGAACAGCCCGAGCGGGCGCCTGCCTCTTCGGCGGAGGCCGCCGATGCGGACGCTGTCGCCGCGGCGGGCACCGTCGTGGACACGGGCACCGCAGCGGGTGAGGTGAGCGATGGTGCCGAGGTTGGTGACCGCGCCGGGGAGAGCGACGGCACGGGGGAGAGCGTGGTACTCGATTCCGCCGGGAGCGAGCAGCCCCCTGGAGTGGATCCCGAGACCGGCAAGCCCCGCAAGTTCGCCTACCCGCCCAATCTGCTGGTGGTCGACGGTGGGGCGCCGCAGGTCAACGCCGCCGCCGACGAGCTGGCCGAGCTCGGTATCACCGATGTGGCCGTCATCGGGCTGGCCAAACGCCTGGAGGAGGTGTGGCTGCCCGCCGAACCGGAGCCGCTGGTCCTCTCCCGCACCAGCGAGGCGCTCTACCTGCTGCAGCGGGTCCGGGACGAGGCGCACCGGTTCGCGGTCGCCTACCACCGCAAGCAGCGCTCCAAGCGGATGACCGACTCCGAGCTGGACGCCGTGCCGGGGCTGGGGCAGGTCAAGAAGAAGGCGTTGCTCAAGCACTTCGGCTCGCTGCGCAAGATCCGTGCTGCCACGATCGAGGAGATCAGCGCCGTACCGGGTTTCGGCAGGCGAACGGCCGAAGCGGTGCACGGCGCGTTGTCCGGTGCGGCGGGGAACGGAGCCGCATCGGATGCGGCGGTATCGAACACGGCGGGATCGAACACAGCGGGGTCGGATGTAGCGGGATCGGAAGCAGCGGGGGCCGAAACCGCGGCGAACGAAGCCACCGGAACCGGGGCCATGGGAAAGGTGGACGAGTCGTCGGATCTCGACGACTCACAGGGAAGGAACATTTCCAGCACCGTCGCGGAACCGACGGACGGCGCCCGGAGATCCGAATCGGACGCCACGAGGGACGGCGACGGTACCGCAGGGGGTTGAACAGTGACCGAAGAACACGGCGGCATCGAGGTGGCGGTCGTCAGCGGTTTGTCCGGGGCGGGCCGCAGCACCGCCGCGAAGTGCCTGGAGGATCTGGGCTGGTTCGTGGTGGACAACCTGCCACCCGAACTGATCTCGACCATGGTCGAACTCGGCGCGCGTTCCAGCGACGCCATAACCCGGGTGGCCGTGGTCATGGATGTCCGCAGCCGGGCGTTCACCGAGGATCTCGGTTCGGTGATCAAGGATCTCGACGCGCGCGGCTACAAGCCGAAAGTGCTGTTCCTCGAAGCGACCGACGAGGTGCTGGTCCGCCGGTTCGAACAGGTCCGGCGTGGTCATCCGCTGCAGGGCCAGGGCAGACTCGCCGACGGCATCGCCGCCGAGCGTTCGCTGCTGTCCAAGCTCCGTGCCGAGGCCGATCTCGTGCTGGACACCACGGGGTTGTCGGTGCACCAGCTGCGGACCAAGATCGAGGACGCGTTCGGCACCGAGGCGGGGACCAGAACGCAGGTGACCGTGCTGTCCTTCGGTTACAAGTACGGCCTGCCGATGGACGCCGATCTGGTCATGGACTGCCGGTTCCTGCCCAACCCGTTCTGGATACCGGAGTTGCGCGAATTCAACGGCAACGACGACGAGGTGCGCAACTACGTGCTGGGGCAGGAAGGGGCCGAGGAGTTCCTCGACAACTACCAGCGGTTGTTGCGGCTGGTGGGGACCGGCTACCAGCGCGAGGGCAAGCGCTACCTGACCCTGGCGATGGGCTGCACCGGTGGCAAGCACCGCAGCGTGGTGCTCACCGAGGAGCTGGCCCGACGACTTTCCGACGACGACGGGATGACCGTCAAGACGGTGCACCGTGATCTGGGACGCGAGTGAGCGTCCCACCGCGGTCGCCTCCCGGCTTCCCGGGCCGGTCGGGGCCGGGGGACGTTCGGGGATCGCCACGTCCCGGGCGATGAGCACGTCACACCTCACTGTCTCGTGTGTAGCTGTCTCGTGTGTCGCCCGATCGTGATCCGCGGTGAAGTGCTCGGCGTGGCCCGCGAACCCGGTCCACCACCGGGTTCCCGACCGGTCCGCCCGAGGGTGCGAAGGGAGCAGCGTGGAGACCAGTGATACGACCACGTGGCCGGACCGGCCGCGAGCCGTCGCCCTCGGGGGCGGACGGGGGCTGCAGGTGAGCCTCGCCGCGTTGCGGCGGATAACCACCGACATCACGGCCGTGGTGACCGTCGCCGACGACGGTGGTTCCTCGGGCAGGTTGCGTCGCGAGCTCGGCATGCTGCCACCGGGTGATCTCCGCAAGGCGCTGTCGGCGCTGGCGGCCGACTCCGGGACGGGCCACACCTGGGCGCGGCTGTTCGAGCACCGCTTCGGTGGCAACGGCGCGCTGGCGGGACACGCGGTCGGCAATCTGCTGTTCGCAGGGTTGTTGGATGTCCTGGGCGATCCGATAGCCGTGCTGGACGAGGCGTGCCGACTGCTGGACGTTCAGGGGCGCGTGCTGCCTATGTCCGCGGAGCCGTTGGACATGGAGGCGGATGTCACCGGGCTGGACGAGGATCCCGCCGCGGTGCGCACTATCCGGGGGCAGGTGGCCATCGCCAGTACTCCGGGCCGGGTGCGCCGGGTTCGGCTCAACGCGGTCAACGGGCAGCCGCACGAGCCGCGTGCCGCTCCCGAGGCGGTTCGGGCGGTGCTGGACGCCGACGTGGTGCTGCTGGGACCCGGTTCCTGGTTCACCAGCGTGCTGCCGCACCTGCTGGTTCCCGAGCTGCGCGACGCGTTGGTCAACACTTCTGCTCAGCGGATCGTGGTACTCAATCTTGTCCCGCAACCGGGTGAAACAGCGGACTTCTCACCGGAACAACATCTGGACGTGATCTCCGAACACGAGCCAAAACTGCGGGTAGACGCGGTATTGGCCGATTCGGAATCGGTACCGACGCCCGATCGGCTTCGTGCTGCGGCAACCGGACTTGGTGCGCAGACTTTGCTTGATCGAGTCGCTGCCGCACCCGGTTCGGCGAAGCACGAACCGGATGCTCTCGCGGCGAGTCTGAAAGCCGCACTGGAGAGGAGGACGGACCGGTGGCTATGACCGCGGCGGTCAAAGACGAACTGAGCAGGTTGCCGACGACCAAGGCGTGCTGCCGCAGAGCCGAGGTGTCCTCGCTGCTGCGTTTCGCGGGCGGGCTGCACCTCGTCGGCGGGCGTGTGGTGGTGGAGGCCGAACTCGACTCCGGTTCCACCGCGCGCAGGTTGCGGCGCGAGCTGCACGAGCTCTACGGCTATCACTCCGATGTGCACGTGATCACCTCCGGTGGACTCCGCAAGGGAACCCGCTACGTGGTGCGTGTCGTACGCGACGGTGAGGGACTGGCCCGGCAGACCGGCTTGCTCGACCCGCGCGGCCGCCCGGTGCGTGGACTGCCCTCGCACGTGGTCTCGGGCGGCGTGTGCGACGCGGAGTCCGCCTGGCGGGGCGCGTTCCTGGCGCACGGCTCGCTGACCGAACCCGGCCGCTCCTCGGCGATGGAGGTCACCTGCCCCGGACCGGAGGCCGCGTTGGCACTGGTCGGGGCGGCCCGTCGACTCGAGGTCCAGGCGCGTTCCCGCGAGGTGCGCGGCACCGACCGGGTCGTGGTCCGCGACGGCGACGCCATCGGGGCGCTGCTCACCCGGCTCGGCGCGCACAACAGCGTGATGACCTGGGAGGAGCGTCGAGTGCGCCGCGAGGTGCGCGCCACGGCCAACCGACTGGCCAATTTCGACGACGCCAACCTGCGGCGTTCCGCGCGTGCCGCCGTGGCCTCCGCCGCGCGGGTGGAACGCGGCCTGGAGCTGCTCGGCAGCTCCGTTCCGGAACACCTGCTGGTGGCTGGCAGGCTCCGGCTCGCGCACCGGCAGGCGTCGTTGGAGGAGCTCGGTCAGCTCGCCGATCCGCCGATGACCAAGGACGCCGTGGCCGGTCGGATCCGGCGACTGCTGGCGATGGCCGACAAACGGGCCAGGGAGCTGAACCTGCCCGACACCGAGTCGGCGGTGACCGCCGAACTGCTCGAGTCCGGTGTGGACGGAATGCTCCGCGAGGAACAGCCCGACTGACCGGAGAGTCACCGGCAGGAGAGCTACCGACAGGAGAGCGGCACCGCAGAGCTCGTCGATCGACTCCCGCGGCCGGTGAACCTTCGATTCGCCGGCCGCGATTCGTCGGCAGTGACACCTCGGCAGCGGTTCGACGGAGTTCGGTTTCGCCCGCGCGAAGTCACGTCGTATGATGCTTTCGGGTGAGCGCCGGTGGTGCGGGTGCCTTCCGGTGCGGCTTTTCGTCACCCGTGGAAGTGATTTTCCACCGATGTTTGTGAATCGTTACAGTCGTGTTTCCCATCGGTTCCGTCCGGATCGGCCCGTCCCGTGGAGTGGGAAATTCGATGTCGGGCGGCCGTTCGTCCCGGGGTGACTCCGCGGCCCGTCGGCCCACGGGCCGATGAGTGGCGCGGCGACGCCTTGGTGTGGCGTCTCCCGAGTTCGTAACCGGGGCGAGTCGGGCGATAGGGTCGATGACGAGTCCATATGACCGCCACCTGCCGACGACTCGGCAGGGTAAGTCGCGAGGAGAGATCGGCGTGACCGTTCGCGTAGGTATCAATGGCTTCGGCCGGATCGGACGCAACTTCTGGCGTGCGGCAGTTGCCAGCAAGCACGATATCGAGGTCGTGGCCGCCAATGACCTGGGCGACGTCGCAACCATGGCGCACCTGCTCAAGTACGACAGCGTGCTCGGCCAGGTTCCCGAAGAGGTCAGCGTGACCGACGAGGGGATCAAGGTCGGCGGCAAGACCATCAAGATCCTCGCCGAGAAGGATCCGGGCAAGCTGCCGTGGGGGGACCTCGGTGTCGACGTCGTGGTCGAGTCCACCGGACTGTTCACCCAGGCCGAGGACGCCCGCAAGCACGTGGACGAGGGCGGCGCGAAGAAGGTCATCGTCTCGGCCCCGGCCAAGGGAGAGGACCTCACCGTCGTGCTCGGTGTGAACGACGACTCCTACGACGGCACCCAGACCGTGCTGTCCAACGCCTCGTGCACCACCAACTGCCTGGCCCCGATGGCGAAGGTCCTCAACGACAGCTTCGGCATCGAGCAGGGCATGATGACCACGGTGCACGCCTACACCGCCGACCAGAACCTGCAGGACGGTCCGCACAAGGACCTGCGCAGGGCGCGCGCGGCGGCCGTCAACGTGATCCCCACCAGCACCGGTGCGGCCAAGGCGATCGGCCTGGTGCTGCCCGAGCTCAACGGCAAGCTCGACGGTTACGCCATGCGCGTGCCGGTCCCGACCGGTTCGGTCACCGACCTGACCGCCAGCCTCAAGACCAACCCCACCGAGGAGCAGGTCAACGAGGCGTTCAAGGCGGCGGCCGCCGACGGTCAGCTCAAGGGCATCCTCCGCTACAGCGAGGACCCGATCGTGTCCAGCGACATCGAGGGCGACCCCGCCTCGACGATCTTCGACGCCCCGCTGACCAAGGTCATCGGCAACGAGGTCAAGATCGTCGGCTGGTACGACAACGAGTGGGGCTACTCCAACCGCCTGGTCGACCTGGCCGACCTCGTGGGGTCCAAGCTCTCCTGATCTCCAGCGGCCCCCGGGCGACCCCGCCCGGGGGCCGAATTGTCCCATCACCCCTTGTGACCCCTCACATCTTGTGATTCCCGGCGAGGAGCAACAGGCTTGAAGAATCTCGACGACTTGCTCGGCGAGGGGGTTCGGGGCAGGTACGTCCTGGTGCGTGCCGACCTGAACGTCCCGCTGGACGGCGAAACCATCACCGACGACGGCCGGGTCCGGGCCGCCCTGCCGACGATCGAGAAGTTGACCGGCGCGGGCGCCCGCGTGGTGCTCACCGCGCATCTCGGCAGGCCGGACGGTGCTCCGGACGACCGCTACACGCTCGCCCCGGTGGCGCGCAGGCTCGGTGAGCTGCTGGGCTCCGAGGTCGCGCTGGCCGAGGACGTGGTCGGCGGCTCGGCGCACCAGGTGGTCGGCGGACTGGCCGACGGCGGCGTCGCGGTACTGCAGAACGTGCGCTTCGACCCGCGTGAGACCAGCAAGGACGACGCCGAGCGCGGTCAACTCGCCGATGCCCTGGTCGAACTGGTCGGAACCGGTGCCGCCTTCGTCTCGGACGGTTTCGGAGTGGTGCACCGCAAGCAGGCCTCGGTCTACGATCTCGCCACCAGGTTGCCCGCCTACGCCGGTGGGCTGGTGCTCAGCGAGGTCGAGGTGCTGCGCACCCTGACCGGTGACCCCCGCAGGCCCTACGTGGTGGTGCTCGGCGGTTCCAAGGTCTCCGACAAGCTCGGCGTCATCAACGCGCTGCTGCCCAAGGTGGACCAGCTGGTCATCGGCGGCGGCATGGCCTACACCTTCCTCGCCGCCATGGGCAACTCGGTGGGCGACTCGCTGCTGCAGCAGGACCAGATCGCCACGACGAAGCAGCTGCTCGACGAGCACGGTGACAAGCTGGTGCTGCCGCTCGACATCGTGGCCGCCGACCGGTTCGCCGCCGACGCCAACACGCAGGTCGTGCCGTCCGACGCCATCCCGCAGGGCTGGCAGGGCCTGGACATCGGCCCGCGCACCGTGGAGCGCTACGCCGACATCCTCGGCTCGGCCGCGACGGTGTTCTGGAACGGCCCCGCCGGGGTGTTCGAGTTCCCCGCCTTCGCCGAGGGAACCAGGGGCGTCGCGCGCGCCATCGCCGACTCCGACTCGTTCAGCGTCGTGGGGGGTGGCGACTCCGCCGCCGCCGTTCGCACGCTCGGACTGGACGAGCGGCGGTTCTCGCACATCTCCACCGGTGGTGGGGCTTCGCTGGAGTTCCTGGAGGGCAAGGACCTGCCGGGAGTGGCCGTACTGGAGGGCCGGGCATGAGCAAGTCCAGGCAGCCGCTGCTCGCGGGCAACTGGAAGATGAACCTCAACCACCTCGAAGCGATCGCGCTGGTGCAGAAGATCGCCTTCGCCCTGCCGGAGAAGTACTTCGACAAGGTCGAGGTGGCCGTGATCCCGCCGTTCACCGATCTGCGCAGCGTGCAGACCCTGATCGACGGCGACAAGCTGCTGCTGCGGCACGGCGCGCAGGACGTTTCGCAGCACGACTCCGGTGCCTACACCGGTGACGTGTCGGCTCCTATGCTGGCCAAGCTCGGCTGCGACTACGTCGTCGTCGGCCACTCGGAGCGCCGCGAGCACCACGGTGAGACCGACGAGCTGATCAACCGCAAGGTCCGCGCCGTTCTCAAGCACGAGATGTCGCCGATCCTGTGCGTCGGTGAGGGCTCCGAGGTGCGCGAGGCGGGCGACCACGTCTCGTACTGCACGAACCAGCTCATCGAGGGGCTCAAGGGGCTCAAGCAGGAGCAGGTGCGGCGCGCGGTGATCGCCTACGAGCCGGTCTGGGCGATCGGCACCGGCAAGGTGGCCACCGCCGAGGACGCCCAGGAGGTCTGCGGGGCGCTGCGGGCCGCGCTGACCGACAAGTACGGCGCCGAGATCGCCGAGGAGGTGCGCGTGCTCTACGGCGGTTCGGTCAAGTCCAGCAACATCGCCGATCTGGTCGGCCGGGACGACGTGGATGGCGCACTGGTCGGCGGTGCCAGCCTCAACGGTGACGAGTTCGCGAAGATGAGCGCGCTGGCCGCGGGCGGACCGCTACCCTGACCCCGTTCCCGACGACGTCCGGGGCCCGGCGCGAAATGCCGGGGTTACCGGGCGGCGCGGCGATTTCGCGAGAAATTGACGCCGCCCGGCAGCCAGTGGCGAACCTCCCGCTGGCTCTCGCTCCGGGAGGCCCGACATCGGGTGTTACTACACAACGTCGGGCCTTCCTCGCGAGAGCGTGACGCGGGAGAACCCGCGGCGGTGCTGGTTGCGAGAGCGGTTGTTCGGCAGCTGGAATGCCGAGGAACCGGCGGAATACCGAGCCGGCGGATGCAACTCGAGAGCCTACGATGCCAACGGTGGTCCACGGCGGCGAGTCGGTTCGGTAGGCTTGTCACGAACCGTGGTGCGAACGAGGACGTTATGACACTTTTGTTGCAGATCATGGTCCTGCTGACCAGCATCCTGCTGGTGCTGCTCGTGCTGCTGCACCGGGCCAAGGGCGGCGGGCTCTCCTCGCTGTTCGGCGGCGGGATGCAGTCGAGCCTGGCCGGGTCCAGCGTCGCGGAGAAGAACCTGGACAGGATGACGTTGTTCGTCATCGCGCTGTGGGTGATCTCCATAATCGGCACCGGCTTGCTGATCAAGATGGGTGCCTCCTGACGAGCACGCGCGGCCGGGGTGTGGCCCCGGCCGCGTACTCGTGCGGTCTCGGTCCACACGATGTCTGCCCGAACGACGGTGAGACGGTGGGTGAAAGCGGATGACTGGTGGTAACGCGATACGCGGCATGCGCATCGGGTCGAGCCCGAGCGGTGCCGAGATCGAGCGCGGTGAGTCGGCTCCCCGGCAGCGGGTCGCCTACTGGTGTGACAAGGAGCACCTGACCGAGCCCTCGTTCGCGATGGACGCGCGGGTTCCGGACACGTGGGAGTGCTCGCACTGCGGGCTGCCGGCCGGGCGGGACCGGGAGAACCCACCGCCGCCGAAGCGCAACGAGCCCTACAAGAGCCATCTCGCCTACGTCAAGGAACGGCGCAGCGACGAGGACGGCATGGAACTGCTCGACGAGGCGCTGCGCAAGCTGCGGCAGCAACGCGGTCGCCCCGAGAGCTGATTCGAAGGCGCTCCGCCGCCGCTTTTCGCTGCGGTTCTGTCCCCCGGGGCCGTTCCGACCCCGCTCGGCTCCCTCGGGGCGTTTTCGATGCGCCCGCGCTGTGCGTGCCGGGCGGTGTTCAGTCGACCTGCTCGCGCTCGCGCAGCGTTTCGCGTACTTCCATGAGCGCGAAGCCGAGCAGGTTCAGTCCCGGCCACCGCTCCGGATCGCTTGCCGCCGGGTCGTCGGCGGCCAGGCCGATGCCCCACACCCTGTCGCGCGGGCTGGCCTCGACCAGCACCCGTTCTCCGGTGTCGCGCAGGAAGCGGCGCGGTTCCTCGTGCTGGGCGAACTTCGCCACGTTGCCCGCCACCACGGCGGCGAACCGTTCCCGCTCCCACTGTCGTTGGTCGAAGCCGCGCACCTCGCGGCCCAGTGTTTTCGCGCGGTGCGGGTGCTCGGCGGCCAGGATTCGTTCCGCCATCTCTTCGTCGCCGAACAGCCGCGCCTTGCGCCACATCATGTAGTGCTCGGCGGTGGCGAAGACACGATCGTGCGCGGTGAACGGCGCGGGCCACCACTGACTCAGACAGCCCCGTCCGGGACTGCCGTCCCGCTCCGGACGATGTCCCCAGAAGAACACGAACTTCGTCCGCACGCCCAGCCGCATTCGCTCGACCAGCTCGGCGACGTCGCGCGGGCGGCGCGCCGAGCCGGTCGCTGCGTCGTTGTGCCCGTGCGTGGCGGCCTCGTTGGTGGACATGTTGATGATGCTACTTTCCCTCGTCCGCTCCGACGGAACTCTTTTTCGTCCGCGAGCATCGACGGGTGCGCCAGCGAAGCGGAACCGACGTAGAGGGTTGCGGAGGCTCCGGAACTCGAGTGATCAGCTGCGTCGGGAACTCGACCCCGCGAGACAGCGTTCACGCTCGGGTTCGCTGATCGTGGGACAACGTGGGTGGGCGTTCGGCTAGGGTGATCGTGAGTGAGCGGGCTCGTGCACGGTGAGCGTGCTTGGGACGTGAAGGGAGCCGTGATGGCGGAGCAGAGCGCCGATGCGTCCGGTTTCGTGGGTGCTGGGGCGGCGTTGCAGTCGATCCGGGACGAGAACTCCTGGATCCAGCAGCAGATCTCCGGCGGCGGGCTGAGCATGGAACCCCAAGCCGCCGACGAGGCGGCCAAGGTGTACAGGCGCGAAGCCGAGGAAGCTGAGTCGCTTGCTGGTAAGGCAGACCGTTTGCAGCAGGTTCCTGGCTTGGGAGCCTACACCTCAGGCCAACAGCTAGCTGCCAAGTTCGGTCAGAAAGCGAGTAATGGTTCGACCGGTGCGGCGGATCTGCTTAGACAGTTCGCTGACGAGTTGCGGCGCAAAGCGAATCTGTTCGAGCAGGCGAAGAAGAACTATCAGGCTACCGATGAGCAGATTTCCGGGGATCTGCGGAGGGGCGCGCAGTGAGCATGTGGAAGCGTTCATTGATGACTATTGTTGCCGGCGTAGCGCTGGTCAGCGCTTCCGCGTGTTCGCCAAGTGAAGGCGCTGGTGACGGTTCCTCGGAGACCACAGAGGAATCGCCTTCGGGGGAAGTATTGGCGAGTGTGAAGCCTTGCGAGATTCTCTCATCGGAAACCTTGAAGTCCTTCGGATTGCAACTTCCTGGAAAACCCGACGAAATGCTGCCATGGAAACCTGCGTGCAAGTATGAGGGAGATCCAGTTGACGCTACTATCATCAAAAATAAACGTCAGACGGTTTCATCTTCTGAGGAAAAATCGAATTGGGCCAAGTTTGATCGGACGAAGGTGAACGGGCGCCCCGGAGCGACGGCAATTACTAAGGGCTCTACTCAGGCCCGAATCTGCAACGTGATGTTTGATGCTGGCCAGGGACTTATCCAGGTTCAAGCTCTTGAAGTTGGTCGCTTTGACGAGATTGATGAGTGCGCCAAAGGACTGGAGCTCGCGAAGAAGGTGGAGCCGAATGTTCCTGAGCCCGCGTGAGTGGGTGTCGCGGCACGCTGCGCTGGTAGGTGTCTTCGGTCTTGGCAGGAGTGGGGACGCGGGTAGCGCCTCCGGTGTTGGCGGAGGCGCTGTGTCGCCGGGGCCGTCTCAGCTGAACCGGTCGGTCTTCACCGCCTCCAGGAATGTCTGCCACTGCGTGCTCGTGGTGGTGAAGTAGCCGAGCGAGCGGTCCTTGGTGTCGCGGACCGCCGCGCCGTCGCCGACCCGGCCGACCTCGACGCAGGCGGTGTGATTGCTCGACCTGCTGGACTTCCTCCAGCGCTTAACAGTTTCCGTCACGATGTGTTCTCCTCGTTGCTGCTTGCCCGGTCCGCGATGAAGTCCTTCGTCTCCTCCGGGCTCATCGCCGCATCGCGAAGGCTACCCAGTGACTGGCGGTGCTTCTCAACTGCTTTGTCATCGGTGAGGAAAACCGCTGAACACAGGTGTTCAAAGTGGACCATAGGCGGTGCTTTCGGGAAGTCGAACAGCATGAACTCGCCGGAGTGTGCCGGGGTCCAGCGGTTCATAGTCGCTGGGAGCACGCGCATGGTCACGTTCGGAAGTTCGACCAGCTTCTCCAGGTGCCGCAGCTGATCGGACATCGTCACAGCGTCCGCGATGGGTTCGTCGATCGCTCGCTGCATGATGATCGCCTCGACCTCGGGTGCGCCTCGACGCGTGAGGATGTCCCGTCTACTCGCTCGCATCGCCACACGAGTCTCGATTTCCTCTGGCGGCGACTCTGCCATGACGGCACGGGCGTAGTCACCGATCTGGAACAGCCCTGGAATCAGCAGCGGAGAGACTTCGACGATACGACTCGCGGTGCGTTCGTACTCGATGAGAGTGACGAGCTCCTGATGAATGCCAGGTGTGCCGGGATGGATCCAGTTTGGGTGGTGTGCATCGCGAGCCGCTTCAACCAAGCGCTCGCGTTCGCTCGTGGATAGCCCCAAAGCTACGGCGATCCCAGTGACGTCCTCGGGTGTTGCCGTGCGGTTGCCTCGCTCTGTCCGGCCTACCCACGCATGCCCCATGTTGAGTCGGCGACCCAACTCACGAATGGTTATTCCGGCTTCGTTGCGAGCTTGTCGCAGCTCAGCTCCGAGCGAGCGCGCACGCGGATTTCCGGGTTTGGATCCGACCATGAGACAAGAGTAGTTCATGGTTCAGACACGGAGGATCGCCCGAAGGTGTCATTGCGTGTCCGGGTCAGATCGAAGACTCTGGATCAGAGAAATCCAGTGGATCTGACTTGAATACGGAGAGGGTGACATGTCCATGAGAGACAGCTCGCTACGAAGTCCGAGCGGGGAAGTGCTCCGCACTACCGCTGCGCTTGGCGGGTACCTGCTAGCGCCGCGCCACGCGGCGGTTGTGGGGCAGCGGTGACTCCGCCGCCGAGCGCTTGGCAGGACCTGGCGTTGCACTGGCACGCCCATGTGGATCTGCGGGCCAGTTGTTCCAGGTCTCGCCGTGGGCGGCGGCCGGTGGCGGTGTTGTTCACGCCGCAGGCCGCGGCGGCCTGGCTGGCCGGAACCGTGCAGCGCTACCGCAGCGAGGCGGTGGCGGTGCAATGCAACACCGCCACCGGCCCTGCCCCATCCGATACCGAGTCGCGGGACAGCTGCGGCGACCACCTGCTCTCACGGGGCTACCCCCTCGACGCGCTGATCCTCACCACCAGCGGGGAGCTGTACCTGCACCTCGACCCGCTCGGCCCCCGCGAATGCCCCTACCACCGGCCCGAACGATCCGAACACCACGCATCAGGAGACAACCATGTTCTCTAACGCCATGACCCTGTACCGGGTGGTCAACCCCGACTCACTCGGGTCATACACCGAACTGCTGCACCACCAACCCACCGCGCACCGCGTCGACGACGCTGAAGCCTTGCCCCGGCTGCGTGAATGGGCGCTGGCCGTGCTCGGCCGCACCGAGGAGCGGTTCGGGATGTACCAGATCGCGCTCATGCCGCTGGATCAACACGACAGACCCGACGAGAACGCCTTCCACGATTTGATCGCCGACGACACCGAGGTCATCGAGGACTACCTCTGCTGGTCCGGGTGCTCCGAACTCGTCCCCGCTGGGGAGGGGTGAACTCGCTGGCTTGCTTAGATGGTTGCTTGGCGGAACCTCGCGCACGGCTCTCGCTGTGGGTGCCCCGACATCGGGTGTTACTACACAACGTCGGAACCGTCCTCGCGAGAGCCGCACCCGAGAACCCGCGCCGGTGCCGATTGCGGGGGCGGTGGGGGCTCGGCCTGCGAAGGTGGTCGGAATGCGACCCGCGAGGGTGGCCGGAGTGCGGCACTGCGTCGACGGCCCGACGATTTCGCGAGAAATCGACGCCCACCTCTACCCGTGCCGCCCAGCTGAGCGGGAATTTCGCGAGAAATTGGCGGTGTTCCGGAAGCCGGCAGGCGCGAGAGCGGAGTTCGGCGCAGCCCGCGTCGATGGAAAACCCTTCTCCTTCCGTGCGCCTGAGAAAACATCGTGCACGTCGGTGATCACTTCGTCGGAGCTGCGGCGATACCGGGTCAGCACGGCACTCGATCTCCGGTGCGCGTGCAGATCAGCCCCGCCCTGGCCGGACGCGGCGGCCACCTCGAACGGGAGCGCAGGCCGGATCGCTGTGACGAGCTCGTGGGGCAGTGATTGACCCCAGTGCGCTGTTTCGTTTTTTGTAACTGGTTGCGAAAATCGAATCCGTTGGCTGGGAACCGAAAGGAGCGGTGATGGCAGATCAGGCACGACAGGCTCTGGGGAACGTCCGTCGCGCCCCGTCGTTGTACCGGCGACCACGCGTCGCGGAGATCGCACTGGCGGTGATCAGCCTCGGTGCGCTGGGTGTCGGTGCGAGCTGGTTGATCCAATCCGATCCACCCCTGTTGTGGTCGTTGTTGGCGGCCCTGGTGATCCTGGCTGTTCCGTTCTCGTGGCACTGGGCGGCGTTGCGCGCTCCGGGGCGTGCACCGTGGCGGCGTGTGGACACGCTTCTGGCGGGCGCGGCGCTGCTCGCGGGCACGTTCCCCGTATCCGAATTGCTCTGGTCCGATGGCTCCAGTGGGACATCCGCCTGGGTCGCTTCGGCGGTAGCCGCTGTGATGCTGGCTGTTTTCATCGGTGCACGGTGGCGCCGATGAGCACGGCCCGAGACCCCCGCGAAGCGCTTCCGACCATTCTGCACTCACCGGTGCGGCTGGCGATCCTCGGAGCGCTGCGGCACGTGCAGGCCGCCGACTTCGGCGACCTGCAACGCGGCCTGGAAATCACCACTGCCGAACTGTCCCGTCAACTGGGTGTGTTGCACCGTGAGGAGCTGATCGAGATCAAAAAGGTGCAGCGCCACCGGAACACCATCACCAGAGTTCGGTTGTCCCAGCAGGGACGGTCCCGCTTCGAGGACTACCTCGCCGAGCTGCACCGGGTGGCCTTCGGGCGGTAACCACGTGGGTGATGCACAAGTATGCCGAGGCCAGGTCACGCCCAGGGAGCGGCGCACCGCCCGGCATGCCCGCGAGGGGTCCATCAAGTCGACGGCTCCGCCTCTGACAGCGACCTTGATGCCCGTTTCGTCGCTTCTCCCGGAGTGAGTCCCGCATTTTCCGTGCGTTGTCGGCGTCAGCGGAAGGGCTGCCCGTCGAACGTCCCGGAGACGTCAGTGGACAGCGGAACCGGGAAACGATCCGGTAGCTGGACACCGCGAGCAGCGGTAGTCAGCCCACCGACTCAGCCGGTTCGGCTACGCCGCCTGAGCGGGATCCCACCGATCGATCAGCGGGAGATCGTTCGAGAGGGCGACCGGTTGGTGTCCCGGTGATGTCGTACGGGAGTCGTCGAGGATCCGGTGGTTCTCGGCCGTGGTCTTCTCACGTGGCTGTGGGCCGTTAACCGAAGAATCGTAGTAGTGCGTCGGCGGTGTCGTTCGGGTTGTCCTCGGCCACGAAGTGTCCGGCTGCTGTGATGTTTGCGCGTTGTGCGCCGGGGATGGCGGCGGCGAGACGGTCGCCCGTGGTGGTGCTCAGCCATTGGTCCTGTTCGCCCCACAGGACCAGGGTGGGGGCTGTGACCCGGTCCAGTTTGGCCACTGCCTCGCGGGTGTCGTCGAAGCTGACGCTGACGACCTGGTCGATCCAGCGGTTCTGTCCCGCCTGTCCGGACCACTGGGACAGGTAGGCTTCTGCCACTTCCTCGGACATTTGCCGGTGGCAGGCGCTGCGAAGGCGTTTGTCGATGACGTCGGTGAAGACGTCCTCGGGCATCGTGCGGTAGGCCTGCGGGTAGCGTTGCTGATGTTCGGTGAACGGGGTGTTCCACGGGCCGAGAACAGCGGCGTCCAGCAGGGCGATTCCTCGGGTGGGGACCTGTTCGATCAGGTGGGCCCGCATCACGATTCCCCCACCGATGTCGTGCCCGACCAGGCCGGGTTCACCGAGTCCCCAGTGGTCCACCAGCTCGGCCAGGGTCCGTGCCTGCAGCTCGATGGAGGGCCACACGCCGGGGGCGAGCCGGGAATCGCCGAATCCCGGCAAGTCCCATACGTACACGGTGTGGTTCCGAGCCAGCGAGGGCACGACGCCACGCCACAGATAGGACCAGGACGGCGCGCCGTGCACCAGCACCACGGGAGGTCCGTCGCCGAACACGTCGGCGGCCACTTCGCCACCCGAGACGCGAATCCGCTGGGAGAGTGCCCACGGTTCCGACGAGGTCCGTGTGATCATTCCGACCACCTCCACGTAAGGGGTAAGGTTAGCTTTGTCCGGTTACCCTAGCACAGAGTAAGCCATGAAAATAGATTTCTCCAATTACACCGTGGGGGCGGCGTTGGCCACCGACCTGGTGAACACCTCCCCGGCGATACGACGAACCACCGACGAGGTCCTCACCAGCCCCACGGCCTTACGACGGTTCCTCATCGAACACGGCGTCATCACCGACACCACGGCACCGGAGAGCGTGCCCTCCGACGACGATCTCGCCCGCGTGAAGCGGTTGCGGGAGGAGATTCGTGCTCTTCTCGCAACCAGCGATGTCGAGGAACTCGTCGAAGGAGCGACCACGCTGCTGGCGCGGGCCACCGCGACTCCGACGGTGTTGCTCGACTCCCACCGGGGATGGCAGTGGGGCCTGGCGACCTCTCCCGACGCATCCGTGGTGGAAGAACTGGCAGCGCTGGTGTGCTCCGGGCTGCTGGGAACACTGCACGCCTTGAGCCACGAGCGTTTCCGGCACTGCGCGGCTGCCGAGTGCGACGGAGTGTTCGTCGACACCAGCAAGGCGGGACGGCGCCGATACTGCACCCCCGAGATATGCGGGAATCGGCAGAACGTCGCACGCCACCGCGCCCGAAAACGACGCGACGAGTAGAACTCCCACCCCTGAGCGCGCCGCGGGCGAAACCCGTGTCGGGCCGGGCTGTCGACCTCGGCGACTCGAAGCTCTGAGGAACGCTGCCCGGATCGGTGCCAGTGGGTGATCGCGGGCCGGTGTGGCGAGTGAGCCGATCCGGTGTCACGTGACCGTGTGAGAATTCGCGTCACCGCGGCACCGTGGTCAGGTTCTCTCGGCCCCCGGTCAACAACGACACGCTGACTCTCGATTTTCCCGAGGTATTTTTCAGTCGTTCCGCGTACAATTCTGGGAATCTCTCATTTCTTGCTCGTCGTGTCGTGGTAACGCTTTCACGAATTTCTCTCGTCGATTCGTGGTGTGCTGCGAAATTCCAATATCAAGTTGTGAACTGATTCACTCTGTTTTAGCTTGGGCGATGCCGCATACCACAACAAGGAAGTGATCACCGATGTCATCGTCCCCGGACAGCGGTGTGCACGAAACGGTCGATCGCCTGTTTGAACGTCGTGTCGAACCCGTCAATCAAATCCTGGCGAACGCCGACAACGTGGCCCGAGCCTGTCATGCCGTGTCCCGAAGATTCCACGAAGGTGGAAAACTGGTCGTTTTCGGAAACGGCGGGGCCAGTACCGACGCGCAGCACGTCGCCGTCGAGTTCGTGCATCCGGTGATCGTCGGCAAACGCGCGCTGCCCGCCGTCTCGCTGACCTCCGACGTGGCCACGGTCACCGGCGTCGCCACCGGCAGCGGCGAGGGGCTGGACGAGGTGTTCGCTCACCAGATCCGGCACCTGGCCGATCCGGGCGACATCGCGCTGGGGATCTCCACCGACGGGAACTGCGCCAACGTGCTGCGCGGGCTGCGCGAGAGCGGCGACCTCGGCCTGCTGACCGTCGGCCTGGTCGGTGGTGACGGCGGGGCGATGGCGGATTCCGGAATCGACCACGTGCTCACGGCGCGGGCCACCGATCCGCGGGTGGTCAAGGAAGTGCACGTGACCATGTACCACATCCTCTGGGAACTGGTGCACGTCTTCCTCGAACAGCCCGGCGCACTGACCTCGGAAGTGACGGCATGAGCGAGGAGCCGCTTCCCTACCCGGCGCCCTCCGACGCGAGCTGCGACGGGCAGCACTGCGTGACCTGTTCGGACGAGGCGGTGCGCGTCACCGTGCTGCGGCTGCTCGCGGACGACATGGCCGACGTGGAAACCGAACTCGGAACCGAACGGATCAGCGTCGCGCTGGTTCCGGCCGCCGTCGGCGACACCGTGCTCGTGCACGCGGGCGAGGCCATCGCGACCGTCGAGGAGTGAACACCGTGGACCAAGCCAACACCGACACCGGACCCACTGCTCCCACCGGCCCCGCCACCCACACCGGCCCCACTACGCGCAGCGTTCCCGCGAGCGAGGCCGGACCGGCGAGCGACATCGGATCGGCAGGGGCGCTGTACCCGTTCCTGACCAACGCGCCGGTCGACGTCGACGCCGTGTTCGAGCAGGTACGTCACTCCATCGAGACGAAGGCCCACGAGATCAGGGAGCTGCGGGTCGAGGTGCACCGCCGCGACGGCGACAATCTCCTCCGCTGCGCGGAGGCTATGGCCGAACGCTTCGCCCGCGGCGGCAGGCTGCTCGCCTTCGGCAACGGGGGCAGCTCCACCGACGCCCAGGAGATCGCCAGCCAGTTCCTGCATCCCGACGCGGGAGGGACCGCGCTGCCCGCTCTCGGACTGACCAGCGACATCGCGGTGGTCACCGCGCTGTGCAACGACGTCGGCTTCGACGTCATCTTCGCCAGGCAGCTCGGCGCTTTCGGCGGCCCCAACGACATCGCGGTCGGTATCTCGACCAGCGGTAACTCGGCCAACCTGCTCGCGGGCTTCGAGGAGGCCAAGAGCAGGGGGATGCTGACCGTCGGCATCGCAGGTTACGAGGGCGGCAAGATGTCCGAATCGGACAGCATCGATCACCTGTTCGTGGTGCCCTCACCCTCCGTGCACCGCATTCAGGAAGCCCAGACCACGCTGTACCACGCGCTCTGGGAGCTCACCCAATCCGCGCTCTCCCGGGATCGGGACGGTGCGGCACCGCAGGGCACACCGGCCTCGATGCGTGAGTGAGGAGTGATCCGTCGTGGCACCGACCGACGAACGACACATGAAACCCGTTCCCGACGAGGACCCGACCACCCGAGGGGCGGGAGCCGACAGCGACACCGGAGGCGGTACGCAGGGGCCGGTTCACATTCTGTGGATCAACGCCGGGCTCAGCTGCGACGGCGACTCCGTCTCGCTGACGGCGGCCATGCAGCCCAGCATCGAGGAAATCGTGATGGGCGCACTGCCCGGGCTGCCCGAGGTGCGGGTGCACTGGCCGCTGATCGACTTCGAGAGCGGGCCCGAGCAGGGCGCGGACACCTTCATCGAGTGGTTCCACAAGGCAGACCGCGGTGAGCTCGAACCCTTCCTGCTGGTCATCGAGGGCTCTATCCCCAACGAGGCCATCAAGGAGGAGGGCTACTGGTGCGGGTTCGGCAACGACCCCAACACCGGCCAGCCCATCACCACCAGCGAGTGGATCGACCGGCTCGCGCCGAAGGCGCTGGGCATCGTGGCCACCGGAACCTGCGCGACCTACGGCGGGATACACGCCATGGCGGGCAACCCCACCGGTGCGATGGGAGTGCCGGACTACCTGGGGTGGCGGTGGAAGTCCAAGGCGGGACTGCCGATCGTGTGCGTGCCCGGCTGCCCGGTGCAGCCGGACAACATGTCCGAGACGCTGCTGTACCTGCTCTACCAGGTCGCCGGGCAGGCACCGATGATCCCGCTGGACGACGCGCTGCGGCCGAAGTGGCTGTTCAGCGCCACCGTCCACGAAGGCTGCGACCGGGGCGGCTACTACGAACAGGGGCAGTTCACCAAGCACTACGGCACCCCCGAGTGCCTGGTCAAGATCGGCTGCTGGGGGCCGGTCGTGCAGTGCAACGTGACCAAGCGCGGCTGGATGGACGGCATCGGCGGCTGCCCCAACGTGGGAGGCATCTGCATCGGATGCACCATGCCCGGTTTCCCGGACAAGTTCATGCCGTTCATGGACGAACCCCCCGGTTCGCTGCTGTCCACCGCGGCCAGCGGTGCCTACGGCGCCGCCATCCGCAGACTCCGCGGCATCACCCGCAGGACCGCGGACAAGGAACCGTCCTGGCGCGGCAAGGGACGTGAGCTGCACACCGGTTACCGGCCGACCTGGTGATCCGATCCGAGGAAGGTATCCCCGCATGACACAGACCGACCCCGCCAAGAAGTCGGGAAAGTCGAAATCCGATCTGATGGAGATGTCCTGGGACCCGATCACCAGGATAGTCGGCAGCCTCGGTATCTACACCAAGATCGACTGGGAGGCCAGGAGGGTGGTGGAGTGCTACAGCACCTCATCGATCTTCCGCGGCTACAGCATCTTCATGAAGGGCAAGGACCCCCGCGACGCGCACTTCATCACCAGCCGCATCTGCGGCATCTGCGGGGACAACCACGCCACCTGCTCGGTCTACAGCCAGAACATGGCCTACGGGGTCAAGCCGCCCAAACTGGGGGAGTGGATCATCAACCTCGGCGAGGCCGCCGAGTACATGTTCGACCACAACATCTACCAGGAGAACCTGGTGGGGGTCGACTACTGCGAGAAGATGATCCGCGAGACCAACCCCGGCGTGCTGGAACTGGCCGAGCGGACCGAGGCCCCCAACGCCTCCGAGCACGGCTATCGCACCATCGCCGACATCATGCGGGCGCTCAACCCGCTGGAAGGTGAGTTCTACCGGGAGGCGCTGCAGATCAGCAGGCTCACCCGCGAGATGTTCTGCCTCATGGAGGGACGGCACGTCCACCCCTCCACGCTGTACCCGGGCGGAGTGGGGACGGTCGCCACGGTGCAGCTGTTCACCGACTACCTCACCAGGCTGATGCGCTACGTCGAGTTCATGAAGCGCTGCGTGCCGATGCACGACGACCTGTTCGACTTCATCTACGAGGCCATGCCCGGTTACGAGGAGGTCGGCAGGCGCCGGATCATGCTCGCCTGCTGGGGCAGCCTCAACGACCCGGACCACTGCGACTTCCAGTACGCGAACATGAGCGACTGGGGCCGCAAGATGTTCGTCACGCCGGGCATCGTCGTGGACGGGCAGCTGGTCACCACGGATCTGGTCGACATCAACCTGGGCATCCGGATCCTGCTGGGCAGCTCCTACTACGAGGACTGGCAGGGCCAGGAGACGTTCGTCGACCGCGATCCGCTGGGCAACCCGGTCGATCAGCGTCATCCCTGGAACCAGCACACCATTCCCAAACCGGCCAAGCGGGACTTCGACGACAAGTACTCCTGGGTGATGTCGCCGCGCTGGTTCGACGGCTCCGAGCACCTGGCGCTGGACACCGGCGGCGGCCCCATCGCGCGGTTGTGGACCACCGCGCTGGCCGGGCTGGTGGACATGGGCAACGTCAGGTCGACCGGCCACAGCGTGGAGATCAACCTGCCCAAGAGCGCCACCATGGGCGAGCGCACGCTGGAGTGGAAGATTCCGAAGTGGAGCAACGCGATCGAGCGCAACCGGGCCCGGACCTACTTCCAGGCCTACTGCGCGGCGGCGGCGCTGCACTTCGTGGACAAGGCGCTGGCCGAGGTCCGCGGCGGCAACACGCAGACCTGGGAGCCGTTCGACGTGCCCAACGAGAGCGTGGGCTGCGGCTTCACCGAAGCCGTGCGCGGGGTGCTCTCGCACCACATGGTGGTGCAGAACGGCAAGATCGCCAACTACCACCCCTACCCGCCGACGCCGTGGAACGCCAGCGTGCGCGACTCCTTCGGCACCCCGGGGCCCTACGAGGACGCGGTGCAGAACACCCCGATCTTCGAGGAGAACTCCCCGGAGAACTTCAAGGGCATCGACATCATGCGCGCCGTGCGCAGCTTCGATCCCTGCCTGCCGTGCGGGGTGCACATGTACACCGGGGAGGGGTTCGAGCTGGACAAGACGCACACCCCGCACGCCTTCGACAGCCAGACCTGAGGGCTCGGTGTTCCGGCCGGGTCGCGGGGGTGGTCGCTCGGCGGAACCTCTCGCACGGCTCTCGCTCCGGGAGGCCCGACATCGGGTAGCGACCTACACAACGTCGGGCCTTCCTCGCGAGAGCCGCACGGGAGAACCCGCGGCGGTGCGAGTTGCGGGAGCGGAAGTACGGCGTTGCGCTGCGAAGCGGCTCGTTCGGCCGGTGCGGCCGGAACACCTCAGTGAGACAACCGACCCAGTACACCACACAACCGTGCCCCGGTGCCCGTGCTTTCGGGGGCGGGCACCGGGGCGTGACTCACTCACGCGAGGACTCCCCACTGATGACGCAATCCACCACCACGGGGACACCGCCGCCGGCGGAGTCCCGGCAGGACGACGCGAGCGCGGTCGCCGCCCGCGTGGACGAGCTGCTCGGCAAGTTCGACACCGTCGAGACACCCGGCGTCCGCGAGGCGGCCGAGGACCTCGTCGCCACCATCATGCGGTTCTACGGCTCCGGAATCGAGCGGATCACCACACTGCTGGCCGAACACGGTCCCGGCGCCGAGCTGCTCGACCGGTTGGCGGCGGACGAGCTGGTCGGCGGGCTGCTGGCGCTGCACGATCTGCACCCGCTCCCGGTGCGGCAGCGCGTGTCCGACGCGCTGGACAGCGTGCGGCCCTACCTCGGGTCGCACTCCGGGGACGTGGAGCTGCTCGACATCGACGAGGAAGGTGTCGTGCGGCTGCGGTTGAAGGGCAACTGCGACGGCTGCCCCTCCTCGGCCGTGACGGTGAAGCTGGCCATCGAGGACGCCGTCCGCAAGGCCGCGCCGGAGATCGCCGACATCGCGGTGGAGGGCATGGCCCAGCCGGAAACCACCGCCACCGGACCCGGTGGCCGACCGCTGCTGCCGTTGGCGACCGAGTCGGACAACGGCGGTTCCACCGTGGCCGAGACCGCGGAGTGGGTGAACCTGGACGACCTCGTGCGCCCCTCCGACGGCGAGTTCACGTCGGTCGGAATCGGCGGCGCGAGCGTGCTGGTGTGCAACGTGGCCGGATCGCTCTACGCCTACCGGGACCGTTGCCCCGCATGTGACACGGAGCTGGGCCGGGCGGTGCTGCACGGCGGTGAGCTGCGGTGCCCCGACTGCGCACGAAGTTACGACGTGCGACTGGCGGGCCGGGAGGAGCAGGACCCGAGCCTGCACCTGGAACCGTTGCCGCTGCTGGCCGACGACGGCGGTGTCCGCCTCGCGGTTCCGGAGGTCGCACGGTGAAACCGGAAACACCCCCCGTCTCCGGCGCGGCGGGCACCACCGACCCCGGTGGGCTGCGCCGTTTCCTGCGCCCTCGCGGTGAGTCCGCCCGTGCCGAACGTGCGCCGGGTGCCAGCTGCGAGATGTGTTCGGAACAGTTGTGGCAATCGGGGCACTCCCACGTGGTCAACGTGGCGAACCGCCGCATCCTGTGCACCTGCCGCGCCTGCTATCTGCTGTTCACCCACCCGGGAGCGGGCAGCGGCAAACACCGCGCCGTTCCGGAGCGCTACCGCTACGCGCCGAGCTTCCCGCCGGGTGTCGCGCTGTGGGAGTCGACCGGCATACCGGTCGGCATGGCCTTCGCCTTCCGCAGCTCGACCACCGGGCCGGTGCTGTTCTACCCCAGCCCGGCGGGAGCCACCGAGTCGACGCTGCCGTCGAAGGACTGGGAGGAGGTGATCGCCGGTGAACCCGCCTTCGCCGACATCGCCGAGGACGTCGAGGCGCTGCTGATCAACCAGCTCGGCGAGTCCGGCACCGAGTTCGAGGCTTTCCTGGTACCGGTCGACACCTGCTACCGGCTGGTCGGGCTGGTCCGCACCTATTGGCGCGGTTTCGACGGCGGCAGCCAGGCACGCGAGCACATCGAGGAGTTCTTCACCGGACTCCGGCAGCGCGGCGAGCGGGTCGGCCCCGGGCGGACCGGACGGGAGGACGGTGATGGCTGACCTCTCCGTCACGTGCGAGGACGTGCGCTGCGAACGCTACGGTGCCGGTCCCACCCTGCTGTTCCGGCTGCGCATCGACGAATCCGGCGAGGACCCGATCCACGCGGTCTCGCTGCGCTGCGCCATCAACATCGAGCCCCGCAAGCGCGACTACGACAGCTCCGAGGAGGAGCTGCTCGGCCATCTCTTCGGCGGACGGGACCGCTGGGGTCACACGCTGCGGAACGTGCGGTTCGCCAACGTCGCCACGCAGGTACCCGGCTTCACCGACTCCATCCGGGTGGACGTTCCCGTGCCCTGCACCTTCGACATGGAGGTGGCCTCGGGCAAGTACCTGCACTCGTTGCGCTCCGGTTCGGTGCCGATGGTGCTGATGTTCAGCGGCACCGTCTTCGGCAAGGGGGCCAACGGTTTCTGGGTCCAGCAGATCCCCTGGGAACTGGAGGCCGATTACGCCATGCCGATCGAGGTGTGGCAGCGGCTCAAGGAGTTGTACTTCCCGCGGGCCGACTGGATCCGCCTGCACCGCGACACAGTGGACGCGCTGCTGCGCTACCAGTCGCGACACGCGATCCCCACCTGGGACGCCGCCATCGGAACGCTGCTGGACAACGCGGGCGAGGTGACCCCGTGACGGAACTGTTCGACAAGGCGAGGGCGGTGGCCGACGCCGTCCTCTACGAGGGCTACCTGCTCTACCCCTACACCGCCGACTCGCCGAAGAACCAGGTGCGCTGGCAGTTCGGGGTGCTGATGCCGCCGAGCTACGCCGACGACTCGATCGGCGAGTACACCGACCTGCGCACCGAGTGCCTGCTGGAGGCGCCCGAGGACGCCCGGGTGCACGTCCGGCTGCGCTTCCTGCGCATCCAGCAGCGCTCGGTCGAATCGCTCGACGAGCACGCTCAGTACCGCCGAGTCACGTCGTTGCCGGTCGGCGACCGCGTGGTCGAGGAGTTCGACGAGGCGGTCGAGCAGGAGCACGACCTGCTGGCCCGGGTCGGCGACCTGCTCGACGGCGGCTGCGAACTCGCCGTCCGTGACGATTCGGCCCGGAACACCGAGGAGATCCGAGACCAGGAGGGGGAGCTCCGGGGAAGGATCGTTCGCGAACTGCGTCCACTGCGGGGCAGACTGCGGGTCGACGCCGAACGGCTCGCGGGTCCCTACGGTGGGCTGCGGTTGCGGGTGAGTGTGGACAACACCTCCGAGTGGCGGGCCGAGGAAGCGGGCAGGCAGCGGGCGTTGCGGCACGCCTTCGTGGCGACCCATCTGCTGCTCGGCCTGGACCAGGGGGCGCTGCTCTCCTCGACGGCCCCACCGGAATGGGCCGCCGCCGCGGTGGCCGAGTGCGAGAACGTGCGCTGCTGGCCGGTGCTGCTGGGACCGGGGGACCGGAGTGCGGCGGTGCTGGCCGCCCCGATCATCCTCTACGACGATCCGCGGGTGGCGCCGGAGAGCCCACGGCAGCTGCACGACGCCACCGAGATCGACGAGATCCTGACGCTGCGCACCATGGCGCTGACCGAGCAGGAGAAACAGCAGGCCAGGCAGACCGACGAGCGGGCTCGCGGCATCATCGACGGCGTCGACAACATGCCGCCCGAGATGCTGGAACGGCTGCACGGCACGCTGCGATACTTGCGGGAGTCGGTGCCGGAGCAGGAGAGCTCACAGCAGGAGGGTCCGCCGCGGTCGTCCCCGCGGCAGGACTTCCCCGCCCCGCCCGGTTCGTCCGGCGCGGGAATCTCCGGCGAGGCCGCGGGACCGTTCCCCGAGCCCGGGGTGCCCTGGTGGGATCCCGGTGCCGACGCCGCGGTCTCGCCGGAGAGCGACAGCGTCGAGGTGGACGGGCTGTCGGTGTCCAACGGCAGCAAGGTCACCCTGCTGCCGGGCAGCGGCAGCGACGCGCAGGACATGTTCCTGACCGGGCGCGTCGCCACGGTGCGCGCGGTGTACTTCGACGTGGACGGTGGCAGCCACCTCGCCGTGACCCTGGACGACGACCCGGGAGCCGAGATCCAGGGTGCCAACGGGCGGTTCCGCTACTTCGGTACCGAGGAGGTCCGTCCACTGGGGATTTCCGAGGGGAAGTCAGAACAGCCGGAGGGAACCGCCCTGGCCGGCGAGGACGAGGTGCGGCGATGAGCCGCCGCGTGCTGGTCGCGGGCATCGGCAACATCTTCCTCGGCGACGACGGGTTCGGCCCCGAGGTCGGTCGCGCGCTCGCGGACACCGAGCTGCCCGAGGGGGTGTGGGCGGGCGACTACGGCACCAGCGGAATGCACCTCGCTTTCGACCTGCTCGACGGTTACGCGACGACCGTGCTGGTCGACGCGGTGTCCAGGGGTGATTCGCCCGGGACGCTGACCCTGCTGCGGCCCACCGACATCGGGAACGCCGACAAGCGAGACACCGCGACGCTGGCCGACGCGCACGGCATGCAGCCGGATGTGGTGCTGGACCTGGTCACCCTGCTGGGCGGTGATCCCGGCCGGGTTTTCGTGCTCGGCTGCGAGCCCGCCGAGCTGGAGCAGCGCATCGGTTTGAGCCGGATCGTGAAACGTGCCGTGCCGGAAGCGGTGCGTCGGGTGCGCGAACTGGTGTGCGCCGAACAGGACGGATCCGAGTCGGCCGGACTCGGGCGAGGAGTTGTCGAAGGAGGTGATCGGTAGTGCGTCGCTTGCTGTTCCTGGTGCTGTTGGTGGGGTTGATCGCCACCCTCGCGTGGCTGTTCGGGCCGGACGTGAAGCGCTACCTGCGGATCAGCCGCATGTGAGCTCGGACCTTCGGCGCGGCGATTTCGCGAGAAATCGACGGGCGAGTGGTGCGACCGCTGCTGGCCGTGCTCGCCCACCGGCACCGTCGCGAGAGGTTCCGTCGAGTGACCGCCCCATCAAGGCGAACAAAGAGCTGCGACAAGGAGAACGTGAATGTGTCTGGGAATTCCGGGTGAGGTAATCGAAGTCCTGCCGGACCGGCCCGACCTGGCCAAGGTTGACGTCAGCGGGGTGCGTCGCAACATCAATATCGGTCTGCTCGACGACGATCGGCCGGTGGCCGGTGACTGGATTCTGATCCACGTGGGATTCGCGCTTTCCAAGATCGACGAACAGGAGGCGCAGGCCGCGCTGGAATTCCTGGAGGACATCGGGAAGGCCTACGAGGACGAGCTGGAAGCGCTGCAGGACTCCTACATCGATTAGCGGAGTTCTGTCGGCTCGGTTCGCGAGGGTGGTCGCTTGGCGGAACCTCTCGCGGCGCTCTCGCCGCGGGTGCCCCGACATCGGGTAGTTACTACACAACGTCGGGACCGTCCTCGCGAGAGCACCACGGGAGAACGCGCGGCGGTGCGGATCGCGAGGGTGGTGGGAGCTCGGCCCTGCGTCGTAGCGGAGCGACGATTTCGCGAGAAATTGACGCCAGACAGGAGAACCCCGGCGGTGCCGGTTGCCAGTGTGGTCGGAGTTCGGCTGCGTGAGTGGCTGGTCGGCATCGGTAGCGCCGAAGAATGCCGGCAAGAAGTCTGATTCGAACGGATACATGGGAATTCGGCGGAGCGCTATCAGTTGGGACACGTTTCCGGGAGGTTTCGTTTCCGAACGGTTTTCGTGTCGTCGGATTCTCGCTTGAAGGGTTTCGGAGGAGGTGCCATGAAGTTCGTCGACGAGTACCGCGACGCGGACAAGGCGCGTGCGCTCTCGGCCAAGATAACCGAACTGTGCGAGCCGGGCAGGCAGTACAAGTTCATGGAGGTGTGCGGCGGCCACACCCACACCATCTACAAACACGGTCTGGAGGACTACCTCCCCGAGAACATCTCGCTGATCCACGGCCCCGGCTGCCCGGTCTGCGTGATCCCGATGGGCAGGGTGGACGACTCCATCCACATCGCCAGGCAACCGGGGGTGCTGATGACCTCCTTCGGCGACATGATGCGGGTTCCCGGCAGCAACGGGTCGTTCTTCGACTCCAACGCCGAGGGCACCAACATCCGGATGGTCTACTCCCCGCTGGACGCCCTCAAGCTGGCGCGGCAGAACCCCGAGCAGCACGTGGTCTTCATGGCGATCGGATTCGAGACCACCGCCCCCTCAACCGCGATGACGCTGCTGCGCGCCCGGTCCGAGGGACTGGAGAACTTCTCGGTGTTCTGCAACCACGTCACCGTCATCCCGGCGATCAAGGCCATCCTCGACTCGCCGGACCTGCGACTGGACGGCTTCATCGGTCCCGGGCACGTCTCCACGGTGATCGGATGCAAGCCCTACGAGTTCATAGCCCGCGACTACCGCAAGCCGCTGGTGGTGGCCGGTTTCGAGCCGCTGGACATCCTGCAGTCGATCTACATGCTGATGCTGCAGCTGTCGGAGAACCGCTCGGAGGTGGAGAACCAGTACTCGCGGGTCGTGCCGTGGAACGGCAACGAGGTGGCGCTGGACGCCATCAACCGGACCATGGAACTGCGGCCCTACTTCGAGTGGCGCGGACTGGGCTTCATCTCGCACTCGGCCACCCGACTGCGCGAGGAGTTCGCCGACTTCGACGCCGAACGCCGGTTCGAACTGCCGGGCGTGCGCGTGGCCGACCCCAAGGCCTGCCAGTGCGGCGAGGTGCTCAAGGGCGTGCTCAAGCCCTGGGAGTGCAAGGTGTTCGGCACCGCCTGCACCCCGGAGACCCCGATCGGCACCTGCATGGTCTCCCCGGAGGGGGCCTGCGCCGCCTACTACAACTTCGGCCGGTTCAGCCGGGAACGCGTCAAGGAGGCGAGCAAGTCGTGAGCATCGAGAACGAGACCGACGAGGAGCCGGTCGCCGCGACCGGAACGTCGCCCGAACACCCCACCGCGGAATCCGACCACAGTGCCGCTGAAACCGTACACAGCGCTGCCGAACCCGCGCACGGCGTCGCGGAACCGGGCAGCGACTACCGCAGCAGGGAACAGCAGGTCCTCGACCGCATCGAGAAGGCGCGCGCCCGCAAACCGAAGATCAAGGAAGAACGCGTCACCAGCGCCCACGGCGCCGGTGGCAAGGCCAGCCAGACGCTGACCGAGGCGTTGTTCCTGGAGGAACTGCGCAACCCCCACCTGGAGAAGTTGGAGGACGGCGCCGAGTTCGCGGTGGACGATTCGCGGCTGGCGATGACCACCGACTCCTTCGTTGTCTCCCCGCTGTTCTTCCCCGGCGGCGACATCGGCGAGCTCGCCGTCAACGGCACCGTCAACGACCTCGCCGTCTCCGGTGCCACGCCGCTCTACCTCTCCGCAGGGTTCATCATCGAGGAGGGGTTCCCGATCTCCGAGCTGCGGCGCGTGGTCCGGTCCATGGCCGAGGCCGCCGAGCGGGCCGGGGTGCGGGTGGTCACCGGTGACACCAAGGTGGTGCAGAAGGGCAAGGCCGACGGCTGCTACATCAACACCACCGGGGTGGGGGTACGTCGGACCGAGCACGAGCTCGGTATCGACACCGTACGACCGGGGGATGCCGTGCTGGTCTCCGGTCCCGTCGGCGACCACGGCGTCACGGTGATGCTGGAGCGCGGTGAGCTGGACATCGACGCCGACCTGGAGTCCGACACCGCCCCGCTGCACGACATGGTCGCCGGGCTGCTGGAGTCCACCCCGGGTGTGCGCGCGATGCGCGACGCCACCAGGGGCGGTGTGGCGACGATCCTCAACGAGGTGGCCACCGCGGCCAACGTCGCCGTGGTCGTCGAGGAGGGCGAGGTCCCGGTGCGCACCGAGGTGCGCGGTGCCTCCGAACTGCTCGGCATCGACCCGCTGTACGTGGCCTGCGAGGGCAGGATGGTGGCCATCGTGGACGGAGAGTCCGTCGACACCGCGCTCGCGGCGATGCGCGAGCACCCGCACGGTTCGGACGCGGCGGTGATCGGTCGGATCGGTGAGGACCCACCAGGGCTGGTGATGCTCAACACCGCGTTCGGCGGGACGCGGATCGTGGATCTGTTGGTAGGCGATCCCCTACCCCGGATCTGTTGAGAGTCAGCAACGGCTCTCGGGTGTGTGGTCGGTTAGCCGGCGATTTCGCGAGAAATTGACGCCGCCCCAAACGAATTTCCGTGGAGTGGTTGTGGGAGGGGATCGCGGTGCACGAGCTGGGGATCACCCAGAGTGTGGTGGACGCGGTGCTCGACGCGGTCACCGAGCCGCGCGTCACCAGGTTGGAGCTGGAGATCGGCAAGCTCTCCGGCGTGGTGCCGGACTCCGTGCGGTTCTGCTTCGACCTGGTGGTCACCGGCACGGCGTTGGAAGGTGCGCGGTTGGACATCGTGACTCCGACCGGCAGCGGTCGCTGTCGGGACTGTGACCAGCGGCTCGTGCTGGAGGATCAGCTCGCGGTCTGTGACTGCGGCAGTCCCGATGTCGAAGTGCTCTCCGGACGGGAACTGCGGATCAGAGCGGTGGACGTGGAATCCGGAACCGTCGCTTCGTGAGTGGCCGGGTACGCGGATTCCTTCGATTGGTCGGTTCGACGTTGTGGGAAGGGAAGAACGATGTGCGCTACCTGCGGATGCGGTGACGAGCGCGGCGTACGGGTGGGAGCCCGCGACGCCGCCGACACGCGGGAGGAATCGGGATCGCCGGATCACCGGTACGGGGGACATTCCCACGATCACGACCATCCTCACGATCACGATCACTCGCACGAGGACGGTGTGCACGCGCCTGACGATTCGGAGACCGCGGTTCCGGAGCAGGACGGCGTCACGCGCCGGGTGGAGCTGGAGCGCGAGGTGCTGGCCAAGAACGACACGCTGGCCGAGCGCAACCGGCAGTGGCTCACCGAGCGGGGGGTGCTGGCGCTGAACCTGATGAGCTCACCGGGAGCGGGCAAGACCACGCTGTTGGAGCGAACCCTGGCGGGCTCCGCCTCGTCCGTCCCGCTGGCGGTGATCGAGGGTGATCAGGAGACGCTGCGCGATTCCGAGCGGTTGCGTCGTGCGGGTGCCGACGTGGTGCAGATCAACACCGGCGCGGGATGCCACCTGGATGCCGAGATGGTGGGGAGCGCACTGCGTTCGTTGCGGCCCGCGCCCGGCTCGGTGGTGCTGGTGGAGAACGTGGGAAACCTGGTCTGCCCGGCGCTGTTCGACCTGGGCGAGTACGCCAAGGTCGTGATCGCGGCGGTGACCGAGGGCGAGGACAAGCCGTTGAAGTACCCCAACATGTTCGCCCACACCGATCTGGTGCTGCTGAACAAGACGGATCTGCTGCCGCACCTCTCGTTCGAGGTGGACAGGTTCGCCGAGTACGCCCGCCGGATCAACCCCGGCGTCGAGATCCTGCCGGTCTCGGCCACCACCGGCGAAGGACTCTCGGCCTGGTACGACTGGCTGGCAGGGCACGTCTCGTCCCCGCTGCACCAGGGAGTCTGACCCTAGCGTCGCGCCCTTCTGCAGCAGAGGCGTTCGTACTCCGAATCTCCATCGGTTCCGACTCCGATCCCTGCCCGGCGATTTCGCGAGAAATTGACGCCCGGTGCGCTTCGGCGCGCCGGGCGTCGTCGTGCGTGGCACGTCGGAGTTCTGGTGTTCAGACGGGGTCGGGTGGTTGGTGTGGCCAGACGAGGTGCATATTGCTGCGGCAGGCCAGGCGTTCGCGGGCCGTGGTCGCGTCCCGGAAGCCGATGTGCAGGCTGCCGCCGGTACCGATGAGGTCGGCGTGGTCGTCGTGGGCCATGCCCCAGTAGTGCAGCACGGCGTCGTGCCGGTCGCCCAGTTCCTCGCACAGCGCGAAGACGCGCGGCGCGTTCTCGTCGACCATCTCCCGCATCGCGGTCATGAACTCCTCGCGGGTGCACAGGGGTGGGAGAGCGGAATAGTTGGGAAACACAGTTCCTCCTCGTCTTGACGATTCAAATAACACGTTAGCCACTAACGGTTAGCTTGAATATCCTTCGATCAGGTGGTCGTGGTGGTTGAGTGCCGCCGGGGGAAACTGGGTTCTGATTCGAGGAGGTGCATGTGGTGGAACGAGTGGATCCGGCCTCGTTGCGTCGAAGGATCGGGATGAGGTTGCGTCACGCGCGCACGAAGGCGGGCCTGACCACTAACGAAGCTGCGGCAGAGCTGGGTTGCTCACGCGGGAAGATCAGTCAGATGGAAGCCGGGATGTATCGCTTCCAGCATCGGGACGTGCGCGATCTGCTCAAGTTCTACGGTGTTCCGCAGGCAGAACGTGATCCTCTGGTTGAGAAGGCAAAGCGATCGGCCGAGCCGAGTTGGTGGTCACCTTACTCCGATGTGGTCGAGGAGTGGTTCGCGTTCTTCCTCGGGTCGGAGGGTGAGGCGATCCGTGAGTTCAACTATGAGCAGCTCGTCGTTCCCGGTCTGCTGCAAACCCGGGATTACGCGGCGGCTCTGGCCGAAGCCAGCCGCAGCGTGGCGGCCGAGGACCACCAGGAGGTGGCCAACCTGCGTCTGGAACGGCAGCGGCGACTCGACGACCCTGATCCGCTCGTGCTGCATGTGGTGCTCGAAGAGTCGGTTCTTTGGCGCCCCATCGGAGGTGTGGGGGTTCTCCGTGCACAGCTTCGACGACTCATCGAGATGAGCGCCTTGCGGCACGTGGAGATTCAGGTCATGCCTACCGGTGTAGGAGCACACTCCGGTATGGACGGCAAGTTCGTCTTGTTGGAGTTCGCCGAGTTCGGTCCCGGAGTGTTTCTGGAGAGTCACCCTGTCCTCGGCGCTCGCTACGACTTGGAGGACCCGAAACTCATCGAGACCTACAGCTCGATTGCGAAGGCTCTTCGCGATGAAGCGCTGGATCAGCGACAATCAGTTGAGCTGATGGAGCATGTGATCGCTGATCTGACGCAGGAGTGATTATGCGGGACACGTCCGCCGCTCGATGGAAGAAATCCTCTCGCAGCATGAACCAGGGAGCGTGTGTGGAGGTGGCGTTCGTGGGCGAAGGCCAAGTGATGATGCGGGACTCGAAGGCCCCGGACGCTGGGGTGCTGGTGGTGGACCGTCGCCGCTGGACCGAGTTCGTGACCAAGCTGTCGGAGTGAGTCGCGGAGCGCTTTGTCACCGGTACGGCTGATGACTTCACCAGGAGCCCGGTGGTACTTGTGAACTCGGGTAGTGCCTCTTGCGCTGCGTTCCGGTTCGGTGAGTCCTGCGGAGCGCTGCCTCTCCTGAACCCGAGCCCTCGCGATGTGGTGGCGTCGATGAATGCGATGGAACCGTCCACGAGGTACTGGCGTCGGAGTAGTTACAGCGGCGGCAACGGCAACTGCGTGGAGGTGACTACCTTGTCCGGTGCGATAGCAGTGCGGGACTCGAAGGCCCCGAACGCCGGGGTGCTGGTGGTTGATCGCCATCGGTGCGCCGAGTTCCTGGCGAGCCTGTCGAGGTCAGTGCAGTGAGGTGGGTCACTGGTCGGGTTTGTCGGTTTGCGGGATGGCGGGCTTGACGGTGGGTTAGGGTGATCGTCCGGTCGGGGTGGCGTGGGTTGCGGTGAGCTTGTTCGGAGCTGGAAGGGGCTGTGATGGCTGACGAGACCGCTGGGTTCACGGGCGCGAGTGCGGCTCTGGGGGTCATTCGCGAGGAGAACTCCTGGATCCAGCAGCAGATCTCGGCGGGGCAGCTGACCATGGAGCCGCAGGCTGCCGACAGTGCCGCTGCTGTGTATGAGCGTGAAGCTTTGGAAGCTGATCGGCTCGCTGACTCCGCAACCAGATTGCAACAGGTACCGGGGTTGGGCGACTACCTCTCGGGACAGCAGCTGGCGAACAAGTTCTGGCAGAAGGCAGCTAACGGTTCCACCGGAGCGGCGGATCTGCTGGGACAGTTCGCGGATGAGCTGCGGCGTAAGGCGGAGCTGTTTCGGCAGGCCAAGCAGCACTACATTGCCACCGACGAACAGATCAGTCGAGACTTGAATCGGGGTATGCAGCAGTGAACAGGTTGTCACGGTCTTTGGTGGCCACTGTTGCCGGTGTCGTGTTGCTCGGTGTGACCGGTTGCTCGCCCGGTGGTCTTGCCGATGATTCATCCGAGACGACTGGTGCCAAGCCTTCTGACGAGGTACTCGCTGGGGTAGATCCATGTGGTTTGTTGTCGGATGAGGAATTGAAATCATTCGGTTTGGAAACGCAAGGGGGGACCAGGAATGAACTGCCGTGGGCTCCGGGGTGCTACTACGCCGGAGAGCCGGTTTCTGCTCGGTTGGAAAAGAACACGCGTCAGACTGTGGCTTCCTCGGAGAAGAGATCTACATGGGCCAGGTTCGATCGAACTCAGGTGAACGGCCGCGATGCTGCGAGTGCTATTCCCAAGGGTGCCACTAAAGCTCGGGCTTGTGTTCTCATGTTCGATGCTGGGCAAGGATTGATCCAGATCCAGACTCGTGAAATCCGTCTCCCCGATGACGTCGACGAGTGCGCCAAGGCGTTGGAGATCGCGAAGAAGGTAGAGCCGAACGTTCCGGAACCGGCGTAAGGGGGCGCTGTCATGGGATTCGGATCCTGGTTGGACGAGAAGATGGGGTCGGCGGACGAGGCCATCGGCGACGTGATGAAGGACCTTCCCGGGGCCATCAATGACATCCCGGGAACGGTGCGCGACGACGTCGGCAAGTTGCTCGGCTACGACACGCGTGCCGAGAACCGGCAGCAGGAACAGGCCGAGGCCGCCGAGCAGCAGGGCGAGCAGCAGCGGCAGGAGCTCGAAGAGCGCAATCGGAAGCTGGACGCCCCGGCCGGGTACGACCCGCCGTCCATCAAGCAGCACGAGAACTGGCAGTCCTACGATCACAAGAAGATCTACGACACCAATCAGAACACGCTGAGTCACTCCGATGCGAAGGCAGTGGGCGAGGCCTGGCGCGATATCGGCGACAAGCTGAACGAGCTCGGTGGAAGGCTGCATGATGACTCCGCCAAGGCGATCGACAGCGGCTGGTCCGGGCAGGCAGCCGAGACGGCCAAGCGGTCCGCGCTGCCACTGGCCACCTGGGCCAGTGGCAGCGGCGAGTGCTTCCGGATGACCGGTAACAAGATCGAGCAGGCCGGTACGGCAGCGGGCCAGGTCAAGGAGATGGTGCCGCCGCCGCGCGACTACAACGTGAGTCGGTCCGTGATCGCGGGTATAGCGGGCGGGCCCGGTGGCGCGGGGCAGGACGCGAAGCGCCAGCAGCAGGAACGCCAGCAGGAGGAGCGCCACGCCCAGGAGACGATGAACCGGGTGCTGAGCGCGACCTACCAGGACGTGGACTCCACCGTTCCCACCTACCGGCAGCTGAACGGCGATCCCGCCACCCCGCCCTCGACTCCCTCCGGCAACGAACCACCGGCGGTGCCGCCCGCCGTGCCACCGGGGCGTACCGGCCAGGGCAACGTGCCCGGTGGTTATTCCGGTGCCGGTCCGGCCAACGGCGGTTCCGGCGGGGGCGTTGGATCCGGTTCCGGGGGAACCGGCAACGGCGGTTCACTGCCGGGCCAGAACGGGAGCGGCTTCGGACCGGGACAGTCCCCGGGCTCGGGTGACTACTCCAACGGATCCGCCGGCAGCGAGTCGGCATGGACCTCCGGACCCGGTGGCTCCGCGACCCCGGGCGGCCCGGGAGCCGCCGGCGGTACCGGTGCGGGTGGTGGCGCCGGACGAGGCGCGGGCGGCGTCGGAGGTGTCGGCGGAGTCGGCGGCTACGTCGGTGGGGGAGCGGGTGGCGGAACGCCCTCCACCTCGGGACGTGGCGGCAGCACGCCGGGCTCGGGGGGCCGTGCGGGGAGTTCCCCGGTCCGGGGTGGCTCGTCGGCCCCCGGAACCGCGGCGACCGGCGCCACCTCGGGGCGTGCCGGAGGCGGACGCGCGCCGATGGCGGGCGCGCCCGGCGGGCGCGGTCAGGGCAGCGAGGAGGACCAGGAACACGAGCGTCCCAGCTGGCTGGAGGAGTGGGAGGACGTGTGGTTCAACGACATGCCCAGAACCGCCCCACCGGTCATCGAGTGACAACAGCGACGGTGCGCCCGGACCGCCACGGAATCCGGGCGCACCCTGGCAAGAGAGGAACACCGTGGCCGTCTCCGGCCGTTGGCAGCTGCACCCGCTGCACCTGTACTTCTTGCACAGCTATCTCGGGCTGGACGATCTGACGCTGCCGCTGGAAGTGGAGCCCTTCACCCACACCCGGCAGCAGTTCGCCGAGGTGGGCAAGCGTGAGTACGAAACCATGCGTTCCGAAGGGCTGATCGTCGACGACGAGGTGGAGCCCGGCCTCGCGCACGCGTTGGCCGTGCTGGCGAAGCCCTACCTGTGGGTCGACTCGATGTGGTTGCCGAGGTTCGGCGAGCACCCGATGTGGCGCGCGGTCGCCGCGGTGACCGTTGGCAATCGGGTGGTGCTCGGCGTACAACCGCCGGGGGAGACCGAACGCTACGGTGGTCCGCTCACCGTCGAACTCCACGACCGAGTGAGCCTGTCCCAGGCGCTGCTGCCCACGCTTCCCCCGGCGCCGCCCGGTAACCAGGGGCCGGTGCGAGTCCCCGAGAGTTCCTTCCCCAGGCAGGACTCCGAAGCGGACTCCGAGTCGCACGGTTTGCTCCGTCCCGCCGCGGGTTCCTCCGGTGGTGGCAGCGGCGACCGGCAGTTGGCGCTCTACCGCGCGCTCGGTGCGGCCGAACACCTCCGGGCGGGACAGCTCGCCGCGAACGTCCGGGACCGCAACGGCCGTGTCACCCGCTCCCGGGTGGTGCGCTGGTTCGACAACGCCGAACCGGACGGACGGTATCTCGACCACAACGAGCGGGGCAACACCGGGGAGCGGGTATACGCGCTCACCCCGGTGGACGCGCGGGCACTCGGCGGCAAGATCGAGGAGCTGGTGGCCGAGATCCGGTGAGCCGTTCGGCCCCTACGAGCCGTCACCACGGGAGTCCTCATCGCTGGAGCCGTGGCCACCGGAGCGCGCGGTGCACGGGTTCGTTCAGTGCTTGCCACCAGGTAGCAGCTCGTTGAGAAACTCGGTCGTCCGGCGGTAGTTCTCGTATGCCTCGGGATCCTCCGGCCCGCCAGCCTCGATCATCTCCTCATAGGCACGTGCCCGGGCGGAGATGGTGCTGTGCAGCAGCAGCGCCTGCTGACGGAACCCGTCGAGGAGATCACGCAACAGGGTGCTGCCCATGCCGATCTCGTCCAGTCTGTCCAGCTCGGGCTGTTGCTCCGGGTGCATCCGCTCGGCCAGCAGCCGCCAACCCGCCGAATGGCTGCGCAGCATCTCGCCGTAGTCGCGGTTACCGGCGTCCTGCGCTTCACCGGCATCGGTACCGGAAGGCGTGATGTCGTCCTGTTCATCCCCACCGGCTGCCTCGTCCATTCCCCGATCGTGCCACGGAATACGGCTGCGCGGCGATCGTGGTTGTCCGCGAATCCTTCCGCGCTCCGGCCTCGCCATGGTTCGGACGATGAAGCCTCGCTACCAGGTGAGGCGTTCGAGCAGTTCCGCGGCCAGTAACAGGGCCAGTCCGAAACCGGCGCACGGCAGCGCCATCAGCACGATCCTGCCGAACTGCCGCTTCGACACCACCGCCAGCAACAGGATCACCAGCACGACCAGCATGGTGCACACCAGAAATACCGGATCGGCGCTGAGCGTGGGATAGAGCTCCCGCGCGGCGTCGCCGAACAACAGCCCGATGGCGGTGGTAGTGGCGATCGCGGCCGACCAGCCCTCCCGTCCGATGTGTCGGAAGACCGTCCCGCAGGCGACACCCGCCAGTACCGCGACAGCCAGCCAGGCGGCCATTCGTTTCGGATCGACCGAGTACTCCGCCCCGGCGTACTCCAGCACGTACACCCACTGCTTGCCGAGATAGAACACCAGCACACCGCTAAGCAGCGCGGTCGACGCCCGGCGGACCGCCGTTCGCAGCGTGTGCCCCGCAGTGGTCGTCACTCCCAGCACGATCCAGATCAGGAAGCCGTGCGCCAACCACTCCAACCCGGCCACGTAGTAGGAAACCGCGGCCAACCCGCCGGAGAACATTCCCGACACCACGATTCCCAACTGGACACCCGTCGATTTCGCGAGCGAACGATCGGAATGCGTTTCTTCGCGTTCCGCGACTGTGGCTGGCACTGCTCACTCTCTCGGACGACCGGCACCGAACAGCAACGAATGCTACCGGATAGCGGGAACCGAGGCCGTGACCAGTCACTTCCGCGCGGGCGACACGCCGTCGCCGCACGGTCCGGTGTCCGACCGATCGCGCGAGTCCGCCACGGGACAACCGGTAGGCACCCGGCACAGCTCGATCGCTCCAGTCGCGCGCCGTATGCGATCACTCACTTCGGAGTGACGATCTCGTGGGACGTCGGTAATTTCCCGGGCCGCAACAGCGCTGTGTCGTTTTTCCTGGGGGCGCGATATGGGGAGTTCCGCGGGTGGTGGTCGTTACGCCGTCCATCCCGAGGAGTTGACGAAGATCGGCGGGAGATCCGCGGATCTGGGTGAGAGGTTGCTCGAACTGAAGCGTGCCACGGCCGAGGACTCCGCCGCGGCCGTTCGGACCCACGGTGGCTGGGCGTTCGCGGCCGCGCTGGAACGGGTGCAGTCCAGCTGTGAGCACAACGTCGAGGGGCTCGGCCGCTGGCTCGACGACATGGGGGACAGGCTGGCGGCCGCGGCCCGGAACTACGAGGAGACCGACGAGTGGGCGGTCGCGAAGCTCCGAGGGGTGGGTGTCTGAGCGCCGTGGACTACCGACAGCTGACGAAAGCCGAGCCTTCGGCGATCAGCCGAGCCGCCGAGGCGTGGAGATCGCTGGTCGAGAAGTACGACAAGGTTCTCGGTGACTTCGACGCCGAGGTGCGGGACCCGCTCGACAACGAGGAGGCCTGGCACGGTGAGGCCAAGAACGCCGCAACCGGCCACGCCGAGCACATCCGCGAGAAGATGCGCGAGTACCTCGACAGGATCGAGTCGGTCCCCGAGACGCTGGAACGGGCGTCATCCGAGATCGAGACCTGCCGGGCGCGCCTGGAGCGGCTGTCCGACGAGATCAACGAGGGCGAGCACTGGACGATCCACCCTGACGGTCGGATCGAATATCCCGATGACCAACAGGCCCGCTACGAGTCCTACGCCGCCGAGATCGAAGGGTTGCTGTCCAAGGCGGAACAGGCGGATCAGGACGCGGCAGGCGCGCTCGGCGAAGCCGACGACTCACTCGGCTATCTCGATGAAGTGCTGCGCGAGGAACGTGCCGAACAGGAACAGGCCGCCAAGCAGGCGGCCAAACTGGCCGCGAAGCCGCCGGACGAACTGGACTTCGCGGAAGGCGAGCGACTCGCCCGCCTGCTGCGGGAGAACGGGCAGGACCCCGCGTTCGCGGGCGAGTTCCTGGAGCGGGTGCGGCCGAAGCAGCTGCTCAAGCTGACCGATCACCTGCAGGACATGGGGATGACCCACTGGGACGGCCACCACGGGGAATCCGGCCCGAACCGCTCCGAGCTGATCGGCGAGCTGCAGCGGAACCTCGGCGAAACGCTGGCGGCCGGTACGAGTGAGAGCGGCAGACGGTATCTCGGCGAGGACCTGCACGGTGACGGGGCGGGTGACGAGCTCGAGAACCGTGCCGAGACCTACGGCAAGCGGCTCGTGCGGGCGTCGGAGAACTGGGACACCGGTTTTCTCGGCTTCGGGGACCACGAGGACACCGGCTACCGCGCGCTGGGGATGCTGCTGCACAGCGGCGAGTACTCCGCTGACTTCCTGAACCCGGTAGGGGACGCGATGATCGAGTCCGACAAGGAGGACACCTTCGACCGCGTCCAGAGCAACGACCTCAACCACGTCGACGATCGCGGCCGAGGCGGTGACCCGCTCGTGGGGCTGATGACGGCGATGGAGCACAGCCCCGACGCCGCCGGTTCGTTCTTCGACCCCGCGCGGGACACCGGGCACATGAGTTATCTGATCGAGCGGGACTGGCCGGTCGACACCTACGACCACGCCGAAGGCCCGGGCAGCGACTACACACCCAACGAGCGGGAAAAAGGACTGGGGCACGACGTGCTGGGCAAGGCACTGGAGTCGGCGACCCTCGGCGAGCAGCAGGGCACCGCGGAAGGGGCCCGCGTGATGTCGGGGTTGGTGCACGAGTTGGCCAACACCGAGCAGTCGATGGAGAACCCCGGCAAGGGAACGGTGCCGGACTCGATGCGTGACAGCGTCGGCCGCATGCTCGCGCACAACATGGACGCGGTGCACGACTCCGGGGCCGTGTCCCCCAACAGCAGTGGTTCGCTGGACCTGGACGGTGACGACCCGAAGTGGGCGAAGGGCACGACCGGGGAGATGAGTCCCCGGTTCAGCCAGGGCGAGGTGTACAAGGTGATGGGGTCGGCTGCCTACGATCCCGAGGCTTACGCGCGGATGCGCGACGCCAACATGGTGCACACCGGACAGCGGCTCGACGAGATCGCGGGCGATGACGGTCGGTCGATGGGTGATCGGCGGGACCACATGGCAACGGTGGCGAAGGAGTCCGCATCCGTGTTCGGCGCGCTGGACGAGGCGCGTACCTACGCGGTGGACGAGGTCTACGACGGCAAGGACGCCGACTACAACGCGAAGATCGACGCGGGCGGCACGCTGGCCTCCTGGGCCGTCACCGGAGCCGGCAGTGCCGTGGCTGGGCCCGCGGGTTCGATCGGTGGCGCGGCGGGTGGTGAGGCCGTCAACCAGATCACCGAGCAGCTCAAGCAGGACAGCTCCAACATCGTGACCAGGGAAACCGCCGAGATCAAAGAAGACGGTCCCAGTGATGCGAGCGACTTGCTGAACCAGTCCTTGTGGCAGCACCGGATGTGGCTGGAGAGTGAGTCGCCGCCGCCCGTCAGTCCCGAGTCACCCGAGCAGAGCGGCAATCCGCAGCGGATCATCGATTCCGACGGAAAGATGTCGGATGGCTACGAAGATTGGGTAAGACAGGAAAGACCTTACGAAATCGATCACAAGGGCGTGCAGAACACTTACCAAGCCGGGGCCGGAATCTACGCCGATGCCACGGGTAACCGCCAGGTACGGGTGAGCGAGACAGAATGACGATTGGTCGGATGTGCTGGTTGCGATGGTTGGCCGGTTCGCTCGCCTGCTTGGTGGTGCTTGCTGGTTGTTCGGGGGCGGGTGCGGACGAGAGTGCGCCGCCGACGTGGGTGAGCACTCCGCCGCAGCACCTGTCCTGTGACGGGTTGGCCGATCCAAGGTTGATGGTGGATGTGATCCAGGCCGCGGACCTGGGTGAACCCGACCCCGATGACTCCTTCGCCGAGGTGAAAGCCGAGGAGCCTTCCCTGAGCTGCGACGCGGTTGATCACGATGATCTACAGCTCAGTATGTACCAGGCAAAGAAAGTCTATCTGGCCAGTTGGTTCGATCCGCCGAATCCATTGCTGATTCCCATCGGTGATTTACCGGGTTTCGTTACGCACGACTACGCAAGACTGTATATTCCGTGTACTCGTGATTCAGAGACGGTCACGTTGAACAGTTGGGTCAGGATCTCGAACTCCGAGCTGGACAACCCTGATGCGCGGTTGGCGATGGCGCGGTTGTTGGTGGACATGACGAACAAGGCGCGTGCGCGGTTCGGGTGTGCGGAGTCGGCGAACGCGCTGTCGTTGCCGAGTGAACTGCCGGATATCCCTGAATTCGGGATGGACAATGCGAAACCGGTGAGTGAGAAGTGGGACAGTGACACGGCATGTCCCCCCGCGATGCGGTCGTTTCTGCCTTCCTACGGCAGTGCTCACAAGAAAGTCTGGGCAATGGGGACGCCGCTGCCCAGTAAGTTGATCAGTGTTTGCGACGTCCGAGTCGGGGAAGGGGATTATCTGACCGTCGATGAAGTGTCCGGTCGCCCCAAGGTGGCGTTCGTGACTTACAAGGGAATCTTTGCGAAGATGCGGCATGAGCTGCCCGAGTATTCCCGAGCGGAGTACGACGTGATGTGCCACGGCGAGCCGGTGTCGTATCGGATTTATTCCCCCAGCGAGGACGATTCCAGCCGGTGGAGTGAACAGCTTTCCGATAAGCAGGGGAACAATGTTCTGCTGGACCACTTCGCCCGCGCTGCCGCCGAGCGGGCCGGGTGCCCGCTGCCGGAGTGACGCGATCGCAACCTCGAAACCGTTCGTTTGGCGGCGCGACTCCACTCGCGGGCTCCCGGCTCGGGAGCCCGCGAAGTCCTGACCGGTGAGTCGCTATCCCCGTTCCGGGGAGTTCCCTCCCCGGCGGTCGCGTTCTCCCGCGATCGCCACCTGTCCGAGGCAGATGCCGCCGTCGTTGGTGGGAACGTTGGAGTGCAGCAGCACGCGGAAACCGCGTCGCCGCAGCGCGTCCACGGCCCGCCGCAGCAGCAGCGTGTTCTGGAACACCCCACCCGACAGCGCCACCTCGCCGACACCGGTGGCATCCCGCAGTCGCTCGCACAGCCGCGCGATCAACTCGGCGACTCCGTTGTGGAACCTGCCGGCGATGACCTCGCCACGCTGCCCCGCACGCAGTTCGTCGACCACCGCACGGACCAGTTGTCCCGCGGGAACCGAAAGCGGCGGACTCGCGGCACCGGCAGCCACCGGATCCGGCAGCGTCCCGGAAGCCGGCAGCGCCACGGGGTAGTGGCCACGCTCCTCCCGGTCCGCGAGCTGTTCCAGCTCGATGGCCGCCTGCCCCTCGTAGCTGACCGCGTCCCGGATTCCCAGGATCGCGGCGACCGCGTCGAACAGCCGACCCGCGCTGGAGGTCCGCGGCGCGTTCACCCCGCCCTCGCACATCCGGGTGATGACCGAGAGCTGTGGTTCGTTGCGTCGCAGCACCTCCAGCCCGCCCGGCGGTTCGGTTCCGTAGCACGACAGCAACTGCGACACCGCCATCCGCCACGGTTGTTTCACGGCTCGGTCCCCGCCCGGCATCGGTACCCGCTCCAGGTGTGCCAGTCGCCGGAAGTCCGCCAGATCGGCGAGCAGGAACTCCCCGCCCCAGATCGTCCCGTCGGTGCCGAACCCGAGCCCGTCGAAGGCCACCCCAAGCACCGGACCGCTCTCACCGTTGTCGGCCAGGCAGGAGGCGATGTGCGCGTGGTGGTGCTGCACCCCCACCAGCTCCACGTCCTCCCGCTCCGCGGCGTACTTGGTGGACAGGTACTCCGGGTGCAGGTCGTGGGCCACCACTTCCGGGGCGATGTCGAACAGCCGCTCGAAGTGCTCGATCCCCTCGGTGAACGACCGCAGCGTCTCGTAGTTCTCCAGGTCACCGATGTGGTGCGAGACGAAGGCGTTCGACCCCTTGGCCACGCAGAACGTGTTCTTCAGTTCGGCACCGCAGGCCAGCACCGGGCGCGGGAGTTCCCGCCGCAGCCGCACCGGCTCCGGGACCAGGCCCCGGGAGCGCCGCACCGGCAGCTCCCGCCCATCGAAGGAACGCACCACCGAGTCGTCGGTGCGCATGTGAATCCCTCGGTCGTGGCCGAGGAACACGTCCGCGATCTCGGCCAGCCGTTCCCGCGCCTCGGCGTCGCGGTAGGCGATCGGTTCGTCGGAAAGGTTCGCGCTGGTCAGCACGATCGGCCCCGTGGCCGCCAGCAGCAGGTGGTGCAGTGGGGTGTAGGGCAGCATGACCCCCAGCTGCCGATTGCCGGGAGCCACCGCCTCGGCCACGGCGGCGTCCGGACGCCTGTCGAGCAGCACGATCGCTCCGCGTCGTGACTCCAACAGCTCCCGCTCGTGCTCGTCGATCTCGCACAGTGTGCGTGCCCACGCCACATCGGGGGCCATGACGGCGAAGGGCTTCTCCTCGCGGTGCTTGCGCTTGCGCAACGTCGCCGCGGCGTCCGGGTTCGCCGCGTCCACCGCGAGGTGATAGCCCCCCAGCCCCTTGAGCGCCACGATCTCGCCGTCGCGCAGCGCGGCAACGGTTCGGTCCAGCGGATCGCCGGGCAGCACGGCTCCGGTCGAGTCGGTCAACCGGAGTTCGGGCCCGCAGGCCGGACAGCACACCGGCTGCGCGTGGAACCGCCGATTGGTCGGGTCGTGGTACTCGGCCGCGCAGTCGGCGCACATCTCGAACGGGGCCATCGTGGTCAGCGGCCTGTCGTAGGGCACGTCGGTCACGATGGTGAACCTGGGGCCACAGTTCGTGCAGTTCAGGAACGGGTAGCGGTAGCGGCGGTCGCCCGGGTCACCCAGCTCGGCCAGACAGTCCACACAGGTCGCGCTGTCGGCGGAGACCAGGGTGGCCCGCTGCCCCGAGGAGTCGCTGAGCGCGATCTCGAACGTCTCGTCGCCACGAGGCTCGATCGCGGTGGCGGTGATCTCGTCTACCACAGCCAGCGGCGGTGCCTGCTCCGACAGCGCCGTGCGGAATCGCTCCAGGAGCGAAGGCGGTCCCTCGGCGAACACGAACACCCCGTGCACGTCGTTTCCCACGAAACCGGTCAGCCCCAGCTCGCGGGCCAATGTGTACACGAAGGGACGAAATCCGACACCCTGCACCACACCCGCTACCCGGATGCGCTCGCGAACTCGATCGTCCACTCGTTCAGTCTGCGCGTCCGGCGGGTGCGCGGCTACTCGAACTGCCCCGCGTGTCCGCACCCGTTCGGGCGCCGGTTCCGCCGCCTACGTGCCGTGCCGCGGGCCGGGGCCGGTGCCGAACCGGACGGGCCGGTGCGGAACCAACGGTGGAAACCGGGTCCGCGACGCCCGTCCTCGTCGGATGTGTGACACATCTCCTCCCCAGTGGGGTGACCGGCCGGTAGGGTCTGGCGCATGGTGGCGCCGTCGTTACTCGCGACCAGCGATCTGCACGTATCGCACCGCGACAATCGCCCGGTACTGGACGAGATTCGGCCTCACACCGACGAGGACTGGCTGATCGTGGCGGGCGATGTCGCCGAGACGACCGAAACGATCGGCTGGGCGCTGGGCAAGCTGCGGGAACGGTTCTCCCGCGTGATCTGGGTCCCGGGCAACCACGAGCTGTGGACTCCGCCCGGTGACGATGTGCGTGCCAGGGGAGTGGAGCGCTACGACCACTTGGTGCGGATGTGCCGGGAGCTCGACGTCACCACGCCGGAGGACCCCTACCCGGTGTGGCGCGACGAGCAGCGCTCGGTGGTGGTCGCGCCGCTGTTCGTGCTCTACGACTACAGCTTCCGGGCGCCCGAGTTCGACGCCGAGCAGGCCCTGGCACACGCCTACGACACTCACGTGGTCTGCACCGACGAGGTGATGCTGCACCCCGATCCGTACGAGTCGCGCACCGAGTGGTGCCACGAGCGGGTGAGGCAGACCCTGCCGAGGCTGGAGGCCATCCCGGAGCACCTGCCCACGGTGTTGATCTCCCACTGGCCGCTGCACCGCGATCCCACCAGGCGGTTGTACTACCCCCAGTTCGGCATCTGGTGCGGCACCGAGCTCACCGCCGACTGGCACCTGCGGTTCCGCGCCGTGGCCGAGGTGCACGGCCACCTGCACATTCCGGTGACCGACCGCATCGACGGTGTCCCCTTCGAAGAGGTCTCACTGGGTTACCCCCGGGAGTGGCGCAGGCGCGGTGGCCCGGGCGATCCGTTGCACAGCATCCTGCCCGCCGCGCCCGAGCGGACCTTCGAGGAACTGGTGAGGGCCCACCGGTGATCGAACGAATCCTGCCGGAAGCGGCCGCTTCCTCCGAGGTCTTCGGCGACGACCCCCACGCGCGACTGTTGCCGGCGGAGGAGCAGTACGTCGCCAGGGCGGTGGAGAAGCGCAGACGCGAGTTCACCCTCGCCCGGAGCTGCGCTCGGCGCGCGCTCGGCGAACTCGGTCACCCCGACTTCGCGGTGCACAGTGGCGAGCGGCGCGAACCGTTGTGGCCGCGGGGCGTGGTCGGCAGCATCACGCACTGCGAGGGCTACTGTGCCGCCGCCGTGGCACCGGCCACCGAGGTGTGCTCGTTGGGCATCGACGCGGAGACCGACGAGGTGCTGCCCGATGGCGTGCTCGGGCAGGTCACCGTGGAGCGGGAACGCGAGTTGCTGGCCGGGTTGCCCGCCGGGGCCAACTGGGACCGGTTGCTGTTCAGCGCGAAGGAGAGCGTCTACAAGGCGTGGTTCCCGTTGACCGGCCGCTGGCTCGGCTTCGAGGACGCCTTCGTGCGGATCGATCCCTCGGGGGAGTTCAGCGCCGAGCTGATCGAAGCACCCGCACCGAGCTCGGCGGGTGAGCTCACCGGCTTCTCCGGCCGGTTCCGCTTCGAATCCGGCCTGGTGATCACCGCCGTCACCGTCTTCCCCGGCTGATCCGTCGGCGTCGATTTCTCGCGAAATCGCCGCGCCATCGACGCGGGCCGAACACCCACCACCTCGGAATCGGCACCGTCGCTGGTTCTCCCGCGCGGCTCTCGCGAGGAAGGCCCGACGTGGCGTAGGTGCCTACTCGATGTCGGGCCTCCCGCAGCGAGAGCCGCGCGAGAGGTTCCGCCAGGTGACCATCCGGGCGAGTCCCCTGCAAATTTCCCAACGAAAGGAGTGGAAATGACTTCTACCGCTGACCTGGCCGACCGCGACGGCGACGAGGTGCGCAGCTGCGACCTGCAGTTTCGGAGCTTCGGCAACCACGAGGTGTTCTCCGGGCCGATTCGCACGGTGCGGTGCTTCCAGGACAACGCGCTGCTCAAGAAGATTCTCTCGGGGCCCGGTGCGGGCGGGGTGCTGGTGATCGACGGAGCGGGTTCGGTGCACACCGCGCTGGTCGGTGACCTGATCGCCGAACTGGGGCGCTCCAACGGATGGAACGGGCTCGTCGTCAACGGCGCGATCCGGGACTCCGCCGTGATCGACGGGATGGAGTTCGGGGTCAAGGCGCTGGGGACCAACCCGCGCAAGAGCTCCAAGTCCGGCACCGGTGAGTCCGACGTCGTCGTCGAGTTCGGCGGGATCGACTTCGTACCCGGCGAGTACCTGCTCAGCGACCACGACGGGGTGGTGGTCAGCCGGACCCCGCTGGATTGACCGGGTTCGTGCGGTTCGGTCCTCGACGCTGCCCGGTCGACGGACCCCTCGCGGGCCTCTCGTTCCGGGCGCCCCGACATCGGAGCGGTCGCTCCGGCTGCCCGAACCGACTGGTGATCTCGGGGAAAACTCGTACCGTGATTCGAGGGGCCGTCTCAAGGCCGTTCGGGAGCCGAGGCTCGACCGAAACCGGTTCCGTGACCCGGGGCCCTCGACATCGCCGGCGGGACGCGAGGTGCCCGATGATCACGAATCCCAAGTTCGTGGTGCTCTACGTGACCGACCAGCAGACCGTGCTCGACTTCTGCACCCAGAAGCTGGGGTTCGAGGTCAGGACCGACGTGCCCTACGGGGATGGCCACCGTTGGATAGAGGTGAGCGTGCCGGGTGCCGAGACCTACCTGGTGCTCGCCGAGGGGGATCCGCGGGTGCGTGATCTCGTGTTGCAGCGGTTGGGCGAACTCAGCCACGTCTGGTTCGACTGCGACGACCTCGACGCCACCTTCGACGAGTTGAAGGCCAGGGGAGTGCGGTTCCCGACCGAACCGCGCACGGCGCCGTGGGATCCCGAAGGCAGAACCCGCTGGGCGCAGTTCGCCGATCCGGAGGGAACGCTCTACGGGCTCACCGAACGCGGGGCGTGATTCGACGCCGACAGTGCTCGGCCGCTGCCCCCGGCGGGCGCCCGCCGCCCCGGCGGTGCCGGGGCGGCGACGCGTGCTCGAAAGCCACGACGGAGCCCGCGGGGACGAGTTCTCGTCACGCGCTCTCAGTCGCCCAGAGCGGAGTCCTTGGCCGCTTCGCGGTCCAACAACCACAGCGTCCGGTCCCGCCCCCGGGCACCCGCCGCCGGGATGTCGACCGGATCAGCCCCGCTCAGTGCCCGTGACACCGCCTCGGCCTTGCCCGCTCCCGTGGTCATCAGCCACACCTCGGAGGCGGACGCGATCGCGGGCAGGGTCAGTGAGATCCGCGTCGGCGGTGGTTTCGGGCAGTCCCGAACAGCCACCGCGGTGCGCTCGCGTTCGCGCACGTAGGGCGTGTCGGGAAACAGCGAGGCGGTGTGCCCCTCCTCGCCTACACCCAGCAGCAGCACGTCGAACCGGGGGACCCCATTGTCCGAATCCGTGCCCGCCAGGGTGCGCAGCACCTCGGCGTAGTGGTCCGCCGCCGACTCGGCATCAGCGCCGAACCGGCCGTCGGACGGGGCCATCGGGTGTACGCGCCGCGGGTCGAGCGGCACGTGATCCAGCAGTGCCGCACGCGCCTGGGTCTCGTTGCGCTCGCCGTCGCCGTCGGTCAGGAACCGCTCGTCACCCCAGAACAGGTTCACCGCGGACCAGTCCACGGCCGAGCGGGCGGTCGAGTCCCGCACCCGTTCCAGCACGCCGATCCCGGTGCGCCCGCCGGTCAGCACCACCGAGGCGACACCGCGGGCCGCCTGGGCGTCCACGATGCTGGTGAGCAGCCTGGCGGCCGTCGCCTCAGCGAGCACCTCCGCGTCCGGGTGGACGATCATCTCGTTGTCACTCATCATTGTTGCCCCGCCGAGACCGGTTCCGCCTGTTCCTCGTTCTCGGAGCCCTCGCCCCGCACCACGTTCGAGAGCCCCCGTAACGTGCTCTCGTAGATCTCGTCCGGGCCGAGTCTGCGCAGCTCCTCGGCCAGGCAGTCGCGTACCGCCCTGCGGTGCAGCGTCACCCTGCGGTCCTGCTGGCCGGGTTGGGTGAGGTAGCCGATCTTGCCGTCGGGCCGGACCACCTCCACGTTCCCGCTCGGACGTTCCAACACCGCGGAGACGATGCCCGGACCCCGGTGGACCTCCCGGCGCACCGGGATACCGAGACTGGCCGCCAGCCAGCCCGCCAGCAGATCCGTCGAGGGCGAGTCGGACTCGCCGCTGACGACCGCTCCCTCGATCGGCTCGAACGGTGGCAGGTCCAGCGAGGCAGCCAGCAGGGCACGCCACGAGGTGAGCCGGGTCCACGCCAGATCGGTGTCGCCGTCCACGTAGGAGCGCACCCTGGTGCGCAGCGCCTCGATCGGGTCCGGTTCGGCGGCGGCGTCGGTGATCCGCCGATGCGCCAGTTCCCCGATCGGGTCCTTGGCCGGGAACTCGGGGGCGTCGTTGGGCCACCACACCACTACCGGGGCGTCCGGCAGCAGCAGCGGCACGACGGAGCCCGCGCCCTCCTCGGCGAGCGGGCCGTACAACCGCAGCACCACCACTTCCGAGGCCCCGGCGTCGCCGCCGATGCGGATCTGGGCGTCCAGCCGGGCCGCGGCCTGCCTGGCACCCTTGGCGACCACGATCACCCGCGCCGGGTGCTCCCGGCTGGCCTCGTTGGCCTCCTGGATCGCCTCCTCGGTCTCTGTTCCGTCCCCGGTGACGATTACCAGCGTCAGCACCCTGCCGAGCGCGACGGCACCACCGGACTCGCGCAGCTCGACCATTTTCTTGTTGACCTGCGAAGTGGTGGTGGAGGGCAGATCGACGATCACGGCCGCCTCCAGACGCGTCCAGTGCGGGCCAGCATCGACTCCGCCGACGGTGGCCCCCAGCTTCCTGCCTTGTACTTCTCCGGATATCCGTGCTCGGCCCAGTAGTCCAGGATCGGGTCCAGGATCTGCCAGGACTTCTCCACTTCCTCGTTGACCGGGAACAGCGACGGCTCACCGAGCAGCACGTCCAGCAACAGCCGTTCGTAAGCCTCCGGGGAGGACTCGGTGAAGGAGTGGCCGTAGCCGAAGTCCATCGTCACGTCCCGCACCTCCATCGAGGTGCCGGGAATCTTCGCGCCGAACCGCATCGTGATGCCCTCGTCCGGCTGCACCCGGATCACCAGGGCGTTCTGGCCGAGTTCCTCGGTCATGGTGTCGTCGAAGGGCTGATGCGGCGCCCGCTTGAACACCACGGCGATCTCGGTGACCCGCCTGCCGAGGCGTTTGCCCGTGCGCAGGTAGAACGGCACACCGGCCCAGCGGCGGTTCTCGATCTCCAGCGTGATCGCGGCGAAGGTCTCCGTCTTGGAGTCCGCGGCGAAACCGCCCTCCTCGTGCAGCCCGGGAACCTGCTGGCCGCCCTGCCAACCGCCGGTGTACTGCCCTCGGGAGGTGGTGTCGGCGAACGGGCCGACCGGCTTGGTGGCCGAGAGCACCTTGCTCTTCTCGGCGCGCAGGTCGCTCGGCGCGAAGGACAGCGGTTCCTCCATGGCCGTCAGCGCCAGCAGCTGCAGCAGGTGGTTCTGGATCACGTCCCGGGCCGCGCCGATGCCGTCGTAGTAGCCGGCACGACCGCCGAGCCCGATGTCCTCGGACATGGTGATCTGCACGTGGTCGACGTAGTGGGCGTTCCACAACGGCTCGAACAGCTGGTTGGCGAACCGCAGCGCCAGGATGTTCTGCACCGTCTCCTTGCCGAGGTAGTGGTCGATGCGGAACACCGAGTCCTCGGGGAAGACCTCGTTGACGATCCGGTTGAGCTCCTGGGCGCTCTCCAGGTCGTGCCCGAAGGGCTTCTCGATGACCACCCGTCGCCACTGGTCCTCGGTCTGCTCGGCGAGCCCCGAGTTGGACAGGTGGGTCAGCACCGTCGGGAACATCGAGGGCGGTACCGAGAGGTAGAACGCGTGGTTGCCACCTGTGCCGCGCTCCGCGTCGAGCTGTTTGACCGTCGTGGTCAGTCGTTCGAAGGTGTTCGGATCGTCGAAACTGCCGGAGACGAACCGGATCCCCTCGGCCAGCCGGTCCCAGACGGCCTGGTGGAACGGCGTGCGCGCGTTCTCCTTGACCGCCTCGTAGACCACCTCGCCGAAGTCCTGGTTCTCCCAGTCGCGCCTGGCCACTCCCGTCAGGGCGAATCCCGGCGGCAACAGCCCCCGGTTGGCCAGGTCGTAGATGGCGGGCATCAGCTTCTTGCGGGACAGATCCCCGGTGACGCCGAAGATCGTCAGCCCAGCCGGACCCGCGATGCGCGGCAACCGCTTGTCACGCGGATCGCGCAGTGGATTGTGCTCGGGGGAGCTCACGTGTTTTCCTTTCCTGCCGCTCGCGCCTCAGCCCGCCGTACGCAGATCCTGCACCGCTTTGACCAGCTCCACCAGTCCGGTGGTGCGGTCCGTGAGGTGCAGCCGGAGCACCGGCCGGTTCCGCTGTGCGAGAACCTGGCCGTCCCCGAGGGCCTGGGCACGTTGCAGCCCCGAGAGGGTGTACGGGCGTCCCGGAACCTCCATGTCCTCACCGACCGCGCCGGTCACCTGCAAAAACACCCCGTTCTGGTGACCGCCCTTGTGGTACTGGCCGGTGGAGTGCAGGAAGCGGGGACCCCAGCCGAAAGTCGTCTGCAGCCCGCTGCGGCGAGCCAGTTCGGGACGCAGCACGCTGATCGAGGCGTCGTCGAGCCGATCGAGGTAGGCCTGTACCGCGAGGTAGCCGTTCGCGGGGGCCGCGTTGATCAGCGCCCGCAGCGCCTCGGCGACACTGCCGACGCCGGGGGAGAGCCACTCACCGGTCGCGTGGATCTCGATGGACCCGTCCACGGCGGCCGGGGTGGCCACGGGGCCTCCCGACGGCCCGTCCAGCAGGCCGCGTGCCGCCTGCTTGGCGGCCTCGACGTCGGGCTGGTCGAACGGGTTGATGCCGAGCAGCCTGCCCGCCAGTGCCGTGGCGAACTCCCACAGCAGCATCAGGCCACCCAGCGAGCCGTGCGTGCCCACCGCCGCGGCACCGGCCGCGGGGCCGATGGCCACCGGTGTGGCGTCGTCGCCCGCCGTGGTGAAACCGGGCGCTTCCACGTTCTCCACCGGCACGGGGAGCAGCCCGATCCCGGACTTGCCGGTGGACTCGGCGATCAGCTGTTCGACCCAGTCGGCGAAGCCCACTATCCCGGATCCGCTGTCGGCGAGTACCACCTTCTCCGCTCCCGACCGGTGGGCGGCCGACAGTGCGGCGGCCAGGCGGATCGCGGGGTTCGACTCGTCGTCGGCACTCACCGAGGGGAAGACCGATTCGGCGTCGTCCAGCAAACCGGCGACGTCGGCACCCGCCAACCCGGCGGGCACCAGGCCGAAGGCGCTCAGCGCCGAGTAGCGTCCGCCGACGTTCGGGTCCGCGGTGAACACCTTGCGGTAGCCGGACTCCTCCCCGGTGGTCTGCAGCGGGGATTCCGGGTCGGTGACCACGATCATGCGCCGCGCGGGGTCGATGCCCTCATCGGAGAACGCCCGCTCGAAGATGCGCCGGTGGCTGTCGGTCTCCACCGTGGTGCCGGACTTGGAGGAGACCACCACCACGGTGCGCTCCAGTTCGCCCTCCAGGGCGTCGCGCACCTGGGCCGGATCGGTGGTGTCCAGCACGACCAGCGCGGTGCCGGCCGTGGCCGTGATCACCTCCGGAGCCAGCGAGGAGCCGCCCATGCCCGCCAGCACGACCCGGGTCAGCCCTTCCTCGTAGAGCTCGGCGCGCAGTGCGTCGATCTCGGCGACCAGGCCGCGCGAGGTTTCGTGCAGAGTGGTCCACGACAGCCGGATCGATGCCTCCGACTCGGCCTCCGGGCCCCACAGCGTCGGATTCTGCGCGGCGAGTTCGCTCGCGGCACGGTCGTTGACCAGCCGCTGGACCAGGGGCTCGGCCTCCCGTGCCAGCGAAGGATCGGCGATCTCGGCTGAGGTTTCAGTCGTCATATGGTTCCTTCGCGTTCGATCGTCAACACACGACGAGACGGATGGTGCACACGTTTACAGGCGGCCGCCGGTTCGTGAGGCCCTTTCACGAGCGAGGGTGTGGTTCGGGAGGGGATTCCCGGCACCACCGCCGTGTTCCGGCCGGTCGTCCGTGCCGAACACCCACTCGTCAGGATTCCTCGATCCGACCGGGCGGCCGCCTGCGTTCGCGTGGTTTTCACCCGTGCGGGGAGTGGTCCTCACACGGGTGAGGCACCGTTACCGAGCCTGCTCGAGCTGCTGCGAAACCGTCCGCAGCAACTCGTCCCAGGACTTCTCGAACTTCTCCACGCCTTCGCGCTCCAGCACGGTGTAGACGTCGTCGAGGTCGATGCCGATCTCGGACAGCGAGTCGAACACCTGCTGCGAGGCCCCGGCGGTGCCGCTGACCGTGTCGCCCAGGATGTTGCCGTGGTCGGCGACCGCTTCCAGGGTGGACTCGGGCATGGTGTTGACCGTGTTCGGCGCCACCAGCTCGTCGACGTAGCGGGTGTCGGAGTAGGCGGGTTCCTTGACACCGGTCGAGGCCCACAGCGGCCGCTGCCGGTGTGCTCCGGCCTGTTCGAGGGCCTGCCAGCGCTGGCCGGTGAAGACCTCCTCGTAGGCCGCGTAGGCCAGCCGGGCGTTGGCGATGGCCGCCTTGCCGTACAGGTGTTCCGGTCCGTCCAGCTGCTTCAGTCGCTTGTCGATCTCCGAGTCCACGCGGGAGACGAAGAACGAGGCGACCGAGAAGATCCGGCTGATGTCGTGCCCGTTCTCCCTGGCCCGCTCCAGACCGGTGATGAAGGCGTCCATGACCTCGCGGTAGCGCTGCACCGAGAAGATCAGCGTGACGTTGACGCTGATGCCCTCAGCCAGCGTGCGCGTGATCGCGGGCAGTCCCTCCACCGTGGCCGGGATCTTGACGAACAGGTTGGGGCGGTCCACCGCCTTGGCCAGTTCCAGGGCCTCCTTGACCGTGCTCTCGGTGTCGTGGGCCAGCCTCGGGTCGACCTCCAGCGAGATGCGACCGTCCTCACCACCGGTGGCGGTGTGCACCTCGCGGAAGACGTCCGCCGCGTCGCGGATGTCCTTGGTCATCAACTCGCGGACGGCCTCTTCCACCCCGGCACCCCGGCCGGCGAGTTCACGTACCTGGTCGTTGTAGTCCGCCGCGTTGGACAGCGCGCTCGCGAAGATCGTGGGGTTGCTGGTGACCCCGACCAGGTTCTTGTTCGCGATCAGCTCGGCCAGATTGCCCGAGTTGATCCGCTGCCTGGACAGGTCGTCCAGCCAGATGGCCACGCCGGCGTCGCTGAGTGCCTGCAGATTGCTGTTGCCGCTCACTAGTTACCTCCGTCGTTCGCAGCGGTTGCGGTTCGGCCGGGTGCGACCGGTCTCAGTTCGACCGCGCGCTGCTCAGGCTCCGTCGGGCTGCGGCGACCACGGCTTCGGTGGTGATGCCGAACTTCTCGAACAACGTCTTGTAGTCGGCCGAAGCACCGAAGTGCTCCAGCGAGACGATCTCGCCGCTGTCACCCGTGAAGCGGTACCAGGGTTGCGCGATGCCGGCTTCGACAGCGACCCGCGCGCGCACCGCGGCCGGCAGCACCCGCTCCCGGTAGCTCTCCTCCTGCGCGTCGAACCACTCGACGCACGGCATCGAGACCACGCGAGTGGGGACGCCCTCGTTCTCCAGGATCCCGCGGGCCTCCACAGCCAGCTGCACCTCGGAGCCGGTGGCGATGAGTACCAGCTCCGGTGTACCCGAGGAGGCATCGGCCAACACGTAGCCACCCCGTGCGACACCCTCGCTGTCGGTGCCCTCCAGCGTCGGCACGCCCTGGCGGGTCAGCGCCAGCCCGGCCGGTCCCTCGGGCCGTTCCAGCACGCTCTTCCAAGCGGCGGCGGTCTCGTTGGCGTCGGCCGGGCGCACCATCGACAGGCCGGGGATACCGCGCAGGCTCGCCAGCTGCTCCACCGGCTGGTGGGTCGGTCCGTCCTCGCCCAGTCCGATCGAGTCGTGGGTCCAGACGTAGATGGTGGGAACCCGCATCAGCGCCGCGAGCCGCACCGCGGGCCGCATGTAGTCGGAGAAGATCAGGAAGGTGCCGCCGTACGGCCGGGTGCCGCCGTGCAGCGCGATCCCGTTGAGCAGCGAGCCCATGGCGTGCTCCCGGACGCCGAAGTGCAGCGTGCGGCCGTGGGGCTGCGCCTGGAACATCTCCGTGGAGATGCTCTCGGGGCCGAACGAGTCGGCGCCCTTCATCGTGGTGTTGTTGCTCTCGGCCAGGTCGGCCGAACCGCCCCACAGCTCGGGGAGCACGTCCTTGAGCGAGGCCAGCACCTCGGCGGACGCCTTGCGGGTGGCGATGCCCTTGGCGTCCGGTTCCCAGCTGGGCAGCGCGTCCGCCCAGTCGGCGGGCAGCTCACGGGAGCTCAGCCGGTCGAGCAGCGCCTTGCGCTGCGGGTTCTCCGCCGCCCACGAGTCGAAGGCGATCTGCCACTTCTGGTGCGCGGCCCTGCCCTGCTCGGCGACCGTGCGGGTGTGGGCGATCACCTCGTCGGCCACCTCGAAGGACTTGTCCGGGTCGAAGCCCAGCGCCTTCTTGACCTCGGCGACCTCCTCGCCGCCCAGCGCGGCGCCGTGGGACTTGCCGCTGTTCATCTTGTTCGGGGCCGGGTAGCCGATCACCGTGCGCAGCACGATCAGGCTCGGGCGGTCGGTCTCGGCGCGCGCGGCTTCCACCGCGTCCAGGAAGCCTCGCACGTCCTCGCCGCCGTCGACGGTGACCACGTGCCAGCCGTAGGCCTCGTAACGCTTGGCCGTGTCCTCCGACAGGGCGATGTGCGTGTCGTCCTCGATGGAGATCTCGTTGGAGTCGTAGATCACCGTGAGGTTGCCCAGCCGCTGGGTCCCGGCCAGGGAGGACGCCTCGGAAGTGACACCTTCCTCGATGTCACCGTCGGAGGCCAGCGCGTAGATCTGGTGGTCGAAAACGCTCTCGCCCGGCTCGGCGTCCGGGTCGAACAGGCCGCGCTCGCGCCGGGCGGCCATCGCCATGCCGACCGCGTTGGCCAGTCCCTGGCCCAGCGGGCCGGTGGTGGTCTCGACACCGGTGGTGTGGCCGTACTCCGGGTGTCCGGGTGTGGCCGAGTCCCAGGTGCGCAGCGCCTTGATGTCTTCCAGCTCCATCCCGTATCCGCACAGGTAGAGCTGCAGGTACAGCGTCAGGCTCGAGTGCCCGGCGGAGAGCACGAAGCGGTCCCGGCCGATCCAGCTCGCATCGTTGGGATCGTGGCGCAGTACCCGCTGGAACAGCGCGTACACGGCCGGGGCCAGGCTCATCGCGGTACCGGGGTGGCCGTTGCCGCACTTCTCGACCGCGTCGGCGGCCAGCACGCGGATCGTGTCCACGGCGCGTTGGTCCAGCTCGGTCCAGTCCTCGGGAACTCGTTTGGTGGTCAAACGGGCAAGGTCGTCTGTGACGGACACTCCTCGCGGCTCCAGTTTCCCTCGCGCGGTGAATCCGGTCGAACTTGACCGATTCGTTCCGCTGTTATCCCTCGTCCAACGTGCAGCGTAATCCTGTTGCGTGCTCGGTGTCGCGACCCGTCCGCCTCGTGGATGCGTTCGATGCCTCACCCCCGTCCGTGTGAACACGCGAAACGTGCTATCCGTGTTCGGATTATCACTCGGAGTGATTAATTGATGGGGTGTCTTCGTCAGGTAAACCGGTGGAGCACGGATTCGTTCACCGCGAACAGGACGCGGGTGCCGCGGTTCGGGCGAACTCACTCCGCTTCGGCTGAGCACTCCGCTTCGGGGCAGTACTCCGGTTCTTCCCGCTGCTGCCTGCGCGCGCGGGCCCGTCGAACGAGCACGAGCCCCGCGATCCCGACGGCCAGCACGCCGAACACCACCCAGCTGGCGTTGCCGAGTATCGCCCCCACACGTTCCAGCGAGGCTCTGGCCAGCGCACCCGTGGACACGTAGACCAGCGACCACAGCGCCGCCGCGGACAACGAGGCCAGCAGAAAGCGGTTGTAGCGCAGTTGCGAGACCCCCGCCGCCGCGGGTGTGAAGGTCCTGACTATCGGCACCAACCTGGTCAGAAAGATCGCCAGCCCCCCGTGCCGGTCCAGCGTGGCGGTGGCCTGGTCCCAGCGTCGCACTCCCATGCGTCGCACGATCGAGGTGGAGCGCATCGCCGGGCCGTAGCGTCTGCCCAGCAGGTAACCCACGTGGTCACCGCCGGAGCCGCACACGGTGACCACCAGCAGCATCACACCGAGCAGTGCCCGGTTGTCCACGGAGGCACCGGCGATCAGCACGCCGGTTTCGCCGGGGATGAACATCCCCATCCCCAGGCCGGACTCCGCGAACGCCATGGCCCCCGCGACGGTGAGGAGCAGCTCGTCGGGAAGTGACGAAAGCGTGTCCAACACGTCGGAGACCAGCGGCATACGTGTGCTCCAGAACTACGTAGTGATCGCGCGGGAGTTTCCCGCACGATCCTACACAGCCGCTCTTTCGATTCAGTTTTTCAGTAGGGGTTCGCTGTCCCGGTTTTCGTGGCCGTTTCCGTGACGGAACCCCGCGCGGGGTAGCGGGGTCGACTGCGCCGGCAGCAGATGCGTCCCCGTCCGGTCCGTGGTGACGCACAACGAGCAGACGACGTCCTCGTGCGTCGGGCAGGCCAGCACGTCGGGCCGTTCGAAGTCCTGCTCGCACACGTGGCAGCGGTACGCGGTCGCCACGGGGGTGCCCGTACTGTCGAACCTGGGTTCGGGGATCCCGTCGTCGGTGCGCCGCAGGTAGAACCTCCCCCTGGTGGCGATGGCGATCACCGGGGGCAGCACCAGTGCGAGCAGCACCGCCGCGATCGGCGAGTAGGGCTGCAAGGCGGAGCCCAACGCCCCGAAGTACATCGCGATCGAGATCGCGCTCGCTGTCGAGAACGAGATCACTCCGACCGGGTTGATCGGGTGCAGCATCCCCCTGCGGTACTCCGGCACCCGCGGCGAGAGACGCAGCAGGTACTTGTTCAGCACGATGTCCGAGGCGACCGTGACCACCCACGCGATCGCGGTGTTGGCGTAGAAGCTCAGCACCGAGTTCAGGAACGCGAACATGTTCGCCTCCATCAGCACCAGTGCCACGGCGAGGTTGCCGAACACGAACACGTTGCGTCCCGGATAGCGACGCGTGAGCCTGGTCGCCGAGTTCGTCCAGGTCAGCGAGCCGGAGTAGGCGTTGGTGACGTTGATCTTGATCTGGCTGACCACGACCAGCACCACGGCCAGCGCCACCGCCAGCCATCCGGGCAGGAACAGCCCGTAGACGCCGAGGAACTGCTCCACGGGTTCGGTCGCCGCGGAACCGGCCAACCCCAGCACGAAGAACGCCAGAAAAGCCCCGGTCGCCTGTTTGAGCGCGCCGAGCACCACCCAGCCCGGCCCGGCCGCGACCACCGAGATCCACCAACGCCGCGAGTTCTCCCGGGTCTTGGGTGGCATGAAGCGCAGGTAGTCGACCTGCTCGCCGATCTGGGCCATCAGCGACAGCGCCACCCCGGCACCGAGCAGCACCGCGGCGACGCTCACGCCGCCCGAGCCGTCCCGTCCCGCGAAGGCCAGCCATTCCCCCAGGGAACCGGGATCACTGAGCACCAGGTAGACCATCGGAGCGACCATCAGCAGCAACCACACCGGCGTCGTCCAGACCTGCAGTTTGCTCAGGGCCGACATGCCGTAAACCACCAGTGGGATCACGATCAGCGTGGTGATCAGGTAGCCGAGCCACAGCGGGATCCCGAGTCCCACCCGCAGCCCCTGCGCCATGATCGCACCCTCGGTGGCGAAGAAGATGAAGGTGAAGCTCCCGAAGATGACGCTGGTCAGCACCGAGCCGTAGTAGCCGAACCCGGATCCGCGAGTGACCAGGTCGAGGTCGATGTTGTAGCGCGCGCAGTAGTACGCGATGGGCAGCCCGGTGGTGAATATGATCAGCGCGGCCACCGCTATGCCCAGCAGCGCGTTGCTGGTGCCGTGCGTGAGCCCGATGCCGGCTCCGATGGAGAAGTCGGCGAGGTAGGCGATGCCGCCGAGCGCCGTGGTCGCGACCACGGGAGGACTCCATCGCCGATAACCGCGCGGGGCGAACCGCAGGGTGTAGTCCTCGAGCGTTTCGTCGGCCGCTCGGGTGGTCGTGCTCGCGTCGCTGGTCTGCCGCGGCAATACGCACTCCTCTCACCGTTTCGTCTTCCCGGCGGGCTGAGCCGGGTGCGGCGGGATTCTGGTGCGTTTCTGTTGCGTGGTGACTCCGAACGTGTTTCCGGAGTGTTTTCCCGTCGCGTTCCCCCGCGCGAACGCACGGTGTGCGTACTCGGGAGCTCCGGAACGGTCGGCCGGTGTTCGTCGGCAGGGCCGTGAAGTTACTTCCGGTGTTTACGCGGCAATTACGTCCCGGAAAAGCGAGCAGGATTCACTCGGGGGTGACGTCGAATTCCCAGTTCCGGAGGCAGTGATGACCACTATTCACGAGCAGCTCGGCGGCGAGCCCCTCATGCGCGAAGTCGTCTTCCGGTTCTACGAGAAGGCACTGGCCGATTCCCGGCTGGCCGGGTACTTCCACCGGGTGGATCTGAGCCTGCTGCGGGAGCACCAGGTCCGGTTGTTCACCGCCGCGCTCGGTGGTTCCGGAGCGGTCGTCGAGTCGGACACCACCTCGGAGGAGGGGATCCACCACGACGAGTACGACCTGGTGATCGGGCATCTCGCGGATGCGCTGCGGGAGAGTTCCGTGCCGGAGCCGCTGCTCACCGGAACCCTGTTCGCCCTCGCGCCGTTGGCCAGGGATGTGATCACCGTTCCCGCGGTGACCACGTGAGAGCTCCGTCCGGTTCCGCCGAGCGGAGCGTTGCCCATGGGTGAGACGGCGTCCGCCGGGACGGGTCCGCCCCCGTCCCGGCGGGAACGCGATCATGGTTCCAACAGGACCTTTCCGGTGGTCCGGCGCCCTTCCAGCGCCTCGTGGGCGTCCGCCGCATCGGCCAGCGGATAACTGCCCCCGATGCGGATCCGCAGTTCGCCGCGTGCGATCAGGTCGAACAGCTCACCGACCCGCCAGTCCAGCTCCGCGCGGTCCAGCATGTGGTGCGCCAACGTCGGCCTGGTGAGAAAAACCGAACCCGCCGAGTTGAGCCGCTGCGGATCCACCGGCGGCACCGGGCCGCTGGCGGCGCCGAACAGCGCCAGCGTGCCGCGCGGACGCAGCGAGGCCAGGCTCGCGTCGAAGGTGTCCCTTCCCACCCCGTCGTAGGCGACGTGCACCCCGACTCCGCCGGTCAGTTCCCGCACCCGCGAGGTCACGTCCTGCTCGGTGTAGCGAATGATGTCCTCGGCCCCCGCCTCGCGTGCCAGCCGTTCCTTCTCCGGAGTGGAGACCGTGCCGATCACGTGGCCGCCGCGCAGCGTGATCAGTTGCGTCAGCAGCAGCCCCATCCCGCCTGCCGCCGCGTGTACCAGCGCGATCGTGCCCGGCTTCACCACGTGTGTGGAGGCGGTGAGGTAGTGCGCGGTCAGGCCCTGCAACATCGCGGCCGCGGCGGTGCGCTCCCCGAGCGTGGTGGGCAGTGCCACCGCTTTGTTCGCGGGTACCACAGCGCGCTCGGCGTAGCTGCCCGGAACCATGGCCCACGCCACCCGGTCGCCGATCTCGAATCCGTTCACACCGGACCCCACGGACAGCACGGTCCCGGCGCCCTCGGAGCCCGGCGTGAACGGCAACGACACCTGGTAGATCCCACCGCGCTGATAGGTGTCGATGAAGTTCACCCCGCTGGCGGTGATCCCGACCAGCAGCTCTTCCGGGCCGGGGTCGGGGTCCGCCACGTCGACGGTGTGCAGCACTTCTGGGCCGCCGTGCTCGGTGACCTGGACAGCGCGCATGTGCCGGCCTCCTGATCCGTGGTTTCGCCTGGCAGTTCCGTGGCGTTCGATCATGCCACGAGAACTCCGTTCGGCACCGCTCAAGTTGATTTCGGCGGCATGTCCCGACCATTCGCCGGGTGGTGTGGCTCACGCGTCGCTCCGTCATCGGCCGGGCTACCGTTACGATCAGCCTCGTGACTACGCAGCAGACTGGTGAGACCGCGCCGACGCGGCCCCCGAAACGTGCCGTGGCCACCGCCGCCGAGTTCGTCTCCCGACACGGCGGTTCGGCACGTGCCGTGGTGGAGAACCTCGGCAAGGGCGGGGCACGGATAGTGCTCATCGGCCAGGACGGCGCGCTCGGCGACGTGCTGGTTCCCGACCCGACATCGGGTGAGTCGGTCGTCGAGGCCGTGGAAGGTCTGGAAAGCGGTGACTGGGACTCCGACACCGCGGCGGCGTTGACGATCGGACCCGCCCACCGCAGGAAGATGGCGGGGGCGCGCGCGAGGTGACCACCGATCCGCACCGCGCCGGTGGCCGTCCTCGCGTGCTGCTGGCGACCTACTCCGACATGCCCGAGTCCCACGAGGACGAGCGGTCGTTGTCCGCCGCGCTCGACGAACTGGGAATCGACAGCCGCTGGGCGGTGTGGGACTCCCCGGCCGAATCCTTCGAGACCGCGGACCTGGTGGTGCTGCGCAGCACCTGGGACTACACCTCGCGGATGAAGGAGTTCGTGGACTGGTGCGAGTCCGTACCGACGTTGGCGAACCCGGCGCGGGTGGTGCGCTGGAACAGCGACAAGCGGTACCTGGCGGAGCTCGCCGAGGCCGGGGTGCCGGTCACTCCCACCCGGGTCGTGGAGCCCGGTGATCGTGCGCGGGGCGACAACAACCCCGAGCTGCCGGATCGGGAGTTCGTCGTCAAACCCACGGTGGGCGCCGGTTCGTGGGGCGCGGCGCGGTTCCTGCCCGAGCAGCGCGAACGGGCTCTGCTGCATCTGCGTTCGTTGCACGATGAGGGCATCCCGGCGCTGGTGCAGCCCTATCAGCCCGTGGTCGATCGAGAGGGTGAGACCGCGCTGGTCTTCTTCGGCGGGGTGTACTCGCACGGCTTCGTGAAGGGACCGCTGCTGGACCCGGCCGATGACGCGACCGGTTCGGCGGGCCTCGGCAAGGGGCCGTTCGCCACCGATCCCGCTCCCGAGCTGCGGCGGGTCGCCGAGGACGTGCTCGACGCCACCGGAGAGCTGTTGGGCGTGGCGCGGTACGAGTTCCTCTACGCGCGCGTGGACCTGGTGCGTGGCGAGGACGGCGAGCCCATGCTGCTGGAGCTGGAGCTGATCGAGCCGCGGCTCAATTTCCTGCTCGCCGACCGGGCGGCTCCGCTGCGCTTCGCCTCGGCCGTGCGCGCCGAGCTCGCGCGCCGTGCTGCCTGACCCGCACCGGGCCGCCTGACCCGCGCACTCCGTCCGGATCGTCACGGGATCGGGGGCCTCTCACCCCGGTCCCGCGTAAATTTCTCGCGAAATCGCCGTGCCGGGAGGTGTCTTGCCTCGTGTGTCGGTTCCACCTAAGGTTTCAGTGTCGAGCGAAACCGATCACGGTGCTTCCGTGGTCCGGATCCGGAGGCGAGCAGACCAGTGGTCGAGTACACCCAGCGCACGGACCGCCCCGCCATGTCGGAGTGGATCGAGCAGATGGCGGCCTACTTCGAGTCCACCGAAGGGATGCCGCTGATCGCCGGGCGAGTCCTCGCCTTCCTGCTGATCTGTGATCCGCCGGAACGCACCGCCGCGGAACTCTCGCACGCGCTCAGTGCCAGTACCGGCTCGATCAGCACCAACGTTCGGTTCCTGGTGCGGCTGGGGATCGTCTCCAAAACCACCCGGCAGGGCCGAGAGGCCGCGCTCTACCGGGTGGAGGAGCATCGCTGGCCGGAGCTGGTCAGCGCCCGGATGCACCGTATGGTCGAGCTGGAGGGCCTGATCGACTCCGGGCTGCGCATGTTCAGCGGACAGGGGGAACGCGCCCGCAGACTGCGGGCGGTACACGAGTTCTACCAGTGGCTGTCCGAGGAGATCCCGGAGCTGTGGCGCCGCTGGGAACGGGACTCCCGCAGGCGGAGCTGATCCGACAGGCTTCCGGACCTCACCACCGCGACGCGTCAACCCCGCGACAGCAGGGTCGTTCAACCACCCACCGGTTCGCTCGCGACGTGGACCGAGCGCGGCTGCCGCCGGTTGGGGGCCGGACCCCGGTAGCGGGACTCCGCCCAGAGCAGGGAGACCGTCGCGATCACGACCGTGGCCCCGAGGACGTGGGCCACCACCAGTCCCTCGGGGACGCCGGTGACGTACTGCACCGAGCCGATCACTCCCTGCGCGAGCACCACGAGGCAGGCGGTGGCGTAGGCACGCAGCAGGCCACGAGTCGGCGAGGTGCCGCGCAGCCAGAACCCGAACACCGCCAGCAGGCAGAGATAGGCCATCACCAGCAGCCCGTGCAGCTGGGTCAGCAGCGGAATGGACATCGGCAGCCGCGGCGTGCTCGGGTCACCGGCGTGCGGACCCGCCGCCGTGACCAGCGTGCCCGCGAACAACATCGCGGCCGCGACCGCTGTCAGCGCCACCAGAACGCCGCGCATCCTGCCGATGACGACCGGATACGGTTTCTCGTCACCCTCGCCCGCTGCCTTGACCAGCAGCCCGGAGATCCAGATCAGTACCGCCGATGCCATGAAGTGCAGCGATACGCTCCACCAGCGCAGATCCAGCAGCACCGTCATACCGCCGATCACGGCCTGCACCGGAACGCCGATCAGCACCAACCCGGCCAGCAGTCGTAGTCTCGGTCGGACCGGGCGCACTCGCCACGCCAGCAGCAGACAGATCAGTGCCGTGGCCGCGACGACCCAGGTCAGCAGTCGGTTGCCGAACTCGACGGCTTGGTGCAGCGGCGCGATATCGGCGTGCGATACCGGCACCATGCTGCCGGGGAAACACTGCGGCCACGTCGGACAGCCCAGTCCCGAGCCGGTGACACGCACGACCGCGCCGGTTACCGCGATCATCATCTGGGTGACCAGTACCGCGACGGCCGAGGCGCGAACCAACCGGGCGGAGGGACGGGTTATTCGTTCTGGCAACGACAGGGTCGGCACGGAACGATGGTAGGCACACCAGGGCGTCGCCCGACGCGGGGGACCGCGCGTCGGTGTCGCACGCCACGGTGGTGACTCCCGCCGGACGGGGGCCACCACCGCGAGAGTGCGGAGCCCCGCGGAGTCAGTGCTCGAAGAGCCGCTTCGGCACCGCGCCTGCCTCGTGGAGCCGTTTGCTCAGTGCGCCGCCGTGTTCGAGCAGCTTGGAGAACTCCGAGGTGTCGAGCGCGCGCCACGGTTCCAGCGAGGCCACGTCGGTGGTGTCCTCGATCTCGTCGAGCAGTCGCTCACCGGCCGTTGTCACCGCTCCGGAGGAGTCCAGCAGGCCCCGGTCGGCCAGTTCCAGTTGTGCGTCGGTCCACTGTTCCTCGGACCAGGCCCGGGTCTGTTTCAACGTCGCGGCGTTCATCCCTCGTCCGGCGGCGCTCTGCAGCACGGGTGCCTGCAGCGGGCCGAGTCCCGCCTGTTGCAGTACGGCGATGTGCGCGTCGCCCCGGAACTCCCGTAACAGTGTCAGGGCGTGCCACAGGCGCAGGTGCGGTTCGTCCGGGTACTCGATCTCCGCGTGTCCGGCGAACAGTGGTTTGCCGGCGGGCGAGCACCTCTCGGCGGCCTTGGCGGCGAGCCGTCCGGCTTCGTCGACCGCCTCCGAACGGACCGCTTCCTGTCCCAGCATTCGTTCCAGGGCTCCGGAGACCGCGCGGAACCGTGCGGCGACGATGTCCTCCGGATCGGCGATCGACCAGGCGGCGGGAATGTGCTGCCGCACCAGTTCGGGGTTGAAGTTGTAGAAGGTGGCGGCCACCAGGTTCGCCCCGACGGCGCCCATCGGGGCGGCGCGGCTCGCGAAGTAGGCCCTGCTCCAGGAGTCGATCCCGAGCTCGGACATTTCCCGTTCCAGCTCGGGAGCGAAGTAGATCATGGCGTGCGGTAGGTCGAGCGCCTTTTTGGCCCGGCGTGCGTGTTGGGTTTCCATGGCCCGCACTCTAGTGATCTCCGGACCGGAGCTGGGATCAACTGAGGCGGGTGGTGCGCACCGCCAGGGCTCCGGCGACGGCTCCCCAGCACAGCAGGACCAGCAGTGATCCGGCGGTGGGCGCCGTCCCGTCGGCGAGGCAGGCGCCGAGCGCTTCGGCCAGGGCGCCGGAGGGCAGGTACTCGGCGAGCGAGCTCATGAAGCCGGGCAGGTGCCGGGCGGGGATCGCGAGTCCGCCCGCCAGCAGCAGCGCGAACCAGACAGTGTTGGCCACGGCGAGCACCGTCTCGGCCCGCAGCGCGCCACCCACGAGCACTCCGCCCGCACCGAAGACGAGTGTTCCCAGGATCAGCACCGGGACCGCCGTCGCCACGCCGGCCCCGGAGGGGTGCCAACCGAGCACGAGGGCGGTACCGCCGAGGACCACGGTTTGCAGTGCCACGACCAGCAGGGCGGCGAGCACGCGGCCCGCGATCAGCACCCAGCGGGGGAGGGCGGTGGCGCTGAGGCGTTTGATCACGCCGTAGCGGCGGTCGAATCCCAGTGCGATGGCCTGCCCGGTGAATCCGGTGGACATCACGGCCAGCGCGAGTATCCGCGGGGTGACCGAGTCGACGCGTGGCTGTTCCACCAGACCGATGTCGAGGGTACTCATCCCGATCAGCAGCACGAGCGGGATCAGCAGGGTCAGCAGTGCCTGTTCCGGGTGCCGCAGCGTCAGCAGCGATTCCGCCCGCGTCTGGGTGAGCAGCATCCGCAACGGATTGGCCCGTCCCGGGGAGGGGCGGAAGGTTCCCGGCGCGAAGGTGGGTGTCCGGGTGGTCCGTTCCGGTGTGTTCGCGAGTCCCTCGTACGCGCTGTCGGAGCTTTCCTGTCGTGTCAAGCGCGCAACTCCCGTCCGGTCAGTTCGAGGAAGACGTCCTCCAGGCTGCGTCTGCCGATCCGCAGTTCGTCGGCCATCGCGCCGTGCCGGGCACACCACGCCGTCACGGTGGAGACGGTCTGCGGGTCGATGTGACCCCGTACCAGGTACTGTCCCGGCCGCACTTCCAGGGCGGAGCACCCCTCCGGCAGCGCGGTCAGCAGCGGTTCGAGGTCCAGTCCGGGGCGGGACCGGAAGTGCAGTTCGCGGTGTTCCTCGTCGCCGGAGGTGAGTTCTTCGGGGGTGCCCCGTGCGAGCACGCGGCCGTGATCGATGATCATTACCCGGTCGGAGAGGGTCTCGGCCTCGTCCATCAGGTGGGTGGTCAGCAGCACACCGACCCCGTCGGCGCGGAGCGCCGACATCAGTTCCCAGACCAGGTTGCGCGCGTGGGCGTCCATTCCCGCGGTCGGTTCGTCGAGGAAGACCAGTTCCGGTCTGCCGACCAGCGCGCACGCCAGTGACAGTCGTTGTTGCTGTCCGCCGGACAACCGCTTGTAGGGGGTCGTGCGCACTCCGTCGAGTCCGAGAATGTCCAACAGCCAGGACGGATCGAGCGGTTCGGCGCAGCAGGCGGCCACCAGGCGCAACATCTCCTCGGTGCGCACACCGGGGTAGGCACCGCCGCCCTGGGGCATCACCCCGATGCGGGGGCGGAGTCGGGCACTCTGGTCGACCGGATCGAGTCCGAGCACTCTGACCTGCCCGGCGTCGGGACGCAGGAAGCCTTCGCAGATCTCCACGGTGGTGGTCTTGCCGGCGCCGTTCGGGCCGAGCAGGGCCAGCATCTCACCGCGCGCCAGGTGCAGGTCGATCTCGGACACGGCGGTGTTGCCGCCGAATCGTTTGGTCAGCCCCCGTGCCCGCACAGCGGCGGAGTCGACGTCTGGGTTCACGCTCCATCAGCGTAGTAGGGGCTGTCCGCTCCGGTTCCGTAGGTGCTCGTTTGGCGGGAGAACCGGCAGCGGTGTGAGTGGAGAGAGCGGCCGTTTCGGCGCCCGCGGCGCCGAAGGGCTTCCTCCCCGGTGTGATCGGGTTCTAGTGGGATTCCACCGTGGCCCGGTTGCGGCGGGTGGGCAGCAGCCGCGGCACCCTGCCGCGGGTGAGCGGCAGGATCACGGCGAACGCGATCAGGGCGGCGATGACGGCGAACGGGATCATGTAGTAGCGCAGTACGTACCCGGCGCCCGTCGGGGGTACCAGCAGCGCGACCGAGGCGCTGATGGCGATGGTGACCACCCGGAACCGCGAGTCGTTCGTGGACACCGCCAGCGGGGCGAGCGCCCACAGCAGGTACCAGGGGTGCAGCACCGGGCCGAGCAGCGCCACGGCTCCCAGGGTTATCCCCAACCCGGTCAGGGGTTCGATCCGGCCGCGGAAGGAGGTCCACAGCAGTCGTAGGCACACCAGTGCGCTGATCCCGTAGCCGATCACCTTGGTGATGCTCAGCATCGCGTCGGTGTGGTTGCCGAGCCGCAGCAGCATGCTCACGCCGCCGCCGCCGAACATGCCGACCGCGGTCATCGGTGCCAGCCATGTCTTGATGCGGTTCGGCACGTCGAAAGTTTCGAGCCAGCCCAGGCCCCAGCCGCTGGTCACCGTGATGACTGTCATGGTCGCGAGGAACACGGCGACCATCGCCGCGGCCACGAGCAGCAGGTCGGTGAGTCGGCCGCCGCGTCGGCGCGCCAGATACATCCCGAGGAAACCGAGGGCGATGAAGGCAGGGGGTTTCACGGCTCCCGCCACGACTATCACCACCGACCCGACGACGAGTCCCACCGGGCGCGGCAGCCGCAGTCCCAGCTCGATGCCCGCCAGCATCAGGCCCATCAGCAGTGCCTCGTTGTGCATACCGCTGACCACGTGGAACAGCACGATCGGGTTGGCCGCGCACAGCCACAGCGCGCACACGGGTGGCACGCCGCAACGCCTGGCGAGGTGGGGAATGGCCCAGACGGCCAGCGCCAGCGACAGCAGCATCACCACTCGCCACAGCAGCACGCCGAACACGATGTTCTCCCCGACGATCGCCGCGATGCCCCTGCCGAACATCAGGAACAACGGCCCGTAGGGGGCGGGGGTGTCCCGCCAGATGTTGGGGACGTTGCCGGTCAGTGGGTTGTCCACGCCCAGCGCCTCGGAGGGGCCGAACTCGTAGGGGTCGGCGCCGCTGGCCGCCACCGCGCTCTGCGCGAGGTAGGCGTACATGTCGCGGCTGAACAGCGGTGGGGCTATCGCCAGCGGAAAGCCCCACATGACTATGGTGCGGCCGAGCTGGGTGTGCGAGACGAGGCGGCTCCGCCCCGGCAGCGCGAGCCTGCCCAGCCACAGCCAGCCGATCACGACCATCAGCATGCCCAGCCAGGCGCAGGCCATCGCCACGGTGGGCATGCGGGCGGGCAGGCTCAGCACGCGGATTCCGGAGATCGGGTTGTCCACCGGTGCCGCTCCCGCTCCGAGCGCGGCGAACGCGAGCAGCAGGGCACCTGTGGTGCCGAAGCGGCGTACGAGTGCCAACTGGCGGCGTTCGCTCCGGTCGAGTGGCCCCGGGACGTCGTTCGTCGTCGGTGTGATCGTGGTCGTTCCGGCGTCCTCCCGTGTTCGGTCCCGCCGGCCGGAGTCGCTCCTGTCCGAGTCGCCTGTGTCGGTCGCTTCGCCTGCCGCCATGTTGACCGAGCCTAGCCACTCGACCGACGGGTGCGTGGCAAGGGCGAGTGGTGCGTTCGGGCAACCGGGTTGTGAGACAACTCATGTGCTCGGACCTGCCCGCTGCCTTGCCGCTCCAAATTAGGTAACATCAGTGTTGTGAAAAACGTCGGAACCTCCCCAGCGGGCGCGGCGGTCGAGTGGGCCGCCGGCGAGCCGGACTCTGCGCGGCAGGGTGCGGCTCCGAGCGCCGGTGACGGGCGGACCCGGCAGCTGGTCGCCCGGACAGTGCTCGAGCAGGGCCCCGTCACGGCGGCCGGGATCGCCGAGCGGCTCGGCCTGAGTCCGGCGGCGGTGCGCAGGCATCTCGACGCGCTGGTCGCCGATGGTGAGGCGTGGATCAGGGAGTCCTCGTCTCGCGGCCGTCGGGGGAGGGGACGTCCGGCTAAGCTGTTCCTGTTGACCGAGAGCGGCCGGGCACGGTTCGGCCACGCCTACGACGATCTCGCCGTCTCGGCCTTGCGGTTTCTGGCCGAACAGTCCGGCGAGCAGGCGATTCGCTCGTTCGCCGAACGGCGGATGGCCGCTCTGGTCGAGCACCACCGTGACGCGTTGGCAGCGAGTGGGACCGTCGCCGAACGGGCCCAGGTATTGGCTGACGCGCTCACGCGGGAGGGCTATGCCGCTTCCGCGCGAACCGTCGGGTCAGGGGAGCAGCTTTGCCAGCACCACTGCCCGGTGGCGCATGTCGCTGCGGATTTTCCGCAGTTGTGTGAGGCCGAGACGGAGGCGTTCGCCGAAGTTCTCGGCACCCACGTGCAGCGGCTGGCCACGATCGCCAACGGCGACGCGGCCTGCACCACGCACGTTCCGCACGCACGATCGGACGACCGTACGGCGAGCCGTCCGGAAACCGATCACAACGCTGTCGCTTCGGGGTCCGCGCCGCGGAGTCCGGACCGACAGGACACTGCCCCGAGTCCTCATGGAGGGGAGCCCGTATGACTGCCGCTGCGGAGCAGCGCACACCCACCACGGTGCCCAGTTCCGAACCAATGTCGCAGGAAGAGACCATTGCCACGCTCGGCAACTACGAGTACGGCTGGTCCGACCCGGACGTCGCGGGCGCGAACGCGCAACGCGGCCTCAACGAGGACGTCGTCCGGGAGATCTCGGAGCGGAAGGGCGAGCCCGACTGGATGCTGCAGGCTCGGCTGAAGGCGCTCGGCCTGTTCGAGCGCAAGCCCACGCCTGCCTGGGGCGCCGATCTCTCGGATATCGATTTCGACAACATCAAGTACTTCGTGCGTTCCACCGAGGAGCAGGCCCAGACCTGGGACGATCTGCCCGAGGACATCAAGAACACCTACGACAGGCTGGGTATCCCCGAGGCGGAGAAGCAGCGGCTGGTCGCCGGTGTCGCCGCGCAGTACGAGTCCGAGGTGGTCTACCACAAGATCCGCGAGGACCTCGAGGAAAAGGGTGTCAAGTTCCTCGACACCGATACCGCGCTGCGGGAGCACCCCGAGATCTTCGAGGAGTACTTCGGCTCGGTCATCCCGGCCGGTGACAACAAGTTCTCCGCGCTCAACACGGCGGTGTGGTCCGGCGGCTCGTTCATCTACGTGCCCAAGGGCGTGCACGTCGACATTCCGCTGCAGGCCTACTTCCGGATCAACACCGAGAACATGGGCCAGTTCGAGCGCACCCTGATCGTGGTCGACGAGGGTGCCTACGTGCACTACGTCGAGGGCTGCACCGCGCCGATCTACTCCACCGACTCGCTGCACTCGGCCGTGGTGGAGATCGTCGTCAAGCGCAACGCCCGTTGCCGCTACACGACCATCCAGAACTGGTCCAACAACGTCTACAACCTGGTCACCAAGCGTGCCAAGGCCGAAGAGGGCGCCACCATGGAGTGGGTCGACGGCAACCTGGGCTCCAAGGTGACCATGAAGTACCCGTCGGTGTTCCTGATGGGCGAGCACGCCAAGGGCGAGGTGCTCTCGGTGGCCTTCGCCGGTGAGAACCAGCACCAGGACGCGGGCGCGAAGATGGAGCACATGGCGCCGCACACCTCCTCCTCGATCGTCTCCAAGTCGATCGCGCGCGGCGGTGGGCGCACCTCCTACCGCGGGCTGGTCAAGGTGGCCAAGCGCGCCAACCACTCCGCGTCCAACGTCAAGTGCGACGCCCTGCTGGTGGACAACATCAGTCAGTCGGACACATACCCGTACGTGGACGTCCGGGTCGACGACGTGACGATGGGCCACGAGGCCACCGTGTCCAAGGTCAGTGACGATCAGCTGTTCTACCTGATGCAGCGGGGGCTGACCGAGGACGAGGCGATGGCCATGGTGGTGCGCGGGTTCGTCGAACCGATCGCCCGCGAACTCCCCATGGAGTACGCCCTGGAACTGAACCGTCTGATCGAGCTGCAAATGGAAGGGGCCGTCGGCTGATGACGGAGTCGACTCTCGAAACGTCCGGCCGGAACGGCCTCGACGAGCGCGATCCGCAGAACTCCGCGGTGCCGCCGCGGAGTTCCCGCGGGCACCGCTTCACCTCCTACGACGTGCGTGCCTTCGAGGTGCCCGGTGGACGTGAGGAGGACTGGCGCTTCACGCCCATGAAGCGGTTGCGCGGACTGCACGACGGCTCGGCCGAGGCCACCGGTTCGCTCGATGTGGAGGTCAGCGGGGACTCCGCCGTGAAGGTGGAGACCGTGGACCGCTCCGACGAGCGGCTGGGCACGGCCGGAGCTCCCGCCGATCGGATCGCCGCCCAGGCGTGGAGCTCGTTCACCGAGGCCACCGTGGTCACGATCCCGAAGGACACGCAGGCCGCCGGCCCGGTCACCGTCACCGTGCACGGCCCGGGCCAGGATCGGATCGCCTACGGACACCTGCAGATCCGGGCCGAACCGCTGTCCGAGGCCGTGGTCGTGCTGGACTACCGCGGTTCCGGGATCATCGGCGACAACATCGAGATGATCGCCGAGGACTCGGCACAGCTGTCGGTGGTGACCATCCACGACTTCGCCGACGACGCCACCCAGGTCTCCTCCGAGCACGCCTACCTCGGCAAGGACGCGGTGTTCCGCCACTTCGCCGCCTCGCTGGGCGGCGACCTCGTGCGGGTCAACACCAAGGTGACCTTCGGTGACCGCGGCGGCGACGCCGACGTGCTGGGGGTGTACTTCGCCGACAGCGGTCAGCACCTGGAGCACCGGCTGTTGATGGACCACGCGCAGCCGAACTGCCGCAGCAACGTCACCTACAAGGGGGCGCTGCAGGGCGATTCGGCCCGCTCGGTCTGGATCGGTGACGTGCTCATCCAGGCGGCGGCCGAAGGGACCGAGACGTTCGAGCTGAACCGCAACCTGGTGCTCACCGAGGGAGCGCGTGCCGACTCGGTGCCCAACCTGGAGATCGAGACCGGTGAGATCGCCGGGGCGGGTCATGCCAGCGCGATCGGGCGTTTCGACGACGACCAGCTGTTCTACCTGCAGGCCAGGGGGATTCCGTACGACCAGGCACGCAGGCTGGTGGTACGCGGCTTCTTCGGCGAGCTCCTGCAGAAGATCACGGTCGACGAGGTCCGCGAGCGGCTGGAAGCCGCGATCGACAAGGAACTGGCGGCGGTCGGAGCATGAGCCGGCCACGGCCGGAACGCTCGGCGTTTCGGCCGCCCGCCCACCGCCGCTGACGCGGCAGCAAGACACAGCTTTTCGCGCAACCACCTGGAGAAGACGAACACGATGGCCACCCTGGAGATCAAGGACCTGCACGCCGAGGTCGAAACGGAGGAGGGCTCGAAGGAGATCCTCACCGGCGTGAACCTCACCGTGCGCTCGGGCGAGATCCACGCCTTCATGGGACCGAACGGTTCCGGCAAGTCCACCCTGGCCTACGCGATCGCCGGACACCCCAAGTACAACGTCACCTCGGGCTCGGTGCTGCTCGACGGTGAGGAGGTCCTGGAGATGAGCGTCGACGAGCGCGCTCGCGCGGGCCTGTTCCTCGCCATGCAGTACCCGGTCGAGGTTCCGGGCGTTTCCATGTCGAACTTCCTGCGCAGTGCTGCCACCGCCACCCGGGGCGAGGCCCCGCAGGTTCGGCACTGGGTCAAGGAGGTCAAGCAGGCGATGAGCGACCTCGAGATCGACGAGTCGTTCTCGGAGCGCAGCGTCAACGAGGGTTTCTCCGGCGGTGAGAAGAAGCGTCACGAGATCCTGCAGCTCGACCTGCTCAAGCCGAAGTTCGCGATCCTCGACGAGACCGACTCCGGTCTGGACGTGGACGCGCTGCGCGTGGTTTCCGACGGCATCAACCGCTACACCGAGAGCGGTGACAAAGGTGTCTTGCTCATCACCCACTACACGCGCATCCTCAAGCACATCAAGCCCGACTACGTGCACGTGTTCGTCAAGGGCCAGGTCGCCGAGTCCGGCGGTCCCGAGCTGGCCGACGAGCTCGAGGAGTCCGGCTACGTCCGCTTCACGGAGAAGAAGGAGGCAGCCGCGCAGTCATGACCGTTGAGCCTCCCGGTGTCCGGGGGTCGGACACCACGCAGACAGGTGCGGGCACCGCACCGGCACCGCTGGACGTGGCGGCGCTGCGCGCCGACTTCCCGATCCTGCGGCGCACGGTGCGCGACGAGCGTCCCCTGGTGTACCTGGACTCCGGGGCGACGTCGCAACGCCCCACCCAGGTGCTCGACGCGGAGCGCTCCTTCGTGGAGACCTCCAACGCGGCGGTGCATCGTGGTGCTCACCAGCTGGCCGAGGAGGCCACGGACGCCTACGAGGGTGCGCGTGCCAAGATCGCCAGGTTCGTCGGTGTGGCGACGAACGAGATCGTGTTCACCAAGAACGCCACGGAGGGTGTCAACCTCGTCGCCTACGCCATGAGCAACGCGGCGACCGCCGGTCCGGAGGCCGAACGGTTCCGGATCGGCCCCGGTGACGAGGTCGTGGTCAGCGAGATGGAGCACCACGCCAACCTCGTGCCGTGGCAGCAGCTGTGCCAGCGGACCGGTGCGACGCTGCGCTGGTTCGGGGTCACCGACGAGGGCCGGTTGGACCTGTCGGAGCTGGACGCCCTGATCAACGAGCGCACCAGGGTGGTGGCGGTGACTCACCAGTCGAACGTGCTCGGCACGGTCAACCCCCTGGAAGCCATCGTGGATCGGGCGCACCGCGTCGGCGCGTTCGTGGTGCTCGACGCGTGTCAGTCCGTCCCGCACGGGCCGGTCGACTTCGCCGCGGCCGGTGTCGACTTCGCGGTGTTCTCCGGGCACAAGATGCTCGGCCCGTCGGGCATCGGGGTGCTCTACGGCAGGCACGAGCTGCTTCGGGCCATGCCGCCGTTCCTCACCGGCGGATCCATGATCGAACTCGTGCACATCGACCGTTCGACCTTCGCCGAACCGCCGCAGCGCTTCGAGGCGGGCGTTCCGATGACCTCGCAGGTGGTCGGCCTCGGCGCTGCCGTGGACTATCTGTCCGTGGTGGGAATGCAGCGGGTGTCCGCGCACGAGCACCGGCTGGTCGAGCGTGCGCTGCGCGAGCTGTCCGCCGTGGAAGGGGTACGCATCATCGGCCCCGTGGACACCGAGAACCGTGGTGGTGCCGTGTCCTTCGTCATAGACGGGGTGCATCCGCACGACGCCAGCCAGGTGATGGACGACCAGGGCGTCGAGATACGAGTGGGCCATCACTGCGCCTGGCCGCTGCACCGCAGGATGGGTGTGCCCGCCACGATCAGGGCCAGTTTCTACCTCTACAACGAGTTGGACGAGGTGACCGCTCTGGTGGATGCTGTCCGCGAGGCCCAGCGTTTCTTCGCGGTGACACCGACGGCAGGCTGAGGATGTGGTGATGCAGCTCGAACAGATGTACCAGGAGATAATCCTGGATCACTACCGGAATCCGCACCGGCACGGCCTGCGGGAACCGTTCGACGCCGAGTCGTTCCAGGTCAACCCGACCTGTGGTGACGAGGTGACGTTGCGGGTGCGGTTGGTCGGCAGTGGTACGGAGGCGACGGTGGCCGACGTCTCCTACGCCGGACAGGGCTGCTCGATCAGTCAGGCTGCCACCTCGGTGCTGACCGACCTGGTGGTGGGCCGTCCGTTGCAAGAGGCACTGGACAAGCAAGCGGTCTTCACCGAGTTGATGGAAGGCCGCGGCCAGGTCGAACCCGACGAGGACGTCCTGGAGGACGGAGTCGCCTTCGCAGGGGTCGCCAAGTACCCGATGCGGGTCAAGTGTGCACTGCTGGGTTGGATGGCATTCCGGGACGCTGTATCGCGTGTTGTCGATGAGGTGGGAGCGTCATGACCAGTACCGAGAAACAGACGCAGGAGCAGCGGGGCACCGCCGCCCCCGAGGACGGTACCGAGGTGGTGCGCGGAGTCGAAGGCATGCCGGAGCCCCCGGCCGCCACGGCCGAACTGGCTGCCGTCGAGGACGTCGAAGAGGCCATGCGGGACGTCGTCGACCCCGAGTTGGGGATCAACGTGGTCGACCTCGGCCTGGTCTACGGTGTCCAGGTCGAGCAGGACAACTCGGCTTCGATCGACATGACGTTGACCTCGCCGGCGTGCCCGCTCACCGACGTGATCGAGGAGCAGGCACGTTCGGTGCTGACCGGCGGTCCCAACGGTGGTCTCGTCAACGATTTCCGGATCAACTGGGTGTGGATCCCGCCGTGGGGTCCGGAGAAGATCACCGAGGAGGGGCGTGAGCAGCTCAGGGCACTGGGCTTCACCCTCTGATCGAGGTTTTCCGGTCGGGGTGCTCGCTTGGCGGAACCTCCCGCCGGCTCTCGCTCCGGGACCCGAGCGCTCCGGGACGACTCCGGAGCGGTGGTCCTGCGGACGTACATCGGGGACGTCGGTTCACGGGTCGGATCCCGTCGAACCGGCGTCCTTCGTTCGTGTGGTCGGCCTTCGTTCTCGTGGTCGGCCGGGGGCTGCAGCGGGAGTCGGGCGGGACTCCGTCACGACCCGCCGCGGGGCTCGGAGGAAGCGGTCCTACCGGCCGGACGAGCCGGTGCCTTCCGCCTCGTGGGCCGTCAGTGGCTTGGCCAGGTTCTCCAGGCTGGAGCGTTCGGCGCGTACGCCGAGCGTCAGCTCGGCGATCCCGCCCAGCAACATCACGGCGGCACCGATCAGGAATGCCAGGGTCACGTTCCCCACCCGCTCGGTTTCGATGAGCTGGCCGAACAGCAGCGGCCCCGTGATTCCGCCGACCGCGGTGCCGACCGCGTAGAAGAACGCGATCGCCAGTGCACGGGTCTCCATCGGAAACACCTCGCTGACGGTGAGATAGGCGGCGCTGGCACCGGCGGAGGCGAGGAAGAAGATCCCCACCAGCAGCGCCAGGAACGTCCAGCGGTTCAACATCCCGTAGAGCAGCAGCATCGCCAGCGGCACCGTCAGCAGTGCCGAGCCGATGTAGGATCCCGCGATCATGGGAATCCGGCCCACCGTGTCGAACAGCCGGGACAGCAGCACCGGGCCGGTGAAGTTGCTCAGCGCGTAGATGACGATGAACACCGGCACGATCGTCGAGGAGACGCCGAAGAACGTGCTCAGCAGGGTTCCGAGGTTGAAGGTGAGACCGTTGTACAGGAACGCCTGGCCGATGAACAACGCGAGGCCCAGCACCGCACGGCGGGGGTAGCGCCGGTAGGCGGTCTCGGCGATCGTGCGGAACGGGATGGATCGCCGCTGCCTAATGGTGATCGATTCGCCGGGTTCTTCCAACCGGCTGCCGCTCCGTTCGGCCACGTCCCGCTCGATGCGGTCCACGATCCGTTCCGCCTGTTCCTGGTAGCCGTGGATGAACAGCCAGCGCGGGCTCTCCGGGACGTTTCTGCGTACCAGCAGAATGCCCAGGCCCAGCACCGCCCCCACACCGAAAGCCACTCGCCAGCCGACGGCGGCGTCGAACACGGCCCGGTTGAGGAAGAAGACCGCTGTTGCCGCACCGCCTGCCGCGCCGAGCCAGTAAGACCCGTTGATGATCAGGTCGATTCGGCCGCGTACTCGTGCCGGGATGAGTTCGTCGATGGCGGAGTTGATCGCGGCGTACTCGCCGCCTATTCCAGCTCCGGTGACGAACCGGGCCAGGTAGAAGTACCAGGGGGCGAAGGCGAACGCGGTGGCCACCGTGGCGATCAGATACACCAGGAGAGTCAGCAGAAACAACTTCTTGCGGCCGAACCGGTCGGTGAGCTGGCCGAAGAACAGCGCCCCCAGACAGGCCCCGAGGACGTAGATCGCGGCGGCGATGCCGATCTGTCCGGAACTGATGGGGATACCGCTGTCGGACTCGGTCAGCCGGGACGCCACGGATCCGACCATGGTGACCTCGAGACCGTCGAGGATCCACACGGTTCCCAGCCCGATCACCACCCGCCAGTGGAATCGGGACCAGGGCAGCCGGTCCAGCCGTGCCGGGATGTGAGTTCGGATCGTCCCCAGTTCGATCGCCATCGCCCACGGGGATTACCCGCGCAGGTCGCCGGGTATGCCTCCCACATGATCGGATGTCGAGTGCTGGGGCATCGCTATCGTTTCCGCGCGGTCGACGCGGAGTTGAGGTGGTACTGCGAGCGCGGCTGCGGAGCCGGCGCGAGCAAGCGGTACCCCACAGCCGAGCTGGCCGCGCGTTATGCCACCGCGTTGGACCGGGAGGATCGCGCCGCTCTCGGTGAACGCGCTCCGTTGCTCGGGCTGTTGCCGCTGCGGTTGTGGCGGTCACTCGGCCGGAAGCGGCAGGGGAGTCGTTCTCCGACCGCGCGGAGCTGATCAGTGGCCGTCCCGGTGACGGGCCCCGGGGGCACCCGGACGTGGTGGAGGTGGGTCCGGATCGCGGGTGGGAAATCCCGGCTCGCCCTGCTCGGGGATGTCCTCGCGGGAACCGCGCAACACGTCGACCCGGTCCGAACCGATCCGCGACATCACCCAGCTGGAGCCGGTCAGCGACTTCGCGTGCTTCTTCAGCGGGACCAGCAGCCGCGAGGCGTCCTGGTAGGAGGTGGTTCCGGTCTGCGTGCACACCAGCGTGGAAAGCGAGAGGGTGACGTCGATGCCTCCGGCGCGTCTGGGCGGGTCCAGCACCATCCGCGCCAGGTTCACCAGATCGTCCAGATCGGCTACCAGCAGGAAGTCGTCCCCTCCCACGTGCCCCACCCGCACCGAGCCCAATGAGGTCGCCGCGTCGGTGAGCGTTCTGCCGACCGAGCGGATCAGCTCGTCACCGGCGGAGAACCCGGCGGTGTCGTTGACCGTCTTGAACCCGTCGATGTCCAGCCAGCTCAGTGCGAACACCTCGCCCGCGGCGATGCGGCCGTCCACGTCGCGTTGGATCGCGTCGCTGCCCGGAAGTCTGGTCAGCGGATTCAGCGCCGCCGCCTGCTCCGCCTTGAACTCCGCCATGCCGCGGATCAGATGCACCGCGCGCACGGTTCCCAGGCACCTGCCCGCCTCGTCCACCACGATCGCGTCGTCGTGCACCCGGGTGTGGTCGGCCCCACTGACCAGGGTCAGTGCTTCCATCGCCGTGGTGGCCGTGTTCACCAGCCTGGGTTCGTCGGCCAGGCGTGCCGCCGGGCGTTGCGCGTGCAGCGCGTGACCGTAGGGGCCGGTTACCGCCAGCAGGAACCGGTTGCGGTCTATCGAGTACTCGGGGCGGTTGTGCTCGTCCACCAGCACCACCCCGCTGATCTCGGGATGGTCCGCCAGCACGCCGCGTACCGAGTCCGCCGTGGCGTCCCGGGAGAGCATCGTCGCGGGGGACAGGAATTCGGTCACCCGGGGGCCCGCGGGGGTCGGTTTCGAGCCGCCGTACGACTCGTCGCTCTCGGCCACTGCCTCGGGGATCTGCAGTGAGGTCGGTGGACGCCGTGCCGCCGAGGCCAGCAGGTTGCCCTGGACCACTCGCACACCCGCCGCGCGCAGCGCTGCCAGCTGCTCCTCCCGCTCCGCTCCCTCGGCGATCAGAATGGCGCCGGTGGCGTTGCACAGTCCCTGCAGCGATTCCAGCAGCGCGGCCTGCCCCGCGTTGTCGGGAAGCCCCTCGATGACCCCCTTGTCGAGTTTGATCGCGTCCGGTGCCAGCTCGGCCAGCAGCGTCAGCGGTATGTCGCCGTCGCCGACGCCGTCCACCGCTATCCGGTAGCCGTGCGAACGCAGGTTCGCCACCTCCGAACGCAGTTTCCGCCCGTCGAGTCGGGAGAACGGCGGCGCGAGCTCAAGCGTGATCTCCGTGGCGCGTCGCCCCACCTCGGCCAGTTTGTCGTGCAGCGCGCGCAGTCGGTGCGACTCGTGCGTCACGGTTCCGCCGAAGAGGTTCAGGTGCAGCGGCAGCAGCGACTGCTGCTCGTGCGCACGGTCCACGGCGGAGACCGCCAGATCCACGTCCAGCTCTCCGACCCGTTTCTGCCGGGCGGCCTCTCGGAAGAAGTCCGTGATGTGTCCGTCGGCGGGGCGGGCGAGCGCCTCCACGGCGACCACCGCGCCCGTACGGATGTTGATCAGCGGCTGGAAGGCGAACCGCACATCGTTGGCCGGTCCTAGCACGTGATCGATGTTGCCGGGATTCATGTCGTCTCGGCGAGCCCGTTCACCAGCTGTTCAATGACATGTAAGCGCTCCTGTCCGTCGTCCTTCGACAACATAGCGCGTTCGCTCGTGTCGTGGCAGCAAGCGCGAGCTGAGAATGTGGTAACCGGCACAACACGATGACCAGGGGTGGGCACGCGGCGTAGCGAACTGCTCCGTTCGGCTGGCGGAACGTGTCCGCCAGGTGCGGCGTCGTGCTTGGTCGAAGGTGAGGGGCTCCCGTGGTGAGACCGCTCGCGAGGCGAAACCAGCCACGCGGCCGATTCCGCGCGGGCGCCGGCTTCGTGCGAGCGACTGGGCGTGCCGAACACCGCTCCGGGGTTGGGCCCGTCAGGAAGCCGGACCGGCCAGCCCGCCCACGACCAGTCGTCGTCGCAGCCACCAGGGGGATCGTTTGAACAGCTCGGTCATGGCCTCGCGGCACTCCCGGGGTGAGGCCAGTGGCGTCAGGAACGCCCGCTGTTTCCGGGGCGGCATGTCGAAGAACACGTCGAAGAAGCCCGGAACCATTCGCGGCGGCATCGCCAACAGTCCCTCGGCCGCGCACAACCGCAGCCGCCGTGTGGTCAGTGCCGGAAGTGGCCACAACACCGCGCGGGCGGCACGAGCCGCTGTGACCGGATCCCGCTCCAGACCGTCGCTCAGGGCCGCGGCCACGAGCGGCGCCAGCTGTAGCACACCGGCGACGCTGAAACCCGTGGTCGGGTGTATCAGGCCCGCGGCGGCGCCGAACGGCACCGTCGCGAACGGGACGGTGCGCCGCCGCTCGGGCACCGGATCGTCCAGTCGGAACCGCACTCGTTCCTCGGGCGTCCGGCCGGGTGCGGTCACCCCCGCCGCCCGCAGCCGGGCCCACAGCCGTCGACGCAGCGTCGCCAACGGAAGCCCCGGACGACGTGCCAGGGCGGTCTCCTCCAGCAGCGTTCGGTCACCCGGCAGCGGGACGGCGTAGAGGAAGCTCGGCCACGGATCGTCGTTCGAGGGTGGCTGTCGCCAGTCCATGAACACGCCCCGGTCCACACCGACCAGTCGCTCGGCGTGCTCGTTGGGAAGCACCGCGCCCACGGCGGTCTGTTCGCTGGCCAACCGGTCCACACGTCCACCCGACAGGACCCGGTTGCTGCCCGACGCGTCCACCAGTACCGCCGCGCGCAGTTCGCGCCCGTCCCGCAGCCGCACCGTGCGTCCCGCTGTGTCGTGCTCCACCTCGCCGACCGTGCCGGTGACCTCGCGGATCCCGTCGCGGTGCAGCAGCCGCCGCAGCGCCGGGTTGTCCAGCACGCAGTACTCGCCGTGCAGCAGATGCGGTCGCGTTCCCACCGCGGTCGTCCTGCTCGTGGTGCGGGCCAGCGCGGTTTCCGCTACCGCGGTGGGCAGCTCGTCCCGCCAGCAGGCATAGGTGTTCGGCCACGGTCGTCGCGGCGCGGGGTCGACGAGCGTGACCCGCAGTCCGGTGTCGGCGCAAGCCGCGGCCAGCGCTCTGCCCGCCGGGCCACCTCCAACCACCAGCACGTCCACCATGCGTCCATCAGATCACGGCGATTCGCGACGGGGCAGCCGGTGGTGGGCGCGCTAGCGTTGCGGTATGGAGCCCCAGCCGCCGTCCGGGCGAACCGCGCGGAGCGGCCACCTCGTTCGCACCGCGGCGGAGCCCGCTCACGTCGCCCAGCCGTACGATCTCGCGGCGAGCCCGTTCCGGGCCGACCGGGACCGCATATCCGGCTCGGCGTTCTTCGCCCGCCTCGGCGGCGTGACCCAGGTCGTCAGTCCGAGCGGATCCGGACTGTTGCTGCACAACAGGTTGACGCACAGTCTCAAGGTCGCCCAGGTGGCCAGGGCCGTCGGGGAGAGCCTGTTGGGTGATCCGGAGAGTCGGGCCGCCGTGACGCGGCTCGGCGGATGTGATCTCGACGTGGTGGAAAGCGCGGGCCTGGCGCACGATCTGGGGCATCCGCCGTTCGGCCATCTCGGCGAGCGGGTGCTGGATCGGATCGCGCGGGAGCGCTTCGGGCTCGTCGACGGTTTCGAGGGCAACGCGCAGACCTTCCGGATCGTCAGCAGCATCGACGTGCGCGGTGGCGGCGGGGACGGTCTCGACCTGACAGCCGCGGTGCGGGCGGCGCTGCTGAAGTACCCCTGGACCCGGCTCGCGGCACCCGATCCGCGTTCGCTGCCGTTACCGCCTCGGGGCGCGTCCGAACCGGAGGACGCGCCCGGCACCGGTGCCGCCAAGTTCTCCGCCTACATCACCGAGCTCGACGACATGCTGGACTGCCGGGCCCCGTTCGCAGCGGCGCTGGCGGGCTGGCAGCAGACCGTCGAGGCATCGGTCATGGACACCGCCGACGACATCGCCTACGCCATCCACGACCTGGAGGACTTTCACCGGGTGGGGATCCTGCAGCACGCGACGGTCTCCACCGAACTGACCGAATGGCTCGGCAGGGCGGCGGAACTGGCGAGGTTCGACGACGCCGAGTTGCGAAGCCGATCCGAATCTCCGGGGTACTCGCTGGAGAGCCTGCGCAGGCGCCTGCATGTCAAGGACTCCTGGATCGCCGCCGACGACGCCTTCGTCGGGGCGGTCAAGAAGGTGCAGTCCGACCTGGTCACCAAACTGCTGGAACAGCCGTTCGACCGTTCCAAGCAGGCCGAGCGTGCCGTCGCGGCCTTCTCCGGAACCTGGACGCGTCGACTGGTGCGTGGCGTGCGGGTGGAGCCCGATCCGACCACGCGTTCCGGCCACGTCGTGCTGGACCGCGAGCAGTGGCACGAGGTGCAGATACTCAAGTTCGTGCATCGCCGGTTCGTGCTGCAGCGCCCCGATCTCGCGCTGCACCAGCGCGGTCAGGACCGGTTGTTGAGCAAACTGGTGCAGGCGCTGGACGAGTGGCTGATCGACCGTAGCGAGTCCGCGAGGCTGCCGCACCGGTTGCGCGATCTGTTCGAGCACGCCGCCGTCGAGCTCGACGCGGTCCGGCGTGACGATCCCACCTCGCTGCTCCCGCACTCCGAGCGGTCCTCGTCCGAGTCCCCCGACCGGGAGCAGCTCGAACGGATGGCTCGGGGGCGGGCCGTCATCGACTTCGTCGCCTCGCTCACCGACGAGCAGGCAGCCGCCCTGCTGGAATCGCTGTCCGGCCGCACCACGCAGCTGTGGTCCGACACCTTCGTGCTCTGAGTGGCCCGTTCTCGGACTCCTCGGTTCCGGGAAGGCACGAGTGGACAGTATGATCCCCGAACCGTGAGCAGCAGGGTGCGGCAACTACCCGGCGGCGGTAGAGCGGTGGAGGTGGAACCGGATCGGCTGGCCGGTTGGTTCGAGCGGTTCGGGCGGCGCCACGAGGGGGTGGCCCGGACCTCGGAAGCGGCCGACGTCGTACGAGTGAGCGCCGTCGACGGTGCGGAGGCCGTGGTGCGGGTTCCGTTCGGCGGACTGGCAGAGCCGGGTGGTGCGGCCGAGGGGCTCGCGATATCCGGACTGCTCGAACACGTCTCGCGTTCACGACGGCTCGGCCTGATCCTGGTGCGGCACGGTGCCCACAGCATCGGTGTGGTGCTGGACGGCGAGGTCGTGTCCTCGACCACCGATCGCCACTACGTGCAGGGGCGGACCAAGGCCGGTGGCTGGTCGCAGAAGCGCTACGCGCGCAGGCGGGCCGGGCAGTCGCGCAAGGCGGTGAGTTCGGCCGCCGACGCCGCGGCGGAACTGCTGCTTCCGGTGCGGCGGGAATTGGACGGCGTCGTGCTCGGTGGCGACCGCGCGGCGCTGGACGAGCTGGCAGCTGATTCCCGCCTGGCCGAAATGCTGGCCGCGGCCGAGCCGCGCGTGCTGGACACTCCCGAGCCGAGGCTGGCGGTGTTGCGCGAGGCCGCCGAACGTGCGGTCTCGGTCGAGGTGGAGGTCCGGGAACCGCGGTAGTGGGTCTCCGCCGCCGGGCGGGCTCGGCAACGCGGGTGAACAACCAGAGCAGCTGTCGAAACCCCGTCGCCCGGCCGGTATGATTGCGGTGGTTTGTGATCGCTTTCCGTCGCGGCGCGTGTGGTGGACGGACATCGGTCGTCGTGCCCGGTGTGCCGAGGTCGATGGGGAGTTCCCGCCGCGTGACCGGATGGTTGCGGTCCCGTGGGCCGTGGCTTGCCCGTGGTGCGCCCCACACACGTGGGCGCCGCCGCGTGCCGTTCGCGCCGTGAAGTTTTCCGCTGTCGTGGGGAGTCGTCCCGCGCGGAAGCGACCGAGGCGGTTCACGGTCGCGTGGCCGCCGGAAGACGGTGCGCACTGACAAGCACGTTCGTCGATATGTCTCGATCCGGAGTTTGCGTTGATCTCTGCCAGTGGCCTCGAACTCAGGGCCGGTTCCCGTATCCTCCTCGCGGATACCTCACTGCGTGTTCAGCCCGGTGATCGAGTCGGTCTGGTCGGTCGGAACGGCGCCGGCAAAACCACCACGTTGCGCGTGCTGGCCGGTGAGGGCGAGCCCTACGGCGGCGAGATCACCAGCCACGGCGAGATCGGTTACCTGCCGCAGGATCCCCGGGAGGGGGATCTGTCGGTCACGGCCAAGGATCGGGTGCTCTCGGCTCGCGGGCTGGACCGGATCCTGCGCGACATGGAGAAGACGCAGTCCGAGATGGCCGAGTTCGTCGACGACTCCGCGCGGGACAAGGCCATCCGCAAGTACGGCAAGCTGGAGGAGCGGTTCGCCGCCCGTGGGGGTTACGCCGCGGAGGGCGAGGCCGGGCGCATCTGCAGCAATCTCGGCTTGCCCGACGGTGTGCTGCAACAGCCGCTGAGCACGTTGTCCGGTGGGCAGCGCAGGCGTGTCGAGCTGGCCAGAATCCTGTTCGCCGCTTCGGAAACCGGTCCCGGCGGTGCCTCCAACACCACGCTGCTGCTCGACGAACCCACCAACCACCTCGACGCGGACTCGATCAACTGGCTGCGGGACTTCCTCAAGGTCCACGACGGTGGCCTGGTGGTCATCAGCCACGACGTTGAGCTCATCGACGCCGTGGTCAACAAGGTCTGGTACCTGGACGCGGCGCGCGGCGTCGCCGATGTCTACAACATGAGCTGGCAGCGTTACCAGGAGGCCCGCGCCGACGACGAGAAGCGCAGGCGCCGGGAGCGGGCCAACGCCGAGAAGAAGGCGGCCACCCTCAAGGCGCAGGCGGACAAACTGGGGGCCAAGGCGACCAAGGCCGTGGCCGCGAAGAACATGGCGCGGCGTGCCGACCAGATGATCGCCGAGCTGGACGAGGACCAGCCCACCGAGCGGACCGCCAAGATCAGGTTCCCTTCGCCCGCGCCCTGCGGCAGTACACCGATGACGGCGCGGGGACTGTCAAAGTCGTACGGCTCGCTGGAGATCTTCAGCGGGGTCGACCTCGCGGTGGACCGCGGGTCCAAGGTGGTGGTGCTCGGGTTCAACGGTGCGGGCAAGACCACGTTGCTGCGGCTGCTGGCAGGCATGGAGACGCCGGACGCGGGCGAGGTCCAACCCGGCTACGGCCTGCGGATCGGCTACTACGCGCAGGAGCACGAGACGCTGGACACGAACGCGACCGTCTGGGAGAACATCCGCGCGGTCGCGCCCGACACCTCCGAACAGGAGCTGCGCACCTTGCTCGGCGCGTTCCTGTTCGCGGGTGAACAGTTGCAGCAGCCGGCCGGAACCCTCTCCGGCGGGGAGAAGACGCGGCTCGCGCTCGCCGGGCTGGTCTCCAGCGCCGCCAACGTGCTGCTGCTGGACGAGCCGACCAACAACCTCGATCCGGCCAGCCGGGAGCAGGTGCTCGACGCGCTGCGCAGCTTCACCGGTTCGGTGGTGCTGGTCACACACGATCCGGGAGCCGTGCAGGCGCTGGAGCCGGAGCGGGTGATCCTGCTTCCCGACGGCAGTGAGGACCACTGGTCCGAGGAGTACATGGACTTCGTGCAACTCGCCTGAAGGCGGCTCTCCGCGCGGGTCGCCGGGGCGGAGCGCAGGGGCTCTCCCGTTCCGCTCCGGGCGCACGCACGAGGTCGGTCACGGTTCGGGGCATCCGCCGCGACTCGGGCTCGGCCGACGGGGTTCGCTCACGCGCCGTCCCGTTCGATCATTCGGACTGTACCGATTCGGTTCGGTGAATGCCGGACGTGGCGCGGTTCATTCTCGTGTCCGCGCTCTCACTGAACGGAAGCGCGTGTGTCGGAAACGAAATGTTGATCTTGTTTTGTGTCCCGCAATACCTGATTTCCATGATCAATAGGAATATATCCGCCCGTTGGGCGGGATCTGTTGGCAAGGTCGTCTGGCGTTTCCGGCTTTCCTGTTCGATCATTGGCCTGACAGGGGTCGCGAGCGGCCCGACCTGTTCTACGGGGAAGGCGGGGACACAGTGGTTGATCTGAAGAAGGGTGCGCGAATCACCGGAAGCGCACGAGACAAACTGGCCAGTGACCTCAAGAAGAAGTACGAGAAGGGGGCGAGCATTCGTTCCCTGGCGGAGGCGACCGGTCGTTCATACGGTTTCGTGCACCGCGTACTGGTCGAGTCCGGAGTGCAATTGCGGGGGCGCGGTGGTGCGACCCGCTCCAAGAAGAAATAGGTATCCACGGCTGCGGCGTGCCCGGCACGCTGTCGGCACCGGGCACGCCGTGTCCGAACGGTCCGTACCACGCGGCCTCCGATCGCGGCACCATGATCGGTCTTCTAGGGTGGTTGTCATCCCGACCGCTGGTGTGTAGCGACGGAGGACCCGTTTGACGGAATCGGCAATTGATCCCGGTGTACTGGATCGTGGGCACGTTCGACTGATGTTGCGCGGTTCCCGCGCGACGATCGTTCTCGATCGACCGGATCAACTCAACGCGCAGACGCCGGACACCTGGAAGGCGTTACGCGAAATCGGACAGAACCTCGCACCCGAGGTGCGCGTCGTCGTTGTCCGGGGGGAGGGGAGGGCGTTCTCCGCCGGGTTGGATCGGCGACTGTTCGAATCCGAACAGGTCGACGGTGCACCCGGGCTGTTGTCGCTGGCCTCCAGCCCGGTTGAGCAGGGTGACGCCGAGATAGCCGCGTTCCAACAGGGATTCAGTTGGTTGCGTGATCCCGAGCGGGTGACGATCGCGGCGGTTCGGGGGCACGCCATCGGCGCGGGTTTCCAACTGGCACTGGCCTGTGACATGCGTGTGCTGGCCACCGACGCCAAGCTGCGCATGGCCGAGACCAGTCTCGGTCTGGTTCCCGACCTCGGGGGCACGTTGCCGCTGGTTCGGGCCGTCGGTTACTCCAGAGCCGTCGAGATGTGCCTGACCGGGCGGGAAGTGGACGCCGATGAGGCCTCCCGGATCGGGTTGGCCAACTCGGTGGTCGAACCCGAGCATCTGGAGGACGCGACCGATCAGCTCGTCGAGGCGATCATCCGGTCGCCCACCGGGGCGGTACGCGAGACCCTCGCGCTGTTGTCCCAGGCGGAGGAGGCCGAGGATCCCGAGCAGCAGTTCGCCGCGGAACGAGCGGCCCAGCTGCGCAGGCTGCGGGAGCTGATGGGTGGTTCCGGCGGCGAGTAGAGCTCCGGCGGAATCAGCTGTTCGGACGGTGCGGGCCGTGGAAAGGGAGTCGGGCACGGGCCGCACCGGGCCGCGCCTCGGGTTGAGCGCGCCCACAGCGGCGACCGGCTCCACCGGGGCGGCACCGGGTCGCGACGGTCCTGCCCGTTTCGGTCTAGACCAGTCGCGACACCGGTGGGGAGTCGATTCATGACCACTCCCGGCGTGCTCGCCGGTTCAGCGCAGCCGCGGTACGCGCTTGCCGTAGTGCTCCAGCCGCTCGGCGTTGGCCTCGTCACCGCCGGGAACGTTGGAACTGCGCCACCACGGCAGCGAGATGCCGGCCTCACTGGCACGTTCGTACGTCTCGACCATGAGCAGATTCCACAGGAACACGTTGGCCAGTGACGACCCCGGTGCCGTCGCCGGTCGCTGCTCCGGGTGTGTGATGTCGCCCGCGGGCACCATGGTGTCCAGCACGACCGTGGCCTGATCCGCCAGTGTGCCCGCCTCCGTGCGTCGCGGGGCTCCCGCTGCCGCGGCGGGTGAGGTCACCGCGATGACCTGTGATCCCTCACGGCGTGCCGTGGCCGCCAGTTCCACCGGATAGGGGTTGATCCCCGAGTTGGAAAACACCACGAGCACATCGGTGCCGCCGCGCAACCCCGATTCCCGGAGCACGTCTTCGGCGAGTCCCTCGCGCCGTTCGGTGGTCGTGCTGGTCGCTGCGCCGTGCAGCGGGAGCAGATCGGGGTGGTACAGCGGGCGAACCGCGGCCAGTCCTCCTGCTCGGTAGAAGCTTTCCAGTACACCGGCAAGGGAGTGCCCCGCACCCGCGGTGAACACGAGACCGTCTGCCTCGACGCAGTCGATCAGCGTTTTCGCCGCCTCACCCAGTGCGGCCCTGTTGTGCTCGGCCGCTCGATCCAGGTCCTGCAGGCTCCGTTCGGCGTGCTTGCGTGCGTGCGAACCGTCCGTCATGCCGTCCTCTCGGCTGGATTCTGGTGTCGTGAGCCGATAATCGCAGCGGAATCCCCGAGGCTGTGCCATGTGTGACAGATCACTCCTAGCTGGGTGCCTCGGGATGTGTGCCGCGAACCCGGCGCCGGTCGTCGGAAACCGGGAGCCGAGCCGTGCGCGGCGTTGTCCACCGTTCGGTGATTTCCGCCGGTGCCGTATCGGATCACTGCGTGTACCCACGGTAATCTCTCGAGCGGCCCCGGAGCCGACCGACATCGCTTTCGATCACCGGCCCGTTCGGTCGTACCCCGAGGCTGGCAGCATGATCGCAACAGCTTGGTGGGTTCTAACGGGTGCCACCAGGGAAACGGGTACACGGATTGGAACACGGAAGGCATGTCGAATCCGCCGTCACACGACGAGCCGACCGCGCCGGGGAACCTCGCGGAGATCTTCGCCCGCTTGACGGACGTGCCGTTGGACCACGTGGACAAGCTGCTCGACACCACCGAGTCCGTCTACGCGGACCTCAACAGGGTGATGGAACATCCGTACTGGGCGGATCTGGTGTTCCACCAAGGGGCCGCGCTGCGGGCGTTGCGAGAGGCCCGGGCCGAGCTCGACGCCTTCCGCGCCGAAGCCGTCGGAGCGCGCAACACCGAACTCGGGATCACGGTCGCCACCGGTGTGATCGGTGACGAACGGGAGTACGCCGAACGCGACGAGCGCAAGCGTGAACTGGTGGAAAAGTTGCTTCGGCCACCGCGACAGGGCCGAGCCTGCCAGCTCTACGTCTGGGACCGTCCGTACGAGAACGAGGAGGAGCCCGGCCCCTACAGCGGGATTCGGGTCGTGACCTCGGCCGACGACGAGATGGGAGTGCTCAACTACACCGAGGAGGACGAGGAGGGGCAGCTCTCCTCCTGGCAGACCCGTAGCAGTGATCCCGATCCACAGGCCCCCGTGCTGCGTTTCGACCTCGGTAGCCCGCTGGCCTTTCCCGCCGACTCGGTGCTGGGGTTCGCCGAGCTCCGCGCGGCGCTGGACGAGTTCGTCAGCACCGGTGCCCGTCCCGAGTCGGTCCACTGGCAACAGGCTCGCTGGGGACGGTAGTTGGCTCCGGTCGTCACTACCCGTTGTCGGACCTCCCGGAGCGAGAGCACTCGGGAGGCTCCGCCGGGCGAGTAGCTCGACAACCCGGCCGGAAGACTCCGATCAGCCGTAGAGCTCCTGCACGGCTCGGGAGGCCACGGTCGTGATCACCTTGAACGTTTTCATCGCCGTGGTCATGTCGGCTGCCTCGAAGTCCACCGCACGAGCGCCGGTTCGTTCCACAGTGGGAATCAGTTCGACGGCATCGGCGAGGTGCGTACCGGTGAACTCGAGTTCGATCCGGTGGGCCGAGGTTTTCGGGGTGCCGCGTCCCGCCTGCCGCATGGACAGCTCGGCGGCGGAGCTGATGTCGGCGGCGGTGCGTTCCGGCGGCGAGCAGACCGCCGCGTACCTGCTCACGCACTCCTTGACCGCGACCGTGTGGCTGCCCGGGGTGTATTCCCGCGCGTCCGAGCAGGTCAGATCATCGCCGGTGACCAGCAGTACCGGCACCCCGTACTCGGCGGCCAGCGCCGCGTTGAGCCTGCCCTCGCTCGCGTGCGCGCCGTTCAGCCACACCCCGAGCAGTCCGTTCTCCATGTAGGTGTGTGAGAGGACGCCGTCGGCACCCGCGCCGGTGTGGTAGCCGAGGAACACCACTCCGTCCACGCCCGAGTCGATTCCTTCCATCATCGACAGTGGTTTGTGGCGTCCGGTCAGCATGCGCGCACGCGTGTCGAGTCGCTCCAGCAGCAGGTGCCGTTGGATCGAGTGCGCCTCGTTGACCAGCGTCGCGTTCGCGCCACCGGCCGCGAGCCCGGCCACGCAGGCGTTGACGTCGCCGGTGAACAGCTCTCGGAACCGTTGCCAGGCTTCGGTGCCCGCCACCACGTCGTCCGTGCCGGTGACACCGGTGGCGCCTTCCATGTCCGCAGAGATCAGGATCCGCACGGTCGTCCACCCTAGACGCCCGGCGCCGTCCCGGGCACTCCCGAACCGCGCGTGGCGTTTCGGCGTGCTCGCCACGCCGAACCGGTGAATCATTGACCGGGAACCGTTTCGAGTGGTTCGTTCGTCACGAAGAGCGAAAGGGTGATCACAGTGGGTGTGAGATCTTCAGGGGCTCGGAGAGCGGCCCCACGCGCCCTGCTGCTGATCCTCACGCTGCTCCTCGCGGCGCTGGTGCCCGCCTTCGGGAAGCACGAGCCCGCTACCGCCGCTGATTCCCCGAACGGGGGAGGGGTCACCCTTCGGGTCGGTATCCAGCAGGAATTCGACTCGCTCAACCCGTTCCTCGGGTTCAGCCTCGCCTCGACCGACGTGTTCCGGTTGATCTACCCCACTCTGACCACCTACAGCGCCGAGGACTTCTCGGTCGTACCGGAACTCGCCACCGACTGGAAGTCCTCCGAGGACAAGCTCACCTGGACGTTCCACATCAGGCGGGGAGTGCACTGGTCCGACGGAAGGCCGGTGACCGCCCACGACGTGGCCTACACCTTCAAGCGGATGATGAACGACCCCGCCGCGGCCACGGCCAACGGCAACTACGTGGACAACTTCAGCTCGGTGACCGCTCCCGACGATCGCACCGTGGTGATCCGCACCGAGAGTCCACAGGCCACCATGCGCTCCATCGCCGCCCCGATAGTCCCCCGCCACGTCTGGTCGAGGATCGACAACGTGGCCGAGTTCGCCAACCAGCGGATGCCCGTCGTGGGAAGCGGTCCGTTCGTGGCCACCGAGTACCGTCCCCAGCAGTATCTGACGCTGCGCGCCAACGAGGACTTCTGGCGTGGCGCTCCCACGGTCGACCGGCTGCGGTTCGTCAACTTCGAGAACAGCGACGCCGCCGTGCAGGCGCTGCGCAAGGGCGAGATCGACGTGGTCCGCGATCTCACGCCCACCCAGTTCGACGCGCTGCGCGGCACCGACGACATCCGCCGGGTACGCGGCAAGGGGCGGCGGTTCTTCGAGATCGTGCTCAACCCGGGTGCCGCCAACAGCGCGGGCGATCCCATCGGGACCGGGCATCCCGCGTTGCGCGACGCCCGTGTGCGCAGGGCCATCGATCGGGCCATCGACCGTGAACGCCTCGTCGAGCGGGTGCTCGGCGGTTACGGAACCGTCGGCGCGGGGTACCTGCCCCCGATATTCGAGGACTACTACTGGACCCCTCCGCCGGAGGCGAGACGCCCGTTCTCGATCGAAGCGGCCAACCGGGCGCTGAACGAGGCGGGCTATCCCCGCGGTCCCGACGGGGTTCGCCGCGGCCCCTCCGGGAGGGCCCTGGACTTCGAGTTCGTGCTGCACGGTGACTCGCCCACCGACGCGCTGGTCGGGAAGTTCGTCAAGGAGTGGCTGTCCCGGTTGGGAATCCGGGTGAGGCCACAACCGGTTTCGGACAACCAGGTCAACCAGCGCACCACCGCCGGTGACTTCGACATGGTGGTCAGCGGGTGGTCGGTCAATCCGGACCCGGACTACGTGCTGCGACTGCAGACCTGCGGTGCCAGGCCCAAGCCTGGTGGCGGCGGTCTGCCCGACAGTTTCCTCTGCGACCGGCGCTATGACGAGCTCTACGCCCAACAGCTCGCCGAGTTCGACCACTCCCGACGGGTCGACCTGATCCGAAAGGCGCAGCGCCGGTTCCACCGGATGGCCACCGGGTTGATCCTGTTCTACCCCAACACGCTGGAGGCGTACCGCTCCGACCGTTTCGCGGGATTCGAGCGGCAGCCGTCCGAAGGCGGGGTCATCACCGCGCAGCAGGGCTACTGGGGCTACTACGGAGCCCGTCCCACCGAACAGGCGCGAACGGCCTCGGGTGGTGCCGGATATCGCTCGGCGGCCTTCGTCGTCGTCGGAGTGCTACTGCTCGGCGCGATCGTGGTCGTGTCCGTGGCGGCGCGTCGTCGACGTACAGCGGAACACCGGGAATAGGCCATGACGGACACTCGTGACGAACTCGAGACCCGCGGCCCCGCGAGTGGGCCGCCACCACTGCTGCGGTTCGTGGCCGCGAAGGTCGGCGGGGGTGTGGTGAGCCTGTTCCTGGTGGCAGTGCTCGGTTTCTTCCTGTTCCGGGTACTGCCGGGCGATCCGGCTCGCACCATGACCAGGTCCACACCGGTCAGCGCCGAACAGCTGGCGGCGCTGCGCCACCGCTTCGGCCTGGACCAGCCGTTGTACCTGCAGTTCCGCGACTTTCTGCTGAACCTGCTGCACGGCGACCTGGGGACGTCCTACATCTACAACCGCCCCGTCGCGGAACTGATCGTCGAGCGGATCGGTCCCACCGTGCTGTTGGTGGGCACCGCCACCGTGCTGGCGGTGCTGGTCGGGCTCTGGATGGGAACCCGTGCCGCCTGGCGGCAGGGCGGTGCGGTGGACCGGTGGTTCACCTCGGTGGGGTTGACGTTGTGGTCGGTACCCACCTTCTGGCTCGGACTGCTGCTGCTGATGGCCTTCGGGGTCGGCGTCGGTCCGCTTCCCGGGTTGTTCCCCGTGGCCGGCATGTCCTCTCCCGACGTTCCGCCGGGCGTGGTCGCCCGGGTGCTGGACGTGGCCCACCACCTGGTGCTGCCGTGCCTGACGCTCGTGGCGGTGATCTACGCGCAGTTCATGATGGTCATGCGCACCTCGCTGCTAGAGGAGATGGGTGCCGAGTACCTGACCACCGCCCGTGCCAAGGGACTGCGCGAGGATCTGGTGCGGCGCAGGCACGCCGTGCCGAACGCCCTGCTTCCCACCGTGACGCTGATCTTTCTGCACCTCGGGCTGGTGGTGGCCGGGGCGATCACGGTGGAGACCGTCTTCTCCTGGCCCGGACTCGGGTTGCTGACCTACGAGGCGCTGCGGGTGCCCGATCTGCCGTTGTTGCAGGGAACGTTCATTGTGCTGGCAGGGAGCGTGATCGTGATGAACGTGCTGGCCGAGCTGATCTACCGACTCCTCGACCCGAGGGTGCGTGACTCGTGAGCGCCCCGCCGAACCCCACCGGAGTGACGGGGCGTCGGGTGGCCGCCCTGGCCGAGGGATGGCGTGTCTACCGCGCCGACCGGGGCGGGCTGTTCGGCCTGGCCGTGCTGCTGTTGGTCGTGGGGCTGGCCCTGCTGGCGCCGGTGCTCACCCGGTCCGAGGGGCTCGACGTCACCAGGGTGCGGGGGGAGCCGCTGCGACCGCCGAGCGCGACGAACTGGTTGGGAACCGACGAGTCGGGGCGTTCGGTGCTGCTGCTGACCTGGTGGGGAGCCCGGATGTCGCTGCTGGTCGGGTTGTCCGCGGCGGCGCTGTCGATGGTGATCGGAACAGTGGTTGGGTTGCTGGCCGCCCACTTCGGTGGCTGGGTCGCCACACTGCTGCTGCGGGTGACCGATTTTTTCCTGGTACTGCCCGCGCTGGTGCTGGCCATAGCCCTGTCCACCGTGCTGTCGAGGGGAGTGTTCACCATCGTGCTCGCCATCGGGGTGACCTCCTGGCCGCAGACCGCCCGACTGGTGCGGGCACAGACGCTCACGGTGGAAACGCGTCCCTACATCGAGCGAGCCAGAGCACTCGGCGGGGGACATCGGCATCTGCTCGGAAAGCACGTGCTGCCCGCTGTGCTGCCGCTGGTGTTCGCCACCACCACGCTCACCGTGGCCAGCGCGATCATCGCCGAGTCGACGCTCTCCTTCCTGGGGCTGGGGGATCCGTCCATGATCTCGTGGGGATCGATGCTCAAGTCCGCCATGGACACCGGAGCCGTGACGGCGGGTGCCTGGTGGTACCTGCTACCACCCGGTCTGGGCATCGCGATCGTGGTGCTGAGCTTCACGTTGTGCGGCCGTGCGCTGGAAACCGTGCTGAATCCGAGACTGCGGGGAACACGCCGATGAATCCGATACTGCGTATGGACGGGGTTTCGGTCACCTATCGCGGTTCCGTACGGCCGCGACAGGCCGTGATCGACGCGAACCTGACGTTGGAACCCGGCGCCACGCTGGGACTGGCGGGCGAGTCCGGTTGCGGCAAGACGAGCCTCGCGCTGGCGGTGCTGCGGCTGTTGCCGCGTTCGGCCGACGTCGACGGCACGATTCTGCTCGACGGTCAGGACATCGAGCGACTCACCTGGGGCGGGTTGCGCGCCGCGCGGTGGGCGAGTGCCTCGGTGGTTTTCCAGGGGGCCATGCACGCGCTCAATCCGGTTCGCACCATCGCCGACCAGATAGCCGAACCGATCCGGTTGCACTCCTCCGAGCGTCTCTCGGCGGCGGTGTCGCGCGCCAGGGTGGTCGAGCTGTTGGAGCGGGTCGAGATTCCCGCTCGGCGTCGCGACGCCTATCCGCACGAGCTGTCCGGTGGGCAGCGACAGCGTGTGATGATCGCGATGGCCCTTGCCTGCGAGCCGCGCCTGATCATCGCGGACGAGCCCACGACCGCGCTGGACGTGGTGGTCCAGTCGCAGGTGCTGTCCCTGTTGCGGCGCCTGGTCGCCGAGCGCGGCATCGCGTTGTTGATGATCAGTCACGACCTCTCGGTACTGGCGGCGAGCTGTCGGCGGCTGGCGGTGATGTATCGGGGACGGCTGGTGGAGGAAGGTCCCGCTCACAGGCTCGCGAGCGCTCCGGAGCACGAGCACACCGGAGAGCTGGCGGCGGCGTTTCCCACGATCGGTGATACCGCCTCCCGCTATCAGGGGGCCGGTGAGCCCGTCGGGGCGGCCGGTTCCACCCGGCGACCGCTGCTGTCGGCCGAAGGGGTGAGCGTGGAGTTCACGGACCGCCATCGCAACCGGGTACCGGCGGTGCGCGAGGTCGATCTGGACGTCACCGGTGACGAGATACTCGCACTGGTCGGTCAGTCCGGTTCCGGGAAAACCACGCTGGCCCGCACCCTGCTCGGACTGCGGCGCCCCGATACCGGGGTGGTCCACTACGACGGGCGCCCGATTCCCACTTCCGGGCGGCGACTGCGGGACTTTCGGGGCAACGTGCAGCTGGTGCTGCAGGATCCCACGGGCGCGTTGAACCCCCGTCACACCGTTTACGAGGCGGTGGCGGAGGGATTGCGGGTGCACGGCGGAGCGGCCGACGAGGCGGCCCGTGTGCACGAGGCGCTGGAAGCGGCCGAGCTGCGGCCCGCCGAGGAGTTCGCCGGGCGGTTCCCGCACGAGCTGTCCGGTGGGCAACGGCAGCGTGTCGTCATCGCGGGTGCGTTGGTGCTGTGTCCGCGGGTGCTGGTCGCCGACGAGCCGGTCGCCTCGTTGGACGCCACGGTGCGCGGTGAGATCCTGGCGCTGCTGCTGCGGCTGCGGCGCGAGCGAGGTGTGTCCAGCCTGGTCATCACGCACGATCTCGGGCTGGCGTGGAACATAGCCGATCGGGTGGCGGTGATGCGGGCAGGTGCGATAGTGGAGACGGGACCGGTTGAGCGGGTTCTGATCGATCCCGAGCACGAGTACACCACGGAGCTGCTCGCGGCGGTTCCCTCGTTCGAGCGAAGTGTTTCTTGAACGCTCGTTTCCGGCATTCCCCCGGTCGCGGTGTACCTGTCTTCGAAGTGCTCGACCGAAGGACGAGCGGGTCAGCGTGTTCGTCGTGCGCTCTCAGCCCAACGAGTCCACTATCGCGGGACGTTCCGGACGGTCCATCCGGACCAGTCGATCCGCCAGCAGGTCGGGGCGGATCTCCCGCTGGTAGTCGTCGAAGGCGGGCAGCTGCCACTCGTTTTCCGCGGCGACCCGTCGCAGCAGTACCTTCTCGGACATCCACAGGTGTACCGCGAAATCCGTTTCGAGTCCGCCGCCGAGCAGGAACGGGCCGTCGACGACCACCACACCGCCCTCGGTGAGGCGCACGCGCTCCATGCGCGGGGAACGGTCCAGTTCCGCATCCCACAGGGCGGGGAGGACGAGACCGCTGCCTCCCGGCCGCAGCGGCGTGAGGACCTCCCTGGTCAGGGCGCCGAAGTCGAACCAGTCGAACCGGAAGGAGTCCGGGTCCCCGCGCCCCCGCTCCAGCCGAAGCGAGGCCGGACGGACGTAGTCCCACAGGCGTACCCGCAGGACGTGCCTTCCCCGCAGCCGCAGCTGTTCGGCGAGCGAATCGGCCAGCTCATTCGTGCCGGTGAGGGGATGTCCGTCGAGCGCCACCCTGCACCAGGGTTGTCGGGTGCCCTCGTGCAGCACCTCGCTCAGCTCGACGGCCAACAGCTCCCGACTGGTGGAACGTACCCGCATTCCTCGTACCACCGCCCCTCGCGAGGTCGGCCCGCCGCCGGGCCACGATTCAGCCGGTTCCGGTCCCGTCGAGCGTGAGGGTGCCCGCCTCGGCGTCGAGCTCGGCGCTCACCCCGAGCGGCACCGTGAGCTGGCCGTCGCAGTGACCGAATCCCAGTTCCCACAACACCGGTACACCGAGATCACCCAGGATGTCGAGCAGCGTCGCACGTACGCCCTCGACCGGTCCGCAGTCCTGCCAGGAGCCCAACACCACCCCGGTGGTCGTCTCGAACCACCCCGCCCGTTTCAGCTGGGTGAGGTACCGGTCGAGTTGGTAGGGCTGCTCGGTCACGTCCTCCAGCAGTGCCAGCCCGGGATTCGGTGGTTCGGGCAGCTCTCCGGAGCCGAGCAGTCCGGCCAGCACGCTCAGGTTGCCGCCGTGGGTCACCCCTGCCGCGCGCCCACTCCGCAGCGCAGCCGAGTGCGGGCCGCTCAGACGCGTCCCCGCCGGCTCGAACAGGGCGCGACGCAGGTGCTCGCGGGCGGTGGCGTCCTCGGTGAAGGCCCTCGTGGCGATCATCGGCCCGAACAGCCCGGCCATTCCCAGCCGCGGGCCGATCGTTTCGTGCAGCGCCGTCGCGTCGCTGGAGCCCACCAGAAGCTTGCCCGGGGCCCGTTCCATGGCTGGCCAGTCGAGCCGCGGCAGGATCCGCACACTGCCGTAGCCACCGCGTGCGCACAACACCGCGCTGATCTCGGGGTCGCACCACGCTCGTTCCAGGTCCGCTGCCCGATCGGCGTCCGAACCGGCCAGGTAGGCCAGCCGGGGATGCCGGTCCCTCACGTGATCGCCGACTCTGACCCGCAGCCCCCACGATTCGAGCAGCTCGACACCGGTTCGCAGTTGCTCCTCCGGCACGGGGCCCGCGGGGGCGACCACCGCGACCGTGTCCCCGACGCGGGGAGGGGGAGGAATGATGCGTGCTGCTGTGATCGTCGGCATGACCTCATGGTGCACCGCTCGGGGCGTGGCGAGGTGTGCACGGCCACGTCACTTTCGGTCCCGGTTTTGCTACGTTTGGTGACAGATACCTCTCGGGGTGTGTCCGAGCGCCGTTCGGTTCGTGGCCGTGCGGAACGGTGACTGTTGTTCGCGGGCGGCGAACATCGTCCCGGTGGGGTGGTCGCGGGCCGATCCGCCCGGCGGGTGAGATCGATATCGACGCTGCCAGGGACGATCCCCTTTCGTGCGAGAGGGGAAGGGGCTGCATGATCAGCAGCGCTGTGACTTAGTGTCGAGGGTGTCATGGCTCGTGTCATCCACGTATTCCGTCAGCCCGACCGTTTCATCGTGGGAACGGTCGGTGAGCCCGGCGATCGCACCTTCTATCTGCAGGCCACCGAGGACTTGCGGACGGTGAGCGTTCAACTGGAAAAACAGCAGGTCTCGGTGCTGACAGAACGCATCGACGCCCTGCTGGAAGAGGTGCAGCGCCGGTTCGACACCGAACTGCCCTCCGAACCACCGGACGAACTGGTCGACTCCGGCCCGCTGGAGGTGCCGGTAGAGGAGGAGTTCCGGGTCGGCACCATGGGGCTCGGTTGGGATGCCGAGACCGAGGCGGTCGTCGTGGAACTGCTCGCGGTCACCGAGGAGGAGGTCGACGAGTCCGTCGTGCTCGACGACACCGACGAAGGACCGGACGCGGTTCGGGTGTTCCTCAGCGCGGCGCACGCGCGCGCCTTCGCGGAGCGCGCGCAGCGAGTGATCGAGGCGGGCCGGAAACCGTGCCCGCTCTGCTCGGAGCCGCTCGATCCGGAGGGCCACATCTGCCCACGGCAGAACGGTTACCGCCGTTCGGAAGAGGAGTAGCGGGTCGTGCTCGCCGACGACGTCGCTGTCGAGCTGCTGCGCGAGGGGAGCCTGGAGGTCCGGGGCCGTCTCGTCGAGGCCTCCAACGCCACCCTGCTGTGCACGGTGGAGAACGACGGGTTGCGAGCCGATTGCGTCTACAAGCCGGTGCGTGGTGAACGGCCGCTGTGGGACTTTCCGGACGGCACACTGGCCGGTCGTGAGGTCGCCGCCTATCTGCTTTCCGAAGTGCTCGGATGGCATCTGGTGCCGCCGACGCTGTTACGGGACGGCCCCCACGGGCCGGGCATGGTGCAACTGTGGGTGGACACCGAGCAGGAGTCCGAGCTGGTCGACATCCGCACTCCCGAGGAAGTGCCCTCGAACTGGCTGACCGTGCTGCACGCGCGGGACGACCAGGGGGAGCCGGTCGTGCTCGCCCACTCCGACCACGACGAGCTGCGTAAGCTGACCCTGTTCGACGTGGTGCTCAACAACGCGGACCGGAAGGGCGGTCACGTGTTGTGCACCTCGCGGGGGCGGGTGCTCGGTATCGATCACGGTGTGAGTCTCAACGCCGATGACAAGCTGCGCACCGTGTTGTGGGGTTGGCTCGGGCAAGCCCTCCACGGGACGGAGGTCCGCTCCCTGGAACGGTTGCGCGCTGAGCTGGACGGCGAGTTCGCCGCCGGATTGGTCGAGCACATAACCCCGAAGGAAGTTCAGGCCCTGCGGGACCGGATCGACCGGTTGCTGCGGGACGGGGTGTTCCCGGCGCCCTCCGGCGAGTGGCCCGCCATACCCTGGCCCCCCTTCTGAGGACAGCGACAGCGGTTGCGTGCCTGGTCGGGTAGCCGGCACGTGAGTGGGCGCCTCGCGGCGATTTCGCGAGAAATTGACGCCGACCCTGCCGCACCGCCGTACTGGCGCGGCGATTTCGCGAGAAATTGACGTCGGAGGCCCCTGGGCGGGAAAGCTCCGGCCCGTCACGGGTCACTCAACCGTGGCGGCTAGGGTCGGACACATGCAACCCTGGTCATCGGTTTCCGTGCCCAGCCTGCCCGGTACTGCGCATCCGTTGCGACTGTTCGATACTGCCACCGGCGAAGTGAGACCGGTCGGTACCGGTTCTGGGGTGCGGATGTACGTCTGCGGCATCACTCCCTACGATGCGACCCATCTCGGTCACGCCGCCACATACATCGCCTACGACCTGGTGCACCGCATCTGGTTGGACAACGGCAGTGATGTGCACTACGTGCAGAACGTCACGGACATCGACGATCCGCTGCTGGAGCGTGCCACGCACGACAACGAGGACTGGATCGTGCTCGGGATGCGCGAGACCGCGCTGTTCCGCGAGGACATGGCCGCCCTGCGCGTACTGCCACCGCGGGACTTCGTCGGAGCGGTGGAGTCGATCCCGGAGATCGAGCAAGCCGTGACCAAACTGCTTTCCTCCGGTGCGGCCTACCGGGTCGACGACGAGTTCCCGGACGTCTACTTCCGGCACGACGCCACCGGCAGGCTCGGGTACGAGTCCCGTTACAGCGGAGCCGAGATGACAGAGGTGTTCCCGGACCGGGGTGGCGATCCGGACCGCCCGGGCAAGGAGCACCCGCTCGACGCTCTGCTGTGGCGCATGGCTCGCCCGGACGAACCCTCCTGGGACTCCGAGCTCGGTGCGGGTCGTCCCGGCTGGCACCTGGAGTGCTCGGTGATCGCGCTGAACAGGCTCGGGATCGGGTTCGACCTGCAGGGCGGCGGCTCGGACCTGGCCTTTCCGCACCACGAGTTCAGCGCCGCGCACGCGGAAGCGCTGACCGGACAACACCCCTTCGCGGGCCACTACTCGCACGCCGGGATGGTGGGACTGGACGGGCAGAAGATGTCCAAGTCCAAGGGCAACCTCGTGTTCGTCTCCCGGCTGCGTGGCGATCGAGTGGATCCGATGGCCATCAGGTTGGCGTTGTTGAGCGGTCACTACCGTGCCGATCGTTCGTGGAACGCCGATCTGCTCACCACCGGCGCTGCCAGGCTTTCCCGCTGGAAGCAGGCGGTGGGGCTGTCGGAGGGGCCCGCCGCCGACTCGACTCTCGACCGGTTGCGGGAACGGCTCAGCGACGACCTCGACACCGAAGGGGCGCTGCGAGCCGTGGACGCCTGGGTCGACGAGGCGCTGTACGAGGGGGGCGAGGACACGACCGCGCCCTCGACGATTCGCCGTGCGGTGGACGCCCTGCTGGGCGTGGCCCTGTAACCCCGCCGTCCTCGGAACCGGGGAACGGAAGTACGTTCGGCGCCCCCGCCGCGGGGGCGCCGCTTCCGGCTCCGGTTCGGAAATCCCGTCGGGCGCGGTGGCCGGCGCGGATATCCACGACTGGCGGATTTTCGTCGCCGGGCGGCATTCTCCGTTTCCGGCGGCAATAGGAACCCGCTCCGTGGCCCCTTCCTGCGATTCTCACGGCATTCCGCGGTTGTCGACTTCGGCGTGTGCGACACGTTTCCGAGAGTTTCCTCGGTCTCGCCCCGGTTGCCCTGTACCGCGACGGTACCGCGTGTCGTGGTGCGGGTGTGCGATGTTTTCGCCGCTCACGCCGGTACTTCTCCCGACAGGTCGGGTCGGGCCGGGCGAAGAGATGGTGGTAGCGACATTCGACTCGGGTTTTTGTTCCGGTGAGCTGGGAAAATGCTCTTGACCGTCGAATTTTCGGTAATATGCGACAACCACCGGCCACCCCGACCGGCCAATAGGAACACAACGTAGACTTCCGCCAACCGATCTGATTGGATCTCGTGACACGAGTCCGCACGAAGCCCGGATCGGTAATAGGTGCTTTGGTTGCGAGGTGGGATGGTGAGTCGGGTATGGGAGATGCTCGAACGCTCGCGCAGATCGTTACGGGACGGTGCGGCGAGACAGCGGTTGGAGGGATCGACCAGACAACTGCTGCAGCGTTCACGGGACACCGTGGCGCAGATTATCGGCCCTTCGCCTTCGCGTGAGCCGAGTTCGCAGGATGTGTTGGCGGGGGTCTGCTCCAGTGTCGCCCTGCGTGATCTGAACCTTGTGGACTCGCTGCTCGAACAACTGGAACAGATGGAGTCCGAAGAGGACGACCCGGAGTCGTTGGACCGTCTCTACCGGCTCGACCACCTGGCCACCCGGCTGCGGCGCAACGGTGAGAATCTCCGTGTGCTGGCCGGGCGGGACGCCGGTGGTGCTAAGCCGGAGACGGCTTCACTGGTCGACGTGATCCGTGCGGGTATGTCCTCCATCGAGCACTACAACAGGGTGGAACTCGGCAGGGTGACCGAGCTCGGCGTGGTCGGGTTCGCCGCGGACGACGTCAGCAGGTTGCTGGCGGAATTGCTGGACAACGCCACGGCGCATTCCCCGCCGAATTCGTCCGTGACCATCAGCGCGCATCTGACCGAACAGGGCAGCATGATGGTGCGTGTCGAGGACGCCGGTATCGGCCTCCCCGCCGCGAGGCTCTCCGCGCTCAACGAGCGGCTCGCGAGTGCCCCGGTGCTCGACCGCAACGCGGTGCGCCACATGGGGCTGGCCGTGGTGCGCAGAATCTCGGGCAAACACGGTATTCGGGTCTGGTTGGCGCGTCGTGCGCCAAACGGGACGACCGCTTCGGTGCTGCTGCCGCACTCCCTGGTGCACGAGAACGCGACGCCCGATACCGGCGTGTCACGGCAGGTTCCGGTGTCCGAGGAACCGGCGATCCCGAACATGCGTTCCGCACGGGCGAACGCGGAGCCGCGGGCGAACGCGGTCGCCGAAACCCCGTCCGAAACCACGGAGGCCGGTGTGGAGACTCCGGCGGTGGCGGCCGAACCCGTCTGGCCCTCCGAGGAGCAGGCCGCGGCGCAGCAGGACCAGTCACAGCCCGCCACCACGGCCAACGGGTTGCCACGCAGGGTTTCGCAGAGTCTGAAGGGCTCCTCCGGCGGAAGCAGCGGCTCCGCCGTGCCCGCCCCGGAACCCCACTCCGACGACACGGAACGCGACATCCGCGAGAGCCATCAGCAACTGCTCGCGGACCTGGGAGATTTCGCCGAAGGCGAGCTGGAAGCCAGGCAGCACAACGAAAACGACGATGCCGAGAGGCCACAGCAGTGACGGCTGCAGAAAACAATGCCCAGTCCGCGAATTTCGACTGGCTGGTCGACGATTTCGTGCACCGGGTGCACGGCGCCACCCACGCGTTGATCCTGTCGGCGGATGGCTTGCCACTGGCCGCTTCCTCATCGGTCACCTCCGATGAGGCCGAGCAGCTCGCGGCGATCTCCAGCGGCATGCTCAGCCTGGCGCACCACGGTTCCTCGTTGTTCGAGAAGGGTGATTGCGAACAGATCATTCTCCGGCTGCGGCACGGATACTTTCTGTTCATGGGGATCGGTTCCGGCGCCGGACTCGCCGTACTGACCTCGGCCGAGGCGCAGATGCGCGTAGTCGCCTACGAGATGACCCAGTTCGTGGAAAACACCGGGCACGCGTTGACACCGGAGGTCCGTGCCGACTTAAGGCGCGTCGTAACCGCGCGAAGGCCGCGTGACTGATCGGTTAAAGGAAGACCCATGGTCACACACTCACAGAACCAGCGGGAAAGCCGCAGTAGCCGGGTGCGGCCCTACGCGCTCACGCACGGACGGACCCGAACCCGGCACCAGCTTCTCGTGGAAACGATGATTTCGGCGTCGGACTACGACACCGAGCTCGCCGAGAAGTTGCTTCCGGAATCCCGGTCGGTTTACGAGCACGCCCGACGGCCGATATCGCTGGCCGAACTCTCCGCCTCGCTGAACATCCCGCTCGGGGTGATACGAGTGCTGGTCAGCGACTTGGCGACGGAAGGGGCGATCGTCATTCATCCCACCGGACAGGCTTACAGTTACGATCACAATATCCTCGAGAGGATTCTCGATGGCCTCAACAAGCTCTCCGCGTGACCACTCCGAGCTGATGCTCTCGGCGAAGATCGTGGTCGCGGGTGGATTCGGAGTCGGCAAGACCACATTCGTATCGTCGGTCTCCGAGGTCGCTCCCCTGAACACCGAGGCGTGGATGACCGAGGCCAGCGAAGGCGTGGACGATCTCGATCCCGCCGGGGAGAAGACGACCACCACCGTGGCGATGGATTTCGGGCGTATTCAGCTGCACCCGGATCTGATGCTCTACCTGTTCGGGACCCCCGGACAGTCCCGTTTCTGGTTCCTCTGGGACGACCTGGCCAGAGGCGCGCTGGGCGCGGTCGTGCTGGTCGACACCAGACGGATAGCGGAGTCGTTCGCCGCGATCAACTACTTCGAGCACGACTCGGACATCCCGTTCGTAGTGGCCGTCAACCTCTTCGAGGGAACGTTGACCCACGAGCTGGAGGAGATCCGCGAAGCACTCGCGATCGCTCCGGACGTCCCATTGATCACCTGCGACGCACGTGATTCATTGTCCACTGTAGATGCTTTACGGACGCTGGTTACCCACACGATGCGGTTGAACGTGACGCACGGCGCCGCGTGATTCGTCGCCGTGTCCCGTGTGGACCGGTGTCGTCGTGGAGGGGTCTCGTCGGGTGAAAGGAAGGGTGCGATGCGCAAGATCCTCATAGTCGGAGCCGGCCAGGCCGGGTTACAGACCGGTCTGTGCCTGCTGGAACACGGCTATGACGTCACGATCATGTCCGCGCGAACGCCGGAGGAGATCCGTGGTGGTCGTGTCATGTCGACACAGGCCATGTTCCACACCGCGTTACAGCACGAACGGGACTACAAGCTCAACCTGTGGGAGGGACGCGCACCGCGGATCCAGGGATTGGGCGTCTCCATCGCGGCCGAGGACGGCACCAGGGCACTGGACTGGGTCGGCATGCTGGACGACTACGGGCAGTCGGTCGACCAGCGGGTCAAGATGGCAGGTTGGTTGGAGCTGTTCGAGGACAACGGCGGCAAGGTCATCTTCCACGGGGTGACGACCTCGGATCTGGACTCGCTGACCAGGCACTACGAACTGGTGCTCGTCGCGGCGGGCAAGGGTGAACTCGTCCAGCTGTTCGGACGAGATCCCGACCGCTCGCCCTACAACACCCCGCAGCGCGTGCTCTCGGTCAGCTATGTCTACGGTGCGGATCGTCGGCCGGAGCACCCGGACACGGACGCGGTGCGGTTCAACGTGGTCCCCGGCGTGGGTGAGCTGTTCGTCATTCCCGGCCTGACGCTGAGCGGGCCCTGCGAGATCCCGTTCTTCGAGGGCATACCGGGTGGCCCCTTGGACTGCTGGTCGGACAGACCGGCCCCGGGCGAGCACTGGAAGCGCATGCTGGAGCTGATGCGACAGTACGTCCCCTGGGAGTACGAGCGCTTCAAGCACGCCGAGCTCACCGATTCGCAGGCGACCCTCTCCGGAGGTTACGCACCGGTGGTGCGTAACCCCGTGGGCGAACTGCCGTCGGGAGGCGTCGTTCTCGGTATGGCCGACGTCGTGGTGGCCAACGACCCCATCACCGGTCAGGGATCCAACAACGCGAGCAAGTGCGCCGCGTCCTACCTCGAGAGCATCCTGGAACGGGGCGGCGAACCGTTCGACAGCGACTGGATGAGGCGAACCTTCGAACGCTACTGGTCCGTGGTCGAACCGGCCACCACCTGGACCAACGCGATGCTGCAGCCCCCGCCGGCGCACGTGCTCGACATCTTCTCCCGTGCCGAGCGCAACGCGACCATCCGGAAGCGATTCGTCAACGGCTTCGACGATCCGGCCGACTTCGGCAACTGGTTCCTCGATCCGGAACTGGCCGAGCAGTACCTGCGCGAGGTCGACGGCTGAGCGGTCCCCGCTCCCGATGCGACGGCTCGGCCGGGCCCCACCCGGCCGAGCACGCGGGGCCCGCTCCGGCTACGGGTTCTTGCTCGGTCCGGCGGGACCCTTACCGCGTCCTCCACCTTCCCCGGGGCCGCCGGGGCCCCTGCGGCGAAGGTAGCGCTCGAACTCCGCCGCGATCGTCTCACCGCTGGTCTCGCTCAGCGTGTTCTCGGCGTCGCCACGTTCCTCCAACGCCCGCACGTAGTTGCGAACGTCCTCGTCCTCCTCGGCCATCTCGCTGACGGTGTTCTCCCACTCCTCGGCCTGCTCGGGCAGATTGTTGAGCGGGACCTCCAGGTCCAGCGCCTCCTCCACGCGGTGCAGCAGCGCCAGGGTGGCCTTCGGCGAGGGTGGTTGCGAAACGTAGTGCGGAACCGCGGCCCAGAACGAGATGGCCGGGATACCGGCCTGTACGCAGGCGTCCTGGAAGATGCCGAGGATGCCGGTGGGGCCCTCGTAGCGGGAACGTTCCAAGCCGAACCGACTCGCGGACTCGGCGTCGTAGGCGCTGCCGGTCACCGGGATCGGCCGGGTGTGCGGGGCGTCGGCCAGCAGTGCCCCGAGGCTGACCACGGTGCTGGCGCCCGCCTGCTCGATGTGGGAGAGCAGTTCGGTACAGAACGCGTTCCAACGCATGTTCGGTTCGATGCCGTGTATCAACACCACGTCCCTGCTGCAACCGGGTGGACGGCACACCGAGAGCCTCGTGGTCGGCCAGGAGACCTCTCGCGTCACACCGTCGACCAGTTTGACGGTGGGCCGGGACACCTGAAAGTCGTAGTAAGGATCCGGATCGATCTCCGTCCAGCTGGTAGCGTCCCAGGTGAGCTGGAGGTGTTCCACGGCTGTACTGGCGGCGTCGCCGCCGTCGTTCCAGCCCTCGAAAGCACAGATTATGATGCTGTTCTCGAGGGTGAAACCGGCAGGTGGGGCAGGTACGGACACATGGCGAGGGTACTACCCACCTCGTGCGCTGTCGGAGATGATGGACACCGAGTGCTGTACCCGCTCGGTAACCGCCCTCGTGGCTGTGCTCACATCGCGTACTGCGCACCGTGAACGAGCCAGTAGGCTGGACGCATGTGTAACGATCTTCGACGGTCGTCCTGCCCGGGCCGTCCCGGAGCCTGGTCCCGGGAACGGGCGGGAGGCCCGCTTCGATGACCGAAACCGATCCTCGCGCCGCCGAGTCCCAGCGGTCCGCTGTTCCGGAGTTCCCCGCCGCCGTGCTCTTCGACATGGACGGCACCCTGGTCGACTCCGAGAAGCTCTGGACGGTCGCCATGGACGACTACGCGGCGGCCAACGGCGCCGAGATCAGCGATGCCGCGCGTGCGCGCATGGTCGGTTCCAACATGTCCCGCAGCATGCGGTTGCTGCTCGCCGACATCGGCATGTCCACCGGCCCGGCCGACATCGAGGCGGCGGGGCAACAGGTGATCGAGCGGATGGCCGAGATGCTCGACAACGATCTCACCTGGCGTCCCGGCGCCGAACAGGCACTCCGTCGGGTCAGTACCGACGGTGTTCCGGTCGCGCTGGTGACCTCCACCATCCGGTCGCTGACCGATATCGCGCTGCGAACCATCGGTGCCGAGATGTTCGACGTCACCGTCTGCGGTGACGAGGTGGACGGCTACAACAAGCCCGATCCGGAGCCCTATCTGCGCGCGTGTCGCGAACTGGGCGTGGACCCGGCACACTGCGTCGCGATCGAGGACTCCCCCACCGGGGTGAGCTCTGCCGTGTCGGCGGGGTGCGCGGTGCTCGGAGTGAGCTGCGAGGTCCCACTGGAGCCCGAACTCGGGTGCATCATCCGGGACTCCCTGGAAGGGCTCGACACCGCTGAGCTCGGTACGTTGTTGCATCGCGGCTGAGCTCGCCGCGTCCGGCACGCCGGGCGGTGTTCGGCCGAGCGTGGCGGGATGCAAGGATCACCGGTCGTGAAGACCTTCGACGAGCTGTTCAGTCAGCTTCAGCAGCGCGCGCACAGCCGGCCCGAGGGATCCGCCACGGTTGCCGCCCTCGACGCGGGGATCCACTCGCAGGGCAAGAAAGTCCTGGAGGAGGCGGGGGAAGTCTGGTTGGCCGCCGAACACGAGTCCGACGAGCAGCTCGCCGAGGAAGCCTCCCAGCTGCTCTACCGGCTGCAGGTGATCCTGCTGGCGCGGGGCCTCTCCCCCGAGGACGTCTACCGCTATCTGTGATCGAGGTTTCCCGCCCGGGTGCCGAGGGTGCTCGGGGTGGCGGAACCTCTGGCACGTCTCGTGAGCGGGTGCCCCGACATCGGGTAGCGGTGCGTTCCGGTGAGGTGATCGGATCGTGATTCGAACAGCACATACAGCGCGTGTCGCGGCGGATAATGGTGTCCGGAAGACGCCAAGTACTAGCGGGAGGACCCATGGGTGTGGTCCCGGTGGACTCCGCGCCGCCGAAATGGCAGCTGTACGCGGGGATGCCCTGCTGGATCGAGTTGATAACTCCGGATCTCGACCGGGCATGCGAGTTCTACACGGCACTGTTCGGCTGGCGGTACGAACAGCGCCGGGCATCGGACGGCAGTGAGCATCTGATCGCCACGCACGACGACTTTCCCGTCGCGAGCCTGCGCGCGGCGGGTGAGGACGTGGCCGGATGGCGGTTGTTCCTGGCCACAGGGGACTGTCGAACAGCCTGCGAGCAGGCCGAGAGCAACGGTGCCACCGTGACCGTGCCGCCCGGCCATCTCAGCGGTATCGGCACCAAGGCCGTGCTCACCGATCCCTCCGACGTCGAGTTCGGACTGCTCGAACCGGAGGACTCCTGGCAGTTCGACGTGGGACTGCCCGCCACCCTCATGTGGGCGGAGCTGCTCACCATCAAGGCGCAGACGGCCGATCTGTTCTTCCAGGAGCTGTTCGGCTACACCGCCACGCAGTTCGGCACCGAGAACCAACTCGACTACTCGGTCTGGTACCTGGGTGAGGAGTCGGTGATGGCTCGCGTCAGCATGCTCCGTGATCACATCAACGGCGAGACCGAGCCGCACTGGTTGATCTATCTCGGTGTCGACTCGAACATCGGCACCGACGAGACGGTCCGGCGTGCCATCGCCGCGCACGGCAGGGTGCGGGCCAACCCGTACGACTCTTCCCTGGGCAGAATGGCTGTGTTGCGTGATCCCACCGGGGCGAGGTTCGCGCTGGTGGACGCTTCGGAGGCGTCACGCGGCCACGGGATTCCCGGCAACTACGATCCCTACGAGGACTGACCGGGCTTTCCGGCTCCGGATGCCGAGCGGTTCCAGCCGCGGAAGGCCCGACACCGAGCGCCCGCACGATGTCGGGCCTTCCGCGCGGAAACGCACTCGGGCGAGGATGAGTCGCGTTCGCGCTCCCGGTCGGACTCGGGCCCGCCGGACTCGGGCGGGAATCTCAGAGTCGAGTGGGAAGCAGGGCCTGCGCACTTTGTCCGACGGGTCCGGCGGCGTCGTGCAGCGTGGTCCGGGTCAGCCCCGCGCCGTCCGGACCGAGCGTCATGCGCGCGTCGAGCCCCACCCACTCGCCGTGTGGTTGCCGGGCCAGGTGCACCGTGAGATCGGTGTTGGCGAACGCCCACCGTTCGAACGGCAGACTGCTCGATACGCCGCTGGCGCAGTCGGCCACGGCGAACAGTCGCTGCAACGGGCTCGGCTCCTCGCCCGCCACCAGCGGCATGCGCTGCCTCGCCCACACCTCCGCGTGGCCCGGTTCCGGTGTCGCGGTGCTCGCCGTACGCCACTCCAGTGCGTCGGCGTAGCCGCCCGCCCAGCCTGCCGGTAACGGCATCGCGGGGCACTCGGCCGGATCCGTGAGCCGCCGCGCGTCGTCGCGGGCTACGTCGGCGGTGTCGGAGCGCAGCATCCGCCAGGCCCGTGCCGTGGCCGCGATCCGCCCCGAGGCCGCGATCTCGGCGGTGACCAGCTCCACGGAGCGTCCCGGACGCGCGACCTCCGCCCGTACCGTCACCTCGTCCACCGGCACCGGCCCGAGCACGTCCACACTCACCCTCCGGACGGAGCGGCGTTCGTCGGGTTCACAGCACTCGATGCCGCGTACCAGCAGTGCCGCCACCGGCCCCAGATGCTGAGCCTTGTCCGACCAGGGCCCGACGGTGTGCTCCGTGGCGCGGAAGACACCGTGGTCGAGCTGTTCGTAGAACACTTCCTCCGTCGCTGCCAACGCGGTTCCCTTCGCCGTTTCGTCATCCCGCCGTGTGATCCGTTTCGCACGGCCGTTCTCGCTCGGACTGCTGCCGGAGTTCAGGCGCCGTGTTCGGCGGAAGCGGCGGTTCGTCGTTCCGGTTCCGGCCAACCGGGGTAGGGCGGAGCCGTCCCACCGTGTGCGGGGCACAGCGGTTTGAAGTCGCAGAAGTCGCACAACCGGGACGGCGTGGGGCGGAAGTCGCCGCTGCGTCCCGCGCGCAGGATGGCCTGCCAGATGGCCTCCAGCGTCCGCTCGAACCGACGCAGCTCCGCCTCGTCGGGCGTGTAGGCCAGCGACTGTCGGTCCTTCAGATACATCAGCAGCAGCTGTCGGGGCAGCTCTCCTCGGGTTCGCCACAGCACCAGGGCGTAGAACTTCATCTGGAACAGCGCCTTGTTCTCGCCTATCTGCCGGGGCGCGGCACCGGTCTTGTAATCGACCAGCCGCACCTCCCCGGTGGGGGCGACATCGACCCGGTCGATGAATCCCCGCAGCAGTACACCGCTGTCCAGCTCGGTCTCCACCCGCATCTCGCACGCCTCGGGGTCGAGCCGCCGCGGGTCCTCCAGCTCGAAGTACGACTCGAGCAGCTCGCCGGTGGATTCCAGCCACTCGGTCAACTCGTGCTCGTCGGCGAACAGCTCGGCCAGCTCGGGCTGCTCGGCGCGCAGTTCCCGCCAGGCGGGCGTGAGGAGTTCGGCTGCCGTGGCACGGTCCCGCCGCGCGGCGGGCAGCTGGAACAGCCGTTCCAACACCGAGTGCACCACGGTGCCGCGTGCCTGCGCCTTCGTGGGGGTTTCCGGAAGTCGGTCCACCGCGCGGAACCGGTACAGCAGCGGGCACTGCTTGAAATCGCTCGCGCGGGACGGTGAGAGCGCCGGACGACGCCCACCGGATCCCCCGCGCGCGGAACTCGCGAGCTCGCCGCCTGTTTCGTTCCGGGCAGATTCCGCCATGACCGGCAACCCTAGTAGGGCTTCGTGGTCCCGGTTCGCCGAGGTGCTCACGTGGTGGGACTCCTTCCCGCTCTCCGCACGGCAGGATCCGTGCCGGGAACCCGGCCGGTAAGCCGGTCCTGCCACACCGGAGCGTTCGCATCGGAGACGGCTCTCGGAGGAGTACCGGGAACCACGACACGCCGCGTTCCCGGCACCGTGATCCGCTCGTTGTCGTCGCGGCGTTCTAGGCTGCTCGTATGGCCACCACCGAGGAGAGGCGAGCGGGTTCCGGCGGTGCGGGGCTGCGGCTCTGCCGGGTCGTCGGGGTTCCGGTACTGCTGTCCCCGTCCTGGTGGTTGGGCGCCGTCCTCATCGTGCTGCTCTACACCCCGCTGGTGCGCGGTCTGCTGCCGCACGCGGGGATATGGGCGAGCGCGTTCGTCGCTGCCGCGTTCACCGTGTTCCTGGCCGGTTCGGTGCTGCTGCACGAGCTCGGGCACTGTCTCGTGGCGCTGCGCCTGGGCCTGCCGGTGCGGCGGGTGCGGCTGTTCCTGCTCGGCGGGATATCCGAGATCGCCCGCAGCCCTCCCACCGCGTTCCGCGAGGGGCTGATCGCGGCGGCGGGCCCCGTGGTGTCGCTGGTGCTCGCCGGTTTCACCGGGATCGGCTGGTTCGCGCTGCAGCCGCACGGTGCGGTGTGGCTGCTGGTGGCGCAGACCTGCGTGGCCAACCTCGCGGTCGGGGTGTTCAACCTGCTCCCCGGGCTGCCGCTGGACGGCGGCAGGATGCTGCGTGCGGTCACCTGGCGGCTGACCTCCGATCGGCACCGCGGAACCGTCGCGGGGGCTCTGGGGGCGGTGGTCGTCGCGCTCGGGCTGCTCGGGTGGGCGGTCGGTGGTGCGCTGAGCGACGCTCCCGGGCGGTGGTTGCGGCTGGCGGTGTGTGCGCTGATGGCCTGGTTCGTGCTCGCAGGGGCGTACTCGGAGTACACCGCCGGGCGGGGAGAGCGCTGGCCCAGCGGGGCGGTGTTGGCGGACCTGTTGCGGCCCGTGCTGCAACTGCCCGCGGAGAGCCCGGTGGGCGACGCGCTGTCGGCCGCCGCGGGACGTGGCGTGGTGCTGGTGCGGGCCGACGGGGTGGCGGTGGGCCTGCTGGACCAGTCGCGTGCCGCCCAGCTGGCCGCGACCTCTCCCGGAGAGCCCGCCGAACGGGCGTCCGAGGAGGTGCTGCCCGAGACCGTGCTGCTGCACGACGAGTCCCCTGAACAGGTGTTGCACCGGCTGCGCACTGTGTCGGCGGAGCAGCTCCTGGTGGTCGACTCCGAGGGCAGACCCTGCGGCGTGTTGCGCCGTACCGCCGTACGGGACGCGGCACGGCGCTACGGGCCGCAGTCCTGACCCCCGGCCCGGTGCTGTTCCGCCGCGGGGCCTCAGCGGCAGGGGCGCAGCTGTAGGGACGTACGGCGCGTCTGGCAGGATGAGCCGCCGTGTCCGCATCGGTCCAGTGGACGCATTCGCGGGAGGTTCGCACAGGTGAGCAGTGTCAGCGGTCCGTTCGAGGCGGGAGACCGCGTTCAATTGACCGATCCCAAGGGTCGGCGTAAGACGATCGTGTTGCAGTCCGGCGGCGAGTACCACACCCAGCACGGTGTGCTGCCGCACGACGAGATCATCGGTCGCGACGAGGGGTCGGTCGTCAGCTCCAACGGCGGAACCTCCTATCTGGCGGTCCGCCCGTTGCTGTCCGACTACGTGCTGTCCATGCCGCGCGGGGCGCAGGTCATCTACCCCAAGGACGCCGCGCAGATCCTGATGTGGGGCGACATCCGGCCCGGAGCCAGGGTGCTGGAGGCCGGTGCCGGTTCGGGCGCGTTGACCTGTTCGCTGCTGCGCGCGGTGGGCGACGGCGGTTCGGTGGACTCCTGGGAGGTGCGCCAGGACCACGCCGACCACGCGGAGCGCAACGTCGAGCGGTTCTTCGGCGAGCGGCCGGACAACTGGACGCTGCGGGTCGGCGACGTCACCGAGTACGACGGCGGCGAGGTGGACCGGGTCGTGCTCGACATGGTCTCGCCGTGGGAGGCCCTGGAGACGGTGCACCGCGCTCTCGTGCCCGGTGGTGTGCTCGTGGTGTACGTGGCCACCACCACCCAGCTGTCCACGGTCACCGAGGCGCTGCGCGAGCAGCAGGGCTGGACCGAGCCGCAGTCCTGGGAGACGCTGCTGCGGCCGTGGCACGCGGTGGGCATGGCGGTGCGCCCCGAGCACCGCATGGTCGCCCACACAGCGTTTCTGCTGGTGACGCGCAGACTGGCCGACGGGGTCACGCCGCTGCGGGTGCACCGCAGGCCGAGCAAGGGCTGACCCCCACCCGAGTGGCCTTCGTGTGGTCACCGGGTGACCAGCTCCGACTTCCCGGTCCTGGCTTATCGGCTGGGAAGTCGGAGCGGGGTCGCGGTTTCAGCCGGTGGGCTGGGCGGCGCCGTCGCACATCTTCCACTCGCCGTCCTCGACCACCATGTCCATCTCACCGCCGATGTTCTCTTCGGTCGACCGCGTGCCCGTCGGCCCCTCGACCTTGATCACCATGTTTCCGGTCATGCTGGCCACTGCCGTGGTGTCGGACTTTCTGGTGACCTTTTCGAGCTCGACGTTGAACTCCATCTCGTTGAAGACCTGGGTCGCTTGCTCCTGGCTGAGCCCTCGATTCTTGAACGACTTGATCAGGTCTTCCCTGTTGACGTCGTTGAAGGGGTTGTCCTGATCACTTAGTGTGTTTTCACAGGTCATCGAGGCCAGTGCGGGGAAGTCCTTCCCCTTGATCTTGTTCACGTACTCCTGCGCCACGTCCTCCGGGTCGCCGGGGCCGCCGAGCACCACGAACAGCAGGGCGACGATCCCGCCGATGACGACGACTCCCACCCCGGCGCCGCCGAGGATCCAGGGGAGCTTGGACTTCCGCTGCGGCGGTGGGTACGGACCGCCAGGCTGCGCGTAGGGCGGGTAGGCGTTGGGATCGCCCGGGAAGCCCTGCTGCGGCTGTCCCCACGCCTGCTGCTGTCCCCAAGCTTGTTGCTGCCCCCATGCCTGCTGCGGACCGCTCTGCGGATACTGCCCACCGGGCTGTTGGCCCCACACGGGCTGCCCGCCGGTCTGGGGGTACTGCCCGCCGGTCTGGGGATGCTGGCCACCCGGTTGCTGCCCGTAGGGATCCTGGCCGTACTGCTGTCCCCAGGCCGGTTGCCCGCCGCTCTGGGGGTACTGCCCGCCCGGCTGCTGTCCCCAGGCCGGTTGCTGGCCGAGCTCGGGGTGGTAGCCGCCCTGCTGCCCCTGGTTCTGCTGCCAGGGGTCGTTCGGATCGGGATGCTGCGGTGGGTGGGTCATTTCTCCTCGCCTTTCGAAATCGTTACTCCTCGTGGAGCGGTGCGGTCACTGTTCACCGCTTCGGGAACGTCGCACCGTTGCCGTCTCAGTCGTCGTTCCGCGTCAACGGGTCAGGTCGCAGAGTCGCCATCGGCCGTCCTCCCATCGCAGGCCGAGCGGTTGATCGACCCGATAGGACGCACTGCCCGCGGAGTAGGTTCCGGTGACCCGGACCGTCGCGCTGTCGCCTCGTGCACTGATCTCCCCCAGGTTCAGGTCGAACTCGCCCGCGCTGAGCTGTTCGAGCTGCCGGAGCAGCTTCGCGCGGTTCGCCGAACACAGTTCCGGTTCGAGCGATTCGAATCGGCCGTCGTTGATTCTGTCCAACAGGTTCGCGGCGGCGGGGCGGGGGTCGTCCGGCCCGGTGAAGAACAGGAAGTAGCCGCCCGTGGCGGCCCCGGCGAGCAGCGCGCCGAGCAGCGCCGGAAGTACCCATCGCCGTCGTGAGCGGTGTTCGGTCGGCGGAGCGGTCTCGAACGGTTCCGGGGACTCGTTCCGGGGCAGACCGCGGTTGAACGCGGGATCGCCCCAGTCCGGCGGTGGTGGTGGAGTGCCGGGAACGTGTCGTTCCGAGGGAGGTGGTCCCCGATGGCCCCGGGGCAACGGTTGCCCGACGGGTGGTTCTCCCGGGGCGGAGTGTTGCCACGAGGCGGACGGCTCGGCCCGGTGATCTCCGGTTCCGTTCTCCGGTCGCCGGGCCTCTCCACCGGGTCCGGATCTTCGTGGCGGCTGGGTCATCGGGGCCTCCCGAGGCACGTGCCCTTCCGTGCGGTTCCGAAACAGGCTCCTGCGGCGGGTACTCGCGCAGCAGCGGTACTCAAGTAGATCAGAGCAGGCCGCTTCGGAGTCGGGTAGTGGTCGGCGGTTGTCCGTGGCTCGTTCCTCCCGAGCAGTGGGACTCCCGTGGTTGGCCGCACGATCGTGTCGGGATCACGAATCGGTTACCACACGGATGCCCGTGTGCGCTCCGTGCGGTGCGGTGATCGCGACAGTAGGTGTGCGAACAGGCCACGCGATCGGCGTCGACGAGGAAAGTCTCTCCCGAACGGACCAACGGGACGAAACGCACCGTGGTCATCCGGCGAACCGCGTAACGAATCGCAACAATGCCGGAGTGGCTCAGTTCATGTGATGCGGCCGATTCGTGTGGCACGCTGGGCCGTCTAGCGGGATTCGACGACCTCGCGTTGTCGTTGATCGCCGGTACCGTGGTGGTACGAACACGGGAGGAGGGTGCCGATATGCAGCACGACCGTCCCGACAACCGGCCTGAAGAGGGCGTTGGCCAGGGAGCCCGCGGCAGTGCGGAAACGAACAAGCAGATCCGCGAGCTGGAGGACGAGGTCGCCTCGCTTCGAGACAGGCTCAACGAGTCCCCGCAACAGGTGCGGTTGTTGGAGCAGCGGCTTGCCGAGGCATCCGAGAGAGTGAGCCAACTCACCGAACGGAACGCCAAGCTCACCGAGACCCTCAAGGAAGCGCGGAGCCAGCTGACCGCGCTGCGCGAGGAAGTTGACCGACTCGCTCAGCCACCGAGTGGGTACGGCGTTTTCCTCAGCCGTTACGAGGACGGCACGGTCGACGTGTTCACTTCCGGCAGGAAGATGCGTGTGGCCGTGTCACCCAACGTGAATGTGGAGGAGTTGCAACTCGGCCAGTCGGTGCGCCTCAACGAGGCGTTGACTGTGGTCGAGGAGGGAACGTTCGAACGTACCGGCGAGGTTTGCACCTTCCGTGAGATGCTTCCGACCGCCGAAACGGATCAGCCTCGACGGGCACTGGTGACCGGCCACAGCGACGAGGAACGCGTGGTGTGGCTGACGCCGCCCATGGTCGAGTCCGGCCTGAAGTCCGGTGACTCGGTCCTGGTGGACAGCAAGGTCGGCTACGCCTACGACACGGTTCCCAAGGCCGATGTCGAGGATCTCACGCTGGAGGAGGTGCCCGATGTCGGTTACCAGGACATCGGTGGCCTCGGTGGTCAGATCGAGGAGATCCGGGACGCCGTCGAGCTGCCGTTCCTGCATTCGGAGCTCTACATCCAGTACAAGCTGGCACCTCCCAAGGGTGTGCTGCTGTACGGACCACCCGGTTGCGGCAAGACCCTGATCGCCAAGGCGGTGGCCAACTCGTTGGCCAAGAAGGTCGCCTCGTCCCGAGGCGACGAGGACGGTCAGGCCAAGTCGTACTTCCTCAACATCAAGGGTCCCGAACTGCTGAACAAGTTCGTGGGCGAGACCGAGCGCCACATCCGGCTGATCTTCCAGCGTGCTCGGGAGAAGGCGTCCGAGGGCACACCGGTGATCGTGTTCTTCGACGAGATGGACTCGATCTTCCGCACCAGGGGGAGTGGAGTCTCCTCCGATGTGGAGACCACCATCGTTCCCCAGCTGCTCAGCGAGATCGACGGTGTGGAGGGCCTGGAGAACGTCATCGTCATCGGTGCCTCCAACCGGGAGGACATGATCGATCCGGCGATCCTGCGTCCCGGCAGGCTCGACGTCAAGATCAAGATCGAGCGGCCCGACGCCGAATCGGCCAAGGACATCTTCTCCAAGTACCTCACCAGCGACCTGCCGATCCACGAGGAGGATCTGCGGGAGTTCGGTGGCGATCAGCCGTCCTGTGTGGACGCGATGATCCAGACCACGGTGGAGCGGATGTACGCCGAGACCGACGAGAACCGCTTCCTGGAGGTCACCTACGCCAACGGGGACAAGGAGATCCTGTACTTCAAGGACTTCAACTCCGGTGCCATGATTCAGAACATCGTGGACCGTGCGAAGAAGGCGGCGATCAAGTCCGCCATCGACACGGGGCAGCCCGGCTTGCGGGTGCAGAACCTGCAGGACGCCATCGTCGACGAGTTCGCCGAGAACGAGGACCTGCCCAACACCACCAACCCGGATGACTGGGCACGTATCTCGGGGAAGAAGGGTGAGCGCATCGTCTACATCCGCACCCTGGTCAGCGGTAAGAACCAGGAGTCGGGCAAGGCGATCGACACCGCCACCAACACCGGCCAGTACCTGTAGTCGTACCGGTTCCTCCGGTCGTCCGAGTACCCGCAGTCGGCAGTACCAGCGGTCGACGGTCAGCCGTGTCACCGTGTCGGAGGGCCGGTCTTCGACACCTGGCCGGTGATCAAGCGGGCCACTTGACCAACCTGGCCATTGACCCAAACGGGGCGTCACTCGTTCGAGTGGCGCCCCGTAGCTGTGTCACGGCGCGGTCGGCGTCACCGGTGTCGTCATCGACGCGGGGCCGATAGGTTACGGCGCATGACGGATGCCTCGACCGGTCCGGTGGACCGTTTCGGTGTCGGATTGGCCGCCCTGGGCAGGCCCGCCTACATCAACGTGGGACGTGTCGACGTGCTGCCCGAGAATCGCACCGTCGATGCCATGCGTACCCGGACCAGGCAGGTGCTGGACGAGGCGTACGAGGCGGGGATCCGCCGGGTGGACACGGCACGTTCCTACGGCAGCGCCGAGCAGTTCCTGGCCGAGTGGCTGCGCGACCGCGGCCACGAGGACGTGGTCGTGTCCAGCAAGTGGGGCTACGCCTACGTCGCCGAATGGCGTGTCGAGACCGAGGTCCACGAGATCAAGGAACACTCGTTGGAGCGCTTCCGGCAGCAGTGGCCCGCCAGCCGTGAAGCGCTGGGTGAGAACCTGAAGCTGTACCAGGTGCACTCGTTGACCACCGACAGCCCACTGTTCGAGGACACCGAGTTGCAGCGGGAGCTGGCCCGGCTGCGGGACAGCGGAGTGCTGCTGGGAATCTCCACGACAGGAGCTGACCAGGCTGCCGCGATCGAGGCGGCCTGGGAGTTGCGGGTGGGCGGTGAACAGCTGTTCGGTGCCGTGCAGGCCACGTGGAACTCCTTGGAACCGTCGGCGGGCAGGGCGCTGTCGCACGCCCACGAGGGTGGTTGGCGGGTGCTGGTCAAGGAGACCCTGGCCAACGGCAGGCTGGCCTCGCGGCCGCCGGAGCCGCTGGCCGCGGTGGCGGGCAGGCACGGTGCCGGTGCCGACGCGGTCGCCCTCGCGCATGTGCTGGCTCAGCCGTGGGCGGACACGGTGCTGCTCGGTGCGGCGAGCGTGGGGCAGCTGCGCAGCAACCTGGCCGCCCGCTCGGTCTCGCTGAACAGGCGTGATCTCGACGAGCTGGCGGCCGTCGCCGGGGACCCGGCGACCTACTGGGGAGAGCGTTCCGCCCTACCCTGGGACTAGGAACTTACACGCGATCGAGTTGCTCGAGCGGTTGCTTGGCGGAACCTCTCGCACGGCTCTCGTTGCGGGTGCCCCGACTTCGGGTAGCGGCCTACACAACGTCGGGGCCGTCCTCACGAGAGCCGCACGGGAGAACCCGCTGGTGGTCGGGCTGCGTGCGTGGTCGTTTCGGTGCTGTCGCACCGAGGGCGCGTCGATTTCTCGCGAAATCGCCGGGCCGCTTCGGCGCCCCTGGAGGTTCCGCCACCCGCACCTCTCGCGGGCCGAGGTGGCTGCGCCTACTGGCCGGTCACTTCAAGAGGAGTTCTTGCGGGGTTGGGCCCGCAAGTGGGCGCGCTCGCCCTGCTTGCCGAACAGGCTGAGGAATTCCACGGAATCCTCGGTGGCGCTGCCGAACCAGTGCGGTGTGCGGGTGTCGAACTCGGCGGCCTCGCCGGGGGAGAGCTCCAGGTCGTGCTCGCCGAGCACGAGCCGGAGGCGCCCGTTGAGCACGTAGAGCCATTCGTAGCCCTCGTGGCTCCGCGGATCGGGAACGGCGGGGCTGCGGCTGGCAGGGATCACGAGCTTGTACGCCTGGATGCCGCCCGCGCGGCGGGTCAGCGGCAGCATGGTCATGCCGTGCCGGTTGACCGGCCGCAGGTGCACGCGCGGGTCGCCGGTGGGCGGGGCGTCCACGAGTTCGTCGAGCGTCACACCGTGCGCCCTCGCCAGCGGGAGCAGTAGTTCGAGGGCCGGTCTGCGCTCGCCCGATTCCAGGCGGGACAGCGTGCTCACCGATATACCGGTCGTCTCCGACAGCTCGTTGAGCGTGGTTTCGCGCTGTCTGCGGAGCGCTCGCAGCCGGGGACCGACCGTGTCGAGCGTCTGATCGAGGTCGTCGTCCATACCCGCAGTTTGCCATTGCGGCAACAAAATTTGCAGATGTTGCCCGTGGATTCGCATGGTGGTCGCGGAGGTGGTGGTAATGACCGACGAATCGGGTAAGCGCTACGAGGTGGCGGTGATCGGGGGCGGAGCCGCCGGTTTGAACGGGGCGCTGACGCTCTCGCGGGCGCGGCGCTCAGTGGTGGTGATCGACTCGGGCGAGCCGCGCAACGCCCCGGCCTCCGGGGTTCACGGGTTGCTCGGGCGCGAGGGGATCCCTCCTGCGGAGCTGCTGGAACGCGGCCGGGAGGAGGTGCGCGATCACGGTGGTCACCTGCTCGCGGGCGAGGTGGGGTCAGTGGTTCGGGACGGCGCCGGATTCGACGTGACACTGCTCGACGGTTCTCGGCTCAGTGCCCACCGGTTGCTGGTGACCACGGGCCTGGTCGACGAGCTGCCCGAGGTGGCCGGGCTGCGGGAACGCTGGGGCAGGGACGTGGTGCACTGCCCGTACTGCCACGGCTGGGAGGTTCGGGACCGGGCCATCGGCGTGCTGGCCACCGGACCGATGTCGGTGCACCAGGCGTTGCTGTTCCGCCAGTGGAGCTTGGACGTCAAGTTCTTCTCCCACACTCGGCCCGCGCCCACCGGCGAGGAGGCGGAACGGCTCGCGGCACGCGGCATCGAGGTGATCGAGGGCGCTGTCGACTCGTTGGAGCTCGGTGAGCGTGGGATCAGCGGGGTGCGACTCGTCGGCGGCACCGTGGTCGGCCGCGAAGTGCTCGCGGTCGCGCCACGGATGACCGCGCGTGCCGCGTTCCTGGCCGAGCTCGGGCTGGGTGCGGTGGAGCACCCGGCCGGGGTCGGGGAGTACGTTCCGTCCGACGCGGCCGGTGCCACCGATGTCGACGGAGTGTGGGTCGCGGGCAATGTCACCGATCCGTCGGCCCAGGTCGGTCCCGCTGCCGCGGCGGGAGCCAACGCGGCGGCACGCATCAACGCCGACCTGGTCGAGGAGGAGATCACCCGTGCGGTCGCCGTTCGCGGGGACCCGTTCTCCCCGGAGTCCGAGGCCCGTGGCTGTGAAGTGGTAATGGGCGAACGCCGCCACGGTCTGTGAGGTGGGGGAGTCCTGTGAACCGGGAAAACCTCGTGAATCGGGAACGGGGCCTCGTGGTCGAGCGGTTCTAAGCGGGCGCGCCGGGAAGAGCGTTGCCGGCGGCATCGTCGGGGGCATCCCGGCTGATCGTCGGGAGGACCTCGCGCAACGCCGCACGCAGCACAGTGCCGGCCCGCTCCGGTCCGGGGGAGTGCTCGGCGGTGTGCTCCACGGCCACCCGCAGCGCCGTGTTGACCATCGCTGCCTCCGTCTTCACGCGCAGCTCGTCGGCCCGCCTGCCGGTTCGGTGGGCGATACCCGCGGCGAACGCGGGTTCCGCGTCCCGGTGGGCCTGCAGCCACACCGTCCTGATCTCCGGCTCGTCCTCGGTCAGTCGGACCAGCGCCAGCATGGTGTCCACGTCCGCGTTCTCGTCTGCCCCGGCGTGCCCGCGCAGTCGGTCGGGCAGTGCTTCGCCGGGTGCCCAGTCGGCCAACGCTCGGGCGACGTCGTCGATCCCGTTGGTCAGCAGTGGGCGTATGAAGCTCTCCTTGCCCGGACCAGGGCAGTAGCGCCACAGCGTCCGAATCGACAACCCGGCCGCTTCAGCTATCTCATCTGCCGAGGTCTCGGCGACCCCTTTGCTCGTGAACAGCCGCACCGCCTCGCGTGCGATGTCCATACGCGTCGCCGCCTTGCGGCGCTCGGTCAGCGGCGGGCGTCCGGTGCGCCTGTTGGACGTCTCCTGCTCGCTCGACATCCTGAGTTTCCTCCTCGTGCGGCGGTCAGCCGATTCTAGGCCGTTCATTTTTCGGCGCGTAATGTAAATCTGGCACAATGTGCCTAGAAGTATCGAACGGTTCGGGCCGCGTCGGTCGTTCGGCGGGCCCGGAACGGGCTGGAAAAGGAGTTCGGGATGAGTGGAACCGGCCTGGAAGGGCGTTGCGTCGTGGTCACCGGCGCCGGATCGGGTATCGGGCGCGCCGCCGCGCTGCGGTTCGCCTCGGAGGGAGCGCGGATACTCATCGCGGACCTCGATGCCGAGGGTGCCTCGGCCACCGAGCAGCTGATCCGGGAACAGGAGGGCACCGCGACCACCGTGATCGGCGACCTGGGCGATCGGACCGTGGTCGACGAGATCGTCTCCACCGCGGTGGAACGGTTCGGCGGTCCGGACGTGCTGGTCAACAACGCGGGCATCATGGACAGCTTCGCGGCGGTGGCCGATCTGACCGACGCCGAGTGGGAACGAGTCCTGCGGGTCAACCTGAGCGCTCCCTTCCTGCTCACCCGCGCGGCGCTGCCGCACATGCTGGCCAAGGGCAGCGGCGTCGTGGTCAACACGGCCTCGGAGGCTTCCCTGCGGGGCAGCGCGGCGGGGGCCGCCTACACCTCCGCCAAGCACGGAATCGTCGGACTCACGAAGTCACTGGCCGTCATGTACCGCGACAGCGGTATCCGAGCCAACGCGATCGCACCCGGCGGTACCGCGACCGGCATCACCGTCGACGCCGATCCCGAGGCGCTCGGCCCCAACGTTCTCGGCAGCTACGGCAAGAACATCGGTCGCGTCGCCGAGGCCGACGAGCAGGCATCCGCCATCGTCTTCCTGGCCTCGACGGCCGCCAGCAACATCAACGGAGTGGTGCTGCCGGTGGACAACGGGTGGTCCGCCGTCTGACGTGGGCTCTCGAAGCTCGCTACTCGATGTCGGACGTCCCGGGGTGAGGGCAAGCGGGAGGTTCCGCCAAGCGAGTAGCTCGACAACCCGACCGGAAAACTTCGATCAACTTTCCCGGAAGTCGAACCACTCGATGAGGAACTGCCTGCCGTCCGGGACGAACGGCCATTCCGGATCACGGGTGTATTCCCACAGCTCGGTCAGCGGCATCCACCAACCAGCGGCTATTTCCTCCGGTTGGTGGATCACCGGCCCGTCCCAGCGGATCTCGTACACGAAGGCGTGAAATCGCACCGGCCCTCGTTCGTGGCTGGTCCGGAACAGGAAACGCGGCTCCGCGTGGATTCCCAGCTCCTCGGCCAACTCCCGCCGGGCTGCCTCGTCCGGAGCCTCACCGGCCGCCACGACGCCACCCGCCCAGCAGTCGTACATGGCCGGGTAGACGTCCTTGTCCGCGGTGCGGCGGTGCACGTAGACCTTCGTCAGGTCCGTGGAACGCACCAGCACCGAGGTGGCCGCGTGCCACAGCCCCTCGGAGCGCATCCGCGCTCGTGGGGCCGAACCGACCACCGAGCCGTTTCGGTCGTAGACGGCGACTCGTTCCGTTCCGAGGGTCACCACCCGAGGATGTCAGTTCCGCTGTCGGCGCCGGGCGAACGTCCTCTCGCGGTGACCGCATCGAGCCGGTGGCGGCAGTGAGCGAGCCGGTACCGACAGCGGGCGCGGTCCCACCGTCGTTGCCCGCACACGGCACCGGAATGTGACCGCTACAGGGAGTCGTACACCGCGTTGAACCCGTAGGCTGAACACCATGCGTCGGATCATGGGAACCGAGGTGGAGTACGGGATCACCGTGCCGGGAGACGCGACCGCGAACCCGGTGCTGACCTCCACCCACATCGTGCTGGCCTACGCGGCGGCGGCCGACATCCCCCGAGCGCGGCGCGCTCGGTGGGACTACGAGGTGGAATCGCCGTTGCGCGACGCCCGCGGCTTCGACATGGGCGCCTCGACGGCACCGTCGAACGGTTCGGAGGGTGACGATCTCGGTGCGGCCAACGTCATTCTCACCAACGGTGCGCGACTCTACGTCGACCACGCCCACCCGGAGTACTCCGCTCCCGAGGTGACCAATCCGCGTGACGCCGTGCTCTGGGACAAGGCCGGGGAGCGGGTGATGGAGGAGGCCGCGCTGCGCGCCGCCAGCGTACCGGGGACCACCCCGATCCAGCTGTACAAGAACAACATCGACGGCAAGGGTGCCAGCTACGGCACCCACGAGAACTACCTGTGTGCCCGCGACACCCCGTTCACGGCCGTCATCGCCGGACTCACTCCCTTCTTCGTCTCCAGGCAGATCATCTGCGGTTCCGGTCGGGTGGGCATCGGCCAGGTGGGGGAGAAACCGGGCTTCCAGCTCTCGCAGCGCGCCGATTACGTCGAGGTCGAGGTGGGCCTGGAGACCACCCTCAAACGCGGCATCATCAACACCAGGGACGAACCCCACGCCGATGCCGACAAGTACCGCAGGTTGCACGTGATCCTCGGCGACGCCAACCTCGCCGAGACGGCCACCTACCTCAAGCTCGGCACGACCGCCCTGGTCCTGGACATGATCGAGTCCGGACGTCGTTTCGACGATCTCCGGTTGGCCGATCCGGTCAAGGCGGTGCACCAGATCAGCCACGACCCGAGCCTCAATCAGAAGGTCGAACTCGCCGACGGACGACATTTCACCGGTCTTGACCTGCAGCGGGCCTATCACGAGCGGGCGGTGGAGTACGTCGAGGCGCACGGCAGCCACACCTCGGGCGAGGTGGTGCGCACCTGGGGAGAGGTCCTCGACCTGCTCGCGCGCGATCCGATGGAGTGCGCCGACCGGCTCGACTGGCCCGCCAAGTTGAAACTGATGGAGAACTACCGCAGCCGGGACAACCTCGGCTGGGGCTCGCCGCGGTTGCACATGATCGACCTGCAGTACGCCGACGTGCGCATGGACAAGGGACTCTACAACCGGCTGGTCAGCCGTGGTGCGATGCGTCGCATCCTCGCCGAGGAGGAAGTCCGCGAGGCCGTCACGACACCGCCGGAGGACACCAGGGCCTACTTCCGCGGTCGGTGTCTGGAGCGCTATCCGAACGAGGTCGCCGCCGCCTCCTGGGACTCGGTGATCTTCGACCTGGGGCGCGAGTCGTTGGTGCGTATCCCGACCCTGGAGCCGCTGCGGGGTACGAAGGCACACGTGGGTGAACTGCTGGAGGCTGCTTCCAGCGCGGAGGAGCTGGTGGACTCCCTCACCGGCGGGTGATGTCGGGGCACCCGGTCCGATGACCACTCGGTCGCGGGAGCTTCGGAGCGCGACAGATCCAAAACGGCCACCTTTGGATCTGGGCGTGCGGCCGATTGACTAGGTAGTGTTCACACCAGGATGTTTTGTTGCCCGTCCGGCCCGGGGTGTTGTCGGGTCCGCCCGGTGGAAGCCGCGGTGCCGGTTTCGGGCAGGCATCCTCGATGAGACCACCGGGAGGCGAGATGTCCCAGGAAAAGGTTGAGCGGCACGGCGGCGGAGACGAAGGCGACGAGGAACAGAACGGTGCCGAATCCGCTGGTCAGGAGCGTCGGGAGAAGCTCGGCGAGGACGTGGACACCATTCTGGACGAGATCGACGACGTCCTGGAGGAGAACGCCGAGGACTTCGTCCGGGCCTACGTCCAGAAGGGTGGCCAGTAACCCGGAAGGGTGGCCAGTAACGGGGTCCCGCGGGACGGTTCGCCCGGCCGCTCCCGGCTGACGCCGGGACAGTCCGAACCGCCCCGGTGGGACTCCCGCTTCGCGGTCAGCGTCGGCCGGCACCGGGCCGACCGGCGCGACCGTGCACGGCCTAGAGTGTGCACAACCGATCATGTGACGCCAGTTACTTCGAGCAGGAGACGATGTCGCCCATGGAATCCAGCTCGACTCGGAGCCATCCGGGTCAGGCGCTGCCCCCCGAGTACTTCACTCCCGGATCCTCCTCGTTCACGGACTTCCTCCGAGCCGCGGCCCCCGAGATGCTGCCGCGGGCCGCGGACAGCACCGAGGGCTCGATGGACGTGCCGCACGGGACGACCATCGTCGCGCTGACCTTCCGGGGAGGTGTGCTGCTCGCGGGAGATCGTCGTTCCACGATGGGCAACATCATCGCCCAGCGGGACATGGACAAGCTCTACGTGACCGACGACTACTCCGCGGTGGGTATCGCGGGTACCGCCGGTATCGCGCTCGAGATGGTGCGGCTGTACGCCGTCGAACTCGAGCACTACGAGAAGATCGAGGCTGTTCCGCTCTCGTTGGACGGTAAGGCCAACAAGCTCGCGACCATGTTGCGCGGCAACCTGCAGGGGGCGATGGCCGGGCTCGCGGTGGTCCCACTGTTCGTCGGTTTCGACACCGCTGCCGAGGACCCCGAGCGGGCGGGGCGCATCGTCACCTACGACATCACCGGCGGACGCTACGACGAGAGCGCGGGCTACAACGCCGTCGGCTCTGGCTCGCTGTTCGCCAAGTCGGCGTTGAAGAAACGCCACGATCCTGATGCCGATGTCGACTCGGCCGTGCGCAACGCGATCGAGGCGCTCTACGACGCGGCCGACGACGACAGCGCGACGGGTGGGCCGGACGTGGCCAGGAAGATCTATCCCACGGTGGTCACGATCACCGGTGCGGAGGGGGCTGTCCGGATGTCCGAGGAACGCACCGCCGCCGTCGCCGAGGAGGTCGTCGCGGGCAGGCAGCAGAATCCCGGAGGCTGAGGCCGAGAGCCCGCGCGGGGCAGGATCGCCACGACCGGGGGCACGGTGTATTCCGGCCGGCCCGGTGTCCGTCGCCGCGTGCGAAGCAAGCGCCATGTGCCAAGTCGGTACAGCACGATTCGAGCCAGGAGTGCACAACCGTGACGATGCCCTTCTACACCTCGCCAGAGCAGCTGATGCGCGAACGCTCCGAGCTCGCCCGCAAGGGTATCGCTCGGGGGCGTAGCGTGGTGGTGCTCAAGTACGCGGGCGGGGTGCTGTTCGTGGCCGAGAACCCCTCGACCACCCTGCACAAGATTTCCGAGATCTACGATCGCATCGGCTTCGCCGCGGTGGGGCGGTACAGCGAGTTCGAGAACCTGCGCATGGCAGGTATCAGGATGGCCGATGTCAAGGGGTACTCCTACGACCGGCGTGACGTCACCGGTCGGGCACTGGCCAACTCCTACGCGCAGACGCTGGGGGCCATCTTCACCGAACAGGTCAAGCCTTTCGAGGTGGAGATCTGTGTAGCCGAGGTGGGGAGCACACCGGAGGCGGACCAGCTGTACCGGTTGACCTACGACGGTTCCATCGTCGACGAACCGCAGTACGTGGCGATGGGTGGGCAGGCCGAGACCGTCACGTCCGCGTTGAAGGACTCCTTCACCGACGGCATGGAACTCGAACCCGCCGTTCGTGAGGCGGTGCGCGCCCTGATGGCCGGCGGCGAGGGATCCCGCGAGTTGGGAGTCGGGCAGTTGGAGGTGGCGGTACTGGAACGGTCCAGGCCGCACCGCACGTTCCGTCGCATCACCGGTGCGGCACTGCGTCAGCTGCTTCCCGACGAGTCCGAGCAGTCCGGCTCGGGAGCGGACTCGGAGCAGTCGGAAAACGGCGGCTCACCCGAGTGACGGGCCGGTCCCGGGCGGCCCGAGCCGGGGACTCGGCAGTGTCGTGACGAGCGGAACCGGTGGTTTCGGTGTTCGGTCCCCGAGCGCCGGAACCCCGCTTCCGGCTCGCGTGCGGCCACGTTGTGTGGTGGTTTCGGCCGAATTTTTTCGCGTCCGACCCCGAACGGCGGACCGCCGAGTTCGACGAAGACGCCTACTGTGGAGGCATGCAGCGGAGGATCTTCGGCATCGAGACCGAGTTCGGGGTGACCTGTACCTTTCACGGGCAACGCAGGCTCTCCCCGGACGAGGTTGCCAGATACCTGTTCCGGAAGGTCGTTTCGTGGGGCCGTTCCTCGAACGTTTTCCTGCGCAACGGCGCGAGACTCTATCTGGACGTTGGTTCGCACCCCGAGTACGCGACGGCCGAGTGCGACGACCTCGTCCAGCTCGTCACCCATGACAAGGCGGGTGAGCGCATACTGGAGGATCTGCTCACCGATGCCGAGCGGAGGCTGGCCGACGAGGGCATCGGCGGGGACATCTTCCTGTTCAAGAACAACACCGACTCGGCGGGCAACTCCTACGGTTGCCACGAGAACTACCTCGTGGGGCGTTCGGGGGAGTTCTCCCGCATCGCCGACGTGCTGTTGCCCTTCCTCGTCACCCGACAGTTGATCTGCGGCGCGGGCAAGGTGCTGCAAACCCCCCGCGGCGCGGTCTACTGCCTGTCCCAGCGGGCGGAGCACATCTGGGAGGGGGTGTCCAGTGCCACCACCCGTTCCCGCCCGATCATCAACACCAGGGACGAGCCGCACGCCGACGCGGAGCGCTACCGCAGGCTGCACGTGATCGTGGGCGACTCGAACATGTCCGAGGTCACCACCCTGCTGAAGGTGGGCACCGTCAACCTGGTGCTGGAGATGATCGAGCAGGGTGTGCAGTTCCACGACTTCAGTCTGGACAATCCGATCCGTGCGATCCGGGAGATCAGCCACGATCTCACCGGAAGGCGCCCCGTGCGGCTGGCCGGTGGCCGCGAGGCGTCCGCGCTCGACATCCAGCGGGAGTACTACGGCCGCGCGGTCGAGTACGTGGCTCGTCGCGGTTCCGACCCCATGACGGACCGGATCATGGACCTGTGGGGCAGGGCGCTGGACGCCGTGGAGTACCAGGACTACTCGCTGATCGACCGGGAGGTCGACTGGGCCATCAAGCATCGCCTGTTGGAGCGCTATCGCGACAAGCACGGACTGGAGCTGTCCAGCCCGCGCATCGCGCAGCTCGACCTGGCCTACCACGATCTGCGACGCAACCGGGGTCTGTTCGAGATGTTGCAGCGCAAGGACCTGGTGGACCGTGCCACCAACGACGGTGACATCGAGGCGGCCAAGGACACCCCACCGCAGAGCACCAGGGCCAAGCTCCGCGGTGACTTCATCGCGGCCGCCCAGACGGCCGGCAGGGACTTCACCGTCGACTGGGTGCACCTCAAGCTCAACGACCAGGCGCAACGGACTGTGCTGTGCAAGGACCCGTTCCGCGCGGTGGACGAGAGGGTGGAACGTCTGATCAGCTCGTTGTGATTCGTTCGTGTCCGATCCGCGTGGCCGGACGCGTCGAGGTCGCCGCGACGGAAGGGTGGGCATGGACTATTCGGAGTACCGCGAACACGACGGGGTGGGGTTGGCCGAGCTGGTCGCCGGCGGTGAGGTTTCCGCGACCGAGCTGCTCGACGCCGCCTTCGACCGCTACGAGAAGGTCAACGACCGCATCAACGCGGTGGTTCGCACCGATCGGGTGGCCGCGGATGAACTGGCGAGCGGGCTGCCCGCCGGTGGTCCGCTCGCGGGGGTTCCGTTCCTGCTCAAGGACCTGAACCAGGAGTTGGCAGGGCACCCCTCCAGCGCGGGGACAGCCGCGCTGGCGCGGGTGGCGGCACCGGAGACCGCCGAGGTGGTGCGCCGTTGGCTGAACGCGGGGCTGCTGCCGTTCGGACGTACCAACACCCCCGAGTTCGGCGCCAAACCGGTCACCGAGCCCGAAGCCTTCGGCCCCTCCCGCAACCCGTGGTCGGCGGATCGTACTCCGGGTGGTTCCTCGGGCGGTTCGGCGGCCGCGGTCGCCGCCGGAATCGTGCCCGTGGCCGGGGCCAGTGACGGAGGCGGATCCATCCGGATCCCGGCCGCGTGCTGCGGTGTCTTCGGGCTCAAGCCGGGGCGTGGCCTGGTGCCCGCCGGCCCCGTGCGTGCGGAGAACTTTCACGGTGCCGCCTCGGACGGTGTGCTCTCGCGCACGGTTCGGGACAGCGCCGCCGCGCTGGACGCGATCGTGGGAGCCGATCCGGCCGGTCCGTACTCACCCGCTGTGCCCCACAGGGACTTCACCACCGAGATCGCATCCGAACCCCCTCGGCTACGTGTCGGTTTCACCTCGCAGTCGGCACTGGGACGGCCGCACCCCCACGCGACCGAGGCGTTGAGCGACGCCGCCCGGCTGTTGGAGTCGCTGGGGCACCACGTGGAGCCGGTGAGCTCACCGGTGGATCTCGATTCGCTGGCCGTGGACTTCCTGCGTGCCTGGTCGGTGAAGCTGGCCGCCTCGATCGACGACGCGGTGGCCGCCACCGGAGCATCCGAAAACTCGTTCGAGCTGGACAGCAGACTGCTCGCCGCGGTGGGGCGCACCATCAGTGGCCCCGAGTACGGTGCGCTGCTCGATCGTTGGCACGGCTACACGCGCAGGCTGGCCGAGTTCCACCGCGACTACGACCTGCTGTTGACTCCCGGACTCGCCGGGCCGCCGGTACGCGTGGGTGAGCTCGCGACCGGTGAGCCGCTGCGCGCGGCAGGCAGAGCCGTGCTCGGGCTGGGGCTGGGGCGAATGCTGCGCGCCAGCGGCATGGTGGACCGAGTGGCCCGGGAGAACCTGCGCCACGTGCCCTACACCCAGCTGGCCAACATCACCGGCAGACCGGCCATGTCCGTTCCGCTGTACTGGGATCCCGACGGTCTGCCGCTCGGTGTGCAGTTCGTGGGGCCGTTGGCGGGCGAGGGGATGCTGTTCCGACTGGCTGCGCAGCTGGAGCGCGCGCGGCCCTGGGCGCGGCGCGAACCACCGCTGTGACCGGAGGGCCGTACGTGCCTCGGTCGTGCGAGAGGGCAAGCGATCGCACCGCGTGATCTGGAATGTATCCAGATTTCTCGGTGGAGGTTCGGGCTCGCCGTTTCGTCAGGTCACGACGTCGGCCCGCCAACGTGACCGCCGTTACCGTCGCTAGACTCGGGACAGTGGGCATTCCGCGCGCAGAACGCCTGGTCAACCTGGTGCTGTGTCTGCTGTCGACTCGCCAGTACCTCACCGCGGAGCGAATCAGGGGGATCGTTCCCGGTTATTCCGACGCTGCCAGTGACGAGGCGTTCTACCGAACATTCGAACGTGACAAGGCCGAACTCCGCGACCTGGGTATCCCGCTCGAGACCGGGCGCAACTCGGCCTTCGACGGTATCGACGGCTATCGGATAGCGCGTCGTGACTACGAGATCGGTGACATCGCGCTCGAGTCCGACGAGGCCGCCGCCGTGGCACTGGCCTCCCGACTCTGGGAGGCGCCCGAATTCGGCACCGCCGCGCGCGGTGCCCTGCGCAAGCTGCGCGCCGCCGGTATCGATGTCGACGACAGCGCCGCCGGACCGATCGAACCCAAGGTGCGGGCGGACGAACCGGCCTTCTCCCCGCTGCTGATCGCCGTGCGCGAAGGGCGGCCGGTGACCTTCGACTACCGCAGACCCGCCAGCAGTTCCGCGCAGCCGCGAACCGTGGAACCGTGGGGAGTGGTGTCCTGGTGCGGCCGGTGGTACGTGGTCGGCCACGACAGGGACCGGCAGGCCGCGCGTTGTTTTCGGCTCTCCCGCATCACCGGGGAGGTGTGCGCCTTCGGCGCGCGGGGGCAGGTGAACCGCCCCGAGGACGTTGACCTGATGAGCCTGGTCACCGGTTTCGAGTCGACACCACCACCGCGAACTCCGGTGCGTCTGTGGGCGGCGAGCGGACGGGCCCAGGGGGTGCGGCGGGACGCGGAAGTCGTCGCCGAGCGTGAGCTGGACGGCGTCGCGGGCGAGGAGCTGCGTCTCGAACTGAGCTATCCCGAATCGGCGACGGGATGGCTCGCGGGCTACGGCCCCGATGTGGTGGTCCTGGAACCGGAAACGTTGCGAAAGTCCGTCCGCGAGGCGCACCTGGCGACGTTGCAGACCCTTCGGGAGGGAGATCGGTGAGCAGCACGAGTGAGCGGCTGCCTCGGTTGCTCGCGATGATTCCGTACCTGGTCAACAGGCCGGGAATCGAGGTGACCGAGGTCGCGGCCGATTTCGGTGTCAACGCGCAGCAGATTCGTCGGGATCTCGAGCTGCTCTGGATGTGCGGCCTGCCGGGATACGGCCCAGGGGATCTGATCGATCTTTCGTTCAGCGGGGACACCGTCACGGTGGTCTACGACGCGGGGATGCGCAGACCGCTGCGCCTGACCGGTCAGGAGGCCACCTCGCTGCAGGTGGCGTTGCGTGCGCTGTCCGAGACACCGGGCATCGCCGACACCGACGCGGTGCGCAGGGCGTTGGCGAAGGTCGAGAACGCCGTGGGCGCCGCGCGGCGCCAAGGTGTCGTGGTCGGGTTGGCCGACGAGTCCCGACCGGTGGCCACCGAGGTGGGATCGACCGTCGAGGAAGGCACCAGACTGGGCAACGCGCTGCACATCAGGTACTACACCGCCTCCAGGGACGAGATCACCGAACGTACGGTCGACCCGATGCGGCTGGTGCTCGTGCAGGGGCACAGCTACCTGGAGGCCTGGTGCCGGCGCGCGGGCGGGGTACGGCTGTTCCGGCTGGACCGGATCGACGACGCCGAGGTTCTCGACGAGCCCACGCGCCCCCCGGCAGAGGCGACCAGCACCGACCTCTCGGGAGGACCGTTCCGCCCCGCGGAGCCGCAGCCGAGCGTCGAACTCGAACTGCGCCCCGAGGCCCGCTGGGTGGCCGAGTACTACGCCGTCGACGAGCTCACCGATCTGCCGGACGGATCCACCAGGGTGACGCTGCGCTACTCCGACCGCGCGTGGTTGGTGCGGCTGGTGCTCGGACTGGGCGGGGGAGGACGGATCCTCGCACCCCCGGAACTGGCCACCGAGGTTCGACAGCGCGCGGACGAAGCATTGGAACGGTCGCTTCACCCGCTGTCCACCTGAGGGCGATACGGTGTCACCGTGCCGTACGCGTTGATGGTGGGACTTGTGCTGGTGGCCCTGATCGCCCTGAGCCCCGTGGTGCTGACCACGCTCCGCTCGGTTCGCCGCGCGCGGTCCGCATACAGCCGGGTGTCCGGTGAGCTGTCCGACCGGATCGGTCTGCTGCGGGCACGCGGTGCCGGAATCGGAATCGCCCTGAAGCGTCATTGATCCGATCGAACCTGTCGAAACCGGCCTCGTGCGGCGTAATATCCCCGTTGCAGCAGGCTTGAGAAGAGGTGTACAAGCATGAGTTTCCCCGGTGGTTGGGAGCTGGTCCTCATCGTCGGTGTGTTGGTGTTGCTCTTCGGAGCCGCCAAACTGCCGCAGCTGGCCAGGTCGCTCGGTCAGTCCGCACGGGTCTTCAAGGCGGAGACGCGTGGTATGAAGCAGGACGAGCAGGCCGCCTCCTCCCAAGACGATTCCGAACGGAGCGAGCCGCAACAGCTCACCACGGGTGAGCAGCACTCGACCGGGTTCACGGCGACCAGCGCGGAGCGGTTGAACGGCGAACGGCCGGCCGAGGACAAGCACCGCAACGACGCCACGAACTGACGCGGGGGCTGTGACGGTGGAAGGCAGTCGGCTTCGCCGCCTCAACCCGTTCGGACGTGATCGCACCAAGTACAGTCGCCGCCGGAACCCCGACGGCACCATGACACTGGTCGATCACCTCTACGAACTGCGCTACCGGTTCGGGGTGGCCCTGCTGGCGGTGATCAGCGGCGGGATCTTCGGTTTCTGGTGGTTCTCCCACCAACTGTTCGGGCTACCGAGTCTCGGTGACTTCGTGACCGGCCCTTACTGCTCGTTGCCCTCCGACATGCGGCTGAGTCCGAACGACAAGTGCCAGCTCATGCAGACCCGTCCCTTCGAGGTCTTCATGATCCAGCTCAAGGTCGGCCTGTCGCTGGGTGCGGTGTTGCTGAGCCCGATCTGGTTGTACCAGTTCTGGGCGTTCATCGCGCCCGGGCTGCATGCCAGGGAGCGCAAGTTCGCCAGGGTTTTCGTGGGCATCGGCAGTCTGCTTTTCGTGGCGGGTGCCGCGCTGGCCTACTTCGTCGCCCCGAAGGGGCTCGCCTTCATGTCGGGCTTCGGCGGCGGCTCGTTCTTCACCGCGCTGACCGGCGGGGAGTACATCAACTTCGTGCTGCTGATGTTGTTGTTCTTCGGCATCAGCTTCGAACTGCCGCTGGTCATGGTGATGCTGAACCGGGCCGGTGTCGTGAGCTACGCCAAGCTGCGCAGTTGGTGGCGTGGCAGCGTGTTCGCGTTGTTCGTCTTCGCCGCCATCGCCACGCCGGGGCAGGATCCGCTGTCCATGCTGGTGCTGGCCGCTGCCCTGTGCATGCTGTACGGACTGGCCCTGCTGATCTGCCGGGCCCACGACAACTCCAAGGCGCGCAAGCAGGCCTCGGCGCAGCAGGTCGATCCCGATCAACCGTCCGAGCTGGATACCCGGCCCTCCGAGGTCGACGTCGGTGGTCCGGCCAGATCCGGTGTCGAGGAGGACGACGCGACCTGACCGCTCCCCCGGGCGGCCTCGGTGTCAGCATGGTGGACACGTTCACGGCCGAGATATGAAAGTCTGGGAGAGTGGCTGACAGCCGTATTGAAACCACGGAGACGAGCGCCGGGCCCGTTGATCCCGCGGGTGCGTACGCCGCGCACCAGGCGCGCAGTGCGCATCCGAGACTGCGGGCCTTCACGATCGACCTGTCCTTCGAGCTGGATCCGTTCCAGCGGACCGCTTGCCAGGCGCTCGAGGACGGGCACGGGGTGCTCGTCTGTGCGCCCACCGGCGCGGGCAAGACCGTTGTCGGGGAGTTCGCCGTCAACCTCGCCCTCGCCGGTGGGCGCAAATGCTTCTACACCACGCCGATCAAGGCGCTTTCCAACCAGAAGTACACCGACCTGTGCGAGCGTTACGGCACGGGTTCGGTCGGGCTGCTGACGGGCGACACCTCGATCAACGGCAACGCCCAGGTGGTCGTGATGACCACCGAGGTGCTGCGCAACATGCTCTACGCGGGTTCCAGCAGCCTGGACGCGCTCGGCTACGTCGTCATGGACGAGGTGCACTACCTCGCCGACCGTTTCCGGGGTGCGGTCTGGGAGGAAGTGATTCTGCACCTGCCGCAGCAGGTGCAGGTCGCCAGCCTCTCAGCCACGGTGAGCAACGCCGAGGAGTTCGGCGAGTGGCTGGTGGAGGTGCGCGGCGACACCACGGTGGTCGTCGACGAGCACCGACCTGTCCCGTTGTGGCAGCACATGCTGGTGGGCAACCGCATGTTCGACCTGTTCGGCGGCGAGGACGAGAACCGCGAACTCAAGATCAATCCCAACCTGCTGCGGCACACCCGTGAACTGGGGCGTACCAGGGAGCCACCCGGCAAGGTGCGTCGTGGCCGGGACGGTAAGCGGCGCGTGCAGAATCGGGGTGGGAAGTTCTTCCAGCCCTCGCGGGTGGACGTGCTCAGCCAGCTCGACGAGGCCGAGCTGCTGCCCGTGATCGTGTTCATCTTCAGCCGCGCCGGGTGCGACGCCGCCGTCGACCAGTGCGTTCGGTCCGGCCTGCGGCTGACCAGCGAGGAGGAGCTGGACGAGATTCGCGCGGTGATCGACGAGTACACCAGTACCCTGCCCGAGAGCGATCTGGACGTGCTCGGGTACTGGGAGTGGCGGGAGGCCCTCGAACGGGGCGTCGCCGCCCACCACGCGGGACTGCTCCCCGCGTTCAAGGAAACCGTCGAGGAACTGTTCGTCCGAGGTCTGGTCAAGGCGGTGTTCGCCACCGAGACACTGGCGCTGGGCATCAACATGCCCGCCCGCACCGTGGTGCTGGAGCGGCTGGTGAAGTTCAACGGGGAGTCGCACGTCGATCTGACTCCCGGCGAGTACACCCAGCTCACCGGGCGTGCCGGGCGTCGGGGTATCGACGTGGACGGGCACGCCGTGGTGATCTGGCAGTCGGGTATGGATCCCGAGCAGGTGGCGGGACTGGCCTCCACGCGCACCTATCCGCTGCGTTCCTCGTTCCGGCCCGGGTACAACATGGCCGTCAACCTGGTCGGACGCCTCGGTACCGAGTCGGCCCGGGAACTGCTGGAGCAGTCGTTCGCCCAGTTCCAGGCGGATCGTTCCGTGGTGGGGCAGTCCAGACGGGTCGAACGCAACACGGCCGCTCTCGACGGCTATGCCGAAGCCATGCACTGCGACCAGGGTGATTTCGCCGAGTACTTCGATCTGCGGCGCCGTATCTCCGATCGGGAGAAGGAACTCGCGAAGCAGAACAAGGCCGCCAAGCGTGCCGAGGCGGCCGAGTCGCTCGAGAAGTTGCGCAAGGGCGACGTGATCACGATTCCGTCCGGCAAGCGCTCCGGGCTGGCCGTGGTGGTGGATCCGGGGCTGGATCCGATGGGCGAGGCACGACCGCTGGTGGTCACGGAGGACCGTTGGGCAGGAAGGGTCTCGGTCGCCGACTTCACCAATCCCGTCGAGCCCCAGGACAGGATCAGGCTGCCCAAGTACGTCGACGTCCGCTCGCCCAAGTCGCGGCGCCAGCTCGCGAACACGCTGCGGGACAGCGGTCTCGCGCCTGCGGGCAAGCGTCGTGGCGGCAAGGGGTCCTCGGCCGGTGACGACCGGGAACTGGCCAGCCTGCGCCGGGCGATGCGGTCGCATCCCTGCCACGGCTGCGACGAGCGCGAGAACCACGCCAGGTGGGCGGAGCGCCACGAGCGACTGCGCCGCGAGACCGAACAGATCAGGAACAAGGTGGCCGCCACGACGAACTCGTTGGTGCGTTCCTTCGACCGGATCACCGCGTTGCTCGGGGAGCGTCACTACCTGGATCCGCACAGTCCGAACGACCCGGTCACCGATCACGGCAAGCGGCTGGCGCGGCTCTACAGCGAGTCGGACCTGCTGCTCGCCGAGTGCCTGCGCGTGGGTAAGTGGCGTGCGCTGCAACCGGCACAGCTCGCCGCGGTGGTCTCGTCGCTGGTCTACGAGTCCAGAGGTGACGCGCCGCTGGTTCCGGAGGTCCCGCCGGGGGCGGTGTCCGAAGCCGTTTCGGCGACCTGGGAACTCTGGGCGGAGCTGGAGGACGACGAGCGCAGGCACAAGCTGGACCGCACCCGGGAACCCGACGCGGGATTCGCCTGGCCGGTGTACCGCTGGGCCAGAGGGGACTCGCTGGAGAAGGTGCTGACCGCGTCCGCCTCCGCGGGGCACGAACTCTCCGCGGGGGACTTCGTGCGCTGGTGCAGGCAGGTGATCGACCTGCTGGACCAGATCCGCGAGGTTCTCGGCCGGGAGGACCCGGTCGGTTCGGCCGCGAGCAAGGCGATCAACGGGATTCGACGGGGCGTGGTGGCCGCGGGCTCCGTGTGACCTGCCGCGAGGAACCGCGACCGGGGGCCTGCGGTCGGTGAACCGCGGTCTCCCGGAGCGGGCCGCTCCGGGACGAGCCCACCCCGATCAGTCTTCTTCGGTTGTGGTTGGATCGGATCCCGACGTCGGCCGAGCCGATGCGAGTCGACCTCCGTCGAAAGGCGCAAATGAGCAACCCCTACGGCTCGTCGCCGCACAGGCAGCCGGACGAACGGCATCGCTACGGGTTGTCCGGTTCACCCGGCGTCGGTTCCGAGCAGTGGGCTGCATCCCCGGCGAGGTCCTTCGGCGGGGACCTGCGGGGTTCTCCGGGAGACCGCTCGGGCAGTGGGGGCGGCGGTACCGGTGCCGCTGCGGGGCGGCGTCGACGTCGCGCGTGGCCCTGGTTACTCGGCTCCGTGATTCTGCTGCCCGCGCTGGTGGTGGCCGTACTGGGATTCGTCACCCCCGGCTGGTTCCACCGCACCGTGCTGGAGGCCGATTCGGTGCAGCAGGGGGTGCGCCAGATCGCGCGGGACTCCTACGGCGTGGACGGCATCGAGTCGGTCACCTGCCCGGAGGGGGAGCCGGTGCGCGCCGGACACAGTTTCACCTGCGAGATGCGGGTCGGCGGCGTCAGCAAGAACGTTCGGGTCGTGATCCGGGACGAGAAGGGGACCTACGCGGTCGGCAGACCCGACTGATTGTTCCCGCACGTCCCCGCTCGTTCGAGTGCGTGCTCCTCGAACAGGCATGCGGTACTCCGTGAGCCTTCTCAAATCATTCGACCGGGCGGAGCATCGGCGGCATCATGAAGGCGTGATCGAGCACGATGTCAGGCTGTTGGCGGAATCCGAGTATCGCGCCGCTCATGACCTCTTCCGAGCCGCGCTGCACATGCCCGCCGCGAGCGATGCCGCTTGGCGGCGGATGGCGCCCCCGTACGAGGTCGGCCGCGTCTGGGGGGATCACCTCGACGGTGAGCTGGCCGGAACCGCGATAGCGTTCCCCGCTTCGGTGGTGCTGCCGGGTGGGGCCGAGTTGTCCGCCGCGGCCGTGACGGCCGTCGGTGTGCGAGCGGACCGGACCCGGCGGGGTGTGCTGACCCAGCTGATGCGTGCCCAGCTGCACGAGGCGTGGCAACTCGGTGAGCCGTTCGCGATGTTGCACGCCTCGGAGACGGCCATCTACGGGCGCTTCGGTTACGGGATCGCCACCAGGGCACGCACGGTTCGCCTGGAGAAGACCGCCGCGAAGCTGCGTGACAGTGCTCCCGGCGGTGGCGACGTGCGGCTGGTCGACTCCGAAACGGCCGGTCGACTACTCCCCGAGATCTACCGGAACCTGCCCGCCGGGCCGGGGGCGATCGCTCGTCCGTGGGCCTGGTGGCGGACCCAGTTGTGGCGGGACGGTATGAGTGAGGAACACGCCTCGACGGCTGTGCACCGCGATCCGGCGGGCAACGACGACGGGTTCGTTTGCTGGACGACGCACAGCAACGACTACAGGTTCGGTGACGGACGCACCACGCTACGGGTGCTGGACATGCGGGCGGCCGACTCGGCCGCTGCCTGTGAGCTGTGGCGGTTCCTGCTCGGCATCGATCTGGTGGACGAGGTGGTGGCGATCGAACGACCGCTCGACGAGCCGTTGGAGTGGTGGTTGACCGACAGCAGACAGTGCCGGGTACGAGACGTCTACGACGATCTGTGGGTTCGCCCGGTGGACGTCGACGCCGCGCTGCGGGCACGTGACTACGCCGGATCCGGCGCCGTGGTGCTCGAGGTGCACGACGCCACGCTGCCGCACAACGAGGGCCGGTATCTGGTCGGTCCCGAAGAGGTCGAACGCGGTACCCGCGAAGCGCAGCTGAGTCTTGACGTCGCCCAGCTGGCGCCGCTGCTGTTCGGCGAGGTCGAGCCCTCCACCCTCGCGGACGCGAATCTGCTCACCGTGCACGATCCCGCAGCGCTGCCGGTGGCCGACGCGCTGTTCGCGACGCGAGGGCACGCCTGGTGCGGCACGCGCTTCTGATCGAAGTTTTCCGGTCGGTTCGTCGGGTCGGCTCGGTCCCGCGGGGTGGGACTCACCCCCGCAACGCGTCGAGCAGCCGGTCCACGGTGCTGCCGAGCCCCCATTCCTGTTGCAGTCCGCGAACCCGATCGAGGTCGACGGCCGTAGCGAGTCCAGCGCTGGAGGGGCTCGTACCCCGGGGCAGGGCGTCGGAGGGCAGGCTGTGGGTCACCGGGGCTTCGGACACGGTGTTGACCACCGTCGGTGCGGCGTCGAGGTAGTCCGCGGCCTCCGACAGCTTCTCCCGATTGCGTTTCGTCAATCCCTGGTCCCCGGCATCGACCGCCGCGCGCAGTTCGGTCAGCGAGCCGAACCGCGTGATCAGTTTGGCCGCCGTCTTCTCCCCGATCCCGGCCACGCCGGGCAACCCGTCCGAGGGATCTCCGCGCAGCATCGCCATCTCGGCGTAGGCTCGTCCCGCGTTCTCGGTGGGCAGCTCGTACCGCGCTGCCAGCTCGACCGGACCGTAGTCCTGCGCCTTGGCCAGTCCGCCACCGATGTAGACGACCCGACAGGTGGTGGGGGACTCCCGCACGAGCTGGAACAGATCGCGGTCGCCCGTGATCACCTCGATCGGATCGGTGTCCTCCCGCGCCACCAGCGTCGCGATCACGTCGTCGGCCTCGTGGCCCTCGGCCTCGGCGGTGTCGATGCCCAGCGCGGCGAGCAGGTCCAGAATCACCGGAACCTGCGGTTCCAGCGTGTCGGGAACCGCTTCCTCCGATGCGTCCGTCCCCGCCGTCCCGTCCGCCGTTGTTCCGGTTTCCGGGGCGGGTTCGGCCACCCGGTGTGCCTTGTACGAGGGCAGCGCGCGCACCCGGAAGTCGGGGCGCCAGTCGTTGTCCAGACACGCCACGATCCGGCCAGGCGTGCGCTCGGTGAGCAGTTTCGCGAGCATGTCGCAGAATCCGCGTACCGCGTTCACCGGAGTTCCGTCCGGAGCGGTCAGCGACTCCGGCAGCGCGTAGTAGGAACGGAACCAGATTCCGGCCGAGTCGAGCAGCATCACCGATGACTTCACGGCGCCCAGCTTGTCACGTTTCCGGTGCGGCACGCCGTCCGGCACGGTCAAACCACCAAGAAAACTTGGCAGAGTTTTCTTGGTGATTTACGGTGTGCCGGGTGACCGAAGGACACAGCTACGAGCTCGACGCGGCCGGACTGCGGGCGCTGGCTCACCCGCTGCGCATCCGCATCCTCGGCGAGCTGCGTGCCGAGGGCCCCGCGACGGCCACCCAGCTGGCCGAGCGCTTCGAGCAGCGCTCGGGAACCACCAGCTGGCACCTGCGACAGCTCGCCGAACACGGCTTCGTCGAACAGGACACCGAACGCGGTAATCGCAGGGAACGCTGGTGGCGGGCCACGCACGCCGAAACCGCGTTTCACCCCGAGAGGTTCAGTACCGACGCCGAACTCGGTCCCGCCCTGAGCACCCTGCTGCACGAGGTGGCCGCCAACCACCACCGCGAACTCACCGGGTTCCTGGCGAGCCTGCCCGAGTGGTCCGAGGAGTGGATCCAGGCCTCGGAACTGTCGGACTGGCAGCTCTCCCTCTCGCGGGACGAACTGGCCGAGCTCACCGCCGAAGTCGGTCGACTCGTGGAACGCTACCGCCGCGACCCCGCGGCGGGTGACGAACCGGTGATGGTGCAGCTGCGCGCCTTCCCGCGGGGGGAGCGGCGGGGGTGAACCGCTTACGGTTACTGGTGCTGTGGTTGTCGACCGGCACCGTCAGCGCCGCCAGCGCGGCCGGATTCGTGGCGATCCCGTGGTTCGTGCTCATGACGACCGGAAGCGCCGCGAACGTGGGCGTGGTCACCGCGGCCGAGCTCGTGGGGATGCTGCTCGCCACCGCGCTCAGCGGCCCGCTGATCGACCGCGTCGGGCCGGCACGGACCGCGCCGCTGGCCGATCTGGCCGCCGCGCTGTGCATCGGCGCGATTCCGCTGGCAGAAGCCACCACCGGTCTCACGCTCTGGTCGTTGATGTCGCTGGCAGGTGCGTTCGGAGCGTTCCGCGAACCCGGCCAGACCGCTCGCCGGGTGGCTGTCCCGGAACTGGTCGGCAACGCCGGGGTGGCGATGGAACGCGGGGCGGGAGGGATGGACGCCGCACTGCGGGCGGGGCACCTCTCGGGGGCGCCGCTGGCGGGTGGAGCGCTCGCGCTGTTCGATCCGCCGGGTGTGCTGTGGATCGCCACCGCTGTGATGGGGATGTCCGCGCTGCTGGTCGCCTACGCCGCGCGCGGAGTGAGCACATCGGAATCAGAGGGGACGGACACATCCGAGGGATTCGCGCGCCGATTCGCCGCCGGGATCGGTTATCTCCGTCGCGACCGGCTGATCACCTGGATCGTGGTACTGCTGTTGCTGACGAACACCCTCGACCTGGCGTTGACGGGAGTGCTGCTCCCGACCTACTCGGCGCGGATACTGCACGACTCGCTGGCGCTCGGGGTGCTGGTCGGCGCGTTGGGCGGCGCCGCGCTCACGGGGAACCTGCTGTTCACCTGGCTCGGCGCACGGGTGCGACGTCGGAGGATGCTGTTCACGTTCGCGTTCGCGCTGGGACCGATCCCGCCCCACCTCGCGATGGCCGCGGGGGCCGGATTCGCGGTGCTTTTCTGCGTGGTGGTCGGGTGCGGACTGGTCGCCGGAATGATCAACCCGATCCTGGCCGCCGTGAGCTACGAGCGCATCCCGGCCGAGCTGCGCGGACGCGTGCTGAGCCTGACGACCCTCGTGGCGCAGGGCGGTACCCCGCTCGGCGTGTTGTTCGGTGGCCTGGCGGTGGAGGGACTCGGGCTGCGTACCACCCTGACCTGCACGGCCCTGCTCTATCTGGTCGCGTTGGCGATACCGCTCCTCGGTGGTGGTTGGCGGGAGATGAACCGTCCTCGAACTCGGTCGACGGTCGAGGATGTGGTCGGGGGAAGTACACCGCACGGCGGACAGGAGTTGGTGGATTCGTCATCTCCGGGTTGTGGTCGGCAGGCCTAGAACCGGGGATGGTGAGAGTGTCGGTTCCGGAGCGCTTCTCTCCCTCCCGTTGTGCGCTCCGGAACCGTCACGCCTTTCTCGTGTCGTCGCAGACCTGGCGCCCGTGGTACGAGTCGCCGGGAGTTTCCGCGTCGGTGCGGTTTTCTCGGCACCCCGGCCAGCTGACCTCCACGTGACCGGGGCACTTAGAGTTGGGCCATGTCCACCGTTGCAACGAAGCAGGACCCCACAGTGCTCTCGGCGCGGCTACAGCACGCGGCCGAGAAGGCCGCAGGCGCGGACATCGACGCGCTGCTGATCTCGCCCGGATCCGACCTCGGTTACCTCATCGGGGTGAACGGTGAGTCCTTCGAACGCCTCAGCTGCCTGGTGCTACCCGCTGCGGGCAGCACGGCTTCGCCCGTGCTGGTCGTTCCCAAACTCGAGGAACTCGGTTACTCCGAGGTGCCCGCGCGGGAACTCGGGCTGGAGATCGTCACCTGGGTGGACGGTCAGGATCCGCACGGCATCGTCGCGGATCTGCTGCGTCGTGACGGTGCCACCCCTTCCCGGGTGGGTGTGGCGGACGTGATGCCCGCCCTGCACACCCTGCCGCTGCGCACCGCCCTGCCGGAGACCGAGCAGGTGCTGGCCAACCCGGTGCTGCGCGCCCTGCGGATGCGCAAGGATCCCGCCGAGATCGGCGCCCTGCGCGAGGCCGGTGCCGCCATCGACCGGGTACACGCCCGGATGGGCGAGTTCCTGCGAGTCGGTCGCACCGAGGCCGAGGTGGGCGCCGACATCAGCAGGGCGATCCTCGAGGAGGGGCACGCCGAGGCGGAGTTCGTGATCGTCGGTTCCGGCCCGAACGGGGCGAGCCCGCACCACGCGCTTTCCGACCGGGTGATCCGGGAGGGCGACGTGGTCGTGGTGGATATCGGTGGCCCCATGCCCAGCGGCTACAACTCGGACTGCACCCGCACCTATTCGCTGGGCGAGCCGAGGGACTCCGACGTGCGTGACACCTACGAGGTGCTGCACGCCGCGCAGCGGGCCGCTGTGGAGCGGGTGCGACCCGGAGCCACGCCCGCCGAGGTCGACGCCGCCGCCAGGGAACCGATCGCCGCTGCCGGCTTCGGTGACTACTTCGTGCACCGCACCGGGCACGGCATCGGTCTGGACGTGCACGAGGAGCCCTACATCATGGGGGGCAACGAGATCGCGCTCGAACCGGGAATGGCGTTCAGCATCGAGCCGGGCATCTACCAACAGGGACACTGGGGTGCCAGGATCGAGGACATCGTCGTGGTCACCGAGCACGGCGTCGAGAGCGTGAACAACCAGCCGCACGAGTTGGTGGTGCTGCCGACGTGACAGACCGGAATGCCGCGCAGAGTTCCGAACTCGAGGCGACCGATCGGGCCATTCTCCGTGAACTGCTCAGGGACGGGCGGTGCAGTTTCACCGACCTCGGCGAACGGGTCGGGCTCAGTGTCTCGGCGGTGCACCAACGTGTCCGGAGGCTGGAACAACGCGGAGCGCTGCGCGGCTACACGGCCAGGGTGGACGGCGAGCAGATCGGGCTGCCGCTGACGGCGTTCATCTCGCTCACCCCGATCGACCCGGCGGCTCCGGACGACTATCCACAGCGGTTGGAGCATCTGTCGGAGATCGAGTCCTGCTTCTCGGTGGCCGGTGACGAATCCTACATCCTGCAGGTTCGGGTGGCTTCGCCGCTGGCGCTGGAGGATCTGCTGCGGCAGATCCGCGAGTCGGCGAAGGTCTCCACCCGGACCACCGTGGTCCTGTCCACCCCCTTCGAGAATCGCGCCCCGGAACTTTGATCGAAATTCTTCTCGGCTTTCGGGGGCCTCGCTTGGCGGAACCTCTCGTGCGGCTCTCGCTCCGGGAGGCCCGACATCGGGTAGCGACCTACACAACGTCGGGCCTTCCTCGCGAGAGCCGCACGAGAGAACCCGCGGCGGTGCCGACTGCCAGGGTGGTGGGGGTTCGGCCTGCGAGGGTGCTCGGAATGCTGCCTGCGGGAGGGTTGGGGTCGGCGCTAGTGGTGCCGAAGAGCTAACGGAATTCGCGTTCGGGTGAGTACAAGTGCGACACGCCGTTCTCCGGCGTGTCGCACGGTAGGAAGATCGCCGGAAATTCCACTACCGTAATCGGGTGGCGCGCAATACGATCTACGATCAGTTCGCGGAAGCCTACGCCCTGCACTCCGAACACAGCCCGGCCAACGCCTACTACGACCGTCCGGCCGTACTGGACCTCGCCGGCGACGTAGCCGGCAAGCGAGTGCTCGAACTCGGATGTGCCGCCGGTGTGCTCTCCGAGCAGCTCGTCGAACGTGGTGCCGCGGTGTTCGGAGTGGACCGCGAGCCCAGGATGGTCGAACTCGCCCGTCGCAGACTCGACGGTCGCGCCGAGTTCGACGTGGCGGATCTGTCCGAACCACTCGATCTCGTCACCGATTCCAGCACCGACCTGGTGGTGGCCTCCCTGGTGCTGCACTACCTGGCGGACTGGGAACCGTTGTTGACCGAACTCAACCGCTGCCTGGTGGCCGATGGCGAGCTGGTGTTCTCGGTACATCATCCCGCCGCCGACTGGCAGTGGTTCGGACGTCCCGACTACCTGCGTACCGAACTGGTCACCGAGACGTGGCCGGTGGGCGGGCAGGAGGTTTCGGTGTCCTTCTACCGCAGACCCCTCTCGGCGGTGTTCGACCAACTGCACCGCTCCGGCTTCGTGGTCGACACCATCGGTGAACCGCGTCCGCTGCCCGAGCTCAACGAACTCTCCCCGGACGCGTACGTGGAACTGAGCAGTAAGCCCGTGTTCCTGTTCGTCAAGGCCTTCAAGGTGGGGTGACGGTGGCCGAACTCTCCCCTTGGGGCGGTTCGGCGCTGTTTCCGTCGAGCGGAGCCACGCGCAGGGATCCGTCGCCGGTGGTGACGCACTCGGCCTGTTGCCTACCGGACGGCAGGAAGTCCTCGAGGCAACCCGCTATGCGCTCGTATCCGGCCGCGTTGGGGTGAAACGACTCCTGCATCGCGTGCGAGGCGCGTTCGTCGTGCTCCAGATCCCGCCAGTCGACGGCGAGGCGGCGGAACCATTCCGTGTCCGCCGATTCGCTCGGTGCGGTACAGGCCTCGTGCCCGTACCCGGCGCGCGCGAGATCGAGGAACCGCACGTCCTGTTGCTCGGCCACCTCGCGCAGTCCCTCCGAGAGCTGGGGGACGGCGGTGTCGCGGACCCAACGCACGTCGACGGTGCGTAACGGACAGCCGGACAGTCCTCGCAGATCCGGGCGAATGCCCGGCGCGACCGGGGAGGCGTAGGACTGCAGCACCAGCGAGTAGCTGTCCCGCGAGTAGCCGGCGCGGCGCATGACGTTTTTGATGTCGGCCAGTGCGTCGGCGACCTTGGGCCGCATCTCCGCCACGCGGTCGGGCCACTCGTTTTGCAGCCGCCGCGAGCAGCCGCCCGAACTCTTGGTGAACCACGCGCGGACACAGGAGTTCAGCACACCCACGAAATTGGGCTCGTTGTTCGCACCGACAGCCACCACGATGTCGGTGATGCGGTATCGCTCGGCTAGCCGTGCGAGCTGGCCCGCCTGCGAGGGCCTACCGCCGTCCGAGGCGGAGTCGAGGCCGACGGTACCCGCTTTCGCGCCGGAACAGGCCAGGTTGAAGCGTTTCACATCGGCCGGCAGCCGCAGTTGGTGCACCATGGCTTCGGAGGAGCGGTGACACCAGTTGCCGTCGCGCCCGTCGGTACCGGGGAGGTAGTCGCCCGCACCCTCGCCGGAGATCGTGCTGTCGCCCATGGTGACCACCGCACGGGGCAGCTCCGGCTCCGGCGGTTGTGGCACCTGCACCGGTCTGTCGCTGACGAGCAGTACCAGTGCGAACACGCTTCCGACCAGGAACAGGGTGATCAGTTTGGCTGTGCGTGTTCGCATCACCTCCGAAGTCTATGGCCCCGTGGGTGGTGGGTGGCACGGTGCCCGACCCGAGTTCGGGTAACGTTTCGGACACCACCGTCTCGAGTCGTCGCCGGCCGGTTCCGGAGGTGGGGCGGCGTGGGACGAACCGGGCCTCGGGAGTAATTCGGTTTGCTCGCGCGTTGTTGTCTGCAGAAGGTTCTGTTAGCGGAGGTGCCAGCGCGACGTGCCGATACTGATCCTGCTGCTCGTCGGGTTCGCCGTCGAGGTCAGCGTACTTGTTCTGGTCGGTCAGCTCATCGGGGTTTTCCCCACTATCGGGTTACTGCTCGCCGGTGCGCTGATCGGATCCTGGCTGCTGCGCCGCGAGGGGCGCAGGACGCTGCGCGAGTTCTCCGAAGCGGCCCGATCGCGCCGACCTCCCGAGCGGGAGATCTCGGACGGCGTGCTCGTGAGTGGCAGCGGGTTCCTGATCATGATCCCCGGCCTGATCAGCGATCTGTTCGGTCTGCTGTTGCTGCTGCCTCCGGTCCGTGCGGTACTGCGAACCCGGATGCGGCGCAGCGCCGAACGCAGGCAGCGGTTGATGCGGGAACGCATGGCCGGTTTCGGTCCTGCCGGTTTCGGCTCCGCGGCGTTCGGCCCGGACGCGTTCACCGCTCCCGGCTTCGGAACCGGTCGTGGGCAGTCGACCGGTACCGGTGACGAGGACGTGATCGACGGCGAGGTCATATCCGTCTCGGAGGACGACGATCACGAGCGGTACGATCACGGTTCCAATCCGCTCCGCCGGGGTGGAACTGACGAGGAAGACGGCCAGGACCGGCGACAGTCCTGAGTGGGTCGGCTGTGGTCGGGCGAGTACAAGCAGCGGGTTAAGCTACTCGGGGGCGACCGCGACCGACGGCCACGAGCCGTGACGGTAGTGCCGCACAGCGGTACGGCCGGATACGCGACTCGGAACACGCCGAGTGACGGTCGGGCGGTTCGCGCAGGTTGCACACGCGAGGGTGAACTACAGGGGCCAGGTCCGATACATGTCCGACACCACGCTCTTGCTCGGCGGGCGAATCCATTCGCCGGGCAATCCGGACGCCACCGCGATGGCCGTCAAGGACGGCACCATCGCCTGGGTTGGTACCGACACGGTTGGCCGTGCGTTGCATCCGGACGCCGACATCGTCGAGCTGGACGGCGCGTTCGTGGCGCCCGCCTTCGTGGATTCGCACGTGCACGCGACCTCGAGTGGTCTGTTGCTCAACGGACTCGACCTCACGGGGTGCGCCTCGCTGACCGAGTTCCTGCACGCGCTGCGGGACTACGTGGCCGAGCACCCCGGCAGGCTCGTCTGGGGGCACGGCTGGGACGAGAGCTGGTGGCCCGAACAGCGTCCTCCCACCAGGGTCGAGGTGGACGAGGCCGCCCGCGGGGCTCCGGTCTACCTGTCCCGCATCGACGTGCACTCGGCGCTCGTCTCCAGCGCGCTGCTCGACCGGGCGCCGCTGGCGAAGGGCGCCGAGGGCTGGGACGAGCAGGGACCACTCACACGCGTCGCACACCACCACGCCCGCAGCGCCGCGCGGGAATCGCTCAGCCCGCTGCAGCGCAGGGAGGCCCAGGCCGCTTTCCTGCGTCACGCGGCCTCGCAGGGCATAGCCAGTGTTCACGAATGCGCGGGACCGGACATCTCGGGTGCCGACGACCTCGCGGATCTGATGATGCTCTCCAGGCAGGGTGGGGTTCCCGAGGTCGTCGGCTACTGGGGGGAGCTGGGGGCGCTGGAGACCGGGCGAGAGCTCGGGGCCAAAGGGCTCGGGGGCGATCTGTTCGTGGACGGTGCGCTGGGGTCGCGCACCGCGGCGCTGCGGGAGCCCTACACCGACTCGCCCACCACATCGGGAGTGCTCTACCTCGATGCCGACGCCATCGCCGAGCACCTCGTGGACTGCACCCGCAACGGTGTGCAGGCCGGTTTCCACGTCATCGGCGATGCCGGGGTCGCCGAGGTGGGTGAGGGGTTCCGACGTGCCGCCCGAGTGGTCGGCACCCCGGAACTGGCGGGCAGCCGGCATCGACTGGAACACCTGGAGATGATCGACGGTGAGCTCGCCGGCGAATTGGCGGGCTACGGGGTGGTGGCCTCGGTACAGCCCTGCTTCGACTCCTCGTGGGGCGGCACCTCGCGGATGTACGCCAGCAGGCTCGGCCCGCGGCGGGGTGCGAGGTTGAACCCGTTCTCCGAGCTGGCCTCCAGTGGGCTGGTGCTCGCGTTCGGTTCCGACGCGCCGGTCACCCCCCTCGGCCCGTGGGAGGCGATCCGAGCCGCCGTGCACCACCGGACCGAGGGCTTCGGCATCTCCCCGCGGGCCGCGTTCAACGCGCACACCAGGGGCGGTTGGCGAGCCGCGGGAGTCGACGACGGCGTGACCGGAACCCTTGTTCCGGGAGCCACGGCCACCTACGCGGTGTGGAACGTCGACGAGTTCGTCTCACCGGTGCAGGACTCGCGCGTACGCCGCTGGTCGACCGATTCCCGTTCCGGCGTTCCCGACCTGCCGGACGTGTCCCCCGAGGCGAGACTGCCGCGTTGCCTGCGCACCGTGCTGCGCGGTGAAACCATTCACCAGCGCGATCCCGGGGACGAGGACCAGTGAGCCGTCGGGATCACCGGCCGGGCAGGACCGGAGCCGGGGAGCCCGCCGCCCTGTCGCCGTGAGCGTCGCCACCACCACGCGTGCTAGGGGGCGTGTACCGGCGGAGTAGATTCGCCCCCGTGTGCCGCCGATGGCGGTGGCCGAATTGCTCGTCGTCGGCGAAGGTTGATCGGTTGGTTGTCCCCAGGGTGAGTTCGGGAGGCGAACGGCATTCCGGCCTCCGGGCCGGAATCCGTTCGAAACGTGCTCGCTTCTCGGTACCGGTGCGGCTCGTGTTGGCCGTGCTCGCCGGGATCCTGCTGTACTGGTCGGGACCACCGCGTGACCTGTGGTGGCTCTCCCCGGTGGCGGTGGCCGGTTTCGTGCTCGCCGTGCGCGGAGGCCGTGCCCGGGCCGGCTTCTGGTACGGGTTGCTGTTCGGGCTGGCCTACACCCTCCCGCTGCTCGGCTGGCTGCTGGATTTCCTCGGTGCGCAGTTCGGTCCGTGGCCGTGGCTCGGGGTGTGTCTGGTCCAAGCGCTGTTCTTCGGCCTCGCCGGAGCGGGTACGGCCCGGGTCACCCGGCTGCCCGCAGCTCCCGTCTGGCAGGCGGCTGTTTTCCTGGCGGCCGAGGTGCTGCGTTCCGCGCTGCCTTTCGGCGGCTTCCCGTGGGGGCGGCTGGCGTTCACCCAGACCGATGGTGTGCTGCTGCCGCTCGCTTCGGTCGGTGGCACCGCGATGGTCGGCTTCGCCGTGGCACTGATCGGGGCGGGGCTGGCCGAGTCGGTGAGCCGGTCGCCGTGGCCGCGAGGTGGTGTCGAGCGCGGCCACGGGGGGATCCGTGGCACGGTTCGGCTGTTCGTCGTGCCGGTCTGCGCGGTCCTGGTGCCCGTCATGGCGGGGCTGTCGGTGCTTCCCACCGTCGGTGCGGGCACTCGATCCGGGACCGCCACGGTGGCCGTCGTACAGGGCGATGCCCCCAACGTCGGCCTGGATCTGCTGTATCGGGACGAGCAGCTGCGGGCGAACCACATCCGTGCCGCTCGCCGGTTGGCCGCGGACGTGGCCGCCGGGCGGGTTCGACGCCCCGACTTCGTGCTGCTGCCCGAACAGGTCGGCTCCTGGGGGCCACAGCGGCGGGACCCGGCGTTGCGGCGTGTCGCCGAGCGGATCGGTGCGCCGGTGATCGTCGGTGGTCTCGCTTACGGTCCGGACGGTGGGCTCAGCAATCGCATCGTGCGCTGGGGACCGGACAACGGGGCCACCGGGGAATACGTCAAGCAGCACCTGGTGCCGTTCGCCGAGAAGATCCCGCTGCGCTCGGTGGCGGGTGCGGTGAGTCCCTTCGTTCAGAGGTTCCAGCAGGACATGACCGCGGGGGACGAGCCGGGTGTGCTGGCCGCCGGACCCGCACGGCTGGGAGTGGGGATTTGTTACGACGTGGCCTACGACGACGTGTTCCGGGAAGCGGCGCGTGCCGGGGCCGATCTGTTCGCGTTACCCACCAACAACGCGTGGTACGGCCGTTCGGGGATGAGTCATCAGCAGCTGGCCATGGCTCGGCTGCGTGCGGTCGAACACGATCGCGCGGCGCTCGTGGCAGCCACCTCCGGGGTCAGTGCCGTGGTGCGGCCGGACGGGAGCGTGCGGCGGAGCACGGAGCAGTTCACCGCCGAGACGGTCGTGGCCGACGTGCCGCTGCGTTCGTCGAACACCGTGGCCACCTTCCTGGGCCGCTACGTCACCTGGTTGGTGACCGCCCTCGGCGCGGGGGCTGTGCTGTCGACCTCACTGCGGCGCTACCGCGACCGTGCGCCGAGGCGGGGCCGGTGATACGACCTACCGTTGCGGGCCGTTCGACCTCTTCGGCCGGAGGACGTGCCGCCGGCCGGCCGGATGTCGACGGCGGTGAGTGTGCGAGGGGAAAGCGATGACGAATCCGCGGCAGTCGGCGAACTCCACCGCGTCCTCGGTGCTCGTGGTGATTCCGACCTTCAACGAGCGGGAGAATCTGCGAACCATCGTGCGGCGGCTGACCACGGCCGTGCCCACCACGCACGTCCTGATCGTCGATGACAACAGCCCGGACGGGACCGGTGCGCTGGCGGACGAGATCGCCGCGGCCGACGAGCGGATCCACGTGCTGCACCGTGTCGCCAAGGCCGGGCTCGGTGCCGCTTACGTCGCGGGCTTCGACTGGGCACTCCGGCGCGGTTACGAGGCGATCGTGGAGATGGACGCCGACGGTTCGCACGCCCCGGAGCAGCTGACCACCATGCTCGAAGTGCTCCCCCGGGCGGGCATGGTGCTGGGGTCGCGATACGTCCCGGGTGGGACCGTGCTGAACTGGCCCTGGTACCGATCCCTGTTGTCGCGGGGCGGAAACGTCTACTCCAAGTGGGCGCTCGGTGTGGCGATCAACGATCTCACCGGTGGCTTCCGGGTTTACCGGGGCGAGGTGCTGCGCGAGCTGGATCTGCACACCGTGGCTTCGCAGGGTTACTGCTTCCAGGTGGATCTGGCGATGCGCGTCGTGGAGACGGGCAGCACCGTGGCGGAGGTGCCCATCACCTTCGTGGAGCGGGAGAGCGGCGAGTCGAAGATGAACGGCTCGATCGTGCGGGAGGCACTGCTCCGGGTGACCAAGTGGGGACTGCGCCGCAGGGGGCGTCGACTGCTTGCCTGGCTGAGCGGCTGGAGACCACCGCTGCGACGCGGTCGGTGACATCGGCGCGCGGGAGCACGCGGGCTGTCGGGGAGGGGCCGGGCCAAACCGAACGGGCGCCCGTTCACCCGGTGGAACGGACGCCCGTGTGCGGTCGCACGGTCAGTTCGTGCTCTCGGTGGGCCGGTTACGGCGTGCGCGCAACTCCTCCAGCCGCTCGTTGAGCAGTTCCTCGAGCTCGGGAACGCTGCGGCGCTCCAGCAGCATGTCCCAGTGGGTGCGCGGCGGCTTGGCCTTCTTCTGCTCCGGCTGGCTGCCGTCGATGATCTTCGACTCGGTGCCGTGCAGGCGACATTCCCAGGTCGACGGGATCTCGGCGTCGTCGGAGAAAGGCACCTCGAACTCGTGGTCCTTGGAGCAGGCGTAGCGCACCGTCCGGCGCGGTGCGAGGTCGTGGTTACGATCCGTCTCGTAGCTCACCGCTCCGAGCCGGCTGCCACGCAGAACGCGGTCGGCCATGACGGTTCCTTTCGCTTCGGGGCCCGGGGTCCGGGCGGCTGTGCTCACCGAGTGCAACGACGTGGGCCTCGTCGTCTGTTCCCGGTATGAGGTTCCTGGTTGCCGTCGGTGACGACATTCACTCGTCAACTAGGTCGACTACCCGTGAGATGCACGGTTGCGGCGTTCGTGACGCGTTTTCCCTCTCGTAACCCACAGGTGCGTCTGAACGGGTGATAGTGCCAGAACACCCGTCACTCGGACCAAATACCAACCCGGACATATTTCGGAATGCGACCGATCTCACTTCCTCTTTCGTGTTGATGAGCAAGCGTATCGTTACTCTTCGTGATTAATGCTGCCCTCGACCCGATAGTGACGCAAGGTACTGGAATATGCCAACACACGGATGAGCGGGGGGACAGTGTCACCGATTTGGAGCAGTGTTGCTCGCAGCGACGTGCCGGGAACCCGTACGAATACCTTTCCGGGCGATCGTCGACCCACGCCGGAGCCGCTCGACCTCGTTACCCGATGTCGGGTCTCCCGGAGCGAGAGCCGGAGGCTCCGCCGAGCGAGCACCCCGCCGACCCGGCCGGAGAACTTCGATCAGAGCACTCCGGGAGCGGGGTTGCCCGCCTGCCGGATCGCTCGACGTACCGGCACCATCGAGACCAGCAGCAGGCCCAGCACGAAGAAACCGAGCAACGACAGGATCGCCAGTCGGAACGAGCCGGTCGCCTGCCCCACCGCCGCGAAAAGCAGCGGTCCCACCCACGAAGTGGAGCGCTCACCGATCTGGTAGAGCGAGAAGTACTCGGCCTCACTCCCGGCCGGGATCATCTGGCTGAACAACGAACGCGACAACGCGTTCGTTCCGCCGAGCACCAGGCCGATCCCGGCCGCGACCCCGTAGAACTGCAACGGTTCCCCCTGCTGGGTGAAGAACGCCCCGAACAGCACCACGATCCAAACCGTCAGGCTGAGCATGATCGTGCGCTTGGCTCCCAGCCTGCGGGCCACCCAGCCGTGCAGCATCCCACCCAGAAACGCTATGAACTGCACGATCAGGATCGTGGTGATCAGAACCCGCCGGTCGAGACCGAGCTCCAGCTCACCGTACTGTGCCGACACCTTGAACACCGTGCTGATGCCGTCGGTGAAGACCATGTACGCGCCGAGAAAGGCCAGGGTCAACGGGAGCCGCCGTGCCTGCCGCAGCGTGGCACCCAGCTGCCGGAAACCGGCACGCAGCACCGGCCCCTCGGAACTCGCGCCCGGCCGCCTACCCGGCAGTCGCCGCAGTGGCAGTACGGTGAACACGGCCCACCACACCCCGGCGGAGACGAATACCAGCCGTACCGCCGTGTCCTCACCGATCCCGAGCGCGTCGTGACCGACGTAGAGCATCAGGTGCAGTGCGAGAGCCACCCCGCCACCCAGGTAGCCGAACGCCCAGCCACGCGCCGACAGTCCGTCGCGTTCGTCGGCGTGCGCGATCTCCGGCAGCAGCGAGTAGTAGACCACCACGGCCGCCCCGAAACACAGGTTCGCCAGCAGGAAGAGCACGGCGCCCAACAGCCAGTTCTGTCCACCCACCAGAGCCAGCAACGCGGTGGTTCCCGCCCCGCAGAAGGCGAAGGTCCCCAGCATTTTCCGCTTGTCGCGGGTCCGGTCGGCGACAGCTCCCGCGATCGGCAGGACCAGCACCTGAATCACCGCGGCCAACGCGAGCAGATAGCCCCACAGCGAACCGGCCGGGAACGACCAGCCCAGCACCGCGATGTCACAGCGCTGCAGCGCGTCACCGCCCGGGCAGGCCGCCGCGCCGTTGCGTGCGGTGTCGGACTCCGCGGCCCGGGTCGCCACCGTGGTCAGGTACAGCGACAGGAACACCGTCGTGATCGAGGTGGGAAACACCGAGTTGGCCCAGTCGTACCAGCACCAACCGCTGTGCTCGCGCCGCCGGGCCGTTTCCGGCGTGAACTCCGCGTGTGTGGCGGCCATGCGCTCCGTCCTCGAGATCGGTCATCGCGTCGACTACTTCGAGGACCTTTCTCGTCCGAACCGGGTGTGGCAATGCGTAGTTCCACTCAGAAGTGGCGAACCCCCTGGTTCGTCCGGCGGAGAACGATGCGCTACCGGGCCGTGTGCCACTGCTCCCGCCCGCGCAGGACGTCCCGCAGCAGATCCGGACGGTCGGTCAACACCCCGTCGACACCCACGTCCAGCAGCTCGGCCATTTCCCCCGGATCGTCCACGGTCCACACGTGCACCTCGGTGCTTCGGGCGTGTGCTCGTTCGACGAACCGCCGGTCCACGACGTGCACCCCACGATGCCTGCGCGGCACCTGGGCCGCGACCCCGACGGGTAGCGAGGCGCGGCCCACCGCCCCCGCGAGAGCGGATGCCCGCGAGCCCAACCAGAGTCCACCGATCTCCATCGGTCCCATGGAGGTGAGCAGCCGAGCGTCCCCGTGTGCCCGCAGCACCCCCAGTCTCCGGTCGGAGAAACCCGCCAGACACACCCGGTGCCAGGCGTTGTGCCGCCGGATCGTCCGCAGCGTCGCCACCACCGCCGAATCCGCCTTGACGTCGATGTTGAGCAGCGCCCCGGGCAGTTCTTCCAGCAACTGGTCCAACGAGCACACCGGTTCACGTCCTCCGACGCGCGCGTCGGAGACGCTCGACCAGCGCCTGCGACGGATCTCACCGGTGCTGTCGGTGGTCCGGCGCAGGTCGGGGTCGTGATGCACCACCGCGACACCGTCCGAAGTGGCGTGCACGTCCGTCTCCAGGTAGTGGAACCCCTCGCGAACCGCACGCCGGAAGGCACTGAGCGAGTTCTCCATGCCCGCCAGCTCGCCGATGTGCCAACCCCGGTGCGCGAACGCGCGGGGACGGAGCTCAGGACTCAGGAACGGGTGCTGCCGGGAGGCAGCCGGAAACGAGCCGTACATCGCACCACTGTGCAACGAGTCCCGCGGCGAGCCCGCGAGGGGTGCCCGATGACTGTCGGTGCCGTTACCCCGTTCGGCCGGTGCGGAAGGATTTTTCGGCGTGCCTGCCCGCAAATGAGCCTGATTCGGACTAGCGTGGTCAACCGTGGAGACAACATCCGATATCGAATCGCTCGAACCACGCACCCGAACACCGCGGCACTGTTCGTGGTGCGGTCGTCGGATACCGGGCGCAGGCAGTGTCGGTCGCCCACGGATGTACTGCGCGCAGTCCTGCAGACAGCGGGCCTACGAGCGTCGCGCGGCGGTACAGCGCGGTGGACTGCCGGAGGACGCGGTGGTGCTTTCCGGGGCGGAACTCGACGATCTGCAGGACAGACTGTTCCAGCTGCGGTGCGCCGCCGAGGACGTCGCCACGGCGGCGGGTGAGGGGGCGGAACAGGCGGAGGTGCGAAGTCTGGCGCAGCAGCTGCTGGACAGCGCGCGTGACTTGGAACGTATCCGCTAGCGCGATGAACGGTCCTCTCCGTTGCTCCGAACGGAGCATTGCCAACAGCGGCGTGGTTGGCCAAGATGATACGCCGAACGCTGCCCCAAGCGAGTGATCGCCGCGACGACACCGCGATCGTCGCAGCCCGGTCGCTCCGGTACCGGCTAGGAAGCTACAACGTTGCCCCCAAACTCAGCGGTTTGCGGCCTGCGCCGCGCCGAGCTGCGTACTGCCGATCCCGCCGCCACCGCAGGCTTCTACCGGAAACTGCTGGACTGGACGGTGTTGCGATCCGAGGAAGGTTTCGAGTGCTGGGTCGGTGAGCGCAAGTGCGCCACGCTCCGCACGAACCGTTCCCGCCGAACCCCGCAGTGGCAACTCGTGTTCGCGGGTGCCACCACCGACGGTGATCTCTCGGGCCCGGAGGACACCTGCGCGAGCATGGTCAGAGGCCGTGCACAGCACGGCCCGTGGGCGCCACCGCCTCGCAAGGGCGAGCCGTGCTGGGTCGAACTGCGCACCGCGCAGGCGGAGTCCGCCGACAGCTTCTGGAGCGAGTCGTTGATCTGGACGGTGCGGACGGACTCGCCGAGGACGAGTTACACGGTGGGGGAACGCGCGGTGGCGGCCCGGACCGGTCCGCGCGGTGCGGCGGAGAGCACCGGTTGGCTGTGCTACTTCGTGGTGGGCGCACTGGACGAGGCCGCCGAACGCGTCACGGAACTCGGGGGATCGGTGCTGGAACGCGCGCCGCACGACGTACTGGGGGAATCCGTCGTGATCGCCGACTCCGACGGGGTCGTCTCCGCGCTGGTGGGGGAGACGGGACGCTGGGGCGGCTGAACCGTTCACCGCGGGTGGCGGTCACTCGGACTCGGAACCCCCGGACAGTTCGCCCAGTACCCGGTGCGTTCGGTTCGCCCGCACGGACAGCCGCTGTTCGCGGGCCGTCACGTCTATGTAGGCCTGGCTCGAATTGATCGAGGCGTGCCCCAGCAGTTTCGCGATCTCGGTGGCGTTCGCGCCGTCCTCGGCGAGCCGGGTCGCGAAGGTGTGACGCAGCGCGTGCACCATGGCGCCGCGCTGCACCCGGTCGGAAACCCCCGCGGCACGCAGCGACTGCCGAACCAGGTACTGCAGCCCGCCGCGCCGCAGCGGCTCACCTCGATGGTTGACGAACAGCGGCTCCCCACCGGGAAGTCGCCGCCCGAACCGCAGCCTGCGGCTTTCCAGGTAGTCCTCCAGCACCCCCTCCAGGGACTCGTCGATCGGTATCGACCGGTTGGAACCGCCCTTGCCGCGGACGTGCAGCCGACGTTCGCCACTTCGGCCCGCCAGCGCCGAGACGGTCAGATCCAGCAGTTCCGCCGAGCGCAGTCCCGTGCACAGCAGAGTGGACAGTATCGCCAGATCCCGCTCCGGCCAGGGGTTCCGTGCCTTGCGGGCGCCCTGGGCGATCAGCCGCAGCAACCGCTCCGGGGTTTCCTCGCCGTTGAGCGGTTTCGGGGTGGCGGCGGCCAGCCGCGGTTTGGGCACCACGGGCATCGGGTTCCCCGAGGCCGCGCCCTCCACGACCAGGAACCGGAAGAACCCGTTCCAGCTCGACCACGCGCGGGTGACCGACGAAGCCGAACGACTGGCGGCGTGCCGGGCGAACGCCGAACGCAGCGTTTGAGCCGTCACGGAGTCCACGGGCAGTCGCTCGCCGTCCGTTCCCGTCGTCTCCGCCAGCTCAGCGGTGATCGATTCGAGGTCGCGCCGGTAGGCGCGCAGTGAGTTCTCGGCCAGTTTCCGTGCCTGCAGGTGCTCCAGGTATGCCTCGACCCAGTCGGTGAGGGGCTGCCGGCCCGGCGCGTCCCGCGTACCCGTTGGCACCGTGACACCTCCCGACGTGGTTGGTTGCCGGAACGATCCGGCGTCGCCGTCCGGAGTCGATCATACGAGAACGCGCGGCGGTCGGCGCGTTCCGTGCGGACTTCCCCGGTGACCGGCACCGTTTCGCGCCGGTCACCGTGTCGTGGGACATGCGTCCGGATCAGGAGGTGCGCAGGAAGTGGTCCAGCACCCGGGTGCCGAACCGCAGCGAGTCCACCGGGACACGTTCATCCACCCCGTGGAACAGTGCGGAGAAGTCCAGATCCGCGGGAAGGCGCAGCGGGGCGAAGCCGAAGCAGTTCATGCCCAGCCTGCTGAACGACTTCGCGTCGGTGCCGCCCGACATCATGTACGGCAGGGTGCGGGCCGCCGGGTCCTCGGTGAGCAGGGAACGACTCATGGACTCGACGATCTCGCCCTCGAACCGGGTCTCCACCGGCGGCAGGCCGACCCACTCGCGTTCGACGTCCGGGCCCAGGACCTCGGCCAGCTCGCGGTCGAAATCCTCCTCGCGGCCGGGAAGAATGCGGCAGTCGACCGAGGCCTCCGCTACCGAGGGGATCACGTTGGCCTTGTAACCGGCGTTGAGCATCGTCGGATTGGCGATGTCGCGGACGGTGGCTCCGATGATGCGGGAGAGGTTGCCCAGCTTGGCGATGGCGCCGTCGAGGTCGTCCTCCGGGAAGCTCCAGCCGGTGAGCTCGCTGACGCCGTCGAGGAACTCCCGCACGCTGTCGTTGAGCACGATCGGGAAGCGGTGTTGCCCGAGCTTCGCGACGGCTTGGGCGAGCTGGGTCACCGCGTTGTCCTCGTGCACCATCGATCCGTGCCCCGCGCGGGCGCGGACCCGCAGCTTGAGCCAGCGGATTCCCTTCTCCGCCGTCTGGATCAGATAGGCCCGGACGCCGTCGCCGAAGGTCACCGAGTAGCCGCCGACCTCGCTGATCGCCTCGGTGCAGCCCTCGAACAGCTCCGGGCGATGATCCACCAGCCACTGCGCGCCCTGCAGGCCGCCCGCCTCCTCGTCGGCGAGGAAGGCGAACACGATGTCGCGTGGTGGCGTGATGCCGTCACGGCCGAGTCGGCGGGCCGTGGCCAGCGTCATGGCGACCATGTCCTTCATGTCGACCGCGCCGCGGCCCCACAGGTAGTCGTCCTGCACCGCTCCGGAGAACGGGTGCACCGACCATTCGGTCGGGTCGGCGGGGACCACGTCCAGGTGGCCGTGCACCAGCAGGCCGCCGCGCTGTCGGTCGGCGCCGGGCAGACGGGCGATGACGTTGCCACGTCCGGGGGTGTCCCCGGATTCCACGTAGGTGGTCTCGAATCCGACCTCGCCGAGTTTCTCGGCCACGTACTCGGCCGCCGGGCGTTCCGGGCTCAGGGTGGCCGGATCACCGGTGTTGGTGGTGTCGAACCGGATCAGCTCGCTCGCCAGCGTGACGACCTCGTCCTCGGCCCGGCGTAGTCCCGGATCCGTGCTCGACCGGTCGTCGTTCTCGGGATCAACATGTGCGCTCACCTGGCCTTTCTACCACTTCCGGATCAAAAGAGGGGGGTGGTTGGCGGGCCGCTGTGTCGATCGGTTATCGTAGTATCACAACGCAATGAGGGGCTCGGAAGAAACCGAGTCGATGTTGCCGCGTCGGAGTGGCGGAAACGGTAGACGCGCTAGCTTGAGGTGCTAGTGACCTATTAATGGTCGTGGGGGTTCAAGTCCCCCCTCCGACACACTTTCAGGGGAAATTTCCCCGATGCGCTAGGTTCGAAGGTCTGTTGTCGCGGCACCATCGGTGCCGCCTTTTCTCATGTCTTGACGCGCTGGCTGTGCGTGGGCCGTGCTGTGGCCGCCGGGGTGGTGGTCGGCATGGCTGAGTCGATCCTGTCCGCGGTGGTTCCCGGTGCCGGGCGTGGTGAGTCCGCCCGGAGTCCGGTGGCTGGTGGGGTGTCGCCGCGTGCGTTTCCGCTGGCCGAGGTGCCGGAGTCCGCCGGGGTGTCGTCGTGGGTGTTCGGCATGGGTCGGGTGGATGCCTCGGGTCGGGTCGGTGATCGTGCGGTGGTGGCCGCGTTGGGCTGGGGTCGTGATCAGTGCTGCGAGCTCGGTGTGGTCGCGGGTTCGGTGCTGCTGCGGGCCCATCCGGACGGGCTCTACGGGCTCTCCGGGCCGGGGTATGTGGTGGTTCCGGCGCGGGCGCGTTCGCGCTGCGGGATCAGCTCGGGTGATCGTGTGCTGCTGGCGGGATCGCCGCGGCGGGGGGTGCTGCTGGTGCACCCGCCGGTGGTGGTGGAAGCGGCGCTGGCCGAGCGGCACGCGGCCGTGCTGGGGGTGAGCCCCGATGAGTGATCGAGTGGAACGCTCCGGCAGTACCGGTCCCGCTCCGTCGGAGCTGGAGGCGGCTCGGTTGGTGTTGGCGCGGATGGGGGTGGCGCCGGAGGATCTGGTCGGGTCCGCGGCGGGTTCGTGTGTGGTGCCGACGTTTGCCGAGTACGTCCCGGTGGTGCAGCAGGCGGTGTCGGCGGGCACCAGGCGGGTGTATGGCTCGTACTGGAAGCGCGTGCTGGAATTCTGGGGTTCTCGGCGGTTGGACGAGCCCACTGCGTCGGAGATCAAGCAGTTGGCCGAGCGGGTGCGGTCTCAGCGGGTGGTGCGGCGCAACGCCCGGGGCGGCCGGAGCGCGGTGGAGCACTGTATCGCGGCGTTGCGGTGTGTGTATCGGCACGCGGTGGCTGACGGGATTGTGTCGGAGTCGCAGGATCCGGCCCGGCGGGTGGCGATGCCGCGTCGGTTGCCGAGTACGCGGCGGGGGTTGGGTGAGCAGCCGGTGGCGGAGTTGAACCGGGTGGCCGCTTCGACGGGTAACGATCCTGCGTTGGACACGTTGCTGTTGCGGTTGCACACCGAGACGGCCTGCCGCCGCGGGGGTGCCCTGGCGTTGCGGGTGGCTGATCTGGATCCGCATCAGTGTGTGATCCTGTTGCGGGAGAAGAACGACACGGTGCGGTGGCAGCCGGTCTCGCCGACGTTGATGCGGCATTTGCGGGAGCACGCCGACCAGCGGGGCGCGCATGTGGCTGGTGACGGGAGGGTGCTGCGCTACCGAGGTGGTAACCCGTTGACGCATCGGCGGTATGACCACTTGTGGCACCGGCTCGGGCGGCACGTGTCGTGGGTGGCCACGCAGCAGGTCAGCACGCACTGGCTGCGGTATACCACCCTGACGTGGGTGGAGCGCCACTTCGGTTACGCGGTGGCCCGGGCCTACGCCGGCCACACCGACAGCGCGGGCGAGAGCGGAGTCACTGCCACCTACGTCCGCGCCGGGCTCCCCGAAATCGCCACGGCGTTGAGCGCCCTGACCGGAGAAGACCACCCACTGGCCCCGGCGGGCTAGTTAGTCACGTTCCTGTCCGCGGTCCTTTTCCGGACAACGGTATTCCTCTTCCCTTCCGAGGTCTGCCCGCCGCCAAGCGGGCAGACCTCGTTCTCGGGTGGCAGGAGGAACCGCGTGGAGGGTGCTCGTTTTATGCGGTCGTTGTGCTGGTGTGGATGTTGGCCAGCTGGGTGTATTCGTGGGCGAGGGCGAGGAGGTGGTGGGTGTCGGCGTGGGTGTCGTGGGTGGTTGGTGCCGCGATGATCGAGGGGAGGGCTGCCTGGGTGCGTGTGGTGGTGGTGAGGGCGGTGTGGACGAGTTGTGCTTGGTGTGCGGGGGTGTGGTTGGGGTGGATGGGTTCGGGGAGGTAGGGGCTGAGGCAGACGAGTCCGTCGCGGCATTCGATGATGCGTCGGTAGTAGCGCAGTCGCATGTGGCGCAGTTGCCAGGCTTCGCGGCGTGGGGTGGTGGGGGCGAACAGGGCGATGTTGGGGAAGTGCTGGTACAGCGCAGCCCAGAGTGGGCGGAGTTGCCGGTGGTGGCGGCGCATGGTGATCCACAGGCGGGCTTTGATGATGCCGGTGCGCAGTCCGGGGTAGCCGATGCCGAGGAAGAAGAGCCCGATTCCGAGGGCCAGCAGGGGTGGTGTCCAGTGTGCTGTTCCGGGAACGGGATCGGTGCCCAGCAGTAGTCGGCCGGTGGTCGACAGCACGCGCGGCAGGTGTGTTCCCAGCAAACACACGGTGAGCCCGAGGGCGGCCACGGTCAGGCTCTGACGGGCACCGGAGTAGGTCTGCCTCGCCGAGGCTCGGCACAGCCAGGCACCGCGAGCGGTGGCGTAGCTCATGTAGAGATTGCCGATGAGATAGAAAGCCAGCACACCGGAGTGCTGGCTCGTTTCGGGATAACTGGCCCCGCGCCACTCCGCACTGGTCGCGGCAAACGCCAGCATTAGTCCGAAGCTGGCCAGAGACGCTAGCGCGATCTCCACATAGCTTCTCCACACAGCGACATTCGGGAGAAGAGCGGAGCGCAGCAGCACGATCAGCAGCGCGAAGAAGAACGTCAGCAGCACGTTCTGCAGCAACTTCGGCGACTGGCTGGGAAACATCCCGGCAAGGCCGGGAATGCTGACGGCCAGCTGTGTCGACAGGGCCACGGCGACCAGGACCGTGCACAGGGTGACCACCCGCAAGCCCCGATCGTGTGGGAGGCGGATCAGCTGGGAGAGCTTCCATGCTGCGGCGATCACGGCCGCGGCCCACATGAGCAGATTGGGAGCAAGCATCACAGCCACCCCTGGTGGTCGTCGAACGCGCGGCTCAATCGGTCCCGTTTCCCCTGTGGAAACCGGAGGTGGTCGAGCAGGGTCGCCCACTCCTTGATCACGGTGGCGACCATCTCGGCTTCCCGTTCGGCGGCGGGTCCGTAACCGTCCCGACGAAGCGCACGTCGAATCATCTCAGGAGGAATGTCCGGGAACAGGTGGTTCCACACATCCTCGTCGTTGTTGCCGCTACCGTGCTCGGAGATGATGTGACCGATTTCGTGCAGGATGATGTGCTCTTGATGAGCGGGCGTGGTCTCGCGCTGGTAGAGGATGTAGTCGGTATCGGCCGTGCCGACCCACAGCCCGAACACCCCCGGGGCGGGCAGGGGATAGGGCACCAGTTCGAGGGGACGCTGTCTGCGTTGAGCCAGTCGGTCACACAGCAGGTTGATGTCCAGCGGCGTGTCGAGATGCAGCTCTTGCAGCAGGGTACGGACCCCGCGCCGCAGATGGAGATCGTTGCGCCAGCTACGAGCATCGCCGGTCATATCTCGTGCTCCGTGAACAGCTTGCGGAGTGCGGCCGCGCTGGCCCAGGGATGGCTGACCAGGCCGTTGTGCCCACCGGGTAGTTCGACGAGCCGCCGTGGCAGGTGTCGGGCGAGCTGTTCGGCGCAGCGGTATTCCCACCGCTCGCGCCCGTCGTCCCCGCCAGTAGGGATGACCGGTACCGGAGTGGACGACAGCTGCTCGATGTCGAGACTGGCGTGTCGGGCAGCGGGGAAATCGTGGGTAAAAAACCACCGTAGATTCGCCTCGGCATCACCGACCTGCGCCCCTGCCCGGGCTCCCATCTCACACGCGGACGATTCGTTACCACTGAACGTGACGAAGTGCTGGATCGCGGCGTGAACATCCCGTTCGGCGAGAGCGGCAACCTCGGCCAGCCCGGTTTCCTGATCCGGATCCCGCACCAGTGAGAGCATCGGCGGTTCGTGAGCGACCAGCATCGCCACACGCTCGGGATGCCGGAGAGCCAGAAACAGCCCGATGACCGCACCAATACTCGGCCCCACCACATAAGCGGGCTGTTCCGTCACCGTAGCCAACAGCGCTGCCGCATCATCGGCATGAGTCCCCATCGTGACCGGTGCCTGCGCCTGCCCGTCCGGAAGGGAACTGCGCGACAGTCCACGACGATCATAGGAGATCACCTGATAGTGCTCGGCCAACTCCGCAGCGATCTGTTCCGTGGTCCCCGCTTCGCTCAATCCCCCCTGAATGATCAGCAGCGGAGTACCGTTACCGCGGATCTCGTAATAGAGCTCGGCGTCGCCGACCGTGACCATTCCCCGATGTGCTTGCACCGTTCCCGCTTTCCCCATCGAACCAAATATGAGCAGTAACGTGGCATGGTCACAGAAAAGGACCACCGATGCGTGTCTGGTTGTCTAGACCAAGGATAGCCTCACGATAAAACACCGAGAAGCGACACGTCAGCGAAAAGAGGTTCACTCGGACGAGTGTTCTTCTCCGGGGCGGCCAGCTTGGAAGTCGATGAAGTCCATGACGCTGCGCAGTTGATCCGTTGAGAGCTGGCTGGCACGCGTCGCGATCTGGCGTACGTTCTGCTCGCCAAGCTTCGCCAACAGATCATGTTGCTGGTTGAGGTCGCGGCCACGTTCGGTGTTGGCGAAGTACTCCAGCTCGACTCCGAAGAACTCGGCGAGCTTGACCACGACGGAGTGGCTCGGCTCGTTCTTACCTTTCAGTAGGTCGTAGAGATACCCGCGCGACACACCGATGAACTCGGCTACCTCCGGCTTACCGTAAGAGGTACCGTCTTCACGTTTTACGCTGCTGAAAAGCCGGTTCAACTTGGTGGCGAACGTGTCACCCGTCGCGTTTGCTCCGGGGTCGGTCACTGTCCTCACCACCTCTCGCGAGAGTGTCGTAAAAGCCTGACCAGCAATATCAACTGTCGACTAAACTTGACAGCGTTGTTGTTGGTACCTACTCTCAAGGTTGCGCTGTCAAGGATACCGGACAAGAGCCATCGACGATATAGGCCATCCGGGGTGGTGCTCCCCTGGGCGCGGACGCACAGCAGTGGACGCCAGGGCTGACTGCTGCGCGGCTAATCCGAGAGATGGCCAACAGAAGGTGCTTCGATCATCAGGTCGATCGAACACGGCGTAGGAACCAATCGACGCTCTGCTCGACGAGAGGAGAAAAGAGCGAATAACCGCACCACTGGTTCGTTCATGGTGCCTGTCTGATCATGATCACCGCATTCGCAGGATCAGGGCAGGTACATGTCGTGGCAGGAAATTTTTGTGGTTTGTGTCGCTCGTGAAATCGGAACGGCTCTGGTCAAGATGATGTTTTCTTGGTCGGTGCTGTTCGATGGCACTTGGTGCCGCGTTTTTCTGCCATGTCTTCCTGTGAGTCCCGTGCGTTCTGAGTCCGGGTAGGGAGCGATCCGTCTTCTGTGGAGTAGTATGTCGTTGCGTGATCTCATGAAACTGGTCAGCCAATACGGGGTCTGCGTGTCGGCGGACAATGCTGACGCGTGGTTTCGGGAGCAGCCACGAGGTCCGTCGGCCCGTGAAATCCAGCGTAGGCAGGCGCGTGAGGCCTGCACCGGCTGTCCGGTGCAAACCGAGTGTCTTACTGTCGGAGTCACTCATGAGTTGTGTACCGAGATGTGCTGGGGAATCTGGGGCGGAGTGTGTGCCGCCGATCGGCAAGAGCTGATCGACAAAGGTATTGGCGTTACATGCTGCGGAAGCTACCCTGTCGAAGACATGGTGGCCAAGCTGCTCTCGACCTCCCGTTTCAGTGAGTGACAGCATTTTCTGCTTTCTTGTTTTTGATTCGAATTCTTTTTTGTTTTGGGAAGTTGCTGCTTGGATTGAACCTGATCTCATGTCCTGATGAGGGGATGACTTCATGAACACCGAATGGGTCGATCACGATTCCGAAAGTTCTACTGGCGGGGTTGAGCAGCGCGACCGGACGTTGACAAGGCTGGCTTGCCGAAGCTGGCAGGACCTGCCCACAGCCGATGTGGTCGCTGCGGTGGAATCCGGAGAGCTCACTACGGCTAACCACGGTGCTGCGGCAGGGCAGCGGGTCACCGCGGCGACGGCGGCGAGTGCCGCTGCGGTGCAACGGCAAGGGGTGGCACCGGTCAGCGACGCGGTAGCCGACTGGTCCGGCTTCGGTGCGGTGATTCCGGTGCTGGCGGGATCGCCCGGCGCGGGCGCTTCGCTTGTGGCGGCAGTGCTCTCCGATGCTCTGAGCAGTTTGCGGCAACGGGTGCTGCTGGTTGACACCGCCGAGCCTGTTCGATCGGGGTTGGCCACGGCCGCGCCTGTGGAGGGGGCAGCGGAGGCCGGTCCGCACGAATCGGTGCGCGTTCGGCATTCCTGGCGTGACGAGTCCACGGTGCTGGCGCGGCTGGAGACCGAGTTGCCGGTGTTTACGCCGGGGATGGTGCCGCCGCCCCGGTTCTTCAAACCCACCAACGGGGCGCTCGATGTCACCGTTGTCGATATCGGACACGACGCGTGGCGGATGGCCGCGCATCCCTTGTCCGGGCCCGGTGCGTGGTTACGGAGCGGGAGCCCGCCCGTTCGTCCGCTTCTGGCGTGTCGGGCGAGTCGTCCGAGCCTGTCGCAGGCCGAACAGGTGCTGGCCCGGCTGGAGGCGTGGAACGAGGCCGGGGTGATCACATTTCCGATCCAGTTGGTGGTGGTCGGGGCGTCGTCGTGGCCCGCCGGGGTGACCGGGGCTGCCGGACGGCGTGTGGCGGCGCTGCTCGAGGAGGCGGTGTTCCTGCCGCACGACTCGACCGTGGCGGTGGAGGGCATCACCGCTGAACCCGTGCCGAAGCGAGTCCGCGCGGCGATCATGCCGCTGCTGAGCCGGTGGGGACTCGTTGCTTCTTCGCCGGTGACCTCGCGGCGTGCTGTTCGCCGCCGGAACAGAAAGGACTCCCCAGCATGATCCAGGAATCCCTGATGTCGATTCTCGCGCAAATTCCGAATCCGGAACCGCAGGCCCCACCTGGGGCCGAGCAGATCCTCGGGGTGGTGGGCAACATCAAATGGGGTGCCGGGGTGGCCCTGCTGGTGGGGTTTTTCGTCGGAGTGCTGGTCTGGGCCGGCGGCCGGTGGGTTGATCATCACCGGGCGGGCAAGGTCGGCGTGGTCATGATGCTGTGCGCCCTCGGGGGCGGAATCTTGTACGGCATCGGATATCAACTGCTCACGCATTTCGCGGGGGTCTGACGATGCAGGAGACCCCACCACAGCAACGAGTTCGGCAGCGGCGTGCCCAGTTGGGACTGTCGGCGTCGTTGGGGGTGCTGGCGGTACTGGTGCTGCTCGCGGCACTGGTGACCGCTCGCGCGTTCACCGAGGATCGGTCGGCGCCGGGGCCGTCCACGGCGCCGCCCACCCCCGCTCTGACGACGGAGAAGGGGAGCGGTTCCTGGGAGGTGGACGCCCAGCATCGACTGGCCCGGCGGGAGATGGCGCAACTACCACCTGCGGCGGCACGCCCCCATGCGGTGAGCACCGAGACGGCGGGCCCGCCGATCTCGCTGCCTGCGCCAGACAGCAGTCGGAGAGGGTGGATCCCCACCGGATTTCCCGCCACCCCGCAGGGGGCGCTGGCCCAGCTGGCCGCGCTGGATGAGACAGCGATGCGCGGGGCGAATCCGGCCACCTATGCCCGCGGTTACCGCGAGCTCGCCCTCGCCGGTGCTCCGAACCCGGAAACCACGGGGCTGTTTGCGGTGCTCACCTCGATGCGTGACAGCGCGGGGCTGCGGCCCACCGGCTCGGTGGCGGGGCTGCGGGCCGACTACGAGATCACTCACGCCCAGATCAAGGGCACCACCGACCAGGGCCGTTACGTCGTGGCCTGCGTGCTGGGTCAGTTCTCGGTGACATACCACGGCCGGACCGTCTCGGCCGGGGTGGGCGATTGCCAAGCACTGCGCCGTGTCGAGGGGCGCTGGCGACTCTCGCCGGGCCCGTTGCCTGCGGCCGCACCGAGCGCGTGGCCGGGCAGCGTCGAAGCGGTCCGCGCCGGATACCGACCGATCGAGGAGGCCTGATGCGCTGGCCACTGTGGGCATGGCCGTTCGACGACATCGGCAACGGTCTCGGAAACAAGCTGGGCGAGCTGCTGGTCTCATCCGTCGAAAAGGCGATGTACGGGATATGGCAAGCCAGTCTGGCGCTGCTGCGGGGAGCGTTCACCGTCGCCGACTGGTTTTCGGTGTTCACGGTGGATCCTCGCACTGAACCGGTATCGGTGTTGTGGCCGATCATGCTCTGGCTGTCCGGAGCGTTGGCGCTGGGGCTGTTTTGCTGGCAGCTGGTCATGACCAGCCTGCGCGGTGGCAGTGGATTCCTGCGCCTGGTTACGGGGCCGTTGCAGTACGGACTCGCGCTGGCGGTGACCACGGGCATGGTCGGTGGGTTTCTGGCCGCCGCCGACGGGGTCACCAGAGGCATTCTCGACTACGGGCTGGATGTGTCGAATTTCCAGGACGCGCTGGAGGCGAGCTCGTTTCTCGACACCGCCTTGGATACGGAAAAAGCGTATCTGCTCTGGATATGCGCCGTGATGGGAGTGATCCCCGCCGGGATCGGGTTGGTGCTGGAGATGCTGTTTCGCGAGGCCGCGATCTACGTGCTGGTGATCACGATCCCGATCACGGCGGCCGGACTGTTGGCCAATGTCAGCAAGAACTGGTTTTGGACCACCACTCGCTGGATGCTGGCTTGCATCGCCATGAAACCCGTGCTCGCGTTGACGCTGGTACTCGGCATCGCCATCCACGCCGGCTCGAACGGGGTGTCCGGGCTGCTGGCCGGTGTCGGGGTTCTGATGATCTCACTGGTCGCTCCGTGGCCGTTGTTCAAGCTGTTCGCGTTCGTCGACCCGAACGCCGATGCCGGGGCGGCGTTTCGCCGTGGGTTGTCCTCGACCGGTCTGGACTCCTACGGGGCCAACAGCCCCGCGTTCAAGGCCGCCTCGATGGCCTACGACAAGCTCACCGGCGGAACCAGCAGCGGTGGCGACAACGACATGTCCGGCGGTGACGGTGATGGACCGCTGGAGAACGCGACCACGCAGCGGTTCGACCAGGCCCTGGCCACCGCCGGGGCGGATGCTGCCGGAGCTGGCGGTGTGGTCGCGGGTACCGCTGGCGCGGCCAGCGGAGTGGGGCTGGCAGCAGCGGCAGCTGGGCAGGCACTTTCCTCCGGCGGAAGCGGTGGATCCTCGGCCTCCTCGCTGACAGACTCGGCCAACCGTGGCGCGATCACCGCTTCGGACGGGCACGGCCCCCAAGGGGCCACACCGGAGAGCCAGCCCGATGTCGAGCCGAGTTCGGGATCGTCGACCGGTGACGATTCCGCCCCGTCCGCGGGGGTGCGCTCCGAACCCACTACCGAGGCAGCGGGGGCGGGAGATGGCCCCACCTCGGAGAACGAGCCGGCCGGGGAGGCCGACCAGGCGAGTGAGGGCGATGCGGTCGCCCCTGCCGGTGCGGCAGAACCGGAGGGCGCCCCCACCCCGCCTGATACCGGTGGGGGCGAACCCCCACCGTCGCCGGGCTCGGTTGACGAGCACTCCTTCCCAGCAGAGCCACCCGGTTCGGTCGATCCCGGGCCGCCGGAGACAGGTCCCAGTGATGACGACGGTGACGAGGATCCGGGTGGTGGGGGAGTACCTCCCAGCGGCGACGGCCCCCGGGGTGGTCCCCGTGGCGGAGGCGGAGCCAGTGGCGGCGGTGCCGAACAGTCAACGGATACGGCGGTGATCACCTGATGAGCAGCGTACGGATTTATCGAGGCCTGGCCCGGCGGGAAAAACCCGGCTGGATCATGGGGCTGTCCCCCGCGCAGGCGCTAGCCTGCCTTGTCCTGGCAGTGCCGGTGCTGTGGACCGTCTCAGCCGGACAGTTCCTGCGGGCATTGATTCTGGCCGGAGTGTGCGGGCTCGCAGCGGCACTGGTGGTGGTGCCGGTACGGGGCCGCCCGGCGCTGCGGTGGCTGACCCATGTGTTGCTGTACCAGCTCGGGGCGGCCTTGGGGTGGTCACGGTGGCAGTCCCGCGCTGCTGCCGGTGAGTTGGATGATCCGAACGAACCGGATTTGCCCGGTGTGCTTCAACGAGTGTCGTTTCCGGACGGTCCGGTTTTTCAGCACCACGGAAGAGTATGCCTGATCCACGACACCGGTGAAGGACGATGGGGCGCTACCGCCCGAGTGACCCACACCGGGGTGGGGCTGCTCTCGGCCGAGGAGTGTGACCGGTTGGCGTCTCGGCTGGGCAGCATGTTGCTCTCGATCGGGCACCGCGACGTCGTCGACCGGCTGTCGCTGCTGGTGCGCACCGTGCCCGACGACGGCACCGAGTACGAGGTGTGGCGTTCCCGCCACGATGTGGCCGAGGCGCCGGATCTGGCCCGCCGCGCGGTCGACGAACTCGACCGCACCATCGGGGCGGTCTCGGTGCGCCACGAGGTCTTCGTGACGGTGTCCGGCCCGGAGGACGCACTACGCAAACCCGCCGCCGCGGCCGGAGGCGGAGTCGAGGGCCGCGCACGGGTGCTCTACCGCGTGCTCGACGGGCTCGAAGACCCGCTCAAAGCCCTCGGCGCCGACAGTGTGGAGTGGCTGTCCGGCAGCGGGTTGGCCGAGGCGATCCGCACCGGGTTCAACCCCGACAGTTCGGCTGTGTTGCGGGCCGGGCAGCTGACCGGATCGGAAACCGACGAGGTGGGGGTGCCCCTGGCCGCGGCGGGACCGACCCAGGCCCCCACGCCGGGATGGCGGCGCTACGACCACGACGCCTACTCCACGGTCTCCTACAGCGTGCTCATGCCCGAAGCCGGCACCGTATTCGGATCACTCGCCCCGCTGCTTGCGGTCAAATCCGCCGGAGAACGCCGGTGCCTGGCGATGCACTACGAGGTGTTGGGCTCGCGTGCTGCCTCCCGCTCGGTGCAGGGGTACCGGTTCCGCTCCGGAGTGATGCGCGACTACAAAGCGTCGAAAGGATTCTCGGCCAGCGCCGCCGACGACCGCGAAGCAGGTGGAGCCCGAGCCCAGGAACAAGCCGTGGCCGCCGGGCACTCGCTCGTGCGCTACGCCGCGGCCGCGGCGGTGACCGTGCCCGCTGACCGGTCGGTGGAGGATCACGCCGCCCGGCTGGAAAACGACGCCGCCGGCCGGTTCCGCCTACTACGACTCGATCTCGCCCAGGACAGCGCATTCGTGGCCGCCTGCCTGCCACTCGGCATCGGACTTCCGAACGCCCGAGGAGGTCTGCTGTGACCCGCACACCCCCACGCGGTGCCGCTCAACTGTTCCGCGACACCGGCCAGACCCTGCCGCACATTCCCTCACCAGCACACCCCACACCGCCGCCTTCGAGGGGTGAGCGGATCAACCGGCCGCGGGCTCCCCGTCGCGGCCGCTCCCGCGCCGGGCACGGGTGGTCCCCGGTCGCCGCGCCGATGACGGTGTATCAGGCCACCACCAGCGAGATAGGCGGACTGTTCCCGCTGCTGGCGGCCAACGGCATTCCGGCCGTGGGTGCCCGCATCGGTTACGACACGTTGTCCGGCAGCGCGTTCTACGCCCATCCCGTCGACTGGGTACTGCGCGGGCTGACCACCAACCCGAACCTGGTCGTCTTCGGCGAACCAGGACGGGGCAAAAGCAGCACCGTGGTTGCTTTTCTGCTGCGCATGATGCTGTTCGGCACCAAAACACTGATCTCCGGCGATGTGAAAGGCGAGTACTCACCTCTGCTGCGCGCACTGGGCATCAGTCCGATCGCGCTGGGGCGGGGACTGTCCACCCGCCTCAACGCGCTGGACCTGGGGCCGATCGCCACCCGGTGGGACTCGTGGTCAGCCCAGCGGCAGCGCGACGAACTCGACGCGCTGCTGGCCCGGTGGGTCAAGCTCCTCGTCGCGTTGGCCGAAGCCCAGGGCTACGCACCCACCGTGACCGACGAGGCCGTACTGGCCCAGGTACTGCGGCGACTGCTCGGCACGACCGACGGCGCCAGGCGGCTGCGTCCGGTCACCATTCCCGACGTGCAGCGCGAACTGGCCGATCCGGACGAACAGCTCTGGCGTGGGACCCGCTTCGCCGACCGGCGCCAGTTCCTCGATACGTTGCGGCCGATCACCGACGCGCTGGCCAACCTCATCACCGGCCCGCTGTCCGGACTGTTCGACGAACCCACCAATTTCGACATGGACTGGCAGGCCCCGATCCAGTCCATGGACCTCTCCCGACTGCGCGGCCGCGGTGACCAGGCCGTGGCGGTGGCGTTGACCTGCTTGGGCTCGTGGTCGTCGATGATCACCGACCTGCAGGACGACGGCGAGATCCGCATCGTCGTGCGCGACGAAGTCTGGCGCCAAATGCGGCTGGGCTCGAAAGCCGTGCAAGCCGTCGACTCGGACCTGCGGCTCTCCCGCGCCGAGCAGAAAATCCAGATCCTCGTCGGGCACAAGCCCAGCGATTTCCTCTCCGTCGGCAGCGCAGGCTCCCAAGAGGTCGCCATCGCCAAAGACCTGCTGGCCCTGTGCAGCACGCGGATCCTGTTCGGACAATCCACCCGGGTCGCCGACGAGCTGGCCGGAGACTTCGCTCTGTCAACCAAAGAATCCGAGGTCACCACCGGCTGGTGCATGGAACGCACCGGCCGGGCGTTGTGGAAGCTGGAAAACAGCCCCGGCTACAAAGTCCAAACCGTGCTCTCCCGCGTCGAACAGAACGCCTTCGACACCAACGCCCACCTGCGCGAAAACGGTGGAGAGAGACGATGAACGGCAAACTCGGCCTGATCGCGGTCCCACTGGTGCTCCTGTTCGTGCTGCCGATGGTCCTGATCGGCCTCACTTTCCTGTCGGTCACCGGCGGCGCGGCCGTCGCACTCGGAACGTGCGCCGCCGTCGGTGGACCGGGCGGCCCGCCCCAGCAGATCGGCCAGCGACACTGGACCTCCGCGCAGCTGACCAACGCCCGCACCATCACCACCGTGGTGATGCGCCATGAACTGCCCCAGCGCGCGGCGGTGCTGGCCCTGTCCACCGCCATCGTCGAAAGTCGTCTACGCAACCTCGACCACGGTGACCGCGACAGCCTCGGGCTCTTCCAACAGCGCCCCAGCCAGGGTTGGGGAAGCCGTGAACAGATCCTCAACCCCGTCTACGCCACCAACGAGTTCCTCGACCACCTCCTCGCTCTCGACGGGTGGTATTCCATGCCGCCGGGCCGGGCCCAGCAGGCAGTGCAGCACAGCGCCTACCCCGACCGCTACGCCCCGCAGGAACCACCCGCTCGGGCGCTGATGCGGCGGTTCTGGACCGGGCCGAACAACCCACCCCCCAGCGCCGGCGAGCTCCTTGACACCGGCGAGGAGCACCGGGCCGCGCTGGGCTGTACCAACCGGGGCGGCTCCGACCTGCCGCTGGATCCGCAGAAGATCCCGGACGATTTCACCCTGCCCGACGATCCGCGCCGCCGCGCGGCCGTGAAATACGCACTGAGCAAACTCGGCGCGCCGTACGTGTGGGGTGCGAAAGGACCCAACGCGTTCGACTGCTCCGGGCTCACCCAGGCCGCCTGGGCACATGCCGGTGTGGGCATCTCGGCAGGCACCACCAACCAGGTCCACGACGGACGTGCGGTCGGCTCCATCGCCCAACTGGCCCCAGGCGATCTCGTGTTCATCCCCGGCTCGCTCGGCTCTCCGGCCAACCCCCGACACGTGGGGCTGTACGCCGGGCACGGACTCATCGTCAACGCCTACGACACAGACACCGGCGTCATCCTCGAGAAACTCTCCGCCTGGAGCGACGACATCGTCGCCATCCGCCGCGTTACCGAACCCACTGCGCCACAAGGGAATCGGACATGAGCACACATCGTCGACTGTCACCGGCCACCGATCGCGACCTCGCGCTGATGGGATTGCTGGTCGCGGTGCTCGGCACGCTGCTGGCCCTGGCCGCCGCCTTGATGACCGGTGCCGCCGTGGCCACCACGCTGACCGGCGGCCCCTGGGCCGTCCCCGGCTTCGACACGTGGGTCCACGGAACACTCGACGTGCTCACCCACCCCACCGAGCCGACCGCCGGACTCGGTGCCCCGTGGGAAACGGCACTGGCCGATCGGGCTGACCTGTACTGGATTGTCACCGTGACAATACTTGCCACAGGAACTGCCGCGATAACCACAGGGATCGTGGTGGCTTGGCGCCGATTCGGACCCTCCACACCGGGGCATGCCTCCCGGGAGGACATCCGCCGCGAACTCTCACCGGAGGCCGCCCGCCGAACCGCCCGCTGGACCCGCCCCGGACTCAGCCCCCGCGAGCGACGCCGCGCCCCGCTGGAGGAGCTGGCCGTCCCGCTGCACCGCGGGCCGAATCGCCAGCGTTTGTGCGTCCCACTGGAAAACCCCACCGGCGCGTTCGCTCCCACCCAGTCGGGCAAATCCCGCACCGACCTGGTGCACAAAGCCTTGTCCGCCCCGGGCGCACTGTTGTGCTCGACGACCAAACCGGACCTGGTCGAATTCGCCGCGCTGGCCCGCACCCGCCGCGAGCAGGCCGGGCCGGTGCTGGTGTTCGACACCACTGGCGAGGTCTCCTGGCCCGCGAGGGTGCGCTATTCCCCGATCACCGGCTGCACCGAGTTCACCGTCGCCCGCCGACGGGCCGAAACCCTCGTCGATGCCGCCGCCGTCGGACTGGAAAACATCGGTGGCAACGACAAGGTCTTCCGTGAACGCGCCAAAACCGTGGTGCAGAGCTATCTCATCGCCGCCGCCCACGACGGCCGCAGCGTGGGGGACCTGGTCACCTGGGCCATCACCAAACCGCCCGACCAGGAACCGGTCGAACTGCTGCGCCACTACGGATTCCCCGAACTGGCCGACAACCTACGAGCCGAGATCGGCATGGTCGCCGAAACCTCGGATGCGGTGTGGTTGAGCGTACGCCGCGTCATCGAACCCTGGCTGGACCCGCAGCTGCGACAACTGTGCACCCCCGAACCGGGTCAGGAATTCGATGTCGGCAGCTTCATCGACAACCATGGCTCCCTGTTCCTCATCGCCGGCGAACATCAGGCCGCCCAGGTCCGCCCGATCCTCACTGCCCTGGTCGAAGACATCCTGACCACCGAACAAGACATGGCCCTCTCCTACCCGCACCGGCGGCTGGACCCACCGGCCACCAACGTGCTCGATGAACTCTTCGACGCTACCCCGATCCCACGACTGCCCGAGATCCTGGCCGACTCCGCCGGACGCGGGGTCCGCATCGACTGGGCCGCCCAGTCCCTGGCGCACCTGGAGATCCTCTACGAGGAAACCGGGCGGCGGCAACTACTCGACAACACCACCACACTCACCCTCTGGGGAGGAATCAAAGACCCCCAAACCCTGGAGTGGGTCTCCACCCTGACCGGCCACCACGAGCGACGGCGCTACCAGCAGCAGTCCGACGGCTTGCTGGGCACCTCCCGCACCTCCATCGGAACCGAGACCGTGCCCACCTACCGCCCCGGTGCCGTGCGCACCCTCGACCGCGGCCGTGTCTTGGTGTTCCACCGCCACCTCGACCCCATCCTCGCCCAGACCGTCGATGTCACCCGGCGCCGTGACTGGACTCAGCTACGCGCCGACGTCGAAACCATCCGTCGCGGTCAGCCGCCCGTCTCACTCGGTGGTTACCCCCTGCCCACCGCGCCACAACCCGGCAACACACCCACTGTGGCCGAGGAGGACGGAAAACCGTGACCGACGACGAGAGCATCACCCCCGCCCGCTTTCGCCAGTCCGACACCGACCGCACACTGCGAGACCTGCAGGTCCAGGTCAACACCCTCACCGATGTGGTCAGCAGCCTCTCCACGCGTCTCAACGCCCTCGACAACCGGCTCGAAGCTCTCGAAAACACCGAGGACAACGACCCCGTCGAAGACCAGCCAGCCCCCTGGGTGCTCTACACCCCACCCGCAGCCGCCGAAGACCGCCAACACCGCGACGAGGAGCACAGTCCCCTCTGGACTGTAGAGAACTTCGTGGCCTGGCACAACACAACCTACGTCGGCATCCCAGGCGGACCCTCCCGTCCGATACCACCCTGCTGGCGCCACCATCCAGGCCTGGCGCTGGAGATCGCCACGCTGGCCTACACCTGGCGCCGCGCCAACATCGGCGCCACCGCCAACGTCCGCGACGCCCAGTACTGGCACCACCAATGGCGGCCCGGATTCGCCGCGCGACTGACCGACTGGGCCCATCCCCACTGCCTGGACGGCCGCCACCGCGACAGCGGAGCGCCAGCCCGCACCGACCGGTTCTCGACGGACACGGACACGATCCCGACCGGGGACAACGAGGCCCAGCAGCACAACGTCTAAATCGTCGAAAGGCAACCGTCATGCACCTCTGCGAATGGATGTCGACCTCGACCCCTTTGACCCGCCGATCATCACGCTCGGCGGCCACCTTGGGCACGGCAACCGTGGCCGCGGCCGCGGGATGGGCCGCTACCGCCTACCGCCTACGAATGCGCACCCGCCAGCTCGCACGTGCCCACCGCGACCCGGTCACCGGACTGCTGACGCGGACAGGATTCGAAGCAGCCGCCGCCAGAACACTGACCAAGGCCAATGCTGTCGGCCTGCTCGACCTCGACGGCTTCAAACCGATCAACGACACCCACGGCCACCACACCGGCGACCGTGTACTGCGCACCATCGCCAGGCGTTTAGACGCCGAACTCGGCACCACGGCGATTACCGGACGGCTCGGCGGGGACGAGCTGGCCTTCGTCGCCCGACTGTCCGACCTCGATCAGCTGGATCGACTGCTGAGCGCGCTTACCGCACCGATCACGCTGCCCGACCTCGGCAGGCCGCTGCACGTTGGCGTCTCACTGGGCATCACGACGGTGACCACTCCGGCCCCGCCCCTGAACGAGGCTCTGGACGGTGCCGATCTCGCCATGTACGAGGCGAAAACCCACCGCGTCGGATGGCGCATCTACACCCCACAGCCCATCGAACTTCCACAACAGACTGTTCACCCAGCATTTCCCCACTATAACGTCTCCTCGTTCGTTCCCGAAAAGATGCCAAAACGGTGAACACTATGCTCAACACCACCACCGCAACGACAGCATGGGAACAACACGCCACTTGTGCCGGAACACCAATCGAACTCTGGTACGGCCCTGACGAACGCCCCGAATCCGGCCATGAGGCCTACTGGCGCCGTCGCCACGCGAAAACCCTCTGCACCCAATGCCCCGTACGCACCCAATGCCTGGCCGACGAACTCATCCAACCCCGCGCCGACCAACACGGCATCCGCGGCGGCATGACACCCCGCGAACGAGAACAACTACTCGCCACGTGGCGACGGGACGGGCTCATCCCCGCCGACAAACCTGCCAGTTCCGAGACCGTGCGAAGGTTGCTCATTCAAAAGTTCCCTACCGCCTCAGCTTCGTGAAACTTCTGCGGCAGATCCCAAGAAAAATGCGTTAGAGATTCTTAGCGCTCGCGGTGTCCGATTGCGACGTATCATGCTGACCGGGGGATGATGTGGACTAAATGGTAAGCTGGTAGGCTGCTGGTGAACCGTTGGAGCGGGTAGGTTCCCGCTTTGGCTTCTCAGCTGGTGCAGTCCGTTACTGGCCGAGGACAAGAGCAGTGCCGATACGTGACTTTCACGGATGCGAGTGTTAGCGCTGCCTACTCCTGTAGTGATCTTAGGATCCCACAGCATCAAGTGTGCATCGAACGCGACCTACGCGGTCCAGCGCGCGACACGTCCGGTAGTGATTTCAAGGTCGGGAACAACTAGTTGCTCGGAATAGATGACCGCTTCGGTGCCAACGTGTTGGCGGTGGGCTGTGTGTGAGATATCGAAAGTAGCGCATCGACCCCCGCTGTAGAGCAGGTTTGTGATCCGTGGATCGTCGTCGTAGGTGAGGATCCAAGGGAAATCAGCGCTCGCGAGGAATCTCGCTAGTCGGAGGTGTGCTTCTGCGTCGAAGGCGTGGAGGTATAGGCCTTCGCCTTGGACTAGGTAGGGCGGGTCTGCATAGACGAGCACGTCCTTGGCGATGTCCTGGATGGTGTTGAGGAAGGCGAGCGCGTCGTACTCAGTAACGTAGATGCGGTGTCGCAGGTCGGCGATGGCCTGAATGCGAGTGCAGAGTGATTCGCGGTTGAAACGTGCGTCGATCTTCCAGTGTCCGAGTTGCTCGAAGCCTCCGATAGGACGTGCGTCAAGGATACCTGAGCGATTAGTGCGATTGAGGTAGAAGGTGGCAAAGCCGAGTTCGAAGTCGTCGTGTCCGGATGGATTTGCATAGATTTCTGCCTGGCGGTGCCATTCGTCGATTGTGAGCGGTACGGTTCGGACTTGATGGCAGAACTGATTGGGGACGTCGAGTGATGCTCGCCAGAAGGCAGCGATGCCAGGGTTGAGGTCGTTGAGGTGGATACGTTCGACGCTGTCGTTCCGAAGAAGATGGAGCGCGGCACCGGCGCCTCCGGCGAACGGTTCCGCGTACTGGCGTGGCTGCGGGCCTTGGGCTTCGAGTAGCCGTGCCAAATAGGGGGCAAGGCGTGCCTTGCCCCCAGGGTAACGCAGAGGTGAGAGGTACCTCATTGGATCGGTGTGCTCCCCATGTTGGCGTTCATCTCTTCTAGGAGAGGAGCATACCGGTCAGCCAAGGTCAATACCTCGGACGGCGTGCGTCCGCTGTGAATATCATGCACTGCGTAATGTGTGAGGCGGACGCTGTCGGCTGTCGTGCTGTGGAACGCCTTGCGTAGAGGAGAGGTTTCTTCAGCAGCGCCAAGGGCATCGGAGGCATTGGGTTCGATCACCTTGATGGCTTCTTTAAGGCTTCTTTCCAGGTTTCTCGGGACGTCCCGGCCGCGAGACATGAGGAACTGGTATGTGGTCATCTCCAGAATGACGCGCAGCATCACTGCTACGATATCGTTCTGTCGTTTGACGTTCAGCAGAGACGTCTGGCGCACAATATCTTGAATGCGGCGAGTGAACTTGTCGAGCACGAGGCCGCGGAAGATGTACTCGCGAGCCGGGGTTGGCCGAGGTGGACGCTCATCTTCGCTTTCGATTCCCTCTAATGTGTTCTCTTTAAGATCGACTCTGTCTCCCTGTTTACTCGGCGTGCTGTCAGCATGCGGTGATCCTGGCGAATTTTCACTGGTACGTTGATCGTCATTTTTGTCGGGAGTATGCGGCTCCGATTCGTTGCTTGGTAGCAATTCAGTGTAACGGTTGAGGTAGTTCTTGAAATCGTCGACGGTATCGAGTTCGCGCGCCCAGGTCTTTCCGGACTCAGCTTTGGGTCTTGCGAAGTCATTCAGAACCTGGCGGACGATGGGCATCGTCGATCGCGGCCCGTATTCGAAAGTCATCTTTCCTTCGGAAAAATCCAGACCAAGCATCTTGCGGACCACGCTGCGATCAACGAAGCGCTGGATCATGGTGTAACGCTTGCTACGGACCGTTTCGAGTGCAATCTGAATGTCACGCTCATCCTCGTATTCACGAGAAACGAGGTCTACGAACGCCATCGCGCGGGAGGCCTTCGTCGGATCATTCCGCGCCCGCCTACGATCCTTCATGGCCGCATCCCACTCGACGGTGCCCGCGCCTCCAGCGCCTCCTGTGTGCTTGCGCTCGACCCACACATCAGCATCGGCTTCGCTAGGCGCAACGGCGACCCGCAACTCGGCCGGTGGGCTGTAGGCGCTGTCATCGACCATGCGCTGTGCCCGCGAGAAAAATTGCTTCTCCAGCGACTCGGTTCTGTTCAGAAGCTCGGTGTCACTCCACAGGCGCAGGCATGTGAGGCGTCGGTTGCCCTCCATCATGATGTAGCGCCCATCGCGAGTTACCACGATGGGGAGGTCGGAGCTGTTCATCTGACCAGTCCGGGTGAGATCTCGCAGGAGGTCGAGGCAGTCGTCGCCTGCGGTTGTGATCATCAGCTCGAACGCGTCCGTTTGGGACTGGGCGTCGCGAGCGAAGCGGGAATTGCGCAGGTCAAGGTCGATGAGTTCGAGAGGGACGCTTTCAACTGGGAAGGGGGGTCTCATCGGCTGCTTCGACGACGCTTTTGCCATGCAGTCCTCACCTTTCTTGCCTTTTCTAGGCTACTCCCGAGAACGCAGCCCTCATCCGGAGGACTTCCGCAGAGGACAAGGATAGTTCCTTTGCGATCGACGGCGAATGTTCCTCGTGACAAACCAGCCGACCGATTTGCCACGACTAGTCGTGTCTCGTACGAGGGCTGCCCTGCCTAGGCTATCTTCTCACAGCCAGTGGGCGACCTACGAGCCGCATCACGGAAAAGGAGGGACAATCACCACTTCCGTCTTCCCTTGTCCTTGACGCGCGTAGCCCTGTTGATAGGCGGCCGCTACCTACTACGTCACCACCGCATGTGGTGGTACGACCAGACGATTTGGGCTGGACAGTCCTTACAGTTTTTGCCACCCGAGATCCGGAGAGGACTGTCGACATGTTTGGCTTTATCTGGCCCTTTAGCGTTTACACTTGCTAATTCCTGAGCTGACCCATGCTCAGCAACATGGTGCTGGATGCGATCAGTACCCGCCGCAGGATGCGGTGGCGAGTGCTGACGATGCTGCTGACCGGCCCCTACCTGCACGCGGCGCTCGTACTACCGACCGGAAGGGCCCGGACCCGCGGACCATGGTGCGATCCATCTTCGCGGTCACAGAGGCGATGTTGGAGCACAGAGATCCCGATCCAGAGCGAACTACAAATATACCTTCCACTGCCCGGTGGCTTGGTGACGATGGCCATCCTCAATGAGAATTTTTAACGCCTGGCCATCCGCTGGGAACGCCGTACCGATCTCCACCACGACTTCCTGGCCCTGGCCACCAACCTCATCTGCTGGCGCCGACACCGCCACCACCGAACCTGTTAGGAGCCGCTGAACGCAGGCGCATCCGAAGCGTCTCAGCTGCCCCTCTTCTCGCTTGAGGCGGATAGATCCACTGGGGGCTTCCTGATGGCCGCTGATCGCCGTGGTCCTCTAAAGCCCCAGACCGGACTGCAGCTCGTTGTCCTCGTTGAGTTCGTCATCGTCGTCATAGCGGTAGTGCTCGTCGGAGTTTTCGTCGTCCCGGTCATCGGCACGCCACGTGCGCTGTTCGTCGTGGGAGGCTTCGCTGTTGTTGAGCACAGCGTCCCGGAGGGCTTCGAGGCGGGCGAGTGTGTCGTCCTGGTGGCCGTTGTCGTTCGGGAAGCTCATGCTCTGCCTCCATGTCTCGGTGATGACTCGCCAGGCTTCGGCCTTGGCGCTCTGCCCGCCGGGTTCCGGACCCAGCGGCGTCTCGGGGTCGGTGCTGGGGATGTTGTAGGTCTCGCGGTAGGCGGCGGCCAGGCCCGCGAGCTCGTCCCACTTCTCGGCGGCGGTCGGCTCCTCGGGCCGCGGCCCCAGTCCGGAGGTCCAGTCAGGAGGTTCGACCGCGACCTGCTCGCGTAGTTCGGCCAGACGGGCGTGTGCGGCCTCGGTGACCTGTGCGAGCTGGTCGGCGAGGTCGGAATCGGCGGCGCGCACGGTGTGGTGCGGGGCGGCCAACCAGGGCAGCACCGGCACGTCGGTGGCGTTCTGCTCGCGTTGCTCATCCAGCTGGTCGACCACGAGCTGGACGGCGTAGCGGTGTGCCTCGGTGGGGTCGCCGTCGGCCCGGTAGGTCAGTTGTTCGGCGACGGTGGAGACGGCGGTGTCGGCGTCGAGTCCGTCGGCGGCTCCTGCGGCGGCGTGGCGCCACACCAGCTGCCAAACAGGGTCGGTGACCGTCAGATCAGGGTTGGTGTGGGCGGTCACGGTTTGCCACCGGCGGACCTGCTCCTCGTCGGGTTCGGTCATACGGGCTGGAGGAAGGCGGTCGCCGATGTGGGACTCGATACGGCGCGCCAGCACAGCGGCCGGATCGGCGACCACGTCGAGATCTCCTTGGGCGGTGGTCGTGTCGACGAGTCGGTCGGCGTCCCACCCGTCGCGTTGGGCGCGGCGCAGCACCGCTCGGAGTGCGGGTTCGGCGGGTTGCTCCAGGGTCGTGGGGGCGTGCTCGACGAGGGCGTGCTGCCCGGCGGTGTCGAACAGTGCGTTGGTGAGGTGGTGGTGGCGTTCGCTCAGCACCGCCAGCGAGTCCTCGGTACGCGGTGTCGTGCTGACGGTGTCGGTCTCGGCGACGGCGTTGAACAGCTCGTCGGCGTCGAATTCGGCGCGGATCCGCTCGATCGGGTCGAGTTCGGCGGTGTCGTGGGCGGACTCGCTGGGAGTGCGGGAGCCGACAGGGTGCCACTGGTCGATGAGCGCGCGCCAAGCGCGGGCGCGTGGTCCCTGGCTCTCGGGTTCGGGGCCCAGTGGTTGGGCGGGATCGCGGGTGGTGATGCTGTAGGTCTCGCGGTAGGCGGCGGCCATGCCCACCAGTTCGTCCCAGTGCTCGGCGGCGACCGGATCGTCGGGTCGTGGGCCGAGTGCGGTGGTCCAGCGTGGCGGGTAGGCGATGATCTGTTCGCGTAGTTCGTGGTGGCGGTGTTCGATGGCGGTGTTGAGTTGACGTGTGTAGTTGGTCAGCTCCTCGGTGAGCGTGGGGAAGTCGGGTCGGGCCAGCCAGGGAAGCGCGGGGTGGTGTCCGGCTTTGTCGGCGCGTTGTTCGTCCAACGCGGTGGTGAGCACACTGGCCGCGTAATCGGGGGCGGGCAGCGGGTCGTGGGTGGGTCGGTGGGCGAGTTGAAAGGCGGCGGTGTCCAGGGCGGCGTCCGCGTCGAGTCCGTCCGCGGTGGCCGCGGCCGCCTGGCGCCACACCGGCATCCACGAGGGGTCCTCGATATCGGCGGTGGGTACGTAGGTCGCGATGAGTTCGCGCCAGTGGGGAATCTGCGTGTTGGTGGGTTCGAGACCGCGCGGGGGCGGCTGCTCGTACAGCAGGCGCTGTTCGAGGCGCCACCGCAGCAACGCGGCCGGGTCGTCTGCGGCGTCCAGCGGGCCTTGATCCAGGACGGCGGGGATGAGGTGCTCGGGTTGCCAGCCGAGATCGCAGGCGGTGCGCGCGGTTTGCTGCAGCGCGGGTGTGGCCTGCAGCTCCAGTAGCTGGGGAACGTGTTCGTTGAGGACGGCCTCGATGCGCTTGTCGGTGCCGAGGTGGGCGACGTGATCGTGCTGGGTGACCAGGGTGCGCAGCGATTCGGTGGTGTGCAGGGCGGCGCGCAGTTCCTCGGTGGCCGAGGTCTCGGCTGAGGAGCGTTGCAGCGCGGCCTCGAGAACCCCACGGGCGGTGCGATCGGGTGGGGTTTCCTGGTGGGAGTCGATGGTGTGCTGGGTGGTTTCGACGTAGAGCCGGTTGTCGTGTTCGGCGCGGGTGATCTGGGTGTAGAGCTGCTCGCGGGAGAGCCCTTGGGGCACGAGGCTGTGTGAGGTGCCGCCGGTGACCGACATGCCCTGGCTGCGGTTGACGGTGGCGGCGTAGGCGAGTTCGACGTGTTCGACGACGTACTCGGCCGGCAGCAGGACGGTGCCGCCGCTGGCCTGGTGGTGAACCTTGAGCGCCCCGCTTTCGCGCACGGTCCGCACCTGCCAGGTGTCGCCGTTTTTGACGAAGTCCTTGCCGCCGAACAGGGTTTTGAGTCGGTCGTTGCGGCGGGTGACCACCAGATCGCCGGCGCTGGCCGCGGTGCCGTCGTGCAGCCGCACCGCGCGAGCGTCGTCGACGTCGCCGCGCTGCAGGCGTAGTTCGCGGGCTTGGCGGTTCAGGGCGGTGACGTCGTCGGTGGCGGGCACGATCAGCAGCGAGGGGCGACCGGTGTCGAGGTCGCCGCGCCAGGCGTGGTGGGCGGCCTCGCGCATCGTCTCTCGGCTGCCTTCCCGCACCCAGTTCTGCTCGACGTAGTAGTCCAGCCCGGACGGATCGCCGGAGTGCAGCTTCACCGAGGCCGCCGCCTGCTGCGGGTCGGCGAAACGCACGACCTCGCGCAGGTGCAGCGCCCCGTTGGTGTGGGCGAACCAGCGCACCGCCCCACCGGCCTCGACGGCCGCGAGCTGTTTGTCGTCACCGACCAGCCGCACGTCGGCGCCACGGTTGAGGGCGTAGCGCACCACGTCGTGCAGCGTGTGCGTGCCGGACATGGCGGCCTCGTCGATGACGAGTACGTCACCACGGGTGAACGGAAACACCGTCTCGGCCGTGCCGAGCCGCAGCGCCGTGGTGACCTGATGCAACGTGTGCGGGCGTGCCTGCAGGGACCGACCCAGTTCCTGAGCCGCCCGGGCCGAGGGGCCGAACGCGTACACTTCGCCGGCCTCGGCCCGCCACGCGTCGGCGAAGACCCGCATGGTGGTGGTTTTGCCCGCACCGGCCGGGGCATACAGCAGCTGCACTCGACGTCCGGAGGTGGCGAACCCGCTCACTGCGCGCTGCTGCCCGGCATTGAGCCGCGCGCGGTCGAGCGCGCGCCGCACCGTCCCGTCGCTGAGGCGCACCCCGTCACCCCGTCGTCCCCATGCGGCCAACGCCGACTCCTCGCGCAGCGTGCGGTGGGTGGTCAACCGCTGCGCGTTGTGCTCGGTGAACACGCTCTCGCCGCTGGCCCGGCGCAGCTCGGACGGTTCCTCGACTGCGGGCGGGGGCTGCAGCGAAACCGTGTCGGGATCCGCCAGGACCGCCTCGACCACCCTGTCCACGAGCTGCTCGCGGCTGCCGTCTTCCACCCGCAGATGCGCACTCTGCCGATGCGCCTCGGCCTCCAGATTCCACCGATTGAAATGGCTGTAGTGGTCGGAGACCACCGCCAGCGTGCCCTGAGCCAGCTCGGCGACATCGACCTCGTCGGGCTCGCGTCCTGGGGTGGTGAACACCCGTGTGCCGAGCTGTTCGAGCTCGGCGGCATCGAGCATCTCGCGGGCCTGCCTCTGCCACCGGTGTAGATGCTGAGCCAGGGTGTGTGGTTCCTGCTTGGGATCGCGCGTGCCGTACTGCGCGCGGCGGCTGATCTCGAGCATGTCGGTCGGGCCGGGTTCGCGGCCGTGTTCGCGACGGAAGTCGACGATGCGCGTTGCACGATTGGCCTCCACATCAGAGGCCCGCTGGGAAAACCCGGTCAGCAGCTCAGTGGGCACCCCGTCGAGCTCCCACACCGGGCGTTTCAGATCGATCCCGCCCTGGGGACGTTCACTCCAACTCGCCCCGTGTTCGCGGAACAGGTCCCGCAGCCGCGAGTTGTAGTACTCGCTGGTGGTCACCGACGCGGCCAGCACACTGCGCCCGTCCAAGCTGGTCCATTTTCCGTCCGGGCCCTGCACTTTGGCACTGATCGGCACGTGGGTGTGCAGATGCGGATCCCCGGCACGCGAATCCCAGTGCTCGAACAGCGCGGCGGTAATGCCGCGCACATCGTGCTGGGCGTAGCCGCCGTCTCCTTTACGGGTGAACGCGGCGTTGTTCTCGAACCAGGTCAGCGTGTCGCGTACCGCTTGGCGGTGCAGCCCGGCGATGTGCTCACGGGTGTCTTCGTCGGAGAGTGCCCAGGCCACGCTGACGCTCTTGGGTGGGGCGAACACGAGCTCGTAGCCGGCTGTGGCGTCTTTCTGCTGCCGGTTCTGCTCGGCCAACCACCGGCGCAGCTGCTCCTCACTCGGCTGTGCTCCGCCGTGGGCCTCGGCGTAGGCCTCGGACTGCACCTGGTGCCGAATCCGCGCGCGAGTGTCCGCATCGATCGCCGCCCCAGCAGGCCGACCGTGCTCCTCGTTGTACGCCCGGTAGGCCTCGGCGACCTTACGGCGCAGCTCGTCGGCACCACTGTGCTGCCGGAACCGGTAGCCCAACTTGGTTTCGGCCAGCGCATCGTCCTTCGACGCACCATCGGCGATTTTCTCCGCCTCGATGCGGTCGGCATCCGGATGTCGCCCCTCGCCGAACAACGCATTCATCTGCGCCGCGGTCACCTCGCCGGAGACTCCCAGCGCGGCCGTGCCGGAACCGAACCACTCACCGGCTGGGTATCCGTGGGCGGCGTAGTAGTCGAACAACGCTTCGCCGGGTTCGAGGTCGCGATCGCCGCACGCGACGCTGCCGGTCAGGTACTCGTGCCCGCTGGGCGAGAGCTTGCGCACCGCGATCACGACACACCCCACCAGTCGAGCTGTCCACGTCAGCTGTCTTCGTCACGTTAAGCCGCCGCAGCCGTTACCCCGGCCGCACCTGTCGCGATTCAGAACCGGGTTCGGAGGGAAATGCAAGAGGTGCTGTCCGGCTGGCCGGAGGTACCGGGAGGTCCGGAGGGGCCGGGTCGGTATGTCGGGCGCGCAGGCTGGGCAGGTCCGGGGCGGGGCCCGGTACAGGCGGGGAAGTGGGCGAGCGGGGGTGCGATGCGGGATCGGTTGTGCGGTGGGGCGGGTGGGCATGACAAACGGTCCCCCGGTCGGTGACCGGGGGACCGTGGCGGCGGGTGCGGGGTGGTTAGACGGTGGCAGCGGTGAGCTGCTCGGCGTCGGTGCGGCAGGCTCGGCACTCGCCATCGTCGGTGTTCACGCGGGCCAGATCACGCGGGTTGCGGCGGGTGCCGCATTGCTCGCACGGGGTGAGCTCGCTCGGCGCGGCGGCCTGCTCGGTGGGCAGGTTGGTCGTGACCCATTGTGCGATCGTGTCGCGGTCGGCCTGGTTGGCCTGCTGCCACAGCGTACGCAGATGCTTTGTCGGGTACGGGTAGTACTCGGCGAGGTAGGCGCACCTCGCCTCGATCATCTGGGTGTGGCTGGCCGTGGCGGACACGTCCAGTCCGGGGCGGCCGACGTCGCGGCACTCTTCGCACAGTCCGTCACCGACACGAATGTCAGCGTGGCTCGTGATGAGCTGACATCCCAGCGCGATACAGCATTGACCGTCCCGCGCTGGGGTGGCGCGGGGATCGCGACGTTCGGTGTCGCGGGCGTCGGGGTAGACGGCCATGTCTTCGTAATTGATGGCGTAGCCGTCGGGCTGGGCGCCTCGTGCGGGGGCGTCGTCAACTCCGGCGCGGGCGTCGAGGTAGTCGTGGGTGGTGGCGGCTTCCTCGCGCATGACACGGCGAGCACGGGCGCGGTTCTGGGGCGGGGTGCTGCGGCGTTGCGGGTCGGTGGTGGTGCGCACCGTGCCACCGGTGCGGCGTTGGGCGCGGGCGCCTTCGATGGCTCGGCGGTCCCACCGGGGGGAACGGTCGGGCTGCGGCTCGGTCTGTTTGCGGTGCTCTTCGGGAGTCGGGGCGCATGCTTCGATGACAGCGCGGGTACGTTCGTCGGCCTGTCGCCAGTAGGCGCGCAACCGTGTCAGCGCGGTGCGGGGGTAGTGGGCCAGGATGCGGGCGCACTCGGTCAGGGCGGCGCGTTCGTCCTGCTCGGCGCTGCTCATGGTCTCGGACCACTGGCGGCGCGCGTCACGCACGTTGCCCGTGCGCAGCAAAGCGGCGACGGCGGACACAGAGTCGGAAATCGTGCCAGACTGTGGCATGAAAGAAAATCCTTCGGTAGTGGTTTAGCGTGATCGCCGGGCTTGGCGTTCCCGGCTTTCCTTGCAATTCCTAGTGTAGCTCCTTTTTGGAATAATTGCAAGTTGTGGGAGGTATCTCGCCCTTCGTTTTTGGCGATTGTTCGATCATGGGCAAGTAGCCATTGCGCTGCTGTTTCTGTAGTGAAAAAGAAAATAAACTCGCCACGGTAAAGCGAGAGAAATCGTGCCTGCGCGTTCTTTCCTCGTCCCTTCGTGTAGGCCCCCTTCGTCGTGCGGGGTTGTCGGGTCAAGGGCGGGCCCCGCAATTTTTTTCTGAGCGTGTCTGCACCAATGTCGGTGTCGGGAGCGAAAAAAATTGTGGGTACCTTGACGCGACGTTCCCGCACGCCACGACAATTCGGCCCCGAAGGGTCGAGGAAACAACGCGCAGCCTCTGCCTGCTACGGCGCCCCATCCTCCTCAGGGAGCTTGACGTCGGGCGAAGCCCGACCTTGATGGGTCTGGGGCAGGGACGGGCGCCCTGCGGGACGAACAACCCGCTCAGCGGCGAAGCCGCCCTCTTCACCGGGGGCAGGTGGGACGGCATAACTCACCGTCCGGCTCGAATCCGGTGGATACCGGAGCGCTACACTGGATCACACGCGTCCGGCGGGACAGGCCGTAGTGGGCCTTGCGTGACGTCGGGCGTTCGTCGACGCGGTCTTGGCGGAGCCATCGTCCGCGGTGGTAAGCCTTCCGGGGCTTCCGCGTCGACGCGGGGTGTGTCCGGCTGCGGCCGGGCACACCCTCCGCGTCTCCGAGCCCTCGTGTCGGGCTGCCGCGCCAGAAGGTGGCTTCCCGAAGATCGGGCGACCTTGCTTGCGGTGCTGGCTAGCCTGTCGCTGACGTCGCACCGTTCGGGAGGGGCACGGTCATGACCGAATCCAGCACAGGCAAAGCTCGTCGTCGCTCCAGCAGAGTCAGCCAGCAGCTGGAGCGGGCCCGGCAGCGCAACGCGGAACAACTCGCCGAACAGCGCGCGAGGGAACAGCGGGTGGAGGCCGCGCTGCGGCAGTACGTCGAGGCAGGCGAAACGATCGCGGCCGAACACGCCCGTTGCGAGGAGAAGGTCGCCGTCTACCAACGCAAGATCGACAAACTGCGCGCCGATTCTCAGGAGAAGGTCGCCGACCAGCACACTAGGCAGGCCCAGGCGGCGCTATCTCTCCACGAGGGTGGTGGCCGCACGGTGGAGCAGGTGGCCGAGCTGCTCGAACTCGACTCGGAGAAACAGGCCCGACGACTGATCGCCACTGGCCGGGAGGCCGTCGCCCCGACTACGGACACCGAGTCGCTACCCGACGACGGCCAGCGGGAAGGGGGCCCGCTCCGGCAGGAAACCCCGTCCGCCAACGCGACGTCAGCGGACGGCTCGGGGGAACAGGTGGAGCCAGTCGGGGATGTTGGTCAGCAGCACGGTGCACAGACCGGCCTCGTCCCAGTTCCTACCGCGCATGACGACGGACAGGGTACGTAACCGTTCGATACGTTCGTGCCGGCCCGGTCCAATTGCCTGTCAGCTCCACCGTCTCGATCCACCGCGATATTGAGGTCCATGCGAGTGTCGCCGAACGAAGCGTCCGTACCGGAGCGCTTGACCTGGGGCGACTTCCCGGCGGAAGCCGCGCTGCCACAGCATCACGGTCGTGAGCCCGCCGATGGCGATGATCGGGAAGACTACCGCGTTGCTCGTCTCTCCTTGGCCGACAGCGGTGGCCAGCGGTAGGGCGAGCAGACCGGCGGCGGTGAAGAACAGCCAACGGCGGGGTGTCGCAGGGAGGAACCAGCGGCGGGTCAGCCATGCGACGACGGCTCCGAGGGGCATTCCGAACACGGCGAGTATGGGCACACCGGCCAACCATTCGGTGCCGTCGGCGAAGGCGCGGCCGGTGACGATCCCGACCAGCCCCGCGATAGCCAGACCGAGAAACACCCCGAATCCGGCGGCTCCGCACAGCCGGAGGAACACCACGTGCGGGTGGACCCTCGTGGTCGAGGAGGCTATGCCACCACGGCGGCGTTGTCGGCCCCTGTTGCTTCGATACCGTCCGGCCGGAAGCTGGCCTCGCTGTTTCATGCCGATGCGGTGACCTCCACGCTCTCCCGGCAGGGTCGGTGGTGAGCACGGTAGGCGGCGGTCCGGGGAGTCCGTGGTGGGATCGTCCCGGAGCCGCCGCCGGGCGGCGGGTGCCGCGTCCCATCGGTCGTCGGGACGTGCACCTGCGTCCCCTTCCCGGCAGTGGGGGACCCGCCTCGGTATCCGTACTTCAGAGAGTCCCCAGACACGCTCTCGATCGTCAGGCCTGCGTTCAGGCGGTGAAGGGGTTCGTGCCCCACCCGAGCTCCTCGAGGATGCCGTGGGCCGCGTCGTTGACGAGTGTGATCAGTTCAGCGGGTGGGATGCCTTGATCGAGAGCCTGGTGGAGCAGGGCGCCCAACCGGTGGTCGGGCTGGGACTGTTCGAGGTTTTCCAACACGACCCTGGCCAGGGGGCCATCGCCACACAGGTAGGCATGGACAGCCAACAAGGAGGCGACTTCGCCTCTCTCCGGGATGGGGGCTTTGCGGATCAGCGTTCGCCAGAGTTCGTCGGCGGCCTGGCTCCAGTCACCGAGTGCCGCACTCAAGGCGAGGTCGCGAACGCTGGTGTCGGCGACCGCGATCAGCACACGCAGCAGCTGTTCCTCGGACAGCGACTTGCCGTCGGCGGTGGCTTGAAGCGCTTCCCGGACGGTGTGGATGCGGTGGGGCAGTGTCTCGGACGGAGCGGGGATGGTCTCTGACCGCAGCGCGGCGAGTTTCGCGGACAGCACCTGCTCGGAATCCTCAGCGGCGATGAGGGCGTGCAGGTCCTGCCTGCTCGGGCGGGTGGTCGAGCCGCGGACTGCCTGCGCTGCGGCCAGTGGGGATATCGCCGGGTTGGGAAGTGTGCCGGAGCGGGTGGGGTCGAGATACGACCGCCACGGAGCTCCTTCCCGGATCGCGGGGGCCCACAGCGCGTCGAGCGTGCTGATGCTGGCCTGGTTGAGCGTGTCGCGGAGCGTGGTAACCAGCTCGGTATGCGGCAAGCCGGGACTGACGCTGTCGGTGATCAGGAGCATGATCACCGCATCGACGGGGTGTTGCTCGAAAGGCCCTGTGAGCAGATAGTCGGCGAACTCCTGAGCGTACGTCGGGCTGGGGAGATCGACGCGTAGGGTCATTCCCAGCTGCGTTGTGCTTTCTCGGCGGTGCAGTGTGCTGAGGACCAGCGACTCGGTTGGGTAGAACCCCAGCATGTGGGGAGTCGCTGCTAGCAGTTCAGCGGGGGTGGACAGTGAGATGGTGTTGAGCATGTCCATGGCATCTCCTTGCTTCGGATTGTTGAGGCAAGAACCACGCCGGGGAGGTCTCACGGCGTGGGGAGCTGTGTGATCAGCGGAGTGAGCATGAAAAACCGGGCCCGGTTTGGTCCGGGCCCGGCAGGTGGACGTGTGGGGTCAGGTCACGTCCAGGCCGCAGCGGCGACAGGCGAGGACGGTGGCTTCGCCTTCGGTGTGGGAGCCGTACCACTCGTTGGCGAGTGGATCGTCATTGGTGCACCGTTCCGGGGAATCCGGCCACGGTCGGCCTGGCAGCATCAGTACCGCCCGTCCGGGGTGGACGTACCCACCGGCGTGGTGGGCCGGGGCGTGTCCCCAGCTGGCTCCTTCCGATAGCGGGGGCCGTTCGTAACTGTGCGGGTACGGGGTGTCGTCAGCGCCCGGTGTCGTCGCCATCAGCATCGTCATCGTTCTCCTGGAGTGGGCGAGTGCGTTCTCGGCTGATGTCGCAGGGTCAGGATCGTGTGGTCACTGCCCTGGGGTGCTCGAGTCGGCAGTGGGCACACGCAGGTCTCGGCGTTGCCGCCTGGGTGGCGTGCCGGGCGACCAGGGAGGTGAAGTCGCTGCCGCCGGGGTAGGGGGCGAGGTCGAGGGCCAGCCACCCCGGCACGGTTGGGCCGACGATCCGCAGTGCCCAGCAGGCGGCCTGTTCCCAGTACGGCAACGGCGGCTCGGCATACGGGGCACCGTCGTCCCACGGGAAGAGAATGTCTCCGAGCGCATCACAGAACCACGTCACGAAGCGTTCCCGGTAGTACGCCGGTGCTGTCGGCGAGCACGCGCGGGTATAGGCAACCCGGGCCAGCTGATCACGAGTGAGGAACTGGCCGGTCGAGATCTGGGTGACCGCGAACACGGTCTCGGTGGCGAGTATGCCGCGGCAGGATCGGTCGATGAGTTCGAGCGCCTGCAGCGCTCCCACGTTCCGATGGGTTTCCTGCCAGAGCGGGGTGGCGTCGGGATCGCAGAGGACGTCGTCGAAGCGGGTGATGAACACATGAAGCGACACGGTTTTCCTCCGAGCAGAAGCGGCACGAAAGCACAACGGGCAGACCCGGACTTATGGAGCCGGGCCTGCCCGTTAGGAAGGGACACGCGCTCTCCGGGCCTGGAGACTTCCCCGAAGCCCGGGCAGAACGTCAGAAGGGGATCTCCTTGTCCGCTTCTGTATCCGCGGGAACCGAGCCTGCCGCTGTCTCCTCGGGAAAGACGCTGGAGGATCGGGACACCTTGGCCACTCGGGCTATGCCGACTCCCGCGAGTTCGTTCCGGGGTTGCGGACGCTGTCGGGCCTGGGACAAGGCATGTTGGCTGATCATGGCTTCTATGTGGATTCTTGACGCCACTTCATGAATCCTGACGTAACCATGATATTTATGACTAGTGCAGCGTTTTGATGAACTCAGGTGTGGGCGATGAGCCTCGCTGTTGTCCGTTCGATTGGGTTCTCGCAGACCTTGCGAACGAGGCAGGACGAGGAAGACTTCGAACAAGAGCTGGTCGACCAGTACGCGCTGGCGCAGCTCGGTGCCGGAGTGACAGATCAGTGGGTCGGCTCCGAACGCTCGGTGGTGTTCGAGTTCGCCCGTTTCTTGGGACGGCCGCTGTGGTCTGCTTCGCCTTCGGACGGAGACCGGTTCCTGACGCACCTGCGGCAGGAACGCGGTCAGGCCAGGGCTACCCGGGAAAGCAAGGCCGGGACGCTGGCTCGGTTCTTCGACTTCTTGGTCGCGCGGTATCAAGGCGACATTCAGGAACTGACCGGATATGTGCTCACCCAGCCAATCGACGAGTTCAACCGGCCGAGCAACTCGACCTCGCCCGCGTCCCGCGTGCCTCCGTCGGATCCAGAGGTCGAGGCGCTGTTTGCCGGATGGCGCGATGCGCTGCCCTCGGCACGTAAGTACCTTCCGGCTGCGCGAAACTACCTGGCCGCGTCGTTGTGGCGCCGGGCCGGGCTGCGGATTACCGAGGCAAGGATGCTCGACATCAAGGACTGGCGTCCCGACCTTGGCCAGCACGGAAAGCTGCATGTCCGGTTCGGCAAGGGCAGTCGCGGACGGGGACCGAAACCGCGGCTGGTGCCCGCGATCAACTCGGTCGACGCGCTGATGAACTGGTGGCTGACCGATGTGCGCCATCAGTTCGGCGACGACTACCTCGACCCGGATGCCCCGCTGCTGCCAAGCGAACGACGCGACCAGCATACCGACGGATGCGGCCGGGTCGGCGATGACGCCCTGCGTTCCGGTTTGGCCAGTGCGGTCAAGCTGTGGCTGCCGACCTGGCAAGGGCGGCTTACCCCACACGCCCTGCGCCATTACTGTGCCTCCTCATTGTATGCACGCAAGATGGATCTGAAGGCGGTCCAGGAGCTGCTGGGCCATGAATGGCTGTCGACCACGACGCGCTACATCCACGTCCATGCCGACCACATCGACCACGCCTGGGCAGTCGCGAACGAACGAGTCGCGGCCCGGCTGACGGGAGGGTGACCCGATGCGCTGGAATCTGCGAATGGTGGCCGCCGAGCGCGGCATTTGGAAGTCGAGCGAGCTGCGCCGCCAACTCGCCGACGCGGGCCTGGAAATCAGCGCGGGCAAGATGTCCGGTCTCTGGACCGGAACTCCGACCACCATCCGGCTCGAGGATCTCGACGTGATCTGCGCAGTGCTCAACTGCGCTCCGTCTGACCTGTTGATCAGAGAGCCCGACAAGGTCGCCGCCCGCGTTCCCCAGGAGAGCAAGGTGTCCACGGCTGAATCGTCGACACCGCCGGCCGTGACACCCCGGCTCGGGAACCGACGTTCCACTCCTCCGGCATGAGCGGCGCTCACCCCCCGCGTCCATGCACCGTGTGCGGTCTGCGGCCTGTCGCGTGGAGCACTCCTCGACCGACACGGTACTGCTACGACTGCATGCCCGGCGGACCGCACGTCCCGCCGCCGTGCCGACGCTGCGGACGCGCTGAAGGCTACTACTCCGCCGGTCTGTGCAACCGGTGTCATCGGCACGCGCCGCAGGCCGTGACGGCCTGCCGGGATTGCCATGCCTGGGGGGTAACCCGCACTCACCAGTGGCTGTGCTCTGCCTGCCGGTTCTGGCGCAAGCAACATCCAGTAGGCAACTGCACGGTCTGCACCGCCATCATCGCGGTCAACTCCGAGCAGACGTGTCGGCTGTGCTGGACCCAATTCCTCGCCAGCGGAGGGAGGAAAGGCGGCGCCGACCTGCTGGAGGCCAACCGCTTCGGCCAGCAGCTGACCCTGGCAAACCTGCATCACGCCAACGCCGGGCGGAAACGCGGCAGCAGTCGTCACGATCACACAACGGACCCAGGACTCGAACGCCGGGCTGTACCGCCGCCATTTCGCTCTGTTGTTCACCGTCAACTGGTCTTGTTCGAGGCCGAGCGCGACTTGCGCCGCGGGCGGGTCTGCGGGTTCCCCGCTCCCGCCGATCCCCAGATGGCCGCCTTCCTCGACCAGGCCCTCCTCGACCACGCCGCTGACCACGGCTGGAGCCGGTCGACGATCAAACGAGCCCGCCAGGGAATGGCGATCGTGCTCGGCCTGCAAGACACCCCGGGCGCGCCCTTGCAGGCCACCGAAATCCTGCAACTGCAACAGATCCAGCTCTCCCCGCTGCGGTTGCTGGACGTATGCGCTGCTGCGGGGCTACTCGACGACGACCGCGAACCCGCTGTCGCCCGGTGGTTCAGCGACGCTATAGCCGACTTGCCCGAGCCTATGAGGCGTGAACTGCGCCACTGGTACAGCGTCATGGCCCTCGGCAGCACAGCCCCACCACGCAGTAAGCCCCGCTCGGAAACCACCATCCGCCTGTACTTGCGCTGGTCGTTGCCCGCACTGAAGTTCTGGGTAGCCGCCGGACACACTTCCCTGCGGGAGATCGCTCCCGAGAACGTCAAAGCAGTCCTACCCGAATCCGGCAATCCCCGCGCCACCATGGGGCAAGGACTACGATGCGTGTTCCGCGTCCTCAAAGCCCACCGAGTCGTGTTCCTCAACCCGCTGAACCGAATCCGAACCGGTACCCACCCACCCCACCCTCCGATGCCGTTGCCAGCAGGCGCGCTCCACGACGCGTTCCATTCACCAGACCCCGCCCAGGCCGCGCTCAGCGCGCTGGTCGCCTTCCACGCGTTGCGGTCCGGCCAACTACGCAACCTGCTGCTGACCGACATCCACAGCGGCCGCCTGCACCTGGACAACCGCACGATCCCGCTCGCACAGCCTGTCCGGGAACGCATCACTACGTGGTTGTCCTACCGGGACCAACGATGGCCACACACAGCCAATCCACACCTGTTCATCAGCAAGCGGAGCGCGCTCGACACCGACCCCGTCGGGGTGGAATGGATCACGCGGTCGATCGGCATCACCACCCAGGCCATCCGCGAAGACCGCATCATCGACGAGTTGTTCGCCAGCGAGGGCGACCTTCGCCGCATCTGCGACCTGTTCGGACTCACCATCTCCGGGGCGAAGCGGTACGCCACCACCCTGGGACATCCTGGCCTCTCCACACACTGACCGACCTGGTGCCACCTCCAGCAACCGCAGCGCGCTACTGGACGCGATCACCAATCCCACACGTCCCGAACCCAGGGGCCCAAAACGATCAGAACGGGACCTCTACACTTGGGTTCTCCTTGGAGGACCCTTCAGATTCCGTGAACACACGGCGGAAGGTGGCATAGCGCAGTGAGGGACCGATCTCGTCGACCTCCATCTCTACCACGGTGCGCTTGGCTCCGTCCCTCGTTTCGAAGGAGCGTTGCCGCAACCGTCCCTGCACGATCACCCGCATCCCGCGGGTGAGCGTTTCGGCGGCGTTCTCCGCGGCCTGTCGCCACAGGGTGCAGCGCAGGAAGAGGGATTCACCGTCTTTCCATTCCCCGCTGCGACGGTCGAAGAAGTAGGGATTGTTGGCCACGGTGAAGTTGACCACCGCATCGCCGCTGGGGGTGAACCGCAACTCGGGGTCGGCGGTCAGGTTGCCGATGACGGTGGTCTGGGTCTCTCCGGCCATGATGGGACGCTCCTTCGTGATGGGGACGAGCTGTCGAAACCAACCGAGCCCCTCGGCGGGCCGCTACCCCGATACGGGATCGGGTTCGTGCCCGGATGGGCTGTCGATCTGCGGCCCTCGGATCAGGAGGTGGCTGCTGGGGCACGGGTGCGCGCAGCGCATCGCGTCAGCGACGCCGAAGGCGCCCGTGCGTCAGCAGCCACCTCCTGATGGACTCCGCGGTGATCGACAACCGGCCGGGCACGAACCCCGCCCCTCCTAGTTCTTCATCGCTCTTGTCTGGAAACGCGGCTGGTGGGAGAGCACGCGATCACATCGGCCGATTCGGGGAGTAGCGGTGCAGTTCCTGCTCGCGCCGGTAGTAGCGGCGCTCCTCCGTTGATGGGTTCAGGACGCGGGTGTGGTGCGCCCAGCCCGGCGTTATCAGGAGCGGGGTCGGCAGGTCGTCGGCGAAGCAGAGTTGCCACCAGCTGCCCGGATCGTGCATCGAGCCAAGGGGTGCGCTGCTCTCCACGCGGCGGGTGGTCCACTCCGCACACGGGTCGCGGTAGCTCCGCCGGACGCGGAGGTACACGGTCTCGGTCGGCAGCGTGTTGTAGATGTCGAGGGGACGCACGAGTTCGTCTCCGTTTCTGTGAACACACGGGGGTGCAGAGCGTGCTGCTGCGGGCCCGGAACGCTCGACGGGCGAGCGGACTGTGCGGGGGTGGTCTCACTCGGCCCGGCTGGTGATGTGGCGGGGACGGTTCCTGCCCCAGAGCAGCCCGTCGCGGATGGTGTTGGTGGCTTCGCGGGTGGTGAACCCGTCGTGGCCGATGTGCACGGCGGCGGCGGTGTGCAGGGCCTGCTGGGCGGTGTGCTCGTCGAGGTCACCGCTGCCGACCAGTTGGCCGAGCCGCCCGGCGGCGCGCAGCAGGGTGTCGTGGCGCTGTCCCGGCAGGGCCTGGGAGACGGCCCTGGTCTCGCCGTCGACGATGGCGGCCACGTAGGCCCCGGCGCGGCCGTTCGGCAGATTCAGCTCCACCGGTTCCGGCGGAGGTGGTGGTTTCACCGCGTCGACCAGCCAGGCCGGCAGCGGCGCGATCGCGACGGAACTGGCCACGCGGTAGGCCCCGCCAGTCAGCACGGATCCGGCGGCGACGATGTATCCCCCGGTTCCGCGGGTGTCGATCCGCCACCCGAGCCTGGCGACGGTGGAGCGCAGTTCCGGTTCGGCCGGAGCGCGGAAGTACAGATGCTGCCCACCGCTGGGGGTGGTCACGGTGTAGGTGTGACTCGGGTAGGGCTGCCCGGCGGTCGTGGCGAGACGGGCGAGCACTTCCTGCCCATCGCGAGCACCGGACCATGCCAGTGGCGGCTCGTGCTCGTGAGCCTGGTCGAGGTCGAGCACGTACAGTCCGCTGGGGCCGCAGGCGATACCGATGTTGTACGGTCGCTGCGACCACCAGGAGCGGATCGCACGGGGCTCGGTGGTGGCCGCCGATTCCCAGTCGGGGAGCACGGCCGTTTTGCTGCGCGGACACAGCGGGATCACATGATGCCCGGCGTGGGCGGCCCGCAGCGCGTGGCGCATCAGCCGCGGTTCCTGCCCCCGTCCGCGGCCCGAAGCCGGGGCGGATCTCGATGACGCCATGAGACTCCTCCTTCGCGGTCGTAGTGTGCGCTGAGCAGCGCTGGTTTGCGAGTAAGGTCGTGCCGCACACGAGCCCGGCTGTCTCCGGTAGCAAGGGCCAGGACGTCCACTTCGTCGCTGTCGGCGCGGAGTGCGCCGGGTGGCAGCTGTCGAGGGGATTCGCGGATCCGTGGGGCGGCGTAGCGGTGGCAGAACCCGCCGACCAGATCGCAGGCTGCGCGGTCGAATCGTTCGCGCCGACTCAGGGGTAATAGCGGCCGAGCCCTTCGCGCTGGCATTCACCACCGACGGCTCGGCCACCGAGTACCGGGCGCCCGGTAAGTCACCACACGACGGGCGGTGACCAGGATCGTGCGGCTGGTGCCGGTTTTCCGCCGGGCTCGGCGTGTCTAATCGTTGTCGCTGTCGTCGCGGTGGATGCGGTCGAGGAGGGCTTCGAGATAGTCGGGGAGATAGATCAGCACCCACATCAGGGCGCCCAGCAACACCATGGCCAGCACCAGCTCCAGTTCGGTGCACATACGACTCTCCACAACGGAATTGGCAACAGGGGAAGGTCACTCCGGCCGCGCACCTACCGCCCCCGTGGTCGGGGAGGGATCGACCACGGGGCGACAGGCCACGGCATATCGGGGTTAGTGCCTGGGGGTGCGCATCGGCATCAGCAGATGTCGGAACAGGCCGTCGTCGTCGGAGAACACGGCCGGTGTGTACGAACCGGTCACCGTCAGTGCAACGGTGGAGGTGTGCAGGGTGCTCAGCGCATCGGCCAGTCGTTCGGCGTGAAACCGCATCCGCATCGGCTGCTCAATAGTGCCGCTGCGCAGCGGGTACCAGGGGGCGGCGACGGTCTCGGGATCGTCGTCGACGACCGGGGCGAGCGCGACGCGGTCACCGGCCAGACGCAGCACCACCGCATCGGAGTCTGTGGCCGTGGTCAGGGCTGCGGCTGTGTTGGCCGCCCGTGCCAGCGGGTCCCGTTCGAACCGCACCGTGGTGCCGCCGGTGGGCATCATCCGTTCCCACTTGGGGTAACGGGAGTGCTCGTCCGGGGCAGTGGCTATCACGGTGGTGGTCTCGGTGGTCAGCGTTGTCATCCCGGATTCGGTGAGCCCGATGTGCAGACGCTGCCCTGTCAGGCGTGTGATCACCGAGGCCAGCAGTCCGGCCGGGATCAGCACCGTCTGCTCCGTGTCGTGAGTGGTGGTGGCGGGGCAGTCGGCGATGGCCAGTCGGTAGCGGTCGGTGGCGACCAGCCGTAGCTGGTTCGGGGTGATGGTCACCGACACTCCGCTCAGAGCGGGCATCGCCGGTTCGCGGTCCGTGTCGGCGGCCACCAGTACCCGCTGGGCCTGGTGGGTGAAGGTGGTCCAGTCCAGCTCGGCGCAGCTGGCTTCCGCGCGGGGGAGGTCCGGGAACTCCTCGGGTGCGTAGTTGGTCACCGGCAGGTGATAGCCGTGGGCGCTGAGTTGGCCGGTACCGTCGTCGGTGGCCCGTAGCCGCACCGACATGTCCTCGGCCTCGCGGGTGCGCAGTCCTTTGCCCAGGCCGGTCAGCAGTTTGGTGAGCTCGTGGTGGTTGAGCAGCATCCGTCCCGGCGTAGTGATCCGGGCGGGCAGGCGGGTGGTTACCGTGCACTGGTAGTCGGTGCTGCTCACGCGGAGACTGTGTTCGTCGGTTTCAAGGAGCACCCCGCACAGCGCCGGTATCGGCGAGGTACGTGCGACGGTCATCCCGACGGTGTGCAGCGCTTGCCGCAGGCTCTTTCGGTCGGTGTGGATCTGCAGGCCGGTCACGCTGGGGCTGTCCACAGTAGTCATGTGCGAACTCCTTGTCCTTCGGGCTGATAGGGGCGTGCGGGCCCGTACCGGTCGGTGGTTACGCAAAAAGCCCCGGCCAGCACGCTGGCCGGGGCGAGGGTGTGGGGTGGTGTCACCACGACGGTTCGTTTCCGGTCGGTGTCCGCGAGCCTGCGGTGTGCCGACGGCACGACGGTCGGTGCGCGGCCAACTCGGCTTCGTGCCGGGCGATCATGGTGCTCAGGGCGGTGCCGTAGGCGGTGGCTACGGCGTGGTCGAGCCACTCGTCGATCGGGTCGAGCAGGGGAGCGGCCCAGCAGGCCACGTCGGACCAGTACGGCCGCGAACCGGGCGGGGTCGACGGGGTCTCCTCGTCGGGCAGCAGCATGCGGCGCACCTGCGCGAGAAACCACTCCAGGAATCGTTCCCGAACGCTCGGGGTGCTGCGTCCGTGAGCATAGGCACGGCGGACCAGTTCCTCGACCGAGAGCGGTGCGAGATCGTCGGCCGCTTCGAACAGCGTGTCCGCGGCGTGGGGCCCGTCGCAGTGGCCTTGGTGCAGTTCCAACGCCGTGAGCTCGTCGATGCCGTGATAGGTGGCTTCCCACAACACCTCGGCACGGGGTGCGCTGATCGCGGTGGCGTAGCGGGTCACGGCAACATGAATCGAACACACAACGACCTCCTGGAGGCGGAGTAGGAGCGCCCCGCCCGGGCCCGGCAGGCGGTAGTGACCACACCGGGTGCGAGAGCACTGTTGCGTCGGGCTGGGTGCGGGCAGTGGGCTGCTGGGTTCGGTGGTGAGTACGTTGCGGTGCTTGACGTGCCGAGTGAGGTTCACGTCGACCAGGGGGACAGGAGCGGCTGGTCGCGGGTCCACAGCCAGGCGTGTTCGGGGTGTTTTTTCGCGCGGTACATGGCCACGTCGGCCGCGCGCAGCGCATTCGACAGCACCCGGGCGGCAGACTGGCCCCCTCGCGGGGCCGCAGACGCCATTCCCAGCGCGACCCCCACGCGCACCGTGGTGTCCTGCTCGGACAGCCGGATCGGGCGAGTCAGCTCGGTCACGAGCGCGTTGAGCTGCCGGTGCGTGGGAGTGGTGGGGGACAAAAGCACGAACTCGTCCCCGCCGAGACGGCCGAGGACCGCATCCTTGCCGAGTTCGGTAGTCAGCCGGGTGGCGAGGATGCGCAGCACCTCGTCGCCGGCGTGGTGGCCGTGCAGGTCGTTGATGGTTTTGAGTCCATCGACATCCAGCAGCCCGAGCGTGGCCGTGGGGCCGAGACACCGGCGGGCGTGAGCGTGCCAGGCGGCGCGGGTCAACACCCCGGTCAACGCGTCATGCCGGGCCTGGTGCAGACGCCGCAGCGTCACGCACAGCCACACGCTGGTGAACAGCCATCCCACCAGCGCGGCTGTCGCCAGCAGCCGGTATGTGCTAATCCAGGACATGATCTCTCCTTCGCAGGGGGATCACCCCGGCGCGGGCGCAGGCTGGGCACGCACGGCCCGCGCCGGGAGCTCCTCGAAACATCGGGCAGGACCAGGCCCGCCCACGGAAGATTCAGTCGTCGAGGTGGTCGAGCTCGGCCAGACGCCGCAGCTGAATAACCACGCGCTCGATCTCGTCGGCCGACCATTCGGGCGGACGGTGCGAGGCATAGGGCGTGGTCAGCAGCCGGTCGAGCTGATTGCGCTGGTGATGTTCGATCCGGCACAGCAGTTCCCCGACCGGGGTGTGCAGATGCAGCACCGGGCGGAAGGGGCCACCGGCGGTGTAGGCCGGGCACAGACGTGCCAACTCGGCCAACACCAACTCCCGCCGGTCTTTGCCGGCGAGGCGTTGTTCACGGTGGACCGAATTCGCGGGAGGCGTCACCGGGGACACGGGCGGATCGGAGCAGCGGCGGCAACGACGGAACAGTCGCAACACACATCACCTCCAGAGGTGTGAACACACAGCGCCCCGCCATCCGGGCAGGGATGACGGGGCGCGCACTCGGGTGTGGGACGGATACGTGGGGTTAGTGCCGGTGGGGCTCGTCGCAGTCGTTCTGGTGGACGTCCAACCAGCAGCGGGCACCCTCATGACGGTGAAATGACTCCAACAGGCCCGCCAAGACATTGACTTCGTCGCAGGTGAATAACGTCGCGAGATGGTTGGCCAGCATTCCGTCGTCGAACGTCTCGGCAAAGACCGCCACCGGGTCGTAGTGGTTGGGTAGGTCGGTAGTGGTCATTCGAAGTTCTCCAAGCAGAACGGACACACTCCCGACCCCGGCTCGGCCTGGGCCGGGAGAGGCCCGAGACGGGGGATCAGTACACGCGGAACCCGTCGCACTGCGCGGCGGTGCGCAAAAACGGGACCACGTCGCCCTCCAACTCGTTCGGGTGCGGAGTCCCGGCTGTCCTCGCCCGGTCATAGGCGGTCACCGCGGCGGCGCATTCAACGGCGGTGACATGCCACCCGTCGTTGGAACCGAACTTGTGCAGCGGAATCCCCGCTCCGTCGCCGCCGTGGGCGGACAGCGTCTCGTCCAGTTGGGCCAGATACGTACGGGCCTGCTCAGTGACCGGTTCCCCCTGGTTGGTGAACTCCTCCTGGGAGAGATGCCCTGACTCGGGAAACGCGGGCATGTCACTGGTAAACGCCATGCCCAGGCGAACCATCTCCTGGGCGGTGATCATCATGCCGAAAACACCGCGGCGCAGATAGCGATGCGAGTGCTGGCTCGGAGCGCCCTGCACGACCATGTCGAATCCCATGAAATGTCCTCTTTCACTCGGATGGATACGGCGGGGTGGTCGGTGCCCGCCCGCGCGTCGACGGCACGCGTCCGTCCACGCGCGGCCGGGTCGGCAGACACCGCTGTGTACTGCCGACCCCGCCGGTCGAAAAGGTTCAGGTGTGCTGGTCAGCGACCAGAGCCTCCACGAGATCGGGTGGGATGAGAGCCCACTGGCGGGCGGTATTGACCACGGTCCGCGGGTCGGTGATCCGGTCGTAGAGATCGCCCCGGTTGACCACAGTCGCGTGGTTGGGGCCGTGGACGTGGATGACGAACGTGGACAACAGGCGGTGCCACCCCACGGTGACGGTGCTGGCGCCGGTGTGTTTCCGGACGGGCAGGCTGTAGCGCGTGTGCATAGTGACCTCTCGTTTTCGGCCGGGACGGACAACGAAAGCCCCACCGCGCCGAAGCGCGGGTGTTGCCGTGCCTCGGTGGGGCGCACTCGCCACGCCCCGCTGTCGGTGCCGGGACAAGCGCGCTCTGTTCAGCGCTTGTCCCGGCACCGGCGGTGGGGCAGAGTGCGCACCGCCCCACCGAGCACACCGGCACACCCGCCCCGAGACGACGTGTTCCCCGCAGCTGCACACCGAGAGCCAGTTAAGCCGCCGCTCGATGAGCAAACGCCGTCGCCGCGATCGGCGCCCCTGGCTGCGGTGCCGACCTCGACGGCGGCCGTGCCTCGGTGACAGCTGGAGCGGGACCGGCGTAGAACAGCGAGAGCGCCCAGCCGTCAGACCGTCCGGGCAGTCCTTGACCCACTGGCCGTGCTCATCGTTGTCCTGGGGTCGCGGAAGGTGCGTGGTATTCGCTGGTGACGATGTGGTGGAGCCAGTCGTCGAACCAGCGGGGTTTCGTAGCGCTGCTCGGATTCCGCGGAATCGGGGCGTGGAGATCGGCGGCACGGAGGTTCTCGGCAATCGAGTGCCACCAGGGATGTCCGTAGACATGTTCGAACACCGCGTAGCGGTCGGTGTCGCCGTCCTGGCGGCTGCGTACGACGACTCGGTCACCGAACACCGTGGTGGAACGAGTGGGGGCACAGTCCACGGATCGTTCGATACGCACCACGGTCAGCACCGCCGGACCATCCGGGGTGGTGATCTCGACGGCGTGGTGCCATTCCCACACCGCCCGGATCACGTCGCCATCTCCGGCGACGTGCTGGTGTCCCAGATGTCGCGTGGTGCGGGTGCAGCGAGACCCGTCCTGGTTGACGGCGGCGCAGCGTGTGTCGTCGCGCCGCCCGATACCACCGCCGGTGGGGTCGAGCATGCCCGGTCTGCCCACATCCTCCAGTGCCGAACCGCACCCGTCGCAGAGGTGTCGTCGGCGTGGATTGTCGGTTCGGCAGCGGCAGCCCCACAGCAGTCGGGCGTGGTGGGCCGCGCGACGGATGACCGGCTCGTCGTGTTCATCAGCGGCGGTCAGCAGAGCGGCCAGTGTGCTCGTGACAGCGTGCATCGGGGGCTCCTGAAAACAGTCAACGCTGGGGGCGCCCGCCGGGGCGCCCCCAGCGCATAACGGGAGGTGTGAATTCGGGCTGCACCAGCACGAGCTCGTGGTGCTGGGCTAGCCTGGCCGGTGGAAGAGGTGTGTCTCTTTCACCCGGAAATCAGCGGCCGGTGGATGCTTTGGTCGGCCGCAGCCTCGTGTGTTGGCTGCGGATCCCTGCACAGGGGTGGTTCACCGGCTGCGCCGGCCCACCCGGAGACATCTCCGGGTGGGCCCTGGCGCTTTCACAGCGCCAGCAGCTCGTAGGCGCGCTGTTTGCGGTCGGCGATCGCGTCGCTGGTCACGACTCGTTTGGCGCGCACGGTGGTATCCGCGGCCGGCGAGTAGTGGTCCAGGTACTCGGTGATTGCCTGCACTCCGGCCCACCGGGTGCCGCGGATCGACTGTTGGGTGTCGGCCTCGCGCCACAACCGCAGCAACGCGGTGGTACGACGTTCGGCATTGTTGCGGGTCCGACTCGAGGGATTGTTCTCGAGCGGCCATACCTGGTCGATGACCTCCCGGAACCCGTTGGTGGACAACTCGGCGTTGATCATCCGTTCGGCCTCGTTCTCGAAGGCCTCACAGTAGTCCCACATCAAGCCCAACTTCTGGCGAACTTCAGCGATCTTGATCCTGGCGGACTTGGTGTGGCGGATAGCATGCGAAGCGCGCGCTGTGTGCAGCGCCATGTGCTGGGTGTTGGCGCAGACCACCCGCACCGGCGTGATCACCACCCGAAACGAACTCGACCCGTCGTGGCTGTTGAGTACCACCAGATACAGGTCGATCTCGTCGGTGCCGGCCAGCCGCATCGCCTCCGGCAGCTTCATGGTCACGAACGTCTGCGTGCCACCCCGCAGGCTGCCCGCGGTCTCGAAATGCGCCCCGGACTCGTCGACCAACGCGTCCAGCAGCTCGACCTGCTGCTCGTTCTGCCTGATCTCGTAGTCCTTACCTACCGTGCCCAGGTAGTCCAGCTCACCGGTGACCGGATGCGTTCGCACCGTGGCGAACCGGTCGGGAACCGCGAGGCTGGTCACCCCCTCGTCAGTGAGCTCGGTGGCGGTCAATCCGAGCTTGCGCACGTTCCACCCACCCAGTCGGGCCAGCCGCAGTACCTCCTGGCCGGTCATGGCCTCGCGAGTGACCGTGCCCAGCTGGTGCCACGCGTCCAGGCGGGCACTGGCGAAAGCGGCACTGCCGTCGGCGAAGCGTTCGATGTGATGTGACATGACAATCGTGTTCCTTTCACAGGGAAATTGGTCGTGATGCGCACAGGGGTTTGGTCGGTGCCTGCTCACCCATCACGCAGGAAGAATTCGCTCGTCTCGGTGAGGCTCACTCAACAAGCCCCGCTGCCGCGGTGAGGGCCTCAAGCACGTCCGGTTCAGCCCTCGACTCCCGCTGCTGATGGAGGGGAGCGTGCCCCACTTCCCACCGACACCGCAGCAGAGCATCTACTCCCGAAGATTTCTGACTGGGAAGTCGGAGAGCAGCGCGATCGACTCACTCGTCGCGGGCGGATTCGAACAGTTCGTACGCGAGTCGTTCAGCCTCGTCCGCGTCCTCGGCGGTTACCGTGTCGACGACCCGCTGGTACCCGCCCTCGTCGCCGGGTTCGCTGTCCCGACAGAAGTGCTGACCAGCGAACACCGCGGCGATCAACGTTTCACCAGGTGAGGACTGGTTGCGCAGGCCTGCCACTGTCCACAACGCTTCCTTCGTTTCTGCCATGGTTTCTAGCCGAGATCGGGCGTTATCGAGTTCCTCGTCAGGATCCAGTCCGACCTCGACCAGCCACTCGTTGAGCACCTCGACGAGGTCCCCGCCAGACCAAGAGCCGTCCGGCTCCTCGACGAGGACTTTGATCCGGCGGAACAGACCAAAGATCGCCGCTCCCTCCGGAGTGCGCGGGTCGATCCGCCCAGACGGGTTCATCAGACCGACCTGGGAAGGCGAATCATCACCGGCGCCGAGGTGGGAAACCGTCTCTTGCTGGGACACGCGGTTTTCCTTCCATTCGAGTACGACACCGCACAACGAGATAATCAGCCCACTGTGCGGCATTGAGATAACCGGACGACGAATTACTGTCCATCGCCGGGCAGAAATATCAGATGATTTCTGTGAAGAACCCAGATGAGTGATCTGATCTACAAGAGAAGTGAGCGCGGAAATCCTGTTCTGACATGGTGATCCATCGAGAGCTACACAGTCGACGGATACTGTCGTCACCGGTGAGATCGACGAGTGAAACTCGCCGCGGATCCCCGCCCCCGAGCCCCACCCGAATACTAGGCGGTGTCTGGTGATCTTGTGGTGAGGTCGTGGAGCCAGGTGCGGATGCTGGCTACGGTCAGGGTGCCTTGGTAGACGTAGTCGCGTTTGTCGTATCTGGTGGCCACGGCGCGGTGTTGCTTGAGCTTGTTGAAGCAGCGTTCGGCGGTGTTGCGGTCTCGGTAGGCCTTGCGGTCGAAGGCGGGTGGGCGCCCGCCACGCGGGCCTTTCCGGGCGCGGTTGGCACGCTGGTCACGGCGCTCGGGGATGATCGCGGTGATGTGGCGGCGACGCGGTTCGACGCGGATGGCCCGGCTGGAGTAAGCCTTGTCAGCCAGGATCCGGCCAGGCCGTGTTCGAGGCCGTCCCGGGCCAGAGGTCGGGAATCGCATCATACGAAGGACCTCAGGAAACACCACTGAGTCGGCCCGCTGCCCCGGACTGGTGGCCGTCACGATCGGGCGGCACCGCAGGTCGGCGGCCAGGTGGATCTTCGTGGTCAGTCCGCCCCGGGAACGGCCCAGGGCTTCCCACCCGTCCGAATCCAGCCGGCTCAGCGAGCCCCCTTTGGGGGCTGTTCGGCCGGAGGCTCGTGCGGGGCACCGGCAGCATGCTGATGGGCCCGCACGCTGCTGGAATCCACCCCGACCGTGGGCGGGGCCACCGTCTCGCCGGTATCGGCATCAATACGCAACGCCTCAGCGATACGCTCCCACGTGCCATCAGCTGACCAGCGACGATGCCGATCGTAGACGGATTTCCAGGTACCGTAGCGCTCCGGCAGGTCCCGCCACGGTGCCCCGGTACGGACCTTCCACAAGATCCCGTTGATTGTCCGACGGTGATCGTTCCACTGGTGCCCCTGAACCGGATTGCCCGGCATCAACGGCGCCAACAGTGCCCACTCCGCGTCCGTGAGCTCATGCCGCTTGACCACACCACAGGCCTACCAACGCCCAACATCAAGATCTACCAGACAGACCCTAGGGGGCCCAACACACGGACAATGGGTCACCGTGTTGCCCATGTGGGGCACGAGGAGCTCTCGTCGATAGAGGGAGTCTGCGGGGCGTAGGAACACGTGACTCGTTCACCGTGATGCCGCCCGTGGCACTCGATCTTCGCCAGCGTAAGTGCCCGACTAGCCACGCTTGTTTTGCTGCGCATCACGGATTCGGCATCGTCGATCCGGTCGTTGTACAGCGTTTCACGGTGAGAGCGATACAGATCGATGTCCTGCTGGTCGGGAAACGCCTCGGCCCACAGGCGGAAGAGCACGCCCTCGGCCGCCGTGGTGATCGGAGTGGCCTTGGCGACCTCGCACAGGGCGATGACGATTTCGGTCGCCGTGCCGGGGCGTGTGTCCTCACCGGCCGCGACCCGCTCGAGGATTTCGCGACAGTGGCTGCGGTAGACGAATTCGGTGTTCATCCGCGCGCTAGTGGGGTGGAGGAGTGTCCATGAGTGATACAGCGTGTCCGCTGCGTGCGGGTGACGCCGTTGTGCTGCCTGGATCTCGTCCTCGCACCAGGCCATCTGATCGAATACCGGGGCACAAGCACCGGATGTGGTCTCCAGGATGTCGGTGAGTGTCCTCGAGTCGAGAGGCATGATGATCTCCTCAGTCATTCGATGTCGTTGTCATGGGGCAGTACCTCCGGCCGTGTCGCGGCCGGAAACGAGCAGTGCTCAGCAAAAAGACCCGGCCCGTTCGGTCGGGGCGACCACAACGGAGCCGGGTCCGGGACGGGCGGCATGCGCCCGTTGGCACTCAAATTCCCGGCGGTATCGCCGAGAACAGTGATGGCTGGTCACACTGAAACTGTTTCCGTCGGCCGTGCCGGTGGGGCGCACTCGGCAAGCACCGCCGTCGGTGGCAAAGGAGTCAAGCGCGCTCGGTTCAGCGCTTGACTCCCGCCGACGGCGGTGCAGAGTGCCCACGCCCCACCGACGCGGCGTGGACTACACGTCGTTAATGCCGGGCGTCGTTGGTGACATGTCCGGATACAGGAAATGTCTGGCCCCCTCAGCCACACAGCACCCCGTCGTCGACGCGGTGCTGACATAGCTGGGGAAGAGACTGCGCTGGCCGGTGCCGTGCACGATGCTTTCAGCTAAAAGAGGTATCGAGGTCACGGGCGTTTGGCCACGAACGTGGTGCGGCGGTTACGCACATCCACACGGAGGATCGGGCGATGCTGGTCCCAGGCACGACGCATCGTCGACAGGCTTCCTCCGCTGCGGCGGCAGGGATCGTGGGCGGCGACTACGGCCTCGCTGTCAGCGACGAGCCGGGCGTTGCGCTCGTGCAGCAGCTGCACGCAGTAGCGCGTGCCGAGCATGACCACTCGGTCCGCCCTCTCGACGGCTGCGGCCAACCGGTTCCGCCATGGCCGCGGCCAACGAGTATCCAGGTCTGGGCAGGGAAGGTAGAGCCACGTCGTCAACCCAGCCTCCTCAGCGGCCTCGGCCCACAGCAGATCCGTTCCCGCCGCTCCACCGCTGAGGGCGATCGTGGTGCCATACTCCTCCCGCAACCGCACCGCGATCCGGATGAACTCGCCGAACAGCCACTGCTGACTGCCGGTCGGCAAATGCTGTGGTCGGTGCCCAGTACAGGCAACCCGACCCCATGGCGGGCAATGTTCCATCCCGCTCCTCCTCGTGGTTCTGCCCGAACCTCTCCGGGAGTCCCTGCCTGGTTGGCAGAGTTGTGTCCTGTCCGCGACTACTCGCACCACAGAAACGCGAACAGACCAGCGTCGGTGTTACTCGTCGCTGATTCCGAGGTAGATCTCCGACCAGCGTTCACCAGTATCGGCGAGCCCAACTTCGGAAACGGGCAGCAGGCTGGCCTCATGGCAGGCCCGGCAGCGCCCGTTGACCCTGATCGTCATGGCTTCCCCACAGGAAGGGCAGTACTCCCGGAAGATAGGCATCCCCTCCTCATCGGCACCCTCATAGGAAAACCAGGCACGCCCAGTCCATTCCGCGTGTTCAGGGACCGTATGAGGACGCGACGGAGAATTCATCGGTGCTCCTTCCAAGCAGAGACCGAGCTGGTGTGGCCGGTCATTGTGTTCTCGGCTGATGCCGACTCGACGCGGAGCGGGAGGCGGCAGCAAGCCCCGAAGAACGCGATGTTTCGCAGCGAGGAACGAGCGAAGAAACTCGCGTGAGGGCTTGCGGCCAACGACTGGTCCGCGTAGGCATCAACACAGCCGAGAACGCACCGGCAACAGCCGGTGCCCGACACAATGTGACGTCACGCTTGGAAATAGTATTCGCGGAGCTGTTTTCTCATGACGAGGCTTTTCCACAACCAAACAGAAGCCATGGATTGGGGTCTTCCGGTGTTTTCGGTGTTGTGGGGTTATGGGCGGGTGGCGATGAGGGCTTCGGTGTGGATGATGTCGGTGAAATCGCCGTGGGGGAATTGTGTGGCGAGTTCTGTGCGTAGGTCGTGCTCGAATCGTGCTCGGATGTTTTCATCGTCGAATTGGGCGGGTGCGAAGTAGGAGTAGCTGAATTGCAGGCCGACGATCGCGTCGAGGTCGCGGGGGAGGTGCCAGGTCCAGGTCACGGTGTCGACGTGGCTGAAGGGGCTGCGGGCGAGCACCTCGGCGTGGCTTTCTTTCGGATGTGTGTAGGTGCTGGATCCCGCCCGGCGGGCCGGGCCCAGGTACCGGGTGCGGATGTCGGTGATGGTCTCCTCCCAGGGGGCTGGGGTGTGCTCGCCGGGAGCGCCGCCGCTGAGTACGACCACCGCGCCGTGTGCGGCGATGAGTGTGTCGAGTTCAGCTAGTAGCGCGTCGCGGTCGGTCCAGTGGAACGAGGCGCCCATCGTGGCCAGGTCCAGCGTGGGCAGAGTGAGTTCGTGCAGGTGGTGTGAGTCGCCGTGGCGCCAGTCGATGGTATCGGCGCCGTGTTCGGCGGCGAGGCGTCGTCCTTCGTCGAGCATGCTGGGTTCGGGATCGACGGCGATCACTCGGGCTACGTGGGGGGCGAGCGGGATCGCGATCTGGCCGGTGCCGCAGCCGAGGTCGAGCACGGTCTGGGCGCCGTTCAGAGCGAAGCGGTCTGCGAGGTAGGAGAAGAATTCCGGTGGGTAGCCGGGGCGGTAGCGGGCGTAGTAGGGGGCGGTCGAAGCGAACAGCTCGGCGGGGTCGTAGTGGATGTTCAACAGCCCTCCAGTCACGAAGGAATGTGTGGGTCAGCAGCTCGGAGAGCGTGTTGTTTGTCGGCTCGCCGCGGCACCCTGAGAACTATGCCGTGTAGGGGCCTCCGTGCCAGTGGTCGGTCAGTGGTGGGAGTGGGTGGCTGGTGGCGTTGTCGTGGGGGTGGTAGTCCAGGTCGGTCCAGTGGTCGTGGGGCCACCATCGCGGGGTGTTGTCGCTGGTGCCGTAGAGGAGGGTGAAGGGGTGTGGGAGTGGTTTGGTGGCTGCGGCGGTGAACAGGGTGATGGCGTCGCGGGGGCTGAGCCAGGTGGCGGCATGGCGGGCCTTGGTCGGGGTGGTGCGGAGGCTGCCGATGCGGATGGCGGCGATGTCGAGATGGTGTTTGTGGGCGTACAGCGAGGCGAGTGCTTCGTCGGTGATTTTGCCGACGCCGTAGATGCTGTCGGGGTTGGGTGCGGTGTCGGTGCTGGTGATGGTCTGGTCGGTGGGGGTGAAGCCGATGGTGTGGTGGCTGCTGGCCAGCACGACGCGGGAGGTGTGGTGTTCGCGGGCGGCTTCGAGGACGTGGTAGGTCGGCAGCAGGTTGTGTTCGTAGATGGCGGGAAGTGGGGCGTCGGTGTGGGTGATTCCGGCGGCCGTGTGGATGATCACGTCGGTGTGGTGGGTGGCGTTCCTGGTGGCATCGGGGGCGCGTAGGTCGATGTTGTGGTAGTCGCACCCTGTGGGCAGGGTGCTGGGTGGGTGTTTGTCGAGAATGGTGACGGTGTGTCCGGCTGCGGCGAAGGCGGGGGCGAGGTGGCTGCCGAGTGTGCCGGATCCTCCGGTGAGTGTGATGTTCATCGTTGCTGCCCGTGGTGCAGGACGCTGCCGATTCCGGCGTCGCTGTGGTGGTAGTGCAGACCGCGCAGCACTGTGACGGGGGCGCCGCGGCCGCGTTGTCCGAGGGTGATTCCGGCGGCGCCTGCGGCGAGGTCGGTCAGGGTTTCGTGGTGCGTTTTCCCGGCATGTTCCGTGGTGCGCAGGGGGTGGATGCCCGCGGCTCCGAGGGCGATCACCGTGGAGCCGTGCCGGTCGGGTCGCCCGTCGGAGTCGGCCACGATCACGGCCAGCCGTACTCCGGTGGCTGCTGTCAGCGTGTCGCGCAGTGCGCGGGCTGAGGCGTCGGGGTTGGTGGGCAACAGCCAGGCCTGGCGTGTGGTGCGGTCGCGGTCCACTCCGGCGGAGGTGAGTTCGTAGCCGAGTCGGTGGCGGGCGATGATCGGCCCTGTCGGGGTGGCCAGGTGATAGTCCACGGATTCGTCGAGGATCACTTGGATGATCTCGGGGGGTTTGCCGGTGGCCTGCGACAGCTCGTGCGCGCGGGCCGTGGGGGTGACGGTGTCGAGGTCGACCGCGCGGTGTTCCGACAGGGACACGACTTTGCTGGCGACGACGAGGATGTCGTCGTCGGCCAGGGTGAGGTTTTGGATGTTCAGGGTGGTGGTGATGGCGTGGGTGAGGTCGTCACCGGCGGTGATGGTGGGAAACGATTCCAGGGCGGTGACGGTGACCTGCCGGGTGGGTGGTGTGCTCATGGGGTGTGCCGATTCCGGGTGAGGGCGGTCAGGACATCATGCATGGCGAGTTGTAGCAGGTGGGGGCCGGCGGGGGTTGTGGTGCTGGCGTGGGCGAGCCAGCCGCGACCCCGGGTGAGGTAGTGCGGCAACAGGCCGCCAGCGGTCCTACTCGTCGGTGAGCACGGGGGAGAGAACCGAGAAGCATTGTCGTAGAGCGGTCGTTCCGACTCCGCCGGATCCTTCGTAGGCAACCAGGTAGTCCCAGTGCGTTTCATGTGTGCGGTGACCGCAGGGGCGCCTCGACCTGCATGCTTTGGTGCTTTTTCTCAGCAGTGACCCGGTCGACGCCTGTGTTCTCGACTGATACAGACTCGAGGCGGAAGAAAAGCTCAACCACTCCAGAACTCGACGTTGTCGGTACCGAGGACAGCGACAACGACAACTCGTGTGAGGGCCTGAAACCAACCACTTGCCCGTGTCTTCATCATCACAGCTGAGAAGGTACTGGCTACAACAGTTCGATCCACTCCACATGCTCTGGTTTTCCCTCATGGAGACATACCAGCGCCTCGTGCGGTTGTCGAAGCGCTTGTGAGAGCAAGTAACACGTGGGCGCTGAAGGCGGGTCAGAGTTTTGGCAGCGGGAGACAAGAACCCCATGCGGGTTTTCAAGAGCATTCGGTAGAGGTATGCCGCCCTCAGTCACGGAACCTTGAGCTGGGTTGTCTCGGCGCCTCCACGGTATTTTCGGGAGTGTTGTCACGGATGTGGCGGAGCTCGTCGAATCGCCATGCCTGGTCGAGATCACAGTTGTCAAGTGGGCTCAGACCGATTTCACTGCGCCAGAGATTGACTCGTTCCCGGTCGGCGAGCGGCCAGAGACGGCTGGTCTGGTTCCCGATACCGAACCGTTGGGTGCCGTATCGCTGCGGGAGGTTCTGGTGCAGAAGTACGCGGTCATCGAGATACGCCAGATCACGTTCGGTGGCTTCTTGACGATCTACCGCTTCACGGAGCAGGTCGATCCAGGCCTGCTGGTAATCGGGGGTGGCATGTTGTGCCAACAGCCAGGCCGCGTGTGCACCATCGGTGCCGACCAGTGTGTGTCCCGGCCATCCATGCTCATCGATAATCTCGGCCAGCCGAGCGGTGTTGTCGGCGTCGACCTCGCGGACGGTGATGCTGTCCACTGTCTGCTGCTCGAGCCATTGGTGACGGACCTGTTGATCCCGAGCGGACCGTCGTAACAACTCGTCGCGTAGCTGATCACCCATGTAAACGACTGTCCCTGAGTCGCCATGTTCCGCGCACTGCGGCATCGTCAAAATCACCTGGTTGCCTGGAACTCTGCCTTTCGAGAAAGTACAGGATTGAGAAGTCGTTCCGCGGTTCCATTCCCGAAGGTGTCGGTGAATGTTGGCGGCGTGGGCTGTTGTTTGATCGCGGCTGGTGTCTTGTGCTCACGGTGCGGGCCAGGACAGAGCGAGGCGGTGCACACTCGAACCGGTGAACCTGGGGCAGTGCCTGGTCCGCAGTCGGGGTGGTGCGGTAGGACCGGTCTTGACCATGTGGTGGCAGCGGAGGGACAGGGTTTCGGTTGAGCAAGGCGCGACGGGGCAGTACGGGCCGTGAGGACAAGCAGCGGCGGCGTCAGCACCGCCTCGCTCCCTCGGCCCTGCAGAACGCCTTCGCCCGCCACGCCGGGCACGCGGCAGTGAGGGGAGCCCGGGATGGATGTTGAGTCGGAAGGGGTGCGGATCGTGAGGGAAGCCGAAGCCCGCCACCGCCATGCATTCGGCCGGTGGCGCGATGACCCCCAGCCCCGGGATGAGCAGCTCGCGCTGCTCATCGACTTCGAGAACCTGGTGCTCGGCGCGCACGCCAGCCTTCCGGACCGCCAGGATCCGGTCCCGGAGACGGCGCTGCGGTGGCTGTGCCGCGCCTACGGAGTCACCACCACCCGCCGGGCCTACGGCAACTGGGCCGACTCCCGCTTCCAGCGATACCAGCCCGCGTTGGAACGCAACGGTGTCGACCTTGTCCAGATCGGCCACGGCCTAGGACGCAAAAACGGTGCGGATATCCGCATGGCCGTCGACGCGATGGAGACCCTGATCATTCACCCCGAGGTGGCGGCGTTCGTGCTGGTCTCCGGTGACTCCGATTTCTCCCCGCTGGTGGCCAAGTTGCGGGAGTTCGGCCGCCACATCATCGGTGTCGGCGCGGAATCCGCGGTCAGCGCCCGGCTCGTGTCGGTGTGCTCGGAGTACAAGCTCTGGGGATCGATCGTGGCCCGCGCGGACAACACGCCCGCGGAGACAGCACCTGCACCGGCACCTGTGCAACCCGGGTTCCGGCTTGCCGACGGCGAAGCACTCCTGGTCGCCGCGATGGACCAGCTCAGCACCCGCAGACCTACCGCGTCACAGCTCAAAGCGAAGATGCTCGTGTTGGACCCGTCGTTCGACGAAGCCGCCTACGGATGCCGCAACTTCCGGGCGTTCCTGGCCCAGCTCTCCCACCAAGTGCGGGCCGTCGGCCATTCCGGGCACGACATCATCCTCACCCGCACCGCCAACGCCGCGGACGAGACCACCACCGCCCCGTAAGTCAGAATCCTGGCTGGCCCCGGCGGGATACAGGGCGCGGTCAAGGTCGCGCGGCGTTGGCGGGGTGTGCGTAGCGTGATCGGCATGGGATTCTTCTGACGCACCGCTTCGCCACGACAGCCGCCGCAACCCGATGTGCTCAACGCCGACGATGACACCGACACCGCCGAGCGGATCCGGCATCAGCTCGCCGCGATCGAGCTGGCCGACGCCGTCGCCGAGCACGACAAGGCCCACCTGGTCGCGTTGCCACCAGGCAGAGCGGATTGCCCAGATCCAGGCGCGCGGCGCTGTATGCCCACGTCGATGACATCTGGGGCGACCTCAAACGCCGTGGCCTGCGCGCGGCTGATCACGCCGAATACAACGGGGGCGCCGCGTTACGGGACCTGACCAGTGAGCTGCACGCCCACGCCGAGAACGTCGCTTGCCAACAGGACGACGATACCGACTGAACCGGAAGGGGCGGGCCCACTGGCCCGGAGCATCCCGTGTCCCGCCCCGCCACGTCGTCGCCTGAACCCCACCGTCGTGAACGCAACCCACCCGCACCAGCACGGACCCGCTACCGGTGAAATGCTCGTCATTGTCCTCGGCCTCAGCACTGCGGTCTGGAGCGTGAAGACCGGATAGGTCCGAATCCAGCAGCGACAGCCACGTCGCCGTCGCTGGTCACGACCTACGGGCAGACCGCTCGAAGTAGGTCAACTCGTTGTCGGAAACCAGCGTCAGACTGCACACGTAGAACACCGTGTTGCCCTGTGCGTCGCGACCATCTGCCCAGCCAGGGCCGGTGGCCCAAGTGAGCGCGCCGGGGTTGTCAGGTTGCTGTGCACGGAACGCGTCGACATGCTTGATCGCCTTCTCAGCGGACTCGAACGCCATCGTAAGGATGCCGGGCTTTGCGGACGTGGTGCGATCTTGCACCACGTACACGATTCGCTCACTGCTTGCCATGGACGCCATATTGCCAGCCGCCCTGCCAAGGGACGCCCGAGTCCTTGTGGAGATCAAGCGATCTCGTCTTCGTCGGGTTCGGACTAGTTACGTACGTCGTGGGCTGTGGATGCGGGCTATCGTGGGCACCGTGGATCTCAGGACACAGTCGCTGGCGGAGTTGATCGTGTGTGCCGAGCGAGCACTCGGAACCCAGTTGATGCAGGAACGGGCAGTGTGCAAGCGGCGGTCGCTGGGTCTGCCGAGCGGCCGGGACACGTGGGTGCGGATCTCGGTATCGCCAGCCGAGGCCGCGGCCGAGCGTGGTGGGCTGGAGGCCACGACCGCTCTGCCGAGTGCGTGTCGGCATCCGCAGTGGCATCAGGGTGCGTGTTGGCACGACGGGGAGCTGCTGTGGCGGGTGGAGGAGACCGAGTTGGTCACCGAACCGGTGATCTGCTCGGGCGGGATGCTCGCCACCGAGCCCGAGTTGGGGCAGGGGTGGTGGCAGCACCTGGCTAAGAGCCCCTAACACATTGGTGATACCGGGCTGGGATGATCTTGGGTGATGGCTGCACCGTGGGTGGTCTCGGACGAGTTGTGGGAGCGGGTCGAGCCGTTGTTGCCGGTGCGTCCGGCGAGTCGGACGGGTCCGAAGCCGTTGCCGGATCGGCAGGTGGTGCAGCCCATCCTGTTCGTGCTGATCACCGGCATCGGGTGGGAAGACCTGCCGCAGGAGCTGGGGTTCGGATCGGGGATGACGTGCTGGCGGCGCCTGCGGGACTGGCAGGAGGCAGGGGGTGTCGAGCGGCTCCATGAGGTGTTGCTGGCCGAGCTCAACGCGGCCGGGCAGATCGACTGGTCCCGGGCGTGTGTGGATGCTTCCCACCTTCGCACGAAAAGGGGGGAACGGCCACCGGGCCAAGCCCGGTGGATCGAGGCAAAACAGGCTCGAAGCACCACCTGATCTGCGACGGCGGCGGAGTTTTCCTCGCCACGACGCTCACCGGCGGCAACCGCAACGACATCACCCAACTATTGCCGCTGGTCGAGAAGGTCCCGCCCGTACGCGGCCGACGCGGACGGCCCCGCCGCAAGCCCGAGGTCCTCGTTGCTGACCGCGGCTACGATCACGACACCTACCGTGCTCATCTGCGCCAACGCGGCATCCGGCCGTTCATCAACCGGCGCAAAACCCGCGACACCAACCAGGCCGTGCGCTGGATTGTCGAAGCAAACCTTGGCCCTGCTGCATCAGTTTCGGCGTCTGGCCATCCGCTGGGAGCGTCGTGCTGACATCCATCACGGCTTCCTCGCCCTGGCTACCAGCCTCATTTGCTGGCGCCGTCTCCCGAACGCAATACGTTAGGAGCTCTTAGTAGCGAGGTATCCCTCGCGGCGCTGCCTCTGTCGTGTCTCCCGGCCCGGCCAGGTCATCGCCGAGTTCGCCCGGTGGCTGTGGGGCAGTCGTGCTGGGGCAGTTCCTTCGGGGCTGGTCGTGAGCTGACTGTTGTCGTGTGAGTGCGTGAGCCAGGCTGGTTTCGCTTGCGGCTATTGCGTCGGTGAGTTCGGTGAGGGGCTCGGCTGGTGCTTCCTCGCCGTGGTGGAGGCCGGCGGTGGTGATGATGTGGGTGAGCGCGTGCTGGTCGGTGTCGGACATGTTCTGCGCGCAGGCTGGGTGGGTGAGCACGTCGTGGGCGGCGTAGGCGTCTGCCGCGGCGATGGCTTGTCGGGTGATGTCGGTGGTGATCGGTGTGTGAGGTGTGTGGTTGGTGAGGTCGAGTACGCCTAGACCGAGGCGGCAGCGAAACACCAGTGGTGTGGACTGGTGGGGGAGTGCGAGGTAGCGCTCGACCATCTCTGTGTCAGCTGGCTGGGTCTCGCGTTCTGCGGTGGTCAGGCACAGCGTGGTGAGATAGGACGCGACGGCTTGTTCCCACATGTCCGTGGTGGAGCTGTGCTCGAGCAGGTCGAGGGCGTGCTCGTGGTCGTCGTTGATGATGCGGGTGAGGATGGCGACTTGTCTGCCGTCGAGCATGCGGTCGCCGATGCCTTTGTGGCGTTCGAGGTGTTCGAGCGCGTCGTTCCATCGTCCGGCTCGGGTCAGGGCTCGGGTGCCGTCGGCCAGCAGCACTGTCCAGAGGAATCGGACGAGGTCGCCTCGTGCTGCGCTGTGATCGTCGGTGAGGTCGGTGAGGTCGATGTTCCGACCGTCGATCGTGGTCGCCGTTCTCGTGCGCAGGGCCTGGTAGGCGTGGGTGAGCAGCTGGTGCGCACGGTTGCCGTGGCCGTTGCGGATGTGCAGTCGGCCGAGGTTGACCAGGGGTTGCAGGGCGAGTTTGGCCGTTGTCGGTGCCAGCGGCCGGTGGGCGTGGAAGAGGTCGAATTATCGCTGGCACAGCTGGTGGGCGCGGTCGGGCAGGCGCTGAGCTTGCTCGATCACCACGAGATCAGCCCCGAGCTCACGCCGTGCCTGTCCTTCGAACCGTACGGCTATGCCCGCCTGGCCGCGAACGCGGCGACGGCGTACGTGCCCTTGGGGGACACGGAACGTGTGCTGCACTACACCGGCGATGTTGATACCGCCGTGGAACAGGCCGATTCCGACTGGAGTCGAGCTCTGGTGCGGCTCGATGTTGCCACGGCGCTGTTGCACCAGCCGGATCCGGACTTGGAACACGCACTTGCCTTGGGCACCGAGTCGGTGCGGATCTGTGCCGATTACCCTATTCGTTCGGTATGGCAACGTGCCCACACCCTGTACGGACTTGCTCAACGTTGGGCAGGCGACGCACGCGTGACCGAGTTCACCGAGGTGCTGCGCACCTGGTGGAGCCGTCCTCAAGTGCGCGACGTCGCTGGGGGACCAACCCGGTGACGGATGAGCAGCGGGTGCGGGTCAGGCTGGTCGGTGTGGGTAGTTCGTACAGTTCGATGTTCCCGGCCGATCCACCGGATGATCACGAGGATCCGGTGGGTATCGCGGTCCACGATCAGGCCGCGTTCGAGCGGGTTGAGCGGATGCTGTGTCACTGGGACCGTCCACACCGGCGTTCCTATCACTGGATGATCACCCTGGACGAGCACGAACCGGCCCATGCGTTGAGCCGGCGTTGTCAGCAGCTGCTGCCCGCGGAGGGGCTCGATCTGGTTCCGCCGGAGAGTCTGCACCTGACCGTGCGCCGTCTGGGCTATGTCGATGAGGTGCCCGTGCCGACGTTGCGGGCCGCGGCCAGGGCCGTGGGGGAACACTGCCGTGGGATCGAGCCGTTTCGTCTGCAACTGATCCCGTTGGCCGGTTCTCCGGGGGCTGTGCGGTTCAGCGTTGCTCCGTGGTCTCCGCTGCTTGGGGTGTATCGCGCGGTGTCGACGGCCTCGGGCTATGCCGACATCGACCCGCTGCGGATGTACCGACCCCATGTGGGTATTGCCTACAGCAATCGGGTGCAGTCACCGGAGGAGATCATTCGCGCTGTGCGGCGGGCACGGGAACTGACTCCTGTCGAGGTCACCATCACTGAGCTGCGCCTGGTCGAACTCACCCGCGCCGATCACCACTACACCTGGCACGTCCTCGAGCGGTTTCCCACCACGGGAAACTGCTAGCTGCAGCGCCCGATGAGTCTAGTTGCCCCGCGCGAGCGGGGAAACCTTCGGGCGGGACCCAGCGGAGCCAGGGGATCAGCGGCTCACCCCCGCGCGATCGGGGACTTCCGGCATTTCCTGGACGAGGACCCCGTGCCCCTGGGCTCACCCCCGCTCGCGCGGGGAAATCCGACGCGGCCTGCCACGACAGCGATCCCAGCATGGCTCACCCCCGCTCGCGCGGGGAAATCGTGCGGAGCCCGCGACAGCGAGGACACGATGGAGGCTCACCCCCGCTCGCGCGGGGAAATCCGACGCGGCCTGCCACGACAGCGATCCCAGCATGGCTCACCCCCGCTCGCGCGGGGAAATCGTGCGGAGCCCGCGACAGCGAGGACACGATGGAGGCTCACCCCCGCTCGCGCGGGGAAATCCGGCGTAGTCGTCGGCGCGGGTGGCCTGGGGAGGGCTCACCCCCGCTCGCGCGGGGAAATCATGTGCCACGACCAGGTGGACGGGCCGTGGGCGGGCTCACCCCCGCTCGCGCGGGGAAATCGCCTTGTCCCGGCGGCGCAGCTTCACCCGCGACTGGCTCACCCCCGCTCGCGCGGGGAAATCGTCACTGACCACGCCGGGCATCCGGTCGCGTGTGGCTCACCCCCGCTCGCGCGGGGAAATCCGGTGGCGTGACCGTCGAGTGGGGCTTCGGTGGGGCTCACCCCCGCTCGCGCGGGGAAATCGCGGAC
>NZ_FOMZ01000009.1:239862-294080 GCF_900112765.1 Actinopolyspora alba
GGGCTCACCCCCGCTCGCGCGGGGAGATCGGCGCTGTCGAGTGCGCGGATCACTGACCCCAGGGCTCACCCCCGCTCGCGCGGGGAGATCGAAGTCGTCGGAATTGACGGCCTCGACGGCGGAGGCTCACCCCCGCTCGCGCGGGGAGATCGCCCGGTATGGACATGGAGGTCGTCGGCAAGGACGGCTCACCCCCGCTCGCGCGGGGAGATCGTCCTCCTCCTGGGAGGCGTCGGGGTCGAGGGCGGCTCACCCCCGCTCGCGCGGGGAGATCTACGGGACGGACGTATCACATCACCAAGGAGCGGGCTCACCCCCGCTCGCGCGGGGAGATCGCCAACGCCCGGTCAGACGGCGGGGAATCGTCGGGCTCACCCCCGCTCGCGCGGGGAGATCTCCTCTTCGCCGAGCGCGGCGGTCTCCCGGCTCGGCTCACCCCCGCTCGCGCGGGGAGATCGCGCTGGTCGCCACGGTTGCGCTGGCATTGAACGGCTCACCCCCGCTCGCGCGGGGAGATCCATGTGCGTAGCCGTGTCCAGACTGCGAGTGAGGGCTCACCCCCGCTCGCGCGGGGAGATCGTAACCCTGTCTCGCGAACTCTCAGCTATCCTAGGCTCACCCCCGCTCGCGCGGGGAGATCCCAGGAGGGCGAGCACGCCGAGGGGCCGGCGGAGGCTCACCCCCGCTCGCGCGGGGAGATCCTCACCGAACCGGCGCAGTGCCTTCGCAGTGCTCGGCTCACCCCCGCTCGCGCGGGGAGATCCGACGGGGAACAGGCCGTAGTCGGCGGCGTCGGGGCTCACCCCCGCTCGCGCGGGGAGATCCCTTTTTGTGCTGGGAAATTCAGAGTGGGTTATCGTTTTGTGATCTTGTGGGGTGTTCACTTGCCGGGGTGTCGGAAGGTGTGGGGAGGGGCATTGATGATCAGTCTGCCATCGATAGCGTGGTTGGTGTAGCAGTATGGTGGTGCTGGTTTCGTAGCAGCGTGTGGACACTGGTTGCTACGCGGTCTCGTGGTCGGATGACTCGGTGAGATTGCACCTCCATCGCGCCGTGGTCGTCAGGTACGACAGACTCGCCGTCTGCCACGAAGGCACCGCGACCATCGTTGCCATCAACGACTGGTTCCACCTTCGTAAACAGACCCAGTGGTCGGCAGAGATCAACCAGAGCTCTGAGAAGCAACCAGCCAGGCATGCCGATTCCTTTGGCATTTTTCAGTATCGGCTATGCGTTTCGCTTCACTTCTGGTCAGGTGGCCCCGTTGGGATTGGGCTGACGTTCCAATGCTCATTGGTCAATTCACAGCGGTGCTGTGTAGCCGCAGTTCGTATACGGCTCGGTGCTTGCCTGCTCCCTTGTAGTCGGAGATGATTTCGACACCGTTGACGGTGTGGTCGCCGGGAACGTTGACGAAGCCCATGTGAATCCATGTGTCGTGTGCGGCGGTGTTGTCGGGCTCCGATGTCAGGTAGAGACGTTGGCACCCGAATCGGCGGCCGGTGTCTCGCACTGCTTGGAGCAGCGCTGTGGAGATGCCCTGTCGGCGGTGATCTGGGGCGGTGATCACGTCTTGGATGTACAGGTTCTCCGGGTGGTCCTGGCTACGGAAAGCGATGACCGCGCCGAGGAGTTGGCCGTTGTCGTCGGCCACGGGGCAGGTTGTGGAAAAGAGATTGGCGTAAAGCCAGTAGTCGGACGAGGTGCGAGCCCGCACGTAGGGCGCCCCGAGTTCCATGAGCTCGAGGATCGCCGGGATGTCGTCTTGGTGGATGGGCCGTATCTTCATGAGTGCCTTTCGGTGGAGTGGGCGAGTTCGAGGATGCGCGCGGCTGCGCCGGCCGGGACAGTAACGTCGGCGATACTCCGCCCGGCGGTGAGGATGTCCCAGTCGGGGCTGGTGAACGCGCTGTCGTCTGTTGCGCTGAAACCGCCGCTGACGGCCACGGGAAGCTGGGTCCACGATCGTACGTGCGTGCGGCGTCGAGTGCGGTGGTATTGCCGATCCCGAGGTCGATGTTGGTGGTGATGGTGAAGCCGTCTACGCCGACACGTTCCATGTCGGTGACCCACCGTTGGCTGGTGGTCACAGGCGTGTCGAGGAGGATGGGCACGCTGGACATGGCGTTGGAGTGTCTGGCCGAATCCGCCATCGATGCCTTGCGCCTCGAAAACTGGTGGGGGAACGCGCCATGACGAACTCGAGGGGTACAGGTCTTCGGATCGGATACAGCTTCTGGGGCTTCCTCGATTCCGGGGTCACCGACACTCCGAACGGTGACCGCAGCCATGGGCACACTCGTCGACACGTTTATCGCGGCTGGACACAGGGTTGTTTCCTGCTGGTCAACCGACATCTTGCCGCACCAGCCGCCGCGTAGCGCGCCGCTATGTCGAGACCATGTCGGTCCACCCGGAAACGTCATGACCGTGCCCAACTTCTTTATGGACGAGGAGCAGCGACCTGTTCTCTACGATGCTGCTCGTCGGCTGACGAGCACACCACCGCGCTCGACGTCACCAAAGTCAGTGGAGCATCGGACTGTTGGGCTCATCCCCACGTGAACGGGGAACCGCGATGATCCGATGATCGTCGGTGCTGACACTGGGTTCAACTAGCTTTTGGTGAAAGGTCCGCTAAAGCTTCAATATGGATTGAAAAACATAGCGCACCCCCGCTTGTGCGGGGAATCCGCCCAGGAGGACGAACGCGCCGCGATCGAGGCGGGCTCACCCCCGCTTGCGCGGGGAATCCTACGGGGCCGACCCCGCCCTCGGTCTGGTCCTGGGCTCACCCCCGCTTGCGCGGGGAATCCTGCACGCGGCATCCCGGACACTGCTCACGCTCGGGCTCACCCCCGCTTGCGCGGGGAATCCGAGCAGAATCTGACCTCATCACTCGGAGTGGTGGGCTCACCCCCGCTTGCGCGGGGAATCCTCCCGCTGCGCCCCGAAAACGTGGGATTCCTATGGCTCACCCCCGCTTGCGCGGGGAATCCACCTGCGCGAGGTTCTCCGTGCGCAGCTCGCGAGGCTCACCCCCGCTTGCGCGGGGAATCCTGAGACCGAACATGGTGTTCCCCTTTCGGGTGTGGCTCACCCCCGCTTGCGCGGGGAATCCGGTGGGGCGGCCGTTGTCATCCGTTCCCGAAACGGCTCACCCCCGCTTGCGCGGGGAATCCGGTGGGGCGGCCGTTGTCATCCGTTCCCGAAACGGCTCACCCCCGCTTGCGCGGGGAATCCTCGAATTCGAGGGATTGACCGCCAATCCCTATGGGCTCACCCCCGCTTGCGCGGGGAATCCTTTGTTCTTGTGTTCGCGGGAGATGCGGGCGAAGGCTCACCCCCGCTTGCGCGGGGAATCCAACAGCTCCAGCGACGCGGTGTGCGGGTGCAGAGGCTCACCCCCGCTTGCGCGGGGAATCCGTTCAGGTTGCCCCCACCCGTTTGGGTGGGGGTGGCTCACCCCCGCTTGCGCGGGGAATCCGTTCATCGGGCTGGACCAGTCCAGCGGCACGACGGCTCACCCCCGCTTGCGCGGGGAATCCTCACGCTGCTGACTCTGCTCGCGACGCTAGCGAGGCTCACCCCCGCTTGCGCGGGGAATCCGCCAGTACCACTCAGGCAGGTACAGCAGCGGAGGGCTCACCCCCGCTTGCGCGGGGAATCCCGCGTCCCCCGCTGGGACAGCCCGGCCGACATTGGCTCACCCCCGCTTGCGCGGGGAATCCCGAGCAGTATCGCCAGGAGCGCGACGCGGCGCAGGCTCACCCCCGCTTGCGCGGGGAATCCATCGGGGCCGATCGCTGCCCACTGGGTGCCGACGGCTCACCCCCGCTTGCGCGGGGAATCCACTTTTTGTGCTGGGAAAATCAGATTGGGTTATTGTTTTGTGATCTTGTGGAGTGCTTACTTGTCGCGACGTCGGAAGATACGGGGAGGGGCATCGACGATCAGTCTGTCATCGAAGGCGTAGTTCGTGTAGCCGCATGGTCGTGTTGGCCTCGAGCAGCGTGTGAACTCTGGTTGCTACGAGGTCTGGTGGCAGGGCTGGAAGCGTCGTCAATAAGCATCCTTGTCAAGGAAACACTGACGTCGTTGCAGATCAGGTGATACTTCGATCCGGCTGCGCCTCGCTTGACCGCGAAGGGAACGGTTATCGAGCTGCCCTTTCTGTGCGGAGGTGGGAAAGTCCGCGATGTCGAGAACAGCCGCCCCGCTCGGCAGGTTCAGCTCGGCCCGAACCACAGCTTCTGCACAGCTCATCTCTCTGGACGCCGGTGGATCACACGAACGGTCTCCTCGCACTCTCGAGCGAGCAACAACGGCTTCGGGTCTGTCTGCTGGCAGCGCACACCGGCAGCAGAGGCTCAAGCCGATGCTAGTGATCATCGGAGACGATCTGCGGAATTGACCGGACTCCGAAGCAAAATCGGACGTGAGCGTAGGGAGTGTGGCACGCTCGCTCGGCGCGTGATTGGTCCCGTTGCGGATGTGGTGAACCCTAGGGTGCGCGATAGCGAGTGTGCTGCGGAAGGGGGGAGGTCGTGTCGTCGAAGTCCCGAGTGGAGCGTGTTGTCGAGGGCCTCGTTCCGGTGAGAAGACCGACTGGTGGTCGGGTTCCGCGGCTTCCGGTGGCGGCGTTGTCGTCGACCGGTACGAGCTCGATGACCTATGGGATTGCGGCTGTTGATGCGAGTGGCCGGGTGAGTGAGCGTGGTGTGCTGCGGGCTTTGGGCTGGCGAACCGGTGACCGTGTTCGGGCGTGGTGCTCTGGGAACGCGGTGATCGTGCGGAGCTGTGTGGACGGTGAACTCGCGGTTGCCGAACGAGGGAGAGTGCCGATTCCGAGTTTGCTGCGTGAGCGGTGCGCGATTCGTCCCGGAGATCGTGTGATGTTGGCGGGCTCCGCCGAGTACGGAGTGCTCATCGTGCACACGATGTCGACGGTGGAGGCGATGCTCGCACAGCATCACGCAGCTCATGACGACCAGGAGCCGGGGGAGGCGTTGTGAGTTCCTACGACGCACTCAGACTAGACACCGGTCATCATCCGGCTGAGGTGGAGGCAGCGCGGCTGGTGTTGACCCGGATGGGTATTTCTCCCGAGGAACTTGTCAACACACCAGGTCATCGGAAGACGGTGCCTGTGTTCGCCGAGTACGTTCCCCGGGTGGCCGAGGCGGTTTCGGTGGGGACTTCTCGGGCGTATCGCTCGTACTGGAATCGGGTCGTACGTGAGTGGGGAGAGCGCCGGCTCGATGAGCCCACCCCCTCGGAGATTCGTCGGCTCGCCGAGCACATCCGTGGCCAGGTCGTGCACCGGCGCAACACACGTGGCGGTCGTTGCGCGGTGGAGCACCTGATCGCGGCGTTGCGGTGCATATACAGTCACGCGGTGGCCGACGGGCTGCTCGACGAGGCGGACAACCCCGCCCTGCGGGTGCGAAAGCCCCGGAGGTTGCCGAGTACGCGGCGGGGGCTATCGGACGAGAGCATGTCCGCGATCAACCGGGTGGCCGGTCAGACCGGCAATGATCCGATGCTGGACACGCTGTTGCTGCGGTTGCACACCGAGACCGCCTGCCGTAGGGGAGGGGCGTTGGCCTTAACCCTTGCCGATCTGGATGAGACGCAGTGTGTGGTTCTGCTGCGGGAGAAAAACGATACCGTGCGCTGGCAGCCGGTCTCCCCGACGCTCGCGCGCCATCTTCGTGACCACGCCGAGCAACGCGGTGCCGAGACTTCCGATGACGCCCTGCTGCGGTACCGCTCGGGAAAACCGTTGACTCGACGGCGCTACGACCATCTCTGGCACCGGCTGGGCCAGCATCTGCCGTGGGTGGCCACACAGCAGATCAGCACCCACTGGCTGCGGCACACCACGCTGACGTGGGTGGAGCGCCACTTCGGCTACGCCACCGCTCGTGCCTGGGCCGGGCACACCGACTCCAGTCATGCCAGTGCGACCACCACGTATATTCGTGCCGATCTTGCCGATATCGCCACCGCCTTGGCGGCACTCACCGGCGAGCAGCACCCTCTGGCCGAATCCCGGAAATGATCCGAGACCTTCGCAAGATTCCGCCATGGCAGCGGATACTCCATTGCCGACACCTCTACTGCTGAGCTGATGGTGTCGACGTACGAGTACACATCGTTCGCGACGTCGGAAAAGGTGCTCCTCGTGTGTGACAGGCCGATGGCCTGTTACGATCTCGGTATGATTTCCCCAAAGTGGGGAAATTTCCCTGGTCGGAGGACTCCAGTCCCCCCTCCGACACCGTGGTGTGGCAAATCTGCTACACGACCTATTAGTGCGTTTCACGTTTTCGGCGGCGGTGCACTGCAGTGCGACCGCCGCTTTGTGCTGTCCGAGCACCCCTGGAGGCGTCTGTTCGGGGTGGTGGCAGTGGCTGAGTGGTCGGTGCTGGCTGTGAGGCCCGGTGGTCGGGATGGTGCCGGTGTCGCGGTCGAGTGCGGCGCAGCTGATGCCGCTGGCCGGGGACGTCACCACCGGCTGGTGCATGGAATGCACCGGCCGCGTGCTGTGGAAGATCGAGAACAACCCCGGTTACAAGGTCCAGTCGGTGCTGTCCCGTACCGAAAAGCCCACCTTCGATACTAACGCCCAGCTCCGTCAGCGGGCTGATGCGGATCGGTAGGCGGCTATGTCTGATTCGAGCAAGAGCATTGTTCCCGCGATGGTCGCGGTCGCGCTCACCGCGTTCGTGATCATGCCCGCCGCGATGCTCGGCGTTGCGGTCCTGGCAGTCTCCTGCAGCCTCGGCCTCGCCTTCGGCGGTTACCACGCCGACAGCGGCTCCGGTGGCGGTGGCCAACAGGTCGGTGATCGCTAGTGGAGCGGTGAGCAGATGACCAACGCTCGCACCATCACCAATGTGGTCATGCGCCGCCGACTCCCACAGCGGGCAGCAATGATCGCGCTTTCGACGGCCATCGTGGAATCGCGGCTGCGCAACCTGCCCTACGGCGAGCGCGACAGCCTCGTCCTGTTCCAACAACGGCCCAGCCAGAGCTGGAACACACGCGAACAGATCCTCAACCACGTCTATGCCACCAACACCTTCCTTGACCACCTCGTGGACCTGCCCGGCTGTTATCGCATGCCGCCCGGCGTGGCCCAGCAGAAGATGCAGCGCTCGGCATTTCCTGAGCGCTACTCCCCATATGAGAAGCCGACCCGCCTGCTGATGGAGAAGCTCTGGCGTGGATCGGACGGCCCGGTACCACCCTCGACCGGGGGTCTCCCGGCCCAGCAGAGCTCCGCCGCACTGGGCTGCCCAGACCAGGGCGGGTTGGAACATGCCGCTGGACCCACAAAAGCTTTCCGGACGGTTTTACGCTGTCAGCCGACCCCCAGCCGCCGCTCGGCCGTGAAATATGCGCTGAGCAACCTCGACACGCCCTATGTGTGGGCCCCCAAAGGGCCGAACGCGTTTGACTGCTCCGGGTTGATGCAGGCCGCGTGGGCTCACGCCGGAATGGTGATCTCCGCGGGCACCAGCGGCCAGCAGCACGACGGCCACGCCGTCGGGTCCTTGGCTCAACTCCAGCCCGGCCACGGTGTCCCAGCGTTCGGCGAGTGCGGAGTCCTCGGGGCGTGGCCCCAGACCGGCGGTCCAGCTCGGCTGGTCGGCGACGACCTGGGCGCGCAGTTCCGCGTGGCGGCCGTCGATCGCGACCTCGAGCCGCTGGAGGTAGTCGCGCAGCTCCCCGCTGAGGCTGATCAGATCGGGGCGGTCCATCCATGGCAAGGCAGTCAAGTAGCCAGCACCGTTCGTGCGCTGCTCGGCCAGAGCGGCCGAGACCGCTTCGGTGGCGAAGCGGTGCGCGTCCATCGGGTCATGATCGGGCCGGTCCGCAAGCCGGTGAGCGGTTGCGGCCACTGCGGCGTCGACGTTCAGCCCCTCCGCGCGGGATCCGGTGGCCAGCGTCACCCTCCTCCACGAAGTTGTTGACCTGGCCGTGACCACTGGTGGCAGGGTGCCTGCCAACGCCTGCGACACGCACGGCAAGCTCTGCGGCGAGTCCAAGCGGAGGTGCACTTCGCCGAACTCGACGACCACTTCCACGATGTCCTGATCGGGCGCTGCCCCCGGCTCCTGTACTTACGGGCAAGACAGCGTTCGAGAACCGGGGCCTTGTCCGGCGAAAGCCATCGGAGGCCCCTTAGAGTCCCTAACACATTGGTGATCTCGGTTTGAGGTGATCGTGGCGTGCTGCTGGCCCGCACAGGCCCGGCCTTGGTTATCACCGGTTCGTACCCGCGTGGATCATCCTAGAGGGATCGACCGACACGAAGGGCACACACGAGCGCCACTACCCCCGAGGTTGTTGCCCGCACAGCTATTCGCCGTGATGGCCAGCTCCTCATGGCGCGTCAACGCACCAAGTCCTGGTCATTCCTGCCGAGTGGCCACGTCGAATCCGGTGAACGGGTCGAAGTTGTCTTGGTCCGTGAGCTGAGCGAAGAGCTCGGGATCAAAGCCAAGATCGCGGGCTTCCTCGGCGCGGTCGAGCACGGTTACATCGAAGACGGCGCCACCTATCACGAGGTCAACCTCGTGTTTGAGGTCTTCATCACCGACACGGAACCAGTCAGCCAGGAAGATCATTTCCAGTTTCACTGGCTCGGACTGGATGACCTTGCCAACGACGACGTGCGGCCTGGCGCACTCAAGCACGCCTTGGTGTCGGCCGGTGACGAACGCACGCCGTTTTGGCACGGATGGAACGGATGAGCCCTCATCCCGACACGGCCATTCTTCGGTACCTCACTTCGGCGCTTTGAGTCGCCCAGGGTTGGAGGCTTGTCGGTGTGTGAGCTCAGCAGTGGGCTGGGCGGTTTGGGGCTCGGCTGGTGGGATGTCACTGGCTTACTCGTCGAGGAAGCGCGGTAGCTGGAGCAGTCGGCTTGCGGCACGCGCTCTGTGCGTAAACCTGCGATGATCAACACCAAGGAGAACCCCGTGGAGGCTTACCACTGTGACCGCCGTCGATGAAGCCCGCCGCAATGCTCATGTGGCGTCCTCCCCGCCGAAAGCTTTGAGCAACATGGTGAGCACCTGCGGCTGGCCATCGACACTGTGATCGCTGCACGCATCGTGGAGGGCTACGACCTGTTCCTGCTTGCCCCCATCACGTTCTCGTGCTCGCACGAGCATGAAGGCATGCCCGGCTTTCCGGGCACGGTCAGCATCAGCGCCGGCACCCTGATCAGTGTCATCGACGACATCCGCGTCTCACTGGCACGTTCCGGTGTCACCAAGCTCTCGTCCTGGTCAACGGCCACGGGGACAATTACGTGCTGTCCAACATCACCCAGCACGCCAACGTGCAACAGCGCAGCGTTCTCCTGTGCCCCGGCCGCGACGATTGGAAAGCCGCCCGCGATCATGCCGGAGCCGCCACGACCGCCCACGAGGACATGCACAGCGGCGAGATGGAGACCTCGATCCTGCTGTACACCCGCCCCGAGCTTGTCGGCGGCACCTACGCCGACGCCGATCACGACGCTCTGGCCACCGGCCGCACTCGCTCGTCACTGGCATGCGGGCCTACACGGCCATGGCATCATCGGCCACCCCTCCGAAGCCACGTCAGCCAAGGGCAAGGCCGTGCTCGACAGCCTCACCACCTCGTTCGCTGACCACCTCAAGGCCCTCGCGGGATGACCAGCACGCCCGAGTCAAACGGTCCCTCCGAAAATGCCGCAGCCCTCCATCCTGGATTTAGCGTGGCATATCATGTTAGCGGGGTTAACACCTTGCACTGCCGAGTGCTAGGCTAACGCCTACTCCTGTGGGAGGTGGGCATGTCGGATGAAGCTCTGGTGACGGCAGCGGAGATCGCTCGGCTCGCGAATGTGGGGCGGGCGGCGGTCAGTAACTGGCGACGGCGGTACCCGGACTTTCCTGAGCCTGTGCTGGGTTCGGCGAACAACCCGACGTTTCCTCTTGAAGCAGTGCGTAGCTGGCTGCGGGACCAGGGCAAACTCTCGGAGTTGCCTCCGTATGACGCGTTGTGGCGCGCGCTCGATGCTGCTCGCGGCGATCGTGACGTGGTCGATCTGGTTGCACAGGTCGCTTCGCACCTGCGCGACCGGGATTCGGCGGACTTGCCGGAGACGATCAGAGCTGCGCTGGACGACGTCGGCAACGAGGATCCTAGGGAGCTGATCGAATCGCTGGCGGGAATGTTGTTCGATCGCCAGCAACGTCAGCATCTGGTGACACCACCGGAACTCGCCGAGCTGATGGTGCAACTGGCGGGGACGTCGGGAACGGTGTTCGATCCGGCATGTGGCTCTGGAAACGTGTTGCGTGCCGCCGCGGACGCCGGTGCCGCAGAGGTGGTCGGACAGGAAGTCGAGGAGCCGCTCGCAACTCTCGCTGAATCCCGGCTGGCTGACGTTACTGTCACTGTCGAAGCCGCGGACACACTGCGCTTGGACCTGTTTCCTGACCTGCGTGCTGACGCGGTTGTATGCGACCCACCGTTCGGCTACCGCGACTGGGGGCACGCTGAACTGAGCGTGGACCCACGCTGGAAGTTCGGGATTCCGCCCAAGAGCGAGCCCGAACTCGCTTGGATGCAGCACTGCCTGGCTCATGTGAAGCCCGGTGGCATGGTTGTCCTTGCCATGCCGGCAGGTGTGGCTGGTCGTCGGCCCGGGCGGTCTATCCGCCAGGAACTCGTGCGGCGTGGTGTCCTGATGGCAGTGTTCGCCCTACCTGCTGGCGTGCTGATGTCGAGCGGTATCGCGGTGCACCTCTGGGTGCTACGTGGGCCTGATACCGACGGAGCCGGGCCTGTGCTGTTGGTTGACACCGGACATCACCAACCTGCACGGCGTGGCCAGGTGGACTGGTCAGCGATCGGCTCCGAGATCCTCGACGCCTGGCGAGCGTTCCAGCAGGATGCTGATGTCGAGGACATCCCGGGGCGACGCCGCGTCATCGAGCCGATTGAATTACTTGGGGAGGACGTTGACTTCACACCGGCGCGCCATCTTCCGGTGCCACCGCGGCGGGTGGTTCTCGCCGAGGTCGAAAGCGACCAGGCGGAACTACGGCGACTGCTGAACGGGCTCACCGGTGAATGGTTCGAGCTGAGGGAAGCTGCGCCCACGCCGCGCGCGGTCACCACGATCGGTGAGCTGGCCAAGGTCGGTGCACTCGAACTCATCCGGCAGAGCAGCCCGGTCGACGCTGATGAGAACGGCACCGGGTCGTTGGTGCTGACAGGACGCGACGTCGCTGTCGGCGCGGATCCCACGCTGCGGTGTATCGGAGGCGCAGAGACGGTTCCGCTCCGTCCCGGAGACGTGGTAGTGCCGATGGTGGCTGCCGGTGAAGGGAACACAGCGCTGCGGGTGGTTGATACCGACGACTGGTCACTGGGCGCGAACCTATTCTTGATCCGAGTCGACGAGGAGCGTCTGGACCCGTGGTTTCTCGCCGGTCAGATCCGATCCGGTGATCCTGCGCCGAGCTCCACCACCGTGTCGGGCGTGCACCGCACCAATATCCGCCGCACCGAAATCCCGGTTACCGACATCGATGAGCAACGTCGACTGGGCGAGGCCTTCCGGCGCCTCGCGGAGTGGGAATCGGACCTCAACAAAGCCGTCAAGCTCGGCACGCGCCTCACCCGCGAGCTTACGAACGGTATCGCCGAGGCCACCCTGATTCCGGGGGAGTAGGACCATGTCTGAGGCATCTGCGCGGTCCCCCAGACGCGTGTCAGTCAAGCCGGCAGGAACGGGCTCGCGGTGCCGTTGCACGAGACGGACAGCTCCTCGCGCGCACGCGTGCAGGCGACGAACAGTAGGCAGCGTTGTTTGAACACATCGTTGCAGTGCTGCTGGGCGTCGATCTCGTACGGCGTGATGTCCCGGTCGAAGGGTAGGGCCTTCACTGTCGCCCCGATCACGGCGACACACCGGAATTCCAGTCCCTTCATCGCGTGCATCGTTGCCAGCCGCACCCCCTCGTCTTCGGCACTGGGTCGGTTCTTCACGCGCACGACGGGGATCCCCTCGGTCTGCAGGCGCTCCGCGGCCTTGTCCAGCAGCACGTTGAACCGCGTGCATACCGCGATCTCATTGGTCAGGACGCCCCGTTCGATCCACGAGCGAACCTGGTCAACAAGGGCGGCGACCTCTTCGCTCTGCGAAGAGTGGGTGGCCATAAGGGGAGGACGGCCGCTCAGCAGCGAGCGGTAGCCGGTCAGACTGTCCGAACCATCGCCTCCGAGGTCGTCGACCGGCTCGTTGTCGAGAACCTTCGCCGACCAGGTGAGGATCTCGGACGTGCTGCGGTAGTTCAGGCGCAGTCTGCTGCTGCGACTGGTGACGTTGATGCCCAGCGAGCGCAGTGATACCCGGTTGTCGTAGATCCGCTGGTGAGGGTCACCGGCGATGAACAGGTCGTCCGATCCGACCGGAACTGTGGCGCGCAGCACGCGCCACTGGGCCGGGTGCAGATCCTGCGCCTCGTCGACCACGACGTGGTCGAACTGCTGTTCCTTGCCGAGCACGGTTGCGGCGTGCGCGCAGACTTGTAGGTGGGTCTGGTTGCCCGCGGCTTCGAGCTCGGTGAGGAAGGCTTCGACCCCGCGCCAGACCTGCTTGCGCTGAGCAGCTCGCAGCTGGGACCCGCGGCCGCGGCGTTTGGCCGCCAGGTACTCCTCTTCGGCCCGGAGGTCCTGGGCGAGAACGACGTGGCGGTACTCCTGCGCCAGGAACTGTTCGGACCAGGCCAGGTCGAGCCTGCTCGCCACGCGTCGCCACAGTTGGCGTTCGTCGGCGTCACCGATCGGGGACGGGGCAGTGCCGGTGTGCTCCCGCACGACCCGATGGGCGAGCGAGTCGACCGTGGTGATCTCGACGCGTTCCAGCTGCGTGTCGTCCTCGAGCAGCCGCCGCAGGTTGTCGCGAAGGCTCGTGGCCAGCGCGTTGGTGAACGTCGTCAGGAGCACTCGCGCCTCGGGGTTGCGCGACAGCAGGTGTTTGGTCCGGTGCAGGGCGACGACGGTCTTACCTGTGCCGGGGCCGCCGGTGACCTGCGCGGAACCGTTGTAGGAGGCCCGGTAGGCGACGCGGCGCTGGGAGCGGTGCAGGAAGACCCGCCACGCGGCGAAGGGCTGGTTGAGGATCTCCTCCAGCTCGTCGGGGCCACTGACCAGCGTGATGCGGCCGCGCGTGTTGGTGATGGCCATCGCCAGGCTGTCGTCGGTGGATTCGGGTTCGGCCGGGCGACGTTCGGCGACGATGTCGCGGTACACCTCGTCGGCGTTGAACCCCTCGGCGAGGTATTCCAGCACCTCGAACTGGTCCTCCGGGAGCAGACCGCTGAAGGCCTCCAGCTGTTCCCGAGTTGTGATCACGCGGGCGGCGCGCAACACCTGGTCGTCGACGCCCAGGTGGCGCAGCACCGTGTCGGAGTGCTTGTCGAACAGGCGCTCCGAAGCCTCGGCGGCAGCGGGCTCCAACGACGGCGTGATCTCCTCGAGGGCGACGACGTTGCGGACCTCGAGTCCGCGCGTGGCGGTGTTGACGGTGAAGAGGCGCTTCACGGCCCAGGCGTAAGCCTCGTCGTGGGTGTCCACGGCCAGCAGCAGGAACATCTCGCTGCCGTCGTCCGGTGCGAGCACCACGCCGCGGTAGGACTGGGTGATGCGGATGGTTCGCACCCGCTTGTCGCGCGCGTTCTCGATCGCTTCCAGGTGCAGCCCCTTATCCGCGTAGAGCTCGGCGATGGGCAGCTGCTGAAACTTCGCCATCGCCTTGCGGACTCCGGCCTTGACCGGCTTCTCCAGCCGGTCGTAGGTCTCCCAGAAGCTGGAAGCGAAGGCGAGCTGGGCCATGGGTGGAATCAGCTCCTTTCGATGAGCCGTCGAGCGAGCACACCGATATCCTCCAGCAACTGAGGCGGCGGTTGGTCGAGTTCCAGAGCATGTTGGTGGATCGTGATGCCGGCTCCTCGGACGCGATGCGTGCCGTGTGTCGCGTTTCCCGCGGCATACACGAGATGCCCTGCAGGTAGGCCGAGTGCGACGCAGTAGGCCAGCATTTGGTAGACGTCCGCATTCGGGTAGCCGGACGGGCGCTCGGCCTTGTATTTGGCATCGGCGACCGTGCTGGGTTTGCCCTCCGGGTCGTAGTGCACGAAGTCCGGGGCCAGCGAGATCGTGTTGCCCTCGTCGAGGTGGCAGGGGTCCTGCAGAACGCTGTGACCGGGGTAGTCGGCAAGAGCGTCCCGCAGAGCGATGGTGACGAAGTCTTCGAAGAGCTTCGCGGTGTCGACGAGGAAGCCGTGGGCGGTGAGATCACCCGGTCGGTGCTCGATGGAGGCCCCGCGGAGGACGAGTTCGGCCAGCCGAAGTGCGTGGTGGTAGCGGGCGTTGAGTCGGGTGGGTTGCCAGGCGGGCAGCCGGCAGCCCCGGGGAAGCGGAGTGATCTCGGCGAAGCGCCGCTGCAGACGGCGGAGTCGGACGCGAACGTCCTCAGGGAGTTCGGCGGGGATTCGGAGTAGGGCGTGCGCTGCGCTCGCCAGCAGGCGGTTCTCGGTGATGTCGGGGGTGTACTCGTCGTGGGTGACTTCCAGCGGCAGCGGTCTGCCGTGGTGCAGGCGGAGTTGGTCGCTGTGCCGCAGACGGCCGCGCATGACGTGTGTGGCCTCGTCGGCCTCCCGATAACCGTGCATGAGGCCCTGCTGCACGGCGTGCTCGGCCTGCGCGGCATAGAGCCGGGCCACCGCGGGCACCAGTTCGCGTTCGTCGGTGACGGGCACGGGATCGTCGAGCAAGATTCTGGAGCTGCGCCGGTAACCGAGGAGGAACAGAACCCGGGCGATCGGGACTTTCGGAGTGATGCGCACGACGATCGCATCGTCACCGGTGCTGATGCGGGCGGCACCGATGGTGCCGTTGGCCCGCACTTGCCAGCAGCCGGCGCGGTCGGGATGCGGGGACGCGTCGACGACACCGCTGTGGGCCAGGGCGCGCCCGGCCACATCGGGCAGCGGCACGGTTCGCGCCGGGGCGTTTTCGGTCAGCGACAGGTTGATCATGATGTCGTGTCGCTGCCGAGCGCGGCGCGCAGGGGAGCAAGACCGTAACGGTGCTCGACGTCGATTCCCTCGCCGTAGTGGTGTTCCTCCAGCAGGGGGAGGATCTTGGTGCGCCACGTGCGTTCCAGCCCGCCTTGCCGGTAGACGCTCTTGTTCATGAGGTAGGACGGGCCGATGTGGAAGTCCGAGTCCGGGATCCGGCGGTTGAGTTCGTCGAGCAGGTCGGCCGGTTCGGGGGCGTGTCCCTGCTCGGCGAGCCACCGGCGCAGCAAACCGCGCGTGGGTTCGATGCCCGGGGAGAGCTCGACGAATGAGAACCGCCGCCGCATCGCCGCGTCGACCAGCGCGATCGAACGGTCGGCGGTGTTCATGGTGCCGATGAGGAACAGGTTCGGCGGCAGTGCGAAGTCATCCCCCGAGTAGGTCAACCGCACCGAGCGGTTGCGGTACTCGAGCAGGAAGTACAGCTCGCCGAACACCTTGGCCAGGTTCGCACGGTTAATCTCGTCGATCACCAGGAAGTGCGGCAGGTGCCGATTGCCCTCCAGCGAGGCGTGGTCGGCGAGCTCGCGCAGCGGACCGTCCTGGAGCCGGAATGCCACCTCCCGGCTTCCCGGGTCTTCCCGTGGCCGGAATCCCTCGAAGAAGTCCTCGTACGAGTACGACGGGTGGAACTGCACGAGCGAGACCTGTTCGGGACCACCGCCGAGGAATTCGGCGAGTTTGAGCGCGAGGTAGGTCTTGCCGGTGCCGGGCGGACCGTGGAAGACGAGCTGCTTGTCGTCCCACAGCAGTTCGCGGGCCTCCCGCAGCCATGCGATGTCGTGCACAAGGAGCTCGTTGGCAAGCTCGGCTGTCGGCTCGGGCAGTTCGAGTTCGCGTCGTACCATCAGGGCCGCGGTGCCCGCCTCGGAGTCGGCGCCGTTGCTGTCGGCGGCGAGCTCCTCATCGCTGCGACCGATCCCGTCGATGTAGGCCTTCACCGGGGTGAGGTCGACGACATCGAGCTGGATGGACAACTTCTGCTGCAACGCCTCCGGCAGTTCCTCGTAGGGAAAGCCGGAGTCGTTCCAGGTCACCGGGCGCCGCAGGTTCGACCGGTTGCCCTCGGAGTGCACCCGATCGGTGTCCCCGGTGATCTCACCGAGATACAGCTCCCCCTCGGAGACCGTGCACACCATGTCGCCCGGCTTCATCTTGGCCAGGAAGAAGTGCAGCTCCTCGATCATCCGTTGGCGCTGGTTGTATGTGAGAACACCCTCGTAGTCCTCGTCCACGATGGCGCGCAGCTCTTCCTTGCTGACGAGCTGGTCGACCTCACGCAGGTGGGTAGCTGCCAGGCTCACGACTCCCTCCCGCAGCCAGAGACGCTGAACCAGGTTCTGCCCGAAGACGTTCGAGCCGCGCACCAGCCACGCGCGCTGGGCCCCCAGGGCGGCACTGCGAGGAAGTCACCGAGCGGGCGTTCCTCGGCGGTCTGCCACGACGTGTAGCCGTTCACCGAGCTACCGAGGATGACGCCCGCAGCTGCGGAGGGGGAACCGAAAGTGTAATCCTGGCTGAACTCGAGGTGGTCGGGGTGCTTCGTTGAGGCGTTGATCATGCCGTCGGCGATCAGTTGCTCGCGTAGGCGGTGCGAGGCATGGAAGTGGGAGGCGAACGACGGCACGACCTCCGACCGCACCGGCGAACTCGCGAGCACAACGAACTGTTGACTCCCGTTGGTGCCCTTCTCCGGCAACAACCGTCCGGTGGCCAGCGGTCCATCGTAAGGTAACTTCAGGTGGAACTCGGGGTAGTCGTCCTGCGTCATGAGGGCAGGCTATCGTCGTAATCACGAGGCTGGGGAGATTTGGTGATATTCGCCGTTGGGCTCTTGCCGAGGTTGACTGAGCAGCATTGGGTAGAGCGGGAGCGGTGCGATCGGCTAACGCCGCCGATTCCAGCGGCCGTCATCACGAGTCATCCGACGATTCGGTGTTCTTTACTCTCGACTTCGGGCGTGGATCCTTCCTGCTCAGTTTGATGACGGGCGTGATACCGAGGTTTTTCGCTGCGCGAGCCCACGCCTCGATCTTTTGCTTGAGGATGATCGATCTGGACTGTTCGATGCTGGTGAGTCCGAGCTTCGACTCGTAACCGAGCCAGAGACAGTACCGGTCGAAGTCCGGGATCGTGTCGCGGTTCGCTCTGTTGCCCAGGAGGTTTACGATGTTCATCGCCTGGTCACAGACGTAGCTGAGCTTCTGTGCCGAGCCGAACTTCACTGCATAGACAGTGGAGTCTCGTTTGAGATCCCACGCTTCAACTGAGGTAGAGCTGCGCGTTCTGAAGATCTCGAAATCCTTGTCCGCGAGTTCGTACCCCCATTTGTTTGCGCACATCTTCGTGAACTCGTCTTCACGGCCTTTGACCTCGCTGAAATCCTCTTCTGTTGGCTCGACTTCAATGTTGGCGACAAAGCTGTCGAGAAAGTCCAGGTAATCTTGATTGAATCGAACCCACCGGCCGTTGTTGAGGGCCACCCGGTCGTCGTCATCTGCCACAAATTCGAGGTCGCGCTTCAGCTCGTTGGTGTAGGCAGGGTTTCCGTCGCGTTCATGTACGATCCTGATGGAGAAGATCTGATCTCGGTGGATCGAGTTTCTTCGGATGAAATCTTGCAAATTTTCTAGCGCAAGCTCTTGAACAGGCTGAGTCTTCGATTTGTGCTTGATCGTGTAGCTTCCGATGCCGGCGAATACGAAGTCGACGCCGTAGAGATCGTAGGAGTTTTCGGCGAATTCTGTGCCGGATGATTTTCCCTCGAGTGCATCCAGGAGTTTCTCTTCGAACTTCTCGATCTCGTCTGCCTCGGTGAGGCGTGTGGTACGTGGAAGCTTGAACTTTTCTGACTCAGTGAGGACATGCTCGATGTCGTTCAGGAGGGTTCCGATTTCGTCTGGGCCAATCTCCACCGTGAGTTGTGCAGAGGACCCGAACTGGCCCATTTTTCCGAAGCGGGTGATGTGCTCGTTGAGGATGCCTGCTCGAATGTAGTCGACCGACTCGCCGCTCTCCACGGAGAGTTGGGTTTCTTCGGAAAAACTCCTGATGGACTTCCTCTGGCGCCCGGTGAAGCGTTGCGAAGAGGTCTGTCTGATATCGTCCTCCCTGGCTATTCGTTTGGCGAGGTCGATCCCGAAGTCATAGTCGCATAGCGGGCGAATATAGAAATGAGACTTACCATAACTGATAGCGAAACACTTGTCCGCCTTGGTGAAGAGGAAAACAGCGAACGGGCTCTTGGATTCGGGTATGACGGTGCTCTCGAAATACTTTTCCAGGTGCTTGACCCATGGGACTTGGCGGCCGCTTTCTCCGGGTGAGTAGTAGAGTTGGTACTCCCAGCCATCCTGACTTCCGCTCGCAATGACGGACATCTCGACTGATTCCAGTTTGTCTCGTAGTCTAGCGATTTCTTCGGGTAGTACTGAGAAAATGTTGAGCTTCATGGTAGTATTCCACTCGATGGTGTTTTCGTACAGTGAGAAATGACCTCCAATGGCTGAGTTGAGCGCTAGGAAATGGGTGGTGTGAGATTCGGTAGAGATGCTTATGGCCTAGCTTCTCGTGCCGGGTGTCGGGGGCCTTGGCCCGGGGGTGGGTTGAGAGTGGAGGCGTAGTTGTCGCCGTCGACCAGTGGGGTGTCAAGGGAGACTCCCGCGGTGGCCATGCGGTCGTACTCGGCAAGGATGAGGTCTTTGGTGCGGTAGGTGCCGTACTTCTTGATGTCGCTGTTCTTGAGGCCACCCGTGTCGGACTGGAAGGTCTCCAGTATGTAGTCGACATCGGTCCGCTCGATGCCGTAGAGGTGGAAGAAGTACGCGTCCAGTTCGGCGCGAATGAATGAGCGGCGTTCTTCGTCCCACCGGAATGGTGCTCCGGAGTCGTCAAGGTCCTTGGCCAGCCCCGACATGTCGTGCGCGGTGTAGGTCAGTTCCAGAACACGCGGGATGACGAACGGGGTGTGCGGTTTCATCGTCTGTGGGGTTGGGACGGGGAGCTGCTTCCACGTCATAAGGGCCATGTGATTGCTGTTGACCTTCTGTCGACTAACGAAGTCGAAGACCAGCGAGCTCTGAGTCGTGATCAACGCGGCAACCAAGTCGGGCGAAACATGCGGAAACATTAGCGGAAAGGTATGCCCGACCGCGGTGCGTGGGATGAAGGTCGGTATAGCAGTGCGTTCATTGGTTGGCGAGGTGACGTCGCTCCAACCACAGAGCCAATCACGTTCCCACCCCACCTCTTCAAGTCGAATCTGGACTCCGGGAACTTTGACATCCTTGTTTTTGCGTCGTGTTTGGATAAGGCCGGATTCGGCGATCCAGTTGAGCGGCATAGCGAGACGGTTAGGATCCTGCAGCTCGCCGGTGGTGAGGTAACGTGGCTGATTTTGCCGATTTACGGCAGTTTTGCTCTTGACTACATCGGCTGCGCGGTGGTTGAAGAAATCGACCATTTTCGCCTCGTAAAGCGGTAACATCCGCTCCTCGCCGCGTACGAAGACGTTGCCGTCCAGTTCCCAACCTTCGCGTTCGAGTTGTTCGCGGGTGCGGAAAAGGTCGGAGTCATCGGTCATGTTGAACAGGTTCTTGAAGACGATTCCCCAGCGGTTTCCGGATTTGGTCGTCTCGTCCCACAGGACGGGTATCCGTCGGTAGATGGCTGCGGTGAGCTCTGCGTCGCGGCGGTCGCGGAAGATGGGCAGGTTCCCCGTGTTCGGGTTGATGAGTGCGATCTCTTCGGGCGCGAGAGTGAAGGTTCGGGTGGGGTCGTCGAGCTCGACGACATCGAGCAGAAAGAAGGCGAACTTGGACTCGGGCTCGTGTAGTCCGTGGCCTCCGAACGAGAACAGACAGAACTTGTAGCTGCGGTGAATGTCAAAGAGCTTGTTCCGGTTCTCGAAGTCGTACAGCATCCGGATCGAGCCGCGCCGGGTGAAGTCGGAGAACAAGTACTGCGCTCCTGCACCCGTGGCGATGGATGACTGGATGATGCATCCCGCTCGACCGGTGGCCGCGACGACCGTCGAGAAGAGCTCGGTGAAGAGCTGATCCGTCAGCAGGGAATTGACTCCCTTGATACTGAGCCCATGAGCACACAGCGGGAAGAGTCCGGAGCTCCCCGCAAAATGGAAAGTCGACTTCTGTTTGCGGCGTGCGAGGTAGTAGCGCCGCCCCTCCTCGGGGTGCTCGGCGGCCCACTCTGCGATGTGGTCACGGCGCGTCACGCCCGAGATCTCGGCGATGCTCGACTCGACGGCGCTGAAGTACTTCTTGTCCTCGAAATCGACCTTGTCCCACGGTGGATTTCCGAGTAGGCAGTCGAATCCGCCGGACCACCCCGCCTCTCTGTCGCTGCCAGTGTCGTTCGCATCGACGGTGAACACGTCGGGGAACGCCAGGTGCCAGTGGAAGAACTGGTAGCGCTCGCTGAGGACGGCGATCTCTTCGTGGACGCGAGGATCGACGGAGGAGCCGGCCCGGATGTTCTGGAAGACGTCATGGGTGATCGCTGGTGGCGCGTCGGTAGTCTTGTACCACATGAACGCGGCACACCAGGCGTCCGCGACGTGCCGGGCGTGCTGGTACTCGTCGGCGTTCTGCCAGGCTTCGTACTGCTTTTCCTTTCGACGAACCGCCGTGAGTGTGCCGGACGGTCCTTCGATGATCTCGCGCAGGTTTGCACCGAACTCGCGGTTCGCGACCGGTACGTTCTCTTCGGCCTCGAACAGGCCGAACTGCCCGGTGCGCTGCTGGAGGTTCTCGTCCTGCAGTTTGCGGGCGATCTTCTCGTCGTCACCTTCGGTCGGCTTGAACGCCTTGTCCGGGATCCCTTCGCGGATCAGCGACGGCGTGGCACCGATGAGCGCGTTGCCGACCTTGACGTGAGCGTCGAGGAAGCTCAGCGGCTTGCCCGGCTCCATGGCCTCCAACCACAGCGAAACCTTGACGAGCTCCACCGCTATCGGATTGAGGTCTACGCCGTAGATGCAGCGTGCGATGACCTCGTGCAGGGCTTGGCGTACCGCATCGACGGTCGGCTCGGGGTTGCGTTCCCGGACCGAGGCGACCCGCTTGGCGATGCGACGTGCCGCGGCAAGCAGGAAGTGCCCGGATCCGCATGCCGGATCGCACACCGTCAACGACAGCAGTTCCTCCACGATGGAATCGGACGGGTCGGTGTTTCCGGCTTGGGTGGCGCGCTGTTCCCCACGCTTGACCGCATCGTCGAGGACTGGGTCGAGGCTCGAATCGAGCAGACACTCGATCAGCGAAGCGGGCGTGTAGTACGAGCCGGTGGTCTTGCGCTCGTTACCGGCCAGCGCGACCAGGGTGAACTCCCGATCGACCGTGCTGTGCTTGGGTACCCGTTCCAGCAGCGACTCGTAGATCGAGCCGAGTTCCTCGGCATCCAGGTGCCGGTAATCGACCGTGCGCAGCCGCTTCGACGCGGGGTCGCGTACCTGGGACAGGTGCCGGACCGCGCCCAACAGGTATTCGTTGGACAGCGACAGACCTTCGAGTGGCGCGTCGGCCTCGGTGCGGTCGAAGATGCCGCCGAGTCCGGGCAGTGCGAGTTCGGGGCGGCCGTTCTCCTCGCCGAGCGCGTCGAGAACCAGCCGCAACGCGCGATACAGATCGTCGTGCGTGCTACCGCGACGCCGGCGTGCGTGCGCGCGCAGCTTCGCCGTCGAGAAGTACGCGGCATAGCGTTCGCGTGCCAGCTCCTCGGCGTGTTTGCCCTCTTCGGTGGCAGCTGTGCGGCGCGGGTGCAGCACCTCGCGGTCTTCGACGACGAACACGAACAGTAGCCGGTATACCAGGCGCAGCAAGGCCCGGTGCAACTCCTGCGGGTCCACGTTCTCCCGGAGCGCGGTGTTCGCGGGATGACGCAGGAAACCGGTACCGAGCGTGGTGATGGCGTTTTCCACGCCCTCGCGCAGCTGGTCCAGGGCGCGTGTTCCGGAGCTGATGGCATCCAGGCGCCAGCGCTCCAGCCAGCAGGTGGCAGGTCCGGCGCCGTCGGCGACGGCGAACCGGGAGACGTGCAGCATCCGGTAGAGCAGCACGAACTCGCTGAACAGTTCACCGTCGAAGATGGCCTCGAGGTCGAATTCGACGTAGGAGGCAGTGGACAGCGCGTTGGAATCCCGCAGCAGCCGCACCTGCCTGCCGTTGGTGACCACACCCCACAGGTGCGCGTCGGTGCGGTTGAGCAGCTCCTGCAGCAGCGACTGCGGTGGCACACTGCCGGCCCCACTCGGACGCTTGTCCAGCTCGGAGTTCCAGGGGGTGACGTGGATCGGGACGTGGTTCCAGAGGTACGCGACCGGGAATGTCTTGTCGCCGCTCTCCGCGAGGATGCCGTCGGCTAGCGGTGTGAGCTCACCGAAACCGAGCTCGGTGAACAGCGGCATTAACCATTGCGGGACGGCCAGCCCGGTCGGATCAGCCGGAGCGTCGTCCTGCGGCGCGGCGGGCAGCTTCATCCGCAGATCTGCCCACACCGAACGCAGGAACTCCCAGTGCCGCTCGGCCTCGTCGCGTACCGAGCGGGAACCGACCACGCGGTAGTCGGACGGGGTGCTGCCCGAGATGTCTTTGCCCTCGGCGACGCGGAGCAGCAGGTCGACGGGCAGCAGGTTGCCGATGGTGTGGACGGCGGAGAACACCTGGTTGCGAGTGATCGAGGACATCAGGCGGCCCCTCCCGAGACAGGCAGGTACACGTAGGTGCCGAGGACATCGGCGGGCTTCTGGGCGGAGACGCGGACACCGCGTACGATCTCTCCCGACGCCTGGCGCACGCGGCGGTGCGAGGTCAGCAGCTCGTCGGCGAGCTCGTCGCCGTGGGAGTCAAGGTGCGGTTGCACGCTCGGCAGGTCGTTGAGTATGCGGCGCATGGTGTTCTGCGCGAAGGACGGATCGGTGTTCTCGTCGGGCTCGACATCGAGCAGCTCCGCGGCCTGCTCCGGCGTCAGCCAGGTCGCGTTCGCCGGGGATCCGCTGAACGCCAGCACCCGGACGTCTTCGGCGACGATCTGTCGTTCACGCCCACGGGTCGGCAACGAGAGGTGGAAGCGGTAGCGCACCAGCAGGGCGGTGGTGCGAATCGACACCCCTCGCGTGCGGATCACGGCGCAGCGCCGTGCCGGTCGTGCGCCTTCGGCCTGCGGATCCAACGCCGAGTTGAGCACGTATCCGGCCACGGCGCCGACGGTCGGGTCGGTCCGCACCAGGGCGGCCTCCCCGCGAGCGACGGCGGCGGTGTCGCGGAACGGCACGGGCTTGTTGCGCTCGATCGCGTCACTGCCGAGGACTGGGGCGACGGCGTCGCGCAACCCGGCTGGGGTGGAGCCGAGATCCGCGTTGAAACCGTCCTCGGCATTCTCCCACAGTACGCCATCCATCGCGCGCAGGCTGCGTCGAACGAAGGAGCGGACCTCGTCGGAGCGGCCGAGCGTGTCGCGGATCGCCGCGACCTCCTGGGCAACCTCGTCGATGCGGATGCTGTTCTGCGCATACCGGGAGCGGGAGGTCTTCTCCTTCTCCGCGGCGGACCTCCAGTCGGCCTCCACCTCGTTGACGGTGTGCTCGAGCGTATCGAGCTCGAACAGGCCTGCCTGGTCCGGGTTCTGGCTGCGCATCAGAACCCACTCGACGATCGCGTCGGTGACCTTCGACGACGTGGCGTCCGGCACCGACACCGAGATGCCGAGGGTTTTCTGGATCTGCCGGTGCTTGGTGATCAGCACCTCGAGGACCTTGCCGTCGATGCCGTTGTCCGCACCGTAGAGCGTGACGACCTTGACCTCGTCGCGCTTCTGACCGAACCGGTCGACACGGCCTTCCCGCTGGTCGTGCCGGGTCGGGTTCCATGCCAGGTCGTAGTGCACCACCGCGTCGAAGTGGTGCTGCAGGTTGACGCCCTCGGACAGGCAGTCGGTGGCGACCAGGACCCGGCGGGCCGCCAGATCGTCCCCGGATTCCTCCGCCAGGTCTTCGATGCGCTGTGCACGCTGTTGCGGCGAGAGAGTACCGGTGACCGAGCGCACGACCGTCTTCTTGCCGAGCTTTCCGTCCAGGTGCTCGGCAACGTATTCCGCCGTGGGAATGTAGCGGCAGAAAACGATCGGGTTGTAGCCCTCGGCGATCAGCGCCTTGAGGTGCTTGATCAGCGCCGCGAGCTTCTTGTCCTCGGTGGTGCCCTCCAACTTGGTGGCACGTTCGGCCAGCTCACGCAGCCGGGCATCGGTTACGTCCGTGTCGGCGCCAGGGACGACATCGGTACCTTCGAGATTGTCGTTGTCCACCGAGTCCTTCGTGGGTGGAGCACCGATTCGGTCGGCTTCCTCAGCGGAAGTGGCGTTGGCCGCACCGGACCGGGTGAGCAGTGTCTGGGTCGCCGCCCGCGGTGAGGAAACGATCGAGCGCAATAGTGCGATCGCCGACCACCAGGCGATGCGCGCCTCTCTGCGGTTCCCGTCGCCGGATGCTCGCACGCGTTCGCTGGCATAGGCGATGGCGTCGTCCAGCAGGTCGCGGTAGGTGGGGGAGAGCTTGTAGGTCTCGTCCTTGAAGTAGCGGTCCGACGGGAACGACGTGGTCTCCTGCAGCTCGTTGTCGCAGAGACCGTCGTCGGTGGTGAGGAAGTGGCGGACGTCGGCACGTTTGCGCTGCACGAAGTGGCGCGCCAGCAGCTGTCTGCCCTTCTCGGTCTCGAAGTCCGCGGTCGCCAGCTCGGGGCGCACCAGCCCCAGCAGCGCTCGGAAGGCGCTCTCCTTGCCGCTGTGCGGGGTCGCGGTGACCAGCAGCAGGTGGCGCTGCTCGTCGGTGGCGATGCGCTGCAGCAGCTCTTCGCGCAGCTGGTTCTGCGTCGTGGTGGCTTCGTCGGCGGTCACGCACGTGTGGGCCTCATCGACGATGACCAGGTCCGGGCAGTGCTTGACGAAGTCGTCCCGGTGGCGGGTGGACTTGATGAAATCGGTGGAGACGACGACGTGCGGGTGCTTGTCGAACAGCGACTGCCCGAGCTCCAGCTGTCGCTCCAGTTTGGAGACCGTGGAGGCCAGCACCAGCTCGGCGTCGATCCCGAACTTGGTGCGCAGCTCCTCCTGCCACTGCTCGGCCAGCGCCGGTGAGCACAGCACCGCCAGCCGTTGCGCCGTCCCCTGCGCGAGCAGTTCGCCGGCGATGAGGCCGGCCTCGATGGTCTTGCCGATACCGACGTCATCGGCGATGAGCATCCGCGCCGTCGGCTGCCGCAGGGCCATCATCAACGGCACGAGCTGGTAGGCGCGCGGTTCGACCGCGATACCGGCGAGGGAACGGAACGGGCCCGCGCCGGACCGGAAACCGATGCGCAGCGCGGAGCGCAGCAGTCCGGCGGCCTGCGAGTCACCGAGATCGTCGGACGAGGGCGGCGGGAACTCCGCGCCGCGAACCTCCTCGAGTTCGGGGAAGACGGCGGTGACGTCGTCGTCGCTGCCGCCGAGCGGGCGCAGCACCAGCATGTCAGCTGCGCTTTCCGGCAGCACGACCCAGTCTCTGCCGCGGGTGGCAACCAGCGAGCCGGGGGTGAATGTCGTGGTCATCAGTGGCGTCTCGTTTCGGTACGCGAGGTGGGTCAGCCGCGGGGTCCGGCCCCGAAGTAGTTCGGGTGCTTCTCGACGATCGCGAACCAGTCGGCATCGGCCGGGAAGCGAAGTACGTCCCAGCCGAGGTCGATGAGCCGGTCCTCGGCTTCTCGATCACGCTGCGACACGTTCTCGTACTCGTGCACCGGACCGTCGACGAACACGGCCAGGCTCACGTTCTGCCTCTTGTAGACGAAGTCCGGCTTGGCCAAGGCATCGGTGATCATCTTCTGGGTGTCGTCGGGCAGCCGGAGCCCGTTCTCCTTCAGGAAGGCCATGAAGCGGGCCTCGAGGTTCGTCTCGGTCTGCTCGGACAGCCGCTCGAGTTGGTCGGTGCGGCTCTCACCGGCCCCGGTCTCGAGCGTGGTGGCCGAAGCGAGTCGCACCAGCACCGCGGCGATCGTGTGGCGGTCGAGCTTGCCGTGGACGATCTGGTTGCTGTACGAGAGCAGGCAGTCGTAGCAGCCCTTCCCGCAGGGCCGGTCCGCATCCGGACCACCGAGATCGTTGCCGTGCTCGTCGAAGTGGCAGAGCTGCAGAGCGGTCTTGGCCGCCGTGGCCAGAGCGTCACGGTCGGCCTGCATCCGCCGGAGCACACCCGCACCGCCCTCGGCGGCTTCGGTGAACAGCATCCGATCGCGCGGCCCCTCGTCGGGCGGCAGTAGTTCGCTGGTGAGCTCGTTGTCCTCGAGCTCGAAGGCAGCGGCGATGCCCCGTTCCAGGGCGTACATCAACGACAGCGCCACCGGCTCCTCCAGCGGCCTGTCGAGTTTGAACACCATGATGTTGCGGCGGTCCTCGACGTACGGGATGACGCGCTTCCTGCGGCGCCTCTCGTGACCCTCCTCGTCGACCACGCGCATCTCGCCGGAATCCCCGGACGCCTCGTCGGCCTGGCGCTCGTTCAGCCAACGACCGTCATCCGGGTCCAGCCAGAACCCGTCCGGCTCGTTCTCCTTGGCGCGCAACCGGCCGACGTTGGTGATCCGCACAGTCGCCGAGTCCCCGTAGCTCAGCGTCGCCAGCCGGCCGGAATCGTCCGAGACGATCGCATCCCGTCGACCGGGGCGATCCCCGTGATCCTGGAAGCGGTAGGAGGTCACCAGGCGGAAACCGGCGCGGCGGCGCTCCTCCTCGTCCGACGAGATGCGCTCGCGACGCTTCGTGTACACCGTGTGCAAGCGAAGAAGCCCTTCGGTCCGCTCCGCCAACCGCTCGCCGCACAGTTCACACTTCTCCGCCTGCTCGCGGGCGTCGTGGAAGTAGCCGCAGGAGCCGCAACGCCGCGCGGCGCTCGTCTCGACGTCACCACTGGAGTCGGCGGGCAGTTGGATCCGGGTGACCTGGTAGCGCGCCCCCTCGTGGTAGACCAGCGCGCCCGGGCCGAACTCGCGGATCGCCAGGAACCGCGGCCGCTGCAGGTAGTCGCCGTCGTTGAAGCGCCGTGCGTTGTGGGGAATGTAGGCGGCCAGCGGCAACCGGGGGAACGAATAGCCGGGCAGGAATCCTTCACCGGCCAGGTAGCGGTAGGGGTTGAAGTCCGACAGGACCGACCTGCTCTCCGCGCTCTCGTTCTTGAGCAGGTTCAGCTGGGTCTCGGCCTCCCGCCGCCTCGTCGTGGCGGTCTTGCGGTCCTTCTCCGACAGGGTGTGGTCGAGTACTCGGCGGTTCTGCTCGGCCTGATCTTGCACGGCCGCCTGGTACAGCTCCCGCCACCGCCCGAAGGCCCGATCGAAGTTGTCCGGGGCGGTGCGCACGGTCGTCTCGATCCACTGGGGATCCCACCAGGTCGTGCCGGTGAACCGCTCGATCAGCTGCCCGAACACCTCGCGCGCCGCCTCGAGCGCCCTGCGCTGGGCATCGTGATCGCGGATCGCGTTGGCGACCTCCTCGTGCAACTCCAGACTCGGGTCCGGACGCCCGGACTCCTCGCTGTCCGAGATGTCGATGATGCGCGGAATCGCCGCACCGAGTTTCACACCGGTCTCAGCCAGCCAGATCGCCTGCACGTGAGAGCGAACCAGATCCTCGTTGGCGAGATCCAACCGTGGCGCGGCCACGGTTCCGGAGACCATCCGATCCGAGTGGCGGAAGTAGTACTGGTCGTGGCTGTTGCCGGTGGCGCAGTAGGTCGTGACCAACGCCGGCTGCCCGGAACGGCCCGCGCGGCCACTGCGCTGCGCGTAGTTGGCCGGTGTGGGCGGCACGTTGCGCATGAGCACGGCGTTGAGCTGCGCGATGTCGACCCCGAGCTCCATCGTGGGGGAGCAGTAGAGCAGCTTGAGATCGCCGTTGCGGAAATCGCCCTCGCGGTTCTCCCGCTCGACGGGATCGATCTGGGCGGTGTGCTCCTTGGCCATCATGCCCGCGAGGTCCTGCGCGGTCTTGCAGTAGAGATCGCGGAAGAACGTGTTCACCTTCGGCCCGTCGCCGCTGGCGTACGTGCGGCTCAGCGGGTCGTGCACACCGGTCGTGCCCGAACCGGCCTGCCAGACGAGCGCGCGGGCGGAGATGCGGTAGCCGGTGGCGGTCGTCGCACGCTTGCGATACCGGCGGGCGTACTCGGGTCGAGTGGCGACCTTGACCAGGATCTCCGCGCCGGTCAGTGTTTCCAGCAGGTCGGTGATGATCTGCTGGGTCTCGTCGACGGAAGCGCCCTTGAAGTGAGCCCGCCGCAGATACTTGCCGAACTTGGCGCGGCCGGACAGGAACAGGCCCGCGCGGTCCATCCCCGGGGCAGAGCTGCGCGGATAGGCGGTGCCGATCGCCGGACGGTCGTTGTTCGACAGCACCCACGGCGGGACGAGTCGCTCCTCACTGGCGCGCTGCAGGTTCTCGAACTCGTCCCGGAACACCTGCACGTCGATGGCCAGCTCGCGCCGCATGTGGTCCAGCAGCACGCGCATGATCTCTTTGCGCTGCTGCGGGTCCGCGTAGCGCAGGCGGTCGTGCGTTCCGCTCCACCGGGAATCCTGCTCGGCCAGCCAGTCGAGGTCCTCGTAGTCGATCCGTAGCAGCCCGGTCTGCTCCAGGTTCGGCATCGTCACGCGCCAGCCGCGCTGCAGGTCGATGTAGAGCCGGAAGGCGATGACATCGCGCAGCGTCTTCGCGGCGTTGCGCGCCAGCGACGGCGGCATGTCGCTCGTGCCGGTGTAGTCGGCGACGTCCAGTCCCATGGCGTTCGTGACCCGCGCGGCCAGTTCCTCGTGGCGGAGACCTTCCGCGCCGGCATCCCGCACGGCCCGGTACAGCGCGCCGCGCAGCTGGGTCACCTGAACGAAGTCGTTGAAGTGACCGGACTGAAGAGCGGCGTCCTGCCGGTTGTCGATGAACGTCAGCAGCTTGCGTGCTTCGCGATCGAGAGCGTGCGCCTGTTGCAGCGACCGGACGATCGCGGCCGACACGAGCGAGGTCGCCGAGGAACGCCCCTCCTGGGCGAGAGTGGCGAGCTTGGCAAAGTCCTGCCCCCGCACCTGCTCGTAGGTGACACCGCAGTGCAAGCAGAAGCCGAACGGTGCCGGGATGAACGTGGCATCGAGTTCCCCGTGCCCCTCGTTGCCGAGCGCGTCGACCGTGACGGCCTTGGGCAGGCGCTTGCGGTACGAGTCGCGAACGGTCGAATAGCCGTGCTGGTCCTGGTCCAGCCACGAGTCGGGCAGACGCTTGTCGTCGACGGCCTCCTGGATCGTGCTCGGCCATTTCCCGATGTAGAGGTATCCCTCCTGGGACTGTCCTCCGGAGATCGTGGCATCCAGGCGAGGTTCATAGACGATGCTTCCTTCGGTCTCCGGTTTGCGCCACACGGTGAGGTATTCCTGCCCGCACTCGCGGCAGAACGCGGTCGGCAGCAGGATCTTGCCGTTCGATCCCGGCAGAACCCGCTGATAGTCGCGGGTGTGGTAGCGCTCGCTCGGCTCTTCGAGGGTGACGTAGACGGTGTCGCCCTTGGACAGGAACTGGTGCAGCCGGAAGGCGAACAGCGGTCGTCCGGTTACGGGATGCGAGGCTTGGGACCCGGCTTCGAGGGTGCGGCGGATCGCGCTCGTGCACTCCTGCTCGGACAGGCCGCTGGAGACGGCCAGCTCCTTGGCGGTGTCCTCGATCCGCGACGGTCGCTGTCGCACGACGCGGCCGGAACTGTCCGTGGTGAGGCCGAAGCGGGTCTCGATCCAGCGGGCGAGCGGGTCTTTGACGAGTTCCGAATAGGCCAGCGGGGGTGCGGACTCGAGACGAGCGGCCGGTGGCTCCTCGGGGGGTTCCTCGGTAGCGCGCTGGAGAGTCTCGCCGATGACGTTGTCCGGACTGACCTCGGTGCCGAAGATGGTCGTCGCCACGTTCGCGACCAGCTTCCGCTGGTCGGCGAAGGTGCCCTCGGTCGACATCGTCGCCGACGTCCCCACACACTGCATGAGGTCGCTGCCGCAGGCCTCGCGGAGACGACGGATCAGCAGCGAGACGTCGGCTCCTTGCCGACCGCGATAGGTGTGCAGCTCGTCGAAGACGAGGAAGTCCAGCCCCTTGGCCATCCTGATCAACGACTTGCGGTCGTCGGGCCGAGTGAGCATCAGCTCGAGCATCACGTAGTTGGTCAGCAGGATGTCTGGCGGGTTCTTCCGGATCTCCTCGCGGGTCTCCTCGCTCTCCTGTCCGGTGTACCGCGCGAAGGTGACCGGTTCGTGGCCGTTGCCGTAGCCGTGGCGCAGGAACTTCTCGAGTTCGTTGAGCTGGCTGTTGGCCAGCGCGTTCATCGGATACACGATGATCGCGCGGACCCGCTTGTGGCCGTTCGCGGACTCGCGTTGCCGATCCCGCAGCACCTTGTCCACGATCGGCACGATGTACGCGAGGGACTTGCCGGACCCCGTCCCTGTCGTGAGCACATACGAGGCGCCGGTCCGCGCCGCCTCGATCGCGTCGCGCTGGTGCTGATGCAGGGTGATCGGCTTTCCGTTGCAGGTCGTGCTGTCCTCGGATTTTCCGGACCGGAAGATGCGCGTGCACTCTTCGTGCAGGACTCCGGCCTGTGCCAGCTCGAGAACGGTCCCGCCGGAGGCGAAGAACGGGTTCAGCGACACCCACGGGTCGGGCCACTGCTTCTTGGAATCGAGCTCCTCGTCGACGAATTCGGCGATGCGTTCGTCCCGGATGACCGTGCCGCTCTTGGTGAACTCGCGGTACTCCCTGATGAGGTCATCGTGGATGCCGAAGACATCCATCACCGAACTCGACGCAGGTCGGCCCGTGTGCTCGCCGTCACCCGTGGACGTCGCCGTGACGGCAGGAGCGGGGTGATGGCGTGGCGCGAACTCGTCCCATCCCGGCAGTGCCGGGTCCGTACCGGTCCAGGTCAGCAGGTCGTCGCGAACCGCAGTGGCGTCGATCGGGCGATTCGCGGGGTCCTTCTCCAGCAGGTGCTCGATCAGGCGCGGCAACCCCGCGGGGAGGTCAGAGCGCTGGGGAGCGAGTGGAGGTACCTCGTCGTTCTTGTGCTTCTCTCCGAGTTCCTGGGCATTGTTGCTGTAGAACGGCGGAACCCCGACCAGGAGCTCGTACAGGACGCAGCCGAGGGCGTAGAGATCCGCGGCCGGTAACACCTTGGACGAGCTGAACTGCTCGGGCGCCATGTAGCGCGCGGTGCCGATCGTGACTCCAGTGCTGGTGATCCTGTCCTGGTCCGCGGTGTCGAAGATCCGACCGACGCCGAAGTCCAGGACCTTGACCTGGCCGCCGCGGAGGAGCATCAGGTTTGACGGCTTGAGGTCGCGGTGCACGATCTCCTTGTCGTGTGCGGCCGCCAGTCCGTCGGCGATCTGTGCTCCGATCGCGGCCACCCACGGGACCGGCACCTGCGGATGATCGTCGATGAGATCGCGCAGCGCGCGTCCCTCCAGGTACTCCATGGCGAGGTAGGGCAGGTCGGTGTCGTCGACGCCGCCCGCGACGATCCGTGCGAGGCTGGGATGGGCACCCAGCTGGTTCATGATCGTGATCTCGCGCTTGAATCGTTTGACCAGTGACGCGTCCGTGCCGGCGGCGTTGCTCAAGCGGTGCTGCAGGATCAGCTTGAGCGCGACAGTCCTGTCGGGGGAGTCGGGCGCCGCCTCAAGGTCCTCCGCGCGGTGCACTTCGCCCATGTTTCCTCGGCCGATCGGCCCGAGGATGCGGAATCGTCCCGCCACGGTTTCCGGCGTTGGTGGCACGCTAACCCTCCAGCGTCATGATCGCCCAAACCTTCCCACGCTTCGTGCAGCGGGACCGTACGGTGGGTGATGATAGTTGACGCAGACAGGTTAACGGTAGGTCTGTTTGTTAACGAAGTCAACACAAACTTGTGTAGCGGGGATATGAGTGTGATTCCACGGAGTGGCTTCCACCCGCAGCACTACCGGTACTCGGACCACGACATGACCAGGTGATCTGACTCGGCTTCGGCCAGCTGTGGAGATTCCAAATCCGGACACGGTCGGATGTGCCGTGCCACTCTCGCTTGCCCTTCGCCTTCCGAAGCGGGGGAGCGGCTGCGGGGGCGACAGGTTGCTCCGCGCGCAGGCGTGATCCATGCAGGGGGGGCGTGGGTGATGGATGAGTTGTCGCGTCGGTTGGTGCTGGACGAGTGGTTATGGCGTTGTTCGAGCCGTTGATGCCGCAGGTGGGGGTGCGCCCGCAGGGTGGTGAGCCGGGACCTGGCGGAGGTGCGGGCGGTGTTGGCTGCGATCGTGGAGGCGGCCAGCGTCCGTGAGCGAAGAGGGGCTGGCTGGCCGGGCCGAGTACCACTGAGCACGGAAAACCCGGCAGCACGATCCACATCCCCATGGAACAGGGTGGCACTCCTGTGTTGGTGGGGGTTCTCGGCGGCCACTTCACCACGACAGCTACGCGTTGACCCCCTCTCGGGTAATGCCGGTGGGCCCGTCGCACGCTACGGCGACCACGTCGCCCTCTTCCGCGCCCTCGCTGCCGCACTGACCTGCTGGAGAACTCACCAAATGAGACACGGTCTAAGCGGCGGACTCGATGCCGAAGGGAACCGGGTTGCTCCGCTGCGTCGCGGCGGTGTCGCGTTGGATCCATGCTTTGCCCTCGGCGGAGATTCCTTCCAGGACGTGGAGGGCGTGCGTGAATCCGGTGGCGTCGAGGCTGATCCGGGACAGGCCCGGTTCGTCAGGACTGGCCGGTTCGAAGTTCCGCTCGGGTTCGGTGACTTCGATGGTGCGGGAGGGACCGTTGCTCAGGGTCAGCTCCAGCGTGTACTTGTAGTCGCCGGATTCGACCACGCGGAGCGATGAGACGGCGTCGAAGCGGAAGTGCCCGCGTTCGTTGCCGTGGAAGGTTCCGTGCTCGACGTCGAGCTGCTTGGCCAGCTCCCGCACCCCTTCAGCGGTGATCAGGAACAGTTGGAGGTCGTACTTCGAGTAGCGCCACGGACCGCCGTTGACGCGTGCTCGCTTGCAGCTCTTCGCCGGGGTTTGCACGATCGTGTGAGCGGTGATGTCGCGCCAGGCGAGGCGGTAGTGGCGCAGCGCCTCGTCGACGAGTAGGGCTCGATCGCATTCCAGCCAGGTCTCCATCTCCTCATCAGTGGGGCAGGTGGCGGCCAGCTTGTCTTTCCACCGCTGGTACGCGGTTTGGCGAGCTTCCAGCGTGCGTTCGTGCTCTTGATCCTCCTCGGCGAATCGTCGGCGTTCACCGAGGATGTAGCACCAGCGAAACGTGGCGACGCGGCCGCTTATCACCGCGATGAGCACGCCGGCCAGCGCCGACAACGGGGCCGTCCGTACGGCCGCATCGACGACGGCACAAGCCGCGAGGACACCGACCACGAGTGCGGACAGGCACCAAGCTCGTGTGGACAGGGGCGTCCGGTACTGCTGCCGGTAGGAGAACAGGGTGTTCTCACACCACTGTTTCCGAACATCGAGGATCAGGTGCCGGATGAGCCACCTGACCCGGCCGACCTGGATTCTGCTTTCGCGGTACAGCTCGACGACTTCGTTGCGCAGCGTGGTGCGGATGCCCCTGGTCTCGGCCAGCCAGCCCGAGCGGTCCACGCCCCTGGGCGCGTACTTGTGGGCGTAGTACTGGAAGGCGTGATCGACCTGGTTGGCGAACCCCGAACCGGGTGCCGCGTGGGCGGCGACTTCGCCCGCGTGCTCGCGTTCCTTGGCGCGGAGGCGTTGTGTGCGGTATCGCCACTCGAATCCCGTCCTGGCCGCGAGCGCTCCGACCGCCAACGTCATCGAGTAAGCGATTACTGATATCGCTGTCGGGCGTTGCAGCAGAATCCAACCGAGACTTCCCAGGGCTCCGGCGAGCAGTGCGCTCGCGAGGACGGCGCGAAGCCAGTGCTGGGGAGTGGCACCGTTCGGGTCAGGAGACTGGGCCCGCGGTGGGATCGGCTCGGGCTGAAAGTAGGCCCACACGCGGTTCTCGCGATTTCCGGCGTGCTGTCGCCGCTCGGCGGTGCGTCGGGTCTCCGCCCAGAGGCTGTCCTTCACCCCGCTGGTCAGGACGAGATCGCAGTGGCGCACGATCTGCTCGCGTTGTCGGGCGGGAAGGGACCGCAACTTTTCCAACGCCGGCGTGGGATCGCGGTCGGGGACGTCGAGATGGCCGAGTAGCTCGCACAGCGCTTCGAGCGCGCGTGTCCATTCGCTGTCCGGATACGTGGCGATGTGGTCGGGCAGCTCACCGAGCAGCCCTCGCTCCTCGGTGCTCAGTTCGCGGTACGAGCGCTTGCTGAGCAGGGCCAGGGCCCAGTAGAAGCGCACTGCGGCGCCGTCGTAGTCGCGGGCGATGGCTGCGTCGATCCACTCGCGGGCCCGCGATGGCACCCCGTTGTCCAGGTAGTTGACGCCGACCCGGTACTTCTGTTCGGGCGGGTCGTCGGAGGACACCATGTACACGTTGGAGTTGTGTACCCATTCGGCCTGGATCCCCACGCTGGAGCCGGATCCGGCGGTGTTGGTCGTGGTGGTGGTCTCGTTCCCCCTCATGACAGACCGTTCACCGCTGTGATCAACATCGCGACCTTGGAGGCCACCTCGGCAGCCTCGTCGGTCAGCCCGCCCAGACGCTTGAGCGCTCGTACGGACCTGCTCTTGCCATCGGACGTGTCCTCCTTCAACGCCTCGCTGGCGAGGGCGAGCTCATGCTGCGCGTCTTCGTAAGTGGGGGAGTCGAGCGTGCCGATCGAACGGGCACGTTCGAGCTCGTCGCGGAGGGAGGCAAGCTTGGCCGCGAGATCGTCAGGTGTCGCGGCCGGTTGTGCCGGGCCGATCGTGACGGTGCTGTTGGTGACGTCTCTGGCCTGGATTCCGACTGTGCTGCCGTGCGCGATGTGGGTGACATCGCCGCTGCTGGGCTTGTTCCGATGCCGCATCGGGCTGTTCCCCTGTTCAGTGATGAGTTCTTCGGCGAGTCGAGTGGCGAATGCCGCGGCGTTGTCGGCGGCCCGCGGTTGCCAGGTGCCGTCACCGGCGGTGTTCTTGGTCCCGTCGGCCTTGTCGCTGATTCCGCGCACGACGGCCACCGGGGAGCCGTTGAGGTGGCCGGCTTGAGCGACACCGGCTGATTCCATCTCGATGGCCAGCGCGTCGTTGTAGTGCTGGCGGATCCATGCCGCCTCGTAAGAGATCCGGGAGTTGTGCACGATCTCTCCGGCAGCGATCGCTCCGAAGTGGACGTTGTGGTGGTGTCGGCCGGAACCCGCGTGGCCGGTCCAGCCGTCGGTGCGGGCCACGTGCGAGGCGAGCTGGCTGATCCCGTGTTCGGCTTCCCACACCCGAGGTCTGGCTTTGAGTCCGTCGTCCTCGCTGGTGCCGCCGTGGTAGGCGTAGACGTGCGTGGCCACCACGACGTCGCCCAGCGGCGTGGCATCCCACAACGCACCGGCCACGCCGACGAACAGCACGGCCGCCGGATCGAACTCGTGGATCGCGCGCTCGGCCAAGACCGCCGCGGAGTGATTTCCTTTGCTGGTCAAGGCAAGTGCTACCTGACAGCCCGTATCGCGCAGGGAACCGACCTCGAACCGGGTGCCTCGTTCATGCAGCTGAAGCTGCGGGGCGACCAGTCTGCGCCGCACGGCGTCGTACTCGAGATTCAAGGCGGTGAGCACCACCACCATGTTCTCCGTCATCTCGCTCCTTCGGAGTCGATGGATTCAGGTCTCACCAGCGGTGGATGCAGCACAGCCGTCGACCCGGCCTTGAACAACCGCGCAGGACGCCCCTTCGTGGCCCTGCGTTCCTGTCCGGCCGGCTCGATGAACCCGGGGACCTTCTGCACCTTCCGGTAGAAGTTCCGCGGATCCAGCCGCACCCCCCACACGGCCTCGTAGACCTGCTGCAGTTCGGCGATCGTGAAGGTCTCCCGGCAGAAAGCGGTCGCCAACGCCGAATGCTCCAGCTTGCTCCGCGCCCGCTCGATGCCATCGGTCACGATCCGGAGGTGGTCGAAGGCCAACTTCGTCCGGCCGAACAGCACGTCCGGCACCGATTCCCACCCGGCGTCCGCCGCGTCGGTACCGGCCACGGGGTCCGGAAGTTCGGGCGCGATCGCCAGGTAGGCCACCGAGATGACCCGTCCCCGCGGATCGCGACCAGGAGCCCCGTAGGTGCCCAGCTGCTCCAAGTGCAGCCGCGCCACGTCCAAGTCCGCCTCTTCCCGCAACTCCCGATGGGCGGCATCGAGGATGTCCTCACCGGCATGGTTCAAGAATCCACCGGGTAACGCCCGCGCACCCCGATACGGGTCCACACCACGTTCGACCAGCAGCACGCGAAGCTCCTGCTCCCGCAGGGTGAAGATCACCAGGTCCACAGTGACCAGAACTTCCGGCGGCGACCACGACTCTTCGATCACGACGACTACATTAGCTTAATGTCATTTTGACAGAAAGGGGGGTCGGTTCAGTGCTGCTGGAGTGAACCGGGTTCCCGCCTCGATGCTCGGAAAGGGGCCGTGTCGGCTGCTCTCGGAGCCGGGAGCGGATTCGGACATGCCTGCCACCACCAGGTGGCGAAGTCGGTGGTGGCAGGTTTGCTGGTCCGGTAACGGGACGGACACCGGCGAGCACGCGGGCTGACTCAACCGCTTTGGCGCGTTGAATTGCATATACGTAGGCCAAAATCCCCCGGTGGGGCACCCTGTCGGGGGATTGTCGGTGCTGTGCCGGTCGAGCTACAGCGCCAGGGCGGCCCGTAGGGCCTCGTCGACGCGGCGCATCGTCTCCCGGGGCGGCGCGCCGTAGATCCGCCCACGGGTGATCGTCGGAGTCCCTGCGTGGCCGCGGGTCATTCGGCGTCCTCGGCCCGCGTGCGGCGACGGCGGGACATCGTGATCGCGCGGTCGTCGGCGGACTCCTCGGTGGTGCTCTGCTCAGCGAGCTGCCGGTAGCCCTCGTCCATGGCGATCTCGGTGATGCGGTCCGTGCCGATGCGGAAGGCGGCCCGCGGGACAGTGGACTTCGACGCGTCGGGCTCGATGCCGGTCACGGACTCCAGTGCCCAACGTTCGAGGCTGGTCGGGTCCATCAGCCTGTCGACGAGGCGAGCGTCGGCGGTGGCGAGCGCGAGGGTTTCGCGGCGCTCGGTTGGTTCAACAATCATGCCCCAGTACGATGCATCCTCGTGCCTGACTCCAGTGATGTGTATCGACGCATTGCTCGGCGATGCGTTTGCTGCGAGGCTCTGGGATTACTGCGCTGCTCATGAGGTGGTTGGGATTGTGGGCGGCCTGCGATCACCGCGGTAGGCCTTTCGGGGAGAGTACGACGGGTGTTGTCGCCGAGGGTGTTTCGCCGTTGAGGTGTCCGCGGTTGGCTGAGGCGCCTCGGCCTCGGGTGGCTGAGTTGCTGGAGTAGTGGTCTCTCCAGGCCCAGGTGGCGCGGTGCGCGCGGAACCTGGGGCGCAGCCCGCGGTAGCGGATTCGCACCGCGATTCCTTCCCCTTCGGTGGTCGATCGCGGTGACGAGGACCAAGCGATTCCGTCGGGGGGAGTACGAACGCGACTCCGTGGGCGCCAATCTGCGAGTTCGTGAATCGATTCAGAAAACATGGGCCCTTTACCGGCTGGTGGTCTAGACGTTTCCCTCTTTATGCATTGAGAGCGCTCTCCTTCGGTTGCCCGGTGGGCCGGAGCGGTCCGCCCCTCCAGGAATGAGGAGTTCCATGTCCACGCGAAATCGTTTCGCGATCGTGGTGGCGACAGCCCTGCCGCCGTTGTCGGCAGCTCCGGTGGCCGTGGCCGAGCAGGAGGGTTCCTTCGACGACTTCTCCGGTTCGACGATCGACCGATCGAAGTGGACGGTCGAGGCCACCGGGGAGAACTTCGGGACGGTCAACTCCGAACAGCAGGATTGGGTCGATTCTCCGGAGACGCGCTACATCGGCCAGGACGCCGCTGATTCCCGGAACGGAGCCCTGGCCATTCATCCGCGTTACGGGCCTGGCTGTCAGGCTCCGGACGGCAACGCCTACGATTTCGTCGCCGGGCGGTCGCAGAGCCGGGGCAGGACGAAGTTCACCCACGGCACCTACTCGGTCCGGCTCGAACTCCCCGAAGGCGCGAGCGCGCCCGGGAAGTCGGGCGATGTCCGCTACCTCGTCGACCGGGTCCGCGTCGACCCCTGATAACCCCCGCTTTCTCGGGGATCGTGTCGTCCCGATCGAAACCCGAGAGCGGCGAGAGAAATCGTGTTTCCGCGGTGTTCCCGTTTTTCGCAAACGGGAATTCCCGAACACCGTGACCGATCACCTTCGTATTTGGAGGATTTTTCGTGTCCACCTCTTCACCCGAGGACCAGGAATCCGGCGGCACCACGTTCTCCCGTCGAAGCGCCCTCGGCGCGATGGCCGCCGCCGTGGCGACTCCGGCCGTGCTGGCCGGTTCGTCGCAGCGCTCCGCGCAGGCCGCCACGACGACCTCGTCATCGAGCGCCGACGTCGACCTCGGACCGAACGTACTGGTTTTCGACCCCAGCACCCCCGACATCCAGGCTCGCCTGGACCAGATCTTCGCCGAGCAGGAGTCGTCCCAGTTCGGCACGGGCCGCTACCAGCTGTTCTTCAAGCCGGGCACGTACGACGGGCTCAACGCCCAGCTGGGCTTCTACACCACGATCGCGGGTCTGGGGCTGTCTCCCGATGACACGACGATCAACGGCGATGTCACCGTCGATGCAGGTTGGTTCGACGGCAACGCGACGCAGAACTTCTGGCGTTCCGCGGAGAATCTCGCGCTGCGACCGGTGAGTGGAACGGACCGCTGGGCGGTCGCCCAGGCCGCGCCGTTCCGGCGGATGCACGTCAAGGGCGGGCTCAATCTGGCACCGAGCGGGTACGGCTGGGCCAGCGGTGGCTACATCGCCGACAGCCGTATCGACGGCACGGTGTCTCCGTACTCGCAGCAGCAGTGGTACACCCGCGACAGTGCTGTGGGCGGTTGGCGCAACGGCGTGTGGAACATGGTCTTCTCCGGTGTCGCGGGTGCTCCGGCGCAGAGCTTCCCCGAACCGCCGTACACGACGCTGGCGACCACCCCGATCTCGCGGGAGAAGCCGTTCGTGTATCTCGACGGCAGCGAGTTCAGGGTCTTCCTGCCCGCGCTGCGCACCGGAGCCAGCGGCACCACGTGGGAGGGCGGCGCGCCGGCGGGCGAGTCGCTGTCGCTGTCGCGGTTCCACATCGTCAGGCCAGGAGAGAGCGCGGCCACGATCAACGCCGCCCTCGATCAGGGCAAGCACCTGCTGGTCACGCCCGGCATCTACCACCTCGACCAGCCGATCCGGGTCAACCGGGCCAACACCGTGGTCCTCGGGCTCGGCTATGCCACGCTCATCCCGGACAACGGGGTCACGGCCCTGCGGATAGCCGACGTGGACGGGGTGCGGATCGCCGGACTCCTCGTCGACGCCGGAACCGTCAACTCGGAGCCCCTGGTGGAGGTCGGTCCCGAAGGCTCCTCCGCCGACCACGCGGCCAATCCGATCTCGCTGCAGGACCTGTTCGTCCGCATCGGCGGGGCAGGGGCCGGTAAGGCCACCACCAGCGTGGTGGTCAACGCCCACGACACGCTCATCGATCACACCTGGCTCTGGCGCGCCGACCACGGCAGCGGCGTCGGCTGGGAAACCAACCGCGCCGACTACGGCCTGATCGTCAACGGTGACAACGTGCTGGCCACCGGCCTGTTCGCCGAGCACTTCAACAAGTACGACGTGCAGTGGTACGGAGAGCACGGCCGTACCGTGTTCTTCCAGAACGAGAAGGCCTACGACGCCCCCGACCAGGCAGCGATCAACCACGACGGGATCCGCGGCTACGCCGCCTACAAGGTCGGCGACTCCGTGACGACCCACGAGGGTTGGGGCATGGGCAGCTACTGCAACTACACCACGGACCCGACCATCCGCCAGGGGCGCGGCTTCACCGCACCGAACACGCCGGGCGTGGTCTTCCACGACCTGCTCGTCGTCTCGCTCGGCGGCAAGGGGCAATACGACCACGTCATCAACGACACCGGAGCCGCCACCTCCGGATCGGACACCGTGCCCTCCACCGTCATCTCCTACCCCTGACGGACAGGACCCCGCACAACACGGTCACCACGCCGGAACAGCGAGCGAGCGTGTTGCGAGTCATCACCTCGCGGCACGCTCGCACCTACTCGGGCAGACCCCGAGGACGTCGGGACCGGGTGATCACCCGCGAGCGGGTGGAACGGTCGATGCGGGGCACGGGTCCTCGACCGGGTTCCGCGCCGGTGGTTACGCACCACGATTTCCGGGCCGCTTGCCGAACCAGAACCTGACCTGGTCAGCAGGGTTTCCACTCCCAGCGGGCCGGAACAACGCCGGGTAGGTGACATCGCCGGGGTGATTTTCCTCAGGGCTCAAAACTGGTGTTGCGGGTGGGGAGGTTGTTGACGCTGGGGTGCTAGGGATGGCTGAGGGGACGGGTCGTGCGGCGGCAGGATGAGAACCGCCAAGTCACTCGTCCGCCGAACGGCAAGGGACCGTCCCGTGCTACACGGTAACGCCCCGCTGTCTATCGAGGACCGTCGTCGTCTCGTCGCTCGTTGCCAGTACCGTCCGATCGCCCATGTCGCCGCACCGTCACCCGCCACCTACGACGCTTGGGCCTGCAGCGTCGTAGGTTCCTCGGCTCACCGGCGCCTCGAACCGCACGCCGCGTCGGATCATTGCCTACCGGCCGGGACACATGGTCAACCTCGACGTGAACAAGGTCGGCCGCGTCCGGTGACGGCGGCTGGCGCGACCACGGCCGCGGCAGCCACCAGGCCCAGACCGTCGAACGTCGTAAGGCCGCCGGTGCTCGGGCCGGACACGGTTCCCTGCGCTCGGCCGTCGATGGCTACTCGCGGCTGACCTGAACTGAGGCGTTACCGGACGAGAAGGCGGCCACCGCGATCGCTGTCACCCACCGGGCGCGGGCGTTCTTCGCCGCGCACGGCATCACCCACATCCAGCGGATCGTGACCGATAACGGTGCGTGCTATCGCGCCGGCGACGTCGCCACCGTGCTGCGCGGTGCGCGGCACCAGCGCATCACTCCGTACACGCCCCGATACAACGGGATCCTGGCCGAGGAGTTCCGTTCCGCCCGCGCTCGGCCCAGCGAGCAGCAGCGCGCCCAGGACCTGACGGGGTGGAACATCCACGACAACTACCATCGACCGCACACTGCCGCCGGAAACCGGCCTCCCAGCTCCACACCGGCGTCACCAACCTCCAGACCTCTTACTACTAGTGGCCCCGAGCCTGAGCAAGGCATGTAGTGGGCTGGAAGTCGGATAGATGCTCGTCAAGCGAGGGCAGTTCGGCGCGTCGGGAGACAGTGGTCGGATCGGGTGTCCCGACGTAGAGCCAGCCAAGTAGCGATTCGTCTTTGTGCACATCCAGCATCGCCCTCGCCGACGGGCTACTTACATGCTTCCCTGTTTTCCAGATCGACCCGTACCCACCGTTGTGGAGTAGGAGCATGAGGTTGTTGACGACGCCAGCGGTGGCGACCAGCTGTTCCCACCCTGGAATCGTGTTTCCCCGTGGCCGGAACACGATTGTCACGAGCAGCGGTGCGCGCAGTGGGAGTTGAGCGACCTGCTCAGGTGACTTGGTGCCGGAGTCAACGGCGAAGCACTGACCGAGTGCTTCGCGGGCATGTCCTCGGACTGTGATGAACCGCCAAGGATGTAGCCGTCCATGGTCTGGGGCATGTGCGGCCGACTCGATCATGTGGCCCAACTCGCTGTGGTCCGGTGTCGGGTCCAGAAGCCGGTGTTGGCTCATGCGAGTCCTGATTGCTGCCGGGACCTCCACCTGTATCTCCTTACTTTCCTCGACGTCCTGCCATGCGCTGCGGTCCCCGGAGGTCTGATGCCGCGAAATCCCAGCGACCGGGTGGTCCAGCCGGACCTCTGGGCTGGGGCGTGAAGACATCGGGGTGGGTTGTTGGTCAGGACGAGACAGTGGCGCAAAGTGTGAGGGCGCATTTTGCTGGCTTAGTACACCTAGCGGGTGAGCTCGGTGTGCAGCAGATCCAGTCCCATCGGACCCAAGTCCAGGGCGTGGTGGTGGAAATGCTTGAGATCGAAGGCGGCGCCCTCGCGGCGGCGGACTGCCTCCCGCGCCTCCAGCCACACCTTCTCTCCCAACTTGTAGGCGATGGCCTGCCCAGGGCGTCCTAAATATCGATCGATCTCGAACTCCACGAACCCCGGCGGACCCAGCCCGCAGTGCTCGATGAGGAACTCACGGGCCAGCTGCGGCGTCCACCGCTCGCCGTCATGGAACCCAGTGCCTACGGGGATCGGGAACTGCAGATGCAGTCCGATGTCCAGCACGATCCGCGCGGCACGCAGCTGCTGCCCGCCGGCCAGCATTCCCAGCCGGTGTGCCGGGTCAGCGAAGTACCCCAGCTCGTCCATCAACCGCTCGGCGTACAGGCCCCACCCTTCACAGTGCCCCGGGTGCAGTTCACTCGACAGTCGCTGGAACCGGTTGAGGGTGGTGGTGTTCAGGGCCGTCATACCCAGCTGTAGGTGATGCCCCGGGACACCTTCGTGGAACATCGTGCTTGGCACCGTCCATGTCGGGATCGGCGCGTTCGGATCGGACAGCGTCCACCAGACAGTCCCGGGACGGGACATATCCTCGCTGGGTGCGAGATAGTAGGCGGGTCCGTTGTTGGAAGCGATCCGGCAGTCAATCCGCCGCAACGGCTCGGGGATCGTGAAGTGCATCCCGTCGAGGTCGGCAATGGCGCCATCAGCAAGCTCCTGAATCCAGTCGCGCAGGGCCTCCGCGCCCATCACCTGGTACTTGGGATCGTTGTCGAGCGCCGTCAGCACTGCCGGCACCGGTTCGCCGGGTGCGATTTGCGCCGCCGCCTCGGTCATGTCGCGCCGTACCCGGGCTAGTTCGTCCCAACCCCACGCGTAGGTCTCCGCCAGGTCCAGTCTGGTGCCGAGAAACTCCCGGACCCCCAGCTGGTAGCGATCTCCGCCCAGAGCGTCCAGCTGCGGCGCATCCGCCACAAGCTCCTCGGATAGGTACGCCGCGAACCGTGTCAACGCCTCGCTTGCGGCCGCCACAGCCTGATCCAGAACGCCGCGGAACACACCGTCGCCATGCTTGGCGGGCAACCCGGTCAGGTACTGTCGCATGTCCCGGCAATCCCCAGCGTTACGGCTGATCTGACGGACCGGTGCGACCAAGCCGTCGCGCCGGGCAGCCTCCAGGCTCTCGCGCAATCCCGTCAGCGCTCTCGGGAGGGACCGCAGTCGCGAGAGCAACGCATCCCGTGCAGTGTCACTGCCCTGGTCCAACATCTCCACCGCGAGCCGCATTCGCTGGATCGGCCCGTCGATGGTGTCCAACAACGTGCCGTACGCATCGGCGTCAGCCAGTGCCACCTCAGTGGCAAGCCGCTCACGCAGCATCGCCGCAGCGACTCGCTCCGCTTCCCCCACGACCGGTGTCTCGTCGATCGTCCTCAACGTGCGACGGGCCAACTCCGATCGCGCCTGCACCGTCTCCGGGTCGAAATCGGTCAGCTGTCCCTCCCGCCCGGAGATGCCCATCACCTCGGCTTGGCATGGATCCAACACAGCCATGTCGTCCACGTACCGGTCCACGAGATCGTTGAGGGCGGTCGTTGACGGAGGCCCACCGTGGGGGGCTGGGCGGCGGTCACAGGCCACGGTTTCCGGTGCCGCTTGATACTTCGTCATGCCGAGACCTCTTCCGGAGCCGTGGTGACGGAAAGGGCGCCGAACAAGTCGACGATCCAGTCGCGGGTCTTCTCGGGAGTGTCGCTCACAGTGATCCCGGTGAGAACCGTCTCTCCGGCCTGGTAGGTGATGTGGTCGGGCAACGGTGTGCCAGGCAGCAGTTCGTTCCAGGCGACCACGTGCGGACTATGCCGGAAAGGCTCGGTACCGTCGAGGCCCCGGAACCCCATCCCAGCCAGATGATGGCCGGGATGGACGAACCAGCCGTACCAGCTTCGATCGGTGGGTGGTTCGGGGAGCGTCCCGATGAGGGACTCGCCGAGCAGGACGCGCAGCTCGTATGACGGCAGGTGGACTCCGGTGGCCAGCTCGACGGTCGCCACCACGTCGGCACCCCCCACTCGGTTCCCGACCTCGAGAAAGACGAGTTCTCCCCCGTGGACGATCGCCTCGAGATGGAAGCTGCCGTCCTCGATCCGCACAGCGGACAGAGCGCGCGAGACCCAGTCGCGAGTCTCCTCGGAGATCTCGATCTGGAACGACCCCATCGGCATGCCCTGTGCGTATGCCAGGCAGGTGCCCACGTATTCGCTCCCACTGAGGATCAGAACCTCGCCGCCCTGCACCAGACCGTCGAAGTGCCTAATCGGGCCGGAGACGAACTCCTCAACCGCAAGCTCCTCCAGGTCACTGCCAGCGTCGACCCGGGCGACGCCGGTTCGCCCCTCGGCGATCGCCGCGGCGACTTGCCCCGGGGTATCGAATACGAGTACGTCCTCGCTGGACGCGCCACGATTCGGTTTGAGGACGGTTTGGCCGTCCCAAGGCACCTGGCCGGCGAGTTCGAGGAAACGTGGCAACGGGAGGAAGCGCGGCACACGGATACCTGCCGCTTCAACCGCCTCTTTCATCAGGGGCTTGTCACGGGCAAGGGCAACCTGTTTCACCGATGCACCCGGGATATTCAGCTGCTCACGCAGCCGAGCGGCGTCGAGCAGCTCGTACTCCGACATCGAGATGACACGATCGAAGGCGCGAGTCATCTCCGCCAGCCACTCCTGGGCCTCCTCGAACGCCGAGCGCGCCCCCGGGCGACTCACCCGTTCGCAGCGCAGGTCAGAGGGCAGGGTTGCCAGAGCCTGGTCAGTTCCAAAGTAAGTGACCTCGTGCTGGCTGTGGTCGATTCCACGATGGTATTCAATTTTGAAGTAGGGCACGCGGTGCAGGATGAGGATTTTCATAAGCCTCTCCTAACGGGAGTGGGGGCGTTGAGAGCGCGATCCAAGGCGTCAGACCATGCCTCGCGCAAGGCGTACACGACGGTGCGGATGTCGGCGCGGTCGCCGTGTAGCACAACGCAGCCCTGCGCCGCGAAATCTGCGTTGTCACGGGCTACCGCGTGCAGCTCGCGGCGCGCGGGCGATAACCAGGAGAACTCCATGATGGTCAATTCCCCCTCGCCCAGGCCAAACCATTCGGCGGTGGCCTGCACCGCCTCCGCGAATGGATTCGCTCCCACCGCGACGTCATCCGGCGAGAACGAGCGGTCGCTCCCGACGCCGAGCATGACCGTCGCCGCCGAGCAACGAGGCACCAGCTGCCCCGTGTTGGCGGCCGTACCAAATGCCGTGTCGACCCAGCGATGGTGCAAATCGATCCCGTAGACCCATCGGGCCATCGACCAGATCTTCATCCCAGCAGGTCTCCGGTTTGGCTCCACGATCGCGGCGCTCAGTCCGTCGTCGCTCAGCTTGATCTCGTTGTGGAACGGCCCGTTGCGCTGACCGACCAGCAAGTTCGCCTGCCGCCCTGTTCGTTTCAACGTCACGAGCTCGTACTCGTCCACTGCGGCGGGCAGCACCTGCGCAATCTCGACGGGATACCGTCCGCGTGCACTGATCTTCTCGGTGAGGAACTCCAGCGATCCCAGCCCATCGAAGGAGTACTCACGGCGGTACGGGATGAACTCCTCGCAGATGACCCCGCTATCCAGATAGGGGAGGACCTCGGCGAACGCCGCCGTTAGGTCGTCGCCGGGACGGACCGCGACGACGCCTCGGTTGTTTCCCTCCACGGCGGGCTTAACGACGAAGCCCTCCTCGGCATGGTCACGTGCGAACACGCTCAACTCCTCGAATGAGGAGATCTTGGCGAATGCGGGCACCATTATCCCTTGCGCGGTTAGCAGGTCGGCCACGCGCGATTCGCCAAGCCGGTAGCTGTGCTTGGAGAACGCGCCCTCGGCCAGGTGTGGCGAGTCGACCGCGACACCCAGCCGCTCGAGCAACTCGACCCCACTGCGCACGGCATTGTCGGAGAAGACAATGCCTGCCTTGATTCGCTCGCGCCGGTCGGCGAGTAGTTTCTCCCCTAACTCGGCAAAGTCGTCGCTGAGTGGATCGAGGTCGATTACCTCGTCGGCGATGGCATGATCGGTTTCAGTGGGATCAGCACGGATCAGGATCACGGTCGCGCTGTGGCGTTCGCGCGCATACTCCTGCAGGTGGCGTACCTCGTCGATCCGGCTGAGATTGTAGTCGACGATGATGAGGATCGGTCCGGTCATCATCCGCTCTCCGTCTCGTACATGATTTCGATCGCGCGCATGGAAGCGGGAAGCAGCTCAGCAAGGAGGTCATCCCGGTCGGCCAGGTCCATGCGCCAGAGCACCTGACCGAGGAAGACCTCACGCGAGGACGCCTCCACGACGTCACCGGGCTTGAGAAGGACATGCGACAGAAGCGGCTGAAACGGGAGGTCATCGTTCAGACCCACCTCACGGATGGTGCCGGGGCCAGTGAAAAAAACGCGGAAGAACGTCGCGTTCGGGCTCGGCGTGGTGCCGTCCATCCCGAACGACAGCCCCTTCAGCGTCTTCAGGAATCCACCCGGCTGGCTGGCGGTAAGCAGCAAGTCCAGCCACAAATCGAGCATCCCCGGACCGCCGGTCAGCGCCGCCACGCTGGGCGAAATCAGACTGCCGCCGACGCGCGGGTTGACCTCGATCAGATCCCAGCCGGACGAGGCGTACCGCGCTTCGACATGGAAACAGCCCCAGCGGAGATCCAGAGCGGTCAGCGCCCTCGTCGTCCACCGGATCCCGGCGGCGACTTCTTCCTGCGACAGAGTCGTCGGTGGGCTGACGCAGGCGTTCTCGAGCACGGTGCCCGTCGACTCCGTCACCTCGCACTTCTCGTGCACGGCCACCACATACGGATCACCGTCGACGACGACCACCTCGAAGCTGAACTCTTGTCCAGGCACGTAATCCTCGATGAGGAACTCCACCTCGCAGCCCACACCGGAGGGCGCGCTCACGGCCGAGTCCGCGCCGTTGTTCAGGTCCGTGCCGGATTGCGAGAACGGGCCAGCGGTGGTGGCGAAGGTGTTTGCGTAGACCGTGTCGGAACGAGCTTCCAAGGTGAGGCGTTCCAGTTCGGACCAGGTCGTCTCGGGGGTGAGCGGGAACGTTCCGAACGAGGCGATACCGCTGACCGGTTTCACGAAATAGCGGCCGCCCTCGCGTTGCCGCTCAGCGAGTGTCGTGGGGGTGAGCGCGGACGCTCGGCCCCGGGTTAAGCCGACGTCGGCGAGCCGATTCCGCAGCGTTAGCTTGTCGCGTAGTTTCAGGATTTGCTTCTCGTCCAGGTCTGGCACGCCGAGGCGAGCGTTGGCCGACGCCATCAAGTGCCGGTACCCCTCCCAGACGGTGAGACAGCACTGCACAGATGTACCCGTGGCCTCCAGCTGGTCGATATAGGCATCGACGTCCTCTGGGGTCAGCACGTGCTCGCTGGTCACGTGGAGCTCGTCGGCGAGCTCGATGAGCTGCTCAGGTCTGGATACTTGGTGCCTCGGTTCCGGCAGCGAGCTGAGCACGCAAGTTTTCACCCCTCGCGCCGTGACCGTGCCGATGAGGTCCTCCATGAACGAGAACCCGACGTGGCTGAGCAGCAGTACTCCCAAGGTGTTTTCCATGCTCAATCCGCCTCCTCACTGGCGGGCGGGGGCGCGACGCGACGCCGCGCCCCCGCACGGAGAACAGGCTCAGGCCGACTGCTTCTCGGCCTTGGCAATGGTGTCCCGATGGAGCTCCTCGAAGTACTGCCCGAGGATCGTCTGGTGCTCGCGGAGGTACCGCTTGAAGGCGGCGATGTCATCCTCGCTGCGAAGCAGGTGCCGGACGGCCTCCCACACCTCGCCGGGGTGGTCTTCGTTCACGTCGGTGTGCGAGTGGTTAATCTGACCGCCGATATTGCTCTCGCCGACTGAGCCCTTCAGCGCCTCCAGCTTCCTGGGCTCCAGCTTCACATTCACGTACTCGACCAGATAGGAGTACGCCACCACGCCGAGCGGACCCTCGTGATCCAGGAGGTAGGAGAAGTAGCCGGACAGCAGTTTGGTCGACAGATAGGGTTCGGTGGCCAGGAACTGCTCGCGTGATACACCGACCTTCTCAAGGTCGGCGATGAACAGTTCGTCGTGGAGCATCTCCTCCTGTTCGTAGTTTGCCCAGACCTGTGCCGCCTCTGGGCTTACCTTGGCTATCTCCACCAGTGCCTTCGCTTCGGCCACCCGCAGCATCCGGATGCGCCAGGCGGTTTCGATCAGATTCCGCTTGTAGTACTCAGAATCGACATTCTTGCCCTCGAGGTGCGCAGCCTCGGAGACATTGGCGTACCATTCGACGACCTGCTGGTCGAGCTGCTCGTCGATCTCGGTACGTAGCTTCGCCGAGGCGGTCGCGTTGAGGAACGGGGTGCGCTCCGGGGTGTGCTCCCCATAACCAACGTTGATCACGCGATTCATCTTTTTGTCACCTTTCTTGTGTGTGCTCGAACGTTTGCCCGAGCAGTTCATGTGTCGGCCGCGGGGCGGACCTTCGCGTTGCCGTACAGCCGGCATTGACAGGCCAAGCGGTGGTCACCGCCGGGTCGGCCGAGATCTTCGAGGAAGTCGAGCTCGTTGTCGTCAGGTTGGCCGAGGGAGTCAGATCCCTCCAGCACTTCGATCACGCATACTCCGCATGATCCGGAACGGCATCCGAATGGGATGGGCTTCTGCAAGATCTCGAACTCGATTTCAGTGAGACGAGATTTCGCGGGTAGCACGACCTTTGTTCCTGTCGGAAGGATGGTTAATGTGTACTGAGTCATAGCAGCGGAGCGGCCTCGCGGTCGGTGGAATGTTCAGGCGCGAGAGGGGAACCGGGAAGAAGTTCGACTGCCACGTGATTCGCGGCGATCGCCGCGTCGCCGAACCCCACCGAGATAAGTGGGACGCGCCCCTCGTAGGTACAGATATCGCTGACCGCGTACACCCGTGGTAAGTTCGTCCGCATCGAGCTGTCGACCGCGATCTGACGATTCTCCACACGAAGTCCCCAGTCCGCGATCGGGCCCAGGCTGGTGATGAATCCCAGTGCCGCGATGAGAACTTGTGCGGGCAGCGTCACTTCTTCTTCGCCGGTCCGGACCCGTACTTCTTCCAACCGCTCCACGCCATCACAGTTCGTCACCTGTGTATCGGTCAACACGTGAATGCCAGCCGTCGCATACATTTGTCTGACGCTGTGCTCGTGGGCACGGAAAGATGAGCGCCGATGGACGACCGTGACGGACCGTGCGATCGGAGCGAGAGCGAGAGCCCAGTCAACCGCACTGTCACTACCACCGACGATCACCACGTCGCGATCCCGGTGGTCATCGAGGTGCGGCACGTGGTATGCTACTCCACGTCCTTCGTATGGCCGTAGACAGGGCAACGTACGCGGGACGGAACGTCCGAGTCCTCCCGCGATCACGACTGCCTGCGCTCGAATCCTCCCGCCATCCTCCAGTCCGACCGACCAGCCCGACTCCTCATCCAGGGTCAGGGAGGCCGCTGTCCGGCCGAGAAGGTAGTGCGGATGAAAGGGTGCGACCTGGGCGACTAGGTTGTCGACCAGTTCTCGACCTCGCACGGCCACGTGGCCGGCAACGTCGTAGATCTTCTTTTCTGGATAGAGGGCCGCGATCTGGCCGCCCGGCTCCGGTAGCACGTCGACTATCGCGCTAGACAACCCTCGGAATCCCGCGCAGTAGGCCGCGTACAGTCCGGCTGGGCCCGCTCCGACGACAGCCACGTCCGCGCTCATCTCCGCGCCGGCCGCGACCGTGCCTCCTCGATCGCCCACTTGATTCCTCCTGAAGTTCAGGCGCTTTCAACGCTCAGCGACATCGGACTCGCAGCAGGTCCGCTAGCCGCTTGAGCAGCCGACACACCTGCACGCCATTTCAAGAATCGGGAAAACGAGCAAGACCGATTAGGCTAGTGACCGAATTACCGCCAGAGCCATCTCGACGTCCTCCGGGAAATTGACAATTCCGGCAGACAGTCGCACGCGTGGATCCGCATACGGCGTGCAACTCGCTATAACTCGATTGTTGCGGAGAATCTGAACAACGTCTCGTGGATTGTAACCATGGACATCGAAGGTAACGATACCTGCAGACAGCTCCGGGTCAAGCGGTGTATGCAGCGTGACATGTTCCATATCCGCCAGACCGTCCTTGATCAGGCTGTTCATCTCGGCGATTCGGTTCTGGACCCGCTTTCTTCCGATCTGCCAGTGGAAGTTGAACGCTTCCACCGTGGCCCACTGATGTTCGTACGCGAAGAATCCTCCGGGGCTGATCCACGAGCCTGCGTCCGGGTCAGCCGGTGGCCGGCCTTGTCGCCAGGCATTGGACGGCTCCTTGGCCATGAGGCTGGGAATCGTCGGCTGCACCAGAGCCCAATTTTCCGGCTTTGCCCAGACGATTCCAGTTCCACGCGGGCCGAGAATCCACTTGTGTGTGCCCGCAGAAAAAAAGTCGCAACCCATCTTCGCGACGTCTTCGTCTACCACGCCAAAACCATGCACCCCGTCTACTACCAGCAGGATACGATCCTCTTCGTCGCGGTTTCGATTCACCTCAGCAATAGCTTCCGCGATTGCGGCCATCGGTAGCCGCACGCCGGTGTTTGAATGGACCCAAGCGACTGCGAAGACTCGGGTATTCGAGCGCACAGCGGCGCGTACTCGCTCGACGGCCTCATCGCCAGAGAAGTGGAACGACGACTCGTAAAGTGGGATTTCGCGCATGCTCGCGCCCCATTTGTCGCTTGCCAACCGTATTGATTCGTAGTGAGGGTAGAATTCGTGCGTAGTGGTAAGAATTTCCTGGCCGGGCTTCAGGCGGAGACCGTTGTGGATCAGGGCAAGACCCGTCGTGGTGCTGCTGGTGAGAGCGATTTCGTTAGACTGCCCGCCGATGTATTCGGCTGCGGCGGCGCATACGTTCCGCCATAGCATATCCTCATCGCGGCGGAACATGTTGTCGTCGAGAAAACCGTGGGGATCCTCATCGAACGCCCTCCGGTAGCGCGTGATCGCGTCGCGAACCGGCGTTGGGTTCGAGGCGAAGTAAAAATTCGACAGATGCGCGAGTTCGGGCGACAGCAGGAACTGGTCGCGGACGGATCTCCAGTCGTAGGGATCGAAGGACTGTTGCGCGGCATCCTGTGCAACAGCATTGTCCGTGGATTCTATGGTCGTCGAGGAATCAGCCATGTCGTTACTCCTCCATGAAAGTGCAATACGGCAAGACGTCGTGCGATGGCTTGAGTGCCGTCAGATCAGTACGGAAGTAGTCGATTCGAACCAGTTCTGCTGATTACTGAAAGTGAGACTAATTCTGCTTCCTTGGGGTCGTCAAGTGAACACGCCAACCGTATAGACACAGCTTGATCGTGTTGTGGATGTCACAATTTCTGGCGGGCCCCAAGGGTCGGTCAAGCTGCCAGAGCAGATTCTGGAGGCGCGGAAGTGTTCCTTGTGCAGGATCGTCCATATGGGGGATCCATCGCGGTATGCGGTCCTGTTGGTGCGCGAGCGATCTAGTAGTGCTGTCAACGCCCATAAAAGAAGAAGAATCTGCGTCGCGAGAGTCAGTGGTCTGGCCGGAAACACCCACCGAAAAAATCCGACGACCTGAATCTAAGTTCAGATGAGGGTACTGCCGCGGATTCTGCCTCTGCCGGATCGACATCGGAGAGCCGGGCTCAAGGCATTGTCGAACCCCGCCTGGACAATCGCTCAGTCCGGGCCAGATGACGACGACCGCCGCTGGTCCAAGCGGAACGTCAGTTCTTGCCACGCATCGACGCTCGCAGCCGCGAGTTCCGCCACGGGATCGACGCAATGCTCCGGCAGATCCACGATGAGGCGCTCGTAGGCGTCGGCATCCATCGAGGCCACCGCCAGAATGCTTAGCAGCAGGCGGCCGGACTCAGTAAACCGCAGCAACGGGTCGGCGCGGAGCGCGCGCAGCACCGCCTCAGGATCGGCTGGTCTGTCGCGCCGCCGCGCCGCGACTTTCCGGTGCGGCATCTTCGTGCTCGACGCGGGAGCAGCAGAGCGGGGGTTCGGGATCTCTCGGCTGTCTTGCCGGAGTTGCTCCCGTACGGCACGTACGGTGCCCGGAGAAACTCCGGCAACCGCGCTCACCTCGCGCAAGGACGAGGTCGGGCTGTTCTCGAGGATCGACTTGGCACGCTCACGACCGGATGTCGTGCTTAGAGGCCGTTCACGGCCGTCGCGGCCGACCCTGGCCTGTATTTCAGGAAGGTTGCTCTTCTCACGCAGCCCGGCGATTGTTTTGTGCGACAGCCCAGCGACCTTCGCGATCGCCCTGTTCGACCAAGTTGGGTGCGCGTGCAGGATGTGTCCGGCGGCCTCCTTGCGCTCGGCTAATGTTAGCGGCAGCCCGTGCTTGACATTTAGGCGAACTGCCAGCACGAACGCGTTCTCATCGTCTCCGTCGAAAAAACGAGCCCGGATCGCGTGCTCCCCTCGGAGCTGTGCGGCGCGAACTCGGTACATTCCATCGACCACCCGGTTAGTACCCCGCTGGACGATGATCGGCGGCAGCTCGTCCTCCGACTCCGCCAGGGCCCGCGTGTGCTCGTTGTTCTCCCCCGCGGTCCGAGGTGACTTCGTCAGGACCAGCTCTTCGATAGGGATCCATTGGACATCGGCGCTCTTGTCGCCACACGCTTGGATATCCTCGAGCTGCAGCGGTCCGGGCTCCGCGGCCCCTCCACGAATGTGGACAGATTCGCTGTTTTCAATAGACATCCCGCTCAATTACCTCCCCAGTCGTGCTTACCCTTTCGACTGCGTGTATTAATCTTCCGAAGGATGACGATGCCACAGATTGCGCGAAGGCAAGTGTCCTTCACGTGAACTCTTTCCGAGGTGATTCTTCGGCAGTCTTGCACCTCTTTTCACGCTTCCCGATCCGCCCTTGAGTTACCAAAACGGCCCTACATGCGAAGTGCGATCGTGTCACGACCTCGTGTCGGAAGGCAGAGTGCGCTGTGACCTGTCGAAATCTACCGTCTCGGCATTGCGCTCCTGGAGATGTCCAGGAACGCAATGCCGACTCAGGTGTGGCACTCCGCCGTGCAACTGGGATTCTTCGCCAGTTGTACGGGCACCGGTGGTACCGCTGAGCCCAGGTCGCGCAGACGGCAGACTTTGATTCCAGGCGAGGAAGGGTCGACGGCGGGCAGGGCGGGCACGTCAAAGCCGACATCCATTCTCGGGCTGGTAGTAGTATGAAACCAATCGGAATGTAGTCATAAAGGTAGCAATATGCAACCGATCTGTTTGGGGGTCTGCCGTGACCACACCACCCGCCGGGTCAGGACACCCAGCCGCGCCCTCCGACGGGTGGTCCGACCCTCCCTGCGCTCTCGCGCGCGCCGTGGACCTCGTCGGGGACAGGTGGAGCCTGCTGATCCTCCGCGACGCCTTAGACGGGACCCGGGCGTTCAGCGACTTCCAGCGCAACCTCGGTGTCGCCAAGAACATCCTGAGCGACCGACTCCGCCGGCTCGTCGCCCACGGCATCCTCGACCGACAGACCGCCGCATCGGGCAAACGGCAGGAATACGTCCTCACCCACTCCGGTGAACAACTGTTCACCGCCATGGTGGCCCTACGGCAATGGGGCGAGTCACACGCTTTCAACACCGGCGAGCCTCACTCGGTACTGCTCGACGACGACACCGGCACACCGGTACCGACACTGCACCTACAACGCCCGGACGGCACCACCCTCACCGCCAACAACACCCACATCGAAAAACTCACTAACG
>NZ_FOMZ01000011.1 GCF_900112765.1 Actinopolyspora alba
GTTCCGGTGGTCAGTAATGTCACCGGGCAACTGTTGACGGGTGAGGAGATGTGCTCGCCGGGGTATTGGGCGCGGCATGTGCGGCAGCCGGTGCGGTTCGCCGACGGTGTTGAGACGGCGTTGGCTGCTGGGGTGGATGTGTTCGTGGAGTGTGGTCCGGACAACACCGCCAGTGCGATGGCGGCCCAGTGCGTGCCGGATGACGTGGCGACCCGGTTGATTCCCGCCCTGCGTGCTGGGGGTGATTCGTCCGGCCAGTTGGGTGAGGCGGAATCCTTTGTGGCGGCGTTGGGCGCGTTGCACACGGCCGGGCATGCCCCGGATTGGGACGCGTTCTACCACGGCAGTGGGGCCAAACCCGTGCTGTTGCCGACGTATGCGTTCCAGCGGGAGCACTACTGGTTGAGTCCGCCCGAGGTGGTGGGGGCTGGTTCGGGTGTTGGTGATGTGTCGGGTGAGGTGTGTCGTTGGTCGTTGGGGGGAACGCGGCAGGTGCTTCCTGCTGGTGGGGCGGTGCATGCGTTGCGGGTGGGTCCTGGGGTGCAGGCGTATTTGGCGGATCATCGGGTGTTTGGTCGGGTGGTGGTGCCGGGGGCGTTTCATGTGTCGGTGTTGTTGGCGGTCGCGGCGAGTTGGTGGCCGGGCCGGTCGGTGGCGTTGGTGGATGTGCGGTTCGTGGCGGCGTTGGTGGTCGATGAGGCCGAGGCCGACTTGCCGGTGCAGGTGCATCTGGTGCCTGACGATGACGACACGGGCGAGTCCGAGATGCTGCGGGCGACGGTGGCCAGTTGGCAGCACGACCAGTGGACCGTGCACGCCCACGCCCACCTCACACCCACCGACGAACCCGCCGGGCTTCCCGTACTTCCGGCCGTTCCGCCCCCGGAGGAGATGGAAACCACCGATTCACTCCTGGACTCCTTGCGTGCGGTGGAGGTCGACTGGGGGCCACGCTGGCGGTGGCTGTCCGGATTCCGGAACACCGGTGACGCCTGCCACGGCTCCTTCACGGTTCCGGAAGGCGTCGATCCAGAGGGGACTCCGGTACCCGCCGGCCTGCTCGACAACGCCTTCGCGGTGGCCATGTCGCTTTCCGGCCACATCGAGGACGGCACACCGCAGTTGCCCTTCCACATCGAACGGCTCGTCTGGAACGGACGGCACCGCACGGTTCGAACCGCGACCGGCGCCGGTTCGAGTTCCCAGGAGTCGATGACACGGGTGGACGACCTCGTCGGTCGGGGCGCGGCCGGGGAACCGGTGTTTCACCTGGAGGGGTTCACCGCGCACCGGGCTCCGATGCACCGATTTCTGGCTCCCCGACACGAGAACGACCTCTTCCGAATCGCGCTCGAACCTGTCGACCCCGATCCGATGCCGTCCGAGTCGACGAGCGGGGAGTCCCGAACCTTCCGGCACCTGCCCGCGTTCGAAACGGATGTCACCGCCCTGACGACCGAATCGACCGACACGGACGAGACACCGACGATCGTGGTGGAGTGGCCGGATCTCCCCCCGACCTCGGACGCTGTTCGAGATGCGACCAAGTGCGCGCTCTCCTGGATCCAGGCGTGGTTGGGCTCCGAAGTACTCGGACGGACGCGGCTGGTGTGGGTGACGCGCAACGGGATGGCGATCGGTGACGAAGCGACGTCCCCGGCCGCTGCGGCGGTCTGGGGACTGGGCCGGACCGCGCAGTCGGAACACCCCGACCGATCCTTGGTACTGCTCGACGTCGATGCCGAGCTCGACCACGCCTCACTCGACAGTGCCCTGCGGGCACTGCCCCCCGACGAACCCCAGCTGGTGCTGCGTGGCGGGACCCCGCACGTCCCTCGACTCACCCCTGTCGAAGCCACGTCCTCGCTACCCGACACCACCGATGACTCAGGTGTTCGGTTCGACACCTCGGGTACCGTGCTCGTCACCGGGGCCACCGGTGGGCTCGGTCGCATCGTGAGCCGTCATCTCGTCACCGAGCACGGTGTTCGCCATCTGCTGCTGCTGTCGCGCTCCGGTACCGAAGCGCCCGGCGCCGACGACCTGGTCGCTGAGCTCGAGGAACTCGGTGCGGAGACGGTGACCCTCCGCGCGTGCGACGTGTCCGTCCGCCAGGAGCTGGCGGCGGCGCTCGACACTATCCCCTCGGACCATCCGCTGCGTTCGGTCGTGCACGTGGCGGGAATCGTGGATGACGGTCTGCTCGCGGATCTCACCGACGCGCGGGTGGAGGCGACCCTTCGCGCCAAGGTCGACGCGGCGCTGCTGCTGCACGAGTTGACCGAGTCGACGCCGATGTCGGCGTTCGTGCTGTTCTCCTCGGTGGCGGGCACGTTCGGCAGTGCCGCCCAAGGTAGCTACGCGGCGGCCAACGCCGCGCTGGACGCGTTGGCGTCGCGACGGAGAGCGCTGGGGTTGGCGGCGACGAGCCTGGCTTGGGGGCCGTGGTCCGAGTCCGGCATGGCGGCCGACATGGACGAGGCATTGCGGCGTCGGCTGCGGCGCGAGGGGTTGCGGTTCATCGACCCCGAGAGCGGGATGCGGCTGTTCGACGAGGCACTCGCCAGGCCCGAGGCGGTACTCGCGCCGGTACCACTGGACCGCGGCGCCCTCCGGGAGGCGGGTGGTGTCGCGAGCGCACCGCCGCCGCTGCGCGGCCTCGTGCCGGCGCGGGAATCGAGCGAGCGTGCTCGGGAGGGGACGACGCTCGCCGACACGCTGCTGCGGTCGTCGGAGGCGGAGCGTCCCCGTGTCGTGCTGGAGGCGGTGCGCGCGGAGATCGCGGCGGTACTCGGGTTCGGCTCCGCCGAAGCGTTGCCCGCACAGCAGGCCCTGCAGGAGCTCGGACTCGACTCGCTGATGGCGGTGGAGGTGCGCAACCGGTTGTCCGGGCTGGTCGGGGAGAAACTCCCGGTGGATCTCCTGTTCAGCTATCCCACCGCGCAGGCGCTCGCCGATCGCCTCTCGGAGCTCCTCACCCCGGACGAGGGGGAGCCCGACGAGGCCGAGCAGGCGCGCGAGCTCGTGGCCGCGTTGGAACGCTTCTCACCGGAAGCGCTCGAGCGCAGCGGAGCGACACGGCGGTTGCTCGATCTGACGTATCGGCAGCGGCAGAGCCAGGACGACCAGCACGTGGAACGGCAGGAACTCGAGGAAGCCTCGGACGAGGAGCTGCTCGAAATCCTCGACGAAGAGATCTCGAACCGGTGAGCCCACCCGGGCCGGACGGACACCCCACTCCCGGACACCGGCTGGAATCCGGCTCCCTCGGAAAGGTTATTCGACTTGGCGACCGACCCAGAGCTACGCACGTATCTGAAGCGGGCGACCGCGGAGCTGAAGGAGACCAAGCGCCGACTCGCCGACGAGCTGCACCGCAACAACGAGCCGATCGCCATCGTGTCGATGGCCGGACGCTACCCGGGGGGAGCCGACACGCCCGAGGGACTGTGGCAGCTGCTCGACGAGGGGCGTGACGGTATCGGCGACTTCCCGGATCGTCCGGAGTGGAACGTCGAGGACGTCTACGATCCCGATCCGGACGCGCCGGGGCGCTCGACGGCCAAGGAAGGCGGTTTCCTGCACGACGCGGGCCTGTTCGACCCCGAGTTCTTCGGGATCAGCCCGAAAGAGGCCGAGCGGTTCGACCCGCAGCAGCGCGTGCTCCTCGAGACCTGCTGGGAACTCCTGGAACGCGCGCGGGTGCCGCCATCCTCCCTGGAGGGCAGCCTCACCGGCGTCTACGCGGGCGTCATGTACAACGACTACCTGTCGCGGTTGGGGCACGACAACACGAACTTCGACGGGCACAACGTCGCGGCAGGCGCGGGAAGTCTCGTCTCCGGACGCATCGCCTACACGCTCGGGCTCCAGGGACCCGCCGTCTCGGTGGACACCGCCTGCAGCTCGTCGCTGGTCACCATCCACACCGCGATGCAGGCGCTGCGGCGTGGTGAGTGCGACCTCGCGCTCGCGGGCGGGGTCACGGTGATGGCCACCCCCTCGATCCTCATCGAGTTCAGCAGGCAGTACGCGGCGGCGCCGGACGGTCGCTGCAAACCGTTCTCCGCCGACGCGAACGGTGTGGGTTGGGCGGAGGGCTGCGGGATGCTGCTGCTCGAACGGCTCTCGGACGCGCGGGCCAACGGACGCGAGGTGCTGGCGGTGCTGCGCTCGAGCGCCACCAACCAGGACGGTCGCAGTCAGGGGCTGATCGCGCCGAACGGTCCTTCGCAGGAGCGGGTGATGCGGGCCGCGCTGACCGCGGCAGGCCTCGGTCCGGAAGACGTGGACGCGGTGGAGGCGCACGGCACCGGCACGACGCTCGGCGATCCGATGGAGGCCAACGCCGTACTGGCGACCTACGGCACGGGACGTGGCCCGGAGGCGCCGCTGTACCTGGGCTCCGTCAAGTCCAACTTCGGCCACACGCAGGCGGCCGCTGGTGCGGCCGGTGTGATGAAGATGGTGCTCGCGCTCCGGAACGAGCGGTTACCCCGATCGCTGTACGCCGAGAAGCCGTCGACCGGCGTCGACTGGTCGACGGGGCACGTCCGGCTGCTCGCGGAACCCGTGCCCTGGCCACGCCGGGAGGAGCACGTCCGCCGCGCGGGCGTGAGTTCGTTCGGGATCTCCGGTACCAACGCCCACCTCGTCGTCGAGGAGGCACCGCTGCCCCCCGAACCGGACGAGGACGGCTCCGACCCGACCCCGCGCTCGGAGCTCGACACCGCGCCGCGAGCACTTCCGACCCCGTTGCCGCTGGTCCTGTCCGGACGCGGTGCGCAAGCCCTCCGTGCCAACGCCGCACGCCTCGCCGAGCGCCTGGCCCCACGGCTCGCCGCCGCGGAATCCGACGAAGCCGCCACCGCACTCCGGGACGTGGCCTGGAGCCTGGTCACGACACGCGACGTGCACCGGGAACGGCTCGCGCTTCCCGTCGGCGGCGAGGACGCCGTCGACGCGCTCCGGTCGGTCGCCGAGGGGACGATGCCGTCCGGTGCTGTCCGGGCGCGCGGAGAGCGATCGCAGGTGGTCTTCGTCTTCCCCGGCCAGGGCAGCCAGCATCCCGGCATGTGCCGCGAGCTGCTCGCCGACCGCGTGTTCCGCCAGGCGCTCGACGAGTGCGATCGGGCGCTTCGCCCCCACACCGACTTCTCGGTGGTCGAGCTGCTGGAGGCCGACGACGAGGCGCAACGTGAGGCTATGGAACGGGTGACGGTGGTCCAGCCGCTGCTGTTCGCCGTGGCGGTCGCGATCGCGCGTCTCTGGCGGAGCCGGGGTGTCCAGCCGTCCGGGGTGGTCGGTCACAGCCAGGGGGAGGTCGCGGCAGCGGTCGTCGCGGGGAGCCTGAGCCTGGCGGACGCGGCGCGCGTCGTCGCGGTGCGCAGCCGCCTCGTCGAAGGTCTGGACGGGGACGGTGGGATGGCCGGTGTCGGGTTGCCGGTGGAGGAGGTGGAACGGCGTCTCGCCGGGCGCGACGGTCTCTCGGTCGCCACGGTCAACACCACCGGGTCCACGGGTGTGGCAGGCGATCGTGCCGAACTCGAACGCTTCATGTCCGAGCTGGACGCCGAGGGTGTGTTCTGCCGCCGCATCGCGGTCGACTACGCCTCCCACTCACCGCAGGTGGATCCGATCCTGGATCCGATCCGCCGGGAGCTGGCCGCACTGGCCCCCGGTGCGGGTGAGGTCCCGATCTACTCGACGGTGCGCGGTGAGCGGCTCACCGGTGCGGAGCTGAACGGTGCTTACTGGGCCGACAACCTGCGGCATCCGGTGCGCCTGGATCGCGCCCTGACCGCGCTGGCCCCAGGCGGCCGGACCGCGTTCCTGGAGATCAGCGCGCATCCGCTGCTGACCGCACCGCTGCGAGGGGACGGTCACGAGGCGGTCGTCGGGTCCCTGGTTCGGGACGAGGATCCCCGGGCTCGGTTGCGGATCGCCGCGGCGGAACTGTTCGCCCACGGCATCCCGGTGGACTGGAACACGGTCTGGGACGGTTCCCGGGCACGTGCCGTCGAGCTGCCGACCTACGCGTTCCAGCGGGAGCACTACTGGCTGGACGTCCCGGAGACCTCGCGAGGCGACGCCCGGACCCTCGGTCTCGAAGCGGGAGAACACCCGATCGCGGTGGCCCGCACGCAGCTGCCGGACGGCAGCGTGCTGTTCTCCGGCGGCTTCGAGCCCGCCACACATCCCTGGCTGTTCGAGCAACGTGTCCACGAGACACCGGTCGTTCCCGCGGCCGCGGTGGTCGAACTGGTGCTGCACGCCGCTGTCGAACTGGGAGCCGATCTCACCTCGTTGACCGTCGATTCCCAGTGGCCGCTCGACGACCGGCGTGCGTGGCGCGTCCAGCTCACGGTGAGCCCCGGCGACGAGAGCGGGGCGCGTTCGGTCGTCGTGCGCGGTAGGCCTCGGGACGCGGGCGAGGACGAACCGTGGACCACGCACGCGAACGCGACACTGACCGGGGATGAGTCCCCCGGCCAGGCGCTCGACGCGCTCGGGGAGTGGCCGCCGGGGGGAGCGGAACCGGCAGCGGTGGAAACCGGCGACCGGCTGGTGGGGCGCGGTATCGACATCGGCCCCGCCTTTCCCCCGGTGGAGACGGTTCGCAACAGCGGGGACACGTGGTTCGTCGAGGCCCCGCTGCCCGAGGACCTGGCCACGGACGTCGATTCGAACGGGGCCGAGTCCTTCCGGCTGCATCCCGCGCTACTGGAGACGGTGGTGCAGACCGTGGCCGCCCACGCCATCGACACCGAGGGGCCACTGCTGCCCGTCGAGTGGCGGGGGGTGCGGTTGCACGCGTTCGCCGTGACGGCGTTCCGGGCACGCGTCACCCGCGTCGACGACGCGGAGTTCCGGATCGAGCTGTTCGACCCGACCGGCTCGCCGGTGGCCACGGTGGACCGGTGTTCCTTCCGTCCCGTCGCGACCGAGGACCTTCCGCAGCCGCCACGGCGACCGGCGACTTCGCTGCACCGAGTGGAAACCCGTCCGGTTCCGGCACGACAGGATCCGGACGAGCCGAAGCCCGTGCGCGTCGTGCGCTTCCCGGACTTCGAACCCACCTCCGAGGGCATCCGGGAGGCGACTCGCCGGGGACTCGCCCTGCTCCAGGACTCGCTCGCCGCCGACGCCCCGGAAGGTGAGCGCGTCGTGTGGGTCCTGCGCGACGCGGTCGCCACCGGCGACGACGATCACCCCCCGAACCCCGCCATGTCTGCCGTGTGGGGACTCGGCCGGTCGTTCTCGGCCGAACACCCCGAGCACGGGCTCGCGCTCCTGGACACCGACACCGATCGGGACGAGGCGGACCTCACGGCACTCGTGCGGCGCGCACCGGAGGAGGAGAACCAACTCGTGGAGCGCGGTGGAGTCCTCACGGCACTCCGCCTGGTCCGCGCCCCGGACTCCGAGCCCGGGGAGGACACCGCTGAGGAATCGTCGCTCGCGTCAGGGACGGTGCTGGTCACCGGAGGAACCGGCGGACTCGCCCGATTCACCTGCCATCATCTCGTCGCCCGACACGGGGTGCGGCACCTGGTGCTGCTCTCCCGGTCCGGGAAGCGGGCGGCCGGTGCCGAGGCGCTGGTACACGAGCTCGAAGCGGCCGGTGCGGAGACGGTCACCGTCACGGCCTGCGACGTCGGTGATCGGGCGCGACTGGCGGAAGCACTCGGTGACATCCCGCCGGAGCGCCCGTTGACGGGTGTGTTCCACACCGCGGGCGTCCTCGACGACGGCTTGATCGGTGATCTCACGCCGGAACGCCTCGACACCGTGCTGCGACCGAAGGTGGACGGTGCGCTGCACCTGCACGAGCTGACCGAGAACATCCAGCTGTCCGCTTTCGTGCTGTTCTCCTCGGTGGCGGGCACCATCGGTGGTCCCGGCCAGGCCAACTACGCGGCGGCGAACGCGGCTCTCGACGCCCTGGCCGAGCTCCGCGCGCACCGAGGGCTTCCCGCGCTCAGCCTGGCCTGGGGCGTTTGGTCGGAGGCGGGCCTGGCGACCGAACTGGACGAACAGCTCCGGAAACGACTCGACCGCACGGGCATGCTGCCGATCGACCGCGAGTCCGGTACGGCGCTGCTGGACGCCGCACTGCGCGGATCGACCACCGTGGTCACCCCGGCTCCGATCGACACGGCACTGCTGCGGCGGCGCGTCACCACCCGGCCGGAGACCGTGCCCGTCATGCTCAGGTCCCTGATCCGGGGACCTCTTCGACGGGCCGCCGACGGGCGCGGCACCGGTTCCGAACTGGCCACCCGGCTCGAACGGCTCCCGGAAGCGGAGCGAGATCCAGCGCTGCTCGAGGCGGTGCGCGGCGAGCTCGCCGTCGTCCTGGGGCTGTCGGGTGCGTCGGCGGTTCCGTCGGATCGTCCGGTCCGCGAGCTCGGTCTCGACTCGCTGATGGCCGTCGAGTCCCGCAACCGGCTGGCGGCACTGGTCGGTGCGCCGCTCTCGGCGAACCTCCTGTTCGACCACCCCACGCCGGAGGACCTCGCCGACGTGCTCGGGGAGAAGCTCGGCTGGGGGGCCGGTGCCACGCGGCGGAACGTGAGCGACGAGGAGACGCGCATCCGGGATCTCCTCGCCACGGTACCGCTCGCACGGCTGCGGGAGACCGGTCTGCTCACCCCGCTACTGGAGGTGGCCGAAGGTGTCGGCACCGAAGACACCGGGGACTCCACCGAGTCCGGGGAGATCGACTCGATGAACGTGGACGACCTCCTTCGCCTCGTCGACGAGGAACAGGGCGAATAGCCGGACCACGACCGGCAACCCCACGCGACGCCGAGAGGTACTCATGCCCGACCAGGAAAAGCTCACCGAAGCCCTTCGAGCCTCGTTGAAGAAGTCCGAGCGGCTGCAGCAGGAAAAACGCGCGCTCGTCGCCTCGACGCGCGAACCGATCGCGATCGTGTCGATGGCGTGCCGCTATCCGGGTGATGCGCACACCCCGGAGGACTTCTGGGACCTCCTCACCGAGGGCAGGGACGCGATCACGTCGTTCCCGGAACGGCCCGGCTTCGACCGGGACCGCCTCTACGATCCGGATCCGGACGCGCCGGGTAAGTCATACGGATACGAGGGGGGCTTTCTGCACGAGGCCGGTGAGTTCGACCCCGCCTTCTTCGGGATCAGCCCCCGGGAGGCGCGGCACATCGATCCGCAGCAGCGGCTGCTCCTCGAGACGTCGTGGGAGACCTTCGAACGTGCCGGGATCCGCCCCTCGTCGCTGGCGCGCAGCTCGACCGGTGTGTACACGGGTCTCTTCCCGAACTTCTACGCCACCGGCGACCTCGAAGAACTGGACGGGCACGCCACAGCCGGATCGCTGCCGAGCGCCGCGTCCGGGCGGATCTCCTACACGCTCGGGCTGGAAGGACCCGCGGTGTCGGTCGACACCGCCTGCAGTTCCTGCCTGACCGCGCTCCACCTCGCGATGCAGGGACTGCGCCGCGGCGATTGCGACCTCGCGCTCGCCGGTGGGGTGACGGTGATGACCAGCCCGGCCGGTTTCGTCGAGTTCAGCAGACAGCGGGGCATGGCCCCCGACGGTCGTTGCAAGGCCTTCTCCGAGCACGCCGACGGCATGGGCTTCGGCGAGGGGTGCGGCATGCTGCTGCTCGAACGCCTCTCCGACGCCCAGCGGCGGGGGCACGAGGTGCTTGCCGTGCTGCGGGCGAGCGCGGTCAACCAGGACGGCCGCAGCCAAGGGCTCACCGCCCCGAACGGCCCCTCGCAGGAGCGGGTGATCCGAGCCGCACTCGAATCGGCCGAGCTGTCCCCAGCCGATGTGGACGCGGTCGAGGCGCACGGGACCGGTACCACGCTCGGCGATCCCATCGAGGCCAACGCCCTGTTGTCGACCTACGGCGCGGACCGTGCCGGGCGGGATCCGTTGCGGCTCGGCTCGGTCAAGTCCAACATCGCCCACGGCCAGGCCGCCGCGGGCGCGGCTGGCGTGATGAAGATGGTGCTCGCGCTGCGCAACGAGCTGTTGCCGCGCTCGCTGCACGCCGAGGAGCCGAGCCGGCACATCGACTGGTCCACCGGAAACATCGAACTGCTCACCGAGCCCACCCCGTGGCCCGAGCGCGCGGGGCACGTGCGGCGCGCGGGCGTGAGCTCCTTCGGGCTGTCCGGGACCAACGCGCACGTCATCGTCGAGGAAGCACCCGCTCCTTCGGCGAAGTCCGAGACCGAGCCATCCGTCGACCACCCCGGGACGGAGGGCGACATCCCGACTCCCGCGACCGTTCCGCTCCTGCTGTCGGGGCACTCCGAGGACGCGGTGCGCGCGAACGCGGCGCGGCTGGCCGATCATCTCGAAGCCCGATCCGACGACCACCGGGTCTCTCTGGTGGACACCGCCTACAGCCTGGCCACCACCCGTGACGCGTTCCGGCACCGCCTCGTCGTTCCGGCAGCCGGGACGACGGAGGCGATCGAGCGGTTGCGTGCGTGCGCGGCGGGTTCGCGGCCGAGCGGAACGGTACTGGCGATCGCGAAACGGAACCAACCGGTCTTCGTCCTCCCCGGGCAGGGCAGCCAGTACCCGGGGATGTGCCGCTCGCTGCTCGGGGAAGCGGTTTTCCGCGAGGCGCTGGTCGAGTGCGACGAAGTCCTTCGCGGGCGAGTGGGATTCTCCGTGGTCGAACTCCTGGAGTCCGACGACGAGGAGCAGCGCGAGGCGATGGCCCGGGTGGACGTGGCCCAGCCGCTGCTGTTCGCGGTCTCGGTGGCCCTCGGCAGGCTCTGGGAGTCGTGGGGAGTGTCCCCGGCGGCCGTCGTCGGGCACAGCCAGGGCGAGGTGGGCGCCGCCGTGATCGCCGGTGCGCTCACCCTCGACGAGGGGGCCCGCGTCGTCGCGGTGCGCAGTCGGCTGATCCGGGGGCTCGACGGCGACGGCGCGATGGGCAGCGTCGGACTGCCCGTCGACGAGGTCGAGCGGCGCCTCGCCGAGCGGGAGCCGGGGCTGTCGGTGGCGGTGGTCAACACCGCAGAGTCCACCGTGGTCGCCGGAGACACGGGCGCGCTCGACGCGCTGCTCGGCGAGCTGGACGCCGAGGGGGTGTTCTGCCGCCGCATCGCGGTGGACTACGCCTCGCACTCGCCGCAGGTGGACCCGATCCTCGACGCGATCGTTTCCGAGCTCTCGGAGCTGGCGCCACGCGAGGGACGCGTCCCGATCTGCTCCACGGTGCGCGGTGAACGACTCGACGGGAGCGAACTCGACGGCGGTTACTGGGCCGACAACCTGCGCCTGCCGGTTCGGCTGGACCTGGCGCTCGAGGCACTCGCCCCCGGTGACGAGACGGCGTTCCTGGAGCTGAGCGCGCACCCGCTGCTCGTGGCCGCACTGACCGGCAGCGGCCACGAGGCGGTGGTGGGTTCGCTGCACCGCGACGCCGACGCCGCGAGCCGCGTCCGCGTCGCGGCGGCGGAGCTCTTCGCGCACGGGATCACCGTCGACCGGGACGCCGTCCACTCCGGAGCGGGTGCCAAGCCGGTGGCACTTCCCACCTACGCGTTCCAGCGGCAGCACTACTGGCTCGAATCGGACCGCACATCGCCCCAGGACCTCACCGACTTGGGGCTGGACACCTCCGAGCACGCGCTTCTCGGTGGACGAACCGACCGGCCCGACGGCGGTGTCGTGTTCACCGGCCTGGTCGCGCCGACGGGCCGGTGGCCGGCGGGATGCGATGTTCACGACACGACGATGGTCCCCGCCGCCGCGCTGCTCGATGCGGTACTGTACGCGCTCTCGACCGTCTCGGACGAGGACGTGATGGGGGTGCGGGAGGCAACCTCGCGGACGCCCCTGGCTGTTGCGGGCACCGCGAGGCGACTGCAGCTCTCGCTCGAACCGGAACAGGACGACGGAACGCGGACCTTCACGTTGCACAGCCGGGCAGCGGAGGAATCCGGAGTGTGGACGCGTCACCTCGTCGGAACGCTGGCCGCGATCCCGCCGGAGGAGCCGACCGCCGCCCCGCGGTGGCCGTCGCGAGACGCGACCGAACTCGACCCGGACGAACTGTCCGAGAGGCTCGTGGCACGCGGATGGCACCCGGAGACGGCGACGCGCGGTCTCCGGCGGATCTGGCGGGACGAGGACACCCTGTTCGTGGAAGCCTCGTTACCGGAAACGGACGAGTGGGACCGCACGGGCGGGAACGGAACCGACGCAGGCGAGGGCTACGGCCTTCACCCCGCGTTGCTCGAGGCGGCGCTGCGGGCACTGGAGGGCAGCGATCCCTCCCCGGGGGAGGACGTCCACCTGCCGGTGGAGTGGCGTGCCGTACGGCTGCACGCGGTCGGGGCGACGTCGGTGCGCGCCCGAATCACCGGTCTCGGTGGTCCGGAAGCCGGTATCGAGCTGTTCGATCCGACCGGTGCCCCGGTGGCCACGATCGATGCCGTCGCTCGGCGTCCCGTGACCGCTGCGGAGGTCCGCACCACCGTCGGTGGCGAGCGGCCACAGCTCTACCGGGTCGACACGTGGCCGGTGCGTTCTCGCGCCGCCACCCCGAGGACGTTCCGCGAGGTGGACCCGCACGCGCCCGACTTCGCCACGCTCGCCGCCGAGGCGCGCGACGAGAACCCGGTCCTCCTCGTCCGATGGCCACGACCGGCACCGACGGCCTCCACCGTCCGGGAGATCACGCACCGTGGACTGAGCTTTCTGCGCGGCCTGCTCGACACCGAGGGTCTCGAACACGCGCGCGTGGTCTGGCTCACGAGGCAGGCATGGTGCGCCGACCACGACGACGCGCCCGCCGACCCGGGATCCGCCGCGCTCTGGGGCCTCGGGCGCTCCCTGCACACCGAGCACCCGGATCGTGATCTCGTGCTCGTCGACGTCGAGGAGTCCCGTGCCGACGACGAGTCCCTGCACCGTCTGCTGCTTGCCCTGCCGGAGGACGAGAACCAGCTCCTGGTTCGCGGCGACACCGTATCCGCGCCGCGCCTGACGCGGGTGGACAGCGGAGCGGAACAACCCAGGCCCGACTGGAACCCGGACGGCACGGCCCTGGTCACCGGTGGAACCGGAGCCCTCGCGCGGCTGACCTGCCTGCACCTGGTGCGGCACTTCGGGCTGCGACACCTGATGCTCGTCTCGCGCTCGGGACCGGCCGCCGACGGCGCCGACGACCTCGTGCGGGAATTGAAAGAAGCCGGGGCGGAGACCGTCGCGCTGCGCGCCTGCGACGTCTCCGATCGTGCCGATCTCGAAACCGTCCTGGAGGAGATTCCGGAGGAGAACCCGCTGTCCGTGGTGCTGCACACCGCCGCGGTCGTCGACGACGGACTCCTCACCGCTCTCACCGCCGAGCAGGTCGACAGGGTGCTGGCGCCGAAGGTGGACGCCGCCTTCCACCTCGACGCGTTGACCCGCGATGCCTCCCTCGACGCGTTCGTGCTGTTCTCGTCGGCGGCGGGAACTCTCGGTGCGATGGGGCAGGCCAACTACGGTGCGGCGAACGCGGCTCTCGACGCGCTCGCGATCCGCAGGCGGCAGCAGGGCCTGCCGGGACTCAGCCTCGGCTGGGGGACGTGGGTCGAGGCCGGGATGGTCACCGAGCTCGACGAGCTTCTGCGACTTCGGCTGCGCCGCATGGGACTCTCGCCGATCGACGACGAGCTCGGGCTGCGACTGTTCGACGACGCGCTGCGCCGTCCGGACGCGTTCCTCGCGCCGGTGCCGCTGGACCGCTCCGCGCTCCAGCGGACGGCGAGCGCGCAGCCGGGATCGACGCCGTCGATGCTGCGGGCACTGGCCCACGTCCCCAAACGTCGTGCCGCCGGAACGGACGACGCCGACGGCGGTGCGGCGGCGAGATTGCGCCGGCTTCCCGCGACCGAGCGCGAAGCGGCTCTGCTCGAGATCGTGCGGAGCGAGTTCGCCGCCGTGTTCGGCCTCACGGAGTCGTCGGGGATCGACCCCGATCGACCGGTGCGGGACCTGGGACTGGACTCGTTGATGGCGGTCGAGCTGCGCAACCGACTCGGATCGCTCGTCGGTGCCCGACTGTCCGCTTCGGTGCTCCTGGAGTACCCGAGGCCTCGTGAGCTCGCGCGGTTTCTCGTCGGCGAGCTCGGCACGGCCCCTGAGGAGGAGACCGACCTCGGGGGAGCTCCGGTTGCGGAGCGGAGCGCGGAGGGGGCGCGTGCCACGCCGATCGGTGAGTACGTCGCCGAGCCGTGGCTGTCGATGACCCGCGAGCTCTCGTTCGAGCCGAGCCACGCGGCGACGCGCTCCGTCCTGCTGTCGGGGGCGACGGGTTTCCTCGGTGCACATCTGGTAGACGCGCTGCTCGACGATCCGCGGGTCGAGCGGGTCGTGGCGGTGGTGCGCGCCCGCGACGATCACGAGGCTCGCGAGCGGGTTCGCCGCTCACTGCACCAGTGGGGACTGTCGCACCTGGAGGGAGCCTTCGAGGAGCGGGTGAGCGTTCACGCGGCTGATCTCGGTAAGCACCGGCTCGGCATGGGTGAGGAAAAGTTCCGACAGCTCGCCCATGGGACCACCGAGGTGCTGGCCAACGGGGCGGCGGTCGACTGGTTCGCCCCCTTCCGCGAGCTCGCCAGGGTGAACATCGGCGGGGTGCAGCGGCTTCTCGAACTCGCCTCGGTCGGAGCTCATCAGCACTTCTCGCTCGTGTCGACCCAGGCGGTGCACGACGTGATGCCGCCGCTCGACGCGAACTACTGGGACGACGACCGGCCGCTCCAGGGGTACGGGACGAGCAAGCGCGCCGCCGAGTACCTGGTCGAGGCGGCACGGGACCTGGGGCTGCCGACCTCGGTGTTCCGCCCGGGCGTCGTGATCGCGGGGGCGGAGTGCGGAACCATGAACAAACGCCAGGGGGAGTATCACATCTTCCGAGCTGTCGTGGAGTCGCGCTCACTGCCGGACGACGGGCTCGGGACCGGCTCACCCGTCGACTACGTCGCCCACGCGATCGCACGCGGTGCTCTCGATCCCGACGGTCGGGGCGCGCACGAGGTCATCCATCCCGAGCCGCCCGCTCCGGAGGAGCTGCTGCGTCTCTTCCGGGAAGCGGGTTGGGAGTGCGACCTGGTTCCCTCGGAGAAGTTCCTGCGGTGGACGTCCGAGGCGATGCGCTCCGGAGACCACTGGTTGCGGCTCGCACAGGTGTTGCTGGAGGGGCACGGCGGGGCGGTCTCGACGCACGTTCCGTCGTCGATGCCCTCCGATGAGCTGGCGCGGCGCTTCCGTCCGGAGGCGGGGATCCTGCGTACGCTGCACGCCATCGCGGAGGAGGGCGACCAGGAGTGACGGGCGGCACGAGCTCGGCCCGGTTGATCGCGATCGGTTCGAGCTCGACAGGAGCAGTGTGACCGGGATCCCGGGAGGGCGGGGCGGGAGCGTCGTCGGTGTGGGCCGCTCATTCGGGGGCGCGGCAGAGCACCTCGCCGTGCGGGACGGCGAACCAGCCGTCGGGGTGCCGCGCCCACTCGCGCCAGGCCGCCGAGATCGCGGCCAGTTCCTCGTGAGTGGCATGGCCACCCGCCACCGCCCGCTCGGTGATGCGTGAGCCCAGTATGCGGTCCGCCCACATACCGCCCCACCACGCCCGCTCCTCCGGGGTGGCGTGGCACCAGACCGACGCGCTCGGCGTCACCTCGACCGCTCCGGCGGCACGTGCCCAGGACAGCAGTCGCCGTCCGGCGTCCGGTTCGGTGCCGTTGGCCCGTGCGACCGAGCGGTACACCTCCCGCCAGCGGTCCAGCCTTTCGTCGGCGGGCCACCAGAAAGCGCCGGCGTAGTCGGTGTCGCGGACCGCTACCACCCCTCCTGGGTGCACGACCCGGAGCATCTCCCGGAGTGCCGCGACCGGATCGGTCAGGTGCAGCAGCACCTGGTGCGCGTGCACCACGTCGAAGGTGTCGTCGTCGAAGTCCAGCTCGTGGACGTCGCCGTACCGGAACTCGACGTTGTCGACCCGTTCCGTTGTTGCGGTCTTCCGCGCCTGTGCCAGCACCGGTTCGCCCGGGTCCAACCCCACTACCCGGCCCGGCACCACCCGTTCCGCGATATCGACGGTGATCGTTCCGGGGCCGCAGCCCACGTCGAGCACGTGTTGCCCCGGCTGGAGCCGGTCGGCCAGATAAGCCGCGGAATCGTCCACTGTCCGTCGGCGATGCGAGCGCACTACGCTCTCGGCGTAGCCCTGGCCGTAGACCTGATCGGAAGTCGTCACGCTGATTCCTCTCCAAGCCGTGGTGGTGTCGCCGCTGCGGTGTTGGAGATCCGCCACGCTGTATCTCAAAATATGGACATTTGCGATCACTTTGTGGGAAAAAGTTTAGGGGTCGCGCCGTGACCGTCACAAGTGGTCGACCACGACCGCACGGCGGTGGCCCGGGAACCTCCCGCTTCGGAAAGAAGCGACGATTGCCGGGACGCGGTGTGTGCGGTGCGGTTCAGCGGGCGAGGAGGACGATTCCGCTACTAGCCTTCCGGTGTGGACCCGTCGTGGGCGCAGGAGACCTTCACTCCCTACGGCATCTCCCACTGGGTTCTCCTCGGGGCGGCGGCAGTAGGGGCGGTGCTGCTCGTCCGGGTCGGACGTCGGCAGCGCGGAACGCGCTCGGGAGTGCTGTTCGCCAGGGCGTTCGCGTCGCTGCTGGGGCTGTTCGCGGTGGCGATGCAGGTATACCGGCTCCTGCCGTCGCAGTGGGACATCGATGTCTCGCTGCCGTTGCACCTGTCCGACCTCACCTGGCTCGTGGCGGTCTACGCGCTGTGGACGCGGCGACAGTGGGCGTACTCGCTGACGTACTACTGGGGGCTCACGCTCAATCCGCAGGCCATGATCACTCCGGCGCTGGACGCTCCGGGGTTTCCGCACGTCGACTTCGTCGACTTCTGGACCCAGCACATCCTCGTGGTCTGGGCGGCCATCTACCTGACCTGGGGTTTGGGGCTGCGTCCCGACTGGCGCAGCCTGGCGACCACCGCCGTCGTCACGGTCGCCTGGGGTGTGGCGGTGTTCGGTTTCAACCTGGTCACCGGGGCGAACTACGGCTTCCTCAACGCCAAGCCGAACAATCCCTCGCTGCTGGACGTGATGGGGCCGTGGCCGTGGTACCTCGCCGTCGAGTTCGCGGTGGGGATCGCCGCGTGGGCGTTGATCACCTGGCCGTGGACGCGCTCGGCCGGGCGATCGGCGCGGCGCGCGGAACCTGCGGAGTGATCACGCACCACGGTGGGCCTCGCGGAGGAGCCATCGCCCCGCCGAACCGCGCCCGCCGATGTCGCCGGTCCGGGCAGGAGCTCGAACCCGTCGCACCGTCGCGTTGCTCAGCCGAGCCAGGTCCCGTGCCGCATGAGGTCGCGCCCCGCCAGTTCGTTGACCTCGCGCCACGCCTGCACGCGTCTCGGGTGGATCCTGAAGTACTGGTAGTCGGTTTTCAGCTTGCGCGGGTCGAACTCGGTCTTGGTCGCGAAGGCGTCGCCGAGGTCGGTCTCCACCTCCTCGGCGGTGAGAGAGATGGCGGTGCCGCGGACCAGCACGACGTCGCGGGTGTGGCCGAGAGCCAGCCGTGCCGACCCGTTCGCCAGCAGGTTGCGGGCCGTCGGGGAGCTGCGCGGAGTGGCGATGACGAACGCGGCCCCGTCCCACAGGAACGAGAGCGGGATCTGGCAGGGAGTGCCCTGCGGATCCGCCGTGGCCATCCAGGTGTCGACGTCGTTGGCGAAGCGGTCGCGCGCGTCGGCGATTCGCCGCGCCAGCTCGCGCGGGGCGTTCGCTGCCATGGGCTCTCTCCGATCCTGCAGCGGAACGACGAGCACGCACCGGTGGAGTCCGGTCGCCGCCCGGGTTCGTGGGAAGCGGTCGAGGTAAATGTATCGATGATCTTTCCGGGTGGCCATGTTCCGCACCGGTCGAATTCCGCGAGGACACCGACAGTTACATCCGCATATGATGGCAACGCCGAACAGCACCGGACCGTAGTGAGTGTGATGCGGCATGATCCTGGCGGTAGTCACGGGACTCGTAGCCGGGGTGCTCTTCGGCTACGTGCTGCAGCGAGGTCGGTTGTGCTTCCACGCGATCTTCGCCGGGATGTACGAACGAAGGTTCGCCCTGGCCCGCGCCTGGTTGCTCGCGGTGGCGTTGACCTCGGTCGGCCTGACGGTACTTTACGCGACTCCGGTGGGGCGAGGTCTCAATACCGGCCTGCCGCTGAGTCCGGTCGGCAACATCCTCGGCGGCCTGATCTTCGGTGTCGGTATGGCCGTGGCGGCCAGTTGCGTCTCCGGTCTGTTCTTCAAGCTCGGCTCCGGCATGCTCGGCGCTCTCGTCGGGCTGGGCGGGTGGGTGTGCGGCGAACTCGCGGCGAGCAGGGTGCGACTACCGGGGCCGACGGTACTGCCGGGCGGACTCGACGGGACGTTACCGGGTGTGCTGGGCGTTCCCCGCGCGGTCGTGGCGGTGCCGTTCGCGGTGTTGGTGGTCGTGCTCGGTTGGCGGTGGCGCGGGAGTGGTCACCGGCAGTACGCCTGGCAATGGCGCTGGCCCTTCGCGGGCGTCGCTCTCGCCGTGGTCGCCGTCGCCTCGTGGCTACTGGCCGGGCTGGGTGGAGCCGCCTTCGGCGCGAGCACCGTGGGTGCGGTGAGCGGCATCGCGACGGGCGATGTCAATTGGTGGCTCGTCGCGTTCCTCTGCGGAATCGTCCTCGGCGGATTCCTCGCTGCCCGGACGGCGGGAGGATGGTGGGTGCGCGGTGAAACGCGAGTGCGCTATCCGCGGTTGCTGTTCGGGGGATTCCTGCTCGGTTTCGGTGCGTTGCTCGCGGGTGGTTGCAACCTCGGACACGGGCTTTCGGGTGTCGCGCAGCTCAATGTCTCGTCGTGGCTGGTCGTGATCGCCTTCGCGCTGGGAATCGGTCTCGCCAGGAAGACGCAACGAGTTCTGTCCGCTCCGCCGGTGCTCTCGGAGAAGACCTATTGAGCCGACGTCGAGGTGGCGGAGCCCGCCCCACAAAACTGTCACTGATTGACATTAGTCATCCAATGACACAAACTGTCGGGCAGTGGAAGGAGTGGCGATGACGGATCTGTCGGGCCTGCGGACCTGGTTGGACGAGACCCTGCCCGAGCTCGCACGGCGGCACGGGGTGCCCGGTGCGGCCGTCGGCGTGCTCGCCGACGACCAGGTCGCCGAGGCGGCGACGGGCGAGCTCAATCTGCGCACCGGTGTTCCCGTCACCACGGACTCGCTGTTCCAGATCGGTTCGGTGACCAAGCTGTGGACGAGCACACTGGTGATGCAGCTGGTCGAGGAAGGAATGATCGAGCTCGACGCCCCGGTTACGCGTTACCTGCCCGACTTCCGACTCGCCGAGGAGGGGGTGGGCGCGGGCATCACCGTCCGGCAACTGCTCACCCACACCTCGGGCATCTACGGCGACGCCTTCGTACCCACCACCCGTGACGAGGACGCGGTGCGGCGCTACGTCGAGGACGTCGTGCCCACGCTCCCCCAGGACATCCCTTCCGGCGAAGGCATGTCCTACTCCAACTCCGGCTTCGCCGTGCTCGGCAGGATCGCCGAAGTGGTGCGCGCCAAGCCCTTCCAGCGGCTGCTGCGCGAGCACATCGGCACGCCGCTCGGCCTGCGGCACTGGGCGGTCACGCCGGAGGAGGCGCTGCTGCACCGAACGGCCGTGGGTCACGTGCCCGCTCAGGACGGGACTCCTGAACCGGCCCCGTTCTGGAACCTGCCCGCCTCCCTCGCACCCGCGGGCACCGTGCTGGCGATGGCTCCCCGCGAGCTGTTGGCCTTCGCCGGGGCGTATCTCGACGGTGGCGGGAAGCTGCTCGACCCGGCGACGATCGAACGGATGTGGCGCCCACACGTCCCGATCCCGGACATCGGCATGCTCGGTGGTCACTTCGGACTCGGCTGGATGATTTTCGACTGGGACGGGCAACGGGTCGTCGGCCACGACGGCGGCACCTACGGGCAGAGCTGTAGCCTGCGCGTGCTTCCCGAGGCCGGTATCGCTCTCGTCTCGCACGCCAACGGCGGGGAGAACGCCGCCTTCCACCGTGAGGTCGTCGCGCGGATCGCCGACCGGCTCGTCGGGCTTCGGCCACCCGAGCTGCCCACCCCGCCGGAACACCCCGAGGAAGTCGACCCCACGCGGTTCGCGGGTCGGTTCGACTCCTCGACGATGTCCCTGGAGGTGACCGTGCGGCCGGACGGCTCGGCCGTGGCGCGCTCGGAGGCGCTCACCGCCGAGGCCCGGCAGCTGCAACCCGAGCCGAGAGTGACCGAGCTCGTGCGGTTGGACGACGATCGGCTGATCGCCACCGATCGGCTCTTCGGGGCACACGAGGTTCTCGCGTTCTCCGGTGGCGGCCCCGGCAGTCCCGCCACCCACCTGTTCCACGCCGGCAGACTCACGAGGCGCACGGCATGAGCGGATCGCTGCGGCAACGGCAGAAGGACGACCGTCGACTGCGGATGATCCACGCCGCGCTCGAGCTGTTCGACGAGCACGGCTTCTCGGAAGTCGGCGTGGCCGACATCGCCGAACGGATCGGGATGTCCTACCGGACCATCTACCGCTACTTCCCGAGCAAGGAGGACGTGCTGCTCGGGCTGGTGATCGAGGGCAACCACGCGTTCCTCGAACGGGTCGACGAACGCCTCGGTGAGGGTCCTCTGCTCGTCACGTTCGCCGACGCCATGACCGAGGCGCTCGAGGAACTCTCCGAGCGGGTCGGCGAGGACGCCATCCGCAGGATGAGCGAGCAGATCGACCGGGTGGAGTCGGTCCGCGCTCGTGCGTTGCTGCACAGCGCCGACATGCGGGACCGGTTGGCCTCCTTGGTCGAGCGGCATCCCGCGTACGCCCCGGAGCGGCATTCCGAGATCCACCTGGCCGTCGAGGTGTTCGGGGCCGTCTCCGCCGAAGCGCAGCGCAGGTGGCGTTCCGCCCCGCCGGGCAGGGGGTCGTTGGCCGATGAGTTCCGCGCCGTGATGGCAGGGTTGCCCGCGGTGGTCCCGAGTTCGCCCGAGGCCTCGGCCTGAGCACCGGGGGAGAGCGGGCCGTGGTGGAGCGCGTACCCGGGTAAGCGATTCAGCGGCGTGTGCGGCGGGACGGATATGTGGTGCGTACGGCGGTGGAGCAGGGCCGACCACCCCTCTCCGTTTTCACCGAGCGATACCGCGATGCGCCTCGTGATCGTGCCCGGCCATCGTGCGGGAGATGCCGCGTGCCGCCGCCTGCAGGGCGGGCACGTGCATCCGCGCCTGGTCGTCGTTGGGCACGATCACCGACAGTGCCGCGACGACGGTGTTGTTCGGATCCCGCAGCGGCACGGCCACACCCGTGGCGCGGGTGTCGATGAAACCGCGGCACAGCGCGATCCCGCTTCGGCGTACTTCGGCCGACATCGCCCGGAGCTCGCCCGGATCCACGACCGTCATCGGAGTGTAGGCGTGCAGTGGTCCCGTGCGGATCTCCTCCTGCAGCCGGGTGGGGGGCGTGCGAGCTCTCCGGGAGAACCGACCACGGTGACAGTCCCGCCGCCGTCTCCTCGCCTTGTCGAGTGAGCTCGGCGGCTCGCTCGTCATCGCATACCTTGTCGAACTCGGTGGCGGCTTCTCGCCGGGTTCAACCGTTGGGAACCGTATCGCGCTTTCCCGACGCCTCGGACGTCGTCGATGGGCGGGTGAAATGCCGTGCGCCGGGTGCCGTCGCCGCCAACGCCGGTGCCGCGAAACAAGCCGCCGCACAGACCAACAGCACCCAGAAGTTCCCGGCGAGGGTCACGGCGGGTGCGATCAGCGCCAGTCCCAGTGGTGCCAGTCCGTAGGAGATCAGGAAGTCCAGGGCGGACACACGAGCCAGCTTGTCCGGTGCCACCTCACGCTGGGTCGCGGTGAACCAAGGGACGTTGAACAGTTCGATCCCGATTCCCGCCAACACGTAGCCTGCCACGAGTAGCGCCGGAGGCACCGGCAGCAGCAGTCCCAGTGGGGCGAAGCCGTAACCGGCCAATCCCGCCAGTGCCCAGAACCCCTGCGAACGGGGTCGCCACCACGTGACGAGCAGTGCCCCGAGTAGTGCCCCGGCGGTGTAGGCGGTCAGCGCGGCGGCCAGTACCGCCTCGGTTCCGTAGCGATCGCGACTGATCAGCGGCAGAACGACCCCGGTGGCGGAGTAACCGGTGGTGATGACGGTGGCCAACGCGGCCAGACCGGCCAGGAACCAGGGGTGCCCGCGTGCCTCGCGCAGTCCCTCGGTGAACTCGGAGACGAACGGGATGCCGCCCTCGCGGGATGAGCCTCCAGCCTTCCTGCGTCCGGTGGGAGGCAACCACGCCGCCACCAACCAGAGGCCTCCGGTGAGCAACAGCAGTGTGGCGGTGTCGACAGTGGTGGCCGCCAACGCGGTCGAACCCGGCGCGACCAGTGTCGTCACCCTCACCGACAAGGTCCGCGCGGCGTTGGCCTGTTGCAGCCGTGCCGAGTCGACGACCTCGGCGGTCAGGGCCTGAAACGCTGGCCTGCACGCCCCTTGCCCAGCCCCCACCAAGGCAGCTGCCGCTGCCATCAAGGTTTGCGAGGTCCCCAACCCGATCGGGAGGACGAACGTGGCCACGGCCGCGGTGAGTCCGGACAGCGTCACGACCGTTCGACTGGTGTAGCGGTCGGCCAGCACGCCGCCGACGGGTACGGCGAGCAGAAAACCCGCTGTGCGCGTCGCGAGCAGCACTCCGAGCGTCACGGCGCCGATGGTCCCGTCGAGCACGGCCAGGCCGAGCACGAACGGCAGTGCCCACGTGGCGAGCCCGGAAGCGGTCGTTCCTGCCCACAGCCGCAGGAAGTGCGGCTCACGAAGCAGCGACCGTCGTGGCGGGGCTTGCTCGGACTGTTTCTGTGCGGATGTCACCGGTTCTGCTCCCGTCACACGTGCCTACGGCGCTGCACGGGAGAACATTCCCCGATCGTCCACTTCGGATATCACCGACGGTCGCGGAACGTGGCGTCATTGTGACGGTTCTCCCAATGAACATCAACCGTAGACGAAAATGATTATCGTTTTCTATTATGCATCCTAAGCGACCCCGAAAACCGACCCCGACCCCCACACCCGCCCGCACGGAGCTTCGAAGACGGAGCGCACTTAGTGACCACATCGGATGCCCAGCCGACATCGGACACGCAGCCGGTCCGCCCGGCGAGCCGTCGGGAAAAGAGCCTGCTCACGACGGTCCTGTCGTTGGTGGTGGTGCTGGCGATCTCGATCCTGGTCGGTATCACCCTCGGTCCGGCTCCCGTGCCGCTGCCCGAGACCGTGCGCTACCTCGCCGCCGCCGTCACCGGAGGAACGATCGACGCGGCCGACGCGAGCGGGTATTCGATCATCTGGCAGGTGCGCACTCCGCGAGTGCTGCTCGCGGCGGTGGTGGGAGCGGGCCTCAGCGTCGTCGGCGTGGCGATCCAGGCCACCGTGCGCAACGCGCTCGCCGACCCCTTCATCCTCGGGGTCTCGTCCGGAGCCTCGGTCGGTGCCAGTGCCGTGGTCTCGTTCGGACTTTTCGCCGGCCTGGGGGTCTACGCCTTGTCCACCGCCGCACTGCTGGGAGCGCTGGGCGCCTCGGCCCTCGTTTACCTCGCCGCGCGTGGCAAGTCCGGGCTCACTCCGCTTCGCCTCGTACTCACCGGTGTCGCCCTCGCCTACGGGTTCCAGTCGTTGATGAGCGCGATCGTCTTCTTCGCTCCCTTCAGCGACTCGGCCCGCACGGTGCTGTTCTGGCTGATGGGCAGTCTGGGCAGCGCCACTTGGTCCGGTCTCCCGCTGGCCGCCGCCACCGTCGTTCTCGCCACGGTGCTGCTGCTGTGGAACTCCCGCGCGCTCGACGTGCTGGCACTCGGCGACGAGACCGCCGCGGGACTGGGCATGGACGCCACCGCCGTGCGCAAAAGGCTCTTCCTGCTCACGGCGATCGTGACCGGATGTCTGGTGGCGGTCAGCGGCGCGGTCGGTTTCGTCGGGCTCGTCATCCCCCATCTCGTGCGACTGCTGGTCGGTGCCAACCATCGCCGCGTGCTGACCATCGCACCGCTGATCGGTGCGATCTTCCTCGTCTGGGTCGACCTCGCCTCGCGGACGCTGTTCGCACCACGGGAGCTGCCGCTCGGCGTGATCACGGCGCTGATCGGGGTTCCGGTGTTCATCATTCTGCTGCGACGCCGCGGCTACCTGTTCGGAGGTCGGTGAATGTCGATCACACTCGACGGCCTGTCGGTGCACCTCGCGGGAGCCGAGCTCGTCCGCGATCTGCACATCGAAACGGCGGAAGGGGAAGTCCTCGGACTCGTCGGACCGAACGGCAGCGGCAAGTCCACCGCGCTGCGGTGCGTCTACCGGGCGCTGCAGCCGAGCAGGGGAGCGGTGCTGCTCGACGGTGCCGACATCTCCACCCTCGCGCAGCGTGCGTCCGCCCGGCACATCGCCGCTGTCCCGCAGGAGAGCAGCAACGATCTCGACTTCAGCGTCGCCGAGATCGTCGCACTCGGCAGGTTCCCGCACCACCGCGGGAACCAGCCGCTGAGCACCGAGGAACGCGCCGTCCGCGACGAGGCGATGCGTCGTGCCGACGTCGTGCACCTCGCCGACCGCGGTGTGCTGTCGCTGTCCGGTGGGGAACGCCAGCGGGTGCTGCTCGCCAGGGCGTTCGCGCAGCAACCCCGCGTGCTGGTCCTCGACGAGCCGACCAACCACCTCGACATACATCACCAGATCCGGTTGCTTCGCCAGCTGCGCACGGACTCGACCACCGTGCTGATCGCCATGCACGACCTCAACCTCGCGGCCGCCACCTGTGACCGGCTCGCCGTGCTCGCCAACGGGACGGTGCCGCACATCGGTACGCCCACCGAAGTGCTCACCCCCGAGCTGATCAACGAGGCGTTCGGCGTCACCCCCTCGATCGTCCGTCATCCGCGCACCGGAATCCCCCAGCTGCACTACGACATCTGATCACCGTTGTGAACAGGAGAGATACCCGCAATGACCTCACGCGTCGCCATCACGGTCCTGCTGACCACCTCGTTACTGGCAAGCGGCTGCGGAGCCAACGTCGCGCCCTCCTCGAACGGTGAATCCGGCACGGTCACCATCGACAACTGCGGGCGCACGATCGAATACCCCGAACCGGAACGCCCGGTCGCCTACGACATGAGCAGTACCGAGAAGATGTTCGCCCTCGGGCTGGCCGACCGCATGCGGGGCATCGTCATGCCCAGCACCGCCGACCCGTCGGTGAAACGCTCCCCGTGGCGGGAGGACTATCGCTCCGTCGAAACGCTCAGCACCGATGTGCTCAGTCTCGAGGTCGTCCTCGACGCGAAGGCGGACTGGGTCCTCGCCGGTTGGGAGTCCGGTTTCAGTCAGGCACGAGGGATCACTCCGAGCAAACTCGACTCCCTCGGGATACAGAGCTACCAGCACACCGAGAGCTGCTTCAACTACGGATCGGATCCGGTGCGCGTGCCACCGCTGGAAGCCCTCTACACCGATCTACGACAGATCGGCAAGATCTTCCACATCGAGGACCGTGCGAAGCGAGTGGTCACGGACCTGAAACAGCGCGCCCGAGAGCTTCGCGAGCAACGACCCCAAGGAACTCCGCCCCGGGTGTTCATCTACGACTCCGGAACCGACAAGCCCTTCACCTCCGGTGCTCAGGCGGCACCCAACGCCATCGTCTCGTTGGCGGGTGGGCGCAACATCACGCACGACCTCGACAAGCGCTGGACCACGATCGGGTGGGAATCGGTCGTGCAGGCGAATCCCGAAGTGATCACCGTCGTCGACTACGGGGACAAACCCGTCGAGGACAAGATCGCGTTCCTGAAGTCGTTCCCCCCGTTGGCGCAAACGCCCGCGATCAAGAACGACCGCTTTCACGTCATCGACTACGGAGCCGCCGTCAGCGGCCCCCGCAACATCGCCGCCGCCGAGAAGTTCGCCGACCACCTGCGCTCCATCGGGCGCTGACCCACGATCCCGCTCTCACCGGCTGTCCCTCTGATTCAGGAAAAGACATCACCATGACCGAAACAGCGACCCTTGACGCCCTGTTCACCGAGGTGCTCGGTGGTTCCGAGTCACCACGCCCGAGTGAACTGATCGCCACCAGTGTGTTCTGGATCCAGCACGGCACCCGGCTGGCGGGATCGACCACCGTCTACCGCAACCGCTACGTCCTCGTCCGGGTCGGGCAGTCGTACGGGGCCTGCGCCTTCGAAACGGGCGAGCTCGATCCGGAAGCTTGCTCCGGGGCCTCGGGCAGCGATCTCGCGACCCTGCTCCGTGCCGCACCACTCCCACTTCGTGTCGCCGCGCTCGACGCCTATCTCACCGAGACCGAGCACCACCGCGACCGTCCCGACGCGGAAGCCGTCACGTTACCGGCGGGAACTCCCGAGCAGCGGGCCCGAAGCCGGGACGAGGCGATCGCGGGACTCCTCGACGTCGCACCGGGGAGCAAGGTGGCGCTCATCGGTGTGGTCACCCCGCTCGTCGCGGCGCTGCGGGAGCGGGGATGCGCCTGTCTGCCCTGTGACTACAACCTAGACGCCACCGCGGACGGTGGACTGATCACCTCGGTCATGAGCGAAGTGCTCGAACCCGCCGACGCTGTCGTGGCGACCGGTATGACACTGGGCAACGGGACTTTCGACGGAATTCTGCGCCACTGCGGGAAGCGGAACGTGCCGTTGATCGTCTACGCCCAGTCGGGTTCCGCGGTCGCGAGAGCCTTTCTCGGCTCCGGCGTCACCGCACTGTCCGCCGAACCCTTCCCGTTCTCCCAGTTCGACTCCGGTACCACCACGCTGTACCGCTACCGCGCGGCCCACTCGTCATGAACGCACCCACCGACCGGAAAACTCCCCCGACCACCGGAACGGGCCAATCCGGCTGCCACCACGGTGAAATCCTGCAAGGGGCCTTCCTCGATGACCGAGGAGCGGCCTGCCGGGCTCTGGTGACCATGCCGCTGGCCGGCCCCCGCAGCAGCGCCGTCTTCGTGCCCGATCCCGACACGGCCCCGGACAGCGTGGTCATCAGCCCGAACGACCGAAGCAAGGCGCGGCGAGCGGCGGTTCTGACCTGCGAACTCTGTGGCAGCACCACGTCACGAACTCCGTGCGGCGGACAACTGCTCCTCAGCAGCGAGGTTCCCGACGGTCTCGGGATGGGGTCGTCGAGTGCCGACGTGCTGGCCACGATCCGCGCTGTGGTGGATGCCTACGCCGCGGACCTTCCCGCCGAGATCGTGTCGAGAATCGCGGTGTCGGCCGAACGTGCCAGCGATCCGCTGATGTTCGACGACAGGGCCCTGCTGTTCGCGCAACGGGAGGGCAGAGTACTCGAGGATCTCGGTGAGCGCCTTCCCCCGGCGGTGGTGGTGGGATGCCTCACCGAAGGTGCCACCGGCGTCGACACCCTGGAATTGGGTAACCACCACATCCGCGATCAGGACCTACGGGTCGGTGAACGACTGCGCGCACTGCTGCGAGAGGCCGTGGCCCGGTCCGACGTCGCCCTGCTCGGTCAGGTCGGCACCGAGAGCGCCCGGTACAACCAGCGCATCCTCGACAAGACCCAACTGGACTCGCTGGTGGAGATCGCCGATCGGGTCGGCGCTGTCGGCCTGCAGATCGCCCACAGCGGCAATGTCGCCGGTCTGCTCTTCGACCCGAGCCGGCCCGGTACGGGAGACCGGATCCGGACGTGCCTGTTCGAACTTGCCCGCAACGACATTCCCAGTACGCGAGTGTTCAGCACTCGGCCTCGACTCCGAAACGGTATTGGTGATCATGGACGAGCACATCGCGGACGCGGTCGCGCGCCCCGATCTGATCCGGCTGGACAGGGGACTCGTATGCCTTCGATTTGAGACGATGAAAGTCGTCTCCGCCCTGACGGCGGTCGAGCGATTGCTCGAACAGGGTCGTGTGCGGCCCGGGGACACCCTGCTGGACAGTTCGAGCGGCATCTACGCCTACGCGCTCGCGCTCGCCTGCCACAGGTACGGACTCGGATGTCACATCGTCGGCTCGACGACCATCGATTCCACGCTGTACAACCAACTCGTCCTGCTGGGCTGCCGGCTGGAGCAGGTCGAACCGTCGGCGGACCTCAAACTCGACCAGAGCCTGCGGGTGCGTCGCGTGCGACAACTGCTGGACGAGAACCCGCACTACCACTGGATGCGGCAGTACCACGACGACATTCACTGTCTCGGTTATCGCCCGATCGCGGATCGCATCCGCGCCGAACTGGGCGGTGAAGCACTCACGATCGTCGGCGGCGTCGGTTCCGGCGCCTCCACGGGTGCGCTGGCCAGATATCTCCGCGGCGCCGGAACGGATGTCGGGCTGGTCGGTGTTCAACCGTTCGGCAGCATCACCTTCGGCGCCGAGCACGTCTCCGACAGCGAGATGATCATCGCCGGGATCGGCAGTTCCATCCCGTTCGGCAATGTCGAGCACACCGCCTACGACACACTGCACTGGATCTCCTTCGACACCGCGCTGTCGGCGAGCACGGACCTGCTGCGCAGGCACGCCGTGTTCGCGGGGTTGTCCAGCGGCGCGGCGTACCTGGCCGCACGCTGGGAGCGATACGTCCGGTCGTCGGGGCCGGTGCTGTTCATCGCCGCCGACACCGGACACCGCTACAACGAAGCGGTGTTCTCGCGTGCCGAGTCGGCGGGGAACATCGCCGAGCTCGCACCGCATCCGGCGGTCGATGCCTCGGAGATCACGATGCCCTGGTCGCGGATGTGCTGGGGCCGTGCGGAAGGGCCGCCCAACGCGCGCGGCGACGAGGAACGAGAGGGGATGCCGGTGAAGTGGTCCTGATGAGAGCGTGGCCCGGTGGGCGTGGCACAAGAAGATCAAGACATCTTCATCCGGTTTCATCCCGTGCCACCCCCGGTGGGAGCACAGTGCTGGAAGATGAGGTCGACATTACGCACGTCGCTGTTGGTGGCGGCCCTCGTGCTCCCCGCCGAGTGTCTCCGAATCGACATCGCGACCACCCACCGTGCCGAAGGACGACGACCGCGACGCTCCCAGGGACGATCGGGACGACCAAGATGATCGTGATGACGACTGATCCGGTCGGCGTGGCTGCTCGGCCGGTGTGAGAGGGCCTCGCCGGAGCGTCACTTCGCCGTTCCGGCGAGGCCTTCGGGCAGTAGCCGCCGCTGTTTCCCGCGATGAGGGGCTGCGACCGGAGCTCGCCACTCACCCGGCGGTTGATCAGTACAGCGTGCTCATCGCCTCCCGGGTGAACGGGACGAGTTCCTTCTCCCGGCCGTCGAGCACCTTCCGGCTCCACTCCGGATCGGCCAGCAGGGCGCGGCCGACCGCGACGAGGTCGAACTCCTCGCGCTCCAACCGTTCGGCCAGTCCTTCGACGCTGGCCACGTTGGTGCCCGCTCCCTCACCGAGGGTGGCGGGGTCGAACACCGCGTCCAACCCGACCGAGCCGACGGTGATGACCGGCTTGCCGGTGAGCTTGCGGGCCCAGCCACCGATGTTGAGGTCCGGGTCGGATTCGGGGAACTCGGGCTCCCAGTAGCGGCGTCCGGAGGCGTGGAAGGCGTCGACCCCGGCCTCGCTCAGCGGGGTGAGCATCTCCTGCAGCTCGTCCGGGGTTTCGGCGAGTTTGGCGTCGTAGTTGTCGGCCTTCCACTGCGAGAACCGCAGCACCACGGGGAAGTCCGCCGATACCCGCTCACGCACGGCAGCGATGATGTCGGCGGCGAACCTGGTGCGCTCCACCGGGGAGCCGCCGTAGGCGTCGGTGCGCCGGTTGGTGCGTTCCCAGAGGAACTGGTCGATCAGGTAGCCGTGCGCGCCGTGCAGCTCCACACCGTCGAAGCCGATGTGCTCGGCCTGCCGCGCCGCTTCGGCGAAGGCCTCGACGAGTCGTTCGACGTCGGTGAGGGAGAGAGCCTCGCCCGCCTGCCGGGTGCCGTCCAGCGCGATACCGGAGGGGCCGACCGAGGGAGCTTCGGGAACCGGTGGCTTGCCCGCCCTGCGTTGGATGCCGACGTGCCACAGCTGTGGCATGATCTTTCCACCCTGTTCGTGCACCGCTGTGACGACGTCGCGCCAGCCCGCCAATGGGCCCTCCTCGTAAAACCGCGGCACGTTCTTGCCGTCCCCGGCCGAGGGGTCGTCGATGTAGGTGCCCTCGGTGATGATCAGGCCGGTTCCCGCGGCGGCGCGCCGCGCGTAGTAGGCGGCCACGTTCTCGTCGGGAATCCCATCGGGTGACTGGCCACGGGTCATCGGTGCCATGACCAACCGGTTCGGTAGCTCCATCGATCCGAGAGCGAACGGGCGGGCGAGTGCCTGCGCTGCGCGAGCGGACATGCGGTCTTCCTCCTGCTGCACGTAAAAAGTGTTCCTTTTGAAGATACACTTTCTTGTGCGGGGGATCGCGGCGGCGTTGCTAACCTGGGGTGCCGGCCGGTGGGAGCGCTCGGCCGAGGTCTCGACGGAGGGAGGTGTTGCCCGCGTGCTGGACATCCGGTTTTCCAGCTCCCTGATGGCGATGCTGCTTCTCGCCGTCGCCGACGAGGGAGGGGAGCCGAACCTGAGCTCCGCCCAGCTCGCCGAGCGGATGGACACCAACGCGAGCCTGGTTCGCAAGCTGCTCCTACCGCTGGCGCGTTCCGAACTCGTCGTCTGCACCAAGGGACGCACGGGGGGAGCCCGGTTGGCGCGGGCCGCCGAGGAGATCACGCTGGCCGAGATCTATCGCTGCTCGACCGGCGACAAACCGCTCTGGAACTGCCGTACGGGCGGTGAGCACGACTTCCGGGGTGCCGCGAACGCGCAGGCCTACTTCGCCGAGCTGACCGAGGACGTGGAGCGGGCCGTGCTCGACGCGCTCGGTGACCGCACACTCGCCGACGGTGTGCGCGAGATGCGACGTCTCGACCGGGAGCCGACGCGGGAATAGCTCATTGAAGTTTTCCGACCGGGTTGTCGGACTGCTCGCCTGGCGGAACCTCCCGTACGGCTCGCCGGTCTCGGGACGCTCGATCTCGGTCGGCCGTCCGCACGACGTCGCTCCGCCGCCCGGAGAGTTCTAGCGGAACCAGGCGCGGACCCCGAGCTCGCCGGTACTGCCGAGGTTGACGGTGATCTGGTCGCTGTCCTGCCCGGACGAGTTCCGTTCCCTGCCGACCGGTATCACGGGCTGCCAGGGGCGGCCCCGCGCCGGAGCGATCCTCAGGTACTCACCGACCTGCGGGGCGTTCATGCTCGCGTGGGTGTTGCGCCACATCAGCTGGGCCTCGGCGCGCTCGCCCGGTCGCACCGTGATCGCCTCCGGCGGCGTGTCGAAGCCGTCGACGATCGCGATGTCCGCCGACCCCCGCTCGACACGGACGTCCAATGTTCGCCGCTGCTCGTCCAGCACGCGTACGCGTGGGTAGCCGTTCAGCGTGTAGGGCCGGTCACCGCAGTTGGTCAGCTCGACGTGCATCAGCCGCAGGCCCATCGCCACTTCCACCAGGTCGGTCGTGAGACGCACCCCCGTTTCCGGGCAGTCCGATGCCGACGAGTTCGTGGGTGTGCTCGAAGGCGCGGAGCCCACGCCCGTTCCGGCGGAATCCTCGACGGCCGAGGTGGTGGGGATGGACGCGGCCGACGAGGGACCCGACGACGCTTCCCCGACAGGTTGTGTCGGACGAGCGGCGCAACCGGTCACGAGGACCGCCATGACGAGCGGAAACAGCGTCACGATCCACCGGGGGCTCATGGTGGTCATGATCGCACGGATCGACATCGGTGGTTGCCGAGCGGCATTCCGGTGATGACCACGGTGGCAGCGGCGGGCGCAGTGAGATCTCCGGTGGAATCCCGCGATTCGGCCACGATTCCGTGAGCTACGGCAGGATTCCGACGGCGCCGTAGACGTTGCCGCGCCGAGCCTCCTCCTCGGTCACGTATCGGTCGGGGCGCCACAGCGATGCGGGCACCACTCCCGGGACCAGCAGTTCGTAGCCGGGCAACAGCGCGGCGACCTCCTCACTGGTGCGCAGGTACAGATTCGGCGTGGAGGTGTCGGCCAGCAGGGAGTGCAGCGCCGCGACCTCCTCGTCGGTACGGCTCAGCTGGGCGTTGTTGGACAACGCCAGCGCACTGCCCGCCGCGCAGGCTTCGCGGTAGCGGGACACCAGCCCCGCACCGTCGGTGGTGGGAAGAATGTCCAGGATCCCGAACGCCAGCACCGCGATCGGGCGGGTGAAGTCCAGCAGGCCCGCCACTCCGGCAGCGTTGAGCACGGTCTCGGGCTCGCACACATCCGCCTCGGTGACCGTCACCCGGTGCTCCTCGGCCCCGAGCAGGTGTCGGGCGTGGTGGCAGGCCACGGGTTCCCAGTCCACGTAGGCCACGCGGGCGGACGGCTCGTGCTGGTGGGCGATCTCGTGCACGTTGCCCACTGTCGGTACACCGGAACCGAGATCGAGGAACTGGTCGATCCCGTGCTCGGTGACGAGGGTGCGGACCGCGCGGCCCAGAAACGCGCGGTTGGCCCAGCAGTAGTCCCGTTCCGTTGGTACGAGCCGCAGTGCTCGTTCGGCCACGGTCCGGTCGATCGCGAAGTTCGCGGATCCACCGAGGTGGTAGTCGTACATCCGTGCGATGTTGGGTTGGTCGAGGTTCGCGTGCTCGATCTGGGAAGCCGACTCCGCGTCGTGCGACATGTCGACAGCCTAACTCCCCGCACGGATCGGAGATCAATATTACTCCGAGTACGAGGTACGAGTTCATCCGACCGGCGAGTCGTCGCTCAACGCTCGCGCGTAACGCACTCCGGCCGACAGCAGCACCAAGCCGGTGCACAGGAACGCCACCACCCGCGCGAATCCGTCCAGAGCGGCCAGATCGAACAGGAACAGTTTGGTCAGCGCCACCGGAAGCAGCACCATGCCGGCGACGCGGAGCGAAGGCAGCGTGATGCCGCGCAACAGCAACGCGATCGCGAGGCCGACCCAGCTCAACGTGATCAACACGTGCCCGGTGAGGAACCCGGAACGGTCCTGCTGGAACAGCGACACCAGTGCCATCGTCGCGCTGGCCGTGCCGTACAGCACCAGGACCCCGGACAGCAGCCACAGGGTCTTCGCCGAGGGTGGGCGGGACAGCACGCCGAGGCGCACCCCCGCGAGCGGAATCGCCACCGCGACCAGCGCGGTCAACACGCCCACCAGAACCCCGGCGACCCCCGCGGAACGCGACACCAGCACCAGCAGCCACGGCGGGATGTCTTGGTGCAGCGCCATGAGCGTGCCGAGCGTCGCGTAGCTCAACGCCCCGAGCAGTACGCCGGGACTGCGCAGCCACAGCGCCCCGAGCGTCAACAGCAGTGCCTCGCACAGCAGCGCCGTCGCCCAGGCCGAGGCGTCGAGCGAGATCATGGTTGCCTGCATCGCGGCCAACGCCGCGAGTCCGCCCGCCGCGGTGGTGAACTTCGCCGGGACCCGATCGCGCCAGCTCAGGAGGAATCGCGAGCCCCACAGGATCGCCAGCACCACGGCCACGCCCGCAGCGAGCGCGGCCGCGAACGGACGCTGCACCAGCGGTGTGGCCAGCAGGACCGGTACCGGTGCGGCCACCAGCGCCGCGATCGCGGTGTTGTCGTCCTGACGAAGGACGGCGGTGAGCGTGGCCACCACCATCCCCAGCAACGAGGCGGCGCTCACCACGAGTATCACGGCGATGTGATCGGTCGCGGTCAGCATCGCCCAAGCGTCGGCGAGGATCGCGGCGATCACCACGGGCAACGCGGCGACCCCGGCCAGTTGCCGCCACCCGTGCCGGAGCTGCACCGGGGTCGCCGCCAGGTGCAACAACGCCAGAAAACCGACCAGGGTCGCGTTCGGCTCCCCGGTGACCAACGGTGCGCACACCGCGCACCCCACCACGACTCCCACTGCCACCGGCTGGGCACGCCACCGGTCGGACAACAGCAATCCGCCGCCCGCGATGACGAACCCCGCGGTGAGACCACCGAATATCGGCAGGTAGTCGTACAGCACGGTGGCCGCCACCGTGTCCAGGTACAACGCGGCGAATCCCGTCGCGGCCAGCGCGTAACTGCCGGATGTGCCGCCGGGTCTGCCGCGTACTCGGAAAGCCACCGCCAGCAGCACCGCCCCCAGACCGGCACCGCCGAGCACGCGGGTGGCGGGGCCGAGCCAACCACGTTGGACCGCCAGCACCAGCAGGAAGACCACGCCGAGCAGCGTCACCGCCCCGCCGATCCAGGCCAGCAGTCTGCTCGGAGTCCAGCCGTGTCCCACGGAACGGGACTCCGGAATTCGCTGTTCCCCGTCGCCCGTGATGACGGTCGCGGGCGGTGCCGGTTGTGCGTGCCACGACGGATCGAACGGGGCGGGTTCGACGTTCGGCGGAGGTGGAGCCTGCGGTGTCGAATCCCGCGGTACCGAAGCGGACGGATCGGGGAGTGGCTGTTCCCCGGAATCATGTGGTGCGGGCCGGTTCCCCCGGAGGTGTACAGCACCGGCGAGGACGTCGAGCCGTCGGCTCATCTCGGCGAGTTCGGCGGCGACCGCTTCCAGCGTGTGGTGCTCCGGCTCGGACATACTCCCCAAAATGCTGGGTACGACACCGAACGGGGAACAGTACGAATACTCAGATCTCCGCGTTGTGCCTACTTACCAGGCCACTCCACCGATTTTTCGCTTCCTCCCGCAGTGGAGGCCGTTCGGCGGACCCGCGTGTTGCCCAGCCAGTGAACGGCTGATTCCGGAGCCGGGTGGCGAGCTCGGTCGGTTCAGGACTCGGAACTCCCGGAATCCGACCCGGATCGGGCCCGTTCGGTCAGCGCGCGCAGCTGGTCGATGTTCTCGGCAGCGCTGCTCAGCGCCTGGTGCGCCGTGTCGAGCTGTTCGGCGACCGAGTCGATATCGGCCTGCTCGGTGAGGGTTTGGCTGGCCGCGCTCACGGACAGCAGCCGATCCAGTCCTTCGGCGGTCTGAGCGGCGGCCACCTGGACCGGCCCCGCCTGTTCGGATTGGGCGCTCTCCCGCAGCGGGGATGCGAGCCGCAGCAACTGCCACCGCAGGAATTCGAGCATGCTGGTCTGATCGCCCGCGACTCCCGCCGTTTGCTGCTGCTGCAGATAGACGGCGGTGCGTTGTTCGGCGTCGAATTCGCCGGACTCGTTCAGGATCGCTTCGAGCTGGGCGGCCCCGAGCAGTGCGTTGGCCAGGTAGGCGCGGTAGACCGCTTCGCCGCCGATTCGTTCGGCCGCTGCCGCGTGTTCGTCCGCGGTGTTCGTCCCGCGATAGTGGCCCAGCGCTTGCAGTGCGGTGGCCAGTTGGTCGACCGCGGCGGGCTGATCGGTTTCCGACGAGGTGCTCATCGTCGCGCAGCATAACGGTCCGCGTGGGCGAGTCGTGGCGGTGAGGGGCCCGGCGAGGGAGCGTTCACGCCGCCGCCCACCTGGTCGGAGCAGCGGAGCCGGTTTGGCCCGCGCGAGTGTGACGCGGTTCGTTTCGGGACGGGGAAGGCGTGTGGAAGCCGCGTGCGCGCAGGCAGGGCAGGCCCGTCCCCGCGGCCGTTCGCTGAGCCCCGCACCCGGGTTGACCGGGATCGCCCGGCCGGTCGACTGCCGTGTGGCGAGGCCAGCCGACCGGCCGAAGTGGTCTCATGCCTCGAGCCAGGCCAACTCCTCCGAGGTGAGCAGGCGTGAACGGAGCAGGAACCGCACCCCCTCGGGTGCCTCCAGCGAGAAGCCGCTACCTCGACCACTGACCACGTCGATGGTCAGGTGGGTGTGCCGCCAGTACTCGAACTGCGGTCCCGACATCCACACCTCGACGCCCTCGGCGACGCCGTCGATGTCCAGATCACCGAGGTGCACGTCGTTGACCCCGGTGCGGAACTCGCCGCGGGGATAGCACATCGGCGCGCTGCCGTCGCAGCACCCGCCGGACTGGTGGAACATGACGTGACCGTGCTGCTCGACCAGGCGGCGGATGAGTTCCGCCGCCTGGTCGGTCACGGCCACCCGTTGAGGGGCCGGTGTGTCCATCAGAACAGTCCCATCGCGCTCTCCGAGTAGCTGACCAGCAGGTTCTTGGTCTGCTGGTAGTGATCGAGCATCATCTTGTGGGTCTCCCGCCCGATGCCCGACTGCTTGTAGCCGCCGAACGCGGCGTGGGCGGGGTAGGAGTGGTAGTTGTTCACCCACACGCGACCGGCCTGGATGTCCCGGCCCGCGCGGTACGCGGTGTTGCCGTTGCGGGACCACACCCCCGCGCCGAGGCCGTAGAGCGTGTCGTTGGCGATCTTCATCGCGTCGTCGTAGTCGTCGAACGAGGTCACCGACACGACCGGCCCGAAGATCTCCTCCTGGAATATCCGCTGCTTGTTGTGGCCCTCGAAGATGGTGGGCTCGACGTAGTAGCCGCCGGAGAGCTCACCACCCAGCTCCACCCGGTTGCCGCCGGTGAGGATCCTGGCCCCTTCCTGCTTGCCGATGTCTATGTAGGACAGGATCTTCTCCAGCTGGTCGTTGCTGGCCTGCGCGCCGATCTGCGTGTCGGTGTCCAGCGGGTGTCCGGGAGTGATGTTTTTGGTGCGGGCCACGGCGTCGGCCGTGAAGTCCCGGTAGATGCCGGACTGGACCAGCGCCCGCGACGGGCAGGTGCACACCTCGCCCTGGTTCAGCGCGAACAGGGTGAATCCCTCGAGCGCCTTGTCGTAGAAGGCGTCGTCGGCAGCGGCGACGTCGTCGAAGAAGATGTTCGGGCTCTTGCCGCCGAGCTCGACCGTCACCGGGATGATGTTCTCGCTGGCGTACTGCAGGATCAGCCTGCCGGTGGTGGTCTCTCCGGTGAAGGCCACCTTGCGTATCCGCGGGTTGGACGCCAGTGGTTTGCCCGCCTCCACGCCGAACCCGTTGACCACGTTCACCGTGCCCGCCGGAAGTAGATCGGCGATCACGTCGAGCAGCACGTGGATGGAAGCCGGCGTCTGCTCGGCAGGTTTGAGGACGACGGCGTTGCCGCCCGCCAGTGCCGGAGCCAGCTTCCACGTCGCCATCAGGATCGGGAAGTTCCACGGGATGATCTGCGCGACCACGCCGAGCGGTTCGTGGAAGTGGTAGGCGACCGTGCTCTCGTCCACCTGCGACAGCGTGCCCTCCTGGGCACGCAGCGCACCGGCGAAGTAGCGGAAGTGGTCGATCGCCAGCGGGATGTCGGCCGCCAGCGTCTCGCGAACCGGTTTCCCGTTCTCCCAGGACTCCGCCACCGCGAGCTTTTCCAGGTTCCGCTCCATGCGCTCGGCGACGCTCAGCAGTATCCCGGCGCGTTCGGCGGGCGATTTCCTGCCCCAGGTGCTCACCGCTGACTCGGCCGCGTCGATCGCCCGTTCCACGTCCTCGGCAGTGCCTCGTGCCATCTCGGTGAAGGGTTTACCGGTGACCGGGGTGGGGTTCTCGAAGTATCCGCCCCTGGCGGGACCCACGTACTCGCCGCCGATGAAGTGGTCGTACCGAGAGCGGTACTCGACGACCGAGCCAGCTGTTCCCGGCGCTGCGTATTGGCCCATGTCCGTACCTCCGTGCGGCGTCGTGACTCGTTGGCCCCCGAGAAGCGGTCACCCGTCGTCGGGACGGCTCGGGGACGTCGCACGGCACCGTAGAGTCGTTCACGTTGCAGTCACGTTGCGTGGACGAGCTCTCCCCCGCTCGGCTACCTCGATCGTTCGAGACCTTGTCCGTTGCGCGGATCACACGGCAGCATGAATTGACTCGCGCCGGTGTCGGATCCGGTGCCCGAACGTTCCGCGAGGCTCCCCGCGTGGTCGACTTCTCCATGAGGCATCTCGACGAATCATCAGGCGATCCGCTGCGACAGGCCCGGTTGCTCGAACAGGTGCACGCCGCCGTGCTCGGAGGCGACGAAGCCGCCGGTGAGCGCGTGCCCGGGAAACTAGGGGAGCAGTGTTCACCACGTCCGGTCGTGGTGGAGTCCTGGCGGCGATCGCTGGCGGCGCGGATCGACCCGAACGGGTGGCAACCTCCCGTCGAGTTCGAAACCGCCGCACTTCCCGAGATCAGGGCGGAGCACCCGTTGGCGGAGTGCGTCCCCCTGCTGCGGGAAACGCTGTTGGAGGCCGCCGGGGACACCCCGCACATCATGATCGTCACGGACGCGGCGGGGACCATCCTGTGGCGGGAGGGGAACCCGGAGGTCTGCCGCGAGGCCGACGACGTCCTGCTCAGCGAGGGAACACGCTGGTCCGAGGACGCCATCGGCACGAACGCGATGGGGACGACGCTGGCCACCGGCACACCGGTACGCATTCATTCCGCCGAACACCTGGTGTGCACCTACCACGCGTGGACGTGCGCGGCCAGTCCGGTGCACGACCCGGAAACCGGGGCGCTCCTCGGCTCCATCGACGTCAGCGGACCGCTGCACACCATGCATCCGGCTCTCACCGCGCTGGTGACGGCCGCGGCCCGGCTGGCGGAGAACCGGTTGACTGATCGGATGCGCCGCGAGCACGAACGCCTCCGGCAGCGACACCTTCCCTCGCTGCGTGCGCTCCGGGGCGAACCCGCTGCGCTGCTCGGTCCGCGAGGTCATGTGATCGAAACGACCTCCGGTGAGCTGAACCTGCCCGAACGGGTCGAGCCGACTCGGCCCGAAGCGGGGATCGCGGTCGGGGACGACAGGCGGATCGTGCTGGAACCGCTCTCCGGGGGCTACTTGCTGCGCGCGCCACGTCGAAACCGGTCACCCCGTGGCGGGGCGACCGGAGTGACGCGTACCCCCGCTCCCGCCGCCGTGCGGCACACGCTCCGTCTCGGGTTGATGAGCGAATACCCCACCGCGGAGTTGGACGGGCGGCGGCTGGAGTTGGGAACGAGGCACGCCGAGTTGCTCGCCGCGTTGGCGCTGCGTCCGGCCGGGGTGAGTTCCGAGCGGCTCGCCCTGCTCGTGCACGGTGAGCGGGGTAACCCGGTCACCGTTCGTGCCGAGATTCATCGGCTGCGCAACCAGATCGGGTGTGCTGTCGTACGAACGAAGCCCTATCGGCTCGACGCCTCCATCGAAACGGATTTCCACGAGGTGCGCCAGGCGCTGTGCGAGGGTGCGGTGCGATCGGCGCTGGCCGCACACGGGGCCGGTCTGTTGCCGGGCTCGGAGGCCCCGGTCGTTCGGGAGGAGCGGGAGGAACTCGCGGCGGGTTTGCGCAGCGCGGTGATGGGCAGCGAGGACCCCGATCTGCTGTGGAGCTATGCGAGCACCGAGCACGGCAGGGACGACATCGAGGTGCTGGAGCAGCTGTTGACCCTGTTGGCTCGGGGCGACTGGCGACGTGCCGGAACCCGGGCGCGGCTCGCCCGGCTGCTGCGGGAGCAGTGACCGTAGTCGCTTCGCCGACCAAGGGCCGCTCGAGCCGGGAGAGCACCTCCGCCCGGAGTCCGATCAGCGGGAGGGCGGTTGGCCGCTCGGCTCGGTCGTGGTGTCCACGCCGACGGCGAGACTGACCTCGTAACCGTTCCGCACGTCGCCCGTCCGGACAGGTGACTACGGAGTACGTCACGGCGAACGGGTAAGAGACTTTCCCACCATCACGAACCGGGCCGGACGAAGACGGGGCGGTGTGCGTATGCTGCTGTCGCGATCTTCGCGGCAGCTGTCTCGCGTACCCGACATCACGTGGTGCCCGTCCCGCCGCATCATCGGTCGGTGACGCGGAATCCACCACACTGAAGGGATGCCACTGGTGAGCGCTCGTTTCGAGGAACTGGATTGGCGTGAGACGTCGATCGGTGCGGTCAGCCTGCGCCGTCGTTGGGACCGCTCGTTGGAGCGGGACGTGCACGAGATCAAACTGGACGATGAATTCCTCATGTCCAGCCTGTTCACCGTGGCGGAGGTCGAACTCGCGCGGCTCGGACTGGCCGCCTCGTCCGCGGCCGAGCTCGACGTGGTGGTGGGTGGGCTCGGACTCGGCTACACCGCCCGAGCTGCCCTCGATGAGCCGAGGGTGCGCTCGTTGTACGTGGTCGAGTCGCTCGGAGAGGTCATCGAGTGGCACCGTCGTGGTCTGCTGCCGTTGGGGGCGGAACTGACCTCGGACCCGCGTACCCGGCTGGTGCACGGTGACTTCTTCGCGATGCTCGGTGCCGGAACCGGTTTCGACGTCGAGGCGCCGCGACGACGGTTCCACGCCGTGCTGCTCGACATCGATCACTCGCCGACACACGTGCTGGATCCGAGCCACGCCTGGTTCTATGAGCCCGAGGGGTTGCGCCGACTCGCGGAACAGCTCGAACCGGGCGGCGTCTTCGCGCTCTGGTCGGACGATCCGCCACGGGAGGAGTTCACCGCCGCCCTCTCGGAAGTCTTCGACACCGTTCGGGCGCACGTCGTCACGTTCGACAACCCCTACACCGGCGGGGAGTCCAGCAACACCGTCTACACCGCCGTACTGGGACACCTCGAACGGCAGGCGGACGGAGATACCGGCGCGCACCTCGTGTGAGGCTCTGTACCGAGCGCTTCTTCGGGCCCGAAGCGTTGTCGGTTCGCCTCGCATGCCGCGGTGAGAATCCGGTGCGCGAGCGGTGGGCCGCCACCTCGGTCCTGGAAGTACGGGTGGCGGCCGTTGGGGTTTCTGATCGACGGTGGGGCAAAGCGTCAGCGAGCGCGCTGGAGTTCATCCAGCACTTCTGGCCAGTGCGACGGCTGCTTCCGCGGTCGAGTCGAGGACCTGCTTCGGCACGTTGCCGGTGCGGGACTCGGTCTCGCCCACGAACACGGTGCCCCGACGAAGGGTCGAGTCGTAGTGGTGCCCGGTGAACCGCACCGTGGACAGGACGGGACGAATGTCTCCGGTGCCGTGTTCGTCGATCAGGGAGCGGAGATCCCGCGCCGCGGCACTGGAACGCATCCGGACGCGCGATACGAGTACCGAGATCGTCCCGCTGTCGTAGTCCACGGGAAACTGGAACCGCCGCAGATCTCGGCACGGTGTCCGGACGAAGAAGTCACGCACCTCTCCGTAGGTGGCGGCCACGCATTCCACGGCACTCCTGGTGACGCGGCGCCCCCGGCGAAGACCGAGCCGCTTCCAGGCGCGTTCGCGGTTACCGCGTTTCACGTCCCGACGTGCTTTCGAGAGGTTCCTCCCGATACCGCGGACCACGGCCGTGTCCGCTGTGGACATGCTGGCCGTGGTCGTTCCCGAACCGCCGAGAGTCACGCCGCCGGTAGCACCTCCGCTCGCCCACACGGCCAGTGCCACGCCGCCCGCTACAACTGTCGCCTTCCCCTTGCCGTTCCCGCCCCGGATCGGGTATCTCGTGCCGTCCTCGCGGGTTCTGATCGGTGGCGTCATGTCTTCCTCCTTTTGTCGGAGAAATCCTGCGACAGCCACTAGGAGTGTTGGGAATCAACGCATAAATTTAGCCCTTTCGTGTTACGATTGGTTACGCTCGTCAGTATCGACAATTGCTTGGAGTGACTGGCAGCGTTCCGGTGCGATAGCGTAAGTTCCGTCCGCACAAGACGACGCTCTTTCCGTTGGGAGTGATCGACGGTGCTTCCGGTGACGGCCGAAACCCTGCTTCGGCGGCGTGACGGAACTTTCGGCGCTCTCGACGAAACCGCGCGAACACGACGTGGTGAGTACGTCGAGGGCGCGATCGTGCTCACGGTGTGGGGTGTGGAGGTGCTGGACACGACCCTGTGGGACGATGTGGATCACTTGTGGGGGTACCTGGCCGACATGGTCGAGGACCTTGTCGATGGAAAGGACTGCGGCACGTATTTTCCGGATCAGCCCGTCGAACTGTCTTTCCGGAACATTCCCCGGGAGCACGTGGTGGTTTCCGTGCGAGCGGGTGAGGAGAAGCGAACCGCCGCCGCGCCGAAGGACGCACTCCTCGACGCGTTGCGCACGGCGGGGAACGAGTTCTTCGACTGGCTGGATCACGTCGCCCCCGTCGCTTTGGGGCAGGAACGCGCGAAACTGAACCACCGACGGTAGTGCGAATTTCGCACCCCGCCGCATCGTCGCGCTACCGCGTCCGGAGATGCCCGTTCCTCCGGCGTGCGATCCCTCCGGAATCCCCGCCTCGGCGTGGTCGGCTGGGGCTCGCCGTGTCCGCCCCGCTCCGCTCGTTGCGTAGGCTTGGTGCGTGGAGCTGTATCACGGAGCGCTGGGTGGGGACACGAGCCAGTCCTTCGAGGTCGCGCTGGCACACGCCCTCGTCCGGCGGGCGAGCGACGGTGCGGCGGGCTCGGCGCTGCGGGTTTACCGGCCCACCACCCCCACCGTGGCGTTCGGTCGACGCGACACGTTGCGTCCCGGTTTTCCCGAGGCGGTCGCCCTGGTCCGGGACGCCGGTTTCACGCCGGTGGTGCGGGCTCCCGGGGGACGCGCGGTGGCCTACACCTCCGAAGCGCTGGTGGTCGATCACATCGCGGCCGAGGCGGACTCGTTGGCCGGGATGGAGCAGCGCTTCGACGGTTACGCCCGGATGTGGGCCGGGCTGCTGGCCGAGTACGGCGTGGACGCGCGGATCGGTGCCGTGCCGGGCGAGTACTGCCCGGGAGCCCACAGCGTGAACGCGCGGGGACGGGTCAAGCTCGTCGGCACGGCGCAACGGATCCTGCGGCGTGCCTGGTTGTTCAGCGCGGTGGCAGTCTTCGACGGGGCCGAGGTGCTGCGTCCGCTGCTCACCGAGGTCTACCGAGCACTGGGGCTCGACTTCGACGGCGATTCGGTCGGCTCGGTTCGAGACGAGGCACCCGAGGTCGACCTCGACACCTTCGAATCCGGTCTGCTCGATGTATACGAGGACCGCTTCGGCCTCACGCGGGCGAGCCTCGACGAGGCCTCGTTGAAGGTGGCGCGTGAGTTGGACGACGACCACCGACTCTGAATCTCATCCGTTCGGCCAATTGACGGTATCTAACCACTGTCGGTACCACTTCGTTACCCGTTCACGTGGTTCGCGGTCCTCTCATGTGGTCTGAACGCAAACGCTTGCGTTCGCATCGTCGCAGCACAATGGCTTATACGGAAAAAATATTCGTTCGATCTACGCAACCGCTTGTGTTGCGCTGTGCGTCACATTTAGTCTTCCGGATCAACCGAGGCAGCAACGTGACAGGGAGCACAATGGCCACGATCGAGGAGGTCGCTCGTGCGGCCGGTGTCTCCACCGCGACGGTCTCCCGGGCGTTGCGCCAACAACCGGGAGTGTCCGAACGGACCCGGCAGCGCGTGCGCACCGTGGCCGAGGAGCTGAACTACTCCATCTCCAGGTCGGCCTCCGGGCTGGCCACCGGAAGGACTCGGCGTATCGGCGTGCTGGTGCCCTACGTCTCACGGTGGTTCTTCGGGCAGGTCCTGGCGGGTGCGGAGGAAGTGCTGCGCTCGGCCGGCTACGACCTGATGCTCTACGTGGTCGGGGATCAGGAGGGGCGTGAGCGGTTCTTCCGGGAACTTCCACTGCGGCGCAGCGTGGATGCCGTTCTGGTGCTGACTCTTTCGCTGCGTGCCGAGGAGGCCGGCCGGCTGCGCGAGTTGGGTGTCCCGCTGGGATTCGTGGGCGGCAGGATGGACGGCTTCAACTCGGTGTGGATCGACGATCACGGCGGGGGCCTGCTCGCCGTGCGGCACCTGCTCAACCAGGGGCACACCGACATCGCGATGATCCACGGTGGCACGCCCGATGCGTTGAACCTGCCCGCCCCGCACGAGCGTTGTACCGCTTTCCGGGACGCGATGGCCGAACACGATGTCCCGGTTCGGGAGAGTTGGTTGTGTGCCGGAGATTTCTCCGTTTCGGGAGGAAGGCGAGCCATGACTCGGATACTCGCCGACGAGCTGCGCCCCACAGCCGTTTTCGCCATGTCGGACGAGATGGCATTCGGGGCGATGCACGCGTTGCGCAACCACAAACTCCACGTGCCACGTGAAATGGCGATCGTGGGATTCGACGGGCACGAGATGTCCGAGTGCTCCGGGTTGTCCACTGTGGTGCAGCCGGTGCGCCGGGAAGGAGGGACGGCGGCGAAACTGCTGCTGGAGCAGCTGGAGCAGGGTAGTGCCGAGACCCGTGACGTGGTGCTGCCCACCGAACTGGTGGTGCGCTCGTCGACCACCGGCGACGATTCCATGTGAGATGTCCCGGAAGCGCCGGACGGCGCCGAGTTCGCTGCCGAGAACGGAAATAACCCGGTGGTCGTCGTGTGGCCCACGTCGATCGGAGTCCCGGGAATAATTCGGCCGTTCGGCTGAAAAATTCGTCATCCCACATATTTTTCGGAACCGAACGCGTGATTAGTCGCGCGTTCTGATCGACTCGAATCGAGGAGGTAAGGATGAAGTCATTACGTTGGAGATCGATATCCGTGATGATGGTGTCGGCTTTCGTGGTCGCCGGCTGTGGTGGTGGCGGTGGTGATTCGTCGGCGTCGAGCGAGATCAGCGGTCGAGGCCCCATCACCTTCGCCACCGGCAAGGACGTGACCGGCGCCGTCACCCAGGCGGTCGAGACGTGGAACGGGTCCCACCCCGACCAGCGGGTCCGACTGATCGAGCTGCCCGCCGACGGCGACCAGCAGCGGCAGCAGATGGTGCAGAACGCCCAGACCGAGTCCGGCGCGTTCACCGTGCTGGATCTGGACAACGTGTGGAACGCGGAGTTCGCCGCGAACCGGTGGGTCGTCGAACTGCCGAAGGATGAGTTCGACTTCTCGCCCTTCCTGAAGTCCGCGATGAAAACCGCCAGGTACCGGGGCAGGCTCTTCTCGGTGCCCGCCTACTCCGACGGCGGTTTGCTGTACTACCGGAAGGACCTGCTGAACAAGGTGGACGCGCAACCACCGACCACGCGCGAGGAGATGCGCGAGATCTGCGCGGAGGTGCTCGAGCTCCCCGCGGCCGAGGGAATGTCCTGCTACGCGGGTCAGCACGCCAAGTACGAAGGGCTGACGGTCAACTTCGCCGAGGCCGTTCACGGTGCGGGCGGGCAGATCGTCAATGATCAGGGGCAGCCCACCGTGGACTCGCCGGAGGCGCTGCGCGGACTCGAGACCATGGTCGAGGGATTCCGCTCCGGCACCATCCCGCGTGCGGCGATCGCCTACAAGGAGCAGCCCAACAAGCGCGCGTTCATCGGCGGTGAGCTCGTCTTCAGCCGCAACTGGCCGTTCATGTGGTCGCAGGCCAACGCCGACGACGGTTCGTCGAAGGTCGCGGGCAAGTTCGCCGTCGCACCGCTGCCCGGCATCACCGGAAAGGGCGTGTCCAGCCTCGGCGGGCACAACCTCGCGATCTCGTCCTTCGCGGAGAACAAGGCCACCGCGTTGGACTTCATCAAGTTCTACACCTCGAAGAAGCAGCAGCGGCAGCGGTTGGTCAAGGGCTCGTTGGCCCCCACGCGCAGCGCGCTCTACGACGATCCGGAACTGCAGCGGAAGTACCCGTACCTGGACACGCTCAAGAAATCCATCAAGAGCGCCGAGCCACGGCCCCGCGTCGTCAACTACGGCGACGTCACGCTCGCCATCCAGGACGAGGTCTACGCAGCGATCTCCGGTGACAAGAAACCCGACAAGGCATTGAACGCCCTGCAGCGCAGGCTGGAAAAGCTGATCGAGCAGAAGTGATCCACGCCTTCGCGGTCCGCCCGGCGAGCGGGTTCCGACCCGCTCGCCGGGCGATGGGAAAGGGGAGTTCATGTCGATGACGACCGATACTCCGACGAGCACGGAAGTCGATTCGGGGAACACGACCCCGGGATCGCCGAGGAGACGAAGGTCCGGTTCCGTGACCGGCACGGGCAGGTTGGCCTCGGCGCTGGTTTCGCCGACGCTGCTGGTGCTGGCCGTGGTGGTCATGTACCCGATCATCGCCGCGCTTTACCAGTCGCTGTTCGTCTCCGGACAGCGGCTCGACGCGCAGGGATTCGTGGTCGAGGGACGCCAGTTCGTCGGACTGGGAACCTATGCCGACATCCTGTTCGGCCCGGCGGCCGAGCGGTTCTGGAACGCCTTCTGGAACACCACCTTCTTCACGGCTGTCACCGTCACGCTGGAGGCCGTGCTGGGAATGGCCATGGCCCTGGTGATGCATCAGGCGTTCCGGGGGCGCGGACTGGTGCGGGCGAGCGTGCTCGTGCCGTGGGCGATCCCCACCGCCGTGTCCGCCCTGCTGTGGCGGTGGATCTTCGCACCGGACGGGGTCGCGAACGCGATACTGGACCAGCAGGTGCTGTGGAGCTCGCAGGCCATCGCCTCGAAGATCGCCGTGATCACCGCGGAAGTGTGGAAAACGGCCCCCTTCGTGGGGCTGCTGGTGCTGGCCGGGTTGCAGGTCATCTCCCGCGAGGTGCACGAAGCGGCCACCGTGGACGGCGCGGGCGCATGGCGGCGCTTCTGGCACATCACGCTGCCACTGGTGAAACCGGCCCTGGTGGTCGCGGTGCTGTTCCGGATGCTGGACGCGCTGCGCATGTTCGACCTGCCGTTCATCCTGATCGGCCAGCAGAAGGACTCGGTCGAGACGTTGTCCATGCTGGCCTTCTCCGAGGCGACGAACGTGCACTACGGCCCTGCGGCCGCCTACGCTACCCTGCTGTTCGCCTACGTGGCGCTGATCGCGTTCGTGTTCGTCAAGCTGCTCGGCGCGGACGTGATCGGTGAGGCCCGCTCGCAGGTGCCCAAGAACCGTGGAGCTCGTTTCCGGCGCGGAAAGGGGAGTGCGCGATGACCACTGCGACAGGGGACGAACGTCGAACCACGCGCCGCCGCTTCGAGGCCAAGAAGTGGCTTCCGATACTGGGTGTGGCGGGCATCGTGCTGTACTGCCTGGCCCCCTTCTACTGGATGGTGGTCACGGCGTTCCGCAGACCCGCCGACCAGTACGACCTGAGCCCGCTGCCGCGCACCTGGTCGGTGGAGAACTTCCGGGCCGTGTTCGAGCCCGGCACCGGCTTCGGCCGTGCGCTGCTGAACAGTCTGATCGTGGCGTCCACGACCACGATCCTGACTCTGGTCATCGGCACCTCGACGGCCTACGCCCTGGCCCGGCTGGCCTTCCGGGGGAAGAACCTGGTGCTCTCGCTGATCATCGCGACCAGCATGTTCCCGGGCATCTCGTTGATCGTCCCGTTGCTCCGGCTGTTCACCGACATCGGCTGGATCAACACCTACCAGGCGATGATCCTGCCCAGCCTGTCGTTCGCGCTTCCGCTCGCGGTGTGGAACCTGACCATGTTCTTCCGGCAGATGCCGCAGGAACTGGAGCAGGCGGCCATGGTCGACGGCTGCACGCCCGGCCAGGCGTTTCGCAGGATCATCGTGCCGTTGGCCGCGCCCGGCATGTTCACCACGGCGATCCTGACCTTCATCCTCGCCTGGAACGAGTTCATCATCGCGCTGTCCATGGTCAACGAGCAGAACATGCAGACCGTCACGGTGGCGATCTCGAAGTTCACCGGCGCCACGCAGTACGACCAACCCTTCGGCACCCAGATGGCCGCCGGGGTCATCGTCACGATTCCGCTGGTCATCGGGGTGCTGATCTTCCAGCGAAGGATCATCGCCGGACTGACCTCCGGCGGTCTGAAGTAACACCACCCGGTCACGGCCGGACCGGCGTGACCCCACCTTCCCGAATTACCGAAGGAGCGCACAGTGCCGAATTCCTCCGACCCCGGCACCACACCGTGGTGGCGGGACGCGGTGATCTACCAGATCTACATCCGTAGTTTCGCCGACGGGGACGGCGACGGTATGGGCGACATCGAGGGGATCCGTTCCCGACTGCCCTACCTGCGGGATCTGGGAGTCGACGCCATCTGGATCACTCCCTGGTACGTCTCACCACAGGCCGACGCCGGCTACGACGTCGCCGACTTCCGCGACATCGACCCGCGCTTCGGCACGCTCGCCGACGCCGAGCGACTGATCACCCAGGCGCACGAGCACGACATCCGGGTTCTCCCGGACATCGTGCCGAACCACACCTCCGACCAGCACGAGTGGTTCCGCGCCGCCCTGAAGGCGGGGCCCGGCAGCGTCGAACGGGCGCGATACGTCTTCCGGCCCGGCCGGGGTGAGCACGGTGAACATCCCCCCAACAACTGGGTCTCCCGGTTCGGCGGGCCGGCCTGGACCCGGGTGACCGAACAGGACGGCACACCGGGGGAGTGGTACCTGCACCTGTTCGCTCCCGAACAGCCCGACCTGAACTGGGATCATCCGGAGGTCCACGCGGAGTTCGAGGACATCCTGCGGTTCTGGTTCGACCGGGGGGTCGACGGATTCCGGATCGACGTGGCCCACGGGCTGGTCAAGGACGCCGAGCTGCCCGACGTGATCTCCAGCGACAACACGCGGGGCTACTCCGACGGGCAGCATCCGCACTGGGACCGGGACGGGGTGCACGAGATCTATCGCCGGTGGCGTGCGATCGCCGACGAGTATCCGGGCGAGCGCAAGTTCGTCGCCGAAGCGGGCGCCGACAGTCCCCACCGGCTGGCCAACTACGTGCGACCCGACGGGCTGCACACCGCTTTCAACTTCGAGTTCCTCCGATGCCGGTGGGACGCCCAAGACCTGCGCGAGACCATCGACTCCACCACGTCGAGCCTCTGGCGGGTGGGTGCTCCGGCCACCTGGGTGCTGTCGAACCACGACGTGGTGCGTCACGTCAGCCGGTACGGCCGGCCGCAGCACAGCTGGGCGCCGGGGGAGAACTACCGTGCCGAGGGGCCGCTCGACCTGAGTCTGGGAACGAGACGGGCCCGGGCCGCCGCGCTGCTCATGCTGGCCCTTCCCGGGGGCGCTTATGTGTACCAGGGCGAGGAACTCGGGCTGGCCGAGGTCGAGGACATTCCGGAACGGTTCCTGCAGGACCCGATCTGGGAACGCACCGGCCACGCCGAACGCGGCCGTGACGGCTGCCGGGTCCCGCTGCCGTGGTCCGGTTCAAGACCACCGTTCGGGTTCAGTCCTTCGGAGGAGGCCGAACCGTGGTTGCCGCAGCCGGGCGGTTGGTCCGAGTACACCGTCGAGAACCAGCGGGACCGGTCCGGCTCGATGCTGGAGCTGTACCGTGACGCGCTGCGTCTCCGCCGCGAGCATCCGGCCCTCGGGGAGGGCGACCTCGACTGGAACGATTCGCCGGGAGAGGTGCTGTCGTTCTCCCGCACGCCCGGATTCCGCTGTGTGGTGAACCTGTCCGCCGAACCGTGCGAACTGCCCGAACACCAACGGGTCCTGCTGTCCAGTGACGAACTGGACGGCTCGTCACTGCCGCCCGACACCGCCGTGTGGTTGGCCGGTTGACTTCCCGCTCGTCACGAAGGCCGGGGCCGCCGTCGCGGCAGGCCCCGGCAGCCAGCAGGCCGCCGGAAAGGAGTCGATGATGGCGACCATCACCTATGACCGGGCCACTCGGGTGTATCCGGGTTCGGAGCACCCCGCTGTCGACGGTCTCGACCTGCACATCGCCGACGGCGAGTTCCTGGTGCTCGTCGGCCCCTCCGGGTGCGGCAAGTCCACCAGTCTGCGGATGCTCGCCGGGCTGGAAGAGGTGGACTCCGGTGCGATCCGCATCGGAGAGCACGACGTCACCGGTCTTTCCCCGAAGGACCGCGACATCGCCATGGTCTTCCAGAACTACGCGCTGTACCCGCACATGAGCGTCGCCGACAACATGGGGTTCGCGCTCCGAATCGCCAAGACCCCGAAACCGGAGATCGAACAGCGGGTACGCGAGGCGGCGAAACTGCTCGACCTGGAGCAGTACCTGGACCGCAAGCCCAGGGCGCTGTCCGGTGGGCAGCGGCAGCGGGTGGCGATGGGAAGGGCCATCGTGCGGGAGCCGAGAGTGTTCCTGATGGACGAGCCGTTGTCCAACCTGGATGCCAAGCTCCGGGTCTCGACCCGCTCGCAGATCGCGGGACTGCAACGTCGCCTGGGAGTGAGCACGGTTTACGTCACCCACGATCAGGTCGAGGCGATGACGATGGGTGACCGGGTGGCGGTGCTGCACGACGGGGTGCTGCAGCAGTGCGCGAGCCCACGGGAGCTCTACGAGCGGCCCGCCAACGCGTTCGTGGCGGGATTCATCGGCTCACCTCCGATGAACCTGCTGGACTGCGGGCTCGACGGGGAGACCGTTCGCGCCGGTGACACCGCGCTTCCCGTCTCGAGTGCCGTCCGCGATGAAGCGGCTCACGGCGGAGGAGTCACGATCGGCATCCGACCCGAGGACGTGCGGGTAGTGGGGTCTGCCGAGGAGGGGATGTCGGCGACGGTCGACCTCGTGGAGGAACTCGGTTCCGACGTGTACCTGCACTGCAGCCTGCCGGACGAGGGGCAGGGGGTCGTGGCGCGCGCGGAACCGCGTTCGGCACCCGCGCTCGGTGAGTCGGTGCGGCTGGGAATCCGGCCGGAGGCCGTGCACGCCTTCTCCGCGGTCACCGGTGAGCGCATCGCGGTGTGAGTCGGGGATGGTTACGGCCACGCCCCGTGGTGGACTTCGGCGACACGTTCACCGGTAAACATTCCGCTGGGCGCACGACGCGAAACCGTCGTGCGCCCCATCCGCACCGCTCAGGCGGTTGGGTTGATCCGGTTGTAGGCGGGTTTCGGGTTCAGCGATTCGTCGAACAGACAGGCCGCTCCCTGACCGTCGAACGTGTTCGGCACCCAGGAGTGTCGATCGGTGTAGCCCCACGTGGTGAACTCCACGCAGCGCGAGACCGCCTCGCAGGCGTTCCAGAGCCGCTCGTAGTAGTCGGCCTGGGTGTTGAGCTTGCTGTCGGTGACGGGCAGCGTCATCCGCACGTCGGCCTCGGTGATGGCGACGTCGACACCGAGGTCGGCGAATCGCTGCAGGTTCGACTGGAAACCACCGGGAAAGCTGTAGTCGATCGAAAGGTGCGTCTGGAATCCGACGCCGTGGACCGGCACGCCCTGCTGCCGCAACGAGCGCACCAGATCGTAAATCGCGTTGCTCTTGTCGTTGACCCAACCGGTGTTGTAGTCGTTGATGTAGAGCTTCGCCGACGGATCGGCCTGGTGCGCCCAGCGGAACGCGTCGGCGATCCAGCCGTCACCGAGTTTCCGCTGGAAGATCGAGTCGCGCCGGGTGCCGTCCGAGTTGAACACCTCGTTGACCACGTCCCACGCCCGGATCTCGCCCTCGTAGCGGTTGACCACCGTGGTGATGTGGTTCTTCACGGCCGACCGCAGTTCGGAGGCGGAGAGGTTGTTCAGCCAGCCCGGGTGCTGCTTGTGCCAGACCAGCGTGTGCCCGCGCACGCTCTTGCCGTGCTGCCGCGCGTAGTCCATGATCGCGTCGGCGCCGGACCAGTCGTACCGACCGCGGTTCGGCTCCAGCTCCGACCACTTCATGGCGTTCTCCGCGGTCACGCTGCTGAACTCCTCGGTGAGCACCGAGCGGTAGTCGTTCTCGTTCACCAGCGCCGAAGCCGCGACGGCGCTGCCGACGTGGTTGTCGGTCAGGTCCTTGAGCGGGGTTCGTGCCGGAGCCTGTGCGTTGACGCCGGAAGCCTCAGCCGTGTCCGGCGTGGCCAGCGCGGGCGCCGTCTGCAGGGTGAGCAGTCCGGCGCTCGCGGTCAGTACCGCGCACAGCCTGCCGAGCCTGCCGTGGTCGCGTAACGCTCGCAGCATTTCTGTCGCTCCTCGTGGATCGTTGCTTGGAGCGCTCCCAAGAAGAACGTGCTCTGCCCCGGGAAGTGTTCGATCGGTTCCGGGGTGCTCCTGGGAGCGAGGAGGGGATACGGCGGCATCGTCCGATGGTGGTGCGATGCCGCCGTGGAAAGCGTTCCTTCCGAGAAGGCTCTTCCCGAAAGGTGATTCAACCGTTGACCGTCAAGTTGGAGCTCCCACTGCTCTGGTAACCCTCCGTCGCGAGGACCATGTAGTGATCGAAGCTTCCCAGGCCCATGCCGTGCTGCGCCCAGGCGTCGAAGTGATTACCCGTGGTTATGGTTCCCCCTGTCCTGGGGGACTGCCGAACGCTCCAGAACTGCGGGAAGGTAGCCGTCCCCTCGACGGATGGTGCGTTGTACCGCATCGTCCGGTAGATGTCGTACGTGCTGCCGTCGCTGTAGAGCGTTCCTCGGTGGTCACTGCCTCCGGGGCGGTAGGTTCCGTAGTTCTCGACGATGTAGTACTCCACGAGTGGATTCGACGTCCATCCGTAGAGCGTCAGGTAGCCGTTGCCGGAGGGGTAGAAGCCACCGGAGTAGTACACGTTCCTGCGGCCACCGTAGCTCCAGCCCTTGCCGCAGACGAAGTTGCCGCAGTCGGTCCACGAAGTGCTGTAACTGCCCCCGGAGGACAGGGTCATCGAAACCGATCCGCCGCCATTGGTCCAGAACGTGTAGTAGAACCCGTCGTGGGTGCCGGTTTCGTTCTGCGTGATGGTCCTGGCCGCGTAGGCGGTCCCGGGCAGCATCAGCGCGGACGCGCCCAGCGCCAGTGTTCCGGCGCCTCCGAGAAAACTCCTGCGGCCGAATGAGTTCGGTGCGAAATCGTCGGTGTTCATGCTTCCTCCGGTTCGGATCGGTGGACTTCGAACGGGTAATACGACTCGACGGTCCGTCGATGGAGCGATTCGCGCGAATGACCGGGATCAACGGTGATCGAGGTCTGTCGACACCGAACAATGTCGACCAGGTCACGTCGATCTGTCAATGGTTTCCGTAAATGTTCCGGAAACCCGCTCGTTACCGGGTGGGCGGTGCTGCCCAGCGGGAAATACAAAATTTTTCCAGATAAAACCAAGTACACTGTGGAATGATGTTTCCGAATTCGGTTCACGATGAGCCGGCGGGATGGCCGCCGGATGTCGGGACTCGCCTTCGAGGACATTGACAGTGTTCGGTGCCGACCCTATATTTTCCGTGCTCCGGAGATTTCTGTCGTGCTATTTCTCCGGACCTCGCCCAGTACGCGCCGAAGGGACCCGTCATGACTCCTGGAAGACATCGGCGAACAACTCAACGCTTGCTCGTGCCCCTGCTGGTCCTCGGGCTGTCGCTCGGCTCGGCGACCATCGCCCAGGCGGGGCCCGGCGAGGCCGCGGACGCCACCGTGGTCGACTCGACCGGACAACCGGGACGCACCGTGGCGCTCACCTTCGACGACGGCCCCAACGCGGGAGAGACCTCACGCATGCTCGACCTGCTCGGCGAGCACCGGGTCAAAGCAGTCTTCTGCCTGTGGGGCCAGCACGTGCGGGAGAACCCCGAGCTGGTGCGGCGGATCGTCGCCGAGGGGCACGTTCTGTGCAACCACACGATGCGGCACGAGAACATGAGCACGTGGTCGCCCGCGGACATCAGGGCGAACCTGCGGGCCACGAACGAGGTGATTCACGAGGCGGTGCCGGGAGCCGAGATTCGCTACTTCCGCGCTCCCTACGGCGCGTGGGGCGAAACTCCGAGCGTGGCCGCGGACATGGGGATGCAGCCGCTCGGCTGGAGCCTTTCGGTGGCGGACTGGAACCGTCCCGGTACGGACGTGCTGGTCCGGCGGCTGATGGACGGTATCTCACCGGGCGGTGTCGTGCTGTTGCACGACGGTGGTGGCGATCGCGGCCAGACCGTGCGGGCGGTCTCCCGAGTCGTCCCGCGATTGCGTGCTGAAGGCTGGCGATTCACGCTCCCCGCGCGCTCCGGTTGAGCGGAAGTCGTTCACCGGAACTCCCCGCGGTGCCGCGCGGTACGCGCACACCGGCCCGAGCGGCCGCGCGGCACCTCGCACGAGACCCAACCCGAGACCGAATTCCACGGGACGTGACCAGCGGACCCGTCGTCCCCGAGTGCGGAAACCCCGTTTCCGAGGCGTGCGTCCGGGACCGGCAACACAAGTCGAGCACAGCGGAAACGCCGCTCCGCCGTGATTCGTTCCGGCCCGGAACAGTGGTGTTCTCGGCGGCCGACGTCTGATTTCCCCGTTCTCGGCCCGAGCGGTGAAACCGCGGGCAAGCCCGCTTTCCGCCGGGTTCGTCGGAAATTCGTATCCAGTACGATTCTCGGCTGTCTCGGTTGCTGCCCATCCTGCCGGCAGCTTTCACACCGCGATGTCAAGGCGCCATACGTGTAAAATCCGGTGGTCGCCTCGATTCGTCGTTCGTGAGTTCCGCGGGATTTCCCGGGTTCGTGGGGTATGGCGTTTTCCGGTGACAATGGGTTAGTTTTCCGGCTGTCCCTGTTGGAGAGGGGGGGCGGGTGCGCGGCTACGACAACGAGGTCAACCGGGGAAACGGACGTGGAATCATCGACCAGACGGCCGTTCGTCGGGGTAATCTGGCCCGCGTCCTCGGCGAGATCCGGGAGGCCGGGGTGTACTCCCGTGCCGCGCTGGCCAGCCGTACCGGGCTGACCAAGGCCACGGTGTCCAACCTCGTCAACGAGCTGATCGGGCGGCGGCTGATCCGCGAGGCCGGAAGGAAGCAGTCGGGCAGCGTCGGTCGCCCGTCCCGGATTCTCGAACTCGACGGTGGTTCGGCGGCGGCTCTGGGGCTGGAGGTCAACGCGAACTGTCTCGCGGTGCGCGGGGTCGACCTCGCCGAGCGGGTACTGCTCGATCGTCGAGTCGGCTTCGACGCGGTCCGAGTGGGACCTTCCCGCACTGTCGACGAGCTGTCACGACTCGCGGCGGAGGCGATCGCCGAACTGGAGAGTTCGGGCATCCGGCTGGTCGGCGTCGGCGTGGCTGTGCCGGGGCTCGTGGACGTTCCCAGCGGCACCGTGCGCCACGCGCCGAACCTGGGATGGCAGGACGTGCCGATCACCGAGTGGTTGCGCGGCAGGCTCGATCTCGCCCCGGAAACCACGATCACCGTCGACAACGAGGCCAACCTGGCGGCGCTGGCCGAGTTCGGCGACGAGGCCAACACTGTCTCCGAACTGGTGTATCTGACCGGTGAGCTCGGTATCGGTTCCGGCCTGATCACAGCGGGGAGACTGCTGCGCGGATCGGACGGTTACAGCGGGGAGATCGGGCACTTCCCGGTGGACCCCTACGGACGTAGGTGTCGCTGCGGGCAGCACGGCTGCCTGGAAACCAAGATCGGGCTGGCGGCGGCGGTCCGAACCGCCGCACCGGACCTGATCGGAACCCTCCGGGACCCGGATGAGCAGGCGCGGATACTGCTGCAGCGCGCCGAGGCCGGTGATCAGCAGACGTTGGCCGGTCTCGACGAGATCGGCCGCTGGCTCGGCATCGGGATCTCGATCGCGGTCAACATGCTCAACCCGGGGGCCGTGGTGCTCGGTGGCTACTTCGCCACGGTCTCCGCCCACGTGGTACCGACCGCGCTGCGGGAACTGCGGAGCAGAGCCGTCGCGGGGCGGTCGGCGATATGTCCGGTCACCGCCTCGGTTTTCGGTTTCACCGCCGCCGTGCGCGGAGCGGCGATCGTGATCACCGAGGAGGTCTTCCGGGACCCGTGTCTGGTTCCACCGGACACGCGGGAGTAGCTCTCGTGGGGCCGTGACAGCAGGGCCCCGCCGCACGTGGTGGTCCGATCACGGCCCCGCGTCGCTGTCCCGTGTTCAAACCTCCGCCGTTTCGCACAGCGCCCGAATCCGTTCCACGCTGGGTGGGGTGTGGGCGAGATCCGCCTCGTGCGCTCGCGCACGGCTCAACCTTGCCGTGAGCACTCTGCGCTCGAATCCGGTTCGTTCCTCCCGCAGCTCCGCCAGGGTTTCGCTGCGTGCGCGGGTCGTGAGCTCTTCCAGCGATTCGTCCCGAACGCTGTGAGCGCTGCTGATCCAGTGGTTTTCCCGCTCGGCCTCACGTGCCCGCTCCGGAAACCGAGTTATCGGGAATCTGTCGAGCAGCCACCTGGTCAGTTCCGCCAGTCTCCGGTCGTGCAACCTCGCGGGGTCCAGTGCCGCGACCACCTCGTCGGCCCGGGCGGACGCGGCGGCACCGGAGACCAGGTCGGCGACGACAACGTTCGGGTCCGATTCCGCCTGCGCCCGGTAGGCGAGGGTGGCGAGTTCCGGCTCCGGAGCGCGGCGAAGTTCCCGGCGGATCCGGGTGGCGAGTTCCGGTGAGTATGTGTCCAACAGCCGCAGCAGTGCTTCGCCGAGTACGCCGTGATAACTGTGGTTCAGGAACCGTCGGTGCAGTTCCGCGTCGATTTCGCTCAGCAGTGACGCGTAGCGGTGATGGTTCTCGAGAGGTTTGCCCTGTTTCTGCTGTTCGTCGAAGCGTCGCAGCACCGCTTCGGCGAGGGTCGGCCGCGCCGCGTGCGGCACGGAATCGATCAGCCGCCCGCGCAGTCCGGCGTCCTCGTCCGCCTCGTCGAGGATCCACGCCGCGATGATCGGGGGAGCCCACCTGCTCCAGGTCGAGGTGTCCAACCCGTCCAGCCGGTGTGGTTGGTGGCGAAGCAGCGTGCTCAGCAGGTATACCCCGGACCAGTCGGGCAGCACCTCCTCGGTCGAGATGTGTCGCAGTCCCGCGTCCGAGGTGGACGTGACCCGGTGCGTTCGGACGTATTCGAGACCGAGGTCGAAGACGTCGCGTCGTTCCTCGGGGGCCAGCAGTTCCCAACCGGGCCGTTCGGTCAGGTCCTGGGTGAAGTAGTGGTCGATGGACCATCCGCCGTCCTCGGCGAGCCTTCGGCAGACCTGCCACCACTCGGCTACGTCCCGGCGTGCTGCTTGAAGTGCCTCGGTGAGTTCACGGCGTTGCTTCGCACGTTTTTCCTCGTCGGAGGGGGCCGGATCGTTCCTGTGCATCTTGCGCAGCATCTCGGCCCGCCCCGAGTCGCTCGCGACGTTTTCGCGCAACTCCCGGATATGCGGGTACGCCGGATGTTCCTCGGGGACCGAGAGGATCAGATCCGCGCTACGGGCGTCCGGCTCCGCCACGAGCAGCGGCACACAACCGCCCAGCACGGACCGAGCTTTCTCCCCGAATCGGGGAAGTGCCTCCAGTATCCACTCGATATCCGTTTCCCCGACCAGATCCAGCAAGAGCAACCACCGTACTAAATCAGGGCGGATCCGCTCCGCGAGGAGCACGGCCAGCTCGCGTCGGAGCCGGGGATCGTTCAGCCGTGGGACCGTGACCCGATCGCGCCAGCGTGACCAGTTGTGGTTGATGACCGCTGCCGTCACGTCGGCGAGTTCGACCACGCTGGGCAGTGATTCGGCCGCGCGCCACCCGTTGTCCAACAGTCCGATGATGAACCGGCCGTAGGTTCGTTCCCCGGCTCCGGCACACTCCGCTCCCCAGGCCAGTGCTCGCGGAAGGTCCCGTACGGGAATCCGGTCCGCCAGCGTTTCCAGCGACCGCCAGTAGGAGCCCTCGAACCGGTCATCGCCGCGTCGCCGTATCGAGTCGAGGAGTTCGGCCGTGGGGAGTGACACCGGATACAGCGCGTCGATCCCGGCTGCCAGCAGCTCCTCGTCCGGATCCTCCTCCGGTTCGAGTCGCAGCAGCGACGCCAATTCGTCCGGCGCGTTCTCGTCCGACAGTGACACCACGGCCATGGCCCCCGCCCGGCGCGCGCCCGAACTCCACCGTGGGCTCAGCACCTCTTCGAGAAGCTCCGGCACCGTTCCTCGGCACCGACCTTCCTCCGCGAGCCGAGCGATCCACCACAGCTGTTCGGAGTGCTCGATACCGGCCCGCAGCCACCCCAGCAGTGCGCGCTGCAGTCCGGGATGCACCAGGGTGGCGAGGTCGAGCTCCTGCTCGGCTTCGAGTTCACCCTCGGCCGCGGCTGTGAGCAGTGACTCGGTCATAGCGGCCCGAACACGATCGGAGGACGGTTCCACCCCTGTTCGAGCCAGGAGGGCGGCGTTGGCCGGGATCAGGTCCTGGACCAGCTCGGGAGCCATGGTCGCTGTCCACGCCGTTACCGCGGCGAGGGAACCGGGAACTCGACCGTTGTCGTGAACTCCCAGCAGCTCTCCCAAGCGGTCCCGCTCGATCTGTCGCGAGACCACGAAACACGCCGCGAGGTAATCCGCGTGCTGTCGCAGGCGAGATTTCACCGCTCCACCACGAGCGGGAGTGAACAACGCGGTGTCGAGTACTTCCTCGTGCCCGCCCTGCTCACTCGGCGCGGTCTCATCCGGGAGCGCGACGGCAAGTGACTCCCCGACGGGCGTTCCGGAGCCGGATTCGCCCCCATCCGTCGCCCCGCCAGGGCTGACACACCCGAAAATCGACACCGCGGCCAGCCACATCGCCCGCTGCCACTGGTACCGCCGTGTCAGGGCGGCGCCGGTGGAACCCGTCCCACCCAACGCGACGTCTGTATCGTGCTCGATCGCCGCACGTTGATCCGGTGGCAGTTTCCCAGTGTCCCGCCGCTGGCGGGCCACTGCCTCGAACCACATCGCCGATGCCGGAGGTCGCCATGAACCGGTCTCGGCGAGCTCGGTGAAAAGCTCCTCCGATACGCCGATCCCGCGTGCGATCGAATCGGCCGCGTCGCGCGTCAGAGGGAGAAGCTCGAACGCTTGGAGCGCGAGCGACGTGCGACGCAGAACTCTCGCTTCCGGCGTGTTCCAGGTGGTGGTCCGGCAGGCCAGGCGCACTCGTGCCCGTCGTTTCCCGGGAACGCGCAACCAGTCCCGGAGTTGTTCGAAGATGCCGGGAAAATCACCAGCCACGGCGTCGATCCCGTCCAGGTGAACGACACCGTCCTCGTACTCGGCCGCCGCGGCCAGCGCCCGGTACGCCTCGGTTACGTCCAGCAGGGTGAAGTCGATGACCGTCGCCCCGGACTCGGCCTCGCGCAGCGCTTCGAGCACGGTGGTCTTACCCGCTCCGCCCGGTGCGAGCAGCACGAGATCACCGGAGGACCCGGCGAGCTCGGAGATCGCCATCGGCGCGGTCCAGCGCCCGGCGCGCCTGGGCGGTTCCAGGAAACCGTTCCGATCCCGGATCACCTCGCGAACCGCCGGTTCGCCGTACCTGGGTGGTTCGTTTCGAAGTGGTCTCACATGGCGATCCGATCCCGGTCGGTGCTCGGGACCGCTCGTCGTATCACGCGGCAGCGTACTCATATCGGCTCAACGCTAATCGCGGAACTGAGCGGCCGGGAATGTGATCCGTGCGATTCCCGGAATAGTCGTCACGGGTGAACGCGTTCGAACGGTTGGTCGTAACAACTACGACTGAGCTCGTCACGGTGCCCGCGCGGAAGGATGCGTTTGCCATGGGTGTCCCACTGTCCGTCCTCGATCTCGCCACCATCGGTCATGACGAAACCCCGGGCGACAGCCTGCGGGCCAGCATCGACCTGGCGCAACGAGCCGAGCGGTGGGGGTACCGGCGCATCTGGTACGCCGAACACCACAACATGTCCCGCATCGCCTCCTCGGCGACCAGCGTCATCATCGGGCACATCGCCGCCAACACCAGCTCGATCCGCCTCGGCGCGGGCGGCATCATGCTGCCGAATCACGCCCCGCTGACCATCGCCGAGCAGTTCGGCACCCTGGAGACGCTGCATCCGGGGCGCATCGACCTCGGCCTCGGCAGGGCGCCCGGCAGTGACCAGAACACCGCGAAGGCGTTGCGCCGCGACCCGAAGGCGGCCGAGACCTTCCCGCAGGACGTGCAGGAACTGCAGGGGTATCTGGGAGAGAAGTCCCTGGTGCAGGGAGTGCAGGCCGTGCCCGGCAAGGGGACCGGCGTGCCGCTGTACATCCTCGGCTCTTCGTTGTTCGGTGCCAAACTCGCGGCCGCGCTCGGGCTGCCGTACTCGTTCGCCTCGCACTTCGCCCCGAACGCGCTGGAGGACGCCGTGTCGGTCTACCGGCGTGAGTTCACCCCCTCCGAACAGCTGTCGGAACCGTACGTCATCGCGGGGGTCAACATCGTCGCCTCCGACACCACCGAGCAGGCGCGGGAACAACTCCAGGCAGCCAAGCGCAGCAGGCTGCGGATGCTCACCGGCCGCAACCTCACCCGCGAGGAAGCCGACAGCGCTCTGGACTCACCCGCGGGGCAGCAGGCGCAGCAGATGCTTACCTACTCGGCGGTCGGAACCGCCGACGAGGTGAAGAACTACCTGGACGGTTTCGCCGAGCACGCCCGGGCCGACGAGCTGATGGTCACCTCGCTGGCTCCGGAACGGGACGCCTGGCTGCGTTCCTTCGAACTGCTCGCCGAGGTCACCGGAATGGTCGACGTCGCGGCACAGCACTGAGCCGACACCGGGCACGCCCCGCTCCGTGCGTCGATACCGCGCGGCGCCCCTTCGCGGTTCGTGCCCGCGTGTGTACGCTGCTGGGTGAGCAGTGGCCAGGGTCGTGGGGAGCGCGTAGTATGTCGATCGGTGAACCGGCTGGTAGCGAGGGTATCGACGTCCGGACGCCGAACGCGGCGCGGATGTACGACTACTACCTCGGTGGGTCGCACAACTTCGCCGCGGACCGGCAGGCCGCGGAGCGCGCGGTGGAGATAACCCCCGCCATGATCCCCGGTGCGCGTGCCAACCGGGCGTTCCTGCAGCGCGCGGTGCGGTTCTGCCTCGACCAGGGGATTCGCCAGTTCCTGGACCTCGGTTCCGGGATTCCCACCGTGGGGCACGTGCACCAGATCGCCCACGAACGGGACAGCTCGGTTCGGGTGGCCTACGTCGACAACGAACCCGTGGCGGTGTCCCACACCGGTCAACTCCTGGACGGTGTCGAGAACGCGACGATCAGCAGGGCCGACCTGCGTAAGCCGGACGAGGTGCTGGCCGAACCCGGGGTGGCCGGGTTGCTCGACTTCGACGAGCCGATGGCCGTGCTGGCGGCGGCCGTGCTGCACTTCGTCGGCGACGAGGAAGGGCCGGCCGAGCTGGTCGATTCCTACCGCCGTGCGGTGGCGCCGGGGAGTTTCCTGGTGGTCTCGCACATAACCGATCACTACGACGAGCCCGACCGGGTCGAGGAGATCTCACGGCTGTACCGCGACACCAGCCACCTCGCCAACCACCGTTCGGTGGACGAGTTCGCCGCGCTGCTGGGCGACCTCGAACTGGTGGAGCCGGGTCTGGTGCACGCCGTCGACTGGCACCCGGATTCTGACGAGGTGCCGGAAGGGGCCCGAAACGCGTTCTGGGTCGCGGTCGGCAAATGCTGAGTCCTCTCGCGGCGGTCGTGTTTCAGCGGCCTGTCGAGCTCTCGGCCCGCTCAGCCCGTTCGGCTTCCTGCCGCAGTGCCTTCTGGCGGATCATGCGGAAGATGTAGCTCAGCACGCCGAGGATCATGCCCTGCAGCAGGAAACTCATCGGATACTCCGCCGAGGCGGTGCCCTCGGCAGCGTAGGAGATGACCGGGAGGAGTACCGCGGCCAGTACGCACAGTCCGCAGCTGAACGCGCAGCCGGCCGCGAACCACCACGCTGTCCGGCTCGACACCTTCACCTGTGTCTCGGGTGGGGCATATCGCTGCATATGTCCAAGGTAATCGAGTGCCTTGTCCTGGTTCGGCGAAGATCATCGGCCGTTGCGGGACCGTGATTCGTGGGGCGGAGCTGCTCTGGTTCCTCGTCCCTGCTCGGTCCTGCTGGACGGTCCGCTCGGCGGGTTTCCGGGCGTTGTCCGATCCGCTCCCACCGCCACTACACGAACACGTCGACTTCACTCGGCCGCTCGTACGTGGTCGCTCGCGGCGGCTGCCCCCTCGGCTTCCTGCCGCAGCGCTCTGCGGTGGATCGACCGCCAGTTGTATATCTGGAGGCCGAGCATCAAGGTGCAGAACAGCCATCCCAGTAGGAACTGTGGTGAGCCGATCACTCCGGCCACATAGGGCATGGCGAGATAGAACGCCGTGATGATCCCGCTCAGTGTGCCGAGGACTATGCAGGTCACGAGTATCCACCAAGCTGTCCGGCTCGACACCTTGGCGGGAGTCTCGGTTGGGACGTATCGCTGCATGATCTCAAGGTATCCAGGTAGCGCAACGCCGCGCGGCGAAGATCGTCGGACGTTGCGGGACCGTGATTCGTGGGGCGGAGCTGCTCTGGTTCCTCGTCCCTGCTCGGTCCTGCTGGACGGTCCGCTCGGTGGGTTTCCGGGTGGTGTCCGATCGGTACTCGCGGCCACCACACGATCGCGTCGGGTCCCACCCGGCTGATCGTGCGGTGGCCGCTCGCGGCAGCACACCCGATCATCGACGAGGAAAGCCGAATCCGGTGCGAGAAGCTAGGCGTCCTCCTCGTCCAGGAGTGGCGTGACGGCACGCAGCCGCTGCTCCGCCTTCGCACTGAGCTGTCGCCAGCCGAACCGACGCACCACCGCGCGGAACAGCCGTTTCTCGTCCAGCCAGCCGTACTGCATGGCCTGTTCTTCGAGCACGGTCGCCAGCTCGCGGGGTGGAATCTCGTCGATGGTGCGCGGCCCGGCGGTGCGAATCAGCACCGACGGCTGTTCGGGCAGCCGGAACGTGCGGTGCGCGATCCGGCTGTCTCCCAGCGGGTTGTCCTCCACCAGCATCTCGTGGCGAACGGCGGCGGAAATGCCCTCGTTGAGGGTTTTTGAGATCTCCGAGGTGCGCCGTCCGCCGTAGGCGCGGGCGTAGAGCCTGGCCAGTCGGTCCCCGAGCATCGGCCCCTCGGTGGCCACGATCTCCGCCAGTCCCTCGGCGAGCCGCTTGCGCACGAGGTTCTGCGGATGCGGCAGCGTGCCGCCGTACTCCACGTACTCCGCGTGCTCGGAAACCGACCCCTCACCGGTCGGACCGGATGCCTCGGCGGCCTTCCCGGTGTCCTCGTCGATGGGACGGGAGTCCTCATCGCCCGGGGCGGGTTCCGAACCCCCGCTCGCGGTCTCGTGCTCGGTGCTCTCGGCCTCGTCCGGCACCACGAGCGGCACGGCCGTTCGCCCGGCGATGTCCTGCTCCGCGGCACCGTCCTCGACGGACCGCCCCGCGACCGGTTCGGACGGTTCCGCCGTCACTACCTCCGCTGGTCGGATTCCCGCGGTGCCGACCTCCGTGGCCTCGACCGCCGTCGGAGCCGCGACCGACTCGGCGGCAGTCGATTCCTCGCTCGCGGGTGATTCCTTGCTCGCGGGTGATTCCTTGCTCGCGGGCGCCACGATTTCCGGTTCGGCTCCGCGCGGCTGGATTCCCGCCGTGCGCAGCGCCCGCCACAGCGATTCCAGCTCGCCTCCCTGGTCCACGTAGAACGCCGACTCCCGGATCCGGTGGAACGTCCAGCCGCAGCGCTCCAGCTCGCGCTGCCGGGCGAGATCGCGTTCGTAGGCTTCCGGCCCGTGCCAGGCGTCGCCGTCGCACTCCACGGCCAACCGAGCCTTGCTGCCGATCACCACCAGATCGATCCGGTAGGGCTCCACGGAGTACTGCGGGATCACCGAGTAGCCGCGCGAGACCAGCCGGTTGAACACCCGCTGCTCGAACAGCGAGTCGAACCTGGTGTCGCGCTGGTCCTCGGACACGGTGCCCACCAACTCGCCGGAATCGGTTCGGGACCCGCCGTCGATCATGCCGTAGCAGTGCTCCAGGAGCTGGTAGCGCATGTCCTCCTGGTTGTGCAGCTCGGAAAGACCCACCGAGTGGAACAGCCAGACCTGGTCCTTGGCGCGGGAGACCGCCACGTTGTAGCGCTGCACGTGTTGCAGCGCGGTCAGCGAGCTGATCCGCTTACCCTCCCTGCTCGCCTCCACCATGGACAGGAAGATCACGTCGCGCTCGGCGCCCTGGAAATCGGGCGGGGTTCCGCAGCGCAGTTGACGACGTTCTATTTCCTGCGGCGAGAGCCGGTCCAGCAGCTTCCGCTCGATCAGCCGGGCCTGCCGCGCGTCCCCGAGCAGCGAGATGACCCCGAAGGTCTTCCCGTCGTAGCGAGGGTCGGCCGCGCAGCGCACGATCTCATCGACCAGTGACTCGGCCTCGGGCTCGTTCAGCTCGCCCTTCCGGTGTCCTTCGACGACGTGGCGGGCCCGGAACGGTTCGAGCCTGTCGGCGTCGTACTGGCGCACCGGGCTCAGCGTGATGTTGTCCGGCCGGTAGGCGATCCGGTTGGAGAACTCGATGATCTCCGGCACGCACCGCCGGTGCTCGGTCAGCGTGATCTGGCCGCCGTAGCGCATCTTGGCGTCGTCGAACAGGCTGTGCAGCGGGTCCTGCCAGGCGTTGCGGTAACGGTCGTCGGCGATGTACTGCCCCGCGAGTTTTCGCAGGTCCTCCTGATCCAGGCCCACGCCCATCGGCGAGACCTGCTTATCGTCGCCGATGACGACCATCTTCGGTGCCAGGTACTGCAGGAACACCGCCTCCAGCCCGGCCTGCGACGCCTCGTCCACCACGACCACGTCGAACATGTCCGGCTGGATCCGGAACTGCTCGGCGATCCGGTAGATCGGCATGATCCACACCGGCACGGACGGCCTGCAGCGCATCATGGCCTCGCGGATCTCCGAACGTCGCCGTTCGGCGTGCGTACCGGTGCCCTTGCCCAGCCGCTTGACCAGGTTGGAGTAGTTCCGCAGATCGGCTCGGGCGCTGCCCCCGAGTCGTTCCGGGGCGACCGCGTGGCTCCACGCCCGCGTGGCGCACAGCCGCTCGCTCTGCTCCCGGATCACGTTCTCCAGACCGTTGATCCTGGCCTGCAGTTCGTTCTCGTCGACCGTGTGCTGCCGCAGCACCCAGTCCCGCACGGCCAGCCACCGCCAGGCCGCCTCGAAGTCCGCCAGCCGCTCGCTCCAGAGATCCGTCGCGGAATCGGCGGCCTCGACCTCCGCACGCAGCTCCGGCAGGGATTCGGTCAGCCGCTGTTCCAGCTCGTCGCGCCGCCGGACACGTCGCCTGACCTCCAGCAGGTGCAGCAGCCTGCGGTGGTGCGCGGCGTAGTCGTCGATGTCGCGTGCCCGCACGGCCTCCAGCAGCGCGTGCACGCATTCACCGGTGTCGGACCAGCGTGTCTCGCCCACCAGCTGGTTCTCGAGTTCCCGCAGCGGAGCGCTCGCCGCCGCCGTGACCTCAACGGCTGCCGCGGCATCCACCAGCGTGGCGTAGCGCCGCACCGACGCGAGGTCGTTCCAGTCCGGTTTCGGCAGTCCCTTCCGGGACAGGTGCTGTTCCTCGGTGGTCAGTTCGTCCCCGAGGCGCAGTACCCGCTTCAGCTGGTTGGCTTGGGCGACGTGCCAGTCCAGCCGTTCGCGGAACGTGTCCTCGGCGGTGATCGCCATGTCCTCGGGCCATGCCTTGTCCAGCGCGATCAGCGCTCGGTAGGACTCGGTCCAGTGCAGGAACGCCCGCAGTTGTTCGACCGTGGTGGGGGAGCGGCCGTTGAGCCGAACCTGCCGGAAGAGCGGTTCGGCGTGCTTGATCCACTTGGCGGTGAACATCCCGAGCTTGACGCTGCCGTCGGACCGGGTCTTGATCCTCCCACCGTTGTTCAACTGTTCGAGTACTTCCGTGGCCAGGCTCGTCAGCGTGGGGATGTCGCCCGCGACCTGCACCTCGACCAGCGGGTCCAGCTGTTGCAACGCGGTTTCGCAGCGTTCGGCGAGTTCGTCGATCCGACTCGCGCGGGAACGCCAGACCTCACCACGGCCCGACAGCACGTCGTCCAGGGCGGTGTTCAGCCACGCCTCCGAACCTCCCACGAGCTCGTCGGCGCTGTCGGCCAGGCCCCGCAGCCGCTGCCGCAACGATTCCCGCGTCGCCGGGTCCAGCGCGCTCACCGCGTCGAACGCGGCGTGCTCCTTGAGCTCGGCGTGCCGCTGTTCCTCCTCGCGTGCCTTCGACTCGCCGGTCACCAGATCGGCGAAACTCTCCGGTGCGGGGAGATCGTCCGGGTCGGCCAGTCGTTGCCGTGCCCACGGTTCCTCCGCCGACATCTCCCTGTCGTACAGCGCACCGCGCCACTCGTTGATCTCGGCGTTGTTCAGCGGCGGTGCGCTGTCGGCCGAGACCGAGGCGAACCCGGCCAGCCACTCGTAGCGTTCCGCGTCGGCGGCGTGCCGCTGGGCGATCGTCGACAGCGTGCCCTGATAGCCGCCCACGGAGTGTTCCCTGGTCTCGTGCTGCCTGGCCTCGACCAGCTCGTGGTGCAGTCGCGCGCGTTCCCGCCGCGCCTCCTCGATCCGGTTGGAGCACTCCGCGACGAGCTCGGTGGCGCGCTCGTCGTCGTACTCCTCGGTGTTGTCGGCGATCGTGTCCACGGCCACCCGCAGGTCCGACATGTCCTGCCGCGAGCTTCCCACCACGGCCACCGACAGCGGTTTGATCTCCTCGGGGAGCTTGTCGCGCACCTCCTGCAGCGCGCGGTCGGTGTGCGCGGTGACCAGCACGCGTTTGCCCTGCGCCAGCAGATGCGCCAGCAGCGCGGCCGTGGTGTGGGTCTTGCCGGTGCCGGGTGGCCCCTGGACCAGGGTCTGCGGTTTCGAGTCGACGTGCCGCACCACTCGCAGCTGCTTCTCGTTGACCGGCAGCGGGAGGAAGGTCTCATCGTCGACGTTCTCCCGCCCGCCGGCGGAGCCGGGGTTCTCGGAGCCGACTGGCTGCTGGTCGGGGTCGACCAACGGACGGACCCCGGAGGGGACGACACCGCTCTCGGCGAGTTGCTCGGCGATCGACTCGAAGATCCGCACGATCCCGCGCTGCGAGCGCTTCCGGGTGATGATCGCGGGGGCGAAGGTGGCGACTGGGTGGGACTGGGCCCGGGCGGGTTCGTCCTCGTCCCGGTACTGGCCGTCGGCGTCGAGGGTGTGCACGAACCGACGGATCACTCCGGCCGGCTGTTCCCTGTCCAGCGGGTGCGCGTCCAGCGCGGCGGCCTCGGCGGCCAACTCGTTGAGCTTCTCGGCGTCGGTGAGCAGCTCGGGGGCGAGCATGTCCCGTTCGAGGGTGAACTCGTCCGCGCCCTCCTCGGAACGGACGACGCTGAGCGTGCCGGAGTCGTCGTCGAGGTGGACACCGGCGGCGGTGGTCAGCAGGTGCCGTTTGATCCGGGTGCGGCTGTCGGGCTGCCAGCTCAGGCAGCCGATTCCCAGCACCAGTTCCAGCGACTCCGGGTTGTTGCCGATCTCGGTGTAGGTGCCGAACAGCTCGTTGTAGAGCTCCCGCACCGGCCGGTCGGCCAGTTCCCGTTCGGCCCAGGAGCTCCACTCCGTGAGCCAGTCCTCGTGGTCCTCGTCGATCTCCGGGTGGTCCTCGCGCCGCAGCCGTTCCGCACCGCGCTCGTCGTTGCCGCGTTCGGTGGTCGGTGCGGTGGTGGTCGGAACCGTGTCCCGCAATCGGGGCGTTTCCGCCGGGTCGTCGACCGAGCCGTCGAGCCACTCGGCCAGCCGCGTCGACGGCTGGGGCGGGTCCTGTTTGGGCAGCCGCTCGACGCTGAGCACGTGCTCGCTCTCGGCGGGGTCGCTGTCGGCGGGGTCGCTGTCGCGTCCCGCGAGCGAGACTGCCGGGTGCTCGGGGATCTCACTCGTCCAGCGAACCGACTGGTACTTCTCGACGGTGTGGAGCGGGGTGGTGCGTAGTCGCTGGGCCTCGCCGAGGAACTGGAACAGCCGCCGCGCGCGGTCGGCCAGCGGGTCGCTTTCCCGGACCGGCGGTTGGGCTCCGTCTGCGGCGTTCGGGTCCGCGATGTTCGGGTCCGCGGTACCCGAGCTCTCGGAGTTCGAGCCCTCGATGATCGGTCCCTCGGTGTCCGGTTGGTCGGGGGAGTCGGAGTTCGCTTGCTCCCTGCCGATTGTCAAAGTTGTTCTCCTCGCGGGGTTCGCGTCGTCGGGAAGGGCGGGCGACGTCCTGTCGCGCGGGTGCGTCGTCGATGCTCGGACGACAGTGCTTTCGAACTGGGCTTTCGAACGGGGAGCCGTCGATTTCCGGCGTATCGTGTTCCGCCGCTGTTCTAGCACCCGCCGTTCGGGTTCCGGCAGGGCAGGTGGGTTGTCGATGTCCCGGGAGGGGCGGTTGCCCCGGGGTGGCCGAGCGGGACGGGCAGCCGCCGTAGCGCTCGGCCGCCCGTTACCGGGTTGTTCCTCGGGTTGTCCGGGTAAAGGCCGCTGTTTTACCAGTCGGGACGGCAAGTCGAGCCCTGTCCCTGCCGGATCGCGGTAGTCAGCGGTGGTGGCCTGCGCGTTCGACCAGCCCGATCAGCTCGCGCACCTCGGATTCCGGTGGGGCCAGTTCGAAGGCGTGCCGGTGGCAGGCCCGGCTGAGTCCGCACCAGGCACGTTCCAGCAGGACCCCGGTGCCGTCGTCGAGCACCTGAACAGCGATGATCAGCAGGGCCCGGTTGTTCACCCGGTCGACGCGGCCGCAGTATTTCTCGCACGTTGTTCGGAGGATCGCTTCCGCGGCTCGTCTGGCGAGCAGCGCGGCCATCCGAGGGGCCGACCACTCGGTGCCGTCCCACTCGTGGTCGAGCAGTTCCCTGGCTTGGCCGAGCAGGTTCTCCGGGGTGTTCATCGCGGCTCCCGCAGCAGGTCGTCGATCGTGGTCTGGAGGCTTTTCACCGCTTCCTCGGCCGAGCACTTCAATCCCTCGTGTGTGCCGTCGGCGCAGATTCCCAGCGTGTGCCGCCGCCGTGGGTATCCTTCGAGCCAGAAATCGAGGTCGATATCCGGATCCCCGCACAGCGCGAGCCCGATCCTTGCTCTGGTGCGCTTGTGCTCCGTCCAGAGTCGTTCCGCCTTGTCGCGATCCTGACCGTTGTGGAACCGCTTGGCGCTGTAGATTTCCCAGGCAGCGGCCTCCACCGCCATTCGGCAGAGCCCGGGGAGTACCGCCTCCCTGACGCTGGGGTCCAGCTCGGACTTCGCCACGGCCCGGGCCTCGGAGACGTAACTGTGTGCGGGGGAGTCCGAGTTCACCACGGTCACCTCGGAGTTCCTGCCGCGTTGTACCTCCAGGATTCGTGCCCGCACGTTGGAACGTCGCGCGGAGTCGGCGAGCCGGTCGTCGTGCGAGAACACGACGACCTGGCGGTCTTGGGCCAGCTCCGCCAGCACCTGCACGAACCCGTCCACCTTGGCCGGGTCCATGGCCTGCACCGGGTCGTCGAGCACCACGAACCGGAACGGGCTCTGATCCATGGTCGCCCGGGGCAGGAACAGCGCCAGCGCGAGCGCGTGCAGCTCGCCCTGGCTCATCACGCCCAGTGCCTGGCTCTCGGCCCCGTCGACGTCGGCGTGCAGCGCCACCTTCCGCTGGGGCCCGTTGCCGGTCAGCTCGATCGCCCCGAGGTCCACGTTGCTCTGCTGCCGCAGCCGCGACCAGATCCGGCGGGCGTGGTCGGCCAGCGGCCGCAGGTGTTCGTTGCGGAGACGCTTGGTGTTGTCGCGCAACCATTCGTGGGCGCCGCGCACGTCCTTGAGGTCCTGCGCCTTCGAGCGGACCTCGCGCATCACCTCGAGCCAGTTCGTCAGTTTCTCGGCGATCGGTGACCAGGCGTCCCGGTACTGTGCCAGGCGAGCCGCCGCCTCCTCGCGCAGTTCCGTGAAGGCCGCCACGAGTTCGGGGTGGGTGGCGGCCACGTGCTCGGCCAGTTCGCCGTCACGTTCCGGTGGGGTCGCCCAGCGCTCTCGCGCTCGCCGGGCTCGTTCCAGGTTTTCGAGTTCGACGCCCGCCGTATCCGGCAGCGCGGGGACGCGGGCGATGCGGGAACGCAGTTGTTCGGCACCGCGCCGCACCGCCTCCTGGGCCTGCCGGGCGACTGTGATCCACTGTTCGTCCTCGTCCAGCCGCTGCCGCGCCCGTGAACTCCATTCGGCGTCGAGCGTCGCCTGCCCGCACACCGGGCAGGGCTGGTCGCCGTGTTCGCGGTGCAGTTCGAGTGCCCTGTGCAGCAGTGCCGAGCGCTGTTCGGCTCCGGCCACGGAGTCGCCAACCAGCTCGGCGGCCTCCCCGAGTGCCGTACGCAGCTGGTTCACGGAGCTGTCGATATCGGCCTGTTCGGGCAGGACCGGTTCGGCCAGTTCGCGCAACCGGGCCGCCACCCCGCCGGAGGCCGCGGAGTCGGTGACGAATCCGCCGATCGCCTCCAGATCCGGTTTGTGCTTGCCGAGCAGTTTCCGCAATTCGGGCGCGCGTTCGTCCTCGCTGTGGTCGAGGTCGTCCCTGAGCTCGCCGCGCAGCTTCTTGGCCTGCTTTTCCGCGGCGGACAGCTCCTTGGCGAGCGTGTCCAGCCGTTGCGTCCCCTCGCTGAGTTGTTCCAGTCCGACGAGTTTGGCCAGCGCGTCGTGGAGTTTGCTGGGCCCTGCCTCGAACAGGTTGCCGAGTTCCTCGTAGGACAGGATCGGACGGTTGAGTTCCAGCGCCCGGTGCCATTCCGGGGGAAGCTCGGGGTTCTCCTCGGGGCGCCGGACGGTGCTCCGGTGCTCCTCCGGCTTGCCGCTGTCCGGCCATGCCACCTCGATTCGGGTGTCTCCGGCGGATTCCTCGGCCAGATCCACCCGAACGGTGGGGGAGACGTCCTGGTGGACGTTGCGCCAGTTCTCCTTCCAGAGTGCGGGCCTCGCGGTGGACCAGCGGTAGCTGTTGCCGGTCAGCGCGAGTTCGAGTGCTTCGGTGAAGCTGGACTTGCCGGAGCCGTTGCGTCCGGCGACGATCGTCAGGCCGGGGGCGGGGTGCAGCGGCAGCCTGGTCCGGGAGCCGATGCCCCGGAAGCCGCCGACCTCGATGCCGCGCAGGAACGTTCCGGCGGGCGTGGTGTGCTGCCGGGTGTCGTCCTCGGTTTCTTCGGCGGTCACCGGGGTGTGGCTGCCTTCGAGTGCCGCGCGCAGTCGCTGCTCGTCCTCCAGCGCGGCGAGCACGAGCCCGCGCACCCGCTCGTCCTGGGGTGGGGATTCGCGGTTCAGCAGTGAGCGTACGAGGGAGATCAGCCGGGTGTCAGCGGGATTTTCCGGCATTTTCTACTGTTCCTTTCGGACAGGGCTCTTTCGGAACGGGTTCGAGGAGAGAATTCGACCGGGGCAGGTCGAAATCCTCGCGGGGGTGGTGGTGCTTTTACATCCACCTACCCGATGTCGGGTCTCGCCGGAGCGAGAGCCCACGAGAGATTCCGCCGAGCGAGTACGGTGGAAAACCGAGCGGTGAAGTCCTGGTGCTGTCCTGTCAGAACTTTCCGGAGAAATACACGGTCTCGGCGGCGAAAGCGTTCGGCTGTGCCGAAACCTGGAGTTTTCCGGCGGATTCGCCGATCTGGTAGACGTGGGTGAATGTCGTGTCGCCGCCGGGGGGCAGTTGCACGTCGGCGAGGGTGTCGCCCGCCGCGTAGTTGCGTTGCGCGGCCTGCCCGGCGTGCTGCACGGTGAACTTCGCCGAGGCCACGTTGTACTCGTCGTCGCCCTTGTTGGTCACGGTGATGTCGAAGGCGACGTAGCGCTGTCCTTCGGTGGCGCGCAGGAACTCGTTCTCCGGGGTGTACGCGCTGGGTTCGGCGATGCTGATGGCTTCGCCGCCGTCCCAGGTGTAGGTCCGGCCGAAGGACAGCCGGGTCGGTTGGCCCGCCGATTCGGTGGTGTTCTCCACGCCGGTGCTCGTCGATCCCGTGCCGGACTGCCCGGAACCGGTGCTCTCGTCGCCGGTCGCGCAACCGCCGAGCACGGTCATGGCCAACAGCGCCGCCGCCACGACCGTGAATCGCGGCGATCTGCCGAGTTCCACGCCTCGTGCGGTGTTTCGGTTTGCGGTGTTTCGGGACATGTTTCCTCCTGGAAATGGCTGGGTTTGTGGTTCGGGAATGAATTCCGCTCGAGAAAGGCGAGGCGTCGCGTGTTCCGGTGGCTCGGATGCCGTTCAACCGTTGATGATCCAAGGTAACCATATAGCTGTGAACGATGTCAACACAGGGTTGCTGTGTGTACTTGTTGAGCCTTCGAAGGTGGTCGCCTCGGCGTATGCGGCACCGGCCAGGCGTGAACGGCCCCGCGCTCCCCACGCGGCAGCGGAGGGCTGATCCATCCCGGTGATCAGCTCCGGCAAGCCTTGTCCGGTCTCGCGCGGTGAACCTAGTTTCGTGCCGGGTGCCCCGTGGAAGGGAAACGCGTGGATTTCGATCAGGTGTTTCACAGGCTGAAGGCTCGGGGAGACATCCGGTACGACGGCTCGGACGAACTCGCGGAGCGGGTGAAGCAGGAGATCGCGAAGCAGCGCGAGGACCGGAATTTCGGCGGCACCTGGAAGACTCCCACTTCGCTCGGGATGTCGAGCCGGGAGTCACTGCAGACGAGTCCGGCCGATGTTCTGTTGGAAATCGGCGTGGCGACCGCGCTGTTCGACGATTCGCCGTTCGCGGAGGTGGCTCGGCACTGGGCGCAGCTGCGTTACTGCGGAACCCTGCATCGGGACAAAGAGCACCGCTTGGCGCTTTCCGAAGCGGGAAACAGGGTGGTGCACCACCACAAGGTGGCCCAGTCCGAGTATCTGGGTATCGGGTTCTCGCTGGTCGTGGTGCGGGAGGTTCTTCGGCACCGGTATCCGGGCTGGACGTTCAGCCCGGTCGACGTGGACTACGCGTTTCGGTACGGCGGCGTGGCCGGCATGGGCGAGCTCAACCAGTACACGGACAGTCGGCCGGACTACTTTCTGGTGGGGCGCCGGACCAAGGGCGGCGGTGGTCTCAAGCTCGTGGTGTTGGAGTGCAAGGGCACGCACCAGGGCACCGGGCACGCCGTGGCGCAGCTCGCGAAGGCGTGTAAACAGGTCGCCTCGGTCGAGGTCGGAGGCCGGAGCCTGGACGGGCTGATGGTGGCGACGCTACTGCAGGCCTCCGGCATCGAGTCCAAGGTGATCGATCCGCCCGGTGACAGCGACCTGTGGCAGGGCTCCGACCGGGAGATGGACGACCTGCTCGACGAACGCCCCGGGCCGCCTCCCGGTGACTTCGAGGTCCGCGAGGTCGGTGCGGAGGCCCCGGATTCGGAGCAGGAAACGATGTACGAGGGCGAGCCGGCGGAGCGAGCTGATTCGGAAGTCGCTCCGCCCCAGGAGGAAGACGATTCCGGGGAAGAGAGCGATTCCGGGCAGCAGCTGGTTCGCTCGAAGGTGGTGAACGTGCCGGAGCGGCTGCGCATCTGGTTCTCGAAGATGCTGGCCAACGCCAACGCCGCCTCCGCGCTGCTGTTCGCGGGTGCGGGCGAGGCGGCCACGCGGTACTTGCGGGAGAGCGGGCGAACCGGAGAGACCATTCCCATGGGGTTTCACGAGGAGGAAGACGTAAGGGGTGGCCTTCGGTCGTTCGAGCTGCCGAACGGGATGTCGATCCTGGGGACCCGATACCGCACGCGGCTTCCGGGCGGCAGGACGTTGGAGATCCACAAGGGGATCGAGCGGAACCTGTTTCGCGATCTGGAGGCGGGCAGGCTGGCGGGATTCATGCGCAGAGCCCATCGGGTCTCCGAGAGGCGGAGCCGCTCGCTTCCGCGCGATCCGAGGCAGTCCGTGGCGCTGGGCAACGACGGGACCGTCCTGTGGCTGCGGGTCACCGGGTGATGCCTCCTCGCGGGGCCACGCCGGTTTCCCGGTTCGTCCGGGTGTCTCGCGCACCGCGAGTCGTGTGCTCAGAATTCCCGGACGGTTACGGCACCTGTGGGCGTGTCCACTCGAAGGATGTGGGTCCCGTCCGGTGTCACGTGTAGCCCGTGGTGGTGCGGTTCCGGTCGCCCGCACTCGTGCCATTCGGTGACCAGCTCGGTCAGCTCCGACCAAAGGTCACGGCTGCCGTGCTGTTCGAGCGTGACGCTGTCCGCGCCGTTGCGCCGGGCGCGCGCCCACGCTCCGGTTTCGGTGTCGTAGAGGCGTTGTTCGGTTCCGCTGTCGTGGTCGAACGTGAGTTGACGCAGTCGCGGATACAGCAGCGCGCGCAGGAAGATCACGCTCGGCTCGGCCAGTTCGGGCAGCGGTGCTGCTGTTCGCGTGGTGCTCGGTTCGCCGGAGGTACGTGCGAGCACGTCCCGCGCGGTCGGTTCCGTCGTGTTCGGATCGTGGCGCATGGTCATGAACGCCGCCGTGTCGGTGAACGGGCCGTGGGCGTGGCCGTGTTCGTCGACTTCCAGGCGCACCAGCGCGAAGGAGAGGTTGACCAGCAGGATCCCGCCCGGGCGTAGCTGTCGCAGCCACTCGGCCGGGATGCGGTGCGCCCCGCAGGTAGCGAGGATCCGGTCGAACGGCGCGCGTGCGGGGACGCCGTGTGCGCCGTCGCCGCGGATCACGGTCGGGGCGTACCCGGTCTCGCGCAGCGCGGCTCGCGCGTTCTCGATCACTACCGGGTCCACGTCGATGGTGGTAACGGCCTCGTCCCCGAGTGTGGTGGACAGCAGCGCGGCGTTGTATCCGGTTCCGGTGCCGACCTCCAGCACGGTGTGACCGGGTGCGGCGTCGAGTTGTTCGAGCATCAGTGCCATCAGGCTCGGTGTGGTGGAGGAGCTGATCGCGGTCCCGGCGGAGTCCCACCGGGTGATCAGAGTGCTGTCGGAGTAGACGGCCGCCAGCGCCTGATTCGCGTTCGGCCCGTGCACGTCGTACTCGATCAGCCCGTCCGGAGTGGGCACGGTGAAGCGGGAGACGAAGCGTTCGCGCGGCACGTTCCGGAACGCGTTCTCCCAGCGCGTGCTGTGCGGATTCCCGCTCCGGCGGAGCTCGTCGGTGAGACGTTGCCGTAGGGAGTGGGCGTGCGCGGTGTCGGTCATGTGCGGTCCTCGGTGAGTTCGTCGGCGATTGCGGCGGCGATCGGCAGGCCGGTGTGCGCGGCGATCCAGCCCCATTGCCCGTTCGGGTTGAGATCGCCGTGAAAGACCCATTGTTCGTCCGGGGAGACGATCAGGTCGGCGGCGGCGTAGACGAGTCCGAAGTGTTCCAGCAGCCGATGGATGCCCGCGCTCGTCGCCGGTGGTACTTCGATCGGGGTGTAGCTCAGCGCTTCGGGCGGATGGGTGCGCCAGTCGATCGCGGTCGCCCCGGCGGGCGGATCCATCCGGACCGCGTACATGCGGCTGCCGACCACGGTCAGCCTTACCGGGTAGGCGCACGGCACGCGCTGCTGGAACAGGTGCGTGGTGCGCGCCACGGACTCGGTGATCTCCTCGGCGGCGACCGCGTCCGCCCACAACGCGACGTGCCGCCCGTGCTCGATGCCCGGGCCGCCGCGCAGTGGTTTGTAGACGACTCCGTGGTCGCGGTGCTGGTCGCAGAACGCGCGGGCCTGCTCGGGATCGTTGGTCAGCAGGGTGTCGGGCACCGCCAGGCCGCAGGAGGCTGCGGCGCCGAGCTGGTGTGGTTTGTGCTCGGCGGCCGCGTTGCGGTGTGGATGGTTCACCCAGTGCACTTCGGGTAGCGCGGCGAGCAGACCGCCGAAGCCGTTGTCGGCCTCGGCGGCCGCCCACTGCCGTTCCGTGGCGGTCATCTCCGGGTGCGGGAGGAAACCGGACGGCTTGCGGTACCAGACCGACCGCAGCGCGGAGACGTCGATCTCGCGGTGGGCATCGCGCAGGGAACCGTCCCACCTGGGGTTCTCGCCGGTGAGGCGGGTGGTCTGGCGCATGCGTTCCGGGAAGGCCGCGAGGTCGAACCGCGCCACCGGGAGCTCGCGCCGGTGCAGTTCGTTGATCACCAGGTCGGCGGTGACGTCGTGGTCGCGGGTGATGACCGCGACGGAAGCGGAGGTGTGCTGCAAGGCTCCATCACTTCGGGTGGCGATTCGCCGGTTCTCGGCGAAATCGGGAACGCCGGGGGAGAGGTCGCACGGTGCGGGGAGCCGGGTGGTGCCTTACCGGGAAAGCACCACCCGAGTGGTTCCTGGTCAGTCCTTGTCGACGAACCACTGGCTGTCGTAGCGCGTGTCCTGATGGGTGACCGCGCGCAGCGCCAACCGCTCGGAGTTCTCGCCTCCCGGCGCGACACTGACCTGGCGCCGCGGGTCGTAGTCGAGTTCACCGGGGGTGTTCAGCCGGGAGTCGTGCACTTCCACGGTGCGGGTGAGCCCGAACGGGCGCGGCGAGGTACCTCCGCCGTCGCCGGTCGTCTTCGAGGAGTCCCCGTCGGTGCAGGGAAACAACCTCGGGGTCCATCCGGAGGCGAGTCGGTGCGTGTTCATGTTGGTCTCCTTTCCGGGGTTTCGTGCGGATCGGGCCGAGGGGACCGGCGGTGTCGGGGTTTCCCGGTCCCCTCGGCGGAGCCAGGCAGCGGGCCTCGGCCCGGGGAAGGGAGTGGCCGACCCGGGAAGTTCGGGGCACATCCCGGACCCGCTGCCTGGCGGATATACGCTCGCTTGAGGTTGTGGCGTGCCTCACCGAGCTGTCGTAAACATACGCGCGTATATACGCACTCTGGAAGCGGAAAGATCGAATATGCCCCGAAAGGAGGAGCTTCGTGGGCGATGCGCCGTTGACGATGGCCAGCTGGGCATTGGGTGCGCGGTTGCGTACGTACCGGACGAACAACGATCTGACCACCGAGTTCGTAGCCAAGCGTCTCGGGGTTCGACAGCCGACCGTGAGCAGGATCGAAAAGGGCAAGCACCGGTTGACGACACGACAGCTGGCTTCGCTGTGTGAGCTCTACGGACTGTCCGGAGAGGTAGCGACCAAACTCGAAGAAGCCCGTTCGGTCGCGGGACGTCCTGACTGGAGGCAGGACTATCAGCAACTACTGGATGGCCCGTTCGGTGATGTGCTCGGTTTGGAGACAGGTGCCAGTCGTATCCGTGCGCTCGACGGGCAGTTGGTGTTCGGCCTGCTGCAGACGGAGGAATACGCGACCGCGCTGATGCGAGAGGCCCCTTATATTCGGGCTACCGAAGTCAAGCGTCGAGTCGCGCTACGTATGCAGCGCCAGTCGGGTGTTCACAACGGTGACCAGGAATTCGTCGGAGTACTCGGGGAAGCAGCGCTTCGTCAGCACGTCGGTGGACGAGAAGTGATGCGCAGACAACTCGATCAGCTGCGTGAGATGGCCGAGCGGGACAACGTTCTCCTGCGGCTGTTGCCGTACGAGGCGGGGGCGCATGCCGCCTTCGGCTCGGCGTTCACCGTTCTCGATTTCAGGAGTGACGACATCACGTTGCCGACCGTGGTTTGTGTGGACACTCTCACATCCGCGTTGATCTACGAGGGTGAACGGGTGGAGACCTACACTTCGAGTTTCGACATGATGATGCCGAAGTCGCTCGACGAGCAGGAGACGGTCGAGCGCTTGGAGCGGATCCGAGACGACTGGTAGGACACGAACATGGAAACAGCGGTGCATGGCGTGATCGCGGGCTGGCGTACCTCCACTTACAGTCAGAACAACGCCGCCTGCGTCGAGGTCGGCTCGGCCCCGGGCGTGGTCGGTGTCCGCGACAGCAAGCTCGGTCCCGACAGTCCGGTGCTTGCGATGCGGCTTTCCGCGTGGTCGGCGTTCGCCGTGGCGCTGCGCGAAGGCCGCTTCGACCACTGACGTCGCCCTCGCCCTCTCGCGTCCCGGTTCCGCTTCCGGAGCCGGGACGCGGTTGTTACTGATACGTGAGCACGAATTTGCTGTGAACCTTGTCAACGCATGGTCGCGTGATGCTAGGGTTTCGTTGTGAACGATCAGCAGGACGCACCCACCGGCACCGTGACCACCATCAACGCGGTGAACATCGCGCGTCTGGCCGGGGTGCGTCGTGCGGCGGTGAGCAACTGGCGCAAGCGCTACGACGACTTCCCCGCACAGATCGCGGGCACCGCGAGCAGCCCGCTGTTCGACGCCGACGAGATCCGCGCGTGGTTGGACAAGTACGGCAAGCTCGCCGAACTCCCGCTGGCCGACGAACTCTGGCGCGAACTCGACGGGCTGCGCGGCACGACCGACACCGTGGAAGTGCTGATCACGTTCGCCGTCGCGCTGCGCCACCTCTTCGACCACGACTGCAGGCTCGCCACCGAGCTCCTCACCGAGTCGTTCGAAAACGACCGCGCCCTCACCGAAGCCGTCGCCGCACGCGTGTCCATCACCGTCGGGGAACTGGGCCTGGACCTCGAACCGCTCGCACCCGAACCCGACTGGGCGCCGCTGCTGCGGCTGCTGGACCGCGCGGCCGAGGAACCCTCCGCCTTCGAGGAGCTGCTGGTCTCCACCGCCGAACGCGCAGAGCCGCGCGGTGCCGGGGTTGTTCCGCCGGAGCTGGCTCGCCTGATGGCAGGACTGGCCGATCGCGACGAGGTGTTCGACCCCTACTGCGGTCTCGGTGAGCTGCTGCTGCCCACATTGGATTCGGGTGTGGCCGCCGGGCAGCACCCGAACCGGCAGCTGCTGCGGCTGGCCACCGCCCGGATGCTGCTGCACATCCGAACCCCACCTCGGCCGGCGGCGGGTGACGCGCTGCGCGAGGACGGTTTTCCCGGCCAGACCTTCGGTGCGGTGCGCTGCGTGCCGCCGTGGAACGTCAAGGACTGGGGCTTCGAGGAACTGCAGTTCGACCCCCGCTGGGAGTACGGCCTGCCACCGCGCGGCGCCGCCGAACTGGCCTGGGTGCAGCACGCGCTCGCGCACCTGGACACCTCGGGGGTGGCCGTGCTCGGGCTGCCCGCTGGGGTGTGCGGCCAGGCACGCGGCAGGCGCATCCGCGCCGAGCTGGTGCGGCGGGGCGCGCTGCGCGCGGTGGTCGCGCTGCCCGGCGGGGCGTTTCCCGGCACCTCGGCGAGCACGGTGCTGTGGGTGCTGCGAAGCGCCGAGGCCGAACCGCCGGGCGGTGTGCTGCTGCTGGACGGTTCGCGGCTGCTCAGGGCGAAGTCGCCGGACTGGGGCGCACTGCGTGAGCTGGTGCTGCCCGCCTGGCGGGAGTTCGACGGGGCCGGTACGTGGCCCGAGGAACCGGGCGTGTGTCGCGTGGTGCCCGCGATCGACCTGCTCGACGAGGAGGTCGACCTCAGTCCGGCGCGGCACCTGGCCGGTTCGGTGCAGACCGACGTGGCCGGCATCCGCACCGCGAGGGAGAACCTGCTCGGGCTGCTGCGGGAGCTCCCCGCGCTCGTGCCGGAGGTGCTGCCCGAGGACGCCCCGGCACGTCCGCACGCGCGGATCGGGGAACTGGCCCGCACCGGCGCGGTGACCGTGCTGCAGCAGGTCCCCACCGGCACGCGGGAGGAGGACGCCGCGGCGTTGACCGCGCTGACGGCGCAGGACGTGCACGCGGGCAGGGCGCCTTCCGGGGTGCTGCGCGGTGCCGCCGATCCGGTTCGGCTCCGCGAGGGCGACGTGGTGCTGCCGATGCTCGGGGAGCGGCTCGTCAGTCGGGTGATCGAGTCGGAGGAGGCGGTGCTCGGCCCGCACCTGTGGCTGCTGCGGCCCAACCCGGAACAGCTCGATTCCTGGTTCCTGGCGGGGTTCCTGCGCAACTCGGCCAACGCCGCGCTCGGCGCGGGCTCCGGGACGGCGCGGCTGGACGTGCGCAAGGTGGAGCTGCCCCGCGTCCCGCCCGAGGAGCAGCGCCGCTGGTCCGATACGTTCCGCGGGCTGTTCCGGCTGGAGCACGGGCTGCACCGGGTGCGCGAGCAGGGCGGCAAGTGGGTCGACGACATGATCGACGGGCTCACCGGCAACGGGCTGCGGCCGCCCCGCGACGAGGAACGCGGCTGAGGCCACCCGCCGCGAGTGACGACGGACGCTACTGATCGAATCGGAATGGTTTCACATGGTTGAGGGGATGCCGAGTTGAGCACGAAGGACCAGGAGCTGGCCAATTTCATCTGGTCGGTGGCCGATCTGTTGCGTGGGGATTTCAAGCAGTCCGATTACGGCAAGGTGATCCTGCCGTTGACGGTGCTGCGCAGGTTGGACTGCGTGCTGGAGCCCACGCGGGTGAAGGTGTTGGAGCGCAAGAAGCACGCCACCGAGCAGCTCGGGGTGCAGAATATCGACCCGCTGTTGCGCAAGGAAGCGGGTTTCCGGTTCTACAACACCAGCAAGTTCACGTTCTCCCGCGATGTCGAGGGGTTGACCTCGCTGCTGGCCGATCAGGACCAGGTGGGCAAGAACCTGCGGGCGTTCATCGGCGGGTTCTCGCAGGAGGCCGCCGAGATCCTGGAGAAGTACGACTTCGACACCCAGATCAACCGGATGGAATCAGGCGGCATCCTGTACCAGGTGGTGGGCAAGTTCGCCACGCTGGACCTGCATCCGGACACGGTGTCGAACCAGCGGATGGGCTATCTCTTCGAGGAGCTCATCCGCAGGTTCTCCGAGATCTCGAACGAGACGGCCGGGGAGCACTTCACCCCGCGCGAGGTCATCAAGCTGATGACCAACCTGCTGCTGGACCCGGATCACGACAAGATCGTGCAGCCGGGGGCGACGCTGCGGGTGCTGGATCCGGCATGCGGCACCGGCGGGATGCTCTCGGCGGCCGAGGACGTGGTCACCGGCTACAACGCGAACGCGACGGTCACGCTGTTCGGCCAGGAGCTCAATCCCGAGTCGTACGCGATCTGCAAGTCCGACCTGCTGATCAAGGGGCAGGAGGCGGGCAACGTCGCCAACGACAACTCGTTCAGCCACGACCGGCACTACGGCAAGCGGTTCGACTACCTGCTGGCGAATCCGCCGTTCGGGGTGGAGTGGAAGAAGGTCCGCGAGGACGTGGAGCGCGAGGCCGACCTCGGCCACGCCGGGCGGTTCGGCGCCGGGCTGCCGCGCATCAACGACGGCTCGCTGCTGTTTCTGCAGCACATGATCGCGCACATGAAACGGGTCGAGGAGGGCGGTTCGCGGGTGGCGATCGTGTTCAACGGCTCGCCGTTGTTCACCGGGGCCGCCGAGTCGGGCGAGTCCAACATTCGCCGCTGGATCCTGGAGAACGATCTGCTGGAGGGCATCGTCGCGCTGCCGGACCAGTTGTTCTACAACACCGGCATCTCCACCTACTTCTGGATCCTGTCCAACAACAAGGCCGAACGCGACCGCGGCAAGGTCACGCTGCTGGATGCCCGCGAGTACTGGGCCAAGATGCGCAAGAGCCTCGGCGACAAGCGCAAGTACGTCACCGAGGACCAGATCGCCCAGCTCACCCGGCTCTACAACGAGGCCGACTCGATCGCGGCCGACGAGAACCACGAGCTGCACGACAAGGTCAAGATCTTCGACACCACCGACTTCGGTTACCAGCGCATCACCGTGGAGCGGCCGCTGCGGCAACGCTTCGAGGTCACCGAGCAGACCCTCGCCGAGGTGGACAGCGCCAAGCCCGTGGGCAACTACGACGACCGCGAGGCGCTGCTGGCCGCGCTGCGCGGACTGGTCGGCAACACCTGGTGGAAGAAGGTCGACTTCGACGCCGCCTTCCGCCAAGCACTGGCCGAGGCAGGGGCCGGCGGCAAACTCCCGGCTTCGGTGAACAAGGTCGTGAGCAACGCGGTCGCGGTCTCCGACGCCGACGGCGAGTTGCAGACCGACAAGAAGGGCGCGGCGCTGCCGGACCCGGACCTGCGCGACAACGAGAACGTCCCCCTCGGCGAGGACATCGACGAGTACCTCACCCGCGAAGTCCTACCGCACGTGCCGGACGCCTGGGTCGACCACAGCAAAACCAAGATCGGCTATGAGATCCCGTTCACCAGGTACTTCTACAAGTACGTGCCGCCCCGGCCGCTGGCGGAGATCGACGCCGAGCTGAAGAGCCTGGAATCCGAGATCCAGCGGCTGCTTTCGGAGGTGACGGAGTGAGCTACGAGCTGGTTCGGTTGAAGCACTGCGCTACTTCTCCTGTGGTGAAGGGTGGAGGTGGAAAGCTGCCGTACACTTCTCTCGAGGATGTTGAATCCGGAAGTGGAAAGCTGCTTCGAAGCGATCTACCTTTGAAAGATGCGGAAGAAGAAATCCAACATCGTCCTGGTGACGTCCTTTTTGGGAAGTTGCGTCCGTATCTTTCGAAATCGCTTATGCCGACAGATGTGGGAGTGGCCACGAATGAGCTGATGGTGTTGCGTCCAGGTGAAAACTTGGACAAACGTTACCTGTTCTACAGTTCACTTTCCGCTCCTTGGGTCGATTGGGCTGTTGCGACCTCTTACGGCGTAAGGATGCCTCGGACCTCGTGGGAGGCAATGGGAGACTATCGGATGTGGCTTCCGTCGCTCGAAGAGCAGCGCCGCATCGCCGACTTCCTCGACGTCGAAACTTCTCGGATCGATGCTGTTGTTGAATCACGAAACTCTCAGAGAGTGACTATCCAATCACGGCAGAAGAGCTTGCTGAATGATGAGATGCTACGTCTGTCGAGGAAGTACAAGAGTGTTCCAGTTCGCAGGATGATCAAGAAAATCGAGCAAGGGTGGTCGCCTGACTGCGATTCCCGGGAGGCGGATTACGAAGAGTGGGGCGTGCTGAAGGCTGGCGCTGTTAATGGTGGAATATTTCGCCCATCAGAGAATAAAGCATTGCCGTCTTCGGTGACACCGAAAGCGGTTTTTGAGATTTCTGACGGTGATTTGATAATGAATCGCGCTAGTGGTTCTGTCGAATATCTAGGAAATGTAGGAGTCGTCAAGAGGGTTCGCCCGAGGCTTATGCTATGCGATAAGCTGTACAGGATCAACGCGGACCGTAGGTTCGTTACCCCAGACTACCTGAGGTTAGCATTGTCTTCCTCGTCTGCTCGTGAGATTATCGAGTCTCGCGTATCGGGTGGTGAGGGTATGGCCAATAATCTTCCGTCTGGTGTCGTCAAAATTATTCCAGTTCCACTGGCTTCAGAAGAAGATCAGTGTCGAGTCGTCAGAGACGTCGAAGCTCATGAACAGCGTGTGGAAAAACTTCAAGCGGCAATCGATCGCCAAGTAAATTTGCTCGCCGAACGCAAGCAGGCCCTCATCACCGCCGCTGTAACGGGCCAGCTGGATGTGACGACGGCGGGGCGGGCGACGTCGGATCTGCGGGCGTGACTTTCCTCCGTTCGGCGGTTGGCACGTTGCCACTGTCGCGGGAAGATGTAGGGCTTTCCGGTCGTGGTGGCCCGCGCGATCGGAAACCGGAACAAACCGAGGGCAAGCTTTCGCGTGAGCCGCCCGAGCAGAACGGCGGGTTGAAAGGCGGAACCGAGACCGCCGCTCGTTCGCCGTGCAGCGCTCGTGAAGGTCCACTCGACCAGGACTGTGGGGAAGGAATGAACGCACCGCACGGCGAAGCCGCTTTCGAGGCGGCGATCGAACAGGCGTTACTCGACTCCGGGTGGCTCAGGGGCTCGACGGAGACCTACCGCGCCGACATCGCGTTGGACATGTCCGAGGTGTTCACGTTCCTCGGCGACACCCAGCCCCGCGAGTGGGAACGGCTGCGCGCGTTCTACCCCGACCCGGACGAGGCGCAGCGCGCCTTCGGCAAACGACTGGCCGAGGCCATCGACCAGCGGGGCGCGCTGGACGTGCTGCGGCACGGCGTCAAGGACAAGGGCGTGCTGCTCAAGCTCGCCTACTTCCGCCCCGCGCACACCGTCGCCGAGGACGCGCTGGCAGAGTACCGCGCCAACCGGCTCACCGTGGTGCGCCAGCTGCACCACTCCGACAAGCACCCCAAGGACTCGCTGGACCTGGTGCTGCTGCTCAACGGCATCCCGGTCGCCACGGCCGAGCTGAAGAACCACCTCACCGGCCAGAGCGTGGAGCAGGCCAAGCACCAGTACCGCCAGGACCGCGACCCCGCGGACACGATCTTCGCCCGCCGCGCGCTGGTGCACTTCGCCGTGGACCCGGAGTTGGTGTTCGTGACCACGCGCCTGGAGGGCGAGAACACCCGCTTCCTGCCGTTCAACACCGGCAGCGAGGGCCCCGGCGTCTCGGGCGGGGGCGGCAACCCGCCCGCCGAGCCCGGCCGCTACCGCACCTCCTACCTCTGGGAGAAGGTCTGGCAGCCGGACAACTGGCTCGACCTGATCCGGCGGTTCATCCACGAGCAGCCCGATAAGTCCAAGCAGCCCAACACGCGCAAAGCCAAGGCCAAGCAGAGCGAGACGATCTTCCCGCGCTACCACCAGTGGGACGCGGTGCTGCGGATGAGCCGACACGTCGCCACCCACGGCCCCGGCAACAACTACCTGGTGATGCACTCGGCGGGCTCGGGCAAGTCGAACACCATCGCCTGGCTCGCCCACCGGCTGTCCAGCCTGCACACCCCCGGCGAGCAGTCCGAACTCGACCCCGAGGCCGTCCGGGCGGGGCTGGGGCCCAACCAGCAGGTCTTCGACAAGATCGTCGTGGTCACCGACCGGACGGTGCTCGACCGGCAGTTGCAGCACACGATCAACCAGTTCGACCACGTCGTCGGGGTGGTGGGGCCGATCGACGGGAAGAAGGGCGGCTCCAAGTCCGCGCACGTCTCCCACGCGCTGCACGACCCCGGCGTGAAGATCGTCATCACCACGCTGCAGACCTTCCCGTACGTGCTCGATCAGGTCGCCAGCACCGGGCAGCAGCGCTTCGCGCTGATCGTGGACGAGGCGCACTCCTCGCAGTCCGGCGACTCCTCCAAGGACCTCAAACGGGTGCTGCTCAAGCTCGGCAGTGACGACGTGGACGAGGACGGCGACCCGTTGACCGCCTCGGCGCTGGCGCGCGGCAGGCACCCGAACATGTCCTACTTCGCGTTCACCGCCACCCCGAAACCCAAGACGCTGGAACTGTTCGGCACCCCCAACGAGCTGGGCAACTACGAACCGTTCCACGTCTACTCGATGCGCCAGGCCATCGACGAGGGCTTCATCCTCGACGTGCTGCGCAACTACGTCACCTACAAGACCTACTTCCGGTTGGCCACCGAACAGGCCAACGAGAACAAGGAGGTCGAGGCGCGCAAGGCCAAGGCGCACCTGGTGCGCTTCGCCGAGCTGCACCCCACCAGCATGCGGCAGCGCGCCGAGCTGGTCGTCGAGCACTTCCGGGAACACACCGCCAAGCAGCTCGGCGGCCGCGCCAAGGCCATGGTGGTCACCCGCTCGCGGGAGCACGCGGTTCGGCTGTTCCTGGCCATCCGCGAGTACGTCGAGACCCGCGGTTACACCGAGCCCGACTCGCTGGTGGCGATCTCGGGCAGCCTCTCCATCGACGGCGCGGAGTACACCGAGACCGGGCTGAACGGCTTCGGCGAGAACGAGCTGACCGGGTGGTTCCACTACACCAGGGCCGACGACCCCAACGCCGCGCACAACGGCAGACGCGAGTACCGGCTGCTGGTGGTCGCCGACAAGTACCAGACCGGCTTCGACGAGCCGCTGCTGACCACGATGTACGTGGACAAGCAGCTCAACGGGGTGGCGGCGGTGCAGACGCTCTCGCGGCTCAACCGCACCCACCCGCTCAAGAGCCAGGACGACATCTTCGTGCTCGACCTGGCCAACGAGGCCGAGAACATCCAGGCCGAGTTCCGCAAGTTCCACGAGCACGCGGTCACCCCGCCCACCGACCCCAACCTGCTCTACACCGCGCAGCACCGGGTGATGCACTACGCGCTGCTCGTGGAATCGGAGATGCGCAACTTCGCCGATGCCTACTTCGCCGCGCAGCAGCAGGCCACCACCGATGCGCAGTGGCAGCGCGCCCACGCCGACCTCTACCGGTTCGCCGAACCCGCCAAGGAACGCTTCGCCCACTACCAGGAGCGGGAACCCGAGGAGGCCGAGGAGTTCCGGGCCGCGCTGCGGGACTACGTGCGGATGTACGCCTTCCTCGCGCAGGTGATCCCGTACCGCGACACCGACCTGGAACAGCTCTACTTGTTCGGCAAACACCTGCTCAACGTGTTGCCGCGCGGTGAGGACGGCTCCGTCGACATCGGAAAGGTCGACCTCACCCACCTGCGGATCAGCAAGACCGGCGAGCACGACGTGCGCGTCGAACCCGAGGGCGAGCAGGTGCTGCCCGGATTCAGCGGCGGCGGCTCGGGCGCGGCGGCAGAGCCGGAGAAGGTCACGCTGGCCGAGCTGCTGGCCGAGTTCAACGAGCGGCACGGCACCAACCTCGGCGAGCACGACATGCTCGCCGACGTGGAGCGGGTCATCGCCGACGGGCATGTGCAGGCGGCTGCGCTGAACAACAGCGAGGAGACCTTCGCCGACGTGTTCGACTCCAGGTTCCAGGACAAGGTGATCGAACGCGGTGAGGACAACACCAAGTTCCTGCAGAAGTTCCTGGACGACCAGGACGCGCGGGACGACTACATCCGACTGGCGCGCAGGCGGGCCTACGAGATGATTCACCGCGAGGTCGCCTGAGCGGTGCCGGGGGCGTTTTCGCTGGGTGCTCGGTTGGCCTGCGCGGCGATTTCGCGAGAAATTGACGGCCCGTGGGAGTCGGGTGTTGCAACCTTACGGCTCGTCTCGCTGGGATTGCCCCGACATCGGGTAGCTACTACGCGACGTCGGTCGTTCCTCGCGAGAGCCGCACGAGAGAATCCGCCGACTCTTCAATTGTCCGGGGATCACCTGGGACATCAGCGTGGATTCCACCAGCGCCCGGGCGCACCAGCAGCGTGCTGGTGCGCGTACGGCAGGCAACCAGCAGACCGAGCCACCCGGTGGCGTGCACGACGAACCGCTTCGACAAGCTCGCCGTGCGCTACGAAGCCACCGCCCACTTCCCCGAATCACGCACCTAGCCGGCCGGGTTGGCGAGGTGGGCGTCGATGAGTTGTTGTACTTCGGCGCTGACCGGATGCTGGTCGGTGGTGACCACCCAGGCGGACTCGTCGTGTTCGCTGAGGTGTACCTCGGCGGGGTTGGCCACGGTGACGGTCCAGGTGTGTTGGCGGGTGTGCTTGCCGGAGCCGGAGGTGTAGTCGAACGCGCCCAGGTAGCCGGTGATGGTCGAGATGGTCAGGCCGGTTTCTTCGGTGACTTCGCGGTGTAGCGCGGCGTACAGGTCGGTATCAGTGGGTTCGACTTTGCCGGAGGGCAGTTCCCAGGTGCCGCCGCGAAAGTCGTCGGCGGGGCGTTTGAGCAGGAGGAGCGTGCCGCCGTGGTCGATGACGGCGCCGACGACGTGTTGGTCGATGCCGTCGGCGGCGTCGGTGCTGGTGAGTTCGTCCAAGCCGGGTATGTTCATGCGAGGATGCCTTCTTTCAATTCGTGACGGCGGGTCCGGATCTTGTCGAACGCGGCGAGGTAGCACTCGGCGAGGGCGTCATCGTCGTGGGGGACTGGCAACCCGAAGTGAACCCGATGAAGGCCGTAATCAAGCTCGGCTACGCCGTCGTCGTTGCCACCATGTCGGCACCGACCGCTGGTGAAGACCCGATCGACGCCCGGTGAGTCGCGTGCACCGCCACCTGTTCCGACCTCCCCGAGGCGTCCGACGCTTGGTGGGTGCGGTGGCTACAGTGCGGGGATGCACACCTCTGTGGCGGGTCCGGCGGTGACGGTGGATCTGCGTCACCAGCCGCACGCGCACGCGCTTGAACGGGCCGAGCGATCCCTGGGAGTGGTCGTGGACCGGGAATCGGCCGTGGTCAAGCGGCGCTCCGTCGGCGCCCGCAGTGACCGGGACACGTGGGTGCGTCTCGAGGTTCAACCACGGGAGTCGCTGGGAACGCGGGGGTGGAACGGGGTTGAAGCCGCCGAAGTGCTGCGAGGTGTGGCCAAACCCGCCTGGTACCAGGGAGTGTCCTGGCTCGACCGGGACGCGGGGCTGATGTGGCGTGCCGATGAGACGCAGCTGGTCACCGCAGCACCGGTCCCGGCCGCAGGCGTACTTCGACATGCCCCGGATCTGCCCGAATCCTGGTGGGAGACGTTCAACGCCTCGTTGGACGCGCTGGCCACGCACCGTCCGGCTCATCACGCGACCCGGCACACCGCGTTTTTGACCCAGCAGCGCATCACGAACCTGATCACGCGGATGTTCGGTGCCGATGTGGACACGACCGTCGAGGAGTGGGTGGCCGTCCACGGCGACTTCGCGTGGCCCAACCTCACCGCGCCGGAGTGCTGGTTGCTGGATTGGGAGGACTGGGGTGCGGGCCCCAGGGGTTTCGATGCCGCGTGCCTGTGGATGGGGTCGCTGGCGGTGCCGGAACTGGCCCAGCGCATCGCCGCCGAGCGCGCCGTCGATCTGTCCACGCGCTCGGGGCGACTGTCGTGGTTGTACGCCTGCGCCGGAATCCTGGACACCGAGACGGATCCGGTGTTCACCGAGCCTGCCCGACACCGGACCGAGGCCCTGTTGAGCCGGCTTCGATAGTCGGCACGAGCGTGGGAACCATTGGAAAACCGCGATGGCCGACAGCTGATTCACAGCGGGTAAGACGGTGCCTTACCCGCTGGTTCGGTCGCTGTGTCCAGGGTGACGAGGACGCTCGCTTGTCGCGTGCTCGTTTCCCTGGCGGGCGTTCTCAGAGTTTGTGGAGCCCGTCGAGTACTCGTTCCAGGATCGAGTGCGGCACCGTGGTTCGTTTCCTCGGTGGTTCGTGCAGCTCGCCGGAGAAGGCGGGGACGTAGCCGCGTAAGCGGTTCGGCTCGCGGGGCTGTCTGGTCACTGTTCCCCCTCGGCGCTGCCGGTGTCCGGTTGTTCGGGGCTCGCGGTGCGCGGCTGTTCGGTGTTGCCGGTGCCTGATTGTTCGGTGATCAGGAGTTCGGTGCAGTCGGGGCAGGTGGGGGCTTGGAACCAGTCGAGTTCGCTGGGTTTGGCCATGGCGCAGGGTTTGCCGCACACCGAGGTGTCGGATGGTCGGCCGTCCCAGTACTTGCCCCGGAAGGCGTGCCGGTGCCACGTGAACCCGGTTCGGTCCGGCACGGGCAGCCAGTAGTGCTGTCGCTCGGTGGTTTCCACGCTCGTTCACCTTTTCCAGCTCGGTTGTCCACGGTCCAGCCGCAGGTATTCGTTGAAGCAGTCCTCGCAGCACGGCCGAACGTGGTTCATGCGCCGGTCTTCGGCCGGGCGAGCTTCGGCGTAGTCGTGCCCGCCGAGCGTGCTCACCCCACCGCCCTCGGTCGGCAACGCGTCCACCGTGGCGTGCTGGTAGCGATCTCCTTCCGGGGTGAACCAGTACACCGCGATGCGCTCCGTCTCCGCACTGATCTCCACAGAGCTCCCCCGTTCCACGGCAGCCCGGCCCAGATCGCGGCCTGCCTGCAAGCTGCTTAGCGCGCTCATCAACTAGAAACATAGCCAACTGCAATTGCAATTGACGATCCCTCAATCAGGGGATCTTGTCTGACGAAGTTTCGCGATAGTCTTCCTTGCATGAGCAATACGCCACCCGCAGTGCGCCGTGTCCAAGTTGGCTTGATCCTGCGAAACCTGCGCAACGCGGCAGGGGTGTCGCCACCCAAGATTTCCGAACGGCTCGACTGGTATTCGGGCAAGCTAACCAAAGTGGAGCGCGGCGACCTGACCGCCAGCGCGGCCGAGATCGAAGTCATGCTTGAGATGTACGGCGTGGCGGACGACCAGGAGCAGGCCGAACGGCTACGGGCACTCGGCAAGGAGGCACGACGCCGTGACCGGCCATCGACGGTGCCGGACTGGGCGAACACGTTTCTGGCTCTGGAAGGAGCGTCCTCCGAGATCAAGGCATATGACCCCGAAGTCATTCCCGCGATCTTGCAGACCGAGCACTATGCGCGGGCCGTGCTGTCCAACCCACTGGACGAAACCGTGGACCCCGAACCGGGGGTGGCCGAGCGGATGATGCGTGCCGATCGGGCGCTTCAGGACGAAGGCCCACAAGTGTGGGTGATTCTCGGTGAAGCGGTACTTCACCGGCAGATCGGGGATTATCAAGTCCTCCGCGATCAGCTGCAGCACCTGCGCAAGATGGCGAAGCGCTCCAACGTCACGATCCAGATCATCCCGTTCACGACCGGCGAGCATGTCGCGCTCGGTACCGGCTGGGTGCTGCTCACGCTGGAAGAACCCGAAGCTACCTACGTGTACACGGAAGCGCTTACGTCTGCCGATTATATCGACCGGCCCGCCCACACGGACGCTTATAAGCAAGCATTCGATAGGCTGCGCGCGGCGGCGGCGTCCGAGCGCGAGACCGCGACGATGCTGGACCGCCGAATCAAGGAGCTGCGACACCAGACCACGGAGTAGGTAATCATGGCTGATCTGACCGGCGTGACCTGGCGGAAGTCCAGCCGCTCGCAGGGCGCGAACAACTGCGTTGAAGTCGCGGTGGCCGCAGATAACGTCAGCGTGCGCGACACGAAGAACCGCGCTGCCGGATACTTCACCGCTACCGGCTCGCAGTGGTCGGCCTTCCTTGACGCTGTGAAGACCAGCCGGTTCGACTGATCCCCAGCCGAACAGCTTCGCACCCTCGGATTCGCTCCGGGGGTGCTTTTCATGCGTGCCCACTCGGTAACGAATAAGGAAGAGCCTCTTGATCGTGACCAGGGGACTCGCGCTACTTCGTATCCGGCGAGATTCACAGCAGCAGTGCTGAGTCCAGTGACGCGGGGAAGCCTCGCGTGGCGCTGCCGGTGCTCGAATACTCTGTGATCCGGCATTCGGTGCAGTCCGAGCAAGCGAAGGCTTGAAACCAGTCCGTTCCGGTACGGGCAGCCAGCAGTGCTCTCGTTCGACGGGTTCCACACTCGTTCACCTTCTCCAGCTCGGTGGCAGACTGGCGAGCATGGTCGGCAACGATCACCTCAAGGCCGCACGGCACGCGGCGGAATCTGCTCGCGTGCCCGGTGAGCACATGAGCCGTGCCGAGTTGGCCGAACGGGTCAACGCGTGGCTACTCGACAACACCGGCAGGCCGGGGGCGCTGGACCGGCACTACCTCGGCCGGATCGAGCGCGGGCAGATCCAACGGCCGGGACGGGACTACCGGGCGGCCTTTCGCGCGGTCCTACAGGCATCCGATCGCGACCTCGGGTTCACACCCGACCCACGCGCCGAGCGGCTTCGTCGGGCCGCACAGCATCCCCGCAGGGCCGACACCACGGCCCTGTCCCAAGCAGCCGACATGCTCTCGACCGTGCGCAGGCTCGAAGACGAAACGAGCGCGAGCGCCGTGCTGCCCAGCGTCGCGGCCCACGCCGAGCTCGTGAACCACCTGGCCGACCAGTCCAAGCACACGGCCGAGGCGGTGGGACTGGCCTCGGAGATCAGCCAGTATCTCGGCTGGCTCAAGATCGCACGGGACGAGTACGGCGACGCGCAAGCCCACTTGGATCGTGCGGCGCGGCTGGCGCTGGAAGCCGACGACCCGCAACGGCTCGCCACCGCGCTGAGCTTCGCCGCGTATCGCGCACTGCTGCTCGGTAACTACGGCCAGGCGGCCAACCTCAACCGAGCGGCGATGCGTGACAGCCGGGTCGATCCGGGACTACGCGCGTACGGGCACTTGCAGGGCGCCGAGATCGCGGCCTACGACGGGGATGCCCATACCGCCACGCGGATGCTCACCCAAGCCGATCGCCTGATCGAGAACGCTCCCGATGCCCAAGAACTACCGGACGGTTCGTACTGGCACATACCGCCTGTCCTCAACGGGCACAAAGGGTTCGTGCTCCACGCGCTCGGAGATGCCGAGCAAGCCCGCCAGACCGCGCGAGAATCTCTGGAAGCAATGCCGGAAGCCTGGACCCGCGCCGAGTGGGCGGCGGACCACCGTGCTCTCGCCGGATGGGAGGGCGACGCTGCCACACAGCGGATTCGCGAACTCGACTGAACCCCGGTTCGACTGATCCTCAGACGGATTGTTTCGCACCCTCGGATTCGCTCCGGGGGTGCTTTTTATGCGTTCCCACTCGGTAGCGAACAAAGAAGAGTCCCCTGATCGTGACCAGGGGACTCGTGCTATCTTGATTCCGCCAAGAGACAAAATAGCAGTGCTGAGCGTAGCACGGAATACGCTTCCCTCCACATGCGGTCCAGGCAGCGTGTGGGTAGGGTTACAAGTCCTGGCCACGGTTCACAGCCGTGCGGACCGCCGTCAGAGGGCGTGAAGTCCGCGCGTCAGGCAACGCACGATCTAGGCGAACCCGGCCGTGTCCTTGGTAAGCCCTGGCGCTCATGCTCGGGCACTCCGCCCATCACCGTGGCTCTGCCCGTAACCCCCGGCTCGGCGCGGGTGTAATACCCCGCGCGGGGTGAAGCTCCAAAGTCACAATTCCGGTATACCGAGAAGCTTCACCTCCCCCTCGATCCCGGGAGAAGTGTGTCGAACACACGACACACCCGAGATCGAGGGGGGACTCGCAGCCTTACGGGTCCACGCGGGACCCGAGCCCCCGCCATCGCCTCCGGCTCAACAGAAAAAACGGACGGCGACCCGGCACCGGGGCCGGGTGAGGCTGTCGAGGGCTGCGGTCCGAGACCAGGATCAGCCCCGCTCTCTGGGAGGTCTCTGGACTCCAGGGGAGCCGGTACACTGCGATTTCACCGGAAAGCCCCCGAGCCTTGGACCAGCACAAGCGCGGCAACCAGCGGGAAACCGCCCTGTCCGACAGACGAGAGGCCGACAGGCGGGTCGCAGCGGACGACACAGCGCCTCACCTGCCGGGTTGACCGCCGCGACCGGGGTTGATACTGATCAACCGTCCGGCGGTGCGTTCGTGGCAGGGCGCTGCTTTTCGACTCGTACTGGGCGGTCCCGGTTCGTTCCGGGGTTTTTCCGGTTCGTGCGGGGCTGTTTCGGCCCGTTCGGGTTCGCCCGCCGGGGCGGTGCTCGGGTGCGGCGCGACGGTGGAAGGTGACGAGGAGGAGCCGGTGAGCGGCAACCGGGTGATCGCGCGGCGCTACGAGTTGACCTCGCCGATCGGGCGAGGGTCGATGGGCGAGGTCTGGTCCGGCTACGACCAGCGGTTGGACCGGCGCATCGCGGTGAAACTGCTACCACCGACCAAACTGGCCGAAGCCGACGACCCGCAGCTGCTGACCAAGCGGTTCGTGCGCGAGGCCCAGCTCACCGCCAAGGTCGAACACCCCGGCGTGCCCGCCGTGCACGACGTCGGCACCGAGGGCGACGAGCTGTTCCTGGTGATGCAGCGGGTCTCCGGCGACGATCTCGCCGACGTCATCGCCGAGCGCGCGCCGCTGTCGGTGTCCTGGGCGGCCTCGATCGCCGCGCAGATCGCCGCCGTGCTGGACTCGGCCCACGAGGCCTCGCTGATCCACCGCGACCTCAAACCGCACAACGTGATGATCGCCGACAGCGGCACCGTCAAAGTGCTCGACTTCGGCATCGCTGCCGTGCTGGAAGGCGGCCACACCAAACTCACCCGCACGGGCGAGAGCATGGGCACCCCGGCCTACATGGCACCGGAACAGGCCATGAACAACACCGCAACCCCCGCGGGCGACCTCTACTCGCTGGGGTGCGTGCTGCACGAGCTGCTCAGCGGCGAGCGGGTGTTCGACGCTCCCGCCTCGCTGGGGGTCGTCCAGAAACACCTGAGTGTGCCGCCCACCCCGCTGCGGGAGCGCGGCGTGGCGGTTCCGGCGGAACTGGAACGGCTCGTGCTCGACCTGCTGGCCAAGAACCCGCAGCACCGGCCCGAGAACGCGCGGGAGGTCTACCGGCGGCTGCTGCCGTACCTGCCCGCTCCGGAGGACTCCGTCACCGCTGTCGACAGCGGTGACCCCACGGCTCCCTACCGCCACCCGCACGCCCCGCGATCCTCGCGACATCGCCCCGAACCCACCGAGACCCCCGGCGAGGAGTCCGGCGAGGTTCCCGCCGCCGATCCGCGCGAGGCCGAGGAACGCATCCGCTCGGAGCAGCAGCGGGCCAACGAACTGGTCGACGAGGCACGGTTCACGCAGGCGGCCGAACTGCTGCGTTCGTTGCTGCTCGACCGCTCGCTGCGGCAGCAGCTCACCCCCGACCGCAGGACGAAGATCAGGCGCAACCTCGCGACGTTCCACTTCCTCGGCGGCGACTACCGGGCCGCGCTGGAGGAATACACCACGCTGCTCGCGGAGCTCGACGACGAATCGGGCGTGTCTACCGCGTCGGTGCTGGAATGCCGGTTCATGGCCGCCACCTGCCGCATGGAGCTCGGCGAGCACCAGCTGGCGGCCCGCGAACTCCGCTCGCTGCTCAACGAATACCTACGCCTGCTGCCCGGCGAGCTGGAACGCATCCTGGAGGTCCGGGTTCAGCTCGCCACGCTGCTGTCGAACACCGGGGAGACGGACGAGGCCAGGCAACTGCTGCGGCAGGTGCTGGCCGTGGCCACCACCGAGGAGTCCGAGCTCCACGCCGAACAGGCACGCCGGATGCTGGCACGGCTCGACGAACTCGGGCGGTGAGCCGCACCGCTGTACCTCCTGTCTCTCGCGGTCTCGGCAGTAGCCGCTGCCACGGCGGCGCTCGCCGCGCGCCACGTGCCGAGCCCGCACGGCTCGTCGACTGAACAGCGTCCGGCGGTGGCTTCAGCCGAAGAGCTTGGCGAGGAACCACCCGACGCGGCTGACCCTGCGGATTTGGGGATTGCCTTCCACGCCGTGGATCTCCCACTGCTGCCCGCACTCCGCGCAGCGCCACAGCCCGATCCGCGAGGTGTCCGGTTCGCACGGATGTCCGTTACGTCCACGTGGCATGTTCCGATCACACCACGGCGCCGGCCGGATGTCCTGGGTTTCGTCGGGAAAGTTCGGCTCGTTCCCACTTTCGCGCCACTCCGGTCGAGAGCCGCACGTCTCCGAGCGGTCCGGCGACTGTGGTGGGTCGTCTGTCAGGCGAACGGAGTCTCCGGCCGCCGCTGCGGCTCGCCGTCCAGCAGGATGTCCACGCGTTCGTCGTAGAAGCAGGCCAGTCCGGCGATCTTGTGGCTCTCCGGCAGCGGGGTGCGGTAGGTCCAGACGGTGTCGGGGTGCTCGGCCTCGCCGGTGCGCACGTGCCAGTAGCCCGCGGTCCCCTTGTACGGACAGTGGGTCTCGTGGTCGCTGGGCCGCAGCAGGTCCATCCGCACGTCGGGCAGCGGCAGGTAGTAGCGAGGCGGCAGGCCGGTCTCGAACAGGATTCGCGGGTGGTGCGAGTCGGCCACGGTGACGCCGTCGAGCCGCACCTGCACGTGCCGCGAGCTCTCCAGGATGTCCACCCGCTTGTACGGGTCGCGCGGGTGGACGTAGACCGGCTCGTCCTCCTCGAACCACTCGTCCATCGAGTTCCAGTCCAGCCGGACCAGCTCCCGCAGCTCGGGCAGCGGGCAGTCGCGATAGCTGATCGCACCCGCCGGTGCCGTCGTCGAGTCGACGACCACGTCGTAGATCGTGCCCTCGCCCAGCCGCCGCGAGTGCCGCATCTCGCCGGTGTTGCCCAGCTCGGCCCGCACGTCGGCCTCGGGAACGTAGTAGGTGGGGTAGTAGGGGTGCTCCCAGACCAGCCTCGCCTGCCTGGTGTCGGCCACCACGTGGCCGCCGAGCATCGCGCGCACCCGTTTGCCGGAGGTCTCGACCCGGATCCCCTCGTCGCCGCCCATCTTTCCCACCCCGTTTTTCGCGTAGCCGTGCCGCCGGGTTCGGTTCCACTCTGCCCGTCGGAACGGGGAAAGCGCACTTCCTGTTCCGAGGCGCCTACGTGCGGCGGTGGGGCAGCGGTCCGTCGGCACGGAACGGGGCGGAAATGCCGAGACGCCGGTGATCCCGGTTCACCGATCACCGGTTTCGACATCAGTGCCGCGTGGAAAGAGCCCCTGCAGCATGTCGGAGATGGTGACCACTCCGGTCGCGCGTTCGGGAGTGCGGACCAGCGCCAGTTGGGTGCTGGTGCGGCGCATCCGGGACAGTGCGTCGAGCACGCTGGTTCGCGGATCCAACTCGGGGCAGTCGCGGACCAGCCCGTCCAGCGGCTGTCCGGGATCGAGGGTGAGGGTGTCGCGGACGTGCACCAGACCTTCCGGGGAGTCGGGAGCACCAACGAGGATCCGCAGATGTCCGGACCGCCTGCTGGCGGCCTGCACGTCGGCGACGGTGGCGGTGCGGGGCACGGCGGCGATGGATTCGTCGCCGGTGAGGTCGCCGACGCGCAGCCGGGTCAGCTCCAGCGCGCCGGCGAGCTGGTCGGAGGACCAGGTGTCGAGCTCACCGCTCTCGGCCGAGTGGCGCACCAGCTGGCGCAACTCGTCGGGATTCTGCTCGATCGCGACCTCCTCGACCGGCCGCACCCCGACCGCCTCGACGAGTTTGTTCGCGGCGTTGTTGAGCACCAGCAGTACGGGGCGGAACAGCCACATGAATCCCCGCATGGGGAAGGCGAGCAGGGCGGCCGAGCGCTCGGGGTGGGCGATCGCCCACGACTTGGGCGCCATCTCGCCCACCACCAGGTGCAGGAAGGTCACCAGCAGCAGCGCGAGGACGAACGACACCGTGCCGCCGAGCCAGCCCGGCAGCCCGAGCGCGGTCATCACGGGTTCCAGCGCGTGCTCCACGGCCGGTTCGGTGATCGCGCCCAGCGCGAGGGTGCAGGCGGTGATGCCGAGCTGGCAGCCCGCCAGCAGCACCGACACCTCGGAGGCGTTGCGCAGCGCCGCGCGGGCCGCTCGGCTGCTGCCGGCCCGCTGCTCCAGGCGGGTGCGCCGGGCGCCGATGGTGGCGAACTCGATCGAGACGAACAGCGCGCTGGCCGCGATGATCGCGATGGTGGTCAGCGTGGCCAGCATCAGGAATCCTCCTGCCCGGACAGCCCGGAGTTGGGATTGCTCGTCCGGTCGTCGGTCGAGTGTTCGTCGGGAGCGTCCTCGATCAGCTCCAGCACCAGCTCCGAGGGCACGTGCTGATCGATCTCCAAGACCGTGGCGCGCAGCGTCCGAACCGGTGGGTGCTGCGCGTGGGCGAGTTCGGCCGGGTCGTCCGGAAGTCTGATGTCGACCACCGTGTTCTCCTCCGGTAGTGCCCCGTGGTTGGCGATGAGGAGTCCCGAGACGGTCTCGTAGTCCCCACGGGGCAGCTCGTGGGTGAGTTCGCGTTCGACTTCGTCGAGGGGGGCGTCGCCCCGGACCCGCCACCGCGCGCCACCGTCGTCGGTGCCGACCAGGTGGGGTGGTTCGTCGGTGTCGTGCTCGTCGGTGAGCTCGCCGACCAGCTCCTCGGCCAGGTCTTCGAGGGTGACGATGCCGGCGAAGCCGCCGTACTCGTCGACGACGCAGGCCATCCTGCCGCGGGATTCGGCCATCGCGGTGACCGCGTCGGGCAGTGACATCAGCGTGGGGATGATGGTGGCCGGTCGGGTGAACTCGGTGACCGGGCGCTCACCGCCGCTCGTGTCCGTTCCCATGGACTCCAGCACGTCCACCAGGTGCACGATCCCCGCGATGCCGCCCTCCTCGTCGAGAACCGGATAGCGGGAGTGTCCGCTGCTCATGGTCTCGCGCACCTCGGCGAGCGTTGCGGTGTCGGCGAGCACGTCCGCCCGGGAGTGGGGCACGAGGGCGTGCTCGACGTCGCGTTCCGGGAAGTCCAGCACCCGGTCCAGCAGCAGCGAGAGTTCCGCCGGAAGCTCACCGGCCCGTCGGGAGGCGGTCACGATCCGCTGCAGGTCACTCGGGTTGGCTGCGTGCTCGACGTCGTGCACCGGCTCGATCCGAAGCAGCCGCAGCAGCCCGGTCGAGGCCCGGTCGAAGAACCGGATCAGCCAGCCCGCCAGGCGCATGTAGACCACCGTGGACGCCGACAGCCACCGTGCCAGCGGATACGGCCGTGCGATGGCGAGGTTCTTCGGGAACAACTCGCCGAACAGCATCTGCACGAAGGTCGAGATCACCAGCACTCCCGTGGTGCCGATCGCGATGCCCACGCCGGGGGGCACGCCCACGCCGCCGAGCAGCTCGCCCACCGCGCGGCCGACCAGCGGTTCGGCGACGTAGCCGACCAGCAGGCCCGTCACGGTGATGCCCAACTGGGCACCGGAGAGCATGAACGACGTCCGGCGGGTCACCCGCAGCATCCGCGCGGCCACCCGATCGCCCTGCTCGGCCCGGTCGTGCAGCCGTGCCCGGTCGACGGTCATGAACGCGAATTCCTGGGCGACGAAGTACCCGTTGGCCGCGATGATCACCGCGATCAACAGCAGGCCACCGAGCAGGGAGAGTGCGATCATCACGCGACCATTGTGCCGAATGCCCGATTCGTTCTCGGCTGTCCGGTGGTCAAGGCCACTCGTCCGGCACGGGGCCTGGCGTCGGGCGTCGTGCTCTTCGTTCCTTCGTCACAGCGAGGGAGTCCTGCGACCCTGAAAGTGACATAAGTCACACATGTAGCGTATGTCGCACCCTCGCGGCTACCCATGAGTAGCTGTTACCTTCAGTAACACTATTTCGGCGGCACCGAAGTATCGTCGTCATTTCGGTAGGGAGTGCCCATGACCAGCAGTATCACCGGATCCGAAGCCACGGACGCGGCGTCCGAGCGTGAGGACATCGCCCGCAGGTTGCTGGATTCCTCGGAGACGCTGTCCTACGACCCGGCTCAGGAGGTCGACTGGGAGACACCGCTCGACACCGACCACCACGGCGCGAGTCCGGAGTGGAGCACGCTCTACGGCACCGCCTACTGGTCCGAGATGAGTCCGGAGCAGCAACGCGAGCTCACCAGGCAGGAAGCGGCCTGCGTGGCCAGCACCGGTATCTGGTTCGAGATGATCCTGCAACAGATGGTGCTGCGGGACTTCTACGCCAAGGATCCGGCCGACCCCGCTTTCCAGTGGGCGCTGACCGAGATCGCCGACGAGTGCCGACACTCCATCATGTTCGGCCGCGGCGCCGCGAAGCTGCGCGCACCCGCTTATCGTCCGCCCCGTCCGGTGATCGAACTCGGCCGCGCGTTCAAGACGCTCGCCTTCGGCGAGGCGGCGTACGCCGCCATCCTGGTCGCCGAGGAGGTTCTCGACGTCATGCAGCGGGACTGGATGCGCGACGAACGGGTCGCCCCCTTCGTCCGCACCATCAACAACATCCACGTGGTCGAGGAGTCCCGGCACATGAAGTTCGCCCGGCAGGAGACCAAGGAGCGTCTCCGCGGGGTGGGACCGGTGCGCAGGCAGATCCAATCCGTGGTGGTCGCCGTCGCCTCGTACTTCATCGTCACCAGCATGGTCAACAAGAAGGTCTACGAGAACGCGGGGCTGGACGTGGACCGAGCCGTCCGCGAGGCCAAGGCGAACCAGCACTACAAGTCGCTGGTGCGTTCCAGCTGCGCCGGACTGATGGAGTTCCTCGACTCGGCCGGACTGCTCACCAAACCCGCCACGTGGTTCTACAAGCGAGCGAACCTGATCTGAACCATGGCCTACGCGATCACCCAGACCTGCTGCACCGACGCCTCCTGCATCGCGGCGTGCCCGGTCAACTGCATCCATCCCACCCCGAACGAGCCGGACTTCGGCACCACCGAGATGCTCTACGTCGATCCGAGCACCTGCATCGATTGCGGAGCGTGTGCCGACGCCTGCCCGGTCGACGCGATATTCCCGGTGGACCGGCTGACCGGCTCGCTCCGGGCCTATGCCGACATCAACGCCGCTTACTACGCCGACCGCGACGCGGCCGTCGAACCGGAGTCCGGTGACGCTCCGGAGACCAGTGGTGCTCCCGAGAGCGGCCGAGCTTCGGAATCCGACGGCCGGTCGGAGGTGAACGGCGCGGGGCCGAACGGCGTGGAGCCGAACGGTGCGGGGGCCGGCAGCGCTTCAGGGACGAGCACCGCCGGCTCCTCACCCAACTTCCACTCCTGGGGACCGCCGGTGTTCGACCACTCGATCCCCAGTGATCTCGCACCGCTGGACATCGCGGTCGTGGGGACCGGCCCCGCCGGGATGTACGCCGTCGAGGACCTGTTGCTGCACACCAACTGCCGGGTCACCCTGCTGGACCGGCTTCCCGTGGCGGGTGGTCTCGTGCGATACGGCGTGGCGCCCGATCATCCGTCGACGAAGCGGATCGGGGAGACCTTCGCGCGGTTCCACACCCACCCCCGGATGCGGATGCGACTCGGTGTGGAGGTCGGCAAGGACGTCTCCGTCGAGGAGCTGGCCACTCGGCACGACGCCGTGATCTACGCGGTCGGGGCCTCCTCGGCCCGCGACATCGGTGTTCCGGGTGAGGAGCTGGCGGGCAGCGTCAGCGCCACCACCCTGGTCTCCTGGTACAACGGCCACCCGGACGTCGTCGCCGAGACCGTCGATCTGTCCGCCGAACGGGTGGTCGTGGTGGGCAACGGCAACGTCGCGCTGGACGTGGCGCGCGTACTCAGCACCGACCCGGAACGGCTCGCCGACACCTCGATCTCGCCGCGAGCGCTGGAACTGCTGCGTTCCAGCAGGGTTCGTGAAGTGGTGCTGCTGGGACGCCGTGGTCCCGAACACGCGGCCTTCACCAGGCCCGAACTGCTCGAACTCACCCAGCGCGAGGACATCGAACTCGTGGTGGACACGCACGATCCGCGAATCGAGCCCACCATCGACGCCGCCGGGGCCGACGACAAGGCGGGGCTGCTGCGGGACGTCTCCCGGCAAGCCGTCGACTGGTCCGCTCCGGCCGGGGAAGCCGCGGTGAACGGGCGGAGCCGTATCGTGTTCCGCTTCCACTCCGCCCCGGTGGAGCTGGTGGGAGAGAACGCGGTTCGGGGCATCCGCGTCGGCGATTCCCGCACCGACGACGTCGAGATCCCAACCGGACTGGTGGTGCGCGCGGTTGGTTACCGGGGAGCGCCGTTGCCCGGCCTGCCCTTCGACGAAGGAACCGCGACCGTGCCGAATTCCGGGGGGCGGGTCACCGACCGGCCCGGGACCTACGTGGTGGGCTGGATCAAGCGTGGTCCCTCCGGCGGCATCGGAGCCAACCGCAGCTGTGCCAAGGAGACGGTCGGGACCCTGCTGGACGACGCGGTGGCCGGTCGGCTGCCGGAGCCGAGCGCCCGGGCGTCCGGTTCGGACGGACCGTTGGCGCGGCTGCGTGCGAAGCTCGCCGGGAAGGCGGGCAGCATCGGGTAGCGCTTCGGCGGGTGGGAACCGGCGCCGGGGTGAGCCGGCGCGGTCCTACTCGTTCTCCGAATCACGGGCCGACATGGGGTCACCGGCCAGCGCGGAGTCAGGGGCCAGCATCCGGTACAGCGTCCGCAGCTGTGCCCGGGCGAGCCGTTCGCGTTCCGGTGCCGAGTACTCCCGCAGCTGGTGCAGTGACCAGTCGTCCAGGGACCGCAGCACCGCGAACACCAGCGATGCCTGCAGCGAACTCGGCAGGTCGTCCCGTACCGCCCCGCAGGCGCGGCCCGCTTCGAGCGCCCGAGCTAGCCAGTCCCGCACGGCCGCGATCGCGTCACGCAGTGCCGGGCTGTGCTCGATCGGGGTGTCGGAGACGTAGAACAGTTTTCCGGCCTCGGCGGTCCAGGTTCCCCGCTCCGCGAGTTCCAGCAGCTGGGTGGCAAGTCGCGTGACCCGCTCCCAGAACTCGGGGCCCGCCAGTTCGCGCGGATCCGGCACGGCCAACTCACTGCCCAGTGCGCGCATCGCTTCGGTCACGACGGTGTCGAACAGCTCCGACTTCGAGTCGAAGTAGTGGTAGAACGAGCTCTTGCTCATCCCGCACGCCCGGATGATCGAGTTCAGTGAGGCGTGTTCGTATCCCCGCCGGACGAACTCGCCGGTCGCCGTCTCCAGTACGCGCGTACGTCGTTCCTGATCGAGGTCGTGCAGCGCCATAACTGCACCCTAAATCATTGGACCAGCCGGTCCACAGGGTGTTACCGTTTCGAGTGGACCAGCTGGTCCACTCGAAATCCGGAGGTAAGCAGGAATGTTCGTCCCAACGGCCGTGACCGAGCAGCTCGCCGCAGTCGGTGAGCACGAACCGCGAGTGCTGATCGTCGGCGCCGGGGTGGCCGGGCTGACCCTGGCGCGGTCGCTGCGTGCCAAGGGGCTGCACCCGGTACTCGTCGAGCGTGCGGAACAGCGGCAGGATTCCGGTTACATGCTGGGTCTCATGCCGTTCGTCGACCCGGTGCTGAGTGAACTCGATCTCGAACGGCACTACCTCGACCAAAGCGTGGCGGTACGTCACTACCGGCTGTGCTCCGCCACCGGCGCGGCGCTGCGGAACTATTCGGTGGACGCCGCGCTGGGGGAATTCGGCCACTACCGGGGGATCGAACGGGGCCGACTGCTGGAACTGCTGGCCACCGGCGGGGCACCGGTGGCCTTCCGAACCGCTCCGCACGCGGTCGAACCGACCGGTGGGACGGTTCGCGTCGACCTGACCGAGGACGGGACGGAGTTCCGGGCGGAGTTCGACGCCGTGATCGCCGCGGACGGGGTGCACTCGACAACCCGCGACCTGGTGCTCGACGCCGAACGGGTTCACACCCACGACACCGCCTGGGGCGGTTGGGTGACGTGGGCCGATCCCGACGAGTGGCCCGACACCTATCAGGAAACCTGGGGACCGGGATGTTTCGTGGGGCTGTACCCCGTTCCCGGCAGGATCGGTGTCTTCGTCGGCGGCCCCCGTGCCGACACCACCCGCGGTCCAGCGGCGTTCGACCGGCTCGTCCGTGACAGGCTGCGCAACATCGATCCCCGTTCCTCCCGCGCGCTGACCGAGCTGGCGAACACCACCGAGAGCCACTACTGGAGTCTGTCCGACGTGCGGTGTGACAGTTGGACCACGGGTCGCTTCGCGTTGCTCGGCGACGCCGCGGCCGGTTTCCTGCCGACGGCAGGAGTGGGCGCGGCCATGGCGATCGAATCCGCGGGTGCACTGGCACGGCGCCTCGCCCGGGCCGACAGGAGCACGGTGCCCCGGGCGCTGCGGGACTACGAACGTGCCCAACGGCCCCGAGTCGAATCGGCACAGCGCAACTCACGCCAGCTGGCGGCTCTGATGTTCCGTCGCGGCAGGCTGTCCTCCCGCGGCCGTGACTTCGCCACCGCGCTGGTCGGGGTGAACACCGCACTCGGGCCGATCCGAAAACTGCTCGCGCAGCGGGATCGTGACCAAGCCGCGCCCATCTCCTGATCGACGGTTCATCCCGTCCGGCTTCCGCTGCTCCACCTGGCGTCACCGGGCAGCGCTCCCGCGAACTGCATCGCCCGGTAGGGCCAGTTCCGCCCGGTGTTCCACTGGCTTATCACCAGATGAAGATCGTCCAGCGTGGATCCCGGGACGATGTAGCCGCCGTAGAGCTGGGCGACTCGCCCGGTCGCGTGATTCTCGTCGTGCCAGGACGTGCCACGCAGCACCGTGGTGCGCGGCACCTCGTAGAGATTCGAGGTGGGGTGGGCGAGCGACAACGCGTCGACGCGGTAGTTGCCCGCGTCGAACAGGCACAGCAACCATCGGTCCTCGACGCGGCGCAGACACAGCTCACCGTAAGCCCCGGTCAACGCGACCGTGGGCGGATCGCCCCAGGCCCACGCGCCCCGCCGAAAACCCCATCCCTGCCACGCGCCGGGTTCGGTGATCCGTTCGGCGGGGACACGGTGCAGCACCAGTCCCTCGTCGCGTTGGAAACCGGTGGAGAAGCAGTAGACGTAGCCGTCGTCTCCCCGTTCCCAGGTCAGCATCTGGAACAGGCCGCCGTGGTGATCGCCGGGCCAGTTCGCCCCGGTGCGGGTCCAGGTCTCCCCGTTGTCGGTGGAGCGGTGTATCTCGGTCCAGTGCACCCTGCCGATACCGGCGCAGACCATCACGTGCAGATACATCGTCCCGCCGATCGTGATGACGTCGGTGGGAATCACGGTGCTCACCCGCCTGCCGCGAATGATCGAGTCGTGCCGGTAGGGCAGTGCCTGCTCGGCGTAGCGACCCCGGCCCGTCGAGCCGGTCCAGACGATTCCGGTGCGCACCGTGCTCGGATCCCCGAAGAGCACCACCGGTGAGCGCCAGCCGCTGCCACCCACACCGGCGCGTTCGAAGGTGTCACCGAAGACCGCCACCAACCGGCCGTCCGGCGCGGTGGTCATCACTCCCAGATCGGTGCCGCCGATCCCGAACTCGTCGGTCACGCCGGGGCCGGTGAGGTTTCGTATCTTGCGCACCGCTGTTCCTCCGTTCGCCGCCCTCCGATCGTGCTCCGGTGACGCGGGCGACGGAAATCGGTCATCGTTGTTCCCGCCGTTCTCGGGCATACTTGCGGCGTGATCGACGGGAGTAAGGGCAGTGAACCGGGCGAACGGGGCATGGCCGGGATCGAATCGGGAATGAGCACCGCCGAGAACTACCGGAGGTTCGGCGTGGCGGTGGCCGAGAAGTCCCCGCAGTACGGCGCGCTCGCCGAGGCGGTCGCCTCCGACGCGGAGATCCTGGGACTGCTGGAGACGCTGCCGAGTGAGAAACGCCAACCGAACCTGCTGTTCGCCGCCGCCCGGTACCTGCTCGGTCGCCCCGCCGATTCCGAAACGCTGCGTGAGCTGGTGCGGGAGCGTGCTGCGGAACTGACCTCGGTACTGCTGGCCAGGCGCACCCAGACCAACGAGGCGGGGCGGTGCGCCACACTGCTTCCCGCGCTGGCTCGGCTCACGGAACCGCTGGCGTTGTTGGAGGTCGGTGCTTCGGCCGGGCTGAACCTGTTGCCCGATCTCTACTCGTACGATTTCGCCGGGCACCGCGTGACCGGTACCGAGCCCGAAGCACCGACGCTGCGCTGCCGTCCCATCGGGCCGGTTCCGCTGCCCGGCAGGGTCCCGACCGTCGCGTGGCGCGCGGGTCTCGACACCGCCCCGCTCGACGCGGCGGACGACGATCACGCGAACTGGCTGGAATGCCTGCTGTGGCCGGGGGAGACCGAGCGGCGGGACCGGCTGCGCGCGGCGTTGCGCCTCGCGGCGCGGCACCAACCAGTGGTCCACCGGGGTGATCTCCTCGACGATCTAGGGCGGATCGCCGCGAGCGCACCGAGCGAGGCCACCCTGGTGGTGTATCACTCGGCGGTGCTGGCCTACGCCCCCGAATCCGTTCGTCGCGAGTTCGCCGCCGCCGTGCGGGAGCTCGGTGCGGTGTGGCTCTCCAACGAAGCCGCCGGGGTGATCGGCCCCGCTGATGCCTCCGGCGGTCCGGAGAACTCGTTCGTTCTGGCACGGGACGGGCACGAGACGCTGGCCACGACCGACTCGCACGGTGCCTGGATTCGGTGGCGTTCCTGATTGGAGTTTTCCGGTCGGGTTGTCGGGTCGCTCGCTCGGCGGAACCTCTCGCACGGCTCTCGCTGCGGGGAGGCCCGACATCGGGTAGCGGCCTACACAACGTCGGGCCTTCCTCGCGAGAGCCGCACGGGAGAACCCGCGGCTGGTCGCGTTGGTAACGTGGCTTTCGACGTGTCGGAACCGACAATGCCCCACCCCTGTCGACAACACGACAGGAAAGCATCAGTGAGGTCCGGCGGCACCCCAGGGGGGCGAAACTCCGCTGTGGCGTCGAGAAACTCGAAATCATTCGAGTGAACAGGTTTCGGGAGGGAATATTCCACGCGATTTCGCTGCCGGGGATCGAGTGTAAGACATTTCGGTTCATCCCATCATTGGCTCTGTCTTATGGCCGTTACGCCTGGTTGTTCGGAAATTGCTCCGAAAGTGTCTATAGTTTTCGGGAGCGCTCCCATAAACTCGTTGCCGGTCGTTTTCCGAAATGGATCGGCCAGTTGTCCGCGTAGCGGAAACGAACAGCAAGTGTGGCTTTTGCCTCCCGAACAGGAGAAACGAGATGCTCAACGGTTTGATCGCGTCCGGAATGGCGCTGTCCACTCTTCTCGTGCCGACCTCGGGCCCGTTCGACTCCCCACCTTCGGACGAGGTCGTCATCGACGTCGCCACCGTGAACGGTTCCGGATGTCCCGAAGGCACGGCGGACGTGGCCGTATCGCCCGACAACAAGGCCTTCACCGTCACCTACAGCGACTATCTGGCAGAGGTGGGGCCCGACGCGGATCCCACGGCCTTCCGAAAGAACTGCCAGCTCAATCTGGTCGTGCACGTTCCCCAGGGGCTCACCTACGGGATAGCCCGGGCCGACTACCGCGGATTCGCCCACCTCGCGGAAGGAGCCACCGGTACTCAGCAAGCCAGTTACTACTTCCAGGGTGATTCCCGGACCACGCATTCCAGCAAGACGTTCGAGGGATCCTACAGCGACAACTGGCAGGTCACCGACGAGACCGAGATCGCCGACATCGTTTACAAGCCCTGCGGTGTACAGCGCAACTTCAACATCAACACCGAATTGCGGGTGGACGCGGGGGACTCGGACTCCGGCGAGACCAGCTTCATGACGATGGATTCGACCGACGGAAGTATCGAGACCACCTACCACTTCGCCTGGAAGGAGTGTTCCTCCTGAATCGAGGTCGCTGATCGGCCGGGGTTTTCTCATGATTCCCGAGAGCACTCGGTAGGTGGCAACTCCGGTCGAACACCGCCACCGCCCCACAGCGAACGACCGGGTACCGCTCCGACTCGGGTAGGCCCGGTCGGGGAGTCCCGGTAGGGGAGAGGCATGGCGGAAGCAGTGCGGCCACGACCGGGTGCGGGGCCTGCCTGGACGGCGGTCCACGGATGGGCGCCGCTACCCGGTCGTTGAGCTATTCGGAAGTCCTGGTCACTCCTGACAACGGGAGCGCGTGTCCGACCGACGATCGACCGAGTCTTCGGAGACGGTCACGCCCACGCCAGCCGCAGCGTGCGGATCTCGAACGGGCGCAGCGTCAGCCGGAACCCCGTTGGGGCGTGTTCGATCTCCCCGTCGGCCCACGGTCGTTCCAGCAGATCGGTCGCCCGCACGCTCACCGGGGCGAAACCGGTGGTGACCCGGCTCGTGGCGCGGCCACCCGAGGATTCGTACAGTCGCACCACCACGTCTCCGGAACCGTCCTCGGCCAACTTCACCGCTTCGAGGACCACGGCGGGGTTGTCACTGGTGACCAGCGGTTCCACCGGCGAGTCACCGTGCACGGTTCGGGAGGGCAGATTGAGGCGGTAGCCCTCCCGAACCGCGGCACCGATATCGGCTCCCGGGACGAGGACGTGTCGGAAACGGTGCGTCCCCTGGTCGGCGTCCGGGTCGGGAAACCGCGGGGCGCGCAGCAGCGAGGCCCGCACGGTCGTCGCGGTACCACCGCTGTTCTTGGCCCAGCGGGTCACGTCGTGGCCGTAAGTCGTGTCGTTGGCCAGAGCCACGCCGTATCCCGCCTCACCCACGTGGACCCAGCGGTGGGCACACGTCTCGAACTTGGCCGCGTCCCAGCTGGTGTTCTCGTGAATCGGCCGGTACAGATGTCCGAACTGGGTCTCGGCCGCCATGCGATCGGTGTGCACGTCCACCGGAAAGGCGAGTTTGAGCAGCGTCTCGGACTCGTGCCAGTCGACCTCGGTGTCGATCTCCAGTCGCGCGGCGCCGCCCCGCAGCGTCAACTCCTGGGTGATCCGCGAGTCGGAGAAGGAACGCACCACGTGCACCGAGACGCGATCCGCGGCGTTCTGTCGCACCGCCACTTCCTCGGCATCCAGCAGTTCGGTGACGTTGTTGCGGTAGAAGGCGTCCACGTCCCAGGCGTCCCACCGGTTCGGCAGGTCCGGATGCGCCCTCGGCACGTTGCCCGCCGAGCCCTCGGGGACGAGCTCGCGGTCGGCTGCCGGGTCGTACAGCGATGTGACGGTGCCCCGACGGTCGATCGTGACCCGCAGCGATTCGTTGCGCAGCACGAACCCCTCGTCCGTTTCGGACAGTTCCACGAACGTGACCGGTGCGGCCGACGGTGCCGCACCGCCCGCCGGAATACCGTCGCGCTCGTGCGGAGCACCGTTGAACACCAGCGGCGTCGATCCCGAACCCGCCAACTCTCGCTGCGCCCGATCGATGATCTCGGCCAACTCGTTCCGGACGAGTTCGTGCTCCCGCTCCGCCTCGTGGTGCACCCAGGCGATGGACGAGCCGGGCAGGACGTCGTGGAACTGGTTGCGCAGCACGGCCTTCCAGAGTCGGTCCAGCCGCTCGTGCGGATAGGGGAGACCGTGGTACACGTTCGCCGTCGCCGCCCACAGCTCGGCCTCGCGCAGCAGGTGCTCGTTGCGTCGGTTCCCCCGTTTGGTGCCCGCCTGGCTGGTGTAGGTGCCGCGGTGGAACTCCAGGTACAGTTCACCGACCCATACGGGCGGCTCCGTGTACTCCGCGCGAGCCTCGCGGACGAACTCGGCGGGGGACTCGACGGTGACTCGTGGTGATCCTTCCAGATCGGACAGTCGCCCGGCGCGTTCCAGCATCTCGCGGGTGGGACCGCCACCCCCGTCGCCCCAGCCGAACGGGACCAGCGAGCGATTCGCCCCGCCCTTCTCGGCGAAGTTGGCCGAGGCGTGCGCCAGTTCGGCCGCGGACAGCTCGGAGTCGTAGACGTCCACCGGCGGCAGGTGGGTGAGGATTCTGGTGCCGTCGATGCCTTCCCAGTGGAAGGTGTGATGCGGGAACTCGTTCGTCTGGTTCCAGGCGACCTTCTGGCCCAGGAACCAGCTCGAACCCGACAGGGCGATCAGCTGCGGCAGCGCCGCGCTGTAACCGAACGAGTCGGGCAGCCACACCTCGTCGGTCTCCACACCGAACTCGTCCAGGAAGAACCGCTTGCCGTGCACCAGCTGCCGCGCCATCGCCTCACCACCGGGCATGTTCGTGTCGGCCTCGACCCACATGCCGCCGACGGGGACGAACCTCCCCGCGGCCACCTCGGACCGAACTCGTCGGTGGAGCCGCGGATAGTGCCGCTCGAGCCAGGCGAACTGCTGTGCCTGGGACATGGCGAAGACGAACTCCGGGTGTTCCTCCAGCAGCCCGAGCACGTTCGACACCGTCCTGGCCACTTTGCGCACGGTCTCGCGGAACGGCCACAGCCACGCCGAGTCGATGTGCGCGTGGCCGACCGCAGACACGCGATGCGCGCTGGCGTGCGCCGGTTTCCGCAGCACCGGGGTCAGCACCTCGCGCGCGCGGTCCGCGCTACCGCTCACGTCGCGCGGGTCCACCGCGTCCAAGCAGCGGTCGAGGGAGCGCAGTATCTCCCAACGCCGTGGATCGTCCGTGCTCAGCTGCCGCATGAGCTGGTCGAGCACTTCGATGTCGTGGACCAGCTGCTCGACGCGGTTGTCGAAGATGGTCAGCTCGGCACGCTCGACGCGGTACAGCGGTTCCGTGGCCGCGGTGTCCGGATCGCCCAGTTCGGTGGGGGTGAACGAATGATCGCCGAGGAACACCGGATTCGCCGCCGCTTCCACGTGAAACTCCACCGGCTCACCCCCGGCGACGGCCTCGCTCACGCGTACCCACTCGTTGCGTGGGTTCAGCCCCTTCACGATCGAACCGTCCGGTCGGTACACCAGTCCTTCGCACTGGAAGCCCGGTCGTCGGTGGTCGAACCCCGGGTCGAACACGAGCTCCACGGCACGTCCTGCCCATTCGGTGGGGACCTCCCCGCGCAGCCGGAACCAGGTGGTGCTCCACGGCGGACCCCAGCGGTCGCCCACCTCCGCCCCGCGGTACTCCCCGGACGAACCGCTGTTCGCGACCGGTACCGGTGCGCTCGTGCCGTGCCAGGTGTCCAGCGTGACCGGTGCGGCCTCCGGTCGAACAGCCGGCCGGACGCGGTCGCGCAACATCCGGTCGATCCGTTCCTCGGTCAGTTTCCCGTCGTCGTGCACCTGCTGCTCATTCCTCGTTGGCGGGGCGGTTGTTCCCGTGCTGCGCGTTCACTCGGAAGCGACGATCGTGTCCCCACGGAGCATCCTCGTAAGGCAGCGGGCGCCGGTTCCCACCCGGTCGGTGCTCGGCCCTGTGCGAGGAAGTGACCACCGATCGACGTCCGGGACGGGAGCTCGTGCTCGTTTCCGGTGACAGTCTCGCTCAGGGGAGGTAGTCGTGTCGGAGGAGTACCACGTCGTCGTGGGAGTCGACGGTTCGCTCGGTTCCGAACAGGCACTGCGCTGGGCGTTGTGGCACGCGGAGCTCGTCGGCGATTCGGTCGTCGTGGCGGTGCGCGGTTGGGATTATCCCGAGCTGTACGACAGACCGGTGGCCGGGCCCGAGGCGGTGGCCCACCGCACGGCGGCGGCGTTGGACGAGACGATCGCGCGGCTCGTTCCGGGGAACTGCTCGGTTCCGGTGCGTCGGGAGGTCGTCTACGGCCACCCCGCCAAAGCGTTGCTGGACGTGGTGCGCCGGGTCCACGCCGATCTGCTCGTGGTCGGCAGCAGGGGATCGGGCGGTTTCGCGACCGCCCTGCTGGGATCGGTGGCCCAGTACTGCGTGCGGCACGCGCACTGCCCCGTGCTCGTGGCGCGGGGAGAACCCGACGGTAGTTCGGCTCCGTCGGGTGCCGAGTCGTGAGCACCGAGATGTCCAGCGGTGCTGGCTCCGCGGGCTACAGCAACAGCTCGCGCGGCTCGTGTCGCGGTGTCGGTGCGGTTCGCGAACCGTGGCCGACTCGGAGCAACGCCTGGGGGCGCAGGCTTTCCCCGAGCATCCGCCGCAGTTCCTCCCTGGTCTCGTCGATCTCGATCACCTGCGACATCAGGGAGGCCACCAGGCCGTTGGCAGTGGCCGTCAGCAGCATTCGTTGTAGTGCCTGTCCCGCTCGCAGCTCCGCCGCTCGACCCTCGTGGTAGGAACAGACGACCAGCAGCAGCGGATCGTACTCGAAGTCCTTGCCCGGCACGCGCGGTTCCGCCTTGCCCGCCGAGTAGTCCCGCAGCACCCACTGGTCCTGTGCCTCCCGTTCGGGCCCCGCCGCCGAGGCGGGCACCCCCTCGCTGACCTCGGCGGCGTGTCCGGTCCATTCGGCCAGTTCCTCCCGGAACCGCGGATCGGCCAGCTGCGCCCGATGCGCGCGGTGGACCATGCCCTCCAGTCTCCCCAGCTCGCCACGTTCCACGATGTGCAGCCAGCACCCCTCCCGCTCCACCGATTCGAGCAGCGAGTGCCGCTGCTCCACGGGTACCGGGGTTTCCCGGAAGGGACGTCTGTTCGTGTGCCGATCGGCGATCGCCCGGTACAGCACCCGCTGCTGCGGTGACATGTTCGAAGAGCCCCCGCCGCGTATCTCGGCCAGGACCGATTCCGCACCGGTGCTGGGCAGCAGGGTCACGACCGGGCTGATTCCCTCGTGCTCCAGGGCGAGCCGCATGTTCAGCAGCGCCGCGCCACAGCCGATCCGCAGTTCCCGCTCCCGTGGATCGGTGGCGGGCAGCCGCGCTCGTGGATCGTAGTGCAGTTCGATCGAATGGGGCAGCAGCCGGAATCGCCACGGTTGTCGGTTGTGCAGCGAAGGGGCCTCGCCCGCGATCCGGACCACTTCCTCGGCCTGTTCGGTGGACAGTCCCAGCGTCGGTGTGAACTCCGCCATGTCCGTCACACCTCCCGGGGCGGATCGTTCCGTCGCATCACTCCTGCTCACCGGCCTCTGGAACCATCGCCACGGGGCAGGAGGCCCGGTGCAGCACACCCCGGGCCACCGAGCCCAGCATGAGCCCGCTGAAACCACCGCCCCCGCGACGGCCCACCACGACCAGGCCCGCACCTTTGGAGAGTTCGAGCAGGGCGGTCACCGGATGCTTCTCCACGTCGATGCGGCGCGCCGTCACCTCCGGAAACCACGCGCCCCAGCGCTCCAGTCGTTTCGCGAGGTCGTGTTCGACCCGTCCGGAGGGGGATTCCCGCCGTGACGTCGGCTGCCGAGTCCGCGAGTTCCGGGACATCGCTCGCATCACCAGCAGCTCCGAGGCCCGATTCCGCGCGCGGGTGAAGCCGAACTCCAACGCGGCCTCGCTCCGCGCCGAGTCGTCGACCCCCACCACGACCTCGTCGCGGTGTTCGCTCTCGTCACCCCGGACAACCACGATCGGGCACCTGGTTCGTCGCGCCACCCCCACGCTGACCGAACCGAGCAGCGCGTCCGCCACCGGGCCGTACCCTCGCGAACCGAGCACCAGGAGATCAGCTGTCGAGGAACGTCGCACCAGCTCCTCGATCGGGTGTCCCTCGGCGACCTCGTGGCTCACCTCCAGCGAGGGCTGCGCCTCGCCGCACCTCCCGGCGATGTCGGCGACGGCCTCTCGGGCGTAGCTCTCCCGAGCCGGATCGTCGTTGATCAGCACGATGGTCAGGGAGGCTCCGGTGTGCCGCCGGGCCTCCGCTGTGGCCCAGTCGGCTGCTCGTAGTGCGGAATCCGAGCCGTCCACCCCGACGACGATGTCGTATCGCGAGGTGTCCATGGCAAGCCCCTTGTCCGAGGATCAGGGTTGTCGACGCTTCATCCGTTCCAGATTGCCCCTCGGTCGTGCAGATCGCAGTGCCGAAGCCGCGTCCGGGGCCCGACGCTGTCGCCTCCGGCCCGCGAGTCCTTTCGGCTCTTTCCTGTACGTGTGGCGCAGAGCTGTTCGAGGGACAACACGGGTCGTAGAGTGTGGGTGGGGTGCCTGTATGACCGGTAAGAGTGAGCCCGCGACAGCCACGATGCGTTCCGCGCTGGTCGTGGCCTGCCGAGCACCTTCGTTGCACAACATCCAGCCCTGGCGCTGGGTGATCGGACCGCGTTCGGTTCACCTGTATCTGGATCGTTCCCGTGTCTCGCCCGTGCTCGATCCCACGGGGGAGCAATCGGTGATCAGTTGTGGTGCGGCGCTTTACCAGGCTCGTGTCGGTTTCGCCGCCGAGGGGTGGCGGGCGCTGGTCCATCGCCTGCCCAATCCGGACCAGCCCGACCACCTGGCTTCGATCGAGTTCAGCAGGCTCGCCGACATCGACTCCGAGGCCGTGGTGCTGGCGGGGCTGGCCGCTCGACGTCGTACGGACCGCAGACCTTTCCTGCCCGAGCCCGTTCCTCCGGAGTTGTTGCGGGAGTTGCGGGAGGCCGCGGCCGCCAAGGACTGCGTGCTCGATTTCGTGCTGTCGGATCCGGCCAGGCAGCAGCTGTCCTACGCCATCCGCCAGGCGGGCAGGGCACGCGAGGACGATCCGGAGTACCGCCACGAGCTCGCGAAGTGGTCGACACGTCATGTGAGTTCGGACGGGGTGCCCGCTCGCCACATCCCCGAGGTTCATGCGCCGAGTGCCTTCGAACGGGATTTCGGTGCCGGTGAGTTGTCGATCCCGGTGCTCGACGACGGTGCGGAACTGGCGTTGTTGTACACGCTGGAGGACACCCGCGAAAGCGAGTTGCTCTCGGGTGAGGTGTTGGGCGAAGTGACGCTGTCCGTGGCCCGTGAGGGGCTGGTCAGCTGCGTGCTGAGTCAGTTCGGTGAGGTGTTCTCCGCCCGTGAGTTCGTACGTGACCAGGTGCTCGGTGGTACGGGAATTCCCAGATTCGTGCTGCGGCTGGGATGGCCGATCACCGAGCGGTTCCCCGCGCCGCCCACGCCGCGCCGACCGATCGCGGAGTGCGTGGAGAACCTGTTCCCGAACTACTGATCACTCGGGGTCGGTCGGGCGAAGCGCGGCCGGACGGTTCCCGGATGCTCTCGTTCCCGGGAATCGCCCTCCGCGTCGGATCACGGAAACGGATAATTTTCATTTTTCGGCGTGCTCCAGCGAGAACACGGCGGTCTCGCCCGGACCCAGCATCACCGTGCGGGAGCCACAGGCGCACCGGATCGGCGACTTCCCGCTGCCCGGCGCGGTGCGTACCGCCGCTGTCCGGCCGGTGACGGTGATGTCGACCGGGTGGCCGCGGAATCGGATCGCCAGCTCCAGCGCGCCGAGCTCCTCGGGCCAGAGCGGATTCAGCACGAGGGTGTGATCCCGTACTTCGATGCCCGCGAAGCAGCGTTGCAACAGATCGATGCTGCCCGCCATGGCCGCGAGATGGATCCCCTCGGCGGTGGTGCCCCGTTGCACGTCGTGCAGATCACCTGCGAGCACGTTGTCGAAGAACTCCAGCGCCTGACGTCGGTTGGCGCGGGCCAGTACCCAGGCGTGGACCACGGCGCTGAGCGTGGACCCGTGGCTGGTACGTCGAAGGTAGTAGTCGATGTTGCGCGGGATCGTGTCCCGAGGCATCGCGTAGCCCAGCGTGGTGAGCAGTCTCTCCAGCTCCTCGGCCGAGAGCAGGTAGAACAACATCAGTACATCCGCCTGTTTCGACGCCCGGTAGTGATTGGGGGAGTCGTTCTCGGCTTCCAGGATCCGGTCGAGTCGGCTGATGTCGCCGTAGCGGTGTCGGTAGTCTTCCCAGTCCAGTTCCGCCAGCCGTTCGTAGCCCTCGAACTGGCTGATGATCCCGTCGTCGTGGAAGGGGACGTACATCCGCCGTGAGAGGTGCTTCCACCGGTCGGTCTCGCTGTGGTCGAGATCGAGCTGGTCGGTGAGTTCGGCTCGGCGCGTGTCGTCGAGCTCGTCCAGGGTTCGCAGCGCGGTGCGGCACAGCCACGCCGTCATGACGTTGGTGTAGGCGTTGTTGTCGATACCCGGAGAATCCCGGTCCGGGTAGCCGGTGTGGTACTCGTCCGGCCCCACGATCCCGTTGATGGTGTAGCGGTCGCGTCCGTGTTCGTAAGTGGCCAGCGACGCGAGGAACCGGGTGGTCTCCAGTATCGTTTCCGCGCCCTGCTCGGCGAGGAACTCCTCGTCTGCGGTGGACTGGTAGTAGTGCCACACGTTGTGGGCGATCGCGATGCCGATGTGACGTTGCAAATGCGTGTGATCGGCCAGCCATCGTCCCGAACGCGGGTTCAGGTGCCACGACTGGCTCTCCTCGCGCCCGTTGCTGCCGCTCTGCCAGGGAAACATGGCGCCGGACAGTCCCGCTCGCCTCGCCGCGCGCCGTGCCCGCGGCAGCCTGCGGCAGCGATAGCGCAGCAGTGCTCGGGCCACCCGCGGCATGCGCAGCGTCAGGGTCGGCAGCACGAACAACTCGTCCCAGAAGACGTGGCCCCGGTACGCCTCGCCGTGCAGCCCGCGGGCCGGGACACCCACGTCCAGGTCCGCCGTGTTCGGCGAGACGGTCTGCAGCAGGTGGAACACGTGCAGCCTCACCGCCTGCCGGGTGGCCGCGCTCGTGGACAGCCCGCAGCGGAAGGTATCGCCCAGCCGGGCCCAGGCCGCGACGTGGGAGCTCAGCAGTTCGTCGAAGTCCTCGGCCTCGCGGGCGGCCTCCACCGCCTCGGAGACCGGCTCCACGATCGCCGAGTCCCGCGAGGTGTGGAGCGCCACGATCTTCTCGAGCCGTACCTCGTCGAGCCGGTTCGAATCGACGGTGAACTCCTGGAAGACCGCCTGCTCGTCGTGAACCGTTCGGCCTCCGCCCGCCAGCGGTACCTCATCGCGGAACAAGCGGGATCTGGCCGCCTCGGCCACCCGGATGTCCGATCCCGAGGTGCGTGCGTGCAGCACCACGAGGTTCTCTCCGACCTCGTTGCCGTGGGTGTCGACCAGATGCCGCCCGTTCAGTTCGCCGTAGCGTTCCACACCGTGGTTGCCGACCCGCCCGTCCAGGCCGCAGCGGAACGTGATGGTTCCTGACCAGTCCTCCGGCACGAGCGTGGTCTCCAGTCCCGCCAGATGAGGTCGGCTCATGTGCACGAACCGGCGCTGCACCATCCTGGTGGTTCTCCCCGAGCCGTCCCGCAGGCGCGCCCTGCGTACCAGGATCCCCCGTTCCAGATCGAGTTCCTGTTCGTGCTCCAGCGGCTCCACCACCGTCGGCCCGAGCCAGGGGCCGTCGTCGATGCGGAAGGTCAGCGCCAGCCAGTTCGGCATGTTGACCAGCGACTCGTGTTCCAGTTCCCGCCCGGACACCGTCGAGGTGATCCGGTTGTAGCAGCCCGCCACGTAGGTTCCCGGGTAGTGCACGCCGTCGTCGTCGGCCTCGGGCGCGCTCCCCCTGGTGGCGAAGTAACCGTTCCCCAGTGTGCAAAGCGCTTCCCGCCGCTTCTCGTCGGCCGGGTCGAAGTCGGTGAAGACGAGTCGGTGTGGACTCAGCGGATCGTTCATGACCGTGTCCCTCGTGGGCACAGCGGCGGAGCAACGCACCCGAACCCGCGTGGCGATCGGTCACCACGCGACGACGGGATTACCCGGTGAGGGTAGCCGGCCGGATTCCGAGACGCCGTTTCGAACTCAACGGATCCCACCCGCACGGTTCGAGGCGATGTGCCCCAGCACGTCGGTGAGTTCGTCCTGACCGTCGACCACATAGTGCGCCCAGCTGAGATGATCGGCATGTTCCGAACTGCGCACGAATATCCCGACACCGCTGTCGTGGACCACGCGCAGCGCGTCCTCGTCCGTCCGGTCGTCGCCCGCGTAGAACACGACGAAGCCCGAGTCGTTCGCCGCGGCTCTCACCCGCTCCAGCAGCCGGTGCAGCGCGGCGCCCTTGTCCCAGGCCACATTGAGCACGATTTCGATCACCCGGCGCCCGGTGGTCGGTTTCACCGTCTCCCGGTCGGCCGCCGCGTCGTACACCGGCCTCGTGACGTCCTCCACCTCCTCGTCCGCGACACCGCGATAGTGCACCGCCAGCGCGAACCGCTTCCGCTCCAGGAAAATCCCCGGCGTGACGAGTTGGTTTCGCAGCCGGGCCTCGATGGCGTCGAGATCGTCGACACCGGCTTCGCCGGCCCCGTGCACGAACACTTCACCGCCAGGTGCGGCCAGTTCGAAACCGTGGTTCCCGCCGTACCAGAGCTCGGACAGCCCTACCTTCTCCCGCACGTCGCACAGATCGCGACCGCTGATCACGGCCACTGTCGAGCACCCGGCGAGTCTTCGCAGCACCTCTCGACCGCGGTGAGGCAGCTTGACTTCGGACGGGGTGTCGGCGATCGGTGCCAGCGTGCCGTCGAAGTCCAGTGCCACCAGCAGCGGTGCGGTGCCGAGCCGTCCGACGATCCGGTCCCGGTGCGACACGGCAGCGGGTAGCGTCCTGATGTCCCGTGGCTCGGTGGCCTCCTGTACCGCTACATCGAACAGAGTTGTGACCACCTCGTCCGCCCCGGAGGAAAGCAGCGCCTCGGCATGACCGGTACGGTCCACTCCGATCACCCACCCGAACCCACCGGCTCTGCCCGCGCGTACCCTGGCCTCCGCGTCCTCCAGCAGAACGCACTCCGACGGTTCGGCTTCCAGCAGCCGAGCTGCCTCCAGGAAGATCGCCGGGTCGGGTTTGCCTGCCAACCCGAGCTCATCCGCCCGCAGTCCGTCGAGAACGACGTCGAACAGTTCGCCGAGGTCCGTGTGCCGCAGCGCCCACTCGCAGTTGCGGCTGGCCGAGACGAGCGCCGTGCGCGTCCTCCGCTGCCGCAGGGAATCGAGAAGTCCACGAGCGTCCTCGTGAACCCGAACACCGTTCGCCTCGACGAGTTCGCGGAAGTAGGCGTCCTTGCGGTTACCCAGACCGTGCGCGGTGTTCCGCTCGGGCCCGTCGTCGGCGTAGCCCAGCGGTATCTCGATCCCCCGGGAGCGCAGCAGTGCCAGCACGCCGTCCGTCCGGCGTTTGCCGTCCACGTGACGCCGGTATTCCTGCTCGGTGAAGCGATCGTGCGCTCCCGACGAGGTCGTTCGAGTCGCCAGGTACTCGTCGAAGAGCCGTTGCCACGCCGCGAAGTGCACCCGGGCGGTGTCGGTGACCACACCGTCCATGTCCAGCAGTGCCACCTCGTACCTGGCCGGATCGATGTTCACAACCTCATGATGGCTCTCCTACCGTGACACCGCAGACCGTTCGGATCGGGCACGGTGGTCGCACAACCCTCCCGCCGGGGCGGGCGTCCCACGAGTGCCGAGCGAATCGGTGCGTGGTGCACGGGGCTCGGTCGCGGCGGCATCCGTACGTGTCGGTACGAGGAGTGGTTCGGTGACCGGGACTACTGGTGGATCGGGAGAGAAGCGGCTACCCGAGGATTTTCCGCCCATGATGTACCTGCCGTGCGAGACGCACGTGGCTCGGGCGGAGGACGCCGTGGTGCAGCTGCGCGAACTCGACGACGGCAGGCTGGTGCTGCCCGTCTACTCGGCGCTCGACCGGCTGCACTCCTGTTGTGGAAGGCGACAACCCTGGTTGGTCATGCCCGCCACGCAGTTGGGAAAACTACGGCGGATCGCCTACTTCGATCTCGTGGTGCTCGACATGGACATTCCCGAGGAACAACGTGTCCAGGAGGTGAACCGGTGAGTTCCGGTTTCCGAATCGACCCGGTGATTCTGGAAGAGATTACCGGCACCCTGCGGCAGGCGGGTGACGAGCTGCACCGCACACGCGCCACGGCACCCGCCGAGCCGGACGCGGGTGAGGCACGCACCCCTGTGGCCGCACTGCTCAACCAGCTCGTCGAAGAAGCGGAACGGCTCTCGGCCACCGCCTCGGCGGCCGGTGACGCGGTGGCCGACAGCGCGGCCGCCTACACCGAGGCCGATCGACGGGCACGCGAAGAACTCCCCGATTTACGAGGGCAGTAGGACATGCCTATCCGGACCACAGTGACCGGTGACCCCTCCGCCGTGTTCGCCGCGGCCGAGTGGATACGCGGCACGCTGGCCAGAGCGGTAACCGACACCGCCGACCGGGTGTTCACCGCCCGCAACCGGGCGGACTCCGGCTGGCAGGGCACGGCGGGGGAGGCGTTCCGCGACACGTTGACCCGAGGGGGACAGCTCGCGGACGAGCTCGTCGGTGACGCCGACGGGATAGCCGCCAGGTTCGACGAGGTCGCCGCCAGTCTGCGGTGGACCCAGCGGGAGATGCGTCGCATCCGTACCGAAGCCGTGGCGGCGGGACTCCCGGTCACCGAGCGCACGGTGGAGGAGCCTGGTCCCCTGCCACCCGATCCCGGCCCCGCACCCATGGGGAGCGCTGCGACACCGGACGCGCTGCGGGCACACGCCGAGGCCGTGACCGCGAGGCAGAATTTCGCGGCACGGCAGCGGGTGTACGAGAAACTGCGTGTCGAGGCCGAGGTCGCGCACGCGGAGTGGAGTGCCACCGGTGCCGACATCAACAACACGGCAGGGCGATTTCTCCGGAAGAACTGGCCCACCATCGGCAGCTCCGTGGTCGCGGCCGGTGAGAGCGTCGCGAACTACGACCGGTCCATCAAGTCCGCCCAGGCCGGGATGCTCGGTGACGAGGCGGCGCTGCGCGGCAGCTGGGCGGAACGCGCTTGGCGTGCCGGTAACCGGGGCGAGTTCGAACGCCTGCTCGGCCGGTCCGAGAAGTACGCCACCCGGGCGAGCACCGCCTCGGACGACGTGGCCGCCTACGGCAAGACTATCGGCAGAGCGGGGCTGGCATTCAGCGGTGCGCTGACCGTCGGAGCGGTTGCCTACGACATGTCCAACGGCGAATCGGCGGCCCAGGCGGTTTCCTCCAACGGGGTCGGGCTGGCTTCCTCGGTGGTCGTCAGCTCGGCCGTGTCGGGAGCGTTGGCCGGGACCGCGGTGGGCGGTCCGGTCGGGTTCGCGGTCGGTGCCATCGCCGGTGTAGCCGCCGGTGCTATCACCTCGGGAGCCGTGGACCACGCCTTCGAGAACGGCAGTGACGATGTCGGGCGGTTGGCCGACGACGCGGGTGAGGTACTCGACTCGGGGGTCGACGACGCACGGGGCATCGTCAGCGGACTGGTCTGAGCCGCCCTGTTCACATGTCCCCGAAGCGGCTCGCCGGGGCGTATCCTGGCCGAGTGATCCCTTCGGAGACCGGGTGCCGACTCGGTGGGAGTGCCGAGGCCGATGAGATAGCCGGACTGCTCGACCGTTTCCAGCTCGAGTTCGACGAGTTCACCCCGGGCGCGGGCCCGCTCGCCGAGCGGATCCGCGCTCACGTCGCGTCGGAGATCAGTGTTTTCGTGCTCGCCGAGCCACGTCACGTGGGTGTGGCCCAGCTGCGGTTTCGCGATCACCTGTTCACCGCGAAGCCGGTGTGTCTGCTGGAGGAGTTCTACGTGGTGCCCGAGTATCGCGGGAGGGGATACGGAGCAGCTGTCCTGGGTGGCGCGATCCACCTCGCCCGGCAGCGTGGCGCGGCCACGATGGAGCTGGGCACGGCCCAGAACGACACGGCGGCACGGAACCTGTACGAGAAGTACGGTTTCACCAACCTCGAACGCGAAGGCCGTCCGGAGACGCGGCTGCTGTACTACGAGCGCGAGCTGTGAGCCCGCTTCTTCGCCGGACCGGCGCCTGTGGCCCTTCCGGAGACCAGTAGTCCTGGCGTGTATCGGCCCGTCCGCGTCGAACCCGACTCGCGCGGCCTCGGCCGCTTCAACGGTGCCGTGTGCCCCGCTCCGCCAGCACAGCCCGGTAACCCGCTCGGTAGTCGGGATAGGTGAACCGGAACCCCGATTCGAGGAGTCGATCGTTGCGGCAGCGCTTGCCCGCTCCGCCCGGTGCCGCTGAGTCACGTACGGCCGGAGGGGCCGTGCCGAGCTCCTCGGCGAGGAAGCGCAGTATCCGGGCGCGGTCGACCGGTTCGTGGTCCACGCCCATGTAGACCGGTGCCGGGTTCTCCACCGCTGTCGTGAGATGCACGATGGCCGAGGCCGCGTCGTCGCGGTGGATGCGATTGGTGTACCTCGGGGTGGACTCGACAGTGGCGGTGCCGTCTCGTACCCGGTCGATCAGTGAGGTACGGCCGGGACCGTAGATCCCCGCCAGCCGCAGAGCTATCGCCTCGGGAAACCTGCTGTGCAGCCTCTCCTCGGCAGCCACGAGCATCTCGGCCGTCGCCGAGCCCGGGGCGGTCGGGGTGTTCTCGTCGACCACGCCGTCGATGTCGCCGTAGACCGCCGTCGACGACACGAACAGGATCCGTGGCCGGACTCCCGTCTCGTCGATCGCGTCGAGAACGTTGGTCAGACCGTCGAGATACGTCGAACGGTAGCCCTCGGCCGTGCGTCGATCGGCGGTGAGCACGATGACGACGATGTCGGTGTCGCCGGGCACGGATGGACGCTCTCGGGTGAGATCCACGGCCTGCCCCCCGATGTTCTCGGGAAGCAGGTCCGGAGTGCGTCGCAGACCGAGCACGCGGTGTCCGGCGGCCGCGAAACGCAGGCCGGCCTCCGTCCCCAGATCACCACATCCGGCGAGCAGCACCCTCATCGTCGTCGCTTTCGATCGTCGTCAACCGGTCACAAGCCTGTCGGTACCGTTCGACACCTCACGGACGAGCGGACCTAGCACCCGAAGCATTCGTGAATGCGCGAGCGGGCGGGTCACCTCGTCGTGTCGGTGCTCGCGGGACCGACCGCCTCACTGATCATACGCTCGGCGACTTCGCGCAGTTTGGTGTTGCTGCGCTGGGAATAGTCGACCAGGGTGGCGAAGGCCTTCTCCGCGCTGTAGTTGTGCAGCACCATGAGAATGCCCTTGGCCTGTTCGATCATCGGACGCGACTCCAGGGCGGTGCGTAACTGCTCGGTGAGCCTTCGAGTGGCGAGGTAGCGCTGCCAGGTGCGCAGATAGCCCTCGATCGCGGTGGTGTAGAGGTCCAGCACGGTCGCGTCCAGCTCGCGGTAGCCGTGATCCCGTCGCGAGTAGAGGTTCATCGCCCCCTGGTACTCGTGGTCTATGAACAACGGCGCGGACAGGTAGCTGCCGAGCCCCGCGTCGGTGGCCGCGCTGGTGAACTCCGGCCAGCGCTGCTTCGCCTCCGTGAGTTCGACCCGGACGATTTTTCCGGTTTCGGCTGAGTGCAGCGAGGGGCCGTTGCCCACCCGGTACTGCTCGGCGTCGACCTCGATCACCGTCTCGTCGGTGCAGACGAAGGTCTCCGGCCCGTCCTCCCGATGCAGTGTGATTCCGGCCATGTCCACATCCGGTACGGCTCGCAACACCTGCCGGCACACCCGATTCAGCAGTTCCTCGAGTTTCTCCTCGCGCTCCATGGAGTCGGTCACGGTTTCCAGGGCCCCGGTGATCTCCTCCAGCTGGGCCTGCCACTCCGTGTCCTGCGTCGGATACTGCTGCATTCGGGCCTTCCTTACCGTGAGCTAGCCGAAGGCGATCCTACTTGTGCGGCCATGATGCTCCCGGGCGAACCGCGTGCTCTCGGCACACGACGTTCCACGCGGACGTGGGAGTCCCGTGGCAGCGGAGCCAACAGTCGGTCACACGGTTGCGGTTCCCGCTACCGCTCGCCGTTCGACAGGATTCCGGCGGAAGCGGCGGCACCGGTGGAACCGACCCCTTCGGGCACGCGTGCGGCCGGGACGGTTTGCAGCGCCGATGTCACCGTCGGATGACTCTCCACGACGGCGCCCAGACCCGCTTGCCACACCGCTCGCCGAACCGCGTGCGTGTTCACAACCAGTCGCAACAGCATACCCCGGTTGAAGGCCTGGGAGTGAGCGTAGCGTAACAGTTCCAGGCCGGAAACGTTCAGGAAATCCACGGCGCCGAGATCGATCACCAGGAGTCGGGCCGTGGCCGACAGCCGAGGAAGGAGTACGTCCCGGAACCGTGTCACGGTGGTGGAATCCACCTCGCCGACAGCGGTGAGCAGAATGGTGTTCGGGCCCGGTCGCGCGATTCGCAGCCGCAGCCTTTCGGACTCCTCGGCCGGCTCCTGCCAGGCCGGTTCGGACGCCGGAGGTGTTCGGCGGTCCGCCCCGGCGGAAACGGGGTGTTGTTCGAACGGATTCGGTGTCATGGTTTCTCCTCCACCTGCATCGACGTGTGCCGTCGACCCAGGCGTGTAAGCCCGATGCGGAACCGATCGAAGAAGAGGCCTGAGCCCGTGCCCGGCCGTGAAAGCAGTCCTGCGAGCCTGGATCCGACGACACCCTGCTCGGATGTGCTCCAAGCCCGAATGTGATCCGGCTGACTGCTCAACCTTCCCCGAGCGTAGCAGTAATCGCGCCGGTGGGGCACATGTCACCGGGGTGGTCGTGACCCGGATCACCCGGTTCGACCGCGGAGTTCTCTCCAGGGGTGTCGCGAAAGGATGTATCGGGCGGGGCTGATGTGCCGGGCGGGGATCGGGGACTCGTCGTAGCGGGCCCGTTGTGAAGGGAGGGGTGTCCCCGCTGCTGGTTCGAACGGGAGCACCCCCCCTGTTCATCCCCGGGACGACGTGGCTGTGGGTTCAACCTCGTATCCCTCGGCCAGGTATGGCCCGGGCACCCCGATGACCTCCCGACCAGGGTTACCGGGAAAGACCCGATCCACACGTGGTCGGCGGTGGTGATTCGGAGTCCGGTCGAGCCGTGAGGTGGACACTTGGTCCGGTTGCGAGACGTGGAAGGCGCTCGGCAATATCGTGAACTAATTTCGTGATTGCTGTCCCGGCGGTGGTCCTCGAAATCTTCGTCGCGGTTTTAGTAGCTCGTTCGTGTGTTTCACGGAGTGAGCGTTTGTCGATGTCCACATTCGATGTATAAGCTTTTGATCAGCGAGTGCGATACAAGCTTTCCGTGGTGTTCGTCGGGACCGGTGTCGCTGGCTCGGCCTCGTTTCGGGCGGAACGGGTGTTGGCAGGGGCATGACTGACCGGAGGGCGCGGTGGAACAGCGTGATTCCGCGAAGGGGGTGTGAACATATGTTGCACGGTTTATAGCATCGCTGGTTACAGGGAAAAACTTTCCCGTCCGGATGGACACCGCGCATCATCGGTCAGGATCAGGCGTGGGGGCGCGTGCGATGACGATCACCGGTCGTTTCTTTTTCTGCTGATGTTTTTCGTCGTGTAGCCGACTGGCGTGGCGCTTCCTGTGCCGGAAGTACCGAACATCCACCTTGGGATCCTTTCAGGAGCAAAGGCTCTTCGAGGACACTGTGTTGGCTCGTGTGTTCATCCTGATCCGGTCGAGTGGTTCCGGTGCGTGAGTCGCGATGCATCGTAGAGGTGCTGGGCACGTGACCGGCAATCGGCGCAAGCTCCGGCCTTCGGGCCGGAGTGAGCCGATCAGGTGTGTTCGTGGTCGGACAGGTTAAGTAGGGAGCCGTTTTACGCGGGGCCCATTGGTTCTGCGCGTACTGTCGGACGATACGCGGCGGTGAGCCACCGGAGAAGGTGGCAAAATACGAGGGTGGGCACAGGCGTCCTCGGTGGTTCCGGGTGGAAGTGTTGCTTACCTCGTCGCGAGGCCTCGTCTGTGAGGCTGTTTACCGGTTTCGATGCCGCCGAGTGCGCTGCGGGCACTCCACGAATGGGTTCGGGTTCGTTCTCGCCGATGCGGTAGCTGAGCATCGCCCCGAAAACGCGGTGTCGACCAGTGTGATAGTTCTCGGACAGTAGGCTGGTAACGATATTTCGGTATTGAATCGTTATTCATATCGGTTGTATTTGAACCGAAATTCCTGCAGCTGTCCGGGGATCCGGAGCTGTGGCAGCGGAGCCGTGGCAGCGGACTCGTGAATCCGCGCCGTCGCGTTCCACACCCGAATTCCTCCGTGCATCGGTTACCGATCGGGCCGCCCGCTCTCGTCATGCGTGTTCGGGGTGCCGTGGTTGCTGGACGCGTCCCGTGCGAAGCACCGCGATGATCTCTCGTGAGACATCCGGTTCGGGCGGGCGAGCCAGGAGTCGTGTCATCCGAGCGCTGCTGCCGGACGGATCCCCCACTGGTGGTCGGTCCGTCCGTATCTATGGCGTGACCAGCACGAAATCAAAATTGAAGTTTTACTTAAATTTTTTGTAGAAAGCTTCACTTGTTCTACCGCGATCTCGTCCGCATCGTTGAAGGGGACAACGAACTGTGACCGTCGGATCCCGGGGTAGTGGTCTGACGGTCGCGGCGACCGAATCGGGAGCGGTGAGACGACGATGCACGAGCAGGACGTTCAGAGCGAGACGGTCACTTCCGAGGTCCGATCACGAGAAGAAGCCGAGGTTGCCGAGCCGGCCGCCACCGGGGTCGATTCCACGAGGAAGCCACGTTCCTGGTTCGCCGAGATCGGGCGTTGGCGTGCCGACGTCGTCAAGTGACATCGCCGGGAATACGTGCGGTAGCTATGAACGCGGGACTGCTGGAGGTGTGACTGATGGGGCTCTCCGCTCGGTTGGGGATTCCCGGTGCGTTCTGGCTGTTGTGGTGGGGCCAGGTCGTCAATCGGCTCGGGATGTTGGTTCCGGCCTTCGTGGTGCTGTACGTGCGCCAGGAAGGGGTCGTCTCACCGTCGGTGATTCCGGTGATGGTGGGACTGTTCGGGAGCGGGGTGCTGCTCTCGAGTGCGGTGGGCGGCGTGTTGGCCGACGTGCTGGGGAACCGCCGGGTAATCCTCGGTGCGCAACCGGTGGCGATGATCACTGCCGTCGGATTCGTGCTGGCGCAACGGGGGTGGATGGTGTGTGGGCTGGCGCTGTTGGCCGGTTTCGTCTCGATGGTCGACCGCCCCGCTTCGGCCGGCGCGATCGCACGGTTGGTGCCCGCGGATCGTTTCGCCAGGGCCTACGGAATCCACATGGTCGGATTCAACGTGGGCATGTCGGTGGGGCCTGTGGTGGCGGGATTCGTATTGGCGTTCTGGCCGCCGCTGCTGTTCGTCGTCTGGGCGGGCTGTGCGCTGATCTACGCGGGTTTGGTGTGGTGGTTGCCCGCTGACGAATCCACCGGCACTGTCGGTGCCTCGAAGGGGTATGCCGCGTTGGTCGGGCTCATCGAGCCGTTTCGGCGCCCCGCCCTGGTGCTTTTCCTGGTGCTGACCTTTTTGCTGGGGTGCGTCTACCTGCAGATGAATTCCTCCCTGCCCGTGGACATGCGCACCAGCGGTCTGGATCCCACGCATATCGGGGCGATATTGGCTGTCAACGCCGTGCTGGCGATCGTGCTGGTGGGAGTCCTGCCGCGTGTGCTCGCCGGGTGGCGGGACCATACCCCGCTGGTGCTGGCCGCCGTGCTGGTAGCGGTGGGATTCGGCCTCAACGGGTTGGCCTCGGGTATGGGGATGTTCATGACGGCCACCGTGGTCTGGACATTGGGTGAGGTGGTGTGGGCGCCGATGTCCGCGGCCTTCATCGCGGGGCGTGCCCCCGCGGGCCGTGTGGCCACGTATCAGGGCTCGTACTTTCTGGCCTGGAACGCGGCGTTCGTAGTGGGTGGGCCACTGGGACTGGCGCTGGGGCAGTCGTACGGGTTCACCACACTGTGGTCGGTCGTGCTCGTGGTGGGACTGGTTACCGCGGCGGGGTTTCTCGCGCTTCCACTTCTTTCCGGCTCCACCTCGAACAGTTCACGCTCCGGTGAGTCGGTGGTGGAGGAACCTCAGTACGCCGAGACGTCCTGAACGGGCGGAATGCGTGTTCGATCGGACGTTGTCTTCTCGCCACGGATGGGGGATTCATCGGCGGAGAAGACGACGTCCCTTCGGAGAGGTTGTGCGAGACGATATGTTCCTCGGCCGGTGGCTTGGCGCGGGCCGGGTGAGTCATCCGTCGGAGCTGCTGGCCACGAAGCGTGTGACCAGATCACGCCATCCCGATTCGACCCGGTTTACCGACATCTCGAGCTGATCGAGCAGGTACCGCGTCAGTGCCGTGTCCAGATAGCCCAGCAGTGTGTGCGCGAGGAGTTCGACATCGCCGTCCGTGCCGGCCTCGCGCAGCAGGGTGGCCACGTGGGTGAGTCGAACCCGTCGGGCGGGCACGGTGAAACGGCGTTCGGCCGCGGGTTCGGCCGCGAGGTAGAGATCGCGGTGCGCGTCCTCGTGGCGCAGTACCGCCGGACCGAAGGCACGTAGCCGCTCCGCGGGCGGTGCCCCCGGGCCCACTGGTGGGGGGCCGGTGAGGAAAGCCGTCTGCAACTGCTTCTCCTGGTGATCGAGCAGCGCGAGGAGCAGGCCGTTTCGGTCTCCGAAACGGCGGAAGACCGTTCCCTTGCCCACCGAGGCCGCCTGGGCGACGCCTTCCATGGTCAGGTTCGAGGCACCGTGCTCTGCCACCAGTCGCGTGGCCGCCTCCAACAATCGGGTTCGGTTGCGGAGTGCGTCGGCGCGTGGGGTGGAACTCTCATCGGTGGCGGTCAGCGGCAGCGTAACCCGGCCGTTCGAGGACGTCTCCGAATCGGGCTCCGGCAGTAGCGGGATGTCGGTACTCATGGCGTCAGCGTAGCCTCCGTCACTTTAAGTGGACCGTGGTCCGATTATACTGGTAAACCAGTAATCGGACCACGGTCCGTTTGAATCGGAAGTACTACACCCTGGAGCAAGCCGTGTCTGCCAACATCCTCGTTCTGGTCGGTAGCCTGCGTACCGGCTCGCACAACCGTCAGTTCGGCGAAGCCGCTGTCAAGCTCGCCCCGGAGGGGGTCACCGTCGCGATCCACGAGGGGCTGGACGCCCTGCCCTTCTACAACGAGGACATAGACCTCGACGGCGAGGTGCCCGACGCCGCGGCACGGCTGCGTCACTCGGCCGGGCAGGCCGACGGGTTCCTGTTGATCTCTCCCGAGTACAACGGGACCATGCCGGCGGTGCTCAAGAACGCGATCGACTGGCTCTCCCGTCCGTTCGGTGCGGGTGCGCTCACCGGCAAGTCCGTCGCCGTGGTCGGTACCGCCTTCGGTCAGTACGGCGGGGTGTGGGCCCAGGACGAGGCCCGCAGGGCCGCGGGCATCGCGGGGGGAACCGTAGTCGACGACGTCAGGCTTTCCGTGCCGGGATCACTGACGCGGTTCGCCGAGACCCACCCGGTCGACGATCCCGAGGTCGCCGAACAGCTCTCCGCCGCGATCGCTCGACTGAGCGAGGGAGTGACCGCGCAGGCCTGAAGTGTTTCCGAGTCCGGCCCTCGACGATCCGTTCGGTGTGACCACCGGGTCTTCCGGTGTCGAGACCAGGGTCGGTGGCGGTGAAGGTGTCGCCGCCACCGCCGGGCCGGAAGAGTGGAACCCGTCGCTGGAGTGCCCGAGGCGGGCATCGGCGTGATACGGATGCGGTTCCTCCGCCGGTTTCTGGAGCTGTGCCGTGGAAGTGAACGCGTCACACGAGCAGCGCGTAACCACCACCGGCCAGCAGACCGGCGATCGTTCCCGCCGTGACCTGGGCCGTCGTGTGGTCGTTCACGGCGACCCGCGACCATCCGATCGCGGCGACCAGCGGGGCGGAGGCCCACCAGCCGGGGCCGAGCGTGACGGCGAGGATGACCACCGCCCCGGCGGCCACCGCCGTGTGCATGGAGATTTTCCATCGAATGGTGATCATTCCGGTGACCAGTAGAGTCAGTACCATCGTGATGTCGAGCGCGATGAGCAGCCAGGGACTGCGCAACACGATCAGCAGCCCGAGCCCCAGCCCGCTGGAGCCGAGCAGTACCAGGAAGGGGATCAGCCTCCCAGCGCGGTCCCGGACGTGGTGACCGTCCCAGCGACCGGTCCGCGCGCCCCAGACGATGACCCCCATCGGTAAGAGGCTGCTGGTCAGTGCCACGAGTAAACCCCACAACAGCGTGGCGGTCAGTGAGTCGGTGGCCCGCCGGGCAACCATGAGCGGAAGTAGTAGAACCAGCACCCACGGTGCGAACACCTCGGTCAACAGGTGAGCGCATGTCGTGGTGATCGTGGCCGTCCTCGAACGGACTCCGACTGGTTTCACCGGGGCCTCCGGTTTGGACGCGTGCACAGTCGGAAGACTACGACCACCCGCTTCAGCCGGGCGATCTCGGTGTCGAGGTCGTCGTTTTCAGTCGCGCCGGTGCTCGCGGCACCCGGATCAGTAGGTGTGCCGGAGTGCCATTCGTGCGAGTCGTGGACGATGCCACCCCACCGCTCGTTACGAGGCGGAAGCCGCCTTGTTGCTGAGCGTGTTCTTGCGGATCTCCCCTGCCTGGGCGACGAGTACCACGGCGTCGGGATCGGCCAGCCCCGCGATGTTCCGCAGCGGGTCGACGTCGGTCACCACGAAGTCCGCCAGCATACCGGGGCGCAGCGTTCCCACCCGGTCTCGCAACCCCAGTAGTCGTGCCGATCCCCCGGTTCCGGCAGTGAGCGCCTCCAGTGGGCTCAGCCCGACCTCGACGAGATGCCGCAGCTCGTCCAGGTTGCTCGCGTGCGGTCCGATGCCGGAATCGGTTCCCAGGGCCACCGGGACACCGGCCGCCACGGCTCCGGCGATGTTTGACCTGCTGTGCTCGGCCCAGCGGTGCTTCTTCTGCCACAGGTACTCCGGCACGGTGCCGCGTTCCGGCATCCGCAGCGCCGCCGACAGCGTGGGCACCAGCACGGTCCCACTGCGCAGCATCAGCTCGTTGCCCTGCGGGTCGAGCCCGTAACCGTGTTCGAGGCTGGTCACACCCGCGCGCAGCGCGTTGTGGATTCCGACGATTCCCTGCGAGTGCGCGGCCACGCCGTCCCGGCGGCGGTTCGCGGCCTCGCCGACCACGGTCCGGATGGTTTCCTCGTCCAGTCCCACGTCCTCCGGGTCGTCCGAAGGGGTCGTCATTCCGCCGGTCGCACACACCTTGAGCCAGTCGACCCCGTCGCGGAGCAGCGTTCGCGATTCCCGCCGGGCCTGTTCCGGTGTGTCCACGACGCTTCCCAGTCCCGGATCCGGGCACGAGCCGTCGGGGAGGGTGAAATCGGAGTGCCCACCGGTCGGGCCCAGCATGCGGCCCGCCACCCGCAGCCGTGGTCCTTCGAGCAGCCCGCGTCGCTGGGCCTGTCGATATCCCGCGTCGATACCGCCGAGATCTCGTGCGGTGGTTATCCCCGCGCGCAGCGTTTCCCGCATCCGGTGAGCGGTCTCGAAACTCCGCAGGCTCGGAGGTGCCGCCATGTCCCGCAGGGACGACATCATGTTCCCGCCCAGCCCGAAGTGCACGTGGCAGTCGAAAAACCCCGGCAGCAAGGTGTGCCCCGACAGGTCGACCACCGGTGTCGCGTCCCGTGGCGGGGCTGAGTCGGCCGCACCGGCGTAGTCGATCAATCCCTGATCGTCGACGAGCAGCACGGCATCGGTGACCGGCTCGTCACCGGTGCCGTCGATCAGTACCGCACCCTCGTAACGTGCGCTGACCCCGTTCGACGTGGTCATGTGGTCACCGTCCCCGGGCGGATTTGTGGTTTCGGCCAAGCTGCCACGAGCCGTCGGGCCGTGCACTCCGGACGAGTGACACCCGGTCTTTCCGTGCTCGTTCGGTCGGGACCGGGTGCCCTCGTCGGTTTCGCCGTGCGTATCCGCCGCGGCGGTCGCTACGGGATCGCGCGGCGGATCGTCAGGTATCCGGCAGCGGCGAACACCGCTGCCAGCCCCAGCGGGTAGGCGAACAGCAGTGCCAGCGGTGGCTGTTCGACGAAGAAGGCTCCGACCGAGGCCCACCATTCCCGCCAGGTAATCAGGAAGGCGAACAGCACGGCCAGCAGCCCGACGCTGATCACGACCGTGTAGACCCCCGGCTGGCCCCACCGCTTGAACACGATGCCGACCCAGACGCCGATGAACGACAGCAGCAGGAACGGCGCGGTGTAGATCAGCAGCTGCAGCAGCGGATTGTCCTGAACGAGGAAGGGGAGCCCGAAGAACCTCAACCCCATCCCCCAGCCGTCGGTGCCGGACTCGACCAGCTTCAGCAGGGTCAGCAGAGTTCCGTAGACCAGTGACTGCCCCAGTACCACAAGTGTCGTGGCACCGAAGAACGTGCGGCGGGTGACGCTGAGACCGGCGGCGAACGGAAAGAACTGGGTCATGGTCTGCAGGTGCACCGAAAGCAGGACGAAATAGATCGACATTATCGCCCCGCTGGCCGGTTCGCCCTGCTGAGCCGAGTCGCTGATCATCGCGAAGATCGCCAGATTGGCGAGGAACGCCAACCCGAGCACCAGCAGTGGCAGGCCGAACACGACGGGAATGTTGATCAGTTGGATTCGGCTGACGTTGAGCAGGCGTCTCATGAGTGGGTTTCCTTGTCGTTCGCGGCACCGACGAACGTCTGCTCACCGGTCGCCTGTCGGGTGGTCTGTACGACGAGTTGTTGCAGGGAGACCGGCTCCACGTGCAGATCCTCCGGGGTTCGTTCGGGGAGTGCGCCGCTGAGTGTGACCCGCAGGAAACCACCGAGCTGTTCACGTTGAAGTTCGGTGTGGTTCGCCGCGAACTCCTCCACCGCTCGCGCCGGTCCGGTCACCGTGACAGCGCTGGCACGAAGCTTGTCCGTGTCCTCGTCGAGCAGTACCCGGCCCTTGTCCACGAGGGTGACGTGTTCTATCAGGTCACTGATCTCGTCGATGAGGTGTGTGGAGAGCACGATGGTGCGCGGATGCTCGGCGTAGTCGGCGAGCAGGCGGTCGTAGAACCGGTGCCGCGCCACCGCGTCCAGCCCCAGGTACGGCTCGTCGAAGAAGGTCAGCGGTGCACGTGAGGCCAGTCCGATGATTATGCCCACCGTCGACATCTGGCCGCGGGAGAGTTTCCTGATGCGTCGTTTGAGCGGTAGCGCGAACTCCTCGACCAGTTCCTCGGCGAGTTCCGCGTCCCAGTTGTCGTAGACCAGGCTCGCCGCGGTCAGCGCGTGGTGGACCGCGAACATGTCGGGATACTTCTGCGATTCCTTGATGAAGCAGACGTCGCGCAGCACTCTGTCGTTCTCGTAGGGGTGTTCACCGAACACCTTCACATTTCCGGATGTCTCGAAATTCTGCCCGGTGAGAATCTGCATAATTGTCGTTTTGCCCGCGCCGTTGCGGCCGAGCAATCCGTGAATCCGGTTCTCGGTGAATCCGAGTGACACGTCGTCGAGCGCGACGGTGTCACCGTAGCGTTTGCTCACCCCACTCATGCCGGCTACCGTCATGCCTCTTCCCTCCAGGCGTCGATCATCTTCTTCAGATCCTCGGCGTCCATCCCCAGCTTCTGTGCCTCGCCGAGCAGCGGTGCGATGAACTTCTGCCCGAAGTCCTGCCTGCGTCGTTCCAGCAACTGCTCGCGTGCCCCGCCGGCCACGAACATTCCGATCCCCCTTCGCTTGTAGAGCACCCCGTCACTGACCAACTGGTTGATCCCGTTCGCCGCGGTCGCGGGATTGATCCGGTGGAACGCGGCGAGTTCGTTGGTGGAGGGAACCCGTGTTTCCTCGGGCAGTGAGCCGTCGATGATCGAGCCCTCGATCTGCTCGGCTATCTGGAGGAACAGCGGGCGACCGTCGTCCATCACGTCCACCACCGTCGTGCGAACCAGTTAGTTGGTTCATTAGTCATGTGGGTAACCATGTCACTAGGTTACCTGGGCGTCAACCCAAGGAACCGGGGTGGTGCTTTTCAGGTCAGGTCACTCCGGTGTGACGGGATGTGACCACGCAGCCGGGACGCGGGCCCGTCGGAGTCTTTGGACTCTGGTCGAACTCGGTCCGGGCGGAGCAGTGTCGGACGTGGGGAACCAGGAACCGTCGTCGACGACGCGCCCGGCGCTTTCGACACCGTGTGATTCAAGGCGGGAACAGCGGAAACGGAACTCCGGCGCCGGGCACCAGGAACAGGAGAAACCTATGACACACGCCGAGACGCACCTGAAGATGCACCAACTGTTCAACGAGCGTCGGTTCGACGAGATGGACGCCTACGTCGGTGAGCAGTACGCCTATATCGACCACGCTCGGGGAATCACCATGCACTCGCTCGACGAGTTCAAGGACTGGATGAGGGAGTGGTCCACCGCCTTCTCCGACGCTCGGGTGCTCGGCGAGTCGTTCGTCGAGGGCGAGTACGTCTCCGTGTCCTACTTCCACGGTCGTGGTGAGAACGACGGCCCGATGGGGTCACTGCCCGCGACGCGACGGCAGATGGACATCCCCTTCTGCGAGACGCTGCGCTACGACCAGCAGGGCAGGGTCATCGGTGGCGAGGTCTACTACGACCAGCTGAGCATTCTCACCCAGCTGGGACACATCGAGAGTTCGAAACTGACCGGGGCTTCCTGAACCGACGAGGTGACGAACTGACCGGGCTCCCCGAGTTCTCGCGGTTGGTCCGCGTGACCGGGCAGCCGTTCTGATCGGCCGCTCGGCCACGCGTGACCCGCCAGGGCGGTATGCCGTTCGGTCCGGTGGGACAATCAGTGCACCGTCTCACCGCTCCGTGCGCGCAGCCTGGACTCGTGCGTGGGTGCCTCGGGCACGTGCGAGGGTTTGAGCGCGTCGAACTCCTCGCGCAGCACCGGGATCACTTCTTCGCCGAGCATGTCCAGCTGTTCCAGCACGGTCTTGAGCGGCAGCCCCGCGTGGTCGATGAGGAACAGTTGGCGCTGGTAGTCACCGACGTACTCCCGGAAGGACAGGGTTCGGTCGATGACCTGCCGCGGACTGCCGACGGTCAGCGGGGTCCGCGAAGTGAACTCCTCGAGCGAGGGTCCGCCGCCGTAGACCGGGGCGTCGTCGAAGTAGGGCCGGAACTCTGCCACCGCGTCCTGGGAGTTACGGCGCATGAACACCTGACCGCCGAGACCCACGATCGCCTGGTCGGCCGAGCCGTGCCCGTAGTGCTCGAACCGTTGCCGGTACAACTCGACCATCTGCTTGGTGTGCTCCGGTGGCCAGAAGATGTGGTTGTGGAAGAAGCCGTTGCCGTAGTACGCGGCCTGCTCGGCGATCTCGGGGCTGCGGATGGAGCCGTGCCACACGAACGGCGGCAGATCGTCCAGTGGCCGAGGCGTGGCGGTGAAACCCCGCAGCGGGGTGCGGAACTCGCCCTGCCAGTCCACCACCTCCTCGTGCCACAACCGGTGCAGCAGGTGGTAGTTCTCGATCGCCAGCGGTAGTCCCTGGCGGATGTCCTGTCCGAACCACGGATACACCTGCGCCTGATTGCCACGCCCCAGCATGAGATCCACCCGACCGTCGGCCAGGTGCTGCAGCATGGCGAAGTCCTCGGCGATCTTGACCGGATCGTCCGTGGTGATCAATGTCGTCGAGGTCGAGAGGATCAGCCGTTCGGTCCGCGCCGCGACATACCCCAGCATGGTCGTGGGGGAGGAGGGCACGAACGGCGGGTTGTGATGCTCGCCGGTGGCGAACACGTCCAGCCCGACCTCCTCGGCCTTGCGGGCGATGGTCACCATCGCCTTGATCCGTTCGTGCTCGGTGGGAGTTCGGTTGGTGGTCGGGTCCGGCGTGACGTCGCCGACGGTGAAGACTCCGAACTGCATGATCCCGACCTCTCGGTGCGCTTGGACAACGGCTTTCGCGGTGCGAACACGGTGGCGGGCCCGGTTGTTCCGGGATGTCGCCTTCGTTACACCATCGCGACTCAGGCCGAGGTGACCCGCACTGTCTCCGCTCCGACACTGACCTCGTCACCCGGTGACAACTGCCGCCCACGTCGTGTCTCCGGCTCGTCGTTGACCAGCACCTCACCGTCCTGGATCAGGCTTTTCGCCTCGCCGCCGTGCTCGACCAGCCCCGCCAGCTTCAGCAGCTGTCCGAGCCGGATGGTGCCCTCGCCGATCTCCACGTCCTCCATGCGTTCGATTGTCCCCGAACTCTTGGCCGTTCGACGAACCGTTCCGGGAGGTTCAGAGGAGTACACCACTGGGGGGCTCCGCCCGGTGGGTCGGTCGGCTCGAGTCCCCGGGTGCGAACCCGGCCGAGCGGGTTGATCGTTCCGTGTTCGGTGTTCCTCGCGGGTTTCCGCGTTTTGCCCTACGAACAGTTTTCAGCTCTACTCGGAGTCGCGAAAAGGTTTTGTTGATTTGTCTTGTTTCGATTCGGTGTAGATTTTCGGGTTTCGAGTGTTCTCCTGGTCGTTGGGGGTTTTCGGTGGTCGCGGATGTGAATTTTTGTCGTTCTGCCCTATGGGGAGTGAATTGTTTTTCCTGTTGTCTTCGGCAAGTGTGCAGAATGTGGGATCGCGCTGCGGGAGAAGAAGGGTTCTGTTTGTCTGCGAGTGGCTCGGGAAGATTCGGACAACAGGAATTTTTCGTGTCCGTCACCACCAGGACTCTGAGTGCGTTGAGTCTGGCCGCGCTGACGCTGACCGCTCCGGCCGCCGAGCAGACCGCCGAGCGGCCGCCCGCCCCGTGGCGGGGAGTCACGGCGCTGATGAGCGTTGACAACGAGAGGCTACAGCGCCGAGCACGTCGAGATCAACAACGTCAAGTGCCTCTACGACGACGGAGAGCAGGGCTCCAACGTCAGCGTTTTCGAGGGGTGGTGCGGAGTCGACGAAAGCTCTCCGACGTCCGGGACGGGCCAGTACATCGAGCGGAAGCTCAGCGGCAAGTGCGCCAAGAGCTCCGCTTCGTTCAAGGTGAACTTCGCCAAGGTGGGCTGGGTGAAGATCAAGAGCAGCCGGACCAAGGGTTACCACGTGGTCAAGAACACCAACAAGAAGCACATCGATGTCGACATCACCCCCTACAGCGGTTACCCGCACTACACGCAGCGGATCGAGGTCTCGGTCGACTGATGCGGTGACCGCGTGATCGGTCGAGCGGCGCCCACCGGAGAACGCGCTCCTCCGGTGGGCGCCGCTGTACGTGTTCGACCCCCGGATTCGGGTTCGCCGTGGTTCCCGGTGCCGTTTCGCCGGGCCGGCCGAGAGGCGATCGGTTCGGGAATCGTGTTGTGCGAATTCCGCTGTGTGATCGGGCGGGCCTTTTCCCGTAGCGTGACAGTCATCGGTGATGCCTCTTTCTCGAATACCGCACGAGCGAGCGAACCTTTTCGTTCGGTCTCCGAGTAGGATCGTGGCGGTGGTGAACGGCACGGAGGTGCCGATGAAAGGGGCCGCGGTGTTCGTGCGTGACGTGGAACGCAGTCGCGACCTCGAAGTCGAGGAACTCGCTTCGAGCTATGCCTATCCCGAGTCGTTGACTCACCCGTGGACGAGGGTCAATTTCGTGACCAGCGTCGACGGTGCGTCCAGTGTCGAGGGGCGCAGTGGCGGGCTGGGACATCCCGCCGACGGGGTCGTCTTCGAACTGGTGCGGGACCTCGCCGACGTGGTACTCGTCGGTGCCGGTACCGCGGTGGCGGAGGGCTACAGCGGTGTATCCCGAACCGCCGAACGGGTGCGACGTCGACGTGCGCTGGGGCGTTCCGATGTGCCACCGCTCGCCGTGGTCACTCGCGGAGCTCTGCCGCCCGATGCCGGGGTGCTCACCGACACCGAGGTGCCAACCGTGGTGGTCACCTGTGCCACGGCGGGCAGGGAACGCATCCAGGCTTACCGCTCGGCGGGTGCCGAGGTGCTCGTGGCGGGCGAGTGGGAAGTGGACCTGTCGTGGACCGTCGCCGAGTTCGGCAGGCGCGGCTGGTGCCACGTCGTCTGTGAGGGCGGCCCCGGGCTTTTCGGCAGAATGGTCGGCAACGGTCTCGTCGACGAGGTGTGCCTGACCGTCTCTCCCCTGCTGGCGGGGTCCGGTGCGGGGCGCATCGTCAGCGATCTCGCGGAGGACACTCACAGGCGGCTCCGGCTGTGCTCCGTCGTGCGCGCCGAGGACGCGCTGCTGCTGCGGTACTACACCCAACAGGCGGTCCGCAGACTGGACGAGGTGTGTTGATCACGTCAGTGCCTCGGTGTAGAAGTAACCAGGGCCGCTGTTTCGAGTGGCGCACGACAAACGAGACCGTGGTCGGCCCGTTCGATGTGGCACATTGGTCGGGGTGATGGCCCCGACGAAGCGGATTGGTGGATATGCGGACGACCGTGCGCTTCCGGGGACGTGACCTCGGTGCTCAGCGGCCACTGGTGATGGCGATCGTGAATCGCACACCGGATTCCTTCTACGACAGGGGCAGGACCTTCGAGTTCGACGCCGCGTTGTCCGCCGTCGACGAAGCAGTGGCCGACGGTGCCGACATCGTCGACATCGGCGGCGTGAAAGCCGGTCCCGGGACCCTCGTGGGGGTGGACGAGGAGATCGAGCGTACCGCTCCGTTCGTGACGGAGGTGCGGCGGAACTTCCCCGAGCTGGTGATCAGCGTGGACACCTGGCGACACGAGGTGGGGCGTGCGGTGTGCGTGCGGGGAGCCGACCTGCTCAACGACACCTGGGCCGGGGCCGATCCCAAGCTGGTCGAGGTCGCGGCCGAGTTCCGGGCGGGTTATGTGTGTTCGCACACCGGCGGTGCCGTGCCACGCACCCGTCCGCACCGCGTGCGCTACGAGGACGTGGTGCGTTCCGTGGTGGAGGAGACCACGCGACAGGCGGAACGAGCCGCCGAGATCGGTGTTCCCGAGGACGGCATCCTCATCGATCCGACCCACGATTTCGGCAAGAACACCAGACACAGTCTGGCTCTGCTGCGGCACACCGATCAACTGGTGGCGACCGGATGGCCGGTGCTGATGGCACTTTCGAACAAGGACTTCGTCGGTGAGACGCTCGGCACCGAGCTGTCCGAGCGTGTGACGGGAACCCTGGCGGCCACCGCGCTGGCCGCCCGTGACGGAGCCGCCGTGTTCCGGGCGCACGAAGTACGGCAGACGCGCCAGGTGCTGGACATGGTCGCGGGCATCGCAGGAGAGCGAGAACCCGCCTCGACCGTGCGCGGCCTGGCCTGACCGCTGTGCCGTTCCCGCGCGGACGAGGTGTTCGGGGCGGCAGGAAGCATCCGAGCTGCTGGGAGCAGTGACCAAGAAACATGACACCCGAGGCCGAGCGGTGGTTCGCCGCTCGCAGCTGGCAGGACCCGTCCTGGTCGGTCGAGGAACTGACACGACTGAAAGAAGCTCGTCGAGTCAGTGTCGTGCTGCCCGCGCTGAACGAGCAGGACACGATCGCCCCCATCATCGCCGAGCTCCTGCCGCTGGCGGAACCGGACGGGGCGGGAGAAGCCCTGGTCGACGAGATCGTGGTGCTCGACTCCGGTTCCACGGATCACACCCGCGAGTTCGCCCAGTGTGCCGGTGCCCGTGTGGTGGCCCGCGAGGACGTGCTGCCCGAGTTCGAGCCCCGGGCGGGCAAGGGAGAGGTGCTGTGGCGCTCGTTGGCTGCCGTTTCCGGCGATCTTCTGGTGTTCCTCGACTCGGACCTGGTCGATTTCGACGCCCGGTTCGTTCCGGCATTGCTCGGTCCCCTGCTCACCGGTGACGAGCCGGTACTGGTCAAGGGCTTCTACCGGCGACCGTTGCGGTTGCCGCGGGAAGGTGTGCGCCAGGAAGAGGGAGGCGGGCGCGTCACCGAGCTGCTGGCTCGCCCCGTGCTTTCCGCTGTGCGCCCCGACCTGGCGGGCGTGGTTCAGCCCCTGGGCGGCGAGTACGCGGCCCGCCGCGGGTTTCTGGAATCCGTCCCCTTCGCCCCGGGCTATGGTGTGGAGACCGGACTGCTCATCGACGCCTACGATCGCCACGGCCTCGACGGACTGGCCCAGGTCAATCTCGGAGTGCGCAAGCACCGCAATCGAGGACTGCTACAGCTCGGGGTGATGTCCCGGCAGATTCTGGCCGCCGCCCTGTCCCGCACGGAGGGGAACTCCTTCCCGGACGGAGCTCTCGACGATTCGCGCGATGAGGTCTCCTGCCCCCAGGAGATTTCCTACACCCAGTTCGTCCAGTCCGACTCGGAGTGGGTGCCGCACGATCAGCCGATTCCGACGGCGGAGCGTCCACCGCTGCGTAGCCTGCGGCGGAACTCGAGGTGATGAACACGGCAACGATCTCCGCCGGGCACGATTGACGGGCACGATTGAGACGAGGCGAACATGCTGGTAGCGGCCGGAGTATTCCCCCATCCCCCGGTGCTGGTTCCCGGGGTGGCCGGGCACCGGGCGGCGGATCTCGACGGGATGCGAGCCAACTGCGAGCTGGCTGTCACCCGGCTGTTCGACAACGACCCCGATCTGGTCGTGGTGCTCGGCGGGGACGATCGCACCGCGTGTCACGGCTCGGACGTCACGGGCACGCTGGCCCCGTACGGACTGGACATGACCTTCGGCGACGGAAGTGCCCGACTGCCGTTGTCGCTGACGATCGGACGTTGGCTGCTCGAGTCGCACATCGATCGGGCGGCCCGCGAGTTCCACTCGGTGGCCTGGAACGCCACCCCGGCCGAGTGCTTCCGGCTGGGGGAGCGGATCGCCGACCGTGCCGCACGGGTGGCACTGCTGGTGCTGGGGGACGGTTCGGCGTGTCGCACGGAACGTTCACCGGGGTTTCTGGAGCCGGACGCCGTCGCCTACGACGACCACGTGGCCGAGGCGCTGCGCTGCGGGGACACCACCGCGCTCGCCGCGTTGCGGCCGAAGACCGCCGACCGGTTGCTGGTGGCCGGACGCCCGGCCTGGCAGGTACTCGCCGGGGCCGCTTCCGAACGCTCACCGAGCGGTGAGCTGCTGGACTACAGCGCGCCCTACGGAGTCGGGTACTTCGTCGCCACTTGGCTGTTCGACAGTGCTTTCCCGAGTTCGGGCCGTTCGGAGCCGGATCGGGCGGAAACCCGCGCCGAGTGAGCGTCTCGGCGAACCCCGTCGACGGACTCCTGTCAGGTCCGGACCGAGCTCTGTGCCTCCTGCTCGCCACGTAGGTTCGGCAGCTCGGGTGAGGAGGTGTCCAGTGGCACCGTGCCGGAACGGACCATGCCCAGCTGCACGCACTGCCGTTTGGTGGTGGCCTCCAGCAGCCAGTCGATGGCCACCCGCAGCCGGTTCGTCGGCATCGCCATGAGGTGATAACCCCTGGTGACCGCTTTGGCGGCGAAACCGGACAGTGGAATGTGCAGTGGATTGGCGGCTGCCTCGCGTGCCCCTAGGTCCACGACGAACCCGAGGTCGCGGTGGTGATAGCCGTTGAGCCGTTCGCCCCGCAGCGAGGCGAGCACGTTGCTGCCCGCCAGTTTGCCCTGACGCGTGGCGTGCTGGGCGGTCATGGCCGTGAGCCGGCCGGGGTTGGCGCGGTCGGGAACAGCCGCGGCGTCGCCGCAGGCGAAAACGTGCGGATACCCGGGCACCGTCAGCGTCTCGTCGACCGTGATCCTGCCTTCCGTGGTCTCCAGACCCAGCGACTGCACCAGCGGGTCGGGACGTACACCGACGCACCAGATCAGTGACCGCGTCGCCACCTGTTGGCCGCTGTCGAGGGTGACACCGCTCTCGGTGGCTTCGCTGATCGAGGTTTCGGTCAGCAGCTCCACGCCCCGCCTCCGGAGTACGTCGGTGGCGGTACTGGACAGCCGTCGGTCGAGGCCGGGAAGTACCCGGGGAGCCACGTCGAGCAGCTTCCACCGAATCTCCTGGTCACGCAGCTCCGGATGGCGTTCCGCCAGGATGCGGGTGAACTCGGGACCCTGTGCCGCGATCTCGGTTCCGGTGTAGCCGGCTCCGACCACCACGAACGTGCAGCGGGCGTCCCGCTCGGCCTGGTCGTCGGTGGCGGCCGCGAGCTCGATCTGCCTGGTGACGTGATCCCGGAAGTACAGTGCTTCCGGTACTCCCCGGAAGCCGTGTCCGTGCGTGGCCAGCCCGGGGATCGGCAGAAGCTTGTTGACGCTGCCCGCGGCCAGGATCAGCCTGTCGAAGTTCACCGACCCCGTGTTGTCCTCGGGATCGGTGTAGGTGAGGTAGCGGGCTTCCGGGTCGATCCGGTCCACCTCGCCCAGTACCAGCCGAACAGCGGGCAGTGTGCCCGGCAGCGAGACCGTGATCGCGCGCGGGTCGAGGATCCCGGAAGCGACCTCGGGCAGCAGCGGCAAGTACAGAAAGTAGTCGGTGGGGTTGACGAGGATGATCTCGGTTTCGTCCGGTCCGGTGTTCTTGGCGAGCTGTTCGGCCGCGTGGTAGCCGGCGAATCCGCCCCCGACGATCACTACTCGAGTGTGTCCCATCGCGTTCCCAACTGGTCGGTTCCTCTCCGTTTCCGCCTACCCGAGACAGGACTCGATCAAACCGGCGATGCTCCCCGAACCGGGGGTGCTCTTCGGAACCATCGTGGCCGGTATCGAAAGACCGAAGACTCTAGTGCCGTCGGGGAGCCAGGCCGCACGATGAAGGAGTCGAAGCGGTCGCCAGCGGCTCGGTCCGCCGCGATGTCCGGTGCTTTCGTTACCGCTGCGTTGCGGCGGAAGCCACGGGGCACGGGCATCGCGCGGCCGGGTTCGCTCGCGTGCCGGTCACGTGACGGAAAGCGCAGGTGCGGCAATCATGACTACCACCACACTGACCCGGGCCGAGGTGGAGGCCGACATCAGGGACACCCTCGGTCTGGTACCCACGTTCTTCTCCCGGATCCCCGACGAGCTGCTCGCCCCGGAGTGGGAGATCTTCAAGCGCCTGGAACTCGAGCAGACGTTGATTCCCAACAAGTACAAGGAACTGATGGGGGTGGCGCTGCACGCCGAGACCAAGTGCTACTACTGCACCCTCTTCCACACCGAGGCGGCGAAACTCTTCGGCGCCAGTGACGAGGAGATCCAGGAGGCGGTGCACTACGCCAAGAGCACCCTGGGGTGGAGCGCCTACCTGAACGGCATTCGGGAGGACTACGACAACTTCGCCGCGGAGCTGACCCGTATCGGCGATTACCTCGGTTCCCGGGGTTGAGCTCATGCGTCTGGAACGGACCCGCCCGACGGTGCTGCGGCTGGTGCTGCACGCACACGAACTGGCCACGCTGATGACGGCCGCGCGCTGCGTCGCGGAAGCGACCCCGGCGGAGATACCCGAATCGGCGCGGGAGGAGCTTCGTGCGCTGCTGCGTGACTACGACCAGCAGCTGCGGCGGCTCGACACGACGGCGACCGACGAAACCGATCGATCGCGATCCGGTTGAGAGCACCTCCCGCCGATGCCGTCGGAGGTCAGGAGCGGGAAGTCGATCGCGTTCCGGGGTTCGGCGGAGGTGGAATTCGGTGGACCCGGCTGATCCGGACGGGACTCACCGGCCGTGGGACAGTCGCCAGTACTGCTTCTTGTCCGAGTCCCGCACCACCACGCCGAGCCGGGCGAGTTCGTCCCGCAGTTCGCGGGCGTCCTCGTTGGAATCACTGTGACGCAGTGCCCTCGCACGGGCCTTGAGCAGCGCATCCGCTCCGGTGGGCATACCGGGAGTGTCGGGTACCCAGCGGCGGAACTCGTCCGCACATGGGTCCTCGTCGGCCCAGCGGTAGCCGTGGGAGCGGAAAGCGGTGGCCAGCCTGTCGGTTTTGAGGTCGAACTCCTCCCGCGCCAGTTCCGCCGTGTCGCCGTCCAGCAGCACGAGCTGTTTGCCGTCACGGCAAGCGACTTCCACGGTCTCGCCGGGCCATTCCCGCGTGCTTCCCCGTCGGTGCAGCGCCACCCGATCGGCGCCTACCGTCACGGTGAGACTGTCGTGATAGGCGTGCAACGCGAGCGTGGTCCCGGCCAACGCCCCGAGCGCGACGAGACCGAGAGTCACCCACGGTTCGGGCAACGAGTTCACCAGTTCCGCCGGGCCCCGCATCGGTGCCCAGGGCAGGCTCACCAGCCAGTCGGCGAGCAACCGCACGCCCCAACCCAACCCCGCCCCGAGCACGGTGAACACGACCCCGACCGCCGGGTACGTCCACGACGGTTCGGCCACCACGGTGGGGTCGGTGGGTTCTGGTTCGGGGCTCAGCGGCGAAGGGTCGTCGGTCACCCGGGAAATCCTACTGAACGCCTCTCGCCGCAGGGGGCTGTTGACCGTTTCCGTCCCTGTGGCACCGGCCACGTGGGCTTTCACTTCCGAAACCCGCCCGGAGGTCCCGGTGTCACGGCATGCGCGGCACCGGCACCTCGTTCAGGTCGCTACCCGATGTCGGGCACCCGGCGCGAGAACCGGCGGGGAGGCTCCGCCGAGGGAGCATCCCGACAACCAGACCGGAGAGCCTCGATCAGCGGGGATGACCGATGTCGGCCGCCGGCTCGCTCCGTCCGAAGTGGTTACCGGAGGCCCACATGTGCATCCACTGGTCGTTCTCCTGGCGGTAGGCGTTGCCCTGCTCGTTGACCGCGACGGGTTTCGAGTCGTGGTAGAACCAGTTGTTGTCGATGTCGCAGCGGTTCGCGGGGACTCCCCGGATCGCGATCGCTTCCTGCGCACGGCTGTCGGGGAAGACGTCGGTGGTGAACCGGAAGGTGTTGTGGTGGATGTTGATGGTCCCACCCGCCACTTCGGTGTCGCTGCCGTCGTTCTGGGCGCGCCCGTGCATGTCGAAAGCGTGACTGATCGGGTGTTCACCGACCAGGTTGTAACGAGCCGTGTAGCCGTTGCTGGCGTAGCCGTAGCCGGCGATGGAGTGCCGGTTGTAGTCGAAGTAGTTCCACTCGATCACGGAATGGCCGTTGTAGAGGTTCACGCCGTAACCGAAGTGCTCCATCGGGTTGTTGTGGATACTGTTGTGATCGATCCGGGACGAAACCTGGTAGCCACCGGCGCCGACCGAGATGGCCGCGTGGGTGAAGCCGTACAGCTGACAGTTGTCCACCCGGCAGTCGTCGCCGAGGAAGTGGATACCGCCGATGAGGTAGTTGTCGTAGGCCGTGTCGTCGTAGGGGTTGCCGTCGTAGCCTTCCGGGTCCCAGTAGTTCGCCAGCCTAGGCCCCTGGAGCCGTATACCGGTGAACCGGACCCGGTCCCCGTAGGTCTTGAACATGGGCAGCGCCTTGTCGGCCACCGGATTCCGGTTCCTGGTGGTGTAGATCAACCCGCCGAGGCTGCCGTTGTTGCCGCGGCCTCCCGAAATGATGACACCGGTACCGATCGAGAGCGTGTTCTCCGCGCCTGTCATGTCGATCGCCGCGTCGTCGGCGACGCGGATGATGTCGCCGTCACCGGCGCTCTCCAGCGCGTTCTTGAGCCCGTTGAAGTCGTTGACGTGGAACTCCGGAGTGTCACCGGGACTGGCGTGATAGGTCACACCGCCCCCTTGCTTCAGGTCCACCGGGGCGGGGTCGGGCATCGTGGTCACCGCCGCCGCGGTGTTCACCGAGGTGGGAGCGGCCGTGGTTCGGGAAGACGCCATCGCCGTACTCGCGGTGGTTCCCGCCAGCGCGAGTCCCGCGGCTCCCGCGGTACCCAGTTTCAGGAAGTTCCGTCGGCCGAGTCCACCCTCGGTGTTCCGATCCGTCCCGTTCGTTCCGTCCGGACTCATGGTGATCCTCCCGTGCCTTGTGGGCTTGTTACGGACGATCGTGATCAATCCGGCGGGATGGTCGGTTACCCGCGGACCCCGCGTCAATACCCGATGTGTTGCTCCCGGTCCTCGGTGAGCCCGTTCCGGCTGGTGAAGCGCCCCGGCCGAGTTTCGGAATTCGTCCGTTCCTCGCGTTTGGGCCGTCACGTTCCGGCACTGGTTCCGCAGCGGCCGCTCACTCCCCGTTGTGGGTGACGGTCATCGCATCGAGCACGTCGTCCAGATTGCCCCGTTTACGGAACGCGTCTCGTTGCGCGGCCACGCTCGTGTTTCCGCTCAGCAGCCGGGAGATCCAACCGCGAACCCTCTCGTGGTCGCCGTGGGCGCGCAACGACGCCTCCAAGTAGTCCAGCATGCGTCGTACCTGTTGTTCGGCGGGCCGGGAACGCGCCGAGATCGGGTCGACGAGCTCGCCGGAGAGTCCGGAACGGGCGGCCCGCCAACGAGCCGCGTGCTCCAGCTCCGGCCTGGGAACACGCGGCGGTACGCGGTCTCGTCGCTCTGCCACGCACCGCTCGGTCAGTGCTCGGGCGATCCCGGCCAGCACCACGGTCTGTTCCGGACGTGGGTCCACGTCGCAAACCCGGAATTCCACTGTGGAAACGTGCTCCGAGGGGCGCACGTCCCAGTAGAGCATCTCGCGGTCCCGCAGCACCCCGACGTCGACCAGACGCTGCGTCGAGGCCACGTAGTCGGCGTAGGAGTCGAACAGCCCCGGCATACCGGCACTCGGCCACTGCCACCAGATCTGCGCCCGGTAGCTGGCGTAGTCGGTGTCCTCGCCGCGCCAGAACGGTGAGTTCGCCGAAAGGGCCAGCAGCACCGACATCCAGGGGCGAACACGATTCATCACCGCCACGGCGTCCTCGGGGTCGTCGACTCCGACGTGGATGTGACAGCCGCAGACCAGCTGTTGCCGTGCCACTACGCCGAACCTGGCCATCGTTTCCTCGTAGCGCGCTTTCGGGGTCACCGCTACCCGTTGGGTTCCCGGATACGTACCACTGGCGATCAGACTGTTCTCCCGCTCGTTCGCCGCGGTTACCAGCTCGCCACGGAGTCGGAGCAGTTCCGAGTGGAGTTCGGCCAGTTCGGTGCACACGGGGGTGGACAACTCGATCTGAGAGGACAGCATTTCCGGATCCACCCGTCCCGGCGCCACACCCGTCAAGCGTTCTCCCGCGAGCCGGGGACCGGCGTCGGACAACCGCCCGGTGGTGGTGTCGACGAGGTGGAACTCCTCCTCCACACCCAGTGTGAGCGCATCGTGCACACCATCACCTCCGGAAACTCCCACTCCCATCCTTGCTGGTCGCTCGCGAAGCCGCCATCCGGAGCACCGGACCGGACGCCGTCGCATGACCAGCATCTCGATCGGCGGTGCGCGGGAATCAGTGGTGTGCGGCCTCGGCACGTGCCCGTTGCCGGGCGGGTAGTTCCCGCTGTCGTTCGTTGATCTCGTCGCCGAGCTCGGCGAGTCGGTCGGGAAGGGTGGCGGGGGGCTCCGCCGCCCCGGTGCTGGCGACCTCTCGCAACTGGCGTGCCGTCGATCGCATGCTCGACACGATCCGCTGGGTGTGCTGCAGGCTGAACGCCTCGTCACCCCGTTCGATGTGAATGGCGCGTTCGGTGGCGCCGTCCACGAGTCGTTCCAGCACGATGATCGAGGTCCACCACTTCTCCGCGGTGCTCGCCGAGGTGGGTTCCACCAGGCGTTGTCGCAGCGCGGCACGCAGCTCGGACAGTTGCCGGTAGCTACGACGGCGTGCCGTCGACCGCCCCTGTTCGACTCCGCCCAGCGACAGCGACACGTATTCCGAAACCGTCTCCACAGCCGCGGCGAACCGTCGAGCCAGTGGCGTCTGTCGCCGCAGCGGAGAGAAGAGGACGCCGATCACCAGCAGAATGGCGCAGCCGAGCAGCGAGTCGATCAATCGCACCGCTGGCAGTGCCGGTATCGGTTCCACCTGGACCATCTTCAGCAGTACCAGGCACGTCACCACACCGGTGAACAGGCCGTAGTGTCGGCTCAACGAGTCGGGCACCAGTGCGGCCAGCAGCACCATGAACGGCAGCAGCCACCAGCCGTGCGGCACGAGGGCCAGCAGTGCGGCCGCGGTGACCACGCCGAGCACGCTGCCGATGCCGCGCAACATCGCGCGCGCGAACACCGAACCCGAATTGGGCTTCAGGATCAGCGCCACGGTGAGGGCGACCCAGTACGGTTGTTCGAGCGGCAGCGCCAGCCCCACCACCTCGGCCACGGCCAGGCACAGCGCCATCCGCGATGCCAGCAGCCAGCCGCTGCGCCCCACCGCCAGGCCCTCTCGCCAGGCCCGGAACCGGGCGCGGCGGTCCCGCCTGTCGGCCAGCTCGGTGGGGTCGGAGAGCTTCGCGGTGCGCAGCGAGTCGATCAATCCCGCCAGGGACTGCTCCAGTGCTCGTACGGCTGTGGAGGTCTCGTGCGTGGTCGGTCGGGACGGTGACGGGGTCGCGCCGGAGCGCACGCACCGTGCCAGGGTGCGCATCGTGGTCAGGGTGCGTTCCGGGGGCCTGCTGCCCGCGTGCGCGAGGGCCACGGAGGCCTCCACCATCGGTGTGGCCTGTGAGAGCACCACGTGGAGCCGATCGTGCACGCGACTGCGCGCGGTGGCTCCCGCCGTGACCGTGATCAGGGTGTCGTGCGCCTCGTCCAGTGCTCTGGTCAGGGCCTGCCGCGCGTCGGTACGGGTCCTGGGGTTCTCGGCGGTGAGCATCCGAACGGTCGTGTCGAAGACCCGCGCCACCGCTTGCCGTGCGGGTGCTGTGCGACGGAACGGCCAGGTCGCGGCGATCAGCGCGAACGCCGTCAGCTCACCCGCCACGAACCACCACAGTTGTCCGTTAGCGCTCATCGTCTCGGCGGGGTGGCCGGTGGCCACGATGCAGAACGTCAGCATCTGGGTGCCCGCCGCCGCCCAGAGGTCGCCCATCCGGCTCGCCAGCACCGACAGCACCGAAACCGTCACCACCACGACCGCGGCGGACCACGGTCCGGGTGCGTGAATGCCGAGGGCGAAGCCGACACCTCCCAGCACCACGGTCAGCCCCACCCGGCGCAGCCGGTACCGGTAGGAGCTGGTCAGGTCGGAGAAGCTGATGCACAGCGCTCCGAGCGAAAGCAGGATCGTCTCGGCGATCCGTCCGCTCGCCAGCCCCACCGCCTGCGGACCGGCTATTCCCAGTGCGGCCACACCGACCCGGCTCCAGTCCACCGGTATCGGGGCCGGACGCAGCATTCTGCGCAGCCAGGAAGGAACGACAATTCGCAGTAGATACAGTAATCCGCTCCACCACGGCCGTTGTCGGGTGACCGCACCGACGGAGAACACTCCACCTCCCGATGATCATGAGTACGCCGCTCGGACTTCCGCCGCGTCTCGTGGTTCACTCCCATTATTGCCCGATTCGCCCACGCGAAGTCCGGTTCACCACGCACATCACACCTTGTCGTGTGTCACTCCGAGATATTCGGTGAATGCCGGGTAAAAACGGCGTGTCGGGTGTTTCGGCGCGTTTTTCGGTGTTTCCCGCGAGCGAGTGAGTGCGGTTGTCGAATTCCGGAAAGTGCGAATTGTCTCTCATGTTTTGGGAATCGCCTAGCCCGCTATACCGGGAACTTCCGAGGCGCCCGGCACACTGGGGCGATGACCCAGACACCGTTGCTGCTGGCCCTCGACCTGACCGGAACATTCGCGTTCGGTCTCAACGGCGCGCTTACCGCGGTACGCGCGGTACGGCTGGATCTCGTCGGGGTGCTGACGTTGGGAATAGTCACCGCGTTGGGCGGCGGTATCGTTCGGGACGTTCTCATCGGCTCACTGCCACCGGCCACCTTCAACGCCCTCAGCTATCTCGGAGTGGCCGCGGCCGGTGCGTTGCTCGCGTTCTTCCTGAGCCTGCCGCTGGAACGGTTCTCCGCACTGATCACGATCTTCGACGCGGTCGGACTGAGCGTTTTCTGCGTAACCGGTGCGAGCAAGGCCCTGGAATTCGGGCTGGACGGGGTGCAGGCGGTTCTGCTCGGGGCGATCACCGCCGTCGGTGGCGGAACGATGCGCGACGTGCTGATCCGCCGCGTTCCGACGGTGTTGAGCAGTGATTTCTACGTCGTGCCCGCCATGGTGGGGGCCGCGGTGACCGTGCTCGCCGAGCGGATGGGAGTTTACGGTCTGGCCAGCGCACTGGTCGCCGCGGCTGTTTGCTTCGTCATCCGAATGCTGGGTCTGCGATTCGGTCTCTACGTGCCGAGCACGCCGCGTCGGACCAGTCGTCGGGACGGGGAGGCCGCCTCACCGGACTCCGGGGGAGAGTGAGTCCGTTTCGTCCGGCCGTCTCTTCGGGGCAGCCGCGGTTCGTACCCGGTGATCGGTTCGATGACCGGGAGTCTTCCCGGGAACGGGGCGCGTTGCCTTCGATGCCGCTTCGCGCGAGCACCCGAGATGGTGATCTTTTGCACACTCGTAAGTCTCGTCGGGTGATTGACACAGTCTGTTGGTAACGGTTTTCATTTTCATGTCGCTGGACAGTGGGAGTTCCCGCCCGGCCGATTACCCAACGTGTCTGAATTCGAGGTGAGTCGAGACTTGTTCGAACAACGGCGAAAGCCGCGCGGCGCACGGAAGTCGCTGGCGCTCGTGCTGGCGGTGTCCGGTGTGCTGGCCGGTGCCTGCGGAACCGGGGGAAGTGAGCAGAGCTCCAGTGAAGACGCCGTCGAGCCATTGCGGGCATTCGTGAGCATCCCGCCGCAGCGCTACTTCGTGGAGCACATCGGCGGTGAGCACGTCGACACCACCGTGCTGCTGCCTCCCGCGGCCTCGCCCGCGCTGTACGAACCCAAGCCGTCCGAACTGCGGTCCCTGTCCGAGGCGGATGTCTACTTCGGCGTGGACGTGCCCTTCGAGCGCTCCATGACCGACCGGATCAAGGCGGCCGGTGGTGACGACATGCGATGGGTGCGGACCTGGAAGAACGTCGACCGCGGGCAACTGGCGGGCGGCAAGCCGGATCCGCACATCTGGCTCTCCCCACAGCGGGTCAAGACCCAGGCCGAGACGATCGCGGCAGCACTGAGCCAGGTCGACCCCGCTCACGAGGCGGACTACCGGAACAATCTGCGGCGGTTCAAGGAGCGCGTCGACACCGTCGACGCCGACATCACGCGCGAGCTCGAACCCGTCGCCGGCAGTACTTTCATGTCGTTCCACCCGGCGTGGAACTACTTCGCAGGCGATTACGACCTGAAGATGCTCCCCATCGAGTCCGGTGGCAAGGAGCCCAGCGCCGCGCGGTTGCGCGAGATCGTCGAGCGGGCCGAGAACCGTGACATCCGAGCCGTGTTCGTCCAGCCCCAGTTCTCGAAGAACGACGCGCGCACCATCGCCAAGCAGGTGGGAGCAACGGTGAAACCGCTGGACCCGCTGGCACGTGACTGGGAGAAGAACATGCGCCACGTCGCGACCGAACTCGCGAACGCGTTGCGGGACGGCTCCCGATGAGTTCGCCGAACGCCGTGACACTGACCGGGGTCCGTGCGGGATACGGTGCCACCCCCGTGTTGTCCGAGGCGAACCTGACACTGGCATCGGGCGAGTGTCTCGCGGTGACCGGCCCCAACGGCGGGGGAAAGTCCACCCTGCTCGGGCTGCTCGTCGGTCTGGTGCGCCCGTTCGCCGGGACGGTCGAGATCCACGGTCGGTCGCCGCGCCGGGCTCGGGGACGCATCGGCTACCTGCCCCAGGCGGCGCGGCTCGACCTCGAGTTCCCCATGACGGTCCGCGACCTCACCGCGATGGGGCGTATCCGTTCGACCTGGTTGCCACAACGACTGCGTGCCGCCGACCGCGCGGCGGTAACGGAGCTCCTGCGGTGGGTCGGTCTCGCGGAGCTCGCCGCACGCCCCGTGGCGGCCCTGTCGACCGGACAACGCAGACGTGTCCTGCTCGCCAGGGCACTGGCCACCGAGCCGGACCTGCTCGTGCTGGACGAACCCGAGGCGGGCATCGACGCCGAGTCGGCCGAGCGGCTCCAAAAGCTGTTGTCCTCGCTGATCGGCAGCGTGACAGTCGTCGTGGCCTCCCACGACATCGAAGGCACCGCCTCCCTGGCGACGTGCGGCGTCACCGTCGACCACGGTCTGACGCCGTGGTCCGGCGACGGGCAGCAGGACGATTCGCCGCGGCGAGCCGGGGGTCCACCGTCGAACACCGGTGACCACCTCCCGGAACACGCGAGTCCGATCGGAGGTTCGATGTGATCGAGGCGCTGCGCCTGGAGTTCATGCAGAACGCCGTCATCGCGGCGGTACTGGCCAGTGTGGTGCTCGGCGTGGTCGGTTCCCTCGTGGTGGTCAACCGGGAGGTCCTGGTGGGCGGCGGTATCGCGCACGCCTCCTACGGTGGAGTCGGGCTGGGCTTCCTGCTCGGGCTCGACCCGTCCGTGACGGCCATGCTCTTCGGAGTTCTCGCCGCTGTGATCATGGGTGTGCTGCGGCGTTTCGTCCGGCAACGCAACGACACGCTGATCGGGATGCTGTGGGCCGTCGGCATGTCGCTGGGAGTTGTCTTCGTCCAGCTCACCCCGGGATACACCGCCAACGCTCGCAGCTTCCTGTTCGGCTCGCTGCTGTCGATCCCACGCGGCGACCTGCCGCTGCTCGGCGCGGTCGCGCTGGTGCTCCTCGGTTTCGTCGTGCTGTACTACCGGCCGCTGTTGGCCCACTCCTCCGACCGCGACTTCGCGCTGAGCCGCAACCTGCCGGTCTTCTCGCTGGAACTGGTGCTCTTGGCGGCCATAGCCCTGGCCGTGGTCGTGCTCATCCAACTGGTCGGTGTGGTCCTGCTCATCGCGCTGCTGACCATCCCGGCCGCGACGGCGGGACTGTTCACCCGCACGCTCGCGACCATGATGACAGCCACCGTCGTGGTGGGCGTGATCGTCACCCTCGGAGGGTTGAGTGCCTCCTACACGTTCGACCTGCCCTCCGGGCCGGCGATCGTGCTCAGCGCCTGCGCGCTCTTCGCCGTCTCGCGGGTTGTGCTGCTTACAAGCCGAGGGAGCGATGAGGCGGCCCTGTGAGAACAGGTTCAATGCTTGCGACGGTTGTGTTCCGGTAGTCCACCACCGCTGATAAATCTTGCTGGAGGTGGTTTGCGAGATTTTGGTCCTGGTGAGAGCTCGGCTTGCCTTTTCGCCTGTTTGCGTTGAGCGGCTTGAAGCTCGAGGTTCGCCCGTTGCCACGGTGTCGTGCGGGATCGTTTTTTCGAATGTTTTCCCGGCGACCCGGAATGGCTTTTTCTGCTGCTTTCGCAGCCATTTTTGCAACGAAACTTGTGGGTAGTGTTTTTCGGGACCATGCGTCCACAACGAAGACATTCGGTCGGCCGGCACTGCTTGTGCCACCGAAGGCCCTTTTGAACGGCTTCGACGGGAAGGTGGAGCTCGCACACAACGCAGAAGGAATGTGGTGATCGACGCTGTTCGGCCCGGCGGAGACCGTGTTCCTCGGAACGGCCAAGCGTGCCTGATTTCTTCTTCGGTGGATCGCTCTTCGCGGCTGGCTGCTTCAGAGTGTCGCGTTCCTGCCTGGTCAGTCCCGTGCGTCTGTACAGGTAGGCATCCCAGTCGAGGCTTTCCGGGTCCGGAGCAGTGCCGTTACGGCGAGCCTGTACGATTTCGGAGCAAATTTCCGGGCAAAAACTGCGAGCCTGCTGTGCGGTTTTCTTCCAGGAAGGGTGTCCTGCTCGAGCGAGCCGGAAGGACCGCTCCAGCGAATCGAGCGCGAGGACTACCATTCTCTTGCTGTGCCCGCATTTTTGCCCGCTCACGGTTTCCGAGCGTAACTACGTGAGTCGAAGGTGATCCAGGAAATATACCCGTAAGATGTAATCACCAACGGCTCGTTGCGAAACTCGAAGCGCGTGAGAGGATCGCGGTGGCTTACCGGCGTCCCGCCGAAGTCACCGCACGCCGCTCACTCCGCGTGCGCGTCCTCGCCCGGGCCGAACCGGGCCAGCCCGCCGGTGGCCAGCAGCACCACCGCGGCGAACAGCAGGGCGCTCGCCGCGCCCAGCGAACCGGACACCGCGCTCGCGCAGGCGGGCAGCACCACCTGACCGGCGCGGTTGGTCCACAGCCGCAGCGCGAGCCCGGAACCGCGGTTGGCCGCACCCGCCGTTCGCACCACCGCGGTCATGGTCAGCGGTTGGCCGATTCCGAGCAGGAATCCGCCGATTCCGAGTGCGGCGGCCATCGCCGCCACTCCCAGCCCGGGTGCGATGACCAGTGCCAGGCATGTCCCGGCACCGAGGCAGCTGGTGACGATCAGGGTGCGTCGCTGCCACCGCGCCGCCAGATACCCCAACCCCAGTCGCGAGAGGATCGAGGCCGCCGACCGCACCGCCAGGAGTACACCGGCCAGAGCGGGAGCGATGCCGCGGTTCTCGGCTATCAGCGGTAGGTAGGCGGTGAGCAGGTCGACCGCGCCGAGCAGCGCGAGGCTGGTGAGCAACCCGGTGGCCATCCCCGGCCTGCGCAGCAGGCTGAGCGTTCCCCGCCGGTCGCCTGTCTCAGGAGGGCGGGACGTGCCGGAAGTGCCGCGGCGCAGCAGCAGTGCGGGCAGCAGACCGACGGCGGCCGTGACCGCCCCGACGAGGAAGGCCTCGCTCGTCGCCCCGGTCAACGCCTTCCCGGAGGCATTTCCCAGCAGCAGCCCCGAGCCGAGCGGGCCGAGCATCTGCCCGACGGACACGGCGGCGGTGAACAGGCCGAAGTCGCGGTCCAGCGCGTCGTCGGTGGAGACCGTGGTGATGAAGCGCTGACCACCCATCATGAACACGATGTGCCCCAGGCCGAGCACGGCCGACCCGATGGTCACCCCCGGCAGCGAGGTAGAACTCGCCAACCACAGCGGCGCCGCGACGAGCAGACAGGTTCCGGTGAGCAGCACCGGCACGGTTCCGCCGTTGCGGTCGGTGTAGCGGCCCAGCGGTAACGCCACCACGAGCGACAGCATCGCGTAGGCAGCCGTGATGAGTCCGACCGCGACCTCGCCGCCACCGAGGGAGATGGTGCGGTACGAGATCAGCGGTCGCGCCAGGTTGAGGGTGGTCTGGGTGCAGACGACGCACACCAGCAGCAACACCAGTCGCGGGGAGACGCCCTCCGAAAGCGAGACGCCCTTCGCTCTCGTCGTGCTCACGTGGCCGGCCCGATCTCGACAGCGAAGGTGCCCGCGTCGATCCCGGTGGTGAGCCGCTCGATGGTCGCCTGCCGCGTGCGGGAGAGGTGCTCGGTGAGTGTGGTCGCGGCCTCCTCGGCATCACCGGCGAGCACCGCACGACACATCCGCCGGTGTTCCCGCGCGGAGCCGGGCAGTCGCTGGATCGCCGAGTGCGCGACTTCGAGCAGCCGTGCGGACCGGCCACGCTGGTGGGCGATCGTCCGTGCGAGCTGCGCGTTGTGGCAGGCGGTGGTGCCGGCCAGGTCGAACCGTTCGGTCAGCCGGTGGAAGGGCGGTGCCGGCTCGGTGTGCGGGAGGCTTCGAGGCGCTCCGCCAGGCTCGTCTCGCTCAGCTGCGCCCCGGGAGGTAGTTCCATCTTCTCGATCAGCTCGCGCAGGCGCAGGTAGACGGCGTGGGTCCTGCCGGACGGCATCGCTCTCCTCGGTTGGGATACAAGCCAGTGTACAAACCGGTGTGCATGAGGTCCGCTGGTGTCGTGAGCTGCGGTTCCTGGTCAACGCGCTGCCCGGTGCTCCGGGACGTCGAGCGTGCGGCCGAGGTTGTGGGCCTCGTGCAGCAGCAGGGCGCCGAGTTCGGGGCGACGCTCCGGGCGGAACCGGGTCTCGACACCGGTCAGGGTCAGTGCCCAAGCGGGGCGGCCGGACCGGTCGAACACGGCCGCGGCCATTCCCCAGCTCCCCTCGACAACCAGTCCCGGGTTGACGGCGTAGCCGTCGCGACGCGTGCGCGCGATGCGCTCCCGGATCGCCTCGGCGGAGTGCGACCTGCCCCACCGGTCGGTCAGATCGGTGCGTCCGAGATAGGCGTCGATCTCGGTGTCGTCGAGGAAAGCGAGCAGGGCCAGTCCCGCCGAGACGACTCCCAGTGGGAACCGGGCACCCTCGTGGAGCACGAACGAACGGATCGGAAAGTCGCCGTTCTCCCGCAGAAGACACACCGTTTCCTCGCCCCGAAGTGCCGAGAAGAACGCGCTCTCACCGGTTCTGGCCGCCAGCCGATGCACGTGGGCGCGGGCGTGGTGCGTCACGTCGTAGCGGGTGCCCGCGGTCTGGCCCAGCAGGTAGAGCTCGGGACCCAGGAACCACCGTCCGGTTCGACGGTCGCGATCGACGAAGCCCTCTTCGGTCAACGAGCTGAGCAGTCGGTGCACCGTCGGTCGTGGCAGCTCGGTTGCCCTGGCGAGGTCGCTGGTGGCCGCGCCTGCCTCGTTGGTGGCGGAGAGCGCGCGCAGCACGGAGCCGATCCGGGGGACCAGGTGGGCGTTCGGGCCGTCGTTCACGACCGTCATCCTAGCGTTCGTGGAGTGGACGCACTGTCGGTGCGGTGGTCGATCGGCGAGCGGTTCGGGGCTCGTTCGTCCTGAATTCTTGCGGCAGAGACCCAGTGACCCGTTTACTGCCGCCTGTTCGTTCAGTGGACCCGAGACACGAGGTGACGAGTTGTCCGAGTTGTGTACCGATGCTCGAGAGGCACTGGCCGGGTTGCTCACGGACGGGATGACGATCGCGGTCGGTGGCTTCGGACTGTGCGGCATCCCGAACGACCTGATCGAGGCCGTCCGTGACAGCGGGGTCACCGGTCTGACGGTTGTGTCCAACAACATGGGGATCGACGGCAAGGGCCTCGGGCTGCTGCTGGAGGACCGCCAGGTGGACAGGGTGATCGCCTCCTACGTGGGCGAGAACAAGCTGTTCGCCCGGCAGTACCTGGACGGGACGCTGGCCGTGGAGTTCGCACCACAGGGGACGCTGGCCGAGCGGATGCGAGCGGGTGGGGCCGGGATCGCGGCGTTCTACACCCGAGCTGGGGTGGGAACCCCGGTGGCGGAGGGAAAGCCCTCGGCCGAGTTCGACGGGCGGACCTACGTCCGGGAGCGGGGGATCGTCGCCGACCTGGCACTGGTGCACGCCCACACCGTCGATCCCGCTGGCAATCTCACCTATCGGGCCAGCGCGCGAAATTTCAACCCGGTCGTGGCGACCTGCGGAAGAGCCACCGTGGTCGAGACGGAGAACCTCGACCAGCGGTACCTGGATCCGGAGCGGGTGGTAACCCCCGGGATTTACGTCGACCGCCTGGTTCACGCCGAACCGCGCCTCAAGGACATCGAAAAGCGCACCGTGCGGACTCCGACGCGCTGACCGGGCCCGCGGAGCGTTCGCGGGGCTGAACACGCCCCTTCGAACCACCTCCCCGATGTCGGGCCGCCCGGAGCGGGAGCCGGCAGGGGAGGGCCGCAGAGCGAGCATCCCGACAATCCGACCGGAAAACTTCGAGCAGGAGGTAGCCATGGCCTGGAGCCGTGAGCGCATGGCGGAGATCGCCGCCGCCGAGATCGGCGACGGCGACTACGTCAACCTCGGGATCGGTATCCCGACGCTGGTCGCCAACCACATCCCCGAGGACGTGCGCGTGACGCTGCAGAGCGAGAACGGCATTCTCGGCCTCGGCCCGTTCCCGGAGGAGGGAGCGGAGGACGCCGATCTCATCAACGCGGGAAAGCAGACCGTGACGGTCACCTCCGGAGCGAGCTACTTCGACTCGGCGTCCTCGTTCGGGATGATGCGCGGTGGCCACATCGACATCGCCGTCCTGGGAGCCCTGCAGGTCGGCGAGAACGGTGATCTGGCGAACTGGACGATCCCGGGCGCCATGGTCAAGGGCATGGGTGGTGCCATGGATCTCGTCGTCGGTGCCCGGCGGATCGTCGTGCTCACCGATCACGTGGCCAAGGACGGAACCCCCAAGATCGTCGAGGAGTGCACGCTGCCGTTGACCGGCTCGGGGGTGGTCAACCGGATCATCACCGATCTGGCGGTGCTCGACGTGATCCCGGACGGCCTGGAACTGGTCGCCATCGCTCCCGGCGTCACCGAGGACGAGGTTCGCGACAGCACGCGGGCTCGCATTCGCCAACGGCTCCCGACCGGATGACGCGAACTCGCCGTTGACGAGTCGCCGAACCGGGCGCGCATGCTCCACTCACCTACGGAGGAGTCGCTTCGGGGTGAGCGGGATCAGGCTCCGAGGAATCCCCTGATGTTCGTCGGAAACGTCTCGGGGTCCACGGCCGGGCTGCCGTTGGATGGTGGGTGGTCCAGTGCCGTGGCGACGGCTGCCTTCGCCGCGCGGATGGCGGCCGGCGGTTTCTCGACGATCGCGGTGAGCAGTTCCTCGGTGCGTTCGGTCAACTCCGTTTCAGGAACGGCACATTCGACCAGCCCCTCGGCCACGGCGGCCACGCCGTCGAGCAGTTCTCCCGTGTACAGCAGCCGCCGCGCTCGCGCCGGGCCCACGAGCGAGACCATCCGCGCCGCGAACGCCGGGCTGGTGTTGATACCGAGTCGGATGATGGGCATCCCGATGCGGGCGGAGGTGCTCATGTACCGCAGATCGCAGGCGAGAGCGAGTTGACATCCCGCTCCGGCCGCGACGCCGCTGATCTCGGCGACCACCGGTACGGGGCACCGCTCGACGGCGTGGAAGGCCGCTTCCATCCGGGCGAAGGAATCCTCCACGGAGTCCAGGTCGGCATCGACCCATTCGGTCATGTCCGATCCGGCGCAGAAGGTGCCGTGGCGGCCGCGAAGCACCACCACGCGCGTGGTTTCCTCGGTGCCGATCCGCTCGACGGTGCGCCGTAGGAGGTCCCAACCCGCCCGGTTGAGCGCGTTGCGTTTCGTGGCGTCGCCGACCGTCAGTTCGACCACTTGCGAACTGGGACGCCGCACCGCTACTGGGGACGCGTCTTCGAATCCGGTACTCATCGAACGGCTCCTCGGGCTCGCGACTGCTGCGGTCGAGTGTGCTCGTTTTCGAGATCGGCAGCGAGCTCCTCGGTGTGCGGGAGAACGCCGGTGGGAGGCAGAATCGGGGTGTCCAGGGAAAGCCATCGACCGACCGAACCGGGCCACGTCGCGGCCCGGCCGGTTGGTTCACCCGACCGTGGGAGCCAGGACTGCTCATGCGCGAACTGGTGGTAACGACATTCGTGAGTCTCGACGGTGTGATGCAGGCTCCCGGTGGCCCCGAAGAGGACCGGGAAGGGGACTTCGACCACGGCGGGTGGGTGGTCCCCTACTTCGACGACGAGCTGGGCAGGCAGATCGACGAGTGGTTCGCCGGGGCCGAGGACTTCCTACTCGGGCGCGGCACCTACGAGATCTTCGCCGCCTACTGGCCCCACGTGCACGACGAGGAAGACAACGTCGCCAGGGCACTGAACACACGCCCCAAGCACGTCGCCTCGCGGACGCTGCGGCGCGTCGACTGGGAAGGGGCGTCACTGCTGGGTTCCGATCTCGTGGGCGCCGTCGAGGAGCTGAAACACCGGGACGGGGGCGAGCTGCAGGTGCACGGCAGTCACGGACTCGTCCAGACGTTGTTGGAACACGACCTGGTCGACAAGCTGCGGTTGATGACTTTCCCGCTGCTGCTCGGCAGCGGGAAACGACTGTTCGCCGACGGCACTGTCCCGACCGGACTGCGGCTGGCCAAGTCCTCGCCGACGAGCAACGGGGTCCTCGTCACGAGTTACGAACGTGTCGGGAGCGTGCGCACCGGCTCGTTCTGACGAGGTCCGAATACCGCGAGCCCCGCCAGGCGAGAAAGCGAACTCCCCGCAGCGTGCTGATGGGATCCATGCCACTGCCGCCACGATCGGCAGAATCGATACGACGGTGATCGTTCGAACGCCCATCATCTCGGTCGATAGGTAGCGATGATCGTGCCGCTGCTGGTCGATTCGGAATTCACCAGCTCGAGATTCTTCAACGGGCTGTCGTCGGCGAACAACTTCCCGCGACCATTACCGGCGATCACCGGATGGATCAGCAGCCGCAGCTCGTCGAGCAGATCCCGGTACAGCAGGGACGTGACAAGACCGGGGCTGCCTGCCACGGTGATCCCTTTCCCCGTCCCGGCTTTGAGCTCCTCGACAGCGCTCGTCAGATCGGTTTCGATCAGAAAACTGTTCGGCCACTCCTCGACGCTGTCCAAGGTGGTCGAAGCTACATACTTGGGTGATTCGTTGATCCACCGGGCGAATTCCGAGTCCTCGCCGCCCTTGTCGTAGGATGGCCAGTACCCGGCCCACTCGGTCCAGGTCACCCTGCCCAATAGCACTGTGTCCGTGGTCTCCAGCGTAGCGGCCAGCGACGCGCCCATCTCCTCGTCGAAGTCGTGCTGCCATTGGTCCGGCGATTCGACGACGCCGTCGAGCGAGATGAACAGACTCGAAACGATCCGACGCATACTCTCTTCTCCGATTCCTCGTTCCTGAATCACATGTTGCGCTCGAGAGGCTATGCGTTTGCCAACGTTCCCGTCTTGTACAGCAGCGACAGCGGCTCGTCCGGTTCCGCCGAGGGACGCAACCGCGTCGCGTTCCGCCCGACATATCGCAGCAACGACCGTGCCAAGTGCGGTTGATCGAAATATCCGAGCCGATCGATCACGTCGTGAGCCGAGCCACCCTCCTGGAGCAGTACCGCGGCCTGCCGGGCACGATCGATCCGCCGAACGTCGCCACGGGGCAGCCCGGTCGCAGTCACGAAGCGCCGCTGGAGGGTGCGTTCGGACACCTTCGGCGAGACCCCGGCAAGCACGTCCGCCACGAGCGGATCAGCGTCCAGAACACCCTGGCTTACCAGCCGCTCCACGAACGCCTCGGCACTGTCGTAGGTGGGAAGCGACCACCACCCGCCCTTGAGCCAGAACGAAGCACTCGTCGCGTCGGGAATCTCCACCGAGCTGTCGACCAGTCCGCTGGTCGGAAGATGCGGCATCGACGTGCCGAGCGCGAAAACAATTCCGAAGAACGTCGTGTCCGCGGGAACCGGAGCTCGGCTCGCTCTCGACTCGGGCCCACGAACAGCCACATTCACCTGGCCGTGCTGCTGCCAAATCACCAGCTCCGGCCGCGAGGTCGCGATCGACATCATCCTCGATGCCGCGGCAGAACTACGGCTGCGCCATACTCGCTCGATCCACCGCGACTCCGAGGATCGACTCTCGATGATCAAATCCACCCCGGCCGATTCCCTTCCGCTGTCGAACAACCCGCTGTCGAACCACGACCTCACCCCGCCGAGTGCGCGCCGGGACTCGTGGTGACCGCACCTCGTTACCGCACGACGACGCGCGTCGCCGTGCTCGTACTCTCGAACCGCAGCGAGCCGGACACCCCTATTGGCCGCCGAAGCGGGTCCCGACGGTCGGATTCCAGCATGCCGGAACCAGCGAATCGGCAAAAGCCGTGCCGGGGTGGGAAAACCGCACGGTTCACGCGTTGAGCAGCCATATCGATCCGTTCAACGCGGTGGCGAACAACGTCCAGCCCGCGTAGGGGAGGAGCAGCATCGCAGCCGGCAGATGAATGCGGGCGAACAGCACGATCGTAAGCACAATGGCAATCAGCAGCAGGATGATGGCGGCGAATGCCGTGCCGTAGAGTCCCGCTCCGAAGAACAACGGGGTCCAGGAAAGGTTCAGCAGGAGCTGCAGCGCATAGACCCCGAGCGGGATACGTGCCATGCGCACCGAACCGGAGCGACGCCACACGAGCCAGCCGGACAGGGCGATCATCGCGTACAGGACGGTCCAGACGGGTCCGAACAACCAGGACGGCGGTGCCCAGGCAGGTGTGCGCAGCGCCGCGTACTCCTGCCCGGCCGAACCCGCTGCCAGCGCACCCACTACGGCGACGACCGCCACACAGCCCACGAAAACCGCGGCCCCAGCGAGGTCACGCAGCGCGTGCCTGGTCGAGATCGGCCTCGGCATCGCCTCTCCAGTTGCTCGAGCGGTCGGAGAACTTCACGGTCGAGACAGCTGTGATCCCTCGTCGAGGTACAGGGCGACCAGCGTCGCATTCATCGATCATGCCCAGGATATACCCGACGGGGGCATCGTGCACCCAGCAAGCCACGGCGTGTACCGAATCATGCCTCCACATGTGCCCAGAGCTGCTGGGGTGGGCCTTTCGGCCACCTAGTCGGCTCCCTGGATCACTAGGTTCTTCTGCGCGTCCCGACCGCTTTCGTCGGTTGTACTGCTGTGCGCATCGTGGGGGCGCTGACCGCGGTTAGGAGATGTCGTTTTCGCGTTGTTCTCTTCCCTTCGGACCCCTTGAACGCCTCTCGCGCTTTCTCCGCTTGCCGTGGCGGTCTTCGCCATGGGAACTTCGGAGTTCGTGCTCGCCGCTCCGCTGCCGGACATCGCCGCGAGCTTGGACGTATCGGTCGGTACAGCCGGACTTTTGAACTCTCGGTTGTGGTTGTTTGTGCACCGCAAGGTTGGTACCAACCTTGGTGCCTGGCGGGTATGCTACGAGGTATGCCTGCCTTGAATGTGGATTTCACCGAGGAAGAGATGATCCAGTTGCGTGAGGCGGCCGGGCGTGAGGACAAGAGCCTGCGTTCGATGGCCCACGATGCGGTGGTCGCCGAACTGCGTCGTCGCAAGGTCGCCGCCGCGGCCACCCGTGTGGCCGGTATTTCGGCGGGACTCAACGAGCGCCTGGCCGAGAAGTGAGCGATATCGAGTATCTCGACGTGTCCGATGTTGTCGAGATCGCCCGTATTACGCTCGGCACGGCTCCGGGCGTGCGGGATTACGGCCTGTTGGAAAGCGCGGTGGGTCGTCCGCGTGCGTCGGTGTTCGGCGAGGATGCCTACAGCGATGTCTATACCAAGGCTGCCGCGATGCTGCATTCCTTGGCGAGTAATCACGCGCTCGTGGACGGCAACAAGCGCACAGCGTGGGCGGCGGCCATGGTCTTTCTCGACATCAACGGGCATCCCCTGCACGCTGAACTGGACGAGGACACCGCCGAAGATCTGATGCTGCGGGCGGCACGTAACCGGGTCGCCATCGACGAGATCGTGAAGGTGCTCGACAGGTTCACCGACTGATGGGGGAAGCCGCGGTTTTGTCGCGGGTGGCAGTGTCGAGGGGCGGGACTCGAATCCGTGGGGCTACCGTTCGGCAACCCCACGGGTGATCGTTTTCGACCGGACGTCGTTACGTGCCGCGCGGCTCAGCACACGTCGCGGTAGGAGTTCTCCAGCGTGTTGTTGGTGATGGTTATGTTGTCACCGCACGGGTTCTCGACGATGGCCGAATCGGTGACGGTGAGATTGTGCAGGGTCACGTTTCTGGTCACCGGGAATTCCGATCGCGCGGCCAGCCGGATCGTGCCAGGCCCGGTGACCTGACCGCTTTCCGCCGCGATTTCGACGTTGTAGCAGTTCTCGACGAGGATCGCGTTGTTGCCGGTGTTGGCGATGTCGATGTTGTCGATCACGGCTCCGCCGCTCTCGGAAACGCAGAACACGCCTCGGCCACCGCCACGGGCGATCACCTCGTCGACGTGGATGTTGGTCGGGTAGCTGCCGTTGACGCGTCCGTTCCGGTTGGCCATCCGGAAAGCGGCGTATCCGGTGCCGGTGCCCGCGTTCTGGGCATCGACCGTTCCAACGGTGGCGTTGGTGGTGTCGTTGAGCAGCAACCCCGAATAGGCGACGTCGCGAGCCACCACGGTGCCCACCGTCAGTCCGTCCACACCGTAGGTCTCCACGCCGTGGTTGTCGGTGCCGGAGACGTAGACGTCGTCGATCCGCACGTTGGTGGTGAGTTCGCCGCGGTCACCGTGGTTGTCGATGCGGATGCCGAGTCCGCCGGACAGTCGCAGGTCGATCTGGCCGAGGTGGATGTCGTCGCCGTTGCGGAAGAAGACCCCGAAGTAGGGCGCCCCGGTGACGCTGAGGTGCTGTACCTCCACGTGGTCGGCGTCGCGGCCCCGGACCACGGCGTTGTTGGCGGAGACACCGCCGGTCACGTCGATCGTGCCGCAGGAGTCCAGAACGGTGTAGCTGGGCAGGTCGATGGAGCTGCTCGCGCTCATGGTGCCCGAGTTCCACAGCACCACTCGTTCCTTGCTCTGCCTGCCCGCGGTCAGGCTGTTCACGGCCGCCTGGGTCGCCGCGCGCATGTCGCCGCCGCTGTAGACCGTCGTGGAGCCGTTGCGGGCGATCCAGCTGCCGTCGTTCGTGTACACCTCGGCGTCGTAGGACCCGCTGCCGCAGGTCGCCTGGGCCGAGGCGGTGCCGGTTGTCGCGGCCGAGGTGGACACGTCGTCGGTGGTTTCGCTCGCCGTGCTCGTGTCGCGGTCGGCGTATGCCGGTACCGCGAAGGTCAGTGTCGCCAGCAGGGCCATTCCCAGGATCTTCGGGGTCCGGCCGCGTTCACCGGCTTGCGAGGTGCCGATTCTCATTGTTCGTTCCCGTGATTGTCGGAAGTTTCACTGCACTGTGTCGGGGCAGCAATCGCCCGGATCTTCCAGTCGGGTTCGTCGTTGAGTGGCTTCTTGCGGTTTCCGAGGGAGGAAAATCGGATTTTCCCACTTTTGGTAAGCGCTTACCAATTAGACGGCGAGTGTATAGGAATCACGGGTAACAATGTCAAGAGAGCTTCGATGAAACCCCGAATAACACGATTAGTTTCCGGTGGTCCGTTTTTCCCATCGGAAAGAATCCGAAAAGCGTAGTGGGGTCCTCGGTTCACGCCGGGGAGGTGACACGAGAAACCGGCACGGCATCGTCGGAGCGACACCGTGCCGGTTTCGGCGGGGGAGGTTCACACGTCGCCTACGATGACGACGTGAAGGTCCCGGGGGCCGTGCACCCCCTCCACCCGTTCCAGCTCGATGTCGCTGGTGGCGGACGGTCCGCTGATGAAGGTCATCGGTCCGACCGGATCCAGCTCCGCCAGTGCGGCGGGAACGTCGTCGACGACGCGGGAGGCGGCGACGAGGCACACGTGGGTGTCGGGAAGCAGGGTCAGTGCCCTTCGCCCCTGCCCGGGGCCGTGATCCAGCACGATCGTGCCCGTGGTGGCGATGCCGACCGTGCAGGTGGTCAGTACCGCGTCCGCGTTCTCCAGCGTCGTCGTCGACAACCGGGGACGGTCCTCGAGCGTGTCGTGGCGTTCGGCCACCGGATCCGACCACTGTGCGGGCAGACCCTCCGGTACGACCACTCGCCGCGCATCGGCCCGTTCCAGGACGCCCAGCACCGTTTCCGGCGCCCCCGCAGAATCGGTGGTGTGCACCGCGGCGCGGTATTCGGCAACCCGTTCCCGGAACAGCTCGGGCAGGGCTTCGACGTGGCGCCGCCCGCGGTACTCACGAGGTATCGAATCGGCCGAGCCACGTTGACCACCGGCGAGTGCGGAACGCACGGAACCGAGTACCGCTTCGCGCGCGTCGTGGGAGGATCGTTTCAACGCTCGTCACCGCTTCCTGTCCGGTTTCGTTCCCACCACTGGCGGAAGGACTCCGGGGCGGGTGCGGGAGCGTCGCGTGCGTCGGTCCAGCGCGACATCGGCCACGGCAGCCTGCCGATCCCACGTCTGCCGAACAGCCTTCCGCCCAGCGAGGCGATCCGTTGCGCCCGGCCCAGCCGCTTGCTGTCGCCGAAGACCCACCCCAGGCCCCGCATCGCCGTGCCGGTCAGCCGATCGAACCAGCCCTTCCGCTCCCGTGTCGTCCTGTTGCGCAGGTGCACCAGCAGTTCGGGGATCTCGATGGCCACCGGGCAGACGTCGTAGCAGGCCCCGCACAGCGTGGACGCGTAAGGCAACGAGGCGGTGTCCTCGGACTCCACGCCGTACAGCTGTGGCGTCAGCACCGCTCCGATCGGTCCCGGGTACACCGAGCCGTAGGCGTGGCCCCCGGCACGTTCGTAGACCGGGCAGACGTTGAGACATGCCGAACAGCGGATACACCGCAGCGCCTGACTGCCGACCTCGTCGGCCAGCGCCTCGCTTCGCCCGTTGTCCAGCAGCACCACGTGGAAGTTGCTCGGCCCGTCACCCTCGGTCACGCCACTGAGCACGGAAGTGTAAGGGTTCATCCGTTCGCCGGTGCTCGACCGGGGAAGCAGCTGCAGGAACACCTCGAGATCCCGCCAACTCGGCACGAGCTTCTCGATGCCGACCACGCTGATCAGATTGTCCGGCATGGTCAGGCACATCCGCCCGTTGCCCTCCGACTCGACCACCACGAGGCTGCCGGTCTCGGCCACCGCGAAGTTCGCCCCGGAGATGGCCACGTTGGCCCGCAGGAACTTCTCCCGCAAGTGGTGGCGGGCGGCCTCCGCCAGCTGCACCGGGTCGTCGGTGAGGTCCGCCGGTGCGGGGGTGCCACTACCCGCCATCTCGCGTCGGAAGATCTCGCGTATCTCGGAGCGGTTGCGGTGGATGGCCGGCACCAGGATGTGGCTGGGCCGGTCCTCGTCCAGTTGGACGATCAGCTCGGCCAGATCCGTCTCCCACGCCGAGATCCCGGCCGAGGCCAGCGCCTCGTTGAGCCCGATCTCCTGGGTAGCCATCGACTTCACCTTGACCGCCTCGGTCTCGCCGGTCTCGCGGACGAGCTCGGTGACGATGCGGTTCGCCTCGGCCGCGTCGCGTGCCCAGTGCACCGTCCCGCCCGCGGCCGTGACCGCCGCCTCGAACCGCTCCAGGTAGGTGTCCAGCCGGCTCAGGGTGTGCGCTTTGATCGCGGCACCCGAGGCGCGCAGCTGTTCCCAGTCGTCGAGTTCGTCGACCACCGCGGCACGCTTGTTCCGGATGGTGCTGGTCGCCCTGCCGAGGTTGTGGCGCAGCTGGGCGTCGCGCACAGCCTGGCGTGCCGCGTCCGGAAACGTGGGCATTCCCAGATCGACTCCGCTCATCGGTCCTCCTCGGTTCCCGCCAGGATCTCGGCCAGGTGCATCGTGCGGATCCCCTCGCGCTGCCTGTCGAGCAGCCCACCCATGTGCATCAGACAGGAACTGTCGCTCGCGCACAGGACCTCGGCGCCCGTCTCACGCACGTGCCTTGTCTTGTCGGCCCCCATCGCCACGGAAACGTCCGGGTTCTTCAACGCGAAGGTGCCGCCGAAGCCGCAGCACTGCTCGGCCTCGGGAAGCTCGAGCAACCGGATGCCGCGGACCTCGCTCAGCAGCCGCCGCGGTTTGTCACCCACCCGCAGCATCCGCAGCGAGTGGCAGGTCGGGTGGTAGGTCACCCGGTGCGGGAAGTAGGCGCCGACGTCGGTCACTCCGAGCACGTCCACCAGGAACTCGGAGAGTTCGTAGACGTGGGGCGAGACCCGGCCGACCGCCTCGGACAGCTTCCGGTCCCCGCCGCGCTCGGCCACGATGTCGTGCTGGTGCCGAATCGAGCCCACGCAGGATCCGGAGGGGGCCACCACGTGATCGTAGCCCTCGAAGGCGGCGACGAAGCTCCGCACCGCCGGGACGGCCTGCTCGTGATACCCCGTGTTGGTGTGCATCTGGCCGCAGCAGGTCTGTCCCGGTGGGAACTCCACCGTGCACCCCAGTCGTTCGAGCACCCGTAGCGTGGCGCGTACCGCCCCCGGAAAGAGCGTGTCCCCGAGACAGGTCGCGAACAGCGCTACTCGCATAACAGCGGTTTCCTTCCTGGTGATCCCCCACGACGATTCTGGTGTACGTGCTCGGTCCCCGATCGCGCATCCGAACCGGACGAGGGGGCCGTCGCCGGTTCCGGAAATTCGGCGACGGCACGAGCATCCGAAAGACGCCGTCGAAGAGCCGTCCTCATTCGACTGTCGCACGTGTCGTGGTGCCCGTGCGATCACGGACGCGGCGGTCCACGGCATCCCACGCGGCAGCCGAGTCGCCGGGTTCGAAACGTCGCAGCGGTTGGGTGGCCGCCACGAGTGCTCGCAGTTCGGACAGGTCACCGGCCATGCCGTGTGCGCGTGCCTGGATCAGCACGTTGCCCAGTGCGGTCGCCTCGGTGGGGCCTGCGACCACCGGAAGCCCGCAGGCGTCGGCCGTCAGCGAGCACAGCAGTTCGTTGCGGCTGCCGCCGCCGACCAGGTGGACGACCTCGACCTCCCGGTCGGCCAGTTCCGCGACGCCGCGCACCGTCCGGCGGTGGGCCAGCGCGAGGCTTTCCAGCACACACCGCACCGTGGCCTCGGGGCTTTCCGGGACCGGCTCACCTGCCGCGACGCAGGCCGCGCCTATGGTGGCGGGCATGTCCTGCGGCGCGATGAACGCCGGATCGTCGGTGTCGAGCACGCTGCGGAACGCCGGTTGCTGGGCGGCGCCCTCGAGCAGTTCGTCGAGATCCGCGCGCAGTCCGCGTTCCCGCCAGCAGCGCAGGCACTCCTGCAGCAGCCACAGCCCCATCGTGTTGCGCAGGTAGCGAGTGGTGCCGTCGATGCCGCGTTCGTTGGTCACGTTCGCCGCACGGGAGCGCTCGGTCAGCACCGGTGAGTCCAGCTCCAGCCCCACCAGGGACCAGGTGCCGCACGAGATGTAGGCGAATCGCCGATCGGTCGCCGGTACGGCCACCACCGCCGAGGCCGTGTCGTGCGAGGCGACGGATGTCACCCGTACCGATGGGGAGAGCCCGGTGTGAGCGCTGACCTCGGCCCGCGGCGTTCCGGCGAACTCCCCCGGGGAACGCAGTGGCGGGAACACGTGGCTCGGAAGTCCCAGCCGCCGTGCGAGGTCGTACGCCCAGTCCTCGCCGCGGACGTCGAACAGCTGGGTGGTGGAGGCGTTGGTGATCTCCGCACCGATCTCCCCGGTGAGCCAGTAGGTCAGCAGATCGGGGATGAGCAGCAGGGTTTCCGCCGAGTCCAGCTCGTCGTCCTCCAGGGAGGCGACGAGTTGGTACAGCGTGTTGATGGGAAGCTGCTGCAGCCCCGTGATGCTGTAGAGCTCGGCGTCGTCGACCCGTTCCCGGACCCGTTCGATCATTCCCGAGTTGCGGGGATCGCGATGGTGCCGTGGATCGGCCAGCAGGGTGCCGTTCCGGTCCAACAGGCCGTAGTCCACTGCCCAGCTGTCGATGCCGATCGAGCTGGGGGAGTGCTCGGCGGCGCGGCGCAGCCCCGACAGCACCTCGCGGTGGATCGTGCCGATGTCCCAGCGCCACCCGGATTCGTCCCGGGAGGGACTGTTCCCGAACCGGTGCAGTTCGGTCAGTTCCAGCAGGTCGCTGCCCACCCTGCCCAGCACCACACGGCCGCTGGAGGCGCCCAGGTCGACAGCGGCGCAGTTGAACTCGTTGCTCGTCATCGCGATCTCGTTCCCAAAGGTGTCGACGGGTGACCGACGGGACGGTCCGTGTGGTCGGGCAGGGCGGCGGTGCGTGACACGGTGCTCGCACCGGAAGGAGCGCTGTCACCGCAGGAAAGCGGCTGGCACTCCACTGTCGACCGGAACGTGCATTCCCGTCGTGTTGTTCAGGTCGCCGCCGACGAGCGCGAACACCGCCGCGGCCACGTGCTCGGGCAGCACCTCTCGCTTGAGCAGCGTGCGCTGGGCGTAGAACTCGCCGAGCTCGGTTTCCTTCACCCCGTAGTGGGCCGCTCGCTGCGCGCCCCAGCCACCGGCGAAGATTCCCGAACCACGCACCACGCCGTCCGGGTTCACGCCGTTGACCCGGATCCCGCGTTCACCCAGTTCGGCGGCCAGCAGTCGCACCTGGTGCGCCTGATCGGCCTTGGTGGCTCCGTAAGCCACGTTGTTCTGCCCGGCGAACACGGAGTTCTTGCTGGCGATGTAGACGATGTCACCGCCCTGCCCCGCCGCCGTCATGCTGCGTGCCGCTTCCCGGGAGACCAGGAACGAGCCCCGCGCCATCACGTCGTGCTGGAGGTCCCAGTCCGCCACGGTGGTTTCCAGCAGCGGTTTGGAGATGGACATCCCGGCGTTGTTGACCACCAGATCCACACCGCCGAAGGATCGGGCCGCCACCGCGAACAGCTCGCCGACCTCGGACTCGTCGGTGACATCGACGCCGACCGCCACGGCTTTGTCCGGGCCGCCGAGCTCGGTGGCCAGTTCCTCGGCCGATTCGGTGTCCCGATCGGCCAGCACCACGCAGGCACCCTCGGCGTTGAGTCGGCGAGCGGTGGCCCTACCGATGCCCGATCCACCACCGGTGACCAGCGCGATGCGACCGGCCAGCGGTTTCGGGGCGGGCATGCGGGCGAGCTTGGCCTCCTCCAGCGCCCAGTACTCGATGCGGAACTTCTCGGATTCCTCGATCGGCTGGTACCGCGACACCGCCTCCGCACCGCGCATCACGTTGATCGCGTTGACGTAGAACTCACCGGCGACCCGGGCGGTCTGCTTGTCCTTGCCGAAGGAGAACATGCCCACGCCCGGCACCAGCACGATCGCCGGATCGGCTCCCCGCATGGCCGGCGAGTCGGTGTCGGCGTGGCGGTGGTAGTACTCGCTGTAGCGCTGCCGGTAGGAGGCGTGCAGCTGCCGCAGCCGTTCGACCACGTCCTCCAGCGGTGCGGTGGGTGGCAGGTCCAGCACCAGCGGGCGCACCTTGGTGCGCAGGAAGTGGTCGGGACACGAGGTGCCGAGGTCGGCCAGCCGGGGGTGTTTCTCCCGTGCCAGGAAGTCCAGTACTTCCCGTCGGTCGTCGTAGTGGCCGACCTGCGTGTTGTCGGTGGAGACCAGTCCCCGGATCACGGGTGCGAGCGCCGCGGCCCGGGTGTGCCGCTCGGTCTCGGGCAGTGCCTCGTTGTCCGGTACCGGAGACCCGAACGGTTCGGGATCTCCCCGCTCGGCGAGGAACTCCTCCGCGGTGCGGATGATCCACAGTGAGTTCCGTTCGCACTCCTCACTCGTCTCGCCCCATGCGGTGATGCCGTGTCCACCGAGGATCACTCCGACCGCCCGCGGGTGCCGGTTCCGGACCTCGGCGATGTCCAGTCCGAGCTGGAATCCCGGACGTCGCCAGGGCACCCACACGACCTTGTCGCCGAAGCACTCCTCGGTCAGTTTCGGACCGTCGGCCGCGGTGGCGAGTGCGATCCCCGCGTCGGGGTGCAGGTGGTCGACGTGTTCGGCCTCGACGAGCCCGTGCATGGCGGTGTCGATCGAGGGCGTCGCGCCGCCCTTGCCGTACAGGCAGTGATCCAGGGCCGCGACCATCTCGTCCTCGCGCTCCACACCCGGATACACCTCTGTCAGCGCGCGCATCCGTTCCAGCCGCAGCACGGCCAGCCCGGACTCGGACAGCGTGCCCAGGTCACCGCCGGATCCCTTGACCCACATCAACCGCTCCGGGGCGGCGGTGACCGGGTCCCGGCCGGTGCCCTTGGCCGAGGTGTTGCCACCCGCGTAGTTGGTGTTGCGCGGATCCGCACCGAGCCGGTGGGACCGGTTCAGCAGTTCGTCGGTCACGTTCTCGGATGGCTGCTCGTTCAACGAATCGGCCCTTTCGTGCTTGGTGAGTGACTCACTGGTGTGCCTGCTCGGTGTTGGGGCTCCGCGGTGGGAGGTGGTTGGAGTCCCCGCCGACAGGGCTTCTCGCCGAGGGCGAGCGGAAAACTCCGATCACGCGCCCCAACCCGCTCGTCGCCCACCCCGTCGTTCGACTGCCGGTTCCTCCTGGGGTCCGTAGACCCGGGAAGGGGCCTCGATTCGCTGGTTCCGCAAGGCCGCCTCGACGGCGTTCTCGTCCGGCATCGCTGGTTGCTCCGATGGTTGAGCGGTGGGGCTGAGGGGGTGTTCCGCCAGTGTCGAGTTCGTGAGCGACAGCGGTGAAACGTTTCACTCAGGCGAAGGATAGGATGGGGGTACATCCGAGTCAAGGGAGGTGTGGTGTCGACCGGCGGGAGCAACCGCAAAACCACCGGAGAGGTCAGCATCAAGGACGTCGCCCACCGGGCGGGCGTCTCCATCGGGACCGTCTCCAACGCACTCAACCGCCCTGATCGGGTATCGGCGGACACCCGGTCACGGGTCCGTGCGGTCATCGACGAACTCGGTTACGTGCGCAGCGAGTCGGCTCGCCAACTGCGTTCGGGCGACAGCCGCATGGTCGCGCTGCTGGTGCTCGACATCGGCAACCCGTTCTTCGTCGCTATGTCCCGCGGCGCGGAGCGCGCCGCGCGTGAGCACGGGCTCGGCGTCATGATGTGCCACAGTGCCCAGGACTCGGAAGCCGAGTCGCTCTACCTGTCAATGTTCGCCGAGCAGCGGGTGCGTGGTGTGCTGGTGACCCCCGCCGACACCACCGGGGCGAACCTGCTGGCCTTCCGGCGCCACGGGATTCCCTACGTGTTCGTCGACCGGGTGGTCGACAGCGACGACGCCTGCTCGGTCTCGGTCGACGACGTCGCAGGGGGAGAGCTGGCCGTGCGTCACCTCGTCGAGAACGGCCACGAGCGGGTGGCCTACATCAGCGGCCCCCCGAATCTGGCGCAGTGCACCGACCGGCTCGTGGGGGCCCGGCGTGCGATCGAGGCGGGCGGTCTGGGGCCGGAGAGTCTGACGGTGCTGGAAACGGCCAAACTCGACGTCGCCTCCGGTCGGGACGCCGGGGCGAGACTGCTGGGGCTGCGACCGCGTCCCACCGCGGTCTTCTGCGCCAACGATCTGCTGGCGCTCGGGTTGTTGCAGGCGATGTTCGACGCGGGCGTGCGGGTGCCCGAGGACGTCGCCCTGGTCGGTTACGACGACATCGAGTTCGCCGCGGCCGCCGCCGTTCCGCTGACCTCGGTGCGCCAGCCCGCCGAGCGGATGGGGTCCACCGCAGCCGAGCTGTTGCTGGGCGAGACCGAGGGCGATCCCGCTCACGAGCACGAGAGTGTCATCTACTCCCCTGAACTCATCGTCCGGCGTTCCACCTTGCCGCGACGCTAGTTGGTGGGCGGTCCCGGGCGCGTTCACGTCGTGTGTCCGCTCGGGCTCGCTCCTGCCTGCTCGCGATGTTCAAAGATCGTCGATTCCCGGGTTGAGCCGCACTGTCCCGTCGTCGCGGTGCGGGTGTCGTGATTCGGTCGCGTCGTCGAGCGCCTCCCGGGTGTTGACTGGACCACACTTCGGCTCTACGGTCTCGCTTTATAAAACGTTTCACAAAATCGGGTTCAGGAAACCGCCGCGGCCTGTTCCGCGCGGCACCGTTCGATACGTGCGGGAAACGAGATCGGAGAGTATGGCGGAGTTCTTCGTGGACACCGGCGGTGCCGATCGGGGTCAGGCGATGGACGCACTGGAGGAGAACCTCCACCTCGACTGATCCGGGGTGCCCCACCCGGGATTCCAACGGTTGACGCCACACCCGTTTTTCGTATTCGGCGACGGTTCCGAGACCCTCGTTCGGAGGTTGTTCGTGTCAGCGAGTTCCGAGTTCGCGCGTCGTGGATTTCTGGCCGGGGCGGGAGTAACCGCCGCGACCCCGTTGTTCGTCCGTGGTTCCGAAGCCGCCGCTACACCGCGCGGTGGTTCTGATTCCGACCAACCGACCGAGCTGCACTGGCTCGGCAAGGCACCCGGTGCCCCGGTCAACACGACCTGGGGTGTGCCGTGGTCCCGCGGCGAGATGTCGGCGAAAACCTCGTTCGCCCTGACCACGGCCGACGGCGCCCCCGTCCCGGTGCAGTCCTGGCCGTTGGCCTACTGGCCCGACGGCACGCTCAAGTGGAGTGGGCACACCGCCGCCGCGAACGCTGCCGCCGAGGGATACCGACTAAAGCCGGGAGAACCGGCCGCGCCGGACAACGCGGTGAGCGTGTCCGAGCACCGCGACGAGATCCGGCTGAGCAACGGCACGGTCGAGATCGGGCTGGGCAGACGCGGAGCCCACGTGATCCGGTCGATCGGACGCGGTGACCGGGTCACCGCCGAGAACGGCCGGCTGGCGCTGCTGGTGCAGGACCGCCCCGACGGGGAACACGCCGAACCACGGCGGACCGAGTGGTCCGGGATGATCGAAAACGCCGAGATCGAGCAGCGCGGTCCGGTGCGCGCGGTGGTCAGGCTTTCCGGGCGCTACCGACGCGACCACGGTCGCAACCGCGGGGCGGGGGGTCGGAAGATGCTGCCCTGGACCATGCGGGTGTATCTCGCGGCAGGCGACGAGTCGATGAGCCTGGTGCACAACTTCTACTGGGACGCCGACAGTCGGCACGTCTTCGTCCGCGGTATGGGACTGCGGCTCGGCGTTCCGATGGCCGACGACGCGCACAACCGGCACATCCGGTTCGGCACCGCCTCGGGCGGAGTGTGGGGTGAGCCCGTGCGGGTGCTCACCGGGTTGCGGCGCGATCCCGGCGAGGCGGTGCGCCACGCGCAGCACGCGGGCGACGCCACGCCGCCACCGGCCGAGTGGTCCCGGGAGGTTCGGGAGGGCTATCGGGATCTGGCGCTGTGGAACGACTTCGCGTTGTTCCAGGGCTCCTCCGAGCACTTCGAGGTGTGGAAACGCACCTCCGCGGAATCGAGCTGGCTCAAGAACGCCGGTAGGGGAGGTCGAGCCTCGGGGTTCGGTTACGTTGGCGGCGTTTCGGGCGGGCTCGGGGTGGGGATGCACGACTTCTGGCGGCGTTTTCCCCGTTCGCTCGACGTGCGCGGTGCCGCGGGGGACACGGCTACCGTGACCCTGTGGTCCTACTCGCCGCACGGCGAGGCCATGGACCTGCGGCACTACGACACCGAGGCACACGGGCTGGGACTGGCCTACGAGGACGTGCAGGAGGGATTCAGCACCCCGGAGGGAATCGCGCGTTCCACCGAGATGCGGTTGTGGGCACTGGAATCCACTCCCTCACGGGAGCGGGCGGTCCAGCTGTCCGAAGTGGTGGACTCGCCGCCGCAGCTGGTCGCCCGTCCGGAGCGCTACCACCGTGCCGGTGTGTTCGGCCGGTGGAGTCTGCCCGACCGCGGCAGCAGTGCGAAGTCAGCGTTGGAGGACTCCCTCGACCGCGACGTCGCCTTCTACGCGGGACAGGTCGACCAGCGCCAGTGGTACGGCTTCTGGGACCACGGCGACGTGATGCACACCTACGACGCGGACCGGCACGAGTGGCGCTACGACGTGGGTGGTTACGCCTGGGACAACGGCGAGCTAGGCACCGACGCGATGCTGTGGTACGCCTTCCTGCGCTCCGGTGATCCGAACGCCTTCCGACTGGCCCGGGCGATGACCAAGCACATCAGCGAGGTCGACACGCACCACACCGGCCGGTTCGCCGGGTTGGGCTCACGGCACAACGTCTCGCACTGGGGCGACGGTGCCAAGGAGGCACGGGTGTCCGAGTCGTTCACCAAGCGGTTCTGCTACTACCTCACCGCCGACGAGCTGTTGGGGGAGCTGATGCGTTCCTCGCTGCGAGCGGACGAGACCATGGTGCGGGTCCCGCCGTTGCGCAACGTGCTGCCCTCGCAGGACCGGGTGCCGACCCGGTTACGCATCGGCCCGGACTGGTACGCGCTGGTCAGCAACTGGCTGACCGAGTGGGAACGCACCGGCGAGACCCGTTGGCGGGACCGGATCGTCACCGGTATGCGGGACATCGCGGGCTTTCCCGCCGGACTGTTCACCGGTGAGGCGGGTGGGGCCGTCGGGTTCGATCCGGAGACGGCACACCTGACCAACCTCGACAAGGGGGATTACCAGAGCAGTTACAACCTGTCGATGGCCTTCTGCGGGGAACAGATCCTGTGGGAGACGCTCGACCTCGTCGATGTTCCCGAGTTCCGGCGGACACTGCTCGACTTCGCCCGCTACGTGCAGGCACCCGCCGAGGAGAAGATCGACAGGTTCGGGTTCGACTTCGATCCCGGGGTGTTCAAGACGATCTACTCGCGAGTGACAGCTTGGGCGGGCGAACAGCTGGACGAGCCGTGGCTGCGTCGTCGCGGCTGGCAGCGCTTCACTTCCGATCCCAACGGGCAGCCCTGGCCCGAACCGGTCAGGGTGGACGGTGCGGCGGTGGCCTCACCGGTGGACGAGATCCCCACCGACCGCTCGCACAACCAGTCCGGCGACTTCGCCACCTGCGCCACCAACGACGCCGCCCAACGCGGGCTGGCGATCATCTCACTGTTGGCGATCGCCCCGGACGAGGCGCCCTGATCCGCTCCTCGGCCGCGGTGGGGGACGGCACCGGTGCCGTCCCCCGCGTACCGATGATCCGAGGCGGAACCCGTCGCCGTGGTCGGTTACCGGCCGGACGAACGAGTTCCGCTGTGAGCTCTTCCGGGCGGTTCTTTCGCGTCAGCTCTTCGCGGTGGGGCTCAACCGGTCGATCACGCAGCGACGCACGCACTCGGTGGTCTCGCGCCAGGCCCGAGCACTTCCGAACTCCGCGGTGATGTCGCGAGTGGCGATCCGGGCCGCGGCCTCGGTAATCGCGGTTCCGACCACCGCCAGTACCGCCACATCGTGTCGCCGTGCCTCGTGCGCCACACCGCCGACCACTTTGCCGTCGAACGAGCCGAGATCGAGCCTGCCCTCGCCGGTTATCACCAGGTCCGCCGTCCGCAGCGCGGCCCGTAGCCCCAGCTCCGCCGCGATCGTGTCGAAACCGGACACCGGACGCGCTCCCAGCGCGGCGAGACCCCCAGCCAGTCCACCGGCCGCGCCGCCGCCCGGAATCCTCGAGACGTCCACTCCGAATCGACGTCGGTACTCGGTGGCGATCTCGCGCAGCCTGTCGGTCAGGTGCTCGATCCGTTCCGGCCGAACACCCTTCTGCGGCCCGAAGACCCGTGCCGCCTCCGAGAACACGGTCTCCACATCGCAGCAGACCAGCACTTCGGGGTTTCCGCTCGACCCGTCCAGCGGTGCGAACTCCGCCAGCTCGGCGACCGCTCCCGCTCCGCCGTCGGTGGTCGCCGAACCCCCCATGCCGACCAGTACCCGCTGTGCGCCCTCCCGCAGGGCGGCGGCGATCAGCTCTCCCGTGCCCCGCGTACTCGCGCTCTCGGAGTCGTTTCCCTCGGCACCGCCGACCAGAGCCAATCCCGAGGCCCGGGCCATCTCCACCACGGCCCGCCCGTCGGCGTCGAGTCGCCAGCCCGCCTCGACCCGCTCGCCCGACGGGCCGGACACCTCGGTCCACCGATTGGCTCCGCCGAACGCGTCGAGCGTGCCCTCGCCGCCGTCGGCCAGCGGCAGCTCGACGCACTCCGAACCGCAGGATCTCGCGGCCTCCGCGATGGCGACTGCCACCTCGGCCGCGTTCAAGGAGCCGCGGAACTTGTCCGGAGCGGCCAATACCCGCATCCAATCCTCCTGCTCTGGGAACTTCGTCCCGGTTCTCGTAGCTGGTCGCTTGGCGGAACCTCTCGCACGGCTCTCGCTCCGGGGAGGCCCGACATCGAGTAGTTACTGCACAACGTCGGGCCTTCCTCGCGAGAGCCGCACGGGAGAACCCGCAGCGGTGCCGACTGCGAGGGTGGTCGGAGTGCGGCCTGCGGGAGTGATGGGAGTTCGGCACTGCGTCGAAGTGGCCCGGCGATTTCGTGGGAAATTGACGGAACCGGGGCCACACCGCTGCTCAGGGGGTGTCAATTTCTCGCGAAATTGACACCACACTGGTCGCGCAGCCTCATCGTTCCGACGATTTCTCGCGAAATTGGCACCCCAGCACTACACGACGGGAAGGGTCATGAAAGCGGTGAGGCGCCGACTCACGTGCCGGCTAACCGGCCACCCCGCCAGAACGACCGGCCCAACAACACAGCGAGAGCCGTGCGAGAGGTTCCGCCACCCGAGCATCTCGTGAGGCAAGGTACGAGGAATCACGTCAGGTGGAGGTAGCGCTCGATCATGGTATCCACCACCTCGTCGGCGGGCGTGGACCAGACTTCCTCGTTGAAGATCTCGACCTCGGTGTCTCCGGTGTAGCCGGCTCGGTGGACGGCTTCCCGGATCGGCGGAAAGTCGATGTGCCCGTCGCCCATCATCCCCCTGCCGAGCAGCACATCGGCCGGTAGCGGTGTCAGCCAGTCGCAGACCTGGAAGGACGCGATGCGCGAACCGGCTCGTTCGATCTGTTCGAACAACTTCGGATCCCACCACACGTGGAAGGTGTCGACCACCACGCCGACCTGGTTCTCGGGAAAGGGCTCGGCGACGTCCAGTGCCTGTTCGAGTGTGGACAGCACCGCACGGTCCGCGCAGTACATGGGGTGCAACGCTTCCAGCGCCAGCCGAACCCCCTGCCGTTCGGCGTAGGGGGCGAGTTCGGCCAGCGTGTCGACCACTCGTTGACGCGCCCCGACCAGATCCTTGGAGTCGTCCGGCAGGCCTCCGACCACGAGGACGAGGCAGGGGGCGCCGAGTTCGGCGGCCTCGTCGATCGCGAGCCGGTTGTCCCGCAGTGCTTCCGCGCGGGCCTCGGGCGAGTCGGCTGTGAGGAAACCCCCTCGACACAGTGAGGAGACCCGGAGCCCGTTCGAGCGCATCAGCTCCGCCGATTCGGTTACCCCGTACTCCTGCACCGGTTCGCGCCACAGCCCCATAGCCGGGATTCCGGTCCGGACACATTCCGCGACAGCTGCCGGTAACGAGTACCGGTTCAGGGTCTTCTGGTTCAACGACAGCCGTGCGATACCGCCGTCGGTCATCGTGCCACCCCCGCGATCTCGAGCAGGCCGCGCATGCGGTCGGCGGCCCGATCGGGGTCCGGCAACGTGCCCGCCACGTCCGCGAGGCGGAAGACCTCCGCGAGGTGCACGACGCTCCGTCCGCTCTGCAGCCCGCCGACCATGCCGAAACCGGGCTGCTGACCGCGCAACCACGCGAGGAAGGCGATGCCGGTCTTGTAGTAGTAGGTCGGCTGGGCGAACAACTGCCGCGCCAGTGGGACGGTGGGGGAGAGGATCTCGTCGAACCTCACCTCGTCCCCTTCGTCCAGGGCGTGCAGCGCCGCCGCGGCGGCGGGAGCGATGGCCGCGAACACGCCGAGCAGCGCGTCGCTGTGGCTGCCCGACTCCCCCTTGATCAGCCTCGGGTAGTTGAAGTCGTCGCCGGTGTAGAGCCGGACCCCTTCGGGCAGCCGCTCTCGCAACCGTATCTCGTGCTCGGCGTCCAGCAGCGACACTTTCACCCCGTCGATGCGCTCCGGACGCGCGTGCAGGATCTCCAACAGGGAGTCCGCCGCTTCATCGATGTCGTTCGACCCCCAGTACCCCTCCAGCGCCGGGTCGAACGCCGGGCCCAGCCAGTGCAGGATCGCGGGTTGCTCCACCTCGGCCAGCAGCTTCTCGTAGACCCGCCGGTAGTCGGCGGGGCCCGTCGCGGCCGCGGCCAGTTGCCTGCTGGCCATCAGGATCACACGCGCCCCGGCCCGCTGCGTGACGTCGAGCTGTTCGCGATATCCCTCGATCAGCCCGTCGAGATCGGTGACCTGGGGGGAGAGGTGATCGGTGCCCACTCCGGCGGCGATGCGTCCGCCGACACGGGCCGCTTCCTCGCCGCTGCGGCGGATCAGCTCGCGGGTCGCGCTCCAGTCCAGGCCCATGCCGCGCTGTGCGGTGTCCATGGCCTCGGCGACCCCGAGGCCGCACTCCCACAGGTGTCCGCGGAAGGCCAGTGTGCTGTCCCAGTCGATCTCGGCCGCCGAACCGGGGGTGTTCTCCCCGAACGGATCGGCTACGACGTGGGCGGCGGCGTAGGCGATGCGGCTGGTGGGCGGTTCCGTCGGAAGGGATCGGTTGACCGGCTCGTGCAGGTGGTGACTGTAGAGCGAACCGTCCGAGCGGGGCAGTTGGATAGTGCGCGACACGGAGACCTCGTCGAAGTTTTCTGGTCGGGTTGTCGGGATGCGCTCTGTTCGCGGTGGCCGGTGCCGCCTTCGGTAGCTGGCCGCTCCGAAGGGGTAATACCGGCCGCCGACAGGACTGGGAGGCGTGCTTCAGGTAAAGGAAAGCGTTTTCCAAAAGCTTAGGAGCAACCTCCCGGGAACGCAAGAAATCTCCGGGGAGCGTGCTGGAAAGAGCTTTCCAGCGGGTAGCATCGGATCACCCGAGAGTGAGGGAGGACGGATGCCGCGTGGTTCCGGCAAGGTGAACCTGGTCGACGTCGCGCGCCAGGCCGGGGTTTCGCTGGCCACCGCGTCACGAGTTCTCAACGGCAGTACGCGCAGCGTCGGCGCGGACCTCCGGGAGCGAGTCCGGCAGGCCGCCGCGAACCTGGACTATTCGCCCAGCGCCCCCGCGCAGGCCATGGCGCGGGGCGGCACCGATGTGGTCGGTCTGGTGGTGCCGGACATCTCCGATCCGTACTTTTCCACCATCGCCGCCAGCGTCGTTCGGCACGCGGAGCCGCACGGCCTGATCATTACTCTGGCCAGTACGGAGCGCCGCTTCGAGCGCGAGGCCGAGTACGTCGCCTCGCTGCGCAGTCAACAGGCGCGCGGCGTCGTCCTGGTGGGTAGTCGCACCACCAACGATGAGCAGCTGGAGGCGTTGCGGGCCGAGCTGGACGCCTACACCGCCGCGGGCGGGCGGGCCGCGGCCATCGGGCAGCACATACTGCCCGCCGACACCGTGATCGTCGAGAATCGGAGCGGGGCCCGCGCGTTGGCCGAGGAACTCGTGAACCTGGGGTACCGAAGGTTCGCCGTTCTCGCCGGGCCCGCCGACCTGCTCACGGCTCGTGATCGGCTGGCGGGTTTCCGGGAAGGGCTGCGTCAGCACGGCATCGAGGTGGCGGACAGGGATGTGATCAACGGGGAGTTCACGCGTGACGGTGGTTACGAGGCGGCCTCGGAACTGCTCGAACGTGACCGCGCTCCCGAGTGCGTGTTCGCGGTCAACGACGTCATGGCGGTGGGGGCGCTGTCGGCGTTTCGCGATCGGGGAGTGCGGTTGCCGGACGAGCTGGCCGTGGCGGGCTTCGACGACATCGCCAGTCTGCGGGACGTGTGGCCGTCGTTGACGACGGTGCGGATCCCGCTGGAACGTCTCGGTGAGGAGGCGCTGGGCTTCCTGCTCGACGAGCCCGCCGAACGTTCCCGCACCCGCCGGTTCAGCGGTGAGGTGGTGGTGCGCGCCAGCACTCCGCCGGTGAGTTGAGTCCTGGGCGTGGACTACGGGCATTCCGGTGTGTCGTTGCCCGGAAATGGTGGTGCCGTCCGGCTGCTACAACGCCGGAACGGCCAGTCATCCGGCCCCGGGGCCAGGACGAGCGGAACCGCCGATCACGGGAGTGGTGGCCGGTGACCGAGGGACATATCGGTCACCGGCCCGTGCGTGTCATGTTCGCGGGGTGTGGGGTTCTACTGCGGTCGGTTGCCACTCTCCGCGTCGAACAGGTGAATCTCCTCGGGGTCGCGCACCACCACGTGCACCGTGTCGCCCAGCGCCGGTGGCCTGCGCCCGTCGGCACGTACGATCAGCCGCTTGCCGTCCACGGCGGTCCGGCCGTGAATCAGGCAGTCGGCCCCCAGCTCCTCGACGAGTTCCACGTGCAGGGCGAGGCCGTCCGGCTGCTCGTCGGAGACCAGCCGCAGTGATTCGGGCCTGATTCCGACGGTGACCTCGGAACCACCTCCCAGGGACTCCATCGCCCCACGGGGGATCGGCAGGGTCACCTCGTCGAGCCGGGCACCACCGGCTGTCAGCGGCACGGTCTCCAGGTTCATCGCGGGTGAGCCGATGAAGCCCGCCACGAAGGCGTTGGCAGGGCGTTCGTAGAGCTCCCTGGGAGTGTCACACTGCTGCAGCACCCCGTCCGCCAGCACCGCCACGCGATGTCCCATCGTCATGGCCTCGGTCTGGTCGTGGGTGACGTAGATGGTGGTCGTGCCGAGTCTGCGCTGCAGCGCGGCGATGTTGGCCCGGGTCTCCACCCGCAGCTTGGCGTCCAGGTTCGACAGCGGTTCGTCCATCAGGAACACCGAGGGTTCCCGCACGATGGCCCTGCCCATGGCGACACGTTGTCGTTGCCCGCCGGACAGCGCTCTGGGCTTGCGGTCCAGGTACTCGGTCAGGTCCAACAGCTCGGCCGCCTCCGTCACCCGCTGCCGCACGTCCTGCTTGGGAATCCGGCGCAGCTTCAGTGCGAAACCCATGTTCTCGGCCACGGTCATGTGCGGATAGAGCGCGTAGGACTGGAAGACCATCGCGATGTCGCGGGACTTGGGTGGCATCGAGGTCACGTCGGTATCGCCGATGTGCACGCTGCCCTCGTCGATCTCCTCCAGCCCCGCCAGCATGCGCAGCGCGGTGGACTTGCCGGATCCGGAGGGTCCGACCAGCACCAGGAACTCGCCGTCGTCGACGGTCAGCCGTAGGTTGTCGACCGCGCGGACAGGGGAGTTACCGGTGAACACACGTGCGGCGTCGTGATAGGTCACTCGCGACATCGATCGTCCTTTCGGGGTGTTTCGCGGTTGTTCGACGTCACTGCTCGAGGTTTTCCAGCGGGATCCGTTGTCCGGTGCTGGAGGAACGCAGCCCCGCTTCGGCGAGCTGGATGCCGCGCGCACCCGCGAAGAAGTCGTACGGGTGGGGCCTGTCCCGGAGTACGTCGTGCAGGAACCGTTCCCACTGGGCCTTGAAACCGTTGCCGAACTCCTCGTTGTCCGGGACCTGCGACCACTGCTCGCGGAAACGTTCGCCGCTGGGTATATCGGGGTTCCACACCGGTTTCGGCGTCATCGACCGGTGCTGCACCCGGCAGCCGCGCAGCCCGGCCACGGCACTTCCCTCGGTACCGTCGACCTGGAACTCCACCAGTTCGTCGCGGTTGACCCGTACCGCCCACGAGGAGTTGATCTGTGCGATCACGCCGTCGGCGAGTTCGAAGATCCCGTAGGCGGAGTCGTCGGCCGTGGCCTCGTAGGCGTTGCCCTGCTCGTCCCAGCGGTGGGGGATGTGCGTGGTCGCCCTGGCCGTCACCGACTCCACGCGTCCGAACAGGTTCTCCAGCACGTAGTGCCAGTGGCAGAACATGTCCGAGACGATCCCGCCGCCGTCCTCGGTGCGGTAGTTCCAGCTCGGCCGCTGCGAGCTCTGCCAGTCGCCCTCGAATACCCAGTATCCGAATTCGCCGCGTACCGACAGCACCTTCCCGAAGAAACCCCCGTCGAGCAGCCTGCGCAGCTTCAACAGTCCGGGCAGGAACAGCTTGTCGTGCACCACGCCGTGCCGGATCCCGGCTTGTTCGGCGAGCCTGGCCAGCTCCATGGCACCGGCCGAGGTCTCGGCGACCGGTTTTTCAGAGTAGACGTGTTTGCCCGCCGCGACGGCTGCCCGGATTCCCCGTTCCCTGGCCGAAGTGATCTGGGAGTCGAAGTAGATGTCCACCGAGTCGTCGGACAGCACGGTGTCGAGCTCGGTGCTCCACTCGTCGATCGAGTGTTGTTGGGCTATCTCGGCGAGTTTGGCGGAGTTGCGGCCCACCAGGACCGGTTCCAGCATCACCCGCTCACCGTCGGCGACCTCGAGACCGCCCTGATCACGCAGTTCCAGGATGGAACGCAACAGGTGCTGGCGGTACCCCATTCGTCCGGTGACGCCGTTGAGTGCGATGCGCAGTGTTTTCCGCGACATGGATTCTTCCTCTGCTTGTCTGGAACGGAGAGTGTTCGGGGCCCCACGACCTCGCGCGGGGATCGACGGGGTCAGGGGGACGAAGCACGCGCCTGGACCGCCGTGGCGGCCAGGATCAGCGGCCCGAGTATCAGCACGACGAGCACGGGCATCATCCACACGCACAGTGCTGCCACCGCCACGGCCGCTAGCAGCAGTACGCTGCCCAGCGGATCCAGCACACTCGCCCATGCGGAGGTCCGCAGGGCCGCCAACCACCCGTGCTCGGATTCGGACAGCGCGACCGCCCGCAGGCAGACGGCCGCGAGCGTCGCCACCAGCAGCGTGAGTGTCACCGTGACGATTCCGGTGCCGGGAATGTCCTGGGTGCCGCGTATCAGCAGCAGGTCGATGATCAGCACTCCGCCGAGCAGCGTCATCACCAGTCCCGCCGTCAGATCGGCGGGACCACGTGCGCTCCCCAGGCGCCGTACCAACGTGCGGAAGTAGCCGCTCCCGTCGGGAGCGCGGCGTCCCTCGGAACGTGCTCGCAATTGCCCGCAGCCGGTGGACACCGCCGCGGGAGCGGTGATCACCGGCAGCGAGGCCAGCGTGGTGGCCACGCCGATGCCGAGCATGTCGGCGAACAGCTCGAACCCCGCGCCGAACGGGCCGCGCTGTCCACCGGCGTCGGTGGCTGTCATCCGGTACTCACCCCTTGACCCCGGAGCTGGCCATGCCCTCCACCAGGAATCGCTGGAAGGCCATGAAGAACAGCACGATGGGAAGCAGCGCGATCACCGACATGGCGAACATCGGACCGTAGGCGGACTGGCTGGAGGTGTCCACGAAGGAGCGCAGTGCCAGCGTGATCGTGAACTTCTCCGGCTCGAACAGATAGATCAGTTGCAGGAAGAAGTCGTTCCAGGTCCAGATGAAGGTGAAGATCGCGGTGGTGATCAGTGCCGGCCTGCTCAGCGGCAGGATGATCCGGAAGAAGGTTCGGAACGGCCCACATCCGTCGAGCGTGGCCGCCTCGTCGAGCTCCTTGGGAATGCCGCGCATGAACTGCACGGTCAGGAACACGAAGAACGCGTCGGTGGCCAGGAACTTCGGCAGCACCAGCGGCCAGAAGGTGTTGACCATCCCCAGCTGGTTGAACACGATGTACTGCGGGATCAGCACCGCGTGCTGCGGCAGCATGATCGTGGCCAGCATCAGCGCGAACAACGGTCCCCGCAGTGTGAAGCGCAGTCGGGCGAAGGCGTACGCGGCGAGCGAGCAGCTGATCACGTTGCCCAGCACCGCGCCGGTGGAGATGATCAGCGAGTTGCCGATCAGCCGCAGCACGCTCACCCCGCCCACGCCTTCCAGCGCGGTGGTGTAGTTGCTCATCGCCAGCCTGCTCGGCAGCAGCCGCAGGCTCGAGATCACCTCGTCGGCCGGTTTGAACGAGGTCGCGATCAGCCACGCCAGTGGATAGAGCATGACCAGCAACGCGGCCAGGCACCCGACGTGCAGCCCGACCCGGGCCCAATCGATGCGGCGCCCCGGTAAGGATTCTCGGACGGCTACCATCGTCACCCCTTATCGTTGTAGAAGACCCAGGAGCGCGAGCTGCGGAACAGCAGCGCGGTCACGATTCCGATGACCACGAGCAGCACCCAGGCCATCGCCGAGGCGTAGCCCATGTGCGAGGCGGTGAATCCGCGGTCGTACAGGTAGAGCGTGTAGAACAGCGTCGAGTCGGCGGGACCACCGCGACCGCCGCTGACCGTGAACGCCGGGGTGAACACCTGGAACGCCTGGATGGTCTGCAGCACCAGGTTGAAGAACAGCACCGGTGAGAGCATCGGCAGCGTGACCGACAGGAACCGCCTCATCCGTCCGGCTCCGTCCACCTCGGCCGCTTCGTACAGCTCGTTAGGCACCTGCTGCAGCCCGGCCAGAAAGATCACCATCGGCGCGCCGAACTGCCAGATCGTCAGCAGCGCGACCACCAGCAGTGCCCAGCCCGGTTGGTTCACCCAGCCGCCCATGTCGATCCCGAACGTCGACAGCATGTCGTCTACCGTGCCGCCGTCGTTGAACAGCGCGCGCCAGACCAGGGCGATACTCATGCTCGCTCCCAGCAGGGAGGGGGCGTAGAACGCCGAGCGATAGAACCCCTTGCCGCGCCCGATGGAGTTCAGCGCCAGCGCCACGGCGAGGGCCACCGCCAGCTGCAGCGGTACCGCCACCAGCACGTAGATCAGCGTGTTCAGCGCCGATCTCCAGTAGCGGGGATCGGAGGTGAACATGTGGACGTAGTTGTCCAGCCCCACCCACTCCGGGGCGGTGAACAGGTCGTACTGGGTGAACGACAGGTACAGCGAGACCAGCATCGGGGTCAGCGTCAGTACCGCCGCCCCCAGCAGCCACGGTGACAGAAAGACCCAGGCGGCCCCCTCACGTCGTCGGGGGCGATTCCGCGCGGTGGCGGAATCCGCGGCGGCGGACTCGGAATCCGGTCTCCCGCGCGGTGGACTCACCTGTTGATCAGGTGCTTCGACGTTCATCGCTGCAGCTCCGATCTCGCGTTGGTGAGGAACTGCTCAGCCGTTCTTCGTGGTGACTGCAGTTCGAAGCCGACATGGTCGTAGTCGCGTTGAAAGGCGGTTTGCAGCGCCAGATCTCCTTGCGGGGGAGCGCTCGGCGGTGCCAGCAGTTTGCCGTCCAGGCTTTCCTGGAACTCGGCGATGCGTTTGTCCAACCCGGTCAGGGTGGGGGTGATGTTCTCGCGGATCGTCCGGTTGACGGGCAGTCCCCGGCTCACTCCCAGAATCTCGCCCGCCCGGGGATCGTTGATCAGAAAGTCGACGAGCTTCGATGCCGCCTCCGGATGGGGGCTGTTGGCCGAGACACCGATCAGCATGGAAGGTTTGAAGTACTGTCCCGGTGTGCCGTCCGGCCCGACCGGCAGTGGAGCCAGCCGCAGGCTGTCGCCGATCAGGGCCTGGAAACCGCCCACCGCCGAGTCCCAGGTGAACCCGGACAGCGCGTTGCCCCGCCCGAACGGCATGTTCGCCGCGGAACCGTCGATCTGGGTGGTCTGGCGAGCCGGGCTTACCGCGCCCTGTTGGCTGAGCTCGTTCGTGGTGCGCCAGAACTCGGCGAGATCCGCCGCGTCGTAGTTCAGCTTCCCGCTGTCGGTGTAGAGGCCCTTGCCGCGGCCGCGCAGCCACACCTCGAACCAGTCCTCGCTCCACCCCGGATCGGTGGCCCCGGTCCTGTCGGTGGCCTCGCCCAGCTCGCGCATCGCGCGGCTCCAGTCCTGCCAGGTCCAGCCGTACTCCGGCTCGGCGACTCCGGCCCGCTGCCACCGGGCGGAGTCGTAGACCATCACCTGCGAGGTCCGGCCCATCGGGATGGCGTACTGCTCGCCGCTCGACTGGCCCGTGCGCAGCATCGCCGAGGTTACGTTCCCGGTGCTGATGGCGGACTGCTCGTCGAGGTCGAGCAGCAGACCCGCCGAGGCGTACTGGCTGATCTGACGGTAGTCCAGCTGCATCACGTCGGGCGCGTTGCCACCGGCCGCCTGGGTGGCCAGCTTCTGGATGTAGGAGTTGTAGCTGGAGAACGAGGTCTGTACCTCGATGTCGGGGTTGCGCCGCTCGAACAGCTCGACGGCCTCGTTGGTGACCTCGGCCCGGTCGGCGTTTCCCCACCAGCTGAACTGCAGTTCGATCTTGCCGCCCGCAGCGCCGTCGGCGCTCGCGCCGCACCCGGCGAGCAGGCCGCACAACAGCAGTACCGCCGTCGTCAGCACGGGGACTCTACCGGCCGGTGTCGGTTTCGGGTCTCTCGTCGCTCGCTGCCGCATCACTCGCCTCCGTACGCGACGGTCGTGCCGGGAATCTCGTACTCGTCGCGTCTGCCGCACATGCCGTACCCGCCGTGCCTCGACGGATGTGCCAGCCGCACCCGCGAGTTCGCGAGCTCGGCCGTGTCGCCCTCGGCCAGTGCGTCCAGTCGTGCGCCGGTTCGTTCGGCCGCGGCCAGCGCACCGCCGCGCCACAGCGTTTTCCAACGCTCCACCCGGGGCCTCACCAGTGCCGCGGCCGCGCGATGGAACTCGCGCAACGGTTCCGGGTCCCCGGCGCGCAGCGCGTCCCGCAGCGGCAGGTAACCGGACACCGCCAGATCCCTGCGCCGTCGGGCCGCCTGTTCCGCGTTCGCGCCATCGGGCAATGCCGCGGCCGCGGCGTAGGCGTCCCGGTCGGCCAGGATCTCCGGTGGAAAGGTGAACACCGCGTCACCCGCCTCCGGCAGCCCGCTGTTCTGCATCAGCACCGTGACGCGCAGCCGCTCGTGCCCCACCATGCGGTGTACAGTGCCCGGTTCGAACCACACGACCGCTCCGGCGGTGAGCTCGTCCTCGCGGTAGCCCGCCGAACTCAGGGTCTGCACCACGCCGCTGCCTTCGATGACCACATAGGCCTCCGTGCAGGCCAGGTGCATGTGTGGACTTCCGCCGCCGAGCCCGTCCGAGGCGGGCCAGTCGTAGCAGTCCACATGGGAAATGCCGATCGCTCCGGGAAGCGGTATCGGCCGGTCCTCGGTCATGCCGACCTCCTACCAGGAGTGTTCGTCGAGTTCTCGTTCGATCTGTTCGTGATTCCTGGCCCCGTCGGCCAGCAGGATTCGATAGGTGTAGGAGAAGCCTTCTCCCGGCGGGAGTTCGAACTCCTCGAAAAACGCCCAGGACAGTGCCACGGCGGGAGTGGGTTCCGAGCGCACGAACCAGTGGGACTCGTGAATGGCGTGATCGTTCGCCGGAGCGTGTTCGAAGACCACCGTGGAACAGCGGTCGACCTCGTCGTGCTCCCCGACGAACCCCAGCCAACGCGCCTGGCGTCCCATCATCCCGGCCTCGCCGGAAATCCCACCCGGACCGAGCACGTCGCCGCCGGTGAACTCGCGCGGGCCGCGCCAGTGCAGCCCGGTGTAGCCCGCCATCTCACGTCCGGCGGTGGTCGGGCTGCCGAACCGCAGCGGTTGCTCACGCACGTTGACCAGTCGGATGGACCAGTCGAGTGCCCAGCTGCCCCGTTCCGGATCGACGGAGTGCACCCTGATGGTGCGGTGCTCTCGTGCCCAGGGGGTTCCGTCGTTGTGCAGCCAGTGCAACCGTTCGGTGAACCGCAGCTCGTCGGTCTCGACCTCGAAGGACTCGAACTCGTCGTGGCGCATCGAGCCGATTCGTTCCGGGAGTTCCCGGTAGCCCTCGCCGGTGACGTAGCTGTGCCCGCCCCAGAAGTTCTGGCCCGAAACGTGGCTGGCCGTCAGTTGCAGCCCCTTGTGCCAGCGATGGTCGTTCGGCCGGTATCCGGTGACGGTGCTTCCCGCCAGGGTGCGCAGCGGGTGCGCGTACGGCTTCCGCGATTCGTACTCGACCGGGTCCGGTTTGTACACGTAGTTCAGGATCTCGGTCCCCGCCGCGGCGACCGTGATGTTCTCGCCGTGCCGGTGGGTCACGGTGATCGGATGGCTCATGATCGCGTCGTCTCTCCGTTACCGGTCAGTTTCTCGGGGAAGCCGCCGTGGATCACGGTGTGGAACGGGTCGTCGGGACCGATCTCGCCCGAGCGCACCTCCCGACCGGTGGCAGCGGACTTGTACAGCGCGGTGACCAGTTCCAGAATTCTGCGGCCGTCCCGCTCGTCGCAGGGTGGGCGTCCGCCCTCGCGCATCGCCGTGACCAGCTCTCGCAGCATGGCGCCGTGGGAGCTGGGCTCGTCGTGTTCCGGGGTGCGCCAGCGTTCGATCCGCGCCTCGTCGGTGACGTGCGGTGCCGGGGTGTAGCGCCAGTCCTCGTTGCGGTGGCCGTACAGGTGGGTGAGCTCGACGGTGGCCTCCGAGCAGTCCAGTCGGATCCTGCTCATCTCGTCGGGGGAGAGCAAGCTGTTGACCACGGTGGCCATCGCCCCGGACTCGAATCGCACCAGCGCGGTCGACACGTCCTCGGTGTCCACCTCGTGCCAGAGTCGTCCGGTCATGGCCCGGACTTCGGTCCACGGCCCGAGCAGATGCAGCAGCAGGTCGAGCTGGTGGATCCCGTGGCCCATGGCCGGGCCGCCGCCCTCGGTCTCCCACTTGCCGCGCCACGGGGCGGCGAAGTACTCGGAATCGCGGTACCAGGTGGTCTGGCAGTGCGCGACGAGGGGAGTGCCCAACTCCCGCGTCGCCAGCAGTTCACGGGCGTGCCGTGCTCCCGAACCGAATCGCTGCTGGAAGACGAAGGACACGTAGGGACCGTCGGCTCCCTGCGCCGCGATCATCTCCTCGTAGCCCGCCAGCGACAGGCAGGGCGGTTTCTCGCACCACACCCAGGCACCGCTGCGCAGGGAACTGGTGACGAGCTCCACGTGTGAGGCGGGTGGGGTGCAGACCGAGACGAGGTCGGGGCTTTCGGCGGAGAGCATCTCGTCGACATCGGTGTAGCCCCGTAGCTCGTGCTCGCCGGAACGGCGGAAGGCGTGCAGCCGTTCGGGGTCGACGTCGACGGCTGCCACGGGCTCGACGTCGTCGTGCTCGGACATGGCGGACAAGTGGTGTGCGGCGACGGCGCCGGTTCCGATGATCGCGGCCCGTAGGCGGTGGTCGGCGGGGGACGTGGCTTTCTCCTCTCGGGTTTGTCGAGGCCCTGTCACCTCGACCGGAAAGTTGGAAAGCGCTTTCTCGTGTTGCGAGACATTAACCCGGGTGTAACGCCGACCACAAGGGGAGCGTCGGATTTCGGGGGGCGGGTGGTCGCTTCCAGGGCTACGCCGAAGGGGCGGCATCACCCGGCGGATCGCTTCCCGCCGTCTGCGGACTCGTGGCTGTGCTGATCGGGCGAGGAGGTTTCCACCGGGAGTTGCCGATGATCACGCTCGGCGGCCACTGGCCGCGAAGCCCAACTTGTCGCGGGCACAACGAGTAGCCGGTGCGCGAACATTTCGTGACCGTTTTGCTGTCCAGTGTTTCCGGGCTGCTCCGTTTGCCGCGAGCGGCACGAACGAGCCGTCGATGAATGGTCCGTACCGGTGAGTCAGTCGCGTCCGTTCGGGTCTGGTGCGAATAATTGATTCTGTGTATCTCACCTCGGTCGGATCGTTGGTCTGTTCGGGTGAAAATGCATTCGCGCTGTTGTTTCTCTGTGAATTTTTTGGCAGTGTCTTGTGCGGAATTCTGGCGGAGCGAATTATTTGGAGGTTTTGAGTGTTCCGTGTTTCACGGGTGTCTTTTGTTGCGGTTCTGGTCTCTCTCGGGCTGAGCGGCGGAATCGCCTCCGCGGGTGCGCAGGAGCGCACGTTCGAAGCGCTTGCCTTGCCGACCTGCACGATCAGCGACAGCAGTGTTCCCGCGACCTCGAGCGGGGACCGTGATTGTGTGCTGGCGATCGGGAACGCCAACGAGGCGGTGGAAGTTCTGCAGTGGTCGCTGCGGTACTGCAACAGCCAGGACATCGCCGTCGACGGGATCTACGGGCCCAACACGGAGTCCGCCGTCGAGAATGTGCAACGTGCCGCCGGTATCGCGGTGGACGGAGTCTACGGTCCCGAGACGCGGAGAAATATGCTGTGGATCGACTACGGGGAATGTGTGTAGTGCCGAAAGCCTCGTCGCGGTGCGCTGAAACGTCTTTCCGTGCCGTGAGATTCTCGTCGGTTCGCCCGTGTCGAGGGTTGTGAATCCGGATTCCGCATTACTGATATGGAACGAGTGGGTTTCAGGGGATTGCTATGAGTCGAATACGCGGTGCGGTGGCCGCTGCCGTGGGGGCGGGAGCGTTGGTGTTCTCCCTCGGTGCGGGAACGGCCGGAGCCGTATCAGGAGCCGATGAGGTGACCACGTCCGCGTTGCCCACGTGTGTCGAGAGCTGGGGATTCGTGCCCGCCACCGATGACGGGGATCATGACTGCCTGCTCGGCCAGGGGGTCTCCAATAACGCCGTGAGGTCCCTACAGCGGTCGTTGTATTTCTGCAACGGTCAGGACATCGCGGTGGACGGTATCTATGGTCCCAATACGGCGGCTGCTGTGCGCGCGGTGCAGCGTTCGGCGGGGATCGCCGTGGACGGTGTCTACGGTCCGAACACTCGCGACGTGATGTCCTTCAGGATTTATTCCGACTGTCAGGATTTCAACGGATGATAGGTATTCGCTGAATTCATCCGGAGTTCTGGGTGGTAGTCGAATTTCAGATCTTTTCGGGGGAAGAACCGTATTGTTCGCAGTGACGATGTTCCGAGGATTTCGTACGGCCGTGGGGGCGCTCGCGATCGTGCTGATGGCTTCGCCGGTGCTGTTGGGAAGCGCCGCGGCCGCGGACGGAGCCGACCGTGCCGACGTGTTGGCACTGCCCACCTGTACCACTGGTGAATGGTGGATTCCCGCCACCGCGAGTGGTGACTCCGACTGTATTCTCGCCAGGGGAAACGCCAATGATGCCGTCCGGCATCTACAGCGTTCGCTGCGTGATTGCAACGGGCAGAATATCGCAGTGGACGGGATCTACGGTCCCGGGACCGAAGCCGCCGTGATGAACGTGCAGCGTTCGGCGGGGATCGCCGTGGACGGTGTCTACGGTCCGAACACTCGCGACGTGATGTCTCATTCGATCCACTTCAACTGCAGTGAATGACGGTCCTTCTGTTTAGTCGGGTGGCCGGTGGGCACAACTTTGCGGAGCCGATCACACGATCTTCTTGGAAAGGTGGAGTGAGGATGACCCGTTTCCTTCGTATGTTGGGAACCACTGCCGCGATGGTGCTGGTGACGTTGGGAGCCGTCGGCGGAACCGCCGCGGCCGGGACCACCGATTCCTCCGGTGCACTGGCGTTACCCACGTGTACTCGGACGAGTTGGGGAATACCTGCGACAGAGAGCGGAGATGCGGACTGCCTGCTGGGGCAGGGAGTTTCGAATTTGGCGGTTACCGAGCTGCAGTACTCGTTGAAGGAGTGCCACGGTTTTTCGATCGCGGCGGACGGTATCTATGGTCCCAATACGGCTGCTGCTGTGCGTTCGGTGCAGCGTTCGGCGGGGATCGCCGTGGACGGTGTCTACGGACCGAACACCCGGGCCGCGATGTTGTGGCGCGTGAACGGATGCCAGTTCTGAGTTCCGAAGCCGTGCGCTTTCTGCTCAGCTGAGGGGAGCACAACCGCCGGGGGGCACGGCGCGCCAACAGTGCGCGTCGTGCCCCCCGGTGTTCCACTGCGGGGGCGTTTCGGAGTGCTGTTTCCGGATCGGGTGGTCGGGTCGGATCAGCTCCCGCAGGTCCGTGCGTCCACGTGCAACGCGAGTGCCGTGTTCGAGCCGAGCGTGGCCGTGAACCGTCCCGAGGAGTCGACCGTGACGGGCGTGTCACGCTGCACGTCGCAGTACTCGCCCGCGGGCAACGAGGTCTGGAAGGTCCGGCTCAGCGAAGTGGTCTCGTGGTTGATGGCCACGAACCCACTGCTGCCTCGTCCGAACGCGATGGCGTCGTTGCCGTTGTCCCACCAGTCGGTCACCGTCGTGCCGTCGGTGGCGTTGCGGAAGGCGACCATCGACTCGATCTCCGGCCAGGCGTGCTGGCACTTCCAGCCGTCCTGCCAGCACGCGTTGACCGCCCCGCCGTTGGGCGGCCCGGCGTCGGTGTCGCTGAACTCGTAGCCGGAGTGCACGTCGGGAGATCCGTAGGGCCAGGCCAGCATGAAGACGTTGGCCAGCGTGTAGTTCGCGCCGTCCTTGTAGTTGAGCGTGTCACCGTTGCGTTCGGTGTCGTGATTGTCCACGAAGACCGTCGCCCGGGAGGAATCCATGTAGTCCCAGCCCTCGCCGTAGTTGTTCAGGTACGCGAGCTTCTCCTCGTTGAACACGCGCTTGAGGTCGCGGGCGTAGCGGAACTCCTGGACGTCGCCGGTCCCGAGGTACTCGGTGGGGGATACGACCTCGCCGGAGCCGTAGATCACTTCCTGCTTCCAGTAGACGTTCGGGTCACTCAGCCGGGACTTGATGTCGGCCAGGTCCGCGGCGGCCATGTGCTTGGCCGCGTCGATGCGAAAACCGTCCACTCCCAGCGAAAGCAGATCGTTGAGGTAAGCGGCGATACGACCACGCACGTATTCCTCACCCGTGTCGAGATCGGAGAGATCGAGTAGTTCGCAGTTCTGCACCCGCCACTTGTCGCTGGTGTAGTCCGATTGGTTTATCGCGGACATGCAGTTGTCGAAATCGTAGGACGAATAGATTCCGGGATAGTTGTATTTCTCGTAGGACGAGCCGCCTGTTCCGGTGCCCGAACCCGCGGACATGTGGTTGATCACCGCGTCGGCGATGACCTTCACCCCGGCGGCGTGGCAGGTCTCGATCATGTCGGCGAAGGCGGTGCGGTCACCCAGTCGCGAGGCGATCCGGTAGCTCACTGGTTGGTAGGAGGTCCACCACTGTGACCCTTGGATGTGCTCCTGCGGCGGAGAAACCTGCACGGCACCGTATCCGGCCGGGCCGAGTCGGTTCGTGCACTCCTCGGCCACCGAATCGTACTTCCACTCGAACAGTACGGCTGTGACGTCCTTGCCGCCGGGTAAGTCGGATCGGGCCTGGGTCGGCACGGCGACGGCCAGAGCGGTGCTCGCCACAAACGCGAGCGCGACTCCCAGATATTTTCGAAGCATGATTCCTCCGATGCGGCGGGAACGGGGTTTCGTCGCTTCCGTCGCCGCGTAAAAGATCTTGATTATTTGCGTAATCGACCGTGTAGCGGATCACGGAAACGGTGCAGCGGATTACGCGAACAGTCAATATCTGAACGAATCTTGCTTTTTGACGTGCGTTTTTCGGCGCGCACGTCGGCGCCTGACCTCGAGCAGTGGTGTGGCGACGATCGGCTTACCGAGCGGCGCTCATCCGATACGGTGGTTACCGCTCGTTTCGGCTCGTGGTACGCGATCACGCGAGAGCGCGGCGGAAGAGATTCGGATGATTTTCCGCTCACCGGGTCGTTCGTCCGATGTGTTCGATTCCGTGCCGTCGTGGCCGCTTCCTCGTCTCGCCGCACTGGTGAGTTCGGACAGTGTCGTGGACAGCTCCGCACTGTCCCAACCGGCCTCGGGCAACCGGGGCGCCGGAAGGCACACGTCCATGGCCGCGTCGAAGTGTTCCAGGTCCAGGTAGGCGAAGGCGAGTTGGCACCGGAGTCGTGACTCGGCCAACGGGTGACCCAGGCGTGACGCCGCCTCGATTCCGAGGCGGTGCGAGTCGATCCAGTCCCGGTAGTGCTTGCGGTGGAAGAAGAATCCCCACATCGCTTCGCACAGTTGCCAGACCGGTTCGTCCCACTGGTTGTGGTGGGCTTCGATGATGACCGCCCGCAGATTGCCGCGTTCGCGCTCGAACCAGTCCAGCGCCGACTCGGGGCTGTCCCAGACGGGCCAGTCGTTGGCCCGGCTCGGGTAGTGTCGGCCGAACCTGGGACGGCGAGGCGTGATGACCAGGTCGGCTTCGACGGCGCGACCGATGTACCAGTCGATGACGCTGTGCAACGTGCGGCGCCTGACTCCCGGGGAGTCCTCGCCGAGACTCATCGTCCGCGCGTGCGCGAGGACGAGGTCGTGGAACCAGTATCGCTGTTCACCTGCTCCCAACAGCCTGGCGTCCCGCAGCTCCGCCAACACCCGTTCGGAATCGCTGCCCTCGATCCCGGCGAGGTGATGGGTCAGCGCGACGGGGAGATCTCCCCGCGGGTGCTGTGCCAGTCTGCGGTAGAGCGTGGCGGCCTGCGGTGACAGGCCCTGGTAGCAGATGTCGACCACGCTGTGCGCCGCGAAGTCCTCGCTCCGGGGGAGCGTAGTCAGCCGCTTTCGCTGTTCCCGCACCAGGTTGGCCGCGTGTGCCAGTGACCGGTGGGGTCGGGCGGCCAGCCACGCCGATATCTCAGTGGCGGCCAGGGGGGAGCCCGCGCACAGTTTGGCCAGTAGCCGGGCGTTGCCCATCTCGCGCGACACCCGCGAGCGGCCGAGCTTGCGGGAGAGTATGTGCACCACGTCCTCGGCGTTCAGCGGCGCCAGCTCCATGAACCTGGCACCCTCCATCGTCAGACCGACCAGGCGACTCCTGCTGGTGACCAGCAGCGTGCTCGTCGCCGACTCCGGCAGCAGCGGCCTTACCTGTGCGGTCGAGACGACGTTGTCCACCAGCACCGACAGTGATCGCCCCGCGGTGATCGAGCGGTACCAGCTCAGCCGTTCGGCCATCTCCAGCGGAACCCGTTCGGGCGGCACCCCCAGTGCTCGCAGCAGTCGCCCGAGCAGTTCCGCGGCCGCGATGGGGTGTTCGGCGGAGCGGGTTCCCGCGTCGACGTAGAGCTGTCCGTCCGGAAATCTCCGCTCGTGCTGCCGCAGCCAGTGGCAGGCCAGCGTCGTTTTCCCGATCCCGCCGGATCCGGTCAGCGCGACGAGCAGTGCGCGTTCGGAGTTCTCCCGATGCCATGCCTCCATGCGGTTGAGCTCGGATGTGCGTCCCACGAAGAGCCCGGAAGGCGGCGGCAGTTGATGGGCGACGACGGGCACCACGTCGAGCCGGCCGGGGAGATTACCGGGGGAACGTCTGTCGAGAACTCCGGCGGTGCGGGCCTGGTCCGACGCTTCGTCGTGGCGCGTGATGGGGGCGCCGGTGCGGGCCACATCGTTGGCAGCGCCGCGGGCAGCGATGTCCCCGGTGGCGATCTCCCCTGTCACGCTCGGCTCCACACTTCGTGGCATACATCCGACTCCGCCCGTACGAGCAACCGGTCACTCGGGACAATCCCGCCGTTCGTCTCCCTTTCAGGTAAATGTGTTCGGCGGTCTCGAACAAGCACTTCCACCGGCGAGTCCGGAAATCGGTGCGATCTTCTTCTGCGCTGTTCGTGGTCGCCGCCTGGCGGCGTGGCGTGGCTTTCGGGGATTTCGCGAGAAATTGGCGGCCCGAGGGGTGTCGATCGGGGTCTCCCCCGACCGAGCACCTCCTCGGGAGCGAACGGAAACTTCGATCATCCGGCTGCTTCCGCCGTGGTGCCGCAGCAGGCGGCTCCGCCACCGCTCGGGCCGCTGCGCTCGGAGTCGGGGAAGTCGTCGGTGACGGTGTACACCTCCCAGGGCTCCCGGCCGGGGCCGTGCACCCACACCTTGTCCTGGGTGGCGTAGCAGCAGGTCGTGTCGTCCTCGACGCGAGTGAACAGGCCGAGTTCGGACAGCCGCCGCGTGGCGTCGTGAACGGTGTCGCTGTCGGCCACCTCGACACCGAGATGATCCATCACGGTGCCCTGCTCCGCTTCGCCTTCCAACAGCACGAGCTTCAGCGGCGGCTCCGTCACGGCGAAGTTGGCATAGCCGGGGCGCAGCTTGGCCGGCTCGGTGCCGAGCAGCCTGGTGTAGAAGTCGATCGATCGCCGCAGGTCGCCGACACGCAGGGCGAGTTGAACGCGGGACATGATCTCTCCCTTGGTTAGATAGTTGTCTAAACAGCTGGACGATTCGTAGTTTGCGCCTTGGTTAGACATCTGTCAATGTAGAAGTATGTCGAATCAGGAGCGGGGGAACGAGCGCTGGTGCTGTTCACCGGTGACGGGGGAGCCGCTGTCCGCCGAGCAGGCCACGGACCTCTCGGCGGTGTTCAAGGCGCTGGGTGATCCGGTGCGCCTGCGACTGCTGTCGTTGATCGCCGCCCACGCGGGTGGGGAGGCGTGCGTGTGCGATCTGAGCGGCGCGTTCGACCTGTCCGGGCCGACGATCTCGCACCACCTCAAGGTGTTGCGCGAGGCCGGGGCCATTACCGGCGAGCGGCGAGGCACCTGGGTCTACTACCGGGTGCTGCCGGAGACCCTGCAGCGGTTGTCGGCGGTTCTCGGCCCGGCCCCGGCGGTGTCCACATCGGCTTGATTCCCGAACGTCGGGCATCCCCGGACGGCAGGCTTCGTCACGAGCACCGCGGCGAACCGAGCCGCCGGGTTCCCAGTACAACCATGATCAGGAAACCTGCGAGGTGACGCCGTGACGGACACGGCCCAGCAATCGTCCGAGACCACCGTGGCCCGGCGGTTGTCGTTGATGGACCGGTTCTTACCCCTCTGGATCGGCGCTGCCATGTTGTTGGGCTTGCTTGCCGGTCGGTTCGTGCCGGGGTTGAACACGGCGTTGAACTCGCTGCACGTGGTCTCCGGAGTCTCACTGCCGATCTTCGTCGGGCTGTTGGTGATGATGTATCCGGTGCTGGCCAAGGTGCGCTACGACCGGCTGGACACCGTCACCGGCGACCGGCGGCTGCTGGTCAGCTCGCTGGTTGTCAACTGGCTGGTGGGACCGGCCGTGATGTTCGCGCTGGCCTGGACGTTCCTGCCCGACCTGCCCGAGTACCGCACCGGGCTGATCATCGTCGGGTTGGCGCGCTGCATCGCCATGGTCATCATCTGGAACGATCTGGCCTGCGGTGACCGGGAGGCCGCCGCCGTGCTGGTGGCGCTGAACTCGGTGTTCCAGGTGATCGCCTTCGCCGGTCTCGGCTGGTTCTACCTGAGCGTGCTGCCCGGCTGGCTGGGGCTGGCCCGGGTAGGGCTGGACGTCTCGGCCTGGCAGATCGCCCAGTCCGTGCTCATCTTCCTCGGCATCCCGCTGATCGCGGGCTACTTGTCGCGGCGTCTCGGCGAGCGCGCCAAGGGGCGTGCCTGGTACGAGGCGACGTTCCTGAACAAGGTCGGCCCGCTGGCCCCGTACGGCCTGCTGTTCACCATCGTGGTGCTGTTCGCCCTGCAGGGCGGGGCGATCACCAGCCAACCCCTCGACGTGGCCCGCATCGCGCTGCCGCTGCTGGTCTACTTCGTGGTCATGTGGGCGGGAACCTTCGTCCTCGGCAAGGGGTTGCGGATGTCGTACGAGCGCTCGACCACGCTGGCGTTCACCGCCGCGGGCAACAACTTCGAGCTGGCGATCGCCGTGGCCATCGCCACCTTCGGCGTGACCAGCGGTCAGGCGCTGGCCGGTGTGGTCGGCCCGCTCATCGAGGTCCCGGTGCTGGTCGGGTTGGTCTACGTGTCCCTGGCCGCGCGCCGCTGGTTCCGCGACGATTCGACCACCCCACCCGTCGCCGCCGGTGTCGCCCGGCAGCGCTGACCCCGCTCGAACGCGACCCGAGGAGCGATCCGTGTCCGTCACACCCGAAGTGCTGTTCGTCTGCGTGCACAACGCCGGACGGTCCCAGATGGCCGCCGCCCTGCTCGATCACCACGCCCAGGGCGCCGTGGCCGTCCGTTCGGCCGGTTCCACCCCGGCCGAGGAGGTCAACCCGGCCGTGGTCGAGGTCATGAACGAACTCGGCCTCGACGTGTCCCAGCGGTTCCCGAAGAAGCTGACCACCGAATCGGTGGAGGCCTCCGACGTGGTGATCACGATGGGCTGCGGGGACGCCTGCCCGGTCTTCCCGGGCAAGCGTTACATCGACTGGCAGCTCGACGACCCCGCCGGCAAGACCGCCGAGCAGATCCGCCCCATCCGAGACGACATCGACACCCGCGTTCGGCAGCTGCTGAGCGAGCTCGTGGGAGAAGAGGAGACCAACCGGTGACTGGCGACGTGCGGAACGTGATTGTCGTTGGCTCGGGTCCTGCCGGCTACACCGCTGCGGTGTATGCGGCGAGGGCGGAGTTGCGGCCGCTGGTTTTCGAGGGCACCCAGTACGGCGGTGAACTCATGAACACGACCGATGTGGAGAACTATCCCGGATTCCGTGATGGGATCATGGGTCCTGAGCTCATGGAGCAGTTCCGTTCGCAGGCGCAGCGCTTCGGGGCGGAGCTCAAGACCGGCGACGTCGAGGAGATCGATCTCGGCGGGGAGATCAAGACCGTCACGTCGGGTGGTGTGGAGTACCGGGCCAGGGCCGTGATCCTGGCGATGGGTGCGGCGGCGCGTTATGTCGGTGTTCCCGGTGAGGATCGGTTGCTGGGGCGTGGGGTGTCCTCGTGTGCCACCTGTGACGGTTTCTTCTTCCGGGATCAGGACATCGCCGTGGTCGGTGGTGGGGATTCCGCCATGGAGGAGGCGACCTTCCTGACCCGGTTCGCGAGGTCGGTGACGATCCTGCATCGCCGTGAGGAGTTCCGCGCTTCCAAGATCATGCTTGAGCGGGCGCGGGCGAACGAGAAGATCCACTGGCGCACGAACAGCGTGGTCACCGAGGTCAATGGTGAGGGCACCGTCTCGGGGTTGACCGTGCGGGACACCGTCACCGGGCAGGAGTCGCAGCTGGCGGTGACGGGCATGTTCGTCGCGATCGGGCACGATCCGCGCAGCAAGGTCGTCGCCGACCAGGTCGGGGTGGACGAGGAAGGCTATGTGCGGGTGCACCATCCTTCGACCGCCACCGATGTCCCGGGTGTGTTCGCCGCGGGTGATCTGGTGGACAAGACGTACCGGCAGGCTGTCACGGCTGCCGGTTCGGGCTGTCAGGCGGCCATCGACGCG
>NZ_FOMZ01000014.1 GCF_900112765.1 Actinopolyspora alba
CGCAGGAGCCCATCAAAGAGGTCGTTCCCATGCGGGGGCTGTTTCCCACCAAAATCGCGCTGCGGCTGGAAGAGGCCTCCTACGTGGACATGGCCTTGGGCGAAGGGGTGCGCGAGCGGGGCGCGTTCGCCGACCAGATCCCCGACTACATGCCCGGCGTGGCCTACGTCAAAACCGAGGGCTCCCGCGAACCCCTGCGGGTGCGGGCGGCCTACACCGGTGACGACGACATCACCGAACTGGTCCGGTTCGCCACCAGCCACGACGCCACCGTCCTCGACTTCCCCAACAGGGACGACGGCACCGAGTCCGCGGACTCCCCCGACACCGGCGGCGAGTCCAGCGAAACCGACGACATCGAATACATCGACGACGACGGCGAGGACGAAGACGACGACTTCGACGCCGCCTGACGGCGGGCAGTAAATACCCCGCTCCTGAAACTCGTGGCGGAGCAGGAGCGGGGCCTACCTCACCAATGGAGGTCTCCTCATGTTGGCAGAACTCGCCCTGGGCGCAACCACCCTGTCCACCACAACCACCGGGTTGTGGGCGCACCGGTTGTGGCGTCGGTTGCATACCGACCCGTTGACCGGGCTGGCCAACCGCGCCCGGATGCACCGCACCTTCCACCGCGCCCGCCGACTGCGCCGCTCGAAGGCTCCGCTCGGGGTGTTGTTGCTCGACGTGGACCGGTTCAAACAGGTCAACGACACCCACGGGCACCGCACCGGCGACCAGGTGCTCCACCGGATCGCGACCGAACTCCACGCGGCCACCGGGCCCGGCGAACTCCCCGTACGGCTGCACGGCGACGAACTGGCCGTGCTGCTCACCCGACCCGATGCGGGCGAGATCGCCGAAACACGAGCACGCGAGATCCGCCGAACCATCCGCGGACCACGCGCCATCGGCGGACACACCATCCACCTGTCCCTCTCAGTCGGGGCGGCCACCACCGAAGACGGATCGCTATCCGACCTGCTCGCCCTGGCCGACCAACGGATGTATGCCACCAAACCCAGCCGCTCCCGCCGGGGGCGGAGTGAATCCACCGACCGAAAGGCGGTCACGTCATGATCCTGTTCCACCTCACCGGCCGCAGCCTCCTCGGCCTGCTCGCGGCCACCCTGCTCGTGCTCGCCGTGCTGGCGCTGCTGTGGGCCCTGGCCGGTCCCGCTTGGTCGATCGGCATCGGGCTGGTGCTGGTGCTGCTCGTGCGCGGGGTGCTGGCCCTGTTCTCACCCGGCGACAGCGAATAGCAGGGGGTTGCTGATGACCACTCCCGATAGTGGGGTGCGGTTGAGTCGGGCGCATCGCTGGTTGGCCCCGGTCTCGCTGGTGATCGTCGCTCTGGCGGCGGTGATGGGCTGGGCGGCCTCGTTCGTGGGGCTGCACCAGTACGGGCACACCACGATGGCCGGCTTCGGCTTCTGGACGGCCTGGCTGCTGCCGGCGACCTTCGACGGGGCCGCCTTCGCCTGCACCCTGATGACCTACCGCGCCTCGATCAACGGACGTTCCGCCCTGCGGGGGCGGGTGTTGATGTGGGCCTTCACCACGGTCAGTGCGTGGATCAACTGGATCCACCAACCCAGCCTGGACACCCGCCTGGTCGCGGCCGGGCTGCCCGTGGCGGCGGTGGCCGTGTTCGACGTGGTCCTGGCCGAACTGCGGGCCGACTACGAAGCCCGCCACGGACGCACCGCATTCCGGCTGCGCCCCGGTTTGCTGCTGCTGCGGTGGCTGGCCGACCGCTCCGGCACCACCACCGCCTTCCGCACCCAAATCACCAGCATCCCGGTACCCGAACTGGCCGGACTCGCCGACCACACCCCGGCCGAACATCCCTCGGACACCCCGATGCCGGCCCCTGCCGCACCGGCCGAGGCCGTATCGGTGCCGGTTGAGTCCGTGGCTGCCTCGCTCGATTCCGGGGCGGACACCACGAAGCCCACGAACTCCACGGAGGTTTCCGGCGAGTCCGAACCGGCCGCTGGGGAGTCGGCGGTGTTGGGGCGGGTGCGGCCCTCGTCGGTGCGGCTGCCGGAGCACGTGGTGGACAAGCTCACTAAGGCCCGCGAGCACGCCTACCGCACCGAAGGCCGCTCCCTGACCACGGCCGACGTGCAAGACATCGTGCGGCTTCCCGACACCTTGGCGAACACCCTCGCAGCCGAACTCGCGGTACCCGGCACCAATGGTCACGCCTTGGTGTGAGCACACACGGACCCACATGACCGTCAGGTTGGGGGACAGAAAGGAAAAGTATGAGTGACAACGACAGTGACGTGATTGAACTGCGTGTGTCGGCTCGCACCGCGAGGTGGGTGGCGATGATGTCGGCCTGGCACGCCGAACAAGAGTTGGGCTACACCCCGCCCGAAGACGGGCCGTACTACGCACAGCAATTGGTGGAGATCGCCAAGACCTTCTCGGCTCATCGCCAGACAGCGATCGAGGTGACCCTCTCACTGAGCCGGGATGCGGTGGGCTCGTTGGGAGAGTTCTACCACACCTACGCGAATCGCACCGGTCACCACGTGCTGTTTCGGATTTCGTCCACACTGCTGCGAGCGGCGTGGCACCCGTACGAGTCCAGGGTCCGGCTGCCTGATGACGCCACCCCACCTGATCAGTCCATCTAGGACACAGTGAACCTCGACCGCTCGGCGGAAACCTCGTTGTGGCCTTGCTGCCCTGGGGTTTCCGCCCTTTTTCGCGCTCTCAGGAGGGAAAGGGAAAGTATGGTTCTTGCGGTTGATCCCCAGGTGGATCGGCTCACCCGTCGGATACAGGCCACCGACTTCGACACGTGGAAGGCCAAGGTCCGCTCGGTGGCCGGCTGTACCCGCCCGGTGCACCTGTCCGGCCGGTGGGCCATCCAGGATGCTCACAGTGGGGCGGAGTTGGCCTCCCGCACGGGCGCGGTCATGAGCCCTTGCGGTAACCGGCGTGAGGCCGTGTGCCCGGCCTGCTCCGACCGGTATGCCGCCGACGCGTTCCACCTGCTGCGCGCGGGCCTGTCCGGCGGCTCCAAAGACGTTCCCGAACGGGTGGCCGAGACACCCCGGCTGTTCGTCACCCTCACCGCACCCTCGTTCGGCCCCGTGCACAACCGACGCGTGAGCCCCAAGAGCGGTAAAACCATGCCGTGTGGGTGCGGCTCGTTTCATCACGAGCACGATCCGGCACGCGGCCAGCCCCTCGACCCCGAGTCCTACGACTACACCGGACACGTGCTCTGGCACGCCCACGCCGGAGTGCTGTGGAGCCGGTTCCGCACCTACCTGCTGCGTCACCTCGCCGGACTGGTCGGGCTACGGGTGCGCGAAATCGGCGAACACGTGCGGGTCTCCTACGCCAAAGTCGCCGAATACCAACGGCGCGGCATCATCCACTTCCACGCCGTGATCCGCCTCGACGGCCCCCAGGGACCGGCTGATCCACCCCCGGCCTGGGCCAGCACGGATCTGCTGTCTGAGGCGGTGCGCACGGCGTCCCGAGCGGTCTCAGTCACCGGGTGCGACCGGGACGGCAACCCCCACGTCCTCGGGTGGGGTGAGCAGATCGACGTGCGCCCCATTAAGGCGGCCAACGCCTCCCAAGTGGAAAACGAGCACGGCGAGATCACCGACGACCGGCTCGCCTCCTACGTGGCCAAATACGCCACCAAAGGCACCTCCACCAGCGAAGCCGTGGACAAACCCATCCGGTCCCAAGGCCACCTGGATCTATTGGAGATCAATCCGCATCACCGGCGGATCATCCAAACCGCCTGGAACCTCGGGGCCCCGGCTGCCTGTCAGGACTGCCATCCGCACGGCGAGCACACCCCCGACGGCTGCCCCTGCCAACAGCGGGCCACCTGCGCCACCTGCGGCGGCTGTGGGCAGACCCCGGGGCCGTTGGAGCATCTCAACCTGCGCCGCTGGGCGCACATGCTCGCCTTCCGCGGGCACTTCCTGAGCAAGTCCAAGCACTACTCCACGACTTTCACCCGGATTCGGGCTGACCGGCGTCAGTACCGGCACGACCAGGTGCTCGACGAGCTCGGTGTGGGCGAGGACGAGATCACCGTGGTCAACCACTGGGCCATGACCCACGTGGGTCACGACTCGCCCGAGGAAACCGAACTCGCCGAAGCCCTCGCCCACCAGATCCGCCACGACCGCCAGCAGCGTTACGAACAGGAGAAACGGAGCTAGCCATGCGCAACCTCTGGACCCCGGCCGACGTGGCCGACTACCTCGGCGTGCCCACCAACACCATCTACCAATGGCGCAGCCGTGGCGGCGGGCCTCCCGGACGACGGCTCGGTAAACACCTGCGGTTCAAACCCGACGACGTCGAAGCCTGGTTCGACGCCCAAGCCACGGAGGTCAGCTAATGCCACGACCACCGTTGCCGATCGGTTCGTACGGATCTATCCGGGTCTACAAATGGGGCTCTACCTGGCGGGCCAGAACGAAGTATCGGGACTTCGACGGGTCCACCAGACGTGTGGAACGTTCCGGTCGGACCAAGGCAGCCGCTGAAAGAAACCTGAAGAAATCACTGAGTCAGCGAAACAAGGTACAGGGCAGCGCGTCGCTCACCCCGGAAACGAAGTTCCGCGAAGTGGCTGAACAGTGGATGGCGACTGTGGAGAAGGCGGTCAATGCGGGGAGGTTATCGCCTACCACGCTGGATCAGTACCGCAGCAACCTTCAACGTCATGTGCTCCCTGCACTGGGTGAACTACAGGTAGGGCGGGAAGTGACGGTCCCTGCGGTCGAGTCCTTTCTTCAGACCCTCCGGACCCACAAGAGCGCTTCTGTAGCGAAAACGGCGCGGTCCATCGTCTCCGGCGTGGTTGGTTATGCGGCGCGGTTGGGCATCTCGGAGCAGAACCCGACGCGGGAGACTTCTCGACTGGATGGGCAGCCGAAAAAACGGCCTCGTTCCTTGACTCTGCAAGAGCGTGTCCAGTGGTTGGAGCAACTGGAGTCCGACGATAAAGCGGTGCGGTGGGATTTGCCCGACCTGTCGCGTTTCATGCTGGCGACTGGGGTCCGCATCGGTGAGGCGCTGGCGCTGTACTGGTCGGACGTGGACCTCACGAACGGCAGGGTGTCCGTGGATCACAACGTCGTACGGGTCACCGGCAAGGGGTTGATCCGCAAGTCCACCAAGAGCAAGTACGGGGAACGCACGCTTCCGCTCCCCTCCTGGGCGTTGGACATGTTGCGTGATCGTTTCTCCGAAGCCGTCGAGTCGGATGGACCGGTCTTCCCGGATACCTTCGGCGGGCTGCGGGATCCGTCGAACACGCGTCGGGTCCTTCGGGAAACCCGCGGAAGCGACGGTTTCGCCTGGGTGACTTCGCACGTGTTCCGGAAGACGGCGGCCACGGTGCTGGATGAGGCGGGGTTGAGCGCTCGCCGGATCGCCGATCAGCTGGGACACTCGCGGCCGTCGCTGACTCAGGATGTGTACATGGGGCGCCAGTCCCTCGATCGTGACGCCGCTGAGGCTCTGGAGTCAGCCTTGGATATAGAAGCCCCGGATGTTTCGGGGGGATAAAAGGGGGATGCGACTTCGACGGCCGGGGATTCGCAGCGCTCTGACCTGGCCTTTTGGTGGGCCGCCAGGGACTCGAACCCTGAACCCGTGGATTAAAAGTCCACTGCTCTGCCCATTGAGCTAACGGCCCGCGAGAGACACCTTACAGGCAGCCGTTGATCTAGTACATCGCCGGGCGGGCCGACCACCCGCCCGGCGTGTCGGTTCAACCACGCACGAGTGCGGCTTCCGGTTGGACCACCTTCCGGCTACCGGCGCGTTCGTTCCAGCCCAGCGCGGTGATCATCACGACCAAGAGCACGAAACCGATCCACTGGGTGCCGGTGAGGGTCTCACCCAGCACACCGACACCGACGATGGCGGCGGTCGCCGGAAACGACAGCTCCGCCAAGGTGGCCCGCGCCGCGGGCGTGGTACGCAGCCCCAAGTAGTACAGGCTCAGTGCCAGCAGACCGGGAATCAGCGCCAGCAGCAGCAGCCCTCCGAGGTTCGCCCAGCCCACGGCCAGCGCCCCACCGATGTTCGACAGCCCCTCGGTGATCGAACCGTCGCGCAGCAGCAGCACCAGCGCCACGGTGGGCAGCCCCACCGAGTATCGCAGCGTGGTCACCTCCATCGGAGCCAGCTCCCTGCTCAACAGCCGCCCCAGCACCGTCCCCGCTGCCCACAGCGCCGCCGCTCCCAGCGCCAGCAACGCGGGCATCAGCCGGGCGACACTCACCTGCGTCGGATCCGGAAACGCCAGCAGCCAGGCGCCTGCCAGCGCGGGAACGGCGAAGACGAGATAGCCACGGCGGAAGCCCTCGCGCAACAGCAGGAACGAGGCCACCGCGGCGAACACCGGTTGCAGTTTCTGCAGCACCACGGGAGTCACCGGATCGCCGTATCCGAAGGCGGCGGTGAACATCAGCGTGGCCAGCGCGGAGGTACCCGCGCCGATCACGAGTGCCGCCGCCCGCTGCTTGCCGCCGCACCGGGCGAACGCCCGCCACGCCCTGGGCAACAGCGGTGCCAGCAGCACCGTGACGATCAGATGTTCGCACAGCACCACCGTGGTGCTCGGTAAGCTGGTCGCCAGCGGCATCCGCCACAGCGCGTCCGTCCCCCACATCGCGGTGGCGATCGCGACCAGCCAGGTCCGGTCGCGCCCCGAATCAGTCATCCGATCAACGTAGCGCGCCTACACACCGTCACGCTCCCGCGAGGACGACGATCCTCGTCACACTCACCACCGGACACGCCGTTTCACCCTTTCCGGCGATCATCCACCGGTAAGGGCCGCGCATCACGTAGAACCGGACGCATGCGATCCGTATCAAGTGTCGTGCTGGCCGTGACCGCCCTGATCATCGCGGTTCCCGCCACCGCGCAGGCGGACTCCTCGGGCGAGGGGCACAACCGAACGGTGGCGCGGGGCGTTTTCACCGGTTACCAGGAATCCGCGGCGGCCGTCACCTACGCGCCCGAGCTGGTACCGCCGGGCGCGCGGATGGGGGTCTTCGCCGAGAGCTCGCCCGGGAAAGGCACGTCCGTGGCCGCTGTTCTCGAGGGGCTGCGCCCGAACCGCACCTACGGCGCTCACGTGCACACCCACCCGTGCGGGGACGAGGGGGCCGACGCGGGGCCGCACTTTCAACGGATACCCGCACCGGAGGGCGTGTCCGGCGATCCGACCTACGCCAATCCGAGCAACGAGATCTGGCTGGACTTCCGCACCGACGCGGCCGGTAACGCGGTGAGCGGCGCCTTCGGGAAATGGAACCCGCACCGGGGTGACGCCTCGTCGGTGGTGATCCACGAGCACCGCACCCGCACGGCGCCCGGCGTGGCGGGTGAGGCCGGGGACCGGCTCGCCTGTCTGAACGTGCCGTTCTGAACGGTCGGTGTCCGCCCGGTACCGATCGGCGGGAACGAGCACCGACAATGGAGGTATGTCGCTCGCCCCAGCCACCGAACCACTCCGGATCGGACCGTACGCGGTCGATCCACCCGTGGTGCTCGCTCCCATGGCGGGCATCACGAACCTGGCCTTCCGGAAGCTGTGCCGGGAGTACGGCAGTCGCGACTCGCTCTACGTCTGCGAGATGATCACCGCCCGCGCGGTCGTGGAACGCAACGCCAAGACGCTGCGGATGATGAGTTTCGACGAGGGTGAGCACCCGCGTTCGATGCAGCTCTACGGTGTGGATCCGGCGACCATGGCCGAGGCGGTCAAGATCGTCGTCGGCGAGGGTTGGGCCGACCACATAGACACGAATTGGGGATGTCCCGTTGCCAAGGTGACCCGCAAGGGCGGTGGGGCCGCGCTGCCCTACAAGCGCAAGCTGTTCGAGGAGATCATCTCGTCCGCGGTGCGGGCGGCCGAACCGGCGGGAGTTCCGGTCACGGCCAAGTTCCGGGTGGGAATCGACGACGAGCACACCACCTACCTCGACGCGGGTCGCATCGCCGAAGAAGCGGGGGCGTCCGCTGTCGCGCTGCACGGCCGCACCGCCGCGCAGCGTTACTCGGGAACGGCCGACTGGGAACGGATCGCCCGCCTGAAGGAAACCGTGCGGAGCATTCCGGTGCTGGGCAACGGTGACATCTTCACGGCCTCGGACGCCCGGCGGATGATGGACAGCACGGGTTGCGACGGTGTCGTGGTCGGGCGCGGCTGCCTGGGCCGGCCGTGGTTGTTCCGGGAGCTGCACGCCGAGCTGCGGGGTGAACCGATCCCGGAGCCGCCGGGTCTCGGCGAGATCCGCGGCATCGTGTATCGCCACGCCTGCCTGCTGGCCGAACTCATGGGTGAGGAAAAGGCCATGCGCGACCTGCGCAAGCACATGTCGTGGTACTTCATGGGCTTTCCGGTCGGTTCGGAACTGCGCCGCAGGCTGGGTGTCGTGTCCACGCTCGGCGAGCTGGCGGACATGCTGGACGAGCTCGATCCGAACGTCCCCTTCCCCGCCGAGGCGGAGGGTCCGCGAGGCAGGCAGGGATCACCGGGCAAGGTGGCACTGCCGGAGGGCTGGTTGGACGATCCGGAGGACAACTCCGTGCCGGTGGGTGCCGACCTGGACCACAGTGGAGGATGATTCCCTCCCCGCGTCGCTCGCGGGCGCTCATGGCTCCACCGCTGCTGGTGCTGCTGTTGTGCTGCCTGCTCTCGGACAGCCCCACGCTCGCTCCACCCTCGCCGGACTCGGGAGCCGTTCGCTCGGTCACGGCCTACTTCCGCACCAACAACACGGCGGCACGGCGTGGACCGGACGCACAACGGACCTTCCTGCGCCGTACCCAGCACCCCGAGTATCGGGATCAGCGCTGCTCGCTGGACGGGATGACCGTCACGGCGGAGCCCGCGCTCGGGACGTTGCGTCCCGACGAGGAGTTCACGGTGGCCGGGCGGCATCCCGCCGGGCGGGTCTGGGTCGTGGGCGTGGAGATCACGGTGCGCCGCGAGGGTGTCGTGGTGGGTAGACAACTCGGTTCGCAGCACCTGGTAGCGCTCGACGGCCGTTGGTACGGCTTCGCTCCCTGCCCCGGTTAGAAGGCCTCTCCCCGGTCAAGGCCCTGTCCGAGGGAAATCGATGCGCCCCACCCACTCCCGGGCGGGCCCGACACGAGCCGACACAGCACTACCAGCGCCCCGGGAATAAACAACGCTGAGTTGCTGTAATACCACTATGCGTGATTACGTGAAACCGGGTTGAATGGGGCGCGGCGACGTAGGATCGGTAGTGGCCCGAGGTGGGGATCGAGACGGGATCAACCCCGTGGCGGGAGCGACGGGGCTGAGGCCGGAGGATCGAGCGGACGCGTTGCCCGGACACGCCGGTGACGCGGTACGCCGGTTGAGCGAATTCGGTTCCGGTTGAGCGGAACTGACTCAAGCCCGATGGCTCACCGGACGACACCACTACGGGAGGTGAGTGCGATGTCCGGACTTCGCGATGGCATTGCCAGGTCGGAGACCTGGCGGGAGGAAGCCGCCAGGGCCCGGCTGCACGACCTCCCGTGCACCGAGCACAGCACCGGCAGGCATTACGCGACCGACCCGGCCACCGCCGCCGGGCTGGCCGAGCTGCACGAGGCCATAGCGGAGCTGCTCGCCTCACGGGGACGCTGGCAGCAGGCCTACCACCACCTGCGGGCCGCACTGGATCTACGGAACAGCGAGCTACCCCCTCCGGTGCCGGAGCAACTGCGGCACGAGGTGAACTGGCTGCGGCGCGAACACGCACGCGTCAAGGAGCAGAGTCTGCGCGACACGCTGACGGGCGGTTACAACCGTCGCTATCTGGACGAACGACTCGCGAGCCTGCCGCAGGAAACCCCCGAGGGGCTCGGTATAGCCCTGGTGGACCTGGACTGGTTCAAGCAGGTGAACGACACCTTCGGACACGTACTCGGAGATCGCGTGTTGCAGCGTGTCGCCGAATTACTACAGGAAGAACTCCCCAATGGGGGATTCTGTGCGCGATACGGCGGCGAGGAATTCGTACTGGTGCTGCCCGGTATCGACGAAGCGGGCGCGATTTCGCTGTGCGAACGCGCTCGGTCGCGGATAGCGGACTTTCCGTGGAAGCGAGTGGCGCGTGGACTGCGCATAACGGTGAGCATCGGATTGACGTACGACGCGACGGCCGAGGAAGCCGCCACCTCCGGAACGGAAGAGAAAATTCTCGGCGCGGATGTGTTGCTCTACGCGGCCAAACAATCGGGGCGAAACGCCGTCGCCTACCGGGAGCGCGGTGAAGTCCACTTGACAGGAATCACCAGGAGATCCGAATCGTCATCACAGGGCTACTGAACGCGACCACCTCGGACACGTGGGCGTCAAGAACCAGAACGTTACCCCACCCGGACGAACGACAGCTGTGATTTATCCTACACAACACGGTTGTGTCGTGCACTGATTGTGAAGAATCCGGCGCCGCTATCGTCAGTTCGAGCGATCAGCCGTAGCATCTTGGCCGAGTCTGGCGATACAGCTTCGGGGGTGGGGATCGCCAACCGTTCGAATGAAGGCCAATGGCAGCAAGGTGGGAGGGAACGCAGGTGCCGGATAATCCCCGTCGAGGCAGTTCGGGGCACCAGAGTTCCCACTCGGAGTGGGCGTATCCCGAAGACGAAACCGGAAACGGCTCCGAAACGGGCAGCCGGGCCAGTTCGCGCAGGCGCAGAAGGGCTCTCGGGGACGACGGCACGGGCGGTACGCGCGTCGGAGATTTGCTGTCCAGGCACGGCAAGGGGCAGACCCAGAACACCGGTTCGCACCGAAAGGTCGAAGTGGACGAATCGGAATTCGTCCCGCCCGAGGAACAATCCCCCGAGAAGCAATCCGGAGTTCAATCCACCTGGAGCGGGCCGCGGGAGGACTCGCCCGAGCAGCCCGCGCGGACCACCGAGGCCGTGCCGGAAACTCCGCCGCAACACGACAACCCGCCCCAGGCCGAAGGACGGCGGTCTCGTGGCCGCCGCGCTCGCCGCAGGCGGCAGGAACCGGAACAGGAACAGCCCGAGAGAACCGAACAGGGGCATTCCGAACAGACACAGTGGCAGATCCCCGATGGGGCGGGTTCCCCGCCACAACCCACCGGTGGAATCGGAGCCACCAACGCTCCGCCCGCCGAGAGTGACGACACGACGCGGATGACGCCGTTCCTCGGTGCGTCGCGCAGGCCGAACGCCGCCAGGAGTGGTGGCAACACGCAGCAGCCCGCGGAGCGGAGCTCCTCACACACCTCACCCATGGTTCCCCCCTCGGCGGACCGGACCACGGAAACCCCGGCGCCGGGAACACCACCACGGCCCGAGGGCGACGCCGGGACCGACACGAGCGACCGCACCCGCCCGAACCAGCCGATCAGCGCGGCGCTGAACCAGCACCGCCGTACTCCGGCTCCACCACCTCCGTCCCGGGAAAGCGGGCACCAGCAGGTTCCCTCCGAGGAACCCACCGCTCAACAACCCGCGGTACGCGGCGAGATACCGCCGCGAGCAGGAGGTTTCCCGTCCGAGGAGCCACCACGGCAGCCCGCGCGTCGGGAGGGAACCGCCGCACCGGACCCGAATGCTCCGTCGGCCGCCGAAGAGATGTTGAACGGCCCGCCCCGGGCCGGGCGTCCCGTACCGGAAACCACGACACACCACGAGGGCGCGCAGCCGGAGCGGAACCCGGATCCCGCTACCGGCGGTCGAGCCTCCGGTGCGGAGCACGACCCCGACACCACAGCCGACCCCGACACCACAGCCGACCCCGACACCACAGCCATCGCCCCCGAGAACGACTCGTCCGGCGCTGCCCACTCCACCACCTCCCACGAGGCCGCCCCGGACGACGACGGGTCAGCGGACGAGCAGGACGACGACAACGAGGCCAGTGCCGCCATCGACGCGACGCTGGCGAGGTTCTCGGCGGTACACGACGAGCTCGCGGCCGAGGAGGAGAAGCGGCGCAAGAAGTACGCCTGGCTGTGGGGAAGCCGCAAGGAGCCCGAACCCGGCCAGGACATGCCGTTCGACTTCGCCGAGGACCGCGACGCGAACTCCTCGCGTGTGGAATGGCGCAGGGGAAAGCGGCGTAGGCGACTGCGGACGCTGGGGCGCGGCGCGGCCGTCGCCGTCGCGGCTCTGGTGTTCGTCACCACGGGGATCGGCTGGGGCAGCAAGACCTGGTTGGACGCGAGCTTCAACCACATCCGCGCGCTGAACGAGAACTCCGATGCCATCCAGGACGCGCACCTGCAGGAGGGGGACCAGAACTTCCTGCTGATCGGTTCGGACACCCGCCAGGGCGCCAAGTCGTCGGACGACATCGGCACGGCCGAGGGCGTACCGGGCGCCCGCTCGGACACGACGATGATCGCGCACATTCCAGCCGACCGGAGTCGGGTGGTGATCGTGTCGATCCCGCGCGACCTGGAGATCGACATTCAGGCCGATACCTGCAGGAAGTGGGACTCAGCCACCGGGAAGTACAGCCAGGAGACGGTGGCGGCCCGGCAGAACGTCAAGTTCAACACCGCCTTCGGGGAAGGTGGTCCCGCCTGCGTCACCAAACAGGTGCAGCAGCTCTCCGGGCTCGAGATCAACAGTTTCCTCGGGATCAACTTCCAGGGATTCAAGTCCATGGTCGAGGCGGTGGGTGGTGTGCGGGTCTGCACCAACAAGCCGATGATCGACCGCGAGCTGGGGCCCATCCTCAAAACGGCGGGCACGCACAAGCTCGGCCCGCAGCAGGCGCTGCGCTACGTCAGGGCGCGCAAGCTCACCAACGACGTCACCTCGGACTACGGACGGATGGAGCGGCAGCAACTGTTCCTCGGCGCGTTGCTGCGCAAGATGACCTCGGCGAACGTGCTGCTCAACCCCAGCAAACTCGGGAATCTGGCCAACGCCGTCATCGCCAACACCTTCGGTGACAACGTCAACAGCGACAAGCTGATCTCGCTCGGCAAATCGCTGGACGGGCTCGATCCGGAGAAGGTCACCTTCGTGACCATCCCCACCACCGGAATCCAGAACTCACGCGGCAACGAGGTGCTGGTGGAGTCCAAGGCCCACTCGTTGTTCCGCGCCATCATCGAGGACGTGCCGCTCGACTCCTCGTCCGGACAGCAGAGCGAGCAGGCTTCGGAGGGCGCCGCGTCGGACACCTCCCCCATGGCCTTCGCCCAGCAGGAACAGGGGAACAGCTCGGCGAAACCCGAGCCCTCCGAGGTGAGCGTTTCGGTGTTCAACAGCACCGAACGCAGCGGCCTGGCGAGCAACACGGCCGGTGAGCTGCGTGAGTTCGATTTCGCGGTCGGCGACGTCGGCAACCTGGAGTCGCCGCTCGACCAGACGGTCATCCGGTATTCGGAGGGCAACAAGCAACGGGCGCAGCTACTTGCCTCCGCCGTGCCCTCGGCCGAGATCGTGGCCGATTCCTCGGTCGGTGAAACGCTGCGACTGGAGCTGGGGACCGACTACGACAACCGGGTTCGCAAGCCGGACAGCGGTGATGTGGATGTTCCGGAGAACCTCTCGACCGTCAACGCTGGTGAGGACAAGTGCGGCGGTGTCAGCGGCTGACCGGGACGGTCGCCGTCCCGTGGCCGACGCGCTCGGTCGCACCGAGCGGTCGGCAACGGGGCCGCGGCGGGCGCCGGAACGCGGCGGGCGCGTGGCTCGCACACTGGTTCCCCGCGTCCCTTCCGCGGGGCGTTCGGGTGGGGCCGAGCGTCGAAACCGACACCGATGTCGGATTCGGCACGGAAAATCCGGGACGGGGTTCGAAGGTTCTCACCCGCTGTGATGCCCCACCGCGCCCCGACTGGTCTTTTCGAGTGAGAGCTCAAATCGTGTTCACCGCAGGTTAACCGGCGGGAACCCTGCGCAATACCCCCACGAAGTAGGGTGGGAACCATGCGTGAGGTCTACCAGGAACAGCTCGACAAGCTCGCCGACGAGCTCGCCGCGATGTCGACCATGGTCGGCAACGCGATGGAGCAGGCAACCACCGCGCTGCTCGGAGCTGACCTGTCGTTGGCCGAACAGGTCATCGACGACGACTTGAAGGTCGACGAGGCACGGGCACGCTGCGAGGAGCACGCCTTCGGCCTGCTGGCGCTGCAGGCACCGGTCGCGGGGGATCTGCGTACCGTGATCTCGACGATCCACGCCGCCGAGAGCCTGGAGCGGATGGGGGATCTCGCGCTGCACGTGGCCAAGGCGGCACGGCGCAGGCACCCGCAGCCCGTGCTCCCGGAGGACGTGAAAACCTACTTCTCACAGATGGGTCAGGTCGCGGTCAAGCTCGCGAACCGACTGAACCAGATCCTGCGCACCCAGGACGTGCAGCAGGCGCGGGATCTCGAAGGCGACGACGACGAGATGGACGACCTGCACCGCCACCTGTTCAGCGTGGTGATGGGCTCCGAGTGGTCGCACGGCGTGTCGGCGGCGGTGGACATCACCCTGCTGGGCAGGTTCTACGAGCGTTTCGCGGACCACGCGGTCTCGGTGGCGCGACGGATCATCTACGTGGTGACGGGAACCATGCCGAGCAGCGACAATTCGTGACCGAATTTCCGGGTAGGTGTCTTTTCCTCACCGGAACGGGCGAGCGTACGGAACACTGTTGACGCCTCAGTGTCGTCGATTCCGCACGGCACTCATTCGATCGAATGAACGCTATTATTAGTCGGCGTTGACGACGGCTGTTCGCCGCCGCGGTGTGCGAGCCTACCGACGTGAGTAAGAGTCCTACCGTGCATCGCCGACGTCTGGGCAGCGAACTACGCAAGCTGCGTGAAGCAGCGCAGCGCACACACCGCGAAGTCGCGGCTCATCTGGATTGCTCACAGGGAAAGATAAGCCAGATCGAGCTCGGCCGTGTCCCGGTCCGCACGGCGGATGTCCGGCTCATGGCCGAGCTCTACGGATCGAGCAGTGAGCAGGTCACCACACTGCTCGAACTCGCCGAGGGCTCCAAGAAACGCGGTTGGTGGCAGGCGTACGCCAGCACCGCGCGTCGCAACGGTTTCGACACTTACCTCGGGCTGGAGACCGCCGCCGGAGCGGTGAGCACGTTCGGAGCGGATCCCATCCCCGAATTACTGCAGACCGAGGAATACTGCTCGGCACTGCTGGCGACGGAGCGCGAGGCGATAACCGAGGACGAGGTCTCCGAACGGCTGGCCATCACGGCGACCCGCCAGCAGCGTCTGCTGGGTGAGCATTCGCTGGAGCTGTACTCGGTGCTGGACGAGTCCGCGCTGCGGCGCGGCGTGGGGGGTCCTCGGGTGATGCGCGCCCAGCTGGAACACCTGGTGCTGATGAGCTACCGACGCAACGTGACGCTGCGGGTGCTGCCGTTCGGCAGCGGAGCGCACCCACTGCTCGGCGACCGCGTCACCGCATTCTCGTTCCGGGAGACGGGCGACCCGCAGGTGGTGCACGTGGGTGATTCCACGAACTCGCGGTTCTGGGAGAAACCGGCCGAAACCGCTCCTTACCTGGCAGCGTTGGAGCGGGTGTGCGCGCTGGCGTTGTCTCCCAAGGACTCGACGATGCTGATATCGAGCATCGCGGACGAGCACCGCGAGTGAACCGGACCCCGAAAGCCCCGCGGCCTCCGGCCGGGCGATCCCCTCGATCGGCCGGCGTCGATTTCTCGCGAAATCGCCGCGCCGGTAGGGCGACGCGGCACCGCGTCCGTCGATTTCCCGCGAAATCGCCGCGCTGCCGACAAGGTCGCCTGCGGGACGAACTCCCACCGCGCACGCAGCTCGCGCCGCACCGGAGGTTCCGCCACCAGCACAGCCAGGCAGGCCGACCCGACACGGTCCCCTCAACCGAAGCGGCCGGAGATGTATCCTTCGGTGGCCTTCTGACTCGGATTCGAGAAGATCTTCCCGGTCTCGCCGATCTCGACCAACTGGCCGGGCTGCCCCACCTCGGGCAGGTTGAAGAACGCCGTCTGGTCACTCACCCGCGCGGCCTGCTGCATGTTGTGCGTGACGATGACGATCGTGTAGTCCTTCTTCAGCTCGGCGATGAGGTCCTCGATCGCCAGCGTCGATATGGGATCGAGTGCCGAGCAGGGCTCGTCCATCAACAGCACGTCGGGCTGCACCGCGATGGCACGGGCGATGCACAACCGCTGCTGCTGGCCACCGGAGAGCCCACCGCCGGGCTTGTTGAGCCGGTCCTTGACCTCTTCCCAGAGATTGGCCCCGCGCAGCGAACGTTCGGTGACCTCCTCCAGGCGCTTCTTGTCCTTGACCCCGGCCAGCTTCAGCCCGGCCACCACGTTGTCCCTGATCGACATCGTGGGGAACGGGTTGGCCCGCTGGAACACCATCCCGATGGTGCGGCGGACCTGGACGGGGTCGACCCCTGGTGCGTAGACGTTCTCACCGTCGAGCAGCACACTGCCCTCGACTCTGGAGCCGGGGATCACCTCGTGCATGCGGTTCAGCGCTCGCAGCACGGTGGACTTGCCGCAACCGGAAGGGCCGATGAAGGCGGTGACGCTGCGGGCGTGCACCTGCAGCGTGACGTCCTGCACCGCGTGGAACTTGTTGTAGTAGAGGTTGAGATCGTTGATGTCGAGACGTTTGGCCATGATTCGGCTACCGCCCTACCTGGTCTTTACCGCGAACAGTTTGGACAACAGTGTTGCCAGCAGATTGATCAGCATGATCAGCAGCACGAGGGTGAGCGCCGCTCCCCACATCCGGTACTCGCCCGCCTCCGTGGACGTCTTGCGTGCCGTGTAGACCGTCAGGGATAGCGAGGCCATCGGACCGTCGAACAGGTTGTAGTTGATCGCCCTGGAATAACCGACCAGGATGAGCAGGGGCGCGGTCTCGCCCATCACCCTGGCGAGCCCGAGGATTATGCCGGTGATGATGCCGGAGAACGAGGTCGGCAGCACCACCTTCACGATCGTCTTCCACTTGGGGACGCCCAGGGCGTAGGAAGCCTCCCGCAGCTCGTCGGGAACGATCGTCAGCATCGTCTCGGTCACCCGCACCACCACCGGCAGCATCAGCAGCACCAGCGAGAGCGAGACCGCGAATCCGCTGCGGTCGAAACCGAAGGTGGTGATCCACAGCGCGTAGATGAACAGCCCTGCCACGATCGAGGGAAGCCCGCTGAGGATGTCCACCATGAAGGTGGTGGTCCGGGCCAGCTTGGAGTTCCTGCCGTACTCGATGAGGAAGATTCCGACCGTCACGCCGAGCGGAACCGCGATCAGGGCGCAGACGAATGTCTGCTCCAGGGTCCCCACCAGCGCGTGATAGATACCGCCACCGGAGTCGTTCGGCAGCAGCCCGTAGAACGAGTGGTTCCACCAATCCGCGTTGAGCATCGGGGCCAGGCCGCGCTGCACCAGGGTGAACAGCACCCACAGCAGCGGAACCACCGCGACCAAAAACGCCAGTCCGAACAGCACGGTGGCGGTGTGATTCTTGATCTTGCGCCCCAGCCCGAGCTGTTGGAAGGCGGGGGCGCTGGCGGGCCGCTCGAGGTCAGCGGTGTCCGTTCTCATTTCTTCCCCTTACCGCTGCCGCTCTCGATCCAGCGGGCGAGCGCGTTGACGGCGAAGGTGCTGATGAACAGCACCAGCCCGGCCGCGATGTAGGCACCGACGGTGAGGTGGTTGTTGAACTCGGCCGAGCCGAGCGCGATCCGCGAAGCGAAGGTGGCTCCCGCGTCGAAGATGCTGTAGTGCGGCCCCTCGAAGGTGTAGCTGAGGATGACCGTCAGCGCGACGGTCTCACCGAGCGCCCTGCCGAGGCCGAGCATGGCTCCGCCGACGAACCCGCTGCGGCCGAACGGCCAGACGGTGGTGCGCACCACTTCCCACTTGGTCGCCCCCAGCGCCAGGGCTCCCTCGATCTGCGCCGAGGGGGTTCGCTCGAACACCTCGCGCGCGACTCCGGTGATGATCGGAAGGATCATCACCGCCAGCACGATGCCCGCCGTGAAGACGTTCGAACCGCTGTTGGCGGGCACGTTGCCGTCGGCGAAGATCGGTATCCAGCCCAGCGTCCCGTTGATCCAGAGCGCGACGGGTTTGAGCACCGGCGCCAGCACCAGTGCTCCCCAGAGACCGTAGATCACGGAGGGGACGGCGGCGAGCAGATCCACCACGTAGGCGAACGGGCGGGCCAGCACCTTCGGGGCGTACTGGGTGAGGAACAGCGCGATCCCGCCCGCCACGGGCATCGCGATGATGAGCGCCACCAGCGAGCTCGCGACGGTGATCCAGGCGAGATCGACGATGCCGAAGGCCATGTTCTCCGGATCGCCGGTCCGCCACTGCCCGGAGAGCAGGAAGTTGGCCTCGTTGGCGTGCAACGCGGGGATGGCCCTGACGAGCAGGAACAGCCCGATGGCCGCGATGATGCTGACGACGAAGATCCCGGATCCGGTCGCCACGCCCTGGAACAGCCGGTCCCCGAGGCGTACCACCTTCTTCTTGCCGCCCGGTTGCTCCGGCGGTGTGGGTGGCTCCGGCGACACCGGCTCTTCAGGACCTCCCACGAGGGTGCTGCCGGCCTCGCCCGGCGGTGTGACTGCTTCGCCCGGCGGTGCGGACCGCCACTCGGAATTCGTCGACTCGGTCACCGTTGTTCGCGACCTCTCAGTTTCCGGATTTCCCGGTCGTGCTCGTGTGCCGTGGCTGCCGCACGGCGCGAGCACGCACTAGCCCGGGAGGACGTCGGGTTGATGGCGACCTGGCTCGGCACTGCCGGGCTCAGGTTCGGATCGCCTCGACCGCGTCGAGGACCTTCTCGCGGAACTTCGGAGGCAGCGGCACGTAACCAGCCTGCTCCAGGTTCTCCTGGCCCGCGTGGGCCGCGATCCGCAGCGCGGCGGTCACGGACTTCGCGGTCTGCTTGTCGTAGCCCGCCGAGCACACGACCTCGTAGGTGGCCAGCACCAGCGGGTAGACCCCCGGCGAGTCGTTGCCGTAGATCGACTCCAGGTTCAGCCGGAGGTCGTTCCCGGTACCGGCTATCTCGGCACCGTCGATGGCCTTGCCCGCGGATCGGCTGGTGAGTTCGACCGGACCGTTACCGCTGTCGATGGCGGCGATGCCGAGTCCGGCGTTCTTCGGGAAGGCCCAGGCCGCGTAGGTGATCCCACCCTCGGTCTGCTCGACCGAGGAGGTGACTCCGTCGGTGCCCGCCCTGCCCTGACCGACACCGGATCCGGGGCGGAACGTCTTGCCCGAGCCGTTCCACATCCCGTCGGTGGCGATGGAGAGATATTCCTGGAAGTTGGCCGAGGTGCCGGACTCGTCGGAGCGGTAGAACGGCACGATCTCGGTTCCCGGCAGGTCGGCCCCCTGGTTGAGCCGCTGGATGGCCGGGTCGTTCCACCTGGTGATCTCGCCCTGGTAGATCTTGGTGATCGTCTCCGGGCTGAGGTTGAGGTCGTCGACCCCCGGAAGGTTGTAGGTGATCGCGAGCGGCCCGAACACCATCGGGATGTTCCAGGCGGGATTGCCCCCACAGCGCTTCCTGGCCTTCGCGGCCTCGGCACTGTTGAGCGCCTCGTCCGACCCGGCGAAGTCGACCTGCCCGGCGGTGAAGGCGGATATGCCCTTGCCCGAGCCGGAGGCCGTGTAGTTGAGCTGCCTGCCCTCGCACTTGACACCGAAGTCCCTGGCGAAGACATCCATCGCGTTCTTCTGCGCGGAGGACCCCTCGGCGACCACGGAAGCGTCTCCGCAGTCCACCTCGAGTTGCCGCAACTCGGTGTTCAGATCGGCCGTGGTGACGTTGCGATCGGTTCCGCAGGAGGTCAGCGCGAGAACGCCGACCGCGAGAAACCCGAGCGCGAACCTGTGCCGCCCGAAGTGCACGTCGCTCCTCCAAGACAACGGAGTTGACGGCGTGTGCCGTTCCGAGAGCGACCCTAAGCCGACTCGGTAGCCATCGACCGCCATCCAGGTGAACAGAAAATGAACACGGCACGCTAAGTAAGCAAGCACACAGCTAAGCGGGTGAGCTTAGCCGAAAACCGCTCACCCGCACCACAATCTTGAACACCCTCAGTGTTCAGCGTTGCTCATCGGCCGAGCTGTGCGTCGACATCCCAGCGCTCGAAGCCGAGACGGCGGTAAACGCTGACGGCGGGGCCGTTGTCCGCCTCCACGTAGAGCAGCACCCTCGGACATCCGACCTCGCGCAGGTAGCGCAACCCGGCCAACGTCAGAGCTCTCCCGAGCCCACTACCCTGCGTATTCGGATCGACTCCGACCACGTAGACCTCGCCGCTCCCGTCCGGGTGAATCTTGGTCCAGTGGAATCCGAGCAACCGGTCGGCATCGTCCACGGCCAGCAGGAACCCTGCCGGATCGAACCAGTCCAGTCCTTCCTTCTCCCGCAGCTCCGCCTCGGTCATCCCGCCCTGCTCGGGGTGCCAGGAGAACGCGAGGTGATTGACCCGGACCAGCTCCGGTTCGTCCTCGCCGACCCGGAAACCACGTATCGCCACTCCCTCCGGCAGGACCGGCTCGTCGAGTTCGGCACCGCTCAACTCGCGCCCCATCCGCCACAGTTCGCGAACCCGGGTGAAACCGAACCGGTCAGCCAGCCGGACCGCGGCCGCGAGCAGGCCGTGCGACCAGATGCGCAACCGGTACGAATCCCCTTCGTCATCGGGTTCGACGGGTATCTCGGCACGTTCCAGCAACGCCGCCACCAGCTGGGTGCCGATCCCGTTCTCCCGAAAGCGGGGATGTACCGCGAGTTCGGCCACCAAGGGTTCTCCCCGGGATTCGCCCTCGGTGTCCACATGGGCGTAACCCGCCAGTTCGCCGCCGTCGGCGCGGATCACGAAGTGCTCCGAGCCCGCGACATCGGCCTGCACCGGCTCGATCTGTTCACTGACCCCCCGGTGGGAGCGCAACCGCAGGATCACGTGCTCACCGACGGGCGCCACCCCGTCGGCTCGCTCGGCCGCGGCCAGCAGGTCGAAGACCTCGGCGGTCTCGGTCTCGTCAAGTCCGTTTCGCCACGTCAGATGCACCACACGACCGAGATTACCGATGTTCAACCAGCGTTGGTTGCCCGCGTGACTCACCTCCGGCTAGAAAACCAACCGAACAACCGTCACAACCGCGACACGATCCCGGAGGGGAGTGAGTCGACGGCTGCGGAACAGCGTCGATTTCTCGCGAAATCGCCGCACCGGTGTGGCGGTACGGGCGTCGATTTCTCGCGAAATCGCCGCGCTCGGGACCGCCGTCGGGAAGCGACCATGAGCGACGCAGCGGGGTGTCCCCGGTGCGTGAGTCGGATGCATTGCAAGGCAGGGCCGCTCGCCGCGTAGGTCGCTACTCAAGAGCCGGCCCAACACAGCAAGGCGCCGACTCACGTGCCGGCTAAGCAACCACCCGCACAAGCCCCCGCAATCCATGAAGGAAAGTGGTCATGCGTTTGAACGCCCGCCTCGGTACCGCCGACGCGGTAACGATCGGACTGGGTTCGATGATCGGCGCCGGGCTCTTCGCGGCGTTCGCCCCCGCGGCCTCGCTGGCGGGCTGGAACCTCGTCCCGGCGCTGCTGCTGGCGGCGTTCGTGGCGTTCTGCAACGCGTCGAGCTCGGCGGCGCTGGCGGCCCGCTACCCCACCGCGGGAGGTACCTACGTCTACGGCCGCGAACGGCTCGGCCCGCTCTGGGGCTACCTGGCCGGTTGGGGATTCGTCACCGGTAAGACGGCTTCGTGCGCCGCGATGGCGCTGACGGCGGCGAACTACCTCTCACCGTCGCACCGCGACGCCGTGGCGGTGGTGTTCGTGCTGCTGCTCGCCGGGACCAACTACATCGGGATCACCCGCACGGCGCGGCTGGCCCGGGTGCTGTTGGTGATCACGCTGGCCGGGTTGGCGGTGGCGCTCGTCGCGACATGGCTTCCGGACTCGGATCCACCGCTACTGCCCGGCACCGGGGCCGTCTCGCCGGAGAGCGGGTCGCGCTGGGGTGGCCTGTGGGGGACGACCGGCGCAGCGGGACTGCTGTTCTTCGCCTTCGCCGGGTACGCGCGGATAGCCACCCTCGGCGAGGAGGTCCGCGATCCGGAACGGACCATCCCGCGGGCCATTCCGATCGCCCTGGGCATCGTGGTGCTGCTGTACCTGGTGGTCGGAGTGACGCTGCTCGGCTCGTTGGGGCCGTCCGGGCTGGCCGAATCCACCGCACCGCTCGCCGAGGCGGTGGGGGAAGGACCGCTTCCGTGGCTGGCCCCCGTGGCACGACTGGCCGCGGGCACGGCCGCGCTGGGCGCGCTGCTCGCCCTGCTCGCGGGAGTGGGTAGAACCGCGATGGCGATGGCCCGCGAGCGAGACCTGCCGGGCCCGCTGGACCGCGTTCACCCCCGGTTCGGCACCCCGCACCACGCCGAGGCCGGAGTAGCCGCCGTGGTGGTGGTGCTGATCGCGGCGGGTGACCTGCGCGCGGTGATCGGCTTCTCCTCGTTCGGTGTACTGGCCTACTACGCGATCGCCAACGCGGCGGCGTGGACCCTGCCCGGGGAACAACGCTGGTTCCCCGGGGCGCTGCCCGTCGTGGGCCTACTGGGGTGCGCTGTACTCGCGTTCAGCCTGCCGTGGCAGGCCGTGGTGGCCGGAATCGGCTGCTTCGGCGTCGGACTCCTGTTCCGCGAGCGGCGGAAGATCCGCTCCCTGCTGCGCGGCCGAGTCGGCACGTCGTGAACCGGTCGCGTCCCGGTTCGTCCGCGAGGGCCGCACGAACTTGTAGCCCACGCTGCGGACCGTCCCGATCATGGCCTCGTGCTCGGGGCCCAGCTTGGCGCGCAGTCGTCGGATGTGCACGTCCACCGTCCGGGTCCCGCCGAAGAAGTCGTAGCCCCAGACCTCCTGCAGCAGCTGCACCCGCGTGAATACCCTGCCCGCGTGGGTGGCGAGGTGCTTGAGCAGCTCGAACTCCTTGTAGGTCAGTTCGAGGGCCTTGCCCTTGAGCCTGGCCGTGTAGGTCTCGTCCTCGATGACCAGGTCGCCCACGGTCACCGGCCCACCGGCGACGGATTCGGCCCCACGCTGCGCGGTCCGCAGCCTGATCCGCGCGTCGACCTCGGCCGGGCCCGCCGTGGGAAGCAGCACGTCGTCCACGCCCCACTCGGCGTTGACCACCACGAGGCCGCCCTCGTTGACCACGGCGAACACCGGCACCCCGGCGCCCCCCGAGGACAGCATCCGGCACAGGTTCCTGGCGTTGGCGAGGTTGTCGCGGGCGTCGACGACGACGAGTTCGTGTCCGCTGGCAGTGACCATCGCGGAGCTGTCCGGAGCGATCACCCGCACCCGGTGCGGCAGCAGGGACAACGCGGGCAGCACGGACTCGCAGTCGGACTCGTTACTCAACAGCAGCAGATCGGAGCTCATACAATGCCTCCGTGAACCGGCGCGAACACCGGGAGTGGGCGATACGGAAAATGCGCCGTAACCGGGCTGCGAGGCTCCGTTGCCTCCGATGACGGTGAGAATACCCATAACACGCCGGACAAGCACGGGTAACGCAACACAAGTCACACGACCGCGGCAGTGCTGCCAGCGCGAAGGGCGGCCGGCACGAAAAGCGGCCAGTCCGAAGAGCGGCCGGTCTCGAACCGTCCGGTGACGGGAATTCGCGCGGCGAGCACGGAACGGCCGCGCACCTGACGCGGCCCACCCCGAGGGATTCCGCCACGAGAGGTGGGGCGACGAACTCCTACTAGAGTGAAAACACCGTGTCCCCGCGACGGATACACCAGACAGAAACGGAAACCCCCCGGTGCGACGTGCCTTCCCGTTCAAGAAGCTCACGATCACGCTGGTCGTGCTGCTCGGTCTGTTCCTGGCGGCCGACTTCGGCGGCGCGGCCCTCGCCGAGTACCAGGTGTCCAAGAAACTGGGGAAGAAACTCGAGCTCGGGCGCGACCCGGGAGTCCGGATAACCGGCTTTCCGTTCCTGACCCAGGCGGTGCGGGGGGACTTCCGCGATGTGCGGTTACGCGTACCGGGTGTGGACGTCGGTCCGCTGCGCGACGTCGACGTCCGGGCGGAGCTGCATCACGCGCGGATCTCCACCCTCGGCATGTTGACCGGTGCGAACAACCGGATAGCGGTCGACGAGGTGACCGGCGAGCTCCGAATCGGCGAATCCGATCTGGGCAAGGCGGTGCCGGTCGAGGACCTGCGCATCACTCCGGTGGAGACCTCCGCGGCCTCGGCGGCCGCGTCCGGCGGCGCGGGCGGCGATTCCTCGACGGGGGTGCGGCTGCGCGGGAAGGTCGACATCGCGGGGACGACCAACCGGGTCACCGTCACCGGCACGCTGCGGCTGGAGAACGGCAAGCTGCGGATCGTGCCGAACGAACTGGATCTGGAGAACAGCGCCGTCGGCCGGGTGGACCTGGCGGGCACCTTCGAGAAGATGGTCCTGCGGCAGTTCGACACCACGCTCGACCCGGGAGGACTGCCGTTCGACGTGCGCCCCACGGCCGTCGACGTGGAACGCGGCACCCTGGTGGTCGCGGGCAGTGCCGACAACGTGGTCATCAACGGGAACGGGAGCGGTGGCTGATGCCGCCGGAGTGGTGGGCGCTGCTGCTCTCGCTGATCGCGACGCTGGTGCTCGGCTCGGCGCTTCGCGCGCGGGAGGGGCGGATCACCGTGCGGAATAACCGCCGTGGCAGCGGAGTTTCCCGGGGAGTGTTCGATCAGCTTCCCACGGAGATCGCCGAGGTACTGCGCCGCGAGGTGACCGGTACCGGCGGCGAGGTGGCCGGCAGCGGCGGGGTGACCGGAACCGGGCGCGCAACCGGTTCGGTGACCGGCTCCGCCGCACGAGACGCCACGTCCGAGATCACTCTGCTGCAACTGTCCACCACGTTCTGCGCCCCGTGCAGACACGCCCGCATCCTGCTGTCGACGATGGCCGAACGAACCACGGGACTGCGTCACGTGGAGATCGATCTGACCAACCGTCCGGAGTGGTCGGCACCGTTGGGCGTGCACACCACACCCACCACGCTCGCGCTGGACACCGACGGACGGGAACTGTTCAGGCTCTCGGGGGTGCCGCGCCGCGAAGGACTCACCGAGGCACTGCGCCCGTACCTTCCCTGATTGAGGTTTTCCGACCGGGTGATCACGTTGGCGACGTGGCTTTCGACGTGTCGAAACAGAAAAAGCCCCTGTCGACAACACGACGGAAAAGCATCAGTGATAGCACCCGAGGACCTGCAAGACGCTCCGGTTCGGATACATCCATCCCAACAGGTGAACAATCTTTCCGCTCGCCACTCGTGACGGGTAATCTCCGAAGTGTGCATGTACTGCTGACCTCCAGGCGCGCTGTGGATCTGTGCCGCGTCGGAAGCAGCCTGTGTCGCGGGTGACGACCCGGGCGGCGGCACCGAATGCGATCGGTTCTCACACCGACGTGGCGGCCTTCCCAGTCCCGGCGGATTCGGCACCCTGTTCCACCAGCCAGGAGACACCATGCCCAGTGATGACCGCCTCGATCCACGCGGTGTCCGTTTCACGGCATGGATCACCAGCGGCATCCTCGTCCTGGGGCTGCTGACCGGGAGCTGGCGGATACTGGCCGCACAGACCGCGCTGTTCGCGCTGTGCGCGTTCGTGGGGTTACGCGTCAATCCGTGGGGACACCTCTACCGGCAAACGGTGCGCCCTCGGTTGCCCGAGGGTGACGAGCAGTCGTACGAGGACCCCGCACCGGTTCGTTTCGCCCAGGGAATCGGATTCGCCTGCACCCTGGTGGCAACCGTCGGATACGCCGGAGAGTGGCTCCTCTTGGGGGTGACGGCGAACGCGCTGGCACTGGTCGCCGCGCTGCTCAACGCCGCCTTCGGCTACTGCCTCGGTTGCCGGTTGTATCCGTTGATCCGGAGGTTGGTTCCCGCGGGCTCGACCTCCGAAATCCGCTGAGAATTCACTTCGCCGATACGAGCAAAGGAGTCGCTCGATGAGTCGTGAACAGGTCCTGGTAACCACCGACTGGGCCGAACAGAACCTGGATACCGACGGGGTCGTGTTCGCCGAGGTGGACGAGGACACCACAGCCTACGACGGTGGACACATCCGCGGCGCGGTCAAGCTCGACTGGCGCAACGAACTGCAGGACCACGTGCGGCGTGACTTCGTGGGCCGGGAGGACTTCGGCAAGCTTCTCTCCGCCAAGGGGATCTCGAACGACGACACGGTGATCCTCTACGGCGGCAACAACAACTGGTTCGCCGCCTACGCCTACTGGTACTTCAAGCTCTACGGGCACCGCGACGTGCGGCTGCTCGACGGCGGCCGCAAGAAGTGGGAGCTGGACGGCCGGGAACTGACCAAGGAGGTCCCGGAGCGCCCCGCCACCAACTACGTCGCGGGTGAGCCGGACAGCTCGATCCGCGCGTTCCGCGACGAGGTCGTGGATTCGATCGGTGAGCGCAACCTGGTCGACGTGCGCTCGCCCGACGAGTTCTCCGGGAAGCTGCTCGCCCCCGCGCACCTGCCGCAGGAATCCGCACAGCGTGGCGGTCACATCCCCTCGGCGATCAACGTCCCCTGGAGCCGCGCGGCCAACGAGGACGGCACCTTCAAGTCGGACGACGAGCTGCGCAAGGTCTACAACGAGGCCGGGCTCGACGAGTCGAGGAACACGATCGCCTACTGCAGGATCGGCGAGCGTTCCTCGCACACCTGGTTCGTGCTGCACGAACTGCTGGGGCACCAGAACGTGAAGAACTACGACGGTTCCTGGACCGAGTACGGCTCGCTGGTCGGCGTGCCGATCGAGAACCCGAGTGAGCAGGAGGCATGATCGTGAGCAGTGGATGCGGAGCACCGGATCAGTCGACCGCGGGTGCGGACACCGGTGACCAGACCGTCGTGGCGGGCAAGGTGCGTTCCGGTGGTCAGCCGGTGGGCGGCGCCTTCGTCCGACTGTTGAACCCGGCGGGCGAGTTCACCGCCGAGGTCGTCTCCGCCGAGAGCGGTGACTTCCGGTTCTACGCGGCCGAGGGAACCTGGACCGTCCGTGCGCTGCACCGCGACGGCAGCGGCGAGTCCGAGGTGGCCGCGAACGGGCCGGGGCTGCACGAGGTGGAGATCGCCGTGGCGTGACACCGGAGGTCGGTGTCGGCGCTCCCCGCGCCGACACCCCCCGAACTCGGTCTCACTCCCCGAAGTCGCGGGAACGCAGCAGGGCGAACGCCCGCTCGTCACGGTCCTGCGCGGCCGGATCGGAGTCCGTGGTGCGGCCGACGGTGGTGAAGTCGAGCACCTCCCAACCCGTGCGATCGAACAACCTGCGCAGCCCGGCCTCCGAGAAGATCCAGAAATTCGTGGCGTCGTTGTTCGCCTCGGTCGGGTGAAGCAGATAGGCCACCGGCTGCTCGGCGAACCGGGTCCCGTGGTCCGGGCTCAGCTGCGCGATCCGGGTGGAGACGAAGCAGAGTTCGCTGTGCCGGGCCAACGTCTCCAACACGTAGAACGGGTTCTTCAGGTGGTACAGCAGACCGAGGAACAACACGGCGCGGTAGTGCTCGGCCGGTAGCCGGAACTGGCTGTCCAGATCCACGTCGTGGATGTCCGCCTCGGAGCCCAACCGCTCGGCGAGCAGCCGTGCGCCACGCAGTCCGTTGTAGTTGGGAGCCGAGGTGTCGACCACGTCCAGTCGGCATCCCAGCTGGGATTCCAGGAAGAAGCCCAGATCACCGTCGGCGGCGCCGATATCGGCGATCCGTTGCCCCGCCAACCGGTCGAACACGGCCCGGTTGTCCCCGGACAACAACCCGTCCAGGTGAAGCATGTTGGCGATGGTGTCGAAGGGGTACCAGGGGAACTCCGGATCGATCTCGGACTTGCGCCCGAGTAGCCACTCCCGGTAGTTCATCGCCTTGTCCCGCAGCGTCGCGAACTCCATGTGATCCCCGTCTCCTCGGCGCCGGCCCCAGACCCGCTGAGCACCGAAACGCGGCTTGGCAACCCTCTGGCCCGAGCAGATCATGCCTGAGACCACATCCCACTCGAGCCGGGTGGTGGTTATGCTTACAGCCGTGACACTCATCGACTTCGTGCACTACGGCCTGGTCACTCTGGTGGGGATCGCCGCCCTGGCGACGGTCTGGTTCGCCTTCTACGTGGTGTATCGCCTGCACAGCGACTGATCCACCCACCACCGGACGGGGGAGCGGCGACGAACGCGGCGAGCCTTCGAGGTAACCTCGAAGGCGATGTCTGCCACGCCCAACCAGCCGTCCGAACAGTCAGGCCCGTCCAACGGTCAACCGCAGCCCGGCAGCGGTGACGCGGCGGTGCGCGCCCAGGCCGAGCGCGCGGAGAAGACCCGCGGGCGCAACATTCCCGAGTTCGACGACCTGCCGGGAATCGGGGACACCGCGAACCTGCGCATGGGCCCGGAGCTCAACGGCGCCTGCCTGGGGCTGCTGCCGCTGGTCGGTGTCTGGCGGGGCGAGGGCGAGGCCAACCACCCCACGCTGGACGAGAAGTACCGCTTCCTGCAGCAGGTGACCTTCGCCCACGACGGCAGGCCGTTCCTGTACTACGAGAGCCGCGCCTGGAAGCTGGACGGCGAGGGCGGCGAGATCGTGGAGCCCGCCTTCCGCGAGCTGGGCTGGTGGCGACCGCAGCCCGACGACAGCATCGAGCTGCTGCTGGTGCACTCCTCCGGCATCGCGGAGATGTTCTTCGGCAACCCCCTCAACCAGACCAGCTGGCAGTTGTCCACCGACGCGGTGCTGCGCACCCCGACTTCGGAGGACGTGACCGCCACGACCAGGCTGTACGGCGTGGTGGACGGCTCGCTGGCCTACGTCGAGGAACGCGCCACCTCGGAGCACGAGCTGCAGCCCCGCCTCTCCGCCAAGCTGGAACGCGTGGTCGGCTGAAGCCTGGGCCGCTTCGAGGCGGGCCGGTTCCGGGACGTGATCGAGGTTTTCCGTTCCCCTCGCCGTAGGCGTGACGATTTCGCGAGAAATCGACGCCGTCCCGCCGAAGTCCGTCCCGCCGCAGTCCGTCGTAGCGGGGGACGCTCCTGTACCGCGCGGGTCACTACCGGCCCACCGAGGTCACCGTCAGTACTGCGACTCGTAGAGCTTGCAGATCCGCTCGTGCAGCCCCGGGTCGGTGGCCACGGATGTGCCGTCCACGGTGTGCACCTGGGTGATCTTGCGGATGCTCGACGCCAGCCAGACACCGTCGGCGTGCCACAACCGCTCGGCGGCGATCGGCTCCACGGCGGTCGACCAGCCGGTTTCCTCGGCGGCCCGGAACAACGCGCCCTGGGTGGTGCCCCGCAGGATGCCGGAGCTCGGCGGTGGGGTCGCCAGCCTGCCGCCCTCCGCCAGCACCACGTTGGAGGTGGGCCCCTCCAGCAGGGAACCGTCGGTCGCCGTGAACACGACCTCGTCGGCGCCGCGTCGCTCCGCCTCGCGCAGGGCGGCCATGTTGACCGCGTAGGACAGCGTCTTGGCCGAGAGCAGCAGCCAGGGGGCGCGCTCCATCATCCCGGGGTCGATGCCGCGCTCCAGGGTCACCACGGAAATGCCCTCGGCACGCTTGCGCATCAGCTCCGCCGACAGCGACTGCCCCGAGACGAACGCGGTCGGGGTGCCGTCCCCACCGTCCAGGCCCCTGGTGCACACGAGTTTGATCGCGCTCTCCGGCTCGCTGTCCCACGGCCACTCCGCGAGCACCGTCCGCACGGCGCGGTGCCAGCTCGCCCGTTCGGGCAGCGACAGTTCCATCAGCCGGGCGGAGCGCTCCAACCGGTCCAGGTGGGCCTCGATCTCCCGTGGATTGCCGTCGACCGCCAGGATCGTCTCGAAGATCCCGTCACCACGCTGCACCCCGAGATCGTCGGAACGCAGCAGCGGGACCTCGGGGTCGGCCAGGGTGCCGTCCAGCAGAGCCAGAATGCGCATACTCGCAGCCTAGAACCCACACACCCGGGTGCCCGAGCGGGCCGCGCCGGCTCACCCGGTCGTACGATCGGAACCGAGAGTCGGCCGAAGCGCTGGAGAACGTTGCGCGGACCGTTACCCGCGGGGAGCTCGGATGAGGCAGGACGACGAACGGGGCACGAACACGACACCGTCGGGCGCGGGTCCGGCGCGGAGTGCCACGAAACCCGCGCTGCGCAGCACGCTGCACCGGCGGGGCAGGCGCATGACCCCGCAACGCCAGCTGGTGCTGGACGCCGTGCGGGAGCTGGCCCACGCGACACCGGAGCAGGTGTGCAGACACGTCCAGCGCACGACGCCGACGGTCAACATCACCACCGTCTACCGCGCCCTCGACCTGCTGGAGCAGCTCGGGCTGGTGCGGCACACCCACCTGGGGCACGGGGCTCCCACCTACTCCGTGGAGGAGCACGAACACGTGCACCTGGTCTGCCACCGCTGCGGCGGGATCGACGAGGTGCCCTGCGAGTGGTTGGAAGAGCTCGGTGGGCTGCTGCGCAGCGAACGCGGCTTCGCACTGGACGCCACCCATCTCGCGCTCTCCGGGACCTGCGCCACCTGCCTGGCCGAGGAGGCGGACCAGGACGGGAATATCGAGGCTCCGCACGGAGCTGACCCTGGCGAGAGCAAACCTGCCGAAGGCGACTGAGTCGCCACGTGAACACCGAACAGCACCCGACCGGACGGCCCCGCGACCGAACCGCCGGGGATCCCCCGATGGGAGAAGGATGAACTCACCGCTGCTCGAACTTCCCGGTGCGGTGCCCGCACCCGAGGACTCCCCCGATTTCGGGGTGCCGTGGCACTTCGGTGACCCGTTCGGGGAACAGCGCGCGGCCGCGCGTGGCGCCGCGATCGTGGATCGTTCGCACCGGCAGGTGATCGCGGTACCGGGCGGGGAGCGCCTGAGCTGGCTGCACCTGGTGCTGTCCCAGCACCTCACCGAACTGGCGGAGGACCGGGGCACCGAGGCGCTGGTGCTGGACAACCAGGGCCGGGTGGACAGCCACATGATGGTGGCCCACCACGACGGGGTCGTCTACCTGGACTGCGAGGCAGGCTCCACGGCGACCAGCGCACTGCCCACCATGGGCACCGACGGCACCCAGTCGCTGCCGGAGTACCTGGAGGCGATGCGCTTCTGGTCCGACGTCCAGCCGCGCGAGGCCACCGAGGAGTTCGCCGTGTTCACCGTGATCGGGCCACGGGCGGGCGAGGTGCTCGAGGAGTCCGGCGTGACGGTGCCCGCCGAACCCTACGGGGTGAGCGGACTGCCCGGTGGTGGCCTGGTGCGGCACGTGCCGTTCCGGCAGATCTTCACCGCGGACCTGCTGGTACCCCGGGATTCGATGGTCGACTGGTGGATGCGGTTGACCGGCAACGGCGCGCGCAGAGCGGGCAGCATGACCTACGAGGCGCTGCGCGTGGAGGCGCTGCGCCCCCGGGTGGGGCTGGACACCGACGACCGCGCCATCCCGCACGAGTTGGGCTGGATCCACACCGCGGCTCACGTGGCCAAGGGCTGCTACCGCGGCCAGGAGACCGTGGCCAAGGTGCACAACGTGGGCAAGCCGCCGCGCAGGATGCTGCTGCTGCACCTCGACGGTTCGGTGGAGATACGTCCCGAGACCGGTGATCCGGTGCTGCACGGCGAACGCACCGTGGGGCGGGTGGGCAGCGTGGTGCTGCACCACGAGCTCGGCCCGGTGACGCTGGCGCTGTTGAAGCGCTCGGCCCCCGTCGACGAGGAGCTGCTGGCAGGCGATGCCGAGCAGGAACGCCAGGTGGCCGCGGCGGTGGACCCGGACTCGGTGCCGCCGGACACCGGGGAACCGCCGGGCAGGATCGCCGCGCAGCGGGTCCGCGGCCACTGATCGGGTGACGCGTCCCCGCGGCCGTCGGATCGGCGGCTCGTGCGCCACGGTCACTCCGAACGACGGGTCGCCCGCCGACGCCGGTCGGGTGGGGCCGCCTTGCGAACACCGTGCGAGAGCCGTCGAGCCGCGTCGGTGAAATCCGGGAACGGTGCTCGCCACGGGGGACACCGCGAGGTGCGACTGTGCCAAGATCGAAGCATGACAGCGCCGTCAACCGATCCAGCCAGCTCGCGGGCGCGACCGGGAACGATCATCACGGTCGCGGCGACGGGAGCCCACGCGAAAGCCGATGTCCCCGCACTGCCGGTGGGCAGCGAGGAGGTCGCCGCGGCGGCGGCTTCCTGCGCACGGGTGGGCGCTTCCGTCATCGACCTGGAGCCGCGACACGACACCTCGGTTCCGGACGTGGTGACCGCTGTGCACAACCGGACGGACCTGGTGGTGCGCGTGGCCGCCTACGCCCGGTCGGAAACCCTGACCACCCTGCTGGACTCCGGCGCCGAGGTGCTGACCTGTCCGGTGGACGCACCGGAGGACTTCGTCACCGCCCTGCGGGAGGGAGCGCGGGCACGGGGGATCGCGGTGCACCACGAGGTGCGGGAGCTGGAACAGCTGGACACGCTGCGAATGCGTTGCGCGGCGGAAACCGGACCGGTGCACGCGGTTCTGGTCTTCGGTTCGGCCACCGACTCCGGTATGCACGGTGACCCGGAGACGTTGAGCAGGGCCGTGGCACGGCTGCCGGAGAGGGCGAGCTACACGGTCACCGGTCTGGACGACACGGCAGTGCCGATGCTGCTGGCCACGTTGGCGACGAACGGGCACGTCCGGGTGGGAATGGCGGACACACTGGAGTACTCGCCGGGAGAACCGGTGCGGGACAACGCACAACTGGTGGCACGTGCGGCCGGTGTGGCGAAGATAGCGCAGCGATCGCCACTGTCGGTATCCCACGTTCGTGGAGTGTTCGGCCTGTCCGGGTGACTCAACCGGGCGGCACACCTCCGAACGCCCCAAGTGGTGGATCGCCTCCCCTAGGATGTGGGTAATCGAGCGCCGAAGTGCCGGCTCCGGCGAAGTCAGCGCCTGGATGCAGAGGATTTAGCCGTGATCGAAGTGCGCCCCGGGGGCCGCCGACGCATCGACCGGGTTCTGGACCCGGAGTTCGCGGGCGGTCTGGAACAACGTGATCTCGATGAAGTCCGCTCGTTGCGGGACGAAGCCGCACAGGAGGAGACCGACCTTTCCTATCTGCGCCGGATGCTGCACGCGCGGATCGACATCGTGCGGGCGGAACAGCGCAGACGCGCCGAGAACGGTTCCGCCACCGTGGTGGAGGAACTGGTCGGCATCCTCTCGGACAACGCCGTCGGACCGGCCACCGGTTCGGGGCGGTACCAGACTGTGGAACCCTCGCGGGTCGAGGCACACCGCAGGCACGTGGAGGCACTGGTCTCGGATGTGGATCTGTCCGACGTGATGTCGCTGTCGGCCGCGAAGCTCGACGCCGCGCTGCGGGCCTTCGACTCGGAGGAGGAGTCCGTCTCCACCAGGCGCAAGCAGGTGCAGGCGGTGGTCGACGCACTCAACGACGAGATCGCCCGACGGTACCGCGAGGGCGTCGCCTCGGTGGACGAATTACTGGCCGCGGAAAGGGACGGGCATTGAACGAGCAGGTCGAGCAGAGTCCGCTGGTGGAGCTGGTTCGTGGCGAGATCCGGGAGGGGCTGCACCACGGCTCCGCGGTGGTGCTGGCGCCGGACGGGCGGGTGTCGCACTTCGCGGGTGAGGTCAATCGCCCGATGTACCCGCGTTCGGCGAACAAACCGGCGCAGGCGGTGGGAATGCTGCGGGCCGGGCTGCGGCTGGACGAGGAGATCGACCTCGCCATGGCGGCGGCGTCCCACAACGGGGAGCCGGAACACGTGCTGCGCACCAGGGAGGTGCTGCACCGCCACGACCTGACCGAGGACGCGCTGAGCTGCCCCACCGACTGGCCGCTGCGCGAGGACGAGCGGGACCGGCGTGCTTCCGAGGGATTCGGCAAGCAGCGCATCACCATGAACTGCTCGGGCAAGCACGCCGCGATGCTGGCCACCTGCACGCAGCGGGGTTGGGCCACCGAGGACTACCTGGATCCCAAGCATCCGCTGCAGATCGAGCTGCACGAGGCCGTGGCCGACCTGGCGGGCGAACCGATCGACTCGGTCTCGGTGGACGGCTGCGGAGCTCCGCTGTTCGCCCTCTCGCTGACCGGGCTCGCCCGTACGTTCCGGAGCATGGTCACGGCGGCCACCGATACGCCCGAACGGCGGGTGGCCGACGCCATGCGGGCGCACCCGTGGTTCGTGGCGGGGACCGAGCGCGAGGACACGCTGCTGATGCGCGCCGTCCCGGGCCTGTTGAGCAAGTCGGGGGTCGAGGGCGTGCTGGCGCTGGCACTGCCCGACGGGCACGCGATCGCCCTGAAGATCGCGGACGGCTCGGCGCGGGCCAGGCTGCCGGTGGCGGTGGCCGCGCTGCGCGCGGTGGGGATCGACAACGAGAACCTGGCGGAACTGGCGGAGAGCGGCGTGCTGGGCGGAGGTCGCCGGATGGGCACCGTCCGCGCGCTCAAGGGGTTGTTCGACTGATCCCGACCGGCGCTGTCCTGTGCGGGGACGAACGGGATCCGCACGAGCGGGATCGTTACGGACGGAGTCAGGGAGCAGGACCGAGACGGCCGGGGCGGCCACCGAAGTGACGGAGGCCGCCCGGCCCGTCGATCGAGCGCCCGCGTCGAGGCGGCGGGAAGGCTCCGATCAGTCGCTGCGACCAGTCGCTGCGATCAGTTGTAGCGTTCGTGCGCGGCCAGCTCGGCCCAGAACTCGCGCAACGCCTCGTAGCGCTCCCCCACTTCGGTGGTGTGGCCGAGCTCCATGGCGTCGACGATCGCGTGCACGTCCTCGGCGGAGGAGTCCGCCTCCAGATCCTCGTCGGACATCATCTGCACCAGACCGCCGTAGTCCAGTTCCACGGCCGCGTGGGGGTGGAACCGTTCCAGCCAGCGCCCGGTCTCCCGCAGAATCTTCGGTGGCCCCTCGTCACCGAGGGTGTTCCTCGTGACGGTGTGCGCCCGGGAGACCCGCCTGCGGGCGTCGGCCATCGAGGTCAGCCAGTAGAGCCGCCTGATCCGCCCGTGCTCGTCGTGGAGCACGGTGCGCTGCTCCGGATCCACCACGGCGAACCACGGCAGCGGGATGGTCCAGGTCGAGGAGATCACGTGGACCGCGCTGTCGGAGAGCTCCTGCACCACGGCGGAGGCCTTGGACTTGGCGGTGTCCTCGGGAACGTTCAGGGCGGCTGTTCGCAGCGGTGGGTCAGCCGCGCCGATGAAACCGACCAACGCGGCGGCGGCGCGACCGCGCAGGTCCAGCGGACAGACGAGCGGCCCCGGGCCCACGGCGGAGGAATCCCCCGTGGGAACCTCCTCGGCGTCGAGGGCCAGCACCTCGTCCGGCCCCTGGGCGGTACCGTCGACCGCTTCCCCCGGAAGCAGTCGCGGACGGATGGACAGTTGGGTACGCAGCCACCTGTGCTGTTCCCGAGATCCCACTCCGACCGGATCCACAGCACCCTGATCCAGCGCTTCGGAGAGCTGTTCACGTCGGGGCGACTCGAATGACGACAGGGGCTCGTACACCCTCATGTAGGCGACGAACGGCTCCGGCACAGCGTGTATGTTGCCATGCCGGTGGAACGGGATCGGCAGTGCCCGTCCCGTGTGACAACCGCCGGGAACCGCTGCGGCCCACATCACCCGCCGCAGGTAGAGCGGGTTGGCCTACCACGTCGCGAAGAACCGCATCGGCACGGTACGGTAGTTACAGGAAAAGGTTGTCGAGATTCATGCGGGGCCGCCGTTCCCCTGGCCGCCCCGCAAACCCTGCGCGAGGGGGTCGAGCCATGGGGCGCGGCCGTGCCAAGGCCAAGCAGACGAAAGTGGCCCGCGAGCTGAAGTACAATTCCCCCAGTGTTGACCTCGGGGCGTTGGAGCGTGAACTTTCCTCTGACTACACCCCTGAGTGGTACGAAGAGGAAGATTACTACTACGACGACAGGGAAGACGACCACCGAAGCTGAACGCGGCCACGTCGACGAGTGACGGGTTCATTCGTCGACCGGGTTTCGGGTTCCTGTCGGCGGGCGAGTCAACGGCCGGCATCACGACCGACCGGGACTGATGCGCCGGTTACGCGACCGATTGTTCGGAGATCCCACCGAGTTGTGTCACCGTTTTCGGTGATGCGGCTCGGTGGGTTCCGTATTGCCCGGCCGGAATCGTCCGTAGGGAGGCTCGGGCTCAGTGCGCGTGCGCACCGTGCACCACGGCGTGCCCCAGGCCACGACCGATCATCCACTTGTTCACCGGCAACGCCAGCAGGAAGGCCATCGCCAGCGCGAACGCCAGCGCCGCCCAGAAGAACCAGTCGGCCGGCCCCACGTGCATCGCCCCGGGGATGCCCACCATCACCAGGTTGTCCACCAGCTCCATCACCGCGATAGAGAGGGTGTCGGCGGCGAGGGCCAACCGCAGCGCGCGCTTGAACCCCACCCCGGCACGCAGCACACCGCGCATGGTGAGGCTGTAGCCGAAGACGAACGCCAGCACGACGGCGAGAGCGACGGTCGCGGCGTTGTGCAGTCCCAGCGCTGTTCCGATGACCATCCCCAGGACCTCGCCGATGGCGCAGCCGGTCAGGCAGTGCAGCGTCGCCGAAGCGGCCATGGTCCAGGAAGCTGCTGGTGTCGACATCGACTCCTCCGTGATCGCGACTCGTTCCACTCAACGAGTACCCCAGAGGGGTATATTCCACGCTTGCGGAGTCACCACCGGAGCCTCCCGCCGTTGCTCGCGAGAGGGAACCAGCCGCAACGGGCCGGCCGCAGGGGATCAGCGGCAGTGGCCTGCGGATGCGGACGCCGAGTTCAGAACCTGGGGTGGTTCCCCCGCAGTACGACCCGTTCCCCGGCCTCGGAGCCCGTGGAGTCCTTGGCCACCTCACCCAGCACCCAGGCGGGCAGATGCCTGGCCGTGGAGACGGCCAGCGCACGGTCCACGTCCTCGGCGGCCACCACTGCCACCATGCCCACCCCCATGTTGAAGGTGCGCTCCATCTCGGCGTTGTCCAACCTGCCGCGCTGCCCGATCAACCCGAAAACCGGATCCGGCGTCCAGCTCCCCCGGTCGATCACGGCGCTGAGCCCGCTGGGCAACACGCGTTCGAGGTTGGCGGCGAGCCCACCACCGGTGATGTGCGCGAAGGCCCGCACCTCGGCCTCGGCCGCCAGCGACAGGCACTCCTTGGCATAGATGCGCGTCGGTTCCAGCAGCTCCTCGCCGAGCGTGCGCCCGAACTCCTCGACGTGCCCGTTGAGCGGCATCCTGGCCTGCTCGAGCAGCACGCGGCGAACCAGCGAGAACCCGTTGGAGTGCAGCCCGGACGAGCGCATCCCGATCAGCACGTCCCCGGGGCGAACCCGGTCCGGCCCCAGCATGTCGTCGGCCTCGACCACGCCGACGCCGGTGGCCGAGATGTCGTACTCACCGGGGGCCATCATGCCGGGGTGCTCGGCGGTCTCACCGCCGAGCAGCGCACATCCCGCCTGGACGCAGCCGTCGGAGACCCCTTTGACCAGACTGCTTATCCGGTCCGGGTCGACCGACTCGGTGGCGATGTAGTCCTGCAGGAACATGGGCTCGGCGCCGCAGACCACCAGATCGTCGACCACCATCGCCACCAGGTCGATACCCACGGTGTCGTGGATGTCCATGGCCTGCGCGATCGCGAGCTTCGTGCCCACCCCGTCGGTGGAGGAGGCGAGCACCGGTTCGGTCCAACGGTCCAGTTTGAGCTGGAACAAGCCGGCGAAGCCACCGATGGAACCGAGCACCTCGGGGCGCGTGGCACGGGCCGCCAGGGGACGCATCCGCTCGACGGCCTCATCGCCCGCTTCGATACTGACCCCGGCATCGGCATAGGTGGCTGCGGGGCCCTCCGGGTCGGAGGGACCGGAATTCGACCCTGCCAGCAGGTCTTCGGACACGTCTTGCTCCAGGTCTGGTGCGCGTTTCGGATGCGATGTGCGTAGCCGTGTGCCGCACGCCCACGCTACGCGTGAGCATGGGCGATCGAGGTAACGAGCACGGCGCCGCGAAAGTTGCGAGGACGTTTCGAAGAGAGGGAAGCCACTGCGCCGGGTCTTCGCCCCATCCGACGCCCCCTCTCCCGACGCCGAAGCGTCACGGTCTGCTCACGGCTTCCTCGGCTCCGTATCCACTCGGTAACACCGGGTCGGACGAGCCCGCGGTCTCCCCATCCTTGGGCTCGGGGTTCTCCAACAGGTGTTTGCCGATCCGGTCCTCCTCCGGGATCGGGATCGGGTAGTTGCCGTCGAAACAGGCCGCGCACAACCGGTTGCGGGGCTGCTCGGAAGCGGCCACCAGCCCGTCCAGCGAGACGTAGCCCAGCGAGTCGGCACCGATCGACTGCCGGACCCCGTCGAGGTCGAGCCCGTTGGCCACGAGTTCGGCCCGGGAGGCGAAGTCGATCCCGTAGAAGCAGGGCCAGCGCACGGGCGGCGAGGCGATCCTGACGTGGACCTCGAGCGCTCCGGCCTCGCGCAACATCTTCACCAGGGCGCGCTGGGTGTTGCCGCGCACGATGGAGTCGTCGACCACGACCAGCCGCTTGCCCCGGATCACCTCTCGCAGCGGGTTGAGCTTGAGCCGGATGCCGAGCTGGCGGATGGTCTGGGACGGTTCGATGAAAGTACGGCCCACGTAGGCGTTCTTGACCAGGCCGTTGCCGTAGGCGATGTCGGCTTCCTGGGCGTACCCGATGGCAGCCGGGGTTCCGGACTCCGGTACCGGCATCACCAGGTCGGCATCGACGGGGTGCTCCCGAGCCAGCCTGCGCCCGATCTCCACCCTGGTGCTGTGCACCGAGCGCCCCGCGATCGTGGTGTCCGGCCTCGCCAGGTAGACGTACTCGAACACGCAGCCCTTGGGTTCGGGATTGGCGAACCGCTGGGAACGCAGCCCCTCGGAGTCGATGGCCAGCAGTTCGCCCGGCTCGACCTCGCGCACGAAGGAAGCGCCGATGATGTCCAGCGCGGCCGTCTCGCTGGCCACCACCCAGCCGCGCTCCAGGCGGCCGAGCACCAGCGGGCGGACACCGTGCGGGTCCCTGGCCGCGTAGAGCGTCGACTCGTCGGAGAAGACCATGCTGAACGCGCCGCGAACCGTCGGCAGCAGTTCCATCGCGGCCTGCTCCACGCCCTTGTCGGCGGCGTTGACCGCCAGCAGCCCGCACACCAGGTCGGAATCGGAGGTGGCGCGTTGGCAGGCGCTGGAGGCGGAGGAGGCGTTGCCCACGGCTGTGTCGGCACCCTGCTCCACGGCGCGGTCGAACAGCTCCGCGGTGTTGACGAGGTTGCCGTTGTGCCCCAGCGCGAGACCGCGGCCGGTGACCGTGGTCCGGAAGGTGGGCTGGGCGTTCTCCCAGGTGCTGCCACCGGTGGTGGAGTACCTCGCGTGTCCCACGGCCACGTGTCCCCGCAGCGAGGCCAGGACCTGCTCGTCGAAGACCTGGCTGACCAGCCCCAGGTCCTTGTAGACGAGCATCTGCGAGCCGTCGCCGACGGATATGCCCGCGGCCTCCTGGCCCCGGTGCTGTAGTGCGAACAGTCCGTAGAAGGCGAGCTTGGCGACTTCCTCGCCGGGCGCCCAAACGCCGAAGACACCACATTCCTCGCGTGGGGTGTCCTGCTCGACCGCCTCGGCGCTGCCCGGATATGGCAGGTCGGTGACCACCGAAAACTCCCTGAAGGACGGAGTCGGAGTTACACCTCAGTGTAAACCGTGTGTCATCCCGCCGTATCCACCTCCCGAGGGTGGGGCCGGTCACTTCTCCGGGGCGCGCCCCTCGGGATCGGCGATGCGCAGCAACGGGAGCCACCACGAGAGATCGGCTCGGGAGCCGGAGGCGACGATCAGCTCCTGCCGGATCGCTCGGTCCCAGCCGAGTTTTCCCGTGGCGAGGGAAAGCCAGGTGTGCGGATCGGTCTCGACGACGTTGGGCGGTATCCCCCTGGTGTGCCGCGGGCCGGAAACGCACTGCACTGCCGAGAAGGGGGGCACCCGGACCTCCACCGTGTGACCGGGGGCCAGCTGTTCGAGGGTGCGCAGGCTCAGCCGCACCGCCCGGGCCAGTTCGCTTCGCCCGGGGCGCGGCGCTCGGTCGTCCAGCCACGGCAGCGTGGCGGCCACGGCGGTACGCAGCTCAGCGGGGTCGACGTCTCGTCGGGCCGGCATGTCCGGCAGCCTACGAGCCCGCCGGGAGCGGCACGACACCGGTCGCCGACCGAGCGCCCCTCGACACCTCGGACGCGGAACGGTCCGGCTCAGAGCCAGCCCAGCTGCACCGCCCGAACTCCGGCCTGGAACCGGGTCTCCACTCCCAGCCTGGCGACGAGCTCGCGCACCCTGCGATGGGCCGTACGGGAGCTGAATCCCATCAGCCTTCCGATGGCGTCGTCGGTGGCTCCCGAGGCCAGCAGCGACAGGATCCAGCGCTCCTCGTCGGTGGGGACGTCCGGTTCGGCGGACGCCACGGACTCCCGCAGCGGGGCCGCCGGTCGCCACAGGTCGTCGAAGACGCGGATCAGGGCGGTGAGCATCGCCGAATCGCGCAGCAGCACCGCGCTCTCCAGCTCGTCGGGCCCGGCGGTCAGCGGCAGCAGCCCGAACTCGTCGTCGACGATCAGCAGTTTCGTGGGAGCGAATTGCACCACCCGTGCCTGCTCGCCCCGCTGCATCATGCGTGTGGTCGTGTCGAGCTGCGGTGGACGGGCCAACGCGGCACGGTCGTAGAGCACTCGGTACTCGACGCCCTCGGCGAGTTTGTGGCACTCCAGGGTGTCCAGCGGCTCGGTGGCGGCGTAGGGCGGTTTGACCACGCCACGCACGAGGCTGCTCGCACCACGCTGCAGGCGGTGTGCGGTGCTGCCGATCCGCTCGGCACCGTGTACGACCCGTAGTACGCCGGCCGCTCCCACGGTCGAGCGGCTCACGGATTCCACGGCTTTCCGCGCTCTGGTGTGCGCGTCGTGTCCGGCCGCGGTGCTGTTCACGGTCGGGTTCCGGGGTGTCGGATCCGCGGGTCGCGGCATTCCGGCTTGAATACTCGGCACGATTACCCCTCTCAGTGGGTGCCCGGCCAGGAGCGGACCGTTGTCCTCTCCTGCGCGGCAAAGTATCCGAGCCGTACATGTCGCGGAACCCACTTTAGAGGGAGCCCAACCAGCCGTAGGGCTTAGAACGAACGACGGACTCAAGCGTTCCGAAGTGCGAACACGAAGATCGAATCATTACGGATAAATCGGACAGGGCGGATTTTTCACCCGACCAAGGGAGACAAGCGCGGGCCAGAACAGGCGCTCTCCGTAACCGGACCGAAAAACATCTTAACGCGATTCTTCGACACTCGCGGGAAATCGAATCACTTCGGCCGGGCGGGGCGGGTCTCCCGCGCGCTCTCGCCGGGGCCACCCGACGTGGCGTGGCTCGCCACTCGTGCCGGGCCGCCCGAAGCGAGAGCCGGCGGAAGATTCCGCGAGGCATTACCCGCGTGACGCACGGGCGGGCGAACTCCTACTGGCGACTTCCTACTGGGGAGCCGCCGCCCAACGCCGCAACCGGGTGCGGACGGCCCGCACCTGGCTACCCGCCATCGCGGTGGAGCGTCGTGGCGTCTCCTCGAAGGGCAGCACCGGTTCCGGCGTGTTCACTCCGTAGCGCATCCCGTAGTGCGCGTACAGCTTCGTCTCCTGCTCCGGTTCCAGGTCGCCCTCCTCGAGTGCGACGCGCGGCGCTCGCCGAACCGTTTCCCGATCGACGGCCACGGTGAGCGTGTCACCGTCGAACGCGGCACCGGCCAGCGGAACGAAACTCTCGTTGGTACCGAACAACCCGGTCTGCACCGTTATCCAAGCGGGCTGCTCGGTGTCATCATCCACGAACATCCGGCCGACGACGCCGATCCGACTACCGCGGGGATCGAACGCCTCGCAACCGGTCAACCGCAACGCTTCTCGTTGTCCGATCAAGAGCAACCACCTCCCACCCACCTGCTCGCCCCGACACGAGCATCGACTGTTTAGTCTGCACGCCTACCCCCGCACGAAGCATCCCGATCATCCGTGCGGCACAGAGCCGTTGCCATATCGAAACCACGCGTCGGACCGGACCGAGACCCTCGGCCCCGACGACCGGGGCGCATACTGCCGTGCGGGATCCGTTCGAACGGGAGGGATCTCCGTACGAACCGACCACCGCATCCGAAAGGGCCGTGAACCGAAATGGCAGCCGACGAATCGCTACCCCCCTACGCACCACAGATCACCGAGGAGATGCGGGAACAGGCGAAGCAGACCCCCAACAGCTGGCTCTACATCGTGGACCCGGCTTACGAGGCCTCCGGTGAGAACGTTCCGCCCGAAGGTGTGGTCGGCGCGTTCCGGATCGACGAGTCCGGAGAGATCGACGAGCGGTTCCACCCCAACGACGAGTACGAACCGGGCACCAGCACGTTCGAACCCAGCAACGAGCTGGAACGGGTGCTGCAGCTGATCGCCACCGGCCATGCCTCGGAGTCCGAGTTACCGGCCGCCGTGCTGGCGGGGGAGCTGCTGCTCTACGCCGAGGAGGACGACGAGGACGCGCTCTACGAGGCGGAGCTGGACGACGGGAGCAGGCTCGTACCCGCCTGCACCTCCGTGAACCGGGTTCCGGAGGACTGGCCGAGCTACCGCACCGTCGCGGGTGCGCGGTTGCCCGAGCTGCTCGACGGACTGGACCTGGGGCTGAACCTGGACGACCCGGTGCGCGCGGTGATTCCCCACGACATGCTGGCCGAGTCGCCCGCCTCGGAATGAGTCGACCAGCCTCGGACTGAGCCGCCCCGCCTCGGCGGCCCGTCCTCCCGGGCGCCTGTGCCCCTGGGGATCACCTGTCCGAGAGAGACTCGCCGCGATCGGGCGAGCCGAGCACATCGGCACCCGGCCGGGATCAGCACGTGTCCCGCGCCACAACCCGGGACTCGTGACCGACGCGGTTAGCCTCGACCCTGTGAGTGAGGATCAACGACGCGGCGGTCCCGGACCGATCGAGCACTACGCGCTGCTTTCCGATCTGCGTACCGCCGCCCTGGTGGGCAGGGACGGCTCGATCGACTGGCTCTGCCTGCCCAGGTTCGACTCCCCGTCCTGCTTCACCCGGCTGTTGGGCGACGACCACCACGGTCACTGGCGCATCGCACCGACCGGCACCGTACGGCGGGTCGAGCGACGGTACCGGGACAACTCGCTGGTGCTGGAAACGGACTTCCACACCGACACCGGCGTGGTGCGGCTGATCGACAGCATGCCCCCGCACGAGAAGAACCACCACGACGAGCCGTGCGTGGTGCGGACCGTCGAGGGGATCTCCGGCGAGGTGGAGATCGGAATTCGCTGGGTGGTGCGGTTCGCCTACGGCCACTCGATGCCGTGGGTCCGCACCATCCGCGAGCGGGAGCCGGTACCGGACGAGTACCTGTTCGCGCTCGCCGGGCCGCACACCGTGGTGCTGCGCGGCGACGTGCTTCCCGCCCGCAAGGACGACGAGCGCGCGCACGAGATCACGACCACCGTGAGCGGTGGGCAACGCTACTCCTGGGTGCTGCAGTGGTCCTCGGATCCGGACGACCTGCCCGCCCCGATGGATCCGGTGCAGGAGGTGCGGGACAGCGAGGACTTCTGGCGGGACTGGTCGCGCCGGATCAACTACACCGGGCCGCACCGCGAACCGGTGTACCGTTCGCTGGCCACTCTGAAGGCGCTGACCTACGCCCCGACCGGCGGCATCATCGCGGCTCCGACGACCTCGCTGCCGGAGGCGTTGGACGGTAACCGCAACTGGGACTACCGCTACTGCTGGCTGCGGGACGCCACGCTGGTGCTGCTGGCGCTGGACAACTTCGGGTGCTCGGCGGAGGCTGCCTCGTGGCGGCGGTGGCTGTTACGGGCCGTCGCGGGGGATCCGGCGGATCTGCAGATCATGTACGGCGTCGGTGGGGAACGGCACCTGCTGGAGTGGGAACCGGACTGGCTGCCCGGTTATCAGGACATCTCGCCGGTGCGGATCGGCAACGCGGCCTACGACCAGTTGCAGTTGGACGTGTTCGGCGAGGTGATGGACGCGCTGCACCTCGCTCGCGAGCGGGGCGTCACGGAGACCCCGGACTCCTGGGCGCTGCAGCGGGGGATGCTCAAGCACCTGGAGACCATCTGGCGGCGGCCGGACAAGGGGCTCTGGGAAGTGCGTGGGCCTGACCGGCACTTCACCCACTCCAGGGTGATGGTGTGGGTGGCGTTCGACCGTGCCGTCCGGGCCGTGGAGGAGGACGGCCTCCCCGGGCCGGTGGAACGCTGGCGCGAGATCCGGGACTCGGTGCACGAGGAAGTGCTGCGCGAGGGGTTCAACACCGAACTCGGCGCGTTCACCCAGTACTACGGCGGCGACACGCTGGACGCCGCGACGCTGCTCATCCCGGCGTTGGGCTTCCTGCCGGGCGAGGACGAGCGGGTCCGCGGCACCGTGCGCGCGGTGGAGCGGGAACTGCGGCACGGCGTGCTGGTGGACCGCTACAGCACCGAGCCGGGCACGAACTCCGTCGACGGCCTGACGGGCCGCGAGGGCTCGTTCCTGGCCTGCTCGTTCTGGCTGGTCGACGCGCTCGCACTGTGCGACAGGCGCGAGGAGGCCGAGCGAATGTTCGAGGAACTGCTGGGGCTGCGCAACGACGTGGGCCTGTTCGCCGAGGAGTACGACCCCCACGCGGACCGGTTCACCGGCAACTTCCCGCAGGCGTTCAGCCATCTCGCCCTGGTCAACTCGGCGGCGATGCTCTACGGCGGGCACACTCGCGAGGAGTCCAGTCGACGCGACGGAGGGAGCCGGCGTTGCGAGCGGCGACCGTGATTCCGGGAAAACCGGGCTCCTCGGCCGTCGACGAGCTGCCCGATCCTTCACCGGAACCGGGAGAGCTGCTGGTCGAGGGCCTGCTGGCGGGGGTGTGTTCGACCGATGCGGAAGTCGTGGAGTCCGAGCACGGCGCTTCTCCCGCGGGCAGGGAGCGAATGGTGCTGTTCCACGAGTCGCTGGGCAGGGTGAGTTACGCACCCGCGATCAGCGGTTTCCGGGAGGGCGACCACGTCGTGGGGGTGGTCCGCAGGCCCGATCCCCGGCCGTGCCCGGCGTGCGCGGCCGGGCAGTGGGACTTCTGCCGCAACGGCGAGTACACCGAGTGCGGGATCAGGGGACTCGACGGGTTCGGTTCGCAGCGCTGGACCGTCGAACCCAGGTTCGCCGTACCGGTGCCCCACCGGCTGGGCGAGCTGGGGGTGCTGACCGAACCGACCTCGATCGTGGAGAAGGCGTGGGAGCAGGCCGAGTTCGTCGCCAGGCGCTCCTACTTCGCACCGCGCCGGGTGCTGGTCACGGGTGCCGGACCGGTGGGACTGCTGGCGGCGTTGCTCGGCAAGCAGCGTGAACTGGACGTACACGTGATGGATCGGGTCGAGCGGGGCGCGAAACCGGATCTGGTGCGTGAGCTGGGTGCCGGTTACCACACTTCGCTGGACGAGCTGGACTTCGAACCGGAGCTGGTGTTCGAGGCCACCGGCTCGGGGGACGTGGTGTTCGACGTACTGCGCAGAACCGCCCGAAACGCGATCACCGTGCTGCTGGGGCTCTCCGGCGGTGGCCACACGACGCGGATCCCGGCCGGAGCGATCAACGACGAACTCGTGCTGGACAACGACACGGTGCTGGGGACCGTGAGCGCGAACCTGCGGCACTACCGCGGTGCGGTGCACGCGCTGGACGCGGCGGACCAGGGGTGGTTGAACGGGCTGATCTCGCGCAGGGTGCCGCTGGCGGAGTGGCAACGAGCGCTGCGCCCGGAGCGGGACGACGTGAAGGTAACGGTGCGGCTGGCGGACTGATCGAAGTCTTCCGGTCGGGTTGTCGTGCTACTCGCTCGGCGGAACCTCCCGTCGGCTCTCGCTCCGGGTGGCGGAAATCGGGTGGCGACGTGCCGGGAAACCGCGCCGGGGGCGGAGCGGGACACGAGGCCCCGTCCCGGGAGTCATCCTGGCTCCGTCTCCGAGCACCCGACGGACGGCCGCGCGGTCGACACCGCGCGCCGGGCGACCCTGATCCTCCCGAGTAGCACACAGACCAGCGGCCAACTCAACATGACCAGCACACGGCCGCCGCCAGCACGTCCCAGAACGAGGAATCCGATTGCCACACGGCAGTAACAGTAACTGAGTTACAGTAACTGGCAATCTTCACAGCTGTTGCTCACTCTTCCGTGGGGGCACATCCCGAAACTTCCCTCTGCCGAGTGATCAAGTAGCTCAGCTCCGGTTCCGCCCAGGCGGAACCGGGAACCGCACCGGGTGAAACGGCGGTCGCACCACTCGCCTCCCCACCCGGATCGCCGTCGGCGACCGAAGCGTCTCACCCGCGTTCGGTCGCGGTGGCGACTCGGCGAGAGTGATCACATGACACGACTGCTCAGCCCCGCGGTCTACCGCCGAATGATCGCTTTCGAACTGCAGCGCATGCGCAAGGCCGCCGACGTCACGCAGCAGGAGGCCGCGGCGAAGCTCGGCTGCTCCAGGGTGCGCATCAATCACGAGGCGGTGCGCAGAACCGAGCTCAGGTTGCCCCGGCAGCGGGTCCTGGACCGCGAGGGCACCCCGCTGGAACTGACGACCGTCATCGACGAGTCGGTGCTGCGGCGACGTATCGGCGACACGCGGATCATGCGGGAACAGCTCGAACACCTATCGGACGTCTCGGAACGCACGAACGTCGCCGCACGGATCCTCGGCGCGGACGTCGGCGTGCACCCGGCCCTGCACGGCCCCTTCACCCTGATGGACTTCGCGATCCCCGGCGACCCGGGGGTGGTCTATCTGGAGGACCGGCTGGGCGGAAGGTACTACGAGGATGCCGACGAAATAGACGAGTACATCGGCTTGACGTGCTCCCCACCGTGAACGGCGGGGATTCTCCACTCGGCTTACGCCGTGTACGGAGCGGCATCTCCTCGCGGGGTTGCGCTGCTTCCTGCTTCGTCGGCCACTGCCTCGGTGTGAGGTCTTACGTCGCCTCCACAGGCGTTTAGTCTCTCCGCCCGTCCGGCGGCGAGGATATTTCTGGCGGCGTTGGTGTCGCGGTCGTGGATCGTGCCGCACGGACATTCCCAGGTGCGCACAGGTCAGCGGCTTGGGCCCGTCGATGCGTCCACAGTCCGAACAGGTTTGCGACGTGGGTAGCCACCGGTCGATGACCACTAACTCCCGCCCGTAACGGGCGCACTTCTCTTCCAGCAGGCGCCGGAACGTTCCCCACGACGCGTCGCGCACGGACTTCGCCAGCCGGGTGCGGGCGAGACCAGATACGGCCAGGTCTTCCAGGAACACCGCTTGGTTCTCGCGGGCGATCCTGGTCGTTTCCTGGTGTAGCCAGTCGGCCCGTGCGTCGGCGACCTTGCCGTGTTGGCGGGCGAGTTTCCGGCGTGCTTTCGCGCGGTTGTTGCTGCCGCGCTGTGTGCGGGACAGCTCCCGCTGTGCCCGTTTGAGTTTCCGTTCGGCCCTGCGTAGAAACCGGGGGTTGTCGATGGTGTTGCCGTGCTGGTCGACGGCGAAGGCGGACAGCCCGAGGTCGAGGGCGAGGTCGTGTTCCTGGCCGTGCTCATCCACGACAGGCGGCATGGTCTCGTCGCCGACCTCGACCACGAAGCTGGCGAAGTAGCGATCATCGGCGGTCTTGATGACGGTGACCGAACTGGGATCACTAGGCAGGTTCCGGGACCAGGCGACTTTCACGTCGCCGATGCGGGCGAGTCGGAGCTTGCCGTTGTTTCGGATCGAGAACCCGCCGGTGTGCAGCCGGATCGACTGACGCCGGTCCCGCTTGGACTTAAATCGAGGGGCACCCACCCGCCTACCGACGCGTTTGCCCTTCAACGAGTCGACAAAGTTCTTGTAGGCGGTGTCGCAGTCGCGGATGGCTTGCTGGAGCACAATGTTCGAGCACTTGCCCAACCATCCGCGCTCGTCGGTGTGCTTAGCGTCGGTGATCAATCGCTTTTGCAGCACGGCCCCGACCGGAAACTTCTCGCCGGACTTGTAGGCGTCTCGACGGGCGCGTACCGCGTCGTTGTAGACAACACGGGCGTTGCCGAACGCCTGCGCCAGTACCCGTCGCTGAGCTTCGTCCGGGTAGAGCCGGTAGCGGTACCGCAACTGCACGACTGATCACCTCCCTTCGGAGATCACGTCACCATGTTGGTCTATGGTCAACACTGAGGATTACCGCACTGGTCGACACTGCGTTTTCGGGATGCACGTTCACTTGGTCTTCGTAACGAAATACCGACGGAACGTACTCACTGGCAAGCACCACGATTTTCTGCGAGACGTATTCGCGAAAGTCTGCGCCGACTTCGGGGCGACCCTGAGCGAGTGCGACGGTGAGGACGACCACGTGCACCTACTCGTGGAGTACCCGCCGCAAATGGCGGTCTCAAAGCTGGTGAACAGCCTGAAAGGCGTGACCTCGCGGCGACTGAAGCAACACTTCCGGATGCGTACCTATCGAGGACAACTGTGGTCGCCGTCGTACTTCGCAGCCTCCTGCGGCGGAGCGCCGTTAAGCATCATCCAGCAGTATGTGGAAAACCAGCGACGCCCCTCATAACGTACCCGACCACAAACACCCCTGATCGACTTACTCCGACCCGCAGACCGGAGCTTACGCCGATGAACCACTGGTCAAGGACGGTCGATTCGACAACCGAGCCGGTGTCCCCCGGTAGCCGCGACGGCTGCCCGCACCCGTTCCGCTACGCACGATGGACGGTTCCGGGGTGGACGGCGGCGGTTATAAGCTCGCGGGATCATGACGCAGCACAGCTCGACGGCACATGCCGTCAGAAAGATCATCGCACCGCTGGCGGCACTCGCACTGCTGACCGCGGCCGGTTGCGGTGGTGGGGGAAGCGCGAACGATTCGACCGATGGTTCCGTTCAGCCTTCGGCCACCGCTTCGCACTCCTCGGCCTCGGAACCCGGCGGCGACGAGTCCGCCGCACCCAGCGGATCCGAATCCGGTGAATCGGAAGCGGCGTCGTCCGGTGACGACGCCGGGAACGGTGACGACGGCTCCGGTGCCAACGCTGATTCCGGCGGAGCGGGCGACGGCGACACCTCCGGCTCGGCGGGCGGCGGTTCGGGTAACGGAGGTTCGGGCGGTGGCGGGAAACCACCCACAGCGACGTTGGCGGGCATCGACCCGTGCGAACTGCTGACCAAGGCACAACGCGACGAACTGGGGTTGCCCCGCACCACCGCCAACAAGAAGAACGGCGAGACCCGCAGTTGCGAGTTCAATCCTCCACAGGGCAACGGGCCGGGCACGAGTGCGCTGCTCGCGATCCACGAGGAGGAGGGGCTGAAAGCGTTCAGCGGCATGACCGGCGATGCCGAGAAGACCACCATCACCGGGCACGAAGCCAAGATTCAGTGCGAGTACGGCAACTGCCTGATCGGAATAGCGATCACCGACACCTCGCGCGTGGACGTGCAGTCCACGGTGCTCGGTGACGACGCCGCCACGAAGAAGCTCGGCAACCGAATCGCGAAAATGATCATCGGGAACCTGGGCAGTTCCTGAGACGGACACCGCGCGGCGATTTCCCGCGAAATCGCCGCGCCCGGGCCGCTAGCACCGCCGACGAGCTACGGGATCAGCTCTCCCCCGCGATGAACGACTCCACCGCCTGGTAGGCGTCCGAATCGGAGTACTGCTCCGGCGGCGACTTCATGAAGTAGGAGGATGCCGACAGCACCGGTCCGCCGATCCCGCGATCCGCGGCGATCTTGGCGGCGCGAATGGCGTCGATGATGATGCCCGCTGAGTTCGGCGAGTCCCAGACCTCCAGCTTGTACTCCAGGTTGACCGGTGCGTCACCGAAGGCGCGTCCCTCCAACCGGATGTAGGCCCACTTCCGGTCGTCCAGCCAGGGGACGTAGTCCGAAGGACCGATGTGCACGTTGCGGTCCCCCATGTCACGCGTCACCTGCGAAGTGACCGAGTTGGTCTTGGAGGTCTTCTTGGACTCCAGCCTGCCGAGCTCCTTCATGTTGAGGAAGTCCATGTTGCCGCCGACGTTGAGCTGCATCGTGCGGTCCAGGTGCACGCCGCGGTCCTCGAAGAGCTTGGTGAGCACCCGGTGGGTGATCGTCGCGCCCACCTGTGACTTGATGTCGTCACCGACGATCGGCACGCCCGCCTCGGTGAACTCGCGTGCCCACTCGGGGTCGGAGGCGATGAACACCGGCAGCGCGTTGACGAAGGCCACACCGGCGCGGAGCGCGGCACGCGCGTAGAACTTGTCCGCTTCCTCCGAACCCACCGGCAGGTAGGAAACCAGCACGTCGGCCCCGGACTCGCGCAGCGCCTCGACCATGTCGACCGGCTGTTCCTCGGACTCCTCGATGGTCTCGGAGTAGAACTGCCCCAGCCCGTCCATCGTGTGACCGCGCTGCACAGACACACCCAGCGGTGGGACGTCGGCGATCTTCATCGTGTTGTTCTGACTCGCCACCACGGCCTCGGACAGGTCGCGGCCGACCTTCTTCGCGTCGACGTCGAACGCCGCGACGAACTCCAGATCACCGACGTGGTAACCACCGAAGTCCACGTGCATCAGGCCGGGAACCCTGCCGCTCGGATCCATCCGGCCGTAATACTGCACACCCTGTACCAGCGACGCGGCGCAGTTGCCCACACCGACGATCGCCACTCGGACCTTGCCGGTCGTCGCCTCGTCGTGACGATCTCCGCCCATGGTCGCCGGCCTCCTTCTCCGTCATGTCCCGTTCGTCGTGTCCCTGTCCAAGCCTCGGTCGAGGCGGTCACCCACACCCGCGGGCCGCTCGGCTCCCTGCTCGGCCCGCTCGTGCGCGATCAGCTCGTCCAACCAGCGAACCTCCAGCTCGCTGTGATCCAGGCCCAGGCGGTGCAGTTGCGCCGTGTACCGGTCGCACTGCTCGTCGGCTCTGGCCAGGATCGCCCGTTGCCCTTCCCGGCGCTGTTCCACGCGCCGACGGCGGCTCTCCAGAATCCGCATCCGGACCGGTGCCGGTGTTCGTGCGAAGAAAGCCAGCCTCACGTCGAACGCCTCGTCCTGGCACGCTCGTGGCCCGCAGTCCTCGACCAACTCGACGAAACGCTCCCGTCCCGACTCGGTGAGTCGATAGACACGTCGAGCCCGCCGCGAGCGCTGCGCCTCCTGCTCCTCCTGGGTTTCCTCGATCAGCCCCGCGCGACGCATCCGGCGCAACGTCGGATACACCGTCCCGCAGGAGAACGCACGAATCTCCTGGAGTCGCTTGCGCAGCTCGTAACCGTGCATCGGCGCCTCGTGCAACAGTCCGAGCACCGCGAGTTCGAGCACCGGCCCTCCTCTCGCGGACGAAGCCCAGCCGAGCAGCACCCGGCGATGATTATATCGTCCCGATACATCGGAGTACGACAGTCCTCGTCGCCGCCGAATCACCGGGCGGGCGACCGGAGCGGCAGCACCGGCCGCGTGACCGTTCTCTCCGGCTGGCATCCCACGGGCCGGGACCGAAGCGGCACCACCGCACCGTCGGAGCGGGTTTTCACCGACCCGCCCCGCCGTGTCACGGCCACCGCCGGTGGTTCGGAGACACCTCGCCACGGGGCTGCCCCGAACGGCCCAATTGAGCCCGGGCACAGGACACGTACGCTGAGGGCGTGCGGACCCAACGGCAAGTGGTGGATTACGCGTTGCGGCGTCGGTCGCTGCTCGCGCGACTCCATGCTGGCCGGGTGGGCGTACAGGAGGTCTGCGACGCGGGACCGTACCTGCTGCAGGCAGCCAAGTTCCACGGTGAGCCCAGTGACGTGATCTGTCCGGTGTGCCGCAAGGAACGCGTGACCTACGTCTCCTGGGTCTTCGGCGAACAGCTCAAACAGGCCGACAATTCGGCCCGGAGCAACGCGGAACTGGCACGTATGGCCACCATGTTCGAAGAGTTCAATGTGTTCGTCGTCGAGGTTTGCCGTACATGTAACTGGAACCACCTGGTGCAGTCATACGTCCTCGGAACCGGGGGCCACCACGGCCGCGGTCGGGGACGCAGGACCGTGGCCGAGTGAGCAAGTAGCCTCATCGGTCACGGCCGGTGGCACCCGCCGACGTGAACGCATCGCACGGCGTCCGTGTTGACGCCTGTCCCGGAGGACGACTTCTCGTGAGTGACGAGCGTGACGACCGGTCCGAAGACGGCCGCCGCCACAGGCAGCCGGCTGCCGAGGACCGGGAGCCGGAGCGCGGACGGCAACCCGGCCGACCGCCCCATACGGATCAGCAGGGGGAGCAGGCCGGGCAGCACAACGAGCCCCCGCGGGAGAACCAGCCCCCACCGTCACCCGAGCGGGGCGGGGGACAGCCGCCACCACAGGCACCGCCACCACCACAGGCACCACAGCCGTCCCGTGGACAACAACCACCGCAGCACCGCTGGCCGGGTGGTCAGCAGAGCGGCCAGCCATCCGCTCCGCAGGGAGGCCCACCGCCACCGGCACCGCAGCGGCCCGGACAACAGGGTCCCGACGGGGGGTACTTACCGCCCGGGCCCGCCTCCGAACAACCACCACCTCCGCCGCAGAGCGGACCACCACAAGGACAGGCGCCACCACAGGGACAGGGGCAGCCGCATGCCGGGGGTCCGCCGCAGGGCGGACCCGGCCAACGACCACCGCAGGGTGGCCAGGAGTGGCCCGGCGAGGACGCCACCGCGCAGTGGCCCGGCGCACAGCAGCGGCCGGGTGGGCAGCAACCACCGCCCCCGCCGCCACCCGGTGGTCAACAACGGCCGGCAGCCGACCCGGACGCGACCGTGCAACATCCGGCCGTGGACGGCTCGGGAACCCCCCGGGACGCATCCGGCAGACCGCCCTCCGGCGCACCCGCTCCCCCACCGGGCAATCCCGGCGGACGCGGCGCGCAGGGCAACCCCGCCGGTCCCCAGCAAGGCGGCGGTCCCCAGCAGGGCGGCGGTCCGGACGAGGTACCGACGAGGAAGACCACACCGCCCGGAGTTCCGCAGGGCCCACCCCCGGGACACGCCGGCCCCGGACAGCACCCGAACGATCCGGGTGAGGCACCGACGCAGCACATAGCTTCCGTGAGCGGGCCGAACGCGGCTCCCGGCGGTGGCGACGAACCGACGCGGGAGCACCGGCCCACCGGCGGGAAGGCCGCGGGTGCCGCAGGGGCGGCTGGTGCGGCTGCCGGGGGCGTGGCAGGCGCCGCCGCCGGCGCGGCGGCTTCCTCCGGTTCCGGTGGCCCCGAGGGAACCACCGGTGACTCCCGGGACACGTCGAGCCCCCGCGGGGAATCCGACGCGACGGCTTCGGCCCGGTCCGAATCGCCCGACAACTCCGCCGAGTTCGGCGTGACCCGTGCCGACCAGTCCTCGGCACCGGGCAGCGAACCGGGACTGATCACGCACCGCGCCTCGCAGGGCGGCTACAGCTACTACTCGGACTCGGATCCCTACCCCGACGACTACGACGACTTCGAGGACGACTTCAACGAGGGGTTCGACGACGAACTCGACTATCCCGACGATCCGGATGACGACGACATGACGGCCCTCGCCCGCAAGAAACGCGGCAGGCGCAGGATCTGGCGCGGTCTGCGGCGTACCTGTTACGTCGCGGCGGCGCTGGGGATCCTGGTGCCCGGCGCGATATTCGCCTGGTGCTACTTCACCTTCGAGGTCACCCCACCGTCGAAGGTCGCCAAGAACTACAGCACCAGCATGGTGGTCAAGTACTCCGACGGCAGCGTGCTGAACAAGTTCTCGTCGGCGGAGGTGGATGAGCGCGTGCTCATCGACGACCTCAGCGAGGTCTCGGCGGACATGCGGCACGCCACCATGGCGGCCGAGGACGCGGACTTCTACAGCAACCCGGGATTCTCGGTGACCGGCATCGGCCGCGCCGTCTACAACCAACTCTCCGGCGGGCAGGGCGGCGGCTCGACCATGACTCAGCAGTACATCAAGCTGAGCACGGGCAAGGACGACCACAGCATCACCCGGAAGTTCACCGAGATCGTGCGGGCGTTCAAGCTGACCAACCAGTACGACAAGAAAACGATCTTCAAGGCCTACCTCAACACCGCCTACTACGGCCGGGACGCCTACGGCATCGACAACGCGGCCGAGGCCTACTTCGGCAAGGCCCCGAGCGAGCTCAACGCCTCCGAGTCGGCCGTGCTGGCCGGGATGGTGCAGCTACCCAGAGGCAACGATCCCCAGGTGGACGCCAAGCGGGCCAAGGATCGCTGGGAGTACGTCACCCTCCAGATGAAGCAGAACGGTTGGGTCAGCCAGCAGGAGTACCAGAACCTGCAGATGCCGCAGACCCGGGAGATGTTCGCGTGGAAGAAGAAAACCACCACCGCGCAGATCCACATCCAGCGGCGCATCGTCGAGGAGCTGGAGGAACACGGCTACACCAAGGACGAGCTGACCAGCCAGGGCCTGCAGGTGGTCACCACACTGGACAGCCAGGCCCAGCAGGCCGCACGGGACGCGGTGCGGCAGGTGATGGCCGACCAGCCCGACGAGATCAACCCGGCCCTGGCGGCCGTGGATCCCGAGACCGGCGCGGTGCGGGCGTACTCCCCGGGCAACAAGGGCTACGACTGGGTCAAGGAACGCCAACCCGTCGGCTCCTCGTTCAAACCGTTCGTCACCGCGACCGGACTGAAGCAGGGGAAGGGCATCGGGGAGACCTACGACGGGTCGGACGACCAGACCATCGCCGGCACCGAGTTCGGCAACGCGGCCGGGGTCACCTGCGGCAGCGATCCGGAGCGCTGCGGCGTACGCGAGGCCACGGAGAAGTCGGTCAACACCGCGTTCCTGAACATGGCCAACGAGTTCGGTCCGCGGAGCGTGGCCGAGACGGCCTACGAGGCGGGTATCCCGCGCGAGAAGGTCAACAAGAACGGCGAGACCGTGCCGGTGCTCGCCAATTCCGAGGGAGACACGAACCTCAACATCGCACTGGGTGCCTACCCGGTGAGCACGGTCAGCCTGGCCAACGGCTACGGCGGGCTGGCGGACGGGGAGCGGGCCGAGCCGTTCCTGGTCGATAAGGTCGTGAACAACGACGGGGATGTCAAGGAGGACTTCTCCCCCAAGACCGAGACCGCCTTCGGGGACAGCTCCACCCGCAGCGCCAACATCGCCGCCAACGTGACCGAGAGCATGCGGGACGTGGCCGAGGGGTACGGGCTCGACCTGAACGGCGACCGGCCGGTGGCCTCCAAGAGCGGTACCCACCAGCTCGGCGAGATCGGGGGGCACAACGCCACCGCCTCGTACGTGGGCTACACCCCGCAGATCTCCACGGCGGTGGTGCTCAACAAGAACACCACCTCGCGGCAACCGCTGACCGACGCGTCGGGTGGGGACATCTACGGCGCCGACCAACCCGGCGCTATCTGGCAGAAGTTCATGAACTCCTACCTGGAGGGCAAGGAGGTCGAGGAGTTCCAGGAGCCGGATCCGATCGGCCAGTTCACCGTGCCCCCGCCGCCGAGCTCGGATCCCCCGGAGGAAGAGAAGAACGAGTCGGAGACTCCCCCGAGCGATGAATCGCCGTCCGACGAAATGCCGTCCGACGAAACCGACCCCAGCGACTTCCCACCGTCGGGAGGAGCTGGGGAGAGCTCGGACCAGAACGACGAGTGTCAGGAAAACCCCTGGTTCTCGGAGTGCGACGACGAAGGTGACCCGACGGAGCCGAGCAGTTCCGAGGAGGATCAGCCGAACCAGCAGGACAACGGGAACAGCGCCCGCGGTCCCGACTGACCGGCTGAGCGCCTGACGCGGCGCCCTGTGACTCCGTGGTTCCCGCGAGCTCGTGGGGTTGGGCCACACGGCAGGTCGAGGGCACCGATGCCTCGAATCCAGCGAAGAGTGCGGCCGGTTCGGCGAACCGGCCGCACTCTTCGTAGTCAGGGCTCCGTAACATGCGGACCGTGTCCGAGCCGGAGCAGCCCGAACGAGCGGGAAACGAGCGGGACCTCGCCGAAGGGGTCGGCGAAGAACGCCACGGCGCTCCGGAGTCGGCCGAAGCCGAACCGCTCACCGCCGTCACCGAACGAGCTGCGCGGGTGGACAGCGCCTCGCTCGGCGAAACCCAGCGAGTAGCTCCCACCTGGACGGAGCCGCTGGCGATCAGGCTGAGCGGCCTGTTCGGCGGGCGACTCGGCTCTCATGCCCAGGTGGGCAGGCAGTGGTTCTGGACCCCGCTGCGGGTGATCCTGCTGCTGGCGGTACTGCTGCTGGCGGCGAGCTGGCTCCTCAAGGCACCCTGCGCGCAGACCTACGAAACCACCGACGGCCCCCGGCTGGACTGGCGCGACCACCGGCAGTACGTCGCGTTGTGCTACACCGACCTCATCCCGCGCTACGGAGCCGGGGACCTGGCGCCGGACGGGGCGTTCCCCTACCGGACGTCCTGGGTGGACGATCCGGGCACTCCCCGCGAGCAGGTCCGCTACATGGAGTATCCGGTGCTCACGGGGCTGTTCCAGTGGGCCAACGCGGAACTGACCGACGGCTGGATGACGCTGGCATCCCACGGAGTGCTGCCGGCCACGGCGCAGGGTGCGGTCTACTTCGAGATCAGCGCGTTCTGGCTGGCCACGGCCTGGCTGGTGACCGTCTGGGCGCTGTACCGGTTGTGTAGATTCCGGGCGTGGGACGCGGCGCTGGCCGCCACCGCCCCGCTGGTGTTCGTGCACGCCTTCACCAACTTCGACGCGCTGGCGACCGCGCTGGCCACCACCGGACTGCTCGCCTGGGCCCGCGAGCGCGTGACGCTCGCCGGGGTGCTGCTGGGGCTGGGCGCGGCGACCAAGCTCTATCCGCTGCTGTTCATCGGCCCGATCCTGGTGCTGTGCCTGCGTTCCGGGCGCATCCGCGAGGGGCTGCGCGCCCTGCTGGCCATGCTGGGCGCGTGGCTGGCGGTGAACCTGCCGATCATGATCATGTTCCCGCGCGGCTGGTGGGAGTTCTTCCGGCTCAACAGCGCCCGACCGGCGGATCCGGACTCGTTGTACAACGTGGTCATGTACTTCGGCGACTGGGCGGGTTTCGACGGTCCGCTGGGGCCGAACGAGACTCCCTCGGTGCTGAACGCGGTGAGTCTCGTGCTGTTGCTGCTGGGATGCGCGGCGATCGGAGCGCTGGCGCTGTCCGCACCGGTGCGGCCACGGCTGGCGCAGTTGTGCTTCCTGGTGGTGGCGGTGTTCCTGCTGACCAACAAGGTGTGGAGTCCGCAGTACTCGTTGTGGCTGGTGCCGCTGGCCGTGCTCGCCATCCCGCGCTGGCGACTGCTGGTGACGTGGATGCTGATCGACGCGGCGGTCTGGGCACCGCGGATGTACTACTTCCTCGGCACCTCCAACGATGGGCTGCCCGAGGGCTGGTTCCTGGGCGCGGTCGTGATCCGCGACGCGGTGGTGGTGCTGATCTGCGTGCTGATCGTGCGGGAGATCCTGCGTCCGGAACTGGACAAGGTACGCCGTGTTCCCGGTTCCGATCCGCACGGCGGGTTCCTGGACGACGCCCCCGACCGGTTCGTGCTGCCTATTCGGCGAAGGTGGGCCGGGGCTCCCGATCGGCGGCAGCCCGTGGCGGCGAACTTCCGGGAAACCTGAAGCCGGAAGCCCCGAGAAACGCGGCGAACAACCCGACCAGCAGCGCCGCGCGCCCCCACACTCCGATCATCACCGCCTGCGCGGCGAACGACTCGTAGACGGCGAAGGGTTGGTCGGTGTTGATCAGATACATCCAGCGGAAGAACCCGATCCCCATGGCGGCGTCGGCCAGCAGGTAGGCGATCACCCAACCGGTGCGCACCGGCACGAGCACGAGGAACGGCAGCAACCAGAGCGCGAACTGCGGGGAGTGCACCTTGTGCAGCAGCAGGAAGCCGCACAGCATCGCGGCCGATACCGCCACCCACGGGAAGGCCCCGCCACGGGACCAGTGGCGCATACCCAGTGCGCAGGCCAGCGCGAACGACGTGAGAACCAGTACCGGGGAAAGCACCCCCACCAGGGCCTCGAACCGGTCCTCCGCCACCAGCGGTCGCAGGCCCCAGTACCAGACCGAGTTGGTGGTCAGGTCCACCGAGCGCCGCAGCTGGAACCGGAACGAGGCCGCCCACCCCTCGAAACCGATCATCGCGAACGGCAGGTTGACCAGCGCGAAAGTTCCCAGTGCGGTGCCGAGCACCCCGAACGCGCCACCGATGTCGAACCGGCCGCGGTTCACCCCGGAATCACGGGCGTCGGCCGCACCCCGGCCATAGGCGGAATCACGGGCACCGGCAGCGCCGCCGGTGAGCACGTACAGCGCCAGCGGCAGCGCGAACATCGCGGGATAGAGCTTGCAGGCGGCGCCGATCCCCAGCAGCACGGCCGCCAGCAGGGCCGGTCGTCGCAGCCCGGTGGCCCGGTAACGATGGACCGCGTAGATCGCCCCCACCGAGCAGACCACGGCGGCCAGGTCCCAGTTGTGGAAGGAGTAGAGCACCAACGGCGGGCCGAGCGCCCACCACAGCGCCCGCCAGCGACTCAGCCGTCCCAGCCACCAGGCGGTGAGCAGCCCGAACGGGGCGAGCAGCAGCGCGGAGGCGGCCAGGAACCCCGCGTCGGTCCGAACGAACAGCGACCCCAGCCAGACCAGCACCCCGATCAGCACCGGGTACTCGACGACGCTGCCGTACAGCTCCCCCTCGTCGGTGATCCCGCCGGTGGCGTAGGGGAAACCCATCTCGTCGAGCTCGCGCGCGTTCCACAGGTACTGCAGGTCCGAGTAGCAGACGTAGCGGGAGCTGCGTGCCGAGACGTCGGAGCGCGAGACGCCGGACTCGTCGAACTCGGGACCGGTGCAGCGGGCCTTGTTGGCGTACCCCAACAGCATGGTCATTCCGGTCAGCACGCACAGTGCTGCCAGGGCCAGGGCGGAGAGTCCGGTAGTTCGCCGTCTCACCGATCGGTCACGCACGCTCGCTCCCGGACAAGAATCGAGGTCCCGGTCCTCCGGCTGGGGAGACTCGGCCCGACCGGAGTCAATTTCTCGCGAAATCGCCGGGGTCCCCGAGCCGGGGGGGATTCAACCACGGAGGTAGGCGATGTCCTCGGCCTGCCCCTCGGGAGGGGTCTCCACGACGATCGGGGCCTCGGCGGTGGCGCAGACCTCGCGCAGCACTTCGGGGTCGATGGTGCCGGAGCCGACGTTGGCGTGCCGATCGCGCCAGGAACCGAACGGATCTCTCGAGTCGTTGAGATGCACCAGATCGAGGCGCCCGGTGATGGCGCGGACCCGCTCCACGATGCCGACGAGATCCTCACCGGCCGCGTACGCGTGGCAGGTGTCCAGGCAGAATCCCGCGCCGAACTCGCCGACCGCGTCCCAGAGCCGGGCGAGGTCGTCGAATCCGCGCGCCATGGCGTTGGCACCGCCGGCGGTGTTCTCGATCAGCACCGGCACCTCGAAGCCGCCCTCGGCTGCCTGGCGCTCGAAGAGTTTGCGCCAGTTGGCCACCCCCTCGGCCGGATCGTCGTCCTTGGTGACGTGACCGCCGTGCACCACCACTCCTTCGGCCCCGATCCGCGCCGCGGCCGCGGTCTGCGAGAGCACGGACTTGCGGGAGGGGATGCGGATGCGGTTGTTCGGCGAGGCGACGTTGATCACGTAGGGCGAGTGCACGAAAACCCGCAGCTCCGAGTCGCGGAGTTGTTCCTCCTGCGGATGCGGTTGCGGAGTCTTCCAACCCTGCGGATCGGACAGGAAGAACTGCACGACCTCGGCGCCGCGTTCGCTCGCGGCGGTCAGTGGATCGTCGTCACGAACATGGGCACCGATCTGCATGCCCCGACCTTAGTAGGAGCACCTCGGGTCGGTTCGCGTGGCGGTGCGGGTTGCGGAACGTCTCGCACGGCTCTCGCCGCGGGTGCCCCGACATCGAGTAACTACTACGCCACGTCGGGACCGTCCTCGCGAGAGCCGCACGCGAGAACCCGGGGTCGGTCCTGCTGCGTGGATGGTCGGAGTTCGCCCTGCGTCGAAGCGGCGCGGCGATTTCTCGAGAAATTGACGGAGCTGGAGCCACACCCCGTACCGGGGCGTCGATACTGCGGCGTCGATTTCTCGAGAAATTGACGCCGCACGGGAGAACCCCCGGCGGCACCGACCACGTGAGTAGTGGGTCTCAAGCGGGAGAGTGATGGCTCGGGCTACGAAAGGGATCGGGGTGCCGCCTCCGGGAGCGCGCGGCGGAGGTGATTCGAAACGGTTTCACACTATGGCGTTACCGTGACCGTACTCACGCGTTAACCAGGGTGAGGGCTTCGATCTCCGCGAACCGCCCACCCACGAGACGACGGCGGGCGCCCGGAGAGCGCGCACGGAGTGAGGGGTACGTGTATGAGCAGTCAGCGCGATGACCACCCGACCGGGGAATCCACTGTCGACTCCCGGAAACGGGCGCCCGCCGCGTTGCGGCGAGCCGCCGCTGCCACGGCCGCGAGCGCCGTGGTCGCGACGAGCGGGTTCCTGGGCGGCGGTGTGGCCGCCGCGGCGGATCCGGTGGTGATCGGTACCTGCACCGAGGACGTGACGAGCACCGAGTACGGGCAACCGATCGTGGTCTCCCCTCGTGCGCTGGACTCCCGGGTCAAGGACGCTGCCGGACTGACCTTTCCGCTCGATTTCGAGCGGATAGACCGGATCCACCAGCAGTTCCTGCGAACGGCGCCGATCAACATCGGCGAAGTGACAACCGAGGAACAGCACTTCTCCGGTTCCGCGCTGGCCGACGCGCTGGCGAACCGCATCGCCGGTCTCCCCGCCGTCGAAGATCGCGGCGACACGATGAACTTCCACGTGGGCAACCTCGCGGTCACCTGCCTGGGTGGCGTGAACGTGCCGGGCCAGGCGAAGCCGGAACCGACCGAGCCGAGCACCACGCCGGAGAAGCCGAGCACCACCCCACCTGCCGAATCCCCGGATCCGGGCTCGTCCGGTGACGAGCAGCGGAACCCCGACACGCCCGGTTCCGGCAGCGGTGGTGATCCCACGACGGAGCCGACCGACGACCAGCCGCGGCGGCAGGCGGGCGGGCCGGACTCGAACTACTCCCCGGGGTCGGCCGAACAAGTGGCGCCTTCCGAGTACGCTTACGTGCCGGGGTCGCTGCCGCCGTGGTCGGACAGTCGGTTCGGGGAGACCGCTGGCGGACAGCCCGCCACCGGTGACCTGCGAACCGGTGACGGGCACAACCAGCAGGACCGGGTACGCGAAGCGGGAAGCGCGCAGGCGCTGCCGACCGGTTCCGGCGAGCGCGTGGCGTTGCCGGTGCTGCTGGCCGCTGTCTCGCTGGCCGGGGTGACCGCCGCGCTCATCAGGACGTGGGTGCTGCGCCGAGCCTGAGACGTCCCGCTTTTCGATCGTTCGCGCTCGCGGGGGCGGGGAACGTTTCGTGTCGCCGGGCGAAAGCACCACTCGTCACGAGGAACCGGCGCCGGGCAACCGGGTGGTACTCGGGATACCCAGGTCACCGGCCGATTCGCCGGATTGCTACGCTGTGCCGGATCGCCCGGCATAGGCGACCCTCCTGCCGCGGAGAGTCCGCGGCCGTAAGTCCACAGGAGGTGAGTGGTCGTTATGCGTCATTACGAGCTCATGGTCATTCTTGACCCGAGCCTGGACGAGCGGAATGTCGCCTCGTCCCTGGAGAACTACCTCAAGGTCATCCGCAACGACGGTGGCAGCATCGAGAACATCAACGTCTGGGGCCGCAACAGGCTGGCCTACGAGATCGACAAGCGCTCCGAGGGTATCTACGTCGTAGTGGATCTGAACTCCGAGTCGGCTTCGGTCAACGAGCTCGATCGCCAGCTCAACCTGAGCGAGAACGTGCTGCGCACCAAGATGCTGCGCAAGATCGTGCAGCCACGCAAGGAGGCCCGCCTGGCCCGCGCCAGCGCCAGGGCGGCGAGCCGCGGCAAGGCCGAGACCTCTGCCTGATCGCCGTGCCACGAGCTGCACAGCCATCCGACCTCAGCACAGAGACGGAGTCCACAGGCGATGGCCGGTGAAACCGTAACCACAGTGGTCGGCAACCTGACAGCCGATCCGGAACTGCGCTTCACTCCCTCCGGTGCGGCGGTGGCGAACTTCACCGTCGCCTCCACCCCGCGGTTCTACGACCGCCAAGCGGGTGAGTGGAAGGACGGCGAGGCCCTCTTCCTGCGTTGCAACATCTGGCGGCAGGCCGCGGAGAACGTCGCCGAAACGCTCACCCGGGGCATGCGCGTGGTGGTGCAGGGACGGTTGCGCCAACGCTCCTTCGAGACGAAGGAAGGCGAGAAGCGCACCGTGGTCGAGATGGAGGTCGACGAGGTCGGCCCCTCGCTGCGCTATGCCACGGCGAAGGTCAACAAGATCAGCCGCGGCAGTGGCTCCGGTGGCGGCTCCGGTGGAGAGGATCCCTGGAGTTCGGCACCCCCGGCCGGTTCCGGCGGCGGTTTCAGCGACGAGCCACCTTTCTGATCCGGGCGGGACGAGCACGGTCACCCGGTGACCGGGCGAACCGTCCCGCCGTGGCCGCGGCGTTTTCGCGAACGCCCGGGAATCGACCGGCCGTGGCCGGTGCGCCCCGGAGTCGTGCCCGCCGCGCGGCCGAACCAAAAGTCCATTACGGAGTTCTCGCTCGCTTCGAAGGAGCAAGCACATGGCCAAGGCGCCCGTGCGCAAGCCGAAGAAGAAGGTCTGTGCCTTCTGTGACGACCAGAACGCACTGAGTATCGATTACAAGGACACCGGGCTGCTGCGCAAGTACATCTCGGATCGCGGCAAGATCCGGGCACGGCGTGTGACCGGCAACTGCAGTCAGCACCAGCGGGACGTCGCCATCGCGGTCAAGAACGCCCGCGAGATGGCGCTGCTGCCGTACACCTCGACCGCCCGGTAAAACCGGGATTCTCGCCACCGCCCCGCGCTCCCACGTGTGCACGATTCACGACGGAGGCCCGGACCGTCAGGGCGCGAGCTCGCTGCCCGGATTCGGGAACTCTGCCGCACGCTCGGTCACACACCGGGACCGACCGGCTCGTCGGTGCCGGTCGGCGACGGGGCCGGGGTGACCTCGGTTCGGCTTTGAAAGGAGACACGCCGTGAAGATCATTCTGACCTCGGACGTGAGCGGTCTCGGCGCCTCGGGTGACGTTGTCGAGGTACGTGACGGCTACGCCCGTAACTACCTGCTGCCGCAGAACATGGCCATCCTGGCCACCAAGGGTGCGCAGAAGCAGGTCGAGACCATCCGCCGCTCGCAGGAGAACCGCAGGGTCCGCAACCTGGAGCACGCCCGGGAGCTGCAGGAACAGCTGCAGAACATGGGCATGGTGCGGCTTTCCAAGAAGGTTTCCAAGAAGGGCAAGCTGTTCGGTTCGATCACCGAGTCCGACGTGGTCTCGGCCGTGCGCCAGGCGGGTGGCCCCAGCCTGGACAAGCGTTCGGTGGAACTGAAGGGCAACGTCAAGTCGCTGGGCAAGATGGCCGTCGGCGTGCGGTTGCACCCCGACGTCTACGCCTCGATGCACGTCGAGGTCACCCCGGGCGGCTGAATCATTCACCGCGGTTCCGCGCGGTGGTGGCGAACGCCAGGCCGCGCGGAACCGGTTCGGTTCCGTTCCTACACCGTGCTCCCGCACCGGTAGCACACCGGTTGGGGACGGAGTTTCGCATCCGTCACGGAACGGCAAGCTGTCCACAACCCGTCCACAGGGTTTTCGCCGCGAAGTGCGCTGCGAAAACAACTGCCACGACAGAGTTGTCCCCAGTTTGTCCACAACGCGCGTCGTCGGGTGGACACGTGTGTCTCATTCCGCTCGGCCAGTTGTCCCCCGACTTTTCCACAGCCCCTTCGAATCGACTCGGTGCGGAACCGGGTCACGTAAGATGTGGGCACCTTCGAGATCACGGACATGACAGCACGCACTCGCGACACGCCGGGACGCGATCAACCGGGCGCTGTCGATGTCTCCGCGATTATTTGCCGCGACGACTCGTGACCCGGCGACCTCAGCGGGTCGGCACGGTGACGCGTATGTCGGAACTCGGCCCGTGCCTCGGGGCCGGACTCTGCGTCCAGGAGGTGGCAGTAAGCCGTGGCGTTGGCTGACGAGCGCGGAGCGGAACCGCCTCCCGACGAGAACGATGGTGACCACGGAGCGGGCTTCGAACGGCAACCGCCGCAGGACGTGGCCGCCGAGCAGTCGGTGCTCGGCGGGATGATGTTGAGCAAGGACGCCATCGCCAACGTCGTCGAGGTACTCCAGCCACAGGACTTCTACCGTCCCGCACACCACGTGATCTACGAGTGCGTTCTCGATCTGTACGGGCGGGGTGAACCCGCCGACGCGGTCACGGTCTCGGCCGCGCTGGAACGGCGCAACGAGCTCGGCAAGGTCGGCGGTGGCGCCTACATCCACACGCTGCTCCGGACGGTCCCCACCGCGGCCAACGCCAACTACTACGCCGAGATCGTCTCGGAGAAGGCGGTACTGCGCAGGCTGGTCGAGGCGGGTACCAGGATCGTCCAGTACGGCTACAACGGTGCCGAGGGTGCCGCGATCGAGGAGGTCGTGGACCGCGCGCAGGCCGCTGTCTACGACGTGACCGAACGGCGCACCAGCGAGGACTACGTCGCGCTCGAGGAGCTGCTGCAGCCGACGATGGACGAGATCGACGCCATCGCCTCGCGCGGCGGCGAGTCGGAGGGGATCCCGACCGGTTTCGTGGATCTGGACGGCGTGACCAACGGGCTGCACCCGGGGCAGATGATCATCGTCGCGGCGCGCCCCGGTGTGGGCAAGGCGCTGGCGCTGCACACACCGCTGCCCACGCCGGAGGGCTGGACCACCATGGGCGCGGTTTCCGTGGGGGACCCGCTGCTCGGCGCGGACGGCAGACCGGTCCGGGTGACCGCGGCCACCGAGGTGATGCACGGCCGCGACTGCTACGAGATCGAGTTCTCGGACGGCACGCTGGTGGTCGCCGACGAGCAGCACCAGTGGAGCCTGCGGGACGGCACCGTGTGCACCACGGCCGGACTCCGCGACAGACTCGGTAACCGGATGGACGTCGAGCTGCCCGATCACGGGCCGTTCTCGCTGGCACAGCGGGACCTGCCGATCGCGCCCTACCTGCTGGGAGTGTGGCTGGCGGCGGGTGACAAGGCGGGCGAGCTGTCCGGTGTGGCCGAGGACGTACTGGCCAACTTGGAACCGGACGGCCTGGTACGCGTGAACGACGGGGTCGTGCTCGACGAGGAAACCGCCGCCGAGCTGGCCGAGCTGGGAATTTGGCACGAGGCCGAGGTACCCGCCGAATACCTGCGCGGTAGTCAGCAGCAACGGCGCTCGCTGCTGGCGGGGCTCGCGGACGCGGCGGGCAGCGTGGGTGAGGACGGCCGCGTGCTGCTGCGAGTGCGTGAATCCCTTTCGGTGCGGGTTCGCGAGCTCGTCCTCACCCTGGGATACCCGTGCACCGCCACCGTGGACCCGGACTCGGGCGACGAGATCACCACGCTCGTCGTCTTCGACAGCGGCGAGGACCAGATCTTCCGACGCACCGAACTCGACGACCAGCACAAGCGGAAGCGGAGCGGCGAGCGTCGCGCACGGGGAATCAGGGCAGTGCGGCGCACCGCGAGCGTCCCGGTGCGCTGCGTGGAGGTCGACTCGCCCGACCGGCTCTACCTCGCGAGCCGGTCGATGATCCCGACCCACAACTCCACGCTCGGGCTGGACTTCGCCCGCGCCGCCTCGATCAGGAACGGGCTCGGCAGCGTCATCTTCTCGCTGGAGATGGGCCGCACCGAGATCGTGATGCGCATGCTCTCCGCCGAGGCGCGGATCCGGCTCGGCGACATGCGCGGTGGCCGGATGACCGACGAGGACTGGACCCGCCTCGCGCGCCGGATGAGCGAGATCAACGAAGCGCCGCTGTTCATCGACGACTCGCCCAACCTGACGATGATGGAGATCCGTGCGAAGGCGCGGCGCCTGAAGCAGCGCAACGACATCGGCCTGATCGTGGTCGACTACATGCAGCTGATGACCTCGGGCAAGCGGGTCGAGTCCCGACAGCAGGAGGTCTCGGAGTTCTCCCGGAGCCTCAAGCTGCTGGCCAAGGAGTTGGAGATCCCGGTGGTGGCGATCTCGCAGCTCAACCGTGGTCCGGAACAGCGCAACGATCGCAAGCCGCAGCTGTCCGACCTGCGTGAGTCGGGCTGTCTGACCGGGGGGACGCGACTGCTGCGGGCCGACGACGGTTCGGAGATCACCTTCGACGAGCTGATGGCAGGGGAGCAGCGTCCGCTGGTGTGGTCGGTGGACGACCGGCGGCGGATGGTCGCGCGACCGATCACGAACGTGTTCAGCAGCGGCGTCAAGGAGGCGTTCCGCGTCGTGCTGGCGTCCGGTCGCGAGATCGAGGCCACCGCCAACCACCCGATGTTGACCCCCTGGGGCTGGGCCCCGCTCGGCGAGCTGGCCGAGGGAGCCCACGTCGGGGTGCCGGGGCGGATTCCGGAACCGCTCGACGCGGAACCGGTGTCGGAGTCCGAAGTGATCTCGCTGGCACGGTCGGCGCTCGACAGCGGCGACGTGCCGCGCCGGGTGTTCGCACTGCCGCGGGAGCGGCTGGCCGTCTTCCTGCGGCACATCTGGGGGATCACCGGTCCGGAGACACCGGACGCCGACGACGTCCCGGTCGGGCAGGGGGGATGCGTGGTCACCGGCCGCGCGCTGGCCGACGGGCTCCAACTGCTGCTGTCGCGGTTCACGGTCCACTCCCGCCTACGTCGTCCCTCCCCGGAGGCGGAACCGGACCGCTGGGAGGTGCTGCTGGACGGGCTCGACAGTCGGCTGCGCTTCACGCGTGAGAGCGCCGGACCGGGTCTCGCGAGTCGGGTCGTCACGAGTCAGGGGGTAGCGGGCACGGCTCCCGAGCACGCGGTCGCCCGTACCGGCGCGTCCCTCGGTGCGTGCGCGGCCGCAGCAGGAGGCAGCCGGCTCACGGCCGCTCCTGAGGAACGAGCGGCCACCACCCGTGACGAGGTGCCCTTCGACGACGTGCTTTCGGACGAAACGCCCCGGGACGACGTTTTCTGGGACGAGATCGTCGAGATCACCTCGCTCGGTGAGCAGCCGGTCTACGACGCGACGGTGGCCGACACGCACAACTTCGTGGCGAACTCGGTGATCATGCACAACAGCCTGGAGCAGGACGCCGACATGGTGATCCTGATCCACCGGCCCGACGCGTTCGAGCGGGACGACCCCCGGATGGGCGAGGCGGACCTGATCCTCGCCAAGCACCGTGCCGGTCCCACCGAGACGGTGACCGTGGCGCACCAGCTGCACTACAGCCGGTTCGTGGACATGGCCCAGGAGTAGGCGCCCCCGCCGTTCATCGGTCTCCCCGTCACGCGTCGGCATAGTCGGCGAGTCGACCGGCCAGTGCTCGCACCAGGTCGCGAAGCTCCTCGGGTTGTTCGACGACGAACGGCCGATCGAGCGCGGCGAGCAGGGGTGGTATCCATTCGAGCCGTTGTGCCCGTATCCGAGCCCGCAGCCAGGAAGTCCCGGGGTCGATCCGCTCAAGTTTGACTACGGACGGTGGGAGGACGGCGTAGATCTGTTCGGGCGTCGATCGGATCCGTACGGATACCTCGTGCTGGTACGGCGTCTCGGCGATAGTGGTCAGTACTCGCTGGGCAGGGTCGAATCCGACCGGCACTTCGAACGTTCCGGCGCGCATCCCGACGGTCGTGATCCGGTCGACGCGGAACGTGCGCAGCTGCCCGCTGGCGGAGTCGAAGCCGGTGAGGTACCACCGCCCGGAGTGGGCCACGACACCGTACGGATGGACGACGCGTTCACTGGCACCGCCGTGGCCCGCGACGTAGCGGAGATCTACAGGGCGACGATCCCGCGCCGCCTCCGCGACGGTGAGCAGGACCTCGGCTTCCGCCGTGAGCGCCGACCGTGCGGGCGTGGTGAAGTCGGCGATCTCCAGCAGCGCGTCGAGCCTGCGGCCGAGAGCTTCGGGCAGCACTCGGCGGACTTTCGCCACCGCGCTCTCGGCGGCCACGACCGAGGTGCTGAGTAACCCGGCGTGCCTGCCCGCGACCAGACCGAGCAGCACAGCGAGCGCCTCCTCGTCGGTGAGCATCAGCGGAGGCATCCGGTAACCCGGGGAGAGGCGGTATCCGCCGTGCCGCCCGCGCACCGAGCGGACCGGGATGTCCAGGTCGAGAAGGTGGTCGACGTAGCGGCGGACGGTTCGCTCGTCCACGTCGAGTCGCTCGGAGAGCTCAGCGACGGTCCGGGTACCTCCGCGCTGGAGGATCTCCAGCAATGCCAGTACACGGGCGATCGGCCGAGTCACGCACAAGATCCTCCCAATACCGGGCGGATTCTGTCCACTATTGCCTCTAGCGTGTCCGGTGTCCCCGCAGGAGGGCGGGATCAGAACCGTCCTCCAGCACAGGAAGGATCCACCATGCGGCTTGTCTCCGTCCGCGTCATCACCAACGACGTCGCCCGCCTCGTCGAGTTCTACGAACAGGTGACCGGCCTCGAAGCGCGGCGGCCCGCCGAGCAGTTCGCCGAACTCGTGGCCCCGTCGTGCAAGTTGGCCATCGGCAGTGCCGAAACGATGGCGCTGTTCAGCGCCGGAGCGGCCGTACCCGAGTCGAACCGGACCGCGATCCTCGAGTTCCTCGTCGAGGACGTCGACGGGGAGTACGAACGACTGCGGAGTCTGGCTGTCTCCCCCGAGATCGTGCAGCAGCCGACCACGATGCCGTGGGGAAACCGCTCCCTGCTGTTCCGCGACCCCGACGGCAATCTGGTCAACTTGTTCACCCCGCACACCGACGAGGCCCGCGCGAGGCTCGCCCGCTGACCGGCCCGGTCACGAGGTCCGCGCCCGGTGCCGCACGCGTGCCGCTTCACGGGTGAGGTGGTCGCGCTCGGCCGGGTTGGTGGCGGTGCGGGCGGCTTCGGCGTACAGCTCGGCGGCGTGGCCGAGAGCGCCCGCCTTTTCGTGGAGGTGTGCCGCCACGGCGGTGTACCGGGGAAGGGTGGGGTCGATGTCGGCGAGCGCGGCGAGACCGGCCTGCGGCCCGTCGGCTTCGCCGACCGCCACGGCACGATTGAGCCGTACGATCGGGCTGCCGGTGAGGCGCAGCAGTTCGTCGTACCACTCCACGATCTGCGCCCAGTCCGTCTCGGAGGCGGCGCGGGCGTCGGCGTGCAGGGCGGCGATCGCGGCCTGGGCCTGGTACTCGCCGAGCCGGTCGCGGGCCAGCGCGCTCCGCAGGATCGTCACTCCTTCGGCGATCATCTCGGAGTCCCAGCGCGAGCGGTCCTGCTCGGCCAGCGGCACCAGGCGACCGCCGGTTCCGGTGCGAGACGCCCGGCGGGCGTGGTGCAGCAGCATGAGCGCGAGCAATCCGGCCGCTTCGGGCTCCTCGGAGAGGGCGACGAGTTGGCGGGCGAGCCGGATCGCCTCGGCGGCCAGGTCGACATCCCCGCTGTATCCCTCGTTGAACACGAGGTAGAGCACTCGCAGCACGGTCGCCGCATCGCCGGGCACCTCGAATCCGACCCCGGCGATGCGGCGTTTGGCCCGGCTGATCCGCTGGGCCATCGTCGCTTCCGGAACCAGGTACGCCGTCGCGATCTGCCTGGTGGTCAGGCCGCCGACCGCGCGCAGGGTCAGCGCGACGGCCGAGCTCGGGGACAGAGCGGGATGCGCGCACAGGAAGTACAGGCGCAGCGTGTCGTCCGTCGCGGGCACGGAGCCGTCGGCTGGTTCGGCCGCTACCGCCAGTTCACGCCCGCGCCGGGTACTCTCGGCCCGGGCGGAGTCGAGGAACTTGCGCCAGGCGACCGAGATCAGCCACGCTTTCGGGTCGCGTGGCCGCTCCTGCGGCCCGGCTTCGAGTGCCCGGACCAGGGCCTCCTGCACGGCGTCCTCGGCCGAGGCGAAGTCGGCTCCGCGACGGACGAGAACGCCGATCACGGCGGGGACGAGTTCCCGCAGCGGTGTTCCGTTCACTCGGTCACCGTGGGCGGTTCGGTGAGGAACGGCCGCACTTCGAGCCACTCGTGGATCGGCTCGCCGCCGACCCCGGGAGCCGCCGACAGCTCGCCGGCCAGCTCGACCGCGCGATCCCAGGACTCCACGTCGATGACCATCCACCCCGCGATGAGGTCCTTCGTCTCGGCGAACGGACCGTCGGTCACCGGCGGTCGTCCCGCACCGTCGTATCGCACGAAGGTTCCCCCGGGCGTCAGGGCCTGCGAGTCCACGAACTCGCCGTTCTCCTCCAGGCGGGTCGCGAAGTCCTTCATGTACTGGATGTGCGCGTCGACCTCCTCCGGATTCCACTGATCCATCGGTGGGTGGTCCGTAACCGATTCCGGGCCACCTCGGTAGTGCTTGAGCAGCAGATACTTCACGATGAGCTCCTTCTCCGTCGGACGACCGGTTGCTCCGATCGTGCCCCGGGGACGGAGCCGACGCGCCGTTCTCGACACCGTCGCGCGTCGATTTCTCGCGAAATCGTCGCCCAGGGGAACCGAACCGGAGACCCGTTAAAGCGCGCGGTGCATGATGTGGAGCCCGACGAAGCCCTTCTCGGGGTGCTCGAAGGCCTCCGGCACCGTTGCCAGGATCTCGAATCCCAGGGAACGCCACAGCGCCACCGCGCCGGTGTTGGTCTCCACCACCGCGTTGAACTGCATCGCCGAGTAGCCGTCGGCGCGGGCCTGCTCGACCACGTGCTCGCCCAGCGCGCGGCCGTAACCGCGTCCGGCGTGCGCCGGGTCGACCATGAATCCCGCGTTGGCCACGTGCGCGCCCGGCCCGGCGTGGTTGGGATGGGTCTCGGCGGTTCCGACCACGGAGCCCTCGTGGTCGATGGCCACCACGGTCCGCCCCGGCGGCAGTCGCATCCACCCCGCGCGAGCGCTCGGTTCGTTGGTGTCCCGCTCCCAGCAGAAGGTCTCGCCCGCCGAGACTATGTCACGCATGAACCGCCAGATCGCGGGCCAGTCGTCGGCCGTCGCCTCCCTGATACGCACGTCACCAGCATCCACGACCGATCGGCCGGGAAGCAATCGAGGGGACCTCCGATCGAGCGGCACCGCCGGATCCCGAGCGACCTCTCACGCGGACAGCTCGGTGAGCACCCCGGGCAGCTCGTCGATGCGTTCCAGTCGCCGTTCGGCCAGTCGCAACGCGTCCCCGGCGGGCGGGAAGTGCGGATTCGGCACGGCGACCACGGTGGCACCGGAAGCCGCGGCCGAGCGCAGCCCGTTGGAGGAATCCTCCACCGCCACGCAACGGCGCGCGTCCACCCCCAGCTCGTCGGCCGCGCGCAGGTAGACGTCCGGGGCGGGCTTGCCCGCTCCCACCTGCTCGCTGGAGACGGTGCGGCGCACCACGTCCGTGAGTCCACCGGTTTCCAGGAACGCACCGATGATGCGCGGCGGGGCGGAACTGGCGATGGCGACCGGATACCGCTCGGCCACGGTCCGAACCGTCTCGACGGCTCCCGGCAGCGTCGGTGGCTCCGTGGCGTAGTGCTCGGCCATCCGGTCGATGACCGTCTCGGCCGCCTCTTCGGGCGACAGCCGAACCCCCAGTCCGGTGACGAGGTACTCGGCCCATTCCGGAGTGCTCATCCCCATCATGCGTTCACTCGCACCATCGGCCCACCGGCCGCCGTGCCGCTCGGTGACCTCGCGCCGTATGCGGTCCCAGAGGTGCTCGGAATCGACCAGCACACCGTCGAGATCGAACAACACCGCGGCCACGCCATCGCTACCGTCGCACACGCCGTCGATGGTATGGCCCGGACCGAGTTCCCGGCTCGCGCGGTGAGCTTGCTCATGTCGGGTGGGCAGCCCACGAGGAAAAAGTTAGCATTTCTAACGAAATACTTCGTCCACAAGAGGAGCGCGCGTCCATGAGCGGGTCCGAAGCCACCCGATTGCGCGAGGTGTTCAAGGGACAGCCCAAGGCCGTCTGGATCACCGCGTTCGCGGCCGTGATCGCCTTCATGGGAATCGGCCTCGTCGATCCGATCCTGCGTTCCATAGCCGAAGCACTCGACGCGGGCCCGGAGCAGGTGACCCTGCTGTTCTCGTCCTACCTGGGGGTCCAGGTGGTGGCCATGCTGATCACCGGCGCGTTCAGCGCGCGGTTCGGCGCCAAGCGCACAGTGGTCACCGGGCTGGTGCTGATCGTGCTGGCCACCCTGGCCTGCGCGCTGGCCGGTACGGTCGTACAACTGGTGGCGCTGCGGGCGGTCTGGGGCCTGGGCAACGCCCTGTTCATCGCCACGGCGCTCTCGGTGATCGTCGGCGCGGCCAGCGGCGGGCAGCGGGCCGCGATCCTGCTCTACGAGGCCGCGCTCGGCATCGGCCTGTCCACCGGTCCACTGCTCGGCGCGCTGCTCGGGAACATCTCCTGGCGGGGACCGTTCGCCGGAACCGCCGTGCTGATGACCATCGCGCTGATCCTGGCCGTGGGCTTCCTGCCCTCCGACACCGGTAAGCGCGGTGCGCCGGTCAGGGTGCTCGACCCGCTTCGTGCCCTGCGGCACGGCGCGCTGCTGCGCACCTCGGTGGGCTCCGCGCTGTACACCGCGGCCTTCTTCACCGTGCTGGCGTGGTCCCCGTTCGTGCTGGAGTACGGCGCGATCGCCGTGGGGACGGTGTTCTTCGGCTGGGGTGTGTGCGTGGCGTTCGCCGGTGTCACGCTGGCCCCGAAACTCGCCGACAGGTTCGGCGAACTGGGCGGCACGGTACTGGCCGTGCTGCTGTACGCGGTACTGCTGCTGATCATGACCATCGACAGCAAGGCCGTGCTGATCGCGGGCATCGTGGTCAGCGGTCTGGTGTCGGGACTGCTCAACACGCTGTTCACGGGCAGCGCCATGAGCGTCAGCGAGGCTCCCCGCCCGGTGGCCAGCGCGGGGTACAACTTCTGCCGCTGGCTCGGCGGGGCGCTGGCCGCGACGCTGGTCAGTCACATCGCCACCTGGCTGGACTGGCCGAGGGCGCCGTTCGCGGCGGGGGCGGTGGCCTGTCTGATCGCGGCCGGGCTGCTCGCGGTGGGGCTGCGCTCGCGCGGTACCGATCCGCACCGGCTGCCGGAGGAGGCAGCGGTGGTCGGTGAGGAGTTCTGATCACACCCGAGCAGTGGTGACCGGACGGCCCGACAACTCCCTCGGAGTCCACAACGGAGTTCGGCAGCGCATCCGACTCCGTCCTTTCGGCACTCCGGGACTACCGACACTCCGGGACTATCGGCGGATCGGGGGTGTCGTAGCACACACCGAACGGGAACAGCGGCGAAAGTGGAAACGCTCGGTCGTCATCGTGCTGTCCGGCATCCGATCGTGGGATAACGATTTCACCGTTGCGCAGCAGCCGGATTCGACTCACCGTCACGAATTTCCCTGCCGTTCACGTTCAGTCAGCTGAGACATCGCCTGCCGCGCATAGTGTCGGCACGTCCCACTGACAAAAGCTGTGGAAAGGCAGGAAATGTCCGCCAACTCAGCCGAACCACGCGTGCTCTCGCTACCGCTGCTGGACCACCACTCCGCCAGCCGCTCCGCGGTGACCTGCGAATACCGCTGCGGTAACGCCTGCGCGCACGACGCGCCGAACGAATCGGACAACAGCTACTTCGGCGACCTGGTACGACGGGTCGTGAACAGACGAGGCGCGCTGCGCGCCGGCGCGGTGCTGTCCGTGGCGGCGGGGGCGACCGCCACGGCCGTGGGCACGGCAGCGGCGAATCCCGGCCGGGGGAACGGCCGCGGGAACGGTCACGGTCACGGGAACGACTCGGGTGGCGCGGCCGTCGGAACCGACTTCGATCCGGTACCGCCGAACACCCAGGACAGGGTGGTCATACCCGAGGGCTACGAGCAGCAGGTGGTCATCCGGTGGGGAGACCCGGTACTGCACTCGGCCCCCGAATTCGACTTCTGGAACCAGACGCCCGAGGCCCAGCAGGCCCAGTTCGGCTACAACAACGACTTCGCCGGGCTGATTCCGCTGGACCGGGCGGGAATTCACAACCTGCTGGTGGTCAACCACGAGTACACCACCGAAACCCACATGTTCGCCGACTACGACCCGGACAACCCCACCGAGCAGCAGGTGCGGACCGCCTGGGCCGCGCACGGGATGTCCGTCCTGCTGGTCCGGCGCGACCCGGCGCGCGGCGGTCTCAGCCCGCTGCCGAGCTGGTACAGCAGGCGGATCACGCTGCGGACCGAGTTCGAGCTGCGTGGCCCCGCCGCCGGGAGCGAGCTGCTCAAGACCTCCGAGGACCCGAGCGGCACCCGGGTGCTGGGCACCCAGAACAACTGCGCCGGGGGCGTCACCCCGTGGGGGACGGTGCTCTCCGGTGAGGAGAACTTCCACCAGTACTTCGCGCACGCCGATCAGGTGAGCGACCCGGAGACCAGGGAGCGGATGCGCCGCTACGGGCTGGGTACCGGCAGCAGCACCCGCAAGTGGGAGCGCTTCGAGAAGCGCTGGGACGCGAGCAGGGAGCCGAACGAGTCCAACCGGTTCGGCTGGGTGGTCGAAGTGGATCCGCACGACCCGAACTCGACACCGGTGAAGCACACCGCGCTGGGACGCTTCAAGCACGAGGGCGCCACGATCCGCACCACGGACGACGGCCGGGTAGTCGCCTACATGGGTGACGACGAGCGGTTCGACTACATCTACAAGTTCGTCTCCAGCGGCAGGATGAAGAACGGCCGCAGCGCCCACGCCCGCAGGCACAACATGTCGCTGCTGGACCACGGCACCCTGTACGTGGCGCGGTTCTCCGGCGACAGTCCCGCCTCGGAGATCGACGGCAGCGGCGAGCTGCCCTCCGACGGCGAGTTCGACGGCTCCGGTGAGTGGCTGCCGCTGGCCACGGGCGACACCTCGCACGTTCCCGGCTTCACGGCCGAGGAGGTCTACGTGTTCACCCGCCTCGCGGCCGACAAGGTGGGGGCGACCAAGATGGACCGCCCCGAGGACATCGAGCCGAATCCCTCCAACGGGCGGGTCTACTGCGCGCTGACCAACAACTCCAACCGAGGCGCGGCGGGGCACGCACCGGTCGACGAGATCAACCCTCGGATCGGCAACAAGCACGGTCACGTGCTGGAGATCCGCGAGAACCACGACGATCCGACGTCGACCGGCATGTCCTGGGGTCTGCTGCTGGTCTGCGGCAACCCCGAGGACTCGGACACCTACTTCGGCGGTTTCGACAAGGATCAGGTGAGTCCGATCTCCTGCCCCGACAACGTGGCGTTCGACCGGCACGGCAACCTCTGGGTCTCCACGGACGGCAACGAGCTCGGCTCGCACGACGGGCTGTTCGCCGTGCCGGTCACGGGACCGGAGCGGGGTCACGTCAAGCAGTTCCTGACGGTGCCCAACGGCGCCGAGACCTGCGGTCCGATCATCACCGACGACATCGTGACCGTGTGCGTCCAGCACCCGGGCGACAACGGGTCCGGCCCGTCCGACCCCGGTTCGCACTGGCCGGACGGCGGTGACTCCCAGCCCCGTCCGTCGCTGGTCGCCGTGTGGCGCGACCACGGCCACCGCGTGGGCGAGATCGGACGCCGCTGAGCCACCGCGGTGACCACGCCGACGCTTTTCGGCTCGCGCCGCCGCACTCCCCCGGAAGGCGCGAGTCAGGGAGCGGGAATGTGACAACCGCCCGGTCGTGTCGGGCCGAGAATTCCCCCGACACGACCGGGGCGTACGGCGTCCACCGTGGTGGCGGCGCTACCGTAATCGAGATGACTTCACGACCGACCGCACTGATCACGGGCGCTTCACGAGGTGTGGGAGCCGCGGTGGCACACCGGCTCTCCGAAACACACGACGTCCTGCTCGGTGGCCGCGACGAGGAAACCCTGCGAAAGCTCGCCGCGGAGCTGCCCGGCGCCAGCCCCTGGCCCGCCGAACTCACCGACTACGAGGGGATAGCGGCCGCGGCGGCCGGGATCGGGGAACTCGACGTGCTGGTGCACAGTGCGGGCATGATCGAGCTCGGTTCGGTCTCCGACACCGGGGTCGACTCGTGGCGACGCACCTTCGAGCTCAACCTGTTCGCCGTAACCGAGCTGACCAGGACACTGCTGCCGGCGCTGCGGGCTTCCGCCGGACACGTGGTGCTGATCAACTCCGGCGCGGGCATGGCCGCCAAACCGAACTGGGGCTCCTACGCCGCCAGCAAGTTCGCGCTGCGCGCCTACGCGGACGTGCTGCGCGGCGAAGAGGCCACCAACGGAATCCGGGTGACCTCGGTGTTCCCCGGACGTGTCGCCACCGACATGCAGCGCGAGGTGCGCGAGTCCGAGGGCGGGGACTTCGAACCGGAGCGCTATCTGCGGCCGGAGTCGGTCGCCGACACGGTGGTCTCCAGCGTTCGGGCCGGATCGGACGCGCACATGACGGAGATAGTGCTGCGGCCGGACGGCTGACCGGCCCGAGTGCCCGGCGGATTCGGCCGGTGGCGAGTACCGGCACGACGGAACCGAAGATCAGCGCTGTGAAGCGCCGCATCCGGGCGGGAGTCAACCGGGTGTGCTCAGCTCTCGATTCGACGTGCCGCCGCACGTGCGGACTGCAACACCGAGTCCCGTTCCACCCGAGTGGGTTCCCCAGCACGCAGCACGTGCTCACCGGCCACCCAGACATCGCGCACGCGGTCGGCTCCCGCCGCCCACACCAGATTGGACAGGATGCGTTCGTCCGTGGTGTCGGCACCGCGCACGAAAGCCGGGGTGTCCAGGTCCAGCTGGACGACATCGGCCCAACGGCCGCGTTCCAGCACCCCGATGTCGGTACGGTGCAGGGCCTGGGCACCGCCCCTGGTGGCGGCGAGCAGCAGGTCCGCCGCACCGACCGCGTTGGCATCGCCCTCCCGCAGCCGGGCGAGCATACCGGCGAGCTGGACCTCCTCCCGGAGATCGACGTCGTCGTTGCTGGACGGGCCGTCGGTGCCGAGCCCGACCGGGACCCCGGCCCGCAGCAGATCGACGAACCGGGCCGTGCCGGAGGCGAGTTTCGCGTTGGAACCGGGGCAGTGGGCCACGCCCGCGCCGTGCTCGGCGAGGGTGGCGATGTCGGTGTCGTCGAGATGCACCCCGTGGGCGGCCAGGAAACGCCCATCCAGCACCCCGAGCTCGGCGAGCATGCGCGGCACGGAACCGTGGGCACGTCGCTGTTCGACGTCCTCGTCTGCGGCTTCGGCCACGTGGGTGTGCACCAGCGCGCCGCGTTCGCGTGCCTGTTCGCCGATCAGCCGCAGGGCCTCCGGTGGGAGGGTGTAGGCGGAGTGCGGACCGTAGGCGAGCTCCACGCGCTCGCCCGGACCGAAGCGCAGCCCGTCACTGTCGATCCAGCGGCTGACCCCGTCCATCATGCCCTGCCAACCACCCAGGTCACCGAGATCAGGAGTGTCGATCACGGCGGAGGCGATCACCGCGCGCGACCCCACTTCGAGCACCGCCTCGGCGACGGCTTCCGGCGCGAAGTACATCTCCGCGCTGGTGGTCACTCCCGCGCTGAGCATCTCCAGGCTGCCGAGCCGCATGCCGTCCCTGATGTCCGAGGCCCGCAGTCGGGACTCGGCCGGCCAGACCGCTTCCCGCAACCAGCGGAGCAGCGGCAGCTCACCTCCGATGCCCCGCAACAGGGTCATGGGCGTGTGCGCGTGGGAGTTGACCATTCCCGGCAGCAACAGCCCGGGACAGTCCTGCACCACGGTGTTCGGGTCCGGTTCGGGAGCCGAGACACGCGGACCGCAATAGCCCAGCCTGCCCTGCTCGTCGATATCCACGACAGCGTCGCGCGAGACCGAACAGGTCTCGTCGCAGGGAAGCATCAGCGGGGCGCGCAGGCGTCGAGCGATCGGCATGACCGCATTGTCCAACCGGCGAACTACGGGCCGGAAGCTGCCCGGCACGCAGGCCGATCGAGTTGACGGCCCCGGCTCCGGATCGCACACCACCTTCGTCACGAACGTTGTCCCACGCGGTCAAAAAGCCATCCAACTGTTGAACAGCGCGAAGGCGACGAGAAATCCACCGATAACGGTGTTTCCGAGCACCGTAGCGAGCACGGGACGACCGAGCGAGGTTCGGTCGTCACCGCCGGGATCGATGATCGGACCGGATCGAGGCAGCCCCAGCAGAAATACAACCATACTGCCCACAATGAGTACCAATCCCACCGAAGCGGCCACAGGAAACGGAACCGCGAATCCCGTGCCCCAGGAGTAATGCGGCTGCAGTATCGTGGCTACAGCCAACAGTGCGGGAAAGATCAACGGCGCACCGCGAGGGTCTCGACGATACGCAAGAGCCAGCAGCGATGCGCTGATCACACAAGCCCCCACCGGAAGAAGAAAGGCCCAGCCGAGCTGGAGAACACTTCCGCCAACGGCACGATGGAGCGCTCCCAACACGAGGAAAACACCCAGCAGAAAGCCGAGAAAAGAGCCGAAACAGCGCCCATAGGAAGGCAGTGGAATCAGGCGTTCATCGGAAGAGCACATTACAGCATACTTCCGCGGATCCCCGAATGTTTCACGTGGATCCTCAGCCGTGTCCTCGATATGGGTCTCGATCTCGGCAACCAACTCTCCGATTCTCTTCCCCTTGACACGTAGCTCGCGAGCAGCGGATGAGAATTCCCGGAGATAGCTGTCCGGTTCGATCATTCCCCGCTCTCCGCCGTAGCTTCGTCGAGAAGTACTGTGGTGCGATTCTTGACTTCCTCCCTGCCCTGGGGGGCGGGGATTCCCATCGGGCTCGCGCCCGATAGTTCCTGCTTCACAGCCGACTGCCGAAGGGAGGAGACCCTTGCGGACTCACACCGGCTCCACAGGCTTCGCCGGACTATGGCCCGGCTACCGCTCGACCAGCGGCAAGGATGTTCTTCGCGGCGTTGTGGTCCCGGTCGTGCCGGGTGCCGCAGTCGGGGCACGTCCATGCCCGCGTGGAGAGTGTCAAGCTCGGCAGCAGGTGTCCGCACGCGGAGCACGTCTTGGACGACGGGTACCACCGGTCCACGACGGCCAGGGTCTTGCCCGCGCGGGTGGTCTTGTATTCCAGCTGGCGCCGGAACTCGCCCAGCGCGGCGTCCATGACGGCGCGGTTGAGCCCGGCTTTCGCGCGGACGTTGCGGCCCGGCCGCTCGGTGGTGCCCTTCGCGCTGCTGGTCATGCCGGACACGTTGAGGTCTTCGATCGCGATGACATCGGCACGTCGCACGAGGTTCGTGGTGGTGCGGTGCAGGAAATCGGCGCGGGCGTGACGGACCTTCCGGTGCGCCCGCGCCACCTTGCGCTTGGCTTTGCGCCGGTTCGCGGAACCTTTCTGTGTGCGGGCCATCTGTCGTTGGTAGCGGGCGAGGGTGCGTTCCTTGCGGTCCAGATACTTCGGGTTGGCGACGGTCTCGCCAGTGGACAGCGTCGCGAAGTCCTTCACGCCCAGGTCGACGCCGAGGGCCTCGCCCGTGCGCGCGGCAGGTTCGGGATCGTCGGTGTCGACGGCGAACGTCACGTACCAGCGCCCGTCCTGCTCGCGAGAGACCACCACCATCGTCGGGTTGAGGTTCGCGAGGGTGTCGTCATCCCAGGACCACACGAAGTTCAGCGGCGCCGACTGCTTGGCCAGCGTCAGGTGCCCGTCGCGGAGTGCGAACGCGGAGCGGGTGTAGTGCGCCGACTGTTTGCCGTTGCGGTTTTTGAACCTCGGGTACTTGGCGCGTCCGGCGAAGAAGTTCGCGAATGCGGTGTGCTGATGCCGCAGGGTCTGTTGCAGCGGCACGCTGGAGACCTCGGACAGGAACCCCAGGTCCTCAGTCTTCTTCCACCGCGACAGGGCGGCGTCGGTCTCGGTGTAGGACGTTTTCGTGCCCTCGGTGTGGTAGGCGCGGTGCCGCTGGTCGAGGGTCTTGTTCCACACGAGGCGTACGCACCCGAACGTGCGACCCAACTGGGCCGCCTGGTCCGAGTCCGGGTAGGCCCGGCACTTGTACGCCGTCCGCATACCGATCATTTTACACAACTAGCGATCATGAGTAAGCATGTGGGTGCGTGGTCACCCAACAGCACTCGGGATCGCTTTCCTCTCCGGCCTGAAGGCCGGAGCTTCCAGCGATTGGAGCCTGGTGAAACATCACCAGCCCAGCGGCGAGCATGCCGCACGACAGTGCCGCACAGATCAGTCCCTCACGGAGTCTTCGCGCGGCGACCGAGAACTCACGGACCCGCGCTCCGGAGGTGGGCTCCTTCCCGGCGGAACGTCGCGGCAGCGGTGGGCTCCCGCCTTCGCGGGACTGGTCTCGCGGTCGCGACGGGACCAGTGATCGCAGCGGAGCCAGCGGACGCAGCAGGGCTCGGGATCGCAGCAGGGCTCGGGGTTGCACGTGTCGCGTCATGACTCCAGCATGCGCGCCGTTCGGGGCGTTCACCTCGGCAGTTCGGCCAGAAACGGTCCGCCGAACGGCCGGTGCTCGCACACTTCCCGTACGATCCCCGCCGCCACTCCCATGGCGGACCGGGAACACCGTGACGAGCCGGATTCGGCCCCACTCCCCGCCCCACTCCCCGGCCGTGGCCGGAACGCGAGCCCGGTCAGCCGTTCATCAGCCCAGTGCGCCACGCCCAGGCCGCGATCTCCACCCGGTTGCGCGCTCCGATCTTGCCCTGCACCGAGGCAAGGTGGGACTTCACGGTGGACAGCGACATGTAGAGCTCGGCACTCACCTCGGTGTTGGTCAGTCCGCGGGCCACCGCGCGGACCACGTCGTGTTCCCTGCCGGTCAGCTCCTCCCGGGGCCTGTCCTCCGCGCGGTCACGGTGCGAGCCGGACTCGTGGAAGTGCCTGAGCAACCGCACGGTGATCTGCGGCGAGACCAGGGCGTCACCGCGTGCGGCGGCGTGCACCGCCTCCACCAGCAGTGCCGGCCCGGCGTCCTTGAGCAGGAAACCGCTGGCACCGTTGTTGAGCGCGGTGGCGACGTACTCGTCGAGGTCGAAGGTCGTCACCACGACGACCCTGATGGGGTCGTCGGTCGCCTCGCCCGCGAGCAGGCCGGTGGCCTCCAGACCGTCGATGCCCGGCATCCGGATGTCCATCAGGCAGACGTCCGGGCGCAGTTCACGTGCGAGCCGAACGGCTTCGTGACCGTTGCCCGCGTCACCGACCACCCGGATGTCGTCCTCGCTGTCCAGGATCATCCGGAATCCGGCTCGGACCATTTCCTGGTCGTCGGCGATCAGTACCCGGATCATGCCCGCTTTTCCTCCGTATCCGTCAACGGCAGCCGAGCCTCGACTCGCCAGCCGCGACCCCGACCCGGTCCCGCGCTCAACCGACCACCGAGCAGTTCGATTCGCTCCCGCATACCGACCAAACCGTATCCACCGGAACCGCCCGGCGGCTGCCCGCTGGGAACTGTTCCGTCATCGGTGATCTCGACCAGCAGCTGCTCGTTCGCGGTGTTGACCGAAATCGTGACGAGGTCGGCGTCGAGAGCGTGCTTCTCGGCGTTGGTGATCGCCTCCTGGACGAGTCGCAGCGCCGAACGTCCCACCTCCTGCGGCACGTCCCTCGTCAACCGCACGTCCAGCTCGATTCGCTTCCCCGAAGCGTCGCGCGTGCTGTGCTCGACCAGCTTCCGCAGGTCGGCTTCCAGATCGGCGGTGGGCTCCGTCTCCAGCGCGGAGAACGAGTCGTTCTCGGTGTCGCGCATGCTGCCGACGAGCCGTCGCATGGCCGTGAGGGCCTCGGTACCGCTGGACGAGATCCGCTCCAACGCCTCGCCCGCGGCTCTCGGGTTCTTCTCGGCGACCTTGAGAGCGGCCTGTGCCTGCACCACTATCCCGGTGACGTGATGCGCGACCACGTCGTGCAGTTCACGGGCCAAGGCCATCCGCTCGTCCTGCTGCGCCCCCTTCACCGCCGCACGAACCGCGCGGGCCCGATCCTCGTCGCGGGCGCGGAAGTACATCCCGATGCCGACCGCCAGCACCAGCAGAACGGCCCCCAGGAACAGCAGGCCCAGTAATTGGGAAAGCGGCTCACTGTACTCCGTCCAGGGGGTGAGAACCGCACCGAACACGCCCGAGACCGTGAGGGCACCGGTGGCCACGGTGGCCTCCCGTGAGGAGGCCAACCGGACCGCGAAGGCCACGAGCAGCATCCCGGCGGCGACGACCGACGCCGGGAGCGCACCCACGCCGGGGAATCCGGTTATGACGATCTGCAGACCCACCACGTCGAACAGCCAGCCCAGCACCGTGGTGAGCACGACGGTCAACGCCCCGAACAGCGCTGCCTGCACCGGACGGAGCGGGGCGAACACCGCGAGCACCGACATGAGCACGGAGCTGACCGTCAGCATCACGGAACCGGAGGTCATGAAGGCGAAGTTGGTCCCGGCCACCTGCATGAACAGCAGAACGGAGAGCACGGCGATGATCGGCCACTGCTCACGCAACAGTTCGACGATCGGGGTCCGGGCGACCCGGTGTTCGCCGCTGTCCCGCAGATACACGCCGGTGCCCACCGCGAGCGCCAGCTGCAGGAATCCGAGCTCCAGACTCCTGCTCATCGGGACGATCATCGACGAACCGTCCCGCAGGAACAAGGCTGCCAGGCAGGATCCCACCAGAGCGGCGGTCACCAGGGCCGCCCTGTCCCGGGGCAGGGCGCGGAACGCGTAGACCACGAGCAGCAGGCCCGCGACGTTCTCGGTGATCGAGACGTGCGCGAGCAGTCCGGGGCCCGGTTCGAACCCCGGGGCCCAGGAGAGCACCACCCCGAGCAACAACGTGCACGCGCCGAGCAGACCGCACCTGACCGGATACCACCGCGCGGCCAGCGCGAGCAGCATCATCACCGTGATCAGCGGGATGCGTCCCAGCTCCGGAAAACCCGCATCCAACGTGTGGGCCAGCTCGCCGAGCCAGGTCAGCAGCAACAGGGCCGCGAAGATCCACTGCTCCCGAAGCGCACCCACCGTGCGCCGCGACAGGATTCGGACCGACCACCGTCCCGGCTGCTCGGGACTGGGCCGAGTGGTGGATGAGCGACCGGACCAAGGCAGCACACCCGAACCCTAACCGGCACGAGCGCCCGTGCCCCTTGGCCGATCGGTCGGCGGGAAATAACCACATGGCCGATACAACACGTGACGAACGACAGTCACGCTCGGTGACGCAAGGCAGTAATCGGCGGTCGTCCCCAACGGCTCGCGTGACGGCTCACCTGCCGTCACCGACCCACCCCCACTACCGGAACGGGTTCGGTGCGGGGCACGACCGGCGACACGAAAGGAGCGACACAGTGATCACCACGTTATCCGTCATCGGGACGGTGCTGGCACTGGCTGTACTGGTGCTGATGGCGCTCAGCGCGACGTTGCCCGACATCTGGGAGGTGTTCCACCACGGACGCTGACCGGTGATCGGTTGTGACCGCCGAACGACAGGTCGATTTCACATCCGGCGCGGTCGAAGACGACCAAGAGTACAGGTGTGCGAGGTACGCATTCGGGCTCACACGCCCGGTTCGGTGAACCGCCTACCGTCGCCACGACTGTCGAAACGGGATCGCGCCGGTCAACCTCGAGCGAGGTGCCGAGGTTACCCCCTCACCGTCACTTTCCTGCCGTGTTGCCCAAAGACCCTGCTGTGCCGCCGAACGACCCTGCCGTACTGCCGATCGACGTAGCCCGTTGCCGCCCTGGTTCCGCTGAACGAGCGACCCACCAACCCGGCGGGAAAACTTCGATCAGACACGCTCGAAGATCAGATCGTGCACTTCACGCCCCTCGGAATGAGCGCGGTTCTCGAACTTGGTCACCGGTCGCCACTCCGGCCGAGGCGCCCATCCACCCGGAAAGTCCGCCCAGCGGTTCCGCAGGCTCGGTTCCGCCGTGCAGACCTCCATCATCTGCTCGGCGTAGCTCTCCCAGTCGGTAGCCAGGTGCAGCACGCCACCGGGACGTAACCGCGAGGCGACCAGCGCCACGAAACCGGGTTGGACCAGCCGTCGCTTGTGATGGCGTTTCTTGGGCCACGGGTCCGGGAAGAAGACGCGCACCTCGCTCAACGTGTCCGCCGAGAAGTGTTCCCGCAGCAGTACCGTCGCGTCACCACGCAGCAACCGGAGATTGTCGATGCCGAGGTTCTCGGCACGTGCCAGCAACTGGGCCAGCCCGGGCTTGTAGACCTCGACGGCCAGGTGGTCGTGCTCCGGCTGGGCCGCGGCCAGCTGTGCCGTCGTCTCCCCCATGCCGGAACCGACCTCCAGCACCAGCGGCGCGGCTCGACCGAACCAATCGGTGGTGTCGAGCGGTCCCTCGGGCAGTTCGGAGATGTCGTGGCCGAACTCGTCCCAGTACCGATCCCACGCACGCTGCTGCCCGGTCGTCATCCGCTCGCCGCGCTGCACGTAACTGACGACCGTGCGGCGGTGTGGAATCTGCTGGTCGGAAGCACTCACGTCGAGTCAGTATCGCAAATCGGGTCGCGGAGCCGGGAGAGGCCACCACAGCGGGGCTCGGCCCCGGTTCGTCAGAGCCTCGACACCGTCGGGGTACCCACGAGGTGCCCCTCTCGGGGGTGCGATCACGTGGGGGTCGTTCGGTACTCACGGGTGGTCGTTCGGCGCCGGAGAGTCATCTCCGACAACCGAACCGAGCCACGCTGCGAAGTACTACCGACAGATCACCACGACCACATCACCACGACTCGATTCGAGGCAGAATCGCGGCCAGCTCGCTGACCCCCGGTGCGGGCACCCGTGGTGTGGCCGACCCGTCCGTCTGGGCGGGCACGATGTTGATCCATCCCGGATGCTGATCGGTCAGCGTGACCGTGGTCGGTACCGACATCGGCGGACGATCGGAAGGACCGTACTCCCAGTAACCGATCTCACCCGCCGTGGACCAGGGCACGAACACCCAGCCGGGACGAGCGATCAACAGCGCGTGGAGGTCGTCCTCGAACCGGAACGCCTCGGCGCGGGTGCCGATCTCGCCCCGGTGCAACGCGTGCAGCCACCAGGGCGCCGGAAGGCGCCCCTCGGGTCCACCGAGTCTGCGGAACAGATCCAGCACCTGGTCCTGCGGAGCGGTGTGCACCCATCCGGTACGAACCGACTCAGGGGACCCCGCCTCGCCCTCGGGCTGGTTCGACTCGGTTGCCAGCGACCACTCCAACCTGGGAATGGGAATCAGTCGTACGTCCTCGTTCTCTCCGGCTGCTTCGGCGTCCCCTGTGACTCCGGTGTCCCCTGCGACTCCGGTGTTGCCTGCGACTTCGGTGTTCCAGGCATCCTCCGCGACCTCGGCGGATTTTTGATTGAGCGACGAAAACTCACTCGACAGAACCACTGCTTCACCCTCCTCCGCGTAAGCCGCGAGCGGATTCGGGTAGGCGACTCGCGGCCTTACCCCCAGGGATGCGCTCCGGAAGCATTGGGATCCGGAGCTACACCTCTTACCTTACGGGTTACCACAGACACGGTGGGTTTATGCAACATTCCGGAGAATGTGCGACCCCTCACACCGTCCAGCGAGAACGCATACCCCGCAGCGCAATCAGCCGTTCGACCGAACTGAACGACACAGACGGATCATGTGATCACAATCACCGCGACGGCCACTGTGGGCCGTCATCGACCGGCTCCGTCGCGATGGGACACCGCGCCGATCACGCGGGTTCTCCCGTGTCGCGCTCTCGCGAGGAGCCCCCCGACGTTGTGCGTTACCTACCCGATGTCGGGCCGCCCGGAGCGAGAGCCGGCGGAAGTTTCCACCGAGTGAGCGGCTCGACAAGCCGACCGGAAAACATCGATGAGGCCCGAAAAATACAGGGCCAGGGCCATCCCCCGAATGACAGCCCTGGCCCTCCCCCGTCCCGACCACAGGCACCCCCGAGCGCCCGTTCAGTCGGTTTCCGGTTGTGCGTGACCACCCGGGAGCGCACAACGAGGCACCCGGCGGTCCGCTCGATCTCACAACCAGCGGTAAGTTCGATTTCTCTTGATCTTATCGGTAGAGGTGAGCAGTATCTCCCCCGGGCTCGATAACGACGTGCGGCACCGCACAGCCGCTACCGAACCGGATTCGGTTACCGGCCGACGACCTCAGGCGTCGCGCTTGCGGACCGTGATCAGCGCGACGACCAGCAGCGCCACCCCGACGGCGAGGAAGTAGACCAACGAGGCCCACGGTCCGATCGGCGCTTCGGGCATCTGGGAAGTCATCGGCGTCTGCGGACCACCGCCCTGCAGGAACCGGTTGGCCGCGGCGAAGGGCATCCAGTCGAAGATGTCGTCGCCCACCCTCGGCAGCAGCCCGACCAACGACTCGACCAGCAGTGCCCACACGATCACCAGCGAGATCGCCCCGGCGCTCTGCCGCACCAGCATGCCCACCGCGAGGGCGTACAGCGCGGCACCGGCGTAGACCAGGCCGAGTCCGGCCACGTTGCGCCACTCGTGGCCCGCGTCCAGCACGAGCGCCTCGCCGCCCGTGATCAGGTAGCTGACGCCCCAGGCCAGGAAAGCCGCGATCTCACCGATCACGAAGGCCAGCGCCGCCACCACGGTGCTCTTGGCCAGCATGACCGCCGTCCGGTTCGGCACGGCCTGGAAGGTGGCCCGGATGGTGCCGAAGCGGTACTCGGTGGTCACGGCCAGCGCGGCCAGCACCATGAACACCATCATGCCCAGTTGGCCGCCCGACTGGGTGGCGCCGACGACAGTGAACTCCGCGGGCGCCGTGGCCGCGTACAGCACACCGAGCCCTACGGTCAGCAGCAGGGCTGCGAACATGCACCACCACGGGGAACGGGTGGTGAACAGCTTCATGCGTTCGATTGCCAGCAATGTCATTTCGAATATCCCGATGCTCGTGACCGGCGAAGCCGCTCCGCGCGGCGTCGCCGAATGCTCGTGGCTGTCTGTCGTTTCGAACGGGGGTGTGCGAACACGACTCCGCCGGGTGTCCGGGAGATTCGGGCGGCCCGAGAAGTCGGGGCCGGGTCGATGTCCCACGCGGCGGGACCGCGTGCTCCCCCAGTACCGGGACAACCACGGGCAGCGTCCTCGACACCCGCTGCGGGGCTACCGCGAAGGACTGCCGTGTCTCCCCCGTTCGATATCTACTGTTCGATACCTACTGGTCGTGCGGGGTCACTTCTCCGCCGCGACCGGCGCCTCGCCCGGGGAGCCGGAAGCCTCCTCACCGGACTTCCCGGTGCTGAACTCCACTTCCTGCCCGGTGATCTGCATGAACGCCTCCTCGAGCGAAGCACGCTGCGCGGTGAGTTCGTGCAGTACGCAGTCGTACTTGGCGGCCAGCTCACCGACCTGCTCGATCGCGCCGTCGGGCACCAGCAGGGTGTCCCGCTCCTGCTGGTTCTCGCGGGTGACGGAGAACCCGTTCGAGGTGAGGACCTCGCCGAGCTGATCGGCCTGCGGGCTGCGGACCTTCACCGAGGTGCTGCTGGAGCTCTCCACGAACTCCTGGGTGCTGCACTGCGCGATGAGCTTGCCGCGTCCCACGACGACCAGTTCCTCGGCCGTCTGGGCCATCTCGGAAAGCAGGTGGCTGGAGACCAGCACGGTGCGCCCCTCGGCCGCCAGGCGCTGCATGAACCGCCTGATCCAGTGGATGCCCTCCGGATCGAGCCCGTTGACCGGCTCGTCGAACATCAGGATCTTGGGGTCGCCGAGCAGCGCGGTGGCGATACCGAGCCGCTGGGACATTCCGAGCGAGAAGCCGCCCGCCCGACGTCGAGCCACCTCCGAGAGCCCGACGATGTCGAGCACCTCGTCCACCCGCTTGGTGGGGATGCCGTTGGACCTGGCCATCCACTTGAGGTGCGCGTAGGCGGACCGGTTCGGGTGAACCCACTTGGCGTCGACCAACGCCCCCAGTGTGCGCAGCGGGTTCTTGAGCTCGGTGTAGTGCTTGCCGTCGATGAGGACCTTGCCCGCCGTGGGTCGGTCCAGACCGAGCATCATGCGCATCGTGGTGGACTTGCCCGCCCCGTTCGGCCCGAGAAACCCGGTGACCTTGCCGGGCTTGACGGTGAACGAGAGATCGTCGACCGCCAGCTTGGAGCCGTAGCGTTTGGTGAGGCCCACAGCCTCGATCATCGTCACTCCTGTGGATTCCGGTGACAGGCCGGAAATGTGATCCGACCTCATGTCACCTACCAGCCTGCCCGACGAGCGGTCGTCATCGCGTCCACCCGGGGTATAGAACCGAATCCACTTCAGGTCGTAGTGTCCCCGGATTCCCCTGAACCACCTTCCCGGAGATCGTTCTCAGGGGTGAAATCGCTCACCCGAGCAGGCAGAACGCTGGTACGAACCCGCCACGGAAGTAAGCACGGGACACGCTCAGTAGGAGTTGAACCAGCGTTCGAGAGCGGGCACCAGTCCGTCGTCGGTCACCGGACTCGTCACCTCGGCGGCAGTGAGCCGCACGGTCGCGGGCGCCTGCCCCATCGCCACCGAGTGGTGTGCCCATTCCAGCATCTGGAGGTCGTTGTCACCGTCCCCGGCCGCGAAGGTGCCGTCCGGGGACACCCCGAGCTCCAGCCGGAGTTTCTCCAGGGCCGCCGCCTTGCTCACCCCCGCGGGGACGACGGTCACCCACGGGTCGTAGTGGTCGATCGTGTAGGTGCACCCGGGCAGTTCGACACCTTCGAGACGCCCCCACACCTCAGCCGGATCACGGTTCGCCCAGTTCACGATGAAGCGGGGCACCGGATGCCCGAGCAGCTCGGCAGGCCCGACGTGCCACTGCGGCCCGTGCAGCTCCTCCGGCGTGAACGGGGCGGTCACCATGCTGCCGACACCGACCCGTTCGGCGGCGAACAGCGAACCGGGCAGCAGCGGGGAGAGCCGGGTGTGCACGGGCCGCGGATCGAAGGTCTCCACCGAGACGGCTTCCCGCGCGGCCACATCGACCCGGACGGCCCCGTTGGAGCACAGCGCCACCCCGTCGGTGACGCCGAGCTCGTCGAGCACCGGCAACGTACCGAGCATGCTGCGACCGGTGGCGATGACCAGGTGGCTCCCCGAGGAAGCGACCCGCCGCACCGCCCGACGCACCGGGTCGGACAGCAGCTGCGTCTCGGGATCCACCATCGTGCCGTCCACGTCGAGGGCGACAAGACTCGGTTTCCAGCTGGATCTCGTGGTCACAACAGCAGCCTATCCGTTCGGCCCGGTGGCGGGGGGCGGTCGCGAGTCGAATAACACTACGCGAGCGCTGCTCGGGGCGAAACCCGTGGCACGCGCCGCACCCGTGTCACGCGTTGCCGAGGCTGTCACGCACTACCGACAGGGCGTTTTCGCAGCGCGTCGACGTCGTGCAACGGGTAGGTGGTGTCGGCCAGTCGCTCGGGCACCACCGAGGCACCGGAGTGGATCAGCTCGCGGATCGATTCGGCCATCCCGAAGACGTTGACGTTCATGGCGGCGAGCACCCGTTCCGCGCTGTCGAGCCAGCAGGCGACGAACCGCCGGTCGGCCAGTGAGCCACGCACCACCACCCGCTCCTCGACGTCACCGGGCACGAAACCGTGGTACTCCATACCCAGGTCGTACTGGTCGGTGAAGAAGTAGGGCAGCTCGGTGTAGGAGGCCGAGTGCCCCAACATGGTCGCCGCCGCCACGGCGGGTTGTTTCAGCGCGTTGGCCCAGTGCTCCACCCGGAGCCCGCCGAACGCCGGATGCCGCACCTCGGCGATGTCACCCACCGCGAGAATGTCCGGATCGCTGGTGGTCAGGCCGGTGTCGACCAGCACCCCGTTGTCGATGTCCAGCCCGGCGGTCTCGGCCAGGGTGAGTTCCGGTCGGGCCCCCACCGCGAGCAGCACGGCATCGGCGGGCAGCTCGGATCCGTCGGTGAGCCGCACTCCGGTGACGCCGGACGGAGCCATGATCTCGGAGACGTGGGAGGAAAGGTGCAGCGTGACGCCGTGCTCGCGGTGCAGGTCGGCGAAGAACTCACCCATCCGCGGCCCGAGCGCGGCCAGCAGGGGCTGGCGTGCCGCTTCGACGACGTGAACCTCCACCCCGTAACCCCGGGCCACGGCGGCCACCTCCAGACCGATCCACCCCGCACCCACGATCACCAGCCGCCCCACACGCCGTAGCGCGGTGGCGAGCCGATCGGCGTCGCCCAGTCTGCGCAGGCAGTGCACACCGCGGGAATCAGCCCCGGGCAGCGGCAACCTGCGCGGACGGGAACCGGTGGCGAGCACGAGCTTGTCGTAGCCCAACCGGGTGGAATCGGCCAGCTCGACCTCGTGACTGCCGGGGTGCAGCCCGGTCGCCCGGGTGCCCAGCCGCAGCTCGACGTCGTTCCGGACGTACCACTCCCTGGGGTGAACGGTGAAGTCGGCCACCTCGGTCCTGCCCGCCAGGTAGTCCTTGGAGAGCGGCGGACGCTCGTAGGGCGGTGCCTCCTCTTCACAGATCAACTCGATACGGCCGGGGAACTCCCGCTCCCGCAGCGCCTCCACGGTTTTCGCGCCTGCCAGGCCACCACCGACCACGACGAATGTCTCGGACATGAGAACTCCCTCCCACCAGGGCGGTTAGGGGGAAGGGTAGGCACTGGAAGTCGAGCTCGCTCACCGAACGGCACGCCGTGCACGGATGGTGAACACCGAGCGGTGCCACCCCCGGGCATCGTCGGTGGGGAAGCGCCGGGAATCACTCCGTGCCGGGGCGGATGAGTCCCGTCTCGTAGGCGAGCACCACGGCCTGCACCCGGTCGCGCAGCTCGAGTTTGGCCAGGATACGACCGATGTGGGTCTTGACGGTGGCCTCGGAGAGGTAGAGGCGTTCGGCGATCTCGCCGTTGGACAGTCCACGCGCCATGTTGATCAGCACTTCGCGCTCGCGCCCGGTCAGCGACTCCAGTACGGAATCGTCGCGCAGCTTCGCCTCGCCCGTGCCGATGAAACGGTCGAGCAGCCTGCGCGTCACGCTCGGCGAGACGACCGCGTCGCCCTCGTCGACCGAACGCACCGCCGAGACCAGATCCGCCGGAGGCGTGTCCTTGAGCAGGAACCCGCTCGCCCCGGCACGCAGCGCGGACAGCGCGTAGTCGTCCAGGTCGAAGGTGGTCATCACGAGCACCTTGGCGAGCTCCTCGCCCACGATCAGCTCGGTGGCGCGCACCCCGTCCATACCGGGCATGCGGACGTCCATGAGCACCACGTCGGGAGCGAGCTCCCGGGATCGTTCGACCGCCGCGGCACCGTCGTCGGCCTCGGCCACCACCTCCACGTCGTCCTGGGCGTCCAGCACCATGCGCAGCCCCACCCGCATGAGTTCCTGGTCGTCGACGAGCACCACCCGAACCATGCGGATCAGCCTATAGCAGAATTCTCCGGCTCGGTTTCCGTCGTGCTCGGTCGGCGGCACCTCCCGCCGGCCACGTAGCCGACCGCGGCAGTGCTCGTTCGGCGCTCCTCGCGTCGGAGGGGCGGCGATTTCGCGAGAAATCGACGCCGCCAACGCGGAAGCCGAACCCGAGTCAGCTCGCGGTCGCGGACTCCCCAGCCAGCAAGAGCTCCGCGCGCACCCGCCAGCCGCCCTCCTCCGCCGGTCCCGCCTCCAGGCTCCCGCCGTAGATGGCCGCACGTTCGCGCATCCCGATGACACCGTTGCCGCCCGGCACCGCCTCCGGCGCGAGCACTCCCCTGGCCCCGTTGTCGGTGACTTCGATCCGCACCCGCTCGCCGTCGTTGCGCAGCAGCACGGCGGCCGTGGCGTGCCATCCCGCGTGCTTGAGCACGTTGGTCAGCGACTCCTGCACTATGCGATAGATCCCCAGCCCCTGTCCGGTGGGGATCCGGTCGAGATCACCCTCGACCCGGAACGTCACCGGCAGCCCCAGACCACGCACCCGTTCCACCAGTTCGTACACCCCGCCGACACCGGGCTGCGGGTCGCGTCGGGCGCTGTCGTCGGCCTCGGTCCGGTTCCGCAGCACGTGCAGCAGGCTGCGCAACTCGACGAGTGCCTCCCTGCCGGTGTCCCCGATCGTGTGCAGCGCCCGGACGGCGTTGTCCGGGGCGTCGCGGACGATGTACGCCGCGCCGTCGGCATGGGTGACCATCACGTTCACCGAGTGGGCCAGCACGTCGTGCAGCTCCCTGGCGATGCGGTTGCGTTCCTCGGCCACCGCGATCCTGGCCTGCTGGTCGCGCTCGAACTCCAGACCGCGCAGCCGGCTCTCCATCGCCTCCTGGTAGGCCCGGCGGGCCCCGAAGTACTCGCCGAGCACCCAGCAGAATCCGAGCACGAGCACCAGTTGCACGGCGAACAGCGCCCACGGGGGTGTGACACCGGGCGTCGGATAGGTCGACAGCAGCCAGACCGCGAGTACCGCGCCCACGTAACCGCCCCCCGCCCTCCTGCCGACATAGGCGACGAGGGTGTAGACCATGATCAGCACTGCCAGGAAACCCGGCCGCAAGAGGGGTGGGTGCGGACCGAACAGCTGGAAGAGCAGACCGAGTAGCACGGCACAGGCCGTCACGCCGGGCAGGTTCCGCCGGAACGCGAGTGGGAGCACCAGCAGCGCGCCCGCCAGGACGCTCCAGAACCCGATCAGATGCTCGGCACCCCGGGTTATCACCACACCGGCGACCTCGGCCAACAGCAGCAATACCATGATCGAGACATCGCCCACGCTCGGATGCGCACGCATCCACAGACTGAGTCGCCGCACGTCCGCCGATGCTATGCCAGGTGAGTCGGCGATCGCCTCATTCCGGGGTCGAAATCGAGGTCATACTTGAGAGGCAGAGGGTCGACAGCGCCTCGCCCGGAAGGAGCCCGTTGACTACGCAGCGAACCCGCGGGCCGTTGTCGGACGCGGTGGCGCGACTGTGCGCCGACCTGCGCGGCAGGGTCGGCACGGACACCGCGAACGGATTGCACGAGGTGCTGCTCCGGCTCGGGGAACCGTTGCAGCTGGCGGTGGTGGGCAGGATCAAGTCAGGCAAGTCCACGCTGGTCAACGCCCTGATCGGACGCAACGTGGCGCCCACCGACGTCGGCGAGTGCACGCGGGTGGTGACCCGCTTCCGGTACGGCACGGTGGACCGGGTCGAGGTGATCCTGCGCGACGGTGGCAAGCGGTCCCTGCCGTTCAGCCCCGACGGGGCGATCCCGGCCGATCTGGGGGTGGAGCGGGAACACGTCTCGCACCTGGAGGCCTACCTGACCAACGAGGTGCTGCGCGATCTGACGGTGATCGACACTCCGGGACTGGGGTCGACCGACGACTCCTCCGTCGCACGCACCGAGGCGGTGCTGGGCGAATCCGGAACAACGGGGACAGGGGCGGCGGAGCCGGACGGACGTGCCGAGGTACTGGACCCGGTGTCGCGGAGCGCGGTGGCCGGGGCGGAGGCCGTGCTCTACGTCGTCACGCAGTCGGTGCGGGCAGACGACCAGCGGGCGTTGAGCTCGTTCGGCGCCGCGACCGGCAACCGCCCGGCGGGTCCGGCGAACGCGTTGGCCGTGCTGAACAAGGCGGACACGGTGGAGCCGGAATCGGTGCGCGACAGCGACGGCAGCGTGTGGCACGCGGCGAGCCTGCTGGCGGAGAGGCAGGCCCGGCAGCTCGGACCGCGGGTGACCGACGTGCTCCCGGTGGTCGGGTTGCTCGCGGAGACCGCCGAAACGGGGATGTTCACCGCTTCCGACGCCGAGGCACTGCACCGGCTGGCCGGGCTGGACGAGGCGACCAGGGAAACCCTGTTGATCTCCGCGGATCTGTTCACCGGGTGGGAGTGCGAGGTGCCGACGGGTACCCGGGCCCGCCTGCTGGAGCTGCTCGATCTGTACGGCATCGGACGTGCCCTGGATGCCATAGCCGCCGACCCCGCCATCACGGCGGGCGGACTGCGCCGGGTGCTGCACGAGTCCTCCGGCCTGTACGAGGTCTCACGCAGGTTGAACGCGGTCTTCCGCGCCCGGGCCGACGGCATCAAGGCGGCGGCGGGGCTGGCATCGATGACGGCGGTGGCGCAGCGGAGTCGGGACCCGGCGGAACGCGGGCGGATACAGGACGGGATCGAAGCCCTGCTGGCACGGCCCGACGCGCACCAGCTGCGGCTGCTGGAGGCGTTGACGTTGGTCTCCTCGGGTGAGGTCACGCTGCCGAGCGATCTGCTCGACGAGGTGCTGCGGCTGGGGGCCTCGAACAACCCGTCCGAGCGACTGGGGATGCTCGGGGGAACCCCGGACCGGATGATCGAGTACGCGATGGAGCGCGCCAACTGGTGGCGCTCGTTCGCGTCGCTGGGCTCCACCCCGGCGCAGAGCCGGGTGGCTCACGTGGTGCACCGTGCCTACTTCCTGCTGTGGCAGCGACTGCGCGGCGGGACACGCGGGTGACCGGACTCTTCGGACGTGCTGAGCAGTGCTCGGCTGTTCGCCGAGCTCTCCCGCCCGTGCCGCGAGGTCGACACGCCCTTACCCGCCAACGGAGCGTGAGAATTCCTCGCGCGAGTGGAACCGAACGCCTGGCCGCCGCGTCCAATGCGGCGGCAGCAGGGGCTCGGTATCGCGTCCCTCGGCCGAGACCTGGGGTTGGGCAAGCCGCGACAGAGTTCGGAAACGCTGATGGCCACTTTGAGCAACGAATCGCTCGTCGACCCGCTGGACCAGGCGCTGGCGGAACGGGAAAAGCTGATCGAACTGTGCATGTACGCCTTCGATCGGACGCGCAGCGCGGGCGTCACCGAACGGCTGACGGAGGGCATGAGCACTGTCGGCGTAACCGCGTTACGTCCCGACGGAGAGCGGTTCGATCCGACCAGGCACGAGGCCGGGGGCACGGCCGCCACCGGCGATCGATCGCTGGACGGTGTCATCGCGGAGACCGAGGTTCTCGGGTTCTCCGACCGGGGACGGATGCTGCGGGCACCCGTCGTGGTGGTCTACCGGTCGCACACCGCGAGCTCCGGTGCGGAGCCGACGTCCTCCGGTGAGTCCAGCGCGTCATGAGCACGAACTCTCCGCTCTCGAACCTGCCTGGTGCCGACGCGGCGGCGGCCTCGCAGCTGCCCACACAGGTGAAGCAGACCCGGGAGAACCTGACCGCGCTGGTGCGGGAGGTCGACACCGAGGCCGCCGAGTGGATCGAGCGCATCAGGAACTCGCGCACCGCCGTTCCCGGTGTGGTGGTGGTCGGCGAGACGAATCGGGGAAAGAGTTCACTGGTAAACGCCCTGCTGGACAGCCAGGATCTGTCCCCTGTGGATGCCGATGTGGCCACGTCCACCTATCTGTGGTTCCAGCACGGCACCGAGTGGGCCGGTTACGCGTGCTACCCCGGCGAGCAGGAACCGGCACGTTTCGACATCGACGAGCTGGGCGCCTGGTCCTCGGGAGCGGGCGAACTCCCGGCGGGTGAGCTGCCACCGAGATACATCAGGGTCGACGCTCCGCTGGAACCGCTGCGAGAACTCACGCTGGTTGACACACCGGGAGTGGGCGGGCTGCAGGCAGTGCACGGCGAGCTGGCGGCCGAAGCCGCCGCTTCCGCGACCGCGCTGCTGTTCGTGGCGGACGCCTCGGCTCCGTTCGGTCGCGGCGAGCTGGACTTCCTGCACAGCGTGAGCAATCGTGTGGAAACCGTGCTGTTCGTGCTGACCAAGACGGATCGGCACCGGGGCTGGCGCAGGGTGCTGGAGGAGAACCGGCAGCTGCTGGCCACGCACGCCCCGCGATTCGCCGAGGTGCCGATATATCCGGTCTCGGCCCGGATGGCCGAACTCGCCGCACGTGCTTCCGAGCCGGAGAGCGCGGCGATGCTGCGGGAACGCTCCGGTGTGGACGAGCTGCGTTCCGCACTGCGGCAACTGGTCGCCGGTCACTCCGCGATGCTCGGCGAAGCCAACACCATGCGCGGGATGTCCACGGTGCTCACCGAGATCATCTCCGGCCTGGAGGGTGAGAAACGGGCGCTCACCGCCGGGGAGAAGGAGGTGGAGTCGCTGCGCACCAGGCGGGAGGAGCTCGCGACGGCACGTCGCTCATCCACCCGGGGTTGGCAGGTCAAGCTGCGCGGGCGGATCCAGCGCACCCGCGTGGAGACCAGTCACGAGGTCACCGACCGGGTACGTGAGGTGCAGAACTGGTTCCGCCGCGAGATCGAGACCGCCGACCGGGACAAGCTGGCCCTGCTGCCCGGACAGGTGGACTCGGCGCTGCAGCTGGTCTCGACGCGGGTGGCCACCCTGCTGTCGGGCCGCCTGGACGAGGTGGCCCGTGATTCGCTGGCAGAACTGTTCGGCGAGGCGGAGCTGAAGGTGATCCGTGCCCAGTTCGCGCGCGGCAACCGCTCCCCGGTGGCGCTGCGTCCGCCGGAGAGCAGGCCACCCACCGCCGAGGACAAACTGCTGGTCTTCATGGGCGTTTCCGGCGGGCTGGGAATCGGCCGCGCCGCGGCGATGCCACTGGCCGGTCTCGGGGTCGGAGCGCTGAATCCGGTGGTGCTGCCGGTGACGATCGTGCTGGGACTCGGGGCAGGCTGGTGGATGGCCCGCACCCGCAAGCACGCGGCCGACAAGCAGCACATGAAGCAGTGGCTCAGCGACGCGATCTCCGAAGCGCGCTCGGCACTGGACCAACTGGTCTCCGAGCAGCTCATCGAGGCGGAACAGCAGTTGTCGCTCGCGCTCGACGAGGCGCTGAGCAAGCGGATGGAATCGATCGAGAGCGAACTCCGCGAGATCGACCAGGCGCTGAAGCTGGACTCGGCGGAGCGCAACCGGCAGTTGCAGCTGGTCAACCGCAGGTTGGAGGAGGCGGTTTCCGGCAGGGACAACGTGGAGCGGTTGCTGGAACGGATACGCGGACTTCGCGACCGCTCCGGGTGAATTCGGGAGTACCCGTCCGGGGTGCCGAAGGGGCTCACTCAGCGGAACCTCTGGCACGGCTCTCGCCGCGGGCGCCCCGACATCGAGTAGTTACTACGCCACGTCGGGGCCGTCCTCGCGAGAGCCGCACCGGAGACCCCGCGGCGGTGCGAGCCGCGGGGGTGGTCGGGGTTCGGCCTGTGTAGGTGGTGGGAGTGCGGCTTGCGTGGTGGGAGCCCCTGGAACACACCCGGGGAATCGACGCCCACACCGGTGACACCGGCGCCGTGTCGCTCGTGGTCACTTCCCGACAGCGGTCCCGAGCCCGGCGATTTCGCGAGAAATCGACAGACACGGGGCACCCCGCAGCACCGGCCCGGCGATTTCGCGAGAAATCGACGCCGCAGTCACGGCGGTTCGAGCACGGCTGAGCGGCTACAGGGGACCCGACGCGCGACTCCTCTTCCCACTTCCGCTTCCCACTCTCCGGGAGAGCGACCGGCCGCGTCGGGTATTCACTTCCGGGTAATCGCCGGTGAACCGCGCCGCGACAACGACACCGCCACTCGACGACACCGCCACTCGACCGATCGTCCGACGTGAACGGACTCACGCCACAGCGAGCGCGATATAGGTTAGCCTAAGTTCACAGAAAATTAGGCTAACCTAATTCCACACGGTCGCGACGCGCCGGACACGGTGGCTGACCTCGCAACGAGGAACTCGAAGCCGCGATGCGGCGCACGACCCCGACAGACCATCCGGCATCGCACACCCCGCACCGAGGAGGACGGTTCGTGAGTTTCCTCGTACCACCGGCCGAGCAGACCGCTGCGACATCGGCACAGTCCGTCGACCCCAAGTCGTACCTGCTGGACGAACACAACACCGAGCAGTACCGCGATTCGGTGACCGAAGGGGTACAGCGGGTGATCGGCGAACTCCTGGACCCGGGCCACCAGCCCACCACCGGAGTCACCCCCGATCAGCTCGGACCGGTCATCGGCGGAATCGACCTGGACGAACCGTTGCCGGACACCAAGAGCGCGCTCGACGAGCTGGAACGGGTCTACCTGCACGATGCCGTCTACTTCCAGCACCCGCGCTACCTGGCCCACCTCAACTGCCCGATCGTCATTCCCGCCCTGCTCGGCGAAGCGATCGGCTCGGCGATCAACTCCTCACTGGACACCTGGGACCAGAGCGCGGGCGGCACGCTCATCGAGCGGCGGCTGATCGACTGGACCACGGCCCGCATCGGCTTCGGTTCGACCGCGGACGGGATATTCACCAGCGGCGGCACCCAGTCCAACCTGCAGGGACTGTTCGTCGCCCGGGAGCAGGCACTGCAACGACACGCGGCGGAGAGCGGAACCGGGGATCCGGAGACCGACCGCGCCGAACAGCTGTCGCGACTGCGCGTCCTCGCCTCGGCCGACAGTCACTTCAGCGTCGTCAAAGCGGCGAAACTGCTGGGCATGGGTGCTGATTCGGTGCTGACCGTGCCCACCGACGAGCACCGGCGCATGCGGACCGACGAGCTGCACGAGCGGCTGCGGAGCTGCCACGAGGCGGGACTGACCACGATGGCCGTGGTGGCCACGGCGGGCACCACCGACTTCGGCAGCATCGACCCGCTCTCCGAGATCGCGGCGCTGTGCGAGCGGTTCGGGGTGTGGCTGCACGTGGACGCGGCATACGGCTGCGGTCTGCTGGTCTCGCGGGAGAGCGCCCGGTTGGACGGGATCGAGCGCGCCGACTCGGTGATCGTGGACTACCACAAGTCGTTCTTCCAGCCGGTGAGTTCCAGCGCGGTACTCGTGCGGGACGGCTCCGTGCTGCGGCACGCCACCTACCACGCGGACTACCTGAACCCGGAGCGCCACGTGGCCGAGCGGGTTCCGAACCAGGTGGACAAGAGCATCCAGACCACCAGGCGGTTCGACGCGCTCAAACTGTGGCTGACCCTGCGGATCATGGGGCCGGACGCGCTCGGACGGCTCTTCGACGACGTGCTGGACCTGGCCGAGCGCACCTGGGAGATGCTGCGGGCCGATCCGCGCTTCGAAGTGGTCAACCGTCCCGAGCTGAGCGCCCTGGTGTTCCGCTACGTACCCGCCGCGGACGCGGACGGACAGCTCTGCGACCGGGTCAACCTGCACGCGCGCGACGCGCTGTACCGCTCGGGTGCCGCGATGGTGGCCGAGACGGTCGTCGACGGGAACACCTACCTGAAGTTCACCCTGCTCAACCCGCGCACCACGCTGCGGGACATCGCCGAGGTGTGCGAGCTCATCGTCGAACACGGCAACCGGTACCTGACCGGCACGCCCGAGGCGGAGTCCGAACGCCGTGCGAGCTGACCGACCACGCAAGACCACCGTCATCGATTCCGTGCCCCCGAAAGGAAGACTGTGTCCCCCACTTACGACTTCGTAGCCGTCGGGGTCGGTCCGTTCAACCTCGGCCTGGCCTGCCTGACCGAGCCCATCGCGGAACTCGACGGGCTCTTCCTGGACGAGAAACCGGACTTCGAATGGCACGGCGGGATGATGCTGCAGGACACCACCCTGCAGACGCCGTTCCTCGCCGACCTGGTGAGCCTGGCCGATCCGACCTCACCGCTGTCCTTCCTGAACTACCTCAAGGAGGTCGGCAGGCTCTACTCGTTCTACATCCGGGCGGACTGGTTCCCGCCCCGCGTGGAGTACAACGAGTACTGCCGCTGGGCCGCGCGCAAGCTCGACAGCGTCCGGTTCGGCCACCGGGTCGACCGCATCGACCACGAGCCGAGCGAGGACGTCTACCTGGTGCACGCCACCGAGGTCGCGACCGGGCGGACCGAGACGCACCGGGCGCGCAGGCTGGTGCTGGGCACCGGAACCCCGCCCCACGTCCCCGAACCGTGCCGCGACCTGGGCGGCGACGCGATTCACGCGTCGCGGTACCTGCACAACCGCGACTCGCTGGTCCGCAAGCAGAGCATCACGATCGTCGGAAGCGGACAGAGCGCCGCGGAGATATACCGGGATCTGCTCGGTGAGATCGACCAACACGGCTACACCCTCAACTGGGTGACCCGTTCGGCCAGGTTCTTCCCGCTGGAGTACACCAAGCTGACCCTGGAGATGACCTCGCCGGAGTACGTCGACTACTTCCACTCGCTGCCGGAGCGGACGCGGGAATCGCTACTCGCGCAGCAGCACGGCCTCTACAAGGGCATCAGCGCGGAACTGGTCGACGAGATCTTCGACCTGCTCTACCTGAAGCGGGTGGCCGGGCCGTGCCCGACCAGGCTGCTGACCAACACCGAGGTGACCTCGGCCGAACACCACCCGACGGACGGCGGCTACACGCTGGGACTGCGGCAGTGGGAACAGCAGGAGGACTTCACCCTGCACACCGACGGGCTCGTGCTCGCCACCGGATACCGGTACCGCACACCCGATTTCCTGCGGCCGATCACCCACCGGATCAGCTGGGACGAGTCGGGCAGGTTCGACGTCGGCCGCGGCTACGGCGTGGACCCGACCGGCGAGGAGATCTACGTGCAGAACGCCGAGCTGCACACGCACGGCTTCGTCACCCCCGACCTCGGGATGGCCGCGTACCGGAACTCGCGCATCATCCAGGGGATGCTCGGCGAGGAGTACTACCCGGTCGAGCGTTCCATCGCCTTCCAGGACTTCGCCGCTCCCGGCGACATCGGACCGGCCCGGACCGAAGCGGAACGAGAGGAGTCGGCGGCATGACCGAGATCGTGTTCGAACGCACGGACGAGCGACTGGGCGAGTTCGCCGTGCGCCCCGTGTCGGCCGACGAGGACACCCAGCTGTTGCACGGCTGGCTCACCCACCCGAAGTCGGCCTTCTGGCTGATGCTCGACGCCGAGCCGGCCGATGTGCTGCAGCAGTTCCGCACCATCGAGGCGGCCCCGGGCAACGACGCGTTCGTCGGCCTGCACAACGGGATCCCCTCCTTCCTGATCGAGCGGTACGACCCGGCCCGTTCGGAGCTGGCGGAGCTGTATCCCGTGCGGCCGGGCGACGTGGGGATGCACTTCCTGGCCGCGCCCACCGGCATGCCGGTGCACGGCTTCACCCGGGCCGTGCTGACCACGGTGATGGACATGCTGTTCACCGACCCCGCGACCGGCCGAGTGGTCGTGGAACCCGACGTGAACAACACCTCGGTGCACGCGCTGAACGCGGAGGTCGGTTTCGAAGTGGTCGACACCGTCTCGCTGCCCGAGAAGAAGGCACTGCTCAGCATCTGCACCCGCGCCGACTACCTGGCGAGCAGGACCGCGGGTTCGACCGAGGGGGAGGTATCACGATGAGTTCCGGCAACCCCGGCACGCACGAGCCCGCGGGCCATCTGACTCCGGAGCACTGGCGGCTGGTGAACCGGCGCCTGGTGCGCAAGGCGCTGGCCGAGCTCTCACACGAACGGCTGCTCAACCCCACCCCGACGGGCGAGGGGCGCTACGTGGTCGGCAGCGACGACGGCAGAGTGCGCTACCACTTCCGGGCCAGGATCGGCAGCCTGCGGCACTGGTCGATCGACACCGACAGCATCACCCGGCACCGCGACGGCGCGGAGTTGCCGCTCGACGCGATGGAGCTCTTCCTGGAGCTGCGCGACACGCTGGGGCTGCACGACGGGCTGCTGCCGGTGTACCTGGAGGAGATCAGCAGCACGCTGGAAAGCGACGCGTTCAAACTGGCCAAGCCCCGGGCGAGCTCGGGAGAGCTGCTGGACGCCGGGTTCCAGGCGATCGAGTCCGGCATGACCGAGGGACATCCGTGCTTCCTGGCCAACAGCGGCCGGATCGGCTTCGACCTCGCCGAGTCCGCGAAGTACGCGCCGGAGGCGGGAGTGCCGCTCAGGCTGGTGTGGCTGGCCGCGCACCGGGACCGGGTCGGCTTCAGCGCTTCGGCGGGGCTGGACTACGAAGAACTCGTGCGGTCCGAACTGGACGAATCGACCCGCGAGCGGTTCGAGAAGCGGATCCGCGAGTTCGGCCTGGACCCGAAGGACTACCTGTTCGTGCCGGTGCACCCCTGGCAGTGGGACAACAAGCTGCCGGTGACGTTCGCGGCGGAGTTCGCCACCCGCAACCTGATCCACCTCGGTGACGGGGACGACGATTACCTGCCGCAGCAGTCCATCCGCACGTTCTTCAACGCCGACTCGCAGGAGCGGCACTACGTCAAGACGGCGATCTCGGTGCTGAACATGGGCTTCCTCCGGGGGCTCTCACCCGAGTACATGCGCGCCACCCCGGCCATCAACGACTGGGTGGGTGAGCTGGTCGCCGGTGACGAGCTGCTGCGCGACTCCGGCTTCGACATCCTGCGCGAGCTCGCCGCGGTGGGCTACCACAACGAGTACTACACGGCCGCCGCGAAGGACTCGCCGTACCGCAAGATGCTGGCCGCGCTCTGGCGCGAGAGCCCGGTTCCGAAGCTGCGGGACGGGCAGCGCCTGGCCACCATGGCCGCGCTGCTGCACGTGGACGAGTCCGGCGAGCCCCTGGTCGGCACGCTGATCAACCGTTCGGGGCTGGCACCGGCCGACTGGCTGCGGCGCTACCTGGACGCCTATCTGCGTCCGCTGCTGCACTGCTTCTACGCCTACGGCGTGGTGTTCATGCCGCACGGCGAGAACATCATCCTGGTACTGGAGGACGGGGTGCCGAAGCGGGCGCTGCTCAAGGACATCGGCGAAGAGGTCGCCGTGATCGAGCCGGAGACCGAACTCCCGGCCGAGATCGAGCGGATCCGCTCCGAGGTGCCGCAGAACCTGCGGGCGCTCTCGCTGTTCACCGACATCTTCGACTGCTTCTTCCGCTTCCTGTGCTCGATCACGCACGAGCACGGACTGCTGGACGAGCGGGACTTCTGGCGGACGGTGGCCGAGTGCGTGACCGACTACGAGGCTGCCGCCCCGGAACTGCGGGACCGGTTCCGCGAGTACGACCTGTTCGCCGAGCGGTACGAGCTGTCCTGCCTCAACCGGCTGCAGCTGGGCAACAACCAGCAGATGGTGAACTTGCAGGACCCGGCGAGCGCGCTGAAGATCGCGGGAACGCTGGACAACCCCATCGCGCCCCACGCTCCCGATCGGGGCTGAGGAGCCATGGCGGAGCTCGCGTCGGTGGTCGGTTAGCCGCCCGCGTGGTTAGCAACTCAAGGTCGCGGGGCGCGTGGCGTGGTGGCACGCGATGTGCCCCGCGATCTCGCGAAACTCCCGATGCGCACCCCACCGGTACGGTTTCCGATAATCAACGAAAAATCCCGACCGGAAAAACACCTGGAATGAACGAACAAGATCCCCAAGCAACAGGATCACTTCACGTCGAGTGGTCCTGGGACAAACGTGCCAACGCCGCGGTTTTCAAGTTCGGCGGGAAACTTTCGGGCAACCCTGCCGAGACGCTGGAGGTGCGCGGCAAAAACGATGAAACGGTCGCGCTTCTCGATTTCTCGAACGACGGCGAACTGTTGAACCTGGAGCTGCTGGACGCGGAAAAGCACATGCCGCGTTCATGTCGGGATTGAGATCCGGTCCTGCTCGGTAACGACTCGTCGAGCCTGTGCGCAGCGTCGAGCGGGATCGAGTCGTGGCGGACACGCGGCGAACCCGGCCTGTTCCGAAGCCGGGGTCACCCGTGATCATCCGAAGGAGTACCGCGACCGGCCGGAGGGCAGGTCCACCGGTCAGTTGTCGATCGGGAAACGCAGCAGCGCTCCGACGCCCTCGGCCAGGCCGGTGCCGGACTCCACCAGATCGGCGCGGGCGCCGGTCTCGGCACACGCCTTGAGCAGGAACGCCTCGCGCTCGGTTCCGGTGCCGTACTCCAGCAGCAGGGTGTCCACCGCGCCCATCTCGGCGGCGCGGGCCACCGGGTGGTCACCGTGCACTGCCTGCCCGTGCGCCAGTCCCGAGTTGAGCTGCTCGGCGCGTTCCCGCGCGTTGCGGGCGCTCTCCTTCTCGGCGATCTCGCGCAGCTGTTCTGCCAGTGCCTGCTCCGCGGCCTCGTCCTGGTTACCGCCACGATCGGCGTCCACGCGCAGCTCGGCCAGCCGCTCGGTCAGCTTCTCGCGCACCATGCTGCGGGCCTGCGTCTCGCCTGCCAGCACCAGCAACCGCGGCCGGAACTCGGCCTCGATGGTGCGCAGTCGCGAGACGATCTCCTCGACGTTGTGCTCGACGGCCTGCTCGGCACGGCGCTGCAGCCGTTTGTGCGACAGGGCCTGGCCACGGGGTTTGTGCGTGTCGGTCTCGGCGCCGCCCTCGACGGTCTCGCTACCCAGCTCCCGGGGGTGGTGCTGCTGGGCCAGGACCTCCTGCCGCACCACCGCCCCCTGCTCGTCGGCGATGACCACCAGCATCCGCACCGAGCGGCACTCCTCGCGCACGTACGCGCCCAGTTCCGGCAGCCGCGTCCAGTACTGCGCGTCACCGGCCCCCAGGGCGGCGTCCCACGGCTCGGCGAGCAGCACCCCGGCGTTCTCGGTCGCCACCAGCACACGCCCGTTGGCCTGCTCCTCGCCGTACTCGACATTCAGCACGCTCGCTTCGAGCGCGTCCAGCACCGCGTCACCGGCTCCGGCGCCTGCCAGCCGTTCCCTGAGGTCACGCCACCGCAGTCGCAGCTGCTCGCTCGACTCCTCGCTCGGCGAGCGTCCCTCCAGGTACACCGTGGCGAACGGTCCCTCGCTCTCGTAGACCGACCGCAGCCGCGTCAAGTCCATCATCGTTCCCCTCTCGCAACGCCGAGGACCGTCCTGCCGGACCGACGTCGAACACTCGTGAGAAGTGCTCACACGTCGATCACAGCCACTGGCCTGTGCATGCCCCGCACACAGCGCGGCAAACCCACACGGTGCCACAGAGTGACCCAGATCACGTTTATCGACCACGGCGGCGTGGGCACTGCGATGAGAGCCGCACCGAAAAGACCCCTCCGGCTTCGAGGGGGCGAGGCAGAACGATGCGATGAAGGAGTTCGATGGCAGAGATCTGGCAGAGCGAACCCATGCGCGACTTCGCCGAGCAGGTACGGCAGAGCGCGGGCATGTCCTCGGCGGACGAGGCGTCCCGCGTCGCTCGCGCCACCCTGACCACACTGGCCGAGGCCGTCAGTGCCGGTCAGGTCGACGAGCTGGCCGAGGGACTGCCGGAGGAGCTACGGAACGAACTCTCGCAGCGCAGTGGGCGGGCGCGTTCGCTGAACAAGCTCGAGTTCCTGGACCGCATCAGCGGCGAGATCGCCACCACCGATCTGGAGACCACCGAGGAACAGGTCAGGGCGGTGCTGACCACGCTGCGCCGGTGGGCCCCCTCTGACGAGACCGCCGACACCGTGGAGCAGCTGCCGGGCTCCATCGCCGGACTCTTCGAGTAGCACCCCGCGAGGCTCCCGGGGCTCCCCGGCGAATCTCGGGGGTTCCCAGTGATCGCACTCGGCAGCCAGTGACCGCACGCGGTGCCCGAGCGAAGCCGCACCGGTACCGCCGCGCGGCGATTTCGCGAGAAATTGACACGGGGTTCGGCGGTGGTGCCGTCGGTGCCGTTCGTACATTTCGCGAGAGATCGGCGCGGTTCAGAGGGCTCCCAGCTGCTGCCTGAGCCGGTCGAGTTCCGCTTGGGCGAGCACGAACTCCACGCGGGACTTGTCCGGCCAGCGCAGTTTCTCCTTGGCGAACTCCGGCTCGGGGCGCTGTGATTCGGAGACCCAGAGCAGTTCGGGAGGTTGCTCACCGCTCGTTCCCAGCAGCGCAATCAAGGAGCGCGACCACGCCAACCACATCTCCCGCTCGGACTCCTTGGCGGCGTCAGCGAAGGAGAGGGCGGCGCAGGACCTCTTGCCGTGAATAGTGAGCTTCCCTACCGGCCCACGGCCGGAAGGACCGGCATCGTTGAAGATCTCGTCCAGCCCACCGAGGACCGCGGTGATCGGAAGCGACAGAATCACCACCGAGATCCACATCGTGCCACGAAGTATCCGCATCGTCCTGCTGGATCCGTGTGGCGTACCGTTCTTTCGCCGCTCGGGCACGGCGTACTCCACGGAACGAACGTGGAATCGGATCACCGAAGTGCGCTCAAATCCGAGCTGGTCGGCGACGAGACGCACCTCCTCGCGCCGCCGCTCGGAAATCGGAGTTTCGTCGAACTCCGTTGCCTCGACCATTCGAGCCCTCAGGAAATTGACAGTGACAAGCGTGGCATGGCTGACACGCCAGGTCACGGCATCAGCCGGGCACTGTACGTGCTGACCGATGCTCATGATCACATCGTCGCCGCTGGCCGGTACGGCTCGGCCGCAGCGCGGCCACTGACCGTTACGGAGATCTCGCCCGACGAATCACGTGGGACTGCGTTCGTCGGAGTAGCGGCTCCTCGGGGACTCCGATGTGGACCTCCACTTCCGCCAACCTCGCGCGGCCCACGCCCCGAGCAGCGCGCCCGCCGTGTTGAGGATGACGTCATCGGTGCTGCTCACTCTCCCCACCGCCAGGAAGTACTGGGCGAACTCCACGGCGAGTGAAGCCATCAGGGCCACCAAGCCGATCCGCGCGACCGAGCGTGCCCACCGGAACCGCAGCGGCAGGACCACTCCGAGCGGCAGCAGTAGCACCGTGTTCGCCACCAGCTGCACCACCGCGGCGGTCTCCCCTCGCCGCACACCGTCGAAAGGGGATGCCAGTTCCGCTCCGGGCAACAAACTCACCTGACTCGGCGCGCCGTAGGTCGGGCTGAACACCAGATAAGCCACTGGTAAGCACGAGAGGACAACGGCCACGTCCCCGGCGGCTTGCCACCGATCACCCCGAAGTTTGGCCCACCCCCACCAGAGCAACACCGCTACCGGTATTCCGATCAGTGCCACCACGAGAAGATCGCCGAAGGAACGAAGCAGCTGCGTCACAAGCTTCATGCTCTCGTGGGGTCCCCGCCCGGCCGGGTGGGAGCGGGGAGGGAGGCCCGGCCGGGCGGGGTTTTCGGTGGTGGCGGTGCGTACATTTCGCGGGAAATCGTCGCTGCATGGGGGCGTGCGCGGCGATTTCGCGAGAAATTGTCGCCCCGCCACCGGAGGCCCGGAGTGTGTCTCGGCGGTTGTCGGGGGTGTGCCGAGTGCACGGTTCCGGGCCGGTCTGGATGAAAAGTGATCGTGGGGGACGCGCTGGTCTGTAGCGGTGGTGGTTAGAGACGGTGGAGCCCGTCGAGGACGCGGCGCATGAGTGCCAGCTCGGGATGCTCTGTCCCGCCCGGATCGGTCACGGGCTCAGGTGCCGTAGGGCTGGTTGTGACAGCGGGGCTTGGTGCTGCTGGTTGCGCCGGAATCGGATTCGGGAGCACCGGGGCCGGTGGGTCGAGCCGAAACAGGTGCGGATGCTCGTCCGGGTCGCACAGCGGCCAGCCGATCAACTCCGTGGTAGGGCGTTCGTCCCTGAAATACGACTCCAGCCGCAGTGCCGCCAGGCGCCTGGCGGCCGGGCCGCTGCCGCCGGCGTGGCGGGGCCGGTAGCCGGCCCGGTTTCCCCAACCGCCCAGCACGATCGCGGTTGTGGCCAGCAGGACGGCGGTGGTCAGCAGCATCGCCGGGTGGGTGCTCACTCCGCATCACCCCGCTTACGGAACTCGTCCGGGTCGATCGACCCCGATTCCGGCGGATGGCCGCCGCCGAAAGCGAGTCCGGCGGCGTAGTCGCGGAGCTCGTCGGAGAGCCGTTGCAGTACCCCGGCGAGTTCGGCGCACTGTTTGGGGGTGGCCTGCCGGGCCGGGATGCCGTAGGAGGCCTGTTCGAGCTTCCACTGCTCGTGGGCCAGCCACATGCCCAACCTGCCCGCATAACTGGTCATCGAACATCACCCCCAGTCCGCACCGCCGCGTGCAGCACATTCCGCAGCTGAGCAGCTTGGTCTACTGTCCACACCGTCCGGTTGAACACCGTCGGCGTCTCAATCCGAATCACCTCCGGCGTCCACCGCGAGATCCACACCAGCAACGACGACGACCACCCCGACTCGTTGCCACACCACACCCGAACACCCGGATGACGGACCTCATAACTGGTTGGCATCACTGACCTCCTGCGGTTCTCAACTCCTATTTGGTTGCGCAACCAGTCTTGCGGTAGCGAAACCAACACACAATGACTCAATCAGGTGACGTTTTGTGCTCGGCTTCTTTGTAGGGTTGGTTCATGGCTGCAACCAGCGGGACGCCACGTGGACGAGCATTGGCAGCGGCACTTCGAGAAGCACGAGTTTCCCGGAATATCGGCCTACGTGACCTGGCAAGGAGCGTCAGAATCTCGCACACGCTCGTATCGCAATGGGAGCACGGCCATCGCCTGCCAAAAACCGAAGACGTGGCGACCGTGTTGACGGGGCTCGGTGTGGATGCCGCTGAACGTGAACGCATCGTCGAGCTCGCCCGCAACGCGGGAGAGAGTGATTGGCTCACCTCCGGCATTCCCGGCATGTCTCAGCAGATGGCCGGGATGCTCGAATGCGAACGCGCCGCTTCGGAGATCGTCGATTGGTCGCCGTTACTTGTTCCCGGGCTGCTTCAGACATCCGATTACGCACGAGCCATTCTCGGTGCTGGGAGCATTCCCCGTGACCAGGTCGAACCGAGAGTCGTGTTTCGTTCCGGGCGACGCGACATCTTCGACCGCGAGCCGCCCACCCGGTTGCACGCGGTGATCGGCGAACCGGCCCTCCGGCTTCGCGTCGGAGGACCCAGTGTGCTGGCGAGTCAACTCCGTTACCTGGTGCAAGCGATCGAGCGGCGAGACAGCATCACCATTCAGGTGGTGCCTCACGAGGTGCGGTGGCATCCGGGGACCGCCGGACCGTTCGTGCTTTACGAGTTCGACGAAAGCCCACCGATCGTCCTGCTGGAGCATCACAGGTCTTCGGCGTTCTTGTACAACGAGGAAGACCTGGATGAATACCGTTCGGCTGCGGATACCCTTCGCAAGGATACGGCGATGAGTCCCGAGGACTCCGCGAAAGTCATCGCCGAGGTCGCCAACGAAGTGGAGACAGCACTGTGACAGGACTGCACACACCGACCAACTGGTGCAAATCCAGCTACAGCGGGCAAGACACCAACTGCGTCGAAATAGGCCGCGTCCGCGACGGTGCCGCCGTCCGCGACACCAAGGACCGCTCGACCGGGTACTTCACCATCACCGGCCAGCAATGGGTCACATTCCTCAACGCGGTGAAAACCAACCGGTTCGACTGAGCCCCAGCACACAACACAGCGCCTCCGGGACAGCACTCCGGAGGCGCTTTTGCTATCCAAGTCCCCGCGTGCGCGGGGCCTACACTCACTGCGCTGGGATTCTAGCGCGACGTAGGCGCTGTGAACACCACTCCGTCACACCTCATTGGACAGGCCACCGAAACCAACGACCGTGAACGGTGCCAAGCTTATCTACCGGTCGGGTCGACCCGGTCGCAGCGACACGGCAGGGTTCGAGCGACGCCGGGTCAGTAACCGGGTGGGCAGGGCACTCGTGGTACCCGGTCGACCGTGGGCTGTCGGACCCGGCGTCAATTTCCCGAGCAACTTAATCTGCTCGTGAAACTACTCAGAGTGAGATAATCTGACAGCCAGAGGAGGGCGGTGCTGATGAGTAGCAAGAAGTCAACGGGACGTGGAAAAAGCGAGCCCGAGTCGACAGCTCGCTCAAACCGGGCCGAGGACGAAGAGCCGGATACCTCACTACCGGGGATTACGAGCGCAACTGCCGAGCAGAGTCCAGTCACGTCGGACGCGGAGCCCTCGAACGCCGATCACGCGGAACCTGTCGAACGCGTACGCGCCTCGGTACGAGGACGCCGCCAGGTGACGTTACCGGAGAGCGTAGCCAAGGTTCTGGGAGTGGCCGAGGGTGATGATCTCGAATTTACGATCGACGAGAGCGGAACGATCACAGTGCGCGGCTGGACCAGCATCCCCACGGATCAACGATGGTTCTGGACTTCGGAATGGCAGGCCGGGGAAGCCGAAGCGGATCAACAGATCGCCAACGGGGAGGTCTCCAGGGGATTCACCAGCGCCGCCGAGATGTTCGTCGACATCGACAACGACGACGAGGATGTGTGACCCCCTTGGCCGAAGTCAAGCGGACGTCTCGATTCGAGAAGGACTTCAAGAAACTCACTCGTGAACAGCGCCGCACCTTTCAACACGTGCTCGATACGAAGTTTCTCCCTGCCCTTGCTCAGTCGCCACCGAGCTTCCCGCCGTCGCTACGAGTGAAGCGTGTTCATGGCACCAACCGCGTATTTGAAATGACTTGGGACGGAGACGGGCGAATGACCTGGCAGTACGAGCTCGAACAAGCACCAGGCATGACCACAGTGATCCTGCGTCGAGTCGGCACCCACGACATTTTCGGCGCCCCGTAAACCAGGCGAGTCACTTGAGCAGCTGAAGGGTTCCGTTCGTCAACGAACATGCCACATCGGCATATCGAGGCTCGCGCCGCTGAGCTCTCTACGTAACCACAATCGTGGCCGTGCCCTGCCGGAAGGGCCCGACCGGAAACAAGAGCGGTGAGGGAACCCCGACTGGGCGGAGCGCCCCGGTCGCCGCGGTACCACAGGGTTCGAGCAACGCCGGAGCGGTAACCGGGGGTCGGGGAATCCGGGGTGCGGGGTCGAGTGTGGACTGACCGGCCGGGCGTCAATTTCTCGCGAAATCGCCGCGCCGCAGCGCGGAAGACCGGGCGCGAGGCCGAGCGTGGGGCACTCGGCCGGGGTATGGGGTGTCCGGCCGGGCGTAAATTTCCCAAGAAATCGCGGAGCGGTGGGCAACGGCGCGGCAACCGCAGAGCAGCGGCGCTTCAGCGGCGGGTCAGCAGCGGCCCTGGCGCCAGTAGCCCATGAACGCCACGGAACCGCGCGGTACGCCGTAGCCCTGCACGGTCATCCGGCGCAGCCGCTTGATGACACCGGCCTCACCGGCGAGCCAGCCGTAGAGCTCACCGTTCGCGATGTCGAGGCTCTCGTCGTAGGCCGGATCCTGGTGCTGACTACCCGGGATCTCCCAGAGCAGGTAGTTGTCGACGTCCACGTCCTCCAGCGCGGCGATCGCCTCGCTCGCGGCGGGGCAACCGTCCACCTTCGGCCCGGCGCACAGCTCCCCCAGCGCGGTTTCGAGCGCCTGCTCCAGCAGCTCACCGTGCTCGCTGCCGGCGATGTCGCGCGGCAGCCACCGGATCTCGACCCCCCTCGGAACGTGCTCCCATGCCTGGATATCGGCTTCGCTGGGCACCTCCAGGCAGGCTATCCCCCGCGAATCGGCGGGCAGTGACTCCAGGATGGCCGCCACCGCCGGGATGGCGGTCTCGTCCCCCGCCAGCAGCAACCGCCGCGCGGTCGCGGGCGGGCACCACTCGCAGCCCCACATCCTGCCGGAACCGGGACGGTCGGGACCGAGGATCGCCACCCGGTCTCCGATGCGGGCGCCGCTCGCCCAGGCGGAGGCCGGTCCGCTGGCTTCCTCGCCGGAACCGTGCAGCACGAAGTCGATGTCCATCTCCGCGCGCTCGGGGCGGAACGACCGAACGGTGTAGGTCCGCATGGTCGGCCGGATCTCCTCCGGCATGGCCTGCCAGGTCGGGTACCAGTCGTGGCCGTCCGGCACGTCCGCCACCGTCCGGCCCGGACGGGGCAGCATCAGCTTGATGCGCTGGTCGACGCCACCGGCCCCGAAGGAGCGCAGTCCCTCACCCGAGAAGGTGAGCCGCACGAAATTGGGGCTCAGCCGCTGCCTACCGGCCACCTCGACGGTGTAGACCCGGGACTCGGGCCTGGCGGTCGCTTCGGATCGTGTGCTCGCGGGCGCCGCGGCACTTACCGTCCCGGTAGCAGTGGCCATACCGTTCCTCCCAATCACGAGATACGGTGCTTCGGTGAGGTTAGCCTACGCTTCTGCGGTAAGGTTAGCCTACACTCAGCCAGTTGACGACAGGTGATCGAGCGTGTCGCACGACACATCTCGAAAGCACCACCCCGGCAGCGGAACGAGCCGCACCACGTTCGCCCCTGAAACGGGGACGGGCACCCCGGAACCGAGACGGCCCCGGCCGCGTCCCAACCGTCGAGGCCCCACCGACGAGAACCAACCGCACGGGAGCGCCCTGATGTACGTGGAGGACACCGGTTCGGGAGACGGCGACATCCGGATCGACATCGCCGATACCGAGTACACCGCCGAGGCCAACTACGACCTGAACGACGACGGCGTGGACGAGACCGTGGCCGTGCTGACCGACGACGGCTTCCTCGCCTACACCGACTCGGACGCCGACGGCGAGGCCGACGTGATGCGCGCCATCGACGAGCGGGGCAACGTGGTCGAGCAGGCACGCTACGACGAGGCGACGGGCGAGTGGACCCGTGAGAGCCCCGACGACTCGCCGGTCCGCGAGCGGAACGGCGGGAGCGAGGGCCGATCGATGGTCGTGGACACCCCGCAGGGGGACCGCGAGGTCGGACCTCCCACCGAGGACACCAACAACGACGGCAGGGCGGACACCGCGATCGTCGACACCGAGCACGGCCAGATGATGGTCACCGACGCCGACGGGGACGGCTCCGCCGACCAGATGGTCGAGATCAGCGACTCCGGCGAGGTGACCGTCGCCAAGCACACCGGCGACGGGGAGTGGACCGTGGTCGAGCAGGGCCGGGTCGACGGCCAGGGGCAGCAGGCGGGGCAGCAGCGCTCCTTCGAGGTCAGCGACACCGAGGACTGGCTGTGGAACGGCGAGGAACGGGAGGACACCGGCCGCGGCGAGGCCTCGGGCACCGACCCGGCCGACGACTCGTTCTGGACCTGACCCCCCGCGCTGAATGCGCCACGGATTCCCGAAACGAAACCCGAGGCCATTAACACGAATGGCGGCAATTCGGATCAAAATGTGCCCCGGAACACATCCGATTTCCGCGGACTCGCTCGTGAATAATCATCCGAACGAGCGAGTCCGTGAGGCTCGACGACGGAAAACATCGATCCAGCTCCCCTCGGAACAGTCGGATTTCCGCGACACCCCGTCATCTGAATCGATTCCCTTATCGTTCTTGTGAGGGAAGTGACAGGACTGATCTCCGCCAACCCCGGCACCTCCGGTTAGCCTCGGTACATCCCCAAATGCAGCTCCGTCCGGATTTCCGGGCGGAGCGAAGCATTTTTGAAAGCTCCGCCGGCCCAAGCGTCGGCGAGAGGAGAGAATCCGGGCTGTGGCGCCCAGTCAGGAGACACGACGCGATGACCGCTTTGACCATCCCCGGTCTCGACCAGGCACCCGTGAATCACGAACGCCTGCTGTCCTGGGTACGTGAGGTAGCGGAGCTCACCACGCCCGAGCAAGTCGTATGGTGCGACGGATCGCAGCAGGAATGGGAACGCCTGACCAACCGACTGGTCGAGGCCGGTACCTTCAAGCGTCTGGACGAGTCGAAGAAGCCCGAGTCGTTCTGGACGGCCTCAGATCCCACCGACGTCGCCCGGGTCGAGGAGCGGACTTTCATCTGCTCCCGCGAGAAGAAGGACGCCGGGGTCACCAACAACTGGATGGACCCCGACCAGATGAAGGCCACCATGACCGAGCTCTACCGGGGCTGCATGCGTGGTCGCACGATGTACGTGGTGCCCTTCTGCATGGGGCCGGTGGAGGCCGAGCCGCCCAGGCTCGGCGTGGAGATCACCGACTCCGAGTACGTCGTGGTGTCCATGCACATCATGACCCGCATGGGTGACCGCGTGCTGGAGCGGTTCTCCGAGAGCGAGGACGTGGAGTTCGTGCCCGCACTGCACTCGGTGGGTGCGCCGCTCGAACCCGGCCAGGAGGACTCCGCCTGGCCGTGCAACGAGATCAAGTACATCACGCACTTCCCCGAGGAGCGGCTGATCTGGAGCTTCGGCTCCGGCTACGGGGGCAACGCGCTGCTGGGCAAGAAGTGCTACTCGCTGCGCATCGCCTCCGCGATGGCGCGTGACGAGGGCTGGCTCGCCGAGCACATGCTGATCCTGAAGCTGATCTCGCCCGAGAACAAGGTCTACTACGTGGCAGCGGCCTTCCCCTCGGCGTGCGGCAAGACCAACCTGGCGATGCTGGAGCCGACCATCCCGGGCTGGCGCGTGGAGACCCTCGGCGACGACATCGCCTGGATGCGGTTCGGCGAGGACGGCAGGCTCTACGCGGTCAACCCGGAGGCGGGCTTCTTCGGTGTCGCGCCGGGCACCAACTGGAAGACCAACCCGAACGCGATGCGCACCATCGAGCGGGGCAACTCCATCTTCACCAACGTCGCGCTGACCGACGACGACGACGTGTGGTGGGAGGAGATGGAGGGGCAGCCGCAGCACCTGACCGACTGGAAGCGGCAGGACTGGACGCCCGACTCGGACGAGAAGGCCGCCCACCCGAACTCCCGCTACTGCACGCCGATGTCGCAGTGCCCGATCCTGGCTCCCGAGTGGGACGACCCGCAGGGCGTGCCGATCTCGGCGATCCTGTTCGGCGGCAGGCGCAAGACCACGATCCCGCTGGTCAACGAGGCTTTCGACTGGCAGCACGGGGTCTTCATGGGGGCCACGCTGTCCTCGGAGAAGACGGCCGCCGCGGCGGGCAAGGTCGGCGAGGTGCGCCGCGACCCGATGGCGATGCTGCCGTTCATCGGCTACAACGTCGGCGACTACTTCCAGCACTGGGTGAACATGGGCAAGGAGGCCGACGCCTCCAAGATGCCCAGCATCTACTACGTCAACTGGTTCCGCAGGGACCCCTCGGGCAAGAAGATCGTCTGGCCCGGGTTCGGCGAGAACTGCCGGGTGCTGAAGTGGATCGTGGACCGGCTGGAGGGCAACGTCGCCGCCGACGAGACCGCCATCGGCCGGGTTCCCACCGCGGACCAGCTCGACCTCAGCGGGCTCGACGCCACTCGTGAGGAGATCGACCAGTCCCTCGAGGTGAGCCTGCCGGAGTGGCGCGAGGAGCTGCCGCTGATCGAGGAGTGGTTCGACACGATCGGCGACGATCTGCCCACCTCGATGCGCGACGAGCTGGAGGCGCTCAAGCAGCGCATCGGTGAGTGACGCTCCGACGACGTCTCGCGAATCCGAGGGGTGTCGAGATTCCGTTCTCCGGAATGTCGACACCCCTTGGGTTACTCAGCGCATTGCGCGAATCGAATTCATTCGAAAAACACCCCCGAAAGCGTGATTCGACACGCGCCGGTAAATGCATCGAAAACCCTCGATCGTGTTCAATCGTGGATATTTTCGCGAACTCACGGTCGAACGGAACGCACCGAAGCGGCCACGAGCGGCACAAACTCCGGCGCGCGATCCCTCGATCCGTTCGCACTGCGTAGGAACACTCAGGGTCACTTGCGTAGGAATTGATTGGCCGGAACCGGACGAACCGGTGCACACTCGGACACGTCCGAGGAAAAACCGGAAAGCCTGCACACCCCGGGAGGTGTGTCATGGTAGATCTGGCGATGATCGCGCTGGTCCTGGTCGCGCTGCTGGCCGTGTGGCTTTTCCTGCGGGGAGCCGACAACGCGGGCAGGCGTCGGAGCGCCGGGTTCGCCCGTTACCGCGGCCACGTCGGACCCCCACCACCGAACCACCCGACCACCACCGACGGGGAACGCTCCGAGGACTCGTACGGCACGGTCGCGCGCGGCGGCGTCACGCACGGACCGGGCGCGTATCGCACGATGCTGTCACTGCGCAGGAAGCGGGCCGAGAACCCCGACGGCGACTGACCGAGAAAGCCGAGCACACCGTGCTGTCCGCCCCGGGCCGTGCTATCCGTCCTGGGACTCCCCCGGTTCGACGGCCGAGGCCGCGTGCGTCGGGTTGAGCACCCGCGCCAGGAAGTTGCGGGTGCGTTCCCGCTGCGGGTTTCCGATCACGTCGGCGGGTCTGCCCTGCTCGACGATGGCGCCGCCGTCCATGAACAGCACCCGGTCGGCGACCTCGCGGGCGAACTGCATCTCGTGGGTGACCACCAGCATGGTCATGCCCTCGTTCGCCAGCCCGCGCATCACGTCCAGCACGTCGCCGACCAGCTCCGGGTCCAGCGCCGAGGTCGGTTCGTCGAACAGCATCACGTCCGGGTCCATCGACAGCGAGCGCGCGATGCCGACCCGCTGCTGCTGGCCGCCGGACAGCTGGGCGGGGGTGGCGTTCTCCTTGTCGGCCAGCCCGACCCTGCGCAGGTTCTCGCGGGCGGTCTCCTCGGCCTTGGCCCGATCGCGGCCGAGCACCTTGCGCTGCGCGACGGTGAGGTTGCGCAGCACCGACAGGTGCGAGAACAGGTTGAACTGCTGGAAGACCATGCCGATGCGGGTGCGCGCCGCGTCGATGTCGGCGTCCGGGTCGGTGAGCTCGACCCCGTCGACCACGATCCTGCCCGAGGTGGGTTGCTCGAGCAGGTTCACGCAGCGCAGCAAGGTGGACTTGCCGGACCCGGAGGGCCCGATGACGCAGACCACCTCGCCCGCCTCGATCCGCTGGTCCACCCCGCTGAGGACCTCCAGCTCGCCGAAGGACTTGCGCAGTTCGGAGATCTCGATCTTTACGTCGCTCATGTGAAACTCCCTCGGCTGCCGTTACCGACCGTCGGGTCCGAACCTGCGTTCCAACCGCTGCTGCAGCACCGACAGCGGGATGGTGATCACCAGATAGCACAGCCCGACCACCAGGATCGGGGTCATGCCCGGGTAGGTGGTCATCGCGGCACGGCCGAACTGGGTGAGTTCCTGCTGGGCGAGCGTGGTGGCGAGCACGAACACCAGGGAGGAGTCCTTGGTCAGCAGGATCAGCTCGTTGGTCAGCGGCGGCAGGATGATGCGGAACGCCTGCGGGATGACGACGGTGACCGTCGCCCTGCCGTGCGACATCCCCAGCGAGCGGGCCGCTTCCAGCTGGCCGTTGGGCACCGCCTTGATCCCCGCGCGGATGGTCTCGGCCATGTAGGCCGAACCGACGATCCCCAGCGCGAGCATGACGGTGACGTTGCGGCTGAAGCTGACGTCGTTGAACGCGGTCGGGATGCCGATCCCGACCGAGAGGAACACCAGCAGCGCGGGCAGGCCGCGGAAGAACTCGATGTAGGCGCCGGAGATCCAGCGGTAGGGCGCCACCGAGGACATCCGCATCAGCGCGAGCACCAGCGCCAGCCCCAGGCCGAACGCGAAACCCAGCGCGGTGTAGAGGACGGTGTTGAGCAGCGCGGTTGTCAACACGGTGGGGAACAGCGCCCGGGCGACTTCGAGGTTGAAGAGCTGCTCCTGGAGACGCCCCCAGTCGGCGAGCAGCGCGGCCACGATGACGACCGCGAGCAGCACCGTGTACTGCACACCGCGCCCGATCTTGGCGCGTTGGCGTTTACTCATCCCGCTGGTAGCGGGGCGGGTTTGCACTGCCATCGAGGCTCCAGGGCAGTCGGAACGGGACGGACGCGGTCGGCGCCCGTCCCGCCACGTGCGAGATCATCGGGAGGACCGGTGGGCTCGGTTCACCCGTCGGTACTAGTCACTTCTCGGACGGCGCGTGGCCGAACCACTTCTCGTACAGCCGGTCGTAGGTGCCGTCCTGCTTGGCCTCGGCCAGCACCTCGTTGATCTTGCTCTGCAGCTCGCTGTTGCCGGTCTTGACGCCGAAGCCGTAGCTCTCGTCGGTTTCGAGCTTCTTGGTGACCTCGAACTTCTGGTTCTGGTCCGCGAAGTCGATCAGCGCGAAGTCGTCGTTGATGGCCGCGTCGACCTTCCCGATCCGCATGTTCTGCAGCAGCAGCCCGAGATCGGCGAACTGCTTGAGCGTGACGCCGTGCTGCTCAGCGCGCTCCTTGGCGTACTTCGCGCCGGTGGTGCCCTTCTGGTACCCCAGCGTCTTGCCCCGCAGCTTCTCGAAGCTGTCGAGACCGGAGCCCTTGGGGGCGAGCAGCGCCTGCGTGGCGTCGAAGTAGGGATCGGAGAAGTCGAAGTTCTTCTTCCGGACGTCGGTGATCGTGATCGCGGCGGCGGCCACGTCGCAGTTGCCGACGTTGAGGGCCTGGCCGGACTGGAGGGTGGTGAACGGTATGTTGGTGACCTGCTGTTCGACGCCGAGGTCCTTGGCGACCAGATCGATCAGGTCGATGTCGAAACCGACGACCTCACCGTCCTTGCGCGATTCGAACGGTTCGTAGGGCAGGTTGGTGCAGGTGGTCAGCTGTCCCTCGTTCACCAGCGGGACGCCCTTGGCCTCGCCGCCACCACCACCGCCGCAGCCCGCTACTGCCGCGACCAGGGCGAACGCGGGTAACAGGGCCGCGGCCCGCAACGTTGTTCGAAGCGCCACAGTGTCACTCCTCCTCGACGGGGAATCCGGATGCTGGGATCCTGCCATCCTCCGGGGCCGTTACAAACAACTTCCCGTGTTTCGATCACGTCAACCTCACCCGGAAGCGGGGTAGCTGCGCAGCGATCGATCACGCAACGCACACCCACCGTGGCCCCAACCGAGCCGGAAACCGGACGAGATCGAGCGCAACGGCCGCGTAAGCGGAACACACGATACCGTTACGCTGATCGGGTGAAGCATCGCGGGTCGGCGAGCATCACCAAGAGTGACCGGAAGAATTTCCCGTCGAACCGGTCGAGCAGCCGATCACCGACCCGCCGGGGGCGACGCGGCAACGGCCCGACGGGCGAAATCCTCGGCGAACGATCAGCGCCGGGCGTGCGCGTCCAGCACGTAGGCGACGGCGCTGGTGACCTTGGCGGCGTAGTCCAGGTGCAGCGACTCGTCCGGGACGTGCGCGTTGCTGCCCGGCCCCAGCGCCCCGGTCACCACGAACTGGGCGTCGGGATAGTTGTCGTGCAGCAGTCCCATGAACGGGATCGAACCGCCCAGACCCATGGTCCGCCAGTCGTTGCCGAACACCTCGGTGCCAGCCGCGTCCAGGGCGTCGTTCAACCACTCGGCGGTCTCGGGCGCGTTGAACCCCTGCCCGGCCTCGGCGTGTCCGAACTCGACGCTCGCACCGTAGGGGACGTCGCTCTCCAGCGCGGTCCGCACCGCGTCCAGCGCCCGCTGCGGATCGGCGGTGGGCGGCAGCCGGAAGCTGAGATCCAACGTGGTGTAGGGGCGCAGCACGTTGCCCGCTTCCGAGGGGTGCGGCAACCCGTCGGCACCGATCACCGAGAGGGTGGGCCGCCACCAGTTGTTCAGCGCCAGCTCGGCCTCGTCGTCGCTGATCATCCGCATGCCCTCGGGCAGCTCGACGGACTCGCGCACCAGCCCCGGCGCGGCCTCGACACCCGCCCGGGCCTCGGCCACCCGGTTCTCCGGGATGCGCACGTTCAGCTCCGGTAGCCGGATCTCACCGGTGGCGGAGTCCTCCAACCGGTCCAGCAGCCGCCGGGCGATCCGGAACGAGTCGGGCACCAGCCCGCTGGCCGCACCGGAGTGCTGCCCCGCGTCCAGCACCCGAACCGTGACGTTGAGCTGCACCATCCCCCGCAGTGAGGTGGTCAGCCACAGCCGGTCGTAGTCCCCGCCGCCGGAGTCCAGGCACACCACCAGGCCGACGCGGCCCAGCCGCTCGCCGAGGTGCTCCAGGTAGGCGGGCAGATCGGGGCTGCCGGACTCCTCGCCGGTCTCCAGCAGCAGCACGCAGCGCGGGTGCGCACCGCCGTGCGAACGCAGCGCCTCGATGGCGGTGATCGCGGCGTAGCCGGAGTAGCCGTCGTCCACGGCACCGCGGCCGTACAACCTGCCGTCGCGCACCACCGGCGTCCAGGGCCCCAGCCCCTCGGACCAGCCCCCGACCGGCGGCTGCTTGTCCAGGTGGCCGTAGAGCAGCGCGGTCTCCTCGGAGGCGCCGTCGGTCGCGGGCACGTCGACCAGCAGCAGCGGGCTCCGCCCGGGCAGCCGGACCACCTCGATCCCGGCACCCGTGATCCCGCGGGCGTCGATCCAGCCGCGCACGTGCTCGACGACCGCGTCCAGATGGCCGTTGGCCTCCCAGTCGGCGTCGAAGGCCGGGGAGACGGCCGGGATGCCGACCAGCTCGGAGAGGCTGGGAAGTACCGAGGACTCCCATTGCCGCTGTACGAAGGTGTTCACTGCTGTGCGGTCCACACCCGCGATCGTATTCCCACTCCTCGGGAAAGCTCACCCGGCCTGGTGAAGACCGAGGTTGTGAGGCTCAGCCGCCTCCGCCGCCGTCACCACCACCGCCACCGTCGCCACCCCCGCCGCCGACCGTGCCCGCGATAGCGGCACCGGTCGCGGCCACGGCGGCCGAAACCGCCCCTTCCAGGTGCTGGCCCTTGGCGATGTGCTTGAGCCTGCGCCCCTGCGACCGGTCGAAGCCGAGCAGCCTGCGATGCAGGCCGGAGGGATAAACGATCGCGACCAACAGGGCCAGCCGGTCGTCCGGTGAGCGCTCGCCACGAGCGAGTTGTCCCAGCTCACCGATCAACTCTTGCTGGACGGACCCGTGCGGCCGGTAGCGATCGCGCGGGATGAAGCCGAGCAGCTTTTCCGGTTCGTACTCCAGATAACCCCGCTGCCGCAGCGCCCAGCGCTGTTCCCGGAACGCACCGCGACGATCCGCCAGCCAGGTCTGAAACGGGATCGGTTTGCCCTTCCCCGCGATTCGGCCCGCCAGCACCGACAGCGGGCGTTCCAACGGCTCGAAGCCCACCGGGGTCGAGTCGAGCAGACCGATCTTGACACTCCCGAGGGCGGAGCGGCTCAGCTCGGCACGACCGTGCATCACGAGCTCGGCGATCTCGGCCGCGGGAGTGAGGACTTGGTGATTGACCCCGTGGTGTTGCTTGCCGTCCGGCCCGTGCAGCAACAGCACGATCTGGTCCGGCAGCGACAACGACAGATGCGCTTCCACGGCGGCGATGCTAGATCACACGAAACGCGCCGGGGCCCGTTTCGCACGAATCCGGGCCCTCGATCCCCCGACCGGAGGCATCCGCCCCCGAGAGCGTTCCCCGGTGTAAGCCGATCGAGCAGGGCGCCACCCCCGGAACCCAAGAGTGACCGCTCCCGCACCGAACGTACTCACCATCGATTCAGCCCGGCCCGCGACGACGCTGACCAGTATCGGAATCGGCCGGGAAAAAATCGGTTATACAACTGTCACAACACCATCCATCGGAGATCCACCCCTATGATGACCTGCGAATTCGCCTGATCCAACCGCGAGCTACGGTGCGCCGGACAAGGTTTGCAGGCGGCATCGATCTCTGTGGCAGGGCTCACGGAAGTGGCCGTTGTCATGCCAGGATGGCGAGGAGCGATCCAACGACCCCGATCGGATGACCCGAGACCCACCTGGTCGACGGCGCCGTCAGGGGTAACCGGTCACAACCGCCACAAGCGGTAACGACCGGGGTGAGACTAGGAGATCCACATGTCCCCCGAACACTGGACGCGACCGAGCCGACCCGACGATCGCGATCGACTCGCGGACACCGCGGTGCCTGCCGCAACCTCAGCAACACCAACGAGGGAGCAGGTGATCGCCGGTTTGCGTGCGACCAGCGAAGGCGGAGCTGATCTGGTTCAGCTCCTGACGCCGGAGGGTCAGCGGGTATCGCACCCGGACTTCGACATCGACATCACCGACGAGCAGCTACGCGGCATGTACCGCGACATGGTGCTGGTGCGGCGTGCCGACCGCGAGGGCAACGCGCTGCAACGCCAGGGCCAGCTCGGAATCTGGGTTCCGCTGCTGGGTCAGGAAGCCGCGCAGATAGGCGCGGGCCGCGCCATGCGACCGCAGGACATGGCCTTCCCGAGCTACCGCGAGCACGGAGTCGCCTGGTGCCGGGGCATCGACCCCACCGAGCTGCTGGGCATCTTCCGCGGCACGGACCACGGCAGCTGGGACCCGAACGAAACCGGCATGAGCCTGTACACCATCGTCATCGGCAACCAGTGCGTGAACGCCACCGGCTACGCGATGGGGCAGAAGTTCGAGGGCAAGGTCGGCAACTCGGGGGATGACCCCGCCTCGAACGAGGCCACCATGGTCTTCTTCGGCGACGGCGCCACCAGCCAGGGTGACGTGCACGAGGGCATGGTCTGGGCCTCGGTCTACGACGCGCCGGTGGTCTTCTTCTGCCAGAACAACCAGTGGGCGATCTCCGAGCCGACCGAACGGCAGAGCCGGGTACCGCTCTACGAACGCGCCAAGGGATACGGCTTCCCCGGCATCCGGGTCGACGGCAACGACGTGCTCGCCACCCTCGCCGTCTCCCAGTGGGCCATGAACGAGGCCAGGCAGGGCAACGGACCGCTGCTCATCGAGGCGTTCACCTACCGCATGGACGCGCACACCACCTCGGACGACGCCACGCGCTACCGGCTGGACGACGAGCTGGAGGCGTGGAAGCTCAAGGACCCGATCGAACGGTTGCGGGCGCACCTGCTCCGGGAGGAGCTCGCCGACCAGGAGTTCTTCGACAGGGTGGATTCCGAGGCCGACGAGCTGGCTGCCAGGTTCCGCGAGTTCTGCGTGAACATGCCGGAACCGCCGCCCGAACGGATGTTCTCCGCCGTCTACGCGGAGGAGAGCCCCGTGGTGGCGGCACAGCGGGAGGACTACCTGAACTACCTCGCAGGCTTCGCCGACTCCGGCCACGACACCGAGGGGAGTGTTCGCTGATGGCCGCGCCCACGATGGAATCGACCGGTTCCAGCACCACACCGACCCAGACGATCACGATCGCCAAGGGGCTGAACAACGCGCTGCGCAACGCCATGGAGCGCGACCCGAAGGTCCTGGTCATGGGCGAGGACGTCGGCAAGCTCGGCGGTGTTTTCCGCGTCACCGACGGACTGCAGAAGGACTTCGGCGAACACCGGGTGCTCGACACGCCGCTGGCCGAGTCCGGAATCATCGGCACGGCCATCGGCCTGGCGATGCGCGGGTTCCGCCCGGTCTGCGAGATCCAGTTCGACGGGTTCATCTTCCCCGGCTTCGACCAGATCGTCTCGCAGCTGTCCAAGATGCACTACCGCAGCCAGGGCAAGGTGAAGGTTCCGCTGGTCATCCGGGTTCCCTTCGGCGGCGGTATCGGGGCGGTGGAGCACCACTCCGAGTCACCGGAGTCGCTGTTCGCCCACGTGGCGGGCCTGAAGGTGGTCTCCTGCTCCAACCCGGTGGACGCCTACTGGATGCTGCAGCAGGCCATCGACTCCGACGACCCGGTGCTGTTCTTCGAGCCGAAGCGGCGGTACTGGGAGAAGGCCGAGCTCGACCCGACGGCCGAGCACCTGCCGCTGGTCAGCTCCGCCGTGCTGCGCACCGGATCCGACGTCACCGTCGCCACCTACGGGCCGATGGTCAAGACCTGCATGGACGCCGCGACCGCGGCCGAGGAGGACGGCAACGACGTCGAGGTCGTGGACCTGCGTTCGCTCTCACCGCTGGACCTGGGCCCGGTGGCCGAGTCGGTCCGGCGCACCGGACGGCTGGTCGTGGTCAGCGAGTCGCCGCCGGAGTCCTCGGTCACCTCCGAGGTGGCCACCCGGATACAGCAGGAGTGCTTCTACTCGCTGGAGGCCCCCGTGCTGCGGGTGAACGGATTCGACACGCCGTACCCACCGAGCAAGCTGGAGGAGGGCTACCTGCCCGACCTCGACCGGGTACTCGATGCCGTCGACCGTTCACTGGCCTACTGAGGGAGCAGGCATGGCACAACTCAAGAACTTCCCGCTTCCGGACGTCGGTGAAGGGCTGACCGAGGCGGAGATTCTGAACTGGCGGATCGGGCCCGGTGACGCGGTCGAGCTGAACCAGATCATCGTGGAGATCGAGACCGCGAAGGCATCGGTCGAGCTGCCGTGCCCCTACGCGGGGACTATCAGCGAGCTGCTCGCCGAACCCGGCCAGACCGTGGAGGTCGGAACCCCGATCCTCACGATCGAGCCGGCCGGTGCGGAGAGCGACGAGTCGGAACCGGACAAGCCCGCGGAGCGGGGCGAGCGGTCCGAGCAGGGCGGCAAGATCGGCGAGGAAGGTGCCGACGGCCGGATCGCCACCCTGGTGGGGTACGGCCCGCGCTCGACCAGCGCGAAACGCCGCCCCCGCAAGAAGGACGCCACCGCCGGGCAGCGCGGCGGCTCCGACAGCGGTGGATCCAACGGCTCGGCCGGGCAACGGCCCGCCTCCAACGGCACTCCGGTGCCGACCGGCGCGGGCACCGACGGCGCGGGCACCAACGGCACCGCGGTGAACGGCTCCGCCCCCGCCACGAGCACGCCGTCCGCTTCCCGGCAGGCCGAGTCGGCCGCGGGCGGCACCGGCGTCGCAGCGGGCGGCGGAGTGCCGCTCGCGAAACCGCCGGTGCGCAAACTGGCCAAGGACCTCGGCGTGGAGCTGCGTTCGCTGCACGGCTCCGGCTCGGGTGGCGTGATCACCAGGCAGGACGTGGAACGCGCGGCGGCGGGCGGCGTCACGGCCGCGGCCTCCGAGGGCCCCGCTGCCGGATCCCTGGCGGCTCGGGACAGCGCCGAGCGGGAGCACCGGGTTCCGATCAAGGGGGTCCGGAAGGCGACGGCGCAGGCCATGGTGGACAGCGCGTTCACCGCCCCGCACGTGACCGAGTTCCTGACGATCGACGTCACTCCGATGATGGAGTTCCGGGAGCGGCTCAAGAAGCACCCCGACTTCCGGGACGTCAAGGTCACACCGCTGGCGATCGCGTCCAAGGCGATGTGCCTGGCCGCGAAGCGGACACCGGACGTCAACGCCGCCTGGGACGGTGAGGCGGGCGAGATCGTCTACAAGGACTACGTGCACCTGGGTGTGGCCGCGGCCACCGACCGCGGCCTGGTCGTGCCCAAGGTCCGCGACGCGGACGGGATGTCACTGCGGGAACTGGCCGTGGCGCTGGAGGAGCTGACCAGCACCGCCCGTGAGGGCAGGACCTCGCCGGAGGCGATGACCAACGGCACGATCACGATCACGAACGTGGGCGTGTTCGGGGTGGACACCGGGACGCCGATCCTCAACCCGGGCGAGTCGGCGATCCTGGCGTTCGGCGCCATCCGCGAGATGCCCTGGGTGGTCGACGGCCAGGTGGTGCCGCGTCAGGTCTGCCAGCTGGCGCTGAGCTTCGACCACCGGGTGGTGGACGGCCAGCAGGGCTCGCGGTTCCTCGCCGACGTCGGATCGATACTGTCCGATCCGGGGATGGCCCTGACGTTCGGGTAGAACTCGGGCAGCCCGGTTTCCGTAACCGGTTGCGCGGCGGGACTCACGTGCCGGGTCGGCTACCGGCACGTGAGTCGGCCTCCACCGGGGCGTCGATTTCGCGAGAAATTGACGCCCCCCCGCACGGGGGTGTGACCCCAGCTCCGTCGATTTCTCGCGAAATCGACGGGCCAGCAGTGCCGACGAACAGCCGCACTCCCACCACTCCCGTAAGCCGCACTCCGACCACTCTCGCAGTCGGCACCGCCGCGGGTTCTCCGGTGCGGCTCTCGCGAGGACGGCCCCGACGTCGTGTAGGTCGCTACCCGATGTCGGGGCACCCGCAGCGAGAGCCGTGCGGGAGGTTCCGCCACCCGCACCGCCACGCGAACCGAGCCGCGAAATCAGCGACTCAGGAGCGGTGGTGGTCGGTGATCCCTGCTCCGGGCCGCCAGGTGCGGATCAGCAGCTGATCCTCGGCCACGCTGGTGTGGGTGATCTCGTGCAACTCCCAGCGGAACATGTGGAAGGTGCCGGGCTCGTGCTGGATCTCGGCGGCATAGGCACGCAGGTCCTCGCCCTCGGGAATCTCGACGGCACGCCCGGATACCTTCACATCCCCCTCGGTCATCTCGCCGGGATGGGCGTGCAGCGCGGCGCGCGGGTCACGCCGCAGGTCGAGCGCCTTCAGCGCGCGTGGCATCGATCCCATGACGAGGTTGCCGTCGTGGAACTGGACCTCGGTGCCGCTGACCCGAGGTGATCCGTCCCTGCGCAGTGTCGCCAGGACGTGGTGCAGGTGCGCCTCGAAGCACCGCCTTACGGCTGTCGCGAGCTCCGGTGCCTCGGTTTCGAACTGTTGCCAATCGGTCACGCGACCAACATCGCACGAACCCCCGACAACACGGCGTCACCGCGGGAATCGGCGATTCCGGGGGCGTACCGGCTCGTTCCGCGAGATTCCCGGCGCCCGGAATCGCTCACTCCTCCTTGCGCCTGCGGCCACCGCGCTGTGCGGCGGCCCCGGCACCGGCGACGGCCTGCGCGGCCGCGCTGGTGTTCTGCCCGGAAGTGTGCTGACCGGAACCCTGCGTCCCGGAGTCGGCGCTGTCGTCGGTCTCGGACGTCTTGGTCGACTGAGCGGAAGTGCCCTCGGACTGCTGCCCGTGGGCCTGCGAGGCCCCGTTCGACGTGGCCGAGGCGGACTTCTGCTGGGCGGCCCGCTGCGTACCGGATCGGCGGGAACCGGAGCCGCTCTCGGACTGCTCGACCTGTCCGGTCGCGTTCTGCTGCTCGGAGCCCTGGTCTCCGCTCGCCGCGGCGGCCTGAGCCTGCTCGGTGGCCGGCTCGGCTTCCGGTGGCTGGGTGGCCGATGGCCCCTCCGGAAAGTCGAACTCGTGCGACTCGAAGTCGTGCACGTCGATCTCCGGTAGCTCGAGCTCGCTGTGGAGCTCCCCGAAGATCGGAGTTCCAGGGTCGGATGTCGCCTTGCTCACCGCTTCGCCCTCCCAATCACTCTCGAAGCGAGCCGGGATACTGCCGGTCTCTCGCGTACGACGGAGATCCCGGCGTGGTGTACCCGAGCGTCGGCACCACGAATCCCGCCGGGGATTCGTGGCACGCGGCCGGCCCGAGGGCCGTCCGCGCCGATAAAACACAGGGGTGAACGGTCCTCGCAGGCGAAGCCGAACAATCTCACCTCTTCAGGTGAGGTGTGCGCCGACTTCACCCGACCGCAACCTGCCAGCATTCCAGAGAAACAAAGCGGAAACCGGCGACAATTCCGAACCGTGGCGAAGGCCACGCACGGCTTGCGAGCTTGCTCACAGGGTCATCCCGTCACTCCACGGCACGGGCACCCCCGCCGTGGAGTGACGCAGGATACGTAACGGGGAATCGCCCGGATGCCGGGACGGTCCCGGTGCTGATCAGTACCGGGGGTCCTGCCAGGTGAGGTTGGTCGGACGTCGGCCGGTCGTGAGGAATTCACGGGCGACCTGGTGCGCCTCGGCGACGGGGACGGCCGAGTCGAGTGGGGCGTGGGGCCATGTGCCGCCGTAGTCGAATCCGGCGTCGTCGGGGGTGGGCAGGGCGCCCTTGCCGGCGACGGCGCGGGCTGGTTTTTCGAGGTAGCTCACCGAGCTGTACCCGTCCTGGCCGAGACCGATGTGCAGGGCGCATCGTTTGTCGGGGACGAGTTCGACGTAGGTGGGCACGGGTGAGGCACTCAGCGGCGGCTTCGGCTTCCCGACCGGCCTCGGCCAGCCCGGTATAGGCGTGGGTGAGGCTGTGGTCCTGACTGGTACGACTCAGTGTGGCGACCCGTTCGGCCGCCTCGGCCAGCACTCGGCGGGCGCGGTGCAGGTGCTCTGCCGGTAGAGCCGCATGGGCAGCGGCCAGGCGGGCGGCGAGATCCTGCAACAACGACATGCCGGATCACAATCGGTCGGCGTAGTCGCGGAGATCTCCGGCCGCCCGGGCGCTCAACCGGAGACAGGCGCGGACGTGCTCGCCAGCCTGGTTGATCCGGGCGAGGACGGTGTGGGCGTCGGTGTTGCCGCTGCCGCGCAGAGCATCGGCCAGGTCAGCGGCGATGATGTCGAGCTGTTCGACGGTGACGGCCATCTGATCGGGGTAGACGTCGTCAGCGACTCCGGCCAGCCGGACACGAAGTTCCTCCAGGGCACTCACGGTCACTCCTTGTCGCAACAGTGATCACTTACTGTGCGAAAAGGATGGTGTTCACCCCCGACAAATTCTTCGACGATCTTCGATCCGCCCTACGCCCACGACAAAGGAGAAGGAGTCCCGAGCTCGCGATCAACCGGCATCGCGACCAGGGGCCCGACTGGCGTCGCGGCGCATCCGCGACGACCCGCTCGCCAGGGATCTCGTGCCTCGCTCGTACCGACGCGCGTCCGTACCCGTCCCGGGCGAGGGCTCGGAACGGGCTTATCGGACTTCTTAGGTTCTGCGACGGCACAGTGACACGTCGCCTTCGGTCTCAGGGAATGTGCCGCCCCGAGATCGCCCTGGCCACCACCAGTTGCTGGATCTGCTCGGTGCCCTCGAAGATGTCGTAGATCTTGGCGTCGCGGTGCATCCGCTCCACCGGGTACTCGCGGGTGTAGCCGCTGCCGCCGAGGATCTGGATGGCCCGCTCGGTGGTCCAGGTCGCGACCCGACCGGCCTTGAGCTTGGACATCGAGCCCTCACCGGCGGTGAAGGGGATCTCGTTGCGGCCCATCCAGGCGGCACGCCAGACCAGCATCCGGGCAGCGTCGATCTCGGTACGCATGTCGGCGAGGGTGAACGCGATCCCCTGGTTGTCGATGATCGGGCGGCCGAAGGTCTCCCGCTGGGTCGCGTACTCCAGGGCGTGCTCATAGGCGGCCCGGGCGATGCCGATGGCCTGCGATCCGACTGTGGGGCGCGAGAGCTCGAAGGTGCGCATCGCCTGCGAGCTGGACTTGCCGCCCTCCCTGGCCCGCGCCAGCCGCTCGTCTAGCTTCTCCTTGCCACCCAGCAGGCAGCGGCCCGGCACCCGCACGTCGTCCAGGAACACGTCGGCGGTGTGCGAGGCACGGAGCCCGTGCTTGCGGATCTTGCTCGGCGCGGACAGCCCGGGCGTACCGGGCGGGACCACGAAGGCGGCCTGACCGCGCGGCCCGAGTTCGGGGTCCACCACGGCCTGCACCACGTGCACGTTGGCGATCCCGCCGTTGGTCGCCCACGCCTTCTGCCCGTTGAGCACCCACTCGTCGGTGGCCTCGTCGTAGACGGCGCGGGTGCGCATCGCGGCGACGTCCGAACCCGCCTCGGGTTCGGAGGAGCAGAACGCGGCCACCTGGGGCTCGTCGACATCGCCGTAGCACTGCGGAACCCACTCGGCGAGCTGGTCCGGCGTGCCGGCGGAGAAGATGCCCGCCACCGCGAGCGTGGTACCGAAGATCGCCATCCCGATGCCGCCGTCGCCCCAGAACAGTTCCTCGTTGGCTATCGGCAGCGACAGACCGGTTTCGTCCGCCCAGAACGTCGCCAGCGTCTCGAAGCCGTAGAGGCCGACCTTGGCGGCCTCGGAGATGATCGGCCAGGGAGTTTCCTCCCGCTCGTCCCACTCGGCGGCGGCGGGACGGATCTCCTTCTGGGCGAAGCCGTGTAACCAGTCGCGCAGTTCCTGGTGCTCTTCGGTGAGTTCCAGTGAGAAGCTCATGAGTTTTCCTCGGATGTCGTTGCTGGTGGTTCGTGGCCGAGTCGGACGGTGGCCCCTGTTCCGACACGGCGGTGCCCGGGCTTCCTCCGGTGGACGCGTGTGGCTGCGGGACGGCCACGACCGGATCTTCGGGACGTTCGGGGTACCGGAAATGTCGGGGTCGCCGAGGGCGTCGGGCTCGGACTCGCTCGTCAGGCCTTCGGGATCTGGAAGAGCTTGGTCAAACCGGCGGCGAAGCCGACGTCACCGGCCACCTTGAGCTTGCCCGTCATGAACAGCATGGGTGCCGAGGCGTTGCTCGAGGCGAGTTTGAGCAGCTCCACCGGGCCGAGCATCACGGTGGCCCTGGGCTCGTGCTCCGGTGTTTTGCTCACGGTGCAGGTACCGCCGGACAGCACGCACTCGTAGCGCAGCACTCCGGTCTCGTCGGCATCCGAGTCGGGCGAGCCCTGCGAGGTGGAACCGTCGAGGTTGATGCGCCAACGCACCACGGCCTCGGTGCTCTTGGCCTTGTCGGAGCGGTAGTGCTCGCCCATGCGGCGGAACAGTTCGTCGAGGATCCGCTCGGCCAGCTCCGGGCGGTCCATGACGTCCCGCAGCTGCTCGTCGGAGGCGCGGGAGATCAGCCTCGCGAACTGCTGCGGCTCCAGCGAGCTGAGATCGACTTCGGTGTCGGCCGCGGCCAGTTCGGAGGCTGCCGCCAGCAGGCTGACGAACTCCTCCCTGCTGACCTGCTTCGGATCGGTGGCCGCCAGCGCGGCGATGGGGTCGGATTCCGACATGTTGCCCTCCATTACCTACTCACGAGTAAGACTACTCCCGAGTAGATAGACCGGCAATACAACCCCCTGATCGATACTGTTCTACCGTGCCAAGAGTGCAGGACGCGAGACACGACCGGACGGACCAGTCCGGCACCCCCGCAAAGCCCCGCTCCAGACGCCTGCCCCGGCAGGTGCGCGAGCGCCAGATCCTCGACGCCGCCGTGACGGTGTTCGCCAAGTACGGCTACCACGAGGCGGCGATGGACGAGATCTCCGACGTGGCCGGGATCTCGAAACCCATGATCTACGCCTACCTGGGCGCCAAGGACGAACTCTTCGTGGCCTGCATCAGGCGGGAGGCGAACCGACTGATCGAATCGATCAGCCAGGCGGTGGACGCGGATCTGAAACCGGACGAACAGCTCTGGCGCGGGTTGCACGCGTTCTTCGAGTACGTCAACGAGAATCGCGCCAGCTGGACCGTCCTGCACCGTCAGGCGAGTGTGCAGGGGCAGCCCTTCACCTCCGAGCTCTCCGAATGGCGCGACCGGGCGCTGAACCTGGTGGCGGAACTGCTGGCCCGCGCGGGAGGCAGCAGCGAACAACCGGTGCAACTCGAACAGATGCAGCCGTTCGCCGCAGCCCTGGTGGGAGCGGGTGAATCGATGCTCGACTGGTGGATAGATCACCCGGAGTACACCGCCGACGCGCTCTCGATGCGCCTGATGAACCTGGTGTGGATGGGTTTCGGCGACATGGTCCAGGGACGCCGCTGGAAACCCTCCTGACAACGCCGCGGACGCGCGGCGCACCGACACAGCAGGCACGCGACGACTCGAGCATCGCGAGACCGACAACCGACACGAACCCACGGAGGCAATCTTGCGCTTGACCCACTACGGGCACGCCTGCGTCCTCGTCGAGACCTCGGCGGCGAGGCTGCTGATCGACCCGGGCACGTTCTCCCACGACTTCGAGGCGCTGCGCGACCTGGACGCGGTGCTGCTCACCCACCAGCATCCCGACCACCTGGATCTGGAACGGCTGCCGGACGTGCTGCGCAACAACCCGAACGCGCGGCTGGTCGCCGACACCGAGTCCGCGGCCAAGCTCTCCGAAGAGGGGATCGAGTCCGAGACGGCCCACCCGGATGACGCGTTCGAGCTCGCCGGGGTGGCGATCAACGTCGTCGGCGGCCAGCACGCGGTGATCCACCCGGACATCCCGCGCATCGCCAACATCGGCTACCTGGTGGAGCACGGTGCCTTCTACCATCCCGGCGACTCCTTCCACGTTCCGGAGCAGCGGGTCGACGTGCTCGGACTGCCCACCGGGGCGCCCTGGCTGAAGCTCTCGGAGGCGGTGGACTTCCTGCGGGCGATGAACCCCCGCGTGGCGGTGCCGATCCACGAGGCGGTGCTGTCCATGCCGCAGATGCACTACGGCATGTTCGAACGACTCGGCCCGGAGGGAACCACCGTGACGGTGCTCAACCGGGGTGAACCGACCGGCGTTTGAGCGCACCGCACCCCGGTCCCGCTGATCAACTGGTCAGCGGGTCCGGGTTCGGAGCGCCGCGTCCGGTCGGGGCCGAACGCGGCGGTGCGGGCGGAGGTGCGACCAACTCGGGGTAGGTCGCCGGGACGGCTCCGTGCAGCAGCGCCAGGTCGATGGCCTCGTGAACCGCCGTGCGACGGGTGGGATGCCCCAGGTCCTCGGCGGAGATCGCGAGCCTGGCCAGTCCCGGCCAGTCACGCACCTCCCGTTCGGCCATCGAACGCAGCCCCCTGCGGCGAGCCGACTCGCTACGGAAGCCCGCCGGGGTCCTTACCCTGCTGCGGCGTACCCGCCCGGTACGCAGGTCCCGCAGCACCTCCGGCTCGACGCACGCACCGAAGCCCGCCGCACGCAGCGCCGCCAGGGTGCCCGTCGACGCCCGGCCGCCCAGCGGGGCGAACGTCTCGGAGCCGAGCCCGGCCGCGTCGAGAACCGCGCTCACCGCGGTCAACCGCAGCCCGGCTTCGTGGCGGGGGCGGCGACGGTCGTCGTGGAGCCCGCGAATCCGGTTCGAACGGGGTGGTTCGAGACCGTGCAGCACCAGGGCATCGCCCGATACGACGCGCTCCCGCAACCAGTCGGTCACGGCCGAGTCGGCCAGCAGCGAGGCGGGGACCAGCACCGACAACCCGACACGCAGCCGGTCCAGCCGCGCGGCGAAGCGGGCACAGCGGGCGAGATCCGGCTCGCCGCCGATGCCGTACAACGAGACCACGAGTCGCGCGCTCACGGTGCTTCATGGCGCCAGACCGGGCTGTCGTACCGGTGACCGGCGGATGAAACCGACGTGACCTCCCGGAGAAACCCGCCCACCGGGATTCACCGAGCCAACACGCCCGGACGGTGTCCGGTGCTGTCGCTGCCGTTCGGAGCGGTTCGGCAGCACCGATGCGGCGTCGATTTCTCGCGAAATTGTCGAGCCGGTGTGGCGACGCGGCCCCGCGTGCGTAGATTTCTCGCGAAATCGCCGCGCAAGCGGCGCTCCCGGTGCCGAACTCCCACGGACGCAGATCGAATCCCGATCATCCTCGCAGGTCGGACTCCGACCACCCTCGCAATCGGCACCGCCGCGATTCTCCCGTGCGGCTCTCGCGAGGACGGCCCGACGTGGCGTAGGTCGCTACCCGATGTCGGGGCTCCCGGAGCGAGAGCCGTGCCGGAGGTTCCGCCAACCGCACCGCCACGCAGCCCGAGCTGCCGGGACCTTACGAAGGCCAGGCGGTGAGATCACGTCCGGTGATCCGCTCGTACGCCTCGACGTAGCGCGCCCTGGTCGCCGCGATCACTTCCGCGGGCAGCGGGGGCGGCGGCACGTCGGAGGCGCGGTCCCAACCGGATTCCGGCGAGGTCAGCCAGTCCCGCACGTACTGCTTGTCGAAGGAGGGCTGCGACCTGCCGGGCGCGTACTCGTCGGCGGGCCAGTACCGCGAGGAGTCCGGGGTCAGCACCTCGTCGCCGAGCACCAGCGTGCCGTCGGCGGCGAGGCCGAACTCGAACTTGGTGTCGGCCAGGATCACCCCGCGCGTCCGTGCGTGCTCGGCCGCGCGCTCGTAGATCCGCAGCGTGGTGTCGCGCAGCTGCCCGGCACGCTCGCGGCCGACGGTGGCGGCCACCGCGTCCAGGCTCACGTTCTCGTCGTGCTCGCCCAGCTCCGCCTTGGTGGCCGGTGTGAAGATCGGTTCCGGCAGTCGTGACGCCTCGGTGAGGCCGTCGGGCAGCGGCACCCCGCAGACCCTGCCGGTCTCGCGATACTCGGCCAGGCCGGATCCGCTCAGGTAGCCGCGTGCCACGCACTCGACGGGCAGCATCTCCAGCTTGCGCACCAGCAGCGCCCTGCCGCGCACCTCGTCCGGGATGCGCGGGTCGTCGGCGGCGACGAGGTGGGAATCGATCAGATCGCCGAGCAGTTCGAACCAGAACACGCTCATGGCGGTCAGTACCCGACCCTTGTCCGGGATCGGCGTCTCCAACACGTGATCGTAGGCGGAAACACGGTCGGAGGCGACCATCAGCAGATGCTCGTCGTCGACCTCGTAGAGCTCACGGACCTTGCCCGCTGCCACCGGGCGGTATTCGGAAAGCGCGACCACGGTTCGGGATTCTGCCTCACCCGCGCGATCGGCGGGCCGACGGGCCACGGTTGCGGCAGAGTACGAGTGGAACCGAGTCACCGCGTTTCCCGCGACGACCGCGTGCCGGTGTCGCGGGGGAGTGCCGATCAGGAGGCCGAGCTTGGAATCGACGGCGCCCGGAAACGGCGGGGAGTTCCCCGGGGAATTCACCGAGTGGATGCGCGAGCGCAGCGAGCCGGACTTCGGCGCGGTGGTCGCCCACCCCTTCACCGAGGCCCTGTTCGAGGGGAAGGTCCCCCGGGAGCGGATGCGCGGCTACCTGGTGCAGGACTACCAGTTCGTCGACCTGCTCCTCGCGCTGTTGGGAGCCGGACTCGCCAGGGCCGACCGCCACACCTCACGACTGCGCATCGCGGGCAGCGTAGCCGTGGTCACCGGCATCGAGAACGACTACTTCCGGCGCTCGTTCGACGAGCTGGAGGTCCCCCGGCACGAGCGCGAGGCGCCCGAGCTGGACGAGGCCACGGTGGCGTTCCGGGAGCTGCTGAGGGACACGACGGAGCGAGGCAGCTACGCCGACGTCCTGACAGTGCTGACCGTGGCCGAGTGGTCCTACCTGGAGTGGGCCTCACCAGGGCCGGAGCGACTGCCGGAGGACTTCGTGCAGGCCGAGTGGATCACGCTGCACAACGGCGCCGAGTTCGCCGACTGGGTGAACTGGCTGCGCTCCGAACTGGACCGGGTGGCCGGCGAGCTGGACGAGCGCGAGCGGGCGCGCTGCCTGCGGCTGTTCCAGCTCGCCACCCGGTACGAACGGGACTTCTTCGACGCGCACTGGCAGTAGACGACGCGCACTGGCAGTAGGCACCGCCGAGCGCGGTTCCTCAGCAGTGGTGCGCGGCGATTTCGCGAGAATTTGACGCGCCCACGCCACGCCACCGGCGCGTCAATTTCGTGGGAAATCGCCGCCCGGCAGACCTCGTGAGGACACGACACCTCTCAGAGGATCGGGGCGGGGGCGTAGGCCGCGGCCTCCGGATGGCGGCCGGTGATCTCGCCGATCTCCTCGGTCACCTCGCGCACCTGGTCCGCGGCCGCGCCGGTGAACTCCAGCGGATCGGAGAGCAGCTGCCCGAGCCGCTCGCGGTCCAGCGGCAGCCGCTCGTCGGCCGCCAACCTGTCGAGCAGGTCGTTGCGTTCCAGCCCCCGCTCCCGCATGTCCAGCGCGACGGCGACGGCGTTCTCCTTGATGGCCTCGTGGGCGGTCTCCCTGCCCACCCCCTCGCGAACAGCGGCCATGAGCACCTTGGTGGTGGCCAGGAACGGCAGGTAGCGGTCCAACTCACGTGCGATCACGGCCGGGAAGGCGCCGAACTCGTCGAGCACGGTCAGCAGCGTCTCCAGCAGCCCGTCGAACGCGAAGAACGCGTCCGGCAACGCCACGCGCCGCACCACCGAGCAGGAGACGTCCCCCTCGTTCCACTGGTCCCCGGCCAGCTCGCCCGACATCGAGACGTACCCCCGCAGCACCACGGCGAGTCCGTTGACGCGCTCGCAAGAACGGGTGTTCATCTTGTGCGGCATCGCGCTGGAACCGACCTGCCCCGGCTTGAAGCCCTCCGTGACCAGCTCCTGGCCCGCCATCAACCGGATCGTCTTGGCCAGGCTGGAGGGCGCGGCCGCCAACTGGGACAGAGTGGTGAGCACATCGAAGTCCAGCGAGCGCGGGTAGACCTGACCGACGCTGCCCAGCACCTTGCCGAAGCCGAGGTGCCCGGCGACCCTGCGTTCCAGCCGGGCGAGCTTCTCCTGGTCCCCGTCGAGCAGGTCCAGCGCGTCCTGGGACGTTCCGACTGGTCCCTTGATGCCGCGCAGCGGGTACCGCGCCAACAGGTCCTCCAGCCGCCGGAAGGCCACGATCATCTCGTCGGCCGCCGTGGCGAACCGCTTGCCGAGGGTGGTGGCCTGGGCCGCCACGTTGTGCGAACGCCCCGCCATGACCAGCTCGCCGTTCTCGGTGGCGAGCTGCCCGAGCCGGGCGAGCACGGCCACGGTGCGGTCACGCACGTGTTCCAGGCTGCGGCGGATCTGGAGCTGCTCGACGTTCTCGGTCAGATCGCGCGAGGTCATGCCCTTGTGGATCTGCTCGTGCCCGGCGAGCGCGTTGAACTCCTCGATGCGGGCCTTGACGTCGTGCCGGGTGACGCGCTCCCGCTCCGCGATGGAGTCGAGATCCACCCGTTCCAGTACCCGCTCGTAGTCCTCGACCACGCCGTCCGGCACCTCGACGCCGAGTTCGGCCTGCGCCCGCAGCACGGCCAGCCAGAGCTTGCGCTCCAGCACGATCTTGTGCTCCGGCGACCAGAGCCGGACCAGCTCGGGCGAGGCGTAGCGGGAGGCGAGCGGGTCGGGAATGCTGGGCTTGTCCGTCACGAGTGGTGAGGATACTTCCACCAACGGATGAACACGCCGGGCGGCCCCGACGGTCGGGCGTCAATTTCTCGCGAAATCGCCGCGCCCTTCGGGAGGAAGTGGCAGGGCACGGCGCTGTGACCGGGGTTGGCGTCGATTTCTCGCGAAATCGCCGCGCGAAGGGCCGTGGTGGGAAGGGTTATCGGAGCAGCTGGGCGCGCAGCATCCGACGGGCGGCTCCCCTGGGATCGGGGTCGCTCTCGATGAGGGCGTTGACCACCGCTCCGTCGACCAGCGCGATGAGTTCCAACATCCGCTCGTGGCCGATGTCCGCCTCGGAGCGGCGGAAGATCTCGGCGAGCAGCTCGTGCAGCCGCGAGTGCAGATCGCGCATCGACTCGGCGAGGTAGGGCCGTCTCGGCGACCCCACCAGCCGCTCGTACCGCAGCAGCACGGACTCGGTACCACCGTCGCGTGAGTCCGTGCCCAGCAGCAGGTCCAGCACCAGCTCGACGACCTCCTCGGTGCCGAGCGATCGTTCGGACAGCTCCTCCAGCCTGCGCCTGCCCGCCGCGAGCTCCTCCTCGGCCTCGTGCCGCACCGCCGCGGTGATCAGCTCTTCCAGCGAGTCGAAGTAGTAGGTGGTGGCGGCGAGCGGCAGCCGGGCGCGCTCGGCCACCGCGCGGTGCCGGATCGCGGCGAAGCCGCCCTCGGAGAGCAGTTCCGCCGCCGCGACCACGAGCAGCTGCCGCCGCCGTTCGCCTTTCGGAGTACTCGCCGCCGTCATCGCGTCGATCCTAGCCACCCTGCCCACTCGACTGGGGGACGTGAGGCGAGGCTCTCGCGGTGTCCGTCCCCGCCCGGGACCGGCAGTGTCCGCACCGCCTCGAAGCCCCGGGCCGACAGCCACCCGCGCGGTGAATCGTTCCGACGGAGTCAGTGCCCCACGCCCGCCAGGTTGAGGCCGAGCACCCCGGCGATTATCAGCACGATCGACACGATCTTGATCACCGAGACGGCGTCGCCGAGCCAGATCATGCCGATCACGGCTGTCAGCGCCGCGCCGACGCCCGTCCACACCGCGTAGGCGGGACCGACCGGCAGCAGGCGCATCGCCCACGCCAGCCCCGCGAAACTGCCGGTGGCGAGCACCAGGAAGGCCAGGCTGGGAACCAGCCTGCTGAAGCCCTCCGAGAGCTTGAGCGAGATCGCCCAACCGGCTTCGAGCACTCCGGAGAACAGCAACACCAGCCAAGCCATTACGAGCACGCCCTCCCGCGATCGGCGATACGAACCACGCTCACGCCGGGAAGACTACCCCTGGAGTGGTACGGCCGTACCACTCTGGTGCGCGACGCCACCACGAGTCGACGGAACCGGGACTCGACGGAGCCGGGACCGACTCGGGTCAGAGCTCGCCCGCGAGCCGTTGGGCCATCCCGGTCAGCTCGCCCTCGTAGGGCGGCGGACCACTGGAGTCGGAACTGCTGCGCAGGATCAGCTCGCGTCCGCTGCCGGTGCGCACGACCACCTGCACCTCGTTGTCCCCCCGACGTCGCGGTTCGGCCTCCCCTCCGGAGGGAGCCGAGGACGCCGAGCCCAGGATCACGGTCACGTTGCCGTTGCTCTGCTCGGTGCGCAGCTGGAACGACGCGGTACGCGCGCCGGCGGGACACTGCCGGGCCGCCACGGGCGCGCTGGCGTCGCCGACGGCGGGTAACTGCTCGGAAAGGGCGTCCGCCAGCTCTGGGTCCGGTGGACCGCAGCCCGCGGAACGATCGCCCGGCACGGAGAGCACCGAGGGCTGCTGCCCGGTGTCCACCCGGGGGGCGGGCTCACTCGCTCGCTCCGAGGCACCGGACGAAGCGGAGTCGGCCCGGTTGGACGACTGCGGATCGATCCAGCCCGTCCCGAAACCGACGCCGCCCGCCACCACGGCCAGCACCAGCAGCGAGCCCCCAGCGGCGCCGACTCTGCGCCGCGCCGTCACACGCCGCGACGCCTTGGCGATGTCCCCCGCGTCGAAGGTCGCTTCGGGGGCGGAATCGGCCGCGTCGCGGAACAGTTCCGCGAGTTCGTGCTCTCGCACTGCCTACACCTCCTCACGACATCGACCGCAGATCACCGAGCGAATCACCGAGGGCGGCACGCAGCGCCTCCAACCCCCGGGCCGTCTGGCTCTTCACGTTGCCCTCGCTGCACTTCATGACCTCGGCGACACCGGCGACATCGAGTCCCTCCAGATAACGCAGCACCAGCACCGCCCGCTGTTTCGGCGGCACCAGCCGCAACCCCGCGAGCAGCGTCCGACGGGTGACGACCGAGTCGTCCATGTCCACACGGTCCGCCGAGTGCTCGGGCAGTTCCTCCACGGCCCGCTCCCGACGCCAGGGGCGACGCGAGTCGTCGATCACCGCACGGGTGAGGGTGCGGCGGACGTAGGCGTCCAGCGCCTCCTTGTCGCGGATCTTGCGCCACCTGCGGTGCACCGCTATGAACGCGTTCTGCGTCAGGTCGTCCGCTCGGTGCCAGTCCCCGCACATCATGTACGCCATCCGACGCACCGCCTCTCGCCGAGCCGCGAAGTACTCCGCGAACTCCTGCTCCTCGCGTTGCTCCACGCGGAAGCCTCCGCTCGTTGCGTGCCGACACGTATCAGGACGGAACGTCCACCGTTCAAGGTTGCACGCCGGTAACGCACGATCATCACACCCCCGGCGGAAATCGGCGATCCCGCAGGTCCGCGTACCCGATACCGCTCACCGGGCCGAATATGGTGTGATCCTTTCGTGACCCAAACAGCCCCGATCGATCTACGTTCCGACACGGTGACTCGTCCCGACGAGCGGATGACCGCGGCGATGGCCGCCGCGGAAGTCGGCGACGACGTGCTGGACCGGGATCCCACCATGCGAAAACTGGAACGCCGCGTCGCGGAGGTGCTGGGAACCGAGGACGCCCTGTGGGTTCCCAGCGGCACCATGGGGAACCTGATCGCGCTCTCGCTGCACCTGCGGCGCGGCGACCGGTTCCTGGCGCCGCGCGGAGCGCACGTGCTGACCCACGAGCTGGGCTCGGCGGCATGGCTGGCGGGCGGGATGCCCGAGCCACTGGACTGGGACGCGGGACCGGGCAGACCCAGCGCGGGATCGGTGCGCTCCGTGTCCGGGGGCGGCGCGGCGTACGACTCGCTGCGCGACAGCCTGCTGTGCCTGGAGAACACCCACAACGAGTCGGGCGGATCCGTGACTCCGCCGGATGAACACGCGCAGCTGGTGGCAGCGGCGCGCGACAACGGCCTGGCGATTCATCTGGACGGGGCGCGGCTGTTCAACGCCGCCGTCGCGCTGGGAGTGAAGCCCGCCGCGCTGACGGTCGGGGTGGACACGGTGCAGCTATGTCTGAGCAAGGGGCTCGGCGCTCCGGTCGGTTCGGCTGTGGCCGGCACCGCCGAATTCGTCACCGAGGCCCGCCGGATGCGCAAGATGCTCGGCGGCGGGGTACGGCAGGGCGGCGTGATCGCCGCCGCGGGCCTGGTGGCGCTGGATAACACCGAGCGGCTACGCACCGACCACGACAACGCCGCCCGTCTCGCGGAAGGGCTGACCGAGCTGGGCTGGCACGTCAACTCACCGCGGACGAACATGGTGCTGGCCACGGTCCCCGACGTAGGTCACAGCCTGGAACGGCTGCGGAAGGCCGGTGTGCTCGCGGTACCGATGGCCGGTCGGGTGCGTTTCGTGACGCACCGCGACGTCGACTCCGGCGACGTCGACGAGGTGTTGCGCCGGATCGGGAAAGCGGACTGACCAGCTGGAGGGGAAATCGGTGGGAATGAGCGGAACCGGCGACGAGCGGCCGTACTGGGTCGTTTTCGACTACGGTGAGGTGATCAGCGAACCCACCCGGGCACTGCCGCGGATCACTGCCGAGTTGGGGATGGACGGTGCCGCGCTGGACAGCGTGAGCGCGGCCTACTTCGCCGAGCGCGAGGCGTACGACCGCGGCTGCGACGACCACGAGTACTGGAGCGCGGTCGCCGCACGGCTGGGTACGAACGTGGACGAGCGGCTGTCCCGAGAACTGACCCGGATCGATGTGGCGGGCTGGTCCGAGACCGATCCGGGAACGCTGCTGCTGTTGCGGGAGCTGACCGCCTCCGGAGTTCCACTCGCGCTGCTGTCCAACGCGCCGGGTTCGTTCGCGCGGGAAGCCGAACGCACGCGGTGGGCGGAGCACTTCCGCCACGTGGTGTTCTCCGCCGATCTGGGGATGGCCAAGCCGGACGAGGAGATCTGGCGCGTCCTGCTGGAACGGCTCGACGCCTCACCCGAGCAGTGCCTGTTCTTCGACGACCGCGAACCCAACGTGGCGGCGGCCCGTGCGGCGGGGCTGCACGCTCGGCGTTGGCAGGGGCCCGAGCACGCACGGGAGGAACTCCGCTCGCACGGGGTACTGCCCGCCACGAGCGGTGACTGAACCGAGAGCGCGCCGGACACCGCCGCCGACCGTCCGGCGGGAAGCGGTGATCTCAGCGGAGCTGTCGGCCGCGGTCCCTGCCGCCGACCTGGCGACTGTCCCGCTTGGCCCAGCCGACGGCGGCTGTGATCAGGAACAACGCGCCACCGATCACGGCGAGCCAGAACAGCCCCTTCACCACGAAACCGATCACGGCTCCGGCCACCGAGAGCACCAGCCACAGCGCCAGCAGCCCGAGAACTACCTTCCACCACATCACTGCTCACCTCACCACGAGTGCACGGCCCCCGGATGAGCGGCAGCCGATCGTGTAACGGCCACCGCGGGTCCGGAGCCAACACCTCCAGCTTCCCACAACTCCGCCTGCCGTGAACGGATTCCGGGGGACTCGGTTCGGTTGCCGGGGAGCTCGCCAGGCGGAGCCTCCCGCGACGCCGAATATCCCCAATCGAGTTGTCAGGCAAGCCGTCACTTGCTTATTGTGGGGTGTGCCCGAAGATGTCTTCAAGGCGCTGGCCGACCCCACACGTCGACACATCCTCGACGAGCTGGCGGATCGGAACGGTCAATCCCTGTTCGAGATCCGCGCGCGGCTCGCTACCAAGCACGGCCTGGGGATGTCCCGCCAGGCGATCAGCCAGCACCTCGCCGTGCTGGAAGCCGCGGAACTGGTGCGAACACGGCGCCAGGGCCGCTACAAGTTCCACGACCTGAACACCGCACCCCTCGAGCGCATCGCGACCCGGTGGCTCAGGACCGACGCAGCGGAGGACACCCAATGAAGATCCACCTGGCCAGCGTCTTCGTCGACGACCAGGAGAAGGCCCTGCGCTTCTACACCGACGTGCTGGGTTTCGTGCGGAAGACCGAGGTCCCGCTCGGCGAGCACCGCTGGCTGACCGTGGTATCGCCGGAGGAACCGGAGGGCACCGAGCTGGTGCTCGAACCCGACGCCCACCCCGCCGTCAAGCCGTACAAGGCGGCACTGCTGGACGACGGCATCCCGACGACCTCCTTCGCCGTGGACGACGTGCGGGCCGAGTTCGACCGGCTCAGCCGACTGGGGGTGCACTTCACCCAGGAACCGGTGGACATGGGGCCGGTAACCACGGCGGTGCTGGACGACACCTGCGGCAACCTCATCCAGATCGCCCAACACCACTGACACCTCGGCCCGACAGGGCCGAAACCAACCCCGCGCGTCGGCACCGCCGACCAAGCAGCTGCCCGGTGCTCTTCGGGGCGGCGTCGATTTCTCGCGAAATCTCCGCCCCGGAGACCGACCGCCATGGGGAAGCGACCGTGAGTGTCGCAGCGCATGTGTCCCCGGTGCGTGAGTCGGATGCATCGCGAGACCGGGCCGCTCGCCGCGTAGGTAGCTACTCAAGAGCCGGCCCAACGCGGCAAGGCGCCGACTCACGTGCCGGCTAACCGACCACCCATGTCAGTTCTGCCAAGAACCCTAATTCCGGGTGAGGTCACCGTTCTCGGGGACGGTGACTTCGCCGCGCGCGGCACGCGCCGCGATGTCGGTGCGGTAGTGCGCTCCGGGCAGGTGCACACCGTCCACGCGCCGGTAGACCTCCGCACGCGCGGACTCCAGGTCCTCGCCGGTGGCGACCACCGACAGCACCCGCCCTCCGGCGGCGAGCACGGCACCGTCCTCTTCTCTCCTGCGGGTGCCGGAGTGCAGCACACCGGGGCCGTCGCTGCCGCCGATCACGTCGTCGACACGCGGCCTGCCGGGATAGCCCTCGGCCGCCAGGATCACGGTCACCGCCGCGCCGGGCTCCCACTCGGGCTCGGGCGCCTCGGCCAGTTCACCGTTGGCGACGGCGGCGAGCAGTGTCGACAGCGGGGTGCGGAGCATGGCCAGGATCGCCTGCGTCTCGGGATCACCGAAGCGGCAGTTGAACTCGATGACCTGCGGACCGTTCGAGGTCAGCGCCAGCCCGGCGTAGAGCAGGCCGGAGTAGGGGGTGCCGCGCCGCGCCAGCTCCTCCACCGTGGGACGCACGACGGTGTCGACGACCTCGTCGACCATTCCCTCCGGAGCCCAGGGCAGCGGGGCGTAGGCCCCCATCCCGCCGGTGTTGGGGCCCGCGTCGCCGTCACCGACCCGCTTGAAGTCCTGTGCGGGCAGCAACGGACGCACCGTGGTGCCGTCGACCAGGCACAGCAACGACGCCTCCGGACCGTCCAGGAACGACTCCAGCAGCACCGGGTGGCCGTCCTCCAACAGCTTCAGGGCATGGGCCCGGGCGGCGTCGAAGTCACCGGTGACGAGCACTCCCTTGCCGCCTGCCAGCCCGTCGTCCTTGACCACCCAGGTGGGGCCGAAGTTGACCAGCGCGGCATCCAGCTTCGCCGGGTTGTCCACGGTCTCGCTGTGGGCGGTCGGCACACCGGCCGAGAGCATCACGTCCTTGGCGAAGGCCTTCGAGCCCTCGATACGCGCCGCGGCCCTGGACGGCCCGAAGCAGGGGACGCCCGCCGCTCGAACCGCGTCGGCCGCGCCCACGACCAGCGGGGTCTCGGGACCGAACACCACCAGGTCGGCCCGCCACTTCACCGCGAGTTCGGCGATCTCATCAGGGGCGGCGACATCAACCGAGTACGACTCGGCGATCGTCGCGGTGCCCGCGTTACCGGGAGCACACGCCAGGGCCGTCACCTCCGGGTCGCGGGAGAGCGCCCGCAGGATCGCGTGTTCCCTGCCGCCTGCACCAATCACGAGGATGCGCACGCCCCGCAGCGTAAAGCTTTGCCGGATCCTCCACGTCCCGCCCCCCGCCGAGAAGTGGCCGACACGACGTCGACCGTTCACCCCGAGTTCGCCGCGAGGTGCGCGATCGTGATCGACGATCACCCCGAACGGACTCACGAGCGAGAGAGGTTCACGTGTCACGGAACCGGATACGCGAGATCGCGGTACTTTGTACGCTCGCCTTCGCGGCGCTGCCCGTCATGGGCGTGTCCTCGGTCGCCGAAGCGGACACCACCGCCCCGAGGCATTCGGACGCGAAACGACACCCGAAGGGGGACGAGACCATCCGGGTCTTCGGTCACCGGGGAGCACCGGGCCATCGCCCGGAACACACCCTCGCCTCCTACGAGCTGGCGGCGCGGATGGGCGCCGACTACATCGAGCCCGATCTCGTGCCCACCAGGGACGGGGTCCTCGTCGCCAGGCACGAGAACGAGATCAGCGGCACCACCGACGTGGCCGAGCGCCCCGAGTTCGCGGACCGCAGGACGACCAAGGTCATCGACGGGGAGCGGGTGACCGGCTGGTTCACCGAGGACTTCACCCTGGCCGAGCTCAAGACGCTGCGGGCGACCGAACGCCTCCCCGAGCTCAGGCAGCACAACACCGTCTTCGACGGCCGGTTCGAGATCCCCACTTTCCAGGAGATCATCGACCTCGAGCGGGAACTGTCCCGCGAGCTGGGCAGGCGGATCGGGATCGCACCGGAGATCAAGCACCCGAGCTACTTCGACTCCGTGGGGCTGGGCATGGAGCCCGACGTGGTGCGGGCCCTCGACCGCAACGGGCTCAACCACCCGCACGCGAAGGTGGCGGTGCAGTCCTTCGAGGTAGGCAACCTGCGCTGGCTGGACCGGCGGTTGCGCGTCGATCTGGTGCAGCTGGTGTGGAGCAGCGGCGCGCCGCGGGACTTCGTCGAGAGCGGTGACCCGCGCGAGTACGCCGACATGGTGACCCCTGCCGGACTGCGCGAGATGTCCGAGTACGCCGACTGGGTGGCGCCGGTCACGACCATGATCCTGCCCAGAGACGAGAACGGTCGTCTCACCGAACCGACGAGCCTGGTGACGCACGCCCACGAGGCCGGTCTGCGGGTGGTCACCTACACCGTGCGGGCCGAGAACACCTTCCTGCCCGCGGAGTTCCGAAGCTCCGAGGTGGACGGCGCCCACGGCGACGTGTTCGGCTTCCTCCGGGAGTTGTTCGCCGCCGGTGTGGATGCCGTGTTCGCGGACCAACCCGATCTCGCCCTTCTCGCGAGAGAAGAGTGGAAGACTCACTCGGAGTAGTTGCTCGCTCGGCGGAACTTCCGGGGGCGTCGATTTCGCGAGAAATTGACGCCCCGCACGGCGGTGTGGCCCCGGTTCCGTCGATTTCCCACGAAATCGCGGAGCCACCGGCATCGACGAACAGCCGAGCTCCCACCACGCCCGCAGGCCGAACTCCGACCACCCTCGCAGTCGGCACCGCCGCGGGTTCTCGCGTGCGGTTCTCGCGAGGAAGGCCCGAGGTCGTGTAGGTCGCTACCCGATGTCGGGCCTCCCGGAGCGAGAGCCGTGCGCGAGGTTCCGCCACCAGCACCGCCACGCGAACGGGGAAGTAGGAAAGTATCTACGCCATCTGGTGGCGCACGATGGTCTGATCCCGCCCGGGACCGACCCCGATCGCCGAGATCCGCGCCTGGGCGAGCTCCTCCAGCCGCTCGATGTAGGCACGGGCGTTGGCAGGCAGGTCCTCGAAGGTGCGCGCCCCGCTGATGTCCTCGCGCCAGCCGGGCATCTCCTCGTAGACCGGCACGGCGTGGTGCACACCGGTCTGGGTCATCGGCATCTCGGAGGTGCGCATCCCGTCCACGTCGTAGGCCACGCAGACCGGCACCGTCTCGAGCCCGGACAGCACGTCCAGCTTGGTCAGGAAGTAGTCGGTGATGCCGTTGACCCTGGTCGCGTAACGCGCGATCACCGCGTCGAACCAGCCGGTGCGGCGGTCCCTGCCGGTGTTCACCCCGACCTCACCGCCGACCTTGCGCAGGTTCTCGCCCGCCTCGTCGGTGAGCTCGGTGGGGAACGGACCCGCCCCGACACGGGTGGTGTAGGCCTTGATGATGCCGATCACCGAGTCGATCCGGCTCGGGCCGATCCCCGCTCCGGCACAGGCCCCACCGGCCGTGGGGTTGGAGGAGGTGACGAACGGGTAGGTGCCGTGGTCCACATCGAGCAACGTGCCCTGCGAGCCCTCCAGCAGCACCGTCTCGTTCCGACTGAGTGCCTGGTCCAGCATCAGCTTCGTCTCCGCCACCCGGCCCGCGAACCGTTCGGCCTGCGCCAGCACCGTGTCGACGACCTCCTCGGGGTCCATCGCACGCCTGTTGTAGACCTTGACCAGCACCTGGTTCTTGTACTCCAGGGCGGCCTCGACCTTCTGGCGGAGGATCTTCTCGTCCAGCACGTCCTGCGCCCGAACCCCGACCCGGGCGACCTTGTCCTGGTAGCAGGGACCGATGCCCCGACCGGTGGTCCCGATACGCTTCTTGCCGAGGTAACGCTCGGTGACCCGGTCCATCGCCACGTGGTAGGGCATCACCAGGTGCGCGTCGGCCGACAGCGAGAGCTTGGAGGTGTCCACGCCACGGGACTCCAGCCCGTCCAGCTCCTCCAGCAGGGCCTCCGGGCTGACCACCACACCGTTGCCGATGACGTTGTGCACCTCAGGGCTGAGGATCCCCGAGGGGATCAACTTCAGCGCGAAGTCCTGCCCGTCCGGCAAAACCACCGTGTGACCCGCGTTGTTGCCACCCTGGTAGCGGACAACCCACTGCGCCTGCTCACCGAGCAGGTCGGTCGCCTTACCCTTTCCCTCGTCACCCCACTGGGCGCCGATCAACACGATTGCCGGCATGTGAAACTCCAACCTGTCACTGGAGGCGGTCTGTGCAACTGGTAACGGCGGGTCATCGCTGTCGGTGGCCACGGGTGCGCCGCCACACCGAGGAAGGCCCGGCACCTGCGAATGCCGATCGATCAGGGTAAACCAGGAGCGTAACGTGACTACCACCGCACTATCCTGCGGAAACATCGAACGTGAAGCACGCCCGGCTCGTGCCGACGTGCGGTGGTTCGACCTACCGCCCCAGCCGTCACGCACCGACGTGGACCCGATACTGCTCGAGGCCGAGGGCCGCGTGGTTGTGCACGGTACGGATGCGGATCTGGCCGCCGTGGTGCTGCGGCTGCTGCGTAAGAATCTACTAGCGGAGCTGTCCGTGGGCTACGTCCCGGTCACCCGTTCGCCCGCGAGCTCGGTGTGGTCCCTCCCGGTCGGGGAGTTCGACACGGCGCTGGCGGCACCGGCGAGAGCCACTCCGCTGATCAGGGACGACTCCGGCGGTGTGCTGCTGGGGCGCGGCGCGATCGCACCGATGACCGGTCAGGTGTACTGCGACGACCAGCGCATGCTGCACGGTTCGGCACGCTCGGTCGAGGTCTTCCCCGATCCGGACGCGCCGCCGCTGAGCGAGCCCACCGACGACCCGCTCACCACCCAGCCCGCACCGGTCACGACCGGCCTGGTGACCGTGGTGACCAGTCGGAAACTGCTGTGGCGGCGAAGCGAATCGGCACGTGGCCGCGCGATGCAGGCCAGTTTCGAGGAGACCACCGTCCACCGGGACGGGGTGGCGCATCCCCGGCCGTTGCACCGCTGTGCCTGGTATCGGCACACCCGGGACCTGCTGCTCGCCCGCCCGTGAATCCCCCGGAAGCACCCCGCCCGAAGACAATCATCGGACAGGGGATTGCGTTGTCCGGCTCACCACCCGTATGCCGAGATCAGGTACATTCCGCACCTCGCGAGTCCCCACACCCCACCACGGCCGCCCCCCGGCCGGATTCGTCCTGGAGGCCAGTCATGCCCGCCGGAAGAGCGCTACGTACGGCGACGGCCGTGTTACCCGTCCTCGTCGCGTTGGGATGCGCCACCCTCACCCCGACGGAGGAAACCGAATCGAGCGCCGGACCACCGGGCGCACCGGACACCGCGCGAGCGGAGGAAATGCTCGCCGACCTCCGGACGGCCCGGGAGGGTTCGATGGACGGGTACGACCGCGACGAGTTCCCGCACTGGGACGAGGCCGAGGGCGAGAACTGCAACGTCCGGGAACGGGTGCTCATTCGCGACGGTGAGAACGTGCGAACCGGCTCGGACTGCTATCCCACCTCGGGGACCTGGGACAGCCCCTACGACGACGGCAGCTGGAGCGATCCCTCCGATCTGGACATAGATCACATGGTTCCGCTGGCCGCGGCCTGGCGCTCCGGGGCCTCCGACTGGACACAGCGGAAACGCGAGCGGTTCGCCAACGACCTGTCCGGCCCGCAGCTGCTCGCCGTCACCGACAACGTCAACCAGTCCAAGGGTGACGACACCCCGGACGAGTGGCTACCACCGGACGAGAGTTTCCACTGCGAGTACGTGAGGGCCTGGATCGGCACCAAGCACAACTGGGACCTGACCGTCACCGGAGCCGAGCGGACCACGCTGCGCGGTGTGCTGGACAGCTGCTGATCGAAGCCTTCCGGTCGGGCTGTCGAGATGCTCGATCGGAACCTCCCCCGGGGGCCCGCTCCGGGATGGAGACCTCTGGTGGCGGGGAACTGCCGTGGCGCGGGCGCGGGTCACTCCGGGGGGTCACTCCGAGACTGGTCGGAGGGGGCTTCGGCGGAATCCTCCCCGGAATCCGGGTGCAGCGAGGGCAGGCTGTTCAGCGCCTCGGAACGGCTCAGTCCCGTGGCCTGCAGCAGGTCCACCGTGATGGAACGGATCTGCAGCACCACCACCTGCATGGAGAAGTCCGTTTCGGACACCAGTCGAACCGTGGTGCGGCGCGCGACCGAACGGGCCGCTTCCCTGGTGCGCAGCGGTTCCGAGCCGTCGGCCAGCTCGTCCCGCAGCAGCACCACCACCCCGGCCAGTTCCTCCAACATGCCCGGTACCGGATCGGGGACGGGCTCCTCGTCGCGCAGCGCGGCCAGCGCACGGCGGGCGAGCACCCGGGTGTTCCGCAACGCGCGATCGACGGGAGTGGCGGCGGTCTGGTAGTGCTCCAGCTCCCCGCGGTTGCGCCAGCGGATCGGAGCGTACCTGGCTATCTCGTCACCGGTGGTCAGGGCGGAACGCAGTTCCTCGACCGAGCGATGGCTCTTGCGTGCGGCGACGAGCACGTCGGAGGCGGCGGCACTGTCCTCGCCCGCCATGGCGGCGGAGATGCCGCGCAGCGCGTCGGCCAACGAGCCGAGCACCGTCCTGCCGTAGCGGTGGGCCACGGCGAGCGGGTTCTGCGGCAGCAGCGCGGCCACGATCAGACCGACCACACCGCCGATCGCGGCGTCGACCATGCGGTTGAGCCCACCCATCGTGGCGGGCGGCAGCAGGGTGGCGACGAGTACCGAGGACGAAGCCGCCTGCATGACGATCACGCCGCCCGCGTCCAGCAGCACGGCCGTGCTCATGGCAAGCGCCACCACCAGCGCGATCTGCCACGCCCCCGTCCCGATGACGGAGATCAGTACGTCGCCGATCCCCACACCGACACTGACCCCCACGACCAGTTCGGCGGCGCGGCGCAGCCGCTGTCCCAACGAGATACCGAGTGCGATCACACCCGCTATCGGCGCGAAGAAGGGCTCGGGATGGCCGACCACGTGCCGAGCGATCAACCAGGCGAGCCCGGCCGAGATCGCGCACTGCACGATCGGGATGCCGGTCCGCAGCAGACGCTGCGTTCGTCGGAGGAGTTCCTGGCGAAATCGCTGCACGCTGTCATTCTGCGACAATCACGGCGCGTGATTCGGTCAGCCCGGACACGTTCCCGGCAAGAGCCCCCGGCGGAACCCGTTCGGGGGTCGGTCGCGGGCACACGAGTGGGCGACCCAAACGTCCGGCCCGGCTGGTGAGCGGCTACGGCAGGACGGAACCGCTCCCCGGCGAGCACCGGCGTGACCGGCGGCCGGACCGCCCCCGCGGCCCGGCCCGCTCGGGTCAGATGCCGTTGGCCTCCAGGGATGCCGGATCACTGTCGGCGAGCAGTTGGCTGCAACGCTGGTACTCCTCGTCCTCGCCGATGTCCCGGGCCGCCTTCGCCAACATCGCCACGGAGCGCAGCACACCCTGGTTCGGACGGTGGTGCCACGGGACGGGGCCGAAGCCCTTCCAGCCCGCCTTCCGCAGCGCGTCCAGGCCGCGGTGGTAGCCGGTGCGCGCGTACGCGTAGGCGGCCACCGGGCTGTCGGACTCCAGGGCGAGCTCGGCGAGCCGGGCCCACGCGGCGCTGAAGGTGGGGTGTCGGGCCGCGACGTCGGCGGGGTCGTCACCCCGGTCCAGCTCCGCCTGCGCATCGCTGGCCTCGGGCAGCAGCGTCTCCGGTGGTTCCAGCAGGTTTCCTCGCGTCATCATGACCTCATCCTGCCAGCCGGACCGGGTGAGGTCGCCGGTCGCGGGCGCCGGTGCGCCGAACTCGGCACGACCGGTGGAGACCAGCCGCCGGGGTTCGGCCGAGGCTCGGCTCAGCCGAGCCAGCTCCCGGTGACCGCCTTCCACTCCCGAACCGTGGTCTCGCGCAGCACACCTTCCCTGGTGTAGGGGTCCTCGGCCAGGATGCGGTCGAGTTCGGCACGGTCGGTGGTCTCGTAGACCAGCATCGCGCCGTCACCGTCGACGAACGGTCCACCGGCCAGCAGCACCCCTCGGTCCGAGAGGCTCTTGGAGTAGTCCCGGTGCTCCGGGCGGACCCGTTCGAGCAGTTCACGGTCCTCGCCGTATCGGATGTGCACGACGAAAGTGGCCATTTCCACCCTTTCTGACGATGTGTTGGTCACAAGTTTCTTGCGGAGATTACCGGGTAAGCAGACGAACCGGGGGCTGAGCCGGTACCTTGCTGAATCGTGATCGGGGACGGAACCAGCGGAGTGGAACGCTCGGTCGAGCGCACGCTCGGCCACCTACGTGCTCTGGACGGATCGGACGAACAGGACGATCAGCCCCAGGCACCAATGACACTGGAGGACCTCTACCGCAACCAGCAGATGCGGATGGTGCGGCTCGCCATACTGCTCGTCGACGACCCGGCGACCGCCGAGGACGTGGTGCAGGAGGCGTTCACCGGGCTGTATCGCAACTGGTCGCAGCTGCGGGATTCCAAAGCCGCCGTGGGATACCTGCGCACGGCAGTGGTGAACGGCAGCCGATCGGTGCTGCGACGGCGCAAGACCGCACGCGAGTACCAGCCGCCGCACCAGCCCGACGCGCGTTCCGCCGAGTCACTGGCGATGCTCTCCAGCGAGCACCAGGCGATCGTGGCCGCGCTGGGACATCTGCCCCGGCGGCAGCGTGAGGTGCTGGTACTGCGCTACTACGGAAACATGTCGGAGGGCGAGATCGCCGAGGCGACAGGTGTGTCCAAGGGAACGGTGAAATCCACGGCCAGCCGGGCACTCGAAGCGCTGCAGAAGCAGCTCGGCAACGCCTGACCGGAAGTTCCACAGCCCGGCTCGCTCGGCGGCGCGAGCGGCGGACCCCCGCCGGCTCTCGCCGCGGGTGCCCCGGCCTCGGGTGGCGTTCCGCACAACGTCGGGGTCGTCATCGCGCGGGCCTCCACGGGAATCCGGGCCACGTACGTGATCTCGGCACTGCTCATCCGATAAGCGCGCTCTCGGTTACGCGGCCCTTCGCGGTGCGCCCTTCCATAGGCGGTGCGGACACCGCCGGAACATCACGTTTCGTGTCCGCACGCCCACCGGATGAATCGATTCATTTCGCCGGTTGCCCCGAAAGGGCGGCACACACCACGTCTCCGACAGGTGGTGTAGACCAAAGTGGGGTCGATGTCGCAGGATCGGATTAGCAACCCGAAACATTCGCCCGGCAACACGGGGCGACTCCAGCGGCACCGACCGCGGCCGCTCCTGGAAGGAACGCCGAGACTGTGAGCAACGAAGCAACCGAGCCGTCGCTGATCGGCGGGCGGATCGTCACCGATGAGGGAGCGCCGTGGGACGGCTGGATCCGCGTCGAGGGAGGACGGATCGCCGAGATCGGTGAAGGCCCCGCCCCCGGCGGACTGCGGCCGGAGCTCAGCGGCCACTGGATCGTGCCCGGATTCGTCGACATCCACTGCCACGGCGGAGGCGGCGGATCACTGACCAGCCGGGACAGGCGGCAGATCAGCACCGCCGTGGCCGCGCACCGCGCGCACGGCACGACGACGATGCTGGCCAGCCTGGTCACGGCCTCCGTACCGCAACTCCGGGAACAGATCAGCTCGCTGCTCGGACCTGTGCGCGAGGGACTGTTGGCCGGAATCCATCTGGAGGGGCCGTTCCTCTCGGCGGTGCGGTGCGGCGCCCACGACACCGACATGCTGCGCGCCCCCGATCCGGAAAGCGTCGCCGAACTGCTCGAAGCCGGCGAGGGTGAGGTCCGGATGGTCACGCTGGCACCGGAGCTCGACGGTGCCGTCGAAGCGGTCAAACAGCTCGCCGAGGCCGGCGTGATAGCCGCCGTCGGTCACACTGACGCGGTGGCCGAGCAGGTGCGCCCGGCGATCGACGCCGGAGCCACCGTGGCGACCCATCTGTTCAACGGGATGCGGCCGCTGCACCACCGCGAGCCGGGGCCGGTGGGCGCCCTGCTGAACGACGAGCGGATCACCGTGGAGATGATCTGCGACATGGTGCACCTGCACCCGACGGTGGCGCGGCTGGTCGCACAGCACGCGGGCCCCTCGCGCACGGTCGCGGTCACCGACGCGATCAGTGCCACGGAGGCGGGGGACGGGCACTACGAACTGGGCAGCCTGCCGCTGACCGTCACCAACGGTGAGCCCAGGCTGGCGGACGGCTCACTGGCGGGCAGCACGTTGACGATGGACACCGCACTGCGCAACCTCGTCGAACGCTGCGGACTGAGCCTGCCGGAGGCGGTGGCTGCCTGTTCCACCAAACCGGCCGAGCTGCTGGGCCTGTCCGATCGCCTGGGTTCGATCCGCACCGGACTGGCCGCCGACCTCGTAGTACTGGACGAGCGGTTGCGGCCCGAGCACGTGCTCAAGGAGGGGGCGGTGGTCCCGGCGGCACCGGACAACACCGCCAGGTTGGTCGGATGAGCACCACTCCCACACGGAAACCGCACGGATACCTACGCTGAAGGGCATGAGTACGTCCTCGACGGGTGGCGACCCGGATCCGGAACGGGTGCTCTCCGCCGCGTTGCGCGCCCAGGCGACCGGCAACGGGAACGCGGAACCCGCACCCGCACCGAACCAGCGACCGCCGCGGCAGCCGAAACCGCGGCGGCTGCCGGTGCTGCGTGTACTGCTCTACGCGCTGCTGCTGGGAATCCTCGTCGGCGGCGTCGCGGGCGTGATCTCACTGCAATGAGATCGGCACGGGGAGCTCGGCAACGGAGCTTGGCGGCACGACCGAACTCCTGCCACCGAGGACGCCGCGGCGGCGACTGGCGAGCACCCCTCGTCGATTTCTCGCGAAATCGCCGCGCCACTTCGCACCCGCGGCGAGAGCCGTGCGCGAGGTTCCGCCACCCGAGCCCCTACGCCAACCGAGCCGCCGAAACCCTCAGTCAGCCGACCCTGGAGATCTGCTCGGTGGGTTCGTCGTCGTTCGGCCTGGTCCGCAGCGCGAGGTGCTCGATCACCAGGACCGTCGCCACCAGGGCCACCCCCAGCAGGAAGAACAGCACCGTCACACCCACGTTGCCCGAGGGGGCGAGCAGCTCGCGGTGCTCCTCGGTCTGCCAGGGCCACAGGGCGCGCAGGCAACCGGCCATGATCCCGGTCATCACGACCAGCGTGATCCGCCTGCGGTGCTCCAGCAGCCACTGCAACAGTTTGACGAACAGCGAGAGACCGATGATCGCTCCCACCGCGAAGGTCGCGATGTAGCCGATGTCCCGCTCGTTGAGTGCGGAGAGCGTCGTCTCGTAGAGCCCGAAGGAAAGCAGGAAGAAGGATCCGGAAACCCCGGGCAGCACCAGGGCGCAGACCGCCACCGCCGCTGCCAGCGCCACGATCAGCGGGTTGGGTGAGACAGCGGTCGGGGGCAGGCTGGTGAGCCCGAACGCGAGCAGCGCGGCCAGCACGGCCGTGATGACGTCGGCACCCCGCCAGGCCCGGCCGATCATGGATATGGGAACCCACAGCGAGGCCAGCACGAGTCCGAAGAACACCGCGCGGGAGGAGATCGGGTGCTCCTCGATCACCGGTTCCAGCAGTTTCGCGGCGATCAACGCGGCGCACACCAACCCGATGAGCGCGGGAAGCACCACGTCCCAGCGCACCTTGCGGAACTCGGCGCCCGCGCGGGTGAAACCGGCGCCGCGCGGCACGTCGGCCACGGCCAGCCGCAACGCGCTGAGCAGATGCCCCGCGGAACCGATCAGTGCTTCGTATATCCCGGTGACCAGGGCGATCGTTCCACCGCTTACACCGGGAACGATCTCGGCGGTACCGATCAGAGCACCGCGGACCAGGTTCGCTAGATACGCACGCAATGAGTTGACCATGACCTGCTTTTCATTGTCGGACACTGGAGAAACCAATCGGCGGCACCACCGGGACCGCCTGTGCCGAACGCTCCGGCGGAGGGGAATCGCCGGTTCACGTGAGTACGACACTACCGATCGCCCTCATGGTGCCACCCGCCAGTGATCGAGAGCTCGCCGGAGATCGTAAGAGCGGCCCCGGCGCCCCGGAGTGGCTAGGTCACCAGGCGTTCTCCAGCCGGGCGTGCTGCCTGATCCAGGTGTGCATGACGATCCCGGAGGCCACCCCGGCGTTGATCGACCTCGTGGAGCCGAACTGCGCTATGGAGACCACCAGATCGGCTATGCGGCGGGAATCGTCACCGAGGCCGGTCCCCTCCTGCCCGAACAGCAGCACGCAGTCGGCCGGCAGTTCGACCCGCTCTATCGGGGTGGCTCCGGGCGTGTTGTCCACGGCGACCACCCGCAGCGAGTGCTCCTCGGCGTAGGCACGCAGCTCGTCCAGCCCAGGATGATGGCGCACGTGCTGGTAGCGGTCGGTGACCATGGCGCCGCGCCGGTTCCAGCGTCTGCGGCCGACGATGTGCACCTCCCGCGCAGCGAAGGCGTTGGCGGTGCGTACGACCGTTCCGATGTTGTGGTCGTGCTGGAAGTTCTCGATGGCGACGTGGAAGCCGTGCCGCCTACGGTCCAGATCGGCCACGATGGCCCGCCGACTCCAGTAGCGGTAGTGGTCGACCACGTTGCGACGATCACCCTGCTCCAGGAGTTCGGGATCGTAGTGTTCGTCCGCGGGCCATTCCCCTTCCCACGGGCCCACCCCGACCTGGGCACCCCACTCGGTCGGCCCGGCCTCGGACTGCCCCTGCTCGGACGTTCCGTGCTCGGAAGCTCCCGACCCGTCCCGCTGCCGGTCGGCGTCCCGGGAGCCGTCGGCCGGATGCTGGTCATCGGACGCGCTCCGGTGCCCCCCGGAGCTGTCGTTGGGAATCACCAAGACTCCTGCTGATAGTGCTTCGTCGCTCCGTCAGTCCAGCCCCAGATCCGTGACCCCCAGCAACGAGCGGTACGGCAGCCCCGCGGCCTCGATGGCCTCGCGGGCTCCGGTGTCGCGGTCGACCACGGTGGCCACTCCGAGCACCTCGGCATCGGCCTCTCGCAGGGCCTCGACCGCCGTGAGCACGCTGTCACCGGTGGTCGAGGTGTCCTCCACGGCCAGCACTCGACGTCCGGAGACGTTCGGCCCCTCGATCCGACGCTGCATGCCGTGTTGTTTGGCGTTCTTGCGCACCACGAACGCGTCCAGCGGGGCGCCGGAGGAGTGCAGTACCGCGGTGGCCACCGGATCAGCGCCCAGCGTGAGCCCGCCAACGGCCGTGTAGTCCCAGTCCGAGGTGAGCTGCCGCAGCAGCGTTCCGATCAGCGGCGCCGCCTCGTGGTGCAACGTGGCCCTGCGCAGGTCCACGTAGTAGTCGGCCCGACGTCCCGAGGACAGCGTGACCGGTTCGTGCACGACCGTGAGGTCCCGGACGAGTTGGGCGAGGTGGTCTCGACGTCGCTGGTCAACAGTAGTGTGCGCGGTTGGTTCCTCCACGACCAGCAGCATACCGCTCCGGCTGGTGATCATTTTCGCCCTGGCACGAGTTTCGGAGATATTACCCGAAACCGAAGTCAATTTTAGCCAGAACGAAAAATCTCACCTGATCGTGTGAACAAATAGGGATGCGTCCCGAAAAGGAACCAACGGTTACTATTTCCGCCATGACATCAATCGCCGAAGTACGCCCGATCGAGAACAGCGACGTCCCGGAAATACTTGAACTCGGCAACGAGATTTTCGACGTTTCGGTATTTCCCTACAGCGTGTGGTCGCTGGGAGCCATAGCCAAACATCTCGACCAACAACCGGAAGCCTGCCACGTCGCGGAGGTGGGCTCGCGGAAAGTGGGATTCGTGTTGGCCTCGATGCCGTTCTTCGACCAGAAGTACTGGGGGCACGTCGAATGGATAGGACTGCGAAGGGATTTCCGGGGCAAGGCGCTGGCCACCAAACTGGCCGACGCGACCATCCGGGCGCTCTACCGAGCGGGCGCCACCCGTGTGGTGGGTGACATCTCCACGTCCAACCGGGAATCCAAGCTGCTCGCCCGTTCGATGGGATTCACCGAACTGACCACGATGACCCTGTTCGCCGCCCCCAGCCTGGACTGGATCAAATCCGTGGCTCCCGAGGAGGAGTTCGCCACCAGCGACGCCTGACCGGAGTCTTCCGGTCGGGTTGTCGAGCTACTCGCTTGACGGAACCTCCCGCTGGCTCTCGCTCCGAGGGCGGAGACATCGGGTAGCGACGACGATCCCGGGGCGCGATTCGTGGTTTCCGGCCGAACGGAAACCACGAATCGCGCACGACCGGATCACCGGAGGAGAGCGACCGGCGAACTCCCATCCGAACGGCGTCGCCCGTCGTGCTCGTCCCGCTCGGCGGCGCGGTTCGCGACGCGGAAACCGCGGACCAGGATCACCGACTCGGGAGCCCGGGCGCAAGGCCCGCCACACGCCTCGGTGTCACACCCCCGGTGTCACACTCTCCGGGGCAGCGGACAGCGCGTCGTCCCGACGCAACGTGAGGATCATGATTCCCAGCTCGGGAAGTTCGCGCCACGCGCTTGTCGTGGCGATCGCACGCTCCGGCAGTTCGGAGCCGAGCGAACGCTCGATCTCGCCCCAGTCGTCCCGCAACCGACGTAGTGCCGTCGGCCAGGTGGGGGCGGTGTTCTCGGTGATGTCGAGGAACTCCACCGGCGCCAGCCCCGCGGCATGGGCGAGTTCGAAGTGTCGTTGCAACGTGTCCAGCGACACCGCCTGGATCAGTTCGTAGTACTCGGCGGTGCGGACGCGCAGCCGCTCGGTCATTCGAACTCGCGCGTAGGGCGTTTCCAGCACCAGAAGTCCGCCGGGGCGCAGCAACCGGGCCATGCTGGACAACAGCTCGCCCGTTTCGAAGTGCGGCGAGGACTCGACGGACATCACCGCGTCGAAACTCTCGGTGCGGAACGGTGGGTTGAGCGCGTCGGCGTACTCGAAGGAGACGTAGTGCGACACACCGTTCGAGCTGGCGTGGGTGGCCGCCTCTCGCAGCGCACGGCGGTTGACGTCGATACCGGTGATATCGGCACCGGTACGGATCCCCGCCGCTACGGTGGGACGGCCGTTACCGCACCCCACGTCCAGCACCCGGTCTCCGGACGACACGCGCAGCTTGTCGATCACGAGTCCCGCCAGCCTGGAGGTGGCCTCCTCCAGTGAACTGTCGTCCGCACCGTCGAACCAGTACCCGTTGTGCAGATCGGGACCCCAGTACTTTTCGGCCAACGGCGCGAACCGTTCGTAGGCATTCTCGATGCCGGTCGCTGGAAGGGAGGATCCCAATGCCGCTCGGTTTGACATGTCGTGTCTCCGGTTCTCGGTGAACTCGTTTCCGAATGACTGCTGACAGGACTGCCACTTTCCGAAAAAACCGTGTTCGTTGTCGGCGATCGACGACATCTCCCGGGAAGCTCATCCGAAACCGAACACCGGTGTCTTCCGGACAGGGTGTCACCGCGAAGAAAGTAGCAGCACTTCCGACCCGTTGTGTTACCCCGTCCGAGCGAGCACGACGTGATAAATTTTCATTTTTTGGCGTTTTTCCCGGAGGAATACGACTCGGCGCGGCCACGCCGGAACCACACCGAGCCGAAATCGTCGGATCGGTACTCGGGTCAGGTACGCCCCGGCGCGGCGTGGCTGACGACGAACCGCTGCAACCGGTTCGGTATCAGCTTGCCGAGGGCTACCACGGCCTTGTACTGAGCTCCCGGAATCGACACGGTGCGGCCGCGGCGCAGATCGCGCAGCGCCTCGTGCACGAGCGTGTCGGCGTCCAGCCAGAACGCCTTCGGCAACGAGCTCATCTCCAGCCGGGCGCGCTGGTGGAACTCGGTGCGGGTGAAGCCGGGGCAAAGCGCCATGACTCGTACTCCGGTGCCCGCCAGCGAGGCGGAAAGCCCCTCGGAGAACGTGGTGACATAGGCCTTCGTCGCCGAGTAGGTGGAGCCGGACATGGCGAAGAATCCGGCCACGCTGGACAGGTTGATCACGTCGCCCCGACCGAGGTCGCGCATCACCGGAACAACGGCGCGGGTCAGCCGCAGCACGGCCGTGACGTTGAGATCCACCTGTTGCCGCAACGTCTCGGGGTCGGTGTCCCAGAAAGCACCGGAGGTACCGAAACCCGCGTTGTTGACCAGCAGGTCGATCGGCCTGGTCGCGTCGCCGAGGCGACGTTCGACCTCCGCGAGTTCCTCGTCCCGGGTGAGATCCGCGGGCAACCGCTCGGTGACGGTACCGTAGCGATCCCCCAGGTACTCGGCCAGCGAAGCCAGCCGTTCGGAATCACGGGCGACGAGCACCAGATCGTAGCCCTCTGCTGCGAGCCTGCGGGCGAAAGCCCGCCCGATACCGGCGGTGGCACCGGTTACGAGAGCGGTAGACATGCTTCGGACCCTACCCGCGAGTTTCCCCGATGCCCGCCACCACCGAAGTTCTCCGGTCGGTCCACGGAAGGCTCGGGTGGTGAGAGCTCGGTAGGCGGAGTCCCGAGTCTTCCGGCGTGCGTCCACCCCGGCCCCGCACGACGGCGTGCGGAGCCACCGGCGGTGTCAATTTCTCGCGAAATCGCCACCCCAGCGCGGCGTCGATTCCTCGGGCGGCGTCGATTCCTCGAAATCGCCGAGCAGTACGGGTGGGACACGTGGCGGTGCCCAACCACGGCCTCCCGCACCGGGGTCCGACCACGTTGCCCCGCACCCGGGTGCACCGCGCCATTCCGAGGGGCGCCCCGCGGCGCGGCGGGGCTCGGCTCAGGCGGTGTCGTCCTCGGTGGTGGGGCTCGGGATTATCTCGTCGTCGGGACGCTCCGCGCTGGGTGTCTCGCCGTTGGGGTCCACTTCGAACGGATCGAGCAGATCGGCGAACCGGCCCAACGCGCGCAGCGCGCTCTCCAGCTGTTCCGGTTCGGCCGCGGCGGGTTCGAGCGCCGCGAGCACCCAGTCGTTCTCCGCCCAGGCCACGGTCACGTCGTCGCCGAACTCCTCGACGGCGTCGACCACGTCCGGGGTGACCAGCGGCCGAGCCGTGGCGACGTCACCCACGAACGCGTAGCGCGAGCCGACCGGGCCGAGCAGGTCGAGTTCGGACTCCGGCGGAACCGGCACCTCCGGCAACCACAGCTCGAGCGTGGTGGCGGCCGACCGGCGACAGCGGAGCCCGAGCAGCACCGCCACCGTCCTGCCGCCGACCACGAGGTCGAGCACCGAGACCTGGCGCCTCCCGTCGGCGGTGAAGGTGGACCCGGCCACGATGTCGGTGGCCACCGCCCCGTTGTACTGCGGCAGCAGACCCCGCTGCCACTTGGTCGGCAGCACTTGGTCGAACTCGGCGAACTGCCAGCCACGCAGCGCCGCCCAACGTCTTCTTTCCCGGTTCTTCGCCGTTCGCCGCGCGTGGTCGGTGATCAGCAGCGTGACGCCCGCCGCTGTCGCGACCGCCGCCACGGCGAACCAGACCCATGCAGGTATGCCCACACGCGCAGGGTAGTCGGCCGACGGAGCGGTGCGAAGATCACCTGCTCCCCGAATCGCGTAACGCGCCGGGAGAACACCCGAAAAGACGTGAGGCCGGACCGGCCGGATAGATCCGGGGTGTCACTGTCCACCGGGAACGCACATTTGGAAGAGTTCGTCCCAGTCGGGCGCCTCCCCTGGTAGCCGGTCCGCCCGCTCCCGGAGCCCGGGAAGCAGCAGTTCGAGGTAGCGCTGCCGCAGCTCGGCACGGCGGTCCTCCTCGGTGGCAAGCGGCGGATTGAGGTGCTTGAACAGCAGGAACACATCGGCCGAGCGCAGATCACCGCGCAGCTGCCCCGCACGCTGGGCCGTGACCACCAGCTCCTCGATGTGCTCGATCATGCGTTGCCGCAGCCGGGTGAGCTCCTCGGAGACGTCCTCGGACTCCTCGTAGGGCGGCAGCACGACGCCGATCCCGGTGTGCGCGCGCAGACATCCCCGCACGAACCGCACGAACGCGGCCCAGGGGTCGGGCTCGACCTCCCCGGCGGACTCCGCCTCTGCGATGACACGACTCATGGCGGCGATCCGAACTCGCTCGGCCAGGCGTCGCTTGTTCGGATAACGCCGGTAGATGCTGGCCACTCCGACCCCGGCGAGCTCGGCTATCTCGGAGACCGGAGCGGCGAATCCCTGCTGCGCGAACACCTCGCGAGCCGCGCTGATCACGCGTTCGTCGTAGTCCACGGCGTGCTGGGCTGTGGTCATGACCACAGCGTACCTCGGAGCGGAATGATCCGCTCCGAGGGCGTGTTGCCCCACGCGGAATGACTCGTTCCGGTGAGGAGAATCATGCCGCCCGAGCCAAGCGCCACGACAGCCCCACCAGGCACGAAGCACGCACGCGTTCGCCGACAACGATCCGGCACCTCTTTCGCGCTGGCGGGAGCGATTCTCGCGGTGTTTCTGATGGCCTCCACCGCGCCTTCCCCGATGTACGCCGTCTATCAGCGGGAATGGGGCTTCTCCAGCACGGTGCTGACTCTCGTCTTCGCCGTCTACATGGTCGGGATCCTGGCAGCCCTGCTGCTGTTCGGCTCGTTGTCGGACCACCTGGGACGACGCCCCGTGCTGCTCGGATCGCTGGTGCTGGAGATCGTTTCGATGCTGGTGCTGGCGTTCGCACCGGGCGTCGGGTGGCTGTGCGCCGGTCGGATACTGCAGGGACTGGCCACCGGCTCTGTGACCAGCGCCGTCAGCGCCACGCTGCTGGACTTCCAACCGCCGGGCAGCGGACGCGGACCGCTGGTGAACGGGATCGCCGCGTCGGGAGGAATGGCCGTCGGGTCGGTGATGGCGGGGGCGCTGGTGCAGTTCGCTCCCGCTCCCACCGAGCTGAGCTATCTCGTGCTGATCGCCGCACTGGTGCTACTACTCCTCGGGGTGGTGGCGATGCCGGAGCCCGTGACCGGCCGACGTGGTGAGCCGCGCCGGATACCGCGTCCGCAGCGGCCGACCGTGCCCGCGGGACAGGGCAGGACGTTCGCGCTGCTGGCCACCACGATGCTGGCGGCGTGGACCATCGGCGGGATGTTCATGTCGCTGGGGCCGTCGGTGGCGAGCGGACTGGTCGGGAGCAACTCCCACTTCGTCGGCGGGCTGACAGTCACGGTGCTGGCCGGGGTCGGCAGCGTAGCGCAGGTGCTGGCTTCGGGATGGCACGGCACGCGCGCGGTGCGGCTGGCCGTTCCGCTACTGCTGCTCGGCCTGGCCGCCGTGGCGACGGCGGTGATCCTAGGAAGCGCCGTGCTGCTGTTCGGCGGCTCAGTCGTGCTGGGTGCGGGCTGGGGACTGATGTTCATGGGCGGCTTCCGGATGCTCAGTGCCCTGGCGAGGCCCGAGCAGCGCGCGGGCACCTCGGCGATGATCTACGTGGTCGCCTACCTGTCCGCGGGGGGCTCCAGCATCCTGCTCGGCTACCTGACCACGTTGTTCGGACTGGACAACGCCACGATCGTGTTCGCCGTCGTGGCGGGAGCTTTCGCCGTGCTGGCCTGGCTCGGCAGCGGCAGGAGCCGTTGACAACGCGCCGGTCACGGACGATCGCGAGACACGGACGGCGCGATAGGGCAGGCTGCGGTCATGGTCACCATCGACGAGATCCGCGAAATCGCTCGCGGTCTGCCGGGCGCTTACGAACAGCCCTCCTACGGCGGGCAACCGTCGTGGCGGACGAAGCCACGAGGGTTCAGCTGGGTTCGCGACGAGCCGGAAGCGCTCGTGGTGTGGGTCGGTTCGGTCGAGGAGAAAGAAGCGTTGCTCGAAGCCGAACCCGAAAAGTTCTTCACTACCTCCCACTACAACGGTCGACCGATGCTGCTCGTCCGGCTCGATGGTGTCGATCGCGCCGAAGCCGCGGAGCTGATCGAGGAGTCCTTCCGGCTGCGGGCTCCCGCACGTCTCGTCGCGGAAATCGACGGGAAGTAGCGCGGGAGCCGGGAAATCCAGCGGGACGGCGGGCGGCGGACGACGCCCGAGAGCCCCGGGACTTGCCTGGACTTACGGGGCTTACCGGGGCTTACCGGCGAAAGCTAGTTGGACTCCGTCCTCGACGCCGACCTCGACGTCGGCGAAGGCAGCACCGAGGTGCAGCTCCGCGAGCTCCTCGTCGGTGTAGACGTGCATGGCCGATCCCCAGACGTTGTCGGGCGGTTCCGGTCCCGGCACGGTCGCCACCACCAGCCGACCGCCGGGCCGGAGGACACGATGGATCTCGGTGAGCACGGTGTGGGGAGTCTCGAAGAAGAAGAACGCGTTGGTGGTCACCACGAGCGAGAACTCGCCGTCGGAGAAGGGGAGCTCACGGACGTCGGCGAGGCTCAATCGTGCGGTCCCCGCCCGGCAGGCGTCGTCATTGCGGCGACGGGCGAAGTCGAGGACGTCGGTGCTGTGATCGACACCGGCCACCTCCGCCGCTCCCAGCTGGAGCAGCCGCTCCAGCAGGCGCCCCCCGCCGCACCCCACGTCCAGCACGCGTTCGCCGGTTACCGGTCCCACCCGCGCGAGCAGCAGGTCGAAAACCTCCTCGTGGCCGGGTGGCGCGCCGGAAGCGCCACCGTAGCCCTCCTGTGCGAGCCGCCCGCGCGGGCAGCGGGCGCTGTCGTCGATGAAGCGTTGCCGATCCATACCCGCCACGGTGCCCGCGGACGACGCCGGGGTCTTGGACGAATGCGAAACGCCTCAGACGGGTAGCGGCACGTGGTTGAGCCGCTCGCCTCGTCGCCGGAGGTACTCGGTGGGAGGGAGGCCGCAGTGCGAGCGGAACTCCCGGATGAGGTGCGCCTGGTCGTAGTAACCGTGCGCCGTCGCGAACGCGGGCCAGCCGAGCCGCCCGGCTTCGTCGATGCCCTCCAGCGCCGCCCGGAAGCGCCACAACCGCTGGTAGGCCTTCGGGGAAAGCCCCACATCGGCACGGAACACCTGTTCCACCCGCCGTGGCGTCCACCCGAGGCGCTCACCGAGCCGACCGATGCGCCGACTCCCGAGAGCGCCGGAAAGGCAGGCGGTCGCGGCCACGGCCGCGGGATGCGCCACCGCGGAGTGAGCTGCCTCGGCGCGGCGGGCCAACCGCTCGCGCAGGACGGATTCGAGCGTACGCAGCCGTGCCCCGGCATCGGGCGCGGCGAGCACCCGCTCGCGCACCAGGTCCGCGTCCGCTCCCCAGAGCTCCTCCAACGGCACGTGGCGCTCGCACAGTTCGTGCAACGGCGCTTCGACCAACGGCCGCGCGCCGCCGGGGCGGAACACCACCCCGAGCACTCGCGACTGCTGGGTCGTGTCCAACACGTACGCGCGGCGGTACGGCCCGGCCACCACCGCGCCCCGGGAGATCCCGCTCGACGCGGTCCCACCGGGCAGCCGGAAGGAATCCTCCCGCAAGTTGAACATCAGCTCGACAGCGCCGGTCGGCAGCCGCAGCTCAGCGCGCCGAGCCGGGTTCCCGCCCTCGTGGAGCCAGATCGACTCCACGAACTCGCCCACCGGGCCGCCGGGCGTGATCGAGGTGAACATCGTGCCGGAAACCTTAGCGTCGATGCTCGTTCGGAGCAGGACGATCCCGCGACGCCCCGGAGCGAACCGCCGGGGCACGAGCACGCCGTTCTCCTGCCGTGGAGCGCTCCGGTCCCACGGGAAGCGACGGCTCCGCCAGCGGCCGGAACGCGCCGGGCGCTTCACTCGGTTCGCGAGTCGCGCCCATCGGCTGCCGCCCCCTCCGCGGTGGCGACCCGCCTGTGAACCTCGCCGCGAAGCAACCGCAGTTCCGTGAAAGGCAGCGTCGCGCGGTCCAGCAGATAAGTCACACCCGAGCTACCGCCCGTTCCCGGGGTCTCACCCAGCACTCTGCTGGTCAGCCCCACGTGGCCGACCTTCCAACGCAGGTAGCCGTTACCCAGGTGCAGCAGTGCTTCGACGATGCGGTGCTCGGTGCCGGCGGCGACTCCGGCCTCGACGATCTTGGCCATGGTGCCGCCGGTCCGTTCCACTCCGCGCGCGAACGCCGGATAAAGGGTGCCGCTGCGGGAGGCGTTCCCGATGATCCGGTCGAGTTCGCGGAACTGGGAGGACTGCGCTCCACTCGCCGACCCCAGGTGGCGTCGGAAGTCGGCGAAGTCCTCCAGGGGCAACCGCTCCAGCGCGACCAGCTGCTCGTGCAGCATTCGCAGCAGATCACCCACGCGGTAGAGCAGGTCGACCGCCCGCTCCAACTCGGCCGGACGCATCGTCGAGAACGCTTCCTCGACGGCCGACAGGTCGGCCAGGATCTGCTTGAGCCACAGCTCGCAGGTCTGGTGGCAGATGATGAAGAAGTGCTCAGACAGTACGGTGTGCTCGGTGTCGTGCGTCTCGGAGAGCGGATGCTGCAACGAAAGCAGCTCTCCGAGACGGAGATAACCGTGATAAGAGACTTCGGTGTCCATCAGCCCTTCCTCCGCTGCTCGACCAACGACACGATGCGTTCGACACCGGCCGCCAACTGCCCGTGATCGACGCAGAACGCGATCCGCACCAACCGGCTGGCGATGCCTCCCGGCAGCACGGGGCGCAGTGTCCCGTCCGCGCCGAACTCCGGTTGGGCGGAGAACCCGCTGCCGGGTACGACCGCGACGTGCTCGTCCCGCAGGAGCTCGGCGGTGAATTCCTCTCCGGAGAGGCCGCTGGCCGACACGTCGACCATCGCGTACCAACCGCCCCCCGGCAGGGCGGGCAACAGCCCGGCTTCCACCAGGGTGGGCAACACGCTGTCCCGATTGGCTCGCACGTACTTGTGGTTCTCGGCGAGCGATTCCCGCGCCCGCATCGCTTCCAGCCCGGCGTACTGGATCGGGGCGGAAGGAGCGATGATGCTCGACTCCTGAACCATCCGCATCGCGGAGCACACCTCAGGGCGGCCCACGGCCACGTAACCGAGGCGGTAACCGGTCATCGCCAGCCCTTTGGAGAAGGTGAACACGCTGTTGACCAGCCGCCGGGAGGGCTCCACGTCGCGTTCGAGGGAGGCCGTCGACAGATGTTCCGACTCGAACGCGAAGTCCTCGTACGCTTCGTCGCTGACGATCTGCCATCCACGCTCGGCGGCCAGCTCGTAGAGCCGTTCCAGCACGTCACGCCCGAGCAGCGCACCGGTCGGATTGGCGGGCGAGTTCAACAGCAGGATTCGCGTGTTCGCGGTGGAAACGTCGCGGATCGACTCGGGGTCCGGTGCCAACGAGTCGTCCAGCCCGTAGAAGACCGGGCGCAGACCGGCCAGCAGCGCCTGCTGCAAGTGTACCGGCCAGTGGATCTCCGGGATCAGGATCTCGCCGCCCGGCTCCGCGAGAGTCCGCATCAGGGCTGCCAGCCCCTCGCACGAGCCCGGTGTCACGAAGAGGTGATCGACCGGGGCGTCGATGTCGTTGGCCGTGTCGAGCTTGTCGCTGATGCTCTCGCGCAGCTCGTGAAGCCCCTGCACGTCGATGTAGCGGGTCCGACCGTCGAGCGCCGCGTCGGCCAAGCTCCGCCCGACCGATTCCGGCGGGCCGAACGCGGGCTCACCGACGTTCAGCTTGATCAGCGACGGAACTCGCCGCTCCTGCTCGTTGGCCTGCCGGAAGGACTCGTACAACCATGAGGCGGGGATCGCGGACGCTACCGGGAAGATCGGCGTGTCCTGGGGCATGTTCTTGCCTCCTACTGGGCTCGATGGGATGTCGGTTCAGGCCGTTCTGCCACCGTCCACGGCGATCACGGATCCGGTGACCCAGGCGGCGCCCGAGGGGTCGAGCAGGTGACAGACCCAGGTGGCCACCTCGCCGGGTTCACCGAAACGTCCCATCGGAGTACCCGCGATGATCCGCTCGCGGAGCGCCCCGACGTCGTCCGGAGCGGCTTCCTCCCAGAGCTTGGTGTCCACGGGACCGGGAAGCACCGCGTTGACCCGAACCTCGGGGGACAGTTCGGTGGCCAACGAGCGGGTCAGCGAGTTCAGGGCCGCCTTGCTCGCGCCGTAGTAAGCGCGCCCGGGCATGGCCAGCACACCGCCGACCGAGGAAACGTTGACGACGCTGCCGCGATTGGCCCGCAGCTCGGGCAGAGCCGCCCTGATCAGCTCGGCCGCCGCGACCACATTGGTCGCGAGCATCCGCTCGAACTCGTCCGGCCCGGCGTGCTCCAGCGGTGCGAATCGCGCGTGCCCGGCGTTGTTGACCACGGCGTCGATCCCGCCGAGTCGTTCACGCGCGACGGACGCGATCGTCGCTGCCGCGCCCCGCTCGGCGACATCGCAGGAGTGGGTGCGTACGCGGGGTGCCGCGCGTTCGGCCACCCGCTCCAGACGGTCGGTGTCGCGGCCCACCGCCAGCACTTCGGCCCCGAGTTCGACCGCTTTGAGCACGGTCGCCTCCCCGATGCCCGAACCACCGCCGGTGACGACGACGCGCTGGCCGGCCCAAGGGGCGTTCGCGTTCATGCCGCGGCCCCCGAACCGGCTCCGACCCGCTCCCGCAGCAGATCGGCCAACAGATCGCGAGGGTTCTCGAAGAGGTGAAAGTGTCCGCCGCGGCGAACCCTCGTGGCGAGGCTCCCCGTGGTCCATGCCGCCCATTCCGGCCCCACATCACCGGGTACGAGCGGATCCTCGGAGCCGAGATAGCAACGGATGTCGACTCCCAGCCGGCCCACGGGGGGCGCGGACACGTATCGCCCGTGCGCGGTGATGTCCGCGCGGAGAGCGGACAACAGCAGCTCGCGCAGCTCGGGGTCCTCGGCCAACGACGGGTCGACGCCGCCGAGCTCCACCACGCGTCGCCAGAGTCGCTCGTCCGGCAGCGCGGCGACATCGTGCGAGACCGCCGGCGCCGCGGAAGGCGCGCGCGCACCGCTGACCCCCAGCGCGGCCGGGGCCGTTCCGGCTCGTTCGAGCAGTCGCGCCGTCTCGTAAGCCACCATCGCGCCGAAGCTGTGACCGAAGAGCAGCGACCGCACCGGGTCCAGGGCGGCGAGCTCCGCGCTGATCGCCTCGGCCATGACCCGGACATCCGTTTCCGGCTCCTCCGCGATCCGGTCGCCGTGCCCCGGGTACTGGACGGCCAGGAGTTCGACACCGGGCGGATCCACGTCGCCGTCGAGGCGGCGGATGTGCTCGCGCCACGTCGAGAAGCTCTCGGCCCAGCCGCCGGAGTGCGGGAAGCAGATCACGAGGGTCCGGGCTCGATCCGACCGAGCGGAGACACCGCGAGGCTCCAGGGATCTCACCCACTCGCGCGGTTCCATGCCGCCCTCCTGTTCGTCGATGGCGCCCAGACGATGGCACGCGGCGGGGGGCGGACTCACCGAATCCTTCTGGTTTCATTCATCCCGCTTACTCGGACGCGTCCGTCCTGCCAAGCTCATCCGTCAGACCCGCGCGGGACCTCTCACGCGCCCCGAGAGCTTCGACGAGGACCGAGAACATGACGCTGACAGCTCGATCGGTGTCGCCACTGGACCTGACCGACCCCGCGTCCCTGGTGGACAACGACCCCTACGCCTACTGGGAGCGGATGCGTGCGGAGGCGCCGGTCGCCTGGCACGAATCACCGCACGGCATCGGATTCTGGTCGGTGGCCAGGCACGCCGATGTCGTGGCCTGCTACAAGGATTCCGCGGGCCTCAGCTCGGCTCGCGGCACCGTGCTCGACGTGCTGCTGCGAGGCGGGGACTCCGCGGGGGGCCGGATGCTGGCCGTCATGGACCGGCCACGCCACCGTGCGCTGCGCCGCGTGCTGCAGCAGGCGTTCTCGCCCCGGCTGATCCGACGGGTCGAGCGACAGGTGACGACCCGCGCCGACAACTTGGTGGCCGCCGTCGTGGGGACGGGGCCGGTGGACTTCGCGGCCGAGGTCGCCGAGGCGCTGCCGATCAACACGATCTGCGATCTGCTGGAGCTGCCCGCGTCGGACCGGCCGGACCTGCTCGCCTGGAACAAGCGCGCGCTGTCCTCCGACGCGGACGACGCCGATCCGATGGATCCCCTCGAAGCGCGCAACGAGATCCTCGACTACTTCGTCGAAACGGCGCGGGAGCGCAGACGACGCCCCGGCGAGGACGTGATCAGCATGCTCGCGAACGTGCGAGTGGAGGACGAGCCGCTGTCCGACGACGACATCGCCCTCAACTGCTACAGCCTGATCCTCGGCGGGGACGAGTCCACCCGAATGTCGACCATCGGAGCACTCGACGCCCTGGGACGTCACGAAGACCAGTGGAACCGACTCACGGCAGGCTCCGCCGCGGTCGGAACGGCGGTCGAAGAAGTGCTGCGCTGGGTCACGCCCGCCATGCACTTCGCTCGGACCGCCACCCGCGAGCTGCTAGTCGGCGGACAACGCATCCGCGCGGGCGACATCGTGAGCATGTGGAACATCTCGGCCAACAACGATCCGGCCGTATTCGACGAGCCCCGCTCCTTCGACGTCGGCCGCGTCCACAACCCGCACGTGTCCCTCGGGCACGGTCCGCACTTCTGCCTGGGCGCCTTCCTCGGCAGGCTCGAACTGACCGCCGTGCTGAATTCGATCATCCGCCGGGTGAGCACGATCGAGGTGCTGGCGGCCCCGCCCAGGGTCTACAGCACATTCCTCTTCGGATACACCGAGCTGCGGCTCGTACTGCGCTGAACCGGGGAACGGGCTGGACCGGGGAACGGGCTGGACCGGGGACGGATTCAGCACGGCAGGATTCACCCCCGAGAATCGCGGAGCCGATGGCGCGAACGCGCCGTGGCGGCCTACGACTCCGGCAGCCTCTTCCACAGGTCGGCCATCGTCCGGCTTTCGAGGATCAGGCGGACGGGAAGGGTCATACCCCACTCGTTCCGCACGCCGCGTGCCAGTTTGACCGCGAGCACGGAGTGCCCGCCCCGGTCGAAGAAGTTCTCGTCCGGCCCGATCGACGGAACGTCGAGCACGGACGCCGCCAGCTCGCATAGCCCGTCCAGGTCCCGAGCATGCCCGTCGAGGTCCCGATGATCGGCGTTGTGCTCGCTCGGACCGCTCTCGCCGACCGATCGCGACGTCCGCGCGCTCCGCTCTTCCAGGGCACGCCTGTCGACCTTGCCGTTGCTCATCGTCGGCAGCGCGTCCAGGACCACGATGTCGGCGGGGAGCATGTGGGCGGGAAGCCTGCGCGCCAGCCGATGGTGCAGGTCGTTCGCCTCCGGTTCGCTTCCCCCGCTCGCCGCGACGTAGGCCGTCATGCGCGCGGTGTCGAGCGCGCCGGTCACCACCACGGCGCTGAGCGCCACTCCGGGACAGGAGTCCAGAGCCGCCTCTATCTCACCCAGCTCGACGCGGAATCCGCGCAGCTTGACCTGGTGGTCCGACCGACCCGCGAAATACAACTCGCCGTCGCCGGAGCGGTAACCGCGGTCACCGGAGCGATACATCCTGGTACCGGGCTCGCCGAAGGGATCGGCGACGAACCGTTCGGCGGTCAGCCCCGGACGGTTCAGATACCCCAGGGCCTCGCCGGAACCGACCAGGTAGAGCTCGCCCTCCTCGTCGGTCGTGCAGGGGCGCAGCTGTTCGTCGAGCACCCGAACCTCGTTGCCCGGCCAGGGACGGCCGATGCTCACCGGGGAATCGGGCTCCACCGGGCCGGCCATCGTGACACCGACGGTCATCTCGGTGGGGCCGTAGCCGTTGTACATGCGCCGGTTCGGCGCCCAGGCGCGCACCAGCGACGGCGTGCACACATCCCCTGTGGACAACAGCACTCCGCCTTCCAGCACACCGGCACTCTCGGTGAGGCTGAGAGCGACGGGGGGCAGCACCGCGTGACTGATTTCCCGCTCCCGCAGAGTGCGGTGCAGCTCCTCACCGGGCAGGATGTCGCGCTCGTCGGTGACAACCAGGGTGGCCCCGGACAACAGCGCCAGGGTCATGTCCCAGAAGCCCGCGTCGAAGTTGAACGAGGCCCACTGCAACACCCGGTCACCCGGCCCGGCGCCGATCCACGTCCGCTGCGTCGCGACGAGGTCCGAGACACCGGCGTGCGGCACGACGACGCCCTTCGGCACCCCTGTCGAACCAGACGTGTAGATGACGTACATCGGGTGATCGGCCGTCAGCGGCCGGAGAAGCTCTCGCCGCGGCACCGGATCGGCGGCCTGGGCGGACAGCAGGTCGCCGACCTCGGGATCGTCCAGGTCGACGACCGCCACGCCCGCGAGGACATCGTGCGATCCGCTGTGCAGTACGTGGTCCAGCGAAGCGTCACCCACCACGTGCTCCACCCATTCCCGGGGATAGCTCGGGTCGAGGGGAACGTAGGCGGCTCCCGCCGTCGCGACGGCCAGGGCCGCCACCGGTAGCCAGACACCCCGCGCGATGGAGAACCCGACCAGGTCGCCGGGACCGATCCCCCGCTCGATCAACAGTCGGGAGAGCCTGTTGACCCGCGCCGCGAGTTCCTCGTAGGTCAGCGATTCCCCGCTCGCCTCGACCGCGGGTTCCCCCGGGTGGGCGGCCACGATCCGTTCGAAGTGCTCCGACAGGGTGGGCTGACCGGTATCCCGCCCGCCGACGGAACGCACGTCGGTCCACACGCGTTCGACGTAGGCGCGGGCGTCGTCCGGTTCGGCGGGGCCGTGCTCCACGCTCCAACCCGTCGGCACGGTCTCGTCCACCGGCCACAGCGAGCGCTGACCGCGCTCGTTGCGCAGTACCGCGTAGTTCTTCCCCTCACGCTCGAACGGGTTCCGACTCATCGCTGACCTCCGAGATCACACGGTGCCACGGGTTCGGCCCGTGCCCGCCGTACGTTGGCGCGAGGTGCCTCCGGGCGCTACCACCGGACACACACCGCCGATCCACGATGGAGCCTCGACCGCGCCGGTGTCCGAAAGCGCGACAGGTTCGTGAAGGTGACGACCGCCGGGACTCGGTACCGGCGGTCAAGTTCTCGCACTTTTCTTTCATCGCCGCCCGGACGGGGACTCGCCGATGGCTATGTTGCTGGCGTGGCAGCCGAATCCCAGCCTTCCGTCGGGCAAACGCTGCTCTGGTTCCTCGACCGCTACCGCGGCGAGGAGGGAGCCCTCAACTGCCCGACCCTGTGCCGCATACACGGGCCCGTCGACAAAGCGCGCGTGCGAAGTGCCGTCGCCGAGGTGATGACGCGGCACGAGTCGCTGCGAACGACCTTCACCGGGGGTGGACGCAGGCTCAGAGCGCTCATCGCCGACAGCGCGTCACCCCCCTTGAACGAGGTCGACCTCTCCGGCGAACCCGACCCGGAAACGGCGGTCGAAGAGGCCATCAGGACCGAGCTGAGCACCCGTATCGATCCGTCGGAGAGCTGCGTACGGCTCACCCTGTGGAAGCTCGCCGCCGACCACCACGTTCTCTGCTTCAACATGCACCACATGGTCACCGACGCGTGGTCGTGCCGCGTGGTCCTCCAGGACCTGTGCACCGCCCTGGACCGCACAGGGAACGATGCGGTGCCGAAAGCCGCCAAGCCCTATTCCGAGTTCGCCGCGGAGCAACGACGGCACCTGGCCTCGGACGCGGGCAAGCGGCTCACCTCGTTCTGGTCCGAACAGCTCCGCGACATGACGCTCGCGCCGTTGCCGATGTCGCGCGCCACGCCCGGAGCCGCTCGCCGCACCGATCTCGTGCAGGACACATTGGACGCCGATACCACGACCGCGCTCGACGCGGTAGCGCGTGCGGAGCGCAGCACCTTGTTCGTCAGCCTGCTGACGGCCTACTACCGGGCACTGCGGCAGGTGAGCGGCAGCGACGACCTGCTGGTCGCCACGCTGTTCGCCAACCGGACGCCGGAATACCGGGACACCGTCGGCTTCCTGGCGAACATGGTGCTTCTTCGAACCCGGCTGTCGCCCGGGGGCGGCCTCACCGACGACCTGCGCGCCACCCACTCCACCGTGATGGACGCCTTCGTCCACCAGGCGATGCCGATACAGATGCTGCCCATCACCCCGGACGACACGAGTCGCAGGCTGGACGACGTGGTCTTCCAGATGATGCCCGATCCCGTCTACTCGACCCGGGCGGGAGGTCTGGACATCGAGGTCCTCGTCCCCGACGACGTCGCGACCCGCTTCGAACTGGAGCTGGTGGCCGTGCCCACCGAGGACACCATCCGTGTCCTCCTGTTCTTCAACCCCGACCGGTTCTCCCACGAGTTCGCCCACGAACTGCTCGCGACGTACATCGGGATCTGCCACGGCTTCGACCGGTTACACCGCGGCGTGAAGGAAGGGTCCGCATGATCGAGCGAGAAACCGACGAGACGGAGCGCCCTCGCACCCCGCGGGCGGAAGAGATCCGCGCGGCCGTCGCGGCCAGGCTCGGCATCCCGATCTCCGATATCGGGGCCGAGGACGACCTCACGGAACTCGGTCTTGACTCGCTGGGAGTCATGAACCTGGCTTCCACCTGGCAGGCGGCGGGCGTGGAGGTCACCTTCGGCGAGCTGATCGAGGAGGCCACGATCGCCGCGTGGGCGCGGCTCATGGACCGGAGCGGGAGCCCCGACCGGGAAGCGCCGGAACCGGCGGACGACGAGGCCTTCGAGCTGGCACCCATGCAGCACGCCTACTGGTCCGGCCGCCAGCCCGGCATGCCGCTCCGGACCGGCTCGCACTTCTACTTCGAGTTCGACACCTACCTCGATCCCGATCGGCTCGACGCCGCGGTCAGCGCGCTCCGTGAGCGCCACCCGATGCTGCGGACGGGGATCGACGATGACGGCGTCCAGCACGTCCACCCCGCGCGCCACGGGCTGGACGAGGTGGTGGACCTACGCGCGCTGGACGCGGATACGACGGAACAGCGACTGGCGAGGATGCGCGCGCGCATGTCCCACCAGACGTTGCGCATAGCGGAGGGGCAGGGACTGGACGTACGGCTGGTCCGTCTCGCCGAGGACGCGTGCCGCCTGTTCCTCGACATCGACATGATCGTCTGCGACGCCAGGAGCTTCGGCATCGTGGTCTCCGACCTGGCGCGACTGTACGCCGCGAACAGCGCCGACACACCGCCGGTGGACCTGGACTTCCGCGACTACCTGCGGCTGGTCGCGCAGTCGGGGCGAGGCCGCCGTGACCGGGACGCCGAGTACTGGCGCTCCCGGGCCGAGTCGCTGCCGACCGCGCCCTCGCTCCCCCTGGCAACAGCACCCGAGCGGCTCGACGAGGTCGCCAGCGTACGACGTCACACGTGGCTGTCCGGCGATGCCTACGCCCAGCTCGCCGAGCACGCCCGCGCCCACGGCGTGACGCCCTCGATGGCCCTCGCGACCGCGTACGCCGATGTGCTCGCGGCCTGGAGCGACGATCCGCACTTCCTGCTCAACCTGCCCGTGTTCAACCGGGCCCCGGTGCACCCGGACGTCGAGCACCTGGTCGGTGACTTCACGGATCTACAGCTGCTGGAAGTCCGTCCCGACGGGAGCCTTCCGTTCGCCGAACGCGCCCGTGCGGTCCAGGACCAGTACCGGCGCGATGCCGCGCACTCCAGCTACGGCGGCACCTCGGTGCTGCGGGATCTGGCGCGCACGACGACCGGGCCGGGTAACCGCTCGGGCGTGGTGTTCACCAGCGTGCTGGGCATGGGCGAGCTGTTCGACCGATCCGCCCTCGACCTGCTCGGACAGCCGGTCTGGATGAGTTCACAGACCCCGGGCGTCTGGATCGACCTGCAGTTGATCGAGCAGGACGGCGGAGTGCTCATCAACTGGGAGACCGCCGAGAACCTGTTCAGCGCGGGTGTGCCCGCCGCCATGTTCGAAGCCTTCGCCGAACGCGCGCGATCGCTGGCATCGGACCCCGACTCCTGGTCACGAACCCTGCCGGTCCCGTTGCCGGTGGGGCAGGCGGAGGTGCGTGCCCGGGTCAACGACACCGGACCCGGAAACCCACCACGACTACTGCACCCACCGATCTTCACCCACGCACACACCCACCCCGACCGCATCGCCGTCCACGGCCACGACCACACGCTCACCTACCACCAACTCACCCAACAAGCCCTGGCCATCGCCGGACACCTACGCAGCCGCGGCATCGCCCACGGCGACCCCGTCGCCGTCTCCATCCCCAAAGGACCCGACCAAATCACCGCCGTCCTCGGCATCCTCGCCGCCGGCGCCTGCTACGTCCCCATCGGCATCGACCAACCACCCCACCGCCGCAACCGCATCCTCACCTCCGCACACGCCCACCACGCCCTCATCACCACCACACCCGACCCCGACTGGCCCCACACCACCGAACCCATCGACCTCACCACCGCCACCCACGCCGAACCCCTCCCACAACCAGCCCAACCCTCACCCCACGAACTCGCCTACATCATCTACACCTCCGGCTCCACCGGAGACCCCAAAGGCGTCGAAATCACCCACGCCGCCGCCGCCAACACCATCGACGCCATCAACCACCGCTACACCATCGGCCCCCACGACCACGTCCTCGCCATCTCCGCCCTCGACTTCGACCTCTCCGTCTACGACATCTTCGGCCTCCTCACCGCCGGCGGACACATCACCACCATCACCGAAAACACCCGCCGCGAACCCACCCACTGGGCACACCTCATCCAGCAGCACCACATCACCATCTGGAACACCGTGCCCACCCTGCTCGACATGCTCCTGACCACCACCGACACCCACCAACTCCCCAGCCTCACCCTCGCCATGACCTCCGGCGACTGGATCGGCCTCGACCTCAAAGACCGCCTCACCACCACCGCACCCAACGCCCACCTCGCCGCCCTCGGCGGCGCCACCGAAGCCGCCATCTGGTCCAACGTCTACGACGTCACCCACATCGACCCCACCTGGGTCTCCATCCCCTACGGCCACCCCCTCCCCGGCCAGCACTACCGCGTCGTCAACCCCCACGGCCACGACTGCCCCGACTGGGTACCCGGCGAACTCTGGATCGGCGGCGCAGGCCTCGCCCACGGCTACCGCAACGACCCCCACAAAACCAACACCTCCTTCATCACCACCAACAACCAACGCTGGTACCGCACCGGCGACCAAGGCCGCTACCACCCCGACGGCACCCTCGAATTCCTCGGCCGCACCGACCACCAAGTCAAAATCCGCGGCCACCGCATCGAACTCGGCGAAATCGAG
>NZ_FOMZ01000003.1 GCF_900112765.1 Actinopolyspora alba
AAACCCGCCAGTTACAGGTCGGGCCGGTCGGTGTCGGCAGTGATCACCCGGTTTCGGTGCAGACGATGACGACGACGAACACCACCGACATCAACGGAACGCTGCAGCAGATCGCCGAGCTCACCGCGTCGGGCTGTGACATCGTGCGCGTGGCGTGCCCGACCTCCGACGACGCCGAGGCGTTGCCGATCATCGCGCGGAAGTCCCAGATACCGGTGATCGCCGACATCCACTTCCAGCCGAAGTACGTCTTCGCGGCGATCGAGGCGGGCTGCGCGGGGGTCCGGGTCAATCCGGGCAACATCCGCAAGTTCGACGATCAGGTCAAGGAGATCTCCCGGGCGGCCAAGGACACCGGCACCCCGATCCGCATCGGCGTCAACGCGGGCTCGCTCGACCCGCGCATGATGGAGAAGTACGGCAAGGCCGTGCCCGAGGCGCTCGCCGAGTCGGCGTTGTGGGAAGCCGGCCTGTTCGCCGAGCACGACTTCCACGACGTCAAGATCTCGGTCAAGCACAACGATCCCGTGGTGATGGTGCGGGCTTATGAGATCCTCGCCGAGCGGTGTGACTACCCGTTGCATCTGGGGGTGACCGAGGCGGGTCCGGCTTTTCAGGGCACGATCAAGTCGGCCGTGGCCTTCGGATCGCTGCTGCGGCAGGGGATCGGGGACACGATCCGTGTGTCGTTGTCCGCCCCGCCGGTGGAGGAGATCAAGGTCGGCACCCAGATCCTGCAGTCGTTGAATCTGCGGCCGCGCAAGTTGGAGATCGTGTCCTGCCCGTCCTGCGGGCGGGCGCAGGTCGACGTCTACAAGCTCGCCGACGAGGTCACCGCCGGTCTGGAGGGCATGGAGGTTCCGCTGCGGGTGGCGGTGATGGGCTGCGTGGTCAACGGCCCCGGCGAGGCCCGCGAGGCCGACCTCGGGGTGGCCTCGGGCAACGGCAAGGGACAGATCTTCGTCAAGGGCGAGGTCATCAAGACCGTGCCGGAGAACCAGATCGTGGAAACCCTCATCGAGGAGGCCGGACGCCTGGCGGAGGGGATGGAGCAGAGCTCCGACGAGTCGCCGACCGTCACCGTCGGCTGACCGGTGCGGTATCCGCTGTCCGGCTGTCGCTGCAGCGGACGGCCCGGTTGTTCGCGACGGTTCGGTGACCGCGGACAGGCCGGTGGTTTCGGGGCGGCCCGTCGTCGGCGGGCCGTTCCGACCTGTTCCAGCGGGGAGTCCTGTCCGGCGGGATTCCCTGGTCAGGCTGGCGATCCTGCTCGAAAAGTTCCTTCGATCGGGTGATCTCGGTGCGGAATACCTCACTTCCGGGATGTCTCGTGCGGCGTTGTCCTACGGGTTTCTGGCACGCTTGAGCAGTGCTCAAGCTCGCGGGTGCGCGGTTGTTACAGGGAAGGGACTTGGCAAGCGTTCGTTCCCTGCTGGAATCGGATCCCGTGGCCGCTTGCATGGTGCTTTCCCGAATCGAGGCCGCCGAGATCGATCCGGTCTATCTGAGTGGCGAGCTGTGGGGATTCGGCAGCGGCTTCGAGGGGCTCTGCTACTCCGGTGCCAATCTCATACCGCTGCGCGGGGGCAGGGACGCGATGCGCGCTTTCGCCGACCGCGCGGCTCGCCGCAGGCGGGTGTGTTCCTCGCTCGTCGGCCCCGCCAGACAGGTCATGTCACTGTGGTCCGAGTTGTCCGCCAACTGGGGCCCCGCCAGGGAGGTGCGTCCCGAGCAGCCGTTGTTGGCGATGTCCGAACCTCCCGCGGGGTGGGTGGACCCCGCGGTGCGCCAGGTCCGTTCCGAGGAACTCGACAGCTACCTGCCCGCGGCGGTGTCCATGTTCGTCGAGGAGGTCGGCGTGGATCCCCGCAGCAACGGTGGTGCCGTGGGTTATCGCGCGCGAATGGCCGATCTGATAGCCAGTGGACGCGCGTTCGCCCGGTTCGAGGACGGCCAGGTGGTCTTCAAGGCCGAGATCGGTGCGATCTCCGGTACCGTCGGTCAGATCCAGGGGGTCTGGGTACGCCCCGATCGGCGTGGCAGTGGACTGGGGGCAGCCGGTACCGCGGCCGTCGCCGACCATCTGGTGCGCGGTATGGGGCGCAGGGCGAGCCTTTACGTCAACGATTTCAACATCGCCGCCAGAGCGGCCTACCGAAAGATCGGATTCCGGCGGGCCGGAACGTTCAGCACCGTACTGCTCTAGTCGAACTCTGCTGCCCCGGCTCTTTCCCGCGTTCGCTCGGCGGAACATCCCGCCCGGCTCTCGCCGTGACGAGGCCCGAGCCCGGGCATGACGGCGGGGTGATTGTGAATCGAAACACTTCTTACTCGCCGTAATGCGTTCGATGGATACTTTCCTCCTGTTCAGCGACCTCGGTCGTGTCATGGTGCGTTCTGCGCAACACAGCACGCACGACACCTGGACGGTTCTTCGGCATACTGCGATCTGTGCGTACAGCTCGTGCTCTCAGTGCTCTGACGGGACTGCTCGTTACCCTGCCGCTGGCTTCCTGCGGCGTGTTCGACTCCGGCCCCTCGGCCGAGGACGCGGCGGCCGCCTATCTGCGTGACTTCGCCGCAGGCGACAACGCGGCGGCCGCTCGCCGCACCGACGCACCGGAAACCGCTCGAAAGTTCCTGGGCGAGACCAGGCGGAATCTCTCGCCGGAGAAGGTCGAGGCCTCCGTCACCGGGGTCGACTCCGGTGACGGTGGCAGTCCCACCACCGCGAAGTTCCGCGCTTCGTGGAAGTTCGGCTCCGATCGGGTCTGGAACTACGACGGTGAACTCGAGCTGCGCGAGAACGAGGACTCCTGGAAGGTCCACTGGCAGCCCTCCGTGGTGCATCCCGAGCTCGGTTCGGGGCAGAGCCTGCACTACCAGCTGGATCCCGCCACTCCCGCGCCGGTCCTGGGGCGGGACGGTACCCGTCTGATGGGGCCCCAACGACTGATTCGCGTCACCGTGGTGCGCAAGGAGGTGGACAACCTCTCCGAGGTCGCCGGGTCACTGGCACGGGGCCTGGAACCGGTGGCCCCCAGCGTCACCAAGCGGGGGATAGTCGAGGGCGCCAAGGACACGCCCGAGAACCAGGCCTACACCGTGGTCACACTGCGCCTGTCCGACTACCGGCGGGTTAAGTCCGCGATATACGAATTACCGGGGGTCCGGTTCCCGGACAGGACCGCCCTGGTGGCCTCGGAACAGGACTACGCCTCCCAGGTGCTTCCCGCCATCTCCGAGAACCGGAAGGACCGGTTGAACGGCAGCGACGGCTGGCGCGTCTTCACGGCCAACTCCTCCGGCGCGGAGCTGAAGACGCTGCACCGGGCCGAACCCCAGCCTACCGAGGCACTCCGGACCACACTCAGCGACAAGGTGCAGCGTGCCGCCGAGAACGCGGTCGACCCGATCGACAAGCCCGCCATGATCGTGGCGATGCGCCCCTCCAGCGGCGGGGTGCTGGCCGTCGCGCAGAACAAGGCCGCCGACGACAAGGGCGCACTGGCGCTGACGGGGCAGTACCCGCCGGGGTCCACCTTCAAGATGGCGACCGCTCTCGCGACTCTCGAAGCCGGCGAGGCCGACATCGGTACGAAACTCGGTTGTCCCGCGGAGCGGACCTTCAACGGCAAGACACTGCCCAACGCGCATCATTTCGACCTCGGCCGCGTGACCATGAAGAAGGCCTTCGCCGAGTCCTGCAACACCACCTTCGCCGGACTGGCCTCCCGGCTGCCGGCCTCGGCGTTGCCGACGGCCGCCGAGAAACTGGGAATCGGCGCCGACTTCGCGATCCCCGGCATAACCACCCTGACGGGAGAAGTGCCCTCCTCCGAGGATGAGGTGACGCGTGCGGTCAACGGCATCGGCCAGGGCAAGGTGCTCGCCAGTCCGTTCGGGATGGCGCTGGCCAGCGCCTCGGTGGCCCACGGCTCCATGCCCACGCCCAAACTGCTCGAATCAGCCGAAACGCGAGTGAACGAGCAGGCGAAACGCGCCCCCTCCGAACAGGCGTTGCGGAAACTCCGCGAGATGATGCGGGAGGTCGTGCGTTCCGGGACCGCCACCGAGCTGTCCGGCCTCGGCGAAGTGGCGGGTAAGACGGGGACCGCACAGTTCGGCGACGGCAGTCGGGCGCACGGTTGGTTCACCGGGTACCGGGGGGACCTGTCGTTCGCGGTGCTGGTGACCGACGCCGGGACTTCGGAGCGGGCGGTTCGGGTCTCGAAGAAGTTTCTCGACGGGGTCGGCTGATTCCGGTGTGTTAGGTTGTCGCGCACCGTGCCGTTCCGGGCGCGGTGCGAGATCACCGTGGACGGGAGTGGATGTGATCTACTTCGATTCTTCGGCCCTGCAGAAGCTGATCGCCGCGGAGCCGGAGAGCAACGCGCTCAGCGTGTGGATCCGGAGCAACTGGGAACAGCCACGTGCCACCAGCGCGGTCTCCAGGGTCGACATACTCCGTAGTTTTCGTACGGCGGGTCCCGCGGCCGAGGATCTTGCCTCGATCGTGGTGTCGAAGATCGAACAACTACCCGTCGGGCAGGACGTGCTCGACACCGCGAGCGGATTCGACTCGCCGCTGAGTTCCACGGAGGCCATCCAACTGGCCTCCGCCTGCCAGGCGCGGGACGGACTGCACGCGTTCGTCTCCTACGACCCGGTGATGCTGCGTGCCGCCGAACGCGTCGGTCTGGTGACCGTCTCGCCGGGCAACGACGCACCCGGCGTGACTGGTTGAGCGGAGTCGTCCTCCCCGCTTTCGGCGCGGCGCTGTGTGGTTGGTCATTTCGGGGCCACGTGCTCGACTGCGGGCGGTTTCGCGTGGTGCCGACGTTCTAGAGTGAGGACATGCCCGTACGAAGCCCGCTGCAACCAGGACAGCAAACCCCCCGCCGTCCGGTGCCGTCCGGTATCGAGCGTCCCGAGTACGTCGACAAACCGGCACCGCGGCGCAATACCGATCCCGACGTGCAGCCTCCCGAAGTGATCGATGCCATGCGTGTCGCGGGCAAGCTCGCGGCCCAGGCGCTGGAGGAGGCGGGCAAGGCGATCCGTCCCGGTGTGACCACCGACCACGTCGACGCCGTGGTGCACGAGTTCTTCGTCGACAACGGGGTCTACCCGTCCACCCTCGGTTACCGCGGGTTTCCGAAGTCGTGCTGCACCTCGTTGAACGAGGTCATCTGCCACGGGATACCCGATTCCACGGTGATCGAGGACGGGGACATCGTCAACGTCGACGTGACCGGATACATCGGCGGTGTGCACGGTGACAACAACGCGACGTTCCTCGCGGGAGAGGTCTCCGAACAGGCCCGGTTGCTCGTGGAACGCACCCACGAGGCCACGATGCGCGCGATCCGTGCGGCGCAGCCGGGGCGGCAGCTGAACGTGATCGGACGAGTCATCGAGTCCTACGCCAAGCGGTTCGGCTACGGCGTCGTACGGGACTTCACCGGACACGGCATCGGTCGCTCGTTCCACAGCGGCCTCGTGGTGCTGCACTACGACGAGCCGTCGGTGCAGACGGTGATCGAACCCGGCATGACGTTCACCATCGAACCGATGATCACGCTCGGGACTCACGAGTACGACGTCTGGGACGACGGCTGGACGGTTACGACCAGTGACAAGAGTTGGACCGCGCAGTTCGAGCACACCATTCTGATCACCGAGGACGGCAACGAGATCCTCACGCGTCCCTGAACGCTCCGGGAGGAACGCGGATGCCCGGCCGGGGCGCGCTCACGTTGGGCACGCCCCCGTTCCGCTCGATGGCACGGGTTGTGAGCGAGGGCACTTCCGCGTGGTGGGTAAGCACGCGGGGACGTGGCCGTGGTGTATGAAATCCGACGTGAATTCACTGCTGGTTGCCGGGACGACCTCCGACGCGGGCAAGAGCGTACTCGTGGCCGCGCTCTGCCGTTGGTTGGCGCGTCGCGGTGCCCGGGTGGCGCCGTTCAAGGCGCAGAACATGTCCAACAACTCCGTCGTCACCACCTCGGGCGGTGAGATCGGACGTGCGCAGGCAGTACAGGCCATGGCCGCCGGTGTCGAATCCGACGTCCGGTTCAATCCGGTGCTGCTGAAGCCGGGCAGTGATCGCACTTCCCAGGTCGTGGTGCTGGGACGGGTGGCTGGGCAGGCCACCGCGCTGTCTTATCGCGAGCGCAAGGCCGAGCTGCTGCACACGGTTACCGCTACGCTTTCCGAGCTGCGCTCCGAGTACGACTACGTGATCTGTGAGGGGGCCGGGTCACCGGCCGAGATCAACCTGCGTGCCCAGGACATCGCCAACATGGGACTCGCTCGTGCCGCCGAGCTGCCCGTGCTGGTGGTCGGCGACATCGACCGGGGTGGGGTGTTCGCCCAGCTGTTCGGCACGCTCGCGCTGCTGGATCCGGCCGACCAGGCGCTCGTTTCCGGGTTCGTGGTCAACAAGTTCCGCGGTGAACCCGACCTGCTCACCCCGGGGTTGCGGGAGCTCGCCGAACTCACCGGTCGAACCGTGCACGGTGTGCTGCCGTGGTCGGAGGAGCTCTGGCTGGACGCGGAGGACTCGCTGTCGTACGTGGCCGACGGTGTGGTCGGTCGCCCCGCCCCACCGGTGGGCGAGCAGTGGTTGCGCGTGGCCGTGCCGCGACTGCCGCGCGTGTCCAATGCCACCGACGTCGAGGCGCTGGCGGCCGAGCCCGGTGTCTCGGTGCGGTTCGTGACGGAGCCTTCCCGGATCGCGGACGCCGATCTTGTGGTGCTTCCCGGCTCCAAGTCCACGGTCGCCGATCTCGACTGGCTCCGACGAACCGGACTGGCCGAGGCGGTTCTCGAACACGCCGCCGCGGGCCTGCCGGTGCTGGGAATCTGCGGTGGGTTCCAGATGCTGGGGGAGCGGATCGTCGATCACGTCGAGTCAGGTGCGGAGATCGACGCTCTCGGGCTGCTGGACATGGAGATAGAGTTCGAGACGGCCAAGACGCTGGGCAATCCCGTGGGCACCGCTTTGGGGCAGCCGGTTTCCGGTTACGAGATTCACCACGGCAGGGTGCGGCGCCCTCCCGAGACCGAGCCGCTGGTTCTGCTCCCCGACGGTAACGGGGAGGGAGCGCTGCACGGTTCCGTCGCGGGGACGCACTGGCACGGCCTGTTCGAGAACGACGCGTTCCGTCGCGACTTCCTGGAACGCGCCGCCCGGATCGCCGGGAGGACGGGTTTCCGCGTCGCCGCGGACACCTCGTTCGCCGAGCTGCGCCGTGGTCAGCTGGACCTGCTCGGGGACATGGTGGAACACCACCTGGACACCGACGCGTTGCTTCGGTTGCTCGACCGGGGTGCCCCCGCCGGTCTGCCGCGCGTCTCCAGCGGTCTGGTCTCGCCCTGACCGGGTGTGTTCCCGGTGATGACCTCCTGATCGTTTTCAGGCGGTGTTGTGCTCCTCCTCCGAGGTGAACTCGGAGAGTAGTTCGTCGAGGAAACCGCCCGCCTCGACCGCGGCCCGTTCGGGATGACCGTCGCGTACGGCTTCCAGCAGTTCGGTGTGGGAGACGTCGCGTTCCGGGGGGACCTCGGGGTCGAAGGTGGTGGCCACGCTGGAGAGCACCGCTTCGCTGATGCCCTGGTAGAGCTGGATCAGCACCGGGTTGTGCGAGGCTTCCACCAGCCGCAGGTGGAATCGGCTGTCGGTGTGCACGACCCGCTCCGAGTCGCGTTCGGCGAGGGCGGTGTCCCGTTCCCGCAGCGCGATCTCCAGGTCCGCGACGTCGGCTTCGGTCCGGGCGTTAGCCGCCAACCGGGCACTTTCCACTTCCAGGGCGCGCCGTACCTCCAGAACCTGCCGGAGTTCGGTGTCGCACAACCTGCTGACGGCTCCCGACAGCTCGCTCGTGGCGCGTACGAACGTGCCGTCTCCTTGCCGGACCTCCAGCAGTCCCGCGTGAGCCAGGGCCCGCACCGCTTCGCGGACCGTGTTGCGCCCGACGCCGAGCGCGTTGACGAGTTCCGCCTCCGGTGGGATCCGTTGCCCGAGAGGCCACTCGCCTGATGCGACTAACTCACGCATCTGGGCGATGACCTGGTCCACCAAACCGGTCCTCGTTGTCGTGACCAAGGGCACAGCGAGGTCCTTTCATCCAAACATCCTACGTTTGCGATACTAGTACGCGATGTCTTCCGAGTCGCGTACCGAAACCGTTCCCGATCGGTTGATCGTCCAGGATGCCAGTTCCGGGGCGGGCGAGGCCCGGAATGATACGAGTTCGCAAGCCAACGAAAGTACCCCCGAGATCAACGGCCTCCCAGACCGGAACGCGGCCGCGGGCGGTGGGCTGCTGCTGCTCGGGGTCGCGCTCGCCGCGGCGAACATGCGCCCCGCGGTGACCAGCCTCTCCTCGATACTCGGCGGGGTACGTGACGCGCTCGGTGCCAGTACCGTCTGGGCCAGCGCGCTCACCTCGGTGCCGACGCTGTGCTTCGGGGTGGCGGGCATAGCCGCACCGCTGTTGGCGCGTCGCTGGGGGAGGCGGAGCGTCGTCGGTGTCGCGCTGGGCGTGCTGACCGCGGCGATGCTGCTGCGAGTCGTGGGCGGCACGATCACCGTCCTCGCAGGCACCGTGGTCGCCTGCGCCGCTATCGCGATGTGCAACGTCCTCATCCCGGTGGTGGTCAAGGAGTCGTTCCCCACGCGGGTGGGTATGGCCACCGGCCTCTACACCACGGCGATGGCCGCGGGCGGCTCCGTGGGGTCCGCCTTCACTCCCTGGTTACGTGCCGAGCTGGGTGGATGGCGCCTGGCACTGGCCACTTGGGCGGTGCTGGCCCTGGCGGCATTCGTCGTCTGGAACTCGGCGGGCAGTGGTCGCGGTCCCGACTCCGGAGCCGCGGCCCGGCAGCGAGCGGAGTCGACGGCGGAAGGTTCCTCGTTGCTGCGCAGCCCGCTGGCCTGGGCGGTTACCGGTTATTTCGCGATGCAGTCGCTGGTGGCCTACGTGGTCATGGGCTGGCTTCCCGAGGTGTTCAAATCGGCCGGTGCCGGTGCCGGTGCCGCCGGAGGGCTGCTGGGCCTGGTGCTGCTGATCGGCGTACCGATCAGCATGGTGCTGCCACCCCTGGTCACGAGGACGAACGGTCAGTCGGTCTGGACGGTCTGCCTGGCGGCCACGGCCATCAGCGGCTTCCTGGGGGTGCTGTTCGCGCCGATGAGCGCGCCGCTGCTCTGGGCGCTGCTGATCGGCGTGGGGATGAGCGCGTTCCCGCTGGCGCTGGTGCTGATATCGCTGCGCACCAGCAGCGCGGCCGACACGGGCAGGCTGTCCGGAATGGCCCAGAGCATCGGTTACCTGATCGCCTCCACCGGCCCCTTCCTGTTCGGAATGCTGCACGACGTCACCGCGAGCTGGTCGGCGTCGCTGGTGGTGTTGATAGGAGTGCTCACGGCGCAGGCAGTCCTCGGTGCGTTCGCCGGGCGCCCCCGCACCCTCTGATCCGGGGTTCCCCTCCGGGATTTCCGTCGGCAGGGGGCCGGGAGCTCCGGCGGGAACGGGTGCGGGAACCGTGCGAGTGGTGGGCGCGGATCGGCCAGGTGAGCACCGCGGTGCCCACCTGGCCGATCCGCGCCCGCTCTCGTACCCGCCCGATCAGTCCAAGGGCAGGCCGAGCAGCGCGTTCTCCACCAGCTCGGGCATCGCGGGGTGGATCCAGTACTGGCCGCGAGCCATGGAACGCGCGTCGATGCCGAACTCCATGGCCTGAACGAGCGGTTGGATCACGGTGGGTGCCTGCGGCCCGATGATGTGTGCCCCGAGCAGCTTCCCGGTCGCGGGGTCGGCGAGCAGCTTGGCGAAGCCGGTGGTGTCCTCCATCGCCCATCCGTAGGCGATGCCGCCGTAGTCCTGTGTGGCGGTGACGTAACCGATGCCGTGCTCGGCGGCCCGCTGCTCGGTGAGTCCCACCGAGGCGATCTGTGGTTCGGAGAACACCGCGTGCGGCACGAAGCGGTGATCCGACTCGATCGGTGTGTCCGGGTGCAGCAGATTGTGCTGCACCACCCGCTCCTCGTGGTTGGCGACGTGCTTGAGCTCGTACTCGCTGCTGACGTCGCCCAGCGCCCACACTCCCTCGACGGTGGTGCGCTGCGTGCTGTCCACTTTGACTTTTCCGTCCTCGGCGGTCTCGATTCCCGCCGCGGCGGTGTCGAGCAGGTCCGAGTTGGGGCGACGCCCCGTGGCCACCAGCAGCGTCCGTGCTTCGAGGGTCTCGGCCCCTTCCGGGCCGTCCAGCCGGAGCCGCACGCCCTCCCCGGAACCGCTCACCTCGATCTCGCGCCGGTTCAACCGCAGGTCCCACTGCCGTGCGGCCAGCTCGGTGAACCGTGCCGAGATGTCGTCGTCCTCGCCACGCAGCACCCGTCCGGAACGGCCGACCATGGTCACGCGTACGCCCAGCGCGGCGAAGATGTGCGCGAACTCCGCCCCGATGAAACCCGTGCCCATGATGATCATGCTTTCCGGAAGGCTTTCCAGACGCATCACACTGTCACTGGTGTGGTACTCGACGTCCTCGATGCCCGGGACCTCCGGAATCACCGGGCGGCCTCCCGCGGCGATCACCACCCGGTCGGCACTGATCGTGGTCGGCCCTTCGGCCGTCTCCACCCGGAGCTCCCGTGCCGCGGTGAACCGTGCGGTGCCCTCGTAAAGCGTCACGTTGGGGTTCTCGTCCCTGCGGAACCGCTTTCCGCTTTCGGCGATCGTGTCGATCCTGCCGAACACGCGGTCCCTGATCTCGCGCCACCGCACCTCGTCGAGCCGTACTCCGACTCCCAGCCGTTCCCCGGCGGCCGGGGAGTTGGCGACATCGGCGGTGTGCACGAACATCTTCGTCGGTATGCACCCCACGTTCAGGCAGGTGCCGCCGTAGGACGAGTGGCTTCCGACACCCTTCTCCACGACCGCGACATCCCAGTCGGCGAATCGTTCGTCGAGGATCGCGTTACCCGAACCGGTGCCGATGATGATCAGATCGAAGTGTCGCACGTGCCCCATCCCGTCTCTGCTTCCTTGCCGCCGCGTACAACCCGGGGTTCGTTCCGGAAATTCCTACGCGTTCGGTGGCCGCGCGACCACACGTCCCGTGGTGCGGAAGGGCCGACTGAGCCCCGTTCGGCAACGAGTTCTGTTTCCTTGAACGGAAAATAGCCAATTGTTACGAGGTTGTTCTCCATCCGGAACGTTCGTCGTGTTCGCATCGATCGCGTCGTGCGCAGGGAATATTCCGCAATCGCGCGGGTGTGCTGGATGTAACGTGATATGAAAGATGCTCGAAAAACTGGGGGAACAGCAAGTCGAACATTCCCGTGAGGAAGGAATCCGCGAGGTTCCGCGGGCCGATGGGCCCGTGCGTTCGCGGTGAGTTGGAGTACGAATGCGGTTATCCTCGCGGCAGCGGGAACACCCCGTCGAGCTACGACAGAAGATTCCCGCCGCGGGCGGTTCGGGCCAGGAGGTTTCCGGCGCCGGGGCCACCGAAGTGAGGCGCGACGCGCGCCGCGATGGCGCGCCACGGTCGCACAGTGCTCGGGCGTTGCCGTGGGAGCGTCGTTACCGTTCGTTGGTGGCTCTCGGCGATGTGACCGCCACGGGGCTGGCCGTGGCGGGTGGCACGGTGATCTCGGCCCCTTCCGAGCCGTGGCGGACGGTGCTGTTCGCGGCCGTCACCGCCGCCGCGCTGCTCGTCGGCCTGGTTCCGGCCTGGGACCACAGAATTCTCGGGCAGGGAGCCGAGGAGTTCCACCGGTTGGGCAGGGCACTGCTGACCGCTGCCGTGTTGTTGGCGTTCGGGGCGGTCGCCGCCGGTGTCGGTCAGTTGCGGGGCTGGATCTTCGCCGTGTTGCCCTCGGCCGCCGTGCTGTGCTTGTTGCAGCGTTACGTGCTGCGCAAACTGCTGCATCGGAAGCGGGCCGCGGGGCGCTGCATGCTTCCGGTCATCGCGGCGGGGGACCCCGAAGCGCTGCGCGATCTGATCGCGCGTACCCGGAGGGAGTCCCATCTCGGTTGGCAGATCCGCGCGGTGTGCACCGCGGGACGCTCGGGAAGCGGTGCGGACGTCGATCAGATCGACTCCGTTCCGGTGGTGGGAAGCCTCGGCGACGTCGCTCGGCAGGCGCGGTTGGATGCCTACCGGGCGGTGATGATCAGTGCCGACGGCTACTGGACACGTCAACGGCTGCAGTGGCTGTCCTGGGAACTGGAGGGTACCGCCACCGAGATGGTGGTGGCTCCGGTGCTGATGGACATCGCCGGTCCCAGGGTGCACGTGTCCGAGGTGCTCGGCATGCCGCTGTTGCGGCTGAGCGAGCCGGTGCTGACCGGGCCGCGGCTGTTCGTCAAGTCCGTTATGGACAGAACAGGGGCACTGTTTTTGCTGTTGGCGTTGTCTCCCCTGCTGCTCGTGATCGCCGCGGGGATCAAACTGGACAGCGCGGGGCCGGTGTTCTACCGGCAACGACGTGTCGGTCACAACGGCCACGTGTTCACCATGTTGAAGTTCCGGACGATGGTCACCGGCGCGGATGCCTCATCCTCCGACGGTGAGCTCATCGACGAGGGAGCCGGGCCGCTGTTCAAGTCGAGGTGCGATCCCAGGGTGACCGGTCTCGGTTCCGTGCTGCGGAGCTACTCCCTGGACGAGTTGCCGCAGCTGGTCAACGTTCTCGTCGGTGACATGTCACTGGTGGGGCCGCGGCCGCCACTGCCGAACGAGACCGAGTCCTACGAGCCGGAGATGCACCGTCGCTTCCTGGTGCGTCCCGGGATGACCGGACTGTGGCAGGTCAGCGGCAGGAGTGACCTCTCGTGGGCGGAGAGCGTGCGGCTGGATCTGCGTTACGTGGAGAACTGGTCACTGACGTTGGACGGGATGATCCTCTGGAAGACGGTGCGTGCGGTGATGTCCAGGGAGGGAGCCTACTGACGGTGAGTGGCCGGGCCGCTCCCGCCTCGCCGGGAGGGCATACGCAAATTGCCTAAATGGTTTAGGTTTTGTATAGTACCTTTTAGGTAAGCTGCGGACGGGGGATGTTGTGCCGAGAGCGGGGCTGAGCGCGGAACGTCTCATCGGTGAAGCGGCGGAGCTGGCCGACGAGGTCGGCTTCGAGCAGGTGACGGTCTCCGCGCTGGCCAGGCGATTCGGTGTCAGGGTCGCGAGCCTGTACTCACACCTGGACGGCTCGCACGACCTCAGGACCAGGATCGCGCTGCTCGCCCTGGAGGAACTCACCGATCGTGCCGCTGCCGAACTGGCCGGACGGGCGGGCAGGGATGCCCTGGTCGCCTTCGCCGACGTCTACCGTGACTACGCTCGGCAGCATCCCGGCCGCTACGCCGCGAGTCGTTACCGACTCGATCCGGAGACGGCGGCAGCTAGTGCCGGAGTCAGGCACGCGCGACTCCTGCGCTCCGTCCTGCGGGGCTACGACATCACCGGCGATGAGCAGACACACGCGGTTCGGCTGCTGGGCAGTGTTTTCCACGGCTACGTCAGCCTGGAGCTGGAGGGCGGATTCAGCCACAGCGCTCCCGACAGCGGGCGATCCTGGGCACGAATCGTGGAAGTTCTCGATGCCCTGCTGCGGAACTGGCCCGATGCCGCACAGCCCGACGCCTCACAGCAGGGGAGTTGAACCCCGTCCGCGTTCGCGCCCCCGAGGCGTACCGACGGCTCCCGGCCACCAACACGCGACAGGAAGAGACCATGCACAACGAGCCGACCCCGATCGACACACCTCTCACCGCGAATCTGCTGCGCGGCGCGGTCGAGACGGAGCACACCGAACGCGGATTGCTACCGCATCGGCTGCCCGCCAGGGCACTCGCCCAGTGCGGTGACGGACAACTCGCCATGGCCGAGAGCCAGCCCTCCGGCGTCCGGCTCGCCCTGCGCACCCGAGCCACCACTGTCGAGCTGGACACCGTGCCGACCAAGCGGATCTACCGTGGGGCGCCGCCTCGACCGGACGGAATCTACGACCTGCTCGTCGACGGCTCGCTGGTGGAGCAGTCCCACGTCAGCGGGGGCGACACCCTCGAAATCGACATGACGACAGGTGACGTCCAGCGGCATACCGGACCGGTCGGAACTCTTCGCTTCACCGATCTGCCCGAACGCGTGAAGGATCTCGAGATCTGGTTACCGCACGACGAGACCACCGAACTCGTGGCCCTGCGCACCGACGCCCCTGTCGAGCCGTCCCCGAAACCGGACCGTGCCGTCTGGTTGCACCACGGCAGCTCGATCAGCCACGGTTCCAACGCCGCGAGCCCCACCGCGACCTGGCCCGCGCTCGCCGCGAACACCGCCGGGGTGGACCTGGTCAACCTGGGGTTGGGCGGCAGCGCGCTGCTCGACCCGTTCACCGCGCGAACGATGCGCGACACCCCCGCCGACCTGATCAGCCTCAAGCTCGGCATCAACCTGGTCAACGCCGATCTGATGCGGCTGCGTGCCCTCACACCCGCGGTGCACGGTTTCCTCGACACCATCCGGGAAGGGCATCCCGACGCTCCGCTGCTGGTCGTCTCACCCATCCACTGCCCGATCCACGAATCCACCCCGGGCCCCAGCGCCCCCGACCTCACCGAGTCCGAACTCGGGCGGTTGCGCTTCCTCGCCACCGGGGATCCGGCGGAACGGGCGAACGGGAAGCTCACGCTGGAAACGATTCGAGCGGAACTGGCCAGGATCGTGGCGCAGCGGGCGGCGGAGGATCCGAGGTTGCACTACCTGGACGGACGCGAACTCTACGGTCCGACCGATTACGCCGAACTACCACTACCCGACGAGCTCCACCCGGATTCCGCCGCCCACCGCCGTATGGGTGACCGTTTCACCGGGTTCGCCTTCGCGCCCGAAGGCCCCTTCGCGGGACACGACGACCGTCGGTCCCTGGCACGGTGAGCTCGTTGATCGTTTGCCGCAGCGAGTCGTGGTAGCGGTCCGGGGCGAACAGCGCGGCTGCCTCGTGACGGGCGTGCTCCGCGAGCTCCAACGCACCCGACCAGTCGAGCAGCAGCCGTTCCACACCGTCCGCGAGGGCCTCGGGGTCGTCGGCTTCGACGATGTGGCCGCGGCTGCCGTCGCCGACGGTTTCGGGAAGTCCCTGGACGTCGGTGACCACCACCGGCAACCCGGCGAGCTGTGCCTCGACAGCGGTATTGCCGAACGGCTCGAACCGGGAGGGCACCAGGGCGATGTCCGCTTCGGCGTAGTGGTGCCAGACAGCGGAGTCGAAGCCGTGCAGCCGGACCGAGTCCGACAGTCCGTGCGCGCGCACCAGTCGCTCGATCTCGCGTTCGAACCATTCGTAGCCGTCGAAGACGGATCCGATCAGATCCAGCGTGACCGGATGTCCCCGTTCCCGCAGCAGCGCGAGTGCCCGCACCGCCGTGTCCGTGCCCTTGCGCGGCGAGAGCCTGCCCACCAGGACGAGCCGTCGCGGCCGGGTGCTCCGAGTGTCCACGCGGGGGTGTTCGGGCCCGGCGACCCCGTTGTAGACCACGCTGGTCCGGTCCCGCAGCCGAGGGATCGCTCGGTGCAGCACACCGGCGGCGGCGCGACTGTTGACCACGACACCGCGGCACGCCAGCAGTGGAAGCGCCAGCCCGACACGTACCGGTAACGGTTGGGCGTCCTCGGCCTCGTGCACGTGCGTCACCACGCGGTGTCCGAGCGCGGCGGCCAGCAACGTCCAGGTGGGAACGGTGATCGTGCTGATGTAGACGGCCGCGTAACGGCGTGACAGCACTCGAAGCATGGCGGGTAGCGCGACAAGACCGTCCCGCAGGAAACCGAGCAGACCGGTGGGGTGCAGCACGCTTTTGCGCAGCACCGCCGTGGGGCAGTGGTGCACCCGTGCTCCGGTGCGTCGCAGATACGGTACGAGTGGACCCTGCTGGGGCAGTACCACCAGCACACGGTGTCCCGCCCCGGTCAGTGCTCGCACCGATTCGAGGAACACGCGGTCGGAACCGTACAACTCGGCGGACGGGTGCACCAGCAGCAGCTCGCTCGGCGAGTGGTTCCGGCTGTCGCGGGGCCGAAAGCGGTCGCGGACGGCCTTCCGAAACACCGCCGCTGCCTTCCGGGCCGTAACTGGGCTTTCGAACGGCGAACGGGTCATCGCTGCTCCCATCGTGGCTGTCCCGGCAGCGCGGGAAGTGCGGAGGTAGAGGGGCTCGACGCTGTCAGCGGGTGGTCGCGGAGTTCCCGTCGCCCGCGAGTTCCGTTTCCGCCCGGAGCATCCCGGCCCAGGCCGCGAGCATCAGCAGCCACACGGCCGACGCGTTGGCGGGCGCTCCGAGGGATTCGGCGAACACCGAGTTGGCCAGCATTCCCAAGGTGACCGAGATGATGACGGTGCGGTCCGCCCGCGGTTCCGGTCGTAGCCGCTTGGCGCGCGTGGTGTTGACGAATATACCGATCACCAACGCCGACCAGACGATCAGGCCGAGCAGACCGGTGTTCACGAGCAGGTTGATCACGGCGTTGTGACCGCCGCCGAGTCCTATCTCGTCGAGGAAGAGCCCGCGAGTGGCACTCAGGCCGTGGCCGTACAACGGCCGTTGACCGAAGGCTTCGAGGGCGTACCCCCACAGTTCGGTACGGGCGTTGAGGGTCAGCAGCCGCGACATCGAGTGCCCACGAGTGAAGAACCCGGCTATGGCCGGGGCGGCGGCCAGTACCACGGTCAACACGCCTACCGACAGGAAGGCCGTGATCTCCAGCCTGCGGGTTCCCCGCCACCTGATCCACAGCGCCACGACCGAACCGACGGCTGCGGCCAGTGCCGCGCTCCGGGTGTTCGTCGCGATCAGCCCGCCGACGCAGACGGCCAGCATGCCGAGGTAGATCCCCAGCGGCCAGCGCGGACCGGTTCTGGTGTTGCGTCTGCCGATGACGTAGCTCGCGAGCACGATCACGGCGATCGCCAGTAGTTGCCCCGCGGCGACGGGGTGCAGGTACAGCCAGGTGAACCGATCCGGCTGGCTTTCCCTGCGCGGGAAGGGGACCAGCACTCCGAAGATCACCGATACCGTGATAAGCGCACTGTAGGCGTGCGCGAAGAAGTGCATGCTCGCGCGGTCCGAGTGCCGCGCCGTCGTGCGCGTCAGTGCCAGGATGATCGCCATCTGACAGGATCGCACCAGCGCCATCTCGAAGTACGGAGAGTACACTGTGGACAAGAAGAGCACCGCGACGTAGGCGTAAGCCGCCAGGGTCGTCCAGTGGGCCGTCGCGAGTCTCGGCGTGGGACGGAACCGCAGAAACAACCAGCAGGCGATCACTCCGTAGGTGGCGATCTCGAGCAGTACGAAAAGGTCAGGATTCCCCGCGATGGATTGGTCCTGATCGCGGAGTCGGAATTCGTACTCGCTGGCTATGATGAACGCCAGTGCGCACACGGTCAGTCGTATCGTGTCCCGATCGGAGCGGAAACCGGATGCGTCGGCAAGGAAGCGGCGATAGTCGAGCACGGAAATCCTCGGCTTGGGTGTCTTGCGGAACGGGTTCTACCAGTCCTGCCCGAGGTGCCGGGAGCCGGTCGCTCGGACAGCGCGGGCTCGCGAGAGCGAGGACGAGTCGAGGAGCGCGTCTCGGAGGAGATCTGGTAACGAACTGATACCGCGAGCTTATACAGCGGTCACAGTGCCCGCACCATTGATTGCCGAACTACGGCGGACAGGCCGATTCGATTGGACGGCGATGCGCATAGCGATGTTGGGTACGCGGGGTGTTCCCGCGCGATACGGTGGATTCGAGACCTGCGTGGAGGAGGTCGGGGCCCGGTTGGTTCGGCTGGGCCACGAAGTCACCGTGTACTGCCGCAACGGCAATGACGAGGCCGAACGAAGTCCCGAGTACCGGGGAATGCGGTTGGTACGGTTGCCCGCCCTCCGCAGGAAAACCCTGGAGACGCTGAGTCACACCGGCGTCTCGGTGGGACACCTGTTGCGGGATCCACCGGATGTGGCCGTGGTTTTCAACGCCGCGAACGCGCCGTTCCTGCCCTTGCTGCGAGCTCGTGGGGTGCCGGTTGTCACCCATGTCGACGGCTTGGAGTGGAAACGTGCCAAATGGGGGAGGCTCGGGTCCCGTTACTACCGGGCGGCCGAAGCCGCGGCGGTTCGCTGTTCCGACGCGCTCATCGCCGACTCCCGGGGGATCCAGGACTACTACGCGCAGCGGTTCGACGTCGGCACGGAATACATTCCCTACGGTGCTCCCGTGCTGGACGCTGTCGGTGCCGACACGCTGTCCGAACACGGGCTGCGGGCCGGGGAGTACCACCTCGTGGTGGCGCGTTTCGAACCGGAGAACCACGTCGACGTCGCGGTGGCCGGTTATCTCCGGAGTGGTGCGGTGCACCCGCTGGTGATAGTGGGGGCGGCTCCTTACGCGGATTCCTACACCGCGCACGTCCGCAGGCTCGCGGCGCGCGGTTCCGGGGTGAGGCTGCTGGGGTCGGTCTGGGATCAGCGGGGCCTCGACCAGCTCTACGCGAACGCGCTCACGTATGTTCACGGGCATTCGGTCGGTGGCACCAACCCGTCGTTGCTGCGCGCGATGGGGGCCGCGACCGCGACATCGGCCTACGACGTGCCGTTCAACCGGGAAGTGCTGGGGGAGCACGGTGTCTACTTCACCGATCCGGCTTCGTTGGCCGAATGCTTCGACCGTGCCGAGGAGTTTCCACAGGACACGATGGATCGTGGGCGTGCACAGCTCTCCGCGCTGCGGGGCAACTACGACTGGGATGTCGTGGCCCGCGGTTACGCGGAACTGGCGGAGCGGTTGTGTGCCCGTCGGGTCTTCCCGGTAACGGGGAAGGTGTCGCGGTTGTTCGGTCGCGCCGTGACCGGCCGTACCGAGCCGCGGCGGAGTCAACCGGACAGAAAGGAGTGAGATGTTACGTCGTAGCCGAAGAGTTGGCGCGGCTTTTGTCGGGATCCTCGGGCTGGGGCTGTTGACCGCTCCGGCGGGGGCGGCCGAGCAACAACCGCAGCCGGTTACGGCCGGTGCGTTGCCCACACCGCAGACTAACGGGATCGTGCTGTCCATGGCGATCGTGGGCGATACCGTCTACGCGGGTGGCCACTTCAGCAAGGCCCGCCCCGCCGGGGTCTCTCCGGGAGGTGCCGGCGAGGTCAACAGGGACAACCTGCTGGCCTTCGACATCCGGACCGGGCAGCTGCTCGACTGGTCCCCCTCCGTGACCTCCACGGCGTTCGAATCCAGCGCGGATCCCGGTCCGCTGTGCGACTCGCTCGGCGAGAATCGTTGGCGATGCGACACGGTTTTCAACGTCACCGCCTCCCCTGACGAGAGCAGGGTTTACGTCGGGGGTGACTTCGATCGGATCAACGATCGGTGGCGTTCCAGGGTGGCGTCCTTCGACGCGGCCGACCGTACGCTGGTGGACGGGTTCGACCCGACGGTGGCCGGTCGCGTACGGGCTCTCTCGGTCACCGAGGACACCGTCTACATGGGGGGTGCTTTCGACAGCGTCGACGGCACCGATCGCACCAGGCTGGGCGCGGTGTCCACCACGGGGGAACTGCTGCCGTGGAACCCCACCGTCGACGCGACTGTCCACAGCATATCGGCAGTGCCGGAACAGCGGCGCACACTCATCGGCGGTGCCTTCGACAATGTCAACGGGCAGTCCCACTCCGCACTGATGGCCGTTGACGACACCACCGGTGCGAACGTCTCCTGGCAGTGGCAGGCTCCCACTCCGGAGGACGTGGTCACCGACATCGACACCGACGGGAACGGCCGTGCCTATTTCGGCGCGTACAACTGGGACGCCGACGGCGCCGTTCGTTTCGAGGGCCGTGGTGCCGTGCGCATCGACAGCGGTGCCACTGTCTGGATGGACGGGTGCTACGGCGACACCCAGTCGGTCGCCGTGTCCGAGGGTGTGGTCTACGCGGCATCCCACACGCACTCCTGTGCCGCACTCGGGGCTTTTCCCGAGGACGGATCGATCGATTACCAGCGGTTGAGTGCGGAGAGCACGGCCGTGGCCGGTACGGCCGCTGCCAACCCGAACCACGTGACCGAGGGAGATCCGGTTCCCGCCTTGCTGCCCTGGTTGCCCAACACCAACGGTGGCCCGGCGGACAGCCCCTGGCAGAACGGGACGTGGGCGATCGAAGCCGGTTCGGACTACGTCGTCGTCGGTGGTGAGTTCACCACTGTAAACGGCACGCCACAGCAGTCGTTGACCCGGTTCGCGGCGCGTTCGGTGCCGGAAGCGGTCAACAACGGTCCACAGGTGCCGTTCCGAGCTCCGGATGTGCGGCGCCAGTGGCCCAGCGGGGACGTCACGATCGAGTGGACCGGAACCTGGGACGCCCAGAACCGTGCCATTCGTTACGAAGTGGTGCGGGTCGGTGCGTCCGAGCCGATCCACACGGTGACGAAGGAGTCCTGGCCGTGGTCGCGGCCCACCATGCGGTTCACCGATACCCAGGCTCCCGACGGGAGTACGGAGTACTGGATCAGAGCCGTCGACGCCGACGGGGCGGCCATCGGTTCGCCACGGGGCAGCACTGATTGGTGAGCGACTGTCACCGGCCCGGTCCGCCTCCGGGCGGGCCGGGCCGGTCCGCTCAAGTCCCGCGAGCTCCCGGGACGGTCAACAGGCCCACATCCGGACGGCGGTACGCTCGCACGCCGAGTTCCTCGGCGACATCCCGCGGTAGCGGGCGTCCTGCCTTGCTCCCCACCGCGCCGTCACGCAACCGGAAGTCACCGCTGGCCGGTGCGCGGAACGGATGACGTTCGGTGCGCTTCGAGATGCTGTGTTCGCCCTGTCCGGTTGCCTCGGTCAGTTCGGCCAGCGACTCGAAACGGCTTTTCCGCTCGTCACCGTGGTACCACTCCGCGAGGTAGGGCTCGTCACTCCGCAGGTAGACGTTGCCGTCGCTGCGTGACACGAAAGCCGGAGTGCTCACGTCCGCTGCTTTGTTGTCTCCCGTCCTGATGAACGGTTCGTCGCCAGCGGTTCCCGCGAAGAGGTTGTTCACGATTTCGGTTTCCGCAGTGATCCAGCTCAGGCCGAGCTCCTGACTGTAAGGATCGAAGGACGGGGAGCGTGGATCGTTGTATATTCCCAGGGAGCCGTGATTTCGCCAGAAGGTGTTGTTGAAGAAGCCGATGCGGTCGGCACTGGAGATCTTCATGCCGAACCGGTCGTTGTGCGAGACCAGGTTCGAGGCGAACAGCGCGCGGGAGGAGACCTCGTAGTACAAGCCGTGCTTGGCGTTGTCGCGTGCGGTGTTGTGCACGACCGTCGCGTCGGTGCAGCCCAGATCGCACCACCAGCCGGTGCCGATGTTGTTCACGAACGAGTTGTGCTCGATCAGCGCTTTCCGGGTGCGTGTCATCTTCACGCCACCGGCCCCGATGGCGGGGCCGGACAGGGCGAACCGCTCCCTGTTGTTCCGCGACACCCGGTTGTCCACCAGTCGTACGCCGTGCGCCTTGTTCGACATCAGGCCCACGAGGCCGTTGTCGACGATGATGTTGCCGTCCACTTCGGCGTTCGGGGCGAACACGGCCACCCCGCTGGAGGCAGACCACGCGAACGCGTTGTCGCGCAGCACGACATCGGCGGCGTTGACCACCACCATCGCCCCTCTCCTGCCGTATTCCTGGCGGGAGGCGTAATGCGCGATCCCGACACCGTGCAGGCTGCTGCCCGCCGCCCGGGGTCCGTCGAACTGCAGCAGCCACGGATGCGCGCTCGCCTCGACGGTTTTGCCCGTGGGATCGGATCCCAACAACAGGGTGTCCTCGACGGTGTCGACGTAGAAGGTCCCCGGAGTGACCTCGCCGCGCTCCGCCACCTGCCGCAACGGTTTTCCGTCCAGGAAGACCATGTCCGGCAGGCCGGCGTTCGGATGCCGTGAGTCGATTATCTCCGGCAGGTAGCAGTCCCGGCAGTAACCCGGTGACCAGTCCCGGTGCAGCCACCCCTCGTCGGCACGGGTCCAGTCCGCCACGATCTCACTGCCTTTCAACCACACCCGTTCACCGGGGAAGGACCTGATCCGCAACCGTTTGCGCACGATTCCCACGCTCTCCCGGTACGTTCCCTCCCGGAGCACGATCGTCGTGGGGGAGTCGGCCCTGTCCACGGCCGCCCCGAGAGTGCGCAACGGTGCTTTCCTGGTGCCCGCGGCATCGTCGGAGCCGTCGGTGGCCACGAACAGCGCTTCCGGGGAAACCGGCGTGTTCGTGCCGGGAACCGCGGGGAGCGGGGAGGCTTCGGGTAGCGGATGCCTGTCCACCGTTTCCGCTGTACCGGAATTGATCCGCACCAGGACTATCGCGAGCACGGCCGCGGCACACAGCAGGACCGCTCCCGCCGCGACGACGAGTCGGTTTCGGTGCTTTTCCGTACGCGGAACCAGCGGAAACATGTCGGGTTGGCCTCATCTGGTCGTCGGGTCTGCTCGCGTTGGCCGTCGTTGGGACCGGACTGTCAGTCAACCGCCGGGACGGTCGGGCACCGAGATCCGGTCACGGAGCGAGGTGCTGGACACGTGTGCGGTGTACGGGAAGTACACGATTCTGACTCCCACGGAAGCCAGTCTGCTCTCCAACGCCTCGCCCCGTTCGGTGTCCTTCCAGTCGTCGCCCTTGACCAGTACGTGGAAACCGACCCTTCGCCATGCCAGGAACTTGTCCAGATAGGGATCGGCCACCGCCTTGTCCACGTGCCGGATGCTCGCGACGATCTCAAGTCGTTCCTCGAACGGGACGACGGGGTGTCTGGCCTTGGCACGCAGGATCATCTCGTCGGTGGCGACACCGGCGACGAGCCGGTCGCAGATCGAACGCGCTCGCTGCAGAATCCGGAGATGGCCGATGTGGAACATGTCGTAGGCACCGGGCGCGTATCCGATCACCGGCATGCTCACCGTCCCGTTTCCGGTGGGCACAGCGTTCGCATCTCACGGAACCATTTCGGCAGCGCCAGGCAGGCGAAACAGAAATGTGCCGCGAACAACACCGTGTACACCGCGATGAAAGGAATCCTGTCACCCAAAAGAATGAAACATAAGCACAGCACTCCGTAGTCGGTCGGCGCGACCAGTAATGACTTGGTGATTCCCGGTGTCGTGGAATTCGTCGACATCGCGGCGGCAGGGTTCGAGCGCGCGCGTCGCAACTGGTCGTTGAGAATCATCGCGAAGAACAACACGCTTTCGGTCACCGCGAAACCGAGCGGAACCAACAACCACGCGCTCGCCGTGTCCCCGAACCGAAACGTCGAAAGCAGCACGGCGAGGTGCAACGTGGGGATCTTCGCGCTGTCGACGATGTGGTCCAACCATTCCCCGGCCGGGTTTCCACCACCCCGCAGCCTGGCAAGCTGCCCGTCCGCGGAGTCGAGGGCGTAACCGAGCAGGAGGGCCAGCGCGACGATCACACCCAGTGTGCGGGAAGGGGGAACGGCGGCCAACGCGAGGATCCCACCGAACGTGAACGCCGCGCTTATGATGGTCACCTGGTTGGGGGTGAACCCGGCCGGATAGGCCGCCGCGGCGAGGTAACCGCCCGCCTTGCGGTTGATGAACCTGGAGTACGCGGGCGCTCCGCTGGCCGACTTCTGCGCTCCGGGGAGGCGGCGTAACGCTTCCCGGAACACCGAGCCGGCCCGATCGTTCCCGGGCTGGGAGCCGCTCCGTAAGACAGGTCCGCGCACAGGTTCTCCTTCGTCGAAGGTGCTCGTAGTTCTGTCCGAATGCATCACCCGGATCCGGGGCGGGCGTTATCGAATCGATGTTTCCGATGAGTGTTCACTCGAGGAGCCGGAGAAAACGCCGTGAGCTCCGAGCGAGCGGAAACTTCGCGATTCGTCAGACTCTCGGACGTGTCCGGATACTCGTCAAGTGGACGCCGTTCGTTACACCGTTATCGTAATCATGGTGTTCGCATCGGGGAGTGTCACCGTGACCCCGCGACCGGCGTAAGCTCCCCGTCGGAGCGCGCCGACCGGGACGTCGTTCGGACACTTCGGACCGGTCGGACCGGGGGATCGTCCGCTCACCGGTCAGGGACGGACAGGAGGCCATCGTGCTCGGTGGCACCGTACCGCGAGCCTGTCGTCGCGGTGAGCAGCTCGATCGTGCCCCTCCCCGGCGACCGCTCACGCGTCGAATGGAGCTCGCATGAATGAACCCCTGCCCGCCCCGAACATTCTCGGCGCGTTATGGCGCTATCGATTGAGTTCGCTCGGGATCGTCGTCGGCACCGTCCTGGTCAGCGTCGTCGTCGCGCTCACCGTGGGAAGTGCCGGGGTCGCCGAGGCCCGCATCGTGCTCAAGGCCCCCGACTCGGCACAGGCGCTGGGTTTCGAGATCACGAGTGAATCGGGGTTCGTGCGCTATGTCAACCAGCGTGCGCTGTTCGTGACCTCCGATCGCACACTGGGGACCGCCCGTGAACGGCTCGGCGGGCAGGAGACGATCAAGGAACTGCGTGAGGCGGTCACCGCCAGGGCCTCCGACAACGGTGACTCGATTCTCGTGCGGGTCGACATAGGCGATGCCGAACGGTCCACCGAGATCGCCAACGCCGTCGTGGCCGCCTACCAACGAGAGTCCAGGGCCGAGGTATCCGCGGCGGCGGACAAGGCGTTGAAGGCGCTGCGCAACCGACGTGAACAGTTGGTCGCCGACATCGCCGAATCCGGTTCCGGCGTGGATTCGGCCTCCAGCCGCACCATCAGCGAGCTGGACCAGCGCATAACCGAGATCAGAATCGCCTCCGGCCAGTTCGGCGATGGTGTGTCCTTCGTAGACAAAGCTGTTACCGATTCCTCGGGTGTCATCACCGCCCTGCTGCGTGACGCGGTCGTCGGATTCGCGGTGGGAGTGCTGTTGGCCGCGACGGTCGCCTGGGCGCGTGCCGATCGCAACCGCAGGGTGCGTGATGCCGCGGACCTCGCGCGGTTGTCCGACGAGCCACTGCTGGGCGAGGTGGAAGCGCTCGGTGAGGGAGAGACCGCTCGGTTGCACAACCTGGTGGTGCCGCCGCTGGGCTCCTACCGACTCGTTTCCTCGGTGCTGCGCAACACCGTCCGAGGCGGGCTGGTGGCTGTGACGGGAGTCTCCGCCGGGGACGGTGCCACCACCACGGTGCTGCAGGTGGCGGGAGCCGCCGCCCGGGACGGGCTGCGGGTGCTGGTGGTGGACGCGGCCGTGCGGACCAGGGAGCTCTCGCACAACGTCGCGTTGCAGAACGACTGGTACGGCATGGCCCCCATCGCCACCGGCGCGGCGACCGTGCACGCTTCCACCAGGGTCATCGAGGTGGGGCCCGGTATCGAGTTCCGCGTCATTCCCGCCGGGCGTGCCAGCGAGGGAGCTCCCGACTACTTCCGTTCCTCGCTGTTGCGCAGAGCGATGGTGGAAGCCCGGGGTGGTTACGATCTCGTGCTGGTCGATCTGCCGCCGTTGGAGTCCGCCCCCGAGGTCAGCGCGCTGGTCCCCGCCGCGGACGGAGTCGTGCTCACCGTCCGCAAGGAGCGTTCCGTGGCCGCGCTGCGCAGGGCGCGGGAACGGATCGAACTGCTGGGGGGCAAGATCGCCGGTTACGTTTTCACCTTCGCCTCGCAGAGCTCCCCGACTGGGGCGCAGCACAACGAGCAGCAGGGCGAGACACAGGGTCGAGTTTCCGCGACAACCGTTCACCGAGGTGGACAGTGACCTCGCACCGAATTCCCGGATGGCTTCGTGGTCAGGTGCGGGACGGGGTGGCCGGCGTGGCGGCGCAGGGGATCACCGCCGCCACCAGCCTGCTGGTCCAGCTGGTCGCGGCCGTTTCGCTGGGACTGTCCCAGTACGGTGTGTTCGCGGTGTTGCTCGCCATGCTCGTCGGGGCCAACGCGCTCTACATCGGCTTCGTCTGCGACAGCTTCACCGTTTTCGACCGGCACGAACCCCGATACCGCGCGGCACTGGTCAGTGCGGCGTTGCTGGTGGCCGCGCTGTGCGTGTCGGGGGCGCTGGTACTGGCACTGACGTTCTCCGGTGGCGGGATCCGCCTGGCCGTCCCGTACGCGCTGCTGGTGGGCAGCAAGCTGGCCGCCGAAACCGTGCGCAGACTGTTCGTGGTCCGGGTGTCCTTCCGCGCCCTGCTGCTCAACGACGCGTGTTCGCTTGTCGTCACCGCGTTGGCGTTGCCGGTGTTGCTGGGGGTGAGTGGGGAACCCACTCCGGAGGTGCTGCTCGGATCGATGTGCTGCGGTGCGTTCGCCGCGGTATCGCTCGGGCTGTGGCAGTTGCCCGGTTCCGAGTGGCGCGGGTTGCGGCCGGGGGTCACCGAACTGCCGGGACTGGCCCGGTTCGCGGTGTGGCGCGCCTTGCAGTCCGGGCTGCGTCCGCTGACGTTGTTGGCCGCCCGGCTGTCGGTGGCCGGGCTGATCTCCACGGCGGCCGTCGGTGTGCTCGAACTCGCCCGGTTGGTGGTCGCTCCGGTGCAGGTCGTGATCAACGGTTCGGGAAGCCTGCTGCTGGGCAAATTGGCGGCGCGCGAGCGGGGTGGTGACCCACGTGACCCGCGCCTGATCGGAAGGGCCGCCGGTTCGCTGTGCGGCGGAACGGTCGCGGCGGGACTGCTGTCCGCGGTGCTGGCCCTGCTGCTCGCTCCTCCGCTGTTCGGCAGGAGCGTCGATGCCGGGGCCGTGTTCGGTTGGGTCGGCTATCTCGCCCTGTGGGCGGCGGGACTGCCCTATGCCACCGAGCTCGTAACCCGACGCATGTCCCGTGCGGTGTTCCTGCCGCGGTTGCTTGACTCCGTAATGGGACTGGCCGTGGCCACCACGGCGCTGTCGCTCGGTGCCCCGGTCGCCGCGTTGCCCTGGGCGCTGGCACTGGGCGGGGGGTACGCCGCGTACCGGCTGCGTACGTTGGTCCGTTCCGAACCGAGTCCCCTGGCGGCGGAACCGGGGATCTCCCGCGCGCGGTGAAGTGTCGCCACCGTCGTCGTGCGGCCTCGCTCCTCAGCCGGGGCCGCACGACGGGTGATCCGTGACAACCGGGCCGAAAGGCCGTTCAGTGCGCGTAGGTCGGCGCGATCACGGCACGCCCCAGGGTGTGGAAGGCGAGCATGAAGTTGACCACGGCCGGAGTGGCGGTGCTGTCGACGCCGAGCTTCGCACTGTCGACCGCGTTCACCGCGAAGTAGTAGCGGTGCGGACGGTCACCTTGCGGGGGAGCCGCTCCACCGAACGCATGCTCTCCCACGTCGTTGCGCACGTGGAAGGCGCCCTCGGGTACGCCGGTACCGCTTCGGTCACCCGCACCTGTCGCCAGCTCGGTGACCGAGGCCGGGACGTCGACGAGTACCCAGTGCCAGAACCCACCGGGGATGGGGGCGTCCGGATCGAAGCAGGTGATCACGAAGCTCTTCGTGCCCTCGGGGAAGCCGTGCCAGGAAAGCTGCGGCGAGACGTTGTCGCCGCCGGCCCCCATGCCGTCGTAGGCGTGGGCCTCGGACATGGCTTGGCCATCGGTTACGTCCTTCGAGGTGACCGTGAACGACGGCACTTCGGGCAGCAGACTGTAGGGATCGGGATCGATGGGACGCTCCAGGCTCATTGCGTCTACCCTTCTCGTCGATCGGATTTCGGTACACCTCGGCCGGAATCGCCGTCCTTCGGTGATCGGCTGCTTCCACCGTAATCACCGCTCCGGCGTCGGTCGTGGCCACTCCCGGCGAGCTCCAACCGGGGCGAGTCGTTCTCCAGCGCTGCGCCGTTCTCCGGTAGTTGCGCCGGAAACGCCATTTTGTCGCTCGATCAGGTGAGTCACTGTCCAGTTTCGGCTTGCTTGTGAGCCGTCAGCGGCGAGGTCGTGGACACTGGCCGCGACGGCTCGGTTACGAACGACCACCAATGCGCGAAACCCGGTAATCGTTTTCCGTTTCCCCGGAGTACCGCTCCGGAGGGCGGTGACCGCTACAGGGAGCTTTGAATGCGACGACGCTCGTGGCCCAACCTTCCGGCGGTACTGTTCGTGGCTCTCGTGTTCTGGGCTGTGCTTCCCACGACCACGGTTGCCACCGAGCAGCCACCTCCCGAGCTGAACACGGCATCGGCCACACCGATCGTCGGAGGGAAACCCGCCGACATCGACCAGTACCCCTGGGTGGTTTATCTGATCGATTCCCGGGGAGAGCAGTTCTGCGGCGGTGCGCTGGTCGCCTCGAACAAGGTGGTGACCGCGGCACACTGTGTGATCGATCGTCGATCCCCCGGCGTCCGCGTGGTGGCCGGGCGTGCCGACAAGAACAGTCAGCGGGGCCGGGTCGTGGGGGTGACCGACTTCTGGGTTCATCCCGAGTACAGCGCTCCCTACCGAGGGGCCGACGTGGCAGTGCTGACACTTCGTGAATCCACATCACGTTCGGTCGTGAAACTGGCCACCCCGAGCGACGAACTCTACGGCGACAACACCGAGGCGATCGTGCTGGGCTGGGGAGCCCGCTCCGAAGGAGGCCAGAAATCGGAGGTCCTGCGCCGGGCGACGGTTCCGGTGGTCGGCGATGCCGAGTGTGCCGAGATCTACGACCGGCAGTTCGTCCCGAACGCGATGGTGTGCGCGGGATATCCGGATGGGGGAGTGGACGCCTGCCAGGGTGATTCCGGAGGTCCGCTGGTCGTGGGGAACAGGATCATCGGCATCGTTTCGTGGGGCGTGGGATGCGCACGTCCGGGAAAGCCGGGGGTCTACACCGAGGTGGCGGCCTATGCCGACCGGATACGGGCCCGGTTCTGAGTCGAACCGGGCCCGGTAGCGGACCGATGGTCACGGTGCCCCGGGGGTCTCCGGCAGCGGTTGTTTCCCGCTTGGGGTACTCGTGCCGGAGCGGTCAACCGGCGACCAGTCCCACGGAGAGTCCGAGGAACGCTGCCGCGCTGACCACGTCGAGCGAGTTGCGGATGCTCGGCTTCCGCAGTCGGCCCGCCACCCGGGAGGCACCGAGCACGATCGCCAGCTCCCAAACGGCGGCCAGCGCCAGGAAAACGAGCCCGAGCATCGTCAGCTGCAGGGCCGGACTGCTCGCGGATCCCACGAACTGCGGCAGAAAGGCCAGGCTGAACAGCAGCATCTTGGGATTGGTGATGTTGCTGAGTAGGCCACGCAGGTACGGATTGGCATCCGGCGTCGCCGGGGCGTCACCGAGCACGTCGGCGCTGTCGCCGTGCCGGGAGCGCCAGAGTCCGCGCAGGATGGTCACCGCCAGATAGATCAGATAAGCCGCTCCCACCCACTTCAGCACCGAGAGCACTTCCGGCCTGCTGGTGACGAGTGCTCCCAGGCCCGAGATCACCAGGGCCACCTGAACCAGGCTCGCGGTGTGTATGCCCGCCAGGGTGTACAGCCCCGGGCGTGTCCCGAACCTCATCGATGTGCGAAGCAACAGGAACGTGTCCACGCCGGGTGTGAGTATCACCGCCGTGCTGATGAGTACGAAGCCCGGCAGGGTTCCCGGATCCAGCAGCATGCCGTTCCTTTCCGTACGCGACCGTGGCCGATTCGGGTCGTCGACACACGTTTCACCGACAAGAGGTCACTTGTGGGCGACAGGCTTCACACGTTCGGGGGTAGATCGTGGAGCCCGTCTCGTTGCTTGTCGGACCACCCAGTTGGCATTTCAGGATTAATGCCGCGCAAAGTCCGATCGTGGAGCAACTTTTTCGACTGAAGCCGAGTATAACGAAAAAAATTACGACACAGCTGTGAGTTGTCCCTCCTGTGTTCGGTGCAACACCAGCGGATACGTTCCGTCGTGGAGTCGACACACTCGGGCAGAACTGGAGACCACTGTTGCGTGCTCACGGCGGCCCTTCCCGCGGGGGAGTCAACCGACCGCTGCGACGTCGACTTCGAGTGCTCGTGTGCTGCCTGGTTCCGTTGCTGTGGGCCGTGCAAACGACCGCCGTGGTTCAGGCGGAGTCGATGACCGGTCGCGGTGACGCGCGGGCCAGAATCGTCGGCGGTACCGTGACCGCCCCGGAAGCCGCGCCCTGGGCCGTCGCGCTCACCGACTCCTCGGGGGCTCACTTCTGCGGGGGTGCGCTGGTTTCCGCTCGCGAGGTCGTTACCGCGGCGCACTGCACACTCGATCCGACGACCGGTGCGGCCAGGAGCGCCACCGACATCCGGGTCGTGCTCGACCGTCGTGATCTCCGAACCCGGAAGGGTGAGGTGATCGCGGTCGAACGTGTCTGGCGGCACTCGCGGTACGAGCACTTCACCCGTGGTGACGACGTCGCCGTGCTGACCCTCCGGAGCGGGGCGTCCGCGCCGCCGTTGAAACTGGTGGACGCCGGAGAGCGTAAGCGGTACCGGCCGGGGACCACCGGCACCGTTTACGGCTGGGGACGCACCGCCGAATCGGAACCGACGTCCCAGGTGCTGCGTTCGGTGCGGGTCCCTGTGATGTCCAACTTCCGGTGTTCCCGGGCTTACCCGGGGTTCGACCGCGAGTCGATGTTCTGCGCGGGGTATCCCGAGGGAGGCAAGGACGCGTGCGGCGGCGACTCCGGAGGACCGTTCGTGGTCGACGGCAGACTCGTCGGCCTGGTCTCCTACGGAAGCGGCTGTGCCCGCCCCGACTTTCCGGGCGTCTACACGCGACTCTCCTCCTACGCGGCGAGGATCCGCGACCTCGCCCGGTGACCCCGTCCGGTGAATTCGCCCGCTGACGCGGAGCGGCCCGCTCCGGGGAACCCGTCACGGCCACTCCGCCGCGGTGAACGCGGGCACGCGCCCCATCGGAGAGGTGCCTGCCATTATCGTGACCGTCCGCGGAGCGCGGCCCCACGTCCGGCCACGCGGATACCGAGGTCACGCTCCCGCTGGATTCACGTCGATTCGATCTCGGCCAGCAGTTGTTCGCGTCGGCCGTCCCGGAGGAACGACGCCTCGACGGAGTTGCGCGCGAACTCGCGCAGCGCGGCCTCACCGAACCCGAGCTCCCGCTCGATCGCCCGGAAGTTGTCACCCACGTAACCACCGAAGTAACTCGGGTCGTCCGAGTTGATCGTGGTGAGCACACCGGCGTCGACCAGCCGGGGCAAGGGGTGCTCCCGCAGGTTCTCCACGCCGCGCAGCCTTACGTTCGAGAGCGGGCACACCGTCAACGGAACACGGTCACGCGCCAGCCTGCTGACCAGCTCGGGATCATCGAGAGCCCGAACGCCGTGGTCGACCCGCTCGACCCCCAACACGTCCAGCGCCTGCCACACGTAGTCCGCGGGCCCCTCCTCGCCCGCGTGGGCCACCAGCCGGAGTCCCGCCTGCCGGGCCCGGGAGAACACTGTCGCGAAGTCTCCCGGCGGATGCCCCAGCTCCGCGGAGTCGAGGCCGATGCCGATTATGCGCTGCCGGTGCTCCAACAGCTCGTCCAGCATCCGAGCCGCTTCCTCACTGCCCCGGTCGCGCAGGAAGCACGCGATCAGCTCGGTGCTGATACCGAAGCGGCGCTCGCTGCTCGACAACGATGCCTCCAGGCCATCGAGCACCGTCTCCAGCGCCACCCCTCGGGTGGTGTGTGCCTGTGGGTCGAAGAAGATCTCGGCGTGGCGCACCCCCTGCGCCGCCGCCCTGGCGAGATAGCCATCGGCCAGCTCGGTGAAGTCCGCCGCGCTGCGCAGCACGTTCATCCCGGTGTAGTACAGATCCAGAAACGACCGCAGGTCACCGAACTCGTACTTCCCGCGCAGCTCCTCGACTCCCGCGTACGGCAGCGTGATGCCGTTGCGCTCGGCGAGGGCGAACGTCAGTTCCGGCTCCAGCGCACCCTCGATGTGGATGTGCAGCTCGGTCTTGGGCACTCGCAGTGCCGTCGAGGTTTCCGTGCTCAACGTTTCGTCCCTTCCTGTGGCCGCGAACCGAAGCAAGTAAACGTAACTGTTCCGCCCCGTTCCACGTGGAGCCCTCCGTCGAGACGTGGCGTGGCCGACTCCGCACGCCACGACCGCTCGGAATCGCGCGACGGTGTGATAGGTACTGGAGGGTGAACCCGCATCCCCTCGCCACCGCGGTGCAGCGCGCCTACACGGCCGATCTCGCCCCGGAGGATTTCTACCGTATGCTGCGGCTGCGCGTGGACGTCTTCGTCGTCGAGCAGCACTGCCCCTATCCGGAACTCGACGGTCGTGACCTCGAAGGGGCAACCCGCCACTTCTGGATCGACTCCGCCGATTCCGGCGTGCTCGGATACCTGCGACTGCTCGAGGAACCCGACGGCTCCTTCCGGATCGGACGGGTGTGCACCGCCCCCTCCGGTCGGGGAATGGGGCTCGGCAAGAAACTGATGCGTGCCGCTGTCGCCGAGGTCCGCAAGTCGTATGCGGTACTTTCCTCCCAGACCTACGCGGCGGGGTTCTACCGGTCGTTCGGGTTCGTCGAGTACGGCGAGCCCTACGAGGAGGACGGGATACCGCACATCGACATGCATCGGGACCCGACAGTGACGGGAGTAACGCGATAGGGCACGACGTTTGGTGCCCGAACGGGCTTCTGCGAGGATGCGACGTGGTCCAAGCAAGCAACGGTCAGGAAGCCGGTGTGAATCCGGCACGGCCGGCGCCACTGTGACCGGGGAGCGGTTTTCCCACGAATGGTCACCGGGAGTCACCCGGGAAGGCCGGAGAAGCGCGTCGATCCGGGAGTCAGGACACTGCCGTTGCTGCGTTCCGCAACCAGGGGCGTCCGAGACCCTAGGAAGGAATACCAGCGATGACCGCTGCCACATCGGCACCGTCCACCGTGCGCTACCCGTTCTCCGCGGTTGTCGGGCACGACGATCTGCGACTGGGGTTGCTGCTCAACGCGGTGTACCCGCGTATCGGCGGGGTGCTGGTGCGGGGCGAGAAGGGCACCGCGAAGTCGACCATCGTGCGTGCGCTCGCTGCCCTGTTGCCCGCTCTCGACGTCGTCGAGAACTGCCGCTTCGGTTGTGATCCCGCCGAGCCGGACACGGACTGCCCCGACGGGCCGCACGACGAGGCGACGGCCGGTGCTCGTCGTCCCGCGCGCCTCGTGGAACTCCCGGTGGGGGCTTCCGAGGACCGCCTGGTCGGATCGCTGGACGTCGAACGCGCGTTGACCGAGGGAGTCCGCGCCTACCAGCCCGGGTTGCTCGCCGCGGCCAACCGCGGGGTGCTCTACGTCGACGAGGTCAACCTGCTGCACGATCATCTCGTCGACCTGTTGCTCGATGCCGCCGCCATGGGCCGCTCCCACGTCGAGCGTGAGGGGGTCTCGCTGTCGCACGCGGCGTCGTTCCTGCTGGTCGGCACCATGAACCCGGAAGAGGGTGAGCTGCGTCCCCAGCTGTTGGACCGCTTCGGGCTGACCGTGCAGGTGGCCGCTTCGCGCGAGGTCGACACACGTACCGAGGTGGTACGTCGTCGACTGCACTTCGAGGCCGATCCCGTCGGGTTCGCGAAGGAATGGGCGGAGGAGGACGCCGAGCTCGCGCGACGCATCGCCGATGCCCGCTCCCGGGTCGACTCCGTCCAGCTGCCGGACTCCGAGGTTCGCCGGATCGCGTCGGTGTGTGCCTCGTTCGAGGTGGACGGTATGCGCGCCGATCTGGTGCTGGCGCGTGCCGCGGTCGCGCACGCGGCCTGGCGGGGAGTGAACGCCGTCGCCGCGGCGGATGTGGAAGCCGCGGCGAGGCTGGCGCTGCCGCACCGCCGACGGCGCGATCCGTTCGACGAGCCGGGCATGGACGAGCAGCAGTTGCGGCAGGCCCTGGCCGATGCCGAACAGGACGCCGAGCGGCAGGAGGCCTCGGCGGACTCGGTCACGTCCGATTCGGACGGTGGTTCCGAGCCGAACGACTCCGAGCAAGGCCCCGATGCCGGCCCTGACGACGGCCCTGATGACGGCCCCGACGACGAGGACGGTTCCGGGGGTGGTGGCACCGGCGCTCCGGACGGCCCCGAGGGGCCCGACAACGCCCCCTCGGGAGGCGCCGAGGGGAGACCGCCCTCCGACGAGGATGCCGCCGGTAACACTGCCAACGATTCGGACGGGAACAGTTCAGACGGCTCCGGTGAAGCCCCACGAGAGCGGACTTCCGAGGCTTCGGACACCACGTTCCGGGCTCGGTTGCTAGAGATTCCCGGGCTCGGCGAAGGCGCGCCGGGACGGCGTTCGCGGTCGCGTTCCCGTACCGGTCAGGTCGTGCGCTCGTCCGCGGTGGACGGTCACGGTGTTCACCTGCCCGCCACGTTGGCCGCCGCGGCGCCGCACCAGCGTTCCCGGGGACGTTCCGGCCCCGGCCTGCGGCTGCACGCCACCGATCTGCGCCACTCCGTGCGCGAAGGGCGCGAGGGCAATCTGGTGCTCTTCGCCGTGGACGCCTCAGGGTCGATGGCTGCCAGGGAGCGGATGTCCGCCGTCAGCGGTGCGGTCATCGCACTGCTTCGCGACGCCTACCAACGCAGGGACAAGGTGGGAGTGGTGACCTTCCGGGGGACGGACGGCGAGATCGCTCTGCCACCGACCTCGTCGGTGGACACCGCTGCCACTCGAATGCGCAGGCTGCCGACGGGCGGCAAGACGCCGTTGGCGGGCGGGCTGCTCACGGCTCGCAAGGTGATCCGTACCGAGCGGATGCGTGATCCGCGGCGCCGCCCCCTGCTGGTCGTGCTCACCGACGGTAAGGCCACTGTGGGCGTCGACGCCGCGGGCGACGCCGCCACGCGTAGCCGTCGCGCCGTGGACGACGCGATGCGTTCGGCCGCGTTGCTCAACGAAATGGGCGTGGCCTCCGTGGTGGTGGACTGCGAGAACGGGCCGGTGCGTCTCGGCATGGCCGACCGGCTGGCGCACGTGCTCGGAGCGCCCAACCTGCGGTTGGAAGAACTCTCCGCGGACAACGTCGCCGGAGTCGTGCGCGCCGCGCGGGAAGCCGGTGCGGTGCTCGCGTGACTCCGTTCCGTCGGGAGCGCACCGTCGTGCACGGTGTGGAGGCGATTGCTGATACAATGCGTGGTGTCCACCTGACCCCCAGGGGTGGACCAAAGCGCCCTCGCGCTCCCGGCACCCCCAGGCCGGTTGAGTGCGAGGGCGTTCTCTTGGCGTCCTGGACGAGGCGTGGTCCGTGGACGAGGCGTGTTTCCCGCGATCCGATGACGAGACCGGTGTCCGCTCGCGGTTCGGCCGTCCCGAACCCTCCGCACGCGACCGTGGTACCCACTTCACACCCTACCGCTGTCCACGCCCCTCGATCGGGACCGTGGGAGCGAACGACCGTACTCGCTTGGAGATCCTGCTATGCCACAGGGACAACCGAACTCCGTACCGAACGACGGGTTGACCACCAGGCAGCGTCGCAACCGTCCGCTGCTCGCGGTGCACACCGGTGACATGAAGGGCAAGTCCACCTCCGCGTTCGGAATGGCGTTGCGCGGCTGGAACCAGGGCTGGTCCATCGGGGTTTTCCAGTTCGTCAAGTCGGCCAAGTGGCGGGTGGGCGAGGAGTCGGCCTTCCGGGCACTCGGCAGGTTGCACGAGGAGACCGGCGAGGGTGGTCCGGTCGAGTGGCACAAGATGGGTGAGGGGTGGTCCTGGACCCGCAAACGCTCCACGGAGCAGGACCACGCCGAGGCCGCGCTGGAGGGGTGGCACGAGATCGCCCGCCGGATCGAGCAGAGCAGGCACGACCTCTACGTGCTCGACGAGTTCACCTACCCGTTGCACTGGGGATGGGTCGACGTGGCGGAAGTGGTGGAAACCCTGCGGCAGCGCCCGGGATTCCAGCACGTGGTGATCACCGGCAGGCGTGCTCCGCAGCAGTTGCTCGACGCCGCCGATCTGGCACTGGAGACCGGCAAGCTCAAACACCCGATGGATGCCGGTCAGAAGGGACAGAAGGGGATCGAGTGGTGACCCGGTCGGTTTCGGCCACGGTGACCGGTGCCGCCCGTCCGCGCGTCGTGATCGCGGCTCCGGGCTCCGGGCACGGCAAGACCACCGTCGCGACCGGACTGCTCGCGGCGCTGCGGGAACGGCTCGGAAAGGTGGCGGGTTTCAAGGTGGGGCCCGACTACATCGATCCCGGGTATCACGCCGTGGCCACCGGTGCACCGGGTCGTAATCTCGACCCCGTCCTGGTCGGGGAGAGCCGTGTCGCCCCGTTGTTCGCCCACGGCGCCGAGGGGGCGGACCTCTCCGTCGTCGAAGGTGTCATGGGGCTGTTCGACGGCAGGCTCGGTTCCGTGGACGAAGTGCCGTCCTACGGTTCGACGGCTCACGTCGCCTCCTTGCTGGACGCTCCGGTTGTGCTCGTGGTGGACGCCAAGGGGCAGAGTCAGAGCGTAGCCGCGTTGTTGCACGGTTTCCGTGCTTTCCAACCGGGACTGCGGCTGGGAGGTGTGATCTTCAACAGGGTCGGTTCGGCTCGGCACGAGGGGATTCTGCGCGAGGCCGCGCGCTCCGTGGGAATCAACGTGCTCGGTGTCCTCGCCCGTGCCGACGAGCTGCACGTGCCCTCGCGCCATCTCGGCCTCGTCACCGCCGCGGAGCACGGTGAACGGGCCGATGACGCCGTCGCCGGCATGGCGCGGATCGTCGCCTCGGGGGTCGATCTCGACGCGGTGGCCGCACTCGCCGCTTCGGCTTCCGGAATGTCCGTCGAGCCGTGGCGCCCCGAAACCGCGATCGGCGACAGCGAGCTGACGGCGGGTTCGCCTCGGGTGGCGGTGGCGGGTGGATCGGCGTTCACCTTCGGTTACACCGAACACGTCGAACTGCTGCGAGCCGCGGGTGCGGAGGTCACCGTGGTCGATCCGCTGCGGGACGAGCGGCTCCCCGCGGGCACCAGCGGATTGATTCTGCCCGGTGGGTTCCCGGAGCAGTACGTCGCGGATCTGTCCGCGAACGAGGGGCTGCGTCACGACATCGCGAGCCGTGTCGCCGACGGCCTGCCGGTGCACGCCGAATGCGCGGGCCTGCTGTATCTGGCGCGGAGTCTGGACGGATATCCGTTGTGCGGCGTGTTGGACGTCGACGCGCGGATGTCCCCTCGGCTCACGCTCGGCTACCGGGAGGCGGTGGCGGCGAGTGACTCGGTGCTGTTCCACGAGGGCAGTCGGGTTTCCGGGCACGAGTTCCACCGCACCGTGCTCACCCGGACAGCCGGGGAAGATCCGGCCTGGTTCTGGCGCGACGACGGTGTGGTGACCGAGGGGTTCGTGCGCGACAGGCTGCACGCTTCCTACCTCCACACCCACCCGGTCGCGATACCCGGGGCGATCGCGCGGTTCGTGCGGGAGTGCTCCCGCTGGCGGCACGCCCGGTGAACCCGGTCCCGAACGGCACCACGGTCGCCGATCGGGCGTGGTTCTCGCGTTCCGCGGTTGTCGTTCGAGTGAGTACGTGGCGGGGAGACCCTGTTGGCCCCGGCGGCTCGACTTCGAATTCCTCCCCCTGCCCGCTCGGGTCGGCCGGGCAGGCCGACGTGCTTGATCCACTCTGGAACGATTGTTCCCGTTCGTGTGCCGTGTGCGGCCGGAACGGTGCACTCGGTGTCGTCGGCGGTGTCGCGATACGGTCGATCAGTACGCGTCGTGGCTTTTCACTGTCGCGTCGACGAGCGATGCGCGGTGCTTTCGACAGACCGAGTGCCGCTCGCCTGCGCCACGTGCGACAGCGGGACGAGTCGGAGACCTCCGTCGGTTCACCGGTGATTCGACCGCCTCGACGCGGGAGAACGGCCGTACCGGGTGCGGCGCGTATCGATTGTCCGCAGTGGTATTACTTGCACCGCGTGAGGCGGGAGAGGAGAACGATCGCATGACTTCGGGAACTCGTACCGGGCTGGTCTCTTTTGTGGGGGCGGGCCCCGGTGCGGCCGATCTGATGACACTGCGCGCCGCGCGTCGGATCTCCGAGGCGGACATCGTTCTCTGCAGCCCGAGTACGATCTCTCCCGAGGGTGTGCGGGAACACGCACGTGCCGACGTGGAGCTGCTCGACACCACCGCGGTCGACCAGCGCGAGGTTCAGGAGATCTACCGCAGGGCGGAGCGGGAGCGCCTGCGGGTGGTGCGACTGCACTCCGGCGATTCCGCGGTCTGGAGTTCGCTGCAGCAGCAGTACGACACCTGCGCGCGCATGGAACTGGAAGTGGAGATGGTTCCGGGAGTGGCCGGCCACACCGCCGCGGCCGCCGCGGTCGGCAGGGAACTCACCGGTGCGGACCACGAATATCCCGTCATGGTGGCCAGGCCGGACGGTCGATCCAATACGCTTCCCGATGCGGCGAAAGCGCGGGAGTTCGCCGAGAACGGCGTGACCATGGCGCTGTCGGTCTCCGCGTCACGCACCGGTCAACTCGTGGAGCGGTTGCGCGCGGCGGGCTACGACGACGACGTTCCGGTCGTGGTCGCCTACAAGGTCACGTGCTCCGACGAGTTGGTGCTGCGCGGCAGCGTCGGTGAGCTCGAGGGAATCGTCAAGAAGCACAGGCTCTGGCGGAACACGCTCTTCCTGGTCGGCGAGGCGCTGCGGCCGCAGGCCACCCGTTCGCGGTCCTACTCCGCCGCGCGGACGCGGGAGCAGGCGGTGCGGGGCGGTCGTTACGGGGAGTCGACTTCGGGACGGCGCGGTGGTTCCGGCGCTCGGTACTCCGTCGGGCGGCGGGGCACGGAGTGGAGTTCGGGAACTCGCGGTGCTTCGGGTGACGCCGCGGGCAGTGCGGACGGACCGCTTCCGCAGCCCCGTTCGGACGAACAACGCGATGGTGCGCGTGCCGACGCCGATGTCGCCTGGTGGGCGGTGCGTGATTGGCAGCAGAACACCAGGGACGCCGTTCGGACCGGTGGTCGCGGTGGAGTTCGGCACTCGGTCGTGACCGAGCAGCAGTCCACCGAGGGTTTCACGGCCCCCGAGGAGGAGGTGGCCACCGAACAGGGTGCCGTCGGCTCCGGAACGGGGGAGGACGCCGTGGCGGCGACGGATGGCTCCGTCGACCCCGCCCCGGTGGAGGGCCTCGAACCGGCGCGCACCGTTGACGACGCGGCCTCCGTGGCGGCGGAGCGCGGAGCGACCGGTTCCGAGGGGAGCGGGCGCGACGACGCGGAGTCCGCACCGGACGACTCCGCCGGCGGTACCGAGCCGGAAACGGTCGAGGAACCGGTCGCGTCCGAGGAGGGTCCGCGAGAGCGGCCCAGTGCCGAAAAGGGCGAACAGGCCGAGGAGTCGAGCGCGGCGGAGGCCGTCGACGTCTCGAACCCGAAAACCGCCAAGAACGACGCACGGTCCGGTACCTCGGCGAAGTCCGGTTCCAGGAGTTCGGCGACCAAGTCCGGCGGTGGCAGGTCGAACACGGCGAAGAGCGGCACCAGAACCAGGTCGCAGCAGAAGAGCACGACGAACGGAAACAGGGGCGGTTCGTCGAGTACCGGTTCCGGGAAGCGGCGCGCCGCCGAGTAGGAAGTCACAGCGAGAAACCAACTCAACCTCTAGTCGGACGGAGTGCGCGACGTGGCGGTCACGGTTATCGGAATCGACGGTGGACCGTTGCCCGAGGGGGCGGCCGAGGTGCTGAACTCAGCGGAACTGATCGTGGGAGCTCCCCCGCACTTGCGGGCGCACGCACCGGAGGGGGTGCGAACGGTCGAGCTCGGTTCGTTCGGACCCGCGTTGAGCGCGCTTTCCGCGTTGACCGCCGAGGAAACCGGTGTGGTGCTCGCCTCGGGTGACCCCGGTTTCTTCGGCGCCGTTCGCGCACTGCGCGACAAGGGAGTGCGGTGCACGGTGTTGCCCGCGTTGTCCAGCGTGCAACGACTGCTCGCGGGCATGGGACGTTCTTGGGAGGACGCCAGCGTGGTCAGCGCGCGCATCGGGGGACTGCACCGTGCGCTCAACATCTGCCGCGCGCGTTCGACCGTGGTGGTGCTGACCGGTGGTGACACCGGACCGGCACAACTGGCCTCCGGGCTGCGTGGTTGGCGTCGCACGATGATCGTCGGTGAGGACCTCGGGGGCGAGCACGAGCGTGTAACCACGATCGATCCGGACGAGGCAGTGGAGCGCAACTGGTTCGAACCCAACATCGTCTGCTGCGTGGACGATCCGGACGCCGTTCCCGGACGTAGCTGGCACAGCGGGGGTGAGCCCACGCCTCCGGAGCGGTGGGCCCTTCCGGAGGGCGAGTTCTCCCATCGGGAGGGGACGGTCACCACCAGCGAGGTTCGTGCGCTCGCGCTGGCGCGACTGGCTCCCCGACCCGGCAGCCTGGTGTGGGACGTGGGGGCAGGCTCGGGTTCGGTGGCGGTGGAGTGCGCCAGGATGGGTGCCGCCTGCGTCGCGGTGGAGTCCGATGAGGCCCAGGTCGTGAGGCTGGTTTCCAACGCTGCCGCTCACGGGGTGGACGTCCGCGTCGAGGAGGGTGCCGCGCCGGCGGTGTTGCGTGGGCTCGCCAAGCCGGATTCGGTTTTCGTCGGGATCGACGACGCGGAAGTGCTCACCGCCTGCGCTCATGTGGGGGCGCGTCGGGTCGTACTCGCCTCGCACACGTTGGACCGCATAGCGGCGAACAGGGATGTGCTGCGCAACGCCGGTTACCACGTCGAGGGAGTACAGCTCTTCGCCAACCGGATGGTCACTTCGGACGAGGACGTTTCGGGACTGGCGGCGGGTGAGCCGGTGGTACTGCTGTCCGCCGAGCTTCCCAACGGGGATGCCGTGTGAGTGTCACCGGAGCTCTGGTGATCGGTATCGGTGCTTCCAGCGGTGTGACCGCTGCCGCCGTGACGGAAGCACTGTCCGGACTGGACGGGTGCTTTCCCGGTGGCCCCGTCGTCGTGCGGGCGGTGGCCACGATCGATCGTGCGGCGGAGTCGGGACAGTTGCGTGCCGGGTTGCGGCGACACTCGCGGCGCTGGTCGTTCGCGGCCGAGGGGGAGCTGCCGCTGCTGTGCTACTCGGCCGAAGCGCTCGCCGGGACGATCGTCCTCAACCCGAGCGATTCCGTCGGGGAACGGGTCGGCACCCCCAGCGTCGCGGAAGCGGCATCTCTGCGTGCCGCCGCCGAGATCGGGGACGGCACGGCTCGGATGGTGCTGCCCAAGTTCGTCACCGCCGGTGTCACGCTCGCGGCGGCCAACCCCACGGGATCTCCGACGGCGCTGCGACCGGTCGTTCCCGGAAGGGCGCTCCGCTGGTTGCGTTGATCCGCGCGTGCGCGGGCCCCTGGGGGGTCACCGTGCTCCCGCTCGACGCACCGAGTGTTACAGCCGCGCCAAATCGGCTACGCAAAGTGAGTAATTTGCCGACTATTAGGCCGATTTATCGATAGATCTTGACTGTATCGAGTGAAGCTACATTACAGTACTGCAAGCTATATGTGAGAAAACTTCGGCTTGCGTGGTTGCCAACAGCCTTACGGGTGAACCGACCACGCCCACCACCGCACTGACTGGGGGTGTGCGGTGGTGTTTTCTTTTCCCGGGCGTGTTTTCGCCGTTCAGCGCCGCGCTTCCGGCTTCTCCGGAGTGTCGTGCGGCGGCTTCCGTGGATTTCTCGAGGATGTGACATTGTCAACAGTTCGTGTGAGTACGCTCGTGGAATCTTGTTTCCGTTGCATGGAATCCGGCGTGCCCAGGTCAGATCCGCGTCAAGTGGGTACGGCCCGCTGCGCTGGGACGGTATGCCTAGGCTGGGCATCATGGCACTGGTTGAACGCTCTCTACTCGGCCCCGGGCCGTCGAACACCTATCCGGAGGCCACCGCGGCCCTGGCGGCTCCGCTGCTCGGCCACCTGGACCCGGAGTTCCTGAAGCTGCTCGACGACACCGGGGAACGGCTGCGGTCGGTCTGGGGGACCCGAAACCTTCGGACGCTTCCGCTTTCCGGTACCGGCTCCATCGGGATGGAGGCCGCCTTCGTCAACTTCGTGCGTCCCGGTGACGTGGTCGTCGTGGCCGTCAACGGTCTGTTCGGCGAACGCATGTGCGATGTCGCGAGCCGTTACGGAGCAGAGGTCGTGCGTGTCGACCACGAATGGGGAGAGCCGGTGGACGTCCAGCGCGTGCTGGACGCCCATCCCGCCCCGGCGCTGGTGGCAGCCGTGCACGCCGAGACCTCCACCGGTGTGCGCAGCGATATCGGTCGCCTGGGCGAGGCGTTGCGTTCCCGCGGCGACAACACCCTGCTGTTGGCGGACTGTGTGACCTCGATCGCCGGTGAACGGATCGACCTCGACGCCTGGAACGTCGACATCGCCTACGCCGGTACGCAGAAATGCCTCGGGGTCCCCCCGGGACTCGCGCCGTTCACGGTTTCCGAACGCGCCTGGCAGCGCAGGGTCGAGAACCCCACCACCTGGTATCTGGACCTCGGGCTCATCGGGAACTACGTCACCGGAGGCGCCTCCGGCGGACGCGCCTACCACCACACCGCGCCCACCGCGATGGTCGCCTCGTTGCACGCCGCGCTCGGCCGCGTGCTCGACGAGGGGATGCCCGCGGTCGCCGAGCGCCACCGTGCGGCGGGCGAGGCGCTGCAGCAGGGCCTGCGGCGGATGGGGCTCGAGCTGTTCGCTCCGGAGGGCAACAGGCTGCACCAGTTGACGAGCGTGTGGGTTCCCGAAGGTGTGGACTCGGCGGACGTGCGCAAGCAACTGCTGACCGACTACGGCATCGAGATCGGTGCCGGTGCCGGACCGTTCGCCAACAGCGTCTGGCGTATCGGTCTGATGGGCAACAACGCGCGGCTGGACCGGGTGGAGACGCTGCTCGGTGCGTTGCGCACCGTCCTCGGTCGGTGACCGATCCGGGCTACCTGTCCACGTGCTCGTGCCCGACCCCGTCACAACGGCGGGGCCGGGCACGAGCACGTCCGGAACGTTCCCGGTCGTGGGATCTCCACGGTGAACAACCTCACCATGATTGACTTTGTGCCTTCTTCCGGGTGAGGATGCTCGCGCCGCACGGCGAGGAACTCGGTGCGAATCCGAGGTGGTCCCGCCACTGTGACCGGGGAGCGGTTCCCCAAGCGATGCCACGGCTCGTGCCACGGGCTGGAAGGCGGGGAACGACAGGCCATGATCCGGGAGCCAGGAAACTGCCTGCGGCCCCGCGTCGCGCCGTGACGCGCGGAACCAGATCCCCAGGGCGGGAATTCCCGGGAGGTCCCTCGAAATGATGTCTTCCGACCCGTTACCGGGTGGGTCCGGCGGTGGCTGGTCCGCCACGGAGCGCCGGAAAGTCACCCTCGTGTTCATCGTGCTGGCCGTGCTGCACCTGCTCGGCTGGGGCGGGTATCTGCTCTACCAGAACTCCCTCGGTGCCGCGGGAGGACTGGCCGCCGCGGGAACCGCCGCCTACGTGCTCGGCGTACGACACGGCTTCGACGCCGACCACGTCGCGGTGATCGACGACGCCACCCGACTGTTGATGCAGCGTGGCAGAAAGCCGGTCTCCACCGGCATGTGGTTCGCGCTGGGTCACTCCAGCGTGGTGCTGATTCTGGCGTCACTGGTCGCGTTCGTCGCGGGCGTGGCCGCGAATGGCTGGGCCGAGCAGCTCGGCGCGCGAACGGCGCTGTTCGTGGACGTTTTCGTGGTGATGGTCGTGGGGGTGTTGGCGGTCCTCAACGCCCTGGTCCTGCGCGACGCCTTCCGACTGTTGCGCCGCGCCCGCACCACGGGCGTCGACGACGCCGAGGTGGAGGAAGTCCTCGGTCGGCGAGGATTGCTGGCCCGGGTGCTGCGTGGCCGGATGCGCAGGTTGATCGGCAAGTCCTGGCATCTCTTCGTGATCGGCCTGCTCTTCGGGCTCGGAATGCAGACCGCGACAGAGATCACCGTGCTCGCGCTCGTCGCCCCCACCGAGGTGTCGACCATGGCCGTGCTCACCCTTCCGCTGCTGTTCGCGGCGGGGATGTGCACCGTGGACAGTGTGGACGGGATGCTGATGTCACGTGCCTACACGTGGTCGCTCGCACAGCCGGTCCGCAGGCTCTGGGTGAACGTCACCACCACGGCGCTGACCGTGGTGCTGGCGCTGGTGATCGGCGTGGTGGTGCTCGCGGGAGTGTTCTCGGAGCTCGGTGTCCCGATGGCTGGGATCGTCGCGGGTATCGGGGATCACTTCGAGCTTCTCGGGTATCTGACGCTCGGGGCCTTCATGGCAGTATGGGGAGGCGCCGCGCTCTGGTGGAAGCTGTCCGCTCCCAAGCCGCACGAAGTCGTGCGTGCTCACCAGTGACGGATACCAGCGGCAGCGACAGTCTCGAACCGACCCCGCCGATGTCGCCGGGGGTGTGACCCGACAGGAACGACTATCCAGATGACCTCGCACAGCCAGCACCACTACTTCGCCGGACTCGATCTGCAGGGCAGGCGGGTGGTGGTCGTCGGAGCAGGAACCGTGGCACAGCGCCGCGTCCCCAGGCTGCTCAAGGCAGGGGCAAGCGTCGTGCTGATATCGCCGGAGGCCACTCCCGCCGTTGACGCCATGGCCGAAGCCGGGGAGCTGGTGTGGCACCGCAGGCGGTACGCCGAGGGAGATCTGGACGGGGCCTGGTACGCGGTGGCCTGCACCTCCAGCGCCGAGGTCAACGAGCGGGTCGTCGCCGAGGCGGAGCGCGACCGGGTGTTCTGCGTGCGCGCGGACGACGCGAGCGGGGGCACCGCGGTCACTCCCGCCGTCGCGGAACACGACGGACTGCTGTTCGGAGTGTTGGCCGGTGGGGATCACCGGCGGTCGGCCGTGGTCAAGGAGGCGCTGCTGGAGGCGCTGCGCACCGGACAGGTCGATGAGCGCGCCGAACCACCGGAACCCGGCGTCGCCCTCGTCGGCGGTGGTCCGGGGGATCCCGATCTGATCACGGTTCGTGGGCGCCAGCTGTTGGGGAGGGCCGACGTGGTGATCACCGACCGGCTCGCGCCGCGCGAGCTGCTGGAGGAGCTGTCCCCCGACGTCGAGGTGATAGACGCCTCCAAGATCCCCTACGGTCGCGCGGCGAACCAGGAAGTCATCAACAAGCTGCTGATCGAACGCGCCGCGGCGGGCAACTTCGTGGTGCGGCTCAAGGGCGGCGACCCCTACGTTTACGGACGGGGTTTCGAGGAACTGCTGGCCTGCGTCGAGGCAGGGGTGGCGGTGACCGCGGTGCCCGGCATAACCAGTGCGTTCGCGGCACCGGCGATCGGAGACGTGCCGGTGACCCACCGGGGGGTGGCGCACGAGGTGGTCGTGGTCTCCGGGCACGTGGGGCCGAAGGACGAGCAGTCCCTGGTGGACTGGCCCGCCCTGGCCCGGTTGAACGGGACTCTGGTGCTGATGATGGCCGTCAAGCGGATCCGCGAGTTCGCCGACGTGCTGCTCGAACACGGCAGGGGCCCCGAGACGCCGGTCGCGGTGGTTCAGGAGGGCACCATGCACACGCAGCGGACGCTGCGGAGCACCCTGCGCGAGGTGGCCGACGACGTCGAGAACTCCGAGGTCAAGCCGCCCGCCGTGATCGTCGTCGGGCCGGTGGCGGGGCTGGCCCCCGAACGCGGCGCACTGCCGGTCGGGTGATTCCGCCCGACCGCTCGTCGGCGTCGATTTCGCGAGAAATCGACGCCGACGAGCGTCGGTGTCAGTTCCCGCCGGGACCGTCCTCCAGGTCACCTTCGACCTGCAGGTAGACCTCACGCAGCCCCCGCAGCGTTTCGGGGTCCGGCTCCGCCCACAGCTCGCGGTCGGCGGCCTCCAGCAGTCGCTCGGCGATCCCGTGCAGCGCCCACGGGTTCGACTCGGTGAGGAACTTCTGGTTCTGCTCGTCGAAGACGTAGGTCTCGGCGAGCTTCTCGTACATCCAGTCGCCGACCACGCCGGTGGTCGCGTCGTAGCCGAACAGGTAGTCCACCGTGGCCGCGAGCTCGAAGGCCCCCTTGTAGCCGTGCTGGCGCATCGCCGAGACCCAGCGGGGATTGACCACGCGGGAACGGAACACCCGCGAGGTCTCCTCGTGTAGCGAACGGGTCCGGATCGAGTCCGGCCGCGAACTGTCCCCGATGTAGGCGGCGGGGGATTCGCCGGTCAGCGCTCTGACCGTGGCGACCATCCCACCGTGGTACTGGAAGTAGTCGTCCGAGTCGGCGATGTCGTGTTCCCGGGTGTCGGTGTTCTTGGCCGCCACCGAGATCCTGCGGTAGGCGGTCTCCATGTCCGACCTCGCCTCGACACCGTCCAGCTCGCGGCCGTAGGCGAAACCACCCCAGACCGTGTACACCTCGGCGAGGTCCGAGTCGTCGCGCCAGTTGCGGCTGTCGATCAGCGACAGCATGCCCGCACCGTAGGCGCCCGGCTTGGAACCGAAGATGCGCATCGTCGCGCGGCGCTTGTCGCCGTGCTCGGCGATGTCGGCCCTGGTGTGCGCCCGCACGTGGTTCCACTCGTCGGGCTCGTCCAGCTCGGAGACCATCCGGAAGGCGTCGTCGAGCAGGTTCACCACGTGCGGGAAGGCGTCCCGGAAGAAACCGCTGATGCGCACCGTGACGTCGACGCGCGGCCGTTCGAGCTCGTCGAGCGGGATCGCCTCCAGTCCGTTGACCCGCCGCGAGGAGTCGTCCCACGTGGGGCGGACACCGATCAGCGCGAGCACCTCGGCGATGTCGTCACCGGAGGTGCGCATCGCGCTGGTGCCCCACACCGACAGTCCCACCGTGTCGGGCCACTCACCGTTGTCCTCGCGGTAGCGCTGCAGCAGCGACTCCGCGATGGCGTAGCCGGTGTCCCAGGCGAGCCTGCTCGGAATGCCCTTCGGATCCACCGAGTAGAAATTCCTGCCGGTGGGCAGCACGTTCACCAGGCCGCGCAGCGGGGAGCCGCTCGGCCCGGAGGGGATGTAGCCGCCGTTCAGCGCGTGCAGCGTCGAGTCCATCTCGTCGGTGGTGGCCGCGAGTCGCGGCACGATCTCCGCGGCGGCGAACCGCAGCACCTCGGGAACCCGTTCCGGCACCTCGCCCAGCACCGCACGGCAGATTTCCTCGACTCTCTCGCTCTGCCAGCCGTGTTCCTCCATGGCCGCCACCAGCGAGTGAGCCCGCTCCTCGACGTCGTCCACCCGCTCCCGGGCCTCCGAACCGTCCTCCGCGAGTCCCAACGCCTCTCGCAGCCCCGGAACCGCTGCCTGCTGGCCACCCCACATCTGCCGCGCCCGCAGCATCGCCAGCACCAGGCCGATCCGGGCCTCCCCGGCGGGAGGGTCCCCGAACACGTGCAGCCCTTCCCGGATCTGGGCGTCCTTGACCTCGCACAGCCAACCGTCGACCTGCATCAGCATGTCGTCGAACTCGGCGTCGTGCGGGCGCTCCGCCAACCCCAGGTCGTGATCCAGCTTGGCAGCCTGCATCAGCGTCCAGATCTGGCTGCGGATGGCGGGCAGCTTGGCCGGGTCCATCGCCGTGATGTTGGCGTGCTCGTCGAGCAGCTGTTCCAGTCGTGCGATGTCGCCGTAGCTCTCGGCGCGGGCCATCGGAGGAACCAGGTGGTCCACCAGGGTCGCGTGCACCCTCCGCTTGGCCTGTGTTCCCTCACCGGGATCGTTGACCAGGAACGGGTAGATCAGCGGCAGATCGGCGATCGCCGCGTCCGTGGCGCAGGCCGCCGACATGCCCGCGGTCTTGCCCGGGAGCCACTCCAGATTGCCGTGTTTGCCCAGGTGCACCATCGCGTGCGCGTCGAAGTCGTCGACCAGCCAGCGGTAGGCGGCCAGGTAGTGGTGGCTCGGTGGCAGGTCCGGGTCGTGGTAGATCGCGATCGGGTTCTCCCCGAAGCCACGCGGCGGCTGGATCATCAGCACGACGTTGCCCGCCCTGATGGCGGCGAGCACGATCTCACCCTCGGGGTCCCGCGAGTAGTCCACGAACAGCTCACCGGGCGGCGGTCCCCAGTGTTGTTCGATGTCGGCGCGCAACTGTTCGGGAAGCGAGTCGAACCACTCCCGGTAGCGACCGACGGGGATACGTACCGGGTTGCCAGCCAGCTGTTCCTCGCTCAGCCAGTCCCGGTCCTGTCCGCCGGCCGCGATCAATGCGTGGATCAGCGCGTCACCGTCCTGCGCCTCGACACCGGGCAGGGCGTCCGGACCCTCCGCCGGCCCGATGTCGTAGCCGTGCTCACGCAGCGAGCGCAGCATCCGCACCGCGGAAACCGGGGTGTCCAGGCCGACGGCGTTACCGACCCTGGCGTGTTTGGTGGGGTACGCCGAGAGCATCAACGCGAGGCGCTTGCGCTCGGCGGGGATGTGTCCCAGCCTCCCGTGCCGAACCGCGATCCCGGCGACACGCGCCGCGCGCTCGCTGTCGGCGACGTAGACCGGCAGCCCTTCCGAGTCGTTCTCCTTGAACGAGAACGGTACCGTTATCAGCCTGCCGTCGAACTCCGGAACCGCGACCTGGGTTGCCATGTCCAACGGGGACAGTCCCTCGTCGTTCTCCTCCCAAGCGGCGCGGCTGCTGGTCAGGCACAGCCCTTGCAGGATCGGGATGTCCAGTTGCGCGAGTGCGCCGACGTCCCACGCCTCGTCGTCACCACCGGCGGTGGCCACCGCGGGTTTGCTGCCCCCCGCGGCGAGCACCGTGACCACCAGGGCGTCCGCGCCGCGCAGCGTTTCGAGCAGTTCCGGGTCGGGGGTGCGCAGCGAGGCGCAGAACAGCGGCATGGCCTGTCCGCCCGCGTTCTCGATCGCGTCGCAGAGGGTGTGGGCGAACGCGGTGTTGCCCGCCATGTGGTGCGCCCGGTAGTACAGCACCGCGACGGTGGGGCCCTCCTGCCGACCCGGCGTGCGTTCCAGCCTGCCCCAGGTGGGGGTTTCCGCGGGCGGAGCGAAGCCGTTCCCGGTCAACAGCACGGTGTCGGACAGGAAGTGGAACAGCTGGGTCAGGTTCTCCGGGCCGCCGTGCGCCAGGTAGGCGTGCGCCTCGGCGCACACCCCGCCCGGAACCGTCGAGCACTCCATGAGCTCTGCGTCCGGCTGTTGTTCCCCGCCGAGCACGACCACCGGGCGTGGCCCGTTCAGCAGGACGTCGAGTCCTTCCTCCCACGCCCTGCGGCCGCCGAGCAGCCGCACCACGACGAGGTCGACCCCGTCGAGCAGCCCGGGGAGATCGTCCGCGCCGACCCGGGCCGGGTTGGCGAGCCGGTAGTCGGCGCCGCTGGCCCGGGCACTGAGCAGGTCGGTGTCGGAAGTTGACAGCAGCAGGATCATGCGATTGGCTCCTCGGCGTCGAGAACCGGGAGGACCGACCAGGACAGGACGCGCGATGCACGCGCGTTCGAACGGCGCATCAGTAACCTTCCCAGGGGTCCTCGCCCCTTTTCAGTGGTGGCGGTGGTCGGAGTCTCCTGGCTCCCGGATCATCGCTCGCTCCGGTCTTCCCATCTCCACGAGACAGTGACCGTCCACGGAGTTCGCTCCTCGGTGACAGTGGCGGGACCGCGCCGGACTCGCACCGGCTTCCTCCATGATCCACCGCAGATACGCGCTCCAGTTTCGGTAACGTGCGGATCCCTCGTCAAGCCGCGGGCACACCCCGAGCCGCCATCGTGTCGCGGCGCACAGTGGTGCGGCCCGTAGCATCCCCGGAGTGTCCGAGAACTACAGCGTCGACCGCGACAGAGCCGATGCCTGCCCCGGTGCGCTCCGGGTTCATCAGGCCGCGGACGGTGGGCTGGCGCGGATCCGGGTTCCCGGGGGGCGGCTGGAGGCCCGCCAGCTGCACGCCCTGACGAAGGCCGCCGTGGAGCTGGGGAACTCCACGGTCGAGCTGACCTCGCGTGCGAACCTGCAGCTGCGCGGTGTCGAAGCTCCCGACGAGCTGGGACGGCTGCTGGCCGAGGTCGGTCTGCTGCCCTCGTTGACCCACGAGCGGGTGCGCAACATCATCGCCGCCCCCTACGCGGGGCTCGGCGGGCGTGGCCGACTGCGCTCGGTGCGTTGGCTCGCCGCGGAACTCGACGCGCTGCTGTGCGCCGAGCCCGCGTTGGCCGAACTGTCCGGCAGGTTCCTGTTCACCGTCGACGACGGCAGCGGTGATCTGGCGCGGTTGCGTGCCGACGTGGGATTGCTGCCGGTGTCCTCCGACAGCCTCGCCCTGCTGCTGGCGGGAACCGATTCGGGAGTGCGGGTTCCGCCCGACTCGGCGCCCGCCGCCGCGGTGACGGCCGCGTGCGAGTTCCTCGCCGTGCGGGAACGACACGGTGCCGCCGCGTGGCGAGTGGCCGAGTTGGACACACCGGATGAGTTGACCGACGCGCTCCGTGCTCGTGTGGAGCGATGGTCGGGATCCGTTGCCGATGTCACATCGCGGCCCCCTGCCTCGTTCACAGAGCGGGCGAATTCCCAGGAAAGACCCACTGTCGGTGAACTGGCTCGCTCCGAGGGGCGGGTAGCCCTGGGTGTGGGAGCACCACTGGGGCGCTTGTCCCCGGCGCAGCTGCGTTGCATCATACGAACGGCCGAAGCCGCGTCGGGTACCGTTCGACTGACGCCCTGGCGGACGGTGGTCGTCCCCGGCGTCGCCGAAGACGAGTGCTCGACGTGGCTCTCCGCGCTGCACTCGTGCGGTCTGATCGTCGAAACAGCCTCGCCGTTCAACGGCGCGACCGCCTGTGCGGGGGAACCCGGCTGTGCCAAGTCCCTGGCAGACGTCCACCGGGACGCAGCGCGCGGTCTGGCCTATGTCGAGGCGGCGGACGCCGGAGACACCGAGGGCGGTGTCCTGCCGGTGCACTGGGCCGGTTGCTCGCGCCGCTGCGGGCTGCCGCGTGGTCCGGTGGTGGAAGTACTGGCGAGCCCCTCCGGATACCGGGTCAGCTCCACCACGGAGTCCGGGACCGACACCTGGGCCACGGAGGCGGGGACGGACGAGGTGGCCGAGGCCGTCCGGCGTGCCCGGCACGTCGGTGCGAGCACCGTCGAGCCCGGGAACGGACACGAGGACAACCAGCAGGAAACGGGTGACGAGGACAACCGGTGATCGAATACATCCGGGACGGCAAGGAGATCTACCGGCGCTCCTTCGCGACGATCCGCGCCGAAGCCGGTCTCGACGAACTGCCGTCGGACGTCGCCGGTGTGGCCGTGCGCATGATCCACGCCTGCGGCATGGTCGACCTTGTCGACGATCTCGCCTTCTCCTCCGGAGTGGTAGGTGTCGCGCGCGACGCGCTGGCCGCCGGTGCTCCGGTGTTGTGCGACGCGGAAATGGTGGCCGCGGGGGTGACGCGCCGTAGGCTGCCCGCCGCCAACGAGATCCTGTGCACCCTGTCCGACCCACGGGTCCCGGAGCTGGCCCGGCAACTGGAGACCACCCGCAGCGCGGCGGCCATGGAACTGTGGCGGGGCAGGCTCGACGGAGCCGTGGTCGCGATCGGCAACGCACCCACCTGCTTGTTCCGGTTGCTGGAGCTGATCGAGGAGGGGGCGGGAACACCAGCGGCGGTACTGGGGATTCCGGTCGGGTTCATCGGTGCGGTCGAGTCCAAACAGGCGCTGGAGGAGCACCCCGGCTGCCCCGAGTACCTGGTGGTGCACGGCAGGCGCGGCGGTAGTGCGATGACGGTCGCCGCCATCAACGCGATCGCGAGCGAGGAAGAGTGAGCAGCCAACACAGCAACGCCCCCCTGCCCGGCCGACTGTTCGGAGTGGGGCTCGGTCCCGGTGATCCGGAACTGGTCACGGTCAAGGCGGCACGTCTGATCGGTGAGGCCGACGTGGTCGCCTATCACAGCGCCAGGCACGGCAACAGCATCGCCCGCTCGGTCGCCGAGCCCTATCTGCGCGGTGACCAGATCGAGGAACCCCTGGTGTATCCCGTCACCACCGAGACCACCGATCATCCAGGGGGTTACCAGGGCGCGATCGACGAGTTCTACACCGAGATCGCGGGCAGGCTGGCCACTCACCTCGCCGCGGGGCGCGACGTCGCGCTGCTGGGGGAGGGCGACCCGTTCTTCTACGGCTCCTACATGCACATGCACAAACGGCTCTCGGGGCGGTTCGACACGGAGGTCGTGCCAGGGGTCAATTCGGTCAGCGCCGCTTCGGCCGAGCTGGGACGACCACTCGCCGAACGCGACGAGGTCCTCACGGTACTGCCCGGCACTCTGGAGCCGGACGCCCTGGCCGAGCGGCTGCGGGACACCGACGCCGCCGCCGTGCTCAAACTGGGGCGGACCTTCGAGGGAGTGCGGGAGGCCTTCGACAAGGCAGGCTGTCTCGACAGTGCCTACTACGTGGAACGCGCCAGCACACGCCGCCAACGAGTCGAGAAGCTCGGCGACGTCGATCCCGAAAGCGTGCCCTACTTCTCACTGGCGCTGCTGCCCAGTCCGGTGGGTGACACCACCGGCACCACCGCGGCCCACGAGGACACCGGCGGCGAAACCGGTTCGAGCTCGGGCGGCCTCAGCGTGGTCGGATTGGGTCCCGCGGGTCGGGAGTGGACGACTCCCGAGGCGCAGGCGGCGCTCGGCGCCGCTGACGATCTCGTCGGCTACGGTCCCTACCTCGACCGGATTCCGACCAATCCGCGCCAACGCAAGCACCCCTCGGACAACCGGGTCGAAGCCGAGCGGGCCGCGGCAGCGCTGGAACTCGCCGCCACCGGGCGCGAGGTCGTCGTGGTCTCATCCGGCGACCCGGGGGTCTTCGCGATGGCGAGCGCCGTGCTGGAGGCGGCCGCCGATCCGGCCTACGAGCACGTGAACGTCCGCGTGCTCCCCGGGCTCACCGCGGCGCAGGCGGTGGCCAGCAGAGCGGGGGCGCCGCTGGGCCACGACTACTGCGTGCTCTCGCTGTCCGACCGGCTCAAACCGTGGAGCGTCATCGAACAGCGGCTGGAGGCCGCCGCGAGTGCCGATCTCGCGATGGCCGTCTACAACCCCGCTTCCGCGAGCAGGCGTTGGCAGGTCGGTGCGGCCCGCGACACACTGCTCCGGCACCGTGCTCCCGACACACCGGTGGTGATCGGCAGGGACATCGGAGGTGCGGAGGAGGACGTTCGGATCGTCCGGCTCGACGAGCTGGATCCGGAACAGGTCGACATGCGATGTCTGTTGCTGGTCGGCTCCTCCACCAGCAGGGTCGTCGAGCGCTCGGACGGTACGACCGTGTTCACGCCACGCCGTTACCCGGCATGAGAACCGCGTTCCCGGAACCAGGTGAGCGCCTCCTCCACGGTGTGTACCACGGGTGCCGGCGGGAGGTCCGGCTGTCGCACCAGCACCACCGGCAGTCCCAGCGCGCGTGCGGCGGTCAGCTTCCCCTCGGTCATGTCACCTCCGCTGTTCTTGCTCACGATCACCTCTATCCGGTGTGCTCGGAGCAGCTCCAGCTCGGAGGCGGTGTCGAACGGTCCTCTCGCGGAGAGCGTGGTCATGTTCGGAGGCAGTGGTTGTTCGGGCTCGTCGACGGTGCGTACCAGGAACCAGTTGTCCCGCGCGGCTGCGAAGCACCCCAGCTCCTGACGCCCGGTGGTCAACAGCACGCGCCGCCCGAGCTCGCCGACCCTCTCGGCGGCCTCGGCCAGCGAGTCCACCTGGTGCCACTCGTCGTCCGGTCCCGGCGACCACGCCCTTCTCCGGAGCACCAGCAGCTCGGTTCCCGTGGTTTCCGCGGCCGAGACCGCGTTCTCGGTCATCCGCGCGGCGAACGGATGGGTGGCGTCCACCACGGTCCCGATCCGTTCCGTGCGGAGGTATTCGGCCAGTCCCTCCCGGCCGCCGAACCCGCCGATCCGGACCTCACCGGCGGGCAGTCTCGGCTCGCGAACCCGACCGGCGAGCGAGGACACCACCGAAATTCCCAGGTGGGCCAGTTGTTCGGCCAGTCGCCTACCCTCGCCGGTACCGCCCAGAACGAGGACACGCGGACTCATCGTTACACCTCAATTCGAATGCGGACTTCCGGCGACGGCCCGTGCCCGGCCCCGGAACGTCGGTGGGATCACGGTTTCCGGGTTCCCACCGCGGGTGGGCCGGGCCGGTCGTAGGGTCGAGCTCGCCGGTGCGGTCGGGCCGTTGAGAGTCCCGGGCTCCTTCGGAACCCGGATCGGTGACCGCGAACTCTTCCGCCAGGACGACCAATCGAACCCGTTGGAGTGCATTCTGCCGTGGCGAACGAAAGCGTCGAGCAGTCGGGTGGGCTCCGGTACGGCTGGACCACCGGAGCCTGTGCCCTGGCCGCCACCACAGCCGCTTACACGGCGTTGCTCACGGGTGACTTCCCGGACCCCGTGCCGGTGCGGTTGCCCAAGGGACACCGCCCGTCCTTCGCGCTCACCCGCGAGCGTTCCGGACCGGGCTGGGCGTTCGCCGGAGTGGTCAAGGACGCCGGGGACGATCCGGATGTCACGCACGGTGCCGTCGTGCGCTCCCGTGTCAGCCGTGGTGAGCAGGGCGGCGGGGTGACCTTCCGCGCCGGAGCCGGTGTCGGCACCGTCACCAAGCCCGGCCTGCCGCTGGCGGTCGGTGAGCCCGCGATCAACCCCGTTCCGCGCAGGCTGATCACCGAAGCGGTAACCGAGCTCGCCGGGAGACACGGCGATTCCGGTGACGTGGTGGTCGAGATCTCCGTCGAGGACGGCGAGGAGCTGGCCAGACACACCTGGAACCCGAGACTGGGAATCACGGGTGGACTGTCGATCCTGGGCACTACGGGAGTGGTGATCCCGTACTCGTGCTCGGCGTGGATAGACAGCATCCGGCGGGGAGTGGACGTGGCCCGCGCCGAGGGACTCGAGCACGTGGCGGGATGCACCGGCAGCACGTCCGAGCGCACGGTAGTCGAGCTCTACGGACTCGCCGACGAGGCGCTGCTCGACATGGGCGACTTCGCGGGAGCGGTGCTGAAGTACCTGCGCAGACACCCGGTGGCCCGGCTGACGATCGCGGGCGGCATCGGCAAGATGGCGAAGCTCGCCGACGGCCACCTGGATCTGCACTCCAAGCGTTCCCGGGTCAACTTCGCGCAGCTGTCCCGGCTGGTGCGGCAGGAGGGCGGTAGTGCGGAACTGGCCGAACGCGTGGCCGGTGCCAACACCGCCCTCGACGCGCTCCAAGCGGCCCTCGCCGAGGATTTCCGGCTGGGGGATGTCGTCGCTCGGCACGCACGCGAGGTGGCCCTGGAAACGCTGCGTGGCTCGGCCGTGGAGGTCGAGGTGGTCGTGATCGACCGTGGTGGGGAGATCGTCGGACGTACTTCTCCGACCTTCTGACGGACTCCGCCGCCCCGATCCCTCGCGTGGGTGGTAGGGGTTCTCGGCACCGCGTCGTGGCGGCGCGGCGATTTCGCGAGAAATTGACGCCCGGTACCCAGGGCGGGACCGTCCGGGCGTCAGAAGCGGGCGATCACTCGCGACAACGGTTCGCCGAGTAGAGGTGGCTGTCCGGGAACTCACCCGCCGTGAGCACCTCGCCCACGACGATCACGGCGGTACGCTCGATCCCCGCCTGCCTGACCTGGTCGGATATGTCTGACAGCGTGCCGCGCAGCACGATCTCGTCGTCCCTGCTCGCACCGGCGACCACGGCGACGGGGCACTCGGGGCCGTAGTTCGGCACCAATCGCTCCACGAGCTCCTCGACGCGGTTGACCGCCAGGTGCAACACCATCGTCGCGCCGCTGCTGCCCAGTGTTTCCAGGTCCTCGCCCTCCGGCATCGGGGTAGCTCGGGCGGCGATCCTGGTGAGCAACACGGTCTGACCGACACCGGGAACGGTGAGCTCCCGGTTCAGCGCTGCCGCCGCCGCGCTGAACGCGGGTACCCCCGGAACGATCTCGTAGTCGACACCGTGGGCGTCGAGCCTGCGCATCTGTTCGGCCACGGCGCTGAACACCGCCGGATCCCCGGAGTGCAGCCGTGCCACGTCCTGTCCCCGACGGTGGGCCGCCAGCATCTCGTCGACTATCCCGTCGAGCGTCATCCTGGCGGTGTCGACGAGTCGGGCTTCCGGCGGGCACTGTTCCAGAAGTTCCCGGGGGACCAGACTGCCCGCGTACAGACACACCGGGCTGTTCGCGAGGGTGTCCCGCCCACGAACGGTGATCAGGTCGGCCGCACCGGGGCCCGCACCGATGAAGTGAACCGTCATCGCTTCGTCACCGCCCATTGCGTCACCCGCATGGCGGGACGCCAAGCGGTGAATCCACCGATCGGAGCGGCCTGTTCGATGCCGATGCGCACCAATTCGCCGCCCAACCTGCTGTACCAGTCGGACACTATCGACTCCGATTCCATCGTGACGGCGTTGACCACCAGGCGTCCGCCCGGTGCCAACGCCTCCATGCAGGTCCGTAACACGTCGGGCGCGGTCACCCCGCCGCCGACGAACACCGCGTCCGGTCGTTCCAGCCCCCGCAGCGCTTCCGGAGCGGTTCCCGCGACGACGCTCAGCTCGGGAACCCCGAGCCGGGCGGCGTTGCGCGCGATCCGTTCGGCACGCTCGGAGCCTCGCTCGATCGCGATCGCCCGGCAGGACGGAGCGGCACGCATCCACTCGACGGCCACGCTTCCGGCCCCCGCGCCGACGTCCCACAGCAGCCCACCGGGGAAGGGACCCAGCCGAGCCAGCGTGGTCACCCGCACGTCCCGCTTGGTCAGCTGCCCGTCGTGCTCGAACGCCTCGTCCGGCAGTCCCGGCGCACCAGCGGTTCGGAAGCGCTCGAAGGAGAGCTGCGTCTCCTCGTCGGTGCGGCAGCGCACCGCGAGCACGTTGAGTGGTTCGGTGTTCTGCCGCAGTTCGGCCGCGGTCGTGGTCCGGTGCCGCTCGTGCGCGCTTCCCAGGTTCTGCAGCACCGTCAGCTCGCTGGGGCCGAAGCCGTGCTCGGTGAGCAGCTCGGCGACCTTGCCCGGAGTCGTCCCGTCGGAGCTCAGCACCAGGAGGCGTCCGCCCGGATCGAGTGCGGCCAGGACGTTCTCCACCGCTCTGCCGACCAGGTTGACCACCTCGGTCTCCTGCGACGGCCATCCCAACCGGGAACACGCCAGTGACACGGAGGAGGGCCGCGGTATCACATCCAGCCGTTCCGGTCCCAGCAACCTGGCCAGGGTCGCGCCGATCCCGTGGAACATCGGGTCCCCGCTCGCCAGCACGCAGACCGCGCTGTCCGCGTACTCGGCGAACAAGCCGGGCAACGCCGGCAGCAGCGGTGAGGGCCAGGCGACCCGGCGGCCACTCGGCTCCGGTACCAGATCGAGCTGTCTGCGGCTGCCCAGCAGCACGTCGGCCTCGGTGATCGCTTGCCTGGCGGTCGGGGACAGACCCGGCCAACCGTCGGCGCCGATGCCCACCACCAGCACGCGTTCGGGCAGCTCCTTACTCACCTCGCTCATGACGATCCCGGTGCCTCGGACGTCGTCACTCGGCCCACAACGGCTCCTGCCGGCACGTCCTCCGTGACGACCCCGGAATTCAGAACCGCGCCGGGCAGCGCGCTCCGCTCACCGCGGAAGAGGTAACAGGACACGTTCGCGGTTCTCCTTCTCCGGGGCTCGTTGTGTCGCGGAACACGGTTCACCGGCGCGGACGGTTTCCGGTGCCAGCGGGATCGGCCGGGCGCGTACCGGCAGGACAGCCCGGTTCGGTGTTGCCGGTACGGCGTATCGGCAACCGGGATCCGGGAGGTTCCGGACGTCATGGGCGACTCCTGCCGCGGCTCCGCGCGGCGCTGCGCCTCGCTTCTCCCGGTCGACGGGCGAGGCGAACACACCGCACTGCTCACCGACCGGACGCGACGGGGTGATCCTATCCCACTTCGGGTGCGGCGACGTTGCCGGTGACCAGCACGGTCCTCGTCAGTCCGCGATCACGCGCAGTGCTCGTTCGCCCGCGCGTTCCACCCTGATCCCGGCTTTTTCCGCCACCACCGCTATCGAGTCGAGATCGCTGGGCTCCTCCTCGGCACATGCCAGTGCGCGCGCCAGCCGTCCCTTGTAGGCCTTGTTGTGATGGCTCACGGTCTTGCGCGAGCCGTCCGCGAGTTCGGTGACCACGCTTACCGCCACAGCACCGTGCGTTCTCGCCAGCGCGGCGTAGGCCCCGGAACGCAGATCCACTACCGGTGCCCGTTCGGCGGCCAGCACCGGCTCCAGCGCGGGGCGCCACACGGTGTGCAGTCGGCCGACTCCGGGCAGGGCCGAGTTCGCCGAAAGCCGGTAACCGGGTATCGGGTCCCCGCCCCGGACCATGCCGAACAACGCCGAGGCGACCGCCAACCGGTTGTCGGCACGGGACCGCTCGACCTCCGACATCGAACCGATCTCCAGCGCCTCGTAGAGCACTCCGGTGTAGCGCTCCAGCGCCGGCGCGGTCGGGGAGTTCCACAGCGTGGCGTTGCGCGCGACCTCGCCCGACATCCGCTCGGACAGTCCGAGGGCCCGCAGACTGGCATCGGTGTCCGACGCCAGCTCGGTCAGGGCTTCGGCCAGCCGTTCCCGCACCGGGTTGAGCTCCCCGAACGACAGCGATTCGAGCCGCAGCGGCGCTCCGTCACCGCCGTTCGACTTGGTTTCGGACGGGGGAAGCAACACCAACACGTGAAATCGGGATCCTTTCCGTGTGAGCCTGTGGTTCGGAGGGGGCCGGAGAGGTGAAAGAGGCCCGTGGGGTCCACCGCAGCCTAGTAGCAGGACTTCGTGGACCCGGTTCTCGTGGTCGTTTCCACTGGTGGCCGGGTCGCGTGCGTGTACCTTTTCGGCGCTGACCGCCCCGACCGAACGGGCAACCGGGCAACCGCGCGGCGCCGCCGTTCCGCGTTCCCTCAGCCCTCCTCGGGCGGTTGGTCCCCCTCGGGGGCCGCGCAGGGAAAGTCCGGTACCTGCCTACGAACCACGCTGTCCCAGCACGCTCGGCAGGTCGGATACAGCAACCACTCCGTGGAACTCACGGGAGCGGGGTCCAGCAGCGAGCCGCACAGCGTCCGGACCTTCGACCATCCCCTCGGCGGGCGATCTTGCCGGATCGCGTGGCGTTTCCCGTCCAGCTGCCGTGCCGGATGCCAGAACAGGGGGCCGTCGTCGTCTTCCGAGCTCATCACAGCTCCCATCGTGTGTTCGGTTCGCTCGAAGTGCGGAACAATTGAGCCACACCCACGCGTGGCGAGCGTGCGAAGATCCGTCGCTGTGCTCCGATCGTGGGACTCGCGTCCCGTACTCCGGACCTTTCGGGCGGTGGCTCCCCTCCGGGAGGGGACTCGCCACTGACCGTGGTCCCGACAGCTACGCTGCCCCGTAACACGCGAGGAGAACGCCGGGCGTAAAGGAGCGCGCAGCCGTGATCACGAGGATGTCCACGTTGTTCCTGCGTACCCTGCGGGAGGATCCGGCCGAGGCGGAGGTGCCGAGTCACCGCCTGCTCGTGCGCGCCGGATACGTACGTCGGGTGGCGCCGGGCATCTATTCCTGGCTGCCGTTGGGGTTGCGGGTGCTGCGCAACATCGAGCGGGCGGTACGTGAGGAAATGGACGCCATCGGTGCCCAGGAGATCCACCTGCCCGCACTGCTGCCGAAGGAACCCTACGAGGCCACCGGTCGCTGGACGGAGTACGGGCCGAACATGTTCCGGCTCAAGGACCGGAAGAACGGTGACTACCTGCTCGGTCCCACTCACGAGGAACTGTTCGCGCAGACGGTCAAGGGGGAGTACAACTCCTACCGCGACTTCCCCGTCATCCTCTACCAGATCCAGACGAAGTACCGCGACGAGGAACGACCCCGCGCCGGGATTCTTCGCGGCAGGGAGTTCGTGATGAAGGACTCCTACTCCTTCGACCTCGACGACGAACAACTCCTGCGGTCCTACCAGCTCCACCGGCAGGCCTACGTGCGGCTGTTCGACCGGCTCGAACTCGACTACACCGTGGTGTCGGCGACCTCCGGTGCCATGGGTGGCTCGGCCTCCGAGGAGTTCCTGGCGGAGTGTGCCACGGGCGAGGACACCTTCGTGCGCAGCAGTGAGTCCGACTACGCGGCCAACGTCGAAGCCGTCACGACCCCGGCGCCCCCCGAGGGGAGGATCGAGGATCACCCCCCGGCGGAGATTCACCACACCCCGGACACCCCGACCATCGAGACCCTGGTGGAGTTCCTCAACTCCGAGAGCGGGCAACGCACCTTCACCGCCGCGGACACGCTCAAGAACGTGCTGGTGAAGACCCGTGCTCCCGGTGCCGAGGAGTGGGAGCTGCTAGCGGTGGGTGTGCCCGGCGACCGCGAGGTCGACATGAAGCGACTCGAGGCCGCCCTGGAGCCCCTGGAGGTGGCCCTGCTCGACGAGGCCGATTTCGAGGCGAACCCGTTCCTGGTCAAGGGGTACGTCGGTCCGCTGGCACTGCGTGACAACGAGGTGCGCTACCTCGTCGATCCCCGGGTGGTCCGGGGAACCGCCTGGGCCACCGGTGCCGACAAGCCCGACCACCACGTGGTCGATCTGGTCTGCGGCCGTGACTTCACCCCGGACGGAACGATCGAGGCGGCCGAGGTCAGGGAGGGAGACCCCTCACCGGACGGACGCGGCGTACTGCGCTCCGCCCGCGGTATCGAGATCGGGCACATCTTCCAGCTGGGTCGCAAGTACACCGACGCCATCTCGCTGGACGCGCTCGGGCAGGACGGGAAACCGAAGCGGGTCACCATGGGCTCCTACGGCGTCGGGGTTTCCCGTCTGGTCGCGGCCATCGCCGAGCAGCACAACGACGAGCTCGGTCTGGTCTGGCCCAGGGAGGTCGCCCCCGCCGACGTGCACGTGGTGATCGCGGGCAAGGACGAGAGCCTGGCCACCGAGGCGGAACGGATCTCCGCCGAGTTGGACGGTGCCGGTATCAGCGTGATTCTCGACGACCGGAACGCCTCACCAGGGGTCAAGTTCGCCGACGCGGAGCTGGTCGGTGTCCCGACGATCCTCGTGGTCGGCAAGGGGCTGTCCAACGGTGTGGTCGAGGTCAAGGACCGCGCCGGTGGGGAGCGCACCGAGATCGCCACCGACCGGATCGTGGGGCATCTGGTCGGTCTGCTGCGCGGCTGATCAGCGCGGTGGTGTTCCGCTCCGGCGAGCTCTCGCCTGGGCGGAACACCCGCCTGTTCATCGGGGAACGCGACATCGCCGTGCGGTGGTGGCGAATCGATTCTCGGCGGTGGCCTGCCATCCGCCGCTGAGCCCATCCGCCGCTCAGCGCACCGTCCGCGCCGAGTCGACGATGCGGGGCACGACCTTCTCGCCGGGAGCGCTCGGTGCCGAGGCGGGCCGTTCGCTGTCCGCGCTCGCCACCAGCACCACGTAGTGTTCCCGGGCCTGTACCACCAGTGTCGCCATCGTGGCCTTCTCGGGAAGACACCCGGTTTTCCCGTCCCCCGAACGCTCGCCCCCCAGCGTCACCGTGCCCGACAGCCGGACCGCGTCGAATCCCTCCACCGTGGTCTCACGTGGTTCCGCCGGTTCGAACGAGACGTCCGGATCGACTCCGTTGGTGGCGTAGAAGTCGGTTACGGCTTCCTCGAAGAGTCCCTCGGCGGTCTTCGACATCGGCTTTTCGTCTTCCACCAACGCGCTCACCACCCGACCGGCTACCAGCGTACGGTCGCCGCACCGGTACGAGGGGCCGTCCACGAGGCCGTGGAAGGTCACGTTCGGCACACCGGAAATCGTGTAGCTCCGCTCGGACGGCAGTACGCTCCAGTCCCGCGGTACGTCGTAGGCGAACCGGCTCCGCTCGTTGTAGCCCACCTGCCAGCCGTCGATCTCCGGTTCCGGCGCCGGAGGGGCGGTCCGGGCGGTCGTCGAGGATCGCTCCTCGTCCGCGGCGACGTTACCGCCGGACGGCGAGGAGGCGGTTCCGTAGTGGATGCTGATGGTGATCGCACTCGCCAGCAACAGGGCGGCGAGCGTGAGCCCGGTAACCACCCCCCAGCGGGTTCTCCGGCGGTTCCCGCCACGGGCGGGTTCGTCGAACGTGCCGAAGCCGCGGTAGACGGACTCCCCGGGGATCCCCGAGCGGTTGGAATCGGACTGCCAGCCGTACGGACTGGAACTGGAATCCGTCGACCACCTGCCGGAGTAACCACCGGAGTGGGGCGGCCACTGTGGATACTGCTGTCCGCCTCGCGGACCGAATCCTGATTGGCCGGACGTGTTGTCGTACGGCCCACCGGGTGGTTGCGTCACACCGGGAAGATTACCGTTCACGGGTCCGGGACGGTCCGCCACCGCAGACGGGACCGTTCCGTTCAGCCTCGGAGGAAACTCATCCGGATCCGACGCGTCGGGTTGTCGGTGTTGGTGTCCACCAGGCACACCGACTGCCACGTTCCCAGCGCCATGCGCCCCCCGAGCACCGGTACCGAGACGAAGGGCGCCACGAAAGCGGGAAGCACGTGGTCACGTCCGTGGCCGTACGAGCCGTGCCGATGTCGCCAACGGTCGTCAGCCGGGAGCAGTTCGCGCAGCGCGGTGAGCAGGTCCTCGTCGCTGCCGGCCCCGGTTTCGATGACCGCGATTCCCGCCGTGGCGTGGGGGACCCAGAGGTGCAGCAGACCCTCGTCCCCTCCGGCTCCGCGCAGGAACTTCTCGCACTCGGTGCTGAGATCGCGCACCACTTCGCGACCCCCGGTGCGTATCTCGACCTCTTCGCTGTGCATACCGGGCAGTCTAGGACCTCCCCGGCGATTCGGTCGGATGGCGCGGGGGCGGTGGCCCGCTGTCGTACCGGGGTCGGCAAAGCCGGGCGGTTCTCGATGCGATCACCACCCCTCCTCGTCGCGGTATCGTTCCGCCATGCGCGAGTCGTTCGGTGCGAGCTTCGAGGTCCCGACCGGTTATCTCAACACCGCGAGCATCGGGGTTCCGCCCGCTTTCGCGGCCGACGCCGTGTCCGCGGTGATCGACAGGTGGCGAGCTGGTCGACTCGCAGCCAACGAGTTCGACGAGTTCGTGGCTTCGGCACGGCGGGACTTCGCTCGACTGGTGGGCGTTTCCTCCGAACGGGTGGCCACCGGCGGTTCGGTGGGACAACTGGTGGGTTCGGTGGCGGCGGGGCTGCCCGACAACAGCAGCGTGCTGGTGGTCCGACGGGAGTTCACGAGCGTGGTGTTTCCGTTCGCCGCACAACACGACCGTGGCGTGCGGGTGACCGAGGTCGACCCGGACCGGTTGTTCGACTCCCTGCCGGATCACGACGTGGTCGCCGTCAGCGTGGTGCAGTCCGCCGACGGCGCGGTGATGGACACCGACCGACTACGCGCGCTCGCCGAGCGACACGGTGTTCGGGTGCTGCTCGACGTGACTCAGGCGGCGGGCTGGATGCCGTTGGAGCTGGACTGGGCGGACTGGGTCGTGGGATGCGGCTACAAATGGCTGCTCACGCCGCGCGGTGCGGCCTGGCTGGCAGTCGGCACGGGAACACCGTGGCCACGTCCGCACGGCGCGAACTGGTACGCGGGGGAGGACCCGTGGCAGAGCATCTACGGTCTGCCGCTGCGGCTGGCGAGTGACGCGCGTTCGCTGGACTCCTCGCCGGACTGGTTCGCACAGCTGGGAGCGGCGGCCTCGCTGCGCTGGCTGGTCGGACTGGACAGGGCCGCGATCCGCGAGCACTGCCTCGGGCTGGCCGGGTCGTTGTGCTCGGAGCTGGGGCTGGCCGAACCCGATTCGCCCATAGTCTCCTTCGAGGCGCCCGAAGCCGTGTCACGGCTGCGTGAGGCCGGTGTTCGGTTCTCCGAGCGGGACGACAGGATCCGGGTGGCTTTCCACCTCTACAACACGGCGGAGGACGTTCGGGCGCTCCTGGACGTGCTCCGATCCGGCTCCGCTTTTCCGTCGTAGTTGATGTGCTGTTCTCTGCCCGATCGTTACCCGCTACGGTAGGTGCCCGTGTCGGATCACCACGGTGCACCCGAACAGATGACGGGGTCGCAGCAAAACTTCGAGCGCGGGGACACCGCGCCACTCAATGCTGTCCGCGGCGGCCACGGGGGGTCACCCGAACGAGCAACACCGGCGTGGCATGGACAGGATCGTTCGGAAGGATCCGGCGAGGAACGCACCCGACCGACGTTTCCCCCACCCGAGCGGGGCGATCACGGGCAGCCCCAGCACCCCCGGTCCCAGCCTTCGCACCCGCAGCACTCCCAGGGGGCCCAGCCTCCGGGCCCGGCGCCGTCCGGGCCGGTACCGGGAGCCGGCCAGGTTTCCCCACCGTCCGATCCGTCACGGGGAAATCCCGGGTACGCGGGCTTCGGCGCGGACGTGCCGAACAGCCCTGTCGGAGGCGGTTCATCCGGCTCCGGAGGTGGCGGTGGCGGCATCACTCCGCTGGGGTGGGCCAAACGTGCGTTGCTGCTCTGCGCGATTTCGGTGGTGTCCGGACTGCTGTGGGTGATGATCAAACCGAGCGCGCCCCCCGGCACCTCCGAGGACTCCACCCAGGACGCCGGGAAACCGCAGACCGCCTACGACTTCGAACGTCGACTCAACGACGAGCCCGACAACTGTGCGGAGCATTCGACGGGCAAGATCGCGGAATTCTTCGCCGACAACCCCTGCGAGCACCTCACCCGTGCGCTGTACACCACACAGCTGGACAACGGGGAGCGGGTGCTGACCTCGGTGGTCACCGTGCTCATGCCCGAGGTCGACAACGCCGAGCGGCTGGAGCGGATGGCGACCCGCAACGCCACCGGCAACATCGAGGACCTCGTCACGGCGGGGCGCGACATGCCGGAGAAGTACCCGAGCCTGTCACACGACTACGGGTACGACTCGATGCAGCGGCAGCGCCTGGTCGTCATCGGCGAGTCGTCCTACTTCGGGCGCAGCGACAGTGATGACGGCAGGCTCAAGAGCGTCACCACCGAAGCCCTGAAACTCGGCGGATACCAGGACAAAAACCCCGGTTGACCAGTTCGTCGCCCAGCTGCGGACCAGCAGACGCGGGGTCGGGGAGCGGTGCCGGTTTCGCGGGTGACTTCCGGAGCGGGTGTGACACCGAGCGCGTGCCACGGGCCCGCGTTCGGTTCGCCGGAGGACCGTTGTTCGTCCCGGAGCCGGTCCGGAGATTCCCGAGCACCCGCTCCGTTCGGCTATTCCCGTCCGGGAAACGCGGGAGCGCTCGGTTCGATTCCCAGCCGCGACCGCCACCGCGTCGCCCGGGTGGCGGCATCGGTCAGGCAGGTCAGCGCCAGCTCACTCAGCTGCCGGGTCGTCGAGCGCTCCAGCACCGCCAACCAACCGACGGAACAGTCCTGCTCGGCCGCGAGCAACGCGCGCAGCGCCGAGCTCTGGTCCGTGACGGTTTTCGGCGGACGGTACGCCGGTTCGGCCGAGGGCGGCGCGACACCCGCGGCGCGCAGCAACCGTCGGGTGCGATCGCGATGCTCGCGGTGTGCAGCCGCGCCCTCGTCGATCCCCGATCTCACCTTCGGATCCTCCGTGAAGGCCGTTGCCAGCCCGTAGAGCCACACCGCCGCGTGCTCTGCCTCCAGCGCTTTCCGCGCTGCCTGTTCGCTCGTTCCGGAGAGTTCCGTCGAACTCATGCCACGACCTCCCGCAGACCCGCGCATCCGGCCGAGACGGACCCCGCGAGCCCCGCCCGGTAGCCGGACAGTTCGGGAACGGTCCGGGCCGCCTGCCGCTGTGCCTCGCGCAGCGCGGCCCGCAGACGTTCCGCGGCCTGCTCGGACCCCGCCGCGGTGCCCTGCCGCTCGGCGGGGGCGGTGCTCGTCGTCGTGGAACCACCACCCGTCAGGCGATCGATCTCGCGTCTCAGCTCCCCGGCGTGTTCCTCGCGTGCGTTCGCGACGAGCCGCGCGCTCTCGGCGAGGTCGGGGTGGCTCTCGGCCGTGGCTCGTGCCAGCTCCGCGTCGGCCCGTGCCGTCTCGGCGAGCTCGACCAGCGGGTCAGGGTCCGGTTCCGCGGAACCGGAACAGCTCAGCAACACCGGTGACAACGTGGCCAGTGCCGAAAGGCGCAGCAGAGTGCGTCGGTCCACGTTTCCGGCGGGGGCGTCGCGGCCGATGCGGGGAGGAAAATCCACGGTCACATATATTGCCAGCCGCCGGCGGTGACCGGTCGCCCGTGGTCCCGTGATCGTGTCGTTATCGGTTCGCCGTACGCCGCGCTCGTCAGTGGTCGGACGCGATACCCTGGAATACCACGGTCACCGTCGGTGCGTCACGACCGTGGGGCTTCGCAGCCCCGCGAAGCGGGTTACGTCGGTTCGTAGGAAAATCATCCGGCGTTGCCCGCACCGGACAATTTCAGCCGCCGCGAACTTTTTGGAGTGCAAACGTGTCCAGCCCGCCGCGGGACGAGATAGTCGCGCGCCTGACGCCCACCGTTTCGCAGGCCGTAGCGGAGGTGGGATACGACCTCGAGGAACTCGACGTGCAGCGAGCCGGTCGCCGGCGGCTGGTCAAAGTGATCATAGATGCCGACGAGGGGGTGGCGCTCGATGACATCGCCGATGTCAGCAGAGCCCTGTCCAAGGTTCTCGACGAGCACGAACACGTGCTCGCGGGGCCATACGACCTCGAGGTCACCTCGCCCGGTGTCGATCGTCCGCTGACCAAACAGCGGCACTGGCACCGTGCTCGCAACAGGCTTGCCAGGATCAGAACGGTCGGCGGTGAGGAGCTGCTCGGTAGGGTCGGCCCCGCGGCCGAGGACGGTGTGCTGGTTCTGGCCGGTGGTCGTGTTCGTCGGTTGATTTACGGTGACATCGAGCGCGCGGTGGTCGAGGTTGAGTTCCAGCAGCCACCGGCGGAGGAATTGGTCAAGCTCGATCGGGCCGCGGACGTTGCCGCGGACGACGGCGGCGACGGAAATGACACGGAGGAGTCGAGGTGAACGTCGACATCGCCGCGCTGCGGGCGATCGAACGCGACAAGGACATCCCATTCGAGACGGTCCTTCAGGCCATCGAGTCGGCCCTGCTGACGGCCTATCGCCACACCGAGGGGCACCAACCGCACGCCAGGGTCGAAGTGGACCGCAAGACCGGCGTGGTGCGTGTGATTGCTCACAGTCTCACGCCGGAGGGAGAGGTCGCCGAGGAATGGGACGACACGCCGGAAGGGTTCGGCAGGATCGCTGCCACCACGGCGCGCCAGGTGATCGTGCAACGGCTGCGGGACGCCGAGCACGAGAAGACCTTCGGTGAGTTCTCCACCAAGGAGGGCGAGGTCCTGGGCGGCGTCATCCAGCGCGACGCCAGGGCCAACTCCCGAGGCATGATCGTGGTGGAGGTCGGTGACAGCGAGGGCGTCATCCCGGCGGCGGAGCAGGTTCCGGGGGAACGCTACGAGCACGGCAGCCGGATCAAGTCCTACGTGGTAGGCGTTTCCCGCACGGTGCACGGTACGCAGATCACCCTCTCGCGCACCCACCCGAACCTGGTCCGCAGGCTGTTCGCCCTGGAGGTCCCCGAGATCGCCGACGGGACCGTGGAGATCCCCTCGGTGGCCAGGGAGGCCGGGCATCGCTCCAAGATCGCCGTGCGGTCGACGGTCGAGGGGGTCAACGCCAAGGGGGCCTGCATCGGTCCGATGGGCGCCCGGGTGCGCAACGTGATGAACGAGCTCGGCCAGGAGAAGATCGACATCATCGACTACTCCGACGATCCGGCGACTTTCGTGGGTAACTCGCTTTCACCGGCTAAGGTAGTATCGGTGGAGGTCGTCGACGAACGAGCGAAGACGGCACGGGTAATCGTGCCGGATTTCCAGCTGTCGTTGGCGATCGGCAAGGAGGGCCAGAACGCCAGGTTGGCGGCTCGGCTGACGGGATGGCGCATCGACATTCGCAGCGATGCCGATCCGAGTTCGCCCGCCACGACCGCGGGGCATCCGGATGCCGAACCCCCGGGTGTGGAGGGTTTCGTCTCCCAGGTGAATGATCTGCCGACCGTGGGTTCGGCGGAGTGAGAACTACGGGTTAGAATCACAGGTGGCTCAGCGCGAGGGGGCGAGAATTCGTACACGATCGACCGGTAGCCGTGGTGGAACTCACGAACCGATCCGAACGTGTATCGGTTGTCGCACCCGAACGTGGGCTTCCGATCTGCTGCGAGTGGTGGCCGAGGACGGTCGTGAGGCCGTCCCCGATCCCGGGCGCAGGATTTCGGGACGGGGTGCTTGGTTGCACCCCGATCCCGCGTGTCTACGTTCGGCCGAACGGCGTCGGGCCTTTCCACGCGCACTGCGCGTGCGAGGACAACTCGACAGCACAACAGTGCAGGCCTATGTGGAGCAGGTTGCTCACGAGCAAGCCAACACGGGTTTTTCCCGTACCAGGCAGTTAAAGGAAGCAGGTCGACCCGTCATGAATCAGCCGTGAAGCTGAAGCCATGAACGCGCACCGGCAGTAGGACGAGGTCGAGCGGGTCTGCCGCCCGACCTCACCAGATGAGGAGAGCAGTGGCAGGTAAGGCCCGCGTGCACGAGCTCGCCAAGGAGCTCGGCGTTACAAGCAAGGACGTACTCAACAAACTCGCCGACCAGGGTGAGTATGTGAAGTCCGCGTCGTCGACGGTGGAAGCACCTGTGGCACGCAGGTTGCGCGACGCGTTCACCAAGGCGGACAAGTCCGCCGCGGCAGCAGCGGACAACGGTAGTACCGCTACGCAGTCGAAGTCGGAGAACAAGACGAACGGGCAGGACACCAAGGCCCAGTCCGAACAGAGCACGTCGCGCTCCGGTTCCGACAAGACGGACTCGCGAATTCCCAAGCCCGGTCCGCGGCCCAAGCCCGGCCCGAAGCCGGGGCCTCCGGAGGCGAAGCCCGCGGCCGAGGCGGACTCGGAGCGGTCCGGCGACGGTGCCGACTCGCAACGGTCGCGGCCGCCCGCTGCCGAGTTCCGGGACGAGACCGGTTCCCGGGAGGAGCAGGCCAAGGGCGCCGACTCGAGCGGTCAGGGGAACGGGGCGCAGCAGGCTCCGGCTGACAAGTCGAACAAGCAGGCCCAGGCCGGTTCCGGCCAGGACGGGTCGGCGAAGAGCGAACGTCAGGCTCCCAAGCCCGGACCGCGCAATGTCCCCAAGCCCGGTCCGCGTCCTTCGGACAAACAACAACAGCAGCAGGCCGGCGGTGAAAGCAGTGACGGCAGCGTAGTGCCGCCCAAGCCGCAGGCTCCCAAGCCGGGACCGCGCTCGCCGCGGGTCGGCAACAACCCGTTCGGCGTCGGCAGCGGTTCCCCGGGACAACGCGGCGGCTCCGGCGGAAAGCAGGGCGGCCAGGGCGGTTCCGGCGGCCAGCGTCAGTCCGGCCGAGGCGGTCAGGGACAGGGCGGCCAGCGTCCGGAGAAGCAGGGCGGCGGTCAGCGTCCCGACAAGCAGGGTGGCGGCCAGCGCCCGGAGAAGCAGGGCGGTCAGCAGCAGGGCTCGGGACAGGGCCAGCAGCAGACCCCCGCGGCCAAGAGCAACCAGCGCGGTGAAGATGCTGCCAAGCCGAATCCCGGCATGATGCCGCCGCGTCCGAATCCGGGCATGATGCCCTCGCGGGCACCCAAACCCGGTGGTGGCGCCGGAAGTGGTTCCGGTGGCGGCGGTCGTGGTGGCCCCGGTGGTGGCCGTGGTCGCGGCCGTGGTGGCAACGCTCCGGCCGGTGGTGGCCCCGGTGGCCCCGGTGGTGGCCGTGGTGGTCCGCCGAGCGGTGGCGGTCCCGGCGGCGGTCCCGGCGGTGGCCGTAGCGGCAGCGGCGGTGGCTTCCGGGGACGGCCCGGTGGCGGTCCGGGCGGCGGTCGTGGTGGCACGGCCGGCGCCTTCGGCAAGCCGGGCGGTCCGTCCCGTCGCGGGCGCAAGTCCAAGCGCCAGAAGCGCCAGGAGTACATGGACAACATGCAGGCGCCCTCGGTCGGCGGTGTGCGCCTGCCGCGTGGTAACGGCGAGCCGCTGCGGCTGCGCCGGGGCGCCTCGTTGACCGACTTCGCCGAGAAGATCAACGCCAACCCGGCTTCGCTGGTGCAGGCGATGTTCCATCTCGGCGAGATGGTCACCGCCACGCAGTCCGTCTCCGACGAGGTGCTCGAACTGCTCGGCCAGGAGATGAACTACAAGATCGAGATGGTCAGCCCCGAGGACGAGGATCGGGAGCTGCTCGAATCCTTCGATCTCAGTTTCGGTGACCCCGGCAGCAGCAGCGACGAGTTGGTGTCGCGTCCGCCGGTCGTGACCGTTATGGGACACGTCGATCACGGTAAGACGAGGTTGCTGGACACCATCCGCAAGTCGAACGTCCAGGAGGGCGAGGCAGGCGGAATCACCCAGCACATCGGTGCTTATCAGGTGCAGACCGAGCTGGCGGGCCAGGACCGTCCGGTCACCTTCATCGACACTCCCGGTCACGAGGCGTTCACCGCCATGCGTGCTCGGGGTGCGAAGTCCACCGACATCGCCGTGCTGGTTGTGGCGGCCGACGACGGCGTGATGCCGCAGACCGTCGAGGCGATCAACCACGCCCAGGCGGCGAGCGTGCCGATCGTGGTGGCTATCAACAAGATCGACGTTCCGGGTGCCGATCCGGACCGCATCAAGCAGCAGCTCACCGAGTACAGCCTGGTCGCCGAGGAGTACGGCGGCGAGACCATGTTCGTGGAGATCTCCGCCAAGCAGGGGCAGAACATCGAGGGACTGCTCGAGTCGATCCTGCTCACGGCGGACGCCACCCTCGACCTGCGGGCCAATCCGAACATGCAGGCCCAGGGTGTGGCGATCGAGGCGCATCTCGACCGCGGTCGTGGCCCGGTGGCGTCCGTGCTGGTGCAGCGCGGCACGCTGCGGATCGGGGACTCGATCGTGGCCGGTGGGGCGCACGGCCGGGTACGTCGGATGATCAACGAGCATGATCAGGACGTCACCGAGGCCAAGCCGTCGCAACCGGTCCAGGTCGTAGGATTCACCTCGGTTCCCGGTGCCGGTGACACCTTCCTCATGGTCAACGAGGACCGGGTGGCTAGGCAGATCGCGGATCGCCGTGCCGCCAGGATTCGCGAGGCGCAGAACGCCGCCAAGCGCAAGCGCGTGAGCCTCGAGGACCTGGACAAGGTCCTGCAGGAGACCAACCAGCTCAACCTGATCATCAAGGGTGACAACTCCGGTACCGTCGAGGCGCTGGAGGAGTCCCTGAACAAGATCGAGGTCGGTGACGAGGTCGAGCTGCGGGTGATTCACCGCGGCGTGGGTGGCATCAACGAGAGCGACATCAACCTCGCCACGGCGGAGAACACCATCGTTCTCGGGTTCAACGTCCGAGCGGAGGGCAAGGCGGCCGAGGTCGCCAACCGCGAGGGTGTGGAGATCCGGTACTACTCGGTCATCTACCGCGCCATCGAGGACATCGAGCAGGCCCTCAAGGGCATGCTCAAGCCCGAGTACGAAGAGGTGCAGCTCGGCAGGGCCGAGGTGCGCGAGGTGTTCAAGTCCTCCAAGGTCGGCACCATCGCCGGTTCCATGGTGCTCAACGGCATCGTGCGGCGTAACTCCAAGGCCCGGTTGTTGCGGGACAGCGTGGTCGTGGCGGAGAACCTCACGATCAGCTCGCTCAAACGGTTCAAGGATGACTCCACCGAGGTCCGCGAGGGCTTCGAGTGCGGTATGACCCTGGGGTCGTACTCGGACATCAAGGAGAGCGACATCATCGAGGCCTACGAGATGCAGGAGAAGCCGCGCATCTGAGACCTCGCCGGCGGGTGGGGACCGAGTTTTCGGTCCCCACCGTGCCGTGGGGCTCGTGCCGGTGTGGAAAGCCGATGTACGTAGGTGCGCTCGAACTGGATGTGCTGCTCGGTGACGTTCAGTCGTTGAAGCAGAAACGTGCGGTGGTCCGGCCGCTGGTCTCGGAACTGCGGCGGCGCTTCGACGTCGCGGTCGCCGAGGTGGGTGGCAACGATCTCTACCGCCGCGCGGTCATAGGGGTCTCAGCCGTCTCCGGAGAGGCGGGGCAGGTTCGTGAGGTTCTGGAAGCGTGCGAGCGCGCGGTCGCGGAACATCCCGAACTGGAACTGCTTTCGACTCGGCAGCGCATGCTCGGCCCGCAGGATTGAGTTTGTTCCCGCGAGCCGACATGTGCTCTGCTACCCGTCAGGGGTGACGGGTTCCCCCTCGGGGGCACGGTGAGTGTCCTCGCGAGTTGTCGGAGGAACATGACTATGGGGTCGTCCCGTGGGGATCGACCGACAGAGGAGGTGCGCCGTGGCTGATTCGGCGCGCGCCCGCAGACTGGCCAAACGTATCGCGCAGATCGTGGCTTCCGGGCTGGAGCACGAGGTCAAGGACCCGAGGCTGGCCATGGTGACCATCACCGACGCGCGGCTCACCGCCGATCTGCGGGACGCGACTGTTTACTACACGGTTTTCGGTGACGACACCGACGAGAGTGCCACCGCGGCGGCGTTGCACAGCGCCACCGGCGTGCTGCGTTCCCGTGTCGGGCAGCAGACCGGGGTCCGGTTCACACCGACGCTGACCTTCGTCGCGGATTCGATCCCCGGTGACGCGCGTAGGTTGGACGAAGTCCTCGCGCAGGCCAAGGAGGCCGATGCCGAGGTGGCACGACTGGCCTCTGCCGCCAGCCCGGCAGGTGACGTGGATCCTTACCGCTCGTCCGAAGCGGAGATCGTCGACGACGCGGGCGCGGTTGCCGCGACACGGGAGGACGAGCAGGACTCCGGTGGTAGACAGGACTGAACCGGAGATCTCGTACGGGGCGCTTCTCGTGGGCCCGGAGGATTTTTCGGGTGGAGCCTCCGTGCTTCTTGTCGAGAGCGTCGACTCACCGTTGCGGGAGCCCGGCGAGGAGTGCCCCGGAGGGGACGCTTCTCGACTCGGGCAACCCGTCTTCGCGGTTACGAGCGCGGAAAGCCGCCACGTTCACCAGGCTCCAATTGCTGGAAGCTCCGGTCTTCGGGCTGGAGAGGAAGGCGGTCTCGAGTGCTGTTGGGTGACCACGTACCCACGTTCTTACTCGTGATCGCTAGTTGTGTAAAATGATCGGTATGCGGACGGCGTACAAGTGCCGGGCCTACCCGGACTCCGAACAAGCGGCCCAACTGGGGCGCACGTTCGGCTGTGTGCGTCTCGTGTGGAACAAAACTCTCGATCAGCGGCACCGCGTCTACCACACCGAAGGCAAAAAGACCTCGTACACCGAAACCGACGCGGCCCTGTCCGAATGGAAACGCACCAGCGAGCTGGCGTTCCTGTCGGAAGTCTCCAGCGTTCCGCTGCAACAAACCCTGCGGCACCAGCACACCGCGTACCAGAACTTCTTCGCCGGACGCGCCAAATACCCGCGCTTCAAGTCCCGCACTGGGCGGCAGTCGGCGCACTACACCCGCTCCGCGTTCAAACTGCGCGACAGGTCTCTGACGCTGGCGAAGCAGACCACGCCGCTGAACTTCGTGTGGAGTTGGGACGCCGAAACCCTGCGTGACCTGAACCCCACGATGGTGGTGGTCTCCCGCGAACCGGACGGGCGTTGGTACGTGACCTTCGCCGTCGACACCGACGATCCCGAACCCTCCGCGTCGACCGGCGAGTCCATTGGCATCGATCTCGGGGTGAAAGACTTCGCCGTGCTGTCCACCGGGGAAACCATCGCCAACCCGCAGCATATGGACCGCAAGGCCCGCAACCTTGCCCGGTATCAGCGGATGATGGCCCGCAAACAGCGCGGCTCGAACAACCGTCGTAAGGCCAAGCGCAAGGTGGCGCGCGCGCACCGCAAGGTCCGCCACGCGCGGCAGGACTTTCTGCACCGCACCACCACGAACCTCGTGCGCCGTGCCGATGTCATCGCGATCGAAGACCTCAACGTCGCGGGCATGACCAGTTCGGCGCGGGGCACTGTCGAATCTACGGGCCGCAACGTGGGCGCCAAAGCCGGACTCAACCGGGCAGTGCTGGACGCCGCGTTGGGCGAGTTCCGCAGGCAGTTGGAGTACAAAACCACCCGCGCGGGCAAGACACTGGTTGTGGTGGACCGGTGGTACCCGTCCAGCAAAACGTGCTCCGCATGCGGGCACCTGCTGAGCAACCTGAAGCTTTCCGTTCGGGCATGGTCGTGCCCCGACTGCGGCACCCGGCACCACCGGGACCACAACGCCGCGAAGAACATCCGTGCCGCTGGTCAAGCGGTAGCCGGGCCATAACCCGGCGAAGCCTGTGGAGCCGGTATCAGTCCGCAAGGGTCCTCCCTTCGGCAATCGGCGACGAAGCAGGAACCATCGGGCGCGAGCCCGATGGGAATCCCCGCCCTTCAGGGCGGGGAGGGAGTCAACCGATTCGCACAGCGGGCCGAACAGAACTGTTCGGTTCGGTTCGCCGTGGTGTCCGGGAAGTAGTTAGCACAGTCCGGGGCCGTGCACCTGCCCCATCGGTCGCTGCCGTGTAGCACCACTCCTTGCGCGAGTCCCCACGCGGCGACCGCTGCCGTTTCCACCGCCTGGAGGTGTGGTGTCCGAGACCGCTGAACGGGTTCCGGTGCGACGGCTGCTCGCACTGGCTGTCCCGGCGCTGGGCGTGCTTGCCGCCGAACCGCTGTACGTGCTCGTCGACACGGCCGTGGTAGGTCATCTGGGCGCGGTTCCACTGGCGGGGCTGGCGTTGGGCGGAACACTGTTCACGGTCGTCTCCAGCCAGCTGACCTTTCTCTCCTACGGGACCACGGCTCGTGCCGCGCGACTGCACGGAGCGGGACGACGTGCCGATGCCGTCGCGGAGGGTGTGCAGGCGAGCTGGGTCGGCTTCGGCGTAGGTCTGGGCATCCTGCTGCTGGCGCAGCTGTTCGCCGGTCCGGTCGTGCGGTTGATGACCGGGGGCGGGGCCATCGCGGAGGCCGCTACCGGTTGGCTGCGCATCGCGTTGCTCGGAGCTCCGATGGTGCTGCTCAGTCTTGCCGGGCACGGGTGGATGCGTGGGGTGCAGGACACGGTTCGGCCGTTGCGTTACGTGTTGGCGGGTAACGGTGTCTCGCTCGTACTCTGCCCCGTACTGGTCTACCCGGTTGGCTGGGGACTGGAGGGGTCCGCGGTGGCCAACGTGGTCGGCCAGACCATCGCGGCGAGCCTGTTCGTCCGCGCGCTGCTGACGGAACGGGTCACCGCTCTCCGCCCGGACACCGCGATGATGCGCGCCCAGCTCTCATTGGGGCGGGATCTGATTCTGCGCACTCTGGCCTTCCAGGCGTGCTTCCTGTCCGCCACTTCGGTGGCGGCACGGACCGGTGCGGACACCGCGGCGGCCCACCAGGTCGTCTGGCAGCTCTGGAGCTTTCTGGCGCTGGTGCTCGACTCGTTGGCGATCGCCGCGCAGTCATTGGTGGGAGCGGCGCTGGGACGAGAGGCGGCTCGTGCGGCCAGGAGCATCGGCAGGCAGGTGAGCTGGTACGGATTCGGCTTCGGCGTACTGCTCGGCGTGTTGTTCGCCGTGTTGTTCCCGGTGCTGCCGTCCGCCTTCACCAGTGATTCCTCGGTACTGGCCGAGATGCCCTACGCCTGGTGGTTCTTCGTGGCCCTGCAGCCGGTCGCGGGTGTCGTCTTCGCGTTGGACGGGGTGCTGCTCGGCGCCGGCGACGCCGCCTACCTCCGAACGGCGACGATGCTCAGCGCAGCGATCGGCTATCTCCCGCTGATCTGGCTCGCGTTGGTCTTCGACTGGGGACTGGCGGGCATCTGGACCGGACTGAGTCTGTTCATGTTCGGCAGGCTGCTGACCCTGCTGGCGCGGGCGCGCTCGGGTCGGTGGGCCGTCGTGGGAGCGACGCGGGTTCCCGGCGAGTCGGCGGCCCAGCAACAGTAGGCGTGTCGACGACCGTTCCGGGAACGGCTCAGTTGCCGTTCCAGAACCAGTCCGTGCCGCGCACGTCCTTCATGGCCGAGCGGCGCTTCTCGGGTTCCAGTCGCTGCAGGTAGACGATCCCGTCCAGATGGTCCGTCTCGTGCTGCAGACAGCGCGCCATCAGGTCGTCCCCCGCGACGGTGACCGGTTCGTTGCGCAGGTTCACCCCACGAACCACCGCGTGGGATGCCCGGTGCGTCGGGTAACTCAGGCCGGGGACTGACAGGCAGCCCTCCTCGCCGTCCTGTTCCCCCGAGGTCTCCACGAGCTCCGGGTTGAGGACGTAGCCCTTCTCGCCGTCGACGTTGTAGCTGAACGCCCGCAGGCTCACCCCGATCTGCGGTGCGGCAACACCGGCGCGTCCCGGCTCGGTCACGGTGTCCAGCAAGTCCGTCACCAGCGAAGTTATTCTGTCGTCGAAGACAGTGACCGGCTCCGCCACCGTGCGCAGCACCGGGTCGCCGAACCGTCGGATCGGCTTGATCGTCAACGTCGCCCCCTCCAGCTCTTCCGCGCGCACCACGTTAGCGAGCCGCGTTCCAGGGGTGCTCCCGGGGGCGTGTGTCCGTTGACAGGGTGACCCGCTTCGGTCCGGTCGTCGATGTCAGGCAGGATGGGGCGTCGTGCCGCGTCAGACCCGTACCTCCTCGCAGCAGACAGTTCCAGCCGGTTTGTTGGTCGTGGACAAACCGGCGGGGATGACCTCGCATGACGTCGTATCCCGCGTTCGCCGCATCATGGGGACCCGCAAGGTCGGGCACGCCGGAACGCTCGATCCGATGGCCACCGGTGTGCTGGTGCTCGGTTTGGAGCGCGCCACCAAGCTGCTCGGCCACCTCGCGCTCGACACCAAGGCCTATCTGGCCACTGTCCGACTCGGTTCGGCGACCGATACCGACGACGCGGACGGGGAACAGATCTCCGCCGCCGATGCTTCCGGGATCACCGAGTCCGCCGTCGCGGCAGTGATGGCCGAGTTGACCGGTGACATCGAACAGGTTCCCAGCAAGGTCAGTGCGGTGAAGATCAACGGGCGCCGTGCCTACGAGCTCGCCCGCAGCGGTGAGGAGGTCGAGCTGAGCGCCAGACCGGTCACCGTGTCGCGGTTCGACCTGCTCGCCACCCACTCCGCCGGGGAGACGCTCGATCTCGACGTGATGGTGGAGTGCTCCTCCGGTACCTACGTTCGCGCGTTGGCACGTGACCTGGGGGAGCGGTTGGGAGTCGGGGGTCATCTGGCCAGGCTTCGTCGTACGCGGGTCGGTCCGTTCGGGCTGGCGACGGTCCGCGGTCTCGAGTACCTGGAACAACACCCCGAGCTGTCCATGGACCTCGATCAGGCTGTCGCCGCCGCTTTCCCGCGACACCAGGTCGACGCGGCCACCGCACGGGCGCTCTCGCACGGCAAATCGGTCACCGGGGCGGACCTCGACGGCACCTACGCGGCGTTCGATCCCGATGGTCACGCCATCGCACTGCTGCGGAACCAGGGGGCGACGGCCAAGCCGGTTTTGGTGCTGCGTCCGGCCGGTTGACCACCCGTGACGTGTCGCCGTCCCGGTTCCGGATCGTGCCGGGAGGGACTCGTCCTTGCCCGGTGGTCTCCTCTCGCTCCGTTGGACGCCGCTGCGGTGATGTCCCCGAGCGGGGCCACCACGAGGCTCTTCGTTGCGACACGCCCAGGTCCCGGCCGCGCGGCACGCATGGCTAGATAGGGTGGAAAGCCGTGCAGCGTTGGCGTGGCTTGGAGCAGCTTCCCAGTGGGTGGGGCCGGTGTGTGGTCACCATCGGAGTTTTCGACGGGATGCACCGGGGGCATCAGCAACTGATCGGGCAGGCCGTGCGGCGGGCGCGACAGCGCGCTCTGCCGTGCGTGCTGGTCACCTTCGACCCGCATCCGGCGGAGGTGGTCCGCCCGGGCAGTCATCCCGCGCAGCTGACCACACTGCAGCGCAGAGCCGAACTGGCGGAGCAGCAGGGGGTCGACGTTTTCTGCGTATTGCCGTTCACCGCGGAAATGTCGCGAATGCCCGCCGACGAATTCGTTCACGAGATCATCGTGGAGCGGCTGCACGCCGCCGTGGTCGTGGTGGGGGAGAACTTCACGTTCGGCCACAAGGCCGCGGGGGACATAAACCTGCTGCACGCGCTCGGGCAGCGGTTCGGTTTCGAGGCGGAGTCCGCCGAACTGCTGGGCGGCCACACCGACGGCGCGGAACAGCACGAACCGCCGGTCACGTTCTCCTCGACCTTCGTGCGTTCCTGCGTGGACGCGGGTGACGTGGCCGCCGCTGCCGCCGCGCTGGGGCGCTATCACCGGCTGGAGGGAATCGTCGTTCGCGGTACCGGCCGAGGGGGCAGGGAACTCGGATACCCGACGGCCAATCTGTCCACCCCCGAGTTCGCGGCGATACCGGCGGACGGGGTCTACGCCTGTTGGTTCACACATCGACAGCGTGGCGCGGCGGAACCGGAACAAACCCTGCCGGCAGCGGTCTCGGTCGGCAGCAATCCCACCTTCTCCGGCACCGAACGCACCGTGGAGGCGTTCGTACTGGACGTCGATCGCGATTTCTACGGCGAGTACGCCGAGCTGGATTTCGTGGACCGATTGCGCGGAATGGTCCGCTTCGATTCGGCCGACGAACTGGTCGCTCGGATGGCGCAGGACGTGGCCGAGACACGTGCCCTCCTCATGTCGCGGTGACCCGTTCCGCCGTGCGGCTGATTGCCCAGGCGTTATGAAAGATTTTTCGGATTCCGGACCCGTGCGTGTCGCCGGCCTGGCAGTATTCGGAACTCGAGAGGGTTCATCGATCCGAACGGCAGCCGGGGGGAGCCAACGTGCAGGAACGCGAGGTCGTCCAGCGGAATCTGGCGTTGCAACGCCAGTGGTACGGCGAACCGCTGGGCGATCGGGTACGGCGACTGGTGGTCGCCTACCGCACTTCACAGGCTCAGCTGGCGGAAGTACTGGGGATCAGCGCACCGATGCTCAGCCAGGTGATGAGCGGCAGGCGTGCCAAGATCGGTAACCCCTCCGTGCTGGCCAGGCTCGTCATGCTGGAACGCAAGGTGTTCACCTCGGGCGTGGCAGCCGGGGAGTCCGAAGCGGTGCAACAGGCGCTCGAGGACGTCAGGGACTCCCGACCCGCGCTCGGAAGGGACAGCATGCCCGTTCGGCAGGTGGGCAACAGCGAGGAAGTGGTGCGACCCGCGCTGCGGCAGGTCGCCCAGCCGCACGAGTTGGAATGGGCTGCCGACCTGCTGGACAGTTATCATCCCGCCCTGGCCGGACTGCTGCGAAGAGCCGCTTCCGGCGAGACCAGGGCCGAGGGCAGCAGATCGGCGTGAGCGGTGACCACGGGTGGGACGCTGCTCCGGGGGGGGGGGCGGTCCGAGTTTCGGCGTGGGCGCGCCGTGACGGCGAACGTACGACTCGTCCCGGTACGGACGACGTCCCCGTCGGCGGTTTTCGGGAGGATTCCTGATGCGTTTGTTCACCGCGCTCTGGCCCTCCGAAGCCGCCGTCGCCGACCTCGCCGCCGCGTTGGGTGGCGACCGGCGTGGCAAGTGGGCGGGCGGAGCGGAGCGGCCGCGCGGTTTCCGTCCGATTCCGTCCCGACGGTGGCATGTGACCCTGTGCTTTCACGGTGACTACGCCGATCCCGACACCGTCGCCGCCCGATTGCGCGCCGGAGTGGCCGAACTCCACGAGACCGAACCGGGCTTCGCCCTGCCACCGCTGTGCCTGGCGGGGGCCGGCACGTTTCGCGGTGCGCTCTGGGTGGGGGTCGCGCCGGAGAACGACGTCGGCAGCGGCGGGGTTTCACCGGTGCTGCGCAGGGTGGCCCTGCTGGCAGGAGCGGACGTTCGGCGTTTCCGCCCACACGTTACGGTCGCTCGTTGGTCGGGCGGTAGGGTGGAGCCCGATCGGCTCACCGATCGGTTGAGCAGCTATGTGGGACCGGCCTGGTCGGCGGAATCGCTCGACGTGGTTGCCAGTGAGCGGCACTCGGGGACGCTGGCCTATCGGACGGTGTACCGGGTTCCGCTGAACCCTCGGTGACACGCCTCGCAGCGGGTATGCCGCTTTTCACCGGTCCCCCTGTTATGCTCGGTGGCAGCCTCCGGCTGCGGTCCGTGGCGGCCGGAGATCAGCCAGACGGGTGATTGCCAGCTTGAGTTTTTGGCCTCAACCGAACGGTGACGATACGTAATCCGATGTCGTGCCCAGCACGGTGTCGGCGGCACGGGACACGAAAAACAAGGAGACTCACTCGTGGCGCTGTCCACTACCGATAAGCGGCAGATCCTTTCCGAGTACGGCCTGCACGAATCCGACACCGGATCGGCCGAGGCGCAGGTCGCCCTGCTGACCCACCGGATCTCGGGGCTGACCGAACACCTCAAGGAACACAAGCACGACCACCACTCGCGTCGTGGCTTGCTGCTGATGGTCGGCCGTCGCCGTCGGATGCTCAACTATCTGACGCGGGTCGACGTCACGCGTTACCGTTCGCTGATTCAGCGACTGGGACTGCGCCGCTGACAGTTCGCTCGGGGGAGTGGCCGCGCTGCCACTCCCCTTGGTGTATGGAGTGGAACCCCACGAGCGACGTCCGGATCACAACCGGTAAGCGAAACAGGGTTGCCAACACAGAGTCCACACCGCTGCCAAGCAGGTGCCTTCGCCGGTCCTCGGTAGTGGCCACAGGGGGTGTCGGAGCGAACATCCCCTGGGCTTCGATCGATGACCGGCCCCGTCGGACCATGCTGCGTGCGGTCGTTGTGGTCTCTGCGTTCGGAGGAGCCCGCGATTTCTAGGAGCATGAGTTGACAGACTCGCAGTCATACGACGACGGGGTGTACGAAAGCACCGCCGTCCTGGACAACGGCGAATTCGGCCAACGCACCGTCCGCTTCGAGACCGGCAGGTTGGCCAAGCTGGCGGCGGGCAGCGTCACCGCCTACCTGGACGACGGCACCATGCTGTTGTCCGCCACCACCGCCTCCAAACAACCCAAGGAGACCCTCGACTTCTTCCCGTTGACGGTCGACGTCGAGGAGCGGATGTACGCGGCGGGACGCATCCCGGGATCGTTCTTCCGCAGGGAGGGAAGGCCCTCCACCGACGCGGTCCTGACCTGCAGGCTGATCGACCGCCCACTTCGCCCGACCTTCGTCGAGGGCCTGCGCAACGAGGTGCAGGTCGTGGTCACGGTGATGAGCCTGAACCCCGAGGACTCCTACGACGTGCTGGCGATCAACGGCGCCTCGGCCTCCACCCAGCTGTCCGGACTGCCCTTCTCCGGCCCGGTCGGCGGCACCAGGATGTCGTTGATCGACGGCCAGTGGGTCGCCTTCCCGACGCACGAGCAGCTCAAGCGGTCCGTGTTCAACATGGTCGTGGCCGGGCGCATCGTCGGTGACGACGTGGCGATCATGATGGTCGAGGCCGAGGCCACCGAGGGGACCGACGAGCTGCTCGCCGAAGGCGCCCAGGCACCCACCGAGGAAGTGGTCGCGGGTGGTCTGGAGGCGGCGAAACCCTTCATCCGGGTGCTCTGCGAGGCGCAGCAGCGGCTGGCCGAGGCCACGGGCGATGCCACCGAGGAGTACCCCGTTTACCGGGACTACGCCGAGGACGCCTACACCGCCGTCGAGCAGGCCGTTTCCGGTGAGTTGGCCGAGGCGCTGGCCATCGGCGGCAAGCAGGAGCGGGAGCAGCGGCTCGACGAGCTGAAGGAAATCACGCTGCAGCGGGTCGGTGTCGAGGAGGGCGAGGCCTTCGCCGGCAGGGAGAAGGAGCTCGGTGCCGCGCTGAAGGCGCTGACCAAGAAGCTGGTCCGCCAGCGCATCCTCCGGGACAAGGTCCGCATCGACGGCCGTGGCCTGACCGACATCCGCGGTCTCTCGGCCGAGGTGGGCGTGGTTCCCCGGGCACACGGTTCCGCGCTGTTCGAACGCGGCGAGACGCAGATTCTCGGGGTGTCGACGCTGAACATGCTCCGGCTGGAGCAGACCATCGACAGTCTCGGTCCGGACACCAGCAAGCGTTACATGCACCACTACAACTTCCCGCCCTACTCCACCGGCGAGACCGGTCGAGTGGGTACGCCGAAGCGGCGTGAGATCGGGCACGGTGCGCTCGCCGAACGCGCACTGCTCCCGGTGCTGCCGGGCAGGGACGAGTTCCCCTACGCGCTGCGTCAGGTTTCCGAGGCGCTGGGCTCCAACGGTTCCACCTCCATGGGATCGGTCTGTGCCTCGACGCTGTCGCTGCTGAACGCGGGTGTTCCGCTCAAGGCCCCGGTCGCGGGCATCGCCATGGGGCTGGTCTCCGACGAGGTGGACGGGCAGACCCACTACGTGGCGCTGACCGACATCCTCGGTGCCGAGGACGCCTACGGTGACATGGACTTCAAGGTCGCGGGCACCAAGGACTTCATCACGGCCCTGCAGCTGGACACCAAGCTCGACGGCATCCCCTCCGAGGTTCTCGGGCAGGCGCTGGGACAGGCCAGGGACGCCCGGTTGGCCATTCTCGGCGTCATGGCCGAGGCGATCGGCTCGCCGGACGAGATGAGCCCGCACGCACCTCGGGTGACCTCGATCAATGTTCCGGTGGACAAGATCGGTGAGGTCATCGGCCCGAAGGGCAAGATGATCAATACGATCACCGAGGAGACCGGTGCCGAGATCACCATCGAGGACGACGGCACGATCTACGTCGGCGCTTCGGACGGTCCCTCCGCGGAGGCGGCCATCGATCGGATCAACTCGATCGCGAACCCGCAGCTGCCCAAGATCGGTGAGCGCTTCCTCGGAACGGTGGTGAAGACCGCCGCGTTCGGTGCCTTCGTCTCCCTGATGCCGGGCAAGGACGGTCTCGTCCACATCTCGAAGCTCGGCAACGGCAAGCGCATCGGCAAGGTCGAGGACGTGGTCAACGTCGGCGACAAGCTCCGGGTGGAGATCGCCGACATCGACAGCAGGGGCAAGATCAGCCTGGTTCCCGTCGACGAGGAGTCCGAGTCGGTCAACGTCGACGAGGCCTCGGTGCAGCAGTCGCCCGAGGCGGAGTGACCATCCCTCGGAACCGGCGTTCCCGGCAGGGTACGCCGACCGGCCGAACTTCGGCCGGAAGCTCCGACTCGACGGTGGACCGATCGACGTGACCCGGCCCGCCCGGAACTCTCCGGGCGGGCCGCACTCGTCGGTGACCGCCGAACGTCCCGTCCGGTCGTCGCTGCTCGTGGGGTCCCGCGGCCGGCGCGAGCAGCGTTCACGTGCCGCGTGCGACACCTCTCGTGGTGAGGGGCCGGTGCGCGAGCGGGGGCTGGGCGAGCAATATCGTGCCGGGCAGGGGATCGTCGGGCAGGAGATCGTCGGGCAGGGGATCGTGCAGCTTTCGAAAGGAGTCGAGCCGGTGGAGCCGATCAGGGTCGGAGTACTCGGTGCGCGCGGGAGAATGGGTTCCGAGGCCGTTCGAGCCGTCGGGGAGGCAGCCGACACCGAACTGGTCGCCGAGATCAATCGGGAGGATTCGCTGCGTGGGTTGTCCGAGGCCGGGGTCCAGGTGGCAGTGGATCTGACCCATCCGGATTCGGTCATGGACAACCTGGCGTTCTGCGTGGAGCACGGTATCCACGCGGTGGTCGGCACGAGCGGTGTCGGCACCGAAGAGCTGAGCAGAATTCAGAGTTGGCTGGGTGAACAGCCGGAGATCGGCGTGCTCGTGGTCCCGAACTTCGCCATCGGCGCGGTGCTGGCCATGAAGTTCTCCGAGATCGCGGCGAGGTACTTCGATTCGGCCGAGATCGTCGAATCGCACCACCCCCGCAAGGCCGACGCCCCATCCGGAACCGCGGCCCGTACCGCACGGATGATCTCCCAGGCCAGGACGTCGGCGGGGCTGGGGCCGATGCCCGATGCGACCACCAGGGACCCGGAGGGTGCCCGTGGTGCGGAGATCGACGACGTTCACGTGCACGCGGTGCGCATGACCGGTCTGGTCGCGCATCAGGAAGTGGTGTTCGGCACCGAGGGAGAGACGCTGACGGTGCGGCACGACTCCTACGACCGGCGTTCGTTCATGCCCGGCCTGTTGCTCGCGGTGCGCGAGATCGAGCGGCGCAAGGGAGTCACCGTGGGGCTGGATCCCCTGTTGGGGCTGTGATGTCCGAGAGCGCGAAACGCCGTTCGTGGTCGCCGGGTGCGCGCGGAGCCGCGCTGCTGCTCGCGCTCGTGCTCGCGGTGTACCTGGTGCTGCTGGGGCAGCGGGCTGTGACGATGCTGCTCAGCGGTGTTCCGGCGTTCGCGGTGCTCGGCGTGGCCGTGTTCGTCCTTCCGGTGCTCGGTGCGGTTCTGGTGCTCGACCAGATCCGGTTCGGGATGCGTACGCAGCATCTCGCGGAGCGGATGAGTGACGAGGGAACGCTGCCGGACGTGTCGCAGCTGCCGCTTCGTCCCTCGGGCCGGGTGCGGCGCGATGCCGCCGACGAGTGGTTCGAGACCAAGCGCGCGGAACTGGAGCGGACCCCGAACGACTGGCGGGCGTGGTACGCCCTGGCGCAGGCCTATGATCTGGCGGGTGACCGGAACCGCGGCCGTCGCTCGATGCGCAGGGCCATCGAGCTGGAGCGGCGGGATTCCGAGTGAACCGCTGTGCGGTCGCATCACTCGAAACGCAGCTCCAGAGATCCGGTGACGCGGAGTTCACGCAGTGGCCTGCCCCCGGCGTCCAGGGTTCGGACCGTTCCGTCCGGTTCCCAACCGACACCGCGGTAGAAGGCCATGGAAGCTTCGTCTGCCTCCGGTATCCAGGCGATGCCTCTGATGTTGCCCGCTTCTCGCAGCCGTTGGGCCAGCGTGCCGAGCAACCTGCCACCGTGCCCCCTGCGTCCCCAACGCGGCTCCACGAGCAGAGTGCTCACGAGCCCGGTGTGGTTCGCGTCCTCCGGTACGGAGCCGTCCGCCGCGGCCGTCTCCCCCGCTGGAGCCGTACCGCCCACGCAGAAGCCGACCGTCCAGCTTCCCTCCGTGGCCAGCAGCACCGTCGTCGCGCTCTCCGCTACGGCCTCCGACCACTGCCGCTCGGTGGTGTCCTGGGCGAGCTCCTCCAGCACACCGGGCGGCAGTAGCTCCGAGTAGGCACTGCGCCAGGTATCGAGCTGAATCCGGGCGATCTCTGCCGCGTCCGCGACTGTGGCGGTCCGTACCTCGGCGTCGGCCATGACGAAAACCTAACGTGTCCATCCCGACGGGGTCGGTGGTGGTGGCCGAAACCGGATCGTCGTACGGATACACGGTGTGTCGGTGTCCGCTGGCATGATTGCCCGGTATGCGCACGATCGGTATCGCGGCGGCTCGACGGATCGCGCTGGCCGCCCAGGGATTCTCCGACCCTCCGGTGACCGGCACCTCGGACCGAGGGCGGCTGCGTCGTGTGCTGCGACGCACGAACCTGCTGCAGCTCGACTCGGTCAACGTGGCGGTACGTGCCCACTACATGCCCCTGTTCAGCAGGATCGGCGGTTATGACAGGTCGTCGCTCGACGACGCCGCCTGGAATCCCGGCTCCCGCCGTCTGCTGGTGGAGTACTGGGCACACGAGGCCTCGTTGATCCCGTTGACCGATTGGCCGTTACTGCGATGGCGGATGCGGGAACACGCCGACACCTCACGGCGCCGCTACCGTCAACTGTTGGAGCGCGCGCCCGGACTGACCGACGAGGTGCGTACCGCTGTGAAGGAGAGCGGCCCGGTCAGTGCGGCGGAGTTGGAACGCGAGATCGGCGGGTCCAAGACGGGAACCGGCACCTGGTGGAACCGTTCGGACACCAAACACGCCTGCGAACTCCTGTTCGCCGCCGGGGAGCTGACCACGGCCACCAGGCGCGGTTTCCAACGCCACTACGATCTCGTCGAGCGCGTGCTGCCCCCGGAGATCCTGGCCCAGGATCCACCCGTGGACGAGGCCGTGCGGACCCTGGTCTCCCGTGCCGCCCGCGCGTTCGGCATCGCCACCGAACCGGATCTGCGGGATTACTACCGGCTGTCTTCGGAGCGCTCCCGCGCGGCGGTGAACGAACTCGTCGAGCAGGGCGAGCTTCGTCCCGTCGCCGTCGAGGGCTGGTCGGATCGGGCCTACGTGCATCGCGGTGCTCGTACGCCCCGTTCGGTCGCAGCTCGGGCACTGCTCTGCCCGTTCGACCCGCTGATCTGGTTCCGCCCCAGAGCCGAGCGACTGTTCGGCTTCCGGTACCGCATCGAGATCTACGTGCCCCGGGAGCAGCGGGAGTACGGGTACTACGTGTTCCCGTTCCTGCTGGACGATCGGATCGTGGCGCGCGTGGATCTCAAGGCCGATCGTCAGGAGGGCGTGTTGCGCGTTCCGGGGGTGTTCGCCGAGCCGGACGTCGAGCACGACCGGGTTGCCTCCGAGCTGGGCGCCGCACTGCGCGAAATGGCCGACTGGCTCGGGCTGGGCGACGTGGTCGTCGGAGAGCGCGGTGAGCTCGCCACCAGGTTGCGCCTCGTGGCGTGATCCTCCCGGGAGGATCGCACGAAACGAGCACGACGGAGCTCGGTCGAGGAAGCCTCGCTGGCCGTCCCGCATCCGGGGTTGGTGACATGGTGCGGGGTGGCCGAGGCCGATCGTCGATCGCCGAGTGCGCGTGGTGGTTGTCGTGGTTGTTTCCCGAAGTAGCCACTGAGCGCCTTCTGCCCTCACCGCTCCGGGCTCGCGTGCGGGTGGAGCAGCGCCTGGACACCGACACCATCGCTCTCGTGGGTGAGGGCGAATCCCAGCCGTCGTAGAACGCGGAGCGCGCTGACGTTGCCGGCGGTGGTGCTCGCACGAATCTCGCGGAAATTCTGTCCGGATGCCTGCCGCAGCAGCGCTGCCATCGCCGCTGTCCCGAGACCTTGTCCTCGAGCGCTCCGCGTCAACCAGACGCCCACCTCGGCCACGTCTTCGTCGATGCGTCTGAGGCGCACCGAGCCGATGAGACCCAGGTCTGTGACCACCCCCCAGGTTGCCTCGCCCGCGAGGCCGCTCAGTCCCGTACGGCGTTCACGATGGAAACACCGCAACCAACGGACCCTGGTAGCTGTCCAGCCCGCGCCGACGGTCAGTGGTGGGGTCACGTCGTCGGCGGCGGCATCTGTGATCGCTGCCCGTACCAGCTGTTCGAGTACCGATTCATCGACGTCGAGGAGTACGACCGAGGAACGCTCCCACTCGCTCATTGCTCCACCTCCGGACGAGTAGCTCCCACGTGTTCGGTGGTCGGCGGTGGGGTTGAGGTGGTGGCGCTCGGTCCATCCGTCCTGTGGCCGCCGGCTCGTCGAATCTCGACTTCCAGCGCCGTGACGAGGGTGTTCGGATCTCGTCCGTGGGTCAGACAGCCGAGGTCAACAGTGCCTGCCCGCTGCCGGTGCGGCCGAACAGCTTCAGCGCGGACTCCGTGCCGGGCGGTTCCGTGGAAACCTCCAGCTCGCTGGATATGCTGCCGGTCGAGGATGTCAGGTCCACCTCCGCGGTGACGCCGCGTCCCACGGCGAACTGCAGTTCTCCTGAGCCGGTGATCAGTTCCACCTGCCCCGCCGTTCCCTCGGCGACGGTGATGTCACCGCTGCCGGAACGCACCAGCAGGTCGTCGGCGATCCTGCCCAGCCACACACTGCCGCTGCCGGTCACCACCGAGGAAGCGGCCTCGATCGCGGCGATCTCGATTCTTCCGCTACCGCTGCGTGCCTGTAACCCGGCCCGCATGGTTCCGAGCCGGACCTGTCCGGACCCGGTTCGCACGGTCGCGGTGCCGGTTGCCTCATCGGTGAGTACCGAGCCGGAACCGCTCTGCAGGCTGAGCCGCCCCGAGCTGCCGCCGATCCGGATGGAGCCCGGTCCGGTTCGTGCGTTGACCCGGGAACCCGTCGGGGCGTGTACCCGAACCGCCAGTGGTACCGAGCGCAGCGGCACCGTGGTGGGCGGATGCACGGCCACTCGGCTGTTGGTCATGTCCACCCGTGTCTGCTGTACCGCCTCCGCCGCCGCGTTCAGCGAGCGCTCTCCCTCGCGGGTGCCGCCGTTGCCGCGTCCGTTCCCGGGCTTGATGCCGGTTTCGTTGAACTGCTCGCTGACCCAGTTCAACAGTCCGCTGAGCCCGCCTCGCCAGTCCGGATAGCCGTGCTCCGGCTCGTGCCGCACCTCCACCCGAACCGTCTCGGACTCCGCCAGCTCGACCTCGATCGGGCCGAGGCCGTTACTCAGGTCGAGTTCCACCGGCCCCGAGGCCCGGAACTCATGGTCACGCACGAGTTCCCGAGGCGGCGGCTCCGAATGTTCGCTCATCCTGCTCTGCTCCTTGGGAAGTCCTGAGTGGGCCGCTGCGAGGTGTGCCCGAGAGCTGCCGGATCGGGGCTGGTGCGGGTGAGCCCTCCACCCGCCCGTGAGGTCGCACCTCGGCCGGTGATCCCGCTACCTCGGGAAGTCTCGCGGGACACGTCGAGCGTCGATCCGCGTCGGCTGCCCCGCCGCTAGCCGGTGACCCATCCCCACAGCCGGGAGGAGTCGGGAACGTCCTGGCCGGAGTCCCCGGAGCGGCCCGGCTGCTCCGGTCCGCCACCGCTCCAGGCGCCGTGCGGCCGGTTGCCGTGCAGCGCCCCCTGCACAGCCCTGGCGACCCAGGTGTTCAACGAGACGCCCTGCGTGGAGGCGGCCTGTTCCGCCTGTCCCTTGATCTCGTCCAACAGTCGCAGCGTGATTCTGCTGATGTCGCCGCTGTCACCGATGGGAGGCGGTTGTGGGGGCTCCTCCTCGGCGTTCTCCCGGCGGTGTTCGCTCGGCCCGCTCACCACCGCGCGCACGTCCCTGCCCTCGAGGCGCACGTCGACCACGCGGCCGTCCAGCTGTGTGGTCACCTCCGCCGCCAGATCGGACAGCGCGTTCATCAGGGTCAGCCGAACAGCCGGCTCCAGCGCCCCAGCCAACAGGGTCGCGGCGTGTCGGGTGTCCTCGTCCCCCATCGATGCCGCCGCCGTCAGGTCCTCACGGAGTTGGCTGATGTGCGAGCTCAAATCCATGACGTCACCATGACGTCATTCTGGTGTCACCGCAAGGGGGGGGGAGTGGTGTCGCGAGTCCTGTCCGGTCGCCGGGAGAGCGGCCTCGTGCGTGGTCCCGGTGCGGTGAGGCATCGGGTTCGGCAGCCGCGTACCGCGCGTCGGGCCGGCGAACTCGGGGTCGTTAGGGTGTTCGACGAGGGAAGTGGCCACGCCGATCGCCGGTGCGGGCCTCCCGGGGGAGTCATCGCCGGTGGCATCGCGCCGGCCGTAGTACGCAGGAAAGGGGTTCGCCCGCCGTGACCGAGATCGTTCCGCCGAAGGTACGGCTGATCGGCAAGACCGAGTTCTTCCCGCCCGAAGACGTGGACTGGTCGACCGATGCCGACGGGGGGCAGGCGTTGGCGGAGTTCGCGGGTCGTGCCTGTTACCAGTCCTGGAGCAAACCGAATCCCGCCACCGCGACCAACGCCGGGTACCTGGACCACATCATGGAGGTCGGGCATCTCTCCGTGCTCGAACACGGAACCGTGACCTTCTACATCAGCGGCGTCTCCCGTTCGTTGACCCACGAGCTGATCCGCCACCGGCACTTCTCCTACTCCCAGCTGTCGCAGCGTTACGTCCCCGAACGGGACGCGGGCATGGTCGAGCCCGACATCATCGCCGAGGACCCCGAGCTGCACGAGAAGTTCCTGGCCGCGACGAAGGCGGGCCTGGAGGCCTACGCGGATCTGCAGCAGGCGCTGCAGGACAAGTTCGCCGACGAACCCAAGGCGACGCTGCGCCGCAAGCAGGCCAGACAGGCCGCCCGCGCCGTACTGCCCAACGCCACCGAGACGCGCATCGTCGTCACCGGTAACTACCGCGCCTGGCGGCACTTCGTCGCGATGCGCGCCAGTGAGCACGCCGACGTGGAGATCCGCGGGCTGGCCGTGGAATGCCTCAGGCAGTTGCGGGGAGTGGCCCCCAACGTCTTCGGTGACTTCGAGATCACCGAACTACGGGACGGCACCGAGGTGGCTTCGAGTCCGTACGTGACCGAGGGCTGATCCGCCTCGTGACCCTCGACGATCCGCTGCGGGCCGTGGATCACCTCCTCGCGCGGACCTCGCCCGGATGTTCCGGCTAGAGTGCGGGCATGGGTGTGGCTAACGACGAACGTCAGCAGTTGTGTGATCTGTTCGAGCGGTTGGGGCCGGAGGCGCCGACGCTGTGCCACGGTTGGTCGACGCGTGAGCTGGCCGTTCACCTGGTGGTGCGGGAACACCGCCCGGACGCGGCGGGTGGGAAGCTGCTGAAGGCACTGGCCGATCGCGGGGAACGTGTTCGGGGCGAACTGGCTCAACTTCAGTGGGAGGAGCTGGTCGACCGGGTACGTCAGGGGCCGCCGAAGTGGAACCCGCTCGGTATCGGGGCGGTCAACGAGGGTGTGAACAGCGCCGAGTACTACGTGCATCACGAGGACGTCCGCCGGGCACAGCCGGGTTGGCAGCCGCGACCGGAGGATCCCGAGCGTTCGGAGGCCCTCTGGAAGGCGTTGTCCCGCACCGCCAGGTACTTCTACGGCCGCAGCCCGGTGGGCGTGGTGCTTCGTCGTCCGGACGGCCACGAGATCTCCGCGAAGAACGGGCCGCGCACGGTGCGCATCCTCGGTTCCTCGGAGGAGCTCCTGCTGCACGCCTTCGGCAGGAAGCCCGCACAGGTCAGCTTCGAGGGGAACGAGGCCGACGTGCTGGCGGTGGAGGATCTTCGCCGTAGCGTCTGAGCGAGCGGCTCCGGTCGGTGGGGCAGTCGGGTCCGCGGTGCCCCGGGCACCGCGAGAAGTGATGTGTCTCACTGCTCGGAGTCGTGGAAGAATCCGGGTGTTGTTCCCGTCGGGCGCGGAACAATGCCTCGCCGCGGTTCGAATCGTCGTGATGTTTCCGTCGCCCGGACGTTCCCGGGACACAGTTCCGAGACGGGCACGTCCGATGATCTCCTCGGAGGGTAGCGTCAGCAGTTATGACCGTCAGTCCCACAGCTACCGAAGGTCGTCCTTTCGGGCGCGTTCTCACCGCCATGGTTACCCCGTTCGACACGGACGGGAATCTCGACACGGCTCTCGCGCAGCAGCTGGCCTGTTATCTGGTGGACCGGCTGGGTAACGACGGCCTGGTCGTCAACGGCACCACCGGTGAGAGCCCCACCACCACCACCGAGGAGAAGGAGCGGCTGCTGCGTGCCGTCTCCGAGGCCGTCGGGGATCGTGCCACCGTGGTCGCGGGGGCGGGAACGAACGACACCGCGCACTCCGTGGAACTGGCGCGCGGGGCCGAGAAGGCCGGGGCCCACGGGCTGCTCGTGGTCACCCCTTACTACTCCAAGCCGCCGCAGGAAGGGCTGTACTCGCACTTCACCACGGTCGCCGATGCCACGGAACTTCCCGTGATGCTCTACGACATCCCGCCGCGCTCGGTGGTTCCGATCCAGACCGAGACGCTCAAGCGGCTCGCCGAGCACCCCCGCATCAAGGCGGTCAAGGACTCCAAGCACGATCTGCTCGCGGGCAGCGACGTGATCGCCAATTCCGACCTCGTGTACTACTCCGGCGAGGACCCGCTGAACCTGCCGTGGCTGTCCACCGGGGCGGTCGGTTTCGTCAGCGTGGTGGGCCACGTGGTCGGTGACCGGCTGCGCCAGATGCTGGACGCGCACGAGTCCGGTGACGTAGCCACCGCCCGTGAGATTCACTACGGGCTGCTCCCGGTCTACCGGTCGATGAACTTCGTCGGTGGTGTGATCTTCTCCAAGACGGCACTGCGCCTGTGTGGTTACGAGACGGGGCAACCCCGGCTCCCGTTGCCGTCGGCCACGGACGAACAGGTGCGCATCATCGCCAGCGATCTGTGGGATGCTGGTCTGGTCCTGGTCAATCCCGATGCGGCAACCGAGGTGACATCGCGTTGACAGCACGCGCAACGTCGACCGAGAAACATCCCCTGACACCGACGTCGGCGACTCCGGCCCCGCCTCCGTTGGAGGAGGGGGCGCTACGGGTGGTCGCCCTCGGCGGTATCGGTGAGGTCGGCAGGAACATGACCGTGTTCGAGTACGACGGTCGGTTGCTGGTGGTCGACTGCGGTGTGCTGTTCCCGGAGGACGATTCCCCCGGGGTGGATCTGATACTGCCCGACTTCGGCCCGATCGAGAACCGCCTCGACGAGATCGAGGCGATCGTGCTCACGCACGGGCACGAGGACCACATCGGCGCTCTGCCCTTCCTGCTGCGGCAGCGTCCGGAACTGCCGGTGATCGGTTCCGGCTTCACGCTCGCGCTGCTGTCCGCCAAGTGCCAGGAACACCGGTTGACGCCGCGGCTCGTCGAGGTGGAGGAGGGGCAGCGCAGCAGTCACGGCGAGTTCGACCTAGAGTTCTTCGCGGTCAACCACTCGATTCCGGACGCGCTGGCGGTGGCGATCCGTACCCCCGCGGGGACGGTGCTGCACACCGGTGACATCAAGCTGGACCAGCTGCCGCTGGACGGTCGGTTGACCGACCTCGCGGGATTCGCGCGGATGGGCAGTGAGGGAGTCGATCTGTTCCTGGTCGACTCCACCAACGCCGAGGTGCCCGGCTTCGTCACACCGGAACGCGAGATCGGCCCCGTGCTGGACTCGGTGATAGGACGAGCCACGCAGCGTGTGATCGTGGCCTGCTTCGCCAGCCACGTGCACCGGGTGCAGCAGGTGCTCGACGTGGCGACCTCCTACGGACGCAAGGTCTGCCTGGTCGGGCGCTCCATGGTGCGCAACATGGGGATCGCCGCCGAGCACGGCATCCTGCGGGTTCCGGAGGGAGCCCTGGTCGACCTGGACGATGCGCTGCAGATGTCGTCCGACTCCGTGGTGTTCGTCTCCACCGGGTCGCAGGGGGAGCCGCTGTCGGCGCTGTCGCGGATGGCCCGTGGCGAGCACAAGCAGATCAGCATCGAGCACGGCGACACGGTCATCCTGGCGAGCTCGATGATTCCCGGCAACGAGACCGCGGTCTTCGGCGTCGTCAACGGCTTGGTCCGGTTGGGGGCCGAGGTGGTCCACCAGGGGAGCGCCAAGGTGCACGTCTCCGGGCACGCCTCGGCGGGCGAACTGCTCTACCTGTACAACGCGGTGCGCCCGGCCAACGTGATGCCGGTGCACGGGGAGTGGCGGCACCTGCGGGCCAATGCCGAACTGGCGACCCTCACCGGGGTGCAACCCGACCGGGTGGTCATCGCCGAGGACGGCGTCGTGGTGGACCTGATCGACGGTATCGCCAGCATCGCGGGCCGGGTCGAGGTCGGACACGTCTACGTGGACGGACTCTCGGTCGGTGACGTCGGCGAGTCCACGTTGTCCGATCGACTGGTGCTCGGTGAGGGCGGCTTCATCTCCATCACGGTGGCGGTGGAGGCCGGTACGGGACGCGCGGTATCACCCCCGACGGTCTCCGGTAGGGGCTTCTCGGACGACCCCAAGGCGCTCGACGAGGTAGTTCCGCTGGTGGAGATGGAACTCTCGCGGACCGAGGCCGAGGGCATCAGCGATACGCACCGCATCGCGCAGACGGTGCGGCGTACGGTCGGCAAGTGGGTCGCCGACACCTACCGGCGTCGTCCGATGATCGTGCCAAACGTGCTTCCGGTGAGCTCCTGAACCGGGTTTTTCGTTCCGGCTGACGGAGCGCCGGCACAGCGCGACCGCACACCGGCTCGTGGTGGAAGCGGGTACGTCGGTGGGAACGTCCTCGGCGGTTCGTGAACTCCGTGTTCCGTGCCGCCCCGCGATCGTGAGCTCGGGGCCGTTTGAAAGACACTTTCGAGTGGATAATCCCGGGTGCGGTTCCGGCTACCGTGGACACATTTTGTTTGCAACAGCACTTTCGTGTGGTGATGTTGCCTCGATGGTGTGACTGCGCGCGCTGGTTCCCGGCTGTGATGCCAATGTGGAAAACAGCCGGTCGGCGGAAAGCTTGCGGGGAAACTTTCGTGTTTCCGCTGAGCCGGTTCGCTCGGCAGTAGCAGTAGATCGCAGATTGGGGTCCGATCGTGCGTAAGTCGCTTCGCCTTCTGACGGTATCGGCAGCCGCCGCCGGTCTCATGGCCGTCGGATCACCCGCCATGGCCGACAGCTATGACAACGACGGCATCAACATCCTCAACGACAACAACATCAGCGTCCTGCCGATCCAGCTCTGCGGGAACAACGTCGGTGTGCTCGCCATCGTCGGCAACATCGGCTCCTCGCAGAACAGCCACTGCGTCAACGCGCCCATCGTCGACCACGCCAAGATTCGCTGATCGGGCGACCGGTCCCCGCCGCGGTGGCGGGGACCGGTACGTGCCGCGAAGACGTGTGACGGAGTTCTCGTGATCGGCGATCCGGTGTTCGGGTGCCCGAGTGAAGTGGGAGCCGTCGGGCACACCGAACCGAACGGGTAGAACCGGTGACGTTTCCCAATGGGCGCTGTCGGGGTGGGCGCGCTCGGGGAGCGGTCGAACGGGAAGCCGGTACGGGCCGAAGTCACACCAGGGGAGGGGGAGCGCTCGGCGTCGCACATCGTGTGCGGCGCCGAGCGTTTTTTCGGTGTGGAGGCTCGTCTTCCCGGACATTCCGGGAGGCCGAGTGGTCCCGCGGTGTCCAGTGCGCTCCCGCTGGACGTCGAGTGATTCCGTGGCGTCGAGTGGAACCTCAACGTCGAGCGGACCGCAGCGCCGTGCGCAACACCGTCGGCTGCGTGGTTCGTGGTTCCGACCGCCGCTTCGCCCCGGAATTCGGTTCGGAGCCGGGGTCGGGAGCGGGAAGCGGTGCGCAGACCACGTCGGCACGATCGCCCCTCTTCCGCTCGGGCAGCTCGCCGTCGGCCAGATACGCCGCTATCCGATCGTCCACACACGCGTTGCCCGACAGCGAGCCGGAATGCGTCACTCCCGAGCGCACTCCGATCAGGGCGGATTCCGGGAACCGCCGCCTGACCTCCAGCGCGCCACTGTAGGGAGTGGCCGCGTCGAACTCCTGGTTGATCAGCAGTGCCCCGCTCACATCGTCACCGCTCACCCGGAGCCGATCGCCCGCCGGTGCGGACCAGGTACGGCAGGGCGCGTTGTACCAGGCGTTGCCCCACGTCTCGAACGGTGCACGCGCGTAGACGCGCCAGTGGTCGGTCCGCCAGGTACTCCACCGCTTCGGCCACTCCGCGTCGGTGCACTCGATCGCCAGGTACACGGCGTAGCTGTTGTCCCCCTGACTGTGCGCGGCTTCGTAGAGCCGCTTCGCCGGTTCGGGATCGTGCTCGTGCACCAGGGCGGCGAACGCCTCGGCGATCCTCTCCCAGCCTCGCGTACCGTATCCGGCCCGGAGGAAGATGTCGGTCCACTCCGCGGAACCGATCACACCGCCCGCGGGTGCACGGTCCAGTTCGGTGAGCCGCTGATAGTAGCGTCGCCGGACCTCCTCGCCGGTCCGACCGAGATGATAAGCGGAATGGTGCTCGGCGATCCAGTCGGTGTAGCGCGCGAACACGCGATCGAAGGCGAGATCCTGTTCCAGGTTCGATCGGTACCACACCTTCCTGGGATCCACCACGCCGTCCAGTACGAGGCGGCGCACCCGCCGGGGGTATCTCGTGGCGTAGACCTGCCCGAGATAGGTGCCGTAGGAGAAGCCGTAGTAATTGATCCGCTCACGGCCCAACGCCTTGCGCAGGCTCTCCATGTCCTCGACCGTCTCGGTGGTGCTGAGGTGCTCCAGCAGTTCGGGGGCCGCGCGTGCGCAGGCCGTCGCGTAGTCCGCACCGCGTCGCAGCCGCTTCCGCTCCACGCCCTCCCCGTCGGGGACATAGGCGGGACGGTCGGTGGAGAAGTGGTCGGGTTCGCAGGAAAGCGCCGGTCTGCTGGCGCCGACCCCGCGTGGGTCGAACCCGATCCAGTCGTAGGTGCTTCCCGCCGCCCCAGGTACGGCGCCCCCGAGCAGTGACAGCTTTCTTCCCGAGCCCCCGGGGCCACCGGGATTGACCAGCATGAGTCCCTGGTACTCCGCCTCGGGAGAGGTGTGTTCGATCCGTGACACCGCCAGCGAGATCTTCCTGCCGTTCGGCCTCGCGTAGTCCAACGGCACCCGGAGGAAACCGCATTCGGCTCCTGCCCGCCGCAGCTTCCCGTCCCCGCACTGTCCCCATCGGATCGGTGCCGGTTCGAACTCCGGGGCGACGCCCGTCGCCCCGGTAGCGGGTGGCACCGGACCGCCGGCGAGTACTCCGACGATCAGTGTCACGGCGAGATTCTTCCGCACTCGTTTCCGTTCGCTCGCTCTCCCGGACTCGTGGTGTTGCCGCTGCTCGCCGACGGTCCACCGAAGTTTCGTGTTCCTCCCGGCGAAGGACGTCCAGGTCCGTCCTTCCGTCCGAAGACTCCCGACCAGTGTTATCGGCATGTCCGTCCCGGTACTTGTCACGTCACCGCAGCACCACACCCACCCGGGTGGGTGAAATGTGTGCGGCGAAGCCGTCGACGGCGACGTCCGAGCGGTCCTGCCGGGAACGGGTGTCACGACTCCACGACCTCGACGCGTGCCCGTCCTCCGCCGCTCCTGGTCGCCCGCTCGACGGCGTGTCGCCTCGTGGCCGGAACCCTGTGGCTGTGAACATGACGAGCGGCTCCTCCGAGAACAGCGATGGACGGCTTTTCGGCTGGTGTTACGAGAGAGACGGAGCACCGATACCGTGTTCGGTATGGCCAGCGGCACGACGGGCAAGGGGCGGACGAACGCGCGTGGCGGTGGGGAGCGTCGTGGTTCCTCCGGGGCGAGCACCAAGAAGTCCACCTCGAACGGATCCGGTTCCAAGAACACCAGCAGCGGGGGAACGCGATCCGGTCGGTCCTCCACCGGCAATGCCGCCACGACCAAGCGCACCGCGAAGAACGGCTCGCGGCGTTCCACCGCCAACCGGGGGAACGCCGCCAAAGGCGGTGGCTCCCGCAACTCCCGGGGTGGGTCCGGAGGATCCGAGCTGGGCCGCAGCCTTGCCCGGACGACCGGAACCCTGCTGCGTGCGTTGGGGCGCACCAGGGAGCTCGAACCCGCGCACCGGCGGGACGGGGTGGCCCTGATCCTGCTGGCCGTGGCGGTGATCACCGCGGCAGGCGTGTGGTGGCAGGCGGGCGGTCCGGTCGGGCACTGGCTCGACTGGCTGCTGCGTTCGGTGGTGGGGTCGGCGGCACTCGTGCTTCCCCCGGTGCTGTTCGCGGTGGCGGTGCTGCTGATGCGTACCGAGACCAACCCCGACGCGCGTCCGCGAATGGTGGTCGGAACGGCGCTGCTGCTGTTCGCGGGACTCGGTGTGCTGCACATCGTGACCGGTGCCCCTCGTCGCGCCGAGGAGTGGTCGGAGGCGGGTGGGCTGCTCGGATACGCCGCGGGCGGACCGTTGGCCAACGGGATGACCGGCGTCGTCGCGGTGCCGGTTCTCGTGTTGGTCTCGCTGTTCGCCGTGCTGTTGCTGACCGGAACCGCGGTACGCGACGTTCCGGAACGACTGCGTCAGCTCGCCCATCCCGAACACGCCGCGTCCGAACCGGCCGCCGAGGAGCTGCGTCCGTCCGATCAGGGCAGTGCCGAGCTCCGTCGACCGGCCAGGCGCAGGCAGGCCGCCATGACCGGGTCGCCGTCCCGGGAGGAGTCCGAGGACGCTGTCGAGCGGTCGGGTACGACCCAAGCCGCCGCGACGCCGGAGCCGCCGCGGGCCGAATCGCGCACCGAGACGTCCTCGAAGGCGGCCGAGAGCGGCGGTGCCGCGTCGGTCCAGGCGACCGGGGCCGCCCCGGAGGAGCCGCAGCAACTCACCATCAGCCGTACCGTGGAGGGTGACTACCACCTTCCGCCGCTCGACGTGCTGCAGGAGGGCGATCCCGCGAAGCGGCACAGCACCGCCAACGACGCGATGATCGAGGCGATCAACGGGGTGCTGCGTCAGTTCAAGATCGACGCGGAGGTGACCGGATTCGTCCGCGGTCCCACGGTCACCCGCTACGAGGTCGAGTTGGGCCCCGGCGTCAAGGTCGAGAAGATCACGGCGCTGACCAGGAACATCGCCTACGCGGTGGCCAACGACAACGTACGGCTGTTGGCTCCCATACCCGGCAAGTCCGCGGTCGGGATCGAGGTCCCCAACAGCGACCGCGAGATGGTGCGGCTCGGTGACGTGCTGCGTTCGCCGACGGCGGCCAACGACACGCATCCACTGGTGATAGGGCTGGGCAAGGACATCGAGGGGCAGATGGTCACCGCGAATCTGTCCAAGATGCCCCACCTGCTCTGCGCCGGTTCGACCGGTTCCGGCAAGTCGAGCTTCGTCAACTCGATGCTGGTCTCGCTGTTGGCGAGGTCCACCCCGGACGAGGTCCGGATGATCCTGATCGATCCGAAGATGGTGGAACTGACGCCCTACGAGGGGATTCCACACCTGATCACCCCCATCATCACCGAGCCCAAGAAGGCGGCGTCCGCCCTCGGGTGGCTCGTCGAGGAGATGGAACAGCGGTATCAGGACATGCAGGCCAGCAGGGTCCGCCACATCGACGACTTCAACGCCAAGGTGCGCTCCGGCGAGATCACCACTCCGCCGGGAAGTGAACGCGAGTACCGTCCCTATCCGTACATCCTGGCGATCGTCGACGAGCTGGCCGACCTGATGATGACCGCGCCCCGCGACGTCGAGGACGCGGTGGTGCGGATCACGCAGAAGGCGCGCGCGGCGGGGATCCATCTGGTGCTGGCCACCCAGCGTCCCTCGGTCGACGTGGTCACCGGTCTGATCAAGACCAATGTTCCGTCCCGGTTGGCCTTCGCCACCTCATCGCTCACCGATTCGCGAGTGATCCTCGACCAACCGGGGGCGGAAAAGCTGATCGGCATGGGCGACGGTCTCTATCTGCCGATGGGAGGCGCACGCCCGGGCCGGGTGCAGGGCTCCTTCGTCAGTGACGAGGAGATACACCGAGTCGTGGGCTACACCAAGGAACAGGCGGAACCCGACTACGCGGACGGGGTCACGGTTGCCAAGGCAGGGCAGCAGAAGGAGGTGGACTCCGATATCGGCGACGACCTGGACGTGTTGCTGCAGGCAGCGGAACTGGTCGTCACCAGTCAGTTCGGTTCGACCTCGATGCTGCAACGGAAGCTGCGGGTCGGTTTCGCCAAGGCGGGCAGGCTGATGGATCTGCTGGAGTCCAGAAGCGTCGTCGCGCCCTCGGAGGGTTCCAAGGCGCGTGAGGTGCTGGTCAAACCGGAGGACCTGGACAGTGCGCTGAGTGCTATCCGGGGTGGTCCGCCCCCGGAGGAAGCGGAGTGATTCCGCCGCGGTGCTCCGACGCACCGCGGCGTAATCGGGTCCGTACGGCCGGGGCCTTCCCGGCCGGGAGTCCTTCCGACGCCACTCGAGCGGCTCCCGAACTCCGTCTTCGGAACGGTTACCGCGTCGCGAGCTGTGCCTTCCGAAGTGCCTCCGCGGTGCTGGCGCTACTGGCGCCGAACTGCCGCACGGCGTAGTAGTACACATCGGCCGCGCGTTCGCACAGCGCGTCACCCGCGCAGCTGGAGTACATGTCCGCGCGGAAGTTGTCGTCGATGATCGCCCTGTTCTGTTCGGTGAACCGGTTCTGGAGCTTGTAGTTGCGGTACCCGAAGTCGTGCCGTTGGCAGCTCGGCGTGAAGTCGTAGCCGAGTGGAGCGTCCGGTGAGTACGAGCAGGAGTCCGAGGACCAGTCGAGTTGGTCGGGATACGGGCGTTCGGCGCGAATTTGCCCGAACTCGCCCAGTGTGACTTCGAAGAGGTAGTGGTCGGTGGTCCGGCGAAGTTGCGAGTCGCCGATCGCCGCGTACGCGCTGGTGCCGGTCAGCAGTGTCGCGAAACAGGCTGCCAGCAGCATCACCAGTACTCGCGGCCCGTTTCGAGTATTCCGTCCGAACACGGATCGTCCCCTAGCGACGGATGATCTGTAGTCGAATCAGTTCTATCGCTTCGGGCGGGCGAACGCTTCGTGCGATCGGGCGTTATCGGATGAGCCGCTCGGTCCCTTTCGCCGCGTCGTGGTCAGGTCCGCTCGTCCAGTCGCAGCAACATGCGCGTGTTGCCCAGCGTGTTCGGCTTGACGTAGGGCAGATCCAGGAACTCGGCGACTCCCTTGTCCGCGGAGCGACGCATCTCCGCGTAGACGGCGGGACTGACCGGTGTTCCGGTGATCGGTTCGAATCCGTGTTTGGCGAAGAACTCGGTCTCGAAGGTGAGTACGAACAGCTTCGGCAGCCCCAGTTCCGCCGCGAGTTCGACGAGACCGTTCACCAGTCGGTGCCCCACTCCCCGGCCGCGGACACGCGGGTCCACCGCCACGGTGCGCACCTCGCCGAGATCCTCCCAGAGCACGTGTAGCGCGCCACAGGCGACGATGTCCTTCGGCTCCCGATCCGTGCGTTCGGCCACCCAGAACTCCTGCACGTTCTCGTAGAGGGTGACCAGATCCTTTTCGAGCAGTACCCGACCGGCATATGTGTCCACGAGCCGTTTGATCTCCCGCACGTCGCCGATACGAGCACGACGAATCGTTATCCTGTTTTCCGCATAATCATGCATAAAGGTATTCTACTGCGATTTTCCGGTCCGGTGGAAAGCCGGGGTTGAGCCCGTCGTGATCTCGACCGGTTGCCGTACTCTCCCGAACCGGTGGGTTTCCCCGGTCGTCGCCTCGTGACCGGACGCTATGCTTGGCCCGCCAGTGGTGGTCGGTTCGTCCGCCGCCCTGAAGTCGCGGCCGTCGCGCCGCACCGCCGTTGTCGGTGCGAGTTCGTCCGGTCGACCGCCCCTGCGGTGGACGGTGCGACCGTCGTCGCAGATCCTGGGGGTGGAACGGCGCATGAGGTTCGTAGCGGACAGGATCGGTTCGAGGAGTTGCCATGACAGCGGACAGTGCGGCGTCGGACCGGCCTGCGTCCGGCCAGGGCGACGCCGATACCGAGCGGAAGGTCCCGTTGGTCAACATCGCCAACGCGCTGACCACTTCACGTTTGCTGCTCGTTCCCGTCTTCCTGATCGTGCTGTTCTGGGCGGGCGGACACGACTCGCTGTGGCGCTGGGTGGCCACCGCGGTCTTCGTCGTCGCCTCGGTCACCGATCGTATCGACGGTGACCTGGCTCGTCGTCGCGGTCTCATCACCGACTTCGGCAAGATCGCCGATCCGCTCGCGGACAAGGCGCTGACCGGGGCCGCGTTGGTCGGGCTGAGCGCGCTCGGTGATCTCGGCTGGTGGGTGACCGGTGTCATCATTTTCAGGGAGGCTTCGGTCACCCTGCTGCGATTCTGGGTCATCCGGCACGGCGTCATTCCGGCCAGCCCGGGCGGCAAGCTCAAGACGATGTTGCAGGCCGTGGCGATCGGCCTCTACCTGCTGCCGCTCGGTGACGCCGCCGATCCGCTGAAATGGGTGGTCATGGGGGCGGCCGTGCTGGCCACCGTGGTCACGGGTGTCGACTACGCAGTGCGCGCGCTCCGGCTGCGCTCGTCGAGTCCGCGTTCGCGTGGAGTGCGCGCATGAGCTTCCGCCCGGAGCGGCAGGGGGAGCACGAGGAGCTGGTCGGTGGCATCCTGGAATCGCTGCGGCTCCGTGATCTCACGATCGCCACCGCCGAGTCCCTGACGGCCGGGATGCTGAGCATGCTGCTGACCGATGTCAGCGGTGCCAGTTCGGTGGTGCGTGGCGGCCTTGTGGTGTATGCCACCGATCTGAAGAGTTCGCTCGCGGGAGTGAGCTCCGAGCTGTTGGCCGAGGGAGGCGCGGTGCAGCCAGAGGTGGCCGAACAGCTCGCCAGGGGAGCTCGGCGACACTGCGTGGCGGACTGGGGTGTCGGTCTCACCGGCGTTGCCGGGCCCGACTGGCAGGACGGGGTTCCACCGGGAACGGTTCACCTGGGATTCGCCGGGCCGCGCGGGTCCGTGATCCGGACGGAGCGGTTGAGCGGGGACCGTGGTTCGATCCGGTGCGGCGCCGCTTTTCGAGCCCTGGAACACTTGGAGGGGCTGTTGCGTTGAATCGGAAGAGAACTCGACGTTACCGCCGGCAGTCACGCGCGTTGTCTCGCTTCATGGGACATTGGGGTCGTTGGCTCCGTCTCGTGGGTGAGACTCGTTCGCCCTCGGCGGACTCGTGGTAAGCGAGCCGTGCGTTGGCGTCGCGTTGAGTAGTGTGGGGCGTTGACGCGTCGCGCAGGATGTAGGCGACGGAATGGAGGCGCGCGATGACCGTGTTGTTGCGGGAGGCGGTCGGAGAGCGACTGCGCCGCGCGCGGGCTGCTCAGTCCCGCACCCTGCGGGAGGTTTCGCGCGCAGCCCGGGTGAGTCTTGGTTATTTGTCCGAGGTGGAACGCGGTCGCAAGGAAGCGTCGAGTGAGCTGCTCGGCTCTATCTGCGACGCACTCGATCTACCATTGCCCGAGTTGCTCGTGACCGTGGCGGGCGACTTGGACTCCTCGGAGACCGTGGTAGCGCCTTCGGTCGTGGAGCAGGCCACGCCTGCCCAGATCGAGGGGGATCGGTTGGTCTCCAGCCTGATCGACTCCGAACTGGCCGAAGCGGAGATGGCCGACGGGGAAGCCGAGCCCGTGCCGGCCGGAGCCGAAAGTGTTTCGGATTCGTTCGACGTGGACGAGGACTCCGAGTCGCAGGACTGGCGGCTGCAGCCGGTGCTCAGCCAGCGCATCAGCCCGCCGGGACGAACTTCCAACGGGGTGGTAGTGGCCGCTTGAGAATCCGTGACCGACCGAAACGCCCGTGGGTCTCCGAATTTTTGCCGGAGATCCACGGGTCTTGGTGGAAGCCGTTCGACCGAGCTGACACTATGGGGGTAGACGCTGAGGTCGGTAAGCGTTTCCGGTCTGTTGTGCGCGGGGTTCCACGGTTCGGTGAAGCGGCTCCGCGGAGCAACCGGCAGCGGCGTCCCATCGGCGTGAATGCCCGATCAGGGCGCAACCGGTAGGACAGAAAGCAGGCGGAGGAGATGGCCAACCCTTTCGTGAAGTTCTGGAAGTACCTCATGGCGTCGTTCTCGTCCAAGGTCGACGAGCACGCCGATCCCAAGGTGCAGATCCAGCAGGCCATCGAGGAAGCTCAGCGGCAGCACCAGGCGTTGTCGCAGCAGGCCGCCTCGGTCATCGGCAACCAGCGGCAGCTGGAGATGAAGCTCAATCGGCAGCTGAACGAGGTCGAGAAGCTGCAGGGGTCGGCGCGCCAGGCCGTGACCATGGCCGATCAGGCTCGCGCCGAGGGTGACGAGACCAAGGCGCAGCAGTACGAGGAAACCGCCCAGCAGTTGGCCGGCCAACTCGTCACGGCCGAACAAGGGGTGGAGGACCTCAAGAACCTGCACGATCAGTCCCTGCAGGCCGCCGACCAGGCCAAGCAGGCCGTCGAGCGCAACGCACAGGTACTGCAGCAGAAGATAGCCGAGCGGACCAAGCTGCTCAGCCAGCTCGAGCAGGCCAAGATGCAGGAGCAGGTGGCGGGTTCGTTGCGGCAGATGAACGACATGGCCGCACCCGGTAACACTCCCTCGCTCGACGAAGTGCGGGACAAGATCGAGCAGCGTTACACCACCGCGCTCGGTGAGGCCGACCTGGCGCAGAACAGTGTGCAGGGGCGGATGATGGAGGTCCAGCAGGCGGCCACGGACGCGGCGGGCGTCAATCGACTCGCCCAGATCAGGGCGTCCATGGGGACCGGCGACCAGCAGCAGGTCACCGATGGGACGACTCGGAGCGAGTCGGCCCCCGCCCCGCAACAGCAGCCGCAGTCGCAGCAGCAGAACCCGCAGTCCGGCCAAGCGTGACCCACCGTGCGCGGGAGGGGCGACGGATTCGGCGAGTGGAGCGACTACGCGCTCCAGCAGTTGCGTGGACCGGTGCTCACCGGTGTTCGCCGCAGGATCGCGGCTTGGCGTGATCCGCGCGCCCGCTTGATCCGGAGGCGGAACAGGGCGAAACGAACCGCTGTCGGCAGCGGAATGACGACCGGAGTCTTCGGAGGTGGGGCCTACCTGGCCTACGCGCCGGAAACCATCGGGCTTCCGGCTGACTCCGCTGGGGACGTGCTGCTCGACCTGGCTTCACTCGGACTCGGTGGCATGGCGTTGGCCGCGGGGGTGGGGACCGTCGGGGCGATACGTCGCTACCGCAGGCTCAACCGGACGCCGCTTCCGGAGCCGCCGCCGGAACCGGTCAGCCTGCCTACGCGCGAATCCGCCGCTCACGAGCCCATGCGGCGACTACGCGATGCGGAGCAGAGCCTGTACATCTCGTTGAGTCGACTCGCCGAGAACGTCGGTCAGCTCGACGAGCCGGTGGCCGAGGCGCGTGGTACCGCCGCCGAGGTGGCAACGACGTTGCGTTCGGTGGCCGACCGTCTCGTGGCGGTGGAAGCCACGGTCGAACACGCTCCGGAAGCGGAACGCGCCCAGCTGCGCGCGGACGTTCGTCGGATGCGCGCCGAGCTCGACGACGGTGTCGAACGGTACGGCGCCCTCGTGGCCGCGGCTGGACGTGCCGTGGCCGCCAGCGGGGGTGAACAGCACGGGCACCAGTTGCGTGACGCCACGGACAGACTCGCGGGGCTGGCCTCGGCACTGCGTGAACTCTCCGGTTACGAATCCCAGGAAACCGAGGACCTCGGCCCGCCGGAGCAGCCTCCCGGCCGACGGCCTCGGAACGACTCCTCGGAGTGAAGTCCCAGCTGCCCGCGCGGGTGACGGCTGCCCCGATCCCGTTGCCGATTCCAGCCGCCCGTCCGGGCTTCCGGAAAGCGGGCACGCCGCGCGAGCACTCCCCGCGAAGTCGGCCGGACCTGAGTTTCCGTTCAGAAAGTGTGTAGAAACGTGCACTCTCTGAGCCGTCGTATTACTACGCGGCCTTGACCGCACCCGTGGGTGCGGTCTTCCCGTGGCGATACCCTGCGCCAGCGGAGCTGGTCTTACCGAGGTTTCCAGCGGGCTTGTTTACCGTCCCGGCGCAACTCTCCGTGGACGCCGCCGTAGCGGACGATCAGGACCTCGGGGCGGCTTGGCGTTCGCTACCCCGAACTCCTTCACCACGGACAGTATCACAATGTTTGGCACACAGTTACACAGGAGCGGGAACAGCTAACAACCCCCAAGTTGGTTTCCTCAACTGTTGTGAAATAGTAATCTTCGCGGTTGTCGGTTGAGGTGATCTCGTGCGCCGCGGCGTGCTGTCGGCGATCCGTCCACGGGTCAGCCGGCCGGGAGAACACCGCGTTGGAACAACACGGCTCGGGATACGTTTCCCACGATTCCTACGACAGGAGGAAGATGTGGCTTTGTGGGCCGTGCACGGCAACGGTCGACAACCGCCGGACGGCGAGGACGTGGCAACCGAGGAGCGGCTCAGCTGGCCACTGACGATGGGACTCGGGCTGCAGCACTTGTTCGCCATGTTCGGCGCGACGGTGCTGGTGCCCAGGTTGACCGGACTGCCGGTGGCGACGACGTTACTGGCCTCCGGGGTGGGAACCCTGCTTTTTCCGCTGCTGACGCGTAACCGCGTGCCCGCCTATCTGGGGGCCTCGGCCACCTTCGTGGTGCCGCTGGGGGTGGCTGCCGAGCGTTCCGGCGCGGGACCGGGCGGCCTGGTGGGTGCCGTTCTGGTCGTGGGGCTGCTGGTGACCGCTGTCGGAATCTCCGTCAAAGCGTTGGGGGTGCGACTGCTGGAGACGGTCATGCCCTCCGTCGTCACCGGGGGAGTCGTCGTGCTCGTAGGACTCGGCATGGCCACCCACTCGGTCACGTTGTTCCGGGAAGCCGCGCGAAGCGTCCCGTCCTTCCGGCCGGTTCCGGTGGCTGCCGTGATGACCGCGTTGGTCATCGTGCTGCTGGCGGTCTTCGGCCGTGGCCTGCTGAACCGTGGCTGTGTGCTGTTCGGGATCGCCACCGGATGGTTCTACGCGTTCGCCGTCGGAGGGATCTACCAGGCTCGGCTCGAGTCACTGCGCAGTGCTCCGTGGTTCGGGCTTCCCGAACTGATCACGCCGCGGTTGCACATCTCGGTGATCCCGGTCGTGCTGCCCCTGGTGGTCGTCCTGGCCGCGCAGCAGGTGGGCGTGGTCAAGGCGGTGGCGGCCTCGACCGATCGCGATCTCGACGGAAACGTGGGCGATGCGCTGATCGGTGGCGGCCTGGCCACGACGCTCTCCGGGGCCGTGGGAGGGAGCGGGCTGATCGGCTACGCCGAGAACACCGGAGTGATGGTCGCCAGCAGGGTGTTTTCCACGGCGGCCTGCGTGACCGCGGCTGTGGCTGCCGTGATGCTGGCCTTTTCGCCGAAGTTCGTGGCGCTGCTGGACACTGTTCCGATCGGTGTCGTGGGCGCGGCGACGATGGTGTTGTTGGGGATGGTCACACTGGTAGGTGGACGGATCTGGCTGCGGGCCCGCATTCGGTTCGCCGATCCGGCCAACCTGGCGGTCGTGGTCGCCACGCTGCTCATCGGTGCGAGCAATCCCACGCTCTCGCTCGGCGGCTTCCGGCTGAGTGGCGTGGTCTGGGGCTCACTCCTGCTCGTGCTGGTTTACCCCTTGCTGCGCGCCCTGGTCGACGCGGTACGGGGTCGTCCGCGCGACTGACTCCGCAGCTCGAGGTGCTCAGCGAGCACGGGTTGCCCGTACCGCTCGGAGGGCGGGTTCCCGGCACTGACCGTCGGCGGGAATTCGCCGATCCCACGGGGGTGCGGCAGTGGCGGACAGGTGCCCTCAGCCCTCCGCCGCGTCGATCTCGTCGTCCTCCCCCTCCTCCGGTTCCGGATCGCGTTGCGGTCTACCCGCACGCAGGGTGCGCGCCAGCAGCAGGTTGAACGCCAGAGCCACCTCCCTGGCACCCGGTGTTCCCCACTGGTGCACGGGTACACAGGCGCCCTGGGCCTGCTGTACCGCCAGTCTGTCCGGTAGGGCTACCGGCATCACCAGGGGGCCGAATATGTCACGTAACTCGTCGATTCTGAACTGGTGCTCGTGCGAGCGAGCACGAACCCGATTCACCACCACCCCGAGTGGTTGCAGGTCGGGATTGTTGGCCGTTCGTTCCGTCTGAACCGCTTCGAACGCCCGCTGTACGCCGGAAACAGCGAATATGGTCGGTTCGGTGACCAGCAGTGCCCGGTCCGCGGCTATCAACGCCGAACGCGTCAACCGTCCGAGCGAGGGTGGACAGTCCAACAGGATCAGTCGGTACGGCAGCTCCCCGTCGGCCGCCGCTTTGGTCAGCTCCGAGAGCGCTTCGGTCAGCCTGGTGAGGCGTTGTTCGCTACCGTCCCAACCGTTGTGGATCTCGGCGTCCTCGGAACCGACGAGTACGTCGACCTCCTCGCCCCAAGCGCTCGGTGCCACCGCGCGAGCCACCGTCTCGGGACTCGGGTCGGCCAGCACGTCGCTCAACCCGCGCTCGGTCCGTCCCGGCTCCAGCGAAGCCGTCGCGTTGCACTGTGGATCGAGATCCACCACGAGGGTGCGCGCGCCCTTGCGCATGGCCGCCGAAGCCAGCCCCAGCACCACTGTCGTCTTACCCACGCCGCCCTTGAGGCTCAGTACCGCCACCGTGTGCACGCCCGTAGCCTACGTATCACGCAAGTCGTCCGGGTGAACTGATCCGTCGCGGACCGGTCCGGTGCAGTAGTTTCGAACGGCGAGATTACGCTTCCCCTATGAAGTCCGACGCCGTGTACCGGGTGCTGGAAACCGAGTTGATCGACGCACGTCGCCGTCGTGGCGGTGTGCCCGAGGTGCTGGATATCGGGGGCGGCAGCGGTGTCTGGGCGGTGCCACTGGCGGTGTCGGGATGTTCGGTCACCGTGGTGGATCCCAGCCCCGACGCGCTCGCGACGTTGCGCCGCAGGGCGGGCGAGGCGGGTGTGAGCGAGCGTGTGGCCGCGGTCCAGGGTGACACCGATGCGCTGCGCGGAGCCGTCCCCGAGGGAGGGGCCGATCTGGTCCTGGGGCACGGCCTGCTGGAGTACGTCGACGACGTCAGCGAGTCGTTGCGTGCGCTCGCCGCCGCCGTTTCCCCCGGCGCGGCCGTCTCCGTGCTGGCGGCCAACAGGTACGCGGCCGTGCTCGCGCGAGCCCTTACCGGGCGGGTTCCCGAGGCGCTGCGGTTGTTCAACGACCCGAACGGTCGTCTCGACCATCCGGTGAGTGAGACAGTGCGGCGTCGTTTCGACACGGATTCGCTACGGGCCGTGCTCGTTTCCGTCGGTCTCGAGGTCGAGCTGATGCAGGGGCAGAGCGTGATTTCCGACCTCGTCCCCGGTTCACTGCTGGAGGGATCCCATTCGAACGGCGATGCGCTGCGAGAACTGGAGATGGCAGCCGCGGCGCAACCGCCGCTGCGGGACATAGCCACCAGGCTGCACGCCTTGGCCCGCGTCCCGGGCGGTCACGCGGCGCAGTGAGGAATACCCCTACAGGATGATGTTGGGTGATTATTATGGCCTCGGGGGCGGGACCGGGTAGTCGTCTCGTCGCTGGGGCCGTATCCTCGGGTGTGACGCCCCCAAAAAGCGTTCACCGGAGCTTCGTGAAACGAAGTGAGTGGGGCTCCGGTGACACGAACTAGTGTGCCGGAGGAGGAGCCATGCCACTCTCCGAGCACGAGCAGCGAATGCTCGATCAGATCGAGCGCGCGCTCTACGCCGAGGATCCCAAGTTCGCCTCCAACGTGCGTGGAGGGCGGTTGCATCGACCCTCCAGGCGGCGTCGCCTGCAAGGCGCCGCCGTGTTCGTGCTGGGGTTGATCCTACTGGTGCTCGGCGTGGTTATTCCGGTCACGGCAGCCGGGATACCCATTGTGAGCGTGGTCGGCTTCCTCGTGATGTTCGGCGGAGCAGTGATCATTCTGTTCGCCATGCGCGGTAGTGCGGAGGACCCGGAGTCGCAGTCGGGTGACGGCGGTGATGGTTCTTCCGGTGCGAAACGCAAGGCGGGGGAACGGAACTCCCTGACGCAGCGAATGGAGGACCGTTTCCGGAAGCGCTTCGAGAGGTAGTGCTCATGTGAGACTCGGGGACGGCGCTCGCCGCACCCGAGCGGAGCTGGGTACGCCCGGGTCACGACGTGATCCGGGCGTTTCCGTGTTCGGTCTCCGTTCGAACGGCTCTCAGCGACGTGCCGTGGGCCTTCGACGCGCGGGCAGCCGCAGTACCGACTTCGGCAGCAGTCGCTCCCGGAACCCGAGGGGTCTGGCCGTCCGCAGGCCCGCCCTGGCCCGGTGCAGGATCTCGAGCGGTGACGCGGTCTCGCGCCGCCCCGGCGGGCCGTACCTTTCCCGCTCCACGGCGCTCGCCAGTTCGTGCCAGGCTCCCCGCTGTTCCGGGGGCATCTCGTACTTCCCGCTGATCCGGTCGGCGGTACGACGCGGGGTTTCGCCCGGTGGGGTGAGTTCGCCCCGGTCCGTGGCTTCGTCGAGCAGTTCCCGCCACGCGTTCTCGGCCGCTCCGAGGCCACTCGCGGCTATCATGCTCGATCGTCTTCCGCGCCGCAGTGACCGCAGTACCGCGGGCGTGCCGGTACCCGCCACCAGTATCGCCAGTGTCGTGCCGCCGAGCAGCAGTATACCGAGCGGTATGTCGGATCCTGTCGAATCACCCGAACCCGCTCGCGGATCCCCCTGGTGTTGTGTCCCGTCGTTCCGCTGGGTCGGAGTCGTGGTCCGCTCACTCGTGGCGGTGGCCTCCCCTTCGTCCTCCTGCTGGGCAGCGGTGGGATCGAGGTACGAAGGTGTGGAACCGCGGCCGTCCGCCAGCGGGGTCGGATCGAAGGTCACCCAGCCGTGGCCGGGAAAGTGCGCTTCCACCCATGCGTGCGCGTCCTCGGTGGTGATCACGCGTTCGTCGCCCCGGGGCCGTCCCGAGGTGAACCCGACGGCGACGCGGGAAGGAATGCCGACCTCCCGCAGCAGTACCGCCATGGCGGAGGCGAACTGCTCGCAATAACCCCGTTTGCCCCGGAACAGGAAGTCCTCCAGCGCACTGTGCGAGGAAGCAGGCGCTGTCCGCAGTTCGTAGCTGAAACCGTTCGCCGGATCGGTGAAATAGTTGTTCAACGCGAGGGCCTTGTCGAACCGGTTGTCCGCGTTCGCCGTTATGCGCCGAGCCAGCTCGCGTACCCGCTTCCCGGCACCACTGGTGGCGAGATAGGCCCGATCGACCGAGGAGTTTCCCGAGGAGGCCCGCAGTTCCGCCTTGCTCGGGTCGGGGAGGACGGCCAGTTCGGTGTAGCTTTCGGTGTCGTCGGTTTCCCGGGTGAAGACCATTCCGGAATCGGGGTCGTAACGCCAGTCGTCACCTATGCCGGAGACCTGGCGAGGTACCCCGAACACCGGTAACCAGGCATCGCGGTAGCCCACCGGCTCGATCTCGATCCGCTTCGGGGGTGTCGTCGACCGCTCCGTTCCGGGGGGTGTGGGAAGCCGGCCCTGTGCGGGAACGCCTTCGGAGAGCCTGCCGAGTCGCCAGCCCTGCTCCGGTTCGAAGCGACTCAGCGTCATCGCACGCAGGTAGGTTTCCCTGGGCAACCCCTCCACCCGGAACAGCTCCACTTCCTCGTCGCGTGTCAGTTGACCGCGCAACGAGGTGAACGGGCGCAGTCCGATCTCGCCGGTGTCCGGTGCTGTCGGGTTTCGGTCGGCCCCCGGAATCCTGCCTTGCGTCCCCACCCCGGTGAAGACCGCGCCCGCCAGCAAACCGACCACGGAGGCCATGGCCGGGACGGTGACGACCTCGGAGATCCGCCGAGCGGAAACCCCATCTCCCCGCCTCGATCGCGGGAGTCCCACCCCGAGCGGCAGCAGGGCGGCGAATCCCAGGGCACTGCCCACGAAAACCCACCACGGCAACATCCGATCGGCCAGTGACGCGGGGATCGCGAACATGCACAGCAGCACCAGCCCCGCCACGGCCGGCGCACGGCAGGTGACGGCGATCCGATCAACCAGGATCGTGACCGTTCCGATCCCCGAACAGATCAGAGCCACTATGGCGGTCTCCGCCGGGACGGGCGGTATCCCGGTACGGATCACTTCGACCGCTTCGCCGAGCAGGTGCGAGAACTCATCGAAGGTCGTGGGAGTGGGAACCAGCCCGAGAACACCGTGGTCGCCGAACAGTGCCGTGAGCATCACGACCAGCGTGGCGAGCTGCACCGGCAGACCCCACCACGAGTCACGCCTCATGCGGAGCGCGATTCCGGTTCCGGCCACGGCCGTGGCCGTCAGCACGGCGGGCGGGAACCACCTCCAGTCGGCGAGCACAACCGAAAAGGAGGTGGAGGTCAGCAGTACGGCCAGCAGGGCGAGTACACCGGTGGTGGAGCGACGGTCGGTTTCGGTCCGGTTCATCGGTCCGTCCGCGCGATGTCCGGGGAAACGGTCTGTTCGCAAAGGTTCTCCCACACGCGTGGTATCGGAGTCGTCGATCCGTCGACCGTGGTGACTGTCCATCCCGCGCCGCGCAGTCGTCGTGCCACAGCCGACTGGCCACCCTCCTTGCCGTCGGTGTTCCACCCCGCCACGTTCAGCAGCAGCGCCAGACTGCGCGCACCCGCGGGACGGAGTGAGGCCAGTTCGTCGGCGCCCGCGAGAGTCGTGCGCCCCAGTACCGCCACCAGGTCCTGCCCACGGGCCGGATCCTCACCCCCGGCGAGATCACGCCTACCGGAGGGTTGCAGCGCCGCCAGCGCCTCCAGCAGGAGCGCCTCGTTCACCTCGACGTCGAGCCGACTGCTCCGGTGATCGTCGCCCGGTATCGGATCCCCTCCCGCGCCCACCAGTCGTAGCCGCCGATCGCTGTCGTGCAGGTGGGCGCATATGCTCGCCGCCGCGGAAACCGCCCATTCCAAACTGGAGTGTTTGCCCACCCCGCGATGCGCGGCGGCCCGTTGGTCGAGCAGTACGGTCGTCCCGCCGCGTTCCGCGCGTTCCTCGGTACGGACCATCAGCTCGTCGCGTCGTGCTGTCGTCTTCCAGTGCACCCTGCGGATGTCGTCACCCTGCCGGTACTCCCGCACTGTGCTGTCATCGGTCCCCTCACCGGCGCGGGCCCTGCCGGAACCGGGCTCCCCCGTTCCGGTGCCGAATCCGGCGGGCAGCCCGGTCAACTCGAATACGCGCGGTACGACGGTCAACCGGGTCGTGGTCAGGAGTTCCCTGTCGAAGGCCGAGAGCCCGAACGGATCTCCCGAGCGGCAGCGCAACGGCCCGATCCGGTGCACGCCCCGGAGCTCGGCGTGGATCGTGTACTCCACGGTCGTTCCGCCGCGTCCCGGAGACCGGTCGAGTGCTCGGTACGCATCACCGCCCAGGGTGCTCGGAACGCTGTCGGTCAGCTCCGTCGCACCGACCGGCGTGCCGGAGCGGGAGCTCAACCACAGCCGCACGGTGGTGGGGGTGTCGACCTCGGTCCGCCACGGTTCCAGCTCACGCCGTGCCGCGAGTCCCCTTCCGCCGCGTGCCGCGAAGGCGGTGGCGAGCAACGGCAGTGCGGCGAGGAACACCGCCACTCGGAGCAGGTCGCGCTCGTCGAGAACCAACGAGCAGATCGCCGATGCGACGGCCGCGGCCAGCAGGCACCGGCCACGGATGGTCAAGCCGGACAACACGGGATCACCGTCGCCGAAGTCGCTCGGTACCCCGCGGTACCGGTACTCGATCCAGCAGTCGGCCGATCAGATCGGCTCCGCTCTGCCGCGCCGCGCGGGCCTCGCCGCTGAGCACCAGTCGGTGTGCGAGTACCGGCACGGCCACGGCCTGGATGTCGTCGGGAACGACGAACTCCCGTCCCTCGATGGCGGCCTGTGCCCGGGCCGCGTGGATCAGCTGCAGGGTGGCTCGTGGGGACGCTCCCAGCCGCAGCTCGGCCAGATCGCGAGTGGCCGCCACCAGGTCGATCGCGTAGCGGCGCACCTCGACCGCGACGTGGATCCCGCCCACCGCCGCCAGCAGCTCGGCCACTTCGGCGGCGTCGGTGACGGGTTCCAGCTTGTCCAGCGGATCGGAGGCGGCGCGTTCGTCGACCATCGCCAACTCCGCGGTGGGGTCCGGATAACCGATGGAGATCTTGCAGGTGAACCGGTCGCGCTGCGCTTCGGGAAGGGTGTAGGTGCCCTCCAGCTCGACCGGGTTCTGGGTGGCTATGACCATGAACGGGATCGCCAGCTCGTAACTGTGGCCGTCCACGGTTACCTGGTTCTCCTCCATGCATTCCAGCAGTGCCGACTGGGTTTTCGGCGAGGCCCGGTTGATCTCGTCACCGACCACGATGTTCGCGAACACCGGTCCTTCCCGGAACTCGAATTTCTCGGTGCCCCGGTTGTAGATCGACACCCCGGTGACGTCGCTCGGCAGCAGGTCCGGGGTGAACTGGATCCTGCTGGCGGTGCAGTCCACGGAACGTGCGAGTGCCTTGGCCAACGAGGTCTTGCCCACGCCGGGCACGTCCTCCACGAGCAGATGTCCGCGCGCCAGCAGCGTCACCATGGCGAGCCGGACCACTTCGGGCTTCCCGACCAGCACGCTTTCCACGTTGGTGGTGATGCGTCGCAACGTGTCGTGCATCCACTCGATGGGGACGTCGTGCGGGATGTCAGGTGTGTTCTCGCCCGCCGGGTTCCGCGCCGTCTCGCTGTCGGCCGTGGTGGGCGCTGCGCCGTTCGTTGTGTTCCTCTCCGGCCTCAACAAACCTCCAGATACCGTTCCGCCCGGATCGTCACAGCCGGACGTGCTGCCACGAGTGGACCCGTACTACCGCGGTCGGGGCGTCCACGGCCGTTCGCGGTGTTGCCACGCACCTCGCCGGAAGTCTCTCAGACCCGGTGTAAGTGGTGAGTGTGCGTACAACTCACCACGAGCTCCCCGCCGCGACCCAACGCCCGTGTGAGGGTGGAGGTCTCTCGTCGGCGCTCCACGCGGCAGCCGCGACCGCGAACTCCGATCCGCGTCCCTCCGGAGCGCCGTGTGGCCCGGCGTTTCCGGTTGACGGCGAAAAGGGGTGGGGTAATGTGGCCTCCGAGTGGGGATTTTCGATTTCGCCGTTCCGGCGGAATCGAACCGGCGGGGCGATCGAGACGTGCGGGATTCGCGCCGGTGGTCCCGTGAGGGGTGGCTTCCGGGAGTCCCGGCCGAATTGGCCCGGTTTCCGGTCCGCGGGGGGTGGTTTCCGATGAGTCTCGCCGGTCGTGGTCACGGGTTCGAAGACGTCGGAGACCGGAACTCGGCCGTGCTGCCGCACCGCGTTCCGCTCCGTGAGTTCGTCGCCCCGGCCGGCCTCCGATGCGTTGTCCCGGCGGTCGGCTCGGACAGCTCGGGGGCGGCCGGGAGGAGCCGATCGCTTCGCCCGGGATCGTGAACATTTCTCGTGAATCGCCGCCCCGCCCGGCACGACCCGATCGGAACAGGAAGGAAAGGCCAGCGTGCCAGACAACCCCGAACCCGCTGCCGAACACGAGCGGGAATTCACCGAGGGGAAGCCCGATCCGGAAGCGGCACAGCAGCGGCATCTTCCCGTCCTGTTGGAACGAACCGTGGAGTTGTTCGAACCCGTGTTGCGGGACCGCCCAACCACGGTGCTGGATGCCACACTCGGCATGGGGGGACACACCGAGGCGTTGTTGCGTGCGTTTCCCGACGTGACCGTGATCGGCGTGGATCGTGACCCGGAGGCCCTCCGGTTGGCTCGGCGGCGCCTCGCGGAATACGGACAACGTGTGCGGCTGGTGCACGGGGTGGATGATCAACTGGACGAGATCCTGGCCGAACAGGGGATATCCGAACTCGACGGTGTGCTGTTCGATCTCGGCGTCTCCTCGCTGCAGCTCGACGAGTCCGAACGCGGTTTCTCCTACGCCAGGGACGCGCCACTGGACATGCGCATGGACACCACCACCGGCCGGACAGCCGCCGACGTGCTCAACACCGCTTCGCGCACCGAACTGATCCGGATACTTCGGGAGTACGGCGAGGAGAAGTTCGCCGCCCGAATCGCGTCGGAAGTCGTGCGGGCTCGTGAGGTCGAGCCGTTCGACAACAGCGCGCGGCTGGTGCGGTTGATCTACGACAGCGTTCCCGCCGCGGCCAGGCGGACCGGCGGCCATCCGGCCAAACGGACCTTCCAAGCACTTCGCATCGAGGTCAACGGCGAGCTCGAGGTGCTGCGACGGGCTCTTCCAGCGGCCGTCGACGCGCTCAGCGGCGGTGGTCGCATCGTGGTGCTGTCCTACCACTCGCTCGAGGACCGGGCCGTCAAGCGGGTCTTCGCCGAACGGGCCAAATCGCGTACCCCGGTCGACCTGCCGGTCGAACTTCCCGGTCACGGACCACAGCTGCGGCTGCTCACGCGTGGTGCCGAGTTCGCCGACGAGACGGAGGCGGCCGCCAACCCCAGAGCGAGCTCGGTGCGACTGCGCGCGGCCGAGCGGATCGAGGAGACGCCATGACGGCAGCCGCACGGGGCGGTGACCAGTCCGGCGGCAACGACCGCGGGAGGCGGCAGCGTACCGAGAACCGCAACGATTCCAAGGGAAGCGCTCGCGCGAACCGGCGGACGCACGTCCGATCCTCCTCGGGCGAACGCGCCTACGAACGCAAGCAGGAACGTGGCCGCCGTTCCTCGGAACGAGCCCCTTCCACCGGGAAGCAGCGACGATCGGCGGCGAGCGGTGGTGCCACCGGATCGCACGAGCCCTCCGCACGAGAGGTGCTGCTGGGGTCCGGGTTGCTGCGTTCCGGCAGGAACGCCCTGTCGTCGCTGAGCGAGCGGATCGCCACCTCCCGGGTTCCGTTCGTGGGCACGGTGGTGGTCGTGCTCGTCACGGGAATCGTGGCAACGCTGTGGCTCTCCATCGCCGCGGTGGGCAACTCGTACCACATGCAGGAGTCCAAGCAGCGTGTCCAGGCTCTGTCAGAACGCAAGGAGGATCTGTTGCGTTCGGTGAGCAGGATGAGCTCGATCTCCGAGATCAGACGCCGGGCCGAGCTGATGAACATGGTCCCGGTGTCCGAGGTCGCGCATCTGGTGCGGCAGCCCGACGGGTCGGTCAGGGTGGTCGGTGAGCCGCGACCGGCCGAGGAACCCGAGTCCGCGCCACAGGGGGAGAACAGCGCCCCGGAGGGGGACGAGGAACAAACAGGTGACGGTGATTCGTCCGGTCAGAGCCCACCGCAGCGGCGGGAAGAGTCTCCGGACGCCTCCGAGCAATCGTCGTCGAACGAAGCGTCGGTGGGGTGACAGACATGGCTTCTCGTGACCGGCAGGGCGCCAAGCCCCGCCAGGCCGATCGTTCGAAGCGGACGCCGCGGCGTGGGACGGCCGCGAGCGGCGGCGCCAAGCTCGCTCGTGGCGGCGGTTCCACGCCTCGGCGACGTGGTCCGCGCAAATCTCGCTTCGGAGTGGCCTCCAACAGACGGCGGTTCGGTATCGGCCGGATGCTGCTGGTGCTGGCGCTGGTGTCCGCCGGGGTGAAACTGGTCGTGATCCAGGGATTCGAGGCGAGCGCGCTGTCCGAACGGGCCGACGACCAGTTGCTCACCAAGACCACGATTCCCGCGCAGCGTGGTTCCATCCTGGACTCCGAGGGCAGGGTGCTCGCCTTCAGCAGCGAGTCCCGCAAGCTCTACGCCAATCCGAAACTGCTGGATCAGCAGCAGCGCAAGGCCCGCGTGGACAATTCCGAAGCGCCGACCGGGCCGGAGAAGAAGCGGAAGATCGCCGCCTACATCGACAAGGTGACCAACGGCAGGGTGAGTGAACGGGAAACCCTGCGGGCGTTGTTCTCGGACGAGCAGTTCCTCTACTTCGGCTCGTTGATCGATCCCGCGGTCGCCCGCGAGATCCACGACAAGTACCCGCAGATCGGTACCGAGTACAGAGCGATCCGGCAGTACCCGGCCGGATCGGTGGGCGCCGGTATCGTCGGTTCCGCTTCCTGGCGCAAGGGCAAGAACAAGATCCTGGGGAACGTGGGCCTGGAGAGTTCGCTGGACGGCACGCTCTCCGGTGAGGACGGTCTTCGGATCTCCCACACCGCTCACGGAAGCACCGGACTCGTCATCCCCGGCACCAAGCGCACCATCCGGCCGGCGGAGCCGGGCTCGGACGTCCGGCTGACCATCGACTCGGACCTGCAGTTCGTACTCGATCGGAAACTCGACTCCTACGTCCGGGAGGTCGGCGCGGAGGGCGGAAGCGCGGTCGTGCTGGACTCGCGGACCGGCGAGGTGCGTGCCCTGGCCAACTCCGACCCCTCGGCCGATCCCTCGCAGGGTAGTCGTGCCTCCCGCCACCTGAGCAATCCGGCGGTCACCACTCCCTACGAACCCGGTTCGGTGAACAAGATCATCACGGCCGCCGGGGCCATCGAACACGGGATCATGCGGCCCGACAGTGTGCTGCGCGTGCCGCCGAAGATCGAGATGGGTGGTGCCACGGTCAGGGACGCCTGGCAACACGGCACCCTCCCGCTCACGTTCACCGGAGTGCTCGCCAAGTCGTCCAACGTGGGGACCCTGATGACGGCGAAGCGACTGGGCAAGGAGCGCTTCGGCGAGTTGGTGAAGAAGTTCGGGCTGGGCAGTGAGACCGGCATCGCCCTTCCCGGTGAGAGTTCCGGGGTCGTACCGCCGACCAAGCAGTGGTCGGACACCCGGTTCGCCAATCTGCCGATCGGCCAGGGGCTGTCCATGACAGTGCTGCAGATGGCCGGGATGTACCAGGCCATCGCCAACGACGGTGTGCGGATCCCACCGCGGGTGGTCGACTCGACCGTCGGACCGGAAGGCCGGGAGCACCAGCGGTCCGCCCCGCAAGGGGTTCGCGTCGTCAGCGAGCGAACCGCCGACACGGTCAAGAACATGCTGCGCGCGGTCGTGCAGGACGAGCGGGGACAACGCGGCACCGCGCCGCAGGCCGCGCTGGCCGGTTACCAGGTCTCCGGCAAGACGGGGACGGCGCAGCAGCCCGATCCCGAGTGCGACTGTTACAGCAACTCGCAGCACTGGGCGACCTTCGCGGGGATACTGCCTGCCGACAACCCGAGGTACGTGATCGGAATCATGATCGACGATCCCGACGGGGGGCATCTCACCGCCGCTCCGCTCTTCCACGACGTCGCGGCTGATCTGACACGTCGGTACGACATCCCGCTGTCCGGCGAACCGGCTCCGGAGATGACGCTGCGGGTGAGATAGCCACCACGATGTCCCGGAGAGCTCGGCCCGCCTGCGCGCGAGCCGGGCGGCGAGCTGCCGGTGGTCATTCGTGGGGGAGGAACAGCGCTTCACTCGAACGAGTGGAAACCGTTCGAGCAGGCGAGACCACCTCGCGACGCACCTGCCTACCGTAAAGCCGCTCCGTGGAGCGGTACCGGTAACCTTTTTCCCGTGCCTTCCCCGGTTGCGAGTTCTCCGCCACGTCCCTCGCGTGTCGAGCCGGTACGTGTCGAGGAGTTAGCCGACTCGATCGGTGCCCGTGTCGTTCGTCCCGCCGAAACCCCGGAGTCAGCCGCCGCCGCGTCCGTCGAGGTGACCGGAGTGACGCTGCGTGCCCAACACGTGCGGCCGGGTGATGTCTTCGCCGCGTTGCGAGGCGCCAGTACGCACGGTGCGGAGCACGCGGCCACCGCGCTGGACGCGGGTGCCCGAGCGGTCCTCACCGATGATGAGGGGGCCGCGCACCCCGAACTGCTGCGGCACCCGGCCGTGTCGCGCGGTGAGGTCGTGCTGCTGGTTCATCAGGATCCGCGCGGTGTGCTCGGTGAGCTCGCCGCCGAGGTATACGGTCGTCCCGCCGACAGGTTGTCGGTACTCGGTGTGACAGGGACCTCGGGCAAGACGACCACGAGCTATCTGATCGAGTCGGCGCTGCGCTCGGCGGGGCTGGTCACCGGCCTGATCGGGACCGTCGAGACCCGGCTGGCCGGTTCCCGGCTGGAAAGCGCGTTCACCACCCCGGAGGCCCCCGACCTGCAGGCACTGCTGGCGGTGATGCTCGAAGGGGGAGTCACCCACGTGGTCATGGAGGTGTCCAGTCACGCCCTCGTGCTGGGCAGGGTTGCCGGGCTGCGGTTCGCCGTGGGCGGTTTCACCAACCTCTCCAGTGAGCACCTGGACTTCCACCGCGACATGGCGGACTACTTCGCGGCCAAGGCGATGCTGTTCGATGGTCGCTGCGCTCGGGAGGTGGTGTGCACCGACACCGAGTGGGGCACCAGGCTGGTCGGGCCGGGAACCGTCACCGTGGCCACGCAGGGCACCGCGGACTGGACGGCCACCGATGTGGTCACCAGCACCACAGGTGCGCAGCGGTTCAACGTCAACGCTCCCGACGGCGCCCGCACCGAGGTCGAGCTGCGGCTGCCGGGCTCGTTCAACATCGCCAACGCACTGTTGGCCACCGCGATGGCACGAGCCGTCGGCGTCGAGTACGCCGATATCGCGAACGGGCTCGGTGAGGTGGATGTTCCGGGACGCATGGAGCGTGTCGCGCTGGGACAGGACTTCACGGCGGTGGTCGACTACTCCCACAAGCCGGGAGCCGTCGGCGCTGTGCTGGAGGCCGCACGTTCCCAGGCGGTGGGGAAGGTGATCGTCGTGCTCGGTTGTGGTGGTGACAGGGACACGGCCAAGCGTCCCGTCATGGGAGCCACGGCAGCCCAGCGGGCCGACGTTCTGATAGTGACCGATGACAACCCCCGTAGTGAGGATCCCGCGCGGATCCGTACCGCCGTGCTCGAGGGAACCACTCGGGTCGCGAAGTCCGAGCGGGCCGAATCCCACGAGATCGGTGATCGGCGTGCGGCCATCGCGGAAGCGGTACGGCGCGCAGCCGGCGGTGACGTCGTCGTGGTTGCCGGTAAGGGGCACGAGACCGGCCAGGAAGTGGCGGGTGTGGTTCACCCGTTCTCCGACCGCGACGAACTCGCCGCGGCACTGCGTGAACGACTCGGGAGTCCGCAAGGGACGGAAACCGTCCCCGCTGGTCGGATCTCCGACAACCAGCGGGGAAGTGACGAGGAGGCAAGGTGATCCGGCTCAGCCTCGACGAGGTAGCTGGGGCGGTCGGTGGCAGGCTGCACCGCGCCGATGGCAGCGAGGTCGTCACCGCGGCCGTCGAATTCGATTCCAGGAAGATTCGGCCCGGTGGGCTGTTCGTGGCGATGCCGGGCGAGCAGGTCGATGGTCACCGGTTCGCGGAGCAGGCGGTCTCCGACGGTGCCGTCGCGGTGCTGGCCGCCAGGGAGGTCGCGGCTCCCGCGGTGATCGTCCCAGCCGTCGGTTCGGCGGAGCGGTCACGTGCGATGGCGCTCGCGGCCGACGAGGACGGCTCCGGAGCAGCGGTTCTGGTGGCCATGGCCCGGCTCGCCCGTTTGGTCGTGGACAAACTCGCGAAACAACTCACGGTCGTGGGAGTGACCGGTTCGTCCGGCAAGACCTCGACCAAGGACATGATCGCGCAACTGCTCGAGCGGATGGGACCCACCGTGGCTCCCCCCGGTTCGTTCAACAACGAGCTCGGTCATCCGTGGACGGTGCTGCGCGCCGACGAACGAACCGAATACCTGGCGCTGGAGCTCTCCGCCCGCGGCATGGGGCACATCGCGGAGCTCTGCGAGTCCGCTCCGCCCCGGATCGGGGCGGTGCTCAACGTGGGCAGCGCCCATCTCGGCGAGTTCGGCTCCAGGGAGGCGGTGGCACAGGCCAAGGGCGAGCTCGTCGAGGCCCTGCCGAGCGCGGCCGAAGGCGGAGTGGCGGTGCTCAACGCCGACGACCCGGCCGTTTCTGCCATGGCCGAGCGCACCCGGGCGCGGGTGCTTCGTTTCGGGCAGCACCCCCACGCCTCGGTGCGAGCCGACGACGTCGAGGTGGACGAGCTCGCGCGGCCGCGTTTCACCCTGATCACTCCCGACGGCCACGCCCGGGTGCGGTTGCCGCTGCACGGTGAGCACCACGTCGGCAACGCACTGGCCGCGGCTGCCGTGGCGTTCGAGCTCGGAGCCGCGACCGAGGACATCGCCGAGTGGCTGAACGGGATCGAACAACTGTCCGGAAAACGGATGGAGGTCGCCACCACCCCGGAAGGGGTGACCGTGATCAACGACGCCTACAACGCCAATCCCGAGTCCGTGCGGGCCGCGTTGAAAGCATTGGCGGCCATGACGCACGACCGTCCCGGCAGGGGATGGGCGGTACTCGGTGCGCTCGGTGAACTCGGCGATGCCGGTCCCGAGGAGCACGACGAGATAGGACGCCTGGCCGTGCGGCTGAACATCGATCGCCTCGTGGTGGTGGGTGACCAGGCACGTGCCATGCATCAGGGAGCCGCGATGGAGGGCTCCTGGGGAGAGGAATCGGTTCTGGTGCCCGATGTGGACGCTGCTCTCGCGTTGTTGCGCGAGCAGCTGCGGCCCGACGACGTCGTGCTGGTCAAGGCCTCGAACGCCGCGGCGCTGTGGCGGGTCGCCGAGGAGCTGGTTCCCGCGACTCCCGGTTCGGCGGAGGGCTCCACCGGGCGGGACGGTGGTACGACGTGAAGCACATTCTGATCGCGGCCGCCGTCGGGCTGGTCGTCTCGATTCTGTTCACCCCGTACCTCATCAGGGTCTTTTCCAAGCAGGGATTCGGCCAGGAGATCCGTGAGGAGGTGCAGAAGTCCCACTCGGCCAAGCGGGGAACACCGACCATGGGTGGTATGGCGATCCTCGTCGCCATGTGGGCGGGCTATCTGGCCACACATCTCACCGTCTCCGAAGCGCTTCCCAGCGTCACGGCCCTGCTGGTGCTCGGCCTGACCACCGTGCTGGGCTTCGTCGGTTTCCTGGACGACTTCATCAAGATCCGCAAGCGTCGCAACCTCGGGCTCAACAAGACGGCCAAGCTCGTGGGGCAGATGGTCGCCTCGGTGCTGTTCGCGATTCTGGCCCTGCAGTTCAAGGACCAGAACGGCATCACGCCCGCCTCCGCTCACCTGTCGTTCATCCGCGACATCAGCGTGGTCTCGTTCGGTGTCATCGGCTTCGTGATCTTCGCCTACGTCGCGATCAGCGGTTGGTCCAACGCGGTGAACTTCACCGACGGCATGGACGGACTCGCGGGTGGTACCGCGGCGATGGTGCTGGCCAGCTACGTGCTGATCGGGTTCTGGCAGTTCCGCAACTCCTGTGCGCTGTTGGACGACCCCGGGCCGGCCTGCTACCAGGTGCGTGATCCGCTCGACGTCGCGGTGGTGGCCGCCGCCGCGATGGGAGCCTGTGTGGGTTTCCTCTGGTGGAACGCCGCTCCTGCCAAGATCTTCATGGGCGACACCGGTTCGCTCGCGATCGGTGGACTCGTGGCGGGCCTCTCCATGACGACCCGAACGGAACTGCTGATGATCGTCATCGGCGGTCTGTTCGTGGTGGAGGCGCTCTCCGTCGTGCTGCAGATCGTGGTCTTCCGCACCTCGCGGCGCAGACTGTTCCGGATGGCCCCGTTCCACCACCACTTCGAACTCGCCGGGTGGGCGGAGACCACGGTTATCATCCGGTTCTGGATACTGGCAGCGATCAGCTGCCTGTTCGGTGTCGGGCTGTTCTACGCCGACTGGTTGGCACTGGTACCCAGCTGATGCCCGGTGTTGCCGCCGGGACGTGTTCCTCCGGAGCCGGTAGCCGCCGTGCTCCGGGCACGCCCCGGCGGCCCGATGAACGACACGGCAGTCACGAGGATCTTTGGTGAGGTCATGAGCAAGGTGGGTACGCGGACCCTGGTCGCCGGAGCGGGGGTTTCCGGCAGATCGGCCGCCGAGGCGCTGCTGGCCGAGGGGGCGACCGTCACCGTCACGGACGCCTCCGAGGAGCGGCTGGCCGAACTGGCCGGACCACGGATGCGGGGGGCCGAACTCGTCGTAGGTCTCACCGAGCCCCCGAGTGGTACCGATCTCGTGGTCACCAGCCCCGGCTGGCGCCCCGACTCACCACTGCTGATGGCCGCCGCTGCCGCTGGGGTCGAGGTGATCAGCGAGATCGAGCTCGCCTGGCGTCTCGACCGGGCTTCCGCACGGCCCGCCCGCTGGCTGGCCGTTACGGGGACCAACGGTAAGACCACCACCGTCGGAATGCTGGAGTCAGTGCTGCGTGCGGCTGGCATGGACGCGGTGGCCTGCGGCAACGTGGGACTTCCCGCCGTGGACGCCGTCCGCGCGGGCCATCGTGTGCTCGCCGTGGAACTGTCGAGTTTTCAACTGCACTGGTCGAACACCTTCTCACCCGACACCGGGGTCATCCTCAATCTCGCCGAGGACCACCTGGACTGGCACGGCTCGCTGCGTGCCTACGGCGCTGCCAAGGGCAAGGTGTACGGCGGGAACTCGGTTTCGGTCTACAATGCGGACGACGCCGCCTCCCGCGAGCTCGTCACCGAGCACTCCGCCGCGAGACGGGTCGGGATCACGCTGGGTGAGCCCGAATCCGGTCAGCTGGGAGTGCGGGACGATGAGCTGCTCGACCGCGCGTTCGGTCCGGACGGGGTTTCCACCTCGGCCGAAGCCGCACCGGTGTCGCTGGCGACGGTGGCCGATGTCCGGCAGGTGGGTGAGCACAATCTCGCCAACGCACTCGCCGCCTGCGCGCTGGCCCGGTCGTGCGGGGTGTCCGCGACCGCCTGTGCCGAAGGGCTCCGCGAGTTCGCTCCCGGAAAGCATCGTTCCGTCGTGGTCGCCCGGTCGGGGGGAATCGTCTACGTCGACGATTCCAAGGCGACGAACCCACACGCCGCCTCGGCCGCGCTCGGTGCGCATCGGGACGTGGTATGGATCGCGGGTGGACTCCTGAAGGGGGCCGAGGTCGACGAGCTGGTCCGGCAGCACGCACACCGGTTGCGTGCGGCGGTGCTGATCGGTACTGATCAGGAGTCGATAGCCGAGGCGCTGCGCAGGTACGCCCCGGACGTGCCGGTGGTCGGTATCCCCCCGCGACGGGAAGCCGCCATGTCGGAGGCCGTGCGGTCGGCCAACGACTACGCGATCTCGGGGACCGCCGTCGTGCTGGCACCGGCCGCGGCGTCCATGGACATGTACACCGACTACGCCCATCGTGGGCGGGAATTCGCGGCAGCGGTACGTGCCGTGCGGGCGGAACCGGGGACGGAACCGGCCGAATATCCCAGGGGGTGAGGCAGCTGTGGCAGCCCGGAACACGAGCGGGACTCGTGGACGAGGCACACAGGGGGTCGCGGACGGTCTGCGCGGGATCAGTTCCGCGCTGACTTCCTGGCTGACCAGACCGCTGGCCTCGTTCCACCTGTTACTCGCGGTGTTCGGGCTGCTGACGGCTTTCGGGATGGTGATGGTGCTGTCGGCCTCCAGCGTGGAGTCCTTCAGCCAGCAGGGATCCTCCTACAGCGTCTTCCTGAAGCACCTGCTGCACTGCCTCGCTGGGGCGCTCTGCTGTTACGTGGCCATGCGAATGCCGGTGTGGATGCTGCGCCGGTTCAGCCACGTGTTCCTGTTGGTGTGCCTGGTGCTGCTGTCCCTGGTGCTGACCAGGTTGGGCTACGAGAACAACGGTGCGCAGAGCTGGTTCCGGATGGGGCCGGTCTCGTTCCAACCGGTGGAGCCCGCCAAGATCGCGCTCGCGCTCTGGGGGGCTCACGTGCTCGTCACCAAACGGGCCCTGCTCGGCCAGTACCGCCATCTGCTGGTGCCGGTTCTCCCGGCGGCGCTGTTGATGTTCGCCCTGGTGATGATGCAGCCCGATTTCGGCTCCACGGTGACGCTCGGCATCGTGCTGCTGGCGCTGCTGTGGTTCGCGGGTGCACCGTTGCGGCTGTTCAGCGCGCTGGTGCTCGGTGCCGTCACCGGCATGCTCGCCCTGGTTTTCCTCTTCCGCTACCAGATAACCCGGGTGACCTCGTTCTTCGGCTCCGGCAGCGGCAACGACGACAAGAGCTTTCAGGCGACCCAGGCGCTGTTGGCGCTTGCCGACGGCGGCATGTTCGGTGAGGGAATCGGACGCGGGTGGTCCAAGTGGCAGTACCTGCCCGAGGCGGACAACGACTTCATCTTCGCCGTGCTGGGTGAGGAACTGGGGTTCGTGGGATGCGCCTCCGTGCTGCTGTTGTTCGGTACCGTCGCCTACGTGGGGATGCGGATCGCCGCTCGCAACACCGATCCGTGGATCAAGCTGGTCTCCGCCACGCTCACCATGTGGTTGGTGGGGCAGGCCGCGATCAACATCGGTTACGTGGTGGGACTGCTGCCGGTCACCGGACTGCCGCTGCCGTTGATCTCCTCGGGGGGAAGCTCGGTGGTGACCACCATGGTCGTTTTCGGGTTGCTGGCCAACTTCGCCAGGCACGAGCCCGAGGCCATCTCGGCGCTGCGCTCGCTCGGCCCGGGCAAGATCGGCAAGCTGCTCAGGTTGCCCACTCCCTCGCCCTATCGACCTCCCGCCTCGCGACGTCCCGCCGGGGCGGCCAATCCGCGCAGACCCCAGCCCGCCAAGCCGTCCGGTAAGAAGAACCGTTCCGAGGGGCCGAATCCCGGAAAACGGCGGGCACCGAGCGGACAACGACGTTCCGGATCCCCACGATGAGCCGGAAACCGCCGGAACGAGCGGTTTCCACCGACGGGCGCCGGGATCCCTTCGACGGACATGACAAGCTCGCGTGAAACGGATCCGGTGCCGTGAGTCACCGGACCGCCGCCACTGATCACCCCGAATCGCCACCCGGCCCAGCGGTGCGCGATCCAGAAACCAAGGAGGACTTCGTTGAACACGCAGCAACCGGGTGACCCCAGCGGTCGAGGTGGAGCACCGTCTCCCGCGGGGGAGACCGGCGCCGGTTCGCCGCGACGTCGGGGCCCCACGGTCGTCGTGGCGGGTGGTGGTACGGCAGGCCACATCGAGCCCGCGATGGCGTTGGCCGACGCGGTCCGCAGGCTGCGTCCGGACGCCAGTGTGGTGGCTCTCGGTACGGAACGCGGACTGGAGACCGACATCGTGCCCGCGCGCGGCTACCCGTTGGAACTGGTCCCCCCGGTGCCGATGCCGCGCAAGGCCAGCCCCGAGCTGCTCAGGATGCCCTCGAAGGTCCGCGATTCGGTACGTCGTACCCGTGAGGTGCTGGAACGCGTGGGCGCCGACGTGGTCGTCGGTTTCGGCGGCTACGTCTCCCTCTCCGCCTATCTGGGGGCCCGTGGCCGAGTTCCGATCGTCGTTCACGAGGCGAACGCGCGAGCCGGGCTGTCCAACAAGGTGGGAGCCCGCTTCGCCAGGGAAGTGCTTGCGGCCGTGCCGGACAGCGGGTTACCCGGCGCACGTACCATCGGAATACCACTGCGCGAGTCGATAACCACGTTGGACCGCGCCTCGCTGCGTGCCCAGGCCCGCGCGCACTACGGGCTGCGTCCCGACGCGCCGACCGTCCTGGTATTCGGTGGTTCGCAGGGTGCGCAGACACTCAACACCGCGTTCTCGGGGGCCTCCGACGAGTTGGGCAGGGCCGGTATCGGTGTGCTGCACGCACACGGGCCCAAGAACACGGTGGCGGTGCGGGAGCTTCCCGGAGCGCCGCCCTACGTGCCGGTGCCCTACCTGGAGCGGATGGATCTGGCATACGCGGCGGCCGATCTGGTGGTGTGCCGCTCGGGTGCGATGACGGTGGCCGAGGTGTCCGCGGTGGGGCTCCCCGCCGTGTTCGTGCCGCTGCCGCACGGCAACGGTGAGCAGGCCCTCAACGCGCAACCCGTGGTCACCGCGGGGGGTGCGAAACTGATTTCCGACGCGGAACTGACACCGCAGCGTGTCATCGATGAGATACTGCCGTTGGCAGGTGATTCCGAAGTGCTGGCACGAATGAACCGCGCGACGCTGGGTACCGGGCATCGCGAGGCGGACCGGGTGCTGGCCGAGACCACGCTGGAGGTGGCCGGGGCGTGAACGACGATGAGGATGGCAGGCAGTCGCGGGAGACACTTTCGGAGGGTTCTCCCGCCACCACCGACGATCTGCTGTCCCGGGTGCATCTGATCGGCATCGGCGGGGCGGGGATGAGTGGTATCGCCCGCATCCTGCTGGCCCGGGGGAGGAAGGTGTCGGGCTCGGATGCCCGCGATTCGAGAACCGTGCTCGCGCTGCGAACCCAGGGGGCCGCCGTCGCGATCGGACACGGTGGTCCGAACCTGGACCAACTCGAATCGGGGCCGAGCGCCGTGGTGATCTCCACGGCCATCGAGGCCGAGAACCCGGAGCTGGCCGAGGCACGTCGCCGGGGTGTCCCGGTACTCGGCCGTGCCGAGGCACTGGCCGCGCTGATGCGGGACCACCGGGTGGCATGTGTGACCGGAACGCACGGCAAGACCTCCACCACCTCCATGCTCACGGTGGCGCTGCAGCACTGCAGACTCGACCCGTCGTTCGCCATCGGCGGTGATCTCAACGACTCCGGGGCGAACGCGCACCACGGCGAGGGCGGACTGTTCGTCGCGGAGGCGGACGAGAGCGACGGTTCCTTCCTGGTGTTCTCCCCCTCCGTGGCGGTGGTCACCAACGTGGAGCCGGACCATCTCGACCACCACGGAACCACCGAGGCCTACGTCGAGGTGTTCGAGAAGTTCGTGGAGCGGATCGAGCCGGGCGGGGTGCTCGTCGCCGGAACCGACGATCCGGGCGCCGCCGCGCTGGCCGACCGAGCCGAACGCGCGGGGGTGCGAGTACGCCGTTACGGCACTGCCGTGGAAGGCCCGGACGACGCCCGCATCGTCTCCTACGCACCGCGGCACGGTGGCGGTTCGACGGAACTGATCCTGGGCGGAAGCGGTGCCGTGGAACTGTACGTGTCGGTCCCCGGGGAGCACATGGCGGCGAACGCGGTCGCCGCGTTGCTGGCGGGGATCGAACTCGGGGCCGACACGGGCGAGTTGCTGGAGGGCCTGGCCGCGTTCGGCGGGGTTCGGCGTCGTTTCGAGTTCAAGGGAAGGGCCGACGGTGTGCGGGTTTACGACGACTACGCGCACCATCCCACCGAGGTCCGGGCCCAGCTGCGCGCCGCTCGTACCGAAGTGGATTCCGGCAGGATCGTCGTCGCCTTTCAGCCGCACCTGTTCTCTCGCACCGCCGCGTTCTCCGACGAGTTCGGTGCGGCGCTGGCCGAGGCCGACGAAGTGGTGGTGCTCGACGTGTACGGCGCGCGTGAACAGCCGCAGCCGGGGGTTTCCGGCCGACTGATCGCCGATGCGGTGCCGCTGCCCCCCGAGCGGGTGCACTACGAGCCCTCGATCACCGAGGTCGCGCCCCTGACGGCGGAGTTGGCACGTCCCGGTGACATCGTGCTGACCATGGGTGCGGGCGACGTCACCATGCTGGGGCCGGAGATTCTGGCCGAGATCGACAGTCGTGACGGTGTTGCCGACCCGGGGTCACCGGAGAGCTGAGGCCGCCGACCGGCATACCCGGTTCCCGGGCCGAGCGGGCCCGGGGACCGGCGGTTCGCACGTTCATGGAAGGTGTGTCCCCCGGAACGGGAACAGCCTGCCGCCGGGAGCCCGCGAGAGGCTCCGTCCGGCGAGAGCACGAGAGGACCGATCCAGCAGCGTTCCACCGGAACCCCGGCGTCTCACCTCGCTCGATCGACCGACGTGCGCGGGCCGCTCCCCGAGCGCGCGAGCGAGTTCTGCTATGGATTCCGAACGAAAAGCACCACCGGACGGAGATCGTGGGGTCGTCATGGCGGATTCCGGAACGACACGGACACGTCAGCGCGGTCGCGCCGCCTCGAGAGATCGGCGAGGTCGTGGGTCCGGTACCGAGTCCTCCGGTGTGGGAGTTCGGGGATGGGTGACGTTGGGGGTGCTCGCCCTGTTGACCATCGGTGTGGTGGTGGTCTTTTTCACGCCGATGCTGGGGGTGCGCTCCGTGCGGATCGAGGGAACCCGGGTGCTCGACCCGTCCAGGGTGCGGGAGGTGGCGGCGATCGAGCGCGGTACACCGATGGTCCGGGTGGACCGTTCCGAGGTGCTGCGGCGCGTGAACGGTATTTCCAGGATCGATTCGACCACCGTCCGGTTGTCATTGCCCGCCACGGTGGTCATCGGCGTCGAGGAACGGCGACCGGTGATGTACACCGGCACCTCGAAGGGGTTCCGGCTGGTCGATGACGAGGCGGTCGGTTTCGCCACGGTCACCGAGCGCCCGAGCGATCTGCCCGAGCTCCGGCTCGGCCCGGAACAGCGGACGAAGCGAGTGCGGATGGCGGCTGTGACCGCCGTGACCGCGCTGGACGGAAAGACGCTGGACCAGGTGAGAGCCGTAAGTGTCGAGACCGGGACAGGAGCCCCGCGGGTGCGTATGTCACTGACGCGGGGACGTGACGTCGAATGGGGCGGCACGGGCGAGTCCGGACGAAAGGCGGCGATTCTTCCCGTGCTGCTCACCCGACCCGGTGAGGTCTACGATGTGACCAGTCCGGAGCTGCCCACCGTTTCGTGAACCGAGATCCGGCGTGGTCGGCGACTCGCTAGCCTGCCGTCCCCGACCCCGTCCCGGATTTTCCGGTGGGGTCTTTCGTTCCCCGGCGGGTGCGCCGCGTTCGTGCGGCGAGCCGTCCGGGGTGCCAGTGGTGAGGCCGCCGGACTCATCCCCTTCGTACCGGGGGTTTTTCAACGGGTTCCCAGGTAGAGGTGGTACTCAGTGCGCAGCGAGCCCAGTGTGACCGGAATCGGGTGCCGCCGTACCGTGCCGAAGACTTCCCGCATGGTCGTCTCCAGCTCGTCGGAGTGCGCCGCGGACCAGATCGCCACCACGCCGCTCGCCGCGAGTCTGCTGTGGCAGTCGGCCAGGAAGTCCTGTTCGTACACCGTCTCGTTGGCGTCGTGCACGAGATAACCGGGGCCGTTGTCCACATCGAGCAGTATCAGTTCCAGGGAACCGATCGTGCGTTCGGCCAGGACAGCGGTGACGTCCGAGGCGCACAGGTGTATCCGCTCATCCGAACGATCGTCGGCCAGCTCGGGAACCATGCCGCTCCGGTACCAGTCGATGACCGCCGGTTCCAGTTCCGCGACGGTAACCTCGCGCACCAGCGGTTCGGACAGTACCTCGTGCAGGGTGTACCCGAGTCCGAGCCCGCCGATCAGCACTCGCGCCCCGTGCCGGGACTCCCCGGTTCCCGGGGCGGGCAACGACTCCAGCGCCGTTCGCGCCAGTAGGCGCTCGCTCTCGGTGTGGGCGGTGTCCATCACGAACACCCCGTTGACCCGTAGTTCGAGCGTGCCGTCAGCGCGCCGCAGCAATACGACCTCGCCCCGGGGCGACTCCACCGTGGCCACTCGTTCGACGGACACTCGTCCCACGCCTCTCGTCGGGTGTCTCGGCTCCGCGTTCGGTGCGGATCGGCGGCCGCGCGGGCATTCGTCACCTGTCGACCCGCCCCGCTTCTCCTCACCCGGCCGCACACAATATCGTTGACGAGGTCCACCGTCCGAAGGTCCGTGTGAGTCCCGGATCAGCCGTCATGGACACCACGACTCGCGGATTCGTTCGCGGTACGGTGTGGACTGTGATCGTGACAAGCCGACGGGTCGGGTGTACTCGAGGTTTCGTGGTGTGGGGCGCGGAGCTTTCCGGGCGTCGTGCGGGCGTTCGTGGTCACGGCCGGTGAGTCGATGACACACGTGCGACGGTATCGGCGTGGCTGCTGGACTCCTGCCGTCCACGGTGCATAACGTCCGATCACTGCGGGTTGACGACGAGTCGGCCACGTAGTCGCACACCACACCGGACGCCGGACGGCGTCCACGACCGAGACCTGTCACGGTCCACCCACAGCGAGCGCTTCAGCCACGACCAGGAAGGCGGATGACGATGACGCCCCCGCACAACTACCTAGCGGTGATTAAAGTCGTCGGCATCGGTGGCGGCGGTGTAAACGCCGTGAATCGGATGATCGAGGTCGGGCTCAAGGGTGTCGAGTTCATCGCGGTGAACACCGACGCGCAGGCCCTCCTGATGTCGGATGCCGACGTCAAGCTCGACATCGGCCGTGAGCTGACGCGCGGTTTGGGAGCGGGAGCCGCTCCCGATGTCGGTTACCAGGCCGCCGATGACCACAAGGACGAGATCGAGGAGGTGCTCAAGGGCGCCGACATGGTCTTCGTCACCGCGGGCGAGGGAGGCGGCACCGGCACCGGCGGTGCTCCGGTGATCGCCTCGGTGGCCCGCAAGTTGGGGGCGTTGACCATCGGTGTCGTCACCCGTCCCTTCTCGTTCGAGGGCAAGCGCAGAGCCAATCAGGCCGAGCAGGGCATAAAGGATCTGCGTGACGAGTGCGACACCCTGATCGTCATTCCGAACGATCGGTTGCTGCAGCTCGGCGACATCGGCGTGAGCCTGATGGACGCCTTCCGCTCGGCGGACGAGGTGCTGCTCTCCGGTGTGCAGGGAATCACCGACCTGATCACCACACCGGGACTGATCAACCTCGACTTCGCCGACGTCAAGAGCGTCATGTCCGGGGCGGGGAGTGCCCTGATGGGTATCGGCTCCGCACGGGGTGAGGGCAGAGCGGTGGAAGCGGCGCAGAAGGCGATCAACTCACCGTTGCTGGAAGCCAGCATGGAAGGCGCGCACGGTGTGCTGCTCGCCATAGCGGGTGGTTCGGACCTCGGACTGTTCGAGATCAACGAATCGGCTTCGTTGGTGCAGGAGTCCGCCCACCCCGAGGCCAACATCATCTTCGGTACGGTCATCGACGATTCACTGGGCGACGAGGTGCGGGTCACCGTGATCGCGGCCGGTTTCGACGCCGGGGCACCGACGCACAAGAAACTGGATCCCGACAAGGTCGGTTCCACCGAGGAGGGCGACCCGGAGGCACCTGTTACGGCAGGCCAGGTTGTCGAGGGTCAGGCCGAGCCCGCCAACCGTGAGGCTCCGGCCGCCCCCGAGAGCGCGCCCACCGCATCGGCGCCCCACTCGACCGGTCCGTCCGAGGGGAGCACCGGCACCACACCGATCAGGCACCACGACCCGTCGTCCCAACAGCCGGAGGCGGAGAGCACGAACGCCCCGGCCGCGGGCTCGTCCCATGAGGCGGTCTCCTCCGAGCAGGGGAGGACTCCGAACCACGAAACCGGGGAACAGCGTCAGCCACAGCAGGGACTCGGCGGCGCTGTCGGTACGGACGGCTCGACCATCGGTGGTGAGCAGCAGTCCGGCACCGTGCCTGCCAGGCCCGCTGGTGGCTATCCGGGCTCCGGGAGCGGGTTCGGCGGTTCGCTGCTGGGACGCTCCAGGAACCAGAACGACGACGACAACGACGACGAGGTGGATATTCCGCCGTTCATGCGTAGGTGACACGACCCGTTCACCCGTTCGGGGAGTGCGGGACAATGCACGGTGTCGGCGTTGTCGAACCGGAAGCGCCGTGGCATGTTCGCAAGCACTCGCGGGAGGGCGCATCGTGCGGATCCGTCGTGTTGTCACGACTCGTGAGGGTGGTTATTCGAAACCGCCGTTCGACTCGTTCAACCTGGGGGGACGTGTCGGCGACGATCCGGAGCACCTGGCCGCGAACCGGGGAAAGCTCGCCGCCGGCATCGGGATAGCCGAACAACGTTTCGTCTGGATGGAACAGATCCACGGCAGAACCGCGGCCGTGGTGGACGGTCCGCGTGCGGAACCCGTGGAGGGGACCGACGCGTTGATCACCGCTGTTCCGCGGCTGCCGCTGGTCGTGCTGACGGCCGACTGCGTACCCGTTCTGCTCGGTGATCCGGTCAGCGGTGTCGTGGCCGCGGTGCACGCCGGGCGCGTGGGAGCACGTGTCGGTGTGCTCGTCAGCGCGCTGCGCCGGATGGTCGAGGCCGGAGCACGGATCGATCGGGTCGAGGCACTGCTCGGCCCCGCCGCGTGCGGTGGGTGCTACGAGGTCCCCGCCGAGATGCGTGACGAGGTGGAACGGCAATTGCCCGGCAGCGCCACGAAGACGCGTGGCGGCACTCCCGCGCTGGACCTGCGAGCCGGCCTGTGGGAGCAGCTCGCCGCCGCCGGTATCGCGCGGATCGGACAGGACCCGCGCTGCACGCTGGAGAGCCCGGAGTTGTTCAGCCACCGGCGTGATTCGGGAAGCACGGGAAGGATCGCCGCGGTGGTCTGGTCCGAGCCGGAGGAGCAGCAGTGAGCGACGAGATGGCCGAACACGCCCGCAAGGCGGGGATAGCAGAGTCGCTGGCCAAGGTCAGGGAACGCATCGAGCGGGCGTGCGTGAACGCGGGAAGGTCATCCGGGGAAGTCGGGTTGTCCGCGGTGACCAAGACGTTTCCGGCCTCGGACGCGGCGTTGCTGGCCGACCTCGGTGTGACCGATCTCGCCGAGAACCGGGACCAGGAGGCCGCGCCGAAGGTCCGCGAGTTCCACCGGTTGCGCCCGCGATCCCGCGTGCGTTGGCATATGGTCGGTCAGTTGCAACGCAACAAGGCGCGATCAGTGGTGCGTTGGGCCGACGTGGTGGAGTCGGTGGACAGCCGTCGTCTGGTCGAGGCGTTGCAACGGGCCGTGGGCGGTGCTCTCGAATCGGGTGAGCGTTCCGAGCCGTTGGACGCACTGCTTCAGGTCAACCTGGAGCAGCGTACGGATCGGGGTGGTTGTGCACCGGAAGAGGTCCCTGAGCTGGCGGAGATGATTACACGAATGTGTGAGATTCGACTCTGCGGCGTTATGGCTGTCGCCCCGCTGAACGAGGATCCGGATGTGGCGTTTGCCACCCTTTCGGGGATTTCCGAGCGGCTTCGGCGGGACTTCTCCGAAGCTCGGGAGGTGTCGGCAGGAATGAGTAGTGATCTGGAGAGTGCGATAGCCCACGGTTCTACCCGAGTGCGTGTCGGAACGGCGTTGCTCGGGGGGCGCCCGTTAGTCTCGCCGTGACCCGCCAAGCGGATCGAAGGCCTGCCGTCGCTGTACTTTTCGCGGAGGAAGGGGCTTGCCGATGAGTAAGCTACACAAGCTTAAGGCGTACTTCGGCATGGTCCCGGCCGAAGAAGTCGACGAGTACGACGAAGCGCCCGACGGATACGCTCCGGACTACGACGAGTACGACTCGTCGGAGGACAGGACGCTCGCCTCGCGCCGGCACATCGGCACACGCGGTGGCGGCCAGGACGATGATCAAGAGGACGGCCATGACAGTGAGCCACGCTCCCGCGTCACGCGTACTCGGAGGCAGTGGGGAGCCGAGAGTCCGGTGCGCGGTTCGTTGGCGGTGGATCCCAACCTGGAACAGACTCCACGGTTGCGCGCGGTGACCGACACGGGCAGCCACTACAGTTTGAGCAAGATCACAACCTTGCATCCGCGCAGCTACAGTGAGGCGCGGACCATCGGGGAGCAGTACCGCGACGGCACACCGGTGATCATGAACCTGACCGAGATGGACGAGGCCGACGCCAAGCGGCTGGTGGACTTCGCCGCTGGTCTGGCCTTCGCGATGCGTGGTTCCATCGAGAAGGTCACCAGCCGCGTGTTCCTGCTCTCGCCCCCCAACGTCGACGTGGCGGCCGAGGACAAACGCCGCCTCGCCGAGGGGGCCTTTTTCAATTACGGGTGAGTGGTGGCAGAGTTGAGTTGTGGAACCGGCCCTGATCGTTCTTTACTATCTGCTGTTTTTCTTCTGGCTGCTGCTCATAGCGCGTATCGTGGTGGAGCTCGTTCGTGCGTTCGCCCGCGACTGGAGACCCGGTGGCGGGGTTGCGATCGCACTGGAGACCATCTACACAGTGACCGATCCACCCGTACGCTTGCTGCGTCGGGTGATCCCGACGGTCCGAATCGGCAACGTCGGGCTGGACTTGTCCATTATGGTGCTGCTGCTGGTCGTGTACATCTTGATGCGACTGGTTCAACCCGGGTAACGGGGAACCCGGTGACTCGCAGCCGAGGAGTGCGTGAGGTGATCTTGTGGGTTTGACCCCCGCCGACGTCCATAACGTGGCGTTCAGCAAACCTCCCATCGGGAAACGGGGCTACAACGAGGACGAGGTGGATGCCTTCCTCGATCTCGTCGAAGCCGAGCTCGCGCGGCTCGTGGAGGAGAACGGGGACTTGCGGAACCAGGTCGAGCAGCTGGAGACCCAGCTGCAGTCGGCCCAGTCCGATCTCGACGAGGCGCGGAGTCAGCCCGCCCCGGCCGATTCGGGCGCCGCCGCTGGTCCCTCGAGCTCCGCGGCCGCTTCCGAGGAGCCCCGCAGACTGCAACCCGTTCCCCCGCCCACAGCCGCTTCCGAGCAGACCTCGCCGGGCGGCGACCAGCACGTGCAGGCCGCCAAGGTGCTCGGCCTGGCGCAGGAGATGGCCGACCGGCTGACAGGTGAGGCCAAGACCGAGTCCGACGGGATGCTTTCCGAGGCGCGTACCAAGTCCGAACAGTTGCTCTCGGACGCGCGGACCAAGGCCGACAGCATGGTCAACGACGCGCGCAGCCGAGCCGAAACGATGCTCAACGACGCGCGCAGCCGAGCCGAGACCCTGGAACGCCAGGCGCGTGAGAAGGCCGCGGGCCTGGAGCGGGACGCGCAGCACAAGCACGCCGAAGTGATGGGCAACATCACGCAGGAGAAGAACGCGCTCGAGAAGAAGATCGAAACACTACGCACCTTCGAGCGGGAGTACCGCTCCCGACTGCAGACCTACCTGGAGTCGCAGCTACGTGAACTGCAGGATCGCGGTTCGGCCGCTCCGGCGGAGAACTCCAACAACAGCAGGTCGAACTCCTCGGGGCAGCAGAGTGGTAGCTACAACTTCGGGGCACGTGCCGCGGAAGCGGGCTGAGGTTTTCGGAGCGGGTGGCGCGTTTCGACGTGTCACCCGGCTCGTTGATCCGGGGCGTACGGTCCTCGGATCCAGCTGAAAGCGTGAGTGCTCGTGCTGTTGACAGTGCTGCTTCTCCTCCTGGTGGCCGCGGGTGTCCTGGTGTTCGCGGTGACCGCGGGCTCGGCCCAGTGGGCCTGGCTCTCGGTGCTGCTGTGCGCGGTGGCCGCCGTCCTGCTGTTCTGGTCCCGTGTCCGTGACAGGAAACGGGGCGCCTCCGCTCCCCGGCACTCGGCACACGCCGTCGCGGACGGCGAGGACGGCGCCGCATCAGATCCGGTAACCGAATCCGAAGCCGTTCCGGACGGGGTCGGCACGACGGCCGGGGGCGACGCGGTCGTTCCGCCCGCGGAAGCCGTCGAGCCGGATCCGGACACCGAGCCGTCCGAGCAGCGAACCGACGCCGCTGACGTGCTGTTGGTTTGCGAGTCGGACGCCGAGGTGCTCGTGATCGACGAGCGACCTCGCTACCATCTCGACACCTGCTCGTGGGTCGGTGAGCGAGCCACCATGCCGCTGCCAGCCGGGGAGGCGCGTGAGCTCGGCTTCACCCCCTGCGCGGTCTGCTGCCCCGACACATCGGTGGCCCGACTGGAGCGGTCGAGCGCCTGAAGCCGGTGGCACGTCGTGGCCCGCACCGTGCTCGGGAGGCAGCCGCGTGCCGGTGCCCCGATGGCTCGTCGAAACGCTTCCGAAAATCGGTGAGCGGGTGCGTGTCGCGCCCTGCGATGATCGACTGGCATCCAACCGCTATGCTGGACCCAACGGCGTTGATCCGGCCATCACCGGGGAGCCTCCGGAAGAACGGATGCGAGCACGTGGTGTTCGTCTCTCAGTAGAACCGGACGGGCAGGCCCGTAACAGCCGTGAACGAGAGGTCACGTGCCGTTTTCCGGCCACGTGGCAAGCGGGGTGGTACCGCGGTACGCGAGCGTTGTCCCGCAGCGAGCTCGCAGTGTCGTCCCCGCTCGAGCATCTCGTCCGATGCTCGTGCGGTGTAACCACACGACACACTCGCGAGGAGCGCATCCGCGATGGCTTATCCGAAGGTACCGTTCAACGGCGCGAGTTCCGAGAGTTCCGAAGCCGCTCGCTCCACCGACGCGGTGGCCGCGCAGCCGTCCTTTCCCACGATCGAGCACGAGGTCCTGGACTTCTGGACACGGGACGACACCTTCCGCGCCAGCGTCGCCAACCGTGGATCCGGGCACAACGGTTCGAACGAGTTCGTGTTCTACGACGGGCCGCCGTTCGCGAACGGTCTGCCGCACTACGGGCACCTGCTCACCGGGTATGCCAAGGACGTGGTGCCGCGGTACAAGACCATGCGTGGCTACCGTGTCGAGCGGAGGTTCGGCTGGGACTGCCACGGTCTGCCCGCCGAGGTCGAGGCCGAGAAGCAGCTCGGTATCAGCGCCAAGTCCGAGATCGAGTCGATGGGTGTCGCCGAGTTCAACGAGGCCTGTCGTAGCTCGGTGCTGAGCTACACCGACGAATGGCAGGACTACGTCACTCGGCAGGCGCGTTGGGTGGACTTCTCCAACGACTACAAGACGCTGGATCTCGACTACATGGAAAGCGTCATGTGGGCCTTCAGGACCCTCTGGGACAAGGGGTTGGTCTACAGCGGTTTCCGGGTGCTCTGGTACTGCTGGCGCTGCGAGACCCCGCTGTCCAACACCGAGACGCGCATGGACGACGTGTACCGGCAGCGGCAGGACCCAGCGGTCACCGTCGGGATGCGGCTGGACGCGCCGGGGGCCGTCTTCGACGGTGCGCTGGCCCTGGTTTGGACCACCACCCCATGGACGCTGCCCTCCAACCTCGCCGCGGCGGTGCATCCCGAGATCGAGTACGTGCTGGTGCGGCCCGCCGACAGTGAGCACTCCTACGTCCTGGCCGCCGACCGGTTGGATGCCTACACCAGGGAGCTCGGCGAGGACGCCGCCGAGCACGTCGTCGCCCGATTCAGCGGTAGTGAGCTGCTGGGGACCCGGTACGAGCCGCCGTTCGACTTCTTCACGGGCAGGCAGAACGCGCACCGCGTCCTGGCCGCCGACTACGTCACCACCGACGACGGCACCGGGCTGGTGCACATCGCCCCCGCCTTCGGTGAGGAGGACAAGGCGGTCACCGATGCGGCCGGGATCGAGCCCGTGGTGCCGGTCGACGAGCACGGCAGGTTCACCTCGGAGGTCGCGCCCTACGAGGGGCAGCAGGTCTTCGAGGCGAACAAGGCGATCATCAGGGATCTCAAAGCCGCGGGATCATTGCTGCGTCACGAGACCTACGACCACCCCTATCCGCACTGCTGGCGCTGTGACAACGCGCTGATCCAGCGTGCGGTGTCCTCCTGGTTCGTCGAGGTCAGCCGGTTCCGCGACCGGATGGTGGAGCTCAACCAGCGGATCGACTGGGTACCCGAGCACATCAGGGACGGCCAGTTCGGCAAGTGGTTGGAGAACGCGCGGGACTGGAACATCTCCCGCAACCGCTACTGGGGCTCCCCGATCCCGGTGTGGGTCTCCGACGACCCGGAGTACCCCCGTACGGACGTGTACGGCTCGCTCGACGAGCTGGAGGCCGACTTCGGTGTGCGTCCCACCGATCTCCACCGTCCGAACATCGACCTGTTGACACGTCCGAACCCGGACGATCCCACCGGCGGGTCCACCATGCGTCGGGTTCCGGACGTGCTGGACTGCTGGTTCGAGTCGGGGGCCATGCCCTTCGCGCAGGTGCACTATCCGTTCGAGAACGCCGAGTGGTTCGAACACCACCACTACCCGGGCGACTTCATCGTGGAGTACAGCGGGCAGACCCGCGGCTGGTTCTACACCCTGCACGTGCTCGCCACCGCGCTGTTCGACAGGCCCGCGTTCGCACACGTGCTCGCGCACGGGATCGTGCTCGGCCACGACGGGCTCAAGATGTCCAAGTCCAAGCGCAACTACCCGGACGTGCGCGAGGTCTTCGAGCGTGACGGGGCCGACGCGATGCGCTGGTTCCTGATGTCCAGCCCGATCCTGCGTGGCGGGGATCTCGTCGTCACCGAGAAGGGAATCCGGGACGCGGTCCGGCAGGCGGTGCTGCCGCTGTGGAACTCCTGGTACTTCCTCGCGCTCTACGCCAACGCGGAGAGCGTCGAGGGAACTCGACGCACCGACAGCGGGCACGTGCTCGACCGCTACGTACTCGCCAAGACGCGCGAGCTCGTCGACAACACCCGGGAGGCGATGGACGCGTTCGACCTCTCCGGAGCGTGCGCGGCCGTGCGGGACTTCCTGGAGGTGCTGACCAACTGGTACGTCCGGCGGTCGCGTGACCGTTTCTGGGCGGGTGATCGGGACGCCATCGACACGCTGCACACCGTTCTCGAGATCACCTGCCGAGTGGTCGCACCGCTGTTGCCGTTGACCGCCGAGGCGGTCTGGCGCGGACTGACCGGCGGGCGTTCGGTTCACCTGGCGGACTGGCCGGAGGCCGAGGAACTTCCCGCCGACCCCGAGCTGGTATCCGCGATGGACAGCGTTCGTCAGGTGTGCTCGGCCGCGCTCGGGTTGCGCAAGTCGAACAAACTTCGCGTCCGGTTGCCGTTGCGCCGGTTGGTCGTGGCGTTGCCGCGCTCGGAGTCACTGCTCCCGTTCGTCGAGCTCGTGCGGGACGAGGTCAACGTCAAGAACGTCGAGCTGACCTCAGATGTCGCCGCGCACGGCCACTTCGAGGTCTCGGTCAACGCCCGGGTGGCGGGACCGCGACTCGGTGGCGATGTGCAGAAGGCGATCAAAGCGGTCAAATCCGGTGAGTGGACCCGTACCTCGCAGGGCGGTGTGCTGGCTGCGGGGATCGAACTGCATCCGGAGGAGTTCTCCGAGCACCTGGTGTCGACCGACCCCGGTGCGGCCACCGCGCTGCCGAGCGGTGACGGACTGGTGGTGCTGGACACCGAGGTGACGACCCAGCTCGCCACCGAGGGATTGGCCCGGGATGTCGTCAGGGTGGTGCAGCAGGCCAGGCGCGAGGCGGGGTTGGTCGTCTCGGACCGGATCGTGGCGACCATCGCCGCCCCCGAGCCGGTCCGTGCGGCCGTGGCGGAACACCGCTCGTTCGTCGCCGGCGAGACGTTGGCCGACGAGATCGAGTCGGTCGAGACGGCGGGTGACGGGGCGCTGGTCGGCACTGTCGGCGACGCCGACACCGAGATCGCGGTTTCGGTGGTCAAGTCCTGACCGAACGCGCCGTTCCGATCGTGCTGAGCCCGGTGGGCGGGACCTTTCCGAAGGTCCCGCCACTCGGCGAATCGGCGGGATTCGCCGATCAGTCCTCGTGCTCGGAGCGATCGGCCGACCATTCGGTGTGGAAAACCCCCGCGAGATCGGTCCGACGGTAGGTGTGCGCTCCGAAGTAGTCCCGCTGCCCCTGGATCAGGGCGGCGGGCAACCGCTGGGCCCGAACGGTGTCGTAGTAGGCCAACGCCGTCGAGATCCCGGGTACCGGCACTCCGGCCGCCGTGGCGGTGGCGACCACACGGCGCCACGAGTCCTGGGCCTCGCCGAGCGCCTCGCGGAAGTCGTCGTCGGCGAGCAGACCGGCCGGTCCGGAGGTCTGGTCGTAGGCCGCTCGGATGCGGTCCAGGAATTCCGCCCTGATGATGCAGCCGCCCCGCCAGATCGTGGCGATGGCGCCGAGGTCGATGTTCCACTCGTAGGTCTCGCTGCCCGCCTGGATCTGGTCGAAGCCCTGGGCGTAAGCGATGATCTTGGAGGCGTACAGGGCGCGTTCCACGTCGGCGACGAATCGCTCGGGGGCGTCGACCACGGGTTCCGTCGAGGGTCCGGGGAGCCCGGCCGCGTCCGCTCGTAGTCGCGGCTGTCCGGAGATCGAGCGCGCGAACACCGCTTCGGCGATCCCGGTCACCGGGCTGGCCAGTTCCAGGGCGTTCTGTACGGTCCAGCGGCCGGTTCCCTTCTGCTCGGCCTGGTCCAGCACCACGTCGACGAACGGCCGGGAGGTGCGGCTGTCCACGTGACCGAGCACCTCGGCGGTGATCTCGATCAGATAGGAGTTCAACCGGCCGGTGTTGAACCGGCGGAACGTTTCGGCGATCTCGGCGGGTTCTCGTCCCAGAACCTTGCGCAGCAGGTCGTAGGTCTCCGCGATGAGCTGCATGTCGGCGTACTCGATGCCGTTGTGCACCATTTTGACGAAGTGACCCGCCCCGTCCGCCCCCACATGGGTGACGCACGGCGTGCCGTCCACGTTGGCGGCGATCGAGCGCAGGATGGGCTCCAGCTCACGGTAGGCGTCGGTCGAGCCTCCCGGCATGATGCTGGGGCCGTGCAGCGCCCCCTCCTCGCCACCGGACACGCCTGCCCCGACGAAGTGCACTCCCCGGTCGATCAGTGCCGCTTCCCGACGTCGGGTGTCGGTGAAGTTGGCGTTCCCGGCGTCGACGAGGACGTCTCCCGAGTCCAACATCGGCACGAGCTCGTCGATCACCGCGTCGGTGGGGGTGCCGGCCTTGACCATGATCACCAGGCGACGGGGGCGTTCCAACGTGTCGACGAGTTCCCGCAGCGACCCGGTGGCCAGGAATTTTCCCTCGTCCCCGAATCGCGTGATCAACTCGTCGGTGCGTTCCCGGTGGCGGTTGTGCACGGCCACCCGCTGCCCGTTGCGGGCGAGATTGCGGGCCAGGTTCCTGCCCATGACGGCCAGGCCAGTAACCCCGATGTTCGCCTTGTCGCTCATCCGCGCTCCGATCCGATGTCCCGATCCGCGACGCGAACCGGGGTGTCCGCTCGGGCAACATCCTCAGTTGGTCCCGTGTTCCAAGGGCATGACTAGCGCACAGCCACGGTTCTCGCAGCACGGGATTCGCCGCGAACCACCGCTTCGCGGTCGGGTGCGAAAGCACACCGCCCTCCCGGCCTGGCTGCACCCCGTCCCGTCCGGTCAGGGAGAATGGGGGAGTGAGCGATGAGCACCACACGACCGACCCCTCCGGTTCCGCACGTTCGGCGCCCGGCTCGGCCACCGAACGTCGTGGTCCGCCGCGCCCCCGATTGTTGGTGCTGCTGTTCGGGATCGCCGTGGTCCTGATCGGGGCGGACGCGATCACCAAGTCATTGGCGGTGGCCGAGCTGGAGGACCGAGAGCCGGTCAAGCTGTTCGGCGGGGCCCTCTACTTGGTGCTCTTCCGCAATCCGGGAGCCGCGTTCAACATCGGCACCGGTCTGACCTGGCTGCTGGCGCTGCTGGCGATCGTGGTGATCGGCGTCATAGTCTGGTTCGCCCCGAAGCTCCGTTCCACCGGTTGGGCGGTGGGCATCGGCCTGGTGCTGGGAGGTGCCTGCGGCAATCTCGTCGACCGGATATTCCGGGAGCCCGCTCCGCTGCGCGGTCACGTGATCGACTTCCTGTCCGTGTTCGCACCGGACGGAAGCGTCTGGCCGGTGTTCAACCTGGCCGACTCCGGCATCGTGTGTGGTGGAGTGCTGATCGTACTGCTGGCACTGCTGGGCTACGACTACGACGGAACCGTGCATCGGCGGGGGACGGAACGGAGCACCACCGGCGACAGCGATGATCACGGCGACAGCGATGATCACACTGCCGGGGGTGAGCGAGGCGAGGCCGCGGACGATCACTCTTCCGAGCGGGGGAGGGCTTCGCCGGGATCGGTCGAGGAACAGCGACGTGACGACGGTGGGGGAAGCTCGTGAGTGAGTTGCGCACACTGCCCGTGCCCGACGGGCTCGACGGCATGCGGGTGGACTCCGGACTGGCCAAGCTGCTGGGTGTGTCGCGCAACACCGTCGTGGCGCTGACCACCTCCGGAGACGTCGAGTTGGACGGCGCGCCCGCCGGTAAGTCGGACCGGTTGCTGGCCGGTTCGTGGCTCGAGGTGCGGCTTCCCGGCGAGGAAGCACCCCCCGAGATCGTCGCGGTGCCCGTGGCGGGGCTGACGATCGTGCACGAGGACGACGACATCGTGGTGGTCAACAAGCCCATAGGCGTGGCGGTTCACCCCAGCCCCGGCTGGGAGGGACCGACCGTGCTCGGCGGGCTGGCCGCGGCGGGGGTCAACCTCGCCGTCTCCGGCCCCTCGGAACGGCAGGGAGTGGTACACCGCCTCGACGCGGGCACCACGGGAGTCATGGTGCTGGCGAAGTCGGAACGTGCCTACTCCGCGTTGAAGCGTGCGTTCAAGGAACGCACGGTGGACAAGCACTACCACGCCCTGGTGCAGGGGCACCCCGATCCGAGTCGAGGCACGATCGACGCGCCCATAGACCGCCATCCCAGGGTCGATCACAAGTTCGCCGTGGTCACCGACGGTAAGCCCAGCGTCACCCACTACGAGACGGTGGAGGCGTTCCGGGCGGCCTCGCTGGTGGACGTGAAGCTCGAGACCGGTCGCACCCATCAGATAAGGGTGCACTTCTCGGCAGTGCGCCATCCCTGCGTCGGTGATCTGACCTACGGCGCCGATCCGACGCTCGCACGGCGGCTGGGCCTCACCAGACAGTGGTTGCACGCGTACTCGCTGTCCTTCGAGCACCCCGGTTACGGCGATCGGGTGACTTTCGACAGCGACTACCCGGCGGACCTGAGTGAAGCGTTGGAGCAGCTGCGGGAACAGGACCACTGAGCCGCTCCAGGTGTCCACGCCGCACCGTCTGCGGTCCTTCCGGTGCCGACCGCGAGCGGTGCGCAAGGTTCGCCACCCGCCGCTCAGAGGTCGCTGATGTCCCAGACCAGCGAGTGCGGTCCCGGATCAGCGTGCGGTGACCACTCGACGCTGCGCAGTTCGGTTTCCTCCGGCAACACGAACACGCTGTGCCCGCCACCCGTTTCCCCGGGCGAGACCCCGGAGCTGTGCGGTGGACGGGAGGAGAGCGTCACCGAGGACCTGGACACGGTCGAGCCGTCCCGCGCCACCAGCAGCAGGTGCTGGTCCGGTGGCGAGTCGAACACGGTGGTGCCGCGGTTGGTCAGCTCGATGTGCACCACGATCGCCCGCTGTCCCTCCTCCAGGGTGTGCCCGGCGGCGCTGAAAAGGAAGTCGGCGGGATCGACCACCTCGACCAGCAGTACGCTGACCGGTTCACCGTTGGGACCGACCGTGTCCAGCTTGCTGCCGACCTTGCCCGCTCTGGGGACAGCGGGTGGTCGCGGTGTCGGACCACCCGTAGCGCCCTGCTCGCTCCGCGGCCACGCCGCGGAGCCGGGAGGCCCCCACGTGTTGGGCGCTACGGGTGGTTGTTGTGCCGGTGTCGTGGGGGAGGCCTGCTGTGGTCCCTGCGGCGGCTGTTGTTGCGGCGGTGGTGTTACCTGGCCGGGTGAGGGCGGTGACTGCGGAGCCATCGGCGGATACGGCCCGTGCGGTTGGTAAGGGCCGCTCATGCCACCGTGGACCGCGTAGCCCCCGCTGTGCGGTCCCGAGTGCTGCGGAGGCGGTGGTGCGCCCGCCCCGGAGGGGGGTGCCTGGTAGCCACCGCCGGGTTGGCTCTGCGGCTGGACTCCGACGGAGGCGAGTGCGTTGCGGATCCCGTTCGGGTCGCACTCCACACCGACCACCAGCGGCAAGCCGGTGGTGGACAGCGTGGCCAGCCTCGCGGCCACCTCACGCACGTCCATGTTCAGGTAGGCGGCGAGTTCGTGAACCGCGGCGCGACCTGTCTCGGCGACGGCGCTGAGCAGACGGACGTCCACGGGATCTGGTGCAGCCACGTCTTGTCACGCTACCCGCTCCCGTGATCGTCGTGTTTCGTGGTGTCGCTCCCCTCTCAGGCGTGCCGTTGGGCCGAATCCTCGGGATTCCCGCGCGCCCAGTGGGCCGCTCGCGAACACGCCGGGGACGGTCCGATGTCGGCCGGACGGACTGGATTAGGGTTGGAGGCTCGGTACCGGTCCACCTTTCGTCGTAACGCGAAGGACGTCGACCGAACCGGACTCCGGATCGACCATGCGAAACATCGTTGCTGGTCACAGTATTGAATTGCGCCGTGTTGCTTCACGGGAGGGAAAACCGCCGTGCCTACCGATTCGTTCGTTCATCTGCACGTGCACACCGAGTACTCGATGTTGGACGGCGCGGCGAAGATGGGGGCCCTTTTCTCCGAGGCGAAACGCCTCGGGATGCCCGCGGTCGCGATGACCGACCACGGCAATATGTACGGTGCCGACGAGTTCTACCAGCAGGCCAAGAAGGCGGGCATCAAACCGATCATCGGTATCGAGGCCTATGTCGCACCGCAGAGCCGATACCACAAGAAACCGGTCTTCTGGGGGGAGGCAAAGCAGCGCAGCACCGACGAGTTCGGTGAGGGCGGTGACGTTTCGGGTGCCGGTGCCTACACGCACATGACCATGCTCGCGCGGAACTCGACCGGGCTGCGCAACCTGTTCACCCTGTCCAGCCGTGCCTCCTTCGAGGGGCAGTACCGCAAACCCCGCATGGACCGCGAGTTGATCGCGGAGCACGCCGAGGGGATCATCGCCACGACCGGCTGTCCCTCCGGCGAGGTGCAGACCCGGCTGCGCCTGGGGCAGTACCGTGAAGCCCTGCAGGCGGCCTCGGACTACCGCGACATCTTCGGCGCCGAGAACTACTTCCTCGAGCTGATGGACCACGGGCTGGTCATCGAGCGTTCCGTCCGGGAGAACCTGCTCAAGATCTCCAAGGAGCTGGGGCTTCGCCCGTTGGCCACCAACGACAGCCACTACGTCACCGTCGACCAGGCCGAGTCGCACGGGGCGTTGCTGTGCGTGCAGTCGGGCAAGACCCTCAACGACGAGAACCGGTTCCAGTTCAACGGCGACGGTTACTACCTCAAGTCGGCCGAGGAGATGCGCGAGTACTGGGACTCCGAGGTGCCCGGTGCCGCGGACAACACGCTCGTGGTCAGCGATCTGGTGGAGTCCTACGAGCAGGTCTGGACCTATGAGGACCGGATGCCGCGTGTCACCGTGGAGGCGGGGCGAACGGAACGGGACGCGCTGGCCGCCGAGGTGGAGCACTACCTGCCCACGCGTTTTCCGGAGGGGATCGGTGAGGAGTACCGGGAGCGGATCGAACGCGAGATCGACGTCCTGGACACCAAGGGGTACTGCGCGTACTTCCTCGTGGTCGGTGACGTCACCCGGTGGGCGAAGTCGGAGAACATCCACGTCGGCCCCGGCCGTGGTTCGGCGGCCGGCTCGCTGCTGGCCTACATCCTGCACATCACCGATCTCGATCCGATCGCCCACGGCCTGATCTTCGAGCGCTTCCTGAACCCGGAGCGGGACTCCCCACCCGACATCGATCTCGACTTCGACGACCGCAGGCGCGACGAGGTGCTGCAGTACGCGATCGACAAGTACGGTCGGGACAAGGTCGCCCAGGTCATCACCTTCGGCAAGATCAAGACCAAGGCCGCCATCAAGGACGCCGCGCGCGTGCACCACGGTCAGCCCGGCTTCGCCATAGCGGACAAGATCTCCAAGGCGCTCCCCGCCCCGATAGCCGCCAAGGACATCCCGCTGGAAGGCATCGTCGACCCGGAGCACGAACGCTACGCGGAGGCCGCCGAGGTACGCGGGCTCATCGAGAACGACCAGTCCGTCTCGCAGATCTTTTCCACCGCCCGTGGCCTGGAAGGGCTGATCCGCAACGCGGGAGTGCACGCCTGTGCGGTGATCCTGTCCTCGCAACCGCTGATGGGCACTGTTCCGCTGTGGATGCGTGACGACGGTTCCATCATCACGGGTTGGGACTATCCCAGCTGTGAGGCCATCGGACTGCTCAAGATGGACTTCCTGGGGCTGTCCAACCTGACCATTCTCGGTGATGCCCTGCAGGCGGTGCGCGACAACCACGGGTTGGACATCGATCTGTCCACCCTGGCTCTCGACGATGCCAACACCTACGAGCTGCTCGCTCGCGGCGAGAGCCTGGGGGTCTTCCAGCTCGAAGGTGGTGGGATGCGCGAGCTGCTCAAGCGGCTGCGTCCCACGGAATTCACCGACATCGTGGCCGCCAACGCCCTGTACCGGCCCGGCCCCATGGAAGTCAACGCTCACCTGGACTACGCCGATCGCAAGAACGGCCGCAAACCGATCGAGCCCATCCACCCCGAGCTGGAGGAGCCACTGCGCGACGTGCTGGCCGAGACCTACGGCCTGATCGTCTACCAGGAGCAGATCATGGCGATCGCGCAGCGGGTGGCCAACTACACCCTCGGACAAGCCGACATCCTGCGGCGTGCCATGGGCAAGAAGAAGAAGGAAGTCCTCGACGAGGAGTTCGTGCGCTTCCACGCCGGCATGTCCGAGAACGGTTACAGCGAAGAGGCGATCAACGCCCTGTGGACCACGGTACTGCCGTTCGCCGGTTACGCGTTCAACAAGTCCCACGCCGCCGGTTACGCCCTGGTGGCCTACTGGACCGCCTATCTGAAGGCGAACTACCCGGCCGAGTACATGGCAGCGCTGCTGACCGCCAACGGTGACAACAAGGACAAGATGGCGGTCTACCTCTCGGAGTGCCGTCGGATGCAGGTCCGGGTGCTCTCCCCGGACGTCAACGACTCCAGGGACACGTTCACCGCCGTCGGTTCCGACGTCCGGTTCGGGCTCAGCGCGGTTCGCAACGTCGGTGGCAACGTGGTCGGCTCGATATGTCGGGTCCGTGACGAGCAGGGAAGGTACGTTTCCTTCCGCGACTTCTTGGACAAGTCCGAGACGGTGGCCTGCAACAAACGTGTCGTGGAGTCACTGATCAAGGCCGGTGCCTTCGATTCGCTGGGGCACACCCGGATGGGACTGACCGAACAGCACGAATCCGCTGTCGACGCGGTCGTCGGGTTGAAGCGGCAACAGGCCGCCGGTCAGTTCGACCTGTTCGGCCCCGCTTCGAGCGATGACGCGGCGTCGGAGAGTTCTCCGCTGGCCCATCTGACTTTCTCCTCCGAGGAATGGCCCCGCAAGCAGTTGCTGGCCTACGAACGCGAGATGCTGGGGCTGTACGTCTCCGCGCATCCGCTGGACGGTGCCGAGAAACTCCTCGCCCCCTACCAGGACACCGGTATCGCCGAGCTGATCAGCGGGGAACGTTCCTCCTCCGGCGGCAAGGACGGCAAGGACCAGGTGCGGATCGCCGGCATGATCTCCGGCATCCAGCGCAGGATCAACAAGAACGGTCAACCATGGGCCATCGTGACCATGGAGGACATGGACGCCAGCGTGGAGGTTCTGTTCTTCCCCAAGGCCTACGAGATGTTCGCCGATACCCTCGTCGAGGACACCGCGATCGCGGTCAAGGGGCGCATCAACGAACGGGAGGGCGCCATCAGCGTGTTCGCCTCGGACGCCGTACCGGTCGACATCTCGGCTGCCGAGACCGACCCCGGCAGCAGCCCTCCGTTCGTGCTGCGGCTCAACGCGTCCAAGGTCGACCGGAGCATGGTCAACGAGCTCAAGCGCACGCTGCGGGCCCACTCCGGTGAGGTGCCGGTGCAGGTCAAGTTGCAGGGCAGTCGTGGTGAGACCAGACTCGCTCTTTCCAGTGAGTTCTTCGTCAACACCGACAACGGCTTGCAGGGTGAGCTCAAGGGGTTGTTGGGAGCCGGGTGTTTCGAGTCCCTGACCTGATGGGGTGGTCCCGCCGGGCGCGAATTTCCTCGTGGTCCCCGTTTCGCGCGGGAAAGCCGAATCGCCCGATTCGAAAGAGCTCACCGCTGCGATTCCGGCGGGTTGATTACTTCGTATTGATGAAAATGGTTCGGACGTTCCGCTGATCGTAGTGACAGCTCCGCTATTAACGGTGTTAACTGTGGGTGGACCGGTGTCTATCGCGAAGGGCTGTCATGACTTCGTCCCAGCAGTGTCCACATGACTCCGTATCGGTGCTCGACAACGAGTTCCTGCAGGATCCACACGTGCATTACGCGTGGATGCGGGAGTCCGACCCCACCAGGAGAGTGGTCACCGTGACCGGGATGCCGGTATGGCTGGTGACCCGTTACGCCGATGCCAAAGCCGCGCTGACCGACCCCAGGCTCAGCAAGGACTACCGTGGCATGGGGCGGATAACGGAGCGCGAGGTCGAGCGGGGCGCTCAGCGGGCCGACATATCGGAATCCGTGCAGGCCCACATGCTCAACATGGATCCCCCTCATCACACGCGACTGCGCAAGCTGGTGGTCAAGGCGTTCACCGCCCGTCGTGTCGAGGCGTTGCGCCCGAGGATAGAGCAGATAACCGGCGAACTGCTCGACGAGATGGCGGCGACGGAGCACGCCGGTGACGCCGGTATCGACCTACTGGACGAGTTCGCCTTCCCCCTGCCCATCCGCGTGATCTGCGAACTGTTGGGAATCCCCGAGGACCGCAGGGACGAGTTTCGCGAGTGGTCCAACACCGTGGTTTCCGGACAGGAGCCACAGGCCGCGGAACAGGCCGCCGCCGCCATGGCGGAGTACCTGCTCGAACTCGTCGCGGAGAAACGTCGGAATCCGATGGACGACCTGCTCACGGCGTTGATCGAAGCCAGTGATGACGCGGATCGGCTCAGTGGTGAGGAGCTGATCGCCATGGTGTTCCTGCTGCTGGTCGCCGGACACGAGACCACGGTCAACCTCATCGGCAACGGGGTACTGGCATTGCTGCGTGATCCGGAGCAGTATCGGCTGCTGCGCGACGAACCGGAACGGGCCGCGTCGGTGGTCGAGGAGACGTTGCGGTTCGACGGTCCCGTGAATCTGGCGACCTTCCGGTACACCACGGAACCGGTGATGGTCGGAGATGTGGAGATCCCAGCGGAAGAGCTGGTGCTGGTCGCGCTGGGATCGGCCAACCGGGACTCGGAGAAGTTCGAGACGCCGGATCGGTTCGACCAGGACCGAGCCACCAACGGCCATCTGGCTTTCGGGCACGGTATCCATTTCTGCGTCGGAGCCCCGTTGGCACGTCTGGAGGGCCAGATCGCGCTGCGGCGGCTCACCGAGCGTTTTCCCGCCATGAAACTGGCCTTGCCGGAGGAACAGCTGTCCTACCGTCCCAGCACGTTGATGCGTGGCCTGGAACAGTTGCCCGTCCGGCTTTCCTGATCGAAGTTTTCCGGTCGGGGTGTCGGGTCGCTCGGCCGACCGGACGGCCTCCGTTGTCGCTTCCGGCGGCGGGACGGGGTCCGTTCGGGCCGGAAGGCCGAGCGGCACTTCGGCCCGAACGGGTAGCTCGGTTCGTCACCGCACGACGACGGTGTACGGACCGACTTCCCGCGTGGTGAACTCCGGTCCCCGGAACAGTGCCGCGTCGAACAGCACCCGGTAGTTCAGCACGTTCGGCTGGGCGGGGAAAACATCACGTTTCAGCGTCAGCGAGAGCTTCCCGACGGGCGGGTTCGAATCCTCGGCCGTGTCATCGTCGTTGCTCGGACCTCCGGCCTCCTGGCGATGCCGGAGCACGAACACGTCCGGAGCGCGGAACGGACTGTCGCGCAGCAGCCTTGCCAGCTCGGCGCTGTCCGTGGCGTCGGCCCAGCGTTCAATCTCCTCGGCGCGTTGTTCGTACTTGCCCAGCGGATTGGCGTAGTGCGGTGTTTCCTGCTGGAACATCCAGTAGGGTTCGAACGACTTCAGCTTGTAGTTCGTGCTCAGCACGACGTTCCGCTGTGGATTTCGCCCGGTCATCCCGGATATGGTCGAGATGAGTTCGTCCAACCATGCGTTGGGTTCGTCCGGGTTCCGCGCGCCGTATGCGTTGTGGCCGGTGGGGTAGTAGTCCTCGTACGCCTCGCGCACGCGGGAGTCCAATCCGGTGTTGAGCTGGTACTGCGCCACCGAGAGCGCGCCGGTCACGGCCAGCACCACCGACAGCGCGGTCAATCGCGGTAGATACCTTCCGGGAACTCGTCCCCGCAGCCTGTGGAGCAGCTCGACCAGTCCGATCACGCCTGCCACGACCAGGACGCACTCCAGGATCATGCGGAGGCGGAACGCGAGCAGCGTGGTCTCGGCGACCAGTGCGAGTGTGGACAGCCCGAACCACACGTAAACGGTGACCGTCACCGTCAGCAACGCCGCCGCCAGTGAACTGCTCGTCGCGCGAAGTATCAACCACACCAGGCCGCACAGGCACAGTAATCCGAACGTGGAGAACTCGGTGAACGGCAACGGCAGGTAAGCGCTTCCGGCCGGCAAGTAGTGCTGTGCAGCGCTGCTCTCGGAAAGTCCGCCCGCGAGCAGGAACGGAGCCCACACCACCAGAGCCAACAGGCCGCTCACTACTCCGATGGGGACCAGCCGTAGGAACAGTTCCCATACCGTGCGCCCGACCGCAGCGCCGCGCGCGACGCGCGTCGCACCGATGACGGCGGCCATTACCACGGTTACCAGCACCGCGAATCCGAAGTTCAACGTGTAGGTCATCGCCGTTAAACCGACGAAGATCCCCACCCCCAACAACACGCCGCGCGGCGCGCGCTCCCGCGTGGACAGGGCGTACCAGGTCAGCACAGCTATCGGAGCCAGCAGGGCGGCGGAGGGCCAAGCGTACGGTTCCATCAGGCCGTGCCGCATACCGGTCAACATCGTCACCAGCGCGGCCAGCAGCGCCTGCTCGCGCGGTATCACCAGACTCCACAGCGTGAAGGCCAGCACGACGACCACTGCCAGCCACATCAGCGCGTAGGGTTTGTAGGCGGCCCAGCCCTCCCATCCGATCAGGTTCGCGAAACGCCCGCCGAGCCAGAACCAGCCCCAGGGATAGTAGGGGGCTATGTCGGCGTAGTTCATGTCCGCGGGAACCAGGTTCTCCGCCATCCGGTTCATGTACTGCAACCGGAATCCGTTGTCGACCGAGGCACCCCCGTAGTAGAACCGGGTGCGCTGCAGCGGCATCGCCAGCAGCAGCGTGGTCAGCGTGGTCAGGGCGGTCCAGACACCGATGAGGCGCAGCCCGCCGTTCCCGATCCGCTTTCCGAGAGCAGGCGGCACCAGGAGCAGCAGCAGAAGTAGAGTGGAGCCGAGAACTGCCAGGGCTTCGGGTGCGTTACCGGGTTCGGAGATTCCGGGCTGAACGATGAGGAATTGCAGCAATAGACTGAGCACGACCGCGATTCCCGTGCTCAGCGAAAGTTCGAGGACCGTTCGACCGCCGGAAAGTCTCGGCATCGAGTCGGGGGAGCTCCGCTTCGTGTTGTACGTTCCGATCGAGCTGGAACTCGGCAAGGTGCCACTCCCGGTCCTGAGAATTCGATGATGGATGTCACGCACAATAGCGACAGCTGAAGAGTTGGACTCTTGTGGCCCCGAACAGTGGCTGTTCGTGGCCGATTCACCGGTTCGTTCGGAGGAGGCTCGGTGTCGGAACAACCGGTCGAAGGGCCGGAGCGGAAGTACACGACCGACCGCGACTCGGTCCCGTGGCGACAGCTACGAACACGACCGCCGCGCCCCGGAGTGGTGTTCGGCGCGGATCTGTTGCCCGCGCTGAGCGTGTTGTCCTTGGTGACCTTGCTGGGGTTTCCGCTCGGTTGGATCTGGGCTCACCTGGCACCGCCGCGGGAAAGCACCATGACACGACAGGGTGAGTTGGTTCCGGTGCTGGTCGAGAGCTACCACAGATTCGACGGGCTGGCGGTTTTCCTGCTGCTGAGCTCCGCCTGTGGAGTGCTCGTCGCCGCGGCCGCCTGGCAGCTGCGCGGCCGCAGGGGACCCGTGCTGCTCGTGGCGATGGTGCTGGGGTCGTTGCTGTCGGCCTGGCTGGGAATGCGGCTCGGCACCTCGTTCGCCGCGGGGATGTACCCGGTGCCGGACACCTTGCGTCCCGGCGATCTGGTGGCCGTGGCACCGCGGTTGGACACGCTGGTCGGTTTGCTGGGGCAACCACTGACCGTCGCCTTGACCTACGGGCTCGTCGCTTCGTGGAACGGGCTGGACGATCTCGGCAGGCGACGGGGGTGATCGGGGCAACACACGCCCGTTTTCCGATGTCCGTGCTCGGACGAAGCCGGGGTGTTCCGGGGCGGAGCCGTCGCCGGCTGCCCTGTCAGCCCGGTAGCGGTCGCGGCGTCAGTCCGGTAGCAGTCGCAGCGAACGCAGTGCGCGTTCCATGGTGTCCGGTGTCTCGGCCCCCTCGAACTCCTGGTCCGCCATGCCCACCAGAATCGCGGTGCCCTGCTGGTACGGCAGGGCCATCACGCCGAGGTAAGCGGACTCGGTGATGCACGTTTCCGCGGTCGCCGGAACGATCTCCGCGCTGACGAAGGTGGCTGTCAGCTTTCCGCCGTCGAGCGTCACCTGCCGTGGTTCCCGCTGCTTCAGCTGTGGTCGCGTTCCGTCGCTGGTGGTCCAGAGCATGTTCCCGAGCTTTTCGACGGTCCCCTCGCCGGCTTGGGCGCTGTCGGTCAGCTTCGAGGAGGTCAGTCCGATCAGGGCGCGGAACGACTGCGGTGCCCGGTCGCAGAAGCCCTCCATGTACAGCGAGTACCCGCTCAGCGTGATCGTCCCGGTCGAGGGGCTTCCCAACCTGTTGACCGCACCGGGGTGCGTGCTCCAGTCGCCGGGAACGTCGTACGCCACGCCGGTCTCCCGGACCGGAACGGACTGCCAACCGGGAATCGCCGCGGGTACGGACTGCCGCGAGTCGGCCGTGGCGCTCGTGGAGCCCGCCGCGACGGATCCGTTCCCTCCGTCGTCGTCACCGAGTTTGACCAGTACCAGTGTGGTGATGATGATGACCACACTGGCTATCGCGGTCGAGACCACGGCGATGGTCGGGCCGCGGCTCCGCCCGGGCGGAGCCGCCGATTCCCCCTGGGGCGGGGCCCATGACGGCGTGCCGTACCGGTTCGACGCCGCCTGCGGCGGTGCGAACGAGGCGCCGTGTGGCGAGTGCCCGTACGGGGATTGCTCGCCGGCCTGGGCCCCGTCCCCGGAAACGGGTTGTCCGGTCAGCGGATCGTAGTAGCGGTGTGCGCCGCCGTCCGGTCCCGTCCAGCTGTTGGACCCGCCAGGTAACGACATGGTTCGTGATCCTAGCGAGTACCGCGCATCGCGTGTCGGCTCCTCGCGTGATCGAACCGGAAATCAGTTGGTTCCCGCGTGTTCGGCGAATTCGGACAGCTGGGCGGGAACGGCGCGCAGTCTCCGCACGAACTCGGTCTCCCGGTTGATCAACGAGCGGATCTCGCGCATCCGTGCCACCGGGTCGGTCTCGGCGAGCAGGTCCTGCCGGTCGTCCGGTGCGAGAACGCAGTTCTCCGCCAGCGCGTAGGACAGTTCGGCGAAATCGGTGCTCTCGTCGGGGTTGGTGGTGCCCTCCACCCGGAGTCCGGTCGCCAGGTAGCGCTCCTGGGCGGCTCGGGCCGAGGCCGACAGCCTGTCCCTGAGCTGTTCGGAGTCCTGCCGCGGAGTGCTGTCCGGCAACCACTCCACGCGGGCCATCAGATAGGGGGCCGCCTCGGTGTCCAGTTGCAACAGTCGAAAGCGGTCCCGGCCTGTGGTGGTGATGTCGTAGCGCCCCTCCGGGAGCTGTTGCACCTCGTCGAGGTGCGCGGAGCACCCGACCTCGTACATCGCGTCGACGTTGTCCTCGCCGACCTCCCATCCCTGGCGGATGCCGACCACACCGAACCTGCGGCCGGGTACGACTTCGTTGACCAGATCCATCACGAGTTGCCGGTAACGTGCCTCGAAGATGTGCAGCGGTAGCGAACCGCCCGGCAACAGTACGTTACCCAGCGGAAACAACGGAAGCGTTTCAGTCACGTCACCAACCTACTTGTACTGTCGCCGCGCTGACCAGCAGAGCCGTTCCAACGGCGCTCCGGGTCACGCGGGTGGGCGCAGCACCGCGAATCTGTCCGTGATCTGCAGGTCGCGGGAGGTGAACCGGAACAGCGCCGGTGGCCGCCCCCCGGACGGGCCCGCCGCCACGGTCTCGCCCGTCGCCTCCAACGCGCCGCGCCGGGACAGCACGCGTTGCAGGTTCGTGGCCGATACCCGGTACCCCAGGGCGGCCGAATACAGGTCACGCAGTTCGGAGACGGTGAATTTCGGCGGAGCCAGTGCGAAGCCGATGTTGGTGTAGGACAGTTTGGAGCGCAGGCGTTCCCGGCCCGCCAGCAGGATCTCCTCGTGGTCGAACGCCGTTTCCGGTAGTGCTTCGACGGGGTGCCAGGCGGTGTCGTCCGGCAGCTCCGGGTCCGTGTCGCAGGGGATCAGCCCGAGGAACGCGGTGGCCACGATGCGCTTGTCCGGGACTCTGCCGGGGGAACTGAACACCGCCAGCTGCTCCACGTGTGTGAGCTCGCGCACGTCGACCTTTTCGGCGAGCTGTCTGCGGATGGAGGATTCCACCGTTTCGTCGGGGCCGAGTCTGCCGCCCGGAAGTGCCCAACGGTTCGGATGGGGTGGGCGGGCGCGTTGCCACAGCAGTGCCTTCAGGGACCCCTGTCGTACCTGTACGACTCCCGCGAGTACCTCGTGGCCCGTGATGTGGCTCGTATCGCGCTCCCGGGGCCCCGGCGGCGTGTTAGTATTGGACACGTTTTCGATCCTAAGACGAAAACCCTGGTCGCGAAATCAGGAGTTCGACAACCCGGTGATCAACCGGGCCCCGCGGGGAAATCGGCGCGGTGGTTCGACCACTCGCGTCGGTGAGGAGGAGGACATGGCCGCGACAGCAGCCACCGCCGGTGGTTACGGCAACCCGGCCGGACTCGACACCGCAGATCTGCGGCGCACCGAAGACGGTTACACGGGTATTCCCGGTAACGCGGCGTGGGCGGCCGAGGTCCGTCGGCTGGCCGAGCGGCTGGACGCCGTGCTGCTCGCACACAACTACCAGCTGCCCGAGATCCAGGACGTCGCCGATCACACCGGCGACTCGTTGGCGCTCAGCAGGATCGCCGCCGAGAGCACGGCTAGCACGATCGTCTTCTGCGGCGTGCACTTCATGGCCGAGACCGCCAAGATCCTCAGCCCGGACAAGACAGTGCTGATTCCCGACGAGCGGGCTGGATGCTCACTGGCGGACTCGATCACCGCCGACGACCTTCGCTCCTGGAAGGCCGAATTCGTGCGAGCGGGCGAGCCCGAGCCGGTGGTGGTCTCCTACGTCAACACCACGGCCGAGGTCAAGGCCGAAACCGATGTCTGCTGCACCTCCTCGAACGCGGTCGAGGTCGTGCGCTCGATTCCGGAGGAACGTCCGGTGCTGTTCTGTCCGGATCAGTTCCTCGGCGCGCACGTGCAGCGGGAGACCGGTAGGCCGAACCTGCACGTCTGGGCGGGTGAGTGCCACGTGCACGCCGGAATCAACGGTGCCGAACTCGCGGAGCGGGCCGCTGCCGATCCGGAGTCGGAGCTGTTCATCCACCCGGAGTGCGGTTGTGCCACCTCGGCGCTCTACCTGGCCGGGGACGGGACCGTGGACTCCGAGCGGGTCAGGATCCTGTCGACCGGTGGGATGCTCGACGCGGCGCACCGAACCGGTGCGTCCTCGGTGCTGGTCGCCACCGAGGTCGGGATGCTGCACCAGCTGCGCACGGCGGCCCCGGAGGTGGACTTCCGGCCGGTGAACGACCGCGCATCCTGCAAGTACATGAAGATGATCACCCCTGCCGCGCTGCTGCGCTGCCTGACCGAGCAGGCCGACGAGGTCAGCGTCGATACCGAGACGGCGCGGCGTGCTCGCTCGGCCGTGGAGCGGATGATCAGCATCGGCCGGCCCGGTGGTGGCGAATGACCTGGCACGCGGGTGCGGACCTGCTGGTCGTCGGAACCGGTGTCGCCGGGTTGACCGCCGCGCTGCGCGCCCGTGAGCGCGGGCTGCGCGTGTTGGTGGTCTCCAAGGAGGCCGCCGGTGTCGGCAACACCGAATGGGCCCAGGGCGGTATCGCCGTGGTCAGGTCGGAGGAGTGCGATCCCGCCGACAGCGTCCGACAGCACGTGCGGGACACCCTCGAGGCGGGCGCCGGGCTCTGCTCCACCTCGGCGGTGCGCACGATACTCGGCGACGGTGCGGCCGCGGTGCGTCGGCTGTGCGCGGCGGGCGCACGGTTCGACGGCGAGGCGTCCGGGGCGCTCTCCCGTACCCGCGAGGGCGGGCACAGCGCGTTCCGCGTGATTCACGCCGGTGGTGACGCGACCGGTGCCGAGGTGCAGCGGGCCCTGGTCGAGGCCGGCACCGAGGCGGGAATCCCGATACTGGAGAACCACTGCGTGGTCGAGCTGTCGCACACCGAGTGGGGAGCGGTCGGTGGTGCGCTCGTGCTCGACCACGCGGGCAGGCCCGGTGTCGTGCAGGCACCCGCCGTGTTGCTGGCCACCGGTGGGCTCGGTCAGCTGTACCGGGCGACGACCAATCCGGAGGTCGCCACCGGGGACGGCGTGGCGCTCGGCCTGCGCGCCGGTGCCGCGGTCGCGGACCTGGAATTCGTCCAGTTTCACCCGACCGTGTTGCACACTTCCGCCACCGAGCGTGGGAGCCGTCCGTTGATCACCGAGGCGGTACGGGGCGAAGGAGCCGTGCTGCTGGATTCCCGAGGTGAACCGGTGATGGCGGGCAGGCACCCGATGGGGGATCTGGCTCCCCGCGACGTCGTCGCCGCGGCGATCAACGAGAAGCTCGCCGAGACCGGCTCGGAGTCGGTCTACCTCGACGCGACCGGACTCGGCGACGGATTCGTCGCGCGTTTCCCGACCGTGTACACGGCGTGCCGGGACGCCGGGATCGATCCGTTGGTCGAACCCATCCCGGTCACCACGGCCGCGCACTACTCCTGCGGCGGGATCATGTGCGATGTCGACGGCAGAACCGGGGTGACCGGCCTGTACGTCGCGGGCGAGGTCGCCCGTACCGGGCTGCACGGTGCCAACAGGCTCGCCTCCAACAGCCTGCTGGAAGGGCTGGTGCTCGGTACCCGCTCCGCCGATGCCGCGCTGCGCGATCTCCGATCGGGATCCCTGCGCAGGGGTTCGGTGGTCACCGAACGCCCGCCAGCCGCCGCCGTGGTCGAGCGTTCCCGGCTGCAGCGGCTCATGAGCGGATACGCCGGGATCGGGCGGCACGCCGACGGGCTGCGTCGGGCCAAGTCCGGACTGGACGCCGCGGCCGTGGTGCGGCCGTTGCGGAGTCGCTCGGAGGTCGAGGACGCCGCTCTCGGGCTCACGGCCCACGCGCTGCTCGCCGCGGCCGCGGACCGGACCGAATCGCGCGGCTGCCACCGGCGCTACGACCACCCCGGCACCGACGATCTGCGGTGGGGGCGCCCCAATCCGTTGCGGCTGGACGTGTCCGGCTGGTTGATCCGTTCCACCCCGGAGGAATCGAGGGAAGTGGCTTGAACCTCTCCGAGGACACCGTCCGAAATCTGCGTACCGCCGGACTGGACCCAGCGGAGAGCTCGGCTCTGGTGCGTGCGGCGCTGGCCGAGGACCTGCGCTACGGCCCGGACGCCACCACGAGGGCCACCGTGCCCGCCGAGGCGGTGGCCACCGCCTCGTTCAACACCCGAGCAGCCGGTGTGGTGGCCGGGCTGCCGTTCGTGCTGGCCGTGCTGGACGAGACGATCGGTCCGGACGGCTATCAGGTGCTCTCGGCGGTCTCCGACGGCGGGGAGGTCGCCGCGGCCGAGTGCGTGCTCGCGATCCGCGCACCGGTGGGCGGTCTGCTCACCGCCGAACGGACGGCGTTGAACCTGCTGTGCCACCTCTCCGGCGTCGCGACGGCCACGGCGGCCTGGGTCGCGGCGGTGCGCGACTCGCACTGCGTGATCCGGGACAGTCGCAAGACCGTGCCCGGAATCAGACTGCCGCAGAAGTACGCGGTGCGCTGCGGTGGCGGCAGCAACCATCGGCTCGGGCTCGGCGACGCCATGCTCGTCAAGGACAACCACGTGGCAGCCGCCGGTTCCGTGACCGCCGCGCTGCGGGCATGTCGTGAGTACGCGCCCGAACTGGAGCTAGAGGTCGAGGTGTCCGGTCTCGACGAACTCGACGAGGTGCTGCCCGAGAACCCGGCGTTGGTGCTGCTGGACAACTTCACGCCGGAGGACTGCGCCGAAGCGGTCCGACGTGCCGCCGCACGTTCTCCCCGAACCGGACTGGAGGCCTCCGGGGGACTCACCCTCGACGTCGCACCGGCCTACGCCGCCACCGGGGTGCACTACCTGGCGGTCGGAGCGCTGACTCATTCGGCGGGAGTGCTGGACATCGGGCTGGACATTTGAACCGGTTCCGACACACCGGGTTCGATCGGTGCGGCGATCGAACCCGGTCCGGCCGGAGCTTTCCTCGCACGCCGTCTTGATCGGGTCACTTCCGCACTCGGATCGCGTCTCAGTACCAGTATCCGGGCTGCCACCGCACGGATTCGGGGCGTAGTCCGGTGCGGCAGTACTCGGCGATGGCCTCGCGGGCTCGATCGAGGGGCAGCGAGGCAGAGGCGGGGAACCACAGGTCGCCTTCGGGGTCGAACAGCAGCGGGGGTGTGTCCTCAGTGGCCTGTGGGTGGCCGGACAGCTCCGCACCGGCCCCTCGACGAAGAAGGGCCGCTGCCCCGGAAAACGTCGAGCCCCGGCCGATAATGGCCCGGGCTCGAACTATTCCCCGCGTGCGCGGGGCCTACACCGACCAGTCCCACCGCCCGGACGGGCAACCGGGTCCATCCCCGCGTGCGCGGGGCCTACACTTCGTGACCTGCGATCTTAACAGTGCTTTCCCGTTGTGGGAATCACTTTCGTTCCGGACAAGACGGTGGTCAGTACCATTGTCCGGGCTGCCACCGCACGCACTCGGGGCGTGTTCCGGTGCGGCCGTACTCGGTGACAGCGGTTCGTACGTCTTCCAGCGGTAGTGAGGACGTGTGGGGAAAGTCGAGCCCTTCGGGGTCGAGTACCAGACTGGGAGCGTGGTTGGGCTCGTCGGGGTTGTAGGAGTAAACGAGTGCGCCGTTCGGTGCTCCGGGATGCATGTAGTGCAGCGCGCCCCACCCGAGGAATGGATTCACACTGACCATGAGTCGCCCCCGTGGGAATTCGTGGATGCTGCCGTCGTCGTTTTCTCGACACGGGCGATCCCATACGTAGACCTGTGAAATCAGGTGGTAGTTGGGGCTCGCGATCCGTTTGGTGAGGTCGTCGAGTTCAGCAGGGGTGTAGGCATAGCGGAACTCGCCGCCTAGGATGCCCGTCACCACCGGAAACGGTGTGGTAGTTGTCATGGCCGCGCCTGCCCGCGTATCTCGATGGGTGTCTCACGGCCGGGTTGCCACACCACGAGCACCGAGCCACGCGGGAGGATAGCCCGAACCGCTTGCTTACAGTTGAATTCTCCAGTACACATCGTATTGTTCAGTACCACGACCCCACGTGTTTGCCCTGCCTCTTTCATCCGTTGGGCGTATTTGGCTTCGACGTGCAACACGACACCTGGAGCTCCTCGGGTGTCGGGGTCACCGAAAACGCGCGAGTTGTGCAGGTTCAGCCGGGCACGTTCGGAAACCTCTTCGCGTCCGCTGGTCAGGATCTGTTCGTTGCCGTCTTGGTCGTAGACCAGCCCGGAAGTCTGCCCGCCGGTGTGCTCGGGTAGCCGTTCGCGAACCTGCTCGATCCACGAGCGGTCTCGGGACGCGTCGGTGGGAATCCGGGGTGTGGTCGAGGGGTGGGGCAGACTCGGCGGCGGCTGATCGCCGTGCACGCCGAGCAGGCCCAGATAGTTCACCAGGTGCTCGCGGGTGTTGTCGGACAGCGCGAGCACGTCGTCGATGAGCTCGCGGGCTCGCTCGAACAGCCCCACGCCCTCGGCCAGTTCGGGTGAGGTGCTGCCCTGACCGATTTCGGCCAGGGTCGGCAGGGCGTATTCCTCGATCCAGGCACGTGCTTGGTGCAGTCGCTCGGGCGGCAGTCGTCCGAGCATTCCACCGAGTGTGTTGCCCACCTCCTCCACATGGGACATACCGCTCCCCTACAGGACGGCGGAGAAGGCACTGACGTGTTCGGTGGCCCGCACAACCGCTTGGACCGCTTCGTCCGTCTTCTCGTGAGCGTTGGCGAACAGTTGAAGTGCTTGTCGCACGTCATCATTGGTGCTGGTCCCGGCCACCTGGTGCAGCAGTCCGCGTAGCTCCTCCAGCCTGGTTCGCACGGCCGCAAGTTCACCGGTGGGCGCGGTATCGATGATCTGCTGCAGCTGACCGCGGATTTCTTCGAGCATACGGTTCTCCTATCGATGAGATGTGACGGCCAACCCCTGCCTGGGGTTGGTATTGGGAAGGCGACCCGTTGGGTGGCGGTATAGCTGTCTTGGTCATGTCTCTCCTCGTGGTGACCGCCCGGCCGGGACGGGGGAGGGGAGTAGCCCGGCCGGGCGGCGGACGGCCCGGCACCGGAGGTCGGGGTCTCGACAGTGCCGGACCGTGGTTCAAAGGCGTCGTAATCCGTTCAGGACGCGACGCATCAGATCGAGCTCCGGGGAAGCGAATGGGCTGGACAGGTCCGAGGTAGTCTTTGGACGCCATTCCGGTAGGTAGGGACTACCGGAGTGGCCTTCTTCCGGTGATACCGGAGGCAGCGTGCCGGACCATCGGCGATACCGGGGTGGTCGTGCCACCCGCGATTCCCGACTCCGAGGTTCGTCCGTCATTTCGGGAGTACCATCTACCGTTCCGATCGAGAGTCCATGTCGTCGAGTTCTCCGGTAACCGAACTCTTCGGGACACCGATCGGTTCTCGTGAGACGTCGTCTGTGATCGGGGGAGATTCGGCTGTACTCGAATCGGGGTGCGAGAACTTCGAGTGGGAATGTCAGGATCCGGATCGCAGGATGTAACCACGGCCCTTTTGACTCAACTGCTTAGAACTCATATTTGCGTATGTGCGAACCCATCCACTCGCACTCGGCACAGTGCTGCCAGCTCGACGGCGGTGTTCCGGGGGTGAACCAGCCCAGAAACCCGCAGACCGTCTGCGCTGCGTGGCCGTCCCGATAGCCGCTGATGAGCAGGTCCGCCGAGACGTCGTGCCAGACCTGGTCGTCGCTCAGCGACGCCGCGTAGGCGGGACCGCTCAGGTCGACTTCCGGTTCTCGCTCCCGATCCGCTGTCTCCGGAAGCCGGGCCGGTGCGGTCTCCGCCGGTTCTGCCGGTGCGCTTTGCAGGCACGGCTCGCACGGCACCCCGGCGAACACTTCCGTGCTTTCCAAGTTGCTGTAGTGGGTTATGAACCCGCAGTAGGCTTTCCGTATTCCGTCCGGCCTCGTGCTCTCGTCCGGAGCGAAGATGTGCACCGATCGCACCATCGGAGGGTGGTTCTCGTTCAGCCGAGCGAGAATGACGCTCACAGCACACCCCTTTTCGGGCGAGATTCCGGGTACCTCTCCCACATCCGCCGAGTAGTTCGTCTCGCTCGATTTCGGGCTCGTCTCTTCTCCAGTGGCGGCAGTTCGTAGACCACCACCGCCCACGGCAGCGCGGCCACCAGAGCCGCCAACGCGAGTGTCGATTCCGCGTACACGATTACCTTTCACGGACATCGGCGGCGATGTCCACCACGAGCCGGGTCGCCGTCATACACGCGGCGATGACTTTCGGGACCGGAAACACCGAACTCACCGTCCATCCGGGAGGCCGCGGATCCGCCGCAGACCTCGGCAGTCCCGGCATCGCGTGACTCGTCGCGGAGTGTTGCCCCGCGCGGGTATCCGGTGCTGTCTCCGGCAGAGCGTGTACGTCTCCGAGTAGACCTCGCTGATATCGGGGGGCACCGGGATCGTGTGCTCGGTTACGTGCGGCAGTTCGTCCGCTCTCAACCGATGGCTGCGGGAGCAATGCACTCCGTGCCGGAACGGTAGCGGGCGTTGGTTCAGTCGTTCCATATATGAGACGGTAATTGTTAGACGATCACGTATCAATACGCCCGATCAGGTGATGCAGTTCATCGCCCTCTACCGTGGGAGGCTGGCGCTATGTCAGGGACCGCACGAGAAGTACACCTCGGTCGTCAGCTGAAGGCTCTGCGCAGCGAGAACGGTCTTTCTTTGGAGGATGCTGCGAAGCATGTGGAGCGAAGTCGAGCAACCGTAGGCCACTGGGAACGTGGGTACTCACGCATCAGTGCCCAGGATCTTACGGCGCTCCTCCGGCTTTATGGTGCCTCGGAAGAGATGTCGGAGCATCTTCAGCAGCTTCGGAGGGACAGTCGTCAGCGAGGCTGGTGGCACAGCTACAAGCTACCTACACATCTGGCTCCGTTCGTCGGGTTCGAAGCTGAGGCAGCGGAAATGTTCCATTTCGAACTCGGTGTGATCCCCGGCCTCCTCCAGACGGAGGACTACACCCGCGAGATTCACAAGGTTGGTCGTCTTAAACTGACGGACAACCAACTCCATGAATGGGTTGAGATCCGTCTCAGGCGACAGGAGCGGCTCCACGAAGGCGGAGGGTTTACCCTGCACACGGTGATCGCTGAGGAAGCCCTGCGTCGGGAGGTGGGATCACCTGTGATCATGGCCGCTCAACTGGAACGCCTGGAGCGAGAAGCCAAGCGTTCGACTGTGAACTTGCAAGTGTTGCCGTATGAAGCGGGAGCGCACGTGGGTTCCGTTGGTCCGATCACTGTGCTTCGGTTCGCTGATGCTGGTCATAGCGATGTCGCGTTTTCGGATACTCCGCTGGGCGGGCACGTCATTGATGACCTACGAGATGTAGCGGAGTTGAGTCGCCTGTTCAGTGAACTCCAAGGACAGGCCCTCCCGACACAGGCTTCACAAGAACGGCTCAGTAGCATCCGGCACGAGCACATGACACGTTCGAAGGAGTAGAGCCCGTGAGCACGCAACCTGAGTGGCGGAAGTCCAGCCGCAGTAACCAAGGCGGCAACTGCGTGGAGGTCGCCACCAACGTTCCGGGATCTGCCTTGATTCGGGACTCGAAACTTGGCGAGGCTTCCCCGGTCCTCAGCGCTGTGCCTGCAACCTTCTCGGCATTCTTGGCTGCTGCCAAGGATGGTCAGTTCGACCGCTGATCAGCCCAAAAACCCCTCTCCGTCAGATAGGGGTTGTGTACGCAGCCGAACATGAACGAGAGGCATAGATATGACTCCACACTGGCGAAAGAGTAGCCGCAGCGGCGGCGCAGGTGGTAACTGCGTCGAGGTCGCTCAGAACTTCCCGTCTGCCGCCCTCGTCAGGGACAGCAAACTAGGGGAGATCTCTCCTGTCCTGAGTACGAAGCCCGAGACTTTCACCGCGTTCATCGACGCGGTGAAGGCCGATCGGTTCGACTGACCCCTCGGTTCGACCGGACCCGGCGAACAGTGCAGCGCCCCCGGATGGTGAAGGTGGACCGGGGGCGCTGTTTTGGCTCATGTGGCCCGCGACGACGGTGATACCCGCCCTTACTCGTGGCTGACCACGTTGACCACCCTGCCGTTGGGGTCGCGGACGAAGAAGCGGCGCACTCCCCAGTCCTCGTCCCGCAGCGGGTGCACGATCTCCGCACCGTTGTCCACCATCCGCGCGTGGACGGCGTCGACATCGTCGACCTCGACACTCATGTCCGGCACGACCGTGGCGGTCTCGTCGTGGGTCATGAAGGTCACCTGGGCCGTGGGATTGCTGGGCGAGGCCAACGTCATCACCCAACCGAGGTTCATCACCTCCTCGAACCCCATCAGACCGTAGAATTCCCGACTCTCCGCCATGGTTTCCGACCGGATGTCGGGCATGGCGCGGCGGATGGACATGGGCGACTCCTGTCCGAACGGGGAAACACAGCGTCCCCGATTCTCCGCCGAGGGGCGACACCGCACATCGAACGCGAGACGAACCGTCGCGAACGCACACGTCCGGAGTAGGGACACCTCAGCGCCGGAGTTCCAGCACCGGATCCCCGCCCCTGAGAAGACCCCGCCGCGAGAAGGCCCCGCCCCGGTGATCAGAACTTCCGGTTGGCCAGTACCGGAATCTCCTCCCGCGCCTGCTCGGCGCGTTCCGGAGCGATGTCGGTGATCAGCACGTCGGGCTCGGCCTCGAGCTGGTCGTGTATCACCCCGTAGGGGGTGACCACGGTGCTGTAACCGATACCGGTGGGGGCCTTGGCCGCCGGTTCGCGGCCGATGCTGCGTGGATCGGCCTGTCCGCAGGCCAGCACCCAGGATGTGGAGTCCAGCGCCCTGGCCCGCGCCAGCAGTTCCCACTGCTCGCGCTTGCCCGTTCCCGCGCCCCAGGAAGCTGCCGTGACCGTCACAGTGGCGCCACGTTCCGCCAGCGTGGTGAACAGACCGGGGAAACGAATGTCGTAGCAGGTCGTGAACCCCACGGTGGCGCTGGGCAGCCGCACCGTCAGCGGTTGCTCCCCCTCGGCCACGTTGCGCGACTCGGTGAAGCCGAACGCGTCGTAGAGGTGGATCTTGTCGTAGCGCGCCCGCGTGCCCGGCCCGGTCACCAGCAGCGTGTTGGTCACGCGGCCGTCCTCGGTGGGGGTGAACATTCCCGCCGCCACCGTGATGCCCGCGTCACCCGCGAGCCTGCCGACCTCGCCTGCCCACGGCCCGTCCAGCGGTTCGGCCAGCGGTGCCAGCGGAACCCCGAAGCAGGCCATGGTGGCTTCCGGGAAGATCGCGAGTTCCGCACCGGCCTCGGCGGCACGACGTACTCCTCCCGCCACGAGCTCCAGGTTGGCGTCCGGGTCCGGTGTGGACGCGATCTGGCACAGCGCGACGCGCACTTGGACTCCTCCTGTCGTGGCCGGGCTACACTCGACATTCTCCCATGCGCTCACCGCCGTCGACGAGCGCGCGCCGAGGTAGGCAACGTCTCATCCTGTTGCCATTCTCTTGCAGCAGTTTCTAGGGTTGGCCCGTGCTGAACCGGCGTACACTGATCTCTTCCTCCTTGGCCGCCTTCGCCGTGGCGGGTACCGCCTGCGCGGCGCCCGAGCGAAGCGGCGGCGACCCCCGAACCATGCTGCTGGCCGACGGGTACGAACCGAGCAGTCTCAACCCACTGCTGGGCTACGCACGAGCCGGGGCGGCCAAGTTCTACGACGGTCTGCTCGCCTTCGACGGCAACGGGCGACTGCACCCGGCGCTGGCGGCGGAACAGCCCACCCCCACGGACGGCGCACGCACCTGGACCGTGCGGCTGCGCCGCGACGTGAGGTTCCACGACGGTGGCTCTTTCGGCGCGCGCGACGTGGTGGCCACCTACCGCGCCGCCGTCGATCCCGCGTACGCCGCCACGATCAGTTCCGGGTTGTCGATGCTCGCCGACGTCGAAGCCGTGGACGAGCACACCGTGCGGTTCCGGCTCAACATCCCCTACGCGGCCTGGCCCGCCCGGATGGTCATGGGCATCCTGCCCGAGTCAGCGCTGGCCGAAGCCGTGCCACAGGGTGAGTCCCCGATCAACACGCAGCCGGTCGGCACCGGCCCCTACCGGCTCGCCGAGTGGCGGCGCGGCGAGCGAATGGTCTGGCGCGCCCACGAGAACTACTGGGGCGGTACGCCGCGGATCTCCGAGATCACCGTCGTTTTCGCCACCGACGACAACACCAGGGCGCAGCGCGTGCAGGCCGGGGAGTTCGACGGCACAGTACTGCCCCCGCTGCTGGCCGAGCGGGTGGGCAACGGCTCCTACCGCACCGTGCACCACGACACAGCCGACTACCGGGCCATCACGCTGCCCGCGGATCAACCCGTCACGGGCGACCCGGCCGTGCGGATGGCGCTCAACCTGGCGGCGAACCGTTCCGAGATGGTGGACAGCCTGCTCGGCGGGCACGGTGAACCCGCTTACACCCCCATCCCGGAGTCCATGGGGCGGTTCCACGAGCCCGAGGCGAAGTTGGAGTTCGACCAGCGTCGCGCTCGCCGAATCCTGGACGAGGCGGGCTGGCGGCCCGGTTCGGACGGGATTCGCACCAAGGACGGCACGCGGGCGAGCTTCACCGTGATGTACTTCGCCGATGACACCCTTCGCAAGAAGTTCGCCCAGGCGTTCGCCTCCGATGCCGGGAAGGTGGGAGTGCGGGTCGAACTGGCCGGAGTGGACCGCTCCGAAGCCGCCGAACGAATCGGTACCGACGCGATAGTGCTCGGCGGTGGCAGTCCGCTGGATCCGGACCTGCAGATGTACTCCGGGCTGCACTCCTCGATGATCGGTACCGGTACGTACCGGAACCCGGCCAAGTACCGCAACGAGCGGGTGGACTCGGCGCTGGACGCAGGCAGGAGCACCGTCGAACCGGCCGAGCGCGCTCGGCACTACAAAGCGGCGCAGCGTGCCTACGTCGCGGATCCCGGTCTGGTCTACCTGGCGTTCATCCAGCACAGCTACGTCGTGCGTACCGGGGTGTGGGAGGGCTACGAACCCGTCGTGGAACCGCACACGCACGGCACTACCTGGGGCCCGTGGTGGAACGTCGAGAAATGGACCCCGAAAGAGTGAACTCACGAGTGTGGACGGTGCGCCGTCGAAGCCGTGCGGGTGCGGTGGCCGGACTCGTCGTCCGCCGGGTCGTGCTCGCCGTGCCGGTACTGCTGCTCGTCTCGCTGGCGGTGTTCCTGCTCGCCGCGGCCTCACCGTTCGACCCGATCCACCAGTACTACGGGGTGCGGATCTTCGACGCCTCGGCCGCGGACGTGGCCAGCGTACGAGAGCAGCTCGACCTCGACCGCCCGGTGCTCGCGCGATTCTGGGACTGGTTGAGCGGAATCCTGTCCGGTGACCTCGGCATGTCCCGCTCGATGCGCGCACCGGTCGCGGACGTGCTGGCGAGGCGCCTGCCGTGGACGCTGCTGCTCGCGTGCTGTGGCTTGGCCCTCGCCGTGGTGTTCTCGCTGGTGATCGGAACCGTGGCCGCCTGGCGGCAGGGTGGCTGGACGGACCGGCTGATCACGGCTGTCGGCCACGCCCTGGAGGGGATTCCGCCCTTCGTGGTGGCGTTGTTGGCCATCGCGCTGTTCTCGCTCGGCCTCGGATGGCTGCCGGTCGCCGGCCTCACCGACGCGGGCAGTTCACTCGGCCCCGCGCAGGTGATCGAGCACCTGGTGCTGCCCGCCGCGGTACTGGGGATCTCGCAGAGCCCCTGGCTCGTACTGCACGTACGACAGTCGCTGTTGACAGCGTTCACCGAGGATCACGTAACCGGTGCCCGAGCCAGGGGAGTCCGCGAACGCGTGGTGGTCGCGCGGCACGCCCTGCCCACCGCGCTTTTGCCGTTCGTGACGCTGATCGGCGCCCGGATCCCCGAACTCGTGACCGGCGCTGTGCTGGTGGAGGAGGTCTTCTCCTGGCCGGGAGTGGCCTCCGCCGTCGTCACCGCGGCGAGAGCAGCGGACTATCCGCTGCTGGCGATCCTGACCCTGCTCGCCACGGCCGCCGTGCTGCTCGGTTCCCTCCTGGCCGACGTGGCAGCCGTACTACTCGATCCGAGAGTCTCCGCTGATGGTTGAGCTCGAATCCGACAGCGCCACCGCCGGCCCACCCCGCCCCTGGCGGAGCGCCGCTCGTGCTCGTGCCGGGGCCGTGCGAGGTGCGGCCGGAGCCGTGCGGGCACGGCTGCGCCTCGTGACGGCGGTGACCGCCCTGGGCGCGCTCGTACTGGCCGCGTTGTCGGTTCCCGCCCTGTCCGCGGCACCCGGCACCGTGGACTACCAGGCCATACGACTTCCGCCGAGTCCGGCGCATCCGTTCGGCACGGACACCTCGGGACGCGATCTGTTCGTGCGCTCGCTGGCGGGACTGCGGGTGTCACTGCTCGTGGCGGCGGTCAGCACGGTGGTGTCCACAGTGCTCGGGACCGCGGTGGGTGCGCTCTCCGGCGCGTCGGGGGGATGGGTGGATCGCCTGCTGATGCGGGTGGTGGACGCGGTCAACGCCGTACCGCACCTGCTGCTGGGCATCGTGATCGTCGCGCTCTACCGGGGAACGGTGCTCGCGGTGGTGCTGTCCATCGGCCTGACCCACTGGGCCACCGTCGCGCGTGTGGTGCGTTCCGAAGTGCTCGGGCTGCGCGACCGGCCCTACGTGGACGCGGCCGTCTCGGCCGGTGCCGGTCGGTGGTGGGTGCTGCGCAACCACCTGCTGCCCGCGATCGTGCCCCAAGCGGCACTGTCCGCGGTGCTGCTCGTACCGCACGCGGTGTTCCACGAGACCGCGCTGAGCTTTCTCGGGCTGGGACTGCCCCCGCATCTGGCCAGCATCGGCAACATCCTCTCCGACGGCAGGGAGGGGGTCCTGCTCGGTGCCTGGTGGATCGTGGCGTTCCCGGCCGGGCTGCTCGTGGCCACCACGCTGTCGGTGTCCGGCATCGCCGCCGCCTGGCGGGACCGGACGATTCCCACTCGGCGTTCCGAGCTGACGCTGTGAACGCCCCGCGAACCGAGCCGGATGGAGTGATCATCGGTGCAGCAGTCGCCACTGCTCTGGTTGGACGACATGTCGGTGCGTTTCGAACTGGGGCGGAGCCGTGGTTCCGAGACCGTGCACGCCGTCACCGACGCCAGGCTGCGACTGTTTCCCGGCCAGGTACTGGCGCTGGTGGGAGAGTCCGGCTGCGGCAAGTCCGTGCTCGCCTCCGCGCTGCTCGGGCTGCTGCCCGCCAACGCGTGGTCGCGTGGTCGTGCCCTGCTGAGTTCCGGAACGGACGAGGACGTCGAGTTGCTCGCGGCACCCGAGAGCGTGCTCGCGCGCGAGGTCAGGGGAAGGCGAGTCGGTCTCGTCCCCCAGTCCGCCGCGACCCACCTCACTCCGGTGCGTACCGCACGTGCCCAACTGTCCGAGGCGTTCCGTGAGCTGCGCGGTCGTGCCGACCGTGCCGAGGTGGAAGCGCTGGCCCGACGGGTCGGGTTGGATCCGGACGAGCTCGATCACTATCCGCACGAGCTGTCCGGGGGCATGGCGCAGCGTGTCGCGGTGGCCTCGGCGCTGGTGGCCGAACCTCCGGTCGTCATCGCGGACGAGCCCACCACGGGACTGGACAGACCGTTGGTCGAGCGTGTCACGGATCTGCTCGGCGAACTCGCCGATCGCGAAAGAGGAGTGTTGTTGATCACCCATGATCTGGACGCCGCCGCGCGGGTGGCCACCCACGTGGCGGTGATGTACGCCAGCCGGGTGGTGGAGAGCGGGCCCGCGGCCGAAGTGTTCGGGGAGCCCTGGCACCCCTACACGAAACGGCTGCTGGGGGCGCTGCCGGAAGGTGGGTTTCAGCCCGTCCCCGGGCATCCGCCCGCTCTGACCGAGTTGGCCGAGCTCGAACGCGAGTGGGGCTGCGTGTTCTGCCTGCGTTGCCCCGAAACACCCGGGGTGGCGCCGTGCAACGGCGAGCCGCGGCTCGTCGAGCACGGGCGCAGGTCCGTCGCGGCGCATCCGCCGTGCTGAGCGCCAGGGGAGTGGTAGCGGGCTACGCCCGCGGCCGTGCCGTACTCGACGGAGTGGACGTGACCGTTCCCCGGGGGGCGGTTCGCGGTCTCGCCGGACCGAGCGGTTGCGGCAAATCCACGCTGGCCAGAGTGCTGGCACTGCTGCAGCGTCCGTGGTCGGGCACTGTCGAGCTGGACGGCCGCGAGATCCGGGGCGCGCGCTACTCGGTTCCCCGGGAGTCGCGCACCTCGGTGGGGATCGTTTTCCAGCAGCCCCGCCCCGCCGTGGACCCGCGTATGACGCTGCGCGAAATCGTCTCGGAGCCACTGCGCGTCCGCGGTGCGCGGCAACCCCGAGCCCGCGTGGACGAGCTCGCCGAGACGACCGGTCTCGACGCGGAGCTGCTCGGCAGGATGCCGCACGAGGTCAGCGACGGCCAGCTGCAGCGTGCCTGCCTGGCACGTGCGATGGCCCCGCGTCCTCGTTACCTGATCTGCGACGAGATGACCGGGATGCTGGACGCCTCCACCACGGCCGCGCTCGTCCGCGTCGTGACCGGACGGGTGGCCGAGGAGGGAACCGGTGTGCTGGCCATCAGCCACGACGAGTCGCTGCTGCGCGCCTGGGCCGGTGACGACGTCATCCGGTGGTAGGGCGGGGGAGTGTGGCAGGGTGAGGTGGTTGTCCGGTGTACTGTCGCCGCGTGTTGTGGTGGCCGTAGGCGCTCGATTGGTTGTGGAGAGCACTGATGAGTGAACAGACCACGTTCATGCAATGGCGTGAACGAGCCAAAACCGAGATCCGTGACGAACATCCGCAGCTGCGCTGGCTGCTGATCACAGCCGGAGTGGTCGTGGTGCTCGGGATCGTGCTGGGCGCCGCGGTGCTGCTGCTCCTCTGACCGCTCGAGGTGGGGCGGTGTGTGCGAGACGCACCGCCCCACCCGTGATCCGGTCAGGCCCCCGCCTCGTTCAGCAACATCGCCACCGCTTCGTCGTTGCGAGCGGTTTCCCGCTCGATGACCTCGTCCGGCGGGTAGAAACCGCCGATTCCCCCGCTGCTCGGATACATCTCGAACGTGAACGAGAGTATGCCGTGTTCGGCCCACATCCAGTCGTTCACACTGCCGTCGGTGACGTAGAGGTCACTCGACTGCATCGGCGTGTACCCGTTGCTGCGGGCCATCGCGTTGCCCAGCTCGGCGAACCTGCGGTACTGCTCCCGTGTCATGCCCGGTGCCGTGTCCGCGGTGGTGTAGCCGTACGGCCACAGCACCAGCTCCGAGAAGCTGTGGAAATCGATGTGCGCGGTTATCCGTTGCCGTCCCTCCGCCTCGCGTGATTCGACGAAATCCCTTATCGCGGCGGTTTCCGGTGCGGAGAAGGGCGCCGGGCCACGGTAGGTCGGTTGACTCGGGTTCCCGCTGGACCCGCCGCAGCAGCCCCACTTGTAGCCCCAGTTGCGGTTCAGGTCGACCGGAACGCTCTCCCGGTTGCGGCGCCAGGCCCGGTAGCCGTCGCCCGACACGTCGTAGGTCGCGCCGTCCGGGTTGACCATCGGGATTATCCAGATCTCCCGGCTGTCGACCGCGTTCGTGATGTCGGGATCGGAGCCGTGGTTGTCGGTGTAGCGCCGCAGGATGTGCAGGCACATCTCGGTCGTGAGGTGTTCTCTGGCGTGCTGGTTGCACGTGAACAGCACTTCAGGTTCGTTCTCGTCCGTCCCGGCGTTGTCGCTTATCTTGACCACCGGAATGTCCCTGCCCCGCGCCGAACGGCCCGCGCTCGTGCTGTCGACGATTTCCGCGTGTTCGGCCGCGGCCTCCTCGATCTCCGAAACCGTTTCGGAGTACGTGTGGTAGCCGCTGTCCTCGGGAGGGAAGTCGGCGGGCGAGGACTCCGGGCGAACGGGAGCGTCGGTCGCCGCGGGGAGGCGTCGCGGGCTCAGTCCCCGGTCACGCAGCCGCTCGGCCTGCGCCGGGGTGGCTTCGACGAAGGCGGTTTCCCCGGTTACCGAAAGCACCAGCGCGCCGGTGCGATTGACAGCGGTGCGGGAAGCGGTGTCCGTGTTCGGGATCCGGTAGACGGCCCTGCTGGTGTCTTCCCCGGTGTGATCACTTCCCCGCGCGAACGCCGACTGGGTGGCAGGCAGCGACAGCAGGAGAGCGGTGACCGACAGTGCCACGGTTGTCCGTCGTCGTAGCGTGCGCATGTTCCTCCGATCGATCACGGATTCGGTGCCCCCACCGAGGTTCGCCGCGATTACGCTTCGTCACAACATGCGTACGTATGAGAGTGGGGCCGTTTTTCGTGTCAGGATCCCCTGCCGGTACGGCCTGCTTGCCGGTCCGGGCGAGCACCCGAGCCGAGACACGGCCTCGGAACGATGTCTCAGGGGCGTCGCGGTACGGCCCGCTCGTCCGGAAGGCGCCCGGACGTCGTGTCGAGGAGGTGGAGCTGCCGACGGAGCCGGGCAGGAGTACGGATACCCTGGTTCGCAGCAACGTTTCGCGGAGGGAAGTCCCATGCTCAGCCGTATCGACCTGCGCGGTCGGGAACCGTCCGTCGGTGAGCTACGCGGTCGGCTGCCACGTGCCGGTATGGACGTGGAACACGCGCTGCCCGCCGTGCGGCCGCTGCTCGACGACATCGCCGAGCGGGGTGCCGCCGCGGCCCTGGACCACACCGAGCGGTTCGACTCCGTGCGTCCCGAGCGGGTACGGGTCCCTGACACGGAGCTGCGTGCGGCTCTGGAGGAACTGGATCCCTCGATCCGCACCGCGCTCGAGGAGTCCGTGCGTCGAGCCAGGAAGGTGCATGCCGAGCAGCGGCGCACCGACGTCACCACCGAGGTCGCCGACGGCGGCACGGTGACCGAACGCTGGGTGCCGGTCTCCAGGGTCGGGCTCTACGCCCCGGGTGGGCTGGCGGTGTATCCCTCCAGCGTCGTGATGAACGTGGTTCCGGCGCAGGCGGCGGGTGTGGAGTCGCTGGTGGTGTGCTCACCGCCACAGCCGGAGTTCGGTGGCAGGCCGCACCCGACCATCCTCGCCGCCGCCGCGTTGCTCGGCGTCGACGAGGTGTGGGCGGTCGGTGGTGCCCAGGCGGTGGGGCTGCTCGCCTACGGCGGTTCCGACACCGACGGGCGAGAGCTGCTTCCGGTGGACATGGTCACCGGACCGGGCAACGTCTACGTCACCGCGGCGAAACGACAGCTGCGGAACATCATCGGCATCGATGCCGAGGCGGGACCGACCGAGATCGCCGTGCTGGCCGACGAAACGGCCGATCCGGTACACGTCGCCACCGATCTGATCAGTCAGGCCGAACACGACACGCTGGCCGCCAGCGTGCTGGTGACCACTTCCGAGGAACTGGCCGACGCGGTCGACCGACGGCTGGCGGAACGCGTTCCCGCGACCAAGCACACCGAGCGGATCCGCACCGCGTTGACCGGGGAGCAGTCCGGCTGCGTGCTTACCTCCTCGATCGCCGACGGGATCCGTGTCGTCGACGCCTACGCGGCCGAGCACCTGGAGATCCAGACCGCCGAGGCTTCCCGGGTGGCCGCCGGGGTGCGCAACGCGGGCGCGATCTTCGTCGGCCCTTACGCGCCGGTATCGCTCGGCGACTACTGCGCCGGCTCGAATCACGTGCTGCCCACGGGTGGGTGCGCCCGGCATTCCTCCGGGCTGAGCGTGCAGAGCTTCCTGCGCGGCATTCACGTGGTCGACTACAGCGAGCGGGCCCTGCGTGAGGTCACCGAGCAGGTGGTCGCGCTGGCCGATGCCGAGGACCTTCCCGCGCACGGTGAAGCCGTCACAGCACGGTTCGAACGACCCGGTTGAGGCCACGACCTCCTGCTTCCGAACAACGACGAATTGGTGGAATCGATGAGCGACGTGATCGGCGGCGAGACGACGCTGGCCGATTTGCCCCTGCGGGAGGACCTGCGCGGCCGCAGTCCGTACGGGGCGCCGCAGCTGGACGTTCCGGTGTTGCTTAACACCAACGAGAATCCGTTCCCGCCTCCCGAACAGCTGGTCGACGACCTCGTCGCCGCCGTCGGCGAGACAGCGACCGGGCTGAATCGCTATCCCGACCGCGACGCGGTGTCACTGCGCGAGGACCTGGCGGCCTACCTGGCCGGTGCCACCGGCGTGCCGGTCTCGTCCGGCAACGTGTGGGCGGCCAACGGATCCAACGAGATACTGCAACAGCTCCTGCAGGCGTTCGGAGGGCCCGGACGCACCGCGCTGGGCTTCGAGCCGTCCTATTCGATGCATCCCGTGCTCGCCGCGGGTACGCGCACGGACTGGCTCCCCGAACCCCGTCGTTCCGACTTCACGCTGGACGGTGCCGAGGCGGCGCGGGCGGTGACCGAACGCCGGCCGGACGTGGTTTTCGTGACCAGCCCGAACAACCCCACCGGGCAGTCGATCGATCCCGAGGACCTGCGTGCCCTGCTGCGTGCCGCTCCCGGTCTCGTCGTCGTGGACGAGGCCTACGTGGAGTTCTCACAGCGGCACAGCGCGATCTCGTTGTTGGGGGAGTTCCCCAGCAAGCTCGTCGTCAGCCGGACCATGAGCAAGGCGTTCGCGTTCGCGGGCGGACGGCTCGGTTACCTCGCCGCTTCTCCCGCCGTCATCGACGCGTTGTTGTTGGTGCGGTTGCCGTACCACCTCTCCAGCGTCACCCAGGCGGCCGCGCGGGCGGCGCTGCGGCACGCCGACGCCACGCTCGGCGGGGTCAAGCAGCTCGTGGACGAGCGCGCCAGGGTGACCGGACGGCTGCGTGAACTCGGATTCACCCCGGTCGACAGCGATGCCAACTTCGTGCTGTTCGGCATGTTCGACGACGCCCACCGCGCCTGGCAGCGCTACCTCGACTCCGGGGTGCTGATCCGGGACGTGGGTATCGGTGGCCATCTCAGGGTCACAATAGGATCGCCGCGGGACAACGACGCCTTCCTCGCGGCCAGTGAGCGAGTCCGTGAGGAGCTCTCCCGGTGAACGACGCGGTATCCCGTACCGGACGGGTGGAACGCACCACCAAGGAATCAACGGTCTCGGTCGAGCTGGATCTCGACGGCAGCGGCCGGGTCGAGGTCGACACGACCGTGCCGTTCTACGATCACATGCTGCACTCGCTCGCCACGCACGCCGCGTTCGACATGACCGTGCGCGCCAGCGGGGACATCCACATCGACGCGCACCACACCGTCGAGGACACCGCGATCGTGTTGGGGCAGGCGCTGCGCCAGGCTCTCGGGGACAAGACGGGGATCCGCCGGTTCGGGGATGCCTGGATACCGATGGACGAGACGCTGGCGCACGCGGCCGTCGACGTCTCCGGGCGACCCTACTGCGTGCTGGCGGGCGAACCCGAGCAGTACAACACGTTCACCGTCGGCAACAACTATCCCTTCGTGCTCAACAGGCACGTGTTCGAGTCGTTGGCCTTCCACGCCGCGATCAACTTGCACGCTCGGGTGATCCACGGCAGGGACCCGCATCACATCACCGAGGCGCAGTACAAGGCGATCGCCCGCGCACTGCGCGCCGCCGTCGAGCCGGATCCCCGGTTCGCCGCCACGGTTCCCTCCACCAAGGGGACGCTGTGACCGGTTCGGAACGGTGAACCGGTTCCGCGTCGGTTGTCCGGTCCGTAGCGGCGCGGAACCTCCCGCCGTCCCGTGAGCGGGAGGTCGCGCCGTCGTCCGGTCGCGCCTGGGCGCCCCGGCGCCCAGGCATCACACGAGCGGGTGGAATCGCTGGGCGACTCCCTTGACAACACCGCGATACGGTCGCATTGTCGCTCATTAAGCAACATAGTGTGCATTACGCAACAACAGTGTTGCCGCTTTGACAATGGTGTCAAGGGAGAGCGCATGACCGGATCACCGCTGGCCGGGGCGAGGCCACCGGCCGTTCCCGAGTCCCCCGCCGACGTCGGTTCCGTGCTGGAAGCGGTCGGCGATACTCCGTTGCTGCGTATCGAGGGAATCCGGGTCAAGCTGGAGTTCCTCAACCCGTCTGGTTCGATCAAGGCGCGCATCGCCACCTACATGATCGAGCGAGCCGAACGGGAGGGACTGCTGCGTCCCGGCGACACCATCGTGGAAGCCAGCAGTGGTAACACCGGCAACGCCATGAGCATGGTGGCCGCCGTTAAGGGATACCCGATGCTGGTGGTGATGCCGTGCAACGTCAGCACCGAACGTGCCGCCATCTCACGTGCTTTCGGCGCCGAAGTCCGTACCACCGGCGACTTCCACGTCAACGACGCGCTGCGCACCGCACGCGAGCTCGGTGCGCAACCCGGCTACTTCGCGCCGCAGCAGTTCGACAGCGAGTGGAACGTCGACGAGAACCGCGGCTGGCTCGGTCCGGAGATCCTGCGGCAGCTTCCTCCCGGAGTCCTGCCCGACGCGGTGGTCGGCGGTGTCGGCACCGGTGGAACGATCGTCGGGGTGGGGCAGGCGTTCCGCGCTGTCAACCCGGGATGTCGGGTCGTGGCCGTGGAGCCCAACGAGTCGTGCACCCTGGCGTGCGGTGAGATCGACAAGCATCTGATCGAGGGCATCTCGGACGGCTTCGTGCCGGGAGTGTTCGACAGGCACCGCCACGAGGTGGACGAGATCATGGCCGTGGACAGTGCCGACGCCATCGAGCAGTCCCGCGAGCTCGGAAGACGATACGGCTTGTTCGTGGGGCCCTCCTCGGGGGCGCATCTGCTCGCCGCCAAACGGTTGCGGAGCGCCAGGCCGGAGTTGGGGGAGATCGTGACCTTCCTCGCGGACGAAGGAGAAAAGTATCTCACCGAACATTTCACTTGAGAACCACAACACCCGTTGCCCGGGTGGTCGGTTAGCCGGCACGTGAGTCGGCGCCTTGCTGTGTTGGGCCGGCTCTTGAGTAGCGATCTACGCGGCGAGCGGCCCGGCCTCGCGATGCATCCGACTCACGCACCGGGGAACCCCTGTTACCGGGGCGCCGCTACGGTTTTCGAGCGACGCGTGGGGTTCCGGGTTGGTAGGGGTCTCGTTTTTGAGCATGGCGTGTAGGAGGCCGCCGCTTCGGGTGTTTCGACACGGGTCGTGCTGGCGTTTACGGCGTGACAGCGCGATGATGTAGCTGTTCGACCAGTGAATTCGCGGCGAAAGGCGGGGTGGATCACGTGAGCCGGCGTGGCCCCGAGAAGGACATCGACGAATCGGAACTCGAAGTGCACGGCCGCGAGAAATCCGCTGCCGGGGTGCGGGGAGTGGTGGTTTCACTCACCCGGAGCCTGCGACAGATGGGGCCGGTACGTACCGCCAGGACCCTGCCGTTGCTGAATCAGCGCAGTGGATTCGACTGCCCCGGTTGCGCATGGCCCGAACCGAGGGAGGCCGAGGGCGGTTCCCGCAAGTGGGTGGAATTCTGCGAGAACGGCGCCAAGGCCGTCGCCGAGGAGGCCACCACCCGCACCGTCGGTCCCGAGTTCTTCGACAGCCACTCGATCGAGGACCTCGCGGAACGAACCGACTACTGGCTGGGGCAACAGGGGCGCCTGACCCAGCCGGTGATCCGGCGCGAGGGGGACACCCACTACCGCCCGATCGACTGGCAGCGGGCGTTCGAGGTCATAGCGGACAAGCTCCGCGAGGTCGGGCCGGAGCGCACCTCGTTCTACACCTCGGGGCGGGCGAGCAACGAGGCGGCCTTCTGCTACCAGCTGCTGGCGCGCTCGTTCGGCACCAACAACCTGCCCGACTGCTCGAACATGTGCCACGAGTCCTCCGGAACCGCCCTGAGCGAGACCATCGGCGTGGGCAAGGGCTCGGTCACCCTCTCCGACATCGAACACGCCGATCTCGTCGTGGTCATGGGGCAGAACCCGGGGACCAACCATCCCCGCATGCTGAGCTCATTGGAGCGCACCAAGCACAACGGTGGCCGGATCCTGGCGATCAACCCGCTGCCGGAAACCGGATTGATGCGATTCAGCAACCCCCAGAACGTCCGGGGAGTGGCCGGATCCGGCACCCCGCTCGCCGACGAGTTCGCCCAGATCCGCATCGGCGGTGACCTGGCGCTGTTCAAAGCACTCGGTGCCCTGCTGCTGCGGTTCGAGGACGAGTCACCCGGCACGGTGCTGGACCGCGAGTTCATCGAGGAACACACGCACGGTTTCGCCGAGTTCGCCGCGCGCGGGCGGGACATCGACTGGCAGGAGGTCGAGCGGCTGACCGGCCTGGAGCAGCAGCAGATCGAGCGTATCGCCCGGATGCTCGCCGACTCGCGCTCGACCGTGGTCTGCTGGGCGATGGGGCTCACCCAGCACCGGCAGGCCGTCCCCACCATTCGCGAGATCGTCAACGTACAGCTGTTGCGGGGCATGATCGGCAAACCCGGGGCGGGACTGTGCCCCGTGCGGGGTCACTCCAACGTGCAGGGCGACCGCACCATGGGAATCTGGGAACGCATGCCGGAGTCCTTCCTGTCCGCGCTGGACGAGGAGTTCGGGCTCTCGGTTCCCCGCGAGCCCGGTCGGGACACGGTGGAGACGCTGCGTGCCATGCACGACGGAAGCTGCACCGCGTTCTTCGCGCTCGGTGGTAACTTCGCCGCGGCCACACCGGACAGCGCCGCCACCGAGGCCGCGCTGCGCGCCTGCGAACTCACCGTGCAGGTCTCCACCAAGCTCAACCGTTCGCACGTGGTTCCGGGACGGACCGCGCTCATCCTGCCCACGCTCGGTCGAACCGAACGCGATCGGCAGGCCGGTGGGGAGCAGTTCGTCACCGTCGAGGACTCGATGTCGGTGGTGCACGGTTCCCGGGGACGGCTGGACCCCGCCTCGCCCGATCTGCTGTCCGAGGTGGCCATCGTGTCCGAACTGGCACGGACGCTGCTCGGCGAGGACCACCCGGTTCCGTGGCGGGAGTTCGAGAACGACTACGACCGCGTCCGCGAGAGCATCGCCCGCGTGGTCCCCGGCTGCGCCGGTTACAACAACCGGGTACGTGAACCCGACGGATTCGTGCTGCCGCACCCCCCACGTGACAGCAGGACGTTCCCGACCGCCACCGGAAAGGCCAATTTCACGGACAACGTTCCGGACATGATCCACGTCCCGGAGGGCAGGCTGCTGCTGCAGAGCCTGCGCAGTCACGATCAGTACAACACCACGATCTACGGGCTCTCGGACCGGTACCGCGGGGTGGAGAACGCGCGACGCGTCGTGCTGGTCAACCCCGTCGACATCGCCGAACTCGGCCTCGCCGACGGGCAGACCGTGGACCTCGTCTCGGAATGGGCGGACGGTTCCGGCGGCATCGAGGAACGCAGGGCCGATTCGTTCCGGGTGGTCGGCTACGCGACCCCGCGTGGCTGCGTGGCGGCCTACTATCCGGAGGCCAACCCGCTGGTTCCGCTGGACTCGGTGGCGGAGTACTCCAACACGCCGGTCTCCAAGGCCGTGGTGGTTCGGTTGGACCCCGGCCGGACGGCGGTGTGACGGCCCGGTCTCCGTGCGCGGAACTCGTGAAGCACCACTGCTAGGCTCCCGCCGCGGGTGGTCGGCGCTTCCGTGCCGACCACTGCCCGCCGAGACCGCCACGAGAGGTTTGCCCAGCTGTGCGTGATTTCCTGCCGATCATCCTGCTCGCGGTCGCGGGCTTCCTGGCCGGCGGTTCCTACTCGATGTGGAAGACCGCACGGGTTCCCGCCGTGATACTCGCGGCGGGTGCGGTGCTGGCGCTGGCGGGCGGAGTGCTCTGGATGTCGTGGTGAGGCCGGGCTCGCGACGTGGCAGGACCACGCCGCGAGCGTCCGGACGGCCGCGGGGTGCCGTGATCAGATCACCGCGCTCAACAGCAGGACGAATCCCAGCGAGACCACCGAGGCCAGCGTCGTCACCAGGGTGCAGGTCTTCAGCGTCCCTCGGGTGGTCAGCCCGAACAGCCGCTGGAACATCCAGAAGAAGTTGCTGTTGACGTGCACCGCGAACAGCGCTCCGGAACCGGCGGCCAGGGCGATCAGCAGCGGTGCGATGTCCGTGCCGCCGAGGGCCGGTGCCAGCACGCTGCCCGCGGTGATCGCCGCCACGGAGGTCGAACCGATCGCCACGTGCAGCACCACCGCGATGAACCAGGCCAGCAGCAGCGGCGACAACGCGTTCGAGGTGAAGTAACCCGCCAGGATGTCCTCCAGGCCGGTCGCGGAGATGACTCCGCCCAGCGAACCGCCGATGCCGGTGATGATCAGGATGGGACCGCACTCCCGCAGTCCGCTGCCCACGGCCGAGCTCGCCACCTGCCGGGAGACGCCGCCCCAGGCCAGTGAGTACGCTGTGACGACTCCGATGAACAGCGCCACCAGGGGACTACCGAGGAAGGCCAGCGGGCCGGATGTGATGCCCGACACCTTGGCGATCCCGCCGCCCGCGATGAGCAGGATCGTGATGCACAGCGGTGCCAGCGACACCCCCAGCCCGGGGAGATGCCCTTCCTGCCCGGTCGGGCTCGTGGCGGCACTCTCCGAGGCTCCGGCGGATTCCTCGTCCGAGTCATGGTCCTCGTCGGCCAGTTCGTCCTTGTCGCCGTTCCACAGCCCGCCGCGCAGCAACAGCCGGTAGAGGTAGATCGTCACGAGAGCCGTGGGCACCGTCACCAGCAGACCGAACAGCAGCATCCTGCCCAGTGAGACGTGCAGCAGACCGGCCACGGCCAGTGCCCCCGCGCCAGGGACGACCAGCACCAGCCCGAGCTCCGATCCCAGGATCAGCGCGGCGCCCATAGCGGCCCTGCCGTCCCGTCTGATCCGCGGCGCGATGGAACGTCCCAGCGGTGCCGTCAGCACGAGCAGTACGTCGGTGTAGATGGCCGGAAAAATGCTGCTCATCGCGGTGCCGAACACGTACGGCGACCGCTCGGCGCCGAAGATCCGCAGCATCCCCTCGGTCAACCGGCGTAACGCACCGGTAACCGAAAGCAACGAGCCGAGTAGGACGCCGAAGGTGATCAACAGACCGATGTCGGTCATGATCCCGCCGAATCCGCCGGTGATCGCTTCGGTGGTGCCGCCGAACCCCAGTCCGGTGGCGAGCCCGAGATAGAGCGAGCCGCACAGCAGCGCGATCAGCGGTTCGAGCCGAAGTGCGAGGATCAGCAGAATCGTGCCCGCGATCGCCACCCCGGTGTGCAACAGAATCAGCGATTCGTTCAACTGCCCAGCCTTCCATGGTCGCGACGGTTAACACCGTGTTGCGGTTGGCAATGTCGTTTCGGAACCATCGGTCGATGTCCACGCGGTGTCAGCGTTGTGTTCATTTCGTTCACCGGGCCGCTCGCGGTTCGGGCGGGTCGCAAGCTCGGACAGCAGTGCCCGGAAACCCACGTCGCGCCGCCGAACCGGGCCTTCGGCGGCCGTGACAACCGGAGTCCCGACAGGAGAGCCGTAGTGACCGTCGACCACCGGAGCCGTGTCCGTGACCGTGCCGCTCGCGGTACGCGCTGGAGTCTGGCTCGTCGACTGTTCGTGTTGCAGATCGTGATCGTGCTCGTCGTGGTGCTGTCGGGCGCCTGCCTGGCCTGGTACAGCGCGCGGGCGCGGAACCAGCAGGCGGCGAGGAACGAGGTGCGGGCCGTGGCCGAGACGCTGGCGGCCACCCCCTTGGTCGGTTCGGCGTTGGACTCCGCCGATCCCAGCGCCCGATTACAGCCGGTGGCGCGACGAGTCACCTCCCGCGCCGGTGTGGACTTCGTGACGATCATGGACACCCGCGGCATCCGTTACACCCATCCCGAACCGGAGCGGATCGGGGAAAGGTTCTGGGGACACATCGGACCGGCACTGCGCGGGAACACGTTCACCGAGACCTACACCGGCACACTGGGCCCCTCGGTGCGGGCGGTGGCTCCAGTGGTGGACAGGCAGGGCGAGGTCAGGGCGCTGGTCAGCGTGGGGATCAAGGTTCGCGCACTGAGCCGCAGGCTGCGGGACCAGCTGCGTGCCCTGCTGCTGGTGGCCTGTGGTGCCCTGCTGTTCGGTGGGCTGGCGACCTACGCGGTCAGCGTGCGCATGCGCGGCCACACCCACGGGCTCACTCCCGCGGAGCTGAGCGGTATGTACGAATACCACGAAGCCGTCCTGCACACGGTCGGCGAAGGACTGCTGCTGATCTCGCCCGACGGGGTCGTGACCTTGTGCAACGACGGCGCGGCGACGCTGCTGGGGCTCGGAACCGAACACGTGGCGGGACGCCGTGTCGAGTCCCTCGGGCTGCCCGGAGCGTTGATCGGAGTGCTGTCGAACGGTGCGCCGGTGCGGGACGAACCGCATCTCGTCGAGGACCGGGTTCTGCTGGTGACCGTCGAAGCCGCCCACTCGGACCGGGCACTGGGCAACGTCGTCACCCTGCGGGACCATACCGAGCTGCGCACGCTGAACCGCGAGTTGGACACCCTGCGCGGATTCTCGGAATCACTGCGTTCGCGGGCACACGAGTCGGCGAACCGGCTGCACACCATAGTTTCGCTGGTCGAACTCGGTCGTACCGAACAGGCGGTGGAGTTCGCTACCTCGGAGCTGCGCACCGCACAGCAGCTCACGGATCGAGTTGTCTGCGCCGTCGACGAACCGGTGCTCACCGCCCTGTTGCTGGGCAAGTCGGCTCAGGCACGCGAACGCGGGGTGGAGGTCAGGATCACCGAGGACACCCACGTCGGCTCGGTGCCGCGCGTGGGTTCCCGTGATCTGGTCACCATTCTGGGCAATCTGATCGACAACGCGGTGGATGCTGTTCTGCTGGCCGAGAACCGGGCACCCGTGGTGGCGGTGACCGTCCGCGCCGAGCGGGACTCGTTGTTGCTGCGCGTGGCCGACAACGGTTCCGGAGTCGATGTCGAGGACACGCGGAAGCTGTTCCGCGACGGGCACTCCGGGAAGGACGAGCGGCGAGGAATCGGACTCGCACTGGTGGGACGAAGCGTGCGACGTCACGGTGGGTGGATCGAGGTGTGCAACGGTTCCGAGGGGCTGCGGGGAGCGGTCTTCACCGTGCGACTGCCGCTGGAGCACTCCCGACCCGACGATCCGGATGACACGTGAGCCTCGTTCGGTGGCACCAGCCCGGAGAACGGGTGGGGTTCCGCCGAGCGCGCCCCGCGGAAACCGAACGGACAACGCCTCCCACCGCTGAACCGCACGACAACCGGTGTGCTCGTGTGGCATGCTTCCCGCTGCCGTTGCCGGGGTGAGGAGGCGGACTGCCGTGCGGTCCCGCGCGCCGTCGCGGTGGTGCGGTCGCCTCGCCCGGTGGGAAGTGACGTAGCGGTGAGGAATTCGGATGATTTCGGTGCTGGTGGTCGAGGACGACGAGGTGGCCGGTGAGGCACACGAGACCTGTGCCAACAGCGTCGCCGGGTTCCGGGTGGTCGGACGTGTCCGCACCGGTCAGGAAGCGCTGCGTTTCCTGACGCACACCGCTGTGGACCTCGTGCTGCTGGACCTGCGACTGCCCGACATGGACGGACTGCGGGTCAGCAGGATGCTGCGTACCCGAGGCAGTGGGACCGATGTCATAGCGGTCACCTCGGCGCGTGACCTCGACCGGGTCCGCGAGTCGGTCTCCAGCGGAGTCGTGCAGTACCTGCTCAAACCGTTCACCTTCGTGGCCATGCGGGAGAAGTTGCGCAACTACGCGCGGTTCCGGGGCGAGCTCTCCCGGGGCGGTGCCGTCAACGGGCAGCACGAGATCGACCGCGTGTTCGCCACGCTGCGCGACAACGAGCGCCAGGAACTGCCCAAGGGGATGGACGAACAGACGTTGACTTCCGTGGCGGCGGCGCTGCGGGAGAGCGGGGACGGTGCCTCCGCAGGGAAGGTGGGAAAGCTGGCGGGCGTTTCCCGGGTCACGGCGCGCAGGTATCTCGAGTACCTGGTCGAGCGCGACATGGCACGTCGTTCGCCGAGGCACGGCGGCGTCGGACGCCCCGAGCTGATCTACCGTGCCGACCTCGACGACACGGGCGGAGCGGTTCCGTGAACCGTTCAGAGTCCGCCGTCGGATTTCGGCCGAAGCCGTGGCGCGGCGGGACCGCTGGCAGCCATCCAGTCGTCAGGGTTGTGCAGCGAGCAGGTGTTCAACGACAGACAGCCGCAGCCGATGCAACCGGTGAGCCGGTCCCGCAGCCGTTGCAGCCCGTCGATGCGGGCATCGAGCTCGTCGCGCCAGCGCTCCGACAGCTTCGCCCAGTCCGCTCTGCTCGGAGCGTGATCGTCCGGCAGGGTCCGCAGCGCGTCCGCGACGTCCTCCAGGCTCAATCCCACGCGCTGGGCGGCGCGGATGAACGCCAGTCGTCGCAGCACGCTTCGCTCGTAACGTCGTTGGTTGCCGCTCGTGCGCGTCGACCTGATCAGCCCGCGGTCTTCGTAGAACCGAAGTGCCGTGGTCGCTATTCCACTGCGTTCGGCGAGTTCACCGATGGTCAGCTTGGCGGCGGATTTCGACACTCCGCCAGCATAACGAGTACGGCGGTGGGAGTGGTCGACTACGCGAATTCGGTCGGGTGCGTATCGATACGCTCCCGGCGGTGGGTGCGCCGTCCTGGCACGCGGCCGTTCCGGGAGCGGGTAGGCTGGTCACGTGCCACGAGTCGTCGTACTGGACTACGGATCCGGCAATCTTCGTTCGGCCGAACGTGCCCTGGAACACGCGGGTGCGCGAGTCGAGGTGAGTGACGATCATCGTACGGCGATGGAAGCCGACGGTCTCGTCGTTCCCGGTGTCGGTGCCTTCTCCGCCTGCATGCGCGGGCTGCTCGAGGTGGGTGGTGACGAACTCGTCGACCGGCGACTGGCCGAGAACCGGCCCGTGCTCGGTATCTGTGTCGGGATGCAGATCCTGTTCCAACGAGGGGTCGAGCACGGTGTGTCCGCCGAGGGAGTCGGCCGGTGGCCGGGTGCCGTGGAACCGTTGCGGGCGGAGGTGCTGCCCCACATGGGTTGGAACACGGTGACCGCGCCCTCCGACAGCGTGCTGTTCGCCGGGATGGACCCGGACACCAGGTTCTACTTCGTCCACTCCTTCGCCGCCCGTGGCTGGGAGGAGCACGCCGAAGCGCCGAGTAGCCGGCGGAGATCGGTGTGGGCCGAACACGGCGAGCCGTTCCTGGCCGCGGTGGAGGACGGTGCCCTGATGGCGACCCAGTTCCACCCCGAGAAGTCCGGTGCCGCGGGAGGCGCTCTGCTGCGTAACTGGTTGGGAACGCTGTGAGCGCGCGTCGGTACGGGCTGATGCGTCCCGGTGGTGCCGCCAGAGTGGTGGCGTTCGTGCTGTGCTTCGGCATGGTGGTCGGGTTCGCCGCCACGTCGTTGCTGGCGGCAGGCGTGTCCGGCTGGTTGGTGATCTCCGTGGCTCTGCTGGTGCTCGCCGTGCCGGTGGGGGCCGCGCTGTACTCGGGTGGCCGTTCGCGAGGACGGCGCTGAGCGCGACCGGTTCGGCCGCCGCGGCCACCGTCACGGCCGGCGGCGTGGTCGTGGCCGGCTCGTCGTAGGCTTGGGACGTGACTTTCACGCTGCTTCCCGCTGTTGACGTTGCCGATGGGCAGGCCGTACGTCTGGTGCAGGGTGCCGCGGGCACCGAGACCTCCTACGGGGATCCGTTGCAAGCCGCGTTGGCGTGGCAGCGTGCGGGGGCGGAGTGGGTCCACCTCGTGGATCTGGACGCCGCCTTCGGACGCGGTTCGAACCGGGAACTGCTCGCCGAAGTGGTCGCGAAACTGGACGTCGACGTCGAGCTCTCCGGCGGTATCCGGGACGATGATTCGTTGCGCGCCGCGCTGGACACCGGTTGTGCCAGGGTGAACCTCGGTACGGCCGCGCTGGAGGATCCGGAGTGGACCGCGAGAGTGGTCGCCGAGCACGGTCAGCGCGTCGCGGTCGGTCTGGACGTGCGGATCGGCGAGCGGGGCCACCGGTTGGCAGCGCGCGGTTGGACACGCGACGGCGGGGACCTGTGGCAGGTGCTCGACAGGTTGGACGCCGCCGGCTGCTGTCGCTACGTGGTCACCGATGTCAGCAAGGACGGCACGCTGGGCGGCCCGAACCTGTCGTTGCTCCGTGCCGTCTGCGAGCACACGTCCGCGCCGGTGGTGGCCTCCGGTGGGGTATCCACTGTGGATGACCTGGTTGCGCTCGCCGGGCTGGAGCCGTTCGGGCTCGAGGGCTCGATCGTGGGCAAGGCGCTGTACGCGGGCAACTTCACCCTCCCCGAGGCGCTCGAAGCCGTCAGGGGATGAGCACGGGCAGCGGCGGCATCGCCCACGGTCGTGGCGATTTCGCGCGAAATCGCCGCGCCGTTCGGACTCCGAACCCGCCCGCGCCCGATCACCGAAGCCGGCGAACCGCTCCACCGGCGGACACTTATGCTGGTGGTATGGCGGTCGCTGTGCGTGTGATCCCCTGTCTGGACGTCGACCAGGGGCGAGTGGTCAAGGGAGTCAACTTCACCGGGTTGGTCGATGCGGGGGATCCGGTGGAGTTGGCCCGTCGCTACGACGGCGAGTGGGCCGACGAGCTGACCTTCCTCGACGTCACGGCCTCCTCCGCCGACCGGGAGACCACCTACGACGTGGTTCGCGGCACGGCCGACCAGGTTTTCATCCCGCTGACGGTGGGGGGCGGGGTGCGCGGTCCCGAGGACGTGGACCGGCTGCTTCGCGCCGGGGCGGACAAGGTCAGCCTCAACACCGCGGCGATCGCCGATCCGGAACTCCTCCGCACGGCGTCGCGCCGGTTCGGCGCACAGTGCGTGGTGCTGTCCGTCGACGCCAGGAGGGTTCCGTCCGACGGCACGGAAACCGCCTCCGGATTCGAGGTCACCACGCACGGCGGTCGCAGGGGAACCGGGATCTGCGCGGTGGAGTGGGCGGTCAGAGCCGAACGACTCGGTGTCGGCGAGATACTGCTCAACTCCATGGACGCGGACGGCACCAAGGCGGGGTTCGACCTGGAGATGATCCGTGCCGTGCGTGCCGCCGTCCGGGTTCCGCTCATCGCGAGTGGTGGTGCGGGAGAGGTGGGGCACTTCGCGCCTGCCGTGCACGCCGGAGCCGATGCCGTGCTGGCCGCCAGTGTTTTCCACTTCGGTGAGCTGACCGTCGAGCAAGTCAAGAACGCCATGCGAGCGGAGGGGATCACGGTCCGATGACCTCATCGGCAAGTCAGGGGGAGGCCCTCGACCCGGCGATCGTCGCGAGACTCAAGCGCAACGGGGACGGGTTGATCGCCGCCGTGGCCCAGCAGCACGACACCGGTCGGGTGCTGATGATGGCCTGGATGGATGACGAGGCGCTGCGGCTCACCCTGCGCGACAGGCGCGCCACTTACTATTCGCGCAGTCGCGCCAGGCACTGGGTCAAGGGCGAGTCGTCCGGCCACACGCAGTACGTGCGCGAGGTCCGGCTCGACTGCGACGGCGACACCGTGCTGCTGCTCGTGGAGCAGCACGGCGCCGCCTGCCACACGGGTGCCCCCGACTGCTTCGAGTCCGACGTGCTGCTACGCCCCGAGGTGGGGACCGCCGCCGAGTGAGCACCCGCGACAGGAGCCGCGTGGACGGTCGGTTACCGGTACCCGCACCGGACGACCCCCGTCACAGGGTCCGCGAACGGTCCGGTCGCAGCGATCCGGTCAGGTAACGCTGCAGATTGGGGGCGATGGTAGCCACCACGGTCTCGTGGTCGGCGCTGGCCAGCGGTTCCATGCGTAGCACGTAGCGCATCATGCCCAGGCCGACCACCTGTGATCCGCACAGCGTGGCACGCAGCTCGGGTTCGTCGGAGCGCAGCTCACGCAGCAGCCTGTCGAACAGCGCGGTGCTGAGGAACTCACGCAACATGCGCACCGCGCTGTCCCGCACGGACAGGCTGCGTATCAGCGCGGTGAACTCGCCACCTCCCGCTTCGTCCCAAACCGACAGGAACATCCCCAGCATCCGCTCCGCCAGTTGCTCGTCGGGGCCGTCCAACAGCAGCGGCAGCGCCTTCCCCGGCTCGATCGGTATGGCCACCGCCGCGGTGAACAGTCCCTCCTTGCCGCCGAACCAGTGCCGCACCATCGCGGGGTCCACGCCCGCCCGGCTCGCGATTCCCCGCACGGTGGCACCCTCGTAGCCGTTCTCGATGAACGCGGCGCGGGCCGCGTCGAGCAATTCGCCCCTGGTGCTTCGATCACCGCCACGCCTGCCCCGTCGTAGCCGGGTCTCCTCGTTGTCGTGGCTGTTCGATCGCACGATCTCATCCTCACCGCCGGGTCGCGTCTTCCGCAACTTCCGGTCAGTCGCGGTAAGCCGCCGTGGGCGGCCTGCGACAATGACGCCATGGTCGGCGACGGTGACATCGGCACTAGCAGCCCATCGCGAGCCGAATTCCGTGAGCTCGCCGTAGGGCGCCGGGTAATCCCGGTCGTGCGGCGACTGCTCGCGGATGACGAGACGCCGCTCGGGCTGTATCGCAAATTGGCGCGGAACGAATCCGGGACGTTCCTGTTCGAATCCGCCGAGAACGGGCGTTCCTGGTCGCGCTGGTCCTTCGTGGGAGTGCGCAGCGCCGCTGCTCTCACGGTGCGTGACGGTGAATCGCAGTGGTTGGGGACACCTCCGGCGGGTTTGCCCACCGACGGTGACCCGATGACTACGCTCCGCGAGACACTGCGGCTGTTGCACACCGATCCGTTGCCCGGGTTGCCGCCGCTGACCGGCGGAATGGTCGGTTATCTCGGCTACGACACCGTCCGCAGGTTCGAACTCCTGCCGGAGGAGACCGAGGACGACCTCGGTATCCCGGAGATGGTGATGCTCTTCGCCACCGATCTCGCCGCGCTGGATCATCACGAGGGAACCGTCACGTTGATCGCCAACGCGGTCAACTGGGACGACAGCCCCGAGCGGGTGGACGCTGCCTACGACGACGCCGTAGCCAGGCTCGACGAGATGACACGACGGTTGCACGTCCCCGCCCCCTCCACCGTGGCGACCTTTTCCCGGCCGGAGCCGGAGTTCACCCGCTATCGCGAGTCCGAGCGACACCGGGAGGCGGTGCGACGCGCCAAGGAGGCGATCCACGAGGGCGAGGCGTTCCAGGTGGTCGTCTCGCAGCGCTTCGAGATGCGTACCGACGCGCAGGCGCTGGACATCTACCGGATACTGCGCACGACCAATCCGAGTCCCTACATGTACCTGCTGCGGCTGCCGGACCCCGCCGATGACCAGCCGTTCGACATCGTGGGATCCAGCCCCGAGTCGTTGGTCAAGGTGCGGGACGGCAACGCCACCACCTATCCCATCGCCGGGACCAGGTGGCGGGGCGCCGACGAGGACGAGGACGTGGCCCTCGAAAAGGAGCTCATCAACGACGAGAAGGAGCGTGCCGAGCACCTCATGCTCGTCGATCTGGCCCGCAACGACCTGGGAAGGGTGTGTCGTCCCGGATCGGTGCACCCCGTGGAGTTCTTCCGCGTGGAGCGCTACAGCCACGTCATGCACATCGTCTCCTCGGTCACCGGTGAGCTCGCGGAGGACCACAACGCGCTCGACGCGGTGACGGCCTGTTTCCCAGCGGGCACGCTGTCCGGGGCGCCCAAGCCTCGTGCCATGCGGATAATCGAGGAGCTGGAGCCGACACGGCGTGCGCAGTACGGCGGAGTGGTCGGCTACTTCGATTTCGCGGGCAACGCCGACACGGCCATCGCCATCCGCACCGCGCTGCTGCGGCACGGCACCGCGTACGTGCAGGCGGGCGGCGGTATCGTCGCCGACTCGGACCCGGCAGCCGAGGACCAGGAGTGCCTGAACAAGGCCAGGGCGGTGCTCAATGCCGTAGCCACGGCGGGGACACTCCGCCGCCCGGCGGACGACCCGGCTGCCCGGATCGACACCACGCCCGACGGCCGCGGCGACGAGCTCCGAGTCGACGCCCCGTCCCCGGAGTCGGGAGGCCCGCTGCCGAAGTGAGGTCCTCCAGCCGACCGAGGGAACCGGAGCGGCCGGAGATCCGGCCTCCCGAGACACCGAACCCCAGATCCCGAGACGGGAGTGTGAAACCGGCTTGACCGACCGACAGGAGTCAACCGGGCGGAGTGCGACGGGCCGCCGGTTGCTGGTCTCGTGCGTCATCGGCATGCTTGCCGTCGCCGTCGGACTGTGGGCGGCGAGTTCAACGGTGTGGATCCGGCAGCGTTACCGGACACCGTTCTCCGGGGCCGACGTGGCACGAGTGGCCGGTGAGGCGATTCGCCCCGAGCTCACCCCGCTCGCGCTGGCCACCCTGGCGGCGATCGCCGCCGTGCTGGCGACCGGTGGTCTGCTGCGTCGGTTGATCGGTCTGATCGTCGTCCTCGAGGCGGTTCTGCTGGGGTGGCGCCTGTTCGACTGGTTGGCCGGCCCCAGCGGCGTTTCCGAGCTGCCCGGCGCCGCGCCGGGCAGCGAACCGCTGGAGGTGCGTGAGGTCCTGCCCTACGGTCCCGCGCTGATGGGGGGCGCGGCGCTCGTGCTCCTGCTGTGCGGGTTGGCGGTGATGCTCGCCGCCCAGCGGATGCCGGCCATGGGGTCCAAGTACTCCGCACCCGCCGAAGCGCGGGAAACCCGTGATCCGGACCGGCGTCTCTGGGAGGATCTGGACGAAGGGCGTGACCCCACCGAAGCGGGTGACGGAGACGAGAACGGTTGATTCCCGGCCGAGGGCCGGTCACGGCTCGGGGACGGAGTGCTCCGAGCACACGAGAGAACTGTGTTTTTCCCGGTGCGGGACCTTCCTGACAACGCGAGCGCGCGTCGACCAGGGACCAAGGTCCTTGATGCGCTGGGACATTGTTCCGCCCCCTGCGGCGGGGTTCACACTGAACGGGTTTAGCATCGGTACCGCGACCGGCACGGCGGGGAAGGGGAGTGTCGTGATCGAGCGCGATAGGACGATCCGCGCGTATTGCCACCTGCGAGTAAGTGTCCGGCCGGCCCTGTGCGAGGTGGCCTCGTGAGTGTTTTGGACGCGATCATCGACGATGTTCGGCAGGATCTGGCCGCCCGTGAGGCGGAGGTCCCGTTCGAGGAGATCAAGCAGCTTTCGGCGGCCGCACAACCACCCAAGGACGTCTGGGCGGCACTGCACGAGCCCGGTGTCGGCGTGATCGCGGAGGTGAAGCGGCGCAGTCCCTCCAAGGGAGAGCTGGCCGACATCGCCGAGCCCGCCGATCTCGCCGCCGGGTACTACGAGTCCGGTGCCCGCATAATCAGTGTGCTCACCGAACAGCGTCGTTTCGGGGGGTCGCTGCGGGACCTCGACGCGGTACGTGCTCGGGTGAACGCGCCGCTGCTGCGGAAGGACTTCATCGTCAGTCCCTACCAGGTGCACGAGGCCCGTGCGCACGGTGCCGACATGGTGCTGCTCATCGTCGCGGCCCTGGAGCAGAACGCCCTCGAAGCGCTGCTGGACCGCGTGGAGTCACTCGGCATGATGGCCCTGGTCGAGGTGCACACCGCGGAGGAGGCCGATCGCGCGCTTGCGGCCGGTGGCAAGATCATCGGAATCAACGCGCGTGACCTGCACACCCTCGAAGTCGACCGCGACGTATTCGGTCGCATCGCTCCGGGTCTGCCCGCCGGGGTAATCAAGATCGCGGAATCCGGTGTGCGGGGGCCGAGCGATCTGATGGCCTACGCCGGTTCCGGCGCCGACGCGGTGCTGGTGGGCGAGGGGCTGGTCAGCAGTGACAATCCACGTGCGGCGTTGACACAGTTGGTCACGGCGGGATCTCACCCCGCCTGCCCGCGTCCCAGCCGCGGATAGGAAGCCGGATGACAGCACGAGACTCCGACACCGCGCGGCGAGCCGCGACTCCGGGGGAGGCGACCCCCGACGGGCACGATCCCGATCCCGGTGGGCACTTCGGCTCCTACGGGGGCCGTTTCATGCCCGAGGCCCTGATAGCGGCACAGGACGAGCTGGCCGATGAGTACGAGAAGGCTCGTAACGATCCGGAGTTCGTCGCCGAGCTCGAACGGCTGTTGCGCGACTACGCGGGCAGGCCCTCCCCGCTGACCGAGGCCGAACGTTTCGGTGCCCACGCGGGCGGTGCCCGGGTGTTCCTCAAGCGGGAGGACCTCAACCACACCGGATCCCACAAGATCAACAATGTGCTGGGGCAGGCCCTGCTGGTCAAGCGGATGGGCAAACGCCGCGTGATCGCCGAGACCGGCGCGGGCCAGCACGGCGTCGCCACCGCCACGGCCTGTGCGTTGCTCGACCTGGACTGTGTCGTGTACATGGGAGCCACCGACACCGAGCGGCAGGCCCTCAACGTGGCCCGGATGCGACTGCTCGGGGCCGAGGTGCGTCCCGTCGACACCGGTTCGGCCACCCTCAAGGACGCGATCAACGAAGCACTCCGCGACTGGGTGGCCAACGTCGCCGACACGCACTACCTGCTCGGCACCGCGGCCGGTGCCCACCCGTTCCCCCTCATGGTCCGCAACCTGCACAGGATCATCGGGGAGGAGAGCAGGGAGCAGGTACTGCGACACACCGGTGGGCTGCCCGACGCGGTGGTCGCCTGCGTGGGCGGGGGATCCAACGCCATCGGGATCTTCCACGGCTTCATCGACGACCCCGGGGTGCGACTGGTGGGCATGGAGGCCGGTGGTCACGGCCTCGACAGTGGTGAGCACGGTGCCGCGCTCACCAGTGGGACGCCCGGCACGCTGCACGGCGCCAGGTCCTATCTGCTGCAGGACGAGGACGGCCAGATCGCTGAGGCGTACTCGATATCGGCGGGGTTGGACTATCCCGGTGTGGGACCCGAGCACGCCTGGCTGGCCGACACCGGGCGCGCGGAGTACCGCGCCGTCACCGATGACGAGGCGATGCACGCGTTCCGGCTGCTGTCCCGTACCGAAGGCATCATCCCGGCCATCGAGTCGGCGCACGCGTTGGCCGGTGCTCTCCGGCTCGGTGCGGAACTCGGCCCTGAGGCCGTGCTCGTGGTCAACCTTTCCGGGCGGGGTGACAAGGACATGGACACTGCCGCGCAGTACTTCGGTCTCGTGCCCGAGGCCGGGATCACGGGAGAGGACCAGCGGTGAGTCTGCACGAGGTATTCCGCGACTGCGCGGCCCAGCGACGCGCGGCCCTGATCGGTTATCTGCCCGCGGGGTTTCCCACCGTCCCCGACAGCGTCGAGTTGTTCCGCGCCATGGTGCGCGGTGACGGTGACACCGCCGGCTGTGACGTCGTCGAGATCGGTCTTCCCTACTCGGATCCGGTCATGGACGGCCCCACCATCCAGACCGCCAGCGGTGAAGCCCTGCGCAACGGGTTCCGGGTCCGCCAGTTGTTCGACATCGTCTCGACGGTCGCCGAGACGGGAGCCGCTCCGGTGGTGATGACCTACTGGAATCCGGTGCACCACTACGGCCCCGATGCCTTCGCGCGGGACCTCGCGGCCGCCGGCGGCCTCGGTGTGATCACTCCGGACCTGGTGCCCGACGAGGCCGACGAGTGGCTGGCCGCGGCACGGCAGCACCGGCTCGACCGGATCTTCCTGGTCGCGCCGTCCTCCACCGAACGCAGACTGGCGATGACAGCCGGAGCGGGCTCGGGTTTCCTCTACGCCGCGTCGGTGATGGGGGTCACCGGTGCGCGTGACTCGGTCTCCGGTTCCGCCCGGGAGCTCGTGCGGCGCACCCGCGCGCACACCGAGCTGCCGGTCGGCGTGGGGCTGGGGGTGCGCACCGCCGAGCACGCCGCCGAGGTGGCGCAGTTCGCCGACGGTGTGATCGTCGGCTCCGCCTTCGTCGAGCGTGCCAGGCAGGACGGCGCGGCCGGGGTCGCGGAGTTCGCGGCCGACCTCGGGCGTGGCGTCCGGAGGAACTCCACCTCGATCCCGTGAGGGAACCGATCGCGGAGCCAGTGGCGGTCCTCGCCCCGCCGCCCGTTACGGTGGTCGCGTGACTGTCGCGCTACCCGCCTCGGCGACCACCTATCTGGCCAACATACCCAGCCCTCCCCAGGGCGTGTGGTACGTCGGGCCGATTCCCATTCGTGCCTACGCCCTGTGCATCATCGCGGGGATCGTCGTGGCGATCCTCTGGTCGGAACGGCGATGGGTCGCCCGAGGTGGGCGCAAGGGTGCCGTCACCGACATCGCGGTCTTCGCCGTCCCGTTCGGCCTGGTCGGCGGCAGGATCTACCACGTGATCACCGATTACTGGCGCTACTTCGGCCCGGACAGCCCCAATCCGTGGTGGGACGTCTTCAAGATCTGGCAGGGCGGTCTCGGCATCTGGGGAGCCGTGGCACTGGGCGCCGTCGGTGCCTGGATCGGTTGCAGGAGACGTGGCGTCCCGCTGCCCGCCTTCGCCGATGCCGTCGCCCCGGGGCTGGTGGTCGCGCAGGCGATCGGCAGGCTGGGCAACTACTTCAACCAGGAGCTCTACGGCGGACCGACCGACCTGCCGTGGGGGTTGGAGATATACCAGCGCGAGCCGAATCCGGTGACCGGTGTGGCCGTCAGCGACGTTCCCGTCGAAGTGGTGCACCCGACCTTCCTCTACGAGCTGCTGTGGAACCTGCTGGTCGCACTGCTGCTCGTCTGGGCCGACCGCAGGTTCCGGCTGGGGCACGGCAGGGTGTTCGCGCTGTACGTGGCCGGCTACACGGCTGGCCGGTTCTGGATCGAGATGATGCGTACCGATCCGGCTTCCACGCCGTTCGACCTCGGCATCCGGGTCAACGTCTACGTCTCGGCACTGGTCTTCCTCGGGGCGGTCCTCTACCTGCTGCTGGTCCGGCGTGCCAGGGAGGAGCCCGAGCGGTTGCTGGGCAAACCGTTACCCGGGGACCCGGACTACGGAGCGACTCCTCCCGACACTCCGGCCGACGTGGTGACACCGCCGAACGACTCCCGTGAGAGCACCGACGAGCGGTCGTCCGGTTCCGAAGCGGATTCCGGAACCTCCGAGAACGCGCGGCGGGGTGAGCCCGGGAGCGGCGACGAGGGGCAACGTTAGCCGCGACTCCGCACACCCGCCGTGCCGGAACCGGGCCCGGCGGTGACGCGCGTGTGGCAGGACGGGTCGGTCCGTCACCCTTCCCGAGGGCGGCGTGCCGACTCCCGCACGGGCGTGACGGCCGGTGAGCCGTCCGGTAACGGCAGAATCGAGACCCGCGCCGCGTAGTGCCGGTGCAGTACGTCGGTGGTCAGCACCTCCCCCGGAGCGCCCTCGGCGCTCACCCTGCCGTGCTCGAGCAGCAGCAGGTGCTCGGCGTACTGCCCCGCCATGGTCAGGTCGTGCAGTGTGGTCACCACGGTGGTGCCGCGCTCGTGACGTAGCTCGTCGACCAGGTCCAACAGCGCCTGCGCGTGTCCGACGTCCAGTCCCGTGGTGGGTTCGTCGAGCAGCAGCACCCCGGTGCGTTGCGCCAGTGCGCGCGCCAGGACCGCGCGCTGCCGTTCGCCACCGGAAAGGTCGGACAGCACTCGCTCCGCGAGATCGAGCAGGTCGAGCCGTTCCAGCACCTCGGCGACGATGTCGAGGTCCCTGGTGCTCTCCCGTCCCAGCGGGCCGGTGTAGGGCGTGCGCCCCAGCAGCACGTAGTCGGTGACGGTCATGCCGACCGGTAGCTGCGGTAGCTGCGGGGCGTATCCGAGCAGCTTCGCCCGCTCACGCTGTCGGAGTCCGCTGACGCGGCGACCGTCCACCGTCACGGTCCCGCCGTGGTGCACCAGTCCGAGCATCGCTTTGAGCAGCGTGGACTTGCCGCTGCCGTTCGGTCCGATCACACCGAGCCAGCCGCCCGCACCGATCGCTGTCGAGATGTCCGACAGCACGGGACTGCCGCGGTATCCCGCGCTCAGCCCGTCGAGTTCCACGAGGCTCATTCGAACAGCTTTCCTGATTGAGTTCCGGTTGATGTTCCGACGCTTGTCGTTCGGTACCGCCGAGTGCCTTCATCCGGGAGCCACCGCACCGCCGCTCCGTCGAGAAGGCGGGGACTGCCCGCTGTCGCGACGTTCCTCGTCACCGGGGTCACCCCTCGTCGCCGGGGTCACCGCGGTTGGGCCACGACCGGGATCATCGCCGTCGGCTGGTGTGCAGCAACAGCGCGAAGAAGGGCGCACCGGTGAACGCCGTGATCACCCCGATCGGCAGTTCGGCGGGGGCCATGACCGTCCGTGCCAGCATGTCCGCCCCGACGAGGAAGGCTCCGCCGAACAGCAGGGACACCGGCACGATGACCCGGTAGCTGCCGCCGAGAGCCAGCCGTACCAGATGTGGGACGACCAATCCCACGAAACCGATCAGCCCGGCCACCGACACCGCTGAGGCGGTGGCCAGCGAAGCGGCCACCAGGACCAGAGCACGCACCCTGCCAGGGCGTACCCCCAGCGCCGCCGCTTCCTCGTCACCGGTGCCCAGCAGGTCCAGCAACCGCCCGCAGGCGCACAGCACCATCGTGGCCAGGCACAACCCGGGCACTACCGTCAGCACCTCGTGCCATCCGCTGGTGCTCAGCCTGCCCAGCAGCCACATGTAGACCCGTTGCAGCGATTCCACGCGCAGCTGTTGCACGAAGGTCTGCGCGGCGGTGAGGAAAGCACTGACCGCCACGCCCGCCAGTACCAGCGTGGCCGTGTCCGGTCCGGCCGAGCGTCCGATCAGCCAGGTCAGCCCGACCCCGCCCAGCGCTCCGAGGAACGCGGCCACCTGCGCCAGGCCGGTACTGCCGAGAGTGACCTGCGGAACCGCCGTAACCACGACGGTCACGCTCAGTCCCGCGCCGGAGGCCGCTCCCAGCAGGTAGGGATCTGCCAGCGGATTGCGGAACACTCCCTGGAACGCCGCTCCGGAGACGGCCAGGGCGGCTCCGACGAGGACGGCCAGTACCACCCGAGGCACGCGCAACTGCCACAGTATCGCCGCCTCACGTTCGGACAACGGCGAGACACCACCGGTGAACTGGGCGCCGAGTTCGGCGAGTACCCGTTGCCACCCCAGCTCCGCGGCCCCGGTCAGCACCGAGACCAGTACCAGTACGACGAGCGCGGCGATACCGATCAGCAGGTGACGCGGCCGCAGCCTGCTGCCGCGTGCTCGCCGGGGTCGTTGTGCGGAGGTAGCGGCAGCTTCGAACGTCCCGGCGGGCAGGGTTCGCGAATCGCGCATCGGAGGAGCGTCAGCCCTGCCTGGTGCCGTCGATCGCTTCACTGATCGAGCGGGCGAGCTCCACCACGCGCGGCCCCCACCTGCCGGCCACGTCCTCGTTCAACTCGTAGACGTGCCCCTGCTTCACCGCGGTCAGCGTCTGCCAGCCGGGACGCTCGGTGACAGCTTTCTTGGTCACACCGGCCGTCCCGGTGTCGGCGAGAAAGATCATGTCCGGATCCGCCCGCAGGATCTTCTCCTCGGAAAGCTGGGGGAACTTGCCCCCGGCGGAGTCGGCGATGTTGTCCATCCCGAACTTCTCGTAGACGCTGCCCACGAAGCTCTTGGACGTCGCGGTGAAGTAATCGGGACCGACCTCGTGGTAGTAGGTCAGCGGCTGTTCGAGTTCGGGAGCCTGCCGCACCAGCTTGTCGAGCTCGGAACGGACCCGCCGCACGGTGTCGGCGGCCTCCTCGTTGTGCCCGGTGGCACGCCCGAGTGCCTTCATCTGTCGGTAGGCGGCCGAGAGATCCTTCGCGGACGGGGTCAGCAGCACCGGAATGTCCAGTTCACGCAGTCCCTTGGCCAGTTCACCGGCACTGCCCGCCTGCGCGATCACGAGATCGGGGCGGTATTCCGAGACGGTGCCGGCTCCGACGTTCAGTGCGGAGATCTCCTCGCGGGGTGCCCGTTCGGGGTAGGTGGAGTACTTGTCCACGGCCACGACCCGGTTGCCCGCCCCGATCGCGTAGAGCACCTCGGTGGCGGTGGGGCTCAACGAGACGATGCGCTTCGGCTGCTCGGGCAGCGTCACCGGTTCCTGTCCCGAAAGCTTCACCCGTACCGGAAACGCCGAAGCCCGATCGTTGCCCTGCTGGGCCGGTTCTTCGGAGGCTGGGCGCTGCGCACACGAGGTGATCCCCGCCAGGAGCGCCACCAGGGCGAGCAGCAGGGGCGTCCCGCGGCGGAATCCGGTTGTCCGACTCATGATGTCCTCGGTCTCGGTCGGTGCTCCGCGGCGCCCGCCGGGTGGGCGACGCCGCGTTCCTGCACCGGGAACGGCTGTCGTCGATGTCGTTTCGAGATGGCCCCCCGCGCGGTCCCAGGAACCCCTCTCGGAAGCGCACGGTTGCCGTGGCCGGAGCGCACTCACGGCGGATTCCGCTCGCACGACATCACGAAAGCCGCGCCCCTGTGTTCGGGCGTGGCTTCCTGAACAGGAAAGATACCATCCCGCTCCTGGCGAAGGCAGTATCGTCCGTTGCGTGCGGTCCCGGGAATCACCGGAGTCCGTTGTGCGGACCCCGCGAAGCGCCGTAGCGGTCCGCCACTGGTCGAGGACTCCGGTGGAAGGCGGGCCGGCCCCACCGACTGCCCGAACCCGGCAACCGGGAGCCGCCGAACGGTGTTTCAGTGCTCGGGGGTTTCCAACGGGTCGGGCAGATCGCCGTGATGCACGACACTGAGCCTGGTCGTGGTACGGGTGAGCGCCACGTAGATGTCGTTGATCCCCCGGGGGGACTGTTCGAGGATGCCCGCGGGATCCGCCACGATCACGCTGTCGAACTCCAGTCCCTTGGCCTGATCGACGCTGAGGACCATCACCGGAGCTTCCAGACCTTCCGGCCGCGGCCCGACCGCGGCCCGCGGTATCAGCTCGGAGACCGCGCCTCCGAGCTCCTCGCGGCGGTCGGGTGGGCAGAGTACCGCCACGTGACCGCCGTCGACGGCTTCGAGTTCCTCGGCGGCCAGTCGCGCGGTTCGCGCGGCGCCTTCTCCCTTCGAAGTCCGCACCAGGGACGGCTCGATGCCCGTGCTGCGCACCGAGGTCGGCACGGACAGGTCCACGTCCATCTCGGCGAGCAACGGGGTCGCCATCGACATGATCTCGCTCGGCGTCCGGTAGTTGACGGTGAGCTCCTCCAGGCGCCACCGGCGCGCCACGTACGGCCCGAGCACGTCGTGCCAGGACGAGGCACCCGCGGCCGAACCGGTCTGGGCGATGTCACCCACCACGGTCATCGACCGGCTCGGGCAACGACGCATGATCACTCGCCACGCCATCGCCGACAGCTCCTGCGCCTCGTCGACGATCACGTGCCCGAAGGTCCAGGTGCGGTCCCCCGCCGCTCGTTCGGCCGCTGTGAGCTCACTGTTGGTGCGATTGCGCTCCGCGAGCAGGTCCGCGTCGAGTACATCGGAGACCCGCAGTCGTTCGGGATCCATGATCTCCTCGTCCTGCTCCATGATGTGCAGCACGCCCTCGGCGTAGGCGAGCTCCTCCCGCTCCTGCCGCAGCTGTGCCTGCTGCTGCTCCGAGTCGTCCTCACCCAGCAGCTCCGCCAGCTCGTCGAGCAGCGGAGCGTCGGCGGGTGTCCACTCCGAGCCCGGTTCCCGCAGCATCGCCTGGCGCTGTGACTCGTCGAAGTACCTGCGCGCGGCTTTCTTCATGCGCTCCGGCGAGCTCAACAACTCGTCCAGCAGGGTGGTGGGTTCGATCTCCGGCCACAGCTGTTCGAGCACCTCGCACACCTGGCTGTCCGCCCGCAACTCCGCCGCGATGTCGTCGATGTCGCGCTGGTCGAGCAGATCCCGCCCCAACCGGTCGGCCACCTGCAGCGCCAGCGCCGAGAACATCTCGCGCCGGAAGATCTTCCTGGCCTCGTTGTGCGGTTTGCGTGCTCGCCGCGCCTTGGTGCGTGCCTGGCTGCAGGTGCTCTTGTCGATGTGGAGTGGCTCGCGGTCGAAAGTCACCTCGATGTACTTGCGCGGTACCTGCTGGCGGTCCCGCACGGCGTTGTTGAGCACCGAGACCATCTCGGTGCGCCCCTTGAGCTCGGCGGCGGTGGCCGTTTCCGTCGCGGTGGCGACCACACCCGGGTACAGCTCTCCGACGGTGGACAGCAGCACACCGGTCTCGCCGAGGGAGGGCAGCACCTGGCCGATGTAGCGCAGGAAGGTCTTGTTGGGGCCCACCACCAGCACACCGCGCTTGGTCAGTTGCTGCCGGTAGGTGTAGAGCAGGTACGCGGCTCGGTGCAGCGCCACCGCGGTCTTGCCGGTGCCGGGACCGCCCTGCACCACCAGAACGCCGTTCATGCCGCTGCGGATGATGTTGTCCTGCTCGGCCTGGATGGTCGCGACGATGTCGCCCATCTGGCCGGTACGGCGTTCGTCCAGCGCCGCCAGCAGCGTCGCCTCACCCGCGAGTCCCAGGTGGCTTCCCTGCTCGGCGGAGTCCAGGTCGAGGACCTCGTCCTCCAGGTCCGTGACCGTGCGCCTGGTGGTGCGGATGTGCCTACGCCTTATCACCCCGTCGCGGGAGGCCGCCGTGGCCAGGTAGAACGGCCGTGCGGCGGGAGCGCGCCAGTCGATCAGCAACGGCGCGTACTCGTTCTCCTCGTCGAACAGGCCGAGCCTGCCGATGTGAAACCGTTCCTCGCTGTCGAGGTCGAGCCTGCCGAAGCACAGCCCGTTCTCCATCGCGCTGAGCTGCGAGAGCTTGTCGATGTGCATCTTGGTGGAAATGTCACGCTCGGTACGTGCCTGGGGAGTTCCACCGGTCTCCCGCAGCGTCTCGGCCAGGCGTTTGCTGTTGTACCGCCGCAGTTCGTCGAGCTTGTCGTAGAGCATCGAGACGTACCGCTGCTCGGCGGCGACGCTGTCGGCGTGGTCAAGTTCCCGATCGGCTCGGGTTTCGGACACGACTCCACCTCGTGCGGTCATGCGCGTTGGAACAGGACGGGCGTGGGGTTCCGGGCGCTGCGGTGTGCTTCGCGACACCGCGGCCCGCCAACAGGCCCGACGGACGAGTGTACCCGGAAACGGCGTGACCATCGGGCGCAGTTGATCGTGGAGCGTGCCCACCGTCGCGCCGCCGTCCGTCACCTCCGTTCCCGCCCCGGGTGGGGCGGGCGGATATTCTCGGCGCCTGGAATGTGGACGTGCCACATTCGTGCCCGGCACTGTCGTTTTCCGGCGAACTCCGGACGGAGTCGCCGAAAGTGGTGGTCGGGGCACATGTGGCTGTGAACGGAGCCGACATGAGTGGAGGACTGCACGGGGAGATCGTCGAGATACTGGGGCGGGAGATCAGTGCGGGCGTTCATCCTCCGGGCAGCGTGCTGCGTGGTGAGGATCTCGAACAGCGTTTCGGGATCTCGCGCACCGTGGTGCGCGAAGTGGTTCGTACGTTGGCTTCGATCCGTCTCGTGGTGGGGCGGCAGCGTGTGGGCATCGTGGTTCGACCCCGCGAGGATTGGAACACCTTCGACCCGGCGCTGATTCGCTGGTTGTTGGAGACCGACCGTGCCAACCAGGTCAAGACGCTCGTCGAACTGCGTACGGCGGTGGAGCCGGTGGCTGCCGGTGCGGCCGCCCAACGAGCCCACGCCGAGGACGTGACCGAACTGATCCGCATAGGTGAGCGGATGAACGAACTGGCCGAGGCGGGGGACCTGGAAGGTTTCCTGGAAGCCGACGTCGCCTTTCACTCACTGGTGTTGCGGGCTTCCGGAAACGAGATGTTCGCGCAGCTGCACGAGGTTGTGCGGGAAGTGCTGCGGTGGCGTACCGAGCAGGGACTGATGCCCGCACATCCCGAGCCGCTGGCCGTCGGGTTGCACGGCGAGATCGCACGGTGCATCGAGGAGGGACGGTACGGCAGGGCGGAGACGGCCATGCGTGAGCTGGTCGCCGAGGCGCTGCACGGCACGCTCAGGTTTCTGGAGTCCACCGAGGAGAAGTGAGCGATCACCGTCCGAGCGAACACGGTCTCGGGGTGACGAGGCCCCGCCTATTCCCCCTGTTCGGAACGCATTCCGGCGACCCAGCCCGCGATCTGGGCCCGGGACGTGAAATCCAGCTTGGTCAGGATGTGCTGCACGTGCCCTTCCACGGTGCGCAGCGCGATGACCAGTTGTTCGGCGATCTCCTTGTTGGTGCGCCCCTGGGCCACCAGCTGGGCGATCTCGCGTTCCCGGCTGGTCAGCGGCATCGGGTGCACGTTCTCCCGCTGGGTCTCCCTGGAGCGCTGTTTGGTCTCCAGCGCGAAGTCGATCGCAGTGTCGTGCTGCCAGTGGTATCCCCTGTCGAAGGATTCGTCGTAGGTCTCGTCGCCCAGTGCCTCCCTGGTGGCGACCAGCTGGGCCCGGTGCTGCTCGGCGAATTCGGCGTAGAGGTTCGGGGTGGAGTGCGCGGACTCCCAGGCGCCTCCGGCCGCACCGAACAACCTGGCCGCGCGTTTGTCGTTGCCCCGCAGGTGCGCGGCCCAGGCCAGCGTGTCCAGGCTGAACGCGATCGCGAGCCGGTTGTCCAGCCGTCGCTGCAGGTTCAGCGCTTCTTTCAACGCCGGCTCGGCCCGGTCGGGTTTGTCGGTGATCGTCTTGAGATAGCCGATCGCCCACAGCGTCCAGGAGCGCCAGTACACCTCACCGCGTCCGGTGGTGATCGCCAGCGCGTCGTCGAGCAGTTCGAGCCCGTCCCGCTCGTTGCCGTTGACCGCGCGTGCCACACCCAACCCGATCAGCGTGAACAGTTCCCCCTCCTTCTCGGCCCCGCGTCGGAAGACTTCCAGCGCGGTTTCGAGCAACCTGATCGCCGAGGCCGCATCGTTGTCGAACAGGGCGGCCATCCCGTAGGTGCGTGTCAGGTGCGCACGCTCCAGCGGAGCGTCGTGTCCCTCGAGCGTGGCGGTCGCGGTGTCCAGTGAGCCGCGTGCTCCCGACACGTCGCCGTGCAGCAGGGTGAACCAGGCGCTGGAGGCCAACGCGGCGGCCCGCTCGCGGGGCGCCTGTCGCGTCCCGGTCAGCGCCAGGGTGCGATCCAGCCAGTAGCGGGCCTCGGAGTGCGCCCCCCGCAGTTGCCAGTAACGTCCCAGCGCGGTGGCCGTTCGTAGTGCGACGGCGGGCCCGTGGGGTGCGGAGGTTCGCTCGTCCGCGTGCTGGTCCTCGGAACTCTCCTCGTCGTGCTCGGTCATCGACCGCAGCGCCGCTCGCAGGTTCGCCTGCTCCACGCGCAGCCGTCGCACCCACTCGACCTGCTCGGCCCCCATCCATTCCGCGGCGAAGCGCCGCACCGTACTGACGTACCACTGGCGGTGCCGCGCCTCGGCCCTGGGCCGGTCACCGGCTGCCCAAAGTTTCTCGAGGCCGTACTCGCGAAGCGTGTGCGGCAGCACGAAGCGGCTGGGCCCGTCGCCCCGCTCGCGCAGCAGGATCGACTTGTCCACCAGAGCGTGCACCAGCGAGGCCGCCCTGGACCGTTCCGCGGTGCCGTCGATCACGTACTCCGCGGCCTCCAGGTCGAAACTGCCCGAGAACACCGACACGTGTGCCCATGCCCTGCGCTCGGACTCGGTGCACAGGTCGTAGCTCCAGTCGATCAGTGCCCGCAGCGTCTGCTGTCGCCGCGGCGCGCCGGTGCGGCCTCCGCTGAGCAGTTCGTAGCGTTCGTCGAGCCGCTCCTCCAGCTGTCGCGGAGCCAGTGAGCGCAGTCGCACCACGGCCAGTTCTATCGCCAGCGGATTCCCGTCGAGCCGGTGACACAACCGCATCAGCACCGGGGCGTTGTCCGCGGTGACCTCGAACTCCGGTAGAACGGCGCGGGCCCGATCGAGGAACAGCCGTACCGCCGCGTACTGTTCGTACGCCTCCGCGGCGGGTAGTTGTTCCGGGTCGGGGGTTTGCAGCGGCGGCACGATCAGCGTGCTCTCCCCGGCCGCGCCGAGCGACTGCCTGCTGGTGGCCAGTACCCGAAGTCCCGGGCACGAACGGATCAACGTGTCCACCAGTTCGGCGCAGGCCTGTACCAGGTGTTCGCAGTTGTCCAGCACAAGGAGCGCTTCGCGTTCCCTGAAGTGTTCGACCAGGTTGTCGAGTTCGGTACCCGTCGACGTTTCGGCGACGTTGAGCTGTTCGACCACGGCGGTCGCGACCAGGTCCGGATCGTGCAGCTCACCGAGCTCGACCTGCCAGGTCTTGTCCCGGAACGAACGGCTCATGTTGGCCGCGACCCGAAGCGCCAGCCGGCTCTTGCCGATACCGCCGGGACCGGTCAGGGTCACCACCCTCGACTCGGCCAGCAGCCGTTTGGTGAGTGTGATCTCGCGACGCCTGCCGACGAAGCTCGTTACTTCTGCCGGGAGATTGCCGCCGGCAGTGCGTGAGCGGGCCCGTGCGGTGGAGTCCACACCGCCGAGAATACCTCTGTTCACTCCCTCGAACCGGTCTCGCGGTTCGCGAGGTGGGGCTGTGACCTGGATCGATGTTTACTCACACGAACGTGTGAGTTTTGTGGGTCCGTGCCGCGGGTGATCCGCCGGAACAGTACGACCAACGCTTGGGCCACGGCGATCCCGCACAGATCCGCGATCGCGTCCATCGCGTCCGCGTCGCGGTCCACCGGCAGTAACTGTTGCGACACCTCGGAGAGCGGTGCGTAGCACACCAGGCACACGAGCAGCAGTCGGCGGTCGATCCGAGCTGCTCGGCCCGTCAGCGTCAGCACCGCGAACAGCACCAGATGCACCAGCTTGTCGGTGCCGGGTGGGGAGTCGGGAACCCCCGCCGGGGGAGTGAAAAGAATCACCAGGCTCGCCACGCAGCTCAGCACGAACAACGCGCGGTGTGCACGGGGACTGAAAGGATCCAGCATGCGGCCTCTCGGATGTTGGTTGACCTCGACGGTGGCATACTGCGCGCGTGAGTCGACGGACTAGGCTGTTGCACCGTGAGTCGACGAGCCAAAATCGTTTGTACTATGGGGCCAGCCACCGCCAGTCCGGAGAAGGTGGCCGAGCTCGTCAGCGCCGGCATGAATGTCGCTCGGCTGAACTTCAGCCACGGTAGCCACGACGACCACCGCCGGGTTTACGACATGGTGCGTGCGGAGACGGCCGAATCCGGACGTGCCGTGGGGATCCTGGGCGACCTGCAGGGGCCGAAGATCCGGTTGGGAACCTTCGCCGAGGGCGAGGTCGAGTGGCGCACCGGTGAGGTCGTCCGGATCACCGTGGCCGATGTGGTCGGTAGCCACGACCGGGTCTCCACCACTTACGAGGGGTTGATCGGGGACGCCAAGGTCGGTGACCAGATCCTGGTCGACGACGGGAAGGTCGGGCTGACGGTCACGGCGGTCGAGGAAAGCGACGTGGTCTGCGAGGTCGTCGAGGGCGGCCCCGTTTCCGATCACAAGGGGCTTTCGCTGCCGGGGATGGACGTCTCGGTTCCCGCCATGTCCGACAAGGACGTCGAGGACCTGGAGTTCGCGATGCGGATGGGCGTGGATTTCATCGCGCTGTCGTTCGTGCGTACTCCCGCCGACATCGACATCGTCCATCAGGTCATGGACCGGGTCGGGCACCGCGTTCCGGTGATCGCCAAGTTGGAGAAGCCCGAGGCGGTGGACAACCTCGAGGCCATCGTGCTCGCCTTCGACGGTGTCATGGTCGCCAGGGGAGACCTCGGTGTGGAGCTGCCGCTGGAACACGTGCCACTGGTGCAGAAGCGGGCGATCGGTATCGCCAGGGAGAACGCCAAACCGGTCATCGTCGCGACACAGATGCTCGACTCCATGATCGGCAATCCCCGCCCGACCAGGGCCGAGACCTCGGACGTCGCCAACGCCGTGCTGGACGGTACCGATGCCGTCATGCTTTCCGGTGAGACCAGCGTCGGGGACTACCCCGTGGAGACGGTCGAAACCATGGCCCGCATCGTGGAGGCCGTGGAAGCCGGCTCCTCGGAGCCGCCGGAGCTGAGTCACGTGCCGCGTACCAAGCGCGGTGTGATCTCCTACGCCGCCAGGGACATCGGCGAACGACTCAGTGCCAAGGCGCTGGTCGCCTTCACGCAGTCCGGTGACACCGTCCGTCGGCTGGCGCGGCTGCACACCAGGTTGCCGCTGTTCGCGTTCACCCCCGAGGAGTCCGTTCGTAGTCAGCTCGCTCTCACTTGGGGGACGGAGACCTTCCTGGTGCCTAGTGTGGATACCACTGACCAGATGGTGCGCCAGGTGGATCAGGCGATGCTGTCGATCGGACGTTCCGACAGTGGCGACATGGTCGTCATCGTCGCGGGGTCCCCGCCCGGAACCGTCGGTTCGACCAACCTGATCCGGGTGCACCGTCTCGGCGAGGAGGATCACGTCTGACTTCTCCCGATCGCGGCGGAACCGGAGATCCACGGTACGAATCGCCGTGCTCCGGCATTCCGCTGCGCGGGAGGGTCGGCGTGTGCCCAACACCGACACGAGGAGCCCGAAGTGACCCGAGCGGCACGCGCCGCTGCCGCCGATCCGGCGGGGACCGGCAGCCAGTCGTCCGTTCCGGTGGATGCCAGTGGCATGCCACACGGACAGCCGGTGCTGGATCGACTGGTGGCATTGCTCGACCTCGAACCGATCGAGGAGAACATCTTTCGTGGTGTGAGCCCGGCGGAGTCCCCGGTCCGCGTGTTCGGGGGCCAGGTGGCGGGGCAGGCCCTGGTCGCCGCGGGCAGGACTGTTCCGTCCGAACGCCGGGTCCACTCGCTGCACGCCTATTTCCTGCGTCCGGGGGATCCGAGTGTCCCGATCGTCTACGAGGTGGATCGCACCCGGGACGGTCGCTCGTTCACCACCCGCCGCGTCATCGCGGTGCAGCACGGCAAGACGATCTTCTCGCTGTCCGCTTCGTTCCAGGTCGAGGAACGGGGGATGGACCACGCCGAACCCATGCCGGAGGTTCCCGCGCCGGAAGAACTGCCCACCTACGGTGAACGTCTCGGTCAGCTGGCCGGTGAAGTGGGCGGCATGGCGAACCTGCCCCGCCCCATCGACATGCGGCACGTTACCGAGCCGCCGTGGCTGAGCAGGCAGGACGGTCCCAGGGACGCACGTAGCAGGGTGTGGATGCGGGCCGACGGCAGCCTTCCCGACGACGACCTGCTGCACGTCTGCCTGCTCGCCTACGCCTCCGATCTGACCCTGCTGGACTCGGTGCTGGCCAGGCACGGCGTCTATTGGGGTGTGGACGAGGTCCACGGCGCCAGTCTCGATCACGCGATGTGGTTCCACCGGCGGTTCCGCGCCGACGAGTGGTTCCTCTACGACTGCAGCTCTCCCAGCGCCTCGGGAGCACGTGGGCTGGCCACCGGGAACTTCTTCTCGCGGGACGGCTCGCTGTTGGCCACGGTGGTGCAGGAAGGTCTGCTGCGCGTCGGTGAGTGATCGGAGCGGGCACCAGCGGCGTGCCCGGTTCTCCGGAACTCACTCCCGCCCGCGTCGGGGAACGGCCCGCCGAGGGCACGCCGCGAGCCGTTCCCTCCGTCCGCGCCGCGTTCCCAACCGTCCCGCGGCCGCTTCAGGCGCCGTTCAGCCGCGTCGCCGCGCGGGGCGCGGTGCTCTTGGCGGTGTCAACGCGCGGGTGTGCACCTGCTCCAGCACCACCGAGGTGGTGAAGTGGCGTACCTCGGTACGCGCCGAGAGCTTGTCCACCAGGAAACTCTGCAGATGCGCGCTGTCGGTCACCGCGAGGTGAAGCAGGAAGTCGGCCTGCCCACTCACGTGCAGTAGTGACCGCGTCTCGGGCTGGGCCATCACGAACTCGCGGAAGGACTCGACCACCGCCCGGGTGTGCGGGCGTACGTTGATCGACACCACCGCTTCCAGCGTGAGTCCGGTGGCCGCCGGATCCACGTCGATGTGCGATCCGGTGATCACGCCCTGTTCCCGGAGCCTGCGTACTCGCTGCAGGCAGCTCGACGCGGCGAGACCGATCCGCTCGGCCAACGTTCGGTTGGCCAGGGTCGCGTCGTTCTGCAACTCCTCCAGGATTCGCCAATCCACCGAATCCAGTTCTGTCGAACTCGTCATGACCGAACTTTCTGTGTCGTAGCTGGATCAAACACGAACGATTAACCCACTATAGCCACAGCTTTCGAAGAATTGTCGGTTCGAGTGCGAGGAGTTCGCAGTGCACATCGCTTGGGGGTCGTTCCTGCTCGCCCTGCTGGTGATCATTCTGGTGCCGGGGCCCGACTTCGTGATGGTGACGCGCAGCGCCGCGAACGGCGCCCGCTGGGGATGGTTGGCCGCGGCGGGGGTGACCTGTGGGTTGCTCGTTCACGCCACAGCGGCCACCGTCGGGCTGTCGGCACTGGTGATCGCGTTCCCCGCGGCGCTGTTCGTGGTCAAGGTGCTCGGCGTCGGGTATCTGGTTCTGATGAGCGTTCAGATTCTGCGGCGGGCAGGCTCCACAGCCGCGGCCCGTGACGAGGCGGCTCCGACATCGGGACGCGCGGTTTTCCTGCGTGGGTTGTTGGTCGACGTGCTCAACCCGAAGGTGCTGCTCACCTTCCTCACGCTGCTGCCGCAGGCGATGGATCCCGCCGGTGACCCCATGACACAGGCCCTGCTGCTCAGCTCCGCCGCTGTCGCCTCGTTCGCGGCCTGGTGGCTAGTCGTCGTTCCCTCGGTGGGCTGGTTGTCGGCCTTTCTGTCCGTTCCCAGGCGCAAGCGTGTCTTCGAGCGGTGCTGCGGGGGCGCGCTGCTGGTGATGGCGAGTTCGATAGCGCTGGCGTGAGCCCGCGACACGCCCGCGTTGCCCACGGTGTCGACACGTGCTTGGTTGATCGGGACCATCATCCGTTCCGATCAGTGGTGACGAGTGCGAGCGGCCCGGAGGAGTGGCGGTGCGGCGTGTCCTGGCGTTGTTGACCGGTTTCGTGATGATTTTCGCCGTGCCGGGGGTCGCGGATCCCGTGGTGCCGCACGAGAAGCCGCTTCGGGCGGAGGAGGCGCTGCGTGCGGATCTGGACCGGATCCTGTCGGATCCTCGGCTGGCCGGTGCTTCGGTCGGGGTGGTGGTGCGCGATCCGGTGACCGACCGGATCCTCTACCGGCGGTCACCGGACCGACGCATGATTCCCGCCTCCAACGCCAAGCTGTTCACCTCGGTAGCGGCGTTGGAGGCGCTCGGACCCGACTTCCGGTTCGACACCCGTGTGCTGACCTCCGGCAGGCGCCGGGGGAACGTGCTGTTCGGCGATCTGTACCTGCGCGGTGGTGGTGATCCGACGATGTCGGCCGCGGACTACCGTGCGCTCGCCGACCGGATCGTCGAGTCCGGTGTCCGGGTCGTGCGGGGGGACGTGCTGGCCGACGACTCGTACTTCGACGACCGCGCGCTCGCCAACGGTTGGATGGCCGTCGACGAGCCCTACTACTACGCTGCCCCGATCTCGGCACTGACCGTAGCGCCGAACACTGATTACGACGCCGGTACAGTGCTGGTTCGGCTGCGGCCGACCCGGCCGGGAGAGCCGGTGCGGGTGAGTACACGACCGGCCACCGAAGCGGTCGAGATAGTCAACCGCGCCCGTACGCTCGCCGCGGACGCCACGGGAGAGCTGTCCGTCCGTCGTGCGCACGGCACCGATCGCGTGATCGTCAGCGGCGGAATACCGGCGGGAGCCGGCGCCGGACGAGCCCTGAGCACCGTCGCTGATCCCACCGCGTACGCGTTGGACGTCTTCCGACGCGCCCTGACCGAACGCGGTGTCACCTTCGAGGGATCCGGTGAGGGTGAAGCACCGGACCGGGCTCGGGTGATGGCCGAACACCGTTCGATACCGCTGCGGCGGTTGCTGGTTCCCTTCCTCAAGCTCAGCAACAACGGTCACGCCGAGACACTGGTCAAGACCATGGGCAGGGTCCTGCGGGAGGAGGGGAGCTGGCGGGCCGGCCTCGGTGTGGTCCGGAGCAGGCTGGAGGCGTCGGGAATCGATCCCGCGAAGTACCGGCTGGTGGACGGGTCGGGGCTGTCCACGCTGAACGCGATCTCGCCCGCCCAGCTGGCCGAGTTGCTCGACACCGTCCGCGACCGACCGTGGTTCGAGGACTGGAAGCGGGCACTGCCGCTCGCCGGTGCGGCGGAGCGGATGACGGGAGGAACTCTCGGCGATCGGATGCGCGGCACCGCGGCCGAGGGCAACGTCTCGGCAAAGACCGGCTCGATGACCGGGGTCACAGCGCTGTCCGGCTACGTCCGTACCCGCACCGAGCGTTCGTTGGTGTTCTCCGTGGTGTTCAACGGGTTCCTTTCGGCACCGCCTCGCGACCTGAGCGATGCCGTGGCGGTTCGGCTCGCCCGACACGGCGCGGATTCCCCGGAGTCCGTGCCGGGTCCCGGCGAACGGGACCGCTCCTCGGCCTCGGCTGTCGACATCCCTTCGACGCGCCCCGACGAGTCGATGTTCGAGTGCTCCTGGAGCAAGAGCTGCTGAAGGTACCGTGCGGGAAAGTCGCGTTTCGGGCCGAACGACTCGTAACGAGCGCCGTCCTGGCCCCGCCGTGGCCGCGACCTCGCTGCCGCCCGACTTCGTCCCCGGGAGATCGGGGAAGACCGGGGGTGATTCCGGATTCATCTCCTCGGCATCACACGGTAGCGTGATCGATGTTACCCGGCTCTAGGAGTGTGTGTGTCTGTCGTCAGTGAACTGCTGGCCGCGATCGCCGGGTTGCCTCGCCCGCTGCTGGTCGTGGTGGTCGGCGCGCTGGTACTGGGTGAGTGCACACTGGGCATCGGCTTCGTCGTGCCGGGGGAGAGCGGGCTGTTGATCGCCTCGGCCGCCGTGACGGACTTCGGGTTCTTCCTGACCCTGTCGGCATCCGTGGCGCTGTTCGCCGCGCTCGGCGACAACATCGGTTTCCTGTTCGGGCGTCGCTACGGTTGGCGGCTGCGGGAGAGCGCCGCCGTGCGCAAGCTGGGACAGCGGCACTGGGACCGTGCGGGGACGCTGCTGCGGCGCTACGGCGTGGGCGCGGTGTTCGTGTCGAGGTTCCTGCCCGTGGTGCGTACGCTGACTCCCGCCGCGGCGGGTTCCTCCGGTCTGGGATACGGCAGATTCCTGCCCGCTTCGTTGCTGGGCGCCGGAGCGTGGTCCGCGTTGCACGTCGCCATCGGCTGGTTGGCGGGCGCCTCGGCCAAGTACGTCGAACACATCCTCGGCGGAGCCGGTTGGGCGGTGGTGGGAGCACTGGTGCTGTCCGGAGCGGCCACCTGGCTCTGGCGACGACGCAAGGCGCGGAGAACCGGTGTCGGGACCGAGGTCACCGACGACTTCTCCGGTTCGGAAGAGTTCGACCGAGCCGCGTGACCGGTTCGCCGAGCTCCCCACTAGCGGTGAGCACGGGACTCGGTCATCCCTTCCACGTCCGTTCATCCGGATGGGGGCGGCTCGGGGGTCCACCGAGCGGACCCCCGAGATCCCGAACCGGAGATCCCGATCAGACGTTGCTCGCGACATCGGTGCCGACACCGCGTCTGCGGATGTTGACCAGGTCATCGCGCTGTTGCGGGAGTGTTCGTTCCCGGGCCCCCTCGACCACGAATCCCGCGTCGGCGATCAGTTGCCGGTCCTGGTCGCCGGTTCTGCCCTCACTGGTGAGGTAATCACCGAGAAAGATCGAGTTCGCCAGCTGCAGCGCCATGGCCTCCACGTTGCGCAGATGGATCTCCCGCCCTCCGGCGAGCCGAACCTCCACGTCGGGGAAGAAGAACCGGTACAGCGCCAGGATGCGCAGACACCGCTGCGGTGTCAGCCGCCACTCGCCCGCCATCGGTGTTCCCTCCATCGGGATCAGGAAGTTGATCGGCACCGAGTCCGGGTCGAGCTCCCGCAGTTCGAAGGCCAGACTCACCACGTCCTCGTCCGACTCCCCCATTCCGAATATCGCCCCGGAACAGGGGGAGAGCCCGGCACCGGTGGCGTTGCGCACCGTTTCGACCCGGTCCTCGAAGGTGTGGGTGGAACAGATCTCGGCGTAGCGCCGTTCGTTGGTGTTGAGGTTGTGGCTGTAGGCGTACGCGCCGGCCTCGCGCAGCTGCTCCGCCTGCCCACCGCCCAGCAACCCCAGGCAGGCGCATATCTCCACGTCGGGCCGCTTCCGCCGGACCGCCTCGATCGTCTCGGAGACCCGGTCGATGTCACGTTGCCCCGGACCGCGTCCGCTGGCCACCAGACAGATGCGTTTCGCCCCGGCTTCGGCCGCCTCGTCCGCGGCTGTGGCCGCCTCCTCGGCCTTCACCCACGAGTACTTGAGAATCTCCGAGTCGGATCCCAGGCGCTGCGAGCAGTAGGTGCAGTCCTCCGGGCACAGCCCGCTCTTCATATTGATGATGGTGTTGAGCTTGACCCTGTTGCCGAAGAAGTGCCGACGTACCCGACCCGCGGCCGCGACCACGTCGAGAACGTCGAACTCCTCGGACAGCAGCCGTTCGGCCGCGGCACGACTCGGAGCCTCGCGACGCAGCGCCTTCGTGACCAGCTCGTCCAGTGTGATCGTCATGCCCTCGACACTCGTCGACCGGGCGAGCCGCGACAAGATCGCGAAACCTACAACATCGCTCCCGCCGAGTTGTTCCGAACGTGGTCGCTGGTGCCACGAAAAGTGCCGCACTCCGGAAAACTTCCGGAGTGCGGCACGGTCGCGACACGTGGTCCGCGAACGGAGGGCGCCGTCGCGAACGACTGCCCTCACGGACCAACCCGATACGTCACAGGTTCGGGTACAGCGGGTGCTTGGCCGCCAGCGCCTCCACCCGGCCGCGCAGCTTCTTGCTCACCGACTCGTCGAAGTCGGAGTGCAGCGCGGTGGCGATGATCTCGGCGATCTCGGTGAAGTCCTCGGCGGCGAAACCGCGGGTGGCGAGTGCCGAGGTGCCGATGCGCAGTCCCGAGGTGACCATCGGGGGGCGCGGGTCGTTGGGCACCGCGTTGCGGTTGACCGTGATACCGATCTCGTGCATCCGGTCCTCGGCCTGCTGTCCGTCCAGCTCGGAGTCGCGCAGGTCCACCAGCACCAGGTGCACATCCGTGCCGCCGGAGACGATCTGCACCCCCGCGGCCTTGGCGTCCTCGGCCTGCAGTCGGTCGGCGATGATCCGGGCGCCTTCCAGCGTGCGGCGCTGCCGGTCGGCGAACTCCTCACCGGCGGCGAGCTTGAACGCGACAGCCTTGCCCGCGATCACGTGTTCCAGCGGGCCGCCCTGCTGGCCGGGGAACACCGCCGAGTTGAACTTCTTGCCGAGCTCCTCGTCGGAGGACAGGATCACACCGGCACGCGGGCCACCCAACGTCTTGTGGGTGGTGGTGGTCACCACGTGGGCGTGCGGCACCGGGTTGGGGTGCAGCCCGGCCGCGACCAGACCGGCGAAGTGAGCCATGTCCACCATGAGGTAGGCACCGACCTCGTCGGCGATCTCGCGGAACCGCTTGAAGTCCAGCTGCCGCGGGTAGGCGGACCAGCCCGCGATGATCACCTGTGGCTTGTTCTCCCGGGCCAGTCGGGCGACCTCGTCCATGTCGACGAGGTGGTCGTCCTCGCGGACCCGGTACGGCACCACGTTGTAGAGCTTGCCGGAGAAGTTCAGCCGCATCCCGTGGGTGAGGTGACCACCGTTGGCCAGGTCCAGGCCGAGGATCGTGTCACCCGGCTTGAGCAGCGCGAACATCGCCGCCGAATTGGCCTGCGCGCCGGAGTGCGGTTGCACGTTGGCGTAGGAGGCCCCGAACAGCTGCTTGACCCGGTCGATGGCGAGCCGCTCGACGACGTCGACGTGCTCGCAGCCGCCGTAATAGCGTTTGCCCGGGTAGCCCTCGGCGTACTTGTTGGTCAGTACCGACCCCTGAGCCTCCAACACCGACTGGGGTGCGAAGTTCTCCGAGGCGATCATCTCCAGCGTGTTCTGCTGCCGGTGCAGTTCCGCGTCGACCGCGTTGGCCACCTCGGGGTCGACCGATGCGAGCCTCTCGTTGAACAGATCGCCTGACGGCATGATCACTTACCTCCGTGTTCCTGATTCTCGGTGGAGCGGGTCGGGCGCGTTCAGCGGTTCCGGCTGTAGAAGGGCGTGTCCACGACCTCCACAGCGACTGCCTTGCCGCGAATGTCCACTTGTAACTCGGTCCCCGTCTTCGCGCAGGCGTGGTCCACATAGGCCATCGCGATCGGGTAACCCAGCGTGGGCGACGGCGCACCGCTGGTCACGACGCCGACATCGGCGCCGTCACCGTCCAGTACCCGGTAACCGTGGCGTGGGGCGCGGCGGCCCGTTCCGCGCAGCCCCACCAGTGTGCGCTCCGCGGTCCGCTCCGCTGCGTCGGCGAGCGCGGCGCGTCCCACGAAATCTCCCGACTTGTCCAGTCGGACCACCCGGCCCAGATTGGCGTCGAACGGGGTCACTTCGGTGGAGAGCTCGTGACCGTGCAACGGCATACCGGCCTCCAACCGTAGTGTGTCCCGGCATGCCAAGCCGGCGGGCTGTATCCCGTGCGGGGCGCCCGCCTCGCTGAGCGCCTGCCAAACCGTAGCCGCGTCGTTGACGGATGTGAACAGCTCGAAACCGTCTTCGCCGGTATAGCCGGTGCGGGCGAGTAGAACATCACAATTGGCTACCCTGCCGGGGTATCCCGCGAAGTACTTGACCGTTGTCAGGTCGATCTCGGTCAACGGTGCCAGGATGTCCTTGGCCACCGGCCCCTGAACCGCGATCAGCGCGTACTCGTCGGACAGGTCGGTGTGCTCGGTGTCGAAACCGCGTACTCGCTCGGCCAGCTCGGTCGAGACCATGGCGGCGTTCGCGGCATTGGCGACCACGAGGAACTCCCGCTCCCCGGTGCGGTAGACGATCAGGTCGTCCAGTACCCCGCCAGCCTCGTCGCAGATCATCGTGTAACGCGCGCGTCCGACGGTGATAGCCGAGGCGTTGGCCACCAGCGCGTAGTCCAGGGCCTCGGCGGCCTGGGCACCGCTGATACGAAGCTCGCCCATGTGCGTGAGATCGAACAAGCCCGCGGTGCCGCGTACCGCGTTGTGCTCGTTGATGTCACCGGAGTAGCGCAGCGGCATTTCCCAGCCCGCGAACTCGGTGAAGGTTGCCCCGAGTCGCTGATGGACCTCGTGCAGTGGTGTCTTGCGGGACGGTGACATGGTGGAAACTCCTGATAGGTCGGCGCCTGGTCGGCGTCTCCCCGGAGTCATTGGCCTGAGAGTTTCACCGCGCTGTGCGGCTTGCACCGTGGGCGAGGGGCGCGTGACCCCTGCTTTCCTCCTGAATCGCCTGGTGCCATGCGGTGATCGGGCCTGAGAGTTTGTCGGGGAGTGTTGCTCCTTCGGCGCTCCGCGCGCACGTTGGGGCCATTGCCGTGGCCGGGCAGCGATGCCGCGAGCCGAGTGCGGAGTCTCTCCCGCATGACGTCATGGGCGCATTCTTCGATTGTAGCGTGAACGCTACGTAGCCCCGGCTGTCGAGTCAACAGCAGCGCAGCTGACCGCGGCCGGATTTCCCCCGCGCGCGTGGCGCGCGGCCACGTCCGCCGAGCGGTCTCGCGTTTCAGGTGAACTCGACGGGGAGGTGTCGCGATCAGTGGATCTCGTCGAGTTCCGCGTAACGTCTGCGCAGCCCTTCCGTGAAGGCCTGCAGTGCGAGCTCGAAGCTGGCGTTGTCGATCTCCGTCGCGTGACTGCGCAGCAGATGTGCCTTGCCGAGGTTGGGGAACCTCTCGTCGTAGATCTCGGCGTCGTCGACGAATCCGCCCGCGAACGACCCCATCGCGCTGCCCACCACGAGGTACTTCACGGAAGCCCCGATCATGGTCGCGTAGCGCTGCGGCCAACCGGCTTCGACCAGTCCGCCGTGCACCGCGTCGGCACGGCGCAGTGCCGCCTCCCTGCGAGCCGGGCCGGAGGCGATGAACGGCACCAGGTTGGGGTGTTCCACCAGCGCCCGGCGATAGGAACGGGCCCAGACGGTCACGCCCGTGACCCAGTCCGTCTCGAAGCCGGAGACATCGACCTGGGCCATCGTCGAGTTGGCGAGATCGTGCAGCAGCTCGTCCTTGTTGGGGACGTAGTTGTACAGCGAAGCCGCCCGCACTCCCAGCCGTTCCGCCAGGCGCCGCATCGAAAGTGCCTCCAGCCCGGCGGTGTCGATGATCTCGAGTGCGGACTCCCGGATGCGCTCCATCGACAGCAGGGGCGTGCTCGGTCTGGGCAAGAAGTGGCCTCCGGGACCTGTTCGGGGACGAGTGCGGTTCGTTGCTCTCGAGTCTTGTCAAACGTTGTCGTCGACTTTAGGGTCTCACAAAACTAACGTCGTTAGTTAAGCTGTCGGCCGCAGTGCTGCGTGCCGCACGCGGTAGCGGCTCCTGGCGTATTGAGGAGGTCGCTGATGACCACGAATCACCCGGGCACCGTGACAGGGGAGCAGCCGATGGACACGGGTTCATCCGCCTCGCTCTCGCTCGCCTCGGTGCTCGCGGAACCCGCCCGCCGCACTCCGGATGCCCCGGCTGTGCTGGAGGGGCGGGATCGAGTCGAATACGGCGAGCTCTGGGAGCAGGTGTGTCGCCATGCCGCCGCACTGCGGGAGCTCGGTGTCGCCGCGGGTGACCGGATCGCCCTGGTGGCCCCGAACGTCGTGGACTTCGTCCGTGCCTACTACGCGGTGCAGGTGGTCGGGGCTGTCGTGGTGCCCGTTCCGGTGTTGCTCGTCGCTTCGGAAGCCGCTCATCTGGTCTCGGATTCGGGCGCGAGGATGATCCTGGGGCACACCAGCCAACTGGAGCTGGCCCGGGGCTGTGCCGAACGAACCGGTGCGAGCCTGGTGACCCTGGGGGACGTCGATTCCCGGCAGGGAGACTCTCGGCAGGGGGATTCCCGGCAGGGGGATTCTGGGCAGGGGGAGCGCGACGAGCCGTCGTTGACCGAGCTGGCGTCCGAGGTCGAGCCGCTGTCCGGTTTCGTGACCCGCGCGCCGCAGGACGAGGCGGTCGTCTTCTACACCAGCGGGACCACGGGCAAGCCCAAGGGCGCCGTGCTGACCCAGCTGAACATGGTCATGAACGCGACGGTCAACGCTTTCGACGCCACCGACACCGATTCGAGTGATGTGGTGCTGGGATGTCTGCCGTTGTTCCACGTGTTCGGCCAGACGGTCTCGATGAACACCACGTTCCGTGCCGGCGCCTGCTTGGTGCTGCAACCCGGCTTCGATCCCGCACAGGCGCTGGAGCTGATTCGTGAGCACGGAATCACCCAGTTCAACGGGGTGCCCACGATGTTCGGCCGGATGTTGGAAGCCGCTCCGCCGGACTTGCGGTTGCCCAGCCTGCGGCTGTGCGTATCCGGTGGGGCCGCCCTGCCGGTTTCGGTGCTGGAGCGTTTCAACGAGCGGTTCGAGACCCGGATCCTGGAGGGTTACGGCCTCTCCGAGACCTCACCGAGCGCGACGGTCAACCAGCCCTCCATCGGGACTCGGGCGGGCACCGTGGGGCATCCGCTGTGGGGTGTCGAGGTCGAGATCGCCGAGCCGGACTCCGACCGGATCGAGCTGTTGCCCCGCGGCACCCGCGGCGAGGTCGTCGTGCGTGGGCACAACGTGTTCGCCGGTTACCTCGGGAATCCGGAGGCGACCCGTGCGGCACTCGTCGACGGCTGGTTCCGTACCGGCGACATCGGGGTCAGGGACGAGGACGGATTCCTGTCCATCGTCGACCGCAAGAAGGAGCTGATCATTCGCAACGGGTACAACGTCTACCCGCGGGAGGTCGAGGAGCTGCTACTGGAGCACCCCGAGCTGGCACAGGTGGCGGTCATCGGGCTGCCGGACACCACCCGTGGCGAAGAGGTCTGTGCGGTAGCGGTGCATGCCACACTGTCGGCAGGGGATACCGACCAGTCGGTTAGCGACCGGGTGGTCGAGTGGGCCGCGGCGCGGCTGGCGGCGCACAAGTACCCGCGACGAGTGGTCTTCACCGACGAACTCCCGCTCGGGCCCAGCCACAAGGTGCTCAAACGGGAGTTGCGGGAGCGGATCATTCGGGACGAACAACAGACGAGCAGGAACTGAAGGAGTACAGCGTGGCTCAACAACTGGACGGACGAGTGGCAGTGGTGACCGGAGCGGGAAGGGGAATCGGCGCCGGTATCGCCGAGAAGCTCGCTTCCGAAGGGGCCGCGGTCGCGGTGGTGGACCTCGACGAGTCCACCTGCGCCGAAACCGTGCGGCGTATCACCGACGCGGGTGGGTCGGCACTGGCCGTGTCGGCCGACGTCACCGACTCGGACTCGGTGGAGCGTGCCTTCACCCGGGTCTCGGAGCAGTTGGGAACCGTCGGTGTCCTGGTCAACAACGCCGGGGTCACCAAGGACAACATGCTGTTCAAGATGTCCGAGCAGGACTGGGACACCGTCATGGGGGTTCACCTGCGCGGGGCTTTCCTGTGCAGCAAGGCCGCCCAGCAGCAGATGGTTCCCCAGCGCTGGGGAAAGATCGTGAACCTTTCCAGCGTGTCCGCGCTCGGCAATCGCGGTCAGGCGAACTACTCCACCGCGAAAGCGGGAGTGCAGGGGTTCACCAAGACCCTGGCGATCGAGCTGGGGCCGTTCGGCATCAACGTCAACGCCATCGCGCCCGGTTTCATCGTCTCCGACATGACCGCGACGACTGCCGAGCGGCTCGGGATGACCTTCGAGCAGCTGCAGGAGGGTGCGGCCGCCGAGACGCCGGTGCGCCGTGTCGGTCAGCCCGCCGACATCGCCAACGCGGTGAGCTTCCTGACCAGTGAGCAGTCCTCGTTCGTCACCGGTCAGACGCTCTACGTCGACGGCGGTCGCAAGCTCGGCTGACCACGGTCCGTACCCGGCGCACCGGTCCGCCCGGTGCGCCGTCCCCCTCACATTCCCGGCGATTTCCCGCGAGATCGCCGTCTCCGCCACCGAGGAAGGCTTGTCATGGTTGATTTCGCACTGTCGGACACCGAACGCGACATCCGCGACTGGGTTCGCAACTTCGTCCAGCGTGAGCTGATGCCGCTGGAGCAGCAGGTTCTCGACCGGGAACGGCGTGGTGAGCGCGGTCTGACCAAGGAGGAGACCCAGCAGCTGCGCGACAAGGCCCGCCAGGCGGGTTTCTGGGGGGTCCAGACTCCGGAGGAGTACGGCGGCATGGGGCTGTCCGCGGTGCTCACGGCCCTGGTCGAGGTGGAGCTCGGTCGGACCTTCGTGCCGTTCAGTTTCGGAGGGTCCGCCGACAACATCCTCTACTACGGCAACGAGGAGCAGAAACAGCGCTATCTGGTCCCGACCATCGAGGGGACCCGGAAGTCCTGCTTCGCGATAACCGAACCGGACGCCGGGTCTGATGCGAAAAATATTCGCACCACTGCCCGCAAGGAGGGCTCGGAGTGGGTCATCGACGGTGAGAAGACGTTCATCACCGGTGGCATCGACGCCGACTTCACCATGGTCTTCGCCGTCACCGACAAGGAGAAGGGGGCCGACGGCGGCGTCACCTGTTTCCTGGTCGACCGGGACATGGGCTGGACCTCGGAGCCCATCGACATCATGGGGGAGTGGGACCGGCAACCCGCCGCGCTGACCTTCGACGGCGTCCGGGTGCCCGAGGAGAACGTGCTCGGCGAGGTCGGCAACGGCTTCGGACTCGCCATGCAGTGGATCGGACAGGGCAGGTACATGCTGCCCGCGCGCGCCCTGGGCGGCTGTGAGCGCATGGTGGAAATGGCCACGGAGTACTCGCAGTCCCGCAGGACCTTCGGGTCCCCGATCGCGGATCGGCAGGCCATCCAGTGGATGATCGCGGACTCCGCCGTCGAGATCGAGGCGTTGCGCTGGCTGGTGCTGCAGGCGGCCTGGCAGGTTGACCAGGGGATGGATTCCCGTCACGCGCAGTCCATCGCCAAACTGCACGGCGGTGTCCGCGCCAACGAGATCGTGGATCGGGTGATGCAGATCCACGGCGGCATGGGCTACACCAGGGAACTCCCCATCGAGCGGTGGTACCGGGACATGCGGCTGCTGCGCATCTTCGAGGGAACCGACGAGATCCAGCGTCGTACCGTGGCGCGCAACCTGCTCAAGGGGCATGCCTCGATACGCGGCGTGCTGGGATGATCCCCGCCCAACTGGTCCGGCCCGACCGGTCCCGCCCGACTGATCTCCGTCACATCGGCTCCCCGGGGTGTCCGCGCGACATACGCTACACCCGGTGTGACGGCGGTCTCACCCCGTGATCCCGGTGGGTACTCTGGATGTCGGATGGCCCCGACTAGACGGCAGGAGCGATCATGTCGATCTTCAAGAAGGTAGCCAAGGTAGCCGACGTCGCCAAGAGTCCGCAGGGTAGGCGCGCGATCGAACAGGCGAAGCGTTACGCCCAGGATCCCAAGAACAAGGAAAAGATCGACCGGGTCGTGAACAAGGTCAAGGGCAGGGGCAAGAGCCACTGACCCGTCGACACGGGATCGGTCTCCCGGGAGGTCCGGAGCGCGTCGGATACGCGTCGAACTGCCCGGCCGGTGCACCGGCCGGGCAGTTCTGCTCTCCCCCTCCCCGTTCCCCGCTCGTCGCCCCCATCCGTCGGCGAGCGCTTCGGACGACGGGCTGTTCCTCGGCACGAAGAGCCAGTAGGGTGCCACACGCATGATCATCGTTCGATCACGGAGCGTTCGTTGGGCAGTGTCTACGTAGTCGGAACCTTCGACACCAAGGGCGACGAACTCGGGTACGTCGCCGACCTGCTCCGTGCCGACGGATCGTCGGTGGTGACCGTGGACCTGGGGACCGCGGCAACCGGCTCCGCCACGGCCGTCTCTATCCCCTCCGAGGCGGTGGCCGAGCATCATCCGCACGGCAGCGGTGCCGTGTTCACCGGAGAGCGCGGCTCCGCGGTCACCGCGATGTCGGAGGCCTTCCGGCGGTTCATGCTCACCCGCGACGATGTCGCGGGGGTCCTCGGCGCCGGCGGGTCGGGAGCCACCGCCCTGGTTACGCCCGCCATGCGCGCGTTGCCCGTCGGTGTTCCGAAGTTCGTGGTCTCCACGGTCGCCTCCGGAGACGTTTCCGGCTACATCGACGCCAGCGACATCACGATGATGCCCGCGGTCACCGATGTCGCCGGGTTGAACCGGATATCACGGCGTGTGCTGGCCAATGCCGCGCACGCCTTGCACGGTGCGGTGAGCGCGAGCCCACCGGACGTGACCGACAGGCCCGCCGTCGGCCTTTCCATGTTCGGCGTGACCACTCCGTGCGTCAGTGCCGTGGCCAAGGAACTCACGGCCGCTTACGATCCGCTGGTTTTCCACGCGACCGGAACCGGGGGACGCGCGATGGAGAAACTGGCCGACGACGGACTGCTGTACGCGCTGCTGGACATCACCACCACCGAAGTCTGCGACCTCGTTTCCGGCGGGGTGATGAGTGCGGGCGGGGAACGGCTCGACGCGCCCGCACGAGCGGGGCTGCCCTACGTGGGTTCCTGCGGCGCGTTGGACATGGTCAATTTCGGCGCACCGGAGACCGTGCCGGACCGATACCGGGACCGGCTGCTCTACGAGCACAATCCGCAGGTCACCCTGATGCGTACCACTCCGGAGGAGTGCGAGGCCATCGGGGTGTTCCTGGCCGACAAGCTCAACGCCTTCCCCGGTCGGGTGAGATTCCTGCTTCCCGAGGGTGGAGTGTCGGCGCTGGACGCCGCGGGCAGTCCCTTTCACGATCCGGAGGCCGACGAAGTGTTGTTCGACACACTCGAACGTAACGTGGTGCAGCACGAACAACGGCGTTTGGTCCGACTGCCGCACAACATCAACGATTCGCAGTTCGTCCGGGCGTTGCTGGACGCGTTCCACGAGGTGGTGGCTGATGACTGAACAGCGCCGTGACACGAGCTCCCGGGAAGGACCGCCGGATCGTGCCGGCATCCTGCGGCGGCTGTACGACAAGGTCGAGCGTGGCGTGCCGATAGTCGGTGGGGGCGCGGGAACGGGGCTCTCCGCCAAGTCGGAGGAAGCCGGTGGGATCGATCTCCTCGTGCTGTACAACTCGGGGCGTTACCGCATGGCGGGCAGGGGATCGCTCGCGGGACTTCTCGCGTACGGAAACGCCAACGACATCGTGCTGGAAATGGCGCGCGAGGTGTTGCCCGTGGTCCGAAACACCCCGGTGCTGGCAGGAGTGAACGGAACCGACCCCTTCATGATTCGGGAGAAGTTTCTCGCGGAACTGCGTGATCTGGGATTCGCCGGAGTGCAGAACTTTCCCACCGTCGGTCTCATCGACGGGGTGTTCCGGGCGAATCTGGAGGAAACGGGGATGGGTTTCGACCATGAGGTGGAAATGATCCGCGCCGCCCGTGAAATGGACCTGCTCACAACGCCCTATGTTTTCTCCGCGGCCGACGCGCGGGCGATGACGCGCGCCGGCGCCGACGTGATCGTTTGTCACATGGGGCTCACCACTGGCGGAAGTATCGGAGCCGAAACAGCGCTGAGTCTGGACGAATGTGTGGCCTCGATCGAGGAGTGGTCGGCGGCGGCCGCCGAGATCCGCGACGATGTTCTCGTGCTCTGCCACGGCGGTCCCATAAGCGCGCCCGCGGACATGACTTATGTGCTCTCGCGGACCGGCCGTTGTCACGGATTCTACGGTGCCAGCAGCATGGAGAGACTACCGACCGAACAGGCGGTCACCGCTCGGACCGGCGAGTTTCTGGAGCAGCGGCGTTCCGGCTGAAGCATTCGGTGGTGTCCGGGCCACGTGGCGGTGCGAGGCCGATCGCGTGCGCGTGGGCGCCCCGCCGTGACCGGTTCTTCGTCTCCCCCGACGCGTTCGCCGTTCGTTTTCGGAATCGGCGATCGAGGTCCGGTGTGGAGCGGGGAAATGTCTCAGCGAGGGGGTGTCGGACGGAACCAGTGACCGCGCCGGCAGTGGTTCCGGCCCGCGCCGCCAAAAGTTGTTACGGGCTCTCGTCGCCCGCGGTGAGGAGTGTGTTGATTCGTGGCCGATTCGTATTCCAGCGCCCTGGTGCAAGCTCCGGTGGATCGCGTTTGGCGTGTTTTCGGTGATTTCGCCGCCCTCGCCGACTGGCATCCGGCCATAACCGCGGGCGAAATCGAACAGGATTCCTCCCCGTTCGCGGTGGGAGCCGTGCGGAAACTCCGGTTGGCCGATGGTTCGACCGTGCGGGAGCGACTGGTCGCGTTCGATTCGTTTCGACGTTCCTACGGTTACGAAATGCTCGAGGGGCCGTTCCCGGTGCGGAACTATCGCGCCACGGTTCGCGTGGCACCGGTTACCGACACCGGCGTGACCTTCGCCGAGTGGTCGGCGTGCTACGACCTCACCACCGATCCGGAGACCGACCACCGGGCGGCCGACCTCGATCGTGTTTTCCGCGAGGACGTCTTCGCCACCGGGCTGGCCGCTCTGGGGCGGATCTGCGCGGAGTGACGCCGGGAGCGGTGTGACCGTCGTCCTGACCGGTTCCATCGGTTTCTCGTGCCTCGCGCGTCCGCTGCCGCGACTCCGTTCCGCATCGAACGGGACCGATGAGTTCGCTCGACGCTCCCGACGCATTTGTTGCGCAGCGAAAATGGCTGGAGGATATGTAATGGGCGGGCTGACGCGCGTCGAATATGCCAACGGTTAGAGTCGTACGCGTGCCAAGCAGCTTCGTGCAGTCCGCAGCAGATTCAACAGATCCCGAAATCGGAGCCGAGCGCGTCGTCGTCACCGGCGGATCGGGTTTCGTCGGAAGAGCCGTGGTCAGGGCGTTCGTGCAACGTGGCAACCCGGTGACGATCGTCGATCGAGTGACTCCCGAGATACCCGAGCAGTATCGTCACCTGGTCACACACGTGTCCGGCGAGCTGACAGATCCGCAGGTGCGTGAGGCGGCCGTTCCGGAGAACAGCGCCGGAATCATCCATCTGGCCGCCATTACCTCGGTGTTGCGTTCCGTGGACAAACCCGCGGAGACCTTCGCCGAGAACGTCGAGGTCACTCAGGGGTTGCTCGAACTGGCGCGGCAGCGCGGTGTCGGACGTTTCGTGCTGGCCTCGACCAACGCGGTGGTCGGGGACATCGGCTACGGGACCATCTCCGAGCGGCTCCCGCTGCGACCGCTGACCCCCTACGGTTCGACCAAGGCCGCCTGCGAGATGCTGCTTTCCGGCTACAGCGGCGCCTACGGCATCGCGACAACCGCGTTGCGGTTCACGAACATCTACGGCCCCGGCATGAACCACAAGGACAGCTTCGTCCCCAGGCTGATGCGTGCCGCACTGGCGGGCGAGGGTGTGGAGGTCTACGGGGACGGTTCGCAGAGCCGCGACTTCGTGCACATCGACGATGTGGTCCAGGCCATCACGGCCTCCTGGGACAAGCAGTACAACGGAACCGCGGTGATCGGCTCCGGCAGCTCCATCTCGGTCATGGAACTCATCGAATCGGTACGCACCGCCACGGGCAAGGAACTGCCCATCACGCACGTACCCGCCAAGAACGGTGAGATGCCCGCCGTGATCGTCGAGATCGAGAAGGCCAGGCGAGAACTGGGATACACGCCCAACGTGCGGCTGACCGACGGGTTGCGCACGGTGTGGGACGACTTCCGCGACGCTGACGGCAGGGTGTCCGTAGCGACATGACCACTCGACTGTTGCGCACAGTCCGCCAGCACTGGCTGCTGGTGCTGTTCCTGTTCGTCGGTGTGCTGCTGCGGATCGTGGTGGAGATCGCGTACCAGCCGGCGCTGCTCTACATCGACTCCTTCCGGTATCTGAAGGACCTCGGGGTCTTCTTCCCGGGCAACATCAACCCCATCGGCTACGAGGTGTTGCTGCTCGGTCCGGTCCTGCTGGTCGGTGATCTGGGACTCGTGGCGATAGTGCAGCACCTGCTGGGGCTGGGGCTGGCACTCTCCAGTTACGCGCTGCTGATGCGCTTCGGGTGCAGGCGGTGGTTGGCCGCGCTCGCGGTGGCTCCGGTGCTGCTGGACGCCTACCAGCTCCAGATCGAGCACCTGATCATGTCCGACCTGTTGTTCCAGGTACTGCTGCTGCTCGTGGTCATCCTGCTGACCTGGTGGGGCACTCCCGGGCCCCGACTGGCTCTGCTGGGGGGGCTGTTGCTCGGCGGCTCAGTCCTGGTGCGCCTGGTCGGGCTCACCCTGGTGGTGCCGGCTGCGGTCTTCGTGCTGCTGGCGGCCGGGCTGCGTCCCAGGGACGGCTGGAGGCGGCGACTGGGTTCGGCGTTGGCGCTGGTGGCAGGTTTCGTGTTCATGCTCTCCGCCTACGCGGGGTACCACATGTACTGGACCGGCTACCCCGCTCTCGGTGGCTCCACCGGTAGCGTCGTCTTCGGGCGCACCGCGATGGTCGCCGACTGCGAGCGGCTCGAACTGACACCCGCTCAACGGGCCGTGTGCCCGGAGGCTCCGGTGGCCGAGCGCAAGCGTACGGGCATCGATTACTACATGCACTTCTTCCACAACGAGGTCGACGCCGCTGAACTGCCCGAGGAGGTCAGTTACTCCGAGGCACAGCACTCGCTGGCGTTCAAGGTGCTGCGCAATCAGCCCTTCGAAGTGTTCGGAGGTATAGCCAAGGACTTCGCCAAGGGCTTCGCGCCGATGCGGACACGCTCCCCCGGTGATGTTCCACTGGCCCGCTGGCAGTTCCAGACCGAATATCCGCTCTACACCAATGAGTGGGTAACGCGGGATTGGCTGGAGTACTACGATCAGGGGAGTTACTCCGTCAACGAGCGTGCGGCGGGCTTCCTGCGCGCATACCAGCTGGGGGGAGGTTACACTCCTGGCACCGTTCTGGGGCTGGCTCTGGTCCTCACCGTAGCGGCGATGCTGGGGGTGGGGAGAGCCCGCCGGAGTGGACTCCGGGCCGTCTGCCTGCTTTCCGGCGGTTTGGGTACCGCGGTGTTGTTCACAGCGGCGGCGATGGAGTTCTCCTGGCGCTATCAACTACCCGCACTCGTCCTGCTGCCATTGGCGGGTGCGTTGGGGATCACGGCCATTACCGGCCGCCGAATTGATACGAAGGGTTCCGCGACGAACCGGTAGCCGAGATCACGGCACGAAGGAGCACGAGATGCCGACGACCTTTCCGGACGAGGTCGATGAGGAAGCACTGGCCGATTACGCGGCGCGATACGGTGATCACCGGTTCGCGCCGGTGGTGGTGCTGATCGCCGCCTACAACGAACGGGACGCCATACCAGCCGTGCTGGAGGGAATTCCCGGCTCCAGCTGCGATCTCGACGTGGACACCCTGGTGGTCGTCGACGGGGCCTCCGATGACACCGCCGACGTCGCGGTGAGGCACGGCGCCTACACCTGTGTGGCCGGCACCAACCGTGGCCAGGGGGCCGCGCTGCGGCTCGGTTACCGGCTCGCCGCCGAACGCGGTGCGAGTTACGTGGTCACCACGGATGCCGACGGGCAGTACGAGATCGACGAGCTTCCCCGGTTATTGCGTCCGATCCTCGACGACGAGGCGGACTTCGTCACCGGCTCGCGCAGGTTGGGGAGCAGCGAGAATCCGCAGCTGCTGCGCCGCCTGGGTACCTACGTGTTCGCCTGGTTGGTCAGCGTGATGACCGGACAGCGCATCACCGACACGTCTTTCGGATTTCGCGCGATGCGGGTCGAGGTGGCCAACTCGGTTCGACTGGAACAACAGCAGTACCAGTCGTCCGAGCTTCTGGTGGGTGTGCTGGCGCGTGGCTACCGGGTCCGTGAGCAGGCCATGACCATGCGACAGCGGGTGGCCGGTGTCAGCAAGAAGGGCAACAACGTGCTCTACGGCTATCGTTACAGCAGAGTGGTGTTGGGCACCTGGCTCCGGGAGCGCCGCGCCCGGCGGCTGTCCGGCGCGGCCGGGGCGTCCTCGGCGGACGAGCAGGTCAGCGAACCTGCTCGTGCCGCCGGGGAGTAGCGAAGACCACGCGGTCGAGCAGGAAGAACTTGACCACGAACATCAGCAGGTAGGTACCGAGGTAAGCTCCCCACACGAGGGCCACTCTGCGAACCTCGGAATCGGCGAAGAGGTTGTGGGCCAGTTCCTCCGTGTAGTTGGTGGCGACCGCCGCTATCAGGAAGGTGGCCACCGAGACCAGCGCGAAACGTGTCAGTTCACCGCCCAGCCGATGGCTGCCGGTGCTTCCCCAGTTCCGGCGATTGAGGAAGAAGTTGGGGATCGCTCCGGCGAGCCACCCCAGGACGGTGGACAGGGTCGACGCCGAGCCGATCCAGTAGGACACGACGAATACGAGCTGACTGCTGATGGTCGCCAACGCGGAGACCGCGGCGAAACCACGTAGCAGTCTCCAGTACCGGCCTGTGCCGCCGGACTTCGAAGGCGGCTCCGGGGTAGCGGCCACGTTTACTTCCCTCCGGGCGGAAGAGTGGTTGTCTGGAACGAGCTCCACGAACTGTACGGAAGTGGCTTCGCCATCCGGTCGACGGATGAGAGCATGCCGTTCGTGGAGGTGGGGTTGGCTGTTGCGCCGCGGCAGTTAGCCTTTCACATCGAACACGATAGTGTGGGGAGGGCTTGAGTCGCGCACAGCGTGTTCGATGAATTACATTCTGTGGATACCCACAAGGTACGGGTGTCGCGGAACGGACCCTGATAGGTGGCAGCCACGGTGCCGTTACACACGGGCACCGATGGATGCCGACATTTTGTAGAGGAGAAGAAGGCGTGCGAATCCTCGTCCTCGGTGGGGACGGCTATCTTGGTTGGCCGACCGCTCTGCATCTGTCCGACTGCGGTCACGACGTGGCCGTGGCAGACAACTTCGCCCGTAGGGCCTACGACCACGAAATGGGCGTACGCAGTCTGGTTCCGGCGGAGCCGCTGCAGGTGCGTGTCGATGCCTGGCGGGAGGTTTCCGGGCAGGACATCAAGATGTACTACGGTGATCTCGTCGACGCCGACTTCACCGTCGAGATGATCCGGGACTTCCGTCCTGACACCATCGTGCACTTCGCCGAACAGCGAGCCGCCCCCTACTCGATGATCGACCGCAAGCACGCGGTCTACACACAGCAGAACAACGTTGTCGGCAACCTCAACGTGCTGTTCGCGATCCAGGAAGTCGATCCGGACATTCACCTGGTCAAGCTCGGCACCATGGGTGAGTACGGCACGCCCAACATCGATATCGAAGAGGGCTGGCTGGAAGTCACCCACAAGGGTCGCACCGACCGCATGCTGTACCCGAAGAAGCCCGGCTCCTTCTACCACCTCAGCAAGGTGCACGACAGTCACAACATCGAGTTCGCCTGCCGTATCTGGGGGCTGCGCGCCACCGACCTCAACCAGGGCGTCGTATACGGGCAGGAAACGCCGCAGACCGTGCGTGACCCGCGGTTGGCGACTCGGTTCGACTACGATGCCATCTTCGGTACGGTGCTCAACCGCTTCGTGATCCAGGCAGTGCTCGGGCACCCGCTCACTGTTTACGGAACCGGCAGCCAGACACGCGGTGTCATCGACATCAGGGACACCGTGGAGTGCATCCGCCTCGCTGCCGAGAGCCCTGCCGACAAGGGCGAGTTCCGGGTCTTCAACCAGATGACCGAGAGCTTCTCGGTCGAGGAGATCGCCAAGACGGTCGCCAACAACTACCACGGCACCGTTGAGGTGGAGTACCTCGACAACCCCCGTGTGGAGCAGGACCAGCACTACTACAACGTGGTGCACACGGGCCTGGTCGAGCTCGGGCTGGACCCGCACCTGCTGTCCAACACCCTGATCAACTCGCTGTTCGGCGTCGCCGAGCAGTTCAAGGACCGGGTGGACCTGGCCGCGATGCGTCCCACCGTCGAGTGGCGCACGGCCTCCAGCCCGATGCGCTCCGAAGGCTGATTCACCGCGGTGGACGGCTCGACAGCGGTCGTGGCCGTCCCTGCCGCCGGTTGCGCTCTCCGTTCGAACGAGCGGGTTCGTATCCGGTGATTGGCTTCGGCGGCTGAACCGGATCCCCTGCGGGGGTGGGTGAACCGGGCGGTTTCGACGCGAATCGTCCGGGGACGCCTTCGTACTCCGGTTCAGCCGTCGGTTGCCCGAGCCGCCCCGACCCGCGCCTTGCCGAGCATTGATTCGCGGCAGAACCCGGTTACGCGCGTTCCGCGCTGTGCGGCGTGCCACTCGCGGTCGGGTGCGGGGGAGCTGTTGCCGGTGGTCGCTCAACCCCGGGGCCTGCTGGCCCCGGAGGCCACCCCTGTCACAAGTGTTCCGATCGCCAGACCGATCACCACGTTCAGGGCGCAGCTGGCCACCTGTGTCTGCAGTGCGGCGTCCGTGGTGAACGGGCGTACGGCCACGGCCACGGTGATCAGCGCGACTATCCAGCCGAAGAAGAGGTTCGGACGCGGTGTGGTCACCAGCAACAGGTGTATCAGGGCCGTCGCCAACAGCGCCGCGAGTGCGGCGAACAGGCACAGCCGGGCCGTGCTGACGTCGCCCAGCGTTCCGTAGCGCGAAGGGCCGAGTACGGGGATTCCCAGTACACCCCGCAGAACCACCACCGCCACGAGCCCTATGAGCGCGGCTACCAGCGCGGTGGCGGCTCCGCCGGTCCACAGTTGCCTGGCGTTGACCGAAGTACGGCCGTTGTCACCTCGACCGCCGGATGGGCGGGTGTACTCGTCGGACACGGCAGCCTCCCGCCGAAACGGTTACCACCCGACCAGGCTTGAGCACAGTCCTCCGGAGCGCAACGCAGGAGTCTTTACCTCACTCAGAAGAGTGGTTCACGGTTTCGCCGGGTACGCGACCGCGCGGAGGGGATTACCTCGCAGCGTGTTCGGGTTGGTGTGTTCCGTCGTCACGGGTAGCTATTCGCGAATGAGAGTCGTATCGGCGTGTCGGACGTCACCGTGGGCACGCGAATTCGTGAAGATGATATTCTTCCGAGGAATTCGATCATTCTTCGGGCGGGCTACGTTTCGGGGTTTCACGATCTTTTTCAGATCGTTTTTTCGCCGCTCCGCGATCTCCGTTCGAACTTCTGCCGGATCTTCCTGTCTCCGTTGTTGGTGTTTTCACCAGCGGATTCGACGGAGATGATGTTTCCCCGCATCGTTCCGTCGGCGATAGGAGAGGGTCGATGGTCGTCGGCCTGTGGTGCCAAGTGGTCGTTTGGTTGATCCGTTATTGAAGGGTAATCAAGTGCTGAACACTCAGAGTGTTCAATCGCGTTGATTACGTGCCTTTTCCCTGCAACTAAAGGGTTAATGCTTGATGTCTCGGATACATAAAGCTACGTTGCACCAGGTACGTCACGGTTCGGTCACGACGAACTCGATCCCCCGACGAGCAAGCCCGACCCCCGACGGGCAGTGGCCGGACCTCCCCGAGACGGAAAGGCGAGCATGGCCGACAAGAACGACGAGAGTGGCCGTCACAAGACCTCCACCCTCAAGTCCTATCTGCCTCAATCACTGCGTAATTCCTTTTCCCGCGACTCGCGAACCCCGGTTCGCAACAAGGTGTTGGCGGGTGTGGTCGCCGCCGGTGCGTTCGTCGCTGTGGGATCCCCCTTCGTCGCGGCGACGAACGGAGACGGTTCGGAACCGCAGAATCGTGATGTCGCCCCGGTGGCCGAACAGAGCCCGCTGAGCGCCGCGGTCAACGGCACCCCCGAGTCCCCCGGCTCGGTCCAGCTGCGTAGTGGCGACTCCAAGAACGACGGTTCGGAGCGCCAGAACCTGAACAAGAGCGAGAAGGTTCAGCAGCAGCGCGAGAAGGCCAAGGCAGAACGCGAGGCCGAACAGCGCGAGGCCGCTCAGGAGCAGGCCGAGCGGAAGAAGGAGTTCGAGCGCAAGGCCGCCGAACGGAACAAGGCCGACAACAACGACCAGCAGTCGAAGGGCAAGGCAGCGGCCCCCAAGAAGTCCGCGAAGTCCGCCGCCACCCCCGAGAAGCTGGTGCAGAGCGGCTTTCTGACCTCCGGCTATCACAGCCGCGGCGGTACCCACGCCGGTATCGACATCGGTGCTGACACCGGTACGCCCATCTACGCACCGCAGGCGGGCACCGTCATCAGCTCCGGCCCCGCCAGCGGCTTCGGACTGTGGGTCCGGGTCCAGCACGATGACGGCAAGGTCACCGTTTACGGGCACATCCACAGCTCACAGGTCAGCGTCGGCGAGCGCGTGGAGGCCGGTCAGCAGATCGCGACAGTGGGCAGCCGTGGGCAGTCCACCGGCCCGCACCTGCACTTCGAGGTTCGCACCGGCCCCGGCGCGGGGGAGATCAACCCGATTCCGTGGTTGAAGCAGCTGGGCTACGCCCTCGGCTGACCCCGGGACGCTGATCGCAGGCCGCTACCCCCAGGTCGTTGCCGGGGATCCGAGTTACCCCCGACACCGGATCCCCGGCAACTCTCCAACAGCGGTTTTCACGCCCCCGGAGGCGTCTCCATCCGGTGAACCCCACCGGTGCGGACGTCCCGGGGGTTTTCGCGTGTGACGGGAGCCGGCTCTCCGGTCCCGGAACGCCTCTTCGTGCTGCCGGGTGATTCCGAACACCGGGGACTCCGGCTCGTTGCACGGCGGTACCGCTGCTCAGGTATCGGTCACCGGTTCGGGGGGAACCTCGACCTCGAGCCGTTCCCGCAGCCAGCTCAGCGTACGGGCCAGCAGTCGGGAGACGTGCATCTGCGAGATGCCGATCTGTTCGGCGATCTGGGTCTGCGTCATGGACTTGAAGAAGCGCAGTACCACGATGCGCCGTTCTCGTTCACCCAGTTCGCGCAGCAACGGACGAATCGCTTCCCTGTTCTCCACCTCGTCGAGCTCGGCGTCCGGGGAGCCGATCGCGTCTCCCAGCGGTATCTCGTCGGTGTCGCTGAGCAGTTCATCCAGCGAACTGCTTCGATAGGCGTTTCCCGCTTCCAGCCCCTGGTGCACCTCGTCCCGGCTGATGCCGAGATGTTCCGCGATCTCACTGGGAACGGGGGCCCTGCCCAACTCCTGGGACAGTGTCGATATGGCCGATGAGATGGACAGGTGGCGTTCCTGCAGTCGTCGGGGTACCCGTACCGTCCAGCCGGTGTCGCGGAAGTGTCGCCGCACTTCGCCCATGATGGTCGGTACCGCGTAGGAGAGGAAATCGACACCCCGCTGTGGGTCGAACCTGTCCACCGCGTTGATCAGACCGAGCGTGGCGACTTGGATGAGGTCCTCCTGGGACTCACCCCGGTTGCTGAACCTCCGCGCGATGTGCTGCGCGATGGGCAGATGCGCCGTGACCAGCTTGTCCCGCAGTTCCGCACGGCGCCGGTCGTCGTTGTTCAGGTCCGCGAACTCGACGAACAGCGGGGCCAGCTCCTCGTAGTCCTGGCCTCGATAGACGTGTTCGGAGTCCGCCTGCGTCACTCGTGGACCATCCGTCCCTTACTCAGCTCGATCCGCACGACGTGTCCGTCGTCGCGGCTGTCGGATTCCTGAACCGAGGATGCCACGGTGTCGGTGAGCGCGCCGAGTACGCGCCAACTGAAGGTGTTCTTACGAGGCCCGGATGGATCGGTGCTGGTCACCTCCGCGGTGAACTCCAGCCTGTCGTCCTCGGTTCGGAACCTGCCCAACAGCTGACTCCGCTCGGCGGCGATGCGAACCAGCGAGGAGCAGGCCTCGTCCACGGCCAGCCGCAGATCCGCGATGGTGTCGACGTCGAAATCGGCACGCATGGCGAGATCACCCGCCACGGCGCGCATGACGGGCAACTGCGCAGCGGTGGCGGCTATCCGGACTTCGACCACGCGGGAGTCGTCACCCGCCTCAGCGGTTTCGACGTGCTGTGCGGCTTCTTCCGGTGATGCCCGATTCCGGTCCGGATGGGATGCTGACACGCGGACTCCTCGTTCCAACCTCATGCGAGACCACCGCACATCGAATCAAAGGGGCGGAACCGTCCGTCGCTTCGGGGGGTGGCTCGCCCCGGCGGGACAGCCGGTTGTCGCGCACTCCCGGTGCGCGATGATGTCGAACGGCCCTGAACACTCATAGCCGCCTCATACCCGGTAACGGAACGGGACAAACGGATGTCCCACTTGTCGGGGACGAGTGCGTTCGGCCGTGGCGTGTGTGACTGCCATGGATCGGCGGGAGGGCCACGGGGCGAGGACTGGATGGCCACGGGTCAGGGGGCGGGCGAGGTCCGTTCCGAGAACGGACGAGGGAACCCTCGGCGGGGCGATCGGGCGATCACCCACGTGACGGTTCCCTCGTCCTCCGAGTCCTCGGGCGATCCGGGGACATGTCTTCGGAGCGGTTGTGCTCCGGCTACACCAGCGTGCTCCAGTAGCTCCAGAAAGCTTGCATGATCATTCCGACGATCACCAGGTACCACAGCACCAGTACTGCGCTGTGCACCTTGCTCACCGCTGTGACCACTGGTTTCACCGGTCCCGCGGGGATGTGGCCGCTTCCCAGGTTGTGCAGCGTGGTGTACCAGAAGACGGCTATGGTCACCACCCAGACGACCATGCAGTACGGGCACAACGCCTGGATCTCGTACAGGCTCTGCCAGATCAGCCAGTGCACGAAGACCACGCCGAAGATCGTGCCGAGCTGCATTCCGATCCGGTACCAACGCGGTGGGCGGAAGCCGGACAGCATGGCGACACCGGTCGTGGTCACGATCGCGAACGCGGCCACCCCGATCAGTGGATTGGGGAAGCCGAACGCCTTGGCCTGATCGCTTTCCATGACCGAGCCACAGGAAACAACCGGATTGATACTGCAGCTGGTCACGTAGTTCGGATTGATCAGGCTGAGATACTCCTCGACGCTGAGCGCGAAGGCGGCGAGGAACCCGATGCCGCCTGCGATCAGGTAGAGCCAGCCCAGACCGCTGCCGAACGGCGCCCGGTCGGAGTGGGGAGGGGCGGGGGAGTCGCCACGTGTGTTCGATTCGGCGGTCGCGGTCACTTGGCCAGCGCTCCGTCGATCTTGTCACGCAGCTGCTGCAGCGGTGCGCCTCCCTGGGAGAACTGGACCTTCTCGCCGTCGAGGAAGAACGTCGGAGTGCTGGTCACCCCTGCCTTCTGGCCGTCGGAGAGGCCCTGGTCGACACGCTGCTGGACCTTGTCGGAGTTCATGTCCTCGCGGAACTGCTCGGTGTCCAGACCGATCTGCTCGGCGAACTTCGTGAACTGCCGCTGTGCGCGCTGCTCGTCGCTGCTGACACCGCTGCTGCCGTCCGTGGGAGTGGCCCAGGAGGAGTAGTTGTCGAACAACTTGTGATACATCGGCTGGAACTCGTCCTGCATGGCGGCCGCTTCAGCCGCCTTCGCGGCCGGCACCGCCAGCGGGTGCATGTCCAGCGGGTTGTTCCGAACCACGAAATTGATCTTGCCTTCGTACTCCTTCTCCAGCTCACTGGTGACGTTCTGGTAGAAGTTGTGGCAGGCGGGGCACTGGTAGTCCACGAACTCGACCAGCGTGGGAGCGCCCTGTCCCGCTTCGACGACTTGGTGGCTGCCCTGGGGGTGCAGCACGGAGGCGGCGACCTTGTTCGAGGATGCCTCGTCGGTCTGATTGCCTCCTCCGAAGATCATCACTCCACCGATGACTGCCACCGCGACGACCAGCACGATCGCGGTCAGGATGATATTGGTCGAAGCCCCGCTGCGCTTCGCCATCGGATTGGTTGTCTTGGGCATCGGCCTGCTACACCTTCGACGGTCGGTTTCCGCGCGAGCGGACTCGCGCACGGACGTTTGTTAAGTTTCCCCTACTCACACGATCGTGGAATTCACCGGGGTGCGTGATATCACCCCTGTGTTCGTGGAAACCGTGCACTGGCGGGTATTCGCCACCATCATGCCTGCATTGTCACTCTGACGGTGGTGAAGTATGGGTGAATTGGCCTACGCTCCGTGGTTTATTCCCCTTGCTCCCCGCTGTGACGACAACGAGTCGGTGCGCGGTGCCACTCCGGCGTGATCGTGATCCCGCGCGGGGCGCACATCCCGTCACCCGTGAAACTCCGGGCTCGACGGACGCGATCAGTCGCCGGTTCGGTCACGAACGCTCAGTCGTCCCGCCGTTCCGGCCAGGCGTCCCGGGCGTCGAGGTGCTCTATCAGCAGGTGTCCGAGCGTGCGCAGGTGCTCCCGCATCGTTTCCTCGGCGACGGTCGGATCCCCGTCCTCCAGCGCCCGCAACACCGCACCGTGGTCCCTGACGCACGCCTCTGGCCATCCGGCGGCCGCCAGGGACTGTTCCCGCGGAGCGTAGCGACTCGCCAGTTCGAAGAACCACGCGAGCTTGCGCGCCCCGGAAGCCTCGCCGAGCTCGCGGTGGAACCGGTTGAGCAACTCGGTGGCCGTGGTGCCGTCGCCGAGCTCGTGGACTCGGGACAGCTCGTGCTGCAGAGCTCGCAGCTCCCGCACTCGTTCACCGGTGATCCGACCGGCACAGCGTCCGGCGAGTCCTCCCGCGAGCAGAGCGCGCAACTCGAAGATGTCGTCGAGGTCCTGCCTGCTCGGCGGTGCCACCGCGAACCCCTGGCGCGGTTCCAGTTCCACGAACCCTTCCGCGGAGAGGGCTATCAACGCCTCCCGGACCGGGGTCACGCTTATCCCCAGGTCCTCGGCGAGCTGGTCCAGTCGCAGGTATTCCCCCTCCTGCACCTGACCGGTGATGATCTGCTCACGGATGTGTACCGCGACCTCCTCAGGCAGTTGGGGTCTGCGTCCGCGGGATGGTGATCCGGATGCGGCCATCGAACTCCCGATCGTCGCGCGGGTGTGGCATCGAGTGCGGTCGCCCGTGCCACCGGGACTCGGCCCGAACAGGGGGCGGACCGAATTGTCGACGAATGTGGCGTTGCGCGCATCGTGTGACGGTCGTGGACCGCACCGTGTCGTCGGTGCTCGGGCGGCCAGCTGCCGCTCCAGCGGGCGAAAAAACTGTGCGCTGCCGATTTCCGGCCGAAATCCTTTCCCATCCGTCGTGGGGCCAGCTCGTGGCCGCCACCACGGCGTATCGTCTGTAAGCGTGGTGGCTGATCCCTTCACAGGTGGCGTCCACGGGGAACTGACCCACAACCTCCCCGAAGGGCGCGCCGAGCAGATTACGCGTTCGCTGGCCGAGAAACGCCTCGACGACGTGCCCGGGCTCGCGCAACGGCTCATGGACGCGATATTCACGGACAATCCGGAATGGACCGATTACCGTCCGGTTCCCCGCGAGGACCTGTGGGAGGGGTGCGCCAACTACCTGGCCCGAGCGCTGCACGTGCTGAGCGGGCGTGTGCCCCGCAGCGAGGACGACTCGGTGGCCTCGGCCATCGGCAGGCGACGCGCCGAACAGGGGGTCCCGCTCGAGGTGATGCTGCGGACCTTCCGGATCGGCGGTCGGATCCTATGGGAAGCACTGGTCGAACAGGCCCACACCGACAAGGTCGATCCGGACGCCGTTCTCGGCGCGGCAACCACGATGTGGACCGTGATCGACGCGCTGTCGTCGGCGCTGTCCACCTCCTATCGCAACACCGAACTGGAGCAGCTGCGCAACGACGATCAGCGAAGACACGCCCTGGTGGAGGACCTGCTCAGCGGGCGGGCACGCGACACCGCGTTCGCACAGCGAACCGCCAAGGAACTCGACCTGCCGACCTCCGGGCCCTACGTGGTGGTGGTGGCCGAGATGATCTCCGACGGAAGTTTCGCGCTCCGTGGTCAGCAGGCCGCGCTCGCCGCGTTGCACATCCGTTCCGTCTGGCAGGTCCGGGCTGACACTCTGGTGGGGCTGATCGCGCTGGAGCAGCACGACGAGTCGAGTGCGCTGGCGGCACTGCGACAACTCGTCAGGGGGCGGGCCGCGGCTTCTCCGCTGGTCAGTGGTCTCGCGGAAACGGGCATGGCGCACGAACTCGCCCTCACGGCGCTGGGAACCTCACAGCGCGGGGCCGTCGAACTCGTCTCGCTGCAGCAACGCTATCCGGAAGCCCTGCTCGTCCAGTCGCCCGATCTCGCACGGCGACTGCTCGACGACCAGTTCGGGGAGATTCTCGCGTTGCAGCCCAAGGAGCGGGACATGCTGCTGGAGACCCTGGCCGCCTGGCTGGAGGAGAACTGCTCCACGGCCAATGCCGCCGTTCGGCTGCACTGTCACCGCAACACGGTGTTGAACCGGTTGCACCGAATCACGACGCTCATCGGCAGACCGCTGCACGGTCGCGACTCGTATGTGGCCCTCTCGCTGGCGCTGTCCGCGCTGCGGATGCGTGGCAACGACCGCTGACGGAACAGCCGCGCCGGTTGTCGTCAACCGATGTCGCGAACAAATCGCCGCGTTTTTTACATCTCGTTCGGCATCGTTCGTTTTCTGTTCGTGACCTGGCTCGCACAACGGCCGGATTTTCACTCTGCGTGTTCAATTGTGTGCCAAATGTCACTGAATAGTGGGGCTGATGTGCGGGTTGCACAGTGACTGAGGGTCAACTCTGGGCGTGGCGGTATGGCGCCGTCGTGGTCCCGGTCACGACACTCGAAATGCGACAGTTCGAGGCTTCTCGGTGGGTGCACGAGCAAAGGAGCACAGCGAAGTGCAGGAATTCGACCTCCTGGTGGTGGGCGGCGGCCCCGGTGGCTACGTCGCGGCGATCCGTGCGGCGCAGCGCGGTCTGTCGGTCGGCCTCGTGGAGAAGGAGAAAGCGGGCGGTGTGTGCCTGAACTGGGGCTGCATCCCGACGAAGGCGATGCTGCGCTCCGCCGAGGTCTACGAGACGGTGCTGCATTCCGCCGATTTCGGAGTGCACGCCGAGAACGTGGCGCTGGACTTCTCGGCGGTGGCACGTCGTAAGGACGGTGTCGTCAAGAACCTCACCGACGGGGTGGCCGGGCTGCTCAAGGCCAACGGCGTGACCGTCATCGACGGCCACGCGCGCTTCACCGGCTCCAACACCGTGGATGTTCATCCCAACGGGGAGTCCCCGCTCGGCGAAGGCGGCCCGCGTTACGCGGCCGAACCCGCGGGTGGTCAGGCCGTGGAACGCGTAACCGGTCGCGACGTACTCATCGCGACCGGCTCGGTGCCCGCGCGGTTGCCCGTTCCGGGAGCCGACCTTCCAGGGGTGATCACCTCCGACGGGGCCTTCGGGCTCCAGGAGGTCCCCAAGCGCATCGCCGTGGTCGGTGGCAGTGCCGTGGGCGCCGAGTGGGCGAGCATGTTCGCCACCTTCGGCAGTGAGGTCACCGTGGTGGAGATGGCCTCCAGCCTGGTTCCGATCGAGGACGCCGAGATCGGTAAGGCGCTCGGCCGTTCCATGAAGAAGAGCGGTGTACGAGTTCTCACCGAGTCCACGGTCTCTTCCATCGAACAGGCCGACGGGCAGCTGCGGGTACACGTGGACGGTTCCGACGCGCAACAGCTCGACGTCGACGTGGTCCTCATGGGAGTGGGGCGCAAGCCCAACACCGCCGCGCTGGGCCTCGACGCCACCGGAGTCGCCACCGACGAACGCGGATTCGTGGCGGTCGACGACAAACTGCGCACCAACGTCGAGCACGTCTACGCGATCGGGGACGTCACCGGCAAGGCACTGCTGGCGCACGTCGCCTCCCACCAGGGCGTGGTCGCCGTCGACACCATCGCGGGGCACGAGGCCCACATCGATTACGGCGTCGTTCCGGCCGCCACTTTCACCCATCCGGAGATCGCCAGCGTCGGTCTCACCGAAGCCGGCGCCAAGGAGCGCGGCCACGACGTGGTCACGAGCCGTTTCCCGTTCGCGGCCCTGGGCAGGTCCAAGACAACCGGGGACGAGGAAGGGTTCATGAAGATCGTGGCGGGCAGCAAGCACGGCGAGATCCTCGGTGTGCACGTCATAGGTCCGTCCGCGAGTGATCTGATCACCGAGGGAACGCTGGCCATCAGTCTCGAAGCCACCCTCGACGAGCTCGCCGACACGATCCACGCCCACCCGACGCTGGGTGAGATCGGAATGGAATCCGCCATGTCGGCACTGGGGTTGCCGCTGCACACCGCGCCGCCGCGGCGGCGCTGAACCGCGGCGTTCTCGAAAACGGTCCCGTCCCGGACGGCTGGGACGAGGCCTTCGATCAGGACATCGGCGTCCGACCGTCATCGCCACGAACCGCGTTGTCCGGGCCGAAGCGACGCCGCAACCACCCACTCGAAAAAGGGGATCTCTCATGGCGGAGACCGCTACCCGCAGCAAGCCGGCAGGCTCCGGATCGAAGGGCCGCCGCGGCGGCACCCGCTCGGGCGGCAGCCGGGGCCAGCAGAGCCAGGGGAAGACCGCGCCGCGGGCCGAGTCCCCCGAAACCCTGCGCGACTACTTCCGGCAGATGAGCCTCATCCGGCGCTTCGAGGAACGCGCGGCGCAGGGCTACACCCAGGCCAAGGTCGGTGGCTACTGCCATCTCAACCTGGGGGAGGAGGCCACGGTGGTCGGGCTCATGAGCGCGTTGCGCCGCTCCGACTACCTGTTCACCAACTACCGGGAGCACGGCTACGCCATCGCCAAGGGGATCGAGCCCGGCAAGGTGATGGCAGAGCTCTACGGGCGCACCACCGGAACCTCCAAGGGACTGGGTGGTTCCATGCACATGTTCGACACCGAGGTCGGGCTGCTCGGCGGTTACGGCATCGTCGGCGGCCAGATTCCGCTGGCCACCGGTGCCGCGCTCGCCATCGACTACCGGGGCGGCGACGAGGTCGTGATGTGCCAGATGGGTGATGGCACGACCAACATCGGCGCTTTCCACGAATCGATGAACATCGCGGCGCTGTGGAACCTGCCCGTGGTGTTCGTGGTGATCAACAACTATCTCGGCATGGGTACCACGGTGGAGATGTCCTCCGCGGAGTCCGAGTTGTACAAGCGGGCGGTGGCCTACCGGATGCACGGTGAGCGGGTCGACGGCAACGACGTGGTGGCCGTGCAGGAAGCCGCGGGGCGACTGGTCGAGCACGCCAGGAAGACCGGGGAGCCCGCGATGCTGGAGGCGGTCAGCCACCGGATGAAGGGCCACTCGGTGGTCGACCCCGCGAAGTACCGCAACTCCGAGGACGCCGAGGCGGCGCGCGAGGCCGATCCGGTCGCCGCGTTCCGCGAGCAGCTCATCTCGGCGGATGTGCTCGACGAGGACGGTGCCGCCGAGATCGAGCGTGCGGTGCAGGCCGATGTCGACGCGGCCGTCGCCTTCGCCGACGACAGCCCGCACCCGGACCCGGCAACGCTGTTCGACTACACCTACGCCACCCCGGTCGCCAACGACTCCCGCAGGTTGCCGGCCGATCCCGTCTTCTGACGGGAACCGTTCCCGCTCCCCGCGACCGACCTCGACTCTGACGAGCCTCGCGGGAGCGATCCGTCGAATCACACCCCGCCACGAGGCGCCGGGGCCGCGCGTGCGGCCCCACGGCGCGACCATGTCCAGGAGATACACCGTTGGCCGTCATCACTTACCGGCAAGCGCTGCACGACACGCTGCGCGAGGAAATGCTCTCCGATGAGAACGTGTTTCTGATCGGAGAAGAGATCGGAGTCTTCGAGGGCTCCTACAAGATCACCGCGGGACTGCTCGAGGAGTTCGGCGAGAAGCGGGTACGCGACACCCCGATCGCCGAGGAGGGCTTCGTCGGAGCCGCGGTGGGAGCCGCGATGCTGGGGCTGCGTCCGGTCGTGGAGCTGATGACGATCAACTTCTCGTTGCTGGCGCTCGACCAGATCGTCAACCACGCCGCGAAGATCTACGGCATGTTCGGTGGCCAGTCCAACGCTCCGATGGTGCTGCGCACCCCCGGCGGTGGTGGGCAGCAGCTGGGTGCGACGCATTCGCAGAACATCGAGCTGTACTACGCGTTCGTGCCCGGGCTGAAGGTCGTCGCACCGAGTACTCCGGCAGACGCCAGGGCACTGCTGAAGGCTTCGCTGGCCGACAACGATCCGGTGTTGTTCCTGGAGAACCTCGCGCTCTACAACACCAAGGGCGAGGTTCCCGACGACATGCCGCCCGCGGAGATCGGCAAAGCCGGTGTCACCCGCACCGGCAGCGACATCACCATCATCGGCTACTCGCGCATGGCCACCGTGGCTACCCAGGTCGCCGACCAGCTGGGCGAGGAGGGGATCTCCGCCGAGGTGATCGACCTGCGCAGCCTGCGTCCGCTGGACCGGGAGACTCTGGTGGAGTCCGTCCGCAAGACCGGTTGCGCCGTGATCGCGGAGGACGACTGGTTGACCTACGGCATCGGTGCCGAGATCGCGGCCTCCATCTCCGACGGGGCCTTCGACTACCTCGACGCCCCCGTACGTCGTGTCGCCGCGGCCGAGGTTCCGCTGCCCTACGCCAAGCCTCTGGAGCGGGCGGCGCTGCCCTCGGCCGAGTCGCTCAACGCGGCGGTACGGCAGACACTCGACGCCGTCGGACATCGTCGCTGACACATTCCGCAGCAAGGCGCAGGCTCACCGCGTCGGCCCGGTGGACGGGTAGCCGGGCGGCGACCGCGTTCGGTTCGGGCCGAGCCACGGGGTGAGCCGGACCACCAGGATCCGAGGAAGACCATGACCGAGATTCACATGCCGCGCCTGTCCGACACGATGGAGGAAGGCGTTATCTCCACCTGGCGCAAACAGGTGGGCGACAAGATCAACCGCGGCGACGTCGTGGCCGATATCGAGACCGACAAGGCCGTCATGGAGATGGAGGCCTACGACGACGGAGTGCTGGAGAAGATCCTCATCGCCGAGGGCGAGACCGTGCCCATCGGTGTCCCCATCGGGATCATGGGTGACGGATCGGGTGCCGCCGCTGCCGCCGGTACCTCCGGTACCTCCGGAGGCGACTCGGATGGGGCCGCCGGCGGTTCCGCGACCACGGCGGCGAGCTCGGAGTCCGGTTCACCCGAGACCGCTTCTCCCGGTACCGCCGCGTCACGGCCCGCCGCGGCGACGGACTCCGATGCCGTTCCGCGCGAACGTCCGAAGGCCTCACCGCTCGCCAGGGCCGTCGCCAGGGAGAAGGGCGTCGACCTGTCCACCGTCACCGGTACGGGCCCCGGCGGACGCATCATCAGGGTCGACATCGAGGCCGCGGCCGAGGCGACGACCCACACCGAGTCCTCCCAGCAGTCGGCCCCGGAGCCCCAGCGGACCGAGAGCTCGGAGTCCCGACAGCAGGGCCAGGATCTCGAAGAGATCCCGTTGAGCAACATCCGCAAGGTCACGGCTCGGCGGCTGACCGAGAGCAAGCAGCAGGCACCGCACTTCTACCTGACCAGTGCCGTGGACGTCACCGACCTGGTCTCGTTCCGCTCCGACCTCAACGAACGGCTGCAGGCCTCCGGCGGTCCGAAGGTCAGCGTGAACGACCTGGTGGTCAAGGCCTGTGCCACCGCGCTGCGCGCGAATCCCTCGGTCAACGTCTCGTTCCGGGACGAGAAGCTGTTCCAGCACAACCGAGTTCATCTCGGGGTCGCCGTGGCGCTGGACTCGGGGCTGGTCGTACCTGTCATCCCCGACGCCGACCGCAAGAGCGTCTCCGAGATCGCGGCGGAGGGCAAGGAGAAGGCCGAACGCGCCAGGGACGGCAAGCTCAAGCCCGACGAGATGTCCGGAAGTACCTTCAGCGTGTCCAACCTGGGCATGTTCGGCATCGAGGAGTTCTCGGCGGTCATCAACCCGCCCGAGGCGGCCATCCTCGCCGTGGGCGCGACCCGCGAGGAGGTGCAGGTCCACGACGGGGAGTTCGTGGTGCGCAAGATGATGCGCATGACCCTGTCCGCCGACCACCGCGCGGTCGACGGTGCCGTGGGGGCCGTGTTCATGCAGCAGCTCACCTCGTTGCTGCAGGACCCCATCCGGATCATCGCCTAGACACCACGGTTGTCCGCCGGTCGCCGTCACGGCCGGCGGACAACCCGCTCGCGGGTGCTGTCGAAGGTCGGCCGCGAGCGCCGTGGCTGCGCCGAGTAACCGCCGACACGGCCGAACGGGTGGCCTCTCATAGGATCGTGGGGACAATGCCGCCCACAGCGAGGCTCACCTCTGATGAACCACATCTCCGCCGGTGCCCGTGATCTCGGGACCGGATTCACCAGCATCGTGCGTTCGCCGCGGATGTTGTTGTTGGGCGGAGTGCCCGCGCTGCTGAGCAGTCTGCTGCTGTTGGCCGGCATCGTCGTGCTGGCCTTCTTCAGCGTTGATCTCGCGGACTGGTTGACCCCCTTCGCCGACGGCTGGTCGGAATGGTGGCGTCGCTCGTTCCGGGGTCTGCTGGCGCTCGCGTTGATCGCCGGAGCGGTGCTGCTCGGCTCCGTGTCGTTCATAGCACTGACCCTGTTGATCGGGGGGCCGTTCTACGACCACATCGCCGAGCGCACCGAACGGGAGCGCGGCCTCGGCGGTGATGAGGGCGCGGGCTGGCTACGACTGCTGTCGCGGGGACTGGCCGACGCGTCGCGACTGGTGCTCATCGGCGTGATCGGCACCTTGGTCCTGTTTCCGCTCGGCTTCGTGCCGGTGCTGGGTCAGACAGTGGTGCCGGTGGTCGGTGTGCTCTTCGGTGGCTGGCTGATCGCGCTCGAACTGACCGGGCCGGTGTTCCAGCGGCTCGGCATGACGGTCGGTACCCGACATCGGATACTGTGGCGTCATCGACGTACGGTGCTCGGATTCGCGGTACCGGCGTACCTGCTCTGTCTGGTACCGGTGGCTCAGCTCTTGGTGATTCCCGCCGCGGTGGTCGGAGGAACCCTGCTGGCGCATCGGGTGCTGGGTACCCGGTGGCCGGACGAGTCAACGGCGGACGGAAACCGAACCAACGGTGCGGGGACGGTCTGACGACGTCGGCACCGTCGATGAACCCCCGTCTCAAGAGGATCCACTGTGGAAGACGTCGTCCGGTTGCTGCCCGAGTTCTCCGGGACGCTGCCCGCTTCGGTGGTCGCCCTGCTCGCCCTGGTGCTGGTCACCTACCGGGCGAGCTGGACAGTACTGCGCAACGTGGTCACCATCGCGCACGAAGGTGGTCATGCGGTCGTGGCGCTGCTCAGCGGGCGCAGGCTCAACGGCATCAGGCTGCACTCGGACACCTCGGGCCTGACCGTCTCCACCGGGCCGGCTCACGGTCCGGGGATGGTCCTCACGCTCTTCGCGGGTTATCCGGCGGTCTCGCTGCTGGGGCTGCTGGCGGCGTGGTTGGTTTCGGCGGATCGGGTGTCGCTGTTGCTCCGCGCCGCCGTGGTGGCGCTGGCGTTGCTGCTCGTCGCGTTGCGCAACCTCTACGGTGTGCTCTCGGTACTGCTGACCGGCACCGCGTTGTTCGCGGTTTCCTGGTGGGCGACTCCCGGTGTTCAACTGCTGTTCGCGCAGTTGTTGGGGTGGTTCCTGCTGTTGGGAGGCGTTCGTCCGCTTTTCGAGTTGTCCGGCAAGCGTCGCAGGGGAGGGGCGAGCAACTCCGATGCGGATCAGCTGGCGCGCCTGACGGCGGCGCCGGCGGTGCTCTGGCTGTCGCTGTGGTTGTTGATCGCTCTCGGAGCGCTGGTACTGGGAGCGAACTGGCTGTTGGCGGATCTGATTCCGTTCTGGTGATCTTACCGCTTCCGATGGTCAACTGGGGCCCGATCGGGCGAGTGCCGTTATCGTGGCGATGTTCTGCTCGTGATGAGAGGACCGTCCCCGCTCCGCGACCCGGGTGAGTGGGTCGGACAACGGTGGCAACAGTCGGTTGCCCCGACGCGTCGGTGCGATATTCGCGGTGTCCGGAGCGCCCAGTAATCTCGTGTGTACGCGAACGAACCGGCAAGGGGGCGTGGTGACGGAACAGACGGATTGGCTGCCGCGTGATGTGGACGAGGAGGTTCCCAGCGCGGCGCGGATATACGACTACTTGCTGGGTGGTGCCCACAATTTCGCCGCCGACCGCAGACTGGGCGAGAAGTTCCTGGCCGCGTTACCGAGTGCCCGGCACGTCGCCCGTCTCAACCGTGCTTTCCTGCGACGTGCGGTGCTGACTCTCGAAGACGCCGGTGTCAGGCAGTTCATCGATATCGGATCGGGCATTCCCACCGTCGGCAATGTGCACGAGATCGCGCGGGACGTCGACGAGAACTCCAGGGTCGTCTACGCCGACAACGAGCCCGTCGCGGTCGCCCACAGCGAGTTGTTGCTGCGCGACGATCCGAACGCGACGATGTTGCAGGCGGACCTCCTCGATCCGGAAGGCATATTCGGGCATCCGCGAACCACGAACCTGCTGGATCTGTCCCGGCCCATCGGGTTGCTGATGGTCGGTGTGCTGCACTTCGCCGCTCCCGAGAACGATCCGGTCGACGTCATGCGTCGTTACCGCGAAGCGCTGCCTTCCGGCAGCTACCTGGCGCTCTCGCATTTCACCGCCGATATCAGGCCCGAGGACATGCTCGGAGTCGTCGAGGTGATGCGGCAGAGCGCCGACCCGATCCATCCGCGTTCCCACGCCGAGATCACCGAACTGTTCGACGGTTTCGAACTGCTCGACCCCGGAGTGGTGGGCACGGCGCTGTGGCGTCCGGACGACGACGGCCTGCACGCCGAGACCCCCGGATCGGCGCAGATCTACGCCGGAGTTGGATACAAAGCGTGATTTCTGCTGCTTTCACAGCGTGATTGTTCTTTTCGAGGAGCGAGGCATGTTGCCCAACCGGACTGCCGAAATACATACCGTTGCGATAATCTGCTTTCCCTCGGAAGTAAATACCCTGAACGTGGGATTGATGAGATGAGCCACGCGAGTTCGGACCGGGATCTCCCGATCGACGATGGGACAGGCCAGGACGAGAGGGTGGCCACATGGGAGAGCGGACGATGGTGCGCCGATCTGGCCACCCAGTGGGCCCGATGGTTGAGCCACACCGCCTACATACCGATGGCTCTCGGCTCGCTGGAATCCGAGCTCCGCGAACTGATCGAGCTGATTCTCGAAGGACTTCGGCAGCCGGAGCGGATCGAGACGACCGGTCACTCGGTGGGAAGCCGGTTGGTGAGCCTGCACGCCACCGGGGAGGACAGCCTCACCCGCAGTCTGGAACTGCTGTGCCGGACCCTGTTGCCCGACCCCTCGAACGAATCCGCGCGGCGGGTGCTGACCCTGCTGGCCTCCGTCGCCTCCGGCTACGCCGAGGCCGATCGGGGTAGTGCTCTCGAACAGCAGGAAACCCTCAAGCGCGCACTGCTGTGGTCCAAACTGGACACCGAGCGCAAGCTGCGCGTCAGCGAGGACCGCTTCCGGGAGGTATTCAACACCACCCCGATCGGCATCGGACTGTGTGACCTCGACGGCATGTTCCGGGAGGTCAATCCGGCGCTGGAGCGGATTCTCGGTTACAGCGCGACGGAACTGGTCTCCACCGCCGTCACCGAACTGTTCGATCCCGGTGAAGCGGAGATCGTCTCGAGCAACTACGTCGAGCTGCTGCAGGGCCGGCGCAGCGGGCTGCGTGAACGCCGCAATCTGGTGCGAGCCGACGGCACGAAGGCGTGGACCTACATCGCCGTCTCGGTGCTGCGCGACACGGACGGCGAGGCTTACCGGATCGTGCTGATGGTCGAGGATCTGCGTGAACTCAACGACCTGCAGGAACAGCTCTACTTCCAGACACTGTACGATCCGATCACCGGTCTGGCGAACCGCCAGCACTTCCGAACGAGGTTGGAAGGGGCGCTCGCTTCCTTCGCGTCCGACGAGCGGCTCACGCTCTACCAGCTGCGGCTCGACGGTTTCGGGCTCATCAACCACGGGCTCGGTTACGAGATCGGTGACAGCATCGTGCAGTCGGTCGCCAACCGGCTCTCCGGACTCGTCCGGTACGAGGACGGGCTGGTCGCCCGGATCGGTGGAACGGAGTTCGCCGTGCTGCTCCGGCAGTGCCCCGGTACTCCGGGGATCGCGGAGTTCGCCGAACTGATCAACACCGAACTCGACGAGCCGATCTACATCAACGGCAACGGCTTGGCGCCCACGGCCAGCATCGGTGTCGTACAGCGTTCGGTAGGCGATGCCGAGCCCACCGACATGCTGTGGGCCGCGGGAGTGGCGCTGCGCAGTGCGGAGCAGGCCGGGAAACGGCAGTGGGCCGTGTTCGACCCGCACCGGGCTCCCGTCGAACTGACCGAGGCCAAACTGGCCGCCATCATGCCCGGCGCTCTGGAACTCGGGGAGTTCGAGGTCGGTTACCGGCCACTGGTCTCGTTGACCGACGGAGAGCTCGTGGCAGTCGAGGCACGGCTGGCGTGGCAGCCGGAGGGGCACGAACGGCTGGAGCACGACGCGTGTCTCCGCCTGGCCGAACGTTCCGGTATCACCCTCGCGCTGCGCGACTGGGCGCTGCGTACCGCCTGGCGACAGCTGTCCGAGTGGCACGCGGCCGGATTCGACCACCAGCTCGTGGTGGGGCTCAGTCCCAACCAGTCCCGCGACCCGGATCTGGTGTCCCGCGTTCGACGCGTCGTCGAGGAGGAATCGCCGGACCCGAGCCGGCTGCTGCTGTGCATGTCGATGACGGCATTGATGGGAACCGGTGGGGAAGCCGCTGACAACGTCGCGACCCTGGCGGACATGGGGGTGCGTACGGCGGCCCACGAGTTCCGCGCCGCTCCCGCCGAACTGCGCTTCCTCCGGAAGTTCCCCACCCGTGCGGTGCTGCTGGCGCCCGATCTCGTCCGACTCGCCGAGGAGGACGAGACCTTCGAGTCCCCGGAGCTCAGGGCGCTCGTCGGTATGATCCCACTGGTGCGTTCCTGCGGCATTCCGTTGGCAGTGCCGGAAGTGCGTACCGGGGGACAGGCCCGGTTGTGGCGGGAGCAGGGCTGTGACATCGGATCCGGCCCGTTCTGCTCCGAGGCGCTGTCGGCGTCGGAGATGACGGAGTTGCTGCGGGAAGACGCACCCGCGTCGGACGCCTCGTAGCCGAGGCTTCCGTTCGGGGCGGGGCGGACGTCGGGTTTCCTCGTTCCGGTTGGTGCACGATTCTCGGTACGGAGGGAAAACGTCGTGGAGAGCACCGCGCGGGAGGTGGGGAGCGGTCCGTTCCCCGCTCGTCGTCCGTTCGCGCTCGTTCCGGTCTCGGCCGTCGTCGTGGTGGCCGTAGCGGTGATGTTCGCCTTCGCCGGGCGGTACGGCTACTTCGGGGACGAACTGTACTTCGTGATCGCCGGTACTAACCCGGCCTGGGGATACGCCGACCAGCAGCCGGTCGTTCCGTTGCTCGCCGTGGCCATGGAGTGGTTGTTCCCCGGTTCGCTGATCGCGCTGCGCGCCCCCTCGATCCTCGCCTTCGGGGTGGGGGCGGTGGTGGCCGCGCTCGTCGTCCGCGAACTGGGAGGTGACCGTCGTGCGCAGGCTTTCACCGCGACGGCCTTCGTGCTCGCCTTCGCGTCGATGTACCGCAACCTCAACACCATAGGTCTCGACATCCTGGGCTGGACACTGCTGACGTTGCTGCTCCTGCGATGGGTACGTACCCACTGCGCGGGTGAGGCCGACGATCGGTTGTTGCTGTTGTCCGGTGTGGTGGTGGCCCTGAGCGTGCAGGTCAAGATCCACATCGCCGTGTTCGTGGTGGTTACCCTGCTGACGCTGGCAGTCCTCGGCCCCCGTGCGATCTTTCGGCGGCCACTGTTGTGGGTCGGTGCGCTGATCGCGGCAGTGGTTACCGTTCCGACCGTGGTGTGGCAGTTCACGCACGGCTGGCCGCAGCTGGCCGTGGCAAGTTCCTCCTCGACCGAGATGACTTCGGTAGGAGGGCGGTTGTTCAGCTTCGTCGGCATGCTCGCCCTGTTGGGGCTGGTGTTCGGTCTGGTGCTCGGCGGGTACGGCCTGTGGCGACTGCTGCGCGCCGAGGAGACGCGCCCCTACCGGTTCCTGGGGTGGAGCGCGGTCGGGGTGCTCGTGGTGTTCCTGGCGGTGGGCGGCAAACCGTACTACGTGGCAGGGGTGTTCCCCGCGCTGTGGGCGGCGGGCGCGCTGGGATTCCAGCGTCGCCGCGAGGTCCTCGCGGGGGAGAACCGGCGTGGTCGGGGATGGCTGGCCTGGCCCGCGCTGGCCGTGTCGGTGATGGTGACGGTGCAGTCGCTGCCCATCGCCTCGGTGGAGTCCTTCGCCGAACGTGACACCAGCCCGGTCGACTTCCGCGGCAGTGAGATCGGATGGCCCAAGCTGGCCACCGATGTGGGCGATATCTACCGAGATCTTCCACCGCGGCGGCGGGAGCACACCGTGGTGATCGGTTCGCACTACTGGACCGCCTCGGCGGTGGAGTTCCACGGGAGGCGAGCCGATCTTCCCGATGCCTACAGCGGCTCGCGGGGATTCTGGTTCTTCGGGCATCCCCCTGCCGGAACCACCACCGTGATCCACATCGGTGAGATCGCGCCCGGCGTGCGTGAGCACTTCGACAGGGTCCGTCGGGTCGGTACCGTGAACAACGGTCCTGGGGTCGACAACGTGGTGCGGGGACAACCGATCCACCTCGCCGACGTCACCGGTGTCGACTGGCAGCGCGTGTGGCCCGAGTTCAGGGACATGACCTTGTCGTTGTGAACGTGAGCTCCCTCCCCGATGTGCATTTCGCGAGGAATTGACGCCCGGGTGGCTGTCACCGGTCTTCCCGCGGGGGCCTTCGCACCGGTCATCGATACCGCCCGAACCGCGTCGCGGCGGCGATTTCGCGAGAAATCGGCGATGCGCTACGCCTACCGGGAAGGAGCCCTACGCCTACCGGGAAGGAGCCCTACGCCTACCGGGAAGGAGCCCTACGCCTACCGGGAAGGAGCCGGAGCCGTTCCCGCGCCGTTCCGCGGGCTGCCGCTCACCGTTCCCGGAAGGCCCGCAGGATCCGTTCGGCCGCCATCCCCGCGGTCATCTCGCCGTCGCGTACCCGTTGTTCGATCTCCTCGCGGGTCCGCTCCACCCCGGAGTCGGCGAGGAGTTCGCTCATCAGCTGGTCCCGCACCAGTTCCCAGGTCCATTCCAACCGCTGCTCACTGCGTTTCTCCGCCAGCTCACCGGCTTCGGAGAGCGCGGTGTGGTGCTCCAACACCTGCTGCCAGAGCTTGTCCAGCCCAGTTCCGTTGAGTCCGCTGCAGGTGGTGATTCGCGGATTCCACGACGCGTTCGGCGGGGTCAGCAGCCGCAGCGCGCCCCGCAACTCGCGGGCGGACTGCCGAGCTTCGTCCTCGTGCGGGCCGTCGGCCTTGTTCACGGCCACGATGTCGGCCAACTCCAGCACGCCACGCTTGATCCCCTGCAGTTGGTCACCGGTTCGCGCGATGGTCAGCAGCAGAAAGCAGTCCACCATCCCCGCCACGGTCACCTCGGACTGTCCGACCCCGACGGTCTCCACCAGGACCACGTCGAAGCCCGCGGCCTCCATGAGCACTATGGTCTCCCTGGTGGCCCTGGCGACCCCGCCGAGTGTTCCGGCGCTGGGGGAGGGACGCACGAAGGCGGCGGGATCGGAGGCCAGCGCCCCCATCCTGGTCTTGTCGCCCAGGATGCTTCCGCCGCTGCGGTTGGAGGAGGGGTCCACGGCCAGTACCGCAACCCGGTGTCCCTCGCCGGTGAGTCTGGTGCCCAACGACTCGATGAAGGTGGACTTTCCGACGCCAGGCACCCCGGTGACGCCGATACGACGCGCACCTCCCGAGTGGGGCAGCAACTCGGTCAGCAGTCGTTGGGCCTTGTCCCGATGATCCGAACGTGTCGACTCGACCAGGGTGATCGCCCGCGCCAGCGTGGTGCGGGAGCCGGCCAGCACGCCCTCGGCGAGCTTGTCCACATCGATGGTTCGCGGCATGGTCCGCTCTCACCCGTCGTGGCCGAGCTCGACGCGCAGCTGCCGCAACAGCCGCTCCGCCGCCTCGGCGATCACGGTGCCCGGTCCGAACACTGCGGAGGCACCCGCCTCGTGCAGCGCCTCGTGGTCGGCGGGCGGGATCACCCCGCCGACCACGATCATGATGTCCTCGCGGTCCAACGCGTCCAGCTCGGCGCGCAGCGCGGGAACCAGCGTCAGGTGCCCAGCGGCCAGCGAGGAAACCCCGACGAGGTGCACGTCGGACTCGGCGGCCTGCTGGGCCACCTCGGCCGGTGTCTGGAACAGCGGGCCGACGTCGACGTCGAACCCCAGGTCGGCGAACGCGGTGGCGATGACCTTCTGCCCCCGGTCGTGCCCGTCCTGTCCCATCTTCGCGACCAGGATGCGGGGTCTGCGGCCCTCGTCCTCCGCGAACTCCGAAACGGTGGTACTGACCCGGTCGATCGCGCTGTCGTGGCCTGCCTCCTCGCTGTACACCCCGGAGATGGTACGGATCTGCCCGGAGTGGCGACCGAAAGCGGCTTCGAGAGCGTCCGAGATCTCGCCCACCGTGGCGTGGGCGCGCGCGGCGTCAACGGCCAGCGTGAGCAGGTTGTGCTCCAGGTCGTCGGGGCGCTCACCATCCACAGTGGCCTGTGCGACGGCGGTGAGCCTGCGCAGCGCGTCGGAACATGCCTGATCGTCGCGCTCCTCGCGCAGCCTGCGCAGCTTGTCGAGCTGTTCGGCCCGCACCGCGCTGTTGTCCACCTTGCGTACTTCGGGGCCACCGTCCCCCTCCGTGCCGTCCGGTTGGTACAGGTTGACACCGATCAGCGGCTGGCGGCCGGAGTCGATTCGTGCCTGGGTGCGTGCCGCGGCCTCCTCGATGCGCATCTTGGGGATCCCGGCCTCGATCGCGGCGGCCATCCCACCGGCCTGCTCGATCTCGTCGAGGTGCACCTCGGCTCGTTCCGCGAGATCTCGCGTGAGGCTCTCGACGTAGTGGCTGCCGCCCCAGGGATCGATGGTCCGGGTGGTGCCGGACTCCTGCTGCAGCAGGAGCTGGGTGTTGCGCGCGATGCGGGCCGAGAAGTCGGTGGGCAGCGCCAGTGCCTCGTCCAGGGCGTTGGTGTGCAGTGACTGCGTGTGCCCCTGGGTGGCGGCCATGGCCTCCACGCAGGTGCGTGCCACGTTGTTGAACGCGTCCTGCGCGGTCAGCGACCAACCGGAGGTCTGCGAGTGGGTGCGCAGTGACAGCGACTTGGAGTCGGTGGGCTCGAACCGCGACACCAGCTGTGCCCACAGCAACCTGGCGGCACGCAGCTTGGCCACCTCCATGCCGAAGTGCATCCCGATTCCCCAGAAGAACGACAACCTGGGCGCGAAGGAGTCGATGTCCAGGCCTGCGTCCCTACCCGCCCGGATGTAGTCGAGCCCGTCGGCCAGGGTGTAGGCCAGCTCCAGGTCGGCGGTGGCACCGGCCTCCTGGATGTGGTATCCGGAAATGGAGATCGAGTTGAACTTCGGCATCCGCGCCGAGGTGTAGGCGAAGATGTCGGAGATGATCCGCATCGAAGGTCGTGGTGGGTAGATGTAGGTGTTGCGGACCATGAACTCCTTGAGGATGTCGTTCTGGATGGTCCCCGCCAGTTTCTCCGGCGGCACACCCTGCTCCTCGGCCGCGACGATGAACAGCGCCAGCACCGGGAGCACCGCGCCGTTCATGGTCATGGACACGCTCATGTTGTCCAGCGGTATCCCGTCGAACAGCTGCCGCATGTCCAGGATCGAGTCGATGGCCACTCCCGCCATCCCCACGTCACCGGACACGCGGGGGTGATCCGAGTCGTAACCGCGGTGCGTGGCGAGGTCGAACGCCACCGACAGTCCCTTCTGTCCCGCGGCGAGGTTGCGTCGGTAGAACGCGTTGGACTCGGCGGCGGTGGAGAACCCGGCGTACTGCCGGACCGTCCACGGTTTGTTGACGTACATCGTGGAGTAAGGACCGCGCAGGTACGGCGCGATTCCCGGGTAACCGTGCGGAAAGCGCAGCCCCGAGGTGTCCTCCTCGGTGTAGAGCGGCTTGATGTCGATGCCTTCCGGAGCGTGCCAGCTCAGCGACTCCGCGTCCCGGTCGGTGGTGGCCCGTAGCTGTCGGTGCCATTCCGGCGTGTCGGCCTCGACCGGTGGATCGTCCAGCTCTACGTCGGCGAAATCCGGAATCCTGCCGTGGCTGCTCATGGTGTCGCCTTCGCTACGGCCGGGGTCGACACGCCCCAGCGCTGGTGGATGTCGTTCAGTACTGCCGGTGCGTCGCCACCCGCGTGCACGAATCCGTCCACGCTCGCCGCGATCGAACCGCGGGACTTCCCCGCGAGCAGTACCAGCTCCGCGCCCGCCGCTCGGAGCGCCAGCGCGGTCTCCTCGGCGCGCTCGTCGTAGAGCCGGTCCGTCGAGCACAGGCACACCAACGGAGTTCCGGCCCGCTCGAACGCGGTTACCACCGCCGCCGAGTCCCCGGTCTCGCCCGCCTCGGTCGTTTCCACACCGCCCGCCGCGAGCAGATTCCGCACGAAGGAGGCACGTGCGGTGTAGGAAGCCAGCGGCCCCAGCGTCGCCAGGAACACCCGCGGTCGTCCCCGTGGTTGTTCGGCCGCTCGGTCGGCATCGTCACGCAGCCGTTCGTACTCCTCCGCGTAGCGATGTCGGGGCAATCCGCCGCTCTCCGGATCCGCCGGACGGGGAGCGCGCACGATTGGCTGTTCACCGGGATCGGGGAACTCGCTGACTCCGGTTATCGGGTCGGTCCGGCAGGCGATCGCCCGTTCACGTTCCCGCCACGTCCCGGCCAGTCGATCGGCGACCAGACCGGACTCCAGTGCGGCGGTCAAACCGCCCTCGGCCTCGATACGCCGGAACCAGCTCCAGCCCGCCCCGGCGAGTTCGTCGGTCAGCGACTCCACGTAGTACGAGCCACCCGCCGGGTCGATCACCTGTCCCAGGTGCGTCTCGTGCAACAGCAGTGCCTGGATGTTGCGGGCCATCCGGCGGGAGAACGCATCCGGCAGTCCGAGCGCGGCGTCGAACGGCTGGACCGTGATCGCCGTGGCGCCGCCCGCTGCCGCGGCGAACGCGGCGATGGTCGAACGCAGCATGTTCACCCAGGGGTCGCGCCGGGTGAGCATGGCAGAGGAAGTCACGGCGTGCTGGTGCTGGCCCCGGGCTCGGGGGGTGACTCCACAGGCCCGCAGTACCCGTTCCCACATCCGTCGTGCCGCGCGGAGCTTGGCCGTGGTGCTGAACTGGTCCACCGTGGCGGCGAACCGGAACTCCAGCAGTCCGGCCGCCGTGTCCAGATCCAGGTCGGTCTCGGACAGCGAGCGCAGGTACTCGACCCCCGCGGCCACGGCGCACCCCAGTTCCTCGGCATCCGAACCACCCGCGTCGTGATAGGGGAGCCCGTCCACGCTGATCGCCCGCATACCGGGGCACGTGCGCGCCCAGCGCCGTGCCAGCTCGATCGCCGGAGCCGTCTCGTGCGGCTGACCGGTTCGTGCCCGCAACCCCAGGGGATCGGCGCCGAGATTGCCGCGCAGCGACTCGTACGGCACGTTCGATCGCTCGGCCGCCCGCAGCAGCTCGTCCGCCGCCGCCTCGTACTGCTCGCCGGCTCGCAACACCACACCGGCCATGTCCAGCCGCACCCCGTGCAGCGCGTCGCCGAGTTCGTCCACCGCGATGCCGCCCGCCCCCACCCGCAGCCACACCGAGCTCGCCCCGCCGACCAGATCGGCGAGGACCTCGCGGCTGGTGATGTCGACGTCGGGATCGTCGTGGTACTGGCGCACGTCCCACCCGTTCTCGACGCCACCCGCTGTCAGACTGTTCCTGGTGAAAGGTGCGGATCCGGGAAGACCGGTTCGCGAATGCCCCGTGCGGGCGGTGTAGAGCGGGTGAACGTCGAAACCGTCGTGCAGGCGTGTGTCCAGCAATTCCTCCGGCGCCTCAGGGGTGGGCGCCTCCTGCTTCAGCAGATCGGACCTGCGCAGCACCTGCTCGACCTGTTCCTGCCACTGGCGGTGTGTGGGCAGTTCGAAGCCCGCCATCAGGTCCCGCCGGTCTCCGTGTTCGCTCCCCGCTGAGCGTTCCGACGCCGTCATGGGAGCCGATGGTATTCCGGTGGTCCACTGATCGAGACATACGTGAGGTGTGATGCGTGTCCCAAATTTGTTAGCCGGCGTTAACCGAGTGCCCGGTCACCCTCCGCGTGGTCAACGCCCGCCCAATCTCTCCAGCTCGGTGACCATCTCGGGGAACGGCGGCAGTGCGAGGAACTCCCGCTCGATGGCCCTGGCACGGTGCCGGTGGGCGGAGTCGGCGAGCACGGTCCCCACCGTCGTGCGTAGCGAATCGTGCGAGACGTTCTCGAGGTCGAGCCGTTTCCCCGCGCCGAGCCGTTCCACCCGGTCGGCGTTGGCGGGTTGTTCGGCGGAGGCCGGCAGCACGGCCATCGGCACTCCGCTGCTGAGCGCTTCCCGGACCCCGTTGAAACCGCCGTGGGTGAGGAACGCGTCGCAGGCGGGCAGCAACAGCTGTTGCTGGACGAAGGAGGTCAGGTACACGTTGTCCGGGCGCGCCCCCTCCCAGTCCTCCGGGCCGACTCCCCTGCCCAGCGCGACGACCCCGGTCACCCGCAGATCGCCGAGGGCCTCGACGATCGTGTTCAACAACCCCTTGGTTCCGGCGTCGTGCGGTGCCGCCGCGTTGGACCCCAGCGTGGCCAGCACCAGCGGTCGATCGCCCGGTAGTTCCGCGATCGCGGGATCGAGTCGCTGCTCCGCCGCGCGCGGTGACCGGTAGTGAACCGCCGAGTCCAGTCGCAGGTGCTCCGGGTAGAAACTCTCGGGAACGATGCTGAGCCTGCGATGCCGGAACTGATGCAGCGGATCGGAGACGCCGGACATGCCGAGCCGCTCGCGCTGCTCGTTGATCATGTCCAGCACGTCCTCGTGGTCGTGCGGCCCCAGTGGGCCGGTGTCCAGCGCCGCGTGCGGGATGCCGAGGTATTCGGCGGCGTAGTAGGCCGGGTAGTCCGCCGTCTCGCGTACCAGCAGGTCCGGTCCGAACGAACGCAGTGATTCGATCGCCTCCTCGGCGGTGTCACCCGCGACCGCTCCGGCGAAGACGCGTGCGAAGTAGTCGGGCTCGGCACGGATCGTGTGTTGCCCGAGACCGGCCATCACGGAGGAGTCGATGCCGAGACGTTCGACGGTCTCCGGCCGTTGGAGGATTTCCCGCGGCCCCATCGCGTTCGGAAGTACCAGCGGGGTCAGTCCGAAAGCACGTACCTCCTCGGCGAGATCCGGCGAGGTCAGCACCCCGATCTCGTGCCCCGCTTCGGCAGCGAGTCCCGCGAGTGGCAACAGAGCGGGGACGAGGTGGGAGTAGACCGGTTGACTGCTGAACGCGATGCGCACGCTTGCTCCTGAAGCTGCCGGTGAGGAGTTCTCGGTACGCGACATTATGAATCACGGCCGTCGAGCTCGTGCTGCCACGGTCGCGGTGCTGTATCCGGGCGCGGCGGCTCGTCGAGGCGAGCGGCCGAGCTCATCCCCCGGTGCGGGAACGTATCGATGCCCGGGGCGGCGCCCCGGGCATCGAGTGTGCGACGAACCGGATCAGCGACACCCGTCCCGTCAGTTCCCGTTGAACTTCACGTCGCTGCAGAAGTAGTAGGACTGATCCATGTGCGAGGCCTGCCAGACCGTGTAGACGATGTGACGGCCGGTGCGGTCACCCGCGTCGATGTTGTCGATCGTCGTGGTCGTGGCGGGCGGACGTGAGCCGGTCTCGGTGACCAGTTCGAGGTTGTCCCACCCGAGCCGCTGGGTCGTGGGGTCGAAGCCCTGCTTGGTGATGTAGACCTTGTAGTAGTCCGCACCGTGCTGGGCCTGATCGGTGATGGTCACCGAGAACTGGTTGTCCTTGGTGACGGTCTTCCACTGGCCCGGCTCGTCGAGCGCGGCGTAGCGGTCCCTACCGGCGCTGCACAGCTGGCCGTCCGGGATGGCGGACTCGTGGTTGCCGTTGACGCCGTTGACGTACAGACCGTTCCAGTTCCACATCGCGTTCGGGTTGGCCTGCCACGCCTGCCAACACATCGGGTCCTCTTCTTCCATCGCGGGGGACTGGAAGTTGTCCGCCCAACGGTCCCAGCAGCCGTAGTTGCGGGAGGGCGGGTCGGTCGCGGACCCGTGGGCGCTGGCCTCTTCCGGCTGGCCCATCTGCATTCCGGCGAACATCGCGGTGACGGCGGCGGACAGGGCCACCACCCGCGTCAGGACGCCGGTGCGTCGACGAACGGAACGCTTGGACATTTCGTCTCCTAGAGAGAGGAACACGGTGTATGGGAGCGCTCCCAAAAAAACTCTAGCGAGAGCGGCGGAAGTTGTGAACCCTCTCACAGTACGATTCGTGTTCCGATTTTGTCCTAAAGGGACTCAAAGTTGCGCGAAGTCATTTCGACTCCACGAGTGGTATAGGTAGTGCGCAGGGGAGATATGGTTATCTTTCTTGGGAGCGTTCCCGCTCTAGGTGGATACCAGGAAGTGGTTGGAACACCGGTCTCGCCGAGGTTTCGGTCGGAGGGATCGCGCATCGCCGCGTCGAAGTCGACCACCGCGTCGAACGCGTCACCGGTGCGGATCCACTCGTTGACCGCCTGTCGAGTCGCCGCCGGCTTCGGTGTGTACGAACTCCAACCTTCGAAGGGAGTGATCGTTCCGCCGCCCACTCGCGTGCCCGCCCCGTGTGCCTTTCGGACGATCCGCCTCATCCCGGCGATGATCCGGTTCGGATCGTCCTGGTGCTGTCGCTGCTGGATGTCGTTGATTCCTTCGAACAGCACCACCGTGCGTGTGCCGCTCCGCGCCGGCACGTCCCGGTCGGTCCGGGAGACCGCGTTCGGGCCGAAGGAGTACCCCGGTTGGTTGTCGAACAGGATCCGGTTACCGCTGATTCCGGCGTTGAGCACGCCCAGGCGTCCCCGGGGCGTCTGGTACCGCAGGCGGTCGGTCAGGAAGTCGGGCCGGCGGTGGTTGGCACCCTCGGTCGACCCGTAGCTATCCGTGATGGAGTCGCCGAGTGTGACGACTGCGCCACGAGCACCGTGGCCGAGCACGTCGAGACCGTCGACGTAGAACCACGAGTTCACCGTGGACGTGTAAGGCTTCCCCGACTGCTCGGCGGAGTGGTCACCGGGGGAGGGGAGGCTCAGGAGGTCTGCCGTGCGAGGCTGTGTCCGGTGGCGGACCCGCGCGGCACGGCCTCCGACGCTGGTGTGGACGATCATCCGTAGTGTGCGACCGGAGAATTCGTGTTCGGAGTCGCCGTGGTTGGCCCAGGGCTGTAGTGCTGGACGGTTAACGGCCCCGAGCGCCACGACGTGATGGGCGCGCCGATCTGCCTGCTCGGAGTGGTTGTGCTCATGTACACCCCGGCGGGCGCTGCGGCCTGACCTGCCGGACGCGACCGCGTTCGGCAGGTCCGCCTGTCTTGCCCACCGTCGCCGTCCCCACGGGGCCGCGTGTGGTGAGGGGGTCGTCCATCCGCGCCGTCATGTGGGCGGGTCAGCGCACTCGTGTCAGGAGGTGGGCTCCCCGTCGAGGTCGCGGCCCAGCAGCTCCACCAGCTCGTCCAGCACCGCTTCGGCACCGTCGCCCTCGGCGGCCAGTTCGACCTCGTCGCCGTGCTCGGCCCCGAGCGTCATGAGTCCCAGCACGCTCGCGGCATCCACAGGTCCGCCCGGCGTGCCGTCGGTGACCTTGGCGATGGTCACCGGCAGCGGTTGTGCGGCCGCGTTCGTCGCCAACAGTCCCGCGGGACGGGCGTGCAAACCGACCTTCGACGCGATCGTCACGCGACGCTGGTGCATTCCGTTACTCCTCTCCAGGTGGCGCCCGGTTGTCCGGTCGCCGCTGACGAACGGGTGAACCGACGTTCCCGCTCGGTTTCACCATCGGCTTCAGGCGGCAACGGCCCCTTCGGTCTCCGGGGCCTGTTCCTTCGACGTCGCCCCGCGTCCCACGAACGTCTTGGCAGCGATCACCACGGACGCGGCCACCACCACTCCCGCGAGGATCGCCACCACGTACAGCAGCGGGTCGCCGACCAGCGGGAGCACGAACAACCCGCCGTGCGGGGCGCGCAACGTCGCGCCGAAGAACATGGACAGCGCACCCGCGCTCGCCGAGCCGAGGATCATCGACGGGATGACCCGCAGCGGGTCCGAAGCGGCGAACGGAATCGCTCCTTCGGTGATGAACGAGGCCCCCAACAGCCAGGCGGGACGTGAGCTCTCCCGCTCGGCGGCGGAGAACGACCTCGCGTGCACGGTCGCGGCCAGCGCCATCGCCAACGGTGGCACCATCCCCGCAGCCATCACGGCGGCCATGATCTCCAGCGCCGTCTCGCTACCGGTGGTCAGTCCGCCGACCGCGAAGGTGTAGGCGACCTTGTTGACGGGACCGCCGAGGTCGAAAGCGATCATTCCACCGAGCACCGCGCCCAGCAGCATCGCGTTCGCACCGCTGAGCCCGTTGAGCCAGTCCGTGAGAGCGGTCATCGCGGCAGCGATGGGCTTGCCGAGCACCACGAACATCAGGGTGCCGACCACCATCGAGCCGAACAGGGGTAGCACGACCACCGGCATGATGCCCGCGACGGCCGAGGGCACTTTGATCCTGCGCAGACCGGCGACGACACCGCCTGCCAGCAGTCCCGCGATCAGACCGCCGAGGAACCCGGCGCCGACCGCGACAGCCGCCGCGCCGCCCACGAAACCGGGAACCAGTGCGGGGCGCTCGGCCATCGCGAACGCGATGAAACCGGCGAGCACCGGGACGAGGAACTCGAAAGCGGCAGTGCCGATCTGGTTCGCCAACGCGGCCCAGCTGGTCAGACTCGCCGGATCGAACCGCTCGGTGACGTCCGGCGCTTCGGTGATCTGGTAACCGCCCAGCGCGAAGCTCAGCGCGATCAACAGTCCACCAGCGGCGACGAACGGGATCACGTAGCTGACCCCGGTCATCAACCACTGGCGGAGCCGCACGGCCGCCGAGGCGTTCGCGGTGACCTTCGTGGCCGGGTCCGAGCTCGGGCCGCCCGAACCGGATCCCACGCGCATCGGCTCGGCTGCCGCCGCGCGTTCGAGCAGGGAAGCGGCACTGTCGACGGCCTGCTTCACGCTCGCCTCGACGACGGGCTTGCCGGTGAACCTGTCGCGTTCGCCGACCCCGACGTCGGCGGCCAGAATCACGGCGTCGGCGGCGGCTATGTCCTGTTCGGACAACGGATCGGAACCGGCCGCCCCCTGCGTCTCGACGCTGAGCTCGTCACCCCGGTCACGAGCGGCCTGTTCCAGCGCCTCGGCAGCCATGTAGGTGTGCGCTATTCCGGTGGGACACGCGGTCACGGCAACGAACTTCAAGGTTTTACCTCCTCACGCACGTAGGAAGCGACCACGGCCGGGTCGTTCGCGTCGAGCAGGGTTCGTTTGAACTCTCCCCGCATCAGTCGACGTGCCAGCGAGGCCAGCACCGCCATGTGGTCCGAATCCCCGCCTTCCGGCGCGGCTATCAGAAAGATCAGGTTCGCCGGACCGTCCTCGGAACCGAAATCGATCCCCGTGGAGCTGCGCCCGAACGCCAGGCTCGGAGCGGTCACGGCAGCCGAGCGGCAGTGCGGGATGCCGATACCACCCCGCATGCCGGTGGCCATCTGTTGTTCGCGGGTCTCGACATCGTCGAGGAAACGTTCGATGTCGGTGACGCGTTCGGCGTTGACCAGTCGATCGGCCAATGAGCGGATCGCGGCACGGCGATCCGTGTCTGGCAGGTCCAAATCGACCAGTTCGGTGGTGATCAGTTCACTGCTCATTCTTCGACTCCGTTACGGCGACGTGGGGTCGAGCCGACCTGATTCGTCGACTTCGGTGATCCGCACCTGTTCGATCCGCAGCTCTTTCGGGGTGGGCATCCGGCTACCCGGCAGTTCCACGGCTGCCGAGCCGTAGGCCACGGCGGAGCGCAAGGCTTCCGGTCCGTCTCCGCCCGCGAGCAGGTACCCGGCCAGCGCGGCATCGCCCGCGCCGACCGTGCTGCGCACCCTCCGGGCGTTGCTCGTGCCGAACCAGGCCGATTCGCCCCCGACGAGCAGTGCGCCGCGCTCGCCGAGGGTGACCAGCACGGAACCGGTGCCCTCGGAACGAACCGCTCGTGCGGTGGCGGCCACTTCGGCGAGGTCAGCGGGCCGGTGTCCCGCCAGTTCGGTCAGTTCCGCCAGGTTGGGGGCGAGCAGATCGGGACCTGCCGCGCACGCCTCGGCCAGCGCGGCCCCCGAGGAGTCCACCGCGACCTTCGCGCCGGCCGCGCGGGCGGTTCGCACCAGACCGGCGTAGTAGTCGTCGGGGCAACCGTGCGGCAGGCTCCCACTCGCCACCACCCATCGCGCTCGTGTGGCCATCTCACCCAACCGGGTGCGCAACGCCTCCAGCTCGCCGGTGGTCAGCGCGTTCCCGGGTTCGTTGATCTTGGTGGTGGTCCCGTCGGCCTCGACCAGGGTGAGGTTGCTGCGGGTGGCAGCCTCCACGGGCACCTCGACGACGGAGACGGCCTCCGGTGCGAGCAGCTCGGCGAGGCTGTTGCCCTCGACCCCTCCGGTCGGTAGTACTGCCACGGTGCTGTGATCGGCCGCGGTCAACACGCGGGCGACGTTGACCCCTTTGCCGCCGGGATCCACGTGTACTCCACCGGCGCGGTGAACCTCCCCCCGATCGAGACGATCGAGCAGTACGCTGCGATCCAGACTGGGGTTGGGGGTGACGGTGACGATCATGTCAGTACCACGTCCGTTCCGCACTCGCGCAGCTCGGACACCGCCGTCTCGTGCAACCCACTGTTGGTGATCAGCACATCGAGATCGGATATCTCGGCGAAACGGCTGAAGTGGTCGCGTCCGTACTTGGTGTTGTCCGCCAGCAGGACCCGTTCGCGGCAGGACCGCACCATCGCCGATTTCACCGCGCTTTCCGCGCTGTCCGGGGTGGTGCAGCCCCGCTCGGCGGAGAAACCGTTCGTGCCGAGCAGACCGACGTCGACGGTCAGACCGTCCAGCACGCTCAGTGCCCAGTACTCGACAGCTGCCAGCGTGGTGCCTCGCACCCGACCGCCGAGCAGATGCAGGTCGAGGTTGCCACGATTGGCCAACTGGTTGGCCACCGGAAGGGAGTTGGTGACCACTGTCAGTTCGCGGTCGGTGGGCAGCAGGCCCGCCACCCGGCTCGTGGTGGTTCCCGCGTCCAACAGCAGCGTTCCCCTCTCGGGCACCAGGTCCAGCGCGGCACGTGCCACTCGGTCCTTTTCCGCGGCTGCTGTCTGGTCTCGCTGTGAGACGCCCGGTTCGAAGTCGAGTCGTTCCTGCGGGATCGCCCCGCCGTACACGCGGCGCAGTAGTCCTTGGCGTTCCAACGTGCCGAGGTCGCGTCGAATGGTCTCCGGCGCTACCTCGAGCTCCGTGGACGCCTCCGCGACGTCGATACGACCGTCGCGGCGTGCCCGCTGCACCAGCACCTGCCGACGCTCCGCCCCGTACATGCCCGTTATCCTCCGTTCTGATTTTTGTTGCTGACTGATTCTGCCCGTTATTGTTGTGTTGTCAAGGTCACATTCGTTTCCGAGGTGGTTGGCCACGGCTCGCTGGAGTCGCTGTTCAGGATCGGTAGAAGTGAAACTTGAAGCGGGAGCGCTCCCGAAGAGCGCTGTGCCACGCTCGGCCGGTGGGAATCCGAGGAATCGCCCGCAGCGGGCAGTGGTCGATCAGCTCCCACGGTTCGAGGTCTGTGTCGGGAGGTTCCGCCGGACGAGTCGCCGCGGGAGCCGGATCGACGGGATCTCGCTATTCGTCGCAGCAATCGTGTCCCGGACCGCAGCAGGCCGGGGCGGAGTCCGAGGAGAAGGCGGTGGCGAGTCCACCTTGGGCGCAGCACCCGTCACCGCGCCATGCCTCGCGGCCTTCCTTGACCGCCATAACCGCGATGACCAGTGCCGCGGCCGGATCGGCCCAGAACCAGCCCAAGGAGGCGTTGAGAAGTAGGCCCACCAGCAGCACCGCTGACAAGTAGGAACACAACAGGGTCTGCTTGGAGTCGGCGATCGCGCTGGCCGATCCCAACAGGCGCCCGGTACGTCGTTGGGTCAGTGACAGGGCGGGCATGACCAGCAGTGAAAGCGCGGCCAGTCCGATGCCCACCGGCGAGGCCGCTGGCTCGGTGTCTCCGAGGAGCGTGCGAACCGCCGTCACGGTCACGTAGGCGGCCAGCGCGAAGAAGGAGATCGCGATGACGCGCAGTGCCCCGCGTTCACGGGCCCGCCGTGTCGACGCCTCTCGTGCGGAGAACTGCCACGCCACGGCGGCCGCCGAGGCGACCTCGATCACGGAGTCCAGTCCGAAACCGAGCAGGGCGGCGGAGGAAGCGGCTATCCCGCTGGTGACGGCCACCACGGCCTCGATCACGTTGTAGGAGATGGTGGCCAGCACCAGCAGTCGCAGTCTGCGGGTCAGTACCGCCCGACGCGACGGACCCTCCGGTTCGCCGGGGAGATCCGAGCCCGAAGTCAGGGGGAGGGGAGCGGGCTCGCCGGGCCGCCCCTCGGAGGCCGGTCGGGTATCCTCGCGGGGTTTTCCCCGCTCGTGCCTGGGTCGATTCATAGTGCGGTCACCGCTCTCCCCCGGCCCGCCTCCGTGGAATCAAGCGGCGCGCGGCGATCCTCCTCGGCGCAGGAGTCGCTCGGTTCGACGGCCAGTACCACCTTGACGAGATGGCGCAGCGCTTCGGCCAGGTGCTCGTCCGCGAGCTCGTAACGCACCTGACGTCCCTGGTAGGTGGCCACCACCAGTCCGCAGCCCCGCAGGCAGGCCAGGTGGTTGGACACTTTGGACCGACTCAGCTCGAGGTGTTCGGCCAGCAGGCCGGGGTAGTGGGTTCCCTCCAGCAGTGCCGTCAGGACACGGCACCGGGTCGGATCGGCCAACGCCCTGCCCAGGCGCGTCAGCGCCTCTTCTCGAGTCTCACATGTCAGCATCGATGCAATATTACAGTTTTCGTTGAACTGTTTCCAGCTCGGAGTCGTAACGCGAAGAGAGGGGCTGCACGAACTCCGGGTACGGTGTTCGACCCCACATGTGCCGACACGAGCTGAACAGGGAAGATGGAATCCGAGATGACGCTTACCGACCAGCTTCCCCCGACACCCGACACCGATCCTGACGCCCTGCTCGACGGGTTCACCAGCTGGACCACCGAACAGGGGTTCGAGCTCTATCCCGCGCAGGAAGAGGCGCTGATGGAGGTCGTGTCCGGCTCCAACGTGATCGTCAGCACCCCGACGGGTTCGGGGAAGAGCCTGATCGCGGTCGGTGCGCACTTCACCGCCCTGGCGAACAAGCAGCGCAGTTTCTACACCGCGCCGATCAAGGCGCTGGTCTCGGAGAAGTTCTTCTCGCTGGTCGACTTGTTCGGTGCCGACAACGTCGGGATGCTGACCGGCGACAGCAGCGTCAACCCGGACGCGCCGATCATCTGCTGCACCGCCGAGATCCTGGCCAACATCGCGCTGCGCGACGGCGAACGCGCCGAGGTCGGCCAGGTGGTCATGGACGAGTTCCACTTCTACGCCGAGCCCCAGCGTGGCTGGGCGTGGCAGGTGCCGATGCTGGAGCTGCCGCAGGCCCAGTTCGTGCTGATGTCGGCGACCCTCGGCGACGTCACCGGTTTCAAGAAGGACCTCACGCGTCGTACCGCTCGTGAGACCGCCGTGGTCAGTTCCGCCGAACGTCCGGTGCCACTGACCTTCCGGTACGCGATGACCCCGCTGCACGAGACGATCGAGGAGCTCCTCAACGGCAGGCAGGCCCCGATCTACGTGGTCTACTTCAACCAGGCCTCCGCGGTGGAGCAGGCACAGGCGTTGGTCAGCATGAACGTGGCCAGCCGTGCCGAACGCGACGCCATAGCCGAGAAGCTCGGCGACTTCCGATTCACGGCGGGGTTCGGCAAGACACTGTCCAGGTTGATCCGGCACGGTATCGGCGTGCACCACGCGGGTATGCTGCCGCGTTACCGCCGTCTGGTCGAGCAGCTCGCACAGGCGGGACTGCTCAAGGTCATCTGCGGTACCGACACGCTCGGAGTGGGGATCAACGTCCCCATCCGCACCGTGCTGCTGACCGGGTTGACCAAGTTCGACGGCAGCCGCACCCGCCACCTCAAGGCCAGGGAGTTCCACCAGGTCGCGGGCCGGGCGGGCCGCGCGGGGTACGACACCGACGGTTATGTGGTGGTACAGGCTCCCGAGCACGTCATCGAGAACGAACGCGCCCTGGCCAAGGCCGGTGACGATCCCAAGAAACGCCGCAAGGTCGTCAAGAAGAAGGCGCCCGAGGGCTTCGTGTCCTGGGGACAGAAGACCTTCGACAAACTGGTCGAGGCCGAGCCGGAACCGTTGACGTCGAGCTTCAACGTCACCCACGCCATGCTGCTCAACGTGATCAGCCGGCCCGGCGACACCTACGCGGCGATGCGTGAGCTGCTCACCGACAACCACGAGGACCGTCCGGCCCAGCGCAAGCACATGTTGCGGGCCATCTCCATCTACCGCGCGCTCGTGGCCGCCGGGGTGGTCGAGCAGTTGGACGAGCCGGACGAGCAGGGCAGGCTGGTCCGGGTCACCATGGACCTGCAGTTCGACTTCGCGCTGAATCAGCCGCTGTCGCCGTTCGCGTTGGCCGCGATCGAACTGCTCGATCCGGCCTCGCCCAGCTACGCGGTCGACGTGCTGTCGATCATCGAGGCCACTCTGGACGATCCGCGTCAGGTGCTGGGCGCGCAGCAGGCCAAGGAACGTGGTGAGGCCATCGCGCGGATGAAGGCCGAGGGCATCGAGTACGAGCAGCGCATGGAGATGATCGAGGACATCACCCATCCGCAGCCGCTGGCCGAGATGCTCGAGGCCGCTTATGAGACCTATCGGCAGGGGCATCCCTGGGTTTCCGAGCACGAGCTCTCTCCCAAGTCCGTGGCCAGGGACATGTACGAGCGGGCGATGAACTTCGTGGAGTTCGTCAACCACTACGGGCTGGCGCGTTCGGAAGGGCTGGTACTGCGGTACCTCGCGGACGTCTACAAGGCGCTGCGGCACACCGTGCCCGACGACGCCAAGAGTGAAGAGCTCGGCGACATCATCGAGTGGCTCGGCGAGCTGGTGCGGCAGGTGGACTCCAGCCTGCTCGACGAGTGGGAACGGCTGCGCAATCCGGGCGAGGACGACTCCGGTGCCGAGTCCGTCGACGAGGGGCCCGCCAAGCTCACCGACAACAAGCGGGCCTTCCGGGTGCAGGTCCGCAACGCCATGTTCCGGCGCGTGGAGCTGGCCGCGCGGGAGCGGTTCGACGAACTCGGCGAACTCGACGGGGAGGAAGGCTGGACGGCCGAGGACTGGCAGGCCGCGCTGGACGAGTACTTCGGCGAACACGAGGAGCTCGGTACCGATGCCGACGCTCGTGGTCCGAGCCTGTTCATGGTCACCGAGGAGTCCCAGCGGTGGTTGGTGCGCCAGGTCTTCAGTGATCCGGAGGGCAACAACGACTGGGGAATCAGCGCCGAGGTCGACCTGCCCGCCTCGGACGAGGCGGGTGTCGCGGTGGTCCGGGTCACCGACGTGGGTCGGTTCGACCAGTACTGATCGAGTTCCGGGGTGAGTGCGCCCCGGTTCACCCTTCCGCCTCGCGGCTCGGTACGGGGCGACTCACCCAATTAGGTTGTGCACAATTTAGTTTTCCGCTATCTTTTTGGTGGGTGGTCGCGGCACGCGGCCTTGCCCGCGCCAACCGATCGGCGACTGGGAGAGTGACGATGACAGCGTTGTACACGGCAGAGGCCACCGCCAGCGGCGAAGGACGGGACGGCCGTACCCGTTCCTCGGACGGTGTGCTCGACCTCGGGTTGTCCGTGCCCAAGGAACTCGGTGGTCCAGGGGGTGAGGCGACCAATCCGGAGCAGCTCTTCGCGGCCGGATACGCGGCTTGCTTCCACAGTGCGCTGCGGGTGGTGGCCCGTCGTGCCAAAGTCAGCGTTGAGGACTCCACCGTCACCGCGCGAGTCGGAATGGGACCGGACGGCAACGGTGGATACGGGCTGAGCCTCTCGCTGCGTGTCGGGATTCCCGGCGTCGATCGGCAGCGGGCACTCGAACTCGCCGAAGCGGCCGACGGGGTCTGCCCCTACTCCAACGCGGTGCGCGGCAACGTCGACATCGAGCTCGAGGTCGAGTGACCACGTCGGTACGCGAAGCCGGACCCGGTGTGAGTGAGATCGCTGTTTTGGCTCCGCTCGCTCGCCCCGGCTTCCCGAGCCGGTGACCTATCAGCACGGCCCGGACGAAGTGTCCTGGCCGTGACCGGGAACTCCGCGGTGCCGGACGGCTGAGTGGGGCGCTCGCGACTTCCACCACGTTGACCGATCGAGCACCCGGGCCCCCGATAGACTGCCCGCATGGGTCACGGACTCCGCGACGTTCCCACTCCGACCGCAAGACTGGACCAGAGCTCGGCCGCCACTGTCGCCGAGACGCTGCAGGCGCTGGCCACACCGTCACGTCTGCTGATTCTGAGTGAGCTGCGGCAGGGAGCGCGGTCGGTGAATCAGCTGGCGGAAGCGGTGGGAATGGGGCAGTCCGCGGTGTCGCACCAGCTGCGCGTGCTGCGATCCCTCTGGTTGGTCAAGGGTGACCGTGCGGGCCGGGCGGTGGTGTACTCGCTCTACGACTCGCACGTCGCGCAGTTCTTCGACGAGGCGGTCAATCGGGTCGAACACCTGCACCCCGCATCGCTGGAACGCTAGGTTGCTCCGAGCCCGGAGTGGCAGGAATCGAGGAGTGGCAAGAGTCGAGTCGCCGCCGAAACGGCGACGACTCGACGGGGGCCGGCGGATCCCGCTCAACTCAGCCCGACGACCTCGCCGCGGTCGTCGATGTCGATCCGCTCCGCGGCGGGCCGGGAACTCAACCCCGGCATGGTGCGGATGTCGCCACAGATGGGGTAGACGAATCCGGCACCAACGGAAGCCCGGATCTCACGCACCGGTAGCGTCCATCCCGTGGGAGCCCCCAACAGGCTCGGATCGGAACTCAACGACAGGTGCGTCTTGGCGATGCACACCGGCAGCGAATCGAACCCGTTGGCCGTGTAACTGCGCAACGCGCGTTCCGCCGCGGGGGTGTACGAAACTCCGTCGGCGCCGTAGACCCTGGTGGCGACCGTCTCGATCTTGGTGCGCAGATCCGCGGAGTCGGGGTAGAGCAGTTCGAACCGACTGGGTTCCTCGGCGGCCTCGCTGACCGCTTCGGCCAGTTCCACCGCCCCCTTGCCACCGTCGGTGAAATGGGTGCTGATGGCCACGCGGGCACCCGCGTTCTCGGCCACCTCGCGGATCGCCTGGTGCTCACTGGGGTGGTCGGTGGGGAACGCGTTCACCGCCACCACGGGTGAGACACCGTGCATGCGCAGGTTCTCGATCTGCTTGCGGAGGTTGTCGGCCCCCGCGAGCACGTCCTCCGGATTCTCGTCGAGCATCTCCGCCGGAAGATCCTTGCCCGCCACCACGCGGAATCGCCCGGAGTGCGCCTTCAACGCCCGAACGGTGGCGACCAGCACCGCCGCGTCCGGGCGCAACCCGGAGGTCCGGCACTTGATGTTGAAGAACCGTTCGGCCCCCATGTCGGCACCGAAACCGGCCTCGGTGACCACGTAGTCGGCACACCTGCTGGCGATGCGGTCGGCCACGACGGAGGAGTTGCCGTGCGCGATGTTGCCGAACGGACCCGCGTGCACCAGCACCGGTGTGTTCTCGACGGTCTGCATCAGGTTGGGCTTGATCGCCTCCCGCATGATCACCGTCATCGCACCGGCGGCACCCAGCTGCTCCGCCGTGACCGGCTGCCCCTGGTGGGTGTAGCCCACGACGATGCGGCCCAGCCGTTCACGCATGTCGTGCAGCGAGTTGGACAGCGCCAGCACCGCCATCACCTCGCTGGCCGCGGTGATGTCGAAACCCGTCTGGTGCGGAGTGCCGTCGGCACTGCCGCCCAGGCCGGTCACCACGTTGCGCAACTCCCGGTCGTTGATGTCGACCACTCGTCGCCAGGTCACCCGGTGGGGATCCAGCCCGAGTTCGTTGCCCTTGTGGATGTGGTTGTCCACCATCGCCGCCAGCATGTTGTTGGCGGCCGTGACGGCGTGCATATCGCCGGTCAGGTGCAGGTTCAGCGCCTCCATGGGCACCACCTGGCTGTATCCACCTCCCGCCGCACCGCCCTTGATGCCGAACGTCGGCCCCATGGACGGCTGTCGGATCGCGACCGCCGATCGCTTTCCCAGGTGGTGCAGCGCCTGGCCGAGACCGACCGTGGTGGTGGTTTTGCCCTCGCCGAGCGGAGTCGGTGTGATGGCCGACACCAGGACGTACTTGGCCCGGTTCTGCTCACCGAGCTCGTCGAGGGCACTCAGGGAGACCTTGGCGACGTCCCTGCCGTAGGGCTCCAGCAGGTGGGGAGCCAGCCCCAGATCCGCGGCGACCTCCTCCAGCGGTTTGCGTGGCGAGGACCGCGAGATGTCCAGATCGGACGGCATGTTCATGCGGGCACCTCCTGCAGCCGGTCGGCCATCTCGATGGCCCATTGCCGGGTCTTGCTGATCTCGTTGAAGGTGAACAGGTGCCAACCCGCGATGTTGTAGTCCGGATCCACGAGACAGGGCGACAACTCGTCGAACACGTTCTCCGGGGTGTAGCGGGTCAGCAGTTTGGTCACCACGCCGTGCTGTTTCCGCAGGAAACGCATGGACTGGCCCAGCCCGATCTTCATCGAGATCCGCAGCAGCTTGCTCGGGTCGATCGATCCCGGCGCACCGATGTAGACCGGCAGTTCGACGCCCCTGGCTCGCATGCTCTTGACCCACGAGGCGATCGTGTTCGGGTCGTAGCAGATCTGCGAGACGATGTAGTCGGCGTAACGTGCCTTCTCGTCGGTGGCCTGGATGGTCATGCGATCCGGGATGAAGGCGTGCTGCTCCGGATAGCCGGTGATCCCGACCCGGTGCGGCCTGGTCCCGATCTCCTCCATGCCCCGCAGTAACGACAGGGCGTCGGTGAACCTGCCCGCCGGACGTTCGGCGTCCCCGGCGATCACGAAGACCTCCGTGAGACCGAGGTCGCTCACCCGAGCGAGCAGATCGCTCAGGTGGGCCGAGTCCCGGACCAGTCGTGCCGCCAGGTGGGGGACCACGTGCATGCCCTCGTCACGCAGCCGTGCCGCCGTGTCCAGAGTGGCTTCGGTCCCCTTGGCGGGCGAGGACGTCACGGTCACCGTCGTCCCGGCGGGCAGTTCCCGCACCTGCTCGACGACCCCCCGCAGCGGCAGAACCTCGTAACGGGCGTTGCGGAGGTAACGCTGTAGCTGTTGTTGCGCGTTCGTGGTCATTTCGACACCGCCGCTTCTTCCTGCCGTTCGAACTGCTTGGGGATCTGCTTCTTCGGGTCGAGGAACGGCTTTTCCACCACCTCGGCCTCCTGCGGGCCGTGCTGGGTCTCCACCACGAGTGGTGTCCCCACCTCGTGGTAGCTGATCGGCACCATCGCGTAACCGATGTTGCGGTCCAGCCTCGGCGAGTGGCAGGCGGAGGTGACGTCTCCGATACGCAGTCCGTTGGGATCCCGAACCGGGAAGGTGTCGATCATCGAGCCGTCGTTGAAGCTGCCCACTTCGGGGCCACCCATGGCCACACCCACCAGCTTGCGGGTGATCCCCTCGTCGTAGATCCGGGTCAGCGCGGATTTCCCGATGAAGTCCGCCTCCTGGTTGAGATCGACCATCCAGGTCGCCTCGAACCCGTAACCGACCTCGAACGGATTCGTGTCGTAGGTGATGTCGCAGCCCCAGGACAGGATGCCCGCCTCGATCCGCCGGATGTGGCAGGGGCCGATCACCCGCATGTCGTAGGGCCGACCGGCCTCCCAGATCTTCTCCCAGAGCCGCACACCGTCCTGGCTGGCGTTGTGCAGGTAGATCTCGTAGCCGAGCTCGGCGGTGTAGCCGGTACGCGAGACGATCACGTCCATGCCGTCCAGCTGCCGGTCAACGGCGTAGTAGTACGGAATCTCCTGGATGGACTCCCCGAACAGGTCCACCATGACGTCACGGGACTTCGGACCCTGCACCTGGACCGGCCCCACGTCGGGTTCACGGATCTGGACGTTCATCCCCAGGCTGTAGGCGAGCCCCTTGGCCCACAGCAGCACGTCGCTGTCGGCCAGTGACAGCCAGAAGTGGTTCTCCCCGAGGCGCAGCAGCACGGGATCGTTGATGATTCCGCCGTCCTCCGCGGTGATGAACACGTACTTGCACTGCCCGACCCGGCACTTGTTCAGATCACGGGGGACCAGCATGTTGGTGAACTCGAAGGCGTCCGGGCCGGTGATCTCCACCTGACGCTCGACACCGACGTCCCACAGCGTCACACCGTTGAGCAGGTGCCAGTACTCGGCTACCGGGTCACCGTAGTGCCTGGCGTGATAGGTGTGGTTGTACACGCTGTACATCCCCACCCCGTGCCTGCGCGAAGCGTAGAAGAAGGGCGACTTGCGGAGACGGGGGTACTGCAGGATCGCGGGGGTCGGGTTGATGCTCATGGGGGACTCCTCACGGGGTTGATGGGGCGATTCCGCCGGACCGTCCACCGCGCTGCGGTCAACGGCCCGGTTGTCGGGGGGATGTAGCTCGATGCGCTCTCAGCAGCGCATCCGTTTCATCTCGGGATCGAACACCGGATCGGACATCACCGTGGCGGGATGCCGTTCTCCGAAGTAGGCCACCTCGACGGAGGTTCCCGCTTCGGACAGTTCCGAGGGCAACCACGCGTAGGCGAGGCTGAGGCCGAGGCTGTGGCCGTAGCCCGTACTCGTGGTGAAACCGCAGGCTCGCCGGTCCTGGGAACCGGCGAAGACCGGCTCGGAACCCATCACTACCGTGCCGTCGTCGATCGACAGGCAGCACAACTTTCGTCGTACCGGGGCCTCGCGGCGGCGAAGCAACGCGTCACGACCGATGAACTGACCCTTGTCCGGCTTCACCGCGAAGGCCAGTCCCGCCTCGTCGGGGGTGTGCACGCTCCACATGTCACCGCCCCAGGCCCGGTACCCCTTTTCCAGCCGCATGTTGCTGAAAGCGCCCCTGCCGCCGGCGATGACGCCGTACTCGGCGCCCGCACCTGCCAGCAGGTCCCAGAGCCGTAGTCCGAAGTCGGCCGTGGTGTAGAGCTCCCACCCGAGCTCACCGACGTAGGACAGTCGCAGCGCCGTGACCGGAACCTCACGGACGAACAACCGCTTGGCCCGGAAGAACCTGAACTGCTCGTGCGAGACATCGGTCTCGGTCAGTGACTGCAGTACCGCACGTGCGTACGGTCCCCACAGGCCGATGCAGCACGTACCGCCGGTGATGTCACGTACCGTGGTCGACTCGTCCGCGTGGTCGCTCATCCACGCGATGTCCCGCTGTCCGTTGCAGCCGACTTGGAAGGTGTTCTCCGAAAGCCGCGCCACGGTGACGTCCGAGCGGATACCACCCCTGTGGTCGAGCATCAGCGTGTAGGTCACGTACCCGGGAGCACGGTCCAGTTGATTGGTCGTCAACCGCTGTAGCAGCTCCAGCGCGCCGGGACCGCTGACCTCCGCCCGACACAGCGAGGTCATGTCGTACATGGCGACTCGTTCACGGGTGACCTGGTGCTCGGCCGCGATGATCGGGGACCAGTAACGGCTGGCCCACTGGCCGGGGGTGGCTGTCTCGCGGTCGTCCACGAGGGGGGCGTTGGCCTCGAACCAGTGCGGCCGTTCCCATCCGCTGGCCTCCAGGAACACCGCCCCGAGTTCCTGCTGGCGCGGGTAGAACGGACTGGTGCGCAGTGGCCTGGGGTGTTCGGGGGGCTGCTGGGGGTGGATGATGTCGTAGACCTCGCGGAAGGTCTGCGCGCTGCGCTCGGACACGTAGCTGTCGCTGTGCGCGAAGTTCTCGAACCGCCGGATGTCCGCCGAGCGCAGGTCGATGCTGGGCTCACCCTCGGTCATCCACTCGGCCACCGCCAAGCCAACACCCGCGGAGTGCGTGATCCACACCGCCTCGGCGACCCAGAAGTTGTCCACCTCGCGGGTCGGTCCCAGGACCGGAGCGCCGTCGGCGGTGAACAGGAAGATCCCGTTCATCCCCTCGGCCACCTCGGTGCGCCGCAACGCGGGGATCAGCTCGCGCGCCTCCGCGAACGGCTTGGCGAAGTCCTCGGGCGTGAACGGGTGAACCGAGGACATGCCCTTCCAGCCGCCGCCCTCCGGCGGTGCCTCGACACCGTCTCCCGCGGCCTTGGTCGGGGCCAGCTCGTCGCAGGACACGGGGATCACCCGGTGCTGGTAGGAGCCGATCCCGTAGCGGTCGTGGATCTGCCGGAAGTACAGCGAGCTGTCCTGCTGACGCAGAATCGGTTGTTCGACCTCCTCGCCACCGGCGACCAGTCCCTCGACCGGCTCGGTGACCGCGTACTGGTGGGCGACCGGCTGTACCGGGATGGACACGCCCGCCATCTCACCGATTCGCGGCCCCCAGATCCCCGCGCAGCACAGCACCCGCTCGGCCGTGACCGTCCCCCGGTCCGTGTGCACCGCGTTCACCCGTCCGTCGGACGTGTCGAAGCCGGTAACAGCGGTGTGCTCGGCGAACCGGACGCCGAGACGCTGTGCCTCCCGAGCCATGGACTCGGCGGCGCGTACCGGCTTGGCGATTCCGTCGGTGGGCACGTGGAACCCGCCGTAAATCCGGCTCGGATCCACCTGCGGAATCCGCTCGTGTACCTCTTCCGGCGTGAGCAACGTGCCGTCCAGACCCCAGGCGGTGGCGAGTCCGTGTTTGCGGTGGAGCTCGTCCCACCGTTCCTGTGAGGTGGCGACCTCGATTCCCCCCACCTGGTGGAAGCAGGGGCGGCCGTCCACGCTCGCGGCGGTGAACCGCTCCACCGTGTAGCGCGCCAGCTGGGTCATCGTCTGCGAGCCGCTGGTCTGGAAGACGAGCCCCGGCGCGTGCGAGGACGAGCCACCGGTGGCGAAGAGTGGCCCCTGCTCGACCACGAGTACGTCCGTCACCCCGCGTTGGGCGAGGTGGTAGGCGGTACTGCAACCGACGATTCCAGCGCCGATTATCACGATGCGTGCACTCGAATCGAGCACCGAAGCCATTGCCGCCCCCTGCCGAATATCGGGAACCGGTGTTGCGTCTAGAACAACTATCTGCGTCACTCGCAACAGTGCGCCCGATGCTCTATGTGCGTCAAGACACACATTCGGGCGACAAGAGAATGACTTGCCGGCTCAAGATCGCGGGGTTGTGCTGGGGAATCGGTGGGTCCACCCGCGTGGCGCGAAGGAGTCGCTACAGCACTTGGCGAATCGAGTTCTCGAAGTGATCCACGTGGTCGACCGCGACGCGGTCGGCCCGGTCCGCATCGGCGTCGATGACGGCTTTCAGTAACTCGGTGTGTTCAGTGACATGGCTCGTGACGTCACTCAATCGATCGAAGAAAAGTCCCCAGATGCGCAGTGCGAGGTTGTAGTACTGCCCGAGAGTGCTTTCCAGATAGCCGTTGTGTGTGCAGCGGTACAGCGTGCGGTGCACCCGAGCGTCCACGCCCATGACCGACTCCGGCTCTTCGGGGACGCGCTCCACCAGTTCCACCAGTTCCGCGAGCTCGCCCCGCTCCGCCTCGGTGGCCCGTTCGGCCGCCCTCCTGGCCGCGTGTCCCTCCAGTCTCCGTCGCACGTCGGCGATCAGGGCGTGATCGGTGATGTTGACCTCGGTGACGAAGGTGCCCCTGCGTGGGTAGATCGCCACCAGGGACTCGGCGGCGAGGCGTTTCACGGCCTCCCGGAAGGGGGTGCGTCCGAGGCCCAGTTCGCTGGTCAGTGCTTCTTCCCGCACGGGGGACCCGGGGGCCAGTCGCAGCGACAGGATCTCCTCCCGCAGGGTCAGGTAGGCGCGCTCGGCCTGTGAGGGGCGCTCCTGGGGGAACCGCTGCGGCGAACTGTCACCCGATGGGGAATTGACCGCTTCCGACACGACTCGTAGCCTACCTCACAGACTGACATTTCAGTTGTTGTTCACTCATATGTAACGATGATCGTCATCGATCGCCCAGTGCTCTTCGTGCGGTTCGGCCGCGCCGCGGGAACCCTCCGGCAGTCGGACCGATCCGATCCACCGACATCGCCGATCACCAGCAAACTGCCAGCAAGGAGCCACCGTTGGTCGCTGACGGCAACACCCCAGCTCCTCCGGAGCGGCTGTGGCGCAACCCGGAGCCGAAACGCAACTACGACGTGGTGATCGTCGGGGCCGGTGGGCACGGACTGGCCACCGCTTACTACCTGGCGCGCAACCACGGCATCACCGACATCGCCGTTGTCGAGCGCGGGTGGCTCGCGGGCGGCAACATGGCCCGAAACACCACGATCATCCGTTCGAACTACCTGCTCGACGCCAGCGCCGCACTCTACGACCACGCGTTGCGGCTCTGGGAGGAACTCCACGAGGAACTCGACTACGAGTTCCACTTCAGCCAGCGCGGCGTGCTCAATCTCGCCCACACCGAGCAGGAGGTCCGAGACGCGCGCAGGAGAGCGTTCGCCAACGAGCTCAACGGGGTGGACGCCGAGTGGCTCACCCCCGACGAGATCTCCGAGGTCTGCCCCATCCTCAACACGTCGAATCTGCGCTATCCGGTGCTCGGCGCCACGTACCAGCGCAGGGCGGGAATAGCCAAGCACGACCTCGTCGCGTGGGGGCTGGCACGGAAGTGCGACGAGATGGGAGTGGACTTCATCCAGAACCGCGAGGTCACCGGCTTCGTCACCGACGGGGACCGGGTGATCGGGGTACGAACGGACAGCGGTGACATCGGAGCCGGTCGGGTGGGGCTGGCCGCGGCGGGAAGGACAACGCTGCTCACCGACACCCTCGGTCTCCGGCTGCCGTTGCAGAGCCACCCGCTGCAGGCCATGGCCACCGAGATCCTCGAACCCGTGCATCCCTGCGTGGTCATGTCCAACCACGTGCACGTCTACACCAGCCAGGCCCACAAGGGCGAGCTCGTGCTCGGCGCGGGCGTGGACACCCACAACGGGTACGCGCAGCGAGGCTCGGTGCACGTGATCGAGAACCAGCTGGCGGCGGCAGTGGAGCTGTTCCCCGTGTTCGCCAGAGCGCACCTGCTGCGTACCTGGGCCGGCACCGTGGATGTGACGCCGGACGCCTCGCCGATCATCGGCCCCACTCCCTACGAGAACCTCTTCGTCAACTGCGGTTGGGGAACGGGTGGCTTCAAGGCGACCCCCGGGGCGGGGTGGGTGTTCGCCCACACCATCGCCACCGGGGAGCCCCATCCGCTCAACGAGCCCTACGGCATGGAGCGGTTCACCAGTGGAGCCCTCATCGATGAGCACGGCGCGGCCGCCGTCGCCCACTGAGAAACGGGGTGGCTTCGAATGCGCTGTTCACCAGCGGCTCCCACGAGACGGGACACCGGTACCCGGCCACTCGAGCGAGTTCCGCCACGGAGTCCCGTTCCGTTGCCCGACGACACCCACAGGAGGCCGTAGATGCTGCTCGTCCGATGCCCGTGGTGCGGTGACCGCGACGAGGCCGAGTTCCGCTACGGCGGACAGGCCGATGTCGACTACCCGGCCGATCCCCACCAGCTCGACGACGCCACCTGGGGCGAGTACCTGTTCGTTCGGGCGAACCCCGCGGGCTCGTTCGACGAGCGCTGGGTGCACACGGCGGGTTGTCGCCGCTGGTTCTCGGTCGTTCGCGACACCGCGACCAACGAGATGAGGCCGGACATTCCACGACGTCGCGAAAGTCGGTAACACCATGACGAGTTCGTCGAACCCCAACCGTGTGAACGCATCGGTCCGCGCGGGGCGTATCGACCGCACCCGCACGTTGAACGCCACCGTGGACGGACGTGAGGTCCGTGGCAGGGCCGGCGACACGTTGGCCTCGGCCATGCTGGCCCACGGCGACATCGAGGTGGCCCCCTCGATCCAGCTGGGACGTCCGAGGGGTGTGCTCAGTGCCGACTGCACCGAACCCAACGCGCTGGTCCAGCTGCTCGACGGCGACTGTCCGGAACCCATGCTGCCCGCCACCGAGATCGAACTCCGGGAAGGGCTGCGTGCCGAGACACTGTCCGGCGTCGGGTGGTTGAGCCAACAGCGCGACACCGCCGGTTACGACAAGAAGTTCGTGCACACCGACGTCGTCGTGGTGGGAGCCGGTCCCGCCGGGATAGCGGCGAGCCTGACGGCCGCGCGAGGTGGCGCTCGGGTGATCCTCGTCGACCAGCACCGCGAGCTCGGCGGCATGCTGCTGGACGGCCAGGCCGACATCGCCGGACATCCGGCGACCGAATGGATCGGGCGTGCCGCGCGCGAACTCGCGGAGAACGAACAGGTCCGGGTGCTGACCCGCTCCTCGGCACTCGGGTACTACGACCACAACTACCTGCTCGTGGCCGAAAGTCGTACGGACCACATGGCCGCCCCGCCGCCCTCGATGAGCCGGCAGCGACTCTGGCACGTCAGGGCGAAGCAGGTGGTGCTCGCCACCGGAGCGCACGAACGCCCCGTGGTGTTCGCCGACAACGACCGCCCCGGCGTGATGCTGGCCTCGGCGGTCCGGTCCTATCTCAACCGCTACGCCGTGCTGCCCGGCCGTGAGGCCGTCGTCTTCACCACTTCGGACAGCGCGTACAGCACCGCGCTCGACCTGCTCGGCGCGGGAGCCCGTGTTCCGGCCATCGTGGACACCCGGCCCGAGCCGTCCGCACGGTTGGTCGAACAGGTCCGTGCCGCCGGTGCCCACGTGGTGACCTCGGCGGCGGTGGTCGCCACCACCGGGCAGCACCGCATATCCGGTGTGCGGGTGCGTGGGCTCGACGCCGACGGTTCGCTCACGGGCTGGAGCAGCGAGTTCTCCTGCGAGCTGTTGGCGGTCAGCGGTGGCTGGAATCCGGCGGTTCAGCTGTTCGCCCAGAGCGGGGGAGCGGTGCGTTGGGACCCCGTGGTGGCCGGCTTCGTGCCGCGGCTGGCCGGTGGGAGTTCCGCGAAAGTGGTGGGCTCGGCACGAGGGACCTATGATCTCGCGGGATGTCTCGCGCAGGGATTCGCGGCCGGGGCGGAAGCCGCCACGCTCAGCGGGTTCCGCACCGCCCCGCCTCCCGTGCCGCAGGTCGACGGCGACCGCCAGGGCAGCAGGCCGCGGCCGATATGGCTGGTTCCCGACGAATCGCGCCCTCCAGAGCGGTGCACCGAGCACTTCGTGGACCTGCAACGCGACGCCACGGTGGCCGACATGTACCGCGCCACCGAGACCGGGATGCGTTCGGTGCAGCACGTCAAGCGCTACACCACCATCTCGACCGGCCTGGACCAGGGGAAGGGGTCCGGTGTCAACGCGGTCGGGGTCCTGGCGGAGATTCTCTCGGCGAACTCCCCCGGTGAGGTGGGAACCACCACCTTCCGCCCGCCCTACACGCCGGTGCCGCTCGCGCTGTTCGCCGGACGCACCAGGGGGGAACTCTACGATCCGGTGCGCACCACACCGATGCACCGTCAGCACGTCGAGGCGGGCGCGGTCTTCGAGGACGTGGGCCAGTGGAAACGTGCCCGCTACTACCCGCGCGGTGACGAGGACATGCACGCGGCCGTGCTGCGCGAATGCGCGGCCGCACGTACCGGAGTGGCCGTCCAGGACGTCAGCACGCTCGGGCGCATCGAGATCGTGGGGCCGGACGCGCCGGTGTTCCTCGACCGGATCTACACCAACGGGTTCGCGAAGCTGGCGGTCGGCAAGGCCCGGTACGGGATGATGTGCGGTGCGGACGGGATGGTGCTCGACGACGGCGTCTCGATGCGGTTGGCCGAGGACCGCTACCTGATGAGCACCACCACCGGTGGTGCGGCGAAGGTGCTGGACTGGCTCGAGGAGTGGTTGCAGACCGAGTGGCCCGAACTGGACGTCTACTGCACCTCGGTCACCGAGCAGTGGGCTGCGGTCGCGGTGGTCGGCCCGGACTCCCGCACGGTAGTGGGCCGGCTCGCCCCCGACCTCGACGTGTCGGCCGACTCCTTCGGGTTCATGCGGTTCCACGAGACGGTGCTCACCGGTGGGATTCCCGCCAGGATCTCCCGGGTCTCGTTCTCGGGGGAGCTCGCCTTCGAGGTCAACGTCCCCCGCTGGTACGGACAGGCGCTGTGGGAAGCCACCGTGACGGCCGGAGCCGATCTGAGCATCACCCCCTACGGAACCGAGACGATGCACGTGCTGCGCGCCGAGAAGGGGTTCGTGATCGTCGGGCAGGACACCGACGGAACGGTCACCCCGGTGGACCTGGGGATGGACTGGGCCGTCTCCAAGCAGAAGGACTTCATCGGCAAGCGTTCGCTGAGCCGTCCCGATCTGGTGCGTGAGGACCGCAAACAGCTGGTCGGACTGTTGCCCACCGACACCACGACACTGCTGCCGGAGGGATCCCACCTGGTCGAGCCCGACGTGTCGAGGCAGCCGCCCGTGCCGATGCTGGGACACGTCACCTCGAGCTACCACAGTGCCGCTCTCGAACGAACCTTCGCGCTCGGTCTGATCAGCCGGGGACAGCAACGCCTCGGAGACGTGGTGTGCGTTCCGCTCGACGGTCGTGACGTCGAGGTGGAGATCACCAGCCCCGTGTTCTACGACCCGGAAGGAGTCCGACGTGACGGTCCCGCAAAAGGTTGAATCCGAAACCGCCACGACCGATGTCGCCACGGCGCAGCGGCACAGTCCGCTGGAACACCGTGCCGCCGAGTTCGAACGTCGCAGCGCGTCCGGTGCTCGCGGAGTTCGGTTGCGCGAGGAACCGTTCCTCACGCAGCTCGACCTCCGGACCCCACCGGGCGGTTCCTCCGCGGCTTCGGTGGCCGAGGCCTTGGGGCTCCCACTGCCCGCTGCCAACAGGGCCACCGGTGACGAGCACGACGCGGTGCTTTGGTTGGGGCCCGACGAGTCGTTGATCGTGGCACCGGACGGGCGTGCCGAAAGTCTGCTGCGTACCGTCCGGGAAGCACAGCGGGGCGGTTCCGGCTCCGTGGTGGACGTCTCTGCCAATCGCACCACACTGCGTCTTTCCGGGCCGATGGCCCGTGAGGTGCTGGAGAAACTGTGCTCGGTCGATCTGCATCCCCGTGCGTTCGGGCCCGGTGACTGCGTACAGACCCTGCTGGGACGGGTCGTCGTGGTGCTGTGGCAGCTGGACCGCGAACCCGGCTACCGCGTCATGGTCCGCTGTTCCTTCGCCGAGTACCTCGCGGACCTGCTGTTGGACGCCATGGCCGAGTTTCTCGACGGTTGACGGCAGTGACCCGGAGTGTTCACGTCCCGCCGATTTCGCCGATTCCAATAGCTCTCGGTAGTCGTCCGGACACTTCGCGGGCTTCCCGGCTGTTACGGTCTGCGATACTGTGAACACGAGGTAGGGCCGATTCCGAGGTGGAAGCGGGTCCGGCCGCATGGTGGTGTCGCAGCCGGTGAACTCGCCGGTGCCGCCGGGTTCGCCACAGGGCGAGCGCTATGTTGCGTATGACGGAACCGCGCGCGGTTTGTCGGGCGACTGCCGGGAAAGTCGGGCGGTGGACCGACGAGGACGGTTGGTTCCGGCAATTGTCCCCGGACGGATACGGTTGAGTCGTGAGTGAATCAGCGGACACACGAGGCAGGGGATCGGGGGCGTTGGTCCAGTCGGTGGACCGTGCCGTGACGATCCTGGAGCTCGTGGCACGCAACGGCGAGGTTGGCATAACCGAGATCGCCGGGGAACTGGGCGTGCACAAGTCCACCGCGTCGAGGCTGGTCAGTGTGTTGGAAACACGCGGCCTGGTGGAACAGCTCAAGGACAGGGGAAAGTACGTCATCGGCTTCGGAGTGGTCCGGCTCGCCGGAGCCGCCACCGAGCGGATGGACCTGCCACGCCTCGGCGCACCGTACTGCGACTCGCTCGCCGCCGAGCTGGGTGAGACCGTCAACATCGCCATCCGGGATCACGACGTGGCGATCAACATCAGCCAGGCGCGCGGCACGGCCTCCGTCACCGCGCACAACTGGGTGGGGCAGCGGACACCGCTGCATGCCACTTCGAGCGGCAAGGTGCTGTTCGCGCACGCCCCGAACGAGGATCGCGAGGATCTGCTCGGTGAGGAACTGCAGCGCTACACGGCGCGAACCATCACCGATTCCGAGGAGCTCCGCAAGGAGTTCCAGGCCATCGAACGCGATGGTTACGCGACCAGTTACGAGGAGCTGGAACTGGGGCTGAACGCGGCGGCGGTCGCCGTGTACAACCACAACGGCGGTGTCATCGCCGCGCTGAGTGCTTCCGGGCCGTCCTACCGCTTCTCCCGCAGAAGGATGCGTGAGCTCGTCGACGCGATGACGGTGGCTTCCAAGGAGCTCTCGGCCCAGCTCGGGTATCTCGAAACCTGATCACTCCGCACCGGGCCGACTCGATCCGCGTGCGACCCACCCGGCGCCCCGCGCTTCTCCCGGGGTGCTGTGGTGCGGCCGGTGCCGCGCCCGGGGAGCGATCATCCGGTTTACGTGCCGGACGGCGATCGTAGCGGCACCACCGCCACCGGGCGGTTCGCGTGGCGGCTCAGTCCGATGATCGTGGAGCCCTGGCCGTTTCGGGCGAGGTTTCCGTCGTCCCCGCGGCCCACGATCAGCAGCGCGGCGTTCTCACCGGTCCTCGTGAGTACCGGAACCGGTTGACCGATCCGCACGCTTCGGCTGACTCGTACTTCCGGGTACTTCTCGGCCCAGCCGTCCGAGCGTTCGGCCAGCGATCGCTCCAGTGCCTGTCGCGGGCTCTCCCCGTCGCGCGGAAAGAGCGGTGTTCGCGAGGAATCCCCGTTGTCGGACTCGTGCCAGGACCGCACGATTTCGAGTCGCGGATCGTCGCGTGCGGTCGCCGCCTCGAAGGCGTACTGCAGCAGGGGAGCGTTGTCAGCGGCCTCGTCGACCCCGACCACAACGGGACCGTTCCACGAACCGCTCGCGCCGTTGGTCAGCACCACGGGACAGTGCGCTCGCCCGGCCACGGCGGCGCTTACCGAGCCGAGCGGATTTCCACCGAGCCCGCCGAGCACGAGTTCGCGCGCGTTGCGGGACTCCCGGATCAGACATTCCACCGGATGCCCCAGCGACACCCTGGTAACCACGCACAGTTCCGGTCGCAGTGTCCGGCAGCGCGCCGCCACTTCCTCGACCGTGCGGGCCGCGTAGTACTGGAGTGCCTCGTCCTCGTCGACCATCACCAGACACAGTGCGGAATCGGTGCGGACGCATTCCTCGGATGCCCACAGCGCCGCTTGCAGCGCGGTTGTCGATCCGTCGACGCCTACCACGATGTGTTGTTGGTCCGGTGACAACATTTTCTCGCTCCGCTCGTGACGAACCGATCTCCCCACGGAGAGGGGAGGAATGCTTACCGGTCAGACTGTTGTCACCCCGAGGGGAGCGGCAAGGGCCGAACGTCACCGGAACCGGTCGCCGACGGCGATCCGGCTACTGACCCCGCTGCGACCGGTGTCGCTCCAGTTCGTCCCCGGTGATCACCGTGGTGTTCTGCTCGGAGTTCTCCGGTTCACCACCGCCACCCGCGTACTCCGCTCGGATCTCGGCGGCCTCCCGCGACATCTCGTGCGCGTCGAGCACATCAGCCAGTCGACGTGCGAAGAGCGGTCGCTGTTCGTCGTCCTCGTGATGGCTCGCCTCGATCATGTGTTTGGCGAACAGCACACGAATGCTCGCGGGGTCCTGTCGTTCGTCGATTCCCGAGATCTCCGGCGGTGCCGTTTCCCCGTCCGACGCGAAGGCCTGGCGCGCGAACCCGGTGCCGTTGACAGCGGTGTCCGAGGCGAAGAAACCGGTGGCGGGCACCCACTGCGCCGGTGCCGCACCGTGCCGCGCGGCCTCCTCCGGGCTGTGGGCCAGCGCCGAGAGCTGGGACAGTGTGTCTACCAACCCCACCGCCTCCTCCAGCCGTTGCCTGGACACGTCCTCCTGCGCGAGCCACCACACCACCGCGTTGGCGGTGTCCTTGAGCGCGTCGTTGGTCAGGTACTCGCGGAAACCGCGTTCCCCGTCGCGCCTGCGCTGCCGTATTTCCTCGTCCTTGGCGATATCGCCGAGTGCGCGCAGCCGCTGTTCGTCGGTATCCCGCAACGTCAGCGACACGTCCTGCGCCCAAGCCCCCAGGTGCCCGGCCGGATCCTGTCGCATCGTCCCCAGCGCGTCCCGCAGCCGATGAGTGGTGATCCCGTGATCCAGCGCGCCGGTCTCCGCGGTCACCGCGCAGGCACGTCGATAGACCGCGTCCACCGCGATGGCCTGCTGTCGTTCCGGGGAGGGGCCCGCTGCTCCGGGAGCCGGAATCCAGTGCACCGTGGCCGACAACAGCAGCCGGTACTCCGGATGCTGCGTGGGCACCCACAGGCCCTCGACCTGGTGCGAAGGATGGGTGGAGGGTGTCTGCTCGGGTTGTTGCTGCTGCCGCTGTTCCTGTTGTTGCCGCATCTCCTCGCGGATGCGTTGTTCCTCGCGCTGCCTGCTGATCCGTCTGCCCAGCGGCTGTGGGGCCGCCGCCAGCGCCAGCGCCAGCGGCAGCCACAGCCATGCCGGCCACCCCGCGGCCAGCCCCAGCACCAACGGGACGATCGCGGCCACGACACCGAGCGCGCCGAGCAGTGCCTTTTCCTCACCGGTCATCACCGAGCCCCCTCGCCGAGGTCGACTGCGCCGATACGGGCGCGCGAGCTCCGGTGTCGCCGGTGACCGGCGTCGTGCCGCCGCCGCGGAGTCCATTACTCGGGCGGTTACGGTGGTCGTCGGTGCCGACCGGCTGGCCGGATCGCGCGCTCACGTCCGTGCCTACCGGTTGCACCCGGCATCGAGGTACCGCCGTTGATCGAGTTCGCTCGAATGGAGCATCCGCGCGATGGCGGGATCGTTCCCGCGGCATCCGGTGGGAAGCGTCCCGGAGGGCCGATGGATTCGTGACGACGGTTCGCCGCGCACCGGCACGCACCGGGGTTCGCCGCTCCGCGGGAGTCTCCGGTTCAGTCGCCCCACACCTCACGGGCGGTTTCGACGATCAGCCGCAGTTTGGCCGCCTGCTGTTCGATGTCCAGCGCGTTGCCCTCCTCGGTCGAGGCGAATCCGCACTGCGGCGAGAGGCAGAGCTGATCGATGTCGATGTAGCGGGTGGCCTCCTCGATCCGCCGCTTCAGCGCGTCCTTGGACTCCAACTCGCCGCGTTTGGTGGTGACCAGTCCGAGTACGACCACTTTGTCGTCGGGGACGAAGCGAAGTGGGGCGAACCCTCCCGAACGTTCGTCGTCGAACTCCAGGAAGAAGCCGTCCACGTCGAGCTCGTTGAACACCGCCTCGGCGACGAACTCGTAGCCGCCCTCGGCCACCCACGAGGAGCGGAAGTTGCCCCGGCACATGTGCGTGGTCACCGCCATGTCGGCCGGACGAGCCGCGAGCGCCGCGTTCATCTGCTTGATGTTGCGCAGGTGTTGGTGCTCGGCGTCGTCGCCGCGCTCGGCCAGCTGGGCGCGTTGGGCCGGATCGTTGAGGTAGGCCAGACTGGTGTCGTCGAGCTGGAGGTACTTGCACCCCCTGGCGCCCATGGCCCGGATCTGGTCGGCGTAGGCGGCCGAGAGATCGTCCCAGAACCCCTCGATGTCCGGGTACACCTCCGGACTGATCGCCGCGGGGCCGCCCCGGTAGTGAACCATGCTCGGAGAGGGCATCGTCAGTTTGGGGGTGGCGGTGCTGACCTGACCGGCCAGGTAGGCGAAGTCCTCGCCGAAGATCGGTTCCCCGAGTCGGATCCTCCCGTCGATCCGGGTGGCCGAGGGAGCGAACTCGATGTCGCCCGCTTCGTTGTGGAACCGCACGGACATCGTGGAGTCGCTGGCGTTGATGCCGTCCAACTTGTAGATGAAGTCCATGTGCCACGTGGAGCGGCGGAACTCACCGTCGGTCGCGGTGGAAAGCCCGATGTCCTCCTGCATGGCCACCACCTCGCGCACCGCGCGGTCCTCGGTTTCGCGCAGTGCCTCGGCGGACAGCTCGCCCGCCGCGAACCTCTCGCGTGCCGAGTGCAGGTACGAGGGGCGCAGCAGGCTGCCCACGTGGTCGGCCCGGTAGGGCGGGAAAGAACGTCGCGTCATGACCGTGACAGTAGGGCACCTCTTGTGGAACTTGTTGGTTCAGAGGAGGGGAGAACTCGCTGCGCAGCTGTTCCGGCTTCGACGGAGGTGACGGCAGCCGGGATTGACCGGATTCCGTTTCCGTTGAACGGAAAACCCGGTTTCGTGGCGCAGTGATCCGGATGATCCTCGGAAGGATGTTCGATTCCGGGGCGCACGGTGATCCCCCGACGAAAGCCCCGGTGGGTTGACTCGGGGGCGGTGGTACCCAAGAGTCCGTGAGGGCGACGGTCTCGTCGCGCTCGAACCGAGTGCAGGGAGCCGACTACAGGGAGCGTGGTATGCCACCCACCAAGGGCGGAGCTGTCGGACGCGACGACCGTTCCGTTACCGGGAAGCTGTTCATGCTGCTGTCGGCCTTCAGGTCAGGCAGAGCGGAATTGACGCTCAGCGAGATCGCGCACCGATCGGGGCTGGCCATGACCACGGTGCACCGGCTGGTCGGTGAGCTCACCGAGCGGGGAGTTCTGGAGCGCGGTTCCGATCGTCGCTACCGGGTCGGGCTCGCGTTGTTCGAGATCGCAGCGCTGGCCCCACGAGGGCCCGGACTGCGCGAGGTGGCGCTGCCCTACATGGAGGATCTCTACGAGTTCACCAGGGAGAACGTGCAGTTGGGGGTTCGGGCCGACGACGAGGTCGTGTTCGTGGAACGGCTCGCCGGGCGCGCCTCGGTGGGCGTGCGGACCAGAATCGGTGGCAGGTTTCCGATGCCGCCGACCGGTGTGGGCTTGGTGCTGCTCGCGCACGCTCCTCCCGAGGTCCGCCAACGCGTGTTGGCGGCGCCGCTGCACCGCTTCACCTCCCGCACGCTGACCGACCCGGAGCGGGTGCGAAGGGTGCTGGCAGACGTTCGCAGGGACGGGTTCGCGGTCAGCGACCGCCAGGTGACCTCCGATGCCCTGTCGGTGGCAGCGCCCGTCTTCGACGGCTCCGGTGCGGTGGTCGCGGCCCTTTCGGTGGTGCTGCGGTTCGGCAGCGTCCGGCCGAGCTCGCTGGCACCGGCCGTGCGGATGGCAGCTCGCGGAATCTCCCGCGCGCTGACCTCGGCACCGGATTCCATCGGGGAGACGGTGGCGGGCTGAACGGTTCCCGACGGGCCGATGTGGTGGTTGCCGCTGTCGCTGACCGGATGTTCGAGCCCGACCGGGCCAGGGATCAGCCGAAAACGGCACAGGTGCTCGAGGCCGTGGCCAGCAGTTTGCCCGTCGAGTCCCGGATCTCGCCCTCCGCGAACGCCACCTGTCGTCCCGGTTTGGTCACCCTGCCGAGGGCGTGGAGTTCTCCGGTGTCGAGGTGGATGGCGCGCAGGTAGCTGACCTTGATCTCGGCCGAACTGTAGCCGCTCCCGGCGGGAAGCGTGCTGTGCACGGCACAGCCGGTCACCGAGTCGAGCAGGGTGCAGGCCAGCCCGCCGTGCACCATGCCGATCGGGTTGTAGGCCGACTCGTCGGGAACGCAGCTGAACTCCACCTCGCCCTCGGCCACGCTGCTGATCCGCATGTCACCGAACAGCGCGCTGATCGGCGGGGGTGGCAGTTCGCCGCGGCGCATCGCCGAGAGGTAGTCCAGTCCGGACATCGTGGTGGCCGCCTCGGCGCCCGTGGACGGGTCGTACCAGGTGACGGTTTTGGTGCGCGGCTCGCCCCAGTCGTATCCGGTTGCGCTCGCATGGTTCATGGGCGCCAACGCTACATCCGGTTTCGCCGAGGGGAACCGGCGTGTGAGTGCGGCCACGGCACATCGGGGGACACGCCGGTTCCGGTCCGGGCGTTCAGCTCGTGGCCTGGGAGTGCTGGTTCTTCAACGTGAGGTAGTGCTGGGCGTTGGCCGTGATGAGCTCCCGCTCCTCGCCGGTTGTCTCGCGCCGCACCTTGCCCGGTACGCCCGCCACCAGCGAGTTCGGCGGGATCTCGGTGCCCTCCAGGATCACCGTTCCCGCCGCGATGATGCTGCCGGAACCGATGCGCGCTCCGTTGAGCACGGTCGCGCTCATGCCCACCAGCACGTTGTCCTCGACGGTGCAGCCGTGCAGCACGGCACGGTGACCGACCGAGACGTGCTCGCCGATGCTCACCGGGATTCCGGGGTCGGCGTGCGCCACGCAGCCGTCCTGGAGATTGCTGCGGTGCCCGATCGAGATGCTGTCGCAGTCGGCCCGCACCACCGAGGCGTACCAGACGCTCGCCTCCTCGGCGAGGGTCACATCACCGGCCAGTGTGGCGGTCGGGGCGACCCAGGCCCCCTGCCGGACGGTGGGAGCCGTCCCGTTCAGCTCGATCGCGTGCATGCTTCCTCCGTGGCGGACGCCGATGTTTCCGCGCCAACCTACACACCGGTAACCGACGACGGTACTGCCCGTCGTCGAGTCACCGATTACGTGGAAAACCAGTCCCGAGCGAGTACGGAACCGTTCGGTGAATCCGCCTGAGCGAGAACGCGTCTCGGACGGACGGCCCGCGACCGCTCGGCGGAGCACCGTTTCCCACCGAGCGGTTCAAGCACCCACAACTAGCCGTACACCCGCTGTGCGGCATCGCGGTACTTCTCGCGGATCTTCTCTCCGCGAGCCACGTCCCGGGCCTCGTACGATTCGCAGCGCAGCGGCCACTTCGGGGGTTGGTCGGTCCCGCTGGCCACCCACGCGGCCTGCCTGGCGGCGCCGAGGGCGACGTACTCCGCCGCCTCCGGTACCTGCACGTCCACTCCGAACAGCGTCGGAGCGATCGCGCGCACCGCGGCCGACTCCGCGGCGCCCCCGATCAGCAGCACCCGCCGCACGGTCACTCCCACGTTCCGCAGCGCGTCGATCCCGTCCGCGAGTCCGCAGAGCATTCCCTCCACGGCCGCGCGTGCCATGTTCTCCGGGGTCAGATTGCCGGTGCGCATCCCGGTCAGCGTGCCCGTGGCCTCGGGCAGGTTGGGGGTGCGCTCGCCGTCGAGGTAGGGCAGCAGCGTCAGCCCCTCGGCACCGGGCTCGGCCCGCAGCGCGAGTTCGTCCAACCCGGCGAGGTCGGTGCCGAGCGCGTTGGCCGTCGAGTCGAGCACCCGGGCCGCGTTCAGCGTCGCGATCAGCGGGAGGTAGCGGCCGGTCGCGTCGCAGAATCCGGCCACCGTTCCCGTCGGGTCGCCGCACGGCTGCTCGGTCACCGCGAAGGCGGTACCCGAGGTTCCGACGGAGACGACCACATCACCGGGTTCGATGCCGAGCCCGAGCGCCGCGGCCATGTTGTCGCCGGTGCCCGGCCCCAGGGTCGCCCCGCGCAGCTCCTCGAGCTCGGTGACCTCCCCGGCTGGTTCGCGCGGTGGGAGCACTTCGGGCAATCGAGGGGCACGGTCGGACAGCACCTCCCGGCACAGTTCCGGCAGCCATTCCCCCGAAGCGGGGGAGAAGTAGCCGGTTCCCGAGGCGTCCCCGCGATCGGTGACGGCACGATCCGGACCGCCGGACAGCCGCCAGGTCAGCCAGTCGTGCGGCAGCAACACCCGGTCCAGCCGTGCCGCGTTCTCCGGCTCGTTCTCGGCGAGCCAGGCGAGTTTGGTGAGCGTGAAACTCGCCACCGGAACCAGCCCGGTGCGTTCGGCCAGCTCGGCGGCGCCGTGTCGCTCGGTCAGCCGTCGTGCCTGCGGTGCCGAGCGGGTGTCGTTCCACAGCAGTGCGTCCCGCAGCACCGTGCCCGCGGAGTCGAGCGCGACCATGCCGTGTTGCTGTCCGGCCACGGCCACGGCTTCGACGGGGCCGGGGGCGGCATCGACCGCCTGCCGCACGGCCTCGCCGCACGCCCGCCACCACACCTCCGGAGCTATCTCGGAGTGCGGTGAGTGGGAGGCCCTGCCCTCGGCGACGACGCTGCCGTCCTCGGCGTCGACGACCAGCGCCTTCGTGGACTGGGTGGAGGAATCCATCCCCAGAACGAACACGACGACTCCTTTCGCGGTGACCAGGAGAGCACCTCACGGGCGCGCTCGGATCTCGTTGGTTTTCGTACGTGACGACACGCGTCGAGCGCGTGTGCTCGCGACACACGCGCTCGACACGAGTGGTGCCTGCCGTGGTGGCAGTCGCCCCGCGGCGGCGGGGCGTGCGGAGTCAGCTCAGCCCCATCAGGTGCTCCAACGCCAGCTGGTCCAGCCGCTCGTAGTGCATGGCGCGCTTACCCGCCTCCTCAGGGTCGAATCCCTCCGCGGAACTGAGCAGTTCCTCGGGCTTCTCGCCGGAGGCGAGCGTGGGACGAGCGAGTTCGTCCACGCGGGACGCCTCGAGCGCCTCCCGCACTCGCGGGTCGGCGCGGAAGGCCGCCGACCTCTCCCGCAGGATCAGGTAGTTGCGCATGCACCCCGCGGCCGAGGTCCACACGCCCTCGTCGTCCTCGGTGCGCGAGGGTTTGAAGTCGAAGTGCCTCGGCCCCTGGTAGCCCGCGTTCTCCAGCAGGTCGACCGTGAAGAACGCGCTCTTGAGGTCGCCCGCACCGAACCGGAGGTCCTGGTCGAACTTGGCGCCGTGCTGGCCGTTGAGATCCAGGTGGAACAGTTTGCCCGCCCACAGCGCCTGGGCTATGCCGTGCACGTAGTTGAGCCCGGCCATCTGCTCGTGACCGACCTCGGGATTCACCCCGACCATGTCGGGGTGTTCGAGCTGCTCGATGAACGAGAGCACGTGCCCCACCGTCGGCAGCAGGATGTCGCCACGCGGCTCGTTGGGCTTGGGCTCCAGGGCCAACCGCAGGTCGTAACCGCGGTCCCGAACGAACTCGCAGACCGTGTCGATGCCCTCCTTGTAGCGGGCGAAGGCCGCCCGGGCGTCGATCCCCGCGTCGGTCTCGGCGCCTTCCCTGCCACCCCAGGCGACGAAGGTCCGCGCACCGAGTTCGGCGGCGAGTTCGACGTTGCGCAGCATCTTGCGCAGCGCGAACCGCCGTATGTCCCTGTCGTTGGCCGTCAGGGCGCCGTCCTTGAAGACCGGGTGTCCGAACAGGTTGGTGGTGATCATCGGCACGGTCATGCCGGTCTCGTCCAGTGCCTCGCGGAACCGCGAGACCACCCGCTGCCGCTCGGACTCGTCCGCCGCGAACGGGATCAGGTCGTCATCGTGGAACGTGATTCCCCAGGCCCCCAGCTCCGCCAGGCGGTGCACCGCCCGCACCGGGTCCAGCTCCGGCCGGGTGGGCGCTCCGAACGGGTCGGCTCCCTGGAAACCGACCGTCCAGAGTCCGAACGAGAACTTGTCGGCCGCGGCGGGTGAGTAGTCGTTCACTTGTTGCTCCTTTCACGGGAACGGCATTGCCGTCCACTGGGGACGGGTGGGGAGCCGGTGGCCACCGGCTCCCCGGCTCGGTCACCGAACCTTGACGACGAACTTCGTCGACTCGGTGTGACCGCGATAGCGCACGGTCGCGGTGACCGTGGCGACCCCGGAATCACGGGTGCGAATCACCCCGTGCGGATTCACCGACACGACCCCCGGTCGGTTGCTGCGGTATTGCACCCGCATTCCGGGTGGCAGGGGCTCGTCGCGTTCGTCCGCGACATGTCCGACGAGCGTTCCGTCGCTGAACGAGACCGTCGTGCGCGGCCGGACCACGGTGTCGCGATCGAAGATCCTGCGCACCGTGATCCCGCGTTCGGCGTCACCGGCGGCCCGCGGCGTGGTGCTCACAGCGGCGGGAACCGGCCGCAGCTTGCCGTGCACCGTCACCCGCTCGCTGTCGGCGACGTCCGATTCGGAACTCGAATGCGCCAGTCGGAACTCGTAGCCACCGGCGCTGAGCTCGTAGCGGTTCCGCTGCTGGTCGAACAGCGCCAGATCGCGCACCGGGATCGTGAACTCGACACGCTTGCTCTCGTGCGGCCGGAGCGAGACCTTCTCGAAGCCGGCGAGCCGCTCGTCCGGACGTTCGGCCCGGTCCGCCTTCGACGAGGCGGCGTAGAGCTGCACCACGTCGGAGCCCGCGACCTCTCCGGTGTTGGTGACCCGCGCACTCGCGCGGACCTTACCGTTGGCGTTGACGTGGTCGCGTTGGATCCGCAGGTCACCGTACTCGAACTCGGTGTAGCCGAGACCGTGGCCGAACGGGTAGGAGGCCCCGCCGTCGAAGTACATGTAGGTCCGGCCGGGTCGCGAGTCCGCCGGTCTGATCGAGTAGTCGCCGATCGAGGGCAGCTGGGACTCGTTCTTGTACCAGGTGAAGGGCAGGTGCCCGCTCGGGTTGCTCTCGCCCAGCAGCACGTCGGCCAGTGCCTGGCCCTTGCGCTGTCCGTTGTAGGAGCTCCACAGCAGCGCCTGCACCTCGGAGGAGAAGTCGCTCACGTCGACCGCCCCGATGGTCTCCAGGTAGACCACCGTGTTCGGGTTGTTCGCCGCTACCTCGTTGATCAGCTTCGTCTGCGGCTCCGGCAGCCGCAGCGACTCCCGGTCCTCGTCCTCCTTCGCGGTGCTCTCGTCCGTTCCGCCGTAGACGACCACCGCGTCGAAGTCGGCGGAGGCACGCACGGAGTTCCGGTTCAACTGGTGCTCGGTACCGGGCTTCGTGCCGGGGAGGTAGTCCACGACCGCATCGGGGTTGATCTCCTCGACCGCCCGCTTGAGCCCCTCGTAGCCGTTGACGCCGTTGGCACGGCCGGACGGCCCCTGGTCGCTGGAGTAGCCGCCCAGATACATCTGTTCCGGATTGGCGTGGTCACCGATGACCGCCAGGCGGTACTGTCCGGACTTCGGTATCCGCAGCGGCAGCAGCTTGCCACCGTCCTCGGCGGGTTGGTTGCGCAGCAGCACGATGGACTCGGAGGCCGCCTCGCGGGCGAGGTCCAACCGTTCCGGGGTCTGGGTCACCGCGTTGTTCGACTCCGCGTCCTCCCAGCTGCCCTTGGGGACGCGTTCGCGGGCGCGCTGGACCCAGGGCACCTGTTCGGGGTCGTCGAACTCGCCGAGTCGGATCCGCACCGTGAACATCCGGATCAGCGAGGCGTCCATGAAGTTCTCGGTGTAGACGCCGTTGTGGGTCTCGATCTTCTGCTGGGCCGCCTCGGGAAGCGTGTTACCGAAGTTGTGCTCGTCGTGGTAACCCTGGTTGCAGTTGAGGTCCACACCGGCCGCGTTCGCGTAGGCGTTGCGCTCGATGTGGTCGAGCGGTTCCTCCTCGCCCTCCGGTTTCCAGTTGTGGCCGTGCTGGATCTCGTAGACCGAGTCGCAGTCGGAGGTGAAGAACCCGTCGAACCCGAAGGTCTTGCGGGCCAGGGTGTCCAGCAGGCCGACGTCGGCCGAGGCGGGCACCCCGTTGACCCGGTTGTAAGCGGTCATGATCGAACCGGGCGAGCTCTGGCGGATCACTTCCTTGAACGGAGCCGTGTAGTACTCGCGCAGCGTCCGCTCGTCCATGTTCGACGTGCCGGTGAGCCGGTTGAACTCGCTGTTGTTCGCGGCGAAGTGCTTGATCGTGGTGCTGGTCTTGAGATAGCCCTCCGCGGCGGGCAGCAGGTTGCCCTGCTTGTCCTTGCCCTCCATACCGTTGACGTACTGCGAGGCCATGGCCGCGGTCAGGCCGGGGTCCTCGCTGAATGTCTCGTCGTTGCGGCCCCACCTCGGATCCCGGCTCAGGTTGATGGTGGGGGAGTAGAAGTTGAGGTCGAGCCTGTTGTCGCGCACCACCTCGCGAGCCTCGCTGGAGGTGGCCTGCGCGACCCGGTACATCAGGTCGGGGTTCCAGGTGGATCCCATGGACAGGCTCACCGGGTACGAGGTGGTGTTGGTCAGTATCTCGGGGTTGCCCTCCTCGTTGTACTGCTCCCGTGCGACGCCGTGTGCCGCTTCGTTCCACCAGCCGTAGGACCGCACCCCGAGCCGGGGGATGGCTGGTGCCTGACTGCTGATCAGCTGTGACGCCTTCTCGGACGGCGTCATCCGGGAAACCAGGTCGGCGGCACGTTCCCGTGCCGAGTGGCTCTGGTCCAGGTACACGGGCGTCTCATCGGTTCTCTCCTGGGCCAGCGCGGGTGCGGTGGACAGCGCACAACTCACGCACAGGCCGAGGGTCACCAGGAGACGTGTCGGTCCTCGTCTCATCCAGCTCTCCGTCAACTCGGTGCCAAATGTCGTTCGGTCTCGACAGCGGGACCGGATCCGGTCGTTCACCGGTTCGCCGCTGCCGCGATCGTGCGGTGTGACGTGTTAAATATTATTTGTAAGAGGTAAAAACAAAATGGGCGGCGTGTCAACCCCCACACCCGTTGGCGCCGCGCAACGGTGCAACGTTGACTGGCGAACGTTGACTGGCGAGGGAAGCAATGAGCCGCGAAGCGAGGACCACGTGACCGCATCGACCGCGCAGGGCCGCGATCCGGCCAGCCTGCGACGTCACAATCTCCGGGCGCTGCTGCGTCATCTGCACCTGCGGGGCCCCACCAGCCGGGTCGGACTCGGCGAAGTGACCGGACTCACCCGCAGCGCCATCGCGGACCTGGTGGGGGAGCTGACCGAACGCGGGTTGGTGCTGGAAAGCGGTTCGAGCCAGCAGCAGCCGGGCAGAACCGGCCGGGGACGTCCCCCGCTGATCGTCTCGCCGCGCGACGAACGCGCCTACGCGCTCGCCATAGCCGTCGACGTGGACACCGTACGCATCGGCAGAGTGGGGCTGGGAGGCAACGTTCTCGAGGAGATGACCACCCAGCACGAACACTCGCCCGGTGACCCCACACCGGGGCTGGAGCAGCTCGCACGACTGGTCCGCGAGCTCGTGACGACGACCGAGGCCTCGCCCATCGCGGTGGGGGTGGCGGTGCCCGGCCTGGTACGGGACGAGGACGGTGTGGTCACCCGCGCTCCCAACCTCGGTTGGCACGAGCTGGCGCTCGGGCAACGACTGCGCGAGTCGGCGGATATCACGGCTCCGGTGGTGGTCGGCAACGAGGCGCGGCTGGCCGCCTTGGCCGAACACCGTCGTGGTGCGGGCAGGGATCGAACCGACCTGGTGTACGTGTCCGCGGGTGTCGGCGTGGGCGCCGGGATCGTGGCTCACGACCAGCTGCTCACCGGCAGCACCGGATACGCGGGCGAGATCGGGCACATGATCACGAGTCCCGGCGGCAGAGCCTGCCACTGTGGTGCCCGGGGGTGTTGGGAAACCGAGATCGGGGCCGATGCACTGCTGCGGCGGAGCGGTGTCGTCGAACCCGCCGACAGACAGGCCGAACTGGAACGGCTGTTCGACCGCGCCGAACGGGGGGACGCCGAAGCGCTCGACGCGTTCCGGCAGCTCTGTGCGCCGGTCGCGATCGGTCTGGCCAATCTGATAAACATCTTCGATCCGGGACTGGTGCTGCTCGGTGGGCTGCTGCGACCTCTGCTGCGGCACGCCGAGGGAGAACTGCGCCACAGCCTCGAACGCGTCCGGGGACTTCCCGAACTGCCGGTGGAACTCGGCAGCGCTCGGCTGGGGGAGCAGGGACACCTGCTCGGTGCCGCCGAAGCCGCGGTGAGCAGCTTCCTCGCGTCCTTCGAGTAGGCCCCTTCTTCACCGCGGGGGTTCGCGACCCGCTCGTGGTCGGGTGCGGATGCTCGCACCCGACCACGCAGCCGCCGGTCCCACCACATCGGACACCACTCCGTCACGCCGAGCGAGCAGCCCGTGGTGGCCATGTGTCCCCGGTTCCGGCGGTGCCCGTCCCGACGCCACCGGAACCGGGCGGAGACCACCACGGGACTCGCGCCCGTGCGACGGGCGTCCCGCCGCGCACGAGGACCTCACACCGGGGGCCGCCTACGTGCCCAGTTCCACGGTCGCGCCCTCCCGGCGGAACACCGGCACCGTCTCCAGCGGGGCCCCGACCGTGATCGTGCTGCCCCCGTCGAACGTCCGCCCGTCCCAGGCGCCGACCCACCTGTCGCCGTGCGGCAGCCGCACCGAGCGCTCCCGTGCGCCGTACTCGGTAACCGGTGCCACCAGCACGTCCGGCCCCAGCAGGAACTGGTCCTCGACATCCCACACCCGCTCGTCGTCCGGATAGTCGACGAACAACGGGCGCATCGGCGGCAGACCGCGTTCGTGCGCCACGCGCATCTGCTCCATCAGGTACGGCCGGAGCCGTTCCCGGAGGAACAGCGTCTCGCGGATCGACTCGTAGGCCTGTTCGCCGAACGACCACACCTCGTTGGGGCCACCGGTCATCTCCGGCCCCAGCGGCATGCGCGGATCACGGTTTCCGTGCAGCCGGAACAGGGGGCAGAACACCCCGTACTGGAACCACCGCACCACCAGCTCCCGGAAGTACTCCGAATCGGGGTCGCCACCGTGGAACCCGCCGATGTCCGTGGTCCACCAGGGAATCCCGGACAACGCGACGTTCAGCCCGGCACGCACCTGAGCCCGCAGCGATTCGAAGGTGGCGTCGATGTCGCCGGACCACAGGGCCGCACCGTAGCGTTGACTACCGGCCCACGCGGAACGGCACAGTGACACGATCTCGGTCTCGCCCTCGTCCCGCATCCCGTCGTGGAATCCCTGGGCGTGCCGCAGCGGATACAGGTTGAACACCTCCCTGCCCGGCCCCTCCGCGAACCGCAGGTTCTCCGGAGTGCCCGGGCGGATCTCCGGTTCGCAGGCGTCCAACCACCAAACCCGTACTCCCAGGTCGTAGTAGTGCTCCCGCGCCCTGTCCCAGACGAACCGGCGCGCCCGGGGGTTCGTGGCGTCGTAGAAGGCCACCGGCATCTCGACGTCGAACCCCTTGTCCCGCCACGGTGCGTGGTACGGGACCCCGGCCTCGGTCTCGACCAGCAACCCCTCCCGACTCATTCGCTCGAAGTTCTCGCTGAGCGGGTTGACCGAGGGCCAGATCGAGACCATCAGGCGCACCCCGGCCTCGTCGAGCTCGCGCAGCATGGCCGCCGGGTCCGGGTACTCGGCCGGATCGAACTTCCACTCGCCCAGGTGGGGCCAGTGGAAGAAGTCCGAGACGATCACCGACAGCGGCAACCCGCGACGCCGGTACTCCCGGACGACCTCCAGCAGTTCCTCCTGGGAGCGGTACCGCAGTTTGCTCTGCCAGAATCCGGCGGCCCACTCCGGCAGCATCGGGGGCCGGCCGGTGACCTCGGTGTAGTTGCCCAGCAGATCGGCCGGTGTTCGGCCGGTGGTGACCCAGTAGTCCAGCTGCCTGGTGCTGTCGGCCACCCACCTGGTCCCGTTGTGCGCGAACTCCACCCTGCCGACCGCCGGGTTGTTCCACAGAAAGCCGTATCCCCTGCTCGAGAGCAGGAAGGGAATGGAGACCTCCGCGTTGCGCTGCACCAGATCCAGCACGGTCCCCTTCTGATCGAGCAGTCCGTGCGTGTGCTGCCCCAGCCCGTAGATCCGCTCCCCGTCGTAGGCCCGGAAACACTGCTCCATGCGCCTGCTGCTGCCGGAGCTGGACCCGTAGAGCCGCGGTCCGGGCCACCAGAAGTGCGCTGGTTGTTCGGCCAGCAGTTCGCCGCCGTCGCTCGTGTCGACGAAACGCAGCATTCCCGCCGTGTCGATCTCGGCGGTCAGGGAACCGTTGGTGATCCTGGCGAGGGAGTCCTCGATGGTGATCCCGGGAGCCTCGCCGGACTCGGGACGTTCGACGAGCGCCCCGGGAAAGTCGTCGACCAGCGGAGCGAATCCGGCTCGCACCCGCAGGCTGTCCCGTCCCCAGGGTTCGATCCGAACGGTCTCCTGACCGTGGGTCCACTCCAATGCCCCGTCGTTCTCGTGGGCACCTCGCATGATTCCGCCTTCCTGTAGCCGTGGTCGATCGGGTCCTTGACTGATCCGCGGGAGCGGAAGAACCCCGTCGTGTCGGAGGAACTCCGAGAGCCGGTCGCCGGGGGCGCGGAACGATCCGCTGCCGCGAACCTCGCGAACGTCATTCCTTCACGCCGCCCCCGGTGATTCCCGCCGCGACGTAGCGCTGTGCCGTCAGCAGCAGGACGGCGGCGGGAATGGAGGCGAGTACCGCGGTGGCCATGACGCCGTTCCAGTTCGTCGTCTGGTTCCCCACGAAGCGATAGATCCCCACCGTGATCGGTTGAATGGTGTTGCCGGTGGTGAAGCTGACGGCGAACAGGAAGTCGGCCCAGGCGAACAGGAAGCTGAACAGCCCTGCCGTGATCACCGCGTTGCGGCACACCGGTAGCACCACGGAGCCGAAAGTGCGCCACTGGCCGCAACCGTCGACCCGGGCCGCCTCGATCAGCTCACCGGGGACGCCGCTCATGAAGGTGCGCAGTATCAGCACCGCGAACGGTACGGTCAGCGTCGAATCGGCGAGGATCATGCCGGGATAGCTGTCCAGCAGCCCGACCCCGCTGAAGATCGGATACAGCGAGTTGGCCATCACGATGCCGGGAACCATCTGCACCAGCAGCACGACCAGCACCAGTGCGAGCGTGCCGCGCAACCGGAACCGCGCGAGGGCGTAGGCGGCCGGCGCGCTCACCAGCAGCGTGAACACCACGGTGCCCAGCGCGATCACCAGGCTGGTCACCAGATGTGAGCCCTGGGTGCGGAGGGCCTCGGCATAGCCGCTCCAGGTCGGGTCGAACGGGAACCAGGCGGGCGGTGTCCGCAGCAACGCGTCGCTGCTCTGCAGCGAAACGTTGATCATCCAGTAGACCGGTGCCAGGAACACGAGCACCAGCAGGATCCCGACCACGGTGTTGCCGACGCGTCGCGTGGTAGTCATCCTCGCTCTCCCTGTGAGCTGAACGTGTTCCGGATGGAACGCAGGTACAACAACGCGAACACCAGCGCGATCACGATGAGTAGGTTGCCCACCGCCGCTCCCTGTCCGAAGTCGAACTCCTCGAACGACAGGGCGAACGACCAGGTGGTCAGCGTTTCACTGGCGTTCGCGGGACCACCGCCGGTGAGAATCATGATCATGTCGAACACCTTGAGGGTGTAGATCAGCCCCAGCATCAGCACGATGGCGATCACGGGGCGCAGCAGCGGAAGGGTGATCATTCGGAACCGTTGCCACGGTCCCGCCCCGTCCAGGGCGGCGGCCTCGTAGAGCGAAGCGGGTACAGCCTGCAGTCCGCTGTGCAGGATGACCAGGTTGAACGGCACCCCGACCCAGATGTTGGCGATGATCGCCGAGGTCAGTGCGTACTGGGTGCTGGAGAGCCAGGGGATCGGATCCGAGATCAGGTGCAGCCCCAGCAGCAGCTGGTTGAGCACCCCGAACCCCTCGTCGTAGATCCAGCGGAACACCGCGCCGGAAACCACCAGCGGCAACAACCACGGCAGCAGCATCAGGCCGCGCAACGTTCCGCTGAGCGGGAAACGCCGTTGGAAGAACACCGCGAGCCCCAACCCGATCACGAACTGGAACAACAACGATCCCGCGGTGAACAGGGCCGTGTTCAGCACCGCTCTGCCGAAGATCGGGTCGGTGACCAGCGCGATGTAGTTGTCCAGCCCCACGAACGGGGAACCGCCCTCGTAGAACGAGGCGACGGTCCACTCCTGGAAGCTCATCGCCAGGTTCCGCAGTACCGGATAGCAGAAGAACAGCAGGAGGAACAGCATCATCGGCAGGACGAAGGTCCACTGGGCCAGACGCTCGCGGTGGCCGCCCGGTTTCCGGTGGGCGTGTCGCGGTCTGCTGGTTCCGCTCGTCGTTCGCGTATTCGTCGTCATGGCAACCATCCACTCGACACCGTCGACGTCAGTCCGCGTTCGCCGCGATGCGTGCCGCCCGTTCCAATGCTTCTCGCGGACTGGTCGATCCCGCGATCGTGGCCTGGATCGCGTCGGCCAACCCCTGTGAGACCTCGCGGTAGCGTGGTCCCAGCTCGGCGGTGCGGGCCCGGCCGGTTGCCACCTCCTCGACGAACGGTTTCATGACCGGACGCTCCGCGGCGTACTGCTCGGCCACCTTCGTGCGCGCCGGTACGTAGGCGTGGTCGCTCGTCCAATCCAGCATGTTGTCCCGCTCGAGCATGCAGCCCAGCACCCGAGCGGCGTCGCGCTGCCGCTCCGGGGTCGTCTCCGGGATCGCGCCGACCTCACCACCCAGCGGCACCTTCGGGGCGATGTCCGGGCTCGGCGTCGGGAGCGTGACGATGCCGTAGTCCACCCCGGAATCATCCAATGAGGACAACGACCAGGAGCCGTTGATCATCATCGCGGCGTTTCCACCGGCGAAGCGGTCGATGACGTCGTTCTGGTTCCAGTTGACCACCGATCTCGATGCCAGGCCCTCCTCGACCAGGCCGGACCAGAACTCCAGCGCCTCGACGGAGCGCCGCGAGTCCAGGGAGTCGAGTGCGCCTCCGTTGCTCCACAGGAAGGGCTCGAACTGCCAGGACCCCTCTTCGGAGGCGATCGCCGAGAACGCGATCCCGTGGGTCGAGCCCTCGGTCAACTCCCCGGCCGCGCTTCGCATCTCCTGCCAGGTCTCCGGCGGCTCCAGTCCGGCCCGTTCGAACATGGTGCGGTTGTAGAACAGCGCGAGTCCGTTCACCCCGGGTGCCAGGCCGTAGAGCTTTCCCCGGTAGCTGCCGGCCTCGACGATGCCGGGGTAGAACCCCTCGCCGCTGAGCCCGTACTGGCTCAGCTCGGTGAGCGCTCCCGTTTTGGCCACGGTCTTCAGATCGGGGTTGTCCACGAACAGCAGATCGGGAAGGGAATGGGCCGTGGCGTCCCGGAGGACCTTGGGCATGAGCTGGTCGACCGGGACGTTCTGCCTGCGGATGCGCAGCCCGAACCGTTCGGCGCACCGGTCCAGCACCGAACGGAACTGACGACCGGCCTCGGCGCTGGTGTAGTGGTCGAGCTCGACGACCACATCAGCGGGCCGGGAGCTCACCCCGCCCGTGCAGCCCGCGGTGACCAACAGCAGCGCCAGACCGAAGGTGACCATCCTGGCTCTCGAACGGGGCCACCGGGAACCGCGTGCCCCGTGCCCGTCCGCCGTGGCCCTACCGCCTTCCGCCGAACGGTCGATTCCGCTTCCTCCGAAGCGTGGTTGTCGAAGCGGTTCGATTATGCTTATGGGTAATCGCACCGTTGCCACCTTCTTCCGGTCCCGTGGCGTTCCTGTCGGTCGCGAGGTGCCGTGGTTCCGTCGTCTCGTTCGCTCGGGGGAGCGCGGGAGGCCCCGAGCCCGCGTTACCGCGCGCTCGGGCGTTACCGGCACGTTCTCCTCGCCGCTGGGGCGGAAGCTCAACGGCGCTCACGTCGATGGGAGACCGCGGCGTCCGCGAACCCTGTCGTGGCGGGTGCGTCCAGCGGTGAACACCCCGACCCGCACGGTCGCCCGTGTCCTCCGGGGTGGACCGCTCTCCGCCGGCGTCGGAGGACGTGGTGCTCATCGGTGTACCGGCTTGCCGGGCGAGATCGGCGACCGTTGGCATAAGTTGTTCTCATCCGCACCGAACGAACTTCCGTTTTTCGAAGCGCTTCGACAGCACAGTAGACAGTGATCGGTATCACGTCAATGGAGAGTCGTGTCGAATGGCGCTGGACGTCGACCGATCGCTCGTCCGGAAACGCGTCAGGACTCAGGCAGAGCCGTCGGAACCACCGGGCCACCGCGGAGTGGCCGGTGGCTCCGTGAACCGGAGGACGCGACGCTCGTCGAGCCGCCGAGCGCCGGACGTGGGAGTGCGGTGCGTCAGCTCGGGAAGAGCCGCCGCCGGATCACACCCGCCTCGCGCCGAGAGGTGCGATCACGCCGCGGTCTCCGAGGAACCCGACTTCGATGTGAGCTGGGTGACCACGGCCAGCGTCCCCATGACCGCCACGGTGGCCAGCCCGATGGCCAGCGAGGGAATCGTGTGCCCGAGTACCAGACCGATGACACCGATCACGACCAGCACCGTCGCCGCCACGTAACGGGCACGGGCCACCGAACCGGTTCGTGAGCGCAGGAACAGGATGTTGCCCGCCAGATAGATCAGCGGACCCCCCACAGTGGTCAGCACCACCGCCGGGTCGGTCTCGGCATGGCTGATGCGCAGTTCGATCGAGACGGCCACGACGATCGCACCCGCCACCATCAGCGCGTGGGCGTAGGCGAACGCCGAACGCAGCGCACTGGTGCTCGCGTCGCCCCGACTGGCCTGCGTGTCCTGCCCGGCCAGCGCGAAGTAGGCCCACCACAGCACGAACAGTCCGACGAAACCGAGCAGCGTGGCCACGATCGCGCGGACGGTGATCGGCTCCAGTTCGGAGAGCGTGAACCCCATGATCAGGATGGACTCACCGAGCGCGATGATGAACACGCCACGGTTGCGCTCGGCGAGGTGCTCCGGGTCGGTGGGCCAGGTGTGCATCGGCGCCGTTCCCAGCCCGGGGAAGCGGAACTCGAATCGTGGGGCCGCCACGTCCACGACCAGCGCGACCAGCCAGACGACCAGTCGTGCGGTGGGGTCGAGAAACGCGCCGACGAGCCAGAGCACGCCTGCCGAGGCGCTCCAGGCGAGCAGGTTCGTGTAGTTCTTCCCGAGTACGTGCCCACGCAGCGCCACGGCCATGAACGCCGCGCGTCCGACCTGGGCGCCCACGTAGCAGGCGGCGAACAACAGGCCGTCCTCGGCGAAGGCGTGCGGCAACCCGAGCGACATGCCCAGCGCGGCGAGCATCAGCAGTCCGTTGAGGACCCGAACGAGCCCGCTGCTCGGATCCAGCCAGTTCATCGCCCAGGCCGAGTAGTTCCAGGCCCACCACACGGCCCCGAAGAGCAGGGCCACTTCCAGCACCCCCACCCAGCTCAGGTGGGAGAGCAGCGTGTGCGATACCTGGACGATCGCGAAGACGTAGACCAGGTCGAAGAAGAGCTCGATCGGCGCGACCTCGGAGCGCCGCGCATCCTCCTGACGCATCAGACGTGGTCGTGGTCGTGCTGCTGGCGGGGGAGTGGGCTCCTGCTGGCTCACTGGGTCCTTCCCGAAGTCGGTCAGCTCGTGTCAACGGGCATTCTAAAGTCCTCCCGGCATCGGCCCGGACACCTGCGGAGCCCGCCGTGTCTCCCTCGTCCTCGCGGTCTCCGAGTCCCGCGCATCGCTCACCGCCGTGCCGAGCAGCCCGTGGTGCTGTCACCCTGCTGGCCGAGCTCGGTGATGGTCGTTACCGGCTTGCCGGTCTGCGAGCGCGCCACGAGGCGGTCTACCCCGGGAACCCGGGTCAGACCGAGCACGAGCCGGCGCAGTGTCAGTTGCGCGGTCGTGTGTGGCAGGAACCAGCGCACGCCGCCGCGCGCGGTCCGTTGTTTCTCCTCGACCACCGGTCGCCACAGCCGTTCGTAGTCCCCGAGTCCGTCCTCGATCGATGCGGCACGCCGCAGTCGGTCGGCGAGTACGTACGCACCGGCCAGCCCCAGTGAGGCACCCTGGCCCGCCAGCAGCGACACGGCGTGGCAGGCATCACCGACCAGCACCACCCGACCGCTGTGCCAGCGGGGCGTCTCGATCTGCGCGACCTGGTCGTAGTACACGTTCTCGGACGGCGGGCAATGCGCCAGCGCGTCGGGAACGAGCCACCCCAGCGAACCGTAGTTGTCGAGCAGCGCGGTGTGGCGGTCGGTGGGCAGCGCGGGATCGCCCGTGCGGTGGACGGCGAACACCGCGACCCTGTCGTCGCGCAGGCCGTACAGCCCGATCTGGCGGTCGACGGTGTCGGTGAGGCAGTAACGATCCTCCAGGCGGGCGTGGATCTCGGGGTCGTGGAAGGTGAACGCGGCGGTGTGGAAACCGAGATACCGCAGGTGGTTTCGTTCGTCGCCGAACACCAGCGTTCGTACCGTGGAATGAACACCGTCCGCGCCGACCAGCAGATCCGCGTGCAGCACCCGCCCGTCGCTCAGCGTCACGCTCACCCCGTCGGAACGGTTGTCGAGGTGAACGGGACCGACCGAGAACCGAAGGTCCACTTCGGTGGGAAGGTTTTCCCGCAACGCCAGTTCCAGGTCCGGACGCGGGATGTTCACCATGCGACTGTTCACCGCTCGGGAGAACCGCTCGAAGTCGAGCCGAGCGCGGGTCCGGCCGTTCCGGTCGACGAAACACGCCTCCGAGACCTGGTAGCCGAGTTCGTGCAATCTCGGCAGCACCCCCATCGCCTCGGCGGCGTCGTAGCCGGGACCGAAGAAGTCCATCATGTAGCCCTGCGTGCGCGGACCGGGCGCCCGTTCCAGCAGCACCACGTGCCAGCCCAGAGTGTTCAGTCGCCGCGCCAGGGTGAGTCCGGCGATGCCCGCTCCGCAGATGATCGCCTTCACAATCGGTCTCTCCCGTCGGTAGTGGTGCAGTCGTCCGAGGGTTCGTCGTGTCGGTCGCTCCCGCCGTCCTGCTCGGTGCCGAGCAGCCTGCGCAGCACGGGCCGTACGGTCCCGGTGGTAAGCGCGGGGTTCAGGGCGCGGTGCATCACCAGGCCGTCGAGGCTCGCGACCACTACCGCGGCGGTTTCTTCGGCGTCGGTGATTCCGTGTTCGGTGAATCGGTCGGCCAGTGCCGTGCGAAGCTCGGTGAGCACGGCGCTGATCCGCTCCCGCAAGCCGGGATCGCGGGTGGCGGCGAGGTACGCCTCCACGAACAACACCGATTCCGGATCGTTTCCACCGTAGGAATCCAGCGCGGCGAGCAGAGTCGTCAGTGCTTCGTCCGCGCTACTCACCCGTTCGAGGGCTGTCTTGAGCCACGCGGTTGCCGCACGCATCGTCCCGACGGCCGTTTCCGCCAGCAGCGCGTCCACCGAGTCGAAGTGGTAGTGCACTATTCCGGCGGTCACTCCGGCCCGCTCGGCCACCGCGCGAGTGGTCACCCCGGTCCAGCCGCGTTCGGTGATCAGCTCCGCCGCCGCGCGCAGCAACCGTTCACGCGCCTCGCGTCCCCGTTCCTTCGCCGTCGCGGCCATGTCGGCACCACCTGTTTCGTCCGTTTCGGGCGATCGCCTTGGGCATATGCCCAACTTCGACCGTACATCTCGACGTGTCACCGGGTCGAGGGGTGCTCGGTTACCGATGCGCGGCTCCGTCGAAATGCTTTGCTCGACACGTACCGACCGGTATACGTTGTCCCGCGTGGGAAAACGCCGGAAAGGTGAACACCGAATGCGGAGCAGGGGGAGTAATTCGGGGGTGGAATGCACTTCGACGATAACGACGTGGTGACTTCGGTCCATTTGGATGTCGATGCCGACACGATCACCGAAGCGCTGGACAGATCTTGTTCGATCGCCGAGATGTTGGAGTACTCGACGCTTCGTGTGGGATCGAGAGGCTTCGAGGAGGACGGGCCGGGTTACAGCTCCGTCGTTACGTCGATGACGCCCCGTGATTCTCGGTCATCGATCGGCGATTCGTTCCTCGCCGCCGCTTATCCGGCTCTCGAGAAGTTCGGGTTCTCGGAAGACCGGTACAGGATCATCGGGGACGAGGGAGACGACGAGGACGAGGTCTTCGCCGATCTCGTGGCGCCGCCTCGGTTCTTTCCGAAAATGGGTGCCACCGTGTCCTCGATATCGGGGTTCACCGCGAAGCACGCACGTGGGGATTACCCGGAAGCGGATTACCCGTTCCGGAGACGTGAGACCTATGATTCGGGGCGGGTGCATTCGGTGTTCGCGGATGCCGGAAGCCAGCCGGACGAGGTGGTGGTTCGTACGCAGCTGTGGCTCGCGGCCGCGGATCTGACCACGGCCGTGGGGTTGATACGACAGCCGCTGTACGAATGGGGCGGGCAGGCGGTCGAACTACTACCGGCCGGTGCTCGTGCGGAGGACGGTTATCATGCGGCACTGCTCCGCACCGTCGCGAGCGATGCGAGTACGAATCGGGAAGAGCGAATGCTGGCCGCGGGACGGGATACGGCCCGCTTCTTCGGCATTCCGGACGACAGTGCGATCGTCGAACAGTGGCCCCGCGAATCGATCGGAGTGGTGCGGAACCCACGAGATCGGGGGAATTCGACGGGTGCCAGGTGGTTCGAGGGGATCTACGTGCGGCTCGATGCCGATCCGCTCGGAATCGTCGACAACAGCACCTCGCGATCCGAGTCGGATGAGGCCCCCGAGGAGGACGACCTGCCGGAGGGCGACTTCACCGATGAGCAGCTGTCCGAATTCGTCGAAGTGTTCAGTGGCTTGCAGGATGTCCTGGGGCAGGTCTGGCTCGTTGTCAGCGCCGAGGTGCGTTGTTCCCGGGTCGCTGTCGCCGAGAACGCGCTTCGGAACCTGCTGGACGGTATCCGGCCACGTGTCTCGACCGAGAAGACGTGGCTGATTCCCGAGGAGACATGTACGAGTGGCGCCGGTAAGTACCGAGCACAGGCGTCGATGCATACCTTCGAAAGGGATCACCATCGGGTGCTGGACGGACTGATGAATGCGCTCGATGGCGGGATGTGGCGCAGCTCGACCCGACCCTGGGGTGCGGATACGAACGAGGAAACAGTGCTTCACTGGAGCCCGTTCGGAGCCACGGCCGAAGGGGAGATAACCGAGTTGACCGTGCGTGCGGTGTACGGACCACCGAAGTGGCTGTGGGAACAGTGCTTCGAGGGACTATGAACTTCGGGATGCTGCACAACCGGCTGAGTTCGCATCCCCACTGGCCAAGCGGCCCTATGATCTTCGGGCGCGCCGTCGTGTCCAGCTGGCCGCCGGAGTGCCACTCACCCAGGTGGCTGAATGAGCCGGACCCAGCGTCAGCGTGCTCCTCCGGATCTACGCCAAGGTACTGACCGGGTAGGAAGAAGCGGCACGAAACCGGATTCAGAAGTTCTTGGAGGAACTGGGCGATACATAAGGCGAAAACTTGCCGTGTATGTGCCGTGAACATCCGCTCAGACCCGCACCGAGCCGGGAACAACCGCAGAATTCGTAATCGGCCACTCACGCACGAGCGGCCGAGTTCGGGGTCGTCAGGGAGCTGTCAGAACAGGCGCAGGATGGTGATGCGCAGGGTCTCGTCGTGTAGTGCGAACACGATCAGTATGGCGCCGTTGTCAGCGGTAGTGCTCCATCGGTCCGTCTTCTTGTCGTATCTGCTGTCGTCCCGAGGGGTTTCCGCGATCTGCTCCATACGCTTGTCGACGGCTCTGCGCTGCTTGGTTGGCAGAGCTCGATATGCTTCTCGGGGAACATCGCTCCATTGGATGAAGTGACGAGCCATCAGTTCTCCTCCGGAGTCGTGTTTGCCTCGACCTTTTCCCGTTTGCCGTCGGGGGTCTCCCGCCACAGCTTGCCGTTGTCGTCGGTGCGCCACAGGTTGCCGTGTGCGTCCTCGCGCCATTCGAGACCGGTTTCGTCGACTCGGATCAGTCCGGAGAAGTCACCGCGGTCGACGCGGGCTTTGATCGCTTCTTCTTCCTCGGTGGGTGGGTATTCGGCGAGGATGGCCGTGCCCCACCAGTCGTCTAGCACGGTGTCGATGTGGCCGGTGTTGTAGTCCTCGGCGACTTTTCGCAGCGCTTCCTGGAAGTCGCGGTCAAACTCGGCACGTCGCTGCGGGTCGGTGCGGTCCAGGGCCTCGCGGATGCACCGGGCTTCACGTGGGAAGGGGGGAGCCAAGCCTTTCTCCTTTCATGGGGTTTCAATGAGGGCAGGGGACGAGCAGAAGTTGTCGAGTTCAGGTGGTCTGTTCGGCCAGCGGGATCCTGGTGCATTCCTGGCAGGTGGGCGACTGCACCCAGTCGAGTTCACTGGGTTGGGGCATGGGGCACGGGACGTCGCACACCGACGTCTCGGTGGTGCGCCCGTCCCACTGTTCGACCCGGAAAGCGTGGCGGTTCCAGCGATAACCGGTTCTGTCCGGAACCGGCAGCCAGTAGTGATGCGTTTGTGTCGTCGTCACAAGATCGCTCCGTGGGCTTCCATCCGGGGGCGGGCGTGGGCAAGTGCAGATAGGCGTCGAAGCACTAGGGGCAGAACTGCTGGGTGTGGCGCATCCGGGTGCCGGAGTTCGGGGGAGCTGTGCGGGAGCCGTGACCGCCGAGCGTGTCTACCGGCCCGCACTCTTCCGGAGGCTGCGTCAACGTCGTGTGTTGAAGCCATTCCCCTCGGATGTGAACCGGTAGACCGTGTGCCTGTCCTCCGGCGGGTCCATGTCGAGCATGTCGTGCTCCATCTCCTCCAACACCGACCGGGTCAGTCCCGGCCGATGTGCGCCGTTGCCGCTTTCATCACTCCCAGCATCGGCACGGTGAGGGGGTATCCCAATTCCAACTCGGGGTTCTCATGGTGAGAAGATCACGTTCGTGTGGAACTCGCTCAACGTTCCTGAACCGGTGTGGAAACGCGACGACCTGCGGAAAGCGTGCCGCGATCGTGACGTTGGAGAGCTCTTCCGCGTGTTGCAACGTTCGGCTGGAGCTACGCAGTCTCAGCTTTCCAGTGCCACTGACATCCTTCAAGGACGTATCAGTGAGATCGTGAATGGCTCACGTCGAATTACCGCCTTCGACGTCTACGAACGCATCGCCGATGGTCTGAATATGCCTGACGAGGTGCGAGTTCTGTTCGGGTTGGCACCAGTACGTCCTTTGGGAGTGGATCACCTGGGAACAGCTGGCCAAGCGGAACTGCTGGCGACGTTTCCATCACAGTCGAATGCCGTCTCGGATATTCAGCGGGCAGCTGCCACCGCGAGCATGATAGAGATCGTGGCGGTGCGCGGGCTGGGCATTGTCGCGATGAATGACTCCCTGCTTCGGTCAGTCGTCAGTCGTGGTTGCCCGACAGTGAGTGCTGTGTTGCTTGACCCGAATGGCGAAGCAGCGCAGCGTCGTGCCAGAGAGGTCGGCGAGAGCTGGGGAGTGTTCAAATCAGGTATAGAGTTCAGCGTCGCGCGTCTCGAAGAGCTGAGCACGCACACTGATGTGCGAGTGTATTTCTACGACATGCTCCCGACTTGGCGAGTGCTGACTCTGGACGATGTTCAGTTCGTGTCCGCCTTCGGTGAGAACCACGAGGGACACACTTCACGCATGTACAAGATTGCGGAAAGTTCGCACGGCGCGTTACACCGAGGTTTTCGCAGGTTCACCCATGAACTGCGCAACCAGGCCGTTCGGATCGTGTAGGGAGTCACCGTGGCAGTAGAGGCCGAACTGAAAGCACATGTCCGTCATCCGGATGCGGTACACGAGCGACTGGCCTCGCGCGCTGAGGAACAGGTGCAGATCTACCGGGATCGGTACTTCGACCAGCCGACCGGAGAACTAACCGCCCAAGACTACGAGGTGCGGCTGCGGACCGTGGAGGATGAATGCTCCGCGAAAACCGTGTTGACCTTCAAGGAACCCGCCGTGCACACCAGCGGCTCCAAACCCGAGTACGAGACCGAGGTTGCCGATGGGGCTTCTGTAGCAGCGCTGTTGAACGGTCTCGGACTTATCGAACGAATCGCGTTCAGCAAGCACTGCCGCAACTACCGGTTCATCGAAAGCGGCTACGAGCTGCTCGCGACTCTGGTGCACGTTCCCGAACTGGAGGGAACCTTCCTCGAAGTCGAAACCCAGGTCGGGCGGACCGAGGATGTCCCAGCCGGCTTGGCGGTGGTACGCGCGGTCCTGAACTCGTTGTGCGTCGTCGAGGACGATCTCACCACCGAGCAGTACACCGATGCGGTGGCAGCACGACGGGCCCGGACAGCCAACGTCGAGTGATCTACATCAAGCCCCGGCCTGCCACGGTCGGGGACTTGACGTATGTGTATGAGGACGTGGACTCGTCCCTCCTCGTGCCCGGGGAAGAACACTCACAGGGTCATTTCTTCCCCGGCGGAGCGGGGTTGCCGTATTCCAGCCATTTCGCGGTGGTGCGGACGGTGTAGCCGCAGTACGGGCAGCGCAGTCGCATCATTCGGGTGCCCTGCTTGTTCGGGCTCCAATGCGGCTTACCGAGGGAGGGTTTGCCGTCGGGGCCGACGGGGTTCTTGCTGTGGGCCTTGGCGGTGTCGAGTTCGCCGTGCGAGTACTCGCCCAAAGTCACGGCCAGAGTCATCATCTCCGTGGCTGCTGTGGCGTGGTCCTGGGGTTCGGGGGCGAGTTACTCCTCAGCGGGACCCGAGGCGGGCCGCGGCTGCTCCTGCGGCAGTGGACCCCGGAAGTGCGGGTTTCGCACCGGGTACTGCAACTGCTGGTTCTACCCCATGCCGAGTCCTGCCGTGATGCGCAGCTGCTTGGCGGTGCAGTCCACCGCGACGAAATGCGTGGAGGTGACGCGATCACCGAGCAGGAACGTGGTTGGCAGCGTGAGCGCGTCGACGTCCATGTGAAGCTCCGCGCTGCCCACGTGGATGCGGGACTCGGACACGCCGAGGGCCGAGCGTTCCTCGCCGCTGTTGTTGGTCACGTCCATGTAGAAGGCCACGAACCGCTGACCTACGGGCGAAGGCGTGGCGTTACCCAGCGAGTTGGTAGAAGCTTCAGAGCGCACGTTGTGGACCTTGAACGTGACCCCGTCGACCGTGCCGCGTTTCATGGCGACCCCGAGCGGGGCGAGCAGCAGTGAGGTGCGCCACTGTACGACTCGTCAGGCACTGAGTGTAAGAGTTTGACAGATGTCGGTCATGGAGAAGGCCAGCTTGGACCGACATCTGGATCTTTGAAGTGCTGAAAGAGGGCGGAAAAAGGGAGTTGGATCTCCTGTGGGGTCTTCCATAGCCCTGTGAACTGCGATGAAGGGTGCCCCCGGTCCGACTCGAACGGACACTACACGGATTTTGAGTCCGCCGCCTCTGCCTATTGGGCTACGGGGGCCGCTACTACTCACAGCATACGGTAGGGGTGATCATTGCTCGACAGCGGGGTGGGCGGCCCTCTTCATGCTCCCAGCTCGGGGCGCCGCCACCCGGTGAGGCCCGGCCGGGCCCGCCGCTCCGCCCGGCGGGATCCTCCTTCGGCTCGCCCGCCTGGCGTGCCCGACGCGAGGTCCCGCTTCCGCGCCCCTGCCGCTGTGGTGGGGGTGCGCAGGACGATAAGCTGCAGGCTCCGATGCGACCGCATCGGCAGACCCGAGACTCATCCAGGAGGATCCGGTGACCACGCCGGCTGCCGAGGAGCCGAACGCGGCGAGTGCGACGAACGCTACTCAGCACCGTGTGCTCGTGGCCGAGGACGAGGCGCTGATCAGGCTCGATCTGGTGGAGATGCTTCGCGAGGAGGGATATCAGGTCGTCGGTGAGGCCGGTGACGGCGAGGAGGCGGTGCGGCTCGCCGAGGAACTGCGTCCCGATCTGGTGATCCTGGATGTCAAGATGCCGAAGATGGACGGCATCGAGGCCGCTTCCTCCATCGCGGGTGAGCGCATCGCCCCCGTGGTGATCCTCACCGCCTTCAGCCAGCGCGACCTCGTGGAGCGGGCCAAGGACGCCGGAGCCATGGCCTACCTGGTCAAACCCTTCGCCAAGCGGGACCTGGTTCCCGCCATCGAGCTGGCGGTCTCCAGGTTCACCGAGGTGCAGGCGCTGGAGGCCGAGGCCGCCAGTCTCTCCGAACGTCTGGAATCGCGGAAGACGATCGAGCGCGCCAAGGGCCTGCTGATGAGCAACCACGACATGTCCGAGCCCGAGTCGTTCCGCTGGTTGCAGCGAACCGCCATGGACCGGCGCACCACCATGAAGGCGGTCGCCCAGGCCGTGCTCGACAGCATGGACACGAAGGAATGAACACTGGTGGGTGCCGCTCCCGCTCGAACCACCGGATCCGTCGCGGGGCCGCCTGACGCTTTCCGCGCGAGGCGTCTCGACCGCGGAGCACAGGCCCCGGCTCGGGGCGCTGTGTCCGTTCCGACTCCGCTTCAGTTCGCGGGCGGTTTGTCGCGCAGAACGCAGGTCAACCGTGCCGAGCAGGTGCGTTTGCCGCGCTCGTCGGTGATGACGATCTCGAACGTGGCCGTGGCGCCACCCCGGTGCAACGGCGTCGCCACCCCGGTCACCGTTCCCTCGGTCGCTGCCCGGTGGTGCGTGCAAGACAGCTCCAGGCCCACCGCGATCCGATCCGCTCCCGCGTGCAGTGCCGCCGCGATGGAGCCGAGCTGCTCGGCCAGTACCGCGTTGGCGCCGCCGTGCAGCAGGCCGTAGGGCTGCCGATTTCCCGCCACCGGCATGGTTCCGACCACACGATCAGGGTCATACTCGGTCACCGTTATGCCCATCCGGCTTCCCAGCTGTTCCTCGGGCGGAACCGTCGCCGTCGCCTCCAGCGCTTCCCCGCCGTTCAGCGACGTGGTATCGGTGTTCTCGGTCACTGTTCAAACTCCTGACCTGCGCGCGACCTCTGTCGGGGGGTAAGCCTAGACTCGCATGCCGTGATGGCATCCGAGCACCGACGCCTGCTGCTGATCGACGGCCATTCCATGGCCTACCGAGCGTTCTACGCACTGCCCAAGGAGAACTTCCAGACGGGCACCGGACAGCACACCAACGCGGTCTACGGCTTCACCTCGATGCTGATCAACCTGCTACGGGACGAGCAGCCCACACATCTCGGGGTGGCCTTCGACGTGTCGCGGCAAACCTTCCGGTCCGAGACCTTTCCCGACTACAAGGCCAACCGCGGTTCGACGCCGGAAGAGTTCCGCGGCCAGGTGAGTCTGATCCAAGAAGTGCTCGGTGCGCTGAACATACCGGTTCTGAGCAGGGAGAACTACGAGGCCGACGACGTTATCGCGACCCTGACCGGACAGGCTGTGGACTCCGGTTTCGGGGTCAGCATCTGTACCGGTGACCGGGACGTGCTGCAGCTGGTCAGCCGGGACGTGACCGTCCTCTATCCCAGCAAGGGCGTCTCCGAGATGACCCGTTTCACGCCCGAGGCGGTCGAGGAGAAGTACGGGCTCACCCCGGTGCAGTACCCCGATTTCGCCGCGTTGCGCGGCGATCCGTCCGACAACCTTCCCAAGATCGACGGTGTGGGCGAGAAGACGGTCACCAAGTGGATACAGCAGTTCGGCTCGCTGTCCGACCTCGTCGACAGGGCCGACGAGGTCAAGGGCAAGGCCGGGGAGAAGCTGCGGGACAACATCGCTCAGGTGCTGCTCAACCGGCAGCTGACGCAGCTGGTCGACGACGTCGCGCTCGATTCCGGGCCCGAGGACCTGCGAATGGGGCAGTGGGACCGCGACGCGGTGCACCGGGTGTTCGACGATCTGGAGTTCCGGGTACTGCGTGACCGACTGTTCGCCACGCTGTCGACCGAGGAGCCGGAAGTCGTCGAGGGTTTCGAGGTGGCCGGCGGGATCGTCGAGCCCGGTGCGCTGCGCACCTGGCTGGAGCGTCACGCGCGGGACGGTTCGCGCGTGGGTCTGGCCTGCTCCGGGAGTTCGTCCCGCAACGGTGGTGATCTCGCCGGAATCGCCGTGGCCAGTGCTGCCGGGCAGGGAGCCTACGTCGACGTCACCGCGATGACCTCGGACGACGACGCGGCTTTCGCGGATTGGCTGGCCGATTCTGCCGTCCCCAAGGCCGCGCACGACGTGAAGGGGGCGCTGCACGCGATCCGCGACCGCGGCTGGTCGCTCGGTGGGCTCAACAGTGACACGGCGCTGGCCGCCTACCTGGTCCGTCCGGGACAGCGTTCCTTCGACCTTCCCGACCTAGTGGTGCGCTACCTGCAGCGCGATCTCACCGTCGACCAGGGCGACGGCAGCGGTCAGCTCTCGCTGCTGGAGGACGAACAGCAGGTCAGGGAGAACGCGGCGGCCGCGGAACTGACCCGGGCGAAGGCGGTCCTGGAACTGGCCGACGAGCTGGACCAGCAGCTGCGTGCGATCGAGAACCACGGGTTGCTCACCGATCTGGAACTGCCGCTGCTGCTGGTGCTGGCCGATCTGGAGACCGCCGGGATCGCGGTCGATCAGGATCGGCTCACCGAGCTGGGGTCCCGGTTCGCCGCGCGGGTCAAGCAGGCGGCCGAGGACGCGTACGCCGTGATCGGCAAGGAGATCAATCTCGGTTCGCCGAAACAGCTCCAGACCGTGCTGTTCGACGAGCTGGGCATGCCCAAGACCAAGCGCACCAAGACCGGTTACACCACCGACGCGGAGGCGTTGCAGGGGCTCTACGAGAAGACCGAGCACCCCTTCCTGCGGTACCTGCTGGAGCACCGGGACGCCACCAAGCTCAAGACCACGGTGGAGGGGTTGGACAAGGCGGTGGCTTCCGACGGTCGGATCCACACCACGCTGAACCAGATGATCGCCTCCACCGGAAGGTTGTCCTCGACCGAGCCCAACCTGCAGAACATCCCGGTCCGTACGGAGGAGGGACGCCGCATCCGCGAGGTGTTCGTGGTGGGGCGCGACTACGAGACCCTGCTGACCGCGGACTACAGCCAGATCGAGATGCGGATCATGGCTCACCTCTCCGGTGACGAAGGGCTGATCGAGGCGTTCCGCACCGGCGAGGACCTGCACAACTACGTCGCGGCGCAGGCTTTCGGGGTTCCCATCGACGAGGTCGACCAGGAGCTGCGCCGGCGGGTCAAGGCCATGTCCTACGGCCTGGCCTACGGGCTGTCCGCCTACGGGCTGGCCCAGCAGCTGCAGATCTCCAACGAGGAGTCCAAGCAGCAGATGGAGGCCTACTTCGCCCGCTTCGGGCGCGTGCGGGAGTACCTGCACGAGATCGTCGAGCGCGCGCGCAAGGACGGCTACACCGCCACGATCCTGGGGCGGCGCCGGTATCTTCCGGACCTGACCAGCGACAATCGGCAGCGTCGCGAGATGGCCGAGCGCATGGCCCTCAACGCTCCCATCCAGGGCAGCGCGGCCGACATCATCAAGGTGGCGATGCTCGGAGTGCACCGCGCGTTGGCGGCGGAAGGACTGGCCTCCCGCATGTTGCTCCAGGTGCACGACGAGCTGATCATCGAGGTGGCCGAGGGCGAGACCGAGGCGGTCCGGCGTGTGGTGCGGGAACAGATGACCTCGGCCGCCGAACTCGACGTTCCGCTGGAGGTCTCGGTCGGTACCGGTGTCTCCTGGGACACGGCCGCCCACTGATCGAGGTTTCCGGTCGGGTTGTCGGGGTGCCCGCTTGGCGGAACCGCCCTCCGCGGCGCGGAGGGCGGCTTCCCCTACCGCTCCGGAGTGCGGTGGGCACACACTGAACCGTGTCGGCCTGCTGCTTCGGCGATCAACGGCTGCCGTTAGGCTGCCCTGGATTCATTGATGCGTCGGCGGTACCGGTTCCGTCGGGGATTCCGTCTGCTCACTCGATCAGGGGAAACGAATCGCCGGGGACCCGACGTAGTTGGACGACACGAGAAACCGCGGTGCCGACGCGTGGTGTTGGGGGAGTGTGCCTGGCGTCGGCGAAGGAGGATCATGATCAACGTCGACAGACTGGACCACCTGGTACTTACCGTGGCCGATGTCGATCGTGCGTTGGACTTCTACGAGAACATTCTCGGTATGGAGCCCGTGAAGTTCCAGGAGGAACGACGCGCGGTGCGTTTCGGACAGCAGACCATCAAACTGCACGCCGCCAGTGAACTGGTGGAGCCCACGGCCACCCACCCGGTTCCCGGGTCGGCGAATCTGTGCCTGGTGACCGGCGACGCGCTCGGTGACGTCCAGGAGCACCTGCGGGCCAACGACGTGCGGATCGAGGCCGGTCCCGTGGTCCGCACCGGCACCAACGGCCCCATAACCTCGTTGTACCTGCGCGATCCGGACGGCAACCTGATCGAGGTCGCCCGTTACGACGATCCCTCGCAGCGCCCCGAGCGGTGACGCCGTTCGGGCGGTGGTCCGCTCGACAGGCCACCGCCCGAACGGTTCGGTCATCGGTCACGCCCTGGTTCGCGCCACGTCACAGGGCGAGCTCCGGACGCAGCCGTTTCGCGGTCCACACCCGCTGGCGTGCCGCTGCCGCCGTGCTCAGCAGCAGTCCCCCGATCAGGTAACTGCCCAGTACGAGTGCCGCGTGTGCCGCGTTGTCCGGCGAGCCGCCGTAGAGCAGCTGCCGCAGGCCGTCCACGACGTAGCTCAGCGGTAGTACGTGGTGCAGTGGATGCAGCAGTGCCGGTGTCGTCTGCCACGGGAAGGTTCCACCGGCGCTGACCAGCTGCAGCACCAGGAACACCAGCGCCAGGAACTTGCCGCGTGGTCCGAAGGCCGCGTTGAGCGAGTGCACCACCGAGGTGAACGCCAGCGAGGTCAGCACCAGCAACGCCAGCGTCGCCACCGGCCTGGCCGGCTCTATCCCGACCCCGAACCGCACGACCCCGTACAGCAGCACGGCCTGCACGGTTCCCACGATCGCCGCGGGGAGCCAGCCGCCGAGCGCGACGCGCCACGGGGCGACCCCTCCGGCCAGTGCCCGGTTGGACAGCGGCCGCAGCAGCAGGAACAGCACGAACCCGCCGATCCACAGCGCCAGCCCCATGAAGTACGGCGCGAGCCCGGCGCCGTAGCTGCCCGCACTGGTCTGCGCCCGTTCGCTCACCTTGACCGGGTCCCCGATGGTTTCGGCCGTGGCCTTCCGCGCTCCGCTGTCCGGGTTCGGGATCTCGTCCACCCCGCTCGACAACCTGTCGGCGAGTTCGTTCGAGCCCGTCGCCAGTTCCGTCGAACCGTTGGCGAGCCTGCTCGTTCCCGCCGTCAGGTCGGCGGCGCCACCGGCCAGCTTCTCCGTTCCGGAGACCGCACGTCGCTGGTTGGCCACGAGTTCGCCCAGGCCTCGATCGAGTTCGCTCGCCCCCTCGGCGACACGCTGTGAGCCCGCGTCGAGCTTCTCGATGCCGTTGGCCAGTTCCGGCGCGGTGTCGGCCAGTCGACGAGCCCCGCTCGCCACCCGCTCGGCGCCGTCGGCGAGCTCGTTCACCCGGGAAACCTGCTGTTGTACCCGGCTGTTGGCCTCGTCGAGTGGCTGGTTCAGCTCGTCCAGCGTGCCGGTGATCCGCTCGATCTCCTGTTCGTCGAGGCCCAGCGCCCGCAGGCGGTCCGCGATCCTCTCGTTGGCCCCGTCCAGCTCGTCGACGATGTGTTGCGAGACGCCGCCGAGTCGTTCGGCCGTGGCGGCCAGTTCGGCGTTTCCCTCCGCGACTCGCTCGGCACCGTCGGCGAGTTCCTCGCTCTTGGCGGGAAGGTCCGCGGTCTTCTCGCTCAGTTCGTCCACCCCGTCGGCGAGCCGCTGACTACCGGCGGAGACCCGGCCCGCGCCCTCCTCCAGCGTCGCGGCCCCGTCGGCCAACTTCCGCTGCGAGGTGAGCAGCTCGTGGGTGCCCGTCGACAGCTTCTCGGCGCCCTGCCTGGCGTTTTCCAATCCGGCGTCGAGATCTCCCGCACCGTCGGCGAGATCTCCCGCACCGTCGGCCGCCCGTGCTGTTCGGTCGTGCACCGTGCTCAGTCCCAGCAGCAGTTGGCGTGCCGCGTCACTGCCCGCATCGGCGGCCACCGACTCACGGATCCTGGTGGCCACGCGGTCGGCGATGGTGCCCACCAGATAGTTGTTCGCGTCGTTGGTCACCAACCGCAGCCGGGCCTGCCTGGGGTCGAAATCGCTCGGCGACCGCAGTGCACGCGAGAAGTCCTCCGGAATCACCAGCGCGAACGTGTAGCGCCCCTCCGAGACACCGGTGGTCGCCCGCCGCTCACCGACCCGGTGCCAGTCGAAGTCCCCGGAATCGACGAGGCGGTCGTAGACCTTCTCGCCGGCGTTGAGTTCGCTGCCGTCCTCCGTTTCGGCCCCCTCGTCGTCGATCACGACGGCGGCGGGAACTGCGGACAGGCGTTCGTAGGGGTCGAGATTGGCGTAGATGTACATCGCGCCGTACAGCAGCGGTACGAGCGTGACGGCGACCAGGGCGAGTTTGGGTAATTTGCCGGAGGTCAGTCGACGGAGCTCGGTCCGAGCCAGCCGGAACATGGTCATGCTGATTTCCTCAAAACGAGCCGGAGTCGGCGGACGGGGCTGAATCGGCGGACGGTTCGGTTCGCGGCGGGGACGCCGGTTCGTCGTTGTCCGTGCCGATACGCGCCGGGAGGTGGTTGAGCTCGGTGGCGGTGTGCGGTGAGCACAGGGCGACGACGGCGTATCCCTGCGAGGCGGCCTCCTGCGCGGCGCTGTACCAGCGGATCGCCTCGCCGCCGTGCCGGTCCGGGCAGTCGAGCACGAGAGCCTCGACGCCACGAGCCTCGCGGGCCAGGTCCAGCAGCAGCCGCGTGCGGCAGTGCGGGGTGATTCGTTCGAACCTGAGGCCGGCCTGCTGCCGCAGACCGCGTTCCGCGAGCCAGTCGCGTACCGCCCGTCCGCCGAAGGGCCTTCCGGCTATCCCGAGACCTTCGGCGACCACCTCGCGCAGCTCGACACTGCCTTCCGGTTCGGTGACGCCGGGCGCGTCGACGACGGCCACGGTTTCGCGCAGTTCGGCGGGGGCCCGGCGTCCGTTCCGGAGCACGGTTCCCGAGTCGGGGCGGAGTCTGCCCGCGAGCAGCAGGGCCAGTGCGGTGCGCCCGGATCTCGGCGGTCCTGATACCAGCAGCAGTTCTCCCGACGATGCCCGTAGGGAGGTCGGTTCGAGTAGTGTCCCGTGCGGCCCGGTCACCCCGGCGCCCACTGCCACGATCTCCACGGCTCGGTTTGCCTTTCGCTTCCGCGACCGGCACCCTCGACGTCTCAGCGAAGCGCGGTTGCCGGTCGGATCTCCCAGAGCGTCCACAGCGGGCGGTAGCCCTGGCGGTGCCAGAACACCGGGGACAACGGGTTCGCCGGGTTGTAGTAGAGATAGCTGCCCACCGCACCCGCGGCGGCGAAGTCGTCGTGGACCAACGACATCAGTTCTCGCCCGATGCCGGTGCCCCGCTCCTCCTCGCGTACCGAGAGGCAGTTGACGTAACCCCAGAGCCCGTTGCCGAGCCGGTGTCCACTGTGGTGGTTGTCGGCGTCGACCCAGCCGCACTCGGCCAGTCCGACCGGGTTTCCGTCCCGTTCGGCCAACCAGACCGGGTCGCCGGACGGCGCGCCGTCCGCGCGGCGAATCCCGCGTGGTCCGCTCTTCGTGCGCAGTCGGACCGACACGGCGTCGCGCTTGAGTCCGGCCGCGCCGGAGCGCGGAACGGAGGCGCCGACGAGGGTGGCGTATTCGAGTTCGGCCATCGCCAGCTCCACCACACTGTCCACGTCGGCAGGCTCCGCCCGGCGCATTTTTACGGTACCAGACAGTTTCGTATCTACTGTAGCCACGGGCGTTCGTATCGCGAGGCACGACAACGGGGCGAAGCCGTGATCCAGCAGGGCGCGAGTCGCCGCCACGTCCCTGCTGGGCCAGGTGACCAGGCAGGAGGAGTCGTGCCCCGGCGCCCCCAGCTCGCCGAGCTGCCGCCGCAGCGCGTGCAGCAGTGCGTCCATGCCCTCTCCCGGGGCATCGCCCAGCAGTGGGAACAGCTCGTAGGTCTCGGTGGTCGACCACAGGCTCGCCAGCGAGCCCGGTGGCTGGGTGGTGTGTGCCGTCAGTCCCGCCACCGGTTCACCACCGCGCAACCGGGCCATCACCGGTTCACCGCCGCGCGGTAGCGGGTAGGCGTCCGGCAGTGCCGGATCCAACCGGCGAAACCTCGCCTGCTGAATTTCCAGTAGTTCCTGAGCGCTGGTCACGACCCTGCTGCGCTTCCTTCGTGGGATTCCGGTGGTTGTTGTCAAGGTCCGGTGGCGAAACACCGGTGCGACGGGAGACGTCGCCTCGGTCGTTATGCCACGAGCTCGCACCGAAAGATCGCGGTTCCGGGCAGGGTTCTGCCGCGCAGCGGACTCCACTGCCCCCAGGTCTCGGTGAGATCGTCGGGCCATTCCGGTTCCACGAGGCCGCGGAGCCGGAACCCCGCGTCGTCGAGCTGGGTGATGTAGTCGCCCAGGGTCCGGTGGTGCTCGACATAGGTGGCCCTGCCGGTGCCGTTTATCTCCACGTAGGGGCTGCGGTCGAAGTAGGAGCCCACGGCGGTGAGCCCGTCCGGGCCGGGATCGTCCGGGAACACCCAGCGAATCGGGTGCGTCACCGCGAACACCCACAGTCCCCCGGGGCGCAGCGTGCGCGCCACCTCACGCATGACGGCTCCCGAGTCCGCCACGAACGGCACGCCGCCGAACGCTGAGCAGGCGATGTCGAACGAGTCGGACGCGAAGGGCAGCATGTCGGCACTGGCCTGCACCACCGGGACGTGGATCCCGCTGCGCTCGTTGCCCGCGAGGGCGTGCCCCAACATGCCGCCGGAGATGTCGAGCCCCACCGGTCGTGCTCCCCGGGCGGCCAACCAGCGGGAGCAGGACGCCGCTCCGCAGCCGACCTCCAGTACGCGCGAGCCCTCGACGTCGCCGAGAAGTCGCGCCTCGCGCTCCCTGAGTCGTTCCGGGCACCACACGAACTCCGTGTCGCCCAGGAACGCGCCGTGTTCGGCCTGGTAGTCGTCCGCGTCGGCGTCCCACCACATTCTGCTCGCCGAACGGGACTCCGTGGCTCCGGCGGCGCGGTTGGCCACCCCGATCGTCCCGAGGATGCTCTCGGCGTTGCTGTGCTGGGACTCCGCCGCCTGCCCCGTCGGATCGGGTGCGGGATTGGTCACCATCGCCTCCCTGGGAATCGTGTGGTGTGCGGTGCGTGCCGGTGCCGATCGCTTTCGGGAACCGCCGGGCGATTTGCCCCACGATCGCCGAGACGGGTACGCTATCGCTCGCACCAGGGGTCTGTCTCCGTCAGGGCCCGTGTTACCGCACGGCGCCGGAGCAGTCCGTTTTCGCGTGGTCCGTCCGCCCTCGGGATTCGTTCCGGAGCGGTCATTCTCGGAAGAACACCGCGCGGGAAGCCACCGTACGTGCTGCTTCCCGCCGGAAGCTGCGGCTTCCGGACGGAAGTGGAACGTCGGTGTGGTCGACGGCGGTTCCCGCCGTTCCGTGGGGGCGCCTCGGCGGTAGCGGGGGTGGTCCGTGCGGAGCCGATCCGGGTGCATGAGAACCTAGAGACTCGACAACCGACCTACCCGTACCGGAGCAACCCACCTGATGTCCACCGACACCACCACCGTCCCGACTGCAGCCGCCACCAAGCCGCAGGTCGCAGTGAACGACGTCGGGACGGAGGAGGACTTCCTCGCCGCCGTCGACCAGACCATCAAGTACTTCAACGATGGCGACATCGTCGAAGGCACTATCGTCAAGGTCGACAAGGACGAGGTCCTGCTCGACATCGGCTACAAGACCGAGGGGGTCATCCCTTCCCGGGAGCTCTCCATCAAGCACGATGTCGACCCCGCCGAGGTCGTGGCCGTCGGCGACTTTGTCGAGGCTCTTGTCCTGCAGAAGGAGGACAAGGAAGGCCGTCTGATCCTGTCCAAGAAGCGCGCGCAGTACGAACGTGCCTGGGGCACCATCGAGGACCTCAAGGAGAAGGACGAGCCCGTGCGCGGCTCCGTCATCGAGGTCGTCAAGGGTGGTCTCATCCTCGACATCGGCCTGCGTGGTTTCCTTCCCGCCTCGTTGGTGGAGATGCGGCGTGTCCGCGACCTGCAGCCCTATGTGGGCCGGGAGCTCGAAGCCAAGATCATCGAGCTGGACAAGAACCGCAACAACGTCGTGCTGTCCCGCCGTGCCTGGCTGGAGCAGACCCAGTCGGCCGTGCGCAGCGAGTTCCTCAACCAGCTGCAGAACGGCCAGGTCCGCAAGGGCGTCGTTTCCTCCATCGTCAACTTCGGTGCGTTCGTCGATCTGGGTGGGGTCGACGGACTGGTTCACGTCTCGGAGCTCTCCTGGAAGCACATCGATCACCCGAGTGAGGTGGTCGAGGTCGGCCAGGAGGTCACCGTCGAGGTGCTCGACGTGGACATGGACCGGGAGCGGGTCTCGCTGTCGCTGAAGGCGACGCAGGAGGACCCCTGGCGTCAGTTCGCCCGTACGCACGCGATCGGTCAGATCGTGCCGGGCAAGGTCACCAAGCTCGTGCCGTTCGGTGCTTTCGTCCGCGTCGACGAGGGCATCGAGGGGCTGGTCCACATCTCCGAGCTGGCCGAGCGCCACGTGGACATTCCCGAGCAGGTCGCGCAGGTCGGTGACGAGGTCATGGTCAAGGTCATCGACATCGACCTGGAGCGCAGGCGCATCTCGCTGTCGCTGAAGCAGGCCAACGAGGGCTTCACGCCGGACTCGGACTTCGACCCGACGCAGTACGGCATGGCCGCCGAGTACGACAACGACGGCAACTACATCTACCCCGAGGGCTTCGACCCGGAGACCCAGGAGTGGCGCGAAGGCTACGAGACCCAGCGCGAGGAGTGGGAGCGGCAGTACGCCGAGGCCCTCGAGCGCTACGAGGCTCACATGCGCCAGGTCGCCAAGGCCGCCGAGGCCGACGCCGCCGCGGCTGCCGCCGGTGGCGAGGAGGAACAGCAGCAGCAGGAGGGCAACTACACCTCCGCCGCTCCCGCCGAGGAGGAAGAGCAGGAGCCGAGTGCGATGGCCAGTGACGCTCAGCTGGCCGCTCTCCGCGAGAAGCTCTCCGGTGGCGCGTGACCGCTAGTCCTGCGGCGAACGGCTGAAACCGTCGACGGCCCCGCCCCTGTCGCGAACAGGGGCGGGGCCGTTTTTCGTCGCCCGCCCGGTCGGCTCGCTCCACCGTGCGGCGGACCGCTTCGGCATGGCCTGAACCGCCTGGCAGGATGAAGCCGATGTTGCGCGTTGGTCTCACCGGAGGAATCGGTTCGGGCAAGTCGACGGTCGCCGACCGGTTGGCCGAACACGGCGCTCGCGTCATCGACGCGGACCGGATCTCCCGGGAAGTGGTCGCCGTCGGAACCGACGGGTTGGCCGAGATAGCCGCCCGTTTCGGCCCCGAGGTGCTGGATGCCGACGGCGCGCTGGATCGTGCCGCCATGGCGCGCCTCGTCTTCGGCGACGAGGCGGCCAGGAGCGACCTCAACGGCATCGTCCACCCCAGAGTCGCAGCGCGAACCGCCGAGCTGATGGCCGAAGCCGGTTCCGATGCCATCGTGGTCCACGACGTACCGTTGCTCGTGGAGAACGGTTATCAGGCCGATTACCACCTCGTGATCATCGTTGACGCTCCGGTGGAGCAGCGAGTGCGGCGGCTCGTCGACCGCGGGCTGCCCGAGGAGGACGCCAGGGCCCGTATCGGGGCGCAGGCGAGCGAGGCGCAGCGCAGGGACGCTGCGGACATCTGGTTGGACAACGGTGCCGAGTTGGACCGGATCCGGTCGAGCGTGGACGAGCTCTGGCGGGAGCGGCTCGTGCCCTTCGAGGCCAACATCCGCTCCCGTAGCCCGCTACCGCTCAACGGGCCCCGAATCGTCGATCCGGACCCGGAATGGCCGCGCCGGGCGAGCAGGCTGCTGTCAAGAATCTCCAAGGCCGCCGGTGATTCCGCGCTCCGCGTGGATCACATCGGTTCGACCTCTGTGCCCGGCCTGCCCGCCAATGACGTGATCGACCTGCAGCTCACCGTGCGGAGTCTCGCCGAGGCGGAAGCGCTCGCCGAGCCGCTGGCCGAAGCGGGGATGCCCCTACTGCCCGGGGCCGACCCGGACGAGGTGCACCACCCTCAGCCGGATCCGGAACAGTGGCGCGATCGCACGCACGTCTCCGCCGACCCGGGACGGCGAGCGAAGCTGTACTCGCGGGTCGCGGGGACGGCCGACTGGCGGTTCGCACTGTTGTTTCCGGCCTGGCTCCGCGCCGATGACGCCGCTCGGCGGGAGTACGCCTCGATCAAACGCGATCTCGCGGCCCGGTTCGGCTCCGACCCCGATACGCGTCGCTACGTCGAGGCGAAGCGGCCCTGGTTCGAGCGGGCGCTGCCCCGCGCGGAGCGGTGGGCATCCGAGACCGGGTGGCAGCCACCGTCGTTGTGAGTCGTCCGGGCCCTTCCGGGAGCGTGTCGACGGGAAGCCGCATGCCTGCCTGCACTCGATCGGTTCCGGAGCATCCGCCCGAGCGCTGCTCCGGCTACCAAGCGGTGAACACGCCGCGGTAGGCCAACCACTGTTCGACATCCCGGTGCAGCCGGATCTCCTCGTAGATCCGGTGCACCGTACACACCGCCAGATCGGCTTCCTCCAGCGTGAGCATCCCGTCGCTGACCGCGGCGGCGAATTCCTCGGACTTGACGATTCGTGCGGCCCCGTGCTCGGGCACTTCCAGCCCCAGCAGCAGATCCGTCGTGATCCAGGAACGCGCGTCCCGGTCGATCCGGGCCGCTGTCAGCAGGCTGCCGTCCGGACGGGCGTGTCTGCTGCGGGGGCGATAGCGCGTCAGCCGCAGCCCGAGATCTGGCAGCAACCAGGTCACCTCGCTGCCGTGCACGGGGTCGTCGGGTGTGCTGCGTTCCAGGCACAACCCCCACCGCTCGAGATGGCAGTCGTCAAGTTGCTGGGTGATCCCGGAGCCCAGGTGTCGCTGCCCATTGGCGACATCGACGACTTCAACGTGTTGAGGAGTGATCACCGAACCCACGAACTCGACCATAGCCGCGCGGAAACTGTGAAATGATCAACAATATGAATCCGTTACGTAACTTTTGAGTGTTGTAGACGTCACGTTCGGGTTTCGTTCGACGGATTGCGAAGTTCGGCGGTTGTTCCGAGGGGTGGATACGTGTTGCCGTCCCCGGCCTCTGTCAACCGGTGTGCCGCCAGCTCAGCTCGATACCGAGGGTGTGCAACCACGCGGGCAGGTCGTACTCGTGCCGGGCCAGCCCGTCAACCACCCGGTGCGTGGCGTCCATCGCGCGCCGCGCGGTCTCGTCGTCCAACAGCTCCGCCCGCAGCGCGGTGACGAACTCGTCGCTGTCCAGCACCCGCGCCTCCTGCCGTTGCCTGACGGCGACGTCCAGGTACAGGTCGACGGTGCGCCAGCGGTGTTCCCCCGGCTCTATCCGCACTATGTCGACGTAGAAGTCCTGTTCCCTGTCGTGTCCCGGCCTCCGCCGGTAGTCACTGATACGCAGGTCCAGGTCGGGCAGCAGCCAGGACTCGAGGTACTCCAGCTCGGGGTGATCGATCACGGGACGTGCCATGTAGAGCCCGAACGGTTCCGCCCGGTACTCGTCCACCCGGCGCACCCGTTGTTTGGCGTCGGTGTTCGTGCGATCGGTCAGATCGAAAATCTCCACCTTCGGGGGATGAATCGGAAGCCCGAGGTCCGCGGCGATCTCCCGTTGCGTCGTCACGGTGCCACTCTACGAGTTGAGGGGGGTCGCTGTCCGCATCCGAGCGCGATCCGAGTCGGCGGCGTGATGTCGTACCGGCCCCGTAAGCTGGGAGAGTGGCATTCGCGACTGAGTACCCCGTGCTGGCGCACTCCGAGTTCCGCCCGGTCGGTGAGATCCCGCGCAAGGACGGACGGTTCCGCGTCGTCAGTGATTACGAACCCGCCGGTGACCAACCGGAGGCGATCGATCAGCTCGAACGTCGGATCAACTCGGGCGAGACCGACGTGGTGCTGCTGGGAGCCACCGGTACCGGCAAGTCCGCCACCACCGCGTGGCTGATCGAACGGATCCAGCGCCCCACGCTGGTGATGGAGCCGAACAAGACGCTGGCCGCCCAGATGGCCAACGAACTGCGCGGGTTCTTCCCGGACAACGCCGTGGAGTACTTCGTCAGCTACTACGACTACTACCAACCGGAAGCCTACGTACCGCAGACCGACACCTACATCGAGAAGGACTCCTCGGTCAACGAGGACGTCGAACGGTTGCGGCACTCTGCCACCTCCAACCTGCTCAGCAGGAGGGACTGCGTGGTGGTCTCCTCCGTGTCGTGCATCTACGGTCTCGGTACGCCGCAGTCGTACCTGGATCGTTCGATCGCCCTGGAGGTCGGTGGGGAGATCGACCGCGACGTGCTGCTGCGCGCCCTGGTGGACGTGCAGTACCAGCGCAACGACCTGGCTTTCCAGCGCGGCACCTTCCGCGTGCGCGGGGATACCGTCGAGGTCATCCCGGCCTACGAGGAACTCGCGGTACGGGTGGAGTTCTTCGGTGACGAGATCGACAGGCTCTACTACCTGCACCCGCTGACGGGCGACGTGGTGCACGAGGTGCGTGACCTGCGTATCTTTCCGGCAACGCACTACGTGGCCGGGCCGGAGCGGATGGAACAGGCCATCCGCGGCATCGAGGAGGAGCTGACCGAACAGCTCGGCAAGTTGGAGCGCCAGAACAAGTTGCTGGAGGCGCAGCGACTGCGGATGCGCACCCAGTACGACATCGAGATGATGCGCCAGGTCGGGTTCTGCTCCGGTATCGAGAACTACTCACGGCACATCGACGGTCGGGAGGCCGGTTCGGCCCCGGCCACGCTGCTCGACTACTTTCCCGAGGACTTTCTGCTGGTCATCGACGAGTCCCACGTGACGGTGCCGCAGATCGGCGGGATGTTCGAGGGCGACGCCTCGCGCAAACGCACCCTGGTCGACCACGGATTCCGACTGCCCAGCGCATTGGACAACAGGCCCCTCAAGTGGGAGGAGTTCGCCGATCGCATCGGTCAGTCGATGTACCTGTCGGCGACCCCGGGCAGTTACGAGATGCAGCGCTCCGGTGGAGAGTTCACCGAGCAGGTCATCCGACCCACCGGGCTGGTCGATCCCGAAGTGGTCGTCAAACCGACCGAGGGGCAGATCGACGATCTGGTCGCCGAGGTGCGGCAACGTGCCGACCGGGACGAACGGGTGCTGGTCACCACGCTGACCAAGAAAATGGCCGAGGACCTCACGGACTATCTGCTCGAACTCGGGATCCGGGTGAGGTACCTGCACTCGGAGGTGGACACCTTGCGACGGGTGGAGCTGTTGCGCCAGCTCCGGCTCGGTGAGTACGACGTGCTGGTCGGTATCAACCTGCTGCGTGAGGGGCTCGACCTGCCCGAGGTCTCACTGGTCTCGATCCTGGACGCGGACAAGGAGGGGTTCCTGCGGTCCGAGACCAGCTTGGTGCAGACCATCGGCCGTGCCGCCCGCAACGTCTCCGGGCAGGTGCACATGTACGCGGACGAGGTGACCGACTCGATGCGCCGGGCCATCGACGAGACCAACCGCAGGCGGGCCAAGCAGATCGCCTACAACACCGAGCACGGCATCGATCCGCAGCCGTTGCGCAAGCAGGTCGCCGACATTCTCGACCGGGTGTACTCGGAGTCGGAGGACACCGAGGATACCGTTCCGGAGGGTGGTTCCGGGCGCAACGCCTCGCGTGGCAAGAAACCCGGCGGGGAGACCGCGGCCACCACCAGCTCGGGTGTGCTCAAGGATCGCGACACCAAGTCGATGCCACGGGCGGAGCTGGCCGACCTGGTGCAGCAGCTCAACGACCAGATGATGAACGCGGCCAGGGAGTTGCAGTTCGAGCTCGCCGCGCGGTTGCGGGACGAGATCAATGATCTCAAGAAGGAGCTTCGGGCCATGGACGAAGCCGGTGTGAGCTGAACCTCGCGGGGGACGGGTGGGACGTTCACTCGTCCCCGCCACGGGACATCGGACTCCGTGGCTCAGGTGAATGCGCTCTGCCCGGTGATCGACTTGCCCACGATCAGCGTGTTCATCTCCCGGCTGCCCTCGAAGGAGTAGACGGCTTCCGCGTCGGCGAAGAACTTGGCCACCTCGTAGTCCAGCACGATGCCGTTACCGCCGAACAGTTCGCGTGCCCACGCCACGCACTCGCGCATTCTGGTGGTGGTGAAGCTCTTCGCCAGCGCCGCGTGGTCGGGCCCCGCCGTGCCCTCCGCCATCTTCTGGGCGAGTCGGGTGACCATCCCGAACATGGCCGTGATGTTGCCCAGCATCTTGACCAGCAGGTCCTGGATGAGTTGGAACCCTCCGATGGGGTTGCCGAACTGTTCGCGGGTGACCGCGTAGTCCCGCGCCAGTTCGTAGGCACGTGCCGCCACGCCGAGTGCCTGCCAGGCCACGTTTCCCCGCGTCTTGGCCAGTACCTTCGCGGTGTCGCGGAAGTTGTCGATGTTTTGCAGCCGGTTGTCCTCCGGTACGCGCACGTCCTCCAGCGACAGGTCCGCGTTCTGCACCGAGCGCAGCGCGATCTTGCCCTCGATCCTGCTCGCGTGAAAGCCCGGCATGTCCTTCTCGACCACGAAGCCCTTGACACTGTCGTCGGTCTCGTCGCGGGCCCAGATGACGACCAGATCGGCGAACGTGCCGTTGCCGATCCAGCGCTTGGCTCCGTTGAGCACCCACTCGTCGCCCTCGCGGCGGGCGGTGGTGCGCATTCCCCCGGCCACGTCGGAGCCTCCCTCGGGCTCGGTCAGCCCGAAAGCTCCGATCTTGTTCCAGGCGACCATGTCCGGCATCCAGCGATCCCGCTGGCGTTGGTCACCACCGCCGTAAATGCTGCCCATCGCCAGCCCGGTGTGCACCCCGGAGGCAACGGCCAGCGAGGGGTCCACCTTGTTCATCTCGAGGCCGAGGAACCCGTTGAACAGCGGTCGGCGAGCGACCCCGTCGCCGTACTCCGGGAACTGGAAGCCTGCGATGCCGAGTTTCGCGAAGGTCTCGACAGCCTCGAACGGGAACTCCGCACGGGCCCAGGCATCGTTGGCCAGTGGCTTGATCTCCCGCCACAGGACTTCGCGGATCCGGGCCAGCTCACTTCGCTCCTGCTCGGTCAGCAGTTCCTCGAATCCGAAGAAGTCGGAATCGGTGTTGGCGGTTTTCGCCATGATGATCACCTGCTTCCTGCTGGGATCGTTCCGCGTGGTTGGTGTCGCGCGTTGCTCCGCCAGCCGTAGGCGTCACGCGGCCGGGGAGAGGAGTGGGGAGGCGGCCATTCGGAGTCGGCGTTCGAACCGAGAAACGGAGACTCGCCACGACGGCGAGGAAACAACTCAGGTGGAATAGCTCCATCGCGGCCGAGGCTACTCCGGAAGGGTGAGTGTGGCGCTCGGAGAGCACCCCTACGGATGTGCGTGTGTCGCTGACCGTGCTGGCCACCGAGGACTGGTACACCCACGTGAGTCTGCTGGGACGCGTCACCGAACTGCTGGACGATCCGAGCCTTTCCGACATGGACCGGCTCGCTCGGCACCACACCGGAGCCCCTTACCATATGCGCGACCGCGACCGTGTCAGCGCCTGGATCGATGTGGACCGCTGGCACTGCTGGGATGCGGCCGAGAACCGGGACGTGCCGCACCACTGAGTGGTGCTACGCGAACGGTTCGCCCGAGTGATCGAACGCGGCGGGACCGATCCGTGGGGCCGGTCCGTTCCGGCGAACTCCTCGATCAGTCGGTGATGTCGGCCCGGTGGAACCGCACCAGCGTGGCGGTGATGAACACCGCCGCGTAAGCGGTGGCCGACAGCGTTCCGTTCGCCATGTCGGTCCAGTCGATGCCGGTGTCCAGCAGGTCGGTCCAGGCTGTCGCATGGTGGCTCGGAAGCAGGATGCGGAACTGCTCCAGCCTGGGAATCTCGTCCAGAATCTGCGAGATCACCGAGACGCCCACCGTCGCGCCCACCGCCGCGAGCGGGTTGTCGGCCATCACGCTGAACAGCAGTGCCAGGCTGGCCACCCAGGTCAGGTGGATCGCCAGATAGCCGCAGATCGCGAGCAGAACCAGCACGTTCCACGGGAAGTGGAGCACTCCCTCGTGTGGGGTGCGCAGTACGCCCGCGCCGTACCAGAAGGTGCCCGTGGCCAGGGCCGCGCCGGTCAGCACGAGCAGGCTCAGGCAGGACAGCAGTCCCGCCACCAGTGCTTTCTGCCGTAACAGTCGATGCCTGGGTATGGGGATCGCGACCAGGTAACGCAGACTCGCCCAGGACGACTCACCCGCGATGGCGTCCCCGAAGAACAGTGCCACGAGCAGTACCAGCAACAGATGGGTGCACAGCAACAGCGTGAAGACGGTGAAGTTCGCCCCGCTGCTCGTGGCCAGATCACCGAAGTCGGCCGGGGGGTGCGGAGTCGTCTCGTCGTTGCCTAGGGCGAAGGTGCCCACCAACAACAGCGGCAGTACCGCCAGACAGCACAGCACCAGCTTGGTCCTGCCGCGCGCCAGCTGCCTGCGCAGCTCCACACGCAGTGGCAGGGTCCGATTGGCGCGGTATCCCGGTGCGCTGCCGTCGGACCCTCCCGGAAGGCGAGTGGCCGGTTCCACGGCACGGTCGGCCGAGCGGTCCCGCTCGTGCTGCATCAGTGGTCCTCTCCGACCAGTTCCAGAAACGCGTCCTCGAGTTTGCGGTGGGGCCCCACGCGCGTTATGGAGACATCGGAGGCGACCAACACGTTCACGGCTGTCGCCGTGGAGTGTCCGGCCAGTTCGGCGTAGACCACATCGGAGCCGACCCGCACGCTGCCGATTCCCTCCAGACAGCGGAGTGTACGCGCGGCGAGTTCGGGTTGATCGACGTGGAAGGCGATCATCGAGTCCCCAGCGGTGATCTCGTCGACCGTTCCCCCCGCCACTCGGTGCCCGTCGTGCATCACGATGACGTGTGTGCAGGTTTGTTCGACCTCGCTGAGCAGGTGACTCGACATCAGGACGGTGCGTCCGGTCCTGGCGTACTCCCGGATGACCTCGCGCATCCGTTGCGTGTGCGCGGGGTCCAGCGCGTTCATCGGTTCGTCGAGCACGAGCAGGTCGGGCAGTCCCAGCATGGCTTGTGCCAGGGCCACTCGTTGCCGCATCCCCGGGCCGTAGGTACGTACCTTGTGATCAGCCGCGGCGCCCAGTCCGGCGATCCGAACCACTTCGTCCAGCCCTGCCTGTTCCGCCGGTCTGCCGGTTGCCTGCCAGTAGCTGCGCAGGTTCTCCAGACCGGTCAGGTGCGGCAGCAGTCCCGGGGACTCCACGAGCCCGCCCACTCGCGACAGTACCGGTGCGCTCGGTGTCACCGAGTGACCGAACAGGTGAATCCGGCCGGTGTCGGTTCGTGTCATACCGAGCACCATGCGGAGCAGAGTCGTCTTGCCCGCACCGTTCGGGCCGAGCAGTCCGACGACCTGCCCTGCCTCGACTCGCAGTGACAGGTCGTTCACCGCGTCGGGACGCCGGGGATAGGACTTGCTCACTCCCTCGATCGAAATCGGCACGCCGGTCAACTCCGGTTTCGGCGGTTTCCGACGCGCACGTTCGAACCTGATCGCCAGCACTCCCGCCACGACCAGCAGCACCACGAACGCCGCGATGCCGATCAGCGCACCCACCGGGATCGACGTTTCATCGATCCGGGAGGCGGGTACGGCGGGAAGCGAGATATTTCCCGCACCAGCCGGGGAGATCAGGTGCACCGCTGTTTCCCGGGGGCCGCTGTAGGCGGCATCATTGGTGCTCATTCGCAGTTCCAGCCGGTGACCGGGTTGCAGGGTGTGCATCGTGGCGGGCAGGGCCACATCGACCCGGACCGCCGTCCCGTTGTCGGGTAGCCCCGTTATTCGAAGGGGGGAACTGCCGTCGCCGATGGGTGTCCGAGAGCCGTTCGGTCCGATGTCGAACAGCTTGCCGAACAGCACCGCCTCGCCGTTGCCGGGCTGCTCCGGAACCGAAGCCACCGAGAGCCGCGTCCGTGGTTTCCCGGTGATCAGGGTGGATCGATCCACCCGTGCGGTCTTGAAAACCGCCACCCTCCCCGGTGTGGTCCCGCCGCGGGTGGCCGAGTCGCCGTCGTTTCCGACTGTCGTTCCTGCCCGGCTCCCGGGAGTAGGAGTGGTCGAGAACCCGCTCGTGCCCGCACCGTTACCGGGTGGATTGATCACTCGGGAGGGCTCACCCTCCAGGGAGAGCTCGGTGCGAGCCACTTCGTTCGAGTCCAGACCCGGGTACTCCGCCGTCCGCCAGGTCGTCGCGGGTTGACGCTCCGAGGCGACGCGGTCGACCAACTGGTACCGGAATCCCGTTTCCGGGTGGGGCGGTCGTGGTTCGTCGGAATCGTGCAGGTAGTACGAGAACCAGTCGCCGACCTTCTCCCAGACGCGCGTGGGCAGCGAAGCGTTGCCGCCGCCGTGCAGCCACATCATGCTGACGGTGCCCCCCGCGGCGCTGATCTGACGCGCGTTCGCGTCGGCTTGTGACAACCCGAAGAGTTCGCCGCGCTGACGCTGCACCAGCAGGGTGGGAATGTCGATGTTGCCGGTCACGCTGCTCGGCGAGGCCGCGGCCAGCAGTTCGAGCGTGCTCGATCCGGCTCGTCCGGTACGGGCCAGCTCGGTGTAGGCACCGCATACCCTCGCGGTGAGGTTGCCGCACGTCAGTGGTGTTCTCGTGTTGTCCGCCTCGCCGTTCTCCTCGGGCGGTGGCGGCGTGGTCGACGAGGCTCCCGGGCTCCGCGAGGTGCGTTGTTCCGACTGCGGGCGCGTTGCCATCTCGAACAGTGAGCTTGCCCAGGCCCGCCGGAACACGCCCGGACCCGAGTCGCTGCCGTGCGCGGCGGTGGCGGTCGGTATCGACTCGGTCGAGGCGGCATTGGGCAGCATCGCGGTACGCAGGTCGTTGTAGGTGTTCAGCGGTGCGATCGCGTCGACGCGGGGATCGTTACCCGCCAGCAGCATGCTCAGCGCTCCACCGTAGGAGACTCCTCCCACCCCGACGAGGGGGTCCTCCTCGTCCTGGGTCGCAACCTCGGGTTGCCGGGCCAGCCAGTCCAGGATCCGGCGTGCGTCGGTCACCTCGTAATCCGGTGAGTTCAGCGCGATCCTGCCGGTGCTCCGCCCGAAACCGCGGGCCGAGTAGGTCAGCACGGTGAATCCGCGTGCGGCCAGTCGCCGTGCGGGGCCTGCCAGTTCGGTCTTGTCGCCGTCGAAGCCGTGTGCCAGTACCACCGATGGTGCCGGGGTGCGTTCGGGGACGAACAGCCTGAGATCGAGCTGTATCCGCTGCTGCCGTTCGGGGCCGTCCAGCACGTCGATACTCGCGTCCCGCGTGTCGACGCGGGGAACACGGTCGGTCGAATCCTGTTCGGCCGACCACATCGCTGTGGCTGCCACGATCAGAGCCACCAGCACGATCGGCAGCAACGCGAAGTTCGGGACATACCGGCGGGACTGGAACACGCGGGTGACTCTAGGGCAACGAGTCGCATCACGGGGTCCCGTGGATCCGATACGACCGAAGAAGCTATGAATCGGATATCGGGACGAAATCGCATCGCGATGGGAATATTCCACAGCTGCCGCACGGGAGTGGCGCGAGCCGTGTGAGTGGCTCGATCACCCTTCGACGAACCGACCCCGCTGCTCCGGTTCGGACGGGCTCCCCGTGACGTCTCCCAGTGATGTCAACCGTGATCCGACGGGCCTTCCTCTGGCCGGAACCGGCCCCCAGGCGAAGACGTCATCGCCGGTGGAGCCCTCATTTAACCACGCGAGAGTGACCTTGGCTACAGTTCGCGCCGCGTGTTCCCCGTGTTTTCCGGGGTCATGGCGTTCTCGGTGAACGGCTGTCGGTGCGTACCCCCGATAGCGGTCGACGTCGGACGTGGGTGACAATTCACGAGGTTTGGAGGGGAGTATTCCTGTCGCGGCGGTGTCGTCATCACGGATCGAACTCCGGCATGTCCGGTGACTCTTTCCCGGTGCCGCCGGCCGGCTCAGCCGGTGGGAGAGACCTCCGGTCCCCGGCATAAGCCCTGTACCGGAGGTGATCGATGTACGTCGGGACTCATGTGCTCGCGGAGGCGGCACAGCGGAGTCAACAGGAGACGTTGGGTGTTTCCTGGTGGGTCTGGCTGGCCACCTTGGCCGGTCTGGTCGTGCTGCTGCTGTTGGATCTCGTGATCGTGGACCGCAAGCCGCACGAGGTCAAGGCGGGTGAGGCCGCTCGTTGGGTGGTTTTCTACGTCGCCTGCGCCCTCCTGTTCGGTCTCGGGGTGTGGTGGTTCGGCGGTCACGACTTCGCGATCCAGTACTTCACGGGCTACGTGGTGGAGTACTCGCTGAGCGTGGACAACCTGTTCATCTTCATGGTGATCATGTCCAGCTTCGCGGTTCCCGCCATCCACCAGCACCGGGTGCTGCTGATCGGTATCGTGCTCGCGCTGGTCTTCCGTGGGTTGTTCATCGCCATCGGCGCCCAGTTGATCTCCCGTTTCGTGTGGGTGTTCTTCGTCTTCGGCGCTTTCCTGCTCTGGACCGCGATCAGCATGCTCCGTAACAACGAGGAGAACGATGATCCGGAGAACGCGGTCGTGCGCTGGGTTCGCAAGGCCTATCCCGTAACAGAGCAGTTCCACGGCACCAAGATGTCGGTCAGGATCGACGGTAAGCGGTGGTTGACACCGATGTTCATCGTGATCGTGGCCATCGGCAGCGCCGACGTCATGTTCGCGGTGGATTCGATCCCGGCGATCTTCGGGATCACGCAGGAGGCGTTCCTGGTGTTCACCGCCAACGCCTTCGCGTTGATGGGGTTGCGCCAGCTGTACTTCCTGCTCGGGGACCTCGTCGACAGGTTGGTCTACCTCTCCACCGGGCTGTCCGTGATTCTGGCCTTCATCGGATTCAAGCTGATCGTGCACGCCCTGCACGATTACGGGCTGGTGCCCGAGTGGTTCGAGATCGGGAACTTCCTGTCGCTCGGTGTGATCGTTCTCGTGCTGTTGGTCACCGCGGTGGCGAGTCTGCTCAGGTCACGTCGACAGCAGCGTGAAGCCGAGAACGCGGAGACGAGCTGAGACAGCAGACAGGTCGAAACGGCGGCATCCGCCGGGCCGGCTCGGTGGGCCGGACAGGTCGCTCGCGAGCACGCTTCGCGTGCGGGGGTGTCCGGCCCGCTGTCGGGCAGGCCGTCGTCCGATGCTTCCGCTTGCCAGCGGCGAGAGCTCGCGGGTGGTTCCGCCGGTCCGCGAGGGAGGCGAGTGCCGCGTCGAACCCGGTGGACGAGGTCCCACTAGTTCAGCAGGGTGTAGCCGAGCTCCTTGCAGACCCTTCCCAACGGCAGGTCCAGGCCGGGGTGTTCGAGCGGCAGCAGTAGGTCGGGGTCTTCCGGCAGTACCGTCGCCGCCGGTGGATCCCACAGGCAGACCGAGGGCTCACCGGCGTCCATCGACGATCGGTACCAGAGACCGTCCAACTCCGGGTAGGCCGCGCGGATGCAACGTGCCCAGGACTGGGCGCGCTCCTTCGTGCCGTTGCTGATCGCCTGGGAGGCACCGGCTCTGGTGGGCCAGAGCCCGGACAGGTCGAGCAGTCGGACCGTCCGACGTGGTCGGAATATCACCAGTTGTGGCGCACGCGTTTTGCGGTCCACTGTGGATGTCGCCTGGAACACCTCGGCGATGCAGGTCTGTACCGCCAGCGAGAAGTACAGCACGCCGTGCTCCCTGGTGACGGTGGGACCGCCTTGCGGCTTCGGGGGGTGCGGGTCGAAGCGGGCGTGCGGCAGCGGTCCCGCGTAGCGGAAACTGTTCCAGTGCTGCGGGTGATTACCTCCCGAGGCGAAGATCCGTACGAGCCGGGTCCCGGCGGGGACCGCGACGACGTCCTCGGTTCGGCGAAGGAGCGCCTGCAGCACGGCTGGAGCGGGCGGCTGTGGGAGCCGAGCCATTGGTGGTCCTGTGTCCGTCGTCGACTACGCGGGCGTTCCGATGACCGCAGCGAGTTCGGCGACTCGCTGCGGATTACCGTATGCCATCAGCCAGTCACGCGGACTCACAGGGCGGTCTCCCAGATCCAGGTCCTGCTGCGGAGTGGTCATGAAGTTCGCCAGCACCAGCGCCGGTTGATCACCGGGCATGGCAGCCAGCACCGTTTCCAGGCCGGGAAGTACGTCGTCCTCGGTGAACTGCCAGGCCGGCAGTCGCCAGCCACCGCGGTCCTTCCAGCCGATCAGCCGGCGGGAGGCCACCCGGTGTCTGATGCGGCTGCTGTCCACTCCCACGATCTCGGCGGCTTGGCCCACCGACAGTGCGGTGTCGCGCAGTACGGTCTGCTCCGCCACCGCGCGTGCACGGGGGTCGGTTTCCTGTTCGGCGAGCGGCGACAGATCCAGCCCCGTTTCGATCAGCGCCGCGCGTTCCGATTCGTCGAAGTGCGCGCTGGGATCCGCCTGTGGCGGCGTGAGTCTTTTGGCCGCGTCCTCGACCAGCACGAGGAATTCATGCGCGGTGACCTTCAGACCGGCTCTGGCGAGCACGGTCTCCAGCGCGACTGTCATGGTGCCAGCTTACCTCCTGGTGAAGAGTTTGTGTGCGCCAACGTGCGGGTTGTCAGTAGAATCACATTAAGTGACAAGAATATCGCTTTGTGTAATCAAAGTTCGGGAAAGGGCGCGAAAAGTGGACGACTTTCCACCGCTGGCGGCTTCGAGTCGTCCACTTTCGGCGAGGCGTCACGTCGGGGAATGTGTTAGGGGGCTTCCGTCCCCTTGGCCGTTCCGGAAAAGCGGGCTCCGGGATCCGGCTCGTCCGATCCGCCGTGACGCTTCGCGGCCCGCGGGGGCACGGGGGTTACGGCAGGGTCTCCAAGTGGTTGCCGACGGTCGTGGAGAAGGTGGTGCCGTTGCTGACGTCCCAGTTGATCGACCAGGTCATTACCCCGCTGATCGAGGGGTGCGGTTGACCTGGGACGAACTGTCCGCAGTTGGTCGTCGACGCCAGGCAGTCCAGTGCGTCGGTGACGACGGAGGGCTGCACGTAACCACTGCCCGCGGCGGACGGTGCGGCGGGTAGCCCCAGCGCGATCTGGTCGGCGCTGAGCTTGTCCAGCAGAATGCACGCCTGGGCGGTGATGAAGTCCACCGAGCCCTGGCTGTACACCTGCTGGTCGCATCCCAGCATCGAGCCCGAGTTGTAGTACTGGGTGTGCACCGTGGTGATGATGTCGCTCAGGTTGTCGATCAGTTGCATGTACGAGCCGCCCGGCTGTACGTACAGTGTCTGCGGCGCCATGGTCAGCATGAAGTCCGGACCGAAGTGGTTTCGGAGCTGGCGCGCGGCACTGGTCATTCCGGCGGTGTCGAAACTGTGTTCCAGATCGATGTCGAGACCGTCCAGGCCGTAGTTCTCGATAATCGTGGTCATCGAGTCGACGAAGTTGGTCACGCGCTGCTCGGTGCTCAGATCGAGCGAACCCTTGGCGCCGCCGATGGACATCACGAAATCCGTGCCCTGGCTCTGCTTTTCGGCGATGTCCGCCTTGAGCTGGGCGTCGGAGTAGCCGCCCAGCGCGCCCGAGAGTTGTGAATCGACGCTGAATTTCACGGCGCCGGGGCTGGTGGCGTCCGACTGGGCGAATGCGAGCGCGACCAGATCATAATTGTCCGGAATGTCGCTTACGCGTAATGGCTCGGCGTTGTTGACGAAATTCTGCCAATAGCCGGTGAGCTGGTGTTCGGGCAACGCGGCACTCTCGGCCGCGGCGCTCGGCTGGTTAGCCTTTCCTCCGTTGTCGGGCGCTGCCACGGCCGGGGCCGCTGTCATCGTCAACGGGATGGCAGCGGCGGCGATGGCGGCGGTGATGCGGCGAATGTGCATCGAAACCTCCGGGGTCACGGGTTGAATCACCGAAGTTGGACTAGACCAATGGATCTCGTCAAGACGTGGTCGGTTTTTCGCCGTGTTCCGGAGGTGGGTTGACGTGGGCCCTCGTAATCAGTCTACTGGACGTACCGACTGGTCGGTCTTGCGGAGGTGTTCATGTCCGGTCTCTACGATCAACGTCCCTGGCTGGAGTGCTATGCCGCGGACGAGCCCGCGGACATCGCCCCACCGTACGAGGACATGCTGTCCGTGCTGACGGACACCCGTTCGCGGTTTCCCGACCGCGTCGCCCTTACGTACTTCGGTACCGAGATCACTTATCGTGAGCTGGACGAGCTCGCCAACGGGGTGGCCGAGTACCTCGCCGAGCAGGGGATCGGCGGGGGTGACCGCGTCGCGGTGTATCTGCAGAACGTTCCGCAGTTCGCGATCGCCGTGCTCGCCGGATGGAAGTTGGGCGGTATCGTCGTCCCGCTCAACCCCATGTACCGCTCCCACGAACTGACGACCATCCTGGCGGACGCCCAACCCGCCGTGGTGATCTCCTCCGAGAACGGTTGGCACGACGTGCTGTGCGAAGTGGCCGCCTCCACCGGAACGACGGTGACACTGACCACCAGCGAGCTGGATCTGGCCGCCGAGCACGAGGGGACTCCGTTGCGGCGGTTGGAGCGCCGTCGGCCCGCGGATACCGCGGATCTCGTGGCAACGGCGACCGCACGCCGGACGGCCACGCCTCCGAGCGTTCGACTCTATCCGGACGACATCGCACTGCTGACTTACACGTCCGGAACGAGTGGTGCTCCCAAAGGTGCGACCAACACCCATCGCAACCTCAGTTTCAACGCCCAGGCGTTCACGCAGCGCACGGGTAGCCACGACGGCAGCGGCATGATCGCGTTGGCTCCGCTGTTCCACATCACCGGCCTCGTGTGCCAGTTCGGCGCCACGCTGGCCCTGGGAGGACGGCTCGACCTCGTGTACCGGTTCGAACCGTCGGCGGTACTGGAGGCGCTGCGCCGGTGGCGGCCGCGGTACATGATCGGTCCTGCCACGGCCTACATCGCTTTGATGAATCATCCCGAAGCCACCGCCGACGATTTTCGCTCGTTCGAACAGGTGTACGCGGGTGGGGCGCCGCTTCCGGCCGCGATGGTGGAACGATTCCGGTCCGATTTCGGGCTCTACATCCGCAACGGCTACGGGCTCACCGAGACCACGGCCACGGCGACCTCCGTGCCGCCGCACCTGGAGGCTCCGGTCGACGAGGAGACCGGCACGATCAGCGTCGGTGTCCCCACGTTCAACTGCGTGCTGCGCGTGGTGGACGACGACGGGGTGGACCTGCCCGTGAGGTCGGTCGGCGAGATCGTCGTGGAGGGGCCGATGGTCGTGCCCTCCTACTGGAACCAGCCGGAACAGACCGAGGAGTCGATCCCGGCTGGCAGGCTGCACACCGGTGACGTCGGCTTCATGGACGAACAGGGTTGGTTCTACGTCGTCGACCGGAAGAAGGACATGATCAACGCCTCCGGTTTCAAGGTCTGGCCCCGCGAGGTGGAGGACGTCCTCTACTCGCACTCCGCCGTTCGGGAGGCGGCGGTGGTGGGCGTTCCGGACGAGTACCGGGGCGAGACGGTCAAGGCCTACGTCAGCCTGGCGCCCGGTACGAGCACCACCGGGGAGGAACTCGCCGACCACTGCCGACAGCGGTTGGCGGCCTACAAGTATCCACGAGAGGTGGAGCTGGTCGAGGAGTTGCCGAAGACGACCACCGGCAAGATCCTTCGACGGCGGCTTCGGGACGAAGCGCGCGATTGATCGACAACTACCAGGAGAGGAAACGTATGAGCAAGCGGTTCGACGGTCGGGTGGCGATCGTCACCGGTGCGAGCAGGGGAATCGGTTTCGGCATCGCACAGCGCCTGGTGTCCGAGGGTGCCCGGGTGTGCATCACGGCGCGCAAACCGGATGCTCTGCGGGAGGCCGTCGAGGAACTCGGCGGTGCGGAACACGCGATCGCGGTGGCGGGCAAGGCCGACGACAGCGAGCACCAGTCCGACGCGGTCGACCGCACCCTGCGCACTTTCGGCCGTGTCGACATGCTGGTCAACAACACCGGTATCAACCCCGCTTACGGCCCGCTGATCGAACTCGATCACGAAGTAGCACGCAAGACGTTCGAGGTCAACGTGCTGGCTTCGTTGGCCTGGACCCAGTTGGTCCACCGGGAGTGGATGTCCGCGAACGGCGGTGCGGTACTCAACGTCACCTCGCTGGCCGGATCGAATCCGGCTCCCGGCATCGGTTACTACGGAGCGACCAAGGCGATGCTGACCCACATCACTCGTGAGCTGGCCGTCGAGCTCGGTCCGGACGTGCGGGTCAACGCGGTTGCCCCCGCCGTGGTCAAGACGCAGTTCGCCACCGCGCTGTATCAGGACAACGAGGCGGAGGTCGCCGAGCAGTACCCGATGCGCAGGCTGGGGGTGCCCTCCGATATTTCCGGGGCCGCCGCCTACCTGCTTTCCGACGAGGCGTCCTGGGTGACGGGCCAGATCCTGACCCTGGACGGCGGGGTGTCGCTCACCGGCGGGATGTGAGCCCCCTCGGCCGGTAGGAGCGGGTGGGGCTCGCGGTATCCGCGCGGAGCGATTCGCCATCGCGTCGTGAGCCTCATCCGGAGCGGGTTTGTCGAATCGACAGTCAGTTTCGTAACGACGGGGACAGGAGGTCGGCATGCGGCTGGCCGGTTCCGTGGCCGTGATCACCGGCGCGGGTAACGGTATAGGCGCCTCGATGAGTCGTGAGTTCGCTTCGCGGGGTGCGAGTGTGGTCGTCAACGACATCGACGGTGCGGCGGCACGAGAGGTGGCCGAGGAGGTCGGCGGTACGGCCGTGGTCGGTGACGCGGCCGGTGAGTCCGGAGCGCGCGAACTCGTCGACACCGCGTTGCGGCGTCACGGCCGCATCGATCTGTTCTGCGCCAACGCCGGTGTCGCCACCGCCGGGGGGCCGGAAGCCCCCGAGGAGGACTGGGACAGGGCGTGGCAGATCAACGTCATGTCGCACGTGCGCGCGGCACGGGCGGTGCTGCCGCACTGGCTGGAGGCGGGCGGCGGTCACTTCCTGGCGACGGTCTCGGCCGCAGGTCTGCTCACCATGCTCGGAGCCGCGCCGTACTCGGTGACCAAGCACGCTTCACTGGGATTCGCCGAATGGTTGTCGGTGACCTACGCCGATCGAGGTGTCACGGTGCAGGCACTGTGCCCGCAGGGCGTGCGGACCGGAATGCTCGCCGAGAGCGGCGAGACTGGGCGGCGGCTGCTCGACGCCGATGCCGTGGAGCCCACGAAGGTCGCCGAGGTCGTCGCGGATTCGCTGGGTGGCGAGTTCCTGATCCTGCCGCATCCCGAGGTGGCCGGCCATTACGTCCAGCGCGCGACGGACCCGGATCGTTGGTTGTCCGGGATGCGCTCGCTGCGCAGGCAGGTCGAACGGTCCGACTGAGGTCGGTCGCTCCGTTTCGGGAGCTGCCTGCAGGCTCCGGGAACGGGACCGACGACCTGGTGGTGGCCGCACAGCCTGCCGGCGGCCAGGGTTGAGTGACGGTAGTCGGCTCGGTGCGCGCCCTCGGCGACGGGCCCGTCGACGGACGCGTACGGGGACCGACCGGTCGGTACCCTGTTGTGTACCCAGTGGCAGCAGTCAGGGAGGAAGCGATGGCACCGAGCTCGTTCACCGAGGGAGGCGGAGAGACCGTCGAGCGGACGCGGCACAGCGGGCAGGAGCCGGTGCCGCAGCGGCTGCTGAGCGCGGCCACACGACTGTTCGCCGAGCAGGGATTCGAGACGACCTCGGTGCAACAGATCGTGGACGCGGCCGGAGTCACCAAGGGAGCCATGTACCACTACTTCGGCTCCAAGGACGACCTGCTCTACGAGATCTACGCGCGAGTGCTGCGCGTGCAGATGTCCCGGATGGAACAGGCGGCGGACAGTTCGGAGTCCGTCGAGCGGCGACTCCGGGCAGTGGCCGCGGACGTCGTGGTGACCACGGTCGCCTATCTGGAGGACACCGTGATCTTCTTCCGCTCCATGCACCTGCTGCATTCCGACAAACAGGCCGAGGTGCGTGCCCAGCGTCGGCGCTATCACGAACGAGTGAAGCAGTTGATCGAGGAGGGGCAACGAGCCGGAGTGTTCCGCGCGGACCGTTCTCCCGAGCTCGTGGTCGACTTCTTCTTCGGCGCCGTGCATCACCTCGGCAGCTGGTACCGCAGGGACGGACCGATGAGCGGGGAGCAGGTGGGTGATCAGTTCGCGGACCTGCTGTTGGACGCGTTGCGCGCCTGAGAACCGCGAGGGGCGCCGTGCCGGTCGCTCTGCCGCGGGAGGTGCCGAGCAGGTGGCGTACCGACCGGTCGGTGCGATGCTTGTCGGTTCGGGACCTTCGTCCACCGGTCCGTTGTTCGGTTACCCAGCGGTGGGGACAGCGGTGATTGGGCACGGAGACGCAGCCGGTCGGCACCCGAGCGCTCGAACAAGTCCCGAGCCGGCGAACAAGTTCTGTCATGAACTCCCGGAGTTCGGATCGTTCCCGCGGCCGCGGCGGTCGTGGGAAGAATGTTGGAGGTGACCAGTGCAGACACTCAGAGTTTCGGAACTGGGCGAGCCGAGGGATGTGCTCGAACTCGTCGAGTCCCCGTTACCGCGACCCGGTCCTGATCAGGTTCTGGTTCGAGTGGCGGCCTCTCCGGTCAACTTCCCCGACGCGTTGATGTGTCGGGGTCAGTACCAGGTCAAACCGGAAACGCCCTTCACCCCCGGAGTGGAGCTCTGCGGTGAGATCGTCGAGCTCGGATCGGGGGTCGGCGGTTTCACCACCGGTGAACGGGTCATCGGGGGCGGTGCCGTACCCACCGGGGGATTCGCGGAGTACGCCCTCATGGACGCCGCCCGTACCTTCCCCGCTCCGGCCGCGCTGTCCGACGCCGAGGCCGCTTCGCTGTTCATCGGGTATCAGACCGGCTGGTTCGGGTTGCACCGTCGGGGTGCCCTGCGGGAGGGCGAGACGCTACTCGTCCACGCGGCCTCCGGTGGCGTGGGAAGTGCGGCGGTGCAGCTCGGCAAGGCGGCCGGGGCCACCGTGATCGGTGTCGTGGGTGGACCGGAAAAGGCCGAGGTGGCCCGCGAACTCGGTGCCGATGTGGTGATCGATCGGCGCAGCGAGGACTTCGTGGGGGTGGTCAAGGAGGCGACCGGCGGTCGGGGGGCCGACGTGATCTACGACCCGGTCGGAGGGGAAACCTACGAGCGGTCCACCAAGTGCGTCGCCTTCGAAGGACGGATTCTGATCATCGGTTTCGCGAGTGGGAAGATCCCGAGTCCCGGGCTGAACCACGCGTTGATCAAGAACTATTCGATCGTCGGATTGCACTGGGGACTCTACAACGAGCGCGATCCGGCAGCCGTCCGCGAGGCCCACGAGGACCTCTGCCGGATGGCCGACGAAGGCAGGCTGTCCCCGCTGGTCAGTCAGCGGGTCGGACTGTCGGAGCTGGCCGAGGCCACGCAACGCGTCGCCGACGGTCACACCGTCGGGCGAGTGGTTTACGTGAACTCGTAACCGCACCGTCCGGAAGTACGCCGGTTGATCAGGGCCGGAACGGTGCTGCCGAGCCCCGCTGCTCGGTACCGAACCTTTCGGCCGTGACCGGCCTGTCATGAGCCGTCCGCCGCGGCCCGGTCACTCGTCCTCATCGGTCGAGTGGCCGGGCCGCGGCGGTATCGGAACCGACGTCAGAACATCACCCGCGAGAGGACCTCGGCGACACAGGCCGGTTTGTCCGTCCCGTCGATCTCCACCGTGGTGTGCAGCGTCAGCTGCGATGCCTCGCCAGCCTCGGACACGTCGGCGAGCCGTGAGCTCGCACGCACGCGGCTGTTCACCGTCACCGGACTCGGGAAGCGGACCTTGTTCAGCCCGTAGTTGATGACCATGCTCGCGCCTCGCACGCCGTAGATCTCGGCGTTGAGTGCGCTGACCATGCTCAGCGTGAGAAATCCGTGCGCGATCGTGGTGCCGAACGGCCCGGCCGCGGCCCGCTCGGGATCGACGTGGATCCACTGGTGGTCGCCGGTGGCCTCCGCGAACCGGTCGATCATGTCCTGGGTGACCGTCCACCAACTGCTGCTGCCCAGATCGGTGCCGCTGGCGGCGTGCAGTTCATCGGCGCTGCTGAACACGGTCATGGTGCTGCCTCCTGATCGTTCTGCGTTGTCGTTCTCGTCGTGGGGGCGCGGTGTGTCTCGGCTTCCAGCGGTCGAACCCCGTCGTGCCGAATCCCGTGGGGCCGAGCCCGCTCCCAGCCGAACCCCGTCCGTTGTCGGGCGGGGTTCGAGGGTTCTCCGGTGTCACCGGTACTGCTTGAGTTCCCGGCGCGCCAGCGAGCGGCGGTGCACCTCGTCGGGGCCGTCGACCAGGTGCAGCGTTCTGGCGTGCGCGTACAGATTGGCCAGTGGGGTGTCCTGGCTGACTCCAGCGCCGCCGTGCGCCTGAATGGCACGATCGATCACGGTGGTGGCCATCTCCGGTACCGCCACCTTGATCGCCTGGATCTCGGTGTGCGCGCCGCGGTTGCCGACCGTGTCCATCAGCCAGGCCGTTTTCAGCACCAGCAGGCGAACCGATTCGATCCGTACCCGTGCCTCGGCGATCCAGTGCTGCACCACGCCCTGATCGCCCAGCGGGCGTCCGAACGCCTCCCGGTGCGTGACCCGACGGCACATCAGCTCCAGCGCGCGTTCGGCCATACCTATCGCCCGCATGCAGTGGTGGATACGGCCGGGACCCAGCCGGGCCTGCGCGATGGCGAATCCCTCGCCCTCGCCGGAGATGATGTTCGTGGCGGGAACCCGGACCTCGTCGAAGTCGATTTCGGCGTGTCCCCCGTGATCACCGTCGGTGTAACCGAACACGTGCATACCACGCCGGATCGTGACGCCGGGTGTGTCCACCGGAACCAGGATCATGCTCTGCTGCCGGTGCCGCTCGGCGGTCGGGTCGGTCTTGCCCATGACGATCAGCACCCGACAGTTCGGATTCATCGCCCCGGACGACCACCACTTGCGTCCCGTGATGACGTACTCGTCACCTTCCCGGCGAATCCGGGTGGCGATGTTGTTCGCGTCCGAGGAGGCGACGTCCGGCTCGGTCATGCAGAACGCCGAGCGGATCTCGCCACGCAGCAACGGCTCCAACCACCGCTCTTGCTGTCGCTGGTCACCGAACATGTCGAGTACTTCCATGTTTCCCGTGTCGGGGGCCGCGCAGTTCATCGCGGGCGGTGCCAGGTGCGGGCTGCGTCCGGTGATCTCGGCCAGCGGCGCGTACTGCAGATTCGTCAACCCCGCGCCGTGCTCACCGGGCAGGAACAGGTTCCACAGCCCACGCCGACGTGCCTCCTGCTTGAGATCCTCGACCACCTGGGGGACCGACCAGGGATCGGCCGCGTCGCTCACCTGCCGCTCGAATTCCTCCTCCGCGGGATGAACGTGGGTTTCCATGAAGGAATTGATCTCCGAGCGCAGGTTCTCGGTACGCTCATCAAAAGTGAAATCCATTCATTTCTCCGGAATGTTGGTCAATCCTTGCTCGATCAACGGTTCGACCAGCGCGCCGACGTGCTCGAATCCCTCACCGACGGTCTGGCGCTGCGTGAAGCGGTAGTGGATTCCCTCCAGGATCACCGCGATCTTGAAAAAGCCGAAAGCCACGTACCAGTCCAGTTCGGAAGTATCGACACTGCTGAGTTCGGCGTAGTGCCGCAGCATCTCGCGCGCGGAGGGAAAACCGAACTCCGGACCCACGCCCTTGGCGACGGGGTTGTCCGCGATGCCGCTGAAGCCCTCCCAGTACACGACCAGCAGCCCGAGGTCGGTGAGTGGATCACCGAGCGTGGCCATTTCCCAGTCGAGCACCGCCCGGATGGCGCAGTTCTCATCGATCAGCACGTTGTCCAGTCGGTAGTCACCGTGCACGATCGCCGTTGGTCCGCCCGTGGGTACGCGTGCGGCCAGTCGGTCCCGCAGCTCGGTGACCCCGCGCAGATCCCGCTGCTGCGAGGCATCCAGCTGCTTGCTCCAGCGGCGAACCTGACGCCGCAGGAACCCCTCGGGCTTGCCGAAGTCGCCGAGTCCGACCGACTCCGGGTCCACTGCGTGCAGCCGCGCCAGTACCTCGACCAGGTGCATCGCCAGGTCACGGCGCTGCTCGGAACTCAACGCCCGGGTCTGCTCCTCGCTGCGACACGCCTGGCCCGACACCAGGTCCATGATGAAGAACGGCGCACCGATGACCTGTTCGTCCTCGCAGAGCAGATACGTGCCGGGGACCGGCACGTCGGTTCCGGCCAGTGCGCTCATCACCCGGTACTCGCGGCTCATGTCGTGCGCGGTGGCCAGCACGTGACCGAGCGGGGGACGTCGTAGTACCCAGCTGTTCTTCCCGTCGCCGATCGCGTAGGTGAGGTTGGATCTTCCGCCCTGGATCAACTCGCCGTGCAGCTCGCCGTCGATCAAGCCGGGGTGATCGCGCTCCAGGTAGGAACGGAGCGCGCCGAGGTCCAGTCCCGGAGGCTGGGACTTCGCGGTCTCGTCGGACATGGTTACTCCTGCGGGTCGGGTGCGTCGAGGTCTGGGATCAGTTCGGTGAGACGGGTCCGGGTTCGCTTCGCGTCCTGGTGCAGGATCGTGTGCATGCCGATCTCCTCGGCGGCGGCGATGTTGGCTCGCACGTCGTCGACGAACAGCGTGCGTTCCGGTGGCGTGTCCAGTCGCCGCAGCGCCAGGTGATAGATCCGGGGGTCCGGTTTGCGCAGGCCGACCTCGCCGGAGACGATCGCTTGGTCGAACATCGGTCCCAGTCGTTGCCACGGATAGCTGTTGCCCCAGCTGTTGGACAGCAACCCCGTCCGGGTTCCCGAATCACGAAGTGCCGTGACCAGCCGCATCATCTCCTCGTCCGGTTCCATGAACGAGAACAGCCTGGCGAGCAGTCCTTCGGCCACGACCCGTCTCCCGTCCGTGCGAAGCAGTCGTTCGGCGAGCATCCCGTCGAACTCCGCGAGGGAGAGCTCGCCGGTCTCGAGCAGGTGGATCGGGGTGTCGCTCGGTGCGTCGCGGCCGACCCATTCCCGAAGGACTGCGGAAAAGCTCTCGGATCGGATACCCTCGGCACGTGCCCAGGACTCGACGGCCGTTCGGCCCGGTGTGGTGAGTACGCCCCCGTAGTCGAACACCACGGTGGTTATGGCGGGTTCGGTCCGCATGGTGCGGAGCATACCGACTAGCCGGTATGCTGACCAGGGTCCGGGTTCCGCTCGTTTCGCGCTGTTGTTCGGCGCTGGCTGCGGAGCGTCACGTGATCGGTCCTTTCGGTAACCTGGCTCACACGCGAACGGGCGAAAAACGAAGATCCCACGTTTGGTGGATCACGTGAACCGTGCGTAGCGATACTGCGCCGAAGGTGTGACTCCGCTCGGCCGGTTACTGCTGTGTTTCAGTGAAATTATCCAGTCAATTGAATTACCAGTCGTATCTATTTTTTCGTCTCGTTTTCCCGGGGGTTGTTCGCCGTTATTGACGAAAAGCCCTACTGGTCGGTAGATATTTTGGTTGCCGCGCGGCATTCCATGTGGAATCCACGTTTCGGACAATCGTTTCAGAGGTGAGACCAATGGCATCTTCCATTCGTTCGGGCGGGACGCGCTTATTGGCGGCGGCCGCTTTCGCCGTCGCCCCCGTGATCGCTCTTGCCCAGCCCGCAGCCGCGGAGAGCTTCTCGCACAACTTCGAGTGCTCGGGGGATTCTCCGCTCGGGGCGCAGCAGTTCAGCTACCAGCAGGACTCGGAGGTGACCGCCCCGGCGAGCGTCGCACCTGGTGAGCAGTTCGACATCGTCATCGACCCGGCCGTCAACACCGTGCCCTCCGAGGTGAACGGTTTCGGCGTGGAGCAGATCGACGGCTTGGAGCTCAAGCTGCCGGTGCCCGAGAACACCACCCACGTCTCGACCTCGCAGACCGGTGGCTCCAACCTCGGCACTCCGGCGCCCACGATCGACGTGAGCAACGGAATCGCCACGCTGCACGTGTCCGGTCCGATCTCCGGCGGGGCACAGTTCGAGCTGCCCACCGTGACCGCCACGCTGCAGGCGGGTAGCTCCGGTCCGATCGAGACCCATCTCTACGGCACCGCCTACGACGATCCGGGTCTGACGTTCAACGCGCAGGTTTCCTCAATTCTCGGAAGTATCGATGTTCCGACGAGTTGCTATCCCTCGCCCAACCCCGTGCTGACCACCACCAGCGTCAGCTGAACCAAAAAAACTGGAGGGCTTTCCGCGGAAAGCCCTCCAGTTTTTGTTCCGTCAGTGTCACGCCGATATCAGGCGGCGTCCTCCTTCAGCATGTCGGAACATTTTTCACCGATCGCCATCGTGGTGATATTCGGATTCACCGCCACGAGGAACGGCATCGCCGAGGCGTCGGCCACCCGTAAACCGTGCACTCCCTTCACACGCAGCCTGGCGTCCAGCGGCGCGTTCTCACCGTTGCCCATCGGAACAGAGGCAGCCGGGTGGTACACCGTGTTGTGCGTGGCACGCAGATAATCGGCGATCTCGTCGTCGGAGACCACGTCCGGTCCGGGATGCAGTTCGGCTCCGGCCCACTCGCGCATCGCGGGCCGGCTCACGATCTCGCGTGCCAGTTTGATGCCGTGGGTCATCACCCTGATGTCGTGCGGGTCGGTGAAGTAGCGCGGATCCACCGCGGGTTTGTCCCGGAAATCCCTGCTGCGCAGGCGCACCGTCCCCACCGAACGGCTCCGCGTGACGTTCGGGGTCAGGCAGAACCCGTTCTCCGTGCTCGGGTACCCCTGCCGCACGGTGTGCATGTCGAACGGCACCGAACCGAAGTGGAACATCAGATCGGGGCGATCGAGACCGGCCTCGGTGGTCGTGAAGATGCCGATCTCCCACCACTGGGTGGAGTCCTGCACCATCGGCTTGGCCGCGTCCCAGCCGATCACCCCTTCCGGGTGGTCCTGCAGATTCGATCCCACACCGGGGGAATCGACCAGCACGTCCACCCCGACCGAACGGAGGTGCTCGGCGGGACCGATACCGGACAGCATCAGCAGCTTAGGCGTGTCGATGGCGCCCGAGCTGAGCACCACCTCCCGCCGCGCCGTCACCCGTTCGGTGCGGATGCCGTCGGCCGCCAGGCACTCCACTCCCGTTGCCCGGTTCCCGTCGAAGACCACCCGCTTCACCCTGGCTTCGGTGCGCACGTGCAGGTTCGGACGGTTGCCCATGATCGGGTGCAGGTACGACACCGAGGAGGAAGCCCTGGTGCCGTCCTCGTGGGCGTTGATCTGGAACCAGTTGGCACCGTGGGTGACGGTCCGGCCGGAATTGAACTCCGTGATCGGGATGCCGGTCTCTTCACAGGCACGCAGCAGCGCACTGCCGCAGGGATCGTTCGGCGGAACGTTGCGCAGGCGGACCGGACCCTGGTGACCGTGGTGTTCCGAGGGCGACTCGTTGTTCTCCAGCCTGCGGTAGAGCGGGAAGACGTCCGCGGCGCCCCAGCCCGTGGCCCCCATCGACTCCCACTCGTCGAGGTCCTCCGCCGGAGCCCAGAAGGCGATGCAGGAATTGTGTGAGGAGCAGCCGCCGAGCACCTTCGCACGCGCGTGCCGCATGAAGGAGTTTCCGCTTTCCTGCGGCTCGATCGGGTAGTCCCAGTCGAAGCCTGACTCCAACAGCGACATCCACTGCTTCAGTTCCAGGACCTCGCTTTTGTCCTGGTCGGTGGGGCCGGCCTCCAGCAGGCACACCGTGATGTCCGGGTCCTCCGACAGTCGTGCGGCGAGCGCGGCTCCTCCGCTGCCACCCCCCACGACGACGTAGTCGAAAGCGGTCGCCTCATCACTCATCGTTGCTCTCCTGTTCTGTGCGCGACACCGCGATACGTCCGCGGCCCGTCGAAGCCGGGGACGATCGGGAGCTCACCGGCTCGCCCCGCGGCCCTCGAACGGGTCGCCGCGGGCGGAGTCCGGCGTGGTTGGTTCCGGGACGTCGGTGGTTCGGGGATTCGGCGCCCACTCGGCGGAACGGGTCGAATCCCTCGGCGGTGGCGTCGACCACCGACGCCCCGAGGTCGGGGAAGCTCACGCGTTCGGCTGCTGTCCCGCGAACCAGTACTGCGGTCCTGGACGGAGGTTCTGGTAGACGTGCTTGGCCTCCTGGTACTCCCGGAGGCCGCCGCCGCCCAGCTCACGTCCGATACCGGACTGCTTGAAGCCGCCCCACTCGGCCTGGGGCAGGTAGGGGTGGAAGTCGTTGATCCACACGGTGCCGTGCCGCAGCCGCCCGGCCACCCGCTGCGCCTTGCTCACATCGGAGGTGAACACCGCACCGGCCAGGCCGTAGTGCGTGTCGTTGGCGATGCGCACGGCCTCGTCCTCGTCGTGGAAGCGTTCCACGGTCAACACCGGTCCGAAGGACTCCTCGGACACGGCGACCGAGCCCTGCCGCACCTCGTCGAGCACGGTGGGCAGGTAGAAGTAACCCGCCCGCAGGTCGGCGTCCTCCGGGCGGCTCCCGCCGGTACGCAGCACCGCTCCCTCCTGGACCGAGCGAGCCACGTAGTCCTCGACCTTGGCGCGGTGCTCGGCCGAGATCAGCGGTCCGGACTCGGCGTTCTCGTCGAAGGGACCGCCGAGTTCGATGCGCTCGGCGCGCCGGACGATCTCGTCGACCAGTGCGTCGTGGATCTCGTCCTGCACGATCAGTCGGGCACCCGCCGAGCAGACCTGGCCGGAGTGCAGGAAGATCGCGGTCAACGCGTAGTCCACGGCGGTTTCGAAGTCCGCGTCGGCGAACACGACGTTCGGGTTCTTCCCGCCCAGTTCGAGGGCGACCCGTTTCACGGTCGCGGCGGCCGAGGCGGCGATGTTCCGACCGGTGTGCAGGCCACCCGTGAACGAGACCAGGTCGACGTCGGGGTGTTCCGCGAGCGGGGCGCCGGTCTCGGCGCCGTTGCCGAGAACCAGGTTGCCCACTCCCGCGGGCATGCCCGCCTCGCGGAGTGCGCGCATCAGCAGCATCGCGGTGCTCGGAGTCAGCTCACTCGGTTTGAGCACGAAGGTGTTGCCCGCGGCGAGAGCGGGCGCGACCTTCCAGGCCACCTGCAGCAGCGGGAAGTTCCACGGTGTGATCAGACCGCACACGCCGACCGGTTCGTAGTCGACCCTGCTGATGGCCTCGGTGGAACCGGTGTTGACGACGTGACCCGCGTCGGTTCCGGCGATCTTGCCGTAGTAGCGGAAGCACGCGGCGATGTCGTCCATGTCGTAGCCGCTCTCGACCAGTCGTTTACCGGTGTCCAGCGACTCCGCGCGTGCGAATTCCGCACGGTCGCGTACCAGGATCTCACTCACCCGCAGCAGCAGGTCGCCGCGTTCCCAGGGCGAGGTGGCGGGCCACGTTCCCTCGTCGAACGCGGCCCGGGCCGCCGCTATGGCGTGTTCGGCGTCCGTGCGGTCGCCCTCGGAGACCGTGATCACCGGAGAACCGTCGGCGGGGCAGCGGATCTCCCGGGTTTTCCCGGCCGAGGCCGCCTGCCACGCACCATCGATGAACAGGGTGCCGGAAGCGGTCGGATCCCCGGTTCGCGTGGCGATCGACTCGTTCGGCGGGGCGTGGGTCTGCGACATAGTGAGTTTCCCGTCGAGGCTGCTTGCTTGCTTTCCGAGTGGCGCGCCACCCGGCCGTTCGGCCGCTCCCGGCAACACTCGGTGGATCACCGCGGCGCGGGTGAGCGCTCCCCGGGGTTGTCCGGTCCGGACGGCGAGGTCCCGTCGCCGGGCGGTTGTCCGGTGCGGCCACTGCTTCCGTCGTCGTGTACCGGGGCGGTGCGTACCTGGGGCGAGCCCGCACGAGACGCACCGCGGCTGCCGGGGGCGAACTCTAGCAGTTTTTATGTACAGATGTACACATAGTTGCTCGCGAGGAGTTCGGTTCGATCATTGTCGAGGTTTTGACCGGCGAAGAAGCGGTTGTCGTGAGGTGGGTCGCATCGCCGTTCGGCGGTTTCGTGGCAGGGTGTTGTTCGTTCTGCGGGTCGGAATCACCGAAGGTGTTCCGGCGAGTACGAGGTGTAGGTGAACCGGTGGAGGGCACACGACAGGCGATGACCACGACGGACTCCGAGTCGCCGCACGCGACGGTCGATGAGCGACGAGGTCGGAACGGCGGTTCACGCAAGGATCCCGGGCGGCGGGAGCGGATCGCTCGGGCCGCGATCAGCGTCGTCGCCGAGCGTGGCATCGAGAAGATCACCCACCGCGCGGTGGCCGCGGCGGCCGGGGTTCCGCTCGGTTCCACCACCTACCACTTCGCCACGCTGGACGACCTGCTCGCCGTCGCGCTGCGGCAGGCGGCCCAGGACAACGTCGCCGAACTGCGGGAGTGGGCGGACGGAATGGACTCCGGCGTCGATCTGCCCGCCGTGTTGACCGATCTGGTGTTGCGCTATCTCGGCCCCGAGCGGGAACGTACCGTGGTGGAGCACGAACTCTACGTGGCCGCGCTGCACCGTCCCGCCCTGCGGGCCGCCAGCACCGAGTGGGACGGGGCGTTGCGGGACCTTTTCACCGCTTACACCGACGAGGTCTCGGGCAAAATGCTCGCGGCGGTGTTCTGTGGCCTGCTGTGGCAGGGGATCGTTCGTGAACCGTTGCCCGACCGCGACGAGATCGAGACGATCTTTCGGCGTGCGGTCGGTGATACCGCCCACGGCTGAGCCGGTTTTCTCGCATTGTCCGGTCCGACACCGGACGGTTACCCGCTTTTTCGTCCCTGCCGTTGATCGCCGCACCGGTTGGTGTGGACAATGTGTGGCAGCGATCCGTTTCCAGCCCGTGTGCACAGTGCGATGTGAACCGTACGTAGTTCAGTCGAGTGGCGGACATCGCCGGACGCGTTTCGGGTGTAAAACGGAAATTGCCGCGTCGGGGGCGTGGCTCGCTCCAACCACATGCAACCACTGAGTGATCAGGGATGGGGTGAGACCGTGGGGCACAATGACAGCCGTGAGCTAGTGCCGCTCGAGTCGGATTTCGACGTCGTGTGGCGCGGATTCCGGCGTTCGCAGGTGCAGTTCTACATTCAGCAGACCGAGGCCGAGGTCCGGATGCTGACCGAGGATCGCGATTCCGCTCTCAGTCAGGTATCCGACCTCAACACCCAGCTCGAACAGGCACGTGCCGAGATCGATTCGTTACGCAGACAGCTGGACGATGTCTGCCGCACTCCCGTCGAGGAGAAGGCGCTGTCGGATCGGTTGCGTCGTATGGTCCAGCTGGCCAACGACGAGGCCGCCGAGATCATTTCCTCGGCCCGGGCGACGGCCGAGCACGAGTGGTCGCGTTCGGAGAAGGCCGCCTCCGAACTGCGCGCCAGGTACGAGCGGTTGGTCGCCGAGGCGGACGAATGGCGGCAGCAGGCGCAGGACCAGCGGCAGCAGGCGCTGGAGCAGACCAGCCGTGAGATCGAGCGGATGGCCGAGGAGGCCGAGCAGCACCGCCGCAGGTTGGACCGCGACGCCGAGCGGCGACGCAACGAGATCGAGCGCGACTTCGAGATATCGATGGCGGCACGCCGCGAGGAGGCCATGCGCGAACTGGCCGAACGCGACCTCGCCAGTAGGCAGGAGGCCGAGCGGCGGATCAGCGAGGCGGCGGCCGAGGCGGAACGACGCACCAAGCGCGCCAACGAGCAGGTCGAGGCGATGCGGGCACTGCGTCGCAACATGGCCGAGCAGGTCAGGGCGGGTCAGCATCTGCTCAGCGAGGCGGAGCCGTTCCTGGCTGCCTCGGTGACCGGCACCGAGTCCGAGCGGGCCGATGACTACGTGCGGGAAACGACCCGTGACGAGAATTCGGACGAGATGCGGGACGAACCGGTCGAACTGCCCAGGCAGCGGGCGGTCGAGCAGGCAGACGCCTCCGAGGACGAGGACACGACCGTGCTGTCGGCCGCCTCCGGTGGACAGCGTGAGACGAACTGAGGCGTTCGCACCTCCGGGCAGCACCGGATGACTTCGTGCGGGGGAGTCTCCCGACTCGTCGGGTGTGAACCCCACGAGCGGTCCGAGCCGGGGTGCGCGGTGCGCGGTGCCCGCTTTCGGTGTGTACCGAGAACGGGCACCGGGCACACGTAGTCGTCCTCGCGACCGGCCGGACGGAACGGGCGTCGTCAGCTGTCGGTCGTGCCGGGTCGTGCGAGTGCTCGTATCGCCGGTGTAGTGGAAATTCCGGAGCCGCGAGCCCCGGCGTCAGTGCTGTTCCGGTGGGCGGGGTGTGGCGTGTGCCGCCAGCTCGGCCCACCCCGCGCCGGCCTCGGACCACGTGCCGGAGGCACGTAGTACCGCGATCCCCGAGGTCTTGAGCTCGATGCTCGTGCCGGTCAGCAGTGCGACCACCTCCTCCAGCCCCGGATTGTGCGCGATCAGCAGTGCGACGTGGTCCTCGTCGGGGAGCTCGCGGACCAGGGCGAGCAGCTCGCCGGTGTCCGCCCCGTACAGCCTCGGGTCGTGCTCGAGCCTCGGGGAACCGGGCAGCTCCGGAAGCAGCAGCTCCCCGGTCTGCCGTGCCCGCTTCGCAGTGGAACAGCGTACGAGGTCGACACCGTCCCCGTGCTCGCGCAGCCATTCACCCGCGAGCGGAGCTTCGCGCCGCCCACGGGTGGCCAGCGGCCGATCGTGATCCGCTCCGGTGACCGTTCGGTCCGACTTCGCGTGCCGAACCACGACGAGTCCGCGTGATCGGTCTCGCATCGCCCCTCCTCGACATGGATCCACCAAGGTCCGGCGTGGTCCGTGCTCAGCTCAACGCGCTGGGATCCGCCGGAACATCCACTCCGTGCTCGCGCAGCACGTCCAGGGAGACGACCTCGACGGCGCGCTCGTGTGTGGCGGCCAGCACCACGGGAGGAGCCACTCCCGCGTGGTATGCCTCGAGCCAGCGGGAGGCGCAGACGCACCAGCGGTCCCCGGCCTGCAGGCCGGGAAAACCGAACTGGGGCAGCGCGGCCGTGAGATCGTTGCCCGACTCGCGTTGCTGCTCCAGGAACTCGTTGGTGACCACCGCGCACACCGAGTGGTTTCCGGTGTCCTCCGGACCGGACGCACAACAGCCGTCGCGGTGGAAACCGGTAAGCGGATCGGTGCCGCACTCTTCGAGAGGCTCGCCGAGGACGTTGCGCTCGTTGCTCATACCCCCAGCATGGCAGCCACTGCGACACGGATCACCGCCCGCTTCGACGGCCGCGCTGGAAGGTATAGGGTCGATGTGGTGTGGTTCGGACCTCTGTCGCCGTGCTTCCCGGGGCCGAATCCGACGTTTCGGGGCGATGTCAACACGTTGAGTGACTAAATGGCCCTCTGAGTGCTACCTACGAGGGCAATCTAGGTAGTCGTGTACGTGTTTTCCGGTGGTTACGTGCACGCTCAGTGCTGGGAGTCTGGGGACTCGTGAATACCCCCGGCCAACACAACCCCGAAGAAGAACCCCGTGAACCGGTCGGCTCTTCCGAGTCGGCAGACGCCACCGAGCGTCGAGCGAACCCGGAGCGCCCCTCGAACGCACCGGGTGCTTCCAACGGTTGGCAGCGTAGCGCGCGCGGAACCGAACAGTTCGCGCGTGACACCGCCTACCGGCTGCGCCCCGTCGCGCGTCGAACCACGGATCGGATCGTCCGGTGGTTGCGGCAAGTGCTGGCCGCACTGGCGACGCTGACCCAACGTGTGGTGCGCTGGGCCGCTCCTTACGCGCGGCGCGCGCACGCGTGGCTGATCCCCGCCATCGAAGGGGTGCAACGCCGAATCGACCCAATCGTGCGGCGCTTGCGGCAGCGGCTTTCGCCGGTGATCGAACCGGTCCGGCAGCGGCTGGCCCCCACCGCACACCGGATCCGCGACGAGTTGCGCCCCCGCGTCGCCAAGCTGCGCGCTAGGCTGCCGGAGAGCTCCGGCCGCCACCGGGCGCAGCTGCGCAGCCGTTCGGTGCAGCTGACCGCGGCTGTGGCGGCGTTCGGCGTGCTGGCGATCCTCGTCGGCACCGCGGGACCCGACACCGGCGAGCGGACCACCCCGGCGGCCCACACGGTCGAGCTGCGTTCCCCCGACCAGGCGCAGTCCGACCAGGGCGGAACCCAACAGGACTCCTCCTCGGGGCAGGACTCCGCTTCGGACCAGGAGCAGGCCGAGAACCCCGACTCGGACGGCTCCCCCGAGGCCAAGAGCTCCCCCGCGAAGCCCGCCGTCGACATTCCGCCGAACGCGCACGGCATCGACGTTTCCAACCACAACGGCCCCATCCAGTGGAACAAGGTGGCCGCCTCCGGTGAGCACTACGCCTTCGTGCTGGCCACCGATGGCGGAAACTTCACCAACCCGATGTTCGACCAGCAGTTCAACGGCGCCAAGAACGCCGGAATGCTCGCCGGTGCCTACCACTTCGGCAGGCCCACCGGTTCCGCTGTCGGACAGGCCGACCGGTTGCTGAACACGATGGGCTCGACCGAGGACGGAAAGACCCTTCCGCCGGTGCTGGACCTGGAGGTCTCGCCCAACGGAGGCGGCTGCTACGGCAAGACGTCCGGTCAGCTGCACTCCTGGACTCAGAGCTTCCTCGACCGGGTGAAGTCCAAGACCGGCGAGGACGCCATCGTCTACGCCAGCCCGTCGTTCTGGAGCAGCTGCATGGCGGGTTCGCAGGCATTCTCGGAAAACCCGCTGTGGTTGGCCTCCTACGGGGTCCCGCAGCCGAGCCTGTTCGGTGGGTGGGACGCCTACTCGTTCTGGCAGTACACCAACAAGGGCAGCGTCCCCGGCATCACCGGTCCGGTGGACAGGAACCTGTTCCAGGGCAGCGGTTCCGACCTGCTCGAACTCGCCCAGTGAGTACGACCATCCGGTGAGCGACACCGCGCGGTCGACAACAGAACGATCGTGACAACAGCGCGGTAGCGACAACAGGGGCGTCCACCCGGGTGGGCGCCCCTGTTTCGTGTTCGGCGGGGGCGAGACCGTTCGTCATCACTCGGTCCTCGCTGTCCGGTGGTTCGCTCCGCCGTGTGCAGCTGTTCCGATGCACTTCGCCCGCTGCGGCCAGGAGGGTGCTCGCTCCGAGTTACTACCGGGTAAGCTTACGCGGAGCCGGAACCGAAACATGTCTCAGCCTGCTCGTTCCGCGATGTTCCGGATGCGTGAGGTGAATCGTGCGAATTGCGCTGCTTTCCTATCGAAGCAAGCCGCACAGCGGCGGGCAGGGTATCTATGTTCGTCACCTCAGCAGTGGGCTCGCCGAACTCGGGCACGAGGTCGAGGTCCTGTCGGGACAGCCGTATCCGGAACTGGACGAGGGAGTGCGGCTGACCCGGGTTCCCAGCCTCGATCTTTACCGGGAGTCCGACCCGTTCCGAACCCCGCACCCCCGTGAGCTGCGCGGCCCGCTCGACCTGGCCGAACTGGGGATCATGTGGTCGGCGGGTTTTCCCGAACCCTTGACGTTCAGCCTGCGTGCCGCACGGATACTCCGCTCCAGAGCGGGTGAGTTCGACGTCGTGCACGACAACCAGTCCCTCGGTTACGGCCTGCTCGACCTGCGCCGTTCCGGGATTCCGCTGGTGGCCACCGTGCACCATCCCATCACCCACGACCGGCGTGTCGAGCTGGCGGCCGCCCGGGGGTGGCGCAAGCTCGGGGTTCGACGCTGGTACGGCTTCCTGCGGATGCAGCGCCGAGTGGCCCGCCGCATACCGCGAGTGCTGACCGTCTCGGAGTCCTCGGCCGAGGACATCGTGCGCGACTTCGCCGTGGAGCGGGCGAACCTGCGGGTCGTGCCGCTCGGGGTGGATCCCGAGGTTTTCCGCCCACCTCATCGCCCCAGGGTTCCGGGTCGAATCGTTGCCATGGCCAGCGCGGACACCCCGATGAAGGGCATCGGCACGCTGCTGGAGGCCGTGGCGAAACTGCGCACCGAGCGCGCCGTGGAGCTGGTGCTGGTCGCCAAACCCACCAAGGGTGGGCCCACCGAGCGGTTGATCGAGGAACTGGCCATCGGTGACGTGGTCCGAACGGTCAGCGGGCTCACCGACGAGCGGCTCGCCGAGCTGTTCGGCTCCGCCGAGATCGCCTGCGTTCCGTCGCTGTACGAGGGCTTCTCGTTGCCGACGGTGGAGGCCATGGCCTGCGGTACCCCGCTGGTTGCCAGCCGGGCGGGTGCGATTCCCGAAGTGGTGGGTCCCGACGGCACCACCGCAGAACTCGTGCCGCCCGGTGACGCGGAAGCACTCGCCGCCGGGCTGGGCACGCTGCTGGCCGATCCCAGCCGCAGGGCAGCGCTGGGCGAAGCGGGCAGACAGCGGGTTCTCACCCGCTACAGCTGGTCGTCGGTGGCCGCCGCCACGGTCGACTGCTACGCCGAGGCGATCGAAGCTAGTGGAAAAGGGCGGTGAAGCGTTGCTGACGGTGGATTTCGACACTCTCGGAGTGCGACCGGGCCAGCGAGTGCTGGATCTGGGGTGTGGTGCCGGCCGGCACGCGTTCGAACTCTATCGGCGCGGGCTGGACGTGGTTGCCTTCGACCACGACGAATCCGATCTGGCCGACGTGGCCGCGATGTTCGGCGCCATGGAGCAGGCGGGCGAGGTTCCCGCCACGGGGGCTGCCACCACCGTGCAGGGCGACGCGCTCGACCTGCCGTTTCCGGACGAATCCTTCGATCACGTCATCGCCTCGGAGATCCTCGAGCACATTCCCGAGGACGACAAGGCGATGCACGAGCTGGTGCGGGTCCTCAAACCGGGTGGGCGCGTCTCCGTCACCGTTCCCAACCGGTTCCCGGAGCGGGTCTGCTGGGCACTGTCCGAGGAGTACCACCGCGTCGAGGGTGGTCACGTCCGTATCTACCAGCGACAGCAGTTGTTCGGCAGGCTGCGCTCGGCCGGGCTGCGGCCGGTTCACCACCACTACGCCCACGCGCTGCACTCGCCGTACTGGTGGCTGAAGTGCGCGGTGGGGGTCGACCGTGATCATCCGCTCACGCGGTCGTACCACCGACTGCTGGTGTGGGACATGCTCCGGGCGCCGTGGTTGACCCGGAGCCTGGAGCGCGCCCTCAACCCGGTGCTGGGCAAGAGCATCGTCACCTACCTCTACAAGCCCGGGGTGACAATTGCCTGAGGTCCCGGCGGTCGACGGAGTGCTGTCGGCGACCGAGGTGGCCACCACCGTCGAATCCGTCCGAGCCGCCCAGGAACCCTCCGGGGCGATTCCCTGGTACCCGGGTGGGCACCTCGATCCCTGGGATCACGTCGAATCGGCCATGGCGCTGTCCGCGGGTGGGCACTTCGCCGCCGCCGAACGGGCCTACGACTGGTCGGCGCGCAACCAGCGTCCCGACGGGTCCTGGCCCATGCGGTTCCGGAACGGCGGGGTCGAGGACCACGGCGCGGACACCAACTTCTGCGCCTATCTCGCGGTCGGCGTCTGGCACCACTTCCTGATCACCGGTGACCGTGAGTTCGCGGCGCGGTTGTGGCCCACCGTACGAGCCGGGATCGATCTCGTGCTCTCGGCCCAACTGCCCCGCGGCGAGATTCGCTGGGCGGTCGGCGTCGACGGGAGCACGCTACCGGAGTCGCTGCTCACCGGGTGTTCCAGTATTCACCACAGCCTGCGCTGCGCGTTGGCGCTGGCCGAGTCGGTGGGCAGTCCCCAGCCGAGCTGGGAGATCGCGCTGGGGCGGTTGGGCCACGTGCTGCGTGCCCACCCGGAGGCGTTCACGAGCAAGGACCGCTACTCGATGGACTGGTACTACCCCGTCCTCGGCGGTGCGGTCCGCGGTGAGCAGGGGCGCGAGCGGTTGCGTGACCGCTGGTCCGACTTCGTGGTCGCCGGTCTGGGTGCCCGTTGCGTCTCCGACCACCCCTGGGTGACCGGTGCCGAGACCTGCGAACTCGTGCTGAGCCTGGACGCACTCGGTTGGCACGCCGACGCCGTTCGGCTGTTCCGCGAGATGCAGCACCTGCGCGAGACCGACGGTTCCTACTGGACCGGCTTCGTCTACAGCGACGGCAAGAACTGGCCCGTGGAGCACACCACCTGGACGGCGGCCGCCGTGGTCCTTGCCGCTGACGCGCTTTCCCGGACCACACCGGGAAACGGTGTTTTCCGTGCGCGAGAACTGCCGGACGGGCTGCTCGGCGAGAACGATTCCGAGTGCGGTTGCCTAACCGAGGTCGACCCCGCCACCGACGCGCTGCAGCACCCGTAGCGAGCCGGTGACCGAGACCTTGCGGAACTCACCGCTGTCCAGGGCTCTTCGGTAGATTCGGTACGGTGCTCGGCCGCCGTCGGCGGGATCGGGGAACACGTCGTGCAGCACCAGTGCTCCCCCACGGCGTATCCAGGGGGACCAGCCCTCGAAGTCGGCGCTCGCCGCCTCGTCGGTGTGCCCGCCGTCGACGAACAGCATCGAGATCGGGGTGCGCCAGATCGAGGCGAGCGCGGTCGAGCCGCCCACGACCGCCATGACCCGGTCCTCGAGTCCGGCATCGGAGATGGTCCGACGGAACCGTCCCAGCGTGTCCAGTCGTTCGGCCGCGGGATCCACCAGTTCGGGGTCGTGGTACTCCCAGCCCGGCTGGTGCTCCTCGGAACCCCGGTGGTGGTCGACCGTCACAACCAGGCCACCGGTCGCGGCGGCAGCGGCTCCCAGGTAGATCGCCGATTTGCCGCAGTAGGTACCGATCTCCACGGCGACCCCGTCGGCGAGGTACGTCATCGCTGTTTCGAACAACGCCGTGCCCTCGGAATCCGGCATGAATCCGGTCGCGGAGCGGGCTGCTTCGAGCAACCGCGGTGGCATTCGGTGCCGCGGTGCGTCGGCTGTGGCGTCTGTCGGCGAGGCTGCGGCCACCCTGGTTCCTTCTCGTGTCGCTGGACTGCGGACTGGCTGTCGAACGTGATTCTAGTAGGACCGCCCCCGCGGGGTTCCGCTGTTCCCGCTCGGTGGAACCCCTCGCGGGCTCTCGTGTGCCGGGGCGGCAGGACGGCCGGTGATGGAACTCCCCGGCCAGGTCCTCTCCCGTCTCGATCCCGCGCGGGTGGTTCGCATCCCCACGTCGTCGATCGGCCGATTAAGGCGGAAACGGGTAGCGTGGCCGTATGGCGTCACTCTCGCTGACCACCGAGCGGTTGTTGATACGCGACTGGAGGGTCGAGGACGCCGATGCGGCTTTCCGCATCTACGGCAATCCCGAAGTCGCGATGTGGCTGGCCCCCATGATGCAGCGCGTCACCGATCCGAGTGCGATGCGCTCGGTGCTGGAGGCGTGGGTGGAGTCCGCTCCCAATCTGGCACCGCCGACCGGGCGCTGGGCGATGGTGCGCCGCTCGGACAACGTGCTGATCGGTGGGCTCGCGCTGCGCCTGCTCCCGCCCTACGAGGAGGACATCGAGATCCGGTGGCAGGTCAGTCAGCACGAGTGGGGGAAGGGTTATGCCACGGAAGGTGCGCGGGCGCTGCTCGGGTGGGCGTTCACCCAGGACGTCGACGAGATCTTCGCGGTCGCGCGTTCCTCCAACGCACGTGCGGTCTCCACCGCGCGAAAGCTCGGCATGGAGTGGGTCGGTGAGACCACCAAGTACTACGGCCTGCTGTTGCAGGTCTTTCGCGTGCGACGAGCCGACTTCAACGGCCCGGTTCCGCCGCGGGAGTGACCCCGGCCGCGTTCGGCGCTCCCACGGCCGATCCACGCGTTTTCGCCCGCTTCCGCCGGGCCGTTCTCGGTAGCGGTGGGGAATTCGGTCCGGATTCCCGCTCGAAAGCGAAAATTCGGTTGTAGTACGGTTCGGGCGCAGAAATCATTTTGTCCTCCGGTGCGGATGTTGCCCTCCACCGGTGGAATCGTTCGCCGCCCGGCCCTTCGCTCTCGGGCCGGTTTTCGCTTTCCGGCTCCCGACGACATCGAGAGGTCCGGTTTCGCGTGGTGCCGAGGCACGGCCGCTTCCGGCGCGGGGACCGCGGTTCCCGCAGTACGCCCGGGGTTCCGTAACCCCGTGCTCTCGACGACGGGCTGCTGTTAGGCGAGTGCGGCGCCGCTCCGTTCCCGTCGGTTCGGAGACGAAAGCACGGCGATTCAGTCCCCGTTGTGGCGTTCGCTCGTAATTATCAGACACGTGACAAGAAGATCGTCCGTCATGCGCACCGGAATGCGTGTTGTTTCTTTCCCGGTGTTTCTTGCGTTCGCTCGTCTTGACACCGCCTGCCCCGCGTGAAAAATTCGCTCCGTTGCGGGATCCGATGTTTCGTGCTTTTCGTTTCGTTCGTTGTCGGTATTCGTGTTTCGCTCCCAGCGTGGGAAGGTGTTATGGAATCTACGGCCGCGGAGTTCGCGCCGCACGACGGGGTGACGACTCTGACCGGGTACCTGGACCGCTCCGTGGCGGAGCGACCGGATGCCACCGCGATCACCTTCGTCGACTACGAGGCGAGCAAGGACGGTCTCACCACTTCGTTGACGATCTCCGAACTGCATCGTCGTGTTCGCGCGGTGGCGGCCTGGACGGCACACCGCTGTGATCCGGGAGAACGGGTGGCGATCCTCGCTCCGCAGGGAATCGAGTACGTCATCGGTTTCCTGGGAGCCATCCGGGCCGGTGCCATCGCGGTTCCGCTGTTCCAGCCGGACATGCCCGGCCAGGAGGGCAGGCTCGATGCCGTACTCGACGACTGCGAACCGGCGTGCGTGCTGACCACGAAGGACGCGTTCGACCGGGTTCGGGAGGTGATCCGGCAGCGCGGTGGCCGTGCGCCGCGTGAGTTCCTGGCCGTCGACACCCTCCAGGAGGAGTGGTCGTCCGAGTCGCTTCCGCCGACCGCCGCACCGGACGACGTCGCCTACCTGCAGTACACCTCCGGTTCGACGCGGGTGCCAGCAGGCGTGCGGATCACGCACGCCAATGTGGTCGCCAACGCGCGACAGGCCCTGTCGGCCTACTTCGGCGAGCGGATCGAGGGCGGGGCCACCGTCAGCTGGCTACCGCTGTTCCACGACATGGGGCTGGTGCTTTCCGTGGCCGCCCCCGTGGTGGGTGGCATAAAGTCCGTGTTGCTGGATCCCGCGGCGTTCCTGCGGCAGCCGGGACGCTGGTTGCGCCAGCTCGCGGCGAACCCGCGCTGCATCACCGCCGCTCCCAACTTCGCCTTCGACTACACCGCGGCCAGGGTGACCGATCGGGAGAAGGCGTGGACGAGACTGGACCGGGTGGTCGCGATGATCAACGGCAGCGAGCCCGTGCTGCCGTCGACCGTGGAGCGGTTCAACCGGGCGTTCGAGTTCTGCGGTCTGCGCCCGGAGACCCACCGTTGCTCGTTCGGGCTGGCGGAGGCGACCGTGTTCGTCGCCACCAGCCCGGCCGGGACCGCTCCCCGGAGTGTTCGGTTCGACCGTGATTCCCTCGGCGGCGGGGCAGCGGTAACGGCGGACGACGATGCCCCGTCGAGCACGTTGGTCTCCTGCGGCAGCCCGCTCGGGCAGCGGGTGGCCATCGTCGATCCCGAGTCCCACCGCCCGCTCCCGGACGCGGCAGTGGGTGAGATCTGGGTGAACGGCCCCAACATCGGACAGGGCTACTGGAACTGGGACGGTGCCGCCTCCGACGAGGTCTTCCGAGCTCGATTGCACGAAGCCGGTGAGCTACCGGAAACCGGCTGGCTGCGCACCGGTGATCTCGGGGTTCGTTACGACGGTGAGCTGTTCGTGACGGGCAGGATCAAGGACCTGATCATTCTGGACGGTCGGAATCACTATCCGCAGGACCTGGAGCAGACCGTGGAACAGCGCTCCGAGGTGCGCAAGCACCACACCGCGGCGTTCTCCGTCAGCGTCGACGACACCGAACGAGTGGTGATAGCCGCCGAGTACTCCCGCTCGCTTCCGCCCGAACGACGGTTCCCCTCGGAGATCGAAGCGGCCCTGCGCAAGGACATCGCCAACGCGCACGGCGTGAGCGTGCACGAGCTGCTGCTGCTCGAACCGGACACCGTCCCCCACACGTCCAGCGGCAAGGTGGCGCGCCGCGAGTGCAGGCGGCGTTACCTCGACGGCGAACTGAGCTCGGAGAAGGCCCATGACTGATCGGTCGGAACTCGGCGAGTGGCTCGTGCACCGCATCGCCGAGCGCACCGGGATGCGCCCCGCACGGATCGAAACCGACCGGCCCTTCGACGAGTTCGGACTCTCCTCCCGGGACGTCGTGGCGCTGTCGGGTGATCTGGAAACTCTACTGGGCAGATCACTACCAGCCACGCTGCTCTGGGAGTTCCCCACGATCGAACGGCTGGCCGAAGCGCTGGCCGGTTCCGGTTCGGCCGGTTCGACCGTTGCCGGCACCGAACCGGCCGAACCGGTCGCGGTGATCGGTCTCGGGTGCCGTTTCCCGGGAGCCGACGGCCCGGAACGGTTCTGGGAGCTGCTGCGTTCGGGAACCGATGCCGTCGGAACCGTTCCCGACCGACGTTGGCAGGACTTCGCCCCCGGGCAGCGGAGCGTGCTGGACGATCTTCCCACCGCTGGCGGATATCTGGACGACGTCGCCGCGTTCGACGCGGGATTTTTCGAGGTTTCCCCGCGTGAAGCCGAGGTCATGGATCCGCAGCAGCGGTTGTTGCTCGAAGTGAGTTGGGAGGCGCTGGAGAACGCGGGTGTTGTTCCCGAACGCCTGCGGGGGTCGAACACCGGCGTGTTCGTGGGGGCAGCTGCCACTGAGTACGGCCAGCTGACCACCAGGGATCTCGGGGCGATCGACGCGTGGACCGGCACCGGCGGCGCGATGAGCGTGATCGCCAACCGCCTGTCCTACCTGCTGGATCTGCGCGGCCCCAGCCTCGCCGTCGACACCGCTTGCTCGTCCTCGCTGGTGGCGCTGCACCAGGCGTGCGCCAGCCTGCGCACGGGGGAGAGCCGCACCGCCCTGGCCGGTGGGGTGAACCTGCTGTTGTCCCCGGCGATAACCGCCAATTTCCACAGTGCCGGTGCGCTGGCAGCCGACGGGCGGTGCAAACCCTTCGACGCCGCCGCCGACGGCATCGTCCGTGGCGAGGGCTGCGGCGTCGTCGTGCTCAAACTGCTGTCCGAGGCCAATCGGGACGGTGACCGGGTGCACGCGGTGATTCGCGGCTCCGCGGTGAACTCCGACGGCCGTTCCAACGGACTCATGGCCCCCAACCCCTCTGCCCAGGAAGGACTGCTGCGTTCGGCCTGTGCCACCGCCGATCTCGATCCCGGCGTGCTGGACTACGTGGAGGCCCACGGCACGGGAACCCTGCTGGGGGATCCGATCGAGGCGACGGCGCTGGGGGCGGTCTTCGGTGCCGATCGCACGGGGGATCGGCCGCTGCTGCTCGGTTCGGTCAAGGCGAACCTCGGGCACCTGGAGGCGGCCGCGGGCATCGCCGGGATCATCAAGGTGGTGCTGGCCATGCGGCACGGCCGGCTACCGGCCACACCGCACTACCGGACTCCCAATCCCCACATTCCCTTCGAACGCGCACGCCTGGAAGTCGTGGGGCAAGACCGCCCCTGGCCGGAGTACTCCGGCGTCGCACGGGCCGGTGTCTCCGGTTTCGGATTCGGTGGCACCAACGCGCACGTGCTGCTGGAGTCCTGGCCGGACCCGCCCGAGAGCGTCCGGGAAGTCGCCGGACCGCACACGCTGTTCCTGTCCGGAAGTACCGATTCCCACCTGCGGCGGACGGCGGCGCGGTTGGCCGAACGGCTGCGAGACCCCGAACACGCCGACACTCCGGTCACCGACATCGCCCACACCCTGCTGCGGCACCGCAGGCAGCACGCGCGGCGCGGTGCGGTCGTCGGTCAGGACCGCGCTCGGCTCGCGGAGGGGGTGGACGCTCTCGCCACCGGGGACACCGCGGCCGGAGTGGTGCGCGGGCACGCCGGGTCGGCGGGCGAACCGGTATGGGTGTTCTCCGGCTACGGTTCGCAGTGGCCCGGCATGTGCCGTGCACTGCTGCGGGACGAGCCGGTTCTCGCGGAGTCGTTGCGGCGGAACGACACCGAGTTCAGCGCCGTGACCGGCTTCTCGCTGTACGAGGCGCTCGCGACGGGAGCCGAACTCGACGGGTTGTACCGAACCCAGCTCGGACTGTTCGGTACCCAGCTCGCGCTGGCGGAACTGTGGAAGTTCCACGGCGCACGACCGGGCGCGATCATCGGGCACTCCATGGGGGAGGTTGCCGCCGCCGTGGCGGCCGGTGCGCTGGACTACGGCACGGGACTGCGGGTCATGGACACCCGCACTCGGCTGCTGGCCGAGATGGAAGCCGCGGGCGGTGGGGCCATGGCGGTCCTGGAGGGATCGCCCGATGAGGTCGCCGAGCTGGCGGACTGGTTTCCGGGGGCGGTAGTGGCGGTGCACACCTCCTCCCGCCGTTGCACCGTCGCGGGCCCGGCCGACGAGATCGAGCTGCTGGCAGCGCACTTCCGGCGTCGTGACCGCGTGGTGCGGGTGCTCGACGTGGCCGGAGCCGGACACACCTCCGCCGTCGATCCGCTGCTGGGCAGGTTGCGGGAAGAACTGGCCGACCTCGCCCCGGCCACCCCGGTGATTCCCGTCTACAGCACCGTCGAGCACGAATCCGGGGTCACACCGACGTTCGACGCCGATTACTGGGCGCGGAACCTGCGTCGCCCGGTGTTGCTGGATCGCGCCGTTCGGGAGGCGGTGGCCGGTGGGTTCGACACCTTCGTCGAGATCGCCCCGCACCCGATAGTCACCTCCGGTGTCGAGGAGTCGGCGGTCGACGCGGGCGTGCGGGATCCGCTGCTGGTGTTCGCCTCACGACGGGACACCGAAGAGACGGCGACGTTCCGCGAGAACCTCGCCCGACTGCACGTCAACGGACGACTGCCCGAACCTCCCGGCCTTCCCACGGGCAACATCGCCGAGCTGCCGTTGCCCGTCTGGGAGCACGAGCGGTACTGGATCTCCGTCGCCAGGACGAACTCCGCCGGGGGAGAGCACCGGCTGCTCGGGCATCACGTGGAGCTGCCGGACGGCGGACACGCCTGGCAGGGCGAGATCGGGACCGGCTCCCTTCCCTGGTTGGGCGACCACCGGGTGCACGACACCGAGGTCCTGGCCGGTACCGGGTATCTGGAGATGGCGCTGGCCGCCGCCGGTCGAGTGCTGGACCTGCAACCGGACCGTCTGCTGCTCGGCGGGCTCGAACTGCACGACATGCTCGTGCTCGCTCCGGAGCTGACGGTCACCACGGTGGTCACCCCGCACGAGCCCGAGCCGTACGGCACCGCTGGTGTGACCGTCGAGGTACACAGCCGTTCCGCGAACGGCGGTTGGCACCGACACGCCGTCGCCGAGGTGATTCGTACGACGCCCGAGGAGCCGGCCGGTCGTGACTCCACCGATCGGGCCCCCACCGCTGTCGCGGACGGGGGCGAACAGGTGCGGCTGTACTCCGCGCTGCGCGCGGCGGGCCAGGAGTACGGACCGGCCTTCCGACCCGTGCAGCGGGCGCACGCCGGTGACGCGAGCGCGGTGGCCGAGCTGGCGTTGCCCCCCGAGGCGGGGAGCTGCCAGGAGTTCCTCGCGCATCCGGTGATCACCGACGGCTGTCTGCAGACTCTCGTGGCGGCCGCGATCGGTACCGACGGTTCCGCGGAAGTCGAGCTGTTCGTTCCGGTCGAGTTGCGCGACGTGCGGCTGTTCCGTCGCGTGCCCTCCCGGGTTCGTTGTCACGCCAGGCTGGTCACGAGTCCCGGAGAGCCGGAGGTGACCGGATCCGTGTTCGTCACCGACGAGCACGAGCGCGCGGTGCTGCGGATCGGCCTGGTCCGCGCACGCCGCGTGGGGGCCACTCCCGTACCGCGTGATCCCGCCGAAGCCGGATTGCGGCTTTGCTGGGAGGAGTCCGACCCGCCTGAGCCCGCCCGCGGTGGCGGTGACTGGCTGCTGTTCGGTGCGGCTCCGGAACTGGCCCAGCGGCTGCGGGAGCGTGGTCGGCGTGTCACCAGCGCTACGCCGGGGCCGGACGACGGACTGCCGCGGCGCTTCGACGAGGCCGAGCGCTTCCTGGACGAAGCCGTGGCCCCCGCCGGAATGGTCGTTCTCGTCGGGGAGGAGAACACCCTCGAAGCCCACTTCTCGGCAGCGCGGGAGCGGTTGCTCCGGTTGGCGGGGCTGGTGCGGGTCCTGGAGGCCCACGACGGTGCTCCCGCGAGGTTGTGGCTGGTCAGCACCAGCTCGGCCAACGCGGAGCTTCGGGCGTTGGTTCGGGTGCTCACCTTCGAACATCCCCGGGTGCGCGTTTCACTCGTCGAGGCGTCCGGGGCGGACGCTGAGTCGTTGGCCGACGAGCTGTGCGCCGACTCCGCCGAGGACGACGTACGTCACGAGCAGGGCCGTCGTCACGTCGCCAGGCTGCGCGGCGTCCGGCCGGAGTCCTCGGTCGCCACACCCGCGGTACGGCCGCAGTCCTATCTGATCACCGGTGGGCTGGGCGGTCTCGGCTACACCTTCGCCCGGTGGCTGGCCGAGCGGGGCGCCGCTCGGGTGGTGCTCAACGGCCGCCGCGAGCCCGCTCCGGACGTCGAGCGCGACATCGAACGACTCCGCGCGGGTGGAACCGAGGTCGTCGTGGTCACCGGTGACATCGGTGAAGCCGGCACGGCCGAGCGGTCGGTCGCGGCCGCCACCGATGGCGGGCTCGCGTTGTGCGGAGTGCTGCACGCCGCCGGAGACCTGGACGACGGTCCGTTCACCGAGTCGACCGAGCAGGGGCTGGAACGCGTCTGGCACGCCAAGGTCGGGGGCGGCCTACGGCTGCACGAGGCCACCCTCCGCTCCGAACCGGACTGGTGGGTCACCTTCTCCTCGGCGGCGGCACTGCTCGGCTCACCGGGCCAGGCCGCTTACGCCACCGCCAACGCGGCCCTCGACGACCTCGTGCGGTGGCGCCGTGCACAAGGGCTCGTCGGCACCAGCGTGCAATGGGGAGTGTGGGGTGAGGTGGGGGCCGCGAGCGAGTCGTTCACCGGTGTGCTGCGGCCGTTGTCCACTGCCACCGGCACCGAGGCGTTCGAGATTCTGCTGGGGACCGAACAGCCCGTCACGGGAATGGCGTGGCTCGACGGGAACCGGGCCGGTCGGATGTTTCCGGAACTGTCCGCGCGCCCGTTCTTCCGGCACGTGGTTGGCGAGGAACCGGGTGCCGCTGTCGGCACCGACCCCGAACAGCTCCGCTCCGTCACCCCGGAAGAGGCGCTGCGCACGGTGACTTCGACGCTGACGCGGTTGCTGGGCGAGATCATCGGCACGGCCGCGGCCGATGTGGACCCCGACCGACCGTTGACCGGGCTCGGACTCGACTCGCTGATGGCCATGCGAGCTCGCAACGCGGTCGAACGCGAGTTCGGGGTCGGTATAGCTCCCGCCATGCTGTTGCGGGGTTGCAGTACCGCCGAACTGGCGAACCAGCTGCTCGTCGACCTCGGCGTCGAGTCCCCCGGTTCCCAGCGGGTGAACGCCGAACCGGCAGCCCCTCGCGCGATCGGTGCGCGCGATGCCACGGAACGCTGGCTGTCGCACCTGTGGCGCGAAGTTCTGGGGCTGGACAGCGTGGGAGTCGACCAGGACTTCTACCGGATCGGCGGTGACGAGCTCCTGGCGGAGAAGGTCACCGCGGCGGTGCGGGAGCGGTTGGGGACCGAGGTCCCGGAACTGTTCGGACAGCCCACGATCGAACGGATGGCCGATCTCGTCCGGGACTCCTTCGAGTCGTCGGACGGGCCGGTCCGGACGCTCCGTGCCGAGGGGCGGGCCACGCCACTGTTCCTGTTCCATCCCGCCGGTGGCCCCACCAGCGTGTACCAGCCACTGGTCGAACGGCTCGGCGGGGAGCAGCCCTGCTACGGCATGGAGCGGTTGGACCAGTACGAGACCGTTCCCGAGAAAGCCACCCGCTACATCGAGCTGATCCGCGAGATCCAACCCGAGGGGCCCTACCGCCTGGGTGGCTGGTCCTTCGGCGGATGTCTGGCCTTCGAGGCGGCACGTCAACTGGCCGACCGTGGCGAGGAAGTGGAGACGGTGCTGCTCATCGACTCCATCCTGCCGCTGCCCGCTCCGGAGTTCTCTGACGAGGAACTGATAACCCGCCGCTTCCGGCGGTTCGTCGAACACATCGAGCACACCTACGGGGTATCGCTGCCGGTTCCGGTGGACGAGCTGGACGAGTTCGACGAGCGGGAACAGATGGAACGGGTCATGTCGGCGCTCGCGGGCGACGAACTCGGTATCGGCGCCGGTGTGCTGCGGCACCAGTACACATCCTATGTGGACGCCAGAATCGCGGAGCGCTACGAACCGGGTCGCTACGAGGGGCCGGTGGTGCTGTACCGCGCCGCCGCGGCCGAAAGCACCACGACCACCCTCGATCCCCGCTACCTGCGGTCGGACGACTCGCTCGGTTGGGACGACTACGCCGCGGACCTGGAAGTCGTGCGGGTGCCCGGTGACCACCTCTCGATGATCGACCCCCCGCACGTCGACGTCATGACCGACCACCTCCGGCGACTACTCGGCATCGGTGACAGCAGTGAAGTCAGGGAGTGACTCATGGCGGACAACGAACCCCGTGGTACGTCCGAACGCATCGACGATCTCGAACAACGGCGCGTCGAAGCGGTTCCCCGGGCAGACGAGGTAGCGGCGGCCAAGCAGCACCCCAGGGGCAAGTACACCGCACGGGAACGCATCGAGCTACTGGTCGACGAGGACTCCTTCGTCGAGGTCGGCGAGTTCACGCTGCGGCGCCCCACCTCGTTCGACACGGGCGACGACCGCTGCTACGGCGACGGGGTGGTGACCGGTTACGCGACGGTGGACGGCAGGCGAATCTGCCTCTTCTCGCACGACTTCACCACCTACGGCGGAAGCATGGGTGAGGCATTCGGCGAGAAGGTTCTCAAGATCATGGACATGGCCACCAAGGCGGGGTGCCCCGTCGTCGGTATCAACGATTCCGGCGGGGCGCGAATCCAGGAAGGGGTGGTCTCGCTCGCCTACTACGCGGAGCTGAGCAGACGCAACTCGAAGGCATCGGGAGTGGTGCCCCAGATATCGGTGGTCATGGGACCGTGTGCGGGTGGCGCCGTCTACACGCCCGCGCTGACCGACTTCACCGTGATGGTCGACCGGACCTCGCGCATGTTCGTGACCGGCCCCGACGTCGTGCGTTCGGTGACCGGGGAGAACATCTCGGCCGAGGAACTCGGGGGAGCCGAGGTCAACGGCAGCGTGACCGGCAACGCCCACTACGTCGCCTCGGACGAGGTCGACGCGCTCGACTGGGTGCGGACGCTGCTGGCGTTCCTGCCGGCCAACAACATGGCCGTGCCGCCGGAGTATCCGGTGTTGGAGCCCGCCGCTGCCGCGTCCGAGCTCGACACCGTGGTGCCCGACTCACCCAATCAGTCCTACGACATGCGGCGGGTACTGGCGGCTGTGCTCGACGACGGCGAACTGCTGGAGGTGCACGCCTCGTTCGCCCCGAACGTGCTGTGCGGTTTCGGCCGAGTGCGGGGACGAACCGTCGGAGTGGTCGCCAGCCAGCCACTGCGGCAGTCGGGGATAATGGACATCGATGCCTCCGAGAAGGCCGCACGCTTCGTGCGGTTCTGCGACGCGTTCAACATCGCCCTGCTCACGTTCGCCGACGTGCCCGGTTATCTTCCCGGCAGGGAACAGGAGCAGCGGGGAATAATCCGACGCGGTGCCAAGCTGCTCTACGCCTACTCGGAGGCCACCGTTCCCAAGGTGACCGTGGTGACCAGGAAGGCCTACGGCGGTGGTTACGCCGTGATGGGGTCCAAACATCTCGGTGCCGACGTCAACCTGGCCTGGCCCACCGCGGAGATCGCGGTCATGGGGGCCGAAGGCGCGGTCGAGCTGCTCTACCGCGCCGAGCTGGCCGAAGCCGAGTCCAACGGCGTCCGCGCCTCGGTCCGCGCGAAGCTGATCGCCGAGTACCGGACCACCATGACGACCCCGTACGTGGCGGCCGAACGCGGCTACGTCGATTCGGTGATCCGGCCCGCCACGACGCGCGCCCGAGTGTCCGACGCGTTGCTGATGCTCGAGGCGAAACGGGAGGAATCCCCACCGAAGAAGCACAGCACCATGCCACTGTGATCCCCTGCCGACAGGACCCACCGTCCCGGCGATTTCGCGAGAAATCGACGCCCGGGCCGGACCGTCATCCCGGATGGAGCCGTGCTCTCGCGGGGAAAACCCGACGGCGTAGGCGTCCACTCGACGTCGGGTCCTCCGAAGTGAGGGTGGACGGAAGGTTTCGCCGACCGGGGACCTGTACCCCCGGGCGGGGAATCTCAGTCGGCCAGCCAGTCCTCGGTGTCACCGGAGAGCATGTTCGAGGCCCGCAACACTATCTCCATGTCGAAACGGGACTCCGGATCGTGCAGTGCCTCGCCGAACAACTCTTCCAGCTGCCGTAACCGGTAGCGGACGGTCTGCGGGTGTACCCGCAACCGCTGGGCGATCTCGGGGGCACCGCCACGGGTCTGCAGCCAGCTCAGCAGTGTGGCGGCCAGTCGCGTCCGCTGTTTCGGACGCAGCCCGTTCAGCGGTGCCAGCCGTTGCCTGGCGAGTTCCCTGATCAGATGTTCGTCCTGCAGCAACAGGATGCTCGACAGGTCCTCATGGCACCGGTTGATGTGCTGGTCCGGCCACACACCGGAGCGGATCAGTCCCATCATCCTCCGGCACCAGCGCAGCGACTTGCCCGCCTGGTCGAGCGCGACCGGGGAGCCCACCACCACCCGCCACCCGGCCAGTTCGGTCTCCCAGTCGATCTCGTCCGGTTCGCCGTGGTCACTGGGTAGCAGCACGTGCGGTTCGACGCACTCCAGGTCGACCAGGGCGTTCCAGCGGGACAACGGTGTGCCGGTTCGGGAGCGGGTTTCGTCGTACTGCTCCAGTGCCGCCACGGTCACCTGGCGCGGCACCCGCCACTGCGCGGTAACGGCCGACTCCTCGATGGTGCGCTGCGCCGGTTGTGGTTCCGACACCAGCAGCTCCAGCAGCCTCCTGCGCCTGCGAGCCAGCGTGCCCGCGGCACGCGCCTGGGCGGCCGCGTAGCCTTCCACCGACAGGGCGGTCAGCTCGTCGATGTGGGCGAAGATCGCCTCGCCGAGCAACAGCGTGGTGCGGGGTGCCAGTCGTATCCGCTCGCCGATACCCGCCACCCGTCGCCAGGCCAACCGTGCGCCGATCCGGTAGGCGGCCTGCAGGCTGTCCAGGCTGCGGCCCTCCCGCATCTCGGCCTTGCCCAGCGCGCGATGCACCTCGGCGCAGCGTCGCAGCGGTGTGCTCGGGTCGGCGATCCGGTCGACGAACCTGGTCAGGGCTTCCTCGATGCCGCGACGTATCGCGTGTACGTAGTGCTGGTCCAGCGGGCGGGCGTACTCGGGGATCTGCCGTTGGATCTCGGTGAGGATCTGGGTCGCCAGACTGGGTATCTCGGGCCGCAACAGGGTCGCGAGGTTGTCGGGGAGCGCTGCCCACAGTCTGGTGGACTCGGTACTGTTGGCCAGTTTCGGCATAACCCTCCCTCGTGCAACGGAGGCGAGGAGAACCGGTTCGCTACTCCGGTTCTTGCTCCGCAGTTCGTGCTACTGATGAGTAATCACTCTAGTGACAGTTTCCCGGGATGCTTAATAGCCCGTTTGGGTGAGCGCGTTGTGCCATTTATTAGTAACACGTGAAAAATGGAGATATTTCGTGCTGCGTGCGGTTTTCGCGCGGGTAGGGCGAATATGCATCTGCAATTGCACGAATGCGAGTACGGCGGCTTTTCCGGGAACGCGAGTTTACCGGTTCGTACGGTTCGGGGTGTTCGACGGCTCGCAGTGCCGGGGCAGCCCGTAGTGCCAGGAAGCCCGTAGTGCCAGGGCAGTGCGGATCCAGCCGCTCGATGTCGGGGTGGGACGGGGGAGAGTCCGCCATGGATTCCGCAGGCCGGGAACTGGGGAGGTCGAGTCGACGAACTCGCACTAGACTCGGGCCATGACTGATCATCCGATTGATATCGCCGACAAGCTCTCCCGGGTTTCCGAGCACTGGGCACCGAAAGTGGTGGCCCGGCTCAACGACTACGAGATCAAGGTGGTCAAGGTTCAGGGCGAGTTCGTCTGGCACACCCATGAGGACACCGACGAACTGTTCCTGGTCGTCGACGGCGAACTGACCATTCAGCTGCGGGACGGCGACGTTCGACTGCGCCCCGGGCAGTTGTACGTCGTTCCTCGTGGGGTGGAGCACTGTCCCGTGGCCGAGGGAGAGGTGCACGCGGTGCTCATGGAGCCGCGAGGGGTGGTCAACACCGGTGACGCGACGGACAGTTCGCTGACGGCCTCCTACGACGACTCGCTGGCCTGATCGGCGGTTCGGCGGGAGGAAGTGCGGCGGCGCCGAACGCGTGGGGCGTCAGTGCAACTTGCGGTGCTCGGCCAGCATGGCGACGAACCGCGAGATCCGGCGAGCGCGGGTCTCGGCGCGCTTGGCGTCGGCCACCCGGTGCAGGATCGCGTACCGGTTCTGGCTGTCGAGGTTGTCGAAGAACTCCTTGGCCGTCGGGTTGGCGTCCAGCTCACGCCGCAGGTCCTCGGGCACCGTGGCCGTGCGCTGCGGCTCGTAGGCGGCCTGCCACCTGCCGTCCTGCTTGGCCTTCTCGACCTCGCGGTGTCCGGGCTCGCACATCCGACCTTCCGCGATGAGGCGCTCCGCGTTGTCCCGGTTGATCCTCGACCACTTGCTCCGGGACTTGCGCGGGGTGAACCGCTGCAACCAGGAGCTGTCGTCGTAGGAGCGCTTCACGGCGTCGATCCAGCCGAAGCACAGCGCCTCGTCCAACGCTCGCGCGTAGGAGACGGAGGTCGTCGCCGCGTTCTTCTTCGCGATGCGCAGCCACACCCCCGACGAGTCGTCGTGATTGTTCGCCAACCACTCCCGCCACTGCTCGCCGGAGGCGAATTCGAGCACCGGTTCGTTCTCGGCCGTCATGCCCCGATCCAACCAGAACCGGTTCCCGCTCTCAGCCGTGCTCCAGTTTTTCCCGCCGCACGGCGTCCAGGAAGCTTTTCCAGTGCGAATGTTCGAAGACCAGCACGCCGCTGTGGGGGTCCTTCGAGTCCCGCGCGGCGACCCCGCCGGCCGGGTAGGCGACCTCGACGCAGTTGCCGCCCTGGTCGGAGCTGTGGCTGCTCCTGAGCCAGCTCGTTCTTGCCGGAACGGTCGCCACTTCCACACAGGAACCCTGATCTCCGCTGTAGCTGCTCTTGCGCCAGCTCATCTCCTCCGGGACAGTCGCCACTTCCACGCAGGCCCCCTGGTCAGCGCTGCGACTGCTCTTGATCCAGGTCAGTCGAGACTGCGAGAGCGAAATCATGAGTACTCCTTCGCGACCGATTCGATCATTGTGGTTGAGTCGTCCGGAGACAGGGCAAGAGCACAGAGATGTTCGAAAGCCACGGTGTGCGCCTCGATTTCACCGGGTTCCTCCAAGTAGAGTGCACCTGCTCGATGTTCGACGTAGGTGACGCCCGGGTCGTCAGCCCAAGGAAAATCCAGGACCTGGAAGCGACCAGTCATACCCGGATGAGCGCCGTACTCGAAAGGGATGACCTGCACGGTGATTTTTGGCCGCTTGCTCATCGAGTTCAGATGCACGAGCTGTTCGTGCATGACCTCTCTGCTACCGACACTGCGACGTAGCACTGCCTCATCCAACACTGCCCATACACGCAGCGGCTTGTCTTCCCGAATGAGCGCTTTCTGCCTGGACATGCGGACTTCGACGTGCTGGTCGATTTGTTCCTGGTGCCGTTCCACTGTGCCCCGTTGGGAAACAGCCCTCGCGTACTCGCGTGTCTGAAGCAAACCGGGGATGAGTTGGGCCTCATAGATGCGTATCTGCGAGGCACCTTGTTCGAGACCGACGAACAGGGAGAACCAGTCGGGGAGGGCTTCGGATTCGTAACTCTCCCACCAGCCCTTCTTACGGGCGTCCCTGGCGGCTTGAAGATAGTAGGGCCAGCGGTTCTCAGGCACACCGAACAGCGGGAGCAGGATCTCCTCGAGATCGCGGACCTTGGGTGGCACGAAGGCTGTCTCAATGTGGCCGACCTTCTGGGGGCTGCAGCGCAGCTTCTTCGCCACATCCCTGCGTTCAAGCGTGGCCTCTTTGCGCAGACGCGTCAGTTCGTGGGCCAGCCATCTGCGCCACACGGTCGGGCTTGAAGCCACGCCTGACCTCCGGTCTCTTTCGTGCCTGTCTCATCGTCCACGACGTACGAGTGTTCGCCAACAGTATCGTTTGAACACGCAGTGTCATATCACTACACCTGATCAGGCAATAGAGAAACTTAGAAACTAAGTTTAGTCTATAAGTAGTGCTGGATATCTCAACCCTTCTCCTTGAGAGGGAGTCCGGCACAAGGCGGAAACTTTCAGCTCGGGAGGTAGTCATGAGCGACAACGAGATCCTCGCGGCGGAGCACGCACCGTCGGAGCCGCTGGGAGACGCAGCCGAGTTCGCGGCGCTGGTGGAGAGCTTCGTTCGCGAGCAGGCGCCACGGGTGTTCGCGCTGGTCGAGGAGGTCGGCGAGCGGGCCGACGCCGAGATCTTCGCGTGGGGCCTCGCCTTGGCAGAACATGCCGAGGTGTTCGGTGCGGCGGGGCGGATGCGGGGAAGTTTCGGCTCCGCCGAGAGCGCGTGCGAGGTGTTGGGGATGGCTCGCGAGCTCCGGCTGGTCTGGTTGCCGCAAACGTGAGCCGATGCGGCGTTTCCCGGAGGAACGCGTCGTCGCCGCGGATTCGTGCTCGACGACGCGTTCACCGGTATTCACCTGGGGTCGGACAGCCGGAGGGAACCTTTCGGAAAATCGCTGCTCGGTCCACAGCGATCGTGGCCGCGCGGTTGTCCGTTCCCTCGGTCGGAGACCGGTTGGTACTCAGTCGTGCGGCTCGACGATCGGCGTGTTCTGCGCGGCGGCCAGCCACCACCGCCCGTCCCGTTCGACCAGGGTGTACAGCGCCATCTCGGAGAACCCGGTCTCGTCGAGCGCCCGGCGGCGGATGTGCGCGATCGCCACGCCTGGCGCCGGAGCGGTGACCCGCACGATCTCGAACCGCGAGGGTGGTGCCGCTTCAGCCGCCATCAGCGCGTGATGCTTGTCGAGCAGTTCCTCGACGTCGTCCAGCGTCTTCCCGTAGGGACTGCCCCAGAGCAAGTCCGCCGCGAAGTCGCGGTCGTAGAGCTCGGCGTCGTAGGTGTCCAGGCCCCGCTGCAGCTGGGCTGTGAAGCGCTCCACCGCTTCCTTCGCGGCGTCCTGGGCAACCGGATCGTTCAGCCTCGGCCGTACCTTCGTGGTCATGCGCTGCTCCTTCGAACGGAATCGAACCGAGAATAGGACTTCGATCGAACTCGAAGTCAATCTCGGAAAGCGTGCTCGTGTTCCGCTCGGACGACTCGGTCATCGGCGGACCATTAGCCCGATATTCTGGCCGAGCACCAGGATCGTGTCGAAGCCGCCGACATCGTCCGGCAGGGCGTCGGCACGGCCGACCAGCGCGGCTGTGCCTCGCTCGCGTGCCACGTCCACGGCACCGGGCGAGGAGTCTATCCCGAGCACGTCGAAGCCGTCGCGGCTCAGCGGAACGGCGTGCCTGCCCGCCCCGCAACCGAGATCGAGCACCCTGCCGGTGATCCCCGGTGCGGCACGCTGATCGATCGCGGGCCAGTCGGCCCGGTCCGCGAAGTAGGGAGCGAGGTCGTTCACGCCGATCAGGCCGTCGTCGCGCTCGACGATCTCGAAGGAACTCCGGCCCTCGTGGTGCTGCCGAAGAGCAATGCCGAACGCGTCACCGAGCCCGGGTTCCCCATCCGTGTTCCGCATGACCACGCAGCCTGCCAGGCACCGTCCACCGGAGCGCCCGCATTTCCGGGCGGGTTGCGCCGGGTGCGCCCTCTTCGTCCCGAGCTCGTGTGGCGGTTCCTTCCACCAGCCGGTGACGGGGGAACCGGAGGAACGGGAATCGGTCGGTGGGATGCTCCGGACGGCGGAGCTCGCCACGAACACCTTCCAGACGGAGGAGGGGCACCACGATGGTCGATCGCGACGCGGAGGTACTCGACGACCCCGTCGGCGAGTCGTTGCGCGGAAACCACGCGCACCTGGCTCGTCTGGTCGGCCGGGCGGCCACCTACACGCCGGAGGTCGCCACCTTCTGCGCGCTGCCCGCCGAGCCGGACCGGGACTCGTGGTCGGAGCTGGCGGAGCTGCTCGGTCGTGGCGAGCTGGCCGACATGTTCAGCTGTCCGGCGACCCCGCCGTCGGACTGGGAGCCGGTCTTCTCCCTGGAAGGTCTGCAGCTGATCCGTCCCACCGACAGTCACCCCGCTCACAACCCACTCGAGCACGACGCCTGCGAGCACGGTCCGGCCGTGGTCGAGCTGGGCGCCGACGACGTTCCGGAGATGCTCGACCTCACCGCGCGGACCGCCCCGGGGCCGTTCCGGCCCCGCACGTACGAACTCGGCACCTATCTGGGCATCCGCGAGAGCGGCGTGCTGGTCGCGATGGCGGGCGAGCGGCTCCGCCCCACGGGCTGGTCCGAGATCAGTGCCGTCTGCACCGCTCCCGAAGCGCGCGGTCGAGGCCACGCGGCCCGGCTGGTGCTCGCGATGATCGAACGTATCGAGTCCCGGGGCGAGCGTCCCTTCCTGCACGTGGCGGCTGCCAACAGCGATGCTCGCGCGCTCTACGAACGACTCGGTTTCGTGGTCCGCAAAGCGGTTACCTTTCGCGGGTTCCGGACGCCGTGATAATTTCCCGAAACGAAGAAATATTCTCTACCGGTCGCATTGCGTCAGGCTGGCGGAGAAAGAGCGGGGGTGCGTAAGTGCTTCAGGTCATCAGGTCAAGCAAAAGGGTGTTTGTTTTGTCTGAAAACAGTCCTCGTGTCACTTGGGTTGAGCGGATGTTCGATCGTCTTTCAGAGGAAGACAAGGATTTGATGTCATCAATTGATTACAGTGATACCTTGTCGAGGTTTCCCGGTGTGAGTCCGACTGTGTTCGAGAGTCTTCGTGGTGTCCATTCGACGAGAAATCGTTTGCGTAATTGGGAGATCTTGGTGGAAGTTATGGAGAGTGATTGGTCGCCCTATGATTGGTATATGGTATTCGAATACCATAACGATCTTGACATCAGGAGCGGAATTCAGGAAGTTATTGATCGTGTTGGGGTGAGTTTGTCCGGCGTCTTGGAAAGCATCGTCGATCCTGTCGATCGAAGGTTTTGCAGGGTTACTGTGCACGACGGAGGCGTCGAACTTAAAAGACAAGGGGTTCGTTTCCGTGGGGATTATTGGTGGTATTTTCGTTGTCCACGGGTTATTCCTTGGTCGGACTAAATCATGGTTTCTGGTTGAATTTTTGGTATTTTGTCCGTCCGGGAAGCGTGGGAATTGAAGCTGCGGATGAGTGACGGATCCACTGGCTTGCGTAGTTGTCGCCTGGAGTCTGATGGGGATGTGTGGATCGAAGAACATTCCTGAAATGTAGTTTGCGGATCGTGGTGCTGACTTCCTCGTTCGGCAGAGTTGCTGTGTGAGCCAGGCGGAGCCACGTGCCTTTCTCTCTTGCCGGAAGTCGTACTATCCCCTCGAAGTCGTATCGGAAAATTTCCGGTGCAAGGAAGATCATTCGAATCGTAGTCGAACTCGGTTTTCCCGGCCCCGGTAGGGTCGTAAAAGCGGGTCCTGTGCCCGGATTCGGGCCCCTCGCGAGGTTGTCGACCTACAAGCTGTAATTGTGCTTGCGAATGTACATGTCCTGATCGGCCTCGTTTTTCAGGTCCCGGTAGGAGGTCGATGGATCGCGGGTGGAGGACATGCCGACGCTGGCCGTGACTCGGATGCCTCCGGCCGCTGTGCTGGTCGCCGTATTGAGTCGGTGCTCGACCCTGGTACGCAGCTCGACAGCCTCCGTCTGGTGGACCAGACAGGCGAGGACGACGAACTCGTCCCCTCCGATGCGGGCCACGGTATCGCCGGAGCGTACGGCGTTCGAAAGTTCGTGCGCCACGGCTCGCAGGATCTCGTCGCCCGCGTCGTGGCCGTACTGATCGTTGACCTCTTTGAACCCGTTGAGGTCGACCAGCAGTACGACCAGTACGCCGTCGGATTTCGACAACGCGCAGAGCTCCTGCTGGAATCGGTCGCCGAGCAGGGAACGGTTGGCTACGTCCGTCAGCGGATCGTGCAGCGCCATGCGGGTCAGCTCGGCCAGACGTTCCTCGTTGACCTGCGTATCGTCGCCGATCGGCTCGTACTGGCCGATGACATAGGCCGGCTGGTCGTCGAGTCCTCGAACGAGACCCAGCCTGCCCAGGACCCACAGGGTATGGCCGTCCCGGTGTCGCAGGCGAATCTCGACTGTCCCCGAGTCGGTGCTTCTGTTCCGGAACTCGGCGTTCAGGGCATCGACCTGTGCCTGGTCCCCGTCGTAGATCAGACCGGTGCACAGTTGACCGATTAGTTCTCGCCTGCGCAGACCGACCAGTTCGCAGAATCTGCCGTTGGCCTCGGTGAGACGTCCCTCCAGGTCCATCGAGGTCACCCCGACCGGTGCGTTGAGCAGCGTCTGCTGCCACAGTCGTTCCGACTCCCGGCGCGCGGTGATGTCGTGAAACTGGGACACGATCATCTCGGGGGAGCCGTCCGACGTCCTGATCAGCGAGCTGTTGACGAGGACGAGGACGGCGCGGCCGTCGGAACGCAGTAGCCGCTTCTCCGAGGTGAAGCAGTCGATCTCCTCCCTTACGAGGCTGTCGATCGTCTCTCGTTCCAACGCGTAGTCGCCCGGATATGTGACTTCCGCGGGTGACAGCCGCAGCAGCGTCTCCCGGTCGTAGCCGAGGAGATCGCACAGGGCGGGGTTGACATCCAGGTGGCGTCCCGACAGGTCGACGAGCGCGATCGGGCCCGCTGCCTGATTCCACAGGGCTTCCCACAGCACGTGTTCCCTCGCTCGCCACGCTCTGGCCTCCACGGCATCCACGCTAACCGCCCGGGGCCGGATTCACCGCTCGTCTCCCCGAGGGCAGTAGTCGCGCTCTGTCCCGTCCGGGCCTCGTGGAGAGGTCGACAAGCATCTCCTCGGCCGTCAAGCAGCGAGCGTGTTCCCGGCTGCCGAGGTAGAATGAGTTCGTGAGTATGCCGGACCACCCGTTGGAATCGATCTACAACGCGCGGACCGAACTCGAAAACGCCGCACAGAGCCAGCGCCACACCCGTCTCGACGAGATGGATTGGACCGCTTACGGTTCGGCTCTGGTGGGAACGCTGGGTGCGATGGCCGCGTTCGCGGGTGAGTTGGTTTCCCAGATCGACGAGAACGACCGCGAACGCCTCTACCGCCATGCACTGCAGGACCACCCTCACGAGGCGCTCGACCGGGCTGTCGAACATCTCAGCAGTCTGCGGCAGGTACTGAATCAAGCCTCCGAACAGGCCCAGGGCTACTGGGCTGAGGTGCAACACATCCAGGAGACGACCGCACTACCTTCCGACGAAACCGGTGACTCCCGGTAATTCGGAGGTCGTGCCGTTCCGTTTCGGGTGCTCCGATCCTGTTGATTTCGAAATCACGGTGAATTGTTCGGGCACGATGAGCAGTGCGACCGAGGGATTTCCGAGGTTCGGTGAAACCACGACGAGACCCCGGCCGTGCGACGCGTTCGTGTCGGCGTGCCGGATCGACACCACCGCGGGCAGGAGATAACGAAAAACCCCGCTGACCTGGCACGTGGTGACAGATCAGCGGGGCTGAGTTCTGGTCGGGACGGCGGGATTCGAACCCACGACCCCCTGACCCCCAGTCAGGTGCGCTACCAAGCTGCGCCACGTCCCGCTCTTCTGTTGAACTGTGATCAGCTTACACCACCTTCTGCGGCCCCGGAGCACGGGGGTGGCGGTCATGTTCACCCGCCGGCGGCGAGCGAGCCGCGGCAGGCGGGCTATCGTCGGGACGATGGGGAAGCACCGGCCCAACCCCCCGCAGTGGGTCTGGTACACGTTCGGCGGCAAGCTACCCGCTCACCTCGCCGAATGGGTACTGCACGACGTGACCTGCCGTACCTGGGTGCTCCGCCATCTCCTCCGCGCCCTGACGCAGCTCGCCCCGTTCTGCGTGGTGGTGCTGCTGTTGCCGGGCCCGCTCTACATCCGGTTGTCCTCGGTCGCGTTGGGGCTGCTGGTGGGATTGTTCTACTCGATCAGCGCCATGGGCGAGAGCTGTGAACACCGCGTGATCAAACACGGCTACCCCCCGGGGATCGGACGTGAGACCCGCGCGATGTACCGCGAGGTCCGCAGGGCCACCAGGGACGAGGCGCGCAGGCGCGGACGACCCGAATGAGCTCACCCGGACGAACTCGGCCGAATGAACCCGGCAGAACGAGCCCACCCACCAGACCGGCCGGATTCCCCGGCCGGATGAGGCCCTCCCGAAGTCGCTCCGTTCGCGTGCTTCGGTATTGCCCCGACCCAGGTTCGCCCATATGTTCGAGACCACGCTGGCCCGCGAAGCGGTCCGGCGGCACCAACGGCGGAGCTGACAGGAGTGACGATGAACGCCGAAGCGGGCTTCGACCGGGGCGGAGAGCACGCACGCTTGGCGCGGCGGCGTGCCGCGGTGATGCCGTCCTGGTTGTCGACCATGTACTCCGAGCCGATCGACATCGAGAGCGGCTCCGGCAGACACGTGTGGGACGGCGAGGGAAACCGCTACCTCGACTTCTTCGGCGGCATCCTCACGACCATGACCGGTCACGCCGTGCCCGAGGTGACCAAGGCGGTGGCCGAACAGGCAGGCAGGATCCTGCACTCCTCGACGCTGTACCTGAACCGGCCGATGGTGGACCTGGCGGAACGGATCGCCGAGTTGTCCGGCCTGGACGATCCCAGGGTCTTCTTCACCACCAGCGGCACCGAGGCCAACGACACCGCTCTGCTGCTGGCCACCGGTTACCGGGCCTCCAACCAGATCCTGGCGCTGCGCAACAGTTACCACGGCCGTTCGTTCGCCTCGCTGGCGGTGACCGGCAACCGGAGCTGGTCGCCGAGCAGCCTCTCACCGGTGCAGACCAGCTACGTCCACGGCACCCGAAGGCGCGGCACCATGCTGGAGGGGCTGAGCGACGAGGAGTTCACCGAGTCCTGCGTGCGCGACCTGGAGGACACCCTCGATCAGCTGCACGGCAACGTGGCGTGCCTGATCGCCGAGCCGATCCAGGGCGTCGGTGGGTTCGCCGCGCCCCCGGACGGCCTGCTCGCGCGGTTCAGAGAAGTGCTGGACCGGCACGGCATCCTGTGGATCAGCGACGAGGTGCAGACCGGCTGGGGACGCACCGGCGAGCACTTCTGGGGTTGGCAGGCGCACGCCGACAACGGCACGCCGGACGTGGTCACCTTCGCCAAGGGGATCGGCAACGGTCTTCCGATAGCCGGGGTGGTGGCCCGGGGTGAGGTCATGGACAGCGTCGCCGCGAACTCGATCTCCACCTTCGGCGGCAGCCCGCTGACAGCCGCCGGCGCGCTGGCGAACCTCGACTACCACCAGCGCCACGACCTGCGGGAGAACGCGCGTCGGGTCGGTGCGGTGCTGCGCGACGAACTGCGGCCCGCCGAGTCCCTGAGCTCGGTTGCCGAGATCCGCGGCAAGGGGCTGATGCTCGGTGTCGAGCTGGCGCGAGCGGACGGAACCCCCGCCCCCGAGACCGCGGCCGCGGTCACCGAGCGGGCGCGGGAGCGGGGAGTGCTGATCGGCAAAGGGGGACTGGAGGGAAACGTGCTGCGTATCGCCCCGCCGCTGAGCGTCACCGAGGAGGAGGCGACCGAAGGGGCTCGGGCGCTGGTCGAGGCGTTGCGCGCCGCGACGCCCGTCGCGTGACGCCCGAACGGGCGTAGCAGCGGCCACGTCCGCGCTCCCGCACCACCGGGCGCTAGGCTGGTTGCCAGTAGGGGCGGTTCGCTCCGGCGTGGCCGTCCCGAACCCCGTGACGCCCGGAGTCAGACACCGTGCCGGGTTTCCGGCCGAAATACCGCCACGATCGGTGACTCCGGCGTGGACAGGACCGAACGAGAAGGCCATCCGTTGACACGATCCCAGCAGACCGGATCCGGTGACCTCGCCGGACCGGCATCCCGCAGCGGTTCGCTGCTGTCCGAGTACCGCACTTTCGTGAACCGGGCGGTGCGCGAACCCTCCACCGTCGGTGCCGTCCTGCCGAGTTCTCCCGTGCTGGCCAGGGAGATGGCAGCCGTCGTGCCGAGCGTCGAACAGCCGGTCGTCGTCGAGCTGGGCCCCGGAACCGGTGCGCTCAGCGGTGCCATCGCCGAGCGCGTCCCCGAAGGGGGACGCCACGTCGCCGTCGAGGTCGACCCCGGTATGTGCGAGCACCTGCGCACCGAGGCGCCCTGGTTGGAGGTCCTGCAGGGGGACGCGATGCGGCTGGGCGAGTTGCTCGCCGAGAACGGGATCGAGTCGGCGGACGCCGTCGTCAGCGGGCTGCCCTGGTCGCTGTTCGCCGCCGAATCGCAGCGGCGGATCCTGCGCGAGATCGGTTCCGTACTGGCACCCGGCGGCGGGTTCACCACCATCGCCTACGCACACGCGCTGGGGATGTCGGGTGCCCGGCGATTCCGTGACCGACTGGGAGCGGCGTTCGACGAGGTGATCACCTCGCGCACCGTCTGGCGCAACGTGCCACCCGCTCGCGTCTACGTCTGCCGCAGGCCCGTGGCGCGTCGCTGAGCTTCCGGGCTGAGCTTCCGCTCGGCGGGCCGCCGCACTCACATCCCGCGGATCCGGGGCCACAGCTCGGACCAGCTCAGCTCGGGTTCGGTGTAGAGGGTGACGGCGACGCCGCGCGCGATGTTGACCACGTTGTGCTCGGTTCGCACGGTGTCCAGCTGCCGCCGGTCGCCGAAGTGGGGCGCCAGCGGATGCTCGCTGCCGACGTAGAGCATCGCGCGCGCCGAATCGGGCGGGGCCCCGAAGAACCAGTACCCCCGGTGCGGGCTGTAGGCCCGGGGTATCCCGAGTTCCCGCCCGTGCACGTCCAGCGCCGCCGCGGTCGGATAGCTCTCCGCCACCACCACCGTGTCCTCGCGCAGTTCCGCGGGCAGCTCGCGGTAGGCACTCGCGGTTGTTCGTGCCAGCGCTCGCCACCCCGTCTCGTACATCCTGCTGTAGCTGGGCAGCTCGGGGTGGGCGGCCAACAGCGGCAGGGGATAGATCGGCAGCAGCGCGATCGGCAGCAACGCCGACAGCGGATAGACCACCCACGGGACCCAACGGGCCCTGTTGTGCCCGGGTAGTTCGCGGCGGCGCCGCAGTCCCACCGCGCCCGCGGCGAACAGCAACCCGAACGTTCCCGCCGGATAGTTCGGTCTGCCACCGGCCGCGAGGAAGAACAACACCAGGCCCAGTACCGTCCACCCCAGGAACCGGTACTCGGCGAGTTCGGGAGCTCGCAGCAGTTGCCACAGCCCGTAGCAGCACAGCACCGCTCCCACCACTACCCCGGAGTAGAACAGCGCGTTCGGCACGAACAGCAGGCGTCGCGTCTCGCCCGCCACCACCGCGCCCATGTCCAGGGCGGGCCATCCGTTCCGGTGCTGCCACAGCAGGGTCGGCACGGACGTGGCCAGTACCGCTCCGGCACCGAGCCACACCGCCGGCCGGCGCAGCATCCGACGTGGTCCGACTGCGAGAACCGCCAGTAGGACCGCAACGCACAACAGGACCACCTGGAACTTGGTCTGCACCCCCACGACCACGACCGCCGTCGTGCCCCACAGCAGCCTGTCCCTGCGAAATCCGGCTCGGTGCCACCGGGTCCAGCGGATCAGCAACCACAGGATCAGGCCCCACTCCAGCGGCGCCAGCGTGGCAGCGGCCAGCCAGTGACCGCTGAGCAGCAGCCACGGTGAGATCGCGTAGGCAGCGGCCGCCAGGGTCTGTGCCCGGTGATCCCCGCCGAGATCCCGGGCGATCAGGGCGGTGAGCACGATTCCGCCCGCGGTCACCAGGGCGGGGACGAACCGCAGCACGAGCAGTGAGTCCGGAGCCAGCGCGTCGGCCCACCGCGCCAACAACGGGACCAGCGGCTGCTGGTCCATGTAGCCCCAGTCCAGGTAGTACTTGCCCGCGGCCAGGAAGTACAGCTCGTCCGAGAGATAGCCGTAACGAGGGCTGAGCACCAGCAACAGGGCGGTGGTTGCTCCCGCGAGCAGCGGTACCGGCACGCGTGCGAACGAGGTGGTCCCCATCGCCGCACGCGTGTTCGGGTTCCGCCGCTCGACGGTGGACGGGGACGCGGACACCGAAACTCCTCCAAGTGGACTCGACCACGATCAGCCTAGGCCCCGCCCGGGCAGTGAGTGATCACGTGCCCGAGTCCGACCGCTCCCGGACGGGGCCGGGCCGCGAGCACGGCGGAGTTCCAGCCGTCGAGCACCCCGCTGCTTTCCGGCGAACTCCCGCGTGCGCCCGGACAATGTCGTTGATGAGCGGTGGGAATCGGACGAGCGGCAAGGAGCGTGGTTCCGGGCGCAGGGCGGAGCTGCTGTCCATGGCGGCCCGGATGTTCGCGACCCGCGGGGTCGCGGCCACCACGATGCGTGAGATCGCCGACGAGGCGGGGATACTGCCCGGCAGTCTCTACCACCACTTCGACTCGAAGGAGGCGATGGTCGACGAGATCCTGCGGGAGTACCTGAACGCGCAGCTGGAGCGGTTCCGCCGGGTGGTCGACGCCGGGCACGATCCGCACACCACGGTGGGCGAGCTGATCCACGAGGCGTTCGCGGCGTTGCACCGCCATCGGTGGGCGATGGCCGTTCTGCACAACGAGGCCGGATACCTCGCCGGGTTCGACAGGTTCGGCTACATCGACACCGCGAACCGCGACTTCGAGCGCATCTGGGTACGTGTGCTGCGGCAGGGCCAGCGGACGGGTGTGTTTCGCGCCGAGCTCAGTCCCCGCCTGGCGCACCGATTCATCCGGGACTCCGTCTCCGCCGCCGTGCGCTGGTACAACCCCGGTGGCCGCATGAGCGTCCAGGGGATCGCGGAGCAGTACACCCGTATTTTCCGCGACGGCATGGTGGTTTCCGGTCGAGGCTGAATCGCGACAGCCGGACACGGGGTCTCGCCCACCCCCGCGATCCGTGCCGCGCGAGGACACCGGTTTCCCCGCACCGATGTGGGCAAGCCCGAGCGCCGTGGTCGCGGGTGTTGTGGCCGCCGCCCGTGACCGCGGAAAAACCCCGCCGTTCGATATGGTGTAAATCACATTTATTTTTTCGGTCGAGTAATGCGAAATCGCGCCGCCGATCAGGTGTCGTCCGGAATGGGTGTCCCCGTTTCGAATGCACGGGTGGAACGGGTCGCCCGCCACCGGGCAGGCATCCGCTCGCGTGATCGGGCTCGAGGCGCACGCCGGGACCGTGTCGAGCCGTTCCTGCCGTGCTCACGGATCCGACGTGCGGCTCGGGACACGTTGCCGCCGGGACGCGGAACCGCTGCCGTGGGGCTGGTTGTGGGATGCGCAGTGGTGATGCCGTGCTCACGATCGGCGTTCCGGAGATGCGCCACCCTGCCCACCTCGCTCGACCGTCGCCGCGCGGGTGCTCGCCACGTGCCCCGCGCCCGTCGTGGCGGTTTTCACTGTTGTGGGAGGTGTTCGAATCGGTCATGGCGATTCTCGTTTCCGTCGTCGACCGCGCTTCCTCCCGTGCCGCACGGAACGGAGTTTCCCGGAAAACGGAATGCGATGACTGCCGAGTTCGTTGTGCCACGAGTATGCTGCGGACGGGTTGCGACTTGATCGCCGGACGCGGCTCACGGTACGAACAGCGGCGGTGGACGAGTCGCCCATTCCGCGATGGGGGCTTCCTCGCACGGTGAAAGGGAACTGGTCAAGTGGTGGCGACGAACGGGCAACAACCCGCTGAGCGAGCGGGAGCCGGGGCTGACGAACAGCAGCCGGACACGCAGCGCAAGGTGAACCGCGTCGTGATCCGGTTCGCCGGGGACTCCGGTGACGGTATGCAGTTGACCGGCGACCGCTTCACCTCGGAAGCCGCCGCGTTCGGCAACGACCTGGCGACCTTGCCGAACTACCCGGCCGAGATCAGGGCACCAGCGGGAACCCTCCCCGGAGTGTCGAGCTTTCAACTGCACTTCGCCGACTACGACATTCTCACGCCCGGTGACCGGCCGGACGTGCTGGTGGCGATGAACCCGGCCGCGCTCAAGGCCAATCTCGGCGATCTTCCGCACGGCGCGACCGTGGTGGTCAACACCGACGAGTTCACCAAGCGCAACCTGAAGAAGGTGGGCTACGAGCAGTCTCCGCTGGAGTCCGGTGAACTCGACCGGTTCACGCTGCACCGGGTGGCGATGAGCGAGCTGACCAAGGGGGCGGTTGCCGAGACGGGGCTGACCCGCAAGGAGGCGGAGCGCTGCAAGAACATGTTCGCGCTCGGGCTGCTGTCGTGGATGTATCACCGTCCCACCGAGAACACCGAGCGCTTCCTGCGTGAGAAGTTCTCCGGCAAACCGCAGGTGGCCGAGGCGAATCTGCTCGCGTTCCGGGCTGGGTGGAACTACGGGGAGACCACCGAGTCGTTCGCGGTGACCTACGAGGTCGAGCCCGCCAGCCTGCCCGAGGGGACCTACCGGCAGGTCACCGGCAACCTCGCGCTGTCCTACGGTCTCGTGGCGGCCGGGCAGCGCAGCGAACTCCCGGTGTTTTTGGGCAGCTACCCGATCACGCCCGCCTCTGACGTGCTGCACGAGATGGCCAAGCACAAGAACTTCGGTGTGACGACCTTCCAGGCCGAGGACGAGATCGCGGGCGTGGGGGCCGCGTTGGGGGCCGCCTTCGGTGGTTCGCTCGGCGTGACCACCACCTCCGGACCGGGGCTGGCGCTGAAGTCGGAGACGATCGGACTGGCGGTGGCCCTGGAGCTGCCGATGCTGATCTGCGACATCCAGCGTGGCGGGCCGTCGACCGGGTTGCCCACCAAGACCGAACAGGCCGATCTGTTGCAGGCGCTGTACGGCCGCAACGGGGAGTCCCCGGTGCCGGTGTTGGCGCCGCGTTCACCGGCGGACTGCTTCGACATCGCCGTCGACGCCGTACGGATCGCGTTGACCTACCGCACCCCTGTGCTGCTGCTGTCGGACGGGGCCACTGCCAACGGCTCCGAACCCTGGATGATCCCCGACGTGGCGAACCTTCCCGACCTGCGGGTCGACTTCGCGACCGAGGCGAACGCAACCGACGGTTCCGAGGAGTTCTGGCCGTATCTGCGCGACCCGCGGACCCTCGCCCGGCAGTGGGCCATCCCCGGTACGGCCGGTCTGGAGCACCGCGTCGGCGGGTTGGAGAAGCTGGACGGCAAGGGCAGCATCTCCTACGACCCGGACAATCACGACGCGATGGTGCGGCTGCGGCAACGCAGGATCGACGGCATCGAGGTGGACGACGTCGAGGTGGATGATCCCGGCGGTGACGCGCGGGTGCTGGTGCTGGGATGGGGTTCGTCCTACGGGCCGATCGGTGCGGCCTGCCGCAGGCTGCGAGCGCGCGGAATGTCGATCGCGCAGACACACCTGCGCCATCTCAACCCCATGCCGGGCAACCTCGGCGAGGTACTCCGGCGCTACGAGCGAGTCGTGGTGCCCGAGATGAACATGGGGCAGTTGGCGATGTTGCTGCGATCGCGGTACCTGGTGGACGCTCAGTCCTACACCAAAGTGGCGGGCTTGCCGTTCCAGGCCGAGGAGTTGGAAAACGTGCTGTCCGATGTGGTTCAGGGAGTCGAGCTGTGACGACGAATCTGGGACTGCCCACGATGGGTGGCCTGGCCGAGGTGCCCACCACCGACGAGGAGTACTCCGCCAAGGACTTCACCAGTGACCAGGAGGTCCGCTGGTGCCCCGGCTGTGGTGACTACGCGGTGCTGGCGGCGGTGCGCGGCTTTTTGCCCGAGCTGGGCATCAAGCGGGAGAACACCGTGTTCGTGTCCGGTATCGGCTGCTCCGCCCGCTTCCCGTACTACATGAACACCTACGGGATGCACTCGATCCACGGCAGGGCACCGACGATCGCCACCGGGCTGGCGACCACGCGGCCCGATCTGTCGGTGTGGGTGGTCACCGGCGACGGCGACGGCCTGTCCATCGGTGGTAACCACCTGATCCACGCGCTGCGGCGCAACGTCAACATCACCGTGTTGTTGTTCAACAACCGGATCTACGGGTTGACCAAGGGGCAGTACTCACCCACCTCGGACCAGGGCACGGTCACCAAGTCCACCCCGGTCGGTTCGGTGGACACCCCGTTCAACCCGGTGTCGTTGGCGCTGGGGGCCGAGGCCGGGTTCGTGGCCCGCACCCTGGACTCCGACCGCGCACACCTGACCGAGACGCTGCGGGCGGCGGCGGCCCACCGCGGCTCGTCGCTGGTGGAGATCTACCAGAACTGCCCCATCTTCAACGACGGCGCGTTCGACGTGCTCAAGGACTCCGACGAAAAGCAGCGCAGGCTGATCCAGCTGCGTCACGGTGAGCCCGTCACGTTCGGTCCCGAGGACGAGAGGTTCGGGGTGGTCCGTGATGAGCGGGGCGAGCTGCGGGTGGCCAAGCTCGACGAGATCGACGAGCGCGACCTCGTGATCCACGACGCGCACCGCGAGGACACCGGTCACGCCTTCGCACTGTCCCGGCTCGGCGGGCAGGACCTCGATCCGACGGTCACCGGTGTCTTCCGCGCCGTCGACCGACCCACCTACGACGACCAGGCCAGGCAGCAGCTCGACGACGCGGCCCGACAGCGTCCCGCCGACCTGCAGCAGCTGCTCACCGGCCGCGACACCTGGACAATCTGAGGTAGGCGCGATACCCGCCTTGACGGATCCGTCGGGGCGGGTCGCCGATTATCGTCGACCCCGCACGAGTGCCCGTCGCGGGGGAGGACGATGATCGGCTCGGAAACGACAGGCACTGCTCAGCGGTTGTCGGGTGACATGCCGCCGGTGCTGATGTATCACTCCGTGCAGGAGTACGCGACTGACCCTTACCGGGTGACGGTTCGCCCCGAGCGTTTCCTGCGGCAGCTGCGTTGGCTCCGCCTGCGCGGCTGGACCGGTGTGGGGGTGGGGCAGCTGCTCCGCGCGCACCGGCAGGGACTCGCGCGTGGGCTCATCGGGCTCACCTTCGACGACGGCTACGCCGACTTCGACACCACCGTGGTGAGCGCGCTGCGTGAACACGGTTTCACCGCGACCGTGTTCGTGCTCGCCCGACGGATCGACGGGCACAACGCGTGGGACGGCGACGGCCCACGCAAGTCCCTGATGAGCGCCGAGCAGATCCACCGCGCCGCCGAACTGGGGATGGAGATCGGCTCGCACGGTCTGCTGCACCGCCCGCTGTCCGCGCTCTCCCGTGCCGAGATGGCCGAGGAGGTGCACCGCAGCCGTTCCGAGCTCACGGAGTTACTTAATCACCCGATCGAGGGTTTCTGCTATCCCTACGGTGACCTCGACCGGAACACGATGCGCGAGGTCCACGAGGCCGGTTACACCTACGCCTGCGCCGTTCGGCCGGGTTCGCTCGCCTGTGGATTCGCCATACCACGAATCCACGTCGGTGACCGTGACAACGGGCCGCGGCTGGAGGCCAAGCGGTGGCGCGCCCGGCTGCGCCCGAGCCGTTGACGGCGAGTCCGGTGCGGCGTCCCGTCGAGTGGTGGCGGAAATCCCTCCTGCCGGGTGGGTAGACGCTTTTCCCCACTGCGGATGAGGAACGCGGGGTCCCGCCGATGGCATGGTCGAACGGCATCGGCAGTGATACCGCACCGTCGATCCTGGGAGGAATCGTGGGGGAACTTCCGCTCTCGCTGGCGGTCAACGGCCGGGAGTACGAATTCAACGATCGGTTGGTGACTCATTCGCCGCTCGGGGACGGCGAAGACGGACTCGCCGGTTCCGCTCCCGCCGGGGTGGCGGTGGTGGGATTGGGCTACGTGGGGCTGCCGACCGCTGTGGAGTTCCACTCCAAACGAATCGACGTGATCGGAGTGGACACCAGCGGCGAGCGGTTGCGCACCATACTGGACGGCGACGTCGAGTTGGCCGAATCCGACCGGGAGGCGCTGCGGCACGCGCTCGGCACGGGAGGGATCCGACTCACCTCCGACAGCGGAGCCATCGCCGAGGCGGAGGTGATAGTCATATGCGTTCCCACACCGGTGCGTGAGGACGGCACTCCCGAGCTGGCCGCGCTGCGGGCGGCCTGTACCGAGGTGGCATCGCACGCCCGTCCGGGCCAAACCCTGATCCTGACCTCCACGACTTATGTGGGCACCACGCGTGAGCTGCTGGTCGAACCCCTGCGGCGACGTGAGTTGCTGCCGGGCAGGGACGTCCACGTGGCGTTCAGCGCCGAACGGATCGATCCGGGAAATCCGGATCACCGGCAGCAGGACACGCCGCGTGTCGTGGGCGGGGTCACCGAGAGCTGTTCGGTGCGGGCGGCTGACGTGATCAACCAGGTGACCGACTCGGTGTTCCTGGTCAGTTCCCCGGAAGCCGCCGAGCTGACCAAGTTGTACGAGAACATATTCCGCGCGGTCACGCTGGCGTTGGCCAACGAGTTCGCCGAGGTGTGCCGGCACCTCGAGCTGGATCCCATCGAGGTCACACTGGCCGCGGGCACCAAACCCTACGGGTTTCTGGGTGGGTTCCCCGGCCCCGGTGTGGGGGGACACTGCATTCCCTGCGACCCCTACTACCTGCTGTGGCAGCTGCGCTCCCAGGGAGTGTCCGCTCCGCTGCTGGAGCAGGTGATGCGTGTGATTCGTGACCGTCCGCAACAGGTGGTGGCGCGGGTCGCCGAACTGCTCGACGAGGCCGGGATCACCCCCGAGAGGGCCCGCGTTCTGCTGGTAGGGGTCAGCTACAAGGCGGGCGTGGCCGACTTGCGGGAGTCGCCGGCACTGCCCATTCTGTCCGGGCTCGCGGAACTGGGGGCCGAGATCGGTTACTACGATCCGTTGGTTCCGCGAGTCCGGCTCTCCGAGAGCACCGAGCTGGCCAGCGAGCTCAGCCCCGCCGACGGACAGTGGGATCTCGTGCTGGTGCACACGCCCCATCCGGAGTTCGACTACCGCTGGGTCGGCCGCTTCCCGCTGGTGCTCGACGCCACCTACCGGTTCGATCACGCGCCGCATCGCAGGCTCGTGTGAGGAGGTGTGCCGTGCTCGGTTCACGAAACACACCGTCGCCCGCCGCGGGGGTGTTCGACACCGCCACACCAGTGGTGGTCCTCAAATTGGACGACAACCCGCTGCACCACGGGGGTCTGGGGATCATCCGCGGTCTGGGCAGGCTGGGGGTGCCGGTCTACGGGGTCTGCGAGGACCCGCTCGTTCCCACCGCCCACTCCCGCTACCTGTACGGCCACTGGCGATGGCGTGCCGGGGAGGGCACCGAACTCGACGTCGTGGACGGGCTGGCACGGATCGTCGAACGGCTCGGACGGCCCACGGTCGTGTTGCCGACCGACGACGCGGGGGCCATCCTGCTGGCCGAACACGCGGCCGGACTGCATCCGTGGTTGTTGTTCCCCAGCCCTCCCACCGAGCTGCCGCGAAAACTGGCGGGCAAGGATTCGCTGTACCGGCTCTGCCGGGATCACGGAGTTCCCGCTCCCCGAACCGAGACGGTCACCACCTGGCCGAGAGCCCGTGCGTTCGCGGCCTCGGTCGGTTATCCACTGATCGCCAAGCTGGCCACCCCCTGGCGCCGCGACGGCCACCGCGTTCCCAGCACAAGCGTGGTGAGCACCCCGAATCAACTCGCGGAACTGCATCGCGCCGCGGGGCAGCCGATCGTGTTGCAGGAGTTCCTGCCCCAGGCGACGACGCCGGGACGTGGTCAGGACTGGTTCCTCCACGGGTATCTGGGTGACGATCCGGCACAGAGTCCGGTGTGCACCGGGGTCAAGGAACGCTCCTATCCGGCCGCGGCGGGACTGACCAGTTTCGGTCGCTGGGTGGCCAACCACGAGCTCGGGCGACAAGCCGTCGAACTGCTGCGCCGTACCGGTTTCCGCGGTCTCGTGGACATGGACTGGCGTTGGGATCCCAGGGACGGCCACTACAAACTACTCGACTGCAACCCCAGACTGGGCGCTCAGTTCCGGCTTTTCAGCGACCGCGCCGGGCTGGACCTCGCGGTGACGGCCTATCTGGACCTGACCGGACAGCGTGTTCCACGCATAGCGCACGGTCCCGAGCGTCGTTTCGTGGTGGAGAACTACGACCCGCTGGCGGCGTTCGGAGGGTGGCGCGGTGGTCGTCTCGGTCTCCGGGAGTGGATCACCTCGCTGCGTGGCGCCGAGGAAACCGCATGGTTCGCACGGGACGACCTCGCTCCGTTCGGGCTGATGTGTCTGCGGATGGGATGGCGAGCGCTGTCACGTCGGATTCCGGTGTCGCGTCGGCCGCAACGGGCGCGCGCACCCGAGTTCCGTCCCGGACGAGCGGGCTCCCGTCGGGGCTCGCCCACGGTGAACGAGTCGAACGAGTCGAGTACTTCAGTTCCGAGTTGAGGGGGTCCAGCGATGAACGAAACAGTCGACGTCGCCATTGTCGGAGCCGGTCCCTACGGCCTGTCGTTGGCGGCCCACCTGCGAGCCGCCGGAGTGAGCCACAGACAGTTCGGAGTTCCGCTCAACCTGTGGCGTACCGCCATGCCTCGGGGGATGTACCTCAAATCGCAGGGATTCGCCTCCAACCTCTCCGATCCCCATGCCAGCCACACGCTCGAAAAGTTCTGCCGCGAGACCGGACGGGCCTACGCCGATATCGGAATCCCGGTCTCGCTGGAGACCTTTCTGGAATACGGTGCGTGGTTCGAGCGCCACCACACTCCCGACGTGGAGCAGGTGCTGGTCGAGGACGTTCGTAGCGCCGGGGGCCACTACGAACTGGAGCTGACCGACGGCAGGAGCGCCACCGCCCGAAACGTCGTGATAGCCACCGGCGTCGAGCACTTCGCCCGGGTTCCCGACGTGCTCGCCCAGCTGCCCGCTCACCTGGCCTCCCACAGCAGTGCTCACGTGGACCTCGGGGTCTTCCGCGACCGCGAGGTGGCCGTTGTCGGCTCCGGACAGTCCGCACTGGAGACCGCCGCGCTGTTGCGGGAGTCCGGGGCTTCGGTCCGGATCATCGCCCGAGCCAGTGACATCGTGTGGAACGGTCTACCACCCACCGACGACAAATCGCTGCGCCGCAGACTCCGCGAACCCGAAGCGGGACTCGGTTCGGGCTGGGCGACCTGGTTCTATTCCGAACACCCCGACCTGTTCCGCAGGCTGCCGGTGAGCACTCGGGTGCGGCTGGCCCGTACCGCGATGGGGCCCGCCGGTGCTTGGTGGTTGCGGGAACGCGTGGACGGACGCATCCCGATGCTGCTGGACCGCCAGTTGGACTGGGCCGATCCCACCGGGGACCGGTTGAGGCTGGGATTGCGCCGAGGCGGCGAGACCACCACGCTCACGCTGGATCACATCATCAGTGCCACCGGCTATCGACCCGACCTCGGGCGGTTGCCCTTCATCAGCCCCGAGCTGCGCGGCAGGGTGGGAACGCTGGACCGGGCACCGCGTGTCGATCCCGGGTACCAGTCCACAGTGCCGGGACTGTACTTCATCGGACCCGCCGTCACCCCGACGTTCGGTCCGGTGATGCGGTTCGTCTACGGTGCCGACCACGCCGCTCGCGCCGTCACCGGCCGGATCTCACCAGCCAGGGAGCGCCGCGCGTTCGCCCTGCCGGGGGTGGGTAGATGAATTGGCAACCGGTGCGCGATCGGCACCGGGCGGTGCCCGCTCCACGAGCGGCGGGACCGGGGGAGACGCGGCGACCCGGTGAGTCGGCGGGACTCACCGGGGCCCTCGGGACCGACTCGCCGCTGCCCGCGAGCTGGACGCCCTCGCTGCTACCGCGGCTGTTTCCGGCGGTCGATCTGCTCGTGCTCGGTGCGGTGGCGATCGTGCTGCGATTGCCGGGCCCAGCGGCGTTGCTCTACGTACCCGCGGTGCTGCTGTCGCTGGCCGCTCGGGGGACCCAACGTCTCCCACTGCGCAGCAGGATCTCCGACGACGCCGGAAGCCTGCTGACCGCCGCCGGTCTGCCGCTGCTGGCGTTGTTCGCCTGGTTACCGGTATCCCGTGTGCTGCTGCTGGGAGCCTGCTCCGCGGCGGCGCTGCTGTTCGGCAGGTCGGTGACCGTGTTCGTGCTCCGTAGCGCCCGTAGCCGGGGAAGGCTGTTCGAATCCGTGGTGATCGTCGGACGCAACGAGATCGCGACGGAGCTGGCCCGCGCCATGACGCGGCGCCGTGAACTCGGCCTGCGGTTCGTAGGGTTTCTCGATCACCCCGGCCCGGCGGAGGAGGTGGGGCGGGACGTGCTGTCCCGCCCGGAAGAGCTGGCCGAGGTCGTTCGACGCCACCGCGTCACCCGGGTGGTGCTGTGCTGCACCGACGAGCGGATCCCCGAGATCACCGGTGTGGTGCGCCGGTGCCGGAGCTCGGCGCTGGACATCTGCGTGCTTCCCCGGATGCCCGGGCTGGGGCTGGCCGCGTCACGGGCGTCGCTGGACGAAGTGTGGGGGATACCGCTGCTGCCGCTCCGCCGCGGCGCACACGCCCTCGGCGGGAGTTTCGCCAAACGAACCCTCGATCTGCTGCTCGCCCCGGTGCTGTCGCTGTTGACGCTGCCGGTGCTGCTGCTGCTGAGCATCGCCGTGCGTTGCCGGAACCCCGCGGCGTTCTTCCGGCAGGAGCGGATCACCGCGGCCGGAGCTCTTACCAGCGTCACCAAACTCCGCACCGTCAACCCGACCGGGCATACGGGGTGGACACCGACACCGGGGCAGTGCGGAAAGCTGGGTGGTTGGCTGCGCGGCAATCACCTCGACGAGTTACCGCAGCTCTGGAACGTACTACGAGGTGGCATTTCCCTGGTCGGGCCACGTCCCGAGCGGCCGTACTACGCGGTGCGCTTCGCGGCGGCGATACCGAGCTACTCCGACCGGCATCGCGTCGTGGGAGGGCTCACCGGCTGGGCACAGGTGCACGGGTTGCACGGTGACACCTCGATCGTCGAGCGGGCCCGTTTCGACAACCAGTACATCGAGTACTGGTCACCTTGGTTGGACCTGGTGATTCTCGTGCGCACGGCCGGAGTCGTGCTCACGGGACTCATCGGGTCGCGCCGCGACCGGCAGAGGGGGCAATAGTGCGAGTCCTACACGTGATCACCGGACTGGGGATCGGCGGAGCAGAACTGCAGCTTTACGAGTTGGTACGCCGTAGCAGACACGAATGCGAGGTCGTGACCCTGTACAACGCGGGCGAGGTCGCGAACATGATCTCCGGGGCCGGAATTCCGGTGCACGATCTCGGCATGACCAGCAACACCGAGTTGGGCGCGTTGTTCCGGCTCCGTTCCCTGATGCGTTCCGGCGGGTTCGACGCCGTGCACACGCATCTCTACCGTTCCTGCGTCTACGGCCGGACAGCGGCGCGACTCGCGGGCGTTCCCGTGGTCGTCGCCAGCGAGCACTCCATCGGCGAAACCCACCTCGAGCGCAGACGCATGAGCGCGGGGGTGCGGCTGCTCTACCTGGCCAGTGATCTGTTCTCCGACACCACCATAGCGGTGTCGGACACCGTGGCCGCCCGGTTGCGTCGGTGGGGTCTGCCCGCGCGCAAGGTGCGTGTCATTCCGAACGGTGTCGACTTCGACAGGGTCGCCTTCGATGCGGACGCCCGCGCACGCACCAGGAACGAACTCGGACTCTCCGAGCGGCACCGGGTGGTCGGAGTGCTCGGCAGGCTCGACCCGAACAAACGGTTCGACCTGCTCATAGAGTCCGCCACTCCGTTGCTGGACGAGGACACCAGGCTGTTGCTGGTGGGCGACGGTCCGGACCGGCAACGGCTGGAGGAACTCGCGGAAGCCAACGGGGTCTCCGACAAGGTGGTCTTCGCGGGCAAGCGAAGTGACGTGGCGTCCGTGCTGTCGGCGCTGGACCTCTTCGTCGCCTGCTCCAAGCAGGAGACGTTCGGGCTGTCGGTGCTGGAGGCTCTGGCCAACGGGCTCGTGGTGCTCTACACCACCTGCCCGGCACTGGACGGGGTCAGCACCGACCGCGCGATCGAGGTGGCGGGAGAGGTCGAGGATCTGCGGTCCGCGCTGCGTGCGGAGCTGTCAGCCGCTCGGCCACGCGCCCAGGTTCCCGAGCTGCGGGAGCTGTACGGGATGGACGCCGTGACCGAGCGGATCGACCAGCTCTACGACGAGCTGCTGAGCGGTCGTCGTGACGGACGGCGTGTTCGGCAGCAGGGCACTGTCGGCGACCCCGCGAGTTCGGGGGTGAACCCATGAGGGCACTCGTCACCGGGGCCGCGGGTTTCGTGGGATCACACCTGGTTCGGTATCTGCTCGCGGCGGGACACACCGTCGTCGCGCTGGACGACGGCAGCACCGGGGACTGGGACAATCTCGCCGGGGTGGCCGATCAAGAACGGCTGTGCCCGGTTCCGGGCAGCGTTGTGGACGGGGAGACCGTGGAGCGGGCCACGGCCGGCTGTGACGTGGTGTTCCACCTGGCCGCCGCCGTCGGGGCCTTCGTCATCCGAGACCGCACGCTGGAAAGCCTGCTCACCAACATCCACGGCACACACCACGTGCTGGAGGCGGCCCACCGGCACGGCAGCCGGGTGCTGATCGCCTCCACCAGCGAGATCTACGGCAAGAACGACAAGATCGGCCTCACCGAGGACGACGACAGGGTAGTCGGATCGCCGTTGAAGTCGCGGTGGTCCTATTCGGAGGCCAAGGCCGTCGACGAGAGCATGACCAGGTCCTTCGTGGACGAACAGGGGCTGTGGGCGGTCATCGTGCGTCTGTTCAACACCGTCGGGCCCGGACAGAGCGGTCGTTACGGCATGGTGCTGCCCCGTTTCGTGTCGATGGCGCTTCGCGGACACCCGCTCACGGTGTTCGGGAGCGGCGAGCAGATTCGTTGTTTCTGCCATGTGGACGACGTGGTTCCCGCGCTGGTCTCGCTGGTGCACAGTGACTCGGCACGTGGTCGTGCGGTCAACCTCGGCAGTACCGAGCAGGTGTCGATCGAGGAACTCGCGCACCGGGTGATAGCCACCACCGGCTCCCCGAGCGATATCGTGCACAGCCCCTACGAGGCCGTGTACGGCTCCGGTTACGAGGACATGTCGCGGCGTGTGCCCGACTGTTCGCTGGCGCGGGAGCTGGTCGGTTTCCGGCCGGTCCACGATCTGGATTCGATCATCAGATCGGTCGTCGACGAGCACACCCGCGCCGGGGAGGGCGTCACCGCCAGGTCGGGTCGTGTCGACACCGGCTGACGCGCGGTTGGGGGTGTGCTCATGCGTGGGAAGCCCGTAACCGGGCGGTTCACCGTGCTCGGATCCAGGGTACGGCGCATCGCCCTGGTCGGAGGTGTGGCGGTGTTGTGCCTGGCGCTGATACTGGTCGTGCTTTCGGTGCGACGCGATCCCGCTCCACGCCCTACGGCCGGATCCGGTGAGGTGGTCGCCGCCCTGCCGTTCTGGAACTTCGAGGGTGGGACCTCGGAGCTGATGCGGCACACCGAAGGGTTCACCGAGGTCTCGCCCTGGATGTACGGGCTCGATCCCGAGGGGCACGTGGTCAGCCAGATCCCCTCGGACCGAGCCGGGCGGACCCGTGAGGCCCTGAATTCGCTGCGGAGGACCGAACTGCGGTTCACCCCCAGCGTGGCGAACATGACCCACGGTGCCTGGTCCTACGACTCGGTTGCTCCGATCCTGCACGATCCGCAGCGCAGGCGACAGCACGTACGGGAGATCGTCGACCTGGTGCTTTCCAACGACTACGCCGGTATCGACATCGACTACGAGGATCTCAAGGCCGAGGACCGCGACGAGTTCAGCACGCTGGTCCGGGAGTTGGCGGACGCGCTGCACGCCCACGACAGAACACTGTCGGTGGCGGTGTTCGCCAAGGCCAGCCGACGTGGTTACGACGAACGCAACGTCGCGCAGGACTACGCGGCCATCGGGCGTGCCGCGGACCAGGTGCGTCTGATGGGGTACGACCGGCACTGGTCGACCTCGCCGCCCGGGCCGGTGGCGCCGGTCGACTGGATACGAGACGTGCTCGACTACGCACGCGGCACCATACCGCCCGAGAAGATAGTGCTGGGGATACCGCTCTACGGATACGACTGGTCACAGGGCAAGGGGCAGCCGGTGACCTGGGGCGAGGCCACTCGAATCGCGCGGCGGCACGACGTGCGGATCCGGTTCGACGAGGACAGCCGTACTCCGTGGTTCCGCTACACCGACACGGACGGCACCCGGCACGAGGTGTGGTTCGAGAACGCGGCCAGTTCGCACGCCAAGCTCGAAGTGGCGGACCGGTCCGGCATCGGTGGTGTCTACCTGTGGATGTACGGCCCGGCCGATCCCGCCACCTGGCCGCGACTGCGCCAGACCTTTCCCGTGGCCCGTCGTTCCGCTCGCGCACGCCGATGACGTCCGTCCACGCGGTGGTTCGGGTGTTGAGGAGGTGGCCAGTTGATTCCGTGGTGGCTTGTGGCCGTGCTGATCTTCGGGGCGAATTTCGTGCTCTGGGGGAGCATGGGACTGCTCCGGATGCTCACTACGAGCTTTGCCGCGTCCTACGACCGCGTGGCGCGCCGGATCCGACCACCGCTCTCGCGTCGCGGCTCCGGCTGCTTTCCCGGTGACGTCGATCTCGGACGGGGAGCGGCTGGCGATCCTCCCTTCGGCACCGATCGGGTGGCAGTGCTCATGGCCGCCCACAACGAGGAGCTCGTGATCAACGACAGTTTGGATTCGGTGACCGAGCTCGTGCCACGCGAGAACGTGTACGTGGTTTCGGACGGCTCCACTGACCGAACCGTCGAACTCGCCGAACGGGCGGGCGTGAACGTGATCAGCACCTGGAGCAACGTGGGGAAGGCGGGCGCACTGCAGCAGGCGATCGAGCGGTTCCGCCTCGTCGAACACTATCCGGCCGTACTGCTGCTGGACGCCGACACCCGGCTCGACAGGAACTACTTCCGGGCGGCCCTGCCGTTGTTCGGCGATCCGCGGGTCGCCGCGGTCGCAGGCTTCGTACGAACCGACTGGGATCGCGGCGGGATCTCTCCACTGGGCAGGTTGCTGGTGTCCCACCGGCAGCGGATCTACGCGCTGAGCCAGTATCTGCTCAAGTTCGGTCAGACCTGGCTGCGGTGCAACGCCACACACATCGTTCCCGGCTTCGCCAGTATGTACCGCACCGAGGTGCTGCCCCACATCGAGATGAATCCACCCGGTCTGGTCATCGAGGACTTCAACATGACCTTCGAGGTGTATCAGAAACGGCTCGGCAAGGTCGGCTTCACGCCCGCCGCGGTGGCAGTGACACAGGATCCGGACAACCTTCGCGACTACGTCCGGCAGACCAAGCGCTGGGCGCTGGGGCTGTGGCAGACCGTACGCCGACATCGCCCCAGGACCAATCTGTTCACCTGCATGCTGTTGCTGCTGTTGACCGAATTGCTCACCAGCAGTCTGTTGATGGTCGCGTTGCCGCTCGTCCTCCTGCTGCTGCTGTTGCCGCTGCTCTTCCCCGGCACGGCAGATCTCGTCGTGCTGGGACCACTGCACGACGCGGTGTCGGGCTACGTCAGCCTGTTCTCGTTGCTGCTGGCCGTGGTGGTAGTGGACCTGTCCCTGACCCTGCTGGTGACTCTGGCGCTTCGCAAACCACGTTTTCTCGTGTTCGGCGCCTTCTTCCTGTTCCTGCGGATACTGGATGCCGCCCTGTCGCTGTACACCCTCCCGCTGGCATGGCTGACCAGGTCGACGGGACGGTGGCGGAGTCCGGGACGGCGTGCTCCCGCGCCATCGCCGGTGGAGCCGAACCCTTCGGTCGGGACCGATGTCACCACATCCAGTGGTTCAGGAGCGTGAACATCACGTCGTTCTGCTCGGAGAACGTCTCGCGCTCCCATGGAACGGCGCGATCCCCTCGTGCTGCGCGTCCTGTGTGACTACTGCAGAATTCGCCGGTACGGGAGGTAACCGCGCCGGCCGTGTCCTGGGGGGAACATGCTCCGCCTGTTGCTCGTGGACGAACAACGCATGTTCGTCGAGACTCTCTCGCAGTACCTGTCCACCGAGTCGGACCTCTGGGTGTCCGACAGCGCGTATCCGAGCGAGACGGATCTGCTCGACCGGGCACGAATCGCCTGGCCCGACGTCGCTGTCGTCGATATCGCGATATTGCGAAATCGCGTGCACGAAGTGCTACGAAGACTCGAAGAAGCGTGTCCCGACGCGCGGGTGGTGATGCTGAGCTCGACCCTCGATTCGGACTCGGCGGTGCGTGCCGCGCGTGCCGGCGCGGCCGCCTGGCTGCCCAAGGAGCGTGGCATCACCGAACTCGTCGAGGTCATCCGGCTGGTCGGCCGCGGACACGCCTGGTACCCCCCTGAAGTGCTCGCTGAGGTGCTGTGCGCGTTGCGGCAGGAGGCCGGGTCCCCCGGGACCGGCGATGATCCGCTCGCCGTCCTCAGCGTGCGCGAGCGCCAAGTGCTGGCCGTCATGGCGGAGGGCAAACGCGGTCGGCAGATAGCCGCCGAACTCTTCATCTCGGTGCAGACGGTTCGCAAGCACACTCGCGGCATCCTCACCAAGCTCAACGTGCACACCCAACTCGAGGCGGCCATGCTCGCGAGTTCCGGGCGAGAGACACCCGCACTCCCGGCAACCACCGTGCGTGCTCTGCCGCGGTAGACGAGATGCGCGAGCACCCACGGGTAGCCACCGTCATCACGCGGTTGGAAGGCGGGGCCGGATTGGTGGCCCTGCGCTGCGCACTCGCGCAACATGCCGACTCCTGGCCGGTCACCCTCGTCACCGGCAGCGACGGGGAACTGGTGAGGCACGCGGAACGGGCCGGACTCGACGTCGTGGTGGAACCGGCGCTGCGCAAGCCGATCGTCCCGTGGTGGGATCTCGTCGCGCTGTTCCGGTTGACCGCGTTGTTCGCCCGGGCGGGGTTCGACGTCGTGCACACCCACACCGCCAAGGCCGGGGCGCTCGGGCGGGTGGCCGCCCGGTTCTCAGCGGTGCCGCGAGTGGTCCACACGTACCACGGATTCCCGTTCCACCGGTTTCAGGCGCGCTGGCTGCGACTCTGCTACGCGGCGGTGGAACGGCTGCTCGGCCGACTCACCGACGATGTGCTGTGCGTGGGGGGCGAGGTCGCGAACGAGGCGACGCGGCTCGGGCTGGCGGCCCCCGACCGGATCCGCGCCGTCGGCGTTCCCGTTTCGCTGGATTCCCCCCGCGCGGACGCCGAGAGCCGACGCCGAGCCCGTCGTGCGCTTCGCATCCCCGACGACCGGCTGGTCGTCGGTGCTGTCGGGAGGCTGACCTATCAAAAGGCGCCGGAGGACCTCGTCGACGCACTGGCCCGGCTGCCCCGAACGGATGTTTGTGGTGTCTGGCTCGGCGAGGGGGAGCTGCGGAACCGGCTCGAACGTCTGGCACGGGACCGGCTCGGTGACCGTTTCGTGTTCGCGGGGCATCGTTCGGATGTCGCCGAGCTGCTGCCAGCCTTCGACGTGTTCGCCCTGCCCAGCAGGTACGAAGGGCTGCCGTTGGCGGTGATCGAGGCCATGCTGTGTGGTCTCCCCGTCGTTGCCACGGCGGTCAACGCTGTCCCGGACCTCGTCGTGACAGGACACAACGGGGTGCTGGTTCCGCCACGTCGCCCCGATCTGTTGGCCGGAGCGATCTCCGACCTACTGGAGGACCCGGCCGAACGGGTCCGCATGGGAAGTGCTGGTAACCGCGGTGTCGACGGCGAGCGGTTCGGCATCGCGGCGGTCACCCGCGAGCTGGGATCCGTTTACCGGGGTAGATGAATCGTTTACTACGTAACGAATTCGAACAACGACAGAGCGTGCGCGTATAGTCCGCAGCGGGTATAACACCAGTGTGGCGACTGTGGTGCTCTTTCGAACCCGAGTCGGCGGTGGGGCCGCCCGATCCAGGCCGCACTGAAACGCCGGTGGAAGCGTAGGGGACGTGTCCACATCGGCTTGTCGAGGCCGTGAGCGTGCGGCCGGGACCCGTGGTGCACCGCGAACGGGTTCCGGCGGGATCACGGCTGACCACGAGGGGGAAACAATGGCTGACCTGGTGCTGGGGGACAATCACACGGTGTTCGTGGAGGCACTGGTGACGGTGCTCCCACAGCGGGGACTCAACGTGCTGGACACCGCGCACAGCATCACCGAGACCGTACGCAGCGTGCGTCGCAACAAACCCGACGTGTGCGTGCTGGAGAGGTTCTTCACCGATGGCGACTCCCTGAACCGCCTGGACGAGATCACGGCCGCCGGAGGATCACGAATGCGGGTGCTGCTGCTCACCGCTGACTCCGACGCGGATGGTATGCGCCGCGCGATGCGGGAGGGGGCCATCGGTTACGTCACCAAGATGTGTGGACTGACCGCCCTGGTGGAGGCCGTGGGAAAGGCCGCGGCCGGGGAACCGGTCACCCGCCTGCCCCGTTTCCCCGACAGCCGTCGCACCAGTGTCAGCCTGCCGAACAACCGCGACCGCGCATCGCCGCGGATGTCGTTGACACCCCGGGAGCAGGACTGCCTGCGCCTGCTCGTCTCGGGTGCTCGTACCACGACCATGGCCAAGCAGCTGGGAGTCTCGAGTACGACGGTACGCACCCACGTGCAGGCGTTGCTGGGCAAACTGGGTGTGCACTCCAGGCTGGAAGCCGCCACCTTCGCGGTGCGGCACAGTCTGCTGGAACCTCCTGACGAGGACGAGGCGAGCTGACCGGACTTCGTCCATCACCGCTTCCGCGCGGAAGCGGTGATGCGGGTGAGCCGGGTGCTTCCGGCGCGGGCCGACCGCTCGTGCCGGAAGCACCGCCTTCACCGGGGTACCAGCAGGCCCCACGTCCCGGTGTGTCGCTCACCGGGACGCAGCACTCGCACGGCCTCGCCGGTCACGAACGCGTTCGGCGGGCAGGTGTTCGGTTCCACCGTGATTCCCGAGCGGGCCGGCTGCGGGCGCTGTTCGCTGGGAGCGTCGTCGGTGTAGACCTGTAGGTAGCCGTAGGACTCGTCCACCCACAGCAGTACGTCGGGTCCGTCGGTGCGCCCGAATCGTACGGTCGCGTGGCCGCGCCGGTTCCGCGCCAGATCCTTGAAGGCCGTGTCCATACTGGTCGAACCGATGGTCCTGCCGCTCCGGAAGTCGTACTCGGTTCCCGCGACCGAGGCGGTGCCCGTCGGGATGAGCCGTTCGTTGGTGCGGTAGTAGGTCGCCGCGGGCAACCGGAGCTCCATGCTGTCGGTACCACCCGTCCCGGCGGCGATGTAGGTGTGATTCGCCCATCCCACGGGTGCTTCGTGATCGCCCGTGTTCTCGGCGGTCAACGTGCACCGCACACCGTGGTGGTCGACGCTGTACTCCACCAGGAACCCCATGCGGAAGGGATAGCCGTACTGCGGGTGCAACAGGTACCGCAGCGACACGCTGTCGGCTCGGTGCCGCACCGGTTCCCACTCCACGAAGTTCATCAGGCCGTGCAGTGCCGCCTGCCTCGAGGGCTCGTTGATCGGAACCCGCAACCGCTCACCGTTGAACTCGTAGGTTCCCCGGTCGATCCGATTGGGCCAGGGCAGGATCGTTTTGCCCTGGAAGCCCTCGCCCACCTCGTCCGCGGGATGGGTCAGCAGCATCTCCTCTCCCGCCACTCGCCAGGAGAGCAGGGTCGCCGCCACCCCTCCCACGAGCGCACGGTGCTGCCCCGAGCGGATCTCGTAGAGCCTGCCGTTCGCGCTCTGTTCCCCACCACCGTGGCCGGGCACGTGGTGTCCGCCTCCGGAAGATCGCGCGGCGGCTCTGCCGCCCAGCGCCGCGGCCGCGCTCGTCGCGGTGAGAGTGGTCAACGCGCCGCGCCTGCTCCAGCCACTCCTCGTCGGTCCGGCATCGGTCATGGGAGCTCCCTTCTTGTCGAAGCCTGTGGGGGTTCTCCGAGCGGGTTCTCGGGATCCTCTGTCGGAGAGCGCCGGGTGGGGGAACGCGAGGTTCCGCCCACCCGGCCGGAACACGAGGAGCTCACGGGCTGCCAGCTTCGATGATCGCCTCGTTGTCCGCCCGGATCGAGGAGACGTCCGGCTTGGTGATCCTCCTGTCGTAGGTCATCAGACCGTTGACCTCGTTCTCCACGTCCGAGACCTGGGTGTAGACCGCGGCCGACAGGCCGTTCCGCTCGATCGCGCTGATCAGGTCGTCGCTGAGCTGGCCGTAGCGCTCGGTGAGTTCGGCCCGAGTGTCGGTCATCTCGTAGGCTCCCGGCCGGCCCGGCCAGAGGTGCCCCTGCTCGACCAGTCCGAGGCCGCCGTACTCGCCGTCTACCGCCGCTCGTTCGGCGGTGGCCTCCGGGGTGCCCGGCCCCACGTAGGTGTGATCGTCGTAGAGGTCGCCCGCTCCCGTGTCCGGCAACGAGTTACAGCAGTTCACGCCGCTGGCGGCGTTCACGAGCCTGCTGGGGTCCTGCCGCTGGATCCGCTCCGTGATGCGGGCGGTGTCGAACTCACCCCACCCCTCGTTGAACGGCACCCAGGTCACCAGCGAGGTCACGCTGTCGAGCTGATCGACCACGGCGGTGGTCTCGGCCTCGAACTTCGTCCGGGCCTCCTCCGAGGGCACGCCGTTGGTGCCGCCGGTTCGGGCAGTCAGGGAGGGCATGTCCTGCCAGACCAGCATGCCCAACCGGTCGGCCCAGTAGTACCAGCGCTTCGGGGCGACCTTGATGTGCTTGCGGAGCATGTTGAAACCCATCCGCTTGGCCTGCGCTATGTCGTGACGCATCGCCTCGTCGGTGGGCGGGGTGTGCAGCCCGTCCGGCCAGAAGCCCTGGTCGAGCATCCCCTGCTGGAACAGGATCTTCCCGTTGAGGGCGATTCGTTGTCTGCCCCGCGAGTCCTCGACCAGCCCGATCGAACGCATCCCCGCGTAGCCGGCGACGCGGTCCAGTTCACGGCCGTCGGCGTCCAACAGGCGCACGGTCAGGTCGTAGAGGTACGGATCGTCGGGACTCCACGTTCGCGGGTTCGGCACCGGCGCCCGCACGGTCGAGCCCGCTTCCGTGGTGGTCCGGGAGACCACCCCGCCCTCCGGGCGCGATACCACCGTTTCCACGCTCGCGGCCCGGGAGCCGCGGATCTCGGGTTCCAGCTGGAACGTCTCCGCCGCGAGACGCGGTGTGATGTTCAGCTCCGTCAGGTGTGTCCGCGATACCGGCTCCAGCCACACGGTCTGCCAGATGCCGGAGGAACCCGTGTAGAAGATCCCGCCGGGATCGTCGGTCTGCTTGCCGACGGGGTACTGCCCCCGTTCGTTGGTGTCCGTGGCAGCCACGGTCACTCGTTGCCGTGCTCCCGGCCGCAGCGCGTCGGTCACGTCGACCGTGAACGAGGTGTAACCACCCTGGTGGGAACCGACTCGCTCGCCGTTGACCCAGACCGTCGCCTCCTGGTCCACGGCCCCGAAGTGCAACAGCAGCTCGTCGCCCCGCCAGTGGGCCGGTACCCGGAAGTCGCGGCGGTAGAGCATGTGGTCGTCGTGCCGCTGGATGCCGGACAGCGCGGACTCGACCGGGTAGGGGACCAGGATCCGTTCGCCCAGCTCCTGTTGGTTCCGGTCCGGAGGGCTGGCACCGCCCGCGTACTCCCATTCACCGTTCAGGTGCTGCCAGCGCTCGCGTTTCAGCTGGGGGCGCGGATACTCGGGGAGTGCGTTGTCCGGTCCCACCTGATCCGTCCACGGCGTGGTCAGTGGTGCTTCAGCCGGTGACCTGTGCTTGACGGGATGAGCTGCCGCCGCCGGAGCGGCACCCAACGCCAACGCGGCGGCCATCGAGAGCACACCCAGGTGCCTGGCCGTCACACGACGCGGTGGTCGTGACTGCATCGATCCTCCTCACACGGTGTCGGGCGATCCTCATCCGTGTTGAGAGCGTCGGAACCTCCATTTCGGAGGCACATGCAACAACAAAGAGCAACACAAGCGGACTTAAATCACCACTAACAAACATTAATGAGCCAGAACACATTTCACGTCAACATCGGTGCACGAGATTGCTCCGTCCGGTGCAACGCTGTGAACTCGAATGGCGGCACAGTGTCAGTTTGCGAGGTCGTTCGCGTGTCATCCGGCAGACGCGCCGGGCGGACGGCGACGATCCATGCCGGGCCACACCGGCACCCGGCCGCCGCGAAGCCTGGACGCGGCGGGGCGCGGCTCTCCGGAGGGGTGGGCGGCTCGTGCGGTTCGAAGGGACGACCGACTCGGGGCGCCGCTCAGCCGGGCGGGGGTGGGCCTCCCGGATCCGCGGCCCCGAGCGATTGGCCTCCGAACGGCGGAGCAGGAATCCAGCACAATCGATTAGAATGATTGTCGACAATAATAAAGTGGGAAAAGGGTCGATTTCGCGGATCTCGCGAGGGGCTGTCGACGGGTTTGTGAGTCATTGATCATTCTTCTCGTCGAGAAGTGGTGTTGACCTGGACCAACAGCGTCTTCGTCGCGGAAGAGTGGGGTATCACACCCCGGGTGGAGGTGGGGCGTAACATCCGGGGTCCCCCCTTCGATGGAAGGGGCACAGGCGAATAAAGAATCAGTGCGGCACCGCCGCCGCGTTGTCCATTTCATCGGATCGTACGGTTGCACTATTCGTCCCCGTTGTGGTATGCGGCGCACGCGCATTGTACTGCATCTTTAGCTTGATTGCCTTTGCCGGATCGTGACCCCTGGCGCGGAAAACTAAATTCTCCCTGGTGACGGCCTATTTTTTTACTTAGGGTAACTGTGCGAATCACGCGATCATCCTATTTCTATGATTAGGGTCACAGCTGAATGTGCTTGCATTTTTCGTGAATGCGAATAAGTTGGGTTCTCGGCGTACGGAATCTGCGTCGGGATCGGGCGGCAAAGGTGCCGACCGAGTGTGCTGACCGGTGCCAGTGCGCGGCCCGCCAGTTGGCTGCCCGCACCGGTGCGGTGTGCCCCTTGTGAGGTGCCCCGGCGCGCCCGTGAAGGCTCGGGGCGGTGAATTCACCGTGGTTCCGAGCGATGCAGTGGCGCTTGACCAACGCGAGTGGGAGCTGAGTATGACCAAGAGCGTGGACGATCTTGCACGTGGTGACCAGGGGTCGAACGACCAGGACTCGGTGCACCTCGAGGAGCAGGCGTTCGGCGACAATCCGTTGGAAGTACGCGACACTGATCACTACACTCAAGAGTATGTCGGTGGATTCGTCGACAAGTGGGACGATCTGATCGATTGGAAGGCCCGCTACGAGAGCGAGGGAACCTTCTTCATCGATCAATTGCGTGCCCGTGGTGTCAAGACCGTGCTGGACGCAGCGACCGGGACCGGTTTCCACTCGGTCCGGCTGCTCGAAGAGGGTTTTGAGACCGTCAGCGCGGACGGCAGTCCGCAGATGCTGGCCAAGGCCTTCAGTAACGGACTGGAGTACGGTGGTCACATTCTGCGTGTGGTCAACGCGGACTGGCGCTGGCTCAACCGCGACGTGCACGGTGAATACGACGCGATCATCTGCCTGGGTAACTCGTTTACCCACCTCTTCTCGGAGCGGGACCGCCGCAAGACGCTGGCGGAGTTCTACGCGATGCTCAAGCACGACGGTGTTCTGATCATCGACCAGCGTAACTACGATTCCATTCTGGACACCGGCTTCTCCAGTAAGCACACCTATTACTACGCCGGTGAGGACGTTTCCGCCGAGCCGGACCACATCGACGACGGTCTGGCGCGGTTCAAGTACACGTTCCCGGACAAGTCCGAATTCTTCCTGAACATGTACCCGCTGCGGAAGGACTACGTCCGGCGGCTCATGCGTGAGGTCGGTTTCCAGCGTATTGACACCTACGGTGACTTTCAGGAAACCTACGGTGACACGGAGCCGGACTTCTTCATCCACGTGGCGGAGAAGAACTACCGCACCGAGGACGAGTTCCTGGACATGTACTCCAACGCGGTCCACACCGCGCGGGACTACTACAACTCCGAGGACGCGGACAACTTCTACTACCACGTCTGGGGAGGCAACGACATCCACGTCGGTCTCTACCAGACCCCGCAGGAGGACATCGCCGCGGCGAGCGAGCGCACTGTCCAGCGGATGGCGAGCAAGGTCGACATCGACGCCAACACCACCATCCTGGACCTGGGTGCCGGCTACGGCGGTGCCGCCCGCTACCTGGCACGCACCTACGGCTGCAAGGTGACCTGCCTCAACCTCAGCGAGGTGGAGAACCAGCGTAACCGCGAGATCAGCCGTGCCGAGGGGCTCGATCACCTCATCGAGGTGGCCGACGGCTCGTTCGAGGACATTCCCTACCAGGACAATGCCTTCGACATCGTCTGGTCGCAGGACTCCTTCCTGCACAGCGGTGACCGCACCAGGGTGATGGAGGAGATCTCCAGGGTCCTCAAGCCCAAGGGCTCGGTGCTGTTCACCGACCCGATGGCCGCCGACTCGGCCGAGAAGAGCGCTCTCGGGCCGATCCTGGACCGGCTGCACCTGGACTCGCTCGGGTCCCCCGGCTTCTACCGCAAGGAGCTGACCAGGCTCGGGCTGCAGAACGTCGAGTTCGAGGACCTCAGCGAGTACCTGCCGCTGCACTACGGCCGGGTGCTGGAAGTTCTGGAAAGCCGGGAGAACGAACTCGCCGACTTCATCGGCGAGGAATACCGGACTCGCATGAAGACCGGCCTGCGCAACTGGGTGCAGGGCGGAAATGGCGGGAACCTTGCCTGGGGCATCATCCACGCCAAGGCATGACAGGCCGTCGAGTACGAAGAATAATCGAAGCAACAAGCAGTGAGGTGAAGATCAGCCGTGACTGAGATGAACCGCAGGTTGTTTACCAGTGAGTCCGTGACCGAGGGCCACCCGGACAAGATGGCCGACTCGATCAGTGACGCGATCCTGGACGCGATGCTGGCGCAGGACCCGCGCTCGCGTGTGGCCATGGAGACCATGATCACCACGGGTCAGGTACACCTGGCCGGTGAGGTCACCACCGCCGCCGACGTGGATCTGCCCGCGATCGTGCGGGAGAAGGTCCTGGAGATCGGGTACGACAACTCGGCCAAGGGCTTCGACGGCAATTCCTGCGGCATCAACGTCTCGATCGACGCGCAGTCGCCGGACATCGGTCAGGGTGTCGACAGTGCGCACGAGTCCCGTGTCGAGGGTGTCATC
>NZ_FOMZ01000002.1 GCF_900112765.1 Actinopolyspora alba
CTGCGGCTGGAAGAGGCCTCCTACGTGGACATGGCCTTGGGTGAAGGGGTGCGCGAGCGGGGCGCGTTCGCCGATCAGATCCCCGACTACATGCCCGGCGTGGCCTACGTCAAAACCGAGGGCTCCCGCGAACCCCTGCGGGTGCGGGCGGCCTACACCAGCGATGACGACATCACCGAACTGGTCCGGTTCGCCACCAGCCACGACGCCACCGTCCTCGACTTCCCCAACAGGGACGACGGCACCGAGTCCGCGGACTCTCCGGACACCGGCGGCGAGTCCGGCGAGACCGACGACATCGAACACATCGAAGTCATCGACGACGGCGAAGACGACGACGACTTCGACGCGGCGTGACCCGAACACGTAAGCGGCCCCGCTCCTCCCTCCGGCAAGAGTTTCAGGAGCGGGGCCTACCTCACCCATGGAGGCAGGTTTCATGTTGGCAGAACTCGCCCTGGGCGCAACCACCCTGTCCACCACCGGCTGCGGCCTGTGGGCGCACCGGCTGTGGCGCCGGTTACACACCGACCCGCTGACCGGGCTGGCCAACCGCGCCCGAATGCACCGCACCTTCCACCGCACCCGGTGGTTACGCCGCCGCACGGGCACTCCGCTCGGGCTGCTGCTGCTCGACGTGGACCGGTTCAAACAGGTCAACGACACCCACGGGCACCGCGTCGGCGACCAAGTGCTCGGCCAGATCGCGGCCGAACTCGCAGACTGCACCCACTCCGGTGAATTACCGGTGCGGCTACACGGCGACGAACTGGCCGTCCTCCTCACACGACCCGACGCGGGCGAGATCACCGAAACACGAGCGGAACAGATCCGCCGAACCATCCACGGACCACGGCCCATCGCCGGACACACCATCCACCTGTCCCTCTCGGTCGGCGCGGCCACCACCGAAGACGGGTCACTGTCCGACCTGCTCGCCCTGGCCGACCAACGGATGTATGCCACCAAACCCGCACGAAAGGCGGTCACGTCATGATCCTGTTCCACCTCACCGGCCGTAGCCTCCTCGGACTCCTGGCGGCCACCCTGCTCGTCCTCGCTGTGCTGGCGCTGCTGTGGGCCCTGGCCGGTCCCGCCTGGTCCATCGGCCTCGGCCTGGTGCTGGTGCTGCTGGTGCGCGGGGTGCTGGCCCTGTTCTCACCCGGCGACAGCGAATAGGGAGGCCAGTCGTGGCGAAATCTGACTTCGATTCCGAGTCGGGGCGTACGCGCAGGGTCAGTGATCTGGAGCGGCGTATCGCCGAATCCCGACATCTGCGGTCGTTGGTGCGGGATCCGGATTTGGTGGCGGTGCGGATGGAAACCTCGCGGCGTCGCACCGTGGCCGGGCTGTGGGTCTTCCTGGCTACCGGGCTGGTGTTTACCACCACCGGGGTCCACGACTTCCTCGCCGGAAACCGCGCGATCGGTGACCCGATGTGGTGGGCCGCCTGGACCGTGGAACCCATGTTCGCGGGACTGCTGATCGTGCTGCTGAACTTCGAGGCCACCATCCTCGCCCACGGCATCGCTCCGGAGGCGGCCTGGTGGTCCCGGATCAAGCACGTGCTGCTCGGGTCGACGCTGTTCATGAACGTCGTGCCCCAACTCGCACCCCTGCTCGGGGCGGGCTCGGTCAACCTGGGATCGCTGGCCGTGCACGCCATCATCCCCGTCATCGTCTACGGCCTGGCCGAAGTCATCCCCATCATCCAAGCCCGCTCCCGCGCGGTCATCCTCGCCAGCTACGAGACCGCCGACCAGCACACCCCGACCGAGACCACACCGGCCGAGCCTCCCCCGAAACCACCGGAACCGGAGCCCTCCGCTCCCGCACCGATCGAGGCGGAACCGATGCTGGCCCCTCCCGCTCCTACCGAGTCCGAAACGGAGCCGGTCCAGTCCGCGGCTTCTTCGCTCGATTCCGGTGCGGACACCAGGGAGCACACGGACCCCTCGGAGGTCTCCGGCGAGCCCGAACCGGCCGCTGGCGACTCGGCGGTGTTGGGGCGGGTGCGGCCCTCCTCGATGCGGCTGCCCGAGCACGTGGTGGACAAGCTGTCCGAGGCCCGCGAGCACGCCTACCGCACCGAAGGCCGGTCCCTCACCGCTGCGGATGTGCAGGACATCGTGCGGCTTCCCGACACCCTGGCGACCACGCTCGTCGCCGAACTCGCGGTACCGGACACCAACGGGCACCCCGTGTCCTGATCGTCCGACTGCTCACTTCTCGGCGGAAACCCCCGTTGTGGCCTTGCTGCCCTGGGGTTTCCGCCCTTTTTTCGTGCTCTCTGTAGGGAAAGGGCAAGTATGGTTCTTGCGGTTGACCCCACGGTGGATCGGCTCACGCGCCGGATACAGGCCACCGACTTCGACACGTGGAAGGCCAAGGTCCGCTCGGTGGCCGGCTGCACCCGCCCGGTGCACCTGTCCGGCCGGTGGGCCATCCATCACGCTCACAGCGGGGCGGAGCTGGCCTCCCGCACCGGCGCGGTCATGAGCCCCTGCGGCAACCGACGCGAGGCCGTCTGCCCGGCCTGCTCCGACCGCTACGCCGCCGACGCGTTCCACCTGCTCCGCGCGGGCCTGTCCGGCGGCAGTAAGGACGTTCCCGAAACCGTGGCCGAGGCACCCCGGCTGTTTGTCACCCTCACCGCACCGAGCTTCGGACCCGTCCACAACCGACGCGTGAGCCCCAAGACCGGTAAAACCATGCCGTGCGGGTGCGGGTCGTTTCATCACGAGCACGATCCGGCACGCGGACAGCCCCTCGACCCCGACTCGTACGACTACACCGGCCACGTCCTCTGGCAAGCCCACGCCGGGGTGTTGTGGAGCCGGTTTCGCACTTACCTCCTACGTCACCTCGCCGGGCTGGTCGGGCTGCGGGTCCGCGAGATCGGCGACCACGTCCGCCTGTCGTATGCCAAAGTCGCCGAATACCAACGGCGCGGCATCATCCACTTCCACGCCGTGATCCGCCTCGACGGCCCCGCGGGACCGGCCGACCCACCCCCGGCCTGGGCTACTAGCGAGCTCCTCGACCACGCTGTTCGCACAGCGTCCCGAGCGGTCTCAGTCACCGCGTGCGACCGGGACGGCAACCCGCACGTCCTCAGGTGGGGTGAGCAGATCGACGTGCGCCCCATTAAGGCGGGCAACGCCTCCCAGGTCGAAAACGAGCACGGCGAGATCACCGACGACCGGCTCGCGTCCTACGTGGCCAAATACGCCACCAAAGGCACCTCCACCAGCGAGGCCGTGGACAAACCCATCCGGTCCCAAGGCCACCTCGACCTACTCGACATCAACCCGCACCACCGGCGGATCATCCAAACCGCCTGGGACCTCGGGGCACCCCAACGCTGTGCGGACTGCCATCCGCACGGCGAGCACACCCCCGACGGCTGCCCCTGCCAACAGCGGGCCACCTGCGGCACCTGCGGCGGAAGCGGATCCCTCGCCGGGCCGCTGGAACATCTCAACCTGCGCCGCTGGGCCCACATGCTCGCCTTCCGCGGGCACTTCCTGTCCAAGTCCAAGCACTACAGCACAACGTTCCAGCGCATCCGTGATGACCGGCGCCAGTACCGGCACGACCAGGTGCTCGACGAGCTCGGCGTGGACGAGGACGACATCACCGTGGTCAACCACTGGGCCATGACCCACGTGGGTCACGACTCGCCTGAGGAAACCGAACTGGCCGAAGCCCTCGCCCAGCAGATCCGCCACGACCGCAAACAACGCTACGAACACGAGAAACGGAGCTAGCCATGCGCAACCTTTGGACCCCGGCCGACGTGGCCGACTACCTCGGCGTACCCACCAACACCATCTACCAATGGCGCAGCCGCGGCAGCGGACCCCCCGGACGCAGGCTCGGCAAACACCTGCGATTCAAACCCGACGACGTCGAAGCCTGGTTCGACGCCCAAGCCACGGAGGTCAGCTAATGCCACGACCACCGCTGCCGTTGGGGACGCACGGAAAGATCCGGTGCTACCGGACTTCCTCCGGTTGGCGTGCTGTGGCGAAGTACCGTGACTTCGACGGGGTCACTCGCACGGTGGAACGAACGGGCAGCACAAAAGGGAAGGCTGAGCGGAATCTGAAGGCGGAGCTTCGAGACCGGCAAACCCCTGCGGGACAGTCGGAATTTTCCGGTAACAGTCGGTTCCGTGAATTGGCCTCCTGGTGGCTGAGTGAGGTCGAGCGAGCTGTGGAGTCTGGTAGCCGCTCCCCAACGACGCTGGACACCTACCGGCAGCGACTGGAGTCGTTGGTATTGCCCGCTCTCGGTGAACTACGGATGCGCGAGATCACAACATTGCGGGTCGAACAGTTATGCCAGACGGTGCGGACGAATCAGAGCGTGGACTCGGCCCGAACGGTGCGCAACATCGTTTCCGGAGTGTGTTCCCTCGCCGTTCGGCACAAAGTCTTGTCCGCGAACCCGACTCGGGAAATGGCTCCCCTCGAAGGCCGCAAGAAGCCTTCTCGAGCCCTGGAGCCTTCCGAAATGCAAGACCTACTGGACAAGCTTGATCAAGACGAGCGAGCGATCCGGCATGACTTACCGGACTTGGCCCGGTGGTACGCGGGCACCGGGTTTCGGACAGGTGAAGCTCTCGCGGTGCACTGGCACCACCTGGACCTCGACCAAGGGACGGTCACTTGGGCGGGCAACCTGATCCGAGCTCGCGGAACCGGCAACATGATCAACCAGGGCAAGACCGAGGTATCGGAACGCTCGCTACCGTTGCCGGAGTGGTTGATCACCATGTTGAAGAGTCGACTTGTCATGCTCGCTGAGCGATTCGGGGTACCCGAGAGTGAGGTAGCGGGGCCGGTCTTCCCCAACACGGAAGGCGGCCTCCGCGACAAGCACAATACCGGGGCTCGCTGGCGGGAGTTCCGCGAGCGTGCCGGATACCCTTGGGTGACTTTCCGGACGTTCCGGCGCTCGGTCGCGACAATCCTGGATGACGCCGGATTGAGTGCTCGGCAGATCGCCGATCAGCTCGGGCACTCGAAGGTTTCGACGACACAGGATGTGTACATGGGCCGTAAGGTCACGAGCCGCGAGGCTGCCGAGGCGTTGAACAAGGTTACGTGGTTCGAGCAGTAAAGTGTGGCAAAAGTGTGGGGAAGATCTTGGTACGGTTTCCCCACACCCTCGCTGTGCTGCTGTTTTGGTGGGACGGGTGGGACTTGAACCCACGACAAGACGAATTATGAGTTCGCTGCTCTGACCTGCTGAGCTACCGCCCCGTTACAGACGTTGCCGATCATACCGGCCACGTCCTCCAGTATGACCGCCGGGTCGGCCGGACGGTACCACCGGGACGAAAAGGGTCGGCGCACCACGGCGGTGCACCGACCCGGCGTTGTCGAACACTGGTCCGCTCGCAGCGAGCCCGTTCGCAGCGAGCCCGTTCTCAGCGAGCGATGAAGGTCGCGATGTCGAATGATCCGGTCAGCTGGCCGACGATGACGATGCTGGCCAGCAGCGCCCCGACTCCAGCGACGGTCAGCACCGCGAGCATGACCAGGTAAACCATCGCCTTCAATGGTTTGGGCAGCCGCGTCACAGCCGAAAGATCCGGCATGGACAGCTGCCTAGGGTTCTTACCGATACCAGGTGCGGACATGATATCTCCCCCGTCCTCTGCGATCCCCTGTCATATTCCGCCGTCCCGGGGACGAAGAGCGGCGGAACCGCGTTGTGTATCAGCGGCAACGAATTCGATCGCGCTTTCAGCCTACCGAGGGCCGAAAATCGGCCATGATCGCACGATCAAGCCTTGAGCTGCACAAACATGGAGTACGGCGTCTTCCGTACACTCCGATGATCGCCAACGGAGCATGGATCGTTACCGGAGCCTGACCTCGCCGACACCAAACCACACCTTCAGGTGAAATGTCGGCCTTGGCCGTTCAGGGACACCACGCGCCAGGACGCCACGCGACTCCACCGGACCCAACGTGGCTCCACCGGACACGGCGAAGCGGCTCGATGGCGCACTCGACGAACATCGGACTTCGGCTGCCGGTATCCGCTGCCATCGTAACGTGCGTGATCGGAACTATCGAGAAGATCGAACGGGTGATTCACGACAGCATTCCGAACGGACTCCCACTCCAACCATAATGTGTCGCGACACACATTCGACGCGATGCGCGGCAACATCCGGGACAACCGACGAAAAAAGCCCGAATCCGGTGAACGGATCGGGCTTTACCTGCTCCCCCGGCTGGACTCGAACCAGCAACCTTTCGGTTAACAGCCGAATGCTCTGCCATTGAGCTACGGAGGAATGTTTTGTTTTCCGCAACGCCGCCGCGCTGACAACGACAACTCTAGCGCATACCGCGAAGCCTTCGAACACCCCCTCCCCCTTGTGCGGAAACACCTGGCCAGAAGCTCAATTTCGGTGAGCGACCAGGAAGATCCGCCGAAAGGGCAACCAGGTGGATCCGTCCGCGCGGGGCGGGTATGCCTCCCGCAGCCGTGGGGCGAGTTCCGCAGTGAAACGCCGCCAACGGTGGTCGTCGAGCAGGGCACGGATCGGGCGCAGCGCGGTTCCGGACAGCCAGGCCAGGACGGGCTCCTCGCCGTGGAGCCGATGCACGTAGGTCGTTTCCCAGGCATCGATCTCCACGTCGAGCTCGGCCAACGCCTCCGCGTATTCGACGGGTTCGGATACCCGGTTCGGATCGCGCGGAACCTCCCCGAGCTCGGACCGCCACTCCGGTTCCTCGACGAGCTGGTAGCAGATCCGGTGCGCCGGAGCGGCGAAGTTACCGGGAAGCTGCATCCCGAAGCAGGCTCCCGGTGGGAGTCGGGACAGCCACTTCCCGACCAGTTCGAGATGGCCCGGAATCCATTGCAACACCGCGTTGCAGACGACCACATCGGTATCGGATCTCGGCATCCACTCCCGGACGTCGGCGATCTCTGCGGGGACTCCGGACCGCACGGCGGCGGCGACCATCTCGGGCGAGGAGTCCAGGGCCTCCACTTCGGCGCGGGGCCAGCGCTCGGTCAGCAACGGTGTGAGGTTTCCCGCACCACACCCCAGATCGACCACGCGCCGCGCCGAGGTGGCGCGCATTCTGGCGAGCAGATCGCGCATCGGTCGCTCACGCTGCTCGGCGAAAGCCAGATACGTTCCCGGGTCCCACATTCGCGGCTCCAACCGAGAAGTGAACGGTACGAACGTACCGTATCCACTCGCGTCGAGCCGCGAAACGCCGAACGGCGGACTCACTCGCCGCTTTCGGCCAGGCTCTCCAACCGGCGTGCCACTTCCCGCGCGTACTCGACCAGGGCGGCCTCGTCCGCCCCAGGATCGGCCCTGACCTGCAGTACCGTGCCGTCCCGCCCGGGAACACCGCGACGCACGAACCGTGCCCCGCCCACGTCGGGGAGTTCGCGGTACTGGGTGGATCGGATGGAGCGCGTCACCCTGCTGTGCACCACGTCCGGCAGCTTGCCGGCGGCGTTCAGTCGGAAATCACGACGAGGTCGGTCCCGGAGGAGCACCGCGCCGTCGACCCACTGCCACTCGTCGGCCTCGACGATCCCGATAACCCCGTTCTGCCAGCGCACATGGCTCAGCAGGTGCCAGCCGACCCGACGCGCACCGGACTCCTCCGGTAGCCACAGCCCGTGGTTGGTGGCCACCAGCGGCCCGTGCGTGCCGGTCGCGGTGGCCAGCACACGCTCCTCGCCCTCCAACTCACCGTCGAACCCCGTGGGCAATTCGTGCGCACCGGTCAACAGCGCACGCACACGTCTGAGCAACGAAGTCATACGACACCGTCCGCGGCCTGTTGCTGCAACGATCTGTGATACTGCTCCAGCGCCACCAGGTCACCGAACAGCGCGTGGTACTCCTCGGCGTTCTCCAGCGGCGACAACCGCTGGACCCGCGACTTGATCTCGTCGATCTGGCGGGCCACCATCCGCTCGCGGAGCCTGGCGAGCACCCCACCTACGTAGCGGTGGTCCTGCTCGGACTTGGTGTCCGGCGTCTCCACCGCGAGTTGGGAGAGCAGCCTGGTGGATCCCTCGTCGGGGCACTGCGTCCGCACCGCTTCCATCAGGGTAGAGCCGGACAGCCCCGACTGGGTGCCGCCCGCCTTGAGCAGTGCGGTGTGCAGCTTCGCATAGCCGGACTCGGTGAATGCCTCTTCCGGCAGCGAGTCGTACACCGGCCCCGCCAGGGCGGGCATCTGCAGCGCGGCCTTCAGCGCCTCCCGCTGCGACCAGCGCAGCTGATCGTGCCGTGGGGGACGTTCCGGCAACCGCTCCCCGGCCGGTTCCGAGTCGGGGTCGGCACGCCGCTGCTTCTTTCCCCGACGGTTCCCGTTCGCGGTCTCGCCGGAGTACTCCCGCACCCGGCGTACCACCTGGTTCTCGTCGTTCCAACCGGTCCAGCCGGAGAGCTGCACGGCGTAGCCGTCCCTGCTCGCGGGATCCTTGATACGCGCCACCAGCGGTACGGTGCGCCGGAGCGCGGCGACCCGGCCGTCCACCGAGTCGAGGTCGTAGCCGTCGAGCAGGCTGCGGATGGCGAACTCGAAGAGCGGACGTCGCCGCGCGACCAGATCACGCACCGCGGCGTCCCCGCTGCGCTGTCGCAACTCGCAGGGGTCGTCCCCTCCCGGTGTGATGGCGACATAGGTCTGCGCGGCGAACCGCTGCTCGCCGTCGAACGCCTTCAGCGCCGCGTTCTGTCCCGCCTCGTCACCGTCGAAGGTGTAGATGACCTCCCCGCGAAAGGTGTCGTCGTCCATCATCAGCCGACGCAGCACGGAGATGTGCTCGTCACCGAAGGCGGTGCCGCAGGAGGCGACCGCCGTGGGGACACCGGCGAGGTGCATCGCCATCACGTCCGTGTAGCCCTCCACCACCACGGTCTGGTGGCGCTTGGCTATCTCGCGTTTCGCGAGGTCGATGCCGAACAGCACCTGTGACTTGTTGAAGATCGGGGTGGCCGGGGTGTTGATGTACTTGGCCTCGATCGGATCGTCGTCGAAGATCCGCCGTGCCCCGAAACCGACCACATCGCCACCGAGATCCTTCAACGGCCAGAGCAACCGGCGGTGGAACCGATCCATGGGGCCGTGCCTGCCTTCCCTGGACAGCCCCGCCTTGTAGAGCTCCTCGGCCTCGAATCCCTGGTTGAGCAGGTACTTGGTCAACCGGTCCCAGCCGCTCGGGGCGAAGCCGCAGCCGAATCTGGTGGCCGCCTCCTCCCCGAACCCCCGTTCGGTGAGGAACTCGCGGGCCTGGCGCGCCTCCTCGGAGCGCAGCCGCTCGGCGTAGAACGCGGCCGCGAGCCGGTTGGCCTCCACGAGCCGGGCTCTGGTGCCGGGTTCGCGACGACTCGTCGGGTTGCCGTCCTCGTAGCGCAGTCTTACACCGGAACGGTCCGCGAGCCGCTCCACCGCCTCGACGAAACCGAGGTGTTCGGTCTTCATCAGGAAGGCGATGACGTCACCGCCCTCACCGCATCCGAAGCAGTGAAAGGTCCCGTGATTGGCGCGCACGTTGAAGGATGGGGTCTTCTCGTCGTGGAACGGGCACAGCCCCTTGAACGCGTCCCCACCGGAACGGCGCAACGCGACGTACTCACCGACGACATCGTCGATCCGGTTGCTCTCGCGTACTTCGGCGATGTCGCTTTCCCGGATTCGTCCCGCCACGAGCCCAGTCTAGATGCACGCGCTCACGGGAGCGGTGACGGTCGCGTCGCACCGGGGTGATGCGACGTTCGACAGCGGCCCGAACCGTCGGGTACCGCACGCACCCCGGTCGGCCTCGGCGGCACGGCGCACAGCCGAAAAGGTTTCTCAGCAGGGCAACAGCGGATTGTTCGGGCACAATCGCGGTGTGCGATCGGTGGAGGAAACTTTCACGGCGGAGTCGGGCAGTCGGCACACGCGGCTGCTCGGTCTCGCCTATCGACTCACCGGCAGCATCACCGACGCGGAGGCGGTGCTGCGGCAGGCGCGCGTGCGGTTCGCCGGAACCGGAGACGTGGCGGACTCGCCCGGTCACTGCCCGAACGACGGGCTGAGCGGCGCGGTGGGGAGACTGTCGGTGGACCGTGCGCTGTCGGGGGCGACGCGCCGGGAGCACTACGTCGGCCCGTGGCTGCCCGAACCGATAGTCACGCTGGAAGTACCGGCACGAACCACGGACCCGCTGGAGCGGATCACCCACGCCGAGGACGTGCGCATGGCGGCGTTGCGGGTACTGCAGCAACTCACTCCGGAACAACGGATCGCACTGGTGCTGCACGAGAACTTCGCGGTGCCGTTCGAGGAGATAGCCGGAATGCTCGGCTGCACGGCCACGACCGCCGGACAGTACGCCTCCCGCGCACGGCGAGTCATGAACGAGGCACGGCCACCCCGCCGCGTGCCCGCCACCGAACAGCACGAACTCGTCGAGGCGATGCTCGCCGCGCTCGCGGCGGGGGACGAGTGGCGGCTGGCACGGTTGCTTCACCCGCACGTGAGCGTGCACGGCGACAGCGACGGCAAGGCCCGCACCGCGTTACGACCGGTCCACGGGCGGGACAAGGTAACCCGTTTCCTGCTCAGCCTGATGCGCAAGTACCCGTCCCCCACCCCGTCGAACGTTCGATCGGTACTGGTCAACGGGGACCCGGGATTGCTGCTTCCCGGGACCTCGAGCGGGAACGTCTCGCGCGATTCGGCGGCGGTGCGCGTGGTGGGGTTCGCGGTACGCGACGGGTGCGTCGCGGAGATCCACGACATCGTCAACCCGGACAAACTGACCAGGATCTCGTGCTCGACCCCCTACGGCTGAGCCGCTGTCGGCGGTCGAAACCGGCCGGATGAGCGAGTCCCGCCGGGATCAGTGAGTCCCGCCGGGGTCGGTGATCCTTGCCAGGAAGTGAACGAACCCGCTCTGCCGGTGACGGAGCAGGAACAGGAACGGCCGATCCACCCGTACTCGCACGGGATCGTCGAACAACGAGGTCAACCGCATCATCACCGCGGTGGCTGCCGCTCCTTCCACACCGTGCTCGTCGACCCGCAGCACGGCCTCGTGCAGCGCGGTGGATATCCGCAGCGGCCGCGGGGTCAGGGGCGCGAAGTCCGCGGCGGGCGTGAACGCCCGGCGCACGCCCAAGGCCGCCAACGGCTCGTCCAGCTCGCCGGAACCGGACACGGCGAAGCGCGGCAACCGGAGTTCGACCGGACGCTCCTCGACCGCTTCGAGCAACCGGAGCAGCGTGTCGTGGTCGAGCGCCGGTTCCGCGGTGGCCAGCTCCGCGTCGGGCAACAGCACGAACGCGTCGAAGCCCCCCGCCAGTCCCGTCCGAACGACCTGCCAACCGTAATGATGGGCGTAGCCGAGCCGAGCGCTCACACGCATGAGTGAGACCGGTTGTTCCCCTGCCGGAGCAAGGAACGAACCGGACCTGGTCTCGTTCGGATCGAAGACCTCCTGCCACGGCGCCGTCAGGTACAGCGCGTTGACCAGCGCCGCGACCGTGTCCGAGTTCACCGCTCCCGGTTTGACCAGGTCGGGAATCAACTGCCGGGTCACGTCAGCCACGTCCTGGTTGATCCGCTCCCGTGCCCGTTCCGGGGCGTCCCGGAACGGGGCGGTGCGAATCCCCGCGCCGAACCGCTGTTCGAGCGCCGCCGGGGAGTCCGTTTCGAGTGGTAGCCGCTCGTCGGTCCACAGCCGGTTGGCGACCGCGAGGGCGACGCTGTCGCGGGATTCGGCGCTGTCCCGGGATTCGGCCTCGGGACGCGCTGCCGCGTTCAGCGATTCGACGAACTCCGGCTCGGCCGGGTCCGTTCCCAGGGCTTCGACGACCTCGGCGCGGGTCTGTCCCCGCGTGATCTCAGCGAGCAGCCCCAGTGCCGTCGTCACCGAGTACGGGGACCAGCAGTGGTTCTCACGGGGGTCGGGGGCTAGCCGCCGGTGCAGCCACCACAGGAATCGCAACTCGGTGTTCACCACGACGCGGTACTCCGATCGGTCTCGCGAGGCGTTTACCGGAGGCGAGTCTGCCAGTGAGAGGCCGTACCGGGCGAACTTTCGGAGGGATTCCGCCGAGCCCGGCCGTCGGGCGGCCGAAGCGGCGAGGAGATCGCGGGAGGTGACTACCCCAGTGTCTCCTCGATGTCGGCCAGCCCCATCAGGCGGAGCTCCTGGGCGATGTAGCCGGCCGCGCGCTCGGCGGCGGGATCCTGCCAGCGCAGGTCCGTCACCCAGTCGGCGACATTGTCCGAGTTGATGTAGGGCTCGCCGTCGACGACGACCTTCTGGATGTGATGCCGGTTCACGTCGTTGGACATCGGGGCTCCTGGCGGCTTATCGGGGACTGCCGCAGATTTTCACACGAAAGTTGGAATCATGACCAGTGAAAATCACGCTGCGTATTAGATTGCACCAACAGATGCGTTTTACGCTGCCTTGTCTGACATAGGTCACACTGAATAGCCGGTTTTAGTCACCCAGTGTGCATGCCAGGACACCGCTTGGGCGTCGGTGAACGACGCCACCTGATCGAGCAAGGCACGCAGTCGCCCGCAGTCGTCGGCGGCGGCCTGCCAGGCGACCCGCGCCGCCGGAGTCAACGAGGCGGGAGCGGCCCGCGCCAGCACGTTGACCAACTCGGTGAGGATCCGACGCTGCGACTCCTGCAGCCGCAACCGCTCCGGGTCGCTCATGACGTAGCGCAGCGCCGTGGCCTTGAGTACCGCCACCTCGGCGGCCACCTCTTCCGGCACCACCAGATCGGCCGCGTAACGCGTCAGCGGACCGGTCCCGAACTCCGACCTGGTGGCTCGTACCGCCGCGGCGACGAACCGCCCCACCAGTTCACTGGTCAGCCGCTTGAGCGCCACCTGCGCGGTGACCGAACCGTCGTAGTCGAGCACGGCCGCGAGAGCGGGGTTCGCCACCAGCTCGAGAGCCGCCGCCTCCAACGATCCGGTGTCCAGCGGTCGCTGCCCACGGAAGTACTTGCCCGCGATACGCAGGATCTCCCCACGCTCCTCGGGATCCAACAGAGCCCGCGGTGCGATCCGCCCGGTGTGCACCCCGTCCTCCAAGTCGTGCACCGAATAGGCGACGTCGTCGGCCCAGTCCATGATCTGGGCCTCCAGACAACGCGTCCGGGAAGGCGCTCCCTGCCGCAGCCACCGGAACACGGTCGAGTCCGACTCGTAGACCCCGAACTTGCCGTACCCGTCGTGCGACAGCGGCCACGGGTACTTCGTGGCGGCGTCCAGGCAGGCACGGGTGAGGTTGAGACCGCACTCGGTACCGTCCGGCCCCACCAGTTTGGGTTCGAGCCTGGTCAGGATCCGCAACGTCTGCGCGTTGCCCTCGAAACCACCGCAGTCCGCCGCGAGCTCCGCGAGCGCGTCTTCCCCGTTGTGCCCGAACGGCGGATGACCGATGTCGTGGGCCAGGCCGGCGGTGTCCACCACGTCGGGATCGGTTCCCAGCTCCACCGCGATGGCTCGACCGATCTGTGCGACCTCCAGGGAATGGGTGAGCCTCGTCCTGGGGACATCACCCTCACCGGGCCCCATCACCTGAGTCTTGCCCGCGAGACGACGCAACGCGGCCGAGTGCAGCACGCGCGCACGATCGCGCGCGAAGGGCGCACGCGGCAGCGGTTCCCCACCGGCCGACTCGGAGACCTTGGGGGACTCGTCGACCAGCCGCTGTGAGTCGTGCTCGGTGTAACCCGGCGGCCGGAGTGCGGACATCGACCACAGCCTACGGAACGGGTCCGACAACACGCCGCGAACGAGTCAGCGCGTCGGCGGTGAGTCTATGAGACTCCTACCGCTAGCCGAGTCCGTATCCGGTGACGTCCGCCGAGGCGTGCATGACGCGGTAGAACAGCATCGCGGCCGCCTCGCGCAGGATGTAGGCGGTCCGCACGTCCTCGGTCGGGCCGCTCCTGGTCGGCGAGACCATGGCCCGCAACCCCTGGTCCTCGGCCATGGTCCGGCACCGCCAGGAGTGCCAGGGGTCGCTGACGATCAGCGCCGAGTCCCAGTCGCGGCGCTCGGCGACCTCGGAGACGGCACGGATGCTGCGCAGCGTGTCACTGCCGACCTCGGCCTCCACCACGGCTCCCGGCGGCACCCCTTGCTCGATCAACCACATGCTGCCCGCCTGGGCCTCCGTGTAGTTGTCACCGGCCTGGTTACCGCCGACAGTGACGATGTGCTCGGAGAGCCCACTCCGGTAGAGCTCCAGCGCGTGCTCCAGCCTGCCGCGCAACACCGGGGAGGGGTCCCCGTTGTACTGCGCGGCCCCGAGAACCACGATCATGTCGGCGCTGCGCCGGTGATCGACGAGCGCTACCTGCCAGACCCGGAAAGCGGTACCACCGAGCACCAGCGAGGCGACCAGCAGCGCACCGAGGACTGCTCGGCCTATCCAGACGGTGATGCGCCCACGGCGCCGTGCCTGACCGGTTTCGGGGTGATGGGTCACGTCACGCATCGTTGCAGATCCGCCACCGACGACGCGCGAGCCCCGGGATCAGCAGCCGACCAGGCGAGCCGCCAGATACGCCTCCAGCTTGTCGATGGCCACCCGCTCCTGCTCCATCGTGTCGCGTTCGCGCACCGTCACCGCGTGGTCGGACAGCGAGTCGAAGTCGACCGTGACGCAGAACGGGGTACCGATCTCGTCGTGCCTGCGATAGCGCCTTCCGATGGCGCCCGCGTCGTCGAAGTCGATGTTCCAGTTGCGGCGCAGCGTGGCCGCGACGTCCCGCGCCTTCGGGGAGAGGTCGGCGTTCCGCGACAGCGGCAGCACCGCGACCTTGATCGGCGCCAGCCTGCGGTCGAGCTTGAGCACGACGCGCTTGTCCACCCCGCCCTTGGCGTTGGGGGCCTCGTCCTCGCGGTAGGCGTCGACCAGGAAGGCCATCATCGGCCTGCCGAGCCCGGCCGCGGGTTCGATCACGTAGGGACGGTAGCGGGAGTTGCTGGTCTGGTCGAAGTACGACAGGTCCACCCCGGAGTGGTTGGAGTGGGTGGTCAGGTCGAAGTCCGTCCGGTTCGCGATGCCCTCCAGCTCACCCCACTCGCTGCCGCTGAAGCCGAAGCGGTACTCGATGTCGACGGTCCGCTTGGAGTAGTGCGAGAGCTTTTCCTTGGGGTGCTCGTAATGGCGGATGTTGTTCGGATCGATGCCGAGCCCGGTGTACCACTCGGTGCGGTTGGAGATCCAGTACTCGTGCCAGGACTCGTCCTCACCCGGCTCGACGAAGAACTCCATCTCCATCTGCTCGAACTCGCGGGTGCGGAAGATGAAGTTTCCGGGGGTCACCTCGTTGCGGAACGACTTGCCGACCTGGCCGATCCCGAACGGTGGTTTCTTGCGCGCCGTGGTCATCACGTTCAGGAAGTTGACGAAGATGCCCTGAGCCGTCTCCGGGCGCAGGTAGTGCAGCCCCTCCTCCGAGTCGACAGGCCCCAGGAAGGTCTTGAGCAGGCCGTTGAACATCTTCGGCTCGGTGAACTGGCCGCGGTTCCCGCAGTTCGGGCAGGGCACCTCGGAGAGGTCGCTGTCGTCGACGTCCTTGCCGGTGCGCTCGGCGTACTCCTCGGCGAGCTGGTCGGAACGGTGCCGGTGGTGACAGGCGGTGCACTCGACCAACGGATCCACGAACTCCTGCACGTGCCCGGACGCTTCCCAGACCTCACGCGGCAGGATGACCGAGGAGTCCAGGCCGACGACGTCGTCCCGCCCCTGCACCATGCTGCGCCACCACTGGCGCTTGATGTTGTCCTTGAGCTCCACCCCGAGCGGCCCGTAATCCCATGCCGACCGGGTACCGCCGTAAATTTCGCCGCTCGGGTAGACGAAGCCACGACGCTTGCACAGATTCACGATCGTTTCGATCTGGTCGGTGGGCACGCTCACTCCACGCTTGTCGCTGGTTGCTCGGGCTCCGGCCGGAAGTCGGTTCGGTACTCGACGAATCGGCCGGGCTGGTCCCGCGGATTCCCGACGGTGAGTTTCCCAGCGTACCGAGGCAGCATCGAGGGCGGCGCGGCCCCACCCCGCAGTGCCGACACCCGCGAGCTCGGCTGCGCCCGCCGAAGTGGACGACGCCCGTAGGATGGACGGTGTTCCACGACCAACTCGCGACGAGGCGACGAAAGGACCCCTTCGGCCACGACACTGCGCCGCGTGTGCCTCGGAGGACTCGTACCGCCGTGACCGGCGGACGGTCGGTCATCACGTGGTAGTGCCGCTGATCACCTCTCATGCGCAACGACGAAGAGCACTCCGGCGAACGAGCCGAACCGGCCACGGTCCCCGCCGGTGACCCGGACACCCTTACCGAGGCGGGTGAGTTGCTGCGGGCACTGGCCGCGCCGGTGCGGATCGCCATCGTGCTGCAACTGCGTGCCGGCGAACGCTGTGTGCACGAGCTCGTCGACGCGCTCGGCGTGGCCCAACCACTCATCAGCCAACACCTTCGGGTGCTGAAAACGGCCGGTGTGGTGCGTGGCCGCCGCAACGGGCGCGAGGTGGTCTACCGGTTGGTCGACGACCATCTGGCGCACATAGTCGTGGACGCCGTAGCCCACGCGGAAGAGGATTCGGAGGACGAGAACGCCTCCACAGTGAACGCGCCCTAGTCGATGACACGATTCGACCGAAGGGTCGTCGACCTACCCGGAACGGGGCGGCACGCGAGAACGAGAATCCACTTGCAATCCCGTACACACACCCGAGCAGAAGACGGAGAAAGCGTGACCTCCAGCGAGCGTCCCTCGGCCGCGATCCCGGGTCTGCGGTCCACCAAGCAGCGGGCCGCGGTGTCGCGTCTGCTCAGCGAGATCGACGATTTCCGCTCCGCGCAGGAGCTGCACGAGCAGCTGCGGAACCGCGGCGAGGGGATCGGGCTGACAACCGTCTACCGCACGCTGCAATCGCTGGCCGACGCGGGTGAGATCGACGTACTTCGCAGTGACTCCGGGGAAGCCGTCTACCGGAAGTGCTCCACCGACCACCACCACCATCTGGTCTGCCGGTACTGCGGCAGAACGGTCGAGGTGGCGGACCCCCCGGTGGAGGACTGGGCGGAACGGATCGCCACCGAGCACGGCTTCTCCGAGGTGGATCACACCGTCGAGATAATCGGCACCTGCTCCGAGTGCGGACTCTGATCTCCACCGGGCGGGCGACACCCGCCCGCGGCGGGCCATGCGGTGACCGGAGTCGCGAACGGCCACACACGGCCCCCGGAGAGCTCACTGATCGGGCCCGTGCTCCCTGTGCCACCGGATCGAGGTCCCGCTCAGCCGGGATCGCCGAACCCGGCCACCACCTCGGAGCCGAACGCCTCGGCGAGTTCCCCCCGCAGCTGCGACCCGCCGGAAACCACGAGCATCAGCAACGTGGCCAACGGCTCCTCGGTCATCCCGTCCGCGGGGAACGCATAGCGCAGCGTGAGATCAGTTCCTCCCTCGGTGCGCACCACACCGAGCGTGCCGAACATGCCCTGACCGGCGCGTTCGGCCACCCATCGGGCTATCGCGTCCTCCTGGGGCAGGTCCCAGGCGATTACGCAGGTCAGGCTCAGCACGGTCAGCCCCTCGGCGAGGCGCATCGCCTGCAACGCGCACGGCGTACCGGAGTGCAGGAAGGTCAGCGCGCCGTCGTCGTCGACCCGTACCTCGTAGTAGTTCTCCAGCGCGCGTTTGGCCACTGTCAGCAGATCGGCCGTCCCGGCGGCTTCACTCGACATCAATGTTGCTCCCCATCGGGCTCGGCCGAGCTCGAATCCAGCTCGGTTCGGTCCACCGCACCGCCGAATCGACGATCACGGCGCGCGTAAGCGGCGCAGGCTTCCCAGAAGTGAGTACGGTCCACGTCCGGGAACAGCGTGTCCTGAAAGACCATCTCGGCATAGGCGGACTGCCAGAGCATGAAGTTGGAGGTACGGCGCTCCCCGGAGGGACGGATGAACAGATCCACATCCGGCATCTGGGGCTGGTACAGGTGGCGTGCCACCGTACGCTGGTCCACCTTGTCCGGATTGATCTTGCCCGCCGCGGCGAGTCTGGCGATCTCCCGCGCCGAGTCACCGATCTCCGCGCGCCCCCCGTAGTTGACGCACATCGTCAGGTTCATGACCTGGTTCTCGGCGGTACGCCGCTCCGCGGTCCGCAGCTCGTCGACGACACTGCGCCAGAGCTTGGGACGCCGACCCGCCCAACGCACCCGCACACCGAGTTCGTCGAGCTCGTCCACCCTGCGGTGGATCACGTCCCGGTTGAAGCCCATCAGGAACTTGACCTCATCGGGGCTGCGTTTCCAGTTCTCGGTGGAGAAGGCGTACAGCGACAGCCACCGCACCCCCAGTTGGATCGCCCCGCGCGTCAGTTCCAGGACCACCGCCTCACCGCGTTTGTGCCCTTCGATGCGCGGCAGACCGCGCTCATTGGCCCACCTGCCGTTGCCGTCCATGACCACGGCGACGTGGTTGGGCACCAGCTCCGGTGGAAGTGAGGGGGGTTGTGCTCCGGAGGGATGCGGGTCGGGCGCCCGTACGTTCGGCGCTTCCCTGTCCCGCCCGCGGCGTCGCAGCATCGATGGGTCCCCTTCGTGATCGCTGGGCCGAGTCCTTCCCGAACCGTCGCCCATTCTCGCGAACGCGACGGCACTACCCGCCCAGTGGTCGGCCGAACCGGATGGCGGGGCCGTCGTCCAACGGCAGGCGTGTCATCCCCATCGCACGGTAGAACGCGTGAGCGGCGGCATTGGTGGCCCGCACACCGAGCTGCACCCCCGGGGAACCGGCCTGTTCCAGCGCGGTGAACAGTGTACGCAGCAGCGCCGCGCCCAGTCCGCTACGACGGGCTCCGGAAAGCACGTTGATGTGCAGGTGCGAAGGATAGCTCCCCGACTCCGGCAGCAGCATTCGCAGCGGTCGATGCAGCAGCAACCGCAAGTGCTCGTCGGCGTCGTCGGACCGTTCCTCGGCACCGGTGAGCGGATGACTGGTCACGAACGCCGGGGTCCACTCCCGCTGCCAGCGGTGGTAGAACTCGGCCGAGTCCAGTGCCGTCACCACATAACCGAGCGGTTGTCCCGAGATCTCGGCCAGAAAGCACAGTCGCGGTTGCAGGGCGAGATAGGGTCCCGCGAAAACGTGGGCCATCAGCTCCGGGTCACGCAGGATGTGACGCGAGTGCTCTCCCGCGTCCCCCGTGGCCACACAGATCCGGCGTACCGCCACGGCGTCCTCGGGACGACAGGGGCGGACTATCACGAATCCCCCGATCCGGTGACGGAATCGGGCTGGGCCGATCCGGGCTGGGCCGATCCGGGCTGGGCCGACTGGGTTGCCTCGGTCGGAGTGTCGCGCTCGACCGGGTCCTCGACCCCGCTCGCGCGTTGCCGGATGAGCTCGGGCACGGGATTCGGCGACTCGTGCTCGCGCACCTCCGGATCAGCCGCCGCGTGCCGCTCGACGAGGGGCAACGACCGCAACCGGTGCTCCAGATGCCACTGCAGGTGTGCGGCGACCAACCCGCTGGCCTCGCCGCGTACGGCTTCCCCCGAGTCCTCCGCCACTGCCCACTCACCGTTGAGCAGGGCATTCAGCAGTCGGATCGTCGTAGCGGCCGGACGAACCGCGCCCGTGGGCCTGCACTCGGCGCAGATCGTGCCTCCCGCGGCCACGCTGAACGCCGGGTGTGGCCCGGCGAGACCGCAACGGGCGCATTCGCCCAGCGCCGGTGACCACCCCGCGAACGCCATGGCCCGCAGCACGAAGGAGTCCAGCACCAGCGAGGGATCCCGGTCCCTGCCGCTGAAGGCGCGCAGCGCCCCGACGGTAAGCAGGTACACGCGCAGCACCGGTTCTCGTTCCTCCGCGACGATGCGGTCGACGGTCTCCAACGCGGCACAGGCCGTGGTGTAGCGCCGGTAGTCGCCGACTATCCCCATCCCGAAGGCGTCCAGGGTCTGCACCTGGGTGATCACATCGAGCGTTCTTCCAGTGTGCAGCTGGACATCCACGTGTGCGAACGGTTCCAGCCTGGCGCCGAACCGGGAACCGGTGCGACGCACCCCCTTGGCCACGGCGCGCACCTTGCCGTACCGCCGGGTCAGCAGTGTGACGATCCGGTCGGCCTCGCCGAGCTTGCCCACGCGCAGCACGACACCGACATCCCGATACAGGCTCACGTTCACATCATCCCATCGCGGGGGACTCAGGTGGACAGCGTCGTCAGGGGCGGCACGGGAATGTTGCGGAGGATCGTCCACAGCAGCAGCCCCACTCCCAGCAGGTACGCGCACACCATCCCGCCACGGCCCGCGGGCCAGATCCGCCGTGTTCTGCCCAGCTCGAAACGTGCCGCCGCCACGAACAGGGACAGCGCCACCGGGGACAACACCAGCAGCGCGAAGGCGTTGAAATCCAGGGCGAGCAACGGATCACCCGCCAGCAACGCCCGGAGCATGCGAGTACCTCCGCACATGGGGCCGTCCAGTCCCAGCATCCTGAACGGGCACGACGGCCCTACGGGTGAGATCAGCAACACCGCGGCGATGACGCCGAGCCCGACGGCCACCGAGAGCGTACGGAGCGGCCCGAATCGACGGGACGCGGATCCGGTCCCCAAGAATCACCTCCGACGAGTCACGGGCCGAGCACGCTTGTCCGATTTCGATGTCCGGCGAACGCGCGGATGTCCGGCTCGCGGCCACGACCGCGGGGCACGAAGGGCTCCCCCTCCTACGATTTCGCGGCACTCGCGGGAGAGCGCCTCGGTACGGTTCTCGTACCGCACGATTTCTCCCACGGCGAGGAACCACAAGGGTGGGGTGCCGCATCGAATCCGCACTGCCCGCGACGGACGAGAGTCCACCGCGGACGCCGAGCGTGCAGGTCGTACCCACGGCTCAGCCGGTTCGGGACGGTGCGTCACTTCGGTCGTCCGGCGTGGTTGGATCTGGCCGACAACCCAGAAGGAGCAGCATGAGCGATCCGTACGATCCGAACCCGCACAACCCGCCGTCGGACAGCGGTGGCTTTCCACAGCCCTACCAGGGCTCGCACGGGGGTGGTTATCCCGGTTACCAGCCGGACCAACCGTACCCCCAGTACCAGCAGTATCCCCAGTACCAGCAGTATCCCCAGTATCAGCAGTACCCGCCGGCCCAGCCGGGCGGACCGGTTTATCCCACTGCGCGGCCTCCCCGGAACAACGGAATGGCGATCACCTCGATGGTGCTCTCGCTGTCGAGCATCCTGTTGACATGCATGTGGGGACTGGGACTCATACCGGCGATCTTGGGAGTAGTGTTCGGGCACGTGGCCAAGAAACAGATCCGGCGCGACGGGACCGAGGGAGACGGCATGGCCACGGCCGGACTGGTTGTCGGCTACTGCGTGCTCGGACTGGCACTCCTGGTGATCGTGCCGGTGATCTTGCTCGGCATCGCCACCCTACCGTTGATAGCGACGAACGCGTAGCGCGAAGAGCACCACTCGCGTGCGGACCAGCGCCGTGACGGCTGGAGACAACACTCGCGGGACCCCCCGCCGCCCTGCTGTGGACCGGACTCACACCGGAACGTCCCAACCCGGTCGAAGACACGATCGCGCGAGCCGAACGAACTCGCGCCGCGATTCTAGAAGCCCAGTTTGCGAAGTTGCTTGGGATCACGCTGCCATTCCTTGGCGACCTTCACCTGCAGATCCAGGAAAATCTTGCTGCCAAGCAGCGCCTGGATGTGCCGCCTGGCGGTCTCGCCGACCTCCTTGAGGCGTTCCCCGCTCCTACCGATCACGATGGCCTTCTGGCTGGAACGCTCCACGTACAGCGACGCGTAGATGTCCACCAGGTTGTCGTAGCCCTCCCTGGGTGCCATCTCGTCGATGGCCACCGCCAGTGAGTGCGGCAGTTCGTCGCGCACCCCTTCCAGGGCCGACTCGCGGATGAGTTCGGAGATCAACGACTCCTCGGGCTCGTCGGTGATCTCGCCGTCCGGGTACAGCTGCGGTCCCTCCGGAACCTGCCGCACCAGCAGATCGGAGAGCACGTCCATCTGGAACCGGTCCACCGCCGAGACCGGAACGATCTCGGTGAAGTCCATGAGTTCCTGCATGGCGACCAGTTGTTGGGCCACGCGTGGTCTGCTCACCACATCGGTCTTGGTGACGACACCGATCACCGGGGTACGACGGGCGACCTTGGCGAGTTCCGCGGCGATGTGGCGATCGCCGGGGCCGATCTTCTGGTCGGCGGGCACGCAGAAGCCGATGACATCGACCTCGGACCACGTTTCGTGCACCAGGTCGTTGAGTCGTTCTCCCAGCAGGGTTCGGGGGCGGTGCAGTCCCGGCGTGTCCACGATGACCAACTGCGCGTCGGTCCGGTGCACGATCCCTCGGATCGCGTGCCGCGTGGTCTGCGGCTTGCTGGAGGTGATGGCCACCTTCGTGCCGACGAGCGCGTTGGTCAACGTCGACTTGCCGGCGTTGGGACGTCCCACGAAGCAGGCGAATCCGGATCGATGTGTTTCGCTTGAGCTGGTCACGGCTCTATTCTGACGTGCCCGCCATCCCACCGACGTGTGGGGAGCCCGGTCGCCCCACCGCTGACCGCGGCGGGGCAAGCTGGACGGGCCCCGAGAACACGCCCTTGAAAACCGTTGTCAGCCGCTGTTGGTGGTCGTCCCCATGCAGCTCAACAGCGTTCGGTGACTGATCCAACCGACCGGTTGGGTGCCCTGCCCCTCCAGCACGGGAGCGGCGGTCACCTCGACGGAGACCAGCGAGTCGAGCGCGTCGACGAGCTTGGTCCCGGAAGCGATCGCCGGGGGAATCTCCAGCAGGTCGCCGACCTCGCCGTTGTCCACGGTGCCGTCCCCGAGCACTTCGGCCACGGCCCCAGCCGTGACACACCCCTTGTAGCGCCCTTCGTCGTCCAGCACGGGCAGCACGGAGTCAGCGCTCTGGGCCAGCCGTTGCGCGGCTTCGGAGAGCTTGGTCCTCGTGGTCAACGTTTCCGGCAACGGATCCATCACGTCGGCGACCGTGCGGTCCGGCAACCGACCACGCCGTTGCCTGGCGTCGAGGTCGATGCCGCGCCTGCTCAGCTTGGTGGTGTAGATGGTGTCCCTGCTGAGCGTTCTGCTGATCAACGTCGCGACCACGACGGCGAGCATCAGTGGCAGGATGATCGAGTACTGCCCGGTCAGCTCGAACAGGATGATCACGGCCGTTATGGGTGCCCGTGCCGATCCGGCGAAGGCCGCCCCCATTCCGATGAGCCCGTAGGCTCCCGGCGATCCGGCGATCTCCGGGATCAGTCCGTGAGCGACGAGGCCGAACGCGGTGCCGCCCATGCCGCCGATGAACAGCGCGGGTGCGAACACGCCCCCGGATCCGCCGATGCCGATGGTGAGGCTGGTGGCGAGCATCTTGCCCAGCAGCAGTACCACCAGGAACCAGATAGCGTAGTTGCCGTTGATGGCGTTGCCCAGCACCGGATAGCCGACGCCGTACATCTGCGGCAGCACCAGCAACAGCAGGCCGAGGAACAACCCGCCGACGCCGGGACGCAACCACTCCGGGCCACGCCATATTCGGTCGCAGAGGTCCTCCATGCGGTAGAGGACCTTGGAGAACAGCACCCCGGAGGCACCGATGAGCACGCCGAGCAGCGCGAACAGCAGGAATTCGCTCGGGTTCCGCAGGTGGAAGGCGGGCAGCGAGAGGAACGCCTCGTTGCCCATCACGGCACGGCCGATCACGCTGGCGGTGACGCTGGACAGCACCACGGCGCCGAAGGACTCCACCGTGAAGTCGCGCAGGATGAGTTCCATCGCGAAGAACGGTCCCGCCATGGGGGCGTTGAACGTGGCGGCGATACCGCCCGCCGCGCCGCAGGCGACCAGCACGCGCATTCTGCGCTCGGTGAGCCGCATGCCGCGTCCCATGGTCGAGCCGAGCGCGGAGCCGATCTGCACGATCGGACCTTCCCGGCCGACGGATCCGCCACCACCGATGCACAGCGCCGAGGCCAGAGCCTTAACGAGACTGACCTGCGGTTTTATCCGGCCGCCGCGTTCCGACACGGCGTACATGACCTCGGGAACCCCGTGTCCCTTGGCTTCGGGAGCGAACCAGTAGACCAGTGGGCCGTAGATGAGTCCCGCGACGGCGGGAACCAGCACCAGAAACCAGATTCCGAGTGCGGGCAACCAGGGGTGTGGCGCACCGGGCACGTCGGTGTATTCGGGACGTCCGGAGAACAGCTCGGTCGCGGACGTGATCAGCCACCGAAAGGCTATGGCGCCGAGCCCCGAACCGAGGCCGACCAGCAGTGCGAGGGCCATCAGGCCGCTGCCACGTTCGCGGAGCCAGATTCCGATCCGCCCACGTACCGCTACGGGCAGGGCTATCGATCGTTTTACGGCTTCCGCCATCACCGTTGCATGATGCAAGTCTTGCCCTGTGCACGTCAATGTGAAAATGGCGACATGCGTAACGAAATGCCGCCGAACGGTGACGAGGTGGACGCGATCACCGAGGCGGTGCTGACCGCTTCCCGGTTACTGGTGGGAGTCTCGGCGAAATCGGTCGCCGCGGTCGCCGGACCGATCACGCTGCCGCAGTTCCGACTGCTGGTGGCCCTCGGGTCGCGGGGCCCGCTGAAGCTGGTCTCGCTCGCGGAGATGCTGGGAGTGAATCCGTCCACGGCGACCAGAACGGTGGACAGGCTGGTCACAGCGGGGTGGGCGCAGCGCAACAGCAATCCCGAGTCACGGCGGGAGATCACGGTCAGCCTCACCGAAGCGGGCCGCGACCTGGTGGATCGGGTCACCGAGTACCGCCGTAGCGAGATCTCGGCCATCGTCGAACGAATCCCGCACGAGGATCGCGCGGGATTGGTGCGGGCGTTGCAGGCCTTCACCGAAGCGGGGGAGGAACCACCACCACGTGCCTCCCCCTACGACGCGGGACTGACCGAGTGGCGTTGAGCCACCCGACCGGCTCCGGCCGGATTCGTCAGGCCCCTCGCGAGAGCTCGACGACCTCGCCGTCGCCGCCCGCCCGGAGCACCGGGGCCGTACTCGCCAGCTCCCGAACCGCCGCCACCGAGTCGGCGTCCACTTCACCCGCCTCAGTGACAACGGCCGCCGCTTCCAGCCCCTCGGCCCCGCTGGAGACGGCGGTGGCCACCGCCACCTGCAACGCGGTCAGCCGCAGCGCGGTCAATCGCACGGTGCAACCGGTGTAGGTTCTGCCGTCGGTGTCGCGCACGGCGGCGCCCTCCGCCGCGCCGATGCGCGCCCGCGCCGACCGTGCCAACGTCACGATCTTGCTGTCCTCGGGATCGAGCTGCTCGGTCACGGTCTCGGTGCGTTCAGCCATGCTGCGAATTCCTTTCGTCATCAGCGGCGTTGTGCCCGTTGGACTCACTCGCCCTGCGAACCAGCAACGCGTTGATCCGGATACGACCGCGATGGTCCTTGCCCCCCTCGGCACGCAACCGGAGTCCGGATATCTCGGCCTCGGCCCCGGGGAGGGGGACACGGCCGAGGCGCTGCGCGAGCAGCCCTCCCACGGTCTCGACTTCGGAATCGTCGAGCTCCACCTCGAACAGGCTCGCGAGATCGGCCACCGGCAATCGTGAACTGACCCGAACCAGTTCCTCGTCGAGCCACTCGACCGGACGGTGTTCCTCCCGGTCGGACTCGTCGGTGATCTCACCGACGATCTCCTCGATGATGTCCTCGATGGTCAGCAGTCCCGCCGTGCCGCCGTACTCGTCCACGGCTATCGCCATGTGACTGCGCGAGAGCTGCATCTCCTTGAGCAACTCGTCCAGCCGCTTGGAGTCCGGCACGAAACTGGCCTCCCGCATCAGCTCGGAGACCCGGACGCTCTCGGAATCGGTGGACTCACCGCGCTCGGTGGTCATCCTGGCCAGTTCCTTGAGCGTGACGACCCCGACGATGTCGTCGACACTGTCACCGATCACGGGAATACGGGAGAAACCGGAACGCAGGGCGAGCGCCAGTGCTTGCCGGGGAGTCTTGACGCGCTCGATCCAGATCATCTCGGTGCGCGGCACCATCACCTCGCGTGCCGTGGTGTCGCCGAGCTCGAAGACCGAGTGGATCATCTCGCGCTCACCGGCGGCGACCACGCCGCGCTCCCCGGCCAGATCGACGAGCTCCCGCAGTTCCACTTCCGAGGAGAACGGCCCCTCACGGAAACCACGGCCGGGGGTGATGGCGTTTCCCACGAAAATCAGCAACCGCGTCAGCGGGTTGAGCAGACGGGCCAACACGGCTACCGGTCCCGCCACCACGAGTCCCACCCCGTAGGGATGCTGGCGACCTATGGTTCGCGGTCCCACGCCGACGAGCACGTAGGAAACCACCAACATGATCAGCACGGCGAACAGCACCGACCAACCCGGCGTGGCGCTCACCTCGAGCACCATGACGGTTACCAGCACCGTCGCGGTGAGCTCGCAGGTCAACCGCAACAGCAGCAACAGGTTGACGTGCCTGGGGCGGTCGGCCAGCACCCTGGCGAACTGTGCCGCTCCGGCCCTCCCCTGCCGCAGCAGCTCCTCGACCCTGGCGTGCGAAGCCGTTCCGATGGCCGCGTCGGCAGCCGCGAACACACCGGCCGCCAACACCAACGACACGGCCCACACCAGCAGCGCCATGATCCCGGTGAACACGATGAGAAAGTCCGTTACCGTTCGGAATCGCCGTCGGCCGTGGCCTCCTGGGACTCGTCGAGCCCCACCACGCCCAGCACTCGTGAATCGGCGTCGCGTTGCTGCGCGGCGCGATCGGCCTCCGTCTTGGCCTCGCGGAACTCGGCGAGCAACCGGTTCTGCAACGCGAACATCTCGCGTTCCTCCTCCGGCTCGGCGTGGTCGTAGCCGAGCAGATGCAGCACCCCGTGCACCGTGAGCAGGTAGAGTTCGTCCTCCATCCCGTGACCGGCCTTACGTGCCTGATCCCTGGCGAACTCGGGACACAGCACGATGTCACCGAGCAGTCCCGGGCTGGTCTCGGTGGAGTCCTGCCCGCGTGGCGCCTCGTACTCCTCCATGGGAAACGCCATCACGTCGGTGGGACCGGACAGGTCCATCCAGCGTTCGTGCAGGTCGGCCATCACGTCGAGCTCGACCAGCACGATGGACAGCTCGGCCAACCTGCTCACGCCCATGCGGTCCAGCGTGAAGCGGGCAACGGAGACGATGGTGGTCTCGGGCACCCGTACGACGGACTCGTTGGCTATCTCGATACTCATGCCTGCTCGTGCGCCCGCCCCTCGGAAAGTCGTGTCCTTCGCGCAGGATTGCCGCCCTCACCGTCCTGGTGTTCCTGCCAACGGTCGTACGCGTTGACGATCTCACCGACCAGGCGATGCCGCACCACGTCCTTGCTGTCCAGGGTCGAGAACAGGATGTCGTCGATCCCCTCCAGGATCTCGCGGACGACCTTGAGCCCGCTGCGCTGACCACCGGGCAGGTCGATCTGCGTCACGTCACCGGTAACCACGATCTTGGAGCCGAAGCCCAGCCTGGTCAGAAACATCTTCATCTGTTCCGGCGTAGTGTTCTGCGCCTCGTCGAGGATGATGAAGGCGTCGTTGAGGGTACGCCCGCGCATGTAGGCCAGCGGGGCGACCTCGATGGTTCCGGCCTGGGTCAGCCTGGGGACCGATTCGGGGTCGATCATGTCGTACAGCGCGTCGTAGAGCGGCCGCAGATAGGGATCGATCTTCTCGTAGAGACTTCCCGGCAGATACCCCAACCGCTCCCCGGCCTCCACGGCGGGCCGGATGAGGATGATGCGGTTGACCTCCTTGGCCTGCAGGGCCTGCACGGCCTTGGCCATCGCCAGATAGGTCTTGCCCGTTCCGGCCGGTCCGATGCCGAAGACGACCGTGTTCTCGTCGATGGCGTCGACGTAGCGCTTCTGGTTGGCGGTCTTCGGACGGATACTGCGCCCGCGACGGGACAGCACGTCCATGGTCAGCACGTCACTGGGCGAGTCCCCGTTACTGGTGGAAAGCATCGTCACGCTGCGACGCACGATGTCGGGTGTGAGCTGGTTGCCCTTGGAAACCAACTCGATGAGTTCGTCGAACACCCGCTCGGCGAACGCGACCTCGGTGGGCTCCCCGGAGATGCTCACCTCGTTGCCCCGTACGTGGACATCGGCGTCGAGTGCGTCCTCCGCGGTCCGAAGGTTCTCGTCCTTCGAGCCGAGCAGGGCGAGCACCGCCGTGTCGGGCACTGTTCGGGTGGACTGTGCCTTCTGGGGCTGGGACGACTCGTTTCCCGAACGAGCCGCCGCCCCGTCCGCTGCGGTTCCGGCCACGCTGTTACCGGCCTGCTTCCTGCGCTGGAGCGCGATTTCGGTACTGGATCCTGTCACTGTCAATGGTAGAGCAACGAACAACTGGATTAGCGCCGATGCTCGTTCCCCGGGACGCGCCGAGCACACCCGCGTGCCACGCTGCCGGGCTGGTCAGGTCGGCCGGTCAGGCCAACGGCCCCAACTGGCGCCCGCCGAGCAGGTGCAGATGCACGTGGAAGATGGTCTGCCCGGCGTCGGAGTTGGTGTTGAACAGCAGGCGGTACCCCGATTCCGCGATCCCCTCGCTCTCGGCGATCCGCCCCGCCACCCGGACGAGTTCGGACAACAGCTCCGGATCCGCCGCGGCCAGCTCGGCGGCGTTGCGGTACCGCTCGCGGGGGACCACCAGCACGTGGACCGGTGCCTGCGGACTGATGTCGCGGATCGCGATCGTGCGCTCGTCGGTGTGCACGAAATCGGCGGGGATCTCGCCCGCGATCATCCGTTCGAACAGGGAGGGTTCGCTATCGGTCATACCCGCGAGACTATCCACCGCCGATCACGCCGTGACCGGGTGCTCCGCCCGATCCCCGATCACCGCCAGCGGGGCGTGAGCGCGCCCAGCGCTCCGAGCGCCACGGCACCCGCGGTGGAGGCTCGCAGCACCTCGTGCCCCAGCCGGACCGGCCGGACACCCGCCGCACGCAGTGTCGACAGCTCCTGATCGGTGATGCCGCCCTCCGGGCCGACGACCACGGCGATCTCACCGGCGGTGGGCAGCTCGACGTCGGCCAGTCCGAGCTCTGCGGACTCGTGCAGCACGAAAGCGGCCTCGCTGCCACGCAGCGTATCCGCGACCTCCGATGTGGAGCAGGGCTCGGTCACCGTGGGGGTCCAGGCCCTGCGTGCCTGTTTGGCGGCCTGCAGCGCGGAATTGCGCCACCGCGCCAGTGCCTTGGCGCCACGAGGACCGTCCTCCCAGCGCGCCACGCAACGCTCGGCCCGCCAGGGAGTGACGAGATCGACCCCCGCCTCCGTGGCCAGTTCGACGGCGAGTTCACCGCGGTCACCCTTGACCAGCGCCTGGACCAGTCGAACCCGGGGTTCGGCGGCGGGGACCCTGTCCCGCCGCACCACCTCCAGGTCCAGGGCGTCCCTTGCGACGTCGGTCACCAGGCACTCGGCCACACCGCCCCGCCCGTCCGACAGCAACAGCCGGGCGCCGGAACGCATCCGGCGCACTGTGGCGGCGTGCTTGCCCTCGGGTCCGTCCAGCCGGGCGAGCTCGCCCGTGGGCAGCTCCTCGACCGAGAAGACCGGGAGGGTGGATGACATCTCGCTAACCCCTTCCGGGAGACGAGCCGAGACACGGTGGACCGCCGAGCCGCGCGGGAACCGTGTCCCGTTCCGACCCCGCGAGAACGGGGCCGGGCGGAATCAGCGGTGCGGGCGGAATCAGCGGTGACCGAAGCCGCGGAAGCGGGAGAAGATGCCGTTGCGATGCCCGTTGCCACCGGCGCTGACGGTGGGTTCCGGCTGCTCCTCCTCACGCACGGTGGCCAACTGCCGCAGCAGGTCGGCCTGGTCCTCGTCCAGTTTCGTCGGCACCCGTACATCCAGGTGAACGTGCAGGTCGCCGTGGCCGCTCACCCGTCCGTTGGAACGCAGCTTGGGCAGCCCGCGGCCGTCGAGCACGTACTCGGTACCCGGCTGCGTGCCGGGCTCGACCGTCAGCTCCTCCTCGTCCTCGAGGGTTGGGATGTTGACCACCGTGCCCAGCGCCGCCGCGGTCATGGGCACCTGAACGTGGCAGTGCAGATCGGCACCGTCGCGGACGAACCGCTCGTGTTGCAGTTCCTCGACCTCGACGAACAGGTCGCCGGCGGGACCGCCGCCGGGACCGACCTCGCCCTCACCGGCGAGCCGGACACGCATCCCGTCACCGACACCGGCCGGGATCTTCACCGTGATGGTGCGCCGGGAGCGAACCCGCCCGTCACCGCCGCACTGCTGGCAGGGATCCGTGATCACCTCGCCGAAGCCGCGGCAGACGGGGCAGGGACGCGAGGTCATGACCTGCCCGAGGAAGGAGCGCTGCACCGACTGGATCTCGCCGCGGCCCTCACAGGTGTCACAGGTGGAGGGAGCGCTCCCCGCACTGGAGCCGCCTCCCTCACAGTTGTCACAGACGACAGCCGTGTCGACGGTGACATCGCGGTTGACTCCCTGGGCGCACTCCTCCAGCGTCAGCTCCAGCCGCAGCAGGGCGTCGGATCCCTGCTGCATCCGGCTGCGCGGTCCACGTCCGCCGGCGCCGCCGGATCCGCCACCGAAGAACGCGTCCATGATGTCGCCGAGGCCGCCGAATCCGGCGAAGGGGTCGCCACCGGCGCGACCGCCCGCGGCACCTCCCCCGCTGTCCATCGGGTCCCCGCCCAGGTCGACCATCTGGCGCTTCTGGGGATCCGAAAGAACTTCGTAAGCAGTGCTTACCTCTCGGAAGCGCTCCTGCGCGCCGTCCTCCTGGTTGACGTCGGGATGGAGTTCCCGCGCAAGCTTGCGGTAAGCCCGCTTGATCTGATCCTGGGTCGCGTCCTTCGATACCCCGAGGATCCCGTAGTAGTCCTTGGCCACCTTGTGCGCTCTTCCTCTGCTCGTCTAGCGGGTACATGCCGAAGAGTTCCGAAGGGCCGGTCGTGGCGCGCCACACGTGCCGACGCGGACGTCACCGCCCCGCCAGGATCTCTCCCACGTAGGACGCAACGGCACGAACCGCTGCCATCGTTCCCGGATAATCCATCCGAGTGGGGCCGACCACGCCCATCCCCCCCAGTACCGTCCCATGCGAACCGTAACCGGTGGAAACGACCGAGGTCGTCTGCATCTCCTCGGCCTCGTTCTCCATCCCGATACGAACCGTCACACCGTCCGAGTCCCGTGCCGCCGCCAGCAGCCGCAGTACGACCACCTGCTCCTCGAGCGCTTCGAGCACCTGGCGCAACGAGCCGGGGAAATCGGCGACGTTGCGGGTGAGATTGGGGGTTCCCCCGAGCACCATGCGCTCGTCGGGGTGTTCCACCAACGTCTCGATGAGCACCCCGCACACCCGGGACATGGTCTCCCGCAGTTCCGGGGGAGACTGCTCCGGGAGTTCGGCCACCGAAGCGGATGCCTCGGCGAGCCGCTTGCCCGCCATCGCCGAGTTGAGCACGGTTCGCAGCCGCGAGACGTCCTCCTCGCCGATGACGTCGCCCAGGTCGACCATACGCTGATCGACCCGCCCGGTGTCGGTGATCAGCACCAGCATGAGCCGTGCCGAGGTGATGGTCACCACCTCGACGTGACGTACGGTGGACTGGGTCAGCGTGGGGTACTGCACCACGGCCACCTGCTGTGTGAGCTGGGCCAGCAGCCGGACGCTCCGCCGCATCACGTCGTCGAGATCCAGCGCGCCCTCCAGGAAGGCGTGGATGGCACGGCGTTCCGGTGAGGTGAGCGGTTTGATCTCGTGCAGCCGGTCGACGAAGGTCCGGTACCCGTGGTCGGTGGGAATCCGTCCCGCACTGGTGTGCGGCTGCGCGATGAGCCCTTCCTCCTCGAGAACGGCCATGTCGTTGCGTACCGTGGCACTGGACACACCGAGATTGTGCTGCTCGACGAGCGTCTTGGAACCGACCGGCTCGTTGGTGGACACGTAGTCGGCAACGATCGCGCGCAGCACCTCGAACCGGCGCTCGTCCGCATTCACCAGCGTCACCTCCTCGTTCGGCGCGCCCCGGGATGGACACGTCCGACTCGGCAGACACGCGTCCCGTGCCTGCGGTCCACCGTCCGAGTTTACGGTGTTTCGACCGCTGAGCCGAGGGCCACGAGGACGGTGGCGGGCAGGCGGCGGTCGTGAGCACCGCGAAACCCGCTCTCACCGGTGTGCGGGCCCGGGCCCGCACCGTAAGCGCCCGACGTGGCCGGCCCGGTCGGGAGGCCCCGACGAATCTCCGTTCCCGATGAACCGCCGGAAGCCGCACCTCCGGGACGCGGGGACAGGTGTGGGTATCACCCGACGAGTCGACGGACCACCCCGTCGGCCAGCAGTCTGCCGCGATCGGTGAGCACGCAGCGTCCCGCACGCAACTCGTCGTCCCGCAGCAGGCCGTCGGTCACGGCGCGCCGAGCCTCGGCGACCCCGGCGTCGTCGAGCACCTCCGTGGTGAGTCCCTCCCGCAGCCGCAGTTCCAGCATGACGCGTTCGACCCGCCGGTCCTCCGCGTCGAGCACCTCTCGCCCCGCGGCAGGCGAGGTCCCCTCTCCCAGGGCGGCCGCGTAACGGCTCGGGTACTTGAGGTTCCACCACCGCACGCCACCGACGTGACTGTGCGCGCCGGGTCCCGCACCCCACCAGTCACCACCACGCCAGTAACCGATGTTGTGCGCGCAGCGTGCCGCTTCGCCGGTGGCCCAGTTGGAGACCTCGTACCAGTCGAATCCGGCCTTGGAGAGAATCCCGTCGACGAGCTCGTAATCGGCGGCCAACACGTCCTCGTCAGGCATCGGCAGCTCGCCACGGCGGACCCGCCGAGCCATGGCGGTGCCGTCCTCGACGATCAGGGAGTAGGCCGAGACGTGGTCCACCCCGGCTTCCAGCACCGCTTCCAGCGACCCCCGAAGGTCGTCGGTGCTCTCGCCGGGGGTGCCGTAGATGAGGTCGAGACTGACGTGTTCGAACCCCGCCGCCATCGCCTCACCCGCGGCGGCGACGGCGCGGCCCGGCGTGTGCTTGCGGTCCAGCACCCGCAGTACGTGCTCTGCCGCGGACTGCATCCCCAGCGAAACCCTGGTGTAGCCCGCCCCGAGCAGGGCGGTGAACAGCTCCGGGGAGGTGGACTCCGGATTGGCCTCGGTGGTGACCTCGGCGTTCGGGGCGAGCCCGAAGGAGGCACGTACCGCGTCGAGCACCTCGCCCAGCCCCTCGCCACCCAGCAGTGAGGGGGTTCCGCCGCCGACGAAGACGGTCTCGGCGCGGGGAACCGCACGGTCGCCCTCCCCCAGCACCCGAGCCCCTAGCTCCAGTTCGGCCTTGAGAGCGTCGAGCCAGCCGCGGAAACTGCCGCCGCCGGCGAGCTCGTCGGCGGTGTAGGTGTTGAAGTCGCAGTAACCGCACCTGGTGGCGCAGAACGGCACGTGCACGTATATCCCGAACGGCCGCTGTCCCACGCCGCGCAGCGCGGTGGCGGGCAGCGTGCCCTGTTGCGGTGGTTGTTGGCCGGTCGGTGGATGCGTGCTCACGACACACATTCTCCCAGCGGGCGTTCGAGGGCCGACAGGAGCGCGGACTCGGCCTCATCCCGCCGGGACTTCGTCTACCCGGTTCTCGGAGCCGTTTCCGTGGCGGAACCCGCCGGGGGTCGCCGGGGCGCACGGAGGGTCCACGCCGACCACCGATTCCGCCGACCCGCGGTGACCACGCGACGGCGATCGACTACAGTGCTCCGCGAGTGTGAGGTTGCTCCCACCGGAGGGGAACGGATCCCGCGGCGGGCCGCCGGTACCACGCCGGGCACCCGCTGTGTGCGGGTGTGTTCGCCCACGGGAGTCGCCAACGGACGGGTGACGCGCTGTCCCAGCATGCGGATGATCCTGGACCACCCGATACGTGCGTGGCACGCTGACGACCATGGACGCGACCCCCACCGAGCTGCTGCTGGTCGCCCGGCGTTACCTGGATCTACGGCGGGTCTCCAGCGCGCTGTGCCGGAGCACGGACTGTTGAGGTTTCCCGTTCGCACCTGACGGGTGCTCGCTCGGCGAATCCGCCGCGGTTTCCGCTTCCGGAAGCACGGTGCCGAGTGGTCGCCCGCGTCGGTCCGATCGGAAACTCCCGGTATTTCCTGTCGCGTTTCGTGTCCGCATCCGATCCGATGTGTCGGCAACCGGATCGTGAGCGTTCTTTTCCCGTAAAACTCTCGCGGCGTAGTCACGCCATGTCATCGCGGAGGTCGGACGAATGGTCCCCCCGACGGAAGCACCGAGCCCCACACAACGCCGCGCACCCGCACGTAAGGGCAAGGGCCGCGCGGAGGGCCAGTGGGCGCTCGGTTACCGCGAACCGCTGAACGGCAACGAGCAGTCCAAGAAGGACGACAACCCACTCAACGTCCGCGGGCGCATCGAGAACATCTACGCGCAGCGTGGTTTCGACTCCATCGACCCCTCCGACCTGCGCGGTCGGTTCCGCTGGTGGGGCCTCTACACGCAACGCGCTCCCGGCATCCCGGGCGCGCGGACGGGAACCATCGAGCCGGAGCAGCTGGACGACTCGTACTTCATGCTGCGCATCAGGATCGACGGCGGCGCGCTGACCACCGAGCAGCTGCGGGTGATCGGTGAGATCTCGCAGACCTACGCCCGCGACACCGCCGACATCACCGACCGGCAGAACGTCCAGCTGCACTGGATCCGGGTGGAGGACATGCCCGCCATCTGGCAAAAGCTGGAGTCCGTCGGGCTGTACACCACCGAGGCCTGTGGTGACTGCCCCCGCGTCGTGCTCGGCTCCCCGGTCGCGGGCATCGCCGCCGATGAGATCGTCGACGCCACCCCGGCGATCAGGGAGATCACCGAACGCTACATCGGTGACGAATCACTTTCGAACCTGCCGCGCAAGTTCAAGACAGCCATCTCGGGTTCCCCGCGCCAGGACGTGGTTCACGAGACGAACGACATCTCGCTGATCGGGGTCGAGCACCCCGAGCACGGCCCCGGCTTCGACCTGTGGGTCGGCGGTGGCCTGTCCACCAACCCCAAGCTCGCGGTACGCCTGGGAGCCTGGGTTCCGGTGGAGGAGGTCGCGGAGGTCTGGAACGCCGTTGTGCAGATCTTCCGCGACTACGGTTACCGCAGGCTGCGCAACCGGGCGAGGATGAAGTTCCTGGTGTCGGACTGGGGCGCCGAGAAGTTCCGCGAGGTGCTGGAGAACGAGTACCTCGGCCGCGCGCTCACCGACGGCCCGGAACCGCCGTTGCCGGACGGCCCCCGTGATCACGTGGGGGTGCACGAGCAGGTCGACGGCAACTACTACGTCGGCGTGACCTCCGTGGCGGGAAGGGTCGACGGCTCCAAGCTGATCGAGGTCGCCAAGGCCGCCGAACGCGCGGGATCGCGCCGGATCCGCACCACCGTGGAGCAGAACCTGCTGGTGCTCGACGTCCCCGGCTCCGAGGTGGAAAGCCTCGTCGGCGACATGGACCGGCTCGACCTGCGGGCACGGCCCTCGTCCTGGCGACGCAGCGTCATGGCGTGCACGGGAATCGAGTTCTGTAAGCTGGCGATCGTCGAGACGAAGAACCGTGCCATGGAGCTGGTCGAGGATCTGGAGCGCAGGCTCGAGGACGTGCAGGGCGACATCGACAAACCCGTCACGGTCAACCTGAACGGCTGCCCGAACGCATGCGCCCGCACCCAGGTCGCCGACATCGGCCTCAAGGGCCAGCTGGTGCAGGACGAACAGGGCAACCAGGTCGAGGGCTTCCAGGTGCACCTGGGGGGCGGTCTCGGCAGGGACGCGGGCTTCGGACGCAAGATCCGGGGGCACAAGGTGACTTCCGCCGAGGTGGGTGACTACGTGGAACGCCTGGTGCGTCGTTACGTCGAGCAGCGCGGCGAGGACGAGACCTTCGCCGAGTGGACGAAACGCGTCGGTGACGAGGCGCTAACGTGAGTGGGGGGCGTTCGGCAGAACCGGGTCCCGAGGGCAGGGCCGTTCCGTTCTACTGCCCGTACTGCGGTGACGAGGAACTCACACCGGAGGCTGAACCCGTGGGCGCGTGGAAATGTCAGGCGTGCCGTCGCGTGTTCACGGTGCGACTGGCCGGGTTGGCGTTGACCGAGGAGGACGAAGAACCATGACCACTGACAGCACCTCCCGAATCGGCTTTCGACGTGGTGACGACGAACTCCGCGCTCTGGCGGAGGACGCCTCCGAGCGACTCGCCGGGTCGAGCACATCGGAGGTACTCGACTGGGCCGCACGCACGTTCGGCGAGAACCTGATCATGGCCTCCAACATGGAGGACGCCTCGTTGATAGACCTGGTCTCGAAGGTCCAGCCGGGCGTGGACGTGCTGTTCCTGGAGACCGGTTACCACTTCGCCGAGACGCTCGGCACTCGTGACGCGGTCGCGCAGACCTACGACGTCAACATCATCAACGCGATGCCCGAACAGACGGTCGAACAGCAGGACGCCACCGAGGGGGCGAGGCTCTACGAACGGGACCCCGGCCGGTGCTGCCACCTGCGCAAGGTTCTTCCGCTGCGCAACACGCTGGCCCGCTACGAGGCCTGGATCACCGGTCTGCGACGCGTGGATTCGCCGAGCAGGGCCGACACTCCCCTCGTGACCTGGGACGAACGCAACAACCTCGTGAAGGTGAATCCGCTCGCGGCGTGGACCGACGAGGACATGGACAATTACATCGCCGAGCACAATGTGCTGGTGAACCCCCTGGTCCCCGCCGGCTTTCCCTCGATCGGGTGTCAGCCGTGCACCGCCAAGCCCGCGCCGGGCGCGGACCGGCGCAGTGGCCGCTGGGCCGGTAGCACGAAGACGGAGTGCGGATTGCACGCCTAAGCCCGCGGACTCGGGAACTCCGGGGGAAAATGCCGGCACGACCGGCACCAGTGCATCACCCGATGGGATGAACTGGTAACTGTGTAAGGGCACGCTGATGACGACGGAAGCGATCATGGATCAAAATCTCGACCTACCGGAAGATCCGGCGACATCCGAGGCACCACCACAAGTGGACAACCTCGATGCGCTGGAATCCGAGGCGATCCACATCTTCCGGGAGGTCGCTGGGGAGTTCGATCGCCCGGTGATCCTGTTCTCCGGAGGCAAGGATTCCACGGTGCTGCTGCACCTGGCACTGAAGGCGTTCCGGCCCGCACCCGTGCCGTTCCCGCTGCTGCACGTGGACACCGGGCACAACTTCGAAGAAGTGCTGCGGTTCCGCGACGAGCTGGTCAGCCGCCACGACCTGCGACTGGTCGTGGCCAGGGTCCAGGACTGGATCGACGACGGCAGGCTCAGCGAACGGCCGGACGGTACCCGCAATCCGCTGCAGACGCAGCCGCTGCTGGAGGCGATCGAGCAGAACCGCTTCGACGCCGTGTTCGGCGGCGGCAGGCGTGACGAGGAGCGTGCCCGCGCCAAGGAGCGCGTCTTCAGCCTGCGCGACGCCTTCGGCCAGTGGGATCCGCGCAGGCAGCGCCCCGAGCTGTGGAACCTCTACAACGGCAAGCACCGGGCCGGCGAGCACATGCGGGTGTTCCCGCTGTCCAACTGGACCGAACTGGACGTGTGGCGCTACATCCAGCGCGAGAAGATCGAGCTCTCCAACCTCTACTACGCCCACCGCAGGGAAGTCTTCCATCGGGACGGCATGTGGCTGACCTCCGGCCCGTGGGGCGGGCCACGCGAGGACGAGGAAGTCCACGAGAAGACGGTTCGCTACCGCACCATCGGGGACGGCTCGTGCACCGGCGCGGTGGAGTCCGAGGCGTACACGGTGGACGACGTGATCGCCGAGGTCGCCGCCAGTCACCTCACGGAGCGAGGGGCGACCCGAGCCGACGACAGGATGTCCGAGGCAGCCATGGAGGACCGCAAGCGGGAGGGCTACTTCTGATGAGCAACGAGACCGAAACCCTCACCCGGTTCGCCCCCGACAGCGGAACCGAAGTGGCACTTCCGGTGCACACCGATCTGCTGCGGCTGGCCACGGCGGGCTCGGTGGACGACGGCAAGAGCACGCTGGTGGGACGGCTGCTGCACGACACCAAGTCGGTGCTGGCCGACCAGCTCGACGCGGTACACCGTGCCAGCGCCGACCGCGGACTTAGCACTCCGGACCTGTCGTTGCTGGTCGACGGGCTGCGCGCGGAGCGCGAGCAGGGCATCACCATCGACGTCGCCTACCGCTACTTCGCGACCGGCAAGCGCACTTTCGTGTTGGCCGACACCCCCGGTCACGTGCAGTACACCAGGAACACCGTCACCGGTGCCTCCACCGCGCAGCTCGCGGTGCTGCTGGTCGACGCCCGCAAGGGTGTGGTGGAGCAGACCAGGAGGCACGCCGCGGTGCTGGCGCTGCTCGGCGTACCGCGACTGGTGCTGGCGATCAACAAGATCGACATGGTCGACTTCGACGAGTCGGTGCACACCGCCATAGCCCAGGACTTCGCGCGGCACGCCAGGGCCCTGGGGTACTCCGACGAGGACGTGGTCACGGTCCCGGTGTCGGCGCTGCACGGTGACAACGTCGTGGAACGTTCCGAGCGCACGCCCTGGTACGAGGGCCCCGCCCTGCTGGAGCACCTGGAAACGGTTCCGGTCGCTCCGGACCCGCACGACGTTCCGTTCCGGTTGCCGGTGCAGTACGTGATCCGGCCGCGTACCGCCGACCACCCGGACTACCGCGGTTACGCGGGGCAGGTCGCCGCGGGAGTGGTCAACGAGGGCGACGAGGTGGTGGTGCTTCCGAGCGGAGCACGCAGCAGGGTCTCCATGGTGGACACCCCGGACGGTCGGGCGCAGAGCGCGGCGGCCGGACGTTCGATCACCGTGCTGCTGGAGGACGACCTGGACATCGCACGCGGCGACGTCATCGTCTCGGCGGCGGAACAGCCCCGGGTGACCGACGAGTTCGACGCCACGGTCTGCTGGCTCGCCGAGAAGCCCCTCGCGCCGAACGCGAAGGTGCTGATCAAGCACGGCGCCCGAACCGTGCAGGCCATGGCCACCGAACTGTCCACCCGCTTCGACGAGCAGGAACTGTCGAGCGTGGACGCCCCGGACAAGCTGGAGCTCAACGAGATCGGCAAGATCCGGTTCCGCACCTCGGAGTCGTTGCCGATCGACGACTACGCGGACAGCAGGCGCACCGGTTCGTTCATCGTGCTCGATCCCTCCGACGGTTCCACGCTCGCGGCGGGCCTGATCGGTGTTCCGCTGGCCCCGCTGGCCTCGGCGGTGACTCGATGACGACCCCAGCGACTCGATGACGACCGGAGTTCCCGGATGAGCGCACCGCTGGTCGCGGTGGCGCACGGCAGTCGGGACCCACGTTCGGCAGCCACGATCCAGGGGCTGCTGGACGTGGTCCGCTCCGTCCGCCCCGAACTCGACGTACGAACCGCGTTCCTGGAACTGTCCGCGCCACGGCTCGGCGACGTGCTCGACGCCGTGCACGCCGACGGCAACAGGCGGGCCGTCATCGTTCCGCTGTTGCTCGGCCACGCCTACCACGCGAGTGTGGACATCCCGAACGCGGCGCGGGAGGCCGAACGCCGCAATCCGCTGCTGCGGCTGTGCACGGCCGAAGTGCTCGGACCGGACCCCAGGTTGCGGCAGGCCGCGTGGCGGCGGCTGACCGAGAGCGGTGCCGATCCGGATGATCCGGAACTCGGTGTCGTACTGGCCGGTGCGGGATCGGCGCACGCTTCCGCCAACGGGCTGGTCTCCGAGGTGGCCGGAATCTGGCAGCGGCACAGCCGTTGGGCCGGTACCGTGGCGGCGTTCGCCGCCGCTGCCGAGCCCGACGTACCCGCCGCGCTGGAACTGCTGCGTGCGCGGGGAGCACGGCGGTTCGCCGTCGGCTCGTGGTTCCTGGCTCCCGGCAGACTGCCCGACCGGGTACTCGAACGGGCCGCCGAACACGCCGAGCACCCGCTGCTGGCGGACACGATGGGAGCGGCACCGGAACTGGCCGAGCTGGTGATCGAGCGGTACGAGGCGGCGCTGGCCGCCAGGCCCGGGTCGCTGGCACACGCCACTTGAGAGCGCACGGCAGCGTTCGCCCGACGGCCCGGCGATTTCGCGAGAAATTGACGCCCGGCGCCACACAGTGCCCACCGGGGCGACGATTTCCCGAGAAACTGACGGCGGTACGAGAAACTGACGGCGGTGTCGCGGGTGGTCAGACTCCCCGTCTCGTGGTGAAGAGGTAGTTCCGCTTGTGAGTGGTCACCCTGTCGACGGGCACCCACCGTTCGGCGTGCCAGACGTACATGCCGTATCCCATCTCGCGGAGCCAACGAGTGATTTTGTCCGGTTCGAACCCGTATCTGGCCAGGTGGCGTTGTTCGATTTCCAGCAGCAGATTCGGCTCGCAGTCCGCGAGCGTCCGTTCGGCGCCTTCCAGCACGAACGGTTCGTACCCCTCCACGTCGATCTTGAGGAAATCCACGCGGTCGAGGCCGCGTGAGCGCCGCACCTGATCCACCGAGAGCACGTCGACGGTATGGGTTCGCACCCGCCGCACCTCATCGTGCTCACCGGGTGCGGGTCCTCGATCGTCGATATGGGCGTGGCCGTGCACCGGGAAACCGAAGCGGCGGGGGACCACGAGCCCGCGGGGCTCCGAGCGACTCCCGATCGCGGCACGAGTGGTCCGCAGCTGGGGCAGCTGAACGAGCCGCTGCAACCCGGTGAGTATCCGATGTGGCTTACGCTGCGGTTCGAAGGAATGCACCATCCCGTGCTCGCCGACCAGCTCTGCCAGTGAGAAGCTGTACATGCCGTAGGCCGCACCGATGTCGAAGCACACGTCACCGGTACCGACCACACTCGGCAGACCTCTCGTCTCGGGCTCGAACAACGATCCGGCCGAAGCCGTCCGCAGCAGAGCGGCCAGCCGCGATCGACGCCGTCCCGAAGCCGCGTCCCCCTCGACAACACGTTTCCCCTCGGCTCGCTCGAACTGCCCCGACACGGAAACTCGCTTTCGGTAGGTATTCGGTCACCGTCGCCGACCCGGCACGTCACTTTTTCACTTTCAGCGTCCGATCGATTACCCAACGTAGGATAATCGATGCGCCGAATCGCACCGCGAGGCGCGTGGCGCAGTAACAGGGCCGATACGGACAAGCGGTCCGTATCGGCCCTCGGACCCGTCACAGCGGTACCGATCGGCTCTCCGGAGCGTGCGACCGACGGGAAGATCTCGCTCCGGCCCGCGCTTTCGGAGCGCGCGGGAAATCTCGGTCAGGAGGCCGCGAAGGTCACCTCGCGTCCGGCGTCACGGCAGGTGTAGTCGTAGCCACCCAGCTCGCTGTCCGCCTCGGTCGCGGAGCACTCGAAACCGTTGCTGCGGTAGTCCTGCCCGATCCGCCCCTCGGCGTCCGCCGCCACGTCACGGGCGGTGTCGCAGTCGGCTCCGCTCGCCTCGATGCCGAAGGCACCGTTGTCCGAGTTGGGAGTGAACGGCACGTCACCGCAGGAACGCGTGGCCGCGTACTCGGTGGAGACGGTGGTGTCACCGTTGACAACGACGGTGTTGTCCCGCTGGACGACGCTCTGCGGGTGGATCACCTCGCGTGGTCCCACCACGCTGTTGCCGACGGCGATACGCGCGACGACGCGCTGACCGGTTCGCAGTCTCACCGGTGCGGAGTAGACGCCGTCACCGTCGTTGTCACGCAGCGCGATCGCACCCAGCTCGTCGATGTCGGCGACCTCGTCACGCGGGTTCGCACCGGGAGTTCCGAACAGGCCGTAGAACGTCGTGCTGCCGCTCACGGAGCCGTCGGTACGCACCCGGAAGTTCAGTCGCGTGGTACCGCGCTCGGGCAACGATTCGCCGCGTGCGACCGGTTCCACCGTTCTGACCGCGAGCCGGTCGGTTTCCGAGGTCTTGCCGGAATCGCTCCCGGTCACCTTGACCCGTTCACCCGCATAGGGCAGCAGCATCCCCGGCGCGCCGGTGAGCCGGTAGCGCGTGCCGTCGCTTTCCGCCGTAAGGGCGTATCCCTGACCGCCGCGTACGAGCGTTCCGGTGGCACTTGTGAACAGCCCTGCCGCGCTCTGGCCGTTCCGGGGGGACTGCGCGTCGGATTTCTCCGCGGCGGCAGCGGTGCCCGCACCACCCAGTACCGTCAACACCGCGGCGGCGATCGCGAAAGTCTTGCGCATCGTTGTCGAGCCACCTTTCGTTCGGGATCGCTTCGATGAACCTTTCGCCCCGGGAGACGTCGCGGGGGACTTCGGGTTGCCCCGAAACGGTCATCGATTCGTATCGAGTTGTGAGCACCCCGGGTACAGTGCCGACACCTCGGAACCGGGGCGGGAGCGACCGATGGTCGGCCCGACCGAGAGCCGAGGGGTACCGCGACGCGGCCGATGCCCTGTGGCTACCACCACGTGGCGAGACCGCCCAGACTGCCACTTCCGAAGAGGTTTCGCACCCGATCGGAGTAACGAAAGGCGCCCCGACTGGGTCTTTCGGAGCAATTCGGACCCACTCGCCCCATCGGTAACGGAACCAGGAGCATGATTTCGGCAGCAGGAGTCGGAAGTGGCATCCAACGAGCGGGGAACGACAACTCCACGGACGTCCACTCCCCGCGCACCGGTAGCTGCCCACAACGGAAGCGGTTCACCACATTACGAATCCGAACAATCACTCCTGGCAAACAGGAGATACCGAAATTCACTCCGTGAGATCATGAGACAGTAACGATTGTGCGGACACACACCGGAACCGATCGCTCAACGCGTCGCGTCCGATCGTCGTAGCCAGCCGAGGGCGCGTTCCGCCAGGTGGTCGCCGACCGGAAAATCGCAGGTCGAACCCTGCGCATCGACGAACCGGAAATGGGAAGCAGCGGGGAGATGAACAGTCAGCAACCGAGCCGACCGGTGATTACGCCCGCGATGCGGGAGCAGGCCGCGCAACAGCCGAACAGCTGGCTCTACGTGGTGGATCCGATCTTCACCGATCCCAACGCGGAAGTCCCGCCCTGGGGGTTCATCGGCGGATTCCGAGTCGACGAGCACGGGGAGATCACCGCGGACTTCTCCCCGAACCCGAACTACCGCCCCTCTCCCGTGGCGTTGCGTCTTCCCGCCCCCACCAACGACGTGGAGCGGGCACTGCAACTGACCACCACCGGCTACGCCCCCTCCCAGACGCTGCTCGGCTCCCTGCTGGAAGCCGAACTCATCCTGTTCGCCCAGCCGCAGGGCGAAGGACTGTTCACCTTCGAACACCCCTCGGGACGCAACCAGCTGCAGGTTTTCACCTCGGAAGGCCATCTGCCGCGGAACTGGACCAGCTGGCAGCGCATGACCGGCAGGTCACTCGCGGAGCTGCGCCCGCTCGGCACCGATATGCAGGTGAACCCCGCCAGCCCGAGCAAGGTGCGTGTTCCCTGCGAGGATCTGATCCAGGCCGCGGGCATCCCGCTGCGGACCAACGACGCGGCATCGCGCAACGGTTCTGAGGCGACCACGGTGGTCACGGGACTCGGAACCCGCCACCGACCGGACCGATCCGGAGGAACGACACAGTCGGTCCCGGCACAACAGTCGGTCCCGGCACAACCGACCGCGTCGCAGCGAGCCCCCGCCGCGACAGCGGCTCCCGAGACACGATCGACCGGCGCGCCGAACGTCGCGGCGGGTAGCGCCGCGCCACCCGGAACCACGCCCGCACCCGCCGATACGCGGAACGACGAAACCGGCCAACGCCTGCTCGGCAGCCTGCTCGCCGCCGCTGCCGGTGACGCGCTCGGCGCACCGGTGGAGTTCTATCCGCTGGAGCAGATCCGCAACCGGTACGGCAGCGCCGGGGTGACCGACTACGACCGGGACAACCAGCAGGGCGGCTCGTTCACCGACGACGGCCAGCTGATGCTGTTCGCGCTCGAGGGATTCGTCCGAGGTCACATCGCGGTGCGCCACGGGACGGCGGAGACACCGCTTCCGGCCGTACAGCTGGCATTGCAACGCTGGCTGCACAGCCAGGGATACTCCTGGTCCCGTGTGGCCGGGCCGTTCTCGGAGACCCACCCCGAACCGGACGGCTGGCTCGTGGAGCGGCCGGAGCTGTTCGCGGTGCGCTCGCCCGCCAGCGGCTCGATCAGCGCGCTGCGCGAGTTCGCGGCCTCGGGCAGGGCGGGCACGGTCGAGGAACCACTGTACTATTCGGACACTCATGGCGCGGTGCTTCGCGGAGTCGGTGCCGCGCTGTGGTCGGACGACGCCGCGGAGGTCTTCCGAACGGCCGCCTGCGCCGCCGCGCTGACCCACGGCGAGCCGGACGGTTATCTGCCCGCGGGTACGTTCGCGGTCCTGCTGCGGGAACTGCTGTGGGAAACCCCGGCTCCGGAGGCACTCGCGCGGGCCCGGAGCGTACTCGGTGAACACGTCGCGGGCTCGGCCACGGAGCGGGCGCTGGCCGCTGCGGTGAACCTGGCCGAGCACGGGCGTCCCACCCCGGAACGGCTCAAGGACGTGCTGGGCGGTGGCTGGACCGGCCCCGAGGCACTGTCGATCGCCGTCTGCGCCCTGCTGAGTACCGAAAGCCTCGCCGATGCCGTACTGCTGGCGGTCAACCACTCCGGGGACAGCGACTCCACGGCGGCGATCTGCGGCGCCCTGGCGGGCGCCCGATACGGCAGGGACGCCCTCCCGGGCACCTGGCTGCGCGACCTGCGGGGACGAGAGACGATCGAGGCCCTGGGGCGGGACGCGCTGCTGGAGTTCGGCGCCGAACCGCCGGACGACCCGACGTGGTGGCACCGCTACCCGGGCAGGCGGGACGGTTCCGAACTCGGATTCAGCACCGACTTTCCCGTGACGGTTCCCGACCACTCAGAACCGTCCACGGCGGAACAGCCGACCGCCGAGGAACCGGCTACCGAGGAACCGGCCGAAAGCGCCGACGAGAACGCGGGTTCGTCGACGGAGGAGGCAAACGACGCCGAAGGACGTCCCGGTGCGGCGGACACTTCCCGGAAACCGGTGCTCGGCTGTCTGCTGGGCGGAGCGGTCGGTGACGCGCTGGGGTACCCGGTGGAGTTCGACTCGCTGCGCACGATCCGTGACCGGTTCGGCCCCGAGGGGGTCACAGGCCTCGAACCGAGCGGATCGGACACCGCTCCGATCAGTGACGACACCCGGTTGACGCTGTTCACGCTGGACGGACTCATCCGCGCCGGTCACAGCATGCGCCGTGGGCTGGCGACCGATCCGGTCGAGCTGGTGCAGCACTCCTACCAACGCTGGCTGCACACCCAGGGTTTCGAGAGCGAGGAGGTCACCGGTCCCGGCTGCACCGAACCGGACGGTTGGCTGCTCTCCCGGTCCGAGCTGTTCGACCGGCGAGCACCGGGAACGACCCGTATCGAGGCGCTGCGGGGATTCGCCGCGGGCGAGAGGCCCGGTTCGTCGCACAACCCGCTGAACGAGTCCAAGGGATGTGGCGCGGTCATGCGTGCCGCACCAGCGGCGCTGTGGTCGGCCGATGTGGACGAGGTGTTCCGGCTGGGCGCCGAGACGGGGATGCTGACCCACGGCCATCCCAGCGGGTCTCTGCCCGCCGGGACACTGGCCGTGCTGGTGCGTCGGCTGCTGGAGGGGGACACGCTGCGGCGGGCCCTCGACACCGCGTTGGCGCGACTGGCGACCTGGGACGGGCACGAGGAGACGACCGAGTGCCTGCTGCGGGCGGAGGAGCTGGTCTCGCTGGGCGAGCCGGGCCCCGAGGTGATCGAACAGCAGCTCGGCGGTGGCTGGGTGGGCGAAGAGGCGCTCGCCATAGCGGTCTACGCCGCGCTGAGTCACCCCGACTCGTTCACCGACGCGGTGCTGTTGGCGGTCAACCACTCCGGCGACAGCGACTCCACCGGGGCGATCTGCGGCAGCATCATGGGCAGCGCGTCGGGTGCCGAGCGAATTCCCGCGGAATGGCTGGAACCGCTGGAACTGCGCGAATCGATCGAGCGGCTCGCGCGGGACGCGGAGCTCGAGTTCGGCGCGGAGACGCCGCCCGAGCGTGACTGGGCGGAACGGTATCCGGTGGCCGACGGCGGAAAGGCCGGTGCGGTGGCGCCGAGGTGGCCGTTGCGGGAACGGGCGCTGGCCACGGAGCCGGGAACAGGTGCGGCGGACGAAGCCGGGCAGTCGAACGAGGCCGAGCACTCGAACGAAGCGGGAGCGTCGGAAGAACCCGCCGAGGAGACGGTCACGGCGGTGCCGAACGAGGACGGGACCGAGTCGGACGGTATCGAACAGGGCGGTGGGAAACCGGACGACGGGGAATCGTACGACGGGGACGAACGAGCCACGGTGGACGTGGAAAGCACGGACGGACAGCGGGACGCGGTCGGATCCGAGAGCACGCCCGTGGAGACGGCGGCCGTGGCGGACACGGCCGAGGAAGAAGCGGACGGGGTGGCCACCGCGGCGGACTTCGCGGGGAGCGACCTCCCGGCCACGGATTCCGTCCCCGAACCGGAGCAGGACGCCACGCTGGAGGCCGACGCCGCGTCGACGAGCGCGCGAACGGCGGAGTACCTGAACGCGGCGGAGCAGGCCACGGTGGATGATGAATTCCCCGACGACGAAGAAAGCCGCACCGGCGAGAGCGCGGAAGACGGGGACGAGCGCGGTCGCCTGCCGTCGGAGAAGACCAACTCCGAGGGAACGTACGACCCGCCCCCCGGAACCCCGGCGCCGACGGGAGCCGCACCAGCGCCGGAAGCCGACGGTGCCGAGGGAACGAGCTCACCGGGGGAATCACCGGGAACGGAACTCTCCGCGGAGGAGACGCGGCTGCTGGCCGCTTGGCGCAAGCTCAGGGAGAGCCCCGAGGAGGTTCCCGCCGAGCTCGCCGGGGAGCTCCGCGAGCTGACCGCGCGGGCCTTCGGCGACGAACGGGCCGCGCTGCTGTTCGGTGAGCAGCCCGATGAATCCGCCGACTCCGGGGTGCTGGTGCGGGAAACCCCGCTGACCCTGGACTTCGACGAGCGGCTGGCGGGGTGTGTGCTGGGGGCGGCCTGTGGTGACGCGTTCGGAGCGCCCTGGATGCTCGGACCGGCGGACCGGCTGCGACGTCCGGAATCGATCGGGTTGGCCGAGGCGTTCGGTGGCAGCGGGCGTGTCACGGCGGCGACGCAGCAACTCGCCTTCGTGCTGGCGGGAACGATCCGCGCCGACCTGCTCGGACGCGGGAGCGGAACCGGCTACGTGACCGACGTGCGGGAGGCGCTGCGGCACTGGGTCCGTACGCAGGGCGTGGCCATCGACCCGCCCGTCACGACCGACTGGCTCTCGCACTGTTCCGAGCTCAACGCCCAGCGCTTCCCCGATCACGCCGGGACGGCCGCGTTGGTCGAACCGCGTGACGAGGACGAACTTCCCGGCCCGGCGGACCCGCCCAACGACTCGGCCGGATACCTGGCCACCGTGCGCGCGGCTCCGCTGGGTCTGCTGGCCGACGACACCGGCGCGGCCTTCACGCTCGGCGCGCGAACGGCCGTGCTCACCCACGGCGCTCCGGACGGCTATCTGCCGGCGGGTGCGCTCGCCGCGCTGAACCACGAGCTGTTGGGGGGAACGACGCTGGCCGAGGCCGTGGCCGCCGTGCTGACCGAACTGGACAAGTACGACGGCTGCGAGCACACGGCGGACGCACTTCGCTCGGCCGTTCGAGTGGCACGGCGGGGAACACCGAGCGCCTCGGCGCTGCGTTCGTTGGGAACGGGATGGCACGGCCCGAGTGCGCTGGGAATAGGTGTGCTGGCGGCACTGTCGTACCCGGACTCCTGGCGCCGAGCCGTGGTGCTCGCGGCGAGCCACGCGGGTAACAGCGCCGCCACGGCGGCGGTCTGCGGTGCCGTGGTGGGGGTTTCCCGGGGGAGCAGCGCGCTGCCCGCGAAGTGGCTGGACCGCCTGGAGGTGCGCGAGGTCGTGGACCGGCTGCTCGCCGATCGCCGAGGTGTCGCTGACATCGCGCCGAACGGAAGCCTTCCGGCCTGGGCACGCGCCTACGTCACAGAAAACGAACGATCTTCACACCGTCAGCGGTAACGGCCCGCGACGGGTCCCGCTAGGATGACGAACGCTTTGGACGAGAACACCCTGGAAGACGACGAGAAGCGATTACTGACCGCTCTTCGCGCACGCGAGAGCTCGCGTCGGAAACGGGCGGAATCGGACGCGGCAGCCGATCCGACCACGTGGCTGGTGCGGAGCTGGCGGGAACTCGTGGCCGACCCGGCGGCAACGCCGCTCTGGGCCACCGGCCTGCGTTACCGGCTCGCCGCGGAGACCGCATCGGTCGGGAAACCGGGCTCCGACGTCTCCGGGGGACTGTTCGACGTGGACGGCTTCGTGGCGCGCTCTCCCGGTCGACTGCTGGGGATGCTCTACGGCGGCGCGCTCGGTGAGAGCGTCGCGCGGCAGGACAACCGGGGCACGGAGCGCACCGCCGCCCTGCTGTGCGCGCTGGACGGGCTGATCCACGCCCATGCCGAACTGCGAGAACTCGGGCGGGCCGATCCGCTGCGAGCGGTGCTCGCGGGACAACAGCACTGGCTGCGCAGCCGAGGCGCCCCCGTGCATCCGCCCGCCGAGCGGCACGGATCCACGTCGCCCCGGCTGTTTCGGCCGGACGATCCGCTGCTGGTGGGTTCCGGCGGTGGCGACCCGGTGATGCTGACGGTGCTGGCTCGGCTCGCACCGGACGACACACCGGCGAGCCCGGAACACCCGGGCAACGACGTCGAGTCGGCGGCGGCCGTGCCGCTCGGCGCGATCGCCGCGCTGTGGGCCGAGGACGACCGGAGCGCTTTCCGGCTGGGCTGCGAGATCGCCGCCGTCACGCACGGCGGGGCGCGGGGTCATCTGCCCGCCGGGGTGCTCGCCGTCCTGGTGTTACGGCTGTTACGCGGCCACGGACTCGCGGAGGCGGCGGAGCTCGCCATCGGACTGTGCCCGGACCAGGACATCGCGGCGGAGCTGTCCGAAGCGGTGCGGCTGGCCGGTTTCCGACCGGCGGGCAGCCTGCCCAGTGCGGGAAACCTGGCGGCCACGGCCGACGGCGGCACCGGCAGCGGGGTGCTCGCGATCGCGCTGCGGGTGGCGCTGTCGGCCCCCGAGGACTGCGTCGCGGCGATCGACGTCGCCGCCCGTCACGGCGGGGACGCCACCACCTCGGCGATGCTGTGCGGTCAGCTGCTCGGCGCCCTGCACGGACCGGAACGGGTGAACCGCACCGGCGAGACCTCGCCGTGGATCGGGCCGCTGCTGGAACGCGTGGTCGCCGCTGCCGTCGTCGAGTTCGGGCCGGGTCCGGCGGATGTCACTCCTGCGGATTCCCCGCAGCTCGCGGATGCCCGACCGCCGACGGAGAACCTTCCGGGAGCATCCCGGAAGGAGGAGTCGACCGAGGACGGAACCTCCGACTGGGCCGCCGACGACGAGAGCTCCGTCGAGGCGGCGTGGCGACCGCGTTTCGTGCGGGCCGTGCTGGGGTGCGCCGTCGGGGAAGCACTGGGCGGGGCCGTCACGTCCGACAGCTGGCGCGAGATCAGGGACCGCTACGGGGAGGAGGGCCTGCGGGAGTACGTACCGGCCGGGCATCCCTCGGGGCGGATCGGCAGTGACACCCAGCTGCTGCTGTTCACCCTGGAGGGAACGATCCGGGCCGGAGTTTCCCGGCGCACGCTCGGCGGGGTGCGGCGCCCCACGCGGCACGTGCAGCACGCCTACCAGCGGTGGCTGCACACCCAGCACCTGAGCTGGCCCCGCGCGGCGGGCGAGTTCCTGTCCACCGCGTCCGAACCGGACGGCTGGCTGGTGGGGTTGCGCGGGCTGTTCCAGACCCGCAGTCCCGGCAGGACCATGATGCGCACGCTGATCGCCTTCGCGAAGGGGCAGCAGGCCATGGGCTCGCCGGAGGAGCCGATCAGCGACTCGGACGGCAGCAGCGCGCTGCTGCGGGCGGTCCCGGCGATGTTGTGGAAGCCCCGGGCGCACGAGACCTTCCGGGTGGCCACCGAGACGGCGGCACTCACCCACGGCCACCCCACCGCCTGGCTGAGCGCGGGCACGCTGGGGGTGGTCGTCTCGCGGCTGTCCCGGGGCGAGGGGCTCTCGGAAGCCGTCGACGCGGCCGTGACCGAGCTGGGGCGGCATCCGGAGCACGAGGCCGTGACACGCAGGATCGATGCGGCACGCAAGCTCGCCGAGTCGGGCATCGTCGAGCCGGAACGGCTGGAACGCACCCTCGGCACGGGGTTCAACGCGGCCGAGGCGCTGGCGATCGGGCTGTACGCGGCGCTGGTGGCCGAGGGGGACTTCGCGGCCGGGCTGCGCACCGCCGTGAACCACTCCGGCAACAGCGGGGTTTGCGGCGCTGTGACGGGCACGCTGCTGGCGATGTCGGCCGAGGATGAGATCCCCGAGCACTGGACGCACCAGCTCGAACTCGGCGAAACCGTCCGATCGCTGGCCGAGGACGGCTGCCTGGAGTTCGGCCCGAACCCGCCGGAGACCCCGGAGTGGTTCGAGCGCTACCCCGCTTCCTGAGCGGCGGAACTCACGGTGCGCACGCGGTCACGGCCGTGCCGCAGGGGTGTCCCACAGTTCACGGGAATCGGACCGCCGTTCGCGGGCGGATCAGTGGGAGAGCGAGACGACAGGAGCGTTTTCAGCGATGCGGCGAACGAACCGCGGAACGAACCAGATCCACCTCTTCCTGCTGATCGCCGTAGGAGCGCTTTTCCCGCTGCTGGCGGAGTGGACGCTCGGCCCCGCGGAAAAGGCGCCCTGGTGGTCGCTCATCGCGCTGGCGACGCCGCTGTTCGGATGCTTCTCCCTGATTCTCCTGGGCACCACCAAAGCGATCCAGCGCAAGGATCAGAGCAAGAACACAGCTCACCGGGAGAGCCGTGCATAACTCTCCGCATCGCCGAAGTACCACGAACCGTCGAATGCGAAGCCAGTCCTCACTCATTCGCGCCGGAGAGGCGTCGTAGCCGGTGTCTGAGGTGCTGTCGCTCGGCGAGATTGACGGTGGCGGCGATGGCTCGCCGGTAAGCGTTCGCCGCGTCCTCGGGTCTGTTGGCCTGCTCCAGTAGGTGTGCTCGTACGGCGTTGAGCCGGGGAAGGCGGGAATGCTCGGCTTCCAGCACATCGATCTGAGCGAGCGCGGTGTCGTTTCCGTCGACCATGGCCTGGGCAACGATGCGGTTGAGAGTGATCGTGGGGTTGCCGTGACCTGTCACGAGTTCGAGGACCCGGTAGAGCGCGAGGATCTCGTCCCAGTCCGTTGTCGCGATGTCGGGGGCTTCGGCGTGCAGGGCCGCGATGCATGCCTGGAGCAGGTAAGGGCCTGGTTCGGCACCTGGAGCGGCTTGTTCGACGAGCTCGGTTCCCTCGTCGATCAGTTCCCGGTCCCACAACGTACGATCCTGCTCGTCGAACGGCTTGAGGTTTCCGTCCGGCCCTACTCGGGAGGGGTGGCGGGACTCGCTGAGCAGCATCAACGCGAGGAGCCCCGCGACCTCGGTGGATTCGGGAAGGCTGCCGCGAAGGAGTCGGGTCAGGTGAATCGCCTCCGCGGCGAGATCCGCGTCGCGGGGTGGTGCGCCGGTGGTTGTGTGGTGTGCCTCGGTGAACATCACGTAGAGCACGTCGAGCACGGCGGTGACGCGCTCCGCGGCGTGTTCGGGGGACGGGACGGGCCGGCCGAGTTCGGAGACTCGCCGCTTGGCCCGTGTGATCCGTTGGGCGATGGTGCTCTCGGGGACCTGGTAGACATTGGCGATCTGTGCCGTGGTCAGTCCGGCGACGGCCCGTAGGGTCAACGCGACCTGTCCGGAGCGTGGCAGGTCGGGGTGGCAGCACAGCTGCAGCACCAGCAGCGAGTCGTCACGCTGGGCTGCCTCCGGCGCCACGGGAGGATGCGACGACGCGGCACGCGTCTCGCGATGGCGGCGCCGGGCGTCGCTGCGGGCGTGGTCGGCATAGCGACGGCGGGCGGTCGCCGTGAGCCACCCCAGCGGGTCGTCCGGGAGCTGTGTCGGCCATCGCTGGTACGCGTGCAGGATTGCCTCCTGGACGGCGTCTTCGCACAGGTCGAACCGGGCGCTGCCGTAGGTGCGCACCAGCCGGGCGAGGGCCTGTCGCGTGAGTTCACGCCACAGCCCCTCGCCCGTGCGGGGATCGGCAGTCACCCGTCCCCCAGGTCGGCGAACATCACCGGACGTAGCTCGAGCGCGAGGCCGGGGATGTTCGCATCGGGGATCCGCTCGGCGAGCTCCACCGCGCGGGCCTCGTCCGCGACATCGATGAGGTAGAAGCCTCCCATGAACTCCTTGCTCTCGACGAACGGCCCATCGGTCACCTCGGGCCCGCTCCCGGAGCTGCGAATGACCTTCGACTGACTGGGGTCGGCGAGGGCCTGAGTGGCGATGAACTCACCTCGCTCCTTGGCCTCGGCCATGAACGCGCCGTGTCCTTCCTGGAGCTGCCGCTGCTGCTCGTCGGTGAGCTGCTCCAGCACCGCCGGATCGACCTGCATCAGGATCAAGTACTTCACCGTTTCCTCCTCGGTAAGTGGACCGCCCTTGTGGCGACTCACCAGAGGGTCGTCACCGAGCCGGCGAACACGACACCACGCGATCAAGATTTTCATCCGGGAGTTTCCGCCACCGCGCACCGCCCCGTCCGAGGGTTCGATCCCACGGCCGTGCTCCGGCTGACCCGCTCGTGAACGCTGACCGGCTCGTTCGACGAGCACACCGTGGTGACACACCACGAGTACGGCTAGGCTGCGGCGCATGGCTGACGAACTCGTGCACCGCGAGGTGGCAGGCGGCATCGCCACGATCACGCTGGACTCGCCGCACAACCGCAATGCGCTGTCCGCGCAGCTGCGCGGGGAGCTGCTGGCGGCGCTGCGGAACTCGATCGACGACGAGACGGTGCGGGTGATCCTGCTGACCCACACCGGCACCGTCTTCTGCGCGGGCATGGATCTCAAGGAGTCCCGTTCGGAGAGCGCGGAGAACCAGGGGATCAACGAGGTCCCCGGCCTGCTGGAGTGCGTCCGGAACAGCCCGAAGCCGGTGGTGGCCAAACTGAGCGGCCCCGCGCGGGCCGGTGGCATCGGGATCGTGGCCGCCTGCGACATCGCCGTCGCCGTCGAGGGCGCCACCTTCGCGTTCAGCGAGGTGCGGATCGGGGTCGTCCCCGCGGTGATCTCGGTGACCGTGCTGCCCAGGCTGCACGCCCGGCAGGCCCACGAACTGTTCCTGACCGGGGAGACCTTCGACGCGAAGCGGGCCGAGGCGATCGGACTGCTCAACGCGGCGGTTCCGGAGTCGGAACTGGACAGCGCCGTGGAGCGCTACCTCGACATGCTGGCGAGGGGCGGACCGAACGCGATGGCGGCGACGAAGGAGATGCTGCGGCAACCCCGTCCGGACGACGTGGACAAGGCTTTCGCCGACATGCTGCGGTTGTCCGCCGAGCACTTCGCGGGCGAGGAGGGCCAGGAGGGCATGCGGGCCTTCGCCGAGAAGCGCTCCCCGAACTGGGTCCCCGACCGGAGCTGACCCCGCACCGGGACACCATAGGCCGAACTCCCACCACGCCCGCAGGGTGAATCACGACCGCTCACGCAATCGGCACCGCCGCGGGTTCTCCCGTGCGGCTCTCGCGAGGACGTCGGAGACGTTGTGTAGTACCTACCCGATGTCTCCGGCACCGCAGCGAGAGCCGTGCGAGAGGTTCCGCCAACTGAGCACCCACGCAGCCGGAGCCGAGGAACCGTGTCAGTCCGTAGTGCAGACGGCGCGGAACACTCGTTCGCCGGACTCCTGCGCCGCGGCCACCAGCACCGAACCGATGCCGCGATACGCCTTGGGGTCGTGCTCGGCCAGCACCCGGTGGCCGGACCAGATCAACACGTGCTCCCCCTTCGGGAGCCAGGACAGGTCGATCAGGCAGTCGTAGAGCGCGTCGAGATTACGTCCGGCCCATTCCGGGAACGAGAGCTGGGCGGCGATCGCGCACAGCATCATGCGCTTGTTGACCAGCTCGCTGCCGTCGACCACGTGGGGATAGCCCCCCTCCGAGCGGGCCTGCTCGACCGCCTGCGCGGTGGTGCCCACGACGGGCAGCGGGGCGGGCTCGATCACTGACGTGTCCTTCCTGGCGTGTCGCTTCAGGAAGCCTACCGCATTCATCATCATCAACCGTGCGATTCAATCCTGCCGGATCGGTGCCTGGAGTCCACGACGCTCACATTCCGTCGACGTACTGGCCCACCCAGCCGAGAACGACCAGTGCGAGCAACAGCACCAGGGTGCCGGTGATCCGAGCGCGCGAACTCATCCACGCCTCCCCCGGAACGACACGTGATCACGAAACACCGTGCCACTCCCGTTCGGAGCCGTCACGGTTCGAGCTCGTCCCCGCGGCGTCCGCGTGGCGCTCATAGCTCTCCTTGCTGCGCAACGGAGGTTCGGCGTCGCGAATCCTGCTCGCCTTGGCCGAGATCTCGTCGACGATGCGGTCGACGAGTCGCGCCACCAACCAGCACAGCGGCACGAGAACCACGAGTACCAGCGCCACCTGGAACGGGTAGGGAAGCAGCACGAGCCACGACTCGACCCCGTCCCACAACGCGACCAGCTCGCCCATCACGGACCGTCAGCGTACTCCCGGGGTGGTTCCAGCGTGCGCCGGGCACCCCGGGCGACGGAACGGCCCGCAGCACCGGGACTCACTGGACCGGTCCAGCCGGGTACTCCTGGATCGGACGTGAATCGGCTGCCGTACTCGGTCGCGTCGATTCCGACCAGACGCTCGCCCCTCACACCCGCGCCGAACTCCCACCACGCCCGGCAGGCCGAGCCCCCACCAACCTCGCAAGTCGCACTCCGACCACTCCCGCAGGCCGAGCTCCGGCCGCTCTCGCCACCGGCACCGCCGCGGGTTCTCCCGTGCGGCTCTCGCGAGGACGGTCCCGACGTTGTGTAGGTGTCGCTACCCGAGGTCGGGGCACCCGCGGCGAGAGCCGTGCGTGAGGTTCCGCCAAGCGACCACCCAAGCAGCCGGACAGGAATGAAACCCCAAAGCTAGCTTTCGGAGTGGCGCCGGACGGACTCGATCACGGCGCTGAAGTCGTAACCACCGCCGCCCTCCGAGTTGAACCGGTCGTAGATCCGCGCGGCCAACCGCCCCACCTCGGTGTCGGTGCCGCTCTGCTCGGCCGCCGAAACGGCGAGGTTGAGGTCCTTGAGCATCAGCGAGGCCGCGAAGCCCGGCTCGTAGTCGTGATCCGCCCTGCTGGTCTCCACCATGCCCGGCACGGGGCAGTTGGTGGTCAGCGACCAGCTCTGCCCGGTGGACACGGAGGTCACGTCGTAGAGCGCCTGGTGCGGGAGTCCGAGTTTCTCCCCCAGCACGAACGCTTCGGCCGTGCCGAGCATGGCCGCCGCCAGCATGAGGTTGTTGCACATCTTGGTGACCTGGCCGTTGCCGTCGCCACCGCAGTGGATCACCTTCCGCGCCATGGGTTCCAGGAAGGGCTGCGCGGCCTGGTAGGCCCGCTCGGAGCCACCGACCATGAACGTCAACGTGCCCGCCTCGGCACCGGCCGTGCCGCCGGAGACCGGGGCGTCGATCGCCTCCAGCCCCGCGGCCGCGGCCAGCTCGTGCGCCCTGCGCGAGTCGGCCACGTCCACGGTGGAGGAGTCGATCAGCAGCGTGCCCGGTGCGACCGAGCCCAGCATCCCGTCGTAGCAGTCCAGCAACTGCTTGCCCCCCGGCAACATCGTGATCACGGCGTCGGCGCCGGTAACCACCTCGGCCACCGAGTCGACCGTGGTCACCCCGTTCGCCGCCGCGCGCTCGATCACTTCCGGCATCAGGTCGAAACCCCGCACGGTGTGGCCGGCGTTGACCAGGTTCGTCGACATCGGGCCGCCCATGTGCCCCAACCCGATGAATCCGATGACTGCCATGGTCGATTACCTTTCTCGCGATCCGACACTGTCACGAAAACCGGGGTGCGGGGAGATCAGCCGGACAGACCGAGATCCCCGTTGGTGGGAGCGCGGAAGAAGGCGGCGACGTGCTCCTCGCCCACGTCCTCCAGCTGGGCCGGGGACCAGGCCGGGTTACGGTCCTTGTCCACGAGGGTGGCGCGCACGCCCTCCAGGAAGTCACCGCGGTGCACGCAGGCCAGCGAGACCCGGTACTCCTGGTCGAGCACTTCCTCCAGGGAGTTCAGCCGCGCGGCCGACCGCAGCGCGCGCAACGTCACCTTCAGCGAGGTGGGCGACTTCGTGGCGATGGTCTCGGCCGCCTCCCCGGCCTCCGGCTCGTCGCGGGAGCGGAGTTCGGTCAGGATTCCCTCCACGGACTCGGCCGCGTAGACCTCGTCGATCCAGCTGGCGGCGGCGCGCAGCCCGGACTCGGGAGCCGTCGTGGCGTACTTGTCCAGCACGGCCGAGGCGTCTCCCTCGGTGAGGGCGTTGACCAGTTCGTCGAGTTCGGAACTGTCGACGTAGTGGTCGGCCAGCCCGCAGTGGATCGCGTCCGCGCCGCTGACGGGAGCTCCGGTCAGCGCCATGTGGGTGCCGAGCTGCCCGGGGGCGCGGGAGAGCAGATAGGTGCCGCCGACGTCCGGGGCGAAACCGATGCCGACCTCGGGCATGCCGACCTTGGAGCGCTCGGTGACCACGCGGTGCGAACCGTGCGCCGAGATGCCGACGCCGCCGCCCATGCAGATGCCGTCCATGATGCCGACGACCGGTTTGGGGTAGTGCGACAGCGCGGCGTTCATCCGGTACTCGGCCGCCCAGAACTCCTCGGTGTGTTCGGGCTCGCCCGCCTTGACCGCGTCGTACATGGCGCGGATGTCCCCGCCCGCGCACAGTCCGCGGTCCCCGGCTCCCTCGATGAGCACCGTGCGCACCCGGTCGTCGGCGCGCCACTCCTCCAGCGCGTCCAGCACCGAGGTGACCATCTCCATGGTCAGCGAGTTGAGGGCCTTCGGCCGGTTGAGCGTGATCCGGCCGAGGGATCCCTGCACGTCGAGCAGCACCTGCTGCTGTTCGGCGGCGTGAGTTGTCATTGGTCCGACTCCAACATTCCACGGGAAATGATCAATCGCATGATCTCGTTCGTGCCCTCCAGGATCTGATGCACCCGCAGGTCGCGAACGATCTTCTCCATGCCGTACTCGGCAAGGTATCCGTAACCCCCGTGGAGTTGAAGGGCTTCGTTCGCCACGTTGAATCCGCTGTCGGTGGCGAGCCGCTTGGCCATGGCGCAGAGCTTGGTCGCCTCGGGGTCCTTGGCGTCCAGCGCGGCGGCGGCGCGCCACAGCAGGGTGCGGGCGGCCTCCAGTTCGGTGGCCATGTCGGCCAGTTTGAACCGGAGCGCCTGGAAATCGCCGATCCTGCTTCCGAATGCGGAGCGCTGTCCGACGTAGGCCGTACCGCGTTCCAGTGCGGCGCGAGCCCCGCCGAGCGAGCAGGCACCGATGTTGAGCCTGCCGCCGTCCAGTCCGGACATGGCGACGCGGAAGCCGATGCCCTCCTCGCCGAGCCGGTTGCGCACCGGAACCCGCACGTCGGTGAACACGACCTGGCGGGTGGGTTGGGCGTTCCAGCCCATCTTGTCCTCTTCGGGGCCGAACGAGATGCCCTCGCTGGCACCGTCGACGACGAGGGCGGAGATACCGCCGGGTCCGGGCTCGCCGGTGCGGACCATCACCACGTAGACACCGGAGTAGCCGCTTCCGGATATGAACTGCTTGACCCCGTTGACCACGTACTCGTCGCCGTCGAGTACCGCCCTGGTGCGCAGCGCGGCCGCGTCCGAACCGGCGTCGGGTTCGGTGAGGCAGTAACTGCCCAGACTCCGCATTGCGCACAGCTCGGGCAGCCACTGTTCGCGTTGCCGCTGGTCGCCGAACGCGTCGATCATCCAGGCGACCATGTTGTGTATCGAGATGTAGGCCGCGATGGTGGGACAGCCGGTGGCCAGCTCCTCGAACACGAGGGCGGCGTCGAACCGGCTGAGCCCGGTGCCGCCGTACTGCTCGTCGACGTAGATCCCACCCATGCCGAGTTCGCCCGCCTCGGCCAGCACGTCCACGGGGAAGTGTTTCTCCCGGTCCCACCGCAGCGCGTCGGGGGCGATGCGTTCCGCGGCGAACTCGCCCGCCGTCTCCTTGAGCGCACGCTGGTCGTCGGTGAGCGCGAACGGGGATCGCGGTGTTTCGGAGGCGATCACGGAAGCGGTCATGTGGGACTCCTGCTCGATCGGGGACGCCGGATCGCGGCGTCGGGCCTCTCGCGGTGGCGGCACCACCGGTTCGCGGTCCGTGGTGGTCACACCGCCGGTGGGGTCACCACCGGCGGTGTGGACCGGTCGGCACGGTGGTGCGGCGGACGACCCACCGGCCCGCCGGCGGAACGGCTCAGTGCATGGTCGGGATCGTGAAGCTGGCCTCCTCCTTCCGACCGGAGGGCCAGCGCGAGGTCACGGTCTTGGTCCTGGTGTAGAACCGGATGGAGTCGGGACCGTGCTGGTTGAGATCGCCGAATCCGGAACGCTTCCAGCCGCCGAAGGTGTGGTAGGCGATCGGCACCGGGATCGGCACGTTGATGCCGACCATGCCGGTGTCCACCCGGCCCGCGAACTCGCGTGCGGCGTCGCCGTCCCTGGTGAAGATGGCGACACCGTTGCCGTACTGGTGCTGGCTGGGCAGCCGCAGCGCCTCCTCGTAGTCGGCGGCGCGGACCACCGAGAGCACGGGGCCGAAGATCTCCTCGTTGTAGATCCGCATGTCCGAGGTGACGTTGTCGAACAGCGAGGCACCGGTGAAGAAGCCGTTCTCGTGTTCGGGCATCCGGAAACCGCGGCCGTCCACCAGCAGGTCCGCGCCCTCCTCGATGCCGAGGCCGATGTAGTCGTCGACCCGCTGCTTGGCGGCGGCAGTCACCAGCGGGCCGAAGTCGGCGGAGTCGTCGAAGCTGGTGCCGATCCGGAGTCCGTTGACTCGTTCGGTGAGCTTTTCCACCAACGCCTCGGCCGTGGGTCGTCCGACGGGAACGGCCACCGAGATGGCCATGCAGCGCTCCCCCGCGGAGCCGTACCCGGCGCCGACCAGGGCTTCCACCGCCTGGTCGAGGTCGGCGTCGGGCATGATGATCATGTGGTTCTTCGCGCCGCCGAAGCACTGCGCCCGCTTGCCGTGGGCGGTGGCCGTGGAGTAGATGTACTCGGCTATGTCGGAGGATCCGACGAAGCCGATCGCGGCCACGTCCTGGTGGGTCAGCAGCGCGTCCACCGCGGTCTTGTCGCCGTTGACCACGTTGAACACGCCGGGTGGCAGCCCCGCCTCGACGAACAGCTCGGCGAGGCGCAGCGGCACCGAGGGGTCGCGCTCGGAGGGCTTGAGCACGAAGGAGTTGCCGCAGGCGATGGCCGGGGCGGCCTTCCACAGCGGGATCATCGCCGGGAAGTTGAACGGGGTTATCCCCGCGGTCACCCCCAGTGGCTGGCGCATCGAGTAGACGTCGATGCCCGCGCCCGCGCCCTCGGTGTACTCCCCCTTGAGCAGGTGGGGAATGCCCGTGGCGAACTCGACGACCTCCAGGCCGCGCTGCACGTCGCCCTTGGCGTCGGGCACCGTCTTGCCGTGCTCGGAGGCCAGCAGCCGTGCCAGCGAGTCCATCTCCTCGCGGCACAGTTCGAGGAACCGCATCAGCACGCGTGCCCGGCGCTGGGGGTTCCAGTTCGCCCACTCGCGTTGCGCCTCGGCGGCGCCGCGCACGGCGGCGTCGACCTCTCCGGAGGAGGCCAGCGGCACCCTGGCCTGCACGCCTCCGGTGTTCGGATCGAACACGTCGTCGTGGTTACCGGAGGTACCGGCGACGCGCTTGCCGTCGATGAAGTGCTCCAGCTCGGTGGTCATTCCGCTACGCACCCTTCCCTCGCACCGGTCGCCGACTCCCGCTATGCGCTTGGAAGCCAAACTTTTGGTAGTCCAATCATTGCCCCAATGCAACACATCACAACAGGGTGTGCTGCGTCACAACACGATTGTGTGAGGTCAACGGCCGAACCGGAAGGAAGCGCGGCACCATAGTCCGCGCACTTCGCCACGCTCACGGCGACATCGAGCGTGCGTCCGGCACCCCGCCGACGCGCGAGACGGGGAAGCGGGGAAGATTCGACGGAAGAGCAGGTTCAAGAACCGTTCGCCACCATGCCGAGCAAGGAGATTCGGGAGCTCACGTGACCGCCCAACCGATCAGCCCCGGTGACGTCTGGATCGTCGATCACGATCCGGTGCACGGCGAGGAACAGGTCGGGCAGTGCCCGGTTCTCGTGGTCTCGTCGCGTTACCACCTGGAACTGACCAACAGCGCACTGGTCAACGTACTGCCGCTGACCCGCGAGGAACGGAGCGAGCGCTCGCAGCGCGTCCACGTGGCAGCCGCCGACAGCTGGGTCGTCACCGAGCGGGTACGCACCGTGTCCGCGCGAAATTTCCTACGGTTCGCCCCGGAACTGGCGCCCACCGAGGAAGAACTCTCCGAAGTGCGTCGAGCACTCGCCCGCACACTCGACATCTGAGCCACGCACCAGCACAGCTAACCGCAAGCGGCGGGAACCGCTAACGAACCTTCGCGGCCCAGTACTCGGGCAGATCGGGCTCCGCCGCCGCCACGTGTTCGGTCAGTTCGGGCGTCGCGCGCCCCATCCGGAAGGCGAAGAGCTCGGCGATGGTCACACCGTGCTCCGGTCGGTACAGCACCTCGCGGGCATCGCCCGCCGTGATCTCACCGGGCCGCTCCACCGCCAGATAGGCTCCGGGCCTGCCGTGGTCGGTGAACCGCTTGATCAACCCCGGCATGTCCCAGAAGCCCGCGAAAACCCTGCAGGGAGTCCGCGGTCCGGTCACGCGCAGCACGGTCGTACCGATTCGCCAGCGCTCCCCGATCACCGCGTTGCCGCAGTCGCAGCCTTCCAGGGTCAGGTTCTCCCCGATATTGCCCGGTTCCAGCTCCCGCCCGGTCTCGCCGGACCAGTACCGCAGGTCCTCCAGGTCGTAGGCGTAGACGGCCTGGAACCAGCGGCCGTGGTTGTCGGTGTCGCAGACCGTGTCACCCACGACTCCCGAGACCTCGACCCGCGCCGGCCCCCGTACCGGTCGCTTGTCGATTCCGCTGGCACCGATCCGTCCCGTCCACTCCCCCGTGCTGGCGGTGGCTGCGAGGTTGACCTCGTTCACGCGACTCACGGGGCCAGCCTATGCGTCGCACGACTCCCGATCGAGCGGAACTCGAAATCCACTCGGGATGCGGCGCGCGGCCCGAGTGGAGCCACGGGAGGGAGCCGCTGGAGACGAGCCTGCCACTCATGAGCCGCCCCACGGACCCGAAACACAAGCATGGGCGGGAACCCACCGATCCGGGTTCCCGCCCACTCGCACCATCGCGATCATCACACCCCGCCACAGGGCCGCTGGTGCGTCTTGGTGAACGCCGCCGCAGGAGTACGGCGCTCACTGTCGTTGCCCTCCGCCGCGAACGCCGGGACGGCGCCTCACCGGCGCGCGGCGGAGGGGGTCTCGTGCCGTACCGCGGCTCACCACGGGCCGCGGCACGGTCGTCGCCACCCGACGTCTGGCCTGCCCGAGCGGTGGCCGGGAGGTTCGGGAAACCACTCGACAACCGGCCCGGGCGGGCGCCCTCAGAACTGCGCGGTCTCGGTGGACCCGGCCAGCGCGGTGGTCGAGGAGTCCGGGTTGACCGCCATGCTGATCTGGTCGAAGTAGCCGGTTCCGGCCTCGCGCTGGTGCTTGGTGGCCGTGTAGCCGTCCTTCTCCGCGGCGAACTCCCTGTCCTGCAGGTCGACGTAGGCCGTCATGTCATCCGAGGCGTAGTTCTTCGCCAGGTCGAACATGCTGTAGTTCAGCGCGTGGAAACCGGCCAGCGTGATGAACTGGAACTTGTAACCCATCTGGCCGAGCTCACGCTGGAACTTGGCGATGGTGCTGTCGTCGAGGTTCTTGCGCCAGTTGAACGACGGCGAGCAGTTGTAGGCCAGCATCTTGTCGGGGTACTGCGCCTTGATGGACTCGGCGAACCGCTTGGCCACGTCGAGGTCCGGTGTGGAGGTCTCCATCCAGATCAGGTCGGAGTACGGCGCGTAGGCCAGCCCGCGGTCGATGCAGGGCTCGATGCCGTTGTTGACCTTGTAGAAGCCCTCCGAGGTGCGCTCGCCGGTGACGTACTTCTGGTCACGCTCGTCGACGTCGCTGGTCAGCAGGGTGGCTGCCTGCGCGTCGGTGCGGGCGACCACGAGGGAGGGAACCCCGGCGACGTCGGCGGCCAGCCGGGCGGAGTTGAGGGTCTTGACGTGCTGGCTGGTGGGGATGAGCACCTTGCCGCCGAGGTGGCCGCACTTCTTCTCGGAAGCGAGCTGGTCCTCCCAGTGCACACCGGCGGCGCCCGCCTGGATCATGCCCTTCATCAGCTCGTAGGCGTTGAGCACACCACCGAAACCGGCCTCGGCGTCGGCGACGATCGGGGCCAGCCAGTGCCGGTCCTCCTGCTCGACCTCGTTGGCCTCGGCGTCCAGCGCCTCGGCCCAGGCGACCTGGTCGGCGCGCTTGAGCGCGTTGTTGATCCGCCGAACCACCTGCGGGACCGAGTTGGCCGGGTACAGGCTCTGGTCCGGGTAGGTCTCACCGGCGAGGTTCGCGTCGGCGGCGACCTGCCAACCCGAGAGGTAGATGGCCTGCAGTCCGGCGCGGACCTGCTGGACGGCCTGGTTCCCGGTCAGCGCACCGAGCGCGTGGATGTAGTCGTTGTCGTGCAGCAGGTTCCAGAGCCGTTCGGCGCCCAGCCTGGCCAGGGTGTTGTCCTCCTGCACCGAGCCACGGAGTCGGATGACGTCACCAGCGGAGTAGGTGCGCTCGACGCCCTTCCAACGGGGGTTGGTCTCCCAGTCGCGCTGCAGGTCCTTGGCGGCCTGCAGGGCCTGTTCACGGGTACCGGGCTGAGGGGTCATGGCTTTCACCTTCCGATCGCTTGCGGCCTGTTGACCCCAGTGTTGGTACCCGACCAAGAAAAAACGAGCCCCAATCTGGACAAAATTTTGTATTTTTTCTGCTAGGGTGAACTGCATGTCGGAGTTTACGGCTGAGTCGACGGAAGAACGCGGCACTTTTTCCAACGAGCAGGACCTGCTCGTCTTCGGGCAGCGGCTGCGCCACATGCGCAAGGCGGCCGGGTTGACCCTCTCCGAGCTGGGACAACGGGTCGATCGGGCACCTTCGCAGCTCTCGCTGCTGGAGAACGGGCACCGCGAACCGAAGCTGTCGCTGCTGCGCTCGCTGGCCGTGGCGTTGAACAGCTCGGTGGACGAGCTGATGTCCAAGAAGCCGCCGAACCGGCGTGCCGAGCTGGAGATAGCCGTGGAGCAGGCACAGCTGGACCCGCTCTACCAACAGCTGGACGTGCCACCGCTGAAGATCGGCAAGCGGGTCCCCACCGAGGCGTTGGAACACGTGCTGGCGCTCTACGAGGAGCTACGGCGCAGGGAGACGAAACGGGTGGCCACACCCGAGGAGGCCCGGGCGGCCAACGCGGAGCTGCGCGGCATGATGCGCGAACACGGCAACTACTTCCCCGAGATCGAGAAATCGGCGGGCGAGATCCTGCGGGGCGTCGGTTACCACGGCGGGCCGCTCTCCGAAGGGCTGATCCAGTCGATCGCCACACATCTCGGGTACGGGCTTCGCTTCGTCACCGATCTGCCCCGTTCGGTGCGGTCGGTGACCGACCTGCGGCACAACCGGATCTTCCTGCGACGCGAGTCGCTGGGAATGCACAGCCCCCGCACGATCCTGCTGCAGACCCTCGGGCACCTGAACCTGGGACACCGCCAGCCACGCGACTTCGCCGACTTCCTGCGGCAGCGCGTGGAGGCGAACTACTTCGCCGCCGCCGTGCTGATCCCCGAGAGCGCCGCGGTGAGCTACCTGCGCCAGGCCAAAGCGGACCGGGACCTGGCCGTGGAGGACCTGCGTGACGTGTTCTCGGTCTCCTACGAGATGGCCGCCCACCGGTTCACCAACCTCGCCACGCAGTACCTGGACCTGGTCTGCCACTTCGTGCGCAACGACGAGACCGGGATCATCTACAAGGCATACGCCAACGACGGGCTGGAGTTCCCCGCCGACCCCACCGGGGCGATCGAGGGGCAGCGGATGTGTCGGTACTGGGCCGGACGGCAGGTGTTCGCCTCCGCGGACCGCTACTCCACCCACTACCAGTACACCGACAAACCCGGTGCCACCCACTGGTGCGTGGCGCACGTCGACCCGAGCAGGGGACGCGACTTCGCCATCACGCTCGGCGTCCCCTACACCGAGTCCCGCTGGTTCCGGGGGCGTGAGACCACGAACCACTCCAAGTCGGGTTGCCCGAACGGCGAGTGCTGCCAACGCCCGCCCGCCGAGCTGGCCAACCGGTGGCAGGGCATGGTCTGGCCGTCGGCCCGGGCGCACTCCCACGTGCTGTCGGCACTTCCTTCCGACACCTTCCCCGGGGTGGACGAGGCCGACGTCTACTCGTTCCTGGAAACCCACCAGGGTTGAACCCCGGTTCCGGGAAGGACGTCCCGGGAAACGGCGTGCCAGGAAAAAGACGCTCCTCCCGCGGGCTGCGGGAGGAGCGTCCACAACGGCGCGAAGCGCCGAGGGTCACGTGGCGACCGACTCGGCGTGATGACCCATGCGTCGGAGCCGCGGGAAGGGAAATGCACGCGCCGGCCGCTGCCGACGAGCCGCCCGCTGTCTCCTCGGCCCACAGCACACACGCCACCAATCCGAGCACGGTTGCCCCGTGTCCGAGATACACGGTCAACGGGAACCGAATCGGTCCAGCGACACCGGGACAGATCCGGCTATCGCGGGTGCCGGTGATCAGTCGTGGTGGTTACTGAAGGCGCACCCGCTCGGCGGAATTTTCCTCGTACCCGGTTCGCCTGTCCTCGGGATCGCTGTCCTGGGAATCGCTGTCCTGGGAATCGGTAGCTCGGCTGTACGAGGGTTCCACCGCGGGAGGAGCGTGCTCCCTGGACAGGGTTTTGTGGAGGGCCACGCAGATGCCGATCAGGACGACCGTGAACGGTGTACCGATGAGCACCGAGGCTTTCTGCAGCGCGCCGAGCCCGCCGGAGACCAGCAGGACCGCCGCGACGCCCGCCAGCAGGAGTCCCCAGAGAAGTCGGACCCAGACCTTGGGATTCGCGGAGCCGCCGGTGGACAGTTCACCCAGTACCACGGTACCGGCGTCGGCACCGGCCACGAAGAACACCCACAGCACCACCAGCGTGATGATCGACAAGAGTACTGGCAGCGGGTACTGCTGGATGAAGACGAACATTCCCGCGGCCGGGCTCTGCGCCACGGTCCCGGCGATGTCGGAGGCCTGCCCGTCGCGAGCCAGCCGCAGCGCCGCTCCACCGAACACGGCGATCCAGATTATGCTGACCACGCTGGGGACCAGGACAGTGGCCCCGACGAACTCGCGGATGCTGCGTCCGCGGGAGATGCGCGCCATGAACATTCCCACGTACGGGGCCCAGGCGATCCACCAGGACCAGTAGAAAACGGTCCAGCTCCCCAACCAATCCGTGTTCGTGCTGAACGCGTCCAGCCGGAAGCTCATCGGGACGATGTTGGTCAGGTAGTTGCCGATACCTTCGGTGAGGACGTTGAGCTGTGTGACGGTGGGTCCGACGACGAAGTAGAAGACCAGCAGCAGCGGGGCGATGAGCATGCTGATGTTGGCGAGCCACTTGATGCCGTGCTCGATCCGTGTCGTGGCCGAGACCATGAACGCCGCCGTGGTGAGGCCGAGGACCAGGAGCTGCACCAACATCACCGTGGGCAACCCGAACGTCTGACCGAGTCCCGCTGTTATCTGCAGTCCGGCCTGCCCCAGGGCGACGGCGATACCGAACACGACCGCCAGTACCGCAAGGATGTCGATCGTCTTTCCCACGGGACCGTCGACGCGATCGCCGATCAAAGGGCGGAAAATGGCGCTGACCAGTGCCTTCTCACCTTTGTAGTGGGTGAAGTAAGCCACGGCCAGGCCGGCGGTGGCGTAGATCGCCCAAGGGTGCAACGCCCAGTGGAAGAAGGAGTACTGCACAGCCACCCCGGCCGCTTCCTCCGAACCGGGCTCGGCGAGGCCGAACGGCACGTTGACGTAGTGCGACAGTGGCTCGGCCAGGCCCCAGAAGATGATGGAGGGCCCCATACCGGCCTGAAACATCATGGCGAACCAGGACAACCGACCGAAATCGGGTCTGTCGTCCTTCTTCCCGAGTTTGATCCTGCCGTACCTGCTCAGCCCCAGGTAGATCACGAAGACCAGAAACAGGTTCGCCGCGAGCAGGAAAAGCCAACTCAGATCCGAAACGACGTGGTCGAACAGTCGATTAGTGGCGGCTTCGAAGCCCTTCGGCGCCGCCACGCCCCACAGGACGACCAGTGCCGAGACCGCGACGGAGACGAAGAAAACGACTCCGATCGCGGACCGATTCTTTCTTAACGTTTGCATGGAAACCACTATCCACAAGATTGGATACACGCGGACAAATCGGACACTTTCATCGCTCGGGCAGCAACACCACCCGGCGCGAGCAGCGAATTCGAACCCGAAAGAATTTTCGAATCCCTCGCGGACGAATCGGATTCCGAAGCGAGCGGGATCGTCCGTTCCCTCCCTTCCGTTCACGGTTTCACCCACCGACGAACGAACACGGAGAGAATCATTCGAAAATCCTTCCGCACCAGAACGACCAGTAGATTCTCCGCTGTTCAACGGTTTCGTCGTGCCATTCGAAACGGGTTTCGAACAACTCTGTCCGCCCCGCACAGCACCACTACTACCCGGAGCGGTCTCCCGGCCCGCGTCGCACGAGTTCCTCCACCAGGCTCACGAACTCCGCCGCCGAGGGAGACAGCGGACCGCGACGCCAGAAGAGCACCCCGCGCCGGATCACCCGGGGCCGCAGCGAGACGGTCACCGCGCCGCGCTCGGCGGCCTCCCGCGCCATCGACGCGGGCAGCAGCGTGGCACCCGCTCCGGCCAGCACGCTGGGCACGATCATCGCCTGGTGGGCGGTCTCGACCGCCACGTGTGGACTGCTTCCCTGGGTGCCCACGGTGTTCTCGATGACCTCGCGGGGCGCGGTTCCCTTCGGGGTACTGACCCAGTCCAGCGCGGCGAGGTCGGCGGGCGCCAGCGCGGAACGTCCCGGATCGGCCGAAGCGGGCAGCACTGCCAGGAACTCCCGCCCCGGCAGCACCATGCTTCCGAGATCGTCCACCGTCTCCTCTGTGGAGTCGACCATGCCGAGCTCGCACTCGCCCGCCCGCACGGCGGCCGTGACATCGGAGCCCAGCTCGGGATCCGTGATGCGCACGGCCACCTTCGGATGCACGCGCAGGAACGAACCGACCAGATCGGCCAGCGGATCCACGGCCAGGGTGGTCTGGGCGACGATGTCCAGCCTGCCGCCCGCGAGCCCCAGCACCCTGCGCACCGAGTCGGTGGCCGTGCTGAAGTCACGCATCACCTGCCGTGCCGGTTCCAGCAGAGCCTCGCCCGCCGGGGTCAGGCTCACCCCCTGTGCGAGCCGGTGGAACACCCTGCCGCCGAGCCGGTTCTCCAGCGAAGCGATCGCGTGCGACAGCGAGGGCTGCGCGACGCGCAGCGTCTGGGCCGCGGCCGTGAAACTGCCCTGGTCGGCAATGGTCAGGAAGTACTCGAGCTCCCTGCGTTCCATCCCGCCGCCTCCTGATCCTCGTCACTCGGCCACACGTCGCGGACGCACCGGAACCCGATGTTGCCGATGGACGAGTCAGGGGTTACTCCCTGACGCGCCGAAACCCGGTAACGCCTGCAGTAGGACTCGTGGCACAGGTAGGAACCGCCGCGCGTACTGCGTCGTTCCCCCCGGTCGGGTCCCCTCGGGTTGATCCGGGTGTCCCGTGCCGGGAATTCCGGGTCGAACCGGTCGGCACACCACTCCCACACGTTGCCGGTCGTGTTGTGCAGCCCGTAACCGTTCGGTTCGAAGGCGTCCACGGGGCAGGTTCCGTACCAGCCGTCCGAGCACTCGTTGCGCCCGGGGAACTCACCCTGCCAGACGTTCATCCGGTGCCGACCGGAAGGCTCCAGCTGTTCACCCCACGGAAAGGGGCTTCCCTCGAGCCCTCCCCTCGCCGCGTACTCCCACTCGGCCTCGGTCGGCAGTCGCAACCCGGCCCAGTCGCAGTAGGCGAGCGCGTCCCGGAAGGACACGTGCGTGACCGGATGGTCCGGGCGGTCCCCGGCATCGGAGCCCGGCCCCTCCGGCCGCCACCAGTAGGCGCCCTCGACCTGGCGCCACCAGGGAGCGGCGGCGACTCCGCGCGTGGGCGGGAAGTCGTCCGGCAGCAGCCCGCCGAACACGAACGACCACCCCCAACGCTCGGCGTCGGTGCGGTAGGCGGTGGCGTCCACGAAGACGGCGAAGTCGGCCACCGACACGGCCGTCGGGCTGATCCAGAACGGGTCGAGCCGCACCGTCCGCACCGGGCCCTCGCCGTCCTGCGGGTACGCCTCGTCCCGCTCGCTTCCCATCCGGAACTCGCCGCCGCCGAGCCGCACCAGCCCCACGGTGGAACCGGAGTGGACCCGGGTGCGTACCGTCTCCGTCCGCGAGGCCTCACCCGCGGGCCGCGTGGGTGCGCAGCAGTCTCCCGTCGTCGTGTCAGTCATGAGCCGCCCTGAACAGTTCGCGGTCACGTTCGCTGTCGCTGTCGCTGTGCAGATCGTCGCCGAGATCCACCCGCACGCTGTGCAGCGTGCCCGCGTAGGCGTTGTCCACCGGCGGGTAGTCGTCGGTTACCGGTGACGCACGGTCGACTCCGATGTCGAACGTCTCGTCGAAGGCGAAATAGTACGGAATGGTGCCGCCCACCCGCTGCTGCCCGCGCTGCTCACCGTCGACGTGGAGGGTCGCGGTACCGCCCATGCCGACACCGCCGCCGTCGTAGGCGAAGTCCAACACGATCTCGTGCTCGCCGGGCGGGAGCGGCTCGTTCGTGCTCACCCGGTAGACCTCGAGTCCGAAGTAGTTGTACGCGTAGCAGGCGTGCCCCCGGTGCACGTACAGCGACCAGCCGCCGAACCGTCCGCCCTGGGCCACCAGCACTCCGTCCGCACCGGCCTCGGGGACCTCGACACGGGCGGTCAGGGTGTGCGAGCGGTTCTTGACGTTGGGCGCCGTCTCCTCGGTCAACCGCGAAGCGGAGGCGTGGAACGTGATCGACCGACGGTCGCCGTGCAGGTCGCGCCGCCCGGCCTCGCGCGGGTTCTCCCGCTCGGTCATGCGGTCGTCGAGGGGGAACACGTTGTGACGGCTGGCCTCCACCAGGAAGAGCTGTTGCAGTTCCCGGAGTTTGCCCGGGTGTTCCGCCGCCAGGTCGTGGGCCTGGCTCCAGTCCACATTGGTGTCGTAGAGCTCCCAGCGATCGTCGTCGAAGTAGTGCCGGGTGCCGTCCTGCACCATGTCCCACGGAGTGCCGTGCCTGGTGACCGCCATCCAGCCGTCGTGGTAGATGCCCCGGTTGCCCACCATCTCGAAGTACTGGATCCGGCGGCGTTCCGCCGCCGAGGCGTCGTTGAAGCTGTAGAGCATGCTCGTGCCCTCGACCGGCTGCTGCGTGACCCCGTTGACCTCCTCGGGCTGTGGGATCCCGGCCGCTTCGAGGACGGTGGGCAGCACGTCGATGACGTGGTGGAACTGGTCGCGGATACCACCGCGCTCGGCGATACCGCGTGGCCAGTGCACGATCATGCCGTCCCTGGTTCCGCCGAAGTGCGAGGCGACCTGTTTCGTCCACTGGTACGGCGTGTTCATCGCCAGCGCCCAGCCGACCGGATAGTGGGCGTGCGTGGTCGCGTCACCCAGTTCCTCCCGGTGGCGGTTGATCGTCTCGGCGTCGTCGGGGATACCGCTGGCGTGCCGGTGCTCGTTGAGCGTCCCACCGAGTCCTCCCTCCGCGGAGGCGCCGTTGTCGCCGAGGATGTAGACGAACAGGGTGTTGTCGAGTTCGCCCTGCTGCTCCAGCTCGTCGACGAGACGACCGATCTGGTCGTCGGTGTGCTCGGCGAATCCCGCGTAGAGCTCCATCAACGAGGCGGCGGACTCCCTCTCCTGTTCGGACAGTTCGTCCCAGTGCGGCACGCCCTCGGCCCACGGGGCCAGTTCCGTTTCGGGGGGAACGACTCCCAGTTCCTTCTGTCGCTGCAGGGTGATCTCACGCTGTCGGTCCCAACCGTGGTCGAACCTGCCCCGGTACTTGTCGCGGTACTCCTTCGGAACGTGGTATGGCGCGTGGGTCGCGCCGAAGGGGAGGTAGGCGAAGAAGGGGGTTTCGGGCTTGAGTGACTTCTGGTCGCGCACCCAGTCGATCGCACGGTCGACCAGGTCCTCGGAGAGGTGGTAGCCGTCCTCCGGCCCACGCTCGGGTTCCACCGGTGTGGTGCCGTCGAACAGCACGGGATACCAGTGGTTCATCTCAGCGCACAGGAATCCGTAGAACTTCTCGAAGCCCTCACCGGTGGGCCAGCGGTCGAACGGGCCCGCCGCGCTGACGTCGCGCGCCGGGGTCTGGTGCCACTTGCCGAACGCCGCGGTGTTGTAGCCGTTACCGGCCAGGATCTGACCCATCGTTCCCGCGCTCAGCGGCCGTATCCCGTTGTACCCCGGAGCGGCGCTGGCCATCTCGGTGGTGACTCCCATTCCCACCGAGTGGTGGTTGCGTCCGGTCAGCAGCGACTGCCGGGTCGGTGAGCACACCGCGGTCACGTGGAACCGCGTGTAGCGCAGCCCGCCCCCGGCCAGCCGGTCGGCCGTGGGCATCTCGCACGGCCCGCCGAAGGCGCTGGGGGCGCCGAACCCCATGTCGTCCAGCAGCACGACCACCACGTTGGGAGCCCCCTCGGGCGAGCTCGGCGGCTCGGGCGGGGAGAACGGTGGGTCCTGCTCGCGGATGTCCAGCGATGACGCGTGCTGCCGAGTTGCTCCCCGGATGGGGAGACTCGTCCGCGACATCTCCGGATCACTCATGCCAGACCTCCTGAAATCGTAATGCTCGGGACAGCGTCCGGTAGCCCACCGGTCGAAAACGAAAAACCGCGGGTGGCGGACGAGGATCGTCTTTGATCAATCACGCGCACCCGTGGGCACCAACCGACGATTTCACCGGATTACCGAACTCGTCGAAACCGCCGTTATTCGCTGGGGCATACTAGCCGACGGCGTCGGAAACGCAACCCCCAAGACCCCGACACGGCTCACCGCACCGCCACGCGGAATCGATTCCAACGAAAGATAAACGCAGGCCACCACACAAATCAGACACTTGCCAGACAATTTTTGAATTAAAGACATAGACAGTATCTATATGCAATAGCGAAAACGGCGGCGCGGGACAGGCGTCACACCACCCGAATATTTGTCGTGACCGGAGAAGTGACCAACGAACTACGCTGAGTGCCCGAAGCGGAGTGATATCCCACCGCGCCCGGGTGTCGATTTCGCGCGAAATCGACACCCGGGGCTCCGGGGAGAAGAAGGCCGGATCGCCCCCGGTCCGCTCAGCTCGCCACGCGGATACCGGGCTCGTGACGGACCGGAAAGTTCACGGAATTGGCGATGAAGCACTTGCGGTGCGCCTGCTCGTGCAGTCTCTCGGCCCTGTCGCGCATCGACTCGCTCCGCACCGTCACCACCGGTCGCAGCACCACCTCGGTGAAACGACCTCCACCGCCCCGTTCCTCGGTCATGGTGCCGCGAGCCGCGTCGCGGTAGTCGGTGACCACGACCCCGGAGGAGGCACAGATCCCCAGGTACCAGAGCATGTGGCACTGCGCGAGCGAGGCCACCAGCAGCTCCTCCGGATTCAGCAGTTCCGGGTCCCCGAGGAAGGCCGGATCGGCCGAGCCGCGCAGGGGCGCCTTGCCCGCGACCTCGACCAAGTGCTCACGGCCGTAGGAGTCGTACTTCTCGGTACCGCTTCCACGATTCCCGGTCCAGCGCACCACGGTCTCGTACTCGTGTCGTTCGGACATCGTTCCCTCGTTTCGACCCTCGACTACGACGAAGCTCGATTCTAGGGAACACGGTCCGGTGTGGACTCGCCGTTTTCCCGGACCGCGCGACGGTTCGACGCGCTCCGGCAGGCTTCGACGCAGGACGAGCACCGGCCCCGAAGGAGCGGAAGTTCCACCGAACGAGCCCGGCGAAAACCGGGGTGACGACAAGGCCTCACCGCTACTTCCCGTCGGGCTACTTCTTGCCCTTGGAGTCTCCCTTGGAATCGTCCTTGGCGGACTCGTCGGTGGACAGCGCGGCCACGAACGCCTCCTGCGGCACCTCGACACGGCCGACCGTCTTCATCTTCTTCTTGCCTTCCTTCTGCTTCTCCAGCAGTTTGCGCTTACGGCTGATGTCACCGCCGTAGCACTTGGCGAGCACGTCCTTGCGCATGGCGCGAATCGTCTCGCGGGCGATGATGCGCGAACCCACGGCCGCCTGGATCGGCACCTCGAACTGCTGGCGCGGGATGAGCTCTCGGAGTTTGGAGGCCATCTTGGTGCCGTAGGAGTAGGCGTTGTCCTTGTGCACGATCGCGCTGAAGGCGTCCACCGCCTCGTGCTGCAGCAGGATGTCGACCTTGACCAGGTCCGAGGCCTGCGTGCCCGATTCCTCGTAGTCCATGGAGGCGTAACCGCGGGTGCGCGACTTGAGGTGGTCGAAGAAGTCGAACACGATCTCGGCCAACGGAATGGTGTAGCGGAGCTCGACGCGGCTCTCGGAGAGGTAGTCCATGCTGTCGAGCCGCCCGCGCCTGCTCTGGCACAGCTCCATGATCGCGCCGACGAACTCGGAGGGAGCGATCACGGTGCACTTCGCGATCGGCTCGCGCACTTCCTGGATCTTGCCCTCGGGCCAGTCCGAGGGGTTGGTGACCTCCAGTTCGGTGCCGTCCTGCAAGGTGACGCCGTAGACCACGTTGGGAGCGGTGGAAATGAGATTGAGGTTGTACTCGCGCTCCAGTCGCGCCCTGGTGATCTCCAGATGCAGCAGCCCCAGGAAACCGCAGCGGAAACCGAAACCGAGCGCACCGGAGGTCTCCGGCTCGTAGGTCAGCGCGGCGTCGTTGAGCAGCAGCTTGTCCAGCGCGTCACGCAGTACCGGATAGTCGGATCCCTCGATCGGATAGAGCCCGGAGTAGACCATCGGGATCGGGTCGCGGTAGCCGGGCAGTGGCTGCTCGGCACCGTTCTTGGCGAAGGTCACCGTGTCACCCACCCGGGACTGGCGGACGTCCTTGACACCGGTGATCAGGTAGCCGACCTCACCGACCCCGAGTCCCTCGGAGCGTTTCTGGTCGGGTGAGATGATGCCGACTTCGAGCAGCTCGTGGGTGGCTCCGGTCGACATCATCCGGATCTTCTCGCGCGGGGTGATGCTGCCGTCGACCACACGGATGTAGGTGATCACGCCCCGGTAGGTGTCGTAGACCGAGTCGAAGATCATCGCCCTGGCCGGCGAGTCGTGCTCGCCGACCGGCGCGGGAACGTTGAGCACCACGGCGTCGAGCACGTCGGCGACCCCCTCACCGCTCTTGGCCGAGACCCGCAGCACGTCGGACTCCGAGCAGCCGATGATGTGGGCCAGCTCCGCGGCGTAGTGGTCGGGGTCGGCGGCGGGGAGATCGATCTTGTTGAGCACGGGGATGATCTCCAGGTCGTGCTCCATGGCCAGGTAGAGGTTGGCCAGAGTCTGCGCCTCGATCCCCTGGGCGGCGTCCACCAGCAGGATCGCCCCCTCGCAAGCGGCGAGCGAGCGGCTGACCTCGTAGGTGAAGTCGACGTGGCCGGGGGTGTCGATCAGGTGCAGCACGTAGTCCTCACCATCGACCTGCCACGGAAGTCGCACGTTCTGGGACTTGATCGTGATGCCGCGCTCGCGCTCCAGGTCCATCCGATCGAGGTACTGGTCCCGGTACGCGCGCTCGTCGAGCACCTCGGTGAGCTGCAACACCCTGTCGGCCAACGTCGACTTGCCGTGGTCGATGTGGGCGATGATGCAGAAGTTCCTGATGCGTTCAGGAGACGTGAAGGTCGTGTCTGCGAAGGTGCTCACTGAAGTCTTCCTCGCGGGATGTCGACTCGCGTACGGGCAGGGCTGTGTGCCCATGGTCCCACGAAAGTGCGGAATACCCGACCCCAACCCGGGAGTGCGTACCGCACGAGACCCGTCGCGGCGGAGCGGGGCGGGGCGACCGGTCCGGCCGCCCCGCCGGGGCCGCACCGACAGCGTGTCAGGGAGGTTGCCGAACGTCACTGCGCAGCGGATGTTCGGGGGGCACCTCCACCAGCACGATCCGCATCCCGTCGGGGTCGGCGACGGTGCCCTCGATCAGCCCCCAGGGTCGCCGTTCCGGTTCGGCGAGCACCGCAACACCGAACTCGCGCAGTTCACGGACGCTCTCGGCGGCGTCCCGCACCTGCAGCCACAGCATCTGGTCCTCGCTGGGGCCGCTGTCGCCGGTCCCGGACACTTCCAGCAGTCCCTGCCCGAGGAAGAACACCGTGCCACCGGGAAACTCGCGGTGGATCGCGAGCCCGAGCGTGTCGCGGTAGAACCGCACCGAACGATCGTGGTCACCGGGACGCAGAATCACCCTGCTGCTGAGAACCTCCATGCCCCCGTCCTACCCGATCACGTGAGGATCCGCCGAACAGCGGCAACGCTCGGCGGCGATTTCGCGCGAAATCGCCGCGCGAATCGAGGGGAATCGACAGGGCACAGCGCTGTTGCCGTGTCAGAGCACCGATTTCGCGCGAAATCCACGAGCGGAGCGGGGAGTCTCGGTAAGCCGACGGCGACAACAGCCCCACGAGCATCACTTCGCGCCGATTACCGGAACAGACATGCGCGATCCGGTTCCTCCTGCTCCAGGCGTACGGCGCGAACAGCACCACTCGGGCCAGCTGGTTGGGCCAGTCGAACAGCAGCGGCGACAGCGCCAGCTCGATGACGGCGTAGGCGTCCCAGACACGGACATGTCCCCGGCCGAGTAACCCCGCTGCGGCAACGCGAAGTACGCGAGAGGCAGGACAGCACTGACGACACCGCCGAACAGCCCGATGCGCAACGGCGGCGGTCCGACGTGCAGCACCACGAGCGCCACCGCCGCCGGTCCCATCCGAACTCCCCTCCGGCCGGGCCAAACCGACACGTGACGCTCCGCGAAGACGTCGACGGCGTGCTCGGTTCGCCGCTCGGCCGCCGGGGGCAGCCCAACCTCCTGTTTCCCCACCGTTCCCCCACGAGTAACCGAGATCATCTGGCGATTTCCGGCTTTGACCCCACCCCGAAAAAGTGATATCACTATGATGTCTTTTCGAAAGCAAGGAACACGATCGGGGAGGAAACGGATGAGCACGGAGGAAGCCGGAACGGGAGTGGCGATGCCGGAACCGGAGATCAGGGAACAGCCCGCGAGAAGAGCCTCGGGGCTCCCGATGCTCGGGCTGGGCGTACTGCTGCTGCTCCTGGCCGCCGCACTGGCCGCTCTCGGCGGAGTGAACTCCACCTGGTGGCTGCTCGCGGTCGGGATCGCGCTGGGGACAGTCACCCTGGTCGGAATGGCGGGGCTGGTGGCGGTCTCCCCCGGCGAAGCGAGGGTGCTGCAGTTCCTCGGCCGCTACACCGGGACGCTGCGCCAGGAGGGGCTGCACTGGGTCAATCCGCTGACCACCGACCGGACACGCATCTCCACCCGCATCCGCAACCACGAGACCAGCGTCATGAAGGTCAACGACGCCGAGGGCAACCCCATCGAGATCGCCGCCGTGGTGGTCTGGCAGGTGGACGACACGGCGCAGGCGTCCTTCAGCGTCGACGACTTCGTCGAGTTCGTGCGGACCCAGACGGAAACGGCGGTGCGGTACATCGCCACCAGCTACGCCTACGACACCAGGGGCGGGCAGGAACTCTCGCTGCGGGAGAACGCCGAGGAGATCACCGCCAAGCTCTCCAAGGAGATCGCCGACCGGGTTCACTCGGCGGGAGTGAAGGTCGTCGAGTCCAGGCTCACCCACCTCGCGTATGCTCCCGAGATCGCGCAGTCGATGCTGCAGCGCCAGCAGGCCGACGCGGTCGTGGCCGCACGGCAGCGCATCGTCGAGGGCGCGGTCGGCATGGTCGAGTCGGCGCTCGGCCAGCTGGCAGCGGACGAGATCGTCGAACTGGACGAGGAGCGCAAGGCGTCGATGGTCAGCAACCTGCTGGTCGTGCTCTGCGGTGACAAGGCGACCCAACCGGTGGTCAACACCGGCTCGCTGTACCAGTGAGGTAGTCGCGTGGCATCCCGCAAGAGCTTCCTGCTCCGCCTGGATCCGGCGGTACACGACGCGCTCGCGCGTTGGGCTGGCGACGAGCTGCGCAGCACGAACGCGCAGATAGAGTTCCTGCTGCGCAAGGCACTACAGGACGCGGGCAGGCTGCCGGGGGAGACCGGACGGCAGCGCGGCAGAGGAAGGCCCCGCAAGGACGACGACGCGGACTGAGCGACCACGACGGCCCCCACCCGCGCTACCGGGCATACGGGTGGGAACTCCTGGCCCCCTCATCGGGCATCTCCAGCGGGCAGCGCCCTGACCAGCGGAACCGGGCGCGGCGGCGTGGCGCGGTGTTGCTACGATGGTCGATCGCACCGCGCGGCATTTCCGACGTGGAGGAAGGCTGCCCGCGAACCGTCGTGCCGGAACCACCGGTGAACCGGGAAATCCCGGCGAACCGAAGCGTTTCGCGACGGGGCAGCGCCGTTCGAGCGCGGTCGCGACATTCGAGTCGATCAGCGAAAGAGGCGCAACAGTGGCCAACATCAAGTCCTCCAAGAAGCGAGTCCTGATCAACGAGCGCAACCGTCTTCGCAACAAGTCGGTCAAGACGTCGATGAAGACCGCGATGCGCCGGTTCCGCGAGGCCGCTGCCACCGGCGACAAGGAAAAGGCCGCCGAGATGGAGCGTGCCGCCACCCGCCTGGTCGACAAGGCCGCCAAGAAGGGCGTCATCCACCGCAACCAGGCGGCCAACAAGAAGTCCTCGATGGCCAGGCAGCTCAACCAGCTCTGATCGGACTCCCCGGACGGGCGACGGCGATCGGGAACCGTCCGGGAAACGCCGGTACACGGGCCTCTTCGCACGCCGCGGAGAGGCCCGTAGGCCGCCGGTCCCCTTCGCTGCCCGATGCCCCGCCCGGGCCTCCCGCTCAGCTCTGGTTCCGGGAACTCCGGGTCGCGATCAATCCCAGCACCGCGCGTTCCAGGGCGTAGTCGGCGTCGGCGGCCTGTCCCTTGACCTGGCCGTTGAGCGAAGCGACCAGCCGCATCGCCTCGGCCACTCCCGCCGCGTTCCAGCCCCGGGCCTGCGAGAGCGCCTTCTTGACCTTCCAGGCCGGCATGCCGAGCTCCCGCGCGAGCCGGTACTGATCCCCTCCTCCGGCACTGGCCACTCGCCCGATGGTGCGCACGGCGTCGGCCAACGCATCGGCGATCAGCACGTGCGGCACACCCAGCTGCAGCGCCCAGCGCAACGCCTCCAGAGCGCCGGCGCGGTCCCCCATCACGGCCTTCTCCGCCACCACGAAGCCGGTGACCTCCGCCTTGCCCTGGTGATAACGCCGCACCGCGGCCTCGTCGACCTTGCCGTCGGTATCGGCGACCAGCTGGGACACCGAGGCGGACAGCTCGCGCAGGTCGTTGCCTACCGTCTCCACGAGAGCGCTCACCGCGGCCGAGTCGATGCGCCCACCGGCCCTGGTGGCCTCCGCGCGGACGAAGCTCTCCCGCTCGGCGGGCCGCGTGATCCGGTCGCACTCGGTGACGGCGGCCCCCATGCCGCGCAGCTCGCCGGGGAGTTCCTTGGCGTGCTTGGCCCTGCCACCACCGTTGTGCAGCACCACGAGCACCACCCCTTCGGCAGGAGCGCGCGCGTGGCGGAGCACCGCCTCGGCGATCTCCTTGCTCGCGTCCTGCGCACTGTCCAACGCGATCACGCGCCCCTCCGCGAACAGCGAGGGACTCAGCATCTCGTCGAGTTCGGGAGGGGTGAGGTCACTCACCTTGGAACGACGTAGCTCGGCTTCGGGATCGGCCCGGCGAGCGGCGGCGAGGGATTCGGAAACAGCACGCTCGACCAGCAGTTCTTCGTCACCGAGCACGAGATGCAACGAGGCGGGAGCCGAGTTCATGGTCCGCATTCTCCCACTGGGGCCGACGGTCAACCCCGTCCCGGATGCTGGATCGAAGTGGTCGGATGACGGGTTCATGCCGTAGCGTTGCCGAAACAACTTGGATAGCTCATCCAGAGGGGCAGAGGGACCGGCCCGGCGAAGCCCCGGCAACCAGCGTCGGCACCGCGACCACGTTCGTGGCGCGGGCCGACGAAAACGGTGCCAATTCCGACCCGCCAGCGGGACAGATGAGGGGAAGGACCTCGCGATGACAGCTGCCGCCCGAACACAGTCCGAGACGACCGACCGGAAGTTCGACCTCGGCCCCGCGGCCGAGCTCGTATCCAAGGAAGAGGGGCATCGGCAACCCCTGGCTCCGGAGTTCGTCTGCCTGGAGGACTTCTCGCCGCTGGAAGTCGCCTACGACTTCGGCCGCGTGCGCAGGGAGGACATCGAATCCGGCCCGCGCTCGATCTGGCGCTACAAGAGCCTGCTGCCGGTTCCGTCCGATGTGGAACGGCACCCGAACACCGATCCGGGCTGTACGAGGTTGGTCCGGGCCGACGCGCTCGCCAACGCGCTGGGCGTCAAACGCATCTGGATCAAGGACGACACGGGAAATCCCACCCACTCCTTCAAGGACCGGGTCGTGGCGGTGGCACTGGCGGCCGCGCGCGAGTTCGGTTTCAAGGTACTGGCGTGCCCCTCCACCGGTAACCTCGCCAACGCGGTGGGAGCGGCCGCGGCACGCGCGGGCTGGGACTCGGTGGTGCTCGTTCCCTCCTCGTTGGAACGCGCCAAGGTGCTGATGACCGCCGTCTACGACGGCTCGCTGCTGGCCGTCGACGGCAACTACGACGATGTGAACCGTCTGGCCACCGAGCTGGCCGGGGAGCACGAGGACTGGGCGTTCGTCAACGTCAACGTGCGGCCCTACTACTCGGAAGGTTCCAAGACCCTCGCCTTCGAGGTGGCCGAACAGCTCGGCTGGCGCGTTCCGGAGCAGGTCGTGGTCCCCATAGCCTCCGGCTCGCAGCTCACCAAGGTCGACAAGGGCTTCCGCGAGCTCGGCGAGGTCGGGCTGGTGGAACAGAGTCCCTACCGGATCTTCGGTGCGCAGGCCACGGGCTGCTCCCCCGTCGCGGACGCCTACAAGCAGAACCACGACGTGGTGCAGCCGGTGCGACCCGACACCATCGCGCGTTCGCTGGCGATCGGCGCCCCCGCCGACGGTCCGTACGTACTCGACACCGTGCGCCGCACCAACGGGGCGATCGAGGACGTCAGCGACGAGGAGGTCGTCGAGGGCATCCGGCTGCTGGCTCGCACGGAGGGCATCTTCGCCGAGACCGCGGGCGGCGTCACCGTGGCCACCACGAAGAAGCTGATCGAGTCCGGACAACTGGACCCGGACTCGGAGACGGTGCTGATGATCACCGGTGACGGTCTCAAGACGATGGACTCGCTGCAGGAGCACGTCGGCCCGAAGGCCACCGTGGCGCCGAGTACCGAAGCAGTGGACGAGGCACTGAACCTCTGAAGAACGGTACCGCTGAGCGCCTTTCGCGCTCGGTCGGTCATCGGTCGCTGAGGCGGACGCTTGCCACGTTGGGCCGCTCTTGAGTAGGCCGCTACGCGGCGAGCGGCCCTGCCTCGCAATCGAACCACCTCAACGACCGGGGTTCTGTCGTTCCGAGCCTGTTGCCGGAGTTGTCGAAGTACTGCGTGGCGGAACCTCTCGCACCGCTCTCGCTGCGGGAGGCCCGACATCGGGTAGCGACTACACAACGTCGGGCCTTCCTCGCGAGAGCACCACGAGAGAACCCGCGACGGTGCCGACTGCGTACGTGGGCGTTCGGCGCTGCCGCGCCGAGGAACAGCAGCGGTCTACCGCACCCGAACAGAGCTCGGATATCTACTCCTCGGCCACATCCCGCCCCGGGATTGATTCTCAGTCGTCGGGGCGGAACGGGTCGCCGGTGCTGGCGGTCCGCATTCCGCGGTTTCCGCCCAGCACTGCGATGTCGCCACGGCGATCGGTGCGGCGTACCACGGCGCCGAGGCCGCGCAGCGTCGTGACGATCCCGTCGCTGGGATGCCCGTAGTCGTTCCCGTGCCCCACGCTGATCAGCGCCACCCGTGGGGAAACCGCTCGGAGGAACTCGTCACTGGTGTACCGGGAACCGTGGTGCGGCACCTTGAGCACTTCCGCGTCCAGCCGAACATCCGCCGAGAGCAGCTCGCGCTGCCCGGCCAGTTCGATGTCGCCGGTCAGCAGTACCCGCCCTGCCGGAGTGTTCGCCCGCAGCACCACCGAGGCGTCGTTGACCCGTTCCGCCGCCACGGGCTCGGCGTCTCCTTCCGGTGCCAGCACCTCGACCTCCAGAGCGGGCCAGCGGATCAGCTGCCCCGCGGACAGTCGCACGAGATGCGCGTCGTTGTCGCGCGCACGTCGTCGAACGTCGGTGTCCGACCAGATGGACGGACGGGCCGCTCCCGTAGCCACCGCATCGACCTCGCGTCCCACCAGCACCCCGGAGATGCCGGCGTAGTGATCGGCGTGCGGGTGGGTGAGCACCAGCAACGGCACGTGCCGCACCCCGAGGCGGTCGAGACACCGATCGACCAGGGCGGCGCTGGGACCGGTGTCCACCACGACGGCGGAACCGCGGACTCCGGTGGCCAGTACCAGGCTGTCCCCCTGTCCGACGTCGCAGGCCACGACGCTCCAACCCGTCACAGGCCAGCCACCGGGCCGCAGCCCGACCGTGACCAGCAGCAGTAGCACGGACAGCAGCGAACCGCCCAGGAGCAGTCTGCCGGTGCGGAACCGGAGCAGCAGCAGGATCGCGGCCACCAGGGCGACCACGAGCGGGATCCCCCGCGCCCCGGAAGGCAACGGGATCGTCGCCAGCGAGGAACTCGCGGCACACCGGGCCACCAGCAGCACCCACTCCAGTTCCGGAGCGGCAAGCAGTACCGGGAGCTCACCCAGCGGGGAGAACCAGGGAGCGAGCAGCGTCGCGGCCACACCGAGCACCGTGGCCGGGGCGATCACCGGTTCCACCAGCACGTTCGCGGCGACACCCACGAGGCTGAGCTCCCCGGACAACGCGACCACGAGCGGTGCGGTGGCGAGTTGCGCGGCAGCCGGCGCCACCAGCGCCTGGGCCAGCCGGAGGGGCACCCCAAGTCGCCGCAGCCACCCCGACCATGTCGGGGCGAGCAGCACCAGGGCGGCCGTGGCCGTGACCGACAACGCGAACCCGGGGCTCACGGCCAGCTCGGGGTGCCACAACAGCAGCAGGATCACACAGCCCGCGAGCGCGGGCAGTGCCGTTCCGTTACGCCCCAGCACGAGCGCGAGCAGTCCGAGCGCCCCCATGACGGCCGCACGCAGCACGCTGGGCTCACCACCGGCGAGAACCACGAATCCCGCCAGCGCTGCCCCCGCGCAGCCCGCGGCCAACGACGGCGGAGCACGCATCGCGCGAAGCAACAGCAGTACGGCACCGCAGACGATCGCCAGGTTCGCACCGGACACCGCGGTCAGGTGGGTCAGCCCCGCCCTTCCGAAATCACGGCGGACCGTGTCGAGCAACCCGCTGGTGTCCCCCACCACCAGGCCGGGAAGCAGTCCTTCGGCGCGTGGGGAGAGTGCGGACTCGGAAACATCGCGCAGTCCCGCGCGCAACCTCTCGGCGAACCGTTGTGACACGGGCGGCCGGGTCACGTTCTCCGGCCGCTGGTGGACCGCGAGAACGATCACCAACAGATCGGCTCCACGCGGACGGAGTGCCGCACCGGTGGTGGTGGCTCGCTGCCCCCGCAACAGTCCGCCCCAGGATTCGGCGGGCACCAGCAACAGCACCGAACCGGACTCCGAGTGCCACCGCTGCCGCTGCCGTACCGCACGGATCCGGGCACGCACCACCGACCGTTCCCCGATCCCGCCTCCGCCCCCTGCCGAGGTACCGCTGACGGGTGTGGGGCGTTCGGTGAGTTCGACACGCAGCCGTACGCTCTCTCCCCGCGAGGCGGCTTCCCGAAGCGGGTGATTCTCGACGGGTCGCAATCGCACTGCCAGCCCGAAACCGGCGGTTCCCACCAGAACCGAGCACACGATCACCCCGATCGCCCATCTCCGGCCCACGACGAACAGGCACGTCGCCGCGGCCGTGGCACAGCAGCACGCCAACAGGACGGCGGCGACCCAACCGGTGCGCAACCCGACCAGCGTGGCGCCCCAGACTCCGAGCGCTGCCGGCACCAATCGGAGGTCCAGTGGGCGAGCCACCGACGCGGCAGTGTCCGGGCCTGCCCGGTCGGTCATCACCGCCTCACACCCGAACCAGATCGCGCAACCGCGAGAACCGCACCGTCCCGATCCCGTCGACCTCGCGAAGCTGGGTCACCGACTCGAATCCACCGTTCTCGGAACGCCAGCGCAGAATCGCCCCGGCAGTGACCGGACCGATGCCGGGCAGTTCCCGCAGCCGCTGTTCGTCAGCCCGGTTGAGATCCACCTTCGAGGACTCGGTGGTGGTGCCGTCCGGTGCCGACCTCGAGGCGAGGGAGGGTACCGGCACCCCGACGTAGAGCTGTTCCCCGTCGGACAGTTCCCGAGCCAGGTTCAACGCCAGGGTGTCCGTCTCGGGCAACGGACCTCCCGCAGCTCGCAGCGCGTCGGCGACACGGGATCCGGTCGCCAGTGTCACCAGCCCCGGTTCGTGCACCCTGCCCACCACGCTGACCACCAGCTCGGTCTCGGAGGAGGCGGTGACGACCGCATCGGTCACCGCTGCCGGTCCCGGAGCGGGAAGCCGAGTCGACGGAACCGCCACGGTCCCGCCACCGGAATCGCGGCTCACCAGCAGGACGACGCAGCCGATCACCGCGGCGAGAACCACGCCGAGGCACCCCGCTCGGCCCGGGTCCAGCAACACCTCACGTGGTGTTCGGGGCAACCACCGCCGCGCCCGACCCCCGGTCTCCGGCGTCTCACGGTTTTCCGGCGTCTCGGCGGTCCCCGCCGTATCGGCCGCTGAGTTCGCCTCGGAGGCACCGCCCTCGGAAGCCATCAGCTGCCGCAGCCGTCGACGAGCCGGGGGGAGCTCGTCAGTGGTCGCGGCGACGATTCGTTCCTCCCAAGGGGACGATCCGTCGGACCGGAAAAGATCGGGCATACCGGCGAAGCTAACCGGCGGTGCACCCACCGGGAACACCGAAGAACGCCTCCGGTGGACAACCGAGCACGTTGTGGACAAACACGCACGCGGCCAGCCGCACGATACGAGATTGAGTCGAGTGCCGCGAGGCGATGTGGAAAACCGGAACGCGCCGCAGGGCGCCTTGCCCGAACCGGCTTCCCGGCCACGCTTTTGCGTTCCGCTGAGCCGGCGTCCCGACAACCCGGGCGGAAAATTCCGATCAGTCGTCGAAAGGTGCGGTGCCGGTGGCACTCCACCCACCGGGCAGCACGACGACCCCCACCGAGCCCGGCCCGATGTGAGCTCCGATGGTGGCTCCGACCTCGGAAACAACGCAGTCGGAGCACCCCGGCAGTCGCCCTCGGATATTTCGGGCGAGCGTCTCGGCCCGTCCCGGTGCCGCCAAGTGGTGGACGGCCAGCGCCGGTCGGTGCGGATCACCGACGGGGGACTGCCGCGTGGACTCGGTCGTGGCCACCTCGACGGCCAGTTGCTCCAGCCTTCGCACGGCCGCGCTGGTGGTCCGCACCTTCTCAGCGGCGTCGATCACGCCGTCGTGCAGCCGCAGCAGCGGTTTGATCGCCAGCGCCGTTCCCAGCAGGGCGGATGCGGTGCCGATGCGCCCGCCACGGCGCAGGTACTCCAGCGTCTGAACCGAGAACAGGATGGTTCCGCGCGCCGCGACGCGCTCGGCCACTCCGGTGACCTCCTGCAACCCGGCGCCTCCCTCGGCCAGCTCCGCGGCAGCCAGCACGGCGAATCCCAGCCCCATGGCAACGGAGCGGGAGTCGAGCACGTTGATGACCGAGGGCGCCACTTCGCGCGCGGCGGTGCGAGCGGCATCCACCGTGCCGGAGAGTTCACCGGAGAGGTGGATCGAGAGCACACCCTCGGCTCCCGCGTCCAGCGCCGCGCGGTAGGCCGCGGCGAACTCGGCAACCGTCGCCCCCGAGGTGGTGACACGCCTGCCGCGGCGCAGCTGTTCGGTCAGGCGCCCCGGACCGAACGAGGTCTCGTCGCTGTACTGCTCGGCCTCCGTGCTCACGTGCAGCGGAATCACACGCACGCCGTAGTGCTCGACCCGTCGCGCGGGCAGGTACGCGGTCGAATCGGTGACCACGGCGACGCTCAACGCGGGCTCCGCCGAGAACCACGAGCGATCCGGGGGAGTGTCATTCGACGAACCCGCCGTTGTAGGTCGTCAGCCGCCAGCCGTGCTTGCCGAGGGTGCTGCGGGAGAGCACGGCCCAACCGCAGTTGCCCACCCCGCCGAGGCTGGACCAGATCTCGGTCGGCCACCCCAGCAGTCTGGCGGTCAGCGCTGTTATCAGACCGCCGTGCGCGCACAGCAGCGCCGTGCCTTCCACGGCCTCGTCGAGTTCGGACACCACCTCGTAGGCGCGTTCGGCGACCTCCACCCTGGTCTCGCCGTCCGGTGGCGCGAAGGTGGGCTGGGTGCGCCACGCACCCATCGCCCCGGGCCACCCCTGCTCGACCTCGGCGCCGCTGAGTCCCTGCCACTGCCCGAGGTTGGTTTCGCGCAGCCGCTCGTCCAGCCGGACCTCCTGCCCGGTGACCTCGGCGAACGCCGCGGCCGTGGTGCTGGCACGACGCAGATCCGAGCTCACCGCCACTTCGGGACCGAACCCCGCCACCAGCGGCGCGGTGCGTTTGGCCTGTTCCAGTCCGAGTTCGGTGAGTTCGGAATCGAGATGCCCCTGGATACGACCCGCCAGGTTGTAGTCCGTCTCGCCGTGCCGCCAGAGCACCAGCCGTTGCAGGGTCACGCTTGACTGCCCTCTTCGCTGTGCTGTTCGGCGGAGTCGTCGGGAGCACCGTCGTGGTCGAACTCGATGACCGGGCAGTCCTTCCAGAGCCGTTCCAGCTCGTAGAAGGCGCGCTCCTCGGAGTGCTGCACGTGCACGATGACGTCGACGAAATCGAGCAGCACCCAGCGCCCTTCCCGGGTGCCCTCCCTGCGAACCGGTTTCGTCCCCGCGGCCCGCATCTTCTCCTCGATCGCTTCGACTATCGCTCCGACCTGCCGTTCGTTGGAGGCGGAGGCGATCACGAAGCAGTCGGTGATGATCAGTCGGTCGGACACGTCCAGCAGAAGCAGTTCCTCGGCCTTCTTGTCCGCAGCCGCCCGCGCGGCCACCAACGCCAAACTGCGGGCGTTCTCACTGGCTGCCACATCGCTCCTCTCGGTGGTCACCGTCTGCCACCCATACTCCGAACGAGGATAACCGTCCCCCGCTCGACGGGCGGAATCCACCGGACCGTACCGGTCGCCGCGGGCGAGGTGCCGGACGAGTGGGAGAGGGCCGGAGCGGTGCCCGCCGCACGCGTACCGTTCGGCCCGAGGTGCCTACGGCCCCCACTCCTGCGCCGGTGACTGCCCGAAGCGGCGGTAGAGGCCTCGCTTGCTGATGTACTGGACTATTCCGTCCGGAACGAGGTACCAGACCGGAAGACCGGACGCGACGCGCTGCCTGCATCCGGTGGAGGAGATGGCCATGGCCGGGATCTCGACCAGGCTGACCGAACCACGCGGTAGGTGCTCGTCGTCCAGGGAGTATCCCGGACGTGTGACTCCGATGAAGTGCGCCAGATCGAACAGGTCGTCCACCCGGTGCCAGGAGAGGATCTGCTCCAGCGCGTCCGCCCCGGTTATGAAGTACAACTCCGCGTCGGGATACTGCCGCCGCAGATCGGAGAGCGTGTCTATCGTGTAGGTCGGCCCGTTGCGGTCGATGTCGACCCTGCTGACCGAGAACCGCGGGTTGGAGGCGGTGGCGACCACCGTCATCAGGTAGCGGTCCTCGGCCGAGCTCACATCCTCGTGGCCCTTCTGCCAGGGCTGCCCGGTCGGCACGAACAGCACCTGCTCCATGCCGAACTGGGCCTGCACCTCACTCGCTGCGACGAGATGGCCGTGATGGACGGGGTCGAAGGTTCCCCCCATGACGCCGATTCGGCGAGGACGCGACATGGTGCCCCAGCATAGTCGCCACGCGACGGAAAGATCCCGGAAGGACGCCGTGCCGTGACTGACCCCACGGGGGACGGAGCACGATCATTCGCGGGTCGCGGCGCGGAATCCATGGGAACGCGCCCCGGTCACGGCTCGGGTGCCAACGTGCGGCCGGACTGCGCGTCCCGAACGCGGATCGCCTCCACCGGACAGGACTCGGCGGCGTCCACCACGTCGTCATCCGGTTCGGTCTCCGTTCGTAACGGGCGCGAGACACCGTCGACCAGCTGGAAGTGCTCCTCGGCGATGGCGGCGCACATTCCCGAGCCGATACACGTCTCGCCGTCGACCTCTACCTGCCAACTCATCCGATCACCTTTCACGTTTCCGACGCTGACGTCGCCGGTTCCGCGTGTTCGTCCCACGGCTCGTCCCCGCCCGGTGAGACCGACGGAAGGCTCCGCCGGAATCCGGGTGGCGTGGTGCTGTCACCGGATCACCAAGTCACCGGGAGATTCCTCGGTCCGCGCACCAGCATCCCGGTCTTCCAGGAGACATCCGGTTCGTCCACCGCGAGCCGCAGATCCTCGAAGTCCCGAAGCAACGTGCCCAACGCCACCTGCAGTTCCATCCGCGCCAACTGCGCTCCGAGGCAGTGGTGCGGACCGTGCCCGAAGCCGATGTGGGAGTTGGAGTCGCGTCGCAGATCGAGCTGGTCGGCATCCTCGAAGACGGACTCGTCCCGATTGGCCGAAGCGAGGCTGGCAAGGACCGGCTCACCAGCGCGGATCAGTACACCGCCGAGCTCGACATCCTCCAGGGCATAACGTGGAAAGGCCGCGTTCACCCCCAGCGGGACGAACCGCATGAGTTCCTCGACGGCCGCGGGAATCCGTTCCGGATCGGCACGCAGCCAGTCGAGCTCCTCGGGATGCGTCAGCAGTACATAGACGAAGTTGGGGATCTGGGTGGCCGTGGTCTCGTGTCCGGCCACGAGCAGCCCCACGGAGAGGTCCAGCAGTTCGGTCTCGGAGAGTTTGTCCTGTTCGTCCCTCGCCTGGATCAGCGCGCTGAGCAGATCGTCGGTGGGATGTTCCCGCCGCTGCTCGACCAACCCGGCCATGTAGGCGCGCATCTGTCCGATGTAGTCGTTGACCTGCTGCTCGGACAGCTTGCTCGTGGACAGGAAGGCGTCCGACCAGACCCGGAAGTCGGTTCTGTCCTCGTAGGGAACCCCGAGGAGTTCGCAGATCACGGTGATCGGCAGCGGCAGCGCGAACTCCTCGACCAGATCCAGCGGCGGCCCGCCGCGCCGCATGGCCCGACTCAGGTCATCGGCGATCCGCTGTGCGCGGGGTCGCAGCTGCTCGACCCTGCGAGCGGTGAACGCCTTGGCCACCAGCTTGCGCAGCCTGGTGTGCTCCGGTGGGTCCATGGTCAGGATGCCGGTCTGCTGCGGGATCGGGCGCGCGCGTGGCTCGTCCTTGTCCACCGTGGCCGCGCGGCTGAACCGCGGATCCGCGAAGACGGTGCGTACATCGGAGTATCTGGTGGCCAGCCATGCCGCTTCGCCGTAGGGAAGCTGCACCCGCGACACCGGTTCCTGCCTGCGCAGCTCCGCGTAGAACGGGTCCAGCCGCAGCCTGTCGGGCGCGCTGAACGGATAGGTTCGCGGCGTCGGGTCGATGGTGGTCATGCTCGGCTCCCGCACACGAGACGACAAGTAAGCAACCGCTTACTACTCGCATGGTAAGAGCCCGAACCGTGCCACGCACTCCGCCGAACAGGTAACGGGAACACCCATCGCCCAGGAGTCCCCGCGCTCGGGAGTCCGCCCCGGAACGACCGGAGAACATCGCTCACTCGTCATCGGCAGGCGCGTTCCGCTCCAGGAGCAGCGGAACGGCCCGCATCAGGTAATCGACGATCACCTCGGGCGAAGCCTCGGCCAGTGGACTCTTGCGCAGCACGGATCGCATCATGCCCACACCGAAGAACCAGGCCAGCACGAGATCGGCACGCAGCTCGGCATCGGGGGCGTCGGTGAGCGAGGCCAGCCGCTCCGAGTAGGAACCACCCAGCTCGTCGCGCAACAACGTGGCCGCCCGCTCGTCGCTGAGGGAACGCAGCAGAGCCACCAGCGTGTGCTCGGCACCGGAACGCGTGTGCTCGGAGAGCACGCTCTCCAGGATGCGACGCGGCAGCTCCGCCGCGGGGCCGCTCCGCAGCAGTGCCTCGCTGTTGTGGCTGAGCACCTCGGCGAACAGTTCCTGCTTGGAACCGAAGTACCGGAACAGCAGTGCCTGGTTGACCTCGGCACGCGCGGCGACCTCGCGGACCGTGGTCTGATCGAAACCGCGCTCGGCGAACAGTTCGCCCGCCGCACGCAACAGCGCCGTTCTGGTCGCCGTCGGATCACGCTTTCGCCGTGGCTGCCGGTCCTCGCACAAACCCGCCTCCCGAGACGGTGCCGACACGCTCATCCGATCACCGGAAGTGCCGCACCGACCGCCGGAAATCGTGACACGACCCACTACAACACAGGAGTGAGCCGAGCAACACTTCAGCCGTGTCCGGTTGATGGTCACCCAACGCGGTCGGCCGTGCTCGGCCGCACCCTATCGCTCCGCTCGATCCTCCGCGGCTGGTTCGGCGGGCCGCGCCGCCGCTCCACGTCGCCGGGCCACGTCGCCGGTCCACCGAACCGTACGCGAGCCACGTGGGCGTCGCGGTGCTTCAACGGCACCGGAGCAGCCGACATGCGACGGGCGAGCACCCACCCGTTGGGCCCGACGACAGCGGGTTTCGGTAAGAATCGGCCCGTGGACGAACAGGCGCTTCGAGAAATGGCCGAGCAACACCTCCGCGCGCTGGCCGGACCGACGGCCACGCTGCGCGAGGACCAGTGGAGCGCCATCCGCGCCCTGGTGTTGGAGCGGCGCCGGGCCCTCGTGGTGCAGCGGACCGGTTGGGGCAAGTCGGCCGTCTACTTCGTGGCCACGGCCCTGCTGCGCGACCTGGGCGAAGGGCCGACCGTCATCGTCTCCCCACTGCTGGCGCTGATGCGCAACCAGGTCGAGGCCGCCGCCGCGGCGGGTGTGCACGCCGCCACCATAAACTCGGCCAACCAGGAGGAGTGGGCCTCGATCGAGGAGGAAGTCGCCGTCGGCGATGTGGACGTACTGCTGGTCAGCCCGGAGCGACTGAACAACCCCGACTTCAGGGACAACGTACTGCCGGAACTCACCCGCAACACCGGGCTGGTGGTGGTCGACGAGGCCCACTGCATCTCCGACTGGGGACACGACTTCCGGCCCGACTACCGCAGACTGCGAACCCTGCTGACCGAGCTGCCCGACGGGGTACCGGTACTGGCCACGACCGCCACCGCCAACGACCGGGTGGTGCACGACGTCTCCGAGCAGCTCGGCGTCACCGAGGACTCGGCCTCCCCCAACACCCCGCTGGTGCTGCGCGGCTCGCTGGACCGCGAGAGCCTGCGACTCGGCGTGGTCCCGCTGCACTCCACCCGGGAACGCCTGGCGTGGCTGGCCGACAACCTCGAACGTCTTCCCGGATCCGGGATCATCTACACCTTGACGGTGTCCACCGCGGAAGAGGTCGCGGACTTCCTGGCGGACCGCGGTTTCGCGGTCAGCTCCTACTCGGGCCGAACCGAGGCGAACGAGCGGGCCGCAGCGGAGTCGGCACTGCTGAACAACGAGGTCAAGGCGCTGGTGGCTACCTCGGCGCTGGGTATGGGCTTCGACAAACCGGACCTCGGTTTCGTGATACACCTGGGCGCACCCGCCTCCCCGATCGCCTACTACCAGCAGATCGGTCGCGCCGGACGCGGTGTGGAACGCGCCGAGGTGGTGCTGCTGCCCGGCGACGAGGACCGTCGGATCTGGGACTACTTCACTTCACTGACCTTCCCCGGCGAGGACACCGTGCGCGCGGTACTGGCGACCCTGGAAAGCGCCGACAAGCCGCTCTCCACCGCCGCGCTGGAACCGCACGTGGAGCTGAGCAGGTCCCGGTTGGAGATGGTGCTCAAAGTGCTCGATGTGGACGGTGCGGTGCGGCGCGTGAAGGGCGGCTGGACCAGCACCGGCGTCGAGTGGTCCTACGAGAGCGAACGTTACGAACGGATCGCGCGGCAACGAGAGGTCGAACAGCAGTCGATGCTGGAGTACCAGCGAACCACGAAGTGCCGCATGGAGTTCCTGCGTGCCGAGCTGGACGATCCCCACGCCGCACCGTGCGGACGTTGTGACAACTGCACCGGAACGGTCTACTCCACAGCGGTGAGCCCGGACACCTCCGAGTCAGCCCGGCAACGACTGGAACGCGCCGGGATCACGCTGAGCCCCCGCAAGATGTGGCCGAACGGGATGCGGGAGGTCGGAATCCCGGTCTCGGGCAAGATCCCACCGACCGAACAGCACGAACCGGGACGTGCGCTCGGCAGGCTGAGCGACATCGGGTGGGGTGACAAGTTGCGCGAGCTGCTGCGTCCGGACACTTCCGATCGCGAGGTTCCGGAGGAGCTGGTGCAGGCCTGTGTACGGGTGCTCGCCGAATGGGACTGGAAGGAGCGACCGGTGGGGGTCGTGGCCATGGGATCGTCCTCGCGACCGATGCTGGTTTCCGGGCTGGCGGAGCGCATCGCCACCATCGGCAGGCTGCGGTTGCTCGGTCACGTGGCACACGATCCGAGCCGGACACCGCGACGCAGTCACAACAGTGCACGGCGGTTGGCCGGGCTGTGGTCACGGTTCAGTCTGCCGGAGGAAGTTCCCCTCACCGATCTCGGCGGGCCGGTGCTGCTGGTGGATGACTACGCCGACACCGGATGGACCCTCACCGTGGTGGCCCGCATGCTGCGCGAGTCCGGCGCGCCCGGGGTGCTCCCGCTGACCCTCGCCAGCACTTGAGAATTCTCGGGACCGTTGCCGTGGGTGCTTCCGTGGTGGAACCTCCGACGGCGCCTCGCTGTGTTGCTGGGGTGGTCGCGCTGGCGTGGTGGTCGAGTAGCCGGCGCGTGGGTCGGCGCCTCGCGGCATTGGGCCGCTTTGAGTAGCGACCCCACCTCTCCGTCAATTTCTCGCGAAATTGACGCTCCAGTACGGCGGTGCGGTCCCCGAGCTCCGTCAATTTCTCGCGAAATCGCCGCGCCCTTGGTGCTCCGAAAGCCGAGCCCCAACCACCAGTGCAGGCCGAACCCCGACCATCAACGCAGGCCGAGCCCCCACCACCCTCGCATCCAGCACCGCCGCGGGTTCCCCCGTGCGGCTATCGCGAGAAAGGCCCGACGTTGTGTAGGCCGCTACCCGATGTTGGGCCTCCCCAGCGAGAGCGGTGCGAGAGGTTCCGCCACCCGGCCAACCGAGCAAAGCACCGTTCCGAGCGAAACTCAGGTGAGGGGGGCCAGATCATCGGCGTGCACGACCTCACGCCGCTGTTCGAACGGCAGCTCGTGGCTGGAACGGCCGATCAGGTCGGGCAGCTCGGCGGCGTCGAAGCACACCACGCCGCGTGCCACCACCGCGCCGGACGGTCCGGCAAGTTCGACGACGTCGCCGCCCTCGAACGCCCCCTCGACACCGGTGATACCGGCGGCCAGCAGCGAACGCCGTCGCCGCAGCACGGCGTCGACGGCTCCCTCGTCGAGGTGCAGCCTGCCCTGTGCTCCGGCGGCGTGTGCCAGCCAGAAACGTCGCGCGGACAACCGCGGTCCGGTCGCCGCGAACACGGTGCCCACGTCGGCCTTCCCGAGGGCCTCGCCGGCCAGGTCCGCGGAGGTGAGCAGGACGGGGATACCGGCCGAACAGGCCACCCGGGCGGCCTGCACCTTGGAGGCCATCCCGCCGGTCCCCAGCCCGGAGGCTCCGCTCGAACCGACCGTGATCCCCTCCAAGTCCCGCGCTGCCGAGATCTCGCGAACCGGACCGGCCGCACCGTCACGCGGGTCGCCGTCGTAGAGCGCGTCGACGTCGGAGAGCAGCACCAGGGCGTCGGCACCGACGAGATGGGCCACCAGCGCCGCCAACCGGTCGTTGTCACCGAAGCGGATCTCGGCGGTGGCGACCGTGTCGTTCTCGTTGACCACCGGGACGGCACCGAGGTTCAACAACCGGTGCAGCGTGCGGTGCGCGTTGCGGTAGTGCGCCCTGCGGACGACGTCGTCGGCGGTCAGCAGTACCTGTCCCACGGTGAGTCGGAACCTCGCGAACGAGGCGGCGTAGGCGTGTGCCAGCGCCTGTTGCCCCACGCTGGCGGCAGCCTGCTGGGTGGCCAGGTCCTTGGGCCGTTTCCCCAGTTCCAGCGGAGCGATTCCCGCCGCGATGGCTCCGGATGAGACGAGCACGAGCTGACTGCCCTCCGCCATCCGTGCGGCGACGGTTTCCACCAGAGCCGTCAGACGGTTCTCGTCGAGACCGCCCTCCGCCGTGGTCAACGAGGAGGAACCGATCTTGACCACGACCCGGCGCGCCGCCGAGATCGCGTTCCGGGTCGGAGATGTCAGGGCGGCGAGTTCACCGGAACTCATAGCGAGTCGTCCTCGTCGTCGGAGTCCTCGATCGTGTCGTACTCGGCCATGGGGTGCCCGGACTCGTCGGTCGTCCCGGTACGTCGGGCGCGTTTGGCGGCCTTGCGCTGGTCGGCCGAGGTCCGGGGCTGTCCCCCGGCACGAGTGGCACGCACGGCGGCGTTGCCCTCCGGGGTGGTTGGTTCCCAGTCGAAGGTGACCGAACCGATCGTGACCTGACTGCCGGGCTGGGCCCCCTGTCTGGCCAATTCCTCCTCGACACCGAGTTTGGCCAGCCTGTCGGACAGGTAGTCGACGGCCTCCTCGTTGTCGAAGCTGGTCTGCAGTACCCACCGCTCGGGCTTGTCCCCCCGCACCACGTAGGCATCGGGCTCTTCGGGATCGGCTTCCACGGTGAAACCCCCGCTGTCGACGGCCTTCGGCCGCACCGTCGGGCGGCTGGGCTCGGGGGCGGGCAGGCTCGCCCGGAACCGCTCCACCTCCTCGGCCAGGGCGAAGCGCAGTTCCCGGAGCCCGTCGTGGGTGGCGGTGGAGACCTCGAACACCGGCCAACCGCGTTCGCGCACCTGCTCGTGAACCAGATCGGCCATGGCGCGACCGTCGGGGATGTCCATCTTGTTCAGCACGATCAGTCGCGGTCGTTCGGCGAGGTCAACCGCGCCCTGCTCCTCGCTCAGGGCAGGGGTGTAGCGGTCCAGCTCGCTTTCCAGCGCGTCGATGTCGGAAAGCGGGTCGCGCTCGGGGTCGAAACTCGCGCAGTCGACCACGTGAACCAGCACCGCGCACCGTTCGAGATGCCGCAGGAACTCCAGCCCGAGGCCGCGTCCCTCGCTGGCACCGGGAATGAGCCCGGGAACATCGGCGACGGTGAAGACCTTGTCGTCCGCGCTCACCACACCCAGGTTGGGAGTCAGCGTGGTGAACGGGTATTCGGCGATGCGGGGTTTCGCGGCGGAAAGCACCGACACCAGGGAGGACTTACCGGCCGAGGGGAACCCGACCAGCCCAACGTCGGCTACCGACTTCAGCTCCAGCACCACGTCCTGCCGCTGGCCGGGCTCGCCCAGCAGCGCGAAGCCGGGAGCCTTGCGGGCCCTGGAGATGAGCGCGGCGTTGCCCAGTCCGCCTCGGCCGCCACTGGCGACCACGAACCTGGTGCCCTCACCGACGAGATCGGCCAGCACCTCCCCGTCGGGGGTGGAGACGACGGTTCCCTCCGGAACCGGCAGTTCCAGGTCCGCACCGGCGGCGCCGTTGCGCATACTGCCGCGGCCCTGGGTACCGCGGGTCGCGGTGACGTGCGGACGGTAGTGGAAGTCCAGCAGGGTGTGCACCCCGGAGTCCACCACGAGCGTGACGTCACCACCCTTGCCCCCGTTGCCGCCGTCCGGTCCCCCCAGTGGCTTGAACTTCTCCCGGTGGATCGAGGCGCAACCATTACCTCCGTCACCTGCGGCGACATGAATCGTCACGCGATCGACGAAGCGCGACACGAAAACCTCCAGGACCGGGGAGAAACCAAGCGAGGGGCGGGTCACGGTGCACGGACCGGACCCGCCCCTCGCGGAGAACAAGTGTGTGCCCGAAAGCGGATCGCCCTACCGGAGTCGATCACCTCGTGCGAGGGAGTCCGGTCCGGGAGTTCCCGCTCCGGGGCACGTAGCGAAGCCGGTTCAGGCCTCGCTCGGTACGACGTTGACAAACTTCCGGCCGCGCCTGCGCGCGAACTCCACCGAGCCGGCCGAGAGCGCGAACAGCGTGTCGTCGCCGCCGCGCCCCACGTTGCCGCCGGGGTGGAACTTGGTACCGCGCTGCCGCACCAGGATCTCGCCTGCGTTTACCTTCTGGCCGCCGAAACGCTTCACTCCCAGGAATTTGGGATTCGAGTCACGGCCGTTCCGAGAGTTGGACGCGCCCTTCTTGGTTGACATGTATTCTCACGCCCTCACTTGGTGATGCCGGTGACCTCGACGCGGGTCAGCTTCTGCCGATGTCCCAGCCGCTTGTGATAGCCGGTCTTGTTCTTGAACTTGTGGATCCGGATCTTGGGACCCTTGGTCTGCTCGACCAGCTTGCCGGTCACCGAGACCTTCCGCAGCGCTTCGGCGTCGGCGGTGACTTCGGAGCCGTCGACGACCATCAGCGCCGGGAGGGTGACCTCGGAACCCTGCTCGCCCTCGAGCTTCTCAACCTCGACGACGTCCCCGACGGCCACCTTGTATTGTTTGCCGCCGGTCTTGACGATCGCGTACATGAGTCGGAAGTCTCCTGCTGCTCGGTTTCGCTAGTTCACCAGTCTGCGACGGACGCCCTCCCCGGCTGTCCGGAGATCCCAGTACGCCGACCAGGCGGCGTCACAGGGGGTTCTCGCCACAGCGACGAAGCTGCCCCTGCCGGGTGAGCCCCATTCGGATGAGCCCCGTCTCCTACAGGCGTGGAACCCCTGCCGCCCGTCCGGCGGCGAGAATTTCCCGCTTATCATACAGTCCGACATCCGGCGTCCCGCCGCAGGGGCCGAACCGTGCCGAGCCGGTGGGACAGTCGATCATTCCAGGGTTATCCCCGCACCCGGTATGAACAGTTTACCGCCACTGAGCTCGGCGTTGCGCACCACCGCGTCGCTGAACGTCAGCTCGGGCAGTTCCAGGAAGCCGAGATCCACGTCGGGCAGCAGGAACGCCTCGGGCGACATCTCCACGGGGACCAGCGGATAGCCGACCACGTTGAGCGTGCCGGTCAGTTTCTGGGTGTAGAGCTCGATGGGCCCCTCGGTGATGGTCGACACCGACCCCGGGTCCGCCGCCACCCGGGCCACCTTGCCGTTGCCCAGGTCGCCACGCTGCACGAGGTCGCGGATCAGCAGCTCGTCGACGGTGAAGTGCATCGTGCGCACCTTCTCACCAGCTACTTCCCGCATGGCGAAACCGTGGTAGTGCACCCCGCGCAGCGTCAGGGAGCTCGCGGTCAGCGTCCAGCTGCGCCCCGGGCCCGGGCGTACGTCCGGGGATCGCTCCGAGGCGAGCGGGAGCCGGGTGTCCCCGTTCTCGGAAGCGGATGTCGCGGCACCGGTCTCCGTGGAAGCCGAGGGCGAGGAGCTCGTCCCGGTCTCCGAGGAAGGCGCCTCCGCTGCCGGGGGGACCGTGGATTCCGGAGGCGCGGTTCTCTCCGGAGTAGCGGTGGCTTCCGGCCCGGCGGACGGTGAACCCGGTTCGCTCGGCGCCACTTCCGAGCCCGACGGCTGCGGCTGTTGTGCCGCCACGAGCGCGGGCCGGGTCAACCCGCCCGCGCTTCCCAGCACCACCAGCCCGGCGAGCAGCGCGACCACGGCGCCGACCCGGGGACGAGGGGGCACCAGTCCCGACACTCGCCCCGGGCCGCCCCACCGAGTTCGCTGTTCCTCCCTCACTTGTCTCCTTCACCGATTCTCGTCGCCTCGGTCACCTCTGCCGTCTCCCCGTCGCGTGCTGTCTCCCCGTCACGCGCCCCGTTCTCCCGGGGAACCGGGGAGGGCTTGTACGCGGCGGGTCCCCGCCGACGGCGCTCGGAGCGTCCGGAGCGGTCGGCGGTGGTTTCGCGGGTTTCGCGCCCCGGCGCGCGCCGGGGCGACCAGGCGATCGCGAGCGAGGAGCCGATCACTCCCAGCATCGTTCCGATCAGGAAGGACCCGAGATTGACGACCACCAACGCGACCAGGGACAACAACAGCGCCACGATGCCCGCGGACAACCGCCACTCGGGACGGATCCAGAACGACAGGGCACAGGCGATCATCACCACTCCGATCACCAGAGCGGAGATCCCGGCCGTCGTACGCAGTGACACCTCGATGTCGCCGAACTTCAACGAGGCGTAGGGCGGATACAACAGCAGCAGCGCCGCGAGCAGGGTGAACAGCCCACCCCAGAAGGGTCTCGTGCGACGCCAGCGCCGGAATCCGGCCAGCACGGCCGGGACACCGCCACGGTTGCCGATGGTTCCTCTCACCGTTGGTCCTCCCTCCCGGTGTGACCGAGCCGTGGGCCCGTTCCGTCTTCCCGAGCGGACGGCGAGGCCGCCCACCGCGGACCCGGAAAGTCCACCGCGTAATCAGAAGCAGGGGTGATGACCGGGTTTGGTCGTGATCTCCACGTCCCGGAGATTGAGGGTGGAGGCGGTGGTCGACCACGCCTGTTGCCGCAGACCGTCGATCCGCGCGCCGGTGGCCTGGATACCGAACGCCCCCGGGGAACCGCCCACGCCCTCGGGACCGAGGTCCAGCTGGGAAGCGTCCCTGCCGATCTGCACGTTGTTGAGGGTGAGGTCACCGTTGACCTTCTCCACCCCGAGCACGAGGCGCTGCGCCTCCATGCCGCCGGGCGCCTCGATGCGGACGGTGGCGTCACCGATCCCGGGCAGGTCTTCCACCACGAAGGACTGGCAGAAATCACTCAGCTCGGCGTGCTTGAACGCGTTGACCAACACGGGGTGGTTCTTCTCGCCTGATCCCTTGTCATAGGCGCCGAATTGAGCCACGCCCTCGGCCACCAACTCGTCGGCGGATGCCTTGTAGGTGACTCCCGACACGGCGAAGTTGGCGGCCATCGCTCCCTTGGAAAGACCGGTCAGCATCAACGCGATCGCGGAAAAACTTCCGAACAACATCAGCGCGAAGACGCGCCACCGGGTACGCCCGTTGGGCGCGTTGCCGTCATCGGTTTCGGTCTCGCGATTCGCCGCCATGTATTCACCTCGGTGTGTGCGGTACTTGATCAGACAGTCCCCACCGGAGCGTTGCGACACAGAACACAGTGAGTGACCTGCATTACTCTTACCGAGGAGTAACCATAGACGGAAATCACAGCGAACACCATACCGTGAGACTAAACACGAATGACTTTCGTGAAGTTAGTCACGCTCTGCCACTGTACGTGTCCGAACGAACCGGCAAGGCCGCCACCTGAAACAACGATCGCACCACGAGAATCTCGCACGAAAGAATCGGACGGAACCGATCAAGCCGTTCGTGACCCACACGATTGAGTGAATATCGATCGCGAAGCGGAAGAAATGGAACGCGACGGCCGTCATCGCCGAAGCTTCGGCGAAGTCGAAGACGCGATCCCAACCGCCACGAAAACCGAAATCGGCCGGGACGACGAAAGTCACGCACCGGGGCCGATGTCACGGCGTCCCGGAAACCGTTTCCCGATTCGGGAAGAACCAACACCGCGACGTGCCGAACGGGCCAATCGAACTCCACGCGCGACACACGAAATATCGGACTTGTCCGAAAGCACCGTTCGAACACCGCGGGTGCTTCCGCGACACCGTCCAACGGCCGACGGCTAGCGGCCAGCCCGCCGGAACATCGACTCGCGGGTGTTCTCCGGCGTAGCCGACCACCGAAGAACGCCCCCGAAGTCCTCCCATCGTCGGCCTCGGGTCGGCGACCAGCCGGTAACGGGCAGGCGACGTGGGGGCTCCCGCCTCACCCTCTCCCGGGTAGGGACCGACGTGGTACAGCTGCCCACTCGATGTCGGTCCCACCCCGCGAGCGCGGGCGGGAGGATCCGCCAACCGGATGTCCCGGCGAACCGGGACGACAACACTCCGTTACGACTCGGCACGAAGCGACCGGGCCGGTATCACTCCGATTCGGAGTCCGCCCCCGCCGCCGCGGGAGGTCCGGCCGCACGTCCCGCCGCACGCCGGGACGAACGTTGTACCGGACCGGCGGAAACCGCCGTGGAACTCGTGGAGTCGGCGGATTCGGAGACGTTGCCCGCGGTCCGCTCCGCGGGATCCAGCACGACAGGCTGCGGAGCCGTACCGGTGATACCGGTCGGCCTGCTGGCCTTGCGCCTGCCCCGCTGAGCCGGTTCGGTCTCGTGCTGAGCGGCCTCGTCCGAAGTGGCAACCGCCGCGCCGTGCTTGCCGCCAGCGGCGGGCTCGGCGGCAGCGGCGGGCTCGACGGCAGCGGTCCGCTGAGCCACCGGGGCAGCCGAGGCCTCCGGATCCGCCGAGGACTCCTCCGAGTGCGCACTTCCGTTGGCAGCCGACTTGGCAGGCTGCTCGGCCACGACGTCCTTGGTGGGCTCGGTGGTCCGACGCACCGCCTGATCCGCGTTGCCCGAACCGTTCTGACGTCGCTGACGTCGACGGGAACGGGAGTCGGATCCGTTTTCACCGTCGGCACGGGTGGTCTCGCTCTCGACCGCCGGGGTCTCCGCACGAGCGGATTCCGTCACCTCACCGGTGCTCTCGGCCTGCTGACCCGACTTGTTGCGCTGCTTACCGCGGCGGGAACCGCTCGCGGCCGTGACGTGCTGACTGTGATCGATCGGTTCCGTGGAAACAAGGACACCACGACCACGGCAGTGCTCACAGGTACTGCTGTAGGCCTCCAGCAGACCCGTACCGACCCGCTTGCGGGTCATCTGCACCAGACCGAGCGAGGTCACCTCGGCGACCTGATGCCGGGTCCGGTCCCTGCCGAGGCACTCGGTCAACCTGCGCAGCACCAGATCGCGGTTGGCCTCCAGAACCATGTCGATGAAGTCGATGACGATGATGCCACCGATGTCGCGCAACCTGAGCTGACGCACGATCTCCTCGGCGGCCTCCAGGTTGTTGCGGGTCACCGTCTCCTCGAGGTTTCCGCCGGAACCGGTGAACTTGCCGGTGTTGACGTCGATGACGGTCATCGCCTCGGTGCGGTCGACCACCAGGTATCCCCCGGAAGGCAACCAGACCTTGCGGTCGAGGGCCTTGGAGATCTGCTCGTCGATCCGGTACTCGGTGAAGACGTCCTTGGTTCCGACGTGCTTGCTCAGCCGGGTCAACAGATCCGGTGCCACGTGCTTGACGTAGGCCTCGATCGTTTCCCACGCCTGGCCGCCCTGCACCGCCAGCGAGGAGAAGTCCTCGGTGAACAGGTCCCGAACCACCTTGATCAGCAGGTCCGGTTCGGCGTAGAGCAGCTGCGGGGCCTGCGCCCCGGAGGACTCGGCCTTGTCCCGGATGTCCTCCCACTGCGCCTGCAACCGACGAACGTCCCGGTCCAGCGCCTGCTCGCTGGTTCCTTCCGAGGCGGTACGGATGATCACGCCCGAGTCCTCGGGGACGATCCGCTTGAGGATGTCCTTGAGCCGCTTGCGCTCGTTGTCCGGCAGTTTGCGGCTGATACCGGTGGCACCGCCGCCCGGCACGTACACCAGGAAACGTCCCGGAAGGCTGATCTGGGTGGTCAGCCTGGCGCCCTTGTGCCCCAGCGGATCCTTGGTGACCTGCACCAGCACGCTGTCGCCCGTGGAGAGGGCCTGCTCGATCCGGCGGGACTTGCCGGCCAGCCCGGCGGACTCCCAGTCGACCTCACCGGCGTAGAGCACCGCGTTGCGGCCCCTGCCGATGTCGACGAACGCGGCCTCCATGCTCGGCAGCACGTTCTGCACGCGCCCCAGGTAGACGTTACCGACCAGTGAGCCACTGCCGGAGGAGGTCACGAAGTTCTCGACCAGGACGTCGTCCTCCAGGACGGCGACCTGGGTCTGCCCCTCGTTCTCACGCACGACCATCTTGCGGTCGACCGACTCCCTGCGTGCCAGGAACTCGGACTCGGACAGCACCGGAGCACGTTTGCGGCCCGCTTCCCTGCCGTCCCTGCGCCGCTGGCGCTTGGCCTCCAGCCGGGTGGAGCCCTTGACGGAGCGGACCTCGTCCTCCGCGTCCTGCCGGGAGTTGTCGGGCGCGGTCTCGCGCACGTGCACGACGGTGTTCGGCGGATCGTCGTCCCGGCTGGTCACGTTCTCGGACTCACCCGAGGACTTGCGGCGCCTGCGGCGCCTGCGCTTGCTGCCGGCGCCACCGCCGGAGTCGGTGTCCTCGTCCACCGCATCGGAGCGTTCGGCTTCCCGCGCACTCGTCTCGGCCGGTTCCTCCGAGCCGGAGCCACGGGATCCCCCGCCGCGCTGCCCGTTGGACTTGTTCTCACCCTCCGCGGACTTGTCCTTCTTGTCCTTCTTGTTCTTCTTTTCCTTCTTGGGTCCCCGGGAGGATTTCTCGACGTTGTCCGGCTCGACGGCGGTCTCGGCTTCCGCGCCGGACTCGGAACCCGAGCCCTCCGAGTCGGCGGAGCTCTCGGAGTCACCCTCACCGCCGCGCCCACGACCACGACCGCGCCTGCCCCGACGCCGCCGACGGCGCGTGGCGACGCTCTCGGACTGCTCCTCATCCGAAGGTGTCCCGTCGGACTCGGAGGGGGACTCCTCGGTCTCCGCCACGGCCTCGGTGGCGGTTTCCGCGGATTCCGACCGCGACGACGAGCTCGTCTCGGACGGAGCCAGGAACATCGCCTGCGGGGCCGCGAAGGCCGGCGCGAGCGCACTGTTGTCCGAAGTACCGTCGCCGGTGGCGGCATCCCCGTCGGAACCGCTGTCACTACCCGTCCGCACCTCGTCGGAGGCGGTGCCGCTCTTCACTGCCGCATCCTCACCGCTGTCGGTTGCCGCCCCCTGGTCCCTCGTCGACGTGCCCGTGGCGGACCGCGCCTCGGAAGCACTCGACTGCCGGGAACCGGAACCACCCGCCGAGTGGCCGCCCCCGGTGTCCGACGTCGTGACCCGGTCGTCGGTGGCCTGCTGCTCGGACTTCCCCTCCGACTCGGAATGGATCCGGTCCGGACGCAACGAGCGCACCACGTTGAGTGCGACATCCCGGGTGATGTTGGACTGCGCACTGCGCACGGACTCACCGAGTTCACCGAGTGTGGCTATGACCTCACGGCTGGTGGCCCCCAGCATCTTGGCCAGTGCGTGTACCCGCAGCTTGGCGGGCATCTCGAAAGTCCGGTGAGCGGATTCGCCCTGCGCCCGCTCTTGCTGCTCCGATGTAGCCGAAGATCCGCTGGAGTTACCAGCGGACGTCTCCCTGTTCAACATTCAGCTCCTTCGCCCCCGGGCGCGTCCGACGCGGACGCGGCCGCACGAGGGTCTGCATACGTTCGCTGCCCTCCGCCACTGGTGGCGGTAATTCTGTTCGCTCCCCCTGCTTCCCTGGTCCGAACCCAGGAACCGCACGGTGGGTCGACGGCGTCCCCGCCGAATCCGTCACCCTAGGGTGAGATCCACCTGTCGAGATCCGGCCGCCGCCCTGTCCTCGGACAGCGGTTCGGCGATCGCGCCTCCTCCGTCGGGCCGACCCTGCGCCAACCGTGTGGCTCGCGCAACCCCCGGCACGGGCGAGTCGGCGACGACGCGAAGGGCGTCGAGTACGTCGTCGGGTCGCACGACCGGAGTAGCATGCCGTACGACCATTACGATTATCCCATATTGTCTCGCGCGATCCGGGCAATCGTCCGTCTGTGGGGCGTCAACCGAAAAACGGTCACGCACCGCGTTCAACCGGACACCTCGCCCGGAAAAACCGTGGATCGGCAGACCACCACCGTGCCACGGGTTTCACAACACGTCGCCACTCGTGACGACATACTTCTACCGCCGCTCGGCTACCCGCTGCGACGGCCGGGAAACCGGTACCCGTGAGCGGATCGGCGGGGGTACCGACCGACTCACGGAGCCGGGTAACGCGTGCTCGAAAGTACGCGCCGGATCACGATGCGAGACGAACCGCGACTGATCACGTCCGAAGCCCCGGTCAAGAGCTCTCCGCGAGGCCACGGCCTGGTAATGACTCAGCGTTTCCTCCGTAGTCCGATCGAAGGTCCGCCCCGCCGAAACCGCTCGGGAGGCACCCCGCACCCTACAGCCTAGGCCGGGGGGCACACGGCCGCTTCGAAGGCAGCGTTTCGGACGGTTTCGGAGGCGTTCGGACCGCGAGGACCAGGCGGCCCCAGCGGATCCGAAACCGACCACTCCGCCACACCGAGGCGCCGTCCCGCACGGTGGGACGGACCAGGTCGCTCGGAACGTCCGGTCAGAGGTCGCGAGTCAACCAGACCTCGTCCCTCGGTTCACCTTCCCCCACGAGCAACGAGCCGGGCCAACGACCACGCTCGGTCCAGCCCCGCTCGGTGTAGAAGCTCTCGGAGTCGGGGGCCGAACGCATCCGCAGCTGCAACCGGGTGATCCCCAGCGCACGGGCGTGCGACTCGGCGGCGTCCAGCAGCTGTGCACCGATGCCCCGCTCGACCACCTGCGGATCGACCAGCAACCACTCCAGCTCGGCCCGGTGCCGCTCCACCGGGAGTTCTCCCGGCCGCAGCACCACCGCACCGGCGAGGGTGTGCTGCTTGCCCGCCGTGAGCACGTGGCGTCGTTTCGGCCTGGTGGAAGCGTCGTCGACGATCGCCTGCGCGGTCGTGGTCAACGTCTCCAACTCGGCATCCGCGGTGAAACCGGTGGCACCGCCTGCCACGGTGACCCGCCCCAGCAGGTCGGCCAGCGCCTGCGCCAGCTCGGGATGCGGCTGGTCCACCCGATGGGGGCCGCTGATGAACTCCGCTTCGGTCATGCCGCCAGGTCCGGGAACCACAGCTTGAGCTCGCGCTCGGCCGACTCGGCGGAGTCGGAACCGTGCACCAGGTTGTACTGCACTTCCAGCCCGTAATCGCCACGCAGACTGCCCGCCTCGGCCTTTTCCACCGGGTCGGTGCCGCCCGCGAGCTGCCGGAAAGCGGCAACGGCCTTGGGGCCCTCCACAACGGCGGCCACCACGGGCCCCGACATGATGAACTCCAGCAGCGAACCGAAGAAGGGCTTGCCGTCGTGCTCGGCGTAGTGCTGCTCGGCGAGTTGTCGGTCGACCTGGCGCATTTCGAGCGCGACCAGCTTGAGCCCCTTGCGCTCGATTCGGCTGATCACCTCACCGACCAGACCTCGCTCGACGCCATCGGGTTTGACGAGGACGAGAGTGCGCTCGCTCAACGGGTGTTCTCCTTGGTTTGCCGGGGCCGTCGCGGGCCCGGTCGACAACGGTCGATGCTTATCGTTGTCAAGGGTATTCGCAACCGGTGCGCTACCGACGGGGTGGGTAGCTCCCCCGCTGTCAAGTCTGGTCCGCGATTCGTTCGCGCGATAGCTTCTGGTCGAGCATACCGACTGGCTGGTCTGTCGCCGAGTGATTAGGAGCCCCGCATGCGCGCCGCCGTACACACCGCAGTGAACGAGCCGCTGCGGATCGAGGAGATCGAAGCAGAGCGTCCCGCCGAGGGTGAGGTGGCCATCGACGTGACTTCCTGCGGTGCGTGCCACTCGGACCTGCACGTGCTGAAGGGCGAGTTGCCGTTTCCGACCCCAGCGGTGCTGGGTCACGAGGTCGCCGGGGTGGTCAGCGAGCTGGGAAGCTCGGTCAGCGGCCTGGAGGTCGGTGACCGCGTGGTCACCAGCTTCATCATGCCGTGCGGCAGGTGCGCGCAGTGCGCGGCGGGCAACGAGGAGATCTGCCTGGAGTTCTTCGCCTACAACCGCGCCAAGGGGCAGCTCTACGACGGGCGGACGAGGCTCTCGCGCGACGGCGAGCCGGTCTGGATGTACTCGATGGGTGGGCTGGCCCAACGCGCGGTAACCCCCGCCACCTCGGTGTACCGGGTGCCGGACGGGGTTGAGCTGACGGACGTGGCGGCTGTCGGATGTTCGACCATGACCGCCTACGGGGCGCTGCGACACGCCGCCGACGTGCGGGTGGGCGACACGGTGGCCGTGGTCGCGGCCGGAGGCGTGGGCTCGGCGCTGATCCAGCTGGCGCGGGTCTTCGGGGCCGCCGAGATCATCGCGGTGGACGTCGCGACGGAGAAGCTGGCGGCGGCTCGGGAGCTCGGCGCCACCAGCACGGTCAACTCGACCGAGACGGACCCGGCGACGGCGGTCCGCGAACTCACCGGTGGACGCGGTGTGGACGTCGCCTTCGAGGCGCTGGGCTCGTCCCGGACCTTCGAGGTGGCGCGGGACTCGGTGGTCGAGGGCGGTCAGGTCGTCGTGGTGGGCATCGCGCCGCCCGGCGACATGGGTGAGCTGAACCTGGGCACCATCGCTCGACGCAAGCTGCAGGTCAAGGGCTCCTACGGCGCCAAACCCCGCAGGGACATGCCGGTGCTGCTGGATCTGGTGGCCCGTGGACTGCTGCGGCCGCAGGACGCGATCAGCGAGCACTACCCGCTGGAGCGGGCGGCCGAGGCGTTCGCCGCGCTGGATCGGGGGGAGATTCGCGGACGGGCCGTGATCGACGTGGCGTAGTGGTTACTTCGGCGTCCCGGGAGCTTGGCGGGGTGCGTGAAGTGGCGGAACCTCTCGCTCCGGCGAGGCCCGACATCGAGTAGCGACCTACGCCACGTCGGGCCTTCCTCGCGAGAGCCGTACGCGAGAACCAGCGGGGGTGCCGACTGCGTGAGTGGTCGGAGTTCGGCGTGCGTAGTGGGAGTTCGACTTCGGGAACGCCGGAGAAAACCAGCGGGAGGATTCCGCCACCGAGCTCCTGTCCCACCGATGAGGAGAATTCCGTTTCCCATGCGGAGACGAAGACCTTCACATCGCGGGCGATCACTCGTCGTCCATCACATCCCGCAACGAAGCATTGTCCGAAATATCCACACCTGGCTCGCAGCCGCCCAGGTCAACGGTCGCGAGCGTGAACGGCTCGGGTTGCCTCCGCATGCTGCTCAACCGCCCCCGCGGACTTTCCCCCACGAAGTCGCTCACCGTCCGATGGGCCTGCGAAGCCTGCTGCTTGACTTCTTCCAGTAATCCCTGATCGAGAGTGATGGTCGTTCTCGTGGTGGCCATGTATCCGAGCATGGCCACCATGCACACTGATGCGCATCGCTCGAACGAGCGAGATCCGAGGAAGGCCGTCGGACGAATCCCTGGGCGGCACGACCGCGAGCGGCCTCACCGCGGCGGCGGGTAGCCGGGCGGGTGGCCGAGCTGGTCGGCCAGCCGCCCCTCCCGCATCCGCTTGGCCACGTCGTGCCGCACGTACAGGATGTAGCCCCAGATGAGCGCGAAGATCACTCCCATGATCCCCACCGCCGGGTGCACGAAGTAGCAGCCGATCAGGCACAGCTGCAGCGCCAGCGCCACGCCGAGCCCCCAGCGGCGGCCCTGCACCCCGCTCGCCGCCAGCAGCAGCACGGTCAGCACCGCGACCACGAGGAACCCGGCGCTGCTCACTCCCGACCCGAGCTGCCAGACCACCGGCAGCGCCAGGCCGAAGACGATGAACTCCAGCACCAGCGTGCCCGCCATGATGCCGCGCAGCCCCTTCCAGGGATCGCGCACCTCGGGCGGCGCCTCGGGAAGTCCCGAGGAACGCCGCCCGGAGTCCTCGCCGGGGGAATCACGCTGGTCGCTCACGTGGGCTCCTTGCCGAACAGGGCGCGGGCCTCGCCCGCGGTGACCACCGAACCGGTGATCACGATTCCCGCCCCCGAGATGGACTCGCTCGGATCGGTGGTGTGCTCGGCGAGACTGATCGCCGAGGCGACCGCGTCGTCCAGCCTCGGCTCGGTGTGCACCCGATCCCTGCCGAAGAGTTCCTCGGCCAGCACCGCCAGGTCGTCCGGGTCCATGGACCGAGGCGCGGAGTTGCGGGTGACGACGAGTTCCTCGACCACCGGTTCCAGTTCCGCCAGGATACCCCTGGCGTCCTTGTCGGCCATGACACCGACCACGCCGATCAGCCGCCGGAACGAGAACTCGGAGCTGACCGCGTCGGCCAGCGCACGTGCGCCGTGGGGGTTGTGCGCGGCGTCGACCAGCACGCTGGGGGCGGAGCGGACCCGCTCCAACCTGCCGGGGGTGATCACCTCGGCGAAGGCGTCCCTGACCTGCTCGATGTCGAGCTGGCGCTCCGAACCGGCACCGAAGAACGCCTCCACGGAAGCCAGCGCCAGCGCGGCGTTGTGCGCCTGGTGCTCACCGTGCACGGGCAGGAAAACGTCCTCGTAGACGCCGCCCAGCCCCTGCAGCCGCAGCATCTGGCCGCCGACGGCCACGGAGCGCTCCAGCACGCCGAACTCGTGGCCCGCGCGGGCCACGGTGGCGTCGACCTCGGCCACCCGTCGCAGGATCGGCTCCTGCGCCTCGGGGGTCTGCGAGGCCAGCACCACCACCGAACCCTCCTTGATGATGCCCGCCTTCTCCTCGGCGATGCCCGCCACGTCGTTGCCGAGGTACTCGGCGTGATCCAGCGAGATCGGGCAGAGCACCGCGACCTGGGCGTCGGCGACGTTGGTGGCGTCCCAACCGCCTCCCAGGCCGACCTCCAGCACGGCCGCCTCCACCGGGGCCTCGGCGAACGCTGCGAAGGCCATGCCGGTCAGCACCTCGAACTTGCTCATCGGGACCTCGCTGTTGGAGTCCACGATGGACACGTACGGCGCGATGTCGCGGTAGGCCTCGACGTAGCCGGCCGGGCTGATCGGAGCGCCGTCGATGCTGATGCGCTCGGTGACCAGCTGCAGGTGCGGGCTGCTGTAGCGACCGACCCGCAGGCCGATGCGGCTCAGCAGCGCGTCGACCATGCGGGCGGTGGAGGATTTGCCGTTGGTCCCCCCTACGTGCACGACCGGGTAGCCACGCTGCGGCTCGGCGAGCAGATCGGTCAGCGCCCTGATCCGGTCCAGCGTGGGCTCGATCTTGGTTTCGGGCCAGCGCTCGTTGAGCTCGGACTCGACGACCCGCAGTTCCTGCAGGTTGCCGGGCTCGGAGTCGGCCACCAATTCACTCTCCTCCCAGGTGCGGCCGTCTCGCTCGACGGCCGCACCGGACACGGTCACGCCCCCGGAAGCGATTCCAGCCGGGTGTTGATTCGTTCGATCTCGGCGAGCGCGTTGGCGCGCCGCGTGCGGATCTTCTCCACGACCTCGTCGGGTGCCTTCTCGGTGAACGAGGGGTTGTTCAGCTTCTGCTCGGTACCGGCGAGTTCCTTCTCGGCGGCCTCGAGATCCTTGTTCAGGCGCTTGCGCTCCGCCGCGACGTCCACCGCCCCCGACAGGTCCAGCCGCACGGCCACGTCGCCGCCGGACAGGCCGACCTTCAGCTCCGAGGAGGCGTTGAAGTCATCCCCCGGTTCGGTGAGCTTGACCAGCGCACGGATCGCCGCCTCGTGCTCGGCGATGCCGACCTCGGGCAAACCGTCCAGTTCGGCCGCGACCTTCTGGTTGGGTTTGACCCCCTGATCCGCCCGGAACCTGCGGATCTCGGTGACCAGCGAGCGGACCGCGTCGATCCGCTCGGCCGCCGCGGTGTCGGCCGGGTGCCGTGTCGGGGTGGGCCAGTCGGCGATGACGACCGACTCCCGACCGGTCAGCGCCGTCCACAGCGCCTCGGTCACGAACGGGATCGTGGGGTGCAGCAGCCGCAGCAGGACGTCGAGCACGTGGCCGAGCACCTCTCGGGTGGCCTCGGCGCGCCGCCCGCCCTCGTCCAGCTGGACCTTGGACAGCTCCACGTACCAGTCGCAGAACTCGTCCCAGGTGAAGTGGTAGAGCGCCTCGACCGACTTGGCGAACTGGAAGTCCTCCAGCAGCTCGTCCACCTCGGTGACCAACGCGTCCGCCCGGTCCAGGATCCAGCGGTCGGCGTCGGTGAGCTCGGCGCGCTCCGGCAACCGCTCGGGGACGTGGGCGTCCTTGCCGAGGGCGAACTTGGTGGCGTTGAACAGCTTGGTGACGAAGCTGCGCGCCCCGGCGACCCACTCGTCGCTCATCGGCGCGTCGGCACCGGGGTTGGCTCCCCTGGCGAGCGTGAACCGCACGGCGTCGGTGCCGTAGGTCTCGATCCACTGCAGCGGGTCCACGGTGTTGCCGGAGGACTTCGACATCTTCTTGCCGTGCTTGTCCCGCACGATGCCGTGCAGCGCGATCCGGCGGAACGGCACGGCCTGCTCCGGCTCGCGGTCGGACATGCCGTAGAGCCCCAGCATCATCATCCGCGCCACCCAGAAGAACAGGATGTCGTAGCCGGTGACCAGCACGCTGGTGGGGTAGAACTTGCGCAGGTCGGCGGTGTCGTCCGGCCACCCCAGGGTGGAGAACGGCCACAGTCCGGAGGAGAACCAGGTGTCGAGCACGTCCTCGTCCTGGTACCACCCCTCGCCGGTGGGCGGCTGCTCGTCCGGGCCGACGCAGACGACCTCGCCCCGCGGTCCGTACCAGATGGGGATGCGGTGGCCCCACCACATCTGCCTGGAGATGGCCCAGTCGTGCAGGTTGTCGATCCAGTCGAAGTAGCGCTTGGCCAGTTCGGGCGGGTGCACCTCGACCCGGCCGTCGCGCACCGCGTCCCCGGCGGCCTTCGCCAGCGGGCCGACCTTGACGAACCACTGCATGGAAAGCCGCGGCTCGATGGGCTCCTTGGAGCGCGAGCTGTGGCCCACGCTGTGGGTGTAGGGGCGCTTCTCCGCGACGATGCGGTCCTGCTCGCGCAGGGCCTCCCGCACGGCGACGCGGGCCTCGAACCGGTCCATGCCGTCGAACCGGGTGCCGGTTCCGGCGATCCGGCCCCGCTCGTCCATGATCGTCGGCATGGGCAGGTCGTGCCTGCGGCCGATCTCGAAGTCGTTCGGATCGTGTGCGGGGGTCACCTTGACGGCGCCGCTGCCGAACTCCGGGTCGACGTGCTCGTCGGCCACGATCGGGATCCCGCGCCCGGTCAGCGGGAGCTCGATCTCGGTGCCGATCAGGTGGCGGTATCGCTCGTCGTCGGGATGCACCGCGACCGCCGTGTCACCGAGCATGGTCTCCACCCGCGTGGTGGCCACCTCGAGCGCCGAGTCCCCGTCGCCGTAGCGCATGGTGACGAGCTCTCCCTCGACCTCGCGGTGCTCGACCTCGATGTCGGAGATGGCGGTACGCATCTCCGGCGACCAGTTGACCAGCTGTTCGGCGCGGTAGATCAGCCCGTCGTCGTAGAGCCGCTTGAACATCGTGTCGACAGCGCGGGAGAGTCCGGCGTCCATGGTGAACCGCTCGCGGGTCCAGTCCACCCCGTCACCGAGGTGACGCATCTGGGACAGGATCGAACCGCCGTGCTGTTCCTTCCACTGCCAGACCCGTTCCAGGAAGCCCTCCCGGCCGAGCTCGCGGTGATCGATGCCCTCCTGCTGCAGCTGTCGTTCGACCAGCGCCTGCACCGCGATGCTGGCGTGGTCCATGCCGGGCAGCCAGAGAGCCTCGTAGCCCTGCATCCTGCGACGGCGCGTGAGCAGATCCATCAGGGTGTGCTCGAACGCGTGACCGATGTGCAGGCTGCCGGTGACGTTCGGCGGGGGGATGACGATCGAGAACGGCGGGCGGTCGCTGTTCGCGTCAGCGGTGAAGTATCCGGCGTCTACCCAGCGCTGATACAGCTCGGCCTCTACGTCGGCCGGGTTCCAGGTCGACGGAAGTTCACGGGGCTGTGCTGGGCTGGTCTGTGTCACACCGGGATTCTACGAACCCCGTCGGGCATCCTTGTACGGTGCTAGGCTTCAACGGCGGAACCGAGCGTGGGAAGGCGGCCTGCGAACCATGGACGAAGCCGGTCTCGACCCCGTCCGGGAGGGTCACCACAGACTGCTTGACCTGGTCAGCGAGCTGGAGACCAGCGATCTCCGCGAACCCTCCGGGTTGCCGGGGTGGTCGCGCGCCCACGTGGTGGCGCATCTCGCCCACAACGCGATCGCACTGGCGAACATGACCAGCGCCGCCGGTCGCGGTGAGCTGGTCGACCCGTACCCGGACGGCGACCGCGACGAGGCGATCGAGCGCGACGCCGCCCAGGACGCGATCGGGCTGGTGCAGCAGACCGCAACCGCCCACGCGCAGCTGGAGATCGTCTGGGACTCGGTGGCCGAGCAGGACTGGCAGCGGCCGGTGCGGCTCCGCGACGGCACGGTGGCGGGCCTGGTGTCGTGCCGGTGGCGCGAGCTGGAGATCCACACGGTGGATCTGGACCTGGGTCACACCGAGCTGGAGTGGTCGCCGGAGTTCTGCGAGCACACCATCGACTTCCTGCTGCCCCGGCTGGAGGGCACCGGGGTCGTGCTCGCTCCCAGCGACCTGGAGCGCACCTGGGAGATCGGCGACTCGCCGACGCGGAAAATAGAGGGCTCGTGCGCCTCGCTGGCGTGCTGGCTGGCGGGCCGGACCCCGCAGCGGCTCCCGAGCGGCGACGGGCCGCTGCCCGAGCTGGGTCCCTGGCCGTGACCGCTCCCCTGCCGTGACCCGCGCGGCGATTTCGCGAGAAATTTACGCCCCTTCGACCGCAGAGCTGCCGTCAACGATGCGAGAGCAGCTATGCCTAGATCGTGTTCGCGTTGTTTCTGGTCAGGGACAGCCGGAGCCCGTCGTTCAGGCGTGAGAGCCGGGTCAGTCGGTATTCGTCGGGCAGGTGCGGAAGGTGCGCCGTCTCGTGCGGGCTGTGGGCCTCGATGTGGTCGATCAGACCGGCATCGAGATACGGCCGGATTGCCGCACCGCCCACGGCCAAGCCGACTGTTCGAGCTCCTTCGTGTTGGAGAGCGGTAAGCGCCTGGTGCGGATCGTGCGGCAATGTGGACAGCGTCCTGACGACAGGCCTTTCGATAGCGGTGGTCATGATCGTGCTCGTGTCGTCGTGAACGAGCGTGTCGATCTCGCCCGGCAGGACCGTGCCGTCGCCTGTCAGACTTCCCTGCCGGGGGAGGCAACAGCCCCAGGTGAGCACCGGGCGCTGCCACTCCAGCGCGGCCAACCACGGGCCGAGCACCAAGTGGGCTTCCTCGACGAGCAATCCCTCAACCACGTCGATCCCGGCCTCGCGCAGCAGGGCGGCCCCGCCACGTCCTCGGGAAGTCGGGTCGAGAACGGCGATGACCACGCGGGCGATGCCCGCCTCGATCAGTGCCCGATGACAGGGCGGGGTACGCCCGTGATGGCAACACGGTTCCAGCGTGACCACGGCGGTCCCACCATCGGCGGCGCTTCCCGCCTGCGCGAGGGCGTAGGCCTCGGCGTGCGGCTCGCCTTTCCGGCGATGCCACCCCTGCCCGACCAACCGCCCGTCACCGTCGAGCACGACACACCCCACCGGAGGATTAGGGCTGGTGGTGCCGTGTCCCCACGCCGACAGCGCGATCGCGTGACGCATCGCGCGAGTCTCGACCTCAGCCGTGGTGATCGTCATGAAGCTGGTCTAGCAGATCGACGGGGTACGAATCGGGGAATGCTTCCAGTTCATCGCCTCCAGTTGGGCGATCACGGGCAGCTCGACGGCTTCTTCCACGCTGGGCAACCCCACGGTCACTGATTCACTCCACGATCGGATTCGACTTCGCGAGTGATCCTAACTCGCAGCCACGACACGATGGGGTGAGATGGTGACGAAGAGTCACCCATGATGGATCACAGGTCGCCTCGTCAGTACCGTTCCTCGTCCCGCTTCATTCGGACGAGTTGCCCACTGTCGTGGTCCTGCCGTATCCGGCCACACGGTCGTGGCATCGGCCCTTCGACAGTGGACACCTCGAACTCGTCGCCTCTTCCCGGCTCCAGCGACGACTCCGGAAAGGCGATACGCCTACGCTTCGGCACGGAGACTCGCCAGGAAGGATCTCCATTGAGCAGCAGGGACCGCGAGCACACCCGCATCGGGCGATTTCGAGTCCCGCACAGCGGCGAAACCCTCACCGAAGGCGACCTCGACGCAGTTGCCACTGCCGCTGCCAGCACCTCCAGAGCGGCTGCTCTTGCGCCAGGCCAGACCAGCTGACTCCCCCGCTACGAACATCTTCGCCTCCTCAACTGCCGTACTCATAACGATCGCTGTGCAATCCACTCAAGAAGGACCGCCACTGGGCAGCGGGCACCGCGAGGACACCCGCATCGGGTGATTTGGAGTCCCGCACAGCGGCGAAACCCTCACCGAAGGCGACCTCGACGCAGTTGCCACCGCCAGGCCCACCGCTACCGGAGCGGCTGCTCCTGCGCCATGTACTTGTCAGTCGAAGAGCATTACCAGTCATGTCGCACTCCTTGCAGTCTTACGAGTAACGCTTCGCTGCCTGCTCGAACAGATCCATCGAAGCAGCTTGGGAGTAGGAACGTTCCGTCAGTATTCCGAACTTGAGGGTGCAGCTACGCACCGAAGAACGGTCCTCGATGTACACACCACCGCCATGACCTTCGGCGTACCCAAAATCAGGTATGGGATCGGGCAGCGTAAGTAGCGAAAACGGACCGTCCAACGCTGGTGTCGCTCCGGCCGACTTAGGAAGCACCTGGATCGTCACATGCTCACTGGAAGCTTCATCGACCAAACGACGAAACTGATTGCGCATGACGCGGCTGCCTCCAACCGGGCGCTCCAGCACAGCTTCTTCCAGGATCACATGGTATTGCAACGGTTCCGAACGGTTGAGCACCTGCTGCCGAGCCATCCGCGCGGTGACTCGCCGTTCCACCACGTCCTCGGCCAAGCCTGGGTCGGCTCCGTTGATGAGTGCACGGGTGAAGTCAGGGGTTTGCAACAGTCCCGGAACCACCATCGTCTCGAACTGGCGTAGTGCGATCAGCGAACTCTCCACACCGAGGAACGAGTGGAAGTCCTCGGGAAGGTCCTTACGCAAGGCAAGCCAATAGCCACGTTCGTGGGCGGTCTCAGCCAGCTCAAGAACCCACTCTCGTAATGCGGTATCGCTTACTCCGTAAGTGTCGAGGAGCTGCACGACCTCACGAGCGCGTACTCCCTGGTCACGCGTCTCGATCCGAGACAGTTTGGAACTGGACCACTTGCCGGAGCTGGCTTTGAGCCATGAGACCGCCTGATCAATAGTGAGCCCGGCATCCTCACGCAACCGCCGAAGCGTCTCGGTGAGCTGCCACCTTCGCACTGTCGCATTGACAGCTTCGCCGTTTCCCTGGGACATCGTTCGCCTCCTTGGGTGAACACCGCCGCACGATGTGCCTCCCTTCGAGTGAAGTGAGTGGGATACCACTTTTTTATCTGCAATCCCACAATCATCATTGATGTTGCACACCGTAATCAGGAAGCTACATCTTGCGGGAGGAAGTCATGTCGGGAGGCTCAACCAACGGGATCACTCCTGAAACGGAGTGGCTCACCACACAGTCGAACAGCGACGTGGAAAAGTTCGAGAGCAACGTTGCTCTGAGTGACTCAGCCCCACGTGTGTTCGCCCTGCTGGAGAGAACCGACCCCGAGTCCGGCGAGCTGGAGCTGTACGCCTGGGGTGTGGAAGTGGGTGGGAGCGCCAACGTGTTCCGGGCCGACGGCCACGTGCTCGCTCACTGCTGCTCGGCCGAAGGGGCGCGACGCATGTTCGGCATCATCCGCGACGTCGTGCTGGTCTGGCCCGAGGAAACCAACCTGACCGAGTGAAAATCGGCGGGAGCACCTTACGCACCGAGAGTCCGACCCCTACGAAGAAACCGGACCACCCGGCGGCGCTGAAACAGCGGAGATCGCCGGGTTGGTTCACCGGTAACCAGCCCCGCATTCGGCACGCGAAGCAGAACGAGCGGAACCGACGGTAATCTAGGGACATCGAGGCGACATGATCAGCGCATTCATCGAACGTGTTCCCACCCGACTCGTTGCCGATACGTCCGACGAATTCGAACGCGTAATCGAAAAACTGCTGTCGGGTCCCGAGGACTATCCGGTCGGAAGCGTGGAGGATCCCCACGTCATCGCGGACCTGTATCCCGGCGATGTGGACGGCGCGGAGGATGAGGACGAGCAGCAGCTTCCGATCGGGTGGCTACACGTCAGCGTCCAGCCGCAGGACAGCGTCGGCGCGATCAACTACATCCGGACCGACGGAACGACGATCGAGTCCTGGGAAGCCTCCGGCTCCGAGCATAGCCGGGGCTGCTGTACTCGCCCCACAGCGGCAGCCGGTTCGACACCGACGCCGCTCTCCCGGTGGACACCGTCGCACGAGCGGTCCGCGAATTCGCGGAAAGCGGCACAAGGCCAACATGCGTGACCTGGTGTCAGGGAATACTCGTCTGAAACGCGAGCCGAGCAAGACGAGTCGTTCCCGGAACGACTACCGGTCGTGGATCCCACACCTCAACAGACAGATCGATGTTACGCCGAAAACATCGCTCGGTCAGTTTCACATGGTCAGACGACATCGCCGACGTTCATCCGCTCGTTTCCTGCTTCGGCCCGAATGGCGAGTGCGGCCCGTGGCTCGGCCTGGGACGGGAGCGCACAAACCAGCCCGCCATCGGCTCACACCAGGAAACCGATCCCAGTAACGGATCCGGTCGGCAACGGCGTCCAGTAAGACTGCGTAGCGGACGCCTCGCGGTCACGCCGTGATCCGCGAACAGCCCCCTTCAGGAACAGTCGGCAGCCTCGATTTCCACGACGATGGCGGTGTCGACCTCGCGGACGTCGTACTCGGGCTGGGTGGGCGCGCCGTGGCAGCTGGTGACCCCGATCGCGGCCTCCTGCACCTTCTCGAAACCGCCCAGATAGCGCACCTCGGCCACGGTGGGCAGCTCGGGCTCGATCGCCTCGCGCAGCTCACCGCCCGCAGTGGCGTGCGTGAACGTCACACCGAGGAAGTTCTGCCCGGACATCTCCACCGGTTTGCCCGAGCCGGGAGCCTTCGGATAACCGTCGAGGTACTTCACCCGGTAGCTCGGCAACTCGCTCTTGCCACCGACACCGTCGAACCGGAAGACGACCCGCGCGGAAGCGCCCTCTCCCCCCTGGACGTCCACACCGGTCAGCTCGGCGAGATCCCCACCGGCTCCGGAATTCGCCCCGTCACCCGAACCGCCGGAGTCCGCGGCCGTGGAACGGCCGTCGGAGAAGCTGTCGACGACATCGGTGGCGGTACTTTCCGCGCTGTCGCCGTCCGAGCTCGCGCTGCCTGCCCCGATGGAACCACTGGCCTCGGCGCCCGTCGCGGCTCCCGATGAGGACGCCGAGTCCGAGGCGCATCCGGCCAGCGGCAGCACCAGCGCGGCCGCCGCGCCCGTCAGCAACATCCGTGCACCACGACGTCGCATCTCCCTCACCCTTCCAAGTGATCTCACCGCGTCGTTCTGACATTCCGTGTGACGCCCGATCGTTCCGACAGGTTGCGAGCGAGCCGGGAGAACTACGCCTCGATACCGAGGACCATCGGTTACGACTCGCCCCGCCCCGAACGCGTCGAATCGGCCGAACGGCGGAGCCGCTCCGACGCCCCGCTCGCTAGAGTTCGAGTCCGCTCGACTGATCGTCAGTACCGAGCGAACCTCGACTCACCTGGGAGAATCGATGAGACGAATCCTGTCGCTCGCGATCATGCTGCCACTGTTGATCCTCGCGCCCGCCACCGCCGCCGCGGCCGCGCAGGGCTCCGAGACCACCCAACAGAGCGCTGCTCGACTGGCGGCCGCGGCGCAGTGTCCAGACACCCTCTCGCGAGGTAGCTACGGCGAGATGGTCGTGGCGCTGCAGAACACGCTGAACAACTATCCGTACGAGGTCACCGGCCCGGACCTGGTCCCGGACGGCATCTACGGCCCCAAGACCGAGGCAGCGGTGATCAACTTCCAGAGCTGGTACGGCCTGCGGGTCGACGGAATCACCGGCCCCGAGACGTGGGGCCAGCTCGGCGCCTGCTGGTGATCAGTGCACGGGGAGCGCTCCGCACGAACGCTCCCGGTGATCTCTCCTTCCCCCGCAGCGCCCGTCCGGCCTGCCTTGGACACGCCGCGTGAACGACGTGGGAGTTATGCTGTGCCTCCACGACGCCGGTGACGACTCGGAGAGCTGGCTTGGAGGCCCACCCGCATGGGACGGATCACGGTACGCAGGCCGGTGCGACGCATCGGCCCGAACGGCGAGACCACCCGCCCCGACACGCTGGCCGCCGAGGAGCCGCTGGAGATCCGGCTGGACGGCAAACCGCTGACCGTGACCATGCGCACCCCCGGTCACGACGTGGAACTCACCCACGGCTTCCTGCTGACCGAGAGCGTCGTCACCGCGCGGGAGGACGTCACGGCGGCGCGCTACTGCGACAGCCCCGGCCCCGACGGGCGCAACACCTACAACGTGCTCGACGTACAGCTGGCTCCCCACGTCCCCCGGCCGGACAACTCGGTGGAGCGCAACTTCTACACCACCTCGTCCTGCGGAGTCTGCGGCAAGGCCGCACTCGACGCGGTGCGGCTCCGCAGCGCGCACCCGCCGGAATCCGACGACTCCCGCGTCAGCACGGAAACGCTGGTCGAGCTGCCGGAGAAGCTGCGGGCGGCGCAACGCGTGTTCGACACCACCGGTGGGCTGCACGGCTCGGGACTGTTCGACACGGCGGGCGAACTGTTGGCGGCCCGGGAGGACGTGGGCAGGCACAACGCGGTGGACAAGGTGCTCGGCTGGGCGCTGCTGGACGGCCGCACACCACTGCGGGGTCACGTGCTGATGCTCTCGGGTCGCGCCTCGTTCGAACTGGTGCAGAAGGCCGCGATGGCGGGCATCCCGACGATCGCGGCCGTTTCCGCACCCTCGTCGCTGGCAGCCGAGCTGGCCGAGGAACAGGGCATCACCCTGATCGGCTTCCTGCGCGGCTCCTCGATGAACGTCTACACCCGACCGGACAGGCTGTCGGGGGCCGAGGCACCCGAAGAGTGAGCCCGACAGCTCCAAGGACGGGACCGGTCACACCAGGCGGAACGTGCTCGGGGCCGCTCCCCCGGTCTGGGGTGGCGTCTCGAACCTGTCCGCCACCGGCGTGGTGCCGTGCGAGACCCAGCGCAGCACCGCGGGCCAGGGGCCGTAGCCCGCGTCGGTGTTGAGGTGCTCCCCGTCCGGGATCACGTCCAGCGCTACCCGCATGGTCTCGGCCAGGTAGTGCCCGTCCTGCACGGAGAGATACGGATCGCCGGTACCGACGACCATGCGCGTGGAGCCCGCCGCCCTGCGCAAGGCGTGCGCGTCGACCGGATAAGGGGTGATGCCGTGGACGTCGGGATGACGCCAGTCCGGTCCGGGCGGTGCGACCAGCAGCACCCGGTCGGCACGGCGCGCGGTGCCGTGGATGGTCGCGGCGTGGTGCAGCCACAGTGCCGCCCCGCAGGAATGCGCGGCCACCACCAGCTCGGACTCCGCGGGAACGTCCTCCAGCCGCGAACGAAGCACGGCCAACCATTCCTGCAGCACCGGTTGGTCCTGTTTGGGCAACCGCGGCATCTCACAGGTCACGCCCAGTTCGTTCAGCCGTCCACTGAGCCACTGCTGCCAGTGCCACGGCCCCGAACCACCGAACCCGTGCACCAGCAGGACATGCATCTCACTCACCGTGTTCCCCTCCCGACATCGGCAATCACGATGGTCGGCACCATGATTGCCCATCGGGGGACATTACGCGCGCGGTACACGCGGAGGGGAACACCATCCGGCTATGACAGGCGCACAGCGGACTTGCACGGCTGGTCGGTTAGCCGGCACGTGAGTCGGCGCCTTGCCGCGTTGGGCCGGCTCTTGAGTAGCGACCTACGCGGCGAGCGGCCCGGCCTCGCAATGCATCCGACTCACGCACCGAGGACACCCGCGCTGCTTAGGCGCGTGCTCCCGTCCCGACAGGCGGCCCGACAACTTCGCGAGAAATTGACGCCGTAGCTGCGCGGGTGGCGGAACCTCTCGCACGGCTCTCGCTGCGGGTGCCCCGACATCGGGTAGTTAGCTGCTTACCCACATGGTCACTTCCCGATGGCGGTCTCGGGGCGCAACGATTTCGCGCGAAATTGACGCTCATCCGGGCAGTGATCCCCCTGGCCCGACGATTTCGCGAGAAATCGACACCGCGTCGGGGGCGAGAGGACTCAGGCGGACTTCTCGCGGCGCTCGTGGCGGCTGCTCTGGCGGGCGACGATCGTGGGATTCACGTTCTCGTCGACCGTCTTCTCGGTGATGACGACCTTGGCCACGTCGGACCGGCTGGGAATGTCGTACATCACCGGCAGCAGCACCTCTTCCAGGATCGCCCGCAGCCCACGGGCTCCGGTGCCGCGCACGATCGCCAGGTCCGCGATGGACTCCAGCGCGGCCTGGGTGAACTCCAGCTCCACACCGTCCAGGTCGAACAGCCGGGTGTACTGCTTGATCAGCGCGTTGCGCGGTTCGGTCAGGATCTTGACCAGCGCGTCCTTGTCCAGGTTCGAGACGCTGGCGACGGTGGGGAGCCTGCCGATGAACTCGGGAATGAGCCCGTACTTGATCAGATCCTCCGGCAGCACCTCGCCGAAGTGGTCCGCCGATTCGATCTCGGCCTTGGAACGCAGGTCCGCGCCGAAGCCCACGCTGTGCTTGCCGACCCGGTCCTCGACGATGTCCTCCAGACCGCCGAACGCACCGGCGACGATGAACAGCACGTTCGTGGTGTCGATCTGGATGAACTCCTGGTGCGGGTGCTTGCGGCCACCCTGCGGGGGGACGCTGGCCGTGGTCCCCTCCAGGATCTTGAGCAACGCCTGCTGCACGCCCTCGCCGGAGACGTCCCTGGTGATCGAGGGGTTCTCGCTCTTGCGGGCGATCTTGTCGACCTCGTCGATGTAGACGATGCCCTTCTCGGCCTGCTTGACGTCGTAGTCGGCGGCCTGGATCAGCTTGAGCAGGATGTTCTCGACGTCCTCACCCACGTAACCCGCCTCGGTCAGGGCGGTGGCGTCGGCGATGGCGAAGGGAACGTTGAGCATCTTGGCCAGCGTCTGCGCCAGGTAGGTCTTGCCGCAGCCGGTGGGGCCGAGCATGAGGATGTTGGACTTGGCGAGTTCGACCTTCTCGTCCTTGCCTTCCCGGGAGCCCTGCTGCTCACCGGCCTGGATGCGCTTGTAGTGATTGTAGACGGCCACCGAGAGGTTGCGCTTGGCGCTGGACTGGCCGATCACGTACTGGTCGAGGAAGTCGTGGATCTCACCCGGCTTGGGGAGTTCGTCGAGCTTGACCTCGCCCGATTCGGCGAGTTCCTCCTCGATGATCTCGTTGCAGAGGTCGATGCACTCGTCACAGATGTACACGCCGGGGCCGGCGATGAGTTTTTTCACCTGCTTCTGGCTCTTCCCGCAGAAGGAGCACTTCAGCAGGTCGCCGCCGTCACCGATACGTGCCATGCCGCTGACCTCGTCCCCTCCGGCACGCAGCCGCGTGCGCGCCTAACCTGTTTTCACCGTCGGTTCCGCATTCGACGGTACCCGCCATTTCGACCCAGCGGGGTGGATCACGGTCCCGAATTCGTTCGTCCGGCCGAGACCGTTCCCCGTCCGGGAGGGGGCGCGGGGCACCGCCTGATCAACACCTTGCCTCGCCGGACCGAGCACGTCGAAAACATCGACACGCTCGGCGTGTCGGCGATTTCACGCCTGGTTGACCACTCGGTCCGCCGACCGGCGCGACTCGACCTCCCGCGGAGCGCATCGGGCCGGCCGGAACCACATCCGCCGTCCCGTGGCCCACACCGGCCCACTAGAGCGCCGAGAACGCCCCGGTCGACACGGACCGACACACCAACCCGAGAAACGGGCCGGTCGCGCTCTCAGGACTTCTTGGCCGAGAGCTTGCGGTACGGCATGACCTCGTCGATCAGACCGTAATCCTTGGCCTGGTCGGCGGTCAGGATCAGGTCCCGCTCGACGTCCTTGTGGATCTGCTCCTGCGAACGCCCGGTGTGCACCGACAGCGTGGCCTCCATCTGGTTCCGCATGCGCTGCACCTCGTTGGACTGGATCTCCAGGTCGGAGACCTGCCCGTAGATCCCCTCGGTGGCGGGCTGGTGGATCAGCGCACGCGCGTTCGGCAGTGCCATCCGCTTACCGGGAGTACCGGCGGCGAGCAGCACGGCCGCGGCCGAGGCGGCCTGGCCGAGGCAGGCCGTGCGGATGTCGGGCCGCACGTACTGCATCGTGTCGTAGATCGCCATCAGCGCGGTGAACGAGCCGCCCGGCGAGTTGATGTAGAGCTGGATCTCGCGGTCGGGATCATCGGACTCCAGGTACAGCAGCTGGGCCATGATGTCGTTGGCCGAGACGTCGTCGACCTGGACCCCGAGGAAAACGATCCGTTCCTCGAACAGCTTCTGGTAGGGGTTCGACTCCTTGACCCCGTAGGCCGTGCGCTCGACGAACGACGGCACCATGTACCGGGATTGGGGGAGCTGGAATGAGCTCACTGGGGTGACTCCTCGTGAGTGTGATGCCGGCAGGGCTCGGTGGTTCGTAGGATCAGCTGCTCGGCAGGTTGGCACGGTTGGCGATGTGGTCCACGAAGCCGTACTCGAGCGCCTCGTCGGCGGTGAACCAGCGGTCACGGTCGGAATCCTCGGTGATCTTCTCGACCGTCTGGCCGGTCTGCTCGGCGATGAGCTGGGCCATCTCCCGCTTCTGCCTGGAGAACACATCCGCCTGGATCGCGATGTCCGAGGCCGTACCGCCCAGACCGGCCGAGGGCTGGTGCATCAGCACCCGCGCGTGCGGCAGGGCGAATCGCTTGCCCTTGGCGCCCGCGGAGAGCAGGAACTGCCCCATCGAAGCGGCGAAGCCCATCGCCACTGTCGCCACGTCCGGCTTGATGAGCTGCATCGTGTCGTAGATGGCCATTCCGGAGGGAACCGAGCCACCGGGCGAGTTGATGTAGAGGGCGATGTCGCGTTCCGGGTCCTCGGCCGCCAACAGCAGCATCTGCGAGCAGATCTGGTTGGCGATGGTGTCCTCCACCTGGGACCCGAGGACGATGATGCGTTCCCGCAGCAGCCGCTCGTAGACCGAGTCGTTGAGTGAAAGCCCGTTGCTACCGGTCCGCATCTGCGGTGACTGCGCGTCGAACGCCGGAACAGTCTGTTGCTGGGTCACGTCTCCCTGCCTTCTTCCACAATGGACCCGGTAAGCGCTTCGTCGAACCGGGCCCGCCTGAAGTATTGCCCGTTACCGGGGTGCCGGAGTCCGGGTGATCCGTTACAACCGACCCTAACGAACGTGGGCGGCACCAGCTTCCCGGTGCCGCCCACGTTCGCTGAGAGCTTGTTAACCGAGTCGGGATCGTCGTCGGATCCGACCGGCGCTCCACCACCTGTCGCTCACTGCGCGGTGGTGCGCTCCTCCTCGTCGGCTACCGCACCCTCGACCTGCTCCGGCTGCTCCTGGTCCTCGTCCTGGGTCCCCAGCAGCTCGTCCATGTCCAGCTGCTCGCCCGCCGAGTCGGTGACCGTGGCCTGCCGAACGACGGAGAACAGGGCCTTGCTGCGCCGGATGTCGGAGTAGATGCGGCCCAGCTGCCCGGACTGCTGGATCTGCTGGACGTACTGGTCCGGGCTGATGCCGGACTGCTGCGCCTGGTAGATGATGCGCTCGGTGAGCTCGTTGTCCGAGACCGAGAGCTCCTCGCTGTCGGCGATGGTGTCCAGCACCAGCTGGGTCTTGACCGCCTCCTCGGCTTCCTTACGAGTCTCGGCGTCGAAGTCCTCGCGGGTCTTGCCCTGCTCGCGCAGCGACTCGGCGAAGCGCTCCTCGTCGTGGTCGTAGGGGTGGACCGCGTCGTGCTCGCGGATCTCGACCTCGGACTGCACGACGCTCTCCGGCAGCGGAACCTCGACCTTCTCCAGCAGGGACTCCAGGACCTTGTCCCTGGCCTGCATGCCCTGCTGCATCCGCTTGACCCGGCCGAGCCGCTCGCGCAGATCGGCGATCAGCTCGTCTATGGTGTCGAACTCGCTGGCCATCTGGGCGAACTCGTCGTCGGCCTCGGGGAGCTGACGCTCCTTGACCGAGTTCAGCGTGACCTCGACCTCGGCCTCGCGGTTGGCGTACTCCCCCGCCACCAGCGTGGTGGTGAAGTGCTTGGTCTCGCCCTCGCTCGCGCCGATCAACGCCTCGTCGATGCCCTCGACGAGCTCATCCGAACCGATCTCGTAGGACAGGCCACTGGTCTGGGCGTCCTCGACCTGCTCACCGTCGACGGTGGCCGAGAGGTCGATGCTGACGTAGTCACCGTTGGCGGCGGGACGCTCAACCCCGGTCAGCGTCCCGAAACGGGCACGCAGCTCGTCCAGCTGTTCCTGGACGTCCTGCTCGGTGACCTCCTGGTCGTCCACGCTGACCTGGATGTCGTCGTAGGCGGGAACGGTCAGTTCCGGCCGTACGTCGACCTCGGCGGAGAACTCGATCTGCTCGCCGTCGGCGATGTTGGTGACCTCGATCTCCGGGCGACCCAGTGTCTGGACCTCGTTGCTGGTGACGGCCTCCGTGTACTTGGAGGGAACGGCCTCGTTGACGACCTCGTCGAGCACGGGTCCACGGCCGATCCGGCTCTCCAGCACCTTGGCCGGAACCTTGCCGGGACGGAAGCCGGGGATCCGGACCTGCTTGGCCAGTTCCTTGTACGCGCGGTCGAAGTTCGGCTTGAGCTCGTCGAACGGCACCTCGACGTTGAGCCGTACGCGCGTCGGGCTCAGGTGCTCGACGGTGCTCTTCACGTGGTCTCCTCGTGCGAACGTGCTTGAAAGACTCCCGACCTCCCTGGGCTTCCCACGGCTTTCACCACGGGAAACACTTTCCGTGCCGGGCTGACCTCCGATTCTATGGCCTGAGCTCGCGGGGGGCCGTTCCGGGTACCGACCCGCCCGAGCGGGCGAATTACGACACCCTCGTGCTTGAGTGGAAACGTGCAGGATCCACGGGAACAAGCCGGTGCGGCGCCGCGGACGTGCGCGGCGTGGTCCGAGACCCTCTCGGAGCCCCTGGCCGGCACCGCTGCGGTGGCGGCCAGCTGGTTGTGCCTGGAACAGCCGGGCCCCTGGGGCGGGGACGCGCTGGTGCGGAGCCATCTGGATCCCGACATCGGAGCCCGACTGGCCGAGCGTGCCGCCGAGACCGGGGTACGGGTCCAGCTCATCCGCAAACCGGGCAGGCACCCGGACACCGGGGTGGACGCGCCGCGCACCGTTTACTTCGCCCACACCCGCCCCGGGGCGAGTTGGCTGCGCCGCACGGAACTGACCGATCCGGCGGAACTGCTCGACCTCGACTTCCGGGCCTTCGCCCGCGGCGAACACGGCGGCTGGGGAACCCCCGTCACCGAGCCGGTACTGCTGGTGTGCACCAACGGACGCCGTGATCAGTGCTGTGCGCTGCGCGGGATCTCCCTGCTGCGCGAGATGGGACCGCGACACGAGGGCAAGCTGTGGGAAACCACACACACCGGCGGTCACCGGTTCGCGCCCACGGGGGTGGTACTGCCGTCGGGCTACAACTACGGGCGTCTCACACCGCACGGCGTGGACGCGGTGCTCTCCGCCGCGACGGCCGGAAAGATGACAACGGCACACTGCAGAGGGCGCTCCGCGTTCTCACAGCGCGCCCAGGTGGCCGAACTGGCGCTGCGCGAGAACCTGGGCGAACACGCGGGGGAAGCACTGACCGTGGCCTCGGAAGCCGACGAGGAAGTGGTGCTGCGGCACCGCGACGGGCGCCGCTGGAGCATCCGACTGCGCGAGATCACGCTGTCACCGCCGCGCCCGAACAGCTGCGGCAAGGCTCCGGTGCAGACGGGCACCTGGACCGCCGAGCGGATCCGCCGGCTGCCGGATCCGGAGTGAACCGGGTTCGAGAGCGGCGGCTTCGCGGCGCCCGACACGAACCTCGGGGCCCGACACGAACAGGGCCGGACATCCCGGGGGATATCCGGCCCGAACGTCGGGGTGGCGGGATTTGAACCCACGGCCCCTCGCACCCAAAGCGAGTGCGCTACCAAGCTGCGCCACACCCCGATGACCCCATCGGAACGACTCCACCAGGAGAATTCCCACGAAAGGGGTCCTTCGCGTGCACTCTATCGCTGTTGGCTAGAATACGGCACACGTGGTCGTCGAGATCGGCGGGACCCCCGGGGATCACCCACGGGGAGCCACTGTTGTAGTATCGGTGGCGCACTGCGGGTGTAGCTCAATGGTTAGAGCCCCAGCCTTCCAAGCTGGTTATGCGGGTTCGATTCCCGTCACCCGCTCGGTCTGTCGAATCGGTGGTCATCCGCACTGCGGGTGACCACCGATTTTCATGGCAGGCGCGGGTTCTCACGGCAGGCTCGGACATCCTCGGATCCGGTCGCGTTCCGGCACGACCGTCGAATCACCGTGCGGCTCCGTCGTCCGAGGAGCACCGCACCGGACACGACGCCGGTCCAACGGCGTCCCCGAGGAATCTGGTTGGCCCGCTGCGCGCGGTGCGCGCATCCTGAACGTTCGCCCACGCACCCCGGTCGACGCTTCCCAGCGTTCCGCTCCGGGATGCCGCGCGTTCCACTCGACACTTACGGAGGCGATGCGCCGTTGCGACGGCTCGAGTACAAGTGGCTCGTCGGGATAACTTTCGTACTGGCACTGGTCATGCAGATCCTGGACATGACCATCCTCAACGTCGCGCTGGCGACACTGGGAAAACGGTTCGACGTCGACGCCGGAACCCTGCAGTGGGTACTGACGGCCTACATGATCAGCCTGGCGGTGTTCATCCCCTCCTCGGGCTGGATCTCCGACCGATTCGGCAGCAAACGAACCTTCCAGTTCGCCGTGATCATGTTCACCGGGGCTTCCGTGATCTGCGGCGCGGCCCCCGGGATCAAAACGCTGATCGCCGCGAGATTCCTGCAGGGAATCGGAGGCGGCATGCTGGTCCCGGTCGGACAGGCGATGCTCTTCAGGGCGTTCCCGGCCGATGAGCGCGCCAAGGCTTCCGCGATTCTGGCCATCCCGATCACCGCCGCACCGGCGCTGGGACCGCTGCTCGGTGGGACGTTGATCGAGGTGGCCAGCTGGCGGTGGATCTTCTTCATCAACGTGCCCGTGGGCGCGCTGGCGCTGCTGTGCTCGATCCTGTTCCTGGTGGAGGAGCGGGGACAGCGCCCTGGGCGTTTCGACCTGCCCGGCTTCCTGCTCGCGGGCAGCGGGCTGGGCGTGCTGCTGTTCGGGCTGGACCGGGCCGCGCAGGACGGTTGGACCGACCCCGCGGTGTGGGCCTGCCTGCTGCTGGCCGTGGTACTGATCTGCGGGCTCGTGTGGCGGGAGCTCCGGGCGGCCGAACCGATGCTGGATCTGCGACTGCTCGGCAACCGGATCTTCGGAGCCGGTAACGTACTGCTGCTGTGTCAGACGGGTGCGATGTTCGGGGTGCTGTTCCTCATCCCGCTGTACTTGCAGAACCTGCGTGGTGCCTCCGCGTTACAGGCCGGTGCGATCCTGATGCCCCAGGCACTGTCCATGCTGCTGGTCACCCAGGTGATCAGCAGGATCTACGGCCGAGTGGGGCCACGGCGTCTGGTGGCGGGCGGATTCGCGATGCTGCTGGTCAGCACCGCCACCCTGCAGTGGCTGAGCCTTTCCGTCTCGCTGTGGGCCGTGGTCGGTTCGCTGTTGCTGCTCGGCGCGTCGATGGGGTTGTTGATGACTCCGCTGCAGACAGCCGCGTTCGCACAGATGAGTTCGGCGGCCATGGGGCAGGCGACCTCGCTGTTCAACGTGAGTCGCCAGGTGGCCACGGCACTGGCCACGGCCGTGGTAGCCAGTGCGCTGGTGATGTTCACCGAGGCGGCCACGAGTGGGTTGAGTTCACCCGATCCGGGAGAACTGGCGCGGGCGCAGCTGAGCGGTTTCCACGGTGCCTTCCTGGTACCGGTGGCCTTCGGTGTGCTCGGGCTGCTGCTGACCTCGCTGATACGCGACTCGGACGCCGTGGCCACACTCGATCAACGGGGGAAGGCGCGGCGGGAGAGATCCTCGGTGAACTGACACGGCCCCGGACCGCCCCGTCCCCGGCAGGCAGACTTGCCTCGTAGACAACCGAACGCCGTCAGAGCAGTCCCGCACCGTCGCGGACGGTGCATCGTCTGGGAGTGACCCACATGCCGCACGCAGATCAGGTCCGCAAACACGCACGCTGGCGCCAGGGGTGGTCCTCCGGCCGTAGCAGCCTGGCCTGGCTGCTACCGCTCGGTGACCAGCCGGAGCTGCGGAGACTGGCCAATCAGTACCAGTACTCGCTGCGCGATCTGCCCGGTTTCGACCCCGTACCACTGGAGTGGATGCACATCCTGCTGCAGGAGAACGGATTTCACGACGAAGCCCCGCAGGGACGTGCGGCGGCACTGCTGGAGGCGGCACGCGAGCGGCTGTCCTCCTTCGCCGCGCTCTCGTTGTCGTTCCACAGCGGGCTGGTGCTCCCGGAGGCGCTGGCACTGCCCGCCGAGCCGCAGGCCACGCTGACGGATCTGCGGGCGCGGCTGCGTGAGGCCACCGCGACGGTGGTGGGATCGGATCTCGCCGAGGAGCCCGAGGAGATCGACCAGCACGTGAGCCTCGCCTTTTCCACGGCGGACGGGCCCGCCGTCTTCGCGAAGGCGACGCTCGACGCGACCAGCGCCGAACCGGCCACGGTGCGGGTGCCGAGCATCTCGCTGGTACGGCTGAACCGGGATCACGCCTGCAACGAGTGGGAGGTCCTCGGCGAGGTCCAACTGTCCGGTTGACGGAACCGGCCGTACGGCTCCCCGGCCGTACGGCCGTACGAGCGGTTTACGACGAGCGCAGGGCTTCGACCACCGGAGATCCGGATCGAGCCGGTCGCCCTGCCGACCGCCAATCGCCCTGACAATCGTCAGTCGCCCTGACAGCCGGGGCACCAGTAGAGCTTGCGCCCGAGCAGCTCCGTCATGGCGACCGGGGTGGTGCACACCAGGCAGGGAGCGCCGGCGCGCCGGTAGACGTAGACCTCACCGCCGTGGCGGTCGTTCCTGGGCCGTCTACCTGTCATCTCGGGCGAGTGCTGTTCCCGAACGGTGTCGATGCGACCGGTACGGACTCCATCCGACATCAATTCGACCAGGTCGTCCCAGAGGGCGTCCCAGCATCGCCGGGACAGCGCGTTGCCCGGTAACCGGGGCGGGAGCCCCTGCCGGAACAACACCTCGGCCCGGTAGGCGTTGCCCACCCCGGCCAGCACGGACTGGTCCAGCAGCAGCGCCGCGATACCCGAGCGCGAGCGCGTCACGCGCTGCCAAGCGGTCTCGGGATCGGCGTCCGAACGCAACGGATCCGGCCCCAGCCGGGCGAGCCGCTCCGTCAACTCCTCCTCGGTGAGCAGTTCGCAGGCGGTGGGACCACGCAGATCGGTTCCGTGCGTGGGACCGACCAGGCGCATGCGGACCTTGCCGCGCGGTTGCTCGAGCGGCACGGGTGCCTCGGTGAACTTGCCGTAGAGCCCCAGGTGAACATGCACCACCCGATCCGGGGCGTAGTGGTGCCAGAGGTGCTTGCCGTGGGCCCCCGCGTCACGGAAGGTGACGCCGTCGAGCACTTCGGCGGCGGTGAAACGCCCCTGCGGACTGGTCACCCGGACCGGGCTTCCCGCGAACCGACGCCGATGCAGCTCGGCCAGCCGATGCACGATGTGTCCTTCCGGCACGACACCTCCAGGCACGACCCACCCCGCCGGCACCGACCGCCGCGGGGCCGCGAAACGGCGCGGCCCGCGTGACCAGCGGTGGCGGTGGGGATCACTTCTCGGGAAGGGCGGGGGGCTCGCCGGTACGTTCGTAGTCGGCCAGCATGTCGATCCGGCGCTGGTGCCTGCCGCCCTCGAACTCGGTGGTCAGGAAGGTGTCGACGAGCCCCTCGACCTCGTCGAGGCTGTGCATCCTGGCACCGATGCCCGCGAGCAGGGCGTTGTTGTGCTGCCGGGAGAGCTTCGCCGTGTCCTGGTTCCAGACCAGCGCGGCCCGCGCTCCGGGAACCTTGTTGGCCGCGATCTGCTCCCCGTTGCCGGAGCCTCCGATGACCAGACCGAGACTGCCGGCGTCGGCGACCACGCGGCGCGCGGCCTCGACGCAGAACGGTGGGTAGTCGTCCTCGGCGTCGTAGACGGCGGGACCGACGTCGACCACCTCGTAACCGAGACGGTCGAGTCGTTCGACCAGGTGTGACTTCAATTCGAGACCGGCGTGATCGGAACCAAGATAGACGCGCACACGTGTAGTCTGCCAAACCGCTCCACGCGCATTACTCACCCGGTCAAGGGACAGAAATGCCATACGAACAAGCGACATCACCGACCGCACAGCCCGATCACACGGTGAGGTTCGAATGGGGGACGGCGGGCCTTCGCACCCTCGGGGAGCAGTGTGCCGTGCTGGTGGTGGTGGACGTGCTCTCCTTCGCCACGGCGGTGGACGTGACCACGGCCGCGGGCGCCCACGTGCTGCCACTCCCCTACCGGGACGAGCGGACCGGTGACGCCGCGGCGGCGGCCGGAGCGGTGCTCGCCGGTGAGCGGGGCAGCGGAGGGTACTCGTTGAGTCCGGCTTCGCTGGTGAGCGCGCCCGCGGGCACACTCGTCGCGCTGCCCTCACCCAACGGGGCCACGCTGTGTTCGGAGGCGGCGGGATCGGGCGCGGTGGTGTTCACCGGCTGCCTGCGCAATGCCGCCGCGGTCGCGGCGGCAGCGGGTTCGGCTGCTCACAACGGTCCCGTCGGGGTGATCGCCGCGGGGGAACGCCGCACCGACGGTTCGTTGCGTTTCGCGGCGGAGGACCTGCTCGGGGCCGGAGCGATAATCTCTGCACTGCCCGTACCGACGTCCGCCCGTTCGATCGAGGCGGACTTGGCCGCACGAGCCTACGAGGCCTCCGACGATCTCGCGCGAGATGTACGGGAATGCGTCTCCGGTCGCGAGCTCGCCGGACGGGGCTACGGGGCGGACGTCGAGCTGGCGCTCGCGCGGAACGCCGGCTCGACGGCGCCCAGGCTGCACGCGGGGGTGTTCAGCCACCACTGATCGTTCCGGTCGCACCGGAGCGGGTTCCCACCAGGAGTCTCGGCAAGCGGACGACGGCCGGGGAGCACGGACAACGGGGCGGAAAAGTCCGGACGATCCCCCCGGCCCCCGCAGCCGGTCGAACCGCCGTCAGTCGAACCGGGGGGCTTCCGTACGAGTCCGCTTGAGCTCGAAGAAGTACGGGTAACCCGCCAACGTGCGCGCGGCGTCGAACAACTCGCCCGCCTGCTCCCCGCGCGGAACGCGGGTCGTGATCGGACCGAAGAACGCCACACCGTCCACGTGGATGGTCGGTGTACCCACCTCGTCGCCCACGGGGTCCATGCCCGCGTGGTGGCTGGCACGCAGCTGCTCGTCGTACTCGTCGGTGATCGCCGCCTTGGCGAGCGTGTCGGGCAGCCCGACCTCCGCCAGGGACTCGGTGATCACCCGGTCGAAGTCCTTGTCACCGTTGTCGTGGAACCGCGTTCCCATCGCGGTGTAGAGCGGGGACAACACCTCGTTGCCGTGGTGCTCGGCGGCGGCGATGGCGACGCGGACGGGCTTCCAGGCCCGCTGCATCATCTCGTCGTACTGGTCCCCCAGTTCACGCTCCGCGTTGAGCACGGAAAGGCTCATGACGCGGAACCGCAGGTCGATGTCGCGCACCTTCTCCACTTCGAGGATCCACCGGGACGAGACCCAGGCGAACGGACAGATCGGGTCGAAGTAGAAGTGGACTTGCGGCTTCTGCGGACTGTCGGTGCTCATCAACACGCCTTCCACGATCACATGTGGTCACGATTCCGGTTGGTCAACCACCCGAAGGGGTCATCGTGTTCCCGGCTGCCGTGGATTCGCGGATGTGGGCGCGCGCACCGAGGGGCGATTTCCGCTCACGTCTCCCTGATCGAAGTTCTCGGTCGGGTTGGTGGGTCGCGCAATCGGCGGCACCTCCCGCACGCTCCCGCTCCGGGAGGCCCGACATCGGGTAGCGAGTGCCGGAGCGTGATTTCATTCCGGCATGATTGTTTCCGGGCATCGCGTGACCCGCGGCCCGGCTCCCATCCGACGACGATCAACGAGGTGATCCGTGGCTCCGCCGAACCTGACCCGCCAACAGGCAGAGCAGCGCGCCGAACTGCTGCGCGTGCACTCCTACGCGATCGAGCTCGACCTGTCCGACGGCGCGGGCGGGGAGAACGTGGAGGTCTTCGGATCGAAGACGACCGTGCGGTTCGCCGCCCGACAGGGCGCCACCACGTGGATCGATCTGATGGCCGCACAAGTGCACCAGGCCTCCCTCAACGGCGTGGAACTGGATCTGTCCGACTACGACGAGGAAACGGGGATCGCGCTCCCCGACCTGGCGGAGCAGAACGAGCTGGTCGTACGCGCCGACTGCCACTACACCAACACCGGTGAGGGGCTGCACCGTTTCGTCGATCCCGTGGACGGCGGGGTGTATCTCTACAGCCAGTTCGAGACGGCCGACGCCAAACGGATGTTCGCCTGCTTCGACCAGCCCGACCTCAAGGCGAGTTTCCAGCTGACGGTGACGGCGCCGAGCACCTGGCGGGTCGTTTCGAACTCACCGGGCGAGATCACCGCTTCCAGCGAAACCCGCGCCACGCACACCTTCGAGGCCACCGCCCCGATCTCCACCTACCTGGTGGCACTGGTGGCGGGCCCCTACGCGGAGTGGCGCGACGTCTACAGCGGCCCGGAGGGCGAGATCCCGCTCGGGCTCTACTGCCGTGCCTCGCTGGCCGAGTACCTGGATCCCGAACGGCTGTTCACCGAGACCAAGCAGGGATTCGGCTTCTACCAGCGGGCGTTCGGCGTGCCCTACCCGTTCGCCAAGTACGACCAGTGCTTCGTGCCCGAGTTCAACGCGGGTGCCATGGAGAACGCCGGCTGCGTGACCTTCCTGGAGGACTACGTCTTCAGGTCGAGGGTCACCGGGTACTTCTACGAGCGCCGCGCCGAAACGGTGCTGCACGAGATGGCGCACATGTGGTTCGGCGATCTGGTCACCATGCGCTGGTGGGACGACCTCTGGCTGAACGAGTCCTTCGCGACCTGGGCCAGCGTGCTCGCGCAGGCCAACGCCACCGAGTACACCCACGCCTGGACGACCTTCGCGAACGTGGAGAAGTCCTGGGCATACCGGCAGGACCAGCTGCCCTCCACGCACCCGGTGGCAGCCGACATCGAGGACCTGCAGGCCGTCGAGGTCAACTTCGACGGGATCACCTACGCCAAGGGCGCCTCGGTGCTCAAGCAGCTGGTGTCCTACGTGGGGCTGGAGAACTTCCTCAGCGGGTTGAAGATCTACTTCGACAGGCACGCCTGGGGCAACGCGCGGCTCTCCGACCTGCTCACCGCGCTCGAGGAGGCGTCGGGGCGGGACCTGTCGTGGTGGAGTGCGCAGTGGTTGGAAACCACGGGGCTCAACACGGTGCGCCCCGAGTTCGAGACCGACGAGCAGGACCGCTTCACCGAGTTCACGGTGCTGCAGGGGCCCGCGAGTCCGGGCGAGGGCGAGTACCGCACGCACCGCATCGCGGTGGGCGTCTACGACGACGACCCCACCACGGGCAAGCTGGTCCGCACGCACCGGGTCGAGCTCGACATCTCCGGTGAGCGCACCGACGCCCCCGAACTCGTCGGGGTGCCGCGCGGCAAGCTCGTGCTGGTCAACGACGACGACCTGAGCTACTGCACGATGCGGCTGGACTCGCGATCGCTGGCCACCCTGGTGGAGCGGATCGCCGACATCGATCAGTCGTTGCCGCGCGCGTTGTGCTGGTCGACCGCCTGGGAGATGACCAGGGACGCGGAGATGCGGGCGCGCGACTTCGTCAGCCTCGTGCTCGGCAAGGACAGCGACGGCGGCATCGGAGGCAAATCCGAGATCGGCGTGGTGCAGCGGGTCCTGATGCAGGCGCGCACGGCACTGGGCGCCTATGCCGATCCGGGTTGGCAACCGGAGGGTTGGCAGCGCTACACGGATCGGCTGCTGGAGCTGGCACGCGGCGCCCGGCCCGGTTCGGACAACCAGCTCGCCTTCGTCAACGCGTTGACGGCCGCGAAGCTCGACGAGGACAAGCTCACGTTGCTGCGCGGTTGGCTCGACGGTTCGCGGGTGCTGGAGGGATTGGTGGTGGACACCGACCTGCGCTGGCAACTGCTGCACGCCCTCGTGGCACACGGCGCGGCGGACGAGTCCGAGATCGACGCGGAGCTGGCAGCCGACTCCACCGCCACCGGCAGGCGGCGCGCGGAGCGCGCGCGGGCGCTCCTGCCCACACCCGAGGCCAAGGAACGGGCGTGGCAGCGAGCCGTGCACGACGACGAACTGCCCAACGCCATCAACGAAGCGATCATCTCCGGGTTCCAGCATCCCGCCCAGCACGAGCTGTTGCTCCCCTACGTGCGGCGTTACTTCGACGAGATCGACGAGGTGTGGCAACGGCGCTCCAGCGAGCGGGCACAGCCGACGGTGATGGGGCTGTTCCCCTCCTGGTCCGTGGACCCCGGGACGGTCGAGGCCGCGGACACCTGGCTCGCCGGGGAGCACCCCTCGGCCCTGCGTCGCCTGGTCTCGGAGGGCCGTGCCGGAGTGGTGCGCGCGCTGACGGCACGCGAGTTCGACCGCTCCTGATCGGAAAGCACAGCACGGGTGGTCGGGCTCGCGAAGCCTCCTTCACGGACCCGGCCACCCGATCTCCGGCCCGAGGGCACGCCGTTGCCCGCTCCCCACCGGACGGCACCGCCACGAGCACGCCCTTCCGGGTGGCATCCGGCGAAGATCACCCAATCGCAGGATCACCGCGCGTAGGCTTGTGATCGCGCACCGTCCAACACGTCGTGGAGCGGCCGATGCCCGAGCTGATAACCGCCATCGCCACGCTGTTGTGGCCGCTGATCACCCTGCTGGTGCTGCTGCTGTTCCGACAGGCGATCGGAAGAGTGCTGCGTACCGCCGAGAAACGCGAGCTGGAGTTCGAGGTGGGCGGGCAGCGGCTCACCTTCCACGAGCTCAACGATCAACAGAACGAGATGATCCAGGACCTGCAGCGACAACTCAGCATCCTGAGCAGTCGACTGGACGAGCGGGAAGCGGTGCCTGCGGGCACGGTCCCGAGCAGGGGCGGGGACGGGGCGAGCACGCCCGAGGAACCCGCCGGGTGGGAACTGGACGGCGATCCCGAGTCGGCTGAGCTGCCCCCCGTACAGGCACCGGTGGGTCCGGAACCGTTCGCGGTGCTGTGGGTCACCGACCGCGCCCAGAGCCACGCACTGCTCGTGGAGCAGCTCCGCAACAACGGGGTGCGGGTGACGATCACGGCCACCACGTCGGAGGCGGTGGCCGAAGTGTCCAAACGGCCCTACCGCGTGGTGGTTTCGGACATGGCCCGCAAGGAGGACGGGCAGTGGATCACAGACGCGGGCCTGGCGCTACTCCGCGAGCTGCGCGACCTGGGCATGGAGATACCGGTGATCGTCTTCGGCACGCAGCGCGGGCAGCTGCAACACGCCAACCAGGCTCGCCAGTTGGGCGCCGTGGCCACCACGTCCTCGTCCTACGAGATGTTCCGACACTTCCAGAACTTCGGGCTGCTCTGAGCGTCCCCCGCCGTCACCGGGACGGGATCGTGATCGGGCGTCTCGGCACGCCCCGGGTGTTCCGGCGTGTCCGCCGCCGAAACACCCGGGTCCGCGGTTCGAAACCCTGCCGGTGGAAACCCCGGGCCTGCCGGTGGAAACCCCGTCAGTGATGCTCACCTTCGGTTTCGAAATCGGTTCCGGCCGCGTCGGAGAGCATCCGCAACGCGCCGATGAGCCCCTCGATCAGGTCACCCTCCTTGAAGGAGGCGACCATGTTCATCACGGCCAGGTTGCAAGTGCGGTCGGGTATCCGCCGATAGGCCTGTTCGCCGGTGACGATCTCCAGACAACGCTGGGAGGGCGAGACGGCGATGAGCACACCGCGCGATGCGCGGCCGCCCAGACCGGCGTGGATCTGCTCGGCACGCTCACGGGTTCGCTCCCCCAGACCACCGAGGTAGATCGCGAATTCGAGCCCGGTCGTGCGGGTGGACAGTGTCAGCGCCTCGTCCAACCGCGCGAGCTCTCCCGGGGAGAACGGCAGTTTCGGGCGCTCCGGCTCGATACGGCGCGCGATCGACAGCCGACCACCCGCTGTAAGAGCGTGTCCCTCCTCGAGTTCGGCCGGGTTCACGTCCGCCGCTGTTCGGGTCATCTCACCAGTTGCCACGAGCGCCTCCCCTTGCGGTACCGGTCTCCGACTCGGACTCCGCGTGTTCGGTAGATGGGCTGCTGGGGCTCACACCGGCGGGGTTCGCCACCCACAGCACCGACGGGAAGTTCCACTCCCCGTCGGGGCGGTAACGGGCACGGAACAGTCTCGGCCACAGCACCATCAACATGACGAGGCCGTAGACAGCCGCCGGTATCACGGCCAAGACGAGTACGGTCTGCACGACAGTCACACCAGCACGGTATCCGATTTCCCCCACGCGCGGTCGACTACCTGTGCCTCCTGCCTCACCCACTGGGAAAACCTCACCCCGTTCCCAGCACAACCCGACCGCGACGCCGTGAAGTAATCGTGCGGTCACTAAATACACACCACGACTGACACCATTCCTTGTCCCCCGGGCACCTTCGGTGCTGCTTTCGCCCCATTCGGAACCGCCATTCGGAGCCGAACCGGACGGCCGCTCGGAGGGGTCGAGTTGGCGGCTTGTACCGGACAGTTTCCGATTCTAGATTTCACCTGTATGGATCTTGCGTAATTGATCGCATCCATGACAGGAGCAGTTCCGAACACGTGAGGAAACGATGATGACCATCGAAACCGGGAACAGCAGCGCCAATTTGATCTTTCCGTGTGACGCATTTACCCCGAATGAATACTCTGCGTGCACAAAACGGGTGATCCGAACCGGGACGGGAACCGGGACCGGAACTCGGCTCCGGACGGGGGTGCGGATCAGCGGCAGGGAAGGCGTGCGGATCAGCGGACACGCCGGTGTGCGAATCAGCGGCAGGAGCGGCGTGCGAATCAGTGGCCGCGCGGGAGTACGGATCAGCTCGCTGGGCGGGGTGCGGATCAGCGGCCATCAGCGAGGAGTGCGAATCAGTGGCAGCCACGACTCCCGCCGGGCGGACTCCGGCGCGGGCGTGCGGATCAGCGGCAACACCGGAACGGGCGGAACGAACGAACGCCGACCTGCCACGCCGCGCTGTAACGAACGGCGAAGGGGCGGACGGCAGCCGGTCACACCGGTGGGAGACACACCGCGACCCGGGCAGAGCCGCGGCGCTCATCGGGACGGGCCGAGCATCGAGAACGACGGCCCGCCTCACCGTTCAGTGTGATGCGACCTCGCCGAGATAGGGCAACCACATCGGATCGGGGTCGGTCGCGCCGGCCAACAGCCGCCAGTGCCTGCCGCGCGGCGCCTTCGGCGTCTCCGGAAGGCGCCACCCCAGCTCACGAAGCGTCCGATCGGCCTTTCGATGATTACACCGCGTACAACAGGCCACACAGTTCTCCCAGCTGTGTGCGCCACCCCTGCTCCGAGGAACCACATGATCGATGGTCTCCGCACGCACGCCGCAGTAAACACAGCGATGGTTGTCCCGCAGCATCAAGGCGGAGCGGGACAGCGGAACCCGCCCGCGATAGGGAACGTGCACGAACCGGCTCAGTCTGATGACCGAGGGAACCTCGATGCTGTGCGTCGCCGAATGCAACATCGATCCAGCGGAATCACCGTGCACCACTTCGGCCTTGCCGCAGACGATCAACACGATCGCCCTGCGCACGGGCAGTGCGGTCAACGGTTCGAACGTCGTGTTCAGTAGTAGTACCCGCCGCTTCGGCCAAGCGCCCACGCCCTCCGATCTGTCGACGGAGGCCGACAGCCGGTGACCCCGCTTACGTCCGGCAGGACGCGCGGGGGCGCGGGGCGGCGCCGCCTTCGGAGCGCCGCACGGGATCGGTTTTCGGTCGGGCACTCGACCACCTCCACCGTGTATGTGCATCAGTCGAACACAGAACCCGCCCGGAACGCACGTGTGATCCGCGCCGCACCGGTGACCGGATACCGAAAATTCGACGAAGAGAAGGCAACACGATCGGAAATGTACGGTTATCCGTGGCGACGAAGCCACTCCGATCATTCGGATCCAGCCGATTCGGCACACGACCGACCGCGTCATGTGAACGGACGAACGTTTTCGATACCCGTATCGTCCGGGGAGTGAACGAGGTTCAGTCATTGCCGGAGTCATATCCGAACGCGCATCGCACGGACACGGTGGAAACGCCGCACGGGTTCGAGGTGCGCGATCCCTACCGCTGGTTGGAAGACCCTTCGGACCCGGCCTGCGAGGCGTGGTCACGTGAGCAGGACCGACTCACCGACGCGTGGCTGCGCGACCTGCCCCGGCGCGAGGAGATCACCGAGCGGCTGAGCGCGCTGCTGCGCACCGGGTCGGTGTCGGCGCCGGTGTGGCGCAACGGCCGCTCGTTCTTCACCAGAAGGGAGAGCGACCAGGAGTTCCCGGTGCTGTTCGTGCGCGAACCGAGCGGAACGGTTCGGCAACTGCTCGACGTGACCGAGCTCGATCCGTCCGGACTGACGACGCTGGACCGGTGGAGTCCCAGTCCGGAAGGGGACCGACTCGCCTACCAGGTCTCGAGCGGCGGGGACGAGGAGTCGCTGCTGCACGTGCTGGACGTGACCACGGGCGAACCGCTGGAAGGTCCCATCGACCGGTGCCGCTACTCCTCGGTGGCCTGGCTTCCCGGTGGCGCCGAGTTCTACTACGTCCGCAGGATCGCCCCTGAGCTGGTCCCCGAGGACGAACGACAGTTCCACCGCCGGGTGTGGCTGCACCGGGTGGGAAGCGACCCGGACGAGGACGTGCTGGTCCACGGCGAACAGCTGCATCACACCTACTTCTACTCCGTGAGCCTGTCCCCGGACGGCAGCTGGCTGCTGGTGCACGGCAGTCCGGGAACGGCACGTCGTGATTCGCTGTGGATAGCGGATCTGCGAAACGGTGAGCGCGTTCCCGAACTGCGACGCGTGCTGGACGACGAGCAGGGCGTGCAGGCGAGTGCTCGGGTGGAACCGGACGGGTGGATGTACATCCGCACCACGCTGGACGCCCCGCGCGGCAGGCTCTGCGTCGCCGATCCGAACCGCCCGGACCCGACCGACTGGACGGAGCTGATCCCGGAGGATCCGGAATCGGTGCTGGAGACCTCACGCTGGCTCGACAGCACTGGGTCGGATCCGCGACTGGCCGTGTTGCGCACCGCACACGCGGTCTCCGAACTCACACTGCACGACGCGGGCACCGGCGAGCTCCGTCGTGCGGTCCCGTTGCCCGGCACCGGCCAGGTGACCACGATGAACACGGTGGACACCCGGACCACGACCGGACGTGACCGCATCTGGCTCGGCTGGACCGATTTCGCCACTCCACCGTGCGTGTACTCGTACTCGGTGGCCACGGACGAGACGGAGGCGGTGGAACACGCCCCCGGCCAGGAGGCCGTACCGGAGATAACCAGCACCCAGCTGAGTTACAGCTCGGCGGACGGCACCACGGTACGGATGTTCGTGCTCGCTCCCGCCACACCACCGCACGGGCCACTGCCCACGCTGCTGACGGGGTACGGCGGTTTCGCACTGTCCAGGGAACCCGCCTACACCCCCAACGCGCTGGCGTGGGTAGCCGCGGGCGGTGTGTGGGCGTTGCCCTCGTTGCGCGGTGGTGCCGAGGAAGGGGAACAGTGGCACCGAGCGGGCATGCGGGAGAACAAACAACGCGTCTTCGACGACTTCCACGCCGCGGCCGAGCACCTGATCGAACGGGGCTGGACCACCTCGGAGCAGCTGGCCATCAGCGGTGGCTCCAACGGCGGGCTGCTCGTGGGAGCGGCGCTGACGCAACGCCCCGAGCTGTACCGGGCAGTGGTCTGCTCGGCGCCGCTGCTGGACATGGTGCGCTACGAGAAGTTCCTGCTCGGCAGACTGTGGAGCGAGGAGTACGGCAGCGCCGAGAATCCCGAGGAACTCGAATGGTTGCTGTCCTACTCGCCGTACCACAACATCGGCGAGGCCACGGAGTACCCGGCGGTGCTGCTGTCGGTGTTCGAGTCGGACAGCCGGGTCGATCCGATGCACGCACGCAAGATGTGCGCGGCACTGCAGCACGCGACGAGTTCACCACCGGACAAACGCCCCGTACTGCTCCGGCGCGAGACGGAGGTGGGGCATTCGGCACGTTCGGTCTCCCGTAGTGTGGGCATGGCGACCGACCATTTCGCGTTTCTCGCGGAAGCCACCGGACTCATCCGGAAGTAGCAGGTCAGCGACGGGTGCTTCGCAGGAGCACCCGTGCTCGCATCGTGGACGGCGGGGCGTTCACGAAGCTCGCTCGACAACGCCGGGTCCGCTCGACGGCCTCGGGCGCACCGGCCCACCCGTCGGATCGCCGAAGCGCACGTGTGGGAGGCCCCACTCGTACACCGACCGTGAAGAACTTTCCAACGTCCGCGTGGAGCCCCGAAACCATGACGACCACGTTGCCCCTGGCACAGTCCCAATGCTCGGACGAGTCGAGCCGATGGTGCGAGACCGTCTTCGACTGGACCGGCAACTCGTGGCTGGCCAACTACTCGGAGATGCTGATCGCCACCCCGCTGCGGATCCTGCTGATCGTCGTGGTGGCGTTTTTGACTCGCTACATCCTGCACCGGATCATCACCAGGCTCAGCCGCACCAACGGCGAGGCACCGAAGCTGCTGCAGCCACTGCGGGAACGGCGTGGCGAGGCGGTATCGGGCGAGACGCTGGCCGAGCAGCGGAGCCAGCGCGCACGAACACTGGGCTCGGTGCTGAAGTCGGTGGTCAGCTTCGTGGTCTTCGTGTTCGCGGGTTTCTACGTGCTGCGAGAGTTCGGCGTGGATCTGGCGCCGTTGATCGCCTCGGCCGGAATCGTCGGCGTCGCGCTGGGATTCGGCGCGCAGAACCTGGTGCGCGACTTCCTGTCCGGCATGTTCATGATGATCGAGGACCAGTACGGGGTCGGCGACTGGGTGGACCTCGGTGAGGCCGGCGGTACCGTGGAGACGGTGGGACTGCGAGTCACCACGCTGCGCGACATCAACGGCACCGTCTGGTACGTGCGCAACGGCGAGATCCTGCGGGTCGGCAACTCCAGTCAGGGCTACGCGGTCGCGGTGGTGGATCTGCCCGTGGCGCACAGCAGTGACGTGGCGCGCGCGCAGGAGGTGGCGCAGTCGGTCGCGGCCTCGGCGGCACAACGGGAACCGCTCTCCAAGGACGTACTGGAGAAGCCGGAGATGCTCGGTATCAACCAGATCACCTCGGATACGATCACGCTGCGGTTGACCGCCAAGGTGCGTCCGGGACAGCAGTGGGCCGTGCAGCGCCTGCTCCGCGCCGAGATCAAGCGGGCCTACGACGAGGCGGACATCAAGCCGCCCTACCCGGCTGGGCGCTTGATGCCGGAGCCAGGCGAACAGCAGTGACGTCGAAGCCTCCCGAGGAGGGCATGTGAGCACTCCGGAAACCTTCTACGACGAGGTCGGTGGCGAGGCCACCTTCCGAACCATCGTGGCCCGCTTCTACGAGGAGGTCGCCAAGGACGAGCTGCTCAGGCCGCTGTACCCGGAGGAGGATCTCAGCGGCGCCGAGCAACGGCTGCGCCTGTTCCTGATGCAGTACTGGGGCGGCCCGCAGACCTACTCGGAGCAGCGCGGGCACCCTCGACTGCGGATGCGGCACGCCCCCTTCAAGATCGGCCTCGCCGAGCGTGACGCCTGGCTGCGCTGCATGCGAATCGCCCTGGACGAGGTGGAGCTGACGCGGCAACAGCGTGACCGACTCTGGCAGTACTTCGAGATGGCCGCACACAGCATGGTGAACTCGTGGTTCTGACCTCGTGGTTCCGACTCCGCGTCGGTACGAGGCGGTCGGCCCGCCCACCGCTGATTCCGGGCGAACACCCGGTCGGCTCAGGACCGCCCACCACCCCACGACCTCGCTGCGTATCCTGATCAGGCGTGCTCGGTCGCCTCCGCTTCGAAGTGATCGGTCCTTTCGGGCAGGTCCATACCGAACCGCCGTTCTCCGGTGATCTCCCCAGCGACGACGGGCGGCGGTAGGAGTGCTGGAATACCCGGCACGACACCGCGGCAGAGTTCGCGGTATTACGGTTATCGACAACATCGACACCGGAGACCGGCGTCGCAGCCGGCGTCCGGGCGCATCGGCCTCGTCGTCGGACACTCGGCTACGGTGGCCGGACGCAGTTAAGGGGTGACCACTGTGCGCCGCTGGACAGAACAAGACGCCCCCGGCCAGGAGCGGCTTCCCTGGTGGTGGGACGCGACGCACTACGCGATCGACGTCCGGCTGTTCGCGGATTCCGACGGTGACGGTGTCGGCGATCTGGACGGTCTGCGCAACCGGCTGGGGTATCTCGAACTGCTCGGCATCGACACGGTGTGGCTCACCGGGGTCGCGATGACGGGTGTGGGCCCCAACATCGGTGAACCGCGGCAGGCCGCCGCGATCCTGGAATCCTTCGAACACCTGACCACGGCCGCCCACGACTGCGATCTGCGGGTGACCCTCGACATCGGTGCGGACATCTCCGATCTCCGGCAGCCCCGGGCGCAGCAGGAGCTGGTCCGCACGCTGCGATTCTGGACCGACCGGGGGGTCGACGGTTTCCGCCTCGCCCTCTCCCGCCGTGGTGCGTACTCCGGCGTCCCCGACGCCGAGGGGCTGGATCCGGAGACCTCCCGCGCCATCAGAGCGGCGCTGGCAGAGGAGTCGGACAGGCTGATCGGCTCTCTGGTGGAGGAACAGCAGTCCAGCCGGGGGGTGTGGGACGTCGACTTCAACCGCTCCCTCGCGGAGGCGGAGTTCGAGGCGGGTGAGATCCGGGAGGCGATCAGCAAGGAACTGGCCGCGTGCCGGGAGTTCGGAACGCGCCCCGGCTGGCTGGTTTCCGGCCGGAGCACCCCGCGACAGGTCACCCGGTACGGCGGTGGCGAACTCGGTCGGGCGCGTGCGCAGGCCATGTCACTGGTGACGCTGGCGCTGCCCGGAGTCGTGTGCATCGACAGCGGGGAGGAACTCGGGCTGCCCGAGGTCATCGACTCCGACGCCGAGAACCGTCCCGGCGAACTCGTCGGTGCGCGGGTGCCGATGCCGTGGGAGGGCAACGAGCCACCGTACGGTTTCAGTGCTAACCCGACCTCCTGTCTACCGGTACCGGCCGACTGGCGGGAGCTCACGGTCGAGGCGCAGTTGGAGAGCGCGGATTCCACCCTGTCGCTGTACCGTCAGGAACTGGAACTGAAACGCACCGCTCCCGCGGAAGCCGGTGTCGGCGAGAGCTCCGGCACCGCGGGGCTCTTCGACGAGGACACCGTGGAATGGTACGGAGCCCCGAGCGGCTGCCTGGCGTTCCGACGGGGTGTGGGCGGAGTGATCTGCGCGCTGAACACCTCGGAGCAACGGGTGCCACTCCCCCCGGGAGAGCTCCTCCTTTCCAGCACTCCGCTGGTGGACGGGCAGCTACCGCCGAACTCGGCGGTGTGGTTGACCGCGAACTGACCGGGGTCGGCCCGCGGTATCGACGACCGGTGCGGTGCTCGCCGGCGCTTCGGCGCCGAGACATCACGCCGGTGGCTCGCACCGCCACGGATCCCGCGACCGGTCTCGGGGCCACCGGTCTCGATGACGCCGGAAGTCTGGCGCGGGGAAACCGCGGTGCGTGGACGACGGATAACGGCGATACGCCTCGTTCGAGCCGACGAGATTTCAAGATCCACTCGATCGTGGTCCCGTCGACATCGCTGCGACGAGGAAACTCAGTGACAGGATGGGCCACCGTGGGCTTGAGCGAATTGAGCCGCGAAGACTCGACGGCGGGGCGTGGCTGGTGGGAAGATCGAATCTTTTACCGTGTCGATGTCCGGGCGTTCAGCGACTCCGATGCCGACGGGGTCGGTGATCTGGAGGGCGTTCGGGACAGGCTCGGGTACTTGGAACTGATCGGTATCGACGCCATCTGGTTGACCGGTGTGCTGGCTTCACCCGTGGGGCGCCCCGGGCAAGGGCGGGACGTGGATCCGTTGGTAGGCACCCTGGGCTCGTTGGAAACGCTGCTGGCCGAAGCACACGCGGCTGGGATGCGGGTGACGTTGGACCTCGCCGTGGACGGCACGGAGATCGTTCACAGCGAGAACCAACGGGAACTGGTGGAATCGCTGCGGTTCTGGAGCGGGCACGGCGTCGACGGGTTCCGCGTCGCCGCACTACCGGGCATCACCGGCCCGATCGACGAGTCCACGCACCGGATCGTACGAATGATCCGCTCGGCGCTCGACGAACGGGAATCGGTCATGCTCGGCGGCCTGGTCAACGGCTGGCGCACCGGACTCGGCGAACTGATGGAGCTGGACGTCGGCGTGGACCTGCGATTCAGCCTGACCCAGTTCGACGCCACCGAGATACGCCGGATCGTGGACACCGTGCTGACGGACTCGGACAACAACGCGGGAACACCGGTATGGACGCTGTCCACATGGGAAAACCCGCGCCCGACCACCCGGTTCGGGGGTGGTGCGCACGGCCTGGCACGCGCACGGGCGATGGCGCTGGTCCAGTTCGCGCTGCCGGGGTCGGTCGGAGTGGACAACGGAACGGAACTGGGTCTGCCGGAATCCGAGAAGCCCGATCGCACGAGCAGCCAACCCGCCCGCGGCCCGATCCCCTGGGAGGGGACACAACCGCCGTTCGGTTTCTCCGCCGCGCCCGGCAACTGGTGGCCCACCCCACCCAGCTGGGCCGCGAGCACCGTGGAGGCGCAGTTGGAGGACCCGTTGTCGACGCTGTCGCTGCACCGCAACGCGATGGAGCTGCGACGCCGCCACGAGATCGCGCACCGCACCACGGTGCGCTGGTACGGCGCGCCGCGCGGCTGTCTGGCGTTTCGCTGCGACCGTGCCGGCCTGACCTGCGCGCTGAACGCTTCCGGCACGAGCGTGCCGAAACCACCGGGCACGGTCGTGCTGTGCAGCGGATCTCTGGAGGGCGAACGCATCCCGCCGAACACGGCGGTGTGGCTGACCTGAGTCGGTCGGGAGGTTCCGCCGAGCGGACGACCCGGCGACCCGACCGAAAACTTCGATCAGGTCAGCAAGGGCAGCAGGGCGTACCGCCGTCGAACCACGGCCCCGAACCGGGAGTCGATGCGAAGCCACGTCTCGGTGGCGCTGACTCGTACGATCTCCTCCTCCGGAGGATCGCTGGCCAGAAAACCCATCCCGGTCAGCACGAACAAACAGCGCAACGGAACTTTGACCTGCAGCCCCGAACCGCTGACGGTGAACACTTCCTGGTCCATCAGCGAAGCGGGCGGAGTGCCCTTCGGCCCCACGTTCTGCCTGGCGACACCGACCCCCTGCTCGGCGACCTCACCGACCACCCTGGCAGGCAGGTCGTCCACGTGCCGCCACCCCTCCGGGGGAGGCAGCTCGGAGCGCCACAACAGGTCCCGCTGCGGGCCGGGATCCATCACCGGCCCGTTGGAAACCGTCAACGCGGCCAGCAACTCGTTGCCCGAGACACTCACGTCGGCTGGTTCGACCTCGCCCCCCACCGAACGAGTGCACAGCGCGTCGAACGGGGTGGCCGACCAGACGTCGATCCGTTCGGCGTCGGACCTGTTCCGCAACCGCACGACCGCCTGACCGTCCAGCCGCACGGCACGGGCCACGAACGCGCTCAGGTCGTCACGTTCGACCGAACCGGGCATTCGCAGTTCAGGCAATTCGCTGCTCCTCGTTCACGAGCGGATCGAGTACCCACTCCGCGAGGAACGAACGCTCACCCTCGGTGAGGCGACGCGGACGTCCGGCTCGCAGATCGTAGGGAACCATCATGGTCTCGGCGGTGGCCACCGAATCGTCACCACCCGCGGCGACAGCGTAGTCGACCACGAACGAGGCCGTGCGCAACTCGCGCACCGACATGCGCACCTGCACGGCTCCCATGCGGTATTCCACCGGAGAGCGGTAGTCGACCGACAACCGGGCCACCACCATTCCCTCCGACATACCGCCGTGGCCCCGCCGTTCCGCTTCGTTGAAGAGCAGCCCCGCACGGGCCTCCTCGAGCAGCGTCACGGTTCTGGCATGGTTCACGTGCCCGAAGGCGTCCATATCGGACCACCGCAGGGGCACTTCGGTGACGTAGGCTCCCACCTTTTGCCTTCCTTAGCGCACAGCCGAACAACAGGGGTCGGACAGCGACCGCGCCACCGGGTCCCCGGTTACACCGTACGCGGCCACGGTGCGGAACCGGATCCGACGAACGGCCCACCGCCTGCCGGGCGGAGCGGGAGGCCCCTCGGGCCGATCGGCGGGTGAACGAACCGACCCGAGGGGCAAGCCGTCAACGCACCATGCTGCGCAGCTGCCTGGCCGCCACGGACAGCGTCGCCAGGTCCTGACGTCCCGAACGCCTGATCTCCTCCAACGACGCCCTGGCCCGTCCGATGCGGGAGGCGTTGGCCGACTCCCACTGCGCGATCTTGTTCTCGGGATGCTCCTCCGGATCGCTGCTACGCAGCACATCCACCGCGATGGCTCGCAGCGAGGCGTACAGGTCGTCACGCAGCGCCAGCCGCGCCAGCGCGTGCCACCGGTTGCCGCGCTCCAGCTCGGCGACCGACACCAGCATCCGCTCCATGTCGAGGTACTCCCACAGCGCGTAGTAGAGCTCCGCGCTCTCGCGGGGACTGCGTTCGGCCACGATGCCCGCGTCCCGCTCCGCCAGCTCCGCTATCTCGGTGATGTCCAGCAGCGCGAACGTGTCCAGCAAGGTGCTGACACGCCGTGCGGTCCGCTTCGGCACGCCCCGATTCACGAGTCGGTCGGTCTCGGTCGCGGCGTTGGCAGCCGCCCGCCCGTGCAGCATCTCCCACACCGACTCGGCCAACTCGGTGACCACGGGACGGAAGCGATGTATCTCGGCGCCGATGGCCAACGGCTGCGGACGGTTGGAAAGCAGCCACCTGGAGGCCCGGTCCAGCAGGCGACGGGTCTCCAGAACCATGGAGTCGACGACATCGATGGGAACCGTGCCGTGCAGCTGTTCGATCTCCTCCCACAGCGCGGGGAGATCGTAAACGCCGGTCACCACTTCGAAGGCGCGTACCGCGTCGGTGGTGTCGGCGCTCATCTCCTCCGACAGGCGGTACGCGTAGGAAATGCCTGCACCGTCGACCACTTCGTTGACCAGCAGGGTCGTGGTGATCTCGCGGTGCAGCGGGTGCTGGCGCACCGCCTGGCCGTACTGTCCGCGCAGCGGGCGCGGAAAGTACTCGGGCAGCCGCGAGGCGAAGGCTTCCGTGTCGGGCAGGTCGCTGGCCAGCACGTCCTGCTTCAACGCGAGTTTGACGTGGCCCATGAGGGTCGCCAACTCCGGCGAGGTGAGACCGTCGCCTGCCTTCTCGAGCTGCCGGAACTGCGCCGGGGTCGGCAACGCCTCCAGTTCACGGTCCAGTCCGGTGCGCTTCTCCAGTTCGGCGACCTGCCTGGCGTGCACCGAGAGCATGGGCGCCGCGTGCGAGCGGGAAGTGCCGAGCACGGCGTTCTGGCGATAGTTGTCCGCCAGCACCAGCTCGGAGACCTCATCTGTCATCTCCCGCAACAACTGGTTGCGCCGGTCCCGGTCCAGTCGCCCGTCGGCGACCAGCTGGTCCAGCAGCACCTTGATGTTGACCTCGTGGTCCGAGCAGTCGACACCCGCCGAGTTGTCCAGCGCGTCGGTGTTGACCTTGCCACCGTCGCGGGCGAACTCGATACGCCCGAGCTGGGTCATCCCGAGGTTACCGCCCTCACCGACCACGCGGGCACGCAGGTCGGCACCGTCCACCCGCACCGGATCGTTGGCCTTGTCCCCCACCTCGCCGTGAGTCTCGGTGCTGGCCTTGACGTAGGTACCGATACCACCGTTCCAGAGCAGGTCGACGGGCGCCCGCAGAATCGCCTTGATCAGTTCGGCCGGCGCCAACCGGGCGACGTCGTCGTCGATCCCGAGCGCGGCGCGGATCTCGGGGTTGAGCGGGATCGACTTGGCGGAACGCGGCCAGACACCGCCGCCCTCGCTGATCACGTCGCGATCGTAGTCGTCCCATGTGGATCGGGACATGGCGAACAGCCGGGAGCGCTCGGCGAACGATGCGGCGGGATCCGGAGTCGGGTCGATGAAGACGTGCATGTGGTTGAAGGCGGCCACCAAGCGGATGTGCTCGGAAAGCAGCATCCCGTTGCCGAAAACGTCACCACCCATGTCGCCGACACCGACGACGCTGAACTCCTCGCGCTGCGTGTCGGTACCGAGTTCGCGGAAATGCCGTTTGACGCTCTCCCAGGCCCCCTTGGCTGTGATGCCCATGGCCTTGTGGTCGTAACCGACCGACCCGCCGGAGGCGAAGGCGTCGCCCAACCAGAAGCCGTAGGACTCGGCGACCTCGTTGGCGATGTCGGAGAACGTCGCGGTCCCCTTGTCGGCAGCGACCACCAGGTAGGTGTCCTCGGCGTCGTGTCGGACCACGCGGTCCGGGCCGACCACCTGCCCGTCGACCAGGTTGTCGGTCAGATCGAGCATGCCGGAGATGAACATGCGGTAGCACGCGACCCCCTCGTCACGGACCGCTTCCCGGTCGGCCACGGGGTCTCCGGTCGGTGCGGGCTGGCGCTTCAGGACGAACCCGCCCTTGGCCCCCACCGGCACGATCACCGCGTTCTTGACCGCCTGCGCCTTGGCCAGCCCCAGGATCTCGGTGCGGAAGTCCTCGCGACGGTCGGACCAGCGAAGTCCGCCACGCGCCACCGAGCCGAACCTGAGGTGCACTCCTTCGAAGCGGGGGGAGTACACGAAGATCTCGTACTGCGGCCGCGGCTCGGGCAGGCCGGGAATCTCCTGCGGTTCCAGTTTGAACGACAGGAAGGAACGGGACCGCGACCACTCGTCCTCGACGAAGTAGTTGGTGCGCAGCGTGGCCCGGATCAGTCCGAGGTAGGCACGCAGGATGCGATCGGCGTCCAGGCTGGTGACCTCGTCGACGGCTCGTTCCGCGGCCTCGACCAGTTCCTGTTCCCTGGAGAACCGCAGCGTGTCCGCGATACCCGGATCGAAGCGCGTCTCGAACAGCCTGATCAGCCGCACTGTGATCGACTCGTGCGTGATCAGCGCGTCCTCGATGTAGTCCTGGCTGTAGGCCACTCCGACCTGCCGCAGATACTTGGCGTAGGCACGCAGCACCGTGGTCTGCCGCCAGGTGAGCCCGGCCCGCAGCACCAGTGAGTTGAACCTGTCGACCTCGGCCTCGTTCTGCCAGGCGGCACGGAAGGCCTCCTCGAACCGCTCCCGAAGCGTGTCGATCCGTTCACCGTCGGACGGATCGAACACCCCCCGCCCTGGACGCAGTCCGAAATCGAAGATCCAGCGGGCGGTGTCGTCGTCCGGGGAGATCTCGTAGGGCCGTTCGTCGACGACCTCCACCCCCATGCTCTGCAGCACCGGAAGCACCCTGGACAACGTCACCCGCTCGGTGAGGAACATCTTGAAACGCCGGTCGCCCGGTCCGGCATCACGTGGCGTGTAGAACGACATCGCGAGGTCACCGGGACTGGAGAGCGTCTCCAGCCTGCGCAGATCGATCAAGCCGTCGGATGCCTCGAAATCCTCCTTGTACGCCTCGGGGAAGGCCGCCGCGTAGCGCAGCCCGACCTCGTTGATGGTCTCGGAGCCGAACGAGACGAGACGACCGTCCCGACGTGCCTCCGTGCGGTCCCCCACGCGTTCCGACTCGACCTGTTCGACCATGTCGTCGTCCCAGGTGCGGATGGCTTCGCTGAGTCGGCGCTGCACCCGGTTGACATCGGGGTCGAACCTGCTTCCCGGTTCGGTGTGCACCACGAAATGCACTCGGGCCAGCGCGGACTCACCCACCCGGGTGCTGTACTCCAGACCTGTTCCTCCCAGCTCCGCCAGCAGCACTTCCTGCATCGCCAGTCGGGAACGGGTCGTGTATCGGTCACGCGGCAGGTAAACCAGGCACGAGAAGAACCGGCCGTAGGGGTCGCGCCGCAGGAAGGGCTTGAGCTTGCGACGTTCCGCGAGGGCGAGCACCCCGGTGATGATCTCCAGCAGTCTGTCGGAGCCGGTGGCGAACAACTCGGTACGCGGATAGCTCTGGATCTCCTCGAGCATGCGCTGCCCGGAGTAGGACTCCAACGGAAAACCGGCGCGGTGGATCACCTCGCGGGCCCGGCGGGCTATAACCGGTATTTCCAGCACGTTCTCGTGCAGCGCGGTGGTGGTGAACAGACCGATGAAGCGGTGCTCACCGGACATCCCACCATCGGAGTCGAAGGTTTTGACCCCCACGTAGAACGGATGCCCGGCGCGATGCACGGGGGAGTTCGCGTTCGCCTGGGTCAGCACCAGCAACTCGTCGTCCGGTGACTCGACGAGTATGTCCGGGCCGGTGGACAGCGTCCTGGCGACGCCGTTGTCGGACCGCAGCACACCGAGACCGGAGGCGAGCACCGGTCGCAGTGTCGGCCCGCCGGAGTCCTCGTCGTGCACCACCTCGTCGTGGCGGTACCCCAGGAAGGTGAAATGCCCTTCGGCCAGCCAACGCAGCAGGGCGGCGGCATCGGTGGATTGCTCCACGGTCGACTGGGAACTGTCCCGCTCCAGCGAGTCCGCGAGCCGGCGGGCGGTCTCGTTCATGCGGTCGGTGTCCTCGACGACCTCGCGCACGTCGGTCAACACCCGCAACAGGCCGTTCTCCAGCTCGGTTATCCGATCCGGGTCGGCCAATTTGTCGATCTCGAGGAACATCCACGACTCGGCCAGGGCGTCCTCGGGCGGGTTCGAGGGATCCGCACCGGGCAACACCTCACGCAGCTCACCCGCGACGTCCCTGCGCACCACCACAATGGGATGAACCACGCGTTGCACCTGCGCACCGGCGTGCGACAACTCGGCGATCACCGAGTCGACCAGGTAGGGCATGTCGTCGGTGACGAGCTGGACCACCGAGGCGGGGCTGTACCAGCCCTCGACGGCACGGGTCGGGTTGAATATCCGCACCATGGCACGTCCGGGCGCGCGGTGGGCGGCCAGCTCGTAGTGCGAGCGCAGCGCACCTGCGAGATCGTCCGGCTCCTCGCTCACGACTTCCTCGGCCGGGACGTGGCGATAGTAAGTACGTAGCAGGTGGGCCAGTTCCGGGACCGTTCGCACGGCTCGCTCCACCAGGCTCGTCAGATACTCGGGGCCTACCGCACCCGGGTCGGACGTCCGCGGTGTCCGCTCTCCGTTCGGCACGGTGTGCTCGGTACTCAACTGTCCGGATTCAGAGGTCATCGTCACGCAGCTCCACAACTAGCGGCACCTCGTTGTGCCAACAAGACCACCCTAGAGTGCTCGACGGCGTGATCGGTGACGGGCTGAACAGATCAAGTGGAACCGGATTTCAGGGGCGTACCCCGCGCGCGTCGAAACCAGCACACGTGAGCGTCGCGGACGAGCTCGATCAACGGATCCGAGGAGTCCAGCTGTACGACTCGCCGGGATCGGTCTCCCCCGCGGCGTGTCGTCTACGTCCCCGGAAAGCGGTGTCATCCGTTCCCGTACGGGCCGTCGGCTCGTCCTCGACACGTATCTCGGGATCACCGGAACGCCGAGAGCGTCGCGCGGCCGTGGAATTCGATCCGGGAGGGGGCTCCGGAGCCTCGGGAGGCGTCCGCGGTGCCCTCGCCGTGGCGGACTGCTCGGTACTGGCGGTGTCGTCGTCGGCCCGGTTGCCGTTGCGGTAGGCCACCAACGCTTCCGCGAGCAGATCGGCCAGTCCCGCCTGTCCCGCACCGGACTCGGCGCTGTCGGAAACGTCCATCCCGGAGAAGTCTCTGATCAACTCTCTGCTCTGCTCCAGCAGGTGCTCCGGGACCGCGGGACGGGAACTCGTATCCGGCGAGGTACCTCCGGAGCTATCACCCCACTCGGAGGAAGCTTCCGAACCGCCGCTCTCAGCCGGTGCCGTCGATTCGGCGGGCTCCCCGGAGGCGTCCGGTTCCGGTGGTTCCGCACGGCGACGGCGTCCTCCGGACCGGGTAGGGGGCGCGGGCTGGGCCGTGGTCCCGGGCTGGGCGGTGACCGGGGACTCCGGGCCGTTCCCGGTCACCCCGGTGACTTCGGCGGCGCCGGCGGAACGACTCCGACGCTGGCGGGGCGCGCCCCTGCCCTCCGCTTCGAGCGCGGCACGGATCTCGTCCAGCGAACGACCGTGCGACCGCCGTGCCGGTGGTTCCTCGGTTTCGGCCGGTTCCGCTCGTCGCCTGCCCCCTGTGGTGCCTGACTCGGGCGGTGTTGAATCGGGTGAGGCCGACTCGGAGGAACCGCTCGTGGCGTGCTCGTGAAGCGACTCGGAGCCGTGGCCCCACGAGGACTCAGCGGCACGGGGGCGGTGGGGCTCGGCCGATTCGGTCGTGCCACCCGGTTGCGGGTCGGACACGGGCCAAGCCTTGTCCCCGACCGCGTGCTCACCGGCGTCCGCAGGCTGGGGCTCCGAGTCCGGAAAACTCGGCACGACCGGCATTATCGTGGTCACGTCCTCGGTGGGGGAGGACGACGGAAAACCGCTTCCCGATCCGATTCCCGAACCGGTGCCCGACTCCGTGGCGGTCCTGTCGAACCCGGTTTCGGTCGGATTCTCGGCGGGAAAGTCGATGTCCTCCCGGCCACCGTGTTCACGGGATGGGCCGTGTTCGCGGGGCGGGCGGTGAGCATCCGGTTCACCCTGCCGGACGGTGTCGCTCGACGCTCCCGACGGGTCGAACACGCCCGAGGGTGCGGGATCGGCCGAGGCGCCGGTGTCGACAGGCGCAGCAGTCCCGGCAGCGGGATACGGATGCGGATCGGTCGCGCCGTGCTCCTCGGCTCCGTCCGGCGCCCGATGACGCCTGCCCGGGACGCTTCCACCCGCCGTGACGACCTCGCCGAAGGGGTTATCGGAACGGTGCGCGGCGGTGTCGTGCCCCTCGCCGGTCGAACGGCGATCACCGGTGTCGGTGCCCTCGTGCTGCTGCGGCACGGCCGCGGAGTCCCGCGTACTCGGCGCCCCACCGGACAGCAGGGTGTTCATCAACCGCCGAGCCTGCTGCCGGGTGTCCGGATCCTCCGTCGCGGGCGCCGTGGGAGGCAACGGACCTCGTGGCGGATGTTCGACGGTGTGATCGTGCCGATCGTGGCCCTGCTCACCGTGTTCGGACTGCTGCCGCGGGATCGCGGAGTTCGGCGCCGGGAACTCCTCCAGCAGGCGCAGCCTGGCCTGTTCGACGGTTCTGCGCCAGTGATGGTCGGCCGAGTAGGCATCGCGAACACAGCGCAACGCCTCGGGAAGGTCGGAGGCCTTCTCGTGCAGGGCGGACAACGTGTTCAGTACTGCGGCCTGCAGATCGAACAGCTCGTGCCTGCGCCCACCGTCGAGGGCCTCTCGCAACGACTCGAACGCGGCCGAGTGCTGCCCCGAGGGCACGTAAACCCTGGTCGCCACCGCGAGTCGCAGCCAACCGACCGGGGCCGCGGCGGCGGCCCGGAGCGGCTGCCGCACGATCTCGGACGCACACCGCAACGCCTCGGCCTGCTTGCCCAGATCCAGCAGCGACTGCGTCTGTTCGAGGACCAGCCCGGCGCGGACCTCCCCGCTGTCGGCGGCCGGGTCACCGAGACGTTCCAGAAAGTCGAGGCCCGCCGCGGCGGACTCGATCGCGAGCGCGAACTCACCGTTACCGCGATAGTGAGCCGCCCGCGCGCCCGCCACCCTGGCACGGAGCAACCGCGTGGTGTCCTGGTCCTCGGTCGACTCGGCGGCGTAGAGCCGGTCGGCCTCGTCCAGCGCCTCGACACGCTCCGCCGCGCGACGATGCATCGGCAACGCACCACACAGCTCGACCAACGCGTGCGCGCGCAGCCGTGCCGGAACACGTTCCAGCTCCAGCAACGGATGCAGCACGCGCAACGCGACATCGGGACTGCCGCTGCCACGGGCACAGCAGGCAAGTTCGACCCGCAGGTCACCGAGCGGTTCAGCCGAGCCCGCGCGCTCGGCGTCCCGAAAGGCCCCGAGCGCGCGTTCGGTGGCGGTGACCGAACGCCCCAAGCGGTTCTCGGCGAAAAGCGCTATCGCTTCGGCCCGGAGTCGCTGTTCGGTGTCACCGACCTGTCGGGCAGTGGCAGTCGCGCGGTTGGCGAACAACAGTGCCAGCTCCGGAACCCGCCAGCGCAATTGCCGAGCGGATTCCAGTAGTTCGTGGCCGGGGCTGCTTATCCGCGAACCGCGCTCCCTCGCCAAGTCGACTCTCCGATCCTCAGCCGCGGGTCAGTTTCCGATGGGTAACCCGGTGCGGACGTGCGGCCTCGGCGCCCAACCGGTCGATCTTGTTGTTCTCGTACCCCTCGAAGTTACCTTCGAACCAGAACCACTTGGCCGGATTCTCTTCATCACCCTCCCAAGCGAGGATGTGGGTGGCCACCCGGTCGAGGAACCACCTGTCGTGGGAAATCACCACGGCACAACCGGGGAATTCCTGCAGCGCGTTCTCCAATGAGGACAACGTCTCCACGTCCAGGTCGTTGGTGGGCTCGTCCAGCAGCAGCGTGTTCCCACCCTGCTTGAGCGTCAACGCGAGATTCAACCGGTTGCGCTCACCACCGGAGAGCACCCCGGCCGGTTTCTGCTGGTCGGCACCCTTGAACCCGAAGGCACTCACGTAGGCGCGCGAAGGCATCTCCACCTGGCCGACCTGGATGTGGTCCAACCCGTCCGAGACGACTTCCCAGACGTTCTTGTTGGGGTCGATACCGGAGCGGTTCTGGTCCACATAGCTGAGCTTGACCGTGTCGCCGACCCGCACCTGACCGCTGTCCGGCTCCTCGAGTCCGACGATGGTCTTGAACAGGGTCGTCTTACCGACACCGTTGGGACCGATGACTCCCACGATGCCGTTGGGCGGCAAGGTGAACGAGAGCCTGTCGATGAGCAGGTTGCCCTCGAAGCCCTTGCTCATCTCGTTGGCCTCGACCACGAGGTTGCCCAGGCGCGGACCCGGCGGAATCTGGATCTCCTCGAAGTCCATCTTCTTGGTCTTCTCGGCCTCGGCCGCCATCTCCTCGTAGCGATCCAGTCGCGAACGCGACTTCTTCTGGCGCGCCTTGGTGTTGGAACGCACCCACTCCAGCTCGTCCTTGAGGCGCTTCTGCAGCTTGGCGTCCCGCTTGCCCTGCACGGCCAACCGCTCGGACTTCTTCTGCAGGTAGGTCGAGTAGTTGCCCTCGTAGGGATAAGTGTTGCCGCGATCGAGTTCGAGGATCCAGCCGGCCACGTTGTCCAGGAAGTAGCGGTCGTGGGTCACGGCCAGCACGGCGCCGGAGTAGTTGGACAGGAACTGCTCCAGCCAGTGCACGCTCTCGGCGTCCAGGTGGTTGGTGGGTTCGTCCAGCAGCAACAGATCGGGCCTGCTCAGCAGCAGTTTGCACAGGGCGACCCTGCGACGCTCACCGCCGGAGAGGTAACGGACCTCGGCTTCAGGGGGTGGGCAGCGCAGGGCATCCATCGCCTGCTCCAGTTGCGAGTCCAGCTCCCATGCCTCGGCGTGGTCGAGCTCCTCCTGGAGCTTGCCCATCTCGGCCATGAGCTCGTCGGTGTAATCGGTGGCGAGCTGCTCGGCGATGGCGTTGAAGCGGTCCAGCTTCTCCTTGATCTCGCCAACGCCCTCCTCGACGTTGCCGAGTACGGTTTTCTCCTCGTTCAGCGGGGGCTCCTGCTGCAGGATGCCCACCGTGTAACCGGGGGAAAGGAAGGCCTCACCGTTGTTCGGGTGGTCGAGTCCGGCCATGATGCGCAGCACGCTCGACTTCCCGGCCCCGTTCGGCCCCACCACACCGATCTTGGCACCGGGGTAGAACTGGATAGTCGCGTTCTCCAGTATCATCTTGTCCCCGTGCGTTTTGCGCACATTCTTCATGGTGTAGATGAACTCGGCCATGCCTCCGATCGTAGATGTGCGGGACCGCGTGGTCTGCACTGCATCCGCACGGTGTGCACCTCCCGTGACGAGCCCGCGGCGCGTGGCGACCGCGCCCCCAGCGGTGCGGTCGGGAGCGTCGCACCCATCGGGCGGAAACATGTCTTGTGCACCGGCGAACCGGCAGCGGACGTGGTCGTGGCGGGGCGCCGGGCGGCGACGCGGAAACCGGATCGCAGCCGCCCGGCGGACCGTAGTGTCGTTACCCGGTGCGCCGTCAGGCGCCGATCGCCTGCGTGGAGGTGTCCTCGGCGGCTCGTGGACAGGGTGGTGCGGCCCGGAAGCAATCACGAGCGGAAGCCGCGCCGGCCCCGGCGGTTTCCTCGTCGGTGTCATCCGCCGCGGCGCGGGAGTCGTGCAGCACGTCGAGCCCCACCGCACCGGCCTCGACCTCCGCGGTGGTTCGACGCTGCCCGTCGGTTTCGTACTCCTTGGTGCGCAGCTTTCCTGTCACGAGTACCGAATCGCCCTTCTCCAGAGCCTGAACCACCCCCTGGGCGAGCTGCTTCCAGCAGTGGACCGTGGCGTGTACCCGATCACCGTCGACCCAGCGTTGGTTCGCGCGGTCGAAGCGACGGGCGATGCTGACCATGCGGAAACTCGCCACACGATTGCCGTGTCTGGTCTCGCGGGTCTTCGGGGCACTGAGAACTTCACCGACAAGAGTGACAGCGGTTTCATACATGAGTTCCTGCCCTTCCACCACTTCGAGTGGTCTCGTCTCGGTTCGGTCGCGCCGTGCGGCGCTGTACTCACCCTGCACGAGAACGAACACACTGAGCGATACAACAATTACGATATGTGTAAAAGCGGTAGCCATGTGGACAATTCGCGAGAAGGCCCCTCGCTGCGGTGGCCGACAACATCGCGCGACTCCACCCGAACGAGCGAGAATCGAGGCGGGCAGACGTCATGAGATAACGACTCGATTTCGCGTAAGCGCAGCGGATAGAGTCATGCGCGAAGCGCGACTACGATGTCCGTGATGGGTCGTTGCCGCTGCGCAGGTCGCTACCAAGCTACCCGCGACAGGAAAACGAACAAGATTCAGACAACTGGGATCAACCACTCGGGATTATGATCGGCTTGCCATTCGATACCGTCTCGGCAACAGCTCCCGTGTGGGTTCTTCGTAAAGCAAGGGGAACCGTTAGTCTGCTTGGCGCGACACGACACGCGCCGTGAGCGCGCGCTCGGTGTCGCTCGAGCCCTCGTAGCTCAGACGGATAGAGCAAGAGACTTCTAATCTCTAGGTCGCAGGTTCGAATCCTGCCGGGGGCGCCTAGCAAACCAGCCGATTGACCTGCAACGGGAAACCGAATCCTCAGGGTAGCTTGGTCGTGCTGATCTGCCGTGCGTGGCAGATGTGGGGCTTTCGTGGTGCGAGATTCCCACCGGACTCGCATCCTGCCCAGCTCAGTGCACCAACGTTGCGCCGTGGGGGAGCACCCACATGAGTTGATCACTGGGGCATCGTGATCGTGGCGTGGCCGAGCACCTCGAATCGTCCGGAGCGGGGCCGTTACCGGTGAGGCTTCCCGCCCCGGCTGTGCCGTGTCCGATGCCGAGCACCGCCCCCACTCGACAAGACCTCGCGTGATCGCACACAGTTCGATGTCAACAAGCACGTCTCGTGTGAAGCAAAGCAGCACAGTTCGCGAGTACGGCAGAATTCCTCCCGCTGCGCATCGTTGACAGCACAACGAAAACGCCTCGCCCTCTGGAAGAGGATCTGGAGGACCGAGCGTTTTCGTGGTTACAGCGCCCAATGATCGCGACTGTCGAGGTAGTCGATCCAGCACCATTGCTCGTACCCGGTGGCCCCGTGTCGATCCTCGTGTCGGTCATCGCCGGTGCCGAGATCGGCATGGCGGTTGCGCAGCGCGGACCAGTCAAAGCCGAGTGGACGACTACTGCGGCTCGTCGTTCCTCGCATTCATACGAGACCAGAATCCAGTGGTGGGCCGGAAGCTAGTGTGACCGCCCTGGAAGGTGCCCTATCGTGTGGGCGTGTCAGCGTTACCGTTCCCGGACCCTCCGCTCTCCGACGACGCCGTGGCACTGCGCTCCTGGACCACCTCCGACGCGCGGCAGTGGTTCGACGGCTTCTCCGACCCGTTGTGCCTGCAGTTCTCCTGGCCGCTCGTGGAGCCGTTCACGATCGCACACGTGCAGCAGGACATGGTGGAGCACGAGAAAATGCGGCTCCGCGGGGAGGCGATCAACTTCGCCGTGGTCGAGGCCACCGACCACGAGCTCGTTCTGGGAGGCGCCTCGATCTACGAAGTCGCTCTCGACCAAGGACGCGCGGCGGCCGGTTACTGGCTCGCACCCCACGCGCGGGGGCGCGGCCTGGCCACGCGGACACTACGACTCTTGGCACATTGGGTGTTCGACCACCTGGAGTTGGAACGCCTGGAATTGACCTGTGCTCCGGACAACATCGCTTCCCAGCGGGTGGCCGAGCGTTGCGGCTTCACGCGTGAAGGAGTGTTGCGTTCACGCATCCGCTTTCAGGGCGGACGACGTGACAGCATGATGTTCAGTCTGTTGGCCGATGAAACGCGTTAGGTGGGAAACGACCGGTTTCCCGAGGAACGACCGGGTTTTCTAATGTGGACCGATGGTCCGGGCCGGCCTCGCCCACCGAGCACACCCGCTACACAGCTGCCGCCGGGAGTCGATCAGCGCTCGGTCACACCGACCGCGTCCGAACGACCGCCGGATGGCGCGCGGGCGGCGGTGACCGCCAGGAAGACGCAGCACAGGGCGAGTACCGCCAACGGCACGAGGACGGAGAGCACCGGCACCACTTCCGTAATCCCGAAGGTGATGAACAGCGTCGCGTGTTCCACCAGGAACAGCGCACCGACCACCGCCAGCGCGGCCGACCAGGAACTCGGAACCCGCCGGGGGAACGAAGTCGTACGACCAGAGTGAACACGGCGACGACGAGCAGGCCACAGACCCGCGGGCCCGCGACCACCACCGGTGGAACGAGCCATCCCAGCAGTATGAAGATCAAGGCGGCGAGAACACCGACAGGCAACGCGAGCAACCACGGTTTCCGCGACGGCTCGGGCGCGTCGCGGTGGAAGCCGAGGAACACGCACACGACGGGCAACCAGATGCCGACTCCCGTGATCACACTGGTGAGGGACGTGGCCGGGGTGTTGTCCGGGGGAATCATCGAGAGCAGCGAAGGCAGCAGCGCGACACCCGAACAGAGCATGCCCGCACGGCGCTTCCCCAGCACCAGCAGCAGATAGGCGGGTACCCACACCAGGTTCAGCAGCAGGGTCGGGAAGACGTACCCGCCGAGCGGGGACAGCAGCGTGGTGGAGTCAGCGAACGCCACGCCGCTCCGAAGCTGGACGTGCACCAGGCTGCCCACCGAAACGAGTGCCAGCACGGCCCGCACGAGCACTCCGAGCAGCGCGATGGTGCGAACGGTGTCACCTCGGGCACGAGCCGCGCTCGGGGCTCCGACACCACCGAAACGGGTTCGGACCGCGAGCCCCGCCACGGCGAGGAACTCGCGCCGGTCCGGCCAGCCGTACTCACCACGCAGATCCTCGTGGTCTCCGTAGTCCCAATCGTCCTGCTCGTCCTCCGCTCCTCCGCTGTGCCTCGCCGCGTCGGCGAGCAGGAAGACGTCCACCATCTCCTCCTCGCGATCGGCGCGGTACCAGCTCGGCAGCAGCCGCAGCAGACGTCGGTAGCGCTGTTCCAGTCGCGTCATGCCGTACCACCCGATTCCGGCAGCAGTCCCCGGATCCGCAACCGCTCGGTGGCCGCCCGCACGACCTCGGAGCGGCGAGCGGTCTCACCGGCCAGTGTGGTCAGCCCGTTGTCGGTGATGCGGTAGTACCGGCGCAACCGGCCGTTGTGGACCCGCTCGCTGTCGAGTTCCGCGAGTCCGTCGGCGCACAACCGGTCGAGCACCCCGTAGAGGGTGCCCACCCGCAGCACGACCCGCTGCCGCGAGAGCTCACTCACCGCACGCACGATCCCGTAACCGTGCAAGGCACCGTCGGCCAGCACGGTCAGCACCAGGAACGACTGCTCGGACATGGCTCGCCGTGTCATGTGAACAGTATATATCGCAAACCGATATATAACGAGCGGTGAGATTTTGTATCCATCTAACGGAGGACAGAACCCTCGTGTGAGCACCTCCCCGGGGAGTACCGATCCGAAGCACGTCGAATGCGACGACGGAGAACCGCCGCACCCGCCGCGCTTACACTCGTGGCGCACGCACCGGCGAAGAGGGTTTCGAGGACCACGACATGAGCACGAGACACACGGTGATCGACTCACCGGTCGGCGAGCTGACCGTCGTGGCCGAGGACGAGCACCTGGTCGGGCTACACTTCGAGGGCCGCGACCACAAGAACCCGGCGACGACGCTCGGCCCCCGCGTCGACGACGATTTCCACAGCACCAGCGAACAGCTCGCCGAGTACTTCGCGGGGGAACGCACCCGGTTCGACCTTCCGCTGGCTTTCCACGGCGACGAGTTCGAGCAGCGGGTCTGGCAGCTGATCGCCGGGATCGGCTACGGCGAGACGCGCAGCTACGGCGAACTGGCCCGCGAGCTCGGCAATCCGGGCCTGTCCCGGGCCGTGGGGACGGCGACCGGACGCAACCCGCTGGCGGTGATCGTGCCCTGCCATCGCGTGCTCGGCGCCGACGGCAGCCTGACCGGCTTCGGCGGCGGGCTGGACCGCAAGCGCTTTCTGCTGCGCCTGGAGGAGCCTCCTGCCGAAGTGGCGGGCAGACTGTTCTGAGGGACGGGCTCTTCCGAAGAATCTCGCTACGAACCTGGTCCCGGACCGGGAAACAGCCCGCCCGATCCGAAAATCAAAGCCTTCGCGGGCTTTCCCCGGCTCCCTCAGTCGAGGAGCCGCACCGAGCTGACGTCGGCGACCCGGCGGTAGCCCAGCCGCTCGTAGACGTCGATCGCCCGAGCGTTGTCCACGGTCACCCCCAGCGCCACCTCGCCGAACTCGTCGAGCAGCGCGCGGGTCATCGCGGCGGTCAGGTCGCTTCCCAAGCCGCGACCACCGTAGGCTGGATCGACGGTGATCTTGGCGAGGAAACCGACACCGTTGATGCTCCGGTCGGCCCCGCAGGCGACGAGCCGGTCACCGTCGCGGATGCCGAACCACCGGCGAATGCCCGAGGCGCACGGGTTCGCCCCGGTGGCCGAATGACCCTCCCGCAGCAACCGCTCGACCCGCTCGCTCTCCCCGCTCGGCAGCACTTCGACCGCCGACTCGCCGCGCCGCCACTCGGGCGCGCCTTCGGCCGCGAGGAAGTACCAGTCCTCCGGTCCGGAGACGGACAGCCGCTCGTCGCCGTCCTCGCCCGACAACAGCGGCAGCCGAACGGATTCGACCGAGTCGAGCAGTCCCGCCTCCCGGAGTTCGGCGAGCAGGTCGAGGGCCGCGCGCGGCCGACCGCGCAGCGAGAGCGAACCGGGCTGCCACGGAATGCTGGTGAACCAGGCGACTGCCTCATCGGTGGCGTAGCCGATCACGTCGTCGGCCACGGTCATGCGGGTGTAGGTGTCGGCACCGGCCACGGTGAGCAGTTCGGCTGCTCCGGTGAGGTGGCGGACCGTCGCCGCTGACGATGTCATGCCGACGATCCTGACAGAGCCGCACGGCCACCGTGCGAGCGTGTCCGGAAGACGCCGGAAGCCCCGGAAACACCGGAGGATCGGGAGCCAGGAACTCACTGGGCGCCACGCCCACTCGCCCACTGATACCGGTGTTCGGGTCTGCCCGCCGAGCCGTACCGCAGGTGCAGCGTGATCCTGCCGGTGGTGGCGAAGTGGTCGAGGTAACGCCGGGCGCTTACCCGGGACAGTCCCGCGTTGTTGGCGACCTCGGAGGCGGACAGGTCGGTGTCGGCCGAGCGCAGCGTGTCGAGCACCAGGCGCGCGGTGACCGTGGAGAGCCCCTTGGGCAGCTCCTCGGGAACGGTGCGCTGGGGTTCGGAGGCCCGCAACTTGCCGTAGACCCGGTCCACATCGGCCTGCTCGGCCTCATCGACCGCGTCGAGTTCGTGCTGGGCCTCGGCGTAGCCGTTCAGCCGTTCCCGCAGCTCCCGGAACGGGAAGGGCTTGAGCAGGTAGTGCACCGCCCCGCCCTGCATGGCGGCCTTGACCGTCTCCACGTCGCGCACCGCGGTGATCACCAGGACGTCGAGCGGGTGGGCGTTGCCCCGCAGCCGCTGCAACACCCGCACCCCGGATTCGTCCGGCAGGTACAGGTCCAGCAGCACCAGGTCCGGAAGCAGCCGTTCGCTCATGGTCAGTGCCTCGTGGGCGTTGTGGGCCACGCCCACCGCCTCGAATCCGGCCATGCTCTCGACCAGTTTGCGGTGGTTGTCCGCGACCCGGACGTCGTCGTCGACCACGAGAACTCGGATCATCGGGGGCTCCAGTGGGAGGACTGAGGTCTGGTTCGGATCGACTGCCGGTGATTTTCGGGCGTTCCGTCGGGTCCCCCTGTTTCCGCGATCTCGCCCACCACGGGCAGCAGCGCGGTGAAGACCGCGCCGTCGTCGTTGTCGGCGCGCACCCACCCTCCCCGATTGCGGCAGGTCTGCCGGACCAGGGCCAACCCCAGCCCGCCGGTGCCGCCCTGTTGGGCCACCTTGGTGGTGAAACCCGCGCGGAACACCTCGTCGGCCAGTTCGGGGGCGATGCCCGCACCGGAGTCACCGACCTCGATGCGGGTGACCGCGGCACCGTCGGCTTCCTCCGACAACAACGACACCCGTACTCGTCCGGAGCCCGCCAGTGACTCCAACGCGTTGTCGATGAGGTTGCCCACCACCAGTATCAGGTCGTCCCTGGCCGTGGTGGAGGGCAGGGCGTCGAGGTCGGTGTCGGTGCCGAGCACGAACTCCGCCCCCCGCTCGGCGGCGGCGGCCGATTTCGCCAGCAGCAGGGCCGCGACGGCGGCGTCGCGCACCCGGGTGGTGAGGTCCTCGGTGAACCGCCCGTGGGAGGCGCTGAGTTCGTCGACGAAACTGCGCGCCTGCTCGTACTCGCCGAGTTCGAGCAGGCCGGAAATGGTGTGGATGCGGTTGGAGAACTCGTGCGCCTGGGCTCGGAGCGCGTCGGTGGTGGTCCGCGCCCCGTCGAGTTCCTGGGCGAGCTGGTCGAGCTGGGTGCGGTCGCGCAGGGTGACCACCGAACCGCCCTCGGTGCTGTCCAGCCGAACCGGCATCCGGTTCAGCGCCAGTACCCTGCCCCGCCGCAGCACGATCTGATCGGTGCCGTCGGCCTGCCCGGCCAGCACCTCGTGCAACCGCTCCGGCAGTTCGAGCTCGTCGAGGTATCGGCCCTCCGCGTCCGAGGGCAGCCCGAGCAACCGGTGTGCCTCGTCATTGACCAGGGTGATCCTCCCGGAGGGATCGAAGGCGACCACTCCCTCCTTGAGGGCGTGCAGCATGGCCATGCGGTGTTCGACCAGGCTGCCGATCTCGTCCGCGGCCATGCCGAAGGTCATCCGGCGCATCCTGCGGAACACGAGATAGGTACCGAGCCCGCCCAGCACCACCAGCGTCAGCACGGTTCCCAGCAGGTCGGGAAGGCTCTGCGAGACCTCATCGCTGACCGTCGAGACGGGCACGCCGACGGAAACGACGCCGATCACCGTTCCCGACTCGTCGAGCACCGGCACCTTGGCCCGCATGGAACGTCCGGTGGTGCCGGTCTGGATCCCGGTCCAGACGTTGCCCGCCAGCGCCGGGGCGGCGTCGGTGGAAAGTTGGTGACCGATGCGCTCGGGGTCGGGGTGCGAGTAGCGGATCTGGCGCCTGTTGGCGACGACGATGAAGGAGGCGCCGGTGGCCCGGCGGATCCGTTCGGCGAGTGGCGCGATGGTGTTCTCGGGGTGTGGATCGTCGAAGGCGTCGCGCACCGTGTGCAGCGTGGCGACCGACTCGGCGATGGCCAGCACGCGCTGCGCGTACTGCTCGTCGAGCTCGGCGCGGGTGTTGCGCCACCAGAACAGCCCGCTGGCCACGAGCGCGAGCACGACCAGCACCAGCTGCAGCGCGAAGAACTGGCCCGCCAGCGGCCAGCGGCGCGCGGGCCCGCGGGTGCGCGTGGTGTTGCCCTCGGCGATGACGTCCACCCCTCCGGCTGTCGACGACCGTACGACGGTAACGGCAGCGCAGTGCGCCGGAAAACCACAGCGGGGACGCGGCCGGGGAATCGGGCGGAGCCCGTGACCACAACGACCACTACTGCGTTTATGAACACCACATTTCCCCCGGACGGGTGTGACCCACACCCTGTGATCCACGACTCGTAACGTGCTGTTCATCCGGCGGTATCGCCGTGCACGGGTTCTCCGCCGGTGCGCCCGGCCACGAGAACCGGGACAGCGGGGTGCGGAGTCGACGTGAACGATCCGGATTTCGCAGGGAAGAAACCATGACGGGACGACTGATCCTGCGCCTGACCGCAGCGGTCCTGGGCGTGGTCGTCGTGGGGGCGGGCCTGACCGACGCCCACACGAAGGCCTCCGGTGGGAAAGACCCCCGGGACAAGCTGCAACTGATGGCCCCCGCCGATCCGGGCGGGGGCTGGGACACCGTGGCCAGGGAGATCCAGAGCTCGGTGGACGCCCACGGCCTCTCGCGCGCCACCGAGGTTCTCAACGTGCCCGGCGCCGGCGGCACCATCGGGCTCTCCCGGTTGGCGAACCAGTCCGGCAAGGGCAACAAGCTGATGATGAGCGGGGCGGTGATGACCGGAGCCATCCAGACCACCGACTCCGCGACGACGCTGGACGACGTCACCCCGATCGCGCGGCTGGCCGACGACTACGAGGTCGTGGTGGTGCCGAAGGACTCGCCGTTCCGCACGGTGGAGGACCTCATGTCGGCCTGGCGAGCCGACCCGCGCTCGGTCGCGGTCGGCGGCGGTTCGGCGGGCGGTACGGACCACCTGTTCGCGGGGATGCTGCTGCGCGCCGCCGGGGTGGACACCTCCGAACTCAACTACATCGCCTACGCGGGCGGCGGTGAGGTCGTCACGGGGCTGCTCGACGGTGGACTCGACGTCGGGGTCTCCAGCTACGCGGAGTTCGCCGGGCAGATCGAGGCGGGGAAGCTGCGTGCGCTCGGGGTCTCCTCCCAACGACCCCTGGAAGGGGTCGACATTCCGACGTTCGTCGAACAGGGCGTGGACGCCTCGTTGGCCAACTGGCGTGGAGTCGTCGCACCGCCGGGGCTGTCGGATGCCCAGCGCGCGGAGCTGGAAAGGATCGTCACAACGGTGCACGGGAGCGGGCGGTGGCAGGACGCGGTGGAACGCAACGGCTGGAAGGACACCTTCCAGACCGGTGCGGAGTTCCGGTCCTTCCTGGAGTCCGAGACGGCGCGCATCAAGCGAATCAGCGAGGAGCTGGGCCTGTCATGACCACATTCGTGCAACGAACCGCCTCGCGGCGGCGGGACGACGAGAGCGCTTCCGGTTCGTTCTGGACCGGGCGCAGTGAACTGTTCGTGGGTGTGCTGGTCGGCGCGATCGGCGGTTTCCTGCTGCTGCGTACCGCGATGATGGACGTTCCCTCCTCGGTCAGCTTCCTCGGCCCCCGGTTCTTCCCGGGGGTGATCGGCGCGCTGCTGGTGGTGCTGGGCGTGTCGCTGGCCGTGCGGGTGGCGCTGCCCGGGCATCGCTCCACCGTGACGGACACGACCGCGACGGAGGAACAGACCGCCACGGAAGCCGACGCGGCCGGAGCGCGCAGTGACTGGAAACCGTTGCTGCTGACCGCCGGAACCCTGGTGGCGCATCTGGCGCTGCTGCGAACCGCCGGGTGGATCGTGGCGGGAGCCCTGCTGTTCTGGGGTGTCTCCTGCGCACTGGGCAGCGAGCACAAACTGCGTGACCTGGGGATATCGGTGGTCGTTTCGTCCGCCGTGCAACTGGCCTTCTCGGCCGGGCTGGGGTTGTCGCTGCCCTCCGGGCTGCTGCTGGAGGTGCTGTGATGGAAACGCTGTCGCTGCTGCTCGACGGGTTCGGCTCGGCGCTGACTCCCGTCAACCTGCTGCTTTGCCTGGCCGGTGTGGTGCTGGGAACGGTCGTGGGCGTGCTGCCGGGACTCGGCACCGCCATGGCGATCGCCCTGCTGGTGCCGGTCACGTTCCAACTGGACCCCACCGGCGCCTTCATCATGTTCGCCGGGGTCTACTTCGGAGGCCAGTTCGGTGGGGCGACCACCGCGATCCTGTTGAACACCCCTGGGCAGAGCTCCTCGATGGCCACGGCGTTCGAGGGCTTTCCGATGGCCAGGAACCGCAGGGCACCGCAGGCACTGGCCACGGCCGTGCTCGGTTCGTTCCTGGCCAGCATCGTGGCCGTGACGCTCGTGGTGTTCTTCTCGCCGCTGATGGTCGACCTCGCGGTCGGGTTCGGTCCTCCCGAGTACTTCGCGCTGACCGTGCTGGCCTTCCTCGCGACCTCGGCAGTGGTGGCGGGCGACGTGCTGCGCGGGCTGAGCGGGCTGGGACTCGGGCTGGCCCTGGCGATGGTGGGCATCGACGAGCAGAGCGGGGCGGTCCGGTTCACGCTGGGAAGTCCGCGGCTGCTGGACGGGATCAGCATCATCGTGGTGACTGTGGGGCTGCTGGCGATCGGGGAGGTGCTGTACGTGGCCTCCCGCGCGCGGCGGAATCCCGCCACCGAGACGGTCGCCTCGGGCAGGCCGTGGCTGAGCAAACGGGACCTGGGCCGCTCCTGGCGGCCGTGGTTGCGCGGCACCGCACTGGGTGTCCCGTTCGGCGTGATCCCCGCGGGTGGTGCGGAGATACCGACGTTCCTGTCCTACGGGGCCGAGAGGACACTGTCCCGCCGTCGTGGCGACGACGAGTTCGGTCGGGGCGCCATCGAGGGCGTGGCAGGCCCGGAGGCGGCCAACAACGCGACCACGGCCACCTCGCTGGTGCCGCTGCTGGGGCTGGGGCTGCCCACCTCGGCCACCGCGGCGATCATGCTCGGCGCCTTTCAGCAGTACGGCATGCGTCCCGGTCCGCTGCTGTTCACCCAGGAGTCCGACCTGGTCTGGGCACTGCTGGCTAGCCTGTTCATCGGCAGCGTCATGCTGCTGTTGCTGAACCTGCCGTTCGCACCGGTGTGGGCGAAGCTGCTGCGGATCCCGCGCAACTACCTCTACGCCGGGATCGTCGTGTTCGCCACCCTCGGGGTGTACACCGCGAGGTCCTCGCTGTTCGACGTGCTGCTGCTCTACGTGGTGGGGGCGCTCGGTTTCATGCTGCGCCGCTACGGCTTCCCGGTGGCGCCGGTGCTGATCGGCGTGATCCTGGGGCCGCTGGCGGAGACCTCGCTGCGGCGGGCGATGGCGATGAGTCAGGGAGACGTGGGAGTGCTGTTCGCCAGCCCCTTCGCCGTGGGGATCTACGCGATCCTGCTGGTGGCGGTGGTCGTCTCCAGCGTGCTGCGGGTGCGGCGCGCACGGGCGGCCTGACACCTCTCCATTCAGCGACACACCGCTCCCCGGAAGGTCCCGAGCCGGACCTTCCGGGGAGCGGTTGTCCTGATCGGTCATCAGCTGCCCCTGAAGGATCACCGAGGTGAAGCACCTGACCCCGGGTACCCGGCACGATAGGTTGGGAAAATGACCGCTCGACTGACAGTGCTGGGCAGTTGCGGTGCCTGGCCGGAACAGGGCCGGGCCTGCGGTGGTTTCCTGCTGGAACACGCCGGTTTCCGCGTGGTGCTGGACCTGGGCTACGGAACACTGCCCGGGTTGTCACGGCTGCTGGGAAACACGACAGCGTCCGGTGTGGACGCTTTGATCGTCACCCACCGGCACCCGGACCACATGGTCGATGTGCACGGTCTGTTCCGCGCCCGCTGGTTCGGCGAGCGCGACGGTGCGGCGATGCCGCTGTACGCGGCTTCCGGTGTGTGGGAACGCTGTGCGAGTTCGAGGAAGGTTGCACCGAACCGCTGAGCCGGGTATTCGAACCACATCCGCTACCCGCCGAGAAGTATTCGGTGGGGCCTTTCCGCCTCGAATCCAGGAGTCTGCCCCATTTCGTTGAGGACAGTGTTTCGGCGCCGGAACGGCGAGCTCGGTGCGTCCCGCGCTCCGTCTGCTCCGTGGGGACGAATCCGGTGGTCCGTCCGATGCGGAATTCACCACGGACGGCCTCTCGAAATCATCGGTTCTTCACCGCGGTATTGACCGGTGTTGACCCTCGCTTGTCACGCTGCTGAGGTCGGCTCACCCCAGCACGTGAGGAGAACGACCGTGCGACGGTTACTGATCGCGTTGACCACCGCGTTAGCCGCGGGAACACTGCTGCTCGCCTCGGCGGGAACCGCCGCCGCCTATCCACCCGACCCGCCCGGCGAATCCACCGCCCGGCAGCAGCTCGCCGAGCTCACGGTGAGCGCCGAGGGCTCGATGAGCGGCTACGACCGGGACAGGTTCCCGCACTGGTCGAGCCAATCGGGCAACTGTGACACCCGGGAGACCGTGCTGAAACGGGACGGCAGCGGCGTCACCGTCGGCTCGGACTGCTACCCGGACTCGGGGAGCTGGTACAGCGTCTACGACCAGCGGTGGGTGAGCGACCCGAGCGAGGTGCACATCGACCACGTGGTCCCGCTCGCCGAGTCCTGGCGCTCCGGCACCGCGAGCTGGAGCGACGCGAAGCGGGAGGACTTCGCCAACGACCTGGAAAGCCAGCAGCTGATCGCGGTCTCGGGCACCTCCAACATGACCAAGAGCGACGACGACCCGGCCGCGTGGCAGCCCTCCAACACCGGTTACCACTGCGTGTACGCGCGCAGCTGGATCAACGTGAAGCACGTCTGGGGTCTGAGCGTCGACTCGGCCGAGCAGAACGCGCTGTCGAACATGCTCGACGACTGCTGATCGAAAGTTTTCCGGTCGGCCCGACGGTTCCGGCTCCGGCAAGACCCGCGCCGGTCGGTCAACAGCACGGGAAAAACGTCAGTGAGGTAACCGGAACCGCCGGGCATCACGGCCCGACGGTTCCGGCCTCTCGACGAACTCCGGTCAGTCCCACTCCAGCGCCGCTCCGGACTGGTACTCGGTCACCCGCGTCTCGAAGAAGTTCTTCTCCTTCTTCAGATCGACGGCCTCCGACATCCAGGGGAACGGATTCCCCGTCTCGGGGAACACCGGTTCCAGGCCCAGCTGGTCGCAGCGGCGGTTGGTGATGAAGTGCATGTACTCGGTGCACAGCTCGGCGTTGAGCCCGAGCATGCCTCGCGGCATGGTCTCCCGACCGTAGGCGACCTCAAGCTCACAGGCCTCGGTCAGCATCGTACGCACTTCCTCCTGGAACTCCGGGGTCCACAGCCACGGATTCTCCAGCTTGATCCGGTTGATGCAGTCGATCCCGAAGTTGAGGTGGATCGACTCGTCCCGGAGGATGTACTGGTACTGCTCGGCGATGCCGACCATCTTGTTCCTGCGCCCCAGCGACAGGATCTGCGCGAAGCCGGTGTAGAACCACATCCCCTCGAAGATCACGTAGAACGCCACCAGGTCCCGCAGGAACGCCTGGTCGGCCTCGGGCGTTCCGGTGGCGAAGTCGGGGTTCTCCAGGTTCCTGGTGTACCGCAGCGCCCACGAGTCCTTGTCCGAGATGGACGGGACCTCGCGGTACATGTTGAACAGCTCGCCCTCGTCGAGCCCCAGGCTCTCGCAGATGTACTGGAAGGTGTGGGTGTGCACCGCCTCCTCGAACGCCTGCCGAAGCAGGTACTGCCTGCACTCGGGGTTGGTGATGTGCCGGTACACCGCCAGCACCACGTTGTTGGCGACCAGGGACTCCGCGGTGGCGAAGAAGCCGAGGTTGCGCTTGAGCATCAGCCGCTCGTCGTCGGTGAGCCCGTCCGGGGACTTCCACAGCGCGATGTCGGCCTGCATGGAGACCTCGGTGGGCATCCAGTGGTTGTTGCACCCGGCCAGGTACTTGTCCCAGGCCCAGCCGTACTTCAGCGGCAGCAGCTGGTTGACGTCGGCGCGGGAATTGATCATCGCCTTGTCCGCCGCGTCGACCCGGGATCCGGAACGGTCGATCTCCCCGAGTCCGCTGGTGTCGGGGCTGACGGCGGTTTCCGGCACGTTCAACGAGGTCATACTGGGTTCCGGTCCTCCTGTGCTTGATCGCGCCGGACCTGTTCGGTCCGTTCGCGGGCCCGGCGTTCCGACCGAGCGCTCTCGGAGCTTCTGGGGTGGCTGGGTGCTGTTTCTCGGGCGGCTGGTTTCCGCCCCGTTCTCCGAAGGTCGTGCTCCCGGAGAAGGAGGTCACTGGCAGACCTCGCACTCGGGGTCCTCCACCGCGCAGGTCGTCGCGTCGGAAGAATTCGCCGCGTCGGAGGACGTATCGGCCGGGATCACGGTGGGTGATACGGCGTTGAGCTTGCCGTCGGTACCGCGCAGCGTGCTCTTCTCCACGTCCGAGGCGCTGCTGGAGCGCAGGTAGTAGGTGGTCTTGAGCCCTTTGCGCCAGGCGTCGCGGTACTGCCGGTCGAGTTCGCGCCCGCTCGGCCGCGCGAGGTACAGGTTCAGCGACTGTGCCTGGTCTATCCACTTCTGCCTGCGCGCCGCGGCCTCGATTAGCCGGTCCGAGCCGATCTCGAACGCCGTGGCGTAGAGCTCCTTGAGTTCCGCCGGGATCCGCTCGATCGGCCCGAGGGCACCGTCGTGGTACTTCAGGTCGGCCACCATGCGCCGGTCCCACAACCCCGCCCGCTTCAGGTCTGCGACCAGATGCGGGTTGATCACCGTGAAATCGCCGGACATGTTCGACTTGACGTAGAGGTTGCGGTAGAGCGGTTCGACGGACTGCCCGACGCCGCAGATGTTGGAGATCGTGGCGGTGGGGGCGATCGCCATCACGTTGGAGTTGCGCATGCCCTGCCGCCGCACCTTCTCCCGCAGCGGCTGCCAGTCCAGCGTCGAGGAGGTCGACAGCTCCACGTCGCCGTCGCGTTCACGCCGCAGCAGCTCCAGCGAGTCCAGCGGCAGGATGCCCCGGCTCCACAACGAGCCCTCGAACGAATCGTAGCGACCGCGTTCGTGCGCCAGATCCGAGGAGGCCGAGATCGCGTGATAACTGATCTCCTCCATGCTGCGGTCGGCGAACTCCACGGCACGCTGCGAGGACATCGGGATCCGGCGCTCGAACAGGGCGTCGGTCAACCCCATCACCCCCAGCCCGACCGGCCGGTGCCGCGTGTTCGAGTCGCGTGCCTCCGGAATCGTGTAGAAGTTGATGTCGATGACGTTGTCGAGCATGCGCACGGCGGTTCGTGTGGTGCGTTGCAGTCGTTCGCGATCGATGCCGTCGGTGGTGACGTGGTTCGCCAGGTTGATCGACCCCAGATTGCACACCGCCACCTCGTCCCGGTCGGTGTTGAGCGTGATCTCGGTGCACAGGTTGGAGGAGTGCACCACACCGGCGTGCTGCTGCGGGGAACGCAGGTTGCAGGGATCCTTGAAGGTGATCCACGGATGGCCGGTCTCGAACAGCATGGTCAGCATCCGGCGCCACAGGTCCACGGCGGAGACCCTGCGGTGAACTCTCAGCTCACCCCGCTCGGCGGCGCGTTCGTACTCGCGGTAGCGCTCGGCGAACTCCGTGCCGTAGAGGTCGTGCAGGTCGCCCACCTCGTCCGGGGAGAACAACGTCCAGGTGCCGTCGGCCTCGACGCGACGCAGGAACTCGTCCGGAACCCAGTTCGCCGTGTTCATGTCGTGGGTGCGCCTGCGGTCGTCACCGGTGTTCTTGCGCAGGTCGAGGAACTCCTCGACGTCGATGTGCCAGGTCTCCAGGTAGGCGCACACCGCCCCCTTGCGCTTGCCGCCCTGGTTGACCGCGACCGCCGTATCGTTGGCGATCTTGAGGAACGGCACGACCCCCTGGGACTGCCCGTTGGTGCCGTTGATGTGGGCACCGATACCGCGTACCGGTGTCCAGTCGTTGCCCAGACCTCCGGCGTACTTCGACAGCTTGGCGTTGTTGCCGATCGAGTGAAAGATGTGCCGCAGATCGTCGTCGACGGTGGTCAGAAAGCAGGATGACAGCTGGGGGCGGGTGGTTCCGGCGTTGAACAGGGTCGGTGTGGAACACATGAAGTCCATCGCCGACAGCAGCTCGTAGAACTCCACGGCACGGCGACCGCGATCGTCCTCCTCCAGCGCGAGCCCCATGGCGACCCGCATGAAGAACGCCTGCGGCAGCTCGTAACGCACTCCCCGCTCGTGCAGCAGGTAGCGGTCGTAAAGCGTGCGCAGCCCGAGGAAGTCGAACGACGTGTCCCGCTCCGGACGCAGCGCGGCGCCGAGCCGTTCGAGGTCGAACTCGCCGAGCCGCGGATCGAGTTGGCCGTTTCCGATGCCGTGCCGCACGTAGCGGACGAAGTAGTCCGGATAGCGCTGCCGCATCTCCTCCTGGTCGGCCTCCCGCTGCTGCCCATCCAGGAAGCTGAGGGCTTCGCGACGCAGGTCGTCCAACAACAGCCGGGCCGTGACCCGCGAGTAGTTCGGTTCGGCTTCGACGAGCGTGCGGGCGGCCATGATCAGCGCGCTTGCCAACTCGTCGGGCGAGATGCCGTCGTAGAGGTTGCGCCGCACCTCGCGCAGCACGTGCTCGGCGGACACGTCCGCCAACCCGGCACAGGCCTGTTCCACCACCGTGGACAACCTGTCCCAGTCCAGCGGTTCCGGTTCCCCGTCCAGGCCGCTGACACGGATGTCGGGGGCGGCGGAAGACACGACAGCGTCGGACGCTCGAGTCACGGTGCACTCTCCTCGCGAGTTCGAACCGATGCCCGGACCGGGCGGGAACACACGAGGTCCGCGGGACACGGCACCGAATTCCGGGGCACGCGTCCGGCCGAGTTCGCGCGGACCCTCCCTCGAGGTCGCGGACGGCGCGCACGGTCGTGCGCGCATCGACGGCAGGTCTTCGGACTCACGGGCTTCCGGCGGCTCGACCGCCGGTCCTGATAACCGTCGCTTCCCGGACCGGTAGCGTCCAGTGCGTCTCCCACCCTGAGGTGGCACGGCGTTCGTTCCCGTTTACCGCTGCGGGGCAGTCCCGGACTCGCACCGGGTTCCCTGTTGGCACACCGAATCCTTCGAATCCGGTGAACCGCCGACAGCAACACACTACATGTTGACTTACTGGATCTAGGCTACCCCCACATGGGTTACCGAGCTTTCGTTTTCGAGTTGGCGGGCAAGGAAACGACGAGCAGCGGGCGGACCGCATCGGACGCTGTCCCGACAGGAGCGGCCGCGAGGGAACGGCTCCAACGACCTGGAGGACCACGCGACGGGTCCACCGAGGCGGCACCCGGCGCGGACCGATCCGGCCGTTTCGCGGGACGAAACGGCCGCTCGCCGAACCGGGCGGCGGATTCCTAGCGTTATCCGCGAACCAACCGCCGGACGGCGGACGAACGGCGCTCCGGGAGTCACAGTGTCCAGCGAAAGCCGAACGGAACCCCTACCCGCTTCCGGGACTTCCCCACGCGAAAGACCGCTGCTGCAGCTCGCTTTCGACTTCGTGGACAGTTCCGAGGCGGTACGGATCCTCTCCGAAACCGCTCCGCTGATCGACATCGCCGAGGTCGGGACCTCGATGCTGAAGACCGAGGGCGTGTGGGCGATCGAGCGTGTTCGACGAGCGATTCCGGGGACGGACTTGCTGGCCGACGCGAAAACCATGGATGACGCCGCCTACGAGGCGGGACTGGTCTTCGAGGCCGGAGCCGACCTGACCACGGTCTGCGCCGGTGCCGCCGACGCGACCGTCACCGGTGTCGTGTCCGAGGCCCGTCGTCACCGACGAGCGGTGGTCGGCGACCTGGTTGGGACCAGAGCCACCCCGCACCGGCTGAGCAGGCTGTCGGAACTCGGCGTGGACTACATCGGAATACACAACGGCCTCGACGAGCGGGAGGACAGCGATCACCTGTCGACGCAACTGAGAATGTGCGAAGAATTGGGAATCCGCGATGTCCAGCTCTCCGGAGGAATTTCACCCGAATCGGTGAGAGCGTTGCACACGGGCACCCCGGCGATCCTGGTCGTCGGCGGCTACGTCCTCGACTCGAGCGAGCCGTGTGACGCCGTGCGGCGGATCCGGAGAGCGATGCACGAGCGATTCGGGGGAACGGACTCATGAGCGACCGAACGATCGCTCGGCTGCCACGGCTGCTGCGGCGGAGCGGCGAAGAGGTACTGACGAAAATCACCGGGCTGAACGCCCGGTCGGTGGCCGGCGCCGTGGACATCCTCTCGAACGCGGAACGGGTGTTCGTGCTCGGCGCCGGCCGGTCACGGCTGGTGGTGGAGGCGTTCGGCATGCGGCTGAGTCAACTCGGGATCGCCTGTCACGTGGTGGGAGCCAGCACCACACCGGCGATCGGCGAGAACGACGTGCTCGTGTGCTGCAGCCGCTCCGGCAACACCGCCACCGTAGTGCTGCTGGCGGAAACGGCGGTCCGCAACGGTGCCGCGGTCGTGACGGTGACCGACACGAACTCGTCACGGCTGGGGGAACTCGCCGACCACCTGGTTCCGATCGAGCCTCACACGGGTTCGGACCTCGACGAGGAGTCGCTGTTTTCCAACTCGACGTTCGAGGAGACCGGTTTCGTGCTGTTCGACTGTGTGGCGAACGCGCTCGCCGAGGAACTGGGAATCGACAGCGACTACGCGGCCCGACGACACGCCAATCTCGAATGAACGCGCCGAACGACAACACGATTTCGCCGAGCGGAGACCCGAACGCCACATCGTCACGAGGAGCGGGCATGTCATCACTCGAGGAGAATGCCGACGAAGTAGGAGCCCGAAGCGCGGAAACGGTGCACGGACGACCCGCTCGACGTCTGGTCTGCGTGAGCGCGAAAGCCCACCTGGGAATCGAACGGACCGAGCGATGGATCGACGGGATCCGACGGGACGTGGACCCGGAACTGCGTCGAATACTGACGCTGCTCGTTCCGTTCCCGCTGCTGGGCACTACCTCAGCCAAGCTCGGAGCGTCGTGCGGCGCGCAGGACCTCTGGCCGGAAGCGGGCGCCTACACCGGCGAGGTCCCAGCCGACATGTTGGCCGAGGCGGGCTGTCACTACTGCATGGTGGGACACTCCGAGCGGCGGACCCTCTTCGGCGAGGACGACCGCTCGACCGCGCGCAAGGCGCTGGCGGCCACCACCGCCGGAATCACGCCGATCGTGTGCATCGGCGAGGAACAACGGCTCAACCCGGTGTCGGCGGCCGCGCGAGCGGCGGAGCAGGCCGTTTCGACGCTGGAATCGGTTCCCCGAACCTCGCCCGTGGCTTTTCTCTACGAGCCGCGCTGGGCCATCGGGGCGGAGAGCGGTGCCACACCGGAACACGTGGGTACGGTGCTGGACGAGCTCCGACGCGTGGCGGACGCTCGTGACGGTGCCACCATGCTGCTCTACGGTGGGGCGGTTTTTCCCGGAACGTTCCGCGCCCTGCGTGCCGAAGCACCGATCGACGGGCTGGGGGTGGGCAGGTCGGGGCGTGACACCGCCGTGTTGCGCGACATTCTCGACGAGGTGGCCACGTGCGCCTGACGGAACATCCCGTCGTGATCGCGAGAAGTGCACCGCACCGAGGTCTCCCGCCTCGCTCGTGGACCGTCCCCGCGATCTCGGCGGATCCCGGCACCCCGGAGGACTTCGTTGGGCGAGTCCTTCAACAACGGCTCGTCGAACCGGTGGGCAGTAGCTTCGCGGCATCGTGTGCGGCCTGCCTGAGCAATGTCGCCGTGTGCGGGATGTTGTGCACCCGGGCGGTGGGACCTGTCATCGCCAGCACGGCCATCGGACGCCTGAGCCGGTCCAGCACGGCAGCGGCGAGTTCGACCCGCCCGTGACAAGACCTCTCCACCAACAGCCCGGTCCTGCGGATCTCCGCGAACTGGGACGAGGACGGACCTCGGACGCGCTCCCCGCGATCACCGATCACCTCGTGCGGTACCGAGTCGAGCGAGAACGCCGACAGCACCTTGGTCGTCGCTCCGTGGTGTTCGACCGTCCCGCCGGCCGTTCCGATCGGATTCCAGGCACCGCGCCCATGGACGCGGTGCAGCACGACGACATCGCTACCACGCGGCACCGCCAGTTCCACCGGAAGTCGCGCGGCACAGTAGAGCTCGACCATCACCGGGGACAGGCGCTCGCACAGCAGGCGTGACTCGGTGCCGGCGGTGAGGTCACGCGCGAGACGTCGCAGTTCGGTGCCGGGGAAGTAGACGTGTTCGGACTCGCGCGCGAAACCCAACCGTCGCATCGTGCGCAGTGTGCGGTGGACGCTCGGCTTCGGGATGCCGAGCGTTCGGGAGAGCTCCGAAACCCCCACTCCCTCGGGACGAAGTGCCAATTCGCGCAACAACAGCAGAGCACGAGCGAGGCTGCCGTTGGCCTCCGCCCCGGGCTCCGTCTCGTCGTGGTGTTTCGGCCGTACCGGTCGACTCATCGCTATACCCGCTTTCGGAGGGCGGTGTTCGCCCGTCGGTAGCAATGGAACAAACAACTCCGGTTGTAGCGGGTGGGGCTGACACGGCGTTGACAGCGGAGTGACCGGTCCTCCGCTCCACTGCTGTGGCACGGGCTCGGAAGGCGTAACGTTGCCCGTGGTCTCGGTGACCCGAACGTGGCAGCTACTCCGGAGGAAGCGCGGATGAACCAGCACGAGGATCCCCGGGAATCGGTTCCGTTCAGCTCGTTCGCCCCGCCGCCGGGGGAGACACGGACGGACCGACCGAACGCGGCCCGGATGTACGACTACTACCTGGGTGGATCCACCAACTTCGCGGTGGACCGCGAAGCGGCCGAGGCCGGATCGGCGGCGATGCCGCACGCGCGCGAGTACGCGCGGGCCAACCGGGCCTTCCTCGGTCGCGCGGTCGCGTACCTGTCCGCGCGGGGGATCGACCAGTTCCTGGACCTGGGCTCGGGCATTCCGACCGTCGGGAACGTGCACGAAGTGGCCCAGTCGCTCGATCCGACGGCCCGGGTGGCCTACGTCGATCACGAACCTGTGGCGGTGGCACACGCACAGCGACTGCTCGCCGAGCACTCCAACGTGACGATCACGCTGGCCGATGTCCGGGATCCCCAGGCGGTGCTCACCGCTCCCGGCGTGGCGGGACTGCTGGACTTCAGTCGCCCGGTGGGAGTGCTTGCGGTAGCGGTGCTGCCGTTCGTGCCGGAGCAGCGGGCCGCACGGGAGGTGATCACCGCCTACCGCGAGGCGTGTGTGGCGGGAAGCTATCTGGTTCTCTCACACATCTCCGCGATATCGGCCACCGAGCGGCAGGTCGCCGACGCCGAGGAGATCATGGCCCGCACGCCGACACCTGTCAGGTGGCGCCCCCCGCACGAGATAACCGAGCTGATGGAGGGCTACGAGCTGGTGGAACCCGGACTCGTACCGCTGCCGAGCTGGCACCCCCAGGACACGGTCGCCCGTGAGGAGATCGAGGTCTCGAACGCGTACGGAGCGGTGGGCAGGCTGACGCGTTGAGCAACGGACCGACGTCGGACAGGTACACCGGTCAGAAACGGCGCTGAGTCGGGACCGGAACGGGATAGCCGAACCTGAGCAACGCGTGCGGGGGTCCCGGCAGTCCGAGCCGGTCCCGCAGTCCCGCGCGCACCTCGGTGAGGTTGAGCGGTTGTGTGATGACCGAGGCCGCCACCCCCAGACTGGTGGCGGTGAGCCAGGCGAACTGCATGGCCTCACCGGCACGGAAGTGCGCGGCGGGTTCGTCGGTGCTGGTGGTCAGCACCATGATCGACTCGTTCGCGATCCACTCGGCGAGATGCCGTTCGTCGGGGAGTCTGCTGCTCGGTCCGACGAGGCCGACGGCGGCCACTCCCCCGGTACCGAGATCCTCGGAAGCGATGCCACCTCCCGGATCCACACCGCCCTGACCGTCCACCAGCCACATGGCCAGTTCCCGTTGGTAGTGACGGTCCTTGCGGTGCACCCGGGCCGCGTAGCCCAGGATCTCCGCGAGGGTCCGCGCCTCCTCGAGGCCGGTTATCCAGCGGGCGTGGACGTCGGCGGAGTTCCCCGCCGCGAGCAGTGCCTCTCTCGCCACGTGGGGGAGCTGTTGTTCGTGGAACGGCTTGCGGTAGCTGGTGCGCCGGGTGATCGCCCGGAAGCGCTGTCCTTCGGAAACCGACGGCTGTTGCCGATGCGTGGCCTTGACGGTGGCGACCAGCCGGGGATCGTCGGATTCGCTCTCCTCCGGCCACCGTCGCACCAGGGCCGCCCAGCCGAGCGCGCGCACCCCGAGGAACAGGTTGGTCACCGCCGCACCGCAGGAGAGTCGCCGATCCCTGCCTTCCGGATCGTGCTGCTCGAGTGCCACGTCGGGTCGCTCGCGCAGCAGCGCCGTGCGGTCACTCGTCGTCAGTTCCCAGGGCTGGGTGTTGTGCACCGAGGGGGCCCGGGCGACCGCGTCCTCCAGGCTGTGGACCTCTTCGGGTGACCAGCCCTGTTCGGTTGTGGAAGTACCGGCTCGTCGCCGGTGCGGTCTGAGCCAACTCATGGTCGACCCCCTGCGACACGAGTGTGCGCGCTCGCCGCGGTATCGCGATGAATCGGCACTGGTGGCGGCCGAAGTGCCGGGAGGGATCACCGAGCGCGAAAAGGCCGGATATCGAAATCCCCGGGCTCACTATGGCGCCGTACCGGGAAAGACGCAGTCCGAGTGGCGGAGCACGGCGGAGTTCGACGGATATATGTCCGAAACGCGGGCGCGCACGTGGTGCCGCGCCCGCGGTCCACGAGAGTACGGACAACACCCCGTACCGGCTTCCCGGCGGGAACACCGCCCGGGCTCGGGATCAACCGAGCACGGGCAGCCCGATCGCGGCGTCGACGGCCAGGGCCAGGAACAGCCCACTGAGGTAGCTGTTCGACAGGTGGAACAGCCGCATCGGGTTGACGCCGCGACCGCGGCGCACGCCCTGGTGCAGCCGCTGTGCCACTACCAGGAACACCGCGCCGATCAACACGGCGCAGCCGACGTAGATCCAGCTGGTGACCGGGATCAGCAGCAGCGTGCTCGCCACGGTGGCCCAGGAGTAGGCCAGGATGCGCGCCGAGACCTGCCGCGGAGTCGCCACCACGGGAAGCATCGGCACGCCCGCCCGCTCGTAGTCCGCGCGGTACTTCATAGCCAGTGACCAGAAATGCGGCGGTGTCCAGAGGAAAACCACGGCGAACATCACCACCGCGGGCCACTCCACGGTTCCGGAGACGGCCGCCCAGCCGACCAGGACCGGCATGCAGCCGGCGGCGCCGCCCCAGACGATGTTCTGCGAGGTGCGCCGTTTGAGCACCAGCGTGTAGATGAAGACGTAGAACAGGGTGGCCGACAGCGCGAGCACCGCCGCCAACAGGTTCGCCCCCGCCCACAGCACGGCGAACGAAGCCACGCTCAGCACGAGCCCGAACACCAGGGCGTGAGTGCGCGGCACGCGGTAGCTGACCAACGGGCGGGACTTGGTGCGGTCCATGACCGCGTCGATGTCCGAGTCGGCGACGCAGTTGAGCGTGTTCGCGCTGCCCGCGGCCATCGCTCCCCCGACCAGGGTGACCAGCACGAGCAGCAACGAGGGGATGCCGCGTTCGGCCAGGAACATGGCCGGAATCGTGGTGATCAGCAGTAGCTCTATGACGCGCGGCTTGGTCAGTGCCAGATAGGCGCTGAGCACTCCGCGCGCTCCGGCGCGGCCGGTGGACCTCTCGTCGTCCCCGGTGGATCGTGTCGCGGTCGTCATGTCTGCGCCGACCCGGTCTGCTGGGTTGTCCCGGCCGCGGGACCGTACTTTGCTGTGCTCCACACGCGGAACCACTGAACCACCTTGTGCTCGGCGAAGAAGGCACCGAAGGGAATCGTCCCGGCCAACAGGACCAGGATCATGGGCCCGATGGGGACCCGCAACAGCCGGGTGATCAACAGTGCCAACACCAGATAGACCATGTACAGCCAACCGTGGGCGATTCCGATGACGGTGGTGGAGGTCTCACCGACGTGCTGCACGTCGGTGCCGCTCGGCCACCCGTACTTGCCCACCATTGCCACGCACAGTGCGATCAGCAGCACGGCCGTCACATACGCCATGACCCGGTAACCGGTCAGCAGAACACTCGGCTTCACGACAACTCCCTCAATCCCGCCTCGTGCCTCCACCACGACCGCGGCGGCGATGTCCGTCCCGTTCGTGGGCCGATGGATCGGCTGCCGTCGTGGCACGCGGATGAGGCGGGCCACCGTGGCTGCCCGTCGTTGAAGACCGTACGCCACGGCTCACAGCGACTTGCGACTACCTGACACCGACAGTGGTCTCGGCCACGTCGGGCGGGAACAACGGCGCTTCGAACCGCGCGGTTCACATGAGGAACGGGACGCCCACCAGGACGGAACACCGCGAGCCTCCGGAGGGCGACTCCGCGGAGCAGCCGCCCCGCCGGCGACCACCCAGTGAGCTACTCCCCAGTGAGCTACTACTCCGTGAGCGACCACCCGATGTGCCGCGCCGCTGCGAGCGAGCGGCGAATCGGGGCGGTCTCCCCCGCTACCGGGCGTCCCCGACTCGGCACTCCTCGGCCGCGGACTCGCGGGAACGCGGCTCGGCCTTCCGGTCGGCGACGTTCGCCGTGATCATCGGCTCGTCACCCCCGGTGGCGACTCGGAGGCCGGCGAAGGATTCCGTCCTCCGGCACACCCCGCCGAACCCGATGGTCGTTCCCGCTCAACCTTCCGAGTCGATGGTGCGGTTCACACCACTCTTCCACGGTCCCCGCTCGCCGGAGGGAGCGGATTCGGCGGCCGGAATCCACCGGCCTACCACTTCCGCACGTTTCACGAACATTCTTCCGAAATGTTTCGTGTCCACACCGATTTCACGCGCGAGATCCGCGCATCGCCCCACAAAAATGAATTGCTTTCATTCAATGATACGTCTCGCTCGTTCGAGTGAGAACTCGGACGTGCGCATCAAGCATGCGCCGGAAAATCCGTCACTCCGCTTAGGATCACCAGCAGCACAGTGTCGAGCGGAAGTGCGGTGGACCATGGAAGACGAGGCCATCGTTCCCCTTAGGCCGGGGTTCGACAACGAGTTCCGCGGATTCAACCGAAAACAGGTTCTGGAACACATCGAACTACTGGAGGACCAGATCCGGATCCTGGTCACGGACAGGGATGAAGCGATCCGGCTCAACGAGGACCAGCGGCGCATCACCGACGAGACGCGCAGACAGATGGAAGAAACCGCCGGTGAGTTGAAACGGGTGCAGAACGCCGATACGGGGCAGCCCTACATCACCGCGCGGATGCAGCACATGCTGAACGTGGCGGAGGAAGAGGCAACCGCCATTCGTGAGCACGCCAATCGTGAGGCCGAGACGATCCGCGGCGTCGCCGAGACCGATGCCGAACGCATCCGGACCGAGGCGGAGAACCGCGCGGCCGAACTGCGTCAGGAGTGCTCGGAGCTCGTCGACGACCTCGAGGAACGCAGAAAACGTCTCGACGAGGAGCACGCTTCGCGTTCCGCCCAGGTCGAGGCGAGGGCCGAGCAGCTCAAGCAGTCCTACCGCAGTACCTACGAAGAGGCCCTGACAGCCGCGCGCAGGGACGCCGACGAGCTGCTCCAGAACACTCGTCAACGCTGCGGCGACTTGGAGGAGGACGCACGCCGCAGGCACAGCGAGCTCATGAGTGAGCTGCGTTCCCGCGCCGAACAGCTGGAGGACCTGCGCAGCAGGTTGGTGCAGAACATGGACGCGGTGGCCACCTTCGTCGGGCAACAGCGCGACGTGCTCAGCGAGCAACCCCGACCGCTGTTGATCGTCGAACAGACCCAGCGGGAGCAGACCCCCTCGTACACCACCCCCGGTGGCGAGGCAACCGGCGAGGCACGCGAAGCGCTCTCCCCCGCCGAACCGGAGATGTCCCGGGAGTCGGTGGAGGAACGCATCCCGTTCCAGCCGGACCAGCAGGCCGCGGAGACCGGCAACCGCCCGATCCCCGTGAACCCCGTCACCGAGGACGATCCGGTACACGACGAGGTCCCCGTACTGAACAGGGCCAACACCCTGGGCACGGACGGCGAGAACCATCCCCACTCGGTCGACTACGGACACTGATTCGATGAATGCTGAGCTGATCCCGTGGGCTCCGGCCGGATGGCACCTGCTCCGGCTGGGGCTCGCGGTGCTTTCCGGAGTCCTGCTCACGGCACTTCCGGCCACGATCCTGCTCGTTCGAGCACGGCGACGGCAACAACGGTTGCGCAGGCAACTGGCCAGACTGACCACCTCGACGGCCCTGTTGAGCGGCCCGGGGCGCAACGGACAACCGAGACGGGTCGGAACGGGAGTTCCCCAGGAGGACGAAGCGAAGCACGCCGACTCCCCCGAGGCAGGCGCGGCGGAACCGGGTGACCGAGCGGTCCCGGCACGGGACGAGGAATCCCGGAACCGACCGGTCGCCCCTTCCGGTGTGGAGGCACCCACCGAACCCGACGCGATGGCCGGAACCGATGCTCCGGAGCAACCCGTCCGAACCGAACAACCCACGAACACCGGTAACCCGCCCACCGGGAGCTTCGGTGCCGAGACGCACTTCGGCAGCGAGGAGAGCGCGGAACGGTTCCGCCGGGAGTACATCCAACCGATGGACGACAGCAAACAGCGGTTGGAGGAACTGCGCATGAGCCTGACCGGCGAACTGCGGCTGGAGGAGAACGGACATTCGGGCGACGGACAGCAACAGCGGTAGCGCCGGGGGCACCCGACGGCGACCGGAACTCCCACCAGTCACGGCACGCCGGTAAGCACCACTCCCCTCGTGGTGGGGCCGGCGATCCCACGTCCCGATCCGATACGGCAACCCCACTCTCGACCATCATCGAGCCAACCTCGTAAGGCAGTCGCGGACAGGAGGATTCGACATGGAAGACGCCGCCGACGCCGTGGTTCCGCTCCGGCCCGGGTTCGACGTCGGGTTCCGCGGATTTCAACGAGAGCAGGTACTGGAGCACCTCGAGGTACTGGAGAACCAGCTCGAACTGGTGACCATAGACCGCAACGAGGCGGCTCGACTGAACTCGGATCTGCGCGAGCTCTACGACCGGACCCGCCAGGAGCTGGCCGAGACACAGCAACGCCTGCACCACGTGGAATCCTCGGAAACGGGCCTGCCAGCCGCCTCGCAGCGGGTGCGGGAGATGCTGGAGCTGGCAGAGGAGGAGCTGCGGGCCATCCGCGAACAGGCCGGGCACGAGGCGGAAGTGATCCGAGGTTCCGCGGAGAGCGAGGCGAACCGGCTGATCGAGCAGGCCGAGAACACCGCGGGTGAGCTGCACGGGCAGTGCGAACGACTGCTCGCCGAGATAGAACGCCGCCACGAGAGGTTGCACCGCGACCGGGCACGACAGCTCAACGAGCTGCGGGAGCGGGAACAGCGGATGCGCCGGTCCGTCCGGGACGCCTACAAGTCGCTGATGAGCGCGGCACAGCGGGAAGCGTCCGAGCTCGTGGAACGAACTCGCCGCGAATGCGGCAGGCAGGAAGCCGAGGCGGAACGACACAGGCGGGAGACCCTGGAGGAAATCACCCGGCACCGCACGGAGCTGGAGTCGCTGCGTGACCACGTGCTGAACACGCTCGACACGGCCAGCGACACCATCGGTGCCTCCGCGGTCTCACTGCGCAAAACGCCGGACGAGACCGGGCAGCAGGGGACTGCGGGGCACGACAGCGCTTCCGGTCAGGATGAGCGGGAAACGGCCGAAGCCGACCAGGAGTCGGAAGTGCCCCGTTTCGTCACCTCCCCCACTTCGATCCCGGTACAGCTGACTCCGAGCCGCCCCGAAGCGGAGGACGGGACGCCGGAACCGAGCTCGGGCACCGACGGCTCCGCACCGGAAACCTCGGTGATGGCGAGCACCCCTGACCCCCGCATGGGTGAGTACGAACCCCCGGCGGAACAGCCGGATGCGGTGGTGCCCCCTGGTGAGGGGATCACCACCGTCACCGGCACGGTTCCCGGCTCACTGGAAGAGCAGGATCCCGCGGGCCGGAACTGAACCGGGACGACCGGAGGAAGCGCCCCGAACGACCGCCCCGTTGACCGGGCTCGGCGAAGGCAACCCCGAAACAGCAGAGAGGAGCACACTCGAAGATGACGCTGGCACAGCTCACCTTCCCGGCGATCGATCTGCTCGCACTCACCTTCCTGGCCGGTTTCGGTGTGGCCACCTTGGTGTTCGTACCGCTGTTGCGGCGCGAACACCGTCGCGGCGACCGAGCCGCGGCCAGGTCCCGGCGGCAGGCCCGAGTGGTGAACGACGTCCCGCGGTCGAACACGACGCCGGTGAGCACACCGGCGTCCCAGCCGTCGACCGCACCGTCGACCGCACTTTCGACCGCAGTTTCGAGCGCACCGGAGAATCGACCTCGAAACGTGGACGAGGAGACCGATCCGGAGTCGACCCTGCCGGACAGCGAGGACGCGGCAAGCTCCGGAATCACCGACGAGGCCGACCTCGGCACCGGGCGCTCGTCCACCGCCCGCTGGAGCGAGCGGATCGAACTGTGCGCCGCCAAACACCGGGTACGGTTCGGGCAGGCGAAAGCTCGCCTGCTGACGATCAGCAACGAACTCGAGCTGCACTGACCGACGGCGTCGGGAACGACTCCGAAGCCAGTCGGGATCCTCACTCCAACGCTGAGACCGGCCGAGGAGTACGTTTGACCGACCCTTCACCGGAACGGAAAACCGTGTACCTGGTCGGCACCACCGGCCACCCCAACTACGGCGACGAGCACATCGCCGCCTGCTGGCTGCGCCACCTGGCACACCAGGCCCCCGACTCGGAGGTCTGGCTGGACTGCCCCAATCCCGGGCCGAGTGAGGTGTTGCTGGGAAAGCTGCATCCGAACGTGCGGTTCACCGACACCCTGTGGCGACTCTGCTGGCACGCCGACTCGCGGGAACCGTGGGAGGTGGCCTCGTTCGTGCGCCAGGCGATCCACGACCCCGGAACAGCACCTCGCTGGGTCGCGGGCGTGGTCGCGGCCAGGCGGGCGAACGTGGTGCACGTCATCGGTGGTGGCTACATCAACGGGATCTGGCCGCACCACTTCGGGTTGCTCGCGGCGGCCGTGGCCATCGGGGAGCGCTCCGGTGCGCGGCTGGCGATGACCGGGCAGGGCCTGACGCCGTTGCCCGGCGAGGCGAGGCAGCTGTTGAGTGCGTTGGCGAGGCGGTTCGACGTGGTGGACGTGCGGGACACGCCCTCGTTGGACGCGCTGGCCAACGTGCCGGAAGTCACCGACACCGGCGATGACCTGTTCTTCGGGATCACGCCCCACATGTACCGGCAGGACGACTGCCCCGAGGTCATGGTCTGCGTGCAGTCCGACCTGCTGAGCATGAGCCGGGCCGCGCTGGCCGGTTTCGTGCTCGAAACCCTGCGGCGCTGGAAAACCCCCTCCGAACGCATCGGATTCGTGGAGGGGATGCCGCTGGTGGACCGCGAGATCTACGCACTGCTGCGACACGAGCTGCCCGACGCCCGCTTCTACCCGTTCTCCGAGATCATGGATTCGGGACTGCCCGCCCACGCCGAGCAGCGGTGGTTGTCCACCCGGTTCCACACGCACCTGGTCGCGGCGGCGACGGGAGCTGCCGGAACCGCGGTGGCGATCGATGCCGACTACTACACCAGCAAACACGGCTCGCTGATCGCCAACGGCTCCGGTTGGTCGCTGAACACGGATCTGAGTACCTCGGTGGCCACGGAACCAGCCGGTGGGTTCGACCTCGGCACGCTGGAGTCGCTTCGCTCGGCCAAGGAAGAGCTGGCCGCCAAGATCTACTTCCAGTAGAGCCCTGACGGCTCGGGCCACGTAGCTACTCACTTGGCGGAACCTCTGGCACGGCGCTCGTTGCGGGGAGGCCCGACCTCGGGTGGCGACCTACACAACGTCGGGCCTTCCTCGCGAGAGCCGCACCGGAGACCCCGCGGCGGTGCCGACTGCCGGGATGGTCGGAGTGCGACCTGCGGGAGTGGTGGGAGTGCGGCTACTCGTCGGTGCTGGCGGCCCGGCGATTTCGCGAGAAATTGACGCCCAACCGTGCCGTCCGGCCCTACCTTCCCGACATTTCGCGAGAAATCGACGCCGCACCGAAGAACCCCACCGAGCAACAGCTTGAACGGAACTCGGCCCTACCGGCTCCGGGTGAGCGCGTCAGTCGTGCGGCTCGGGCAGCCATGCCGCGGTGGGCCAGCTCTCGGTCTCCCACGCGCTGTTCCAGAACAGCCATTCGTACTCACTGCACCGCACGAAGGCGGTGAGCATGCGTCGCCGCGTGTTCTCGTCGGTTCCCGCGGCGAGCCTGTCGGTGAGTTCCCTGGCGCCGAGTACCGCGTTGGCGAACTCCTCGTCGGCGTAGGTGGCGATCCAGCGCCCGTAGGGGTGCCCGGCCGTCGTTCCGGTGCTCTCCAGAATCGTGCTGCCCACGTGCTGATACACCCAGAAACAGGGCAGCAGCGCGGCGACCAGCACCGGATAGGGCTCGCTCAGCGCGGTGGCACGCAGGTAGGAGGTGTAGGCCAGGCACGTCGGCGAGGTCTGGACACCCGCCATCTCGTCCTCGGTGAGACCGAGCTGTTCGATGTAACCGGCGTGCAGCTTGCGCTCCTCGGCCAGCGCTCCGTGTGCGCTGCCTGCCAGAAAAGCCGCGTCTGCGGGGTCGTCGGCCCTGCTCGCGGCGGCGGCCAGTGCCTGCGCGAATCCGAACAGGTAGCGCGAGTCCTGCACGATGTAGAACGCGAACCGGTCCCGTGGCAGGCTGCCGTCGGCCAGTGCCGTGTTGAACGGGTGGCGCACGATCGCACGTTGCAGTTCCGCCGTGTAAGCCCAGGCTTCGGCGCAGAAACCGCCGGGGACGGGGTCGGGAAGGCGGTAGCTCATGTCTTTCCTCCGCTTCGGCGGTTCGACGTGGTGGGACGGGATGGTCAGGTGCGTGGCGTGCCCTCAGCCGGCCACCAGCGGTAAAAGTGGTGCACCGGGCCGTGGCCCTGTCCGACGTCGAGCAGGTCGGCCGCGCGCAGCGCACCGGTGAGGTAGTCCTTGGCCTCGCGCACGGCGGTGGACCAGTCTCGCCCCAGGGCACGCAGTGCCGCCGTGGCGGCCGAGAGGGTGCATCCCGTGCCGTGGTCGTTCTTGGTCACCACTCGCTCGTGCGACAACAGTTCGACACCGCTCGCGGTGCGCAGCACGTCCACGCTGGATTCACCGCCCAGGTGACCGCCCTTCAGCAGCACCCGCTCGACTCCCAGCCCGGCCAGCCGCTCGGCCTGGGCGGACATCCCCTCGGTACCGGTCGTCTCCGACACACCGAGCAGGTCCGCCGCTTCGGGCAGGTTGGGTGTGATCAGGTCAACGTGGGGCAGTAACTCGTCCCGCAACGCACGGACGGCGTCGGCGGCGAGCAACCGGTCGCCGCTCTTGGCGACCATCACCGGGTCCAGCACGATCTCGCGTGCCGAGTACTCGGACAGCACCCCGGCCACGGTTCGGATGATATCCGTGTCCGAGAGCATCCCGATCTTGATCGCGTCGACCCGCACGTCGTCGAACAGGGTCCGTAGCTGATCGGCCACGAACTCCGCAGGGATCTCCCGCACCGAGGAGACTCCCGTGGTGGTCTGGGCCACGAGCGCCGTGGTCACCGCCATACCGTAGGTGCCGTGGGCGGAGAAAGCCTTCAGATCGGCCTGAATGCCCGCTCCCCCGCTGGGATCGGTACCGGCGATCGTGAGCACGTTCGGAATCACTGCTGCCCCTCTCACGGCTGGACGAGCACGGGGGCATGGCGACGGCGTACGTGGTTCGTCCGGAACGGCCGCACACCGCCCCGGGAACAGCTGGAACCACCCGGCAACCGGGCGTGACGGCACACGTACGAGCCGGCAACACCGCGACGTCCCTCCGCTAGTGCGAACTAGTTCAGGTTCGACGGGTCTCTCTCAGCCCGACCGAACGGCCGGGCACCCCGCGTCACTGGCCGGAGGCGGGTCGTTCGTTCCCACTCCGGCGAACCTCAAGATAGCAGCGGCGGTCAACGCCGAACCGAACAACGCCGCACCCGTTCGGCTCCGCTACTCGATCAGCCCGACCGGAAATCCCGGCAACAGCGCTTCACCCTGCCGTACCTGCTGGTGCAGCGTTCCGGTGGCCAGGGAGTGCATCCGGTCGTTCCTGCCCTCGGCACGTACCTCCGCCAACGGCTGCCCGGCCCTCACCCGACTGCCGTCCGCCGCCAACCACCGGACGAGCACGCCCCTGGTGGTTTCCGGCATACGGCCGTCCGGCTGTTCGGCGCAGTACAGCAACTCCGTCATCCACTGCCTCCGACTCGGCCAACGCGCGGTGTGCTCTCCGACCGGTCGCTGCCCGACCGGCCGGCGGGTACCTTCGAAAGGTGCAGCCTCCAAAACGCACAGTCCCGGACGCAACACCGTGCGGACTCGTGTCGCGGAACGCGAACGGCGGTGGGAGCGATCACCGCGTGGGCCGGGTCGGGACACCACCGGAAAACCGGCCGGACACCACATCGTGGAACGGTCTCCGGCGAGTTATGTCACACCGAGGGCCGCGGCTGCCGCACAGCCACTCCGGGATCGTGAGCTCGCGGACGACGGCGGACTAGAGTTGGGGCAATGAACAGCACTACCGAAGTACTCAGCAGCACGCGCGCCCGGCAGAACCCGGGACAGGACCCGGCCGCGGTCTGGGAACCGCTGGCGGGGCTCGCCGAAGCGGCCGCGGCGACCGCGAGTGGCTCCACCACGGTCGCGATCAACCGCGGTTTCGACCGCAAGGCGCGGGAGCGTGCCCGAGCGCTGCGGCAGCTGCTCGACGAGCGTGGGGTGCGAGCCACCGAGATCACCCCGGCGCCCGACAGCGAGGAACTGCTCGCCGACAGCAGTGTCGACTCGGTGATCAACCTGGTGGGCACGGGGTCCTGGCAGCCCTACCGGCTGGCCGCCAAGGAACGTGCGGCACTGCTGGCACCGCGTCCGGAGGAAGGCGAACCGGGCGAGAGCCTGCGGCGCGACGTGATCGCGATGAACCGGCAGGACTCCCGCAGGGACGCCGCACTGAGCAGGGTCGTGGTGCTTCCGGAGAACGCGACGGAAGGCAGCCTCACGCTCAACCGTGGCGGTGAGCCGCTGTCCATCCCCGGTGGGCAGGTCGCGATCACGCTGCACGAGGGGCAGCTGGACGTCCGCATCGAGGGGCCGGACTACTCCGAGCAGCACTTCACCGCGGACCGGTTGAGCCTGGAGACGCACGGTGGTCCGCACCGCTTGATCCGCGACGAGATGCCGATCGCGGAGTTCGAGGGCTCGCTGGATTTCGTCTGCGAGCGGGAAGGTCTGGTCGTTCGCTCGGTCTGACCACCGCCGGTTCTCCCCGGCGTCTCCGGGACCGACCGGAGCGCGCCGAGGAACCTCTCGTGCCACGAGCCGCCTGTTCCGGTCGTGGCGAGTTGTCCGAAGCTCTCAACGTCCCCGTCCGCCGGTGAGCCGAACACCGAGTGTGGCCACCCCGGCGACGGCGAGCGCCGGAACCGCCAGCGCCAGTGGCGCGAGCGTCCCTGGCGCGAGGGCGTTGTGGAGACTCCAGAGCGCGATGCACATCGCCGCACATGCCGCCAGGAACGCGGTGACCGTCAACAACCGACGACGGCGCGGGAGTTCACGAAGTCTCGCGCGGGCGTGGGAGGGAAGTCGGCCCACGGTCACCGCGATCGGCAGCACGGCCGCCGCCAGGACCAGCAGCCCGAGGGCCGAATCGGCTCGCCTCGGCGAGTCGCCGAGGCCGATCAGCAGGCCCAGTGTTCCGACGGCCAGGACCAGCAGGGCCCGGTCGAGCACTCGCCACAGCCGCGTGTCGTAACCGCTCACCCCGATGAGTGTGCCAGCCGATCCGGAGATCTGGACATTACTGACGCTTCTCCCCTTCCTTGCTGACGCCACACAAGGCATTATCTACTCACGAGTAGATAGAGTTGTGAGGTGTCGCGTGACGAGTGAACGGACCCCTGAGAGCCGGTCTCGGAGCCCGTTGCCAGGGGCAGCCGGTGAACGCCGAACCGAGCAGAGCGCGGTATCCCGATGGTTCGCACGACGGGCGCCGGTACTGCTCGACGCCCTTACCCTGATCAGACAGGGTGTCGTCCGCCCGATGCGTCCGGACAGGCTGCTGCGGATCGCGATGGCCTACCGACGTTGGGGGATCGCGATTCCACTCGGATACGCGGTGGGCGCGATACGCCACCCCGACCGGCCCGCCGTGATCGACGAGCGCGGCGCGCTGAGCTTCGCCGAAGTGGAGCAGCGCACCACCCGACTGGCGAACGGGCTTCGCGAGTACGGGGTGGAATCCGGTTCCAGGGTGGCGATCCTGTGCCGGAACCATCACGGCTTCGTCGAGGGCCTGCTGGCTGCGAGCAAACTGGGTGCCGATTCCGTGCTGCTCAACACCGGCATGAGCGCCGAGCAGATGTCGGCCGTACTGGCCGAGCAGAGCGTGGCGGTGGTGATCTCCGACTCCGAGTTCACCGAGGGGCTGCGACTACCGGACGGCGTGGAACTGCTCGTGAGCTGGACAGAGAGCACGACGAGCGACACCACGCTGGAACAGCTGATCGGACGCTCCCCCTCGACTCCACTGCCCAAGCGCCCCAGGCACGGCCGGATGATCGTGCTGACTTCCGGAACCACCGGCACACCCAAGGGCGCGCGACGCCCCGATCCGCCGAACCTGAGCCCGGCGACGACGATCATGTCCAGGGTGCCGCTGCGCAGCGGCGAACGAATGCTGGTCTGCGCCCCGATGTTCCACACCTGGGGACTGGCCGCGTTCCAGCTGGGAACGGTGCTCGGAGCCACCCTGGTGCTGCGCAGGGGATTCGACCCGCAGCAGACTCTCGCCGCGCTACAACGACATCGCTGCGGCGCGATGTTCGCGGTGCCGGTGATGCTGCAACGAATCCTCGAACTGCCCGAACGACAGCGGCGCAACTACGACCACCGCGAACTGCGGATCGTCGCCTGCAGTGGTTCGGCACTGTCCGGCACACTCGCCACCGAGTTCCAACGGGCCTTCGGGCCGGTGCTGTACAACTTCTACGGCTCCACCGAGGCGTCCTGGGTGAGCATCGCGAATCCGGGGGACCTACGCACCTCCCCCGGCACGGCGGGTAAACCGCCCCGCGGCACGACGCTGCGAATCCTGGACAAGTCCGGCTCCCCGGTGGAGACCGGCGAGACCGGTGGTGTCCACGTCGGCAACGACATGCTGTTCGAGGGATACACCAACGGCAAGGAGGTCCGACGAACGAACGGGTTGATGCCCACCGGTGATCTCGGCTACCTCGATCAGGAGGGCCGACTGTTCATCGTCGGGCGAACCGACGACATGATCGTCTCGGGCGGGGAGAACGTCTACCCCAAGGAGACCGAGGACGTCATCGCCTCCTTCGCGGAAGTCCGCGAGGTCGCGGTCACCGGAGTCGAGGACCCGAAGCACGGGCAGCGGTTGGCTGCCTTCGTGGTGCCGCACGAAGGCCACGAGTTGGACGAGGACACCGTTCGTGAGCGGGTGAAGGAGAAGCTCTCCACGTTCGCCCGCCCTCGTGACGTGGTGTTCCTGGACGAACTCCCCCGCAACGCCACCGGCAAGGTGGTCCCGAACCGGTTGCCCTTCCGGGACGCGTCCGAGTAGAGCTCCGTCTCCCCCGCGCAGCCGGGAATTCCGGGGCGGTGGGACCGCTCGTGCGGCGATCGCTCCGGGAGGTCCGACGTCGTAGTGGTCCGCCACGCCACGTCGGGCCTCCCGCGCAGCGGGAGCCCGCGGCGGTGACGACGCACCGGCGGTTTCGCGTGCACCCAACGTGGCGCGTTAGGCTGACCCCGGTGAACGATCGTCTAGTGTGGATCGACTGCGAGATGACCGGGCTGGAGCTCGGCAAGGACGCGTTGATCGAGATCGCTGCCCTGGTCACCGATGCCGACCTGAACATCCTCGGCGAAGGCGTGGACATCGTGATCCACGCCGACGAGGAGACGTTGCGAAACATGCCGGAGGTCGTGCGGGAGATGCACGACCACTCCGGGCTGACCGAGGAGGTGCGCCGCTCCACGGTCACACTCGCCCAGGCCGAGCAGCGGGTGCTGGAGTACCTGCGGGAGCACGTGCCGAACGGGCGATCCGCACCGCTGGCGGGGAACTCGATCGCCACCGACCGCGGTTTCATCGCCAGGGACATGCCGGAACTCGACCAGTACCTGCACTACCGCATGGTGGACGTCTCCTCCGTCAAGGAGCTGTGCCGCCGGTGGTATCCGCGTATCTACTACGCCCAGCCGGAGAAGGGGCTGGCGCACCGGGCACTGGCGGACGTGCGGGAATCGATCCGAGAGTTGGCCTACTACCGGCGCACAGCGTTCGTCCCGCAGCCGGGTCCTTCCAGCGAACAGGCACAGGAGATCGCCGCCGAACTGCTCGCCGACGAGCAGGTCGGCGGCACGGAACGGGCGAAGCGGCGCCTCGAGGAGGAGTGAGCCTCGCTCCATCCGGTTGCGCAGCGAAATCGAGAGCGCGATCGGCAAAAGGGGATCCCGTTGCGAGCCCGAAAACCGGCCACGCTAGGATGGGATCCGTTGCCCGGTGATGAGACCGGGTGAGCACGGTGGGTGTAGCTCAGGCGGTAGAGCACTGGGTTGTGGTCCCAGGAGTCGCGGGTTCGAATCCCGTCACTCACCCCGCAGAGGGCGGCCCCGACATCGGTTTCCGGTGTCGGGGCCGCCGTTTTCGTATCGGGCGGCGTTCACACGGACCGTCCGCACGACGTACGCCGGACCGGGGTCCGCACCCCACCGCTCCCCCGGTCCGGCTCAACCCGGCGGCTCGTGATCGCCCCTGGCGGCCCGGCGTCATCGGACGCGGGTGCCGGGGTCGGCCCTGGGCGGTCAGTTCTGGGCCGTCAGTTCTGGGCGAAGCGCTCGGGAAGCATCCTGCCCAACCTGCCGGTGAGTTCCAACGCGCGGCGCGCCCAGCGCGGTGATGCCGCCGCCAGACCGCACGTCGGCGTGGGAACCACCTGTTCAGCGAGGACCCGCTCGGAAAACCCCAGCTTGGTCACGAAGGTGCGTACCGGCTCGACCAGTTCGCGCGATTCCGGCTCGCGCCGGGGCTCGGTGGTGGGGACCATGCCCAGCAGCACGGGCAGCCCGGCGTCCAGGACCTCGCCGACCTCTTCGGCGAACTCCTCGGAGCAGGACTCCAGCGTCCCGGCGTCCAGGCTCAGCGCCCCGGCACCGGCCCGGCGCGACAACCGCACGGGCGGCCGTGCCGCGCAGCAGTGCACGATCACCGGCCGTGCCACGGCTTCGCCCAACCGCTCGATGGTGTGTTCGAGCAGCCGCTGCACCTCGGGCTCCGGGAACGCTGGGACGGTTCCGTAACCCGAGGGAGTGGGCAGATCACCGGAGAGCACGGCGGGCAACGTCGGTTCGTCCAGCTGCAGCAGGATCCGCCCACCGGTACGTTCGGCGACCAGCGCGGCGTGCTCGCGAACGCCTTCCACCAGCGCTTCGGTGAAGTCGCGCAACGCGCCGTGGTCGGTCAGCACGCGGTGCCCGCGCTCCAGTTCGATGCCCGAGGCCAACGTCCAGGGACCGGCGACCTGAAGCTTGATCAGCCGGGGTTCGGTGTCCGCGGCGGTGACCTCCTCCAGGGCATCGAGATCCCAGCGCAGCAGATCCACCGCCCGGCGCTGGTCGCGTCCCGCCGTACGAGCGACCCGGTAACCGGACGGCACGACCTCGACAGCCAGGTCGGGCAGCATCCCGGCGGTGCGCCCCAGCATGTCACCACCCACACCACGAGCGGGCAGTTCCGGCATCGGGGTCAGGTCGGGCAGTTCCCCCGCCACGATCCGTGCGGTTTCCAGCGGGTCGGTACCGGGCATGGAGCCGATGGCGGTCGCGGTACCGGGGTTCCAGGGCTGTCGCTGCGTCACGCGACCATTATCGCAACCGAGTTCGCGCCCTCCGCCAAACGGGAATCAGGCGTTTCTCATGGGAGCGGGTCCACACCGAGAGTCGTCAGAGATCGCTGCCCTCGAACGTTGCATCATGGTCGCTTCGGTGCGGCGAGCGCCGAACTCCCACCACTTACGCAGTCGGCACCGCCGCGGGTTCTCCCGTGCGGCTCTCGCGAGGACGGCACCGACGTTGTGTAGTTACTACCCGATGTCGGGGCACCCGCGGCGAGAGCCGTGCGAGAGGTTCCGCCACGCAACCACCCTGGCCAACCGGGCAGTGAACCGTTTATCGAGTAGCGGAGATCTTGGCACTTCCGAGCACGAGATCACCGGCCTCCTCGGGCCGGTAGAGCACCACCGACTGCCCGGGAGCCACGCCGCGCATCGGCTCGTGGAGCCGCACCCGGACGCCCTCGTCCGTCGTCTCGGCCACGGCACGACAGGTCTCACCGTGTGCACGGATCTGGGCCACGCACTCGGTCGGACCGTCGATGGGGCTCTCGGAGGGCCAGATCGGCCGATCCGCGTCGATCTCGGTCACCGAGAGTCGTTCCGCCGAACCGACCTCGACCGTGCCGGAAACCGGCTCCAGCGAGAGCACGTAACGCGGCCGTCCGTCGGCGGCGGGCTTGTCGATGCCGAGTCCCTTGCGCTGCCCCACCGTGAAACCGTGCACTCCGGAGTGCTCGGCGAGCACCTCGCCCGAGTCGGCGTCGACCATCTCGCCCGGCCGTTCACCCAGCTTGGAGTCCAGGAACTTCTTGGTGTCGCCGTCCGGGATGAAGCAGATGTCGTGGCTGTCCGGTTTTCGCGCCACAGCGAGATCGCGCCGCTCCGCCTCCTCGCGTACCTCCGACTTCAGCGAGTGGCCCAGCGGGAACATCGCGTGCCGCAGCTGTTGCGGGGTCAGCGAGGCGAGCACGTAGGACTGGTCCTTGTCCTCGTCCCTGCTGCGGCGCAGTTCCGGAGCTCCCGACTCCTGCGAGAGCCTGGCGTAGTGGCCCGTCGAGACGGCGTCGAAGCCGAGCGCGACGGCCTTCTCCAGCAACGCCTCGAACTTGATCTTCTCGTTGCAGGTCATGCACGGGTTGGGGGTACGTCCCGCGGCGTACTCACCCACGAAGGTCTCGATGACCTCCTCGCTGAACCGCTCGGCGAAGTCCCAGACGTAGAACGGGATCCCCAGAATGTCCGCGGCACGTCGCGCGTCGCGGGAGTCCTCCACGGTGCAACAGCCGCGGGCTCCCGTTCGCAACGTCCCCGGTTTGGCGGACAACGCCAAGTGCACGCCGGTGACGTCGTGCCCCGCGTCCACAGCTCGGGCGGCAGCCACCGCCGAATCCACACCGCCGCTCATCGCCGCGAGTACTCGCACCCTCACACCTCCGTAGGCGCGGTGGCCGATCCCACCGAAGTCTTGCTCAAACCGGAGAGCCCTGCGCCACGGGCCCGCCGCACGGCCGGTTCCAGCGCGTCCAGGAACGCACGGACGTCCTCACGGGTCGAGTCGTGTCCGAGCGAGAGCCGCAGCGACCCCCGGGCGACCCGCACGTCGGCGCCCATCGCCAACAATACGTGGCTGGGTTCGGCGACACCGGCGGTGCACGCGGATCCGGTGGAGCACTCGATGCCGTTGGCGTCGAGCAGCATCAACAGGCTGTCCCCTTCACAGCCGGGGAAGGTGAAGTGCGCGTTCCCCGGCAACCGGCCGCCCTCGACGGTACCCGGATCGCCGTTGAGCACCGCGTCCGGCACGGCCGAACGCACTCCCTCGACGAGTTCGTCGCGCAGGGCGGCGAGCTCCGCCGCGTGGTGCTCCCGGCGGTCGACCGCCTCGCGCAGCGCACTGGCGAGGGCCAGCACGGCCGGTGTGTCCAGCGTGCCGGAACGGACCTCGCGCTCCTGGCCTCCCCCGTGCAGCAGCGGCGTGCAGGTGACGTCCCTGCCCAGCACCAGCACCCCGACGCCGTAGGGACCACCGATCTTGTGCCCGGTCATCGTCAGCGCCGACACCCCGGAGGACTCGAAGTCCACGGGCAGCGTCTCCACGGCCTGAACGGCGTCGGTGTGCAGCGGTATGCCGTACCGGACGGCCACCTCCGCCAGCTCCGGAATCGGGTTGACCGTGCCGACCTCGTTGTTGGCCCACATCACGGTGGCGAGCGCGACCTCGTCCGGGGCCCGACGAACCACCTCCTCCAGCACTTCGGGAGTCACCCTGCCGTACGAGTCGACCTCCAGCCAGGTGACCTCGGCCCCCTCGTGCTCGGCCAGCCACTCCACGGTGTCGAGCACCGCGTGATGCTCCACGGCGGAGGCGAGCACCCGACGACGCCGCGGATCGGCGCCCCTGCGGCCCCAGAAGATGCCCTTCACCGCGAGGTTGTCGCTCTCGGTGCCACCACCGGTGAACAGCACCTCGGACGGGCGAGCGCCGAGTGCGGCCGCGATGTCCTCGCGGGATTCCTCCACGGCACGACGAGCTCGTCTGCCGGAGGTGTGCAGGGACGAGGCGTTGCCCAGCGTGGCGAGCGCTTCGGTCATGACCTCGATCGCGCCCGCACGCATCGGGGTGGTTGCCGCGTGGTCCAGGTACGTCATCGCCCGTCCAGGATAATCCCTCGGGAACGCGCCACCAGGCGCGCACCCAGCGAGCCCGTCAGCATCAGCAGCCCCGCGAGCACGACCACGCCCAGGGTCGGTTCCCGGGTGCTGGCCAGCAGGTTCACCAGCGCCCCTCCCAAGCCGACCAGCAGTGCCTGCCCGAGCATGTCGGAGATCTGCAACGCGGCCGAGTTGAACCCTCGTTCGGCCTGGTCCGAGAGCCCCAGCACCCGTACGGCCGTGCTGGCGACGGATATCCCCATACCGGCACCCGCGATCGACCAGAACACGAAGATCGCCCGGTCCGCTCCCCATTCCGGCGCCAGCAGCGCCACGCCGAGCACGCCGACGACCACCAGCACGAATCCGGACGCCACCAGGTGCTCCCTGCTGAAACGCCCCTGTCTGCCCTGCCAGAACGAGCCCAACGACCAGCCCAGCGAGGCCACGGTCAGCGGAATTCCGGCCAACACCGCCGAATAGCCGTGCACGACGGTCAGCACCAGCGGAATGAAGGCCTCCGCGGTGAAGAAGACACCGGCCAGCAGCCCGCGCGCCAGCACCATGACCGGGATGCCCGGACGGGCCGAGAGCGTCCCGGTGGGCAGCAGCACCCGCACACAGCCCCACAGCGAGGCGATCGCCGCCACGCCGAGAACCGCCGAGAGCACCGAGGGATGGTCGGCACTCCAGTTGAGCACCACTGTGGCGAGCCCGGCGCCGAGCGCCGCGGGCACCAGTCCCGGTCTTGCCGTGGGCAACGCCTCGGGGCCGCTCCCGGCGCGCCGGATGGTGGGAGCGAGGAGCACCGCCCCGAGCAGCACGAACGGTGCCAGCCCGAGAAAGACCCACCGCCAGTGGAGCTGTTCGGTGATCAACCCCGCCAGTGCGGGCCCGAGCAGCGAGGGAAGAACCCAGGCCGCGGACATCGCGCCGAATGCCCTGGGGTGGTGCCGCTGGGGGTAGACCCTGGCGATCATCACGTACAGCGGCACGGCGACGCTGCCGCCACCCAGTCCCTGCATGGCACGGGCGAGCAGTAGCACGGGCATGTTCGGCGCCGACCCGGCGAGCAGGAGTCCCGCCGCGAACAGGGGCAGCGCGAGCAGCAGTGGCAGGGCGGGCCCGTGCCGGTCGGCGAGCCGGCCCGCGAAGACGGTCCCGACCGCGCTGGCGGCCATGAACAGGGTGAACGCCCAGGAGTACCACCGCTGTCCGTCCAGTTCGGAGGCGATGGTGGGCAGTGCCGTCGCCACCCCCATCGCCTCGAAGGCGACCAGCGTGACCACCAGCAGCAGGCCGATGGTGAAGTTACGGTACCGCGGTGCCCACAGTGGACTCCCGGGCTCCGGATCCGTCGCGGCGGTCGTTTCGCGGGGGTCGTTCCGATCGGTCACCGCACGATGCTGCGACTTCCACCGCGGTGCAAGTCCAGTGGTTTCCGGCGGGACGTGGATCACACGCTTCGGTGACGACCCGGGCGCAGTAGGAGGCCAGCTCCCGCCGTGCGGCGGGATTGTCGCGCCGCACGGCGGCGTAACCGCTGGTTCCCGGCCGTCCAGGGGCACTCGTGGCAGCGCCGAGTGCGACCGAACCGCGCCCGTGGTCGAACCGCACCGGCCAAGCGGTGGCCGTGGCACCGGGTGACGGCAGCGGGATCAGCTCCACGACGAGGCCACGCACCGCCAGCACCTCGCGCAGCGAACCCAGCAGGGTGTCCTCGCCGAGGAACGCGGCGACGGTGGTGGGTTCCCCGCTCGCCAGTTCGTACCGCAGTGCGACGGGTCGGACCGGGGCGCCCGCGTCCAACGCCGCCTGGAAGACGGCGGGACGGTACCGCCCGGACGCACGACCGCACCGAGTCGTGCCTTCCGGGAACGCACCGACCACGTGGCCGTGGCGCAGTGCCTCGGTTACGGAGCCGACCGCGACGGGAAGCCCGCTGGGACGGTTCCTGTCGATGAACAGCGTTCCCGCCCGCACCGCGAGCATCCCGAGCAACGGCCACTCGCGCACCTCGGCCTTGGCCAACAGACGCATGGGACACACCGCTTGCAGCGCGAGCACGTCCAACCAGGACACGTGGTTGGACACCACCAGTGCTCCCACGTCCTCCCCCGCGCGGGGTGGCGGAACTCCGCGCACTCGCAGCCGCACACCGAGGGCGGCGAGAACGCCGGTGAACCAGGTTCGGGCGGCGGTGCGACGCAGGCTTTCGGACAACACCGGCATGGCCGAGGCGAGCAGCACCCCGTACAGCAGCAGCACCGCCACCGCCAGCACCCGGCGGAGTCGGCGGGTGAACGTGGCGCGGGGCAACGTCCCCCGATGGGGCAGGCAGTACGTGTCGCACGGCGAGTTCGGTGTCCAGGTGTCGGCCCCGTTCACGACTCCCCCAGGAAGCGGTCGAGGTACCGACGGTCGATGTCGTGCGAATCCAGCAGCACGAAGAAGTCCGCGACGCCGAACTCCGGGTCGTGGGCGGGCGGGCCGCACACCCGGGCTCCCAACCGCAGGTACCCGCGCAGCAGCGGTGGCAGCCGGACACGATCCGGAGCGGGCACGACTCGGGTGGGCCAGGGCTGGTAGGGCCGAACCCGGTGGGAGCGGGAGGCGTAGTGACGGCGGCGAACCGTCTGCCAAACGCCGGCGGCCGACGTTCCGCCGTCCCGCAACGACACCGAGGCGCATCCCGCGAGCCAACGATGGCCGTGCAACAGCAGGTATCGAGCGATACCGGCCCAGATCAGACCTATCACCGCCCCGGTGCGGTGGTCCGGGTGCACGCAGGAGCGCCCGGTTTCCACCAGGTCCGAGCGCAGCGGTGCCAAGGCGGTGAGGTCGAACTCGTCGTCGGAGTAGAGCCGCCCCGCCGCGAGGGCGTGCTGCGGCGGCAGCATCCGGTAGGTACCGACGATCTCGCCCGAGCGTTGCGCTCGCACCACGAGGTGATCGCAGAACTCGTCGAAGCGGTCGGTCTCGATCCCGTCCTCGTCCTGGTGGACCAGGGCCCCCATCTCCGTGGCGAACACCCGGTGGCGCAACCGCTGGGCGGCTCGAATCTCGGCTGGTTCCCTGGTCAGAAGCAATGAGTAGCGATCGGTCCCGCTCCGGTCCCGCCCGTCGGTGACGGCCAGCAACGTGGCATCGGATCGCGCTGTTTCGGCCATGTCCGCAGATGTAGCCGGGTCCGTGCGACCACCGACAGTGGCACCGGACGGACGTAACGAGAACTTCGGGTGAATGACGGGTACCCGAGGCCCGCCGGAGCTCGGGAGCGGGGCCGACAGCGTTCGGGGGCGGAAGAGACCGGCCGGTCTCTTCCGCCCCCGAGGACGCCGTGGAACGAGCGGGCGTCAGCCCTTGCGGTTGCCGACCTCCTCGGTCAACTGCGGGGCCACCTTGAACAGGTCACCGACGACACCGAAGTCGGCGATCTCGAAGATCGGTGCCTCGGCGTCCTTGTTGACGGCCACGATGGTCTTGGAGGTCTGCATCCCGGCGCGGTGCTGGATGGCACCGGAGATCCCCAACGCGAGGTAGAGCTGCGGGGAGACCGTCTTGCCGGTCTGACCGACCTGGAACTGGGCGGGGTAGTAACCCGAGTCGACCGCGGCGCGCGAGGCACCGACGGCGGCGCCGAGGGAATCCGCGAGCTTCTCGATCACCTCGAAGCTCTCCGCACTGCCGACACCACGGCCGCCAGAAACCACCACGTTGGCCTCGGTCAGCTCGGGACGGTCTCCCGATTCCGCGGGCTGCCTGCCGGTGACGGCACCGGACTTGCCCGCGTCGGTGCCCGGAACCTCGACGGATTCGCGCGCACCGCCACCGTCCAGCGTCTCCGGCTCGACGCTGCCCGGCAGCATCGACACCACCGGAGCACCGGAAGCGGCCTTGGCCCTTGCCTGGTACGACCCGCCGAACAGCGAGTAGTCGGCCACCCCGTCGGAATCGATGTCGGCGACCTCGGACAGCAACCCGCTGCCGGTACGTACCGCCAGCCTGCCCGCGATCTCCTTGCCGTCGACGCTGGCCGCCAGCAGCACCGCCGCGGGGGAGACGCGCTCGACGAGGCTCGACAGCACGTCGACCTGCGGCGTGACCAGGTAGTTGTCGATGTCGGCCGATTCCGCCGTGTAAACCTTGGCGGCACCGGCCGAAGCCAACGCATCGGCGATCTTGTCGGTGGCACCGGGGCCACCGGTGACCACAGCGGCGGGCTCGCCGAGTCGGCGGGCCACCGTGAGCATCTCGTACGTAACCTTCTTGACCTCGCCACCCGCGTGGTCGACGAGGACCAAAACCTCAGACATGGATAACGCCCTTCTCAAACGCGACCGAAGCCGAAACACACCACGACTCGAAACGATCCGGACTCGTCACGACCAACCGCGCGAACGGCCGAGGATCGTCGTGCGAGTGCCGGAACGCGGCACCCGGCCGGAACCGGCGGAGCCGAATCCCCTTGCGGTGAGGAACCTCAGACGAGGTTCTTGCCCGACAGGAACTCGACGATGCGGGTGCCGCCGTCGCCCTCGTCGGTGACCTGCTGGCCTGCTTCCTTCGGCGGCGCGGGCGCGGAGGAGACCATCTGCGTCAGCGCGCCGGACAGTCCGACCTCCTCGGCCTCGATACCGGCGTCAGCCAGCGCCAGCGTGGAAACCGGCTTCTTCTTCGCGGCCATGATGCCCTTGAACGAGGGGTACCGCGGCTCGTTGATCTTCTCGGTGACGCTGACCACAGTGGGGAGCTCGGCGCGCACACTGGTCACCCCGGCGTCGGTCTCGCGTTCGATCGAGACCGTCGATCCGTCGACCGACAGCGAGCGGGCGTAGGTGAGCTGCGGCCAGCCCAGCAGTTCGGCCAGCATCGCGGGAACGGCACCGCTGCGTCCGTCCGTGGACTCGTTACCGGCGATGATCATGTCCACCGAATCCAGCGTGCCGACCACCTTGGCCAGCGCCTTGGCCGTACCGACCGCGTCGGTACCGTGCAGCGACTCATCCGTGAGGTGCACGGCCTTGTCCGCACCCATCGACAGCGCCTTGCGGATCGCGTCGGACGCACCCTCGGGGCCCATGCACAGCACGGTCACCTCACCGCCGTGGGCCTCCTTGGCCAGCAACGCCTCCTCAACGGCCCGCTCGTTGATCTCATCCAACACCACATCGGCGGATGCCCGATCCAACGTGTGGTCCGAGTCGGACAACTTGCGCTCGGACCACGTGTCCGGCACCTGCTTCACCAGGACGACAATATTCATGGGCCCTCTCCGACCTCCTGCGGACTGTTGACGGCTTCCTGGCTGAGTAGTCCCGGCGCGGCATGTCCCCGGGAAGGTTGACCTTGCCACGTAGCCCCGTGAAAAGCACAGTGACGCCAACCACCATGGATGTTACCGGCCGGTAGCCCCAGCGTAACCCGGATACGAGGGTGACGGTACTCACTCCGTAGCGCCTTTCCACGGCGGGGCACCGAACAGCGGGGACGACCACGTGCGACTCCCCCAACACGGGGCATTCATACGAAAAGGTGATCAACGCTAGCCTGAAAGTATGAATCGACGCGTCGCCATCGTTACGGACTCCACCGCATCGATCCCCGCCGCTCTGGCCGAGGAGCTGGGCATCACGGTCGTGCAGCTGGATCTGAGCATCGACGGGGAAAGCGACGACGAGCGACGCGTCCCGCACGACAGACTCGCCGAGGCGATGCGATCGGGACGACCGGTGACCACCGCCGCTCCGCCGGCCCCCGCGTTCTTCTGGAACTACGCGGACGCCGTCAGCGAGGGTGTCGAGGCGATCGTCTCGGTGCACCTTTCCGGCGGTCTCTCGGCCACCTGCGAGGCGGCACGCGCCGCGGCGGCCGAGGTCAGCGTGCCGGTGCACGTGATCGACTCCGGGATGTGCGGGCTGGGATTCGGTCTACCGGTGATCGCTGCGGCCGAGGCCGCCGCCCGAGGGGACGACGTGCACACGGTGCTGGAGCTGCTGCACCGGCGGCTGAACGGCACCACGGAGATGGTCTACGTCGACACCCTGGAGTACTTGCGGCGCAGCGGGCGGGTCAGCGGCGGGCAGGCCACCCTCGCGCGGGCACTGTCGATCAAACCACTGCTGGTGATGCGCGACGGCGAACTGCACGAGCTGACCAAGGGAATCGGGCCGGAACGGGTGCTGCGCAAGGCAGTGGAGCGGGCGGCGCGTACCGCGTCAGGACGGGTCGACATCGCCACGGAGCACTTCCAGGCTCCCGAACGCGCCAAGTGGGTGCTGGAAAAGCTCAACCGCGGGTTGTCACCGCAGCGGGAACCGTTCCTGGAGGAGACCAGCGCGATCATCGGCGCGCACGCCGGCCCCGGAGCAGTGGGAATCACGATCACGCCCGCGTGAGGCCGAAGTTCGGTCTCTCACCCCACGTAGGTGGTTGCGTGGCGGAACCTCCGGAGGCGCCTCGCCGCGGGTGCCCCGACATCGGGTAGCGACCTACACAACGTCGGGGCCTTCCTCGCGAGGCACTCCCCGGAGAACCCGCGGTCGGTCCTGCTGCGAGGGTGGTCGGGGCTCGGCCTGCGGAAGTGGTGGGAGTGAGGCTACTCGTCGGCGCTGGTGGCCCGGCGATTTCTCGAGAAATCGCCGGAGCTCGGGGCCACACCACCCCACTGCGCCGTCGATTTCGCGAGAAATTGACGGAACGGTGAAGGGGTGTGACCACGGGGCGTAAATTTCTCGAGAAATCGCCGCGCCCTTGGTGCTCCGAAAGCCGAACCCCGACCACCAGCGCAGCCTGCGCCGCCGCGGGTTCTCCGGTGCGGCTCTCGCGAGGAAGTCCCGACGTGGCGTAGGTGGCTACTCGATATCGGGCCTCCCGGAGCGCGAGCCGTGCCAGAGGTTCCGCCACCCGCGCCCTACGGCAAGCGGGCGACCACAGTGCGGTCAGGGTTGGAGCTTGTCCATGGCCCGGTGTATCCGCTTCTCCGAGACCGAGTGCGGCGTCCCCAGCTCCTGCGCGAAGTAACTCACCCGCAGTTCTTCGATCATCCAACCGATCGACCAGAGCCGCTCGCCCACCGGTTTGCCCTCCCCCACGGAGTCGAGCATCTCCTGGTAGCGCTGCTCCACGCCACGTACCCGTTCCATCAGATCTCGATCCCGACCTGGATGCTGCGCGACCTTCCGCAACCGGTAGGAGACGGCTTCGAGGTAGCGCCGCAGATCGGCCAACCGCCACCACCCCGTCTCGGTGACGAAACCGGGGTAGATCAGGTTGGACAGCTGGGTGCGGATGTCCTCGGCGGCGTCGGCGGAAAGCGAGCGTGTGCCGTCCAGTTCGGCCTCGACCCGCTGTTGGGTGGTAAGCACCTGCTCCACGGTGGACAGCACCCGCTCGGAGGTCTCGTTCAGCCCCTCACGCACCTGCCGCACCACGGTGGCGAAGGCCTCCTGGTCCGCGGGCACGCCCCCGGCTCGATCGATGAGCGCGTCCGCGGCGCAGGCGATGCAGTCCTCGAAGAGGGTCTCGGGATCCCCGTGCGGACTACGGCCGAACACCAGCTTCGCCGAGTTCGTCAGCTGCCGCCGCAGGAACTTCACCGGCGAGGGCAGGTTCAGCAGCACCAATCGGCGGGCACCACGACGTTGCTGGTCGCGTTGTTCGGCGACCGTGTCGAAAGCGCGAATGCCGACGCTGTCACCCTCGTCGACCAGCGCCGGGTAGGCCTTGACCACCTGGCCGTTGCGCTGCCGCTCGAAAGTTCCGGGAACCTTGCCGAAGTCCCACTCGCGCAACCCGTGCCGTTCGATGCTTTCCGCCGCCGCCGATATCTCGGCCCGCAGCCGGGGGCGCAGTCGCTCGGAGAGCTCCTCCAGGTCCTTGCCCTCCGCGAGGATGCGTTCCTCACCGCTGTTCTCGTCGCCCTCCACCACGCGGAAGGTCATCCGCAGATGGTCGGGAATCCGTTGCGGATCCCAGGCGTCGAGCGGAACGTTGACCCCGGTCATGCGCCGCAGTTCGGCGGAGAGCGCTTCGAGCAGCGGACCCTCGTACGGTCGCAGCCGCGCGAGCAGCGCCCTGACGTGGTCGGGAACCGGCACGAACTCACGTCGCCACTGCTTGGGCAGTGCCTTGAGCAGCGCCGTGATCAGCTCCTCGCGGAGCCCTGGGATCTGCCAGTCGAAACCGGCGGGGCTGAGCTGGTTGAGCACGGCCACCGGCACGTGCACGGTCACCCCGTCTGCGTCACTGCCGGGCTCGAACTGGTAGCTCAGCCGCAACCGGTGCCTGCCCTGCTGCCAGAAGTCCGGGTAGTCGGTGTCGGTCACGCTCGCGGAGGTCTCGTTGAACAGCAACGACCTCGGGAAGGTGAGCAGGTCGGGCTGCCGGCGCCGGACCTTCTTCCACCAGGTGTCGAAGTGGCGGGCGGAAACCACCTCGGCACCGACCCGCTGGTCGTAGAAGTCGTAGAGCGCGTCGTCGTCCACGACGATGTCGCGGCGCCGGGCGCGCTGTTCCAGCTCCTCGACCTCCGCGAGCAGCTTGCGGTTGGTGTGGAAGAACTCGTGGCGGGTGTCCCAGTCGCCCTCGACCAGGGCGTGCCGGATGAACAGCTCGCGGCAGAGTTCGGGTTCGACGCGGCCGTAGTTGACCTTGCGGCCCGCCACGAGCGGAACGCCGTAGAGCGTCACTCGTTCATAGGCCATCACCGCGCCCTTGTCCTTCTCCCAGTGCGGCTCGCTGTAGTGCCGCTTGACCAGGTGCCCCGCCAGTCGCTCGATCCAGGCGGGTTCCACCTTCGCGACGGTGCGCGCCCAGAGCCGGGAGGTCTCCACCAGTTCGGCCGCCATGACCCACTGCGGCTGCTTCTTGAACAGCGCCGAGCCGGGGAAGATCGCGAACTTCGCACCCCGCGCACCCAGGTACTCGGTGCCGGAGCGGCGGTTGGAACCGGACTTGCGCTCGGTGTCCTTCAACCCGATGTGCGAGAGCAGCCCGGCCAGCAGCGACTGGTGCACCCGGTCCTCGTCGGCGGGCTCGTCGTTGATCGAGATGTCGAGCGAGTTGACCATCTGCCGCAGCTGGCTGTAGAGGTCCTGCCACTCCCGCACCCGGATGTAGTTCAGGTACTCGTTGCGGCACATTCGTCGGAACTGGTTGCCGGAGAGCTCCTTGCGCTGGTCACGCAGGTACTGCCAGAGATTGAGGTAGGCGAGGAAGTCGGACTGCTTGTTGTGGAACCTGGCGTGCTGCTGATCGGCTGCCTGCTGGTGCTCCGTGGGACGTTCCCTGGGATCCTGGATCGACAGTCCGGCCGCCACGACCATCGTCTCGTGCACGCACCCGTTCACCTCGGCCTCGACGATCATCCTGGCCAGCCTCGGGTCGATCGGCAGCTGCGCCAGCTTCGAGCCGACCTTGGTCAGCCGCTGGTTGTCCTGCTTGCCCCGCTTGGTGGACTGCTCCAGCGCGCCCAGCTCGTGCAGCAGGTTCACCCCGTCGGTGATCTGCCGCCGGTCGGGGGGTTCCACGAACGGGAACGAGGCCACCTCGCCCAGCCCCAGCGAGGTCATCCGCAGGATCACCGAGGCGAGGTTCGTGCGCAGGATCTCCGGATCGGTGAACTCCTGCCGGGCCAGGAAGTCCTCCTCGGAGTACAGCCGGACGCAGATCCCCTCGGACTCGCGACCGCAGCGCCCCTTGCGCTGGTTGGCCGAAGCCTGCGAGACGGGCTCGACGGGCAGCCGCTGCACCCTGGTCCGGAAGCTGTAGCGGGATATCCGCGCGGTGCCGGGGTCGATGACGTACTTGATGCCCGGCACGGTCAACGAGGTCTCGGCGACGTTGGTGGCGAGCACGATGCGCCGCGTGGAGTGCCGCTGGAAAACGCGCTGCTGTTCGGCCGAGGACAGCCGCGCGTACAGCGGAAGCACCTCGGTCCGGGCCGGTTTGCGCTGTTCCAGCGCCTCCGCGGCGTCGCGGATCTCCCGCTCACCGCTGAGAAAGATCAGGATGTCACCGGGCCCCTCGGCGCACAGCTCGTCCACCGCGTCGCCGATGGCCGTGATCTGGTCGCGCTCGACGTCCTCGAGCTCGTCGGAGTCGTCGACCAGCGGCCGGTACCGCACCTCGACGGGATAGGTGCGGCCGGAGACCTCCACGATCGGCGCGTCGTCGAAGTGCCTGGAGAACCGCTCCGGATCGATGGTCGCCGAGGTGATGATCACCTTGAGGTCGGGGCGCTTGGGCAGGATCTGCTTGACGTAGCCGAGGATGAAATCGATGTTGAGGCTGCGCTCGTGGGCCTCGTCGATGATCAGCGTGTCGTAGCGCCGCAGCAGCCTGTCCCGCTGGATCTCCGCGAGCAGGATGCCGTCGGTCATCTGCTTGACCAGGGTGTCCTCGTCGGCGCGTTCGGTGAACCGAACCTGGTATCCGACCGCGCCGCCCACCTCGACGTCGAGTTCGGTGGCGATCCGCTCGGCGACGGTGCGCGCGGCGAGCCTGCGCGGCTGGGTGTGGCCGATCGAACCGAATACGCCGCGGCCCAGTTCCAGGCACATCTTCGGCAGCTGCGTCGTCTTGCCCGAACCGGTCTCCCCGGCGACGATGACCACCTGGTTGTCCCGGATCGCGCTCATCAGGTCCTCCCGCCGCCCGGTGACGGGAAGCTCCGCGGGATAGGTGATCTCGGGAACCTGCTCCCTGCGGCGGGTGACGCGCTCGTGCGCGGCCGTGATGTCGTCCGAGATCTCGGACGCGACGCCGCGCAACGCCTCCTGGTCGCGGATCTTGTGCGCGCCTTCGATGCGCCGCCGCAGCCGCCGGTGGTCCTGCGGCATGAGTTCGTCGAGGCGGTCGCGGAGCTCGGACAGCGAGGGCGGAACGGGTGCAGTGGCCATACTCTCTCCAGGATAGAGATCCCGGCGGGCGGCACGCCGCCGTGCTTCACGAATCACACTCGACGGTCCCGACGACGGCCGCGCCGAGCGGAAGGGAGCCGGGCGGAAGCGGGGGCGGTATCAGCCCGTCTCCGCGCGGCACAGTATCGCCGTGGGGGTTCTGCCCACGCGGGTGAGCACCACGGTGGCCGCCTCGTCGCCGGAGAGCTTGAGCCTCCGGCGCAGGGCGTCCGGATCAATGTCGAGGCCGCGGACCAGAATCTCCAGCCGCCCGACACCGTGGCCGCGCAGCAGCGCACGCAGGCTCTTCTCGTTGTACTTGCCGTGCTCCAGCACTCGGAACGCCCGCACGCCCGGGGGTGGTGTCTCACCGGTCAGGTAGGCGATGCGGTGGTCGAGCTGCCCCAGGCCGTAGCGGGCGGCGTAGTGCCGCACCAGCCCGGCGCGCACGACGGCGCCGTCCGGATCCACCAGCCACTCCCCGATCGACCGCTCCGGGCAGTCGTCCGGCTCGGCGTCGGTGACGCGCAGCTTCGTCCCACCCGACTCGTCGAGCAGGGTGGCCCCGCGACGCACCGCCGGTTCGGCCAGGCCGCCGAACCACAGCGACGCCTCACGCACCTGCCCGGCCAGCGAGACCAGCTCGATCTCGGCCCGTTCCGGCACCGCCTCGAAGTCCAGTCCGGGCGCGCACTTCACGACCAGGTCGCGGTCCCGGTAGGTCTCGACCAGCTCCCGCAGCGGCGGTTCCAGGTCCTCCGGGCTCCACTTCCTGCGTCCCGCGCCGTCGCGGCGGCCGGGGTCGGCGACCACCGTGGTCGCCGTGGTCACCGGTCGCAGTGCGTCCGCCCGCACCAGCATCGGTTCGACACCGCGCGCAGCCAGGTTGCCGCGGGCCATGCGGAGCCGCACCTCGTCGCGATCGGAACCGACGAAGCTCCGGGCCAGCGGCGCGATCTCCGCGAGATCCGCCCCGATGGAACAGGTGACGTCGTGCACGTCCCTGCCCACCAGCCGGGCGGCGCGGTGCGCGGCGACCGAACCGGTCGTGGCCTGCTGCAACGCGGTGTCGGTGAACAGCCAGTCCGCGGCGTCGCGCAGCTTGGCGGCGGCCCTGCGACGCAGCGCGACGGTCTCCAGCACCGCCGCGGCGTACCGCTCGCCCGCCACCTCCCGGGCGGCTGCCGTGTCCGCCAGGCGGGAGGAGTCGGTCAGCGGGAGTCGCGCGACCCGTTCCAACGCCTGCCGTCCCGGTGCGGAACGCAGAAACGCGACGTCGGAAGGGTCGAACCGGTATGCCACGATGCCGCCGGATCAGTTGCCGGTGAACTCGGCCTTGCCGGGACCGTTCTCGATGAACGAGCGCATCCCGATCTTCTGGTCCTCGGTGGCGAACAGCGAGGTGAACAGGTGGGTCTCGATCCGTAGCCCGGTGTGCAGATCGACCTCCAGTCCCTCGTCGATGGCCCGCTTCGCCGCGGCGAGCGCGTGGACGGGGCCGTTGACGAACTGCTCGGCCCAGCGGCGCGCGGCGGCGTAGACGTCCTCGGCGGCCACGATCTCGTCAACCATACCGATCGACAGCGCCTCCTGCGCTTCGACGAACCTGCCGCTGAAGACGATGTCCTTGGCCTTGCTCGGGCCGACCAGCCGAGCCAGTCGCTGCGTGCCACCGGCACCGGGGATCACGCCGAGCAGGATCTCGGGCTGTCCTACTTTGAGTCCCTCGGCGGCGATGCGGCGGTCGCAGGTGAGCGCCAGCTCGAAACCGCCCCCGAGCGCGTATCCGGTCATGGCGGCCACCGTGGGCTTGGGAATCTCGGCCACCGCGGTCAACGCGGCGGAGAGCCCGCTGCGCTCCTTGCTCGCCATCTCGGTGGCCGACTTCTCCGACATCTCCTTGATGTCGGCACCGGCCGCGAACACCTTCTCGCCACCGTAGACGATCACCGCACGCACGTCGTCCCGCTCGGCGGCCTCGTTGGCTACCTCCAGAATCTCGCGCTCGACCTGGCTGTTGAGCGCGTTCATCTTGGGCCGATCCAGCCGGATCGTGCCGATACCGCCGTCCACTTCGAGCCCGACGAACTCACCCACGTCGCAAACCTCCTGAAAGCCTGTGAAAACGCGCTGATCCAACCACGAACGGTGCCGCAGGCTACCGCGCTGGAACACCCGCCGCGCCCGTGGCCTCGGTCACAACCACCGCGCCCGGGCTCGCTCCGGGCAGCGCTGGCCCCGCGGCGGTTCGAGCCCGGGACGTACAGCGCGTGACACCGGCACTCCGCTCGGAGCACAGCACGAACCGAGTGGCCCCGCAGAGCGGTTCAACGCGTACCGGGACCAACTCGGTTACCGGACTACCGGATCAGTCGAACCGTTCGTTCTTGACGGCGTCGATGAACGCGGCCCACTGCGTGCCGGTGGTGGTGAAGTACCCGGCGGAGCGGTCCTTGGTGTCACGCACCGCCGCGCCAGTGCCGATGCGGCCGATCTCGACGCAGTTGGTCTGATTGCTCGACCTACTGGACTTGCGCCAGTTGTCGGGCAGCTGCGATAGAGTCACGCTGTATTCTCCAATCGGTCGGCCACGGCGGCGATGTGCCCGATCGAGTCCTCCGGGTTCATCGCCACACGGGCGAGATGATCTCTCGCGTCGAGATAAGCTGTCACGTCCTCGTCGTCGCGCAGCGTCGCGCTGGACCTGTGGTGTTCGAGGTGCACTACAGGCTCGGCGCGGCTGAATTCCAACAGAACGAACGGTCCCGTGTGCGCCGGGGTCCACCCAGCGGTCGCCGGGATCACACGAATCTCGACATTGTCACGTTTTCCCAGTTCGGCCAGGTGGTACAACTGATCGACGTGGGTGTCGCGGTCGCCGATCCGCTGGTACAGCACGGCCTCCAGCAGGAACGCCACGTAGTGCGCTGCGTTCCGCCGCCGGGTAATGATGTCCTTGCGGCCCAACCGCATGTTGACCCACTTGTCGACATCATCGCTGTCCGTGCCGACGATGGCACGCACGTAGTCCGAGGTCTGCGTCAGACCCGGCATGAGCACCGGAGCCACGTCGGTAATCGTGGACGCGTTGCGTTCGTATTCCAGCAATGCCGCCAGTTGATCCTGCGCACCCGTCTGTCCCACGGAGACGGAGTTCGCCGGTTCGTTGGCCGCCGCCCGCGCCATGTCGGTCAACCGGTCGCGTTCCGCGCTGGACAGTCCGAGCACAGCACAGACCGCTGATACCGAGTCGGACGAGGGCACCCGCGAGCCGTTTTCCCACCGGACGATCACGGTGTGCGTCACGTCCAGCCGTGCGGCCAGGTCACGCATCGTCAAGTTCGCCTGCGTACGCGCGTAGCGCAGTTCGGAGCCCAGCAGGTAGGCACGCGGCGCCGGGTTGGTCTCGGCCATGTCACCAAACTCTAGCGTATTCAGCCAGCGCGCCAGATCATCCGATTAGGCGATTGATCATTCGGTACCGGTACCGGGATTATTTGGTACCAGCACCAAGCGGTACTCAATCCAGCATGGAGCGTATCGAATGCCACAACGATATGACTTGACAGAATTCGGCGAACGGGCGAGGTGTGTTCATGAGGGTGGCTCGGGGTCGGTGCGGGTGTGGATGTCGCCGCACACGCCGGACGTGGTCCAGATCGACACGCCGACCGTCTACAACCGGACACGGTGGACGCTCGCGCAGGCCCGGCACCTGCGCGCGGTGCTGGACGCGGCGATCCGGGCGGGAGAACGGGCATGAGTCCCGGCGAGTTCGCGATGTGGGTCGCGCACGAGCAGTGGCGCATGGAACAGCTCTCGCACGACATCGCCGGGCGGCTGGCCACCGGACGGCAGTGCCGCGAGGCCGCCGAGGTGTTCGAACAGATGGCCGACCACCTCCGGCGCTACGCCGACGAGCTGGACGGGACCACCGTCGTCGACGGCGACACCGATGCCTGACGAGGTCCGGGCCGACGCGGCGCTGACCGAGATCATGCCCGCCCTCGGACTGGCCCGGTTCTCGCACTGGCGCGGCACGTTGCCGCTGTCGGCCGTGACGAAACGCCGTCCCGGAAGCAGCGACCTCCCCGGTCGGCCCACGGCGGACAGCCCGCTCACACTCGACGGGACGGACCCGGATCTGCTCGCCCGCGTGCTGGCCGGACTCCGCGCCCTGTAAGCCACGGCCCGACACCGTCGAGACCCCGACATCCGGTGCCGGGCCGTCCACCGCCCGGCCGGTCTCTCCCCTTCCCCGTCCGGCCGGGCGGTTCCCACCACCACCGAGGGGACGAAAGTGGACCTGCCCGAGATCCTCGAACCACTTCCCGGCACCTGGCGTACCCGGGGTTTGCACTGGCACGGCTACCTGCTGCCCGCTGTGACCGGGGTCAGGGAACGCAGGTACCACACACCGAGCGAGGTGCTGACGGATCCGCACCACACCGCCGTGTGGGTCACGGAAACCATCCACACCCACAGCACCCGCGACGTGTTCTTCAGCTGGAACACCCCTGGAATCACACGTTGAACGGCGAGGACGAACGCGACAACTCTCGCGACCGGTGGGTACTCACCAAAGGTGGCGACGTCGACGCCGTGATCGAGACCAACAGTTGCCAGCTCTATCTATACATCAACTCACGGACGCCCCTGCAGCGCACGGAAAATACCGAGAGCGCGCCCACCTAGCATCTCACCTTCCCGGAGGATCGCCCTCGCAATAGATGCGGGTGAGAATCCTTCCGGAGGTGATTACGATGGGTTCATGCCGGATGTGTAGCGGGAACGCCGATCGGGACGGGGAGCTGTGCGACTCGTGCCGGAACCAATCCGATCCGGGGAACTGACGGAAAACGCGAGGCGCCCCGCTAGGCAGCGGGACGCCCCGATTTTGTCCGCGCCCGCGAATCCGCCGACCAGCGCACAATACACCCGTTGATGAACGCGATGCCCTGATACGAGCGCCGCAGCAACCAATTCCGCCACGCCTCGGCGGTCTCGGGGGTTTCCCTGGCTGCCGCGGGGTCGTGCTCTCCGTACGGGTAGTGCCAGTATCCGCGCCACTCGTCCTTGAGTCTCTCGCGGCGTACGAGTGCGTCGGTCACGTCCTCGTTGGACAAGTCGAGCTCGGACTCCGGGGGATCTTCGGGGAGCACATCCCACTTGCCGTACTCGGCGGGCGTCGGAAACGGGCGCATGGCGCGGATCATACGACACCGGACGGACACCGCGAACCGACGAGACAACCACCAAACGCACTACACTGGTGAGCAATCCAGTAATGCTGATGCGCCGTCCCCGACCGAGGCCGGTGTTTTCTTGTGTTCCCGGCTTTCTATGCGACGAAGAACGCACCACGCTCGAACCTGAACCGCTCCCGCTCGTACGCCTTCGCTGTCGTCCCCTGCTGATAGGAGATCAGTAATGCTCGACGAGCTCCGCTGTCAGCTGTGGCAGGTGGCCAGTGGCTCCGACCAGGTGCACGTGCGGCAGGCGCTGGGACGGCTCAGCCTGGCCCATGAGAAGAGCGGCGAAGCCCTGCAGGCCATGACGCTGGCTTCCGACCATACGCGCGACTACACCACTGCCCTGTAAGGAGCCAAGGTGTCCGATTCCGACGTGCGACACCTGGCAAACGAGGTCAGCGGTGCTCTCGCACAACTACCCACCGAACAACTACAACAGGCACGGGTCTGGCTCGACGAGTACGCCCTGCCCACCCTCGATGAGATCTCCGACGGCAGCCGGAACCCACAACTGTACGAGGCCATCGGCCTGTTCCACCAGGCTCGCGAGCTCATCGACGACGTGCTCGCCCTGTGCGGGAGCTCCCGCAAGCATCTGGTGGATTACCTCGCCGGGCTCGGCATGAGCGGCGACCAGCCTCCGCCCAGTATTCCCCACCCATCGACCTACCGGCCTCCGGTCAGCGACGTCCCCGGCTCGATCGACGAGTGGGTGCATCAGGCCCGCGAGGAACTACCGGATCGGGACCAACCTCGGTCCCCCACGCAGGGAATACTGCGTTTCCCCGGATCGGGGGATGTTGCCCTGCGCAGTGGTGGCAGGGGGCGCCCTATCTGGAACGCTGGAACTGAAAGGTGGGAGCGTGGACCGGACTCCGAGGAAACACCGGAACAGCGAACGCAGCGGGAACGGGTCAGCCGGATCGACGTGGTACTGACCGGTGATCCCACTTTCGGCGGCGACCGGCTACGCGCTGGGCCACCGGCGGTATCCCAACACGTGGAGACACAGGCAGCGATGCGGATGCGCGAAGCCGGAATCACCCACGGAGCCGTCACGATCAACAACCGGATGTGCTCCGGCGATCTCTCCTGCGAGAAGGCGATCCGCACCATCCTGCCCCGCGGCTCGATTCTGGACGTGTGGGAACCCGGAGCTACCCAGCCACGACGAATCGAGGGACAAGCATGACCACCATCGACACTGCCACCGTCGTCACCGTGCTCTTCGATCAAGACGAGCGCACCCACACAGCCAGCGCCCCGGACGGGGTCGAAACACTGCTCGACCTCGTTCTCGCCGAGAACACCGACTACAGCCGCACCACCATCGTCTGCGCCTGGGACCGACCAGCACGCTCCGACCGAGACGAAGGAGGAGCCCTGTTCCCACCGGCCTACCTGCGGGTGGCCTCCCACCCGCCTACCGGCTGGGCAGCGATGACCTGGATCGGCACCGACACCGTGCTGGACACTCTCAACCCACACGCACCCGAGGACGCACCGGAACTGGTGTTCGCCTGCGACGGCCCCGACCTCCTGCCCGCCTCGGCCTCACTTCCCCAAACCGAGGTACGCCGGGCCCTGACCGAATACACCCACAGCGGGGAACGCCCCACCACCGTGCAGTGGCAGCAGGGCTTTCTCATCCTCTAACCGCGCACTCCCACCGGAAAACCACGATCAGTCGCGCCGCGTCGCGAAGTAGCGATCCCCGGTGCGCTGCAACCGCAGGTCCTGGCCGAAGGTCTCGGAGAGGTTCCGCTCGGTGAGCACGTCATCGAGCAGCCCCTGCGCGACCACGCCGCCCTCGCGAAGCAGCAGCGCGTGGGTGAATCCCGGCGGGATCTCCTCCACGTGGTGCGTCACCAGCGTCATCGCGGGCGCGTCCGGGTCGAGGGCCAACGCCGAGAGCCTGGCGACCAGGTCCTCGCGCCCACCGAGATCCAGCCCGGCAGCGGGTTCGTCCAGCAACAGCATCTCGGGATCGGTCATCAGCGCCCGCGCGATCAGGGCACGTTTCCGCTCTCCCTCGGAGAGGGTGCCGAAGGGCCGATCGGCCAGCTCGGCGATGCCCATGCCGCGCAGCAGTTCCTCGGCGCGCTCGGTGTCGATGTGGTCGTAGTCCTCGTTCCACCTGCCGACCACCGCGTAACCCGCGCTGACCACGACGTCGCGCACGAGCTCCTCGGTGGGCATCCTCGACGCCAACGCGGCCGAGCACAGCCCGATGCGAGGGCGCAGCTCGAAAACGTTGGTGCTGCCGAGCCGCTCACCGAGCACGTCGACAGCGCCGGTGGTGGGATACATCTCGGCACCGGCGAGCTTGAGGACGGTCGTCTTCCCCGCGCCGTTGGGCCCGAGTACCACCCAGCGCTCGTCCAGCTCGACCGACCAGTCCACATCGGTCACGAGTGTGTTCGCCGCCCGCCGGACACTGACGCCATCCATCCGGATGACCAGGTCGTCCACGTCTACCTCCCAGCCGTGACCGGCCGTTGTGCGCGCGTTGGTCGACACGCGCTTCGCCTCCGCCGCGGACCGGCGGGGTTTCCGCGTCCGCGCTTGTCATTGTCCCGCTCTCCCGGTGGGGCTCCTCCACCGGGAGACAACCCCACCGGCCACGATATGCCAGTTTTTCCCGCGAAATCGACGGCCGATTCCGACGGGGACGAGTAACATCCCTCGCCCGTGCATCCCTGGTTGAGACTACTCGGCAAACCCTGGTTCGTGGCTGCGACGGTGGCCCTGGTCGTACTGACGACCGTGGAAACAGTCCTGGGCAACGGCGCTCTCGGTGTGCTCGCGGCCGTGACCGGGGCACTGCTCGGCACGATCGTGCTCCCCATGTGCACTCGGACGGGCCTACTGCTGGGCTCGTTCCTCCTGGGACTGCGGGTTCGACACATCGTGATCGGCGCGGGGCGTCGACTCGGCACCGTACGCGCCGGACAAGTGGAAGTGACCTTTCGCACACTGCCCGTGGTGCTCAGCGCGGACATCGGTCCACGGCGGGAACCGGTCATCACGCGCTGCTGGACGGCCGGACTCGTCTCGGCGCTGTTCGGGGTGGCCGTGGCTACCGCGGGTTGGTTCGGGCTCGGGACACCGTTCTGGGACGGCTTCGCGCCTGCCGCGAGCGCGGTGCTGCTGTACCAGCTGATCCCCGGCAGGACGCCGCTGCGCACCTCGACGGGATGGCTGCTGTTCGGACTACCCAGACAGGACGCGGGACGGGCACGGGAGTTCCGCGCGGGCGCTTACGCCGCCGAGGCACACACGCTGCTGCAACGCGGTGAGCTCGACCGGGCGCGGGCCGTGGTGGACGAGCTCGACCGGATCGCACCGGACTCGCACACCGCGCTGTCCTGCCGGGTGACCATGCACGAGGCGCGCGGTGAGTTCGACACGGCCACCATGCTGCTGCTGGGACGGCTGTCCGAGCAGCAACCGCCGCGACGGGAGATGTGCTACATGCTCGCGGGACTGGCCGGACTGGGGCTGGCCGCGGCGGAGGCGGGACAGCTTCCCGCCGCCGACATCGTGCCCACGGCCGAGCGGGCGCTGCACGACTCCGTCCGGCTGGGCTTCCCCGCCTTCGAGCTCAGCGGAACGTTCGGGCTGCTCGCGCTGTCACAGGGCGAAACGGCGGAGGCGGTCCGGCTGTGCGGGACCGGGGCGGAGTACTCGACCTCGACCACCAGCCGGGCGGACAACCTGGCGACGCTGGCGAGGGCGTACATGGCCGAGGGCGAGAACGGGCGGGCTCGCGAGACGCTGGCCGACGCGGAACGCCTCGCGGACTGGTGGCCTCGGGTCCGCTCGGTGCGGGAACGCCTGGACGTGGTGGGTTGAGCGGCGTTCCCGCGGTCGACCAGCGCGGGCACGCACAGGAGCACCGGAGCGAGGCCGTTCGATAGGAGCGGTTCACGACTTCTCGTCGGCGGGCACCACCTTGCCGAGCTCGGCGGGGCTGGAGAGCAACCGGTGCTTGGGCAGCACCCGAACGGTGTAGCCGGCGGGTCCGGTGTGCGGCAGCGTCACGGTGGCCTGGTAGCCGCCGTCGGCGACACAGCGCATCGAAGTGGTGACGAAGTCGCGCAGCTCGTCGGAGTCGTCCACCCTGCCCACCACGACCTGCACGGTCACGTCGGAGTCGTGCAGGCCCGCGAGCTCCACCAGCGCGCGCACGGTGATCTTGCCGCCGAGCAGCGGGGTGGAACCGTCCTCAACGGACATGTAGGTGTCGGTGACCCGCACCGCGCTCCACGCCTCGTCCAGCCGCTCCCGATAGCTCGCGATCTCCTTCGCCCCCCGGTAGTCGTTCGCGGTGGCGGCCTGCACCGAGCGCACCGCGGGCGAGTAGTGGTTGTCGACGTACTCGCGCACCATGCGGGAGGAGTGCACCTTGGGTCCCAGCGTGGCCAGCGTGTGCCGCACCATCGACATCCAGCGACCGGGCAGGCCGTCGCTGTTTCGCTCGTAGAACATCGGGGCGACGTGCTCGGTGATCAGCTCGTAGAGCGCGTTGGCCTCCAGATCGTCCCTGCGTTCCGGATCGCTGACCCCGTCGGCGTTGGGGATGGCCCAGCCGTTGTGGCCGTCGTACATCTCGTCCCACCAGCCGTCGCGCACCGAGAGGTTCAACCCGCCGTTGAGCGCCGACTTCATGCCGGAGGTTCCGCAGGCCTCCAGCGGACGCACCGGGTTGTTCAACCACACGTCGCAGCCCGCGTAGAGGTACCTGGCCAGTGACATGTCGTAGTCGGGCAGGAAGACGATGCGGTGGCGCACCTCGGGATCGTCGGCGAACCGGACGATGCGCTGGATCATGGCCTTGCCACCCTCGTCGGCGGGATGTGACTTGCCCGCGACCACCACCTGCACGGGACGGTCCGGATCCAGCAGCAGGGCGCGCAGCCGTTCGGGGTCCCGCAGCATCAGGGTGAGCCGTTTGTAGGTGGGCACTCTCCTGGCGAACCCGATGGTCAGCACATCGGGATCGAAGACCGAGTCGCACCAGCCCAGCTCCAGCTCGGAGGCACCACGCCGCAACCAGGCATGCCGCAGCCTGCGTCGCACCTCCTCGACGAGCCTGCCGCGCAACGAGCTGCGCAGCTCCCACAGCAGCGAGTCGCTGACCGGCTCGATGCCGCGCAGCCCCGCCCCCTGGTCCATCTCCGACTCGCCGATCAGCTTGCCGAGTTCCCGCGCCGACCAGGTGGGACCGTGCACCCCGTTGGTGACCGAGGAGATCGGGATCTCCTCCGTGTCGAAACCGGGCCACAGACCGCTGAACATCCGCCTGCTGACACCGCCGTGCAGCTCGGAGACGCCGTTGGCGCGCTGCGCCAACCGCAACCCCATGTTGGCCATGTTGAAAGTACCCGGTTTGTCCTCGGCACCGAGCTCGACGACCTTGTCCGTCGGAACTCCGGGAAGCAACGACTGCGCGGAGCCGTCACCGAAGTAGTGCCGGACCAGGTGAATCGGGAAGCGGTCGATCCCCGCGGGGACCGGGGTGTGGGTGGTGAACACGGTACCGGCGCGGACCGCGGCCACCGCCTCGTCGAAGCCGAGACCGGGATCGGCGAGCAGTTCCCTGATGCGCTCCAGCCCGAGGAAACCGGCGTGGCCCTCGTTGGTGTGGAACACCTCGGGGGCGGGTGTGCCGGTCAGCTCGCAGTAGGCGCGCACCGCGCGCACCCCACCGATGCCCGCGAGGATCTCCTGCCTGATCCGATGGCTGGCGTCCCCGCCGTAGAGCCGGTCGGTGACGCCCCGCAGGTCGTCCTCGTTGTCGTCGACGTCACTGTCCAGCAGCAACAACGGGACGCGCCCCACCTGGGCCTTCCAGATCCGGGCCCGCAGCAGCCTGCCCTCGGGCACCGCGACGTGCACCATCACGGGCTCCCCGGAGGGACGGGTCAACAGCTCCAGCGGCAGCCCGCGCGGATCCAGCACCGGGTACTGCTCCACCTGCCATCCCTCGGGGGAGAGCGACTGCCGGAAGTAACCGGAGCGGTAGAGCAGCCCCACTCCCACCAGCGGAAGCCCGAGGTCGGAGGCGGACTTGAGATGGTCCCCGGCCAGCACCCCGAGCCCACCGGAGTAGTTGGGGAGCGCCTCGGTCAGACCGAACTCCATCGAGAAGTACGCGATCGACGAGGGCAGCGGTGTTCCCTCGTCGCGGCGTTGCTGGTACCACCGCGGCACCGTGAGATAACGACGCAGGTCGTCGTCGACCGCGCGGCAGCGGGCGAGGAAGTCCTCGTCCGCGGCCAACCTGTCCAACCGCTCCGCGGGGACCTCGGCCAGCAGTCGGAGCGGATCGCCACCGACCTCCGTCCACACGTCCGGTTCGACGGAGGCGAAAAGATCCTGGGTGGGCGGATGCCAACTCCAGCGCAGGTTGATGGCCAGTCGGCCCAGGGCCTGTAGGGAATCCGGCAGGTGCGCGCTGACGGTGAAGCGACGAACGGCTCTCACGGACGCGCAGGGTATCTCGCCGGGACGCGAGTCCCGAACCACCCACGCGCGAAACCCGGCATGCGAGCCTGGTGTACGTGCCCACCGGACCCCGCCGCGACCGCGTTCTCCGAGCGAATCGTGCCGAAACGGACTCGCGGACCTCGACGACGGCGCGGAGCCGGCCCCCTTCGGGGAGATCCGTTCGGAAGGCGCGGTGCCGGGTCGTGTCGCTGCTGCCGCTGGTGCTGCTCGCGGTGCTGAGCGGTTGTACCGCGATCCGAAGCGCACCCACCCCCGATCCGGGTGTCCTTCGTCACGCCGTGGCTCCCTCCTTCGTGTTCGGGACCGATTCCTCCGCCGTGGACGAACTGGCGGCGACGGTGGTCACCGACGCGCAGGACTACTGGGAGGGCGAGTTCCGCCGAGTGTTCGGACGGGACTGGCACGACCTGGACGGCGGCTTCTTCTCGGTGGACACCACCGACGAGAACGCCACACCGCCGCCGTGTTCGGCCGACGTGGCGGAGCTGACCGGCAACGCCTACTACTGCGCCTCCGTGGACGCGATCGCGTGGGATCGCGCGGCGATGCTGCCGGTGCTGCGCGACCACTACGGCCAGTCGGCCGTGGTGCTGGTGCTGGCGCACGAGATCGGGCACGCGGTGGCGCATCGGCTCGACGGCGAACCCGCGTCCGGCGAGCGGAGTCCGCTGCGGATCGAGACCACCGCGGACTGCTACGCGGGCAGCTACGTGCGGTGGGTCGTCGACGGTGACTCGCGACGGCTGCGAATGGACTCGGCCGAACTGGACGCCGCGTTGCGAGCGCTGATCAATTTCGCGGATCCGGCGGCCCGAGGCGTCGCCGACGCGCACGGCACCGCCTACGAGCGCACGGGCGCGTTCCAGGACGGCTACACGAACGGTCCGCGAACGTGCACCACCGGGCGCGAGCTCAGCGGTGAGTGGTCGGCCGGAGGCGGCTCGCGGGGCAACCGCGACGTGACGGCGCTGCTGCGCGACCGAGTTCCCCCGGCCCGACAGTTCTTCGACGAGCTGGTGGAACGGCGGGGCGGTCGGTGGGATCCGCCGAAGCTGCTGGCACCGGAGGCGGCCGGATGCGCGGGGGCCGCCATCCTCACCGACTGCGGTGGGAACGTGCTCGCGGTCAATCGCGAACGACTACGGCGTTCGATCTACGAGCTCGGTGACCAGGCCGCCGAAACGTCCCTGATCGGCGCGTTCGCCACCGCCGCCGCACGGGGGACGGCTTCCGGGACGCCGGAACGGCGGGGAATCCGTGCCGCGTGTCTCACGGGTGCCTACACGGGTCACCTGGTACGCGACACCGATCGCGCATCCGGCTCGGACCTGAACGAGGCGATCCGCGCCGTGCTCGCCGCTGACGCGGCACGCCGGGAGGTGTTCGGCACGAGCACGGCCAGTGGCTTCGAGGAGTTGCGGGCGTTCCGGGCCGGGGTGAGCGGTACCGCGAAGTCCTGTTCGTAGGGTGCCGCCCCGTGCGGAACGACACGTCGAGTTGTGCGAACCTCCGGGATTCAGGTGGTTCTCGGGCGGGTGCGCCTGGGGAAGTGTCGGGGATGGTTCATTCGCTACGCTGCGCGTGGCGCTCTGCCGAGCCGAGGTGGAGGGACAGGACCCGAGCGATTTCGAGGATGGGACACGTCAGTGGGACGAAGCTCGACGACGCGGCGCCTGCTGGCAGGTTCGGCGACCGCCGTCGCACTGTGCTTGTTGGTGACGGGGTGCTCCCGTCCGATCGACGGAATTCCGACCGCCAACGACGAGCCGGAGGTCGACACGGTGGCCGGGCTGCCCGCCAGTGACGGCCCGAGTGGCCGCAAGCCGGGTGTCACGGACGCGAAGTTGCCGGTGGTCGGGAGTACCGGTGGTGAGATCGACACCCTCGCGGTCGACACGGTCGCCGACGTGCGGCAGTACTGGAAAACGGCCTATCCGGACACTTTCGACGGCACCGCGTTCCGTCCGATCGCACGGTTGGTCTCGTACGATTCCCGGAACACCGACAGGCGCGTCTGCGGACAGCGGCTGGCCGGGTTGGCGAACGCCTTCTACTGCCCGCGAAGCGACACGATCGCCTGGGACCGCGGGGTGCTGCTGCCGAAGCTGCGCAGCACGTTCGGGCAGCTCGCCCCGGTAACCGTGCTGGCGCACGAGATCGGGCACGCGGTACAACACCGGGCGGGCCTCGTGGACGACGACACACCGACGCTGGTCAGCGAACAACAGGCGGACTGCTTCGCCGGGGCGTTCTTCCGGCACGCGGCGGAGGGCTCGGCACCACACATCCGCGTGTCGACCGGTAACGGGCTCAACACCGTCATGGGAGTACTCAGCTACATCCGGGACGCGCCGGGGCGGACCGGCTTCGCGGATCCCCGGGCTCACGGCACCGCCTTCGACCGTGTTTCGGCGTTTCAGTACGGCTTCAGCGACGGCCCGAGCCGGTGTGCCGAGATAACCGAGAAGTCGGTCACGGAACGAACCACCCAGTTCCACTTCTGGAAGGACAAGCAGGAGTCGGATCTTCCGGTGGAGGCGGACAACATCCGAGCCGTGGCGCGGAGCCTGCGGAAGGTCTTCAGCGAGACCGGGTTCGCTCCCCCGAGGGTGATCATCGGTCCCCGATCCTGCGGCGGTGCCGACAGCACCGAGCCCGTTTCGTACTGCGTGGAGACCAACACCGTCTCGGTCCGGCTGGCCGGGCTGCGGGAGATCGCCCAGCCACCCACGGACGGCGAACGCACCGCGGGCTACGGAGACTTCGCCGCCTATGCCCAGCTGGCCTCCCGCTACACCTTGGCCGTGCAGGAATCGGCGGGGTTGTCGCTGCGTGGTGACGGGGCGGGGCTGCGTACCGCGTGTCTGGTGGGCGCGTGGAGCGGCCTGCTCGTGGAGGATCCGATCGGGCAACGCAATCCGGTCGGCAAGCTGCGAATCGCCCCTGGCGACGTCGACGAGGGCGTGGCGGCGCTGCTGGGTGAGGACAGTCTGATCGCAGCGGACATGACCGGTAGTCAGGTACCCGCCGGGTTCCCCCGGGTCGAGGCGTTCCGCATCGGATTCCAACAGGGAATGACCCCCTGCGCCTCCGAGTACGGCACCTGACCGGCGAGTTCCCGTCTCATCTCCCTGGAACGAGTCCGGTGGCGCCTGCCGCCGAGTTCGCTACGGGGACGGAAGAAGCGGGCACCCCGTCGGTCGAGGCACCCCGCGGCTCTCGCGGGGTGCCGACTCTCAGGTGGCTCAGAAGAGCGCGCTGGCCAGCGAACGCCGCGCGTCGGCGACTCGCTGATCGCCTTCCGGGAACAGGCCGAACATCTCCAGCAGTTCCTCGCGGACACGATCGCGGTCCGCACCCGAAGTGCGCCGGACCGTACCGATCAGCCGGTTGAAGGCATCCTCCACGCGCTGTTGCGCCAGTTCGGCGTCGGCGGCGGCGAGCTGTGCCTCGACGTCGTCGGGTGCGCCCTCGGCACGCTCGATCGCGCCGGGATCGGCGCTCTCGGCACGGGCGGTGAACCGGACCTGTGCGAGTGCGGCCTTGGCCTGCTCGTTGTCCGGCTCCGCGTCGAGGATCGACTGGTACGCCTGTTCGGCGGCCGCGTACTCACCGCGTTCCAGCGCCTGCTCGGCCGCGGTGAACCGGGAGTCCTCCTGCTCCTCCTCAGCGGCGCCCGCGCCCTGCTCGGCGGCGCTGATACCGGGAAGCTGATCGCGCTGCGAGTCCAGGATGGAACTGATCCACTGCCGGATCTGTTCCTCCGGCTGCACGCCCTGGAACGCCTCGACCGGCTGCCCACCCGCGATGGCGATCACCGTGGGGATCGACTGGACACCGAACAGCTGCGCGATGCGCTGGTTGTTGTCCACATCGATGGTGGCCAGCACCCAGGATCCGCCGCCCTCGCCGGCGAGCTTTTCCAGAATGGGGGAGAGCTGCTTGCACGGCTGGCACCAGGTCGCCCACAGGTCGACCACGACCGGCACCTGCATCGACCGGTCGACCACCTCGGCCTGGAAGTTGGCCTCGGTGACCTCGACGACCGAAGCGCCTGCCCCGCCGGAGTCACCACCGGAGCCCGAGCCCGCGGACGCGGACTTGGCCTGGGCGTCGGCCCGGTTCTTCAACCCCGACAGGTCGACCGCCCCTGCCATGGAGGCGGCGGCCGCCGAGCTCTGCGCTGCATCGGAATTCTGGCGTGGATCAGGCCGTGTCACACCCCCATCGTGCCACGCCGCCAGTGGCAGGCGGTGCACACCCCGACACCCCGGTCCGGCAAGGCGAAGAGCCCGGAATAGATCACCGAACGCGTTCGAGCAGGCATTTTATCTCTCGATCGAGTTAGCTTTGATCACTCGATCAGGGAGATCTGGCGAAAATCTCTAATCTCCGAGCGGGACAGCGTCGAAACCCACTCACGAGTCCGCGAGAGGCGCCGCACCATGCGGTGCCCCGCAACTCCGTAGGGACTCGATCGGGATTTTTCCCTACCCACAAGTTCGACGAGAGGTATCAGACAGTGCGTATTGCAACCCGTGTTGCCGGTGCAGCAGGCGTCGCCACCCTGGGGATGATGACCATGGGTACGGTCGCGTTCGCCGACACCAAGGACAACGACGGCATCAACGCGGTGGACGACAACAACATCAGCGCGGTGCCGATCCAGGCCTGCAACAACAACATCAGCGCCGTCATCGGTGTCACCCTCAACCTGCTGACGGCCCAGAACTCCCAGTGCGTCAACGCCCCGGTGGTCGACCACCCGCTGTCCAAGTGAGCTGACGGAGCTCCGCTGGGCGGCACGAGGAGCGTCCCGATCCGGGAACGTTCCGAGGCCGCCCCGTGAGTTGGTTGTCCGCCGCGGCGGGTGGGTCCGCCTCGCATCCGGTGAACCACGGATGCGGTCGGCGTCCTCACGGACCCGGGACGCCACGAACGACGGGGATTCGCACCCCGTCGCGGCGGGCACTTCACACGGCACGCGCGTCCGCGCGACGCGCGTGCCGGCGGCCGTTCTCGGTTGTCCGGTTCTTGGCTGTCCGGCTCTTGGTCGCCCGCCCCGCTCGGCCGAACCACCGGGATCGATCTCAGCTGCCGCCTTCGAGCCGCTGCTCGACGCGCTCGACCTTCTCCCGGAGTTGGTCGGTGTGACCCGGCCGGATGTCGGCCTTGATCACCAGACTGGTGCGGGGTGCCCTGGACGACACGGCCTCGGTGGCACGCCGAACCACGTCCATCACCTCCTCCCACTCGCCTTCAACGGTGGTGAACATGGCGTTCGTCTCGTGCGGTAATCCGGAGTCGCGCACGATCCGCACCGCCTCCGCGACAGCGGCACTCACGCTGTCGGAGTCCCCCGCCCCGGAGGGGGCCACGCTGAATGCGACCAACATGTGTGTTTCTCCTGACTACGAAGTCTCGTTTCCATCGGGATTCGCGGAGGGGTACCGCGACGAACCTACCGGCACCGCGTGGCGGACGTGTCGGACACGCGCCGACCACGGCTGCGGCGAACACCCCACATCGCCCGTTCGTGCAACAGCACGCTGCTAGCGTCGAATGCCATGAGCCCCCGCCAACCGCTGCCATTCGATCCCATAGCTCGCGCGGCCGAGACCTGGTCGCAACGTATCGGTCCTTCGTCGACGATGGCCGCGGTGACCAGCATCATGCGGGTCCAGCAAATCCTGCAGTCGGCGGTCGACTCGGCACTGCGGCCGCACAACCTGACTTTCGCCCGCTACGAGGCGCTCGTACTGCTGTCATTCTCCCGGCAGGGAAGCCTCCCGATGCGTGTCATGGGGGACCGGCTGCAACTGCACCCGACCAGTGTCACCAACATCGTCGATCGGCTGGAAGCCGACGAACTGGTGCGACGCGTCCCCCATCCGACCGATCGACGTACAACGCTGGTGGAGATCACCGAACACGGCCGCACGGTGACGGACAAGGCCACCGAATCGGTCACCGACATCGACTTCGGGCTCTCGGGCATCACCGAACGACAGACGCAGCAGCTCACCGAGCTGCTCGGCAAGGTCAGACAGGCTTCCGGGGACTTCTGACCGAATTCTTCCGGCTCGGTCGTCCGAAGCTCGTCGAGCGGAACCACCCGACGATTCCCGCTCCCGACGCGGAGTCCTCGAGTGGGCACGGTCCCGGCAACCCCGGAGCCGTGTCACAGCTCCCGGCTGTTCGCCCCCACGAGGGGCTGGAACGCCGCGGGCCGAAACCGCCGTGCGACGACCCACCGTCCCGCGACCGGAGACGGCCACGCACGTCACGCCCCGGTCAGTTCAACGCACGCAACGCGCCGACCAGCCTCGACAACGACGTGGGCCCCAACGGTTCCGGTGTGGTGAGCAGTCCGCGTCGCAGCGCCCAGCGCTCGAAAACCACCGATCCGAACGGCGGGACCGAAGCGATCAGGGCGAGCACCAGCACCCGGAAACTCCACCGCAGCGGCCCGTACACCACCAGGCTGACGACTACGTAAGCGGTGAACACCAGACCGTGAATCCATCCCATGACGGTCACGGCCTCGGGAAAACCGAACCCGTACTTGAGCACCATCGCGAGCAGCAACCCGGCCCACGAGACAGCCTCGGCGACCGCGATCAGTCGGAACCATCCGACACCAGTCCTGAGCACGATCTCACCGTATCGTGGGAGCCTTCCGCTCCGATGTCCGGTATGCACCGGTGTGGGTACGACACGGGCGCACCGGACTGGTCGTTGTCGGTGGAATCTCGTTCAATGACGGTATGACTCGTTGGGTGCTGCACTTGGACATGGACGCCTTCTACGCGTCCGTGGAACAGCTCACCCGCCCAACGCTGCGCGAGCGGGCCGTGCTCGTCGGTGGAACGGGACCGCGCGGCACCGTGGCCGGAGCCAGCTATCCGGCGAGGAAGTACGGAGCTCGCTCCGCCATGCCCATGTCGGAGGCCAGACGCCGGTGCCGCACCGCCGTGGTGCTGCCGCCGCGTTTCCGGCTCTACCGGGAGGTGAGCGAGCGTGTCTTCACGATAGTCAGGCAGCTTTCCGAGCGGTTCGAGCAGGTTTCGATCGACGAGGCGTTCCTGGAGCCGATCGAGTTGACCGGGTCCGCTCCGGAAGTCGTGGCGGAGTTCGCGGAAGCCCTCCGTGGCCGGGTGGCCACCGAGGTCGGAGTGCCCGCGTCCGTCGGGGCCGGGTCGGGCAAGCAACTGGCCAAGATCGCCTCGGGAATGGCGAAACCGGACGGCTCGATGGTTGTTCCCCCCGACGAGGAGAGGGAGCTGTTGGCCGAGCTGCCGGTACGCCGCCTGTGGGGCATCGGCCCCATCGGTGAATCCAAACTGCGCCGCATCGGGGTGCAGACGATCGGTGAACTCGCGGCGTTGAAACTCGGCGACGTGACCTCGTTGCTGGGGCAGGCGCACGGCACCGAACTGCACGAACTGGCGCACGGCATCGACGAGCGGGCCGTGACCGAACGGGCCGAGGCCAAACAGGTCAGTGCCGAGACGACCTTCGACACCGACCACACGGATCCGGCAGTGCTGGCGGAGGAGATAGTCGGCATGGCCGAAGCCGCCCATCGACGGCTGGTGGCCTCCGAGCGCGCGGCACGCACCATCACCCTGAAGGTGCGCGATGCCGACTTCAGCACCATCAGCCGCTCCGAAACGCTGTCCTCGGCCACCACCGAACGCGAGGAACTGGTGGCCGCCGCGCGACGGCTGGCCGGAATCGCGGTCAGTCCCGGCGTGCCCGTACGGCTGGTCGGGGTCTCGTACTCGGGACTGACCGTCGCCGAACAGGCCACCCTGTTCCGGGTTCCCGAGACCGACGAGAGCGAACGCCCACCCGCCTCCCCGGAACCACCCCGCTCACCCACGCCCACCGTCACCGCCGAGGGGAGGCAGTGGCGGCAGGGCGACGATGTGAGCCACCCCAGCTGGGGACACGGCTGGGTGCAGGGCTGCGGCCACGGACGGGTGAGCGTGCGGTTCGAGACATCGACCACCGGCCCCGGAAGGATGCGCACCTTCGACAGCGGGGATCGCGAACTGGTGGCAGCGGACCCGCTCGACAGTCTCGGCGGAAGCGGTGAACCGGCCTGACCGCTCGGCCTGCGACTGGCGCCGGTCCCCGTGCGCCGCTCCGCTCACCGCGGCGCTTCGGTGATCGTTCCGGATTCGGAGATCTCGCGGGAAATCGACGCCGCCCCGGCCGCACCACCTCACCGGCGCGGCGATTTCGCGAGAAATCGACGCGGCTTCGGCGCTGCCGAACCCCTACCACTCTCACAGCCGGTACCACCGCGAGAGGCTCCGCAACCACACCGCCACGCAACCCGCGTGGAGCAAGGTCGCGATCAGGTTTCGGGTGTCGGGGGCCGCCTGCGGTAGTTCCCCACCCAGACGCGCGGCGCGGCGGCCTGAACGGCCTGTTCCAACCGCTTGGGAAGTCTGCTCAGCACCGGCAGGTGGAATCGGTAACGCACCGAGGGGAGCCCCTGCATGGGCGGGGGCTCCTCGACCCGCCAGCGCTCCAGTTCGGGATGCCTGCCGGGAAACGCGGAATCCGCGGGGAACAGTTCCAGACAACGCCGACGCTCGGGATGCACCAGCCTGCGGTTCTCGATCGGGCGCAGCGAACCGATCCCGGCAGCCGCTACCTCGTCCCAGGGCACCGCGAACACCTCACCACTGGTGCGGGGGCAGATGCCGCGCTGGTCCACCAGGAACCCGCGACCGCTCAACGACCCCTTGGCCGAGGTGATGAACCAGACGAAAGAGACCCCGAACACGAGCTGCCAGATCCACAGCCACACCCCGCCGGGGGAATCGACCAGCGCCGCCGCGCACAACACGGTCAGGAAACCGCTGATACCACCGCCGACCGCGAGGTTGCGGAAGGCCGCGGCGCTGACGTCGATGTCACGGGCGTGCTCGCCGAGCAGCACGGCCCGACCGCCCGCACGTTCCGGGCCCGCGCTGTTCGGGTCACCACCCGCTCGTCGCTGCACCCGCGTGGACGGATAGGCGTCCTGCCTGGTGCTCCCGGTAGCGGACGGCGGAGTGGGCTCCCCCGGCGGGACGTTGCGACGTTCCACGACCGTTTCCTGCTGCGGAACCGTACGGCGTGGGGCCGTCCTTCCCTCCGGATCCACACGATCGGCGCGTTGCCATCCCCCGGGTAGCCACTTCATGGCACCAGAATATCCTCACCAGCGGTGTTCAGGTGTCACGGACCGCCGCTGGAACGCACCGACGGTCGCGTGAACCCGATCACCTCCGATCAGCCACGCGGCGCGTGCAGCAGCAGGGCGTCACCCTGCCCGCCACCGCCGCACAGCGCGGCGACACCGTCGCCGCCCCCTCGCCGATCGAGTTCGAGGGCCAGGTGCAACGCGAGCCGCGCTCCCGACATGCCGATGGGGTGCCCGAGCGCGATCGCTCCCCCGTTGACGTTGACCTTTTCCTCGTCGATCCCCAGCACCTCGGTGGAAACGATCCCCACGGCGGCGAACGCCTCGTTGATCTCGACCAGGTCGAGGTCGGTCGGTGCCACTCCCGCACGGTGGCAGGCCCGGTTGATCGCGTTGGAGGGCTGCTCGTGCAGACTGGCGTCCGGCCCCGAGACCACGCCGTGCCTGCCGATCTCGACGAGCCAGTCGAGCCCCAGCTCCTCGGCTTTGGACTTGCGCATCACCACCACGGCCGCGGCTCCGTCCGAGATCTGCGAAGCGGTCCCTGCCGTGATCGTGCCGTCCGGATCGAAGGCGGGGCGCAGTTTGCCGAGCCCCTCCGCCGTGGTGTCACCGCGGATTCCCTCGTCGCTGTCGACGATCACCGGGTCGCCCTTGCGGCGCGGCACTGTCACCGGCGCGATCTCCTCCGCGAACACACCGCGTTCGGCGGCCGCGGCAGCCCGCTGGTGCGACCGTGCGGCGAACTCGTCCTGCCGGGCACGGGTCAGCCCGTAACGACCGTTGTGCTTCTCGGTGGAGGCCCCCATCGCGACCTGGTCGAACGAGCAGAACAGGCCGTCGTGGGCCATGTGGTCGAGCATCCGCACGTCGCCGTACTTGAAACCCTCCCGCGAATCGCCCAGCAGGTGCGGCGCCCGCGTCATGGATTCCTGCCCGCCCGCCACGACGACGTCGAACTCACCGGCGCGGATCTGCTGATCGGCCAACGCGATCGCGTCCAGCCCGGAGAGGCAGACCTTGTTGACGGTCAACGCGGGAACGTCCATGCCGATGCCCGCCGCCACGGCCGCCTGCCTGGCCGGGATCTGCCCGGCACCTGCCGTGAGCACCTGCCCCATGATCGTGTACTCGACCTGCTCCGGAGCGACCCCGGAACGGCGCAGCGCCTCGGCTATGGCGATCCCGCCGAGCTGAGCTCCGGAGAAGTCCTTCAGCGAGCCCAGCAGCCTGCCCATGGGGGTACGGGCCCCGGCTACGATCACGGAACTTTCCACGGCTGCCTCCGATGCGGTGATGGGAAGTCTTGGGTAACGAACGGTCCGCCTGGTTGACACCGGTCGGGCGGTCGAGCACGGTTGTCCCCCGTCCGGTCACCATGATGAACCGTGCCGACCGGCCGAACCATACCCGCACGGAACCGCGCGACCCGCTGTGAGACGAAGCACACTGCTGTGACGTTTCCACCGTGCCGCGCCGGCGGGTTAGGGTGCCGCCATGCGGGAGGAACTCGGTGAGCTGGTGACCGCGGTCGATCACGTGGGGGTCGCGGTGGCCGACCTCGACAGGGCGATCGACTTCTACCGGAACACCTTCGGTCTGGTGGCCACTCATCGCGAGACCAACCAGGAGCAGGGGGTGCACGAGGCGATGCTGGCCGCCCCCGACTCCGCCGAGTCGGACACGAGGGTGCAGCTGCTGGCCCCGGCCGACGAGAGTTCCACGATCGCGAAGTTCCTGGACAAGAACGGTCCAGGGCTACAGCAGCTCGCCTTCCGCGTAACCGACGTCGAGGCCGCGTGCGCGACGTTGCGGAACAGGGACGTACGGCTGCTGTTCGAGACACCACGGCGGGGAACCGCGAACAGTCTGGTGAACTTCGTCCATCCCAAGGACGCGGGTGGTGTGCTGGTGGAGCTGGTCGAACCGGCTTGACGGCCCCAGCGGTTCCGGCGCACCGGTGGGCGCGGTCGGGCACAACGACCGCGCGGACACCGGTGAGCGGTCGTTCAGTGCTGTCCCGCCATTCCCGAGCGGTGGGCCGAGTTGGCCTCCGGCAACGCCGCGACCCCTACGATCACGGCCAGCACTCCCACCACCCAGGAGGTCCAGGCCGCGCCGCCGAAAGCGGCGAACCCGAGTGCCCAGGGTGAGATCACCAGCAGGATCCCGAGCAGCACGTGCGCGTACTCGCTCGTTATGGATCCCGGCATCGCGAGTGACCACACTCCGGAGACTCCGAGCAGCACGCCGAGCACGATCATCGACGTCAGCGCCGCCGGACCGGTGAGAGTCCACAGCGTAGCCAGAATCAGATAGACACCGAGTATCACGGCTCCCCAGTCCTGCCACCGGGTCCACGGCCGTGTCTTCGAACCAGCCGAACCACGAGCCATAGTCGATCACCTCTCCCCCCTCGTGACCGCTGGAAGCACATTTTCCTCCCTGGCCGGCCGAGCGGTCAAATTGTGAGACAGCTCGCATCGAGGGGCGGATTCCCGGCCCGTTCCGGACGCGGAGCGCGCACCGGACAACATCGACAACGGTTCGGAGGTAGCGTAGTGCCATGGGTCTTGCCGACGATCGTGATCTGCTACCGCTGGGATCGGGCTTCGACATCGTTCGTAAGGGTGGCTACGACAGAGCCCAGGTCGACGAGCACCTGGAACGTATCGACGCGGACCTGCGCCTGCTCACCTCGGATCGTGACGCGGCGGTCTCGCAGTCAGGGGAACTGTCCAAACAACTGGAATCGGCGCGCTCCGAGATCGAGAGCCTACGTGGACAGGTCGAGCGGCTGGGGAAACCGCCGACCACGATGGAAGGACTCAGCGAGCGCCTGCAACGAATGCTGCGACTCGCCCAGGAGGAAGCGGGCGAGATTCGTTCCAAAGCGGAGAGTGACGCCACCGAGCGGCGGGAGCGCGCCGAGCGGGAGGCCACCGATCTCCGCAACCGCTACGAGCAGTTGATCTCCGAGCTCGACTCACGACGCGCCGAGATGGAGTCCGAGCACCGCTCGGTTCTGGAGACCGCGAGGGCCGAGGCCGAGCGCATCACGACCGAGGCCGAGGAGAACCGCAAGCGGGCCGACGAGGAGTCCGAGGCACGTCGCGCCCAGGTCGAGGAGGACTTCGAGATCGCCATGGCGGCTCGCCGCAGCGAGTCGATGCGAACCCTCGCCGACCAGGAGGCCAACAGCAAGGCCGAGGCCGAGCGTCGTGTCAGCGAGGCCGCCGAGGAGGCCGACCGCAGGCTGCGGGAGGCCAGCGGGGAGGCTCACCGCCTGGTCCAGGAAGCCACCGAGGAGGCCGAGCGGCTCACCCGGGAGAGCACCGAGGCCGCGGAGCAACGCGAGCGGGAGAGCAAGCAGGCTGCCGAGCGACGCGAACGAGAGAGCATCGAGGCAGCCGAGAAACGGGAACGCGAAAGTGTCGAGGCAGCCGAGAAGCGGGAACGCGAGAGCAGGGAAGCGGCCGAGCGACGCGAACGCGAGAGCATCGAGGCCGCCGAGAAGCGCGAGCGCGACAGCAAGGCCGAAGCCGAACGCCTGGTCACCGAAGCGCAGGAACAGGCGAGGCTGACAACGCAACGTGCCACCGAGGAGGCCACCCGCCTCCTGGAGGAGGCGACCCTCGAGAGCGACCGACTGCGCCGCAGGGCCCGTGCGGACGCCGAGGAACGGATAACGGCCACCACGCGGGAGTGCGAACGGCGGTTGAGCACGGTTGACGAGCAGGTCGGCACCCTGACCGAGCTGCGTGACAGCGTGGCCGGGAAGCTGCGGGACGCGGCCGAACTGCTCGGGCAGACCACTCCGCTGCTGGACAGGCTCACCAACGACGACGAGGCGGAACAGCAGCTGCGGGAATCCGCCGCCACCGCACGCGAGACGGCCCGGTCGGAAGCGATCGCCGCGCTGGACGAGCCGGAACGGGACAGCGGGGAGCCCTCCTCGTCCGAGATTGCCGGCACGGAAACGACCGAAACCGAGACCAGCTCGGCGACCGTGGGCGCGGAGAACGGCAACACCGCGACGATACGGTTCGCACTGGCCGACATCGAGAGTTCGGGTGTCCCGCTCGCCGATCCGTCCGGCAACGGTCACGCCGGACCGGAAACCGCCGATTCCACCACCGACGGGAAAGCGGGCTCCAACGGGACGGAGCCGAGCGGGAAGGCATCACTGGAGGCGGCTACCGAAAAGATCGATCGTTCGAAGCTCCCGCAGCGGGGAACGGACGCGAACGGGGGCGTGGACGCCCACGACCCACCGACCAGGCGGATCCCACTTCCCGACCTCGGGAACGGCTCGGCACCGACGGGGGACGACGACTCGGGAACCGAGCCGGAGCACGGCTCCGATCAGCCCGTTCAGCAGCACTGACCGGACACCCCGGTTACCTCACCGGGGCGGCCCGGTGTGCCCGTAGCGTTCCGGTGGGTGGTCGTCGTTCATTCGCCCAACCACTCCCGCACGGCGTGGGCGAACGCCTCGGGGGTCTCCAGCGGGGAGAGGTGCCCGGCTTCGGGCAGAGTGACGACCTCGGAGCGGGGCAGCAGCGCCGCCGTGTCACGCGCGGACCGGGGTGGGCAGAGGGTGTCCTCGGTGCCTGCCAGCACCAGGGCCGGCCCCCGGTAGGCGCGCAGCGTCTCGGAGCTGTCCGGGCGGTTCGCCATGGCACGCTGTGCCCACGCGACCCCGGCGGGAGGCTGTTGCTCGACCAGTTCGCGTGCCTGCTCGACCACGTTGCCGCGCCGCTGCCGGGTGGTGTCGCCGAGGATCCCCGGCAGGGTGTTCTCGGCCAGCCAGCCCGTGATCCCCTCCCGCTCGGCCCGATCGGCGATCCGCAGCCGGTTGTCGCGCTGTTCGGCGGAGTCCGCCTCCGCCTTGGTGTCGGCTAGGATCATCCCCTCGAGCCGCTCCGGCGCCTTGCGGGCCATCGCCATCGCCACGTAGCCGCCCATGGAACACCCCGCCACGTACGCCCGCCGCAACCGCAGCTGGTCGAGCAGCGCGAGCACGTCCTCGGCGACCGTTTCCATGCCGGGTTCTTCCGGAACGGTCCGCTGTGGGTCGTCGGAGGTGAGTTCGCTCGTGGCGGCTTCCCGCGAGGAGCGCTGCCCCATCCCGCGTTGATCGGGGGCGATGACTCTGACGTGGTCCTCGAGTTCCGTACGCACCCCCTGCCACATCCGTGCGTCCACCGGGAACGCGTGCAGCAGCACGACCGGCGTCCCGATTCCAGACTCGACGTAGTGCACGATCTCCATAATGCCGTAACGGATCACCGCACGCGCGGTGCGGTGATCTTCCCGTACGTACTTGCCGGGACCGCGCGCTTGCCGGGACAGGGTGGAAACCCGCTGCCCGGAGCAGCGTGCACCAGGACGAGTCACCACGGGGGTGCACGGACCGAACGAGTGATCGGAATACCCGCCTTCCCGAAAGAAGAACCAGTGTTCACATGAGCGATGAGCGCATCACGGAACGCCTTCGACTGCGCCCGCCCCATCCTTCGGACGAAGCCGCGGTCACGGCGATGCACACCGATCCCCGCACCAACAGACATCGCGCCGCCGGAGTCCCCCAACCGGAGCAGGTGCGCTCCGATCTCGGCGACTGGATACGGCGCTGGAACAGCGACGGCATCAGCTACTGGGTGGTGGAGTCGCTGACCGAGGAGGGACTGCTCGGGGTAGGTGGACTCCGGCGAATCGAACTCGAAACCGAACCGGCTCTCAACCTCTACTACAGGTTCCGCCCCGAAGCGTGGAACAGGGGATATGCGGTGGAAATGGCCACCGCGGCCCTGGAACTGGCCGAAGAACGATGTCCTCGCCTGCCGGTGGTACTCAGAACCAGACCGACCAACGGGCCCGCGCTGCGGGTGGCCGAGAAACTGGGATTCGAGTTCGCGGCCTCACGTGTAACCGATGGAGCCGAGGAGTGGATTTATCGACACGCCGGGCCGGAAACTTCTCACTGAAAATCTTCCGACCCGGTCGCTGTCGGGTCCGGCAGGTGAATCCCGCCGCGGACTCTCAGGAGTCCACGATCGTCACCTGGTGGGTGTCGACCTCACCGTCCCAGTAGCGGGGCAACGGGGTGGGAACGTCCGGGGCGACCGCGCTGACGACGGCGTCGAGCGCCTGGTCGGCCTTGCCTACCCACAGGTGCTTGGTGTCGGGGAATCCGGTGACCTCGGCCTGGGTCAGCGGGGCGAACCTCCGGCGTGCCTCATCGGGACGCAAGTAGTCGTCGAATTCCGGGATCAGGGCGTGCACCGGTTTGCCGGACTCGGCCCAGGCACGCAGATGTCGCTCTTCGCTCCAGCGCAGCGGTGGTGAGAGGAGCACCGCGCCCGTGACCGACGGGTCCAGGCCGTGCACCAGCGTCAGATCGGTGCCGAAGGACCAGCCGAGCAACCAGACATCGGGCAGATCGTGGAACTCGGCGTACTCCAGGGCCGCGGCGACGTCGAAGCGTTCCGAGTCACCGTTGTCGAAGGCACCGTCGCTGCGGCCCGCCTCGCTCGCGGTACCGCGCGTGTTGAAACGCAACACGGCGAGATCGGCCAACGCGGGCAGGCGCCAGGCCGCCTTCCGCAGCAGATGCGAGTCCATCATCCCACCGTGGGTGGGAAGCGGGTGCAGACACACCAGGGTGGCTCGGGGAGAACGGTGCTGTGGCAGGGCGAGTTCGCCCACCAGCCGCAGCCCGTCCGCGGTGTGCAGCGTGATCGGCTCACGGCGGCCCGGGAGCACGGTGTTGGCGCGGATTTCGGTGCTCATCGTCGCGATCCTGCCACGAAGGGGTGAGTTCTCGTAGTCGGGTCAGCACCGGAGTTCCCCGGCTCACTCCGGGAGCGGGCTGCGGTTCGTCCGCTTCGGAGCTCGACGGGCACGGCCGGCGCTCCGGCCGGTAGCGGACCCCGTGGTGGAGCACCGCCCGACGGGTCTCTTACCGGAGGCCGAATCCGCGTCCACTGCGTTTGCGGCCGTTCCAGCATCCGGTGTGCCAGTGGCGGCGGTCCCGAACGGTGCCGTACTCGTCGGCGGGCCAAGCGACGACGTGTCCCACACCGGGACGTATCTCGTGGTCACAGCCGGGGCAGCGGTAGTCCTTCTGCGCCTGGGCTGCCGGCACGGTTCGCACGATCCAGTCACCGTCCGGCCCCGTCTCGGTACGCGCGAAACCGAAACCGGACCCGAGCGGGCGCGCCGTGGAATCCGGTCGACGAGAACTCTTGGGGCGGTTGCGGCGAGGCACGTCCCAACGTTAACCGGCGGGTTCAGCCCCCGAAAGCACCTCCCCGGCCGGGGTGTCCACGAGTGGCTCCATCTGAGGGCTGTTCGCGATCGGGGGGTTCGCCCACCCGGGCCGAGCTGCCTCGCCTTTCCCGCTCGTGTCGGGGCTGCGTAAATTTCCCACGAAATCGCCGGGCCCTCGGTGCGGTACCGAGTCGCACCACGACCGCAGTGGAAACTCCCACCACCCTCGCAGCAGGACCGACCGCGGGTTCTCCCGTGCGGCTCTCGCGAGGACGCCGGAGACGTTGTGTAGTTGCCCTACCCGGTGTCTCCGGACCCGCAGCGAGAGCCGTGCGCGAGGTTCCGCCAAGTGAGGGCCCGAGACAACCACGGTGCCGACTTCGTGCCGGGTCACCGTTTCGGGAGTTCGGGCCAGACGTGTTCGGCCAGCCCACGAGCGTACTCGCACGCCCGCACCCCGTCGGCCTCCGGCAGAAAGACCACCAGCATCGCGACCTCGACCTCACCGGCAGTGGGACCACCGAACGGGATGTGGCCGGTCTCCGCTGCGCACAGCCCCACCTTCGGGTCGTCACCGATGATGTCGACCACGGTACGTCTGCCCGCGGTGCGCTCCACGACAGCCGTGGCGTCCCGCCTGCGCGGTGGTTCTCCAGCGGTGAGCGTCAGTTCGACGCTGGGCACCCGGATGCTCTCACCGCCCCAACGACACCGGTGCCCGGCGGGACTCGCCCGCCGCTCGGCTCGCCGCAGCCCCGCGACCCGGTGCACGACCTCCGTCGGCAGGAGCCCGCACGAATCCGTCCTGGCCAGCGAGTTCGGCGGAAAGTCCCGGTGCTCGACCCCACCGGCCAGCACGGCCTCGGCGGCGGCCTCCGCTCCCGAGCCGGCCACGGTGCACAGCCCCACCTCCGGATCGCCGGACAGCAGGTCGACGTCGACACTCATGGCGATTCCGTCCGAGAACAGGATCCGCCTGCCGCAGTGCTCGGGAACCGGCTGCTCGTCGACCACCCGGAGGCCACCGACGTGCCGAACGGGATTGTCGGAGGTCAACTCAGCGGCGTTCACGTCCTGCAGCCGTCCCACGGCCAGTTGCAACAGTCCGCCGGACTCCGGACGCAGGTGGAACAGGCAGTAGTCCAACGAGACGGTGTCCGCACGATTCACTTTTCCGAACCGTTCGAGCCGCCGGGCCCGCAGCAGCCCGCACGGATCGAGCGTGGCCAGGTCTCCCAGCACCGCGCTGGAGACCCCCCGCTCTCCCCTACGCGTGGAATCCCCGGACGGAAACACCGCACAACCGGCGAGCAGTCCGAACAACAGTCCGAGCACCACGAACGATCGGATGCCTCGGTAACGCGGGCGCGTGGCCCCGCGTCCTCCACCGGGGAACGTGCGGAACGGTTCGCGCACCGGAACTGTTCGAGATGTCGTCGGGCTCACCCTTCGAAATCGCGGTCGGCCAGTTCGGTCACACGTCGCAGCGCCGACTCGGCGTCCGGGCCGGTGGCCTGGAGCCCGATGCGGTCGCCCTTGCGCGCCCCGAGCCCCATGACGCCGAGCACGCTGCGGGCATCCGCGGAGTTCCCACCCGCTGTGACGGTGACCTCCGCGTCGAGCCCGGTCAACACGCGCGCCAACAGCGCGGCGGGTCTGGCGTGCAGTCCCGCTTCGTTGCGCAGGACCAGGTCCTGTTTCGCTCGCGGAGATGTCGTGACGGAGGACTGGGTTCCGGAATCCGTACCTTCAGCCGCGGTGGTCGCCTGTTCGGGGGAATCGACGGTGCCCCCCACGGCACGCTCCGCCGCGTCGACAACGGTTTTCAGCCCGTCGCCTCCCTGTGCCGAGGCAGCGGCGGCGACGGCACCCTCGACGAGCGGGGCCTCCGCCACCACGGCGGTGTCCGGATCGGGCAACGACTCGACGGCGAGTTCCGCCGTCATGCGGGCACTGCCCAGGTCGTACAGCAACACCACCCCCGCACCGGTCTCGGCATCGGCCAGTGCGGCCGACGTCGCCTCGAAGTCGGTTCCGAGTCCTCCGGCCGACATACCGCCCGCGGGTTCGACCCTGACGTCGGGAGCGAGTTGCCCCAACAGTTCGACGACACCGCGCGCGAGGGCGTCGCTGTGCGAAACGATCACGAGTCCGACCGGCATCACTCGGCTCCTTCGACGTCGGCGAACGCGGCCAGTAACAAGGCCACGGAACGGGCCCCCGGGTCGAGGTGCCCGGCGCTGCGGTCCCCGAGGTAGGAAGCGCGCCCCTTCCTGGCGACCAGCGGCACGGTGGAGCGGGCCCCCACCTCGGCCGCCTCGGCCGCCGCCGACAGCGTCGCGGCCGGTTCACCACCCCGGCCCGCGCTCTCCTCCGCGGCACGCACGGCGGGAAGCAGCGCGTCGATCATCGTCTTGTCCTCGGGTTCCGCCTTGCCGCGGGCCACGACCCCGTCCACCCCCGCACGCAACGAGGCCGCGAGCGCCGTACCGTCGAGCGATTCGGCGTCCCCCGCGGTGGATGCCGCGCGCAGGAATGCGGTACCGAACAACGGGCCGGAGGCCCCACCCACGGAGGAGATCAGGGTGGTGGCCACCAGTTTGAGAACGGCACCGGGTGTGGGCGGCTCGGCGAGTTCCAGCTGTGCCACCACCGCGCGGAAACCCCGGTCCATGTTCTCCCCGTGATCGCCGTCACCGATAGCTCTGTCCAGTTCGACCAGCTCGTCGCGGTGGGCAGACATCACCTCGGCACCCCGACGTACCGCGGCGATGACTTCTCGTGCCGTGCAAGACATGCGGTCCTCTATCCTGTCTTCGGGAGTCCTCACGCGACAGCCGGAGAACTCACGCGGGAATACGGCGGTGACGAACCACCGGTGCGGCAGCGACGCCGGACAGCGTCGCGCCCCGCCGAACGGATCATTCACGGGCCCCGTGTCTCACCAGGTCAATGCGGGGGTGCTCACCGGTGCGTCCCACAGCTGCCGCAGCTCGTCATCCAGCTTGAGCAGTGTAAAGCTCATCCCCTGCATTTCCAGACTGGTGATGTAGGGCCCGACCAGTCTCCGGGTGACGCGAACACCGCGCTCCGCGAGGAACCGCTCGGCGACACCGTGCGCGAGATACAGTTCCGTCGGAGGTGTGCCCCCCATCGAGTTGGTGAACAACAGCACCTCGTCGCCCTCCCGGAACGGCAGATCCTCCAGGATCGGCTCGAGCAACCGTCGCACGATCCGGTCGGCCGACTCCAGCTCGACCCGTTCCCTGCCGGGTTCGGCGTGGATGCCCACACCGATCTCCATCTCGTAGTCGGCGAGCTCGAAGCTCGGTTCACCGACGTGGGGGACGGTGGGAGCGGTCAACGCCATCCCCATGGAACGCACTCCGGCACTGACACGTTCGGCGATCTCGTGGCAGCTCGCCAGGTCGTGACCTCGTGCGGCGGCGGCACCGACGATCTTCTCCAGCAGGACGGTCCCGCCCACCCCGCGGCGCCCCGCGGTGTTGGTGGAGTCCCGTACCGCCACGTCGTCCTGGACCACGACGGTGCGTACCCCGATGTCCTCCGCCTCGGCCAGCTCGGCTGCGGTCTCGAAGTTGAGCACGTCGCCGGTGTAGTTCTTGACCACCAACAGCGTTCCCGCACCACCGTCCACTTCCCGGACAGCCGCTTGCACGGCGTCCGGGGTGGGTGAAGTGAACACCGCCCCCGGGACGGCGGCGTCCAGCATGCCGGAACCGACGAACCCGACGTGCAACGGTTCGTGCCCGGAACCTCCGCCGGAGACGACGGCCACCTTGTCGGAGACCGGGGCGTCGACACGGGTCACGAAGTCCGGCTCCAGGTGAACCCGCAGTCGATCGGGATGGGCGGCGGCCATGCCGCGCAGCGCGTCGGTCACGACATCGGCGGGAGCGTTGATGATCTTCTTCACTGGCGACCTCCTGACAGACCGTGGCGCTTTAGGCCCGGCTCCACCGCCGGATTCCCGGAACCGATACCTACCGGGTCGGGAGGACGGGCACACGCCGGACGAATCCACCTGGAGCCCGGAGCCGGCCGACCGGGTCGTGAACGGTTCCGCGCACCCAGGATCCTTCGGGACACCACAGTCCGGCAACAGTCGAGTACCGGCCAGTCGAAAAGTCGTTCCACCGGGACGGTCCCGTCGAAGTGGTGCCGCCCGCTCGCCAGTGGCCGGCCACGTGCCGGGACCCAGTGACACACCCTCGAACGGGTGAGGGACCGCGCGGGCGCCGTGTCAACGCGGAACGCTCACCGGCGTCCGCGAATCAGCTTCATCAGCCGCACCAGATACCGGACGGTCCGCGCGGAACGGCCGAAGGTCATCGGATCGATCGGCATGCGGAACCGGGTCCGGGTGACGGACTGTGCCCTGGCGAACTCACGCAGCCCGTCGGCACCGTGAATCCGGCCGAAACCGGAGTCCCCCACCCCGCCGAACGGCAGGGCAGGCACGGCGGCGAACGAGATCACCGAGTTCACCGCGACCATCCCGGTGCGCATGCGGCGTGCCAGCTCCGTCCCCCTGGAACGTGAGAAAACCGTTCCGCCGAGGCCGTAGTTGCCGTCGTTGGCACGCTCGACGCCTTCATCCGCGGTGCTCACCCGGTTGATCACGATCGTGGGACCGAAGGTCTCCTCCGTGACCGCGGCCGAGTCCTCCGGCACGTCGGTGAGCACCACCGGATCGACGTAGGGCGGGCGGACCGAGCTCTCGCCGCCCAGTTCGGCCTTCCCGCCGGAACGGACGGCATCGGCGATGTGCTCGCGGATCACCTCCACCTGCGAACCCATCGTGATGGGACCGAGATCGGCGGTGGGCTGTCCGCCCGGGCGCAGCTTCTCCGCGCGGTCGAGCACCAGCTGGACGAACCGCTCGGCCACGGAGTCGACCACGTAGACGCGCTCCACCCCGATACAGGTCTGTCCCGCGTTGGAGACGGCTCCCCACACCGCGGCCTCGGCGGCAGCACGCAGATCGGCGTCCGAATCCACGATCAGGGCGTCCTTGCCGCCGCACTCCACCAGCACCGGGGTCAACGACTCCGAGCAGGTGGCCATCACCCGCTTGCCGGTTTCGGTCGAACCGGTGAAGGCGATTTTGTCCGTCTCGGCACGACACAGCGCGGCACCGGTATCGCCGAATCCGGTAACCACCTGCAGTACGGGCTGTTCGGGAACCACCTCGGCGAAGGTCCGCCGCAGCCACTCCCCCACGCCGGGGGTCAGCTCGCTGGGCTTGAACACCACCGAGTTACCCGCGGCGAGCGCGTAGGCGATGGATCCCATCGGGGTGAAGGCGGGGTAGTTCCACGGTCCGATGACTCCCACGACGCCGAACGCGCGGTACTCCACGGTGGCGGCCTGGTTGGCCATGAGGACCCCGGCGGAAACCCCGCGCCTGCGGAGCACCTTGGACGCGTTGGCGGCCGCCCAGTGCAGGTGGTCCACGACGAGCACCAGTTCGAGTCTGGCGTCGTCCATCGGCTTACCGGTCTCCGCGGAGATCAGTTCCGCGGCCTCGTCCAACCGCGAGACCAGCAGCTCCCGCCAGGCATCCAGCCGGAGTTTCCGCTGTTGGAACCCCAGTTCCTCCCACCAGTGCTGGGCGTCGCGAGCGGTGCGGACGGCATCGGCGACGTGCTCCCGATCATGAATCGGGTGGGTGCCCACCACTTCACCGGTACGCGGATCGATGGATTCGAAGATGGAACCGGGCGAGGTGTCGGCCGTCTTCTCGACAGGTACTTCGACACCGCCACGGGCGGTCTGGGTCATGCTCGGCCTCCCCACCGGTCGGTGTTCGCCGGTCGCGACGTCGCTGATGTGACGCGGCCTACGCGATTCGGCCGAACGGCGACGCACGCGACCTCCGCGCGGGCACGTGCCCGCGCGGAGGTTCAACGAATCATCGGCTCAATGGTTGCGCCGAACCCGCGACCGGGGAAACGGGGAGTAGACGAGGTCCCGCTAGGAGGACTCACTCTCCGAGTCGGTGGGAACGACGATCGGACGCAACCAACCCCAGAGGATGAAGGAACCGGCGAAGATCAGCATGCCGATACCGCTCCAGAGGTTGATGTTGACTCCCGCCGCCTGATCGATCTCCCGCGAGCTGGTGCCGAACAACCCCATCAGGGTGCAGACCAGACCGTAGAGCACGAACAGCGCGGCGATCACCTGGCGAACGTCGAACACTCCGGCACGCTGCCCGCTGCGGGAGCCGTTCTCGTTGGATGCGCTCATACTTGCCTCCCGATATGGCGAACGTGGTTAGCCGAAGACGATGTTGAGGATGATGACTATCACCAACACGATCCCGGCCAGCAGTCCTGGCCTGCGGTACCAGCCCGAGTCCTCGCCGGTCGTCGAGGCGGTGCGCTCCTCCTTCGGCGTCAGACCGTAAACCAGTCCGACGAGCTCGGCGGCGGGCTTGGGCCTGGTGGCCAGGCTGACCACGACGCTGACGAGGATGTCGACCACGAAGGCCGCGCCTGCTCCGACGAAGCTCGCTCCCTGTCCCAGCAGGTCCAGCACACCGGTCTCGGCCATCAGGAAGACGCTCAACGAGGCAGCGGTACCGAGCACGAGACCGGACCAACCGGCGGCCGGGGTCATGCGCTTCCAGAACATACCGAGGATGAACGTGGCGAACAACGGCGCGTTGAACAGCGAGAACAGCTGCTGCAGGTAGTCCATCAGGTTCGAGTAGCCCGAAGCGATGAACGCGGTACCGATCGCGATGACCGTGGAGCCCACCGTGACCCAGCGGCCCATGTTCAGGTAGTAGCTGTCCGGGCGGTTCCGGATGACGTAGGCCTGCCAGATGTCGTAGGTGAACACGGTGTTGAACGAACTCAGGTTCGCGGCCATGCCCGCCATGAACGATGCCAGCAATCCGGCGAGCGCGATACCCAGGATGCCGTTGGGCAGCAGATCACGCATCAGCAGCAGGAGGGCGTCGTTGTACTCGACGTTGCCCTCACCCGTCTGCTTGAACACCATCATTTCCTGGACGGAAGCACCGGCGATCATACCGGGGATGATCACCAGGAACGGGATGAGCATCTTCGGGAAGGCGCCGATGATCGGGGTGCGCTGCGCGGCGGACATGCTCTTGGACGCCATCGCACGCTGGACCTCGACGAAGTTGGTGGTCCAGTAGCCGAAGGCCAGCACGAAGCCGAGCCCGAAGACGATTCCCAGCACCGACAGGAAGTTGCTGCCGAACCCGGTGAGCTCGTTACCCGGCCAGGCCGAGAGCTCGTTGGCGCCGTACTGGGTACTGACCTTGTCGACGAGTCCGGACCAACCGCCGACCTTGATCATGCCGACGATGGTCAGCGGGAGAAGCGCGGCGACGATGACGAAGAACTGCAGGACCTCGTTGTAGATCGCCGCGGAGAGGCCACCGAGCCCGGTGTAGCTGAGCACGATCAACGCGGCGATGATCACGGAGACCCACAGCGGCCAGCCGAGCAGGACGTTGACGATGCTGGCGAGCAGGAACAGGTTCACACCCGCGATGAGCAGCTGCGCCACCGCGAAGCTGATGGCGTTGACCAGATGCGCGGCCTTGCCGAAACGGCGCAGCATGAATTCCGGAACGCTGCGCACCTTCGAGCCGTAGTAGAACGGCATCATCACGACGCCGAGGAACAGCATCGCCGGGATGGCGCCGACCCAGAAGTAGTGCATCGTCGGCATGCCGTACTGGGCGCCGTTGGCGGACATACCGATGATCTCGACGGCACCGAGGTTGGCCGCTATGAAGGCCAGGCCCGTCACCCACGCGGGCAGTGACCGCCCGGAGAGGAAGAAGTCAAGACTGCTCGACACCGAACGACGCGCCAGGAGCCCGATCCCGAGCACGAACGCGAAGTAGAGCGCGAGCAGCAGATAGTCGACCGGCCCGGCGTCCAGTCGAAGCTGCTCCTGCGCTAGCACATGCACGCTACCCCACCTCCAAATTAAACAAGTTCAAACGGTAATCACCATTCACCAAAGCAGGTGAACAATACCCCACAGTGCGCCGAGTCACAGAGGGGCCGATATCAATTCGTTGACTACGGACGCTAAATCGATCAGGCACGCTCAGCCAAGCGGCCGAACGGAAGATCACCCTAGCCGATCAGGAGCAGTCCGTACTGCGACATCCATCCCAGCGCGGACATGCCGCTCGAGTCCGTGGCCGCACGGCGGCGCGGCACCGGAACGAAAACGGGAACCAACACGACCGCGATCGAGGATCGAACATCGCACAGCACGACAAGAAAGATCAACAAATTGTCACGAAGAGTAACCAAAAAAATGAATCACACTCGAACATTCGGAGCGGTCTCGCCAGCGCGACATCCAGCCGAACACGCACAGTCGAGAATCCGCACCACACAACCGCTACACGGGCCACTACCAGGGAGAGATATTAACCCGAAAAGTGCAGTGAATTCCGAACATCTACCACGGGAAAGAGATCACACATAGCATCATATCGACCGCAGGAGGTGAATCGATGAGCATCGCCGCCGTACTGGCGCTACTGGCTGTGACACTGGTGGTGGGCCCCTGGTTGCTACTTCGCTGGCTCTCCGCCACACCACGGCGCGGCACGCCGCATGGTTGAACCGGCTCGGTCGCGGAGCGAGAAGTCCGAACCCGAGTCACCGAGCGAGGAGGCACTTCCGTGAACGAACGGACCCCGCAGTCGGCCGCGTCGTGGACACGACGCCGAGGGGTGCCCGGCGAACGCCGGTTGCCGACCGGAGCAGCGACGGAACCGACCGCTGCGCTCACCCCGGTGACTCGAACACCGAAACGTGGCAAGGAGACCGAGCAGTGACGGCTCCCGCGATCCCCGAAACACTTACCCCCGTCGAGGCGGATCCGCCGCGACGGGCACCACGTCCGTGCCGGACGCATCGCTACGTAACCGCGTTCCGGGGGGAACTGCCACGACAGCACTCCCTGGGAGCCACCGCCCCGGCGGCGTACCGACCGCCGGAGTTCCCCGTACACGGCTGGAGCACCCCACGGGTGAGCTCGCCGGACATGGAGCTGATGGAGCGGATTCTGAACGGACTCCGTCAACTCTGAGAGCGTTCCCCGAACATACCGCGCAGCTGGTTGCGTGGCGGAACCTCTCGCACCGCTCTCGCCGCGGGCACCCCGACATCGAGCAGGCACTCAGAAGAGCCGGTACTCGTCGGGGGTGATCCCACGCAGCTGTTCGTAGTCCAGCGTCACACAGCGGATCCCACGATCCTCCGCGAGCGTGCGTGCCTGTGGTTTGATCTGCTGCGCCGCGAAAACGCCGCCGACGGGTGCCAGCACGGGGTCACGGTTGAGCAGCTCGAGATACCGGGTCAACTGTTCGACTCCGTCGATCTCGCCGCGCCGCTTGATCTCGACGGCGACGTTGCCGCCCTGGGAGTCACGACACATCAGGTCGACCGGCCCTATCGGGGTCGGATACTCCCGGCGCACCAGGCTCCAACCATCACCGAGCGTGCTGACGTGCTCGGCGAGCAGCTGCTGCAGGTGCGACTCGACGCCGTCCTTGACCAGTCCCGGTTCCGCTCCCAACTCGTAGTTGGAGTCCTGCAGGATCTCCTTGATGTCGATGACCAGCTTCTCGCCCGCCTTGTTCTGCACGGTCCACACATCGGGATCCTCGATCAGCCAGCAGGGCGGACTCATCCAGTTCAACGGCTTGTAGGCTCGGTCGTCGGAGTGCACGGACACCGAGCCGTCGGCTTTGATCAACAGCAGTCGTGTCGCCAACGGCAGATGAGCGTTGAGCCTGCCGATGTAGTCGACCTTGCAGGAAGCGATTACCAGACGCACTCGACAGAGCGTAAAGGCAAGCCCCACCGCTTCCGACAACCGCCTACCGGGACCACGTCCAAAGAGGACCGAGCAGATGCGAACCGAGAGCAGCAGGCAGGTTTACGCCAATGCGTGGATGACCGTCCGCGAGGACGCCGTCCGACGCGCCGACGGTTCCGACGGGATCTACGGCGTCGTGGACAAGCCCGACTACGCTCTGATCATCCCGCTGGAAACCGGTGAGGGGAGCGACGCTCCGGGAACCGAACGAGTACGGCTGGTCGAGCAGTACCGCTATCCACTGGGGATACGCCGTTGGGAGTTTCCGCAGGGAACGGCACCCGGTCTCACCGAGCTCGACGGGCTGGAACTCGCCCGGCGCGAGCTGCGCGAGGAGACCGGCCTGCGGGCCGAGCGTCTCGTCGAACTCGGTTCGCTGGACGTGGCGCCCGGGCTGTCCAGTCAACGGGGTCGCGCCTTCCTCGCCACCGGTCTCACCCTCGGCGAACACGAACGTGAGCCCGAGGAACAGGACATGCGCTCGGCCTGGTTCACGCGTGCGGACCTCGAAAGGATGATCCGGCGGAGTGAGATAACCGATGCGCAGTCCATCGCCGCCTACACGCTGTTGTTGTTGCACGAACGAGGCGGAGCGGACGAGGCGCACGGCTCGTAGGGGAGCGCACGACGCGGTGCGGTCGTCTCGTCGAAACCGATGAGCGCCGAGGACGCCGACGCCTAACCTCGGAACGTGCCCGATCAACTGTTGCCGTTCCTGATCCTGGCCGTTTTGATCACGATAGCCCCCGGCCCCGACATCACTCTCGGGCTGCGCAACAGCCTGCGTGGCGGATCGAGCGCGATGTGGTGGACCGGACTCTGATGCTGCAGCGGGCTGGGGGTGCACGCGACTGCCTCGGTCATCGGGCTGTCGACCGTGTTGGCCACTTCGGCCACGGCCTACGCGGCGCTTCGGGCAGCCGGAGCGGGATATCTTCTCTGGCTGGGATTCCAAAGCCTGCTGGGTGCCGTGCGTGCGAACCGGACGCTCGCGACCCCGTTCGATTCGGGGGTCACGGCCGCCACGGACACACTCGGAAGGAGCGCGGCTTACCGGCAGGGGCTCTTGAGTAACCTGCTCAATCCGAAGATCGCGGTGCTGTTCCTGACACTGCTGCCCCAGTTCGTCGGGCCGAGCGAACCACACGCGAGAACCTCGCTGCAACTGGCACTGGCGTTCATCGCGGTCGGGCTGCTGTGGTGGCGGCTGACTTCCTGGTTGTTCGGCAGCATCCAAGGCGTGCTGCGCCGCCGCTGGTTCCGTACCGCGCTGGAGTCGACCACCGGCCTGGTGCTGATCGCGTTGGGAGTGCGCGTGGCCTTCACCATTTGGCGGGACGGCATACCTTGAACATCCGCCCGGTGGACCACCGCGACGCTCACGGCCCCGTTCCCGCGAGCGCCAGGAATCACGGGAAAACGGGGCGACACGGCACTCAGTCGTGACCGCCGAGCAGCAGCAACGGGATCGCGGCCACGATCACGACGCCCTCGGCGACCCCGGCCAGCAGCTGCGGAACCCCCACCGCCACTTCCTCGGAACCGAACAGGCCGATGGTGACGGCGAGGAAGAAGGCGACCAGCGTGAGAACGCCGAACCCGAGCGAACCGAGGACGGGAAGCCAGTGCTTCCACCACAGCAACACGAACGCGAGCACCACCCCCGCGACCGCGTTGAGCAGAAAGAGCGGTCCGATCACCGCTACGTCGCGCACACCTTGCGCCCAGAGTTCGAGGTGCACCACGGCGGACATGAGCAGTCCTGTCGCCACCAGTGTCCTCAACAACTCGACGGTCGCGCGTCCGGCTCGGTCAGAAGGGCTCATGATATTTCCAGCTCCGCCGTCGAAGTGTCCGTCACCAGGTCCGCCGATGCCCGCGAGCTCCGTTCACTTCCCGGAATGCTGTACCGCGGTCGGCGACCGTGCCACTATGCCGGTATCGTGCGGTTCGACGCGAGTGACAGCTCGGAGGCGAAATGAGTTCCGAACGAGCGACCTCCCGTCGTCGATTGCTGGTCACCGGAGGGGCCGTCGCGGGCGTGACGGCGTTGAGCGGCTGCGGGGACGGTTCCTACAGCGGGTCCTCGTTGACGACCACCGAGGAGACCGGCTCCCCGACGGGGGAAAGCCCGAAACAGGGCAACGCACTGGCACGTGTCGACGAGGTTCCGGTCGGTGGCGCGCTGATAACCGAGGGCCCCGACGACGAGCGGATCGCGCTGGCCCAGCCGAGTGAGGGGGAGTTCACCGCGCACAGCGCGGTGTGCACCCACATGGGCTGCACGGTGCGGGCCGACGGCGATCGGCTGCGCTGCCCCTGCCACAACTCGGTGTTCGAATCCTCCTCGGGTGAAGTGGTCAGTGGTCCGGCCCGCACCGCGCTTCCCGGGATCGCCGTTCACGTGGAAGGGGAACGGATCGTCACCGGAGAGGGCTGACCGGGTTTTTCACCCAAGGGAGCGCCGGAACGCACGTCGGAACCCCATGTCCGCGATACGCTCCGTCCGTGTCCGCCGGGCACGGACGTCCCGCTCCAGCCGAACGGTAGCTCCGTCCCGGTGAAACGAGACGAACGCGGAAAGGTGTGGCACGGCGTCCGCGGTAACGACGGTCCTCCTGGGAGGGCCGGTCCCTGTTCGAGGGACTGCTCGCCGCGTGAATCGACACTCGGCGACGACGGACGGGACCGACCCTGAATCAAACGGCCTGTCGGGCAGAGCGGAAGAATCCGTCAGACGCCGAACTCGCCGTTGCGGATCCCGGAAGCGAACGCCGCCATCTCCGCCCCGGTGAACTCGAGTACCGGTCCGTCGGGATCGCGTGAGTTCCTTATGCCGTAGGTATCACCGAGTCGCGCCACTTCGACGCACTCGGTTCCCTCGATGCTGGAGGCTTCCGCCTTGCGGAAGGTGGCCTGCGACCAGTCGAAGCTCATATCAGCTCCTCATCGGATCCTGCGGCCCGAGAGTCCGAGACGCTCACGGAACACGTTCTGCAGCGGGCCGCGCCTTCAGTCGATCGGGAACTTCATCGCGCCCATGCTCTTGAGATCGTGCAGAATCTCCGAGTTGCGCGCGGTGACGGCAGCGGCCGCACGGGTCTCGCCGGGCACCGGACCGATACGTGAACACAGCTTGCTGAACCTGCCTTCGTCCAGCATCTGGGTCACCTGCTCCCAGGGAGCATCGCCGTCCCGGGAGTTGTGATCCCATGAACCGCCGCACCGCAGACAGTCGATCTGGACCAGCCACTGCTCGAACGGTCCGGTGAAATCACCGAGCCAGCGCAGCCGCTCCCGCGGATGCGGGCACTCCGACCGTGTCGGCCGGATCGCGTTCGGATGGTCGAGATCGTGTCGAGGACTCTGCACTCCGTCTTCCATGGCCGCGTGAACTCCCCTGCAATGCCGACGACAACCACGTCAAGATCATCGACAGCACACCCAAGGTAACTGAACGAACACCAAATGTAACCACACACAAGTGTGTAGTTCTCCGGCGAAACGACACCGTCGGGATACCGAGCACAACTCGACGTCCACGCCTGACCTCGGGGAGCTCGCCGGAGGTTCCGCGGGAACGGGCTGTTCTTCGACGCTCGGGGCTCCCGTCAGTCGAACACCCGCTCGATGTCGGCCCCCAGACCGCACAGCTGCTTGACGAAGTCCGGATAACCGCGATCGATGTGGAAGACGTCCCAGACCTCGGTGGTTCCCTCGGCGCACAGCCCCGCTAGAACGAGTCCCACTCCGGCCCGGATGTCCGAGGCCCACACCGGAGCGCTGGAGAGCCGTTCCTGTCCCCGCACCACGGCGTGGTGCCCGTCGGTACGCGCATCGGCCCCCATTCGGACCAGTTCCTCGATGAAGCGGAACCGGGATTCGAAGAGGTTCTCGGTGATCATGGATGTACCGTCGGCCACGGCCGACAAGGCGAGTGCCATCGGCTGCAGGTCGGTGGGAAAACCGGGGAACGGCAACGTGACGTAGTCCACCGCGCTGGGACGCCGGTCCATGGCCACGCGAAAGCTCTCGTCCTCGAACGACACCTCGGCCCCGGCGCCGCGCAGCTTCTCCAGCACGAGATTCACGTTGTTCGGATCCACCCCGTGCACGGTCACGTCACCACGGGTGGCGGCGGCGGCGAAGGCCCAGGTCGCCGCCACGATGCGGTCGCCGATGACCTGGTGGCGAACCGGTTCGAGCCGCTGCACACCGTGCACTGTCAACGTGGAAGTACCAGCTCCCTCGATCCGTGCACCCATCTGCCGCAGCATCACGCACAGGTCCACGATCTCCGGTTCGCGGGCCGCGTTGTCGATCACGGTGGTGCCGTCCGCGAGCACCGAGGCCATCAGAATGTTCTCGGTGGCACCGACGCTGGGGAAGTCGAGCCATATCCGCGCACCGTGCAGATTATCGGCCTGGGCCACCACGGCACCGTGCTCGATGTGGCTGGATGCCCCCAGCTGCCGCAGCCCGTTCTGGTGCATGTCCAACGGTCGGGACCCGATCGCGTCCCCGCCGGGCAGGGTGACCACCGCGCGCCTGCAGCGAGCCACGAGCGGCCCGAGTACGCACACCGAGGCACGCAACCTGCTCATGTGAACCGAAACGGCTTCATGACTGATATCGGGCGGTGTGGTGATGGTGGTGGTGGGACCGTCGATGCTGACCGAACACCCCAGGCTGCGCAGCACATCGGCCATCAGCGGGACGTCCAGGATCTCCGGGCAGTTCGTGATGGTCGTCGTCCCCTCGGCCAGCAGCGAAGCGGCCATCAGCTTCAGCACGCTGTTCTTGGCGCCGACCACGCCGACTTCTCCGACGAGACGGGCGCCACCGTGTACCCGGAAATGCTCACTCACGGACAGCCAGGTTACGGCCGCGGTACGGTCGATATCCGAGTGGGTGGTACAACGATCGGACCAACGCGCCCACCGATACCCCGAAACGGGCTCCGAAACGGTTCGAGGGCCGGGGACGCATAGGCTTGCACGCATGAGCGTGCACCTGACCAAGATCTACACGCGTACCGGCGACTCGGGCACCACCCGGCTCTCGGACAACTCCGAGGTGTCGAAGACCGATCCGCGGTTGGAAGCCTACGCGGACGTGGACGAGACCAACTCCGTGCTCGGTGTCGCCCTGGCCACCGCCACGTTCGACGCCGACGTGCACGACGTGCTGCGTTCGGTGCAGAACGACCTGTTCGACGTCGGGGCGGATCTGGCCACCCCGGTGCTGGCGGAACCGAAGTATCCACCGCTGCGAGTACAGCCGAGCTACGTGTCGCGGCTGGAGAGCTGGTGCGACGAGTACAACGAGCGGTTGGGCAAGCTGGAGTCGTTCATACTCCCCGGGGGCACTCCCGGTGGTGCGCTGCTGCACCAGGCCCGTTGTGTGGCTCGGCGGGCCGAGCGTTCGGCCTGGCGGTTACTCGACACCCATCCGGATGACACCAACGAGGCACCGGCCAAGTATCTCAACCGACTCTCCGACCTGCTGTTCATCCTCGCCCGCGTGGCGAACCCGACGGGCGACGTCCTGTGGCGTCCCGGCGGCAACGCGGAACAGGAGTCGTGAGCCGAAGCCGGTTCGGCACCCCTCAGGTGGATCGACCTCCCACCGTCGGTATCGCGGTGAAGGCAGATCTATCAATCGGCACAGCAGCGCCGAATTCCCACCAAACCCGCAGCTCGCACCGCCGCGGGTTCTCCCGTGCGGCTCTCGCGAGGAAGGCCCGACGTTGTGTAGTGACTACCCGATGTCGGGCCTCCCGGAACGAGAGCCGCACGGGAGGTTCCGCCCGCCCCGATGCGGTGTCAATTTCTCGCGAAATCGCCGCGCCGCTCGTCGGGACGGAACTATGCGATTAAGCAGCGCGTGTGTCCCCGGTGCGTGAGTCGGATGCGTTGCGAGACAGGGCCGCTCGCCGCGTAGGTCGCTACTCAAGAGCCGGCCCAACGCGGCAAGGCGCCGACTCACGTGCCGGCTAACCGACCACGCACACAAGCACCTTTCCGAGGTCTAGTTGAGTTCCTTGGCGAAGCATCGGCTGTCGGGCTCATCGCGGTACACCCCGAACTTGGCTATCTCGTGGTAACCGGACGACTCGTACAGACCGATCGCCTCGGGCTGCCGCAGCCCGGTCTCCAGGACCATACGTTTCCGGCCTGCCCGCGCGGCGGTGTCCTCCAGCTCGGCGAGAACCGCCCGCGCGAGGCCGGAGCCACGTGCTTCCGGGACCACGTACATCCGCTTCATCTCAGCGTCGCCGTCCTCGAATCCGTCGACGTCGGAGTCCTGCGAACGCCAGCCACCGATCGCCACCGGTAGCTCGGCGCGGTAGCCGATCAGGAACAGTCCGCGCGGCGGCAGGAAGTCCTCGGGCAGCAGCGGCGTGCTGTCGGGCCCGCCGTAGCGGTGCACGTACTCCTGCTGCACCTGACGGACGAGTTCCCCCGCGTCGGGATGGTCGTAGCGACAGATCTCGATTCGCACTTCGCCATGCTAAGGCATGCGTCTCGCGAATCCACCACGGAATTCTCCGGAATCTTCCGCCCCGGTGGGCCGACGGCACGGCGGGGTGGGCGTCAATTTCTCGCGAAATCGCCGCGCCGCTGAGCGAGAGCCGTGCGAGAGGTTCCGCCACAGCAACACCCCGGCAACCCGGGCGGAAAACCTCAATGCCCGGCCCAGGGGGCGACACTGCTGGGCGGCGCCGACTCCATCCAGGAGAGAAAACCCGTCAACGCGTCGTTGCCCATCGCGATCTCGATGTCGTCGCCGGGTCGGCTCAGGTGTATCACCAGCGATCCGGCGGGCATGGTGTAGGTTTCGGCGGTACTGGGGCTGCGCCGAGCGGCGATCTCCATGTCGCCTCGGTTGAGCGCCCAGTCGGGGCCGGAGCGCAAACTCAACGCGCGATACCAGGCGAACTCCTCGCCGTGGTAGTGCGCGACCCCCAGATGCCAGCCCCGACCGGGTTCACCGCGGTGGACCCGCAGCGCGACCTCGATGCCCCCCGCCTTGAGCTTGCCCAACCGCCGACGCGCCAGCAGCAGGCCGCCGAGCACCGCGAGCACGACGACAACCGCCGAGCCGAGCACGAGGGCAAGCAGCAGGATCGAGGGGCTCATTCGTCGTGGCCGTCAGACGGAGTAGCCCGCCACTCGCAGCCGTGACCTGGCCCGCACCCTGGCCTGTTCATCATCGCCCTCGGCATCACGCCGTGCGGCGGCCACGTCGATCTCCTGAGCCAGCTCCGCCGACTCCGCGAGAACGCTGACGACGCCGTTCGAGGTCGAGAGGAAACCACCGTGCACCGCGGCGGTGACGGTCTCGTGATCGGGGGTCGTGATCTTTACGACTCCCCCTTCGACCAACTGACCGAGCATCGGCTCGTGTCCGGGCAGGATGCCGATTACACCTTCGGTCGTCTGGGCAACCACGCTGGTCGCGGTACCGGACCAGAGTCGGCGCTCCACGGCGACCAGCTCGACGGACATCTCGGCCACGCGTGTCTCCTTCGTCGGTGTGTCGTCGTAGTCTATCCGATGGATCGGACACGCCCGAACAGCGGCATCACCGCGGTTCGAACCGTCCCGAACACGGCGCGGGTGCCGGGAGTCCCGACACCCGCGATCCGTCGAAGCAACGGGTGACTACCCGATCACTCCTGGTTGTACTTCTCGTAGGCCTTCTGCAGGTCCTCGAGCCCACCGATGGACAGGAACGCCTGCTCCGGGTAATGGTCGAAGTCACCGTTGCAGAGCTTGTCGAACGCCTCGATGGTCTCCTTCAACGGCACGAAGGAGCCCTCCTGTCCGGTGAACTGCTTGGCCACGAAGAAGTTCTGCGACAGGTAACGCTCGATCCGGCGCGCCCGGTTGACGGTGACCTTGTCCTCTTCGGACAGCTCGTCCATACCCAGGATCGCGATGATGTCCTGCAGCTCCTTGTACTTCTGCAGGATCTGCTTGACCTGCTGGGCCACCCGGTAGTGGTCTTCCCCGACGATGCCGGGGTCGAGGATGCTGGAGGTGGAGGTCAGCGGATCCACCGCCGGGTAGATCCCCTTCTGGGTGATCGACCGGGACAGCTCGGTCGTCGCGTCCAGGTGGGCGAACGTGGTCGCGGGCGCCGGGTCGGTGTAGTCGTCCGCGGGCACGTAGATCGCCTGCATGGAGGTGATGGAACGCCCCTGCGTGGAGGTGATCCGCTCCTGCAGCGCACCCATCTCGTCGGCCAGGGTCGGCTGGTAGCCGACCGCGGAGGGCATCCGGCCCAGCAGGGTGGAGACCTCCTGCCCGGCCTGGGTGAACCGGAAGATGTTGTCGATGAACAGCAGAACGTCCTGGTTCTGCACGTCGCGGAAGTACTCCGCCATCGTGAGCCCGGACAGCGCCACCCGCATACGGGTACCCGGCGGCTCGTCCATCTGGCCGAACACGAGCGCGGTGTCGGCCAGCACGCCGGACTCCGACATCTCGACCCAGAGGTCGTTGCCCTCACGGGTACGCTCACCGACACCGGCGAACACCGAGGTGCCACCGAAGTTCTTGGCGACACGGCGGATCATCTCCTGGATGAGCACCGTCTTGCCCACACCGGCACCACCGAACAGGCCGATCTTGCCGCCCTGCACGTAGGGAGTCAGCAGGTCGATGACCTTGATGCCGGTCTCCAGCAACTGGGTCTTGCCCTCGAGCTTGTCGAAGGTCGGCGGGTTCCGGTGGATGCTCCAACGCTCCGCGTCGGAGGCGTATCCGGGCTCGTCCAGGCAGTTGCCGAGGGCGTTGAACACGTGGCCCTTGACCACGTCACCGACCGGCACGGAGATGGGGGCACCGCTGTCGGTGACCGGTGCGCCACGCACGAGGCCCTGGGTGGGCTGCATCGAAATGGTGCGCACCACGTTGTCACCGAGGTGCTGCGCGACTTCGAGCGTGACGTTGTTCGACATCCCCACTGCCGTGATCTCCACGGACAGCGCGTTGTTCAGGTCCGGCACGTGATCGCGGGGGAACTCGACGTCCACCACCGGGCCGAGGACCCGGACGACGCGACCGGTGCCAGTAGCAGTGCTAGTGGCAGTTGCAGTCATGTCACTCACTTCCTGCAGACGAGAGCGCCTCGACACCACCGACGATCTCGCTGATTTCCTGGGTGATCTGGGCCTGGCGCGCCCGGTTTGCCTCACGGCTGAGGTTCTGCACGATCTCGTCCGCGTTGTCCGTGGCCGACTTCATGGCGGTACGGCGCGCGGCGTGCTCGGAGGCAGCCGAATCCAGCAACCCGGCGAACAGGCGGGTGTTGATGTATTTCGGAAGCAGCTCCCGGAACAGGGTCGAGGCGTCCGGCTCGAAGTCGTATGCCGGTCGCAGTCCCTGCGATTCGGTGTACTCCACTTCCAGCGGAGCGACGCGCCGGATGATCGGCCGCTGGGTGAGCATCGAGACGAACTCGGTGTGCACCAGATGGATCTCGTCCACGCCCAGCACGTCCTCGGGCGTCTCCCGATGCTTGGCCTCTTCGGTGCCCTGCATGAAGGCGTTCACCAAGGTCTCACCGACGTCCGCGGCGTTCGCGTAGTCCGGCCGATCGGTGAAACCGCTCCAGCTCTTGGTGATCTCCCGGTTGCGGAATCGGTAGTACGCCTCGCCCTTGCGTCCGATCACGTACAGCAGCGGGGTCTTGCCCTGCTGCCGCAGCGTGTTCTGCAGCTCCTCCGCCGCGCGGATCACGTTGGCGTTGTAGGCACCACAGAAGCCGCGATCACTGGTGACGACCAGCACGGCGGAGCGCTTGGAGTTCTCCCTCTCGACCAACAGCGGATGATCGAGTGGGCTGGCATCGGCCAGTGCGGTCAGCACCCTGGTGATCTCCTCGGCGTAGGGCCTGGAGGCCTCCACCCTCGCCTGTGCCCGCGTGATCCGCGAGGTGGCGATGAGCTCCTGCGCCTTGGTGATCTTCCGGGTCGACTGCACCGACCGGATGCGGTCTCGTAGTTCGCGAAGCTGAGCCATAGCTACCCGGTCACTTCTCGCTGTCCCCGGCGGGGCGGTTGACCTTCACCGTCTCCTGGGCGACCTCATCGGCCTCCACGGTGCCGGCCTCGTCGTGCTGCGGGAGCGCAGCACCGCCTTCCGAGGTGGTGAACTGCTTCTTGAATTCCGTGACGGAGTCCTCGATGGCCCGGACACCGTCGTCGGAGAGCTTCTTGCTCTCGACGATGTCCTTGAGCACCGTGTCCTGGTTGCGCCGCATGTGCGCCAGGAACTCGGACTCGAACCGACGCACGTCGGCGGTCGGGACGTCGTCCAGGTGCCCCTTCGTGCCCAGGTAGAGCGAGACGACCTCTTCCTCGACGGGGAACGGCGAACCCTCACCCTGCTTGAGGATCTCCATCAGGCGCGCACCGCGATCGAGCTGCGCCTTGGAGGCGGCGTCCAGGTCGGAGGCGAATGCGGAGAAGGCCTCCAGCTCACGGTACTGCGCCAGGTCGATCTTCAACGAACCGGTGACGGTCTTCATCGCCTTGAGCTGCGCGGAACCACCGACACGGGACACCGAGATACCGACGTCGATGGCGGGGCGCTGCCCGGAGTTGAACAGATCCGACTGCAGGAAGCACTGTCCGTCGGTGATGGAGATGACGTTGGTGGGAATGTAGGCCGACACGTCGTTGGCCTTGGTCTCGATGATCGGCAGGCCGGTCATCGAACCACCGCCCAGGTCGTCGTGCAGCTTGGCACAACGCTCCAGCAGCCGGGAGTGCAGGTAGAACACGTCACCGGGGTAGGCCTCACGACCGGGCGGGCGCCGCAGCAGCAGCGAGATCGCACGGTAGGCCTCGGCCTGCTTGGAGAGGTCGTCGAACACGATCAGCACGTGCTTGCCCTGGTACATCCAGTGCTGACCGATGGCCGATCCCGCGTAGGGGGCCAGCCACTTCAGACCCGGGGAGTCCGACGCGGGGGCGGCGACGATGGTGGTGTAGTCCATCGCGCCCGCTTCCTCCAGCGAACGCTTCGCCGCGGCGATGGTCGAGCCCTTCTGACCGATCGCGACGTAGACGCAGCGAACCTGCTTCTCCGCGTCGCCACTCTCCCAGTTGCTCTTCTGGTTGATGATGGTGTCGAGCGCGACCGTGGTCTTGCCGGTCTTGCGGTCACCGATGATCAGCTGACGCTGGCCACGGCCGATCGGGGTCATGGAGTCGATGGCCTTGATGCCGGTCTGCATCGGCTCGTTGACCTCTTGGCGCTGGACGACCGAAGCGGCCTGCAGTTCCAGGTCGCGGTTCTGCTCGGCCTCGATGTCGCCGAGTCCGTCCATGGGCTCACCGACCGCGTTGACCACGCGGCCGAGGAAGTTGTCGCCAACCGGTACAGACATCACCTTGCCGGTGCGCCTGACTTCCTGGCCCTCCTCGATCTGGTCGGCTTGACCCAGGATGACCGCACCGATCGACTGCGCCTCGAGGTTCATCGCGACGCCGTAGATGCCGCCGGGGAACTCCAGCAGTTCCTCGGTCATGACCGAAGGCAGACCCTCGACATGGGCGATGCCGTCACCGGTGTCCGTGACGACCCCGACCTCCTCGCGGCTGACCTCGGGTGAGTAGCTGGAGACGTACTTCTCGATCGCACTGCGGATCTCGTCCGACGAGATCGTCAGCTCCGCCATGTCTCGTTCCTGCTCTCGCTTCGTTCTGTGGAAAGGGGGTCCGGCCCCTTCCGACGACGGGCTCGGGAATGCCGCCCGTCAGTCGGAGAGGTCGCGCCGCAGTGCCTGCAGCCGTCCGGACGTGCTGCCGTCGATGACTTCCTCACCGACCCGAATGACCAGCCCACCACCGATTTGCGGGTCCACTTCCAGGTGTACCGCAATCGGCCGCGCGTATATGCGCTGCAGGGTACTGGCCAACCGCTGCTGCTGCTCGTCGCTGAGCGGAATCGCCGAACGAACGTGGGCGACCGAACGTTCCCGCCGCTTGGCGGAAAGCTCGGCCAGCTCCTCCAGCCCTTCGCTGAGGTGCTGCCCCGACGACTGCTCGACCAACTGCCGAACCAGTCGCTCGGTCACGTCCTCGACTCTGCCGCCGACCAGCTGTTGGATGACGGCTCCCTTACCGGTGGCATCGGCCGTGGGGTCCGACAACAGCCGTTCCAACTCGGGTTGACCGCCGATGATGCGGCCCAGCCGGAACAGCTCGTCCTCGACCGCGTCGAGCCTGCCCGCACGCTCGGCCTGCACCAGCAGCGCGACACGGGCGAGCCGTTCGAGACCACGCACCAGGTCACCGGGGTACGACCAGCGAACTCCCACCGCCTCGGTGACCACCGGCAGCGCCCGTGCACCGAGGTGATCGGTCAGCAGTTCGCGGACCAAACCCTGCCTGGACTCAGCGGGGGTGGCGGCATCGGCAAGAGCACGCCGCAGGGCGGACTCGCCGCGCAACAGCGCGGCGACCCCGAACAACTCCTCGGCGAGCCCGGTGATCTCCGCGGGTCCTGCCCCGTCAGTGGCCTGCAACAGCTGCAGCTCGGTGGCTGCCAGGGCATCGCGACTCGCGGCGTTCACGAGGGTGCTCAACTCTGCACGCCTTTCTCTCCTGGGCCCATCACTTACGTCCCTTCGACCTTCGACCGAACGGTCGGAACCGTTCAGCTGTTGGCCGACGTCGACGGGGCGGAAGCGGCGTCCAGCTCGTCCAGGAACCGGTCCACCGTGCCGCGCCGCCGGGCCTCGTCCTCGAGGGATTCACCGACGACCTTGCTCGCCAGATCAACGGCCTGCCTGCCGAGATCCTCACGCAGCTCCGCGATGACCTGCGAACGCTGCGCGGCGAGCTGTGCCTGACCCTGGCTGATGATGCGGTCGCTCTCCTCCTGAGCCTGCGAACGCATCTCGTCCAGGATCTGCTGCCCCTCGGCACGGGCGTCGTCACGGATCCTGGCGGCCTCCGCACGTGCCTCGGCGAGCTGTGCCTTGTACTGCTCCAGGGTGCGCTGTGCCTCGGCCTGCGCCTCCTCGGCACGGGCGATGCCACCCTCGATCCGCTCGCTGCGCTCCTGGTAGACCTTCTCGAAGCGTGGAACGGCGTACCTGTAGAGCACGAAGAGGAGGGCGGCGAACGCGACGAAACCGACGATTATCTCGGCCGGAGCGGGCAGAATCGGATTGTGGCCCTCCGCTGCCAGCACCATCTTGTTCTCCATCAGGACTTCTCCCAACCCGTCAAGCTGTCAGACTCAGGCGGCGGAAGCGATGAAGTAGATGACCAGACCGATCAGCGCCAGCACCTCGACCAGAACGAAGGAGATCCAGGCGATACCCATCAACTGGCCCTGCGCCTCGGGCTGGCGAGCGGTTCCGTTGATAACGGCCGACCAGATCAGACCAACGCCGATGCCGGGACCGATCGCACCGAGGCCGTAGCCGATGGCGGCCAGCCCCGGGTTGATGTTGCTTGCGGTCTCCGCAGCCTGTGCAAGAACGATGTTGCTCACTGTTACTACCTTTCAACTCGGTCCGCATAACTCGCGGATCGTGAGGTCTCGATCTGTCCTTCAGTGGTCTTGCGCGAGTGCGGCACCGATGAAGTTGGCGGTGAGCACCGCGAAAATGTACGCCTGCAAGACCTGAATCAAGGCCTCGGCGAAGGTCAGAAGGATCGCGAAGGCGAAGCTGACGATGGAAACCGGCTTGAGCAGCGCACTCCCCTCGAGCAGCAGGAACTGCCCACCGAGGGTGAACACCAGCAGAATGAGGTGTCCGGCGAACATGGCCGCGAAGACTCGGATGGCCAGCGCCGCCGGCTGAAACAGGAACTTCTGCAGGAACTCGATGGGGGCCAGCAGAACGTAGACCGGCTTGGGTACCCCCGGGGGGAACATCACATGCTTGAAGTACCCCAGGAAGCCGTGCCGCCGGAATCCCACGGTGTGGATAACGACGTAGACCATGAGGAACAGTGCGATCGGGAAACCGATCTTGGCCATCGTGGGGTACTGGATCAGCGGAATGATCCCGAACAGGTTGTTCACCAGGATGAAGGTGAACAGCCCGAAGATCAGCCCGATGAAGGGGCGGAAGTGCTGCGCCCCGATCTGATCCCTGGCGATCGTGTTCCTGCTGAAGTCGTAGATGTACTCCGCCGCGAACTGAGCCTTGCCAGGTACCAACTTGAGATTGCGGGTGGCAATCAAGAAGTACGCACCGACGATGACAGCCGAGAGCACTACGAGCACGATCGGCTTGGTGACTTCACCAAAGATCGGCGGGAGGAAAAAGCTATCGACACCGGGCGGCTCGAAAGTTCCGCCCTGGCTCAACACCAGCGCGCCCAACTGGGCTCCTTCCGGTTCTCCCGGCTGGAGCTAACTCCACCGGGGGAATCGTCACGATTTGCACTCAACGTACCTGATACACGATCGAGGACTAAGGGGCCCTCCCACCGGGCAGGTTCCGCCAGGCAAGCCCCACGGGACGGACCACGACTTCCGGCGACGGAAGACGTACTCGCGCCGAAACCCGAGTTACCTGCGCAACGGACCCTACCATTCGGTAACAAAACGGTCGTAACGCCCACACGCCAGGACGCGTGCCCCGGGTGAGTCGGTCCGTTCAGGAGCGGTCCGCCACCGCGATCGTGGGGGTCCTGGTCTTGCGGAAGCCGCGCACCTCGGCCGCGGTCCACACCAGGACCGTGACCAGTATCGTCAGCGCCACGGACTCCACGTGGACGAAGTCGAGCCCACGCAGCAGGGTCACCACCACGAACAGCGCGACCATCTTCCCGATGTAGCCGCCCAGCGCGGCGACCATCACGAACATCGGGTGAAAATCGGCTGTACTTCGCATCAACCACAGCGTGAGCAGCGACGAACCGAAAGCCACCGCGCCACCGATCAACCCGCCCAGCAGCCCCGGCACCCCTGTCAGAAAAGCGGCGACGACCGTGCACAACAGCACGGCCAGGGCACCCGGCAGCACGGCGGCGCGAAGCATGGCCGCGGCCAACCGGCGCACCGTCCGGGCATGTGGATTCGTCTCCTCGGCCGTGGGCCGGTCGGTGTCGTCGGGCGCTCCGGTCGCTTCCGTCATCACTCTCCCGCCGCGAAGTTCTACTTGGTCCTCATTCGGGGTATCGCGGATACGGTACCCGCTACGAGCACCGCGAAGCCCACAGCCCATGCCACGAGCAGCATATCGTCGAACAGCGTGAGCGAGACGGCGCCGAACGCGACCACCCCGGCCCACAGGTAGATGAGCAGCACCGCACGCCGCTGCGAGTGCCCCAGCTCCAGCAGCCGGTGGTGGAGGTGCATCTTGTCGGCGTGGAACGGGCTCTTCCCCGCCCTGGTCCTGCGCACCACGGCCAGGCTCAGGTCGAGCAGTGGCACGAACAGCACCGCCGCCACCACCAACAACGGGGCGAACAGCCCGAAGGCGTCCAGGCTCGTGGGGTCCATCTTGCCCGCGGCGGTGGTGCTGGCCGAGGCGAGCATCAGCCCGATCAGCATGGAGCCCGAGTCGCCCATGAAGATGCGAGCGGGCTGGAAGTTGTGCGGCAGAAAGCCGAGACAGGCTCCGGCTATGGTCGCCGCGATGAGCGCGGGGGGGTAAGCGGTGACATCGCCGCCCTGGTCGCTGAGCAGTCCCAGGCAGAACGCGCAGGTCGCGCTGGCGGCTATCAGACCTATGCCGGAGGCGAGCCCGTCCAGCCCGTCGACGAAGTTCATGGCGTTGACCATCGCCACGGTCAACAGCACCGTCAGCAACTGCCCCTGGTTCCCGCTGAGCACCAGCACCGAACCGGACTCACCGCCCTGGCCGCCGGGCAGCATGTACCACTGCACGCCCATCAGCACCAGAATCCCCGCCGCGGTGACCTGGCCCGCCAGCTTGGTCCACGAATCGAGTTCGAAGCGGTCGTCCAGCGCGCCGACGAGCGTGATCAGCCCACCGGCGAAGATCACGGCGAGCGCGTCGTTGGAGTAGTCGAACCCGCGGGAGAGAGCGGGCAGATTGTCGGCGAGGAACATGCCGCCGAGCACGCCGAAGTACATCGCGACCCCACCCATCCTGGGGATGGGGGTCGAGTGCACGTCCCGGCGTCTGGGATGCGCCACGGCCCCGCCGCGGATGGCGAACACCCGGATCAGCCCGGTGAGCAGGAAGGTCACGGCCGCGGAAGTCAGACACACCAGCAAGTACTCGCGTGCGGGCAACCCGACCGGCGCCCAGGAGGGGACGGTATCCATCGTCGCCACCTAGCCGTGCGTGGGAACGTGGCGTACGACACCGCTTTGATCCCACGACAGCACAGTCACCGTTGGTTGCTCCTCGTCATTTTCCGGGGCGAACACGAAAACCGACGCAGCCGCGCCGACGCGCCGTTGCCGACAACCGCGCGGCACGGGACGAAAGCGTCGTCCACTGGCCGCGCACGCTCGTTCACGCTATCGAGAAGCGGTGCGGCGCGCCGCGCGGGTCCCACCGACGATCTCGGGAGATCACAGCGACACCGTTTCAGCAGGTCAATAGCCCGCACGGCCCAGAGCGACACGAATTCCAGACATCGGCGGTTCCCCCGTCCGCGGGAAGGCCAGGTCGAACGAACAGCGGTACGACACGAACGGCGCGTTACTCCACCGGAAGCTCGACGCCCAATTCGGCGGCCAGCTCGTCCCGACTCACCGCTCCTTCACGCAGCACCCGCGGCTGATCCCCGGTAAGGTCCACGATCGTGGAAGCGACGGGTTCGCCGGAGGGGCCGCCGTCCAGATAGACCGGAACGGCCTCGCCGAGCTGCTCCCGCGCCTGCTCCACCGTGGCGGCGGGGGGATTGCCCGTGGTGTTGGCACTCGAAACCGCCATGGGACCGACCTCGCGCAACAGATCCAGCGCCACCGGGTGCAACGGCATCCGGAGGTTGACGGTGCCGCGGGTCTCCCCAAGGTCCCAGGACAGGGAAGGTGCCTGCGGCAGCACCAGCGAAAGCCCACCGGGCCAGAACGCCTCGATGAGTGCCCTGGCCTGCCGCGGCACGGACATGACCAACCCGTCGACGGTGTTCCACGAACCAACCAGCACCGGAACGGGCATGTCGGGGCCGCGTCCCTTCGCCGAGAGCAATGCGCGGACCGCCTCCGGGTCGAACGCGTCCGCACCGATTCCGTAAACCGTGTCGGTAGGCAGGACAACCAGCCCACCGCCGCGCAACGAACTCGCAGCCCTGCTCAGGCCGGCGCTGCGACCCTCCGGGCTCTCGCAATCATAGACCGTGCTCACGGTGTCAAATCCTGGCACGTACCGGAAGCTCGGCTGCGAGTGGTACCTCACCCGCGCATCGGGCAACATGTCCGAACGATCATCCTCGTCAGGATCGACGACAGTTCCAGGAGGACAACCCATGACCGCTCCACCACAGGGTGCGGCGACCGAACACGTCGAGTTCCCGGCGGGAACGATCCGCTACTACCGGGCAGGCACGGTGGGCCCCGCGATCGTGCTGGTGCACGGCGGCGGCATCGACAACGCGATGATCAGCTGGCGGCACACGATTCCGGCCCTGGCAACCGACCACCGCGTCTTCGTCCCGGATCTTCCACGGCACGGTGGCAGCCGGAACTGGTCGGGACGGGTCGGTCAGCGCACGATGGAGGAGATACTGCGCTGGCTGCTGGATCTCTGGGGGCTCGACAGGGCGATACTGGTGGGGCTGTCCACGGGAGGCAGCGCGGTGACGGGTTTCACACTGCGACATCCCCAACGGGTCAGCGGACTCGTACTCGTCGCCTCTGGCGGCCTGCGGCACCGGATCGCCGGGCAGCTGCCGATGTATCTGATGCTGCGGTCCCGAATCGCCGGAGTGGCGATCGCGAGGCTGACCAAGCTTTCCCGCGGGATGTGTCGGCGCTACCTGAGTCGCGGTGTGCTGCACGCCCCCGGCCGCGTGGCCGACGCCGAGCAGTTGCTCGACGAAGTTCACGCGGAGCTTCGTGAGACGGATTCGGTGTTCTCCGACTGGCTTTTCGAGGCGGTGGGGAGCCGGAACATGCGGGTCAACCACCTCCCGCTGCTGGACCGTATCCGCTGCCCGACCATGCTCATCCACGGTGCGGCCGACCGGAGGGTTCCGCTCCAGGTCTCCCGAACGGCGGCCGATGTCGTGCCGGGCTCGGAGCTGCGGGTGCTCGCCGAAGCCGGCCACTGGTGCCACCGCGAGAAACCCGGCGAGTTCAACGCCGCGCTGCGGGAGTTCCTCAACCGCTGCGGGACTCCCTGACTCACGCGGCGGGACCCCTGACTCGGATCGCCGGAACCACTTCGGAACGGCGTCAATTTCTCGCGAAATCGCCGCGCCGCGAGGTGTCGGATCACGTGCACGGCTGCCCGACCACGCACCCGAGCTCCGTCACGAGTTCCCGGCGGAATCCGGGGGCTTCTTCGCTGCCGTGGCGAAGCGAGGCCGCCCCGCCAGATCCGAATGATCGTGCACCTCGGTCAGCGTCCCGCTGTCGTTCATGAGCGCGGGCACCGCCTCGGCGTGCGTGTCGTCGTGCTCGACCGCGAGAACCCCACCGGGACGCAGCAGGCCGATGGCACGCGTCAGCACGTGCGGCACGATCTCGAGACCGTCACGACCGGCGAAGACCGCCGCGTACGGGTCGTACTCCCACACCTCCGGAGGCACCGGAGTGCCTTCCGGCACGTAGGGCGGATTGCAGACCACCAGGTCGACGGTCCCGTCGAACCCGGTGAGCAGGGTGGGGTCGGTGACGTCCCCGGCGATCACCTCCACGGAGGTGTCCGCGGTGGCGCGAAGCGAGTCGGCGTTGTGCCGGGCCCATTCCAACGCGGCCGGATCGTTGTCCACGGCAAGCACGCGAGCGTCAGGGCGCCGCTGGGCGACGGCCAGCGCGAGTGCGCCGGATCCACTGCACAGATCGACCACGAGGGGGTCACGCACCGACCGGATGCGGGTCAACGCCCATTCCAGCAACTGCTCGGTTTCCGGACGAGGCACGAACACGCCGGGGCCGACGGAGAGCGTCGTGCTCCCCAACGCGGCGGTACCGGTCAGATGCTGCAGCGGGACGCGCTCCGCGCGGCGACGTACCAACTCCTGCAACGAGTCGAGCACGGCGGGTTCGAGGGGCGGCAACAGCAGCAACCGTGGGCGCTCGACGCCGAGCAGGTGAGCCGCGAGTGACTCCACGTCGGCACGTGGGCTGGGAATCCCCGCCGCTGCCAACGCGCGCTCTCCTTCCAGGATGGCCAACCGCAACGGCTTTCGTTCCACGGTGGTAACGATCCTTTCAGCATGCTCGCGGGGGCGAGTTCGGCGGGAATCACCGTGCGCTGCACCGGAGGCTTCGGAGAACTCCGAGAACGGAGCAACCGAGGTACGACGTTCCCGGTGGTCGAGCACGGACGGCCTCACGGGCTCCTGTCGGCGGACCGGGCGGAGAACCGGAATCAGACCCCGGCCTGCATCCGTTCGTTCCGATCGGCCTCACGCAACGCGCCGAGCACCGAGTCCAACTCGCCTTCGAGCACGTGGTCGAGGTTGTACGCCTTGAAGTTGATGCGGTGGTCGGAGATCCGGTTCTCCGGGAAGTTGTAGGTGCGCACCCGCTCCGAACGATCCACGGTACGGACCTGGCTGCGTCGTGTCTCCGCCACCTCGCGTTCGGCCTCTTCCTCGGCCATGGCCTGCAGCCGAGCGCGCAGCACCTGGATGGCGCGCAGCTTGTTCTGCAGTTGCGACTTCTCGTTCTGGCAAGCCACCACGACACCCGAGGGCAGGTGTGTGATCCGCACCGCGGAGTCGGTCGTGTTCACGCTCTGTCCGCCGGGCCCCGAGGAGCGGTAGACGTCGATGCGCAGGTCCTTCTCGTCGACCTCGACCTCGACCTCCTCCGGCTCCGGGTAAACCAGCACGCCGGCGGCTGAGGTGTGCACTCGTCCCTGCGACTCGGTGACGGGGACACGCTGCACCCGGTGCACCCCGCCCTCGAACTTGAGCTTGGACCAAACTCCTTCGAGACCGGGCTCCCCCTTGGACTTGACCGTGGCGATGACGTCCTTGTACCCGCCGAGGTCGGATTCGGTGGCGCCGAGTATCTCGGCATGCCAACCCTGCCGCTCGGCGAACCGCAGATACATCCGGAGCAGATCACCGGCGAACAGTGCCGACTCCTCGCCGCCCTCGCCGGACTTGATCTCCAACACGACATCGGAACCGTCGCGTTGGTCCCGCGGCGCCAGCAGTTCGGCGAGCCTGTCCTCCAGCTCCGGAATCCGCTGTTCGAGCTGGTCGGCCTCACTGGCCAGACCGGGATCCTCGTCGGCGAGTTCCCGTGCGGTGGCCAGGTCGGAGCGGGCGTTCTCGAGCTCTCGCGCCGTGCGCACGATCGGAGTCAGCTCGGCGTGTCGCTTGCCGAGCTTACGGGCCCGCGCCTGGTCGGCATGCACGTCCGGATCCGCGAGCCGCCCTTCAAGCTCGGTGTACTCGGCGAGCAACTCCTCGAGCCTCGACGTCTCCACGGTGCTCCCCACTTTCGCTACGAGTCCGATACGAGAACGGCGCCCGCCACGTTGTCGAAACGGCGGGCGCCGCGGACCCGGCTACTTCTTGGTGCGAGCGTTCTGCGGACGACGACCGTAGCGAGCCTCGAACTTGGCCACGCGGCCGCCGGTGTCCAGGATCTTCTGCTTGCCCGTGTAGAACGGGTGGCAGTTGGAGCAGACCTCGACGCTGATGTGCCCGCTGGTCTTGGTGCTGCGGGTGGTGAAGCTGTGCCCGCAGTCGCAGATGACCTGGGTCTCGACGTACTCGGGATGAATGTCGCTCTTCATGTCTCGTCCTCTCTTCGTGGCACCGGGTCCTCGCGGTGTCAACCGGAGGTGAACCGGCACCGGAACCGGAACAGGTCCCGATTCTGTCAGACCGGGGACCGCTGCTCGGCAACGCCCGAGCCAGCGTGGGTATTCCCGGAGGAGGCATGTTCGGGGGCGGTGTGGACCGCCCGCGTCGGCGGCTCGTCGTAGTCCCCGTAGCTCGCGCTGCTCGAGAGCGGCCCAACGCCGCGAGGTGACGCCTCACGTGCCGGGCCGGCCTGCCCACCCCGCGAATTTCGTCACGGGCTCCACGAGCCGCACGGGTTGAGCTTGGGTCGGGCGTGTGTCGCGACCTCGGTTCGACATCACCGAGAAGCGGCGGGAGCCGCTTCGCGACGGCTCACCGCACCAGCGACACAGCCCGTCCCACGCACTCGCCTACTCGTCCTCCTTGCCCGGAGTGGTCTTGGCGACCTGGGTGAGGAACTCGATGTTGGTACGGGTCTTGCGCAACTGGTCCCGGACCAGTTCGAGCGCCTGCTGCGTGTCCAACGCCGCCAGCACCCGGCGCAGCTTCTGATGCACGGCCAGTTCGTCGGACGACATCAGCAGCTCGTCCTTACGAGTGCTGGAGGCGTCCACGTCCACCGCCGGGAACAGCTGCTTGTTGGCCAGCTTGCGGTCGAGCTTGAGCTCGGCGTTGCCGGTTCCCTTGAACTCCTCGAAAATCACGGTGTCCATGGCGGAACCGGTTTCCACCAGCGCGGTGGCGAAAATGGTCAGCGAACCGCCGTTCTCGATGTTGCGTGCCGCGCCCAGGAACCGCTTGGGCGGGTACAGCGCCGTGGAGTCCACACCACCGGACAGGATCCGTCCGGACGCCGGTGCGGAGAGGTTGTAGGCACGTCCGAGACGCGTGATCGAGTCCAACAGCACCACCACGTCGTGTCCCATCTCGACCAGCCGCTTGGCACGCTCGATGGAGAGCTCGGCGACCGTGGTGTGGTCCGACGGCGGACGGTCGAAGGTGGAGGCGATGACCTCACCCTTGACCGAGCGCTGCATGTCGGTGACCTCTTCGGGGCGCTCGTCGGCGAGCACGACCATCAGGTGGCACTCGGGGTTGTTCGTGGTGATCGAGTTGGCGATCGACTGCAGGATCATCGTCTTGCCCGCCTTCGGCGGGGAGACGATCAACGCACGCTGCCCCTTGCCGACGGGCATGACCAGGTCGATAACCCTGCTGGTCATACCCTGCGGGTCGGTTTCCAGGCGGAGCCGTTCGTTGGGGTAGAGCGGAGTGAGCTTGTGGAACTCCGAACGCTTCTTGGCGGCCTCGGGCTCCAGCCCGTTGATGGCGTCGACCCGCACCAGCGGGTTGAACTTCTGTCGCTGCTGCTCACCCTCGCGCGGCTGCCGGACCACACCCTTGAGCGCGTCGCCGCGACGCAGTCCGTACTTGCGAACGAGCGAGAGCGAGACGTAGACGTCGTTGGGTCCGGCGAGATAGCCGGAGGTCCGGACGAACGCGTAGTTCTCCAGCACGTCGAGGATGCCCGCCACGGGTAGCAGCACGTCGTCGTCGCGCACCTCGGGCTCGTTGTCCCCGCGGCCACGCCCGCGTCTGCGGTCCCGGAAACGACGGCTGCGCCTGTTGCCGCGATCCTCGTCGTCCTGCCTGTTGTTGTCGTTGCGGTTGTTGTCGCCACGACCGTCCCGACGGCTCTCCTGCCGGTCACCGTTACCGCCGTCCTGGCGATCCTGGCGGTTGTCGGTGCGTTCAGCCCGACCCCCGCCGTCCGCGCCGCCACCCCGGTCGTTGCGGTCGCCGCGCTCGTCCTGGTCCTGGTTGCCGGACGGACGCTGCGAGGAACGGCGACGACGGTTGTTCCGACGTCCCTCCTCACCGGATCCGTCGTTACCGGAGCGACGTGAACCGCCCCGATTCGGTGCGGAACCGTTGGAGCGTTTCTCGGTGCCGGTGCCGGATTCGGTGGCCGGGTCCTGGACATCGTCCTTATCGGAGGGCGAGCCCGCGGCGGGTTTGCCGGACGTCCGCTCCGCTGTCCGGTTCCCGGCGCCCTGATCCCTGCCACCTCGACCCTTGGTCTGCTGACCCTTGGTCCCTTGGCTTTCGGTGTCCTGGGTGTTGTTCTCCGGGGCCGCCTGCTGGTCGAGAGTCGGCTGACGGGTACCGGACTCCGCCTGGCGCGGCGCGGCGGCACCTCCCTGGCGCTCCTTGATTGCGGCGATCAGGTCGCCCTTACGCAAGCCCGTGGTGTCGATCCCCAATTCGTCGGCGAGTTGCCGCAGTTCGGCGAGCACCATGCCCGACAGGCCACCCCGGCGGCGTGCGCTGCCGTTGGTTCCTGATCCGGAGGCTGCCTGCTGCGACTCGGACTCCTGCCGGCCGGACGGAGAGACGCCGTTGGTCGTCTCGCTGCTCAACAGATCGGTGTTGCTCACGAATGTCCTTCCTGACCGGATCCGCGCCTCCTACGCGGCCCAGCGGATTACCCCGCTCGCTGCGAACACGAGCGGCCTTGTAGTGCTACCGGCCCCTTTATCGAATGAACTCGACGAGGACACCCGGCGCGCGTGGTGTCGGCACCCACTCGAAAACCGGCAGCACCGGGCAGCGGAGGCGCCCGACTCGCGCACCCGTGGTGATATCACTCGTCCACAGCGGTACCACCACCTGCCGGAACAACCGTGACCGTGTCCGTTCACCACTCCCGGATGCGTACCTTGCTGCTCACTCGTTACCGGACTCACCGAATCGACCGATGTCGAGGAGGTTCGCACTGTTCGTTCGGAGCGCGATCCCGCGCGGTCGCGGAATACGGTGACCCGAGAGGCCGAAGCCTCCACTGTGGTCACCGAGTTATTCGTGACTGCCGTGCGGAACCACAATCCGTAACGCCAGAGCTCCCAGTCCGACACCGGCAACTGCGTGAAGTTCGACTCGACGACGCGAACCCCATTGAGTTGACAACTCCTGCCTCGGCCACCGCGATCGGCCACTCGCCATCCTGATCTTCACCCGTAAGGTGCAGTCGATTCACAGCGAGGGATGCATCCCGGAAAGAAGCTCCCGGGCAAGGCACCGGCGCCGATGCGCCCGGTGACTGATTGACCTTGAGGGTATACGCCGAGTCACTCCGGTGCAACAACCAAGAGCATGACACGCCCACAGTTGGAGCGCCCCTACTCGGTCACGAGTTCGTCGGTCTCACCCGCCGAACCACGAACCCGGTGCGACAGCACGGGAATTCACCGGCCGCGGCTACCGTGCCCCGGGCCTCGCAGGACCGCCGGTCCGACGACGGCGATGCCGACATTCCCTTTATACCACTCGAAACACCGGCCACCACGACCCCGGCCCCGATCGGGATCCACCGTCACGGAACACCTGCCGGAAAACCCCACCGGGAACGAGCGGGGCCGGTGCCACCACCCCGAGGACGAACGACGGACGAGGCCGATGACCACCGCCCCGGTCAACTCATCCGCTCGACCCGCACGCCGGTCCGGTCCACATCCAGCCGCCTGACCTCGAAGTCCCCCACCGCCGACGGATCGGGAAGCTCACCGCCGGGTGGCAGGGCGAACACCGTGGGGCCCGCTCCGGAAACAACGGCCGGCACTCCGTTATTCCGGAGCCGGTGGACGAGTTCCAGCGTTTCCGGCATCGCGGGCCCGCGGTACTCCTGGTGCAGCCGGTCCTCGGTGGCTTCGAGCAGCAGTTCCGGCTCGGTGGTCAGCGCGTGCACGGCCAGAGCCGTGCGCCCGGCGGCGAACACCGCGTCGGAGTGCGGCACCGTCTCAGGCAGCAACCCCCTCATCGTGTGGGTGGCGGACTCCACACCGGGGATGAACACCACGGGAGCCAACTCCGAATGCGGTTCCAGTCGAACGGATCGATAACGATTTTCCACATTCCACGCGACATTCAGCCCGCCGAACAGCGCCGCCGCGACATTGTCGGCATGTCCCTCGTAGGAGGCCGCCAGTCGCAGCGCCTCCGGACGAACCCGTTCGGCGCGAACGTCGATCCCGGCCAGCCGATAACCGGCTGCCACCCCCGCGACGATCGCGGCGGCGGACGAACCGAGCCCCCGCGCGTGCGGTACGGCGTTCGTGCAACGCAGCAGCAGCGCGGGTGGTGAAACACCGAGTCGATCCATGGTCGCGTGCAGTACCCGAACCACCAGGTGACTCTCGTCGACGGAGACCTCACCGGCGCCGGAACCGGTGACCTCGACACGCGCGGTCCGCGGTGCGGCATCGGTAGGGGTGACCTCCACGACATCGTGCAGCGCCAACGCCACGGCCAGCGTGTCGAACCCGGAACCGAGATTCGCGGTGGAAGCGGGAACGGTCACCCGGAAAGCGGCGTCCGTTCCACCCGTGGCCGATTCGGCGTCGTAGCCGGAAGGAAGGACGGCACCGGAACTCAAGACAGCTCCAGAGCCGTGGCCACCGCATCCGGATCGACCGGCAGGGGCTCCACCTCCACCATGTCGGCCAAGGCGGTGTCCGGATCCTTGAGGCCGTGCCCGGTTACCGTGCACACGACGGTGGAACCGCTCGGTAACCGGCCGTCGGCCGAGGTCGCGAGCAGCCCGGCGACGCTCGAAGCCGAGGCGGGTTCCACGAAAACGCCCTCCTTCGAGGCCAGCAGCCGATAGGCCTCCAGGATCCGCTCGTCGGTGATCGCCTCGAACAACCCGTTCGAGGCGTTCTTGGCCTCCACCGCCCCGGCCCAGGAGGCCGGGCTGCCGACACGGATCGCGGTGGCCACGGTTTCGGGCGAGGCGACGGGCTCACCGGAAACCAGCGGTGCGGCGCCGGCGGCCTGGAAACCGAACATGGCCGGTGTGCGATCGCTGCGCCCCTCCTCGGCGTACTGGCCGTAACCGGCCCAGTAGGCGGTGATGTTTCCCGCGTTGCCCACCGGGAGGCAGTGCACGTCCGGCGCCGTGCCGAGCGCGTCGCAGATCTCGAAAGCGGCCGTCTTCTGGCCCGCCAACCGAACCGGATTGACGGAGTTGACCAGCGTCACCGGGTACTCCACCGCCGTTTTGCGCGCCAGTTCCAGGCAGTCGTCGAAGCTTCCCCGCACCTGCAGGATGCGCGCGCCGTGCACCACGGCCTGGGCGAGCTTGCCCATGGCGATCTTGCCCTGCGGCACGAGCACGGCCGAGGTCATTCCGGCGCGTGTGGCGTATGCCGCCGCCGAGGCCGAGGTGTTGCCGGTGGAGGCACAGATCACGGCACGCATGCCCGCGGCCTTGGCGTGGGTCATCGCCATCGTCATACCGCGGTCCTTGAACGAACCGGTCGGATTGGCTCCCTCGACCTTGACGAGGACCCGGCAACCGGTCAGTTCCGAGAGGTGGGGAGCGGGCACCAGCGGGGTGTCGCCCTCGTACAGGGTCACCACCTCGGCGTCGTCGGGAACGCCGATCCGGTCACCGTAGGCTTCGATGATCCCACGCCAACCGGTGCCTGCCCCGGACGCCGCGAGTTGTGCTTGCGAGGTCAAGACGGTTCACCCTCCACACGCATAACGCTGGCGACCTCGTTGACCGAGGAGAGCCGCGCGATCTGTTCCACGGTGGCGCGCAGCGCGGAGTCCGCGGCGGTGTGGGTGACCACCACGAGGCTGGCATCGGCCCCCCGGCCCTGCTGTCGAACCACGGAGATACTGACGTCGTGCTCGTTGAACGTGGCGGCCACCTGGGAGAGCACACCCGGCCGGTCGGCCACGTCCAGACTGATGTGGTACCGCGTGGGAGTCCAGTCCATGGAACGCGCGGGGAGCTGCGCGTGCGCGGACTCGCGCGGTCCCTTGCCGGAAACCACCACGTTGCGGGCGGCGGCGACGAGATCGCCCAGCACCGCACTGGCGGTGGGAGCACCACCGGCTCCCTGCCCGTAGAACATGAGCTGCCCCGCGGAGTCGGCTTCGACGAAGACCGCGTTGAACGCCCCGCCGACGCCGGCCAGCGGGTGGTCCCGCGGGATCATGGCCGGATGAACGCGCGCGGAGACGGACTCGGTACCGTCCTCGTCGATCACGCGCTCGCAGATGGCCAGCAGCTTGACCGTGCGGTTCAGCGAGCGTGCCGCCTCGATGTCACCGGCTCCGATACCCGAGATCCCCTCCCGGTGGACGTCACCGGCGCCGACCCTGGTGTGGAAGGCCAGTGAAGCCAGGATGGCGGCCTTGGAGGCGGCGTCGAATCCGTCGACGTCGGCCGTGGGGTCGGCCTCGGCGTAACCGAGCCGGCCCGCCTCTTCCAGGGTCTCCTCGTAACCGGCGCCCGTGGAGTCCATGGCGGAGAGGATGTAGTTGCTGGTGCCGTTGACGATCCCGGTCACCCGGTTGATGCGGTCGCCCGCCAGCGACTCCCGCAGCGGACGAAGCAGCGGAATCGCCCCGGCCACCGCCGCCTCGAAGTAGATGTCCACCCCGTTGGCGTCGGCGGCCGCGTACAGTTCCGAGCCGTGCTCGGCCAGCAATGCCTTGTTGGCGGTCACCACGGACTTACCGGCGCGCAGCGCGGCCAGCAACAGCGAACGCGCGGGTTCGATACCGCCGATCAGCTCCACGACCACGTCCGCACCTCCCTCTACCAGGGCGGCGGCGTCCGTGGTCAGCAGCTGCTCGGGTACATCGGGGTGCTTGTGCGGACGACGTACCGCCACTCCGGTGACACGAACCGGCGCACCGGTTCGAGCGGCGTACTCGGTGGGATACTCCTGCAGCAGGCGCACCACCTCGGTGCCGACGGTGCCGCAGCCCAGCAGCGCCACCCTGATCGGTTCCCGATCCTCGATCACTCACACCTCCAGGCGAAGCAGGTCGTCCTCGGTCTCCCTGCGTAGCAACAACCGCGACTGCCCGTCGCGTACCGCGACGACCGCGGGCTTGGGGAGTCGGTTGTAATTGCTGGCCATCACGTAGCAGTACGCACCGGTGGCGGCCACCGCCACCAGATCCCCCGGTGCGACATCCTCGGGCATCCAGCTGTCGCGCACCACCACATCGCCGGATTCGCAGTGTTTGCCCACGATGCGGGACAACGCACCGCTCCGTTCCCCGGCACGGGAGACCAGTCGGCAGTCGTATGCGGCGTCGTAGAGCGAAGTGCGGATGTTGTCACTCATACCGCCGTCGACGCTTATGTAGCGGCGGGAAGCCCCGCCGTCGAGGGCGACGTCCTTGATCGTGCCCACTTCGTAGAGCGTGACCGTGCCGGGTCCCGCGATGGCACGACCCGGTTCGACGGCTATCCGGGGCGGGTCGAACCCGGCCGCCGCGCACTCCTTGCGCACGATCTCGTGCAGCCCGGCGGCGAGTTCGGCGGGCGGCAGCGGATCGTCGTCGGCGGTGTAGGCGATGCCCTGCCCCCCGCCGAGGTCCACCGTTCCGACCGTCTCCAGCGCCCCCTCACCGTGTTCGGCACGCAGTTCGGCCAGCAGACCGATCACCCGGTGTGCCGCCAGTTCGAAACCGTTGTCATCGAAGATCTGCGAGCCGATGTGGCTGTGCAGCCCCACCAGCAGCAGTGAATCCGACTTCAGCACGCGGTGCGCCGCTTCGGCGGCGTCGCCGGAAGCGAGCGAGAAACCGAACTTCTGGTCCTCGTGCGCGGTGGCGATGAACTCGTGGGTGTGCGCCTCCACGCCCACGGTCAGCCGGATCATCACCCGCTGGCGCGTGCCGTGCTCGGCGGCGAGGTGCTCCAGCCTGGCGATCTCGTGGAACGAGTCGAGCACGATCGCGCCGACACCGGCTTCGAGCGCGGCCGCCAGCTCCGCGGTGGACTTGTTGTTGCCGTGCATCGCGATGCGCTCCGGTGGGAAGCCGGCTCGCAGCGCCACTCGCAGTTCGCCACCGCTGCAGACGTCCAGCCCGAGGCCCTCCTGGTCGACCCAGCGGGCCACCTCGGTGCACAGGAACGCCTTGGCGGCGTAGTGCACGGCGGCGGGATCGCCGAACGCGGCGGTGTACTCCCGGCACCGGGTACGGAAGTCGTCCTCGTCGAGCACGAACAGCGGAGTGCCGTACTGCTCGGCCAGTTCACGGACGTCGCATCCGGCGATGGTGGCCACCCCGTCGGCGCCCCGCGTCGCGTTGCGGGGCCAGACCGCGGGGTTCAGCCGATTGGTCTCCTCCACGGAGGAGGGGGCCGGTCCGGCGGCATCGGCGTTCACGGCGACGTCGGCGTGCCTCGGCCCGGCTGGATGGGCGCGCATCATGCGCCTCCTCTACATCTGTTCGGGAGCACTGACACCGAGCAGGCTCAGCCCGTTCGCCAGCACCTGGCGGGCCGCTTCACAGAGCTGCAGCCGGGCGATGGTCAACGGCCCGGGCTGGTCGTCCCCTGGTTGCAGGACGCGGCAGGAGTCGTAGAAGCGGTGGTACGCGCTGGCCAGGTCCTCCAGGTAACGGGCCACGCGGTGTGGCTCGCGCAGCTCCGCGGCCGAGCGCACCACCCTGGGGAACTCGCCCAGCGTACGGATCAGGTCGCCTTCCCGGTCGTGCGTGAGCAGCGCCAGGTCCGCGGCCTCGACGTCACCCCGGTCGATACCGAGCGAAAGCGCGTTGCGCTGCAACGAGGACAGCCTGGCGTGCGCGTACTGCACGTAGAAGACCGGGTTCTCGTTGGTGTGCTTGCTGATGAGGTCGAGGTCGATGTCCACGGCCGAGTCGACCGAGGAACGGATCAGGGAGTAGCGAGCCGCGTCCACCCCGACCGCCTCGACGAGATCCTCGAGCGTGACGACCGTGCCCGCGCGTTTGCTCATCCGCACCGGCTCGCCGTGCCGAACCAGGTTGACCAGTTGGCCGATGAGAACTTCCACCGAGTCGGGGTCCTGGCCCATCGCCGCCGCGGCGGCCTTCAGCCGCGAGACGTAGCCGTGGTGGTCCGCGCCGAGCATGTACAGGCAGAGTTGGAAGCCGCGGTCGCTCTTGTCCCGCAGGTAGGCGATGTCACCGGCGATGTAGGCGGGCGCGCCGTCGCTCTTTATGACGACCCTGTCCTTGTCGTCGCCGAACTCGGAGGAGCGCAACCACCACGCCCCCTCGGCGTGGTAGAGGTTGCCGGAGTCCTTGAGCCGCTGAACGCATTCGGCGACCGCGCCGGAGTTGTGCAGCGAATCCTCGTGGAAGAAGACGTCGAAGTCGGTGCCGAACTCGTGCAGGCTGCGCTTGATCTCGTCGAACATGAGCCCGACGCCGACCCTGCGGAACACCTCGTCGCGTTCCTCGGCGGGCAGCGCGAGCACGTCGTCCGAGCGGGATTTCACGACCTCGGAGGCGATCTCGGCGATGTATTCCCCGCCGTAACCGTCCTCGGGGATCTCCTCGCCCAGCGCGGTGGCGACGAGTGACCGCACGAAGCGGTCGATCTGCGCACCGGCGTCGTTGAAGTAGTACTCCCTGGTCACCTCGGCGCCCTGTGCCGTGAGCACGCGCCCCAGCGCGTCACCGACGGCGGCCCAACGACTTCCCCCCAGATGAATGGGACCGGTCGGATTGGCCGAGACGAATTCCAGGTTGACCCGCAGCCCGCTGTAGAGCTCACCAGCACCGAAGGCCGCCTGCCTGGTCAGCACGTCGCGGACGATGGCCGCCTGGGCATCGGCGGCGAGCCGCAGGTTGAGGAAACCGGGCCCCGCCACCTCCGCGGAAGTGATCTCGTCGCGCTGTGCGAGCGATTCGGCGAGCCACCCCGCCAGTTCCCGGGGGTTGAGACCGGCCGGTTTGGCGACCTGCATGGCCAGGTTGGTCGCGTAGTCGCCGTGCTCCGGGTTTCGGGGACGCTCGACCGTGACCTTCTCCGGCAGCACCGAGGTGTCCACCCCTCGGGCGGACAGGACGTCGGCAGCGGTCGTTCGGACGAGTTCGGCAAGCGCGGCTGGTGTCACCTGATGAAGTCTAAGAAAGCAATGCCGCTGGTTAACGAGCGGGTGGCCGGGACAGTGGGTTCCGGAACGGACCGGGCGAACATGGTCTCACCATCTGAGAGAATGACAGCCGGTGGTGCGGTCGTGCGGCTCGATCTGCAGGGTCGCGTGCTCGATGTGGTACCGCTCGGAAAGCAGTCGCTGCGCACTGGCCAGCACGTCGCAGTGGTCGGCTTCGGAGACCGTGGTGAGGTGCGCCGAGGCCACCTCCATGCCGGAGGTCAGCGTCCAAACGTGCAGATCGTGCACCTCCGTCACCGGCTCGATGTCGACGAGATCACCGTGCATCCGCTCGACGTCGACTCCCTCCGGTGCCTGTTGCACCAGAATGCGCAACGCCTGTCGTGCCAGCTTGTAGGTGCGGGGCAGCACGAACAGTCCCACTGCCACGGCCACGATCGGATCCGCCAGCCCCCATCCGAAAGCCCAGGTGAGCGCACCACCGATCAGCACACCGACCGAACCGACCGTGTCGGCGAGCACCTCCAGGTAGGCGCCGCGCACGTTCAGGCTCTCGTCCGCGCCGCGTCGCAGCAGCGCGAACACCACGAGATTGGCCATCAGCCCGGCCGCGGCGGTGAGCATCATCGGCAGCCCCGGGACCTCCGGAGGGCTCGCCAGGCGCCCGATCGCCTCGTAGAGGATGTATCCCGCCACGCCGAACAACAGCACGGCGTTGGCCAGAGCGGCCAACACCTCCACCCGGTAGAGCCCGAAGGTGCTCCTGGAGCCGGAGGTCCGCCGTGCGGCGGTGATGGCGGCCAGGGCCATGCCGATTCCGAGCACGTCGGTGAGCATGTGGCCCGCGTCGGAGAGCAGGGCCAGCGAGGAGGTCATGAAGCCGACGACGACTTCGACGACCAGGAACGCCAGCAGTACGAGCAGGGACAGCGCCAGTCTGCGCACGTAACGTCCCGAGGCACTGGCGGCCGCTTCGCCGGTTCCGCCGTGTCCGTGACCGTGTCCCACAGCCGCACCTCCCGATAGCTTCCGACGAACACATAGTGACATATGCATAAGTCGACGCAACAAGGAACACGCACCGCACGGGTGACATCACTCACGAAGGAACACCCGACGGGGTGCCCGACCGAGCGAACGGGCCGGAGAAGTCCGATGCGGGACACCCGAAGCCGGACACCCGAATCGGGATACCCGCGAGGAAGGTGCGGAACACCCGGATCCGACCCGCGAACCACGGCACCGCGTGGACGTGAACACGCGAGCGCGGCCGAGCCATCCCGAACCGAACGGACGGGACCGACTCGGCGACGAGGCACGGGCCCCGAGACACGGACTCCGAAGCACGGGTAGCCGCGACGCTGGTCACGACTATCCGATCACCCCCACCGTCGAACCCCGGCACGGCATGGGTTAGGCTTTGGGAAGTTCAACAGCAAAGCCCTCGTAGCTCAGCGGATAGAGCACCGCCCTCCGGAGGCGGGTGTCGCAGGTTCGAGTCCTGCCGAGGGCACCCTCAGTGTCAATTTCTCGCGAAATCGCCGGACGTGTGCCCCGCGGCATCGCGCGGGGCACGTTTCCCGGTCACCGGTGGAGAGATTCCCGGTCACTGATAGAGGTCCGCCGTGAGCATCGGCCAGGAACGGTGCAGTGCGCGTTCCCAGTACGGCCAGCTGTGCGTTCCCCGACCGTAGAAGTCCGTGGTCACGGGTATGTCGTTGGCGCGCAGCTTGCGCACGAAGAACTTCGAGGTGTACAGCGCCGAGGATTCGAGGACGTCGAGCTTCGGCTTCGGGTCCAACGGTCCAGCGATGCCGTTACCACCGGACACGTAGAGATCGGTGCCGCGCAGCGCGCCGACGTTGTTGTAAGGGTTGTGGGCGCGCCACAGCTCCCGGTTGGCCCGATCGTCCCCCCAGAGTGCTCTCCAGTCGTAGTATCCCTCGCGGATGAGGATTCCCTTGACGATCTCGGGTACGAACGGACCGGTGGTGTGAAGCATGCCGCTGTAGGAGGCGGCCGCACGGAACATGTCCGGATACCGGAACGCGTAGTGCATCGCCCCGAAACCACCTATGGAGACACCGGCGACCGCTCTGCGGGTTCCCGCGTTGTAGTTGCGTTCGAGGATCTGCCGCACCTCTGTGAGGTGAAAGGTCTCCCAGTCCGGGACCGTCGCCATTCCGAAGTTGCGCCACTGGCTGTACATTCCGGCGGAGCCGTCACTGGGCATGACCACCATGACGGGCTTGTCCGCGACGAACCGACGGACATCGGTGAACTCGGTCCAAGACCGGTAGTCGGCGGGCTCACAGCAGCCGTGCAGCAGGTAGAGCACCGGCCATTCCTTCGAGGGCTGCGTGCGCCACCCGGGGGGCAGCAGCACCCGCACCATCCCGACGTCCGCCAGCGAGGGGGACCGGATCCCCAGATCCAGCGCTCGTTGCCCCACCCAGTTGCGCGAGACGATCCGCGCACCGTTGTCGGCGGGCTCGCCGCGCGCGCCGGAACCGTCGTGCACCCAGGACGGCGGACCGGTCGAGAAGAGCTCGGTATCGGGACCGTTGTCACCACCGGGGTCGGCCGCGCCCCCGGCGACGGTGGCGACGGGTAGCTGCGAAATCACCAGTACGAGTGATACCGCGAGTGCTCGCCCGGCAACGCGTAAGGTTCTTCGTATCGACAAGAGCTCATCGCCTCGAATTCTTCACTCGACTCGTCGGTCGCACCCCTGGAACGGGGGCGTCGGTGGAAACGGGTCGCAGCAGTGACCAGGCCAGTACCGCCGCGATCACCTGCAGCGAGGCCGCGAGCAGGACTCCTTGCGTGTAGCCCGCGGCCAGCGCGGCCGGTTCCGGACTGCCGGTAGCGACGCGGTGCCGCAGCACGGTGGAAACGACCAGTCCGACAACCGCCACCCCGAAAGCGCTGGACAGTTCCCGTGACGCGGTGAGCACCCCGGAGGCGGTCCCCGCGTCGTCCTCGTCGCTGCTGTCCAACGCGTGGGAGGTGATCGGGGCGGTGAAGGCCGACCCCGCACCGATCAGCAACAGCGCCGGGACGCGCGGGAGTATCGCGGCGACGGTGTTGACCGCGGCGAGTCCGAACAGCCCCAGCGCGACCACACCGAGCCCGCAGGCGACCACCCGATGTGTGCCGAATCCACGGGCCGCCGGCCCCACCAGCGGTGTCGCGGCGGTCACCCCGAACGCGACCACCACCAGTGGGAGACCGGCCGTACCGGGGTCCAGACCGAGATAACTCTGGTGCACCAGCGGTGTGAAGAAGACCACGCCGCTGATGCCGAGCCCCCACAGCAGCAACAGCACGTTGGCTCCCGGGAAGACCCGTCCGCGCAACAACCGCCGCGGAACCAGGGGTTCGGCGGCACGGCGCTCACCGAGCACGAACCCCGCCAGCAGCAGTGCGCCGAGCACTCCCAGCGGCACTGACCACGAGGGCCCCGCACCGGTTTCCGAAGCTGTCACCAGTGCCGATGTCAGCAGCACCAGTCCGGTGGTCACCGCCAGCGCGGCGGGCAGGCGCACCTTCGCGGCGCGCCGCCGGTCTCCTTGTGAAGTGCCGAGCGAGACCAGCACCACGGCGGGCAGCACGAACGGCAGATTGCCGTAGAAGATCCAGCTCCAGTGCAGGTACTGCGAAACCACACCGCCCAGCCAGGGCCCGAGTGCCAGCGCGGCGGCCAGGGCCGCGGTCCAGGTGGCGGCGGCGGTGGCGCGCAGCCGTTCCGGGAGTTCGGTGCGCAGCAGTCGCAGCGTCCCCGGCACGATGAAGGCGGCGGCGACTCCCTGGCAAGCCCGTCCCAGCAGCAGCGGGACGGCGCCGCCCGCAGCGCCGCAGACCACGGCTCCGGCCGCGAACACACCGAAACCGGCCAGCAGCGCACGATCCCCGAGTCGGTCGAGCACGGTTCCCGCGACCAGCACCAACCCTGCGTAGGGCAGCATGTAGGCGATGCTGACCCACTGCAGTGTCGCGAGGCCGATTCCCAGGTCACGTCCCACGGAGGGCGCGGCGGCCGCGACGATCGTGTTGTCCAGCGCCGTGACGAAGCCGACGAACGCCACTACGGTCAGCACCGTCACGGGGGACCGTCCCGGGCTCGTCCCGACGCGAGCGGTGTCACTGGGGAGCACTGTCATGGGATCAGCTGATCGGGGCTCGTCATCGGATGCCGACACCTCCGGCTGGTCGAAATCGTGAACGGGATCTCGCGGGAGACACCCTTCCCGGCAACGGAGCAATCGTGGCCGGTGCACCGAACCGGGCCGGGGAGCCGAATCGACACATCCGGTCCACACACGACTCCCGAACGATCCGTTCCTCGCCACACCGAAGTCCGTGGCGGAAAGCTACTGCCGAAAAGATCTCCGCACAACCGAGAACCGCTGCGCCGGAAACGATCCATAATCACGGTGACAAACAGTGTCCGCACCGGACTCACTCCGGTGCGCGAAACCGCGCTGTTGGCACGCGGTTGCCATAACCGGAATCCGTAGTTGTCCGCGAAATGACAGAAAGACGAGCGAACCCGTTCGGCTGGTCGCTTTCCACTCGTTTGGAGCATTGAACCGGTTCCCTCGTACTCGGACGCTGAATTCGCCGTTTCACGCGTCCAACGGCTCGGAGCCGCCCCACGAGGAAATCGGGTTTCGGTTTGGGAGTCGGGGCGGAAACGGCGACCTGAAAATCCTCGGTCGCTGCGCACGAACGCGGTTTCACCCAGTGCGCTTCGGACGACCGGGAATTCGAGAGGAGCCAGGATGAACCGAGCGGCGCGACTACTGCGCGGTCTGGTGGCGGGCACGGGTGCCCTGGCACTGGCCACTGTCACCGGGATCGGGATGACGGGTGTTTCCAGTGCCGAGGCCACCGCGGTGGAAACCGGCCCACGACAGGACGACTTCCTGAGCGCGTTCGCGTACTCGCAGCAGCACCCGAACGCCGTACCCGCCGGATCGAACGATTTCTCGTGCGAACCGGGTGGCGAGCATCCGGATCCGGTGGTGCTGGTGCACGGGACCTTCGAGAATCGGTACGACAACTGGGCGGAGCTGTCACCGGAACTGGCCGAACGCGGCTACTGCGTGTTCTCGCTGAACTACGGCGGCGGCGCGAACAGCGCGATCAAGGGAACCGGCGAGATCACCCGTTCCGCCAGGGAGCTGAGCGGGTTCGTCGACCGGGTACTCGCCGCCACCGGGGCGGAGGAGGTGGACATCGTCGGACACTCCCAGGGCGGGATGATGCCCAGGTACTACATCGAGAACCTGGGCGGCGCTTCCGAGGTGGACTCGCTCGTCGGCCTCGTTCCGTCCAACCACGGCACCACGCTGTACGGGCTCAACCAACTGGCCGGATTCCTGCCCGAGGGGCAGCCCCCGTGCGCCTCGTGCACGCAGCAACTGGCGGGCTCCGACTTCATCACGGAGCTGAACTCGGACGGTGAAACGGTGCCGGGAGTGGACTACACCAACATCGCCACCAAGTACGACGAGGTGGTCACGCCCTACACCTCCGCCTTCCTGGAAGCCGGTCCCAACGTGACCAACCTGACGCTGCAGGACTTCTGTGCCATCGACCTGACCGAGCACATCGGTATCTCTTACAACGGAACGGCGCAGCAGCTGGTGTTCAACGCCCTCGATCCCGCCAACGCGCAGCGCCCCGGCTGCTGATGTAACGAGTGCCCGACGGGATCGCTCGGATGGTCGGTTAGCCGTCACGTGAGTCGGCGCCTTGCCGTGTTGGGCCGGCGCGGCGATTTCGCGAGAAATTGACACCGCGCCGAAGTCGGGGCGGAACCTCTGGCACGGCTCTCGCTGCGGGGAGGCCCGACATCGGGTAGCGACGTTCGTAACAGGGCTGCTCAAGTGGGGCGGGAACTCGGGTGACCGGGTTCCCGCTCACGCGTTCTCGCCGGTCCGCTGCTCGAGCGGTCCCGCCGCCAGCAGTGTCTTGAGTTCCGTCAAAGGCATCGCGGGCGCGAACAACCACCCCTGGAAAGTGTGCACACCGACGTCACGCAGCAACTCGAACTGTTCGAACGTTTCCACCCCCTCCGCGGTGCAGGTGCACCCGATCGCCTTGGCCAGATCGGCGATCGCCTTGATGACCATGAGGTCGGCCCGGGTGTTCGCGACATCGGCGACGAAACCCCGGTCGATCTTGATGACGTCGATGGGAAGTTCGCGCAACCGCGCCAGTGAGGAATACCCGGTGCCGAAATCGTCCACGGCGAACCGCAACCCCTGCTCGGTGAGTCCGCGCATGGTCCTTCTCCCCCGGTCGGAGAGATTGATCAACGAGGTTTCCAGCAGTTCCATGACCACGTGCCGCCGGTCGAGCCCGGTCTCGGCCTCGGTCGTGTCCAGCGTGGCCGCGAAATCCGGATCGCCGGGTGACAGTTCGGCGAGGTTGATCGACACCGCTGCCTGGTTCCCGTCGGGTTTGACGGGCCAGTCCGCGGCGTCACGCATGGCCGTGCGCAGTACGCACCGGTCGAGTTCCCCGAGCAGGTCGGCGCTCTCGGCCACCGGCAGGAACGTGTCGGGGCTGAGCAGCCCCCGTCTGGGATGGTGCCAGCGAACGAGTGCCTCGGCGGCCACGATCGCGCCGCTCGCACGGACTATCGGCTGGTAGAACAGCGTCAGCTCCTCGGACTCGAGCGCCGCGCGCAGCTCGCTCTCGAGCTCCACTTTGCGGTCCATCTCCGAGATGGTCCTCGGCCCGGCTACCGAGATCCGCCTGCGCTCGCTCGCCTTGGCTTCCATGACGGCAGCGCCCGCCGAACGCAGCAGGTCGTCGACGGTGGAGGTGGTCTCGTCGCCCACGGCTATGCCGATGGAGGCGGAGACCCGGATCGGTGGGTGTCCGCGCAGGTACACGGGACGGTGGAGTAGCTCGCCGACAGTGTCGGCGATCGTCTCGATTCCTCCCGCCGTGGCGGGCTCGGGGCACACGATCAGGTACTCGTCCGCTGCCATCCGGGCGGCCAGCCAGTCCCTCGGCAGGTCGCTGCGCATCCGCTTGGCCAGTTCGATGAGCAGCTCGTCCCCCGCCCGCAGCCCCAGTGATTCGTTGATCCGCCGGAAGTTGATGATGTCGCAGTACAGCATCGCGAAACCACGCGTGTCGGTTCCGCTGAGCAGCTCGTTGACCGCCGCTCGGTTCGGCAGCCCGGTCAGGCTGTCGTGCGTCGCCCAGTAGCGCCATTCCTCCGCGCGCCGGTGGCGTTCGGTGACGTCCTGGAACACCGCCAGCCAGAACGACTCCCCGCTGGCGCGAACAGATTTCGCGATGTGCAGTTCGCAAATCACCCGTCGTCCGTCAGCACGGATCATGGACCACTCCTGGGTGAGGTCCTCGTTCGGCGGTTTCCCGGAACGGAACGCCCGACGCAACGGTTCCCTGCCCGGCTCGTCCGGATGCACCATATTGGCGATGTGCGCGCCGCGCATCTCGTTCTCGTCGTAGCCGAGCAGCTCGCGCAGCGCCGGGTTGGAGTCGAGCACGTAGCCGTACCGGTCGAACACTCCGATGCCGACCGGTGTGAGTCCGAACAAGTCGCGGAACTGACGCAGCGAACGCTCCAGCCTGGAGTGCAGCTCGGTGTCGTCCCTGGTGACGCGGGCGAAACCCCGCAGCGTCCCCTCGCTGGACCACAGCGCGATGGTGGTCACGTGCGCCCAGAACCTGGTGCCGTCCTTGCGCACCCGCCAACCCTCGTCGGTGTGGCTGCCGAACCGGGCGGCCCGTTCGAGCAGTTCCTCCGGTTCGCCGGCGGCGAGCTGCTCTGCGGTGTAGAACACCGAGATGTTGTGCCCGATCACCTCCGCCGCCGAGGCACCGGTGATTCGTTCAGCTCCGGGGTTCCAGGTCGACACGACTCCGAACGGGTCGAGGGTGTAGACGGCGTACTCCCAGAGCGACGCGCCGAACCTGCCGATCAGTTCCTCCGCGTCGGCCCCGATACCGGGTCCGTTCTCCACTCCGCTCATCACCAGCTCCGGCCGCCGGGACACGACGACCCGCACGACCCGAGACGTCACCTGTATACCCGTCAGGCACGGAACTCACCCCGCGGAGCGAGCTCCGGAGGCTCCGGGAACGACGTCGCGGCCGTGAGGCCCGCCCCCGAGTGTCCGCCCGCCCCGCGGTGTGCGCACGGCACCGTAGGAAACGAAAAATGCTCGGCACAGCCGCCCGGTAGTGCTTGGTCCAGTAGTGCTTGGCCCAGTAGTGCTCGGTCGAGACTCACCGTGCCCGCGACGCGAGAGCCCGCTCCGGTTCCCGCCGAACGGTAGCGGGGGAGCGCGAAGTCAACGAATTCCCGCGACGGGAATCTCGAAGTGGACCGTGGAACCGTGCCCGGGATCCCGCCTGGCGTCGTGGACCTCCTTGGCGATGGCACGCCAGAAGGGCTCGGCACCGTCGATGGCCGGGTTGGTGTGCAGATAGATCGACTCGTAGCCGGGCACGGAGGCGATGAACGAGCAGGCCGACCGAACCAGTTCGGTGGCCAGTCCCTGCCTGCGGTGTTCCGGGTCCACGTAGGTGCGGAAGATCTGCGCCGTGGGGCCGGAGGGGTAGCGCTCGGCGATCCATGCCGGGTGGGGCGGACTCTTCGGGCCGTCGGCGCGTACCGAGGCGGTGCCCACGACCCGATCGCCGCGCACGGCGACGAACAGCGCGTGCCCCGGCGTGCGGAAGTAGGTTCCCTCGATGTCGATCACGTCGGCGTGCCATCGCGGCACGTAACCGTGCCCCAGCACCCGGTAGAAGGTGTCCAGCATCAGGGTGCGCGCACCCTCGACGTCGGCGGGTTCCGCGGGGCGAACCACGTACTCCCCCACCACCCGGGTCTCCTCGGTCATCTCGCTCCTTCGGGAGTTCTCGAACGGCTCGGAACGAGCACGGCAGTCGCCATGCGATGTCCGTTGCACAATAGTTGCATCGAATTCGTTCGTGCGGTTGGCCGGACACACCCGCTGAGCTGGAAAAGTTCTCGGATGCCGCGATGTCGTGATCGGCCGCACCTTGACAGGGCACCTACGGACTGTGAACGTCTGACTCCGGAACAACCGAACGACGGCGTCCAGGAAGCCGGTGCGACTCCGGCACGGTCCCGCCACTGTGAGTGGGTAGCCACCACCAACATGCCACTGTCGGATGAACCGACGGGAAGGCGGTGGACGGTGAGGAACCACGAGTCAGGAGACTGCCGCCGTCGTGCCGATTCGTACGGGGTCGCGGAGCCCCGGAGGAGGTAACGACGTTGCCGCACCGAGTTGCGAGCACGACACCGTTCGAGCCGTCCCGTCGCGGAAGCCGCGACGCACTCGCGCTGACACCCGCCCCACTCGGCGTGCGCGCCTGAACGACCTCTCGCCAACAGTCGCGGCCGACTCCTCCGATTCCCCGGAGCGAACCGGGACGCGCGGAGACACTTATGTCTACTACGGACTTGTCTTCTCCGGATCCTCATCGCACCGTGCTGGACGACCTGATCCGGCGCACCCGCACGGCAGCGAACGGGCTCCCCGACGAGAACACCCCACGGCGAACGACCGCCTCGGTGGCGTTCCGCACCGAACAGAGCGCACGACACGGCGGCAGAAGCACGGGATACGTGAACTCGGTGCTCAGCATCCGTGTCGGCGAGGTGATCGGTTCCTGCGCCACCGAGCCCGGCGAACTCCACGCGGGAGCGCTCACCGGGATAGCGGGCAGCAGTGTCGACGAGCTGCTCCGGCATCCCGTGACGGCGGTGCGGGTCGCCGCGCTGGACGCGTATCTGACCTGGCTCCGGCCACACACCTCCCATCCCGCTGCCCGAACCGTGCGTGTCCCAGCCGGCGACTCGCTGCGGAAGTCGACCGCGCGGGCCGAGATCGTGGCGAACCTGCTGCCCGAGAGCGCTACCGGCCCGGTGGCGGTGATCGGCGTGGTGAACTCGCTGCTGGCGGCGCTGACAGGACGCGGCTTCGACTACGTCCCCTGTGACCTCAAGGGTGGACACACCGAATGGGGCGAACCGATCCGGACCGAGCACTCCGAGGCGATCCGCGAGGCGGGATCGGTGCTGGCCTCCGGCATGGTGCTCGGCAACGGGACCTTCGACGAGATCGCGGCGCACTGCCGCGACAGCGGGGTACCGCTGGTGGTGTTCGCGCAAACCGGCAGTGCCGTGTTCCGGGAACTGCTCGGCGACGAGGTGACCGCCCTGTCCGCGGAGCCGTACCCGTTCTTCTGGCTGACCGGCGAGGCCGGTGACATCCACACCTACCCGGCCACGACCCCACCGCGGGCCGGCGAGCGCACCGAACCGGACACCGCCCCGCCACCCTCTCGGACGGCGCGTCGCACGGAAGGTGGTGCGGTGTGAGCGATCCGGAGCGCGTACCCGGCGACAGGAAGTACCACTCCCTCTCCGAGCTGGTCGGCAACACCCCGCTGCTGCGCGTCACCACCCCGCTTCCAGATCCGCAGCCGGGGTTCTGGGCGAAGCTCGAAGGACTCTCCCCCGGTGGTATGAAGGCCAGAGCGGCACTGTCCATGGTGACCGGAGCACGCCGCCGCGGCGAACTCGCCGAGGGCGGCACGATCGTGGAGTCCACCAGCGGAACCCTGGGTATCGGACTAGCCTACGTGGGAATCGCACTCGGCCACCCCGTGATCCTGGTGACCGACCGGGAGATCGACGCGCTGACGCTGGCACTGCTGCGCGCCCACGGTGCGCGGGTCGAGATCGTCGGAGAGCCGCACCCGCGAGGCGGTTGGCAGCGGGCACGCCGCGACAGGGTGAACGAGCTGCTGGCCGAGCACGCGGGAGCCTTCTGGCCGGATCAGTACAACAACCCGGACAACGCCGCGGGCTACGAACCCCTCGGTCGAGAGCTGCTGAACCAGCTCGACCGACTGGACACAGTGGTCTGCAGTGTCGGCACCGGTGGCCACAGTGCCGGTATCGCATCCGCCATCCGCCCGCACCGGCCGGACGTCCGCATCGTCGGAGTCGACTCCCCCGGTTCCACCCTGTTCGGCGAACCACCGGAGAAACGCCTGATGCGGGGCCTGGGAAGCAGTATCCATCCGGACAACGTCGCCTACGACCGGTTCGACGAGGTGCACTGGGTCGGCCCGGCCGAAGCGGCACGGACGTGTCGGGAACTTGCCCGGGGGAACTTCGTCAGCGGAGGCTGGAGCACCGGCGCGGTCGCTCTCGTCTCGGCCTGGTACGCGGCCGAGACCGGGTCGGACCGGATCGTGGGCGTCTTCCCGGACGGTCCACACCGCTATTGGGAAACCATCTACGACGACGAGTTCGTCGATCGCAACGGACTGCACACCACGCGGGGAGAGCGGCGTCCGGTCGGTCGGGAGGACGAGCGCCACGAGGGGACCGCCCGCTGGAGCAGGTCGCGCCGCGTGGCCGACCCGTGCCCGGGGCGTACCGCCGGAACCGACTGCCCGGTGTGCGGACAGGACGGTGCACTGTCTTGAGCAAAGCCGCTTTCCGCGGGTTGTCCCCCGCGGCACGACTGCTGGTCGTCAACCAGTTCGGCATCACCCTCGGCTTCTACATGCTGCTGCCGTTCCTGGCCTCGTACATGAGCGGGCAGCTGGGGTACGGCGCGGCCGTGATCGGGCTGGTGCTGGGAATCCGCAACCTCAGCCAGCAGGGCATGTTCCTCGTCGGCGGCACCGCGGCCGACCGGCTGGGATGCAGACCGATGATCATCACGGGCTGCGCGTTGCGCGTGGTGGCGTTCGGCTCGTTCGGGCTGTTCACCTCGCTGCCCGGGCTGATCGTCGCCGCCGTGCTCACCGGGCTCGCCGGTGCGCTGTTCAACCCCGCTGTGCGCACCTACCTCATCCACGAGGCGGGCGAGCGCAGGGCGGAGGCGTTCGCGGTGTTCAACGTGTTCGCCCACGCGGGCACCCTGGTCGGACCGCTGCTCGGTGCGGCGCTGCTCAGCGTCGACTTCCGGCTGATCGCCACCTCGGCCTGCTTCGCCTTCGCGGTGCTGACGGTCGCGCAGCTGGCGGTACTGCCACACCGGGACATCGAGCGGCAGGAGAACGGTGTGCTGGGCAGCTGGCGGGAGGTGATCGCCAACCGCCGTTTCGTGGCCTTCACGCTGTCGCTGTCGGCGTACTTCGCGCTGTACAACCAGCTGTACCTGACGATGCCGTTGGAGATTCAACGCGTCTCCGGACTGTCCTGGTCGATCGCCGCCGTGTTCGTGGTCTCCACGCTGATCGGGGTGTTCGGGCAGGTGCGGATCACCGACTGGTGCCGTCGCAACTGGGGCGCGGGACGCTCGGTCTCGACCGGGCTGTTCTGCATGGGTGCGTCCTTCCTACCGGTCCTGCTCACGAACCCGTTCATCCCGACGCACTCGGGCGCGGGCGACGGCTCCTGGGCCGGGATCGCGCTGGCCTGTCTGCCGGTACTGCTGGGCACGGTGCTGTTCACCGTGGGCATGGCCGTCACCAACCCCTTCGCCATGGAACTGCTGCCCATCGTGGGCAGCGAACGGCTGGCGGGCACGTACTACGGCTTCTACTACCTCGTTTCCAGCGTCGTGGCCGCGGCGGTGAGCTGGCTGGCGGGCAGCCTGCTCGACGGCTTCAGCGGCTCGGCACTGGGATGGCTGCCCTGGCTGGCGCTGCTCCTGGTGGGGATCGCCGGCGGCAGCGGCGCCGCGGCGATGCGGCGGCGCGGGCTGCTCGCTCGGTCGAGCGAGCCGAATCGATCGGAAGGAAAGGAGACCTCGGCGTGAACGCGGGAGGTATCAGCAGAAGACGGGTGCTGTCGACGACACTGGGCGCCCTGGCACTCGGCCCACTCGCGGCCTGCGGCGCGAACACGGGCGCGAGTTCGAGCGAGAACCGGCTGCGGGTGGCGTTCTCCACCTCCGGGGACCGGGAATCACTGGATCCGCACACCAGCACCCTGTTCGTCGACCAGGCCCGGTCGAAGGCACTTTTCGACACCCTGCTCGGTTACGACCAGGACATGAGCCTCATCCCCCGCCTCGCCGAGTCGTGGGAACCCGACGATACCGGCAAACGGTGGCGGATCCGGTTACGCGAGGCCAGGTTCCACGACAACAAGCCGGTGACCGCCGAGGACGTGCTCTACAGTTACCGACGCATCGCCGATCCCGCCACCGGGTCACCCGCCCAACCCCAGTTGTCGGGAGTGGATTTCGAGGCCAGCAAGGCGAGCTCGGACCGCGAACTCGTCCTGGTGCTGTCCGAACCGGACTTCACCTTTCCCGCCGCTATGGGCGCCCCCGCCACCGAGATCGTGCCCGCGGGCACCACGGACTTCGGCAAGCCGGTCGGCAGCGGCCCCTTCCGGTTCGTCTCGTTCGAGACCGGTGGATCGGCGGTGTTCGAGAAGTTCGCCGACCACTGGAACGGCGCCCCGAAACCGGCCGAACTGGAATTCGTGTCCGTCAACGAGGAGGACGCACGGGTGTCGGCACTGCTGTCCGGGCAGGTGCACTACTCGCACGACATCGGTGCCAACTCGGTGTCGACCGTGGACAACGACAGCGGGGCGAGGATCCTGGCCGCGCCGTACAGCACCATGCAGGCGGTGGCGTTCAAGGTGGACAGGCCACCGTTCGACGACAACCGGGTCCTGCGCGCGGTGCTCTCGGGCGTCGACCGCGAGGCGCTGGTCAAGGTCGTGCTCAACGAGCGCGGCAAGCTCGGCAACGACCTGTTCGGCAGGGGACTCAAGTACTACCCGGAGGAGATTCCGCAGCGCGAACGCGATGTGGACCACGCCCGCGGGCTGCTGCGCGAGGCCGGGGCGGAGGGGCTCGACTTCGAACTGCACACCAGCTCCGCCGACCCCTACTTCGAACCGGCCGCGAACCTGATCGCCGAGCAGCTCGGCGAGATCGGGCTGAAGGTCACTCCCCGGGTCGGCCCCTCCGAGACCTACTACTCGGACATCAAGAAGAAGGGCGTAGCCGGGCACACCAGAACGGCGACGCTGCCGATCACCAGCTACCTGTCCAAACGACTGCGCGAGGCGTCGGTCAGCGCCAACTACACCGGCTACGACTCGTCCGAGTTCGACAACCGCTACGACCAGGCCGTCGCCACGCCGGACGAGCGGAAGCGCGACGAGCTGCTCACCGAGGCACAGCGGCACGCACGCGACCACGGCGGCATGATGGTCTGGGGGTTCAGCGACTGGAACGTCGGAGTGTCCAAGCGGGTCAGCGGTCTGCGCGCGGCCACGCCGAACTCGACGCGCTGGGCCAGGTTCGACGAGGCCGAACTGGGTTGACACTCGCGTACGTACCGAGACGGGTGGCGGTCGCGGTACTGCAGATCCTCGGTGTCGCCGTGGCGGTCTTCGCGCTGAGCGCGCTGCTGCCCGGCGACACCGCGGTGGTGATCCTGGGCAAGCACGGCACCCCGGAGCAGATCGAGGCGCTGCGGCAGCGGCTGGGCCTGGACGAACCGTTCGTGCGGCGCCTGCTGACCTGGTTCGGAGGTCTGGCGCACGGCGATCTCGGCACCTCGCTGCTGACCGGCGCGCCGGTCACCGCCGAGCTCGCCGACGGACTGGCCACCACCGCCGTGCTCACCGGTGTCGCGCTGGCGGTGATCGTACCGCTGGCGCTGCTCATCGGAGTCACCACCGGGCTGCGCCAGGGCTCACGGTTGGACAGGGCGGTCAACTCCGTCATCGTGGTGCTCGACTCGATACCGGAGTTCGCGCTGGGACTGCTGCTGGTGGCGCTGTTCTCACTGCGGCTGGGCTGGTTGCCCGCCACCGCGGCCGGGCTTTCCGGGACCTCGCTGGCGACGCACCCCGCGGTGCTGGTGCTTCCGGTGGTCGTGCTGGTGTGCAAACAACTCTGCGCGCTGGCCCGGCAGATCCGGATCGGGGTGGCCGAGGCCAACACCGCGGAGTACACCCGGCACGTCCGTACGCACGGACTGCGGGAAAGCACCGTGCTGTTCAAGCACGTGCTGCCGAACGCGGCAGGACCATCGGTGCAGCAGCTCGCGCGCACCGTGGACGGCCTGCTGGGAGGCGTGGTGGTCGTGGAAGCGCTGTTCGCCCTTCCCGGACTGGGTTCGGGTTTCGTCGACGCGGTGATGGCTCGCGACCTGCCCACGGTGCAGGGCTACGCGCTGGTGTTCGCGGGTACGACGGTGACGGTCAACCTGCTCGCCGACATCGCCGCGTACCGACTGGTACCGCGACACCGGAGTGCGTCTTGAACCGATCACGGCACCGTTTCCCGATCACGCCGATCGGCTGGCTCCTGCTGCTGGTGCCGGTGCTGACGGCGTTCCTCGGACCGCTGGTGGCCGGTTCGACGCGCTCGGAGGGTGGTTCGCTCTCACCTCCCGGCCCCGAACATCCGCTGGGCACCGACGAGCTCGGGCGTGACGTGCTGGCGCTGGCGCTCAGCGGCGGCACCTCCATCGTGACCATGGCCGCGGCCGCGCTGCTGCTGTCCTACCTGATCGGGGTTCCGATCGCGCTGGTAATCGCCGGGGGACGACGGCGGTGGGCGGACCGACTGGTGCTGCGGCTGCTGGACTTCCTGCTGGCGCTGCCCGGACTGCTGGTGCTGCTTGTGCTGGCGGCGACCGGCTGGCGGGGCACCACGACACTGGTACTCGCGATAGCCACGCTGCAGCTGCCCGCCGTGGTTCGGATAGCGCGCACCGCCGCGCTGAGTCCCGGGACCAGCACCGCGGTGGAGTCGATGCTCATGCAGGGCGAGGGGCGTGCCCGGATCAGGCTGGGCTATCTCGGCCGCTCGGTGCTCGGGCCGGTGCTGGTGGACGCGGCGTCCCGGCTCAGCCTGGTGCTGTACCTGATGGCCTCGGCGAACTTCCTGGGGCTCGGTCTGGCCTCGTCGGCCACCGACTGGGCGGTGTTGATCGAACTGAACCGGGACGCGCTGTTCATCCAGCCGTGGGCGGTGACCGTTCCCGCACTGCTACTGGTGTCGCTGTGTACGGGGGTCAATCTCGTGGTGGACCGGAGCCTGTCGAACCGACGGACGGTACGACGTTGAACCGACCACTTCTCGAAATCACCGGCCTGGCGGCGAACGCGGTGGGAACCCGCCTGCTCGACGACGTGACGCTGGGCGTGAATCCCGGGGAAACACTTTGCGTGCTCGGGGAGTCCGGCAGCGGCAAGACAACACTGGGGCTGGCCGCACAGGGCGAGCACGGCACCGGTGTCGAGCTGTCCGGCAGCGTACGGCTACGCGGGCTGGATCTGCTCTCGCCGCGTGAACGGCGACGGCGAGCCGCGCGCTCCCGGAGGATCGGTTACCTGCCCCAGCACCCGGCCGCGGTGCTCAATCCGGCGCGGCGGATCGGCAGTGTGCTCGGTGAACTGGCCCCGCCGAGCCACCGGACCCGCGAGCGACGCCGCGACGCGGTTCGCCGGGCGCTCGAATCGGCGCACCTGCCCCCGGACGAGCGCCTGCTGCGGCGGTTTCCGCACCAGCTCTCCGGGGGACAGCAACAGCGCGTGGCCCTGGCCCACGCGCTGATCACCGAGCCCGAACTGTTGATACTGGACGAACCCACCAGTGGCCTGGACACGGTGACCCGGGCCGAAACCGTCGACACGCTGCGCGAGCTCACCGGCGCGGGGACCGGGGTGCTGCTGCTGACGCACGACCTCGGGTTGGCGCGGGAACTGGCGGACGGGGTGACGGTGCTGCGCGGCGGGGAGGTCGTGGAGCGGGGAGCCACCGGAAGGGTGATGCGCGAGCCGGCGCACGAGTACACCGGTGCGCTGCTCGCGGCCGAACCACGGCTCCCGGTGTCCGGACACGGAATCGCCGAACCGGATCCGTCGCCCTCGGTGGGTGGTCTGCGGGCGGACGGTCTCCGCAGTACGAGTCCCACCGGTGTCCCGCTGCTGCACGAGGCCGAACTGGCCGTGCCCCCGGGACACCGCGTTGCCGTCGTGGGACGTTCCGGGGCGGGCAAGACCACGCTGGCACGCTGTCTCGCCGGGCTCACCCCGGCCGATTCCGGTCGGATCGAGCTCGACGGCGCCGTACTGGACAACGACATCCACCGACGGAGCAGACGGCAGCGCGGCGCGGTGCAGTACGTACACCAGGACGCCAGGGCCTCCTTCGACGAGTTCCGCACCGTCGGAGGGCAACTGGCCCGCACCGTCCGGCTGAACCGGGGTGGCACCCGACGGTCGGCGCGGGAGGCGACGGCACGTGCGCTCCGCTCCGTGGGGTTGGACGAGGCCACGCACGAGCGGCGTCCGGCCGAGCTCTCGGGAGGACAGCTGCAACGCGCGGCACTGGCCCGGGCGTTGCTGGCCGAACCGGCCGTGCTGATCTGCGACGAGATCACGGCCGCGCAGGACGTGGTCAACCAGTCCGAACTGCTCGGGCTGCTGCGCGAGATCACCGAACGTTCCGCGATCGGACTCGTGCTGATCAGTCACGACCTGGCAGCGGTGGCACCGTTGGCCGACGAGGTGCTGGTGATGGCGGAGGGGCGCTGCGTGGAACGGGCTCCTACCGGAAGGTTGCTGGGATCGCCCCGATCGACCGTGGCAACCCGTCTCGTCACCGCCGCGCGGCGGTAGCACTCGACCTGCCCGGCGGCGGCGATTTCGCGAGAAATCGACGCCCCCAGGGCCATGCGCCTCAGCCGCACGGCGATTTCGCGAGAAATCGACACCACCGACGCTGCGCACCGGCACCACCGAACTCCCACCACCCTCGCAGGCCGAACCCCGACCACCCTCGCGGTCGGCACCGCCGCGGATTCTGCGTGTGGTTCGTTGCTCGCGCGTCGTTCTTCGGCGCGCGGCGCCGAAACACCCACGCACGCAGCCCGCACCGCCGCGGGTTCTCTCGTGCGGCTCTCGCGAGGACGGCTCCGACGTTGTGTAGTCGCTACCCGATGTCGGGGCACCCGCAGCGAGAGCCGCACGAGAGGTTCCGCCACCCGGCCACCTCGACGAACCGAGCGGCGAACCCCTACTCGGTGGAGGTCCATTCGAAGTGGACGCGGTGCGGGAAGTGGTCGGACAGCGGCTCGCCGGATTCGTCCAGGAAAGCGGTGTGCTCGTTGCCGTACTCGATCGCCGTGAGGTCGAGACCACCGCCGTCGCGGTACAGAATCTTGTCCACCACCTCGCAGGAGTCGCTCGGCGCGTCGGGGTCGCACTCCAGCGGAGCGGCACCGGCGGCGGGACGGTTCCCACCCCGTTCGAGCCGCACCCAGGGGTCGGTGAGCCCGTTGGCGTCGACCAGTTGGCGAATGTTGTCGCCCTCCCTGGTGTATCGGGTGTTGGTGTCGCCCATGACGATCACGGCCCTGTCCCGCGAGTTCCGCTGGATGTACTCGGAGAGCTGGGTCAGGTTGGACCGACGGGCCGCGAGATCGCCGGAGTCGGTTCCCGCGTTGGCGTGCACGTTGTACAGGTCGAACCCGGTTCCCGCGGCGAGTTCTATCCGGGCGTGGCTGAAGCCTTTCGGCGTCAGACAGTCGGTTCCGTAGCAGTCGTCCCAGGTGATCCGTCGGAAGTCGGTGATCGGATCACGGGAGAGCGTGTTGAGTCCGTCGCCGAAGACGGCGGGACCACTGGTCTCGGTGCGATACCGGTGGTCGTCGGCGGCGTACAGCTCGTCGTGGTAGTTGAAGTCCTCCTGAACGTTGACCAGGTCGTAGTGCGGCAGCCGCTCACTGATCAACGGTGTGTTGGTCGCCGGGTCGCTGCCGGAGATAAAATCGGGCAGTCCGGCCACGTTGTAGGTCAGTGCGGAGAAGCTCCCGTCGGTTCGGGGCTGTTCGGCCGCGTGCGCGGCCCCGGAACCGGTGACCAGCGGCACGGCCAACGTGATCGAGCAGAGGGCCGCGGCCGAGCAGAGGGCTGCGACCGAGCGGAGGGCGCTGCGTCGAGGCATGTCGTTACTCCGAATGAGACGGCGATCACCAAACGAATACGAAAACAACTCGCATTGAAGGTACGGTCGGGCGCCCGGCACCTCAACCCGCGACAGGAGCACCCGGAAACGGCCGTCGGAAGTATGCTCTGTGCCATGCCGAGCGAATCGCCCGACTTGCGTGCGTCAGACGACGACAGGGAACAGATCGCGACCCTGCTGCGACAGGCACAGCAGGAAGGTCGGTTGACGCTGAACGAGTTCGACGAGCGGGTCGCCGAGGCGTACCGCGCGCGAACCTACAGCGAGCTGGCACCGCTGATCAGCGATCTGCCCGACGAGACCGGCAACGCGGCGGGGACCGGCACGTCCTCCCGTGACTCGACCTCGGACTCGACTCCGGGCAGGACGGCGGTGGGGATCATGAGCTACACCGAGCGCGCCGGACCCTGGCACGTGCCGCCGCGTTTCGCCACGTTCGCCTTCTGGGGCGGTGGCAGCATCGACCTCCGGGATGCCTACCTCGACGCGGACGAGGTCGAGATCCGCTGCTACGCGATCATGGGCGGAATCGAGGTCATCGTGCCCCCGGGCACCAGGATCGAGGACCGGTGCGCCGCGATCATGGGCGGTGTGGAGCGAGAGGTGCGCGGCGCGGCCGCGCAGAGCGAGATCAAAGTACTCATAACTGGTTTCGCGTTCTGTGGCGGAGTGAGCGTCTACAGCAAAGAGCCCGGTGAGCGAGCCGACTGAGCGGTGCGGATTCAACCGGCCGTCCCGACCGGGGTGAGATCGTCCCCTGCCGGATGCACCGCCCGGGCTTCGGCCAACCGCCGCCGAGCCGTCACCGTGTCGGCCGTGAGCACAGTGGTCAGCGATCCCCCACCCGCCAACGGCTGCAGTGCCCAGTCCACCTCCGAACGCGGCTCGGGATCCCGGTCCCAGACCACGACCTCGTTGGCCAGCACCCGGGCGCCTCCGAGGTGGGCGTGGCTGGCACGCAACCGCTGCCGCCCGGGCTCGAAGGTGTGTCGCAACAGCGGTCTGCCCGCGCGCTCCAGGCTCGTGCTGGTCACCAATCCGCCCGGTGTCTCCCCGGTGCGCCCCAGCACCAACGTCTCCCGGAAGCAGGCCCGCGCCGAGTCGGCCAGTCGCACCGAGAGGTCGGCACGGTGCTCGGCGCGGGAGGTCACCACCGTGGGCTCGGGCAGGTACTCGACGGTGCCGCCCTCCTCCACGTCGACGCTGATCGAGCCGCGGCTGCCACCGGGACCGTGCCCCGGCAACGCCAGCGAAGCCGCGATGCCGCGCAACAGCAGCCGGGCACCGGCACCGACCCGGACCCGCAGCGTGAGGTCGTCCCCGCCCAGCGGCGAGGTGGCCGAGCCCACCAGGTGCACGACCGCCCCTCCCGTCGCTGGGGTGCCACGACGGCGCGGCACCAGGGTCAGCGGTGCCATCGAGCGCAGCTGCCGCACCACCGTGTTGCCCGCACCGTCGAGCTCGACGGTCAACGAAGCGACCGACTTCATTCCGCGCTCGGCCCCACGGCGGCTCGGTGCTCCGCGACCTGCCGCCTGACCCAGTCGGCAGTCGCCGAGGCTGCCGGATCCTCGGTCAGCGACTGCGCGAGCACGGCCAGCTCACCACGCATCCGGTGGGCGTCGGCGAGCATGACCGCCATGTCCGCACCGACCCGTTCGGCCAGATCCACCTTGTTGACGACCAGCAGATCGGCGGTGGTCACGCCCGGTCCGCCCTTGCGGGGAACCTTGTCACCGCCTGCCACGTCGACCACGAAGACCTGCACGTCCGCCAACCCGCGGCTGAACACCGCGGTGAGGTTGTCGCCGCCGCTCTCGACGAGCACGAGATCCAGCGAGGCGTAGCGCTGTTGCAGCCGCTCCACCGCGTCCAGGTTCGCGGTGATGTCGTCCCTGATGGCGGTGTGCGGGCAGGCACCGGTCTGCACCGCCTCGATCCGACCGGGATCCAGCACTCCCGCCTGCCGCAGGAAGTCCGCGTCCTCGGTGGTGTAGATGTCGTTGGTTACCACGGCGAGTTCGAGTTCGCTCCCGAGGGTGCGGCACAGCGCCGCGGTCAACGCGGTCTTGCCGCTGCCGACCGGACCTCCGATGCCGATCCGCACCGGCCTGCTGCCCGAGGCCGCGGGCGCGAACGGATCGGGGCCCGCCGCGGTCGGGTCGAAATCGACCGGATGGCGGTGGCCGTTCTGGCCGTGTACGTGATGCTGGTGTTCAGCTTGCAAAGAGCCGCACCTCTTCCCGGTGGTGTCGTTGGTGTTGTTCGGCGAGCAGATCGAGTGCCGGAGAACTGGCACCAGGAAGGTTCTCGGGCCGGTGGCCCGCCGTCCGTGCCGCTTCCGCCGCGATGCGCTCGGTATCGGCCCGCAACGCGGTGACCGCCGCGTTGGCCGCGAACGGGTCCAGCCCCAGCAGCCGAACCGCGGCGGACGCCGGACCGCTGACCGACAGATAGGCCACCACGGAAGCGGCATCGGTCGGTGAAGCGGACGCGCCCGCCCCGAGCAGCACACCGACCACGATCGGATGATGTGGACTGCCAGTTGTGGCGAGTAGCTCGTCGAGGGCCCGCGAGGGCCACGCCGCCCGGCCCGAGCGAAGCGTGCCCCGGCCCTGCGCACGGCTCGCCGCGCGCTGGGCGGGCGACGGTGTTCTCGCCTCGAGTTCGGCGTCCAACAGCGACCAGTGGTCCGGACGCACTCCCCTGGCGGCGGCGTGTGCGGCGGCAGCGGCGAAGACCGCCGTCTGCGCACCGGCTCCGTGCAACCTGCCGTGGAGGAACTCGGCCAACTGCTCCGGTCCGGACACGGTGCCGCGGTGCACCGCCTCCTCCAGACCACCGGAGTGCGCGTGACCACCGCCGGGGAACCGTGAGTCGGCGAGCGCGAGCGTCGCGAGTGAGACCGTGGGCATCGCGGTCATCAGAACAGGAAGTAGCGCTGCGCCATGGGAACCTCGGATACCGGCCGGGGCTCGACGAGTTCACCGTCCACCCGCACCGCGAAACTGTCCGGATCGACCCGCACGTCCGGGGTGGCCTCGTTGTGCCGCATGTCCTGCTTCGTCACAGCGCGCGTGTCGGAGGTCGCGACGAGCTCTCGACGCAGCCCCAACCGTTCCGCCAACCCCGTTCCGAGCGTCTCGGGGGCCACGAAGGACACCGATCCCGCTGCGGCCGCTCGCGGTTCCGCACCGAACATCGGGCGGGACAGCACCGGCTGCGGTGTGGGTATGGAGGCGTTGGCGTCGCCCATCGCTGCCCGCACCGCGAATCCACTCTTGAACACCGCGTGCGGTCGGACTCCGAAGAACTTCGGCTCCCACAGCACGAGGTCGGCGAGCTTGCCCACCTCGACGGATCCGACGGAGCCGTCGATACCGTGCGCGATCGCCGGGTTGACGGTGTACTTGGCGATGTAGCGGCGGGCGCGTCGGTTGTCCGCGGTGTCGTCGCCCGGCAGAGTTCCCCTGCCGCGTTTCATGACGTGCGCCGTCTGCCAGGTGCGGGTGACCACCTCACCGATCCTGCCCATGGCCTGCGCGTCCGAACCGATCATGGAAATCGCGCCGAGGTCGTGCAGCACGTCCTCGGCCGCGATGGTGGTCGGTCGGATGCGGCTCTCCGCGAAGGCCAGGTCCTCCGGGACCGAGGGGTTCAGGTGGTGGCAGACCATCAACATGTCCAGGTGCTCGTCGATGGTGTTGACCGTGTGCGGCCTGGTCGGATTGGTCGAGGAGGGCAGCACGTGGGAGTGGCCCGCCACCTTGATGATGTCCGGTGCGTGCCCGCCGCCGGCTCCCTCCGCGTGGTAGGCGTTGATCGACCTGCCCGCCACGGAATCCAGAGTGGACTCCAGGAAACCGGCCTCGTTGAGCGTGTCGGTGTGGATGGCCACCTGGACCCCACTGCGATCAGCGGCGCGCAGCGCGGCGTCGATGGCCGCGGGGGTGACGCCCCAGTCCTCGTGCAGCTTGAGCCCTCCGGCACCGCCACGCAGCTGCTCGGTCAGCGCCTCCTGGCTCGCCGTGTTCCCCTTTCCCAGCAGCAGGGTGTTCACCGGCGCGGTCTCCAGCGCGAGCAGCATCCGGGAGAGGTTCCACTCGCCGGGCGTGACCGTGGTGGCCTTGGACCCCTCGGCCGGGCCGGTGCCACCTCCGATGAGGGTGGTGACGCCGGAAGCCAGCGCGGCCTCGATCTCCTGCGGGCAGATGAAGTGCACGTGGCAGTCGATGGCGCCGGCGGTGAGAATCCTGCCGTTGCCCGCGACGATCTCGGTCGCCGGGCCGATCACCATCGCGGGATCGACCCCGTCGGCGGTGTCCGGATTGCCCGCCTTGCCGATGCCGACGATCCGCCCGTCACGCACGGCCACGTCGGCCTTGACCACACCCCAGTGGTCGAGGATCACCGCTCCGGTGATGACCAGGTCCGGTGCCCCCTCGGCCCTGGTGGCGGTCGACTGCCCCATGGACTCGCGCACGACCTTGCCACCGCCGAACACCGCCTCCTCGCCGGATCCGTGCGGACCGGTCGCCAAATCCTCGGTGATCTCCACGAGCAGCTCGGTGTCGGCGAGCCGGATCCGGTCACCGGTGGTGGGCCCGAACAGTTCCAGGTAGCGCTCCCGGTCGATCTCCTTGGGATCGCTGTGGTCAGTCATGCGGGTCCTTTCCGGATCGCTCCGGATCCTCGGTCTCGGAGCTGCCGTCCCGGAAACGGCCGGGATCGAGACGGATGGGGTCGAGACGGGCGGCATCGAAAGACACGGAGTCGAGGGAGCCCGCGAACTCGGGACGAAGCCCCGGCACGGTGCGCGCACCCCCGATCGGAACCAGCTCGACCTCGCGTTCGATCCCCGGTTCGAAACGCACCGCGGTGCCCGCGGCGATGTCCAGCCGCTGACCCCATGCGGCGTCCCGGTCGAACTCGAGCCCCGGGTTGGCCACGGCGAAGTGGTAGTGCGAGCCGACCTGCACCGGACGGTCGGCAAGGTTGCGGACGGTCAGCCGCACCCGAGTCCGTCCCGGGTTGAGGGGCACGGGCTCGGCGGCGGGAATGATCTCTCCGGGATACACGCGGACTCCTGCTGGTTCGGCGAGTGCCCTACTGGATCGGCGAGTGCACCGTGACGAGCTTGGTTCCGTCCGGGAAAGTCGCCTCCACCTGAACGTCGTCGATCATCTCGGCCACACCCTCCATGACCTGCTCCCTGGTCAACACGTGTCGGCCACTGGACATCAGTTCGGAGACGCTGCGCCCCTCGCGCGCCCCCTCGACCACGTGATCGGTGATCAACGCGATCGCCTCGGGATGGTTCATCCGCAGCCCGCGTTCCAACCTGCTGCGGGCGAGCTGGGCCGCGACGTAGACGAGCAGCTTGTCGCGTTCCTGCGGTGCAAGGTGCATGGCACATTTTTAGCATCGCGAATGACTTTCCACATCAGTGCCACCACGGAATTCATCACGACGAAACAGAACTACTCAAAACGTTCATCCGCCGAAGGCGGACGGCGAAACACCGAGTCACCCCCTCTCGCCACGTTCAATCGATCGGCCGATGAGACGAGGAACGAGGGATTTCGTCACGAATCGGTGGTTTCGAGCGTCCCGCGCGGCGCACGGGCCTCTCCCGCGATGTCCACCGGACCGGCGGAAACGGGTCGCGCGGTGGGCAACCAGTCGCGCGCCGTGCGCCAGGCCCAGTCGATCAGTGCGGTTGCGTGGCGGAACGAGTAGGGCGAAAGCCGCTCCACCTTCGGCGAGGGCAGGACGTAGAGTTCGCAGTGCGCCGCGTTGAGCTGCATGTCCAGTGTCGAGGCCGCGAACATGGCCGCGCTCAGCGCGGCACCGCTGATACCGCTGATCGACTTGGCCGGTCTCCTCGGTGGCGGCAGCACCCCGAACCGCGCCTCGTCCGATTCCAGGGAACGGGTGCCGCTGCAGGGCAGTACGTACACGCGTTCCGCGCCCTGTGCCACCGCACGACTGATCGGCATGAACGCCGCCGGACCACCGTCGATCAGCGAACGCCCAGCCAGCTCGACGGGCGGGAACACGCCGGGAATGGCGCACGAGGCCACCAGGGCGGGCAACGCCGGACCGCTTTCCAGGAACACCGCCTCACTGGTGTCCACATCGGTCGTGGTGACCGTGAGCGGCAACCGCGCCTCCTCCAACCTCCGAAAGGGCAGGGTTCGGTACAGCCACGTCGCCAGACCACGGTTGCTCATCAGGTGGTTCGACATCCCCAGCTTGCCCGCCAGGACGCGCAGCGGGTCGACGGGAAACACGTCGCGGCGCCGCATCCCCGTCCACAGCTCCCGAAGCCGCTCGGCGCCGCGCGAGGTCGGATCCGCTGCCAGCCAGGCCGAGTTCAGCGCTCCGGCGGAGGTGCCGACCAACATGTCGGGGGTGACACCGCCCTCGAACAGTGCACTGATCAGACCTGCCTGCACCGCGCCGAACGTGGATCCCCCCGGCAGCACCCACGCGGTGGTTCTCGTCGTTTCCCTCCCGATAGTCACGATCCCAAGATATCCGCGGTACGCCGCGATCGCCGGGAACCGGAGCGGCGGATCACATCACCATGCTCGGCCGGGAGCCCCTCGACTGCGCCCGAGCGCGCGAGCACCAACTCCCCCGAACGCACCCTACTCTTTTTGGGAGCGCTCCCATAGCATACTTCCCAGCCACGGCGACAGCGGCGTTGCTCCACGCCCCGAACCGGGCTCCCCGGGAAAGCCGTGGCGAGCGGCTATTTCCCGCTGGATCGACCGGCGAAACGGAACCGATCAGCAACCGCACCCGACAGGGAGAGCGAAATGCGACGAAGAACCGGCACGATACTCCTGTCACTGGTCCTGAGCGCGGTAACCCTGGGCGCACCGGCCGTGGCGGAATCCCCCACCGGAACCACCGGGGCCACCACCGCCCGAGCGCAGCGACCGGCGCTGACGGACCTGAACGTCACGGCCACACGGGTGGACACGGATCGACTGCGGCGCCCCACCGACATCACGTCCGCTTCGGACGGCACCGGCCGAATGCTCATAGCCGAGAAACCGGGCACGGTACGCGCCTACGACCCCGCGAGCGGCACCATGGGGCAGCCGGTACTCGACATAACGAACCGGGTGGAGAACGCGGGTAACGAGCAGGGGCTGCTCGGCATAGCCCCCTCCCCCGAGGACACCGAGAGCAACACCCTCTACGCCGCCTACACTCGGGCCTCCGACGCCGCCGTGACCCTGTCACGGTTCTCGCTGGCGGCGGAGGACCCCGCCACCAGCGAGGAAGTCCTGCTCAACCAGCCACACGCCGAGCACACCAACCACAACGGTGGCGACATCGCCTTCGGCCCGGACGGGTTTCTCTACATGGGAATCGGCGACGGCGGAGGCGCGGGGGACCCGCTGCGCAGCGGACAGGACCTCGGCACGCTGCTCGGCAAGGTGCTGCGGATCGACGTCAGCAGGAAGTGCGGTGATCTGTCGTACTGCGTACCGCCGGACAACCCGTACGCGCACACCCCCGGAGCACGTGACGAGATCTGGAGTTACGGACTGCGCAATCCGTGGCGGATCTCCTTCGACCCGGAGGGCAGATCGCTGTGGATCGCCGATGTGGGACAGGGGTCCCTCGAGGAGGTGAACCGGATCCCGCAAGGAGTGCGCGATCAGAACTTCGGCTGGTCCTGCATGGAGGGGACGGAGCAATTCGCCCCGGACCGGTGCGACCCGGCCGCCGACTACGTGGAGCCGGTGTTCACCTACGAGACCTCGGTGGAGGGTTGCGCCGTGATCGGCGGACGGGTCTACCGGGGAGAGCGGTACTCGGACATCGCGGACGGCACCTACCTGGCGGCGGACTACTGCTCGGCCAACGTGTGGGGCATCCGCAGCGACGACGGCGGGCACACCTATCAGAGCGCCAAGCTAGGGAAGCTGCCCATCCAGGTCACCGCCTTCGGAGCGGACAGTTCCGGTGAGCTGTACGTGGTCAACGACCTGCCCGGCAGGCTGTATCGGCTGTCCTTCTCGACCGACTCCTGATACTCCGACGCGGCTCGTGAACGCGATGAACCGGCCGGGTGGAGCCCTTCCACCCGGCCGGTTCATCCGCTCAGCGGAGTGAGCTCTCACCACGAGAAGCGCGGCGCGTCCCTACCCCACCCGCATCGCCGCTTTCGGTGGCGTCGATTTCTCGCGAAATCGCCGCGCCGCTCCTCGGAACAGGACCACGCGGGTAAGCAGCGCATGGAACCCCGGTGCGTGAGTCGGATGCATCGCGAGGCCGGGCCGCTCGCCGCGTAGGCCGCTACTCAAGAGCCGGCCCAACGCCGCCTCACGTCCGCTTCGGCGCTCCCAGCGCCGAAACGAACACCTAAGCAGCCCGACCAACCGCGGGTTCTCCGGTGCGGCTCTCGCGAGGAAGGCCCGACGTCGTGTAGTAACTACCCAATGTCGGGCCTCCCGGAGCGAGAGCCGTGCGGGAGGTTCCGCCACCCGCACCGCCACGCAAACCGACCGACACACCTAGTTCGAAGGGTCGGCGTATATGACCCCTCGTCCGTTGGTACCGAGGTATACCCGCCCGTAGACATCGGGGTCACCGGTGATGGCGTCGCCGATGTTGCCGTACTGATGCTGGTCGTCGTTGATGCGAGTCCAGCTCTGCCCCGCGTCGTCGGAGCGGAACACGCCGGTCACACCGTCGACGGTGGCGATCGAGTACATGGCTGGGTAGTCGCTTCCCGGTGCGGACTTGCCGAATCCGATGTTGTCGGAACCGGCCACTCCGGAGATCCTGCTGAAGGACTCTCCCGAGTCGGTCGAGTGCCAGAGCCCGCCTTCGCCGGTCAGCCAGATCTCGCCGGCGCGTCCGGGAACGGCCTTGAAGTAACCGCTGCCGCTCGGAAGCTCGGAAGCGGACGAAGCCGTGAAGGTGGCCCCACCGTCGGTGCTGACGTAGAAGGTTCCCCGGTGGAAACCGTAGAACTTGTTCGGGTCGACGCGGTCGGACTCCACGCGCGCACCGCTGGGAATACCGCTGGCGGACTGCCAGCTCGCGCCCTGGTCGGTCGTGTAGTGCACCCCGGTACCTTCCGGGCTCCAGACGAAGCCGCTGCCGTCCGCGGCGGCAGCGACCGTACCGCCGCCGGTCACACCGGACGGCTCGGTGTTCTGGAACCAGCTCTTCCCACCGTCGTGGGAGAACGCCACCCGGCTGTCATCGGGCCTGCTCGACTTGTCGAACTCACCCACCCGGACGATCGTGTCGGGCGAGGTACCCGCGTAGTCCATGCTCGTGGTGCTGGTGAAGACGGGGTTCTCGTAAATCGAGTCCGGGACCTCGTCCAGCCGCTCGTGCCGGAAACCACCGAGGTCGCCGAGGGCGGACAGCACCGGAGCGCCGCCCGGTGGGCTGATCAGGTCGAACACCGCGGTCTCCTCCAGTCCGGCTACCCGTGGTTCGATGGTGATCTTGTTGCCCTCGTCCCACTCGGTGAGGTTGTCGGTGCCGTAGATGGTCGCACCGGTGCCGTAGAGCATGTGATCGGAGTCGAACGGGTCTATCTCCACCGATTCGGTCATCCAACCGAGCTTCGGCGAGGTCTCCGGCGGGGCGGGTTGCTCGGTTCCGAAGGTCAGCCAGGGAACCGAGGAGATGTCCATCTCGTAGTTCAGTTCCCGGTTCGGGTAGGCGTCCCAGTCCCAGATGCGGCTCCAGGTCTGGCCGCCGTCGGTACTGCGGAAGAGGATCACGTCCGGATACCACGAGACCTGGGTGGCGACCATGAGCGTGTCCGGGTTCTGCCGGTCGATGGTCAGCCCGCTGTAGCCGTAGTAGTTGTCGGAGCTGGTCGAGGGCACCGGGCTGATGCGGGTCCACGCACCGGTTTCGGTGTCGAGTTTCCACACGTCGCCCGAGCTGCCGTCGTACGGGCCGCCGGTGTCGCTGGTGGCCATGTAGAGATAGCCGTTCCGGCTGTCGATCACTGCCTTGTGGGCGAGGTGGCCGGTCGGCTGGTTCGGCACGCGTTCCCAGGTGGCTCCGGCGTCGGTGCTGCGGTAGATCGTGTTCTGCTTGTCGGCCACCCCGACGTAGATGTCGCTGGTGGGGGAACCGCTGGATCCGCTGCCTCGGTCGAAGGCGACCCAGGTGACCCCCTGGTTGTCCGAGTACAGTCCGGTGGTGTCGCTCGGGTCGGCGACGTAGTTACCGGGGTTCGGGAAGTTCCCCACCTCGGACCAGGTCTTGCCGTGGTCGGTGCTGCGCCACAGACCGTTTCCGCTGGGAGTGCCCAGGTAGAGCACGCTGTTGTCGTTGGGATCGATCGCCAGCCGTTCTCCCATGCCGCGGCCGGGCATGTTCCCGCCGAGTTTGAACGGCAGTTCGGTGATCTTCCAGCTCTCGCCGCGGTCCTTCGAGCGCAGGATGGCGCCGTTGTTGGGGTCCCAGCTGTTGGTGTACATGCCGACCGCGGCGTAGACCCGATCCGGGTTCACCGGGTCGGTCGCCAGGCTCGCCACACCGTTGTAACCCCAGTTGTCCTGGCCCACCCAGTCCAGCAGGGGTACCCAGCGACCGTCGGTACCGGAGTCACGTCGATAGGCACCACCGATGTCGGTTCTCGCGTAGACCAGTCCCGGCTCGGTCCGGTTGAACACGATCCCCGGCACGAATCCGCCGCCGCCGATTTGCGCGTTGCGCCAGTCGTACTGTTCGCTGTCGGCCGTGGACTCGGCCTCCGCCGAGGGTGCCGTGCTCGCCGGGCTCGTGAGCGGCACGGCAGCCAACAGCGTGGCCGCCAGCAGTACGGGTAACCGTCGCCACATGAGCTACCTCCGAAGTTTTGGGAGCGCTCCCAGAATCGAAGCGCTTCACATCGCTGTCAACGAGGCGACTCACGGAAACGCCGGAATGGACCAGTGTGGACTCCGGACGCGGGCGTGCGTCCGGAGTCCACGGCGAGAGTCGGCCGGAGGTCCCGGCACGGCACTGTGCGGCGTCAATTTCTCGCGAAATCGCCGGGCCTTCGACGCGATGTTCCGGTCAGCCCTGCTCGGGCGTCTCCATCCGCCCGTTCACGCGACGCGGCACTCCCAGCGGGTTGCCGTCCCGGACCGCCTCGGGCAGCACCTCCCGCGGGGCGTTCTGGAACGACACCGGACGCAGGAATCGCTCGATGCCCGCCGTACCGACCGAGGTGTGTATCGGCGCCGTGGTGGCGGGGTACGGCCCACCGTGCTGCATGCCGTGGCTGACGCTGACCCCGGTGGGCCAGCCGTTCCAGACCAACCTGCCCACGCGCGCGCGCAGTGTCCGGTACAGCGGCGCGACGATGCTCTCCTCCTCGTTGCCGTGCACGGTCGCAGTCAGCTCCCCGGTGAAGACACCGGCCGCTTCCAGCAACTCGTCGGTGTCGGAGTAGCCCACCAACAACGAGGCCGGCCCGAAGCACTCGGCCGTGAGCTCCTCCCGGTTGTCGACGAGCTCGCGCGCGCTGGTGTAGAGCAGGCTCGGGCCGACCTCTCCCTCGGAGCGGCGCCCGGAGACCAGGGTTTCCACTGCCGCGTGGTCGCCCAACGCACCGAGGGTTTCCCGGAACGCGTTCTCGATGCCGTCGTTGAGCATGGGAGCGGCGGCGCGCTGTTCCACCTCCGGGATGAGAACGTCGCGGAACCGCTGCGCCGCGCTGGACGGCACCAGCAGCAGACCGGGCTTCGTGCAGAACTGCCCGACTCCCAGCGTGTAGGAGTCGAGATACCCCCGCGCGATCTCCGCGCCCCGACCGGCGGCGGCCTCGGGAGTCACGAAAGCGGGGTTCACGCTGCCCATCTCGGCGTAGAACGGGATGGGCGAGTTCCGGGAGCAGGCGAGATCGAACAGCGCGCGGCCCGCCGTGTTCGAACCGGTGAACGCACCGGCCCGGACCCGCTCGTCCAGCAGAACGGCCTTGGCCTGCTCGGTCCCCTCCACGAGCGCGAAGGTCCCCTCGGGGGCCCCGGCACTCGTCAACGCCCCCGCCACGATCTCGGCGGTTCGACGGGACAGCTCGGGATGGCCCGGATGCGCCTTCACCACCACGGGACAGCCCGCGGCCAATGCCGAGGCGGTGTCGCCCCCCGCCACGCTGAAGGCGAACGGGAAGTTGCTGGCCGCGAACACCAGAACCGGGCCGAGCGGCAGCACGGTACGACGCAGATCGGGGCGGGCACCGGTCGGCCAGTCCGGATCCGGGGTGTCGATGGTGGCCTTCAGGTGTGCGCCTTCCTCGACGGTGTCCGCGAACAACCGCAGTTGGAACGTGGTGCGCACGAGCTCGCCGCGCAGCCGTCCCTCCGGCAGGTGGGACTCCCGCTGCGCCAGCGGCACGAGCTCCTCGGTGTGGGCGTCCAGCTCGGCCGCCACTCCACGGAGCAGTCCCGCGATGTCCGCCGGACTCGTCGCGGCGAGCTTCTCGGCGGCGGTGGTGGCGTTGTCCAGCACGGTTTCGTGGTCTTCACCGGTGGAAACGACTCGGGACGTTGTCATGTGACTCGGTTTCCTCCTCTGATCGGAGTTCTGCGTTCGGACTGCCGGGGTCACGGGCGCAGCAGGATCTTCACGTCCGCACCCCGCTGCTCGCCGAGCAGGCGCAGCGCTTCGGAAGCCTCGTCCAGTTCCAGCTCGCGGGTAACGAGCAGCGCCGGATCCAGCACACCGCTGGTGAACGCCGATACGGCGTGCCCCCACGCGCGGGAGGGAGCGCCGAAGACGGTGTGCACCGTGAGCTGCGAGAGCACCAGGCGTGCCGGATCCGGTGGTTCCGGATCGTCGGCGGCCACTCCGGTGAGCACCACTCTGCCGCCGGGTCGTGCCAACCGGGTGGCGAGCGCGGCCGTGCCCGGTGCTCCCGCAGCCTCCAGCACGGCGTCGTAGCTTCCCGCCAGCTGCTCGACCGCCGCGGGATCGTGGAGACCGGTGGCACCGCAGGCGGTGGCGACCCCGGCCCGCTCGCCGGGCTCCACCACGGACAGCTCCGCGGGGGAGGCAGCGGCGATCAGCTGGGTGGACAACAGCCCGAGACTCCCGCCGCCGACCACCGCGACTCGCTCTCCAGGGACCACCGCGAGCTTGAGGGTGGCCGCGGCCGCGCACGCGGCCGGCTCCAGCACCGCCGCACCGCGCGGATCGGCGTCGTCGGGCAGTACGTGCAGCAGTCTCGCGGGTAGGGTCAGGTAGTTCGACCAGGCGCCGGGCCGGGTGAAACCGGTTTCCTCGTACTGCGTGGCGCAGAGATTGTTGTCGCCTCTGCGACACGCGGGGCAGACCCCGCAACCACAGAATCCCTCCCCCACGACCAACCGGCCACGGAGATCAGCCGTGACGTCCGAACCCACCTCGACGACGGTGCCGGACCATTCGTGACCGGGGATCACGGGGTAGCTCACGAAGTCCGCGGGCCGGTTGCCGGTGAAGACCTCGCGGTCGGATCCGCAGATGCCGCTGCGGGCGATCTCGACGAGTGCCTCCCCGGGGCCGGGTTCGGTGGGTTCGGTGGGGACGACGCGAATACTGCCGGGTTCGTCGATGCGTACCGCTCTGGCATCGCTCACGAGGCGCTCGCTCCCTTCGTGCCCCGAAACTGCCAGTCCTCGGCGTAGAGGTCGAACCTGGCACTTCGTGCCGGGTACTCCCGCACGAAGTCGACGTCGAGCTCCACCCCCAGGCCGGGGCCCGTGGGCAGCGCGAAGTAGCCGTCCTCCACCTCGGGGACTCCGGGAGCGGCCCGCTTCACGTGGGAGTCGGCGAAGTCGTTGAAGTGCTCCTGGATCTTGAAGTTCTCGGTCACCGCCGCGAGGTGCAGGTTGGCGGCGGTGAGCACCGGACCGCCGACGTTGTGCGGGGCGAGCAGCACGTAGTGGGTCTCGGCGGTGGCGGCGACCTTCCGAGTCTCCGTTATTCCGCCGAAGTGCCCGATGTCGGGTTGGATGATGTCGGCGGACTGGTGTGCGAACAGCTCGCGGAACTCGATGCGGTCGTGGATACGCTCACCGGTGGCCACCGGCAGCGTGGTGTTCCGCGAGACCTTGGCCAACGCCTCCTGGTTCTCCGGTGGCACCGGTTCCTCGATCCAGCTGGGATCGAACGGTTCGAGCTCCTTGGCGATGCGGGTGGCCTCGGCGGGGGTGAACCGGCCGTGCATCTCGACAAGGATCTCGACGTCGGGTCCGACCGCGTCCCGCACCGCGGAGACGAGTTCCACGGAACGCCGCGACTCGGCGGGCTCCAGTTCCCACCGCCCCGGGCCGAACGGATCGAACTTGAGCGCCCGGTACCCCCTGTCGACCACGGCGCGGGCCGCTTGGTGGAATTCCTCGGTGGTCCGCTCGACGGTGTACCAGCCGTTGGCGTAGGCCTTGATGCCGTCCCGGACGTTCCCGCCCAGCAACCGCCAGACGGGTTGCCCGAGCGCCTTGCCGATGATGTCCCAGCAGGCCATCTCCACGCAGGCGATGCCGGACATGACGACCTCACCGGCGCGGCCGTAGTCCCCGCGCTTCATGCGCCACACCAGCGCTTCGATGTTGAAGGGATCGGCGCCGATCACGTGGTTGCGCGCGGCCTCGTTGAAGTAGCCGAGCAGCGCCTCGGTGTGACCCAGCATGCGGGTCTCCCCCACACCGACGATGCCGTCGTCGGTGTGCACCCGCAGATAGGTCAGATCGCGCCAAGGGGTGCCGAGTACCAGGGGTTCGAGTTTCGTGATCTTCATCGGTGTTCACCCACTTCGGTCGGGACGGCCAGATCGGCGACGGGCAACTCGGATGTCTCCGCCTCGGGCATGTAGCGGTGCAGCATGTCCAGCCCGATGCGGGCGCGGCGCACGCGTTCCTTGCCGAGGCCGACGGCCGTGTCGGTGAGATGGCTTCCGCTCGGATAGATGTTGGGTGCGTTGCGCAGCCCGAACTTGACGTAGACCGGGGCGGCCACCCGCACTATCTCGGCTATCTCGTAATGCCGGACGAATCCGCCGAGATCGTCGGGGGACTCGATGTAGACGTCGAGCGGAAGGTCCGTGGCCGCTCGGATCGCGGCCAGTTGTGCCGTGGAGAGATCGGTCGGCACGTTGTAGGTGTCGGCGCCGAACTCCTCCGCGATACGTATCGAGGCCGGATTGGACAGTGCCATTTGGACACTGATTTTGAAGCGCATGTCCGGGGGGAGTTCCCGCTGGGCACGCATTCTGGCAGCCACGGAGAGCACTCCCAGATCGGTGATCAGCACGCTGCGCACTCCGGCCGCCGCGCTTCTGCGGATGTCCTCGAGCACGTGAACAAGCTGCTCGGTGCCGCGCGCCTGGGACGCGACCGCGCCTCCGGTCGGGGACGAGGCCATCGCACCGGTGTGCCAGCCGGCTTGTGGGCGGGCGAACAGGCTCAACTCGACGTGGTTGCGGGCGGCGGTGCCCGCCATGCGCGCGAGTTCGTCGTCGGTGAGCAGCATCACCCCGCTTCCCTGGGAGATCCGGTGCACCGGAACATCGCGCTCATCGGCCTCGGCAAGCACCGCGTCGAGCACTTCCGGCCCCTCGGTGCTGGGGATCTCCACCCGGTAACGAGCACCGTCCGGGAAACGCTTCGAGCTGTCCGGCGGTGACTCGGCGTCCCCGGATGGCAATCCTTGGGATCGCAAGAACGTTCGTGCTTCCAACGCCTACTCCGTTCGAAATATCGGACGTTGTTCGGACAACTTAGTCGCGGAAGTTCCGCGAGGTCAATAGACGGCGCCGCGAGCAACCGGCTACACCGTTCGGTAGGCTGTTCGAAATACCGGTCAAATACCGAGTTACAACCGGCAGGTATCGCGGGCCGGGTCACAGCGCGTCCCGGCTCGACGACGGGAGGACGAATCCGGTGGCACGAGCGGTACCCGCACTGCAGCGGGCATTCGACATCCTGGAACTTTTCCTGGACGAACCGGAGCTCAGCGCTCCGGAGATCACGGGAAAGCTGGGACTGCCGCGCACAACGGTGCACGAGCTGCTCAGCACGCTCGTGGAACGCGGGTATCTCGTCCCCTCGGTCCGGGGCGGCGCTCGCTACCGACTGGGGGTGCGGGGTTTCCAACTCGGCTCCGCCTACGCCGACCGCCTCGACCTCGCTCGCGAGGGGCAGCTGGTGGCCGAGGAAGTGGCCGCCGAGTGCAACGAGACCGTGCACATCGGCATCCGCGAGGGAACCGAGGTGCTCTACATCGCCAAGGTCGACAGTGGACACCCGGTGCGGATGGTCTCGGCCGTGGGTAGGCGGTTGCCTGCCCACTGCACCGCTGTCGGCAAGGCCCTGCTCGCCTCGCTCTCGAAGGCGGAGCTCGACGAGCTCTACGGTTCGGAAGCGCTGCGCGCGATGACGGACAACAGCATCACCGACCTCACGAACCTGCGCACGGAGCTCGACAGCGTTGCCGAGCACGGCCGGTCACGGGAGTACTGCGAGTCCAACGACGCGGTCGCCTGTGTGGCGGCCCCGGTGCACGATCACTACGGAGTCGTCGTGGCCGCGATGAGCATCGCGGTTCCCATCCTGCGCTGGAGCGACACCTCGGAGAGCGAACTCACCGGAACCGTGATGCGGGGAGCGGAGAACCTCTCGGAACGGTTGGGCTACCGCGCGTGACGGGGCTTTCGTTCCGGCCGGAACGAAAGCCCCGTCGGCGGGTTTCCGCGACGTAAACCCGATCAGTCGCCCTCGTCGCCCCGCGTAGGGGTTTCCAGCGGACGCAACCGCACCCACAGCAGGAAAAGCGCTCCCAGGACCAACATCGACAGTCCCGTCCAGAGATTGATGTTTACCCCCTGGGCCTTGGCCAACCCCTCCTCGGTGGGAAACAGCCCGGCCGAACCGACCAACAGGCCGTAGACCACGAACAGGCCGCCTATCACCGTCCGCACGTCGAACAGCTTCGCCGATCGCTCCCGCCGTGCGGCGTCCGACTGCTCGCTTCCCGGTTCACGTGACTCCGACATCGCTCACCTCCACCGAACCTGCTGTCCTTCTTGATCCAAACCCATGATTCCTCTCATCGGGCAACACCCTCGTGCGCCGTGAAACAACTCCACATCGAACTCCCCGATCGGCCAGGCCGAGGTGCGACGTTCCTCTTCGGCACGGCAGTGCCGAAAAAACGACGCACCCAGTCGGCACCGCCGCGGGTTCTCCCGTGCGGCTCTCGCGAGGACGCCGGAGATGTTGTGTAGTGCCTACCCGATGTCTCCGGACCCGCAGCGAGAGCCGTGCGAGAGGTTCCGCCACGGGACCACCCCGGCAGCCCGGCCAAAGACTCTGTCCAAAACTAGAGGGAGAAGGGGACGTAGCACAGCACGGCGAGCACGATCGCCCCCCAACCGAGCAGGGCCGGTTTGCGGTACCAGGCGTCATCGCCCCGCTGCATCTCTCCGGAGTCCGTGGCATCGGCCCGGGTGTAGACCAGCCCCGCGAGCTCGGCCTCCGGTTTCGGTGTCGTCGCCAGCGCGATCGGGACGCTGACCGCGAGGTCGGTCACGAGAGCGATGATGGCCGCGATCATGTTCACGCCCTGCGCGCTGTCCATGTCCACTATTCCGACCCGGTACATGCTGTAGAAAGCGATCGGCGCGAGGGTGCCGAGCAGCAGTCCCCAGAATCCCGCCTTGGCGGTCATGCGTTTCCAGAACAACGCCAGAATGAACGTGGCGAACAACGGGACGTTGAAGAACGAGAACAACGTCTGCATGTAGTTCATGATGTTGCTGAAGGAAGCCGCGATGAACGCCGTTCCGATACCGATCACCACACCGATGGCGGTGATGACACGCCCGACCGTGAGGTAGTGCGAATCCGGCATGTTCGGTTTTATGTACGGCTCCCAGATATCCGCGGTGAACACGGTGTTGAAACTGGAGACGTTGGCCGCCATACCGGCCATGAACGAGGCCATCAGACCCGTGACCGCCAGCCCCAGCACGCCGTTCGGCAACAATTGCGCCATGAGCAGCGGAATCGCCGAGTTGTAGTCGTACTGACTGCCGGGTTGCCCGATGTTGGGCTGCATGATCAACGCGATCAGACCGGGCAGCACCACGACCAGCGGGATGAACATCTTGGGGAACGCAGCGATCAGCGGAGTGCGCCGGGCCGCCGAGAGGTTCTTGGCGGACAGGGAGCGCTGCACCTCCGCGAAGTTGGTGGTCCAGTACCCGAAGGAGATCGCGAAGCCGAGGCCGAGCGAGATGGTGAGCCAATTGGCCCCGAGCGGGTTGTCCTGCCCGAATCCGGTGCCGCCCCAGGCGCTCAGGAACTGTGCTCCTTCGGAGGCGGTCACCTTGTCGATGACACCGCTGACACCGCCGACCCGGATCAGCCCGAGCACGGTGAGCGGCACCAGCGCCGCCACGATGACGAAGAACTGCAGCACCTCGTTGTAGATGGCCGAGGTGAGTCCACCGACGGTGATGTAGATCAGCACGAACACACCAGCTATGACGATGGACAGCGGGATCGGCCAGCCGAGCAGTGCCTGCAGCACGATGGCCAGCGCGTAGAGATTCACACCGGCTATCAGAACCGAGGCCACCGCGAATATGACCGCGCTCAACAGGTGCGAGGAACTGCTGAACCGCCGCAGCAGGAATTCGGGAACACTGCGCACCTTCGAGTTGTAATAGAACGGCATCATGACCAGGCCGAGGAAAACCATGGCCGGAATCGCGCCGATCAGATACCAGTGCACGGTGTAGGCGCCGTACTGCGCGCCGTTGGCGGCCATGCCGAGAATCTCGGTGGCTCCCAGATTCGCCGAGACGAACGCCAGTCCCGTCACCCACGCGGGTAGTGAACGCCCGGACAGGAAGAAGTCGAGCGTGGAGTGGACGCTTCGTTTCGCGGCGAACGCGATACCTAGCACGACCACGAAGTAAATGACAAGAATGAGGCTGTCCATCCAGTTCATGGACAGCCGTAGCCCATCGGCCAGAGTGTGCATTGTCGTCCGATCCTGTCGCCGTCCGCGAGTTGGCTCTCCAATCGCATGTCCGGAATACCGAACGTTGTTCGACAACGTACGACACGATCGGGTGACGGTCAACACATACGAGACGGCAGGTTCTCCCTCGAACGGAGTACCAGCGCCAGCCGTCCGATGCGTACGGCAGCACCGGAGAAAACCGACGAAACACTTTGTGCACAGCGAACACCCGCGAGCGCGGAGTTCCTTCGAGAGCGCTCACACAGCGTCGCTCGTCCGCGAGAGACGGCGCACGGTCCGGCACACCGGGAACCGACGTCTCACGGAGTGGTCCCCCGCGGCCCGAAACGCCCACCGCGGGATGCCGGGCGACCACCTCCGACAGCGATCCGCCCCGGGAAACCGGGACGGTTCCGCGGGGCGGGGCTCTCGGGTGTCGGGTTCCGCCGAGGCGCGGTCACACGTCGGCTCGTGTCCCGAGGTGGCGGCCGTTTCCCTCCGCGCGGGGAATGACGAGGCTCCGCGCGGACTCGCACCGGGTTTCTCACTCCCAGGGCAGCGTCCCACCCGGAACGGGGGCCGAGGGATCGTAGGGCCTTCTGGTGAAGACGAAGGTGTTGAGATCCAGATGCGTGACGGACCCGTCGGTCGCCCGGACGACGCGCAGCCGCTCACCGCGGTGATAGCCGTCCAATCCGATCCAGTTGTCCGGCCCGTCCGGCCGGAAGCGTGACTGCCGCCCCGGCCCCTGCCAGGCCGAGAGATCGAGCATGCCGTCGGGCAGCACTCGGAGCAGCTGCGGCACCGGACCCCAGTACCACAACCCGGTCAGTTCCAGCAGATCCTCGGAGACCCCTCCCTCGGGAACCCACTCCGGAGGAATGCGGGGTTCGTGCTCGGCGAGGATCTCGAGCAGATCGACCGCGAGCGCGCCGTTCGCTCCCGCGGTCGTGTTGGCGAGAAAGATCACACCGGTGGACTCGGCGGGCTCGGCCAGCATGTTGGCCAGAAACCCCGGCATGGAGCCACTGTGCCCGACGAGCGCACGCCCGTTGTGCCGTGCCAGTTGCAGCCCCAGCCCGGCTCCCCTGGTCCACTGCGGCCCGTCGTCCACACTGGCCGGTTTGCGCATCTCGTCGAGCGTGTCGGGGTGCAGCACCTCCCCGGTCTCACCAGCCAGGAAACGCAACCAGCGGATCATGTCGTCCACCGTGGACCAGAGCTGACCTGCCGGAGCCATCGCGACCGCGTCCTCGAACGGTTCGGGTTGCAGCACGTCGGCCCAGGGGTGCACCGCCAGACCGGGCGCGTACGGCGGTACGGGACTCTCCGTGGTGCGGTGCATCCCGAGCGGTTCCAGGATCTCCTCGTGCAGCACCGTCGCGAAGTCCTTGCCGCGTACGCGCTCGATCAACTGCCCCAACAGCCCGAAAGCGGTGTTGGAGTAGTGGAACACGTGCTGCGGTTCGGGACGCAGCTGGTCGCTGTCCACGCCCGCGAGGAAGTCCCCGGCGGCCTCGCCCTTGGTCCGCTCCCACCACTGCCCGGCCGGCTCGGAGCTGAGCCCACTGTTGTGCGCGAGCAACTGCCAGATCTGCCGGTCGTCGACGGCCGTGCCCGGCACGTGGTCCCCGAACCGGTCGGACAACGACAGCAGTCCCTCGTCCCGCAGTCGCAGCACCAGCACAGCCACGAAGGTCTTGGTGATGGACCCGATGCGGTACTGCGTATCGGAATCGGGCCGTCGATCGCCCACCCACCCCCGGGAATCCACCCAGATCGTCTCACCGTCGCGCACCAATCCGGCGATGATCGAGGGAACACGGTTCCCCGACTGTTCCAGTGCCAGTCGGCGCAGCAGTGCACGTCGGGTCGCGGGCAGAAGTTCACCGGCCATGCAGCACATACTTTCGCGCGGCCACCGTCGTTGGCAAGTTCGCCACGCGCCGGAACGCGGTGTGACCGCTGATACACCGAACGGCGAAACGGCAGCCGAGCGGCGGTACGAGCGTGTCGATCAACCGCCGTGAAAGACGGACGGGGCTTGCCAAACCGGGCGGGGCACGCAACCATACGAGCGCCGATGGTTCAGCGGCGAGGGCACAGGCCTCGGCGCTGAGGCAAGAGGGAATCCGGTGCGAATCCGGAACTGCCCCGCAGCGGTGAGTGGGAACGAACGTCGTCACCGCCGCGCTCCCCGCCCGGGATCGCGAGCGGAACACGGCACTGGACCAGGGGTCCGGGAAGCCGACGACCAGTAGGAGAACCGGCTACAGCCGGCGGTGCCCGCGAGTCCGAAGACCTGCCGTCGGTGCGCACCGCGAGCGGTGCGCGAGTCCGGGACCTCGAGGGAAGGTCGGCAGGGCGGTCACGTCGCGAGCTCCCACGCGACCGTGGACACGTGTGCCCTCATTCCTCGAGGTGCTCGGTCGACCATGTCGTCGAGCTCGCGAGGAGAGAGCTTTGACCAGCGAAATCGGATCCACCGTACTCGGATACCCCCGCATCGGCCCGCAGCGGGAACTCAAGCGGGCCCTGGAGAGCTACTGGGCGGGCAGGAGCGGTGAGGAACAGCTGCGCGAGACCGCCCGCACGCTGCGTACCCAGAGCTGGCGGGAACTGCACGAGGCGGGTCTGGGATCCGTTCCCAGCAACACGTTCTCCTATTACGACCAGGTCCTGGACACCGCGGTGACCTTCGGCGCCGTGCCGGAGCGCTACCGCGAGCTGGGGCTGGACCCGTTGGACACCTACTTCGCCATGGCACGCGGTGTGGAATCCACCCCGCCGCTGGAGATGACGAAGTGGTTCGACACCAACTACCACTACCTCGTTCCCGAGATCGGCCCGGACACCGGGTTCGGTCTCGCCGACCGCACCCCGGTGGAGCGGTTCCAGGAGGCGCGGGAACTCGGGATAACCACCCGCCCCGTGCTGGTGGGGCCGCTGACCTTCCTGCTGCTGTCCAAGAGCGCCGAGGGGGCACCGTCCTCCTTCGCGCCGCTGCACCGGTTGGACGACCTGCTGGAGGTTTACGCCGAGCTGCTGGGCGAGCTCCACCGCGCCGGTGTGGAGTGGGTGCAGCTCGACGAGCCGGCGTTCGCGGCCGACCGCGAACCGGCGGAACTGGAGAAGCTGCGCGGCGCCTACCGCAGGCTCGGTGAGCTCACCGCACGGCCGAAACTGTTCGTGCCCACCTACTTCGGCGATCCGGGCGAGGCCCTCGGCGTGCTGGCCTCCTCACCGATCGAGGCGGTCGGGGTCGACCTCGTGGCGGGATCGACCACGATGGAGGTGCTGTCCGGCCTGACCGGCCTGCGGAACAAGACGCTGGTGGCCGGTCTCGTGGAAGGCCGCAACATCTGGCGGACCGACCTCGACGACGCGCTGGCCAAGGCGGCGACGCTGCTCGGTCTCGCCGGTGAGGTATCGGTGGGCACCTCGTGCTCGCTGCTGCACGTGCCCTACGACGTCGAGGCCGAGCAGGACATCGACCCGCAGGTCAAGTCCTGGCTGGCGTTCGCGCGGCAGAAGGTCGAGGAGGTCGTGCTGCTCGACCGCGCCCTGCACGAGGGGCGCGAGGCGGTACGCGGCCGACTGGACAAGGCCCGCGCTCCGATCGAGGACCGGCGAAACGCGGCAAGGCTGCACGACAAGGCGGTGCGTGATCGTATCTCGAAACTGCGCCCGCGGGACGCGGATCGCGGTGAGTACACCAAGCGGCGTGCGGATCAGCAACGGGCACTGGGACTTCCGCCGCTGCCGACCACGACGATCGGTTCTTTCCCGCAGACCACGGACGTGCGCAAGGCGCGCGCCCAGCTCCGGGACGGCAAGATCGACGAGGCCACCTACAACACCAGGATGGTCGACGAGATCCAGCGCGTGATCACCATGCAGGAGGATCTCGGCCTCGACGTGCTCGTGCACGGCGAGCCCGAGCGCAACGACATGGTGCAGTACTTCTCGGAGTACATGAACGGCTTCGTGAGCACGCTGAACGGCTGGGTGCAGTCCTACGGCTCGCGCTGCGTGCGCCCGCCGATCCTGTTCGGCGACGTCTCGCGGCCCGAGCCCATCACGGTCGAGTGGGCCAAGAAGGCCCAGAGCATGACCAGCAAGCCGGTCAAGGGCATGCTCACCGGTCCGGTCACCATCCTGGCCTGGTCCTTCGTCCGGGACGACCAGCCGCTCGGGGACACGGCCAACCAGGTGGCGCTGGCGATCCGGGACGAGGTGGGCGACCTCGAATCGGCCGGTATCGGCGTGGTGCAGGTCGACGAGCCCGCACTGCGCGAGCTGCTACCGCTGCGTTCCGAACGGCACGGGCACTACCTGGAGTGGGCGGTGCGCTCGTTCCGGCTGGCCACGGCGGGCGTAACCGACGCCACGCAGATCCACACCCACCTGTGCTACTCCGAGTTCGGCGAGGTCATCAACGCGATCGTGGATCTCGACGCGGACGTGACGAGCCTGGAGGCCGCTCGTTCCCGGATGGAGGTGCTGGACGACCTCAACGAGGTCGGGTTCGCCAGGGGCGTCGGCCCGGGTGTCTACGACATCCACTCACCACGTGTACCGGATTCCGACGAGATCGAGAAGCTGCTCAGCGCGGCCCTGGAAGCGGTGCCCGCCGAGCGGCTGTGGGTCAACCCCGACTGCGGGCTCAAGACCCGTGGCTACGAGGAGGTGCGGACCGCTCTGGAGAACATGCGTGTCGCGACCGAGCGGGTGCGCGGCTCGTCGCGGAGCTGAGCGCACCTGAGGGGTCGGATCGTCGGACTCGCGTCGTGCGCGTTCACCAGCCATGAGTTCCCGCGCGGGAACGACACGCGCACGGCGTGGAACGGGTCGCCCCGGGGTTCACGGAGCCCGGGGCGCCCCGTTCGTGTTCGGCCGAGGCTCCGGACCGCCGGAACGGTGAGAGGTTCCGCCGATCGACCCCGGGACACCCGGGAAGCGGAGTTTCCGTGGTGAATATCGGCGATCACCCGCTGTATGTGTGCGACTCGGGTTGGCAGAATTACCGGGATGAGCTCCGAGTACGACCGAGTGGACGTTCGCGGGGTGGTCGGCTTCGTGCTGATCGCCTACATACCGGCATGGTTGCTGACCCTGCCGCTGTGGCTTTCCGGCAAGGGTCTGTCCTGGGCCTGGTACCCGCCACTGCTGATCGCGATGATGTTCATGCCCGCAGTCGCGACGTTCGTGACGAACCGCTGGATCAGCCCGCGAGGCCGGATACTCCGCGAGACCGGTGTGACCCATCCGAACGGGATACGCGGCTGGTGGCGGTACGGGCTGCTCGGCTGGATCGGTGCGCCGGTGGCGATGCTGCTGGCGCTGTTGGTCGGCTGGGCACTGACCGTCTACGACGCGAGCTGGTTCGACTTCACCGGGCTGCCGGGACAGCTCCGCTTCGCGCTGACCGACCAGGCCCCGGACTCCGCGTTCGCCGGGGGTCTGCTGCTGCTGTCGCACGTGTTCGTGTTCGGCTGGCTGAACGTGATTCCCGCCGCCGGTGAGGAATGGGGCTGGCGGGGTTACCTCACCCCCGCTCTGCTGCCGCTCGGCCAACCGGCCGCGTTCCTGATCACCGGAGTGCTGTGGGGACTCTGGCACGCTCCGCTGCTGGTGCTGGGGTACAACTACCCGACCGTGCCCGTGGTGGCCGCCTTCATCATGATGATCATTTTCTGCGTGCTGGTCAGCGTGCTGCTCGGCTGGCTCAGGCTGGCTTCGCGCAGCGTGTGGCCCGCCGTGGTCGCGCACGGTTTCCTCAACGCCGCGGCCGTGCTCCCCGCCGTGTTCAACGCACCGGAGGAGACGTTCTCCAACGTCTCGGTGGGTCTGCTCGGCTGGACGGGCTGGATCGTGCTGGGGTTGCTGATCCTGCTGCTGGTGGCGCTGCACCGGCTGCCGGTGCGCATCTCACGGGAACAGGTGGAGGAAGAGGGCATCACCAGCGGTGTCTCCCGGTTCCACCACCGCTGATCCTCCGCGTCCCGTCGAGGAGGGGCACGCCCGTGCCCCCCGTTCGAGCCGGTGCCGCTGTGGACCGGACACACCGAACGAAAACGGCCCGGCCGGTCACCTGGGATTCGACCGGCCGGGCCGTCGCACGCCTCAGAACTCGGGCAGCTGCTTGACCGGGAGCCCCTCGTGCACCGTGTTCATGGCCGGGTAGAACGTCCGCGCCGGAATGGTGCCCCCGTAGAGGTTCCCGCCCGTGTCACTGCACTGGTAGGGCGCCGCGCTGCCGTTGACGCAGATCCCCTCGTAGGGCGGGCCGTCGGTGTAGGTCATCACGGCGCCCGCCATCTGCGGAGTGGCACCGACCAGCACGGCGGACTGGTAGTACTGCGTGGTTCCCGTCTTCGCCATCAACGGCCTGGTCCAGCCCGCGGACTCGGCGGCGGCGTGCGAGGTACCGCCCGCCTTGTGGTCGTCGGAGAGCCCCTGCGCCAGTCCGTGCGCGGTGCGCGGGGACACCACCTGTGAGCAGGACTTCTCGTTGACCTGGACCGGGTTGCCGTCGCGGTCGGTGATCGACTCCACCGGAGTGGGCGGGCACCACTTGCCGTCGCTGGCGATGGTGGCCATGACGTTGGACAGCTCCAGCACGCTCACCGGTGTGACACCGAGCGTGAACGATCCCTGCCTGCTCTGCTTGATGTCCTTCGCCTTCGTGACCTTCTTGTCCGTCTCGGGATCCCCGTCGGCGTCCACCTTCCGACTGAGACTGTGGCGCAGCCCCAGTTTCTCGGCCATGTCCACGGCGTTGTTCAGTCCGACCCGCTCCAGCAGCCAGACGAACCCGGTGTTCGGAGAAGTGGCCAGCGCGTCCCGCAGGCTTCTGCTGCCGGAGGAGACGCCCTCGGCGTTGTGCACGGTCCACTGCTGCCCGTGTCCGAACTGGTGCGTCGTGTAAGCGGACGGAACCGGAATCGTGTCGTTCGGGCTCCACCCCTGCTGGATCGCGGCGGCGGCGGTGAAGATCTTGAACACCGAGCCTGATCCGTAGGGAATCACTTCGGTGGTGATGTTGTAGGCCGTCTGCCCCTTGCTGGCGTCGTTGCCGTAGTCGCGGTTGGCGACCAGCGCCCTGACCTTGTGGCTGTTCTGGCCCGGCTCCACGATCGCCATCGGGTTGGCGATGTTGTCGGAGTCCTTGGGGACCTGCGCCTCGGCCGCCTTCTTGGCCGACTTGGTGGCCTCGGGATCCATCGTGGTGTGGATGGTGTAACCGCCGTTCTCCAGCTCCTTGTCACTGAAACCGGCCTCGTTGAGGTAGTCCCGCAAGTAGGAGCAGAAGAATCCGTTGGTGGCGCTGCCGCCCGCGCTCACGCAGCTGCTCGGCGGCCGCCCCAGCGGGTGCAGCACGCCCAGCGGCTGCTGCTTGGCACGCTCGGCGTCCTCCTTCGTGATCCGGAAGTTGTTGTTCGGCTGGGCCATCCGATCGATGACCTCGTTGCGCCGCTCCCGCGCCGCGTCCGGGTTGCTGTTCGGATTGAGCGCGCCGGGCGCGTTGACGATCGCGGCCAGCAGCGCGGCCTGCTGAATGTTCAGCTGGTCCGAGCTGATGCCGAAGTAGGTCTGGGCGGCGGCACCGACCCCGAACGTCTGGTTACCGAACGGCACCACGTTCAGGTAGGAGGTGAGGATCTCGTCCTTGCTCATGGTGCGTTCGAGCTCCACGGCCAACCGTGCCTCGCGCAGCTTGCGGGCGATGGTGGTGGCCTGGGCGTCGTGACGCTCCACCTTGTTGTCGGCCGCCACGTGCACCAGGTAGTTCTTCACGTACTGCTGGGTGATCGTGGAGGCGCCCTCCTGCACGGAACCACTGCTGATGTTGGTGGCCAGCGCGCGCATGGTGCCCTGCCAGTCGACACCGTTGTGGTCCCAGAACCGCTTGTCCTCGATCGCGGTGATCGCCGAGCGCATGGTGTCGGCGATCTCGTCGGAGGAGGTGGGAATCCGGTAGTCGTCGTAGAAATGGGCGATCGGATCGCCGTTGCGGTCGAGCACGTCGGTGGTCAGCGGCATTCGCGCCTCCTCCAACGAATCCGACATCCGGGACATGGCCGAGGTCGTCTCGTTCACCATGGCACCGGCACCGATGGCGGCGGGCAGCATCAGACTGGCCACCAGCACACCTGAAAGCACACAAAGACCGAAGAGTTTTAACAGCACGCCACCGCGCCGCACGCAAGCCCCAATCACACTCGTGTCCACCGAGCAGAGCATCGACATCGGGCTCCGGCGCGCGTGCCGCGTTTCAACGGCGCTGATAGATCCGGAACCCACGAGGGAAACGTGGCGCCGGGTCGGACCGGGCACCGATCCCGGATCCCCCGTCGTCGCTCGCTTACTTGATATCACACCGCACGTGGTCAGTAACCGGGTTCCACCGGAAAAAGTGGACTTCACCGGGGAAAACCACTCGAACGCAGGCGTCCGGGTGAGTGATGTCACCGAAAAGCAACCGGAATCGAGCGGCGACGCTCGGTAATCCGCGAAGACCGCCGCGAATCCCGGAAAGCCCCTGCCCGAGCACCGGTGAACCTCGCGGACACGAGCCCGAAGCGGAACGGCACGCCCCGGCGTCACGCATGATTCGCACCGGTGTCACGCACGAATCGCGAACACAGTGGATACCCGAATGGCTACACTGGGCGAATGACCGATCCCTTTCTGGACTCCATCGCCGCGGCACTGGCCGGGCAGGCCGCGGCGGCGCTCGGCAGCGCGGGCTCGGCGGCACTGGCGAAGGTGCGGGAGCTCGTGCGAGGCAAGTCCGAAGCGGACCCGCGAACCGAGGCGGCGCTGGAGGCCGCCGAGGACCGTCCCGCCGATCACCCGAAAGTCAGTGCGCTGGCCGAACGGCTCGAACAGCTGGAACACGACGATCCCGAGTTCGGCGCACGATTGCGCGAGGCGGGTGAACCCGTACACCAGCAGCTGCGGGCCACCGGCAACCGGACGGTCAACCAGTTCAACGGCAACGCGCACAACGTGGTGCAGGGCGAAACGTTCGACCGGATCGAGTTCAACGGCTAGTTGAACTTTCCGGCTGACCGTCGTAGGCACGCGGGTGGCGGAACCTCTCGCACGGCTCTCGCTGCGGGTAGGCCCGACCTCGGGTAGCGACCTGCGCGGCGAGCGGCCCGGCCTCGCAATGCATCCGACTCACGCACCGGGGTTCCCTGCGCTGCCTCGCTCACGGTCGTGTGCCGAGGGGACCCGCGATTTCACGAGAGCCGCACCGGAGAACCCGCGGCGGTGCCGATCGCGAGGGTGGTCGGAGTTCGGCACCACGCCGTGGGCTCGACGATTTCGCGAGAAATTGACGAAGCTCGGGGCGCGCCACCGTACCGGGCCGTCGATTTCGCGAGAAATCGACGCGCGGCTGGGGAAGGAGCCCCGGTGGTGAGGTGGTCCGGCCCGGGTGGTGTCAATTTCTCGCGAAATCGACGCCACCGAGGAATCGACGCGGGCGAGGATCAGCGGCGTCGTGAGTCGACGGCGTTGAGCTCGGCGAGATAGCGGTTGTACTCGGCGAGCTGCGGGTCCTCCTCCTCGGTGACCGAGGGCGCGCGCTCCGGAACCGGGGAACGTCTCAGGCGCTCGGACTCGCCCTTCTCGGCGGTGCTTTTCGCGGTATCCGGTGGAGGCTGTTCCGCTTCGTCCGACCCGTCATCACCGAAAGTGTCGGGGACGGCGTCAGAGAGCGTGGGATCCATGACCGGTTCGGCCGCTTCCTCCGCCACGCTGCCGAGCGACATCCGGATCACCTGGTACCACAGGAACACGGTGAACGCACCGAACAGCGGCCACTGCAGTGCGTAGCCGAGATTCTGGAAGCTGCCCCCCGCGTCGTGGGCACGTTCCCACTGCCACCAGCCCAGCCAGCCGGTGGCGACGACGGCGGCGAGGAACACCAGGTGCAGCAGTACCCAACCCGGCGAAAGCAGACGGCCCTTCACGCGAACCATTGTAGGTTCGAGTGCCCGTCGCCGCCGCGACTGCCCGCCCGCGAGTCAGGCTTCCCGCCCGTGCACGACCGAATCGGCGTGCGGCGTACCGCGCGGCGAGTGACGAACACACCACTCGCCGCCCGGTAAGCGACCGGCGCCGTCACCGGGTGCCGAGTTCCTCCAGCCTGCGCTGGGCCTCGTCGAGCTCGCGCTGCAGCTGCTCCACCCTGGCGCGCTGGTGTTCCCGCTCCGCCTCCAGCAAGGGCTCAACCGCCTGCGCGACGTCGTCGTGCAGCGCTTTCGCCGCCTGCCCCACGGCGGAGGCCGGGACGTCGGTCGGACGCAGCACCCGCTTCCTGCCGTTGCTGACCTCGACGCTCCAATGCCCGTCCTCGCCCGCGGTGAGAATGATGGTCGCGCCCGCGGGACGACGTGGCGAGTTGTTCTTGGTCGTGTTCCCGCTCGTACGGGAAGTACCGTTGCGCTTGGAACCGGTCGACTCGGTCTTGTTCGACTGTTCCCCCGCACTCGAGGAGGACGGTGAACCACCGGATCGTTTCGACGTCCCGGCGGTGCCGCGTTCGGTCGCCCCGGAGTCCTTCGCCGTGTTCGTCGTGTCGCCCGGATCGCCCGTAGCCGCGGACGCGGTGGCAGTCGGGCCGGTGGGAGCCGGCTCGGCGTGGGTGGCCGGCTGAGCGTCGTCGGCACCCTTCTTCTTGGCGGTCCGACCGGTCTCCTTGCGTTTCGGCGCCGGCTTGTCCAGGGTCACCTCGGCCGCGGAGAAGGACAGCACGTCCTTGGATCCTGCCGGTTTGACCTGCAGGAACTCTCCTTCCGCGGGCTCGTCCATGGCGACGACCTTGCCGGAGCGCCCGGCGTCGACGCCGACCGCCGAACCGGTGAACCACACGGTGGGTGTGGTTCCGTTGTCCAGTTCCTCACGAAGGCCGCTGATCTGTTCGGAGGACAGCGCACGGGCCTCGGACATTTACGCTCCCGAGTGGACAACGGCAGCCGCCCGCCTCGCCGCTCGGCGTATCGGACACCGGCCGTACCCGCGCGGAATCCGCGGGAGGCGCTCCGACGCGCGGCGGTCGGGAGGCTTGCCGGGATGGGCTCACACGACCTGACCGCCGCAGCGTATCGAACGTCCGTGCGAATCCTCAACGCGCCCCGGCGCGCTGGAGCTCGTAGTCCTTCGGATCGGCCTTGCGGGTCTGCCACCAGTAGTTCCAGGTGAAACCGGGCCAGAGGGTGCGGTTGACCCCGTTGGCGTCCAGGTACCAGCTCTGGCAGCCGCCGTCCGACCACACGGCATCGGCGAGGTGCGACTGGATCCGCTCGTTGAACTCGTCCTGGGCCGACTGGCGCACGTCGGCCTGGGTGAACTCGCCCCGGAGCAGCGGGCGCAGGATGCTGAGCACGTAGTTGATCTGCGACTCGATCATGAACACCACCGAGTTGTGCCCCAGTCCGGTGTTCGGTCCGAGCAGGAAGTACAGGTTGGGGAAGCCGGAGACCGTTATCCCCTTGTGCGCCTCCATGCCGTCCTTCCACGCGTCCCGCAGCTTGCGGCCACCCCTGCCGACGATCTCCAGGTGGTCGAACGCGTCGGTGACGTGGAATCCGGTGCCGAAGACGATCGCGTCCACCGGGTGTTCGACCCCCTCGCCGTCGATCACCGAGTTCTCGCGCACCTCGGCCACACCGCTCGTGTTGAGATCCACATTGGACCGGTTCAGGGCGGGGTAGAAGTCGCTGGAGAGCAGGATCCGCTTGCACCCCATCGAGTAGTCCGGGGTGACCGCCTCACGGACGCGCTTGTCGTGCACCTGTTTGCGGATGAACCGCTTGGCCAACCACTGCGAGACGCGCTGCAGCCGGGGCTCGCGCAGCACGGCCACCGAACGTATCTCCAGCGTCATGTAGATGGCGAACCGCACGGCGCGCTGCAGGAAGGGAACGTAGCGGAAGGCGCGGCGCAGTTTCGCCGGGATCGGGCGATCCGGCTTCGGCTGGATCCACGGCGGCGTGCGCTGGAACAGGTTCAGCTTCGACGCCTGCTTGGCGACCTGCGGGACGAACTGGATCGCGCTGGCCCCGGTCCCCACCACCGCGACCCGTTTGCCGGTGAGGTCGTAGTCGTGATTCCAGTCGGCCGAGTGAAAGGCCTCGCCCCGGAACCGCTCCAGCCCCGGCAGGTCCGGGTAGTTCGGGATGTGCAGTGCGCCCACCCCGGAAACCAGCGCCCTGCCCACGTACTCGGTGCCCTCGGCTGTGGAGACGTGCCATCGGTGGGCCTGCTCGTCCCACTCAGCGCCGGTGAACTCCACCCCGTAGTGGATGTGCTTTTCGACGTCGTACTTCTCGGCGCAGTGGCGCAGGTACCGCTCGATCTCGCCCTGCTCGGCGAACATCCTCGACCAGTCGGGGTTCTGCTCGAAGGAGAACGAGTACATCAGCGAGGGGACGTCACAGGCGCACCCGGGGTAGGTGTTGTCCCGCCAGGTTCCGCCCAGATCCCGGGACTTCTCCAGCAGGACGAAATCCTCGACACCCTCCATCTTCAGCCGGATGGCGGTTCCCAATCCCGAGAAACCGCTACCGACGATGACCACGGAGGCGTCGTACCTGTGTTGTTCCCGCGGTTCGTTACCCATCCCCCGGTACCTCCCGAACGAAGTGACGTGAGCTTACCAAGCAGTAGGTTACTACGAGTAAGTTACTTGCGGTAGGGTTGATTTCGTGGAGATCGCACAGCGGGCGGGCTCGGGCCGCAAACGGATGTCGAGAGCCGAACGGGAACAGCAGATCCTGGGGATCGCGGAGGAAGTGTTCGCCGAGCGCGGCTACCAGGCCGCGGCCATGGACGACATCGCGCGTCGCGTCGGCCTGTCCAAACCGATGCTGTACGAGTACTTCGGTTCCAAGGAAGGGCTGCTGCTGGCCTGCCTGGAACGGGCCAAACGCGAACTGCTGGAGTGCACCTCCGCCGCGGCGGCCAGTGCCGAGAGTCCCGAGCAGCTGCTGCACGACGGACTGCTGGCCTTCTTCCGGTTCGGCGAGGACCACAAGCAGTCCTGGGCGCTGCTGCGCAACGAGTCGGCCGTACCCGGCATGGAGCTGGACACCGAGCTGGAGGGGATCCGCAGGCAGCAGGTGAGTTTCACCTCGGACATGCTGCGCATGTCGCTGCCGGAGACCGACGAGTACCGCATGGAGGCCTTCGCCGAGGCGATCATCGGGGCCTGCGAGCGCATGGCACTTTGGCGGGAGAACCACCCGGAGGTCACCCCGGAGATGGCCGCCGAGCACCTGATGGCACTGATCGGCCCGAGTCTGTCCGGCGAGGCACGCTCGTTCTCCGAACCGGCGCCTTCCGAACAGGAACTCTCGAGGCAGGCGTCCTCCACGCGGGAACCGCCCGGTCGAACAACCCGGCCACCGGAATCGTCTTCACACGATCAGGGGTAGTGGAAGCTCAAGCCTCAAGATCCACGAGTGCCCTTCCGATGCGATCGCGTAGGTCGATTGTCACGTGTACGCGCGTCCTCCGAAAGGACGCGGCGCCCGGCGTGTCACGACCCACGCCCGTGAACTCGGATTCAAGGAGTACTGATCTTGCGCCCCTGGACCACGCGCACGTTGAACGCTGTTGTTGTGGCCGCGGGGTTCGCCGCAGCCGGAACGGGAGTGGCAGCCGCCGACTCCCCCGAAGCAACGACGCCGGACCTCACCAAGCCGGACCTCTCCCAGGTTCCCGACGAGATCGACTTCACCGCCCCGCTGGACACCTGCAAGAACCCGGGTGGTGTCCCCGGACGGGAGAAGATGCCCTGCGCTGACACCACGCTGCGCACGAACGCCCCCAACCTCGTCAAGGAGGTCGGCACCGAGATCGCCAGGCTCGGCCACGGTGTCGCCGACGAGGTCCGTGACGGCGAACCGACACTGCAGTCCGGTGAGGCGACCAGGTTGCTCGGTCAGGTGGCGACCACCACCGCGCGAGCCGAGCAGTGGACCAAGACCCGGCCGGAGATCGGCGTCAACGTCCGGCCCGACCACACCGGTGTGTTGCGGGAGAAGACCGATAACGCCGAGTTGCTCGACGCCGAGGTCGGGCCGCGCGGCGAGAACCACGAAGGTTTTTCCACAGTGGACACCGCTGTGGACGCCACCGTCGCGCAGGGCTACGACACCAAGCCGCTGACCAACCCGGTCGGGGCTGTGGGCAAGGTGGCCGAGAACAATCCGCTGCGGATGTCCGGCAAGCCGGTCGAGCTACCCCAGGTGGAACACGTGGTTCCCGCGACGAAGCAGGTTCCGACGGTTCGCAGGCTGGACGACAACCCCTCCGGAGCGGTGCGGGACGCGGCGACCGGCCTGGTCGAGAACCCTTCGGAAACACTGTCACTGGGCAAGGGAACCAGCCTCAACGAGGGAAGGACCCTGCCCGTCGGTGAAGTGCTCCGCAACGCGGCGCTGAACTGACCGCCGCTCGGGCGCGGGGTCTCCTCTCCCGCGCCCGAGCCGTACGGGCGCTCTCGAACCACACGGACAGCCGGAACCACACGGGCAGCCGGAACCGCACGGCTTTCGGGACAACGAGCACCACGACGACCGGGACGGCACCGGTGGCCGAATCGGTCATTCGACGTCAGGGCGTCCGGGAAGTCGGTAGTTCTCCCCGAGCGCCGCGCCCCGGTCCGGCTTGTACTGGTCGAAACCGCGGGGATCGCACTGCAGGCCGCCGTTGATGCAGTGGCTCACCAACGCCTACAAGGTCCGCGGATCCCACGCGTTGATGAAGTCGTAGTGCCAGGAATAGCCCTCACCGCTGGCAAGCCGGACATCGGACATGTCCCCGTCCACCGGGAAAGCCATCTTGAACTCCAGCATCGGCACCGCGACCGGATGCGTGTCGGGGCAGGCCCCGTCGGTCGGGTAGGCCATGTGGCTGCGATGGTCCACTGAGTCGAGATGCACCCCGTCCCAGCAGCTGGGCGCCTGGAAACGGATGTTGAGCTGACTGCCCTCCGGGCAGCCGCTGGCGGGAAAGTTCCAGTTGTGCGTGTCGTTGCCGCACTCCCATCCCTCCACCGCGCCGGGCGAGTTCCGGAACTCCTCCTCGGTGTTGGAAGGATTGCCCGCTATGAAGCGCAGTCCCTGCGGGAAGGACTGAACGCTCTGATAGTCGATTATTCCGGATTTGTAGTAGATTACCCGTTTCCGATGGGCTCGATCGGCTCGTCGTTCTTGTAGAGCGTCGGGAACCAGTAGGCGGAGAGATCGTCCGGATTGAGGCAGGTGGTCGATCCGACGCCGGCGTCCGACAACGAGTCCGTCGTGGACTCGGCATCGGTTCCGGTGTTGCCCGGGAAAGTGTGGTCGTGCGATGTCCCCGACTCACCGGGGAAGACGATGGGGTCGTCCTTGGCACGATGGGAGAACGAGCAGTCGACCTGGAACTCGTGGTGCGTGACCAGCGGCGTGGCACTCGTCTCCGCCTGGGGTGCCGCGGCGAGCAGCGCCGCGGCGACAACCGTGGCCACACCGCCGCACAGGGGCTTCACGATGCTGCGTAACACGGATCCTGCCGGGGAACGGAACAATCGCGTTCCCGGAACGGAGCACGAAAACGCGAATCCGGCCACGAACCGGGCGACCACTCGTGCACCCCGCTCGGGAACGCTGCCGCAGCAGATTGCGCAATTCCAGTCGCCAGTGTCAACCGAATACCCCCGTTCCACGGGCGAACCGAAATTCCTTTCCCCGCTTTTCCCGGGAAAGAATTGTTCAGCGCAACCGGAATGCGGGAAATTTGCTCTCCGGGGCTCAGCGACGTTGCCCCACTCGGATCCAATCCGGTTTTTCGCCCCGACAACGGCCGGATCCCTCGAAGCGGGGCCGGAAACGAAGTGAGCGGGCCGCCTCCCCCGCCCAGGGAGGCGACCCGCTCACGTCTCGTTGAAGTTTTCCGGTCGGGTTGTCGGGACGCGCCACCCGGCGGAACCTCCCGTCGGCTCTCGCTCCGGGTGGCCCGACATCGGACAGGTGGATCAGGCCGCGGCGGCGGCCACGATCTCCCTGTCCGGTTCCCCGATCTCGAAGACCTCACCGGATTCGGCCCTGGCAACCAGGGAGGCGGGGGGCTCGAACCGGGCACCGTACTGTTCGGCCAGCTGCCGGGCACGTGCCACGAAACCGCGCAGTCCGCCCTCGTAACCGTTCATGTACTGCACCACGCCGCCGGTTCCGGGCGGGAAACCGATCCCGAAGATCGAGCCGATGTTGGCGTCCGGCACGGAGGTGAGCACCCCCTCGTCCAGGCAGCGCACCGTTTCCAGTGCCTGCACGAACAGCATGCGTTCCCGCAGGTCGTGCAGCACGATCCGTGCCGGGTCGACCCCGTCGGTACCGAAGTGTTCGCCCAGTCCGCTCCACAACCCCAACCGACTGCCGTCCTCGGAGTACTCGTAGAAACCGGCACCGGAGGAACGTCCCTCGCGGCCGAACTCCTCGACCATCCGATCCAGGATGGGATCCGCCGGGTGGTCGCTCCAGCTGCCGCCCGCGGCCTCGACCGCCTTGCGAGTCTCCTCCCGGATCTTGCGGGGCAGCGTGAGGGTGAGCTCGTCGTACAGCTGCAGCACCGGGGCGGGAAAGCCCGCCTGCGAGGCGGCCTGCTCGATCGAGGGGGCAGGTATCCCCTCGCCCAGCATCGCCACTCCCTCGTTGAGGAAGGTGCCGATCACGCGGCTGGTGAAAAAGCCCCGACTGTCCTGCACCACGATCGGTGTCTTGTTGATCTGACGGACCACGTCGAAGGCCCTTGCCAGCGCACGGTCACTGGTGCGCTCGCCGCGAATGATCTCGACCAGCGGCATTTTGTCCACCGGCGAGAAGAAGTGCAGCCCGATGAAGTCCTCCGGCCTGCTCGCCCCCTCCGCGAGGTCGGTGATCGGCAGTGTGGAGGTGTTCGAGGTGAGCAGCGCGTCACTGTCGATGTACTGCTCGGCCTCGGCGTAGACCCGGTGCTTGACCTCGGGGTCCTCGAAGACCGCCTCGATGACGAGGTCGCAACCCTCCAGCTCTCGCGCCTGGTCGGTGGCGGTGATCCTGGCGAGCACGTCATCGCGTTCCCGCTCGGTGATCCTGCCCTTGTGCAGTGCCTTGTCCAGCACCTTGGCCGAGTACTGCTTGCCCTTCTCCGCGGACTCGGCGGAGACGTCCTTGAGCACGACCCGCATTCCCGCCTTGGCACAGACGTAGGCGATGCCCGCCCCCATCATGCCGCCACCGAGCACACCGACCTTCTCGGCCGACCACTGCGGCTGTCCGTCCGGCCTGCTACCACCGGAGTTGATGTGCTCCAGGTCGAAGAAGAACGCCTTGCTCATGTTCTTCGAGGTCTGCCCGCACATCAACTCGACGAAGTAGCGCCCCTCGATGGTGAAGGCGGTGTCCACGTCGACCTGTGCGCCCTCCACCGCGGCGCAGAGGATGTTCTTGGGAGCGGGCAGGTCGGCGCCCTTGAGCTGTTTGCGCACGTTGGCGGGGAACGCGGGCAGATTGGCCGCGAACTTCGGATCGGAGGGGGTGCCGCCGGGGATCCGGAAACCCTTGCGATCCCAGGGCTGGCTCGCTTCCGGGTTCTCCCTGATCCATTCCCTGGCGCGCCTTAGCATGGCGTCCCGGTCGTCGACTACCTCGTCGATCAGCCCGATCTCGCGCGCCTTCTCCGGGCGCAGCCGCTGGCCCTGCGTGAGCACCCCGAGCAGCGCGTCGGCTATGCCGAGCATCCGCACGGTACGAACGACACCACCACCGCCGGGCAACAGGCCGAGGCTCACCTCGGGAAAACCGAACCTGGCCTTGGGCGAGTCCAGCGCGACGCGGTGATGGCAGGCCAGCGCGATCTCCAGCCCACCGCCGAGCGCCGTACCGTTGAGGGCGGCGACGACCGGCACGCCGAGGGTTTCCAACCTGCGGAGCTGCTGCTTGGCGGCGGTGCTGCTCTCGGCGGCACGCGTCACGTTCTCGGGACGCGCCTTGATCAGCTCCCGCAGGTCACCACCGGCGAAGAAGGTGCTCTTTCCCGAGGTGAGGATCACCCCGCTGATGCTCTCGCGTTCGCTCTCCAGCCGCTGCACGGTTTGTTCCATGGAACGCAGGTAGCGCTCGTTCATGGTGTTGGCCTGCTGCTCCGGGTCGTCGAGGGTGAGAACGACGACGCCGTCGGCGTCGGGACCCTCCCAGCGGATGGTGCTCTGTTCGCTCATTGATCCGTCCTTGGAAGCTGGTTTCGGAAGTTGGTCGGGTGGCCTGGGTGGAGTGAATGAACCGCGCGGCCCGAAATTCGGCCGGAGTGGCCGAACCGGTCGCGGCTCGGCAGCCGGGATCCGGTGGCTCCGGGTTCTACCCGGCGGCTCCGGGTTCTACTCGGTCACTCGTTCGACGATCGTCGCGATTCCCATTCCGCCCCCGATGCACAGCGTCGCCAGGCCGTAGCGCTGGCCGCGTCGTTCGAGTTCGTCGACGAGCGTGCCCAGGATCATCGCCCCGGTCGCACCGAGGGGGTGTCCCATCGCGATCGCGCCGCCGTTGACGTTGACCTTCTCGTGCGGGACGCCGAAGTCCTTCATGAACTTCAGCGGCACGGCCGCGAACGCCTCGTTGATCTCGACGAGGTCGATGTCGGAGATGTCGAGCTCCGCCTTGCCCAGCGCCTTGCGGACGGCGGGCCCCGGGCCGGTGAGCATGATCGTCGGGTCCGCGCCGCTGAGGGCGGCGGAGACGACGCGGGCGCGCGGTCGCATCCCGCTGCGCTCGCCGAACCGCTCACCACCGATCAGGGTGAGTGCGGCTCCGTCCACGATGCCCGAGGAGTTGCCGGGCGTGTGCACGTGGTTGATCTTCTCGACCCAGTGGTACTTCTGCTGGGCGACGGCGTCGAAACCGCCCATGTCGCCGATGCCCGCGAACGAGGGTTCCAGACCGGCCAGCCCCTCGACGGTGGTGTTGGGCCTGACGTGTTCGTCGCGCTCCAGGACGGTCATGCCGTTGCGGTCGCTCACCCCGACGACGGATTCGGAGAAGCGGCCGTCGGCCCACGCCTTGGCGGCGCGCGTCTGCGACTCGGCGGCGAAGGCGTCGACCGCGTCCCGGTCGAAGCCTTCCAGGGTGGCGATCAGATCGGCACCGATTCCCTGCGGGACGAAGGACGTTTCCAGGTTCGTCTCGGGGTCCATCGCCCAGGCTCCGCCGTCGGTTCCCATGGGTACGCGGGACATGGACTCGACCCCGCCGGCCAGCACGGCGTCCTCCCAACCGGAACGGATCTTCTGGGCGGCGGTGTTCACGGCTTCCAGCCCGGAGGCGCAGAACCGGTTGAGCTGCACGCCGCTGACGGTTTCGGGAAGTCCTGCCGCGAGCGCGGCTGCCTTGGCGATGTCACCGCCCTGGTCACCTACCGGTGTGACGACGCCGAGCACCAGGTCGTCGAGAACTTCCGGGTCCAGGTTGGGGTGACGGCGGCGCAGCTCCTCCACCAGCCCGACGACGAGGCTGATCGGCTTCGTCCCGTACAGCGCGCCGGATTTCTTGCCGCGACCGCGCGGAGTGCGGATCGCGTCGTAGACAAAGGCCTCGGACATGTGTGGGGTGCCTCCTCGTTGCGGCTGTCCTCCAGGGAGAGTGTGACACCAAGACTGTCACAGTCAATAGGATATATTCTCCCGGAACCGGTGGGGTGCAGTACCTGCTCGATGTCGGGCCGCCCGGAACGAGAACCGGCGGAAAGTTCCACCGAACGGGCATCCCGACGAGCCGACGGGCCCCGCTCAGGCGGAGTCGCGCAGCAGCGACTCGACCGAACGGCCGCGGATCGCGGCGTCGAGCAGCTGCACCGTGTGTGCCATCGGCATTCGCTCCCCCTTGGCGCGCAGCGCCGTCCGGATCTGCATCGAGCAACCCGGGTTGGCGGTCACCAGCAGGTCGGCCCCGGTGTCGAGCACGTTGTCGGCCTTGCGCGCACCGAGCTCGGCCGCGGCCACGGGACGCAGCAGGTTGTAGACCCCGGCCGACCCACAGCACAGCTCGCCACGGTTGATCTCACGCAGTTCGAGTCCGGGAATCGTCCGCAGCAGTTCACGGGGTTGGGCACGGACACCCTGACCGTGACTGAGGTGGCAGGCGTCGTGATAGGCGATCCGCACCGGCAGCGAACCGCGCGTCGCCACCGGCCCCAGTTCGACGAGCACTTCGGAGACGTCGCGCACCCGCTCGGCGAACTCCGCCGCGCGCGGGGAGTACAACGGGTCCCCCGCGAGCAATCGCGGGTACTCCTTCATCGCCGAACCGCAACCCGCCGAGTTGACCACCACGTAGTCCACCCCGGCGGTGTCGAACGCGTCCAGGGTTGCCCGCGCGAACCGTTCGGCCTCCCGCTCGCGACCGGAGTGCTCACTCAACGCACCGCAACATCCCTGGGCGGGCGGAATCACCACCTCGCAGCCCTCCGCGGCGAGCACCCTCGCGGTCGCCGCGTTGACGTCCGGGAAGAAGGCGTGCTGCACGCAGCCGGTGAGCATGCCCACGACGGCTCGACGCGGACCGGCGGCGGGCACCCGGTCGGGAAGCGGCGCGGCGCGCCTTATCGGGGGTGCGAGCGACTCCATCGTGCGCACCTCGGCGGGCAGCTTGTTCAGCAGTCCGCTGCGCCGCAGCAGAGCTCCGATCCCGAGGCGCTGGTACAGCGCCAGTGGGCCGCGCAGCAGGCGCAGGCGGCGTCGGTGGGGAAAGAGCGCGAAGATCGCCGCGCGCCACCAGCGCTGCCACCTCCCGCGGGGATGGTTACGTTCCACCTGCGCACGGGTCTGGCTGAGCAGCGTGCCGTACTGCACCCCCGACGGACAGGCAGTCACGCAGGCCATGCAACCCAGGCAGTTGTCGAAGTGCTCGACCATGCTCTCCGAGAGGGGCTCCCCGTCGAGGCCCGCTTCCATCAGGTGAATGCGTCCACGCGGCGAATCCATCTCCTCGCCCCACAGCTCGTAGGTGGGGCAGGTGGGCAGACAGAATCCACAGTGCACACAGTCGTCGATCAGTCCCCGCTCGGGCGGGTTGAACACGTCGAACGCACCGTCCGGACCGGAACGCTCCGAGCCCTCACTCATCACTGCCCCCTGGTCAGCTATCTACTGTAGACACCGTGGTGTCGAACCACCGCTCCCGCACTCACGCAGGCCAAACTCCCACCACTCCCGGCGTCGGCACCGCCGCGGGTTCTCTCGGGTGGTGCTCGTGAGGAAGGCCCGACGTGGCGTAGGCCGCTACTCGAGGTCGGGCACCCGGAGCGAGCGCCGCCCGAGAGGTTCCGCCGAACGACCACCTACGGCGACCGAGCCGGCAGTGCGACATCAGAGGCCTCCCACGAAACGCCCGGGTGCTAGCCGGTACTCCGGGTCGAACTGCTCCTTGACCCGGCGCAGCAGGTTGAACACTCCCGGCTCCGGTGTCTCCCAGGGATCGACCAGCTCCAGCACCGCGACCGGCGCGCGCAACACCGTGGTGTGACCGTGCAGCCGAGCGCTCGCGGCCCGCAACCGGGAAACCGCAGCAGCGGTCCGGGCGGCTCCGGCTTCGGCCGGGACACCCCCCAGCAGCACTCCGGCACCCGCCGACCCGCGCACGGCCAGCGGCACCCCGGCCTCCCGCGCCGACCGCTCGGCGTGGTCCAGCAGCGACGCGAGCTCGGCCGGTTCCGCGGCGAAGCGCAGCCCGGTCGCCGTGCCGGGGTCGAACGGATACTCGCCCCACCACGACGGTGCGGCGCGTTCCACACCGGCGGTGACGTCCAGTTCCGTACCGAGCCACTCGGCCAGCTGCCACGCACGCTGCTCGGTCGCTCCCGGCATGCCCTCCAACTGCGCGCAGACCTCGAAGGGGGAATCAGAGTCCGGCCGGTCGAGCTCGATTCCGGTGGGCGCGGCCTGCGAGGAGCGCAGCGAGCGCACCGCTGCCGCCGCCGCGTCGGCACGGGGCACGCGCAGCGTGACCCACCGGTACTCGGCCGCCAACGGGTGCAACCGGAAGGTCGTCTCGGCGATCACACCGAGGGTGCCGTAGGAACCGGTGTAGAGCTTGCCGAGGTCGTAACCGGCTACGTTCTTGACCACCTTGCCGCCGGAAGCGGTGATCTCACCGTCGGCACGAACCACCCGGACACCGATGAGCAGGTCCCGCACCGTGCCGAACAGCTGACGGCAGGGGCCGGCGGAGGCGGTGGCGACGATTCCGCCGAGAGTGGCGCCGGGCAACGGGTGATCCACGGAAAGCTGCTGCCCCGCCGCCGCGACGGTCCGCCGGACCAGGGAAAGCGGGGTGCCCGCCGTGGCACGCAGCACCAGGTCGCCCGAGGCGTGCTCCAGCACACCCTCGGTTCCCGAGGTGTCGAGAACCAGGTCCACACCGCTGGGCGCCGCACCCCAGTCCAGCTTGCTGCCCCCGCCGCGCGGCACTACCCGCAGCCGGTGCGCGGCGGCCACGCGCAGTACCTCCGATATCTGCTCCGTGCTGTTCACCCGCGCCACCCAGCGCGGGGGCACTCCCCGCACCGCGTCGGCCTCCGTGGCGTCGTGCAGATCGTCGGTGCCCAGCACGTCCGCCAGTTCGGTGCGTGCGGAGTCCACGGTCCGAGAAGTCATCAGAATTCGTCCGCCAATCCGGCCTCGGCGAGTGGGTGCGCGCCGCGCCGCGGTCCCGGCACCTCGCCACAGAGCCTGGGAGTCGGGAAGACCTTGCCGGGATTGCACATCCCGGCCGGATCGAACGCGCAGCGCACGTACTGCATGGTGTCCAGGTCCTGCGGGGTGAACATGCGCCCCATGTAACGGACCTTGTCCGCTCCGACGCCGTGCTCACCGGTTATGGAGCCACCGTGCTCGACGCACAGGTCCAGGATCGCGCCGGAGACCTCCTCGGCCCGCTCGGACGCGCCGGGAACGGAGCTGTCGAACAGCACCAACGGGTGCAGGTTCCCGTCACCCGCGTGGAAGACGTTGGCCACCCGGACCCCGGATCGTGCCGACAACTCCGCGATCCGGCGCAGCACCTCGGGAAGCGCCGTCCGGGGAATCACCCCGTCCTGCACGATGTAGTCGGGGCTGATCCTGCCGACAGCGGCGAAGGCGGACTTGCGGCCCTTCCAGATCAGGGCTCGTTCGGCTTCGTCCGCCGCGCTCCGGACCTCGAAGGCGCCGCGCTCGGTGCAGTACCTCCTGACCTCGGTGAAGGTGTGCTCCACCTCGGCTTCGGGGCCGTCCAGCTCCACGATGAGCACCGCCCCCGCACCTTCGGGATAGCCGCACCGCACGGCCTGTTCCGCGGCGGCGATGGAGAGCTCGTCCATCATCTCGATGGCGGCGGGGGTGACTCCGGCGGCGATGATGGCCGATACCGCCTCCCCTGCCTCGTCGGTGGAGGAGAACCCGGCCAGCAGGGTTCGCACCCTCTCCGGTTGCCGCAGCAGTCGCACGGTGATCGAGGTGACCACGCCCAGCGTTCCCTCGCTGCCGACGAAGGCTCCGAGCAGGTCGTAACCGGGTGCGTCCCTGGCGGCCCCACCCAGTTCGACGGTCGCCCCGTCCGGGGTCACCACGGTCATCGACAGCACGTGGTTGGTGGTGAAGCCGTACTTCAGGCAGTGTGCTCCCCCGGAGTTCTCGGCCACGTTGCCGCCCACCGAGCAGACCTGTTGGCTGGATGGATCTGGGGCGAAGTAGTAGCCGTAGGGCGCGGCGGCCTTGGTGACGTCGAGGTTGATCACGCCGGGCTCGACGACGGCCCGTTCGTTGTCGATGTCGACCTCCAGAATCCGACGCATCCTGGAGGTGACCACCAGCACCCCGTCGGAGCGGGGCAGCGCCCCCGCCGAGAGCCCGGTACCGGAACCACGCGCCACGAAGGGCACCCCGTGCTCGGAGCAGGTCGCCACCGTCGTGGCCACCTGCTCGGCGTCTTCCGGCAACACCACCACGGCGGGAACCGAGCGGTGGGATGAGAGTCCGTCGCACTCGTAGGTGCGCAGCTTCTGCCGGTCGGTGATCACCGCTCCCTCGGGCAGCGACGCGCGCAGCCGCGCGACGCACCCCTCGACATCCGGTGGGCCCGTCCCCTCGCGCGACGGGGACGTCGTCTCCCCTTGCCGGGGGATATCGGTGGCGGACATCGGCGGACTCCTCACCTGGCCGTGCAACACGGAGCGCACCTGGCAATGGCGTGACGTGGACCATAGGCCCGCGTTGACACCGACCACAACAGATCAACCGGGTGTGTTCGACACCACAACGAGAGTCTACGCGTAGTAACCGACTCCTGATTTTGTGAACAGGGCACGAAATCCCGCGGGAGCGCGATAAAGTCCGCCGCGGACGAAGTCGATCTTTCGGGGGAACATCGTGGACGTTTCGGACCGCGTCCAGCGGATGATGTCCGACTTCGAACAGCAGGCCGCCAAGGCAGCCGAGGTCAAGGACCGGATGAGCGAGCTGCGCGGCACGGCACGCAGTGAGGACGGCGACATCGAGGTCACGGTCGCTCCCTCGGGAGCGGTACTGGATCTGCGGCTCGAATCGGGGGCCGTGCGGCAGTCCCACACCGCACTGCAACAGTCCCTGTTGGACACCGTCCGGCAGGCGACGCAGGACGCCGCCGCGCGACTGGACGAAACGGTACAGCCGCTCCTCGGTGACCGGGCGGAGCAGTTCAAGCAGGCGTTCGACTCGCACGGCGCGCGGCCGGTGACTCCGGAGTCGGGTGGTGACGCGGCCGGAGGCGGCACGGGCACCGCCTCCACCGGTTCGACGAACGCTCCGCGAGGGTCCTCCGGCGCGGGTGGCAGCCGCCCGGAGGGGGACGACGAGGACGACGACTTCTCCGACGGTTCTTTTCCGAAGTGATCTTCCGGTGTCGACGAAACTGGGGGTGCGAACCGAGGCGCTCTACGCCTACCGCGACGGTTCGCAGCAGGTCGCGAGGCATCTGGAACAACTTTCCGAGGTAATTGAGCAGGCCAGGGTCAGCCATGACTGCTTCGGACCGATCGGCTACATGCTGGCGCGGGACTACTTCAACTCACTGCAGGAGTGCCGGGACTCGGCCTCGAAGGCCGGCCAATTCATGGACAGCACCGGCAAGGCCGTCGCCGAGTGCGCCCAGAACTACACCGACACGGACGAGGCCGAGTCCGGCAAGATCGCCAAGATCGACCTGAGTGCCATGCGACCGAGTGGATCAGGGCCGGGCAACCTGTCCGATGTGAACAGCGCTGGCGCGAACGAGGCACGCAACGAGATGGAGCGGATCGCGAGTTACGGCAGCTCCTGGGCCTCGGCATCCCAGAGCCTGGAACGGGCCGGTGATCCGCCGAGCATCGCGATCGCCACGGTCAACGCGCGTTCCGAGCAGCTCAACGCGCTGACCAGCCCGGGCCAGGCGTTCATCGACAACGGGCTGGGCTTTCTCATCTCGATCGCGATCAGCCCGCTGGTGGAGCTGATCCTGGAACCGGCCGTGGGAGATCCGACCCAGATGCGCGGCACCGGCAAGGGCTGGGCCGAGGTCGCGGACCGGGTGGACCGGCTCGCCGAGCACGAGGGCGATCGCGCACAGGCGACCGAGCCCGTCTGGGAGGGGCAGGCGGCGGACTCCTTCCGCAAGCAGATGGACGAGTTCGGCTCGGGAGCCAAAGCACTGGCGACCGACATCCGGGGGATGAAGGAGTCGCTGGACCTCGCGGCTGATCTGTTCGACGCGTTCGTGGAGATGTGCATCGACATCATCCAGGAACTCGTGATCGGGCTGATCGTCGAGTGGCTGGCGGCACTGGCCGCCTCCTGGATCACGGCTGGTGCTTCGGTCGGCGCGGCCTCCGGGATGACCGCCGCCCAGGTCGCCATCACCGGCACCCGCTTGGGCAGCAAGGTCGCCAACCTGTTCCACAAGCTCAAGCCCATCGTCACCAAGCTCGAGGACCTGGTGCAGAGCCTGCGCAAGGGGCGTTGAACGAACTCGTGGAGAAAATGAACCACCTTCGCAACGGGAACATGATCCAACGGTGGGCGGGGCGGCAGCTGGATTCGAATCCGGTCACGAAGCTCGTCACGCGGGGCTCCGACAACGCCACCGAGGTCCGCAACGCGAAGACGGCTTTGTCGAATGCCCAGGAAAGACTCGACAACAGCGGTTCGCTTCCCGAAGAACAGCAAAGATTGCTGCGACAAGAGGTACGAGACGCACAAAAGCGCTACGGCGAGATCAACACCGCCTCCACCACCCCGAACCGGTTCATGAAGGACCGGGAGGCGGACCCGGAGACCAGTTACAAGAACGACGGCACTGTTCGGACGTCCTGGACCGGCAACATCAAGACCTACCAACCCATCGCAGCCGCTATCGGGGAGCTGAACCTCGACCACGGCACGAACGGTTCCACCTGGACGCCCGTATTCAACGCCGCGCTGACGGCGGCATGGGTGTTCGACCTGCTGTTCCTGATCGGCTATCTGAACGCGGGCGAAATCTCGGGGAACTCCGACAACATCCTGGCCAACCTCGCCAAGGACCTGCTGAAGGTGGTCATGATCCTGTTCGGAGGCGCCTACCTGCTCATCATGCCGCTCAACCTCATCGCGATCTGGTAGGGCTCACCGGTCCGGCAGTGCCCCGAGATCACCGAGCCGGTAGCCGTTCGGATATCCGGGGTAGCTGAGCTTCTTGCCGCGTCCCAGCCTGCTGACCTGTCGCGCGGGACGCAGGCGTTCGAGCGCACCGTGCAGCCGCAGCGCGGCGGTGACCGCACTCGTCTCCCAGCTCTTCGGTTCCGGAAAGCCGAACGCCGTGCGCATCGCCGGTTCCAATCCGGCGATGAAGCCACGGCGGGCGAGCCCCCGCAACGGCTTCGGGAACCAGGCGCAGACCATCGCGAGGTTGTAGCGGCCGACCTCGTGGTTGCTATCGGCGTACCTGAAGTGCTCGGCCTCGTAATCGCGGTTGAACCGGTCGAACTCCTCGTAGCCGGGAATCCCGCGTATCCCCATTCGAACGCCGATCTGGTGGTAGTGCCAGTACGCCGCCGTCCGCTCGTGGTCGCTCAGGGGTCGCCAACCGTAGGCGTCGATCCACCTGATCGGTTCGTAGATGAAGGTGGACAGCACGTAGAGCATGTCGTCGTTGCTGATGTCGTAGCGGCCGTGCATCCGGTTGACCATGCGCAGCGCCTGCTTGCCCCGCTGCGAGTCGTAACCGTGCCTGCCCATCTCCTCCATCAGGATCGAGGTGTCGTCGTAGCGCTGCTGGGCCCTGCACTCGAACTCCCCCGTGTGACGCAGCAGTTCGGAGATGCTGGGTACGCAGAAGGTGCGGAACAGCGCGAGTTCCAACGCCCGCGTGTAGTCCCAGGGGAACTCCAGACCGGCCGAGATCCGGTACACCAGCGTGTGTTCGCGCTCCGGGTCCAGCCGTCGGATCAGCCGCAGCCGTGCGTACTTGCCCAGCGGATCGAACCCGCGTTCACCAGCGGTACGGGACACCGAAAATCACCCTCGCGCGACCAGCAGTGGAATGTACTGCTCGTCGGCGGTCAGCGAGCCGTGCTGCCCGAGCAGTGCGGCGGCGTGGGGCTCGGCCGACGAGCGGATCACTCCATTGTGGCGTGCGACAGCGATCACGTCACCTATCCGGGCAAGAACTCCCTCGGAGATCACCGATCCGAACCAACCGGCCGCGATGGCCTCCTCCGCGGTGAGCACCGTCGCGTCGGAACCGAGCCTGCTCCGCCACGTGGCCAGCACGTGCTCGGTGGCTCCGGGCTCGGTGTAGACGTGCCGAACACGCACCTCGCCGCCGACCAGCCGTACCCCCTCGGAAAGCTCGGGGTCGGTGTCGGCGTCCGGCGAGCTGCCCGGCTCGAAGGGGACCATGCCGTGATCGGCCACCACCAGCAGTTGGGTCCCGGCGGGGAGCCGTTCGGCGATCGACTCGACCAGTCGATCCACCTGGCGCAGGTGCATCCGCCACGGCTGCGAGCCCGGCCCGTGAACGTGTCCGAGCATGTCCAGCTGCCCGTGGTAGCCGTAGCACAGCACGGGGGACGGGGCCTCCATCCCCGCGAGCAGCTGCGCTGCCAGGTCCCCGAGCGCGTTGACGCCTCGCAGTTCGCCACCTCGTAGTGCTGCCCTGGTCAACCCGGTCCCCGCGAACTCGGCCGGTACCACCAACCGGGTGTCGACCCCGGCCGCCACGGCACGCTGCGGCACGGTCTCCTTCGGTTGAACCGTCTCGGGAGGCCATGCGTCGAGCAAGCTCGTGTCCTTGCCGGAATCGTCCCGCCTGCTCCAGGACAACGGCCGCAGCAGCGCTCCACCGGGTTCGGCGAAGGAGTAACCGACCACGCCGTGCTCCCCCGAGCAGCGACCGGTCCCCAGCGAGGCGATGCTGGTGGCGGTGGTGGTGGGAAAACCGGCAGCACCCGGCCTGCCGGTGTCCAGTTCGGCCAGCACCGGGGCATCGGCGGCGTACTCGCGAAGCAGCCGCCAGCCGAGACCGTCGACGAGCAGCACCGCGGCCGAGGAGCACTCGGACAGTCCCATCCGGTCGGTGAATCCCGGCTTTCCCATCGCTCCCAGTGCCGAGGGCAGCGTGTCCGCCAGCTGCCACTCGGCCGCGTCCGGGGCGACGATCCAGTCCATGGCCGAACCTCCGTCGGTGCCTGCTCACGAGCCGGTTTGCCGATAGACGGACTCCACACCCGGGTACCCGGGGTGCGGGGAACCGAAATCTCGGTAACAGCCTCTCACCGATGCGGTCCGCGGTGCTACGGCCCGCGGTGGTGTTCTTCGGCGCACTCGGCGTCGATTCCTCGCGAAATCGCCGGGCGTGGTGAGCGATCAGATGTCCAGCTGCCGCCCCACGATCTCCTTCATGATCTCGGTGGTGCCGCCGTAGATGGTCTGCACCCGGGTGTCGAGGAACGCCTTGGCGATGGGGTACTCGAGCATGTACCCGTAACCGCCGTGCAGCTGCAGGCACCTGTCCACCACGCGCTTGTTCATCTCGGTGACCCACCACTTGGCCATGGCGGCGTTCTCGATGCTGAGCTCGCCCTTGAGGTGCTCGCGGACGCAGCGATCGACGAACACCTGGCCGATCTCCACTTCGGTGGCGATCTCGGCCAGTTCGAAGCGGGTGTTCTGGAACTTGCCGATGGGCCTGCCGAAGGCGGTGCGCTCCCGGCAGTACTCCTTGGTCATCTCCAGGGCCTTGGCCGCGCCCGCGGCCGAGGCGACCGCGATGGAGAGCCGTTCCTGGGGCAGGTTCTGCATCAGGTAGATGAAGCCCTGTCCCTCCTCGCCCAGCAGATTCGTGGCGGGCACGCGCACGTCGTTGAAGAACAGCTCGGCGGTGTCCTGCGACTTCTGGCCGATCTTCTCCAGGTTGCGTCCACGCTGGAAGCCGGGACGGTCGCTCTCCACGACCAGCAGGCTGATGCCCTCGTGCCCGGCGTCGGGATCGGTACGGGCGACCACGATCACCAGGTCGGCGTTGATGCCGTTGCTGATGAAGGTCTTCTGCCCGTTGATCACGAACTCGTCGCCGTCGCGCGTCGCCGTGGTACGGATGCCCTGCAGATCGCTGCCCGCCTCCGGCTCGGTCATGGCGATGGCGGTCACGGTCTCACCGCTGCAGAAACCGGGCAGCCAGCGGCTCTTCTGCTCCTCGGTGGCCAGTTTGCTCAGGTAGGGCACGTTGATGTCGTTGTGCACGGGGGCGCCGAACCCGGTGACCCCGGCCGCGATCAGTTCCTCGTCGAGGACGATGTTGAAGCGGAAGTCGTCGATACCTCCCCCACCGAAGCGCTCCTCGACGGCGGTGCCGAGCAGCCCCTGCGCACCGGCCTTGCGCCAGGCGTCCTTGCTGACGACACCGGCCTCTTCCCACTCCTGCTGGCGCGGGACGAGTTCCTTGACGACGAAGGTCCGGCAGGTCTCGCGGAAGGCCTCGTGCTCCGCTTCGAACAGTTCCCTGCGCATTGGCCTCACGTTCCTTTCACTGTGCGGGAACCGCGCCGGTTCCCGTCCGGGATGGGTCGACGGATCAGGAGGGATCGTCGAGTTCGCCGTGCACCGCGCCGGAGGACAGCAGCCCGTCGTGGTCGGCGACCCGCCATTCCCGGAGTACCCGCCCGCTGTGGGCACCCGACTCCGCGACCGGGCCGGGCTCCGGGTTGGGGGTGCGCGAGAACCTGGGTGCGGCGGCGGGCTGCACCACTCCCTCGGATTCGACGAGGGTCCTCCTCGCGAGCACGTGCGGGTGGCGGGACGACTCGGTCATAGACAGCACCGGGCTCACGCAGGCGTCGGTGCCGTCGAAGACCTCGGTCCAGTGCTGCTTGGTGCCACTCGCGAACGCCTCGGTGAGCCGTTCGCGGATCCGCGGCCAGTTGACGGGATCGTCGCGGTCGGGCAGCTCACCCGACAGCCCCAGTCCCGCCAGCAGCTGCTCGTAGAACCGCGGTTCCAGCGCGCCGACCGCCATGTACTCCCCGTCGGAAGTGGCGTAGACGTCGTAGAACGGTGCACCGCCGTCCAGCAGGTTGGCGCCTCGGCGGGTGTCCCACCCGCCGGTAGCGAGCATGCCGTGCAACATGGTGGCCAGATGCGCCGATCCATCCACTATGGACGCATCGACCACCTGCCCGCCACCACCGGCGCGGGCACGCAGTTGGGCGGCGAGGACGCCCACTGCCAGGTACATCGCACCGCCGCCGAAGTCCCCGAGCAGGTTCACCGGGATGCGGGGTGGTCCGTCCGCCTCGCCGATGGTGTGCAGCACCCCGCTGATCGCGATGTAGTCGATGTCGTGGCCCGCGGTGTCGGCCAGCGGACCGTCCTGGCCCCACCCGGTCATGCGGCCGTAGACGAGATCGGGATTGCGCTCGAAACAGGGCTCGGGCCCCACGCCGAGCCGTTCGGCGACGCCGGGACGGAAGCCCTCGAGCAGGATGTCGGCGCGTTCCGCCAGGGCCAGCACCGTCTCGGGACCGCGTTCGTGCTTGAGGTCGACGCGCACGGACCGCTTGCCCCGGTTGAGCAGGTCCTCCTTGCCGCTGCCGCCGGTGGGACGCTCGACGCGCACCACGTCGGCCCCCAGGTCCGCCAACAGCATGGCGCAGAACGGCGCGGGACCGAGTCCGGCGAGTTCGACGACCCGCACTCCGGCCAACGGCCCCGATCCGACCGCTCGCTCATCCGATGACGCCACTGGAGCACACTCCCTCGTTCCCACCGGAAGGTGATCGCGACCACCCCTAATTCGACGGAGTTAGTGTTACATTTCTGGTGTCACATTGGTCAAGTAGTATCCTGCTGTACATGCTCCGAACAGCCGACGAAGAGCTCACGATCGACGAGCTGGCAGCCAGGGCGGGCGTGACCGTGCGTACGGTGCGCTTCTACGCGTCACGTGGTCTGCTGCCACCACCTCGACTGCGCGGTCGCGTCGGGTTGTACGGGGCCGACCACCTGGCACGCCTGGACCTGATCCGGGAACTGCAGAACCTCGGTTTCACGCTGACGGCCATCGAGGGGCATCTGGAACGGATTCCCGACGACGCTCCACCGGAGGAACTGGCGCTGCAACGCGCGCTGCTCGCTCCCTGGACGAGCGATCAGGCCGAGGAGATCGACCGGGAAGAACTGGACCGGCGCGCCGGTCGTGCCCTTTCCGACGAGGAGACCGAGCAGCTGCTGACGCTGGGAATCCTGGAACGGATCACCGACGGGCCGGACGACAACGACGAGCAGCGGCTTCGCCTGACCAGCTCGTCCATGCTCAACGTGGGATTACAGATCACCGAGCTGCGGCTGCCCCGGGAAATGCTGCTGCAGGCCAAGCACATCGTGGAGCAGCACACCTCGCAGATGGCGAGCGAGCTGCGCGAGCTGTTCGCGGCCAACGTGCTGCGCCCCTACGTGGAACGGGGCCGGCCGGAATCCGAGCGGGAACGGGTCAGGACCGCGGCCGACCAGCTGCGTCCGCTCACGATTCAGGTACTGGTCAACGGGTTCCAGCGTGCCGTCAACGACGTGATCCGCAATCATGTCTGACCGGGGTGTTCGGGACCGGTTCTCCTGAACCTTCCCGACGGGATCCGCCGCTGTCTCGTGAGCCGAGTTCTCGTCGTGCACGTGTGCTGTGACCTCCGTGCACGGGGAGCTCCGTGCACGGGGAACTCCGTGCACGGGGAACTCCGTGCACGGGGAACTCACAGTCCAAGTTGCTTCCACGATCGACGGAAACTCGATCCGGTGATACTGGCCCGTGATTGCGGCGCGGTGCTACTCCAACCGGGTAAGTATTTCCCGAGGTGATCCCTATCGACACGGAGGAAGCACAACATGAGCTTTTCCGGACCGCTCGGCCGCACTCTGTTCACCGCCTGCGCGGTAGTCACGGGCATGCTGTTGCCGCTGGTACCGCACGCGGGCGTCGAGCGGGCTTCCGCCACGACCACGACCTCGGTGAACGAGGTCCAGCCGGCGATCAGCGTCCTCAGTCTGCGGGTCATTCCGACGAACCGCGCGGAGGGGACGCGATCGGTGACGCTGCGCTGCGAACCGGCAGGCGGGACTCACCCCCGGGCCGAGCAGGCGTGCGAACAGCTGGCGAGCAACGAGGGCGAGTTCGGCGCGCTCCAGGAGCAGCGGAATCCGATGTGCCCGCTGGTGTACCGTCCGGTCACCGTCCACGCCACCGGGATGTGGCGAAACCACGCCGTCGACCACCGCGAGACGTTCTCCAACGAGTGCGAGATGCGGGCGAAGACCGGTGAGCTCTTCGAGTTCTGATGTCGCACCGGCGCGATTTCGCGAGAAATCGACGCCCCGGTGCGGGGAGATGCCCCGGGCGGGCGTCAATTTCGCGAGAAATCGACGTCCCGCTATGGCGGTGTGGCCCCGAACTCCGTCAATTTCCCACGAAATCGCCGGGCCACCAGCCCCGACGAACAGCCGCACTCCCACCACTCCCGCAAGCCGACCCCCACCACCCTTGCGGCAGGACCGACCGCGGGTTCTCCGGCGAGTGCCTCGCGAGGACGGCCCCGACGTTGTGTAGTGCCTACCCGATGTCGGGGCACCCGCAGCGAGAGCCGTGCGAGAGGTTCCGCCACGGAACCTCCTACGGAGGCGACTGCGCCATCGGCCGTCAGCATTCGATGACGTTCACGGCGAGCCCACCGCGTGCGGTTTCCTTGTACTTGTCCTTCATGTCCTCACCGGTGGCGCGCATCGTCTTGATGACCTTGTCCAGCGAGACGAAGTGACTGCCGTTACCGCGCAGCGCCATCCTGGCGGCGGTGATCGCCTTGACCGAGGCCACGGCGTTGCGCTCGATGCAGGGAATCTGCACCAACCCGCCGATCGGGTCGCAGGTGAGGCCGAGGTTGTGCTCCATGGCGATCTCGGCGGCGTTCTCCACCTGGGCAGGGGTGCCACCGAGCACTTCGGCCAGCCCGGCCGCGGCCATGGAACAAGCCGAACCCACCTCGCCCTGGCACCCGACCTCGGCACCGGAGATCGAGGCGTTCTCCTTGAACAACACCCCCACCGCGCCCGCGGCGAGCAGGAACCGTGCCACTCCGTTCCCGTCCGCACCGGGCAGGAAACGCATGTAGTAGTGCAGCACGGCCGGAACGATGCCCGCGGCACCGTTGGTCGGCGCTGTCACGACCCGCCCACCGGCGGCGTTCTCCTCGTTGACCGCCAGCGCGTAGACCGTCACCCACTCCATCGGGTCGTCGGTGTCGCCGAGTTTGGCACGCAGTTCGGCGGCGCGTCGTTCGACCCGCAGACCACCCGGCAGCGAACCCTCGCTGTTGCAGCCGTTGTGCACGCACTCGCGCATGACGTGCCAGATCGACAGCAGTTCGTCGTGCACCCGCTGTTCGTCGCGCCAGACCAACTCGTTGGCGAGCATGAGATCGCTGACCGAGTAGCCGGTCTCGGCGCAGTGCCGCAACAACTCGGTCCCGGTGCGGAACCGGTGGGGCAGTTCGGTGCTGTCCTGTTCGATCCGGTCGGTGCCCGCGGCCTCCTCGTCGACGACGAAACCGCCGCCGACGGAGTAGTACACCGCACCGCACAGCTGTTCCCCCGCCTCGTCGAGCGCGGTGAACCGCATGCCGTTGGGATGCACCGGTAACGTCTCGCGCCGATACAGCACGAGATCGTCGTCGTAGTCGAATCGGATTCCGTTGGTACCGTTCAGCAGCAACCGGCCGGTCGATCGGATCTCGTCGACTCTGCCGGAAACCGCGATCGGATCGACCGATTCCGGTAGGTGGCCCTCCAGGCCGAGCAGTACCGCCTTGGGACTGCCGTGTCCATGTCCGGTCGCGCCGAGCGAGCCGAACAGTTCGGCCCGCACCCGTGCGGCACGCGACAGCAGATCCCGCTCGCGCAACCGCGCCACGAACCGCGCGGCGGCGCGCATGGGGCCCACGGTGTGCGAACTGGAGGGACCGATCCCCACCGAGAAAAGATCGAAGACACTGATCGCCATTGATCGTCTCTTCTTCGTACGTGAGGTGTGGTTCGCCTGCCCCGCCACCTCGTCGTGGCGGGGGCCGTCAATCAGCGGCGGCGGGAGTCACTAGGCGGTGGGGAGTCACTCACCCGTGAGTTCGGCGTACTGCGTGGCGTCCAGCAGCGGACCGTACTCGCTGACGCGCAGCTCCAGCAGCCAGCCCTCGCCGAAGGGGTCGTCGTTGATCTGGGCGGGGTCGTCGACGACGGCCTCGTTTACCGAGACGACCTCACCGGTGGCGGGGGCGTAGAGGTCGCTGACCGACTTGGTGGACTCCAGCTCGCCGCAGGCCTCACCGGCGGTGATCTGCTTGCCCACCTCGGGCAGGTCCACGTAGACGATGTCACCGAGCGCGTTGGCCGCGTAGGGGGTGACCCCGACACGCACGACGTCGCCGCGCTCGGCCAGCCACTCGTGCTCCTGGGTGTACTTGAGGTCCGTGGGCAGACTCATGGGGGAGGCTCCATTGCTGTCGTTTGGACACCGGTACCCGACGTCCCGTGGGGCCGTCGGACACGAGCATTCTCGCGTGCCGCGACTCCACCCGGCCGGGCGGCATGCCGCGAACACCGGAGTCCGCGTACTTGGTGGCCTCCCCCTCTGTTGCGGAACCTGAGAGCTTCACCGCGACGTCGCGGTTTGCACCGTGGGTGCGCACGCCTTCGTCGCGGCGGCGCTTTCCAGAGTTGCCTCGATCGGACGGTACGGATGCCTGAGAGTTTACGGGGAGTTTTGCTCCTTCGGCGCCCGTTCGGTGACACCGTGTGCACGGTGCTCACCCGCGGGACTCTCCCGCCCGGTGTCGTGGGCCGATATGCGATTGTCGCTGTGTTCGGCAACGATAACCCGAGGGGTGGGCGTATCCAACCCCGGATATCGCGAAGCGGCGAGTACGGGCCCCGAATGGGGCGTCGAAGCTCGCGCGGTGTGCCCACGATCACCGCCGGAGGTCGCCGCGGACCTCACGTGATCGGGCGGGAGAACTCCCTTCTGATCTGATCCGTCGTGAACGATCCCGGGAGGGGTGATGGTCGACATACGGGGCCTGGTCGAGCGAGTCGGCCCCACACTGCTGCGTCCGGTGGTGATACCGGACGAGACCGGCGGCGTGGGGGACGTCGTCATCGCCGAACCCGAGGAACCCGGCGGGATCGGAACGGCCGACGTGGTGCTCGGCGTGGGGGGTACCGACCGGGCGTGGGCCGCGGAGCTGGTGCGTGAGTGCGGTGTGCGGCATGCGGCGGCCGTGCTGCTGAAACCGCCGGTGTGCGCCGAGGAGTCGGTGATCTCGGAGGCGAAGGACGCGGGACTCGCGCTGATCGAGGTCCGGCGGGGCGCGGCCTGGGCACAGCTGGTGTGGTTGCTGCGGGGCGCGCTGGCGGGAACGGACCCGGGATCGGCGGTCGGCTCCCCGCAGCAGGTGGGCTCGGCGGGACTGGGCGATCTGTTCCGACTGGCGGACGCGGTGGCCGAGGTGGTCGACGCCCCTGTGACCATCGAGGACGCGCACTCGCAGGTGCTGGCCTACTCGGCGCGGCAGGACGTGACCGATCCCGCCCGGGTTTCGACGATCATGGGGCGTAGGCAGCCGGACGACGTGCTGGCGAAGTTCCGGGCGCGGGGCACGTTCCGACAGCTGAGCCGCGGCGGCTCGGCCGTCTACGTCCCGGAACAGCCGGACGGCACGCTGCCCCGGTTGGTGGTGCCGATCCGGATGGGCGGTGAGCTGCTCGGATCGATGTGGGCCGTGGTCACCGGCGAGGTGTCCGAGCAGCGCGCCTCGGCGTTCGCCGACACCGCCGCGCTGGTGGCGCTGCAACTGCTTCGCTGGCGGGTGATGACCGACTCGGAGCGGCAGCGTTCGGCCGGGCTGGTGCGGTCGCTGCTGGAGGGCTCCGAGGGCTGGCGCGCGGCTGCCAACGAGTTGGGGGTACGTGCCGAACCGCACCGGGTGGTCGCGATCGACGTGCGCGCCAGTGACGGTACCGACGAGGGGCACCGGCTCGCGATGTGGGAGTGGATCACCCGGGGAATCGGCCGCGGTCCGATGGTCGCCGAGTCGGGTGGGGTGCTGTACGCGGTGGTGCCCGACCGTTCCGGCGCGGGTGGCTGGCCCGCCCTGCGGGAGGCGTTGCTGGCGCACATCCACGAGATGGACGCGGCCGATCCGCGCCCACTGGTGGCGGTGGGCACCGCCTCCCCGGTGGCGGAACTGCCGGACTCCCGCGGCAGGGCCGATGAGGTGCTGGCGCTGCTGCGCACGGGCATGGTGGAACGCGAGGTCGCGGTCCACGAGCAGCTCTGGCACGCCCTGGTTCTGGCGAGGGCGGCCGGTGCCGCCAGCGACGCGGGCGTGGAATCGCTCGGTCCGCTGCGGCGGCTGCGCGACAACGACCACGCCCAGGGGACCGACTACCTGCGCACCCTGCACGCCTGGCTGCGCCACCCGGGGGATCCGCGTGCCGCGAGCCGGGAGCTGCGGGTGCACCCGAACACCTTCCGGTACCGGATGAAGCGAGTGGGCGCCCTGCTGGACGTGGATCTCGACGACGCGGACGTGCGTTCGGCACTGCTGGTGCAGTTGCTGGCCGAGCGGTGGAACCCGCACGGCTGACTGTTGTGCCGACAGCACAAGAGTACCGGTGCGATCTCATCGTGCGGGAATGATGCGGCCGGGCCGGTGACGGAGCATCGTGGTGCGCGACAGCGCCGCGCCGTCACTCCCGCACACCGGGGCGGACGGGCGGCGCGGTGCGGAGAAAGCCCCCGGCACACCCGCCGGTTCGGTGATCACCCGAACGGAATCGGACACCACCCCTCGGAAGGAAATCGCAGTGAAGATCGCCGTACCCCGCGAGATCAAGAACAACGAATACCGCGTCGCGCTCACACCAGCGGGGGTGCACGAGTTCGTCGGCAGAGGCCACGAGGTGTTCGTGGAGGCGAACGCGGGCGCGGGCTCGTCCATCCCCGACGAGGAGTTCCTCGCGGCGGGGGCGAAGGTTCTTCCCGGCGCCGACGAGGTGTGGTCCGAGGGCGAGCTGGTGCTCAAGGTCAAGGAGCCGATCGAGGAGGAGTACCCGCGACTGCGGCGGGACCAGGTGCTGTTCACCTACCTGCACCTGGCGGCGTCGAGCGGACTCACCAACGCGCTGCTGGACTCCGGGGTCACCGGTATCGCCTACGAGACGGTGCAGACCGCCGACGGTGCGCTGCCGCTGCTGGCCCCGATGAGCGAGGTGGCCGGTCGGCTGGCTCCGCAGGTGGGGGCCTACTCGCTGATGCGCCCGAGCGGTGGACGCGGGATGCTGCCCGGCGGTGTTCCCGGCGTGCACCCGGCACGGGTCGTGGTGATCGGCGGCGGTGTCGCGGGGCTGAACGCCGCGCGGGTCGCGCTCGGCATGGGAGCCGACGTGGAACTGCTGGACACCAATGTGGACAAGCTGCGTGAGATCGACCGGGACTTCGACGGGCGCATCCGCACGGTCACCTCGAACCGCTACAGCGTCGAGCAGGCGGTTCGCGCGGCCGATCTGATCATCGGTGCGGTGCTGATCCCCGGCGCGAAAGCGCCGAAGCTGGTCTCCAACGAACTCGTCGCGCGACTCAAGCCGGGCAGTGTGCTGGTGGACATCGCCATCGACCAGGGCGGGTGCTTCGCGGACTCCCAACCCACCACGCACGACGACCCGACCTACCGGGTGCACGACTCGGTGTTCTACTGCGTGGCCAACATGCCGGGGGCGGTGCCGAACACCTCCACGCACGCGCTGACCAACGTGACGCTGCCGTACGCGCTGCGGATCGCCGAGCGGGGCTGGCGGGAGGCCTGCCGCGAGGACGCGGCGCTGGCCGCGGGGCTCAACACCCACGACGGAACGCTCGTCAACGAACCGGTCGCCGCCGCGCACGGCCTGTCGCACGACGACGTGGCGAGCGTGCTCGGAGCGTGACGGCCGAGTCGTCTCGCCGGGGAGCCGAGTGGACGAAGCACCACGGGAAGCGGTGTCCGATGAGAAACGGGGCCTCTCTCGCGAGAGAGGCCCCGTTTCGTTCGAGGCGGCCTGCTCAACCAGCCTGGGGGTCACCGGGAGCTGGCCGCCGACTCTCAGTGTAGAACACGAATGCCCGGTTACCGAAGCCCTGCGACCGGATGTTCAGCTGATTTTCTTCTCGCTGCGCTATCAGCCTTCACCCGTGTTTCACACGAAAGTGTGATGAAGCGAGCAAAACCTGAAGTCCTTACGGGTGAACGTCGATGGTCCAGTCAGGTGCGGTACCACTCCACCGCTCCCACGCAACGAGCAGTTCGGGAGGATCCGTATGGAGATCGGGACTCGTCGGCCGACCCGTCCGAGCAACCCCACGACGGCACTGGGTGGCGATCTGAGCGAAACCACCGTCGAACGGCCGCGACCCGATGCCGAGGAGGCCCGGGACGGCTTCGAGGGCATCACCGCGGCGGAAGATCACGAGTCCTTACAGCGGCAGCTCGACCGACTGGAACAGCTGGCCGACGAGGGTCCCGCGGAGGCGGTGCTGCCGCTGGCCCGCTCGGAACTGCACCGGTTGACGGAAGGACTGCGTGCGCTGCTGGAGGAGCACGGCCCGGACGAGAGCGGGCGGTGCCCGGTCTGTCCGGGCGGACTGCGCGCGCGCCGCTGGCCGTGTGAGGTCTGGACCACCGCGCACGCCCAGCTGATCGGCGAGGATCCCGACCCGGTCGGCAGCGCCAACCGGTCCAAGCTGGCCCGGCTCCGGGAGAAGGCCCCCCGCAACCCCTTCGGACAACAACGCGCCACTCGCACTCCGAAGATCCCGGTGGCAGGCACGGCCGTCGTCTCCGGTGGCGCTCGCGGCCCCGGCGATTGGAACACGGGTGAGTTCACGCTCCCGGACCCGACGAACGCGCCGGACAACGACACGCCGAACGACGAGGCCACCGAGGAACTGCCCGCCGTCCCGCCCGTCGGCGGCCACCTGGAAACCGACCGCAACCGGATCCACCGCGCCGGCATAGCCCCCAGGGAGAGCCCCGTGTAACCACTCGAGGAGCACCGTTCCGCGGCGAGGTCCACGGGTCAACCACACACCGCTCCGGCTGGTGTGGGCGCCGACACGAAAGATCCTCGCGGACACCGGGACCGATCCGGTCACACATGAGGCAGGATTGGGTGCAGCGTCCAACGATCAGCCACGGACCCGTTCCGTGGTGACCGCGTGGCGCCGCACGGACCGCGAGGATCGGGGTGTCCCCGTGAACGGGAGGAACGAGTGCACGACGGCAGCGGCCGCATCCTGGTGCAACAGCTGCACAAAAGCTTCGGGCCCCTGACCGCGGTCCAGAACCTCGATTTCGCGGTCGAGCCCGGTTCGGTGACCGGTTTCCTCGGCCCCAACGGCTCTGGCAAGACCACCACCCTGCGCATGATCCTGGGGTTGATGAAACCGACCTCCGGTGCCGCCTACGTCGAGGGCGTTCCGTTCACCAGGCTTCGGAACCCCGCGAGGATCGTGGGAGCGGTGCTGGACTCGCAGTCCTTTCACCCCGGACACACCGCGCGCGGGCATCTGCGCTGCTACACGGCCGCCCTGGGATTACCGGACGAGCAGGCCGATCAGGTGTTGGAACTGGTGGGACTCGGCAACGCCGCGCGTCGCAAGACCAAGGGCTTCTCGCTGGGCATGCGGCAGCGGCTGGCACTCGCCACCGCACTGCTGGGGGATCCCCGGATCCTGGTGCTCGACGAGCCCGCCAACGGGATGGATCCGGAGGGGATCGCCTGGCTGCGGGGCTTCCTGAAGGCATACGCATCCACCGGGCGCACGGTGCTGGTCTCCAGCCACCTGCTCCGCGAGATGGAGCACACCGTGGATCACGTGGTGATAGTCAGCCGCGGCCGGTCGGTCTACAACGGCAGCCTGGAACAGCTGCGCGCCGACAGGCAGTCCCGGGTGCTGGTTCGCGTGTCGGATCCGATGACGCTGAGCTCGATGCTGCGGGAGAGCGGTGTGAGCACGGAGTACCTGTGGGACGGCAAGCTCGCGGTCACGGGTGTGGACACACGCGGCATCGCCGACCTGGCGTTACGCGCCGGAGTGGCGATCCAGGAGTTACAGGAGTCCTCCGGTGATCTGGAGCAGCTGTTCTTCCAGCTCACCGAGGGGCAGTTCGCAGGATCCGACCAACCGTTCGGCCCCGGTCAGGGGGCGACTCCCGGCGCGGCCGGACAGCAACAGCAACAGTGGCAACCGCAGCCCGCGCGGCAACAGGGATACGGGCAGCAGGGGTTCGTGCAGCCGGGTCAGCAACCGTCACAACAGCAGCCGCCACCGCAACAGCCGTTCCAGCAACCACCCCAACAGTGGCAGCGGTCCCAGCAGTCGCCGTACCAGCAACCGGCTCCCCCACAGCCTTCGCCGGATGCCGCGGCACCGAGCCCGTGGGCACCGGACGGTGCCGGGCAGCGGTTGTCCGAGAGTTCCCCGCCCGAATCGGACCCACCCGGCCTGGGGGGTGGCTACCGCCCCCGAACGGATCAACCGGAACAGCGGGAACCGGAACGACACGAGGCCGAGCACGCCGGGGCCGACGAGGACGCGTACGGGGGTGAGAACCGGTGAAGGGACTGATCAGAGCCGAGCTCCGCAAGATGCTGCCCACGCCGCTGTGGTGGGCACTGCTGATACCGGTGGCACCGTGGAGTCTGCTGGTCGCCTGGTACGGCACGGCGATCGGCCAGGTGGAGGTGCTCCAGGAGGTCACCGGGCAAGCGCTGCCCACCGGACTGCTGGCGATGTCACTGGCCACGAACTACAGCACCATCTTCGCCGCCCTGCTGGGAGCGTTGATCATGACCCGGGAGTCGTGGAACAAGACCATCACGACCACTTTCCTGACCGCGAACCCGCGCAGCTCGGTGCTGGGCGCGAAACTGGTGCTGTGCCTGGCACTGTCGGTGGTCTACGGGATCGTCAACGCCGTCTTCGGGTTGCTGGGCGGTTATCTGGGCGGCTCGCTCGGTAACGCCACGGGCGGTGTCGGCGGCCTGGACCAGTGGCTGATCATCGGCGGTGCGGGTGTGCTGGCCACGGTGCTGTGGGCGTTGGTGGGATTCGGGTTCGGCGCGCTGGTCAACAACTCCGTGGCCGCCGTGCTGGTGCTGGTGTTCTACAAGTTCATGGTCGACGTGATCGCCTCCATATGGCTCGCGAGCAGCCAGTTCGCCTGGCTGAGCGGTTATCTGCCCGGCGCGGCCTCGAACGGGATCGTGGGCAATCTGGCGGTGCCGATGTTCATCTCGGAGTTCGCGGGGCCACGCGAGTCGATAGTTCCGGCGCAGGCCTTCGAGCAGCTGCACGCCGTCTTCGGTGGGGACTACGGCTTCGCCTGGTGGGGCAGCCTGCTGGTGTTCGCGGGCTATGCCGCGCTGCTCTGCGTCGGGGCGATGCTGCTCGTCCGTAACCGCGAGATCAACTGAGGCGAACGAGCCCCGTCGGGAACGTGACGAGGACCGTCCAGTTCTCTCACCTCCCCGGAACGGGGCTCCCGTCGCGGTGCGGGTGTGCTCTTCGCGGTTCAGTTCTCCGTTCGGAAACGTGTTCCTGAGCCGTCGTATCGCCACGCGGCCACGGTTACACAGGGGCGGAAACAGTCACCGACCCCACCCGGGTCCACCCGTTGTCGGCTCTGTGGGCAGCGTGTCGGCGACGATGGCGCGGCCGCACTCACTGGCGGCGATCCACTCGTCGATGCTGCCCTCGGCGGTGGACAGTTCCAGGTCGGTCAGGCTGACCGCCCCGGGCGAAGCGGTGGTGCTCTCGCCCCCGGGTGGTGTGAGGGCGTTCCACCACAGGCGGTGATTGGTCAGTGCGTTGGCAACGACCAGAGTGCCGTACCCGTCGTGCTGGTCACGGATCCAGTCGAGGGTGTCCCCACCGACGGTGGAGAGCACGACCACCCCGCCCGCGAGTGTCTCCGGCAGCGCGGTCAACTGTTCGCGCAGCCTCGAATCGGCCAGGGCGTCCAGCACGACCCGCGTAGTGTGCGCCCGCCGTAGCGTGTGTTCGTCGAGGGATTCGCGCACCCACACCCCGTCGCCGAGGTCGTGCTCGGTGTGCTCGACCAGCCCCTCGGAGGGCCATTCGGCCAACCGGTCCACCAGGATCTTCTCCAGGTCGCGCCGCACATGTGGCAGGGACCGCGCGGTGACCACTGCCTCGCGGCCGACGAGGTACCCCTCCCATCGAGGCTCGGGCCCGGTGACACAGCGATGGACCACATGCAGACCGCTCATCACTCCTCCACATGTCTCCTTCCGCAAATGGAACTAGGCACTGATCGTCAGGGTTGAAAATTTATGCTCGCCGTAGCAAAATAAGGGATGTCACGGCAGGAGCACAACGAAACAGGGCTCAACGAGAACAGTTGGATACCGATAAGGAGGAACTCGCCATGACCGTGGCTTTCGACCCGCTGTTTCGTGACCTGAACCGGCTGGCCACCGAGGTGTTCGGATCCAGCAGGGCCCCGCAGAGCATGCCCATGGACGCCTACCGGTCCGGGGAGAGCTACATCGTCGAGTTCGACCTGCCCGGTGTCGCCCCGGAGTCGCTGGACGTGCGCGCGGAGAACAACACGCTGACCGTGCGGGCCGAGCGGTCCGGACGCAGGAGCACGCAGAGTGATGGCGAAGTCAACTACGTGGCCGCGGAACGTCCGCGCGGAACGTTCTCCCGCCAGCTATCCCTCGGAGACGGCCTCGACGTCGACAACATCACGGCCGACTACACGGACGGAGTGCTGACCGTGACGCTCCCCGTGGCCGACCAGGCCAAACCGCGCCAGATCAACGTCGAGCGCGGCAAGGGTGGCCAGCGGGTCATCGAAAGCGGCAACGAGTGAACCACCGGCGGGAGCCCGTGCGGCATTCCGCCGAGCCGAACCGATCGGAACCGGCCCATCGGGGCACCCGGCCACCGCGTGCCCCGATGGGCCGTGATCACGTCACGCTCGCCGCTCGTCCGATATCTCGTTCTCCCAGTTCGGAGAGCGATCAGGCGGAGGAGTCATTCGCCTGCCCCCCCCCCCGGAGGGATCCTCGTCGGTGTACTCGGCGAGCTGGTCCTCCAGGCTGATGATGCGGCAGGCCGCCGCCACCGGAGTACCCTGGTCCACCAGGCGACGCGCCCGCTCCGCCTTGCGCAGTTGCCGCCGCGAGTACCGACGATGCCCACCGGCCGAACGCTCCGGAACGACCAGTCCCGCTTCCTCGAGTGAACGCAGGAACGGCTGTGCGACTCCCACCATCTCCGCCGCACGTCCCATCGTGAAAGCGGGATAGTCCTCATCGTCGAACTTGCTCACCGACCGCGACGGGTCACCGCTCATCGCACTACCTTTTCCGTGCGCACATCGACAGGCCCCCGGCGCGTCCCGGAATGCGCCGGGGGCTCGGAGAATTCACTCGACTACCTCAGCACAGTGACCGATCCGCCCGCGCGAGAAGGACGAGCCGCGACCGGATACGAACGATGTCTCCTTCCCCGGCCCCGGTCCGCTCCGCCGATCGTGTCAACCCGGAACTCCCGTCGAACCGCGCCCCTACAGCGCACGCACCACGACTGGCCGACGACCTCTCCTGTCATTTCCGTACTTCCAAGAGATTAACTGTGAAAAAGAAAGATGTCTATGGTCACGAATACAGATTTTCTCCGAAGCGTACCCCTTTCCGCGGGAAGTCTGGGAACGCGGCGAGGCGTCGGCCAGTGGCATCGGTGGACTCGTGCGGGCGGGCCTCGGCGCTGACCTCGTAACCGAGCGCGGCCGAATGGGGCCGGACCGTCTTCCGCGAGTGGGCGGTGGCCGGGCCGCCCGTTCCCCCTCGTGGACGAGAAATACATCCGTGTTCGCGATACCCAGGCCCTGCCGACTCCACGACAATCGGAGCCGGAGCTCTCGCGCTCGACGACACGCACCTCGACAGGAGTCAGCGATCGTGAACGTATCCGAAGCCGAGGACCGGGCCGACACCTTCGTACCGCACGACCATCCCGAGTGGACCGTCGACCTCGGGGAAGTCCGCATGAACTACGCGGTCGCGGGCGAGCCGGACTCCCCGGCGCTGCTGCTGATCCCCGGGCAGAGCGAGTCGTGGTGGGGCTACGAACCCGTGTTGGAACCACTCGCCGAGCACTTCCGCACCTTCGCGGTGGACCTGCGGGGGCAGGGCCGCTCCACGTGGACGCCGGGGCGCTACACCCTCGACAACTTCGGCAACGATCTCGTGCGGTTCATCGACCTCGTCATCGGGCGCCCCACACTCGTGGCCGGTCATTCCTCCGGCGGTGTACTGGCGGCGTGGTTGTCCGCCTACGCGAGACCCGGCCAGGTCCGAGGGGCCGTCTACGAGGATCCGCCGCTGTTCTCCTCGGAGACGGAACCGGCCTGCGGCCCGTCGATCCGGCAGGGAATGGGGGCGGTGTTCGCGGCGTGGCACAAGTGGCTCGGCGACCAGTGGTCGATCGGCGACTGGCGCGGACTGCGGCGGGCGCTGCCCGACGAGCTCCCGTCCGTGCTGCTGGAGGGTCTGCCGGGAATGCGCCCGAACGACTCGGAGGGCGAATCCGTCGCCGGACCACCGCAGAACCTGCGGGAGTACGACCCGGAGTGGGCCCGGGCCTTCGTCTCCGGCAGCGTCACGGCGGGCTGCGATCAGGCCACCATGCTCTCCCGCGTGCGTGCACCGGTGCTGCTGACCCACCACTTCCGACGGATCGACCCGGACACCGGCCACCTGCTCGGCGCGGTCGCCGACGTGCAGGCGCAGCGGGCCCGTCGGCTGATCGAGGCGGCGGGACAGCCGGTCACCTACCGGTCGTTACCCGAGATGCCGCACTCGATGCACGGCACGGCCCCCGAGTTCTACGCGCGCACCGTCACCGAGTGGGCAACGTCGTTGGCCTGAGGCGGGGTTCGCCAGCTGCTTCGGGGATCGTGCGTTGACCCGCAGCGTGGATTTCACGAGAAAACGACGCGGAACCAGCGGCAGCGGTGTGCTCGCCCAGCGGCTCCACGCACTCCACGGATCGGCGTGTCGGGCGAAAACCGCACGGCGAAGCCGCACGAGTCCGCTCGGTGAGTTGGAAGTCATGCGCGTCCGCCGTCCTGGAACGTCGCCTCGTCAACGCCGACCGGATTTCCCGGCGCTCCAGGAAGTAACCTACTCCGGCGACAGCCCCATCGGCAGCGGCGCGCGGACTGCGCGTAGCCCGACACCGGATCGACCGGAGATGGATCACCACGGCCGCCTCGGGAACCTGACGACGAAACACCGTCACTCGCCGAGATCAGCGAAGAAGCAACTCGCGCCCCCGGCCGCGCACCGCTGTCGACCGGTGACGGTCGGGACGACACGCATCGCTGGCAGCTTCGAGCCGCGCGAATGGCGATGCGGTCACCCCGGACGGCCGAGACAAGCCCCGCGGTTCCGACTGGCACCGGACGCCCCGGCTCTGCTACCTTGCACGGCGTGCCTACGGGAAGTCTGTTTCTCTGACCCGCTCCTCGGATGGATGCGGAAGGCCGGAGTGAGTTCTCCTCCGGTGCTGTGATGCCGGGCGGTGCCCGCATCACTTCACTCATCGTGCCCTTTCGGCTCGTTTCCGCATCGGCGTCCCCTTCGGTGATCCCGTTTTCGGTTACACGACGAGAGTTGAGCGAGTCATGACGACTGACCACGTTTCCGTGTCGAACACCCCGAACATCGACTGGTTCCGCGAGCACACCAGCCGCCTGAGCGGTTTGGACATCGACGCCCCGCTGGACGACCTCGAACCGTTGCGCGACGTCATCGGCGACGCACGTGTGGTCGCCGTGGGTGAAGGCGCCCATTTCGTCGGCGAGTTCACCAGCACCCGCCAGCGGGTGCTGCGTTTCCTCGCCGAACGCTGCGGGTTCACGGTGCTGGCCTTCGAGTTCGGATTCGGAGAGGGAATCGCCCTGGACAACTGGCTGGGCGGCGAGGGTGACGACGCCGAGCTCGCCGCGATGGGCGGAACCACGAACGCCGGGGTCAACCCGCGCATGGTGCGCTGGCTGCGTCGGCACAACCGCACCAGTTCCCATCCGCTGCGCTTCGTCGGGATCGACACCCCCATGGCCGGTGGCCGACTTCGCCCGGATCTGGAACCACTGGTCGAGTACCTCCGCGAGGTCGACCCCGCGGTGGTCGGCCTGATCGACCGGGCGCTGGGCATCGTCGACCGGTTCACCGGTGATTCGGTGGCCGTGGCAGCACCGGGATGGGCGAGGTTGGAAACGGCCGAACAGGACGCACTGACCGCCTCGCTGGCACGGTTGTCACTGCGGTTCCGCTCGATGGAGCCGTTGTACGTCTCGCGTGGTGGTAGATCCGCTTACGATGTGGCGCTGCGCCACCTGGAGGCGGCCCTGCACACCGACTACATGTTCGGTGCCATGCGCGACGTCTTCACCGGTCAGGGGCTGGAAGGTGACACTTCCGTCCGGGACCACCACATGGCCGAATCGGTGCGTTGGCACCTCGCCAACGCCGGGCCGGACACGCGCATCGTGCTGGCCGCCCACAACAACCACATCCAGAAGACACCCGTGTACTTCGACGGTGAACTCGCGGCCCTGCCCATGGGTTACTACCTCGACCGCGTGCTCGGCGAGGACTACCGGGCGCTCGCCCAGACGCACACCGCCGAACACGTGGCGGAGATGCACCCGGACGAGAGAGCCGATTCCGGGCTGACGGTGGCCGAGGAGCCCCTCGACGCCCCTGAGCCCGGAAGCGTCGAGGCCGCCGCCATCGAGGCCGGTTACGGCGAGGACATCAGCCTCACCAACCTCCGGGAGGCACCCGTGGGGAGGCTGGACCGCATCCGCACCCAGAGCGCGACGCAACTCACTCCGGTGGTGGAGGCGTTCGACGGAGTGCTGACCGTCCCCACGGCCACCACCTACTACACGACCGGTCTGCGAGAGGAGTAGCGGGAAACCGGGTTCGTTCCCCGGGAAAACGCGTTTTCCCGGGGAACGAACCGCCTCCCGAGCCGGGGCACTCGCCCCGGTACGGCGACGTCGAAGCTCATCCGGCGCGAACTCTCGGGCGTTCCGGAGAGTCAGTCGGAGGTACTGGGCGACTCCATCGGCTCGTGGGGGTAAGCGGCGATTCGACGTGCCTCGGCGATGACCTCGGCGTCGATCCACGCTTCGTCGGGAGTACTTACGTCGTAGCCGACAGTGGTGTACTGGTCGTCGAGGCCGGCGACCAGTTCGGTCAACTCCAGTTCGTGCCCGTGGGCCAGGTGGATACGCCACGCGAACTCGCGGACCGTCAGCTCCCCGGCCAGCACGCGCTGTGCGAGTATCCGCGCGGCGGCCACCCATCCTGCCTCGCTGTCGAGCGGGTGGAAGACGAGCCCGAGCTCGTCGAGCGCGACGGGTAGCAGCGCGGGCACTCTTTCCGCTGCCTCCGCCCGGGTGCACGCGGCGAGAACGCGCAGCGTGGGACTGTCGAGACCGGCGACGAGCGCGTCGCAGGCGACGCGGACGAGTTCCTCGGCGTGGACCTCACGCATGCTCCACAGCGCGGCGTTCTCCTGCAACTCCCGCGCTGCCGTTTCGGGCGAAGACATCCCTCGATCGTCCAGTTTCGGTGTTCCCGGCGTCCAGCGGTTTCCTCGCGCGGGTCCGAGCCGAGTCCGCGTCTCGGCAGCGCCGGCGGTCGGAACACCGAGCGGTCGACAAAGCGACGTGCCCGCACAAGCCCGGCAACGTGTTTCGCACGGCGAAACAAAGCTTGGACATCGACCATCCACCGCGCTGACCATGCCAACTATACGGAGCTACACCACGCAGCAGGGTCAGGTGCGGCAGGAAAAACCGACGTCTCGACGACTTTCGAAGGTGACCGCGATGCAAAAGAAACACGAGGCCGAACTGCAAGGCGGCCCCTCGGATCTGAGAAGCAGACACCCGATTCCCGAACCTCCCCAGGAAGAGATAAAAGTTCCACGCCGCAACGGCTATGAGCACTACTCGTTCTCCGGAAGTTACCAGGAACAGTCGGGAGAGGTCATAGCAGTGTTTCAGTGGTCCTATCGCACGCAGAGCGCCGAGTGAATCGGCTCGATTCGTTTCCCGACAGAACCGACCACGCAGGAAAGCGCAATGGTATCTCAGGATCACGAACCGGGCGACGGCGCCGCCGATGAGCTGACGCGGCTGGTTTACGACGGCACTTTCGAAACCGTGCACAGAGAAGCTCGTGACATCCTGCGCCATCCCGTTTTCGACCATCGTGACGGGCTGACTGCCGAGCAGGAAGGAAGATTGGCTTATGAACGCACCCGCACGGTGCACCATCGGATGGGACCGGCGGAAAAGACGGCGCGGGATCCGCTCAGGCTGACAGCCGCTGGCGAGTGGTCGTGCCTGTTGGACACGACCACGCTGCCGTTGCTGATGAGTCACTACAACCTGTGCCTGGGCACGATTCTCACGCACGGACGTGAGCGCGACGATCTGGAAGATCACCTGGCTGAGCTGCGTGAGATGTCCTCGGTCGGCGTGTTGATGGTGAGTGAGCTCGGTTACGGCAACAACGCGTCCGCGCTCGAGACCGAGGCCGTCTACGATCCCGAGCGACGAGAGTTCGTGCTCAACACACCCGCACCGCGAGCGCGGAAGTTCATGCCCTATACCGGTATCCCCGACATCCCGAAATTGGCTGTCGTCCTGGCCAGATTGGTAACCGAAAACAAAGACCGCGGGGTGTTCCCGTTTCTCGTACGCGTCAGCGACGAGAACGGTTTACGGCCGGGCATCCATGCCGTCAAGTGCCCGGAGAAAGCCGGACTCGCTCTGGACAACGGCATCACCTGGTTCGACCACGTGCGGATCCCGCGGCGCAATCTGCTGGCAGGCGACATGGCGACGCTGGAAGCGGACGGGACGTTTCGAGCCGCGATCACCGGCAAACGGGCACGTTTCCTGCGCGCGTTGGAACGCGTACATCTCGGACGGTTGTGTCTGGCAGGAGCGGTTGTCGCCGCCGGTCGAGCGGCGATCAGCCTGACCGTCACGTACGGACAACGACGACTGACCGCGGCACCGGGGCACGGCTCCGTTGCCGTCATGGCCTACCGAAGTCATCAGCGCGAGGTCCTGACCTCCCTCGCCAAGGTGTATGCCACCACCTTCCTGGTGAACCACGTCAAACGCTGGTTCGACGCCGGCGGAGAAGCGGATGCCGAGCTGCAACGACTCGTAGCGCTGACCAAGGCGCTGTGCGGCTCCGAGATGTCGGAAGTCCTCCATGCGTGCCGGGAACGCTGCGGTGCACAGGGCATGTTGCGGATCAACCGGATCCCCGACTACGTGGCGATGGCCCAGGGGGTGGTGACCGCCGAGGGGGACAATCTGCCGCTGCTGTCCACCACGGCCTATCAGCTTCTGCAACACGAGGAACAAGCGGAGGAATCCACTCCCGCGCCGCCTCGGGATTCGGAAGATCCGTCCTGGCACATCCGGCTGTTGCGGTTCCGGGAACGACGACTGCGGCAGCGCGCACGTGAGCGGATGCGCGACCGGCTGCGCGGTGAGGCGACTCTGCTGGAAGCCTGGAACGACAGTTCCACCCTCGCGATCGACATGGCCCACACCCGCGCCGCACGTATCGCGTTGGAATGCTTCCACGACGCCGCCGACGCGTCGCCGCACCCGCGAGCACGTGCGGCGCTGCGGCGCTTGGCGAGCCTGTACGGACTGCTCACGGTACGCGGGAACGCCGACTGGTACCTGGCCAACCGGGCACTCACGCCGGAGCAGACCGATGCCCTGCCCGACATGGTGGACGGCCTGTGCTCCCGCATCGCACCGGATGCCGAGCTGCTCACCGAAGGATTCGCGATTCCGGCAGAGCTGTTGCGCGCCCCCATCGCCGGCGATGACCACATCGCCGCGATGCAACGGTTCGCCTCGGAGAAGCGCGGTGCGACGGACGGCACGGAAGCACCCGAAGAGGAGCGGGTATGAGCGCGGTGGTTTGCGGTCTGGGTGGGTGGCTTCCACCGACCATCGTGACGAACGAGGAACTGTGCGACCGGCTGGACACCACCCCGGAGTGGATCCGGAGTCGCACGGGGATAATCGAACGTCGCGTCGTCTCGTCGGGTACCGCCACGAGCGACCTCGCCGTGGAAGCGGGGCGCCGGGCACTGCGATCCGCGGGGTTCTCCACCGTTGGAGCGGTGGTACTCGCGACCACCTCGCCCGACAGACTGTGCCCGGCGAGCGGGCCGGAAGTCGCCACTCGCCTGGGGCTTGTCGAAACCCCGGCTTTCGACGTGGACTCGGCGTGCAGTGGTTTCGTGTACGGACTGGCCACCGGCGTCGGACTGATCTCGGCCGGTGTCAGCGACAGTGTGCTGCTCATCGGCGCGGAAGCGTTCTCCACGCTGGTCAATCCGGCCGATCGCACGACCGCCACGGTCTTCGGTGACGGCGCCGGAGCTCTCGTGCTGCGACGGGGCCGCCCGGACGAGCCCGGCTCACTGGATGCGTTCGACCTCGGCGCGGACGGGGAGCACAGTGACCTGCTCGCGATTCCCGCCGGGGGCTCGCGGCAACGCTCGGCTACGGGCCTCGGACACGGAGACGAGGCCGACTGGTACCTGCACATGGCCGGCCGGGCGGTCTATCAGCAAGCCGTCGCCAGAATGCGGGACTCGACGCGGCGGGTGCTGGAACGAACCGGGTGTTCGGCATCCGACGTCGACGTCCTGGCCGGGCATCAGGCCAACATCAGGATTCTGGAGGCGCTCGCGGAACGGCTCGGCCTTCCCGGGGATCGGATTGTCAGCAACATCGACCGTGTCGGCAACACCCTGGCTGCCTCGATACCACTGCTGCTGGACACCGCGACCAACGGAAATCTGATCCCTGGCGACCGTGTGCTCATCACCGCCTTCGGCGCCGGTCTCTCCTGGGGTTCGACGCTGCTGACCTGGCCTGATCTTTTCGTTCAGCCGGTTGATCTATCCGCAGAGGAGGAAACCACATGAACCGGATCGCGGAAACACTCACCGAGATCCTGACGAACAAGTTCAACGTCGCCGCTGAAGCCGTGCGAGGCGAAGCCTCGTTCGAGGATCTCGAACTGGACTCGTTGGCCCAGGTCGAACTGGGTGAGTTGATCAACGAGCGCTTCGGGGTCGCTCTGACCGATGAGGAGATGCTCGATCTCAACAGCTTCGACGACATCACAGCCCTCATCGCCGAACGAGTCGGGAGCCCGCGATGAGCGATACCGCTCCCCTGGTCACCGGAATCGGGTTGGTCAGCCCGGCGGGAATCGGCGTGGACCGGAACTGGCAGCGGATCACGGAGGCGGTACCGGCCACCGCGCACGATCCGGTGCTGGCCGGTCTGCCCGTCGACATCTCCTGCCGGGTCCCGGAGTTCGATCCGGACGCCCTGTTGGGACAGCACCGCGCATGGCGGCTGGATCGCTATGCCCAGCTGGCACTCGTCGCCGCGAAGGAAGCCCTCGAAACAGCGGGGGTAATCCCGGGTGAGGTCGATCCGGCGCGAGTGGCCGTGGTGCTCGGCACCGGCGCCGGCGGCACGACCACCATGGAGAACCAGCAAACCGCGTTGACGCGGGACGGTGCGGGTGCGGTCTCACCCCGCACACTGCCGATGGGGCTGCCCAACATGGCGTCGGGGGAGATCGCGATCGAGTTCGGCTTCCGGGGCCCCGTGCTCACGACCTCCACCGCCTGCGCTTCGGGCGCCACGGCCATCGGTGTCGCGCGGGATCTGCTGCGTTCGGGAACGGTCGACCTCGCCCTGGCCGGTGGTACCGAAGCCGTCATCACACCGCTGTTCGTGACCGGGTTCCACCGCATCAGGGCCCTCTCGCGGCACATCCACGAGCCGCGGGAGGCCTCCCGCCCGTTCTCCGTCGGGCGGGACGGATTCGTCATCGGTGAGGGAGCGGGGATGCTCGTGCTGGAACGGAGCGAGCACGCTCGCGGCCGGGACGCTCCGAGGTGGGCGCACCTCGCCGGTTACGGAGCGACCGCGGACGCGCATCACCCGACCGCCCCCGCTCCCGACGGCGCAGGAGCCGAAGCCGCGATGCGCGCGGCCCTGACCGACGCCGACATCGCCGGGGCGGACATCTCCCACGTCAACGCACACGGCACATCGACGCGGCTCAACGACGCCCTCGAAGCCGATGTCGTTCAACGGGTGCTGGGGGACGAGGCCCTGGTCACCTCCACCAAGGGGGTCACCGGCCACACCCTCGGCGCCGCGGGCGCGCTGGAGGCCGCCTACACCGCACTGGCTCTCCAGCACGGCACGGTCCCGCCCACGGCCAACCTGACGGAACCTGATCCGGGAATCGGCACCGAACTCGCGACCACAGCCCGCTCCGCCCCGGGTCGAGCCGCCCTCAGCAACTCCTTCGGTTTCGGCGGACACAACACAGCACTCGTGCTCACATGCCCGTGATGCTCGGACGATCGCGAGTGAGAGGAGCGTTCGATGAGCACTGCCACCGATCAGCGGGAGAACCCGTCGGATACGGATCCGAGGGATCCGAGCGCGCGGTTGGAACGTCTGGTCGATCCGGGAACGCTGGACCCGTTGCACGAGCGGGACGACAGCGGCGTGCTCACCGCGCGCGGACGAGTGGACGGCACTCGGGTGGTGACCTACTGCTCCGACGGGACGAGGATGGGCGGGGCGATGGGCTCGGCGGGTTGCGGGCGCATCGTGGAAGCGATCGACCTGGCGGTGCGCGAGCGCTGCCCCGTGATCGGCGTGTGGCACTCCGGTGGAGCGCGGTTGCCGGAGGGTGTGCTCTCCCTCGACGGTATGGGGAGGATGTTCTCCGCCATGATCCGTGCTTCCGGTCGTGTTCCGCAGATCTCGGTGATAGTGGGCCCGGCGGCCGGAGGCGCGGTCTACGGGCCCGCGCTGACCGACGTGGTCGTCATGAGCCCTTCGGGCAAGATGTTCGTCACCGGTCCGGAAGTGGTCAGAAGCGTCACCGGGGAAGAAATCGACATGGAGGGGCTCGGCGGGACCGACGCGCACGGCGGAAAGTCCGGTGTGGTCCACCTCGTCGCCGATGACGAATCCGACGCCTACGCTCGCGCCCGTCGGGTGACCGGGCTACTAGCCCGGCCGGGCGAGTTCGCGCCTCGAACCACTGCCGAACGGCCGGAGTTGAAAGCGCTGCTGCCGGACCGGCCACAGCGGGCCTACGACACGCATCCGATCATCAGTCACATCCTGGACGACGATGGGACGGGGCGGAACGGCTTCGAGGAGTTCCAGCCCCGGTGGGCGCCGAACATGATCACGGGGCTGGGGAGGCTGGCCGGACGTTCGGTCGGGGTGCTGGCCAACAACCCGATCAGGTTGGGAGGTTGCCTGGACTCGCTCTCGGCGGAGAAGGCCGCCCGTTTCGTGCGGCTGTGCGACTGCTTCGGCGTTCCGCTGGTGGTGCTGGTCGATGTACCCGGGTATCTGCCGGGAGTCAGCCAGGAGTGGAACGGGGTGGTACGTCGTGGTGCCAAGCTGCTGCACGCCTTCGGGGAGGCCGTGGTGCCACGCGCCACCCTGGTACTGCGCAAGTCCTACGGCGGCGCTTACATCGCGATGAACTCCCGTGCGCTCGGAGCGGATCACGTTCTCGCTTGGCCCGAGGCGGAGATCGCCGTGATGGGAGCGAAGGCGGCGGTGGGCGTCCTGCATCGGAAGCGGCTGGCCGCCGCACCCGAGGAGGAGCGCGAGGCACTGCGGGACGAACTGGCAGCGGAGCACGAACGCGCCTCCGGCGGCGTGGAGCGCGCGGTGGAGCTCGGGTTCGTGGACGAGATCGTCGATCCGGCCGAGAGCCGACGCAGGCTGGCCGAGGTACTGGCCGCGGTCCCCGAGCGCAGCGGCACCCACTCCAACATTCCGTTGTGACGGTTCGTCGCCACCTGTTCGTGTGAGTTCTTGCTCGGGGTCGACGATGACCGGTGCGGGGTCGATGAGAACCACTCGGTAAGAATCATTCGGTAGAGCGTCTCGTCCCCACCGCAGGAGAAATACGGGGGACACTTTCGGGTCGATTCCGCCACCGGCGTAACCGATTCCGCGCGTACGGCCGTGGGCCTACCGTGGCCGCATGAACTCACCGATCACGGGCACGGCCGCCGGGGTGCCGTTCACCGCCCTGCCACCGGTGGACGAGGGCTTCGCGCCGCTGATCGTCACCTGGCACATGCTGGACGCGCCGAGGTCGGACGCCGCGTTCGCCGCCGCGTTGCCGATGAACGACCTGCCCGCCTGGCGGGTGCACCTGGGCATGCCGATGTGCGGGGCGCGCATGGTCGACGGCAGCACCGACGCCGTCGTGGAGCTCGCCCGCGAGGACGCGCTGATGTCCTTTCTGCACCCGTTCGTCCGGAAGGCGAGCGAGGAGTTTCCGGCAGCGCTGAGGTCGATCCGTGCGCGACTTCCGGTGGAGGACGGCCCCATAGGGGTGCTCGGTGGCTCGCTGGGTGGGGCCGTCGCGCTGCGGATACTGGCCGACACCGACACACCGGTCTTCGCCGGGGCCGTGGTGAACGCCGCCATCCGGATAAGGTCCGCAGTGGAGCTGTTCCCCGGCGACTACCTCTATGACGCCGAGTCCAACGAGATCGCCGACGAGCTGGACTTCGTCACCAAGGCGGACAGGATCGCCGATCGCGCGCCGCTGCTGGTCGTCAGCGGCGAGCGGGACCACCCGGCGCTGCGTGCCGACGCGTTGGACCTGGTCGACACCGCGGGGCAACGGGCCGAACTGCTGTCGGTTCCCGAGCTGGCCCACCCGCTCGCCGAGGAACCCGGCATCGAACCCGCCCCGCAGCAACCGCTGGCGCGTGAGGTGGACCTCGGCCTGACCGCGTGGTTTCGACGCCACCTTCCGGATCGGGGCTAGGTAAGACGGCTCACCTCTTGAAAGCGAGGCCCGGCTGTGAGCCGTGCCCGTGAAGCCAGTCGGGCGCCTGCGGAGAGGACGCGGTAGGAAGTCGTGGCAGGAGCGTGGCTTCGGAGCGGCGAGAGGTACAGGGTCGGTATAAGTTGGACATGATCCGCAACGCGCGAGCCGATGAGCTTCCGAAGCTCCGTGAGATCGAGACCGCCGCGGGGACGGCCTTTCGTGAGATCTGTATGCACGAGATCGCCGACGACGAACCACCCACTACCGTCGAGCTCGCCGCCTTCCAAGCGGACGGTCGCGCGTGGGTCGCCGTCGACGCCACGGATCGTCCCGTCGGTTATCTGCTGGTGAGCCTCGTGGACGGCGACGCCCACATCGACCAGGTGTCGGTCCACCCCGACCACGCGCGCCGAGGGCTGGGGCGGGCGATGATCGAGGTCGTCGTCGGGTGGGCACGCGGCCGTGGTCTGCCCGGGGTGACGTTGACCAGCTTCGCCCGGGTGCCCTGGAACGCGCCCTACTACGAACGACTCGGCTTTCACGTCCTGCCCGACGAGCAGCTCACGAGCGGACTGCGGGCCATCCGTGAGGAGGAGTCCGCGCGGGGCTTGGCCAACTGGCCGCGCGTCGCCATGCGCCGGGTTGTCACCGACCTGCCGCGCTGAACGATCGTCGGTGCGACACCGCCCGGCCGGCCGATGCGGGACCGCACTCCATCGGAGGATTTCCAGTGGCTGTTCGCCGGAGGCGTGCGGCAGGCTGACGCCGTGTCCATGTCTGCTTCGGACGCGGCGCAGGAAGCCGCGGTGGTCGAGCTGGTGCGGTCGGTACTCGACGAGGACGTGATCGGCGTACAGCGTTACGGATCGGCGGTGCACGGCGGGCTGCGACGTTTCAGCGATCTCGACCTGCTCGTCGTCACCCGGCGAACGATCGGGCCTGTTCGACGGCGGGCGCTGGTGGAGGGTTTGCTCCGGATTTCCGGGCCCGATCCCGGTGCGCGGCCACGCCCGGTGGAGCTGACCGCCGTGGTCGCCGGTGAGGTGCGGCCCTGGCGATATCCGCCCCGCGTGGATCTGCAGTACGGCGAGTGGTTGCGCGCCGAGTTGTCCACCGGCGCCGAACCGCCCTCGGGCCCGGATCCCGACCTGGCGGTGCTGCTGGCATCGGTACGCGAGCGTGGTGTCGCACTGGCAGGACCGTTAGCCACGGAGCTGCTGGACCCGATGCCGCACGAAGATTTGGTGCGGGCCGTGCTCGACGGGCTGCCGGGACTGCTCGCCGAGCTGCGCACCGACACCCGCAACGTGGTGCTGACCCTGGCCCGAATGCTGGTGACCGTACGGACCGGGCGGATCGTGCCGAAGCCGGAAGCGGCCGAGCTGGTACTTCCACGACTCTCCGACGGCGACGGGAACGTCCTGGCACACGCCCGCGCCGTGCACGCGGGCGAGCAGGAGGCGCTGCCCGCTGAGCTTCCCGAGCTCGACGATTTCGCCGCACGCATGGCGGCGGCGATCCGAGCGGATGCCGGATGACGAGCGGTGCTGTGGAAACCCTCGAAGCGGGCGGACAGGCCGATGGGTGCCGGACGCGACCTACCGGGCGCGGAAAGGATCGCCGGGTGGCCGGATGTCCAGCCGGTTTCGGGTGGCCGTCCGAGTTCAACGCGATGTCCGGGGTGGCCGCACGATGGACACGTTCCCGGACAGCGGGGTGGTTTCGCACTCGGGCCAGCGGTGGGCCAGGCCGTGCAGTCGCTCCAGCAGCAGCGTGGACGCACCGAGGAGGTTGCCCGGTTCCTCGTCGGTGAGATCGGTGAGATCGAGGTGCAGCAGGTAGTAGTGCGGTTCTGTGTCGGCGAGCCAGCGGAACCGCACCACGAGAACGCTGCCCACTGCTACGGCGTGGAACCCGACGATGTTGTCCAGCACACCGGCACGCTCGGCCACCTCGTTCGGATCCGAGCCCAGCGGGGCGTAGGCCACCCACTCTCCCCTTCCCGACCGCAGTGCCTCGTCCACGACCTCGGACGGCAGCGGCGGCGTGGGACGGGGAACCTCGGCGGGGTCGCGCTCCGGTTGGGCGCCCCACTCGGCGTTCTCCAACTCGGCCAAGCGCCGCACTTCCTCGGTGTCCACGGGAACAGGGTGGCAGCGGAGAAAAACGGCGCGAAACTCCCCGAGGAGTGCGCCTGCCGTCGTGCTCAACCGTTCGCGATGCCTCGGCAGCGTAGCGATCACCACTCCAGCGGCGACAGCAGCGGGATACCGCAGCGCATTCGCGGCTCGCCCGTGGGAGCGACTGTAAGCTCGGTCATCGTGAGTTGGTTACCCGACGACTTCGTCCACCCTGGCTACACGCCCGTGCCCGGCACCGCGCTTCACCTGCGGCCGATCCGGGAGGCGGACACCGCCCTCGACTACCCCGCAGTGATGGGCTCCCAGGAGCGCTTGTGGGAAATCTTCGGCCCGGCCTGGGGTTGGCCCCGGGAGACGATGACGTACGAGGAGGACCGCGTCGAACTGCTGCGGCACGAGAACGAGGCAGCCGCGCACCGCTCGTTCAACTACGCGCTGCTGGACGAGGCGGAGACGGCGATCCTCGGTTGCGTCTACGTCGATCCTCCCGAACGCATCGGTGCCGACGGCGAGGTGTCCTGGTGGGTGGTGGACGAACTCGTCGACAGTGAGCCCGAAGAGGCGCTCGACGCACTGGTGCCGCGGTGGATCGCCACCGAATGGCCCTTCCGAAACCCCCGGTTGCTGGGGCGTGACATCACCTGGCAGGAGTGGCTCGCACTGCCACGCGTCTCCTGACACGCTCGATGCCGATGCCGGATCCGCCGGTGGCCGTCGACCCTGCCATTCGTTCTCGATTCGGCACCGAGCCGGAACGGTCACCAGCGGCGCATCTCTCGCTATTATTAATGAGTACGCAGCAGTCCGACTCCGTGGCAACGGTCAGCCGGGTGCCAGGAGTCGATGGCGTCCGATGTAGCCGGACTCCGGTCCGAGGCTGTCGGGATGCGGGCGGCAGCCGAGCAGTTCGGCGATGTCCTGCTCCACCAGGCTGGGGCCGTTGCGGTGCCTGCCGGGGCTGACCGGCGGAAACGGCTTGGGCTCGCGGGGAACCTCGCACGCGGAGAACCACCGCGAATGGTCCGGGTCGTCCAGTGGCGAGTGAATCTCGGTGGTTCGCTCGGTGGTCACTTCGGGGTGTTCGGGCACCGTGCGGGTCGGCGGTGTTCGTGGTTCGGGCACGAGCCGGGGTGCGAATTCCCGGGCTTCCGGCGGGGACGACGGCGCGGCGAGTGCGTGGTGCTCGGTGAGGCCGCGTTCGATGAGATCGCGTACGGTGAGCGCGCCCGGCCCGGCGTCGGCGTGCTGCCCGTTGCCGCCGCGCAGCGGCAGGAAGGCGCAGAGCACCACAGCGAGCACGGCTCCGAGGAGCCAGAGCGGGCCGAACGGTTCGTGGAGTGGCATCACAGGAACTCCGTGCCGAATTGGTCGTGCAGTCTGCGGCGGGCGTCGCGGTGGCGTTGTTCGCGGTTCTCACTGCGGATGAGGGCTTCGCTCATGCAGGAGTCGCAGGTGGGCAGCAGCCAGTCCGCATCGGACGATTCGGTGAGCGTCACCGAGACGCCGCACAGGGTGTCGCGGTGCTGTTCGGGGCGCGGCGGGGTGTCGGGACCGAAGGCGTGTCGGTATCCGGCGATCGGGTTCCACCACACCACCGGACCGCGCCAACCAATGCTGAACACGTGGGTCTCCCTTCCATCGGGACGAAAGCTCGAACTCGGGGTTCGAGACGAGTAGGGGTTCGGAGTCGACGGCGAGCGCGCTGCGCTCACCCGTACGGAGGACGTTGCTCGCGCGAATGGCGTTGTCCACCACCGGGTCCGCCACCGGCGGGCGCGCTCAGCAGCACCCGCATCACGCACGCCGCGCAGGGCTCACCCGCCGCGCCGCGTGGGGCGTGCCGTGGATCGGTGACCCACTCGGTGTCGCGGCGGGAGAACTGCCGCCGCACGGCGAGATCAGGTAGTCGCGCCCCACCGCGACGTCCACGGCGTGCGCCAACCGCTCGGACTCGGCCGCCACACCCTCCCGCCACCGAAACCACCACCAGGACATTTGGCTCCTCTCCGGTGAGATCATTAAGCATAGGCTGCCATCGCATAATGCGATTTTGTAAGTACACGATCAGGTGAGGATCTTGTGAGAGCACTATGCGCTCGTGAAAACTGGTCACATGGCGATCAGTCCGACAGTGCGACGACGCATACTGGCGAGGAAGCTGCGTGAACTACGTGAGCAGGCGGAGCTCACTCAGACCGAGACAGCTCGTTCGCTCGATTGGAAGCAGAGCAAAATCAGTCGTATCGAGGACTGCCATCAAGGAGTCCGCGTCTCGGACCTACTCGCCATGCTCACCATCTACGACGCGGATTCCGCGACGAGAGAGCTGTTGACCAACCTGGCCAGGCAGGCAAGTCGAAAAGGCTGGTGGCACTCGTACGCCGATGCACTTCCGTCCTGGTTCGAGACATATGTCGGCCTGGAGGCCGAAGCGGACACCATCCGCACTTACGAAGTGGACGTTGTTCCGGGCTTGTTGCAGACCGAGGCATACGCTCGCGCGGACACTCGTGCCACGGTCCTCGACGAGACCGAGGAGAACCTTGAGCAACGAGTGGAACTGCGCTTGCAACGACAACGACGGCTGTACGACGAGTCGCCGTTATCCCTGTGGGCGGTGGTAGGCGAAGCGGCTGTCAGACGCCCGGTAGGCGGTCACCACGTGATGCGCGAACAGCTTCAACACATCGCCAAACTGGCCGAAAGGAGCGATGTAACCGTTCAGATCATGCCGCTGGAAGCCGGCGAGCATCCCGCTACGGGCTCATTCACCATCCTTGGCTTTCCACAAGTGCAGCATCCCGAGGTGGTGTACCTGGAGTCCCAGGTCGGAGGACACTACTTGGAAGAGCCACACCAGACAGCACGATACTCTCGTGTCATGGATCATCTTCGTGCTCACGCGCTCGATCCGGCAGAATCACTACGGGTACTACAGACCCGAGCCGACGGGAGAGCTGAGCATGCGGGAACTCCAATGGCGTAAGTCTTCGCGTAGCACTGGCGGAGGTAACTGTGTGGAGGTCGGTTTCGCCACCTCGACCGTGCTGATCCGCGACACCAAGAACCGCCACAGGGGGGCCATCACTGTTTCCCCCACAGCCTGGCAAAGCTTCCTCACCACCCTGAAAAGCACCTGATATCGAGGTAAGGTGACGTTCCCCCTCTCATCGTCAAGCGTTGCCTACAGCGAACAAAATCGGTAGATTTGGTGGTTCGCAGGCACACGCCGATGATGGGGAACAACATCACTATGAGCGATAGCCCAGCATCCATCGAGTGGCGGAAAAGCACTCGCAGCAGTGGGGGTGCGAACAACTGCATCGAGGTCGGTTTCTCCACCTCGACCGTGCTGGTCCGCGACACCAAGAACCGCGAAGGCGGCACGCTCGCCCTCACTCCCACCACCTGGCAGAGCTTCCTCAGCACCCTCAAAGGCAGTGCTCCGACATCCGGGTGAACTTTCTCGAATTTCCGAAAAACGGAGCACCCCTTGCAGATCGTTCGTCCTGAGGATGGCCTGCACATGGCATCAGCCTGGTAGTTCATTGTGCTCGATTTCGAGCAGGTTAGCTCGATAGGCCACAACGAACTACAGGGCGAAAGTTGCACATGCAGGACAGCCAAGAGGTTGACTCGTATACGATGGCTGCGGAGAGTCTTCAACAGGTCGCGCTCATCCCGGACCACTCGGGAGATCTGATCGAAGACATGCTGAAAGCTTAGCCCCAGGAGTACCCATGTTATTCCGCGACAAGAATCCGGTTATCTGGCATACGAGCAGCTACAGCGGAAACAACGGCACCTGCGTAGAAGTTGGTTTCGCAACATCGACCGTGCTGGTGCGCGACACCAAGGATCGCGAAGGCGGCACGCTCGCCCTCACTCCCACCGCCTGGCAGAGCTTCCTCAGCACCCTCAAAGGCAGCACTCCGACATCCGGGTGAACCATCGGGGTGACGTATACCCCGTCAGCGCAACGCCGTTGACCCTCATCGAGCAAGATCAGTAGGCTCGCAATTTCGTAGGGCACACGCCAACGATGGGGGAATCAACGAGTCACCATGAGCGACGAGCAAAATCTGACCGGCAACCTGTCGGCCACCAACGACGCCATGCAGGGCATCATCACCGCCGCCAACAACGGCCAGTTCGTCATCACGCCTAACGCGGGCGACGAACTCATACAGATCTTCCAGGAGCTGGAAGACTATCTCGGCGAGAAGCTGTACAACATCGACTACGTAAAGCGTGACACCCCGCTTGGACACAGCCCAGCCGGAGAATCCATCTCAGCCTTCAACAAACAGGTAGCCAGCGGCGACGAAGAATCATTCGAACATTTACTCAGTACGATGCGCCAGCAAGCCCCCAAAGTGGTCGAAGCAATTCGCAAAGGTATAGATTCTTACCAAGAATCTGACAACCAAAGCAAGCAAAACTTGGATAACATTGAGTGATTAACATGAAAATTTTAACCGAAACCCAGAGCCGCACTATCATTGGTATAGTGGCAGCTATCTGCGCCTTCCCTGTGATGTCTTGCTCCCCAGGGGCAGGGCAGACACAGTCGCAAGAATCCGAAGAAAAAAGCAACGCCCCCCTGGCCGACTTCAAACCCTGCTCCAGTCTGAACGAGCAACAAAAGAAACAACTCAACATAACAACTCCAGGCGAAACAAACGAACTGGATGACCAGTCATGCGACTGGAAAGCAAACGGCAGCGACTTCGGAATATCCGTATATAGCGACAAACCCCTAAAAGAAATAAAATTTTCCGACGCCGAAGAAAAAAATAAAACCGAAGTCAACAACCGCGAAGCACTTCTGGTCAAAAATAATACCGGGTCAGGAATGTGCTCGCTGGCCTTCGCGGTAACTGACAGTTCGTCGATATCCGTGAACAGTATGGCCGATACGCCAGGAGACACCGAGACGGCTTGCGACCTCGTGAAGAAGGCCGCACCGATGGTAGAGCAGAACATTTCGGACAGCTGAGAACCAGGGGGATTTCGTGTCCGAGGGGGACCAGGGCTACCGCAGCCACGAATACATCGCCGACCGGGAACGCGAGGCGTACAACCGCGCCAGGGGTGACTTCGAGTACCAGGGCGGCGGACACGTGCCGGTCGGCAACGGCGACATGAGCGTGCAACGCGCGAAGGAAGTCGCCGCGAACGCCGCCGAGCACTACGGCACCCAGCAGGCCAAGGCCATGTCGGGCGACCAGTCGCTGCGCGGTCGCCCCACCGCACTGGGGTGCACCGCTTACGAGTCCTACCCGCACGCGGAACTCGAGAAGTTCGTGCGGGACAAGTTCGACCCGGTGTCGGTACACGACATGGGCCGCTACTACCACCAGGTCGGCACGGACTTCGTCGACTTCTCCGACCGCATCAAGCGGGCCGCCGCGAAGACGGAGCAGAACTGGCAGGGCCGCGCGGGTGACGCCATGCGCGCGCAGATGAACACCGTCTCCGAGCACATGGGACATTCCGGCGAGGCAGCGCAGCTGACGGCGAACCAGATCGGCTTGCAGGCCGAGGCCGGTGAGCAGGCCCGCAACTCGATGCCGGAGGACCCGCAGTTCAGCCTGATGCATGAGCTGTCCGCGCTGGCCTCGGACCCGAACCCGGCCACGATCGTGCAGCGCGCGGCTGAGATCCGCCAGCGCGCCGACGAGGCCAAGCAGGCCCACCAGGAAGCCGCCCGTGTGGTGTCCACGATGGAGAACGACTTCGGCGGTGCCGCCGAGAACACCCCGCGCTTCGCCCCTCCCCCGCAGTCCACCGACGAGAACGCGGGTGACTCCGGCACCGGCTACAACGGCACCGGATCCGGCGGCAGCGGTTTCGCGACCGTCGGTGGCACCACCCCGTCGAGCACCTACGCGGCCTCCACCCCGAGCGGCACCACGGCACCGCCCTCCTCGGGCGTGTCGAACGCGCCGGGCGGCTACTACGGTCAATCGCAGCAGCCCTCCACCACCGCGCCCGCCTGGAACTCCGGCGGCAGCGCGGGCAACTCCGGCCTGTCACCGGGAGCGGTGCGTGGCCCGGACGGCACGAACTACCGGCAGGACCCCAGGACCGGCCAGTGGCAGCGGCAGAACTCCGCCAACGGCAGGTGGGCACCCGTCCCGCCCGGCCAGCAGGTGCCTGGCGGTGGCCGCGCGGGCGGCATGACCGGCGGACGAGGGGGTTACTCCGGCGGCCGAGCCGGTGGCTACGGCGCGGGAGGTTACGGCTCCGGTGGTTACGGTGCCGGCGGTTCAGGCTCGGGACTGGGCTCCGGCGGACGCGCCGGGGTCGGTGGCGCACCGACCGGTGGTCCCACCAGCGGCACGCCCGCGAACTCCTCGGGACGCGGCGGCGGCAGGATGCCGATGGGCGGTGCCGGAGCGGGCGCGGGCCGAGGCCAGGGCGAGGACGAGGAGGAGCACGAGCGCAAGTACGTGCTCGAAACCGACGAGGTCGGCGACGACCTCGGACTGCCCCGGGTGGCTCCCCCGGTCATCGGCGCCACGCCGGCAGAGGAGGGCGGCCGTAACTGATGCCGAGATCGTTCACGCTCTCGACACGTGCGGCCGACATCCTCTGCGAGGACCTCGGTGTCGACCTCCGGAGATTCCCGTTCGAGCTGGATTACCACGGCGGAACCACCGACGAGCGCTCCCGCGTCCGCCAGGAGGTGTGGCGGGAGCTCGCCAACCGTGGGCTGGCCGATGATCGGGAGCCGGACCAGGACGTGGAAGCGGCCCTGCGGCTGCTGCACTCCCCGAAGGTGGACATCGCGGTCACCTGGCTGGAAACCGCCACCGAGGAGGTGTTCCGCGCTCGCACGGCGGTTTCCGGCAGGCTCGGTGCGCAGGCGGTGCAGGGCACCGACGGTCTCCGGGTCCGGTTCGTCGACACCCGGAGCCTGGTCCGTGGTTGCACCGACCTGCTGCCCGAAGTTGCGGCGGGCACGCTGGAGACTGCCACCGTCAACACCACCGCAGGACCCGGCGGCGGCTCGGAAACCGGCGGGGACTCGTGGCTGACCGGTGCGGAGCACAAACCACCCGCACGGAGCAGCGATCGGCAGCTGCGGGCGGCGCAGCGGATCCTGACGCTGCCCACCGAGCGGATCGGCTACTTCTTCGTCAGCGGCAGCCCGGACAACGGCGAGACGCCACGACTACCGGCGATCGGCTGGCGCGACACCGAGGACGGTCGCTACAGCATCACGTCCCGGCGCAACAACGACGGTGCCGACTGGAACACCTTCGCCCCCGCCGACAAGCAGCGACTCGCCGGTTACCTCACCGAACAGCTCAACGCGCTGGGGAGTGGATGATCCCGGTCAGACACAACGAGGTTGTAACCCACGAAAATGACTGTCCGGCTAATACAGGAAATTCGTTCATGCAACGGGATTCATCCATCGCGCATCGTTCGGCCGGGTACTGGCCCGGCCAACCGTTGGTGAACATCGGTGCCGGGCTGCTGCTCGGAATCGCGCTGTTCGTCGTGGAACTGCAGCACCGGATCTCGCTGAAGGAAGCAGCGATCGGCTACTTCGCGTACTCGGATCCGATACCCGTGATCCTCGCGCTGTTCGTCGGAGTGCTGGCCACCGCGCCGGTGTTCGTGACCGACCAGGAGACCGGACGCAGTCCGTACCTGCGGATCGCGGGAGTCGGGCCGCGCGAGCACGTGCTCGGCTCGATACGCGTGGCGGCGGGTCGGACAGTGGTGACGACGGCCACGATGGTGGTCTTCGTCGACGTGCTGGCGCTGTTCGTCTACCCGCTGCGCACCGTCGATGAAAGCGTGCTGCTGTGGCCCGGGATGCACGCCATGGGGCCGGTCGTGGACCTGGTCATGCTGCTGTGGTGCTGCCTGGTCTCGGTGGGCGTGCTGCTGGTGGCGCACCTGCTCGCCGTCTACCGCACGCCCCGGCTGGTCGCGCTGGTCTGCGCGCCGCTGGCGGTGCTGCTCGGTGCCCTTGTGGGCGATGAGCTCGGGCTCACGCCGATAAGGCTGATGCTCACCCCAGGACACGGGGCCCACCTTTTCCCGCACAACCCGCTGAACTGGACGATCGGTCCCGCGCTGTGGCTGCTCGTCGACGCGGCACTGATCACCGTCATCGCCCTACTCGCCCCCCGAGCCGAACGCTAGGTCGCACAACCACATGGAAACCCCGAACCGGGCACTGCTGGAAACCGAGAAACTGGGCAAACGCTTCGGCAACCACTGGGCGGTCAGCGACGTCGACCTCGCCGTCCGAAGTGGCCGAACCGTCGGCATCGTCGGCCCCAACGGCGCGGGCAAGACCACGCTGCTGGCCGCGCTGCTCGGCCTGATCGAACCGAGCGCGGGAAAGCTGCACCACCACACCGTAGGGGGCACGCGGCCGAGCTTCGGCGCGGTGCTCGACCAGGACGGACTGATCAACAGCGTCTCCGGGCGCCGCAACCTCGACCAGTGGGCCGGGATGCTGGGCGGCGTCACGTCGAACGAGGTGGACGAGTGCCTCGACGCGGTGGGGATGCGCCAGGCGGCGCGCAAGCGGGTCGGCACCTACTCGCTGGGAATGCGGCGCCGGTTGTGCCTGGCGCGGGCGCTGCTGGGCGATCCCGAGGTGCTGGTGCTCGACGAGCCCGGCAACGGGTTGGACCCCGCCGGGATCATCCGGCTCAAGGAGCTGATCGGCGAGCGGGCACGTGCCGGAACCGGGGTGATCTTCAGCAGCCACTCGATCGCCGACGTCGACGAGATGAGCGACGAGATCGTCTACATCTCCGGCGGTGAGGTCGTCACCCGCTGGCCCGAGGACAGCCCCCGCTGGTGGCGACTGCGCTTCGCGGCCGAGGACGAGGACGCGGAAGCCACCCGGCACGCCGCCGCCACGGTGCTGAAGGAACACGACTGGACACACCGGATCGACCCCTACATCGGGGTGCTCGCCGAGCAGTCCGCGCCGCTGCACGAACTGCTGGCGCTGCTCTCGCGGGCGGAGCTGCCGCTGGGAAACGTCGAGGACCTGGGCCGCGACATCGAACAACCCTTCCGCGGATTGGACAGCTGGTGATGCCACGACACCCGAATCCGGTTCGGCGCGGCGGCACGGCACGGCTGGCGGTGCTGCTGGCCACGCTGCCCGCGCTGCGCTGGGCCACCCCGGTGATCCTGCTGGCCTGGTTCCTCGTCGGCACCAGCTCCACCCCGGCCGGTCTGCCTCACGAGCCGACCTACGGGGACTGGATCGTGCTGTCCTCGCTGGAGCCACGGACCCTGGCGATGGAACTGGTGATTTTCTACGCGCTGCTGACGGCGGTAACGCAGGCGGCCTCCCGCTCGAACGGCCTGCACACCCACGCGCAGCTGGTGCTCGGCTCCGGGCGCTGGATCACTTCGGTGATCGGCTCCGTGGTGCTCACCGCCACGGCCTTCCTCGCGGCCTGGCTGCTGCTGTTGGTCTACATGACCTACCAGTTCGGTTCCGGCCCGCGAAGCCTGCTGCTCACCGCCCAGGCCGTGGAAGGACTGGCCCCGGTGATCCAACCGGGGATCGGTTTCGTGCTGCTGGCGCTGCTGCTCGACTGGGCCGCGCTGGTGCTGACCGGACTGCTCACGGCCGCCGTCGTCAACGGGCTGCGGAACCAGCGGACGGCCACCCTGCTGATCGCCGGGGCGCTGCTGGTCCAGGTGCCGCTCACCTCGACCGGCATCGGGCTGCGCTGGGTCGAACTGGCCGATCCGTTCCTGGTGCTCACGGCATACCCTGTGCTCTACGCCCAGAGCGGCACCGTGCTCGCGGTGAAACTCGCCGCGAACCTGCTGGTGTGGGGTGGGTTGTGCGGGTGGCTGCTGCGCCGCCCGCGCCACAACGCCGCGCTGCTGGCCGCACCGAGCTGAGTGGTGATCAGCCCTCCCCGCTCGGAGAAGGACCGGCGCGCACGGAAAGGAGACCGCACGCGCGTGTCCGCGACCCAGTGGCTGGAACGCCACCAGATCCCGATCTACCTCGGCGGGCTGGCCGCCGGTGCCGTCGTGGGCCTGGCGCTGCCCGCGAGCGCGCCCATCTGGGAGCGCTCGATCTACCCGGTGCTGGGAACGCTGCTGTACGCGACGTTTCTGCGGGTTCCCTTCACCCGGCTGACCCGTGCGTTCCGCGACGGACGGTTCCTGGCGGCGGCGCTGCTGCTGAACTTCGCGGTGGTGCCGCTGATCGTGGCCGCGTTGACCGCCGTGGTGGCCTTGCCGCGGGCGGTGCTGCTCGGGGTGCTGCTGGTGCTGCTGACCCCGTGCATCGACTACGTGATCGTGTTCACCGGGCTGGCGGGCGGGGACAGTCACCGCCTGCTGGCCGCCTCGCCGCTGCTGATGTTGGCCCAGATGGCGGCGCTGCCGCCGCTGCTGTGGCTGTTCCTCGGTCCGGGGCTGGCCGACATCGTCGCGGTGGGGCCGTTCCTGGAAGCCTTCGGAATCCTGATCGTCGCCCCGCTGGGGCTGGCCTGGGCCACCGAGGCGCTGGCCGCCCGGCACCGCACCGGTCAGGTGCTCTCCTCGGCCGTCGGCGCGGCGATGGTGCCGCTCATGGCGGCGACGTTGCTGGTGGTCGTCGCGGGCCAGGTTCCCGCGATCAGCCACCGGCTCGGCCGGGTCGTGGCCGTGGTTCCGCTGTACGTCGCCTTCCTGGTCATCATGGCCGGAGTCGGTTACGGGGTGGCGCGAGGGTTCCGGCTCGACCCGGGTCGCTCTCGCGCGCTGATCTTCAGCGGTGCCACCCGCAACTCCCTGGTCGTGCTGCCGCTGGCGCTGGCCCTGCCTGCCGGTTACGCGATCACCCCGGTGATCGTGGTCACCCAGACGCTGGTGGAGCTGCTCGGCATGATCGGCTACGTCCACACCATCCCCCGACTGGTCCGGTCACGACCGCAGAGCTGAGGCGTACGGCTCGGCCGCCGATCGGCCGAATCGTGGTTGCATCCTGTACCTGGGTACGGGCTTACCGTCGACGGCACGAGGTTGTCGCAGCGCGTACGGCGCGGTTGAGAGGTACTCACGATGGCGGTGGATTCGGACGGACCGGCCCGTACCGGTGGGACGGGAGTCGTCCCGGGCCGGTTGGTGTCCGGGGCGGGCTGGGGTGCGGTCGCGACGGTGCTCATGAGCGTGGTGATGCTCTTCGGCATGCTCACAGGCGTGGCACCGTTGCCGAACCCCGTCCCGGTAGCACTGGTGGCCCGGACCGTGGGGGCGCTGCCGCAGCCGGTGCTGGTGGGACTGGCGGTGCTGGCCCATCTGGCTTACGGGGCCGTGGCCGCGGCGGTGTTGGCCGGGTTGGTTCGCCGGGTTTCGGTATGGATCGGGCTCGGCTACGGCGTGCTGCTGTGGGGGTTGCTCGGGCTGGTGTGGCTGCCCTACCTGTCCTGGGGTTTGTTCGGGATCGCCGTGACACCGCGCATCGCGGTGGCGACGTTGCTCCCGCACCTGGTCTACGGCCTCACGCTGGGGCTCGTGCTCGACCGACATCACGCGCCGCGGCGGCGTACCACTGGAATCGGAGGGGAAGCGCGATGAGGAACGACGAGAGCGTCGGGTGCGCCTGCCGCGGCCCAACCGTAGGAGACAACACGCCTCCGGCACGCACGGACAGCGTGGTTCTGGAGCCCCGTCACGAGGGAGCGGAGACCGGCAGCACCGAGGGCAGTGACTCGCTGCTCGGGTGGGTCCCGCCATCGTGTGAGTTGCCGCCGTCGCGGCAGCCGGAGCGAGCGGCCGAGTTCGATGCGCTGTTCACCGCCGCACTGCGGAGCTTCCACGAACCGGAACCGACCCGGCTGCGACTGGTGTTGGATCCGGCCTGGCGAGACACCGCGCGGGACCTGGCGGAACGGGAAAACCAGTGCTGCTCGTTGTTCACCTTCGTCCTCCAACAGCGCGACGACGAGCTGTGGCTCGACATCACGGTTCCCGCGGACCAGCGACCGGTGCTGGAGGCGCTGGCCCGGCACGCGGCAGCGACCACGCCGGAGGGATCCCCATGAGCGACACGAGGCTGCGCAGTGGGCAGGTCGCCGAAGCCGCCGGGGTGAATCCGCAGACCCTGCGCTACTACGAGCGGCGCGGGCTGCTGGCCCAGCCCGAGCGCAGCCTGGGCGGCCATCGTCTGTATCCACCGGCGGCGGTAACCACGCTGCGGGTCATCAAGGCCGCACAACGGTTGGGCTTCACCCTCGACGAGGTAGCCGACCTGCTCGAAGCGGGACGCCCGCGCCGGGCAGGCAGCTCCGATCCGGGATTGCGGGAGCGTGCCCGGGCCAAGCTGGCCGAGGTCGAGGCCCGCATCGCCGACCTGCGGACCATTCGCGCCACGCTGCTCGAAGCGGTCGAGGCAGGCTGTGACGACCTGGCCTCCTGCGCCACCAGCTCGGACTGTCCACTGCCGTTCGCCGACATCGCCGAAGAGGACCACCATGACCGACCCTGCTGCTGACCCCGCTCGTCGGAGCCGAACATCGGTCGGTTTGGCCGGGCTGGCCGGAGCGGCCTGCCTGGCCTGCTGCCTCCTGCCCGCACTCATCACTGCCGGCCTGCTCGGTGGTGCCCTCGCCGCCGGTCTGGTGGCCTGGCTACCCGCGGTCGCCGCGGTACTGGTGCTGTCGGCGGTCGTGACGTGGAAAGCACACCGGTCCCGCGCGCACCGGTGTGGCTGCGACGAGACCCGCGACTCGGCAGCTGGTTGCGCCGCCCACCTCACAACGCCGCGCCGCAGGTCACACCGAGCCGAGTGACCACGGCCGAGCGGCCACACCGCGCGGCCCGGAACAGATCACCGGGCCGCGAATCCGGCTCGCCTTACCCGCGCGGCGGTCGGTCGCGGTCCACTCGACTCCGGGATCGTTCGGGGACTCGGGCTCGTCGGAAGCGAAAGGTCTCGTCGGGAACAACGGGTGTCCTCATGGTAAACAGTGGAGAAACCTTGGCGGTACCGAGCGTGAACAGCTCTCGCCGAAGCGGGTGTTCGTCGCGCACGTGCCGGATTCCCCACCGCAGGACGACCACCCGAACCGAGTCGGGATCCCCACCTCCCACAGTGGAGTGCTCGCCACTCCCCGAGGGAGTCCGGTGATCTCGTGAGACACGACCCCTGACGAGGACCGCATGCACGAAACGGGCCCGACGGACGAACTGACCACGTCAACGGCCAACCTGGCGGTCTCGGGCATCGAGGACGTCCCGGACGTCAGCGCCAACTGGTACCTCCACATCATAGAGTTCGCGAACTCGACGCCGGATTTCGTGCACCTGCTGGCGATCCTGTTCACCGACGGCTCGCTGTTCGTCATGGCCGCCGTCCTCGCCTGGGGCATGTGGCGGGCACGCGGCCTCCCAGCGCGCGCGATGGCGTTCGCGCTGCTGGCGCCGTTCGGCATGATCGCGGCCTACCTCGTCAACGACACCATCAAGGGACTGTTCGAGGTGGGACGACCGTGCCGGTTGTTATCCGACATCAACACGATAGCGGTGTGCGACCCGCCCGGTGACTGGTCCTTCCCCAGCAACCACTCCGCCGTCGCGGGGGCCACGGCCGTCGCGATCGTGTTCGCGTGGCGCAGGCTCGGTGTTCCGGCACTGCTGGTCGGGATCTCGACCGCGGCCTCCCGAGTGTTCGTGGGAGCGCACTTCCCGCACGACGTGGTCGTGGGATTCCTGGTCGGAGCGAGCGTGGTGCTGCTGGTGATGCCGCTCGGTGTGTACCCGGCGACCCGGGCGGTCGAGAAACTGCGGGAGACCCCGAGGATAGGGAAGCTGCTGACCAAGGGGGATCGGATCGAGCACCGGACGGTGGATTCGTCCCCGGAGCTCCTGACACAGCCCATCGAGACGCAGCCCGTCGACCCGCCGACGCAACCCGTCGAGCTCCCGACACAGCCCATCGCCGTCCAGCGGAACGCCGAGCAGCGAATCGCAGGACAGCGAACCACCGAACGGCGACAGGAGACCTACTCGAACAGCACGCGCTGATTCAGCGGCGACGCACTGCCACGAAGGCGGACCGGAGCGGCTCCCGTGGCCGACGCGGCATCGCGGCGACGTACGGGAGCCGACTCGGAAAGGCTCGCGGCTCGACGGATCGAGTGCCGATCACGCCTCGGTTTCGTACGCTCGGGTTCGACGCGGCCAGAGGCTGTGCCCCAGTGACCATCGCTCCCAGGTGTAAAGAATCACCGCGGCCAACACCGCGGTACCCGCCATGGCCGCGAAGCGGCCCATCTCCACCGTGACGCCCTCCGGTGGGAACAGCAGTTCCGGCACCAGCTGGCCCAGCAGAAGCAGCACGCCGAACCAAACGTACTTCATGGCACTCTCCGATAACGCCGCTAGGAAAACACCTCAGACATGGAAATTCCGCTGTTGTACTCGGTCGGACGGTTGTGGCGGCCGACAGCGGTCGGCCAGCTGCGAACTGCACGAGAACCAGACACCCCAGGGAACCACGAACCCAGTACGCGCGACCAGCGATCCTAACGGCACGGCACTCGGAAACAGCACCCCCGTCACCCGTGACGACCAGCGAGGTCGTCCGGGAGTCACACAACGTTGTCCACGTCTGCGCCGCTCCGTCACTCACCCTTCACCCGGAAGGTGACCTCGAAAGCCGCGACAGCTTCTTCCCGCCGCGAAGCCTCGTCGCGGCAACGTCAATTTCTCGCGAAATCGATGCCCCAATGCGGCGGGGCGGCCTTCGGCTGGCGTCAATTTCTCGCGAAATCGCCGCGCCCTCCCGGGGCGAGAGCCGTGCCGGATGTTCCGCCGAGTGAGCACCCGCACAACCCGAGCCGAGCACCCGCGTCAGGAAAGCCGCGTCAGGAAAGCGAGGCGTCGGAGTGGGGTCCTAACCTGACGGGGTGCCCGAATCCGGAGAAGCTCGTACCAAACCCGGCTGGATCCGCCGCCTGAGCGCCGCGTGCTGGCGGCATCCCGCCGCCGTGCTGCTGTCCATGGGGGCCGCCGTCACGGCGGTCGGGATGGAGGCGGCCGTGCCGGTGTTCACCAAGGTGGCGGTGGACGACGCGATGGCGGGCAGCACCGAGGGGCTCGGCTGGATCGTCGCGGCGATGCTCGGGCTGGGCCTGTTCCGGTTCGGCGCCGCGTTCGTCCGCCGCTACACCGCGGGCAAGCTCGCCGTGAACGTGCAGCACGACCTGCGCCGCGCCGTGTTCGGCTCGGTGCAGCGCCTCGACGGCGGCAAGCAGGACTCGCTGCGCACCGGCCAGGTGGTCTCGCGCTCGATCAGCGACCTGCAGCTGGTCAACGGGCTGCTGTCCATGCTGCCGATGGCGGCGGGCACGCTGATGCTGGCGGTGTTCTCGCTGGCGGCGATGCTGTGGCTGTCCCCGCTGCTGACCGTGATCGCGCTGGTCGTGGGGCCACTGATCGGGGTGGTCACCGCCCGCAGCCGCAAGAAGCTGTTCCCGGCGACCTGGAGCGCGCAGCAGCGCGCCGCCGACGTGGCCGAGCAGGTCGAGGAAACGATCAGCGGTGTCCGCGTGGTCAAGGGCTTCGGGCAGGAGTCCCGGGAGGTCAGCGGGATGATCGGCCGCGCCCGCAGGCTGTTCGCCGAACGGATGCGGGCGGCACGGGTCACGGCCCCGCCGACCGCGCACCTCACGGCGCTGCCGCTGGCGGGCCAGGTCTGCGTGCTGGGGCTGGGCGGTTGGCTCGCGCTGCGGGGCCAGGTCAGCGTGGGCACGTTCATCGCCTTCGCGAGCTATCTGACCATGCTCGCCGCCCCGGCGCGAATGCTGTCCAACGTGCTGATCCAGGCCCAGCACGCCCGTGCGGGGCTGGAGCGGCTTTACGACGTGATCGACTCGCAGCCGGAGGTCACCGACGCGCCGGACGCGGTGAGCCTGCCCGAGGGGCCGCTGCGGGTGGAGCTGGACGACGTGCGGTTCGGCTACGGCGGCGAACAGCCGGTGCTGCGGGGCACCTCCCTGGAGGTGCGTTCCGGCGAGACGCTGGCCCTGGTGGGCTCGGCGGGCTCGGGCAAGTCCACGATCTCGCTGCTGCTGCCCCGGTTCTACGACGTGCACTCCGGCAGCGTCCGGATCGCCCCCGACGGCGGTGACGAGGGGGCCGACGGGGACGGTGCCCTGGACATCCGGGGTGTGCGGCTGGACTCGCTGCGTTCGGCCGTGGGGGTGGTGTTCGAGGAGGCGTTCCTGTTCTCCGACACCGTGCGCGGCAACATCGCCTACGGGCACCCGAACGCCTCCGAGGAGGAGATCGTCGCCGCCGCCCGCGCGGCCGAGGCCCACGAGTTCATCACCGAGCTCTCGCAGGGCTACGACACGCTGGTGGGCGAACGTGGCCTGACCCTGTCGGGCGGCCAGCGGCAGCGGATCGCGCTGGCCCGCGCGCTGCTGACCGACCCCCGCATTCTGGTGCTGGACGACGCGACCTCCGCGGTGGACCCGAGCACCGAGGCCGCGATCCACGCCACGCTGGACTCGGTCACCGCCGAGCGGACCACGCTGCTGGTGGCGCACCGCCGCTCCACCCTCGCACTCGCGGACCGGGTCGCGCTGCTGGACGAGGGCGAGGTCGTCGACATCGGCACGCAGCGGGAGCTGGAGCGGCGCTCCGAGCTGTTCCGTGAACTGCTGCCGGACACCTCCGGAACGTCCGAGCACCCCGGCGGGCACCCGGTGTGCGAACCCGGCGAGGAACCCACCCCGGAGCTGTGGCCGGGAGAGGAGCGCGGACAGCGGCACGGCTACTGGACCGGTACCGCCACGAGCACCGAGAGCTCGTTCGCGGCCGTGGGGGCGGCGAGCCGGAGCGCGGGCACGGCGAAACCGGCTGCCGGGGCCCCTGGCACGGCGGGCGCGGGGCGCCCGAAAGGTTCGACCGTGGCCGCCACCCCGCCGAGCGAGGAGCTGACCACCGCGATCGACCGGCTACCGCCCGCCGAGGACGAACCCGAGCTCAACGGCACCGACCCCACCGCACCGGACCCGGGCTTCCGGCTGGCGAAACTGTTCCGCCCGATCCGGTGGGGCGTGGCGCTGACGGTGCTGCTGGTCGCGGCGACCGCGGCCGTGTCGGTGAGCATGCCGTCGCTGATCCGCTGGGGCGTGGACGGCGGGGTGGGAGCGGGCGACCCCGACGCGCTGTTCACCGCCACGGCGGTGGGCGCGGGCACGGTGCTGATCGGCTGGGTCACCATGCGCTGGCAGACGGTGATCGCCGCGCGCACGGGCGAGACACTGCTGTACCTGCTGCGGCTGCGCAGCTTCGCCCAGCTGCAGCGGCTGGGGTTGGACTACTACGAGCGCGAACGCGCGGGCCGGATCATGACCCGGATGACCACCGATGTGGACGCGCTGTCCTCGTTCCTGCAGACGGGGTTGGCCACGGCGGTGGTCAGCGTGTCCACCATCATCGGCGTGGCGGTGGCGCTGCTGATCACCGATCTCTCGCTGGCGCTGGTGGCGCTGTCGGTGACGCCGCTGCTGGTGGTGGCGACGATGATCTTCCGCAGGGTCTCGTCGAGCGCCTACGCCGAGGCCAGGGAACGGGTCAGCACCGTCAACGCCGAGATGCAGGAGAACGTCTCCGGGTTGCGCGTGTCGCAGGCCAACCGCAGGGAGCGGCTGGCGGCCGAGAAGTTCGCGGCGCGCAGCGACGCCTACCGGCGTTCCCGGCTGCGGGCGCAGCGCTACATCGCCACCTACTTCCCGTTCGTGTCGCTGCTGTCCGAAGTGGCGCAGGCGGTGGTGCTCGGCGTCGGCGCGCTGCGGGTGGCCCAGGGGGAGCTCACCGCGGGCGTGCTGGCGGCGTTCCTGCTGTACCTGGGGCTGTTCTTCAGCCCGGTGCAGCAGCTCTCCGGCGTGTTCGACGCCTACCAGCAGGCCAGGGTCGGGCTGCGCCGGATCGGGGAACTGCTGCGTACCCGCACCTCGGTGCCGGAGACCGATCGCCCGGCCACGGTGCCGAGCGAACTCGACGGCGAGGTGGAGCTGCGCTCGGTGTCGTTCAGCTACCCGGCCACAGACGATCCCGCGTTGTCCGAGGTGTCGCTGCGCGTCGCCCCGGGTGAGACGGTCGCCCTGGTGGGCGCCACGGGTGCGGGCAAGTCGACCCTGGTCAAGCTGCTGGCGCGGTTCTACGACGTCTCGGGCGGCTGCGTGCTGGTGGACGGGGTGGACGTGCGCGACTACCCGCTGGCCGAGTACCACTCCCACCTGGCCGTCGTGCCGCAGGAGGGGCACCTGTTCGCGGGGGACGTGGCGGACAACATCGCCTACGGCAGCCCCGGTGCCGGTCCGGCCGAGATCGAGCGGGCCGCTCGCCGGGTGGGTGCGCTGCCGGGTATCGCCGCGCTGCCGGACGGTTTCCGGCAGCGGACCGGGGAAGGCGGCAAGTCGCTGTCGGCCGGGCAGCGGCAGCTGGTGGCGCTGGCCCGCGCGGAGCTGGTTGACCCGGACATCCTGCTGCTGGACGAGGCGACGGCCGCGCTGGATCCGGCGACCGAGGCGATGGTGGCCGCGGCACACGCCGAGCTGGCCCGGAACCGGACGACGTTCGTGGTGGCGCACCGGCTGGCCACGGCCGCCCGTGCGGACCGGATCGTGGTGCTGGGCGGCGGCAGCATCGTCGAGCAGGGCGAGCACGGGGAGCTGCTGGCCGCGGGCGGGGTCTACGCGCGGCTCTGGGCCAACGGTGGTTCCGCCGACGACGCGGACGTGGCGGTGCCCGGCGCGGGGGGCGAGCTCGGGGCCGGGCGCGAGGAGCCCGACTCGGCTCCGGCCAACCGATGAGCGAAGGTTCCCGCAGATCCGGGGAGAGCGTTCGCGGATTCAGGGACGTATCCGGGGCGCCGCCGGAGTTCCCGGAGCCGAAACCGTGCGAACTTGACGAACATGTCCAAGCGCGGTTCCCCACGCTCCCGCGACCTGCTCGTCTGGATGCACGTCCTCACCTCCGTGGGGTGGATGAGCCAGGCCCTGGCGTTGGCCACACTGCTCACGTTCGGGCTGAGCACCGGTGATCCGGAGGCGCGGCTGAGCGCGGTGACGATGGCTGAGGTGCTCGACGAACACCTGCTGCTGTACCTGGCCAACGCCTCGGCGTTCACCGGGTTGATGCTGTCGGCGCTGACCCCGTGGGGCTATTTCCGGCACTGGTGGGTACTCACCAAGTTCGTCATCACGATCGTCCAGCTGTACGCGGGAATCCTCGTCCTCGGCCCGAACCTGCAGGCGGCGGTGCGGACGGCTGAGCAAGGAAGAGCCCTCCCGCCCGGTGTGGCCGCGGGTGCGCTGCTGATGGCTTCGGCCATGGCCTTCCAGACCTGGGCTTCGGTGGCGAAACCTTGGGGGCGAACGCCGTGGACGCGCTCAGCCCGCGCCCCGCGCAGGGTCCCGTCCGGCCCGGGATGGCTGTTCCTCGTGGCGACACTGGTCCCGATCGCGGAGTACGCCCTGAGCATCGGGGTCCTCGGGTTCCCGTTCCCGTTGGGCTCGCTGCTGCTTGTGCTCGCCTACCCGATAGCACGGTCCCGCCGTCTCCGCCGCGACACGCGAGCACACTCCGGCAGGAGCGGTGACGCCGACCCCGCGGGTGTCACCTGAGCGGGCCCGGACCCGGTGCGCACCCTCCCGGAGTACCGGGGCGCTCCACGCCACGGACGGCAGCGCTCGACCACCCGGAACGCGGCCGAGTTGGCACCGGGCTGCCAACGGTGTGGGGCGCGTTGCTCGAGCTCCGCACAATTTCCCGTGATGTGGTCCGAACGGCTCAGGATACGGGATTGTTCACTTTTGCGTGAAACCTCACATTCGGGTTCCGTTTCGACGTCCCGAACCTCCGAGAAAGCAAGATCACAAAAACCAAAACCCCACATACTACCGGAAACCGTTGAGCTCGTCCGCCGGAAAACGCGCCGGAAAAGCAGCCGCATTAACGACCTGATCGATTCGGAACGGCACGGAACCCGACCGGAGTGCACGGGACATACCCAACCGAACACCCCGGAAGCGTTAGCCTGGGTTGCGAGCGTTGAAAAACCACGAGCAGATGGATCGAGGCGAACGCCAGCCGTGTCCAGCAGCAGCCCTGCGTCACAGTTCGGCCCCAACGAGTGGTTGATCGAGGAAATGTACGAGCAGTACCTCAACGACCCCTCATCGGTAGACTCCGCCTGGCACGAGTTCTTCGCGGACTACCGTCCGGCGGGGCACTCGGCAACCGAGTCCGCCGCTGCGGCGACAGGCGCAACAACAGGCCAGAAGACCGCGACCGCCACCAAGTCCGGTGAGCGAAATGGTCAGGTGCACGACGATGGTGCCCGCACGACCACGACGACTCCACCGGCGAGTGACGCGCAGCAGACCGCCACCCGGCAGGGAGCGAACGGAGACCAGCAGCGCACCACCTCCGGGCAGGCGGGAACGCAGCAGGACGGAGGCGGCCGCTCGGCCACTTCACAACCGTCCGGGGCGCAGCAGTCCGCCAAGCCCTCCCCGCAGGAGGCAGCCAAGGCCGCTCCCGTCAAGGAGGAGTCCGGCGGCGAGGAGACCAAGACGCTGCGCGGGCCCGCCGCTGCGATCGCCAAGAACATGGAGCAGTCGCTGACCGTGCCGACCGCCACCAGCGTCCGCGCGGTCCCGGCCAAACTGCTGTTCGACAACCGCATCGTGATCAACAATCACCTGAAGCGGAACAAGGGCGGCAAGATCTCGTTCACCCACCTGATCGGGTACGCCCTCGTTCGGGCGCTGCGGGACTTCCCCGGCATGAACCGCCACTACGGCGAGGACGCCAAGGGCAAGCCCGCCGTGGTGACGCCGGAGCACATCAACCTCGGGCTGGCCATCGACCTGCCCGGCAAGGACGGCTCCCGCAATCTTGTGGTTGCCTCCATCAAGGCCTGCGAGAACATGAACTTCTACCAGTTCTGGCAGGCGTACGAGGACATCATCCGCAAGGCGCGCAACAACGCGCTCACCGCCGAGGACTTCGCCGGCACCACGATCTCGCTGACCAACCCCGGTCCCAGCGGGACGAACCACTCGGTGCCGCGGCTCACCCAGGGCCAGAGCGCCATCATCGGCGTCGGCGCCATGGAGTACCCGGCCGAGTTCCAGGGGGCCAGTGAGAAGGCCCTGACCGAGATGGGCGTCAGCAAGATCGTCACGCTGACCTCCACCTACGACCACCGGGTCATCCAGGGCGCGGAGTCCGGCGAGTTCCTGCGCAAGGTGCACCAGCTGCTGCTGGGCGAGGACAACTTCTTCGACGACATCTTCTCCTCGCTGCGCATCCCCTACGAGCCGGTCCGCTGGTCGACCGACATCCCGGAGGGCGCGGTCGACAAGACCGCCCGGGTGCTGGAGCTCATCGACGCCTACCGCACCCGCGGTCACCTGATGGCCGACATCGACCCGCTGAACTACCGGCAGCGGCGCCACGAGGACCTCGACGTCCTCTCGCACAGCCTCACGCTGTGGGACCTGGACCGGGAGTTCCCGGTCGGCGGCTTCGCGGGCCAGGAGCACATGTCGCTGCGCGACGTGCTCGGGGTCCTGCGGGACTCCTACTGCCGCACGGTCGGCGTGGAGTACATGCACATCCTCGAGCCGGACGAGCGCGAGTGGCTGCAGCACCGGGTCGAGAAGCCGCACGAGAAGCCGGTCCAGTCCGAGCAGAAGTACATCCTGTCCAAGCTCAACGCCGCCGAGGCGTTCGAGACCTTCCTGCAGACCAAGTACGTCGGCCAGAAGCGGTTCTCGCTGGAGGGCGCCGAGACGGTGGTCCCGCTGCTGGACGCGGTGCTGGACTCCTCGGCGACCTCCGAGCTGGACGAGGTCGTCATCGGCATGCCGCACCGCGGCAGGCTCAACGTGCTGGCCAACATCGTCGGCAAGCCGATCGCGCAGATCTTCCAGGAGTTCGAGGGCAACCTCGACCCGGGCCAGGCGCACGGCTCCGGCGACGTGAAGTACCACCTCGGCGCCGAGGGCAAGTACTTCCGCATGTTCGGCGACGGCGAGACCAAGGTGTCGCTGACCTCCAACCCCTCCCACCTGGAGGCGGTGGACCCGGTGCTCGAGGGCATCGTCCGCGCCAAGCAGGACATCCTGGACAAGGGTCAGGAGGGCTTCACCGTGCTGCCGGTGCTGCTGCACGGCGACGCCGCGTTCGCCGGGCAGGGCGTGGTCGCCGAGACCCTGAACCTCTCGCAGCTGCGCGGCTACCGCACCGGCGGCACCGTGCACGTCATCATCAACAACCAGGTCGGCTACACCACCACCCCCGAGTCGGGGCGGTCGAGCAAGTACTCCACCGACGTGGCGAAGATGACCGGTTCGCCGGTGTTCCACGTCAACGGCGACGACCCCGAGGCGTGCGTCTGGGTCGCCAAGCTGGCCGTGGAGTACCGCAACACCTTCGGCAAGGACGTGGTCATCGACATGGTGTGCTACCGCCGCCGCGGGCACAACGAGGGTGACGACCCGTCGATGACGCAGCCGGCGATGTACGACGCGATCGACAAGATGCGCAGCGTCCGCAAGACCTACACCGAGTCGCTGATCGGACGCGGCGACATCACCGTCGACGAGGCGGAGAAGGCGCTCAAGGACTACGCCAACCAGCTGGAGCACGTGTTCAACGAGGTGCGCGAGCTGGAGAACCACCCGCCCGAGCCGAGCCCCTCGGTGGAGTCGGAGCAGCAGATCCCGGCCAAGCTGGAGACCGGCATATCCGAGGACGAGCTGCGCAGGATCGCCGAGGCGCAGATCGACCTGCCGGAGGGCTTCACCCCGCACTCGCGCGTGAAGCCGGTGCTGGAGCGGCGCGCCAAGATGGGCAAGGAAGGCGGCATCGACTGGGCGTTCGGCGAGCTGCTGGCGCTCGGGTCGCTGACCACCTCGGGCTACCCGGTGCGGTTGACCGGGCAGGACACCAGGCGCGGGACGTTCGGCCAGCGGCACGCGGTGGTCATCGACCGCAAGAGCGGTGCGGAGTACACCCCGCTGCAGCACCTCTCCCCCGACCAGGCCAAGTTCCTGACCTACGACTCGGCGCTGTCCGAGTTCGCGGCGGTGGGCTTCGAGTACGGCTACTCGGTGGCGCACCAGGACGCCATGGTGCTGTGGGAGGCGCAGTTCGGTGACTTCTTCAACGGCGCCCAGTCGATCATCGACGAGTTCATCTCCTCCGGCGAGGCCAAGTGGGGCCAGCGCTCCGACGTGGTGATGCTGCTGCCGCACGGCCACGAGGGGCAGGGCCCGGACCACAGCTCGGCCCGCATCGAGCGGTGGTTGCAGCTGTGCGCCGAGGGGTCGATGACGGTGGCGATGCCCTCCACTCCCGCGAACTACTTCCACCTGCTGCGCAGGCACGCGATGGACGGCATCGACCGGCCGCTGGTGGTGTTCACGCCCAAGTCGATGCTGCGGCTCAAGGAGGCCACCAGCCCGATCGAGCACTTCACCAACGGCAAGTTCGCCTCGGTGATCGACGACCCGAGCGAGCCGGACCCGTCCGGGGTTCGCAAGCTCGTGCTGTGCACCGGCAAGCTGTACTACGAGCTGGCGGCCGAGCAGGCCAAGCGGGAGGCGAAGGACACGGCCGTGGTCCGACTGGAGCAGCTCTACCCGCTGCCGCACCGCAAGCTCGGCAGGCTGCTGGAGCGCTACCCCAACGTCGAGGAGATCCGCTGGACCCAGGAGGAGCCGCGCAACCAGGGTGCCTGGCCGTTCCTCGGGCTGGCGCTGCCGCGCGAGTTCGGTCCCGAGTTCGCGAGCAAGCTCAAGGTCGTCGGACGCCGTCCGATGGCCGCACCGGCCACCGGGTTGAAGAAGGTGCACGACGTGGAGCAGGCGGAGGTCATCACCAACGCCTTCGCCGACTGACCGGGCGTTCCCGGTCGGGTTTCTCGGCTGGTCGCTTGGCGGAACCTCTCGCACGGCTCTCGCCGCGGGGAGACCCGACATCGGGTAGTTAGTTCGAGCGGGCCGTCGATCCGTACACGGATCGGCGGCCCGCTTCCGTTCCCGGTACCGCACACCGGCAGGGCCGCTCGCTCGGGCGGCGGGTCGCCTTCCCCCTTCCGGCGGAATCCGGAGGAACCCCGAGCGCCCCGTGGGGCCGAACCACCTCGGGTTGCCTACGCTGCCGGAGAACCCCGAAATCGGGAACGCGAAGCGGTTAGGAGAGACGACGTGTATTTCACCGATCGTGGTCTCGAGGAGCTGGAGGAACAGCGCGGCGACGAGCGGGTGAACCTGGCCTGGCTCGCCGACAGGATGCGCGCCTTCGTCGACACGAACCCGGAGTTCGAGGACGCGGTGGACCGGCTGGCCACCTTCCTCGCCAGGGACGAGGGCGACGAAGCCGATTCGGAGGAAGAAGAGGTCAGCGAGGCCGTGGAGAGCTGATCCCGCCCAGCTCCCGAACCGCGCTGTGCAGCCCCGCTTATCAGCCTGTGCGGAAAGTCCTGCTGGACCGCCGCCGAACACGGGGAGACAATCCGGATCGGCGATCCCGATGCGCTCACCGGCGCTTCGGCGGCAGACCGCGGCAAACCACGGGCCAACAGCCCGCCGGATCGCCAGCGGAATTGGAGGAACCGTGCGAGCACTGGTGAAACCCACCGCCGGGCCGGGACTCGAGATGACCGATGTCCCCGACCCGAGGCCGGGCGCACGAGACGTGGTCCTCAGGGTGCTGCGCACCGGCATCTGCGGGACCGACCTGCACATCGACGGCTGGGACGACTGGGCCGCCGCGAACATCACCCCGCCGCTGATCGCGGGCCACGAGTTCGTGGGCGAGGTCGTCGAGATCGGGGCCGGTGTGCGGCAGGTGGAGGTCGGCGACCTGGTCAGCGGCGAGGGGCACGTGGTGTGCGGCCGGTGCCGCAACTGCCTGGCGGGCAGGCGCCACCTGTGCGCCAACACCAAGGGCCTGGGCGTGCACTACGACGGCGCGTTCGCCGAGTACGCCGTGCTGCCCGAGTCGAACTGCTGGGTGCACCACCAGCACATCGACCACGAGGTCGCCGCGATCTTCGACCCGTTCGGCAACGCCGTGCACACGGCGCTGAGCTTTCCCGTTGTGGGCGAGGACGTGCTCATCACCGGTGCGGGCCCCATCGGGCTGATGGCCGCGAGCGTGGCCCGGCACGCGGGCGCCCGGCACATCGTGATCACCGACGCCAGCGAGTACCGGCTGGACCTGGCACGCCGGATCGGCGTCGACCTCGCCATGAACATCGCCGAGCACGACCTCACCGAGGTGCAGGAACGGCTGGACATGACCGAGGGTTTCGACGTCGGCATGGAGATGTGCGGGCAGCCCGTCGCGCTGCGTGACATGATCGCGAACATGGCCCACGGTGGTCACATCGCCATGCTCGGCCTGCCCTCCGAGGGCTTCGGGATCGACTGGAGCTCCGTGGTGCTGAAGATGCTGACCATCAAGGGCATCTACGGCAGGGAGATGTTCGAGACCTGGTACTCGATGTCGGTTCTGCTGGAATCGGGGCTGGACCTGAGCCCGGTGATCACACACCGCTTCGCCAGCGGCGATTACCAGAAAGCCTTCGACACTGCCCGACAGGGCCAGTGCGGCAAGATCATCCTGGATTGGACGGTGGAGTAGCCGATGTTCGGCAAAGCTGCCGAGGAACTGCGTGGCAGGCTGGACGAGATCCGGTCGGCCGGGCTGTACAAGCGGGAACGCGTCCTCGAAACGCCGCAGCGGGCACGCGTGGGAGTCGATTCGGAAGCGGGCAGCGGCGAGGTGCTCAACCTCTGCGCCAACAACTACCTCGGGCTGGCCGATCACCCGAAGCTGATCGAGGCCGCCAAGAACTCCCTGGACGAGTGGGGACTGGGGATGGCCTCGGTGCGGTTCATCTGCGGCACCCAGGCCCCGCACAAAGAGCTGGAACGGCGCCTGTCGGACTTCCTGGGCACCGGCGACACCATCCTGTACAGCTCGTGCTTCGACGCCAACACCGGGCTGTTCGAGAGCCTGCTCGACGAGCAGGACGTGATCATCTCCGACGAGCTCAACCACGCGAGCATCATCGACGGTGTCCGGCTGTGCAAGGCGCGACGTGCGCGCTACGGCAACCGGGACACCGCCGACCTGGAACGAAAGCTGGTCGAGCACGCCGACGCCCGCTACCGGTTGATCGTCACCGACGGCGTGTTCTCCATGGACGGCTACCTGGCCCCGCTGGACGAGATCTGCGAGCTGGCCGAGCGCCACGACGCGATGGTCATGGTCGACGACTCGCACGCGGTCGGCTTCCTCGGGCCCAACGGCGCGGGAACCCCCGAACTGTTCGGCGTCACCGATCGGGTGGACATCGTCACCGGCACGCTCGGCAAGGCGCTGGGCGGCGCCAGCGGTGGTTACGTGGCGGCGTGGCCGGAGATCGTGGAGCTGCTGCGGCAGCGGTCCCGGCCCTACCTGTTCTCCAACTCGCTGGCCCCGCCGATCGTGGCCTCCGCGCTGGCCGCGCTGGATCTGGTGGCCTCGGAGCCGGGCATGCGGGAACAGCTGCGCTCCAACAGCGAGTTGTTCCGCCGCAGGATGACCGAGGCGGGTTTCGACCTGCTCCCGGGGGAACACCCGATCATCCCGGTGATGATCGGCGACGCGGCCGAGGCCAGCCGGATGGCGGATCTGCTGCTGGAGGAGGGCGTCTACGTGATCGGGTTCTCCTACCCGGTCGTGCCGCACGGCAAGGCACGTATCCGCACCCAGATGTCCGCGGCGCTGACCTCGGAGGACGTGGAGAACGCCGTCACGGCGTTCATCCGTGCCCGGGAGAAGGCGGGTAAGCTGGCCGGGTGATTGACCCGCGTCGACTGACCGTGCTGCGCGCACTGGCCGACCACGGCACGGTGCGCGCGGCGGCCGAGACGCTGTACCTCACCCCGTCCGCGGTCTCGCAGCAGCTCACCGCCCTGGAGCAGGAGGCGGGACAGGCACTGCTGATCCGCCGGGGCAGGCGGGTCGAGCTGACCGCGGCCGGGGAGCTGCTCACCGAGCACGCGAAGGCCGTGCTGGCCGAGGTGGAACGTGCCGAGGCCAGCATGGCGGCCTGCGCCGCGGGCACCGTCGGACGCGTCGAGGTGGCCTCGTTCGCCTCCGCCATCACGCGCGTGGTGGCGCCGTCCATCACCGCGCTGCGTGCCACCGCGCCCGGGGTGACGGTGCTGGTGCGCGACGCCGAGGCGCACAACAGCCTGCTCATGCTGCTGGCCGGCGAGACCGACATCGCGATCTCGATGGAGTACGGCGCGACCGTCCGGTCCGACGAGGACCGGCTCACCAGGTATCCGCTCTACGCCGAACCGTTCGACGCGGTGCTGCCACCACGCCATCCGCTCTGCGAGCGGGAGAGCCTGCCGGTGACCGAACTCGGCGAGTCCGACTGGATCGCGCCGCTGCCGGGCAACCCCTGCCGGGAGGTGGCGCAGACCTGTTTCGCCGACGCGGGATTCGCCCCACCCATCACCCACACCTCGGACGACTTCCACGCGGTGGTGGCCCTGGTGGCCGCCGGGACGGGCATGGCGCTGGTACCGCGCAGCGCCATACCCGCCGAGCACGGCGCCGAGGTGCGGCCGTTGCGCGACCGGGTCCCCACCAGGCGGGTCTTCGCGGCCGTGCGACGCGGCAGGGAGGAGCACCCGCTGCTCCGGCGGGTGCTGGATGCCCTGCTCACCTGCTCCGAAGAGCTCTGACGGGATTTCGCCATCCCGGTCTCCGTGGGTAGTCGCCTGGTGGAACCTCTCACCCGACTCTCGCCGCGTTGTTGGGCCGGTCGCTTCGGCGCGGCGATTTCGCGAGAAATCGACGCCGCCCCGAAGCCGAACGGCGGTGCCGACCGCGGGAGCGGTGGGGTTCGGAGCGAGGCGTTGGGGATCCCCCCTCGGGGTGGTTCGGCGCGGGGCGGTTCGGCGCGGGGCGGTTCGGCGCCGTCGGCGCGTGAGATGCGGCATACTCGCGGAACACCCGCGGGTCGGGGAAACGTCCGACGACCGGCGTCCGACACACGGCGGAGGACGGCGAGCAGCCGCGAATCACGCCAGGCTCGAAAGGAACGGCACATGGCACAGCAGGACAGCGAGCGGGCCGACAACGACTCCTCCGAGTCCCGGCAGCCCGTCCGGGTGGGCACTTCGGCCGAATCCTCGGAAGGCAGGACCAGCATCGCCGCCACGGTGGTGCAGAAGATCGCGGCGATCGCGGCGCGCGAGATCTCCGGGGTTCACGCGATGGGAGGCGGCGTTTCCCGCGCTTTCGGCGCGCTGCGGGAACGCATTCCCGGCGGCAGCGGCACCTCGACCGTCTCGGGCGTGCGGGTCGAGGTCGGCGAGAAGCAGACGGCGGTGGATCTGGACGTGGTGGTGGAGTACGGCCTGCCCATCGTGGAGCTGACCAGGAGTGTGCGGCGGAACGTGATCGAGTCCGTGGAACGCATGACCGGGCTGGAGGTCATCGAGGTCAACATCGACGTCAACGACATCCACCTGCCCTCCGAGGACGAGGAGGCGGAACCGGCGTCCTCCCGGGTCGAGTGAGTCGAGCACCCCGGTGAGCACGGCCGGAGCGCGCACACCGTGCTGCGAATGAGGAGCGATACCACCTCCGGGCATGCGCACGGGTGCCCACCGGTGGTGTGATGCGGAGGAAGGATTCGACGAAAGCGAGCGGCAATGGCGCCTGTGGAACGACAGCTGATCATCGGGGGTGGCTTCCGGGAAGCGGCCGACGGCCGAAGGACCACCGACAACGACCCCCTGACCGGCGAGGTGTTCGCCACCGTCGCGGCGGCCTCGGTCTCCGATGTCACCGAGGCGGTCGACGCGGCCGCGGCCGCGTTCGACGAGTGGTCGCGCACCGGGGCTCTGCGGCGCAGGGAGATCCTGCTGCGGGCCGCGGACCTGCTGGGGCAGTACACCGAACAGGCCGTCGAGCTGATGGCAGGCGAGGTCGGCGGCACCCGGCCGTGGGCGATGTTCAACGTGGAGCTGGCCGCCGACATCCTGCGCGAGGCCGCCGCGTCCACCACCGGACCGCGCGGCGAGGTGCTCACCTCATCCGACCCCGACGAGTGGAGTTTCGCGCTGCGTCAACCCGCCGGAGTGGTCGCCGCCTTCGCGCCGTGGAACGCACCGCTGATCCTCGGCACCCGCTCGTTCGCCACCGCACTGGCCATGGGCAACACGGTGGTGCTCAAACCGAGCGAACAGGCTCCGCTGGCGGCCGGTCTCTGGCTGGCCGGGATCCTGCGGGAGGCCGGGCTGCCGGACGGCGTGCTCAACGTGGTCACCAACGACAGCGCGGACGGCGCCGAGATCGGCAACGCCCTGATCGCCGACCGCAGGGTCCGGCGGGTCAACTTCACCGGATCCACCGAGGTCGGGCGTTCCATCGGTATCGAGGCCGCCCGCCACCTCAAACCCGCGGTGCTGGAACTGGGCGGCAAGAACTCGGTGCTGGTGCTCGACGACGCCGACCTGGACTACGCGGTGGACGCGGTGACCTTCGGCGCGTTCATGAACGCGGGCCAGATCTGCATGTCGGCCGACCGGGTGCTGGTGCCCGAGACGATGCGGGCGGAGTTCGGCGAACGCCTGGGCAAGAAGGTAGCCGGACTCCCCTTCGGCGATCCCCGGGAGCGGGACACCGTGATCGGCCCGGTGATCGACGAACCGGCCGCGCGGCGGATCGCCTCGCTGGTCGACGACGCACTGGCTCGGGGAGCCGTGGCGCACTGCGGCGGGCAACCGCCGGAGGGGGCGATGTACCGGCCGACCGTGCTGAGCGAGGTCACACCGGAACACCGGATCCACTCCGAGGAGATCTTCGGCCCGGTCACCACGGTGCTCGGGTACGAGTCCGTCGAGGAGGCGATCGGGATCGTCAACGACACGCCGTACGGGCTGACCGGTGGCGTGATCACCACCGACACCCGGAAGGGCTGGGAGATCGCGCGGCGGGTCGAGACCGGCATCTTCCACATCAACGACCAGTCGGTCGGCGATCAGCCGCAGGCGCCGTTCGGCGGGATCAAGGACTCCGGTTTCGGCCACTTCGGCGGGCGCAGCGGCGTCGAGGCGTTCACCGACACCCGCTGGGTCACCTTCCGGGAACGGCAGGCGCGGTACCCGTTCTAGGCTTGTGGGAGAACTTCGCGTAGCCGGCCGGATAGCCGTCACGTGAGTCGGCGCCCTGCCGCGTTGGGCCCGCTCTTGAGTAGCGCTCCTCCCCACTCCGAGGTCGAGTGGTGCGCGTCCGCTCAACGTACCGGCTGTCCGGCCCGCCACACCCGGTGGGTCAGTGGAACCCCGGGACGATAGGCCAGCCAGGACGCGGCGGGGGCGTCCAGCGCGTGCACATCGGCACGGGCACCCGGACGCAGCACGCCGAGCGCTCCCGAACCGGTGTCACGCCGCAGCGCCCGGGCACCTCCCCGCGTGGCCGCGTACACCGCCTCGGACACGGTCATCCGCAGTTGCAGCACCGCCGTGGCGACGCAGAACGCCATGGAGGAGGTGTAGGACGAGCCGGGGTTGCAGTTGGTGGCCAGCGCCACCGTGGCCCCGGCGTCGAGCAGCTCCCTCGCGGGCGGCAGCGGTTGCCGCGTGGACAGGTCGCAGGCGGGCAGCAGGGTCGCCACGGTCCCCGACCCGGCGAGCGCGGCGATGTCGGAACCGGTGAGGTGCGTGCAGTGGTCCACGCTGGCCGCTCCCAGCTCCACCGCCAGTGCCACGCCCGGGCCGGGTTCGAGCTGATTGCCGTGCACCCGCAGCCCGAGACCGCGTTCCCGAGCGGCCAGCAGCACGCGGCGGGACTGCTCGGCGTCGAACGCCCCGCGTTCGCAGAACACGTCACACCAGGACACGTGCTCGGCGACCGCGTCGAGCATCGGCCCGCACACCAGGTCCAGGTAGTCCTCGGCGTCCCGTTCGGGGGGCACGAGATGAGCGCCGAGGTAGGTGACCTCGTCCACCTCGGCCGCCGCGATGCGGGCGGCACGCAGCTCGTCCTCGACGGTCAGCCCGTAGCCGGTCTTGGTCTCCAGCGAGGTCGTGCCCTGCGCGGCCGCCTCGGCGATGTGGGCACGCAGGTTCGCGGCGAGCCGCTCGTCGTCGGCCGCGCGGGTGGCGCGCACGGTCTCGGCGATCCCGCCCGCGGTGTAGGGCTGTCCGGCCGTGCGGGCGGTGAACTCGGCGGTGCGATCACCGGCGAAGACCAGGTGGGTGTGACTGTCGACCCAGCCGGGCAGCACGGCACGCCCTTCGAGATCGACGCGGTCGTCGGCCCGCGGCGCGCGCTCGGCCGCACCGACCCAGGCCACCCGGTCCCCTTCGAGCACCAGGGCCGCGTCGGTCCGGGTTCCCAGTTCCTCGTCGTTGGTGGTCAGCTCGGAGATTCCGGTGATAAGGGTGGACGTCATCGATCTTCCTCGCCACGTGGGTGGACTCGCGCGGAAACCTCGCCGCTCACGAGTCCTCGACCAGTTCCCGAATGCTTTCGCGCAATGTGCCCGCCACGTCCGGCACGAGCTGGTGGACGCCCTCGCGGACCACCCGTCTGCCGTCGACGACCACATCGGTCACGTCCCCCGACGTCGCCGCGGTCACAGCGGCACGCGGGGGCACCCCGGCCATTCGCGGGCTGTCCAGGTCCAGAGTGACCAGATCCGCGCGGGCGCCGAGCTCGATGCTGCCCGCGTCCGGCCAGCCCAGCGCACGATGTCCGGTGCCGGTGGCCATCATCGTGAGCTCGTCCGGAGAGAAGTGGCCGCGCACCTCGCTGCGCAGCCGCATCCCCGACTCGACGGCACGTGCCTCGGCGAACGGATCGATCACCGAGTGCCCGTCACTGCCCAGCGACAGCGGGCAGCCCGCCACCGAGAGCTCGTCGGCCGGACCCGTCCCGTCGGCCAGGTCCGACTCGGTGGTGGGGCACAGGCACACCCCGGCGCCGCTGCGCCCCAGCCTGGCGATGTCGCCCGCCGCCGGGTGGGTGGCGTGCACCGCCGTGGTGGCTGTTCGCAGCATCCCCTGCTCCTCCAACAACTGGGTGGGGGTGCGACCGTGCACCGCGAGGCAGGCGTCGTTCTCCGCACGCTGCTCGGACAGGTGAACGTGCAGCGGTACCCCGCGGGTGCGGGCGAACTCGCGCACCACCGGCATGGCGGCTTTCGGCACGGCCCGCACCGAGTGCAGCGCGGCACCGAGGATCACCCCGTCGTGGCTGCCGTCGAATCCGTGCACCCGCTGGGCCCACTCGTCCGCGGTGCCGTCGGAGAACCTGGTCTGCACCCCTTCCGGCGGGGAGCCGAAACCGCTGCTGAGGTAGCAGGTGTCCAGCAGGGTCAACCTGATCCCGGCCTCGCGGGCCGCTGCCACCAGTGCCGCGCTCATCGCGTTGGGATCGTCGTAGCGCTGCCCGCCCGGGGCGTGGTGCAGGTAGTGGAACTCCCCCACCGCGGTGAACCCCGCCAGCACCATCTCCGCGTAGACCCCCAGGGCCAGCCGGTAGTAGGTGTCCGGGTCCAGTCGCTCGGCCACGCGGTACATCCGGTCGCGCCAGGTCCAGAACGTGCCGCGTTGCTCCGCTCCCCTGCCGCGCAGCGCGCGGTGGAAGGCGTGCGAGTGCACGTTCGCGGCACCGGGCAGGGTCAGGCCGCGCAGTCGTGGGGTGTCCGGCGGTGGTTCGACCGCCGGGGTGACCCCGGTGATTCGCGCACCGTCGGTCTCGATCAGCACGTCACGGACGGGGCCGTCCTGCAGCCAGGCCCACTCGCACCAGTAGGACATCCGTTCGGGCAGCTCCTCTCGTGTCACGGGCACCGCCTGTTGTCGAGGCCGACGGACGTCGGGTCCGGCGGTCATCGGCTCCACCGCCGCAGCACCGTCGCGAGCGCTTCGGCACCGGCGTCGCAGTCGGCCGGTTCGGCGTGCTCCTCCGGAGCGTGACTGACACCGGTGGGGTTGCGCACGAACAACATGCCGGTGGGCATCCGCGCGGCGAGCACCCCGGCGTCGTGCCCGGCGCCGGTGGGCAGTTCCGGTGCGTCCAACATCGTGGTGAGTTCGTCGCGCAGCGAACCGTCGAAGGACACCGTGTCCGAATAGGACTCCTCGGACAGCCGCACCGAGCAACCCTCCTCGGCTGCCAGCGCGCCCGCACGGCGGTGGAGCTCGTCGACCATTCCCCTGGTGTCGGCGTCGGTGTGCGCGCGGGCGTCCAGCCAGACGTCGACCGAGGCGGCGATCACGTTGGTTCCCGACGGGAGCGGCTGGATACGTCCGACCGTGGCTCTGGCGTCGTCGTGGTTCGCGGCGACGCGACGGGCTTCGGCGACCAGCAGCGAGGCGGGCAGCATAGGGTCCCTGCGGTCGCCCAGTGGGGTGGCTCCGGCGTGGTTGCCCTGTCCGGTGAACCGGAACCGCCACCTGCCGTGGGCGAGCATCGTCGAGGCCACCCCGACGGGTCGCTGTCGGTGTACCAGTCCCCTGCCCTGTTCCACGTGCAGCTCCAGGAACCGGGACACCCGGGCCAGGTTGGACTCGTCCGGTCCGGTGTGGTCCGGGTTCTTCCCGGCAGCGCGCATCGCCTCGGCCAGTGTGGTTCCCGAGTCGTCGCGCAGCCCGAGCACTCGCTCCGGTGCCACGGTTCCGGCCGCCAGCCGGGAACCCAGGCAGGGGAGCCCGAAGCGCCCGCCCTCCTCCTCCGCGAAGACCACCAGGGCCAGCGGACGACCGGGGCGGAATCCCTCGGCACGCAACCGGTCCACCGCGGACAGGGCGCTGACCACGCCCAGCGGCCCGTCGAACTCGCCGCCGCCGGGCACGGAGTCGAGATGACTGCCGGTCGCGACCGCCCCCTCGCCGGGGCCGGACACTCCGGGTCCCGACCACCAGGCCCAGAGGTTGCCGTTGCCGTCGGGCACGACCTCCAGCCCCCGTCGTGCGGCCTGTTCGACGAACCACTCGCGCAGCTCGTGCTCCGGGGTTTCGAAGACGTGCCGGGAGTACCCGCCACGGCCGTGGTCCCTACCCACTCGTTCGATGTCGGCGAGCAGCTCACTCGGCGTGGACACCGTTCCCTCCGTTCACTCGCTCCTCGGAGCTTCCCGCTCTCCGGTGGCCGTTGCCGATTCCGTTCCCCACCCGTTCCGTTCCCCACTCGGCGATTTCGCGAGAAATCGACGCCCACGCGGGGTGTGTGGCGCGGCCGGGCGTCGATTTCTCGCGAAATCGACGCCCACCGATGATCAACCGGGTAGCCCCCGTCAAGGGCCCAGGCTTCGTCAAGGTCGTGGAATTCGGACACCGCGTTCGTCGGCCACCTCGCGCGCCCGTTCGTAACCCGCGTCGACGTGGCGCATCACCCCCGTGCCGGGATCGTTGGTCAGCACCCGACGCAGCTTGCGCTCCGCCAGCTCACTGCCGTCGGCCACGATCACCTGACCCGCGTGCAGCGACTTGCCGATACCGACACCACCCCCGTTGTGCACTGACACCCAGGTCGCACCGGATGCCGTGTTGACGAGGGCGTTGAGCAGCGGCCAGTCCGCGACGGCGTCGGAACCGTCTGCCATCGCCTCGGTCTCGCGGTAGGGCGAGGCCACCGAACCGGTGTCCAGATGGTCCCTGCCCAGCACCACCGGGGCGCGCAGCTCGCCGGAGGCGACCATCTCGTTGAACCGCACCCCCGCCAGTTCGCGCTGCCCGTAGCCCAACCAGCAGATGCGGGCGGGAAGCCCCTGGAACGAGACCCGCTCGCCCGCCATCCGGATCCAGCGGGCCAGGTGCTCGTCCTCACCGAACAGCTCCAGGATCGCCCGGTCGGTGGCGGCGATGTCGGCCGGATCACCGGACAGCGCGGCCCACCGGAACGGCCCCTTGCCCTCGCAGAACTGCGGGCGGATGTAGGCGGGCACGAAGCCCGGGTAGTCGAAGGCCCGCCCGTAACCGGCGGTGCGGGCCTCGCCTCGCAGCGAGTTGCCGTAGTCGAACACCTCGGCTCCGGCGTCGTGGAAGCCGACCATCGCCTCGACGTGCCGGGCCATGGACTCCCTGGCGCGCGCGGTGAACTCTTCCGGGGCGCTGCTCGCGTAGTCGGCCCAGTCCGCGGTGGACACCCCGGCAGGCAGGTAGGACAGTGGATCGTGCGCGGAGGTCTGGTCGGTGACGATGTCCGCCTCGACACCGCGCCGCAGCAGTTCCGGCAGCACCTCGGCCGCGTTGCCGATCACCGCCACCGAGCGGGCTTCGCGACGCTTCCTGGCCGACTCGACACGTTCGAGCGCGTCGTCGAGTCCCTCGGCCACCTCGTCCAGATAACCGTGCCCGACACGGCGGTGCGCCCGCTCCGCGTCGCACTCGACCACCAGCGCGACCCCCTCGTTCATGGTCACCGCGAGCGGCTGGGCACCTCCCATCCCACCCAGTCCGGCGGTGACGGTGAGGGTTCCGGCCAGTGTCCCGCCGAAGCGTTTCGCGGCCACCGCCCCGAACGTCTCGTAGGTGCCCTGCAGGATCCCCTGCGTACCGATGTAGATCCAGGACCCGGCGGTCATCTGGCCGTACATCGTCAGCCCCAGCGAGTCGAGCCTGCGGAACTCCGGCCAGTTCGACCAGTCCCCGACCAGGTTCGCGTTGGCGATCAGCACCCGCGGCGCCCACTCGTGGGTGCGCAGCACCCCGACCGGCTTGCCCGACTGCACCAGCAGGGTCTCGTCCTCGGATAGCTCGGTCAGCTCACGCACGATCGCGTCGTAGCTGGCCCAGTCCCTGGCGGCCTTGCCGGTGCCGCCGTAGACGACCAGGTCGTCCGGCCGTTCGGCCACCTCGGGGTCCAGGTTGTTGCGCAGCATGCGCAGCGGTGCTTCGGTGCTCCAGCTCCGCGCGGTCAGTTCGGTTCCGCGCGGGGCGCGCACGGTACGGCTCGCGGTTGTCACGAGTGGCCTCCGAGTACGGGATCGACGTGCTCGGCCGCCGCACGGTGGACCTCGCCGGAGGCGAGCAGCTGTTCGGCGGCCAGGATCTGGGGGGCGACGTGCTCGTCCGGTCCCGGACCGGACACGTGGGTGCGCAGCAAATCGCGCACCGCGCCCGTGGCGGGTGCCGGACGCAGCGGCGCGCGCAGGTCGAGCGCCCGGGCGGCTGTCAGCAGCTCGACGGCCAGCACCTTGCGCAGCCCGGACACGGCGGTGCGCAGCTTGCGGGCGGCCGACCAGCCCATGGACACGTGGTCCTCCTGCATCGCGCTGGTCGGGATGGAGTCGACAGAGGCGGGATTCGCCGCGCGCTTGAGGTCGGTGACCACGCCTGCCTGGGTGTAGTGCGCGATCATGTAGCCCGAGTCCACGCCGGGGTCGTCCGCGAGGAAGGCGGGCAGGCCCTGCGACCTGGCGACGTCGAGCATCCGGTCGGTGCGGCGCTCGGCGATGCCCGCGACGTCGGCCAGCGGTATCGCGAGGAAGTCGAGCACGTGAGCCAGCGGCGCGCCGTGGAAGTTGCCGTTGGACTCCACGCGCCCGTCGTCGAGCACCACCGGGTTGTCGATCGCGGCGGCGAGCTCACGTTCGGCGACGGTAGCGGCGTGCTCGATGGTGTCGCGCGCGGAGCCGTGCACCTGGGGTGAGCAGCGCATCGAATAGGCGTCCTGCACCCTGGTGCAGTCGGGTCCGCGGTGACTGGCCACCACGGGAGAGTCGGCGAGCAGCGCGCGCATCCGCGCGGCCGAGTGGGCCTGTCCCGGGTGCGGGCGCAGCGCCTGCAGGTCGGCCGCGAACGCGCGGTCGGTGCCCAGCAGCGCCTCCACGCTCATCGCGGCGGTGACGTCGGCGACGTCGACCAGTTCGGACAGGTCGCGCAGTGCCAGCACCAGCATCCCCAGCATGCCGTCGGTGCCGTTGGTCAGTGCGAGACCTTCCTTCTCGGCCAGCGTGACCGGCCGGATTCCCGCCTCCGGCAAAGCATCGGCCGCGGGCCTGCGCGCTCCCGCCGCGTCGAACACCTCGCCCTCGCCGGTCAGCGCCAGCGCCACGGCGGCCAGCGGCGCCAGGTCGCCGGAACAACCCAGCGAACCGTACTCGTGGACCACCGGGACGATGCCGGAGTTGAGCAGCTCGGCCAGCGCGTGCGCGGTCTCGGGGCGCACCCCGGTGCGTCCGGTGGCCACGGTGTGCAGCCGCAGCAGCATCAGCGCGCGCACCACCTCCGGTTCCACCGGATCGCCCGCCCCGGCCGCGTGGGAGCGCACGAACGACGCCTGCAGCGCGGCCCGCCGTTCCGGCGGGATGTGGCGGATGGCCAGCGCGCCGAAGCCGGTGGAGACCCCGTAGGTGGGTTGTTCGGCGGCGGCGAGGGTGTCGATGTGCTTGCGGGTGTCGCCGATGCCCTGCTCGGCCGATTCGGAGAGCCGCACGCTCGCCCGCCCCCGGGCCACCGCCATCACCTGTTCGACGGTGAGTGGTTCCGGCCCGACCTCGGTGGGCGCGGTGCCGGAATGCCCCGGGGCCGGATGTTGGGTGGGCGGATGCTCGACGTTGTACCGCATGGGTCCATCCCATCGCGGGACGCGCCCGCCGGAAAGCCGGGATACGGTGTTCGTGTCTGGGATTTCAGACACCGGCCCGTTGCCGGGCGGGCGTACCGTTCCGGAGGCGTCGGTCAGTCGGGTTGGGCTCGGCGGGTTCGGTCCGGCGGGCTCGGTTCAGCTGGTCGGGCCGGTCGCGTTCTAGGGAGAGAGCTCTTGGGATCCAGCAGCGACGTTCCGGCGCTGCGACGCGGACTCGCGGTGTTGCGAGTGCTGGCGGCACGGCCCGGACCGGTGTCGGCGGCGGTGATCGCGCGGGAGCTGGAGCTGCCGCGTTCCACGACGTATCACCTGCTGGCGGAGCTGACCGAGGCCGGTTTCGTGACCCACCTGCCCGAGGAACGGCGCTACGGGTTGGGGGTGGCGAGTTTCGAACTGGGTTCGGCCTACCTGCGGCACGAGCCGCTGGAACGGCTGGCCGGACCGCTGCTGCGGGATCTGGTGGATCGGGTGGGTTACAACGCCCACCTCGGCGTGCTGCACGGCAACGAACTGCTTTACCTGATCAAGGAACGGCCGTCACGGCCACAGACGCTGGTCACCGACGTGGGCGTGCGGCTGCCCGCGCAACTGACCGCCTCGGGCAGAGCGATGCTGGCGCACCTGCCGCGCACCCAGGTCCGGGCCCTGTTCCCCCGCCAGGACGGTTTCGTGCTGCGCACCGAACGGGGACCTCGGGATCTTCCCGAACTGCGGCGACTGCTCACGCGGGAGTACCGGATGGGCTGGTCGGTGGAGGACGGCCAGATCACCGAGGGGTTCGCCTCGGTCGCCAGCGCGGCGTTCGACCACGGCGGGCGCCCCACCGCCGCGATCAGCGTCACCCTGCGGCACCACTGCGAGCCGATCGGGACGGCCGCGGCGGAGAGCGGACGATCCCGCGCACCGTGCGGGGAGAACTGGCCGGAACTCGCCCGGCTGGTGCGGGCGACAGCCGACGAGCTGACCAATCGGATAGGTGGGCGAACCGGCCGAGGCGATTGAGCCGCGACCCGTCGTCCACGCGGCCGGCCGAGACCGGCCGTGGTCAGCTGTCGAGTCCGGACCGCTCCGGAACTCGGCAGCGCACTACCGGCGGTCCGCGGCGAACCGGGACCTCCTCGGAGGGGGTGGGCCGTAGCGGTGGCGGTGCAGGATCAGCAGCGCGAAGAAGCCGACTATGCCCAGGATCGCGAGCAGGGCCAACGCCTTCGACCCCTGACCCGGCAGCATCAGGTTGGCACCGTTCAGCGAGATCATCAGCCCGAGCAGCGTCTGGTTGCGCCCGGCCGCGCGACTCGCGGCTGTGCCGCGTTCCCAGGGGCGTACCGCCACCCTGCCGGTCCAGCCCAGGGTCCCGAGCAGCACGGCCGCAGCACTGCCGACGAATCCGACCGCCAGGGAAACGAGCAGGAACCAGTCCATCATCCCGCCAATCGTTTCGAGGAGTACCGCTCTCCCGGCCGCGGCCGGGGACCGTACTTCCTGCGGTGCAGGATCGACAGGGCGAGGAATCCGGCGATCGCCACGAACGCGACGACGGTCAGCAGATCCGAGCCGAGGCCCGACAACCGCACCGCGGCAGCGTTCGCCCCGATCATCAGACCGAACAGAATCACGTTGCGGCCACCGTCCCGGTTCGCCCGCGTCCCCCGCTCCCAGGACCCCGCCGTGACCCGACCCGCCCAGGCGAGCGCACCACCGCCCACGAGCACGAGACCACCGAGCAGCTGGATCACGAGTAACGCGGTATCGAAGGAGTCCATGACTCCGGGGTACCAGAGAACGATCGCCACCGTGCCCGCGTCACGAAATCTCCACGACGGACTCACCCGGGCAGGCGAAAGATTCCCCACCGGGAAGCCCCACAGGAACAGGCCGGAAACCGGCCATCGTCACCGCCGAGCAGGCCAGCTGATGCGTGCGGCTCCGAGCGGCAGGAACCGAACCGTCACCCCGCGAGGCGCTTCCCCGCCAGCCGCTTCGCGGCGTACGGCGACTCCGAACCGGGCTGCGGCCGGGGGCCGTACTTCCTGCGGTGCAGGATCGACAGGGCGAAGAAGGCGACCATGGTCACCGCCAGCAGGGCGCTCAGCGGACCGAATCCCGTGCCGGGCACGGCTGCCGCGACACCGTTCACTCCGATGATCAGGCCGAGCAGCATCTGGTTCCGGCCGCCCTCCCGGTTCGCCCGGGTCCAACGCGCCCAGGAGCTGGCGGAGACCTTACCCGCCCAGCCGAGCGCGCCGTAGACCATGAACATCGTACCGACGAGCGACGCGACCACCAGCCACACGACATCGAAGGAGTCCATGACTCCGCGATACCAAACAACCGGCCCCGTTGTCCGCCACGTTACGAAATCTCCACAGCGGACTCACCCGGACGTCCGAGAGTTCCGCTTCCGCACAGCACTCCGAGAGCGGGAGCGGCCTGGAACCGATCCGCTATCCCACCATGCGTTTCGAGGCGTACCGCTCACCGGGCCGCGGTGGCGGCCCGTACCGCCTTCGGTGTCGAAGCCCCAGAATCAGATAACCGAACGCCGCCACGACAGCGACGACGGACAACAGCAGCGAGGTGATCCCCGACCACACGGTGCCGATCCAGGACAGCACGTAAGCACAACCACCAGCACCAAGCATGAGCCCGAGCAGAATGATGTTGCGGCCACTGTCGCGGTTCGCCCGCGTGCCGCGTTCCCAGGACCCAACAGCGGTCCACCCAGCCCGGGCGAGCAGCAGCGAGAAGCCACCTAACAGCAGCAGCACGAGCGCGACGACTTCGAGTTGGTCCATGACTCAGCCGTATCAGAAGTCCCCCTCGCCGTGCCCCGCGTTACGGAAACTCCGCAGCGGACTTCCTCGGACAGCGGAACCGTCATCCGAACCGGCCGGGACGACGAACTCGGGCCCCGACCGGACGGACGCCGCGAGGTCAGGGTGCAGCGCGGTCAGGGTGTCGCGGGAGTCGGGAGCACTCTCTCGGGCTCGGTGTCGTACTCGAGCTCGATGTCGTGGTCGACCCCCTCACCACCGGTCAGGTGCAGCCGGGTCGAATCGGGTTCGGGACCACGCGCCGACAGCGTGTAGTCCCCTTCCGGGAGACCGTCGAACACGTAGCTGCCGTCGGCTTCCGGACTGGTCACGGCCACACTGGTACCGCGCTCGTCGAGCAGGACCAGGCGGAGCTCGGTCAGGGGGGTGCCGTCCGTACGGGCTCGCACGGTCCCACGGATCCTCCCCGAAGCGGACAGCGCGAGATCGTGGTGGGTGTTCTCGCCCGCACCGCACGTCACGGCAGCCGCGGCGGGTCGGTGACCGGGTGCCGAGGCGGTGAGCGTGTAGGTGCCCGCCTCCAGCCGGGGCACTTGGTACTCCCCCGCCGGTCCGGTGATCGCCGCGTCGAGCACCTCTCCCCGGGCATCGGTGATCGTGACCGTGGCCCCGGCGATCCCGGCGTTCTCGCCCCCGTTGCCGGTGACGGTGCCGGTCACGGCGGCTGTGGGAGCCCCGACCCCGCTGCCACCCACGGTCATGTCGCGGCGGGTGGACCGATCGCCGACGCTGATCGTGCGGACTCCGGGAGCGTGTTCCCCGGAAGCGGCCACGAGCAGGTAGTTCCCCGGCCGCGGCAGGGCGAGTTCGTACTCGCCGTTCCCGTCGGTGTGGGTCTGCGTCACCTGGTTGCCCGTCGGCTCGATCACGGTTACCGGGGTGTCCGTCAAGGGACGGCCGGTGGTGTCGTGGAGCTGCCCGTGAGCGCCAGGGCCTGCCGTCTCAGCCGGTTCGGCCCCGGAGACGCCATCGGTCTCCGCGACGGCCACCGAGGCGCTGGTCATCGCCGTGCTCGCGGACCGCGAGTTTTCCGACCGGGCGCCCAACGGCTCGGCGTCCGCACGAGTGGGCGCGCCGTCCTGCTGGGCTTCGGAGCTCGCTCCCGACTCGGCGTTGCGCTCGGTGCCCAGCGGTTTCTCCCGCTGCAGCAGCGCGAGCACGAAGGCCGCGCCCAGCAGCGGAACGAAGTAGAAGAACACCGGCGGCAGTGCTCCGGCGAACGCCTCGACGAAGCCGTCGCGCAGCCGCGGCGGCATCTTCTCGAGTGCCTCCGGGGTGATGCTGCTGGCGTCGATCGAGGCCTGCTCGGCCAACCGCGGCGGCAGTGTCCGATCGAGCTGGTCGGACAGCCTGCTGTTGAACAGCGTTCCCACCAGCGCGGTACCCACGGAGGCGCCGAGTTGCCGGAAGAAGTTGACTCCGGAGGTCGCCGATCCCAGGTCGGCACGGGACACCGAGTTCTGCACGGCGGTGGTCAGCACCGGCATGATGGAGCCGATCCCGGCGCCGAGCAGCACCATGTAGCAGCCCGACTGCACGCGGGTGGTCTCGACACCCATCGTGGAAAGCAGGTACATGCCGACACCCGCCAGCACCGTGCCGTAGATCGGGAAGATCTTGTAGCGCCCGAACTGCGTGATCAGCTGTCCGGTGAGGAACGAGGCCCCCATCATGCCGATCACCATGGGCAGCATCAGCAGCCCGGAGTTGGTCGCTCCCGCGCCACCGACGATCTGCAGGTAGGTGGGGATGTAGGTCACGGCTCCGAACATGGCCAGCCCGACCGCCAGGCCCAGCGAAACGCAGATCGCGAAGACGCGGTCGGTGAACAGCCGCAGCGGGATCACCGGTTCGGTGGCGCGGCGTTCGGCGAGGACCCAGCCCACCGTCAGCACGACGAACCCGGCCAGCAGCCCGAGGATCGTCGGGCTGTTCCAGGCGTAGTCGGTGCCTCCCCAGCTGGTGACCAGCACCAGGCACGTGACCGCTCCGGCCATCAGCGCCGCCCCGGGGTAGTCGATGCGTGGGGACCTCTTGCTGCCGGGAAGCTTGAGCACCAGGCTGACCACGGTGATCGCCACGGCACCCAGCGGAATGTTGATGTAGAAGATCCAGCGCCAGTTCAGCTGCTCGGTGAAGAACCCGCCCAGCAGGGGACCGAGCACAGTGCCGATTCCGATCAACGGCGCCAGCATGCTCATGTAGCGTCCCCGCTCCCGGGGACTGGTGATCTCGCCGATGATCGACTGCGCACCGACCATCAGGCCACCGGCCCCGACTCCCTGGACGGCGCGGAAGGCGATGAAGGCGTTCATCGACTGCGCGATTCCGGCGAGCACGGAGCCGAGCAGGAACATGCCGATGGAGAACAGGAAAACGGGTTTGCGGCCGAGCAGGTCCCCCAACTTGCCGTACAACGGCATGGTGACGACCTGGCCGAGCAGATAGGCGGTGACCGTCCAGGAGATCCGGTCGAAACCGTCCAGGTCACCGGCGATCGTGGGCAGTGCAGTGGACACGATCGTCTGGTCCAGCGCCGCCAGCAGGATGCTCAGGATCAGACCGACGAAAATCAACCAGATGCGGCCCTGGCTCAGCCGCGTCTCATCCTCGGGAGGTGGCGTGCCTTCCCCGGTGGGTAACGTGGTCGCGTCGCGGGCGCGCGAGGGCGCGGCGTTCGGCAACGAAACTCCTCGTCGTCAACAGGCGGTGTCGCTCGTGGAACGTGCGGTGTGGGATCCCGGTCGTACCGACACCGGGGAGCCGTGCGATTTCAGAGGCCGAGCTGAAGCCGGTCGAATGCCTCGTCGATCAACGCGTCGAGTTCGGCGTCACTGCCGCCGTGCCAGTGCTGGAAGGTCACGCGAGCCACCGTGGTGACCGTCGCCGCCACCAGCTTGGGGCGTAGTTCGCTCTCGACGTCCACGCCGAGGTGCTCGGCCACCGCTTCGGCGATGGCGCGTTCGGCGGCGGCGAAGTTGGCCATGTGCTGCGGCAACAGTGCCGGACACTCGGAGAGCAGCCGTTTGCGCAGCAGCATCTCCTCGCGCATGTCGACGACATCGACCGCTGCCTCGTGCAGGGCCTGTCGCAGGATCGACAGCAACGGCTGGTCGGGGACGGCCGCCAGGGCCGTGCTTATCCGGCACCGGAGTTCGGCTCCGTCACCGACCAGCGCTTCTTCCTTGCTGCCGAAGTAGTTGAAAAATGTCCGTGTCGAGACTCCGGCCTCCTGGCCGATCGCCTCTACCGTGACCTGGTCCACACCGTGGGCCGCGGCCAGTCGCAGTGCCGCACCGCGGAGCGCGCGACGAGTGGCCTGCTTCTTGCGCTCGCGCAGGCCTGTCTCGGCAGCCACGTGTGTCGTCGTCACACGACGATTATTGCGTGCTATGCAAATTTTCGCAACACGCAAGGTTATGTCGACCGCCACACCCCGACACCTCGGCCGTGTTTGCGTAATTGGCAAATTTCCGTGCCAAAAACGCATGGCGATTCTAGCGTGGGACACATGAGCCACCCACACGCGAACGCGACTCACCACGATGCCGCGCACGACCACCAGCACGACCGGGACCACCAGCACGACCGGGACCAGGCCGAGATCCTCGAACTGGACGCGGAAGTGCTCGCCGAGCACATCGATTCGATCGCCGCATGGCTGCCAGTCACGGCCGCTCCCCGCGAGATCGTGGACCTGGGCTGCGGAACGGGCACCGGAACGTTCGCCCTGCTCGACCACTTCCCCGAGGCACACGTAACGGCGGTCGACTCCTCGCCGGGGCACCTCCAGCGACTGCGCGAGAAGGCACAGGCAGCGGGGCTGACGGAGCGCGTGCGCACCGTGCAGGCCGATCTCGACGCCGACTGGCCCGACCTCGGCACTCCGGACCTGGTGTGGGCGTCCGCATCGATGCACCACATGGCAGATCCCGACCGCGCGCTGCGCCGGGTCAACGAGATCCTCGCTCCCGGTGGACTGCTCGCCGTCATCGAGCTGGCGGGCTTTCCCCGCTTCCTGCCCGAGAACGCCCCGGAAGAGCGCCCCGGCCTGGAGGAGCGTTGCCACGCCGCGAGCGAGCGCCGCCACGCCGAGCACCTGCCCCACAGGGGCGCCGACTGGGGGCCGAAGCTGACCGCCGCCGGCTTCACCGTCGCGGGCGAACGCGGCATCACCGTCGACATCGAGGGTTCACGCGACGAGGCGGTCGGCAGGTACGCCCTCGGCAGCCTGCGGCGCATCCGCGGCGGCATCGCCGAGACACTGGCGGCCGAGGACCTGAGCGCGCTCGACCGGCTGCTCGACACCGAGGGGCCGGGCAGCATCCTGCGCCGCGACGACCTCGCGGTGCGCACCGAACGCACCGTCTGGGCCGCGCGCTCCGGGACCTGACTTCCGCCCACCCGCTGTCCTGACTCAGCGCTGCCCGGTACCAGTGTTGCCGGGCACCCGCTCACGAGGCGGGTAGATCCCGCCGAGCGAGTCCCGGCAACCCGGGCGGCAGCGCCGCGTCAGAGTTCGAGGCCGCGTCAGAGTTCGAGCTGGTCCACGAACCGCTTGGCCAAATCCTTCGGATTGGCCTTGTCCACCGACATCTTCTTGTTCATGCGGGTGAGATCGGCCGTGGTCAGCTGCTCGGAGACCGTGTTGAGCACCCCGGCCTGCTCATCGTTCAACGCCCCCTGGTGCGCCAGCGGCAGCACGTTCTGCGCGGGGAACATGTTCTTCGGGTCGTCCAGGGTCACCAGGTTGTCGCTGTCGATCGCGGCCGTGGTGCTGAACAGGTTGGCCACCTGGATACGGCCGTCGTTGAGCGCGTCGACCCGAACGCTGCCCGCTTCCAGGTTCTTGATGTCGGCGAAGGTGCAGCCGTACACCTCGGAGATGCGCTGCTTCCAGCGCGGTGCCCACTCGGAGGGCGCTCCCAGCACCAGGTCGCCGCAACGCGATCCCAGATCCGACATGGAACGCAGCCCGGTCTCGGCGGTCTCGCTCGTCACCGTGAGCACATCGGAGTTCTCGGCCGCGGAGTAGTCCAGCACCCGGAGACTGTCCGGCAACGCTCCCTCGAGCTCCCGGTAGATCTTCTCGGAGCCGGTGGCCGAGGCGTCCTCCTCGAAGTGCCGCAGCAGGTTGCCCGTGTACTCCGGAACGACCGAGATCTCACCGTCCCGGACCGCGCCGACGTAGACCTCGCGAGCACCGATGCGGCCCTTGGTCGTGACCTCGGCACCGGTGCCGCGCAGCGCTTCGGCGTAGACCTCCATCAACAGCTGGCTCTCGCTGAAGTTGGCCGATCCCACGACGATCGGCCCACCGGAGTCGGCACCCGACTCGGTGGGATCGGCGCATCCGGAAAGCAGTCCCGTGGCGGCCACCAAGGCGACCACCGGTGCTACCAGCCGCTTCATCGTTGTTTCCTCCTGCCTCGGGGCCGTGCCCCGGTGTTCGCGGCGGTAAGCGTCACCCCGCGTGGTACGAGCAACCAGGTGAGCCCCGCCAGTGCCAGATCGACCAGCACGGCCAGCAGCGCGATCAGGATCGCGGCCGAGGCCATCTGGTCGTAGCGCCCGATCGTCTGCCCCTCGATCAGCAACTGCCCCAGACCGCCGAGGCCGACATAAGCCGCGACCGCCGTGGTAGCCATGACCTGCAACATCGCGTTGCGCACCCCGCCCATCAGCAAGGTGAGGGCGTTGGGGAGCTCCACCTGCCACAACCGCTGCTTCGAGGTCATGCCCATGCCCTTGGCGGCATCCACCGCCTGCGAAGGAACCGCACGCACCCCGGCGTAGGTGCCGGACAGCACGGCGGGAAAAGCGAGCACCACCAGCGCGGCCAGCGCGACGCTTCCCCGGAACAACACCGCGAGCCCGGTCACCAGACCGAGCGTGGGCAGGGCGCGCATCGCGTTGCTGAATCCCACGACGAACACCGAGCCTCGACCGGTGTGTCCGATGTAGAGGCCGAGCGGAACCGCGAACAGGGCAGCGGCGCAGACCGCGAACAGGCAGTAGAGCAGGTGCAACCACGCCTGGCGCAGCACGCCTTCGTCGCCGGTCCAGTTCGACGGGTCGAGCAGCCAGGCCGCTATGTCGGTGATCACGAAGCGATCACCGCCCGCCCGGCGCGTTCCCAGGGAGTCAGCAGTCGGCAGCCGAGCACCAGCAGCAGATCGACCAGCAGCGCCAGCAGCACGGTGAGCACGATTCCGACGGGGATCTGCACCAGGTCCCGCTCGAAACCGACCATGAACAACCGCCCCAGCCCGCCGGTCCCCACCAGAGCACCCACGCTGACCAGGCTGATGTTGCTCACTGAGGCCACCCGCACTCCCGAGGTCAACGCCGGGACCGCCAGCGGCAGCTCCACCGCGAGGAACCGGCGGTGCGGTCGGTAGCCCATCGCGGTGGCCGCGATGGTGACGTGGGTGGGCACCGCCTCCAGGGCGTCGAGCACCGGGCGCACGAGCAGCGCCGTGGTGTAGAGCGTCAGCGCGATGACGACGTTGAGCGACGAGGTGAAGTCGGTACCGATCAGGCTGGGCAACAGCACGAACACCGCGAGTGACGGGATGGTGTAGACGATGCCGGCGGTGCCGAGCAGCGCCGCCCGCGACCAGCCGATCCGTTGGGCGATCCTGCCCAGCGGCAGCGCCAGCAGCACTCCGGCCAGCAGCGGAACCAGCGAGAGGTAGACGTGTTGGCCGATCTGCTCCAGCAGCACCTCGCGGTTGGACGGACTGGAGAAGTACCTGAGCAGTTCGTCCATCACTGGACAGCACCCTCGGTGACCGCCGGATGTCGCCGTGATTCCAGGATGTCGAGCACCTGTCGGGCCGTGACCACACCGAGGTGGACGCCGTCCTCGTCCACGACGACCCCGAGACCGGAGGGAGCCGACAGGGCCGCGTCCAGCGCGCCGCGCAGCGGGGCACCACTGGTGTGCAGCGACCCACCCGCGATCAGCTGGTCCTCGGTGAGCTGGCCGTGGATGGGGGCTCCCGGCGGGAGCCAGCCGCGTGGCCGGTCGTGCGGGTCGAGCACCAGCACCCACTCGGCCTGGCTGGGAACATCCGCGCTGGTGTCGCCGATGCGAACGGTGTCCACGGGACCGGGGACGAGCCCGTCCGAATCCACGAAGGACAGTCTGCGGTAGCCGCGGTCCCGCCCGACGAACGAGGTCACGAAGTCGTCGGCGGGTTCCGCCAGCAGTTGTTCGGGAGGCGCGTACTGCGCGAGGTAACCGCCCTGCCGCAGTACCGCGACGTTCTCGCCGAGCTTGACCGCCTCGTCGATGTCGTGCGTGACGAACAGGACGGTCTTGCCCAGCTCGCCCTGCAACCGCAGCAGCTCGTCCTGCAGCCCCTCCCGCACCACGGGGTCCACGGCGCTGAACGGTTCGTCCATCAGCAGCACGGGCGGATCGGCGGCCAGTGCACGGGCGACCCCCACCCGCTGCTGCTGCCCACCGGAAAGCTGGACCGGGTAGCGCTTCCGGAGCTCGGCCGGCAGTCCCACGCGCTCCAGCAGGCCCTCGGCCCGACGCCGCGCGTCGCGTCTACTGTGTCCGAACAGCCGGGGCACGGTGGCGACGTTGTCCCGAACCGTACGGTGCGGGAACAGTCCCGCCTGCTGGATCACGTAGCCGATACCCCTGCGCAGCCCGGCCGGGTCGGAGTCGCGAACATCGTCGCCGTCGACCAGCACCGTCCCCGAGGAGGGTTCGATCATCCGGTTGACCATCCGCAGCAGTGTGGTCTTGCCACAACCGGAGGGGCCGACCAGCACGGTTATCGTTCCCACCGGAACGGTCAGGCTCAACTCCTGCACGGCGACCGTGCCGTCGTCGTACTGCTTGCGCACGGACCGGAACTCGATCACCGAGCCCCCTCCCGGATCACCGACGGTCACTCGCCGACCGTCGCAAGCCTCGCCGAGCTTAACCCGATCAGCTGTCTCACGCGATGTAATGAGACTTACGCGTAACCACCACTCCGTTCCGACAGCAGAAGTCACACGAAAGTGCCCTGCGGAACTCACACCTGTGACACCGACGAACACGTTTCGAGCACGAAGGGCGCCGGGATGTGGGGCGCCCGCTGGTGTGCACAATTGGTTGCGCACCGCCGAACCGGACGAGTGCGGACACCGACAGCGGGACGGGACATGAGCACCCAGGTTGAAATCGCCACCGACTCCGCGGGAGTCGAGGCGGTTCGCGAGCGACTCCACCACGAAGGCGTGCTCGCACGTCCGCTGCGGCACGTTTTCGCACTGCTGACACGCCGACCGCACACGCTGCCGGAACTGGTACGCCTTTGCCGCACACCGCGCAGAACGGTGGAGGAACTGCTTCGGCTGGCGGGCGAGGACGTCGAGCGAGGACCGGACGGCTACCGGCTGCGGGACTCGGCTCACCAGCTCTACCGGGAACGGGTCCTGTTCGGCGAGCACGAGGCCCCACGGGAGGACGAGGAGGTCGAGCGGCTCCTCGGCGAGTTCATCGCCACCGGCCCGGCGCCCTGCGCCGCGCTGGACCACGTGACGGCCACCCCCGAGACCGCGGTGCGTCGCGCCGCGTGGCTGCGCGACAACTACGACCTCCACCGGGCTCACCTGCTGCTGCTCGGCGATCACGACCTGACCTCGCTGGCGAGCTGCCTGCTGGTACCGGAGCTGCGGGTCACCGTGGTCGACCTCGACGAGCGGATCCTCGCCCACATCGACGGAATCGCGGCCGAACACCGGCTTCCGGTGCACACCGTGCACGCGGACCTGCGGTTCGGACTACCGACGGCGTTGGTGGACGGCTTCGAGCTGGTCTTCAGCGACCCGCCCTACACCCCCGAGGGGATGGGGCTGTTCACCGCACGGGCCGCGGAGGCCATGGCCGACGGCAACAGCAGACTGCTGCTGGCCTACGGCTTCAGCCCGCGCACACCGGCGCTGGGACACAAGGTGCAGCAGGAACTGCTGCGGCTGGGCATGGTGTTCGAGAACATCGTCGCCGATTTCAACGAGTACCACGGGGCCGAGGCCATCGGGAGCACGAGCGCGCTGTACGTGTGCCTGCCCACCGCGAAAGCCCACAAGTCGACGGGTGAGCGGCAGGCGATCTACACTCACGGCCCGCAATCGCTGGAAAGCGGCGAGGAAGCTCCCGGCACCGATTTCCTGCGAGCGCTCGGTGGGGCCGTCGGCAGCGAGGTGGGGGAACTGCGTTCGCCCGGCTGGCAACGTCCGCTGCGGACCGGTGGAGCGGTCCCGGTTTTCGACCTCCGCGCCGATCCCGGACCGTGGTTGCTGCGGATGCTGCTCGCCTGCAACGCCGACCGGGCCGGTTTCCTCGTGCCGAACCGGCATCCCGACATCACCAGCGAGCACGCGCAGAACTCACTGTCGCACGTGGTGGGAGCCAAGTATTCGCTGCGCTTCCAACGCGGCAAACCGGACGCCAACCACGCGGTCGTGGTCGCGGAACGCCGGAAGCAGGGCGGCGGGATCGCCGGGTACCTCTCGCACCGGGCACACGGCAAGATCGGCAACGTCTGGCGCGAGGCTCTGATCGCGAACTCCGAGGCCCCGCTGACCAAACGGGCGGCGAAGGCCCACGTCGAAGCGCTCGTGGCCGACAGCACCGATCTGGGGTTGCGGCTGATCGACCTCCCCCGCCACCGGCTGAGCACGTTGCTGCACACCGAAGCCGACTCGTGAGCCGGCACCGCGCGGCGCCGAGGCGGACGTCGATTTCTCGCGAAATCGCCGCGCCATCGACGCAGGCCGAACTCCTACCACCTTCGCAGCAGGACCGACCGCGGGTTCTCCGGTGCGGTTCCCGCGAGGACGGCCCCGACGTCGTGTAGGTCGCTACCCGATGTCGGGGCACTCGCAGCGAGAGCCGTGCCGGAGGTTCCGCCAAGTCACCACCCGCGACAACCAAGCTGCGGAATCCACTAATTCGGCCCGCGTGCGGCGATGAGGGAACCTCCGGCGAGCATGGCGTGGAACTCGGCGGCGGGAACCGGCGGCGAGAAGAACCAGCCCTGGTGCTTGAGCACTCCCGCCCCGAGCAGGGTGTCGAACTGCTGCGCGTTCTCGACCCCCTCGGCGATGCAGGAACGCCCCATGGCGTTGGCCATGTCCACGACGGCCTTGGCCACCGCGAAGTCGCTGTTGTCGGAGTGGATGTCGGCCACGAACCGGCGGTCGACCTTGATGATCTGCGCGGGTAGTTCCTTGAGCCGCGCCAACGACGAGAAGCCGGTGCCGAAGTCGTCCACGGCGAACCTCGCACCCCGATCGACCAGTTCCGTCATGGCCGCCCGAGCACGCGAGGGCAGATCGACCAGGGAACTCTCCACCAGTTCCAGTACCACTCTGTCCCAGGAGATACCCGCCTGGTTCACGCAGTCGGTGACGTAGTCGACGAAATCGTGATCGCCGGGAACCATCCCGGCCAGATTCACCGCCACCGACACCGCCGTCGCGCCGGATCCGGGCCACTCCGCCGCCTCGCGCAGCGAGGTGCGCAGCACCCAGCGGTCGATGTCGCGCATCAGTCCGCCCTGATCGGCGACCGGCAGGAAGGTCCCGGGGGAAAGCAGGCCACGTTCCTGGTGCGGCCACCGCAGCAGGGCCTCGGCGCTGACGATGCTTCCGTGCCGATCCACCACCGGCTGGTAGTACAGCGTCAGTTGGTCGTGGTGCAGCGCCTCCCGCAGCTGCCCCTCCAAGTGGAGCTGGCTGTCCGCCGAAGCCATCAGCGACGGCCCGGCCAACGACACCCTGCCGGGGCCACCCCGCTTGGCCTCGAACATCGCGGCGTCGGCGAAGCGGAGCAGATCGGCACCGTCGTTGGTCCCGTCCGGTACGGAGGCACCGATGGAGGCCGATACCCGAACCAGCTGGCCGCGTACCGGAACGGCGGTTCGCAACAGACCGGAGACCCTGGTGGCCAGCGAGTCGGTACCCCCCACCTCGTGGACGTCGGAACAGATGACCACGAACTCGTCACCGGAAATACGAGCGGCGACACAGCCGTCGGGCAGCCCGCCCTCCAGCCGCCGGGCCAGTGCCACGAGCAGGTCGTCCCCCGCGTCGTGGCCGAGCGAGTCGTTGATCCGCTTGAAGTTGTCGATGTCGCAGAACAACACCGCGATGCGATCGGGGTCGCCCTCCGCGAGCATGTTGCCCAGCATTTCCTTGACCGCGGCCCGGTTGGGCAGTCCGGTCAGCTCGTCGTGGGTGGCCTGGAACCGCAGGGCCTCCGCGTTGCGGCGACGTTCGGTGACGTCCTGGAAGACCACCAGCCAGGACTTCGTGCCGTCGTCGCGCACCGACAACGAACTGTGCAGCTCGCAGTAGACCGGTCGACCGTCGGAGCGGGCCAGCATCCGCTGCAGCGGTTCGTCGCGCCGACCGTTCGAGGCGTGCCGCAGCTCGGTTCCGCCGAGGCCGCCCCCGGGGTCGTCGGGATGCGTTATCCCGCTGACCGTATTACCCCGCAGCTCCTGCAACCGGTAGCCGAGCAGGTCGCACATCGCGTCGTTGGCGTCGATCAACCGCTCGGTCTCGTCGAACAGCCCGATGCCGACCGGGACGACGCTCACCAGGTCGGTGAATCGCTGGCTGGAGCGTTCCATGCGGGTGACGGCGGTGCGCTGCTCGGTCACGTCCTGGGCGGTCCCGACCAGCAGCGGGCGGTCGGCGACGTCGGTTATCACTGCTCCGTGACAGAGCAGAATCCGCATCTCCCCGTCCGGACGGATATAGCGGTACTCGATCTCGAGCGGAATGTGGTTCTCGATCAACTCCTGCCAACAGCGGTCGACCCGCGGGCTGTCCTCCGGATGAATGTGATCGAGGTAGTACTCGTACGTGGTCTCGGTACCGGGAGGGGTACCGGTGATCTCCAGCAGCGTTTCGGACAACCGGAGGGTGTTGGTGTGCGGGTTCCCCTCCCAGGTGCCCAGTCCGGCCACGCGCTGCGCGTTCTGCAATTTGCGGCGTTCGTTGGCCAGCGTCCGTGCGGTGGGGGTCATCAGGTCGGAGACGTCGACGAGCAGCGTGACCGTCAACTTCGGGTTTCCGCGATTCTGCCAGCTCAGGACGCGGAACCAGATGTCCTGGGCACGATCGCTCGGCTTGGCGAACTCCCCCTCGACGGTCAGCAACTCGTTCAGGGAGCGCCCCGGCAGAGCACCACCGGAGTTCGCTCCCAGCAGCGTGGCGGCCTGATCGGTGGCGCGGATGATCGTCCCGGACGGACTGCTCAACAGTGCGGGTGCATCGGGCAACGGCTCCACCGCCGCGTCGAGATCGGCGGTCACACCGGGACCGACCGGCTGGTACGTCTCCGGGGGATGTGGTTTCCCCCGTCCCGCTCGCCGGTCCTGTCTGCTGCGTTCGGTCACGGACCAACCTCCGCATCGCCACTGCGTTCGCGCTACGCCCCCGACCGGCCGATCGTTCAATAGTGGCATGGACCACAACTGACAATTCCAACCATACCGGCGTTCGGGTGAAAAGCTAAGCCGCGACGTCACCGTTACGGCTGACTCTCCTCAAGCTGAGACGTGGAGCCGTCGATAACGTGACGCGCTGTCGAACAAATCACACAGTGACGTTCGGAACCGGAAGCGTACACGGGTCGGGTGTCACCGGGTCTCCGCCGACCCGCACGGCCGCTCGACGCGTCTCCCAGCCGGTCATGGCGAACGACTCGGGGCCGGTCGACGACGAGCCCTGTCGTCGACCGGCCCCGTCTTCTCGTGCGGTTCCGGTTCGGCTGCCACCACGGAACCAACCGGCCGGGTAGTCCCGCCCCGCGAGGAATCCGACTGACGCGCCGGGAAGACGCGACTCGTGCCCCGAGAGGCGAATACGCTGTTCAGGCCGTGGCCACGCCGTCCTTCCGGGCGGCCTCGGCGACCGCGTCGGCGACCTCCGGCGCGACCCTGGGATCCAGCGGACTGGGCACGATGTAGTCGGCGGCCAGCTCCTCCGAGGCGACGGCCGCGATGGCCTCGGCCGCGGCGACCTTCATCCGGTCACTGATCATCCGAGAGCCGGCGTGGAGCGCCCCCTTGAAGATCCCGGGGAACGCCAGCACGTTGTTGATCTGGTTCGGGAAGTCGCTACGGCCGGTGGCGACCACGCTCGCGTGCCTGGCCGCGACCTCCGGATGAATCTCGGGATCCGGATTGGACAACGCGAACACGACGGCGTCGTCGGCCATCGTCTCCACCAGCTCCTCCGGGATGGTGCCCGCGGAGACGCCGATGAGCACATCGGCACCGCGCAGGGCTTCGGGCAGGCCGCCGGTGACGTGCCGGGGGTTCGTGCGCTCGGCCAGTTCCGCCTTGATCGGTGTCAGGTTGTCCCTGCCGGAGTGGATCACACCTCGCGAGTCCGCCACGACGACCTCACCGACACCGGCGGCCTCCAGGATCTCGGCACAGGCCACCCCCGCGGCCCCCGCCCCGGAGATCACCACGCGCAGCGAACCGAAGTCGCGTCCCGAGAGCCGGCAGGCGTTGCGCAGCGCGGCGAGGGTCACGACCGCCGTCCCGTGCTGGTCGTCGTGCATGACCGGGCAGTCCAGGGCCTCGACCAGTCTGCGTTCGAGATCGAAGCACCGCGGCGCGGCCACGTCCTCCAGATTGACCGCGCCGAACGAGGGACGCAGCCGGACCAGGGTTTCCACGATCTCGTCGTTGTCGGTGGTGTCCAGCACCAACGGGATGGAGTCCAGACCGGCGAAGTTCTTGAACAGCGCCGCCTTGCCTTCCATGACCGGCAGCGAAGCGCGCGGACCGATGTCACCGAGCCCCAGCACGGCGGTGCCGTCACTGACGACCGCCACCAGCCCACTGGTCCAGGTGTAGCGGGAGGTCAGCGTCTGGTCCGCGTTGATCGCACGGCTGACCTTGGCCACACCCGGCGTGTACGCGATGGAGAGGTCGCGCGGACTCGTCAACGGGGCGGTGGGGGCGATGGCCAGCTTTCCACCCTCGTGCGCTCCGAATATCTCCTCGTGGGTCAACTCCGCGTTCGGCGTTGCCGGTGCGGACGCGGAATCGGACGTGTTCTGATGATCACTAACGGTGGTCACGGCGTCCTCCTGTTGCCTTGACCTGGCCACCGGGAGCGACTCCCGGGCGGCAGATGGGCGACGTCGCACGCCGTGTGGACTGGTGCCACTCGACGAGGCGTCTAGGGGCGACCGAGACCGACTGCCCAGGTCCGGGCAGCAGCTCGGCGGACGCTGCGGTTCGCCGAGTATGTCAGCCACCCCCGGGGCTGTCTGCGACTAGGGTCACACCACACCAGCATCTTCAACAAATTGTCAACACTCGTTCCGGTGATCGTCCGTACCGGAGAAGAAAATCCGCCGATACTTTCCCGACGACACGACCGGAGAACGCCGGTAATAGGCTGCCGGTGTGGACATGCGTCGACTGGGCATCAGCGGTGCCGTGGAATTCACCCCTCCGGCCTTTCCCGATCACCGGGGGCTGTTCGTTGCTCCCTTCCAGCAGGAGGCGTTCGCCGAAGCGACCGGACACCGACTGCCCCTGGCACAGCTCAACAACAGCGTGTCCCATCGCAACGTGGTGCGCGGTGTGCACTTCGCGGACGTTCCGCCGGGCCAGGCCAAGTACGTCTACTGCCCACAGGGGAGCCTGCTCGACGTGGTGGTCGACGTGCGGATCGGCTCACCCACCTTCGGGCAGTGGGAAGCCGTCCGGTTGGACTCGCGGAACTACAACGGGCTGTACCTGGCCGAAGGCCTCGGGCACGCCTTCGCGGCGTTGGCCGATGACACGGTGATGATCTACCTCTGCTCGACGCCGTACAATCCCCCGGCCGAGCACGCGGTCAACCCGCTGGACCCGGAGCTCGGGTTGCCGTGGAACGAGCTCGACGCGGAACCGGTGTTGTCCGAAAAGGATCGTTCCGCTCCCTCACTGGCCGAGGCGAGCGATGCGGGCATCCTGCCGCACCACGAGGACTGCCTGGAGCACTACGAGCGGCTGCGCTCCGCCGAGTGACCGGCCTGGCGACAGGCGCCAAACGACAGGCACTGCCTCACCACCGGACCCGCGAACACGAATCGTGACAACCAGGAACACGAGTCGGACTCGTTTTCACCGCGACCGCGGGGTTCCCACGTCCGAACCACACCGAACACCCCCAACGGGGGCTACTCAACGTATCCGGCCGGGACGCGGCACCAGCCGCCAGCGCAGCACCCCCAGCACCTCCGCGGGGCCGAGCAGGCGGGAATCGGTGGAGGCAGCGGCGTGGTCCCCGGTGACGTGCCACCCTCCCTCGGCACGGCACACCGCCCGCTTCACCGAGAGCTGGTTGGGCCTGGACGACCACCTGACGAGCACGACGTCACCGGGCCTCGGCTCGGTGCGCAACCGCAGCAGCACGATGTCCCCGTCCCGCAGCGTGGGAGCCATCGAGGGCCCTCGCACACGCAGCCTGCGCCAGCGCAACCGACCGAGCGAACTCACACCTACCTCCGTAAGACAACGACGATCGTAACGGAGTAAGGTCGGACCCGTCGGAGCATTCACTGTCACTTTCAGGGAGGAAGTATGCGACTCCTGTCGCGGCTTCTCGGCCCGCGTCTGGAAGCAACCGCCCACTGCGACCTGCCGTGCGGCGTTTACGACCCGGCCCAGGCACGGATCGAGGCCGAGTCCGTCAAGGCCATCCAGGAGAAGTACCAGAACAACGAGGACCCCGAGTTCCGCACTCGCGCGATCAACATCGCCGAGCAGCGCTCGGAACTGGTCAAGCACCACCTGTGGGTACTGTGGACCGACTACTTCAAGCCTCCGCACTTCGAGAAGTACCCGCAGCTGCACGAACTGGTGAACAAGGCCACCAAGGCCGCCGGTGCGGCCGGCACCAAGGGCTCGATGGACCCGGCCACGGGCCAGGAGCTGCTGGACTACATCGCCGAGATCGACAAGATCTTCTGGGAGACCAAGAAGGGCTGAACGCCCCGTAGGTCCTCACACGACGCCGGCCGGCCGGAACACGCTTCCGCCGGTCGGCGTCGTTTTTCTCCGGTCGCCGAGCCACGGTCGACGCGCGTTCGGCCACGAACGCCGCACCCCTCGCCCCTGCCCCCTCTTCGTCCTTTCGGCCCCCGCGACACGCAACCGTTCGGACCGGCCGGGAACCACGCGGAAGGTGATCCGACCGCAGCCGTTTCACACCACTTTCCTTATCTCCGGCATCACTTTTTCCGCGGTCACGGAACCCAGGAAAATCGCGGCCACTCCGTGCTCGTCGTCCAGCACGAGCGTTATCGGCACGGTGGAAAGCGGAAGCCCGTCCAGAGCCAGTGCCACTTTACCGTCCGGGTCGTACACGGAAGGGTAGGTCACGTCCAGATTGTGCATGAAGTCCTGAGCGGACCTCCGGTTGTCGCGAACATTCACACCGAGGAATCGGATGTTCGCGTCCTCGGTCCGCCGGTCCAACCGTTCGAGTTCGTCCGCCTCACCCCGGCAGGGAGCACACCACGATCCCCACAGATTGAGCAGAACCGCTTTGCCCTCGTAGTCCGACAGAGCTATGGTCTTCCCCGGTTTCATGACGGAGGATCCGGACAAGCCCCCCACGCTGTCGCGATCCTCTTCCTCGTACAGGATCCTCGTCCGGCCGTCGGGTGACACGAATGAGAACTCGCCCCGCCCCGACCGTACTTCGCCTCCCGAAAAACCGCCACAAGAAGCCGATGTCGTGACGACAAGAATACCGGCCACTGCCGCGATGATTCGTTTCTTGACCACTCCCGACCGTCGAAATCGAACGAATTCGAATTTTCTTCGCTTCGACATGCGCGCATGGTACAACACCGACCGCGTGCCGCACGTGCCGCGAAAACCGAACACGTACGGATCTCATGAGCGTCTTCCCGAACGCGCTACCCCGGTTTTCGGAACGAATCAGCACCGGCGCCGAAAGGACCGGTGATCGGCCGTCGCACCCGGACACTGAACCGGGCAGCCGGACGACCGGGTGCGGAAGACCCCGGGCACGGTCACACGCCGCCGCGACCGTGGCTGAGCCACCGCGGACGTACGAGAACGGTCCGGATACCGAGAACACTCCGCGCTCCTCGTTCCGCAGCGCTCGAAATCTGATTGCGCCCGAGCGGCCGCGCTGCCAGGCTCACTTCCGACCTCCACTCCTGCCCTCGAAACGGAAACCGGTATGGGCGTGCGGATCCGCGTGGCGAACCCCGGCGAGGAACAGCGGCTGAAGTGGATCCAGCGAGAGGCGTGGTCTCCGGAAACGAGTCCGGCACCACCGCGCTCGACCGAGGGTTCGATCTTCGACGGGCACGTCGAGGCGGGGAACGTGCTGGTCGCCGACGAGAACGGTCTCGCGGTCGGATTCTCGAAACTCGTCCCGCTGGCCAGCTCGTATCCCCGTCTCGCGGACGCCACGGCTCATGTGCAACAGCTGCACGGCTTCTCGGTGCTGCCCGATTACCGGGGACGGGGCATCGGAGGAACGATGCTGGAAGCCGTGCGCGCCGAATCGCTGCGGCGCGGCGCCACCCGCATCACGCTGCGGGTGCTGGGCACCAACGAACGGGCGATGCGGTTGTATCGCGCCGCGGGTTACGAGATCGAGGGCAGGCTGCGCGCCAAGTTCCGCATCGGGGACAGGTTCGTGGACGACGTGCTGATGGCGCTGGAGCTGCCCACGTGATCGCTTTCGGGGTCGACGTCCGCTAGAACGTCCCGGATCCGAGAAGATGATCATGTGAGCACGACTCGGTTAACCTGAACGGGTGTTAGATCACGCTGGGAACAACCACGCCGGGGACAACCACGCCGGGGACAGCGGAGTACGACGAGTCACCGAGGCCGACCTGCCCGCAGTGGTGCGGCTGGTGCACGAGCTCGCCGAGTACGAGAAAGCTCCCGAGCAGTGCGAACTCACCACGGAGCAGCTGCGGCGGGCGCTGTTCGGGCCGACCCCGGCGCTGTACGGCCACGTGGCCGAGTTCGACGGGCGAGTCGTGGGATTCGCGCTGTGGTTTCTCAACTTCTCCACCTGGCGGGGGACACACGGCATCTACCTGGAGGACCTCTACGTGGAGCCGTCGTACCGACGGCACGGTCTGGGGCGGGCGCTGCTGGCGGAACTGGCGCGGGAATGCGTCGAACACGGATACGCTCGCCTGGAATGGTGGGTACTGAACTGGAACGAGCAGGCGATCGGTTTCTACGAGTCGCTGGGCGCGATTCCGATGGACGAGTGGACCGTCTTCCGGTTGACCGGGGAGGCACTCGATCGAACAGCCCACGGTTGACGGATTTCTCACGGGCGAAAGCACGGTAATCTGCGAAACCGACACGCACCACACCAGCGCGAGGTGTCACCATGCCCACTCGCCCGATCAGCCGATACTTCAACCACGGACTCACGTTCCGCTGGGCGCAGGGCGACCGGGAAATCGCGGTCAAACGCGGTTACGTCGTGGAGGGCAATCCGTTCATCGAGGTCACTCGACCGAAGCACTTCACGATCGCGGACAGACCGAACGAGGACCCGGCGAGGGACCGCGAGAACTGGATAGCGGCGATCCCGGCCAACCCGTCGGACTGGGACAAACCAGGCGCCCTGGCACGGCTGGCCGAGAGCTGGGCAGCGGCCAATCCGCGCAGCATCCCTTCGGAGAACCGCGGTGAGGGTGGCTCGAACCAGCGTCGCTGACGCTGCTCGCGACCGTCCGCGGCGCGAACCGGGAGCGGGCGGGGCGCCGGAAGCCGCGTACCGTTCGCACGAGAACCGGACGCCCACGGGAAACCACCACACGAGCGGGGACACGCGTCCCGGAAAACTTCGATCAGCCGGAGTGGTTCTCGTGCTCGGCGTCGGGAGCTGTACTGGAGCGCAACCACCACTCCCGCCCCGCACGGTTGAACAGGCACCACAGCACCAGTACGGCGGGAACGGCGAACCCGAAGGCCACCAGCGGGCTGTCCGAGGGACCCATCGCGTACCAGGAGGCACCGAGCAACAACAGTTGCAGCAACAGCACCGGTGTGCGGGCCCAGTGTTTGCTCCGAAGCAGCCCGATGCCCGCGAAGAGAACGCCGAGGGAGATGAGTCCGAAATAGCCGGCTTCACCATAAGTGGAGCTGCGGGTGAGCGATCCCACCGAACCGAGATCGGCCTGGCTCGCCCGAATCAGCAGGGCCACGACGAATGTGATTCCGGCAACCGCCTGCAACACGGTCACCAGGCCGGCCAGACGCACGGTGCGGGGGGCTGTCGCTGCCGACACGAATGCCTCTTTCCTGGGGTGATGTATCCACGGTGAGGTAACAGGGCTCGTGGGAGAACTCCCGGTCCGGAGGGCTTCCGGCCCGACCCTCTTACCGGACGACACCGTCGTTCCGGACACCGGGACGGATATCTCGCCGGACAGCCGTTCGCGGGTGGAACCTTCCGCCGCGGGCACGTGCTCGCGCGATTCCGGGAGCACGAGCCCCTGAGCACCCTCTTTCGAGAGTAGAACACTAACCCACGCCGACGACACGATCCCGAGACGGCGGCTACGGGTCCCGTCCGGCACACCGTTCCGCCGCGAGCGCCGGGGAGTTACGAGACGGGGGGGGTGGCGCCGCACGAAACCTCCCGGGAACTACAGCTAGGCTTCGGGTGTGCGCGCTGTTCTCGTAGTCAATCCGGAGGCGACCTCGACCAGTGCCGCGGGTAGGGACGTGCTGGCCCACGCGCTCGCCAGCGAGGTCAAACTCGACGTGGTGCAAACCCGTTATCGCGGCCATGCCGCCGACGCCGCGGCACGAGCCACCCTCGAAGGGGCCGACCTGATCGTGGTGCACGGGGGTGACGGCACCGTCAACGAGGTCGTCAACGGAATGCTGCGCACGGAAGTGGCCACAACCACCCAGCGCCCATGCCTGTCGGTGATCCCCGGTGGACTGGCCAACGTCTTCGCGGGCGCGCTCGGCGTACCCCGGGATCCGCTGGAAGCGACCCACGGGCTGCTGCACGCCTTGGCCGAGCAGCGCAGCCGCTGGATCGGACTGGGCAAGGTGGACGACCGGTGGTTCACCTTCAACGCAGGGGTGGGGATCGACGCGGACGTGGTCGCCGAGGTGGAACGCCGGCGCGGCAAGGGGCGGCGAGTGACACCGTGGCTGTACACCAGCGCCGCGACTCGTTGTTATCTGACCAGTGCCCGACGTGAACCATTACTCACCGTGCAGGCCGACGACGAGCCTCAGGTGACCGCATTACACGCGGCCATGATTTCCAACGCGGATCCCTGGACCTATCTGGGCCGCAGACCGGTGCACACCAACCCCGAGACCAGCTTCGAAACGGGTATCGGTGTATTCGCGTTCGGCAACATGCTTCCTCACTCAGTGTTACGACATGTAGCGCAAATGCTCAGCGATAGAGCTAAACCACAAGGAAAATCCCTTTTTAGGCGTGCGAACATCAGCCGGTTGCGAGTAACCTGTGAGCGGCCGTTGCGAGTACAGGTCGACGGCGACTCCCTCGGCGAGCTTTCGGTGATCGATTTCGTGTCGGTTCCGAACGCTCTGTGCGTCGTTGGATAACTTGCCGCAACGGAAGCACCACACAGGGTCGGCCGCACCGCCTCCGGTGGTCACCCAACCCCAGGTCAAGAGCTGTCGATCTTCCGGGTGAGCTCACTCACTCGGTAGTGATCGGCCCCTTGACATTACGCGAGTTCGTGAAAGCATTCACAAGCGCACGGACTCCGTGAAAGCATTCACAAACACCCCGGAACAACGATCGGCGCGCATTGGCGTGCCTAGCGAGGAGCAAAACGATGGACTGGCGCGACCGTGCGGTTTGCCGTGACGAGGACCCCGAACTGTTCTTCCCCGTCGGGAACAGCGGTCCTGCCCTGCTGCAAATCGCCGAGGCCAAGGCTGTTTGCCGTCGTTGCCCCGTCACGTCCGAGTGCCTCGCGTGGGCCCTCGAGACCGGACAGGACGCAGGTGTGTGGGGCGGTATGAGCGAGGACGAGCGTCGCGCGCTCAAGCGTCGCAACGCGCGGACCCGCACTCGCACCACCAACGCCTGAGCGCCCGACTGATCCGTCCCGGCAGGACTCCGTGAGCGGAGACGGGCGAGGCCCGTACGGATTCCCGGGGACGCCGTAATCGGACGCGCGACAGCCGGAAAACCGCAACAACCGCACAACACCATCGATCGATCCGCGTCGATGTCGGTCGCGAACGCGATGACCGCGTTCCACAGGGGGGCCGACAGGATCGATCGGAGCACGCTCCCCCGTGTGCACCCGCTATCGACGCACCCAGCGGCAGCGACTCAGCGACGGTATTTCAACGGGACTCGCAGCACCGCCTCGGTACCCCGCTGATCACGCCCGCGCAAACTCAACGACCCGCGGAGTTCCGACTCGACGAGGGTCCGCACGATCTGCAGGCCGAGACGTTCGGCGTGCTCGAGGGAGAAGTCCTTCGGCAGGCCCTGACCGTCATCGGAGATCACCGCGTCCAGCCAGCGCGCCGAACGCTCCGCCTGTACCACGACCTCCCCGCCCTCGCCCTCGGCGAAGGCGTGTTCCAGAGCATTCTGAACCAGCTCGGTAAGCACCATCACCAGCGGAGTCGCCAGCTCCGCCGCGACCTCACCGAAACGCCCCTGCCTGCGTACGGTCACACCGCCGCTCGCGCTGGCGAGGTCACTCATCATCGGAATGACCCGGTCGACGACGTCGTCGAGATCCACTCGCTCGTCGACCGACATCGACAACGTCTCGTGCACCAGCGCGATGGAAGTCACTCGCCGCACCGATTCGTCGAGCGCCTGCCTCGCCGTGTTGTTGCCGGTACGCCGGGACTGCAACCGCAGCAACGCCGCCACGGTCTGCAGGTTGTTCTTGACCCGGTGGTGGATCTCGCGAATCGTGGCGTCCTTGGACAGCAGCGCCCGATCCCGACGTTTGACCTCGGTGACGTCCCGGACCAGCACCAGCGCCCCGGCATCCTGGCCACGCGGCTGCAGCGGCAGCGCACGGAACAACACCGTGGCCCCCTTGGCCTCGGCCTCGATCCGCATTCCCGGTTGACCGTCCAGAGCCTGCCGGATGCGCTGGGACACCTCGTCGGCGTCGAAGGGGTCGGACAACAGCGAACGGGTCAACGAAGCCAGCGGGCCGCCCACGAGGTCCGCGGCGTGGCCCATCCGGTGATACGCCGAGAGCGCGTTGGGACTGGCGAACACCACCGTCCCGGCGCTGTCCAATCGAATCAGACCGTCCCCCACCCTGGGGCTGGTGTGCACGTCCGGGGAGGGTTCGGCGGTGGGAAAGCTACCGTCGGCGATCATCTGGCAGAGATCGGCGGCGCTGCCGAGGTACGAGATCTCCAGCGGACTGGGCACCCGGGGCACCGCGAGGTTGGTGTCCCGACTCAACACCGCGACCACCGAGTCGTCCAGCCGAACCGGAATGGTCTCGCGCCGAACGGGCACCCCCATGTGCCACCGAGGGTCCTCTTCCCGACAGATGCGTTTCTCCCGCACGGCCCGCTGCAGCTGCGGATGGTCCTGGGGGGTCACCGCAGTGCCCACCAGGTCCTCCGAATGGGCCGTCGGCGCCGTTGTGGGGCGCGCCTGCGCCACGCAGAGGAACCGATTGTCCCCCGGATCGTCCTGCCCGACGGGCACCCACAACAGGAAATCGGCGAAGGACAGGTCGGAGAGCAGTTGCCACTCCGCGACGACGAGCTGCAGATGGTCGGCCACCGTTCCCGACAGACCGGTGTGCTCGGCCAACAGATCACTGAGAGTAGACACGATCAGCCCTTTCGACCGCCCCACGACGAACCACGAATCGACGGCACCCGCTCCCGAGCGGTCGCGGCAGGACCCGGCGAAGCACCGGCAGCGGGCGAACGGGAAAACTCGATCAGCCCGGGTTCTCGATCACTGCCAGCAGGTCCCCTTCCCGGACCACGTCGCCCGGGCTGACGGCGATCTCGTCGACCCGTCCCGGGCGCTCGGTGAGCACCGGGATCTCCATCTTCATCGACTCCAGCACGACCACCGAGTCCCCGTTGCCGACCTGATCGCCCGGGGTCACGTCGACGGTCATGACGTTGGCAACCATCTCGGCGCGTATTTCGTGTGCCACCAGCTACCGCTTCCCTTCTGGAACCCGTCCGGCTGACGCTCGACCACCAGGAAACCACGTGGGCAACCGCCCACGAACACCAGGTCACCTCGCATGTCAGACTGTGGGGGGTCGAATTCGAGTCGGATTAGGAGTGCCCAATGGCCAAGCGGGCCCGCAAGAAGAAGGCCGCGCGCAAGAACAACGCCAATCACGGCAAGCGTCCGCTGCGCGGCAAGTGAGGGTTTTTCGCGGACTACACGGCTCGCTCGCGCCACCGCGGCACCATGCCGCGTCCGCGGCCCACAACGAAGTGGCCCCGAACCGGCTGACCGGTTCGGGGCCATCTTTTCGTGTTGTCCGGCTTCTCGTGGCGTCCGGAGAGCGGCTACGGCGCGGCGGAGTCACTCCGTCGAGGAGCTCGGCCTGCTCCGTACCTCGACCGAGGCGCCCTCGGGGCCGTCCTCGACGGTCACCTCGGCCTGGCGCAGCACGTTCTCGCGGATCGAGCTACGCAGCCTGTCGTGCAACTCGGCGGGAGCGTGCTCACCGCCGCACTTGCGGTGCAGCAACTCCTTGAGGTGCTCTTCGATTCCGTAGTGCTCCAGGCAGGAGTTGCACTCGTCGAGGTGCTTGCGCAGCGCGGCTCGCCGCTCCTGGTCGCACTCGTTGTCCAGGAACAGCCACACCTCGGCGAGCACGTCCTCGCAGGAGGCCCGTGGGTCTTCACAACAGCTCACGGCGTGCTCACCTCCCGCTCCTCGGATCGCAGGAAGCCGCGGTCACGCGCCACGTCGGTCAGCATCCCGCGCAGCTGCCTGCGCCCACGGTGCAGCCGGGACATGACCGTGCCGATCGGAGTGTCCATGATCTCGGCGATTTCCTTGTAGGCGAACCCCTCGACGTCCGCCAGGTAAACCACCATGCGGAACTCTTCCGCGAGCTGTTGCAACGCGTACTTCACGTCGGTGTCCGGCAACCTGTCGAGTGCCTCCAGCTCGGCGGAGCGCAGTCCACTGGAGGTGTGACTCTCGGCCTGCGCCAACTGCCAGTCGGCTATCTCGTCGGTGGGCTGCTGCTGGGGCTGTCGCTGACGCTTGCGGTAACCGTTGATGTAGGTGTTGGTAAGGATGCGGTACAACCAGGCCTTGAGGTTGGTCCCCCTGGTGTAGGACTTGAACGCCGAATACGCCTTGAGGTAGGTCTCCTGCACGAGATCCTCGGCGTCGGCCGCGTTGCGCGTCATCCGCAGGGCGGCACCGTAGAGCTGGTCCAGCAGCGGCATCGCGTCACGCTCGAAGCGGGCGACCCGTTGTTCGGCCGTCTCGGTCGCCTCGGATTCCTCCGCCCGAGTGGCCTCGTCCCGCTGCTGCTGCTCACCGGTTTCCGCCGGCTGCTCGTTCTCGGCAGTACTGGCCTGCCCATTGGTACCAGGCACCGGGCTCCTTCCCCGCCACCAAGACGAAAGTGGAGATGGTGACGCCCCCATGCCCTCACCGGCATGAGTACTCTCCCAGGATACCCCGGTACCTTCACGTGCACGCTTCGCGGAATCCCGCGAACCGCGTGACGGCACGCACTCTTTCAAGCTGGGCTGCTGGCCGCCGGAGACGGCCGTACCACTCTGCTCGGTCAACACGTCCCGTGCAACGGTCGACAACGGCACGCTATTCCACCCACCGGTCCGATCCGAGCCACCGCTCGCACTGAACCGCCACCAAGAGCGGCGCCGCGCTCCTAACCCTGCGCGTGAGGCGACTCCCTGTCTGGACAGCGTCAATTTCTCGCGAAATCGCCGCGCCGTCGAAGCGGCCGAGCTCCCAGCACTCCCGCAGGCCGCACTCCGACCACCCTCGCGATCGGCGCCGCCGCGGGTTCTCCGGTGCGGCTCTCGCGAGGAAGGCCCGACGTTGTGTAGGTCGCCTACCCGATGTCGGGCCTCCCGGAGCGAGAGCCGTGCGAGAGGTTCCGCCAAGTGAGCACTCCGCCAGCCGCACTCACCCGCTTCCCTCAGTCGAGGAGGCGCAGAATCCTGCCGAGCCACTCTGCCACGGCACGCGAAACCGCTCCCGTGTCCGCCCGCAACGAGTGGTCCCCTGGAACCAGCACTACCTCACGATTGGTGGACGGTTCCGGTTCGCCGAACGGATCGCTCTCGCCCTGCACCACCAGGGTCGGGACCTCGACCGCGAAGAGCTCGTCACCTCGGTCCTTGTCCGGCTTTCCCGGCGGGCGCAGCGGAAACGCCAGGCACAGCACGGCCGATGCTCCCCCGGCGTCGGCCGTGCGGCAGGCCACCCGCGCTCCGGAGGAACGTCCGCCGAAGATCAACGGAAGTTCGGGGAACCACCGCTGCCCCAGATCCTCGGCCACGGCCAGCCAGCAGGCGTCGAGCTGTCGGGCCGGAGCGGGCGCACGACGTCCGGCCACCCGGTAGGGCTGTTCGACCAGCGCGACGTGCACCCCCGAGGATGTGGCGGTACGCGCCGCGCAGACCAGGTCCTCGGCCTCGAACCCCCCGCCTGCGCCGTGTCCCAGCAGCAACGCCGCACGGCCCTCGGCGGCGCTGTGCAGTTCGGCACGGGCCACCCCGTGCGGAGTGTCCACCTCTACTCTTGTCATGATCCGAACAGCGCGTCCTTCTCGGAGACCGGCTCGGTCAGTCCCGGACTGTTGTTGGCCACGCTGTTGACCGCACGCGAGACGGGGCGCATCCGTAGTCGCTCCACCAGTTCCCCCGAAGGGGGCACCAGCAGATCCGTGACGTCCTGGTTGTCCGGGTCCAGCCATTCCGCCCAGTCCCTGGGCGCGAGCACCAGCGGCATGCGTTCGTGCACCTCGGCGAGCTCACCAACCGCCTCGGTGGTAAGCACGGCACAGCTGACCAGCGGCTCGGCCTCCGGCTCCGCCGGGTCGCGCCAGGTGGCCCAGATTCCCGCCATACCGAGACTGGAGTCGTCCGGGTTGGTGACGTAGTAGGGCTGCTTGGGGCTGCTGTCCCGCTTCCACTCGTACCAGCCGTCGGCAGGCAGCAGGCAACGGTAATAACGAACAGCCCCCCGAAACGCCGGTTTGGTGGCCACGGTCTCGGAGCGGGCGTTGATCATCCGGCTTCCCACCGAGGGATCCTTGGCCCATTTCGGTACCAGTCCCCAACGCATCACACGCACGGTGCGTTCGGAGCGGTCCGGATCGGGAGTGCCCTCGGCGTCCCTCGGGTGCCGCTGAACGATACCGAACACCGGTTTGGTCGGAGCGACGTTGTAGTCGGGCTCCGGCGCCCGGGAACCGGTCTCGTCCCGCGCGTCGAACTCGGCGGCGAGCTCGCTCGGCGCCTTCGACGAGGCGTATCTACCGCACATCGCTTCGCACCTCCACTCCCTCCACCGCGAAGCGGCAGGCCCCGCGGAACCGGAACCCACACTTACCGTCCACGTTGCGGTTATGCTGCCAGTTCCGCCGCGTGCTCGCGCAACCCGCACCTGGTTGACGGGCACCCGCGAAAGCGCACCCGAACTTCCGGGACGGGCGCAGCGTGCGAGACCATCGAGCCATGAGCGCACCCTGGTCCGCCCCACCGGCCCGAGAAGCGGTGCACGCCACCGTCGAGGTCGCGGGCTCCAAGTCCATCACCAACCGGGCCCTCGTGCTCGCCGCGCTGGCCACGGGTCCCTCGACACTGCGATCACCGCTACGCAGCAGGGACACCGAACTGATGGCCGCGGCGCTGCGCACGCTCGGCGTGGAGGTCTCGGACGGACCCGAGGACGAATGGCTTATCACCCCCGGCAAACCGCGCGGCCCGGCGACCGTGGACTGCGGGCTGGCCGGGACCGTCATGCGGTTCCTGCCGCCACTCGCGTCTCTGGCCGAGGGCACGATCACCTTCGACGGGGACCCGCGGGCTCGGGAACGACCGCTGGACACGGTGCTGCGAGCGCTGCGGACGCTGGGGGCTCGGGTGAGCGGCGACAGCCTCCCGTTCACGATCGAGGGGTCGGGCGGAATGGACGGTGGTGAAGTCACCGTCGACGCGTCCGCCTCCTCACAGTTCGTGTCCGGGTTGCTGCTTTCGGCCGCTCGGTACGAGCGCGGTCTGACCGTGCGCCACGAGGGGGAATCGGTGCCGTCGCTGCCGCACATCGCGATGACGGTGCGGATGCTGCGTGCGCAGGGTGTGGACGTGGACGACTCGGAACCCGACACCTGGACGGTGTCACCGGGCGGGATCGAACCGCTGGAGCTGCGGATCGAACCGGATCTGTCCAACGCGGCCCCGTTCCTCGCCGCCGCCGCGGTGACCGGCGGCGAAGTCACCGTGCCCGGCTGGCCCGAGCGAACCACCCAGGCCGGGGACGCGATCCGGTGGATCCTGCGGGAGATGGGGGCCGGGACCCGACTGGACGAACGAGGGTTGACCGTCACCGGCCCGGAACGGCTGCGCGGCGTGGACGTGGACCTGCACGAGATCGGCGAGCTGACCCCGACGGTCGCCGCGCTGGCCGCGCTGGCGCACGGCGAATCGCGTCTGTGGGGGATCGCGCATCTGCGCGGACACGAAACCGACCGGCTGGCGGCGCTGCGCGCGGAGCTGACCGGCCTGGGTACGGAGGTCTCGGAGCATCCCGACGGGCTGACCATCGTTCCCCGGCCGATGCGAGGGGGGCAGTGGCACTCCTACGCCGATCACCGGATGGCCACGGCGGGAGCGATCCTGGGACTGCGGGTTCCGGGAACGGTGATCGACGACATAACGACCACCGGCAAAACACTTCCAGGGTTCGACGAGATGTGGACGAAGATGCTGGGCGGCCTGCGGTGACGGGAGCGGAGCGGTGATGGCCAAACGGGGGTGGCGAGACCTCGACGAGTCCGATGTCCGGGTGCGCCCGAACCGGCGCAACAGCAGACCCCGCAGCAAGCAACGTCCCGGACACTCCGATGCGCTCGTGGGGATGGTGGTGGCCGTCGACCGGGGCAGGTGGACGTGCGCCGTCGACGGTGACCCCCGGCAGCAGGTGGTTGCCATGCGTGCCAAGGAGCTGGGTCGAACCCCCGTAGTGATCGGTGACCGCGTCTGGCTGGTGGGTGACACCTCCGGCGAGCCGGACACGCTGGCCCGGATCGTGCGGGTCGAGGAGCGAACCAGCGTGCTGCGTCGTACCGCCGATGACACCGATCCGTACGAACGAGTGGTGGTCGCCAACGCCGAACAGCTGGTGATCGTGAGCTCGCTGTCGGACCCACCGCCCCGCTCCGGGTTCATCGACCGCTGCCTGGTCGCCGCCTACGCCGGTGGCCTCACCCCGGTGCTGTGCCTGACCAAGGCGGATCTGGCGGCTCCGGAGGATTGGATCTCCGGTTACGCGGAGCTGGGAATCTCCGTGATCACTACCCGCCTCGACGCCGACCCCACGGAACTGCGGGCCGCGCTGGACGGCCGCGTCTCCGCACTGGTGGGACATTCCGGGGTGGGGAAATCGACGCTGGTCAATCGCCTCGTACCCGATGCGGAGCGGGCTATCGGACGAGTCAGCGAGGTAGGCAAGGGCAGACACACCTCGACCTCGGCGGTGGCGATGGCGATGCCCGAAGACATCGGCGGCTGGGTCGTGGACACCCCGGGGATAAGGTCCTTCGGACTGGCACACGTCACCGCGAGCGATCTCGTGGACTCGTTCGAGGACCTTGCCGCGGCGGCTGAGGAATGTCCGCCGAACTGCGGTCATCTCGGCGGTACCGAGGATCCGGACTGCCATCTCGACACGTTCGTGGCCGAGGAAGGTCATCAAGCACAGCTGAACTCGCTACGGAGACTGCTGCGCTCCCGCGCCGGGCGTGACGAGTGAATCAAATTCATAAAATTTGTCGCCGCTTTGTCGCCGCGCGGCGGCCCCATCACATCAGTTCGAGCATGAACGGCACCTCCTGCGGGGCGAACCAGGCCAGCTCGTGATCCTCGGCGTCCCCGAGAGCCAGCTCGGCTTTCTCCTCCCCGAGGTCCGCATCGTCGATGAGCGAAGCCGCCTGCCGCACCGCTTCCTCGGCCTCGGCGGTGTCCACGTGCACCGCGGCGATCTTTTTCCAGGGCACCGGATTGGCCAGCCGAACCACCGCGTGGTCCAGATCCGGCCGCAGCGTGGCCTCCTCGTCCCGCACATCGGCCGAGACCACCACTCGCCGAGGCGGCTCCTCCGCTTCGGCCTCCCGCGAATCACCGAGCTCCGTCGAAATCAGCCGGAGCGAGGCGCGGGCCGCCTCCCGCATGGCCGCGTACTCCAGCTCCTCGGCATCCCCGCTGGAATACGACTCCCGCAGGGCGGAAGTCAGTGCGAAGGCCGTGCCACTCAACGGCCTTAGCCGCTGTTGTTCGAAGAACTCCCGCAGCATCCGCACCGTGGCCGGCAAATAGATCCTCATACCTCGACCGTTCCGATCATCTCTTCAACCGACTCCTCGATCATCGCAGCAAGGACATCCACGTCCGGCATGGCTGCCCTGTCGGCGTTGAGGCCGATGAACAGCCCCCCGTTGTAGGAAGTGATCCCGACGGCCAACGACTGGTTCTTCACCAGCGGGACCACCGGAAATATCTCGGACATCGACGCACCGGCCGCGTACAACGGTACCTGCGGACCGGGAACATTGGTCACCAGCACGTTGAAGAGCCGGTTGGACAGCCCACTGGCGACCCTGGCCCCCAGTGCGTGCAGGGTCGGAGGGGCGAATCCGGAAAGCCGCACCAGCGCGTCCGCTCCCACGGACTGTCCCGATTCGGCGTGGGCACGCATGGCGTGACTCACCTGATGCAGCCTGATGCTCGGGCTGGGTTCGCCCACCGGCAGATCCACCAGGTACGAGGAGACCTCGTCGAACGGGAGGTCGCCGAGTTCGGCGCGCGCCACTGCCGCGGGGCCATCGGCTCGGACCGAGACCGGAACCATCGCGCGAACGGTACTACGAGTGGTTACCGCCTCACCCCGCGAAAGTAACCAGTTCCGGAAAGCCCCGGTGAGCACGGCCAGCACCACATCGTTGATGGTTCCGCCGTGCTGCCGCCGCACGTTCCGGAGGTCCTCGAGCCGCGCCCGAGCAACGGCGAACCGCCGCTGCGACGAAGTGGTCCCGTTCAACGGGGTCCCCGGCGGCGGAACAGCGGCGGTGCGCAGCGCGGAGTAGAGCCCCGCCACGGCTCCCGACAACTTGCGCAGCGTGGCGGTGGCGTCGACGGTGGTGGCACGAATGTTCTCCACCACCTCCCCCGGACGCCGAACAGCCTCCGTGAACGCGTTGACGGCGAGTTGCACGGCACCCGGTTCGGGGCGCGGCAGCCAGGGATCGCTGTGCTCCGCCGGTGAGGCAGCGGGGGTGGTCTGCAGAATCAGCTGACCGATGTCGATAGCACCGATACCGTCGATCATGGCCTGATGAGTCTTCGTGATCACCGCTGTTCGGTCCTCGGAGAGCCCCTCCACCAGGTAGACTTCCCAGAGCGGCCGAGTGGTGTCCAGTTTCCGCGACATCAACCGTTGGGTGAGATCGTGCAGCTGCTCGTCGTTGCCTGGTTTGGGTAGCGCGGAACGGCGTACGTGGTAACTGATGTCGAAATTCTGGTCGTCCACCCAAACCGGTCTGGCGAGCCGACCGGGGATCTGTACGACTTTCTGGCGGTAACGCGGCACCAGTGCGAGCTTGCGTTCGATGAACGAAACCACGCTGTCGTAGTCGAATCCGGAGCTCGGCCGCCGAAAGACAGCCACACCTCCGACGTGCATCGGTGTGGTGTGGTCCTCCAGATACAGGAACGAGGCATCCAGCGCGGACAACCGATCGGACATGGCCGCGATACTGACACACGACGGACACCGAACGAAGCAACGCCGAGCGGCCGTGTAGCGGTGAAGTCCCGGCGAAGAAACCGATCAACGGCGGACCACTTCCGAGCCGCTCGTTCGACGAAGAACGACAACTCTCCGAGAGGAGCCTCGCAACAGTGCCCGAAACCTCACCACGCGACCGGTTCGTGACCGTCTACGGCCGTAAACCGGTGTTGGAAGCCCTGTCCGACCTCGAACTTCGCGTGGACAAGGTCGTTCTCGCCGAGGGAATCAGCGGCAGCATCGTCCGCGAGATCAAGGAAGCGGCCGACGACCGCGCTGTACCGGTGCGGCGCGCCAGCGCGCAACGCGTGAAGGTACTCGCGGGCAACGGACGCCACGACCAGGGTGTGATAGCCGACGTGGTGGCCCGGAAGATGCGTCCGTTGGAGGACGCGCTGGCGGATCCGGCAACCGCCCCCCGCAGCATGCTGCTGCTGGACGGGTTGACCACCCCGGCCAACGTGGGAATGATCCTGCGCACCGCGACGGCTTCGGGCATGGACGGCATCGTGCTGCCGCACCGTGGGGTGGCCAATGTGGACCCGTTGGTGGTCAAGGCTTCGGCGGGAATCGCCTTTCACGCTCCGATCCTGCGCAGCCCGGACGCCGGGACTGCCGCTGAAGCGCTGTCCGAGGCCGGGTATCCGTTGTACTCACTGGATGCCCATGCCGGGACGGATCTCTTCCGAGCGGACTTCCCGAACCGGGCGGTGTTCGTGCTCGGTAGTGAAACGGCCGGTCTCTCGGAGGAAGTGAGTCAACGGATCACGGAGCGGTTGCGCATTCCGATGTACGGCGGGGTGGAGTCGTTGAACGTGGCCGCCGCTGCCGGTGTGATCTGCTACGAACTCGCACGAAGAGCTTCCGACTGAGCCGTATCGGAGAACAACCCATAGTGGGTGCTGCCCTGCCCCGGCGATTTCTAGGGAGGTTGTCGGGGTGTGGGGTGGTGATAGTTGTGTGGCCCGGGCACCGTGGTGGTGTCCGGGCCACACTGTGGGGGGTTGGGTCGGCGGTGTCCGTGTCTCCCACACCCGTGGGGGTGCAGTACCTGGGGCGCTGGAGGGCTTAGCTGCCGGGTTCGGGATGGATGCCGGGCGTGTCTCCTCCGCTGTGGCCACCGACCCAAAGAACCTTGGGGGGCTGTTGGGGGTGTCAGCCGCTGTGTTCAGTTGAAAAGCGTGTCGGGGTGGTGGTTGGGTTGGGAGCCGTATAGTGGTGGCGATGTCTCACGCTTGCGTGTCACATGGTGTGTGTGGGCGGTGTGTTGGGGGG
>NZ_FOMZ01000004.1:0-49195 GCF_900112765.1 Actinopolyspora alba
GGTTTCTTCTTCCGGGATCAGGACATCGCCGTGGTCGGTGGTGGGGATTCCGCCATGGAGGAGGCGACCTTCCTGACCCGGTTCGCGAGGTCGGTGACGATCCTGCATCGCCGTGAGGAGTTCCGCGCTTCCAAGATCATGCTTGAGCGGGCGCGGGCGAACGAGAAGATCCACTGGCGCACGAACAGCGTGGTCACCGAGGTCAATGGTGAGGGCACCGTCTCGGGGTTGACCGTGCGGGACACCGTCTCCGGGCAGGAGTCGCAGCTGGCGGTGACGGGCATGTTCGTCGCGATCGGGCACGATCCGCGCAGCAAGGTCGTCGCCGACCAGGTCGGGGTGGACGAGGAAGGCTATGTGCGGGTGCACCATCCTTCGACCGCCACCGATGTCCCGGGTGTGTTCGCCGCGGGTGATCTGGTGGACAAGACGTACCGGCAGGCTGTCACGGCTGCCGGTTCGGGCTGTCAGGCGGCCATCGACGCGGAGCGTTGGCTGGCCGGGCAGGAGGCCTCCGACGCGGCGGAGGTCGCGCCGGAGCTCGTCGGTGGTGGGTACGGAGCCACCACCGAGGCCGACACCGCGGCAGCCCACTGAAGGCCGCGAGCGGAGACCCGACCGCTTCCGGTGTGGCCCCGCCGCGCCGAGGGGGCCGGTGATCACCGTCCCGTACCGATCCGAGCACCGAGTAAGGAGCGAAGATGGCAGCCAAGCCGGTTACCGTTGATTCCGAGTCGTTCAAGAACGACGTCCTCAACAGCGACAAGCCCGTCCTGGTGGACTTCTGGGCCACCTGGTGCGGCCCCTGCAAGATGGTGGCCCCCGTGCTGGAGGAGATCGCCTCGGAGCACGAGGACAAGATCACCATCGCCAAGCTGGACATCGACCAGAACCCCGGTGTCGCCCGTGACTACCAGGTGATGTCGGTTCCCACCCTGCTGCTGTTCTCCAAGGGGGAACCGGTCAAGCAGATCGTCGGTGCCAAGCCGAAGGACCAGTTGCTCTCGGACATCTCCGACTACCTGTGACAGGTGGCCACACCTGTCACACCCGGGCGGCGACGCCCGAGTGGCACCTCGACGAGATCCCACCGTCCCCCGGGGCGGTGGGATCTCGTGTTCGAACGGTCAACGATCAGGGCCGACCAGGCTAGCGGAACGTACCGAAGCGACGACGGTGCGGCCCATGGCCCACACTCCACAGCGACAAGGCACAATACTTCGCAGCGGACCGCATCGGAATAAACTGATACTTGGGGGTAATGACACGTCGTTAGCACCGGCCGAGGTCGGTGCCTGAATCGAGCGAGGAGTGCATGCAGCTGCTCCACCGCGGTGACGTCGGCCCGGCCGTGACCGAGATCCATGGCGTTCTCGTTGCGCTGGGGCTCTTACCACCACCGAACGGCCATGTGGGACCGGCCACCTACGACGAGTCGGTGGAACACGCGGTACGCGCCTTTCAGCAGCAACGAGGTCTGATAACCGACGGCGTCGTCGGTCCGGCCACGTACCGAGCGCTCACGGACGCCAAGTGGCGGCTGGGCGATCGTTCGCTCGCTTACTTCGTGTCCCGTCCCATCAGTGGTGACGACGTGTTCGCCCTGCAGGAGCGGCTGCTCGAACTGGGGTACGACGCAGGCCGCCCAGACGGGATCTTCGGCAGGCAGACCGAGCACGCGCTGCGGAACTTCCAGCGCGAGTACGCGTTGAACTCGGACGGTATCTGTGGACCGGCGACCCTGCGTTCGCTGCGACAGCTGGCCCCGAAGGTGCGCGGCGGGCGCCCGGTCTACCTGCGGGAGCAGGAGAAGGTGCGGCGAGCGGGACCGCGTCTGCGCGGCAAACGCATCGTCATCGACCCGGGGCACGGGGGCAGTGACCGGGGAGTGGTGATCAACGGTGTGGCCGAGGCCGACCTGGCCTGGGACTTCGCCCGCAGACTCGAGGGCCGCATGGTCGCCACCGGTATGGAGGCGCTGATCTCCCGCGGCCCCAACTCGTGCCCCGCCGAGGCCGACCGGGCCTCGTTCGCCAACGAGGCGGGCGCGGACCTGTTCCTGTCGCTGCACGTGGACGCCAATCGCTCACCACAGGCGCAGGGGGTCGCCACTTTCCACTTCGGCACCGGCAACGGCACCACGTCGAACGTGGGGGAGGCGCTCGCCGGTTTCCTGCAGCGCGAAGTGGTGGCACGTACCGCCATGCTGGACTGCCGCAGCCACCCGAAGAGCTGGGAAGTCCTGCGCTGGACGAAAATGCCCGCCGTGCGCATCGAAGCCGGGTACCTGAGCAACCCGGAGGACCGGGCGCGGCTGTTGGACCCCGGCTTCCGCGACGTGGTGGCCGAGGCGGTGCTCGTCGCCGTCAAACGGCTCTACCTGCTGGGCGAGGACGACCGGCCCACCGGCTCGTTCACCTTCGACGATCTGCTGCGCTACGAGCTCACCCGCGCCGAGGGAGCCTGAGTACCCGATTCCACCGGGCGGAGCGGGGCGCTCGCGGACTGAGCGTATCCGTGCGGCGACCGGATAAGTCGAGCATTTCCAGGAGCCGTGACTCACTCGACAAGGCCGGTCAACACCCTCCCCAGGTAATCGTCCCGCCCTATCTCTCCCAACGCGTACTCCAGCACACGCAGATACGTGGGTCTGGCCTGCAGTAGCTTGTTCCTCCCCCTGTCCGTTATCTGCGTGTAGACCCCACGTCGATCAGTGGGACACAGATACCGCTCGGTGAGGCCGTCGTTCTCCAACCTACCGACCAGACGGCTCACCGAGCTCTGGTTCAGCGGTATCGCCTCCGCCAGGATCTGTTGCCGTAGGTGGCCCCCGTCGTCGGAATAGGCCAGCGCGGCCAGCGCACAGAACTCGGACAGCGTGAGTTCGTGCTCACGCTGCAACGCGTGTTCCAGCTGTTCGGAAACTCGGCTCTCCACCAACCGTAGCTGGTGCCATCGATGCTCGAGAGCGGTCGGCATCTCGATGTTCGGGGACGTATCGGTTTCCGAGCTCATAGCGTGTTCCTTCGTCATAGGACTCCTGGACAGCAGTCTGCTCACATTCCCTCTGCCCATGCAACCACCGTGTGAGCATAGTCTTGACACTACTAATATGTATATGCAATATACTTCAATGCATATACTTATGAGGGAGGTCAACCACTATGCCCCTTGCCCTACTAGCGCTGATGATCAGTGCTTTCGGCATCGGAACCACCGAGTTCGTAATAACGGGCCTGCTACCCCAGGTGGCGGGTGATCTCTCGGTGAGCGTCCCGACAGCGGGACTGCTCATATCCGGTTACGCGCTCGGCGTCGTTATCGGAGGACCGGTGGTGACCGCCGCCGGAACACGGGTGCCACGCAAGGCGATGCTGCTGATCCTGATGTTGCTGTTCATCGCCGGAAACGTACTGGCAGCGGTGGCGCCCAGCTATTGGGTACTGATGCTCGGCCGCATCTTCGCCGCGGTCTGCCACGGTGCCTTCTTCGGAATCGCTTCCGTGGTCGCGGCCGACCTGGTGGCTCCGGAGCGCAAGGCCCGCGCGATTTCGCTGGTGTTCACCGGGCTGACCGTGGCCAACGTGGTGGGAGCTCCGTTCGGAACATTCATCGGGCAGAGCCTGGGATGGCGCTCGACATTCTGGATGATCACGGGTATTGGACTGTTCAGCCTGCTCGGAATCGTGGGGTTGGTCCCCAAACAGCCCAGGCCCGAGGACGCGAGTCTGAAACGGGAGCTGGCAGTGTTCGCCCGCCCGCAGGTGTGGCTGGCCCTCGGGACGGCGGCCATGAGCATCGGAGCACTTTTCGCTTCCTTCAGCTACGTGGCGCCACTGCTCACAGAAGTGACGGGGTTCGCCTCGAACATGCTCACCCCGTTGTTGGTGCTGTTCGGCGTCGGACTCGTGGCGGGCAACCTTCTCGGTGGACGCTACGCCGACCGCGCCCAGCTACCGACGCTGTACGTCTGCCTCTCCCTGTTGCTGGTAGTGCTGGTCGCCTTCACCTTCACGTCCGGGTACAAGATTCCAGCGGCGCTCACACTCGTATTCCTGGGTGGTGCCGGGTTCTCCACGGTCCCCGGTTTCATGACGCGTGTGATCGACAAGGCCGAAGGCGCTCCCACTCTCGCTTCGGCCGCGGGAGCATCCGGCGCCAATCTCGGCATATCGCTGGGTGCGTATTTCGGTGGTCTGACCATCGACGCCGGCTTCGGGTACACTTCGCCGACGTGGGTCGGTGCCGCCATGGCCGCACTCGGCTTGGGATTCACGGCACTTTCGGGCGTGTTGGAAATGCGAAACAAGCACCGAATTGATGAAGAAACCGCCTTTCCGACAGCGAATCCCTCCCTTTCCACCGAAGGAACGAACCGATGAACGAGCAGCCTTCCCGCGGTGACAAGTCCGCGTTGGGGCGTCTTGTTCCCAACGGCGACTCCATGAGCATCGGACTGGAACTTCCGTCGGACGGTGACTGGTCCGCGACCATCGCCTCTTCGAGCCACTGAAACACGACATCGGGCGCGCTCAGTCACAGGCCGGCTACGATCGGCACCACCACACCAGAACCAATTGGTGATTTTGCTCACTGTTGGCCAGGATGGAACGAGGCGGACGTTACACAACCGCGAACGTCACACGATGAACCGGTTAGAATCGCCGGATCAAATCCGGTCCCGCTTCCCCGTGACCGGTGCCGATCACACGGCGCACCACCGACCCTGGAGCGCGGAATGTCCGATCATTCGAACCAGCCGAACGAGCAGGCCGAGCCGGAGAAAACCGGCACGTCGACTCCCGCGACGGGGGCGGCGATGGGCAACCTCGACACTCACTCCGCACGGTATGCCGAGCGCACGGCGGGGATGACGGCATCGGAGATCAGGGCACTCTTCGCGGTGGCCAGCAGGCCGGAAGTGGTTTCGCTGGCGGGTGGCATGCCCAACCTGGCGGCGCTGCCGCTGGATTCGCTGTCCGAGGAAGTGGCCAGGCTGATCGCCGAACAGGGACAGGCGGCGCTGCAGTACGGCTCCGCGCACGGCGTTCCGGAGTTGCGCGAGCAGATCTGCGAGATCATGGCACTCGAGGGCATCTCGGGCCAGCCGGACGACATCATGGTCACCGTGGGCTCGCAGATGGCGCTGGACCTGGTCACCAGGATCTTCTGCGATCCGGGCGACGTGGTACTGGCCGAGGGGCCCTCCTACGTCGGCGCCATGGGCGCGTTCTCCACCTATCAGGCCGATGTGGTGCACGTGGCGATGGATGAGCACGGGCTGCAGCCGGACGCGCTGCGCGCTGCCATCGAGGAACTCCACGGGCAGGGCAGGACCATCAAGTTCCTCTACACGATCCCGAACTTCCACAATCCGGCCGGTGTCACGCTGGCGGAGCAGCGACGCCCGGAGATCCTGGAGATCTGTTCCCGGCACGGCATCATGGTGCTGGAGGACAATCCCTACGGACTGCTCGGCTTCGAGGGCCAGACCTACTCGTCGCTGCGTTCGCTGGATCCCGACAACGTGGTGTACCTGGGCTCGTTCTCCAAGACCTTCGCGTCCGGACTCCGGGTCGGCTGGGTGCTGGCACCACACGCCGTCCGGGAGAAACTCGTACTCGCCGCCGAATCGGCGACGCTGTGCCCACCGACGCTGAACCAGATGATCGTCTCGCGCTACCTGAGCACGCACGACTGGCTGGGACAGATCAAGAGCTTCCGGGAGCAGTACCGGGAACGCCGCGACGCGATGCTCAGCGCGCTGGAGCAGCACATGCCCGCGGGCTGCGACTGGACCCGCCCCGACGGCGGCTTCTTCGTGTGGCTCACCGCCCCGGAGGGCGTGGACACCAAGGCGATGCTGCCGCGGGCGGTCACCCAGCGGGTGGCCTACGCCTCCGGGACCGGGTTCTACCGGGACGGCCTGGGAACCAGGCAGATGCGGCTGTCGTTCTGCTATCCCACCCCGGAACGGATTCACGAGGGCGTTCGCAGGCTGGCCAACACGCTCAACGAGGAGCTGGACCTGCTGCGAACCTTCGGTTCCGGTGGCGGACGCGAACTCTCCGGGCCGCAGACCCCCTCGCCGGACACCGCCTGATCGTCGGTGAGAGAGCCGCAAGGCGTTCCCGGTTCGGAGTCTTCCCCGTCTTCCGCGAGCGCTCCGAGCCCGCTCGGAGCAGCCCTACCGACCGGTTGCCGAACCGCATAACGTCGTCCGGGTAGGTTTTTCGTACTGGTCCGGTAAGTCCGTCACGCTCGGCAGGGTGTGACGGACTTCGTCATGCAGGAGTCCACTTGAGCGATCGCTGGGTTGCCGTACTTTCCGGAGGACTGTCGCACGAGCGCGACGTCTCGCTGCGTTCCGGCCGCAGACTGTCCGCCGCACTTCGCTCCACCGGGCTCACCGTGACCGAGCTGGACGCCGACCACGAACTGCTCAACCGCCTGAGCATCGAGCGGCCGGAAGCGGTGCTGGTCGCGTTACACGGTGGGGAGGGGGAGAACGGCGCGATCCAGTCCATCCTGGAGCTGCTCGACATTCCCTATGCGGGCACCGATCCCCGGGCCTGCCGCCGGGCCTGGGACAAGCCGACGGCCAAGGCCGAACTCGCCAGGGCGGGGTTGCCCACTCCCGAGTGGATGGTGCTGCCGCAGTCCACCTTCCGCGAGCTCGGTGCTCATCCGGTGCTGGACGCCCTGGTGGACAAGATCGGTCTCCCCCTGATGCTCAAACCGGTTCAGGGCGGCTCCGCGTTGGGCGCACGAGTGGTGCGGGAGTCCTCGGAGCTGCCCTCCGCGATGATGGGGGCGTTCTCCTACGGCGACACGGTCCTGGTCGAGAAGCTGGTGGAGGGCACCGAGCTGGCGATCGGGGTGCTGGAGGACTCCGAGGGGCCACACGCGCTCCCCGCCGTACGAATCGAACCGTCGAAGGGGATCTTCGATTACACGGCGCGCTACACAGCGGGGCTGACGAGCTATCAGGCTCCCGCCGAGCTCTCGGAGGGCGTGGCTCGACGCGCGGCCGAACTGGCCGTTTCCGCGCATCGCCTGTTGGGACTGCGCGACCTCTCGCGTACGGACGCGATCGTGGACGAATCCGGCGAGGTCCACTTCCTCGAGGTGAACGTTTCGCCCGGCCTGACCGCGACCTCGCTGATGCCGATGGGGATCGAGGCGGCGGGACGCGGACTCGGTGAGGTCTTCGACGGACTGATCGAACGAGCGATCGACGGTCGAGACTAGCGGCGCCGAGCTCGCTTCGTTTCACGTGAAACGCGAGTACCGCTTCCGGCCACGAAAGCACCGCCCGAAACAGGATGTCACCGTGACGGAACCATGTCGGTCCCCAAGGACCTTCGATTCCGTCCGTGGTTGGAGTGCGCCGGGGCAGTGGTCGCACTGCCCCGCTGTGCGATGCCTTCGCCCCGTAGTGGAAACCACCCCGGCGAACCCATGCGGCTCCGGTGGCGTAAATTTCCCACGAAATCGTCGCACCGCTACGACATAGCGCCGAACTCCCACCACTTACGCAGTCGGCACCGCCGCGGGTTCTCCCGTGCGGCTCTCGCGAGGACGCCGGAGACGTTGTGTAGGTCGCTACCCGATGTCGGGGCACCCGTAACTGGTTCGAACCGGCACCGGCCCGGTATCGCACCATGAACGAGACAGCGGGATCGTCCCCGGTGCGTGAGTCGGATGCATTGCCAGGCAGGGCCGCTCGCCGCGTAGGTCGCTACTCAAGAGCCGGCCCAACGCCGCAAGGCGCCGACTCACGTGCCGGCTAACCGACCACGCGGACAAGTGCTGATGTGGACACTCAGTCCCCCAACAAAAGTTCGGTGAGTCGCCGTAGATCGTCGGAGGAACCGAACTCCACGACAATGCGCCCCTTCCGTTGCCCGGACTCCACCTTCACCTTGGTATCCAGCCAGTCGGCGAGGCGATCCTGCACTTCCTCGGCTCCCGCGAGCTCCATCTTGGGACGTTGCTTGGACTTCGGCTTCTCCGGCTGTTCCCGCTTCTTGAGCGTCACCTGCTCTTCGGCGGCACGCACCGAGAGCCCTTCCGCCACGATGCGGTTGGCGATCTCCTCCTGATCCTGCGCGTTGTCCAGGCTGAGCAGCGCTCGGGCGTGCCCGGCTGCGAGCACCCCGGCGGCGACTCGACGTTGCACGGGCAACGGCAGTCGCAGCAGGCGAATCATGTTGGTGATCACGGGCCTGCTGCGCCCGATCCGATCGGCCAGCTCGTCGTGGGTGACCTCGAACTCCTCCAGCAGCTGCTGATACGCGGAAGCCTCTTCCAGCGGATTGAGCTGCACCCGGTGGATGTTCTCCAGCAACGCGTCCCGCAACAACGCGTCGTCCTTGGTCTGCCGGACGATCGCGGGAAGCGTGGCCAATTCGGCCTGCTGCGCCGCTCGCCAACGGCGCTCTCCCATGATGAGTTCGTACTGCTCGCCATCGTCGAGCTCACGCACCACGATCGGCTGCATGAGACCGAACTCCTTGATGGAGTGTTCCAGCTCGGCGAGTGCGTCCTCGTCGAAAACCTGGCGTGGCTGCCTCGGGTTGGGAACTATCGCCGAGATCTCGATCTCACGGTAGACGGCTCCGGCGACGCTGTCGCTCGTTTCACGTGAAACAACGGGTTCCACGGCGGAGCCACCGGACGGGGGAGCGGTATCAGCTCCACCCGAAACCGTCACCGTGTCGAAATTATCCCCTTCCGGCGGCGCCTCCGATTCCGGAGCACTCGGAATGAGTGCGGCCAACCCGCGGCCCAAACCACCACGACGCTCGGTCATGACGTCTTCCTCTCCGTACCGCGCTCGGCGATCTCACGAGCAGCATCCAAGTAACTCATGGAACCCCGCGAGCCGGGGTCGTAACTCAGCACGGTTTGCCCGAAGCCGGGAGCCTCGGAAATCTTGACGCTACGCGGGATGACGGTTCGCAGTGCCCGCTCACCGAAATAGTTGCGGACTTCCTCGGTAACCTGTTCGGCGAGCTTCGTGCGTCCGTCGTACATGGTCAGCAACACGGTGGAGACGTTGAGCCCGGGGTTGAGGTACGACTGCACCAGCTCGATGTTGTTGATCAGTTGCCCCAGCCCCTCCAGTGCGTAGTACTCGCACTGGATCGGGATCACCACTTCGTGCGCGCCCACCAGTGCGTTCACCGTGAGCAGTCCCAACGAGGGCGGGCAGTCGATGAAGACGTAGTCGTAGTCCAGCTCGTCGAGTACCGCCGGTCGCAGTGCCTCTCGCAGTCTCGCCTCGCGAGCGACCATCGTGACGAGCTCCACCTCCGCGCCTGCCAGATCGATGGTGGCGGGCACACAGCTGAGGTTCTCCGACTGTGTACTGGTGGCGGCGGCGTCGGCGACGCCGATCTCACCGAGCAGGAGTTGGTAGACCGAGGGAACCCCCGCCTGGTGATCGACTCCCAACGCGGTACTGGCGTTTCCCTGCGGATCGAGATCTATGACCAGAACCCGCAGCCCCTGCACTGCCAGCGCGGTGGCCAGGTTGACCGTGCTGGTCGTCTTTCCCACGCCGCCTTTCTGGTTGGCGACGGTCATGATCCGACGCTCATCGGGTTTGGGCAGTCGGGTCGATTCCGGCGCCGGGGAGGAGGTGCTCCGTTTCGCCTCCTCCACGAGAGGAGTCCAGGCGGTCCAATCGGAACTCGCTTCCTCCGCCTGCGCTCCCTCGCCGGCCACGGCGGGGAAACGCATCCCACCCATGGAACGACCCTTTGTTTCACGTGAAACACCATCGGTCTGGTTCGATTCCGGGGTCACCGTCACCGTTCCTTTCTGTTTGGCCGCTTGTCCGGCCGACGCGTCCCCGCCCCACGAGCTCGCCTTCCGGAGCCGGCGGAACGCGACGGAGCCGCATCCGAACGCCGCACCACGACGACATTGGCGGGAGTCTCGAGCACATCCGCTCCGCAATGGCGTACCTCGGCCGACACACCACCACGACGTGCTATCGCGGCACGATCACGCTCCAGCTCCTCGGACGCGCTGGCACCTTTCTGCGCGAGCAGCAGGCCGCCCGGACGCAGCAGCGGCAGACACCATTCGGCGAGCCGCTCCAGCGAGCTCACTGCCCGAGCGACCACGAAGTCCTGATCGTGCAGCCGGGCACGGATAGGTTTTTCCTCCGCTCGTCCCCGCACCACCGTCACGGACAGTCCCAGATCATCCGACAGTTCCTCCAGCCACGCGACCCGACGCGCCATCGGTTCCAGCAATGTGACGGTCAGATCGGGACGAGCGATCGCGAGCGGTATACCGGGCAGTCCCGCCCCGGAGCCGACATCGACCACCGTGGCTTCACGTGGCAACAACTCCCGCAACACTGCCGAGTTGTAGATGTGGCGTTCCCAGAGCCGGTCTCCCTCCCTCGGACCGATCAAGCCACGTTGCACGCCATCCGTCAAGAGGCGTTCCGCGAACTCGCTCGCCAATGGCGCCCGATCACCGAAAATCATCCGCTCCGGTGACATTCCCTCAACCCCTCGCACAGCTTCACCCGCATCATTCTCGGCCGGGAACCGCCCGACCGGACTCTCTTCGTCCAACAACCCGCCTCTTCGATACCCCGGCTTCGATCCCGTTCATCATAGAGTTGTTTCACGTGAAACACGCCCCGAAGGCAGGCTTCGACACAGTCACCCACGAAAAACGAATACTTCTCACTCCGCATGGGTGCACCCCGCCGAACGGCCACGCCGCGCCCCTCGGGCAACGACCCCGGGCCGCCCCGCACATCACCACGCGAGCGAGACCGCCGCACTGTTTCACGTGAAACGCCCCGCGACCGTGTGAGCCCACCCCACGGCGAAGCCACAGGACGAAGCCCCACGGCGAAGCCAGAGACCCCGCCGAACACAATGCTGCCCCTGTGACGCGGTGTCACAGGGGCAGCATGACAACGAACCGGTCCGGTCGGAACGACCACACGCCGAGGAATCACCCGGCCCGGTAAACGACCACACGCCTGCTGGGCGGCTCTCCCTCGCCCTCGCTGGTAACTCCCGACACGGCGGCGACCGCGTCGTGCACCACCTTGCGCTCGAACGGACTCATCGGGCGCAGCCGCTGGGTCTTACCGGTACTCGCGACCTTCTCGGCCGTTCGACGGCCGAGATCACTGAGTTCGTCACGCCGGTTCGCGCGCCAATCGGCGATGTCGAGCATCAGCCTGCTGCGCACCCCGGTTTCCTGCTGCACGGCCAGCCGGGTGAGTTCCTGCACGGCTTCGAGTACCTCGCCCTGCGAACCGACGAGCTTCTCGAGGTCCTTGCCGCCTTCCACGCTCACCACGGCACGCCCCGACTCCACATCCAGATCGATGTCGCCGTCGTAGTCGAGCAGGTCCAACAGCCGTTCCAGGTAGTCACCGGCGATATCGCCTTCGCGCACCAGATCGGCTTCGCTTCTGGCCGTCGATCCACTGTCCCGATCAGTGGCCTGTTCGGAACCACTGACTGCCACGGACTGCTCGTCCTGGCCGGCCTCCTGCACGGTATCGGACACTGGGTGTCTCCTCTCTGGAGCTGCTTACGGATTCACCGGTGCTCGTCCGGCTTGTCCGTGTCGCTGGAACGGTCTTCCGGTATTCCGGGCAATTCGGCTCGCTCGTCGTCTTCCGGTCGGGCACGGGAGTCCACGCGCTCGACCGGCGAGGAATCGATCACCGCGGGCGCCGCGTCCGGCGTCTGCCGCCGCTGTGCTTCCTCCTCGTCGATACGTCGAAACACGATACGCTGCTGCCCGAGGGTCCAGAAGTTGTTCGCCAACCAGTACAGCAGGATCGCCAACGGCAGGAACGGGCCGGCTACCACGGCGAACGCCGGAAAGAGCCACAGCATGACCCGATTCATCATCGCCTGCTGGTTCGGAGCGGGCGAGGGGGTGCGTTCGCCACGCTGCCTGGCTATCGAATGTCTGGTGGTGAAATGCGTCGCGACCCCCGCCGCTATCATCAATGGAACTCCGACCGACAGCATCGAGACCCGATCGGTTCCGAAAGTGCTCAGCGTCTCGGCAGGAGCCGTGAGCGTGCCGGAAAGGCTCGCTCCGAACAAGTGGGCGTCGAGGAAGGAACGCACCCCCTCCGCGCCGAAGAAGTAGTTGCTCTCCTCGTTCGGCTGAAAACCGTTGAGCACCCGGAACAACCCGATGAAGACCGGCACCTGCACGATCATGGGCAGACATCCACCGAGTGGATTGAACCCCTGCTCGGACTGCAGCTTGCGCATCTCGGCGGTGAGACGCTGCGGATCATCGGGGTAGTCCCGCTGCAGCTGCTGTATCCGCGGCGCGACCTCCTGCATCTTGCGCATGGAGCGGACCTGGTGCACGAAGGGCTTGAACAGCAGGGTCCGCAATGTGAACACCAGGAACATCACGGACAGCGCCCAGGCGAAACCACTGTCCGGACCGAGCAGCGCCCCGAACACGGCATGCCACAACCACAGGATGAACGAGACCGGGTAATTGATGAAGTCCAGCACTTCGGGCTACTCCTCGCCGGTGGAAGGATCTGTGGCGCGACGCGTGTCACGGGGCGGCGGAACCGGATCTATCCCGCCCGGGTGCCAGGGACCACAGCGCGACAGTCGCCGCAGCGTCAGCCAACCGCCCCTGAGAGCGCCGTGGACCCGCAGCGCCTCCACGGCATAGGCACTGCAACTCGGATAGAACCGGCAGGTGGGCGGAAGTATCGGTGATACGACCTTGCGGTAGACGTGGATCGGCAACGAGAGCAGCCAGGCGATCGGCCCCGGGCGAGTCACGGGAGCCGCTGCCGAGTCATCGGACGAACCGGGATCTTGCTCTGCCATTACGCGGGATCCGTGGTGGAGTGGGCACCACCGTCCGATTGATCACCCGGAACCGGCAGGCCCAACTTGCGAGCGGCCCTGTCCAGGTCCCGGCCGAGTTCCGCACTGGTGGCCGCTGCCGCCGGCGGCAGCGCTCGTACCACCACCATTGTGCCCGCGGGCAACACCGGAATGCGGTCACGCATCAGATGACGCAGCTGTCGCGACACCCTGTGCCGGACCACCGCGTTGCCGACGGCCTTACTCACGACGAAACCCACCCTGGGTTGCTCCCGCTTTTCCAGGGTGGGCGGACTGTCGGATGTTCCGCGCTTATTCTCGTCGTCGGGTTCAGCGACGGCATCGCCGGCAGCCCGGGACTTCACGGCCGGTTCGGCATCCACCGTCCCGCACGTCAGTGCGTGCAGCACGAGCCGTGGCCTGCCCGCTCGACGTCCACGACGTACGACCCGGGTGAAATCCTGGCTGCGCCTGAGCCGCGCTGCCGCTGGAAGCACGGCCCGCCCCGATCAGGCGGTCAGACGCTTACGGCCCCTGCGGCGCCGGGCGGTCACGATGGCGCGGCCGGCCCTGGTGTGCATCCGCTGCCGGAAGCCATGCGTCCTGGCCCGTTTGCGGTTGTTCGGCTGGTAGGTGCGCTTGCCCTTGCTCACGGTCGGCTCTCCCGGTTACTACAGGCCAACCATGCGCCTTACAAGGCACAAGATGGCCGCTGTGGCTCGGTCAAGTGTCCCCGCGCTGGAAAGCGGAAGCGGCTTTGGAGCTTTATCCGCGGCAGGCGCACGCACTCTGTCGTACGCGCACGATCCCGTGCGGACGAACCAGGTTGGGCGCCGGATCGGGTTTCGCGACCGACACAACCGTCGAACGCCCGCATTACAGCGGGAGACCCAACGAGGGTACTTACTCGAACGCCGAGCCGCGTAGCCGGGGTGCCGGTCAGCGAGGGGAACGGCGCCACGACCAGGATAGTGCCGGGGTCTCCGTACTCGATCAAGGCCGCCCCGAAGAGCGGGCGGAGCGCCACGGACGCCCCCGACAGTCACGAGCCTCCGGCTCTGTCGTACCTTCGGCAGAGCTGTGGACAACTCTGTGGATACCTCGTTTCCACCTTGTCGTACACAGGTGATTCGACCCGGAACCGGCCGAGCGGAACTCACGAGCCCGCCACCGGGGCATCCGGAGTCCCACGGCAACGAGGGGAGGGGAGCTCAGCGGTGTCGGACCACCAAGCCGATCTCGGCCGGGTCTGGGACGAGGTGGTGCACGAGCTGTCATCGGGAACGCTCTCACCCCAACAGCGCGCGTGGATGCGCGTGACACGTCCCATCGGGCTGCTGGACGGGACCGCCCTGCTGGCGGCCCCGAGCGACTTCGCGAAAGAGGCCATCGAGCGCGCCCTGCGGGACCCGATAACCGACGCGCTCTCGCGCAGGCTCGGCAGAGAGATCTCGCTGGCCGTGAAAGTGGACACCGCCGTTCCCGCCCCGACGCGCCCCGTCACCCCACAGTCCATGGGCGAGGAGGACGGGGAGGACGTCCCCGGTTCGGTCGATGCCGATCCGGACCCCGACCCGGAGCCCGTCGACGAGGGCCGGTGGCAGTTCGGTCAGGTCGAGCTGCCCTACGAAACCGGCTACGGCGCCACACCGGGGAACGGGCCGGTGGGCTACATCCCCACGGACGAGGCGCAGGGATGGCACGGCAGGCCGAGCGAGCACCGGCAACGCCCCCAAACCACGCACGAGACCGAGGACTACGGCAACACCGCGCACACGGGTTCGATCAGCGGGGCGCTCCCCCCGGCCCCGCCGGAGCAGCACCGCCCCGGGAGTACGGGTTCGGACTACTCGTGGCAGGGCATGACCCCCCTGCCGTTCGGTCCGCAGTACCGGGCCGGCGAACAGCACACCGACGGTGAGAGCGACTCCGAGCCCGAGGAGGACGAGGAGGGGGAGGCCCTGCGGGCGGCCAACGAGATCTGGCCGACCTTCGGCGGCGACAACAAACCGGAGCAGCAGCAGGGACAGCCCTACACGGCTCCCAAGAACGGTCCCCCCACCTCCCAGACCCGGTTGAACGCGAAGTACACCTTCGACACCTTCGTGATCGGTTCCTCCAACAGGTTCGCGCACGCGGCCGCCGTCGCCGGGGCGGAGGCACCGGCGCGCGCCTACAACCCGCTGTTCATATGGGGGGAGTCCGGATTGGGCAAAACCCACCTGCTGCACGCGGTCGGCCACTACACCCAGCGGCTCTTCCCGGGAATGCGGGTGCGCTACGTCTCCACCGAGGAGTTCACCAACGACTTCATCAACTCGCTGCGGGACGACCGGCAGGTGGCCTTCCAGCGGCGTTACCGGGACGTGGACGTGCTGCTGGTGGACGACGTGCAGTTCCTGGAGGGCAAGGAGGGAACCCAGGAGGAGTTCTTCCACACCTTCAACACGCTGCACAACTCGAACAAGCAGATCGTGGTTTCCTCCGACCGGCCGCCGAAGAGCCTGCACACACTGGAGGACCGGCTGCGCACCCGGTTCGAGTGGGGACTGATCACCGATATCCAGCCCCCCGAACTGGAGACCCGCATCGCGATCCTGCGGAAGAAGGCGGCGCAGGACCGGCTGGCCGCGCCCGCGGAGGTGCTGGAGTTCATCGCGGCACGCATCGAGCGCAACATCCGGGAGCTGGAGGGCGCGCTGATCCGGGTGACCGCGTTCGCATCGCTGAACCAACAGCCGGTGGACGTGCAGCTCGCCGAGATCGTGCTGCGCGATCTGATTCCGGACGACGCCCAGCCCCCGGAGATCAGCACGCAGACCATCATGTCCATGACCGCCGAGTTCTTCGGCGTGACGGTGGACGATCTGTGCGGCCCGGGCAAGACCAAGGCGCTCGCCCAGGCGAGGCAGATCGCCATGTACCTCTGCCGCGAACTCACCGACTCCTCACTGCCCAAGATCGGCCAGAGCTTCGGTGGACGGGACCACACGACGGTGATGCACGCCGACAAGAAGATCCGCAAGGCGATGGCCGAGCGACGCCGGGTCTACGACCACGTGCAGGAACTCACCGCCAGGATCAAGCAGCAGGCCTCGTTCCTCTGAGCGGGTTTCGTCGGCTCGGGCCGCGTAGCGGCGCGGGTGGCGGAGCCTCTGGCACGGCTCTCGCTGCGGGTAGGCCCGACTTCGGGTAGCGGTCTACACAACGTCGGGTCTTCCTCGCGAGAGCCGCACGCGAGAACCCGCGGCGCGGCGATTTCGTGGGAAATTGACGCCGCCCTCCGCCGTGACCGAGCGGTCCGATGCCTCCGGGACACCTCGCCCGACGAATCGGATAAATCGCGCAAAACGGGAGTGTGCACAACCTTGATCACGTTGCGTGCCCAGGGTGGGCAAAGATCACACAAATGTGAATTTCCACATCTGAACCCCGCTGAAAGTCACTCGGAAGTGGGGTTGTGCACAGCTTTCGGGATCCCCAAGGATGAGCTGGAACAGCGCCCGATCGCCTCACAGGCTGTACACAACAGCGGGGAACTTGCCCACAGCTACCCTCAAGTTGCCCACAGGATGTCCACAGATTTATCCACAACCTGATCGAGCGATCATGGCATATCCACAAGCACTGGGGACAACCTGCGAAAATCTTGGGGATCGACTGTGGATCAACATGCCACAACTGTGGACAACTCGACTTGTGGACAAATCGATCCACACTGAGGCTTATTCATCCCCAAGTTGCCCACAGGATTCTCCACAGCCAGGTAGGGTCGCTCAGCAGCGAAAAACCGGGTTGTCCCCAATGTCCACAGCCCCTACTACGCCTGCGTTGTTTGGTTTTTCTCTTAAAGACAAGGGGAAACGAAGTAGGGCCGCGAGTCAAGATCAATTTCTCGGGAGCTCCGGGCTCGACTAGCCGAGAAACCCCGGACCCACGTCATGGGCGCAGAGCGCACGCTCTACCGTGGGAGACCCATCGGGCTTGAGAGCCGCCGCGGTTCCGCCGCGCTGGGTGGGGGCTCGAAGCACGATTCGCCGTACCCGCTTCGGTTCGCGGTGCACAGCACACCCGCATCCCGTTCGACCAGGCTCTCCACGACCGAGACGTCGTGGAACCGGAACCGAAAGGACACTCATGAAGATCCGTCTGGAACGTGACGGTCTCGCCGATGCTGTCGCCTGGGTCGCTCGTAGCCTGCCCTCACGCCCGCCGGTACCGGTGCTGGGTGGGATGCTGCTGGATGCCGACGAGGGCAAGCTGACCATCTCCGGTTTCGACTACGAGGTCTCGGCGCAGGTCGGTGTGGACGCCGAGGTGGAGACCGGTGGCAGGACGCTGGTATCCGGCAGGCTGCTCGCCGACATCACCAAGGCGCTGCCGCAGCGCCCAGTCGAGATCACCGTCGACGGCTCCCGGGTGAGCATCACCTGCGGCAGCTCCCGCTTCAGCCTCCCCACCATGCCCGTGGAGGACTACCCACAGCTGCCGCGGATGCCCGAACTCGCCGGTTCCGTGCAGGGCGACTCGTTCAGCTCGGCGGTGGCCCAGGTCGCCGTGGCCGCGGGCAAGGACGAGACGCTGCCCATGCTCACCGGCGTGCGGATCGAGATCAACAACGATCAGCTGACCCTGGTCGCCACCGACCGGTTCCGGCTCGCGATGCGCGAGCTCACCTGGCAACCCACCGAGTCCGTCGAGGACACCGAGGTGCTGGTTCCCGCACGCACCCTGTCCGAGTCGGCCAAGACGCTGGGCGGCGCGGGCACCACCGTGGAACTCTCGCTGGCCTCCTCCGACGGGCTGCTCGGCCTGTCCGGAACCACCCGCCGCAGCACGACCAGGCTGCTGGACGCCGAGTTCCCGCCCTACCGCAAGCTGCTGCCCGACGAGTACTCCACCTCCGCCGTGGTCGACGTGGGGACGCTCGCCGACGCGATCAAGCGTGTCTCGCTGGTCGCCGAGCGCGGCACCCAGGTGCGGTTGGAGTTCTCCGAGAACGCGCTGCGCCTGACCGCGGGCGGTGACGACGAGGGAAGCGCCGAGGAGGAACTCCCGGTCGAGTTCGAGGGCGAGCCGCTGACCATCGCTTTCAACCCGAGCTACCTGCAGGACGGGTTGTCCGCGCTCAAGGCGGACCGGGCCCGCATGCTCTTCACGACTTCCAGCCGTCCCGCCGTGATCAAACCGGCGGGTGAGGACGGCGAGGTGCTTCCCGGGTATTTGTACCTGCTCATGCCGGTTCGGATGCCGGGCTGAAAACGCAGCACGTTCACGCGGCCCAACGCGGTGCGACGTCGGCTGCGACGACGTTGCTGTGACCCCGCCCCGGTGTGATCCGCCGGGGCGAGGCCAGCGAAGTGTGTGAAAGGGAGTTTCGGTGCAACTGGGTCTGGTCGGTCTCGGCAAGATGGGCTACAACATGCGCGAGCGGCTGCGCGCGGACGGCCACGAGGTCGTGGGCTACGACCGTGACCAGCAGGTCGCCGACGCGTCCTCGATCACCGCCATGGTGGCCGAGCTCACCGCGCCGCGCACCGTGTGGGTCATGGTTCCGCACGGCGAGCCAACCAGCAGCACCGTCCGGGAGCTCGCCGGACTGCTCGAACCGGGCGATCTCGTGATCGAGGGCGGCAACTCGCGCTACACCGACGACCGGGACAACGCGGCGTTGCTGGCCGAGTCCGGAATCTCCTACGTCGATGTGGGCGTTTCCGGCGGAGTCTGGGGTGCCGACAACGGCTACGGCTTGATGGCGGGTGGCGAGACCGCCGACGTGCAACGCGCAATGCCGATCTTCGACACGCTGCGCCCCGCCGGTGAGCGGGCCAAGGGCTTCGTGCACGCGGGCCCGGTCGGTGCGGGCCACTACGCCAAGATGGTGCACAACGGCATCGAGTACGGCCTGATGCAGGCGTACGCCGAGGGCTTCGAACTGCTCGCCGCATCGGACCTGGTCACCGATGTCGCGGGCACGATCAAGGCCTGGAGCCACGGTACCGTGGTGCGTTCCTGGCTGCTGGACCTGCTGGTCCGCGCCATGGAGCAGGATCCGGAGCTGGAACAGTTGCAGGGCTATGTCACCGACTCCGGTGAGGGCCGCTGGACCGTCGAGGAATCCATCAACCACGCGGTACCCACCCCGGCGATCACCGCCGCGCTGTTCGCCAGGTTCGCTTCCCGGCAGGACGACTCACCCGCCATGAAGGCGGTGGCCGCGTTGCGCAACCAGTTCGGCGGTCACGCGGTGCAGTCCAGCGACGGCGAGTGAGCCGCTGGTGGTGGCCGCGCCGCTGTCACCACGTCCCCACCCGGTTCGTGCCTCCTCGCCCCTAGGACCGTCGTGTACGTACGCCACCTGCAACTCACCGATTTCCGGTCCTGGCAGCACGTGGACCTTCCGCTGGACGCCGGGCCGACGGCGCTGGTCGGCGCCAACGGTCAGGGCAAGACGAACCTGGTCGAGGCGCTCGGCTACGTGGCCACCCTCGGTTCGCACCGCGTGCCCAACGACGCCCCGCTGATCAGGCACGGTGCCCAGCGCGCGGTGGTGCGTGCGGCAGTGGTGAACCAGGACAGGGAACTGCTCGTCGAACTGGAGATCGCCCCGGGGCGGGCCAATCGCGCGCGGATCAACCGCGGCTCGGCCACGAAACCGCGCGACGTCCTCGGCATCCTGCGCACCGTGCTGTTCGCCCCGGAGGACCTGGCGCTGGTGCGGGGTGACCCAGGTCAGCGGCGGGATTTCCTGGACGAGCTGCTGGTGGCCCGATCCCCGCGCTACGCCGGGGTGCGTTCCGACTACGAGAAGGTGCTCAAGCAGCGCAGCGCACTGCTGAAGTCGGCGGGCGCGGCGCGCGGCGCCGATCCGGCCGACCTGCGCACCCTCGAGGTCTGGGACGGTCACCTCGCCAAGTACGGCGCCGATCTCCTGGCGGGCAGGTTGGACCTGGTCGCCGACCTGATGCCGCACGTCACGCGTTGCTACGCCGAGGTCGCCGCTGACGGGTCGCAACCGGAGGAGGGGCCCGCGTCCCGGGTGGCCGAGCTGGCCTACCGCGGCAGCGTGCCGGGGCTGCCCGAGGACTACGGCACCCCGCACGGCACACGGGCCGATCCCGTCACGATCGAGTCCGCCCTGCTGACGCGGCTCGGCGAGTCCAGGCAGCAGGAGCTGGAGCGCGGTGTGTCGCTGTCGGGGCCGCACCGCGACGACCTGGAGCTGGTGCTGGGGCAGGCTCCGGCCAAGGGGTATGCCAGTCACGGCGAGTCCTGGTCGTTCGCGCTCGCGTTGCGACTGGCCTCGTATCACCTACTGTCCGAGGATGGTGCCGAACCCGTGCTGCTCCTGGACGACGTCTTCGCGGAGCTGGACGCGCGGCGCCGCGCCCGGTTGGCCCGGTCGGTGGCCGGGGCGGAACAGGTACTGGTGACCGCGGCCGTGGCAGAGGACGTTCCCGCCGAACTGTCGGGGGTTCGGTTCGACGTGCGCGAGGGGGAGGTGCGGCGTGCCGAATGAGTTCGGAGGACGCCCCAGGTCCGCGGCCGAGCGCGACGCGTTGTTCGCGTCCTGGCGTCCGGCACGACCGGCCCCGGGCGGGGCCCCCGCCTCACCCGGCGGTGCCGACTCGGAGCACGGGGTCACGGTTGGGGATCGAACTGTGGACAGTGTGGACAACTCGAAGGGTGCGTCGAGCTCCCGCGACACCACATCTGCCGATCGTCGGGCCACGGGACCCGAACCGGTTGGGGCGGCGGGTGAGCGAACGACGGGTTCGGACCTGGCCCGCGCGGCGTTGCAGGCGGCACGCGAGAAGTCCAAAGCACGCCCCCGTGGCCGGGGCGCACGCCCGACCGGCCGCACTCGGCGCAGCCGTGGTTGGTCCGGCCCCGACGCCGACGACCGGGATCCGCAAGAGCTGGGGCGGCTCCTCCGGCGGGTCGTCGACGCCAGGGGATGGTCCGAGCGGTTGACCGGCGGCCAGTTGTTCGGGCGCTGGGCGGAACTCGTGGGGGAGGAGATCGCGGCGCACAGCGAACCGGTCGAGCTGAGCGAGGGGGTGCTCACGCTGCGGGCGGAGTCCACGGCGTGGGCCACCGAGCTGCGGTTGTTGCAGCGCCAGCTCGTGCAGCGGATCGCGGACGGCCTCGGCAGCCGGGTGGTGCGGCGGATCAAGGTGTCCGGTCCGGCGGCGCCCAGCTGGCGGCACGGGCCCCGGCACATCTCCGGGAGGGGACCGCGCGACACCTACGGGTGAGCCCTTCGCGGGATGGCGGCGCGTGTCCGGCGCGTGGGGCGCCTCGGGGATCGGTGGGAACCACCGGCGGGAAGGAATGTCGGGGACGGTGCTCCTCGAATGGGGACCGGGATTCGGTGAGGCACCACCGAGAACCGGGCGGAACCGGGTTGGCGGAGTCGGGATCGTCCCGCTTTCAGGTGAGGTTCGTGCGGTTCGGGCACCCGGGTTGTACCGAACGGCAGGCTACAAGTCAGAATCCCCATGTCGTGTTCGCCGCCCTTTAAAGGTGTCCTGATCCGTTTTGGTGGCTCTGTGAGCAAGTCAGAGGTGTCCTTGGCGGCTTTCTGACAGGGCCGACCAGTAGAATGGCGGTGGGTCCGGTTCGTTCGTCGGTGTCGTGGCGTTCCAGTACCGGACGGCGGTGGGGTCGTACCGGCCCCGGCCCGCGGGGCGGCTTCGCCGATCCCGCCGTGCGGGCCGCAGACTCAAGCGATTCGGCTCTAGGAGACTCCGAGGCCCGTGACAGCGAAGAAGAACGAATACAGCGCTTCATCCATCACCGTTCTCGAGGGCCTTGAGGCAGTCCGCAAGCGTCCCGGCATGTACATCGGCTCGACCGGTGAGCGCGGCCTGCACCATCTTGTGCAGGAGGTTGTGGACAACTCGGTGGACGAGGCGATGGCAGGCCATGCCAGCGAGGTCACCGTCACACTGCTCGCCGACGGCGGCGTCCGCGTAACCGACGACGGGCGCGGTATCCCGGTGGACGAGCACCCCGTGGAGAAGAAACCCACGCTGGAAGTCGTGCTGACGATGCTGCACGCGGGCGGCAAGTTCGGCGGCGACAGCTATGCGGTCTCCGGCGGGCTGCACGGCGTCGGCGTCTCGGTCGTCAACGCGTTGTCCACCGGACTCGAGGCCGAGGTGCACCGCGACGGCCACGTGTGGCGGCAGCGCTACGAGGACTCCAAACCCGTCTCGTCCCCGGAACGGGGCGAACGCACCGGAGAGACCGGTACCAGCATCACTTTCTGGGCCGATCCGGAGATCTTCGAGACCACGCGGTTCGACGCCGAGACCATCGCCAGGCGGCTGCAGGAGATGGCATTCCTCAACAAGGGACTGCGCATCGTGCTGCGGGACGAGCGCGCCGCCGCCGAGGACAGCTCGGGTGAGGACGCCTCCGGCGAGTCCGCCCGCGCCGCCGAACGGGTGTTCCACTACCCGGGTGGTCTGGAGGACTTCGTCGCGCACATCAACCACACCAAGGACCCCATCCACAAGAAGATCGTGAGCTTCAGCGCCGCCGGTGAGGGGCACGAGGTCGAGATCGCGATGCAGTGGAACGAGGGGTTCAACCAGTCGGTCTACACCTTCGCCAACACGATCAACACCCACGAGGGCGGCACTCACGAGGAGGGCTTCCGCTCGGCGCTGACCAGGGTCGTCAACTCCTACGCCAAGGAGAAGAAGCTCCTCAAGGACAAGGACGGCAGCCTGACCGGCGACGACGTCCGCGAGGGGCTCGCGGCGATCATCTCGGTCAAGGTCTCCGAACCGCAGTTCGAGGGCCAGACCAAGACCAAGCTGGGCAACACCGAGGTCAAGTCCTTCGTGCAGACCACCGCGTTCGAGTGGCTCAACGACTGGTTCGAGCGCAACCCCGCCGACGCCAAGAACATCATCAACAAGGCCGTCTCCTCCGCGCAGGCCAGGGTCGCCGCCCGCAAGGCCAAGGACCTGGTGCGGCGCAAGTCGGCGATGGACATCGGCGGGCTGCCCGGCAAGCTCAAGGACTGCCAGTCCAACAACCCCGACGAGTGCGAGCTCTACATCGTCGAGGGCGACTCGGCGGGCGGCTCCGCCAAGGAGGGCAGGGAGTCCCGCTACCAGGCGATCCTGCCCATCCGGGGCAAGATCATCAACGTGGAGAAGTCGCGGATCGACAAGGTCCTCAAGAACAACGAGGTCCAGTCGATCATCACCGCTCTGGGCACCGGCATCCACGACGAGTTCGACCTGTCCAAGCTGCGCTACAGCAAGATCGTGCTGATGGCCGACGCCGACGTGGACGGGCAGCACATCCGCACGCTGCTGCTCACGCTGCTGTTCCGGTTCATGCGGCCGCTGATCGAGAACGGGCACGTCTACCTGGCCAGCCCGCCGCTGTACAAGATCAAGTGGCCGCGTTCGCAGCCGCAGTACGTCTACAGCGACCGCGAGCGCGACGCGGTGCTGCAGCAGGGCGCCGAGGAGGGGCGCAAGCTGCCCAAGGAGGAGGGCATCCAGCGGTACAAGGGGCTGGGCGAGATGAACGCCCCCGAGCTCTGGGAGACCACCATGGATCCCGACAACCGCGTGCTGATGCAGGTCAGCCTGGACGACGCGGCCACGGCCGACGAGCTGTTCAGCGTGTTGATGGGCGAGGACGTGGAAGCGCGCCGCTCCTTCATCACCCGCAACGCCAAGGGCGTCCGACTGCTCGACGTCTGATCGGCGCCCGCGCCGAATCCCCACGACCCCGCGAGATCGCCCGGCGTGGCCGTGGCCGCGTACCTGACGGGGCCACCGGGCGAACCGCGACCGCCAACCCAGCGAAGAGAAGGACGGTATGACCGAGACCTTGCCCCCGGAGGGTGGCCGAGTCGAACCGGTCGATCTCCAGCAGGAGATGCAGAACTCCTACATCGACTACGCCATGAGCGTCATCGTGGCGCGGGCGCTGCCCGACGTGCGCGACGGGCTCAAACCGGTGCACCGCAGGGTGCTGTACGCGATGTACGACTCCGGGTTCCGGCCCGACCGCTCCTACGTGAAGTGCTCCCGCGTGGTCGGCGACGTGATGGGTAACTACCACCCGCACGGCGACTCCGCGATCTACGACACCCTGGTGCGGATGGCCCAGCCGTGGTCGATGCGCAACGTGCTCATCGACGGCCAGGGCAACTTCGGCTCGCCCGGCAACGATCCGGCCGCCGCCATGCGCTACTGCGTAACCGGTGACACCCTGGTGAAACTGGCCGACGGTTCGTCGGCGCGCATCGGCGACATCGTGCCGGACGCGCGGCCGAACAGCGACAACGACATCGATCTCAAGGTGCTCGGACGTTCCGGCGATCCGGTACGTGCCGAGAAGCTCTTCCACTCGGGTGAGCACCCGACTCTCAGGCTGCGCACCAAGGGCGGCTACGAGCTGACCGGAACGTACAACCATCCGGTGCTGTGCCTTACGAAGGTGCTCGGCGTTCCGACCCTGCTGTGGAAGCTGCTGGAGGAGATCGGCCCCGGCGACCACGTCGTCATGCAGCGGAGCGAACTTTCGCAGGGTGAGGACGACCACGTGCCGTACGTCGCCGACTACATCAGGGAGCGTGGCGCCGAACGCTGGACGGAGCGCGACTGGCTGCGGCGGCACAACGTGGACCGCATCGAGCGCTGGGAAACGGATCGTGCCGAGATCACGAGCCGGATCACCGACCCCGAGGTTCTCGACGTTGTCGAACCCCTGGTGGACGGCAGGTTCTACTACGCCGAGGTCGAATCGGTCACCGACGTCGGACCCCAGCCGGTCTACAGCCTCCGGGTGGACAGTGACGATCACTCCTTCGTCACCAACGGGTTCGTCAGTCACAACACCGAATCCCGGCTGGCGCCGCTGGCGATGAGCATGCTGGCCGAGATCGAAGAGGACACCGTCGAGTTCTCGGACAACTACGACGGTCGCACGCAGGAGCCGGACGTCCTGCCCTCGCGCATCCCCAACCTGCTGGTCAACGGCGGTGGCGGCATCGCGGTGGGGATGGCGACCAACATCCCGCCGCACAACCTCCGCGAGGTCGCCGACGGCGTGGTCTGGGCGCTGGACAACCCCGAGGCCACCGACGACGAGCTGCTCGAAGCCATGATCGAGCGCATCAAGGGGCCGGACTTCCCGACCCACGCGATGATCATGGGCACCAACGCGATCGCCGACGCCTACCGCACGGGCCGCGGCTCGCTCCGGATGCGCGCGGTGGTCGACGTGGAGGAGGACGCCAAGGGGCGCACCTCGCTGGTGGTCACCGAGCTTCCGTACCAGGTCAACCCGGACAACCTGATCGAGAACATCGCCACGATGCATCGTGAGGGCAAGATCTCGGGGATCACCGACATCGCCGACGAGTCCAACAGTCGGCGCGGGATGCGCATCGTGGTCACGCTCAAGCGGGACGCGATCCCCAAGGTCGTGCTCAACAACCTCTACAAGCACACCCAGCTGCAGACCACCTTCGGCGTCAACATGCTGGCGCTGGTCGACGGCGTGCCCCGCACCCTGCGGCTGGACCAGGTGATCCGCTACTACGTGCGGCACCAGATCGACGTGATCGTGCGGCGCACCAGGCACCGCCTGCAGCGCGCCGAACGGCGTGCCCACATCCTGCGCGGGTTGACGCTGGCGCTGGACCAGTTGGACGCGGTCATCAACCTGATCCGCGGTTCGTCGACCGTGGACGACGCCCGTTCCGGGCTGATCGAGCTGCTCGGCATCGACGAGGACCAGGCCACCGCGATCCTGGACATGCAGCTGCGCAAGCTGGCCGCGCTGGAGCGGCAGAAGCTGCTGGACGAGCTGGCCGAGATCGAGGCGCAGATCGCCGATCTCAACGACATCCTGGTCAAGCCGGAGCGGCAGCGCCTGATCGTGCGCGACGAGCTGATGGAGATCGTGCACAAGCACGGCGAGGAGCGGCGCACCAGGATCGTCCCGTACGAGGGCGAGGTTTCCATGGAGGACCTCATCGCGGACGAGGACGTGGTGGTGACCATCACCCGAACCGGTTACGCCAAGCGGACCCGGACCGATCTCTACCGGGCCCAGAAGCGCGGTGGCAAGGGTGTGCAGGGCGCCGCGCTGAAGCAGGACGACATCGTCTCGCACTTCTTCGTGTGCTCCACGCACGACTGGATCCTGTTCTTCACCAACAAGGGGCGGGTCTACCGTGCCAAGGCCTACGAGCTGCCGGAGGCGAACCGCACCGCCCGCGGCCAGCACGTGGCGAACCTGCTCGCGTTCCAGCCGGACGAGCACATCGCCCAGGTGATGCAGATCAAGGACTACACCGTCTCCCCGTACCTGGTGCTGGCCACCAAGAACGGGCTGGTCAAGAAGTCCAAGCTCACCGACTTCGACTCCAACCGCTCCGGTGGGCTGATCGGCGTCAACCTCAAGGACGGCGACGAGCTGGTCGGTGCCGTGCTCTGCTCGCCGGAGGACGACCTGCTGCTGGTCTCGGCCGAGGGGCAGTCCATCCGATTCAACGCCAGTGACGAGGTGCTGCGTCCGATGGGACGTGCCACCTCCGGCGTGTTGGGGATGCGGTTCAACTCCGGTGACGAGCTGTTGGCCATGGGCGTCTGCCACGAGGACCGTTACGTGCTGGTCGCGACCCAGGGCGGGTACGCCAAACGCACGCCCATCGACGAGTACCCGGTGCAGGGACGCGGCGGCAAGGGCGTGTTGACCATTCAGCACGACCAGAAACGTGGCAGGCTAGTGGCAGCGCTCATCGCCGAACTGGAGGATGAGCTCTACGCGATCACCTCCACGGGCGGGGTCATTCGCACCACCGCCAAGGAGGTGCGCAAGGCCGGTAGGCAGACGAAGGGGGTGCGCCTGATGGATCTGGGTGAGGGGAACTCGCTGGTGGCCATCGCGCGCAACGCCGATGAAGCCGCCGATCCGGACGCAGCCGGCCCGGAGCAACGAAAGTAGGCGCGGGGCACCCCGCGTGGTAGGCAGCCGACGATCAGTGAAGGATCGCTCGTGACATCTTCGGACAAGCCGCAGGAATCGGAGTCCCGTTCAACCGGCGAGCAGGAAACGACCTCGACCACTACGACGGCGGAGGCGACCACCTCGGTTTCCGAGGGGATGTCCACGGACGCTGCCGAGAGCGGTGGGGATTCGCACGGTTCGGCCGGTGGCGCGAAGGGCTCCCGCAGTGAGGCCGACGGCTCCGGGGGCACTCCTCCCTGGCAGCGAGTGGGTGGCTCGATGAGCACTTCCGCCGCCTCGGCGGACACCTCCTCGGGCGCCGCGGAGGTTTCGGACGACTCGGACGGGCATCGTGACGCGGACTCGGGGGCGGGATACGAGGAGGAGGAAACGCACCGGATTCCGCATCCCGCGGGTTCGGCCTCCCAGTCCGCCGGTTCCCAGTCCGCCGGTTCGCAGTCCGCCGGGGACTCCACCGGTGACGGTGCCGCGGAATCGGCCCGCGCGGGGATCTCGCTGGGCATGGGGGGTGGCGCTCGCGGTGGGGCGGCCACCCAGGGTGCGCCGCGTCGGCCGAGTCGTGGCCCCCGGCGGGCGAGCCTGCAGATCCGGCGGGTGGATCCGTGGTCGGTGCTCAAGCTGGCACTCATGCTCAGCGTCACGCTGTTCTTCGTGTGGTTGATCGCCGTGGCGGTGCTGTACGGGGTGCTCGGCGGGATGGGGGTCTGGGAGCAGCTCAACGGGACGTTCAGCGAGCTGACCCAGCCCGAGAACTCGTTGAGCCAGCCGTTGATCAGCCCGGTGCGGGTGTTCGCGGTGGCCTCGATGATCGGTGCGGTCAACATCGTGCTGTTCACCGCCCTGGCCACCGTTGCCGGGTTCATCTACAACGTGGCGGCGGACTTCGTCGGTGGGGTCGAGGTGACCCTTTCCGAGCGGGAGTGAGGTTTCGCTTGACTCCCGGTTCCCCGGTTGACCTGGGGTTCCGGGAGTCCGCTCCGGGGGCGGTCGTCACTCGGGGCGGTGAAGGGGACCCCCCTTTGGAAGACGATCGCGTGGGTGTGTAGTATCTATAACCGCACGCAGGGCCTATAGCTCAGTCGGTTAGAGCGCTTTGCTGATAACGAAGAGGTCGGAGGTTCAAGTCCTCCTAGGCCCACGTGACACGTGCCGCCGCTGCGATTATCGCGGCGGCGGCACACGTTCGTAGTAGGAGGCGTCCGAAGTGAAGAAGCTGCTCGTTCTCGCTGCTGTTGCCGGTGCCGTCCTGTTCGTCGTGCGTCGCAAGACCGCGGCCAAGGCGGAGGCCGACCTGTGGCGTGAGGCTACCGCGGAGGTCTGAGCGAACCGCGGTTCGGCCGCGCTTCGGGGTGTCTCACTACGACACCACCGATCGGGCAACGTTGTCCGCGGGCCGTGGGCAGTGCTTCGGCGCTGCGAGGGGACGTAGCTCAATCGGCAGAGCACCGCTTTTGCAAGGCGGGGGTTAGGGGTTCGATTCCCCTCGTCTCCACCAACGAAGGACCAGGTCATGTGGCCTGGTCCTTTTTTCGTGTTCCGCCGTGTGATCCGTCCGGGGCACGCTCGGGACACGTCGTCGAGCGGAACTCCCCGGCAGCGGGAGCCGCTGAAACCTCGCGGTCACGTGCGTCGCGCGGTCGGTCGCGGATTCGAAAAACCCTTCGCGCCCGTTCGGGTCGCCCATTACGATCTCGAGCGGTTCCCAAGGTGGGAGCCCGAGAGGTCCGCGCGTGGCCGCCCGGCGGTTCCCGCGCCGAAAGTAGGTTTCGTCGATGGCGTGTCGTATCGGTGAGCTCGTGCTCGATTGCCGCGATCCCGAGGTGCTGGCGAGGTTCTGGTGCGAGGTCCTGGACTTCGTGGAGCTCGGTCGCGAATACGCCGGGGAGGACTACGCCATCGAGATCGGGCCGCGCGAAGGGTTCGGCGGCCCGCAGCCGACGATCATCCTGCGAAGCGGGAGCGAGCCGGACCAGGGGAAATCTCGGCTGCACATCGACCTCAACCCCACTGATCGCGATCAGAACGCCGAACTCGCACGCCTCCGCGAGCTCGGGGCACGCCCGGCCGACATCGGCCAGACCGGCGAGGAGCAGTGGACCGTCCTCGCCGACCCCGAGGGCAACGAGTTCTGCTTGCTCAAGGCCCGTCTCAACCCGCTCTGACAGCGCTGCGTGCCCGGCGCGGCCGTTTCTTCGTGCGGTGGGTCTCGCTGAGCTCGACGAGATTTCACGACTGCCCGCACGGTCCCGTGCGGGGGTGTTCCGCGGCGGGACGGTTCAGCGAGGTGATGCGCGATGTCCCCGGAGACCGGGCCACGGTTCCCGTGGCCGTGGTTGGTGCCGAGTCTCGTGCTCCTGGTCGGCACGAGTGCTTGGGGGACGACGGTGTGTCCCGAGCTGCCGTCCGCCACTCGCACCGGCGCGGTCAAGCGCCCCACCACCCGGGCCTCGGCGGCGCGGCAGGCAAAGGCGGTCCTGGTGCTCAACGCCGCTCTGGGAATGGCGCTGCTGCCGCTGTGTGCCGTCCAGTGGCGCACCACGCGGACGGCCGAGGTCGGCTGGTGGCCGCTCCCGGTGTTCCTCGTGCTCTTCGTCGCCGGGTTGGTGCCGCTGTTGGTCGCGGCTCGGCGGGATCGGGTGGCGAAGCGTCGAACCACCCGCTGAGATTCCCGCCGTGTGTCCGTGTCCGGTGGACACGCCGAGTTGGACGAAGCCGGGTTTCCGTGTGACGCACGTCGCTCCGCATGCGCACGGGAGCGGCACCTCGCCGGTGACCGCCTCGGGTGCCTCGGTGCCTCGCGAATTCCGGAAACGGCACGCCGCCGCCGTTCGGGAGTAACTTGAATGTCGTCTCCGGTCGACAGGCGCCGAAGCGGGAAGCACAGGTGGGAAATGCGGACGAAGGCAACGAAACTCGAGCGGTCCCGGCGGCACTGGGATCGGCAGTCCCCGAGCTACGACCGGCAGATGGCGCGCATCGAGCGCCACTTCTTCGGTGACACCAGGCAGTGGTTGTGCGGGCTGGCCGAGGGGGAGGTGCTGGAGGTGGCCATCGGCACCGGGCTCAACCTCGACCGGTATCCGGACGGGATTCGGTTGACGGGGGTGGACATCAGCACGGGGATGCTCGACCAGGCGCGCCGTCGTGCCGAGAGCTCGGGGCGTTCGGTGGAACTCGGCATCGGTGACGCGCAGCGATTGGCCTTCCCGGATTCCTCGTTCGACACGGTCCTCTGCACCTTCTCGTTGTGCGCGGTTCCCGACGTCCGTGCCGCGTTCTCCGAGATGGACCGTGTGCTCAAGCCGGGTGGGCTGCTGTTGTTGGCCGACCACGTGGTGAGTACCTCCCGGCCGGTGCGGGTGGCGCAGCGACTGCTGGATCTGGTCATGGTTCCGCTCGCCGGGGAGCACTTCCGGCGTCGTCCGATCGAGCTGGTCCGCGCGGCCGGTTTCGAGCTGCAGCGGCACGAGAGGTTCAAGCTCGGCGTGGTGGAGCGTCTGGTCGCCCGCAAGTCCACGCCGTGACACCGGACATCACGCCGCGGAGGCCGAGCGGCTCGGGGTGACGGCGGGCCGGCCGTGACCCGCGAACCGGGGAAGCGGTAGGGGGTCCCGAACAGGACTCCGAGCGCATGTCCGCTCAGGAGCGGCTGCGGTTCGATTCGGCCGCTCCGGCCGAATCGAACCGCAGCCGGATCCGTGGACGCGGCGGTACGCCCGGTAGGTTTCCCCGGTCGAAAGCGGGCCGGCCGAACCGTGAGTCATCGGACCCGGGACTCGCCGAGCCCGCGCTCGATGAACCCGCCACGCCCGTCGGTCCGGACGCGTACCGAACGGGCTCAATTCGACTGGGCGTGCCGACCGGCGGTCTGCAGCACCGCCACATCCGACCGGCCCGTTCCGCCCGACTCGGTGTCGACGGCGTCGGTCCCGCCCTCCTCGCTGTCGCGGTGCCTGCCGCTGAGCGCCGAGTCGACCAGCAGGTCCGCGAACTCGGGCGGCTCGGAAACGGCGATCTCGGAGTCGATCGGATCGGACAGTTCGCGGGCCAGTTCGGCGAAGATCGGGTTCATCGTCTCGTTCGTGAGGTTGTCGGACATCGTTTCCTCTCCTGTTCTCCGGATCGTTCGGCTCGGTCGTCGCGTTGTCGTCGTTGTGGGGAGGGGCCCGAACTTCCCCGGTTCGGGCCCCGGTGCACCGCCCGGTCCCTCCCCCGTGAGCGCCGATGACCGGGCGGTGTTCACGGACGCGTGCCCTCGGCGGCGGGGCTCCCCGTTGCCGTCCGTTGTCCGTGGGACGCATGGCCCGCCCGCTCGTGACGTGACTAGATCCGTCCGATTTCGTTCCGCTACCCGGTCGTTATGACCGGTTCGGGAAGCCGCGTCGCGGCCGGTTCGCCGGAGAGCCCGTCGGTACGTCGGACAGCCCGGTCTCCGCCCCGCACGGGGCGTCGTGGCTCCGCACGGGACGTCGTGCCGGGGTGCTTCGGTCGGCCGTGGCGAGGCCGTGTGCCTGCTCGACGGTTCGCTTCACGGCGCGGACGGTGTGACGCATCCCGCCCTCCAGTCGTGACCTGCGGCGGGCCAGGAACAGCGTCGCCTGTTGTTCGGAGAGCTCTGCGAGCTGCACCCGCAGCCCGTGGCGGAGTTCACTCATCAAGTACCGCTGGGTCAGCAGACAACCGCTCTCGGCGGGGGTGATCTCGAACGACCAGGTCGAAGTGTCGGCCGCGTGCACGCTGCTGTGGACGCCCCACGAGAACAGGCGGGGCCGGTCGGCCTCCAGGACCTCGCACTCGGTGGTCCAGTCGCGTTGCTCGCCCCTGTTGTGGCCGCGGAAGCGGGCGCCGGGTTGTCCGGGTGGGTCGGTGAGCCATTCCCCACCGGTGTTCTCGGGGCTCCACTCGCCCATGCGGGTGATATCGCTGACGGTGTCGTAGACGGTGTGGGGAGCGGCGCGGACGTGTACGGCGGCGTGCAGCTCGAAGCGCGTGTCGATCTCGGGCTCGGCCATGCGCGTACTCTGCCAAGTCACCCCGACAAATCGCCCGGAGCTCTCGGCATGAGGGCCGGTGCGGGAAGCGGGGGCCGGTACGAGATCCACCGGCCCCCACATCCGCTGTCGTTCACCTTCGGTCAGTGATTCTGCGACCCCTGGTGCGGCTGCTTGTCCGAAACCTGTCCGTTCTCGGTCGACGCGGGGCTCTGGCCCTGCGGCTCGTTCGGGGGGAACTGCCCGTCGTCGATCGGCAGTTCCTCGGGACGGCGCGAGAGGGCGGCGGCCGCCGCTGCCGCGGTTCCGGCGAGGATCAGCACCACCCACGGCCACTTGCGCCGCTTGGGCTTGCCCGGATCGATCCGACCGGCGAGCTCCTTGCGCGCGACCTCGGCGCTCTTGGCGAGCTGCTTGCGCTGTTTGGCGGTCCGCTTGTCCCACGCCTTGCGGGCCTTCTTGCCGCGTTTGGCGAGTTCCTTGCGGGACATTCCGGTGGCCCGCTGCGCGATGCGTTCCTGCAGGTCGTCCGTGGAGATGCCGCGTGCGGCCAGTTCCTGTTCGGCCAGTGCCGCGGCCTGCTTGGACACCTTCGACCCCACGGTGCGGGCCTTGACCGCACCGTGCTTGGCGCCCTTCACTCCGGTGCCGACGGCCCTGCCCACGTTCTCGCCGGCGCGGGACATCGCTTTGACCTCGTCCATGCTGTTGCCTCCTATTCCTGGGCCCTGCCGGACTCCTCGCCCGGGTGGCACCGCTGGTCGTCCGGCCTTCGCGGGGTCGCCGCCGTGATCAGCGGGCTGTGGACCCGGTGCTCGCTTCACGCTCACCGGGTACCGCGCACTCCTTGACGATCAAACCCCATACTGCACCCTGTGGCGGTTCGTACGCTCGTCGATGCGAGGATGAGGTGGTGGCAGACAACGGATCGCTCGTGGGAACGACGGTGACCGCGACCCTGCATACTACGCAGGGCAACATTCGAGTCGAGTTGTTCCCGAACCAGGCTCCAAAGACCGTGTCCAACTTCGTCGGGCTCGCGGAGGGGACCGCGGACTACACGGAGCCCAACGCGCGGGGTGAACGGTCCGGTCCGTTCTACGACGGTGTGATCTTTCACCGGGTCATCGACGGTTTCATGATCCAGACCGGGGATCCGACCGGTACCGGTCGTGGCGGCCCCGGCTACCAGTTCTCCGACGAGTTCCACCCCGAGTTGCAGTTCAACCGGCCGTACCTGTTGGCCATGGCCAACGCGGGGCCGAACACCAACGGTTCGCAGTTCTTCATCTCGGTCGCGCCGACCACGTGGTTGAACTACAAGCACACCATTTTCGGCGAGGTCGCCGACCAGGAGTCGCGTAACGTGGTGGACGAGATCGCCAACACCGCCACCGGTCAGGGCGATCGTCCTGTCAACGACATCGTCATCGAGAAGGTGACCATCGAACGTGGCGAGACCGCCGAAGCCTGAGCCGTGGCGACGCGGCCGGTGCCGGCCGCGCGCCTCGCACGTGGAGCGGGGATCGAGGTGAACGTTCCACCCGGACAGGCCGGGGACCCGAACAGTCCCCAGGACATGCCGACGTGTCCGCGTCACCCGGACCGGCAGACCGGGCTGAGCTGCACGCGCTGCGGGCGCCCCGCTTGCCCGGAGTGCCTGCGGGACGCCTCGGTGGGGCAGCACTGCGTGGACTGCGTCAAGCAGGGACAGCGCGGTGTTCGCCAACCGGTGACCGTGGCGGGGGCTCCGCTGCGCAGCAAACCCGTGTTGGTTCCCGGGTTGATCGCGGTGAACGTGCTGCTCTACGTGCTCACCGCGGTCCAGGCCGGTTCGGCCGCCGCCAACAGCTCCGCCCCGCTGTTCCAGGCGTGGTGGTTGATGCCCGCACAGGTGGCGGGGGACCAGTGGTGGCGGGTTTTCACCTCGGGCTTCCTGCACTTCGGGCTGATTCACCTGCTGATCAACATGATCGCGCTGTGGGTGGTCGGTCGTGATCTGGAGTTGTTGCTCGGCAGGCTCCGGTTCGCCGCCGTCTACCTGCTCTCGCTGCTCGGTGGCAGCATGTTCGTCTTCCTGTTCGACGCGCCGTTCACGCGGACGGCCGGTGCCTCGGCCGCGTTGTACGGGCTGTTCGGTGGGCTGGCCGTGGCCGCATGGCGCCTGAAGCTGAACATAAGGCCCATCCTGCTGGTGATCGGGCTCAACGTGGTGCTAACCATCACCATCCCGAACATCTCGCTGTTCGGGCACCTCGGTGGACTCGTGCTGGGTGCGCTGTCCACCGCCGCGCTGCTTTACGCGCCCGCCGCGCGCCGCAACCGCTGGCAGGCCGGCGGGCTGGTCGCGGTGTTCCTGGTGATCGTGGCCGCGATGTTCACCCGCGACGTGATGCTCGGCGGCACGGTGTGCGACGTGCTGCAGGGCAGGCAGTTCTGCGTGCGGACGAACTGATCCGGACTCCCGTCCCCGCACGGGACTCACCCGTGGCGGGAGCCGTGTGAGTTCGTGGGCGCCGAGCGTCGCTTCGGGAGTGCTGGGAGCGCGGTGTCGGATGTCGGTGACATCAGCCGTGGAATCCTCAGCGCCGCAGCGTTCCTCAGCTCTGCAGCGTTCCCCGGTCCCGCAGTGCTTCGAGATCCTCGGCCACCTCGGCCGGTTCCGCGCCCAGATCGAACCGCCCCAACAGCAGCAGTCCACCGGTCAGATCCGCTTCGGGAACCTCGATCTCCAGCACCGGTACGGTGCGACCGAACCGGCTGCTGGTGGTGACGCGGTGCGAGAGCCGTGCCCAGGGCCAGCGGTGGCTGCCACCGAGCGTGCGCACGGTTATCCCGTCGGGGTCGGCACGGAGCCTGGGGCGCAGGTAGGTCAGACATCCCGCGACCACCACGAGCACCGCCAGGGCGGCGCCGAGGAAGACGCGGTCGAGGCTGCTCCCGGCCAGCCACACCACGGGTACCAGTCCCACGGCCACCACCCAGCAGAGCACCAGTGCGCCTACCGGTGTGGACCAGATTCGGGATCGCGCCGCGCCGGGAACGCCGGAGTCGTCATCGCAGCTCAACGGCTATCCGAACGAAGTTGTCCACAGGAGTTGTCCACATGGGGATGACTTACATTCGTGTTATTCGGCGTCCCGGCCCAGACAGCTCTCACCGCCATTTCATGGTCATCAACAACCCGATGATCATGAATCCGAAGCCGACGGCGAAGTTCCACGGCCCGAGATCGGCCATGAACGGGATCTTGGGGCCCGCCAGATAGTTGACCACCAGCCACAGCAGGCCCAGCACCATCATGCCGAGCATCACGCCGACGTAGATGGGGTGGGAGGGTCCGGCTGACTTCGCCTTCACCGGTGTGCGGCGATCTACTGGCGGGGGTGAGGAGGTCTTCTTGCGGACCTTTGACTTGGGCATGGTGTCCTCGCCAGGTGGGTTCGGCCGCCCCGACCGTGCTGCTCGCCCGGTGAGACGGACCTTCCTCGACACGTTCCACACGCCGCCCAGCGAGGTGATCCGCACGTTCGACCGGACCGGCACCGTCGGTGCCCGGCGACCGGCTGCGGGCGAACCGCCCCGAGGCGACTTGTCTCCACTCACACGTTAACGCAATGTCCCGATTTTCCGAACAACCCGTATGCTGCTGTCGATATCCCTCGATCGGGATCGGGGAGGGCGTCATGGTGAGTCTCGACACGCCGCCGCAGGCACCGCCGCCGGAGCGACGGCCGGGTCGGCCGCGCGCGGTGCTGCGCGGCTTCGGGGAGGGGCTCATCACACTGGGGCTGGTGGTGCTGCTCTTCGTGTTCTACGAGGTGCAGGTGACCAGCTGGTTCTCGGCACGCCAGCAGGCCGATGCCACGCAGCGGTTGCGTGACCGCTGGCGGGAGGTCTCCCCCGAGGATCGGGCACCGGAGCCCATCCCCGGGCGTGGCTTCGCCCGGCTCTACGTGCCGGCCCTCGACTCGGGCTTCCCGTTCACCGTCCTGGAGGGCACCGACCAGGACACCCTGGCCGCCGGACCGGGGCACTACACCGGTACGGCGCTTCCCGGGGAGCGGGGCAACTTCGCCCTGGCCGGACACCGCTCCGGACGCATGGCCCCGTTCGGGGATCTCGACCGGCTCGGCTCCTGCGACGCGATGGTCGTCGAAACGGCCACCGAGTGGTACGTCTACCGCGTGCTCCCGCTGCGGGGCGAGGCCGCCGACTGGGCCCCGGAAGCCGCTCCGGAACGCTGTGCCGGTGCGGCACCGATCGGGGGGCCCTACCGCGAGGTCTTCGGCAGGAACATCGTCGAGCCACAACGCCGCGAGGTCATCCACCCCGTGCCCGGCGTGTCCCGTGGGACGGTGCCGGAGCAGTGGCGCAGCAGGCTGATCACGCTCACCACCTGCCATCCGCGCTACTCGGCCGAGAAGCGGATGATCGTGCACGGCGTACTGACCAAGCGTTATCCGAAGGTGGCGGACCGGCCGGATCTCCGGCCACCGGAACTGGGCGGCTGAGCACCGCGACACGAGAGCGGGTTGTGGAATGTACGCATGGATCTGGCGCCGGCTTCCCGGGCCGCTCGCGGTGCGGGCGGTAACGGCGCTGCTGCTGGTGGTCGGGGTGATCGCGCTGCTGCTGTTCGTGGTCTTTCCCGCGGTCGAGCCGCTGCTGCCGTTCGGCGACCCCACCCTGGAATGAACCCTCGCGGGACTCAGTGGCCCCACCCATTCCGGCCCGCGTTCCCGGTGCCGAACCACTCCCACCCCGGCGTCGATTTCTCGCGAAATCGCCGGGCGGCTTCGACGCGGGCCGAGCTCCCACCGCCCTCGCAGCGGTACCGACCGCGGGTTCTCTCGGCGGGCTCTCGCGCGGAAGGCCCGACGTTGTGTTAACTACCCGATGTCGGGTCTCCCGGAGCGAGAGCCCACCGAGAGGTTCCGCGAGGTGACCACCCTGCCAAGCCTGGGTGCTCAGGCTTCCGTCAAGTGAGGTCGGCGAACCGCTCGACGTCGCTGGACCGTCCGGACACGATCAGGATGTCGCCGTGGTGCAGCACGGTTTCCTGCGTGGCGTAGGTGAACCCCTCACCGGGGCGCTTGATCCCCACCACGGTCACCCCGTACTTGCTGCGCACCTTGGTCTCGCTCAGCGGGCGTTCCACCGCTACCGCCGGGGCGCGGGTCTTGACGATCGCGTAGTCGTCCTCGAACTGGATGTAGTCCAGCATCCGGCCGGTCACCAGGTGCGCCACCCGTTCACCCATGTCGTGCTCCGGTAGGACGACCCGGTGGGCCCCGACCCGTTCGAGGATGCGGCCGTGCTGCCTGCTGATCGCCTTCGCCCAGATGTGGGGGATCTCGAAGTCGGCCAGCAGCGAGGTGGTCAGGATGCTGGCCTCCAGGTCGTCCCCGATCGCCACCACGGCACGCCGGAAGTCGGGCACGTCGAGTTGGCGCAGCACCTCGGGGTCGGTGGTGTCGGCCACCGCGGCGTGGGTGACCACATCCGAGAACTGCTGGACCAGGTAGGGCCGGTTGTCCAGCGCGAGTACCTCCGAACCGCCCTCGACGAGCTCCATCGCGAGTGAACCGCCGAAGCGGCCCAGTCCGATCACCACCACGCGGGACGGGCGTGCACCGTGATTCTGTCTACCCAACGATCGGTCGCTCCTCCGGCAAGTCGTAACGGCGGCCACGCTCCCGCAACGCCAGAGCGGAGGCCATGGTGATCGGGCCCAGCCTGCCGGTGAACATCAGCACGATCAGTACGAGCTCACCCGCTCGCGGCAGCTGTTCGGTGATGCCGGTGGAAAGACCGACGGTGCCGAAGGCCGAGATCGATTCGAACAGGGTCACGTCCAGTTCGAAGGGGGTGATGACGAGCAGCAGCAGCGTCGCGGTGAACACCATGCCCACCGCCACCAGCACCACGGTAAGCGCCTGGCGCTGCAGCCCCACCGGTAGTTTGCGCCCCAGCACGTGTACCTGTGCTTCGCCCCGCACCTCGGTGAATATCACGAACGCCAGCAGCGCGAAGGTGGTGACCTTGATACCGCCAGCGGTGCCCGCGCTGCCGCCGCCGACGAACATGAGCACGTCGTTGACCAGCATCGTGGTCGGGTTGATCTCGCCGATGTCCACTGTGGTGAATCCCGCGGTGCGCGGGGTCGTCCCGTGGAACAGTCCGACCAGCAGTTTGCCCCCGACGCTCAGCGGCCCCAGGGTCTCCGGATTGTTCCACTCGAACACGCCGAAGGCCAGCACGCCGACCAGCAGCAGTGCGGAGTAGGCCAGCAGCGTCACCCGCGCGTGCAGCGACCAGCGGCGTCGTTTGCCGCGCAGTCTGCGGCCGATCTCGAACAGCACCGGGAACCCCAGTCCGCCGACCACGACGGCGAACAGCACCGGCAGGCACACCAGCGGATCGGTGGCGTAGCGCTGCAGGCTGTCGGGATACAGCGCGAATCCGGCGTTGTTGAACGCGGAGACGGCGTGGAACACCCCGAAGTAGGCGCCCTCCCCCCACGGCTGGCCGTACCCGAGCACGAACCGGAGGGTCAGCGCGAGCGCGGTGATCGCCTCCATCGCGAGGCTCAGCGTGATCACTCCCGCGATCACCGAGCGGACATCACCGAGGCCGAGGCTCTTCGTCTCGGTCTGGGCGCTGCGGCGCATTCGCAGTCCCAGCCTGCGCACCACGAGCATGCCCAGCAGGGACGCCAGCGTCATGATGCCGAGGCCACCCACCTGGATGAGCCCGAGGATCACCACCTCGCCGAAGGTGGACCAGTGCGCGGCGGTGTCGACCACCACCAGGCCGGTCACGCACACCGCGGAGGTCGCGGTGAACAGTGCGGTCACCCAGTCCGTCGTGCCGCCCTGCTCCGTCGAGAGCGGCAGCATCAGCAGTCCGGCTCCCACGAGCACGGCCAGTGCGAAGCCGATGACCACCATCCTGGCCGGGTGACTGGCCCGGAGGAACAGTCGCAGCAACGCCGCCGGCCGCCGTACCACGGCGGTCAGCATCCCGTTCGGTCTCCCGCTGGTCGTCACGGCGCCACCGCTGGTCCCGGCGCCGAGGAGCTAGGCGTGTCCACGAGACGCGGAGGCTATCGCATCGTCCTCGCCCATCACGAGCGACCCGCCGCGTCTTCGCAGTACAGCGGGCGAATCGGGTGATTCGGGTGACACGCCCCGGGACGGAGTCCTCCCGGGGCTCGCCGTGCACGGGACCGGCGAAGTAGGCTGACCGGCGTGCGGGTTCTGGTGGTCGACAACTACGACAGCTTCGTTTACAACCTCGTGCAGTACCTCGCTCAGCTCGGGGTGGAGTGCGTGGTTCGTCGCAACGACGTCGTGACCGACGAGGACGTCCGATGGTCCGACGGTGTACTGCTCAGTCCCGGGCCGGGCAAACCCGAGGGTGCCGGGCGTTCCCTGGAGCTCGTCACCGGCTGCGTGCGCGAGAGCAGGCCGCTGCTGGGGGTGTGCCTCGGCCACCAGGCCTTGGGGGCCGCGCTGGGGGGCGTCGTCGAGCGGGCACCGGAGCTGCTGCACGGCAAGACCAGCGAGATCGAGCACGGCGAAGTCGGTGTGTTCGCCGGGTTGCCGCATCCGCTCGTGGCGACTCGCTACCACTCGTTGACACTGCGCCCGGACAGCGTGCCCGCTGAGCTCGACGTCACCGCACGCACCGCCGACGGGGTGGTGATGGGGCTACGGCACCGTGAGTTGCCGTTGGAGGGCGTGCAGTTCCACCCCGAGTCGGTGCTGACCGAGGGCGGGCACCGCATGCTGGCCAACTGGATGGACCTCGCCGGGTACGCGCCGGACTGGGACCTGGTCGAGAAGCTGGAACGCGGCATGCGGGAACTCGCCGCGAACGCGCTGCGCTGACCCTCCGCCGGGCCCCGCACCTGGGTGGGCCTGACACGAGACGTCACGGGCGTTGCCCGGTCCCGGACGTGTGCGATTCGTCCGGGACGGTGGCTCCCACTCATTACGGGCGCCGGGGCCGCGACGCTCAGTCGAAGATGCCTCCTCCCCCGGGAGGATCCGTGGACGGTGTGCCGGAGGGATTCTCCTCGCTCCGCTCGACGCCGATCCGCAGCGTCACCTCACCGTTGCGGTCCAGCTTCGATCCGGCCGAGGGGGAGGTGGCCACCACCGTGTCCTCCTTGGCGGATTCCGAAACGGCCTTCTCGCCGGTCCTGACCGTGCCCTTGAAGCCCGCCTCGCGCAGCGCGGACTTGGCCTCGGACTCGTCGAAACCGATCAGGTCCGGCATCGACATCTGCGAGCCGTCCGAGACGGAGAGCGTGACCTCGGTGCCCTTGGCCACGCTCGACCCGCCGGAGGGGTTCTGGCTGACCACGGTGCCCTGGTCCTCGGCCGAGGCGACCTCCTCGGTCGAAACGTCGAAGCCCGCCGAACTCAGGAGTTGTTTGGCCTTTTGGACCTGGAGCCCGGTCACGTCGGACAACGGCTGCTTCGGGATGGCCTTGCCCACCACGACGTTGATCGCGCTGTCCTCTTCGGTCCGGCCGGTGGTGTCCTGTTCGATGATCTTGCCGACGTCCGACTGGTCCTGCACTTCCCGTTCCTGCCGGGTCCCGAGCTCCAGGTTCTTCTGCTCCAGCGCGGCCCGGGCCTCTCTGATCGTCATCCCGCGCAGGTCGGGGACCTTCACCGAGTCGGGGCCGGTCCCCTTAATCAGCTCTATCCTCTGGTCGGGCGGGTACATCCCGGCCCCGGGAGTCTGGTCGATGATGGTGCCCTCTCTGCTGGCGGAGGACGCCCTAGTCGGGTACGAGACGTTCTCGAACCCGGCAGCCTTGATCTCCCGCTTGGCCTCCGAAACCTCCATCCCGGTCAGATCATTCAGCCGGAGCTGTTTCGGCCCCTCGGAACCGCCGCCGTTGAACATCACCAGAGCCAGCCCGGCCAGCAGGGCGAACACCGCCACGCAGGCGGCGGTGACCAACCCGATCGTCCACCGCCTGCGCCGTCTGCGGTCGTAATCCTCGTCGTCGCCGTCGTAGTCCGGCGGCATAGCCGCCGCCGTGCGGGGCTCGCGTTCGTTGCTCACCCGGGTGGTTTCGGTCTCTCCGGCGGTGAGTTCGTTCTGCTCCTCCTCGGACATCACCAGCGGCGCCCTGGGGCGCTGACCGGAGAGCACCCGCACCAGGTCGGTACGCATCTCGGCCGCCGACTCGTAGCGGTTCTCCGGGTTCTTGCTCAGCGCCTTGAGGATCACCGCGTCCAGCTCGGCGGGGACCTGCTGGTTGACGTCGGAGGGTTTGCCGGGCTGTTCCCGGACGTGCTGGTAGGCCACGGCCACCGGAGAGTCACCGGTGAACGGCGGTTCCCCGCACAGCAGCTCGTAGAGCACGCAGCCCGACGCGTAGACGTCGCTGCGGGCGTCCACGGTCTCGCCGCGGGCCTGCTCGGGGGAGAGGTACTGCGCCGTGCCGATGACCGCGGCGGTCTGCGTGACGGCCGCCTGCCCGTCGGCCACCGCCCGCGCGATCCCGAAGTCCATCACCTTCACCGCGCCGGAGTCGGTGATCATGATGTTGGCCGGTTTCACGTCGCGGTGCACGATGCCGTGCCGATGGCTGAAGTCCAGCGCGGCGGACGCGTCGGCCATGACCTCCATCGCGCGGCGCGGTGCCAGGGGGCCCTCTGTCTTGACGATGTCCCGAAGCGTGCGGCCGTTGACGTACTCCATGACGATGTACGGCAGCGGCCCGTTCTCGGAGTCGGTCTCGCCGGTGTCGTAGACGGCGACGATGGCCGGGTGGTTCAGTGCGGCGGCGTTCTGTGCCTCCCTGCGGAACCGCAACTGGAAAGTGGGATCCCGAGCGAGGTCCGCGCGCAGCACCTTCACTGCGACGTCCCGGCTGAGCCGGACGTCACGGCCACGGTGTACCTCGGACATGCCCCCGTAGCCGAGGGCGTCCTCGATCTCGTAGCGGTTGGAGAGAAGTCGCGGTGAGCTCATCGCTGCGTCGTCCCGATCTGTGTCCACGAGCGTCCCATCAAGTTGCCCCGGAAAGTCGTGACGGCTGTCGCCGACCGGTTCCGGGCGCGGTGCGCGGTTCCCCCGACTTCGTTCTTACCGGCTCCACGCGTCTCGTCCACGATCGACGAGATCGTGTCGGTGCCTTCGATTCGCGGTGGCAGTGCGTACTGCCGCGGTGTGTCGATTCCCCGCGTGCCGGGCGCCCGTTCCGCCACCGGCCTCGGAATCGACGAAAGCCGTCCCTCAGGATGCCGTATCGATCCGCCGTTGAATGCCTCCGGAGAGGCGAAATCGGCCAATCTCACACGACTGTCGGCGTCCGAGCGGACACTCGGTGCGACTTCCGGGGCGGTCTGTCCGGCGCCGCGCGTGCCTGCCGAACGATCGTACGTCAGCAGCAACGCGAAACCACCGGCGATCAGTATCAGCACCACGAGCACCCCGAGCACCACCAACAGAGCGGTCCGTCGCCCCGGGAGGCGCCGCGATGCCGGATGTCCAAGTGGGTGGACGTGCCCCGGGCCGTTGTTCCCGCCACCCGTGATGCCGGGGGGTGGTGCCGGTTGTGGCGGGATCACACCCGGGGGGACGGTGCTGCCCGTCGGGTGCGGTGTCCCCCCGGGTGGCGCGTGGTGGTTTCCCGGTGGTCGGTTGGCGCCGTACGTGGTGGGTGTCAGGTGTCCCCCGGTCGGCGGCGGGGCGTTCTGCTGTCCTCCGTGGGGTGGCTGGCCTCCGGTCGGTGGCTGTGGGGGCGGCGGTTGCGGTACGGGAGGGTGCTGTCCCGTTGAACCCTGGCCCGCTGTCCCCTGTCCCGTCGCAGGCTGTCCCGTCGTCGGCTGCCCCGGATACTGCTGTACCGGAGCGTGGCCGGACGTGTGGGGCGGCTGCTGCGGAACCGTCAGTGCCACCGGGGTGGGCAGGGGTCTGCCCGCGCGCACGCTGGCCACCGCGTTCGCGAACTCGCCGCCCTCGGAGTAACGCCTGCGGGGGTCCTTCACCAGGGTCGCTTCGATCAGGGCCCGGGCTCCCGGCGGAACGTCCGGCGGCAGCGGCTGCGCCACGTCGCGGATGTGCATCATGGCGACGGTCACGGCGTTGTCGGAGAGGAAGGGACGGTGGCCACGCAGGCACTCGTACCCCACCACCGCCAACGAATAAACATCGCTGGCCGGGGTCGCCTCGCCGCCGAGAGCCTGTTCGGGCGAGATGTAGTGCGCCGTCCCCATCACCATTCCCGAACGGGTCACCGGTGCCGCGTCCGCTGCCTTGGCGATGCCGAAGTCGGTCAGCTTGATGGTTCCGTTCGGTGTGACCAGGATGTTTCCCGGTTTGACGTCGCGATGTACCAAGCCGCGTTCGTGCGCGGCGTGCAGCGCGTTGCCGGCCTGTTCGAGCATCTCCAGCGTGTGCTCGGCCGTGATGCGTCCCTCCCTGGCGAGAATGGCGGCGAGGGGTTCGCCCTCGACGTGCTCCATCACCAGGTAGGCGGTGTCCTCCGGTCCGTCCGAGACGGCCGCCGCCTCGCCGTAGTCGTGCACCGCGGCGATTCCCGGATGGTTCAGCGAGGCAGTGGTGCGTGCCTCGGTGCGGAACCGGTGCAGGAACTCGGCGTCGCCGCACAGTTCGGGCTTGAGGACCTTGACCGCGACCGTGCGGTCCAACCGCACGTCCACGGCCTGCCACACCTCGCCCATACCGCCGACGGCTATGCGCGTGGCGAGCCGGTAGCGCTCGGCGAGCGTTTGGCCGGAGTTGGGCACCCGTCAGCCACCCCCCTGCAGGCCGGCGCGGATAACGGCTCGCGCCACCGGTGCGGCGATCTTGCTGCCGGTGGCGTCCGCCCCCACGTTGCCGCCGTCCTCCACGACGGCCGCGACCGCGATCCGGGGGTTCTCCGCCGGTGCGAAGGCCACGTACCAGCCGTGCGGATCCTTGCCCTCGCCGTGCTCGGCGGTGCCGGTCTTGGAGGCGATCTGCACGCCGCTGATCTTGCCCTCGTCGCCCGCGTACTGCTCGGCCTTGATCATCATGTCCCGGATGGTGTGCGCGATATCGGGCGAGACCGCCTGGCCCAGCTCCTCGGAGTCGGTGCGGTCGAGCACCGACATGTCCGGGGCCAGCGTCTTCTCCACCAGGTGCGGCTTCATCACCTTGCCGTCGTTGGCGATCGCCGCCGCCACCATCGCGTTCTGCATCGGGGTCATGCGCACGTTGAACTGCCCGATACCGCTCTGGTAGAGCTGCGCCTGGTTCTCGATGTCGCCGATCGAGGACGGTTCCACGCCCATCGGGATGTCGAGATCCTGGCCGAACCCGAAGCTCCGCGCGGTCTCCCGCAGCTTCTTCTCCCCGATGTCACCGGCGACCTCGGCGAAGGCGGTGTTGCACGAGCGTGCCATCGCCTCCCACAGCGGGGCCGTGGGCATCGTTCCGCACGTGGCGCCGCCGTAGTTGGGCAGCTGGGCGTCGACCTTCGGCAGCTTGATGGAAGACTTCGCGGTCACCTCGCTGTTGTAGTCGTACTTGCCGGTCTCCAGCGCGGCGGCCGCGGTGATCAGCTTGAACGTGGAGCCCGGCGGGTACAGCGTCGAGGTGGCCCGGTCGACCAGGGGGTCGTCAGGTGCTTCGCTGAGTTCGTTCCACGCCTTCTGCTGCTCGTCCGATGACAGGCTGGCCAGCCGGTTCGGGTCGTAGGAGGGCGAGTTGGCCATCGCCAGGATCGAGCCGTCCTGCGGGTTCAACGCGACCACGGAACCGCGCACGCCGCTGCCCGCGAGCTGGTCGTAGGCGGTCTGCTGCATGGCGGGGTTCAGGGTCAGCTCCACGTTGCCGCCCTGCTGCTTCTGGCCGCTGAACATGCGCTGCAGCCGGTTCAGCGCCAGCGAGTCGGCGGTACCGCTGAGCACCTCGTTCTCGGCCCGCTCGATCCCGCCGCGTCCGTAGACGAACGAGAAGTAGCCGGTGGCGGGTGCGAAGGCCGGTCCGTTGGCGTACTCGCGCTTGTACTTGAACCGTTCGCTGTCGGTGGCCTCGGAACTGGCGAGCAGCTTGCCGTTCGCGATGATCTGACCGCGCGGCGTGGAGTACTGCTGGTACAGCGTTCTGCTGTTGCCGGAGTGGTTGCGCAGCGCGTCGGCCCTGATGACCTGCACATAAGTAGCGTTGGCCAGCAGTAGCACGATCATCGCCATCATGGCCATGGCCACTCGTCGTAGTGGCTTGTTCATCGTGGACGCTCCACCAGCTCGGTATGTGCTTCGGCGATCGGGGGCTGTTGCGGCTGCGGTTTACTCGGTTGCTGCGGGCGTCTGGAGGCGTCCGATATGCGAAGCAGCAGTCCCACCAGCACGTAGTTGCCGACCAGCGACGAACCACCCGCCGCCAGGAACGGTGTGGTCAGTCCCGTCAGCGGGATCAGGCCGGTCACGCCGCCCGCGATGACGAAGACCTGCAGCAGCATCGCGAATCCCAGCCCGCCTGCCAGCAACTTGCCGAAGGAGTCCCGCACCGCCAGCGCCGCCCGCAGCCCACGCGCGGTCAGCAACAGGTACACCAGCAGCAGCGCGGCGAGCCCGAGCAGCCCCAGCTCCTCGGCCGCGGCCGCGAGGATGAAGTCGTTCTTGGCGTAGGGCACGATCGCGGGACGTCCGCCGCCGAGGCCGGAACCGCCGATGCCACCGGTGGCCATGCCGAACAGCGCTTCGCTCAGCTGGTAGCCGGAGTCGCTGGTCATGGGATTCAGCCACGCGTCGACCCGCTGCTGCACGTGGCCGAACAGCGAGTAGGCGGCCAGGCAACCAGCCGCGAACAGCGAGATCCCGATCGCGATCCACACCGCCCGCTCGGTGGCGATGTAGATCATCACCAGCACGATGCCGAAGAACAGCAGCGAGGTCCCCAGATCGCGTTCCAGCACCACGATCCCGATCGAGGCCGCCCACGCGACCAGCACCGGAGCCAGATCCCGCGCGCGAGGGAGGTCGATGCCGAGGAATCTGCGTCCCGCCGTGGTGAACAGCTCCCGCTTCGACACCAGGAAGGAGGCGAAGAAGATCAGCAGCAGGATCTTGGCCAGCTCGGCGGGCTGGAACGACAGCGGACCGAGCTTGATCCAAAGCTTGGCCCCGTTGATGTTCGGCGCGATCACGCTGGGCAGCACGGCGGGCAGCGCCAACGCCACCAGGCCCACCAGGCCGCAGGTGTAGCTGTACTTGGCCAGCGTGCGGTGGTCCCTGACGAACACCAGCACCAGCGCCAGCAGCACCAGACCGAGCGCGGTGTAGAGCACCTGCGAGGGCGCCGCGGGGCTGAAGGCGTCTCCGGCGCGTTCGGCCTCGGCGGCGTTGCCGATGTCTATCCGGTGGATCAGCACCAGGCCGAGCCCGTTGAGGAACGCGACCAGCGGCAGGATCAGCGGATCGGCGTAGGGGGCCCAACGGCGCACCGCCAGGTGTGCCAGTCCGAACAGCGCGAGGAACGCCAGCCCGTAGTAGAGGATCTGGCTCGGGGGCTGTGATTCCAGGTTGAGATTGACGAGTGTGAGTGCGCAGGTGACGATCACGGCGGCGAATGCCAGCAGCACCAGTTCCGTACCGCGTCGGGTCGGTGTGGTGGTCGCGGCGCCTGTCCCCTTGCCCGGTCCTCCCGGGGCCTCGCGGTTGTCCGGGTTGGTCGAGGTGGCCGCCATCAACTCACCGTCCGGCAGTTGACACCCGGTTCCTGCTCGGGAGAACTCAGCGGTGTTCCTTCGCTGGACGACTGCGAGGGCTGCGAGTTCTGGTTCGTCGCGCTCGGCCCGGTGCTGGAGTCGGCGGGATCGTTCCGCGCGGAGGCGCCGGTGGCGGGGGACCGCTCTCCGTCGTCGTTGCCGGAACCGTTGTTACGGGTGTTGCCGCTGCCGGAACCGTCGTTGCCGGTGTCGCCCTGGCTGTTGTTCTCGGAGTTCCGCTCCGTGTCGTCGCAGATCGGCAGCAGCGCGCTCAGGCGCAGTCGGTGGATCGTCTCCCGCGCCTCGTCGAGATCGGAAACCTGCGTTATCCCGTCGCGCACGTCGGCGCGCTGGGCTTCCTTGAGATCCTGTACCTCGATCGGTGTGCATCCCTCCGCCGCGCCGGGAGGGCAGGACAGCTCCAGCTGCCGGTGCATGCTCATCCCCAGCACACTGCCCTGCACACCCTGGAAGATCGCGACTTTCTGGGAGCCGTTCACCCCGATGTAGTACTGGTTGAACAGCCACCAGCGCCCCGCGAAGACCAGCCCCGCAAGCACCACCAGCACGCCGAAGCCGACGAGCATTCCTCGTAACCAGCGTCTCCGGCGTGGTGGGTCGGGGGGTGGGGCCGTGAACTCCTGCTGTTGCGGCGCCGGCCGGCTCCGGGTGGCAGCCGAGGCGCGAGCCGCGGCGGAGTCGGGCTGTGGACGGGGATCCTGGTCGTCGAACCCGGCCGCTCCGGCGACTATCGGCGCGTCGTCGCCGAATTCGACGTCGACGACGTCGGCGACGATCACGGTGACGTTGTCCGGCCCACCGCCCTTGAGGGCGAGCTCGATCAGCCGGTCGGCGGACTGCTGGGGATCGGATATCCCGAGTGCCTCGGCTATCGTCTCCTCGCTGACCACACTGGACAGACCGTCCGAGCACAGCAGGTAGCGATCGCCCGCTCTGGCTTCCCGCACCGCGAGGCTGGGTTCAACCTCGTGGCCGGTCAGCGCGCGCAGCAGCAACGAGCGCTGCGGGTGGTTGGCGGCCTCCTCCTCGGTGATCCTTCCCTCGTCGATCAGCGACTGCACGAAGGTGTCGTCGTGCGTGATCTGGGAGAGCTCGCCGTTGCGCACCTGGTACGCCCGGGAGTCACCGATGTGGACCAGGCCGAGTTTGCTTCCCGCGAACAGCATGGCCGTCAGCGTGGTGCCCATGCCGTCCAGATCCGGGTCGCTGGCGACCAGTTCCGAGATCGCGTTGTTGCCGGACAGCATCGCTTCGTGCAGCTGGCCCAGCAGGTCGTCACCGGGTTCGTCGTCGTCGAGCGCGGACAACGCCGCTATGACGACCTTGCTTGCCACCTCGCCGGCGGCGTGGCCGCCCATGCCGTCCGCGAGGGCGAGAAGTCTGGGGCCGGCGTAGACCGAGTCCTGGTTGTTGGAACGGACCAGGCCGCGATCACTGCGGGCCGCGTAGTGCAGGACGAGGGTCATGAGCGCAGCTCGATCACCGTTTTGCCGATTTTGATCGGAGCTCCGAGCGGGACCTTGGTCGGCCCCGTAACCTTCGTCCGATCGAGGTATGTGCCGTTGGTGGAGCCCAGATCTTCCACGTACCAGTCCTGGCCCCGTATCGACAGCTTCGCGTGTCGGGTCGAAGCATAGTCGTCGTCCAGGACGAGTGTGGAGTCATCGGCGCGACCGATCATTATGGGACGCCCCTCCAGTGTTATTCGGGTTCCCGACAGCGCCCCTCCGGTGACCACGAGCTGCCGTGGTGACTTCGTTTTCGGGCGTGACTGCTTGCCGGACTTCTTGCCCGCTCCCGGAACCGACATGCGCAGTCCGGAAGCCGACTGCAGGTCGGAGCGCACCACACGCAGCGCTACGAGTACGAACAACCAGAGCAGGGCGAGAAACCCTGCTCTGGTCAGCTGAATCACCAGCTCGGACACTTGTTGGGGACGCTCCTAGCTTGCTGGTCGGCTCGTGCTGGTAGGGCAGGACTCAGCCCTGAGCCCGGAAAACCAGGGACGAGTGACCGACGCGAATGACGTCGCCATCGGCCAGCTGCCAGGTCTGCACCGGCGTGCCGTTGACCGTGGTGCCGTTCGTCGACCCCAGGTCGGCGAGCATCGCCGCCTGACCGTCCCACTGGATCTCGATGTGCTTGCGGGAGACCCCCGTGTCCGGCAGTCGGAACTGGCCTTCCTGGCCACGCCCGATCACGTTGCTGCCGTGCTGCAGGGTGTACGAGCGGTTGGAACCGTCGTCGAGCTGGAGGGTGGCGGTCAACTGCCTGGGAGCCGCGTCCGGCGGATAACCGCCCGGCGCTCCCGGCGGTGGGTACCCGGGTTGGCCGTAGCCGGGGGGCTGCTGGCCGTAGCCCTGGTCGTATCCGGGCTGGCCGTAGCCCTGGTCGGGGAACCCACCGGACTGCGGGTATCCGCCACCCGGCTGCCCGTAGCCGGGGGGTTGTGCGTAGGCCTGCTCGTAGCCGGGGGGTTGGCCGTAGCCGGGGGGTTGTTGGCCGTAGCCCTGGTCGGGGAAACCGCCGGACTGGGGGTATCCGCCGCCGGGCTGACCGTAGCCCTGGTC
>NZ_FOMZ01000004.1:49445-391938 GCF_900112765.1 Actinopolyspora alba
TAGGCCGGAGGGGGCGGGGGATAACCGGGCTGGCCGTAGCCCTGGTCGGGGAAGCCACCGGACTGGGGGTATCCGCCGCCGGGCTGACCGTAGCCTTGGTCATAACCGGGCTGGCCGTAGCCGTAGTTCGGGTCCTGCCCGTACTGGCCCTGGTCGTAGCCGTACTGCGCCTGCTGGCCGTACGGATCCCCCTGGGGATATTGGCCTGGTGGCTGGCTCATGGGTCGGTCTCCTGCGGTACGAGGTGTTGCCGGCCGTCGGCTTACGTCGGGGTCGACGGACGAGCTTATTCGAAACTGTCCCGTGTGCAGCGTCTCAGAGCGCTCCAGGGAGACTACGACGTCACCATATGTGTCCCACCGCTGCTCGGTGAGATGCTCCTGAACGCAGTCGGCGAGAAGATCGGTGACCCGATTCTCGTCCTCCATGAGTCGATCGTGATCGGTGGGGCTCAGCTGCACGACGTAGTGGTTGCACGCCAGCAATCTGCCGCCCGCGAGTTCGCGCACCTGCAACTCGGCTTCCCGCTGCAGTGACTGCGCGACCTCCTGGGGAACGACCTTGCCGCCGAACACCCGCGCGAAGCTGTTGCCGACGATGCCTTCGAGCCTGCGCTCGAAGCGCTGCACGAGGCCCACGGCAATCCCCCTCCATACTCTCGACTCTTGCGTACCATCGTATCTGGCGCGACGAGCCGTTACAGCTACTAGTTCCGAGCGGGGGCGCACCCCGCGGGATTCCGGTGACCCGGCTGTGTTAGCCTGATCGGGCCGGTGCGGAACACGCTTCCGCGGGCCGATTGTACCGATCGCTCACGGTCGGTACGGCGCTTCGGACGAGGACCCCCGTTGAGGGGATCGGATCCGAGTGTTGTAGAGTGAGATTACAACGGAAAAGCCCACGGGCGGGTGGCGGAATAGGTAGACGCGCACGGTTCAGGTCCGTGTGTCCGAAAGGACGTGGGGGTTCAACTCCCCCCTCGCCCACCGAGGGCCGACGACACAATGGGTGTCGGGTAACCGACACAATGAGTCGTCGACTTGATCGTGATGATCGGGGAGAGCTTCGCTGAAGGCGGGGCTCTCCCCGATTTTTTGTGTGTTCTGGGGTGTGCCGCGTCCGGCTTTTCGCGCCGTGGCGGGGTTCTCGGGGTGGTGGAGTGTTTCGAGTGTCACTCCATTGGTGGTGTTTTCGCCTTGTTCCCGGCGGGTGCCTGGGTTTGGTGTGTCCACTGTGGCAGTGCTCCGTCCGTACCGGGGCCGGTTCCTCGTGGCCCGGTGTCACTCGACGAGCTGGTCGAGGGCGGCCTCGATCGCCCGGTGGAAGGTGGGGTAGGCGAAGATCATCCGGCGGAGCTGGGCGAGGTGCACCTGGGTGTGGACGGCTACGGTGAACGCGCCGAGGATCTCGCCGCCCAGCGGTGCGACCACGGTGGCGCCGAGCAGGATGTCGCGCTCGGTGTCGGCCACCAGTTTGATCAGCCCCTCGTTACCGGCCTTGTGGATCCAGCCGCGGGCCGAGGAGGGAATTCCCGTGACCGCTGTGCGCACGGGGAAGCCCGCTCGGCGAGCTTGGTCCTCGGTGAGCCCGAGGGAGGCCACCTCGGGGTCGGTGAACGCGACGGCGGGCATGGCCCGGTAGTCCGCGGTCTCCGCACCATCGCCGAGGATGTCGTCGGCGGCGATGCGTGCCTGGTACACCGAGGTGTGGGTGTAGGCACCGTGACCGGTGACGTCACCGATGGCCCACACCCCGTCGGCGGCGCGCATCCGCTCGTCCACGTCGATGGTGTTCGCGGCCTCGTCGAGCCCGAGTGATCCCACCCCCAGCGCGGCGAGGTCCGTGCGGCGCCCGGTGGCGACCAGCAGTTGTTCGGCCGAAGGACTCTCCCCGGAGTCGAGTTCCACGGTGAACCGGCCGTCGTGGTGACCCACGCGTCGTGCGGAGGTGCCGGTGTGCACGGTGATCCCCTCGGCGGTGAACACCTCGGTGATGCTCTCGGAGGCCTCGGGTTCGCCGCCCGGCAGCACTCGCGGCGCGGCCTCGACCACGGTGGTCTCGACGCCGAACCGTGCGAACACCTGGGCGAACTCCATCCCCACGGGACCCGCGCCGAGTACCACCACCGAACCGGGCAGCGAGCGGGCCCGCACCGCTTCCCGGTTGGTCCAGAAGGGGCTCTCCCGTAGCCCGTCGATCGGCGGCACGGCGGGATCGGTACCGGGGTTGAGCACGATCGCCCGGCGAGGGCGGAAGACCCGATCCCCCTCCGCCGTGGTGACGGTGACCTCGCCGGGGCCGGTCAGCCGACCGGTACCGCGCACGAACCGCCCTCCGGTGTCCTCGAAGCGCCGCACGGCGGCCCGGTCGTCCCATCCGGTGGTGGCCTCGTCGCGGATGCGATCGGCGACCGGGGTCCAGTCCGGCTGGACCGACGCCGTTCCCGCGAGCAGCGGAACCCGTCCGGCCTCGGCGAGCGCACCGGCCCCGCGGACCATCATCTTGGTGGGAATGCAGGCGTAGTAGGGGCACTCGCCCCCGACCAGGCGGTTGTCCACGCCGACCACGCGCAGTCCCGCCGTGGCCAGTCGTCCGGCGACGTCCTCGCCACCCGGACCCATGCCGACCACCACGGCATCGACCTCGTCCTCCGCCATCTCCGCCCCCTCGGCTAGGCATCCCTGTCGCGCTCAGCCCAGCATCGGAACGGCGAGTACGCACGGCGGAGCGAGGTTCCGGAGCGCTACTGGCCGGGCTCCTGTTCCAGGACGCGGTGCAGTCCGGCGATGTCGTGGAGTTCGATGGCCGCGTAACGTACGGTGATCAGTTTGCGGGCCTCGAACTCCTTGAGGATCTTGTTCAGTGAGGGGCGCTGCGCACCGACCATGGCGGCCAGGGTCCGCTGGGGCAGCGGGACGCGGTCCTCGGCGGCCTCGTCGAGCAGCAGCTGGGCGACCTGCTGGGGCAGCGAGCGGCCGAGCAGTCCGATCACCCGTTGCTGGCTGGTCGCCGGACGCTGGGCGACGCTGGACAGCCAGCGTCGCAGGATCGCCGGGTGCTGTCCGAGCAACCGCTCGAAGTCCGCGGCGGACAGGAACAGGACGGTGGCGTCCTCCAGCGCCCGGGCGGTGTAGGGCAGGATCATCTCCAGCAGGTGCTGGATGTCGCCGTCGACGTCGCCGGGCCGCAGCACGTGCACCACCGAGCGCCGCCTGCCCGAACTCACCGACAGCTCCACCCGGCCCTCCCGGACGATCCACACCCCGGCGGGTGCGGAACCACCGTGGAACAGCGGGGCATGCCGGGACACGTGCCGGGTGCGCAGGAACGTCGCCAGTGCGGTGAGGTCGTCCGGCCGCAGCGGTGCGGCCTCCCCACGCCCGACGCAACGTGCCACCCACGCGGCCTGCCGGACGGCCAGCTGCGCCTCGTCGCCCGGGCCCAGGGCCCGTACGGCTCGGTCCAGCGCCGCGCTCGACAGGCGGGAGAAGGTCATGGGGTCATCATGGCACCGAACGCCGGCTACCGGGGCTCCGATCGGCCCGAGGAGATCCCCTCGGGCCTCGGTCGTTTCGCGGCGGCGCGAACCGGATCGCCTCACGGGACGAGGCGATCCGGCGGTAGAGGTGATGCGTGCTCAGTGGGCGGTCCTGTGACGGATGCCGTACAGCACCAGCGCGGTGACCGCGCCGTAGAGCAGGTGGCCGATGAGCGACGGCAGCGCGGTGGCGCCGAGTTGCAGGATCGGCATGCCGAGCATGGCGGGCATCAGCACCAGCGGCCCCAGAACCCACCAGGCGAGTCCGTACAGCAGCCCGTAGCCGAACAGGCGCCACAGCCGTGCGTGCGGAGCAAGCACCCCGAAACCCGCTCCGATCCCGGCGGAGATGACCAGATGCACCACCAGGCCGATCACGGGACCGCTCGCCCCGACCAGGCCCGCGATCATGGTCAACATCCCCGTCATCGCCATCAGTGCTCCGAACACGATGCCGCCACCGATCCCGGCTGCCGCGCCGGACAGCGCGCCGGTTACCAGCCTGGTCGGCATGTGTGTGGTGGTGGACATGGTCGCTCCCCCCTCATCGCTGAGTAGCCACGAGTCCGCTCCCGGAGGACGGGGAGCGAAACCGTTGGCGGAAGTCCCTTCCGCACGGGTGTTCAGTCCGTGTGAACCGACCCGTCCCGGCAGATGTTGGTTCGTGCCGCCGGTCACATCGCCCAGTGCAGCGCATGTGTCCTCCACCGGGGTGGGGAGTGTCAGCCTGGTGACACCTTCGGCCGGGTTTTTCCGTCGGCCGCTTCGGGGCATGTCGTGAGCGTGGGTGAACGTGAGGACTGGCGGGGCTACCTCGCCGCGTTCCACGCGCATCGGCCCGGTGTGACCGAGCGGGTGTTCGCGCGGCTGGACGACGATCCGTACGAGTGGGTGACGGCACCGCTCCGCGAACTCGGGAGCGGGTTGGTCGTGGATCTGGCCTGCGGCTCGGCCCCCACGCGGCCGTGGCTGCGCGAGCGTCGGTGGGTGGGGGTGGACCACAGCGCCGAGGAGCTGGCCGCTGCCGCCGGGGCGGGGCGTGGACCGCTGGTGCGGGCACGCGCGGACGCGCTGCCGGTGGCCACCGGGGCTGCCGGGGCGGTGTGCGCGGCGATGGCGCTGCCGCTGCCGGTCGTGCTCGACGAGATCCGCCGGGTGCTGCGGCCCGGCGGTGCGCTGGTGGCACTGGTGCCCGCGCGGATCGGCCTCGACCCGGCGGGCTGGTTCGCGTGGCTTCGGGTGCTGCGCGCCGCGGGGGTCCCGGCCCCGCGCTGGCCGAACCCCCGTGCCCGCGAACACCTCGGCGGGGTGCTCGACCGCGCCGGTTTCGAGGTGCTCGACTCCGAACGCCGCGTGTTCTCGTTCCCGCTGCAGTCACCGGAGGACGCCGCGGTGCTGCTGGAGAGCCTCTACGATCCCGCCCGTCCTCCGTCCCGCCCCACGGATCCGCGCGTGGCGGCGGCCGTGGCGGAGTCGGTCCGCGCACTGCCGATGCCGCTGCGCCGGATCGTGGCCCGGCCTCAGGCCAGGGTGCCCAGCCACGTGGTCAGTCCGTAGCGGGCCGCGTAGGTGGCGGTTCCGATGAGCAGGACACCGGGCAGCCGAGCGGAGCTGCGTGCCGGGGTTCGGCGTCGGAGTGGTCGGGTCACTGTTTCCTCCCGGCGGGGGAGGCCGATTCGGCCGTCGGCGGGCACTCGTCCTTCTCGGGCCGACCAGTTCCCGTACCCACCACAGCCTCGGCACATCGCACCGGAACGACTCCTTCGGGCTCCAGGACAACCACCGGTCAACCGGCCGTGCGCGGCGTTGGCGAGGTGAGTGTCGGCACGATGACAACTTCCCGTGCCGTGGTCCTCGCCGCGCCGAGGCCGTTGGGGACCGCTCTCCGCTTTCGTTCGTGGCGATCGGTGTCAGCGGCCGGACACTTCGCGTGTCGGATCGCGCGGTGGTGTGGTGCGCTAGGAGCCATGACCCACGGCGAGGTGCTGGTGCTCGGTGGTGGGGCGGCCGGGCTGGCCGCCGCGAACACCGCGCACCGGGCGGGGATGCGGGTGACGCTGGTTTCCGAGGGCGCACCGGGTGGCGACTGCACGTTCACCGGTTGCGTGCCGTCGAAGACGCTGATCGAGGCCGCCGATGCGGGACCGTCGTTCTCCGAGGCCGTGGCCCGGGGGCGGCGGACGGTCTCGCGGGTGGCCGCCACCGAGGACGAACACGTGCTGCGGTCGGAGGGCATCGACGTCGTGCGGGGGCGGGCGCGGTTCGTGGCCGAACGCGCGGTGGAGATCGACGGCCACCGCAGGAGTGCCCGGCGGGTGGTGCTCGCCACTGGGGCTCGTCCCGCCGTTCCCCCGGTGCCGGGGTTGGGCGAGGTCGAGTACCTGACCAGCGACACCGTGTTCGACCTGGTGGACCCACCCACCTCGCTGGTGGTGCTCGGCGGGGGACCGGTCGGATGCGAGCTCGCCCAGGCGCTGGCCCGGCTGGGGGTGGGCGTGACCCTGGTCGAACGGGCACCACGGCTGCTGCCCGGCGTGGACGCCGAGGCCTCCGAGGCGCTCGCCCGGGCGCTGCGGACCGACGGCGTGCGGTTGCGCACCGGCGCACCGGTCCGCCGGGTGCGCTCCTCGGACGGGAAGATCCTGGTGGAACTCGCCGACGGTGAGGCGGTGCGCGGTGAACGGTTGCTGGTGGCCACCGGACGTCGACCGAACACCGAGGGAATCGGGCTGGACACCGTGGGAGTGCGGACCGACCGGCAGGGGCACGTGCTCGTCGACCGGCACATGGCCACCACGGCGAGGGGTGTTTCCGCCGCCGGTGACGTGACGGGGGTGTTCGGCCACACCCACGCGGCCTACGCGATGGGGCGCGTGGCGGTGCTGGCAGGCACCCGACGCACCCGGCGCCCCGCCTTCGAACCGGACTCGGTTCCCCGCGTGGTGTTCACGAGCCCGGAGGTCGCCACCGTCGGCCGCGCCGAGCACGAACTCGCCGACACCGCCGCCAGGACGGCTTATCTGCCGATGAGCGAGGTGGACCGGGCGGTGACCGCCGACGCGGAGGCCGGGGTCGTCAAGCTGTTCGCCGGGCCGCGCGGACCGCTCGGACATCTCGGGGGAGGGCGGGTGCTCGGGGCGAGCATCGTGGCCCGGCGGGCCGGGGAGATGATCCACGAGCCCGCGCTGGCGATGCGTACCGGCATGTTCGCCGGGCGGCTGGCCCAGACCGTGCACGCCTACCCCAGCTGGTCGATGGCGGTCCAGCGGGCCGCCGCGCAGTTCGTCGGTACCCACGGCGGACGTACCGCCCGTCCGGCGGGCTGAAACCGCGGCCGTGATCGTGGAGAGTGTCCGGTCGCCGACAGTTCCACTGCGAACCGGGCCGGGGACTGCTGTGCTTCCCCCATGACCGAACTCTCCGAGAGCGAGCGACCGAGCGATCGTGCTCGGCGCAAACGGGACCGCGACGAGGTGTTCGTGGAGTTCACCAGGAGCGTCTGCCCCGTGTGCAAGACGGTGATCGACGCGCAGGTCAACCTCCGCGACGACAAGGTCTACCTGCGCAAGCGCTGCCGCGAGCACGGCGAGTTCGAAGCCCTGGTCTACGGCGACGCGCGGGCCTACATGAACTCCGCCCGGTTCAACAAACCCGGCACGATCCCGCTGCGCTTCCAGACCGAGGTGGCCGAGGGCTGCCCCTCGGACTGCGGGTTGTGCCCCGAGCACAAGCAGCACGCCTGCCTGGGCATCATCGAGGTCAACACCGACTGCAACATGGACTGCCCGATCTGCTTCGCCGACTCCGGGCACCAGCCGGACGGCTACTCGATCACCCCCGAGCAGTGCGCGCACATGCTCGACATCTTCGTCGAGGCCGAGGGCGAGCCGGAAGTGGTGATGTTCTCCGGCGGTGAGCCCACCATCCACAAGCACATCCTCGACTTCGTCGACCAGGCCCAGCGACGGCCGATCAAGGCGGTCAACCTCAACACCAACGGCATCCGGCTGGCCACCGACGAGCGGTTCGTGCACGCGCTGGGAGAGCGCAACCGTCCCGGCAGGCGGATCAACGTCTACCTGCAGTTCGACGGGTTCGACCGGGACACGCACCTGGCGATCCGCGGCAAGGACCTCCGCGAGCGCAAACGGCGCGCCCTGGACAACTGCGCCGAGGCCGGGCTGACCGTCACCCTGGTCGCCGCCGTGGAACGGGGGCTCAACGAACACGAGATCGGCGACATCATCCGGTTCGGCGTCGAACACCCGGCGGTGCGCTCGGTCGCGTTGCAGCCGGTGACTCATTCTGGCAGGCACGCCGAGTTCGACCCGCTCAACCGGTTGACCAACCCCGAGGTGATCGGGCACGTCGCCGACCAGTGCCCCGACTGGCTGCGCGGGGACGACTTCGTTCCCGTGCCGTGCTGCTTTCCCACCTGCCGCTCGATCACCTACCTGCTGGTCGACCACAAGGAGGACCGCACCGACGTCGTGCCGATCCCTCGACTGATCGATGTGGACGAATACCTGGACTACGTGAGCAACCGTGCGGTGCCCGACCACGCGGTGCGCGAGGCGCTGGAGAAGTTGTGGAGCGCCTCGGCGTTTCCGGGGACCGAGACCACCGAGACCAATTTGGACACCACCGCCGCCGAGCTGGAGTGCGAGGCGTGCGGAATCGACCTGCCCGAAGCCGCCAGGGGACTCGGCGACAAGGCCTTCATGATCGTGGTGCAGGACTTCCAGGACCCCTACACCCTCAACGTCAAACAGCTCATGAAGTGCTGCGTCGAGGAGATCACCCCCGACGGACGGATGATCCCGTTCTGCGCCTACAACTCCGTCGGCTACCGCGAGCGGGTCCGCGCCGAGCAGTCCGGGGTGGAAGTGGACGGCGTGGTGCCCAACTCGACCGAGCTGCGCGGGATCACCACCGACTCGCCGTACGGATCGAGAATCGTCCCCCGCGATACCGAGGCCACCACCGCCGAGCGGCGTAGTGCTCGTTCGGGAGCCGACTCGACCGGCACCGAGGTGAGGGGAAGCGGTCATGACGAGTGAAGGTGCTCCCACCGATCCCGACACGATCAAGCACTGCTGCGCGACGGCCTACGGCCGCGACGTGGTGGCGCTCGTGCTCGGCGAGTCCTACCACCCGGGCGGGCGCGCGCTGACTCGGACGTTGGCCGAGGCGGTCGGACTGCGGCCGGGAGAGCGGGTCGCCGACGTCGCAACCGGTCCCGGCGACACCGCCCGGCTGCTGGCCGCCGAGTACGGTTCCGTCGTCGACGGCGTCGACCTCGGGACGGAGGCCGTGCGGCGGGCGCGCGAGACGACCGAGCGGGTCGGGCTCACCGGGCGGGTGCGGTTCCACACCGGTGACGCCGAACGGATGCCGCTGCCCGGGGATTCCTTCGACGCGCTGGTGTGCGAGTGCGCCCTGTGCACCTTCCCCGACAAGCCCGCCGCCGCGGCCGAGTTCGCCCGACTGCTGCGCCCCGGCGGTCGGGTGGGCATCACCGACATCACCGTCTCGTCCGCGGGGCTTCCCGACGAGCTCGCGGGGCTGACCGGCTGGATCGCCTGCCTGGCCGACGCCCGCCCGCTCGACGACTACACCGCCACACTGGCCGGGGCGGGGTTGCGCGTCACCCGCGCCGAACGGCACGATCGAGCACTCACCGACATGGTCGACCGGATCGAGGCACGCCTGAGGCTGCTGCGCATGACCGCCCCCGAGCGCCTGGCGAACTCGGGGGTCGACGTGGACGCCGTGCTGGCGCGCACCCGCGACGTCACCGAGGCCGTCGCGGACGGCGTCCTCGGCTACGCCCTGCTGACCGCCACGAAAGCCTGAACCACCGTGGCGAAGGCGAACCGAGCGCCCGATCAGTCTGATTGCTGTGCGGCGCGTCAATTCGCTCATTTCTGCGGTTATCCGCCGCCCTGAACGTTTCAGCTCGAAGTTTCTTCGCCACCAGAGTCGTGCTGATGAGCGTCGATCGATTGAGTGTTTCTGCTGTGCTCCGCGTGCCGGCTCGCGGGAATTCGTCAGTTGTAACCGTCGCCGCGGGTGGTTTCGGTGGTGTGCTCGGGAGTAGCGGCCCAGCCGGCGAGCAGGGCATCCGGGCCACCCGTCCGGGCGGGCACGTCGGTTTCGTGGGGGTCAGCCACGACGTCACACTCAACGACCAGGAGCTGTTCTTCTCCCAGATTCACCTGCACGGCGGCCCGGCCCCGGTGCGCCGGTTCCTGCCCGAGCTGGTCGACCTGATCTGGCAGCGCGGGATCGATCCCGGCAAGGTCTTCGACCTCACCCTCCCGCTCGACGAAGCGGCCGAGGCCTATCGGGCCATGGACGAGCGTCGCGCCGTCAAGGCCATGCTCACCTTCTGAGCCTGTTGTGGCCGGTGTGGTCGCCCGGTGGACGGTTGTGGCAACGGACGGCGGTCCGGGCCAGCGGTGTGTGGTTCGTTACACGGCAGGAGGAGCGGTCCTGTTTCCGGGCGTTCCACCGGGAGCGGGGCGGGTGGTCACCCGCGGCGTTGTGTTGCTGTTCCCCTGATCGTGGGGAACTGGGTCGCCGCGGCGGCGCCGAACTTTCCGAAGTGTCGTTCGTCGGCACCACAGGATTACGCTCTCCGACGGAGACCGCCCGATGGCAAGCGGCCAAATGAAGGAAGCTCGCGCGGCGTTTGTCATCACTCAACGTACATATTCAGTAATACCGAAGTGTAATGTTATACTTGAGTACATACATTTGGAGAGGGGGCGACCGAGTTAGGAGGCGGACATGAATCCGGTCAGCGGTTCCTCGTCCGGGCGGCGTGAGCGTCATAAGCAACGAGCGAAGCAGCGGCTCTACGAATGCGCCCTCGAGCTGTTCGCGAAACAGGGCTATGACAACACTACGGTCGACGAGATCGCGGAGGCCGCCGACGTCGCGCGTGGGACTTTTTTCAACTATTTCCCCCGCAAGGAGGACCTCGTTTCCTGGTGGGGTCAGAAGCGCCGGGAAGGTTTGCGTGAGTACATGGGGATGGCCGAGTCGCATGACCCGGATCTCTCGAATTTCTCCGAGGACGTCGTCGCTGAGCTCGAGTGGTGCATGGAAGCTTTGGGGAGGATGAACGAGGACGAGTGGAAAGTAACTCCCTCGATGCTGATGGCGTGGGTCAGGGCCGGCAGCCCCATATCGGAAGAACCTTATGTTTCCGGGGTGTTCGCGGAGATCATCCGGCGTGGCATAAACCGACAACAGGTGAAGCCCACAGTGGACCCGCAGGAGATCGGAAACATTCTTCGTGACGTCTACCTGGGCGCGCTTTACCGGTGGTCCCGTTCCGATGAGTTCACTCGTCCGCCCAAGGAAGAGCTTTCCAGGATTCTGGGCGTGGTGCTGGAAGGAATTTTGATCAGGCCGAATCAATAGTTTCGTCCTGCCGCGGCGGTCCGAGAGTGGTGGTGGACGATTCACACTCCGGGGCACCTCATCGGCGTCGAGCCGGCGATTCGGGAGCGCGGAGTACGAGTCGCACTTTTGGGCGCGACAACGTGGGGAGGCGGTCAGGTCGTGGTCGCCTCCCCACGGGGTGCCATCACCGCATCACACCGGGCGGGCGTGAATCAGCGCCTCACTGGTGGGCTCGCCGTTCGCGCTGCCCTCGTCGAGGGCTATGTACTCTTTTATGCTCGTCGCGTTCGGCTGGTTCGAGAACTCTTCCTCCGGAGCGTGCTCAGGGATGATTTCCGCGATCAGTCGCCGGATGTCGGCGGACTGGAGAAGACTTCGAGCCGTCGTGCTGATTCCGACGGCGGCGAGTCGGCGTTGGAGCTGGAGCGCCATGAGCGAGTCGAGCCCCAGTTCGATCAGTGTCTTGTGCTGATCGATGTGTCGTGGAGAAGTCCCCAGTGCTGCGGCGATCTCGGTCAGTACCGTGTTCCGGTCGACGGTGGGAGCGGTTCGTCCGTGATGATGTTCGTGGTCGGTGTCCGGACCCGCTCGTTCCGTCGTGGTGGGGTGACCGACGAGTTCCGTGCCTTTCCCCGACTGTGACCGTGGCGGTTTGAGGAGGGTTATGCCGCGGAACTCGGCTATCAGCGAGCCGTCGGGGGCCAGAACAGTGACGTCCGCTCTCGAAGGGCTCGGTGAGTCGGGCTCGGTGATGCGGGCGATGCTCCAAACGTTCTCACCGGGATGTGCGTACCAGGTGATCTCGTGGAAGGAAGTGGGTACGTAGCCCGTCGGGACGGCGGTGTCGTCAGTGGAACCGGGGTGGGCGATGAGCAGTGGTTGCAGCAGCGCTTCCAGCACGTTGCCCGGTGATTCGACCGGGGGATGGAGCCACAGTACCGCGTTTCCGTCCGCGCGCCACCCGTGTGCGCTGGAGTCCCTCGGAAGTCGTATGCCCCGCTCGACGGCGCTGCTGTGAATCTGCTCGCCGGAGACGTAATCCCGGCAGCGGGCGAGTGCCGTCGTGAGTGTCTTTTCCCCGGACTTCGAGGTGGGAGCGGGCCTGTTCCGATCGAGACGTACCCAACCCGTCATACATTGTGTCCCCGAACCGGTGACACCGTCGATGTCGCCGTGCAGCTGGACGCTGAACGGTGCCTCGGCCGTGTGCGCGGTTACGTCGATCCGGACCTCCAACCTCGCCTCGGCCAGCCCTGCTGTTTCGACGGTGACCTCGGACAGTTGGATTCCTTCGAGCACCGGGATCGCCGCGGCATGATGCATCGGAGTGGTGACGGTCCGTTGCACGGCGGCGTAGACGGCTTCCAGCGACGCGGCCGCGGGGAGGACGGTGATTCCGCCCTGACCGAGTCCTCGGCACAATTCGGTTACGCCGAGCTGTTCCAAAGTGAAGTGCGTGCTGTTCGCTCGTGTCGCTTCGGAGTTCACCACGGGTTTCGCGTCGTCGAGCCAGAATTTTTCCCGGTCCCACGCGTAGGTGGGTAATCGTACGTGCCGCGCTTGCGCGCGGTACCAGTGTTCCCACTTCACGTCCAGCCCGAGGCAGAAGACGTGTCCGAGTGTCTTGGCGATCGCCAGGTCCTCGGCGGTGTTCCGGTTCTGCGCGGCGACGACGCTCGCGCCGTCGCTGATGTCGCTCGTGATTTCCGCGATGGCGGGCAGCAGGACGGGATGGGGGCTGATCTCGAGGAAAACCTCCGAGCCCTCCCGGGCCGCGCGGTCGATGGATTCGGCGAACCTGACGGGCAGCCGGAGATTGTCGGCCCAGTACTGGGTATCGAGATCCTCGTCGGTGACCGGTCGGCCGTGCACCGTCGACAGCATCGGGATCCGATGTCCGGAGTCCGACACCCCGATCCCGGCCAACTGGTCCAGGAGATCATCCCGCAGTTCGTCGGTGAGCGGGGAGTGCGAGGCCACGTCCACGTTGATCTCGCGACACCATTTCCCCTGGGCGTTCAGCCGGTCGGCGATGCGGTGAATGGCATCGGCCTCGCCCGAGAGCACGGTGTTGTTCGCCCCGTTTTCCGCCGCTACGCAGACTTCGCTCTGCGAAGTCAGCAAAGTGTGTGCCTCGACCGGGGTGAGATCGGTGGCGAGCATGAGGCCGCGACCGGACAAGCGTTTCATCAGACGGCTGCGACGTGCGATCACCTGTGCCGCCGTTGACAGGGACAACCATCCGGCGATATGTGCGGCGGCCACTTCACCCATGCTGTGTCCGATACACAGCTTCGGCTCGATACCGTGGGAACGCAGCAGTCGAGCCAGGGACACTTGCATCGACCACAGCAACGGTTGAACGATCTCGACAGCGGTGTTGTGCTCCGCGACGGTCGGTTCGGTCAGCGTGTCCAGTACCGACCAGCCGAGTTCCGGGTGCAGTGCTCGGTCGCACTCGACCAGTGCTTCGCGAAACGTGGGGGAGACCTCGAGCAGTCGACGCCCCATGCCCGACCACTGTCCACCTTGGCCGGGAAATACGAACACGCTGCTCGGTGCTGTTCCCGCGGAAACCCGATGAACACCGCCGTGCTGGGTTTCGGTGCCTTCCACCAGGTCCCGCAGTCTTTCGGCCAACTCGCCGTGGGTGAATCCGGTCACCCATAATCGATGCGGATGCGCCTCGCGCCTGGTGGCCGCCGTGTGACAGATGTCGCGGAGCGGGTGCTGAGTTCCCGGACCGTCGGTGGAAAGGTAGTCGGCGTACTGGGCCGCCGTTCTGAGCAGTGCCGATCGTGATCGGGCCGACAGAACCAGTACGTGTGGTTCCGCCGTGTCGGTCACCGCCGGTGCGGATCGGGACGGAGCGGGTTCGGCACCGAGTACGACGTGGGCGTTCGTGCCCGAGATCCCGAACGAACTCACCCCCACCACTCCGCGACCTGTGGTCGCCGTGAGCTCCTTCGGCGTGGTGACCACTTGAACAGCGGGGTTCTCCCGCAGCGTTCGATTCGGCGTACTCATGTGCAGCGAGGCGGGAATCGTCCCCCGCTCGAGAATCAGGGTGGCCTTGATCAGGCCCGCGATACCCGCGGCTGCCTCGGTGTGTCCGATATTGCTCTTGACCGAACCCACGGGTAGCGGTGCTCCGGTTCGGTCGTGTTCGCCCGCGAGCTGCGCCAGTGCTTCCAGTTCCACCGCGTCACCGGTACCCGTGCCGCTCCCGTGCGCCTCCACGTAGTCCAGTTCGGCGGGATGTACGCCGGCTTGTCGGCAAGCCGTGCTCACCAGATCCCGCTGCCCCGTGACAGCGGGTTTCAACAACAGACCGCTGCTGTTTCCGTCGTTGTTGATCGTGCTTCCCAATACCGAGGCGCGGATCGGATTTCCCTGCCGCAGCGCGTCCTGTCGACGTTGTAGAACGACTACTCCGATACCGTCGCTGCGTACGAATCCGTCGGCCTTGGCGTCGCCGAATTTGCACCGGCCGTCGGCGGAAAGCATGTCCCCCTGGGAGTAGCTGATCGCATCGTTCGGTGACAGCACCAGATTCACTCCGACGGCCAGCACCAGATCACTGTCGCCGGATCGAAGGCTCTCGCATCCCTGGTGTACGGCCACCAGCGATGAGGAACACGCGGTGTCGACCACCAAACTCGGGCCACGCAGGTCCAACGCGTGTGACACACGTCCGGCCGTGACCGTGCGCAGTACACTGCCCGCGGCGCGGTGCACGTGAAGGTTCTCCCGGTGTTCGGACAGGCTCGCGTATTCGGCGGTCGCCTGCCCGACGATGACACCGGTACGAGTTCCGGCCAGCTCGGAGGGGCGGATACCGGCATCTTCGAGCGCTTCCCACACGCCGTGCAGTACGAGTCGTTGTTGTGGATCCATTTCTCGGGCTTCTCTGGGTGAGATCCGGAAGAACTCGGCGTCGAACTCGTCGATCCCCGACAGGAACCCGCCGCTTCGCGACACCGTCCTGCCCGGTGTCGCGGGGGTTGGGTCGTAGTAGCTGTCGATGTCGAACCGGCTCGTCGGTATTTCAGTGACCGCGTCGACTCCACGCGTGAGTATCCCCCAGTAGTCATCGACGCTATCGGCACCGGGAAAACGGCAGGCCATCCCCACGATGGCCACGTCCTCGCGGCTCTTGGTGTAGCCGTCCATGCCCTATACCCCTTTGTCGTGAAACATCGTGACGTCCCACTGATACCGGGAACCAGTGGGGCATTGGAATCCAAAGTTAAACGTTAGAACAAACTTATCCTAGAGATGCAAGTAAGTAATTCACGTAGTGGACGAGCTTCCGGGGAGTTGTTTGGCTCGGCCGCTCCCGGTGCTCAGGGGGGAGCTGTCACTGCCAGGGCATTCACCGGTGACGGAGCTCGGGTTCGAGGGTGAGCCAGACCGTGCCGGCTTACGGCAATACCCCAAAAAAGTGATTTATATCACAAAAAGTATGCACTAAGGTGATAGTTTGATCTAGAGTTCAAAATCAGATTGGAGGCCAACGAAGATGGGTGTCCGGGCTCGGCGCACGACCCACGCACGGAGATGAACGGTGTCGCGACGACGAGTCGCGCGCCACGGATGTAGGGACTTTCACCGGTGCTCGCGCGGTTCGCGGTGCGAAAACACGGATTGGTTTGATTCATGCTTGAGGTGTTCGTCTACTGGGGAAACTGATTAGCTGTGTGACTTTCCGGTGGCATGAGAGGCGCTGCCACCGTCGGGTCGGCATGGCGAATTTTTGGAGTGACCATGCGTTTGCTTGTCGTCGAGAACGAGGAAACTGTTGCCGTCCCCCTGATCAACGGATTGCGGAGACACGGTTACGACGTGGTCGGAGTCGATACGGGTAACCAGGCGTTGGAGATCTACGAAGATGTGGATCTCGTGCTGCTCGACCTGGAATTGCCCGACATGGATGGTTTGGAGGTCTGCCGCACGGTTACGGAGGCGAATACGCCGGTTATCGCGTTTACCGAGCGCGGTACCGAGTCGGATCGGGTGTTGGGACTTCAGGCGGGTTCGGACGACTGCCTGGACAAGCCCTACGGGTTCCGAGAGCTGATGGCTCGCATCGACGCCGTCATGCGTCGTGTGGAGCGACAGAACTCACTGGCCGAGCCGTTGATCACACGGGGGCAACTGCGGATCAACAACGCGAACAGGCAGGTTTGGTTGGGGAGCGAGCGGATCGAGGTCACCCCGAAGGAGTTCGAACTGCTGTTCCTGCTGGCCAGTAGGCCCGGCGTGGTGCACTCGCGGCACCAACTGATGTCCGAGGTCTGGGGGGATTCGATGAACCACAAGGCGAGTACGAGGCCCAGTCGCACCATAGACACGCACGTGAGCAGTTTGCGGAGCAAGCTCGGTTCCGGTCACTGGATCCACACCGTACGAGGATTCGGTTTCTGTTTCACAGCGGAGTGAAACGTTCGAATCGTCACTGGAGAGTCGTACCCGTTCTTCGGGTACCGCCGGATTTTCCGGCTCGAATTTTGTGCTGTGCCCATCGGGCGGTGGTTCGCAATCGGCGCGACCACCGGCAGTGAAAATCGAAGGAGTTGCCAGTTTCGCGGGAGCAGTGAATCACCCCACTTGAAAGATACTTCCGAACCGTAGTGCGAGGATTGGATTTACTGGAATGTCTAGTACGCAACTGTCCGATGATTCATATACTGAGAACAAGCCCACACGGCTCCCGATGGGGCCGCTGTTGGCATTGGCCACGGCCGCGTTCATCACAGTCCTGACCGAGACACTGCCGGCGGGGCTGCTGCTCGGCATGAGTGCCGATCTCAATGTCAGTGAGTCGGCGGTAGGGCAGTTGGTGACGCTCTACGCTCTCGGCACCGCGCTCACCGCGGTACCGTTGTCCGCGGCCACCGTGGGGTGGAGTCGCAAGAACCTGCTGCTGGTCGGTGTCGTGGGCTTCGTCGTCGGTAATACGATCACGGCGATCTCGTCGCATTATCCACTGACCATGGCCGCCCGTTTCATAGCCGGTGTCGCCGCGGGCGTGGTGTGGTCGCTCCTGGCGTCGTACGCCCGCCGCATGGCTCCGGAGAACCTCCAGGGCAAGTCGATCGCGATCGTTATGGCCGGTATTCCGCTCGCCCTGTCGCTGGGAGTGCCCGCGGGTACGTTCCTCGGCAAGGTCGTCGGCTGGAAACTGACCTTCGCGCTCATGTCGGCACTTGCCGTGGTCCTGGTCGGCTGGATCATGGCGATGGTTCCGAACTTCCCCGGCCAGCCGCGTGGTAGTCGTATGCCGATCAAACGGGCCCTCACGGATCCGGGAGTCCTGGCGGTACTGTTCGTGACGCTGGTCTTCGTGCTCGCGCACAACATTCTCTACACCTATATCGCGACTTTCCTGGAGCGAGTGGGCATAGCTGACTCCATCGACGTCGTGCTGTTGGTCTTCGGCGTGGCATCCATGCTCAGCATCTGGATCGTCGGTGCGCAAATCGACCGCCGTCTCCGGGCCCTTACGATCGGTGGCACCATTCTGGTCGCCGTGGCCGCCACGATCCTGGCGGTGCTGGCTCAACCCGTGTTCGTTTACATCGCCGCCGTGCTCTGGGGGCTGGGTTGGGGAGGTGTCCCCACGCTGCTGCAAACGGCCGTCGGCAACGCGGGCGGTGAGGTCGGCGACACCGCGCTGGCCATGCTTGTCACGTTGTGGAACGCCGCGATGGCGGGCGGCGGTATCGTAGGCGGGATTCTGCTCGGTTCCCTCGGAGCCGCGGCCTTCCCCTGGAGCGTTGTCGCGCTCCTGGTGCCGGTGTTGATCGTCGTGCTCGCCGCTCGTACCCGCGGCTTCCCGGCCGGGAACACCGGGACAACCGCCTAGTGGGGCCTTGTCAGCTCCTGTCGTGACCGCTCCGGGGGTGGGATGTCTCGCGGGTGTCCTTCGGCGTCCGCGGCGTCGGGCGCACCGACGCGCGTGGACTGACCACCCCCGGGGTTCGATCGGTGGTCGGTTACTCCGACACCGGTCGTATCACGGTGTCGCCGGGCACAACGTCGCCGGATACATGGTCACTGGACACATCGGGCGGACGGCCCCCGCGTCCCTTCGGGATCTTCCGCCGCACCTCCGGGGCCGCTGGCCCCGTGCGGACCGAGTACCGGAACCGAGAGGTCGTTCCCGCCGACCACGAGAAAGATCGTGGAGTCGACGAACGGGTGATCCCGCGGCCAGGGTCGCGAAGTCGTGGCCGCGGGTAGTACCCGCCTGTTCCAGATCGTGGAGTCATTCCGATTGACCCGAAGAATTGATCGTTCGATCGAACCAGCGAGATTACCGCGTCGATGCTCTTCCGCCGGGACGACGGAAGGGCGCGGTGTCAGAGGGTATCCCACTCCGAGGGACACTGATGTCGCGGCGACGCTGGGTGACTGGAGATCCCGGAGTGGTGAATACCATGGATTTTTCCTCATTACCGCGGCTCGGCGTGGTGGTTCCTCCCGAGAACCCCACTGTCGAGCCTGAATTCACGCGTCTTGCCGGCGATATTATGCGGGTGTACAGTTCCAGGTTTCCACTGGTCGTGGGAGAGGAGTTGCAGCAAGTTCTGCACGCCTGGAACGTGGCTCTGCCCGAGATCCTGTCCAATTTCGGGTCACTGGAGCTCGACGCTACCGTCGTCGCTTGCAGCGCCTCGCACTATCTGCTCGATCCCGAGGGGGATCGGGACTTCTGTGACCAACTTTCCGGTCGACTGGGGTTCCCGGTGCAATCCTCGACGCAGGCGATACTCGCCTGCTGCGCTTCGCTCGGCATTACTGAGCTGACACTGGTCTCTCCTTACGAGCCCTGGCTGACCGAACTCTCACGGAGCTTCTGGGAAAAGGCCGGGATCACCGTCGATCGAGTTATTCCGGTACCGGCGGGAGACCGCTTCGACCCGTATTCGGTGACCACCGACAAGATCGTCGAAGAGGTGAGTGGTGGTGACATCGACGACGACGGCCCCCTGCTGTTCACCGGCACCGGGATGTTCACCCTGGAAGCTCTTGATCAACTATCTCGCCGCACCGACCGGGTGCTGTTGACGTCCAATCTCGCCAGCGTCTGGTGGGGGCTGAAAGTCACCGCGCTGCCGCACGAGGAGAGCGAGCTCCACCCACTTCTTCGCCGGTTGCGTCCCGAGCGGTAGTGCGCTGCCACGAGCTCCGGCTCCATCGGTGGCATTCGGTCGTTCGCCGCCGCGATGTGTGCCGTCTCCCGGGCCGGTGTGAATCGAATTTTACGCGGTGGCGGACGAAACATTGCCTGGGGAAAAATTATCTTGAAGAAAGTTGACTCAACCATGACCTTTCTGGTCTTGCGGGAAGGTTCGAGGATTGCCAATATGGTTGGTGCGAGGCCGAAACCGGAGAGTCCGGTTTTCTTTCTGGGGATTGTTCCAAATGAAACTCCCCGGCGGCCGAGAAGGGGTTTTCAGGTATTCTTGAAATGGTAAGCGATATTTCTGATCCCGAGTCGGGTTCGGGGAGAAGTGCGGCTGAGGCAGTCCCGCCGAACTCGTTTCCCCACTTGTCCGACGCGACGTTGCGGGACTCGGCGCACATGGCGGGCGTCGAGTTCGGTCCCGGCGATGCGGCCCGCATCGCCGACCTGCTGGTGAAGACCGGGGTGGAGCTCGTCGAGGTGGGTATGATCTCCGGCCCTTCCTCGAAGGACGCTGACCTGATCGAGGCGGTACACGAGAGAGTGGGACCGGAGCGCGCTCTCACGCTGGTGGTGGTGCGTGACCGCCGGCAGGTGGAGAAGGCGTTGGACGAGGCCGCGCGGCTACGAGTGCGCTCGCTGATGCTGTCCATCCCGACTTCGGAAGAGCACGCGGGGTTGAAGCTGGCCTCGTCGAGTGCCAAGTACTTGAACACTCTCGCCCGTACCGCCATAGAACTCGCCAAGGCCAGGGGATTCCACGTCACCTTCAGCGGCGAGGACGGAGCCCGTACCCCAACGGAACGGCTGGTTCCCTACGTGACCGCCGGTTTCGAGGCCGGCGCGGACCGCTTTCGGCTCGCGGAGACCGTTGCCTCACTGTCCCCGTGGCAGATGGAGAGCAAGATCCGGGAGCTGACCTCGATCGACGGCGCTGAAATCGAGATTCATTCGCACCATATGCTGGGTATGGCGGTGGCGAATTCGCTCGCCGCCCATCGGGCCGGTGCGCGCTGGATCTCGACCACCGTGGGAGGTATCGGCGAACGCGGTGGCAACGCGCCGCTGGCCGAGGTGTTGACCTCACTTCGAGTCATCCACGGTGATACGCGGTTCGATCTGCGCCACCTCACGGACCTGTCCGCCCTGGCACTGGCCGGGTCCGGTCTCGGAGAGGCGTTCCAACCCGGTCCCACGGCCCCGCACGCCTTCGCGTACGAGCTTCCGGGGCAGCTGAGCAGGCCGGACGCCTACGAGACCATCGCCCCGGAGGTCGTCGGTAACGTACGTCAGCTGCGCGTCCGCAGCAGGTTGACCTCGCCGCTGGTCCGATGGGCGCTCGGTGACGAGGGTGAGGACCTTGCCGTCGACTCCTTCGTCGACTGGCTCGTCGAACGCCAGCGGAATCACGGCCTCCCCGTCATCGATCAGGACGTGATCCGGAAGGCGGCCGTGGAATTCCGCTCTTAGCGAGCGATTCCGTTTCTCGGTGCGGGTCGAGTTTTCCCGCGGCACGGTGCGCCGGTGTTTCCGGCCCTGTTTCAGTTCGAATGTTTTCCTTTTCGAGAGGTGTGGAGAAAATCATGACATCGATCCAGACGCTGACCGGTGAGTGCCCCGAGTGCGAGACCGGCGTGACCACCCCGCCGATCGAGGTCGGGGAGACCATGGGCTGCCCCGAGTGCATGCTCACGCTTCGCGTCGAGGGCATCAGCGAAGGGGTTCTCGACCTGCGGATGGTCGAGGTTCAGCTCCGCGACTGGGGCGAGTGAGAAAACGGCCGATAAAAGGAGACCGTTGATGGGCGGCAATATCGCCATTGTCGCGGACCGGATCAGCTGGGAGGAACGCCGGCTGATCCACACCGCGCCCGAGTTCGGCCTGCGGATGGAGTGGGTCAACGACGAGTCCTTGTGCCTGGGGCACCCGGACGCCGAGTTGATCAAAAAGTACGACGCCGCGCTGATCCGCAGCCGCAGTTACACCAGGGGTGGGTTACTGGCGACGTTGACCGAGGCATCCGAGATGCCCACCATGAATTCCGCGTCAGCCATCCACGCCTGCGAGAACAAATTGTCCTTGCGGACGTTGTTGCGTACCGCCGGTGTGCCGGTGACGGATTTCCGGCTGGTGCTGTCCCGCCGGGACTTCACCGCGGCACTGGACGAGATACCACTGCCAGTGGTGTTCAAGCCGGTTCTGGGCGGCATGGGAAAGCGGGTGACGCTGGTGCGCCACTCGGACACCGCGCAGTCGGTCTACGACTACGTCGAAGACCTCGGACACGGATTCGAACAAGCCGGCTTGGTGGAGCCTTACCTGGATGAGGGGACCTCGGTCCGCTGCTTCGTCGTCGGTGGTGAGCTGGTCGCCACCGCCGAGTTCGCCGGAGCGGGAAAGGACTGGCGCAGCAACGCCGCACTGGGCAGTCGGACCCGCGCTTTCGAGCACGAACCGGATGTTCGGGACATCGTGGATCGAGTCGTGGGTGTGCTCGGTGAGGGGATTTACGGGATCGACCTGTTCCACACCCCGACCGGTTACGTGGTCAACGAGGTCAACCACGCTCCCGCCTTCCGTGCGGTGTCCTCGGCGACCGGACTCGATTTCACCCATGCCATCAATAGCTATGTGCAGGAGAAACTGCGATGATCCGTATCGGAATCGTCGGTGCTTCGGGGCTGGCCGGCGGTGAATTGATCAGGCTGGTAACCCAGCATCCGGATCTGGAGCTCGCCTTTCTCGGCGGTTCGTCCAACATCGGTCGGAGACCGGCGGAGCTCCACCCGGGGCTGCGTACGGATGTCGGACTGGCCGTCGAACCGATAACGGAGGACCTCGCCGACAGATGTGACGCCGTACTGCTCGCCACCCCTGCTTCGGTATCAGCCGAGCTGGCCACGAAGCTGACTGATCGGGTTCCCTGCGTGATCGATTTGAGCGGAGCGTTCCGGATTCGGGACTCCGAGCTCCACCAGCGCTGGTATCCCTCGGTCGAGCGTTCCACCGAACTCGCCGACCGCGTCGTCTACGGGGTGCCGGAACTCGTCGGTGAGCAGCTGACCGATGCCTCGTTGATCTCGCTGCCCGGCTGCTACGCCACCGCGATCACCCTGGGGTTGGCTCCGCTGACACTGGAGCTCGGCCTGGACCTCGGAAACGTGGTGGTCGACGGCAAGAGTGGCTCCAGCGGAAGTGGTCTGCGACCGCGGACCGCCGATCTGCACCCCCTCCGCGACGGGGCCATTTCCGCTTATTCCCCCGCAGGGCATCGGCACGCCGCGGAAGTGAGTGACTTCTTCGAGCACGCCAAGCCCGGGCGGATCGGATCGTTGAGCATGTCGGCCTACGGGGTTTCCCACGTCAGGGGACTGCTGGCCAGCTGCTACGTGTTTCCCGAAGAGTCGGTGGACGCCCGTGAACTGCACCGGACATTTCTGCGGTTCTACAAGGAACACCCCTTCGTCCGGGTACGACGCCACAACGAAACCCTCATCCCGGTTCCCGATCCGCAGGCGGTACTGGGTTCCAACTTCTGCGATCTGACCGCGATGGTCGATCCGGACGGCGGCCGCATCGTCGTTCTGTCCGCGCTGGACAACCTCGTCAAAGGGGCCGCCGGACAGGGCGTACAAGCGGTCAACCTGCGTTTCGGTCTTCCGGTGGAGAAAGGACTGGCCATGCAACCGGTGATGCCGGCATGACGTCTCGTGCTTCGCGCGTTCCGACCGTGGTCAAGTTGGGCGGCAGTTGCCTGGACGACCTGTCCGATTCCTGGTGGGACGATCTCGCCCGACACGGACACGACGCACCGCTCGTCCTGGTACACGGTTGGTCCAAGCCGCTCAAGCGTTTCGATCCGCGGCACGCCGACCCGTCGGCCGTGCTGCGGGATCGATACGGCAATCAGAGTCGGTGGACCACTCCCGAAGTGATCAGCGACATCAGGACGGTCAGTGAGCGACTCGCCGAGCAGGTCCTCGAGCGGTTGGCGACACGCGGAATCACCGGTGAGCGAATGCTCGGTAGTGACGGTCTGCTCCGGGCCGGACGAGCCGAGCGTTGGTGGTGGCAGGACAAACAGCTCGTCGAGATCGACAACCGGGTCGGCCCGATCACCGGTGTCGATCCGGAAGTGCTGAAGAACCTGTCGGTCGGACACTGCTACATCGTCACTCCGCTGGCGCGCAACGGCGAGGGCGATGAGGTGAACACCGACGCCGACAGGGCCGCGGCCGCCGTGGCAGGAGCTACTTCGGCGTCCTCATTGGTGCTGGTGACCGATGTGGAGCACCTGCTGATCGACGGGGAACCGGTCCGACGCATCAGCGCCGAGGACGCAGCCGCCTTCCGCGACCGCGGTGCGGTCGGAGGCATGCGCAAGAAGCTGCGTGCCGCGGGCGAGGCGTTGGAGTCCGGCGGAGGCAGCGTCGTCATGGGCAACGCGCTCGTGACGGAGATGCTCGCGGAACGAGCCGGGACCGTCATCACCCCCACGTGAAGAGAGGAGCGTTCCGTGTCCGTTCCACGGGTGCTCATGGTCAACAACGGAACCCTGTCGTTGCCGCAGCTGCGGCGACGAATCGAGGATCTGGGATCGTCCACCGAGACTGTCGACACCTCCTCGGTTCCCAGCCGATTATCCTCCGGATATCAGGCCATCGTTTTGAGTGGGACCAAGGTCAGGGCTTGGAACACTGAATTCTACCGTCCGCTGGTGGACCTGGTCATGAATTCCAGTGTTCCGGTGCTCGGTATCTGTGGTGGAATGCAGCTTTTGGCGATGGCCGCGGGCGGCAGGTTGGTCGAGGGGCAGCAGCGTGTCGGGAGCTACGACGCGCGGGTGGATGTCGACGAGCCCCTGTTCGCCTGCGTCGAACCCACGGTGAAGGTGTTCCACCGTCATACGCTGTACCTGGATCAGGTGCCAACCGGATTCCGCAACATCGGGCGTTCCGACCAGGCGCCCGTGGAGTTCATGGCCTCCGATGACGGCAGAATATTCGGTTCGCAGGCGCATCTGGAGTTCCGCAAGGACGGTTTCGAGATACTGCGTGGATTCACGCGGCTCTACGGTTGAACCGGATTTCGTTTCGTGAGAGCGATACCGGGCAGAAATTCGTTAAATCTCGTCACGATTCACGATAACTATCCCATGAGGTCGTCATGACGCAGAAAGATTCTCATTCGTCCCCCTCGTGCGAGGAGAGCCAGGATCCCGCCTTCGTGGTGTCCCTCAACGGCAGCGGCGGTTCCGCCAAGGGGTGGGTGGTCGTCGACGAACTGGTCGACTCGCTCGCCATCGGCGGCACCAGGATGACCGAGGACGTCACCGAGGAGGAGGTGCGTGCACTCGCCCGGGCGATGACTCAGAAACTCACCCTCGTAGGGCTTCCCATCGGCGGTGCCAAGGCGGGTGTCGTCGCGGGGCCCGAACAAGGACCGGAGCGCGAGGAAGTGCTGCGGACTTTCGGGCGTACCGTCGCACCGCTGCTTCACGGTGGTATTCACCTGGGATGCGATCTGGGTGTCACTCCGGCGGACCGCGCTGTCTTCTTCGAAGCGGCCGACTACGATCCGCGCTACAGGGCGCGCGCCGTCGACATGCCCTACGACTGGCGTACCTATTACGAACCACTGGTGGACTGCACGGGCCACGGGGTCGGTGTAGCGGCCACGACCGCCCTCGACGCGCTTCACAGGGCAGGCTCCTCCTGCCGAGTCGTCATCCAGGGTTTCGGGACCGTCGGCCGTTCGGTCGCCCGCTTCCTCGCGGACCGGGGCCACCGCATCGTCGGTGTCGCCGATGTCGAGGGAACCATCAGCGCCCGCGAACTTCCCGTGGAGCAGCTGGAGAGCATCACCGACAGCTTCGGAAGGATCGATCGTTCCCGCCTGCCCGAAAGCGTCACGGAATCGCACGAGCCGGAGTCCTGGCTGGACGTCGAGGCCGATCTGCTGATCCTCGCGGCGAACCACAACGCCATCAACGCCTCCAACGTCCACCGGGTCAAAGCGGGGTTGGTGGTCGAGGGCGGAAACATCACCATCAGCCCCGAGGCCAAGGCGAAGATGACGGTGCAAGGTCTCACCGTCGTCCCGGACGTCGTCGCCAATGTCGGAGGCGTGGCCTCCGCGGCTCTGGCGCTGACCCGCATCGTGCCGTTCGAGCTGGAAGCCGACAAGCGCAAGCAGTGGGTCTTCGACTGGGTGGGCGACCGGGTACGTCGTAATACGCGGGACTTGCTGGAAGTCGCTTCCGCGTGGACCCAGGACCCGTTGCCCGCCCTGCTGTCCGACCGACGGAAGGAGCGTCGATGACCTCGCCGAGCACAGCGGATCCCTCGGTGGGCACGGCCGACACGAGTGATTCCACCAGGAACATTCCCCGCGACACAGCGGAGCGTAGGCGGATGTACCGCTGTCGTGGCTGGTGGCGGGAGGAGACCTTCCTCGACGATCTGTGGCGACAGGTTCGTTCGCGGCCGCACAAGCTCGCGATCGCGGGCCGCCGGATCACGGAGGGACACACCGACACCCTCGACTACGTGGAGCTCGCCCAGCTCACCGATCGGTTCGCGGGAGCCCTCCTGGAACTGGGCGTCGAACGAGGCGATGTGGTGGCGGTACAACTGCCCAACCGGTGGGAGATGGTGCCCCTGATGTTCGCGTGCATGCGCATCGGAGCGACCATCTGCCCCGTCGACCCGGCCTGTCCCGAAGCGGAACTACGACACCGGCTCGAGCTGACCGAAGCCAGTGTGTGCATCACGATCTCCCGCTGGGAAGGGGAAGAACTGGCCGCGGTCGCGCTGGCACTGCGTGCTGAGCTGCCGACTCTGGAGCACGTGGTGGTCGTCGGTAGCCGCGTCCCCGACGGAGCCGAGGACTTCGACGAGCACTTCCTCGCCGCTGCCCGGGAGGACAGCCACGCGGGGAAACTGGGCGGAAACGAGCTGGGCCCCGATGATCCGTTCGTCGTGCTGTTCACCTCGGGTACCACCGGAGAATCGAAAGGAGTGCTGCACAGTCAGAACACCGTCCATTCCGCGCTGCGCGGTTATGCCGACGCGTTCCTGCTGGACGACAGCCTGGTCGCTGTGGTGACCACTCCGCTGGTCCACTACTCCGGCTTCGGTCAGGGCGTTCTCACCGGAGTGATGCTGGGAGGAACGATCGCCTTCCAGGACGTTCGACGCAACGAGGCGCTCCTCGACCTGGTGGAAAGGTACGGTGCCACCCTGCTGTACGGACCACCACCCACTCTGGCGGAGATCGCCGCCTCGCAGCGATCCGAGCCACGCGAGGTCGGCACGATTCGTCATGTGGTGACCGGTTCGGCTCCGGTGCTGCAACCCTTGGTGGACGAGCTGCGCGACATGTTGGGGGCTCGTACGTACTCGGTGTGGGGCATGTCCGAGTACGGACCGGTCACCATCACGCATCTCGACTACAACCAGGACTGGGCCGCTCACAGCAACGGTAGACCCATCGATTCCATGGAGATCCGCATCGACGCGTGCCAGGATCCCGAACGGCGGGCGGACGTCGGTCGGCTGCGGGTCCGGGGCGCTTCCCAGGCGTTGGGGTACTACAAGCGCGAGGATGTCTTCGTCGCGCAGTTGAACGGGGACGGCTGGTTCGATACGGGGGACGTGGCCCGGGACGACGAACGTGGCGGGATCCGAATTCTCGGCCGGGCCAAGGACGCGATCCTGCGAAACGGGGTCGTGGTTCCCATGACCGAGATAGAGGCCACTCTCGCTCGGCACTCGAGGGTCACCGAGGCAGCGTTGGTGGGACTCAACGGTCAGATCGACGACATGATCGTGGCCGTGGTCGCCACCGACTCGGCGGAAAAGCCCACATTGGACGAACTGCGGCAACATCTCCGGTGCTCCGGTCACCAAGAACAGTTCCTCCCGGAGCGTCTCGAGACGCTGCCCGCACTGCCCAAAACCCTCACCGGCAAGGTTCGCAAGGCGGAACTGCGAAGGCGGTACGCCGCCGACTGAGTACCGCTTCCGCGTGGTTCGATCCGGCCGCGGCAAGCCACGCGGAAGCGACCTCCCCGCGATCATGTCCGGAATCCCGCGATTCCCCGGAGCGAAAATCATGTCCACAAGCTCCTCACCGGCCATGTCGGCCACGCTCGCCGCCGACGCGCTGTTGGACAGCAAGCGTGCCGCTGGTCAACACGTGATCTCCATGGCCAGCGGTGAGATCGGTGTTCCCGTCCATCCCTCCCTCGCCGAGCGGCTCGCTCAGGCCGCCCACCGCAACAGCTACGGGCCGGTGGCGGGCAGTGCCGAACTGCGTACCGCGGTAGCCGGTTACTGGCAGCGCCGCGACCTGGAGATCGATCCTGATCTCGTCATGTGCGGCCCTGGCAGCAAGTCGCTGCTGTTCGCCGTGCTGCTGGCGCTCGGCGGCAGCGTGGTGATCCCCCGTCCGAGCTGGGTCAGCTACGCCGCGCAAGCGGCTCTGGCCGGTCAGCGAACCATCTCCTGCCCTGTGCTTCCCGGCCAAGGAGGTGTGCCCGACCCCGACCGGCTGCACGAGGAAGTCACCGCGGCGCGAGCCGACGGACACGAGGTTCGGGCGGTCGTGGTTACGCTGCCGGACAACCCGACCGGCACCTTCGCCTCCTCCGGAACGGTCCGTCGGTTGTGTGCGGTCGCCCAGCGGTTGGACCTGGTGATCATCTCGGACGAGATCTACTGTGATCTCGTTTTCGATTCCGCGGCACCTCCGATTTCCCCGGCGGCATTCGCGCCCGAGCGTACGATCGTCACCACCGGCCTCACCAAGAATTTGGCACTCGGTGGCTGGCGGCTCGGGGTCGCCCGGCTGCCCGACGGTCCGCTCGGTCACACCCTGCGCGACCGGCTCCTGGGAATCGCGAGCCAGATCTGGTCCAGCCCAGCGGCACCCGTGCAGCGGGCGGCGGCGTACGCCTTCCAGGAGCCCCCGGAGATCAGCCGGCATGTGGCCGCGCTGCGCGGGCTGCACCAGAAGGTCGCGCGGGCCGTCGCCGAACGGTTCACCGCGGTGGGGACGCGCCTGGAACCGGTGCGTGCCACCTGCTATCTGTACCCCGATTTCGAACCACTGCGCTCTCGCCTCGCGGCGAGACACGATGTTCACACCGGCGCCGAACTGACGAGTCTGCTGCTCGAACGCTACGGCATCGGTGTGTTGCCCGGCAGCGAGTTCGGTGAGCCCGCCTCCGGTCTGCGCCTACGAGCGGCGACCAGCAGGCTTTACGGGGAGAGCGACGAGCAACGCGCGGAAGCCGTGCGCTCACCCGATCCGCTCTCCCTGCCCTGGATCAGGAGCAACCTCGATCGCATCGGGGAAGTCCTGACCGATCTCATCGGCTCTTCGAACCGGGACTCCTGTTCCCGCACCGCTCCGTCCACTCCTCCGCATCCGGAAGGACCTGTGTCATGACCATCCTGTTCGAGTGTGAGTTCGCCGGTGAACGCTACGTCGGCTTCGGAAAGCCGGTCGTCGGCGAAAAGCACACCCTCCACCCGGTCGCCGACGGTCGGCTGCGGGCCGATTTCACGGCCGTGGACAGTCCCGAGGAGATCGTCACCCGCCGTGCCGATGGGGACGTCGCCGTCACGGTCGCCCCCGACGATCCGCGGCTGCGCTTTCTGCCGCCGCTGCTGCCCCGGAACACCGACAGCGCGATGTTGAGTGGATTCATGCGTACCCACCGGTCCAAGTTCGACACCGAACCGGCCGAGGACGAGGGATTCGTTCCACCGAACTGGTTCTTCAAAGGCATGGGGGCCTGGGCGTGCATGCCGGAGGAGGCGTTGGTCGTCCCCAGGGAGCCCGTGGCGCTCATCGAGGAACCGGAAGTCGCACTCGTCTACGTCAACGACGACGAGGGCAACCCGCACTACGCCGGTTACACCTTCGGCAACGACCTGTGCGACATCGGTCTGCACACGCGGAATCCGGGCTGGAATCCGTACTGCAAGTTGTGCGACACGGCTCTCCTGCCGTATCTCTTCCTCGACGAGCCACCGCGAACGGTTACCGGTCGCGTCGCCATCGAACGCGCGGGCACCACGGCGTGGGAGGGGGATTTCAGCTGTGGCGAGGACTCCCTGCAGTTCAGGGTGCGGGACATGATGGACAACCTCTTCGAGTACCCGGCGGTACGTCGCCCGGGCATGGTCAACTACGTGCTCCTCGGAGCCGACAAGGCCAGTTACCACGACGGGTTCCGGATCGCCGACGGTGACCGGATAGCCATCGATGTGCGTAGTCACGATGTCGCTTTTGCCAATCCCGTTCGGTTCGGTGCGTGAGGTCGCCGAAGACGCGTCGCGGGGAAGTAGGCGGGAACTCTCCGCGACAGGGCGGCACGTGACGTTCGTCCCCCGGGTCCGCGCGCTTCGCGTTCGTGCCGCGACTTGGGGCGGTCGCGGCACAAGCGTGAGTCTTCCCGGGAGCGACTCGCTCTTCGGACGGTGGGCCGTCCGCGTACCGGCGGGGACCGTGATCGAGCCACTACTCTACCCTGACGTGAGGGTAGATTCTATCCGGAGACCCGACCCGGAGGTGGCCTTGACGGATCCGCGGACGCGAGAGGAAGAGCGGGAGCGTCGGCATCTGGCCGAGACGACGCGGCTGCTGAACACTGAGCTGGAGCGGCTGGTCGATTCCATCGACAGGTCAGCCGAGTTCATCCAGGCGCAGAAGGAGCACCTGTGGGAGCACTGGCGCGACATGGACAGCTCCGAGAAGGCCAGGTTCCGCGTCGACGTGGATCTGTCGGTCGCCCAGGGTGAGCACTCGGTCAAGCGGCGGGAACGCGTCGAACGGCTGCTGGAGTCGCCCTACTTCGGGCGCGTGGACTTCCGCGCGGAAAGCGACGCGGAGCCCAGTGCCCACTACATCGGGGTGCACAACTTCTCGGACCCCGAGACCCAGGAGATCCTGATCCACGACTGGCGCGCGCCGGTCTCCACGCTCTTCTACGACTTCGAGTCCGGGGAGGCGTTCTTCGAGGCGCCGGTGGGCACCATCCACGGCGAGATCACCAGCAAGCGCCAGTACAAGATCCGGGGCGGGCAGCTGGAGTACATGTTCGAGAGCTCGCTGAACATCGGTGACGACGTGCTGCAGCGGGAGCTGGGCGAGTCCGCCGACGACCGGATGAAGAACATCGTGGCGACCATTCAGCGGGAGCAGAACGCCGTGATCCGCAACGAGACGGCGCGGGTGCTGATCCTGCAGGGCGTGGCGGGTTCCGGGAAGACGTCGATCGCGCTGCACCGCGTGGCGTTCCTGCTCTACCGCTTCAAGGACACCCTCTCGTCCGACAACATCATGATTCTCTCGCCCAACAGGGTCTTCGGCGACTACATCGCCGACGTGCTTCCCGAACTGGGCGAGGAACAGGTCTCCGAGATCGACTTCGACAGGATCGCGGGCAAGTTCCTGGCCAAGGTCACCGGCTACGAGACGTTCAGCGAGCAGGTGATCGAACTGCTGGAGAACGGCGACGAGGCGGCGGCCGAGCGGATGCGCTACAAGGCGAGGCCCGAGTTCGTCGCCGAGCTCGACGAGTGGATCGCCGCGCGCGCGGACGAGGACTTCACGCCCGCCGAGATCGAGCGCAAGAGCAGGCGGCTCTCGTCCGACTGGGTCGCCGACGCCTTCGAGGAGGCCAGGGGGCTTCCGATCTTCACCCGGCTCGACCGCGTGGCGAGCAGGGCCGTGAACCAGCTCAAGCGGCAGGTGCTGGACAGGGGCGGCGGCAAGTGGTCCTCCTCGGACGCCTCCAGCGTCCGCAGGCAGGTCCACGCCATGTTCCCCTACAAGGACGCGCTGGCCCTGTACAAGGCGTTCTACGACGATCCGGCCCGGCGCGGCATGTTCCAGCCGCTCGCCCGGAAGCGGATCGAGTACGCCGACGTGTTCCCGCTGATCTACACCATGATCAGGACGGCCAGGCAGGAGGGCTACGGCCACATCCGTCACCTCGTGGTCGACGAGATGCAGGACTACACGCCGGTGCAGTACGCCGTGCTGCGCGAGCTCTTCTCCTGCGACATGACGATCCTGGGCGACTCCAACCAGTCGGTGAACCCGTTCAGCTCCTCGTCACTGGCCACGATCCACAGCGTTTTCCCGGAGGCCGACTGCCTGGAGCTGTGCAAGAGCTACCGCTCCACGATCGAGATCACCGAGTTCGCCCAGCGCGTCTCCAGGAACGACAAGCTCGTCCCGATCGAGCGGCACGGGCCCCAGCCCAGGGTTGTCGCCTGTTCCGACGAGCGGGCGCAGCGGGAACGAATCCTGGGCGTCGTCGAGCGGCACGGCGCCAGCGAGCACCGTTCCCTCGGCATCATCTGCAAGACCGTCACCCAGGCGGAGGCGCTCCACGGCTTCCTGTCCGAGGCCGGTGTCGAACTGACCCTGCTCGACTACGAGAGCACGGAGTTCACCGGCGGCATCGTCGTCACCTCGGCACACGTCTCCAAGGGGCTGGAGTTCGACGCCGTGATCGTCCCGGAGGTCGACGACGCGAACTACGCCGACGAGATGGACAGGTGCATGCTCTACATCGCCTGCACCAGGGCGATGCACGAACTCCACCTGACCCATGCCGGGCGGCTGTCGCGCTTCCTGGAGTTCGCGCGGCACTCCGAGGTGCTCTCCGGTGCCGGTGCGGCCGAGGTCCGAGAGCACCCCGCTGAGGTACGGATGGGGTGACTCCGGGCCTCACCGGTACGTCCGCGTCTTCCCGGTGAGACTCGGTGCGCCCACGGTTGCGATCCGCACACGTGGTCCGTGCCCGGTCGGGCACGTCGGTGCGCGAGAATCGTTGGCCACCGTCGTTGCGAACAACGGGCGTTCCGGGTGGCGAGGAAAGGACGGCATGGTGGACGGGCATATGCAGATCGGTGAGGTCGCCGAGCGCACCGACCTGTCGTTGCGCACGATCCGCTACTACGAGGAAGTCGGTCTGGTCGTGCCGAGCGCGCGCAGTCAGGGCGGATTCCGGCTGTACACCGAGGCCGATCTGCGGCGCCTGGCCGTGATCAAGCGGATGAAGCCGCTGGGGTTCCAGCTCGAGGAGATGCGTGAGCTGCTGGAGCTGCTCTCCCGGGATACCGCCGAGCTGACGGACCGGGAGCGGGAGCGGCTGCGGGATTTCCAGCACAAGGCCGACGAGCAGTGCGACCGGCTGCGGAGCCGACTGCGGACCGCCGAGGAGTTCGCCGAGACGCTGCACAACCGCCTGGCCGACTGAGCGGGTCGCGCTCGTGACCCGGGCTGGGCGCGGAACACCCCGATGGGGTTCGGCCCGATTTCGAGCGGTCGGGGCCGCACGGGCGGCAGCGCGACCGCTGTACCGCCCGTGCGGTGCTCTGTCAGTGGTGCTCGATCAAGCGGTGCCCGATCAGTGTTGGCCGCCGAGGTTGCCCGCGAGGGCGGCGTGCCGCTGCTCGCTGGGTTCGTTCATCCCCGAGATGGTCACCTCGGTGCCGCGTTGTTCGTACTTGGTGGTGATCGCGTCGAGCGAGGCCACGGTGGAGGCGTCCCAGACGTGGGCCTCGGACAGGTCGATGACCACGTTGGCGGGGTCGTTGGCGTAGTCGAACTGGAACACCAGGTCGTTGCTGGAGGCGAAGAAGAGCTGGCCGGTCACGCGGTAGATCTTCGTGCTGCCGTCCGGGTCGAGGACGCTGTCCACGCTGACCAGGTGCGCCACCCGGTGAGCGAAGAGCACCAGTGCCACCACCACGCCGACCACGACCCCGATGGCGAGGTTGTGGGTGAACACGGTGACCGCGACGGTGGCGAGCATGACGGTGGTCTCGCTCTTGGGTATCCTCCGCAGCGTTCTCGGGTGGATGCTGTGCCAGTCGAAGGTGCCCACCGCGACCATGACCATGACCGCGACCAGGGCGGCCATGGGGATCAGCGCGACGACGTCGCCCAGCGCGAGCACGAGCACGAGCAGCAGCGCCCCCGCCAGGAAGGTCGACAGCCGGGTTCGGGCGCCGGACTTGACGTTGATCATGGTCTGCCCGATCATCGCGCAGCCACCCATGCCGCCGAAGAAGCCGGTGACGATGTTGGCCACGCCCTGTCCCCACGAGACGCGGGTCTTGTTGGAGTGGGTGTCGGTGAGGCCGTCGACGAGCTTGGCCGTCATCAGCGACTCCATGAGTCCCACCAGGGCCAGCGCCAGCGCGAAGGGGGCGATGATCCGCAGGGTCTCGAAGGTCATCGGCACGGCGGGGATGCCGAGCACCGGCAGGCTGTCGGGCAGCTGCCCCTGGTCACCGACCGTGGGGACGGGGATTCCCGCGGCGACGGCGATGCCGGTGACCACCACGATCGCCACCAGCGGGGCCGGGATCGCCTTGGTCAGCCGGGGCAGGCCGACCATGATGCCCAGTCCGACCGCGGCCAGCGCGTAGACCTTCCAGGAGACGTCGGTCAGGTAGGGCAGCTGGGCGGTGAAGATGAGAATGGCCAGCGCGTTGACGAAGCCGACCATCACGCTGCGCGGCAGGAAGCGCATCAGCCGGGCGACGCCGAGCGCGCCGAGCAGGGCCTGCATCACTCCGCCCAGGACGACGGTGGCCACCAGGTACTCAACGCCGTGCTGCTGCGCGACGGGAGCGACGACCAGCGCGATCGCCCCGGTGGCCCCGGAGATCATCGCGGGGCGCCCACCGGCGAACGCGAGCGTGACGGCCATGGTGAACGAGGCGAACAGGCCTACGCGCGGGTCCACCCCGGCGATGATGGAGAACGAGATCGCCTCGGGGACGAGTGCGAGCGCGACGACGAGTCCGGCCAGCGCCTCGGTGCGCAGTACTCGCGGGGACAACCAGGACGGACGTGTTCGTAGGACAGCGGGAAGCGACATCATCTTCTTTCGGTAACGACGGAAACGGAAAAGTCGACCTCAGTGGGAGGGCACGCCGATGGGCCCCGCGATCGAGTCCAACACTACCCTTACGTCAGGGTATTGTTGGGAAGAGTGTGATTCAGCTCGGAGTGTGACCCGGCTTACCGTGCTGTTTCCCGTGTGAGGCGTCGCCCGGCTCGACGCTGTTCCCGCCGGACGGCGGTTCTCGCGCGCTCGGTCCGGCCGGGGGACGGAACCGTTCCGCATGCGGAAACCTACACTGACGTAAGTGTTGCGTGCCGGGGCTCGACCGGCGGCATCTCCGACACGACAGCGTTTTCGTACCGGCGCGGATCGACGTGACGGTCCGGCCGCGTGGTGATTCGACGAGCGCCGGTGGGACGAACCCCGGCGATCCGGCTACAGCGGGAGACAGATTGAGCACGGCCCCTCGGACCCAGCACGCGGACCCCTCGGGGGAGGCGGCGCGGCGCCGCACCTTCGCGGTGATCAGTCATCCGGACGCGGGAAAGTCGACCCTGACCGAGGCGCTGGCGCTGCACGCGAAGGTGATCTCGGAGGCCGGTGCGGTACACGGCAAGGCCGGTCGTCGCGGGGTCGTCTCGGACTGGCTGGAGATGGAGCAGAGCCGCGGTATCTCGATCACCTCGGCGGCACTGCAGTTCGAGTACGACGACTGCGTGATCAACCTGCTGGACACGCCGGGCCACGCCGACTTCTCCGAGGACACCTACCGGGTGCTGGCGGCGGTGGACTCGGCGGTGATGCTGCTGGACGCCGCCAAGGGGCTGGAACCGCAGACGCTGAAACTGTTCGACGTCTGCCGCCACCGCGACATCCCGGTGATCACCTTCATCAACAAGTGGGACCGCCCCGGGCGCGAGGCGCTGCGGCTGTGCGACGAGATCAGCGAACGGATCGGGCTCCAACCGATGCCGCTGACCTGGCCGGTCGGCGAGGCCGGACACTTCAAGGGCGTGCTCGACCGCGAGTCCGGGGAGTTCGTCGGCTACGAACGCACCGACGGCGGCGCCCACCTGGCGCGGGAGAACCGCCTGACCGCCGAGGAAGCCGCGTCGGAGGTCGGCGAGGAGTGGAACCGGGCCGTCGAGGAGTCCGAGCTGCTGACGGAATCCGGCGGTGACCTCGACACCGAGGCGTTCCGCGCGGCCGTGGCCACGCCGGTGCTGTTCGGTTCGGCGGTGCGCAACTTCGGTGTCGGGCAGCTGCTCGACCTGCTGGTGCGGCTGGCACCCCAGCCCGCCACCCGGCCGGACACGCGCGGGAACCCCCGAGCGCTCGACGCACCGTTCTCGGCGTTCGTGTTCAAGGTGCAGACCGGCATGGACCCCGCCCATCGGGACCGGGTGGCGTTCGCCCGGGTGTGCTCCGGCGAGTTCGAGCGCGGCATGGTCGCCACCCACGCCGCGACGAAGAAACCCTTCGCCACCAAGTACGCCCAGCACATGTTCGGTCAGCAGCGCGACACCGTCGAGACCGCCTACCCCGGCGACGTGGTCGGCCTGGTCAACGCCTCCGCGCTCGGGGTGGGGGACACGCTGTACGAGGGCAAGCCCGCCGTCGAGTTCCCCGGCATCCCCAGTTTCGCCCCCGAGCACTTCGCGGTGGCCCGCACGAGCGATCCCGGCCGGGCGAAGCAGTTCCGGCGCGGTGTCGAGCAACTGGCCCAGGAAGGCGTCATCCAGGTGCTGCACTCCGAGGTTCGTGGTGAGGGAGCTCCGGTGCTGGCGGCGGTCGGGCCGATGCAGTTCGACGTCGTCACGCAGCGGATGGAGTCGGAGTTCCGCGCGCCGATCAAGCTGGAACGGCTGCCCTACCAGGTGGTTCGCCTGGTCGGGGACCGGAACCAGTCCGCCGCGCTGCGGACCCACAACAGCGAGGTCCTGGAACGCCGCGACGGTGTCACCCTGGCCGTTTTCACCGACAACATCGCGCTGCGCTCGCTGGTGCGGCTGAACCCGGATCTGGACCTGCGCAACCTGGTCGCCGACGCGGAGTGATCCCCCTCTTTCGGCGGACTTCCCGGATTCCGTCCGATACCGTCGTTCGCGATCGAGCCCGTCGCTTCCGGCCGACCCCACGAATCCACCGAGGAACCCGCTTAGTGTCCACTCCAGACGGATCCGACAACAGCACTACAGCGACGAACACCACCACAGCGGCCGAGCCCCGCCTGTCCCGCGTGGTCGTTCCCACCGCGACGGCACTGGCGCTGACCGCCCCGGGACAGACCCCGGCCGTGTCGGTCTTCGTCGATCCGATCATCGAGTCGCTGGGACTCTCCCGCACCGTGGTCTCGACCGCCTACATGGCGGGTTCTATCTCCGGCGCGCTCGTCATGCCGCTGCTGGGGCGTGTCATCGACCGCTTCGGCCCCCGCACGATCATGGCCGCCATCGGTGCCTGCTTCGGGATCATCCTGCTCGCCGCGTCCACCGTGTCCGGCATCATCGGCCTGACCGCGGCCTTCATCGGAATCCGGGTCGGCGGGCAGGGAGCGCTCAACCTGGTGGCCACCACCACCGTGGCCGTGTACGTCCACCGCCGCCGCGGCTTCGCGATGGGACTCACCTCGGCCATCGGCACGGCGGGCATCTCCCTTGTGCCGGTGCTGCTCGAACGGCTCGTCTCCCAGCTGGGCTGGCGCGAGGTCTGGGCCCTGGAAGGGACGGTCGTCCTCGCGCTCGTCGTCCCCGCCGCGCTGCTCGTCCTACCGCGCGACCCACCCCGACCCGAAGGACACCGGGGGGAGTCCGCTTCCGGTGGCGGAACCGGGCGCCGTAACGGCCCTGCCGTGGACTGGACGCTGTCCGAGGCGATGCGCACCGGCATGTTCTGGGTCGTCGCGAGCGGTGTCGGGGTGTGCAGCCTCGTGGCGACCGCGCTGACCTTCCACCAGGTCTCGCTGCTCGGCGAGCGGGGACTGAGCGCCGCGCAGGCCGCGGCCGTGTTCATCCCCCAGACACTGGCCGGACTCGCCGCCAGCTTCCTGCTCGGCTGGCTCGCCGACCACGTGGCCGACCGCGTGCTCATCGTCGCCACCATGACCGTCCTCGCCGTGGCCACGCTCGGCGCCGGATGGGTCCACCCCGGTTGGACCGCCTTCGCCTACGGACTCGCGCTCGGCGTGTGCACCAACGGCATCCGCACCCTGGAAGCGGTGGCCTTTCCCCGCTGCTTCGGGCTGCGTCACATCGGATCCATCCGAGGGGTGGTCCACTCCGTCACAGTGGGAGCCTCCGCCTTCGGGCCGCCGCTGCTGGCGATCGGACGTTCGATGACCGTGTCCTACCGCCCCGTGCTTCTCATGCTCTGCCTGCTGCCCGTCGCGGTCGTCGTGGCCGCTGTGCTGACCAGGGACCCGCCACCGGCGCCGCCCAACCGTCCCCCGACCGAGCGGGACGAGGAGCAGCCCGCCGCCGGTCCGGCCGAGGATCGGTCCGACTGACGCCACGACGCTCACTCGTCCGGCGGAAGGAGCGGACCGCCGAGCCATCTCTGGAACACGAGGTTCGTGTGCACCAGGGCTATCTCGTCACGTGCGGTGAGTTCGTCGAGCACCAGTCGTTGCAGAGCGTTCGCGTTCTCCGCCGCCACGTGGATGAGGAAGTCGTCGGGGCCCGTCAGGTGGTAGAGCTCGCGGGTCTCGGGCTGGTTGAGGACGTGCTCGACGAAGGGATCCACCAGCGGACGACGATGCGGCTGCATCCGGACGTAGAGCAGCGCTTCCAGCGGTCGATCGAGCTTGGCCGGATCGACTCGTAGCTGATACCCCACGATGACTCCGGTTTCGCGGAGTCTGTTCACCCGGTCCAGACAAGTGGACGGCGCGATCCCGACCGTCGCGGCCAGTTCTTTGTTGGGTAGCCGGGCATTGTTCTGCAGTGCCGCCAGAATTTTGAGATCCACCGAATCCAATGGGACAGACCGGGACATTGGTCGAATTCTACACGGATGTGTTGTCCCATACCGTGTTGTCAGCGGAGACTTTGGTCCAGTCGCGCCGAGAATGTTGAACCGGTCTCACCCAATTGGACCTTTATGATCGAGCATGTTTTCGTCTTCATCGGCACGACCGTGCTGATGCTGGTCGTCCCCGGACCGGATTTCGTGCTGGTGACCAGGAATGCCGTGGCCGGTGACCGGACTCGGGGCTACCGGACGATGGTGGGCATCTGCGCGGGACTGGCGTTGCTGACCATGATCACTGCCAGTGGGCTGGCAGCGGTGATAGCGGCCAGCACCACCATGCTGACGATCCTGCGCATGGTTGGAGGTATCTACCTCCTGGCGCTCGGTGGCTTCGTCCTGCTGTCGCTGTGGCGCCGGCGGCAACGTCCTCCCGCCACGGCCCCACCGCCGCCGCGACGGGCGAACTCGCCGTTCCTGCAGGGATTTCTCAACAACGTGCTCAACCCGAAGGCACTGCTGTTCTACCTCACCTTCATGCCGCAGTTCCTGCTCGCGTCGGGGCCGCCCGTGTTCGTGCAGACCCTGTTCATGGGGATGCTGGTGGTCGGCTGTGCCGCGACGTGGTGGACCCTGTACGTCACCGCGCTCGGTTCGATCCACACCACGCTCGCACGCGGGTCCGTCCGCACCGCCGTCGACGCCGGGGCGGGGACAGCGCTCGGCGCGCTCGGCGCGGTGGCTCTCGTGGGGGGACTGTGAGATCCTGCGGGTTGCTCTCGCGCCGAGAGCGACGGAAGGCTCTCCCCGCGAGGGATTCCGGACGGTTTCCGGTTCCTCGGATTCCTCGCGGCGGAGTCCCGTCGGGACCCGTCGTCGACGACACAGTGTTCGGACCGCCGTGCCCGCGACACCGTGTCGTCACCTACGAGATCCGACGTGGCGATTCCACTCCGTCTCACACGCCGCCGCGCGCTGAGCACTCGCGGCGCCTCGACTCCACCCGAGCGACGTAGTGGGCGGTCTCCTCGTGGTTGGTGGAGCGTGCGAGCTCGGCGAACCCTTCGCGGAAGAGCAACCGCACGGGGGTGTGCACCCGCTCGGGCGGACCTGGCAGTTCTCCGGACGCCTTGGCCGTGTGGACGAGCTCGGGGACGTCGTGCGAGTACTCCCGGTCGACGGCCCAGTAACGCAGTGCTCCTTCCGCGACCGGTTCGGCCTCGGGGAACCCGCGTTTCTCCGCGTCGGGGAGCGGACGGGTGTCCAGGTCGAAACGCAGCACCTCACCGACGGCCTCGCGCCACTCGACAGGTACGGCGTGACTGAGGCGGTCGTGCCACCAGTCGACCACGAGGCTTTCGAACTCGGGCTCGGTGAAGCAGTACTCCAGTGCGGGTGCCAATGAGTCGGGATCGGCGGTCGAGCGCTCCGCCGCCTGGGTGAGCAACCGGGCTCCCGGCCGGTTCTGCTCGTCGACGTAGTCCGCCAACGACAGAATGGCCTCCGACTGGGTCATGCTCCCGGTCGCCCGGAGCACCGGGAAGATGTTCCGGAGGACGACGTTCTCGGCGAGCAGGCGTGCCCAGAACAGGAAACGCTGCATCCGTAGATTCTCGGACAGGCTCACGTCCTTGTTCGCCAGCACGTACTCGAAGTCGTCGCGGTCGCCGCGGACGGTGACGAAACCGTAGAGCTCCCGACGTTCGGTGTAGTCGGTGTTGGGCAACAGCAGCAGGGGGTAGGCCGCGATGCGGGACACGTGCTTGGCGAGTTCGTCATAACCGGCCAGGAACGAGTCCGGGGACTCCCCCGGAGCTCCCCATATGAGTTCGGCGTACGCGTCGAGCCCCTCGGCCGCCAGCCACTCCGCCAACTCGCGCCACTGATTGATCTTCATGTTGCGTCGGTTCATGTTGGACAGCGTGTCGACGTCCAGCGTCTGCAGAGCGAGCGTGAAGGAGCTCTGCAGGCCAGCGTCCCGCATGAGTCGCACTATTCCGTAGAACATCGCGTTCTTGTTCTTGGCCCACGACGTCTCCAGGGCGACCGGATAGCCGTACCTGCTCTTGACGGCGATGAGGTCCTCGACGAACTCCATGTCCTGCGGCAGCATTCCGAAGTTCGCGTCGCAGAGCACTATCGTCTCGGCCCCGGCCCGCGCCAGCGCCTCGAGTTCTCGACGTAACCTCTCCCGGGAGAACGCGCGAACTTTCTGCCCCACCGCGCCGCCCCAGAAGCAGAACGCGCAGTGATAGGGGCACCCCCGGTTGGTCTCCAGCAGCGCGACGTCGTACCGGAAACGACCGTTGTCGTCGAGCAACGGTACGGAACCGTTCAGAATGGGGGAAGGTATCTCGTCCAGGTCCGTTATCCGGTCCCGTGCCGGGGTCGTGACCAGCTGTCCGTCGGTGTCGTGGAAAGAGATGTCGTCGATTTCGGAGTAGTTGCGCTCGTCGAGCAGCGCGTGCAGGAGATCCCGGAACGTGAACTCGCCTTCGCCGTTGACGACGACGTCCACCGCGTCGCAGTTGTTGAACACGCGTGTGGCCTGGTGGGCGACGTGGTTACCACCGAAGACGATCACGCACTCCGGATTGGCCTGCTTGATCGATTCGGCCACGGCGGAGAACTGTCGAACATTCCAACCCAGCACGGAGAATCCGACGACGTCGGGTACTCCGCCCCGAAGGAGTTGGATCGCCATTTCGATCGGGGTGACATCACCCGGAAAATTCTCTATCGAGATATCGCATTCTTCCCGTAGGCGGGTGTCGCTCTCGACGGAAGCGGCCAGGTATCCCGCCGCGAGCGGCATGGACTCCTTGGACATGTGCCATACACCCTGCTGGACGAGCTTCACTGTGAGCATCGGTATTTCCCAATCAGTCGGGACCGTTCGTCGGGAACACGCGGATACGAGCAGATAGGGCACCCCGGCCGGGGTCGGTGTGGGGGTCGCGAGGAATTTTTTACGCCGCCGAAACATCGTTGTGTTCGTCCCCACCGCGGCTGCGATTCAGCGCGACCTGATCGCAGTCTCCTGGTTTGTGATCAGTGTGTCAACGCTCGGTTTTTGTGTTTGTTCGGAAATCCTACGGTATGCACCGTATTCGATATCGAAAGATTCCTTGCCGACTCTCTCGGATTTTGTTCGTGCTGAGAGGTGTTTCGGCGAATTTGATCCGGATTTAGTGACACAGGGGGGTGTGTTGGGCAAGCTGTTGATCAAACCCGGCACCTTTTCGTTGCCGTCTTCCCGCACATGAGGGGGTTCGATGTCCGACCAGGAGGACGAGGAGCTGTGTGTACTCGTGCTCGACGAGGAGCTGCCGCGATGGCTCGCTGCCAACACCACCGCGGTGCTGGGCGTGGCGCTCGGTGCTCACGGCCTCATTCGGACGGGGCCGGAGCTCGAGGACGCGGCGGGGGAGGTCCATCCGGGGATAGGGACCAGGCCGCTCCCGGTTCTCGGGGCGCCCGGTGCGGAGCTGCCCGCGCTCCGGCGTAAGGCCATCGGCTCGGGTGTCGTGGTGATCGACTTCAACGAGGCGGCCCGCAGCAGCCGTTCGTACGATGAATACGAGAAGAATATACGCATGGACGGCATGGGGTATCTCGGAATCGCGCTCCACGGGCCGCGCAAGGCCGTGAAGTCCATTTCGGGAAACCTGAAAAGCCTTCGATGAAGGTGTGTCGAAGTATTGTTTTGATCAGAGCGTTTCTGGTGCTCGAACAGTGGGATCGGGGTTACTTTGATGTCTCGCAAAAAATGGATCACTTTTCTGACCGACTACGGCCTGGAAAACAAGTTCGTGGGTATCTGCCACGGAGTCATGGCTCGTATCGCCCCAGACGCGCGCGTGATCGACGTTACCCACCTCGTGCCGCGTGGTGATCTCGGGCACGGTGCCGAGATATTCCGGCAGGCCGTTCCTTATCTGCCGGAGGACGCCGTGCACCTCACAGTGGTCGATCCCGGTGTGGGTACCCCGCGCAAGCCCGTCGTCCTCGTGGTCGGTGACCAGCTCTTCGTGGGGCCGGACAACGGGATGATGCTGCGTGCGGCGGATGAGCTGGGTGGCGTCGACGCCGCGTACGCACTCGACGATCCCGGCTTCCGGCTCGGCACCATCTCGAACACCTTCCACGGACGCGACATCTTCGCCCCGGCGGCCGCGCATCTCGCCGCCGGTGTCGCGCCGGAGGAGTTCGGTCCCGCTGTTCCGGTCGACGAGCTGATCCGCATCCCCGATCCCGTCCGCCGTAACGAGGGGGACACGTTCTACGCCGAGGTCGTCGTCGAGGACCGCTTCGGGAACCTGCAGACATCGCTGGATTCCGGGTTCCTCGAGTCGGGTGGGGCCACGGTCGGGACCAAACTCGAGTTGATCTCGAACGGGGAGACGTACCCGATCCCCTTCGTACACACGTTCGGCAGCGTCGCCGAAGGCGAGGCACTGGCCCACATCGACTCCGCGGACCGGCTCGCCGTCGCGGTCAACCTGGGCAGCGCGGCGAACAAGTTCTCGCTGCACGAGGGCGACACACTCACGCTGCGGCGCTCTTGAGCGTCGGTGGCACGGCAGCGGAAACGTAGTCCGTCGTGGCCCGGTTCGCAGCCGGGCCACGCGGCGCCCTGCCGCGTCGCGCTCGTGCGGCGCGACGCCGCCCTAACCTCCCACGACGAACGAGCCGGTGCCTCGTACCACGATCCGGAAGGCTCTCCACCGGAGCCGGGTTCGTGATTTCGTGTGGGAGTGGCAGTTTCGACACCTGTTCGCCGCGAAGCGGCGATGATCACCTCCGAGCCCGCCTTGCGAGGCCGTTCCGGAGCGTTCCGCGTCATCGCGGTACGTCGACGTGGGGTGCCGTCCTCCCGCACAGCCCCCGCTTCGAGTGCGGCGGCTCCGGTGCGAGGCTCGCGACCCCTGTCGGGAGCACGCCGGACGGGAGGGCGGTGAACGGTGCGAAAGCGTTCGGTGTGGCTGCTGGTGGCGATCGCGGCGCTGGCGCTGAACCTGCGCCCGCCGTTCACGGCGGCGGGCGCGCTGCTGCCGGACATCGCGGCCGGACTGGGGATGTCCCCCGGGCTCGCGGGTCTGCTGCCGACCCTGCCGGTGGTCTGCCTCGGCGTGTTCGCGCTCGCGGCCACCTCCATCCGCCGCCGGTGGGGCGACGAGGGCGTGGTCGCGGTCTGCCTGCCGCTGCTGGTGCTGGGCAGTCTGCTCCGCGCGGGGCCGGGCACGGTGACGCTGTTCGGCGGCACGATCGTGGTCGGCGCGGCCGTCGGAATCGCCAACGTCACGCTCCCCGCGCTGATCAAGCGGGAGTACCCGGGCAGCGTGACGCTGGTGACCTCGCTCTACACCGTGTTCCTCACGCTCGGCAGCAGCCTCGCCGCGGCGCTGGCCGTGCCGCTGATGCGTGCCGCCGGCGGCTCCTGGCGGGTGCCGCTGATCGCGCTGGCCGGGCTCGCCCTGCTGGCCGGTCTCGTGTGGCTGCCGTTCCTGCGGCGTGGTCGCGCGGTCGCCCCCGGTTCCGGCGTTTCGGCCGTGCGACTGCTGCGCAGCCCGCTGGCCTGGCAGGTGACCGCGTTCATGGGGCTGCAGTCGCTGCTGGCCTACGTGGTGTTCGGCTGGCTGCCCACCATCGCCCAGGACCGCGGGATGGCCGCCACCGCCGCTGGACTGGTGCTCTCGGTGTCCACGCTGGTGCAGGCGCTCGGCGCCATGGCACTGCCGCTGCTGGCGGGCAGGCGTGCGGACCAGCGGGTGCTGGGCGTGTCGCTGCTGGCGGTCTCGGCGCTGGGACTGCTCGGGGTCTTCCTGGCGCCGCTCTCCTGGATGTGGGTGGCGGCCGTGGTGCTCGGCTTCGGGATGGGCGCGCTGTTCGGCCTCGCGCTGAGCGTGATCGGGCTGCGTGCCTCGGACGCCGCCGTGGCGTCCCGGTTGTCGGCGATGGCGCAGGCGGTGGGGTATCTGGTCGCGGCTACCGGGCCACTGCTCGTCGGGCTGCTGCACCAGATCAGCGGTGGTTGGACGCTGTCGATGTGGCTGCTGCTGGCGGTGTGCCTGTTCGGCGCGCTGGCCGCGCTCGGTGCGGGGAGGCCACTGCGCATCGGTGCGGAATCGACGGTGCGCCGTTCGGGGGAGCGCTCGGTGGGCTGATCACCGAATCCGCTGTGTGCGTCGTTTCACCCTCCCAGTATCTTTCCGGGTGAGGGCCGGTACGTGGCAGGTATTCGCGACGCGGCGACCGCGTCCCACGACCGGGTTCCCCGACGCCGAGGAATCGGGAGAGGTCGATGGCGGGCAACAGCAGGCAGTCAGGTCGTTCGGTCACCGAGCGTGCGCTGAGCGTGCTCACCGCCTTCGGCCCGGACGCCGACAGGTTGTCGTTGACCGAGATCTCCCACCGTGCCGAGATCCCGCTGGCCACCGCGCACCGCCTGGTGGGGGAGCTGGAGAACTGGGGCGCGTTGCAGCGCGAGTCCGACGGGCGCTACGCGATCGGGTTGCGGCTGTGGGAGCTCGGGCTGCTCGCTCCGGTGCACACCGGGCTGCGCGGTGTGGCGATGCCCCACATGCAGCAGCTGCACGAGCAGACCGGCGCCAACGTGCAGCTGGCGGTGCGCGACGGGCTGCAGGCCGTCTACGTGGAGAAGCTCACCGGCAGGCGCTCCACCCCGATCATCTCCCGCAGCGGCGGCAGGCTGCCGCTGCACACCACCGGTGTGGGCAAGGTGCTGCTGGCACACGCCTCGCGGGACGAGGTGCAGGAGTACTGCGCCCACCACCTCTCCCGCCACACCCCCTACACGATCGTCGAGCCGGGCAGGCTGGTGCGCGAGATCGGTGGGATCCAGCGGCGCGGTTTCGCCTGGACCACCGAGGAGATGACGCTGGGTTCCTGCTCGGTGGCCGTGCCCGTGCGTTCCGAGGGCGAGGTGGTGGCCGCGCTCGGGCTGGTGGTGGACAGCGCGCGCGCCGAGGTCGCCAAGCTGGTCCGGCCGCTCTCCCGGGCCGCCGGGTCGATCGGGGAGCGGTTGGCCGAGGCGAACCGGACGACTGCCGGTGTGGACTGATCGAGGTTTTCCGGTCGGGGCCGCTCGTAATCGGTCCGATTCGGGCACATCGCCGACCGCCCGGGCCGTCCGGAGCCGGATCCGCCGAAAGCTCCTCGGAAGGATCGTCCGCGCGACCCGCCCCGAGCTCCTTTCGGGGATGTTCCCGAGTTCCGTCCCTCGATGATCCGGCGTGTGCTGGGTGGTTGTGGGGATCCGCCCCGCTGTGGCCGAATCATGTCGGCTGTTCACTCGGATGGTGAAAATCAGCGAGAGGTGTCGGGTGTCGGTTCGCCGCGTGCTCACCCGAATGGCGGTCAAGCCGGACCGAATTTCCCGAACCATTCAGCTACCGGTCACCGACGTCTACTGGCCGTCTGTCGCAGCGAACGCGAGGTGAGCGCATAGAACCCCCTCGTGGCTGTTCTAGTCGGGTGCACGTGCAGATGCGCCGAGTAGGCGGAGCCGGAGCCGTTCCGACGGTTCCGCCCGCTTCGGCCGTTGGTTTCGCGCAATCACCCTTGGAGGCGGGAAAATTGACCGCGACACCTGGATACGCCGCGAGAGACAACCGCGGGGACAACGGGATTCGAATCTGTTCGACCGGGCTCACCGACACGTGTGATCTGCCGAGCTCCGTGGAGGAGTTGGCCGACCTCGCCGTCGGAACGCTCGATTGGACGGGCAGCGTGCTGCCCGCGGTGCGGTTGCTGGGGCGACGTGTCGTCCCGGTCGCCGAGCTGGTTCCGGACGCGCACGCCGAGCGGGTCTGCGTCGGCAGTGCACCGGTGCTGGACCGCACGGAGATCGCCACCTGGGTGTGGCCGGAGATGAGCGACCGGGTGCCGCCCGCTGCGGCACGGCTGTCCGGGGTGCTCGCCCCGGCGCGGCACTGGCGTACCGCGCTGACCGCCGTGGTGCCCTTCGCGCGCTTCACCAGCGCGGCGATCGTGGTCCCGCGCAGCGTCAGCGACCGCGACGGTTTCGTCTCGACCTGCCTGATCAGAGCCAGGCAGTTCGGTGTGGCGGTGCTCAGCGCCGACGAGAACAGCATCCGCGTGGAGCTGGAGGGCAGGTCGTTCGCGGACAGCGCTCCCGTGGAGCAGACCGCCGTTTCCCGCTGGGTCAACGAAGTGGTCTACGACCAGCTGCTGGCTTCCGAGACTCCCGCGCCTTCGCACAACTGAGATCCAACGACCGGTTTCGGCACGTGAGCTGTCGAACGTGCGCTGTCGAAACCGCCCGACACCGTGGTTGGAAGATCGCCTGCCGGACGTTCGGCGCTCGTAGGCGGCGCGCGGGATCTCGTGGGGGTCCACGCGCGATACGAGCAGCCCGGGTTCTTCCGCGGAGTCCGGCGCGGGCCCGGTGTCGGTTTCCAGGCGGGGAGCAGCGAGGATCGCGGCGAGCGGTTACTGACTGACATATCGGCGAGGGCCGACATCGCGGGTGCGGTGTCGGCCCTTCTCGTGTTCGCGGGGCATCCTTCGGCGGGGTCACGCCGCGACGAGCCGGTGTCGTTCGCCGTGAGTGGGTCGGGCCGTCAGGTCGCGACGGGTTTCTGCCGGGAGTTCGAGCAGTTCGGCGAGGTCTTCTTCCGCGAGGCTGGTGGGGTGGCGTGGTCGTTGCCTGGCCGCGTTCGGGGATTGGTACTCGGGGTGGGTGAGCAGGGCTCGTCGTCCGGCCGAGGTGTGCTGGTTGAGCAGCTGTGCCACTGTCAGCGCGCCCGGCCCGGAGTCGGCGTGTTGACCGTGACCACCGCGCAGTGGGGTCAGCGTGCCCACCAGAGCCAGCGCGAGCGTCACGGTGACCGTGAGCAGTAGCCCCGAGGGGTGGAGGAACAACCCCGGTGGGTGGAGGAGTAGGGCCGAGTCGGTGATGGCCGGTATCGACACGATCAGGGGAATCGGTGGCGCGGTCACAGTGCCCCTCCGTCCTTGCCGAAGCGTTCGCGGAGCTTGCGGCTGGTCTCCTGTTCCTGGCGCTCCTGCTCGCGGCCGTGCTCGATCGCCGCGCTCATGCAGATGTCGCAGGTGGAAGACAAATTCGGACGGATCCGTCAGCACCACGTGCTGCCCGCACAACGTGTCACGCCGCTGCTCCGGACGCGGCCGGACCTCCCGGGAGAACGCGTGCCGAAACCCGCCCACCGGGTTCCACCACACCACCGGACCCGACCAACCCCACCCCAACAACGGAACCTCAAGCATCGGGAGCACTCCTTTCATGTGAGCCATATTTTGTGAACCTCACATACAAGGTGGAGCATAAAAAGTGAGGCTCACAAGTAGCTTCACCTGATCGGGTACTGCGTACGCTCTGCCACAGCAGGCATCAGCGAGGAGGAGTCATGAGCTTTACCGGCAGTCCACGTGTGCTGAAACGACGGATCGCATCGGAGCTGACGCGGATGCGTCTCGAACTGGGTTGGTCGCAGGCACATGTGGCACGCCTGATGTCCTCCTCGGAAGGACGTATCGCCAATCTCGAAGGGCAGCGCAACCTTCCCAAGCCCGAGTTCCTGGAAAAGCTGCTGCGCATCTACGGACGCGAAGACGAAACCGGGCACTACCTCTCGCTGCTCGAAGAAGCCAGAGGAAACAAGGCGGCGTGGGAGAACATCGATCTCACCGCCGAGCCGGTCGGCCTCGACGACTACCTCGGATTGGAACGAGGGGCCTCCAAGATCGAAGGCTACGAGTCGCGCCTCGTTCCCGGACTGCTGCAGACCCACGACTACGCCCGCGACGTGATCCGTGGCAGACAGCGTTCGGACAGCAAGTTGGACCAGAAGATCGAGCTGCGTACCCGACGACAGGAGATCCTCACTCGCTCCGAACAGCCGGTCCGATCGTGGATGATCGTCGAGGAACAGGTGCTGGACCGCCCGGTGGGTTCTTCGGAGACCATGCGCGATCAGCTCGAACATCTGATGGAACTGGGTAAGCTCGACAACGTGCAGCTACAGATCTGCCCGACGTCGCTGGGCTCACATCCTGCGTTGACAGCGCCGTTCACCATCTTCCATGTGCCCATTCCGAACGATCCCGGACTGGTCAGTGTGGAGACCCGGATCAAAACGATCTGGTTCGACGATCAGGCCGAGGTCGACCAACACGTCGAGATCCTGAACCACCTGCGCACGCTCGCACTCACACCGGAACAGAGCCACGCACTGCTCGAGAACAAGCGGAAGGAATACCGATGACCAGCTTTCCCAGCCACTTATGGCGAACCTCCAGTCGAACCACCGATGTCGGCCACTGCGTCGAAGTGGCCTTGACCAGTGGGGCCGTCGGTATCCGCGATACCAAGGACCGGCAGGGCGGCACCCTCACCGTCACCCCCGCAGCCTGGGCCGGGTTTATGGACCGCCTCAAAACCGGCGGCTACGACCAGGACTGATCCGGTCGGACGTCGCTATACCGTGGCCGGGGCGTCAATTTCTCGCGAAATTTACGAAGCCCCGGTGCGGGCATGGACTCCTCGCCGCACCGATACCTGGTGCTGCCCGCACAACGTGTCACGCCGCTGCTCCGGACGCGGCCGGATCTCGCGGGAGAAGGCGTGGCGAAACCCGCCCACCGGGTTCCACCACACCACCGGACCCGACCAACCCCACCCCAACAACGGAACCTCAAGCATCGGGAGCACTCCTTAATACTCAACGTACGTGTAAGATCACCTTTCGTTATCGACGGTAGATGACGACTATCTAATTAGATAGACAGATCACCAGAAAGCGTGACGCAGTGAAGGAGCGTTCGATGGCCCCGAGCTCACCGACCGTAGCCGCCTGGGAACTCGGACGTCGGCTCCGCGAGAAGCGCAGCGAAGCCGGGTTGAGTGCCACCGCCGCTGCCAAGCGGTTCGGGATCACCGCGGCCTACCTCTCCGAATTCGAGAACGGGAAGAAAAACATCGGCGAGGAACGACTCACGACGTTGGCCGAGGCGTACGAGCTCGATGGCAAGGAAGTCGCTGAGCTGCGTAGCCTTCGCGACGAAGCGGGTAATCGTGGCTGGTGGAGCGACTACTCGGCCCTGTTCAGCGACGAACTACTGCGCTTTTTCGGCTACGAGCACGGCTCGGAGAGCGTGCGCTCCTACGACAGCGCCATAGTCAACGGGCTACTGCAAACCGAGAACTACGCCCGGGCCGTTATCGAGGCAGGCGCACCCAACATCCGACTGGCCGAAGTGGAACGCAGACTCGAATGCCGCAGGCGGAGACAGCATCGCATCACCGGCTCGGAACCGCTCCAGCTCAGCTCGGTGATGAGCGAAGCAGCGTTGCATCAACGGATCGGCGGCACCGAAGTGCTGGCCGAGCAGCTCGACCACCTCGTCGAGCTCATCAACGCTTACCCTGACACTCTCGACATTCGCGTCGTGCCCTTCGAAGCGACCGGGCACGACGCGATCGGCGGTTCACCGTTCCTGCTCATGACGTTTCCCACCGGCAAGCTGCCCATGTTGCTGTGGCACGAAACCGTGACGAGCACACAACTGATCACCGATTCACTGACCATTCGCGAACACAGCCTCGCACACACCGAAGCGAGCAAAGCCGCCCTGAACCGCGAAGAGTCGTTGAACAAGATCACTTCGGCTTCCCGAAACTTGCGGGGATAACTACAGTCCCAGGTATGGCAGGAAAAAACGCACCGCACACTTGGCGTAAATCCAGCCGCAGCGCCAACAACGCCCACTGCGTCGAGGTGGCCTTGACCAGTGGGGCCGTCGGTATCCGCGATACCAAGGATCGTGCGGGCGGCACCCTCACCGTCACCCCCGCAGCTTGGGCCGGGTTTATGGACCGCCTCAAAACCGGCGGCTACGACCAGGGCTGACCTGCCCAGGCACTGCTTACGCCGTGGCCGGGGCGTCGATTTCCCAAGAAATTTACGAAGCCCCGGCGCGGTGGACTGAGCGTTGTGCGGTTGTCGGCCGGTGGCTTGGGGCTGGTCTGCTTGGGCTGTGGGGCGGGGTGTATGACTACCGGAATTAGGCAACTTTACTGTAACGATTTGTTCGGCCTCCGAAGGTTTCATCGGAAGACTTAGTGCCCGATAATCCGCGTTCTTTGCCGGGGTGGCGGCGGGCTGGTCGTCCGGTGTCAGCGGTGTCGATACTGCGTGCTCGGGCTGTAGACCTCGCCGCTGGCATCGGACGGTATCAGCGAAGCGATACGAAGTGTGTCCGGAAAAAGGACTTCTTTCTTTGTTTGCTTTCGCAAATCAGTGGTTGAGCAGCTGAAATCTATTCCGGAAACGTGAGAGATGTTGCTGACCGTAATCGATCGGTGATCCGCGGCTGACCTTACATCGGGCTTCCCGGTGCGTCAGTTCTGGGGTAAGAGCGTGGTTGAAGGTCATGCGGGTGGGTGAGTAGTGGCGGTAGCTCTTTACTCGTACGAGGGATCACTACGGGTGGGCTGAGCCGTTCGAGTGATCGCAGTGTGTTTTCCGGAACACGTTAGAGTGTCGATCGTCATAGTGATAGTGGGTCTGTTCTGCTGACGTGGCGTGCGCTGGTCCGGCAGGATGTGGCCCGGTTTCGGATCATGGCCCAGGGGACCAGGGGGAAGCAGACGTGAGCCAGCAGAACGGCTTCGGCGTTGACCACGAGAAGCTGCAAGCAGTCATCACAGACCTCGAAGCCGCTCTTGATGAAGCACGTGCTCTGGAAAGGCAAGCTGAGCAGAGTGAGCCGGGGGAACTTACGGCATACGACGACACCACTGAGCAGGCGCGTGAGGCTTTCAAGAAGCGTATTCGAGGTGAAGGGTCTCTGAATTCTGCAGCTATGAATATACGACAAGAACTAGAAAGAAAGATCAACGCCTACAGGGCAATATTGCAAGAATACGGCTTGGCCGAGGACAATGCATCCGTGGCGCAGCGGGAAACCGAAAGGCAGAGCTGAGGAACGTGAGCAGTGTGGTGAGTAGGGGGCGGCTTATTACAGCTGTCGCCAGTGGGCTTATGCTAACTCTTGTACTTGCTGGTTGCTCCTCTGGTTCGAATGGTCAAAAGGATTCACCTGGAGATGCTTCAGTTAGTGATAACACGTCTCCGTCAACGTCTCAGTCTGAGATAGCAATCCCTAGTCCGAAGGACGTCACGGCGGTTGACGTGTGTGGACTCATGCCGGGAGATGCTGCTTCAAAGCTCGGTCTTGGTCCTGATGGAGAAAAAGACGAAGGTGGATCCAGCGCTTCTTCTGCTTGCGTATGGGAAAATTCTGAGAGTTATAAATCGGTTTCGCTTTCTCCGATTCTCGATCGTTCGCTTAGTGTTTACTATGAGAATACTTCAGAATTTGTTGATTTTAAAAAATTAAAAATACTGGAAAACCCTGGGGTTCGGGCAAACAAGAGTAAGCCTATGGAAAGCGGCTCGTGTTCAGTATATGTTGCAACGCGACAAAATCAACTGGTTAATTCTTTTGCTACCGTCCCTGTGAATGAAATCGGTAAATCTGACCCTTGTGTGCCGGCGAAGAAGGCCTTGGAGCTATCATTGCCGTCATGGCCTGCGGCGAAGTGAGAAGGTGGGGGTAATGTCTTCAGGTCCTACTGTTCCTATAATGTGCTATGCGAGTCAGGCTAAGGACATCCGTGCCAATATGGCCGGTTCGCCTGATGCGGCCCAGCTTCCTACGTCGACCAGTCAGGGTTCCGCCTCACTGAAGGCAGCCTCCTCGAAGTTTCGAAGCATCATCACTAGCGTCGACGCCGCACTGAAGAAGGCCGAAGAGGCCCACGAGGGTCGTGCGGCGGAGATCGCCAAGGCTTCGGTGTCCGCAGTCAAGCCAGTTGCCAGCAATGCTATCGACTTCTGCGATACCGTTCAGGACTCGTTGGACACTCAGGCAAGCACGCAGCACAAGACCTTCCAGGATCTCCCGGCTGAGGGCGGCAAACTCTCGGACGGTCGTCCCGCCCAGATGGAGCCGCCGGAGAAGAATTGGGCGGACGACAGTGGGGTCAGTGGTGTTCCGGGGTTGGGGTGGACCAGTGATTATGAGGAGAAGCAGGAGCGTTACCGGGCCACCAACGCGGAGGCCAATAGTGTGATGGCTCGGTATACGGAGCAGACGACGGCGGCCACGCAGGGGTTGCCGGAGTTCAAGCCGCCGGAGGGGTCCGACACCGACGCGTCGCGGCAGGCCGATTACGGCGGCAGTGCGGGCAGCGTGGTGGCGGGCAGCACCTTCGACAACAGTGTGGGCTCGGGCTACTCGGCGCCCGCCTCCTCGTCCTCGGCGTGGGCCGGGGGTTCCGGCGGTTCGGTGGGTTCGGTCGGTGGTGGGTCGTATGCCCCGTCGGGTGGTTCCGGCGTGGGTGGTGGCTCCTACACCTCGCAGCCGGCCGGTTCCGGGTCGGCGTGGGTGAATCCCTCGGGCGGTGGCTCCGCGGGCAACGGTTCGCTTCCTCCGGGGGCGGTCCGTGGTTCGGATGGCACGGTCTACCGGCAGGGTCCGGATGGGGGTTGGCAGCGGCAGAATCCGTACAACGGCCGGTGGGCGCCGGCTCCGAGTGGTCCGCCCGGGGTGTCCGGCGGTTCCGGCTCGGGTGGTCGTGCCGGTGGTGCGGGTGGCTTGGGTGGTGCCCGTGGTGGTTACGCGGGTGGTACCGGTGCCGGTGAGCCCGCCGCTGGTGGTCGTTCGGGTACGGGCTCGTTCGGCCCGAGGGGCGGCGGCTCGGTGGTGTCGGGTGCCAATGCCGCCGGTGGTGGTCGTGGTGGGCCGATGGGTGGTGCCGGGGCCCGGCAGGGCGGTGGTGACGAGGAGGAGCACGATCGTCCGAGCTGGTTGGTCGAGGACGAGGACGTGTTCACCAACGACATGCAACGTGTCGCTCCGCCGGTGCTCGGCGAGACCCCCTACGAGCAAGGCCGCTGACCAGCTGCGACACCGAAGAGAGGCAACAGGCCGTCCCGCACCGACAGCGGGACGGTGTCCAATCGACACCGAGGCGAACACTCGCGTGGAGCCGGGCGCGGGCGTGCTCAACCGGACACGTCCCACTGGGCACGCCACAGGAATCCCGCCGCTCGCCACGCGAGTTCCCCCGCCACGTGCCCGCGAACGCACGGCGCGTGGATCGGCTGAAACAACGGAAATGACGGTGCGGAACCAGATCTCTGTCGGCCCGGCGGCGGCCATCTACCTGTGTGAGCGTTACGACCTGATGATCCATCCCCTGCTGCGGGTGGGCATGTTGTCGGTGCAGCTCGATGAGGACGAGCGGGTACGTATCCCCGAAGAGGGCCGGGCCGAGCTGCAACGACAGGGGTTGATCCAGACCGACGAGGTGCACCCCTTCCTCGATGACGCCTGGCACCTGCTCGCCTATCCGCCGCTGGCGCTCGGCATGGCGGTGCGCGACGACCAGGAGAGCTTCAACGCGGTGCTGGCAGAGCAGGGGCGCGGCACGCTGCGCGCCTACCAGGCCGACGCCCCCGACTCCGGCTCGGCGGAGAACATTCTGCTGGACCGGCAGGAGTACGGCGGCCTCGGCGGTAACGCCGTCAAACTGCTCGGTGAGCTGAAGCCGCTGTCCGGCGGCTCGGCCAGCGTGCCCACCGAGCTGCTGAAGCAGGCCGGGCAACGGATGAGCTCCGACCCCTCCGGCAACGCCATGAGCGCGCTCGCCTCCGTCGGCATCCGGCAGAACGACGCGCGGGTGCTCGGCAACGTCATGACCACGCCGCGCGGCACCGAGGCGGTCATCACGGCCCGCCGCCACGATCGCAAGGTCAACAGGACGCACAAGCTGCCGAACGGACTGCAGGTCTTCCGCACCGAGCAGGGCTGCTACATGACCCAGCAGAGCACCGGAAGCGACGGGCGCGAGTGGTTCACCGTCGCGCCCGCCGACCCGCGCAAGGTCACCGCCAAGCTGGAGGAGATGCTCGAACACCTCCGTCGGAGGTGAGGTCATCTCTCCGGCCGTCGTGGGCGGTCGCTTGGCGGAACCTCTGGCACGGTTCTCGCTGTGAGTCCGGCGACATCGGGTAGCGACCACGCAACGTCTCCGGCGTCCTCGCGAGAACCCCACCGGAGAACCCGCGGCGGTGCCGACTGCGTGAGTGGTCGGAGTTCATCTTGCGGGGTTGGCGGGAGCTCGGCCCGCGTCGAAGGGGCGCGGCGATTTCGCGAGAAATCGACGCAGCCGGGGCCGAGCCGCCGCCCCGGGTGCGCTGCGGATGACGGCCGGGCCGGGAAAGCCCGGTCAGCTGCCGAGGACGCGGGTCAGGTAGGGGTTGCCGAACAGCCGGTCCGGGTCCAGCCGGTCCCGCACCCGCAGGAAGTCGTCGAACCGGGGGTAGCTGCCGCGCAGCTCCTCGGCGCCGAGTCCGTGCATCTTGCCCCAGTGCGGTCTGCCCCCGACCTCCCGCACGATTCCCTCGAAGGTGTCGAACCACTCGCGGTACGGCATCCCCTTGTACTGGTGGATCGCGACGTAGGCGGTATCGCGCCCGTGGGCGGTGGACAGCCAGATGTCGTCGGCCTCGGCCACCCGAACCTCGACGGGGAACATCACCGGATGGCGCAGCCGCGCCACGGCACTCCGCAGCAGTTCGATCACCTCCGGCAACCGCTCGCGCGGGATCGCGTACTCCGACTCCACGAACCGAACGGTCCGGCTGGTCACGAACACCCGGTGCGAGGTGTCGCCGTAGGAGCGCCCCGACCAAGTGGCACCGCAGATCCGGTTCAGCCGCTTCACCAGTGCGGGGCGGCGCCTGCCGATCTCGCACGCGAGACCGAACAGCCCGTTCTCCAGCACCCGGTACTCCAGCCAGGAGCGCACCGGGTGCAGCGGTCGGGGGCGTTCGCGCTCGGGGAGCCTGTTGTTGCGTTTGACCAGGGTGTGCGTGCTGTGCGGGAACCAGTAGAACTCGAAGTGGTCGTTCTCGGCGGCGTACCGCTCGAACTCGGCCAGTACCTCGTCGAGCTGCCGCGGCTGCTCCTCGGCCGCCAGCGCGAACGCGGGAACGCAGCGCAGCGTCACCGTGCTGATCAGGCCCAGCGCGCCGAGACCGACCCGGGCCGCGTCGAACACCTCGGGGTTCTCGGTGGGGGAGCAGCGCAGCGTCGAACCGTCGGCCAGTACCAGTTCCAGCGCCGCCACCTGGGTGGCCAACCCGCCCAGGTTCGCCCCCGTGCCGTGGGTACCGGTGGATATCGCGCCTGCCACGGTCTGCCGGTCGATGTCGCCGAGGTTGGGCAGTGCCAGCCCCATCCGGTCCAGTAGCTCGTTGAGCAGGTGCAGCGGCGTGCCGCCGCGAACGGTGACCGTCCCCCGATCGGGGGCCACATCGGTGATCCCGGTCCACCCCGAGAGGTCCAGTGCCACGACTTCGCTACGTTCCCCGGACGGCAGCGGTGCGGCGATCTCGCTGAACGAGTGGCCGGACCCCACCGGGCGCACCCCGTGGCCCGCGGCACGCGCCTCGGTGACGGCGGTGACGAGGTCGGCCCGGTCGCGCGGGCGTGCGGTTCGGCTCCCGGGCGCGACCACCGTGCTCGCCCAGTTCGACCACGTGGTTCGGGTAATCGTCATGACCGCATCGTCCTTCCGCCGCCGATTCCCGGAAAATTATGTGAATATCTCTCGCGTAACAAGGGGTGCGGGCTTACCTTGAAATGCGTGACCCCGTCGGCACCACCCACCATCGCCGGCTCCGCGACACGGCTGGACGCCGTGACCGCCGAGCTGGAACCACCCTTCGGGGTGGCGGATCTGGACGCGTTCGACCGCAATGCCGCCGAGCTCGCGAGACGCGCCGACGGCAAGCCGATCCGCCTGGCCACGAAGTCGCTGCGCTGCCCCGAGCTGATGCGTCGCGCGCTGCGCTCACCGGGTTTCGCGGGACTGATGTGCTACAACCTGCCCGAGGCGCTCTGGCTGTACCGGCTGGGAATCTCCGACGACCTGCTGGTCGCCTACCCCACGGTCGACCGCGCGGCGCTGGCGGAACTGGCCGCCGATCCGGGCGCCGCCGCCGCGGTCGCGATCACCGTCGACTCCGCCGAGCAGCTCGACCTGATCGAGCGAGCGACCTCCGGCACCGCCGAGCGATTGCGGATCTGCATGGAGGTCGACGCCGCCTGGCGCCCGCTGGAAGAGTCATCCGTGTCCCGCCTCCCCGTGCTCGGCGCGAAGCTCGGCGAGCGGCTGCACGTAGGTCCGTTGCGCTCGCCGGTGCGTTCGCCGCGACAGGCACGCGAGCTGACGCGGGAGATCCTGCGGCGGGAAGCCTTCCGGCTCGTCGGGCTGCTGGTCTACGAAGGACAGATAGCCGGGATCGGTGACGCCCCACCCGGGCAGCCGCTGCGCGCGGCTGCCGTCCGGTGGGTGCGGCGAGGCTCGGCAAGGGAACTCGCCCACCGCCGCGCGGCGGTCGCCGAGGCCGTCGGTGAGCTCTGCCCGCTGGAATTCGTCAATGGCGGTGGAACCGGCAGCCTGGAGACGACCACGAACGAACCGGCCGTCACCGAGGTAGCGGCGGGCTCGGGGCTGATAGGACCGACCCTGTTCGACGCCTACGAGGCGTTCCGACCGCTGCCCGCCGTGCTGTTCGCGCTGCCGGTGGTACGTCGCCCCGACCGTCGTAGCGCCACCCTCTTCTCCGGTGGCTACGCGGCTTCCGGGGCAGCGGGGCCGGATCGGCTTCCCAGCCCTTACCTGCCCAGTGGACTGCGACTGACCGGAACCGAGGGCGCCGGGGAGGTACAGACCCCCGTCGTGGGGCCGGGAGCACGGCGTCTCCGGCCGGGTGATCGGGTTTGGTTCCGGCACGCCAAGGCAGGCGAGCTGGCCGAGCGGCTTCCCGAGTACCACCTGCTCGAATCCCTCGACTCCGGAGCGGACCGCAGGCTCGGTGCCGTCGACACTTACCGCGGTGCGGGCAAGTCCTTCGGCTGATCCTCCGAGATCCGGCTGGACAGGTAACCGCGGACCAGCTCCCTCGCCTCGTTGACCAGTGTCTGGTCGCCCTCGGGAGCTCGCCGGAACGCCAGGTGCAGCACCGCGTCGGCGGCCTCCACCGCGACCGAGAGCGGTAGTTCCAGTTCACCCGGCGGCATCCCGAAACGATCCGAGATGAGGCTGGTGAGCTTCTCCGCGATCACCGCGTTGTTGTCCTTGGTCTCGTGCAGCAGCCGCAGATCCACCACGTCGCCGAAGTGCAGCTTGCTGAACGCGGGGATCTCCCGGTGCATCCCCAGGTAGACGTCGAAGACCGTGTCCACGGCGTCCCACCAGTGGGCGAGCTCTATCCGGTCCAGTCGTTCGGAGACCGTCTGCACGAAGCGATCCAGATTGCGCAGCGTCAGCTCCTGCACCACCGCGCGTTTGTCCGGAAAGAACTGGTACAGCGAACCGACGGCGACACCGGCACGTTCGGCTATCAGTGTCGTGGTCAGCCCGTCGTACCCCACCTCATCGATGAGCTGTGCGCAGGACTCCAGCATCCGCTCGACACGCTGGGCGCTGCGTTGCTGGACGGGCTTGCGGCGCAGCGGGGCTACTTCGGTTGGCAAGGTGACTCCTTGATCGTATCCGAGCTCCAGGTTTTCCCGGACCGAGTCCGAGGCGCGCCGCAGACGCCAGCGGCCAGGCAAGCGGCACGGCTTGCCTAGTCTCGCGCTCTTACAGCGATCATGCTTCCTGAGCGGTCCTTCAGAGTGTCAGTCGATAGGGTGAGCAGTGATCCTTCGTCCGCACGACCGCCGCTGCCGCCGGCCCGGCGAACCGTGCCGACGTCGGCGGGATCCAGCGCCCGAGTCGGATCGCGTTACGCGATTATGCACCTCGTCACACAGACGGCGAAAAAGATCGCTCACTAGCGTGAGACGGTGCGCTCCGGCCGTTCCGGTCGTCCCCGCACGATTACTCGATGATTGACTATCGCGATCTCGGGGTAGCGCATGGTGTTGTCTGACCGAGACGAATCGCTGTCCGTAACCCCGGCACTTCCCATCCGGCACCCCGGGCCGGATGGTTCGAACCGCGGAGCTCGGTGTCTCCGCCCGCAGCCGGAGGAAGAGCAAGGAGATACCCGTTGGACGGTCGGTCCCGGCTTGGCCCCGAGGAAAACACAGTACCGCCGTTCGGGACGTGGCCGCTCGACGTGGCCCGGGCCGATTCCGTGCTCGCCGGAGGCGAGTACGGGGTGCGTCTGTCGCGTCGCGACGGTCAGGTCCGGCTGGTCGGAAGGCGGGCGGGGAGTGGGATATCCCTGGGAAGGGCCCCGACCTGGCGGGAGCTCTACCGGACGCTGATCCGGCTGCGACTCACCCGTGGACACCGTGATCCGGCATGGCTGGCGCTGCTCACCGAAGCACTCGAGAGGATCCCCGGTGATTCTTCCGGGGAAGAGCCCCCGAGGGACGGATTCGCGCAGCACGGAGCCCCGCGGGAGGCGTTCCCGCGGGGCGGGTCCCGACAAGGCGGGACCCGTCGTCCCGGATCGGCGTGGAGCCGGTTCGCCGGGATGCCGGCCGAGGACCCGATAATCCGGATGCACTGCGCCACGGCCGAACCACGCGTTCCCGACGACGCGGCGGCTCCGCTGGGCGAGCCGACCCCCGCCCACCCCGCCTTCCCTGGTGGGACCGTAGCCGTCCGGCTACCCACCCTGCTGCGGACCGGTTCGGCCCCCCTGCTGGATGAGGTCGTGGGCAACCGCTTCGAACGCGGCGAGAGCGCGTCGCGCTACTTCCTGGAACACTTCGTCCGGCCGCCGCTGCGGGCCTTCCGGCTCGCACTGGAGAGCCCACCGGGAATGCTGTTCACACCGCGTGTCGAGACCCTGGCCGTGGAACTCTCACCGGAGACGCAGGCCACCGGCCGGTTCGTCGTCACTCCCGAGACCGCGGTGCGCGAGGCACGGGAGGTCACGGCGACCGAGGTGCGCGACGGGGTGCGCGAACTGGTCCGCACGCTCCAGGAACTGTCCGCGACGTTCGAGCGGACCGAGTTCGGCGAGCGTGATCGGGCGGGGCGCGGCGAGTTCCGCGCCGCGATGCGACAGGTGATCTCGGCCGAGCTGCGTGATCTGGAAACCGGCAGCGCCGATGTGCTGTCCGGCAACCATCCGCTGCGCGGTTTCGTGCACACCGTCCCGGCCGAACAGGACGAGCTGCTTCGCCGGGTGCTGCGCACCGTGCAGGAGCGCACCCGGGTGCGCAGGTGGAACCGCGAGCTCGGCCAGCCGGCCGTGGTGATAGACCTGGAATCGTGCGGGCTGGTGCCGGAACGCACGGTCCCACCGGGAAAGTCCCGGAGCGAATCGTTCCGGAACCGCTCGGACGTCGACGCGGTCCTGCGTCCCTTGCCACGCGAGGAACGGGCGAATCGTTGTCGACCAGGGGCCGTCGGCCCCGAATCCCACCACTCGGAGAACGTCCTGCCGGAAGAATCCCTGCCGGAGGCTTCCCGCACCGAGGATTACCCGTCCGACCCCCGCCGCTCCGAGTCGAGCCCCGACGAATCCGGTGGGGCGGGCGGACTCCGATTCCGGAGCCGGGAGTCCCACCGCGCCGCCGAATCCGTGTGGGACCCCCCAACCGCCGAACTCGCGGAGCTGAACACGCCGGTCACCGACACGGTCGGATCGGGACTGCCCAGGTTCGTCTGGGACATCCGCGACGCGGGTGGCCGGGTGGTGTTCTGCGTACCGGGCTCCGAGCGGCACTACGACCACGCCCGAGTCGTACTGGATCGCGCCGGGGTTCCCGAAGCCGACCTCATCCGGGTCCCGCTCACCGGGTCCGGTCCCGCGACCGAGTGGACCGTCCGCCGATTGCGCGAACTCGGCGACACCGATGTCGTGGCGATCTTCGACACCGAGTCCGCCGTCGAGGGGATCGAGCTCTCCGGAGTGCTGACCGTCGCGGTCTCGCAGCGGGCGGACCTGCCCCGGCAACGCGACGGTCGGGAGAACGGCGCCGCCGATCCCCGCGCCGTTCCGGAGCGGGGCGTACCCGTGATCTCCAGTTTCGAGACCTCTCCGTGGCGCCGCTCCGCGTGGTCCCAGCCCGTGCTCTCCAACACGCATTCCCTTGAAGAGCTCCAGATAGCCTCGTTGCGGGAGAACCGCAGCTCGTGGCGCTGGGCGGTCCGGCTGACCCGTGCGGAAACCGAGTCCATGATCGAATCCGTGCTCGACGACGCCGACCGCGCCGCGGATCGAACCGCGCGTGGTGCGACGGCCAAGTTCGCGGCGGACGAGCCGGTCGCCGACCCCGCCGAACGGACCCGGCGCACCGTCGGGGCGCTGCACCACGTGCTCACCAGGAAGCAGTTCCTCAAGGGGTCGCGGTCCAACTACCTGCTGGCGGACATGCACCGCGACGCGGACCTCTTCGTGGCGCGTGGCGAGCCGGTCGAGGTGATGCTGCTGGGTTTCCCGATCAAGCAGTCGTTGAATCGGCTGAAGGCGTGCGGGCCGCTACCGGACATCGCCGAGCTGGGCGGCCTGATCCGACTGCGCGAACTGCAGCGGGCGGCGCGCGGTGTTCACCCGCCCGGGCTGCGCTTCAACATCCTCACCGACGGCAGGCACTTCCGCCCCAGGCCGGCGTCGGTGACAGCCGCGTACACCCGCAAACTGCGCGAGTACGCCTCGCTGGTCGGACTCGACGGCTGCGTGTCCATCCGCGAGATCGACTCACTGGCCACCGAACGGCTCGGTCGGGAGGTGATCGCCCGGCGCCCCGCCATGTACGAGCGCTTCCGAGGTTCGCTGGAAAGCGCGTTGCACGGGCTCGACATCACCGATCAACCACTGCGCACCCTGGACCGGGTGCGGGATCGGGCGGATGCGCGGGTCGGGCCGGACGCGGAGAGCGTGGCGCGTTCGCTCTACCTGTTCCGCGAGATGGTGATGTCCATGGTCTACTCCGTGCCCGTGCCGACTCCCACGGGCACGGATCGGTTCGGCTGGGCCCGAAGGGTCTACGCCGACGTGTACAACTTCGGTGACTCGCGGCTCTCGCCGCAGCTCCGGCAGGCGCGTGTCGCGGTGCTGCGTCGTGCCTGGCACAACGCGATCCGCTATCTGTCCACCATGCAGGTGGACGAGGAGCTCGGTTACGAGAAGCTGTTGGATCCCCGGGTGAGGCTCACCGTGAGCGCCGTGACCAAGGGACGCTGTGGTTTCACCTATCTGGGTGGATCCGGGTTGCTTCCATGGCAGGGGACCGGGGTGCTCGACAGCAGGGGATACGTCGCCGTGGACTTCGCGGTCTCGCTGATCGACCAGGGCTTCGTGCCCGCCTTCTCCCCGCTGCTGGGGCCGAGCCAGCCGTTGATGATGGTTCCGCCGCAGTACGCGCGGCTGCCTTCCCGCGGGACACCTGCACCGGGCGCCCTGCTGGACGGCTCCCTGCGGGACAGAGCTCGCCTGCGCCGCAAATGACCCGGGCCCGCCCGTGTCGATTTCTCGAGAAATCGCCGCGTAGGTCGCTACTCAAGAGCCGACCCAACGCCGCAAGGCGCCGACTCACGTGACGGCTACCCGGCCACGTGCGCGGGTCCCGCTGTCCATATTCGAAAAAACCGGGATCCCAGTACTCGCCAGGGGGGAAACGAGTGCCGGGATCCCGGTTCGACTCCGTCGTCGTTGATGATGTTGAGCAGCGGAGTATCTCAACGACGGAGCTGTTGGAATCCGCGAGCCGATACCGGTTCGGGGGAGGGGAGTAACGTCGGTACCGGCTCGCGGAAGTCTGGAGGGAGCACGATCTTTTCGGTGAAATCGTTGGTCCGAAAAGGTGTTCGTGTCTTCACCTTGTGACGCTGTAAGGCATTGTGGAGTTGTTGGGCAAGTCGAAGTTTCCACCGTGGCGACCTCCCGTCGGCGCCGTAGCCCTGTCGGGGAAACAGGACGCTCGGGGAAACGGGGGAGACCGGTGATCGGCATAGCCGTGGTCGGGGGGCACGTCATGCCGATCACCGGTCAACCGGCGGTGACTCGGTCCGAAACCAGTTCGGGGGAGGTGGTGTCCGGTGACCGAGCCCGCCGAGTCCTACGGCACCGGCGCCGCTCGGCGCAGAGCCTGCGCCGGGCGCAGGTGCCGTGCGGGACGGGGCGCGAGGCCACCGGCCACCAGGTGCTCGTAGGCCGAGCGCCACACCGCGCAGGGTGCCTTGCGCTGGCGCCACCGGGTCGAGCACTCCGGGCAGTTGCCTCGTTCGTCCGGTTCGTGTGCGGTCAGCAGCGTCCGCCACCCCGCGGTGAGGCGCGGGATCTCGGAGCGCGCTACGGACAGCAGGGACGACGCATCAGCGCGGTTCGCGAGCTCGGAAAGCACATCGAGTCGCTCCCACACCGCGTTGCGCAGAACCTGTCCCAGGATCGCGTCCACCGTACGTCACCGTCACTTTCTCGCCTGATCAGCGGCGAACCGCAGCGCGGAGCTGAGTTGGCCGACCCGCTCGGTCGGCACCGCCGCGGTTGCGCCGGGCGGTCCGGCGAGAACCACCCTGTCCCTATCGAGGAGCACCTCGAGGGTCCGGGGAGTGTGGTCCACACCCCGGCACTGCACCCGCAGCCGATTCGCCCCGGCGGTCTCACCGGAATCGTCGTGGCGGTGTTCCGGTCGGGGGACGGGGCCCACCGATTCCGGTTCGCCGGACTGCTGGGGGGAATCCACTTCGCGGATGTCCTTTCGGTGCTCGGTTGCTTGCTGGTGTCTAGATTGGAACGAACCGGCGCCGGCTGGCTAGGTGGTGGGCGACGACCGGACATACCGCGCGATGAGCGGTCAGCGGACTTCGGTCCCGCCGATCACCACGTCTCGATGTCGACTTCACCGTCTGTTGGGCGGAGCCTTAATCTGCGATCGACGCCCGAGAAGCTTAGAGGGGTCTTCAAATGAACACCATCGGTTCCAACGGCTCTCTCGTTACACCCGAGGTCTGGGAAGGACGAGAGATGCGCCAAGCGCTGGCCAATCGCGACATCAGCGACATCTACAAGCTGTTGCGCAAGCACGGTGTTTCGCAGCGTCAGATCGCCGCCGCGACCGGCCAGTCGCAGTCCGAGGTTTCGGAGATCCTCAAGGGCAGGCAGGTCATCGCCTATGACGTGCTGGCCCGAATCGCGGATGGTCTCGGCGTCCCGAGGGGGTACATGGGCCTCGCCTATGACGGGGCGACGGCAGTGAGGGCCACCGAACAGGACACCGGTGGCTCGCCGGCTGAGGAGGACGAGACGGTGAAGCGTCGGAAGTTTCTTACCCATGCCGCGGCGGTTGCGATGGGGGCTTCTGTCTTCGGTGCGGAGGAAGGCGACTGGCTGATGTCCAGTGCCCAGACTCCGGCACCGTCGCGTATCGGCATGACCGACGTTCAACAGATTCAGGCAGCGACCAAGGCACTGCGCGATCTGGACTACCGGCACGGCGGGGGGACTTGCCGTGACGCTGTCGTGGCCCAGCTGAACTGGGCCAGGCAACTGCTGCACGCCGACTGCGCCGAACACGTCAAACAGCGGTTGTTCGTCTCGCTGGCCGACATGCACAGCCTCGCGGGGTGGACCTCGTTCGACATGGGGCTGATGGACCCGGCCAGGAGCCACTTCGGCAAGGCGCTGCAGTTCGCCAAGCAGGCCAACGACGACAGCCTGGTCGCCAACGTGCTCTACCGCATGGGGCGGGTCTACCTGCACTACCAGCAGCCCAACGAAGCGCTCAAGCTGTTCCAGCTGGGACAGATCGCCGCGCAGGACTCCGGATCCTCGTTGACGGTCGCGGTGATGTGCGCCAACGAGGGCTGGGCCTACGGCATGCTCAACCGCCCCGACCAGGTCGGCAAGATGTTGGGACGTACCCAGGACGAGTTCGCCAGGGCCGAACTCCATCAGGAGCCGGACTGGGTGAAGTTCTTCGACCAGAACGACCTGCACGGCATGACCGGTTCGGTCTACGACGCGTTGGCCGAGTTCACCCCGGAACGCTACGCACCGCTGGCCGTCGCGGAGACGCTCAAGAGCAACCAGTCGTACGGGGAGAACATGCAGCGCAGCCACGTGTTCATGCTGGGAATGCAGGCGACCAACCACATGCGGTCCGGCGACGTCCAGCAGGGCATCAAGGTCGGCAGGCAGGCGCTGGAGCTCGGTTCGCTGGTCAAGTCCGCGCGGGTGCCCGACCGACTACGACCCTTGCAGCTGGAAGCGGCCAAACACACCATGAACCCGGACGCGCGTGATTTCGCCGAACAGGTCCGCACCTTCCGCGAGGCGCGATCGGTTTGATCCCGGTTACCGGTGGTGCCGGAGCGCGGATGCCGGTTCGACCACACCGAAAAGACACAACATGACATCGGCAAACATGACTTTCCCGCCGAACTCGGCACACGGTGCCGAGATTCCGCCCGAACTGGAAACGGCACTGGCCGAGATATGTGCCGAGGCAGGGCTCGACCACCGCGGCGCGCGGCTGCTGCGGTTCGTCAACAACGGGGTTTTCCTGCTGCGTGCTCACCCCGTGGTGGTGCGTATCGTGCTGTCGCCGTCGCTGGCCTACCGCGCGGACAACGTGGTCGAGGCCGCGAGCTGGTTGGCCGAGCACGGCATCGACTCCGTACGGCTGTTCCGGGGAGTTCCCCAGCCAGTTCGGACCGGATCCCACATCGCCACCCTGTGGGAGGAAGTCGCCGATTCCGGCGTCGAACCCACGGGAAGTGACCTGGGCAAGCTGCTGCGCGAGCTGCACGCGCTGGGGGAACCACCTTCGGCGCCACGTTGGCAACCGATGGCCGACGCCCGGCGCCGCCTCGCCGAGGGCGAGCACGAACTGGACCGCAGTGACCGGGATTTCCTGAAACGTCACTGCGACGACGTCGAGCACCGGCTCTCCGAGCTGGAGTTCGTCCTCCCCCGCAGCACGGTGCACGGCGACGCCCACCTCGGCAATGTCATCATCGGTCCGAACGGCCCGGTACTGTGCGATTTCGACTCATTGTGCGCGGGACCTCCGGAATGGGATCTCACCCCGATGGCGGTGGGATATCTGCGACTGGGACGTTCTCCGCTCGCGTATCGGCAGCTCGTGGACGCCTACGGGTTCGACGTCACCGACTGGTCGGGTTTTTCGGTATTGCGAGACCTGCGCGAACTGAAAATAACCGTGAGTGTCCTTCCGAATCTTCGCGGTAATCCCACTGTCGCGGAAGAGTTTTATCGTCGGTTGCGTTCGATGCGTGAGCGCGATTTCACGGTGCGGTGGTCTCCCTACCGTTGAAAGGGGCCAGACGCGGGGCTTCGGTGACTGAACGCGCACGGGGTTTTCCGCAGTCGAACGTGGGGTTTCACTGGTTGGGTGCGAGGTTTCGTGACCGAACGCGGGTGCTTCGACTCGTGCCGTATCGGTCTGGGGAAGAACGCGGATTCCCTCGTGTCCGACGGCCCGGGGGCGACTCGGCCCGCCACGCCTCACCCTGTCCCGGAATTTGATCGGCGCGGCCGAAGTCCGGCAACTCACCGACGGAAAACAACCGTTCGACGACACGACCTTCTTTTCGTATCGTGGAAAATTTGGTTCGGATTTGTCGAACTTCGGTTCCACTGACAGGTCGCGCTCTATTCTGCTGTCACTCGTGGGCGAAGCGTAACCCCTGATTCTTCGCGCTGCCACTCGGACACGCCGGGTGTGTCGGGGTCGAAAGCTGAGGACCCCACTCGTCCGTTCCACTTCGGAGCATTGAGTGTGTTCGCGGTCACATTTTCATCGTGGGCCGATCCGGCCCGCCCGCTGTCGCGTCGCAGCCAAACGTTGCAACCACCCGAAGTGATCGTCGTGATCGGAGCGCCACCCGTGCCGGTGCGGGCTCCCTCACTCACCACAACCACCGTAGGGGGAACGCCGTGTCCACGAACACGCCACTCCAACAGCAGGGGCTCGGCTCGGGGGAACCGGACCCCGGCGACAGCTCCCGAACCACCGAACACCAAACCGCGCCATCGGAAGCGGGCTGGAAATCCGGTACCGACCGGATCGTGTTCGGCACCGTGGCACTGATCATGTTCGCGCTGGTCGCCTGGGGCGGATTCGTCACGGAATCGCTCGGCGACTGGTCCAGCGGCGCCTTGAACTGGCTGATCGGCAATTTCGGCTGGAGCCTGGTGCTGGCCTCCACCGGTTTCGTCGTGTTCGCCCTGTACCTGGCCGTGAGCAGGTTCGGGCGGATTCCGCTCGGTGCCGACGAGGAGGGCCCCGAGTTCCGAACCGTTTCCTGGATCGCGATGATGTTCAGCGCGGGCATGGGGATCGGGCTGATGTTCTACGGCGTCAGCGAGCCGTTGTCGCACTTCGTGTCACCCCCGCCCGGAGCCGTGGCAACCGTGCCTGGGCCGGACGGTGCGGCCGTGGTCGCACCCGGCGCCACCGACGAGGCGGTTCGAACCGCCATGGCCACCTCGCTGTTCCACTGGACGCTGCACCCCTGGGCCATCTACGCGGTCGCCGGACTCGCCATCGCCTACAGCGCGTTCCGAAAAGGACGGAAACAGCTCATCAGCGCCGTGTTCGCCCCACTGCTCGGTGAACGCCACGCCTCCGGTCCGCTCGGCAAACTCATCGACGTGCTCGCCCTGTTCGCGACCCTGTTCGGCTCCGCCGCCTCACTCGGCATCGGAACCCTGCAGATCCGCACCGGTCTCGGTGAGGCGGGCTGGATCGACGGCGCGAGCACCACGGTGCTGGTGCTGATCATCGTGGTGCTGACCGTCTGCTTCATCGCTTCGGCGGTGTCCGGCATAGCCAGGGGTATCCAGTACCTGTCCAACATCAACATGGTGCTCGCCGCACTGCTGGCGGTGTTCGTGTTCCTGGTGGGACCGACGGTGTTCATGCTGAACCTGATCCCCACCTCGCTGGGCACCTACCTGGGTGATTTCGGCCTGATGGCCTCGCGTTCCGGTGCCACCGGCGGCGGCGAGACGCAGCGATGGCTGTCCACCTGGACCGTCTTCTACTGGGCCTGGTGGATCTCCTGGACTCCGTTCGTGGGGATGTTCATCGCACGCATCAGCCGGGGGAGGACCATCCGGCAGTTCGTGGGTGGCGTGCTGCTCGTTCCCAGCGTGGTCAGCGTGATCTGGTTCGCGATATTCGGCGGCGCCGCCATCGGACTGGCCAGGGACGGTGTGTCCGTCTCGGAAGGTGGTGCGGAGGCCCAGACGTTCAACGTGCTGGAGCAGCTCCCGCTGTCGAGCATCACCTCGGTACTGGTGATGATCCTGGTGGCCATCTTCTTCGTCTCCGGCGCGGACGCGGGATCGGTGGTGATGGGCACCCTGTCGCAGCGCGGTTCCATCGAGCCCGCGCGCTGGGTCGTGATCTTCTGGGGTGCGGCCACCGGTGCGGTCGCGGCCGTGATGCTGGTCATCGGGCACGGCGGTGACACCGCGCTGAGCGGCATCCAGAACCTGACCTTCATCGGTGCGCTGCCGTTCACCGTCGTGATGGTGGTGATGTGCGTGGCGCTGGTGAAGGACCTGCGTGCGGATCCGCTCACCCTTCGCGCCGACAAGGGGACCGAGGTGCTGGAACGTGCCGTGCTCAAAGGGCATGAGCAGCACGACGGGAACTTCGAGCTGGAGATCTCGGAGGACGACGGCGAACCGCTGGACAGCGATTCGTCCGAATCCCCGGGCACAGCCGCTGACGCCGCCGACCGGGACCGGTAACCGACCGGTACCGGTAACTCGGTAGGGCCTTCGGGCGTGGGATGTGTCCGTTCGGGCGGCGCGATTTCGCGAGAAATTGACGCTCCACTGGGGCGATCCACTGGGGCGGTGTGGCCCCGGGGCTGTCAATTTCTCGCGAAATCGCCGCGTCGGTAGGTCGCTACCCGAGGTCGGGGCGCCCGCGGCGAGAGCCGCACGCGAGGTTCCGCCACAGCACCACCCGAGCGAGCCGGGCCGAGGACCCCTCATTCGCCCACCCGGAAGCGGCGCAGCAGATCGTCCTCGATCCTGCCCAACTCGCCCCGCACGGCCCGGTGCGCCGAGCGGCGCCTGCCCGCGGGCATCCGCTCCGCCGCGCGTACCGCGCTCGCCAGTTCGGACAGGCGTCGCTGCGCCGAGTCCACGAAGCGTGTCACCTCGGTCTCGCTCCGGTCCTGTCGCTCGCGTTCGCGCAGATCCCGCAGCGCCGTGCTGTCCCCCGCGATCCGGGCGTGCAACGCGGCACCGCGCCCCGAGAAGCGGTCCACCTCCGTCACGGCCACTCCGAGCCTGCGGGCTCTCGCCCGTTCGTAGGTGTCCCTGGCCGCCGAGGCCGCCTGTGCCGCGTAGGGCGCCAACACCGGTCCGATCACCCTGACCACCCCGACCGCCTTCCTGGCGTTACCGGGTGTGATCCGCCCCGCCTCGCCCTTGCTCGCGGCCTTGTAGCGCTGCTTGGCGAGTTTGACCTCCTGCTTGGCGGTCTTGGGGTCCTTCCTCCCGAAGCAGTCCTGGTCCGGCGTCGCGGAACGTCGCGGCCGGGTGGACTGTCGCTGCCCTGGGGGCTCGGAGCGCCGACGCGCTGCCGGGGCCTCGTGCCGCGTTCGCTGTGCACGTGTCATACCGACGAACACCTCCGGACCGGTCCGGCGTAACGGATACTGCGCCGATCAGTCTAGGCAGTACCGCCGTTCGCTGCTACAGCACGACGAGAGGTCGATTACACTCCGTGCTGATTGCTGTTTTCGGGTGTGCGACCGCTCCGCCGTGACGTTCGCCGCGTGAACCGCCCGTGTCTTCCGCTTCCCAGGGGGTTTTGGCATTCGGAAGAGTGATTGTCATATCTCTCACCGGGGTGATGGACGCGCTCGTCGGAGTTAGGACATACCCTGCAAGCGTGGAATCCGAGGTGCTACTGGACGGCGACGTGGTGACACGCTGTCGTCGCCGCGTACATCTCGACCACGATCCGACCATGATCGACTCGCCGACCGCTCCGCTCGATCCGGGCGCGGAACAGCGGATCGCCGACGCTGCCGAGTACCGGCGCGAGCTCGCCGATCGGCTCGGCAGGGAGCTGGCACCGGACTGGACCGAGATCCCCGGGGACGAGAGCGTCCCCGACCGGGAGCGAGCCACGCTCGCCGCGATGCGCTCCGGGGTCGGATACATCTCGGGAGCACAGCTGCCCTCGGACAACGAGGGCGGCAGACAGGGCTCGGTGGATCTGCTGGTGCGCAGCAGGGGCGGCTACGTGCCCGTGCTCGTGGTCCGCCACAAGGTGACCGACCCGGGAAAGGGGGCGCGGACCTCCCCGCTGACCGATCCCAGGCCCGAGTCGGCGGCCAGGGATCCGAGGCGCAAGCCTCGTTCGCAGGCCAGGGACCAGCTTCGATTGGCCCACCTCGTGCGGCTGCTGCAGGCGTGCGGGATGCAGCCCACCGGCAGGAAGTTCGGAGGTGCGATCGGCTCCGACACCGACACCGTGCTGTGGCACGACCTCGAATCCCGTGGCTGGTCGGGCGGGCGCAGTGTGCTCGCCGAGTACGACGAGCGGTTCGCCGACCGGATCGCTGTCGCCGAGGCCGCCGTGGCCGGAAGCGAGGCGCTGGCCCAGCCCACCCGTGTCGTGGAGTGCAAGGGCTGCCCCTGGTGGCCGGTCTGCGGTCAGCAGCTGCGTGCCGCCAGGGACGTGAGTCTGGTGGTGCGCGGCGACGACGCGGTGCGGCTCCGCGCGGTCGGGATCACGACCGTGGACGAGTTGGCGGAGTTGCCGGTGGGGACCACGAGGGAACCGCCGTTGCCTCCCAACCGGATGAGCGACGCGGTGCTGTTGGCCAGGGCATGGTTGCGCGACGTTCCGCTGGTTCGGCGGGTATCGGAGGTGAAGGTCTCCCGGGGTGACGTCGAGATCGACGTGGACATGGAGAGCTACGCCGACTCCGGCGCCTACCTCTGGGGCAGTCTGCTCTCCTACCCGAGGGACGAGGCCAACGGGACCCGCACCACGGCCGAACTGCTCGACGTCGAGCCCGGTTACCGCGGGTTCGTCACCTGGGACCCGCTGCCCTCCGACGACGAGGCCAGGTCGTTCGCCGAGTTCTGGTCCTGGTTCTCCGCGCTGCGCCGCGCCGCCCACGAGCACGGCCTGACCTTCCGCGCCTACTGCTACAACGAGCTCGCCGAGAACCGCTGGATGCTGAGTTCGGCGCAGCGGTTCGCGGGCAAACCCGGCATCCCGACCGTCGAGGAGGTTCGGGAGTTCGTCGGCTCGTCCGAGTGGGTGGACGTGTTCGCCGTGGTTCGCGACCAGTTCCTCTGCCCGAACGGCAAGGGCCTGAAAGTCATCGCGCCCAGTGCCGGGTTCGCCTGGCGTGACTCCGAGGCGGGTGGGGAGAACTCGATGCGCTGGTACCGCGACGCCGTCGGTTTCGACGGCGGTGCGCCCGAGCGGCAACAGCGCGACCGACTGCTGGAGTACAACGAGGACGACGTCCGGGCCACCCTGGCCATCCGGCGCTGGATCTCGTCGGGGCAGGTGCGCGAGATCCCGTACACCGGGGACATGTGATCCCGGGCAGCGGCAACGGCCGATCAGGGTACGATCACGGCCCTGCCGGGGATCTCGCCCCGGTGGAAGCGCTCGTAGACCTCGGGCGTCTCGTCCAGTCCGAACGAGTCCACGTGGACCCGAACCGCACCGGCGCGGGCCAGTTCCAGCACCTCGATCAGCTCCGAACGGCTGCCCCAGTACGGTGCGGAGACCGAGACCTCGAACGGCGTCGTGCCGAAGCCGACCGGTACCGCGCCGCCCCCGATACCGACCACGGTGAGGTCGCTCTCGGCGCGGGTGCACTTCGCCGCGATGGCGGTGGTCGCCGAGTTACCGACGAAATCGAGCACCACCTCGGCGCCGAAGCCGTTCGTGAGATCGCGGATCCTGTCCGGTGCGGACTCGTCGGAGATCACGGTGCGGTGCGCGCCGATCCGGTGGGCCAGTTCCAGCTTCTGCTCGCTGACGTCCACCGCGATCACCTCGGCCGGTGAGAGCGCACGCAGCAGCTGCACCGCCACGTGACCGAGGCCGCCGGTGCCGATCACCACGGCTCGGGAACCGCCCACGAGCTTCGGCAGCGACTTCTTGATCGCGTGGTAGGGAGTCAGCCCCGCGTCGGTGAGCGGGGCCGCCTCCACCGGATCCAGATCGCCCAGCGGCACCAGGTGGCGTTCCCGGTTCACCAGCATGTACTCCGCCATCGCGCCCGGAGCGCCCAGCCCGGGCGGTCGGATACCCAGCTGGTCCGCGTAGTCGCAGTAGTTCTCCTTGCCCTGGGAGCACATGTGGCAGAGGCCGCAGCCCTGCGGGCCGTAGACCGCCATCCGGTCGCCCACGGAGCAGCTGTAGGTGCCGGGGCCGAGCGCGCTGACGGTTCCGATCCCCTCGTGCCCCAGCGTCATGGGAAGTGAGTAGGGGAAACTCTCCTCGGGCCAGCTCATCACGGCTATGTCGGAGTGGCACATCCCGGCCGCGTCCACTTTGAGCAGAATCTGGCCGGGCCCGGGTTCGGGAACGTCCACCTCGACGACCTCCGGCTGATCCCCGACCCGACGGTACTGAACGGCTTTCATGGTGCGCGACATCGCCCATCCCTTCGCATCCGCTGCCGGTCGCATCATGCGGTATCGGCGGAGTCACCGCAGCGTCGAGGCGATGTGCGGGCGACGGTCCGCTCCGACAGCTCCCCCGGAACACCCCGACGCCGAACCACGGTGCTCTCCGTCAACGGTGTCCGACGCCGGGTGGGGAACGGGCCTTACTTGGGGCCCATCCGCAGTCCGCCGTCCATCCGGATGACCTCGCCGTTGAGATAGTCGTGCTCGACGATGTCCAGGGCCAACCTGGCGTAGTCCTCGGGCGTTCCCAACCGCTTCGGGAACGGTACGCCCTCGGCCAGGGTGTTCCGGATCTCCTCACCGACCGTGGCCAGCATCGGAGTGTCCACGATGCCCGGTGCGATCGTCATCACGCGGATCCCGGTCGAGGAGAGATCGCGTGCCGCGGGCAGCGTCAGGCTGGCCACGCCGCCCTTGGAGGCCGCGTAGGCGGCCTGTCCGATCTGCCCGTCGTAGGCCGCGATCGAAGCGGTGTTGACGACGACGCCGCGCTGCCCGTTCTCGTCCGGCTCGGTCTCGCCGATCGCGGCCGCGGCCAACCGGAGCATGTTGAACGTGCCGACCAGGTTGACCTCGACCACCTTGCGGAACAGATCGAAGTCGTGCGGTCCTTTCCGCCCCGCGACCCGCGCGGAGGGACCGATGCCCGCGCAGTTGACGACGGTGCGCAACGGCACGCCCGAGCCGGCGGCGGACTCCACAGCCGCCTGCACCTGGTCCGCGTCGGTCACGTCGGCGGCGGTGTGGGTCACCCCGTCCACCTCGGCCGCGTTCGCCACGGCATCCGGCAGGTCGACCGCGAAGACGCGGGCCCCGTTGGCCGCGAGTTCGCGTGCGGTGGCGGCGCCCAGACCGGACGCCCCGCCGGTGACGATGGCGGCAGTACCGTTCAGTAACATCTCATCTCTCCTGGGTCGGAACTTATCGGTCGGCCTTGTAGGGGGCTCGGGTGGCGGAACCTCTCGCGGGCTCTCGCTCCGGGGAGGCCCGACATCGGGTAGGTACTACACAACGTCGGGCCTTCCTCGCGAGAGCACCACGAGAGAACCCGCGGCGGTGCCGGCTGCGAGGTTGGTTGTTCGGCGCTGTCGCGCCGACAGGGAGGGGCCTTGCACGCTCGGCTCGGAGTCGTTCGAGTCCTGGAATCGAGCTCGAGGACTTCGGAGCTCGACGGGCAGGTTACGGATCTCCATCCGGTGTAATCGGATACTCGACGATCGGATTCGTCACCGGTAGGCGGGTGGGCAGATCGTGTCGATCTCGTCGAGGTCGGCCTGGCTGGGCCGCCACTGTCCCGCCGAGGCGTTCGACTCGACCTGCTCCGGCGAGGTGGCGCCGCTGATCACCGACCCGACGGTGGGCTGCGCCGCCAGCCACCCGATCGCGGTGGCGATCATGGAGATCTCGCGCTTCTCCGCGAACTCCCGCAGCCGCTCGATCCGTTCCCAGGGGGCGTCGGCCAGCAACCGCTCGCGACCGGACAGCCTGCTGCCCTCCGGCGGCTCCTGGCCCTGCTGGTACTTACCGGTGAGCAGCCCGTTCGCCAGCGGGAAGTACGGGATGAGCCCCACGCCGAACTTCGAGCAGGCCGGGATCACCTCGCGCTCGGCCTCGCGTTCCAGCAGCGAGTAGTGGATCTGGGCCGAAACCGGGCCGGTCGTCCCCCGGTGGGTGGAGGTCCACGACGCGTCGGCGGTCTGCCACCCCGCGAGATTGCAGTGACCCACGTACCGGATCTTGCCCTCCCGCACCAGGTCGTCCAGCACGGACAGCGTCTCGTCCAGCGGCGTCAGCGGATCGGCGCGGTGCAGCTGGTACAGGTCGATCCATTCGGTGTCCAACCGTCGCAGCGACGCCTCCACCGCGCGGCGCACGTAGCGGCGGGACCCCCGCGCCTCGAAGTCGGGGCCGTTGCTGCCCTGCATGTCCATCCCGAACTTCGTCGCGATGACGGCCCGATCACGATGTCCCCGCAGTGCTTGGCCGAGCAGCTCCTCGCTGCGTCCTCGCGGTGAGCCGTACACATCGGCCACGTCGAAGAATGTGATGCCCGAATCCAACGCGCGGTTGACCACGGCCTGTGCACCGCGCGGGGACTCGGTGGTCGTGCCCGGTCTGCCCAGGTTGTTGCACCCCAGGCCGACGGCGCTGACCACGAGACCGGAATCGCCCAGACGTCGCTGTTCCACGAGATCCGACTCTAGCCCCGGCGCGATGCCGCGTCACGGGTTTCCCCGCCGTGACCCCCGGTCGCGGCAGCACGCGGCGAACCGCACTGACGAAGTCGGGATCGGGTACCACTGCTTCGGGGCAGTGGGTGACGGCGCTCTTCCGTTGTAGCGGTCAGAGGCTGACGAGGAGCATGGTCCCCACGAAAACCACACCACTGACGACGAGCGTGACCGCGGTGAAGCCCAGGATGTCGCGGATGCGCAGCCGGGCCATCGCGAGTAGGGGAAGCGCCCAGAACGGCTGGATCATGTTCGTCCATTGGTCGCCGTACGCCACGCCCATGGTCACGACCGCGGGATCGACGCCGAGCTGTGAGCCCGCCTCCAGGAAGACCGGAGACTGGACCGCGAACTGTCCACCGCCGGAAGGGACGAAGAAGTTCACGATGCCGCCGGCGAGGAAGCTCCACAGGCCGAGCGTGGTCTCGTCGGAGATCGAGACGAAGAAGTCGGAGAAGATCGTGATGAGGCCGGTGGCGCTCATGATCCCGAGGATGCCCGCGTACAACGGGAACTGCAGCAGGACGTCGCCGACGTTCCTCGCGGCCTGGGCTCCGAGCCGACCCAGTTCGCGGGGTGAGTCGATCAACAGCAGAATCAGGCAGAGAAACGTCCAGTTGACGATGTTCAGCGTGAGGGAGAATCCTTCCTGGGCGAAGTAGATCACCAGGTAGGCCAGTAACAAGACGCCCATCGCGAGGGTGACCGCACGGGCGTTGTCGAGTCGCTCGGCCGGTGTGACGTCGGTTGTGGTCTCGATGAGACCGTTTTCCCGTTCCTCCGTCGTCCGGGCGTCTTCCGGGAATTCGATGATCCGCTCGTTGGAGCCCGGAGCCATCAGCATCATCGCGCCGACCACGACGAGCAGCGTCACGACGGCGGCGGTGATGTTCCACCAGGAGAAGATCGTCTCGGTGATCGGCAGCGGAGCACCGAGCTGGTCCTGGGCGAAGCTTCCCTCGGTGGCGGCGGCCAGCGGCCCAGACCCGGAATAGCCCATGTGCCACACGACGAACCCGGAGTAGCCCGCGGCCACCAGCAGGGGGTAGTGCAGGCGCATCCCGCGCTCACGACCGACCCGCGCGACCTCGACGGAGAGCAGCGCCGCGACGACCAGGCCGAGCCCCCAGGTGAGGAGGGAGGCGGCGCCGGCGCACAAGGTCACGAAACCGTACGCCCGCAGGGGTGTCCCGGGCACCCGCGCGAGTCGTACGAGCAGTCGGTGCACCGGTCCGGTGTGCGCCAGGAGATATCCCAGCAGCAGCACCAGGGCGATCTGGGTCATGAACTCGAGTAATCCGGTTAAGCCGTCCCCCCCAGGCGCGGAGCACCTCGACCGGGCCCGAGTCGGTCATACCCAGCGCCATCAGACCAACGGCGATCGTGAGTACGACGGCGAAGATGAACGAGTTCGGCAGCCATCGCTCGACCATCGCCACGAACGGTCGCGAGAGGGTACGCAACATCGGGAAGCTCACCTTCGAAACGCGGGACGTCGAGAGATCCACCACACCCTAGAGGGGGCATCGCGCTGCAGGAACCCGTTGACAACGAACTTTGGACAGAGCCGAGGAATTGACGGCTCCCAACCGGAAGTGAAGCGGTCGTCCGTGCCAGGGCGGAGTGTTGACCCGCTCGACGGTGCGGGAGCGTCTCATGTGGCGTGTTCCGTAGCGGGTGAAGGCGGCGCCCAGGGCGAGAAGGGCGGCGGTAGGTTCCACGGCAGCAAGGTCCGGTGAGAGCACGGTACCGCGAAGCGAAGGGCCACCGGCGGGCCGAGCCGACAGGCCCTCCAGGATCGGAGTGATCGCATGGGTAGCCCCACACGTCCCGAACTCGCGGGTACACACGGCATGGTCGCCTCGACGCACTGGCTCGCCTCCGCCGCGGGCATGGCGGTGCTGGAGGACGACGGCAACGCCTTCGACGCCGCCGTGGCCGCCGGATTCGTGCTGCAGGTGGTCGAACCGCACCTCAACGGTCCCGGCGGCGAACTTCCCGCCCTGTTCGCCACGCCCGGCGGTCCCGTTCGCGCGCTCTGCGGCCAGGGGCCGGTACCCGCCGGTGCCACTGTCGAACACTTCCGGGACGAACTGGGGCTCGAACTGATCCCGGGCTCCGGGCTGCTTCCGGCCACCGTGCCCGGCGCCTGGGACGCCTGGTTGCTGCTGCTGCGCGACTACGGCACCAAGTCGCTCGACGAGGTGCTGCGGTTCGCGATCGGATACGCCCGCGACGGGTTTCCCGTGGTCCCGAGGTTGTCCGAGACCATCGCCACGGTGCGCGAGATGTTCCGCGTGCGCTGGCCGTCCTCCGCTCGGCTGTGGTTGCGCGACGGTGCCGCGCCCGGCGCGGGAACGAGGCTGCGCAACCCGGTGCTGGCGCGAACGTGGCAACGGCTGCTGCGGGAGGGGAACGCGGCGGGAGGTGACCGGCGCGACCGCATCGACGCGGCTCGCCGGGCCTGGTCGCGGGGTTTCGTGGCCGAAGCGGTGGACCGGTTCGCGCGTGGTCCGGTCGCCGACAGCTCGGGACGCTCGCACGCGGGCGTGCTCACCGGGCAGGACATGGCCGACTACAGCGCCACCTACGAGGAGCCCGTGACGCTGCGGACCTCCGGCGACGGTCGGTTGGCGAAGTTCGGCGCGTGGTGCCAGGGGCCCGTGCTGCTGCAGCAGCTGCGGCTGCTGGAGCGGCTGCCGGTGGAGTACCGGGACGGGATCGCCACCGCGGAAACCGTCCACCACGCCGTGGAGGCGGCCAAACTCGCCTTCGCCGACCGGGAGGCCCACTACGGCGACTCGGCCGATCCCGGGGTGCTGTCGGAGTTGCTCGGTGCGGACTACACCGCCGCGCGTCGCGAACTGATCGGCGAGAACGCGGCCGAGACGCTGCGGCCGGGAAGCACCGCCGGTCACACCCCACGGTTGCCCGAGTACGTCTCCGAGGAGCGAGGGGCCGGACTCCCGCCCGATCCCAGCGGGGTGGGGCTGGGGGAGCCGACGGTCTCGCCGAACGGGGACAGCAAGGGGGACACCGTGCACCTCGATGTGGTCGACCGCTGGGGGAACATGGTTTCGGCCACCCCCTCCGGGGGCTGGTTGCAGTCCTCGCCGGTGATCGAGGAACTGGGGTTCTGCCTGGGGACCCGTGCCCAGATGTGCTGGCTGCGCGAGGGACTGCCGAACTCGCTGGTTCCCGGCCGCAGGCCGCGCAGCACGCTCAGCCCCTCGCTGTTCACCAGGGGAGACGAGCCCGTGCTGGCCTTCGGCACGCCGGGCGGTGACCAGCAGGACCAGTGGCAGTTGTGCTTCTGGCTGGCCCATGTGCACGGTGGGCTGGATCTGCAGGCGGCCATCGACGCGCCCGCCTGGCACACCACAGCGTTTCCCGCCTCGTTCTATCCGCGCGGCTGGCAACCGCGCCGGGTGCTCGCCGAGTCCCGGCTCGGCGAGGCGACCTTCGAGCGGCTGCGGCGGCGTGGCCACGAGGTGACCGACGCGGGGCCCTGGGCGCTGGGCAGGCTCGCCGCGGTCGGCAGGGACCCCGAGACCGGAATGCTGCGGGGCGCAGCCAACGCGCGCGGTGCCCAGGGCTACGCCGCGGGGCGTTAGCGACACCTCTGGTCGCCCCGGTTCGCGGCGATTTCGCGAGAAATCGACGCCGTGCCGGTGATGCTCGCCGCTTCGCCGCGAAGAACTCCGTGACCGAAGGCCTTTCGGCGTTCCAGCAGGGCAAGAAATCATTGGACGCCGTTTCCCGGCCGGGCTTACGGTTCTCACGTCCCGTTTTCAAGGTTTCCGGTTCCGGTGGGCTGCTTCGCGACGGCGCGGTGATTTCCCGCGAGATCGCCACCGCGCGAAATCACCGCCGGAGATCGTCCAGTGTCCGTACAAGGGTGAAGTGTCGTGACGGATTTCCCCGTGCTGCTGTCCGGTACCCGCGCTCCCACGTTCATGTGGGCCACCGAGCACGATGTCGAGCCCGCGGTGCTGGACCAGCTGCGCAACATCGCGGCACTGCCGTGGGTGCACGGGGTGCGCGTCATGCCGGATGTGCACCTGGGCAAGGGCGCCACGGTCGGTTCGGTCATCGCCATGCGGGATGCCGTGTCCCCCGCCGCGGTGGGCGTGGACATCGGCTGTGGCATGGAAGGTGTCAAGACCTCGCTGCACGCCGACGACCTGCCCGCCGACCTCGGCGGTATCCGCACGAGCATCGAGCGTGCCGTTCCGGTGGGATTCCGCGCGCACGACGAGGCCGTCGATCCCGCGCGGCTGGGCCTGGACACCTCGGAGTGGCAGGACCTCTGGAGGCGCTTCGGAGAGCTGCACGGCGGAGTGAGTTCGCTGGAGAGCAAGGCGGGGAAGCAGCTCGGAACGCTCGGCGGCGGCAACCACTTCATCGAGGTCTGTCTGGACGAGCACGACGCCGTATGGCTCATGCTGCACAGCGGTTCCCGGCACATCGGCAACAGACTCGCCGAACAGCACATCGCCGAGGCCCGCGAACTGCCGCACAACCAGGACCTGCCCGACCGCGACCTCGCGGTTTTCGTCGCAGGCACGCCGCAGATGGCGGCCTACCGCAACGACCTGTTCTGGGCGCAGGAGTACGCGCGCGTCAACCGGCGGATCATGCTCGCCCTGACGATGCGCGCCCTGCGCGGCTGCTTCACCGGACGGCGGATCGAGTTCGACGAGCCGATCTCCTGCCACCACAACTACGTGGCGGAGGAGACCATCGACGGTCAGCCCATGCTGGTCACCCGCAAGGGCGCGATCCGGGCGGGGAGGGGCGACATGGGACTCATTCCCGGCTCGATGGGAACCGGTTCCTACGTGGTCCGCGGTCTGGGGTCGGACGACTCGTTCCAGTCGGCGGCGCACGGCGCCGGTCGCAGGATGAGCAGGAAGAAGGCCAAGAGGACGTTCGGTTCGCGGGACCTGCGGGAGCAGACATCGGGAATCGAGTGCCGCAAGGACGACGGGGTCCTCGACGAGATCCCGGGCGCCTACAAGGACATCGACTCCGTCATCGACGCGCAGACAGCGTTGGTGGAAGTGGTGGCCAAGTTGCGGCAGGTCGTTTGCGTGAAGGGGTGACGGCTGTTTCCGCCCGAGTGCTGCGTAGCTGGTCGCTCGGCGGAACCTCTCGCGCCGCTCTCGCTCCGGCGCGGCGATTTCTCGAGAAATTGACGGAGCCCGGGACACACCCACGAGATAGCCGCGCCGATTCGGTTCTTCGGGCACACGGCTCCGGTCGGGTCTGCGAGACTGCGGACGCGGGTGATCCGGTGTTCCGCCGCGAGCCCGCGTGCTGTCCCGGTGCCGAACGGAGAGGCTGCGGCTGGTGAACTCTTCGAGCTCGATGAGCGAGGACGGGCGAGTCGTCGACCCGGCGCGAACCGGGGGACAACCCGCGACGGATCCCGGAGCCGGTTACTCGGTGGACCGTGACCGCATCCCGGAAGCCGTCGCCGAGTTGCGGCGTGCGCTGCACGCCCTGGAACGGGCAGCCGACGAGGCGCGGGGCAACGCGACGCTGATCGCCCCCGGCCACGATCCCTACAGTCGCCGCGCGGCGCACGAAATGGGCCCGAGACTGGTGACGGACTACCTGGCGGGCAACGAGCGGGATCAGCGCGAACTGCGCGCGATGATCAACGATCTCGAGGACGCGATGCGGCACTACGACGCGCGGGAGGACGAGGCGAATCGCGCGTTGCGCGGCGCCTCGGAGTGATCCCGGCCCGGGAGCACCACGTTCCGCACGCCCGTCCCGCCGGGAGCCGGAACGCACCGGTTCTCACGAAACCGCCCGGACGGCGCTCGTCCTTCTGGCAGACTGCGCGGTGACGGTGATCGTAAGTCGTCGGGTGTGGCGGGCAGCACGCTGTCCGAGGCCGAAAGGCGGTGAGGCGTGGATCGGGAAGCTGACGGCACGTCGGTCGATGGTGGAGCGCGGATGGGCCGTTCCGGGGCGAACGTCGCGGACGTGCCGGACTCGGAACTCCGTCCCGAGGGAGTGGATCCCGGCAGGATCCACGAATGGTTCCACCACGCGCCCGGTACCGACAGCATGGACCGTGCGGCCGAGAGCTGGGGCAGGATCGCGGCGGAACACGGCGAGGCGGCCGAACGCATCGATGCCGCGATCGACAGGATCGGGGCGGCCTGGAACGGTACCGCCGCCGAGGCGGTGCGGGATCGAGGCATGCGATCCCGGGTCGCGGCCGACGACTCGGCGGAGTTCGCGGAGCGGGCGGGTGAAGCGCTGCGCGCGCAGAGCTTCGGTTTCAACGAGGCCAAGAAGCAGGTGGTCGAGGTGAACGGGCACTCGTCCACGACGGGTGTCGCCGAGGCGCGGAGCGATCCCGGTGCTGTCGTCGACGAATCAGCGGCTACGGGCGAGAACCGGCTCACGAACCAGACCGCCCTGCGGAACTACGGTGTGCGGACCTCCGAGAACACCCACGACGTGACTCGGTTCGCCGAGTCCTCGTGTGGTGCGACGGCCGCGTGGGGTACGGCTGCCGCGTGGGGTACGGCTGCCGCGTGGGGAACGGGAACCGCCCGGGATACCGAACCCGCGTGGGGTGCCGGCCCCGCGGTCCCCGCGGCGACCGGTCCGGCCGAACCGGACTCCCCCGGCACGGCTGGGAGCGACGCCCCCACCGGTCTCGGCGGAGAGGCCTCCGGTGCCCACCTCGCCGCCGGTGCGGCGGGACTGGCCGCCACCGGCGGTGCGGTACTCGGTGGCGGTGTGCTCGGTGAGCGGGTTACGGGGCGCGGGGGGATCAGCGCACGCGGTTTTCCCGGGTTCCCGGGCTCTGCCGCGCGTGACAGCGACGACGGCACCGAGCGGTCGTCTCCGGACCGGGTGATCGAGGACGAGGATCCCGACGAGCTGTTCGGCACGGCGCCGGGAGCCGTTCCCGCGGTGCTCGGCTTGCTTCCCGCCGAGTCCGAGGAACGGGAACCGGCGGTCGAGTGACGGCACGGCGGAACGAGTCGACGGGTTCCGCTCCGATGACCGACCCCTTCCGGACCGCTCACCGGACGGAGGCAGAATTGGCCACACGGTTGCCGGTGGACGCGCTCGAACCGGTCGGGTGAGCGGCGGACTCGGACCGATGTCTCGTGCGTCGAAGGGGGCCGAATGGGCGACAGCGGTGATTCGATAACGGAGCGTCCGCGGCGGTTGATCGAGTGGACCGGGGAGCGGTGCGTCCCGTGGGCCGACGACGCGCAGGTGATCTACGAGCACTACCACCGCTACGCGGTGGCGGCCCGCCTCGCGCGTGGCAAGCGCGTCCTCGATCTGGCCAGTGGTGAGGGCTTCGGCGCCGCCATGCTCGCGACCCAGGCGGCCGAGGTCGTGGGAGTCGACATCGACGGCGAGGCCGTGCGCCACGCCGCGAGCAACTACACCTCCTCGAACCTGACGTTCCACACCGGCTCGATCACCGATCCCGCGACGCTGGCCGAGGCGGGAACCTTCGACGTCGTGGTGTGCTTCGAGGCGATCGAGCACGTGGCCGAGCACGACGCCGTGCTTCGGCTCGTTCGGGCGAGGCTCTCTTCCGGCGGACTGCTGCTGATCAGCACCCCCGACACCGCCGTCTACCAGCACGAGCACGGCAACGACAATCCGTTCCACGTCAGGGAACTCGCCGCGCCGCAGTTCGAGGCGCTGCTGCGTGATTCCTTCCGGCACGTGGCGATGCTCAAGCAGAACGTCGCCGTGGGATCGCTGCTCACCCCGGCTGATCCCGGGGATCCCGACATCGCCGCCGACGGGGTGCGGCTGCAGACACTGCGTCAACTCGACTCCGGTGACTGGCAAGTGCGGCAGGGCGTGGGGCACACCTATCTGTTCGGGCTGGCCTCCGACCGTCAGCTGCCGCAGCTTCCCGCCGCCGCGGTGCTGCTGGACGCGGATCTCAAGCTCGCCCGTCGTGACTCCGGGGAGATCGATTCCGAGCTCGTCCGCCAGCGCGATGCGGTCGTGGCCGATGTCGCCCGGCTCAACGAGTTGTGCCGTGCCAACCAGGCGGAGCTCGAGAAGCTCGAGCGAACCGTCGGTGAACTGGAGTCGGCACGCGACACCGCCGAGACCCGTGCCGCCGACGCCGAACGGGAGCGCGACGAGCTGCGCACCGAGCTGCACGACTCCAGGCTGCGCAGGCAGCGCGAGTCGACTCGTAGCGAGTGGCTGCGCGACACCATCACCCAGCTGGAGTCGGAACTCGACAGTGCTCGTCATCGGATCTCCGAGCTCACCGAGCAGAATTCCGCGCTGGTGCAACGCGCGGTGACCAAGTACCGGAGGGTGGTGGAGCGGGTCGCGCCGCGCGGCACCGGCAGGCGGAACGCCTACGAACTCGCGATGGGACGTGATCCCGTCGTCCGGGAGGGAGGATCCGAGCGGGATCCGGTGGCCGTGCCACACAGTGAACAGCCCGAGGTCAGCGTCATCGTTCCCGTGCACGGCGAGTGGGACTACACCAGGCGGTGTCTGCGCAGCCTGGCCGGGCACCGGTCGAGCATCCCCTTCGAAGTCATAGTGGTCGACGACACTTCCCCGGACGACAGTGCGGAACTGTTGCGGCGTTGTCCGGGCGTGCGGCTGGTGCGCACCGAACGCAACCTCGGTTTCGTCGGTGCCTGCAACCTCGGCGCCGAACACGCCCGTGGTCGTCAGCTGTTCTTCCTGAACAACGACGCCGAGGTCACCGAGTCCTGGCTGGACGAGCTGGTCGCTACCGTCGACTCCGACGAACGGATCGGTCTGGTCGGCGCCAAACTGGTCTACCCGGACGGGCGGATGCAGGAGTGCGGCAGTGCCGTGTGGTCCGACGGGACAGGGTGGAACCTCGGCAGGCTAGGGGACCCCGACGCCCCCGAGTACGCCGCGCTGCGAGACGTCGACTACTGCTCCGGTGCGGCGCTGCTGGTGCGTCGTGAACTCTTCGAATCGCTGGGAGGGTTCGACACCAGGTACTCGCCCGCCTACTACGAGGACACCGACCTCGCGTTCGGCGTCCGCGCCGCCGGTTTCCGCACCGTGGTGCAGCCGCGGGCCGTCGTGGTGCACCACGAGGGGATCTCCAACGGTACCGAGACCGGTTCCGGAGTCAAACGTCATCAGGAACTCAACCGCGGGGTCTTCGTCGAGAAGTGGGAGGACACCCTCCGCGAGCAGCACCTCCCGGAGTCCGGAACCCGTAATCTCTGGCTGGCGCGCGAGCGCGGTACGCGGGGGCACTTCGGACCCCTGGTGCTGGTCAAGGATCACCAGGTGCCGCGGCCGGACTACGACTCCGGGTCGTTGCGCATGTGGCGGATTCTGGAGCAGCTCACCACCCTGGGCGCACGGGTGGTGTTCTTTCCCGACAACCAGGCCGAACTGCGGCCTTACACCGACGAGCTGCGGCGCATGGGGGTAACCGTGCTCGCCCGGCCGGAACACCAGCACGCCTTCCTGACCGAGGTGGGTTCCGAGATCACGTTGGCGTTGCTGTCCCGCCCCCAGGTCGCTTGGAGCCTGGTGGAGCGGTTGCGGGTCGACGCCCCCAGCGCCGTGATCGCCTACGACACCGTGGACCTGCACTTCGTCCGGCTGCGGCGGCAGGCGGAGCTGGCCGCGTCCGACGCGCGCGACCAGGATGCGGCGGCGCTGCGTCGCAGGTCCTTCGCCTCCCGGCAGTCCGAGCTCGGCCTGGTGCGCAGCTGTGATGTAACGCTGGTTGTGTCGGAGGACGAGCAGCGGATGCTCTCGGAGCTGGTCGATGACGCCGACGTGCGAGTCCTGTCCAACGTGCACGAAGTGCGACGCGGTGTCGAGGGTCCCTCCGGACGCACCGACGTGCTGTTCGTCGGCGGTTTCGACCATCCGCCGAACATCGACGCGGTGGAATGGGCGGTCCGCGAGATCATGCCACTGGTCTGGCGGGACTGTCCGCGGACCAGACTGCACATCGTCGGCAGCAATCCTCCTCCGGAAGTCGACGCCCTGCGGGGTTCCGGGGTGGAGGTGCACGGCTGGGTCGACGACCTCGCCGGGATCTACGACCGCACCAGGGTGACGTTGGCCCCGCTGCGGTTCGGCGCCGGTGTGAAGGGCAAGGTCGGTGAGAGCCTGGCCTCCGGGGTGCCGGTGGTCGGCACCAACTTGGCGCTGGAGGGCATCGGGCTCACCCCCGAGCGCGACGTTCCGGTCGCCGACGACGCGGCCGGGCTGGCCTCCCGGCTGGTGCGAGTGCTCACCGACGACGCCGAGTGGCGTCGATTGTCCGAAGTGGGCGGCAACGCGGTGGACCGGCAGTTCGGGCCGGGTGTGTCCAGGGAGATGCTGCGGGAGCTGTTGGGCCTTCGTTGATCCGCCCCCGGTGGGGCGGATCGCCGGGCGCGCCGTTTTCCCGCGCCCGGAGTCACTCGCGGATCGTCGGGGGAGTCTTCGCGAGCTGGTCGGTCAGCAGTTTCTCGAACAGCGCGCGGGCATCGCTGTTCGAGGCGTTGACCGCCTGCACGTCCAGGATCACGGTCCAGCTGTGACTGGTGTAGGCCGTCCGCAGTGTGTCGCCCGCGGAGTAGACCTCGACGCCCTGGTAGGACAGCTCGTCGATGATCTTCAGCCCTTCCTGCTGGGTGAGGTACCGCTGGGTCAGTCCGTCGGCGGCGCCCTCGTCGGGCATCTTGACGGCGATCATCGTCGTACGCACCGGAACTCCCTCGGCGTCGGTTCCGGAGTAGCGACCGTCGATCATGCCGTTGTTGAGCGCGAACTCGCGTACCGGGGTGATCAGGGCACCCGAGTGCTGTCCGGACAGCGCCTTCCTGCCCAACGGCCCGTTGAAGGGGTGGGGCTTGCCGTCGGGAGGCGGGATCAGTACTTCCGCGGCGTTTTCCGGTGCCGCTTTGGCGGCTGGTGGTTCCGGCAGCGGCGGAGTCGTCGAAGTGGGCGAGCTGCTCGTCTCCTGCGGGGGATTCGCCTGCGGCGGGGCCTGTGATGACAGGAAGTAGAACACCACCGCGACGGCGACGCCGATCGCGAGCAGCCCACCGATGTACAACCCCACCGTCTTGCCCTTTTTGGCGGGACCGCCCACCGTCTCGAAGACCTCGGGCCCCTGTCGCAGCCAGCTCTGGTCGCCGTGCTCGGGAGTGAACTCCGAGTTGCCCCAGGGGGTGCCGCTTCCTCCGCTGCCCGCGCCCCAGGAGTACTGGCCCCACTGGAACTGCTCGTCGGGGCGTGCCTGCTGGTACTGCCCCTGACTGGGCCAACCGTGCGGTGGGCTGGGCGGTTGCTGCTGGTGGTCCTGCTGCCCGCCCGGGGGCTGCGCTCCGGTGTTTCGTACCACCTGGGTGCTGTCGGACCGCCCTTCGGGGTCCCCGCCGTACTGCTGCCAGCTGAAGGCGGGTGGGAACGGGTTCTGCTGGGGGCCCGGTTGCCCGCCGTATCCGCCCGGGCTCTGCCCGGGGTCGACGGAGTGCCGCGGCCAGGAGTGTTGCTCGCCCGGATCGGGCTGCTGTGCGGGGAACCCACCGGACGGACTGTCCGATTGCTCCGCTTGGGCACGGCCCAACACGGCGTCGCGCCGTTGTCGGTACTCATCGGCGGAGATGCGTCCCGCCGTGAGTTCCGCGTCCAGTTGTTGCAGCTCGTCTTGCCAGGTCACCGCTGAGCCCTTTCCGGATCAAACGGCCGCGCCCCAATCGCGACCGGTCCCATCCTCGCACCTCCACGGGTGTCTTGTGGTCACTACCCGAAAACGATCCTTGTGAGAAGACCGTTCGCGGAGTCCGCGATACTGGAAATCGTCGTTCGTGGTTCTCGCCGAGTCGCCGCCCGGCGGCAGGTCACCCGATCCCGGACGGTGTCGTTGCCGTAATCGCTAAGCTACTCCGAGCAACCGCAGTCGTATGGTGAGGTCACGGGATGGGTGAAAGCGTGCCGCGCGCCGAACGCACGCATCCCGAACGGTTCGCCCCACCGGACCACGGGTTCGCGTGGCTGCGGATGATCGGTGCACTCGTCGTGGTCTACGGTCACAGCTATCCGCTGGTCAGCGGCAACGACATGTTCCCACCCGAGTGGCCGGTGCAGCCCGACCACGGGCTGCTCATGGGATTCTTCGCCATGAGCGGTTTCCAGATAACCGGTAGCTGGGTCAACGATCCGCACCCCGCTCGATTCGCCGCCAAGCGAGTGCTCCGGCTCTGGCCGCCCATGCTGACCGTCTCGCTGTTCGCGGTGCTCGTACTCGGGCCGCTGGTCACAGCGCTGCCGTCGGCCGAGTACTTCGCCGCGCGGGAGACCTGGGGCTACGTCGTCGGAAACACGGGGATGCTGACACTGCGGCACCATTTGCCAGGGGTGTTCGTGAACAACCCGTGGGAAGGCCAGGTGAATGGTTCACTGTGGACACTTCCCATGGAACTGATCGCCTATGCGGGACTGTGGCTGCTGTTGCTGGTGGGGGCGGCACGACACCGCAACCGCTGGTTGACGGTGCTGGCTCTGGTGGTGCTCGTCGTGGTGGACCGCAGAACGGCGCACGATCCGGGGCCGGACTCCGCGGGATCGTTGCTGAGCGTGCCCGTCGAGCCGTTGCTGTCCTTCCTGGTCGCCTTCGCCATCGGGGTCGTGCTGCGGCTCTACCCGGTTCCGCGCTCACCGCTGGCCGCCGGGGCCGGACTGCTCGCCCTGGTGACCATGCCGATGAGCGAGGCCACCGCGTTCTGGATGACCATCGCGGTCAGCTACGCGGTGATCGTCTTCGGATACCACTGGCCCGCCCGCGCACGCGTCCCAGGAGTGTGGGTCAACGGCAGCTACGGTGTCTACGTCTGGGCCTTTCCGATCCAGCAGACCCTCGTGCTGGTCGGGATCGGTAACCAGTGGGTGCTGCTCGCGCTGGCCGCGCCGACCGCCTACGTGGTCGGCACGCTGTCGTGGAAGTTCGTCGAGGAACCCACCATGCGACTGCGGCACTACATCGCGCCGCGTCGTGCACCGAGCGCTGCCCCGGCCGACACGGATGCTCCGCCGGTCGGCCCGGCGAACGTCCAGGGGGACGACCCGCCGACCGAGCCGATCGGCACCCTGCCGACAGTTCCGGTGGAAGCTCCCGAGGAACGCACCACGCCCGCCCTGCCTCGCGTGCCTCCTTCCCCCGGTTCCCGTGCGGGTCGCCGGGTTGCCGGGCCTCCCGATCGCCCCCGGGGATGAGCGCTACGCGCGACTCCCACCACGGGGCGGGCGGCGCCGCCCGAGACTCGGGCCGCACAACCGTTCGTCGGGCGGGTAATCGCTGTAACCTCGGGGTATGGCACTGTTCGGCAACAAGACCCGCATGATCGAGCCCACCGAGGCACTCCCGGGGCGTTCGACTCCGTTGAACGTCCCCGAGCGGCACGCCGTGTATCCGGATCGCACCATTGTCGGCCCCTTCCCGGAGGGGACCGAACGCGCGGTGCTCGGCATGGGGTGTTTCTGGGGTGCGGAGCGGACCTTCTGGCGAACCGAGGGCGTCTGGACCACCGCCGTGGGCTATGCCGGTGGCTACACCCCGAATCCGACCTACGAGGAGGTGTGCAGCGGTATGACCGGGCACACCGAGGCCGTGCTCGTGGTGTTCGACCCGAAAGTGATCGACTACGCCGGTGTGCTCAAGGTGTTCTGGGAGAACCACGACCCCACCCAGGGGCTGCGGCAGGGCAACGACGTCGGTTCGCAGTACCGATCGGCCGTCCTGACCGTCGACGAGCGCCAGCGCGAGGTGGCCGAGGCAAGCAGGGAACAGTTCCAGCGAGCGCTGACGAACGCCGGGCACGGCGACATCACCACCGAGATCGCACCGCTCGGTGAGTTCTACTACGCGGAGGGCTACCACCAGCAGTACCTTTCGGAGAGCAAGAACCCGAACGGTTACTGCGGGATCGGTGGGACCGGGGTCGCCTGCCCCACGGGGCTGGCGGTCTGAACCCCTGGCCGTCTGACCCCGACGGCATCACTCCCCGGTGGTCTGACTCCCCGGTGGTCTGACTCCCCGGTGGCTTGGGCCTCGGTGGTCCGACTCCGGAGCCACGTGGGGCGGCACCTCCCGTGCCACGTACATTTCGCGAGAAATTGACGCCGCCCGTACCGACCCGGCGCGGCGATTTCGCGAGAAATTTACGCTCCCCCGAGGACCGGGCGCCCGTCCCACAGGGGACGGGGCATCCGGCCGGACGTGATCCGTCCCGGCGCCGCAACGGTGGCGCCGGGACGGATTCTCGATGACCACGGTCGGGTTCCCGTCACGTCGTGCTGCCGGGACCCGGTCGTGCGCGGCGTGCGCCGCCGCGTCGACGTCAGCTGAAGTTGACGTCCGAGCAGGTGTAGAAGGCGTTCGCGGTGTCCGCGACCTCCCAAACACCGAAGATCAGGTGCTTGCCGCTCTTGTCACTGGGCAGCTGACCGGTGTGGGTGACGGTGAAGTCGGGCTGCGCACCGTTGTAGTCCACCGTGAAGAAGGGCTGCAGTTCCAGGTCGCTGCGGGTCAGCCGCTCACTCGGGTTGTAGCTGTCCTTCGTGATGAAGTAGCGGAACGACTCGGTGGAGTGCGCCGCGGTGAGCTCCCAGCGGAACTGCAGGCTCTGCCCCGCGCTCACGTCGGTGGCGGGCCAGTTGCCGTTGCGCGGCTCGTCGAGCTCGGAGAACCGGCCGTTGCCGCCGCTGCAGAGCTGCCCGTCGGAAGGACCGCCCGAGGGGAAGTTACCCGGCCCTTCCACGCTCTGCGGCTCCCACTGGATGGACCCGCAGTTGCTGACCGTGCCGTCGGCGCAGTACGCCTGCCTGCTCATCGGGTTCTGCGTGTAGCCGTGGCCGGCAGCGGCACCCGAGGTGACCATGGGAAGCGCCAGCGGTACGACCGCGAAGGCCGCGATGCCGAGCGCCCGCTTGATCCGTTTGGTGAGCATGGGTACTCCCTTCGTTGCTCGTTGTAACCGGAAAAGCTACGGACGAGCCGCGGGCCGTCGTCAGCTCCGTTTCGCGTAATTCGGAGCGGATGATCACCATCACTTTGGTCCAGACCTCATAACAGGTTCTGGTCTAGACCTATAGGCCGAATGGCGTAGTGCACCACTCTGTCAGGTGGGGAAAGTGCTCGTCTCTTGCGCCGCTGGGGGACTGCCCCGAGCATGCGGGGATGAGCGACAACGTTTATCGGGTCACGGAGATCGTCGGTACCTCCGACCAGGGGTTGGACGATGCCATTCGCAAGGGGGTCCACCGGGTGTCCCGCACGCTGCGGGAGGTGGACTGGTTCGAGGTGTCCGAGATCAGGGGACACGTCGCCGACGGTGAGGTGGCGCACTTCCAGGTGGGGCTCAAGGTCGGTTTCCGGCTGGAGGAGTGAGGAGTTCGCCGCCCGGTTCGCGTAGGCGGTCGCTTGGCGCGACCTCTCGCACGGCTCTCACCGCGGGCGCGGCGATTTCGCGAGAAATTGACGCCGCCCGAACTGGGAGTTCCGCGAGCCTCGAAGCGCACCCGCACCTTTGATACCGCTCGGAGTTACCGAATGCGGCCGTGTGACGACGAAAAACCCGCCGGGTAAACCCCGGCGGGTTCGTCATGGAGCGGATGACGGGATTCGAACCCGCGACCCTCACCTTGGCAAGGTGATGCGCTACCGCTGCGCTACATCCGCATGATCCGTATTCGGCTCTCACGCCGACCTCTCGGCCGCTGTGATGAATACTCTAACCCATGCCGGGCGGGCTCGGGAAAGGGGGGTCCGACATGGGAGCCACTCCGCTCTCGCGGATGCCGGGAGCGTGCGTGGGGCGGGAGCGTTGGCGGTCCGGGAGCTCCGCGCGGTGCCCGCCACGGGGCGGAAACGCTCGATCAGGACGGGCCCGCACGCGTCGGTTCGATGCGCAGCACCACCCGTTGTTCGGCCCGCATGGCGGCTCGGTACTGCTCCCAGTCCTCGTGCTCGCCCGAGATGTCGCGGTAGTACTCCTCGAGTAGTGGCATCGCCTCGGGCAGCCGCACGACCTCGGCCGTGCCGTCGAGCTGGATCCACCTGCCGAAGAACTCGTCGGGCAGCACGCACAACCAGACCCGACGGTCTCTGCCGATGTTGGCGACCTTGGCGGTGTTCGCCTTGGTGCTGACGGTGATCCGAGCACCGGAATCCACAGTGGCCAGCACCGGACTCAACTGTGGTTCACCGTCCGAGCGTCGGGTGGCCAGTACGGCGTGGTGCTGCTCGCGCACGATTTCACGTGCCCGGTCCAGATCCATCGAATCTCCCGGTAGTCGTTGCTCGAGAGCTGATTCCGATCTTCGGAGGTCAACTCACGTATCGGTGCTCCGCCCCGCGTCGTTGGTTCCGCCACGGGTTCTGCGGGTTGGGTATCGCTCCCGGTGGATAATCCCACCTCGATTCCTCCGGAAGAGTAAAACCGCGGTCGTGTTCGACGCAGCCGCGGAACTCACGCGGTACGGTGGGATCACGGTTGCCGATCAAGCCGGTACGGGCCGTCACTGGCCCGGATCGCGCCAGACCAGTGCGTGGAGGCGGTAATGAACCGCGCGGTACGTGGTTCCGACGGTCGGAAATGGACCCTCAAGACCAACATCGAGTGGAGTGATCCGCTCCAGGTCGACGAGTGGGAGCTCGATGTCAGTGGTGGTCGTTCCCCCGGCGTCGTGATGGGGACGATCGTGTTCGTGATGATCGCGGCGTTCCTCGTCTGGACACCGACCGCCGTGATCGTCCCGATCTGGGTGATTCTGGCGCTGCTCGTGCTGGTCCTGTTCTTCCCGGTCCGCTGGTTGGTGCGCAGGCCGTGGACGGTCATCGCGGACACACCCGGCGATACCGACGAGCACCCACCGGAGCGATGGGTCGGCGTCGTACGCGGTGCCCTGACGGCGCGGCAGGAAAGCGCTCGGGTGGCGCGCAACATCGAGCTGTACGCCGAGCCGGACATGAACGGAGCACTGCAACCGGTGGAGTGATCGGCCGCCATATGGGGTAGCACGTCCGACGTCGAACCGCTCACCGACGGAACAGGCTCACTGGTCGTGATTTCCTTGATTCCGCGCGTGATGACCGTGAACATGTGAAGTGTGCTCGAGCTGTTGACTGAGCGGACAGTGCTCACCCTGATCGCCGCGCTGGCCGTGCTCGGCATGTTCGTGATGTTGTGCCGTTCACGCCGAGTCAGCACGTCCAAGGAGGACGCGACACTGGCGGCGCTGCACAGCGTGACCAGCGCCGCTCCCCATCTGCGCCGGGGTCTCGACCAGGAGTCGGCCGACGAGACCGCCCCCCATCTGCGTGCCTTGCTGTCCTGCCTCGCCGTGGGAATCGTCGATCCGGAGGGGACGCTGCTCGCCTGGGACGGTGGTGCCAACCAGCACTACCGCGACATCACCGAGAGCATCGAGCGAGCCCTGCGTACCGGCAAGAGCGAGTACGTGGACCACTCCGACATCGTCTGCGACGAACGTCCCTGCCTGATGCGACACGTCGTGATCGTGCCGCTCGAAGTGGACGGACTCAGCCGAGGCGCGCTGGTGCTGATCACCGCCGGGGAGCGGAGCCGGTTGATCCGTGCCGCCACCGAGGTGGCCGAGCACGTCACCTCGCAGCTGCGGTTGTCGGAACTGCAGGTGTCCCGGCAGAAGCTGGCGGAGGCCGAGGTCAGGGCGTTGCGGGCGCAGATCTCGCCGCACTTCGTCTACAACTCGCTGAACACGATCTCCGCGCTGATCCGCACCGATCCGGACCACGCCAGGGAGCTGATCCAGGAGTTCGCCGATTTCACCAGGTACTCCTTCCGGTCGAACGAGATGTACACGACCCTGGCCGACGAGATGCGCAACATCGACCGCTACCTGACGCTGGAATCCGCCAGGTTCGGTCCGGAGCGGTTGAACGTGCAGCTCAAGATCGCACCCGAGGTGCTTCCCGTGGTGTTGCCTTTCCTGGCGCTGCAGCCGCTGGTCGAGAACGCGGTGCGACACGGCCTGGCGAAAAAACCGGGTGGCGGAACGCTCTCGGTGGCCGCCGAGGACAACGGCAGCGAGGCACTCATCAGCGTCGACGACAACGGTGTAGGCATGGATCCCCGGGAGCTGGAACTGGAGCTGGAGGGCAGCCACACCGAGGGGTCACACGTCGGGTTGGGCAACGTCAACGACCGGATGCGCGCGACGTTCGGCAACGACTACGGGCTGGTCGTGGAGACCGAGCGCGACGCGGGGATGAAGGTCATAATGCGGGTGCCGAAGTTCGCCCCCGGCGTCCGACCCGCCGCCCGCGAGCCGTTCGAGGACATGGACTGCCCCGAGGTTCCTCCCGACCCGGCGCCCGAGCCGCGGCAGGAGGACGAGCGGAACGATTCCGACGACCTGGCGCCGGACGAGACCGGAGCAGGGGCATCCGGAACAGGGGAATCCGGAATCGGGAAGTCCGGAACCGAGGAGCCCGAAGTGGAGGAACCCGTACGGGAAGCGATCTCCTCCGACGCCTCGTCGGCGGGTTGAGGCGTCGACCCGCGTTGCCACCCGGTTCGCGGTCCACGCCGTGGTCGAGTCGTCAACGGTGCGTCCACCGGCAGTAACGTGGGGGCATGAACGACAAGTCCTCCCAGAAATTCACCGCCACGCTTTCGAACAGGATTTCGGAGAAACTGCCCGGAAAACTGGCCGAGCGCGCCGAGCGGGGGCCGGTGGTGCCCGTGGTCAAACTGCACGGGCCGATCACGCCGACGCCGTCACCGGTGAGCCGCCCCTCGATATCGCTGCAGACCGTGGAATCCGCACTGACCCGTGCGTTCTCCTTCGACCGGCTTTCCGGTGTGGCGCTCGTCATCAACTCACCGGGCGGCGCCGCCACGCAGTCCGCCCTGGTGGCCGAACGCATCCGGAGCCTGGCCGAGAAGAAGGAGGTGCCGGTGCTGACCTTCTGCGAGGACGTGGCCGCTTCCGGGGGCTACTGGCTCGCCTGCGCCGGGGACGAGGTCTACGCCCACGCGAGTTCGATGGTGGGCTCCATCGGCGTGGTCAGCGCAGGCTTCGGGATGGAGGAACTCATCAGGCGGGTAGGGGTCGAACGCCGGGTGCACGCCGCGGGGCAGCACAAGACCCGCCTCGACCCGTTCCGCCCCGAGAACGCCGAGGACGTGCAGTGGCTGCAGGGCATGCAGCAGGAGCTGCACACCCAGTTCGCGGACTGGGTGCGGCAGCGTCGCGGGAACTCGTTGGACGAGTCCACCGAGGACCTGTTCTCCGGTGAGGTCTGGACCGGAAGGCGAGCCAGGGAACTGGGCCTGGTGGACGGACTCGGCAACCTGCGCGACGTGGTGTCCCGTCGGTTCCCCGAGTCGCACCTGGTGTCCGTGGAACCGCGCAAACCGCTGCTGGCCCGGTTGGGAATGACCGGTCCCGCCGGTGGAACCCAGGGGTTGGCGGCCGGAATGGCGCAGGCGCTGTTCGAGACCGCCGAGAACAGGGCCATGTGGTCCCGCTTCGGGCTTTGAAGTGGACTCCCGGCTCGGTGGTCGTGGGTGGTTCCGTGGCGGAACCTCGCGCACGGCTCTCGCTGCGGGTGCCCCGCCCTCGGGTAGCGACCTACACAACGTCGGGACCGTCCTCGCGAGAGCCGCACGCGAGAACCCGCGGCGGTGCCGACTGCGAGGGCACTCGGAGCGCGGCCTGCGTGCGTGGCGCTTCGGCGCCGGGAGCGCCGAAGCGATGTGAACAGCGGCGAGCGGCCCGGCCTCGCGATGCATCCGACTCACGCGCTCGAGACACCCGCGCTGTTCAACCGCACGGTGTCGTCCCTACGGGTCGCGCGGCGATTTCGTGGGAAATTGACGGCCACGGGGCCGCACCACCCCAGTGCGGCGTCGATTTCGCGAGAAATCGACGTTGTACGGACGAGGAGCCGAGTCAGGCACCGGACCGCGGCGGCTCTCCCGGTCGCTTCCCCCTGAAGAGGGAAAATCCGCGAAGTGTTGCAACCATCGTGCGAATGCGGCTGTACCCACCCGGCGAAACGTGAATGCGGGGGCTTAGGTTGAATGCGGTGAGTGTGCCCACTCACCCGCGGTCGGTTCGTTCCGGACGGTTCCGCGGGCGGACTCCACGAGCTTCACTGGAGTCGCCCGTGGACAGTGCCCGGTGTGCTCGGGAGGATTGGGCGTTGCCGTGAGTACCCCATATCGCATCAACGGTTCCCGTGGTCGTATCGAACGCGCCGGTTCCGGTACCGGCGGTTCGGGCGGTGGCGGGCTCGTCGTGCTCGTCGTCGACGACGAGGAGCCGGGAATCACGACGACACGTGACATGCTCAACAGCAACCCGCGGGTCGGCAAGGTGCTGACCGCCTTCGACGCCGCCGAGGCGCTGCGGCTGCTGCGGCAGGACAACCCTGACCTCGCCGATCGCCCATCCGACGCGCCGCTGGTCGACGCCGTTTTCATCGACGTCGCGATGCCGGGACTGACCGGAATGGACCTCGCCAGGGTGCTCTTCTCGTTCGAGAACGCTCCCGCCCTGGTGTTCATAACCGCCCACGGCGAGAACGCGCTGGAGGCGTTCGACCTGGGAGCCATCGATTACGTCATGAAACCGGCCAGTCCGGAACGGATGGAACGGGCGCTGCGCAAGGTGCAGCGAATCAGCACGCCGCTGGAAGAGGGCTCCGGTGACCGCGCCGCGCTGAACGCGGGCTCGACCGGTGCGGCGCTCGAACCGGGCGGGCAGGACGACCACTCCGTCATACCGGTGGAGCTCGGCGGCACCACCCGCCTGGTGCAGCGTTCCCAGGTGCGCTGGGTGGAGGCTCAGGGGGACTACGCGAGGCTGCACACCGACGAGGGCTCCCACCTGGTGCGGATTCCGCTCGCACAGCTGGAGGAGAAGTGGGCGGACGCCGGGTTCGTCCGCATTCACCGGTCCTATCTGGTCTCGTTGAACCTCATAAACGAGCTGCGCATGTCATCCTCCGGGTATTCGGTGTTGATCGCCGGAGGTCAGTACCGCGAGACTCGCGAACTGCCGGTCAGTCGCAGGCACACCAGGGAACTCAAGGACCGGCTGGTGCGCTCACCCCGGCAACCCCGGGAATGACCCAGCCGGCCATCACTTCGAAGAGGGTCGACGAACGTGACTTCCAGCAGGACATCCGCTTCGCAGCAGCGTCCCCCACGTCGTAAGCGGGTCGTGCTCGCGGACCGGCGCGGCGAACGCCGGGTCCCCCGCGCCATCATCGATCTGGAGGACCAGAGCAGCATGGGTGAGGCGATGGTGCGTGGGCTGGTGCGGGCCCAGCTGCGTACCTCGCTGCTGCTGGCGGGCGTCAGCGTGCTGGTGCTCGGTGGGCTTCCGCTGCTGCTGCGCTGGGTTCCCGTCCTGTCGGAGATCCGGTTGTGGAGCATTCCGCTGCCGTGGCTCGTCCTCGGGGTGCTGCCCTTCCCGTTCATCCTGCTGATCGGCTACATAGCCACCCGTGAGGCGGAGCGGCACGAACGCGAGTTCGCCGAGTTGGTGCAGCGGTGAATCCGTGGGCTCTCGGCGGTGTCGTGCTGATCGCCGTCGGCACGTTCGGACTGGCGGTGTGGGGATCGCGCGGTGCCCGCACCACCTCGGACTTCCTGCTGGCCAGACGCATGGTCGGTGTGGAGCGCAACGCCGCCGCGATCGCGGGCGAGTACCTCTCCGCCGCGTCGTTCCTGGGCATCGCCGGGCTGCTGCTCAAGGACGGCATCGAGGCGCTCTGGTACCCCATCGGCTACACGGCGGGTTATCTGGCGCTGATCCTGTTCGTCGCCGCGCCGCTGCGCCGTTCGGGTGCCTACACCCTGCCGGACTTCGCGCAGGTCAGATTGGACTCCGGACGGGTGCGCACCCTCGCCACCGTGCTGGTGGTGCTCATCGGCTGGCTGTACCTGGTGCCGCAGCTGCAGGCGGCGGGCGTGACCCTGTCCACGGTCACCGGTATCTCCTACGCGGGCGGCATCGTGCTGGTGGCGATCGTGGTGCTCGTCGGAGTGCTCAGCGGCGGGATGCACGTGGTGACCCTGGTGCAGGCGTTCCAGTACGGCGTCAAGCTCTTCGCGATAGCGGTGCCCGTTTTCGTGCTGTTCTTCGCGTTCCTCGGGCACGACGCGCAGCACCGGCGTGGGCTGGACGAACCCACGTCGCCGGTGTTCGAGCGGGCCACCACCGTCCACATCGAAACGGACGTGCGGTTGCGCGTCACCCGAGCGGTGTGGGTGAAGGTGCTGTCCGGTCCCGGGCCGGAACGGCTCAGCGGGCCCGTTCGGCAGGACGAGCCGACCGGCGGGACGGTGTACCTCACGCCGGGGATGCACTCGGTGAGCGCGGACTCCGAGCTGCGTTTCCCCGAGGGCAGCGCGGTTCCGGTGGTCGCCGACGCGGAGCCGAACAACCGCGCCTGGCTGTCGCCGCAGGACGGTGATTCCTACGAGCTCTTCGAGACCTATTCGCTGATCCTGTCGACTTTCCTGGGGACGATGGGGCTGCCCCACGTGCTGGTGCGGTTCTACACCAACCCCACGGGGCACAGCGCACGGCGCACCACGCTGGTGGTGCTGGGTCTGCTGGGGCTGTTCTACCTGTTCCCGACCGTGCTGGGCGTGCTTTCCCGGTTCTACGTGCCGCAACTGCTGGTGACCGGCGAAACCGACGCCGCGGTGCTGTTGCTGCCGACGGCGATGCTGCAGGGGTGGCCGGGGGAGCTGGTGGGGGCCATCACCGCGGCGGGCGCCTTCGCGGCTTTCCTGTCCACCTCATCCGGGCTGGTGATGAGCGTGTCCGGGGTGCTGTTCACCGACCTGCTGCCCGGCAAACTCGCCAATTTCCGGTTGGTCGCGCTGGGATCGTGCATCCTGCCCGCCGCGCTGGCGGTGATAGCGATCGGCCGCGACATCTCGCAGAGCGTGGGGCTGGCTTTCGCCATGGCCGCCTCCACGTTCTTCCCCCTGCTGGTGCTCGGTATCTGGTGGCGCGGGCTCACCGCGGTCGGAGCGATGAGCGGTTTGGTCGTGGGCGGAGGTCTCGTGCTGCTCGCGGTGTTCACCGGTGCGTTCCTGGGGGACGGTTACGGTTGGTGGTCGGCGGTGCTGCTGCAGCCGGCGGCGTTCACCGTTCCGCTCGCCTTCGCGGTGACGGTGCTGGTGAGCAAGTTGACCTCGCGAGGGGTTCCCGAGAACACCGGTCGCGTGATGCTGCGCATGCACACCCCGGACCGGCTCGGGTTCACACGGGACCGTTCGGCCGATCACCACGCCGCCGAGCACGACGAGCCCGCGACCGTCCCGAACCGTTCCAACGGTCGTCACCGCCTCAGAGGCGGCAGGCGTCGTCGCCGTTGAGCGCGACAGTCCGCCGCGGCCGGAGAACCGTCCGTTCCGCGCGCTCCCGGCGGAGGATTGTCTTGTCACGGCGTCCCGGTCATCAGCCGCGCCGCGGTTGTCCGGTGCTCTGCCGTGCGGCGCACGGGTGAGGGGGACAAACTCTTCCCCGGATGAAGTCGTCCCTGCCCGCCCCCGCGAACACGGCGCACATTGGGGTCGTGGGCGGATGTGAATCCGCCGGTGTCGGGGAGCCACACCCCGGCGTGGACGACGGACTTCCTCACGAATCACCGGAGACGAACATGATGACCGACGTGCGTTTCGAGAGCAGCGGACTGCTGCTCGCGGGGCAGCTCTTCACCCCGGACACCTCGTCGTCGGAGCCTTCGCCCGCGATCGTGGTCGGGCACCAGACCACAGCGGTCAAGGAGCAGTCCGCGGCGTTGTACGCCCGGCGCCTGACCGAGCGAGGCTTCGTCGCGCTCACCTTCGACGCGGCGTACCAGGGCGAGAGCGAGGGCGAGCCACACGGACTGGAGGACCCGTTCCAGCGGGCCGAGGACTTCCGGGCGGCGGTGTCGTACCTGAGCACCTTCGCCGACGTCGATGCCGAGCGCATCGGTGTGCTGGGGATCTGCGGTTCGGGGGGCTACGCGCCGTACGCCGCGCAGACCGATCACCGGATGAAGGCCGTTGCCACCGTCAGCGGTGCGGACGTGCCGAGCTTCTTCCGGGACGGTGATCCCGAGGGCTGGCGCGCGATGGTCGAGCAGGCGGGACGGCTGCGCGGTGAGGAGGCCGCCGGCAAACCGGCGACGCTGGTGAGCGCGGTGCCGAACGAGGTGGACGACTCGACTCCGGCGCTGGTGCGGGAGTTCCACGAGTACTACAGGACACCACGTGGTCGGCACCCCCGTTCCACCAACGAGTGGGTGGCGCGCAGCGCCGACGTGCTGGATCAGTACGACTCCTACGCCGAGGTCGGCAAGATCGCCCCACGACCCCTGTTGATGATCGCGGGCAGCGAGGCCGCGACCCTGCCGCACAGCAGGCGGGCGGTCGCCAACGCGGGGGAGACCGCCGAGCTTCACACCATCGAGGGCGCCGGACACGTCGACCTCTACGACAAGGACGAGCCCGTCGACGAGGCCGTGGCCAAGCTGACCGAGTTCTTCGGACGGCACCTAGCGGGAGCTCGTTGAGTCGCCCGTCGCGGGTTCTCGCGGTGGAATCTCCCGTCTGTTCCCGTCCCGGGAGGTCCGACATCGAACAGCTCACCCGATGTCGGACCTTCCGCGCGAGAGCACGACGTGGGAGAACCATTACCAGCACGGACCGCGAGCGTGCCGGAGAGGAAGGTTCACCATGAGCGGCAGGAACACCCGGCGCGGCGAACTGGGGGAGTTCCTCAAGGCACGGCGCGCCGAGCTGGGTCCGCACCAGGTGGGCCTGCCCGACACGGGCGCGGTCCGGCGGGTGCCGGGGCTGCGCCGCGAGGAGGTCGCCCAACTCGCGGCGATCAGCACCGACTACTACACCCGGCTGGAGCAGGGGCGTATCCCCGCCTCCGCCTCCGTGCTCGGTTCGCTGGCCAGTGTGCTGCGGCTGGACGACGACCAGCGTGACTACCTGAGCGAGTTGGCGGGCAAGGAGGCCGCGCGACCACGCCGCCGAACGCGGCAGCGGGTGCGGCCCTCGTTGCGGCGGGTGCTCGACGACCTGCGGTTCACCCCGGCCTTCGTGCTGGGCAGGAGCATGGACATCCTGGCCTGGAATCCCCTCGCGGCGGCTTTGGTGATCGACTTCGGGCAGCTGCCCGCCAACCACCGCAACTACGTCCGCCTGCTGTTCACCGACCCGGCGATGCGTCGGCTCTACGCGGACTGGGAGACCGTCGCGCACACGAGCGTCGCGCTGCTGCGCAGGGAAGCGGCCCGCTATCCGGACGACGCGCGGTTGGTGGAGCTGGTCGGTGAGCTGTCCGTGCGCGACACCGAGTTCCGGCGGTGGTGGGCCGCCCACCACGTCGCGAGTCAGCGGATCGGCACCAAGACGCTGCACCATCCGGTCGTCGGGGACCTCGACCTCGACTGGGACACGTTGACCTGTGCGACCGACCCCGACCAGCAGCTGGTCACCTGGACCGCGGAACCCGAGTCCCCCACCCACGAGCGACTGCGCATCCTCGCCTCCTGGGCCGCCGAGCACCGGCATTCGGCCGAGGAGCGAGGAGACCGGCCGTGACATCGAGGCGTGCCCTGCCCCCCGGGGCGTTCCCGGGAACGCGGGGCTGGTCGGCTCCTACCGGAGCGGGCAGTCTGACGCCATGACGACGACACTGATCACCGGAGCGAACAAGGGGCTGGGGTTCGAGACCGCCCGTCGGTTGGTGGAGGCCGGGCACACCGTCTACCTCGGCAGCAGGGACGGGGAGCGCGGTCGGCTGGCCGCCGAGCGGTTGGGCGCCAGGTCGCTCGTCCTCGACGTCACCGATGACGAGTCCGTCGCGGCGGCGGCGAAGACCGTCGAGGCAGGCGGCGGGCTGGACGTGCTGGTCAACAACGCCGGGACCGAGGGGCGCACCCCGGAGGGAAACGTGGTCCCCGCCGCCGAGGCCACCGCCGACATGATGCGCGGGCTGTTCGAGACCAACGTGTTCGGCATCGTGCGGGTGACCAACGCGTTCCTGCCATCGCTGCGCCGCTCCGCCGTCCCAGTGGTGGTCAACCTCAGCAGCGGACTGGCCTCCCTGGGGCGGATGACCACACCCGGCACACCGGCCCACGCGTATCCGGGCATCGCCTATCCCGCCTCGAAAGCCGCCGTCAACATGATCACCGTTCAGTACGCGAAGCAGTTGCCCGAGATGCGGATCAACGCGGTCGACCCCGGTTACACCGCGACCGAGCTGAACCACAACACGGGTACCCGGACCGTCGAGCAGGGTGCCGAGATCATCGTTCGCATGGCGCGGATCGGTACTGACGGGCCGACCGGTGGCTACTTCGACGAGGCGGGTCCGCTGCCCTGGTGAGGCCCGTCCCGTTATCGACGAGGCCGGCTGGCTGGCAGTATCGGGGTGTGACTACACCGATGCACGGCCACGTCCCCGAGGTGGCCCCCGAGGAACTGCCGACACAGCTGCCCGAGGGGGCGCTGCTGGACGTGCGGGAGAACGACGAGTGGTCCGCCGGGCACGCCCCGGACGCGGTGCACATTCCGATGAACGAGATCCCGCAGCGGCTCGACGAGATTCCCGAGGCCGATCAGCTCTACGTGATCTGCCGCTCGGGCGGGCGCTCATCCAAGGTCACCGCCTACCTGAACGCCAGCGGCTGGGACGCGGTCAACGTCCAGCGGGGGATGAACGGCTGGTCCGCTCTCGGTCGCCCGCTGGTGTCCGAGGAGCCGGATACGGAACCATACGTGCTGTGAGGAGCTACCCACCGGCATCCGGCCCACCGATGGAGTGGACGGCCACCCCACCGGGAGGTCCCCGGCAGCCACGCCGACCGCACCGCAGGCGGCCCTACACCGGCCCGCCTTCCTACCCGGCACCGCCGCGTTGGGGTTTCCCGCCGCTGGCGTGGCGCTGGCCGCTGGCACTTCCCACGAACGGACGAGCCGATCCGGCCGAACGGGTCGCCTCGTTGTCCGTCACCACGGTCGCCACGCTCTGGATCACGGCAGTGCTGGGCAGCGCCGCGGCGGCTGCCGAGTTCTGGCGCTACCTGCTGCTCGTGCGGAGCAAGAGCGGTGCGCTGGACGGGACGGTTCTGGCGGTCTCGGACGCGCTCGTGGCCACCGCGGGAATCATGACCTGGTTGTTCGGGGCGCTCGGGGGGATCTTCGGGGTGCTGTGGGCGCTGCGGGCCCGGGCCTACGCGCATCAGCGCGCCGAACTGCGCCCGGCGCGCCGGGACTGGCAGGTGGTGGCCGGATTCCTCGTTCCCGGGCTCAACCTGTTCGTGCCCGGATCGGCCCTCGCCGAGCTGGAGCACGCCACGCTGCGCGGAATCGGCGAGGCGGACGGACGTGGGCGTCCCGCACCGTCGCGGATCGTCAAGCTGTGGTGGGGCGGCTGGTGCCTGAGTCTGCTGCTGGGCTGGACCGCGCTGCTCTGGGGGCTGCGGGGCAGTGCGCAGGCGCTGGCCGACGGGGTGCTGCTGCACGCCGTCTCCGACCTGGCGCTGACCGGGGTGGCGGTGCTGTCGATACTGGTGGTCAGGCGGTTCAACCGGCTGTTGGTGCCGCCGGACCCGACGACCTCCCGGCCCATGCGGGTGCGGCGGGTGACCGGCGCCCCGGAACCCCCACGCGCTTCCAGACCGCCGCACGCGGTGCGCTGAGTGGCTCTGCGCCCCTCCGCCCGCCGCGGCCTCCGGGACTCTCGCTGATGGGACGTATCGGTGCCGTGGTGCGGGAATCGGGGTGTGCCACAGTGCGTACCCGAGCACGGCAAGCCCAGACAAGCACTACCGGGAGACAGACTTGAGCAAAAGCACCGAAGCACAACAGCGCCCCGACTCCGAGATACCGGTGGTCGGCCGCAGGCAGCCGTGTCCGTGCGGCTCCGGCAAACGCTACAAGGCGTGCCACGGCGCCTCCGGTGGACAGAGCAAGATCAAGGTGACCAGGCCGTTCGAGGGCATCGCGGCCGAGTGCGAACTGGTCGCGCTGCGCGAGTTCGTGCCCTCGGCGACGGCGGTGCTGCCCCGCACCTCCGGGGAGCGCGAGATCGAACTGGCCACGGTGCTGCCGATGGCCGCGGCCGCCCTGGTGCGTACCGACGGCAAGGCGTTCGTCGGGCTGCAGGTGCAGACCAAATCCGGTGACATCAGCAGGGACCTGGCCCGCGCCGTGGAGTGGGCGGAGACCGCCGAGGCCGGTAACTCGCTGTCCGCGATCGGACCGGAGGACGCGCCGGAGGGCACGGTTCCCAACCGGCTGCAGGACCTGATGGACACCGAGGCGCAGCTGGACGTGCGGATACACGAGGACTTCTCGTGGTGGATGCCGGAAGGCGTGGAGGCCTCGGGGGAGGTCGCCATGTCGCTGGAACGGGCCAACGCCGCGATCATGCCCACCCGCAAGCTGGAGACCGAGGGCGTGCACGCCGCCTACTGGGTGGACGCGACCGACCGTGCCCATCTGCGTTGGGTGCGTCCCGAACCCGAGGAGAAGCTGATCTCGGCGATGGCCCGGTTGTCGGCACGCGGTGAGCTGGCGCTGGACGAGGACAGCCGTTACGCGGGCTCGTTCCGGGCGCACGGCCTGTTGGTGCCGGTTTGGGACCTGGACCGCGAGAAGCACCACCGCGAGTGGGAGGAGCCCGCCGCCGCGCTGGGGCAGCGGTTGGACGAGGCGCTGGCCTCGCTGGACGAGCAGGGCTTGGACGCGGCCGAGCGGCGTGCCCGGGACGGCCTTCGCGGGAGGCAGATCACCATTCGTTAGTGCCGCCGGGGTGGCCCGGTTTGCTCGGGTGGTCGCTTGGCGGAACCTCGCGCACGGCTCTCGCTGCGGGGAGGCCCGACATCGAGTAGGCACCTACGTCACGTCGGGCCTTCCTCGCGAGAGCCGCACGCGAGAACCCGCGGCGGTGCCGGTGGCGAGGTGGGGATTCGGTGCCGCGGTGGGGCAGCACGGATGCCGACCGCGAGGGTGGTCGGAGTTCGACACCGCGCCGCTCGGGGCGTGGCGATTTCTCGCGAAATTGACGCGCCGGTGGGGTGGTGAGACTGGGTCGGCGTCGATTTCTCGCGAAATCGTCGGGCCGCCGCGCCATGGGATCTCAGACGGCGCCGCCTGCTGCCTCGGGTGCGGAAGGGTCCTCCCCGTCGTCGCCCACCTGCTCCCGGGCGAGGAAGTTCTCCACCTCGAAGAGGTTGCCGTTCGCGCGGTCGACCACGGTCAGCAGGGTGGACATCTGCGAGACCTCCTCGACCTGCTCCTTGAGGAACCACTGCATGAACTGCTCGCCGATGTAGTCGTCCTCGGCGCGCGCGGTCCTGGCCAGCATCTCGATCTCGCGGGTGACCTCGCGTTCCTGCTCCAGCGCCAGGGCCACGAGTTCCCGCGCCTCGTTGAACTCGTTGCGCACCTCGTCGACCGCCGGAATGTGCGCGGAAATGTCGTTGTCCATCAGGAACCGCACGATCATCATGCCGTGATTGCGCTCTTCCAGCGCCTGCTTGTAGAAGTGCGCGGCGAGGCGGGGAAGATCGGATTTGTCGAACCACACGGCGAGCGCGATGTACTGCTGTGAGGCATTGAACTCGCTGCGCACCTGCTTTTGCAGCAGCTCGTGGAACTTGGATTCGTGTTCTTCCGGTTTGGCTGCCTTCAAAGTCATACCACGAATGTACGCCTTTTGATTCGTGGCGTTTTTATCAGGGTTTCCTCAAAGAAGTTTGGCTTTCCTCAAATAAGTGAGCCTCAGCGAATTGAGGTTAACCTCAGCGAAGTGACCCGTATCGTCCGAAGTCGTGCCGCCCCGAGTCTCGCACGGAAAATTCACCGCCCCGGGCGCCCCCTGGTCGGTAGTCGTCACGAGAGCCACCCCCTGCCGAGCAGCTCGGCGTGGAACGCCTCGTAGCTCTCGGCGAGCCGTGCCACCTCACCGGGCACCGGTTCCACCGACTCCGCCTCCGGTGTCATGGCCGCGGCGGCGGTCCCCAGATCGGGGTGGACCGTGCCACAGGCCGCGAGCAGTGCCGCTCCCAGCGGCGTACCGGCCCGGGGAACCCGCAGCACCGGTTCACCGAGCACCGATGCGCGGATCCGGCACCAGGTGAGGCTGCGGGCACCTCCCCCGGCGGTGCGGACCGGTCCGGTCACGGGTGCGCCGAGCGAGCCGAGCCGTCGCAGCGCCAGTTTCTCGCAGAACGCCACGCCCTCGAGTCGTGCGCGGTGCAGCTCCACGCGGTCGGCGGGCTCGCCCGACAGGAAACCGCGTGCCCGCTCGTCGGAGAACGGGAAACGTTCCCCCTGCCTGCGCAGCGGGTAGCACAGCACCCCGGCGGGGCCACGTGCCGCGGCCGCGCGGTCCAGCTCGGCCAGCTCGTCGGTCACGTCGGCCAGGGCCTCACCGCCGGTGTTCGACGCCCCTCCCGGCAGCCAGCCGCCCTCGGGGTGCCGGTGGCTGTAGACCACACCGGTCGGGTCGTGCACCAGTTCCGCCGAGACGGCCTTGAGCACCAGGGTGGTCCCGATGACCGTGACCACCCGCCCGGTGTCCACCGCCCCCGCGGCGAGCTGCCCGGCACAGCCGTCCGTCATCCCGGAGCGCACCTCGCAGCCGACCGGCAGCCCGGTCTCGGACGCGGCCTCGCGGGAGATCGTCCCCAGCGGTCGTGCGGGCGCCACCACCTCGGGCAGCCGCGCCGCGTCCACACCCACCGAGTCCAGCGCCTCGTGCACCCACTGTCGGCGCAGCGGATCGTAGCCGCTCTTGAGCGCGTGGCTGCTGTCGGTGGGCACCGGATGCCCCACCAGCCGTTCGGCCATCAGGTCCGGGGTGTGCAGCAGCCTGGCCCCGGGGGCCTCGGTGCGTTCCGCAAGCAGCGCCAGGTGCGCCAGGCCCGAGGTGGCCGAGGGAGTGATCCCGATGTCGTCCCACCGCCCCGCTCCGGCACGCCGGGCCAGCGCGGCGTGCTCGGCGCCGCGGCGGTCGTCGTACATGATCGCCGGTGCCACCGGCTCCGCCGCGCTGTTCACGGCCGTGACGGTGCCCGAGGTGGCGCAGACGGCCAGCGCCGTGATCGCGCGGCTCCGGTCGCCGAGTTCGGCGGTGCAGCGGGCCAGCGCGTCGCGCACGGCGGGCCACCAGCTCCGCGCGTCCTGTTCGGAGGAACCGTCGGCACCGTGCACCGGCCGTGGCAGGGCGGTGGCCGCTGTCGCCGCGAGCTCGCCACCGGCGTCGCGTACCTCGACGCGCACCTCGGCCGTGGCGATGTCCACGCCCGCCACCAGCGGTTCGGTGCCTCCGGTGTGTCGTACTGCCGTTTCGGTGCTCAAGGTGGGGTCCTTCACAGCCGTTCCAGTGCCGCCGGTAGCTCGTCGAGTGAGCGGATCACGGCGTCCGGTTCGGCCAGCTGTTCCGAGGTCGGGTGGGGAGGGGCCTCACCGCGCGTGATCCACACGCTGCGCAGTCCGACCCGTTTCGCGCCGCGCACGTCGGTGTCCAGCCGGTTGCCGACGTGCACGGTTTCGGCGGCGGAGACACCGGCGCGGTCCATGGCGTACCGGAAGATCGCCGGGTCGGGCTTCTCCGCGCCCACTGTCTCCGAGATCGCCCAGACGTCGATGTGCTCGGCGATGCCGTCGCGGCGCAGTGCCTCCACCACCAGCTCTCGCTGGTTGGCCACCACGGCCAGTCGGTACGTCCTGGCGAGCGCGCGCACGGTGGGCAGCACTTCCGGGTAGAGGGCGCTCGGGGGGTATTCCCAGTAGCTCTCGGCCAGATCGGACAGTCGTTTCCGGTCGTCCGGGGTGAGGAAGTGCTCCGCGATCGCGGTGCGCAGCGATCCCGCCTGGCGCTGTCGTTGTTCGTCGTAGACCCGCTGGAACGTCTCGCGGTCGATCTCGGCTCCGGCGAGTTCGCGGGTGGCCCGCAGCAGCGCGTCGCGGTAGACCGCGTCGTCGTAGATCGGCCCGCCGACGTCGAGCAGTACCAGTTCGGTGGGGGCGGGCCGTTGGTTGTTCGCTTCGCTGGTCATCGGCTCTCGTCGCGTGTTCGGGACCGTGTTGGTCGGGACGGTGTGTCGGTCACCAGGATCGCGCATCGGCCCTCGATCCCGGTGTGCCGAGCCGAGCGGCGCGTGTGGCGGGGTGCCACACGCGCCGTCTCCAGGGGGCGGGGCGTTCGGAGGTGCTTGCCCGTGACCGTTCCGAACGCCCCTGACGCCACGCGGCGTCGACTGCTCACCCGGTTCGGTGCGAGCACCTCCCCGAGCGGTGGAGCGGGGCCTGCCCGGTCAGCCGGTCGTGGCCCCCGCCGGTGCGGTCGCGGTGGCCGCCCGCGCCTTCTTGGCCTCGCCCGGGTCGCTGCCGTCCTTGACGAAGGTGGACAGCACCGCGACGATCACGTACATCAGCGCGAACGCGATGGCCACGCCGCCGCCGCCGAAGATCGGGTGGATGGCGTAGACCGTCACCGGCCCGAGGAAGGCCGCACCGCCGGCGCCGAAGTTGAGCACCGCCAGCGCCGAGCCCTTGTCCTTGGTGGTGACCATGGACGGCATCAGGGCCGAGAGCGGGACGAATCCTGCCAGCAGCACGCCGTAGACGGCGCCCAGCGTGGCGGCGACGCCGAAGCTCTCGCTGGAGATCGAGGCGAAGTACCACAGCGGGGTGGCGATCGCGCAGCCCACGCAGCCGAACCAGGTCACGGTGCGACGCCAGCCGAAGTAGTCACCCAGCACACCGAACGCCAGGTTGGCCGCGATGTTGGCGCCGTAGACGATGCTGGTCATGGCCGCGATCTCGGGGGCGGTGAGGAAGCCGCCACCGGGTGTCTCCGGTCCGAAGACGAAGGGGAACATCGCGAAGAAGCCGAACTCCGGCGCGGTGTTGACGATACGGGTGATACCGCCCGCCAGGGTCCGCTTGTCGCGCCAGATGATGTCGACGCCCTCGATCAGTCGTTTCGGGCTGCGGGGGTTCCGCACGGTCTCGTCGGCGATGGGCTTGGTGCCGTGCGGTTCGCGGACCGAGCAGCCGATCACACCGCCGACGGCGACCAGCACCAGCGAGAGCACCAGCGTGTTGTGCAGGCTCATGCCCATCGGGCCGATCGCGAAGGCGGCCACCGCCGCACCCAGGGTGGGCAGACCACCGGTGAACACGAACCAGAACCAGCCCGCGACCGAGCCGCGCATGTGCACCGGGCTGGCCACCTGCGCCCACACCAGGAAGGCGTAGGCGAACAGCGGGTAGGCGAAGCCGCGGATGCCGTAGATGGTCACGATCAGCAGGTAGCTCTGCGAGGGGATCGCCACGTACAGGAAGAGGAGTTCGAAGACGACCCACCAGCCCGCGCCGAGCCACATCACGTAGCGGGGTCCCCAGATCGAGGACAGCGTGCCGGAGAACCAGGAGGCGATCATCACGGCTAGGCCGTAGATGGTCACCGTGGCGAAGGTGGCCTGCGAGCCCGCCAGCCCGCCGCCGTCGGGCTGCGTCAGGTACTGGGTCAGGTAGGTGATCTCCACGCCGTCGCCGATCATGAAGATCAGCACACCGACGAAGCCCCAGAGCAGCGGCTTGGGGATACCGATTCTGTCGAGCCAACTACGGCTCTCCGACGCGGCGGTCGAACCGTCCGCCGCTGCTGGTTGCTGTACCAATGTTTTCGCCTCCGAAGCGACTGGTGTTGCCGGACCCCGCGGCCTCGGTCGAGGGGCCCTGTTGACGCGGCGGATGGGCGATCGAGCTGTGATGCGCGGCACCGCCGGTGTTAACCGAGTATCATGCACCTCGTTACTTTCACGCGCAAGATGTTATTTCTCGGTTTCCGGCCGTGGACGCGACGTGTCCGATCGTGAATCGGTCCAGGGGTGATCGCTCGGCTTCACTGCGTTGTTCGGGGGAAGTGTTCCCCGGGGCCTGTTAACTCGGGGCTGGACAATTAAAGTAACTAGAGTTAATTTAACGTCAAGTTTGTGAAAGGACGGCGCATGACGGTCAGTGAGGTAACCGAGTCCCGGCCGACGGGACCGCTGCGGGCGGTCGTGTTCGACATGGACGGCGTACTGGTGGAGAGCGAACACCTCTGGGAACGGATGTGGAGCCGCTACGCCGCCCGGCACGGGCACGAGTGGAGCGCCGAGGACACCTCGACGGTCCAGGGCATGAGCTCGCCCGAATGGTCGGCCTATCTGGGCAGGGTCTGCGGGACCCCGGAACCCGCCTCGGAGACCGAACGCGCGGTCGTCGACGACATGATCGCCGCACTGGACGACGGCGAGATCGAACTGCTCGACGGCGCCCGTGAGATGGTCACCGAGGTCAGCTCGGTGGTTCCGATCGCGCTCGCATCCTCGGCGGCCAGACCGCTGATCGACGCCGTGCTGCAGCGGCACGGCCTGGCCGAGCACTTCACGGCCACCGTCTCCAGCGCCGAGGTGCCCAGGGGAAAGCCCAGTCCCGACGTCTACACCGAGGCCGCCCGGCGGCTCGGGTTCACCGGCGCGGAGTGCGCGGGCGTCGAGGACTCCAGCAACGGGATCCGCGCCGCCCACGCGGCCGGGATGAGCGTGGTCGCCATCCCCAACGCCGGCTATCCCCCCAAACCGGATGCCATCGCCTCGGCGAGCGTCGTCGCCGACTCGCTGGACCACGTGCGGAAAACCCTGCTGTCCATGCTGTCCGACCCCGTGACCGAGAGCGAGGGTGCCTGATGACCGGACTGACGGACTCCGCGACGTTCAAGGACTCCTGGCTGGACGGTTTCGTCGCCGCCTACGGCCGCACCGTGGCGCGCGTGCCCGGTGCTTACGGCGTGGTGGGCAGGCACGCTCCCCGCCAGGGCAAGGTTTCGGTGATCATCGGTGGTGGTTGCGGGCACTACCCGGCCTTCGCCGGACTCGTCGGTCCCGGCCTCGCCGACGCCGCCGTCATCGGCGACGTGTTCACCAGCCCCAGCGCCGAGCAGGTCTACCGGACCGCGCTGGCCGCCGACGGCGGAGCGGGCGTGCTGTTCAGCTACGGCAACTACTCCGGCGACGTGATGCACTTCGGGCTCGCCGCGCGGCGACTGGCAGCCGAGGGCATCGACAGCCGCACCGTGCTGGTCACCGACGACATCGCCAGCGGCTCCGCCGACACCCCCGAGGTCCGGCGCGGCGTGGCCGGTGACTTCTTCGTGTTCAAGGTCGCCGGTGCCGCGGCCGAACGCGGCGAGAGCCTGGACAGCGTGGCCGCGTTGGCGCGCAAGGCCAACGACCGCACCCGCACCTACGGCGCCGCCTTCGGCGGCTGCACCCTGCCCGGCAAGTCGGAACCGCTGTTCACCGTCGACCCCGGCCGGATGGAACTGGGACTGGGGATCCACGGCGAGTCCGGCGCGCGCAGCGCCGAGGCGATGAGCGCCGAGGAACTGGCCGCCGAACTGGTCGACAACCTGCTGACCGAGCTGCCCGCCGGTACCGATCGGGTGGCCGTGCTGCTCAACGGCCTGGGACGCACCAAGTACGAGGAGATGTTCGCCTGCTACCCGGCCATCGAGCGCAGGTTGCGGGCCGCCGGACTGCGCCCGCACCGCCCCGAGGTGGGGGAGTTCGTCACCTCGCTGGATATGGCCGGGCTCTCGCTGTCGCTGCTCGCGCTGGACGACGAGCTCGCCGAGCTCTACGACGCGGATTGCGACACCCCCGGTTACCGGCCGCTGCGGCCGCTGACCGAACACGAGCCCGGTCCCGAGGAACGCGGCGCGGCCCCCGCCGAGGACGTCACCAGCCGGGGCGGACTCGTGCACGAACTGCTCGACCGAGCGCTGGGCGACGTGGCCGACGCCGAGGACGAACTGGGTCGGCTCGACGCGGTGGCCGGTGACGGTGACCACGGCCAGGGCATCGTGCGCGGCCTGCGGGCCGCCGTTCGGGCAGCCGACCGGGCTGGCAGCGACGCGGCCGATCCCCGTTCGATCGGTGACGCGCTGCTGGCGGCCGGGACCGCGCTGGCCGACGCGGCGGGCGGCGCTTCCGGGGCGCTCTACGGAACCCTGCTCAGCCAGACCGGCGCCGGACTGCGCGAGCACCCGACCGTGGACACCGCCGTGCTCTCCGAAGCGGTGCGGGAGGCGTCCCGGGCGGTCGCCGAACTCGGTGGCTCCGCCAGGGGCGACAAGACGCTGCTCGACGCGCTGGAACCGTTCGCCGACGAACTCGCCGAGTGCTCCCGGGCAGGCACCGAGCTGCCCAACGCGCTGACCGCCGCCGCCGAGGTCGCCACCAAGGCGGCGCGGGACACCGCGCGGCTGACCTCGGCACGTGGCCGTGCCTCGCGGTTGGGCGGGCACGACGAGGGCACCGCCGACCCCGGTGCCACCTCACTGGCCCTGCTGCTCAGCGCCGTGGCCGCCGGAGTGTCCGACGGCGCGTGCGAACGAAACCGTCGAAAGGGGAACCCGCGATCATGAGCCCGATCACCGTGGCCGTGGCGGCCGACAACGCCGGTGTGGCACTCAAGAAACTGATCGCCGAACAGCTGGAGGGTGACACCAGGGTCACCGAGGTGCTGGACTACGGCGTGCACGACGACTCCGACGACCGCGCCTACCCCCGGCTGGGGCTGGCGGCGGCGGAAGCCGTGGCACGCGGCGACGCCGATCGTGCGGTGCTGATCTGCGGCACCGGCATCGGTATGTGCATCTCGGCGAACAAGGTCGACGGGGTGCGCGCTACCGTCGCGCACGACTCCTATTCGGCGGAGCGCTCCATCAAGTCGAACGACTGCCAGGTGCTGACCATGGGGTCCAGGGTCATCGGACCCGAACTGGCCAAACGACTGGTCGACGAGTGGTTGGGCTATTCCTTCGACCCGTCCTCGGCGAGCGCGGCCAAGGTCGCATACATAACCGACTACGAACACCAGAGCTGATAGCCGCGGCTCGCGGCGGTCGCCGCGGCCGGAGCGGTCGGGGGCGCCGAGCCCGCGGAGGCCGGTCGCCCCGGAAACCGCCGCGGTGAGCCATCGGACAGCGGTGAGACCGCTGAAGGAGGAATGAACAGTGCGCGTGCTGGCAGCGGGCGACAACTTCGTCGGCCCCGACCTGCTCGAGAACGCCGTGCGTTCCCGGGTGAACGACGTCGAGGTCGGCAAGCTCAAACTGCCCTGGCCGGTCGAGCCGTTCGGCCCCGTCGGCGGGGTCGAGGAGGCCAGCGGAACCGAACAGCAGGTGATCGAGGCCGTCGAGGGCGCCGAGGTGTGCGTCACCCAGATGGCGCCGTTCACCGAGCGCGTGTTCGCAGCGGCACCCTCGTTGAAACTGGTCGCGGTCTCGCGCGGTGGTCCGGTCAACGTGGACCTCGCGGCGGCGACCAGGGCGGGGGTGTCGGTCACCTACGCACCCGGCCGCAACGCCGCCGCTGCCGCCGAGTACGCGGTGGGCATGATCCTGGCCGCGATGCGCCGCATCCCCGACGCCGACGCCGAGCTCAAGCGGGGCAACTGGCGGGGCGACTTCTACGCCTACCCAGAGGCGGGCATCGAGCTGGAGGGCAGCACGGTCGGCCTGGTCGGCTACGGCGCGATCGGCAGCAGGGTGGCCAAGGTGCTGCGTACCTTCGGCGCGGAAGTGCTGGTCGCCGATCCCTACGCCGATCAGGACGGACTGCGCGCCGACGGTGTGGAACCCGTCGCGCTGGAGGAGATGCTGCCCCGCTGCTCGGTGGTCAGCCTGCACGCCAGGCTCACCCCGGAGACCAAGCACCTGCTCGACGCCGACCGCCTGGCGCTGCTGCCCGAGGGCGCGGTGCTGGTCAACACCGCCCGCGGTGGCCTGCTCGACTACCAGCCGCTGCCCGGGCTGCTGCGCAGCGGCGAGCTGGGTGCGCTGGCGCTGGACGTCTACGACGAGGAGCCCCCGCCGCCGGAGTGGCCGCTGCACGGCGCTCCCAACCTCATCACCACCCCGCACCTCGCGGGCGCGACCAGGCAGACCGCGCACCGTGCCGCCGAGATCGTGGCAGCCGAGGTCGACCGGTTCGCGCGGGGCGAGCGGGCCGCGCACCTGGCCAATCCCGATGTTCTGGGGAGCGAGACATGATCACCGCGGTCGACATCGGAACTTCGCTGACCAAGGCGGCGGCCTTCGACGACGCGGGCCGCGTGCTCGCCGAGGCGAGCAGGCAGTCGCACCTGGAGCACTACCCCGACGGCAGGGTGGAGCAGGACCTCGACGACGTGGTCTCCACCGTGGCGGCGGTGGTGCGCGACGTGGGTGAGCAGACCGGGCAGCAGCCGCGCGCGGTGGCGCTGACCGGGCAGGGCGACGGGTTGTGGTTGCGGGACTCCGTCGGAAGGCCGGTCCGGCAGCCCATCTCGTGGATGGACGGTCGCGCCGCTTCCGTGGTCAAGCGGTGGCAGCGCGACGGGGTCAGCAGGCAGGTCTACGAGCGCACCGGCAACGGGCTGTTCCCCGGTGCGCAGGGACCCCTGCTGGCCCACCTGCGCGACAACGAGCCGGAGTCGCTGCGTAACGCCGCGGTGGCCGGGTACTGCGTCGACTCGGTGCTGCACGTGCTGACCGGCGAGATCAGCGTGGACGCCTCGGACGCCTCCGTGCCGTTCCTGGACGCCGACACCAGGGAGTACGACGAGCGGGCGCTGGAGGTGTGCGGGCTGACCGAGTTTCGGCACCTGCTGCCCAAGCCCGCTCGGCCGAGGCAGCTCTTCGAGCTCGACGCCAACGGCGCGGAACTGCTGGGGCTGCCCCGGGGGTTGCCGGTCACGGCGGGTCCGTTCGACCTGCCCGCCTGCGCCGTGGGCGGCGGGCTGCACGAGTTCGGCGACGGGCTGCTGATCGTGGGGACCACGCTGGCCTGTCAGGTGCTCACCGAGTCGGGCGATCGTCGTTGGCAGGAAGAGCCCTCCGGGATGTGGTTGTGCACGCCCGAGGAGAACCAGCTGCTGCACGGCATGCCCGCGATGGTGGGAACCGCCAGCCTCGACTGGGTGCTGGACCTGCTCGGCATGGAGATCGGTGATCTCGGCGGGGCGCTGGAGGCCAGCCCGCCGGGGGCCAACGACGTCTCCGCGCTGCCGTTCCTGGCGCCGGGCGGGGAGCGCTCGCCGTTCGTGGATCCGCGCGCCAGCGGGCAGATCAGCGGGGTGCGGTTGGGCACCAGCCGCAGCGACGTGGTGCGGGCGGTCTGCGAGAGCGTGGCCTACGCGGCGCGGCACTGCTTCGAGGCGGCCGGGTTGAACGGCAAGCTGGTGGCCTGCGGCGGCGGCACGCGCTCGCATCCCTGGGCGCAGGTGTTCGCGGACGTGCTGGGGCAGCCGCTGCACCTCACGGACGATCCCGGCATGGGTGCGAGGGGAGCGGCGGTGACGGCCGCCCGCGCGCTCGGCGACGAGGTCGACTCCGGCGAGTGGACCCTGCCGCTGCGCGAGGTCCGGCCCAATCCGGACGTGCGGGACCGCTACGAGGACGGCTACCGCCGCTACCGCGAGACCCTGGACAGCATGCGCGAGCTCTGGCGCGACTGGATGGGGTGAGACTCACGGGCCGAGGTGCTCCCCACGGGGTCGCTCCCCGTGGGGCGCGGCGATTTCGCGAGAAATTGACGTCGTCGTGGGGCGGTTGGCGCCTCCTTTTGCCGCCCCGCGAGGGTGGGACCGTGACCGGACACTGTCGGATCCCTCGTCCGAGGAGGTCACGGTTCCACCCGGCATTTCCCGTTTCGCGGCGGCTCCCGTCTCGGGCACTCCGCTCGCGACGCGACCGCCGGCAGCCCGTGCCGGTGCGACGCGGTGCCGAGTACCGCGTCGTGGCCCGAGCGGACGTTGTTCAGGCGTTCGTCGTACTCGGAGTGGCTCCCGATTCGCGCGGTTTGCGCAGCAGCCGGTCGATCGAGTAGTTGCCGCCGCTGAAACCGAGGGCGAGCGCGGCGGCGGCCAGCACGAGCACGTACTCGTAGCCACCACCGGAGGTGAAGAAGCCCTGGCTGAGGTGGACGAAGAACAACGCCCCGAGCATGACCGCCGCCAACAGCACGCCTGCGAGCGGCAGTGCTACTCCCAGGATCAGTGCGATGCCGCCCAGCGTCTCCACCAGTGCGGCGAACCAGGCTGATACTCCGGGGGCGGGGATGTCCATGCCCGCGAACGATTCGGTGGTGCCGCTGATCCCCCACTGGGTGAACTTCTGCATGCCGTGGGCGATGAACACGATTCCGAGCACGACTCGTCCGAGAAGCAGGGCGAGATCGCGGACTGCGGTTGGTAACTGCGGCACGGTCTTCCTCCTGTGGTTCGGAGCCGGGGAGCTCCCGACCCGGATAGTTCAAATTGAAACCAGCGCCAAGTTACCGGGTTGTTCAAATTCGAACAACCGCTATGATGGGTGCATGACGCAACCAAGGTGGCTGGACTCCGAGGAAAAGGCCGCGTGGAACGCCTTTCTGGAGGCGAGTCACCGGGTGGAGCGGCGTGTGGAACATCACCTGCGTGAGCAGGAGGGACTGTCGCATCCGCAGTACGAGATCCTGGTGCGGCTGGCCGACGAGCCGGAGCGGCAGCTGCGGATGACCGAGCTGGCCGAGTCGCTGTTGACCTCCAAGAGCGGGGCTTCGTACCAGATCGGCAAGCTCGAGAAGGCCGGGCTGGTGCGGCGCAGCTCGTGCCCCGGCGACGATCGCGGGGTGTTCGCGGTGCTGACCGAGGAGGGCATGGCGAAGCTGAACCGGGTGGCGCCGGGCCACGTCGAACTGGTCCGCTCCTCGCTGATCGACCTGCTCAGCCGCGAACAACTGGCCGCGCTCACCGACGCGCTCGACACCGTGGGGCGGGGGTTGGAGGACTGAGCGGCGCGATCCCGAGCACCTGTTTGCCGAATTCGAGTGGTCGTGCCGACAATTTCGCGAGAAATCGACGCCCCGGCCACGGTGTAGCGGCGTGCGCGCGAGGTCAGCCCTGGTCGTAGTCGCCGGTTTTGAGGTGGTTCAGGAATCCTGCCCAGGTTGCGGGGGTGACGGTGAGGGTGCCGCCCGCGCGGTCCTTGGTGTCGCGGACGGCGACGGCCCGGCTGGATAAGGCGACTTCGACGCAACCTTGGTCATCATTGGAGTAGGAGGACTTCTGCCAGTCGTGGGCGGTGAATCGCATCGTCTAGAGCTCCTTCAGCTTTTCGGTGAGCAGCTTCTTCGACTCTTCCGGAGTGTTGGCCAGCGCGCGTAGGTGGTTCATGACCTGGGTGTATTGATCGATTTCGGGCTTGTCCTCGAACCACACCGCGCGTACTCGGGTCTCAACGTAGACCACGCCGGGATCTTCGGAGATCGGGAAATGCAGGATCTCGAATGTGCCGGTCAGGCCAGGGTGCGGTCCTACGCTGGCGGGACAGACCTGGATCTGGACGTTGTCGAGTTCGGCGAGCTCGACGAGGTGTTCGAGCTGTCCCCGCATGGTCGCCGTATCGCCGACGCGACGATCGAGCGCGCATTCGTCGATGACCATCCAGGCGTGCAGCGGCTCGGTAGACCGGGTGAGCGCTTGCTGGCGTCTGCCGCGCAACTCGACCTTGTACTCCAGGTCGCTGTCCGACTGCTGGCCGCCCCGAACGACTTCGCGTGTGTAATCGGAGGTCTGCATCAGTCCCGGAACCAGCAGCGCGTGGAATCCCTCGGTCTTGCTGGCTCCGTCTTCCAGTCCGATGAAAGTTTGCAAACCAACGAGGGTTTTCGTGTCGGATAGCCGATCCCACCAGGTTCGCTGTTCGGCGGTTTCCAGCAGTTCGGTGTAGCGCGGGATCTCGTCTTCGGCGTCGTAGTGGCGCAGCAGCTTCTCGATGAACTCCAGCCTCGGCAGGTTACGGCTGTTCTCGAGGTTGGCGATCTTGCCCTGTGAACAGCGCATGTACTTCGCGGCTTCGGCCTGGGAGTGCCCGGCACGCTTGCGCAGGTTGGTCAGGCCGTACGCCACCAGACGGCGCACCACTGCAGGGCTGGCGTTCACGTGCATCGGCGGCCTTCCTGTAGGTCGTTTCTGCCCCAGTTTCGCAGCTCGTTTCGCATCATCCGATCGAGGCATAGTAGTTGCTATTAACACGAGCTACTTCTACAAAGTAGTTACACCGATTGATAAGTAAGGAGTGTTGGCGATGCTTGAGGTTCCGTTGTTGGGGTGGGGTTGGTCGGGTCCGGTGGTGTGGTGGAACCCGGTGGGCGGGTTTCGCCACGCCTTCTCCCGCGAGATCCGGCCGCGTCCGGAGCAGCGGCGTGACACGTTGTGCGGGCAGCACGTGGTGCTGACGGATCCGTCCGAGGTGGACTGGCTGGTGCCGACCTGCGACATCTGCATGAGCGCGGCCATCGAACACGGCCGCGAGCAGGAGCGCCAGGAACAGGAGACCAGCCGCAAGCTCCGCGAACGCTTTGGCGATCACGGGGGTGCGCTGTGACGGCGGTGAGCACGCTGGGGCTGGCCGCGCTGCACCAGCCATTGGGGTTGTTGTGGCTGGTGGGAACGTTGCTGGCGCTGGCGGTGGGCAGCGCGCTGGCCCCGCTGCGCGGCGGGCACGGCGAGCACGCCGACGCCGGTCCGGGCGCGCTGACGGTCGCCGGTCTGCTCACGCGGCAACCGAACAGCGACTCGGCAAAGCACCACGACGGTTCCACCTCCGGGGACAGCACGCCGGGAGCGAGCTGTGGTCCGATCCCGTCGGACTCACTACTGGAAACAGCCACGATCGTGCTGCACGGCCCCGACCGCTCACCCGACTCCGGCTGGTGGGACGCCCTCGGCCACCGGCCCGACCCCAACCCCACACCGGCAGAACGACTCGCCCTGCGCAACCATCCCGACTACCGACCCCCGAACGCGAGCAGACAACGACCACGCCGCCCCGCCAGCCTCGCCGAAGAAGACCTCGCCAGGTTGCTCAGCCTGCCCGAAGTGCCCGAGCGGATTCCCGAATCCGGCTACATCGGCAAACACCGGCTCGTGCCGAGTCGTGCCGGTTCCGGATTACGCCAGCTACAACGGACGAATTTTGGAAACGGGGGAGCAGGTCGCGACGCACGGGACGTTGCCGAGCCGTCGTCGTACCGGGAACGGGTCATGGCTGCCTGAGCAGCCGGATAGCCCTCGCGGTGAAGCACCTTGGGCGGTTCACCCGAACGATATGTTGATCTTGTTCCTCGAGTGCTCGACAGTTTCACCGGGAATCACGAAATGATCACGAGAAAGGACCGGATCCCGGTGAAGTTGAACAAGCGGATCGCCCTGGTGCTCGCCACGACGCTCTCCATGCTCGGAGTGATGGGGGCAGGGGCCGGTGCCGCTGAACAACACGAACAGCGGCCTGGGGCGCGCGAGGCGCAGACCTCGATCGTGCTGGACGAGCCCTACCACCTCTACAACCGCAGCGCCCACCTGTTCATGATCGCCAAGGGGTGGAACACCTCGGAGAACGGCATCCTGGACCTGTGGTACCAGCACCGGACCGACGCGAACCGGCTCCAGGAGCAGTGGAAGTTTCTGCCCACCGGGTTCAGCGGGGTGCTCCGCATCAAGAACGTCGGCTCGGGGCTCTGCCTGCAGCCGGACAACCAGGACGCGCTGCGCCACGTGCGGCAGCAGGAGTGCGACCGCGGTGACCGCGAGCAGTGGTGGAACGTGGACAAGGACGAGGGGCTGCGCATCTCGCCGTACAACAACGCTCACCGGGTGATGAACCCCTACCAGGTGGCCTACCCCTCGCGCGACATCGTGCTGAACAAGGACGTGGACAGCCTGTCCCAGCGGTGGAGCGCCGTTCCCATCGACTGATTCGCACCTGACGAGCGGAACGGTCGGCTCGTTCCTTCCGACGGATCGGAAAGGATCGAGCCGACCGTTTTTCCGTTCCAATTCCGAGCGGGGTTTTTCCGCTTCGCCGGGAACGCTGAATCGAGCACCCGCCGGTGATCCCCGCCGGAGGATTCAGCCGGAGAGCACCTCGTCGGGAATCCACTCCGGTTCGGCTCGGTTCCCGACACTCGCGCTACGCGGGGTGCGCCGAGCGGTGCACCACCTCCGCCTGGCCGTGGCGGATGCGAACCACCAGATCCGCCCGGTGCACCTCGCGGTCGTGGTGCGTCACCCGCACCACGGTGCGGCCGTGTGACTCGCGCTCCAGGGTGTCCAGCAGTTCCAGCGCGGTCGGCTCGTCCAGGTGGGCGGTCGGCTCGTCCAGCAGCAGCACCTCCGCGTCGGGAACCAGCAGCGCCCTGGCCAGCGCCAGCCGCCGCGCCTCGCCGCCGGAGAGCTCGGTCCCGCCGGTGCCGACCACGCTGTCCAGCGAGTCCTCCCAGCCACTCAGCCCGGCCGAGCGCAGCGTCGCCGCCAACCGGCGGTCGTCGGCGGTGGGATCGGCCAGCCGGAGGTTCTCGCGGATCGTGGTGGAGACCAGCTGCGGGTCCTGCGGGCACCACGCGACCCTGCCGCCCACCGCGCACGTCCCGCTCGTCACCGGCAGCAGACCGGCCAGCACCGCCAGCGTGGTGGATTTCCCACCGCCCGAGTCGCCCACCACGGCCACGTGCGATCCCGGTGGCACGCGCAGTGTCACGCCGGACAACGCGGGCACATCGGCCCCGGGCCACCTCGCTCGGACGTCCTCGAGCAGCACCTCACCCGGAGCGACCGGCTGTTCCCGGGTCGGACCGGTTTCCGCCGACTCGGGTGGTGTCCCCTCAGCCCGGTCCGAATCGGACAGGAACGGGCTCAACCGCTGTTGCGCCCCGCGCAGCGGCAGCCACTGCTGCGCGGCGGTGGGGAGCTCGGCGACCGCCTCGCCGGCCGCCAGCGGCACCAACGCGAGCAGCGGCGCCAGCACCGGGGCGAGCTCCCCGGCCGCCACCGCCCGCGCCGCCAGCGCGGTGCAGCCGACCACGGCGGCCCCCATCACGAGCGTGACGACGGCTCCGGCCGCCCCCTCACCCGAGGCCGCCCTGCGGGCCTCGCGCGCCAGCTTCGCGTCCGCGCGTGCCAGTTCCGCACGCCGCTCACCGGCGGCACCGAACGACAGCAGCTCGGCGGCGGATTCGAGCAGTCCCAGCACCCGGATGGACACCTCACGGCGTCCCGCGGCCACCACGGCCGCCGCGTGACGCTGCACCGCCAGCGCCACCAGCGGAGCCAGCACTCCCGCCAGCAGCAGCGCGACCGCGAGCAGCAGTCCGGCCTCGGGCAGCACCAGGGCCTGCACGACAACGGCCCCGCCGCCCACTCCGACAGCGGTCAACGGCGGCCCCAGCACACGGGGTACCAGGTCCCGCACGTTGTCGGTGTCGTCCACCAGCCTGGCGGCGCCGTCGCCGCGCACCAGCGCGGCCGCGCGTGCGGGTCCCCAGCGGACCAACCCGTCCCACAGCCGTTCCCGCAGGCTCCCCGCCAGCCGGAACGCGGCGTCGTGGGTGGCCAGCCGCTCCAAGTAGCGCAGCACGGCGCGGGACAGCGCGAAGGTCCGGACCCCCACGGCGGCGACGCTGAGCGTCAGCACCGGTGGCTGCTGCGCGGCACGCGCGATCAGCCACGCCGAGGTGGCGGTCAGCGCTATACCGGAAAGCAGCGAGAGCACACCGAGCGCGGCGCCGCCGACTCCGCGCGCCGTGACCAGCTCCCGGATGCGGGCGGGGCCGGAGGCGGTGGGGGAGTGTTCGGTGCCGCGCTCGTGGTCGTCGGGTGGCGCCTCGCGGGGCTCGGCGGGTCCGGGGCGGTGGCTGGCCAGCACGACGACCGCTCCTGAGTCCGCCGCGTCCCCGATCGCGGCGGCGATGTGCGCGGCGGTGGCGGCGTCCAGATGGGCGGTCGGCTCGTCGGCCAGCAGCACGCGGGCCCGGCCGCGCAGCCGCAGCAGGCCACGTGCCACCGCCACGCGTTGCCGCTCACCGGTGGACAGCGAATCGACGGGACGTCCGGCCAGGTGCTCGGCCGCCGCCGCGCGCAGCACCTCGTCGATGTGGTCGGCGGTGCCCTCGGGCTGGTCGCTGACAGCGAGCAGCAGCTCGTCGGTGACCGTTCCACCGGAGAACGCGGGGCGTTGCGGGATCCAGGCGACCGTGGCGCGCCAGCTCGCGGAGTCCGGCCTGCCGATCTCGGTCTCGCCGTAGCGCAGCGTCCCGGACTCGGGGGTGGTGAACCCGAGCAGTACCGCGAACGTGGTGGACTTGCCGCTGCCGCTGGGGCCGATCCCGCCGAAGCCCTCCAGCCGGGTCACCCGTCCCGGGGGAGCCGTGAAATCCAGCCCGTCGGGCGCGTGGCCCTCCCGACGGGCCACCCGGAGACCGGTCACCCGCAGTGGAGCGGCGGCGTTCGGAACTTCGGCGTCGTTCGGAATCCCGGAGTCAGCGGGCGAGGAGGTGCCCTGCCCGGCATCCGCGGGGTCGAACCGGACCTCCTCGACGCGGCGCACCGCCTCCAGGCCGTCCTCGCTGGCGTGGTGCGCCGCTCCCGCGTTGCGCAGCGGTAGGTAGCACTCCGGCGCCAGCACGAGCACCAGCAGCCCGGTCGCCAGGTCGAGGTCGCCGGAGACCAGCCGCATCCCGATGCTCACGGCCACCAGCGCGACCGACAGCGAGGAGCACAACTCCAGGACCAGCGCGGACAGGAACGCGATCCGCAGGGTGGAGACGCTGTCGCGCCGGTACCGCTCGCTGACGCGGCGCACCGCCTCGCGCTGTGCCTCGGCGCGGCCGAAGGCGGTGAGCACCGGCAGGGCGCGGACCAGTTCGGACAGCTGCCCGGACATGCGCCGCAGCGACTCGGCGGCCCGGCTGGTGCGGCTCTCGGTGTAGCGGCCGACCAGCCAGGCGAACAGCGGGATGAGCGGGACCGTGACCAGGACGATCGCCGCCGAGGTCCAGTCGGCCAGCAGAATCCGGAAACCGACGATCGCGGGCACCACGGCGGCGGTCACCAGCGCGGGGAGGTAGCGCGTGAAGTAGGCGTCGAGCGCGTCCAGCCCCTTGGCGGCGAGCGTGGTCAGCTCCGCCGCTCCGTGACGGCCGATCCACTCGGGGCCGCGCCGCAGTGCGGAGTCCAGCAGCAGGGCGCGCAGCTCCTCCTTCGCACCGGCCGCGGCGCGGGCGGAGACGCTCGCGGTGGCCCAGCCGAGCACGCCCCGGGCCAGCACCGCGCCGCACAACACCGCCAGCCGGTCGCCGATGGCGGCGGTGCCGAAGCCGTGCATGACCACTCGCGCCAGCGCGTCGGCCAGCGCCCACGCCTGCGTGATCAGTGCGAACGCGCTCAGCACGGCCAGCGCGCCGCTGAGGTAGAGGGCGCGCCGGGTGGACGGCGACAGCCGGGGCAGCGCCCCCAACGGTCCCCTCGTGAGGACGGCGCCGCCGTCGGCACCCGCGGTGCTGCTCGACTCCCTCGAACGACCTGTCACGCTTCCCACCTCCCTCACCCGGTCTCTTCCGATCTCACTGCTGCTTCGCGCTTTCGTTGCTTCGTGCCGTCGTGACGCCAACCGAGCCGTGGCCCCGGGGGCGTAAATTTCTCGCGAAATCGCCGCGCCCCTTCGCCGCAGGCCGCGCCCCGAGCACCCTCGCCACTGGCACCGCCGCGGGTTCTCGGGTGCGGCTCTCGCGAGGAAGGCCCGACGTTGTGTAGGTCGCTACCCGATGTCGGGCCTCCCCGCAGTGAGAGCCGTGCCAGAGGTTCCGCCAAGCGACCACCCTCCACACCCGAGCAGACGAACCTCTCAAGCGGCGTGCACCGGGGGGATGTGCTTCGTTCCGATCCGCTTGCGGAACACCCAGTAGGTCCACCCCTGGTAGACCAGCACGGCCGGGGTCCCGAACGCGGCCACCCAGGTGACCACGGTCAGGGTGTAGGGGCTGGACGCGGTCTCGGCGATCGACAGCGACCACGCCGGGTCGAGCGTGGAGGGCAGCACGTTGGGCCACAACGCGCCGAACAGCGTCACCACCACTCCGGCCAGCGCCACTCCCTGCAGCACGAACGCCTGACCGTCGCGGCCCACCGCCTGCCGCGCGAGCGCGGCGAGCCCCGTCAGCAGTGCGATCAGCAGCGGAATCCAGGTCCAGGGCGCTCCTTCCCGCAGTTGGGCGACCAGCAGCAGCCCCACCACGGGCAGCAGCAGCGGGATCCCGAACCGCAGCGCGAAGCGGTGGGCCCGTTCCCGCACGTCGCCCTGGGTCTTCAGCGCCAGGAACGCGGCGCCGTGCAGCAGCGAGAAGGCCGCCACGGCCACGGCTCCGAGCACGTTGGGCAGGGTGAGGATGACCAGTGGACCACCGACCCGGTCACCGTTGGCGTCCAGCGGCAGCCCGAACACGGTCGCCGACAGCACGAGTCCGACCATCAGCGGAGCGACCCACGAGGCGAGCACGATCACCGTGTCCCAGGCACGACGCCACCGGTCGGTGTCGACCTTGCCCCGGTACTCGAACGCCACCCCTCTGCCGATGAGCACCAGCAGCAGCACGGTGAACGGCAGGTAAGCGGTGCTCAGCAGCCCCGCGTACCAACCGGGGAACGACGCGAACATGGCGCCGCCCGCCACGATCAGCCAGACCTCGTTGCCGTCCCAGACCGGGCCGATCGTGTTGATCAGTACTCGACGTTCGGTCTCCCTGCGTCCCAGCACGGGAAGCAGCATGCCGACGCCGAAGTCGAAGCCCTCCAGGAAGAGGTAGCCCAGCCAGAGCAGGGCGATGATGCAGAACCAGACGGTCGGCAGGTCCATCAGGTCACTCCGGTGGTCGGGGCGGTGGGGCGTGCGCGGCTGATTCCGCGCGGGAACGGGTCACGGTAGTGGTCGAGGGATCGGGCGAACCGGTCCTCCAGCTCGGCGTCAGTAGGCGAAGGAGAGGACGTCGTCCGAGCCGGAGCCGCCCGAACCGGAGTCGTCATCGGAGGACTTGTGCGGCATCACGGACTCGAAACCGCCGCGCGCGTAGCGCACCATCAGGAACACCTCCACCACCAGCAGCACGCCGTAGACGGAGGTCAGCGCGATCAGCGAGGTCATCATCTCGCCCGGTGAGACGCCGGACGAGACGGCCTGCGCCGTGTACATCCAGACGCCGTCCACCCCCGAGGGGTTGGGATTCGGGGCCACCACGAACGGCTGGCGCCCCATCTCGGTGAAGATCCAACCGAACACGTTGGCCAGGAACGGGGTGGCGATGGACGCCAGTGCCAGCGGTCCCCACAGTCGCCCGCGCGGGAACCTGCCGCCCCTGGTGAACCAGAGCGCCCCCAGGGCGGCCAGTGCCGAGACCGCGCCGAAGCCGATCATGAACCGGAATCCCCAGTAGGTGACCGGCAGGTTCGGCTGGTACTCGATCCGCTCGCCCGCGAGCTCGCCCAACCTCGGGTCGTTCGGATAGTGGGTGCCGTACTTCGCCGCGTACTCGCCCCGCAGCTGCTGCACGCCCTTGACCTCGGTGCTGAAGTCACCGTGGGCCAGGTAGGACAACATGAACGGCACGGTGATGCTCTTGACGCTCTCGCAGTCGGGGCGGCTGACGTCGCCGTAGGCGAAGACCGAGAAGCTGGCGGGTTGTTCGGTGTGGCACAGCGCCTCCGCCGAGGCCATCTTGAGCGGCTGCTGCTCGAACATCAGCTTGCCCTGGATGTCGCCGGAGATCGCCAGCCCCACGAAGGAGAACAGCGCCACCCACGCGCCGACCCGCATCGACTTGTGCCAGACCCGGCGGTCCTCGTCGTGCGGCATGCCCTGCCGGTCGCGCTTCCAGACCTTCCACGCGGCGATGCCGAGCACGAACGTGCCCGCCACCGCGAAGCACCCGAATATCGTGTGCGGGAAGGCAGCGAGCAGGGTGTTGTTGGTCAGCACGGCCCAGATCGAGCTCAGCCTGGGTTCGCCGTCGACCATCTCGACACCGACCGGGTGCTGCATCCACGAGTTGGCGGCCAGGATGAAGTAGGCCGAAGCCACGGTGGCCAGCGAGAACGCCCAGGCGCAGGCCAGGTGTACCCGTTTGGACAGCCGGTCCCACCCGAAGATCCACAGACCGAGGAAGACCGATTCGACGAAGAAGGCGACGATGCCTTCCATGGCCAGCGGTGCCCCGAAGACGTCGCCCACGAACCTGGAGTACTCGCTCCAGGCCATGCCGAACTGGAACTCCTGCACGATGCCGGTCACCACGCCCATGGCGAAGTTGACCATCATGAGCTTGCCCCAGAACTTGGTCATCTTCAGGTACCGCTCGTTACCGGTGCGGTACCAGGCGGTCTGCATTCCCGCGACGAGGATCGCGAGTCCGATCGTCAACGGGACCATCAGGAAGTGGTAAACCGTCGTGATCCCGAACTGCCACCTGGCGATGTCGAGGAGATCCACGCGTACCAGCCTGCCCCCGAGCCGACGGGAATTGCAGGACAAATCGTCCTCATTCCCTCGGACGAGGGTCCTGGCGGTGACCGGGACGTTGGTCCTGACAGGGGAGGACCTGTAGCCCGATCCGGGGTGAATCGGGCCGCGATCGGGTGAGTGGCAAGGGCTTCACCCACGAATGAGCGGAATTCTCACTCCGAAATCCGCCGTTGTAAACCGTCCGTCCGAAAATTCCGCCGTAGTGGACGCTTCGATTCGTTGCCCCGGCCGTACCGAACCGTCAATTTCTCGAGAAATCGCCGCGCCCCTTCGACGCGGGCCGCGCTCCCACCACCCCCCGCAGGGCGAACTCCGGTCACTCCCGCAGGCCGAGCTCCTACCACCCTCGCAGCGGGACCGACCGCGGGTTCTCCCGTGCGGCTCTCGCGAGGACGCCGGAGACGTGGCGTAGTACCTACTCGATGTCTCCGGCCCCGCAGCGAGAGCCCGCGAGAGGTTCCGCCAGGTAACCACCCTGGCAACCAGCGCCGGGATCCCTTCTCAACCCAGAGCGTCGGAGACGGCGGAACAGGTGCGTACCACGAGCGGCCCGACCTCGTCCGGCGAGAGCGGCTCCATGGCCACCACGCCCACGCTGGCGCGCAGGCCGGGAACACCACGTACCGGGGCGGCGACCCCGTACGCCCCCGGCTGGAGCTCGCCCACGCTGGCCACCCACTTCGGCCCCTCCTCCGAGAGGTCCACGGCGCGACCCGCCGCGCCGCGCTGCACGGAATGTCTGGTGCCCACGCGGTAGGAGACGTGATAGCTCGTCCAGGACGGCTCGACCACGGCGATGGCCTGGGCCTCGTTGCCGTCGGCGACGGTGAGGTGAACCGTGGCCCCCACGCGTTCCGCCAGGGCGCGCAGCGCGGGCAGTGCCGCGAACCGCAGCTGCGGCACCACCTTGCCCGCCAACCACAGCACGCCGAGACCGAGCCGAACCTTGGAACCCTCGCGCCGCACCAGGCCACGACTCTGCAACGGGCCCAGCAACCGATACACCGCCGCCCTGCTGACGCCGACGATGGTGGCGAGATCGCTGATGGTGGGTGCCTCGCTGTCGGCGTCGGCCACCGCCTGCAGCAGGTTGAGGCCACGCTCCAGCGTCAGCGAACTCTCCTTCGTCGGAGTGGCTCCGGCGGGCTCCCGCTCGGGATCCGGAGTGGGATCCCCGGCGGATCGGGCCGAGCTCGTGCTCATCGGGTCACCTCCGAACCGCGGGCAGCACCGTGCCGGACACGTCCCCCAGCCCGACCGGACGGCCGTGCTCACCGGGCGCCGTGGCGCTGATCGTCACGCGGTCGCCGTCCTGCAGGAAGGTGCGCTGCTCGCCGTCCTCCAGCGTAACGGGGTCGGAGCCGCCCCAGCTGAGTTCGAGCAGGCATCCCCGCTGATCGGGCTCCGGGCCCGAAACCGTACCGGAGGCGAACAGGTCACCCGGTCGCACCGTGCTGCCGTTGACGGTCAGGTGCGCCAACTGCTGCGCGGGCGACCAGTACATCTCCGCGAAGGGCGGTCGGGACAGCAGGGTGTCGTTGCACCGCACCTCCAAGCGCAGATCCAGACCCCACGGCCGCTCCTCGACGAGGTAGTCCAGCAGCTGGTGATCATAGCCGGTGGTGGGGACCCGGGCCTGTTCCAGTGCCGCGAGCGGGGTGATCCAGCCCGACATCGAGGTCGCGAACGACTTGGCCAGGAACGGCCCCAGCGGCTGGTACTCCCAGGACTGGATGTCACGGGCGGACCAGTCGTTGACGAGTACCGCCCCGAAGACGTGCTCGGCGAAGTCCTCGGTCTCGATCGACGTGGCGGGTTCGCCGCCGCAGACGAAGCCCACCTCCGCCTCGAAGTCGAGCCTGCGGGTGGGCCCGAACACCGGGGTGGGGTCGCCGGAGACGCGGCGCTGCCCGTTGGGGCGGGCCACGTCCGTTCCGGAGACCACCACGGTGCCGGATCGGCCGTGGTAGCCGACCGGCAGGTGCGTCCAGTTCGGCAGCAACGGCTCCGCCTCGCGGCGGAATATCTTGCCGACGTTCTCGGCGTGGTGCCGTGAGGAGTAGAAGTCGGCGAAGTCGGCCACGGTGAACGGCAGCAGCTGGGTGTGCCAGTCGGCGCGGATCAACTCGGCGCCTTTGGGACGTGAGTCCGCCACGACCAGTTCCAGCAGGCGTTCCCGCAGCTCGCGCCAGGCCGCCGGTCCCGCCGCGAGCAGCGGGTCCAACGAGTCACCGGAGACGAGCCCGCCCACCCGCGGGCCGAGCTCGTCGGCGACGCTCCGCAGCGGGACGGCGTGTTTGCCCACCCGCACGGCCACCGTCGGTCCCTTGGCGGTGCCCAGCACGCCGTAAGGCAGTGTCTGCGGCCCGAACGGGCGGTCCGGCGCGAACTCTGGGTCCTCGATCCAGGTCACAACAGTTCCAACTCGACGAGATCGGACACGGGATCGGTGGGCGAAGTCGCCCCGTACGAGGAGAACACGCTCCGGACCGCTTTCGCCGCCTCGTCGGAGAGCGAGCACGCCTCCTCGGTCAGTGCCCGCTCGTCGGTGCTGGCCAGGGCCGCGCGCACGTCCTGGCCGGACAGGGCGCGCCCCACGGCCACCAGCAGGTTCAGGAAACCGTGGTGCGGAAAGCCGGTCTCCGAGTCGGTACGGCGCACCGCGCGGGGCATTCCGGCGGTGACCTTGAACGGGACCTCCAGCGTGGTGGCCACGGCCAGGAACTCGGCCACGACGTCGACCCCGGGGAAGGACTCGACGGTCTGGCCTCCCGACCGCAGTTTCGGCCAGCAGCCGAACTCGGCGACCCGACGAACCCCGTCGAGCCACCCCTCGCCGCGTCGCGGTTCGACGACGCGAACCACGTCCTCCGGGACGAACTCGGAAACGCGTTCCAACCACACGTCGTCGACCTCGGACGGCCCGGGCATCTCGACCATTCGGAGCGAGAGCAGTTCGTGGCGTCCCTCGATGATCGAGAGCGCCTTCGGCACCTCGCCGAGCCCGGTGTCGCAGACCAGCGACATGGGAACGGGTTCGGCCGGTTTGGCCTTGGCCAGTTCGGTGATCAGTTCCGGCAGGCGGGAGACCTGGCAGAGGATCGGCCCCAGCAACCCCGCGTACTCGCCGTCCCGCGCACGCAGGTGTTCCTCAACCGCCTGAGCGACGGACGCGTTGGCGGGCGGGAACAGCGAGGCATCGTCCACCAGACGTGCGAACAGGGGCGGAATACCGCGCGGACCGGGCGCGTGGAGTTCAACAGCGCTTGACACGAGTGTCACGCTAATGCCGTGCCGGGCAGTGAACAAAAGTGTCCGCAAAACGAACGCCTTGCGGGATTGTCCGATTCGCCGCCGATTCGGGGCGAAGCGGCGACCGCTGGGCGAACAGTCCTGTGTTTTCGCAGCGCTCGACTTCGCCGCGCTCGATCTACCGGAGGCCGGTATGCCGTACTACCGCCAAGTGGGTGAGATTCCGCGCAAGAGGCACACGCGGTTCCGTCAACCGGACGGCAGCCTCTACGCCGAGGAACTGATGGGAATCGAGGGGTTCTCCTCGGAGTCGGCCCTGCTGTATCACCGCGGACTGCCCACCGCGGTCGTCGCGGCCGAAGCGGTCACCGAACAGGGGCGTGCCACCGAGCCCAACCTGCCGCTCCGGCCCCGGCACTTCCGCACCGGCGAGCTCGCGTTCCCGGGCGGCGAGGCCGGGACCGACGCGGTCACCGGGCGCAGGCTGCTGTTCGGCAACAGCGACGTGTCGATCTGCTTCGCGGTGCCCGACACCACGAGCCCGCTCTACCGCAACGCGACCGGTGACGAGCTGTGCTACGTGCAGCGCGGCTCGGCACGGTTCGAGACGATCTACGGAGCCCTGGAGGTCGCCGAGGGCGACTACGTCCTGCTGCCCGCCTCCACCACGTACCGGGTGGTGCCGCTGGGTGAACAACCGCCCCGGCTGTACCTCGTGGAAGCCACCGGGCACATCGGTCCGCCCAAGCGCTATCTCAGCGCCAAGGGGCAGTTCCTGGAGAGCTCCCCGTACTGCGAACGGGACCTGCGCGGTCCCACGGAGCCGCTGCTGCTGGAGGGCGAGCACGTGGACGTGCTGGTTCGGCACCACGACGGCCTCACCCGGATGACGTACGAGCATCACCCGTTCGACGTGGTCGGCTGGGACGGCTGCCTGTATCCGTGGGTGTTCAACATCGCCGACTTCGAACCGATCACCGGACGCATCCACCAGCCGCCGCCGGTGCACCAGACCTTCGAGGGGCCGAACTTCGTGGTGTGCTCGTTCTGCCCCCGCAAGGTGGACTATCACCCGGACTCGATCCCGGTGCCGTACAACCACGCCAATGTGGACTCCGACGAGCTGATGTTCTACGTGGGCGGGAACTACGAGGCCCGGAAGGGCTCCGGCATCGGCATCGGCTCGCTGTCGCTGCACCCCTCCGGGTGCAGCCACGGGCCGCAACCGGGTGCCGCCGAGGCGTCGCTGGGAGCAGAGCGGTTCGACGAAACGGCCGTCATGATCGACACCTTCCGGCCGCTGCGGCTGGGTGAGGCCGCCACCGCCTCCGAGGACCCCACCTACTACCGCAGCTGGGTGACCAACAACCCGGGCAACTGAGCAGGTCGGCTCGGTTTGCCTGGCGGTGCGGGTGGCGGAACCTCTCGCACGGCTCTCGCCGTATTGCTGTGCCGGTTGCTCTGGCGCGGTGGTCGGGTAGCCGGCACGTGAGTCGGCGCCTTGCGGCGTTGGGCCGGCTCTTGAGTAGCGACCTACGCGGCGAGCGGCCCGGCCTTGCAATGCATCCGACTCACGCACCGGGGACAATCGCGCTGCGAACCGCACGGTCGCTTCCCGACGAGGGTTCCGGGCGCGGCGATTTCGCGAGAAATCTACGCCCACGGGGCCACACCGCCCCCCAGTGGACCGTCGATTTCGCGAGAAATCGCCGGTGCCACGGCCCCGGTCGGCAGCGCGGTACACCGCACGCGGTGGCCCCTGATCGGGTCACTTCCACAACGGCGCCGACTGGGTTAGGGTTACCTAATAAGTCCTGCTGTGCCGCCTCTGGAGGTGAGCGATGCCCGAGACCGCTCGCACGCCCGCGAAGCCCGATGCCGCCGAGCGCGCCCGCACGATCGCCAAACGGGGTGGCAGAGCGGCGGTACAGCCCTCCGGAAACGACGCCGAACGGGTTCAACCGCTGCTGCACCACGTCCACCGGGACGGCACCGCCACGGTGCTGCTCTCGGACGGGCACCCCCTTGTCGCGGCGGTCTGGCAGGCTCCGCGCGGCGAGTTCGGTGCCGTGCTGGAGGTGGCCGACTCCGCCCCGGTACGGCTGCGTGAACCGGTGCGCGGGCTGATCTGGCTGACCGGATGGCTGCGTGTCCCGGATAGCGGTGAACGCCACGAACGGGTACTGCAGATAGCCGAGGAACGCCCCGATCCGCGACTGCTGGACGTCGGGCACGGCGTGACCGCACTGCGCCTGGAGGCCGTCTCGCTGGTACTCGCGGATTCCGAGGAGACCAGCTCGATCGACTCCGCCGAGTTCGCCGCATCGAGTCCGGATCCGTTCTGCCTCTACGAGGACGGCTGGCTACGGCACCTGGAACTCTCCCACCGTGACGTGGTCGGGCTGCTCACCCGCTACTTGCCGGAGCGGTTGCGGGGCGGGCACGTGCGGCCGCTGGGGTTGGACCGCTACGGGGTACGGCTCCGGGTGGAATCGGCGGACGGCGATCACGACGTCCGGCTCGGGTTCTCCCGTGCCGTGGAGGACTCCGAGCAGCTCGGTGCCGAACTGCGGCGGTTGATGGGATGCCCGTTCCTGGCGGAGCGGCGGTGACCGCGCTGAGTTGACCGCGCGGCGGTGGTCGCGCGGTCGTCTCGGCGTCCGCCGCTCGGAAGGACACGGCGACGCGGTCGGAGAACACCGGTCAGTAGGGTTTCCGGGGTGAGCACCAGTCACGGTCCCGCCTCGCCGCGTTCCTGGTTACTGCCGAACCGTCCCGATGAACCGGCCCGGATCACCGATCCGGGCAAGCGCAGGGCGATCGTCGTCGAGCTGATCATCGTCTTCGCGATCACGCTGGGCATGGCGGGGTTGCAGAGCCTGCTGTCCCTGCTGGACGCGCTGCTGCGTCCCGAGTCGCTGGACCAGCAGGCGGTGGCGATCAACGCCTCCCAGGCGCGGCTGGGACTGCTGGACCTGCTGGAGCAGCTGCTGGGTGTGCTGCGCCTGTTCGCCTGGGCCGCCCTCGGCGTCTACCTGCTGTGGCAGGGCGGTATCGCGCTGCGAAACGTGGGTTTCGACAACAGCGGGCCGGGGCGGGACCTCGCGGGAGGCGCCGGGCTGGCCGCCCTGATAGGCATCCCCGGCCTGGGGCTTTACCTGGTGGCGCACTCGTTGGGGCTGAACCTGGCCGTGCAGCCGACGACCCTGGACGAGGCGTGGTGGCGGGCTCCGGTACTGGTGCTGTCGGCGTTGGGCAACGCCGCGGCCGAGGAAGTGCTGGTGGTCTGCTACCTGCTCACACGACTGCGGCAGCTCGGTGCCAGCGAGAACCGCGCACTGTGGATCTCGGCGGTGCTGCGCGGCTCGTACCACCTGTACCAGGGATTCGGCGGGTTCGTGGGCAACGTGGTCATGGGATTGGTCTACGGCCGGGTGTGGCAGCGCACCAACCGGATCCACGCGCTGATCATCGGGCACGCGTTGATCGACGTCGTCGCCTTCGTCGGCTATGCCCTGTTGCGCGATCAGGTGGGTTGGCTGCCCTGATCGCACACCCGGGCACAACGAATCGTTCCCGTCGTGCCGGAATCGGTTAACGATCCGTCGAATTTCGCGTCGGATGCGGCTATTCTCGCTCGATAGGGCTAGGCTGCGGGACCGTGACAACCCCACACGTGACGAGCGAAGTCGGCCCGCTGCGCACCGTGCTGCTGCACCGCCCCGGCGGTGAGCTCAAGCGGCTCACCCCGCGCAACAACGACCAACTGCTGTTCGACGCGATTCCCTGGGTGGACCGTGCCGAGCAGGAGCACGACGCGTTCGCGGCGGTGCTGCGCGAGCAGGGCGTCGAGGTGCTGCTGCTCGACGAACTGCTGTCCGAGGCGCTGCGCGACCCGAGGGCCCGCACCGCGGCGCTGCACAGCGGCGTGGACGAACGCAGGTTGGGCGCCGAGGTGGCGGACACGCTGTGCTCCTACCTGTCCAGCATGGACGAGAAGACGCTCACCGGCGTTCTGGTGTCGGGAATGACCTTCGAGGAACTTCCCGCCGCCGAGGGGCAGTCGCTGGTTCGCAGGATGCACCAGCCGCACGACTTCGCCATCGACCCGCTGCCGAACCTGCTGTTCACCAGGGACTCCTCGGTGTGGATCGACGACAGGGTGGCGGTGACCTCGCTGGCGATGCCCGCGCGGATCCGCGAGTCCGCGTTGACCGACCTGGTCTACGCCTACCACCCCAGGTTCGCGCAGTCCGCCCGTGCCTACGGTGCGCACTCCGCCCCGGTCGAGGGCGGGGACGTGCTGCTGCTGGCTCCGGGCGTGGTGGCCGTGGGGGTGGGGGAGCGCACCACTCCCGCGGGCGCGGAGTCGCTGGCCCGATCGCTGTTCGCCGACGACCTCGCGCACACCGTGCTCGCGGTGCCGATCACGCAGACCCGGGCCTCGATGCACCTGGACACGGTGTGCACGATGGTCGACCACGACGCGGTGCTGATGTATCCCGCGATCCGCGATCACCTCACCGCCTACGTGCTGCGACCCGCCGGTGAGGGCATCAAGGTGTCCGGCCCCGAGCCGTTCCTCCGTGCGTCCGCCGAAGCGATGGAACTGGACCGGCTGCGGGTGGTCGACACCGGGCTCGATCCGGTCACCGCCGAGCGCGAGCAGTGGGAGGACGGCAACAACACGCTGGCGGTCTCCCCGGGAACGCTGGTGGCCTACGAACGCAACGTGGAGACCAACGCGCGGCTGGAGGACGCGGGCATCGAGGTGCTGCGCATCAGCGGTTCAGAACTCGGCTCCGGACGCGGCGGTCCCCGCTGCATGTCCTCGCCGATCGTGCGGGATCCGCTGTACTGATCCCGCAGCCGGCCACGGTCCCTCCGCCGCGCGGCGATTTCGCGCGAGATTTACGTCCCGGCGGGGCTCCGGGTGTGAGTTTGCTCCTGCGGTGAGCGCGTGAATCGCCGGATGGCTATAACGTCGTGGGTGTCATGGATTCGACGCTCGCCAGGCGAATGCTCGCCGCTTCCACCGAGATCACCAAGGCCGCCCTCGCGGAGGAGGACCCGGGGGCGGTGCTTCCGCTGGTGGTCCGGCGTGCCGCCGCGCTGGCCGAGGCCGACCTCGGGCTCGTGATGGTCCGCGACGAGCAGGACAACCTCACGGTGGAGGCGTCCCACGTCGGTCCGCACGCCCCCGAGCCGTTGACCGACCCGGTGGGTTCGGTGCTCTCACCGCACTCCGCCGCTTCCCAGGTGGCACACGGCGGTGTGCCGGTGGTGGTCGACGACCTCATCGACGATCCGATGACGGCTCCCTACGTCCCGTGGGCACTGCGGGTGTACGGTCCGTTCGCCGTGGCCCCGTTCGGCACGCACGAACGGAGGTTGGGCGCGCTGGCGGTGTACCGCAGGCGTGGGGCGGAGCCCTTCACCAGGGTGACCGTGGATCTGCTGACCTCGTTGGCCGCGCAGGCCGGGCTGGCGCTGGTGCTGGCGGAGGGGTCCACCGCCCGGCAGCGTATCGCCGTCTACCAGGAACGCGAGCGGATAGCGCGCGACCTGCACGACGTTATCGTGCAGCGGCTCTACGCGGCCGGTGTCCAGCTCAACGTGCTCGACCGCAGGATCGCCGACGATCTCGATCCCTCGGACGCGAAGCGACTGACCGAGATCACCGATCAGATCGATCAGACCATCGCCGAGGTGCGCGCGACCGTGCGCACGCTGACCTCCTCCGATCCCGAGCAGTCCGCGCGGGCACCGGATCTGGCGGAGTCACTGCGCGGTGAGGTTCGCATCGCGGGTGAGCTGCTCGGCAAGCCGCCCGAGCTGGAGCTGTCCGGCGACCTCGACGAGGTTCCGGTGGCGGTGGCCGACCACGCACGCGCGGCGTTGCGCGAGGCGCTTTCCAACGTGGTGCGCCATTCCGGCGCCCGGAACGTACTGGTCCGGGTGCGACGTACCTACGACGGGCTGCTGTTGCAGGTCACCGACGACGGTTGCGGTATTCCGCGGGACGTGACCAGGCGGGGGCTGCGCAACATGGCGGAGCGCGCCACGGCCGCCGGAGGCAGCTGCACCATCGATTCCTCCCCGGACAGCGGCAGCACCGTCACGTGGCAGGTGCCGCTCGCCGCGAGCTGAGTCCGGCGATGGTCGCTACCGGGGACGAGCGATCCAGCGGCTGCCGATACCGGTCCGCCGGTGGCGGATCGGGCCATCGGTGGCGGTCAGCTCTCCGGTGGCCGGTCAGCTGTTCGGTGGCCGGTCAGCCCTGTCTGCGGGCGTACCAGGCGGCCGCCTGGGTGCGGCGTGCCATCCCCAGCTTTGCCAGCACCGATGTCACGTAGTTCTTCACCGTCTTCTCGGCGAGGAACAGCCGTTTGGCGATCTCGCGGTTGCTCATGCCCTCGCCGATCAGTTCCAGCACCCGCTGTTCCTGTTCCGTCAGCGTGTCCAGCTCGTCCGGCGGTTTCTCGCTGTCCTCGCGCATCCGGTCCAGCACGCGGCGCGTGGTCACCGGATCCAGCAGGGAGCGTCCCGCGGCGACCTCGCGGACCGCGTTGACGAGGTCCTGGCCCCGCACCTGCTTCAGCAGATAGCCGGAGGCACCCGCGTTGATCGCTCCCACCAGGGCCTGCTCGTCGTCGAACGCCGTCAGCACCAGGCAGCGTGGCGGCTCGGGTAACTCGCGCAGCCCACGGCACAGCAGCAGCCCGTCGCCGTCCGGCAGCCGCATGTCCACGACCGCCACGTCCGGCCGATCCGCGCGTGCCCGGACGAGTCCCTCGTCCACGTTGCTCGCCTCACCGACGACGTTGACGTCCGGCTCGGTGTCCAGTAGATCGCGCAGCCCTCTGCGCACGACTTCGTGGTCGTCGACGAGCAGCACGCGTACCTGCACGGCCTCCACGCTACTGGCGTGCTCCGCCGCGCGGTCGGGCAGGGTGTCCGCTGCTCGTTCCGGCGGGCCGGAATCGTCCCGACCCGCGAGCTCGGGAGTTCCTAGTGCCGGAGCTTCCCGCTCCGGCAGTTCTTCCTGCCGCCCTTGCCGGGTACGCTCTGCTGCGTCTGCTCGACGGCTCGGTGCGCGCCCTGCCGGGCCCGGTAGCCCACCGAGGGCTTGCCCTTCGTGTCCACCGCCGTGGTCAGCAGCCCGCCGAGCAGGCCGAGATTCTTCAGGAAGTGGATCTGCTGTGCGGCGCGCTGCTCCGGATCGTCGATCTCCCAGAAGGCGTGCGCCGCGAGTGTGGTCGGTACCAGACTGCCGCTGAGCAGCAACGCGGCCAGCCGCGGTGACTTGCCGAGTCCCAGCAGCACACCCGCGCCGATCTTCACCGCGCCATCGATCTTGACCAGGGTTCGGGGATTCGTGGGTACCTGCTGGGGCAGGCTGTCCTTGACCGGAGCGGTGGCTCGCTCCAACAGCGGGGTGGCCGCCTTGGCGTGACCCTCGGTGTCGCGGAAGACTCCGATACCGCCCCAGACGAAGATCGAAGCCAACAGTGGACGCGCGAGCCTGCGGATGAGCATCGACGAAACCTCCCGAGGTACTACACCTAGCCAGCCTGCGACGTGGCCGACGTTACGCTTCCGCGTTCCGTTCCGCTCGGGGCGGAGTCATCGCTCGGTCATCGCTCGACGATGCCCGCGGGTGGGGCGGCTTCCGTGCGGTCAGGCGGTGTCCACCCGTGCGAACACCTCGTCCCACGCGGCTGCCGTCTGCTTGGCGCAGAGTTCCGGCGCCGCGCCGCCCACCCCGGTTCCCAGCCCGGGCAGCGCTATGGAACGCACCACGTGGCGCACCGGTGTCCCGTTGTCCAGCACCGCTCCGGACCACAGCCGAAGCATCGCCCTGGCCGCCAGGTAGGGGTGCACGGTGTCACCCGGCAGTGTTTCGCCCGGTTCCCGCATGGTGGGGGCGCTGATCAGCCAGGTGGGTACTCGGCAGCCGGTGGGGACCAACAGCGCCTCGCCGACCGGAAGCTCGCCCCCGTGGTAGGCGAGTACGGCACTGCGCACCTGCTGTTCCACATCGGGAAACGCGCTCGCGTAGGCGGCGTCTATCCCGCCCCGCATCCAGCCGTACGAGTTCGCCGGGCTGACCACGGCGTCGACGTGCGTGTCGAGTACCGAACCGTGGTGAACGCTGATGCCTTCCCGGCCGTAGGCGATGCTGTTCCACGCTGCGGCCAGCGGCTCGTCCAGTGCGCACAGGACCAGCCGCAGCTCCGGTTCCGCCCCGTATCTCGAGCGCTCCGAATCCGCGGTCACGTGCACAGCATCGCAGTCGGAACGGGGTTCGCGTAATTGGGTAGGTCACACTCTGGGGGCATGATCTTTACCACTAACGTGTGAACTGGGGTTTCTTCGGCAGTGCCCGGGTGACAGCTCCCGTAGCAGCTCGGCATAGGCTGGCCGCGTGCCCCGAATCGCGTATCTGGGTCCGCAAGGCACGTTCACCGAACAGGCCGCGCGTGAGCTGACAGCGGACTTCGCCGCAGAGCTGATCGCCCACGACACCGTGCACTCGGCGTTGGAGGCGGTACGTGCCGGGGAGGTCGAAGCGGCCGGTGTGCCGATGGAGAACTCCGTCGAAGGGGCCGTTCCGTCGACCCTGGACGGGCTGGTGGCGGGTGACCCCGTGGTGGCCGTCGCCGAGCTGGTGCTGCCGATCCGGTTCGACGTGCTGGCGCGCCCGGCAACCAACCCCGCGGAGATCACCTCGGTGGCGAGCCATCCGCACGCGCTGGCTCAGGTACGCGGTTGGTTGGCCCGGGAGCTGCCCCGGGCGCAGGACGTGCCCACCGCTTCCACCGCCACCGCCGCGGTGGAGGTGGAGAGCGGCACGGCGGACGCGGCCGTGGTGGCTCCGGTCGCCCACCGGTACCACTCCCGACTCACCCGGTTGGCGAGCGATATCGCCGATGTGGACGACGCGGTCACCAGGTTCCTGCTGGTCCGTCGCCCGGGGCACCTGCCGGAGCCGACCGGAGCCGATCGGACCTCGATCGCCGTGGTCGCGCACGACGAGGTGGGAGCACTCGGTGAGGTGCTGTCCGAGCTCTCGCTGCGCGGCATCAACCTGAGCCGGATCGAGTCCCGGCCCACCAAGGACCGTCTCGGCGCCTACCGGTTCTTCCTCGACTTCGACGGCCACGTGGCCGACACCAGGATCGGCGACGCGTTGACCGGGTTGCACCGTCGTTGTTCCGAGGTGCGCTTCCTGGGATCGTTCCCCAAGGCCGACAGCAAGCCCGTCAGCGTGCGGGCGTCCGACTCCGAACAGGCCTTCCGCCGCTCGATGCGGTGGTTGAGCGAGGTGCGCAGGGGAAGAACCGCCTGAGACCCGGGCCGCCGCTAGCCCCAGCCGAGCGCGTGCAGCTTCTCCTCGTCCAGCCCGAAGTGGTGCGCCAGTTCGTGCACCACGGTCACCGCGACCTCCTCGACGAGGTGCTGCTCGCTGGAGCACATCTCCAGCAGTGGTTCCCGGTAGATCGTGATCCTGTCCGGCAGCACTCCGCCGTAGTTGCTGTCGCGCTCCGTCAGCGCGACCCCCTCGTAGAGCCCGAGCAGCGACTCGTCGTCCGGGTTGCGGTCCTCCACCAGGATGACCACATTGCTCAGCTCCCGCAGCAGCTGTTGCGGAACCCGGTCCAACGCGTCGCCGACCAGCTCCTCGAAACGCTGTGACGACATTTCCACCGGCATCTCGTTCACCTCTGGCCGTCGGCGGGAACTCCCGGTTGTGGCGTCTTCTCGGGGGCGGGCTGGTCACTGATGGAGATCTCGCCGGTGACACTGCCAGTCACCGGGGCGAACCCACCGTCGTCGAGTGTGGCCGCGACCTTGCAGTTGACCTTGCGCGATCCGGCCTGCCAGCTCTGCTTCGAGATGTTGTCCCAGTAGAGCGACAATCCCTTGTCCTCGGCCACGTTCTTGCCGCCCGCGTAGTCGGCCAGCTGTTTCTGACATGTCGTGAGCAGGAACTCGTCCTGCTTTTCGGTGGCGGGACGGCCGTCCTTGAACTTCTGGCTCAGATCGGCGACACCGGTCATCTCCACCGAGTGCGGTTTCGAGCACTCGACGGGGGAGGACACCGAGGAACCGCTGATTCCCAGGCAGGTGCCCACGTCGTAGATGTCGGACTGGTCGAGGGAGTCGACCTTGCCGGTGAAGCGGTACAACTGGCCTGCAGGTCCCGGTTGCTGCAGCGCGCAGTGCAGCGTGCGGTCACCGCTGTTCCAGCTCTGCTTGCTCGGCAGGAAGGCGCTGACCTCGTAACGGCCGTTCGGGTCGAAGCCGTTCCGCAGGTACTGCCGTGCCACGTCGGCGCAACGTTTGGTCTTGATCTCGTTGAACACCTCGGTGCTGGGGAACTCGGCGTCGGGACCGAACCGCGCCCACACCTCGGTGGTCCCGGTCATCTCGAACAGGTGCGGTTCGGAGCAGGGGACTTCGCTGATGTCGCTGGCGTCGTCCTGGGTCCAGTTCAGGCAGGTCCCGGCCGGTGCCTCGAAGTCGGGGGGAGGAGCCGTCGTGGTGGGCTTCTGCGCCAATCCGGGGGGCGGGTTCTCGGCGGAGGGCCAGTTCAGCAGCGCCGCTACCGTGAACACCAGCAGGGCGCCGATAACGGCCATGATCATCACCAGTCGTGCGTTCGCGGCTCCCTGCCGGCTCCGGTCGCCACGGGAGGAGTTGTTGTCGCCGGAGTTCTGCTCCGACGGTGATTCGGGGGGCTCGGCCATCACTCCTCCATATTGCCTGGCTCGACATCGGAACGCGCACAGCACGGTGTGTTTCGCTCCTGAGGGGGGTGCGGAGCACGCCCGTGGGCGCGCGGGGCCACCCAGGCTGGGGGACACCGGCCGCTACAAGCTAGGCTGACCTGCCGTGATCGACCTGAAGACGCTGCGCGAGGATCCCGACGCCGTGCGCGCTTCGCAGCGCGCCCGTGGGGAGGACTCCGCTCTGGTGGATGCACTGCTCGCCGCCGACGAGCGGCGCAGGTCAGCGGTGGCCGGCGCCGACGAGCTGCGTGCCGAGCAGAAGCGGATGGGCAAGGAAGTCGGCAAGGCGTCGGGCGAGCAACGCGATCGCCTGCTCGCCGAGGCCAAGGAGCTCGCCAACAGGGTCAAGGAGGCCGAGGCCGAGCAGACCGCCGCCGACGCCGAACTGGAACGGGCGCAGCGGGCCGTTTCCAACATCATCGAACCCGAGACCCCGCACGGGGGCGAGCAGGACTACGTCGTGCTCAAGCACGTCGGTACGCCCCCCGAGTTCGACTTCGGGATCGCCGATCACCTCGAACTGGGGACCTCGCTGGGCGCGTTGGACATGGAGCGCGGGGCCAAGGTCTCCGGGGCGCGGTTCTACTTCCTCACCGGTGTGGGGGCCCAGCTCGAACTGGCGCTGCTCAACATGGCCGCGGCCAGTGCGACCGCGGCCGGTTTCACGCTGACCGTGCCGCCGGTGCTGGTTCGCCCCGAGGTCATGGAGGGAACCGGTTTCCTGGGGGCGCACTCCGACGAGGTCTACCGGCTGGAGCAGGACGACCTGTACCTGGTCGGTACCTCCGAGGTCCCGCTGGCCGGCTACCACCAGGGCGAGATCCTCGACTTCACCGCGGGTCCGCGTCGCTACGCCGGTTGGTCCACCTGCTTCCGCAGGGAAGCGGGTTCCTACGGGAAGGACACCCGCGGCATCATCCGGGTGCACCAGTTCAACAAGCTGGAGATGTTCTCCTACTGCCCACCGGAGCAGGCCCGCGAGGAGCACGAGCGGCTGCTGGCGCTGGAGGAGGAGATGCTGGGCAAGCTCGAACTGTCCTACCGGGTGATCGACACCGCCGCCGGCGACCTCGGTGACAGCGCCGCCCGCAAGTTCGACTGCGAGGCGTGGATCCCCAGCCAGGGGGAGTACCGCGAACTCACCTCCACCTCCAACTGCACCACGTTCCAGGCACGGCGGCTGAACGTCCGCTACCGCGACGCGGACGGGGCGAACCGGATCGCGGCCACGCTCAACGGGACACTCGCCACCACCCGCTGGATCGTGGCCATCCTGGAGAACCACCAGCTGTCCGACGGCTCGGTTCGGGTTCCGGAGGGGCTGCGCCCCTTCATGGGCGGTACCGAGGTCCTGACCCCGTAGTCGCCACCCGGTTCCGGACCTCCCGCCGCGAGAGCGGGCGGGAGGTTCCGGCCGGGGAAAACTCGGGCAGGCCGAGTTCGATCTCCTGTCCTCACCCGGTGGCGGCGGGTTGCGTGACCCGTTCCGCCGTTCCCTTCTCCAGCGTCACGCGTACGCAGGCCGCGGCCAGCCGGGCCAGATCCGCCTCGTCGACGAGTTCGGCGAGTTCCTCGGCACCTCCCGGCAGGCCGACCCGCTGCGCGCCGGTCAGGGCCTTCTTGTCGAAGTAGGGGCGCAGCTCCGGCCACACCGCCTGTGCCTCGCGGCAGAAGATGTCGGCCCCCACCGGACCCAGCTTCGGGATCCGTCGCAGCGATTTCCGCAGCGCGTCGGCGTCCCCGTCCGCCTCCGCGCGCACGTTGCGCGGATCGCCCGCGTACTCGTCCCGCAGCAGTTCCGCTCCCTGGCCGAGGGCGGTGGCGGTGCTCTCGTCATAGCGGACGTAGTGTCCACGTCCCAGCGCGTCCACCCGCTGCTGCCAGGTGGCGCGCAGCATCCGTTCGGGCGTGTCGAACTCGGCGAGCTCGCGGTTGGCGGCCACCGCGATCTCGGCCTTGATCCGGGTGGACAGCAGCACCGACAGCACCAGCAGCCGGTACAGCGGTTCCGGTCGGTTCCGCAGCGTGATGTCCGCCTGCGCGGCATAGGTCGTGCCCGCCACGTCCAACAGGCGGCGGGCCGTGGTTCGTGTCGTCATGGGCCGGGATCTCCCGACGGCGAGGTCGTCACTTCCGAGCGTTTCGCGTTCCGCCCGGTGAATACCCGGCACGAGCCGTCGGTATTCCGCGTTGTTCCGCGTCGCGGGCAGCGGTTCGCACGGCAGCGGGTCAGTGCTCCTTCAAACCGGGCAGCACCTCCGATGCGATCTCCTCCAGTACCGATTCCTGCCCCGCGAACGGTGCCTCCGTCCGGGGCCAGTGCACGATCACGTCGGTGAATCCCAGTTCGCCCGCTCTGCCCAGCACGTCCCTGAAGCGCTCGACGCTGCTGAGCGAGTAGACCGAGCCGGCGTCGGCGTTCAGGTAGCGCGGCACCCTTCCCGGCACGCGCCCCCGCTCCCGCAGTACTTCCTCGAAACGTTCCGTGTTGTCCCGCAGCGAACGCCACCACGCCTCGTCACCGGTCACTTCCGCGCCCGACCCGCGGCCGTTCGTCACCCAACCGTTGCCGAACCGCGCGGCGAGGCGCATCGCGCGGGGTCCCTCCGCGGCCACCACGAACGGGACACGCGGTGTCTGGACGCAGCCGGGGGAGCGGCGCGCCTCCACCGCCGAGTAGTACTTGCCGTCGGAACTGACGTTGTCGTTGGTCAGGATCGAGTCCAGCAGCTCGGTGAATTCCCCGAAACGCTCGACCCGGTCGGAGATGGACAAGGGCTCGGTTCCGAACACCCGCTCGTCGAAACCGCTGCTTCCCGAACCGAGGCCGAGCAGGAAGCGGCCGTCGCTGACATCGTCCAGCGCGGTCACCTCGCGGGCGAAATGCACCGGGTGTCGGAAATTGGGGGAGCTCACCAGCGTGCCCAGCTTGATCCGGGAAGTCACGGTGGCCGCCGCCGTGAGGGTGGGAACCGCGTCGAACCACGGTTTGTCCACCAACGATCTCCAACCCACGTGATCGTAGGTCCAGGCGTGGTCGAAGCCGTACTCCTCCGCCATACGCCAGAGCGGCTCCGCGGCCCACCAACGGTGTTCGGGCAGAATCACTATCCCAACGCGCACACTCGTGACCGTATACGTTCATGCCGCTCCGCTACGAGAGGTAGGCACGGCGTAGGCGGCATGTGCCATGAAAGTGGTGCGCATCGCGTCCCGATAACCGGCTCGGCACGGCAGAATGGTCTGGTGCGCAGACCATCCCTTGTCGCTTCCGACGTCGACGGAACCCTGCTGGATCCCGCGGAGCGGGTCAGCGAACGCACCGCGCGCGGCGCGCGCGGCGTTCATGACTCCGGAACTCCGTTCGTGCTGGTCACCGGCCGTCCACCTCGCTGGATCCCGCGAATCGTCGCGGGTCTCGGCGTGGCCGGGACGGTGGTGTGCTCCAACGGGGCGGTGCTCTACGACGCGGCGGCGGACCGGGTGCTGCACAGCACGGCGATCGAACCGACGACCCTGCGGGAGGTGACCGGCGAGCTGCGCGACGCCTTACCGGGTTGTTCCTTCGGGGTGGAGCGTTCCACCAGCGGCGCGCACGACCGGTTGGACCAGCAGTTCATCGCCGAGTCCGCGTTCCACCGCTGCTGGCCCAACCCGGACCTGCGCATCGCCGCGCGGGACGAACTGGTCGGTGTGCCGGTGGTGAAGCTGCTGGTCATGCACGAGCGGATGACCAGCGCCGAGATGGCGCCCGTCGCGGAGGAACTGATCGGGGGACGGCTGGGGGTCACCTACTCCACCGGCGCCGGGCTGCTGGAGCTGTCCGCGCCGGGCGTGAACAAGGCGGCGGGACTCGCGCGAGTGGCCGAGCAGCTGGCGGCTGATCCCCGCGACGTCATCGCGTTCGGCGACATGCCCAACGACATCCCCATGCTGGAGTGGGCTGGGCACGGCGTGGCGGTCGGCAACGCGCACCCCGATGTTCGCCAGGTCGCCGACGAGGTGACCACGAGCAACACCCACGACGGGGTGGCAACCGTGCTCGAACGCTGGTGGTGAACTCCTGCTGTCGGCGGCTCGGTTTGCGTGGCGGTGCGGGTGGCGGAGCCTCTCGCACGGCTCTCGCCGCGGGTGCCCCGACATCGGGTAGCGACCTACACGACGTCGGGGCCGTCCTCGCGAGAGCCGCACGCGAGAACCCGCTGCGGCGCCGATGGCGAGAACGGTCGGAGCGCGGCCCGTGCCGTCCCACAGCCCGGCGATTTCGTGGGAAATCGACGGCCGCCCCAAGCCGGACCGCCGTACGCACCGGGGCCCTTGCCCAGTGGCGCGGCGATTTCGCGAGAAATTGCCGCCAACTGGGGCCGCACCGGGGCACCGGGGTACCGGGGCGTCAATTTCGCGAGAAATTGCCGCCCCCGCACCGCTTGTCAAGTGGCAGCGGCTACTGATTCCTGTCTGATGGTGTCCATCCGGGCGTAGACGTTGTCGCCGGGGCAGGCGGTCTCGCCGACGTCGCGGTGGGTGAAAATCCTGGGCAACGTGACCGAGGTGCCCTCGGGATACTTGTTCCCCTTGCCTCCCCCGGAAACCAGCGTGGTCTGCCCCAGCGGATCACGGCCGACGGTGCCGAGCTTCCAGCCCGCGATCCGTCCGGTCGAACGCAGCGCGCTCTCGGTCGGATAGGCGGTCTCGAAGTTGCCGATCAGCGCCACCCCGAAGGTCTGACCGTTGAATCCCTTGGTGTGGCCACCCACGACGTGGCGTCGCAGTCCGTCGGTACGTCCGGCGAAGATCGTGCCGCACTTGTCCACCAGCGCGTGGTAGCCGATGTCGCCCCACCCGAGTTCCACGGCGTGGTAGTGATACAGCCCCCGGACCACCTCGGCGGAGCGCGCGCAGGTGTAGTCGTTCGTCTCCACGGTGTGATGCACGATCGCCGCCCGCGTGGTGGCCGAGTACTCCGGTGGCCAGCGCATCAGGCTCTCGTCGGCGCCCCACTCCGCTCGGGTCACCACCGGCGGCCGTGCGCTCCGCCGCTCGATTTCCGAACGCACCGGCTCCGTGCCCGGCGTGATCGCGATCAGTTCCAGCTCCCCGGTCACGTACTCGCCCGCCCGAACCGCGCGTATCCGGATGCGGGAGCTCGGCCCGGTCCACCAGGCACCGCTCGCGCCCGCCGCGCCGGACACATCGGTGCCGCCGTGTCCGGAGGAGCCCAGCGGCGACAGCTCGTGCCAGGAGCTCCAGCGCCCGTCCTGCCGGTACTGTGCCGCTGTTCGGTCCGGGGCTCTCCCGTCCCAGGTGACAGCGACCATGCTGAACCGCTTTCGGGTCCGCACCGTGCGTACGCCCGGTGAGCTCCGTGTTCCCGGTGCATCGGACAGCGATCGGTGCACCGCCGTGGTTTCCCCGCGAGTCGGACTCGATCGTTCCGTGGTCGAACCGGCTGCGCCGGTGGTCAGCAGTGTGGTCGTGGCCAGTGCGATGGTTCCGACGATTAAGCCGCGGAGCATAGGTCGCCTCGCTCACATTGCCGGGAGCCCCGGAGGGTGGTTTTCGATGTGAGTTGTTCACACCTTCGCGGGGCAGTATGCGACCCGATAACTTCACGCGCCCGTCGAAGCCTCGTTATCCGAAACCACGATCGCGAAACCGACACGATCAGTCGCTGATGGCACGCGGTTTCGGCACCCGATCGGTCTAACGCTACCCTCGCGGCTGTGAGCTTCGGAGGTTATGACCTGATAATCGTAGGTTCCGGATTTTTCGGACTTACGATCGCTGAACGCGCCGCCACCCAGTTGGACAAGCGAGTACTGCTGCTGGAGCGAAGGCACCACATAGGTGGTAACGCCTACTCCGAGGCCGAGCCGGAAACCGGCATCGAGGTGCATCGTTACGGTGCGCATCTGTTCCACACCTCGAACAAGCGCGTGTGGGACTACGTCAACCGCTTCACCGACTTCACCGACTACCAACACCGGGTCTTCACCCGGTATCAGGGACAGATCTACTCCTTCCCGATGAACCTCGGGCTGATCTGCCAGTTCTTCGGACGTGCCTTCACGCCCGACGAGGCGAAGGCGCTGGTCGCGGAGCAGGCTGCCGAGATCGAGACCGCCGACGCCAAGAATCTCGAGGAGAAGGCGATCTCGCTGATCGGTCGTCCGCTCTACGAGGCGTTCGTGCGCGGTTACACCGCCAAGCAGTGGCAGACCGATCCCAAGGAACTGCCCGCTGCCAACATCACTCGACTGCCGGTGCGCTACAACTTCAACAATCGCTACTTCAGCGACACCTACGAAGGCCTGCCGGTGGACGGTTACACCGCCTGGCTGCGTCGGATGGCCGACCATCCCAACATCGAGGTGCGGCTGGAGACCGACTACTTCGACGTGCGCGACCAGTTGCCCGACGTCCCGGTCGTCTACACCGGTCCGCTGGACGGTTACTTCGACTACTCCGAGGGTGAGCTCGGCTGGCGAACCCTCGATTTCGAGACCGAGGTCGTACGAACGGGTGACTTCCAGGGCACGCCGGTGTTGAACTACGCCGACGAGGAGATCCCTTACACGCGGATCCACGAATTCCGGCACTTCCATCCGGAGCGCGATTACTATCCCAATGACAAGACCGTGATCGTTCGGGAGTACTCGCGTTTCGCGGAGAGTGGTGACGAGCCCTACTACCCGATCAACACGGCCGAGGACCGGGCGAAGCTGGAAGCCTACCGTGATTTGGCCAAACGGGAGGCGAAGGAGCGCAAGGTGCTCTTCGGCGGCAGGTTGGGCACTTACAAGTACCTGGACATGCACATGGCCATCGGATCCGCGCTGAGCATGTTCGACAACAAGGTTTACCCCTACTTCACCGAGGGCCGCTCGCTGGACGGCTCGATGGAGGACTGACGTGACTGACCGGACTTCTCCGACCGAGCCTGACCTGGCCGAGTCGGATCAGTTGGAGCAGGACGCCGCGGAGCGGGACTCCTCGGAACAGGACACGACGGCTTCCGGGACGGAGAGTGACTCCGCACAGGCCGTGGGTGAGAGCAAACTCGCCGACTCGGCCACGGTCCGTACCGGCGGCAAGCGGATCGGGGCGGAACAGGTGCTGCAGCGGGTGTTGCTCCCCCGCCCGGAGGACCCGATGGACGCCCGTCCGCTCTACCTCGACGAGCCGGAAGCCGCTTCGCAGCACGCCACCGTGTTGTCCCGCCGATCGCTGCGTGTTCCGGTACACACCAACATCTCGTTCGCCTCGTACTTCAACGCGTTCCCCGCCAGTTACTGGAAGCGCTGGACGAAGCTGAACGAGGTCGTGCTGCGGCTCAAGGTTCGTGGCTCGGGCAGGCTGGACGTTTACCGCTCCAAGCCGAACGGCGACATCGTGCACCTGGAGGGAACGGCCGTATCCAGTCCGAAGTCCTGGCGCCGGCTGGAGTTCCGCATCTCGCTCAAGCCCTTCGAGGACGGCGGCTGGATCTGGTTCGACCTGTTCACCAACGAGGGTGACATCGAGCTGGACGAAGCGGCTTGGACCACCGACCTCAAACTGCCGAAGCAGCGGGTGGTGGTGGGTACGACCACCATGCGCCCGGAGGACTGCGTGCAGACACTGCAGACGCTGGGCGAGGACTCGCAGGTCCTCGATCTCGTCGAACGTGTGGTGGTGGCCGATCAGGGGGCGCAGAAGATCCGCGAGACCGAGGGCTTCGACGAGGCCGCTCGTCGGATCGGCGACAAGCTCCACGTCATCGAACAGCCCAACCTCGGTGGTTCCGGCGGGTTCACCCGCGTGATGTACGAGGGGATTTACAACTCCGACGCCGAACAAGTGATGCTGTTCGACGACGACATCGCGATGGAACCCGACGGTGTCCTGCGCTCCAACGCCTTCGCGCGTGCGTCGGTGCAGCCTGTGGTGGTCGGCGGGCACATGCTCAATCTCCAGGCCAGGTCACGGCTGCACACGATGGGTGAGGTCGTCGATCTCGGTGCCGCGATGTGGCGTGCCGCACCCGGAGCCGCCACCGACCACGACTTCGCCCAGTACCCGCTGCGCAAGAGCAAGAAGCTGCACAAGCTCATCCATTCCACCTACAACGGGTGGTGGATGTGCCTGTTCCCGAGGGAAGTCATCGAGCGGACGGGTCTGCCACTGCCGCTCTTCCTCAAGTGGGACGACGCCGAGTATCACCTGCGCGCGGGCGAACGCGGCTATCCGACCGTCTCGCTGCCCGGGGCCGCCGTCTGGCACATGCCCTGGACGGACAAGAACGACGCGACGGACTGGACGGCCTACTTCCACACCCGCAACAGGCTCATCCTCGCCGCGCTGCACAGCCCGGACGACGTGCGCAAGAACCTGGTCAAGCAGAGCCTGAAGCTCACGCTGCGACACCTGTTCTCCATGGAGTACTCCACGGTCGCGGTGCAGCTCAAGGCCGTCGAGGACTTCCTGGCCGGGCCCGAGGGGCTCTTCGACAGCCTGCGAACCGCCTTACCGGAGGTCCGCAAGCTGCGTGAGCACTACTCCGACGCGCAGACCTACTCCTCCGCCCGGGAACTACCGACTCCCTCCGCCAATCCCGCCATGGCCGAAGCGCTGTTGGATCCGCCGGTACACCCGGTGCGGATAGCCAAGCGTGCCTCCCAGGCGTTGCTGCACAACCTCAAGGCCCCCGATCCGAACGCCAAGCAACGGCCGCAGCTGAACATCCCGTCCTCGAACGCGCTCTGGTTCCTGCTCGGCGCGCTGGACAGTGCCACCGTATCCACCGCGGACGGGAGCGGTACCGTGTTCCGGCGACGCGACCCGGACGAGTTCCGCAGGCTCGGCAGGCGGGCTCTGGCCGACTACCGCAAGCTCGTCAGTGAGTGGCCCCGGCTGCGTGACGCTTACCGCCAGGCGCTGCCGGAACTGACCAGTCCGGAGTCCTGGAAGCGGATGTACGAGTGATTCGAAGTGAACCCGAGCGTCGGGCACTGCCGGGTGCGCGGATCCGGGACCGGAACACCGGTCCCGGACGGGCACCCGGCGTGGACGCACCTCGGCAGGAGAGGGAGCCGGAGACGAAGTGGACGGAGAGCTGACCACCGTGGCAACCGAGCCGATCGAGCCGGAGCAGGCCACGGAGGAGAAACCGCCCGCTGCGGTCACGGCCGAGACCACCGCGGTGCGTCGGGTTCAGAGCGTGCTGGCAGTACAGCCGGTAGTTACCCTCGCGAAGGGCATGTCCAAATTCGGTGACCACGCACTCGGCTGGCTTGCGGTCGGGGCGGTCGGGGCGATCACCGACCGCCGACGTCGTCGTGAGTGGGTGTTGGCGGCCGCCGGTGTCGCCGCTTCGCACGGCGCCTCGATCGCGGTCAAGCGCCTTGTGCGGCGCAGACGCCCCAGTGACCCGGGTATCCGGGTGCTGGTCGACACCCCCAGCCGGTTGAGTTTCCCCTCCTCGCACGCCACTTCGACGACCACGGCCGCGATTCTCTACGGCAGGTTGCTCGGACGCGGCGGGCTGGGACCGGTGGTGGTGCCGCCGATGATGGTCAGCCGCCTGGTGCTCGGTGTTCACTATCCGAGTGACGTGCTCGTCGGCTCGGGGCTCGGTGGTGCGGTCGCACTGGGCGTACGTCGATACGTCGAGCGGCGGAGGAACCGTGTCTGACAGGAACGAGGTCGATTCACGGTCCCAGGAGGAGAGCACTCCGGGAACCAACGACGGACAGCGGTCCGAACGGTCGGCGACGACCCCCGCTTCCGGTGGCGGCGTCGACACCGCCACCACCGAATGGGAAGCCGAGGCCGAACGTGACGCCGAGCCCTCGGCCGCCGAGGTGGACTCCGCGGATACCGAGGAGGCCGTGCGGGACGACTCCGAAGGACTGATCGGCTCGGAGGCGGGCGGTGAGGCCGGTGCGTTGGAGGACCGGTTCATCGGAGACACGGCGACCACGGACTCGGGCGGGGCAACGACCGCCCCGGGATCGCACCAGGACAAGTCCTCGGATACCTACCACGCGAGGGTGATCGCCGCCGCGGGAACTCCGACCGGGCTGGTCAACGGACTGCTCAAGGAGCTGCGGCCGAAACAGTGGGTCAAGAACATCCTGGTGCTGGCCGCACCGTTCAGCGCGGGCGAGCTGTGGGCGGTTCCGACCCTGCTCGACGCGGCCGTGGCCTTCGTGGTCTTCTCGATGGCCGCTTCGGGGATCTACTTCATCAACGACGCTCTCGACGTCGAGTCCGACCGGGCGCACCCGACCAAGCGAAACCGGCCGATCGCGGCGGGGTTGATTCCGCTGCCGGTGGCCTACGCGGTGTGCGGGTTGTTGCTCGTCGGCTCGCTGGTCATATCCGGCCTGATGAGCATGGGGCTGTTGGCGGTGATGGCCGTCTACGTCGCCGTGCAGCTCGGCTACTGCTTCGGACTCAAGCACCAGCCGGTGATCGACCTGTGCATAGTGGCCTCCGGCTTCCTGCTGCGCGCGGTGGCGGGCGGCGCCGCCGCCGGGCTGGAGATCACCCAGTGGTTCTACATCGTGGTCGCTTTCGGTTCGCTGTTCATGGTGGCGGGCAAGCGCTACGCGGAGGTCAAGCTCGCCAACGAGACCGGAGCCAAGATCCGCAAGTCGCTGCGGGCCTACTCCGCCTCGTACCTGCGGTTCGTCTGGGCCATCTCGGCCGCGATCATGATCATGTCCTACAGCCTGTGGGCCTACGACATCCGGCAGGAGGACAACTCGATCTGGGGAGTGGTGTCGATCATTCCCTTCGTGATCGGCATCCTGCGCTACGCGGTGGACGTGGACAAGGGCGTGGCCGGTGAGCCGGAGGAAGTGGCCCTCAAGGACAAGGTGCTGCTGGTACTGTTCGGCATACTCGCCTGGTGTCTCTTCCTCGCCTTCTACCTCTGAGAATCACTCTGGGAGTTGCGTGTCTGGTCGGTTAGCCGGCACGTGAGTCGGCGCCTTGCGGCGTTGGGCCGGCTCTTGAGCAGCGACCTACGCGGCGAGCGGCCCGGCCTCGCAATGCATCCGACTCACGCACCGGAGACACGCGCGCTGCTCACGTGGGAAGACGAGTGGTGCGGCCTCGCGACTCGGCTGCCGTAGTTGGTTTCGTGGCGGAACCTCGCCGCACGGCTCTCGCTGCGGGGCCGGCGACATCGGGTAGCGACCTACACAACGTCTCCGGCGTCCTCGCGAGAACCGCACGCGAGAACCCGCTGCGGCGCCGATCGCGAGAGTGGTAGGGGTTGAGCACCGGGGACACGTGCGCTGCGACCCGCATGGTCACTTCCCGACGGCGGTGCCGAGGGCGGCGATTTCGCGAGAAATCGACGGCCACCCCAGGCCGGACCGCCGTACGCACCGGGCCTTCGCCCACCGGCGCGGCGATTTCGCGAGAAATCGACGCGGGCCGGTGCGGGCACTGTTCACCCTTCCGAGGCGACCGGCAGGGATCGGCCGTCGGTTATCCGCAGCAGCTCGTCATGGGTGGTGGGAAACACCGTTCGGGGCGTGCCACCCGCGGCCCAGATCCGTTCGTAGTCCGCCAGCGCGCTGTCGACAACCGTCGGCAGCGCTTCGGGATGTCCCAGCGGGGCCACCCCGCCGATCGCCTGACCGGTGGCCCGACGAACCCGCTCCGGCTTGGCGCGGATGAGCGGTTGCCAACCCAGTCGCAGGGCCAGCGCTTCCGTGTCCACCCGGTGACGCCCACTGGTCAGCACCAGGACCGGCTCCTCGCCGGAGAGGAAGACCAGGCTGCCCGCGATAGCGCCCGTCTCGCAGCCGAGCGCGGCCGCGGCATCGGCGGCGGTCCTGGTCGATCCCGGCATTTCCCGGATCTCGCCCGGCACACCGACTGCCCGGAGCCGACGGGCAACCTCTTTGCTGCGTTCGGGGAGCATGCTCTCCGAGGACGCGGTCGTCTCCGACTGCACGCGGCGAACCTCCGTACGGTTTTTCGGCGCATTGGGCCGACCTCTCGCGACAGTTCGCACCCTAGCGCACCATACTTCGATCGTGACCGAATCACCCGGGCGTGGTGCCCTTTTCCCGGAGTCGTTGGAGATGCTGCGCGGGTTGCGCGCCAGCCGCTGGTTCACCGATGCCGAGGTGACCGCGACGGATCTGCGCCGGATACTCGAGGTGGCCCGTTGGACGGGTTCCGCGCGTAATCGTCAACCGTGGCGGGTGCACACCGTTCGCGACGCGGACACCCGTGCCGAACTGGGACGCTGCGGCGACTACGCCCTGCACCTCGCACAGGCACCTGTGGTGATCCTGCTGGCGTTGGATCGCGGCGGGGCGGACGCCGAGTTCGACGGAGGCAGGTTCGCACAGACACTCATCGCGGCGGCGGGCGCGTTCGGACTCGGCTGCTGCCCGGCGACGTTCTTCCCCGCGGTCAACGCCGAGCGGGCCACCGCGATCGCCGGGTTCGAGGAGCCGTGGTCGGTGCGTACCGGGATCGCGTTGGGATGGCCCGCGCCCGCGCCTACCGGCAGGTCCGCGATTCCGCGGGGCAGGTTGCCGTTGGACACCCTCTGGTCGGGGGAATGAGCCTGGTCAGGGGAGTGAGCGCCGCTCAAGCGGCCCGACGCGGCAGGCGTCGCATCACGTAACAGCCACCGGTCCACCAGCGCGAACCGGGCCGCGGACGCTGTCGGTAGTACCTGTCAGTAGTAGGAGTACTCCGGCAGGGGTTGCCCGGAAACCTTGCGCAGCACGTCCGCGACATTCTGCATCCACCACACGGCGAACCGGGCGGGCGTGAGCGGATCGCTCCAGTCCGCGGTCTTGTCGAAGTGCTCGTCGATGGGGGCGCAACCGGGGCCGAGCACGCCGTGCTCCACGCCGTAGGCGATGCGCATGTTCACCAGTACCCAGAACCACGCCTCGACCTGCTCGGCGTTGTGCAGCACCAGCTGCTCGCCCGTGGCGGGCAGGGTGCGCAACACGACGTCGGCGTCCTCGCGGAGCCGATTGATCAGATCGGCCTCCAGCCAACCGCGCAACGCGTCGTCGTCCACGGGATCGCACCAACTGTCGCGCAGCGCGCGGAGCATGGTCGAGTCCAGTGGTGTGACCGGCAGCGGCAACGAGAGCCGCTCACACAGCCAGTCGTATTCGCGGTATTCGTCCAACCTTCCCTGGACGAGTTCCCGATATCGTGGCAGTGAAGCGCGTAGCCACTTGAACATGGTCGAATCGAACTCAGCGACCAGCGTGTTATCCACAATGGAGCACTTCACGGCCATATCCGAGTCTCCCATCGCCCCGGCCCCGAATCCACAGTCGATTCTCGCAGCCGACTCGACGGGAGTCACAACCGCATCCACGATGCGATAGCGAGCGGTGTTTTCCGCCCGTTGCCCGGTCTCCCCCGGCGCTTCCGCACCGAAGGAGACCAGGTCGGCAACCCGGTGGAGAACACCGATCAGTAACGGTACGCCTTGGTCTTGCCGGTCTTGGAGTTCCAGACGATGTAGCCGTGCTGGAAATCGCTACGCCGCCCGTTTTTGACGCCGTACTCGTTGGACTTGGGAAAACCCAGCCACGATTTCTCGGCGCCGAGCTTCAGCCAATGGGCGCGGATCGCACCCTGCACCGAGTGAGTACCGGTCTTCTCGCTCCAGTAGACGGAGGCCCCGTGACGGTCCGCGCCGCGGAAATGCGTGTAAACCCCCTTGCCACCGGGAGTGTCCGTGGTGGTGGAGGTCGGGTAGTTCAGAAAACCGCGTTCGTAGCCGTGCTTGGCCCAGAATTGCCTCGGCGGCCCCCAGATTCCCTGTGCGCCGGTCTTCGGGGTCCAGTAGATCGAGGCGATCCCGATCGCCTTGGTTCCCGTGAAGTGGTTGTAGCGCCCCTTGCCGTCCGGAGTCTTCAGCTCGTCGGTGGTGGGGACACCGTAGGTTTCGTGCGTGCCCACCTCGGTGTAGCGGTCCGCGATGGCACCGTGCACTTCGTGCGTGCCGGTGTCGTCGGTGTGGTACATCCAGCCGTTCTGGAACTGCTGGTAGGAGATCCCGTCCTTGTGGTACTCGGTGTCCACGGGGTGACCGAGCAGCTTACGCAGCTTCGGATCGTTCCAGTACCGGTGTTCGATGGGGGTGAATTCGGCGGACGATGCCTCCTGGGGCCGTTCCTCCGCCTGGGGCTGCTGTTCGGCCTGGGTCTGTTGTTCCGCGCGGGGAGTGTCCACGTCACCGCTCGCGGTGCCGGACAGCCCCAGCGACAGCGTGGCCGCGAGCATGGTGGCCGCACCGGCCACCGCTCTACGCAAGATCGAACCGTTTCCGGAAAACACGGGATGCTCCTGTTCAGCTCGGCGAACTCCGAACGATGCCCAGCTTGGGAGCGGGTGGGCCGGAGCTGTGGCACGGACACGCCCGATCACGCGGCCAATCCCGGTATTTCACCTGTTCGAGATAACGAGGGGCCTTCCGGAGTGGATCCGGAAGGCCCCTCGGGGATGTCACACCGTCAAAGGTGGTTTATCCGTGTGAGACCGTGATCAGTCCAACGGCCGAGCGACGATCTCGCCGGTGTTCGGGTTGTAGACGATCTCACCGCCCTGGAACCGCACCCTGCGGTTGCCATCGGAAGTGGGCTCCTCGTCGCTGACGGGAAAGCCGAGGAAGGAACGCTCCCAGTCCAGCTGCTGCCACTTGTCGCGGATGCCGCCGTAGATCGCGTGCGCCTCGGAGGCACCCTTGACGTAGTAGATCGAGCTGTCGCCCGCGCCGCTGAAGTGGTTGTAGACGGCCTCCCCGTTCGGCGTGGTGCGCTGGTCGGTGGTCGGGTACCCCAGGAAGCTGCCCGGTCCACCGTACTCGGGGCTCAGGTACTTCTCGGCGATCTTGCCGCGTACCGTGTGCGCCTTGGTGGGCTGGGTCCAGGTGATCACAGCCGGGTGGTTTTCCTCGATGGTGCCGGTGAAGATGTTGAACCTGCCGCCCTCGTCACCGAAACCGGGAAGCTCGTCGCTGAGCGGATAACCCATCGGGCCGCCGATCCCGCCGGTCGCGAGCCACTTGTCGTGGATGGCCCCGTAGACCGCGAACGCCTCCTGGCCGCCCTCGAACCAGTAGACGCCCGCGCCGCCGCCGTCGCCACCGGCGAACTCGTTGTAGCGTCCCTGGTCGTCCGAGGTGTTCTGCTCGTCCGAAGTGGGGTAGCCGAGCACGCCGGTAGCACCGCCGAGGGCTTGCCACTTGGCGTAGATACCGCCGTAGACCGCGAACGCCTCGTCGGAGCCGGGAGCCAGGTAGACGGCGCCGCCACCGGAGCCGTCGAACTCGTTGTAGCTGCCCTGCCCGTCCGCGACGGTCGACTCATCGGTGGTGGGGTATCCCAGCGAGCCCTTTTCGGCCCCCAGCGCCCGCCATTTCCGCAGGATCGGGCCCCGAACCACGTGAGCACCGGTTTCGGCGGTCCAGTAGATCGCCGCGTTGTTGGCGAAGTCGTTGTACTGGCCCCGACCGTCCTCGGTGGCCGTCCGGTCGGTCACGGCGTAGCCCAGCGGCCCGTTGCCGCCACCCGTCGAGCGCCACTTCCGCAGTACCGGCCCGCCGAGCACGTGAGCCGTGCCGCCCTCAGGCGCGTAGATCGCGCTCGTGCCGTCGGAGCCGACGAACTCGCCGTAGGGGGTTCCGGCCTCGTCGGTCTTCCTGCCGGTGGCGGGCACGCCCAGTGCCTCGTGTCCGCCCGCCTGCACGAAGGCTTCGAGCACGGCACCCGAGACGGAGTGCACGCCCTGGTCGGCCGACCAGTAGATCCGGGCGTTGGCGTACTCCTGGTAGCGAATCGAGTCGCTGACGACCTGCTCTTCACCGACCGGCTCGCCCAGCCGCTCCCGCTCGGCGGCACCGAGGTTCTGGTAGTACTCGTCGATCTCGCCGGCTCCCGGGGACTCGTCGGCCTGGTCGCCGCTGTTCCCGGAATCCTCACCTGAGCTGTCGTTCGATCCGTCACCGGAGGCGTCCGAACCGGAATCACCGGTGGAGCCCTCGTTCGCTCCGGAAGTCCCGTCGGAAGCGGTGTCCCCGGAATCCGAAGCGTCCGTAGTTTCACCGGACCCGTTGGCCGAGTCGCTCTGGCCGGAGCCTTCCGCGGGCTCGGTTGTCGGCTGGGCCGACTGAGTGGTCCGCTCGTTCGGTTCGGGCTGTTCGGCGGTCGCGGCCGCGGCCGGAGCGGCCGTGACCAGAGCAGCGGCAGTGCCCAGTGCGACGGCACGTCCCACAAGATTCTTGACCGTCACTATTTCCCCTTTCAGGTCTCGTTCCATGATCGAACGAAAGGAGAGTGACTGTCGCGTGCTGTTATCGATTCGCAGCCGAATTTACCCGTGCAACTGTTTTTGTTCGGGGTGTAACACGAGGCTTTCATCGCGCGATGCGCACCGAACACCGAACTATCCGATGACCGTTTTCTCGTCGGCACGGGAGTGAGTTCCGCTTCGAATCGGTGAGCGGTCGTTCGGGAACCGAGTTCGAAGATGAAAACGCCCGGTGCGCGTTCGACGGGAACACGCGCCGGGCGAAGTCGGTATGCCGCGTGACGGTTGTGCCGTCCGGACGGAGCAGCCGGAAATCGGGACGTATCGACAGACAGGGTCAGAACGGGAGCCTGCGGAACACCGCGCGCGGCAGATGACGCAGCACGCTCATCACGTAGCGGAACTGCGCCGGTGCCCACACCAGCTCCTTGCCCTTGCGCACCGAGTTCACGATGATTTCCGCGACCTGCTCGGGAGTCTGCGCCAGCGGCGCCTCCTTGAGTCCCTCGGTCATCTTCGACTTGACGTGACCGGGGCGCACCACCGTCACCTTGATTCCGGAGGGGCGCAGCGCCTCGGTCAGGCCGGTGTAGAACCCGTCCATGCCCGCCTTGGACGAGCCGTAGGCGAAGTTGGAGCGACGCACCCGTTCCCCCGCGACGGAGGAGAGCGCGACGATGTGGCCGTGCCCCTGCTTGCGCAGGTGCTCGGCGAGCAGTACTCCCACCGTCACCGGGGCCACGTAGTTGATCTCGGCCATCTCCTGCGCCGCCGCCACGTCGGTCCAGAGTTTCTCCTGGTCACCCAGCATGCCGAATGCGACGATGCTGATGTCGATGTCTCCCTCGCCGAAGACCTTGTCCAGGGTTTCCGCGTGGGTCTCGGGCTTGCGGGCGTCGAACGGGACCGTGGTCACCGTGCTGCCCGTCCCGCGCAGCCGCTCCGCCGCCGCTTCCAGCCGGTCGGAGGGGCGCGCGGCCAGCACTATCCGAAGTGGACGCTGTCGCGCGTAGCGCTCGGCGGTGGCCAGCGCGATGTCCGAGGTGCCGCCGAGCAGCAGCAGGGACTGGGGGTTGCCAACCGCATCGATCACAGGTTCAGCCTCCTGGCGAGGTCGGAACGGAAGATTCCTTCGGGGTCGACCGCGGCACGCGTCTTGCGCCACTCGTCGATACGCGGGTACATGCGCTCGATCATCTCGGGAGTGGTGCGGGACTCCTTGGCGAGATAAAGCCTGCCACCGGCCTCCAACACCATTTCGTCCAGATCCCGGCACAGCCGATCGAGTCCCGGTGTGACCGGGATGTCCACGGTTAGCGTCCAGCCCTTGTCCGGGAAGGACATCGGTGCCGCGTTTCCCGGACCGAACGTCTTGAGGACGTTCAGGAACGAGACGTGCCCCGAAGCGCTGATCTTGTCGATCGAGCGGCGGAACATCTGTTCCCGGCCGAACGGGACCATGAACTGATACTGCAGAAAACCGTTGGAACCGTACACGCGGTTCCACTCGCCGACCAGGTCGAGCGGGTGGAAGAACTGCGTGATGTTCTGTACCGAGCCGTACTTCGTAGGTGCTTTGCGGTACCAGACCTCGTTGAAGGCGGTGATGGTGTACTTGTTCACCAACCCGTTCGGAAAGACCGGCGGTGCCGTCATCAATTGGGGGGCGTCGAATCCGAGCGGATTCTTCCGCAGTTTTTTCGGGAGTTCGTCGAGGGTGGCCGGATTGCCACGGGTGAGCAGTGCGCGTCCCATCCGGTCGCCTCGCGCCAGCGAGTCGAACCAGGCGACCGAATACACGTAATCGTCGTCGGAACCGTCCGTGAAGTGTTCGAGCAGCTCGTCCAGATTCCGGGTTCGGATGTTGTCGACCACGAAGTAGGCCGTTTCCACCCGTTTGAGGCGAATGGTGGCTCGGAGGACGATCCCGGTCATCCCCATGCCGCCGACCGTGGCCCAGAACAGCTCGGCCGAATCGGACTCGGGGGTGAGGGTGCGCACCTCGCCGTCCGCCGTCAGCAGGTCCAACGAGATCACGTGGCTGCCGAACGACCCCTGCGAGTGGTGATTCTTGCCGTGGATGTCCGCCCCGATGGCTCCGCCGACTGTCACCTGTCGGGTGCCGGGGAGTACCGGTAGCCACAGTCCGTGTGGGAGCAGTCCGCGCATCAATGTGTCCAGGGACACGCCCGCGTCCACGTCGACGAGCGCGTTGTCGACGTCGATCGTGTGGATCCGGTCGAGCGCGGTCATGTCGATGACGGTCCCACCGGCGTTCTGCGCCGGGTCGCCGTAACTGCGGCCGAGACCCCTGGCGATCACCCCGCGTGGGCCGGCCTCGCGCACGGCACGGGCGATCGTCTCGACATCCGGTGTGCTGATCACCTCGGCCATGGTGGGGGCGGTACGTCCCCAGCCCGTCAGCATCCGTCGCTCGTTGTTAACCGATCCCACTGTGACGAGTCTAGCTGCGTACCGTGGCACGGCAGCGCCGGGTGAAACCCGGCCCTGCCCCGCTTGACCGGTCGAGTGGCTACACTTGCCGTTGAGTCAGGGGCGGCGGGTGACGCGTGGGCGGATTGATTGCCGCTCGGCCCGGTTCCCGCTTAAGTGTCGTCGTGACAGCCGAGGTGAACGAGTGGCCGTGGCCGAAAGCACCGCCGAACCTGATGCCAAGAAGCTGGGGATAGTCGAGCAGCTCATCCGTTTCGGGCTCATCGGAGTCGTCTGTGCGCTGCTGGACTACGGCTCGTACATGACGCTGCTCGCGCTGGACCTGCCGAACTGGGCGGCCCGAACCCTGGCGTTCGTGCTGGGGACCAGCGCCTCCTACGTGGCGAACCGAAGACTCACCTTCGCCGGTGCCAACACCGGCAACACCAAGGCGAAGGCCGGGGGCTTCGTACTGGTCTACGTGGTGACCTTCCTGGTCAACATCGGCACCAACCAGATGTTGTTCCTGCTGCTGCCCGAGTTCGGCTTCCACTACGGGGCGCAGCTCAAGTGGACCGTGTGCTGGTTGGCGGGTCAGGGACTGGGGACCGCGATCAATTTCGTGCTGTTGCGCTGGGTCGTCTTCCGCGAGTGACCCGCACCCCGACCCGCGGGCCCGGCGTAAATTTCCCACGAAATCGCCGCGCCGCAGGGCGAGGGCCCCGGCGCGAAAGGTGGCTCGGTCCTGGTGGGCGTCGATTTCTCGCGAAATCGCCGCGCCGATGTGGCGGTGCCCCGAGGCGCCGTCGATTTCTCGCGAAAACGCCGCGCCGCTACGACGCAGAGCCGAGCTCCCACCGCTCCCGCGGGCCGCACTCCGACCACCCCGGCAGCCGTCACGGCTCTGACCGTCACTGGCTTCCGCGCCGGTTGGCGGAACCGTCGACGTGCCCGATCTCGTCGCCGTCGAACTCCTCCTCCGCGGAGGTGTCGTTGCGGTCGTCCGAACTGGGGACGTCACCGGGCAGCTGCACCGGTCTGCTCATCGGCCCCGGGCTCCAGGTGCCCCAGTGGGTCTCCTCCTCGATGTTCATGGCCGTCTGGGCGGGTAACGCCGCCGGGCGGTACTGGTCCACCGCGTAGAGCGTTCCCCAGTCCCGGTGGATGTTGCCGCGCAGGTAGGTCGGCATCTCGCGCATGCTGCTGGTGACGTTGAGCCAGCCGAACGGTCCCGCCGCGTCGGGGGAGGACCAGGCCTGGCCGACCGAACGCAGGTTGCCACCGGCGCTGATCCGGAAGCGCGGTACTTCCGCGATCCCGTGGCTGATGTCCGGCAGGTTCAGACACGGGTGCTGGAAGGCGGCCGTCCATTCCACGAACGCGGGTGCGTCGCCGATGAAGTCGGTCATGTTCGTCAGCCGGGGCGCTCTGGGGGCGCTGAAGGCGAGCCAGCCGTCCTCGCCGAGGGACTGGTCGACCGCCACCACGCGGGCCTGCTCCGCTCCCTCGGCCCTGCCGTTCACGCTGATCCGAGCGTCCCGCCACTCGGTTTTGGGAGCTGTCACCACGCGACGGCGGTCCATCACCTCGAAGCCGTCCTCGGTCCGCTTGCCGAACTCCACGTAGACCTTGTTCGCACCGTTCACCTTGCCCGCCAGCGTGATCACCACCGGCACGTTGCCCTTGCGGGCACGTTCCGGCAGGTCGTACCACTGGGTGCGCAGTTCGCCGGTCACGATGCCCCGGAAGTCGTAACTGCCCCAGACCGGCGCTTCGTCGCTGCCCAGGTCGTAGGGCGGGGTCCAGTCCTTGCCCTGGGCTTCGCCGTTGTCGGGAGGCAGACCGCCGCGTCGGAAACCGCGCATCTTGGCCCCCAGGTACTCCTTCGGCGACTCCTCGGACTCCAGCCGGGCGGGGACCTCGGCTTCCGGTACCGGATCGTCGGGTTGTCTCTCGGAGACCCGCAGCATTCCCTTGACGGGCTCCTTCTCCACGTACACGTAGTCCGACAGCCCGCAGCTGCTGCCCATCAGCTGTTTGACCGAGTCCTTGCCGAGGCTGTAGCTGTTCCACTGGCTCTGGATCGCCTTGCCGAAGGTGACCAGTTCCCCGATGACGAGCAGTGCGCAGACCACCGAGAGCGGAGCGGTGCCCAGCCGCAGCGCGCGGCTGCGCCCCTCCACGCCAGTGCGGCCGTTGCGGTCGAGCTTCGGTGGGTCGACCACGTGCGGGCGGTGCTCGTCGATCCGCAAGTGCTCGATGACCGCGACGATCAGCGCGATCCCCGCGATGACCAGCAGCACGGTGCTGGCGCTGTAGCCGAGGACGGAGGGCTGCTTGCTGTGCCAGGGGATTCCCCAGCCCGAGACGTACCACCAGGCGTTGGGTCCGGTGGCAGCCAGCGCGCAGATCGCCATCAGTCCCGCGAAGAACGCGGCGCGGTTGCGTCGTGAACGCAGCACCGTGCCGCTGGTCGCCAGCGCGGTCAGTGCCGCGAGGGCGCCGCCGACCGAGGCGAAGATGCCGAAGTGGTGCGTCCACTTGGTGGGCGTGAGCACCAGCACGAAGAACGTCAGCGCCGTCATCCCCAGCAGCCTGCGACTCGGGCCGAGTGCCGCGCCCCGGATACGGCCGCGTCGCAGCAGCACCACGGCGCACATGACCAGGCACAGGATCACCAGCAGCACCGGGAACCGCCGGGTCATCGATCCGTCGGGGATCTGGCTGAACAGCAGCGAGTAGCGGCTCACCTCCTGGTACCAGCTCAGGCTCGGGCCGAGTTCGCCGCGCAGCTGGGTCGACTCGATCACCGACTGCCAGGTCTGGTCCCAGTAGACGATGTTGAGTATCGCGAAGCCGCACGCCGATATCGGGGCGAGTATCGGCAGCCAGCCGAACTCCCGGATCCGTTGGCTGACGATCCGGAACAACGGTTTGAACGCGACCACGAAGGGCAGCACGGCCATCAGACCGTGCGGATTGGCCCCCAGCGCCAGCGCTGCCCCGAACAGGCCGACAGCCGCGGGCAGCAGGCGCTTCGTGGCCACCGCTCGTTCCACACCGGCCAGCGCGAGCAGCGAGAACAGCACGACCACCGGCTCGGGACGGAGGCCGTTGTTGTAGGGCATCCAGAACGCCAGGAAAACGGCGGCGGCGGCCCAGCCCGCCGCGTGACTGCGGCGAACCTGCTGCCCGAGCCTCGGAAGCAGTTCCCGACTGATCAGCAGCCAGCTCGCGATGCCCATCAGCAGGGCGGGCAGCCGCATCCAAGGAGTGGAGGCCGAGATCCGAACCCACTGCGAGTAGAGCTCGTAGAACCAGCCGAACGGGGATTCCGGAGCGCCGAACCAGCGGTAGTAGTTGCTGATGTAGCCCGCGCTGTCCCGGGAGCGTGCTATCGAGAGGATGTAGCCGTCATCGGAGGTCATGGCACCGATCAGCCACCAGACGATCAGTGCCGCGAGCACCGACGCGTCCCGCCACGTGGGTTTCCACCACCCGGTCGGGACCAGTTTGGGAGCGCGTCGTCCGGCGTGGCGGTCGAGCCTGCGGATCACGATCACGCAGCCGATGAAGCAGAGCACCGCCAACCCGATGACGACGAACTTGAACACCGTCGCGCTGGTGGACCACCGGGTGTCGACCTGTGCCCGGAACGAGACCTCCTCGACCGGGTCCCGCCGTTCGTCGAGATCGGAGTAGATGCCGGTCAGCTGCGGGCGCCGGTCCTCGCCCGTAACGTTCGCCAGTGGTTTGTCGCCCACACTGGCGACCGTCCGCGAGCCGTCGGAGCGCACCGAGATCGTGCAGTTCCCGTCCGGGATGGTGGCGTTGCCGAGTCGGCTCCCGCGGGAGAGCAGCGTCAGCTTGCCGTCCTCGACGCGTAACACCATGCCGGTGAGATCGCCGTACTCGGAGGAGGGCGGATTCGTGCTCAGCACGTTGGCCGAGTCCGAGGTTCTGGAGTCCAGGCTGCGGGCGGTCGCGCACGGCGCGGTGAACTCCAGGTCCACCGGCGAGTAGCTGACCAGCGGGGCGGACACCGGGTCGGTCCCCTCGGCCGTGGGCCAGCTGAGGTTGGTGATCTCGTGCTTGACGGGCAGGAACGGCACCGACAGCGAGAGGATCGTCCCCACTATTCCGAGTACCGCCGCGATCACCCGAAGACGTCTGCGGGAATCGGTGTTGTTCGCGGCATCGCGGCCTCCGGTGTCACCGGAGTCGTTTCCCCGATTGGGCCGCTCGTCCTCTTTCCGCCCGACGCTAAGCACGAGTTGGAGAATAGTAGGTGTTCAGGCGGCGCTGTTTCGCGGTATCACCGGCATGTGCCGCCTGACACGTCGCACCGATTCTCCCCGAGTTGGTTTTCGCCGTTTTGTCCAACGTCCGGCGACGCGGCGTCGAACCGGCGGCACGCCGATTTCCGGTCCGGCCGCGTGGCGGTCGGACCGGTCCGGCGTGCCGGGTGAGCCTGCCGTGGACTGCCCCGGTTTACCTGCGGAAGAAACGTTCGCGCCTGCCCAGTCGCAGCAGCCGGAGCCATTCCAGGAAATCCTTCGGACTCCGGCGCTGCCACACGAAGTAGAGCCCGAAACGGGCCACTTCGAGCATCCCTATCCCGCGCATGCCCGGCTGGGCGAGCAGGTAACCGCGGTTTCGGTAGGTGTAGTAGCGCTTGGTGGAATCCTCCGGATCCTGCGCGTGAAACTTCCCACCCAGCATCGGTTTGAATTCTCCCGAGCCGTTGGGGTGCAGGAATCGAGTACGCAGCGTGGTCCCGAACGGCAGTCCGGATCGCACGATCCGGCGGTGTATTTCCACCTCGTCGCCGCGGAAGAACAACCGGTAATCGGGAACTCCGACCACGTCCAGCGTTCCGGCCCGGAACAGTGCGCCGTTGAACAGCGAGGCGATGCCCGGCAGGAAGTCGTGCTCGGAACCGGTGCCGCGCAGTTCCTCCGGGCGGCGCTTCCACGTCAGGCCACGCCGCAGCGGGAAGGCGAGGGTGTCCGGGCTGTCGATGTCGACCACCACCGGCGAGACGGCGGCGAGACCGCGCGTTTCCGCCTCTTCCAGCAGGGTGCGCAGCGCGTGCTCGTCGGCGGGGCGGCCGTCGTCGTCACCGAGCCAGATCCACTCCGCGCCCAGCGAGAGCGCGTGCATCATGCCCAGCGCGAATCCGCCCGCACCACCGAGGTTCCGCCGGGAGGGCAGATAGGTCGTGGGGATCGGGCACTCGGCGACCACCTCGGCGGCGGGTTGGTCGGGGCCGTTGTCGACCACCACGAGGTGGTCCGGCGGCCGTGTCTGGCTGCCGATCACCTTCAGCGACTCGGCGAGCAGCTCCGGTCGGTGCCGGGTGACGATCACCGTCACGACCGAGTCCGCCGGCAGCGGTGCGGATTGTTCGGATGCCGTCATCAGCCCTCGCCGCTCCCGATGGTCGCGGTCGAACCGGCGTGGTCCTCCTGCATCCGGGCCTTCGCCCGCGGGCTCAGGTTCTCGAAGGGGTCCTTGCCCTTGTAGTGCGTGAGCACCTCGCGCAGCGGACCGTGCTCCTTGATCTGACCCTTCTCCATCCAGATCGCGGTGCTGCACAGCTCGGCGAGGAACTCGTCGGAGTGCGAGGCGAACACCAGCATCCCGGAACGCTTGACCAGCTCGTTGAGCCTGCCCTTGGCCTTCTCCAGGAAGTCGGCGTCGACCGCGCCGATGCCCTCGTCGAGCACGAGGATCTCGGGGTCGATGGAGGTGACCACGCCCAGCGCGAGCCGGACCCGCATACCGGTGGAGTAGGTGCGCAGCGGCATCGACAGGTAGTTCCCGAGCTCGGTGAACTCGGCGATGTCGTCGATCCGCTGCTCCATCTGCTTGCGGCTCATGCCCAGGAACAGGCCCCGGATGATGATGTTCTCGTGTCCGGAGATCTCCGGGTCCATCCCCACGCCGAGGTCGAAGACCGGGGCTACCTTGCCCTCCACGCGGGAGCTGCCCCGCGTCGGCTCGTAGATGCCGGACAGCAGCCGCAGCAGGGTGGACTTGCCCGCGCCGTTGTGGCCGACCAGGGCGACCCGGTCGCCGTGCCGCAGCGAGAGGTCGATGTCGCGCAGCGCCTCGATGATCGGGACCTTGGTGTCGGTGCCGATCTTGCCACCGGTCTTGCCGAGCATGGCCTTCTTCATCGAGCGCGACTTCGCGTCGAAGATCGGGAAGTCAACCGCTGCGTTCCACACGTCGATACTGACCACGGTTCGTCGACCTCCTTCTAGACCCAGTAGGAAACGCGGGCCCGGTAGTTGCGCATCATCAGCAGTGCCAGGCCCCAGCCGCCCACTGTGATGGCCAGCACGATCAGCCAGTGGTACAGATCCTGGTTGCTGCCCAGCAGCGGCGAACGAACGATGTCGACGTAATGGTAGACGGGATTTATCTGGGCCAGCCAGGCGCGCGGTCCCGCGTTCTCCTCCAGCGCCGACATGGGCCAGACGATCGGCGACATGAAGAACAGCAGCTGCATGAAGCTGCTGACCACCGGCGGGATGTCGCGGAACCGGGTGCTGACGATCCCGAACAGCAACACGACCCAGCCCGCGTTGACCAGCAGCAGCAGCAGCGCGGGGAACACGCTGAAGACGGTCCACGACAGCTCGGGCCGGAAAATCGCCAGAATCGCGAAATATATGACCAGGTTGTGCAAGAAGAGCAGGAACTCGCGCCACACCGTCCGGAAGACGTAGATGCTGATCGGCGCGGGTAGCTGCTTGATCATCCCCTCGTTCTGGATGAACACGTCCGTACCCGAGGTCAGGCATCCGGAGATGAAGTACCAGATGATGAAGCCCACGGTCATGTACGGCACGTACTCGCCGGCTTCCATGCCGAAGATGGTCGAGTACAGCAGCCCCAGTCCGGTGGCCGTGACGCCCATGCTGATGGTGATCCACAGCGGGCCCAGGACGGAGCGGCGGTAACGCTGCTTGACGTCCTGCCACCCCAGATGGGCCCAGAGCTGTCGCTGCTGCGCCGCCCTGCTGATGTCGTCGAACACCCTGCGCCAGCTGCGGGAGCGTGCCGTGATGGGCGCTGCCGCGGGCGCTTCGGTTTGGTCTGTCGTGCTGGTCGCCTGCACGCTGTGCAGCGTACCGACCGGGGCACGCGCTGTTGCGGTGGGAGTCACCCCGGGGAGCATTGTCCGCTTGGTCAGGTTGTTCCGTTTCGAGATCGCTCGAACGGGGGATCTAAGCACCGCTCGATCGATGCAGCGCACGCCCCCGTCAGGCGGGTGGCACGGTCCGCTGGGCGGGGGTCACAGGTACTGCCCGTGTGACGACCCGCTCCGGTGATCGTGTTCCCCGCCGCCGTCGGTCTCTCCCGCGGGCAGCGCGCCCTGCCGCATCTTCTCCAGTTGATCGCGGGCGGCGAGCTGTTGGGCGTACAGCGCGGTCTGCAGTCCGTGGAACAGCCCTTCGAGCCAGCCCACCAGCTGGGCCTGTGCGATCCGCAGTTCCGCCTCCGAAGGGGTTTCCTCCCTGGTGAAAGGCAGCGACAGGCGTTCCAGCTCCTGGATCAGTTCCGGTGCGAGTCCCTGCTCCAGTTCCTTGACGGAGGACCGGTGGATCTCCTTCAGGCGGAACCGGCTGGCTTCGTCCAGCGGAGCGGAGCGCACCTCCTCCAACAGCTGTTTGATCATCGTGCCGATTCGCATTACCTTGGTCGGCTGCTCCACGAGCTCGCCGAGATTTTGATCACCGTTCTCGGTCGTGGGCTCGGCGTCCCCTTCGGTGCTGTCGTCGCCGAGCGGCTGGTTCGGAGTGACCGAGGCCCCCACCGGAGTGTTCTCGTCGCCGACCACGAACATTCGTCCCGGGTCGATGTCGCTGCCGTTCATCGTTCAATGGTGCCGCGTGCGCCACACGGAACGCGAACCGGTGTGCCGGTTGCGTGACTCCGAGGCGGCGGAACTCGCCCGTGATGCCGGGTGGTGACCCCGGGGGAACTCGGGCTCGCCTGCCCGGCACCCGAGTTCCGGTCACTCCGCCCGCTGGTCATTCCGCTCGGTCGGTCGTGAGCAGGATCTTGCCGTGCACCCCGCCTGCTTCCATGAGCTCGTGCGCGCGTGCCGCCTCCCGCATCGGGAGCCGGTGCCACACGACCGGGCGGACCTCGCCACGCTCGATCATCGGCCACACCCACTGTCGTACGTCGTGCACGATCCCGGCCTTGCCGTGGGGGCCCTCCAACGGCCTGCCACGCAGTCCCAACGTCGATATACGCAGCCGCTTGACCAGCATCTTTCCCAGATCGAGTTCGGCCTTGCGGCCACCCTGCATTCCGATCACGGCCAGGTGGCCGTCGGTGGCGAGCGCGCTGAGGTTGCGGTCCAGGTACGAGCCGCCCATGTTGTCCAGAATCACGTTCGCCCCGCCGAGCCGCTTGACCTCGGTGACGAAGTCCCCCTCGCGGTAGTCCACCGCCGGGCTGGCTCCGAGCTCCTCGCACAGCCGCAGCCCGTCCTCGCTGCCCGCGGTGGCGACCACCTTCGCGCCCAGCGCGCGGCCGAGCTGTATCGCGCAGGTGCCGATGCCACCCGAGCCGCCGTGCACCAGCAGCAGCTGTTCCGGTTCGAGTCCGGCCTCGTGCACGATGTTGGACCACACCGTGCAGGCGACTTCCGGCAGTCCGGCCGCGTCCACCTGGTCGACCCCCGGAGGTACCGGCAGCAGTTGGGTGGCGGGCACCACCACCCGTTCGGCGTAGCCTCCACCCGACAGCAGGGCACACACCCGGTCCCCGGGCCGCCAGCCGGTGACCCCGGGGCCGGACTCGACCACGGTGCCCGAGCACTCCAGCCCGAGCAGCTCACTGGCCCCCTCGGGCGGTGGGTAGGAGCCCTGGCGCTGTGCCAGATCGGCCCGGTTGACCCCGGCGGCGGTCACGTCGACGGCCACCTCGCCGGGGCCGGGCTCGGGCGCGGAGACCTCGCGCCACTCCAGGACATCGGGTTCGCCCGCTTCGCGGATGGTGATCGCGTGCATGCTCCCGACCGTAGCGCCGTCACGCCTCCCGGACGCGGTGAGTGCCTTTCGGCCGCGGTGTGTCGGTTTGTTCCGGTGCTGGGAAGGTGGAATTCTCGAAAGCGGCAGTGAGGGTTGTTCGGGAAAAACGGGAAATGTCTTCGTGCGTGCCGCTGGGCCGCGTGAACGGAGACATTTCGGCATCTCGACCATCCGTTCCACCGCCATGGCGTCTTGACTTTACCGGGGAGTTTTATGAACTCTTGGCCGGCACGTATTCACCCGATACGGGGAGCAAGATGACAGTGCACAACGTCCGATCAGGACGCTTCGTCGCCGCGCTGCTCGCCACCGGCGCGACCGCCGCTTTCACGGCGGTTCCCGCTGCGGCGACCCCGGCGGCGGGGCCCGGATTCAATGTCAACGACGTGAATCGGCATCTCGTGGCATTCCAGCGGATCGCCGACCGCAACGACGGCACACGTGCTTCCGGAACGCCCGGCTATCAGGCCAGCGTGGATTATGTCGCGGGCAAACTCCGGCGCGCGGGATACGAAGTGTCCACTCCCGACTTCGAATACACCAAGTACCGCCTCGATTCGGTCTCGCTGAGCGTCGCGGGCTCGTCGGTCGAGGAAGTCGGTGCGATGGAGTACTCGCCCGCCACTCCCGACGGCGGAGTCCAGGCACCGCTGTCGGTCACACCGGTGGACGACTCCACCGGTTGCCAGGCGGCCGATTACGAGGGCACGGACGTAACCGGCACCATCACGCTCGTCAAGCGGGGTGCCTGCACCTTCGCCAAGAAGCAACGGCTCGCGGCCGAGCAGGGCGCCGACGCCGCGATCATCTACAACAACGTCGAGGGAGAGCTCAACGGCACCCTGGGCGGTGGTGACGCGGGCGTGATCCCCACCGCCTCGGTCGGCAAGGCCGTCGGTGCCGACCTGGTCGCCAAGGCCGGCGAGAGCGCCACGTTGAACCTCGACGCCACCTTCGACGAGATCACCACCGAGAACGTGATCGCCGAGACCCGCACCGGTCGCAAGGACAACGTCGTGATGGCGGGCGCCCACCTCGACAGCGTGGACGCGGGGCCGGGCATCAACGACAACGGCACCGGTAGTGCCGGACTGCTGGAAACGGCCCTGGAGATGGGCGGCAGCCCCGACGTCAACAACGCGGTGCGGTTCGCCTGGTGGGGCGCCGAGGAGTCCGGCCTGATCGGTTCCACGAAGTACGTCAACGGGCTGAGCTTCGAGCAGCAGCTCGACATCGCGATGTACCTGAACTTCGACATGATCGGGTCGCCGAACGCCGGTTACTTCACCTACGACGGTGACGATTCGGACGGCGTGGGCGCCGGTCCCGGGCCGTACGGCTCGGCGCAGATCGAGCAGGACTTCACCGAGGCGATGCAGCGCCAGGGCATCGAGGTCGAGGGAACCGACTTCAACGGCCGGTCGGACTACGGGCAGTTCATCGCCGTGGGCATCCCGGCGGGTGGACTGTTCACCGGCGCCGGTGGCATCAAGACCGAGGCCCAGGCGGCCAAGTGGGGCGGCGAAGCCGGTGTCGCCTACGACCCGAACTACCACAAGGCCGGTGACGACCTCGGCAACGTCGATCGCACCGCGCTGATCCGCAACACCCGGGCACTGGCCGGAGTGGTCCAGCACTACGGGCAGACGACCGAGGACGTCAACGGGATGCGGAGCAGGGCCGAACGCGCCCGGCTGCGCAGCATGGCGATGGCGCAGCCCATGAGCCTCGCGTCGAACACCGACTCGCACGGTCACAGCTGCCAGCTTCCGCTGAAGTGAGCCGGCCCAGCTCCCGCTGAAGTGACCCGGCTGCCGTAGGGACCGGTTCACAGCACGGTCGCTCGACCGGCGAATCGACGGCCGGGGCGTCCTCGCGGCGCCCCGGCCGTTTCCGTTCGATCGGCCCCCGAGTACCGAGTGGCCCCGGCGCGGTGAAGTGGTCCCCGGGGTAGGGGCGGCGTCGATTTCTCGCGAAATCGCCGGGCAGCGTACGGCGCGGTGCCGAACTACGACCACCCTGGCAGTCGGCGCCGCCGCGGGTTCTCTCGTGGTGCTCTCGCGAGGAAGGCCCGACGTTGTGTAGTAACTACCCGATGTCGGGGCACCCGTAACTGGTTCGAACCGGCACCGGCCCGGTATCGCACCATGAGCGAGGCAGCGGGATCGTCCCCGGTGCGTGAGTCGGATGCATCGCGAGGCCGGGCCGCTCGCCGCGTAGGTCGCTACTCGAGAGCCGGCCCAACACTCCCAAGGCGCCGACTCACGTGACGGCTACCCGGCCACCCGAGCAACTTCTGTCGCGGATTCCTAGTCCAGGGCACGGCGCAGGAAGAACTTGATACCGAGCGCACCGAAGATCACACAAGCTCCCAGCAGGGCCAGCAGGCACACCCACGGCGCCATGTGCGGCACGTTCGGCAGCAGCGCGCCGCGCATGCCCTCGCTGACGTAGGTCAGCGGGTTGAACGCGCAGACGACCTGGAACCAGCGCAGCTGGTCGAGCTGTGCCCAGGGGAACTGGCTCGCACCGGTGAAGATCAGCGGAGCCAGGATCACGGCGAACATGATGTTGATCCGCCGAGGCGGTACCGCCGCCCCCACGGTGAGCCCCACTGCCCCGCCCACCAGCGAGCCGAGCACCATGCACAGCACCGCGAACGGCAGGCCGGACAGGTCCCACGCGACGTTTCCCAGCATCAGCAGCCCGATCGGGAACATCAGCAGCGCCGCGAACAGCCCCCGAAACGCGCCGAAGAGCATCTTCTCCACGGCCACCCAGGTGATCGGCAGTGGCGCGAGCAGCCTGTCCTCGATCTCGCGGGAGAACGAGAAGTCCAGCACCAGCGGGAACGAGGTGTTCTGCAGTGCCACCAGGAACGAGTTGAGCGCGATCATCCCCGGCAGCAGGATCTGGGCGTAGCCGGGCTGGGTGTAGCCGAGCTGGCCCAGCACCTTGCCGAAGATGAACAGCAGCGCCACCGGTTGCACCAGCACCTGCGCCAGGAAACTGGGCATCTCGCGTCCGGTGACGAACACGTCCCTGCCGAGCACGGCCCAGAACGCGCGTATCGAGCTCTGCGTGGTGCCGGTCATCGCAGGTCCCTGCCGGTCAGTTCGATGAATACGTCCTCCAGGCTCGCCGAGCCGAGTGAGAGGTCACTGACCGTGATGTCGTTGTCGTGCAGCTTCGCGGCGATCGGACCGAGCAGCGAACCGGGTTCACCGTCGACGTAGAGGCGCAGCTCGGTTTCCGGGGATACCCCGTCGAGGGCGGTCGAACCGCCCGGGGCTTCGACCCGCCGCACGCCGGGAATGTCCGACAGCAGGCCGGTGAGCTTGTCACTGTCGAAACCGTTCGGACGGAGCCGCGCGTCGATGGTTCCGCTGCCCGGCAGCGACCTGATCAGCGCGGTGGGGGTGTCCACGGTGAGCATCCTGCCGTGATCGACCACACCCACCCGGTCGGAGAGCTTCTCGGCCTCCTCCATGTCGTGCGTGGTCAGCACGACGGTCACTCCCTCGGAACGCAGATCGTTGACGCGGTCGTGCACGAACAGCCTCGCCTGCGGATCCAGCCCGGTGGACGGTTCGTCCAGGAACAGCACCTCGGGTCGGTGGATCAGCGCCCTGGCGATCATCAGCCGCTGTGCCTGACCGCCCGAGAGGTCGTCGATGCGTGCCTTGGACTTGTCGGCCAGGCCCATCCGTTCCATGAGTCGGGTGGCCAGCGCGTGCCGCTCGGAGCGACCGATTCCGTGGTACGAGGCGTGGAACAGCAGGTTCTGCCTGGCGTTGAGCGACCTGTCGAGATTTACCCGTTGCGGCACCACGGCGACCTTGCTCCTGGCGGCCACTGGATCACGGGCCACGTCGACCCCGCCGATCGTGGCGCTTCCACCGGTGAGCACGATCCGGGTGGTCAGAATCCCCACCGTCGTGGTTTTGCCCGCACCGTTCGGTCCCAGCAGTCCGAAGATCTCACCGTGCCGGACCCGGAAGCTCAACCCGTCCACCGCGTTGCGGGTGCTCTTTGGGTAGTGCTTGACCAGATCCGCCACTTCGACCGCAGCAGTCACCCGTCCCCCTGGCAGGAACTCGTCGTCTCGGTTGTTCCCTCTGTGGTGCTCCCATGCCACTCGTGCGGGCCACGCGGCACCGGAAACCCGTGCGGCAGCTGGGTTACTGCCGTGATTGTACGCCGCCGATCCGTGATCGAGGTCAACTTTCGCCTGTTGGCGGCCTCCTGTCGGCGGCTCCCTGCTGGCGGCCCCCTGTTGGCGTGGTGAGCGTCGAGGGCTACCCTACTGCGCGGAAGCGTGGCAGAGCGGCCTAATGCACTCGCCTTGAAAGCGAGCGGTCCGAGAGGGCCCGGGGGTTCGAATCCCCCCGCTTCCGCCGGTGTGAGCAGGGGAGACGAAGCCCGGTGGGCGGACGTTCCGCCGGGCTTCATTCGGTTCCGTCTCAGTTGCCCTCATCAAAGGGGTAGTCGGAGGCCTCGTGTGGTTCCCACAGATGGTGTCCGATCTTGTCGGTAACGGTTCCCAGCACGCGTCCGGTCACGTGCTGATAGCGCTCTGTGAGAGCGGCGTGGAACCACCCCGTCACCCCCATCGCTGTGCGATCCGGGACGCCCAGTTCGAGTAGCACGGTCGTGGCGATGTGGTGAGCGTCGTCGAACGGACATCGATCCGGTCGTACGTGTCACCACCCACATAGTGATCAACTTTCGACAACCGCGTGGGAAACGCTTTCAATCGGGAGTTGGCTTCGCTCTTTCGGGTGAAAATTCAATCCATCCGAAGTGAAAAATTATTCGCGTAACGGCTTTCGAGGTCGACTCGTTCGGTCGTTTGACCAGGTGATCGGCTTTTTGTCGGGAATTTCCCGTAATGCGTGAACAGTTGCCTGGCGATTGCTATACATCGGTGATCGGTTAGCGTTCGCTCGGAATCCGACCGTGCAGTCGAGTCGGTTCCGCGGCTGATCGTACTCGCGGGGTCGGTGAGACGACCCCCGAGGGGATCGGTGCGCACAGCGAAGGCAGCCACGGCCGCAAGGACGTTCGCAATGGAGTTCTCGGGAGTCGAGTTCCGTTACGCGGGCGGCGGGACATCCACATCCCGTCGCGCCGTCGCGGTGCTCGGTGTCCTGCTGGCCGTATTGGTCACCGGCTGTTCGGCGGCCACGTCCGAGTCGCGTCAGGCCGACGAGACCACGTCGTCGACCCGGCGCGCGAAGGTGGATCTCTCCACGCTTCCGGACGCGACCACTTTCGGAACCACGCCCGACGCACCCTCCGATCCGACACCGCGCTCCGGTACCGACGGCGTGGTGCTGCGTGTGGAGCGGGACATCGCGGTACACGATTCCGTGGGTGGTGAAGCGATCGCGCGACTACCCGCTACCCAGTTCGAATCGCCGACCTGGGTTCCGATAGTCGCCGAACGCGATGGCTGGGCACGAGTTCTGTTGCCTTCGCGCCCGAACGGTTCGACCGGTTGGGTTCGGTTGGGAACCGAGAAAGTGCACAAAGCGCACTCCCCGTACGTCGTGGATGTCGACGTGGGGAACCGCCGGCTGGTGGTGCTCGAAAATGGTCGGGAACTCGGTTCCTGGAGCGTCGGGGTCGGTTCCGTGGATACGCCGACACCGAGGGGGCGCACCTTCATTCTCGCCTCCATCCGGGAGACGGTCAGCGATTTCAGCCCGATCATTCTGCCGCTCGGGACGCACTCCGAGACCTACACCACGTACGGCGGTGGTCCCGGAACCGTCGCCTTGCACGGCTGGCCGGAGCCCGAGGTCTTCGGCACGGCGAGCAGCGACGGATGTGTCCGAGTTCCCGGTGATGCGCTGCGGTTATTGCGGTCGCTGCCGTTGGGGACGCTTGTCCGGCTGCGCTGAGTGGGCGGACGGTGAGGCGTTTTCGCCGGCTCACCGTGCGAAATCCGCAGGTATTCGACGAAGGAAGTGTGACAGTGGCCAAGAAGACATACTTCGCGGGAAGCGTGGCCGCGACGGCGGGTCTGCTGATCGCGGGCACCCCGGCTCTGGCGGACAGTGTCGACAACGACGGCATCAACGTCGGCAACGACAACAACGCCAGTGTGCTGCCGGTCCAGCTCTGCGGTAACAACGTCGCCGTGCTGGGGGTTGTCGCCAACGTCCTTTCGAGCCAGTCCTCCGAGTGCGTCAACGCGCCGGTGGTCGATCACCCCAAGACCGGCGACGAGGGTCCCGAGGAGCCGGAGCAGCCCGAAAACCCCGACGAACCCGAGGAGCCGGAGGGGCCCGACAACCCCGACGAGCCCAAGAAACCCGAGAAGCCGGAAGAGCCCAAGAAGCCGGAGCAGCCCGACAACCCGGAGAAGCCGGGCAAGCCGAAGGAGGAGATGCCCACCGCTCCCACTCCGGTGAGCCACGAGGGACACGCGGCCGTCACCGGCTGACGATCACCGAACGGGACCCCGTATTCGTTCCCGAAGGGCTGTCGCCCCGAAGGGGCGCGACCGACCCGGCCGGGGCGGTACGGGGTCCGGTTTCCCGGGAAGAAGCCGACGCGAGTCGGCCTCATCCCGGGAGTGAAACGTCATCCCTGGAACGAGGCGGCGGCCTTGAGCAGCGCGTCGTTCTCCTCGGGCGCACCGACAGTGATGCGCACGCCGTCTCCGGCGAAGGCCCGCACCACCACCCGGTTCTCCGCGCAGTGCGCGTCGAAGGCCGCGCTGCGTTCCCCGAGCGGCAGCCACACGAAGTTCGCCTGGCTGGCGGGAACCTCGTAGCCGAGTTCGAGCAGCGCTTCGCGTACGCGGGTTCGCTCGGTGGCGATCTCGGCGCAGCGCCGCTCCAGTTCCGCGGTCGCGCTCAGCGAGGCCACCGCCGCCCGCTGGGCTACCGCGCTCACGCTGAACGGGATGTAGACCTTGCGCAGCGCCGTGATGATCTCTGGGGAGCCCACCGCGTAGCCCACGCGCAGCCCCGCCAGGCCGTACGCCTTGGAGAAGGTCCGCAGCGACACCACGTTGTCCCGCTGCCGAGTGAGTTCCACGCCGTCCGGCGCTTCGGGGTCGGTCACGAACTCCCGGTACGCCTCGTCCAGCACCACCACCACTTCCGGGGGAACGCGCCGCAGGAAGTTATCCAGGTCCTCCCGGCGCAGCGAGGTCCCCGTCGGGTTGTTGGGAGTGCAGACGAAGATCACCCGGGTGGCGGGAGTGATCGCGGCCAGCAGCCCTTCCAGGTCCAGCTCGTGTCCAGGGGTGAGCGGAACGCGAACCTCCTCGGCGCCCGCCACGCGGGCCAGGATCGGGTAGGCCTCGAACGAACGCCACGGGAAGACGACCTCGTCCCCGGGTTCGCAGGTGGCCTGCACGATCTGCTGGCACAGCGCCACCGAACCACAGCCCACCGCGATGCGGTCGGTGGTGACCTCCAGCCGGTCGGCCAACGTTTCCACGAGTTCGGTCGCGGCCATGTCGGGGTAGCGGTGCACGTCGTGCGCCGCTCGTGTGATGGCCTCCACCACACTCGGCAGTGGTCCGGCGGAGACCTCGTTGCTCGCCAACTTGACCGAACCCGGCACCGTCCTGCCCGCGACGTAGGCGGGCAGTTTCTCGAGGTCGGAACGGATGCGCACGCTCATGGACCACTCCTTGCTCTGCTCGTGGCGACTCGTACTGGCCGCGGTGCGACAGTATCCCGCCGGGTGCTCGCGGTAGGATCTTCGGTCGATTCGTCCCTTCGTTTCTACTCCGGAAAGAGCAATGATGGGATGACTCCTCCGAAGCAATGTCGACATTCCCACGGCTCTTTTCCGTCACAGCACGTTGACGGGAGTTCACCCTCGCGTGGTTATCTGCGCGTATGATCCAAACCAGGACCGAGACGATCGCGCTCACCAATGACACCCGACTCAGACTGACGGTCGCCGAACCGGACAACGTGGTTCGAGGTGGCGTCGTGGTCCTGCACGAGGCACGAGGAGTGACGGACTACACGAGAGTCCTGGTGGCAGCGCTCGCCGAGGAGGGGTGGCTCACGGTGGCGCCGCACCTGTACCACCGGGACGGCACCGACGAACTCCCCACTGAGGAAACCCCGCACCGGGTGGCGGAACAGGTGAGCAAGCTCTCCGGCGAGTCCGTGCTCGCCGACACCGACGCCGCCTTCGTCTGGCTGGCCGATCGGGGCGTTTCCATCGACCGACAGGGCATCATCGGATTCGACACCGGTGGGAGTGCCGCTCTCATGGTGGCCGCCAGCAGGCGGCTGGGAGCGGCTGTCACCGTGGGTGGTGACGGCATCGTCACACCGCTCGCGGATGGCTTCTCGCCGCTGGTCGACATCGTGGGAGAGCTGAGCTGCCCCTGGCTCGGACTGTACGGCGAACAGGACGGCCGAACGCCAGCCGGAGAGATCGACAAGCTGCGTGCCGCCGCGACCGCCGCCGAGACCGCCACCGACGTGGTGCGCTACCCGAACGCCGATCACCGCTTCGACACCGACCCGGAGGCCGCCGAGGAGGCGTGGCAACGTGCCCGCAACTGGCTCGATCTGCACCTGCGCTGATCGGAGCTCCACTCGTCCGGCGCGGGCGGTGAATTCGCGGGAAATTTCCGCTCGAACCGCGCGGGTGTCACCTGTGGCCCCGGGAGGCGGTGGTGGGTTAGGAAGCTGTTATGACTTCAAGCACCACACCCGAGCTGCTCTGGCAACCCTCACCCGAGTGGGTTCGGCAGACCCGCATCGGCGGGTTCCGCGACTGGCTGCGGCAGCACCGGGAGCTGGACCTGCCCGACTACCGCGCGCTCTGGCGCTGGTCGGTCGAGGACCTGACCGGGTTCTGGTCGGCCGTGGCCGAGTTCTTCGGGGTCTCCTTCCACGAATCCCCCGAGCGGGTGCTGAGTGCCGAGACCATGCCGGGAGCCGAGTGGTTTCCCGGCGCACGGTTGAACTACGCGGAACACGCGTTGTGCGTGGGACCGGGCAAGGACGACGCGCGCACCGCCGTGATCTTCGAACGCGAGGACGGCCACGGCGAGACGATCACTTTCGGCGAGCTGCGCTCGCGAGTGGCCGCGGCCAGGGCGGGACTGGTCGAGCTGGGAGTCCGCAGCGGTGACCGGGTGGCGGCGCTGGTGCCGAACAGCCCCGAGACCCTGGTGGCGTTCCTCGCGACCGCCAGCCTGGGCGCTGTCTGGTCCTCCTGCTCCCCGGACTTCGGGCTGCGCGCGGTGGCGGACCGCTTCGTGCAGATCGAACCCAAGGTGCTGCTGACCGTCAACGGGTACCCCTACGGCGGCAGGGAGTTCGACATCACCGGGACCGTCGAGCAGCTCCGGCGACAGCTGCCCGGCCTCGGTGCCACGGTCTCGATCGACTACGTGACGGGTGCGGCGTCGCTGTCGGACACCGTCGGTTGGCGGGACATGGTGGAACGACACGCCGACGCGGAGCTCTCCTTCGAGTCGGTGCCGTTCGATCATCCGCTGTGGGTGCTCTACTCCTCCGGGACCACCGGGCTGCCCAAGGGCATCGTGCACGGGCACGGCGGGATCGTCCTGGAGCACCTCAAGGCGATCGGGCTGCACTGCGACCTGGGGCCGGGGGACAGGTTCTGCTGGTTCACCACCACCGGGTGGATGATGTGGAACTTCCTGGTCGGCGGGCTGCTGACCGGCTCGGCCGTCGTGCTGTTCGACGGCAGTCCCGTGCATCCCGGGACGGACACGTTGTGGGAACTGTCCGCGCGACACGGCGTGAGCTACTTCGGGACCTCCGCCCCCTTCATCCAGACCTGCCGCAAGCGGGGGCTGCGTCCGGCCACGGACCACGACCTCTCCCGGCTGCGGACCGTCGGTTCCACCGGGGCTCCGTTGACCGCCGACGGGTTCGGCTGGATCGCCGAGGAGGTCGGGCACGACGTGCAGATCGCCAGCGTCTCCGGCGGCACCGATCTGTGTACCGCGTTCGTCGGGGCCTCACCCGACGTCCCGGTGTGGCTGGGCGAGATCTCCTGCCCCATGCTGGGCGCCTCGGTCGCCGCCTACGACGAGCACGGGGACGAGACGCACGACGAGGTCGGCGAGCTGGTGCTGACCAAACCGATGCCGAGCATGCCGGTGTACTTCTGGAACGACCCGGACGGCAGCAGGCTGCTGGAGGCCTACTTCGACACCTATCCCGGCATCTGGCGGCACGGGGACTGGGTGCGGATCACCGAGCGGGGCTCACTGGTCATCTACGGGCGCAGCGACTCCACCCTCAACCGCGGTGGCATCCGGATGGGCACGGCGGAGTTCTACCGCGTGGTCGAGGGGTTCGACGAGGTTTCCGACTCGCTGGTCATCGACACTTCCGGTGCGGGGGAAACCGACGGGGAGCTGCTGTGCTTCCTGGTGCTGTCGGAAGGGGTCGAGCTGGAGACGCTGGAACCGGCGCTGCGGGAGCGGTTGCGCGACGAACTCTCGCCCCGGCACGTGCCGAATCGCTTCCTCGTGATCGGTGAGGTACCGCACACCCTCAACGGCAAGAAGCTCGAAGTGCCCGTCAAGAAGATCCTGGCGGGGGCCGCGCCGGAGAGCGCGGTCAGCATGGACGCCTTGCGGAACCCCGGTTCACTGCGACCCTTCATCGAGATGACCAGCGGTTGAGCTGATCGCGTGCCGTGCGGCGGCGGGGGGTCGGTGCCGACGATGGTCAATGACGACCCCCCGTTGTGATTCGGCACGAGGGAGTGTGTATGGTTTACATCAGTGGCCGAGAGGAACTACCCGGAGGCTTCGCCTAGTCTGGTCTATGGCGCCGCACTGCTAATGCGGTAAGGGGCAACCCCCCTTCCCGGGTTCGAATCCCGGAGCCTCCGCCAGGACTCCCACTCCGGTGGGAGTTCACAACTGAACACGCGCCCGTAGCTCAACGGATAGAGCATCTGACTACGGATCAGAAGGTTTGGGGTTCGAATCCCTACGGGCGCACTCATGGTCGAGACAGCTTGAAACCCCCGGTGCGCCGGGGGTTTTTGCTGTTCGGGGCAAGTTGACCACCTCGCTCGTGTGCTCCCCCGAGTTCGCTTCCGCGGTGATCCCAACTTGAGCGTGACGGAGCGTCTTGGATACCACCGACATCGGAACGCCCGAGGCGAGCATCAGCGTCACCGCCATGTGTCGCAAGGTGCGCAGACTCAGCCCCTCCAGGTGATCGAGCTTGGCTTCCCGAACCGCGCGGGGGTGAACACCCGCGCGTGGGGCCTACTGGGTCGGGTACTGCGATGACGATGTCATCGGGTGGTCCATCCCCGCGTGCGCGGGGCCTACCGGGACCGGCCCGGCACCGGAGGCCGGGGCTCGACGGTGCCGGGCCGTGGTTCACAGGGCGCGGAGTCCGGCGAGCAGGCGGGCGAGGGTGGTCGGGTCGCGGGGCCACCCGCGGGGTGTCGCTCCGTCGTTGCTCGCCGGATAGGTGCCTCCGTCATGGTGGTAACCGCCAGGGCTCCGCACCGGGTGCGGAGCCGGTACCGCGAGGTCACCGGACAGTGCGGGCACGTGTCCCGGTAGTCGGTAGGGGCGGAACCCGTGTCGGCCGAGGTAGGGCCGGTTCTTCCGGGCGGTCACGAGTCCGGGGCCACGATCGTGGGCGGCTCCCCTTCGTCCGCGTCCGTGTCGGTGGGAGCGTCGCGGTACTCGCGCAGCGCGGCCGAGAGCTCGTCCAACGCCTCGGCCAGCCCCTGCCGATCGGTGGCCGGAAGCCGCTTGCCGCCGAGCTTGTGGGCCGCCTCGCCTCGTCCACCATCCACTGACAACGCCGCAGCGATACGGCCAGCTGCGTGTGCGGCCGGCTCACCGGACACCGCCCCCGCCCGGCAACTGACACAGCAACCTGGTCAGCGTCTCCCGCAGGGTGCGCGCCTGCTCGGCACTCCACCGAGTGCGGTTGTAGACAGTGGGAGTGATGATCGTCAGCCGACCACCCTCGACCGACAATCGCAGTGATTCGGTGCCGTCGTGCTCGACAGTGCTACACCGCACCGATACGGGTTCCCGCATGGCGTCACCTCCAGTAGTCGAATCGAAACTAAGAGTGTTTGCAGGCTTGGAGGGACAATTGCGGGACAATACGGCCATGAGTGCGGACAACGGAGTGGCGGAACGGATCGCCCGCTTCCGCGAGCTGGCCGGGTGGAGCCAGCATCAGCTCGCCGCTCGTGCCTTCGTGTCGACCAGCCTGATCAAGAAGGTGGAGCAGGGGCGTACTCCGGCGAGTCCGTCGCTGGTGTCGTGCTGTGCGCGTGCTCTCGGGGTCGATGCCTCCGTGCTCTACGGAACCGATCCCGAGGAACAGATCACCGAACAGCACCTCGAACGGGCCGGTGTCGAAGAACTCCGAGCCGCGCTGCACGCCTATGACGACCCCGAACTCGTGAATCCGCTTCACAGCGCACCCGAACTTCAGCGGCAGTTGAATGCGGCCGAGAAGCTGCGGCATTCGTTCCGCTATCACGAGTTGTGCCGTCGTATGCCCGAGCTGCTGAACCAGCTCTACGCCCGCACTGCCTTCGACCCGGCGGATACCTCCACCGGAGAACATGCCCGGAGCATGTTGCACGACGCCTATCGGCTGGTCGCGACCCTCGGGGGGCGTTTCCACCAACCCGATATCGGTGCGATGGCTTCGGAGCGCCACGTCGCGCTCGCCCCTCGGACGGGTGATCCGTTGCGTGTCGCCCTGTCGGCCTATCACCGGCCCACCCATTTTCTGCGGCACGGTCAGTTCGCTCGCGGGCTGCGGGTGATCGAGCGAGGACACGAATCCGTGCGCGAGAGTCGGGTTCCCCAGCGGGACTCGGTGGCCATTCAACTGCACCTGCGAGCGGCTGTGCTGGCAGCCCGGGCTGGTGACACCGAACGAGCCGATACCCACATCTCCGAGGCTCGGGCAGCGCGGCAGCGCTACGATCCGCCCGTATCGCCGTACTACAACACCGATTCCAGCGCCCTGAACATCGACGTCCACTGGTGTGCGGTTCCCGTCGAGAACTACGACGGAACCGGAGCGGTGATCAGGGCCGAACAGGTCCACATCGTCGATCGGGACCGCCCCGAACGGGTGGGACACCACCACATCGACATGGCCCGTGCGTGGTTGTTGCACGGCGACCGCGAGAAAGTCATGGTGGAACTCAACGCGGCTCGACACATCTCACCGCACCACACCAGGCGTCACCCGACCGTGCGAGAAACCGTCCGGACACTCGCCGAAACCGACCGACGTGCCACCGACACCCTCGCTGGATTCGCCCGCTGGGCCGGAATACGACTCTGACAGCGGGTGAGCCTCGTGCCGCGAAGCTTCAGGATTGGCTGAGTTCAGCGTTTCGGCACTCGCACGGGAAGTGCGGTCGCGCGCCTCCGAGCAACCGCATCGCTGCGCCACCATCGGGTGAAGCGTTCGGCATTTCGACTGGTAGAGCGGTCGGTCCGGTGGGACCGTGCGGTCCGGAAAGCTCTCCGAGACGGAGGTGGACAGCATGGAAATGCCCATCGTGAACGAGTGCGACGCCACGGACTGCGCTTACAACCAGCACCAAGCCTGCCACGCCCTCGCGATCACCGTGGGAGAGCCGGCCAACCCACGGTGCGACACCTTCACCACCGCCACTTCCCCCGCGGGCGATCCCGGGGCGGTCGGCCACGTCGGGGCCTGCAAGATGTCCGACTGCGGGCACAACGTCAACCTCGAATGCCAGGCCCCCGGCATCACGGTCGGCTACCAGGAGAACATCGTCGACTGCCTGACCTACGCACCCGCGTAGATTTCTCGCGAAATCGACGGGGTGTTGGGGGACCGGACCCGGCGGGGCGGCGATTTCCCGCGAAATCGCCGGGACCGCGATGCTCCGACGGACGGGCGCTAGGGACGGGACGGTGGGTTCGGCGAGCCGGGAGCGGCTCAGAAGACCTTGCCCACCTCCCGGGCCACGATCTCGTCCATGTTGCGTTCCGCGAGTGCCGCGATGGTCATGGACGGATTGCAGGCACCCGTGGAACCGGGAATGAGCGCACCGTCGGTGACGTAGAGCCCGCGCTGCCCGAGCACCCTGCCGTGGGTGTCGCACACCTCGCCGATGGTGGCGCCCCCGAGCGGGTGGAACGTGGTGGTGTCGAAGGCGCTGGTGTCCAGCGTGATGTTCGTCAGGTAGTCCGCCAGGCTCCCGCCGACGATGCTCCGGATCCGCTCGCGGATCCGACCGGTGAGCTCCGCGTCGTACGACCGGCTCCAGTGCAGCACGGCGTCGTCGCGATACGGGTCGTAGCGGAACTCGCCGCGCGGCCGCACGATCCCGAAACCGATGACGCTGGTGGTGCCCAGGTCCACCGGGAACGGCACCGGCCCGTGCACGACGGTGACCGGACCGTCCGGGTTGTCCCAGTCCCGCACGCCCATGCAGGCCGGGCCGCCCTGCAGGGCACCGGGACTGTCACCCAGTGGGGTCCAGGAGAAGATCCGGTCCCCGTTGTTGCCCCAGTTCGAGCCGACCGCCTCGGGCAGGTCCGGGATCAGCTCCTTTGCTTTCGCCTTCACGAGCAGTCGTGTCGTACCCGCCGATCCGGCACCGAGGAACAGCGCGTCGGTGACGATCCGCTTGCGTTCCCGCACCGTGCCGTCGGTGGTGATGTGATCGACCCGCACCACCCAGCGCCCGGCGGAGTCGCGCGCGATGTCGCGAACCAGGTGCAGCGTGGCCACCTCCACGCGCCCGGTCGCTTCCGCCTCGGCGAGATAGGTGACATCCACGGTTCGCTTGCCACCGTTGTTGACGCCGTAGAGCACGTCTCCGGTGGTGTAGGAGGGTTTCATCTCCCCGCGCAGCTCGCGGCGGGCGAAGTCCCAGTCGATCGGCAGTGGAACCCGGTAGGGCACCATGCCCGCCCGCGCGACGTGGTCGTGGAACTGCTTGACCGCCCGGTACTCCGGGGCGTGCAGCAGGTCGTCGGGAATGCCGTCGGGCCGCAGCATCGACTCGACCCGGCGGTAGTAGTCCCGATCGAACCGTTCGTAGTCCAGTCCCGCGGGCATCGAGCGCGTGAAGTGCTCGGCACTCGGCTGGATCGTCATCCCGTGGTAGACCAGCGAGCCACCGCCCACCCCGGAACCGCACAGGATGTCCATGCCGACGCCGCGCACCCGTTCCAGCACCCCGGTGTAGGGCCGCCAAACGCTCGGTGGTGATCCGGTCAGCACCGGCCCCGGAGTCAACCAGGAGGCGCGACGGTCGGGGCTGAACATGTGCGGGAACGTTTCCGCGTTCGGCCCGGTGGGCCACCGGATGCCGCGTTCCAGCACCAGCACCGGCACCCCGGCACGGGCCAGTCGCGAGGCGGTGATCGAGCCGCCGAAACCGGAGCCGATCACCACCGCCCGGCGGTGCTCCTCCACCGGCGCGGCGGCAGCCGGGCCCGTTACGCCCGTGGTCATCCCCAGCGCGGCGGTGGCTGCCGTGCCCTTGAGCAGTTCCCGGCGCCCCAGCGAACCACGCATGACCTCTCCTCTCACGAATCCGAATGATGATCATATGAATTCGTTCGAACTCGTGGAGTAGTGCTCATTCGATCGTGTGAGGGAAGCGTGAGGTTCGTCCCGGTGCGCGCTTCGTCGTGCCGATCGGTCCACACCCGACGGATGCGGTGCGAAGCGGTGGCTGTACCGTCCTGTCGTCGGGCGCGTCCTTCGTTCCGGCGCGGCCGGCGGGAACAGTCTCGGCGTGGGGGAGAGTTGGTTTCGCTCGTGATCGCGGTGCTGGTGTTGCGCAAGGTCCGTTCCTACTGGACGAACCGCAGACGCGTCACGCAGCCTCGTTGAGAACGAAGCCCGGGACGTTCCGGGCGTTTCGTGATGCTCGCACCGGTGCGCCGGAGGCGATCAACCGGCTCGTTTCCGTCGGATGATCTCCGGGAGAATTGTTCGGCCGCTTGTTTTCGTGAACCGGTACGCGTGACGGAAACGATGTTATCCCGCGAATTCGGTGAAGTGCGGCCACGATGTTTCGAGCATTCCCTGTGTCGGGCCCCGGAAACGGAGCCCGACGCAGGCGTTAGCCAGCTCACATGATGCCGACGTTCACGAAGCTCGTCTCGCTGTCCACCTTGTAGTGCTTCCAGCCCCAGAGCCAGAGGTTCTTCTTCTTGTGCGAATTGATCTTGCAGGACTGGTACACGCACTTCTCGGCCTTGTGCTTGTCCTTGTGGCCGTGGTTGTGCTCCGGCTTCCAGTCATCGGCCGAAGCGACACCGGCGCCGCCGATGGCAAGTGGCAGGGCCATGGCACCGACAACTACTGCCCGCGTGAACGAACGCATGCTCGCGCCCTTTCATTTCGGATTATAGGAATTCTCATCGGTCGATCCCGTTGGGGTCGATCCTCTGGTATTCGGTCCCAGCGGTTCGCCGACAACTCGTTTTTACCCCAGTGGTTTTACCGTTGCCGGACGACACGCGCGGCGTTCACCGTATTGAGTGTTATTGGTTTTCTCGTGAATCAAGTTTCGGGAGGATCCGCGAAAATCGGCGGATCGATGGTTTTTCACGTTTCCGGTCGTGCTCGCACGGCGACAGCGGTCGCCTGCCCGACACCCACCCCCGTGGCCGCGATGCCGAATCCACCGCCGCGATGGTTCAGGTGGCGACAAAGGTCGACGACCACCCGCGACATGGACGCGCCGAGCGGATGTCCGTACGCCAGTGCGCCACCGTGCACATTCACTCGATCGTGTGGGGCTTCCGGAAGCTGCCGCAGCACCGCGAGCACCAGTGCGGCGAACGCCTCGTTGATCTCCCACAGGTCGACTTCCTCGGCGTGCAGTTCCAGCTTGTCCAGCAATTCGCGTATCGCCGTCACGGTCGCGAGGACGAACCGCTGGGGCGCGCAGGCCACCGTCGTCGTGCCGACCAGCTCACCGAGGGGCGTGACGGCCAACCGCTCGGCCTGTCGCTGGGAGCCGACGAGCGCCGCCACCGCGCCGTCACCGAGCGGAGCGGAGTTGCCCACCGTCACGGTCCCGTCGGGCGAGAAGGCGGGGGGAAGTCCGGCGAGCTTGGCCGCGCCGGTCTCCGAGCTCAGCGGTTCGTCGCTGCGCATCGGGATGCCGCCCACGCCGCGCACCGGGAAGACGAAGCCGTCGTGCATCCCGGCGTCCCAGGCCGCCGCCGCGCGGCGGTGCGAGCGCAGCGCGTACTCGTCCATCTCGGCTCGGCCCACACCCAGTTCCGCGGCGATGCGTTCGGCGATCAGCCCCAGCGGAGCCGTCCACTCGGGATCCATGCGCGGATTGATCAGCCGCCAACCGGCCGCCGTCGAGACGGCCTCCAACCGGTCGGGCAGCGCGCGTTCCGGACGGGGGACGACGAACGGTGCCCGGCTCATGCCCTCCACACCGCCCGCGACGACCAGCTCGGCGTCCCCGGTGCGCACCGCGCGCCCCGCCTGCACGAATGCCTCGCACCCCGAGCCGCACAACCGGTTGACGGTCACGCCGGGTACGCTCTCCGGTAGTCCGGCCAGCAGCACGGCCATGCGCGCCACGTCGCGGTTCTCCTCGCCCGCTCCGTTGGTGTTGCCGTAGATCACCTCGTCGATCGCTCCGGGAACCAGCGGACGCTCGTCCCGGTCGGTGTGTCGGTGCACCAGCTCGGCCAACGGCATGGCGGCGAGGTCGTCCACCCGGATCCCGGAGAGTTCGCCCCGGTACCTGCCGAACGGAGTTCGGGTGGCGTCGAGCAGCATCGCACGGGCCATGGGGCCATGATGCCGCAATCGGGGGTGAGTACTTTGGTTCTTTCGGGTGAGTTCGACGAATATCCGCGGCAACCGCCGGTGTCGCTCGCTCACTCTCCCGAAGGGGGATTCTCGTCGTTCGCGGCGGGCGCCGGGCGATGCTCGGCCACCGCCGCGTCCTCGGCCAGCGAAACCACGCGAGCCCCGCTCTCCCCGAGCTCGCGCAGCCTGCGCAAGGCGTGCCCGGCGTCGAGCCGCACGGTCGTCCGCACCGGTTCGGCCGGTTCGGCGGGATAGAACCCGGCACGTGCCTGGTGACCGGAGCGCAGCGTGGCGTTGAGCGAACCCGTCGAGGCCAGTGCTCCCCGCGCGGCTCCGAGTCGCCCCAGGGTGTCGTCCAGCGCGTCCAGCAGCGCCGCCCGGTTCCCCTCCGTCATGGCCCGCACCAGATCCGGGTCGGTGGCGATCACTCGCGTCCCGTCCCGGAACGAGCCCGCCGCCAGCGATTCGGCCAGTGGCCCACCGTCACCGCCCACGGAGGCGAGCACGGCCGCCAGCAGGTGGGGCAGGTGCGATACCCGTGCCACGGCGGCGTCGTGCTCGGCGGGGGAGGCGGGCACCACCCGCGCGCCGCAGTCCAGGGCCAGCAGCGCCGCTTCCCGCCAGGCGTCGAGGGCGGTGTCGCCGTCGATCGTCACCGCCCAGAGCGCCCCGTCGAACAGTTCCGCGCTGCCCGCTTCCCAGCCGGAGCGGTCGGTCCCCGCCATCGGGTGCCCGCCCGCGTAACGTGCCGCCGGGGCGGATTCCCGCACCGAGTCGTGCACCGGTTCCTGCACGCTGACCACGTCGGTCAGCAAGGTCGTGGGCGCGTGTCGGTTCACCTCCCGCAGTACCGTGCCGACAGCGGGCAGCGGTGTCGCGAGCACCACCAGCGCGTCCCGCTCCCGGGCGCGCTCCAACGCCCGCTCGGTACTCGACAGCACCTCGTAACCCGCCGCGCGAGCGGCGGCGGCGTCCTCCGCCGAAGTGGTCGCTCCCCATGCCGGTCTGCCCGAACGCACCGCCGCCCGGAGCACGGATCCGCCGATCAGTCCCAGCCCGATCACACACACGGCTCGCATGGGGATCATCCTGCCCTACCCTCAACAACTCGTACCGGAGTGGTGACGGCGTGAACACGCCGAACGTGAATCATTGACTCGGTCGGTGAGCTGTTCGCAATCGTGCTTTCGGGTGGCGTTCGCACGCTTTACCGTGGCCTCATGACGCTCCAGGAGCCGGTCGCGGGGTTCGCGGTTGCCGCTGTTCGTGAGGACGGCCGATGGCGATGCGACATGTTGGACGGTTCGGTACTGACCGGACTCGACGCGATCATCACCGCATTACGCGAACTGCGCTCCAGCGGAGCCGCGATCGGCATGTGCAACGTGGATGACGAGTTCTTCGTGCTGGTGCGTCCGGTGCCCGGTGGTGTGGAGCTGGCGCTGTCCGACGCGGCCGCCGCGCTGGACTACGACGTAGCCGCCGACGTGCTGGACCTGCTGCGTACGGAGCCACCCGATGAGGAGGACGAGGAGATCTGGCCGGAGGGCAACCTCGCGTTGCTCTCCGACCTGGGGCTGCCGGAGGAGGAACTGCTGCTGATCACCGAGGAGGTCGACCTGTACCCGGACGAGCAGCTCGAGATGATCGCGCAGCGCTGCGGCTTCGGTGAGCAGTTCACCGCGGTGCTGGAGCGGTTGTAGTGGCTGTAGGGGTCGGAGTGGTCGCGGGGCTCGGAGCGGTCGTGGTGCCCGGTGCCGAACGCGGTGTCGGGAAGCGACGGCGACCGGACGGGTCGGGATGATCGAGGACTCCGGGGATCGGGAGCTGGTCCGTTCCGCGCTCGCCGTGGCACCGGACGCCACGGCGGCGGGGGACGTGCCGATCGGAGCGGTGGTGGCCGGCCCGGACGGTCGGATACTGGCACGGGCGCACAACCGTCGTGAGGAGCTGTCCGATCCCACGGCCCATGCCGAGACGCTGGCGTTGCGTGCGGCGGCGGCCGCCTACGGCGACGGTTGGCGGCTGGGGGGATGCACCCTGGCCGTGACCGTCGAGCCGTGCACGATGTGCGCCGGGGCACTGGTGCTGTCGCGGATCTCCAGACTGGTCTTCGGCAGCTGGGAGCCCCGTACCGGGGCGGTCGGTTCGCTGTGGGACGTCGTCCGGGACGACAGGCTCAATCATCGGCCCGAGGTGGTCGGCGGTGTGCTCGACCGCGAGTGCGCCGCGTTGCTGGCGGAGTTCTTCGGCGAGCATCGGATGTGACTTGAGTCACTATCGCGTGATTCGGTGGAGTTGCCGGGTATGCAGCGGGAGCAATCGGCAACAGGAGGTCGCGATGAGTACGTTCGACAAGGTCAAGCACCAGGCGCAGCAGCTCGCGGGCAAGGCCAAGGAGGCGACCGGCCGCGCGACCGGTAACCGGGAGATGAAGGATGCGGGCAAGCGGGACCGCCTCGAGGGCGAGGCCAAGGAGTCCGGCCAGGACATGAAGGACCGCGCCGCGGGGGCGGCCGAGGACATCAAGGACAAGCTGCGCGGCGACCAGAGCGGTGACCAGCGCAGCGACCAGGGCGGAAACCGGGAAGGCGGCGAGGACCGGCGCTGAGGGGCCCTCGGGTCGGAACGTCGGTTTCGGTCGATCGGGGCGTCCCGGGAGTGGCGCGGGGTCGCGCCCGCCCCGAGCGCTCCGGTGCTCCGCGGCAGGACGTCAGCGGCGCGCTGCGCGGGAGAAATCGATTCCCTCGACCCCCGTGCTCCATTCGTGAGGGCCGTTCGTTAGGCTTGTTCGCGGTAGCGTGTCCGAGCGGCCTAAGGAGCGCGACTCGAAATCGCGTGAGGTGAGAGCCTCCGTGGGTTCGAATCCCACCGCTACCGCGCGTGGACGAGAGCGGCGCCGGATCCCCGAGGGGAACCGGCGCCGCTCTTTCGTGTCGGGCCAGGTCGGCACCGGGCTGCCCATGTCGGTCTCGGCCGGGTCAGCAGTTGGCGGGCTTCGACTCCACCCTGGTCTGCCACGCGGGGTTGTCCTGCGGGCCGTCGACCGTCACGTCGTGCACGTACCAGTAGTAGTGCCCGTAGTACGGATCACCGAAGTGCAGTTCGTAGGTTCCGGTGACCTTCTGCCGCATCGGCGCGGCGTAGATGTTCACGGCCTGGTTCGGTCCCAGCTCGTGCCGGATCTCGTCGGACTTGGTGGTGCTCCAGCTCCACTGCCGTTCGTAACTGGTCTCGAAACCCGCCTCGAACACCTCGCCCAGCGTGACGCCCGCACTGATGGTCACGCTCACGTTGGTGGTGGTGCTCCTGGAAGACTGCCAGCTGATGATTCGGGTGGAGGTTCCCTCGGAGCAGTTCGTGGCCCCGCCGACCAGCTCGTAGGAGCCGCGGTGCGTTTCCGGCGGCCCGGAGGGGTGAAACTCGCAGAGATCGGTGTTGCCGTTCTCGCACTGCTGCAGCAGCTGCCGCACCGTGGGGTCGGCGTCGGTCGTGGCGCTCGCGGGCGCGGCCAGTCCGGTCATTGCCAGCGCGGCGGCGCTCAGGCCGACGGCCAGTCGATTGCGCGACTTCATTCTTCGTCCTCGCTCAGCTCAGTCCGACGGTCACTGTTCGGTCGTTGATGTAGCCGCCCACGTCGGGGTGGTTCTCCTTGTAGGGGCCCGCGCGGTCACCCGAGTCCGGGTAGAGCCAGACCCAGCAGGTGGACCAGGCCTGTACCGAGGAGATCCGGTTCTGCCAGTAGTCGTCCAGATCGAGCCAGAAGTCCACTTCGTCGTTCTTGGGGCACGGTTCCGGTACAGTGATCGTCAGTGAGGAGCCGCCGTACTCGACGTCCTCGAAGACGGTGGCGCCGATGAGCTCACCGGTGGTGTCGGCGATTCGCCGCCCCTGCTGTCGGGCCTCGGCCAACGTCTCGTAGCAGGTGTGGTCCCGGGTGGAGGCGTCCAGCACGCAGTGTTCGTCCGTTTCGGACGCCTGGGCCGCCTGCGTGGTGGTCGCCGTCAGTCCCGCGGCCATCGCGCAGCTCGCCAGAGCCACCGCGGCGGTCCTGGTGCGGAGCCGTCCGGTTCCGGTCTTGGCTCTTGCCAATTCCGTTCTCCTCTCCTCTTCCGGCGGGCGGGTTCGCCGCCTCGGCGGAATCGGTTTAGCGGATTGCACGCGCACTATCGGGGGAGCCGGAAGGTGAGATCCAGGGTCGCGACGCGATTGCCTACGAATGCGGAAGTGCCGGGAGCAACGCGTTACTGCTTTCGTGCTCGTGTCGTCCCCCCGATGGGGCCAAACACCCCCGATCGGCCCAGCGACCTGAGGGGGCCAGCGACCTGAGGGGCCAGTGACCTGAGGGGCCAGTGAGGACGAGGTGGCGGCGCGATCCGGGGCGGAGCGGTACCGCTGTCGGTGGGGGCGGGCGCGAGCCCGCTGCGAACGCGCCGAAGGGCCGTCGAACGGGTAACCGCGAACACCGAGGCGGCGGGCCGCCGCGGGGCTGACGGGGCCGTGGACGGGAAGGCCGGGCGAACGAGAACGGGCCGGGCGTGGAGTCCACGCCCGGCCCGTCACCGGCGGAGGATGCGGGATTCGAACCCGCGAGGGCTGTTAACCCAACACGAATTCCAGTCGTGCGCCTTAGGCCGCTCGGCCAATCCTCCGCGAAAAAGTGTACGTGACGGTTTCCGCCGATCTCGCGGCCCCCCTCCGGAACCGCTCGGCGGGTGGGCTGCCCCGCGTTGTTTCGGTCCCGCGCTGAGTCGGGGCGCCCCACCGCTCCCCGGGCCGCCCCGCGCTTGTTCTTCGAGACCTCCGCGCTGTCTCCCGGACGATGGCGGGGGGTCGGTTCACCGCGGCGGCGGCCCGTTACACTGAACGCGGACTCCGCGCGGCGTCATCCTGTGAACTCCCCCAGGGCCGGAAGGCAGCAAGGGTAAGCGGGCTCTGGCGGGTGCGCGGGGTCCCCTTTTGTCTCCGGGTCCCGTAACGCTGCGGCGCGCCTCGACCGGCGATCCAGACCACCTCCCCGCCGTCGTCGCTCCCGATGCCGAACTCGTCGGTGGTGGCACGTATCGTTGCCGGTGTGGCGCTCGCGCTCTATCGCAAGTATCGACCGGCGACCTTCGGCGAGGTCGTGGGACAGTCACACGTTACGCAACCGCTGCGAACCGCGCTGGCCGCACAGCGGATCAACCACGCCTACCTGTTCTCCGGGCCCCGTGGCTGCGGCAAGACCTCCAGTGCGCGGATCCTCGCGCGTTCGCTGAACTGCGCCCAGGGCCCCACGGACGAGCCGTGCGGCGAATGCGACTCCTGCGTCGCGCTGGCTCCGGACGGTTCGGGCAGCGTCGACGTCGTCGAGATGGACGCCGCCAGTCACGGTGGCGTGGACGACGCGCGTGAACTGCGCGATCGGGCGGTGTTCGCCCCGGCGCAGTCGCGTTACCGGATCTTCGTCATCGACGAGGCCCACATGGTCACTCAGCAGGGGTTCAACGCCCTGCTCAAGATCGTGGAGGAGCCGCCCGACCACCTCGTCTTCGTGTTCGCCACCACCGAGCCGGACAAGGTGCTGACCACCATCAGGTCCCGCACCCACCACTACCCGTTCCGGTTGATCCCACCGGGTGAACTCCGCGAGCTGCTGGAGCGGATCTGCGCCGAGGAAGGCGTCAGCGTGGACCCGGCGGTGTATCCGCTGGCGATCAGCGCCGGGGGAGGCTCCGCCCGTGACGCGCTGAGCGTGCTGGACCAACTGGTAGCCGGTGCCGGTGCGGAGGGGATCACCTACGAGCGCGCCGTGGCGCTGCTCGGGGTCACCGACGTCGCCCTGATAGACGCGATGGTGGACGCGCTGGCCGCGAACGATCCGGCCACCGTCTACGGCACGGTGGATCGGGTCGTGGAGGCCGGTCACGATCCCCGCAGGTTCGCCTCCGACCTGCTGGAGCGGTTGCGCGACCTCGTGTTGCTGCAGTCGGTGCCGGACGCGGCGGAGCGCGGTCTCATCCAGAACGCCGGTGACGGGATCGGCAGGATGCGCGAGCAGGCCGAGAAACTCGGGACGGCCACGCTGACCCGGTTCGCCGAGATCGTGCACGCCGGGCTGTCCGAGATGCGCGGTGCCACCGCGCCCCGCTTGTTGCTGGAGTTGTTGTGCGCCCGCATGATGCTGCCCGCCGCTTCCGGGGACGAGGCGGCGGTGCTGCAGCGCATCGAGCGGGTCGAGCGACGCATGACGGTGGCCCCGCCGACTTCCGGTGGCGGTGCGGAAACCGCCCCGGCGACGCCCGCACCGGCCGCGCGGAGTGCCGCTCCGAGTGAACCGGACGGCGGTTCGCCCTCGCCGGTCGCGGCGCCGGAGCGTGCCGAGACGGCACCCCCGGTCCGGGATTCCGGGTCCGAACGGGAGGCCGAGGCCGTGCGGGACGGCGCCGCCGACGCGGGGCAGCCTGCCGAGCGGCCGGCGGGCGGCGATCGTGCCGCGCCACCTCCCGGGGGACACGTCCAACGGGAGCAGCCGGCGCGGCAGAGCTCTCCCGAACCGGTGGAGGACGACTCGCGTGCGGGAGGCGGCAGGCCCGCCGCCGAGCTGCGCCAGGTGTGGAACGACCTGCTGCGCGCCGTGGCGGAGCGCAACCGACCGACCCAGGCGCTGCTGCTGAACGCCTCGCTGGTGGATCTGCGGGACAACACGCTGGTGCTGTCGATGCCGACCGCCGGACTGCGCAAGCAGTTCATGCAGGCTCGCCGCATCGACTACGTGCGGGAGGCGATGCGCGCGGTCGTCGGGGGCGATTGGGAGCTGGAGTGCCTCGTCGAGGGTGAGGAGCGGTCCACTCGCGCACCGGCCGCGACGCCGCAACCGCGACCCGGGCGGACCGAGGCGGCTCCCGCTTCGGAGCGGTCCGCCGCCCCGAACGCACAACCGGCCGCCCCGAGCGCGGCGACGGAACGGGCTCCCGAGCCGGAGACCCCTTCGGAGGAACCGGAGGACACTCCGCCCGCGGCTGCTCCCACCGCCGCGGCTCCGGCCGTGTCGGGCTCCCCGGGCACTTCCGAATCCCCCGTAGCGCCCGAGCCCCCAGCAGCCGCCGAGTCAAGCGTGGCGGCCGAACCTCCCACGGCAGCCGAGCCACCCGCCGCACTCGGGAGGCCGGGCGTTCCCGCGTCATCGGAATCGCCGGAACCGCCCCTGCCGCCGGAACCGCCTCCCGAATCGGATCCCGAACCGCCCGAGTGGGAGGACGTCGAGCCCGGTCCGCCACCGGAGCCGGACTTCGCGGCTTCGTCCCGTTCCGAACCACCGGGGTCCGAGTCCGCGGGGAACGAACCCCCCGGCTCCGGACCGCCGGATTCCCGCCCCGCGTCCTCCCGACCATCCCCCGAATCCTCGGCTGCCCCGGGGCACCGGGCCGGTTCGGCGGATTCCGAAACCTCCCGACCGGGCAGTGCCGGTTCGGGGGCGGCGGGGCCGCCGGCTGGGAAGTACGCCGCTCCGGCCGGATCGACCGCCGCGAGCGCTGCCGAAGCCGCACCGCGTGAGGGCTCGGTCGAACGCGATCCCGACGACGAGGCGGTCGAGTTACTGGTCAGCGAGCTCGGCGCGCGCAGACTCGACTAGTGGGATCCGGTCCGCCCGGCCGGGCGCCCGCCACCGTCGCGGATCGACGACTACGCTGGACGGCAGGAGATGCCTCGCTCGAACAGGTGAGCTCAGCCGGAACCGGGAGAGGAGCCACGGTGCAACCAGGCGGTCAGCAACCCGACATGCAGGAAATCATGAAGCAGGCGCAGGAGATGCAGCAGCAGCTCATGAATGCGCAGCAGGAACTCGCCGAGACGGAGGTGACCGGCACCGCCGGGGGCGGCATGGTCACCGCCACGGTTACCGGCGCGGGAGAGTTGCAGTCCATGAGCATCGACCCCAAGGTCGTCGATCCCACGGACACCGAGACGCTGTCGGACATGGTCGTCGCGGCCGTCCGGGACGCCAACCGCGCCGCGCAACAGATGCAGGCGGACAAGATGGGGCCGTTGACCAACGCGCTGGGTGGCCAGGGCGGCACGGACATGGGCGGACTCGGTCTGCCGGGGATGTGACGGTAGCCGCGTGTACGAGGGGCCAGTACAGGATCTGATCGACGAGCTCGGCAGGTTGCCGGGGATCGGTCCGAAGGGTGCGCAGCGCATCGCCTTTCACCTGCTCTCCGCCGAGCCCGCCGACGTCACCCGGCTGCAGGACGCGCTGCAGCGGGTGAAGGAAGGCGTGGTGTTCTGCGAGGTCTGTGGCAACGTCTCCGAGCGGACGCGCTGCAGGATCTGCCAGGACACCAGGCGTGACCCGCGGTTGGTGTGCGTGGTCGAGGAGCCCAAGGACGTGCTGGCCGTCGAGCGCACCCGCGAGTTCCGGGGGCGTTACCACGTGCTCGGTGGTGCGCTGGATCCGCTCTCCGGGGTCGGGCCGGACCAGTTGCGGATCCGCGATCTGGTCAGTCGGATCGGGACCGACGAGGTGACCGAGATCATCATCGCCACGGACCCCAACACCGAGGGGGAGGCGACGGCCACCTACCTCGTCCGGCTGTTGCAGGACTTTCCGGGGCTGAGCGTGACACGGCTCGCGTCCGGTCTGCCGATGGGAGGCGATCTCGAGTTCGCGGACGAGCTCACCCTCGGCAGGGCGTTGTCCGGAAGGCGCTCGGTTTGAGCCGGTTGAGTCGTTTGGTCGCTGCCACCGGAGCGGTCCTCCGGTGAGCCGCTCGGTGGCGGGAGCCGCCGTTCGACCGGAACGAGGCCACGGCGGTCGGGGGCGCCCTGCCGGCCGCTCCCGCCCCGTGGCCCCCGGTTCACCGGTCGTGCGGCCGCCGCGCGCGGCTGACTCCGAAACAGCGGCCTCGTTGGTGCACCGGGTGGGGCGCAGCGCGTCCCGTCTCGGTCCGGTGCGGTTGGTCGCGGTGGACGGTCCTTCCGGTGCGGGGAAGTCGACGTTCGCCCGCGTGCTGCTGTCCGCCCTGTCCACGGCGGGGATCGACGCTGCGCTGCTCGGCACCGACGACTTCGCCACCTGGCGGGAACCGGTGGGCTGGTGGCCCCGGTTGCGCGAGGGTGTGCTGGATCCGTTGTCGCGGGGGCGTGCCGGTCGCTACCGGCGCACCGAGTGGCCCGGCGGAGTGCCGGTGCCCGGGGCGCTGATCGACGTCCCGGTTCCGGAGGTGCTGCTGCTCGAAGGGGTCTCGTCGGGCAGACGTTCGGTCGCGAGTCGCCTTTCGGCGCTGATCTGGATGGAGCCGCCCGACTCGGCCACCCGGCTGGAGCGCGCGGTGCTGCGGGACGGTGCGGAGACCCGTCCCGAACTACTCCGCTGGCAGCGGTTCGAACGGGTGTGGTTCCGCTCGGATCGCACCGGACAGCGTGCCGACTTCGTGCTGCGGGGCTGACGAACCGCCCCGCGACTCCTGATGATCTTCGAAAATCCACTCGTTCGAGTGAGCCGTGTTACGTATTATCTCCGGCTTTGACCAGGATTTTCACAAATTTTTCCCAGATTTGCCGAATGTTAGGCCGAACGTTGTAGCCGAATCGTAATCCTGTGACCCTGATCCGGATACATTCCTCGGGTTACCGTCTCTCTCACTTTGCGAGACGTGAGTTGCCGAGGTGAGTGATGGGTGCAGCCGCCGGGCCGGGGTTCCGGTTATCGAGAGTGGGGCGCAGGCTTGTGACGGTCGGGCTGACCGCCGTGCTTGCCACGTCCCTGTCCGCGTGCGTGCAGTCGCAGCGCGGTGAGGACAGCGGGCAGACCATGGTTTTCGGAGCGCCGGGAGCTCCGGCCCTGTTCGACCCGTTCTACGCCTCCGACGGCGAGACCTTCCGGGTCACCCGACAGATGATGGAGGGGCTCGTCGGGTTCGAGGCGGGGGGAGTCAAGGTCGAGCCCGAACTGGCCACCGACTGGAAGTCCTCGGAGGACGGTACGAAGTGGACCTTCCAGCTCCGCGAGGGCGTGAAGTTCCACGACGGCACCGACTTCAACGCCGAGGCCGTCTGCGCCAACTTCGAACGCTGGTACAACCAGACCGGCACCGGGCAGAGCTCCGCGCTGTCGTACTACTGGATCGAGACCTTCGGTGGATTCGCCGGTGACGACGAGCCCTCGCTGTTCTCCTCCTGCGAGGCGCAGGACCCCACCACCGCGGTGATCAACCTGACCCGCGCGACCTCCAAGTTCCCCGCCGCGCTCGGGCTGGACTCGTTCAGCATGCAGTCGCCCACGGCGATGGAGAAGTACGAGGCCGACAAGGTCGTGGCCAAGGGGTCCGGTTTCGAGTACTCCGAGTACGCCAGGAAACACCCCACCGGTACGGGGCCGTTCCAGTTCGACTCCTACGACCAGAACAACCAGTCCGTGGTGTTGCGTCGCAACGACGACTACTGGGGTGACAAGGCCAAGCTCGATCGGCTCATCTTCAAGGTGATCTCCGACGAGTCGGTTCGCAAGCAGGAGCTGCTCTCCGGCGGGATCGACGGCTACGACTTCCCGAACCCGGCCGACCTGGACTCGCTGCGGCAGCAGGACTTCAACGTGCAGGTCCGCGAGCCGTTCAACGTGCTGTACCTGGGCATGTCGCAGAAGAAGAACCCGGCGCTGCGCAAGCTGAAGGTCCGCAAGGCGCTGGCCTACGCGGTCAACCGCGAGAACCTGGTCAACGCCAACCTGCCGGACGGCGCCGAGGTCGCCAACCTGTTCTACCCGTCCAGCGTGGACGGATACACCGAGGACGTGGCGAAGTACTCCTACGACCCGGAGAAGGCCAAGCGACTCCTGAACGAGGCGGGACACTCCGACCTCACCATCGAATTCTGGTGGCCCACCCAGGTGACGCGGCCCTACATGCCCGACCCGCGCGGCATCTTCAACTCGCTGGCCGGGGACATGCGCAAGGCCGGCATCACCGTCAAGCCGGTCAGCAAACCCTGGAACGGCGGTTACATCTCCGACGTGAACAAGGGCGACGCCGAGGTCTTCCTGCTCGGCTGGACCGGTGACTACAACTCCCCGGACAACTTCATCGGCACCTTCTTCGGCTCGACGGAGAACCAGTTCTACACCAAGCCCGCACCCTGGGGCGAGAAGCTGGCCAACCGGTTGGACGCCGCGGACAAGGAACCGGATCCGACCAAGCGGGAGCGGATGTACACCGAGATCAACCGCGACCTGAAGTCGAAGTACCTGCCCGCCGTGCCGCTGTCGCACTCGCCGCCCGCGATCGTGACCGCCCCGCACGTCGAGGGACTGGTCACCTCGCCGCTGACCGCCGAGGAGTTCGCCTCGGTGAGCATCGAGAAGTAGTTCCAGGGCAGCGCCCAGGTTTTTCCGTCGAGAACGTAAGGATCCCGGTTTGCTTCGTTACACGGTCCGGCGACTCGGCCAGCTGTTGATCGTCACGGTCGTGCTGTCGGTCCTGCTGTTCGGATGGCTGCGGGCGCTGCCGGGTGGCCCGGTCTCCGCACTCCTCGGTGAGCGTGCCACCGAGGAGTCCCGAGCCCGACTGGTACAGCAGCTCGGGCTCGACCAACCGCTGTACGTGCAGTACTGGAAGTTCGTGCAGCGGGCGATCACGGGCGATTTCGGCGTCTCCACCGGGGTGCAGCCGGGCACCCCGGCCATGGAGGTGTTCCTGCAGCGCATGCCTGCCACGCTCGAACTCTCGGTGCTGGCGCTGCTGCTCGCGGTCGCCGTGGGCATCCCGCTGGGCTACTTCGCGGCCCGCAGGCAGGGCGGCTGGCTGGACAACCTCAGCATCACCTGGTCGCTGATCGGCGTGGCTGTGCCGGTGTTCTTCCTCGCCTTCCTGCTCAAGTACGTCTTCGCCATAGAGTTCGGCGTACTGCCCGCCTCGGGAAGACAGGCGGCCGGAATCGACGCCACCCACGCCACCGGCTTCTTCGTCCTCGACGGGCTGCTCACCACGGAGTGGGACGCGGCGTGGAACGCCCTGGTCCACCTGCTGCTGCCCGCGGTCGCGCTGTCCACGATCCCGTTCGCGGTGATCTTCCGGCTCACCCGGGCATCGGTGCTCGACGTGGTCGAGGAGGACTACGTGCGCACCGCCCGCTCCAAGGGGCTCGGGGCGATGGTGGTGCGCGGCAGGCACATCCTGCGCAACGCGATGCTCCCCGTGGTCACCACCATCGGGTTGCAGACCGGCGCGCTGCTCTCCGGTGCGGTGCTGACCGAGCAGGTCTTCAACATTCCCGGGATCGGACAGGCACTCTCGCTGGGTTTCCAACGGCAGGACTACGCCGTGCTGCAAGTGGTGATCCTGGCCACCGCGATGGTCTACGTGCTGGTCAACCTGCTCGTCGACCTCGCCTACGCGGCGATCGACCCGAGACTCCGGACACGCTGATCGAAGCGTGGTGCTCGCCACCGGGCCTGCCAACACGACGGAAAGTATCAGTGAGAGGTCGCGCACAGTGCTGGGTACACAACGCAAGGAGCGCATCGACGGGCTGGCCGAGTCCGGTGGGGACACCACCGCGGGTGTCAGCCTGGCGGCCTCGGCATGGCGACGGTTGCGTCGCAGCCCGACGTTTCTCGTGGGCGCGGGGATCATCTGCGCCTTCGTGCTGCTCGCCCTGGTGTCGCCGATACTGGCGCAACACGATCCCGCCCTGCGGCTGCTGGAGGAGCAGGTCTCCCGCGCGGACAACCGAATACCCGCCCCACAGCCCGGCTTCCCGCTGGGTGGCGACCAGTACGGGCGGCCGCTGCTGTCCCGGGTGCTGCTCGGCTCACAGCAGACACTGCTGGTCGCGCTGCTGGCCACGGTGATCGGCCTGGGCGGCGGCCTGACCCTGGGCATCCTGGCGGGCGCCTTCGGCGGCTGGGTCGACACCCTGGTGATGCGCGTGGTCGACGTGATGCTCTCGGTGCCCTCGCTGCTGCTGGCCGTCTCCATCGGAGCGCTGTTCCAGCAGCAGTCCCAGTTCACCGTGATCATCGCGGTCGCGACGGTGCAGATACCGATATTCGGCAGGCTGCTGCGCGGCACCATGCTCGCCCAGCGGGCGAGCGATCACGTGCTGGCCGCCCGCGCGCTGGGGGTGCGCCAGCGCTCCATCGTCTTCCGACACATGCTTCCCAACGCGCTCGGCCCGGTGATCGTGCAGGCCACGCTGATGCTCGCGGTGGCCATCATCGACGCCGCGGCGCTGTCCTTCCTCGGCCTGGGAGCGGCCGATACCTCGACACCCGAATGGGGGCAGATGCTCGGCTCGGCGCAGAACTTCTTCGACACCCACCCGCACCTGGCCTTCTGGCCCGCCGGCTGCATCATCGTCGTCGCGCTCGGTTTCACGCTCGTCGGTGAGTCGATGCGGGACGCCCTCGACCCGAAGAAGCGGCGGTGAACGGCGACATGGCATTGCTGGAAGTGCGCGACCTGTCCGTGCGGTTCGTCCGCAAGAGCGAACCGACGGTCTCGGCGGTGGACGGCGTCTCGTTCGACGTGCACCCCGGAAGCACCGTGGGGCTCGTTGGCGAGTCCGGATGCGGCAAGTCCGTCACCTCGCTCGCGATCATGGGACTGCTCCCCGGGCGCGGAACCGAGGTGTCCGGCTCGGTGAACCTGGAAGGCAGCGAACTGCTGCGGCTCTCCCAGCGGGAGTTCGACCGGCGCAGGGGCAAGGACCTCGGCATGGTCTTCCAGGATCCGCTGACCTCACTCAATCCCGTGGTGCCCATCGGGCTGCAGGTTTCCGAGGTCATCGAACGCCACCGCGGGCTCTCGCGCCGCGACGCGTCCCGCGAGGCCGCTAGGCTGCTGGACCGGGTCGGCATCCCGGACCCGGACCGCAGGCTCAAGGAGTACTCGCACCAGCTCTCCGGCGGAATGCGGCAGCGCGCCCTGATAGCCATGGCGCTGGCCTGCGAACCGAGGCTGCTGATAGCCGACGAGCCCACCACCGCCCTCGACGTGACCATCCAGGCGCAGATCCTGACCCTGCTCAAGGAGCTCGTCGCCGAGACCGGGACAGCGTTGATCATGATCACCCACGACCTGGGAGTGGTCGCGGGGATGTGCGACGAGGTCAACGTGCTCTACGCCGGGCGGATCGTGGAACGCGCCCAGCGGCACGAGCTGTTCTCCCGGCCGCGGCACCCCTACACCGCCGGGTTGATGGCCTCGGTGCCGCGGCTGGACTCCCCGCGAGGGCAGCGACTGGCTCCGATCGAGGGGTCGGTGGCCGACAACATTCCCTGGGAAGGGGGATGCGCCTTCAGCCCGCGCTGCGGCAACGCCCTCGCGGTGTGCGGCGAACGCGCGCCCGAACTCGAAACCATCGAGCAGGGCAGGCTGCTGCGCTGCCACAACCCGATCGGTGCCGCGGAACTGGAGCGTGCCCATGACTGATTCGAGCCGCACCATCACGGGTTCCGAGACCTCGCCCGTCGGTACGGACCCGTCGGACCCGGCGGCGGACTCCCTGCTGGAGATCGACGACCTGCGGGTGCACTTCCCGATCAAGCGGGGAATCGTGCTGGATCGCACCGTGGGCCACGTCTACGCGGTGGACGGGGTATCGCTGCGCGTCGGTCGCGGCGAGACCTACGGACTGGTGGGGGAGTCCGGTTGCGGCAAGTCCACCCTGGGCAAGGCGGTGCTCCGGCTGGAACGGCCCACCGGCGGTTCGATCCGCTTCGACGGTACGGACATGGCCGGGATGTCGGGTGAACCGCTGCGGCGGATGCGGCGGCGAATGCAGATGGTCTTCCAGGACACGCTGTCCTCGCTGGACCCGAGGCAGTCCGTCGAATCGCTGCTCGTGGAGGGGATGCGGGCGCACGGACTCGACAAGGGAGGGGAGAGCACCGAACGCGAACTGCGCGAGCTGCTCTCATCCGTCGGGCTGCCGTCCTCGGCGCTGCGCAAGTACCCGCACGAGTTCTCGGGCGGTCAGCGGCAGCGCATCGGTATCGCCCGGGCGCTGGCCGTGCGCCCGGACCTCGTGGTCGCGGACGAGCCGGTCTCCGCGCTGGACGTCTCGGTGCAGGCCCAGGTGCTGAACCTGCTGGAGGACCTGCAGGAGGAGTTCGGCCTCACCTACCTGGTGATCGCGCACGATCTCGCCGTGGTGCGGCACGTGGCACGGCGTATCGGGGTGATGTACCTGGGGGGTCTGGTCGAGGAGTCCGACTCGGACGTGCTGTACGAACAACCGCTGCACCCCTACACCAGGGCGCTGCTCTCCGCGGTGCCCGTTCCGGAACCGGAGGTCGAGGATCGGCGGGAGCGGATACTGCTGTCCGGGGACCTGCCGTCACCCGCCTCGCCGCCCACCGGGTGCCGGTTCCACACCAGGTGCCCGTGGCGGCAGCCCACGCGCTGCGACTCCGAACGCCCCGAGCTGCGCGACGTCGGAGGTGGGCACCGGGTGGCCTGTCACTACGCCGAGGAAATCCGCGACGGAATCATCACCCCGAACTCGGGAGAGTAGGGGTATCTCGGCTCGGTTCTCGTAGCTGGTGCTGTGGCGGAACCTCTCGCACGGCTCTCGCTGCGGGGAGGCCCGACATCGGGTGGCGACCTACACGACGTCGGGCCTTCCTCGCGAGAGCCGCACCGGAGAACCCGCGGCGGTGCCGACCGCGTGAGTGGTGGGAGTTCCCCCTGCGGGCGTGGTGGGAGCTCGGCCCTGCGTCGATGGCGCGGCGATTTCGCGAGAAATCGACGGAGGCCGGGGCCGCGCTGCCGCACTGGCCCGGCGATTTCGCGAGAAATTGACACCTACCCGGGCCGGACCACCCCTTCGTGGTGGGGGTTCGGGATCGGAACGGTATCGATCATGTCCCCGTTGGGATGACGTACGTTGCTCGGACGTCTCGTACCGGATTGACTGTGCTGGTGCCGATCGACCCGAACGGAGGTGTGTGGTGTCCGAGCTCTCGGAAAGCGACCGGCTCGATCCGGAGCGGTTGAGTTGGAGCGTGCCGTGCCTGGACTCCGAAGACGACGACGCCGCCGGGGAGGTGAAGGTGCTGGTGCTCGGTGACCGGGTCGCCCTGGTGCTGCCACCGGGCGAGACCCTGGTGTTCACACCGGACGAAGCCGGTGAGTTCGCCAAGCTGCTGGGCACCTCGACCGGGCAGTGAGCCACCTTCCACCGGATCGCCGAGCCGGACGGCCGGAGTGCGAGTCGGCGGAACGTCCCGCCGACCGAGCACCCCGACCTCCTGAACGGGACGGTCCGCTCAGCGGTTCGCCCGGTTCACCGCCGACACCACCGCGCGCAGCGACGCGGTGACGGTGGAGGTGTCGATGGCGGCACCCCACAGCACGGTCGGGCCGTCGGTCTCGCCGTCCACCGAGCACTCCAGGTAGGCGGCGGCCTTGGCGTCGTCCCCGGCCGTCATCGCGTGCTCGTGGTAGTCGAGCACGCGCACGTGGTAGCCCACGGTGCTCAGCGCGTCGACGAACGCGGCGATGGGACCGTTGCCGGAACCGCTGATCTCGTGTTCGGTGCCCTCCACCCGAACGGTGGCATCGATGGTCTCGGCACCGGCCTCACCGCTGAGGCGTTGCCGCACCAGTTCCAGTGGTGCGGTCGAGTCCAGGTACTCGTCGGCGAACACGCGCCATATCTCTTTCGGCTCCACCTCGCCGCCGTCCGAGTCGGTGCGCTGCTGGATCAGCTTGGACAGCTCGATCTGCATCTTGCGGGGCAGGTCGAGCTGGTACTCGGTCGTCATCACGTAGGCCACGCCGCCCTTGCCGGACTGCGAGTTGACCCGGATCACCGCCTCGTAGCTGCGTCCCACGTCCTTCGGGTCGATCGGCAGGTACGGGACTTCCCAGGGGTACTCGCTCTCGGCGACCCCGGCGCGTTCCGCGGCCTCGCGGTGCGCCCGCAGCCCCTTGTTGATCGCGTCCTGGTGGCTCCCGGAGAAGGCCGTGTAGACCAGCTCCCCGCCCCACGGCTGCCGTTCGGGAACCGGCAGCTGGTTGCAGTGCTCCACGGTGCGCTTGATGTAGTCGATGTCGGACAGATCCAGCTGTGGGTCGACCCCCTGGCTGAACAGGTTCATCCCCAGCGCCACCAGATCCACGTTGCCGGTGCGCTCGCCGTTGCCGAACAGGCAGCCCTCGACGCGGTCGGCTCCCGCCTGGTACCCGAGCTCGGCGGCGGCGATGGCGCTGCCCCGGTCGTTGTGCGGGTGCAGCGAGAGGATCACCGAATCACGCCTGGACAGATTGCGGTGCATCCACTCGATCGAGTCGGCGTAGAGGTTCGGGGTCGCCATCTCGACGGTGGCGGGCAGATTGAGGATGACCGGGCGTTCCGGTGTGGGCTGCCAGATCTCGGTGACCGCGTCGCAGACCTCGGCGGCGTAGGAGAGTTCGGTGCCCGTGAACGACTCGGGGGAGTACTGGAACCGGAAGTCGGTGTCCGGGTACTTGGCCGCGTACTCGCGCACCAGCTCCGCGCCCTGCGTGGCGATCTTGCTGATTCCCAGGCGCTCCTCGCCGAAGACCACGCGCCGCTGCAGGATCGAGGTGGAGTTGTACAGGTGGATGATCGCGGAGTGCACACCCTCCAGCGCCTTGAAGGTGCGCTCGATCAGGTCCGGGCGCGCCTGGGTCAGCACCTGGATGCGTACGTCCTCCGGGATCGCCCCGTCCTCGATGATCTCCCGTACGAAGTCGAAGTCCGTCTGACTGGCGGCGGGGAAACCGACTTCGAGCTCCTTGAAGCCCATCCCGATCAGCAGGTCGAACATCCGGCGTTTGCGCGCGGGTGACATCGGGTCGATCAGCGCCTGGTTGCCGTCCCGCAGGTCGACCGCGGACCACAGCGGCGCTCGGGTGATGCGCTGGTCCGGCCAGGTGCGGTCCGGCAGCGACACGTTCTCCACCAGCTCGTCGAACGGCCGGTAACGGTGGAACGCCATCGAGCTGCCGCGCTGCGGATTCCAGGGCTTCTGGTCGGGCGGAGCGGGACGCGAGGGGCGACGCGGTCCGGAGCCCGCCGCGGGGACGTCGTCCGTGTTGGAACGGGAATCGGAAGCGGAACCGTTACTCATCCTGCTGGACTCTCCTGCTCGTGCTCGGTTCGGGAACTCATCGACCGGCACGCTTTACCTCCGCGACGAGGGGCCGGTCTAACTGACCCCGTCGCGGCGGCAAAGCAGGAGGCTGAAAGTCACGAGGACAGCCTAACCGCACCCGGTGTCCAGAACGCAACCGCCTGTTCCGAATGCTGGACACCACGTTGCCCTGCCGCCGGATCGTCGCTCCGCGTTCCCGGTGGCCCGATTCGGGCGGGAGCCTCGCCCGGTCCGCGAACGGTGCCGCGACGGGCCGAGCACGGCAGCCGATCCGGGGAATCTCGCTGAACTGATCGCGGGCCGGCTGTTCCGATGCGGCAGGCTGGTGCCATGGCTGCGAAGAAGACCAGTTCCGGGTCGGCCCTGGCGACCCTGCTGCAGGGGATCGGTTTCCTGCTCGCCGTGGTGCTGATCGCCCACACCGTGTTCGTGTTGTTCGACTTCCAAGCGGATGGGCAGCTCGCGCAATCGGTCGCGCGCGCCGCCGAACCGCTCGCGTTGTTCTTCCCTGGACTGATCGACGCGCCGAGTCACGTGCTGCAGGTGTTACTGGACTACGGGCTGGCCGCGATGTTCTGGATGCTGGCGGGAGGTCTGCTGGGGCGGATCTTCGGGTGAGAACCAGGGTGCGGGAGCCGTGGGCGAACGCCGGAAAAGCGGTGGGGAACCGGCTTTTCGGAAGCGGAGGTCGGGTGCGTGGCCTCCCGCGTTCCGTCGCGCCGATGTTCGGCTACCCGCTGGTAATTTGATCGTGTTTCGTGTCACACTGCCGTCATGTCCGAAGACGTGGCGGATCCGACGCGCACCTCCGCGACCAGTGGGCACCGTCGCCGGAAGTCCTTCGACTTCGCGCGGTTGTGGTCTCGCACGTGCGGTTCGCTCGCCACCGTGGTGCGCTGGGGCTGCTCGTTGGCGGCCGCGCTGCTGACCGCGCACGTGGTGCTGACGGTCGGGGGCGCCAACCCGGAGAACGCGCTGACGCGTTTCGTGGCGGAATGGGCGCGGGCCTTGGCGTTCGGATTCCGCGACCTGTTCCTCAAACCCGAGCAACCGAAGCTCGAAGTGCTGCTCAACTACGGCATCGCGGCGATCTGCTGGTTGCTCGTCTCGGTACTTGTGGTGCGCCTGCTGCGCGCGCTGGGAGCCTCCCGCTGAGCCGCGGGTGATTCCTCGCGGGATCCACGGCGACGTTCGGGGAGTAGTGCGTTCCCGAACGGGAGTCCGGGCCGCTCACCAGGATCCTGCCACCCGGAGCAGTTCCTGCCGCACCAACGTCACGTGGTGGTTCTCCGTCGCGTCCGCCCGCTGGGCGAGAAACAGGGTGTTGACGGGAGGAGCCGTCGGTTCCGGGAGATCCACCAACTCCCCGGCGGAGAGTTCGGACTCGCACAGGTAGCGGGGCAGCACCGTGAGTCCTGTCCCGGCCGCAACCGTCGCGAGCATCGCCCGCAGATCGGGTACGACGATCCCGGCCCGCTCGGTGGGCCGGGTGCCGAAGACGTGGCGCCAGTAGTGCCGCGTGAGGGCCAGGTCCTCCGCGTAGGCGACCAGGGGAATGCCGTGCAGTGGCGTGGGGTCGCCGCCCCGCAGCCGCGTGCGGTCGACGTGTGCCGCGATCGCCGGTGCGCAGACCAGTACCAGCTCCTCGTCCGCCAGCGGGACCGCGTTGACGGCCCTCCCCCGGGGACGGGCGACCGAGAGCACCAGGTCGAACCTGCCGCTGCGCAGGCCGCCCAACAGGTCCTCGGCCAGGCCGAAGGTGGCCCTGATCCGGACTCCGCTCCCCAGCACCGGTGCCAATGAGGGCAGCACTCGAACACTCAGCAGTTCGGCGGGACCCGCCACGTGCACCGGTTCGATCGGTGCGGGCGGTTCGTTCCGGTCCGGTTCGGCCACCGAGGCCAGTTCGTCGAGCGGACCGGCCACTTCTGAGGCCAGCTCCGCTGCCGCGGTGGTCGAGGCGACACCCCGTGGCAGTCGTTCGAACAGGGGCGTGCCGAGCTGCTGTTCCAGCGCCCGGATCCGGGTGGTCACTGTGGACTGCGACAGTCCCAGCGCCCTGGCCGCCGCCGTGAGTGACCCGGCCCGGTGGACGGCCAGGAACGTCCGCAGCTGGGACAGCTCGAGCGGCGCATCGCCCGGTTTCCGGGTCACGTCGAGCCGCCGGGACGAATCGCTACCCGAGTGGTGGAACATGGCGCAGAGACTATTGCGCGATCGGAGGAATTACTAACGCCTTTCGGGGACAGGCGTACCACGATTTGGGATGCGGTGTCATGCCTCGAAAGTGGAGTCCGGTGCCGGTGCGCTCCGGCGCGTCCGGTGGGAACAGCGGTTTCGACCGGCGGCGGGCCGATCGGTACCGCGAGTGCGCGGCACCGATCGGAGACCGATCAGAAAGTTGGTTCCTGCCACGAGTCGCTGAACACGAACTCGGTGAGCGGGATGCGACTGCGGGGTGCTGACTCCTTCTCGCGGAGTCGCTCGGGCAGCTGTTCGGCGTCGCCGGGGGCGCCGACGGCTATCACGACCATCGGTTCGTAATCGGCGGGAATACCGAACGCCTCCCGGGCGGCGTCCCGGTCGAACCCGGCCATCTGGTGCGCCACCAGTCCCTCGCCGACCGCCTGCAGCACCAGGTTCTCGGTGGCGAGCCCGAGACCGTACTCCCCGTAGGGAAGCGTCTCGCCGTCGTCGTTGGTCAGTTTGGTCACGCCGAGAACGAGGGCCGACGCGTTACCGGCCCAACCGTGATTGCCCCTGGAGAGCGTGCCGCGCAGTTTGTCGAAGGTCGACTCCCCTCGACGGCCCGCGATGTAGCGGGCGGGTTGCGTGTTGCCCCAGGACGGGGCCCAGCGTGCGGCTTCGAACAGTGCGGTGAACTGCTTGTCGGTCAGTTCGACCTCGGGATCCAGTGCGCGCGGGCTCCATCGCTCGGCCAGCAGCGGGTGGAGCGGGACTGACGAGTCGGCGGGTTTCAAGGTTCCTCCGTGGCCTCTCGGCGCTCACGTACCGCCCTCGATTCTCCCGAACTCGTCGCTACCCGACGTCGGGCACCCGCTCACGAGATGTCGAGTGGTTCCGTCCCGGCTTCGGAGCGGCGTCGATTTCTCGCGAAATCGCCGCGCCGCTGGGCGAGGGACCCGGTGCGTGAGGCGGTCCGGCCCGGGTGGCCGTCGATTTCTCGCGAAATCGCCGCGCCCTTGGCACCGCGATGCCGCACTCCGGCCACCCTCGCGATCGGCACCGCCGCGGGTTCTCCCGTGCGGCTCTCGCGAGGAAGCCGCAGACGTTGTGTAGGTCGCTACCCGGCACTGTCGATAACGAAGCGACTATCCGGGTAAGCAGCGCACGAGTCCCCGGTGCGTGAGTCGGATGCATTGCAAGGCAGGGCCGCTCGCCGCGTAGGTCGCTACTCAAGAGCCGGCCCAACGCGGCAAGGCGCCGACTCACGCACCGGCTAACCGGCCCACTACCGAAGTGCCGGCAATAGCTAAAACGCGTAGGGCCAGACGGTGAGTGCGTACGCGCTGAACCAACTCCCGAAGCACACGAAGATCCCCACCCCGGCGAGCATCACCGGTCGACGCCGCGCCGCGAGTCCCATGGCCAGCGGGAGCAGCAACGGGAAGGCGGGCAGCAACGCCCGTGGTTTGGCGAACATCAGCCCGTCGGTCCCCAGCACGAACACCACTGTCAGCAGCGCGTACAAGCCCAACGGCCAGGCGATCCGCCGATCCAGACAGCAGATCAGCAGCGCCACCGCGCCCAGCAGGATCCACGCGGCGAAGGTCACGAACGTCGACTCGTCGGTGGACAGGGCCTTTCCTATGAAGCGCGCGGTGGCGATCCCGCCGTCGGGCGAGGAGGACCAGCCGTCCTGCCGCACTTCGAAGTAGCCGTCGAACTCGCCGGTGCGCAGGCCCACCCAACCCAGGTAACCGAGCAGCCCGCACGGAGCCGCCAGCAACGCGACCAGCGGGCGGTTGCCCTCGCGTCGGTACAGCAGCGCCACGACGGCGGCCAGCATCACCACCGCGATCAGCGCCGCCCCCGTGTGCCGCACCGTCCCGGCCAGGGCGCAGGCCACGCCGACTTGGATCCACCGCCGTTCCAGTACTCCCAGCAGCGTCCAGACCGCCAGCGCGCAGAACAGCGACTCGCTGTAGGGCATGGACAGCACGATCGACATCGGGGCTGCCGCGAACAGCGCGACCAGCACCAGACCGGTCCGTTGCGAGCCGCTCACGATTCGCCCCAGCCTGGCCAGCCCGTAGGCGCACGCGAGTCCCGCCGCGAGGTTCACCAGCATCGCCGCGGTGGGCGGGTCGACACCGGGCAGGAACGCCACTCCGCGGGTGAGCATCGGGAAGCCGGGGAAGAACGCCAGCACGGATTGGGGGTCGGCTTCGCCGCTGCCGTTGAGTATCCGCTGCCCGGTGGGGGCGTACCCGCTCTCGGCGATCCGCAGGTACCAGTCCGAGTCCCAGGAGAAGAGGTGCTCGCTCGGCGACCGGTCGTGAATCCCGGACAACACGCCCAGCACCAGCAATCCGACCAGCCTGACTATGACATATACCACAGCAGGCCCGGCTATTCGTGCCGGAGAAGGGCCTTCGTCGCCGCCCACGAGCGCTCGTGGGCGAATGCGAACGAGATCTTTCACTCTTCGCGCGGCGGAAAATTCACTGCTTCCCCGCGGCACTGTCCCGATCGTTTCGTCGGTCGCGGACAAGTGGTGCACCTTCTTCGTCGAGCCTGGATCGGCGCGGGTGCCGCGTCGTAGCCAGGCTAGTCACGCCAAACGGCTATCGGGCCGCGGGGGGCTGGTTCTGTAGGCTGGGCAGGCAGCGGAACGGCCTGGTGAAGGCACCCGACGAAGGTTCGTGACCAGTTCTTCGGACCTCGGGGCGCGGCGAGGTGTTCGGATCCCTAACACACGGCACGATCGAGTGATCACTGCCCGGGGACGCGGACGGCGTCACGCTGCCGGCTGCCCGGCCGTCCACCCGGTGTCAGTGCGGGGCCTCTCGCACCCGGGGCGTCCGCGCGGCTCGAGGAGGTTTGTTCAGGTGGCACTCGTCGTCCAGAAGTACGGCGGTTCCTCGCTCGAGAGTGCCGATCGAATCAAACGGGTCGCCGAGCGCATCGTGGAGACCCGTAAGGCGGGCAACGATGTCGTCGTGGTGTGCTCCGCGATGGGGGACACCACCGACGAGTTGCTGGATCTGGCCAACCAGGTCAACCCTGCTCCCCCGGAGCGGGAGCTCGACATGCTGCTCACCGCGGGTGAGCGCATCTCCAACGCGCTCGTGGCCATGGCGATCGAATCTCTCGGCGAGCAGGCTCGTTCGTTCTCCGGTTCGCAGGCCGGGGTCATCACCACTTCGGCACACCAGAACGCCCGGATCATGGACGTCACCCCCGATCGGGTTCGGCAGGCCCTGGACGAGGGCCGGATCGTGATGGTCGCGGGATTCCAGGGGGTCAGCCAGGACAGCAAGGACATCACCACGCTGGGGCGCGGCGGTTCGGACACCACGGCCGTCGCGGTGGCGGCGGCGATGCACGCCGATGTCTGCGAGATCTACACCGACGTGGACGGCGTCTACACCGCCGACCCCCGGATCGCGGGCGACGCCGAACACCTCGACCGCGTCACCTACGAGGAAATGCTCGAACTCGCGGCCACCGGTGCCAAGGTGCTGCATCTGCGCGCGGTGGAGTACGCGCGCAGGTACGGTGTGCCGCTGCACGTCCGCTCGTCCTACTCGGCCAACCCCGGAACGATCGTGTCCGGATCAGTGGAGGACCTCCCCATGGAACAGGCCATGATCACCGGCGTGGCGCACGACCGGTCGGAAGCGAAGGTCACCGTGCGCGGTGTTCCGGACACTCGCGGCGTGGCGGGGAGGATCTTCCGCGCCGTCGCCGATGCCGAGATCGACATCGACATGGTGCTGCAGAACGTCTCGGGTGTGGCTTCCGGCCTCACCGACCTCACCTTCACCGTGGCCAAGAGCAACGGTGCCGTGGCCGTCGCCGAGCTGGAGAAGATCAGGGACGAGCTCGGCTTCCAGGAGGTCGTCTACGACGACGACGTCGGCAAGGTATCGCTGGTCGGTGCGGGTATGCGTTCGCACCCCGGGGTGACCGCCTCCTTCTGCGAGGCGCTGGCCGAGGCGGGCGTGAACATCGAGATCATCAATACTTCCGAGATCCGCATTTCGGTGCTGGTCCGGGACGCGCAGCTCGACGACGCGGTGAGCGCGCTGCACGCCGCCTTCGAACTGGGCGGAGATGAAGAGGCCGTTGTCTATGCGGGGAGTGGTCGCTGAATGAGTTCCGGACGTTTCCAGGCACCCACTGTCGCGATCGTGGGAGCCACCGGCGCGGTGGGCTCGGTCATGATCGAGATCATGAACTCGCGCGAGACCGTGCCGTGGGGCGAGGTGCGGCTGATCGCCTCGCCGCGTTCCGCCGGTAAGAAGATCGACGTCCGGGGTGTCGAGCACACCGTGGTCGCGCTCTCCCCGGAGGCGTTCGACGGCGTGGACATCGCGATGTTCGACGTGCCCGACGAGCTGTCCGCGGCCTGGGCTCCGGTGGCCGTCGAACGGGGTGCGGTCGCGGTCGACAACTCGGGGGCCTTTCGGATGGACCCCGAGGTGCCGCTGGTGGTTCCGGAGGTCAACGCGCACGAGGTGAACGAGCGACCGAAGGGGATCATCGCCAACCCCAACTGCACGACACTGTCCATGATGGCCGCCCTCGGGGAGCTGAACCGCGAGTTCGGGCTGCGCGAGCTGGTGGTCTCCTCGTACCAGGCCGCCTCGGGCTCCGGTCAGGACGCCATCGACCGGCTGCGTGCCGAGATCGACGCCGTCGCGGGCAAGCAGCTCGGGGACCGTGCCGGTGACGTGGCCGAGGCGCTGGTGGCGGCCGGTCTCTCCGAGGAGACGCCGTTCAAGGCTCCGCTGGCGTTGAACGTCGTGCCGTGGTGCGGCTCCCGCAAGGAGGACGGCTGGACCTCGGAGGAGCTCAAGGTCCGCAACGAGTCGCGCAAGATCCTCGGGATCCCGGAGCTGAAGGTCTCGGCGACCTGCGTCCGGGTGCCGGTGGTGACCACGCACTCGTTGGCGGTGCACGCCACGTTCGATCGCGAGGTCGGCGTGTCGGACGCGCACCGGGTTTTCGAGCGGGCGTCCTCGGTGGTGCTCCAGGACGACCCCGACGGGCCGGACTTCCCGACTCCCGCCGGTGTCGTGGGGGGCGAGCCGACCTACGTGGGGCGCGTGCGCCAGGCCGTCGACTTCCCGAACACGCTGGACTTCTTCGTCTGCGGGGACAACCTGCGCAAGGGTGCTGCCCTGAACACCTACGAGATCGCCGAGACGCTGGCGTCCAAGGCGTGACCGCTTCACACTGAGCCGGGCGGTGGCGATTTCGCGCGAGATTCACGCGAGGTCGCCACCCGAACGGATGGTAGTCCCGCCACAGGGGTATTGAGCCGGTCGGTAGATGTCGACACTGGAGGCATGACCGCGATGTCCTGGCCCGATCACCTGCTGAGCCTGGAAGAGTTCGAGCGGTTGCCGGAAGACGATTCGCGTCGTTACGAGCTCCAGGAGGGCGTCCTCCACGTGACTCCCAAGGCCGCCGGTATCCATCAGCGCGTCGTCAAGCGCCTCACCTCGGTGCTCGATCGGCAGCTACCTCTGGAGTGGGAGGCGATACCGGACGTGGAAGTGGTGATCGTCTCCTCCTGGCCCCCGGTGGTTCGGGTCCCGGACGTGGTCGTGGCCACCGCCGCCCGGATCGACGAGAACCCGAATCGGTTGTACGCCCAGGACCTCCTGCTCGCCGTCGAGGTGATCTCCCCCGGCTCGTCGCAGACCGATCGGGTGGTCAAGCGTCACGAGTACGCCAAGGCCGGTATACCCGGCTACTGGGTGCTCGATCTCGACGAGCCGGTCACCATCGCCGAGAACCGGCTGCACGACGGTGGTTACAAATCGCACTTCACCGAGGGTGGTGTGTTCCGAACCGGGGAGCCGTTCGAGTTCGAGGTGGAGCTGGAGTCCCTCGTGCGGCGGGGCGGCGCGGGTATCGAGTAGCCGACCGACCCTGCGAGTGGCGATTTCGCGCGAGATTCACGCGGGGTCGCCACCGGCCGTTCCTCCGAACGGGTGCTCACCCCGACAGCCGCGTGCCGGAATCGAATCCGCTCCGTCGTCGTTGTGCCGTGTGTCTCGCTCGTCGGAACCAACTCGTTCGTGCGGATAGGTTGGGGGTATGAGCGCAGCCGAGAAGGATGCGGTCGTCCTCGGCCTCGATCTCGGTACGACGACCACCAAGGTCGTCGCCGCCGACCGCGACGGCACGGTGCTGCATCACGCCGAACGTGCGAACGAGATGCGCACCGAGCAGCCGGGTGAGGCCGTCCAGGACGCCACGGCAGTACGTGATTCCGCGATCGCGGCACTGGCCGAGTGCGTGGCCCGGGTGCGCGAGGCGGGACGCCCTGTGCGCGCGCTCTCGTTCAGCACGGCGATGCACACCCTGGTCGGCCTGGATACCGCGGGTGATCCCGTCACTCCCGCGTTCAACTGGGCCGACAGTCGTTGTGCCGACATCGCGGAGAAGTTCCGCGGTGAGTGGTCCACGGCGGCCGAGTTGCACCGCGCCACCGGAACACCGGTGCACCCGCAGTCGGTGATGGTCAAACTGGCCTGGCTGACCACGCAGCGTCGCGACCTGACCGAAGGAGTGGCTTACTGGTGCGCGCTGAAGGATTTCGTCTTCACCGCGTTCACCGAGGAGTTCGTCACCGATCAGTCGCTGGCCTCGGGAACCGGGCTGCAGGACATGGCGACGCTGGACTGGCACGACTCCGCGTTGCGCACGGCCGGGGTCGAGGTGACGCAGCTTCCCCGCATCGCCGCGCCGACCGACGCGTTCCCGCTGGGAGCGCGGGTGGCACGTGACACGGGGCTGCCCGAAGGGCTTCCCGTGGTGCTCGGTGCGGGCGACGGCCCGCTGGGCAATCTCGGGGTCGGCGCGATCAACACCGGAGTCGCCGGCCTCTCACTCGGCACCAGCGGGGCGTTGCGCGTGGTGCGCGACGAACCCGGCGTGGACGAGCGCTGCCGCACGTTCTGCTACTACCTGGCCGATGGTCTGTGGGTGGCGGGTGGTGCCGTCAGCAACGGGGCGGTGGTCGGCCAGTGGGCTGCCGAGTCGTTCGACACGGAGGTGGCGCGGCTGCTCGACGAGGCATCCGAGGTGCCGACCGGAGCGCGCGGCCTGGTCGCGTTGCCCTACCTGATGGGTGAACGGGCTCCCTGGTGGGAACCCGGACTGACCGGATCGCTGGTCGGGTTGCGGCGTATCCACGGGCGCGCCGAGATGACCCGCGCCCTGGTGGAGGGAGTCGCCCAGCAGCTCGCGCTCGTTCGGGACGCCGTGGTCGACACCGGCGCGCGGGTGCACGCCGTGCGCGCCACCGGCGGCGGTTTCCGCAGCCGGATCTGGGCCGAGGCGATAGCGGCGGCACTCGGTATCGAGCTGGAATTGGCGGAGGAAAGCGGTGGTTCGGCGGTGGGTGCGGTGCTGCTGGCCTGGCGCGCGTTGGGTGAGCTGGACTCGCTGGACGAGGCCGCCGATCTGATACGACCCGCCCGAACCGTTCCGCCCGCTCCCGAAGCGGCCCGAATGATGCGTGCCCAGCGTCCCGGGCTGGAGCTGTTGCACCGTGCGATAGCCGATCTGACCCCGATCGACTCGTAGAACTACCGGATCGTAGGACTTTGTTCACTCGGTAGAGCTCGAACAGTTTTTCGTGAGCGCTCCGCCGGAGTCCCCACCGGGGAGCTCCGGCGGAGCGTTTCGCTGTTCAGCGCGGGGAAGTTCGCGTGTTCGGTGCTCAGCCGTGCGAGTCGCGCCAGTGGCCGCTGAGCGAACAGCTCCCTTGATCGAATACGTGCTGTTATCAGCTGTCAGAGCTTTGTGTCAACAATGTGAACGCCATTGAAAAAAAGTATGACTGAAGCGATACAGAGCACTAGCGGTCGGGGCATTCGCCTTGTGAGGATTCTGCCCGTTCGGCATCCGTTCGGGTGATGCCCGGTATCGACAAAGGGGCAGATTCTTGCGAGGAGTAATCGCGGCGGCCGAGCCCGTCGCCCACTCCGCACTGGGGCCGGGGCTCACGCTGACCGTGGCCGCGGGCGCTGTCGCGGTTTTGCTGTTGCTGATCGTCTTCCTCAAGTTGCAGCCGATGATCGCGCTGCTGGCCGTCAGCATCGCGACAGCGCTGGTGTTGGGCATACCGCTCGACGAGGTGATGAGCACCCTCAACGACGGTCTCGGGGGGACGCTCGCCGAAGTGGCCCTGATAGTCGGCTTCGGCGCGATGCTCGGGCGGATGCTGGAGATATCCGGCGGTGCCTCGGTGCTGGCCGAAGCGCTGGTACGTCGGTTCGGTGAGCGCCGGGCACCGCTCGCGCTCGGTATAGCCGCACTGCTGTTCGGGTTCCCGATCTTCCTCGACGCCGGTGTGGTCATCTTCCTGCCCATCGTGTTCACGGTCGCCCGCAGGCTCGGTGGCTCTGTACTGCGATACGCGCTGCCGGTGGTCGGTGCTTTCGCCGTCATGCACGCCTTCGTCCCACCGCACCCCGGTCCGGTCTCGGCCGCCGGACTCATCGGGGCCAACACCGGCCTGCTGCTGCTGATCGGGCTCGTGGTCGGCATCCCGACCTGGCTCATCTCCGGTTACGCGTTCGGGCTCTGGAACGGCAGCCGGGTCTTCCTGCCCGTCCCGGAGAACTCCACCGCCTCGGGGCAGGACACCGCTCCGGACAGGCCGAGGCCGAGCATGGGGGCCGTCATCGGCCTCCTGCTGCTGCCGCTGGTGCTGATCTTCCTGCGCACCGGTCTGAACACGCTGGTCTCCGAGGACGTGGTCGACTCCGGGTCGCAGGTGGTGCAGGCCGCCATCCTCATCGGACAGAGCCCGGTCGCCCTGGCAGTGGCGGTGCTGGTGGCCTCGGTCGTGCTCGGCCTCAAGCGCGGTATGCGCGGCAAGGAGATCGAGAACGAGCTCACCGCCAGCCTCTCGACTATCGCCGCGGTCATCCTCATCACGGGCGCAGGCGGCATGTTCGGTGCGGTGCTCGCCAAGGCCGGGGTCGGTAACGCGTTGGCCGAAGGACTCAACAGCGCGGGGATCCCGCTGATCGTCGCCGCCTTCCTCATCGCCGTGGTGATGCGTGTGGCGCAGGGCTCCGCGACCGTCGCGCTGACCACCTCCGCGGGCTTCATCGCTCCCGCGGTCTCGGCCGCTTCCGGGCTGACCTCCATAGACCTGTGCCTGATCGTCATCGCCATCGCCTCGGGCGCGACCGTGCTCTCGCACGTCAACGACTCCGGCTTCTGGCTGGTCGGCAGGCTGCTCGGCATGGACGTGCCGACCACGCTCAAGACGTGGACGGTGATGGAGACGCTGATCGGTGTGGTCGGGTTCCTGATCGCGTGGACACTCTCCATCTTCCTCTGATGGTGAGTGTGGTGACCCGGTTTGCTCGGGTGGTTGCTTGGCGGAACCTCGCGTGCGGCTCTCGCTGCGGGGAGGCCCGACGTCGTGTAGTAACTACCCGATGTCGGGCCTCCCCGCAGCGAGAGCCGCACGGGAGAACCCGCCGTGGTGCCGACCGCGTGCGTGGTCGGAGTGCGGCTCGCGAGGGTGGTCGGAGTTCGCCCTGCGTCGAAGCGGCGCGGCGATTTCGCGAGAAATTGACGGCCACCCCAGGCCGGACCGCCGTACCGGGGTGTCAATTTCGCGAGAAATCGAGGCCGCCCGATCGGGGGGTAGGCCCCCACCACCGGGGAGCCGGGACCAAGGGCGAGCGCCCGGCCCCGAGGAAGCGCCGAAACCAGGCACAGCGCCGAAACCGGGCACAGCACCGACACCGGCCCTGCCCCGGTGCCTCGTGAACCGTGGCGGATGTCGCGTCCGTCACGGTTTTCGCACGATCGGTGGTCGTTCTTCGAATGTTTTCTTGACTTATTCCAATCTGTGCGTGGCATACTGACGTTGCTATGACATCCAGTACGACATCCGGCGGTCAGGCGGCGGACAGTACGCGGGAACGGCTGCGCGCCGCGGGGCTGCGCGCGACGGGCCCGCGTGTGGCCGTGCTCGGTTGGCTGTCCGACAATCCGCACTCCACCGCGGACCAGGTGGCGGGTGCCGTACGGCGGACTCTCGGCTCAGTTTCCACCCAAGCCGTCTACGACGTGCTGCACGCGTGTACTTCGGCCGGGCTGTTACGCAGGATCGAACCCGCCGGGCATCCGGCCAGGTTCGAATGCCGTACCGCCGACAACCATCATCATCTGGTGTGTCGGGCATGCGGCCGCGCCGAGGACGTGGACTGCGTCCACGGTTCGGCTCCGTGCCTGGTCCCGTCGTCGACGGCTGGTTACAGCATCGACGAGGCGGAGATCGTCTTCTGGGGTCTGTGCCCCGACTGCGCGTCCGCGACCGATTAGTCGACGGACATCGAAATCACCACACAAGGAGGGACGCTCGTGAGTTCGCCACGGCCCACGACGACCAACGCCGGTATCCCGGTGGCAAGCGATGACCACTCGCTGACGGCGGGCACCAACGGTCCCACGCTGCTGCAGGACCACTACCTGATCGAGAAGAACGCTCAGTTCAACCGCGAGCGGGTGCCCGAGCGCGTGGTGCACGCCAAGGGCGGCGGCGCCTTCGGTTTCTTCGAGACCACCGAGGACGTCAGCCAGTACACCAAGGCCGCGCTGTTCCAGCCGGGCGTGAAGACCGAGACCCTGATCCGGTTCTCCTCGGTCGCGGGCGAGCTGGGGTCCCCCGACACCTGGCGTGACCCGCGCGGTACCGCGATCAAGTTCTACACCTCCGAGGGCAACTACGACCTCGTCGGCAACAACACCCCGGTGTTCTTCATCAGGGACGCCATCAAGTTCCCGGACTTCATCCACTCCCAGAAGCGCCGGGCCGACAACCACCTGCGTGACCACGACATGCAGTGGGACTTCTGGAGCCAGTGCCCCGAGTCGGCACACCAGGTGACCTGGCTGATGGGCGACCGGGGCATCCCGAAGACCTGGCGGAACATGAACCTCTACGGTTCGCACACCTACCTGTGGGAGAACGCCAGGGGCGAGAAGTTCTGGGTCAAGTACCACTTCAAGACCGACCAGGGTCACGACTTCCTCACCCAGGAGGAGGCCGACCGGCTGGCCGGTGAGGACGGTGACGCCCACATCCGTGACCTGTGGACCAGCATCAAGTCGGGCAACAACCCGAGCTGGACGCTGTACGTGCAGGTCATGCCGTACGAGGAGGCCGCGGACTACCGGTTCAACCCGTTCGACCTCACCAAGGTGTGGCCGCACGGCGACTACCCGCTGATCAAGGTCGGCCGGTTCGTGCTCGATCGCAACCCGGACAACTACTTCGCGCAGATCGAGCAGTCCGCCTTCGAGCCGGCGAACACGGTGCCGGGCATCGGGCTTTCCCCGGACAAGATGCTGCAGGGCCGGTCGTTCGCCTACCCGGACGCCCACCGGTACCGGATCGGCCCGAACTACATGGAGCTGCCGGTCAACCGTCCGGTCTCGGAGGTGAACTCCTACTCCAAGGACGGCCCGATGCGGTTCGGCTACGGGCAGGACCCGGTGTACGCGCCGAACTCCTACGGCGGCCCGCACGCCGACACCCGCAACGGCAGCGAGGACACCGCCAGCGGAATCGAGCAGGAGGTCATCCGCTCGGCGTACCAGCTGCACTCCGAGGACGACGACTTCGGCCAGGCCGGGACCATGGTCCGCGAGGTCTTCAGCGACGAGGAGCGGCAGCGCTTCGTGAACAACGTGGCGGGCCACCTGTCCAAGGGCGTCAGCCAGCCGATCCTCGAGCGTGCGCTGCAGTACTGGCGCAACGTGGACAAGGACACCGGCGACAAGATCGCCGAGAAGGTCCAGGGCTGAGCTGCTCCTCGGCAGTCCGGTGACGGTCGCCCGTCCGCCGGGCGACGTCCACCCCGACCGCTGACCGCGGCCACCACCACCGAATCGGGCCCGGCGACCACCGCGTCGCCGGGCCCGATTCTCGTCTGGAAACCGTTGGCGCGCTGGGATCTCTCGGATGCGGCCCTGGCGCGGACCGCGTTTGGGGTAGATTGTCGCTCGATGCGGAGTGATCGTACGGTTGTCGAGCGCGACTCCCAGGGCGTCCCAACTTCTCCGGAAAATGTGAGAACGAACACGAAACGGGGAAATTCTCGGGTGATTGTCTCGCTCGGGATCATCGCGTTGTCCGTCATCGCCCTCGGTTGGGAATTCTGGGCGTGGGTCTCGGCCCAGGACTACTGGCCGGATCACGGGGTCTATCGCTGGGCCGTCGAGTCCTGGCTCAACGGCTGGGACGTGATGCCCTCCGGAGCCACCGTGACCAACGAGGATCCCCTGCCCTGGGTGTATCCCCCGTTCGCGCTGTTGCCCCTGACTCCGCTGGCCGTGCTTCCGCTCAAGGTCGACATCGCGCTGCTCTACGCGCTGAACGCGGTCGCCCTGGTCACCACCTTCTACCTCGTGTTCCGGCGGACCTGGTCCCGCGGTGATCCGCTGCTGTGCTTCGCCTTTTCCGTGGCGCTGGCAAGGATCTCACTTTTTCTCGAACCGGTTTTCGGGTGTTTCGCGCAGGGGCAGATCAATATCCTGCTCATGGGGGTTGTAGCGGCGGATTGTCTCGTGCTTAATCCGCGTTGGCCGCGAGGAATGCTGGTGGGAATCGCCGCCGCGATCAAACTCGTCCCCGGTGCTTTCTTGTTGTTCTTTCTGCTGCGCAAGAATTTCAGGGCGGCGGGCACGGTGGTGCTTACCGCGTTCCTGGCGACACTGCTCGGTTTTCTGGTGGATTTCGAGGCCTCGGTCAAGTACTGGTTCACCCAGGGGCCTGCCGCCGCGGCCTTCGGCTCACCACTGCGCAGCAACCAGACCGTACTGGCGGTGCTGAGCCGGACCGATCTCTCCGGGCTCGCGCAGGTGTCGCTGTGGGTACTGATATGCGCGGTGCTGGGGGCCGCGACCGTCTACTGTGTCCGGAACGCGTCCGGCGCGCTGGCCTTGGCGATCATCGGGCTGGTGGCGTTGTTGGTCTCACCCACTTCCTGGTCCAACCACTGGGTGTGGCTCGCCCCCGCACTGCTGTTCATGGTGCTGTACGGGTTGCGCAGCCGTAGCAAGCTCTGGTTGGCCACGGCGGTGGTCTCGGTCAGCGTGACCCACTGGGCGCCGTTCGTGGAGTTGCCGCTGAACCGGCACCTGATGCTGCATCTCCCACCGGTGGACCAGGTCCGCGCCGCCTCGTTCGTGATCCTGGGCGTGTCGTTGGTCGTGCTGACGACGTTCTCGTTGCTGCGGTCCTCCCGTGGCGTGCCGGGACGCGAACCGAGCGCTCGTTACCTCGCTTCGCTGGTTCGTACCGGAGAACGGGCCGGCTGACGCCGGATCGGGTGGCCCCGAGATCGGCTGCCGCCGGATCGGATGACGTCGCGCTCGCTTGACTCCTGCGAGGTCCGGGCTACTGCCCGACGTTCGCGGCCAGCAACCGCTCACAACTGCGCAACACCGTCCACACCGCCTCCCGGTGGTCCCGGTCGCGCAGCGGATCGGCGGCCAGCACCCGCCACCGCCGTGCGGCCTCGCCCGCGCGTTCGGCGAGATCCCGCGCCCCCGCCCGGGGCGGAGCTCCCAGCCTCGCCACCGGCTGGTCGCCGTGCGCGCCGAGCAGTCGTTCCGCCTCCTCACGGAGCCTGCCGGGCAGCGACAACTGCCCGGACCACAGTCCGGACAACACCCGCAGCTCGTCCCACTCGTGCGCGTTGCTCAGCAGGCGATCCAGCTCGCCCTGCAACTGCCTGTCCCCGGAGCGGGGATTGGCCCGCAACGCCATGTCCACCGCGAGCAGGGTCGAGCGCGCCCGCAGCGCCTCCTGACGTTCGACGAACTGCAGGTGAACCGCTTCCTGCAGCTCGCCGATCCTGCTCTCGGCGAGCAGCTGACGCCGCAGTCTGCCGTGATCGATCCCACCCGCGGCGAGAGCGGTCAGCGCGCTGTGCACCCCGAACAGTCCGAAGCGGCGCAGCAGCTCCCGCCGCGTGCCGGGCTCGACGGACTCCGGGGTCGCGGAACTCGCGAACCGGTCGGCGGACAGCAGCAGCTCGTCCAGTTGCTCGCGGGGCAGCGCGGCCAGTCGGGACAGCGCCTCGAACTCGGACTGTCCGAGAGTGCTGCCGCCCTGCGCCAGCAGCCCGGACACCGGCAGCACGTACTGCACGAAAGTGCGGAGCTTGGGGTCGTCCCGGTACGCGTTCGCCACTCTTCCGGCCGCTTCGACGGATTCGTGGTCACCGCCGGCCACCTCGTCCGCCCGCGACAACGCGAGGATCGTGTTGATCGGCGCGCGCCGCGCCACCCGCAGTTCGTGCACCGATTCGAGGAACTGCACGTCGATCTGCTGCGGTTGTCTGGTCAGGTAGAGCACCGAGTCGGCCTCGGAGAGGATCTGCGCCAGTGCCGACCTGCCGGTCTCCTTGACCGCGGTGGAGGCCACTCCCGGCGTCTCGATCAGGGTGATCGCCTGCAGCCCGGGGGAGGGTGACTCGATGACCAGGCGCGCCACCTCGTCCGGACGCCAGCGTTGCAGATCCCGGATGGTGGCGGGGTCGAGCTCGTCCACCGGCATGTTCCGCTGCGCGCCGTGCGGGGTGTGCACCGTGATCCTGGGTTCGGGACCGTAGCGGAACACCGTGTTGACCTGGGTGCGTTCCTCCGGGTCGGTGGGGGCGAGTTCGGCCCCGACCAGCGCGTTGATCAGCGTGGACTTGCCGGACTTCACTCGCCCGGTCACCGCCATGCGCAGCGGTTCGGAGAGCCGCTCCAGCCGGGTCCGCAGCCAACCCGCCGTGCGGGGGTCGTCCCGGTAGAAGGTCATGGTCCGCAGCAGCAGCTCCCTGGCCTGGGAGAGCAGCGCGGTGGTCGGGCCGGTGTCGTGTGCCGTGGTCATGCGGCCGCTATCCGGTTGGACGTCAGCGATCCCGCCCGTTTGCGCAGCGCGCCGAGCTCCTCCAGCTTCTTCTTGATCTCCCTGGCCCGGGCGTCGCGCTCCACCGCGCTCTGTTCGGCCATCCGTTTGGTCTCCTGGATAGAGCGGCTGATCCGGATCTGTGCCTGTTCGGTGATCCGGTTGCAGTGGTCGTGCAGCGTCTGGTGCGTGTTCCGGATGGCGTCGCGGGCCTCCTTGTTCACCTGGAAGACCACGTGCTCGACATAGCGCTGCACCGCTGCGCGCGCCTCGGTCTGCCTGCGTTTGAGCCGCGTGTCCTTCTCCTCGTTGAGGCTCTTGCTGCCCAGCAGCAGTCCCGCGGAGATGGAGATCACGTTCATCAGCGGCAGCCCGGCCATGCTCGTCATCAGGCCGAACATCAGCACCCCGCCGTAAGAACCGCGCAGTCCGGTCAGCATCTGGTCCCTGCGCGGGTAGCCCGCGTTCTTCGGTGCCTTCGGGGCGGGCACTCGTGACAGCGGGTCCGGGACGGGGATGGCTTCGCTGCTCGGCAGCGTCCGCACCTGCTCCCGCAGCAGTTCGTCGGCCACCTGCTCGGTGATCCGCTCCCGCCGTCGGTCCAGCCAGTCGAAGGTCTCGGCGATCGCCGTGTTCAGGCTGTCACGGAGCCATGCCTCGAACTCGTCCCAGTTGGTGTTCGGGTCGGCCTCGTCCAGGGTCTCGTTCGCCTGGTGCAGTACCGCCCAGCTTCGTTCCCGGAAGTCGTACTCGATGTCGGAGTAGAGCTCCTGCACCCCGTCGGACAGGGTTTTCTGCCAGCGCCCGGACAGTCGTTTGAGGTCCTCGGCACGACGTTGTGCCGTTTCCAGTTCCAGCAGCGTCTCGGTGGCGGTGCGCGGGCTCTGGTTGCCGAGTTCCTCCCGCAGCTCGCCGGTGATCGTGTCGATCGAGTCCGTGACGTTGTGGGCGACCAGCTTGCGGGTCAGCTGTTCGTGCGCCCCGGCCATCTCCTTGCGCAGGTAGTCCAGCAGCGCGGGAAACCCGGACTCGGTGTTGAGGTCCTTGCTCTTGTCACGGGTTGCCAGTGCGCGGATGCGGGCCGACACGGGGAAGATCCTGCCCGCGATGCCCGCGTTGGACAGGTGCTTGCGGTTGAGCTCGACGATGTGCCGCCACTCCGGCACCACGTCGGTCTTGGGCTGGACCAGCGCCACGTTGGGGCACAACGCGGTCGCGCGTCGCAGGAAGTTCAACTCGTTGGTGGTCAGTTCCTGGGTGGCGTCGGAGACCATGAGCAGCGCGTCGGCTTCGGCGACCGCTTCCTCGGTGACCGAGCCCAACGAGTTGGTGACTCCACCCACGGCGGGCGTGTCCATCAGCGCGAGTCCGTTCTCCAGCAGGGCGCGGGGGACTCCGACCTCGGTTCGGTTCACCCGGTGGCCCGCCACAAGCGCGCGTTCCAGTTCCTCGCCCAGTGACTCGATGGGTACTCGGGAGCGGTTACCGCCCACCGGGCTCCGCGTCGTCTCCTGCTCGACGAGCTGCGCCGTGGGTTCGTCCGAGTGCCTCACCAGGCTGGGCACGCTCGTGCTGACGTTCTCACCGCTGCCGCACACCGGGGCGTTGACCAGCGAGTTGATCAGCTCGCTCTTGCCCTGGTCGGGCTCGCCCACCACAAGGACGAGCTGGTCGGGATCGAGCACCCGGTTGCGGATCCGCCGTAGTCGGTTTCCCAGATCCGTTCGTCCGGCTTCGGCGCATTCCGCTTCCGCGCTGTCGAGGAGTTCCACGAGTGCCGTTTCGATCACGATGGGATTGTGCACGTGCACACGATCGGAGGTGAAGGCGGACAACGTAGTCGTGTCGGTCCGTGCGTTACCCGGGGAGCGGAATCGCCGCCGCGAAGCGCGGACGCGGCGGCGATCGAGCCACCGGGGATCCGTGGAGAGAGGGGCATACGGATCCCCGGCGTGTCCGCCCGCTCAGGTAAGAGCACGTTCGACGGCAGTGCCGTCGTGTCGCACGGGCGCCGTGGTCATCGGCGCCGTCGCGTCACAGCAGGTCGAGCGGCAGGTCCGAGGTGACGCCCCCGACGACGTCCTCGGCCTGGCCCACGGTGTCGCCGACAGTGCCCGTGGCGCCGTCCAGAGTGCCCGCGGCACCCTCGGAGGCCATCCCGCCGGTGGCGTCACCGGCCACGCCCTCGACCGTGCTGGTCACGTCGTCGACCGGGAGGTCGCCCGCGGTGTCCAGCGCGGTGTCGGCGGCGCCCACGGCCACGTCGACACCGGTGTCCACGGTGCCGTCCACCGTGTCGGTGGCCTCGCCGACCGCGCCGTTGGCGGTGCCACCGACCGTGTTCACCGTGTTGTCAACGGTGTCGCCCACGCCGCCGACGGTGTTGCCGACCGCGCCGACGGTGTTGCCCACGGCACCGACAGCGTTGCCCGCGACCTCGTTGCCGCTGGCGACGTCGTTGCCGCTGACGACGTCGTGCACGTTGACCAGGTTCTGCGAGTCCTGGTTGTCGATGTCGACGTTGGTCTCGGTCGTGTTGTTCTGCTCCATCTCCCTGTCGACGTCGCCGTCGGAGGAGTAGTTCGGCGTCGAGGAGAGGTTGCCCAACAGGCTCATGTTCGTATCCGTCGCTTCCTGCGGCTCTGGAACTTGTGCGGGATCGAGTTGGTTGATCGCGACGTGCTGCGTGCTCGCGGCGAACGTGTCGATGCCGGGTTGCACCGTGCGTCCGTAGTCGGTCACGAGCTCGGCGGGTGCGTAGTCCAGCACCAGCGACGAGGCGTGCAGCACCTGTGTCGCGTTCAGTTCTCCGAGTCCGGCACTCTCCAGCGCGCCACGTGGATCGGCGTCGAAAGCCGAACGCGCTTCCGGATTGCCGACCAGACGTGTCAGGAATTCCTGCAGTGTCGGTTGTTCCGGCGTGGCCGTTGTTCGAGTGTCCGTCCCCGAGGTGGATAACCGGGCACCGTCTCGCCCGTCGGCCTGCTCCGGCTGTGCGTTCGGCATCGCTGGCGTTCTCCTGAACTCAAGCCGTAGGTCTTCTCAAGCCGGGCGAGGGAATCGGTGTCCCCGCTCCTGATTGAAGAAGCTACGTGGCTGGCGGCCCCCACCCATCGGGAGCCACTCCTAGTTATTGATGAACCTGTTAGGGGGACTTTGATGTGTCACTCGTTAGGGGATCAATGGAGCGGGTCACATCTTTGCGTAATCGAGTCCACGCTAGGTTGGACTGGCGGGCTTACCGTACGAACCCCGCGCGATCGCCCTGTGGCAAAGCCCTGTGGCAAAGCAAGTCCAACCAGGTAGGCCGGAAGGGATGGCATGCCTTACGTTCTCGGGGTTCATCTGGGCGCGACCAGTACTTCGGCGGCAGTCGTCGCGCGTGACGGCGGGCAGTGGGCGCCCGCCGCGCCGTTCCCGCTGGGCAGCTCCCGCGCGGTGGTCCCCACTGCCCTGGGGCGGCTGCCGGACGGCTCCCGCCTGGCGGGCGAGACCGCCGCGAGCAGAGCAGCCGAATCTCCCGAATGGGTGAGTACCGATTTCGTCGCGGAACTCGGCGAGGACACTCCGCTGCCGCTCGGTGGTGAACTCGTGGCCCCCCACCGCCTGGCTGCCGGCATGGTGGAGTGGGTGTCCGACCAGGTGGCGAACAGGCACGGTGGTCCCGCCGAGCACATCGCCGTGTCGCACAGCGCCACCTGGGGAACGCACCGGACGCACCTGCTGCGACGCGCGCTGGCGGAACTCGGCCTGACCGATGTGACACTGCTGCCGGAACCGCTCGCGGTGGCCACCGACTACATCGCCAGACAGCCGGTCTCCGCGGGCGCCTCGATCGCCGTCGGCAACGTGGGCGGCAGCGGTGCCGATGCCACCGTGCTGCGCAGGCGCGAGTCGCACCGGCAGGACGACGGGGCGGGTGAGCACGGTGCCGACCTGGAACTTCGCGGCGTCACGGTGCACGGTCCGCGCCCGGCGGGCCGTGATCTCGACGACCTGATCCTCGGACAACTGCGGGACGAACTGGGCGGAGCGCTGTCCGGACTGGATCCCACCGACCCCCGCAACCGCGCGGCGGCCACCCGGATACGGGGGGAGTGCACCCGTGCGAGGGAGGAACTGTCCACCAGGGACATAGCAGGGGTGAACGTGGTGCTTCCCGGGGTCTCCCGGGAGGTCCAGCTCGCGCGGATACGCTACGAGCAGCTCGCCCGGCCGCATCTGGAACTGCTTCCCGAGAAGCTCTCGCAGGCGGTGCAGTCCGCCTCCCTCAGCCCGGGCGAGCTGGAAGCGGTGGTGCTGGCCGGTGGTCCGGCACGCACACCGCTGCTGCGCGAGCTGGTGCGGCAGCGCCTTCGCGAGCAACTCCCGGGCAGGGACGCCGAGGCGGTACCGGTACGCGTCGACGGCTTCCCCGAGCTGGTGGCGGCACGCGGAGCGGCGTGCCGCGCGGCCGAGGTGCTCGCCGCGGCCACCGACCGCGCCGCCGCGCGAGCCGAGACCAGTGTGCTGCTGCGAGTGGAGGACTCCATCGAGCACGAGGCCGTCGAGTACGGCTACGACCCGCTGGACGATCGGGGAGGGGCCGACTCCGAGGCCGTCCCGGACCGTTCGGCCCGGCCGCTCCGGCCGCCGGTGGAAGTCGAACCGATGCACATCGAACCGCCACGGAAACGGAAAGTGTTTAAGATCGTCAAATTGTCGCTCGCGGCAATCTTGATCATTCTCGGGTTGGTAATGACCTTCGTACAGGGATTCGGCGGGCAACAGCCCGCGTTACCCGGCTTGCTGTGACAGGTCGAGATCCGACCTCTCCAGGGCGAAGCCGTTCCGCCGCGCCCACCGAACACCGCTCACCGATTGGGACCGCTCGTGAATCACCCCAGCGCCACACGGCCCGCGCCGGACGCGGGTTCAGCAGCCCGGCTGTGGGAGGTCGCACAACACCGCGAGGTCACGCGCCTGCGGCAGGAGATAGCCGCCAACCCGAACAAACCCCTCACCGCGGTGGTGCGCGGTCCCGGCGGGTACGGCAAGACGAGTCTGCTGAACCTGCTCGCCCGCACCTACCGCGAAGCGGGCACCACGGTGCGTGAATCGGCCGACTTCGACCCGGCGGAGATCCGTTCCGGCGCTGCCGCGCTGCTGCTCGACGACGCCCACCTGCTGCACCCCGCTACGTTGCGCGAGGTGGAGGCCCTGGCCGCCGCCGGTCCGGTACGCGTGATCCTTGCCTGCCGTCCCTGGCCGTTCCCGGAGGAACTGGCGCGGCTCTGCGCACGCTTCGCCACGGGCAGGCCGGTCGTGGACCTGCCCGAACTCGGCGTCACCGAGATCGCCGAAGTGCTCCGCGCGGTCCCCGGGGCGCCGGGCGACGCCGAGGCGGCGCAGCGGCTGCGGATGTTCACCGGCGGAGTTCCCGCCCTTGTGGGACGCGCGTTCGAGACGCTGGAGCCACGTGAGCTCGCCGCCGGTGGAGTGGAGCGCCTGCCGCGGTCCGCACTGGACAGGTTCGACCACGAACTGTCCGCACTGGACCGAATCGCGCGCGGTTGCCTCACCGCGCTCGCTGTCGGCGCCGAACCACATCCCGCGCTGCTGGCCACCGTGCTCGACGAGGAATCCCCCGAGATCACCGCCGCCGTGGCGGCACTGCGTTCCGCCGGTCTGCTGGACGACACCGACACGCCCCCGCCCATGGTCGCCCGTGCCGTGCTGGAACTGACCGACTGGCAACAACGACTGGCGGTGCTGCGCGTGCTGCTGCGCGTCCGGCTGGACCGGGGCGGCCCCGTGCTGCCGCTGCTGCGGCCGCTGCTGGGAACCGAGTCCGTCCTGCCGTGCGACGACACGCTGGCAGCCGCCTTCGACACCGCGGGCGGCCAGGCACTGAACGAGTCCCCGGAAGTGGCGGCTCGGATGTTCGACGCGGCCGTGACCACCGGTCTGCCCGCGTCCTCGGTCACCGCCCGCAAGGCGTGGGCGGTCGCGCTGACCGGACGGTTCGACGAGGCGCTGCGCCTCGCCGACCGGGTGATAGGCGACGAGACCGCTTCCGAGCGGGCCACCGCCATCCAGGTGGCTGCGGCGGTGCTGACACACCGCGGACTGCCCGAACGAGCCGCGGAGCTGTGCCGCTGGTCCGCCCGCCACGTCCGCTGGCCGGGGGACAGTTCCTGCGCCGTGCTCGGACTCATCTGCACCGGCAGGCTCGGCGAAGCCGTCGAACTGCTGCGTACGGAAGCCGAAGAAGCCCCCACCTCGGTGTCCGGGGCGAGCACCCAGCTCGCCTCCGGTCTGCACGAGTCGGTCGGCGGTGCGGCTTCGGAGGCGCTGAACACACTGGTCCGAGCCGCCTCGCTGGCCGAACCCGTCGGCGGGGCACTGCTCACCCCGGACACCCCGGCAGCTGTCGCGGCCACGGTCGCGCTGCACTGCGGGGAGCCCGACGTCGCCGACTCGGTGCTGCGGCGGGCCGTCACGGCCGACAGCGGCGGTCCGCTGTTCCGCACCAGGCACCGGTTGCTCGCCACCTGGTTACCGCTGCTGCGGGGTGACACCACGGTGGCCAAGCGGGAGCTCGCCGCACTGCTGTCCGAGGTGGACGAACTCAGCCCGCGTGATCGGCTGCACGCGGTGGCGATCGAGGCGGGTATCGCGAGCCGCGACAACGACATGGCGGCGTTGGGGGAGGCACGCACCAGGGCACGCCGGGCGACGGCCGAACACCCGGTGGACCTGTTCGCGTTGCTTCCGCTGGGCGAACTCGCCGTGGCCACCGCGAGGCTGCGGGACGGCGAGTGGCTGCTGCCGCAGCTGCGACAGGCACACGAACTGCTGGCGGCGCTCGGCGAACCCCCGCTGTGGGCGGCTCCGCTGCACTGGCGCGAGATGCAGGCCGCCATCGTGGTCGAGGAGTACGACCGGGCGTTCGAACACGCCGCCGTGCTCGAACGGATGGCGCGGCACAACCAGCTCGCCGCCGCGCTGGCAGCGGCGGGGGCGGTGTGGTCGCGCGTGCTCGAGAACGAGGTGGACCCGGCGGAGGTGGAAAGCGCGGCACGGACGCTGCACGCGGTCGGACTCGCCTGGGACGGCGCCGGACTGGCCGGACAGGCGGCGATCCGCACCACCGACCGGAACGCGATGCCCGCCCTGCTGGAATGCGCGCGTGGACTGAGCGGGAAGGGGAACCGTTCGCAGCGGCAGTCGGGCGGAACCGGCGGGGACATCGGTGCGGCGGGCGGTGAGGCGCAGCTGCTCAGCGACAGGGAACGGGAGGTGGCCGAGCTGGTGCTCGGCGGGATGACCTACAAGCAGGTCGGCCAACGGCTGTTCATCTCGGCCAAGACGGTCGAGCACCACATCGGCCGGATCAAGCAGCGGCTGGACTGCGCCGACAGGCAGCAACTCCTGGAGAAGCTCCGCTCGCTACTGGGGTGATTGGTTCGGCTCGCTTTCCATAGTTGGTCGCGTGGCGGAACCTCTCGCACGGCTCTCGCTGCGGTGCCCCGACATCGGGTAGCGATCTACACAACGTCGGGGCCGTCCTCGCGAGAGCCGCACGCGAGAACCCGCGGCGGTGCCGACTGCGAGGGTGGTCGGAGTTCGGACTGCGTCGATGGCCCGGCGATTTCGCGAGAAATCGACGCCAGCTGGGGCCACACCGCCGCACTGGGGCGTCAATTTCGCGAGAAATCGACGCCCCAGTATCACCCCTCGGGAAGTGACCATGAGCGACGCAGCGGGATCGTCCCCGGTGCGTGAGTCGGATGCATCGCGAGGCAGGGCCGCTCGCCGCGTAGGTCGCTACTCAAGAGCCGGCCCAACGCCGCAAGGCGCCGACTCACGTGCCGGCTAACCGACCACCGCGCCAGAGCGGCCGAACCAGTAACGCAGCGAGAGCCGTACGAGAGGTTCCGCCGAGCGACCAGCTACGCACGCCGCGCCCGGGAGCTCTAACCTCCGGAGTGGAGGGAGAGTCCGGCTCGCAGTTCTCCGACGATCTCGAACATCGCCTCCCGCAGCCTGGGGCTGGCTCCGAACAGGTTCGCGAAACCGTGGATGAGGTCGGGGAACCTGCGGGAGATGACCGGCACACCGGCCTCGGACAGCCGCCTGCCGTACTCCTCGCCCTCGTCCCGCAGCGGGTCGAAGCCCGCCGTGATCAGCACCGTGGGGGCCAGCCCGGTGAGGTCCTCGTTGCGCAGTACCGAGAGCCGCTGGTCGTTCCGCGCGGAGACCTCGGGCTGGTACATGTCCATGAACCAGTCCATGTCCCCGTCGGTGAGCAGGAAGCCGTTCCCGAACAGCTCACGGGAGCGGCGCCGGGTACCGGCGTCCGTGGCCGGATACAGCAGCAGTTGCAGCACGGGGCTCTTGAGCCCGTTGGCGGTGGCGTGCTGCGAGACCACGGCCGCCAGGTTGCCTCCCGCGCTGTCCCCGCCCACCGCGATCGAGTCGGCGCTGGAACCGAGGTCCTCGGCGTTCTCCAGCACGTACTGGTACGCGTCGACCGCGTCCTCGGCCGCCGCGGGGAACGGGTGCTCGGGCGCCAGTCGGTAGTCCACCGAGAGCACCCTGATGTCGGCGTGCTTGGCGAGGAACCGGCACAGCTCGTCGTGGGTGTCGAGGTCCCCCACGACCCAACCACCGCCGTGGTAGAAGACGAGCAACGTGCTCGGTTCGGTGCGTCCCTCCGGGCGATACAGCCTGGCGGGCAGTTCGCCCGAGCCCGCGGACACGGTGCGCTTGCTCACCTGGACCCCGGAAACTCCCGAACCGCGGACGACCTCGATGCCCTGCGCCATGCCCGCGCGGGCCCTCTCCGGGGTGTCGGCGGCCATGCGTTCCTGGCCTGCCAGTGCCTGCAACCGCAGCAGTGCTTGTACTTCCAGCGCCAGCTCCTGGCCGTCGACCCGCGTGGGCGGTCCGGCGATACGCCGCAGCAGCGGGCGTGGGAGCCGGAGCAGGCTCAGCAGTACGGCTGACTGGGCACGTTGTTGTACCGAGGCGGGGATGGCATCGAGAACCTTGGACACGGCTGGACCTTTCCACGGAACAGTTACTGTGTGATGTGCACTACGCGGAGGCTACCGATGGGTAGTGCGTGGTGCGAGACACGCGGTGGACAATTGACCTCGACTGCACTTCAACTTTTACCGTTGCGGGGCTGGTCGCTCCCGGGAGGGCGACCGATCGTGTAAGGGTGCTTGCCGATGTGGTGACATCAGGTAATCGATCGCGTGGTTCACGGGGGCGGGCTGTGCACCCGTGCGGGTGAGGAAGGATTGTGTCGATGGCTGTGACCGTAGTGGGGATCGGTGGTTCGGTCCGGGCCGACTCGCAATCCGAACGTGCGCTGCAGGCCGTGTTGGCGGGCGCCAGGGACAGCGGCGCCAAGGTGCAGGCCATAACCGGTGACGAGCTGATCATGCCGTTCTTCGACACGTCGGTGTCCGAGCGGACCCCCAACGCCCGGGCACTGGTGCGAGCTCTCCGCGGTGCTGACGGGGTGGTGCTCGCCTCGCCCGGTTACCACGGCACCGTTTCCGGACTGGTGAAGAACGCCCTCGACTACGCGGAGGACCTGCGCGAGGACGAGCGCCCGTATCTGCAGGGACGTGCCGTCGGCTGCGTCGGTATCGCGTACGGCTGGCAGGCGACCGTGACCACGTTGCAGGCGTTACGTTCGGTGGCCCACGCGCTGCGGGGGTGGCCGACCCCGTTGGGTGCGGCCGTGAACTCGGCCGAGACCGGGCTCGGTCCCGGCGGCGAGTGTGCCGATGCCAAGGTCGCCTCGACACTGCACACCATCGGGGAGCAGGTGGCGGAGTTCGCTCTCGGAAACTGACGCGGTTCTTCCCGTCGCGCCGTTTCGCTGTCGTTCGTCGATCCCGACGAAAAGCTCCACGAACCGTTTCGGTACGGGAACCTCCGGGTACGCCTCGTGCAGCCCCCCATATCCAATGTCGCACCGGGGGCTACGAGGAGGTACGACGAAATGGCCGAGAAGGGTCCGATCACCAGTCCGTTGGCCGAAGCCGAGCGCGATATCACCGCCAAGTCTCTCCAGGCCACCCTGGTTGACCTCGTCGACCTGCATCTGGTTGCCAAACAGGCGCATTGGAACGTGGTGGGCGGCGATTTCCGCAGTGTTCATCTGCAGCTGGACGAGCTGGTCAGCAACGCCAGGGAGTTCGCCGACAGCGTCGCCGAACGTGCGGCGACGATCGGCGTCCCACCCGACGCGCGGGCGGGCACCGTGGCCGAGAGCTCGGGCGTGCCGGAGTTCGACTCGGGTTGGCGCCAGGACCACGAAGTGATCGCGGCGATCGTCGAGATCCTCGGGAAGTTGATCAGGCGGTTGCGCGCGCGGATCGACGAGACCGACAAGACCGACCTGGTAACGCAGGACCTGCTGATCTCGGTCGCCGCCAAGTTGGAGGAGGCGCACTGGATGTGGCAGGCCAAGCTCTCGGGTAGCTGATTTCCGTCACACATCGAGTGTGGAGGCGATGACGGTGCGAAAGATCGCCGATTGCAGGGAAACCCCCAGCGTCATGAACTGCACGCTGACGATCACCGGTGAGGAGAACGAGGTGGTGCGGGCCGCGGCCGAGCACGCGGTCTCGGTGCACGGCCACGAGGACAGCGAGGACCTCCGCGAGATGATTCGCGGTTCGCTCAAGGACGAACGGAGCTCCACCGCCACCGGCTGACGTCCGGAGCGGCGCCGAGCCCGCGAACACCCCTGGGGAGGGGCCGGAATCCCGCACGGATCCGGTAGGGGACGGGCGGTGGCGTCGCTGTGCGGAGCTCCCGTACACGCGACGCCACCGCCCAGTTCTCGATTTCGAGAGCGGAGGAAACGGTCCGGTACCTTCCCGTCGGCTGTTCCTGATGCCCGCTCACGTTCCGCTGTTGCGTTCGAGCCGGTATGCCCAGGAGCTGAGTCCTCGAGTTACGAAGTGCACAGCCAACGCGGTGGGCACCAGACACAGGGCGGGAACCCACTTTCCGTGCTGCGCCGGGTACATCGCCAGGGGAAGATATGGTTCGACGTTGGGGAACAGATTGTCGGTGAGCGCCAGGGCGAAGTATCCGGCGATACTCACAGCCCCGCCGAGCGGGGGGCCCAGCAACGCCGACAGCAGCAGCGTGAACCCGCCCATCGTGAGCGTGTTCGGCAGTATCCACCAGAGGTCGACTCCGGCGGGCATCGTGTGCTTTCCGACGAGTGCGGGTAGCACCGGCAGTGCGATGGCCGTCGCGGCCAGCACGACAGCGAGCAGTCTGACCCTGATTCCACCCAGCCGCTCCCACTCCCAACAGCGTGGTCGCAGTATCGCGCTCGCCAGTACGCCTGTGACCACGGCGATCAGTTCAGGAGTGGGGATCTTGTGCGGGCGGGCGAACGGATTCACACCGAGATCGACGTTGATGGCAGTGCGGTAGAACGCATATGACACGCCTGTTACGGCGACGACGAGCAGCAGGAGCATAGGTACCCGTCGCGCGAGCAGGACAAGCCGTAATGTCGTCATGGTCTGCTGTCCAGCGCGCATTCGGTGATTCGCCGTTCGTGAGCGGCGAGCCAGGTTCGGACCTCCTGCTTCGAGGCAGTGCCGAAAGCCGGAATGTCGGAGATCCTAGGGCGCAAGCCGCTGGTCTGTTCGGCACGGCCCGCCAGCCAGTAGGACAGCTCAGTGGCGATGTCCGCCGGGTGTCGGGATTCGAGCACGGTACGAGCCATGTCGGGTTGGGCACGCTCGGGGAACCGAACCGCGCAGGCGGGGGAACCGGCCAGCCCGTAAGCGATCTGCCGTTGCAGGCTCCTCTTAGAGCCGGCCATATCAGTGCGGACTCTGATTCCGACACCCACGATGCCATCGGGTCTCGAGTCAGCCCGGGATCCGCCCAGCAGCGCACTGTCCCAGACTTGTTCACCGTGCGTGGGCACGTTGCCGTAGGCCTGATATACCGGTTCAGCGGCAGCGATCAATTCGTCGAGCTCCGGCTGGTGGGCCTGATGTACGCAGTAGCGGACCCCCGCCTCGGTCCGGCAGGTTCGTGGTGGTTCGGAAGCCGCTTCGGCGAGTCGGGGATCAGTGCCGAGCGGCGCCAGCAACATCGCGAGCACCAGCACGATCAGTCCCCCCGTGCTCCAGGACGGGATCTTCCATCGGCGTGAGCGTGCCAGTGCGCGGGAGGCCATGAGGCTTGTTGCGGTCGTGACCAGCAACAGGAACGCCAGGCGGTAGCCGACAACGGACAGATTGGCGGTCTGTCCCACCCCCGCGCCGTCGTACGTGACCGGGACGATCGCGCGGAAATTACCCGAGCTGGCCATGTTGAGCTGGATCGCCAGAAAACCGAGCACCAATATCAACGGGCTGACCCACGCTGTGGTCGCCAGCACACCGGCGAAGTACCCGACCGCGGTGGCGGTGAACACGCTCAACAGGCCGGTGAGTACTGGGAGCGGGCCAGGACCTCCCGCATGAGCTGTCAGAGTCGTCAGCACCACCAGCGGGACCATGCCCAATACGTAGCTGCCGGTGAAAACACCACCGAGCAAACCGAGCTGGCGGATCGCGATCGGTGCGCCGCTGCGGAGCGAGCTGGCCAGATTGGTGATCCGGTCCGGACCGGTCAGACGTCCCGCGGCGTAGGCCGCGGCAGCGGCGCTGAGCGGTACCGCGAAGATCAACGGTTCGGAGACGAATTGCTGCGAGGTGCGCGCCCACACCTGGTAAGGCCAGGAAAACATCTCCAATGTTTGTGAGAACACCGCCAGGGTGATCGATATCGCCGGCAGCAGTAGCGGCAGCGAACCCAGTGGCCAGCGGGAGGGGCGGATCATTCGGACACCCCCAGGCTGTTCACCAGCGCGTCATAGGCACGTTCGAACGGGGAACCCAATGCCGATGAGGTCGACTCCGGGGCGTTGGCTTCCAGGAGTCCGTGGAACTCCTCGTTACCGCCCGCGAAAGCGAGGCGTCCCGCGGCGAGAACGGCGACGGTCCCGCACAGTTGCGCGATGTCCTCGAGCAGATGGCTGGACAGCAGGACGGTTCGTTGCTCGCCGAGTTCGCCGAGCAGCTCCCGCAGCCGTAGTCGCTGTCCCGGATCCAGGCCCACTGTGGGTTCGTCCAGCACGAGGACAGATGGATCGTGCACCAAAGCGGCCGCGAGACCGAGACGTTGCCGTTGGCCGCCGGAGAGCTTTCGTACCCGTAGGTGTGCGTATTCGGACAGCGATACCGATTCCAGAGCGCGTTCCGCGGCGGGTAGACATTCCGCGTCGGGCAGACCGTTGATCCATCCCGCGTAGGCGACCGTGTCACGGGTCCGCATCTCGGAGGCGAGCGAGAACCGCTGTGGGACGTAACCGAGCAGTTTTCGCGCTGCCGTGCGGCCCTGCGAGGTGCCCAAGTCGTTCCCGCTCAGCAGTATTCGTCCTTCGGAAGGAAGGGAAACGGTGGTGAGCAGCGAGAGCAAAGTCGTCTTACCGGCGCCGTTCGGCCCCAGTAAGCCGTTGACTCCCTTCCCGAAGGTCCACGAGACGTCGTGCAACGCGGTGTGCCGTCCGTACCGGAAAGTCACCCGGTCCAGCTCCACGTCCAAGCGGTACAGCCCCTTTGAATCTGTTGATCACCCCGGCGGTCCGAGTGTGTCACGAGGACAGCGAGAACCGCCGCGAGATGATTCGTGGTTCGCTCAAGGACGAACGGAGCTCCACCGCTACCGACTGATGTTCGAAGCGGTGCCTCGTACATTTCGCGAGAAATGTACGAGGCACCGCTCCGGCATCGTGCCGGTGTCCGGCCGGTGGGGTGGCGGTCAGCGCGCCGCCCGCTCGTACTGCTTCGGCCAGGGCGAGTCGGCCCGCAGCCGGTCGGCCGCGTGCAGCGGCCAGTGCGGGTTGCGCAGCAGTTCGCGCGCGAGCAGCACCGCGTCGGCCGAGCCCGAGGCCACGATCTCCTCGGCCTGCTCCGGGGAAGTGATCATCCCCACGGCCCCGGTGGATACCTTCCCCTCCTGGCGGATCCGGCGCGCGTAGGGCACCTGGAAACCGGGCCCGACCGGGATGGAAACCCCGGGTTCGATTCCGCCCGAGGACGCGTCGATCAGGTCCACGCCGCGCTCGGCCAGCAGCTCGGCCAGCCGCACCGAGTCGTCGCCGGTCCAACCGCCCTCGACCCAGTCGGTGGCCGAGAGCCGGGCGAACAGCGGTTTGCCCGCGGGCCACACCGCGCGTACCGCCTCGGCGATCTCCAGCGCCAGCCGTGTCCTGCCCTCGAAGTCGCCGCCGTACTCGTCGGCGCGGTCGTTGGCCAGCGGGGAGCAGAACTGGTGCACCAGGTAGCCGTGCGCGAAGTGCAGCTCGATCACGTCGAAGCCCGCCTCGTCGGCCCGCCGGGCCGCGGCGGCGAAGTCGGCGGGCAGCGCCGCGACCTCCTCGGTGCGCAGCGCGCGCGGCGCGGCCAGCTCACCGAACGCCCGGTCGGTGGAACTCACCGTCGGCCATCCGCCCGCCGCTTCGGGCACGGCGTCGTCGCCGTTCCAGGGAGCGTTCGCCGAGGCCTTGCGACCGGCGTGGGCCAGTTGCACGCCCGGCGTGGCGCCCTGCGCACGCAGGAAGTCGGTGATCCTGCGCCACGCGGCGACCTGTTCGTCGTTGTACAGGCCGGTGTCGGCGGGGCTGATCCTGCCTTCCGGGACCACGGCGGTCGCCTCGCTCAACACCAGCCCGGCCCCTCCGGTGGCGAACTGCCCCAGATGAACCAGGTGCCAGTCGTTCGGGACACCTTCGGTGGCCGAGTACTGACACATGGGGGCGACCCAGGCGCGGTTCCTGATTTCGATGTCGCGGAACTTGATCGGTTCGAACAGCATGCTCACGACTGTTGGGACAGCACGACGGAACGGAGTATTCCGCTACGTCGCCCGTGTCGTCCTCGTCACTCCGGAACCGCGCCGGGCTCAGGCCGTTCCGGGCTCACGGCATCGAGCTCGCCACACGTCCGAACGCCTCGGTGAGCAGGTCCCAGAAAGCACGCTGGTCGAGCGCGGTGGCCACCAGCGCGTTGTGGTCGGCTTCCGGGGCGAAGTCGGTGACCGTCATCCCCGAGGTGAACCGACCGGAGGTCTCCACATCCACCCGGGCGCGCACCGTGGTGAACAGTTCCGGCGCGATCACGTGCGCCACCGCGCACGCGTCGTGGATGGCGGGCCCCTCGTCCCGGTACTGCCGATTGCTGCCGTAGAAGTCCAGGCAGGGGGAGAGCAGTTCCTCCTGCAACTTCCCCAGCCCGACGAAGCGTTGCCTGACCTCGGCGGTCGCCCTCGCCTGGTGCGTCAGGTCGAGCCCGAACATCACCGGCTCCCACGGCGCGTCGAAGACCACGCCGGCCGCCTCCGGGTCGGCCCCGATGTTGAACTCGGCCGCCGGGGTGAGGTTGCCACGCGTGTAGGAACCACCCATGACGACGAACTCGCGCACCCACTCGGCCAGCCTGGGTTCCTTGCGCAGCGCCAGTGCGACGTTGGTCAGCGGCCCCACGGCCACCAGGCTGATCTCGCCGGGGGACGCCGCGACCGTGTCGATGATGAAGTCCACCGCGTGCCGCGTATCAGGCTCGGACTTCGCCGTGGGCAGCACCACGTCGCCCAGGCCGGTGGCACCGTGCACGGTGGAGGCCGTGTCCGGCGCGCGCAGCAGCGGTCGGTCGGCACCGCGAGCCACCGGCACGTCCATGCCGTAGAACTCGGTCAGGCTCAGCGCGTTCGGCGTGGTGTGCTCCAGCCCCACGTTGCCCGCCACCGTGGTTATCCCCGCGACCTCCAGCCCGGGCGAACCGTGCGCCAGGGCTATCGCCAGCGCGTCGTCGATGCCGGGATCGCAGTCCAGCAGGACCCGTTTCAACCTCTCAACCCTTCGTCTCCTGGTACGACTTCGCCACCCCGGATCACCCGACGGAGTCGGCGATCGACTTCGCCTCCTTGGAACCGGTCTCCAACGAGCGGCAGCAGTACACGATCCAGGCGGTCACGCCATCGCTCTCACCCGAGGCGAACCCCGCCGCGGCCGAAGCATACTCCTGCTGCCTGCGAAAATGGGCCACTTCCGGGACGACGAGTCCCTTGGGGTCCAGGCCGCTGCCGATCACGGTCAGGCGCGCCGCCGCTCGCGCGATCACCCCGTCGACCTCACCGAAGGGGGCCAGCGCCAGCAGTTCCCCGTGCACCACGGCGGCCTGCACCGGACCGGGCACGGTGCCCTGCGCCTGCCCGCCGAGCTCGGTGATCATCCTGGCCAGCAGGTCCAGCCGTGTCGAGACCTCCGGGTCGGCGCGCGGACGCCCGAGGCGTTCCTGCTCGTCCACCCCCACGAGATCGGCCGCGGCCAGCACGTGCAGCCGGGCCAGGGCCTGCAGCGGTGCGCGTTGCCAGGTCGGCAACAGCGGCCCCAGGGCTTCCGCCACCCGCAGTGAGCCCGCCAGCAGCGGATCGGTGACCTCGCCGCCCTCGGGGATCTCGGTGGCTCCACCGGCCACCGCCGCGGAGGCACGCGCCGCACGCACCGAAGCCTCCGCCGCCGTGGTCGCCCAACCCCTGCGGTTCGTCGGGTGTTCGTGGACCTCGTCGATCGCGGCCCTCGCCGCGTCGACGGCCTCCGACACACCAGGGAGCCCCACCAGCGGACGTAGCGATTCCTGCGCGTTCACGGGTCCAGACGCTACCCGTCCGTTCGGACGACGCCGTACCCCTCCGTGCCGCTGCTCACCAGCGGCCTTCGATAAGAGGAACTCGTCCCGGCACGAGTCCCCGGCAGACGGGCCCGTGCACTGTCGCGCGCTATGAGCCCACCAGTTCGAGCAGCTTCGACACCGTGTTCCAGTTCCGGGTGGTCGCGACGGTGTTCCCCAACACGGCCGGCCGGGTCAGGGCGTCGGCGAGCCCGGATCTGCCGATGCCGTCCGGAAGGTACATGTAGATCACCCGGTCGCCGAGCCGGAACCGCTCGGGGTGGAAGCCCGCCGGGTCGATCGTGGTTGTCCGTTCCTCCGGAAGCCGATGGGACAGGAAGCTCGCGTGCAGGAGTTTTCCGTGTCCCGCGGCCTCCGGGAAGGGATTGCCCGCCACGACCTCCCGCAGATAGCCGGCTTCGCGGACCAGGCACGACACGTGCGCCCCGAACCGTCGTTCGATCCCGCGTTCCAGCAGTTCGCCCAGGGCCGATTCGTCGCCCGAGTCGTGGCTGAACACGAGGTTGCCGCTGTTGAGGTGGCTGCGCACTTCCTCGAGGCCCAGCTCCAGGGCGAGTTCCCGCAGTCCCGCCATGTCGACCCTGGTTCGCCCGCCGACGTTCACACCGCGCAACAGCGCGACGTAGCGGGTGTTCGTTCCGGTGGTGCTCACGCTCGCACCGTATCCCGAGGGGCCGACTTCGCCGGGGCTTCGAGGTCCGTGTGCCTACGGGGAGTTCCGCGATTTCACGGTGAGTTACGTGGCTCCACCGGGATCCGGGCTCCACCGGGATCCGACGAGTGTCGTGGAAGTTCGGACGGGGCGCGACAGCGGTGCACGAGCAGTGTTCTCGTCTTGCTCTTCTCCGGGCATACTCACCTGAACGTGGGTAATTGTTCCGAGTGAGCATGTATCACTCGGTGACGTCCGTTTCAGGGGGTTCCGGTTCGCCGTGCGTGGCTAGGCCGAAGGGGATCACGCGCTCGTGCGCTACTCGTGCGGGGTATTCACAGTTGCCGTCACAGCGGCCAGAATCGTGGCGACAGCGGATGATCGGTGCCGTTCACGTGCGACTGATGTAGTGCGTTTCGCATTCGTGCGGCTTAGGATCGACACGCGGAGGCGATGCCGCCCCGGTCTTTCGAGGAACGTCTCCGGGGAGACTGGATCCCCCCGGAAAAATTGGTCTCAACCTTTGCTCGATTCCCTCTATCGAATTAAGCCGAATCCCACTACGGTTCGGCTACAGACAGAGCTGTAGCAGCAGCGACGGAGGTTCGACACCGATGAGTCAGCCCGACGGGCAGAGCAACACGTTGGACAACCTGCTCGAGGAGAACAGGACGTTCCCACCCGCAGCGGACTTCGCGGCGCAGGCGAACGCCACCGCCGAACTCTACGACCGGGCAGCCGAGGATCGGCTGGGCTTCTGGGCGGAGCAGGCCCGTCGCTTACAGTGGGACTCCGATTGGGACCAGGTGCTGGACTGGTCGAACGCCCCCTTCGCGAAGTGGTTCGTCGGAGGCAGGCTCAACGTCGCCCACAACTGCGTGGACCGGCACGTCGAAGCGGGCAACGGCGACCGCGTGGCGATCTACTGGGAGGGCGAACCCGGCGACTCGCGCAGGATCACCTACTCCGAGCTGCGTGACGAGGTCTCCAGGACCGCCAACGCGTTGACCGAACTCGGGGTCGGCTCCGGGGACCGCGTCGCGATCTACCTGCCGATGCTGCCCGAGGCAGTGTTCGCCATGCTCGCCTGCGCCCGACTGGGTGCCCTGCACAGCGTCGTCTTCGGCGGGTTCTCCTCGGAGGCGTTGCGCAGCCGGATCAACGACGCCGAGGCCAAAGTGGTCATCACCTGCGACGGCCAGTTCCGGCGCGGTTCGGCGGCGCCGCTGAAGGCCAACGTCGACGAGGCCGTCACCGACACCCCCAGCGTCGAGCACGTGCTGGTCGTGCGCCGCACCGCGAGCGAGGTCGGCTGGGACGACGACCGGGACCTCTGGTGGCACGACGTGGTCGACCGGCAGAGCGCGACGCACACACCAGAGTCGTTCGACTCCGAACACCCGCTGTTCATCCTCTACACCTCGGGCACCACCGGAAAACCCAAGGGCATCCTGCACACCTCGGGTGGCTACCTGACGCAGGCCGCCTACACCCACAACACGGTGTTCGACCTCAAGCCGGAATCCGATGTGTACTGGTGCACCGCCGACATCGGCTGGGTGACCGGGCACACCTACATCGTCTACGGGCCGTTGGCCAACGGCGCCAGCCAGGTCATCTACGAGGGCACCCCCAACAGCCCGCACGAGGGCAGGCACTGGGAGATCGTGCAGAAGTACGGGGTGACCACCTACTACACGGCCCCGACCCTGATCCGTACCTTCATGAAGTGGGGAGCCGAGATCCCCGCGCAGTACGACCTGTCCACCCTGCGGGTGCTCGGAACCGTGGGCGAACCGATCAACCCCGAGGCGTGGACCTGGTTCCGCGAGCACATCGGGAGCGGCCGCACGCCCATCGTGGACACCTGGTGGCAGACCGAGACCGGCGGCATCATGATCTCCCCGCTTCCCGGTGTGACCTCGGCCAAGCCCGGTTCCGCACAGCAGCCGCTGCCCGGACTGTCGGCCACCGTGGTCGACGAGAGCGGCACGCCGGTCGGCAGGGGAGAAGGCGGTCTGCTGGTGCTCGACAAGCCCTGGCCCGGCATGCTGCGCGGTATCTGGGGCGACGACCAGCGCTTCAGGGACACCTACTGGGCGCGGTTCGCCGAGCAGGGCTACTACTTCGCCGGTGACGGCGCCAAGTACGACAGCGACGGCGACATCTGGCTGCTGGGCCGGGTGGACGACGTCATGAACGTCTCCGGGCACCGCATCTCCACCACCGAGGTCGAGTCCGCCCTGGTCTCGCACCCCACGGTCGCCGAGGCCGCCGTGGTGGGCGCCGAGGACGCCACCACCGGCCAGGGCATCGTCGCGTTCGTCATCCTGCGCGGTGGCAGTGGCGAGGACGCGGGCGGCGACACGGCCATCTCCACCCTGCGGGAGCACGTGGCGCACGAGATCGGCCCCATCGCCAAACCCCGGCAGATCATGGTGGTTTCCGAACTGCCCAAGACCCGGTCCGGCAAGATCATGCGCAGGCTGTTGCGCGACGTGGCGGAGAACCGCCAGGTCGGGGACGTCTCCACCCTCGCCGATTCGAGCGTCATGGATCAGATCAGTGCCGGGATGAAGTCCGGCGACGACTGAGAGCGGGACCGCGTCGGCTCGGTCGGAGTAGCGGCGCGGCCTCGCGATGCATCCGACTCACGCACCGGGTTCCCCGGCGCAGTGGCGCGGCGATTTCCCACGAAATCGCCGCGCCACTGCCGTGCCGGCGGCTGAGCGGTAGGGCAGGTCCGATTCCGTCGGGGTCCGATAAGTGCCGTCGGGGCGGTTAGTCCCGATTCGGGCTCGCGTCGCCGAGCGGGGTGGAGCCCCCGGAGTGCCTTCCGCGACAGGCGATCCCGGATGCCGCTCGATTTTTCTCACATCCCGGATGTTCATCCGCCTACCCCCGAATGGTTGCTCCAGGGGACCGCATTGGAGCGATCCACCGAAATCCCAGTTCACAGCGGGTTCAGTTGTGGATTAACAACTTTTTCTTCGGTTGGCAACCCCCGGCCCCGTCGCCGGCCCGCCGGCGTCGCCATGCCGGTCTCGATGGGGCGGAACGGACCTTTTCCCGTGTTAAGCTCAGCCGCGGGGCGAGCCGGAAAACGGTCATTGTGGAGTACGTGACGTAACAATCTCAGGAGCACCTCCGTGGCGAAATCGCAGCGCAACCGATCACAACGGTCCGGCGCCCCGGAGGCTCGGGGGTTCGACTTCGGTTCGTACCTGCGAAACGAAACCGTCGGTGGCATGTTCATGCTCGCCGCCACGGTGATCGCGCTGGTGGCCGCCAACTCCCCGGCATCGCACCTTTACGCGGCGGTTCGTGACTTCACGATCGGTCCGCACTTCCTGCACCTTGACCTCACCGTGGGGGAGTGGGCCAAGGACGGTCTGCTGGTCATCTTCTTCTTCGTGGCAGGACTGGAGCTCAAGCGCGAGCTGGTCCTGGGGGACCTGGCCGACCGCAAGAAGGCCACGCTTCCGGTGCTCGCCGCGCTCGGCGGCATGATCGTGCCCGCCGTGCTGGCTGTCGCCATCGGACACGGTGCGCCCGGCGCCGCCCAGGCGTGGGCGATCCCGGTGGCCACCGACATCGCCTTCGCGCTCGGTGTGCTCTCCCTGACAGCCTCGGCCATGCCCACCACCGCCCGCGTCTTTCTGCTCAGCCTCGCCGTGGTGGACGACCTGGGGGCCATCATCGTCATCGCGGTGCTGTTCACCAGCGGGATGAATCTGATCGCGCTGCTGGTGGCGGTGCTGCTCTGCGTCGGTTACTGGTACGCCCAGCACCGCCGCATTCGGACCTCGTGGCTCTACGTGCCGCTGGCTGTGGCCACCTGGGTCGCGGTGCACAGCAGCGGAGTGCACGCCACGATCGCCGGTGTGGCGCTCGGCCTGCTCACCAGGGTTCGTCCCGATCCCTACGAACATGCCTCGCCCTCGATGCGGCTGGAACACCGGTTGCAGCCGTGGTCGGCCGCCCTGGTGGTGCCCGTGTTCGCGCTGTTCGCCGCCGGTGTTCCGGTCGGGCTGGACGCGCTCAGCAGCGTCTTCCAGGACCGGATCGCGATCGCGGTCATGGTCGGGCTGGTGGTCGGCAAGCTGATCGGGATCTTCGGTACCTCGTTCGTCGCCATCAAGCTCGGGTTCGGCAGTCCACCGCAGGGGGTAACCTGGAATGACCTGTTCGCGCTGGCGATGCTGGGTGGTGTCGGCTTCACCGTCAGTCTGCTGATCGCCGATCTCTCGCTGGCGGGAGCGGCGGCCGATCGGGCCAAGGCAGCCGTGCTGATCGCCTCCGCGTTCGCCTCGATCGTGGCCACGTTGATGCTGGTCTTCCGCAAGCAGCACAGCTCAACGCACACGACCTGAGCTTCTGGTTTTTCCCAGTCGTTTCGCGTGGCGATGCTGGTGGCGTCGATTTCTCGCGAAATCGCCGCGCCGGTGCGGCGATGCGCTCCTGCGGGCGTCGATTTCTCGCGAAATTGACACCCTCGAGCAGCGGGAGCGCTCCGGCTCCGTCGATTTCTCGCGAAATCGCCGCGCCGCTTCGACGCGGGCCGAGCTCCCGCCAACCCCGCAAGATGAACTCAGGCCACTTACGCAGTCGGTACCGCCGCGGGTTCTCCGGTGCGGCTCTCGCGAGGACGCCGGAGACGTTGTGTAGGTCGCTACCCGATGTCGCCGGACCCGCAGCGAGAGCCGTGCCAGAGGTTCCGCCACCAGCACCGCCAGGCAAACCGAGCTAGCACAGTCCCGCAGGGCGCGTCACTGCGTGGGTGTTGGTCGCTCGTGGCACGATAACGAGCGTGAACAGCTCCCAGAACAAACAACACGACGGGGCCGGCAACACCGCCGAGTCGGCCGTGACCTCGATTCCACTGTCCGAAGAGGGCACCGGTTCCGGAGGCGAGCAGTCCATCGGCGCCCTGGGGCGGGACGTCGCCACGCATCTGTCCTCGTTGGTGCGTGGCGAGCTGGAGCTGGCCAAGGCCGAGATCTCGAGTGAGGCCCGCAAGGCCCTCAAGGGCAGTGTCTACTTCGTCCTGGCACTGACGGTGCTGGCCTTCAGCAGCTTTTTCCTGTTCTTCACCCTCGCCGAGGGGCTCCACGCGCTCGGACTGTGGCGCTGGGCCTCCTTCGGCATCGTGTTCCTGGTCATGCTGCTGGTGACCATCGTGCTGGCCCTGTTCGGCTATCGGCGCGTGCGCAAGATATCGGCCCCCAGGCGAACGATGGACTCGTTGCGCGAGACCGCGCAGCTGCGCCACCGGCACTCGCAGGACTCCGCCGAGCGGCCCCAGCCCTCCGAGTGAGGTCCGCCGCGCGTGGCCCGTGTCCGTCCGGAGACGGGCGCACACGCGGGGCGATCGCCCCGCGGCCCGGCGCGGCCCTCCGGGTCACTCGGTGCAAACACCGGTCGGCACCTCCGACGACAGGGTGGGTGCCGCTGCCACCTCGTCGGCCACCTCGGACGCGGTCAGCGCGAACCCGGTATTCGGGTCGTCGACGGCGGCGCCGAACACCAGGCCGACCACTTCACCGTCCGGGTTGATGAGTGGACCTCCGGAGTTGCCGCTCTGCACCTGGGCCCGCACGGTGTACACATCGCGCGTCACCGTGTCCTCGCCGTAGATGTTCGGTCCGCGCAGGTCGATCCGCTCCCGGACCCTGCCCGCCGAGGCGGTGTAGGGGCCGTCCAGCGGGTAACCGAGCACGATCACGTTCGTGCCGGAGCTCGCGGGCTGTGAGACGAACTCCATCGGTTCCGCGTCCAGCGCGGGAACGGACAGCACGGCCACGTCCTCCTCCTCGTCGAAGAGCACCACGTTGGCCGCGAAGCGCCCCCGTCCGATCTCCACGAACACGCTGTCGGTGCCCGCGACCACGTGGGCGTTGGTGACCACTCTGTTCGGGGCCACGACGAAGCCGGTCCCCTCCAGTGCGCGTCCGCAGTCCGGTGCCCTGCCGCGTATCTTGACGATGCTGGAACGGACCTCCCGCACCACCTCGCTGCGCGCCAGCGCCGGGTTCGGTGCCTCGATGCGGGCCACCGGTGTGCGGGAGAACGGTTGCAGCGCCTCCGGGAACCCGCTGACCCCCAGTACCTCCCGCAGTTCGGACGGCAGCTCGCGCGCGGCGTCCGGCATCATCGAGTCCACGGTGCGCAGCACGCTCGACCTGCTGACACTGCCCGCGAGCCCCGGCAGCGCGGAGGCGGAGGTCAGTGGCAGCGCCACCAGCCAGGCCACCACGAACACCGCCACGCCCTGCAGCAGGGCACCCAGCGTGTTGTCGACGCCGATCAGTCTCCGGTGTCCGGTGATCCGCTCCCGAAGTTGGTGGCCCGCCCACATGCCCGCTGTCTCGCCCAGCGCCACGAGCAGTACGACGATGCCGATCCCGAATCCGATTCGGGCAGCCGCGCTGTCGAGCTGTTCGAGCAGCAGCGGTGCCGAGCGCACCCCGACGATCGCACCGGCGAGTACTCCGATGAACGACAGTGCCGCGGTGACCATGCCGTGGCGCGCGCCGGACGCGGCGGCCAGCACCGCCAGCGCCACCACGAGCAAGTCGACCCAGTTCACCGGTCACCTCGGCTTTCGTTCCTCGGAAGTTGTCCGCGAGTTCGTCTCCCGTTCGGGTGCCCGGCCCGGTGGGCCGGAGCCCGGTGGTCGTTTCGGACGCGCGGCAGGACGGGGAGGCACGGGACGGCTATCCGAAGTGCCCTCCACCGTCGGTGACGCGCCGAATCGGCCGCCGGTTCGGCGTGCGGGGGAACCAAGGTTCCCAGACCGGCACCGGGATCATTGTCCGAACCCGGGATCGTCGATGTCGACAGCGGCCTGCCAGGCTTCGCTCAGTTCCCGCACGTCTCCACGGTTCCACCCTCGTGACCAACCCGCGAGGTCGAGCACGCCGTCCAGCAGCCCGCCGGTGAATCCCCAGACCAGCATGCTCGGTACGAGGAAGGCCGGGGTGGTCCTGCCGCCGATGCGGACGTTGAGCCGGTTGCCCGGTCGCGTCAGCATCGAGATCGGCACGCGTGCCACGGCCGCAGTTTCCGCCGGGTCCACCGCTTCGACCGGACCGGGATCGTGCCAGTGGGCCAGTACCGGGGTCACCCGGAAGGCACTGTGCGCGAGGTAGAGCTCGGGCAGCGTCGCGACCGGGGTGATTCCCGAGGGCAGCACGCCGACCTCCTCGATCGCCTCCCGCAGTGCGGTGTCGACCGGTCCCTCGTCCCCGTCGTCGGTGGCACCACCGGGAAAGGCCACCTGTCCGGGATGCGAGTTCAGGCTGTCCGCGCGGCGCAGCAGCAGCACGTCGGGGTCGCCGTCCCGACCGGGGTCCTCGCCGAACAGGATCAGCACCGCGGCGGGGCGGACGTCCTCGCGATCGGGCGGACGCAGCCACCCCAGGGAACTCGCGTCCACATCGGCGGTGCGCTCCACCAGTGGCCGCAGCCAGGCCGGTAACTCGTTCGGCTCGATCAGCGGTCCGTGTTCCTCGTTCACCGCGCCTCCAGTTTCCGCTGTACCGCCGAGGCGACCTCGTCCGCGGACTCGAACACTTCGACGGGCATTCGCTCGACCTCTCCCGAAGGAGTGACGAGGTAGCTGGCGGGAAGCGGTTTCGGCACCCGCAGTCCACGGGAGAGCTCTCCCCGCGTGTCGTGGATCATCGGCAGCCGCACGTCGAGCTCGCGCAGCAGCCGCAGCCCGCTCTCGGGGGTGCTGCGTACCTGCACACCGAGCACGCGCACTTCGTCCTGCCGCTCGGCGTAGTCCCGCAGCGCGGGCAGTTCCTCGCGGCACGGCGCGCACCAGCTCGCCCAGACGTTGATCAGGGTGGTTCCCGAGGCCGTCAGCTCGCCCAGGTCGGCCCGGGAACCGTCGCCCAGGCAGCTGCCCGCGGCTCCCCGCAGCCGCGGGGGCGGCTCGCCGCCCTCGGTCGGTTCGCAACCGGGGAGCCCGGCGTCCGCGCGCAGGGCCGCGAGGTCACCGGTGGTTCGGTTCGTGCCGGTGGGTGCGGGGCTCTCCGGTGGCGTCGGGGTTCGATCCCGTGGCCACAGCGCGACCACGGCCAGCGCCGCCACCGTCAGCACGATCAGGGTCCACCTGAGTTCGCTGCCGAACCGGAACCGTTTCGAGCGCTCCGGAGTCATCCCGCCGACTCCCGTGCGGCCGGGTCACCGGCACGCTCATCCGTGGCGGTTTCGGTCGTGGAACCGGTGCTCACCCCCGCGAGCTGCAGCAGCCGGTCGGCTTCCGAACCGCTCACGAGTTCGGCGGCCGTCCCCGGATCGGTGGGACCCGTGCCGTACGAGGGGCAGTCCTTGGCCAGCAGGCAGGCGCCGCAGGCAGGCTTGCGCGAGTGGCACACCCGTCGGCCGTGGAAGATCACCCGGTGCGAGAGCATCGTCCACTCCGAGCGAGGGATGAGCTCGCCGACCGCGCTCTCCACCTTGACCGGGTCCTCCTCGGTGGTCCAACCCCACCGGCGGACGAGCCTGCCGAAGTGCGTGTCCACCGTCAGCCCCGGGACGTCGAAGGCGTTGCCCAGGATCACGTTCGCGGTCTTGCGGCCGATCCCCGGCAGCTTGACCAGCTCGGGCAACGTGGCGGGCACCTCGCCGTCGTGCCGCTCCACCAGTGCGGCTCCCAGGCCCAGCAGCGAGTTGGCCTTGTTGCGGTAGAAGCCGGTGGGGCGGATCAGCTCCTCCAGCTCGGCGCGGTCGGCCCCGGCGTAGTCGGCCGCGGTCGGGTAGCGGGCGAACAGCCCGGGCGTGACCTCGTTGACGCGTTTGTCGGTGCACTGCGCCGACAGGATGGTGGCCACCGTCAGCTCTAGCGGCGTCTCGAAGTTCAGCTCGCAGTGCGCGTCCGGATAGGCGTCGGCGAGCGCACGCATGATCCTGCGTGCCCGTCGCACCAGGCCGAGCCGGGTCTCGCCGGTGCGCCTCCGCTTCGGTTCGGTGTCGTGCTCTGGGCGGTCTGGAACTGGTTCGGACACCCCCCTAGCTTACGGATCGCGAGTCCCGTCGGGTCCCCAACCGGTCGGCGGAGGGGAACGTCCGGTGATTCCGGTGCCCGATAGATTCGGTTGCGTCCGGCAGCTGCTCCCACGACGTGGGCCGCTGTCAAGCACCCCGGTTGCGGAACGCACCGACGGATGAGCGAAGATTGGGTCACAATGACTGCCTGGTTCGTGATCGTCGTACCGCTTGTGATCATGTTTTTCACGCTCTTCATGGAGCGTGTCGAAGCCCGGCTTCGGCATGTCGCGGTGCAGGAGAACGAGGTGGAGGAGCTGCTGGAGAACGCCCGGCCCGACGAGGTTCGGGCGCTGTTCCGGCAGGGAATTGGACGTGCGCTGGAGCTGTTCCAGCTTCGCAGGGTGGGACGCGCCGGCAGACTACGAACCCGCCGTTCGCGTGACCGGTCGTAGACTGGTCGGTGGTGATAGGCGGCACACGCCGGTACCGCATCGAGTGACGGTGCCGGTGTCGAGAGCAGCCGCCGCGTCTCAACATGGAGGGACGAGGTGGACGAGACCCTGTCGCGGGCCGGCATCTTCCAGGGTGTGGAGCCGGCCGCCGCGGAGGCACTTACGCAATCGCTGGAACCGGTGGAGTTCTCGCGGGGACACGTGATTTTCGCCGAGGGGGAGCCGGGGGATCGCCTCTACATCCTCCAGTCCGGCAAGGTCAAGCTGGGCAGGAAATCCCCGGACGGTCGGGAGAACCTGCTCGCGATCATGGGCCCCTCGGACATGTTCGGGGAGCTGTCCATCTTCGATCCGGGACCGCGGACATCGACCGCCACGACGGTGACCGACGTGCGGGCGTTGACCATGGACCGCAGTGCGCTGCGGCAGTGGATCGGAACTCGGCCGGAGATCGCCGAACAGCTGCTCCGGGTCGTGGCCCGCAGGCTGCGCCGGACGAACGGCATGCTCGCTGATCTGATCTTCACGGACGTCCCCGGTCGGGTCGCCAAGGCGTTGTTGCAGCTCGCGCAACGTTTCGGCAGCCAGGAGTCCGGTCTGCTGCGGGTCACGCACGATCTGACCCAGGAGGAGATCGCGCAGTACGTCGGGGCTTCCCGGGAAACCGTCAACAAGGCGTTGGCCGACTTCGCGCATCGCGGATGGCTGCGGCTCGAGGGCAAGAGCGTGCTGATCCTCGATCCCGAGCGGCTGGCGCGCCGTGCCCGCTGATTCCGTTCGCGGAGAGCGGGACCTCGCGTAGTCGACGCCGGTTTCGGCGTCCGCGACACACCGACCGCCCACTGCTTCGCGCCTGACGGGCGCGGTTGGAGCGGCCGGTGCGTATCAACATGTCCGCACACCTTCGGTGCTAGCGGTACTTCACGTGGGACGGCCGGCCCCGAGCGGGGGCCGGCCCCGCGTGTCCGGAGTGCCCCGCGTGTCCGGAGTGTTCGCAACGCTCCCACTGTTCGGGAAGCCTGATCCGGCACGGCCCCCACATACCGGTGCGCACAAAAAGAAGGAACCGGGCGCCACCCCCGACGCGGCGCTCCGGCTCCCTCTTCTCGCGTGGTCCGTCCCCCGACCAACCACGCTTTTTCCCCGATCCCTCGATGGTCGGCCCCGAACCAACGCATCGAAGGCTTGTTCTTCGGTTCTCCCGCCGTCGAGTCGACCGCGGTGCGGCTCTGACGACCGGTTCCCGATGGCTACGCCGAGTGTTCTCACGATCACTCGTGCGTTGCACACTCTCAGCTTGCGCCATTCGAGCCGTCTTGCCAAGCCCTTTCACTCATGAAGACGTATCGGAAGCGCCCGGGGTTGCGTGTCGGTCCCGAATTTTTCGGTTCTTTTTCGGCGGGTCCACTTGATCGGGCTGACCTGCGAATTCGTTTCGTGTCGCGTCCGGGTAGCCGGTCGGATGGTGAGCGGGATAACGCGAAAACCAGTGGTACTGCCGTACCACTTTCGTGATACTGGCACGCGTGTCCCACTCCGTCTCACTGGCCGACTACCGCGCGGCGCTGCGTACCAGAGGTGCCGCCGCTCCCGTACTGACCTCGTTGCTCGCCAGGCTGCCCGTTGCGATGATCGGACTGGCCCTGTTGCTCTATGTGCAACGAGTGACCGGTTCCTTCGGCGTGGCCGGACTGGTCTCGGCGGGCAACCTCGTGGGCGTGGCCGTCGGTTCGGTGGTGCAGGGGCGGATCATGGATCGGCTGGGGCCCACCCGGCCGCTGCTCGTGGTATCCGCGGTGTTCACCGGTTTCGTCGCCGCCGAGATCGCGGCCGTCGAGCTGGGCGGGGCAGCGGTACCGATGATCGTGCTCGCCGTGGCCGTCGGACTGAGCGAGCCGATGACGGGTCCCGCATCGCGGGCGCTCTGGACCCGGCTGCTCCCGCCGGGCCGCACCAGGGACGCCGCCTACTCCTACGAGGCCATCAGCATGGAGGTGTTCTTCATCCTGGGGCCGGGCATAGCAGGCCTGCTGGTCAACATGCCCTGGGCCGGTACCGGACTCCTCGTCGGGGCGTGCTGCATGGTCACGGGCAGCACCGGATTCGCGCTCACCCCGGCGGCCCGGCGACACCGACCGGTGGACCGTGCCGACGCCGTCGGCTCCCTCCTGGGTGCGCTCGCCGCCCCCGGGATGCGCACCGTCGCGCTGGCGGCGTTCGGGTTCGGCGCGCTGCTGGGCATGGTGGAGGTCGCGGTTCCGGCCGCCGCCGAACGCGCGGGCCACGCCGCGCTCGGCGGCCTGCTGCTCAGCGTGCTGTCCGTGAGCTCGGTCGTGGTCGGCGTGCTCTACGGGATGCGTCCCTGGCCGCGACCCATGTACCTGCGGCTGCCCGCGCTGCTCTCGGTGTTCGCGGTGCTCATAGCGCTGCTGGCGTTGCCGGAGACCCTACTCGGGCTGACGGTGGCACTGCTGGTGGCGGGCACGCTGATAACTCCGCAGTCGACCGCTCACTCCGTCGCGCTGGAGGGTGCCGCGCCTCCCGGCACGGCAACCGAGGCGTTCAGCTGGGTCATCACGGCGGTGACGCTGGGCTCTGCCTTCGGGCAGTCCGTGAGCGGACAGCTCGTGGAGATGGCCGCGCCGCCCACGGCCTTCCTGGTGGCCAGCGGTATCGGGCTGGTGCTCGGTGCGCTGCTCTGGTTCCGCCGCCGCACCCTGCTCACCGAGGACGATCCACGCCCGGTGCCGAGCTTCGCCGAAACCCGCTGACCGGACTGCTCCGGCCGGGTGCTCCCGCGCGGGAGTGCCCGACCGGAGCGAGCGAAGGTGGGAGTGTTCTCCGGGCTCGGGACACCGGAGCGGGAACGAGCGGTGGGTTCCGCCGGTGAGCATCCGAGATTCGAACGGAGGTTGGACCGAGTCGGTGACACGGATCAGTCGAGCTCGCCGAGTTCGCGCAGGTGGTTCAGCTGTGCCCGCACGGTGCTCTCGGCGGCGGGCCGCACGGCCGGGTCCACCTCCGCGTAGACGATGTCCACCACCTCGCCGGGGTCCACCACCTCGCCCGGGTCGCCGCTGCCGCCGAGCTTCCGCAGCGCCGCCCGCACCTGGTCCAGCCGTTGTCGCCGGTGGTCCAGGTAGTTCGCGGCGGCCTGCCGCGCGTCCGGTTGCTCCGGACCGTGCCCGGGAAGCAGCCAGGTGCTCCCGGCGAGTTCGGTCAACCTGCGCAGCGATTCCAGGTACGAGCCCAGGTCACCGTCCTCTGCCGCGACCACCGTCGTCCCACGACCGAGGATGCTGTCACCGGAGAACAGCGCCGCCACGCCGTCGTGCTCGGTGTGCAGGCACAGCGAGTCCGCGGTGTGGCCGGGAGTCGCCATGACCCGCAGCCGCACGCCCGCGGCGTCGATCGTCTCGCCCTCGCGCAGCGGTCCCGAGCCGAATCCCTCCGCTGGCGTGGTGCCCGCCACGCACAGCTCCGGGTCCAGCGCGCGCACCGGTGCGCCGGTGAGCTCGGCGAACTCCGCCACGCCCTCGGTGTGATCGGGGTGGTGGTGGGTGAGCAGCACCCCGGTGATCCGGGCCTGCTCCCGTAACTTCCGCAGGTGCTCCCGTTCCGAGGGACCGGGGTCGATCACTATCCGTTCGTCGGATTCGGGCGCACCCACCAGCCAGGTGTTCGTGCCGTCCAGTGTCATCGCGTTCGGGTTCCGCGCCAGCAGCACGGTCGCGAAGTCGAGCACCCGACGCGGGGTGCCGGGGGCGGGATGCCGCAACGTCGACGAGGTCAACTCGTGTCCTTTCCTGCTCGTCCGAGGCCGAGGCCGGGGTCGGGCCGACCGGGGTGCCTTTCGGCGGGTCTCACGACTCCTGATCGGACCCTTACGGCAGCACCACCCGCCATGCTCCGTCCTGCCGCACGATCTTGGGAACGACCTTGTCGATACTCCGTTCGGCGCGCAGCGCACCCGCGACGTCGTCGTGCTCCGCGAGTTCGGACAGCGTCACCCACGTGGGCGGCAGCAGCCCGTTGTGCCCGGCGCGCCAGTCCGCCAGCGCGTCCTCGGGGGTGCGCCAGTAGGCCTCGGCGGCCTCCCCGGTGCGGGCGTCCGCCCGCTGCCCCTCGGGGACGGTGGTCACGAAGAAGCGCGTGTCGTACCGCCGCGGCTCCAGCTCGGGAGTGACCCAGTTCGACCACGGGACCAGCAGGTCGGCACGCAGCACCAGCCCGTGACTCCGCAGCATCTCGGCCAGCGACAGTTCCTTGCTGACCAGGGCGTGCCGTTCGGCGTCGTAGCGCGCGGTGTCGGTGACCACGTGACCGGGGCTCTCGCCCGCCAGCAGGACACCGGCTTCCTCGAACGTCTCCCGCACGGCGGCGCAGACCAGCGCGCGCGCCAGGTCCGTCCCGCAGCCGAGCCGCCGCGCCCAGTGCTCCGGCTCCGGGCCGTTCCAGGCGATCGACGCCTCCTCGTCGCGGGGGTCCACCCCGCCTCCCGGGAACGCCGTCATGCCGCCCGCGAACGGCATGCCGCGCACCCGGCGTTGCAGGAACGCTTCCGGACCCGTCGGTCCGTCCCGCAGCAGCACCACGGTGGCCGCGTCGCGCGGGGTGACCGGTGGATCGGTCGTTTCCGCCGGGATCATGCCGTCCGGCAGGGTCAGTTCTTCCGGCAGTCGCATGACAGCGACTCTAGAGGTCCGATGCCGGTGCGGTCTGCGGTAACGGCCCGATCGGCGGTAGATCGCTCTCGTGCCCGGCGATTTCTTGGGAAATTGACGGTGGCCCAGGTGGCGCGAAAGCGCCCTCGGGGAACGCGTTGCTCTGAATCGCTCCCCGAAGGCGCCCTGCTGTTCGAACTGATGCTTTCCGGTCTCAGCTCCGGTCTCAGTCGAACCGGTTGGACTTCACGGCGTCGATGAACGTGGTCCACTGGGTGCCGGTGGTGGTGAAGTATCCGGCGGAGCGGTCCTTGGTGTCACGCACCGCCGCGCCGTCGGCCACGCGGCCGACCTCGACGCAGCTCGTGCGTTGTCCCGATCGGCTCGATTTGCGCCAGCCTTCAGGGTGTATCGTCAATGTCGTTCTCCTTTTCGTCCGCACAGTTGGCGATGAACTCTGCCGACGCCTCGGGGCTCATCGCCACTTCGTGCAGGTTAGTAACCGCATCCTGATACGCCCTTGCGGTGCCCGGATTGTGCAGGGACACCGATGAGTGATAGTGCTCCATATGCACGATCGGTGTAGCTTTCGGGAACTCGAACAGGATGAACGAGCCCATGTGCGCCGGGTGTAGCGAGGTCGTTCCGATACGCACCACACGCACGTCCACGTTGTCCCATTCGCTCATTTTGACGACGTGGCGAAGCTGTTCGGTCATGACCGCGTGGCCGCCGATGGATTCGAGCAGCGCGGCTTCGGAAATGAAGCACACCAAGTTCGGCGCCTTCGGCTTCATGAGGATTTCGCGGCGGCCGACGCGCATCAGCACCATCGTTTCGATCTCGTCGAGCGAGAGATGTTGCATTACGGCCCGTGCGTAGTCCGAGGTTTGCAGCAGCCCGGGAATGACACCGGTAGCGACTTCGGTGATTCGGTTCGCATTGCGCTCGAACTCGATCAGTGTCGTCAGCTCCTTGCGGGCTCCGGACGTGGCGGTCGATAGCCAGTCGAGCTTGTCCGCGTCCCGGGCCATGTTCGTGAGGTGTTCTCGTGTTTGAGCGGGTGCGCTCAATGTTGTCACGTAGGCGGCGACGAATTCTGATGAGGGAACTGTTTCACCGGATTCGTAACGTTGAAGCCGCACGTGACTCACTTCGAGTTCTTTGGCGAGATCCCGCAAGCTGTAACCTGCATTGCTCCGCACTTCGCGCAGCTCTGCGCCAAGTGCACGTGCTTTCGGTGTTCCTCCACTGTTTCGCCGCATGAAACAAACAATAACCACTCGTGTGTATCTCGGACGATCCCTCGTTCAGGGGATTGTATAAAAGTTTCGATTAGCGGCACTCTGTTTCGCGTAACGATAGAACGGATCAATAAGGGGCTTAACAGTAATGCCACCGAAACACGACGTGACGAACCCGGGAGCGCGGGCGAGATGTCGCCACGAGGGCGGGGAGGGGGCGCTGCGGGTGTGGATCTCGCCGCACACGCCGAACGTGATCCAGATCGATACCCCGACCGTCTACAACCGGACGCGGTGGACGGTCGACCAGGCCCGGGAACCGCGGTCGGTACTGGACTCCGCGATCCGGGCGAGTGAGCTCTCATGAGCAGCCCGCACGCGGAGATCGCCACCCTGGCGCGGCGGTGCGAGTGGCTGATGAGCGACGCGGCCTTCGCGCTGGGCTGGCGTCGATACAGCCCCCCAGCAGTGCCGCGACACCGCCGAAGCGCTCGAGGAGTTCGCCACCGCCCTGCGGGAGCACGCCGAGACCCTGCCGTCCGGGGAACTTCCGGACTCCGGGCGGACCACCCTCGTCGAGGGGGACTCCGATGCCTGAGCCGTCACCGGCCGCGTTCCGCCAGGAGGACCTGCCTCGCGGCCATCGCTAGCCACGAGGAGCACGCCATGCCCACGCGGGGCCGGGTGCGCTCACCGTCGAGCGGCCACGGGAAGAGACGGGCCGGACCACCTCGAACGAGGTGCGGGCCGACGCGGCACCGACGGAGATCATGCCCGCCCTCGGGCCGGGTCGGTTCACGCACTGGCGCGGCACGTTGCCGCTGTCGGTGGTGACGAAGCGCCGACCAGGTAGCAGCAACCTACCTGGTCGGCCCGTCCAGGCTACCGCCTCGGACGACTCTCCCCACGGCGAGTTACTCGCCCGCGTGCTGGCAGGGCTCCGCGCCCTGTAGCGCCACGGTCCGGTGCCGTCGACACCCCCGAAGTCCGGCACTGGGCCGTCCCCGCCCGGCCGGTGCCTGCCCCCGAAGGCACCGGCCGGGCATCCAACCCATCGCGAAGCACACCCACGACCACGGTTCGGCGACGCCGCCCCGGTCGTCGCCGAACCGTCCCCGCCGGGCCACTGCCCTGACCGACCCGCTGACGAAGGGGAGATCGTGACCACCCACCTCGACGCCGACTGGACGTGGCGAGCGGAACGACTCGCCGACGAACTCGAAACCCGAGGCGACCTCACCGACCCACGGTGGAAAACAGCCGTGGCCACCGTGCCCCGGCACGTGCTCGTCCCCGAGGCGTACCAACAGGACACCGGCGGCGCGTGGCGCCACCTCGCCACCGACTCGGGGAAGGGCCTCGAACTGGCCTACTCACCCACCACGCTGGTCACCGTGCTCGACGAGCGAGATCACCCGCTGTCCAGCGGCACCAAACCGGATCTGATCGTGCGCATGCTCGAAACGCTCGACATCGACGACGAGCACCGGGTGCTGGCCATCGGTACGGGGACCGGATACACCACCGCGCTGCTGTGCCACCGGCTCGGCGACCGGAACGTGTGCTCCGTAGACATCGCCCCGGAACTGGTCGATGACGCCCGCGACCGGCTGGCGGGCCTCGGGTACCACCCCGAACTGGCCTGCCGCGACGGCGCGGACGGTCTGCCCGAGCACGCGCCCTACGACCGCGTCATCGCCACCTGCTCGGTGTCCCGCGTGCCGTGGTCCTGGGCCGAGCAACTCACCGTCGGCGGATTCGCGCTCGTCAACGTCAAACCCACCGTCCAGGCGGGCAACCTCGTCCTGCTGCGCCGGTATCCGGACCGACTGGAAGGACGCTTCACCGACCGCTGGGCGGCGTTCATGAGTATGCGCCACCAGTCCCACGACCAGAACCCGCCCACTACCCGGACGACCCCGGAAGACGCCGAACCACGGACCCGCACCACCACGACGCCACCGAGTCCCTGGTGGGACAACACCGTGGTCTGGCTGCTGGCTCAGTTCCACGGCCTCCCCGACGGCGTCACGATCGGGATGCGCCTCGACCCGAACACCGGCCAACCGGCGGTGGCCACCATGACCGCCCCGGACGGTTCCACCGCCGAAATAGGCCTCACCGCCTCCGGTGGCGGCCGATACGAGGTCACCGAAGCCGGACCAACTTCACTGTGGGAACCCGTGGAACACGCCCACCGCACCTGGCTGACCCACGGCAAACCCGGCTGGACCCGCCTCGGCATCACCGCCACCGAGCACGAGCAACGACTCTGGATCGACCACCCCGACAGCCCCAGCCACTGGCTCCTCTAGCCAGCGGAACCCGTTGGTTCCCGAGATCGGGAGAACGCGCTCGTGCCGGACAGCGCACCGAGTCCGTGCGCGATCAGGTCAGCGGTGCCGGTCGATTCCCCACGTGGCGCTCACCGCGGCTGGTTGGGGCCGGTCGAACCGATGGGCGGGAAGTTGCCGGTCCCGGGAACGGTGGTGGTCCGGGGGTCCTGCTGTGGTTCCGCTCCGACCGCTTCGTGGGAGTTGCCGGTGTCGCCGGGTGACTTGTCCTGCTCCCGGTGCGCCAGCTCCTCGTGCAGCTTCTGCAGCAGGTTCCGCTCCCGGTCGGTGAGTTTGGCGTCCACGGCGGCCGGAACCGCGGGATTGGAGTTGCCGTCCTCGCGGGACTCGGAGTGCTGTTCGGCGGGTTGATCGTTCTCGATCGGGGCGGGCTCGAACGTCGCGATCTCCGGGGGCGACGGAAAGTCGCCGGGCTCGGAGTACTCACCGGGTTCCGGGAAACCGAACGAATCCGCGTGGTTCGTGCTCGGGGCGGGCTCGGGCAGGATGAAACCGGTCTCCTCCGGATCGGGCTCCGGCGGCAGGGAGCGTTCCTGCCGATGGCCGGAATCCCCGTGGTTGGAGTCCCGATAGCCGGATTCCCGACCGGACTCCCGATAGCCGGCCTCGGGGAACCCGATCCCGAGCGGGTCCCTGTCGTCCGACAGGTCCGCGTTCAGCGAGTTGCCGAATTCCGAGGCGGGCCACTCCGTGGTCATCTCCACCGAGGGCAGGTCCGGCTCCAGAGTGGGGGAGTCGGCGAGCACACCGGTCTCGCTCTGCTCCACGCTCGACGGTTCGCCCAGCGGATCGCGATAGGAGAGCGGATCGGTGAAGCCCTCGATCCCTTCCCTGTGCCTGGTGCCGCCCCGGGTGGACTCCGCCGGGGTGCCGAGCGCGTGGTCCAGCCGCACCTCGTGTGCCACGGCCAGCGCTTCGCGGTGGTAGTCGGGGAGTTCCTCGCCGGTGCCGAACGCCTCCACCGAGCACTGGATCCCGTTGCGGTGCAGCGCCCGCAGCAGCTGGTAGTCGGTGGGGCCGATCGCCGTCGAGCCGTCCACCTCGGCCAGCAGCACGCGGCGGGGTACCGCTCCCGCCGCGACTCCCGCCGCCGTGGTACGTGCGGCGCACCAAAGCGAGCGCAGGTTCGGCAGTCGTGCGGTGACCGCCCGAAGTGCCTCGGAGACGTCCTCCACCCGTTCCGGTTCGGTGAACCGGTGCTTCTCGGAACCGTCCGTGACGTCCACGGTGAGCCGTTCGGCCAGGCCGCTGCGGGAGTTGGTTCGCCCGAGGATCGAGGACAGCTCGCGCTGCTCGTCCCGGGTCACCGCGATCCCGCCCGCCAGCAGTGCCCCGGTGACGAACTCGGCGGCGCTGTCCGGCTGCTCCGCCCCCGCGAACTCGCGTGCCGTGTTGAGCGCGTCGTCGTCGAGTCGGCCGCTCAGTGCCAGCAGCAGTTGGTGCAGCCGGTCGACCGGGCCGGTGCTGTTCGCCACGTCCACCACGGGGTTCTCCTTGGGTGCCTGTTCGAGATGCGGGGCAGCGGGGTCTGCTCGGGACTCGTCACCGGACGTCGAAGTGCGCGGTGCCGGTCACCGGTGCTCAGTTCGAGCCCACGAGTTCGCCACTGCCGGTGCAGATCAGATTCGAGGCCGTTCGGGCGCGTTCGTGGTACTCGGGGGGATCGATGTTCGCCGGAAGCACCTCCACCATGGGAGTGTGGTTGCCGAGCGCGCGCAGGATTCGCTGGATCTCACCGGCCAGTTCCACGGGGTCTCCGCCGGTGTTGACCAGTATCACGCGCTGCTCCGGCTCCGAGCTCGACGCGGTGGTGTCGCGACGCCAGCTGTCGCGGACCTCGCCCACGTCGGGCCGCCCGCGCAGCGTCGCTCCCAGCACGAGCGCGGTGGAGTCGCCCTTGTCGTCGCCGGGAGCCGCCGCCGTGAACGTGTGACGCCGTCGTGGCGTGCCCTCCTCCGGAAGGATCGCGCCCACCGCGGCCGGATCGGCCCCCATCGGCAGCAGGGCTTCGGAGAGCAGCCGGTGGTCGCCGTCGGTCAGACCGATACGCTCCCGGACCAGCTGTTTCGGCAGCGAAACGGCCATCACGTCCCCGGCATCGCCGGCCAGCCAGTCCCGGTAGCGCCACAGTGACTCGTCCGGGATACGGCCCGCGAGTCGGAGCAACAGCTCGTGACACAACAGGCTGGTGTCTCGGTCGGCCACGTCAGTCATCCCCTCCGGGGCGATGCCCCAGCACGCTGCGTCGGACAGTCATCGGCGTTTTCATCCGTATGGGTGATTTTCCCGCGGAAATGTCTGCGATCAACCCGCAGCACGCATCCGGCCTTGTTGCTCACTGCTCGGTTACTCACGGCTCACTATAAACAGCACTCACTCGAACGAGTGAGTGCGTGTTGTGGTTCGTCGCCGAGGCGCGGTGCGATGACCGCACGACGTGTGAGCGGTCGAGCGAACGAGGCCGGGAACAGTCGTCCTCCCACGACGGGGGCACGGGCTCAGCGTCCGCCCGCGATCTCGGCGATCAGCTCCACTTCGACCGGAGCGCCCATAGGGAGCTCGGCCACCCCCACCGCCGAGCGCGCGTGCGCACCGGATTCGCCGAACACCTCCCCGAGCAGTTCCGAGGCGCCGTTGAGCACCGAGGGCTGGCCGGTGAATCCCTCCGCCGAAGCGACGAAACCGACCACTTTGACGACTCCGGCCAACGAGTCCAGCTCGACCACGCTGTTGACCGCTGCCAGGGCGTTCAGCGTGCAGATACGCGCCATCCGTCGTGCCGTGTCCGGATCGACGTCATCACCCACCTTCCCCGTGGCCGACAACGTTCCCGACACGAGGGGTAGCTGTCCCGCGGTGTGGACGTGGTTCCCGCTTCGCACCGCGGGGACGTAAGAGGCGAGGGGCTTCGCCACCTCGGGAAGCTCCACTCCGAGCTCGGTCAAACGGGCGGTCCAGTTGCCCATCGCGGACACCAATCTCTCCGGGACTCGCGAAACGGCCCCGCTGCCTTACGGAACCGGGCGTTCCCATCCTCGCGGATGGGAACGGCTCCGGGAAATCACTCGATCCGTCGTTACTCCTTCGGGCGCTTCATGTAGGCGACCATCTGCTCGCCGGTAGGTCCCGGCAGAACGGCGACCAGCTCCCAGCCGTCATCGCCCCACTGGTCGAGGATCTGCTTGGTCGCGTGGCTGAGCAGCGGCACTGTCGAGTACTCCCACTTGGTCATGCCGCAACCCTAAGTGCCGGCTCCGGGAGATCGTTCCTCGGATCGGCAACCGACCCGGTCGAGCCGTTGCTCGGCCGGAGCGGGGCCGGTCGGGCCGGGGCGCGCTCGACGGTGCGTCCTCCCGCGTGGGTTTCCCACGTCCCCGACGAGCGGACAGGACGAGCGGACAGCGAGCCCCGGATGAGCTTAGGCTGATCCTGTGAGCTCTGAATGGGACCGCGAACTCGACCAGGCGAGGTTGCACTTCGTCAGCGGTAAGGGCGGTGCTGGTAAGACCACAGCCGCCGCCTCGCTCGCCCTCGCGCTGGCGACCGGTGGGCGCCGGGTGCTGCTCGCCGAGGTCGAGGGCAGACAGGGGCTGGCCCAGCTGTTCGACACACCGCCGCTGGAGCACTCCGAACGCAGGCTGGCCGCCGCTCCGGGCGGAGGCGAGGTCCGTGCCCTGGCCATCGAGGCGGAAGCCGCCCTGCTGGAGTACCTGGCCATGTACTACAGCCTCGGCGTCGCGGGGCGCACGCTGCGCAGGATGGGGGCGATCGAGTTCGCCACCACGCTCGCCCCCGGCCTGCGTGACGTGCTGTTCACCGGAAAGCTCAAGGAGTGCGTGCGCCGAACCGACACCAACGGGCGGCACACCTACGACGCGGTGGTCGTGGACGCACCACCCACCGGCCGGATCGTCCGGTTCCTCGACGTCACGCGTGCCATGGCCGACCTGGCCAGGATGGGACCCATCCACGGGCAGAGCGAGGAGGTGGCGGGCCTGCTGCACTCCTCCGACACCGTGGTGCACCTGGTCACCCTGCCGGAACAGCTGCCGGTGCGGGAAACCATGGAAACGGTGGAGGAACTCGACGCGGCCGAACTGCGCCCGGGGGCCGTGCTGTTGAACCGCGTGCGCCCCTCCCGGCTGGCCACCCGCTCGGTGCTGGCCGCCGCCGGAGGGAGGGTCGACGCGACCAGGATCCGCGGCGGGCTGCGCTCGGCCGGGCTGGACTGGGACGCCGAGGTGCTCGACGGTCTGGTGGCCGAGACCATCGAACACGCCGGCCGAGCCAGTGCCGAACTCTCGGCCCGGGAACAACTGGACAACACCGCGCTGCCGTTCGTCGAACTACCCGACTACGTCGACGGGATCGACGTCGCGGCGCTCTACGAACTGGCGGAGGGGCTGGTCGCGCGCGGTGTCGGAGGAAGCCGATGAACACACCCCCCGGCCCGGAGCGGCTCGACATCGACCGGTTGCTCGACGACCCGGACAACCGCGTCCTCGTCTGCTGTGGTTCCGGCGGAGTCGGCAAGACGACCACCGCGGCGGCCCTGGGGATCCGGGCGGCCGCGCGCGGCCGCAAGACGGTGGTGCTGACCATCGACCCGGCGCGCAGACTGGCGCAGGCGCTCGGGCTGGCCGAACTGGACAACACTCCCCGGAAGGTCGACCTGGAGCAGGGCGAGTCAGGCGAGCTCCACGCCATGATGCTCGACATGCGCAGGACGTTCGACGACATGGTCCTGGCGCACGCCGGTCGTGACCGCGCGCGCCAGATCCTGGACAACCCCTTCTACCAGACCGTGTCGAGCTCGTTCTCCGGGACGCAGGAGTACATGGCGATGGAGAAGCTCGGCCAGCTGGTCGCCGAGGACACCTGGGACCTGATCGTGGTGGACACCCCGCCGAGCCGCTCCGCGCTGGACTTCCTCGACGCTCCGCAGCGGCTGTCCACCATCCTGGACGGCAGGCTCATCCGGATGCTGGCCAGCCCGGCCAAGGCGGGCGGCAAGGGGATACGCAGAATCGTCGGAGCCGGGTTCGGGATGTTCGCCAAGGCGGTTTCCACGATCGTCGGACGCCAGCTGCTCGCCGACGCGGCCGCCTTCGTGCAGGCGTTCGATTCCACGTTCGGCGGCTTCCGCGAGCGGGCGGACCGGACCTACCGGCTGTTGCGCTCCAGCGGTACCCGGTTCCTGGTGGTGGCCGCCCCGGAAGCGGACGCGCTGCGGGAGGCCTCCTACTTCGTGGAGCGGCTGTCCACGGAGCACATGCCGCTGGCGGGCATGGTCGCCAACCGCACCCATCCGGTACTGGCCGAGCTGGCGGCCGCGCGTGCGCTGTCGGCCGCCGAGGAACTCGAAACAGCGGGTTCCGCCCCGCTGGCGGCCTCGGTTCTCCGGCTGCACGCCGACCGGGTCGCGGTCGCGGAGCGGGAGAAACGTCTGCTGGCCCGGTTCACCAGGGCGCATCCGGAAGTCGAGCTCGGCAGCGTTCCCGCACTGGCGGACGAGGTGCACGACCAGTACGGGCTGCGCGAGATCGGCCGCCGACTCGCCCGGGAGTGAGGTCGTCCCGCCCCGCGGCGGCGTCGATTTCGCGAGAAATCGACGCCGCCGCGGGGCGAGGGACCCCGGAGTACGTGGAGCGGTCCGGCCCGGGTGGGCGTCGATTTCTCGCGAAATTTTCGCCCCGACCGCAGGCCGAGCTCCGACCACTCTCGCAGCAGTACCGACCGCGGGTTCTCGCGTGCGGCTCTCGCGAGGAAGGCCGACGTTGTGTAGGTCGCTACCCGATGTCGGACCTCCCCGGAGCGAGAGCCGTGCCGGAGGTTCCGCCACGCAACAAGCTACGCAACCCGTGTGGCCGACAGCTTTCCGCTCTCACCCCAGTTGGTAGGCGTCGACGTCCTGGGTGTAATCCTCCCGCGCGGCTTCGAGCAGCTCACGCCAGTTGCGCACATCAGGGCGTCTGCGCAGCAGCGCCCGTCGTTCCCGTTCGGTCATTCCACCCCAGACACCGAACTCGATTCGTTTGTCCAGCGCCTCCGCGAGGCACTCGGTACGGACGGGACATCCGAAGCAGATGGTGCGTGCCTTGCGCTGCTCCGCACCCCGTACGAAAAGCTGGTCCGGGTTCTTGTCGCGGCATGCCGCGTTCACCCGCCAGTCCCCCTGTTCCAACATCAAAGCCCCCAGCTCCTCACTGGATCGTCGGCGACCATGCAACCTCCGGGCCCCCGGCACCGGCCGTCGTGACGTGCCCGCGGCACGCTACGAAACCTGTCGCTAGACGTGGACGCACACTAGAAGATCTCGGTTCCGTAGCCAACCGACTTTCGTGGGAATTTTCTTTCACGCTCATCACATCGGGGGTTATTGACCGTGACAGCGAGTCGCGTAGCGCGGCTCGGCTTACCGTTTACCTCGTGCGGCTACGTAACGGCGTGCTCAAGCTGTTCGGTCTGTGTGTGCTGGCCGGTGTCCTGGTCGCCGGCATGATGTTCCCAGCGGCGGGAGCGCTCGGGGTGATATCGAATCGTGCCGGCGACGCGGTGAACCGGATCTCCACCAAACTGCTCACCGAACAACCACCCCTGGTCTCGACGGTGACGGATCGGAAGGGCAATCCGATCGCCTATCTGTACGAGCAGTACCGGACACCGGCCACGTCCGACGAGATCGCCGACACGATGAAAGCGGCGATGGTGGCCATCGAGGACCAGCGGTACTACGAACACGAAGGTGTGGACTGGCCGGGCACGGTACGTGCTTTCGTCAGCAACCAGGTGGCGGGCAGGATCACCCAGGGCGCCTCCACGATCACCCAGCAGTACGTCAAGAACTACCTGGTGCACGTCACAGCGGCGGGAGATCCGGTCAAACAGGCCGAGGCGACCGAGCAGACCGTGGCGCGCAAGCTGCGCGAGATCCGGGTCGCCCTCCAGCTGGAGAAGCGGTTGAGCAAGGAGGAGATACTCACCCGCTATCTCAACGTCGTTCCCTACGGCAACCGCGTCTACGGTATCGCCGCTGCCTCACACGCCTACTTCGGAACTACCCCGGGCGAACTGACGATCGCGCAGGCCGCGCTGTTGGCCGGGGTGGTCAACCGCCCGGGCTCGCTGAACCCGGTGACCCAGCCCAAGGAGGCGATGTTCCGGCGCGGGCTGGTCATCGACGCGATGGCCCGGCAGGGCAGGATCACCCAGCAGGCCGCCCGGGAGGCGAAGGAGACCCCGCTGGGGATCGAACAGCCGCTCGCCAAGCTGCCCAACGGATGCGTCGGTGCCGGCGCGCAGAACGGTTTCTTCTGCAAGTACGTGGAGAACTACCTGCAACGCGCGGGTTTCTCCATGGAGCAGCTGCGCCGTGGCGGCTACACGATCCGGACCACGTTGGACCAGGGGATCACGGCCGCGGCCAAGGAGTCGGCCGAGCAGGGCGTGCCCAAGGACAGCGACCAGATCGCCAACGTCATGTCCGTCGTGGAGCCCGGCGAGAACAAACACCGGGTCCGCGCGTTGGTGGCCAACCGCGACTTCGGCTTCGACAAGGAGCAGGGCGAGAGCGCATACGCGCTGCCCAGCTCCATGGCACCACCCGGCGCGGGTTCGGTGTACAAGACATTCACCGCGGCGGCCGCACTGGAGGCGGGGATGGGGATCAAGGACGTGGTCCCGGCACCCGGCTCCTACACCTCGGTCGAGTTCAGCAACGGGACCAACCCCTACGTAGTGGGCAACGCCGAGGGAGTCGGAGCAGGTTCCCGGACGATCCAGGAGGCGCTGGCGACCTCGCCGAACACGGCGTTCGTGATCCTGGAGGAGCGTGCCGGGTTGGACAACACCGTGGAGATGGCCTCCCGGCTGGGGATGCGTCGGACGCTCAACCACCACGACCTGGCGGGCGTGCCGATGGTCGCCGACCGAGCTCGCGAACGTACCCAGGCCGAGGAGATCAAACAGCGCAAGATCGGCGCGTTCACCCTGGGATTCAGCCCCACCAGTCCACTGGAACTGGCCAACGTCTCCGCGACGATCACCAGCGGTGGTGTCTGGTGCCCACCGACCCCGATCAAGAGCATCCGCGACCGCAACGGCAACGAGGTCTCGATCACCGAGAAACCCTGTGAACAGGCCGTCGACCGGGAGCTGGCGGACGCGATGGCCGTCGGAATGTCCGACGACACCACTTCCGGTACCGCCACGCGTGCGGCCAGCGCCACGGGGTGGAACCGGCCCACCGCCGCCAAGACCGGTACCACCGAGACCTTCGGCTCCGCGGCCTTCATCGGTGCCACCCCGCAGCTGGCGGGCGCCGTACTCACCTACATCGACCGGCCCGAATCCCCCGGTATGGGGATCTGCCTGGGGAGTCCTCCCACGGTCTGCGGCAGCGGCAACATCTACGGTGGAACCGTTCCCGCCAAGACCTGGATGCGTGCCATGAAGACCGCGCACGAGGGGCTGCCCGTGGCGGAGCTGCCGTCGACCACCGACCGCTACCGGCACGGCGGTTCCGGGAAGCAGGTTCCCGAAGTCGTGGACATGTCCGCCGACAAAGCCGCGAAGAAACTGCGCGAAGCGGGTTACGAGGTGGAACGGCGCACCGTCAGCAGTAGCGAATCCGAGGGAACGGTGATCAGCCAGTCGCCGCGCGGTATAGCCCAGAGCGGCACCTCGGTGCTGCTCTCGGTCAGCAGCGGCTACATTCCGCCGCCCCGCACCGTCGCCGCGCAGCCGCCTTCCCAGGGGGAGAACCCCGGGGAAGGCGGGGGTGCCGGCGGCGGTGAGCGCGGCGGCAACGGTTCCGGCGGTGGTTCCGGAAACGGCGGGGGCGGCCAGCCGTCGCCACAGCCGCAGGAGGACTCCGGCGGGTGACCGGAGACCTCCGTTAGGGGCCTCGTATGGGCGCTCGGATGGTTCCGCCACCCGAGCGCTTCGTGCAGGACGAGCGCTCCGTGCGGGGCGAACGGGGAAAGCTTCGGTGGGGTGAGGGTCAGCCGTTGAGCTCGGCCTTCACCGCTGCCGCGACCCTGCCCCCTTCGGCCTGCCCCGCGGCCTTGGCGTTCGCGATCTTCATGACCTGACCCATCTGCTTCGGGCCCGGAGTCTCGCCGAGTTCGGCCGCGACCTCGCTCACCGCCTCCTTCGCCAATCGGGTGAGTTCCTCGTCGTCGAGCTGGGCGGGCAGGTACTCCCGCAGGATGTCGCCCTCGGTGCGCTCCGCCGCCGCCTGTTCGGCGCGTCCCGCCGACTCGAAAGCCGCGGCGGATTCGTCCCGCTTCTTGACCTCCTTGGAAAGAACCCCCTGAACCTCCTCGTCGGAGAGCTCGCGTGCCTGTTGCCCGGAAACCTCCTCGGCGCCGATCGCGGACAGCGCCATCCGGAGCACCCCGGTGCGGGTGGTTTCCCGTTCCTTCATCGCCGCGGTCATGTCGGCCCGCAGGCGTTCCTTCAACTCGGACATGCCCCGATTATCCCGGAGAGATGGAGTGCGGGGCCGCTCGGTTTTCGTAGTTGGTGCTGTAGCGGAACCTCTCGCACGGCTCTCGCTCCGGGAGGCCCGACATCGGGTAGGCGACCTACACAACGTCGGGCCTTCCTCGCGAGAGCCGCACTCGAGAACCCGCGGCGGTGCCGGCTGCGAGGGTGGTCGGAGTGCGGCCCGCGGGCGCGGTGGGAGCTCGGCACTCGTCGGAGCCAGCGGCGCGTCAATTTCGCGAGAAATCGACGGAGCTCGGGGCACGCCGCCGCACCGGGGTGTCAATTTCGCGAGAGATCGACGCCCCCGCGAAACGGAGCACCGAGGGGGTGATCCGGGAACACGCGACCGCCACGCGGCTCGGATCTGGGCGTTCTCGTAGGCTGGGCGCTGTGAACACCTTCGGTCGTACTCTGCTCGCCACCGGTGCTCTCGGGGCCTCGGCGCTCGGTTACGCGGCGGGAATCGAGCGCACGCACTGGACACTGCGCAAGGCCACACTGCCGGTACTCGGGGAGTCGAGTCCGCGGCTTCGGGTGCTGCACATCTCGGACCTGCACATGACCCCGAACCAGACCTCCAAACAGCGCTGGGTCGCCGCGCTCGACGAGCTCGAACCCGACCTGGTCGTCAACACCGGCGACAATCTGGCGCATCCGCAGGCCGTCCCGGCGGTGTTGCGTGCGCTGGGGCCGTTGTTGGACCGCCCGGGAATGTTCGTGTTCGGCAGCAACGACTACTACGCCCCGAAACCCAAGAACCCGGCGCGGTATCTGCTGCCCTCCGGCAAGAAGAAGCGCATCAGGGGGAGGCCGCTGCCGTGGCGGGATCTGCGTGCTGCCATGACAGAACGCGGCTGGCTGGATCTGACACATCGGCGGCGACAGTTGACGGTGGGTGGGGTCACCATTCACACCGCCGGGCTGGACGATCCGCATCTCAAGCGGGACCGCTACTCGGAGATCGAGGGGAAACCGCCCGCCGAGGTTGGGCTGAGTCTGGGTGTCACCCACTCGCCGGAACCCAGGGTGCTGGACGCCTTCGACGGTGACGGCTATGACCTGGTGCTCGCGGGGCACACCCACGGCGGGCAGCTCTGCGTCCCGGGCTTCGGCGCGATCGTGACCAACTGCGAGTTGGACCGGGGGCGCGCCAAGGGGCCCTCCGAGTGGGGTGAGCACATGCGGCTGCACGTCTCGGCCGGGCTCGGAACCTCGCCCTACGCCCCCGTGCGGTTCGCCTGCCCACCGGAGGCGACGCTGTTGACGCTGGTACCGCGTTCGCAGCGGTCCGAGGAGTACCCCGCTCACTCCATTACGGGGACCCCTGTCGAATCCGGCACGGGCGTGGGATAGACTTTGTCGTGCCGTCGCGCGGTGATCCACTGCGTTGTCGGCGCAGCCAGTGGTAACCACCGATTCGATGGTTTCGGTGGGGTATCGGGGTGTAGCGCAGTTTGGGAGCGCGCCTCGTTCGGGTCGAGGAGGTCGTGGGTTCAAATCCCGCCACCCCGACAAAGGGATCCGGCTGTCGACTCTTCCGGAGTCGGCAGCCGGATTTTCGTTCGTTTACCCGGGCGTGTGTCCAGCCGAGTTCTGGATCTACCCGATGTCGGGGCGCCCGTGGTGCGGCGCCCCGGAGGTTCCGCAGGGGAGCGGTTCCGCCACTCGAGCGCGAACCCTCAGTTGTCACTCCGGGTCGCTTCGACCTGCTGATACGGCACCGACGCGCTCAGCCGCGCCGTAACGGCGTTGACCACGTCCTCGTGTCGCGGATCGTCGGCTCCCAGTGAAGCCGTGACCGCCTCGGAGATCATCGTCCGGAGCATCCGCTCGGCCGTCTCTACCTCCGCTTCGTTCCCGTTGCCGTCCTGCTGTGTCGTGGCGGCGTTCTTGGCGTACCGCTGGTGCAGCCGGAAGGTGTGCTTGTCGATGGCCCTGATGAAATCGAGGGTGGTCAGGCTCACCTCGTTGTTCACCTGGGACTTCCAACCGGGGTACTGGCCGGGGACGCGGCTGCCGGTGAGTTGTTCCAGAATGCTGAAAAGGGCGTTTCGTTCGTCGTCACGCATGTCTTCTCCCCGTGGATCGAGCAGTGCTTCCAGCTGTTGGCGGGTCCCCCGGTAGGCGTTGGCGTCGACGGGGCGCTGGCCCGCGACGGTGGCGGAGCTGGTGAACTGCAGCACGGCCACCCGGTTGTTGCCGTAGTCGCTCCAGAAGTGTTCGGGTACTCGTTGGTAGATCTCACTGGCGTAACCGCCGTTGTTGTCCGGGTAGCGGGATTTCCACAGTGGTGGGAATCCGGACAGGTCCGGCCTTCCCAGTCGCTGCCAGTACCACTCGGGCAGGTAGAGCAACGGGGTTCCGAAGCCGCGGGCACGCAGCTCGCCCAGCAGCTCGCCGGTCAGTCGGGTTCCACCGCCGCCCTCCTCCACGTCCAGGATCACCGGTACTTCGGGGGGCACCACCCGGGCGACGTGGTCGGCCTGCGCCGTCGCCGAGTAGTCCTCCCGCTGGTAGTGGTAGGCGGCCACCAGCAGCCCGGCCGCACGTGCGGACGCCAGATTGGCCTTGAACCTGGCGTCGACGAATCCGGTGCCCTCCGTGGCCTTGATGAACACGAACTCGAAATCCTCGGCCCGAGCCCGGTGCATGTCGAACGAGCCCTGATAGTGCGAAACGTCGATTCCGTAGATCATTACTGCTCCACATGAGCTCGCGGGAGGTTGTGCGTGCTCGGGACCCGTCGTTCCCGGGACTCCTCGTGGGACTCCGGGCACCCGGGTTTTCCGGTGAGTTCTTCTCGATGAGTTCCGGCAGTGCGAAACGTCTCGATCATCCTGACTCGTCGGCGAAGTGACAATCCTTCGACCGGCTTGTATCCCTCACCTGGTCGTGGGATACGTCCGGCGGTGGGGCCTCCCCACTCGTGGGACCCGGCATCCCCGTTGCCGGTGAGGTTGCCCGATCGGGCAGTATCGGTGTCGTGAGCACGTATCCCAGCGCCGAGATCCCAGCGACCCTGTTCGACGACGCGGACAAGGAGGAACGCTGGCGTGCGCGTTTCAGCGCCCCCCGTGTCTCGATGCCGGACTGGGCACGTGACGCTCCGGAACGGAGCCTGTACGTGTCGAACGTGAGCGGGACCTGGGAACTCTACGCCTGGGACCGCGCCGACGACTCCCACCGGCAGGTCACCGACCGGCCGAACGGCACGTTCCACGGCACGCTCGCCGCCGACGGCGAGCGCATCTGGTGGTTCGACGACACCGACGGCGACGAGTTCGGCGTCTGGCGCAGCGAGCCGTTCGACAAGCACGACGCGGCAGCCGTCGAGGCGCTGCCCGGAACTCACGCGGGGTATCCGGCCGGGTTGGAGCTGGGGTCGAGCGTGCTCGCGGTCGGGATGTCCACCGACGACGGGGTAACCGTCTGGATCTCCCGCGACGGTGCGGCTCCCACGGTGATCTACCAGCACGAGCAGGACGGCGGCCTGACGGGGATGTCCTGGGACGAGAGCCTGCTGGTGCTGTCCCATTCCGAGCACGGCGACAGCAGGCACCCCGCGCTGCGCGTGCTGCGCAGTGCCGACGGGACGAAGTTCGCCGAGAAGTGGGACGGCTCCGGTCTGGGGCTGGGCGCGCTGGACTTCGCACCGGTCTCCGGCGACACCAGGCTGCTCGTCTCGCACGAGCGGTACGGTCGTGAGGAACTGCTCATCTGGGACGTCGCCACTGACACCGAGACCGAACTCGACCTCGGCCTGCCCGGTGAGGTCGCGGCCGACTGGTACCCGGACGGCTCGGCACTGCTGATCGCGCACACGCATCAGGCGCGCACGACGCTGTACCGCTACGAGATCGCGAGCGGCACGCTCGTTCAGCTGCCCACCTCGAAGGGCACCGTGGGGGCGGCCTCCGTGCGGCCGGACAGCGCCGTGGAGTACACCTGGTCCTCGGCCGCCGTACCCGGTCGGGTGCGGGTGCTCTCGTCGAGCGGCGAGGACAGCGTGCTGCTGACCCCCGGTGGGATTCGGCCCCCCGAGTCGCAGCCGGTCGAGGACGTGTTCGTGCCGGTTCCCCACGGTCCCAACGACACGGTGCACGCGCTGCTCGCCCGTCCGGAAGGCGCGGACAGCGGGCCGCTCCCCACGGTGTTCAGCCTGCACGGTGGGCCGCACGCGGCCGACGAGGACCGGTTCTCCTCCTACCGCGCCGCCTGGCTGGAAGCAGGGTTCGCGGTGGTGGAGGTGAACTACCGGGGCTCCACCGGTTACGGCTCGGCCTGGCGCGACGCGATCGAGGGGCGCCCCGGCCTCACCGAGCTGGAGGACGTGGCCCTGGTGCAGGACTGGGCGATCGACAACGGGCTGACCACCCCGGAGCTCAGCGTGGTCGCCGGTGCCTCCTGGGGCGGTTATCTCACGCTGCTCGCGCTGGGAACCCAGCCGGACCGCTGGGCCAGTGGAGTGGCCGGTGTGCCCGTGGCCGACTACGTCTCGGCCTTCGCCGACGAGATGGAGCCGCTGCGTGCCTACGACAGAGCGCTGTTCGGAGGTTCGCCCGAGGAGATCCCGGAGGTCTACCGGGAGTGCTCCCCCATCACCCACGTCGATCGGGTGCGGGCTCCGGTACTGGTCCTCGCGGGTGACAACGATCCACGGTGCCCGATCCAGCAGGTGCTGAACTACCTCGACCGGCTGGGGGAGCGGGAGGTGCCGTTCGAGTTCTACCGCTACGACGCCGGGCACGGTTCACTGGTCATCGCCGAGACCCTCAAGCAGGTGGCCACCGAGATCCACTTCGCCAGGCGGACAGTGGGGAGCCACTGAGTGGCTGCCGGTGCGAGCCGGTCACACGGTGGTGCGTCCGGTGCTGAGCGGCTCGTGCTTGCCGGACCCCGCTCCGGGAAGAAAAAGGTGCCGCCCCGCAGGGGCGGCACCTCGTCAAGCCACAATCCCAGCGGTATGGCCTGTCACGGAAAGTGACTACCAGGGACCGTCCCGGAATCTTCGGCTACTACGATACGCGCCGTGCGTTCCGTCGACAATCAGGACTCCGGCGAAACCGGGAACGACACCCTGTTCTCGCTGTTCGGAGTGCCCCGGATGCGGGGTTATCTGGATGCCTGCGGTGGTGACCCGGTCGTCGCGTTGGAGCTGTACCGCTGGAACACTCGGATCAGCGGCGCATTCTGGGAGACCCTGAGTCATCTGGAGATAGTGCTGCGCAACGTCTTGGCGAAACGTCTCGCGGTTCGTCACGCGGCTGCCGGGCGAGCCGGTTCCTGGTTGGACGATCCGAGCCGGGAACTCGACCATCGAGCTCGCCGAGAGATCACGGAGGCCCGTCAACGCGTCAACCGCAAGGGAAAGACCGCCAGTGATGGCCAGATTCTGAGCGAGCTTTCCTTCGGATTCTGGCGTTTTCTGCTCGCGAGGCGTTATGCGACCACCCTGTGGCCCGATCTCGCTCGCGGTTTTCCAGTGGCACCCACTCGGGCCCGAACGGTCGTCGAACAGCCGGTAACCCGGCTGCACGAGTTCCGGAACAGGTTGGCTCATCACGAACGTATTTGGAACCAACCGCTGAAAGAGCGCCACGATGACATCATGGCTCTGCTCGGTTTCGTTCGAGGTGATCTTCCCGACTGGGTAGCCGAGGAGTGCCGTGTGTCAGCGGTGCTGGTCACCTGCCCGATCGAACGTCCTTACCCGTAGACGTGCGCGGTGCGAGCCGGTCACACGGTGGTGCGCCCGGTGCTGAGCGGCTCGTATGCTGCGGTAATGGTCGATCCCCGCTACATCGGCGTGTTTCACGAGGTGGTGCGTACCGGTTCCTACACGGCGGCGGCGCGCAGCCTCGGCTACAGCCAACCGGCCGTGAGCCAGCAGATGCGTGCCCTGGAGCGAGCGCTGCGGACTCCGCTGTTCCTGCGCGCGGGTGGGGGACTGGAACTCACCGAAGCGGGCCGGATCCTGGCCGGGCACGCCGATTCGGTGGTCGAGGACCTCACGGCGGCGGCCAACAAGATCACCGCGGTTCGCGAGCTGCGTCGTGGCAGCATCCGGCTGTGCGCCTTCCCCAGCGCCAGCGCCACACTGGTGCCCAGTGCGGTCGCGCGGATCACGGAAAGCCACCCGGAGCTGCGCATCCAGCTCAGCGAGGCCGAGCCCCCCGACTCGCTGGAAGCGCTGCGTCGGGGTGAGTGCGACGTCGCGCTGGCCTTCAGCTATCCCGAAACCGAGGAGTCCCCCGGAGACGACATCACGGGAGACGACATCACCGGGACCGACGTGCTGGACGACCCGATGGTGGCCGTGCTGCAGGTGGCTCACCCGCTGGCCGGTCGCGACTCGGTCGAGCTGGGGGAACTGGCCGGACAACGCTGGATCGCGGGTTGTCCGAGATGCCGGGACCACTTCCTGCGCTCCTGCGGGAGCGCGGGGTTCGAGCCGGACATCGCCTTCACGACGGACGACAACCTGGCGGTGCAGGGGCTGGTGGCCGCGGGTGTGGGGATCGCGTTGATGCCCTCGCTGGTGCTCTCCTTCCTGCGGCACCCAGATGTGGTCGGCGTACCTGTGGAAGGGCTGCGCCCCCGCCGGGTGACGGCCTACGCCTTGTGGGAGCAGCATCGGATACCGGCCACCGCGCTGTTGCTGGAGACGTTCGGCAGGATCGGTGCTGAGACGGCCGCCGACGGCTGAGCGGTGCGCTCGTGTTCGCGCCCGCGCTCGCCGGTTCCGCGGGCCTCACGGCAGTGGTTCCGATCATAGTTCCGTCCCGCCGCGGTGCCCGTTCCGTGCGGCTATAAGCCCGGTTAGTACCCGCCAAAGAATTCGGTGGTCGACCGGGGACCGTTCCGCTGTGCATGGTTTCGACATGACCACCATGCGGAGCGAGCGGTCGAGCCCTCGGCTGACCGAGCTGACTGACGTGATCCGTGACCGCGTGCGCGCCGGAGTCGACCAGGCCCACACCGCCGACCTGGTCAAGGAAGCACTGCGGCCGTTCCTAGACGTTCCCGGGCTGCTCACCGAAGAGCAACGACGCGGCGACCCGGAGCGCTATCTGCAGCACGTGCTGCACGTGGAACCGGACGCGAGCTTCTCCGTGGTGGCGCTCGTCTGGCTGCCCGGGCAGCAGACCCCGGTGCACGATCACGTCGCTTGGTGCGTCACCGGCGTTTACCAGGGCGCCGAGAGCGAACAGCACTACCGGTTGTGCGAATCCGATCGCGGGCCGTACCTGGTTCCCGGGGAGCTGGTCACCAATCACGCGGGGGAGACCTGCGGATTCGCTCCTCCCGGGGATATTCACCGCGTCCGCAACTGTGGTACCGGAACGGCGATCTCGCTGCACGTCTACGGCGCCGACATCGGAGAGCTCGGCACCAGCGTGCGGCGGGTCTACGATCTCCCGGTGCACGAGTGATCGAAGTTCTCCGCTCGGGTCGTCGGGATGCTCGCTCGGCGGAACCTCCCGCCGTGGTGTGAGCGGCGAGAGCGGCCGGGTCCGCGTGCGGTCCCGATGGTCCGCTCAGGCGCGCAACGTGCGCAGCGCCTCCCGGACGTGCCCTTCGGCCTCGCGCAGCGCGTCCGAGGCGCTTTCGACGTCCACCTCACCCAGCAGATGCACCAGGGCGGTCTTGAGCTCCCCTCCCGCCCGGTGCAGCGCCAGTTCGCAGGTTTCCGGTGAGGCTCCCGTGGCCTCGCGCAGGATCCGCACGGTGCGGGTTCGCAACTTGGCGTTGGTGGCCACCATGCTGACCATCAGGTTGGAGTAGGTGCGCCCCAGTCGGATCATCACCGCGGTGGAGAACGAGGTCAGCACCAGCTTCTGGGCCGTTCCCGCCTTCATCCTGGTGGAACCGGTGATCGGTTCCGCTCCGGTGTCCACGGTGATCGCCGTGTCCACCGCTCCGGTGGCGCGGCCGTGCGGGTTGGACGAGACCAGTCCGGTCCCGGCGCCGAGAGTCCGCGCCGCTTCCAGCGCGCCCAGCACGTAGGGCGTGTTCCCCGAGGCGGCCAGGCCGAGCACGAAATCGTCCGCGGTGGCGTTCCGCTCGATCGCGCTCGCCCCGGCGGCGGTGTCGTCCTCGGCGTTCTCCACCGACTCGCGCAGCGCGGGTTCGCCCCCGGCGAGGTGGGCCACGAACCAGTCCTCCGGCAGGTTGAACGTCGGGACGAGTTCGGCGGCGTCCAGCACGGCCAGCCTCCCGGAGGTCCCGGCACCGACGTAGTGCACCCTGCCGTTCGATTCCAGCGCCTTCACCGCGAGATCCACGGCGTGCGCCAATTCGGGCAGTGCCCTCCCGACGGCTTCCGGCACCGAGCGGTCCTCGGTGTTGAGCCGTTGCAGCAGGTCGAGCGTGTTGAGCAGGTCGATGTCCGTGGTGCGCGGATTGCTCCGTTCGGTCGGCGACTCCGCCGACGTGGGGAGGTTCCCGTGCTCGGCGGACCACTCCGTTCGGGAGTTCCGGGGCGCACCGCTTCGACTCACCGGCTGTCCTCCCGGTGTCTGCGCTTGTCGGGACGCACTCGCAGTCGGTGGTTGCCGACGGCCTCGGAAGTCGCCTGCAGCGCCGTCTTGGCGTCGTCGATGTGGCGCTGCGCCACTCCCACGAACAGGCAGTCGATCACGGTCAGCTGGGCGATCCTGCTGGCCATGGCTCCGGAGCGGTAGGTGGTTTCGCGGGCGGCCGTGGTCAGTACGAGGTCGGCGATCTCGGTTACCGGGGAACGTTCGAAGTTCGTGATCGCGGCCGTGGTGGCACCTTGGGTGCCCGCCTCGCGCAGCACCTCCACGGTTTCGGTGGTGGCGCCGGTGTGGGACACCCCGATGGCCACGTCGCCGGGCTCCAGGATGGCCGCCGAGGTCAGCGCGTTGTGCGTGTCCGGCCAGGCGAAGCAGGTAAAACCGATCCGGTGCAGCTTCTGTTGCAGGTCCAGCGCCACGAACCCGCTGGCCCCGACTCCGTAGACGTCGATCCGGCGTGCCCGTGCCACCGCGTCGACCAGTGAACGCAGCGCGGTGACGTCGAGCTGGTCCGTCGTCTCCTCCACGGCGCGTGCGTCCGCGTAACCGATCTTGTCGACGATCTGGCCGATGTCGTCCGTTTCGGAGATCTCGCTGCCCAGATCGCGATCCCTGCTGGTCGTGCGCGCCGTGTCGGCGGCGAGCGCGATGCGGAGCTCGGGGTAACCGCTCACTCCCACGGCCTTGCAGAACCGGGTGACGGTGGTCTCGCTCGTCTCGGCGGCCTCGGCGACGTCGGTGATGCTGCGGTGCGCGATCGAGGAGGGGTCGGCCAGCACTATGCGGGCCACCCGCTGCTCGGCGCGCGCCAGGCCGGGCAGCAGTGAACGAATCCGGACGAGCGGGCTGTGCTCACCGGATTCGATGCCGGATTCGTCGGGAGTGGCCATGTGGGAAAGTTACTAACATCACTGTTGCTCGGTCAAACGGAGTGGTGGCCGTGAACCGCTTCCACCACCACCAGAATATGCCACCGGCGCCGGTTTCCGCCGCCTTTTCGGGATGGTTACCGGAAGTAGCGGGGAGCGGAGGAACCGAACTCGGTGAAGTCCGCGCACAGCAGCCTCCGAACGGCTTCCGGGTCGTCGCGCACGCGGGGATCGAGCAGTTCCAGTTCGTGTGCGACGACCCTGTCGAAGTCCGTTCCGAGAACCACCATGCGCGGATCGTAGGTGGTTCCGCCGCCGCCGATCGAGCCGTTTTCACAGCTCGCGGCCGCTCCGCGCTCACATTCGACCAGCTTTCACATCCGCGTGGTGTGCTGCGGCTCCACGTAGACGATCACCCGGTGGTCGCCCGGTTGGTCGTAGGGGTACTCGTCGGCGTCCATGTACTTCTTGGCCATCCGGTTGATGAACGCCCGGTCCGGGTCGTCCTCCACCCGGGCGACCCGGCCGCGGACCTCGATGTAGCGGTAGGGCTGTTCCGGATCGAGCGCGGAGATCGCCAGCCGCGGCTCCCGTTGCAGATTCCGGTACTTCTGGCGCGTGGTGGTCTGGCTGAACTTGAGGTACTGCCCGTCCCAGTCGATCCACACCGGACTGGACTGCGGCTCTCCTTTCGGTCCGATCGTGGCGATGTGCGCGAACGAGCGCTTGTTCAGGATGTCCTCGAGATCCTCCGGAATCACGGACAAGGCGTCTTCCCTCCTGCCGGGTGAACACGGTCGACATCGGCGACGCTATCGCGAAATGACGCCGGGTGCCCGTGTGGAAAAGCTCCGTGTTCGACCCGTTCGAAGGACTCGGACGGTTTCCCGAGAGCTTCCCCGACGGGACGGCCCGGGACTCAGCGTTGTGCCACCAGGAAGCCCGCGCCGCGCAGCCTGCTCGCCTCGGCCTCGCCGTCGAGCACCGTCCGGCCCCCGGCCGAGAGCCTGATGCCGTCCAGATAGACCCCTCTGCCCACGTACCGTTCGTCCGGCACGAAGCGCCAACGCACCAGTGTTCGCCCGGAACGCCCCTGCGGAACGGTACCGCGCACCCGCCACCAGGCACGGTGGCCGGAACCGGCCAGTTCGGTCACGGGGTGCCTCGGGGAGCCCGGTCCTCTGGTGTGCAGCCGCACCGGGTTCCAGGAGGTCCCGCCGTCGTCGCTGTACTCCACCAGCAACCGGTCGGTACCGTCGGTGTCCCGCTGGGTGTCCACGAACGCCCCGAACGACACCCGCAGTGGGCCGTCGGTGGCCACGGGGTCGGTGGTCAGCGTGGCTTCCCCCCTCGAGGTGCCGCCACCGGTGAACCAGGCGGTCGGGCCGTGCCGTGGCTCCACGGCCATGGAGCGGGCCAGGCCCTGTGCCAGCGCCACCCGTGCGGGGTTGTTCGAACCCCACTCCCGCGATGGGTGGACGCGGTTGGTCAGCAGGATCGCCATGGAACGCGACCGCGGATCGAGCACCATCGATGTCCCCGTGTACCCCGTGTGCCCCGCACTGCGGGGGCCGGTCAGCCCAGCCATGTACCAGCGCTGTTCCAGCTCGAAGCCGAGTCCGTGCGAGTGCTCCGGGAACTCGGTGTTGTAGTCGGTCAGCAGCAGCTCCACGCTGCGCTCGCGCAGGATGCGCTCGCCGCCGTAGCTTCCGCCGTTGAGGATCGCCTGCCCGAGCACGGCCAGGTCCTCCGCCGTGCCGAAGATTCCCGCGTGTCCCGCTATTCCTCCCAGCGACCAGGCGTTCTCGTCGTGCACCCGACCACGCACCATGCCGCGCGGCGGATCGCTCTGGAATTCCGTGGCCGCGATCCGGTGCAGCTTCGAGCGCGGCGGCAGGTAGCCCGTGTCGGTCATGCCCAGTGGTTCGGTGATTCCCCGGGAGACCACGCTGTCCAACCGACGTCCGGTCACCCGTTCGAGCAGTTCACCGAGCACGATCATGTTCGGATCGGAGTAGTCGTAGGTGCTGCCCGGCTCGGCGACCGGTTCGAGGTTCATCACGTGCGGAATCCGCTGCCGCTTCGGCAGCTCCCACAATTTCACCACCGATTGCAGTCCGGAGGTGTGGGTCAGCAGCTGGCGCACCGTGATCCCCGACTTGCCGTGGTTGCCGAACTCGGGCAGGTACCGGGCGACCGGTTCGGTCAGCTCGACGCGCCCCGCCTCGACCTGCTGCAACACCGCTACGGCGGTGAACAGCTTGGTCATCGAGGCGAGATCGAAGATCGTGTCCGGGGCGGTTCTCTCCTGCTGTCCCGGGGGAAGCTCGGTGCCCGCGCCGTCGGCGTAGCGCAGTTCGTGGCCCATCGCCTCGTGACTGACCACCATGCCGTCGTGGGCCAGCAGGCTCACCGCGCCCGCGTACATCGGTTTCTCCCGCTCCGGAGTGGATTCGCTCCAGTCGGCCAGTCGCGCGGTCGCCTCCCGGATCGGTGCGGGCGCCAATCCGGCCCGACGAGGTGTGGCCTCGCGTAGTCGCGTGTCCGCGGCGGAGAACCCCTCGTGCGGCAGGTCGAACCGGCCGCTCGACCGCACTCCGGGGGCGGGAGCGGAAGCGCAGGTCGTCACGGTCAGCATCGACAGCAGTGCCGTCACCAGCAGCGGGTTGCGCATCCTCACCTCACGGCGCTGGAACTTCATCGGCTCGGCTCCCGTGGTGTTCGGTCGGCGGGGTGTGTCGTGCCCTGCTCGGTACCCGGTTCCCTGCTCGGCACCCGGTTCCCTGCCCGGCTCCGGTTCTTTGTCCGGCCCCCCGGGGCGCTGTCCGAGCCCCGGTCGTGCCGGTTCAGCGGTACAGCAGGTAGGGGCGGCGTCGCCGCCGGAAATCGGCCAGTTCCTCCTCCCAGGCCCCGATGACGTCGGCCGCCTCCGCTCCCGCGTCGATCATCTCGCGCAGGCGGGCGGAGCCGGTGAGGTCGTCGATCCAGTGGTCCGATCGCCACCCGAACACCTCCGGGTAAAGCCCTCGGGCCCGCACGAGCATCCGCACCGCCGTGCCGATCGCGTCGAACTCCGCGTCTCCGGTGCGGTAGAGCCGTACCCCGCCACAGGTCTTTTCCCGGTGCTTGGAGAAGGTCGGCACGAAGTGGGTCTCCCGGAAGTAGGCCCCTGCCGTGCCTTCCGAGTTGAGCCGTTCCGCCCAGCGCCAGTCCACGCCGGGTGCCCCGACGATCTCGAACGGCCTGGTGGTTCCCCTGCCTTCCGAGAACACCGTGCCCTCGAACATGCCGGTTCCGGGATAGACGCGGGCGGTGTCCGGCGTGGGCATGTTCGGACTCGGCGATATCCAGGGCAACCCGGTTCCGGCGAACGAGTGCTTCCTGGACCAGCCGGACATCTCGACCACGTCCAGCTCGGGTAGCCGCTCGTTCTCCCGCTCGGGCAGGAACTCGGCGTCGAACATGCGTGCCAGCTCGCCGACGGTCATGCCGTGTTGCTGCGCGATCGGCAGTTCCCCCACCCCGGAGGCGAACTCGGGATCGAGCACCGGGCCCGCCGCGTGACCGCCCAGCGGGTTCGGCCGGTCCAGCACGGTCAGCGGCACCCCGACCCGCACTGCCGCCCGCATCGCGGTGTACATCGTCCAGATGTAGGTGTAGAAGCGGGTTCCGACGTCGGCGATGTCGAACACCAGCCGGTCGATCCCGGCCTGCCGCAGCATCCCGGCCAGCTTCGTCGTGTCCGCCCCGTAGGTGTCGTACACCGGTATCCCGGTCCGGGGATCGGTGTAGTCGCCCTCCGAACCGCCCGCCTGAGCGGTGCCCCGGAAACCGTGCTCCGGGCCGAAAACGGCCGTCACCTCGACGCCCTCGGCGGCGTGCATCTCGTCGACGATGTGCGGCAGCCCCGCGCGCGGCCGGGTGACAACGGAGGTGGGATTGGCGATCACGCCGAGCCCGGCGCCGCGGAGGCGGTCCCATCCCGCGGCGGCGAGCTCGTCAGCCCCGGTCCGGACCGGTTCGTGCGCGCCTCCTCCCCCGGAGTCCGCTTCGGAGCCCTGCTCGGCACTGGCGGCCGAGGCTCCGGTGAGTCCGAGCATCGGAGCGGTCACGGCGGAGGAGAGCAGGAACCTCCTGCGGTCCAGTTCACCCAATTCGTCACCTCACCAGGTGATTCCGTGGCCGAACGGATAACGCGGTGTGTCGGGGCGGTCCGGCTCGGGGACCGGAACCGGCAACTCGCCCGAGGGAGACACCACACCGAACAGCACTCTTGTCAGGGATCGCATCGACACTTCTCGGTAGGAGTAGGTGGCCAGCCAGGTGCCGATGTCGTCGACGCAGGCCGCGTCGTAGGGATCGCGCACAGCCACGGCGATCACGGAGGCACCCGCACGGCTCAACGAGCGGAGCAGCTCGCGCTGCGCGCCGCCGGAGTCGCGCCAGGCACCGTTGGTCAGCACGATCGTCACGTCGTGCCGTTCGGCGCGGTCGACCGCCTCGCCGATCAGCCGGTCGTCCGGCGAGTCGCCGGTGTGCAGCGTTTCCGTCATCCGGTGCTGCCGCCGGACCTCGGCGGCCAGCTCGGCGGTGGCCGTCTCGCCCCACCCAGTGACGAGCACGCTTCCCGCCGCCGTCCGCAGCGGCAGCAGGCCGGGGTCGTCGCGCAGCGCCGTCACGGTCTCGTCGGTGATCCGCAGCGCCTGCCGCCGGTGCCGGGCAGTGCCGACCGTCCGATCCACCGCCGCGGTGTCCACCAGGGGAGCCGAGATCGTCCCGCGTCGGTCCTTCATGCTCAGGATCCGCAGTACGCTGCGGTCTATGTCTCGTTCGGACAACCTGCCCGAACGCACGGCATCGGTCACCGCCCCGATCGCCGTGGACAGGTCCCCCGGCATCAACAGCTGATCGGCTCCCGCCTCCAGCGCCAGCACGGGAACGTCCTCGGCGGGGTGCAGCTCGTGCACTCCCGCCATCCGCAGCGAGTCGGTGACCACCACGCCCTGGAAACCGAGTTCCTCGCGCAGCAGACCGGTGAGAATCCGGCGCGAAAGAGTCGCGGGCTCCCCGGAGGGGTCGAGTTCGGGGAACTTCAGGTGTCCCGTCATCACCGCGTCGGTGCCCTCGTCGATGGCGGCGCGGAACGGTGGTGCGTCCAGCCGTCGCCACTGCCGCTCGCTGTGGTCGATGACGGGAAGGTCGGTGTGGCTGTCCACACTGGTGTCGCCGTGACCGGGGAAGTGCTTGACGGTGGCCGAGACCGTGTTTCGCGCCGCTCCCGCGCGCTGGTAGCCCCGTATCTGGGAGCGGGTCAGTTCCGCGGCCAGTTCCGGCGAGGAGGCGAAGGAACGTACCCCGATGACCGGGTTCTCCGGGTTGACGTTGACATCGCCGACCGGCGCGAAGTTCTGGGTGATGCCCATGGCGCGCAGCTCTCGACCGGTTATGCGTGCCGCACGGCCCGCCGCACCCGTCTTCCGGGTCGCGCCCAGCGCCATGCTGCCTGGCAGTACCGTCGCGGGTTCGCCTATCCGGGTGACGGCGCCCTGCTCCTGATCGGTGGCGATGGTCAGTGGAATTCCGGCTCCCGAGCCCAGCGCGGCACGCTGCAACCCGTTCGAGAGTTCGGCGATCTGCCGTGGATCCCGCAGACTGTCGGTCCAGGAGAAGTGGATGACGCCGCCGAGCCGGAATCGCCGCACCACCTCGGCGGGAGATCCCACCCCGTACTCCGTGCGGTTGGTGGGATGGTCGGTGTCGACCGTGGCCCCGTACACCACCGTCACGAAGAGCTGCCCCACCTTCTGCGGTAGCGACATGTTCCGCACCGTACGGCGGGCCCAGTCGGTTACCCCCGTGAGCGGTGGCCGGTCGGCTCCTGCCGCATCGGACGTGCCCCGGCGGCGCTGTCCGTCCTTGCCGTCGGCGGCGGCCAAGGTGCCCAGCGTCGCCGTCCCCAGCGCGACAGTGCCGAGCTGCCGCCTGCCGAATGTCGCTGCCACGAGGGAGCTCCCGTTCCACGGAACTTGGATTCGCCGGTGGCGGCCGTCGTGGGTTCTGGAACGCGGCGGAGAACCGAACGCATGGGAGAACCGTGAGTGTCCCACCGGATACCCGATCGGCTGTGTAAGTTACCCACCGTGTGTGAGGCGGTCAACGCTACGCGCCGCGCCGGTGACTTTTCGTGTGAGTGGTTCCACCGCGGCAGGGGGCGTCCCTGGACATGATGGTGGCGCCCGCCAGTGACTGACGAGCGCCACTCTCCCGGCGCGAACCTGCGGGTTACCAAGCGTGTTCTAGCTGTCGTATCCTGCGGGCTCGGCGCCCGGCGTCCCGGTACGCAACCCTGAGAACGACTGTGCCTTTATTCAGCGGCTGCGCGTGGGTTCCCGCCATCGCGCCCGGAGCCCCGTCGGGGAGACGTTGCTTCTCCTCCGCAACGTCCCTGGCCAACCAGGGTTCCGTACTTCCTTTGTAGACCGCGCGACGAGCTCTCGCAAGTCCCGGAGCGAGATCGTCTCACGGGCTCGTGACGGGCGGGCGGTGAACGGGACTCGTCACGGGGTCCGGGGCGCTTCCCCCGTGGTCACAGCGGGCGCTTCGGCCCACGGGGACGACTTCACGAGGGAGGGGGCCGCCCACCGGCTTCACCGGTTCGCGCGCCGTCGCCGCCACCACAGCCCGTAGGCCACTCCGGCGGCGACGGCCCCCAGCGCGACGGCGGCCGTGGTCACGGTGGTCGCGGACGGGGTTGGGAACCGTGCCCGCAGCGATACCGGGTGTTCGAACACCAGAGCGGGCCAGCCGCGCTGCGCCGCCTCCTTGCGGAGGCCGCGGTCCGGGTTGACCACGGTCGGGTGGCCCACCAGCTCCAACAGCGGCAGATCGGTGATCGAGTCGGAGTAGGCGTGGCACTCCGACAGCGGGTAGCCCTCCCGCTCGGCCATCTCGGCCGCCGCGCGTGCCTTCTCCGTGCCGGTGCAGTAGAACTCCAGCTCGCCCGTGTAGCGCCCGTCCTCGATCCGCATCCGGCTGCTGGCCCAGTTCGTGACACCGAGCAGCCGGGCCACGGGGGCCACCACCTCCTCGCCGGATGCCGAGAGCACCACCACGTCGTCGCCCTCGGCGCGGTGCTCGGAGATGAGTTGGTTGGCTTCCCGGTAGACCAGCGGATCCACGATGTCGTGCAGCGTCTCGTCGACGATCGCGTCGACCTGCTCTACGTCCCAACCGGCGCACAGCGAGGCCAGGTGCTGCCGCATTCGTTCCATCTGGTCGCTGTCCGCGCCCGCGAGCATGAACATGAACTGGGCGTAGGTGCTCTTCAGCACTGCTCGGCGGTTGATCAGCCCTTCCCGGAAGAACGGTTTGCTGAACGCGAGCGTGCTCGATCGGGCGATGATCGTCCTGTCCAGATCGAAGAACGCCGCCCCGCGTGCTTCGCGGTTCTCGGCAGCATGCTGGGTCACACCGCCAGCATAAGAGCCGTTCCGGCCGGAAGCGTTCCAGTCGGTTCGAGCAGGACCCGGGCCGCTCCGACCGGTCACGCTTGTGCCGCTGCGCGAGCGAACCGTGTCAGCTAACTCTTTCGAATGAAAATAATGCTGGTTTTGAGTACGCAACGTGCAGATGCAGTTGCATGTGAACGGTTCGATTAATCCAAACGCAGGTTTTCGACCCGGCATATTCCTCCTAATGGACGCAACGCGTCCGTTCGAGGATGAGCGATACAGTGGAGGAGGTCCGGTGCACCGGACAGTTCAGCCCGACCCCCCGGGGCTGAACCACTGGCGGCCCTCGTCCCTCCCCCCTGGCGAGGGCCGCCCTTCTTTTCCGGTCCCGTGGTTCCGGCGGTTGCGTCCACATCGCCCCGGATCATCCACAGCTCCTCGATCTCGTGCTGGCGCACCGGACCCACCCGGCCACACGGTGGACGGGACAGGGAAGTGGGCAAGGTGAACGCGGCAGGGCGTGGTCGGCACCGGGAGGGAACTCACCGTGCCGCCGAGCACGCCGCTATCGGGGGGTGCCAGTGGGATGCCGGAAGACGCGAAGCGGGGACACGCGAAACCGGGACAAGCGACACCCGGGCGTGCGACGCCGGGAGAACCGCTGATCGTCACCGACGATCCCGATCTCGCCGCTGAACTTGCCGGGGTGGCCGCGGCGGCGGGCTGTGAGCCGCGCCGTGTCGCCACGGCGCGAGAGGTGGGTGAATCCTGGCACGAGGCTCCCGTGGTGCTGCTGGACACCGGCGCGCTGAAGGAGTGTTCGGCGGTGGGGCTCCCACAGCGTCCCGGGTTGATCCTGGTCACCGCGCGGGCGGAGCCGGAGTTCTGGCGAGCCGCCTTCCAAAGCGGGGCACAACACGCCGTCGAACTCGTTTCCGAGGAGCAACGTCTGGTGGGACTGCTCACCGAACTCACCGAGGACGTCCCGCCCCGGGAGGGACGTCTGCTGGCGGTACTCGGCGGCTGTGGCGGGGCGGGGGCCTCGGTGCTGGCCGCCGTCACCGGTGTGCTCGCCGCCCGTGCGGGCGGGCACTGCACGTTGCTCGACTGCGACCCACTGGGCGGAGGTCTGGATCTGCTGCTGGGGGAGGAACACACTTCCGGGGTGCGGTGGTCGGAACTGTCGCTGGGCACCGGGAGGTTCACCGCCGCGGCGTTGCGGGAGGCCCTGCCCTCTCGGCGGCTCGGTTCCGGTGAGATCGCCACCCTGAGCTGTTCCAGGGACGAGGTGCCGCGCGGCATGACACCCGACTCGGTGTGCGCCGTCCTCGACGCCGCCCGCAGGGCCGGTCAGACCGTGGTGTGCGATCTGCCCCGCGTGCAGAACGAGTCCACTCTGGCGGTGCTGCGTCGCGCCGATCTCACGGTGCTGGTGGTTCCGGCCGAGATACGAGCTTGCGTCGCGGCGGGTGGAGTGCTCGACGCCGTCCGGGACGTCGTACCCGGACAGCTGCGGGCGATCGTGCGGGGGCCGTCCCCCGGAGGATTGCGCCTGGTGGACATTCGTCGTGCCCTGGGACTGGAAGTGCTCACCGCGATGCGTACGGATCGCGGGATCGCCGCGCTCGTCGATCGGTTCGGATTGTGTGCCGTTCGGCTCGGTCAGCACCGGCCACCGGTTCGTGCCGGCAGGAAACTGCTCAGCCTGTTGGACGAGATCACCGGCGAAGTGCCGCGAACGGCTACTCGGCGGGAGACCTTCGCGCAGCACGGCCGTTCCCCGCTTCGGATCGCTCGCGGTGTCGGCGGGGATGGCCCTCCGAGTCCGTAGCGCGAGACTTCGAACGCCTTTTTACGTTTCGTGTTCGGTTTTTCGGTGCTCCCGCCTCGTGTGGACGCGGAAAGATCATCGAAGCGTCCGGTCAAAATCGTGCTTCTTTTCGGTTGCGATTCGGGATACCCGTACGCGGAAGACCGCGATCGCCTCCGATATCGAAATTCGGCACGAGTGTGGTTCCGAGTCCGTCCCAATGTGGCGGTGTCGCCCCCAATGTGGCGGTGTCGCCGATTTCGTGGTGCGCCCGGCACTCCGGGGCTCGACTCCCCGGGCGCGTCCCGCTTTCGGGGATCCGGGTCTCCCCACGGGCGGTGGCGGTTCTCCCCTAGGGGAAGGACTCGTCACGAGCCGATGCTCGGTACCTGCGGCGAAACGCGCTCACCGAGCTGCGTCGGAGTGAGCCGGCACCGGTACTCGGGAGTGTCCCCCGTGCTCGGTCACGGTGTTTTCCCTGCTTTTCCTCGGTTTCCCCCAGGCTGATCCGTGTCTCGCGGTCTCTTCGGTTACCTTAGCGTCGTTCGGGACGGTTCGCACGATGGAAGGAATCCGTGCGGGCGGCATCGCTCTCGCGTGCTGGGGTCTCGGATGCCGTGTTCCCGGTTCCGGGGATTTTTGATCTTCGAGGAAGATTCTTTTTCGTTGATGTCGAATTCGATCCGGCAAAGTTCGGGGTAATACCGGTAAACTCGCCGAAGAGTTCTTGCGCGAAGGCCGCGAATGCGACGAGGGGTGCCGTGTTCCGTGGTCACATGCTCGTGGATCCCTTCCGGGGTCACGACTATTTCGGACAGTTGTCGGGAGGAGGTTCGCGGTGTCCGAGTCTTCCAGCTCCAGTCCGCGACCCATGGATGTCACGATCGCCGAGAGTGTTGTTCGTACGGCTACCGGAACCGTGGATTCCGAAATGGTGGATCAGATCGCCAGAGTGTTGGCTCGTCACTCCGCGTTCAGTTCCGAACTCGCCGATACGGCCGCCAGGGGATTGCTGTCGACCGAGGAAGTCAGCGCCGCGAGTGCGCGTGCACACGAAGTGACCGAGCGTGAGATCCAACGTGTGCTCGCCAGCGCGCGGGTGCACGAGACGGACGCTCCGGTGCCGCCGCAGCCGCGTGGCAGGCCGGCAGCGGAAACCTACGAGGAGACCTACGAATCGGAGCCGTCGTTGCCCGCGCAGACCGCGGCGGCGATATTGGGAGTGCATCCCTGATCGAGCTCTTCGGTCAGGTGGTGGGGTGTGATCAGCCGGTCGGCAGCTCCACCCCACCGCTCCACCCCACCGCGGCGCTTCGCGGTCGATTCGCGACCGTGGGCCGATGTTTCAGTGCTCGGGCTGGTGGACGCGGGACGAGAGCGCGTCGATCGTGTCGTCCAGTTCCGCCAACCGTTGCCGGAGAATCGCGGCGAGTCGCGGATCCTCGGTTTCCTCCAGCGTCGCGGCGAGCTCGCCGTAACGGGTCAGCAGCGTGGCGATGTCGTTGCCCGATGTCTCCCACCCCTGCTCGTTCAACTTGACTCCCACCCTTTTCGTGTGAGCTTCGCCGGCCCCGCGTGGACCCCGTCGGTACGGCACGAGGCCCCGGAAGTCCGGCTTCGGTTGTCGCGGCCCGCGGCCGGATTCCTCACCACCGGCTCCGTCGCCGGTTACCCGAACCGAGCGCCCGTCATTCCTTCCCGGACATGTGTGTTCGCCGACCCCTTCGGACCGGTGTTTCGGGAGTTCGTTGCTCGCCATCGCTGTGTGCCGTGAAGAGTCCTAACACGAATGGCCTAACGGTGCCATGTGACTCGGGCTTCGCGACCCCGGTGTCCGCCGGTTCGGCAACGGTGGCTCCTACGCCGCTCGGTCCCTCGCTCCAGCTGTTCGGCGACTGCTTGTCCACAACAGACCCGCTTTTCCCCAGGGAGCGAGGTTCGGGATTGGCGTCGAGTCCGGATCGGAGCAGTGTGATCGGTGCGGACGACGACGCGGTGCGGGTGCTTTCCCGGCCGCCGGACGGAACTGAGGTGGGAACGATGCCGCTGTCCACCGAGCGAGGCTCCACCGCGGACTCGCACACGCCCTGCTCCGAGCGGGTGGACGAGAATCTCGTGAACCGGGTACGGGCACGTCTGGTCTCCGAGGGGAGCGACCTCACCGCCCACGCCATAGCCGTCGCCGTACGTGAGGAGAGCGGAGCTCCGCTCGGTGACGGCGAGGTTCTCCGCACGATCCGCCGACTGCACCGCGAGTTCCTGGGGGCCGGACCACTGGAGTCGTTACTGCGGCGTTCCGATGTCACCGACGTTCTGGTGAGCGGTCCCGACGAGGTGTGGGTGGACCGGGGTGCCGGTCTGGAACGTGCCGGGGTGAGCTTCACGAACGAGGAGGAGGTGCGCAGGCTCGCCCAGCGGTTGGCCCTGGCCGCGGGCCGCAGACTGGACGACGCCCAACCCTGGGTCGACGGGTGGTTGCCCGAGAGCACGGCGGGCACCACGGTGCGGTTGCACGCGGTGCTCGCCCCCGTGGCCGCGGACGGGACGTGCGTCTCGCTGCGAGTTCTGCGGCCGGCGGTGCACGACCTGGCGAGTCTGTGGCGGCTCTCGGCGTTCGACTCCGACACCTGGTCGTTGCTGCGCTCGATAGTGGCCGCACGCCCGGCTTTTCTGGTCACGGGAAGTACCGGTTCCGGTAAGACGACACTGCTCGGCGCGCTGCTGGGGGAGGTGCCCGACACCGAGCGCATCGTGTGCGTGGAGGAGGCGCGGGAACTCAACCCGGTGCACCCTCACGTGGTCCGGCTGGTGGCGCGAACTCCCAACATCGAGGGCAGCGGACAGATACGGATGAGCGAACTCGTGCGGCAGGCGTTGCGTATGCGCCCGGACCGGATAGTGGTCGGAGAAGCGCGCGGTGCCGAGATCCGGGAGCTGCTCGACTGTCTCAACACCGGTCACGAGGGTGGGGCCGGAACGGTGCACGCCAACTCCCCCGCGGAGGTCCCGGCGCGGCTGGAGGCTCTCGGAGCGCACGGCGGTATGGGGCGTCGGGCGCTGCACAGCCAACTCGCCGCCGCGATCCGGGTGGTGCTGCACATGCGCCGTACCGCCCGCCGGGGGAGGCACCTCGCGGGGGTAGGGGTGCTGCACCGGGCCGGTTCGGAAGCCCGGGTGCGGCCGGCGTGGGAAGTCGAGTCCGGTTGGGGACCGGGGCGTCGCCAGCTGCTGGACATGCTCGCGGCGGGAGCGGAGCGGACCGAATGCTGACCCCGTCACATGCCCATGGGGCACCGGCGGTTCCGATGTCCGTGGTGCTCGCTTCCGCGGCGCTGCTGCTCGGTTGGCCCGACCGAGTGGCCGCGAACAGACTGGCGCTGCTGCGCGGTCCGGCCGGTTCCGCTCCGCGTTCGTGGCCTCGGCCTGTCGTGCCCGTTCTCGGCCTCGGCTGCGTCGTGCCGCTCGTGTCGTTCGCGGACGTCACGGTGACCCTCGTCGTCGTGCTGCTGGTATCGATCGGCGAGCGACACCGCAGGTGGCGTGCGCGTTCCGCACGCAGGCTGCGGGTGCTGGAAGCGCTGGTGGCGGGACTGCGGGTACTGGTGGGTGAACTGGAGGTGGGGACGCATCCCGGTGCCGCCGCCGAGAGTGCCGCCGCCGACAGCACAACCGAGGTGAGTGGGTTCTTCGCCGACCTCGCGACCACGGTGCGCCTGGGAGGTCTCCCCGACCGGGAGTTCGGAACCGGATCGCTGTCCGCCGAGGTACACCGGGATGCCGCCCGGATAGCGCGTCGCTGGCGACTCGCCGAGCGGTACGGCATCCCGCTGGCGCGGTTGCTCGAAACCGCGCGGACGGATCTGGAGCACCGGCTCCGGGCCGAGCGGGACGTCGAAGCCAAGCTGGCCGGGGCACGTGCCACCGCCGCGGTGTTGATCGCCCTACCCGTGCTCGGACTAGCGCTCGGGCAGGCCAGCGGGGCCGATGCCCTGGGCGTGCTCACGACGGACCCGCTCGGACACGTCCTGCTGCTGTCGGGAACCGGTTTGCTGTGCGTCGGTGTGCTGTGGGTGCAACGACTGACCGGCAGCGGAGCGCGGCAGTGACCACGGCCTCCTCGGTGCCCACGGCCTTGTCGGTGCTCGACCCGCCGGTACTGCCGATGGTGACCGCGGCTCTGCTGCTGTTGGGCGACGGGGCCGCCGCTCGGAGGTTGCGTGGTGTGCTGCCCGCGCGCCGCGCGGGCGACTCACGGGACGCGTCCCACGCCTCGGGTGCCGGACGCGTGAAAGTCGTTCATGCGCTGCGTGCCTCGGCCTCGCGGCAGGTGTTCCTGCCGGTCGCACTCGGCTCGGCCGTGGGGCTCGGCACGGTCGTCGTGCTGCTGGGGTCGCACGGTCCTTCGGCGGCCCTGACCGTGGCACTCGGCGTGGGTGCGGTGTCGGCTCGGGGCTGCCGCCTCGCACTGGCTCGCGGAAGGAGGCCGCCCCCGACTCCGCCGACTCGAGTGGCAGCCGGCTGTGAGCTGTTGGCCGCGGGACTGCGGGCGGGACTGCCGCCGACAGCCCTGTTGCACGAGATGGCAACCGAGTTCGACACCCCCGCCGCGAACGGGCTCCGCGAGGTTTCGCGAGCGCTCGCGCTCGGGGCCGATCCGGACACCGCCTGGGAATCCGCCGTGGCACGACCGGAGACCGCCGAACTCGCCAGGGCGGCCCGTCGCAGCGCGGGCAGCGGCAGCGGCCTCGCGCGAGTCGCCGAGCAGATCGCCGTCCGGCAGCGAGCGGCGGCGCGGGAAAAGGCGATGGCCGATGCGGAGCGAGCGGCGGTCCGGGTGACGGCACCGCTGGGGCTGTGCTTTCTGCCGTCGTTCTTCTGCCTCGGTGTGCTGCCGATCGTGCTGGGGATGGTCCAACGGCTCCAGGGCCACTGGTGAGCGGGCGCGTCGCCCGGCGGCAGGACGAGCCGGGAGCCCGGGGGCGGAACCCGCTCGAACGCACCGCTCGGCTCACACGGACCGAGCGCTCGGAGGAATCGACCCTGGTTACTGGAAACCTCTGCTTACCGACAACCACCGATGTTCGACGAACGGAGTGAGAACATGACACGAATTCGACGGATGTACCAGTATCCCCACGGGGAGTCGCTCCGGAGGATCCCGAACGGATGCCTCCGGTGTCTCCGGCTCGTGCTGCGCGGGGAGTCCGGCATGAGCACGGCCGAGTACGCGATCGGCACGTTGACGGCGGCCGCTTTCGCCTCGGTGCTGTACATGCTGGTGACAAGTGATTTCGTTACCGAAGCGCTGACCTCGCTGCTGCGGCAGGCACTGTCGGGGCAGTCGCGTTGACCGGCGGTGGTTCGGGCGGGGCGGTGCGCGCGGAAGGCTCCACCGAACCCGACACCGCCCCCGACTCCGGGAGCGTGACCGTGGAGGCCGCGCTGGGAATCTGCTCGGTGGTGGCCGTTTTCCTGCTGGTGCTGGGGGCGATCACGGCCGTTTTCCTCCAGCTCCGCTGCACCGATGCCGCTGTCGAGGCGGCCAGGTTGCGTGCCCGCGGGGACGTTGTCCGCGCGGAACGAGCGGTGGAACGCGTGGCCCCGGACAACGCGCGGCACCACACCACCGTCGCGAACGGATACGTGACGGTCACCGTCGGCGTTCGGCCGCTCGGGGAGGTCCTTCCACTCCGGTTGCGCGCCCGGGCGCACGCGGCGCTCGAACCCGGCGTCGCGGGGGCGGACATCCCGGAAGTCGGGCAGCGCGACGCCCCCGGCGGCACTCCGGGGGATCCCGGATGAGTTCGGTGGGGCGTGCTCGGTCCGGCGGTGACTCGGTTGACCGGGGCAGCGCCACGGTTCCGGCCGCGGTGCTGACCCTGGCGGTACTCGCGGCGTGCTGGATCGGTGTCCAGTTCGGTGCGGTGCTCGTCGCGGGTCATCGGGTGCGTGGCGCGGCCGACCTGGCGGCCCTGGCAGCGGCGGCACACAGCCACGAAGGGCGGCACGATGCCTGTTCCCGTGCGGAGGAGGTAGCACGGCGAATGAACGTCGCGCTGGCCGAATGCCTGATGGACGGTGGACGGGCACGGGTTCGCACCGAACTGGAGGTCCCGGCGGCACCACCGGGAACCGGGCGCGTGACCGGGCGGGCGATGGCCGGGCCGGTCGACGATCGGCGGGGCTGATCGAAGCCTCCGTTCGTCCTCGTTCGCGGTACCGGGCCCGGTGGCTGGTTCCGGCGGCGAGCTCCGGCGTGAGTTCCCGCTCCGCGCGTACGTCGTCGAACCGGACGGAGAGCAGGCCGATCCGAATGCTGCGTCCACAGTGGAATTCAAACGCGTCGTTCGTCCGGCCTCGCCGGGAGAGTCCACTTCGTGCGAGACCGCTCGTCACGCGACGAGTGGTAGCGGTGGGACCACTCGTTACCGCTGCGAGTTCGGCCGCTCTGTTATCCGGATCACGCTCGTCGCCCTGCGGTGACCGGTCGTCGACGCGGGGGTGTACGAAACGCCTTCGCTTGCCGTTGGTTGGAGGTACCAGCGCGGAACAAGGAGGCGTGACGAAATGGATTTGGCGACGGAAGGTTGGCGCAATGCCTTCCGGATCGAGCTGCGGGTGCAGGTCCTCGAACTGGCTTCGCACGGCTGGCCGGTGTTTCCGGGGAGCTACCCTTCGGGCGACGGATGGGTCGGCCGCGAGAGTTCGACCGATGAGACCGGGCAGGGGCCGCTTCCGGTGCACCGCGACTGGCGGGACCTGCTGAGCGCCGATGCCGACGACGTCGCCGGCTGGTGGACGACACATCCCTACAGCGTGCTGTTGGCCACAGGGGCGGGAATCGAGGCGATCGAGGTGGACGCGGACCTCGGACGTCGGACCGCGATCGCGCTGCGCGCGCTGGCAACCCCCACGCCGATCGCCGCCACCCCCCACGGCCGGTGGTACTTCTTCACCGAGGCCGGTCAGCGGTTGTCCGAGGAGCTGGCAGCGGCGGACGGCGTGCGACTGCACGCGGCGGGTAGTTGGCTGCCGCTGCCGCCCTCGACCTTCCCGAACGGAGTACTGCACTGGCGGGTCAAGCCGCAGCTCTGCGGTTGGCGGCTCCCCGAACCGGCACACGTCCAGGACGCGCTGATCACCGGACTGCACCGGCTCCACGGTGATCGGGTGCTCACCGCCACGGCCTGACGGGGATGCCACGGGCCTGGACCGGGCCTCGTCACCTCGGTTCCCCGGTGTGCGGTGGCGGAAACTCCCCGGCATCAGTCCCGGAACCCGGTAGTTTCACAACAGAATCCGGCGGTACTGGCGCTCAGGCCGGTGCGGCATCGTTCCGTTCGGCCAGCAGTACGTCCAGTACCGCCACTGCCCCCGCCTTGTCCAGCGGTTCGTTGCCGTTGCCGCACTTCGGTGACTGAACGCAGGACGGGCAGCCGGCCGAGCAGTCGCAGGCCACGATCGCCTCCCGCGTGGCGGCCAACCACGGGAACAGCGCGGCGAAACCGCGATCGGCGAACCCGGCACCCCCCGGGTGTCCGTCGTGGACGAACACCGTCGGCTCCCCGGTGTTCGGATGCAGCGCGGTGGACACCCCGCCGATGTCCCATCGGTCACAGGTCGCGAACAGCGGTAGCAGGCCGATCGCCGCGTGCTCGGCAGCATGCAGCGCGCCGGGGATGCGCGCCGGATCCAGCCCGGCGCCCCCCGGCGCGCTGCCCACCAGCAGTTCCTCGTCGAGGCTGTACCACACCGCTCGGGTGGCCAGCGTCCGTTCGGGGAGGTCGAGCGGCAGCTGATCCAGCACTTCTCCGCTGGGGAGCCTGCGCAGATACCCGGTCACCCTGGAGGTGACCTCCACCTCGCCGAGGTTGATCGACAGTCCGTTCGACGTCCGCAGCTGCCGCAGGGTGCGCAGCACCGCGATGTCGGTTTCCTCGCGTGGCGAGGTGTTCCACTCCGGATCCTCGGCGTGGACCAGTGCGATTCCCTCGTCGAGGTCCAGTTCGTCCACCACGAACGATTCGCCCTGGTGCAGGTAGACGGCTCCCGGGTGGACGAGGCCGTGGGCCGATTCCGGATCCACCGTTCCCAGTAGCCTGCCGGAGTCGCTCTCCACCACGGCTGTCTGCTGCCCACCGGAGCCGCGCAGTTCCACCGAGCGGTGCGGTGGTTGCCGTGCCGTCCAGTACCACCCGTTCCGGCGAGCGCGGAGTTCGCCTGCCTCGGTCAGTCGCGTCACGTTCTCGCGCGCCGTCTCGCCGCCGAAATCCTGCAGCGCCCGTTCGTCCAGCGGTAGTTCGGCCGCGGCGCAGGCGAGGTGCGGTCGCAGCAGGTGGGGATTTCCCGGGTCCAGCACCGTGGCCTCCACCGGGCGGTCGAAAACCGCCTCCGGGTTGTGGGCGAGGTAGGTGTCCAGTGGATCGTCCCTGGCCACGAAAACGACCAGCGCTCCGTCGCCCTCGCGACCGGCGCGGCCCGCCTGCTGCCACAGCGAGGCCAGGGTCCCCGGGTAGCCCGCGATGACCACCGCGTCCAGCCCGGAGATGTCCACCCCGAGCTCCAGGGCGTTGGTGGTCGCCAGCGCGCGTAACTCGCCCGAGTGAAGTTCGTGCTCCAGTTCCCTGCGTTGTTCCGGCAGGTAGCCGCCGCGGTAGGCGGCCACCCTGCTCGCCAGCTCCGGTGCCACTTCCCGCAGGGAGCGCCGTGCCCCCAGCGCCGCGAGTTCGGCCCCCGCGCGGGAGCGTACGAACGCCAGGCAGCGGGCCGACTCGATCACCAGATCGCTCATGATCCGCGCGGTCTCCGCCCCGGCGGAACGTCGGACCGGTGCCCCGTTCTCCCCGGTGACCTCCTCCAGCAGCGGTGGTTCCCACAGCACCACGGTGCGCCCGCCGCGCGGGGAACCGTCCTCGGTGACCGCCTGACAGTCCCGGCCGGTCAGGGCGCCGCCCAGTTCGGCCGGTTCGGCGACGGTGGCGGAGGCGAGCACGAAGACGGGGGTGGCCCCGTAGTGCTCCGCGACACGGCGCAGCCTGCGCAGCAGCAGCGCGATGTGGGAGCCGAAAACACCCCGGTAGGTGTGGCACTCGTCGACCACGATGTAGCTCAGGTTCCGGAAGAACCGGGACCAGCGCGAGTGCCGGGGCAGTATTCCGTGGTGCAGCATGTCCGGATTGCTGAACACCCATCTGGCGTGTGCCCGTACCCAGTCCCGCTCCGTGTTGGGGGTGTCACCGTCGTAGGTGGCGGGCCGTACCCCCGGCAGGTCGAGCGCCGCGACCGAACGCAGCTGATCGGTTCCGAGGGCCTTGGTGGGCGAGATGTACAGGGCGGTGGCACGGCTGTCGAGGTCCAGTCGGGTCAGCACCGGAAGCTGGTAGGCCAGCGACTTGCCCGAGGCCGTGCCAGTGGCGACCACGACGTTCTCCCCGCCGTGCGCGAGTTCCGCCGCTCGCAGTTGATGGATCCAGGGACGCTCCGTCCCTCGGGCGCGCAGCGCGGCCACCAGCCGGTCCGGTGCCCAGTCCGGCCAGTCGCCGTGCCGGGCGGGGCGTTCGGCGAGGTGCTCGACGTGGCGTACCGGGGACCGCTCGGGCGGTGTGCCCGCCAGCACCCTGTCGAGCAGCCGGTTCCCGCCGTCCGCTCCGTACGCACGGTCGCGTCCCGTTGAACTCACGTTCCGAGCCTCGCACAACCGGCCGTCGGTGGTGCGCGCAGTGCGAGCTCACCGGGCGAGCTCACCGGGCGAGTGCATCGGGACGTTCCACGGGACCGCTCCACTGGGCGACTCGCCGTGCTGTTCGCCCCCGGCGGGCGGAAGGACACGCCCCCCGTGCGGTTCGCGGTGCCGACGCTCCCGTGTCGATCTCCATCGCTTCAGTCGCCGCACCGTCCCCCTGAACGGGTGATCATCCGGATGCCTTGATCGATCCATGGTGGAAGAATGCGCAGTCCGGAAAGAGCGGAAGATCACAAAGTGAATTGAAGCACTTTGCATGGAAAGGGTCGCGGATACCGCGTACGAGGCGGAGCAGTACCGCTCGCCTCGGTGTGACACCGGTGTCCGAAGCCGGATCCGAAGCTCTCCGGCACGTGACCCGAGCACAACCGAGGAGGACGAATGTCCCTGCTCAACGTTGCCCGGTCCGGGTGGGCCGCGAGCACCGGACCGCGGCCCGCGCCACCGGGCGGTGGAATCGCGGGCACGTCGGCGGAACCGCGGGCCGTGCCGCACGGCGGGCATGTCCTGGCCCAGGAGCCGTCGTCCCTGCTGCGGCTCGACGCCGCCGATTACACGATCGTCGGAATCGTACTGGTCATCGCACTGGCCGCTCTCGTATTCGGCTACGTGCTCATCCGGGAGGTGCTGGCTGCAGCCGAGGGATCCGAGCGGATGCGCGAGATCGCCCGGGCGATCCAGGAGGGGGCCTCGGCCTATCTCAACCGCCAGTTCCGCACCCTGGCGTTCTTCGCGGTGATCGTTTTCCTGCTGCTGTTCGCGCTCCCGGCCGAGACACCGGCACAGCGGATCGGCAGATCGGTGTTCTTCCTGTTCGGCGCGGCGTTCTCCGCCGCCATCGGCTATCTCGGCATGTGGTTGTCCACGCGGGCCAATCTGCGCGTCGCCGCTGCCGCCAACGACCCGACCGCGGGCAGGACCAAGGCGATGCGGATCGCTTTCCGCACCGGCGGGGTGGTCGGCATGACCACCATCGGACTGGGGTTGTTCGGCGCCGCGCTGGTGGTGCTGGTCTACGCCGGGCAGGCACCACGCGTCCTGGAGGGCTTCGGATTCGGTGCCGCGCTGCTGGCGATGTTCATGCGTGTGGGTGGCGGAATATTCACCAAGGCCGCCGACGTCGGTGCCGACCTGGTCGGCAAGGTGGAGCAGAACATCCCCGAGGACGACCCGCGCAACGCCGCCACGATCGCGGACAACGTGGGGGACAACGTCGGCGACTGCGCCGGGATGGCGGCCGATCTGTTCGAGTCCTACGCGGTCACCCTGGTGGCCTCGCTGATCCTGGGAACCGCCGCGTTCGGCACCAAGGGGCTGCTCTTCCCACTGATCGTGCCCGCCATCGGGGTGGTCACCGCCGTGCTCGGTGTCTACATCACGAGGGCGCGAAGCGGCGAGGGCGCGCTGGTCGCCATCAACCGCTCCTTCTACATCTCGGCGGCGATATCCGCCGTGGCCTGCGCGGTCGCCGCGCTGCTCTACCTGCCCGGTTCGTACGCCGAGCTGACCGGAGTTCCGCCCCGGATCCTCGACCTCGGCGGCAACCCGGCGGTGGTCGCGCTCGTCTCCGTGGTCATCGGCATCGTGCTCGCCGTCGTCATCCTCAAGCTGACCGGCTACTTCACCGCCACCGAGCGCAAGCCGGTACGCGACGTCGGCAGGTCCTCCACCACCGGTCCGGCCACGGTGATACTCACCGGTTTCTCGGTCGGCTTCGAGTCGGCCGTCTACACCGCGCTGGTCATCGCGGCGGCGGTGTTCGGGGCCTTCCTGCTGTCCGGCTCCATATCGGTGGCGCTGTTCGCGGTCGCGCTGGCGGGCTGCGGACTGCTGACCACCGTCGGCGTGATCGTCGCGATGGACACCTTCGGCCCCGTGGCCGACAACGCGCAGGGGATCGCGGAGATGTCCGGCGAGTTCGAGGGGGAGGGGGCGGCCGTGCTCACCGAGCTGGACGCGGTCGGCAACACCACCAAGGCCATCACGAAGGGCATCGCGATCGCCACCGCCGTACTGGCGGCCACCGCGCTGTTCGGCTCGTACCGCGACGCGATAGGCAGCGCACTGGCCGACATCGGTGCGCAGCTCACGGTCGGCGAGTTCCTGGTCTACGCACCGAACGTGCTCGTCGGGGTCATCATCGGTGCCGCCGTGGTGTTCCTGTTCGCGGGACTGGCCATCAACGCGGTCTCCCGGGCGGCGGGGGCGGTTGTGCACGAGGTGCGCAGGCAGTTCTCCGCCAAGCCGGGAATCATGGACGGCTCGGAGCGTCCCGAGTACGGCCGGGTGGTCGACATCTGCACCAGGGACTCGCTGCGGGAACTGGCGACGCCGGGGCTGTTGGCGGTCCTCGCTCCCATAGCGGTCGGCTTCGGGCTCGGGGTCGGGCCGCTGGCCGGTTACCTGGCCGGTGCGATCGCGGTGGGAACCCTGATGGCGATCTTCCTGGCGAACTCGGGCGGTGCCTGGGACAACTCCAAGAAACTGGTCGAGGACGGTTACCACGGCGGCAAGGGCTCGCCCGCCCACGAGGCCACCGTCATCGGTGACACGGTCGGCGACCCGTTCAAGGACACCGCCGGTCCAGCCATCAACCCGCTGCTGAAGGTGATGAACCTGGTTTCGGTGCTGGTGGCACCCGCCGTGGTCACCGTGACGGTGGGGGCAGACGCCTCGCTCGGGCAGCGGATCACCATCGCGGTGGTCTGCTTCCTCGTGATAGCCGCGGCGGTGATCTCCTCCAAGCGAAGGAGCACCGCCATCGCCGAGAGCTCCGGGGACGAGGTCGTCAACGGCGCCAAGTGATTTCGGAATCGTGGCCACCTCGTCTTCCGTGGTTACTTCCGTGGCTGAACCTCCGGTGCGGCTCCCGCTCCGGGAGGCCCGACATCGGGTAGCGACCGACACAACGTCGGGCCTTCCTCGCGAGAGCCGCACCGGAGAACCCGCGGCGGTGCCGGCTGCCGGAGCGGTCGGGGTTCGTTCCGCGGGAGTGGTCGGGGTTCGGACCGGGGAAGTGGTTGGGGATTCGGCACCGGTCGGGCGGCCTCTACCAGCCGTCCGGCGATTTCGCGAGAAATCGACGCTCTTCGGAGGGGAACCGCCCCACGTACACAGGGCTCCTCGACCAGTGACGCGGCGATTTCGCGAGAAACCGACGCCGCCACCGGAGCGCGCACCGGTTCCCCGGCCCGGTTCCGGTGATCGTGTGCTCTGGCGCCCGGAGCGCGCGGGACTCTACGATCACCGGAGTGGGCCAGCTTTCGTTCTTCTCGGCCGAGGCACGGCCCGCTCGTATCGCCGATCTGGCCGGCCTGCTCTGCGGCCACGGCCAGGTGACCGGTTTCGGGCGCGGCACCGCCGCGCGCCTCTCCGTCGTGCTCGCCGAGTCCTGGCGGGTTCACGCACTGCACGAGATGTTCCGGGCGCGGGGAGTGCCCGTGGAAGTGTCCCGCACCGAGTGCGATGAATCACTGCTGCGGACCTCGTTCCGGGCCGATCTGACCCAGCTGGCCGCGAGTTGGTTACACGGCGCGGTAAAGTCGGTGCCGAACGGATTCAACCCGGATGGTTCGGCGCTGCGCGTCTGGACGCTCATCGCGGGCGCCCCCACCACTGGGGGATATCTACTCGGGCTGGATCCGAGCGTGCCGGAGACTCACGAGCCGCTTGTTTCGTCACTCGGTCGTGCGGGCCTACCAGCCAGGACGGTCGGTTCGCCGGGTGCGGAGCCCGCGTTGCGGATCGTGGGCCGGCGTCGCCTGACTCGGTTGGCCGAGCTCGTCGGACCCGCGCCGAACGGCGCTCCTGGGGGAGCATGGCCGCTGTCGCCGTGAGTCGTTCGACACACCTCCTCGTGGTCGTCATGGCGGAACACTGCCGAGGTAGGGGACGTTCGGCCTGGTGAAGCGCGCGGAACCGGGGCGGCGTGTGTCACGCTGTGCGTTCCCCGGGACGGCGAACAGGACCGGACACGGTGCACACTGACGGATCGGACACCTCCAGACGAGAGCAGGTAGGCGTGGCTGGCTCGACACGGACGAAGAAGGACGGCGCCAAGGGGCGCGCTTCTAAGGCATCCACCGGGAGCTCCGGCGGTCGGCGGTTGGTGATCGTCGAGTCCCCGGCCAAGGCGCGCAAGATCGCTTCCTTCCTCGGCTCGGACTACCAGGTCGAGTCGTCACGTGGTCACATCCGGGATCTCCCGCGCGGTGCCGCCGACGTTCCCGCCGACTACAAGGGGCAGTCCTGGGCACGCTTCGGCGTGAACGTGGACAACGACTTCGAACCGCTGTACCTGGTGACCGACGACAAGCGGGACACGGTCGAGGAACTCCGCGAGGCGCTGTCCGACGCCGAGGAGCTCTATCTCGCCACCGATGGCGATCGGGAGGGCGAGGCGATCGCCTGGCACCTGCAGGAGACGCTGCAGCCCTCCGTCCCGGTGTACCGGATGGTGTTCCACGAGATCACCGAGTCCGCCATTCGGGCCGCTGCGGCCAATCCCCGCGAGCTCGACAACGACCTGGTGGACGCGCAGGAGACCCGTCGCATCCTGGACCGACTCTACGGCTACGAGGTCAGCCCCGTGCTGTGGAAGAAGGTCATGCCGAAGCTCTCGGCGGGCCGGGTGCAGTCGGTGGCGACCCGCATCGTCGTGCAGCGGGAACGGGAGCGCATCCGGTTCGTGCCCGCCTCCTACTGGGACATCGCCGCCACGCTGCACACCGCCGACGACGAGCAGCTCGGCAGGCAGGGCGGTTTCGGTGCCCGACTGGTCAACGTCGACGGCTCCAGGCTGGCGACCGGACGCGACTTCGGCCCGGACGGCGAGCTCACCGGCGACGCCCTGGTGCTGGACGAACCGCGTGCCCGTGCGCTCGCCGAAGGGCTGGCCGACACCGAGCTGACCGTCTCCGCCGTCGAGGAGAAGCCCTACACGCGCAAGCCCTACGCGCCGTTCATGACCTCCACGCTGCAACAGGAGGCGGGGCGCAAGCTCAGGTTCTCGGCCGACCGCACCATGCGGACCGCGCAGCGGCTCTACGAGAACGGCTACATCACCTACATGCGTACGGACTCCACGACGCTGTCGGACACCGCGATCGCGGCGGCGCGGCAGCAGGCCGGGGAGCTGTACGGCAACGACTACCTGTCCGCGCAGGCCAGGCAGTACACCCGCAAGGTCAAGAACGCGCAGGAGGCCCACGAGGCCATCCGTCCCGCAGGGGAGAACTTCCGCACCCCGCGCCAGGTCTCCTCGGAACTGGACACCGACGGCTCCAAGCTCTACGAGCTGATCTGGCAGCGCACCATCGCCTCCCAGATGGCCGACGCCAAGGGGACGACCATGTCGGTGCGGGTCACCGGCACCGCCACGAGCGGGGAGGAGTGCACCTTCGCCGCCTCCGGCCGCACGATCACTTTCGCCGGTTTCCTCAAGGCCTACGTCGAGTCGGTGGACTCCGAGGCCGGTGGGGTGGCCGACGACGCGGAGTCGAGACTGCCCCGCCTCGTCGAGGGGCAGCGGGTCTCGGCGGGCGAGCTCGACCCGGACGGGCACACCACCAGCCCGCCCGCCCGCTACACCGAGGCCAGCCTGGTCAAGGCCCTGGAGGAGCTGGGGATCGGACGCCCCTCCACCTACGCCTCCATCATCAGCACCATCCAGGAGCGCGGCTACGTCTGGCGCAAGGGCTCGGCGCTGGTTCCCTCCTGGATCGCGTTCGCCGTGGTGGGGCTGCTGGAGCAGCACTTCTCCAGGCTGGTGGACTACGACTTCACCGCCGCGCTGGAGGACGAGCTCGACCGGATAGCCGAGGGCGCCCAGCAGCGCACCAAGTGGCTCAACGGGTTCTACTTCGGCGGTGACATCGGTCCGCAGGACTCCATCGGGCGTGCCGGGGGGCTGAAGAAGCTCGTCGGGTCCGGTGTTGAGGAGATCGACGCCCGGCAGGTCAATTCCATCCCGATGTTCACCGACGACGAGGGGCGCACGGTCTACGTCCGGGTCGGCCGCTACGGTCCCTACCTCGAGCGCAGCGCTTCCACGTCGGGCGAGGGCAACGGCGAGTCGCAGCGCGCGAACCTGCCGGACGCGCTGCCGCCGGACGAGCTGACTCCCCAGGTGGCGGAGAAGTTGTTCGCCACCCCGATGGAGGGCAACACCCTCGGTACCGATCCGGAGACCGGCAACGAGGTCGTCGCCAAGGACGGGCGGTTCGGGCCCTACGTCACGGAGATCCTGCCGGAGGGGACCAAGACCAAGCCGCGCACGGCCAGCCTGTTCAAGTCGATGTCGCTGGACACGGTGACGTTGCAGGACGCGCTGCGATTGCTCTCGCTGCCCCGCACCGTGGGGACCGACCCCGACACGGGGGAAGAGATCACCGCGCAGAACGGTCGTTACGGGCCTTACCTGAAGCGGGGCAGTGATTCGCGCTCGTTGGACAACGAGGAGCAGATCTTCGCGATCACGCTGGAGGAGGCCCGCGCCATCTACGCGCAGCCGAAGCAGCGTGGTCGCAGGGCGGCGGCGCCTCCGCTGCGCGAACTCGGCGAGGAACCGGACACCGGCCGGAACCTGGTGGTCAAGGATGGGCGGTTCGGCCCGTACGTCACCGACGGCGAGACGAACGCCTCGCTGCGCAAGGGCGACAGCGTCGAAGAGCTGACCAAGGAGCGCGCCGTCGAACTGGTCGCCGAACGACGCGCCAAGGCTCCCGCCAAGAAGGGCGGCAAGAAGTCCGGTGGCTCCGGGTCCAACGGCGGCAAGAGCGGTGCCAAGTCCGGTGGCGGCAACGGTTCCTCGGGATCCGGCACCTCGGGCAGCGGTACCAAGAGCGGTACGAGCGGCTCGGGCGGCAAGAGCACTGCCAAGAAGTCCGCGGGCGGCAAGTCGAGTGGCTCCGGAACCAAGAGTTCGGCGAGCAAGAGCTCCACGAGCGGCACGAGTGGGAAGAGCTCGACGAGCAAGAGCTCGGGCACCAAGAGCTCGGGCACCAAGAGCAACGGTTCCAAGACCGGGAGCTCCGCGTCCGCGAGTTCGAAGGGTCAGCGAGCCGCGGACCGTTCCAACACGTGATCGGGTTTCGAGGTACCGGCGATGGCAAGCGAGACAGCGGCCCCGACGGCCGGGGCCGTCGCCGAGCGGGAGTCCGAGGGCATCTGGGCCGAGGTCGTCGGCCAGCCCGAAGCCGTGCGCACCTTGCGCGAGGCCGCTCGGGCGGCGCGTGACCGGCTGGCGGGGCGCGACACCGCCACGGGAGCCATGACCCACGCCTGGCTGTTCACCGGTCCACCGGGGTCGGGACATCCCGTCATGGCTCGCGCGTTCGCGGGAGCGTTGCAGTGCACCGATCCGGGAACGGTCGGCTGCGGCGAGTGCGTCGCCTGCGAGACGGCACTGGCGGGCACTCACGCCGATGTCACCACGGTGGTCCCGGAAGGTCTCTCGATCTCGGTCGCCGAGATGCGTTCGCTGGTGCAGGCCGCGGCCCGACGTCCCAACACCGGTCACTGGCGGGTCGTGCTCATCGAGGACGCCGACCGGCTCACGGAGGGCGCGGCGAACGCGCTGCTCAAAGCGGTCGAGGAACCCCCCGCGCGCACCGTTTTCCTGCTGTGCTCGCCCTCGGACCATCCCGCCGACGTGCCGGTGACCATCCGCTCCCGGTGCCGTGGCGTGCAGTTGCGCACCCCGCTCACGGAGGCGATCGCCGAGGTGCTGCACCACCGGGAGGGCGTCGAGCGATCCATGGCCGACTGGGCGGCCTCGGTGTGCGGCGGACACGTCGATCGTGCTCGTCGGCTGGCCACCGACCAGCAGGCCAGGGAACGCCGCGAGGCCGTGCTGCGCATCCCGCTCGGGCTGCGCGGGCTGTCCGAGGTCTTCAGCGAGGCGAGCGGGCTGGTCCGCGCCGCCGAGACCGAGGCCGGCGAGGCCAACCAGTCGCGCGACGAGGCCGAGAAAGAGGAGCTGCGTACCGCGATGGGTGCCGGTGGCACCGGCAAGGGGACCTCCTCGGCCACCAAGGGCGCCAACGCGGCGTTGAAGGAACTGGAGAAGAAGCAGAAGGCCCGCGCCACCCGGTCACAGCGGGACGCGCTGGACCTGGCGCTGGTCGATCTCGCCGGGTTCTACCGGGACGTGCTGGCCCTCGGCTTCGGGGCCGAGGTGCCGCTGAACCACCCCGATTTCGCGAGCCAGGCACGCCGGGCGGCCGCGGAGTGGACCTCCGAGACCGCCCTGCGTCGGTTGGAAGCGGTGCTGCGCTGCCGAACCGCGCTGGACCGCAACGTCAAACCGATCATCGCCGTGGAGGCGTTGGCCGCCGAACTCCACCGGTGATCCCGGACGCTCATCCCCGGCGGCGCGGCAGTGCCGCCACCAGCACCGCACCCAGCAGCAACAGGGCCGTTCCGGTCCAGAACAGCGGCACCGCGTGGTAGGCCCCCGAGGTCTTCGCCAGCGGTGGGGAGTCGCCCCCGGAAGCCGGTGGGGTGGTGGTCGGTGGCTGGGTCGAGGTCGAGCAGTCGACACCGCCCTCCGGCGCGTTGGCCCTGGCGAACTGCTCGCCGAACGAGATCTGGGCGAGTGCGCTGGAGAAGCCGAGCAGCTCGTTCGGCAGGATCTTCAGGTCCAGCAGCCGTGCTCCCGCGCGTACCGCGGTGCCGTCCGTTCGCTTGGTCAGTTCACCGAGGCTGAGCCGCAGCACCCCGATGTCCAGTACCCCGGACTCGCCCGAGTGCCCGACCAGCGGAACGTCGGAGTCGATGCCCGAGGTGGGCAGCGGGATACCGATCGGAAGTTCGAACTCGGGGTTGGCCGCGTCCAACGTGAACAGTTCCTCGCCCCCGCGACTGACCCGCAGTACCGGCGCACTGTAATCCACCGTGGATGTCTTCGGGTCGCCGGTAGCCGTGGCGGTGAGGGTGGGTTGGCTGACGATGTCGATGCGCAGTTCCTGCGAGGTCCCCGCGAACAGCCGGATGCTGGCGACGTCGAACCGTGAGGTGGAGCGGACCGCCTTGTTGTCCTGCCCCGCCACGTCCACCAGTCGCACGTTGGAGCGGGCGTGCATGATCTCGGGAACCCGCAGTACCGAGCCGGACGCGTCGGAGCTTCCCGCACCTCCCAGCAGTCCCCCCAGCCGTTCGAGCGGGCCGGCCAACCGGTTCAACCCGTCGCGCAGCGCCCCGGCATCGGCTGCGGCGAGCTCACTCGTACCGCTGGAGACCTTCTCGGCGAGTTCGTCCTCCCGACTCTGCAGCGAGGGCAGCACGTTCAGCGCCGAGATGCTCGCCAGCGTGGTCTCGGCGTCGGCGATCGGTTCCACGCAGGGGCCGAGCTTCTCGTCCCAGCGGGCGTGCACGTTGCCTTTCAGCAGGCCGAGGTCGAGCAACTTGTCCAGTGGGGTGGACGGTGGTTCCAGACCTCTGGTCCTGGGCTCGGCGTTATCGGGTACCGCGGTCTGCGCCAGCGAGCCGGGCAGTGCGGGCGCGTTGCCTCCCACTGCGAATCCGAACGGTGCGGACTCGGCGATCGCGTGCTCCTGGGCGAGGTACGCCTTCGAGTTGGCCTTGGCCGTTGCCAGGCCCATCCCGGTCTCCACCAGCGCCTGCCTGGGCAACTGCTCGTCGAACTCGGGCGCGTCCAGGATCGATTCGCCCGGCACCGCGTTCGGCAGCACCCGCAGCAGGCCGATGCCGGTGCCCGCCTCGGCGACCACCGGTCCGGGAACCGGGTTCTCCGGCTCGCTCCGCCCGGGAGGCTGGCCCGGGAACTCGGGGGAGGGAGTGGGGGTTTCCGGGGGCGTGCTCTGCGCGGTCGCGGCGGGAAGGCTCAGACACGCGACGGCGAACGAGACGGCGGAACAGATCGCGATCCGGTGGACAGGGGATATGCGCATCCAGCACCTTCCGGTATTCCCGTGATCGTCATCACTCCACCCTTCAACGAGCCGGGGGGCTGCGGGTGACGTTCACGTACCCGCTACACTTGTACGCGGTTTCGCCGCCTTAGCTCAGTCGGTCAGAGCGACGCACTCGTAATGCGTAGGTCAGGGGTTCGACTCCCCTAGGCGGCTCCACCGGTGACCGGCCGTTTTCCGCGATGCGGGAGACGGTCGGTTCTCGTTTCGGCTCGGTTCACCTCGCCGCCTCACCCCGCTCGGCGATTTCGCGAGAGATTGACACCCACCGCAGCGGCTGATCCCGAAAACCCCGTGACGCCCCGAAAACCCCGTGATGTCGGTGCCGACCGATAGCTTCGGCCCATGACCGATCAACACGAGAGCCGCACCGTCGAGGTCCCGTTCGAGGTTCTGGAGTGGGACGAGTCCGTCTACGATGAACCGGTGGAGGGCCCCAGGCTGTCCAGGGTCTCGATCCGGAAGCGGTACCAGGGCGTGCTCGACGGCACGGGCACCGGTGTGGTGCTCACCGCCGGAGGAGCATCCGGCGGTGGCTACGTGATCTCCGAGCGTTTCGAGGGCACGGTCGACGGGCGGCACGGCACCTTCGTGCTGCAGCACGGCGGGCTCGCGGACGGGACGGAGCAACGCACCTACGGCGCCATCGTCCCCACGTCCGGGACCGGAGAACTCACCGGCATAGCGAGCAGCTCCGTCGAGTTCGAGCACGGACTGCTCCGGTTGGAGTACACGCTCTGAAACGAGCCCTTGCCGCCGACCAGCCCGACAGGACCTCCGTCGTCGTGTCGATCGAAGAGCGGCAGCGGGCGCACCGACCCCGAGAGCGGACTCGCCGGGGTGTCGGCACCGACATCCCGGCACCTCGGAAAATAGGGTTTTCCCATGACGGACGAGCACGGGACGACCGTTTCGAGGATGGCGGCCGGTGCGCTGTTCGTCGCTGCGGGCGGAGAGGTGTTGCTCGTCCGCAAGACCTACGGCAACCGGTGGGACATCCCCGGTGGTTACGTCGAGCCGGGTGAGTCACCCGCGCGGGCGTGCACCAGGGAGCTGGCCGAGGAGCTGGGGATTCGGCGGTATCCGAGTCGGATACTGGTCGTGGACTGGGCACCCACCGACAGCGAGCCCGACAAGCTGCTCTGGGTCTTCGACTGCGGGGAGCTGGCCGAGGACGAACAGCGCATCCGGCTCGACTTCGACGAGCTGGACCACTGGGAGTGGGTCCCGGTGGTCGACCTGGACGAGTACCTGATCCCGAGGTTGGCCCGCAGGCTGCGTGGGGCTCTCACGGCTCGTGAGCTGGGTGGGGCCGTCTACCTCGAACACGGCGAGCCGGTGTTCGGGTAGTAGCCGCACACCGGGGTAAGGCGCCGTGCACGTCTAAGGTGCGGGATTCCGCCACGTCTCGCCGGAACCGTGGCATTGACTTCGAGCGCGCTCGAAGATCTAGCTTCGCCGTGTTGCCGAATTGATCGAGCGGGTGGAACCCGAACGGTTCGGAGTCATGGGTAGGTACCCTCGCGGGGAGGAAGCGATGCGGATCTCGGCGGTCGAACACCACGTGAGTGACCTCGCGGCGGCGGTGGTCTTCTACCGCGATCTCCTGGGGTTGCCGGTCTCGCACGGCGACGCTTCCGCCCGCGTCACGCTCGGTTCCAGCGAGTTGTGGCTGACCGAGGGCCCCGCGACGGCGGCGGCACACCACCTCGCCTTCGACGTCCCCGCGCGGAACTTCGACGCCGCGGTCTCGTGGTTGGCGGAACGCGTGCCGCTGCTGCGTTCCGCCGATACCGGCGAGCACGAGTTCGAGGGCCCCGCCGGCTGGAACTCGCGTTCGGTCTACTTCCTCGGCCCCGACGGCGAGGTGCTGGAGCTGATCGCCCGGAGGCGGATGCGACACCTCCCGGCGTCGGAGGGCTTCGGGCCCGACCACATCGTCTCCATCAGCGAGGTCGCTGTCGCGGTGGACGATGTGTCCGCGACCGCCGCTGAGCTGGAACGTCGCTTCGGCGTCACCTCGTTCGGCCCGAGTTCTGCAAACTTCGACCCGGTGGGGGATGAAACGGGGCTGCTGATCCTGGTGCGGACCGGGCGGGTATGGGTGCCGGACGGGATGCGGCACAGCGGACCGCTGCCGCTCGCGGTGTGGTTGAGGGATCTCGGAACCCCGGGGGAGTTTCGACCGAGTGACACCTGCACGGTGATCGTTGGCTGATCGGCCGTGTCTCCGAGGTGCTTTCGTGAGCGCGAGCTTCGCGGATACGCCACCGCCGGTGTCTCGGTGTCCGCTCGGTTGGTGGGGCGGATCGCCCAGAAAACATGAGATTTTTCCGCGCTACGCCGCACGGGTGGATATGAAAAATATTCTAACCGGAGTGTCGACGGGGCGATGCTCCGCGTTTGGCGCGTCCAATGCTTCTCCGGTTGAATTCGGGCGCCGGAAAATCTTCGTTTTCGTTGCCGGTTCGCTCGGGTGCGTGCCGTCGGTTTTCGGGGGTGCTTGGTTGTGTTTTCGCTGTACAGGTAATATGGCACCTTTCGGTTTGACGGTTTCGACCGGCACGTCTTACTGGTGGTTCGAACGGAGGTGAAATTGTCGCGATCCTGTGCGGGTGTGGCTCGTGTTTTCTGTCGGCTCGTATTTATTCCGGGTGGCGAATATGTCATCTGTTCGTGTGGCGAGTGACTGAGTGATGCCCTTTTCGGGAAACCCCGTTGTTCTCGGTTCGGGCGGGTAAGGTGTGACGGTCCACTAGCGTGGGGATGGCTCGGCGGGCGTGGGGGTGCCGCCGGGGTGGAGACGTGCCGTCACCATCGTGGCGATCCGGATGTGGACTGTAAGTCCATTGTGGACCTATTGTATGTTTTCCCCGTGTCCGTGCGAACTTCGCCATGTGCCGGGGGTGCTCCGTGTCCGTGACGCGCCTGACCGTGCGGCTGGCGTCTCGTGGATGATGTGACGGGTCGGTGACTGCCGGTGAACGGTGTCGATGCCGCCCTGCGGGGGGACTGAATGCGTAGCGTTATTCGACCACTCTGGGCGTCACTCCGTCAGCCGATTGCAGTAACGCTGTTGAGCTATTTCGATCACAGTGACGCCGTGAAGGGATCGTGTGATGAGCAGTACCGAGGTCAGCACGGGGATTGTCGGGGGAGGTGTGCTCTCCGCCGAATCAGATCCCGATGACGTCGCCCGACGCATCGCGGACCTCTCCGAACAGGTGCACCGGGCGCTGCTGTTACGACGCCTGTTGGCGGTATGGGCACTTCCCGCCAACGTGGCGCTGGTCGCGTTGACCGTGAGCTGGTTCGCGTCGGACTGGGGTCCGGGATGGAGGTTGTCGACACTCGTTTCGGTGATTCCGGTGATCTCCGTGGTGGGGTCGATCTTCCTGCTCTACCGGCAGTACTTCAAAGTACGCGATATGGCGATCGAACTGCGCGAACTGAACCAGGCTCGACGTGAGCAGTCGCTCGACGACGTCGGCTCCGGCGGTGACCTGCTCGCGGCACACAAGCGCTATCGGGCCTACCTGCCCGACGCGATTCGTGCTTATCGCAGGCAGGCCCGGTGTTTTCGTCGTGTGCACAACACCTTGCAAGTCGTGATCATTTCCGGCGCGATCGTGACTTCGGTGATCGCGGCGGTCTCGGTCACGATGGCCGACGTCCGTTGGGCCGTGGTGGGGGCGAGCTTGTTGGTCGCGTTGACCGCCGCGCTGTCCGGCTTTGCCAAGTACCGCGAACGAGGGATCAACCTGCAGCAGACCGCGGACGCGCTGGAACGTGAATACCATTCGGTAGAGCTCCGGGTGGGCAAGTATCGCCGGTTCGACAGCGAGCAGGCGGCTTACGCGGAATTCGCCCACGAGGCGGAGGTGTTGCTGGACGAGCACGCCAAACGCCAGCAGCAGGTCGGTCCCGCGATGCTGCCGGACGCGCTCGTGTAGGTGCCGGGTCGCGGACCGAAGCACGATCCGTGACCCGGCGTCATGCTCGACGCGGTGTTGGTTCCGCCCCGAGAGCTCAGGATGCTCTCATACGGTGTGCGATGAAAATGCATAGCTCGATCGTGTTAGTGGCGGCATGTTTTCGAGCTTGTGTGGCAATTTTCGTTACTCGCCGTACGAGAAAACCGCTACTAGGGTTCGCTGAATCGTGTTGAGAGTGATTTCCGTAGTCTTTGCCCGGCGTGGGGGACAGTTACCTGTGCAGAGAGGAACCAAGGCGATGAAACGCACTCTTACCACGGTGACCGCCCTGGTGGCGGGAAGCGTCGGCGCCATCGGCTTCGCGGGTACCGCCGCCGCGGACGGCCCGGAGCTGCCCGCCGAGCTGCCGGTGGACAACAACGTGGCCAAGACCACCTACCACACCGCCGCGACGCTGCATTCCGCGCAGCAGGCCATCGGCGATGTCGTGCCCTCGCAGGGCATCCCGGCCGGCCGCGATGCCGCCGGAGCCACCGACGCCGCCGGAGCCACCGACGGTGACCCGCTCAAGGAAGCCGTGCAGAACGGTCACATCTCAGGTGAACTGCTCAACGGGGAGCAGCTGAACGGCGTTCCGGACGAGATGCTGCAGAACCCGTCACAGCAGGATCAGCAGCCCCAGCAGGCCCAGCAGTCCTCGACTCGTCCCGCGCCGACTTCCAGCAGCAACCTCGCCGGGCTGCCCGTCGGTGACGTGGTCAGCGGTATCGCTGGCTGAACGGTCCCCCGTCGCGACCGACGGCACGACAGGGACTACGGCACACAGGAAGGTCCCCGCCATCGCTCGGCGGGGACCTTCCTGCTGCCTCACCGGCTCGGAGCGTTCCTTCGGTGCTTCCCGCACCGGACGCCCCGCCGCGTGGTCCGGCCCCGTGGCCACTGCCACAGCGGTACTCCCGGTGGGCTCCCCGGAGTGGTGCGGGTGCCCGCTCGATGTCGGGGCAACCGCTCACGGTCGGGTGGTGAGTCCGCCGCCGTGGGGGCGTCCCGACGAGCCGAACGGAGAGTCCGAAGACTCAGTGGCCCTCTTCCTTGGCCCGCTCGTACGACTTCTTGATCTCCGCCTCGGCCTCGTCCCGGCCGACCCAGGTGGCGCCCTCGACGCTCTTGGCGGGTTCCAGGTCCTTGTAGACCTCGAAGAAGTGCTGGATCTCCAGCCGGTGGAACTCCGGCACGTGGTGGATGTCGCGCATGTGCTCCTGCCGCGGATCGTCGGCGGGCACACAGATGATCTTGTCGTCGCCGCCCTTCTCATCGCGCATCCGGAACATGCCGATGGCGCGAGCGCTGATCAGGCAACCGGGGAAGGTCGGCTCCTGGATGAGCACGAGCGCGTCCAGCGGATCCCCGTCCTCGCCGAGGGTCTCCTCGATGAACCCGTAGTCGGCCGGATACTGGGTGGCGGTGAACAGCGTCCGGTCGAGACGGATACGGCCCGTCTTGTGGTCCACTTCGTACTTGTTGCGCTCCCCTTTGGGGATCTCGATCGTGACGTCGAAGTCCACGCGTTCCTCATTCGTCCTAGTGATGTTTCGGACGGCGATGGTGCCGTTCCCGGCCGTTGCTCGGGGAGTCCCCGATCGCCCGCCCTGGGGCGGACCATCCGGCGTGGAATCGGATCGGAGTGGATCGTGTCCGAACCGTTACCACCACCGGTGGAGTGATGACTACAGCCTAGGAACCGGCTTTGAAAACCGCTCGCGGGGTCGGATAATCCCAGCTCGCAGCGGGTGCACGCTCCGGCCGGAGTACCCGGCGCCGTGATCGCCGCCCGGCCGTTCCGGCCTGACCGGCGCGCACGGCGACAGTCCTCGGCGGTTCTCGCTCAGCGGTCCGCACCGTTTCCGGTGTGGCCTCGTCCACCACTCCCACGGACGCAACTAGTGTGGGACAAGTCAGCCGTTCCAGCCGCACACAGTGTGCGAGATCGCATTCGCGAGCCGGTGAGAGTCGCTAGGAGGAGCACTTGCCCGAACCCCAGGAATCACGGGCTGGGACGGGCGGTCGTGACGACGCGGCATCGTCCGCCGAATCCACCGGCGACTTCCCCGCGGACTTCTCCGACGGCTTTCCGGAGACCGAGACGTCCGACACCGTCCCGGAGCCGGAGGACTCGTTCGAATGGCCCGCGGAGGATCCCGAGCAGCACTCCACCCAGGCGCAGAGCGCCCAGTCGTCGGATGCGCAGTCACCGGAATCCCAGTCGGAGGAGCACCGGCAGGAGAACTCTCCGCAGGAGGATTCCCGGCAGGAGGATTCCCGGCAGGAGGAGCACCAGCAGGAGGAGCCCCGGCCCGCGACCACCGAGCCGACATCGGAGACCTCCGACTCGGAGCCGGAGTGGCCGGAGCAGGATCCCGCCGCGGTCGAACGCACCCAGCGCTTCAGCGCGATCCGTCCCACTGAGCAGGAGCCGGACCAGTCGAGGCAGGATTCCGACCAGCAGCGGCAGGACTCTGGTCAACAGGAGCAGGACTCCGAGCAGTGCGGGCAGGAATCGGGCCAGCGTGACCAGGAGGCCGGCGGGAGTCCGGCCCCCGGCTCCGCTCCCGCCACCGATCCCCCCACCATCCGCATGCCGCGCATTCCCGCCGCGGATCCCGGGTGGCCGCGCGCCGAACCGGATCCGGCGGAACACCGCGAGCGGTTGGAGCAGCGAACCGAGCGGTTCACCGCACAGCAGAGACATCACCAGTCGGGAAACGCCGCTGGTGAACAGCAGGGTGCTCCCACCGGTAGTCGGCATCCCGGTCCGGCTCGTCCGGCCGCTCCCGCCGATTTCGATATCCCGATCGGCTCGGAAACGACTTCCGCGTGGCCTCCTCGGCAGGATCCCGGCCGTGCCGGGGGGCAAGCGACCCCGTGGGAACCAGGCGCGTCTCCGCATTCCGCGCGGGGCGGGGAATTTCCCCGGGACGGGGAGTACGACGAGGCCGGAACCGTCGAGCAAGAGCTGCTGCCCCGGCGGGACGAACAGGCCGACCAGGAGGTCGGTCCGCACCAGGTCGGCACCGCTCATCCCGTCGACGCCTCTCGATCCGCCGAGACCTCCCAGCCCGTCGAGCCTTCCCAGCCTGCCGAGCCCGCACCGCGTACCGAGGCAGCTCACCCAGCTGACACCGCCGAACCGGCCGCCAGGGGATCCGAGGAGAACCCCACCACCGGTACCGCGGCAGCTCTCGACCACGACGACCACGAGAGCGACCACCACGACAGCGACCACCACGACGGCGATCACGACGATTACGGCGACCTCGACGGCGACAGCCCCGAATCCGGCGAGGCCGTTCCCGCGGCTTCCGGTGAACCCCCGCCCCGTGGACGCCGCAGGACGCTCGTGCTCTCGGCGGTGGCCCTGCTCGGCGTGATCGCGATCGCCGCGGTGCTGGTGTTCCGCGGTTCCGGTTGGTTCGGTGACGTGTTGAACCCCCGTGCCGATCCGCCCGCCCCGGTCTCGCTGCGCCCCGATGTCAAGGGGTTGAACGCCTCGGCCCCCCTACCGACCGAACAGGGCGTCGAAGCCAAGTTGGAAGAGATCGCCTCGAATCCGGTGCTCGGGGACTTCGGAGCCGTGGTCCGTGACGCCAGGTCCGGCAGGACCCTCTGGGAACGGAACCCCGACCAGGGGCTGGTTCCCGCTTCCACCGACAAGCTGCTCACCGCGTCGGCGGCCTTGCTGGCTATCGACCACGATTTCCGGTTCCGCACGAAGGTCGTGCGCGGCAGCGAACCCGGCAGCATAGTGCTGGTCGGGGGCGGTGATCCGACGCTGTCCGCACTGCCCGAGGGGGAGAGTTCGGTCTATCCCGGTGCGGCCAGGCTGGACGAACTGGTGGAGCGAATCCGGTCGACCACTTCCGGCGACATCGAGTCGGTCAAGGTCGACGTCAGCCGCTACAGCGGACCGGGCTTGGCCGACAGCTGGGATCCGGCGGACGTGGCCAGGGGATATGTCGCCCCGATCCAGCCGGTGATGCTCGACGGTGGGCGTCAGGACCCCAAGAGCAAGGTCAGTTCACGCAGCGATGAACCGGCGCTGGACGCGGCCCGTGAGCTCGCCTCCAGGCTGGGAGCTCCCACCAGCTCTGTCAGCAGGACCACCGTCGACTCGGGGGCCTCCACCCTCGCGGAGGTCGAGTCGCCGCCGCTGCGGGATCTGGTGCGCAAAACACTGCGGGATTCGGACAACGTGCTCGCCGAGGCCCTCGCGCGGCAGGTCGCGATCACCACCGGCAACGAACCGTCGTTCTCCGGAGCCGTCCGGGCGGTCCGCACCGTGCTGAGCGAGAACGGTTTCGATCTGACCGGTGTCGACATCGTCGACGGCAGCGGGCTCTCCGCCTCCGACGAGCTGCCCGCCCGGATCCTGGGCGCGATAATGCGCACCGCGAGCGCTCCCGTCGAGAGTCCCTCGGGTCGTTCCGCCAGACTGCGGCCGTTGCTGACTTCCGTTCCCGTGGCCGGCGGAACCGGTGGTCTGGCCGGGCGCTACGACGGCGACGCCGCCGAGGGCAGCGGGTGGGTCCGTGCCAAGACCGGAACACTCACGGGGACCAACGCCCTGGCGGGCACCGTCGTCACTCGGGACGGCAGGCTGTTGGCGTTCGCGTTCCTGTCCAACGGGCGGAATCCCGTCTCCGTACGCCCGGTGATCGACGAACTGGCGGCCGCGTTGCGTACCTGCGGCTGCCGTTGAGCGAGCTGCCCGGTTCCGCTTCCGCCGCTCGCTCGTGACGGCTGGAAGTGGCGGGACTGGAAGTGGCGGGGGCTGGAAGTGGTGGGGCGCGAAACGGAGATTCGCCGTGTGATGTCCGCACGGGTACTGTCGGAAACGTGACTGTTCGTGCGTCCGCGCTGTCAGCGCCGCTACGTCGGGATTCGGCCAGGCATGCCCGACCGAGTCAGCACCGCCGGGACGGGTACGTCTCCGGGCACGGCAGCGGCGACGCCGTCGACTGGAACACCGCTGTCGCCACCGCGAGCAGGCTGCTCGGCCCCGGCCCGGAGATCTCGCGTTCCGAGGCCGACGGCGTCGTTGCCTCGCTCCGGGAGTTCAGCGTCAGCGCCGAGACACACGTCCGGGAACTGACCGGTCTGGGCACCGATCTTCCGGTGGCCCCGGGCGACGTGGTGGACCGACCGGGTTGGTTGCGGGGCGCCACTCGTGGGATGGCCGAATTGACCGACACCGCGCTGGCGGGAGCCGGGGGTGAGGACCGGGACGAGGTCAATCCGGTGCTGGCCGCCGTCAACAGCCGTGGTGCCGGGATGCAGGCCGGTCTCGTGCTCGCCTACCTGGGCACCAAGGTTCTCGGCCAGTACGATCCGTTCGCTCCCGCGGAGTCGGGGTCGGGCGATCCGGGCAGGCTGCTGTTGGTCGCCCCCAACATCGTCGCCGCGCAGCGCGCACTCGGCGTTCCCGAGGACGACTTCCGGATGTGGGTCTGTCTGCACGAGTCCACCCACCGGCTCCAGTTCAACGCCGTCCCCTGGTTGCGCGAGCACTTCTCCCGCAGTATCGGCGAACTGTTCACCGAGATGGAGGGTTCCACCGGTGAGCTGTTCGGCAGGTTGCCCGCGGCGGCTCGTGAGCTCCGGGCGGCGCGGACGGGTGGGAGTGACACCAGCCCCGGAATGCTCGGAGTGGTCGAGCTGCTGCAGAGTCCGCGGCAGCGTGCGGCGCTGGACCGGATTCTGGCCATCTCCACTCTGCTGGAGGGACACGCGGATCACGTCATGGACGCGGTGGGGCCTCGGGTGGTGCCCAGTGTGCACACCATCCGGGAGCGGTTCACCCAGCGCCGGGCCGGTGGAGGTCTTTTCGACCGGGTGCTGCGCAGCCTGCTCGGGGTGGACGCGAAGATCAAGCAGTACGCCAAGGGGGCCGAGTTCACCCGCAGGGTGGTGGATGCCGTCGGCATGACGGGATTCAACGCGGTATGGCAGGAACCTGACAACCTGCCCACCCGCTCCGAGCTCTCGGACCCGCCCGCCTGGCTGCGGCGGGTGCACGGCTGATCGGGACTTCCCGCCCGCGAGCTCCCGCCGTGCCCGGACGTCCGGGCGGGTTTCGCCAGGGATCCGAGGAGGCGACGGGCCCGCACCACCACCGGTGAGCTCTCCGGCTGTCCCGTGGCGCGATAATCGGTCCGTGCCGCCAGCTCCCAGCGTCAGCGCCGTCCGGCTCGCCGTGCGACGACTGCTCGACTCCGAACCGGCCGCCCGCTACCGCGGTCTCCCGCTGGTGGTCGCCTGTTCCGGTGGCCCGGACTCGTTGGCCCTGGCCGCGGCCACCACCCATTTCGCGCGGCACCGGAACGTACCGGTCCACGGGGTCGTCGTGGACCACGGGCTGCAGCCCGGTTCGGATCGGGTCGCCTCCGACGCCGCGGCACAGCTCACCGGGCTCGGCTGCGTCGAGGTGGACGTCGCGCGCGTCGAACCGGACGGGGTGGGTGGTGCGGAGGCCGCGGCTCGACGAGCCCGCTACGAGGCGCTGCGACTCCGACGTCCCGAAGGGTCCCCGGTGCTGCTCGGTCACACCCTCGACGACCAGGCCGAGACGGTGCTGCTGGGGCTCGGGCGTGGTTCCGGCGCGCGCTCGTTGGCAGGTATGCGCCCGCTGGACGGGCCGTGGGCGCGCCCCTTCCTGGGAGTGACTCGTCGAACCACCGAACAGGCCTGCGAGGAACTGGGGCTGCGGCCCTGGCGCGACCCGCACAACACGGACCCCGCGTTCACCCGGGTCCGGCTCCGCGCCGAGGTGCTGCCGTTGCTGGAGGAGGTCCTGCAGGGCGGGGTCGCCGAGGCGCTCTCCCGCACCGCCGTCCAACTCCGGGAGGACGCCGACGCGTTGGACGCGGTCGCCGCGGGGATCCGCGAGCGGGTGGCCGACTCGAGGGCGCTCGACGCGCGTAGTCTTGCCGAGCATCCTCCCGCGCTCCGCAGACGAGTGCTGCGGGACTGGCTCTCCGGACAGGGCGTCCCTGAACTCAGCGACGCCCATCTGCGCGCCGCAGATGCCCTGGTAGGCGACTGGCGCGGGCAGGGTGGTCACGCTCTGCCAGGAAACTTTGCGCTGGTTCGTCGGCGTGGGACCCTTCTGGTGGAATGCGGGGGTCGCGGAACCGAGCAACGGTCGAGCGACGGGTGAACAACGACCCAATCGAGAGGGGAAGCCGGGCCGTGTACGACGGCGACATTGCCTCCGTGCTCATCACCGAGCAGCAGATCAACGACAAGGTCGGTGAGCTGGCCAAGCAGATCGACGAGGACTACGGGGACCTTTCGGGGGGCGATTTGGTGCTTGTCGGTGTCCTCAAGGGCGCCGTCATGGTGATGACCGATCTCGCCCGCGCACTGCCCCGGCCCGCGCAGCTGGAGTTCATGGCGGTCAGTTCCTACGGCTCGTCCACCTCGTCCTCGGGCGTGGTGCGCATCCTGAAGGATCTCGACCGGGACATCGCGGGCAAGCACGTGCTCGTGGTCGAGGACATCATCGACTCCGGGCTGACGCTGTCCTGGCTGTTGCGCAACCTCGCCGCACGGGAACCGGCCTCGGTCGAGGTCTGCACGTTGCTGCGCAAACCCGATGCCGTACAGGTCGAGGTGCCGGTGCGCTACATCGGATTCGACATTCCCAACGAGTTCGTCGTCGGCTACGGGCTGGACTTCGCCGAGCGCTACCGTGATCTTCCGTACATCGGCAGTCTCGATCCGAAGGTCTACACCTCCGGAACGTGATCCGGTTTTCCGCGAGTGCCGTACCACGGGTACAACCGTGAGGGGACTGTGCGCCGTTCCCCGGTGTCCGGAAGTGACGGTGATCCGGGATCACGGTGATCGCTGGAAGTGAGGGCGCTCACGGCGTACGGTCGACCATCGTCCGTGCGTTGTGTCACCGAGCAAGGGGACTGTTGGAACTAATCCGGTGCATGGGCCGTTGGAACGCCAGGGGCGGGTACCCTGGGTTGCCGGTGAAGCGACTCGCGCAGTTCGACACTGCCGCGAGCGGTACGCTGGGCTGAACCGGGGGTGGACGTTAAATGGACGCCCGCCACCACCCGACGTGACAGTCAGGGAGGGTCGAGGCCGCTCGGCGGCCGCAAGTGAATGGACCGAAAGCGCCTGCTCCGCAACCCGCTGCTGTGGCTGTTGGCGGGGTTGCTGCTGATTTATGCCTTCAGTGTGCTCTTCGACGACACGCGTGGCTACACGGATGTGTCGACCTCGAAGGCGCTGCAGCAGATCTCGCAGGGCAACGTAGCCGAAGCCACGATCGAGGACAAAGAACAGCGGGTCAGGCTGACTCTGAACGACGGCGTCCAGGTTCAGGGCAGCAACCGGATCATCACCAAGTATCCGACCGGTTCCCAAGAGGACATCGTCAATCGGATCGAGCAGTCCGGCATCTCCAACTGGGACACCGAGGTGTCCCAGAGCTCCATCTGGAGCCAGTTGCTCATCTATCTCATCCCGCTGGGCCTGCTGGTCCTGCTCGTGATGTGGATGATGAACAACGCCCAGGGCGGCGGCAGCAAGGTGCTGAACTTCGGCAAGTCCAAGGCCAAGCAGTTCACCAAGGACATGCCCAAGACCCTGTTCGGTGACGTCGCCGGAGCCAACGAGGCCGTCGAGGAACTGCACGAGATCAAGGACTTCCTGCAGCACCCGACCCGTTATCAGGCTCTCGGGGCGAAGATCCCGAAGGGCGTGCTGCTCTACGGGCCGCCCGGTACCGGTAAGACGCTGCTGGCCCGCGCGGTCGCGGGTGAGGCAGGGGTGCCGTTCTACTCGATCTCCGGTTCCGACTTCGTCGAGATGTTCGTCGGTGTCGGTGCCTCCCGTGTTCGTGATCTCTTCGAACAGGCCAAGCAGAACGCGCCCTGCATCGTCTTCGTCGACGAGATCGACGCGGTCGGCAGGCAGCGCGGTGCCGGACTCGGCGGTGGTCACGACGAGCGGGAGCAGACGCTGAACCAGCTGCTCGTCGAGATGGACGGTTTCGACTCCAGGGGCGGGATCATCCTGATCGCCGCCACCAACCGTTCGGACATCCTCGACCCCGCCTTGCTGCGGCCCGGTCGGTTCGACCGGCAGATCCCCATCGCTCCGCCCGACCTGCGCGGTAGGCGGGCGATCCTGAACGTGCACACCCAGGGCAAGCCACTGGCTCAGGACGCCGATCTGGACGGCTTGGCCAAGCGCACCGTCGGGTTCTCCGGTGCCGACCTGGAGAACGTGGTCAACGAGGCCGCGCTGCTCACCGCCCGTGAGAACGCGCAGCTGATCACCGGTGCCGCGCTCGAGGAATCGGTGGACAGGGTGATCGGCGGCCCGCGCCGGAAGAGCAAGATCATTTCCGAGCGGGACAAGAAGATCACCGCGTATCACGAGGGTGGTCACGCGCTGGCCGCCTGGGCCATGCCGGATCTGGAGCCGGTTTACAAGCTCACGATCCTGCCCAGGGGCAAGACCGGAGGGCACGCGCTTGTCGTCCCCGAGGACGACAAGGACATGATGACCCGCTCGGAGATGATCGGTCGTCTTGTGTTCGCCCTCGGCGGGCGTTCCTCCGAGGAACTGGTCTTCCACGAGCCGACCACCGGTGCCTCCAGTGACATCGAGCAGGCCACCAAGATCGCTCGCGCCATGGTCACCGAGTACGGCATGACGGCCCGGTTGGGCGCCGTCAAGTACGGCAAGGAGGAAGGTGACCCCTTCCTCGGGCGCTCGGCGGGCCAGCAGCCGAACTACTCGTTGGAGGTCGCCCACGAGATCGACGAGGAAGTGCGCAAGCTGATCGAGGCGGCGCACACCGAGGCGTGGGAGATCCTCAACACCTACCGGGACGTGCTCGACAACCTCGTGCTCGAAGTGATCGAGAAGGAGACGCTGAACCGCACCGATCTGGAGCGCATCTTCGCCGATGTGGAGAAGCGCCCCCGGATCACCGCGTTCAACGACTTCGGCGGGCGCACTCCCTCGGACAAGCCGCCGATCAAGACGCCTGGCGAGTTGGCGATGGAACGCGGCGAACCCTGGCCGCCGCCGATCAACGAACAGCCCAGTCCCGCACCGGTCGGAGCCGTCTCCGGATCCAACGGTTACGGACCGCAGCAGCCCGTCGGGCAGTACGGTCCCGACAACCAGCAGGGGCAGGCCCACGGCTATCCGCCGCAGCCCGCACCGGGCCAGCAGCCCGGTACCCAGCAGCCGGGTACGGGGCAGCTGCCCCATCCGCCGCAGGGTGGGCAGCCGCCGCAGGGTGGGCAGCCACAGCAGGGGCATGTCCCGCAGGGACAGGCTCCGCAGGGTGGTCAGGTTCCCCAGGGAGTGCCGCCCAACTACGGGGCCCCTCCCGGCTGGACCCCCGCCACCTCGCCCGGTGGACAGTCCGGCTATCAGCCGCAGCAGGGCCAGCCGCAGCAGGGCCAGCCGCAGTACAACGGTTCTCCCGCCTGGGAGCAGGGCGCCGCGCCGCAGGGACAGCGCCCCGCGGAGCAACCCGGCGCTGCTGAGCAGTGGACCGAGCAGATCCAGCAGAACCAGGATCAGAACGGTCACCAGCCTCGCTCGGGTTCCGCCGACGCGGAGACGCCCGCTTCCGGCACGGAACGGCCGGACGTGGGCAACCAGCAGAACTCCGAACGGAACTCCGAGGGTGACCCGGATTCCGGCAACGAGAACGGGACCGGCCCCAACAGCGGCCGGTAACCGCGGACTGCAGTGGAACGAGGCACCCGGCTCGCCGAGCCGGGTGCCTCACCGCTGTGGAGGGGAAGACACGTGACAGGTCAGGGCGTGCCTATCGGGCCGGACGCGGAGTTCGGATCCGATCCCGCCGAATTGGTCGATGAGTATTTCGACAGGCCCCGCGCCGAAGCCGCCATCCGGGAGCTGCTGCTGGCGGCGGGTGAGGACCCCGAGCGCGACGGGCTGCGGGAAACCCCAGCACGGGTGGCCCGCGCCTACGAGGAGTTGTTCACCGGGCTCTACACCGATCCGGACGAAGTGCTGGACCGGACGTTCGACGAGGCCCACGAGGAACTCGTGCTGGTCCGGGACATTCCGATGTACTCGCAGTGCGAGCACCACCTGCTTCCGTTCCACGGAATGGCCCACATCGGTTACATCCCCAACGAGCAGGGCAGGGTCACGGGACTGTCCAAACTCGCGCGGCTGGTCGATCTGTATGCCAAGCGCCCGCAGGTCCAGGAACGGCTGACCTCGCAGATCGCCGACGCACTCACCCGCAAGTTGGAACCGCGGGGGGTGATCGTCGTGGTCGACGCGGAGCATCTCTGCATGGGAATGCGCGGTATCCGCAAGGCCGGTTCGACCACTACCACCTCCGCCGTACGTGGCATATTCCGTTCCTCCTCGTCCTCCAGGGCCGAGGCGCTGTCGTTGATCCGGGGGAAGTGATGGCCGTTCAGCTGCCGAAGCCGTCGCGCTGCCGCGTGATGGGAATCCTGAACGTGACCCCCGACTCGTTCTCCGACGGTGGTCGGTACCTGGATCACTCGGCCGCCGTGGCGCACGGCCTGCGGCTGTGGGAGCAGGGGGCCGACATCGTCGATGTGGGCGGCGAGTCCACCAGGCCGGGGGCGGAGCGGGTCGACGCCGCCACCGAGACCGAGCGGGTTCTTCCCGTGGTGCGGGAACTCGTCGAGGCCGGGGTTCCCGTCAGTGTGGACACCACGCGTGCCGAGGTGGCCTCCGCCACCGCGCGAGCGGGCGCTGCGATGATCAACGACGTTTCCGGAGGTCTGGCTGATCCGGAGATGGCCGGTGCGGTCGCCGATTCGGGGCTGCCCTGGGTACTCATGCACTGGCGAGGACACAGCAGGGACATGAACTCGCTCGCCGTCTACGAGGACGTGGTCGGGGAGGTACGGGCGGAACTGTCCGAACGCGTGGCGGCGGCACTGGCCGCAGGCGTCCCGGAGGAATCCATCGTGCTCGACCCGGGGCTGGGCTTCGCGAAGAAGGCCGAGCACGACTGGTCGCTGTTGCGACGGCTGGACACCTTCCTCGGAATGGGATTCCCGTTGCTGGTCGGCGCTTCCCGCAAGCGTTTCCTCGGCAGCTTGCTGTCCGATTCGGACGGAACGCCACGTCCCGCGTCGGGTCGCGACGCGGCCACCGCGGCGATCTCCACCCTGGCCGCCGACCGCGGTGCCTGGGGAGTACGGGTGCACGATGTCAGCGGTTCCACCGACGCGGTGAAGGTGGCCGCTGCCTGGCGGAACGGAGGTGAGATCCGTGGCTGATCGGGTAGGGCTGACCGGACTGCGGGTTTTCGGTTACCACGGCGTCTTCGACCGGGAGAAACGGGAAGGCCAGGAGTTCGTCGTCGACATCACGGTGTGGGTCGACCTCGGTGAGGCAGCCGCCTCCGACGACGTCGAGCGCACGCTGCACTACGGGGTGCTCGCGGAACGCGCCGCGGCCGTGGTCGCCGGTCCCGCGCGGGACCTGATCGAGACCGTGGCCACCGAGATCGCCGACGACATCATGAGTGACGGCAGGCCGCACGCGGCCGAGGTCACGATCCACAAGCCCGACGCGCCCGTCCCGGTGACCTTCGACGACGTGTCGGTAACCATCCGCCGCTCCAGCCGCGGCGGCAGAGGAGCGAAGGCCGCTTCGACATGAGCAGGGCGGTGTTGTCCCTCGGCTCCAACCTCGGGGACAGACTGGAACACCTCCGGCTCGCCGTTCGGGGACTGCGCGAGGTGCTGCTCACGACCTCCTCGGTCTACGAAACCGCGCCGTGGGGGGTCACGGACCAGCCCGACTTCCTCAACGCCGTCCTGCTGGTCGAGTCCGCCGCGGACGACGAGTGGGACTGGCTGCGCCGGGCACAGCACCTGGAACGGGAGGCCGAACGTCGCAGGGAGCGACGTTGGGGACCCCGTACCCTGGATGTCGACGTGGTCACCGTGGACGAGGTGCACAGCCGGGACCCCGAACTGCTGCTGCCTCACCCCGGCACCCCTGAGCGAGCGACGGTGCTGATTCCGTGGTTGGAGATCGAGCCGGAAGCCACGCTCCCCGGCCACGGAGCGGTGTCCGAGCTGTTGGCCGCACTACCGGAGACGGAAACCGCGGGTGTGCGGCTACGCCCCGACCTGGCGTTGCGCTAGGCCACGTCTTCGGTTTCTCGTGCTCGGAGTGCGGTTGATCGTCGGGCCGGGAGGAACGTCCCGCCCGAAGGGGAACGCACGGCGTGGCGCCGTATGTTGACGTGCCTGCCTCGCGATACGGACGGAGGACGGATGAGCTACACCAGACCCCGCGAGCTCTTCGGTGCGGCGCTGCTCGCCGCGGTGCTGCTCTACGGTGTCGTGCAGCTGTCGTACGGATCACTGCCGCCGTTGCCGGTGGCTGCCGGGGGCGTACTGCTGGTGGTGGCCATCGTGGACGCCGTGCTGGCGATCGTGCTGCGTCCCAGGGCCAAACACCGGAGTGGCTCCGAACCACTCGATCCGATGATGGCGACCCGGATCGTGGCACTGGCGAAAGCATCCTCGTTGGTGGGCGCGCTCATGGGCGGGGCGTGGGCCTCGATGCTGTTGTACCTGCTGGCCGAGGTGCGGGTGTTCGGCTCGGACACCATCGCTTCGATTGTCGGGCTCATCAGTGCGGCGGCGCTGGTCGGTGGTGGGCTGTGGCTGGAGTGGGCCATGCGCAATCCCGACGAGCCGCAGGAAGACGACGACGATGAGGCTGAACGTTAACCTCGGTAGTTTTGCCGGGATGGTGCCGACTGCGAGGGTGGTCGGAGTGCGGCCCGCGCCGAAGTGGCGCGGCGATTTCGCGAGAAATCGACGCTGACGGGGGCCGCATCGCCGTACCGGCGCGGCGATTTCGCGAGAAATTGACGCCGTCCTGGGGCGGTGAGTGGTGTTTCTCGGTGGGTGGACACGTTCGGTGCTTGGTTTATCGCACGACTCGGTGGGGCTGTTTTTCTTGAGTACTGCCCGTCGTTTCACTGTGTGATCGATTCGTTTCCGAAGAGTCCCACCGGATTTCGAAGCGATAAACTCCGGGTACGGTTGGCCGCATGGCTGACCCGAGCGATTCCGAGTCTCGATCGCGAGGAGATCGAGCGGTGCTGCTGTGGCTCGGTACATCGGGTCTGGCCGTGGCGGCGACGGTCACGCTGATTCTCGGCGACGACGTTCGGATGCTGCGGCTGGGAATCCTCGCCGCGCTGTGGGCCGCACTGTTGTCGAGCCTGTGGGCGGGCCGGATGCGCAACCGGTCGATGGAGCAGGACGAGCTGTTGGCCGAGCGGCAGCGCTGCTACGAACTGGAACTCGAACGCGAGATCGACGCTCGTGAGGAGTACGAGACCGAAGCCGACAACGAGGCGCTGCGCCGGGTCCGGGATGAGACCGAGAACGAGCTCGCCGAGCTGCGTTCGGAGCTGTACGAGCTGCGTCGGCTGCTGAATCGTTCGCCCCCCGGTGGGGCCACTTCCTCGGCCGCCGCGTCCGCTTCGGACTCCGCTCGCGAGGACGAGCCCGGTTCCGTCGAGCACGCGCCCGGACATCCCGAATCCCGGCCACGACCTCCCGCCCAGCCGAATTCCGAAGCGACCGGAGCGCCTCGGCCGGCTTCTCCCGCGCCCGCCGTCCCCGGTTCACCCCCTCCCGGGGGGAGCGTCCGGGCTGATGTTCCCGGCGGGGGAGGTGCTCCCGGAGCCGCGGCTTCGCCGGTTCCCCCGGAGGCGGCGGATTCCGGTGCCGCGGCTGGAGCCGTTGCTTCATCGGATGCCGGGGAGCCCGCAGCGGGCGGTGCTTCTCCGAGCGGCAGCGTTCCGCCCCGGCGCCAGCCCGGGCGTCCCGGCGGGCGCCCTCGAAGCGATGGTCCACCCGCTTCGGGACCGAGACCTCCTGCCGCTGCCGATCCCAACCGCTCCGCCGCACCTGGGCGACAACAGGCTCCTCCCGTCGCACGGGAGCCCGGTCCCGGTGCCGAGGTCGGTGCCGCTCCGCTGGCGTTCTCGGGCGAGGGCGAAGCAGCACAGCGCGAAGCCGCGGCCCGGATGTCCACCTCCCAGGCGGCCGCTCCTCCGGCAGCGTCTCCTCCGGGGCCCACACCACCCGCGGCCACGCCCCCTGGCAGTGGGTCGGGCGCAGCCGCTTCGCACGCGGCACCGGGTGCTCCGGTCGGACATCCCGCTGCCCAGGGCGTGCCCGGTTCGGAACCGACACCCGATCAGCTCGGTGCGCAACCGCCACAGGCGGCACCACCTCCCCCCGCCGCCGGTGCGCAACCACCGCCACCGGTCCCGGCCAACCAGGACGCACCGGCCCGTACGCCGGGACGAAGAACCGGTCCCGCCCGGCCGCCGGGAAGTCCTCGGGCACGTGGCTCCGGTGGCAGCGCGGCCGGTGACGAGGTTTCCGGCACGCGCCCGCCCGGGGGCACGGCGGGAGGTGCGCCGGGTGGACACGGGCCACCCGGTAGACCGCCGAACGACGCCGGACCGGTCGAACGCCCGCAGCAGGCCCCGCCCGCCGCCGCGCCGACCGGAGCGGCGGCACGAGCTCCCCGGGAGGGCGCAGCCGGCGGTACGAATCGATCCGACGACGGTTCCGCACGATCGGGTGAGACATCAGGTCCGCCCACTGGAGTGACACCTCCCATGGTGGAGCCGAACCCCGCTGCCGACGCGGCGACCTCCTCGGCGCAGCAGTCCTCTCCCGCGGGGGCTTCCGGCGCTCATACGCAGGGAACATCCGTCAACGATCTGCTGGCCGCCTACGGCGATTCCGGTGAGACGCGCAGACGTCGCCGCCGCGACGAGTGAGAATCGCGAGCTGATTTCGGTATCGGCTGGTGCTGTCGGCCGGTGGCACGCGGGCTTTATCGTTTCTGGCGTGTCCAATCCTGATCTGTCGGGCGCCCGCAGGAACCAGACCTACAAGCACAGCGTCGTTGGCTGGCCCATCGCGGGTCTGATCCTGCTCGGTATGTGTGGCTTGACGATGCTCGGCATCGCGACCGCGCGCGTGGGCTACGTCGCGGCCGTGGTGGGTGCGCTGGTCGCTCTGCTGCCGGTCGGCGTGGTATTCGCCGCGATCGTGTGGATCGACCGCTGGGAGCCCGAGCCGCCGATGCTGCTGCTCGGCGCGTTCCTGTGGGGAGCCGGTGGTGCCACGGCCTGTGCCTTCCTGCTCAACGACGCCATGACCGGTTTCGGCGAGATCCTGTTCAACGGCACCCTGCAGCAGCATTTCGCCCTGGTGGTCACCGCGCCGTTGGTGGAGGAGGCCGCGAAGTCGCTTTTCGTGGTGGCACTGTGGTTCCGGCGCCGCTCCGAGTTCAACGGCATGGTCGACGGCATCGTCTACGCGTCGTTGACCGCGGCCGGTTTCGCCTTCATCGAGAACATCTTCTACTTCGGCAAGGCGTTCGCGCAGGCAGGACTGGGGGACATGACCGGAGGTGTCGTGGCCGTGTTCGTGCTGCGCGGTGTGCTGGCGCCGTTCTCCCATCCACTGTTCACCGCGATGGTCGGGATCGGAATAGGTCTCGCGACGCGTGCCGGCGGTCCGAGAACGCGGGGACTGTGGCCGGTACTGGGATTCCTGGCCGCGGTGTTGCTGCACGCCTTCTGGAACGCCTCCACCACCTTGGGTGGGGTGCGCTTCCTCGACATCTACTTCGTGATCATGGTGCCCATCTTCCTGGGAACCGGTTGGCTGGTGGTCTGGCACCGCAAACGCGAACGGCGCATCGTCGCCGCACAGCTGCCCGCGTTGCAGCGGGCGGGACTGATCGTGTCCAGCGAGCTCGAAAAACTGGCCAGCCTCTCCGCACGACGTGACTGGAAGCGCAGGGTGCGGCGCAACTCCGGGAAGGAAGCCGCCAGGTCCGTCCGCGACTACCAGATCGCGGTCACCGAACTGGCGTTTCTGCAGCACCGGGCGAGTGTCGGAAACACGACGAGCGTCGTGCGCAGGCAACGCCGCGAAAAGCTGATCGAGGATCTGAAGACGGCGCGTCGTTCCGCCAGCGGCTCCCAGGAGGCGATCTACACCGAGCGGATCAGGATGGACGAACTGACCAGTATGAACGTCAAGCGTCCGAAGAAGCGCTGACGCGGGTCTCCGTTGCCTCGACGCCCGCCGGCTCGGACGCACGTTCGCCGGTCCCGGCGCCTCGTGGTCCCGGCGCCTCGTGGTTGCGGCGCCTCGTGGTTGTGGCGCTCGCCACTCTCGGGCGAGTCTTCGGGGCCGCGGGTGCGTGGCTCTCGCCACCATGGGATCCCACCGGAAGTGTTTTCCGGTTACTCTCACGACGCTGTCCGGTACCCGGTACGGGACTGGAACGGTAGGAGGATTGGTCGACGTGTCCACTGACAGGCACGATGTCCGCGGCCCGGGAACGGACCCGGATTCCCCGCGCTCGGCCGCTGAAGCGCGTCCGCGTCCCCGCCTTCGGGTCGGTGTGATCTCCGCGGGACGCGTCGGAAGTGTGCTGGGAGCCGCGCTGCACCGGGCGGGTCACGAGGTCGGAGCGGTGGCCGCCGTCTCCGACGCGGCGCTGAACCGTGTATCGCTACTGCTGCCCGACGCCCCGGTTCGCCCGCCCGACGAGGTCGCACGACAGGCGGATCTGGTGTTGCTGGCCGTTCCCGACGACGCACTCGGTGGGTTGGTGCGCGGACTGGTGAGCGCCGAGGCACTGCGTTCCGGTCAGATCGTGGTGCACACCTCCGGGGCGCACGGTGTGGCGGTGCTCGAGCCCGCCGCGAACGCCGGTGCGCTGCCGGTGGCGCTGCATCCGGCGATGACGTTCACCGGGAGGCCGGAGGACCTGGAACGGTTGGCCGCGGCCACCGTGGCCGTGACGGCCCGGCAGGACGACGAGGCCGGCTTCAGCGTCGGGGCGGCGCTGGCCGTGGAGCTCGGGGCCGAGCCGGTGCGGATCGCCGAGGAGTCCCGGAAGCTGTACCACACGGCGCTGACCCACGGCTCCAACCACCTGATCACCCTCGTCAACGAGAGCGCGCAGCTGCTGCGCGCGGCCGGTGTCGAGTCCCCGGACCGGGTGCTCGCCCCGATCCTGTCGGCCGCGTTGGACAACTCGCTGCGCTACGGGGACCGGGCCATCACCGGGCCGGTCTCGCGCGGCGACGCGGGAACCGTGCGGGACCACCTCGACGTGTTGGGCGAATCCGCGCCGGACGTGCTGTCCGGCTATGTACAGCTGGCGAAACGCACCGCTGACCGGGCGGTGAGCTCGGGAATGCTGCGTGCCGACGACGCCGTTGGCGTCAACGAAGTACTCGACGGGGGGCGCTGATGAGCGTTACGGACGAGCGGGGCGGTTCGGAGAGTGTCGGTGCCGGACCGGGTTTCACCCCCGACGAGGTCACCGTGCACCACCTTCCCGCGGAACTGGGCAAGGTGACGCGCGCGCTGCGCCGCACCGGTCGCAAGATCGTGCTCGTTCCCACCATGGGGGCGCTGCACGAGGGGCATCTGGAGCTGATTCGCGCCGCTCGTCGGGTCCCGAACAGCGTTACCGTGGTCTCGATCTTCGTGAATCCGCTCCAGTTCGGTCCCGGCGAGGACTTCGACAGCTATCCGCGCACCCTCGACGAGGATCTGCGGGTCTGCGGACGGGAGGGCGCCGAGCTCGTGTTCGCCCCGAGTAGCCGGGAGCTCTACGGTGACGATCCGCGGACGACGATCGACGCCGGAGAGCTCGGCCGCGAACTCGAGGGCGCCAGCAGGCCGGGGCACTTCAGCGGTGTGCTCACCGTCGTCGCCAAGCTGTTCAACATCGTGGCGCCGGATCTGGCCCTGTTCGGCGAGAAGGACTACCAGCAGCTGGTGCTGCTGCGCCGGATGGCCCGCGAGCTGAACTTCCCGACCGATGTGCAGGGCATCCCGATCGTGCGCGAGCACGACGGGCTGGCGCTGTCCTCCCGCAATCGTTATCTCGGTGAGCGCGAGCGCGCCGCCGCCTTGACGTTGTCGGCGGCGCTGGCGGCAGGGGTGCACGCCGGTTCGCGCGGCCCGGACGCCGTGTTGTCGGCCGCGCGCGAGGTGCTCGACACCGAACCGATGGTCGAACTCGACTACCTGCGGTTGTGCGACCCCGAGCTGGGGCCCGCACCGGACGCGGGAGAGGCACGACTGCTGGTCGCCGCGAAGGTGGGCGGCACCCGACTGCTGGACAACGCGCTGGTGGAGCTCGGACCGTCCGACTCGGCATCTGAAGCGGTAGTCCATCCCCGGTAGCTCGAAGCCTAAGGAGCAGGCATGTTCCGGACCATGCTCAAATCCAAGATCCACCGTGCCACGGTCACCCAGGCCGATCTGCACTACGTGGGATCGGTGACCATAGACGCCGCCCTGATGGAGGCGGCCGATCTGCTGGACGGTGAACAGGTCACGATCGTGGACGTGACCAACGGAGCCCGGCTGGAGACCTACGCCATCACCGGTGAGCGCGGTTCCGGGGTGCTCGGTATCAACGGTGCCGCTGCCCACCTGGTCCATCCGGGCGACGTGGTGATCCTGATCGCCTACGGCGTCATGGACGAGGCCGAGGCCAGGTCGTTCCGCCCGAGCGTGCTCTTCGTCGACGGGGAGAACCGCGTGGTCGAACGAGGTGGCGATCCGGGGCACGCCCCCGACGGCTCGGGACTCGCCACCACCGCTGTGGGCACCACGAGTGGTTGAGTGAGGCGAACCCGGTGGAGCGGTGTCTCCGCGCGATCGTGAGATCGATGCCCACCAGCCGTCCGGAGTGCTGGTGGGCTTCCGGTGAGCCCGCGGGGCCGTGCGGTGGCGTGCCGTTCCCGGCGGCCTCGTTCGGGTGACGTGTCGCTCGCGGAGAGCGCCCGCCGTTGTGTCAGCGTTTCGACAGGAAGGGAAATCCACGGTGCTGCTCGCTATCGACGTCGGCAACACCAACATCGTGTTGGGACTCTACGAGGACGAGCCCGATGGTCCAGAGCAGCGATCCGGTTACGGCCGGAAGCCGAAGGCACAGGCTCGGCTGGTGCGGGACTGGCGGATGCGGACCGAACCCAGGATGACCGCCGACGAGCTCGCGTTCACCATGCGCGGTCTGCTGGGCGACTACGTCGACAAGATCACCGGCATATCGGCCCTGTCCACCGTTCCCACGCTGTTGCGGGAGCTGCGGGTCATGCTCGGCCGCAACTGGAGTGATGTTCCCAGGGTCGTCGTGGAGCCGGGTGTCCGAACGGGTGTCCCCCTGCTGGTCGATAATCCCAAGGAGGTCGGCGCGGACCGGTTGATCAACACGCTGGCCGCGCACCACCTGTATTCCACGAACTGCGTCGTGGTCGATTTCGGTACCTCGACGAACATCGACGCCATCTCGGCCAAGGGCGAGTTCCTCGGGGGAGCGTTCGCCCCCGGGGTGGAGATCTCGCTCGACGCGCTGGCCTCGCGGGCCGCCCAGCTGCGCAAGGTCGAGCTGGTCAGACCGCGTTCGGTGATCGGCAAGAACACGGTCGAGTGCTTGCAGTCCGGACTGCTCTACGGCTTCGCGGGGCAGGTGGACGGGCTGGTGCACAGCATCGTGTCCGAGTTGGAGGAGACCCACGGCGGTCCCACGACGGTACTGGCGACCGGTGGCCTGGCCCCACTGGTGATCAGCGAGTCCCGAACGATCTCGCACCACGTCCCCGAGCTCACCCTGCTCGGGCTGCGGCTGGTCTTCGACCGGAACCTGGAGTGACCGAACCCGGCGAGCAGTGATTCGTGCCACCGCTCCCGCAGGGGATATCGCCGCCCCGTCGAGGGAACAGCCTGTGTCCTCTCGTGCGTTCGATGCGCCGGTTCGAACGAGTTCGCGGCGCGGCCGCGCCCCTCGCGCCGGGGCGCGGCCGGAGTACGGGCTGCCCATCCTGCCGGAATGTCGCCCCCGGCGGGTCCGTACCCTTGTAAACCGTGAATGACCAGGATCAATCGAGTCGTGTCGACGGAGCCGAGGACCTGCCGGAGCAGCTGCGGGTGCGTCGGGAGAAACGGGAACGTCTGTTTGCCGAGGGCCAGGATCCCTACCCGGTCTCGCTGCCCGTGACCCACGAGCTGTCCGAGGTGCGGGCGGCGCATTCGGAGCTGCCCGTGGACGCGTCCAGCGGACAACGGGTCGGCGTGGCGGGCCGGGTTATGTTCATGCGCAACACCGGCAAACTGTGCTTCGCCACGTTGCGGGGCGGGGACGGCAGCGAGCTGCAGGCCATGCTCAGCCGGAACGAGGTCGGCGAACAGTCCCTGTCCGAGTGGAAGTCCGACGTGGATCTGGGGGACCACGTTTTCGTCGCGGGCGAGGTCATCACCTCTCGACGCGGTGAACTCTCGGTGCTGGCGGACGAGTGGCGGATGGCGGCCAAGTCGTTGCGGCCGTTGCCCGTGGCCCACAAGGAACTCAGCGAGGAAAACCGCGTTCGGCAGCGCTACGTGGATTTGCTGGTCCGTAGCCAGGCGGCCGAAACGGTTCGCACCCGTGCCGCGACATTGCGTTCGCTGCGGGATTCGTTCGAGCGGCGCGGATATCTCGAAGTGGAGACGCCCATGTTGCAGACTTTGCAGGGTGGGGCCGCGGCCAGGCCGTTCGTGACTTACTCGAACGCCTTGGACATGGATCTCTACTTGCGCATCGCCCCGGAGCTGTTCCTCAAGCGGTGCGTCGTGGGCGGTATCGAGAAGGTCTTCGAGATCAATCGGAACTTTCGCAATGAGGGGAGTGACTCTTCCCACTCTCCCGAGTTCGCCATGCTCGAGTTCTATGAAGCTTACTCGGATTACAACGCGATGGCCGAACTCACCCGCGCGCTGATCCAGGAAGCGGCCCAGTCGCTGTTCGGCACTCAGACCGTCACTTGGGCGGACGGTTCCGAGTACGATCTTTCCGGGCAATGGGCGAACATTACGATGTACGGATCGCTTTCCGAGGCGCTCGGTTCGGAAGTAACCCCCGAAACCTCTGTCGAAACGCTCCGTAAGCATGCCGAGAGCGCCGGTTTGTCCGAGCTCGATCCGTCGTTCGGGCACGGTAAGTTGGTCGAGGAACTCTGGGAGCACATGGTCGGCAACCATCTCCACGCTCCCACATTCGTGCGGGACTTTCCGCTGGATACCGCTCCGTTGACCCGGCAACACCGACAGCATTCGGGGATGGCGGAGAAATGGGATCTCTACGTGAAGGGTTTTGAACTCGCGACCGGTTACTCCGAGCTCGTCGATCCCGTCGTCGAACGTGCGCGACTGGAAGAGCAGGCGCGGTTGGCTTCCGAGGGCGACGAGGAAGCCATGCCCGTCGACGAGGACTTTCTGCGGGCGCTGGAGTACGGAATGCCCCCCACGGGCGGCGTGGGAATGGGTATCGACCGGTTGTTGATGGCGTTGACGGGGCTGGGCATCAGGGAGACCATCCTGTTCCCGCTCGTGCGTCCGGAATGACGTGATCGCACTCCCCTGATCGATGACGGAGCGAAAATTTCTTCGGTGGGGTGAGTGCGAATCCGGCACTGCTGCGCTAACCTTGCTGGCGAGAATGAAACGGTGACGATGTATTAGTGGCTCGATGCGTGATCGGTCGCGATACGGCTTCGAGGATGATGTGGTTCGAGAGAACACCGACGATACTCGTTCGGGCTCGGATCGTCACCGTCTCGCTGTAAGGAATACCGGGGAGGACCGCGGAAGATGGCGCAGAAGGTAACTGTCCAGTTGGTGGACGACCTGGACGGTGGAGAGGCCGATGAAACGGTCGAGTTCGCCTTGGACGGCGTCTCGTACACCATCGACCTTTCCAATGACAATGCGACCGAGCTCCGGGAGGCACTGAGCGGCTTTCTGGCGAGTGCACGTCGGGCCGGGGGGCGTAAGAAGCCGGGACCGAAGGCGGGTTCCGCGCGTTCGTCGTCGGCTTCGTCCGGTGGTTCCACGAGCGCGGATCGTGAGCAGAACCAAGCGATTCGGGAATGGGCCCGCAAGCGGGGGATGAAGGTTTCGGACCGTGGTCGCATCCCCGCCGATATCGTCGCCGAGTACCACAAGGCGCACTGAAGTTCGCGACGGTCGACGTCGGCTCGGGTTCGTCCCGCCGGACACCCGTCGAACCGGAACGCGGCTAGTGCCGTGCTCCCTCGATATCCGCCCGGCCGATATCGGAGATCGATTCGGAATGCGGCGGGGGAATGTCTCGATGCTCCGGCCGCTGTTTCGGGGGTACCGGCCGCTGTCTCGGCAGCAGTGGCCAGTAGTGCTTTGTTGAGTCCGGATGTGCCCGTCGGTCGTGGCGTCCGATGGTGTTCCCGGCGCGTCGGCGCCGAAACGACCAGTCACGTCACTCGTACCGCCACGGGACTCGTACGGACGAGGACGGACGTGATGTAGGTGCCCACACGGACACCACCGGGCCGGAGTGGGGCCGGGTGCGCCCCGGGCGGACAATGTCGCATTGGACAATGTCGGAGCGCACCCCGCACACTTGGCCTGTTATCGCGCCGCGTCGACACCGAACGCGTTCGCGAGGTCGTCGAGAATCGCGTGTGCACCGTGGATTCCCACCGAAGTCATCCAGGTGATGTCGTCGACCAGGTGTTGCTTCCCGGTGAGTTTGTTCCAAAGCGGGTTTGATTCGAAGGTTTTTCTGGTCTTCGCCGCGTCGCCCGCCTCGTCGGGGTAGACGGTCACGAAGATGTGGTCGGCGTCCAGTTCCGGGATTCGCTCCTGGCTGAGATTGACCGCGATTCCGTCCCCTTCGGGCTGCCCTTCGGGGCGAGCCAGCCCGGTGTCGCGCTGCACGGTTCCGGGGAACGAGTCGGCACTGTAGAGCCGGACGGTCGGTTCGCCCGCGAAGCGCACGATCGACATCGTCGGGTTGTGCCCCACCTTCGAACGGATGCTGTCCCCGATCGTTCTCGCACGTCGTTCGTATTCGTCCAGCTTGTTTTGGGCCGATTTCTCCTCGCCCAGCGCACGACCGGTCAGCAGCAGGTTCTCCTTCCAGGTCGCCCCGGTCGTGCGGCTGAACACGGTGGGCGCGATCTCGGAGAGCTGGCCGTACATATCCTCGTGCCGGACCTTCGCGGACAGGATCAGATCGGGGTCGCGCTGGACGATCCGCTCCGGATCCGGACTGGTCAGGCTGCCCACGCGCTGTGCCTGCTCGCCGTATCGGGTGCGGTCCCGGCCGAGGTATTCGGGCAGCTTCTCGCGGCCGCCGAAGGTGGTGTAACCGACGACGTTCGTCCCCAGCGCCATCGCGGCGCTGGTGAAGGTGGCGTCCAGCGCGACCACCCGTTTCGGCGTTCCGGTGATCTCGGTTTCACCCATCGCGTGCTCGACGGTGCGGGTGTTCGTCCCCCCGCTCTGCTTCGCCGAGCCCGACTCGCCACCGCACGCCGTCAACCCGAGTACGGGCAGCGCGCCTGCGGCGGTCAACGCGGTTCGCAGCAACTCACGTCTGGTGCGTGTGACTTCCGACATCGGTTCGCCTTCCTGTTTCGGTTACTCTTAGGTGGGCCTAACCTAAGTGTGGGCAACCTAAGCGAATCGGAGCGGACAGCCAAGGGAGTGGGATTTGAGTCGCAGTTCGGCCACAGGCGACCCGTCCGGTTCGGGCCCCGCTTCTTCGGCCTCTCCCGAGCCCCACGACGAGTCCCCCGAAGGGGGCAGGCGGCCGGAAACCCTCCCCGCACCGACCGAACGCGACAGCGCACCACACCCCGAGCGGGCGCAGCGGTCCGAGCGGGCGCAGCGGTCCGACGGGACAACGAGATCCGATCGGGCAACGCGGTCCAACCGGCTGAACTCGCGACGACGCGGCCGGCTGCTGGGCCTCGGCGTACTGTGCTGTCTGCTGCTGCTCAGCTGCGCGCTGAGCGTCCTCATCGGAGCCAAGCTCATACCGCCCGGCGCGGTGGTGGACGCGCTCTTCGCGAGCTCGCGGACCGAGAACAACGTGATCATCTACGAGCTGCGCATCCCGCGCACCATCGCGGGAGTGCTCGCCGGTTCCGCGTTGGGACTGGCCGGAGCGCTCATGCAGGGCTACACCCGCAACCCCATAGCGGCCCCCAGCGTGCTCGGAATCACCCAGGGCGCGGGGCTCGCGGTGGTGCTGGCCGTGTTCACGATGGGCATCACCGGCATGCTCGGCTTCATCTGGTTCAGCTTCGCGGGAGCGCTGATCAGCGCGCTGGCGGTGTTCCTGATCGGCTCGATCGGCAAGGGAGGCGCGACACCGGTCGCGCTGGCACTGGCAGGGGCGGCGATCAGCGCACTGCTGCAGGCACTCACCTCGGCCCTGGTGCTGCTGGACCGGCAGAGCCTGGACACCTACCGGTTCTGGAAGGTCGGCTCCATCGCCGTCTCCGACATGGGGCTCATCCAACGGGTGCTGCCGTTCCTGCTGCTGGGGCTGGTGCTGGGACTCGCCAGCGCTCCCGGGCTCAACGCGCTCTCCCTCGGTGATGACATGGCCGCTGCGCTGGGGCACAACGTCGCCAGGTCCAGGGCTATCGGGATCACCGCCATCGCGGTGCTCGTCGGGAGCGCGGTGGCCATGTGCGGCCCGATCAGCTTCGTCGGCCTGATCGTTCCCCACATAGCCAGATACTTCGCGGGCCCCGACCACCGCTGGTTGCTGCCGTTCGCGGCGCTGGGGGGCTCCTGCCTGGTGCTGCTGGCCGATCTGGTCGGCCGGGTCATGGCGCGCCCCTCGGAGATCCAGGTCGGCGTGATGCTGGCGATGATCGGCGCCCCCTTCTTCATCGCTCTCGTACGACGCAGGAGGCTGATGCGGCTGTGACGGAATCGGTGCGAACCCCCGTCGGCGCCCCGGCCGCTCGGGTACGTGGCCGCGTCCCGCTGCGCGTCGGCCCCGTGTCCACGGTGCTGCGCCTCCGGCCGCTGGTGGCGCTGCTGGGCGGCCTCGCGGGGCTTCTCCTGGTGTTCGCCTGCGATCTGGCGCTCGGCGACTACCCGATCTCCCCGCTGGGGGTGTTGCGCACGCTGTTCGGCGGTGGCGACGCCGGGGAACGGCTCGTGGTGCTGCAACTGCGGTTGCCGCGTGCGCTGACCGGGCTGCTGGTCGGAGCGGCGCTCGGGCTGTCCGGCGCGATCACGCAGGCGGTGGTGCGCAATCCGCTGGCCAGCCCGGATCTGCTTGGCGTGACCACAGGTGCCGGTGCGGCCGCGACCGTCGTCATCGTCACCTCCGGCACGCTCGGCGGGATCAGCGGCGTCGTCGCGAGCCTCGGCCTGCCCCTGGTCGCGCTGGTGGGCGGCATCGCCACCGCGGTGCTGGTCGGGTTGCTGGCCTACCGGGGCGGCGTGGACTCGTTCCGGTTGGTGCTGGTCGGCATCGGCATGAACGCGCTGACGGTCAACGCGACCCTGTGGCTGCTGACCATCGGTGAGACCCAGGACGCCGGACGCGCGATGGTGTGGCTGACCGGCAGCCTCAACGCGCGCGACTGGGACAACGTGGTGCCGGTCGGGCTGGCCCTGCTGGTGCTCGTACCGTTGACCCTGCTCGGCTCGCACGCCTTGGGCGCGTTGCAGTTCGACGACGACACGGTTCGCGAGCTCGGGGTGCCCGTCAACATCGCCCGGGGCGCGCTGCTGCTCGGGGCCGCCGTGCTCGCCTCGCTGGCCACCGCGGCGGCCGGGCCGATCGCCTTCGTCGCGCTCGCCACCCCGCAGATCGCCCTCCGCACGGCAGGCACCCCGCGACCGCCACTGGTGGTGTCGATGGTGTTCGGAGCGCTTCTCGTCGTCGGTGCCGATCTCGTCTCGCGCACGCTGTTCGGTTCGCTGCAACTACCGGTCGGAATCGTCACCGCCGCGCTCGGCGCCCCGTACCTGATCTATCTGCTCGTCCACCGGTATCGGGAGGTTCAGACATGACCGCCTCGCACATCGCGCACGACACGGTCGACAGCACGGCCGCGGCCACCGGGTCCTTACCGGGGAGCGGTTCCTCCGAGGGGGCGGGGAACCGGTTGCGCGCCCGCGACCTGTCGTTGGGCTACGGCGAGCGCGTGGTCGTCGACGGGCTGGACCTGGACGTCGTCGACGGCACCGTCACAGGCGTGATCGGTCCCAACGGCTGTGGCAAGTCCACGCTGCTGCGGGCCCTGGGCAGGCTGTTGCGGCCCAAGCGCGGCAGCGTGCTGCTGGACGGCGAACCCATCCACCGGATGTCCACCAAGGAAGTCGCGCGTACGCTGGGGTTGTTGCCGCAGTCGCCGGTCGCTCCGGAAGGACTCCGCGTCGCCGACCTGGTAGCCAGAGGCAGGCATCCGCACCAGGCCTGGTACCGCCAGTGGTCCGGGGACGACGAGTCGGCCGTGGCCGAGGCGTTGTCGCTCACCGGTATCGGTGACCTCGCCGATCGGTCCGTGGACGAGCTGTCCGGTGGGCAACGGCAGCGTGCCTGGTTGTCCATGGCGCTGGCGCAGGGAACCGATCTGCTCCTGCTGGACGAACCGACCACCTACCTGGACCTGTCGCACCAGGTGGACGTGCTGGAGCTGATCGGCAGGCTGCACACCGAGAGCGGGCGCACCGTGGTGATGGTGCTGCACGACCTCAACCTGGCCGCCCGCTACGCGGACCGGCTGGTGGCGATGTCCGAGGGACGGATCGCCGCGCAGGGCCCTCCGGGAGAGGTGCTCACGGAGCGGTTGCTGCACGAGGTTTTCGATCTCCGGGCGCGGGTGATTCCGGACCCGGTTACGGGTACACCCCTGGTGGTTCCGGTGGGCGGCAGGCAGTCCCGGGGTTCGGAATCGGAGGATGCCGGTCCCGGAACCCGCGGTTCCTGACCCGCGAGCACCGTGGCTCTGCACCGAACCGGGCCTGACAGTCACCACACTGGGCCGGATGAGTGAGATTCGGTCCGTCGGAGGCGGTGTTCGCGCTCGGCGGACACTGCGAGCGACCTGGTTTTCGAATGGAATTTCGCAGCTCAACGGCCTGTTGGGCTGACTGAACGCAACGTTGTCGAGAAGTGGGCTGCGAGCCGGAACAGCCCTGAGTGCGCCGTGGCTACTAGAGTGGAGTTCAGAGTGCTGAACCCATCGCGGGCATCGGCGTGAGCAGGAGCGGTGCCCGGTACGAGACCGCCGGCGCAGCAGTCAGGGAGTGCGAATGTTCGAGAGGTTCACCGACCGCGCGAGGCGGGTGGTTGTCCTGGCCCAGGAAGAGGCCAGGATGCTCAACCACAACTACATCGGCACCGAGCACATTCTCCTGGGTCTGATCCACGAGGGTGAGGGTGTCGCCGCCAAGGCGCTGGAATCGCTGGGGATCGCCCTTGAGGGCGTGCGCCAGCAGGTCGAGGAGATCATCGGCCAGGGCCAGCAGGCGCCCAGTGGCCACATCCCCTTCACCCCGAGGGCCAAGAAGGTTCTGGAGCTGTCGCTGCGGGAGGCACTCCAACTCGGGCACAACTACATCGGCACCGAGCACATCCTGCTCGGGCTGATCCGCGAGGGCGAGGGCGTGGCCGCGCAGGTGCTGGTCAAGCTCGGCGCCGATCTCAACCGCGTCCGCCAGCAGGTGTTGCAGCTGCTGTCCGGCTACCAGGGCAAGGAACCGGCCGAGGCCGGTGGCCGCAGCGAGGGCACTCCGTCCTCCTCGCTGGTGCTGGACCAGTTCGGCCGCAACCTCACCCAGAGCGCCCGCGAGTCGAAGCTCGACCCGGTGATCGGCCGCGACACCGAGATCGAGCGCATCATGCAGGTGCTGTCCCGCCGCACCAAGAACAACCCCGTCCTCATCGGCGAGGCCGGTGTCGGCAAGACCGCCGTGGTCGAGGGGCTGGCCCAGAAGATCGTCAAGGGCGAGGTCCCGGAGACGCTGAAGGAGAAGCAGCTCTACACGCTCGACCTCGGTTCGCTGGTCGCCGGTTCCCGCTACCGTGGTGACTTCGAGGAGCGCCTGAAGAAGGTCCTCAAGGAGATCAAGACCCGCGGCGACATCATCCTGTTCATCGACGAGATCCACACGCTGGTCGGTGCGGGTGCCGCCGAGGGGGCCATCGACGCGGCGAGCATCCTCAAGCCGATGCTGGCGCGCGGTGAGCTGCAGACCATCGGTGCCACCACGCTGGAGGAGTACCGCAAGAACGTCGAGAAGGACGCGGCCCTGGAACGTCGTTTCCAGCCGATCCAGGTGGGCGAGCCCTCGCTGGACCACGCCGTGGAGATCCTCAAGGGACTGCGGGACCGCTACGAGGCGCACCACCGCGTTTCCATCACCGACTCCGCCCTGTCGGCAGCGGCCAGCCTGGCGGATCGCTACATCAACGACCGGTACCTGCCGGACAAGGCGATCGACCTGCTGGACGAGGCCGGTGCGCGGATGCGCATCCGTCGGATGACCGCACCGCCGGACCTGCGCGAGTTCGACGAGAAGATCGCCGAGGTCCGCAGGGACAAGGAGTCCTCCATCGACGGGCAGGACTTCGAGCGTGCCGCCAGGCTGCGTGACGAGGAGAAGCAGCTCATCACGCAGAAGGAGGAGCGCGAGACCCAGTGGAAGGCCGGTGATCTCGACGTCGTGGCCGAGGTCGACGACGAGCAGATCGCCGAGGTGCTGGCCAACTGGACCGGTATTCCGGTGTTCCGCCTCACCGAGGAGGAGACCTCCAGGCTGCTGCGCATGGAGGACGAGCTGCACAAGCGGATCATCGGTCAGGAGGACGCGGTCAAGGCGGTCTCCCAGGCGATCCGCCGCACCCGTGCCGGTCTGAAGGACCCGCAGCGTCCCTCCGGCTCCTTCATCTTCGCCGGTCCCTCCGGTGTCGGTAAGACCGAGCTGTCCAAGTCGCTGGCGGAGTTCCTGTTCGGCGACGACGACGCCCTGGTCCAGATCGACATGGGTGAGTACCACGACCGCTACACGGCCTCCCGGCTGTTCGGTGCCCCTCCGGGCTACGTCGGCTACGAGGAGGGCGGCCAGCTCACCGAGAAGGTCCGCCGCAAGCCGTTCTCCGTGGTGCTGTTCGACGAGATCGAGAAGGCCCACCACGAGATCTACAACACGCTGTTGCAGGTCCTGGAGGACGGCAGGCTCACGGACGGTCAGGGCCGTGTGGTCGACTTCAAGAACACGGTGCTGATCTTCACCTCCAACCTGGGCACGGCCGACATCTCCAAGGCGGTCGGTCTGGGCTTCACCGCTGGTAACGAGCAGGAGACCAACTACGAGCGGATGAAGTCCAAGGTCAACGAGGAGATGAAGAAGCACTTCCGTCCGGAGTTCCTCAACCGGATCGACGACGTGATCGTCTTCCACCAGCTGACCGAGGAAGAGATCATCCGGATGGTCGACCTGCTCATCGGCAGGGTGGAAACCGCCCTCAAGAGCAAGGACATGTCCATCGAGCTGACCTCGAAGGCCAAGAAGCTGGTGGCCAAGCGGGGCTTCGACCCGGTGCTGGGTGCCCGGCCGCTGCGCCGCACGATCCAGCACGAGATCGAGGACAAGCTTTCCGAGAAGATCCTGTTCGGCGAGGTCGAGGCGGGTCAGATCGTCATCGTCGACGTCGACGGTTGGGACGAGGAAGGCACCGAGGACCAGGCCCAGTTCACCTTCCGGGGTGAGCTCAAGCCTTCCACCGTTCCGGACACCCCGCCGGTGGACCTGGCCGGTTCCTCCGGTGGCTCGTCCTCGGAGGGCTCCGGCTCCAACCAGGACGACCAGTCCGAGGGCTCCGGCTCCTCCGAGTGATCCACCGAGTCGAAACGATCGATCCCGTCCCTCCGGGGGCGGGATCGTTTCGTCGGTCGCCCGGCACCACGACCGCCGTGGACCTCCGGAACGAGCGGTAAGGTCAGATTCGCGTGGATTCCCGGCGGAGCGGCGAGGACCGGATCCGGAGCGCGCTGCACGTTCCGGTGCTCACCGCCGCCGCCGTCTCCGTTCCCGCGGTGTTCCTCACCCGGCTCGACGGGCCGGTGTCGCTGTTCGGCAGCGTGCTCAACTGGTCGTCGATGCTGGTGCTCACCGCCGAGTCGGCGCTGCTGTTCTGGTTCAGCCGGGATCGATCCCGCTGGCTGCGGGAACACTGGTGGATGGCACTGGTGACCGTGCTGACCATCCCGGCGGTGGTGTTCGCGTTCGCCCCCGCCCAGGTGTTGCGGCTGGTCCGAGTGGTCGCCGCTGTCCAGCTCGTCCGGGTGTTCCGCCTCGTCAAGGTCGCCCGGGTGCTGCACCGCCGTGCCCGAGTGCTGGGCAGGCCGAGGTACGCCCTGCTCGGAGCGGTCCTGCTGGCCGCCGTGGTGCTGCTCGGCGTGGTGCTGGCCGACGAGGACAGCCCCACCCGACGTACGCTGGACGCGGTGTCGAGTCGCTGGGGATGGCCCGTGCTGCTCGGAGCCGTCGTGCTGTTCGCCGCCGCTGTCGGTGTACTCGTCACGTGGCTGCGACGGCGTCGCGACGAACGGTCGGAGCGCGGCCGGTGATGCGCTGTCACATCGGGGCGGCTTCGGTCCGTCGCGGCTCGCGAGGACGCGACAGGAACTGGTGAGGTGTCGTGTGCTGCTGGTGATGCTCGGCCCGTTCCGGGTGCACGACGACGGGGGAGAACCGGTCGAGCTGGGTGGTAACCGGGTACGCACCCTGCTGGCGCGGTTGGCGCTGGACCTCAACCACAGCGTTCCGGTGCGGACGCTGATCGACGATCTCTGGACCGACGCGCTTCCCGGCGATGCCACGAACGCGCTGCACACGCTGGTCGCCCGCACCAGGCGGGCACTGCGTGCCACGACCGGTCTGCGGCTGAGCTCCGAAGGGGTCGGCTACGCGCTGCGGGCTGACCCGGACCAGGTCGATCTGCACCGCTTCGAGCGGCTGGTCGCCAGTGGCCGTGGGGCGCTGCGCCGGAACCTTCCCGCGGAGGCGGTCGAGGACCTGCGAACCGCGCTGGAACTGTGGCGCGGCGATCCCTTGATCGATTTCCGCGATCTCCCGTTCGCCGAGGCCACCGTCCCCCGACTGGAACGGCTCGGGCGTGCCGCACTCACCGAGCGGATCGAGGCCGAGCTGCGACTCGGCGACCACGCCGGGCTCATCGAGGAGCTCGCGCTGCTGACCGCCAGGTATCCGCTGGACGAGAGCCTAGCCGAGCTGCGCTTCCGCGCGCTGCGCGCCGCCGGAAGGAGGGCCGAGGCCGCGAGCGCTTACGAACAGCTGCGTGACCGACTGGTCGAACATCTCGGGACCGAACCCGGTGACCGGCTACGTGAGATGCGTCTCGCTCTGCTGCGGGAGGGAAGTGACGACGCGGCCCCCACCTCCGGAACAGCGCCCAGCCCCTCCGGAACAGTGGACGCCACCGAGCGAGAACCACCGGACGACGATCCCGGCACCGGTGGCGGGACCGCTCCGAACGGCGCGGCGCTGCCGAGGCGGTTGAGCGGTTTCGTGGGGCGGGAGCCGGAACTGGAGCGGCTGGACCACGCGTTGCGTGACGCGCGCCTGGTGACGCTGTTCGGCCCCGGCGGCTCCGGCAAGACCAGACTCTCGATCGAGAGCGCCTCCCGGATCACCGCGCTTCGGGTGCTGTTCGTGGAACTCGCGCCGGTGCGCGACGACCAGGAGCTCGCCGCCGCGGTGCTGACGAGTTTGGGAGTCCGCGAGGCACCCCGACTGAATCACGGTCCTCCGGGCGATCCGCTCTCCGGGCTGGTGGAGACGCTCGGTTCCGAACCGACCCTGTTGATCCTGGACAACTGCGAGCACCTCGTCACGAAAGCCGCCGAGCTGACCGAGCGGCTGCTCACCCTCGCCGCTGAGCTGCGGATACTGGCCACCAGCAGGGAACCGCTGGCACTGCCGGGCGAGAAACTGCTCCCCGTGGGGCCGCTGGAAGTTCCCGACAACGTCGAAGCGGCCGCTGCAGGCCCCGCCGTCCGACTGTTCGTGCAGCGCGCCGCCGCCGCGCGCCACGACTTCGAACTCACCGCGGCCAACGCGGCCGACGTGATGGAGATCTGCCGTGAGCTCGACGGCATGCCACTGGCCATCGAGCTGGCCGCCGCCCGGGTCCGCTCCATGAGCCCCCGCATGCTCGCGGAACGGCTGGACGACCGGTTTCGGCTGCTCACCAGGGGAAACCGGGCCGCCATGTCGCGCCACAGCACGCTGCGAGCGGTGGTGGAGTGGAGCTGGGAGCTGCTGACCGAACCCGAGCGCACACTGGCGCGCAGGATGTCGGTGTTCGCGGGCTCCGCGCGTGCCGAATCGGTGGCCGAAGTGTGCTCCGGTGCCGGACCGGTCGCCGCGGACGTGGACGAGCTGCTCGCCGACCTGGTGGACAAGTCCCTCGTGGAGGCCGTGGACCAGGGCACGGTGATGCGCTACCGGATGCTGGAGACCGTGCGGGCCTTCTGCTCCGAGCAGCTGGCGGCCGCCGACGAGGTCGAAGCCCTGGGGCGTCGTCACGCCGAGCACTTTCTGGCCTTCGCGGAGACCGCGGCCCCCCGCATCCACTCCCGGGAACAACTGACGTGGCTGGCACGGCTGGACGTCGAGCACGACAACACCATGCGGGCGTCGCACTGGGCGTTGGAGAACTCCGACGCCGATATCGGTATCAGGCTCGCCGCCGCGCTCAACTGGTACTGGTCGATGACCATGCGCCACACCGAACTCGCCGGGCGGATGCGTGACATGGCTGCGCTGTCCGGCCAGGCACCCGCGGAGAGCCGCGCGGTGGTGGAGCTGGTCAGCAGGCTCTACGAGGACTCCTACGGCTGGTCGGAACGGCTGGGCGCGGCGGTGGAGAAGCTGCGCGACACGGGCGCGATGTCGCGGTACGTCTACCTGGGATTGCTGGAACCCATGGTCTGGTCGCTGACGGAGCGGCTGGACGAGATGGCGGACTCGTTGCGGCGCGCGGCCGAACACCCCGATCCGTGGCCCAGGGCCGCCGCGCACTACGGGTGGGCGATACTGGCCGAGCGCCGGGGCGAGACAGGTGAGGGGGAGGAGCACGCCGAGCGGGCCGTGGCCGCTTTCGAGGCGATCGGTGATCGCTGGGGGAAGGCCCAGGCCATCGGCAGCACGGCCGATTTCCACTCGCTGCGGGGCGATCACGAAAGCGCTGTCGAGCGACTCACGGAATCCGTACGTTTGCTGCGCGAGCTGCGTTCCACCACCGAACTGGTGCCACAGCTGGCCCGCATCGGAATGCACCGAGTTCGGATGGGGGACCTCTCCGGCGCACGGTCCGAGTTGGACGAGGCTTCCCGGCTGGCGGGCACCACTCCCTCCAGTCATCGCGTCGTCGTCACCTACGGGTGGATGGAACTGACCAGGGCCGAGGGCGACACCGAATCGGCTCACCGGCTGGTGCGAGACGCCGAGGCGGATCTCGTGGAACTCGGATCACCACCACATCCGATGATGCGTGATCTGCTGCTCTCGTTCCGGATCCGGTTGTCGTTGGACGAGGACGACCCGGCGGGTGCTCGTGAACTGTTCGGAAAAGCTCTGGACTCCGAAAATCCCGTGGCGGACAGACCGGTGAGCGCGGTGCTGTGCGAGCAGCTGGCCCGACTGGTGCTCGCCGAGGGAGCTCCGCGAGAAGCCGCGCGATTGCTCGGCGTGGCAGCGGCACTGCAGGGGGTGCTGGACCGGGGAGATCCCGACGTGCGCGAGATGTGCGCTCGGTTGCGCTCGGAGCTGGGAACCGAGGAGTTCGACGAGCTCTACTCGAGTCGTTTCGACTCGTCGGGCGCCGCTGCCAGAGCGGAACTTCGGCGCGTACTGGGCCGGTGAGCGGCACCGTCACGAGCCGGTCACGATCCGGACACCGGCACTCCAAGGTTTCGAAATTCGGGTGCCCGCCGAGTGGTCGCCCCGGTAGTGTCCGCGCCGTTTTGTCGTTCGGCGAGATTGGAAGTGGACGAGTGAACTGTGCCGTGTGTGGTGGGCACGTTCCTGCTGACCAGGAGTACTGCGCGGTGTGCGGTGGCAGGGCACTGCCTGCCGAGCGGTTGCGCGACCTCGGGGCCGTACCGCCTGCCGAACCCGGTATCGCCGGGGCGGCCCCACCGATCGACACGCGGCGAGCCCTGCGGCCCACACGCGGCCTGGGGATCGCCACCATCGTGCTGTTGTTGTGCTTCGCCGTGTTCCAGGCGTTGTACTTTCTCGTGCAGCTCCGACTGTTCGTGGTGTACAGCGAGGCGATGGAGCAGTCGCGCTCCTACTGGAACATGGAGTTCTTGCCGATGGAAGGGCTGGAACTGGTGGTCGGGGTGCTCAGCGCACTCGTGTTGCTGCCAGCGATGGTGCTCTTCCTGGTCTGGTTGTTCCGGGTGCGCGGCAACGCGGAAGTGCTGGACCCCGGGGTACACCGGCGGCGAAAGCCCTGGTTGATCCTCGGCTGGATCGTCCCGGTGGTCAATTTCTGGTTCCCGAAGCAGATCCTCACCGACATCTGGCGAGCGAGTCGTCCCGGCCACGAGCGGGGCGGCATGGAGTCGAGTGCCGATTACAAGGGTGGGCTGCTCTGGGCCTGGTGGCTGTTCTTTCTCGCGATGTTCTGCACGGACCGCCACGCGCGTGTGATCACTTATGCGCACATCGGGTCGAACGGAAATCCGCTCGACCTCACCGGGCGGGAAGCGCTCGCGTTCTATCAGGACCTGGCGTTGGCCGGTTTTCTCGTCGCTCCCTTACAAGTGTCAGCGGCGATACTGGCCGTACTCGTCGTGCGCCGAATCACCAACTGGCAGCACGAACTGCGTGAAGGTCGTCGTGGACAGTCCGATTCGGCGGGTGCGCTCACGCCCCGTTAGGGAGGCTCATGCGGGCGGCCCCGGTGAACTGTGGGCGTACGGCGGTTATCCGAATGGTTTTCGGGGTATTTATCGGGGCTGTCCTGGGATTTCGTTAATTAGCGGGGGGTGGGTGTGTGGGGTGGTGTGGTGGGGGTTTAGAGTGGTTGTTGTCAGCACGGCGGTGCCGGGCTGGAAATCACGAGGGTGGATGAGCTGGGACGTGGTTCTGGTTTGTTCGGTGGTTTTCGGGTTTCGGTTCGTGGTGGTGGCTGGTTGTTTGAAGAACTGCATGTGGTGCCTGGTGCTTGCTGGCTCGGGCTTGCCTTGTTGGGGTGAGTGGTGAGTTGGCGGGTGGGTGACCCCCCGGTGAGTGGGGGGTTGGTTGGGGTGCTACGGTGAATGCGGTGAACAACGGAAAAGC
>NZ_FOMZ01000016.1 GCF_900112765.1 Actinopolyspora alba
GGGTTATCCCCACGCCCAGGGCAGGTTACTCACGTGTTACTCACCCGTCCGCCGCTCTGCACACCGATCCGAAAACCGGCGCCATCGCTCGACTTGCATGTGTGAAGCGCGCCGTCAGCGTTCGTCCTGAGCCAGGATCAAACTCTCCAACAATGCATGGAAAAAATCAAACCCCAGCACAACCCACACCACACCCCACAACAGAGGCACAATGCGAGTTGATACTCAAAGCAAAAAAGACAAGAAACAAACACACACACGCGTGCACAAACACTGTTGAATTCTCAAAGAACACACCCACCACCCACGCGATGGGTCCGAACAATCAAGAGTCACCGAAGCTCTCCGGCTGTTCCCGATTGCTTCTGTTTTTACTCTAGCACCCGGCTGTTCACCCCGTAGAACGGGGGTCCGAATCCAAGCAGAACCCGGATCAGCCAAGCACCGGAACCACTCTCGACGACTTCCCGTCGGGAGCACCAAGTTACTTTACTCGGCCCGGCCAGCGGTGTCAACCCGCTCGTTCCGGCCCGTTCGAAACCCTGCGGGCTCCTGTTCACTTGTTCTTACAGCCTAGCCCACCGCCACAGCTCACTCGAACGGGGGGTCACCCCTGTAGCGTGAACCGCGGTTCCCGAGGACACGACTCGCCCATGAGCCGCGGACACGACCACAACGTGCTCGACGCCGAGTTCATTCCCTCGCCCCGGGTTCACTCGATCGCCCGGGCCGGGGCTCATTCGGTGTTCGGCTCGGGTCGCAGCCACAACTTGACGGTGCTCGTCTCCGAAGCACCGATCGCCCGCATCAACTGCTCCGGTGCCACCGGCTCGCTCCTGCCCACCGGCACGATGTCGTAGCCCCAGGACGTGAACTCGTCCAACACACCGCTCGGTTCGTCACCCAGTGCCCGTACTCCCGAGGGGGTGAACGAGCACACCACGGAAGGGCGGTGCTGCCGCAACAGCCCGTCCAGCCCGTGCAGGATCCGATGCACCCTGGATCCGACATCCACGTGCACCACGGAGAGGTTGCGCTCACCGATCCCGTGCTCACTGTTGAGCTCCCCGTCGAGACGCACCCCCCGCAACCGGACGACGGAAGCACGCGCGTCCGGAACGGACTGCCCGCCCGTGCCCTCGGAAGCGGTCACTTCCACCCCGCCGGTCCCCGCGGGCAACCCGAGCAGTTCACCGTCGTCGTCCCAGGCCGCGCCGTCCAGTACGGTGAGCCGTTCCCTGAGCCGTTCGGTGACGTTGACCTCCGCGTTGTGCTCCAGCAGCTCACGGGCGCCCGCATCCGGCTCCACCGCGATCACACGCCCGGTGTGGTTGAGCCTGCCGAGCACGCGGACCGCCTGGTAACCGACGTAGGCACCCACGTCGAGGAAGACCCCACCCGGCTCCAGCAGGGAGTCGATCAGGGCGGAGACCTCGGCGTCCCAGCGGTGGTGCGAGGACAGCCACGGCAGCATCACGGTGTCGTCGGCCGGCAACCGCAGCAGTCCCGCCTCGCACACCACGGGAGTGCCGGGCAGATGTGCCGTGTCGCTGTTGCGTTCGTGCTCCCGCAGCACGATGCGACGCAACGCGTCGGTACCGCGCAGCGCGTTGTCGATGTCCAGGGCGCTGCGGCGCAACCCGTTCTCCAGCTGTTCCTGCTGGCTCTTCTCCGACTCCTCGATCCGCTGCTCCAACCGGTCGACCCGGTCCAGTGTCCGCTCCACCGCCCCGGTGAGGCTGTCGATGCGCTCGGCGAGCTCGGAGAGCTGTCGCTGACCGAGCGAATCGCCGGTTTCCTCCAGCCCGCGCAGCCTGCGGTCGTGCTCCGCCAGTTCGGTACGGGCCTGCACCGTGCTGTCGTCGGCTCCCGCCACTCGTGAACCGAGCTGCTCCTGCCGCTGGGCTAGTTGCGTGAGCTCGGCGCGTACCGCGTTGATGTCGAGGTCGTCGGCGCGTTCCTGCTGCCTGCGAAGCAGCTCGGAGGAGGTTTTCTCCACCCCGTCCAGCAATGAGCGAATGATGTCGCGAATGTGCTCGTCGTAGTGGCCCAACGCCTTGAGCACGGCCTTGCGCAACGCGGGTGTAACGGCATTGCGCCCACCCATTCCCACTTCCGGTGGGCGGTGCAGCGCGTGACGGGCGATCAGCAACGGACGCAACGGATCCTCGTCGGGGGCGTGCTGGTCACGTGCCCACTTGGCCCGCCAGTTGCGGTAGGCCGCCTCCACCCGCTCCCGCAACTGTTCGCCCGCCCTGCTCGGGGCGAGCTGTCGGGACAACCGTTCGCCCGCCGCGACGGCGAACCGCTGGAGTTCCCGCGGATCGTCGGCGGCCGAGGTCAGCGCGGCAGCGGCGGACTCCACGTCGGGCTCGCCGCTGCCGTGGCATCCCACCAGCACCGCGCCGGACGAGCCGAACAGCTCACCGACCGCCCCCTGCTCCACCGTGATCACCGGAATCCCGCACCCCGCGGCGTGCAGCATTCGCAGCGCGTACCGGTCGCCGCCGACACCGCCGTCCGCCCGGTGCAGCGAGACGGCGCAGTCGGCGACCGCCAGGACCGTCTCCTCGGCGTCGTCCCGCTCCAGCAGCAGGATCCGGTGGTCGGTGGTGGTGGCCAACCGCAGGCGTTCCGCCGCCTCGGGATGCTCCGCGGCACCGCTGACCGCCACGACCAGCCGCACGTCGGTGCGGCTGCCGAAGGCGGCACCGAAAGCGGTCACCAGGCCGAGCACGTTCGCGCGGTGCTCCTCGGCGTGGTCGGCGAAGGCGGCGAAGACGAATTCCTCGTCGATCCCGAGGCGTTCCCGCGCGGCCTGTCGGGTGGCGGGCTCCGGTGGCTCCCGCTCCGGGAACGGCAGCGCGAGTACGCGGGCCTGCACCCCCACGTGGCGCGCCGCGTGCCTGCCCGCCTGCGAGAGCGCCCACAGTTCGGTGGGTTCGCCGGAAGCGGGAGTGGTGTCGGCCGGATCGGCCCCACCGTCCGGCCGGATGTCGATGAGGTGGTGTCCCGCGGGTACGGGCACCGAGGGATCGCAGCGCAGCACGACGGGGTAGCGCGCGTCGTCCGAGTTCGGGATGCCGGAGGTGCGCACGGCGAGCCGGACCAGTTCGGCGAGCCGTCCGGTACCGACGACCGCGACCCCCAGTTGGTCGGTCATCTCGGAGTCGTCGGTCCCCCTGCTCCGGGCCAACCGGGCGGGCACGCGCCCACTGGCCACCCCGACTCCGGCGCACCACTCGCGGAACGCGGCCGCGTCGTCGGTCAGCGGGCGCGGATAGTCACGCCGCAGCACCTGGTCGTCCTGCCACAGGGCGAAGTCCCACCGGGAACACCCCGCGGCGCGCTGTTGCTCGTCGGCGGGGCTGCCCGCCCACTCCAGGAATTCGGCGAACGGGTCACGTTCCGGCCCGGCGGGTTCGAAGGGACTGGGCACGACGGGGTCGCCCGAGGACTCGGCTGACAGCCACTGGGTCCGGTACGCGGCGCGCAGCGCAGTCGGCAGCACCGTACCGTCGGGCAGTTCGTCGAACGGCGAGGTGCGTTCGCCCGTCATTCCCCGCGAGACGAGCGCGTTGCGGTAGCCGGCACACAGCTGCGCCAGCGGCGGTGATTCGGAGAGCAGCACCCGGGGGCGATCGGAGTACTCCGCGGAGAACAACCAGGGGCGCTGCGGTTCGAACCCCTCGAAGTGGACGGTACGCAGCGGATGACCATCCACTGTGTACGAACCATCGGAGGTTTCGAGCTCGCGCTGCCCGGCGTTGTACACCGACAGCCCCACGCCCGGGTCGCGCAGCACCCGGTGTTCGACCATGGCGGGCAGCCCCTCGAAGAACTCGGCCGCGGCGTCCGGTTCGGCACGCACCCGCTGTGCCCACTCGTCGAGCACCCGTTCCGCGCCGTGAGCTACCGCGAGCAGGTTCGGATCGAACGAGCCCGCCCGGGCCAGGTCCCTCGATCCGGGACGCAACCCGTCGGCGGGCAACGGGCGAAGCACACGGGGAGCGAGGCCCAACGGCGCTTCGTCGCCGAGTGCGGCGAGCGGTTCCCCGAACGAGCCGAACACCCGGACCACCGGCGACAAATACAGCACGAGTGGTTCGGAGCGCAGCAGACGGGCGAGCAGCCCGGGGAGCACGACCGAGTTGAGCGGTTCGCCGCCGCAGGCCGTGGCCAGCCGGGAGAACTCGACATCGTCGATACCGATGTCGGCGGGGGTGCTGACCTCCTCCCGCAGGTCGGCTTCGAGGTCGGCTTCGAAGTCCAGCAGCAGGATCGTGAACCGCCCGCCGGGGTGGCACCGCAGGAACGAGTCACGCAGCACCCGCGCCCCGGCGAGCTGACCGTGCCGGGCGACCGTGCAGCCGTGCGGGGCGGGGAACCCGTTCCCGCCCCCGGCTGGCCGAGTCGATTCGTCCTCCGGCAGTTCGGCGGGCCAGGCAGGCTCGTCGACGAACTCGTCCGCCGAATCGAGCCCTTCCGGATCGGCGGACGGCCACTGGTTCGATTCGGAGTGGTCCAGGGGATCGTTCACGGGTCCTGAACCTACCGTCGAGGCTTCGAGGTCGGCACTCCCCGACCGGATCACAGCATCGGCATCAGGGTGCGAAGCTCGTAAGGCGTGACGTGGCTGCGATAGGCGTTCCATTCGGCCCGCTTGTTGCGCAGGAAGAAGTCGAACACGTGCTCGCCGAGCGTCTCCGCCATGAGCTCCGAGTTCTCCATCTCGGACAGCGCCTCGTTGAGGTTCTGCGGCAGGCTGGGGTATCCGGCGGCCTTGCGTTCGCTCTCGGTCAGCGACCAGACGTCGTCCTCGGCCGCGGGGGGAAGTTCGTAGCCCTGCTCCACGCCGCGCAGCCCCGCGGCGAGGATGGCCGCGTAAGCCAGGTAGGGGTTGCAAGCGGAGTCGAGGTTGCGCATCTCCACGCGCCGGGAGGAGGACTTGCCCGGCGAGTACATCGGCACCCGCACCAGTGCGGAGCGGTTCGCGTGGCCCCAGCAGACCGCCGTGGGCGCCTCACCGCCGACCACGAGGCGTTTGTAGGAATTCACCCATTGGTTGGTAACCGCGCTGATCTCCCTGGCGTGTCGCAGCAGCCCGGCCACGAAGGCCCGGCCGGTGTCGGAGAGCTCGTAGGGATTCTCCGGGTGGTAGAAGGCGTTCTGGTCGCCCTCGAACAGGCTGATGTGGGTGTGCATCCCGGAACCGGGTTGCTCACTGAACGGTTTGGGCATGAACGAGGCCCGCACGTTCTGGGTGAGCGCGACCTCCTTGACCGTGTACCGGAAGGTCATCACGTTGTCGGCCATGGTCAGGGCGTCGGCGTAGCGCAGGTCGATCTCCTGCTGCCCGGGGGCGCCCTCGTGGTGGCTGAACTCGACGGATATCCCCATCGCCTCCAGCGCCTCGATGGCGTTGCGCCGGAAGTGCGGGGCGGCGTCGTGGCTGGCCTGGTCGAAGTACCCGCCGGAATCCGCGGCCACGGGTTCGCTGCCGTCCACGGGCAGATCCTTGAGCAGGAAGAACTCGATCTCCGGGTGCACGTAGCAGGTGAACCCGGCCTCGGTCGCCTTCGAGAGGGTGCGCCGGAGCACGTGCCTGGGGTCGGCCCAGCAGGGCGATCCGTCCGGCATCGTGATGTCGCAGTACATCCGCGCCGAGTAGTGTTCGCCGTCGGCGGTTTCCCAGGGCAGTACTTGGAAGGTCGCCGGATCGGGTTTGGCGACCATGTCCGACTCGTAGATGCGGGAGAACCCCTCGATCGCGGATCCGTCGAAACCGATCCCTTCGGCGAAGGCCCCTTCGAGCTCGGCGGGCGAGATGGCCACCGATTTGAGAATGCCGAGAACGTCGGTGAACCACAGCCGCACGAAGCGGATGTCGCGTTCTTCCAGAGTGCGGAGCACGAACTCCTGCTGACGGTCCATGCCCGCACCCTAAGCGTCCGGGCGGGTTCGTGCCCCACCCGCTCGGTCACGAGTGGGTGGGGCACGTCCGCCGACAGCGTGGCCGATCCCCACTCGGACCGGGATGCTCGGCGCGGGACTGTCGGTGCGGAGCTTCCGGTGGGGCGGGCACGGCCCCGACCGGAAAACCTGGATCAGGCCGAGCAGCGCTTGCCCTGCTCGGGGACCCGCAGGTCGACCAGGTAGCGCGTCCCTGCCTTGTTCACGCACTCGTTGTCGCCGAGGAACACCCCGTGCCCCTCACCCTCGTAGGTCAGCAGCCGTCCGCCGAGCGCGTCGGCGAGCTCTCGCCCGTTCTCGTAGGGCGTGGCCGGGTCTCCGGTGGTCGAGATCACCATCGTGGCGGGCAGTTTCCCCGGTCGGGGCTCCGGCTTGTCACCTGTCTCCGGGACGGGCCAGAAGGCACAGCGGCCGCGGGCGGAGCTGACCGGCTGACCGTCGTCGGTGAAGGGGGCGGCTTGCCGGTACTTCCGGTTGAGTTCGCGCTGTTGCTGCCTGCCGCCGATGCGGTTGGCGTCCACACAGAGCACCGCCTGGTATGCGGCCATCATGTTGGAGTAGGAACCGTCCTCGGCCCTGCGGTGGTAGAGGTCGGCCAGCTGCAGCAGCACCGATCCGTCGCCGTTGGCCAGTCGGGACAGTCCTATGTTGAGGTATTCCCAGTTCCGCTTGTTGTACATCGCCTGATACACGGCGGTCTGGGCGTCCGCGTAGGAAAGTTTTCTTCCGTCATACACAGTGGAGGCAGGACTGCCGATCAACGGTCGGGTGATCTCGTGGAACCGCCGCACCGCATTGTTCGGATCGCTGCTCAGCGCGCAGCGCTGCTGCCGGGCGCACCACTGTGCGAAGGAGTCGAAGGCCTGCTGGAACCCGGCGGCCTGTTCCAGGTCGGTCTCGGCCAGGTCCCACTCACCCGGTGACATAGCACCGTCGAGCACCATGGCGCGGACGCGGTCCGGGAATCGGGAGGCGTACTCGTTGCCGAGCAGCGTGCCGTAGGAGTAGCCGAGATAGGTGAGTTTCTCGTCACCGAGCGCGGCCCGCAGCACGTCCATGTCCCTGGCGACGCTGGCGGTGCCCACATTGGCCAGCAACTTCTCACCGCTGCGTTCGGCGCACTTCTCGGCGTAGCGGCGGTTCTCCCGCTCGATCCGTTCGACGGCTCCGTCGGAGGTGATCACCTCGGAGTTCAGTCGAGCGGCGTCCTTCTCAGCGGCGTTGAGGCACTTGACGCGAGGGGTGCTCGCCCCGACGCCGCGCGGGTCGAAGCCGACCAGGTCGAACTTCTCGCCGAGCTCGGTGCCCTTCACGTCGGAGACCCGCGCGGCGGCGTTCTGCATGCCGGAACCACCGGGACCGCCCGGGTTGAGCACCAGTGATCCGATGCGCGCCTGCTCATCGGAGGCGGACCGGCGCAGCACGCCGATCTTCGCGGTCTCGCCGTCGGGCTCGTCGTAGTCCAGCGGCACGGTCAGCCGGGCGCATTCCAGCCCCTCGGCGCCGAAGAGCTTCTCCGTGCGGGGTGTGGTGGTGTAGGACTCGCAGTTCTCCCAGGCGAGTGACTGCTGGTAGTAGCGCCGCAGCTCGGCGGTGGAGTTCTGCGCGCCGGATGGTTCGTTGTGCTGCTGTTGTGACTCCTGCGTGTTCGAGCACGCCGTCGTAACCCCCAGAAGAGCGACAGCGGCGACCACGATTCGTGGGCGAAGCATGCGCGGGATCGTGACACGCGACACCGACACCGCACGATGGGTCGCCCCGGCGAACGTGCGCGGCGTCACTGAGCGAGGATGGGGACATGCCGCAGTTGCGCGTAGCTCTGGCCCAGGTAAACCCCTGCGTGGGCGATATCGCGGGTAACAGTTCACTGGTCCTGGAACGCAGCGAGAAAGCCGTGGCGCGCGGGGCGCACGTCGTGGCGTTCCCGGAGATGGTGCTGTCCGGCTATCCGGTGGAGGACCTGGCGCTGCGCAAGTCGTTCGCGGCGGCCAACCGCGCCGAGTTGGAGTCGCTGGCGGTGCGGCTGCGGGACGCGGGCTGCGGCGAGGCGCTGGTGATCGTGGGGCATCTGGACCGCGACGACGAGGGGGTGCGCAACGCGGCTTCACTGCTGCACGGCGGTGAGGTGGTCGACACCTACTTCAAGCACCACCTGCCGAACTACGGCGTCTTCGACGAGGCGCGCTACTTCGCCCCCGGCTACGACCTGCCGATCGTGCGGTTCCACGGCCTCGACATCGGCGTGGTCATCTGCGAGGACATCTGGCAGAACGGCGGACCGATCGCGGCACTCGGCAAGGTCGGGGTGGACGCGGTGGTCTGCGTCAACGGCTCGCCGTACCAGCGGGCCAAGGACCACGAGCGCACCCAGCTGGTGGTGCGCCGCGCCGCCGAGGCCGGGGCGCCGATGGCCTACGTGAACATGGTGGGCGCGCAGGACGAGCTGGTCTTCGACGGCGACTCGATGATCGCCACGAACCACGGGGAACTGCTGAGTCGCGCCCCTCGGTTCGCGGAGCACCTGCTGGTGCGCGACCTGGAGCTCAGCGCGGGCGGCCACACCTCCACCGATGTGTCCCCCGAACCGGTCGAGCAGGGAACACCGCTGCACTTCCGCCCGCGCGCGCTGCCCGCCTTCCACGTCGACCGGATCACGCTGAGTCCGGATCCGCTGCCCGCCTACGAGCCCGAGGAGAACGAGGGGCTCACCGAGCCGCTGGCCGAGGAGGCCGAGGTGTGGTGGGCGCTGGTCACCGGGCTGCGGGACTACCTGCGCAAGAACGGGTTCAAGTCGGTGGCCTTCGGCTTCTCCGGTGGTATCGACTCGTCGGTGTGCGCGGCGCTGAGCGCGGACGCACTGGGTGCGGACGGGCTGTACGGGGTGTCGCTGCCCTCGCACTACTCCACGGAGCACTCCCGTTCCGACGCGGCCGAGCTGGCCGAGCGGATCGGCTGCCACTTCGAGGTACGCCCGATCGAGGACATGGTCCGGGTGTTCGTCGACCAGTTGGGACTGTCCGGACTGGCCGAGGAGAACGTGCAGGCGCGCTGCCGGGGCATCACGCTGATGGCGCTGTCCAATCAGCACGGGCACCTGGTGCTGGCCCCGGGCAACAAGACGGAGCTGGCGGTGGGTTACTCCACGATCTACGGCGACGCGGTAGGCGGGTTCGCGCCGATCAAGGACGTGCCCAAGACGCTGGTGTGGCGGCTGGCGCGCTGGCGCAACGCGGAGGCCGAGAAGCGCGGTGAGACGCCGCCGATCCCGGAGAGCTCGATAACCAAGGAACCCTCGGCCGAGCTGCGACCCGGCCAGGTGGACACGGACTCGCTGCCGCCGTACGAACTGCTCGACGAGGTGCTCGACGGCTACGTCGAGGGCGACAAGGGCTACGACGACCTGCTGCGGGAGGGTTTCGACGCCGAGCTGGTGGAGCGGGTGCTGCGGATGGTCGACCGGGCGGAGCACAAGCGCAGGCAGTACCCACCGGGCACCAAGATCACGCTGAAGGCGTTCGGGCGGGACCGCAGGTTGCCCGTGACCAATCGGTGGCGCGAGGCGCGGCCCGAATGACTCCGAGGCCGTTCCGGTTGACGGGCCTCGTCCTCAGCGGAACCTCTGGCACGGCTCTCGCCACCGTCCCGGCGATTTCGCGAGAAATTGACACAGCCGGGGCCACACCGCCGTACTGGCGCGGCGATTTCTCGCGAAATCGACGCCGGCCGTAATCCCGTCGGGGGGCTTCCCGGCATCATCCCACCGGGGCGGGCGAGGCGGATGCCGTTCGCCGTTCGGCGCGGGATTCGGACCGTCGTTCGGTGGCGAGCAGCGATTCGAAGGTGTCGGCCTGCGCGGTCAGCAGCCGAACTCCGGCGAAGTTGACCGGGCTGTCCTCGGTGTACGAGGTGAGCACCTCCTCGCCGCTCCAGACCAGGTAGAGCACCCGCAGGTAGTGGCCGGTGCCGTTGGTGGCACGCCAGGCCCCGAACTCGGCGGTGTAGAGGCCGAACTCGAAGTCGCCGCGCGCGAGCTCGGCGACCGCCCAGTCACGCAGTTCCGCTCGCAGTGACTCGGGATCGCGGTTCGTGGTGTCCACTTCGAGGCTGGTGATCAGCGGGTCGTGGGCGCCGAAGGGCAGCGACGCTGGTCCGTGTTCGAGGGTGTAGCCGAAACGCACGGAAATCCTCTCCTCACCGGCTGGATAGACTGCCCGTGTTGGACGGACAGTGTGTGGTTGGTTACACACATAGAATAAACGGTCCTAGGTGATTCACCTAGGACCTGAACGGGTGATGTTGCGGGAGGTCACCGTATGGCTCAGTCGCGCGCCACTATCGAGCGACGGCAGCTCGGAGCAGAGCTACGCAGACTCCGAGAAGGCGCAGGCAAGAGCCAGAAAGAAGCAGCAGACGTCATCGAATGCGACGCGAGCCTCATCAGCAGACTGGAACGTGGACAGGCTTCACTGAAGATCATCGAGATCGAGTCGCTACTGGACTACTTCCACGCGCCGAGTGACTCACGTGAACAGATCAAAGGCCTGGCACAAGCAGCTCGCCAACGCAAGCCTCGGAGGGTTTACTCAGATGGGCTTCCCGGAGCCTTCCGGCGTCTGTTGGATCATGAGCAGGACGCGACCGAGATATACTACGCCGACAGTGAGCTTATACCAGGACTACTGCAACACGAAGACTACATCAGGGCCATGATGCGCTCAGCTGAAGCGATCACGCCGAATGCTGACAGAGAAGACTCCGAAACTCACGTACGCTTCCGGCTGGAGCGCCAGGAACTCCTGGAGCGCACGAATCCACCACTCATATGGTTCGTAATCGGAGAAGCAGCCTTGCGGCGCCCCATAGGAAGCCAGCGGATCCTCCAATCTCAACTTGAGCATCTCCTGGCGATGGTCGAGCGACATCCACATGTGGTGGTTCAAGTCGTGCCCTTGAATGCCGTAGACCATCCCCTGCTCGGCGGTCCTATCGAGATACTCCGCTTCGGAGACACTGTTCCGGACATCGTCCATCAGCCGACGTTCATCGGAGCTGGTGTCTACGTAGTCGAGCAGCGAGACATCGACGAATGTACGCGTGCCTTCGACAGGCTGCGAGCTATAGCTCTCGGACCACAGGAATCGCAGGATTTCATAGCCAGACATGTGAAGGAGCTCGGTCATGGTCACGGCTGAAAGGCACTCCCCGCGCTGGTTCGTCAGCAGCTACAGCGGTGGTAACAACAACAACTGCGTCGAGGTCCGCTTCACAAGCCAGGGCACCGAAGTGCGCGACACCAAGAACCGCACCGCAGGAACATTGAGCTTCACCCGTACCCACTGGACAGAGTTCCTGCGCACCCTGTTTGATCGCATCGCGTAGCCATAGGTATTTCGGATTCGCTCATCGGGGCACCCCGACTACGGAAGGATTTTGATCATGAACGCTGAGCACTCCATCACCGATTGGTTCATCAGCAGCTACAGCGGACCCCGCAACAACAGCTGCGTCGAAGTCCGCTTCACCGGCCACAGCACCGAAGTGCGCGACACCAAGAACCGCGCGGCGGGAACACTCGCCTTCGAGCGCGGGCAGTGGAACTCCTTCGTGCGAACTCTGCCCGACAACATGGCGTGATCCCGAGCGGCCAGGTCATGCTTCGAAACGATCCCCATCAGGACCGTTCGAGGAGTTCGGGCATGTCCACGAAACCGACCGCTTCCGACTGGTTCGTCAGCAGCTACAGCGGTGGCAACAACAACTGTGTCGAAGTCCGCTTCACCGGCCACAGTGCCGAGGTGCGCGACACCAAGAACCGCGCGGCGGCAACACTCGCCTTCGGATCGCACCGGTGGAACGCCTTCCTGCGGGCGCTGCGCGGCTGATCAAGGGCAGGAGAACTCCGGCCGGGTCCGACACTCGGCCGGTCACGCCCGCGAAAATCCGAAAACGCCTGCTGGAACACCCACCGGTACGCTACGGTGCCGAATCGTGGCATCCCAGCGACAACAACCGAACGGTCCGAACTCAGCCGCCCCGGGGATCACTCCCGCCGTGTTCGACCTCGGCAAGCGACTGCGCAGAAACGCGCTGGTAGGCGCACTGGTTCTGGGACCGTTCGGGGTGCTCGTGCTGCTCGGGAGCATCACGAACAACGTGGACGGTCCAGCGGCGGCGCGCGTGTTCTCCGGGATCTTCGGCGCCGCGCTGGTCGGTGTGGCCGTGCTCATAGCGTTGCTGTGGCCCGTGATCTCCCGGACGCAGCAACTGGTGCTCGAACACACCGGCATCCGCTGGCACGACCCGCGCGGCCGACCCTTCAGCATCCGCTGGCAGGAACTGGCCGAAATCGAGGTGCACCGGAAATGGACACCCTCGAGGTTCGGCCGCTCCTCGGCACGGGTGCGTGTGGACCTCTACCCCGCCGGGCACGACTTCCGGCGACGCCACCCGGAACTGGAACACCTCATTCGGGACGGGGAGCCCCAACCGCACTACCGGCTCTCGCTCGGACCGAACAAGACGGCCGCCACGATCGTCGACGAGGGGCTGCAGCGCTTCCAACCACGGTTGCGGCAGGGGGTCCGGGAGGAGAACCAGCCCCCCTCGGCCAGGTGACTTCGGAGCGGAGTTCCGTTTCCCCTCGGCCCGCGTCGATTTCTCGCGAAATCGCCGCGCGCTCGGGGGTATCGCGAATCGGTCGAACCCCGCTCACACCTCCAGTTTGGCCCGCAGTGCGGAAAGCTCCCGCTCGGTGAGTTCGACGTCGAGCTCGCGCAGTCGCTTACCCAGTTCGTGACCGGGAACAGGGGTCCGCTCCACCTCACCGGAAGCGTGTTCCACCACCAGCTCGTCGCCGAGCAGTTTGCGCGTCGCCCCGCGCCCCGGCCGCATCACGACGGGCTTGCCGACGAACGGCGAGTTCGGGTGGGTCGACGTGTAGTGGTGGGCCACCTCGTAGTCCACGGCCCGGCTGGGGATCGGCTGAAAGGCGTGCAGCGACTCCCATCCCTCGGACGTCCACTTCTGCAGGTACCAGAACGCACCGTCGTGGCTCAGCCGGTGCGGGATGCCGTACTGGTCGACCTCGGCACCGTCTCGCAGCGGCATGGGGTGCGGAACTCCGGCACCGAAACCGACATCGGCCAGATAGGCCCCCTCGTCGAACCAGACGAGCAGCATCATGTGGCTGTAGGGGCCGGGACGCCGCGGCTGCACCCGGGCCATGTTCCGGGAGACGGTGAACCCCAGGCGTTCGAGCACGGCGGCGAACAGCAGTGCGTGCTCGTAGCAGTAACCACCACGGTTCCGGCCCACCAGCTTGTGCTGGATCTCCCGCAGACCGAGGCCGGGATGGCTGTCCAGCAGCACGTCGATGTTCTCGAACGGGATGGTGCGCACGTGCGCCTCGTGCAGGTCGTGCAGCGCCGCCACCGAGGGGGCCGCGGGCTCGGGCTGTCCGACCCGGGCCAGGTAGTCGCCCACCGACACAGCGGCGATTTCCCACTCGTCGATATCGAGATGTCGCGATTCGATCGTCGTCATGGCATCGAAAGTCACACTTCGAGCGTGCTGGAAGTCAACGAGTTTCGCCGCCCGGGAGAACCGGTCCGCACCGGATTGGCGGCGGACCGGTGTGACGTGCGCCAGAAGTTGTCGAACCGGAACGGCAACCGTGCCACTGTTGGGGGACAAGCATCCGTTACGAGCCCGTGGACCCGCAGTGCGGGCCGCGAGGAAGAGGATGAACATGTCCGAACAGAACACCCCGAGCGCCGCCGGGGCGCGCATCGCCACCGACAGCGCGGGCGGTGCCGAGACCTCGGCCCCCTACGGTGCCACCGCGCCGCGTCGCAGGACCCGCATCCACCACCTGCGCGAGTACAAACGTCGTGGCGAGGCTTGGGCGATGCTGACCTCCTACGACACCTACACCGCGCGGATCTTCGACCAGGCTGGCATCCCGGTGCTGCTGGTCGGTGACTCGGCGGCCAACACCGTGTACGGCTACGAGTCCTCGCTGCCCATCACGGTCGACGAGCTGCTGCCGCTGGTTCGGGCCGTGGCCGGGGCCGCCGAGCACTCGCTGGTGGTGGCCGACCTGCCGTTCGGTTCCTACCAGGCGTCGCCGGAGCAGGCGTTGCACACCGCCGTGATGTTCATGAAGGCCGGGGCGCACGCGGTCAAGCTGGAAGGCGGGCGCCGTTACGCCTCGCACGTGGAGGCGCTGGTCTCCGCCGGGATACCGGTGATGGGCCACCTCGGGTTCACCCCGCAGAGCGAGCACGGTCTCGGCGGTTACCGCGTGCAGGGGCGCGGCGACCAGGTGGAGAACCTGCTCGCCGACGCCCGGGCGTTGCAGGACGTCGGGGCGTTCGCGGTGGTGCTGGAGATGGTCTCATCGGACGCCGCGAAGCGGGTCACCGGCGAGCTGGAGATTCCCACGGTGGGAATCGGGGCGGGCCCGGAGTGCGACGCCCAGGTGCTGGTGTGGACCGACATGGCCGGGCTCAATACCGGCCAGACCCCGCGCTTCGTCAAGCGCTACGCCGAGGTCGGGAACGAGCTGGCGCGGGCCGCGAGCGAGTTCGCCTCCGACGTGCGCAACGGGGAGTTCCCCACCTCCGAGCACAGCTTCGACTGATTCGAGAACCGCTCTCCCGGGCGAGAGGTGGTTGACCAGCCGGGACGCGAGTCGGCGCCCTGCCGTAGGGGCCGACTCCGTCGGCGGCGACCATCGGGCGATCCCGGAGGTCGATTCAGTCGGTGGGCGGGGTGCCCGTGCCGAACGGGCTCCCGCCCAACGCCTCCCTGCCGTGCGGGGTGTGCCACTCCGCCGACACGGGCCCGGCGGGCACGATCCCGTTGGGATCGATCGCCGGGTGGGTGCGGTAGTAGTGGTTCTTGATGTGCTCGAAGTTCACCGTCTCGCCGAAACCGGGCGTCTGGAACAGGTCACGGGCATAGGCCCACAACACCGGCAGCTCGGTGAGCTTGTGCCGATTGCACTTGAAGTGCCCGTGGTAGGCGGCGTCGAACCGCACCAGCGTCGTGAACAGCCTGATGTCGGCCTCGGTGATCGTCCCGCCGACGAGGTAGCGCTGCCGTTCGAGCCGCTCGGAGAGCTGGTCGAGCCGCCGGAACAGCGCGTCGAAGGCCCGCTCGTAGGCACGCTGTGACGTGGCGAAACCGCAGCGGTAGACGCCGTTGTTGACGTCGCGGTAGACGAGCTCGTCGATCTCGTCGATCTCCCCGCGCAGCTCCGCCGGATAGAGGTCGGGGGCTCCGGGGCGGTGCAGTGCCTGCCACTCGGTCTCGAGATCGAGGGTGAGCCGATGGTAGTCGTTGCTGACGATCGTGCCGGACTCGACGTCGATCAGGGCGGGGACCGTGTAGCGCCCGCTGAACTCCGGGTCGCTCGCCAGGTACGCCTCGGAGAGCAACCGGATCCCGGTAACCGGATCACGTCCCTCCGGGTCGAGCGTGAATCGCCAGCCGCGCTCGTCCCGGATCGGATCGACGACGCCGAGCGTGATCGCGTGCTCCAGCCCCAGCAGCCGTCGCACGATCAACGAGCGGTGCGCCCAGGGACAGGCCAGACTCACCACCAGGTGATACCGCCCCGGCAGGGCGGTCCAACCCGACGACCCGTCCGCGGTCACCCGCTCGGTGAACCGGTTGCGCTGCCGCACCCACTCACCGGTGGTGGCCGTTTCTGCCGGGAATTCGGCGGCGCTCATGCTGTCACCCGCTCTCGGCCCCTCGCTCTCGGCCGGTCGAACCGAGCACACCGCCCGGGCCTCGCTCGGCCCCGACCGAGCGTGTTGGGCCGGGGCCGAACGCGAACCACCGAACGCGTCCTCGCACGAGGCATTGTCGACCGGGCCCCGAGGCGGCGCCAGTCGAACGGGAAGCGGCGATGCGGGGCGGACGCGGCGGGCCGGGTCACACGTCGGTGATGCGCAGTCCCGCGTGTGCCTTGTAGCGCCGATTGATCGCGATGACGTTTGCGGTCAACGCCTCCACCTGGTGCGCGTTGCGCAGTCTGCCGCCGTAGATGCCGCGCACGCCGGGGATGACGTCGGCCAGCGACCTGACGAGATCGGTGGCTTCCCGGTCGTCCCCGAGGACCAGTACGTCGAGGTCCACGTGCGAGACGTCGGTGTCGGCCAGTGTCACGGCCGAGACGTGGTGGAACGCGGCGGTGACCCTGGAGTCCGGCAGCAGCGCCTCCGCCTGCTGGGCCGCGCTGCCCTCCTCGACCGGCAGTGCGTAGGGCCCCTTCTTGTCGAAACCGAGCGGGTTGACGCAGTCGATCACGATCTTGTTCGCCAGCTCCGAACGCAGCTCGCGCAGCGTGTCGGCGTGCGCCTCCCACGGCAGCGCCGCCAGCACCACGTCGGCCTCGGCGGCGCAGTCGGCGTTGCTCCGCCCCAGCACCGAACCACCGCTGGTCGCGGCGATCTCCTCGGCCGCCTCGGCGGCCCGCGCTGCCGACCTGGAACCGATCAACACCCGCAACCCCGCCTGGGCCCACCGGATGGCCAGCCCCTTGCCCTGCGCGCCGGTACCGCCCAGCACTCCGACGGTCAGTTCCCGAACGTCAACCACCATTACTCCTATCAACTCCGATCACGTGCCAGCACACTTTATTACCCGACGGTAACCAAAAGCGTCGCACCGGCACGGTGTGTTCGCGACCGCGGACGGAAGTTCATCCGGCGACGGGCGGGCCGACTCGGAACGGGGCGGTGCGAGGATGTCACCCGGGATCAGCCGGAGGGGCGTCGGCGAGTTCGAAAAGTACCTCGCGACGGGCCGAGTCGACGTCGACGAGCCGCACGGAAACCCGCTGACCGCGAACCAGTTCGGCACCGCGACAACGCGCTATCACCGGTGGCTCGGGCACGAACACCTCTCCCCTGCCCGCCTCGCCGTCGGTGCGCAGCACGGTCGCCGTGAAGACCTCACCGAGCCGATCCGCGAGTTCCCACGCCTGCACCTGCGCGATGCACGCCCGTTCCACGCGCGAGGCCAGCCGATCGGAATTTCCCATCGCCGAGGGCAGCTCCACGATGCTCTCCCGAACCCATTCCGGCACGGGCCGTCCAGCGACGACGGCGAGGCAGATCTCGGTGCACAACCTGTCCACCAGCCGTCGCAGCGGAGCCGTGACGTGCGCGTAGGCGGCACCGATCCCGGCATGACCGACCACGGCCGGTTTGCCGTCCCGAAAGGCGGTGTATCCCGCGCCGCGCAGCAGCCGGGTCCCCGCCACGTGCAGGGCCAACGACTCCGGACGCGACGGTTCCAGAGCCGACAGGAACTCCGCGGGTGACTGCTCCGGAGGCCAGTAGACCCCGAGACGTTCCGCCGAACGCCGCAGCCCCAGCACGGCCTCCTCGTCGGGGTCGGGCACCGTGCGCAGCACCCCCACCCCGGCGGCGAGCATGATCTCGGCAGCGCACATGCCGGTGAGCAGGGAGATCTCGGCGTTGAACGCCTCGAGCCACATCCGGGGACGCAGACCCAGCCGCCAGCCGGAACTGTCCGAGAACTCCACCCGCTGTTCCGGGAGTCCGAGCTCGATCGCCCCACGGTGCGTCGTCTGCTCCCTGCGCAGCAGGCCGACTTCCGGTAGCAGCTCCACTGCCGGGTGCGGATCGCCCGCCTCGAAGGAGCGCAGCAGCCCCCGGTAGTCCAGTGCCGCGACGGAACGGACCACGGCGCGGCGAACGTCGACTCTTACCGGAACACCGTGGCTGTCGAGATCGACGGTCCAGAGCACGGCCGGTCTGACCTGCTCGGGCAGCAGGCTGGCCGCTCCCTCGGAAAGCAGCGGCGGGTGCAGCGGAATGTTGCCGTCCGGCAGGTAGAGGGTCTGGCCACGGCGAAACGTCTCTTGGTCCAACGCGCCGCCGGGAGCGACGAACGTGGCCGTGTCGGCGATCGCGTAGTGCACCCGGAAACCGTGACGCCCCCGCCGCCGCAGCAGCACTGCCTGGTCGAGATCCTTGGAGCCCTCGGGATCGACGGTCACCAGCGGCAAACCCGTCGCGTCGGTTCGTTCGGCGGAGGAGAGCGGCTCGGCCACGGCCTGTTCCGCCTCCGCCAGGGCGGCGGTGGGGAACTCGCCGGGCAGACCGAACTCGCGGCGGATACCGGCGAAAGCCGTCCCGGCCGGTACAACGGCCCCGTCGGGGGCCACTTCCCCGGCGTCCGGGTCCTCCGATTCGGCAGCAGCGGCGGAATCGATCCGTTGGGAGGTCCGTGCCGCTGCCATCGGTACTCAGCGCCCCTCGGCCCCTGGCTGCTGTTCCCAGCGCAGATCGGCCTCGTCGGCCGCTTCGGTGCGCTGCCTGGCCAGTTCCAGCGCGTGTTCGGCCGAAGCGCGATCAGGATATGGACCGAGACGGTTGAGCGAACGGCACACTTCACCCGGCGCTTCGACTCGTCGGTGCTTCAAGCAGAAGAACCAGCTGTTCGGGTCCATGACACGAGCCTGGCACGCCGGAACAGGAATGTCACGTTCCCGGCGCCGAGCGCGGCCGACGACACCCGCCAGGCGGATCAGGTGCTTCCCCGGGAACCTCCGTGTCGACGCGGGATGGGATCCAGGCAGGGCACGAGTACGCGCTGCTGTTCCGGATGCTCGATCGGCACGCCGTCCCGGGAGCGGTACTCCAGTTCGCCGGTGTCGTCGACCTCCATGGTGTATCCGATCTCGGCCAGTTGCTCCTCGTCCAGGTCGACCAGTCGCTCGTACCTGGTGGGCACGACGCGGTAGACCGGCCATTTCAGATGCCCGAACGCCTGGTGGAACTCGGCCAGCAACTCCCGCATGTGCCGCTGCCAGGGCAGCGGCATGGACTCGGCCAGCGAACGCGGCAGCACGGCATAGGCCTGATCGACGCCGTGGTGCTGTTCGGAGAGGTAGTCCCCCAGGGGAGTGCTTGAAGCGGGCGGACCGTTGGGCCGTGGAATCGGGTCGGGGGTGAACATGCTGTTCCTCCTGGAGCGTGCGGCGAACCGTCTCGGTCACCGTTCGACCGACCTGGACACTCTCGGCGCGATCGCGTCCGAGTGCCCGTCTCTCCTGCCGGTGCTGTCGTTCGGGGATCGCGCACGACAGCTCACCGCGACCTGGAAAGCGTGGGCCGCACCGCCGTCGGCAACAGCTCGCCGCCGTCCCAGAGCTTGGCGATCTGGACTTCCTCGCCGGGCTGCGGGGCGTGCAGCACCTTGCTGTCACCGAGGTAGAGCGCCACGTGGTGCACCTCGGTCGACTGTCGCCCGGTTCCCCAGAACACCAGGTCTCCGGCCCTCGCCTGGGACAGCTCCACCTTGGCTCCGCCGCTGTCGTACTGGTCCTGCGAGACCCGGGGGATCTGCACCCCGGCGGCGGCATACGCCTGCTGCATCAGACCCGAGCAGTCGAACGTGTCCGGCCCCTCGGCCGCCCACTCGTAGGGGTCGCCGAGCTGCCGCTTGGCGTAGTCGATCGCCTCGCGAACCAGGGAACCGGTGTTCGGCATCTCGTCGCAGCCGCTCAGCGCGGCGACGACATCACCCTGCTCGCTGACCAGGTGTGCCGCCATGGCCTCGGCCTCGTGGTAGCGGTCGGGAAACGCCGAACGCTCCACCGCCTGTGCCGCGGCGCCGGGCCGCATCCGCTTCCAGCCCTCGACGTCGAGCAGTACGTCGTAGAACTTGTTGATCGCGTATCCGAGGTCGGTCACCTGCCGCGGGGTCCCCCAGTTCATCGAGGGCCGCATCTGGAACACGCCCAACGAGTCGGCGTGCCCGTAGTTGAGATTGCGCAGGTTCGACTCCGTCTTGCCCGCCTGGATAGCGATCTGCCAGGCGCGCGGCGGCAACTCGCGCTGCTTGCCGATCTGGATGATCCGAGCGGCTATCTCGCGCTGTTCGCGTTCGAGCCGGGCGGCCATGCGCTGCCCGCGCTGGGCGGAGTTCCCCGAGGTCGCCAACGCGGTGCTGCAACCCGACCAGGTGGAGCTGCCGCTGCCACCTCCCATGCCGGCCAGCAGGCCGGTGACGGCACCGACACCGATCAGCCCACCGAAACCGGTGAGCAGCACCAGGACAACAGCGATCTTGCGCATATCAGTCCACCCTGTCGTAACCGGCAACGCGCCAGCCCTGCTCCGACCGGACCACGTGCACCCGCAGCGTGGGACCGTCGGTGGGCGCCAGTACCCGCATGGAGTTCTTCGTCGACTGCTGGGTTCGCAAGTCGCCCGTCAGTTCGGTGGCGGGCACGTTGGCGGGTTCGACGGTCTCCAGCACGCCGATGAACTCGGGGGTGGTGTGGGGCCGCAACCGGTCGAGCCACTGCTGCCGCTGCTCACCGGTGGAGTGCCGCACCCAGTTCGTCACCCAGGAACGCACCACGTCGATGCCCGCCGGATCGGGCGCGGCGGACTTCGCCGTGACGCTGGGCACGGAGATCGTCGGCGGAGCTCCACCGAGCTCGTCCCGGCCGGTGCTCTCGTCGGAGCTCTCGGTGGCGTTCCCGCCCGCCCCGCTCTCGGCGGTGTAGTCGACGGAACCGCCGTCGGTGCGGGGCGCGGCGCCACCCCGCGAGGAGATCTCGGGGAGCAGCAGCCCGACGGCGCTGACCAGCGCGACCAGCAGCACCAGCGCCATGATCAGATGTTTGGGGGAACGCAGCGGCCAGCCCCATAACCTGCGGTAGACGGCGGCACGGCCGCGGTGTGTTCTGATCGGCATCAGGATCGCCCCTCTCGAAGCGATGCGTCACTCATCGGAGACCTCCAGCCCACGCGAGGGGCGATAGACCACATTGACCGGTCGCCCCCGGACGAACTCGTTGTCGGGCCGCCGATCCGTGTCCGTCGGCGTGCTCCGCACCGAACCGCTACCGCCGACCCGGGAGGGAACCACCACCGGATCCTGGTCGCGTTCGTTCCACGACCCGTCGCTGATCGGAGAGGTGTCCACCAGGCGGCTGCTCTCGCCGCCGGCCCCGGCAGCGGGCAGCGCTCCAGTGGCCCGCTGCGTCGCCCCCGGGCGCTGCTGTCCGCCACCGGAGTTGTCCTCGGCCGAAGTGCCACCCGCGCGTGCGGCCGGGATCGCCGCCCCGGGAACGGCCCCCTCCTGGCCGCCGTCGCGCCGCGAGGCGGGCCGATCCATGCGCTCGGAGGTCGCCGCCACCGGAGGCTCCACGGACTCGGGACGACCGTGTCCGGAGCGGCCGCCGCCCGATGGGGCGGAGTCCTCCTCGCCCCCGGAGGCGCGCACCCGGTCCCAGAAGTCGTCCTGCGCACCACTCTGCTGCCCGTCGGAGCGTCCCCCGCGCGACCGGGAGAACAGCGAGGGAGGACTGGGCAGCGCCCCGCCCGCGAAGCCGGCCGAGAGCTGGACCATCTGCCCCATCCGACGGATCGGTTTGCCGATCATCAGGAAGATGAGGGTCAGCAGTCCGGCCAGCGCTATCTGGGTCAGCAGGGCGAAACCGCTCTGGGGAGCGAAGATCAGGTTCAGCACCACGGTGTGCACGCCCGCCATCGCCGAGATGACCACCACGTTGAGCAGCGCGGAACCCGCGATACGGCCGACACCGCGCAACACGTCGTGGTGCAGTATCGCGATGAGACCGATGAGCGGTCCCGTCAGGATCAGCACGCGCAGCAGCAACTGGGCCAGCAGGATGGCGGCCTTGGCAAGCAGTTGGAACGTGGTGTAGGCGAGCGCCTGGAGCATGCTCAACATGCCCGCACCGATCCTGCTGCCGTCCACGCCCTGCAGGTAGCCGTAGGCCCCGCCCATCCGGGAGGCGACGTCCTCGAACTGCTGCTTCTTCTCCCGCGCGGAACCGTCGGCGGCGCCGGACAGCACCTCCCGTTTGGTCCAGGCCTGCGCGTCGAGCAGCTCCATGCCCAGTTCCTCGGCCTTGGCCGAGTCGGGGTCACCGAATTCGCCGCGTAACCATCCTCGGTAGACCACCTGGTCGTGCAGCAGGGTGGGCAGACCGTCCCGCTCGTCGACGCCGACCTCGCGCAGAAAACCGCCCTGCACAGCGGAGGTTCCGGTGATCACGACGTCGTCCAGCGCCTGGGTGTAGACCAGCGGGGTCAGATAGGTGGCGCTGGCAAGCCACAGCCCCGCGAGTGCCCAGGTCGTCCGCTTTCCTATGCTGGCGAGATCACCCCGCCAGATGTAGCGGAACAGCAGCACGGCGAGTATCACCGCCACCACGCCGAACCAGGGGGTGAACACGCTGTCGTACAGCGCCACGGTGGCCTCGGCGATCATGTCGTCCAGCGGTTCCATGAGATCGCCGGACAGCAGCGAGTAGTGCAGCGCGTTGGTCACGCCCACCAGGTTCTTGGCTACGTTGAACAGCTGGTTGCCGATCCAGGTGTCGACCATCGCGTTGGGGTTGCTGACCCCCTGCGGCCCGCAACCGAGGTCATAGGTGTGCCAGACCTGCCCGGCGTAGCCGTACTTGTCGTAGGCGCTGCCGCTCTGCCCCACGCCGATCGGCGCCGGGTCCAGCGCGCCGACCATGCCGGTGCCGGGACGTCCCGGCGTCGGGGGTTCGGTGCAGTCCAACGGCTGCGCGTAGGCGGGAGCGCCGGCCAGGGCCTGCAGTCCCAGCAGCGCGATCACGATCGTCAACGCACCGCGACGGCCACGGCGGGGAGCCGGGGAGCGACCGGAACCGCGTCCCGCACGTCGGAGTCCGGCGACCACCGCCGTGGTCGCCACCGCCAGGATCAACAGCAACCACACGATCAGGTAACACCTCGTGCTCGGTCCCCGCCCCGGTAACCGTTACTGCTCCCGGGATCCTCGTCGGACTCGGTCTGATGGTCGTCGCGCCCCACCCCGGCAGCGGTGAGCTCCCACTCGGCGAAGTCCTCCAGCAGCTCCTCGCTCTCCTCCGAGACCGGTTCCTCCTCGGAGTCGGCACCGCCGATCTCGGCGATCGAGTCGGAGTTCGGCGTCAGCGCGTCGTTGCCGCCCGAGGTGCTCTCCTCGGACTCCTCCGCCACCGGCGTGGTGTCCAGCGAGTCGCGCAGGTGCTGCAGGTGCGGACCGCTGAAGTCAATCCTGATGCGTTCCACGCCGCCGTCACCGTCACCGAAGATGAACTGTCGCGGCGAACGGTCCCGTTCGGTGCTGTTGCGCGACGGTCCGGGGCGGCGCCCCAGCGCGGAGACGACCTGCTCGTAACCCGCGTCGACCGGCACCTTCAGCAGCCGCAGCGCGTCGGACTGGGCCTGCTCGTCGTCGAGCCTGCCGATGAACACCGAGTCCAACAGCGACACGAAACCCTGGATGCGCAGGAAGTCGTCGGGAATCTGGCTGGACAGCAGCACACGCACGTTCCACTTCCGGGAGTCACGGGCGAAGCGGTTCATCAGCACCCGCCCGGTGGGAACCTCGGACAGGAAGAACGCCTCGTCGATCCAGACTCCCTTGCGTTCCTCCTTCGGACGCTCGTAGACGGTGCGTTGGGTCAGCCACGCGGCCAGGTTGAGCAGCTGGACCCCCAGGGCCTCGCTGTCGGTCCAGTGCTCGCGGCCGACGCCGTCCTTGGGGAGGGTCAACCCGGCCATGGTGAGCACGGTCAGCCGGTCCTCCCTGCGCTGCGAGTAGGGATCGGCGTCGGCTTCCGGGATCAGCAACGACATGCGTTCGCGAACCTCGTCGAGGAAGTCCGCTACCACCACGGCGTGCTCGTGGTGCTCACTGGCATCCCTGCGCAGCGCCTCGAACACCATGCCGGGGTGCGCGTCGGGCCTGCCGCCGACGGCCCGGACCGCGCGCAGCAGCACGATGCGGGTCTGCGGCATCCGGGCGACGTCGTAGGGCAGCAGGCCGGTGAGCACGTCCAGCACCAGCCGGCGTCTGGTGGCCGCGGCCAGCGCGCGTTCCCGCCGCCAGCTGCGCTCCGGGTCCTCCTCGTCCACGAAGTGTTCCAGCTCCGGCTCGGCGACGACCCGGTACGGATTGAGGATCCCCGGTTGCGCGTTGAGCAGGTTGATCGGACGCGCGTAGGGCCGCAGTTCGGGCAGTTCACACAGTTCGGCCAACGGACCGGACGGGTCCAGCAACGTCCAGTACGCCCCGGCGCGCAGCGTCTTGTACACCAAACCGCCGCCGAGGAAGGACTTGCCACCGCCGAGACCGGCGACCATGGCGGTCAGCCCGGAGGCGTCGCGCACCTCCTGCGCCATCCACGGGTCCCAGGCCACCGGGCGCCGCGTGGCGGTGCAGGTCTCGCCCAGCAGCACCCCCCTGCGGTCCCCCACCTCGGCGGTGGCCTGCGGCACCGAGGAAGCGGCCCACACCACGGAGCCGCGACGCATGTAGGCCCCCGAGGCGAGCGGCTCACCGGGGATGAACTCCCGCGCCATGGCGTACTGGGCCTCGGGGTGCTCGATCGCCACCTTGGGTTTGTAGAGATCGAGCAACTGCTGCGCGAGCCGCAGCGCGTCACGCTCGGTCGGCCCGGAAACCGACATGCGCCACCAGGAACGCACCCGGGTGGCCAACGCGGTGAAGCCGGAGGTCATCTCGTCGTCGATCTCCAGCACCCTGCCCGCCTGCCGGGAGAGCGAGGTGGGCGGTTCCAGGCCGTGCTCCTCGGTGTAGTGGCGCACCTGGGAGCGAACCTTGTTCATCTGGCGCTGCAGCTCCCCACCGACGTCCTCCGGACGACGGACGTAGATGCGGGCGGACCACTCGACCGGTGCGGGCAACCGGTCGGAGTGCTGCAGCCAGGGATCGTCCACTTCGGGGATCTGCAGGCCGTGCGTCTGGCCGAGGGTCAGCACCGCCACCTGTCTGCTCACACCGGCGTTGGAACCGGTGCGCCCCCGGACGGTGACCGTGGGGGCGTAGGGCTCCTGGTGCATGTCGGCGGCGTCGGTGAAGGAGGCCAGGTCCTCGGGTTGCCAGTCGCTGCTCGGGGTCGCGGGCAGGTTGCGCGGGGCGGGCAGCCCGAGCGAGCACGATCGGTGCATCAACCACGAGACTTCCTCGGCGGTGACCGGTCTGCCGTCCAGCCCCGCCGAGCCGATCACCTGGTCCAGGTGTTCGATCTCGCTGTCCAGAGCGACCAGTTCGGCGTCGACGGCCTCCGGGAACACTCGACGCAGCAGCGGCGCGGCTCGCTCGACCGCGCGGTCGACCACGTTGCGGGTCTGGACCTGCACCCCGAGGTAGACCTCCTTCTCGGCCATCGAGCGCCCCATGAGCTGCTGCTGTTCCCCGACCATGTAGTCGTCGAAACTCAACGCACCCGCCACATCGGGCATCGGGTTGTGCGCGTTACGTACGTGCGCCTCGGCCCACATCCGGATCGGATAGGGCCGGTTCGTCACGCGCAGGTGCAGCCAACGTCCCTGCAACTCGGCGTACTGCCCGGCGATGGCGGCGATGAGGTCCTGCCGCTGCGAATCGGATCTGAACGACCAGCGCTGCGGGGAGAGCCGGTACCAGGCGAACACGTCCTGGCCGGTACGCAGCAGGTGACCGTCGATGGAGCGGGCCGCTATCGACGGCGTGTAGCTGGGCAAGGACTGTTCCCCGGAAGGTTTGCGGTCCTTGTGCTTGCCCCGCCGTCCGGTCTTCGACGCCTTCTGCGGCGCGGCACGGTACTGCTGCCCCGAGGCCCGCTGGGAATCGTTCTCACGACCTCGCCCGCGACCGAACACCGCGAACCTCCTTGCTACGCACACGACTGTTGGGGGCACTGGCTCGTCCGGCGGAACCGGACCGATCACGCGGCGGCCGGACCTCGCGCCCGGACCGGGAGGCCTCGCCCTGCCGAGCGGGTCGTGCGGGGGCGGACCCGGCGGAGGCCCGGTTCCGACGGGCGGCCCGTTTCCCACGTCCGGACTGTTTGGACCGCGCGGGGCGAGGACGTTGTGGACTGACCCGCACGGCGGCGGCGCTCGCGGCTCCTCCCCTGCCCTTCAGGGACCGACGCGGCGCCGTCAGTTCACGCAACCACATCACCATCACGGCGCTCAGCGGTCGTTCGTGACTGATTCGGGAGCAGATCAGCCGAGTCAACGCGATCGTGATGACCACGGCCCACGCCGTGGAGAAGAAACCGAAGCCGATGTTCATCCGACGTTCCGCGGCGAGCACCAGCAGAAAGACCAGTATCCCCACGCCCCAGGCGACGTAGCGGGCGCGCCACGGGAAGGTCGCTTTCGGCGGGCCCAGCCAGACGGCGTCCACCCGGTAGATCTCGTCGTCGGTACGTACCTGCATATCCTTGCCACCTGCCCATCGGGCCGAACTCTCGGTCGTTACCCACCGCTGGTGCTGAACAGGCCGGCTATGAAGGTTCCGATGTCCACACCGGTACCGCTGACCGCGAGTCCGATGATCGCCAGGGCGACGAAGACGCCGCCGACACGGCGCATCACACCCGCGTTGTCGCCCTTGCCGCCACCCAGCCACAGCAGCAGCAGTGCCACGGTCAACAGCAGCAGCGGGAGCAGATTGTTGAGAATCCATGCCCGGATGCCGTCGGTGTTCAGATCTGTCTGGGCGAGCACCGTGACCGGCGACCGCGTCATGACGAACACTGCGATCGGGTCCAGGGCTGCTAGTGGCACGGCGGTCATTGTTACCTCTGTGTACGAGCGGTTGTCGGCTTTTTTCGACAAACCGGGGGATGCCCGGCACGCGGTATCGAGTAGAACATGGCACGTGTCCCGGAAGTAGTGGTAGCGCCCACCGGGTGTGGCGTCGAACGTGTCACTCTTACAGCATGCCCGCCGACACTGAAAACCACTCGTACGGCGCAACTTCGTGTCGCACGATCCGGCGGGGATTCACCCGTTCGTCCACGCCGAGTCGTGCTCCGTCCCGAGTGGAAGGTTCGACAGTGACCAACCGAGGACCATCCTTTCGTGACTCGCGGAACTCCGACAACGGCCCCGGTGATCACTCGGCGCCCACACCGATGATGCCGGATCTCACATCACACTTCCGTGAAGCCAGTGTCGATCATCGTCGCACGTGGTCCCCGCTCGAGTGACAGCGGCGGAGAACGACCACGATTCACCGAATCCCCGAATTGCCGACGAGCAGAAACCCGCGCATCGCGAAACGCCGGTCCGCCAGCAGTCGCATGGCGTGTCGCCAATCGGCGAGGTCGACCCGCTCGTCGGCGAGCACACGCTCCCGGAGCTGGGTGAAATTGGCCCGGATCAGCTCACACCCGGGCGAACCACCCCGCCACACCTCGGCGGTCGCCGTGGAATCGATCCGGCGTAGTTCCGTCCGGCACAGCTCGCCGTAGAGGTGCCGCCCCCAGTGTATGTCGACCCCCGCGGCGGACATGGCGTCCAGATAGGACCACAACACGCGGTCGAAGACCTCCGCGTCCACCTCGGTGGGAGCGCAAACGGTTCCCGCTCCCTCGACGTCGAAGTCCTCGAGCAGCAGAACCCCACCGGGCTTGAGCGCCCCAACGAGGTGCCGCAGCAGTTCGCGTCGTCCTTCGAGCAGGATCAGCAGCAGCCTGCCGTGCACCAGGTCGTAACCGCCCTCGGCGAGTCGGTCCACGGTGAGGTCGTGCTCGACGACTCGCAGGTTCCTCGCGGACACGTGCCGCAACCCACGGAGATCCACATCGGTGGCGACGACTTCGCCACGCCGGCCGACCCTGCCTGCCAGCCACAGGGCCAGCGAACCGCTCCCGGCACCCACGTCGAGACACCGCCAGCCCTCCCGTACGCCGCAGTCGAGCAGCCGTCGGACGCTGATGTGGTCGAAGGCCCTGTCCAGGGCACCGAGATGGGCCGCGGTGAGCCGGTCGTCCGAGGCGAAGACATACCCTGCTGCCAAGCCGATCTCCCAATTTCACGGGCGGGGTTGGATTCCGCTGCCCGGGTTGGTCGCCGTCCCGCACGGGAGACGGCGGCGAGCGGCAGCGGTACGTCGTCGATCCACCCTTCGCGAAGGCTCACCCGGCGAAACGTTTCGCCCGCTCTCGCTCCGGGTGGCTCGACATCGACTGGTTACCACGCCACCCCGGATTCTCATCCCGAGAAAGCGGCTCGGTGGAACCAACGAGTGATCGGACCGCGATCGGGATCGGTGTGGGGACTCTTCGCCGGAGCGCCAGAAGCACCGGCGGAAATACCAAGCACCACGGGTGTTCGGCCCGGAAGAAGCACTGACAGTGGGCGGTGCGGAAACACCGGCCGGAAAGCGGACGAGTCGACCTGTAAGCCGGATCCTGTACGCGGAGAACACCCGAGGCGTTCCCGCGTGGCGACCATCCATCTAGGCCCGCCGTTACCGACGGGCTCCAGCGGTCTACCCGCGAGTCTCGGACGGGCCGCCCTCGAACACTCGCGCAGACACCGACAACGGTGCCCTCTTGACCTTGCTCCGGGTGGGGTTTACCGAGCCGTCCCCGTCACCGGGGACGCTGGTGGTCTCTTACACCACCCTTTCACCCTTACCCGACCGAGCGGTACGGCCGGGCGGTTCGCTTTCTGTGGCACTTTCCCGAGGGTCACCCCTGGTTGCCGTTAGCAACCACCCTGCCCTGTGGAGTCCGGACTTTCCTCGACGGGGCCGAACCCCGTCGCGGTCGCCCGGTCGACTCGTCCGCGCTCTCATTCTAGTAGGAGTCGCTCGCCGCGTTCACCCCAGGTGTCCGGTTGGTGGAACCTCCCGTCCGCCCTCGCTCGCGAGTGGTGGCGAGGCCGAGGGCCCCGCCACGTCGGGTACCGCTCGCGAGGGCGGAGGTGGGAGGACTCCGACGGCGAACCGACGCCCCGGACCGGCGGGCCGACGACTCCGCCGACCGCCGGTCGAACCGGTCGCTCAGACCCGCGACGACACGGTGGTGCGATCCATGTCCTCGAGTGTCCGCCCCTTGGTCTCGGGTACCCACTTGATCACGAACCACACCGACACGGCCGCGAACGCGGTGTAACCGAGGTAGGTCATCGACAGGCTGATGTCGGACAGCGGGGGGAAAGTGGCGGTGACGAGGAAGTTGGCCAGCCACTGGGCGGCCGCGGCGACCGCCAGCGCCGGAGCGCGGAACCGGTTCGGGAACATCTCACCAAGGAGTACCCACACGACCGGACCCCACGAGATGGCGAAGAAGAACACGAAGACGTGCGCGGCGATCAGCGCCATCGGCCCGTACGGGTTGGCCAGGTTAGGTTCGCCGTCCACGGTGTTCGCGTGGCTGAAGGCGAACGTGGCCAGTCCCAGCATGATCGTCATGCCCACCGAACCGGTCAGCAGCAACGGGCGTCGTCCGACCCTGTCGAGCAGCAGCAGGGCGATGACGGTGCCCAGCACGTTGAAGATCTGGGTGGACAGGCTCAGCAGCAGTGAACTGGACTCGTCGATGCCGACCGACTGCCACAGCGCCGACGAGTAGTAGAAGATGACGTTGATCCCGCCGAACTGCTGTAACACGGACAGGACGATGCCGATCCAGACGATCGGCAGCAGCCCGGAGCGCACGCTGCGCAGGTCCCGCACCCGAGGCCGGTGGTCGTTCACCACGGAATCCCGGATCTCGGTGAGCCGTTCGTCGACGTCGCCCTCCTCGGTGGTGTCCAGGACCTGTCGAGCACGGTCGAAGCGACCCCGCGTGACCAGGTAGCGCGGTGATTCCGGGATGGTGAACGCCAGCGCCCCGTAGAGAACCGCGGGGACCGCCTCCACCGCCAACATCCACTGCCAGGCGTCGAGCCCCAGCAGTGGCTCCGCAGCACCCCCGGCCGCACCCGCGATGGCCCAGTTGACCACCTGGGAGATCGCGATGCCCAGCACGATGGCCAGTTGTTGCAGGGTGCCGAGCCGTCCCCTGCGTCGTGCCGGGGCGATCTCGGCTATGTAGGCCGGTGCGATCACCGAGGCCATGCCGACCGCGACGCCGCCGACGAGCCGCCAGAACGTGAAGTCCCAGACGGTGAACGGCAGGGCCGAACCGATCGCACTCAGCAGGAAGAGCACGGCGGCGGTGCGCATCGTGACCAGTCGGCCGTACCGGTCGGCGAGCGTTCCGGCGTTCCAGGCACCGAGGGCCGACCCGATCAGAGCCATGGCGACGGCCAACCCGGTCACGACCGAACCGACCCCGAAGGCTTCCCGAATCGAGGTGACGGCACCGTTGATCACGGCGGTGTCGTAGCCGAAGAGGAACCCGCCGAGCGCCGCCACCGAAGCGAAGTGGACCGTGCGCAGTGGGCGGGCGTGAGATCCGGCACCCGAGGTGCCGGTGGTGGAATGGAAGGACATCTATGCTCCATTGCACTCAAGGGGAAGTGTGACCCAGCAATGGTTGGTAAGGATCGTATCCTTACTAATGCGTGTCAATACGGTGAACGACTGTTACTAACGGTTTCGATCGATCACCGAGAGCTACAGCGCTCGCGGCCGGTGGTACCCCGCGAGCCGTACGAGGAGGTTTTCGCGGCATGGCCGACCCACGGACGGTCCGGCAGCTGAACCGACAGCACATGATCGAGCTGTTCAGCGACGGCCAGGCGCGCTCACGCGCGGCTGTGGCCCGCACGACCGGTCTGACCAAGCCCTCGGTGTCCTCGATCATCGACTCGCTGCTCGAGGAGGAACTGCTCATCCCTGCCGGAGTCGGTGAGGCGGCCGTCGCGGGCGGCCGCAGACCGAACCTCGTGGTCTTCAACCCGGACGCGCGTGCCTACGTGGGTGTTCACCTCGGGGTGCGCGACAGTTCGGTGGCCGTGGCCGACGCACTCGGCAGGACGCTGGCGCAGGCCTCGGCTCCCAGCTCGGTCGGCGACGCGGCGACAGGTGTGAACCGGCTGGATCCACTCGTCCGCGAGGCGGCGGAACGAGCGGGGGTTCCCGTCGAGCGCGTCTCCGCCGTCGGGGTTTCGGTCTCCGGGCTGGTCGACCACCGCAGCGGGCGCTGCCTGCTGGCCCCCAACCTGGATTGGCACGACGTGCCGCTTCGGGAGTGGGTCGAGGAGCTGTTCGGCGTCCCGGCGGTGATCTACAACGAGGCACACGCCGGAGCGTTGGCGGAACAACGCTTCGGCTGGGGCGACGGTGTCGCCAACTTCGTCCGGATCATGGTCGACACGGGCATCGGCGCGGGTGTGGTGCTGGACTCGCGGTTGTTCTCGGGCGCCGCCGGAATCGGCGGTGAGATCGGGCACTGCCGCGTGGAGGACAACGGCCGTCAGTGCGCCTGCGGCAACTCGGGATGCCTGGAGAGCGTGGCCTCACGACCCGCGATTCTGCGGTCGGTGCGTGAGGCCGCCGAGGCCGGAACCCCCACCGCGCTCGCACCCGACTGCGACATCGACGCAGTGCTCGCCGCCGCCGAGAGCGGCGATGCCGGGGCGGTGGCAGCGCTGCGGCGTGCGGGTACCGCGCTGGGGCACGGGATCGCCTACCTCCGCAACGTGCTGAACCCGGATCTGGTCGTCCTCGGGGGTGCGGTGAGCGGGGCGGGCGAGGTGCTGCGGCTTCCGATGGAGCAGGCGGTGCGGTGCTCCTCGCTACCGCACTCCGCCTGCCGCCTGGAGACGAGCTCGCTGCGCGATGCCGAGCTCGACGGCGCCGTGCTGTTGGCACACGAACAGCTCACCCTATGACCGGCGTCCGGAACAGTCAGATTCCACGGAGGTGTGAAGTGTCGTTGACCAACCGAACCGAGGCGTTCCCGTCGGGATAGAACTCGGCCACCGACAGCGATGCCAGATCGAGGTGGAGCCGGTAGAACAGTTCCGGCCCTGCCCCCAGGGCCATGCGTAACAGCGCCTTGATGGGGGTGACGTGGGTGACGAGCACGATCGTCCGTCCCGCGTAATCCCACAGCAGCCGGTTCCGCACCTCGTCGATCCGCTCGAAGACCGCGTTCATGCTCTCGCCCTCCGGTGGTGTCACCGCCGGATCACCGAGCCAGCTGCGATGCAGCTCGGGATACCGCTGTGCCGCCTCCGTGAAGGTCAGTCCCTCCCAGGCGCCGAAGTCGGTCTCCACCAACCCCTCGTGCGGCACCAGCTGCCCGCCGATGGCCGTGGCCACCGCCTCGGCGGTACCGCGAGCCCGACTCAGCGGCGAGGAAAGCACCGGGACCGCTCCCTCCTCGGGAACGAGCTCGTCCATCGTCAGCAGTCGCCCGGCAGCGGCCCGCGCCTGTCGCCTCCCCAGCTCGGTGAGCGGCACGTCCCCGCGCCCGGAGTAGCGTTTGTCCACCGACATGGGGGACTGCCCGTGCCGCAGCAGCAACAACCGCGTCGGGGCTCCCACGGCACCGCTCCAGCTGGCGACGCCACTCGGCGTGGAATCGGCCCCGGCCGTTTCGGTCACCGTGGCCGACTCGGTCGGTTCGGGCTGCTCCCCGGCGCCGGCGGGCACCGTCGATCCGGCTTCGGCCACCGGGTCCGCGCCGTCACCCTGCCTGTCCATGGCCTCGTTGGCGAGCCGGTCAGCGTGCTTGTTGCGCTCCCGTGGAATCCACTCGAACCGCGCGGAGGTGAACCGCGACACGAGTCGCCGGGCCTCGGCGGCCAACGGTTGCAACGTCGGGTTCTTGACCCGCCACCTGCCCGACATCTGCTCGACGACGAGTTTGGAGTCCAACCGGATCTCGGCCTCCGCCGCACCGAGCTCCAGGGCCGCGTTCAGCCCGGCGAGCATTCCGCGGTACTCGGCGACGTTGTTGGTCGTCTCCCCCAGCCCGTCGGAACGTTCGGCCAACACCCGTCCGTCCGCGGCGTCGCGAACCACCGCTCCGTAACCCGCCGCGCCCGGATTACCGCGCGACCCGCCATCGGCCTCGACGATCACCCGTGTGCTCACTGACCCGACTCCTTGGTGCGCACCATGATCGCGCCGCACTCCTCACAGCGCACCACGTCGTCCGCCGCGGCCTCCCGCACCGAGGCGAGCGCTGCCCGGTCCAGTTCGAGACGGCAGGCGCCGCACCTGCTGCCCTGCAGATACCCGGCACCCGAACCACGCTGCTGCCTGATCCGTTCGTAGAGGTCCAGAAGTTGCTGCGGTATGTCCGCGACCAGCGACTCCCGTTCGGCCAGTCGCTTGGCCTCGTCACTTTCCAGGTCGGCCAACGCCTCGTCACGAGCGTGCCGCGCGTCCTCCAGCTCGGACTCCGCGGTGTTGACCTCCTGCTGGGCGTGCGAAACGTCGGCCTCCTGGGCCTCGCGGCGCTCCATGACCTCCAGCATGTCGTCCTCCAGCGCGGCCTCGCGCCTGCTGAGGGTGCTCATCTCGTGCTGCAGGTCCTCCAACTGCTTGGAGGAGTCGGTGGAATCCATCATCCGGCGGTCGCGCTGTTGCCTCGACCGCACCTGATCGACCTCGTTCTCCAGCCGCTCGACCTCGTTGCGCAGATCGTCGAGTGTGGTCCGCGCTGCCACCAACGCGTCCTGCTTGGTCCGCACCTCGCGCTCGGCGGCGCCGATCCGTTCCAGCTCCGGAAGCGACCGCCTGCGGTGGTTGATGCGGTTGAGCTCGGCATCGACGTTGGCGACTTCGAGCAACCTGCGTTGTGCGGCGGGATCGGCTTTCACTCGGGCTTCCTCCCAGTATCGGTGTCCGTGGCGTGCGCGTGCACCGTCCATGGATCGGTGCGGCACGCGGAGACGAGGACTTCGACAGTATCGGGCAACGCCGCGCCGAGGACATCGGCTGCCTGCTCGCACCAGGGCCACTCACTGGCCCAGTGCGCGACGTCGACGAGGTTGGGAACACGCGTGTCCGGCACATCGGCACGCGAGAGGTGTTCGGCCGCCGGGTGGTGCCGCAGATCCGCGGTGACGTAGGCGTCCACCCCGGCCTCGACGGCGGCATCCAGATTCGAGTCACCGGAACCGCCGCACACGGCGACCCGTCGCACGGTACGGCGCGGATCACCCGCCCCGCGCACCCCCCACGAGGTCGCGGGCAGCGCGTCGGCGACCCGGTGCACGAATCGTTCGAACGGTTCGGGCTCGGGCAGGGTTCCCAACCTGCCCAGCCCGGTTTCGGCCCCCTCCCGGTGCGGACTGAGCGGACCGGTGACGGTCAGTCCGAGCCGCGCGGCGAGCGCATCGGAAACACCGGGGCTGGCCGTGTCGGCATTGGTGTGGGCGCAGTACAGCCCGATCCCGGCACGGATCAGCCGGTGCAGCAGGCGGCCCTTGGGATCGTCGGCGGGCAGGGCGTGCACCCCGCGCAGCAGCAGCGGATGGTGCGAGACGAGCAGCTGGGCGCCCTGCTCGACGGCGGCGTCGACGGTCTCCTCGACCGGATCGACGCAGCACAGCACACGCTCCACCGTCGCATCGGGATCGCCGCAGACCAACCCGACCGCATCCCACGACTCGGCGTAACTCGGCGGGTAGGCGGCTTCGAGTACGTCGAGCACGTCCCTGATCCGTGTGGTCATCGAGTCGCTTCCCGTGTCGTGGATCGGTTTTCGGTAACGGTGGCGACCGGCTCCTCGTCGGCGTGTTCCCACTCCGGCGAGGCCGGTGGCACGACGACTTCCCGTAACGCTGAGACCAGTCGGGCGTTCTCCGCGTCGCCGCGCACGGCCACCCGGACGTGGTCCTCGTCGAGTCCGGGGAAGGTGTCGGCCCGGCGTACCGCGATGCCGTGTTGCCGCAGCCCCGCGCGCACCGAGGGACCGTTCGGCACCCGCAACAGCAGGAAGGGGGCCGCTGCAGGCAGGGCGACGTGGACTCCCGGGATGTCGGCGAGCTCGGCCGCCAGTTCGTCGCGGCACCGGGCGAGCAGCTCCGCCGCGCCTCGCGACTCGGCGACGGCGTCGGGTTCACAGCACGCCAGCAGGGCTTCCAATCCGAGCGTTCCCACCGGCCAGTGCGGGCGGCGGTGCGTCAACCGCCGCAGCAGTTCCGGCTCTCCCAGCGCGTATCCGACCCGCAGCCCGGGCAGTCCCCACATCTTGGTCAGCGAACGCAGCACGAGCAGCCCGGGGATCCGTTCGGCGGCCAGCGATTCCGGCTCGTCGACCACCGCGTCGGCGAAGGCCTCGTCCACGACCAGGACCCGTCCGGGACGGGCCAGCGAGCGCAGTGTCTCGGCGGGGTGCAGCACCGAGGTCGGATTCGTGGGATTGCCCAGCACCACCAGGTCGGCCCGCTCGGGCACGGCCTCCGGCCGGAGTCGGTATCCGTCGGCCGGGTCGAGCGGCACGCGGGTGACGTCGACACCACCGTCGCGCAGCGCCAGTTCGGGCTCGGTGAACGAGGGATGCACCACCGCGGCCAGCTCCGGGCGCAGGGTCGGCAACAACGCGAATCCCTCCGCCGCCCCGGCCAGGGGCAGCACTTCCTCGGGAGAGCGGTCGTGCCGTCGAGCCACCGCGCACCGGGCCGCGAGGTCGTCCTCGGCGGACGGGTAACCGCCCAGCCTGTCCAACGCGGCGATCAGCCGGTCGCGCAACCACTCCGGGGGTTGTCGCAGCCGGACGTTGACCGCGAAGTCGAGCAGCTCGCCAGCGGCGTCCACATCTCCGTGATGGCGCAGCATCTCCCTGTCGTCCCGGCGAGTCATCCCCGGCAGTCTAGCTACCGCGCGGGTCGGACCGGACAGCGCCGGTGGTGCCGCCGGAACCACCGGACGCCGGGACTCGGCGGGGCGTCGGAAAGCGTCACGAGGGAGAACCCGGCGCCCGGACGACGCCGTTCGACGGGACACTGGGGGTGTGACATTCGATTCCACCACCAAGGCCTTCCACGTTTCGTTCGTCTGCACCGGCAACATCTGCCGGTCCCCCATGGCAGCGCTGGTGTTCGGCGAGCACCTGAGACGCGCCGGGCTCTCCGACCGGGTCGATGTGTCCAGCGCGGGTACCGGACCCTGGCACGTCGGGGAGTCGGCCGATCCGCGCACCAACGCGGTGCTGGCGGACCACGGCTACCCCACCGAGCACACCGCCGCGCAGCTCGACGAGCACCACCTCGGCGCGGACCTGCTGCTGGCCATGGACGCGGGACACCTGCGCGTGCTCCGGGACGAGGTTCAGGACGCCGAGCGGGTCAGGCTGCTGCGCTCGTTCGACCCGAAGTCCGACGAGTGGGCTGAGGTGCCGGATCCCTACTTCGGTGGCGAGCGCGGTTTCGACGGGGTGATGGAGATGATCGAGGCCGCTGTCCCCGGACTGCTCGACCGGGTCAGGACCGGCCTGGGACTGCCCGGTTCGGGAGAGCGGAGTTCCACCTCCTCGGCCGAGACGACGTCCCCCTCCGAGACGGCGTCGTGAGCACTCGTCGCAACGGTCGACGGCGGAAACGACCGGAGCTGACCGGAAATCACGATCCGACAACCCGATCGAGGGAGATGCCATGAGCCATCCGGGGTTGGCCGGGGCAGTCGCGGAACTGACGGGTGCCCAGGTGGCGGAGCCTCGTCGTCTCGGCGGCGGTGACGCCTCGGCCGCATACGAGGTCCGACTCGACGACGGCCGCAGCGTGTTCGCCAAGGCCGCCCCGCCGAACATGCCGCACGCCCTGCGTGCGGAGGCGGCCTCGCTGCGGTGGCTGGCCGAGGCGGGCGCGGCCCGGGTACCCGAGGTCTTCGGCGAGGACGAGCAGTGGCTGGTCACCGAGCACGTGGCCGAGAGCTCTCCCACGGCCGAGGCGGCGGCGGAGTTCGGGCGCGCGCTCGCGCGAACGCACGCCGCCGGGGCCACCGCGCACGGCTGCCCACCTCCGGGCGGCCTCCGCGACGCGTGGATCGGTCTGGCCCCGATGCGCAACGAACCCGTGGCGGACTGGCCGACCTTCTACGGCACACTGCGCGTGGAGCCCTACGTGCGGCGGTTGGTGGACGCGGGCACGCTGCACCGCTCGGAGGCGGAGCCGATAACCGAACTCTGCGAACGACTCGGCGAACTTCCCGGTGCCGACGAGGCGCCCGCCAGGCTGCACGGTGACCTGTGGAGCGGCAACGTGCACTGGGGGCGAGGTCCGGAGGGCACGACTCACGTGTGGCTGATCGACCCGGCCGCGCACGGTGGGCACCGCGAGACCGACCTGGCGATGCTGCGGTTGTTCGGCTGTCCCCGGTTGGATCAGGTGCTGGCCGCCTACGAGGCGGAGACACCACTGGCGCCGGGCTGGCGCGAGCGGGTGGGGATACACCAGCTGTTCCCGCTGCTGGTGCACGGCGTGTTGTTCGGCCGAGGCTTCGCCAGACAGGCGCACTCGGTCGCCCGGGAGGCGCTGCGCTCGTTCTGAGCGGGGAGACGGGGTTTCCAACTGTTGGTGGTTCTGTGGAAGAACATGTCAACGTGTGATTGTGCGTTTCCGTGGTGGGTGTTCGTAGCGCCAGGCGCGTAGCTCGTCCGGGTCGTAGAGCACGGTGCGTCCGACCTTGGTCGGCCGGGGGAAGTCGTCGTAGACGTACGAGTTGCGGTACAGCGTCTTGACGCTGATCCCGAGCAGTTCGGCCGCTTGTGGGGCGGAGAGCAAGCCATCCAAGTTAGCCATACTCAAGTATGGTATATTGTGATCAAGCCAGACGTCACGAGGGAGGTGACCCAGCATGACCACGGTGTTGCAGGCGTACCAGTTCGCTCTCGATCCCACGCCGCGGCAGCGGGCCATGTTGGGCTCGCACTGTGGCGCGGCGCGGTTCGCCTACAACTGGGCACTCGCGCAGGTCAAGGCCGTGCTGAACCAGCGGGACGCCGAAGCCTCCTACGGGGTCGCGGAAGCCGACCTCACGCCGACGATGAACTGGTCGGCCTACAGCCTGCGCAAAGCCTGGAACGCGGCCAAGCACGCGGCGGCACCGTGGTGGAGCGAGAACTCCAAGGAGGCGTACTCGTCCGGGCTGGCGAACCTCGCGACCGCGCTGGACAACTGGCACACCTCCCGCACCGGCAAGCGCGCCGGTCGCGGGGTCGGGTTCCCCCGGTTCACGTCCAAGCGGCACCGCGCTTCATGCCGGTTCACCACCGGCCAGTTCGGGCTCGCAAGCTCGGACCGGCGGCATGTGAAGCTGCCCCGCATCGGGTTGGTACGCACCTGCGAGTCCACCCGCACACTCGCCCGGCACGTCGAACGCGGCACCGCCCGTATCCGGTCGGCCACCGTGTCGTACCGGCGCGGCCGGTGGCACGTGTCGTTCTCGGTGGAGATCACCAAGACCGAACCCAACCCTGCCACCACCGGCGGCACCGTGGGTGTCGACCTCGGGGTGAAGTCACTGGCGGTGCTGTCCACCGGGGAAACCATCGCCAACCCCAAACACCTCGACCGTGCGCAACGCCAACTTCGCCGCCTACAACGGCAAGCCGCCAGGCGCGTAGGGCCGGACAAACGCACGAAGCGAACCCCGTCGAACAGGTGGCACAAGACCCAGCGGCACGTATCGAGACTGCACGCGCGGGTGTCCAACGCCCGCCGCGACGGGCTGCACAAACTCTCCACCCGACTCGTGCGCGAGTACGACACGATCGCGGTGGAAAACCTCAACGTCGAGGGCATGAAACGCAACCGTCGGTTGGCTCGCCACATCGCCGACGTGGGCATGGGCGAGCTACGGCGCCAACTCGACTACAAAACCACCTGGCACGGCCGCGCCATGATCGTGGCCGACCGGTTCTACCCCAGCTCGAAAACCTGCTCGGACTGTGGCGTGGTGAAAGCCAAACTGCGCCTGTCCGACCGCGTCTTCACCTGCGATCACTGCGGCCACACCGCTGATCGCGACCTCAACGCGGCCCGCAACCTCGCGGGCCTGGCGGCGTCCACGGCGAGTTGCGTCGGGACGGAAAACACGCCCGCTGGAAACCCACCTAAGACCAGCTCCGCTGGCACCGGGTATCGCCACGGGAAGACCCCGGACGGAACCGGGGTCAACGCCGCGCCGCAAGGCGACGGCTCAGGAACACTCTGACACGTTTCCTGAACGGCCCACTACCGGGTGGACCCGTGCGGCGCACCGGCCATCGCCCGGCCTACCGTGGACCCGTGCGTTTCGGGTTTCTACTGCGCCCCGGCTGGATCGCGTCGCTCCTGCTGGTGGCTGTTTTCTCCACGCTCTGCTTCACGGTGCTGGCACCGTGGCAGTTCAGCAGGCACAACGAGACGCAGGTGCGCAACGACGCGATCCGGGCGTCGATGCGGGCGGAGCCCAAGCCGTTGCGTGAGGTGCTGCCCCGTGGGGAGGCGCCGAGCTCCTCGACCGAGTGGAAACGGGTGACTTTCACCGGTCACTACCTTTCCCGGGGTGAGACGCTGGCCTGGCAGCGCACCGTACTCGGCGAACCCGCTTTCGAGGTGCTGACCCCGTTCCGGCTGGAGAACGGTGGGACGGTGCTGGTGGACCGCGGCTTCATCCGCCCGGTGGAGTCGACCAGGGCACCGGAGTACGCGGCCGCCCCGGAGGGAACGGTGCGGGTGACGGCGCGGATCCGCGCGAACGAGCACGACGCCGAGCAGCGATCGACGTTCCGCCACGACGACCACCGGTGGACGTACGCGATCAACGCGAACACGGTGGAGCGCGGCGTCGACATCCCGATGCGCTCCGGTTACTTCACGCTGGTATCCGACCAGCCCGGTGTGCTGCAGGCGGTGCCGCTGCCGAGGCTGGAGTCCGGTCCCTACCTCTCCTACGCGATGCAGTGGATCATCTTCGGAATCATGGCGCCGCTGGCGTTGGGGTATCTGGTTCACAGCGAAGCGCGTTCGCCCCGCACCCCGAACGGCCGGACCTCGACCGGAGGAACGCCGGACGCGGGGAGCCCCGGGACCGGCGGGCGGAAGCGGAAATCCCGCATGTCGGTCGCAGAGCTGATCGCGGCGGAGGAACGACGGGAACAGGAGAACCGTGAGCAGCGGAACTCGGCGGGTACCTGACCGGCGAACTCCTCGCGGAACGGCTCACCTCCGCCTGCCGACGACCAGCGCCGTCACCGCGGCCAGCGCACCCCCCACGGTGCCGATCAGTCTGGACAGCTCGACACTCCGCGTGACGTCGCCACCGTCGGCGGTACGCCCCTCCCCCAGCACGGGGCGGGTCTCGGCGGCGTGCTCGTAGTCGATCCGTCCTCCCAGCCTGACGCGCAGCGCCCCGGCGAACGCCGCCTCGACCTGGCCCGCGTTGGGACTGGGGTGCGCCGAGGCGTCCCGTCGCCTGATCCGGCCGCTCTCGCGTGCCGAGCCACCGACCACCGGTGCGCACACCACGGTCAGCATCGCGGTGGTGCGTGCCGGGAGCAGGTTCAGCAGATCGTCCAGCCGCGCCGCGCCCCAGCCGAACGCGCGGTACCTGCTGCTCCGGTTCCCGATCATGGCGTCGAGCGTGTTGGCCGCCCGGTAACCGACGAGACCGGGAACTCCCGCGAGGGCTCCCCAGAACAGCGGGGCGATGACCGCGTCCGAGGTGTTCTCCGCCACCGATTCGACCGTGGCACGCGCCAGTCCCTGGTTGTCGAGATCATCGGCGCGGCGACCGCACAGTCCGCGGAGTCTGGAACGCGCCGCCGCCAACTCACCGGAGTCCAGATGAGCGGCCATCGCACTGCCCTCCCGCGCCAGGGAGGCGCCGCCGAGCACGCTCCAGGTGGTCAGGGCGGTCAACGTCGCTTCGGCGACCGGCGAACGCCGGACCATCCGCTGGGAAATCACACCGAGTCCCACGGTCGCGCCGACCAACCCGGCGGTGTGCAGCACGCCTGCCGAACGGCTGTCGCGGTAGGTGACCGACTCGGCCCGTTGGGCGGTCCTGCCGAACGCCGCCACCGGATGTCCGCGTTTCGGATCCCCCAGAACCGCGTCAGCGGCTACGCCGAGTAATAAACCGACCGCCCGCCCCGAGCTCACGGCAATTCCTCCTCGCAAGGTCGACCACGTCCGTGGCGCACGCTACCTTTCCGTGACGACACGAGGCGCACCGAGGCCACGAGTAACGGAGTGTTTTCGGTGGCACCCGCGACCGGGGTTATCGTGGCTGACCGTGACCGCCGATCACGAAGCCGTCGAGCCGCGCTCCGGGGCGATGCCGAACGCCGTGCCGCCCCACGGCGCCCCGGTCGCACGTCAACCTGGGCCGGAACGGATCACCGGGGCCGGAACGGACGGCGCGGACCTCGCGAGAACCGCTTCCCCGAACAGCGGAACAGCCGCCGCGGGCGACGAGGTCCCGGACAGCCCGACGGCCGAACGGGACCTTCCGGCGGGCGCGGAGGTCGACTCCGGTGAACGACGCCTGCTGCTCTACCGTCACCTGCAGGTGAGCGGTCACCGCACCTACCTGACGATCATGCGGCTGTTCACCTCCACGCTGCTGGCGGATCTCTCCGCGGCGGAGGTCGCGGGAACGCTGGCGGTGGCCGAGCGCGAGGGCAGGATCGCCGAGGGCGAGTCCGAACTGTCGACCGTGGTCGAACGGCTGCGCAAGCTCCGCGAGTGGGGCAACCTGACCCACGGCAGACGTGAGACGACCGCGTCCAGCATCGCGGAGTTCCAGCACGGCAGTGTCCGCTTCCAGGTGAGCAAGCTGGGTGTCCGGGTGCAGCGGGACGTGGACGCGCTGTTGCGGGTTCCCGAGGGCGCCCGGGAAGTCTCCAAGGAGTTGCTGCCGGCCATCGAACGCGGGCTGAGCGGGATCGTGGAGCTGCTTCCCGAGGAGACGAGCGCCGAGGCCCTGTCGGAGCAGACCAGGGAACGCCTCTCGGAACAGGTCACCACGGTCTTCCTGCAGCACTCCGAACTCGCCGACACCGTTCGCGACTTCTACGCCTACCTCGGTCAGGTGGTCACCAGGCATCACCTGAACGCGGGCGAGATATCCGGTTTCCGGAATCTGCTGGTGGAATACATCCAGTCGGTGGTCGAGGACGTGATCCGCCACACCGAGCCGATCGCGGCGTCGTTGAGCGTGCTGGCGCGGCGTCGGGACCAACTGCTGGCGGCGCTGGGCACCGTGGAGGACCTCGGTGACGAGGTGGAACGGGCACGCGGCAGGACCGGGGCCGACTGGCAGGAACTCACCGACTGGTTCCTGGACTCCCCCGGCAGGCCGAGCCAGGTGTCGGCCCTGCGCGAGGCCACCGCACGCGCGATCGGCTCGTTGCTGGCCAGCGTCAAGCACGCCACCTCGGGCGGTGGGCCGGTACCGGGGCGCCGGAGCGATCTGCTCCACCTGGCGCGTTGGTTCGACGACTCGGACCAGGCCGGGGCGCATCGGCTCTACGCCGCCGCTTTCGGGCTGTACTCCTCCCGGTGTTTTCAGCCCGCCCCGCCGCACGACGGGGACGAGCACGCCACCAGTTGGCTGGCGGGAAACCGCGTGGAGATCCCGGTCAACGTCCGCAACCGCGCCGATCGGAGCGGCAGCGGCGGCACCTCGCGGGTACTGCACGATCCCATGACCGAGCGGCAACTGCTGGACGAACGCCGCGCCGAGCAGCAGCGACGTGCCGCTGCCGTGGCGGAGCTGGCCGCGGCGGCGGAAAACCTGGCGGGGAGCAGGCTCTCCGCCGACGCGCTGGAAGTACTGTGCGAACTGCTGACGCTGGCGATGGCCGATCGGGAGGATCCGGCCGAAACCCGCACGGCGCTGGAACCGGTTCACCGACTGCGGCTGCGGATCCGACACAGCCCGGAGGGCCCGACCACGATCTCCAGCGTGCGCGGCGAGCTGACCCTGCGGGACACGGCGGTGGAACTGGACGTCTCCGAGATGTCCGGGAGGTTCACCACGACCGGCGCCGCGAACCACGAGAACGTCACCGACGGAGCGATCCGATGAGAACACGGGAGACCTCGGTTCCGGGGTTCGACCGACTCGGCGATATAGACGCGGCCAACGTGGTGCGCTGTGCCAGGACGCTGCTGCGCCGCCCGTTACTGCACGCGGCGAGTCAGGACGGCGACCTGCTGGGCATGATCTACCGCCACCGCGAGGTGCTGCGGGAACTGTTCGCCACGCTGCTCGGCTACCGGCTGGTGATCCGCAGGCGGTACGCGCGGTTGTACAAGTCCGGCCCCAGCCGGGACGCCACCAGGGCGGTCCCCACCCTCACCCCGCGTGGCTACGCCTACGTGGCGCTGACGCTGGCCGCGCTGACCGGGTGCGGAAAGCAGGTGCTGCTGTCACGGCTGATCGACGACGTTCGTGGAGCCGCGGTGGAAGCGGGGATCACGATCGACGACGAGCCCGGTGAACGCAGGGCACTGGCCACCGCGCTGCGCCACCTGGTCGCCCTCGGGGTGCTCACCGAGACCGAGGGCACGGTCGGCCCGCTCGCCGGCGACGCCACGGCGGAAGCGCTGATCACCGTCGACACCGATCTGCTCGGTCAACTCGTGACCGGACCGCTGTCGGAGGCCGACGGTCCGCAACGGCTGGTGGAGCTGGCGTCGGGCAGTGCGGGCGTGCACGCGGCCACTGTGGAACAGGCCGTGCGGCGCAGGCTGGTGGAGGATCCGGTGGTGCACTACCGGGATCTCCCGGACTCGCAGGCGAACTGGTTGCGCAGGCACCGTGCCGGTGAGACCCGGCTGCTGGAGCGGTACTTCGGTATCGTCGCCGAGTCGCGTTCGGAGGGCATCGCCACGACCGACCCGCAGGACTACCTCAACGACACGTCGTTCCCCGGTAGCTCGACGGTGGCGCGCGTGGCCCAGCTCGCGATTCCGCGGCTGCTGGACGGCTCAGCGGCCAGGGAGGGCGACCACCGGCACCCGGTGGCGCGGGAGGATTTCGGCAGGGTCTGCGGGGAGCTGCTGGAGAGGTATCCGGCCGCCTGGTCCCGCCGGGCGATCGAGGACCCGGAATCGCTGGTCACGATGGTGGTGGACCTGCTGCGGCGAGTGGGCGTGCTGATCCCGCACGAGTCCGGGGATCCGGAGTGGTGGCTGCTCAGCCCCAGCGCGCACCGCTGGCTACCGATCCCCGACGGTGAACCGGCACCGGCGGAGCGGGAAACCGAACCCCCCGCCGAAACGGCGGTACCCGACCTAGCGTTGTTCGACTATCCGGAAGGAGAACCCGCCCGGTGAGCACGGAAGCGGTGACGCAGCCCGACAGTGCGGCAGCACAGCACCTTTCGACCGCTTCCGGCGGAGAATCCCCCGGAGGGGAAGGGGGCGGCAGCCGGTGGCGCCTGCGGCGGGGCGGCGTGGTCAACATCTGGCAGTACGCCAACCAGACGTTCGACCTCAGCGGTGGACGCGCGATCTTCCAGGGGACCAACGGCTCCGGGAAGTCCCGGACCCTGGAGTTGCTGCTGCCGCTGTGCCTGGACGGTGATCTGCGGCAGATCGGGTCCAAGGGATTCGACACGGTCAGCATGAAGCGGCTGATGCTCGACGAGCGCGAGAGCGGTGGCAACCGACTCGGCTATGCCTGGGTGGAACTGTCCAGGATCTCGCACGACGGCTCCGAACGGTTTCTGACCTGTGGGATCGGTGTGAAGGCCACCGCGACCTCGAACCAGATCAGCGATTCGTGGCGGTTCGTCACCGAACGCCGGATCGAGCACGACCTGCGGCTGATCGGTCCGGGAGAGGTGCCGCTGAGCCAGCCCCAGCTGCGCGAGGAGCTGGGCGCGGAGTGCTTGCACGACGAGCAGTCCTTCCGGGCGAAAATCGCGGGCACGGTTTACGGCATCACCCCGGAGCGCTACGGCGATCTGCTGCACCTGCAGCGCACGCTGCGCAATCCCGACGTCGGGCTGCGGGTGCAGGAGGGACAGCTCGAACAGATCCTGTCCGACGCGCTGCCGCCGCTGGACTCGACGCTGATACAGCGGTTGGCGACCTCGTTCGAGGACCTGGAGTCCATCCGCGAGAACATCCTGCGGCTGACCACGGCCGACAGCGCGCTGAGCTCGTTCCTGACCACCTACGCGGACTACGCGCTGACAGTGCTGCGCACGCGTGCGAAGGCGTCCCGCGAGGCGGCCAGGCGGCGCGACTCGCTGCACACCACGATCGACGAGCTGGCCGAGCGGTACCGATCCGAACTGGACAAACGTTCCGCGAGCGAGGAACGGGTGGGCGAGCTGGAGCGGCGTGACCGCGAGCTGGACTCCTCGCTGGGGGCGCTGCGACAGAGCCCGGCCTACACCGAGCTGCAGAATCTGCACGACCGCAGGGCGCTGGTGGACAACGAGCGCTCCGCGGCGGAAGGCGCGCTGCGCACGGCCGAACGGCACCGTGACCAGGAACAGCGCTCGGTCTCCACGGTGCTGGGCATGCTGGAACGACTGAGCTCGGACATCGACGCGGCCGAACAGCACCGCCAGCAGGCCGATGCCGGGCTCAGGGCGTCGGGGCTGGACGGTTCGCTGGCACCGGCGATACCGACGATGCCTCCCACCGAGGCCACGGTCCGCTGGGAGGTCGTGCGCGGCACGGCCGACAGCGGTTCCGAATGGCTCGACGTGGCACGGCACATCCCCCCACAACCCGACACCGAGGAACTCGCCTCGCGGCTGCGTGAGGTCGACGAGCACGCCGCCGGGGCAATCGAGGCCGCGCGGGAACGCGGTGCGTTGACCCTGGCACTGCGGCAGCAGGCCGAGGAGACGGATCGGCAGCGGGCCGAGGTCTCCGACGCCGAACGGCAGGCCGAAGCGGCGAAGGTGACCGCCACGGAGGCGGCCGCACGGCGCAACCAGGTACGGCAGGACCTGTACGACACCGCCGTGACATGGCTGGACCGGGTTCGACGCTGGTGGCACGACGGCGCACTGGTGAGCGAGGCGGCGGGAACACCCCCGCCTCCGGAGTCGCCGACACCGGAACAGCTGACAGCCGACCGCTTCGCGGCGCGCGGCGCTCGGGAGCGGATGCGCGAGTGGGCGCAGCCGGTGCTGCATCGCGTGCGGATGCGCATCACCGAGCTGGACCGGAAGCTGGCGGAGACCCGTTCGGCGGTGTCCGAACGCGACACCGAACTCGCGGAACTGCGTTCCGGCGGCGAGCGGGTACCGGCCTCGCCCTCCTGGGCCACCGCGGAACGGGATCCGGACTCGGGCGAGGCGTTCTACCGACTGGTGGACTTCGCGGAATCGCTGTCCGAGCCCGAACGCGCCGCGCTGGAAGGTGCGCTGGAGGCCTGCGGGCTGCTCAACGCGTGGGTGACGACCGAGGGCACCGCCACCGACGTCGCCACCTCCGACGTGGTGGCGACCCCGGGAGAGCGGCTCACCGGGGGATCCCTGTCCGACCTACTGGTGCCCGCCGCCGAACCGGACTGCCCCGTCCCCGAGGCGCGGATCGAGGCGTTGCTGCGCTCGGTCGCCGTGGACGACACGGCGGAAACGGCGGTGCTCAGCGACGGCCGCTGGCGCAGCGGTGTGCTCTACGGCGCGTGGCGCAAGGAAACGGCCGAGTACGTGGGCGCTGGGGCTCGCGGTGCCGCTCGGCAGCAGCGCATCACCCAGCTGGAGGCCGAGCTGGCGGAACTTCGGGCGGAGCTCGGTGAGGTGGAACGGCAGCGGGCCGACTCGGCACGGCGTGCCGAGTCGCTGGAGCGCGAGCTGGAGTCCTACCCGGACGACGACGAACTGTTCAGCGCGCACGCGAGGCTGAGCAGCGCCGTCGACGACGCGGACGAGGCACAGCGCACCGCGAACCGGTTGCGGCAGGTCCACGAACAGGCGGAGGCGCGCTGGCAGGCGATGCGTTCCGAGCTGTCCCGCGCGGCGGGCCGAGCTGGGTTGAACCCGGAGACCGAAGCGCTGCAGGAGGCCAACCGGTCCGCCACGGATGCCCGACGGGCGTTGGGAACCCTGCGCGAGGCGATCGGTTCCCGATGCCTCGGCACGTTGGAGCAGCTGGGCACCACGGTGCTGCACCACGACGCGACGGTGGCCGACCGGATGGCGGCGGAGTCACTCGCCGAGCAGCACTGCGCGAACCACGCCGAGCAGGCCGCCGCGCTGGCGGAGTTGACCGCCTCCGTCGACGACGAGGGCAGGCGGGTCGCCGAACAGGTCACCGAGCTGACGCGGGAGCAGGAACAGCTCCGCGAGCGGCTACCCGAGGTCAGGGAGCAGGTCTCGGCCGCCCGGGAGGAGGCCGGGAAGCTCGACGAGAAACTGACTGCGGCTCGTGCCCGGTTGTCCGAACGCGAGTCGGAGAGCCACGAGGCGGCGAGCGCGCTGCGTCGGGCGATGGAACTACCGGGACTGTGGGCGGCGGCCGTGGCCGCCACCGAAGGGGAGCTGCCCGAAGAACCCGGTGGGGTCGAGGAGTCGGTGACCGCGCTGCTGTCCACCGCGGTGGCCCGGTCGTCACCGGGCAGCACGACGGCCAAGGCGGTGCACGACAAGCTGCACCCGCTGAAGCAGTCGCTGAGCGGTCACTTCGACGTCACCACGGCCGAGGAGGACGAGGTGCTGACCGTGACCGTGATCGGCGAGGAGGGGCCGCTGCCCGTCGCCGAGGCGGCCCTGCGGATAAACCGGCGGTTGGCCGAGCAGCGCGAGTACCTCAACGAACAGTACCGGTCGATCTTCGCCGACTACCTCATCCGCGATCTCGCGGAGCGGCTGCGCGACCAGATCGCGGTGGCCCGGGATCTGTGCGACCGGATGAATCGGGTGCTGGAGGGGGCGCGCTCCAGCCAGGGGGTGCACGTGCAGCTGGACTGGCAGCCCGCCACCGCGCTGAGCGAGGACATGCGGCAGGCCATCGAGGTGGTCCGGAAACCGTTCGCGGAACGCGGGGAGCAGGAGGACGCCCTGCTGCGGCGGGTCTTCACCGATCTGATCGAGTCGCAGCGGGAGAGCGTTTCCGGCGGTTACGGTGAGATCCTGTCCAAGGCGCTGGACTACCGGGACTGGTACGAGTTCACGGTGCGGGTCCGCGACTCCGGCCCCGACAACCAGCGGCGAGTGCGGCGACTGCGGCAGTTGTCCTCGGGGGAAACCCGGCTGGTGTCCTACGTGACCCTGTTCGCGGCGGCCGCTTCGTTCTACGACGCCATCGAGTCCGCGGCCCAGCAGCACGACCCGTTGCGGCTCGTACTGCTGGACGAGGCGTTCGAGCGCCTGGACGACCCGACGGTGGCACGTATGCTGGGATTGCTGGTGGATCTGGACATGGACTGGATGATCACCTGGCCGAGCGGTTGGGGAGTTTCCCCCAAGATCCCGAAGATGCACATCTACGACGTGCTGCGACCGCGCAGCGGGCACGGAATCGCCTGCACCCACACCGTGTGGAACGGTCGCGGTCTGGAGCGGACGGAACATTGAACGATCCCGAGAGCATTCGCGCCGTCTGGGACCTGCCGGAGCTGCGGGGCCTCTGGGAACGCGCCAGGCAGGCGCTGGAGGCCGCCGACCGTCCCGCGACGTTCCGGCTGGAGCTGCCGGACGAGCGGACCCGCCAGAAGGTGGGCGAGGTCTACGGCCGCCCCATGTGGGGGCAGGGAACCAGGATCAATGTGTCCAAATTGGATGAATCGCTGCGCGCGGGCGGACCCGGCGTCGACCTGGAACGGTTGCTGGAGATCCTGCACGAACGACCGGTCACCCGGCAGGAGTCGGGTTCGCGACGCCGAGGACACGAACAGGACCGGACCGTCGGGGTGCTGAACGCGGCGCTGGCCGAGCACGGCCTGGCGGAACAGCCGTGGGCCGCGGCGTGGACCGACTGGGTGAGACAGTACGGGCGGGTGGCCGACTCGGACCTGGACGCGACCGCGGAACGGGCCGCCGCCGTACTGGCACGTCTCGTGCTGGACCCGGATCGGCAACCACGGGTCCGGTGGTCGCGCACCGAGCTGGCAGCGCGGTGCGCCGGGAGCGAGTACGAGCTGGACAACGGAACCACGTTGAGCCGCGTGGTGCTGCGTGCAGCATCGATGGCGCACGGCACGGACTCACCGGGCGGTGAGCGCGAACGCCGGACCCTGTGGGAACGCTGCGGAGTCACGCCGGACGGAATCTCGGCCACGGTGCCCTGCTGGGCACTGCCACTGTCGGGGGAGGACGCGTGGTCGGGCACCGTGCGGGAACGCACCGAGCTGGGACTGCCGACGCACCTGACACTCCTCGACCTCCGGGCCGCCCCGGAACCCCTGGTCGAACCGGGCACGGTGATCGCGGTGTGCCAGAACACGCGGACGCTCGAAGCCGCCGTGACCGCCGGTGTCCGGCACCCGCTGGTGTGCCTCTCCGGACGTCCCGGCACCGTGGCGCTGGAACTGCTCGACCGACTGCGGGCCGACGGGGCGGTGCTGCGGTTGCACTGCGACTTCGACTGGACGGGGCTCTCCGTCGCGGGGGCGCTGTACGAGCGGCCGGGATTCGTGCCGTGGCGGATGTCGGCGGCGGACTACCGCGAGACGGTGAACCGGGCCGCCGCCCGGCGCACCGACCTGCGGATCCTGGACGAGAACCCCACCGAGGCACCGTGGGACCCCGAGCTCGCCGAGGTCATGTCCAGCGCGGGACGTGCCGTCGAGGAGGAGATCGTACTCGACGATCTGCTGCACGACCTGCGGAACGGCCTCGACGGCCCGGTGGCCTGACAGGAGTCGGGTGTCCCGGCGATTTCGCGAGAAATTGACGCCGCGGGTGGCGACCACGACACCGGTTGCCACCACGCGATCAGCCGCGCTGCACGGCCCGGGAGAGCTCAAGCGTCGAGCGTGAGTTCGGCGCGCAGCGGAAGCTCGGCGACGCCGCGTCCGGCGAGCACGGTGAAGGTGCCGGGTTCGAAACTCCAGCCGCCCGCGGCTGAATCCCAGTGCCGGAACGCGGCGGCCTCCAGCCGCACCGGGACGCTCGCCTCCTCACCGGGGGCGGCCTCGATCGTGGCGAATCCCGCCAACCACAGTGCGGGACGGTCCACAGCCGACTCGGTCCGCCGCAGGTACAGCTGCACGACCTCTTTGCCGTACCGATCGCCGGTGTTGCTCAGCCGCACCAGGAACAGTGCGTCCTCCCCGGCACCGATCCGGTCCGGCCCCAGCAGTGCGGAGTACTCCCACTCGGTGTACCCCAGGCCGTGCCCGAAGGAGTACGCGGGCCGCCGACCGGCTCGCTGCCACGCCCGGTAACCGAGGTGCGGACCTTCGGTGTAGACCAGCTTCCCGTGGTCGGGGCGGGTTTCGAGCACGGGCACGTCCTCCTGACGCAGCGGCCAACTGGTCGGCAGCCGACCACCCGGCTCGCTCTCCCCCAGCAGGACGTCGGCCAGCGCGTTACCGCCCTCCTGTCCCGGGAACCAGCTCAGCAGCACGGCGGGAACCTCCTCGTGCCACTCCAGCTCGACCGGTGCGCCGGAGTTCACCACCACGACGGTGCGCGGATTCACCCGGGCGACGGCGCGGACGAGTTCGCGCTGCTTGCCGGGCAGCACGAGCGTGTCCCGGTCGAAGCCCTCGCTCTCGGTACGCGCGGTGGTACCGACCACGACGACGGCGGCATCGGCCTCGGAAGCGGCCGACACCGCCTCGGAGAACTCGCGCTCCTCGTCCGGTCGCGCCGGGAGCAGCCCCAGTGTCACGGCGCTGAGCGGCGCACCGGACACCCGATGAGTGGCGAGCGCGTCGAACGGACGCTCCGGTTCGAGCTCCACCGGCACCGTGGCGTACGGCGGGGCGAGAACGCCCGCCGCCGGATCGTCGCCTTCCGGTTGGAGCGTTCGCTCCAGCACCACCGAACCGTCGACCGACAGGGTGTGTTGCCCCACACCCGCCACGCCGAGTTCGTACTGTCCGCCCGCTGTCGGGTGCACCCTGGCGATGACCTCGACAGTGTCCGCTCCGTGCGGTTCCGAGCCGGTCCACATCAGTTGGGCGGTTTCACGGTGCTCGGTGGCGAGCAGCTCGCCCCGCGCGCCGCGGAAGCGTAGCCGCACTCCGCGTTCCGAGGTCTCCGGATCGGTCAGCATCTCGGCCGGAACCGGTTCGAGTCCGTCCCGGACGGTCACCCCTTCGCGATGGACCACCTCGGTCGTGGGTTCGAGCGCCGCGCGCAGTCCCTCCAGCGGTGAGACCGTGTACTCCGGCACCACGCTGGAACTGCCACCTCCCTGGATTCGGGCGGCCGAGGCGTTGTGGCCGAGTACGGCCACCCTGCCCAGCTCGGAACGCCGCAGTGGCAGCAACGGCCCCTCGTTGCGCAGCAACACCATCGAGTCGGCCGCGACCTCACGAAGGATTCGGCTCCGGTCCGACGCTGTCGGCTGGGCATCACGCGGGGCCGGATCATCGAACGGGGTCGGGTCGTCGAGTTGGGTCGGGTCGTCGAGCGCGCCGACGCGCGCGGCCAGCCGAATGATCCGGCGCACCTTCTCGTCGACGGTGGCTTCGGTGATCCGTCCGGCACGGATGGCTTCGAGCAACGGCTCACCCCAGACCTCGGAAGGTCCCGGCATGGCGAGATCGTTGCCCGCCGCGGCGGAATCCGTGCTGCGCACCGCGGTCCAGTCCGAAACCACCACCCCGTCGAATCCCCAGTCCGCGCGCAGTGGATCGGTCAGCAACGGGTGTTCGGTCATGGTGTGGCCGTTCACCCCGTTGTAAGCGGACATGACCAGCCAGGCGCCGGCGGCGACCACGCGTTCGAACGGAGCCAGGTAGACCTCGCGCAGGGTGCGCTCGTCTACCCGGACATCGACGGTGTAGCGCTCGGTCTCGGAGTCGTTGGCGACGTAGTGCTTCGGGGTCGCGGCCGTACCGGCTTCCCGCAGTGCGGTGACATAGGCCTCGGCCGTCCGCCCGGTCAGCAGCGGATCCTCGGAGAAGCACTCGAAATGCCTGCCGCCGAGCGGACTGCGGTGCAGGTTGATCGTCGGGCCGAGCACCACGTGCACCCCCTTGCGTCGCGCCTCGGCGGCGAGGAGTCCGGCGGCTCGGGCAACCGTCGACTCGTCCCAGGTCGCGGCGAGGGCCGTGGGTGAGGGAAGGCAGCTCGACGGATCACGCTCGTCCCAGAACTCACCGCGCACTCCGGAAGGCCCGTCGGAGAGGAGCACACTTCGCAACCCGATCGCGGGCTCGGCGGGGGTGTGCCAGAAATCGGCACCGCTGATCAGTCGGACCTTGCGTTCGACGTCGAGGCGCCCCAGCAGTTCCTCGATGCGCTCGTCCGTGATGTGCGGTGGTCTCATGACGGACTCCTCCTCCGCGATCCTGGAATCGCTCTCGGCCGGGAAGGCGTGGTGGCGGAGCCTACGGCATCGGTCGCACGGGAACCGACAAGCGAGACGAGCCCGCGAACGGCCCGTCGCTCCCCGACCGTGTCACGTTCCCAGCCGTGTCACGACTCCTGCCGTCGTCGATACCGCGCGGCGCAGTGAGCGGACGACGGAGCGAAGTGGACGGCGCCGGTGCTCACTCCTCGTCGTAGCGGCGGTAGAAGTCCTTGAGCAGCTGGTGCGCCTTGCGTGTGGGGGAACCGGTTATCTCCACGCTGTCCGCGCCCAGCCGCAGGATCACGCTCTCCTGGTTGTTGCGTCGCAACCAGGACTGCACCAACGCGACGATCTTCCGGACACCCGAGCCGGACAGCAGACCGCGCACCACGAACTCGCGGGTGCCCACCCGCTCGTCGTGGATGTCGCCGAGGCCGGGATCACGGTCACGCCGTTGCAGGGATTCGATCCGCAGCCCGAGCAGTTCGTGTTCCAACGAACAGGTGAGCCGGTCCAGCGCGGCACGGTCGGTCCCGGTCACCGGTACCAGTGTCAGCTCGATCGAATCGGCGTGCTCGGTCATGAACTTCCAACCACGTTCGGGAGTGCGAGCTGCCGCGCGCCCGCCGGACTCGCGAACCGAGCGTACTGAAATCGATCACAGAACTGGCGCGACGCGCTCGAACATCATCCGTTCGGAGCACCGTGGGCCCCTTACCGGCTCCCGAACCGGTTCGATCGCGTCCGCCGAACATCCGAGTCACAACAGCGTTCCGGGTGTCCCTATGCCGGAAAGTACCGGGGCTCCACCACACGCACCCCTTCGAGTGAACGCACGAAGTCGGCGCCGAGAGCCGTGGCGGGGGTGCGCGTACCGACCGGAACCTCACCAGCCTCGATCGCGGTGACGACACGCAGCACCGCGTCGGCGGTGAGATCGTAGGTGTCCGGCCCGATCAGCGCGGCACTGACCGCGTTGCCCGCCGCGTCACCGGCCTCGGCGTAGACCTCCACACGGCTGGCCGACCTGCTGCCACGGCCCGGTCCCCGTACGAAGGCGTCGATCGCGGTGTTGGCGATGCGTCGAACCCGGGGTTTGCCGAACAGGTCCCGGGTGACACGCGCGGCGGTCGGATTCATCCGGTCGAGGCCGGGCAGCCCCGCGAAGGCCGTGATGTTGCCGATGCCCGTGGTGCGGTAAGCCGTCGCCACATCCCCCCAGGGCAGCGAGGTCACGACTCGCTGTCCCCCGGGGAAGTCGACCGTGCGTCTGCGCCAACCGACGGGCACGTCACGCAGGGCGCCCTCCAACCGGACCCGACCGCCCAACGACACGCCCTCCAACGCGCTCTTCAGCGTCCCCGGGCTGATGCCACCGGTGGTGGTGAACGCGAGATCGAGATCGGTGGCGTCGGGCAGTTCGGCAGCGACCATCGCGGCCAGGCAGTCGGTCGGCACCACGTCGAAACCGGCGCCGGGCAACAGAGTCACACCCGCGGCCCTGCTCTCGGAGTCCCGCTCGAAGGCGGCCTCGAAAACGTCCACCTCGCCCGTGATGTCCAGGTAGTGGGTCCCGGTACGCAGACAGGCATCGACCATCGGAGCCGAGGTCGCGGAGAACGGACCGGCGCAGTGCGCCACGGTGTCGACCTCCCGCAGGCACGCGTCGAGCCGGTGGGTGTCCCGCAGGTCCAGCGTTCGGTACTCCAGTCCGAGCGGCACTGCGGTGGCGGCGAGTTTGCGGGGGTCCCGTCCGGCGAGCACCGGGCGGTGTCCGCGTCGCACGGCGAGCTCCGCGACCAACCGGCCGGTGTAACCGGTGGCGCCGTAGAGCATCCAGACCATGGGCCAGCCTCCGCGATCGACGGTCGGGTATCACGCCGCGACTAGAGGCGCGCACCGTGTCGGACTCCACGTCGGAACCCGGCACCGTATCGCGCCGAGCGACAAACCTACCCGATCGAGGGAAGTGAGGAAATGATCATCCATCCCCCGAACACCGCGAACAGCGAAGCCGCTCCGTAGCGCACGGCGCGTGAGGACAGGCGCCGAGCCAGCAGCAGGCCGGCAACGATGGCCAGCGCGTCCGCCGCGACCATCCCCAGCGTCGAGCCGAGCCACGTGCCCAGCCAGTCGTGGCGAGTGGCCAGCGTGACGGTTGCCAGCATCGTCTTGTCGCCCAGCTCGGCGAGCATGAACGCCACGGTCACCGCCAGCAGGGCGGCACGGACGCCGCGGCGGGACGCGGCGGCGTCTCCGGAATCGTCGAGTTCGTCGCCACGCAGTGTCCAGAGCGCGAACCCCAGGAAAGCCACGCCCGCGCAGAGCTCCACCCACCCGTTCGGCAGCGCGCTACCGATTCCGAAGCCCAACGCCACGGAAAGGGCGTGCACGAGCACCGTGGCCACGGTGATTCCCAGCAGAACCTGCCAGGCACGGTATCTCGTCGCGAACGTCATGGCGAGCAGTTGCGATTTGTCACCCAGCTCCGCGACGAAAATCGCGACGGAGCTGAGCGCGAGGCTCACGAGCACGTGGGCTCCAAACTTGTCGGGGCGGATCGAACATCCCGCCGCGTCTCATCACCGAAACCGGAGCGAACCCGTGCACAGGCATTTCGGCACGACAGCACCTTTAGGAACACCACTTCCGGTCGGCTTCGCCCACATTACCCACATTCCCGCGAAAATCAACATCCAATGTCGTAAACCACAAATGGATCCAATTGCGCAGAACGACCAAAAATCGATTTCGCCGACCCGAAACAATCGTTTCCCCGAAGCCAGAAAAGAAATGCGTGGCCGCACGACGACAAATACGGCACCACATCACCGCGGCGTCGATTTCTCGCGAAATCGTCGGGAGGGAGGTGGTGCGCCGCGGTCGCGTTCACGGGGTTGTTAGCTGTTCCCGCTCCTGTGTAACTGTGTGCCAAACAGTGTGATACTGTCCGTGGTGAAGGAGTTCGGGGTAGCGAACGCCAAGCCGCCCCGAGGTCCTGATCGTCCGCTACGGCGGCGTCCACGGAGAGTTGCGCCGGGACGGTAAACAAGCCCGCTGGAAACCTCGGTAAGACCAGCTCCGCTGGCGCAGGGTATCGCCACGGGAAGACCGCACCCACGGGTGCGGTCAAGGCCGCGTAGTAATACGACGGCTCAGAGAGTGCACGTTTCTACACACTTTCTGAACGGTTCCCACCGAAAACGCACGAGAATGCGAAGGCGGCGTCACGGACCGAGACCGGAACTGAGACCAAGAGAAGACGAAGCGAGTCCTACCGATCACGGCAGGACTCGTTTTCGCAGCTGACAGAGGGTGGGCGCAGCTGGGATCGAACCAGCGACCCCCTGCTTGTAAGACATCGACGCTTCTGCGCTGTGCTCTGCCTGCGTAAATGCAGGTCGGCTACGAGCGATGCGGCCACAGTTATCGTGTCGCTAAACGATCTTCCTCGTCGTATCCGAACAGTCCGATAACGATCACGGGTATCGCGGGCCTACCCACCTGGACCTCGCACCGCCTACCTCGCGGCGAGACCCGGTCGAGCTGTAAAAACGCCCCCGGGCGCACCGGGGGCGTTTCGCTCTCTGACGATCAGCGGCGATCAGCCGAACCGCTCGCTCTTCACCGCGTCGATGAACGCGGACCACTGCGAGCCGGTGGTGGTGAAGTAGCCCGCGGAGCGGTCCTTCGTGTCACGCACCGCCGCACCATCGGGGATGCGGCCGACCTCGACGCAGTTGGTGTCTTGCCCGCTGTAGGCAGACTTGCGCCAGTTATCGGGGCTGTGCGGTACCGTCATGATGTTGTCTCCATTTCGTCGGCGGCACTGGCGATGAGTTCCGCAGTGGCCTCGGGACTCATCGCCACATCCTTCCGAAGCGTATCCGCCGCCGACTTGTATTCGGTCAGGTCGTCCTCGTTGTACAAGAACACCGATGATCTATGGTGCTCCAGCAGGACGATGGGTGGACTATCGTCGAACTCGTACAGCACGAACGGCCCCGCCGATCCGGGGTGCCAGTCCGTCTTGTTCGGCACTACCTGAATGGTGATGCTGTCCCACCACTCAACGACTTTGAGCAGGTAACGAAGCTGGTCGGCCAACACCGAGTCGCCCCCTACCTGCAGTCGCAACGCTGACTCGCCGATCAGCGCGTGTAGTCGTGTCGGCGGGTTGCCGTTGAAGATGTCGCGGCGGCCGGAGCGAAAGAGGACGCGAGGTTCCACCTGCTCGCGGGGAGCGTCGCCAGCGCCAAGGATCGCCCGCGCATAGTCCGAGGTTTGCAGCAACCCTGGGACGAGCAGCGGCGACCAGTCGATGATGTCCGACGCTGCTCGCTCGCATTCGAGCATTCCGGCCATCTGTTGAGACATGCCAGGGATGCCGGAGGTGAGCCAGTCACTCTCTCCCGCGTTGCGGGCAAGCTCGATGATGCGGTCGCGTTCAGCGGCATCTACACCGAGCCCTGTCAGCACGGTCGCGACGTCTTCGGTTTTTGGCAGGCGATGACCGTGCTCCCATTGCGACACGAGCGTATGCGAGATCCTGACGCTTCTCGCCAGGTCACGCAGGCCAACATTCCGGGAAATTCGTGCTTCTCGAAGTGCCGCTGCCAATGCCCGACCACGTGGCGTTCCGCTGGTTGCAGCCATGAACCAATCGTACAAAGAAATTCAGTACTCAGTGTCGCCCAATCGGGCCATTGTGTACTGGTTTCGCCACCGACATATTGGTCATGCAACCAAGTTGGTTGCGCGAACACACGGAAGGTTACCGATGCCACAGAGATACAAGGTGGCGCACCCGGGAACTCGGGTGCGCTGCTGCCACGAAGGCGGAAACGGATCGGTACGCGTGTGGATCTCGCCGCACACGCCCGACGTGATTCAGATTGACACGCCGACCATCTACAACCAGACACGGTGGACGATCGCGCAAGCAAAGTTGCTGCGGAACGTACTGGACGCAGCGATCCGGGCAGGTGAGCGGGCATGACCCCCGGGGAATTCGCGATGTGGGTCGCGCACGAGCAGTGGCGCATGGAGCAGCTCTCGCACGATATTCCCGGTCGGGTGGCTACCGGTCGGCAGTGCCGCGAGGCCGCTGACGTGTTCGAACTGCTGGCCGACCGTCTCCGGCGCTACGCCGACGAGCTGGACGGTGCCACCGTGATCGAGGGGAGTGGTTCCGATGCCTGAGTCATTACCCGTGTCCTGCCAGGACCACACAGTTCGCAGCCACCATCCGCCACGGCGAGCTCGTCATGCCTACACGGGGCCGGGCGCGCTTACCGTCGAGCGGCTACGACATCAGGCAGGACAGACCATGACCGACGAGGTGCGAGCCGACGCGGCACCCACCGAGATCATGCCCGCGATCGGGCGACCTCGGCGGTCGCACTGGCGCGGGACGCTTCCGCTGTCGGCGGCGGTAAAGCGCCGACCCGGTAGGACCAAGCTACCGGGTCGGCCCACCCAGGATACCGCGCCCGACGAGCGGCCTTCGATGGATCTGCTCGAACGTGCCCTGGCCGGGCTACACGCCCTGTAGAACCACGGTCCGGTGCCGTTGACACCCCCCGACGTCCGGCATCGGGCCGTCCTGCCCGGCCGGTGCCTGCCCCCGAAGGCATCGGCCGGGCGTCCACCCCGATCACGGTTTGGCGAATATCCCCCGGCCGTCGTCGAACCGTTGCCGCCGGGCCGGCTCCCCTGTGACAACCGCCGGCCCAGCGGAATCCAGCCCGGTCCTACCGGGAATGCCCGGCGGTTCCCCCGAACTGTCGGAGACACGTGCAGGGCAGGACTGCCCTGCGAGAAAGGAGAAGTATGACGACGATGTTCACCGATGAGCGGACTGAAGCGTTCGCCTATGACCCGGTGGCCTCGCACTCGGCCCAGTTCCCACTGGCGCGTCCTCAGGAGACACAGCCCGCCGGTCCTGCCCCCCGGCCGTGGGGACTACGGAACATGGTTGCCGTCGGCGATTCGGCCAGCAGGGAACTGAACGGTCGTTACGACCACGATCGCCAGCTCGCTGTCGACGACGAAGGCATGCCGCTGCATGAACTCCACATGGGCATGACCAGCACCAACATGGATGGCAACGAAGGTCCCTCCGAGGACTGGTCGGCCAAGGACTTCGCCCCGGACATGCCCGAGTCGAACTGACCCGAAAGGGCTTCACCCGTGACAGTGCTCATCCTCGCTCGCGACATCGATCCCAGCGCGGACGCGATGGTCGAAGCCGTCCAGCGACGGGGCACGCGGGTGTATCGGGTGAACACCGGATGGTTCCCCGCGCAGCTCGGCCTGGCCGCCGAGCTGCGCGGGGACCGTTGGTGCGGACACCTGACCACTCCCGCGCGCACCATCGATCTGGCCGAAGTCACCGGCGTGTACTACCGCGCGCCCGAGGCGTTCCAGTTCCCGAACGAGTGGGAACCGCAGGTCCGTCAACACGCGTTCCTCGAAGCGAAGTACGGCCTGGGCGGGGTGCTGGCCTCACTGCCGGCCGTGTGGGTCAACCACCCGTCTCGACTGGCCGACGCGGCGTACAAACCGATGCAACTCGCCGCAGCGAGCCAACTCGGCCTGTGCGTACCCGAGACCGCGGTGACCAACGAACCGGCAACGTTCACCTCGTTCGCACGGCGTGGCCGCACGGTGACCAAGATGCTCGGCAACACCAGCCTCACCAACGACGACACCCACTCCGTGGCCTGGACACGCGTACTCGACACGGCTGATCTCGACGACCTGACCGGTATCGAGTCGACAGTGCACCTGGCCCAGCGGTGGGCACCAAAGCAGGCCGAGGCACGCGTCATCGCTGTTGGTGACACAATTACTACTGTGCGTATACATGCGGAGAGCGCTGCGTCACGCGTGGACTGGCGCAGCGACATCAGCGCACTGCACTACGAACTCATCGACCCACCACAGCAGGTCACCGAAGGCGTGCGCGCACTGATGCGGCACTTCGGTCTGCACTATGGCGCGCTGGACTTCGTGATCACACCCGACGAGCAGTGGATCTTTCTGGAGATCAACCCGGGCGGGCAGTACGGGTGGCTCGAGGCTGCCACCGGTGCGGCGATCACCGACCAGTTGGCCGAACTGCTCACCTCAGACCCCACCGACCACGAGGAGCGCCACCGTGTCACTGCGTGAGGACGCCTGGACCGATCTGGCGAGGCGATTGGCCGACCGGCTGGAGGCTGACGGGGCGCTGCACACCCCCGCGTGGAAATCGGCCGTGGCCGCCACGCCCCGCCACGAACTGGTTCCCACCTTCTACCGACAGACCCCGGAGCACTACGAATGGGAGTCCGTGGACACGGCCACGCCGGAGGGCCTGGACGCGGCCTACTCCCCCACCACGCTGGTCACCTCGCTCGACGAGCGAGATCACCCACTGTCCAGCAGCACCAAACCCGACCTCATCGTATCCATGCTGGAACTGCTCGACGTCCACGACCAACACCGGGTGCTGGCCGTGGGCACCGGCTCTGGCTACACCACCGCGCTACTGTGCCACCGGCTCGGTGACCGCAACGTGTGTTCCGTCGACATCGACCCTGCTCTGGTCGAGGCCGCCCGCGACCGGCTGGCCAGCATCGGGCACCATCCCACCCTCGCCTGCCGCGACGGCGCGGACGGACTGCCCGAGCACGCTCCCTACGACCGCATCATCGCCACTTGCTCGGTACCGCGGGTGCCGTGGCCCTGGGCCGACCAGCTCGCTGCAGGCAGCACGGTGCTCGTCAATGTGATGCCCGCAGCGATCAACGCCGGCGGACTCGCTCTCCTCCACCACAGTGGCGACCGGCTGGAAGGCCGGTTCGCCGGCCAGTGGGCCTCGTTCATGGGAATGCGCAGTGCCGATTCGACCGCCCCCACCGAGCACCGACCGCCCGATACCGGCAACTCCCGCAGCCGGACGACGGCCACACCACCCACTCCCTGGTGGGACAACACCGTGGTGTGGCTGCTGGCCCAGTTCCACGGGCTGCCCGCCGGCGTCACAATCGGCATGCGCCTCGACCCGGACACCGCCCAACCGGCCGCGGCCACCATGACCGCCCCCGACGGCTCGGCCGCCGACATCACCCTCACCGCCTCCGGCGACGGTCGACACGAGGTCACCGAAACCGGCCCCACCCCGCTGTGGGAACCCGTCGAACACGCCCACCGCACCTGGCTGACCCACGGCAAACCCGAATGGCCCCGCCTCGGCATCACCGCCACCGCCCACCACCAGTGGCTCTGGATGGACCACCCCGACAGCGCCGTCCACTGGCCCCTGTAACCACGAAAGAAGCGCCCCGGACTGAAGAGTCCGGGGCGCTTCGTGGGCTCTGCCTCGACACGGATAACGATGTGTTCGATGACGCAGACACAGACGAGTGCGGTAGGGCATGATAGGGCTTGAGAGGAGGTGTGTGTCATGGAAGCCGGTGAGGTCTACTTGGACATCAATGGACCGCATGGCCAGATGGACCCTCGAGCACTCACTGAGGGCCTTAACCACCTGCTCAAGCTCTTAGAGAAGCTGCAGCCTGCGGATGACAAGCCGGAATGGAACATCACTGGTCTTCAGCTCGGTTCGTACAAGGTCGAACTGCGAGGACGACCTGACGTCGCGACCACTGTAAGCCGCGGTCTTGATGAACTTGCCGAACGCCCTGGTATCCCCACTGGGTGGTCACCTGATGCGGTTCGTCAAGTCACCAAGCTAGGCAAGGTCCGCGAGAAGCGTGGGGTCGATGATGTGCGAATCGCCCTCGGTAAAACACTGGCTCTCATCGACGAAGCACTGTTGCATAATGCGGAAAAGAGTCTAGAGCGTTGGCCCGACTCCATCGGGTCTATCCAGGGTCGGTTGTTTCGATACAACGACTCGACCTGGATAGCTGGGGTGACCGATGAAGTAACCCTGCAAACCGTCGAGATCAAGGTGCCCGACGAGCTCAGGAGAACAGTCGCCAGTGCAGTGACCTATGACGTGTGCGCATGGGGGATGATGCACCACAACGCGGACGGACAAGTCGATCGAATCACGCTGGAAAAGATCGACGTATTGCCCGACCCTGGGCCTCCAGCGCGAATCGATGAACTAGTTAACATTCTCGGCAGCGATTGGACGGGTGGAATGGACCCGGTCGAGGTGGTGCGTAGGCAGCGTGACTGATCTGTTGCCACGGGTGGCGGCCGACACCTGCGTCATCCTCGCGACGTTGCTGGAGCCGGATCCCCATCAACAACGACAGGAACCATCCAAATGGGTGTTCGAGCAGCACGGCCTCTTACACACTGTCGTGCTTCCCTCGATCGTTGCCCCAGAGTTGCTGGGAGCTGGAGCAATACGAGGCGATCATGGCGGGAAGCACGAGCGAGCTCAACGTATCCAGCGAGCCCAGGAGTGGCTAAACCGCAGGACGTACGTGTTCGTCTCGATTGACCAACGCGTCGCACGACGAGCTGCTGAGCTGGCACCGGAACATGACCTCAAGGGGTTTGACGCCTCCATACTTGCGGCCGCCGAACTCGCACGTTGCGAAACTCTTTACACCTGGGACAACGACTTACTGAAGATCGGCGACAAGATCAGCGGCCTAACCGTGTGCGAGCCACAGATCCCAGACAGTTCGACCTCAGACAGCTCCGAGGATCAACTCAGTCTCGAGATCTAGACACGCACACGCCTCTGACCTCCGTGCCAACCACCGGGGCACATCTATCACTGGTTGTAGTTCGGCTCGACAACCGAGCCGAACACCAGCCGTCGCACCCATCGGGGCAGACGGAGTTCGAACCACCGGGCCGCAGCGTAGAGCAGCCCTCCTACGATCGGCACCGAACCCGCCATCAGGCTGGCCTGGATCTCCGGAGCCATGCTGGCGGGCACGATCTCGGCTGTGACCAGCCAGCCCACCACCGCGCCCCATACCATGGGTAGCCAGGTGCGCGCCACACTGCGCAGGTAGTCACGACTCATCCGAACCACCCCCGACGATGCGCTGTCCGACACGCAGGGCGATGGCGTCGGCGGCCTGCTCGTAGCCGGCGCCGAGCCCGTTGGCGACCTCGTCGCGCACCACCTGGCGCAGCTGCTCCGTGCTCATCGCACCTGATCCATCAGCGGAGAACAGGTCGTAAGCGAAGCGGTTGGTATCCAGAATGGAATCGGTCAGGCTGAAGGTCACATCGCTTCCGGGCACCCTGCTCTGGTGCGTCTTTTCGGTGAGTACGTCCCGCACAGCGCGGGCGGCGTCGTCGTAGGACACGTCGGATTCCTCCGTGAGAACTCGTCGGATGAAGTCATCGGACCGGCTGGTGGACCAGCCGGGGTCGATGTGGGAGGTCTGGCCCCAGGCGAGGCCGACGTTTTCGTGGTCGGTGATCCCGCGGCCGCCGGCGGTGAGGTCGTCGGGGTAGAGCCAGACCATGGGAATGTCGTAGGCCCGGCACAGCTGGCGGACCAGCTCGGCGGCGCGGTCGAGCATCGCCTGGTGCTGCTCGTCGTCCCACCGGGCGTCAGGCCCGGACTGCGGATCGCACAGCTCGACGCCGATCGAACCGTCGTTCGGCGGCGCGTGGTAGGCGATGGTGTGGTCGTAGACGTACTGGTACGTCTCGCACGGGTCGACGCCGTAGTGGCAGCTCGCCCACCGACCTTCAGAATCCGACGGCTCCTGCAGATCCCGGAAGTACGCGCCCAAGTCCTTGGCTGCGCCGCAGTAGGTGCCGGGCTTCACCGTGCCGTGAATGACGATCCGATCGATGCGCTCCTGCGGCCCGCCGGTCAGGTTGGCGGGAATATAGGGCGGTGAGGGTGGCATGTCAGCCTCCGGTCAACGTGACGAGGGTGGGAACCCAACCGAGAACAGCGCCGATGATGGCCACCAGTAGGGCCCACCGGAGCCCGCGGTCGCGGGTGCGGGCGGCCTGCAGGTTGGCGAGGTTCTGCTCGGCCTGGGCAACTCGGTGCTCGAGGACTGCTACCCGCGGGCCGTGTTCGGCCATGTGCGATCGCATTTCCGAGGTGATGGCGGACAGATCGCTGCGAATCGCTGCCAACTCGTCCTGCATGCTTGTTCGCAGCCCGTCCAGCTGTTCCTTGACGTAGCCCAGCGCCACGTCGGTCGGTGTCTCAGTCATGGGTCTCCTTCGGAGCGACGGAATAGGCCGGTGTGCTGTGTACCGACGTCCACGGAATGTCTCCTTTATGCGAGGGCGAACCAGTAGATCTGATTCGAACTTGTCCAGAAACTCGACGCCATGTTCGCGCTGGACCCGATCGCGTTCGTGGTCTGTGCGAAACAGCTGTACACCGTGGGTTCCGGGTTGATGATCGGCTGCATCCCGGTGGCCGGGCTGGTCGAGGTAAGGCTCGGCGCGGCGTCGTAGCCGGTGGCACGCATGCCGAGTGCCACCACCTGCCCCCGTGATAGGGAGACCGAGCTCGGTAGCGCGATCACGGCGAGCTGGTTACTGGTGACCGCGTCCACATCGGTAAACGTCGCGGTTACCGCGGTGAGAGTGTTCGTGTCGGGTCCGGTGTAGAACCTCATTTCGAAATCACCGGTACCGGACGTGTTGTCGGCGGCGACGTTGACGCCGAGCCGCACCTCGGAGACGGTCACGGCCTGCGGCGAAATAGCAGCCACCATCGTCAGATAACCGTTCGACAAAGGCTCAATGCTGCGGCCAAATCGGGTCATGCTCGAGATTTGATCGCCGTATCGAGCGTCATCACCGGCGTTCGAATAGAGGTTCAGCCGGTCCTCGACGGTAATAATCCGTGAATTGTTCGCGGCGATGTCGTCGGTGTTGGCGTTGAGCTGGTCGATCAGCCCGTTTTGGTGGGTCGAGCTGGCAACGCTGCCAGGCTCGACGTGCGAAATCGTTGCCATCGCGTCTAGCTCCAGATGAGTGATTGTCCCCAAATGCCATATGCGGGGTCGTCCCAGATTCCCTGCACAGGATCGCGTACGATCTCCACCGACAGCGTGTCGGTCAGTCCGCTATTAGCCGAGAATTTTCTACTGATCCCGTAGATCTGGGCACGGAACGTTCCGAATCCCTCGCGGGAAGTAGTGTCGACGATCTCGATCGTGTCGCCCAACTGCAGGCGCGGATCCCCGGGTATGTCGATGTCGTCGGTAGTCGGGACCGGTTCGGCAGTACGCGCCAATAGCTCCGAGGCGAGCCCCTCGACCTGACCAGTGTCGTGATGCCAATCGCCGGACAATTTTAAGTTCCTGCGCCCGTACTTTTGGACCGAGGTCGTGTCGCGCATCGTGGTGGTGGTGCTACCGCGATCCTCTAGGAGCGACCCCATGATGCGCAGCGCACCTCGTGACTCCCCTCCCGACGAGGTCGGGTCCATCGCGAGTCGCATCGGGAATGCGAACCCGTTACTGATTTGGAACGTTAGTTGCCCGTCACGGTCGAGCCAGCAGTACTGGATATTGAGCAAATCCTTGAACTGATCCTCTGACCAGGTTTCGTTTTCCAGCCATTGCGGCACGAATCCATGTGCGACCTGGTCGGACCATTGTGCGAATCCGCTCCCCTCGTCGCCGAGGGTGTCATGCTGGACCAGTGTCCACGGGCGGGGAAGCACAATATTGTCTACGGGAATGCGGAATCGATTGTCCTGTTCATCGTTGCTGGCTGGCACCCGAAACAGGTCGGGATCGTCGGCCTCGTAGGCGATGCCGTTCACACCGATGGTGGTTTGCGTTTCGATGGTGTATACGTTGCGGACGCTGTCGAGGTTTGTCGACATCTCGAGCGATGACAGGCCGTCCACGGTGAGCGTGCGCACCGCATTGTTACGTTTCTGTGCGAGGCGGTCGCGGTTCCAAAACCTGAAAATACCGTATTCGTCCCAGAAAGCTGCGCCCGCTTCGGCGTCGGCTACGTCTTTGATGATGGTCCACGCGTCGTCGCCGGAACGGGCACGTGGGAAATGCGTCAGCTTGTTTTTCGAGGTGTCCAACGCTGCCTGGTAATCCGTGGTTTTCACCAGCGTGTCCACGCTTTGGCGGGCGTCTGCCCAGTCGTTGTGCTGATACATCAGGTCGTTGAACCTGACTACTCGATGAACCGTGACGAGGCCGATGAGTGGATCCCACGGAGTCGACTCCGGCGGCGGATCCGTCGAGAACTGCACCCACGGATTCGGAGTGCGGTCGAAACCGACATAGGCGCGCAGCCCATTTTCGGGGCTGTGCTCGAATGCTGCCTCGACGTGCACCGAGTCCTGCCCTGTGGGGATGGTGTAGCGCTGGGTGGTGTGGAACGTGCCGGCTTCCAGATCGCGCCACAGCAGCCATACATCTCCCTCGGAGACGTACATTTCGATGTCGCGCCGACTGAGTCGTACTCCGATGAGTGGGACATCGTTGGTGGTGTGTTGCGCACCGGAGCGGGTGACGAGCTGTACTGACAGATAGTGCGTGTTGTCGGGAAACAATGTGTCCCGATCATCGACCCAGTATTTCGATAGGTAATCCGCGTCATGATCGTTGAAGCACAACGGTAGTGGTGCTTGCGGATCGTCCGACAATGCCGAATCCTGTACGCCGTCGACAACGTACATGTCCGGCGCGCCGCCCTCGACATTCGGAAATCGTTGGGCGGTGAAATTGTCGTACCACCCTACGCTGGGGGCGAGGCCGCCGGTTCCGGTGATGACGCAACGCGCCTTGTTGATGTCCTGCGTGTCCCCTTCCTGGATCTCCAGATCCGACCAGGTCATCCATGTCTGCCCGGTCGGGGACACCCCGCACGACCGCAGCGCATGGTCGATCAACCACTGCCCATCGCAGAGCTGAGCCTGCCTGCGCCCCTGGTCCTGCCAGTAACGCGACACCGCCCACCGGGGCATGGATACGGGGGACCGGGTTTTCTCTTCTCGATCCAGCGCGGTGAGGCTGACCGTGCCGTCGTCGCGGGTGATCCTCGGCCGTCGGGTCACACCGACCATCTGACGGTAGGTCACCGTGCCGCCTTCGGTGTGCACCTCGATGTCGTAGGTGATCTCGCAGCCCGCGAGCTCGGCGCCGTAAACCGGTCCGTGCGGGTTGAAGCGTGACATCGCGGACGCGAGTGGCATCCCGTCGTAGGTTCCAGCCAGGGTTATCGACAGCTCGGCGGCGGCCGAGCCGGACACGACCGGCACCTCGTCCGGGATGGACGAGGACCACGCCCGCCCCACGGAGATGTCCTCGACGTAGGGTGACAGGTCCGACAGCGGGTGGTCATAGAGTCCGTTGCGGTTCCAGTCGACACGCAGCACCGCCGAGAACTCGCGTTCGTTCCCCTCGATCACGTCTGCGGCCTCCTGGCCGCCGTGGGTCTGCACCGGTCACACCTCCATCAGGGTCAGCTCGGGGGTCACGTACGGCACGTAGGGACGGGTGGTCGGCATCTCGTCGACCACCACCACCGGGGCTCCCCCACCCTGCGTCCAGTCCGAGGCCGACGCAGCGGCCTCCACCTGCGCGGCGGCCAGCGTGATTTCCGACGAGCCGGACGGCTGGGAAACCAGCAGCACCGCCGGGGACACAGCCCACGTGGCCACGCCGGGTGTGGTGGTCACCGACAACCGGGTCCACGTGTCGGCGGTCAGGGTCACCGGGTCGGCCAGCGTCGGACTGCCCAGATAGCCCCCGCCCGCCCCGTCGTCGCCGTAGTGGTTGAGTCCGAGCTGCACCTCGTCTTCCGCGGTGGAGCGCACGTAGAGCGAAGCGGTGACGGTCTCGCCCTCGAGCACAGGGGCGGGCCTGCCCCGGTCGATCCGGATCGCCTCCCCCGGCCCGGCGTTGACCCACCGCACCCCGCGGCCCACCGGCGGGGCCGCCGACGGCCAGGCACCCGTCCCTGTGAGGCTGCCACCGGTGGCGTCCAGGGTGGACAGATCCTGCCCGCCCCGCGACATCGACGCCGAGCTCCGGGAGAGCCGGTTGCGGCCGATGTCCGCCGGCCACAGCAGCCGCAGCGGCCCCGGCACGTGCCGCTCGTGGATCGCCTGGAAGAACGCGTACTCGTCCGGGCGCATGCGGGGCAGCGCCAGGGTGTGGGTGAGCTGGGTGCCGAGGTAGTCAACGGTGCGCCGCCCGGACAGGGCGGTGTGGGTGCCGCCGATGCGTGTCGGTTTCGTGCTGATGTCGGTGCGAGGGCGGATCTGGCGCAGCCCACCGAGCCGTCCGAGATAGGTGGTGGCCACGTCATCGCCTCCTGTCTGATGCGTTGATGTCGTTGACGACGTGGGCCAGCACGCGCCCGCCGCGCCGGTCGATGACCAGCTCGTCGGGCATCCCCTCGGTCACCGCCTGGCGCAGCGCGGCCAGCAGCTCCGGCGAGACCGCCGTGTCCTGCTCCCGCGCCGAACGTGGTTCGGGGGTGGGCATGGTCGCGGCCGCGGAGGCCATGTCGCGGGTGGCCGCCTCGACCGAGCCGGTGTTGGCGTCGATCCCGACGGCCAGCCCTTCCGGGACCCACTGGCCCAGCTCGGCCATCACCTTCGAGGGCGAGCTGATGCCGAGCACGTCGGCGACCGGTCCGGGAACGATGTTGGACACCAGTCCCTTGATCTTGCGGCCGACCCAGCCGGCCATGGACTTGATGCCGTCCCAGAGTCCGCGGATGATGTCGCGCCCGGCATCCAGCAGCAGCGAACCCAGGTTGCCCAGCGCGGACAGGATGCGGTCCGGTAGGCCGCGCACCCATACGACCAGCTCAGCGGCCTTGCGCACGGCCCAGTCGTAGGCCGACTGGAACGCGTTTCGGACCGCGCGCCACACGGCACGACCGGCTCCGGTCACCGTGTCGACGATCCAGCCCCACGCCTTCGCCACCCAGTCGGAAACTGCTCGCCACGCCTTGACCGTCCACCTTTTCACGCGGTCCCAGTTGGCGATGATCAACGCGACCAGGGCAATGACAGCAGCGATGACCCAGCCGACCGGGCCCATCGCGACCAGCCAGGACGCGGCCATGACCACGGCCCGGGCCATGGCTCCGGCTGCCATGATCGCCCACTGGGCCACCACCCGGGCGGCCATGACCGTCATCTGCGCCAGCGCGCGGCTGGCCATCAACACGAACTGTGCTGTCACCCGGGCGGCCATGATCGTGGTTTTCGCGATTGCCCGGGCGGCCATCACTGCGAATCGTGCCGCCACCCGGGCGGTGAACCGGGCAACGCTGGCCGTGGCAGCTCCGATCGCGCTCTTGAGTCTGTCGAGTCCTTTCAGGATGCGGTTGACCGCTTTTCCCTGGGTCGTCGCGCTGGTGAGGAACGCTCCACCGAGCCGGCCCAGCACTGCGATCAGCGGGGAGAACTTCTTGATCAGCACTCCGGCCACCAGGCTCGCAGCGAGGAAACCCGTGACCACCTGCTGCACCGGTGCCGGTAGTGCGGTGAACCAGGAGACGACGTCGGCTACGGCAGAGGCCACGATCGGCAGCATCGTGGCCAGGTGCCCGGAGATCATCTGCAGCACCTGGAAGACCTGCGCGAGCTGCTCCTGCCCCTCGGCGGAGTTGGCCCAGGTGGCGAACTGGTCGCTCAGCTGCACCAACGTGGCCAGGAAGTCGCCGCCGCTGGCATCAGCCGCGGACAACATCGCTTTCAGCCCCGAGCCGACGTTACCGGCGATGGTGCCCAGCTGCCGCAGCGTCTCCAACCCGGAGTGCATCCACTCCTCGAGCTGGCCGGACTCGCGGGCAGCGGAGACGAAATCGGCGAACCGTTGCGCCGCGTCCCCGGCGCCGCCGGTGACGTCCGCCAGGACCGAGGAGCCCACGGCCGCGATGTCGCGCAGCGCCGACAGCAGCGGTTCGACCGCGTCGGTGGTGTTGTCCAGCGTCGTCTGGGTGTCGGCCAGAATGGCCTCCACGTCGGAAACCGTCTGGGCCTGCTGCAGAAACCCGCTGGCTTCCATGGCCGCGTCGTTGAACGAGCCGGCGAGAGCGGTCATGCCGGTGTTCAGCACCGGAATGTAGGTCGATCCCAGCGTCTCGATCTCGCCGGAGACTCCGGCGAAGGCGGACTGCTGCACACTGTCGGCCAGCCCGGACCACTCGTCGGACAGGGCCCGCACTTCGCGCGCCGCCGCGGCCGCGTTCGGGGACAGCTGCGCCACCGATTCGGCGAACTTCTCCGGATCGTCCATGTTCGACAGCGCGTCGCCGAACCCGGACGTGGCCACCGCCAGGGTGCCCATCGCGGCCCCGCCGGCCGCGGCCGCGCCGGGCAGCATCCACAGCGCCCCGGCCGCCGGCACCACCGCCGCGGTCAACCCGCTGGCGGAATTGGCCAGCGACGCGAACGCAGCATACTTGCCCACCCGCGACAGGGACTTACCGAACGAGGCGACCTTCTTCGACGTCGCGTCGACGTCGCTGCGGAACCGTGACAGCCGCCTCTCGGCACGGCCGATGCTGTTGGTGAAGTCGCCCTCGTCCATGCCCAGCGAGACGAGCAACCTTTGCAGGGTGGCCACGAGCACCACCCCCTCGCGCTATGTTGTGTGGTTCGTGCCGCCCAGCCGGGCGGTGATCGCCTTGGCCTGGGCGAACATCTCGTCCGCGGTCTGCTGCCGCGTCGCCATGGCCTTGTCCCACTGCGGCAGGAACTCGGCCGGTTTCTTCGGGGGGCCTTTACTGCGGTTGGCGTTGGTGATCGCGGCAGTGATCATGGCCGCGTGCACGTCGCCCCGAGCTCCGCCGAGCGGTCCCTCGAGGCGTTCGAACGCCTGCCACTCGGCAAGCTCGCGAGCGGTGATGCGAGTTAGGAGTTCGTCGACGGTGTATCCGAGGTGCGCGGCCAGGCGAAAGGCGAACCTCCGGCCTGGCCGCGTCCTCATTCCCCCGTGAGTTCGTCCACGTCCTTGTCGGACATGCCGGAGACCCGCTGGGCCACGGTGAAGATCGCATCCAACGCAGCGGCGTTCTTGCCCGACAGCGCCTCGAGATCGGTCTCGGCGAACAGCCGCCGGCCCTGCTCGTCGACCACCGACGCGGCCACCACCCGCGCCCGCAGGTTGTCGAGCTTGGCCTTGCCGTCCTTGCCGATCATGTGCGCTTCGATGCGGTCGCGCTCTTTACCGGTGAGGCTGGTGACGCGCACCGTCCCGTCCCACTGGGGCACCGACACGATCTCGGTGACCTCGTCGTCGCAGGCCAGGATCGCCTCACGGGTGAGCAATGTCGACTCGGCGCTCTGGTCGGTGGTGGTCATGCGGGGGCTCCTTCGAACGTTTCGGGCTTACCGGAGACCTGCAGGGTGACCTCGCAGGCGAGCTTGTCGTCGGTGGGCGCTTCCGGGGAGAACCCGGTCATGATCGCGCCGAAGGTCATGTAGCCGATCGAATTCGGCCAGACGATGCGCCACGGCCGCGGGTCGTCCTGGTCGTACTCGGCCAGCAGCGTGTCGTGTTCGCGCGGGTCGTAGTTCAGCTCGAGCGATACTTCGCCGCCGTTTTTCAAGCCGCCCCTGAATTCCTGCCACCCACCGGGGGAATCGTGGGCGGTGACGTCGACGGTTTCGCGTTCCGTTTCCGGGCCGCCGACGTTGGTCACGTTCGCAATCGGGGTGTAGGCCCCGGCCCCGTCGCCGAGTTCGGCGATCACCCCGAAGCCGTTCAGTCCCGCCATGGGAACTCTCCTTACTGCTCGTCGACGCCGGCGAGGTCCAGCTCGCCAGCGGTGGTGGTCTTGTCGCGGGTCAACCGCGCCTCGTAGCGGGCGATGCCGTGCCGCAACGTGGGGTCCGGGTCGCGCTGGTACTGCCGGTTCTGCACCGTGATGCCCACGTCCCGGTAGCCGTCCACGGTCGGGCGGGTGCGGTGCAACGCGCGATCAGCCGCGTCCAGGATTCGGGCGGTCTCGCGGTAGCCGCGATATTTCGACCACGCGTGCATCGTCACGGTGACGATCGAGCCGACCGTGGTGTGCGAGTCCGCGGCGTCCTCGGTGAACTCGCCGAGCACCAGATACGGCGGCTCGGCCGCCTCGGGAACCTCGTCGTAGACGTCGCAGCCCAGCTCAGCCAGCGCGGTCGAGTCGGCCAGCCTCCGATAGACCGTGTGCTGCAGCGGTTCGATGGCGCTCATGGCAGCCTCGTCTCCACCGCGGCCCGGACGTAGCGCACGATGTCCCCGCGGTGGGCAGTAAACGCTGGGAGCAGGAACGGCTGGGCCGGGGTATCGCTGGTGCCGTTTTCGACCAGGTGCCCATAGAACGGACCATTATGGGTGCCCACCGAAAACGACAGGCTCCGTTTCTGGACCTGCACGGTGATGCCGCGCTTGAGCCGGCCGGTGCGGTCGGGAACCCGCGAGCGGGCATCGGCCTGCACCGCCTCGCCCCAGGCTTGTCCCGCCTCGGCGGCGATCTCCGGGGCCTGGTGGCGCAGCCGGCGCAGCTGGTGATGCAGCCGCTTGTCGCCACGCAGCGTCGCTCTGGCCATAGCGGACCCTCCCTTCAGCGCGGTAGGCGCAGCACGGCCAGCTCGATGCCGGTGGCCGCGTCGTAGGACAGCGCGGCCCGCCGGCTGGCCGGATCGCGGTAGAGCTCGTCGACCATCGGCACGGCCGCCACGCCGTCGGCGGCCACGCTGCGGGTCACGTCGTCGACCGCCACTCCGCGCACCGTCACCGGCGTGGTGATCGTGACCGTGTGCGCGGCGGTGTCGGTGTTGCGGATCAGCAGCACCAGGCCGCGTCCGGTGGGAACCTCGTCGCCACCGGATGCGGCCGCGGTCCAGGTCAGCCCGTCCGTGCCGGCGGCCGCCAGCTCCTGGGCCTCCACAGTGGCCATCGGTTTCTCCTTACGGTTGTGTGCTGGTGCAGCTCGCTTTGCGGTAGATCGGCACGCTCGGTTCGACCACGGCGGCCACCTCGAGCACCAGCCCGCGCAGGGACAGCCGGTCGCCGCGGCGCACGTCGGCGTCCGGCTGCAGGTACACGTCGTGACTGACCTGGGCTTCGGACCGGTCGGCGGTGGTCTGCTCGGCCGGGTGCGGCTGCGACAGCCGGGCGGGCTCGGTGCCCACCTGCTGCCACGTCTGGGTCCAGCCGCCGGCCCCGTCCGGGGTGGAGACTGAGCGCTCGACCGTGGCGGTCTCGATCAGCCGGTGGGTGATGCCGCGCCTCATCGGGTGCCCACCATGCCCGCGCTGTTACCGAACCGTGCGGCGATGCGGGACCGCAGCCGGTCGGACAGTTCGACCTCGGTCGTCTTGCCGTCGTTGTCGTAGTTGACCGAGTAGTCCCCGATGCGTTCGCTGGTGACGGTGTCCACCGTCAGCGCGGACCCGTCCGGGGCGGAGCGGTAGGCCATCAGCGTGGTGGCCGCGATCCGGCACACCAGGTGCACCAGATCCTCCGGCACGGTGGGCAGCCCGTGGGTGTAGGTCACCGTGACCACGCCTGGACCGTGCTGCGGTAGCCAGCCGGCCCGGCGCCACAGCGTGCCGGCGACCAGGCGCCAGTCGGACACCGTCTGCCCGTCGAGGGCCACCTCGGTGACCGTCTCCACCGGTGGGGCCGGCAGCCGCAGCCACGGACCGGACGGGGCTTCCACCTCCACGGTGGAGGTGGTCTGGCTGATCGGGCAGCCGGCCGCGTCCCGAATCTCCGCACTGGCCGCGGCCAACGCCGTCTCCACCACCCGCGTCTCGCTGGAGTCGACGGTGACGCCGCGGTCGTCCAGATCGGCGACCGTGGCCAGCGGGGGCAACGCCATAATGCCCCCTCACGCCTCGTCGGCGAGGTCGATCAAGTCCTGCTTGGTGTAGGACTCGACCTCGGCGCGCGGCACACCCAGCGCACCGACGACGTAGGAGATCCAGTCGGACTTCGCGGCGGACTGGGCCGGACGATCCGGCGCGGCAGCGGTGTCCGCCTCGTCCCCGGTCTCCTCGGTGACGGTGCCGTCAGCGTGGTCGGGGTCGGTCTTCTCGGTGTCGCCCGGGCGTTCGAGGACTGTCCACTCCCCGTCGGCCACGCGCCGGCGGAACGTGCGCTCGTCCACCCCACGGGACGGGACCTGCACGGCGAACACCGCGCCGAGCGGGCCTCTCACGCGGTACCATCTCGGTTCGCTCATCCTCGGCTCCCTGGTCACAGCGTCACGTCGCAGGTCACGAGCGCGGTCGGACGGATGACCTTCGCGCCGTAGAGGTGCAGCCCCTTCAGCCCGTCGGAGAAGCGCTTCTCCAGCCGCATCGCCTCGACGTTGTTGATCTGCTCGGCATACGAGGTGGCCATCGCGTGGCCGGCGATGACGGTCTTGCCGCTGGACGCACCGGCCGGGGCGTTGTTGCTCAGTAACACGTCGAACCCGAACGCGCGGCCGACCATGCCGTTGCGCAGGGCCTGGGTACTGCCGGACGCGTCGGCCCGCACGAACTGGTCCGAGCTCAGCAGCGAGCCGTGGATCGCCGGAGTGATGGCCACCCACCGGCCCTGGCTGGGCACGTTCTCCTCGTCCAGGCGCACCTTCATGTCGATCAGCAGCTGCACCAGCTCGCTCGTGGTCGCCCCGGTGGTGCCGTCACCGACGGCGGTGAGCTGATTCGACGCGGCCACACCGGCCTGCATCGTGGTGGCCAGGAACGCGTCCGCGGTGTCGGACAGCACGTAGGCGGCCTCGCTGGCGGCCTCGTCCATGACGCCGCCGCGGGCCTGCCGGGACTCGATGTCGTCGACTTCGAACGCGAAGTACTTCGACTGGTCAATCGCCAGGGTTCGGGATTCGTCCGAGACCTCTTCGACGGTGATGTCGGTGTGGGCGGTGTAGGTGCCCACGGTCGGCCGCACCACGTTGGTGATGCGCACGGAGTCGCCGTAGTTGCTGATCTCGCCTTCGTAGTTGCGGTTGACCGTGCTGGACTGCGCATACACCAGCGAGTTCTTCAGCGAGGTCAACAGCTGCGCGGACCAGACTTCCGGGATGAAGTTGGTGATGGCCATGGTGGCCCCTCCTTAGTTCGCGCGCCCGAGAAGGTCGTTGAGACGGCCTTCCTTCTTGGCGGCAGTGATCTCTTCGGGACTCATCCGCTTCAGGTCGTCGCGAGTGAGCTGTTTCGGACCCGTGTTGCCCTTGCGGGCTCCGGAGTCCGCGGTGCCCTGGAATCGCTTACCGCCTTGCGCGGCCAGGTAGGGCTTGTTCGTGACGAGCTCGGTGATCGCCTCAGCGACCTCGTCGGAATCGATGTCGCCGGACTCGTCGACCTCGAACTGTTCGAGGTCGAGGAACCGGACCGCGTCAGCCGGATCGGCCAACTTTCCGGACGCGGCGGCCTTCACCTCGGCCTTGATGATGCGGCGGTTGGCCTTGGCAGTGGCCTCCTTGTCCGCCTGACGGCGGACCTCCTCCGTATCTGTCTCACCGGTGCCGGTGCCGCTAGTGCTGGTGCTCTGCCGGGTCTGGGCCTGTTCCAGCTGCTCTTCCAGCTGCTTGCGCTTTTCCCGCTCGGACTTCCACTTGCCCTTCATGTCCTGCAGGGCCTTCTTTCCGGCGTCGCCGAGCGCGGACTGCCCGGACTGGTCACCGTCGTCACCGGTGCCGCCGTCATCGCCCTGGGCGCTGTTCCCGGCCTCACCGGTGTCGTCCTCGCCGGTCTCGGTGCCGGGGTCCTGGCCGGCCGGATCCTCCTCCGGAGCGGCGCCGGCCACGGGCCAGATCGGGCCGCGGCGGGTAAGTCCGAGCGCGGTCTCGCCGGTGACAGGATGCGTGGGCAGGATGTTGTCCTGTGTAGACATACTGATCTCCCCTTGCGGGACGTACGTGTGCGCGGTGCGCGCGGATTACTGGCTACGCAGGTAGCCGTACTGACGCAGCAGCCGGATCGCGTGCTCGCGGTCCTCGGCGCGTGCGTAAATCTCCTCCGGCATGAGCCGGGGCGTCTGTGCGCTGCGGTAGCGCTGCCCGCTCTGCCGGGTCAGCTCGGAGTCGGAGCGCTGTTGCAGCGTGCCGTCCTCGCCGGTGCGGTAGCGGCCGAACTGGCCCCGTCGGGTGGTGCCCTCGGTGGTGGATCGCACCTGCTGGCCGTAGGCGGTGGCCGTGGTCATCCCGCGGCGGGCGTTGACGACCTGGCCCACATCGGCCCCGTCCCGGATCGCCTGCGCCCCTGCCTGTCCGAACGCTTTGGTCTGCTGGTCGCTGCTCATCTGCGCGAACAGGTCCCGTGGGTTGTTGTCGGGCCGGCGGCTGCGCCATTCTTCGGTGGTGACCGGCTGCATCGTGCAGTCGCAGCGCGGGTGCCGTAGGAAGTGGTCCGACCAGCGGTAGAGCCGTCCGGCGAGGATGATGCACCGGCCGCAGGCCGGTAGCCCCACCACGCGTTCGTGCCCGGCGATTTCGGTGCGGGCGGCCATGCCCACCGAGTCGGCGGCACGCCCGGCGTCGGCCACCTGGGTACGCACCAGCAGATCGAGGAACGCGGCCCCGGAGGCCATCGAGGCGGCCAGGGACAGCCCCTGTTTGATCCGGGAGAGTGCCACCCACGCGGGATACATCAGCATCCCGGACAGCAGCCGGCCGTCCGAGGAGTGCCCGGAGAACGCTTCCGGCACCACCTGGCCGTTGGAGTCGCTGGTGCCGAGCTGCTGGTTCAACCACGGCTCCGCCTGCCGAGCCGCAGTCACCTGCGCCTGGGTCAGCATCGCGACCACGGCCGCCAGCTGGGACGACCACGAGCCCTGAATGTCGCCCGTATCCACGTCGGACCACATCCGCCCGGCTGCCCGGGCAGTAGTGGAAGCGAGTTCGCGTCGCTGCTGCTGGTGCTGCCGCGCCGCCGGTGACGGACTCACGACAGCCCCTCAGCCGAACCGGCCGTACCGGGCTGCTGCGACATCATCTGCGTCAACTGCCCCACCGGATCGACCTGGGCTTCCCGTTGCTTCATGGCCATCACGTCGGCCACCTCGGTGGGGGTGAGCCCGTAGCGCAGCGCCAGCCATTCGAAGGGGAACCCGATGTCTCGGAGTTTCTGCAGCGCGTCGGCCATCTGGGACTGGCTGCGGGACTCGGCATCGGCCCACAGCACCGACCCGCCGGCCACCGCCTTGGCCTTGGCCTCGTTGCCCTGGGCCAGCGCGACCAGCCGGAACATTTCCCGCAGCGCCTGGCCGAACCACAATTGTTTCTCGTTGACCCGCTGCACCAGCCCGGTCTCGGCCGCGATCAACGCGTCCCCGGACAGGTTCGCGAGCTTACCGATGAGGTAGTGCTGCGGGGTGCGGGTCTGGGCGGCGATGTGGCCGACAGCGACCTCCATCACCGAGGTGTAGGTGTCCAGGTTCGCCGCCGACCACTCGGCGATCTTGGCGTCGTCGCCCTCCACCCACAGCACCCGGTCGACGGCGAACTTCTCCAGATCCACCGGGCGTTCGGCGATGACCTCGCCCTTGTTGTTGAGCTGCGGGATCGTCGGCCGCTCCGCTCCGAGCACGATCCGTTGCGGGAACGACGCGTAATCGGACGCGGTGAACAGCTGCGCCCACAGCAGGTTGATCGCGTCCTGCATGGCGATCACCCCGGACACATCCGAGATCGGCTCGTCGACCAGCATCGGACGGTTCGGCAGCTCCACCACGGGCACCACACCCATGGGGTTGGGCTGCGGGTTCGGCTCGGCATCACCCATCTCGCGCGGCTGCCACGGCCCCGGCCCGGTGTCCTCCTCCTCGATCTCGTCGAGGTCGGCATCCGCGGCGGTCATCTGCGGCGACTTCTCCGGCTTGACCAAGCTGCGTTCGAACTTCCACACCTCGTCGGGCAGATACAGCACGGCCTGTTCGACGTCACCGTCCTGCCACCGGCGCAGCGCCGCCCGGCGCTTGCGCCGCGATCCCGGTTCGTAGGCGATCACGCAGGAGCGTGCGTCTTCGAACGTGACCACCGGAGTGGACTCGTCATCGGGGTTGCCCCACACCAGCACATACGACCGGTTGGCCACCACCGATGAGAGAAACCCCAGCTGGGAGTCGGCGTCGAGGCTGTTTTCCTGCCACACGCGCCACAGGTCCGCATCGGCTTGTTCGGCACCGGCGGGCTTGATGCCGGTGGTCGTCAGCCGCTCCACCGGCGAGTCGGCGGTGACCTGCACCCAGTTGTCGGAGAAGCCTTGGTACCGCTTGCCGTGATACTTCTGGAACTCCTCACTGGCGAACTTCAGCGGCTGTTCGCCCCGGTAGTACTGCCAGCGCAGCTCGATCGGTCCCGCCCGCGCCAGCAGCTCTGCCTCGAGATGCGTGACGAGTTGACGGGCCTGTTCCTCGGTGGCCATGCGCCTCCCCTCTTCACGCGGTGTAGACCCGAGTCCGTTTCCTCGTGGCCTCGCCGGCGGCGATCACGTCGCCGGCGGCCTCATGCGCCAACACCGAAGTGACGCACGCGTCGATCTTCTGTGCCTGTGATGCTTTGACCAGTACGTACCGGTCACCGGGCCGTGCCGCGGCGCGGGCGTTGCCCACGTGGTCGGTGGTGATCTCGCACCCGTCGTGGGTAAACGTCGAGTCCTGTTTGGTCACGTCGGTCAGCAGCCGTTCGGCCGCGGCGTGCATCTGCACCACCCGGCGCGTGTACCACCGGATGACCCGCTTCTCCCCGTAGCGCTGGATCCAGTCGTCGACCTCGGACTCCCAGTAGGGCGGGTCGGCGTAGACCCGCACCACGTCGTAGCGGCGCATCAGCTGATCCATCGCGGCCGCGACCTCCAGCCGCGGCACCTGGCCCCCGAACTCAGCCGGGTTCCAAATCGTCGGCCGATCGTCCGGCCCGTAGACCGGGGTGAACTGGAAGCCGTCCAGCGTTTCGGCGCGGATGGCGGTCCAGTCGTCGATGTCGGAGCCGTCGAACCCGAGCACCAGCCGGGTGCGGGGACGGATCCGACGCTGGGTCTGCCTGCCTTTCCAGGCGGACCGGTCCATCCACGAGCTGGTGCCGGACACCACACGGTTGCCGAAAAACCGTTCGGCCTGGGCCGGGTCTTTCTCGAGCAGCTCGGCGGCTTCGGCTTCGATCGCGTCCAGATCGACGTGGTCGGACCCGGCGTAGACCCGCCGGTGAATCTGCCGACGTTCTCGCTTGTTGGTGTAGGACAGCCCGCTCGGGGCCTGCGGGTGGTAGCGCCAGATATCAGGGCGACGGCTTTCCGCGGTCCGCTGCGCCACCGAGGACTCCGACGGGTCCCAGGCGTTGGTGGTCTCCATCGCCCGACCGCCCATGCCGGCCAGGCCGCGCCGTTGCGTCTCGGCCACCCGCACCATCTTGTTCGTGTGGGTGTAGGTGCCGGATTCGTCCTGCAGTGCGAACGTGATCGGGTTCCCGAGCCGGGACAGCGCCGAGCTGGTGACCACGTCGATACGGCCCCGCTCGCCGATGCGGATGAACTCCTCGCCCACCCGCATCTGCTCGGCAAGTGGCCCGTTTTTCGTCATCGCCTGCAGCGGTCGGTAGACGTTGTCGACTTGGTCCTGGGACGTGGCCATGAGCTGGATCAGCGGCGTGGCCCACGGGGTGCCCATCGGCTCGCCCGGCTCGTACTCGTAGACCCAGCCGCAGTCGCACCCGTGATCGCGGCACCGGTACAGCTCACCGCCGGCGGCCCACCCGGCGAACAGCACCGGCCCGGCCGCCTCGGCCGCGACGACCGACGCGCTCCACGGGCCCTTGCCCGTTTTCTGCGGCGCAACGACTTGGCTGCGGCGATAGGCGAAGGCCGGGGCGAGCTGGCCGGCCTCCGCAGTCGGCGCTACTCGGTAGTGGTTGACGGTGCACCACAGCTGCCACCGGTACAGCTCCATATCCGAACCAGCGTGGATCCCGTCCGGAACGGGGCAGTGTGCCTCGATCCAATCGGGCACGATCCACAGCGTCGGGAAGTCGACCACGAACTCGTCGGCGTCAGCTCCCGTCGCCATGGGCCACGACCTTCAACCGGTCCCGCGCCGAACGACGCGCCGGCGGCCGCGGGCTCTGCTCGGCGGCCTGGTCCTGCTCGGACTCCTGCGGCGCGATCCGCCACCGGTTCCGCCGCATCCCCTGCACCGACAGGCCGAGACCGTCCAGGAACTGGCGCATCACCTTCTGCAGCTCCACCGACGAACCGGGCCGTTCGGCATCGGTCAGCTTGCGCACGAACAGCGCGACCTCGAGCTCCAGCCCGAACTGCTCCCAGGCCACCGCCTGCGGCCGCGTCCACAGCTCCCGCCAGAGATCCCACTCGCGCGGGTGTACGTCGACCAGCGGCCAGGCCGGCGGCTCACCGGCGCGGCCCTCGGCCGGCAGCATCGTCCAGCCCGCCTGATCGCTGAGCCGGTTACGGCGCAACGCGTTCGGGTCCGGCGGCGGCCCGGACACCGGGCGGGACCCTCCCCGCGGCATGAGCCACCCCCTCCCGACTACGGCGCGTGATAGTGAGGACCTTTTGAACCTGACAGACTTCGCGGAGCCCTCCCCGGCGGTCCACGGCTCCACCCCGGCAGGGGTCCCTCCCCCCACCGGCGGCCGCCGCCGGTCACCGAGCGCGGCCACGATCAGTGCTGCTGCCGGTCGTGCCACCCTCCGGGCTGCTCGAGCGCGGTGTGCCGCGCGTGGCAGGCATGAGTCAACGCCTGAAGATTCGACCAGTCATGGCCCCGCGGGCCTTTCGGACCCAATCCGTCCAGGTGGTGCACATCCTCGGCCACCGGGCGCAGGATCGCCGGAAGCTGCGCGCAATCGGAGCACTCGCAGTACGGGTGCTGCCGTAGATACCGGGCACGGGTGCGCTGCCACCGCGCGTCGTAGCCACGCTGGGCAGCACTGCCCCGGGCCTGTGACGCCGAGCGCGCGCAGCCCGCGCACCGCCCCCCGGGGGTGAGTTCGCCACACCCTGGGGTCGGGCACGGGCGCAATCCACCGCGTGCCATCGCACCCCCGGTTGTAACAGTGCGCTCGGACCAGACGACCATCCGAATATGGGTTACAACGTGCGCATTCATGCGAACAAAACGGATCAGTACCCCGAGGCCGAGCAAGTCCAGCTCGACAACGGTCACCTCGTTCTCTATAAGCGCGGAAGTCTTGGTCCGAACAACATCGACGCTATCTACGCGCCCGGAAAATGGGAGAGCGTCGCGAAGACGTCTGATCAGTGATCGCTACGCGTAAGGGCCCGTTTCCGAACCGCCGGAAACGGGCCCTTTTTTAGGCTTTAGGCACACCTCGCCTGAGCGCCCACAGTATGCACGATCAGCGCGTCACTGTCGATTCCGGGGAGGGGAAGCGGAATCGTGGCTGTGTGCGTACTTGTGGGCCGTGCTGTAGGCGATGCCGAGTTCCCGGGCGATGGCCGCGATGTTCACGCGCCCGTGCTGGGACCGGTGGTGTTCGACCAGTTCCGCCACCCGTGCCGCGAGGTCTCGTCGCGGTGTTGCGTCCCGCGCTCCAGCGGGCCTGCCACCGGCGGGTTCGCGGGGGCGAGCGCGGTCGGCGGCGTGGCGGTCCAGTGTGGATCGGTGCCAGTGCGGCACGTTGTACGGCCTGGCGTCGGGTTCCGGAACGCGTGCCCGGTAGGTGTCGCGTTCCCACGCTGTGGGGGTGAGGCCGAGGTATTCGGCGGCTTCGATCCGGTCGAGGAGGTCGCCGGGTTGGTGCCGGTTCGGCAGCGGCGGGGCCGGATGCCCGGTGGCGTAGGCGGCGACCTGATACGAGTCCCACAGCCGGGGGCGGCTGTTGGTGGGACGTCCTCGGGTGAGTGGTTCCGGATGACCAGGTTGGTTCCAGGGGCGTCGACGCGCTGCCTGGCGGGGGGTGAGTCCGTGCAGGGCGGCGACGCCGTCCCGGTCGATGGGGGTGTGTCCGTCGGGAATCATCGCGGCCTCACACGTTCGCCAGGATGCTGGCGCGCATCGTGTCCAGGGTGTGCAGCGTCGCGGTGACGTCGTCAGTCTCGGTCTGGGGCTGCAGGTGAGCGCTGTGGCCGTCGACGGTCAGTGTGATCGTCTCGTCGGTGCCGGTGTGGATGAGTTCGGCTGCGGCGTCCAGGGCGGCGCGCCACGCCTCGTGGGCGGTGGCGCCGGTGCCGGTGTGGTCGCTCGTGGTGGTGCTGGTGGTCCAAGTGTGCATGGGTTGCTCCTTGCTTGGTGGTCGGTTTCTGGGGGAAACCGTGGCAAGCGGGTCGAGGAACCGACAGGGTCATGTGCGCTCGCTGTGGACAACAGCGAGCTGTGTGGAGAACCGAGAGGCGGGGTGCCCCGTGGTCGGGGCACCCCGGTTGGACTAGCCGAAGGCTCGTTCGGCGCGTCGCCACAGGTCCAGCATCGTGCGGTAGGCAGTCCTGTCGAGGACCACCCAGACCACCGGGCCTACCTGAATGGCCAGGTGCACCGGCCGCCGGTGCTGATCGTTCCGGGGAACAAGGTGGGAGGCCACTGGGGGATCAACCAGTTTGACCACCGCACCGACCGGAGCGATTCCCAGATCCGGGCCGAGCCATGTCTGGCTGACTCGCTCGGGAAGGCGGTTCGTGTTGATCCCGGCCCGCTCCCAGTTCTCCCGAACTTTCCGGGTGGTGACCCGGGACACGAGTCGGCACAGCGAACTGCCGATCGTCAGACTGACCACCGCTTCCGGTGTTCCGACGTTGCTGACGTCGACACGGCCGTCGACGTCTCCCGCTGCCCGGATCGTGACCTGTACGACGTTGGTCGTCCACTCGGTCATGCCTGAAGGCTCCTCTCTGGTGTTGTCACGGTGCTTGTTGGTCGGGGTCTCACTCCCTCACAACACATACAACTATAGCAGAGTTGGAAACCACTTGGGAAGGGGGTACCTTCGAGGTATTTTGGAGCCGCTCCCACTGTTGTCACGGTGGAGTCTCAGCGGTGCCCGGCAGTCTCACCCGTCCCCGGACGGTGCCGGGCACCGCTTTACTCACTCCGGGAGCGGCACGCACCCGAGCACGGCCGCCAGGTGCTCCAAGTGCGATGTCGGCCAGTGGTGGCCGCAGGCGTGGCAGCGGCACCCGGTCTGGCCGTCGACCCACAGCGCCGGGGTCTGCACCGTCTCCCCGTCGTCTCCGGTGGTGGCCACCATGCGGGTCTGGCAGGCCGGGCAGGGCGCGGCCACGTGCAACCGGCGCGGCGGGTCGAACAGGACGCGAATCTCCCGCACCCAGTGGTTCAGGTGTGCGGTGACGGTGTCGATGGATTCGCGGTCGGTGGTGGCGGTGACGGTGGCGACGATGCCGCGCAGCCGTTCGGCCACGTCCCGGTGGGGCGGGCTGGCCAGTGCCTGTTGGATCCGGGTGCTGGTGGCGTCGATCTCGGCGAGCCGGTCATGTGCCTCGATCGATATCGGTGTGCGGGAACCGGCGCCGGTGCCGGGGCGGCGGTCGGTTCCCGGGGCGATCGCGTCGCGCAGCTGGTCGAGCAGCGACGGTTCCGGGTGGGCGGTGACCGTGCCGTCGTCGCGCATCACGGGGCGGCTGCGGGCGTCGAGCAGGTCAGCGGCGTGGGCCCGCAGCCTGTCGACGGATTCGCGCAGTTCGGCGGTTTCGAGCGTGGTGGCCATGGCGGAGTCCCCTCGTCAGTCGGTCGCGATACAGTCCGAGCGCCACGCAGGGATGCGACGGTGTGTGCGGGGACGAAGGGCCGGTGCCGCTGGTGGGGCGGCACCGGCCTTTTCCTGCTTTAGCCAGTCACGCTCTCCACTTCGCCTGGTAATCGGGATGGTCGGACCAGATCGACGCCACGCTGTACAAGATGCGCCGCAACGCTGGCTCCATCGCGCTGAGGTAGTCGCTTTCGCGCCGTATCCCGCGCAGCCGAACGTCCGGCAGCCCGGGGCCTGCCCATTCGCCCGTTTGCTCTTGATGGTCGATCTCGGCTGCCAGCTCGGCTGAGGCCGCCTCGTTACGGGCGCGGTCGCGGCGTAGCCGCTCATACTCGTCAACTGTTTGCTGCATTGCCTCGATCTGCCGGAGCACGCGGGCAGGGTTATGCCGGATGATGTGCGCGGCGTTGTCGTTTCCCATGTCGTAGGCCACCGGGAGCTCGGCGTCGTCGGCGGTCAGCTGGTGTTCCCACGGCCCGTCCGGTTCGTGGTGCCACGGGCCGCGCGTGGCGTTCCTCGCTGCTCGATCGTCCTCGTCGAGTCGATCTCTTACGAACGTGAGCAAGTGGTCAATCGGGTCGTCGGTCATAGCTCCTGCCTCGTTTCGGTGGTGTCAGTCGTCGTGTGGGTCGTATCCGGCTTGCCGGAGCACGCGGGTGACGTGCCGACGCGACATACGAACTTGTTCGGCGATGGGGGTCACCGGATCGTCGGCGGCCGCAGCGGCGAGCATCGCCTCGAGCCGCTTCGCCTTGGCCTGCTCGAGCTGGGCCTCGAGCTCGGCCACGCGCTGGTCGGCCTCGTAGACAGCGCGCAGCGTGGGGGTGTCGCGGTTGGCGCGGGGTGCGGGCATGGGGTTGGCTCCTGGTGGTGTGGCCGCTATGCTCGGCGGCGGAGTTTCTCTCTTCCGATCCGAACCCCGGGGCGTGCGGACCCCGGGGTTTTTTCGTGTCCACGGGAAGGGAAAGGGGCGGGGCGGCACCTGGTGGGTGCCGCCCCTGGTCATCGGTTACCCGATGACGGATCCGAGGGACGCCGCGTCCAGTCGGGACCGGACGTAGCGCACCGTCACGCTCGGGGTGAACCGCACATCGTGCCGGTTCTTCTTCCCGATCCAGTTGTAGCGGTCCATCACCGTCAGGGCGCGGGACCGGATCGCGGTGCGATCGGCGGGCTCGCCCTGGTGGGTGTGCACCACGTGGGCCTGGACCGTGATGGTGCTGCCCTGGACGGCGGTCACGATCACCGCGTTACCGGGCAGGTTCCCCTCGGCCTGGTCAGCCTTGAGGTCGGAGAGGATCCGACCGGCGATCAGGTAGAGGTCCTCGCCGAGCGTGTCGACGGTGCGAACCCCGTACACCCGATCATCTGAAGGCGTTCCCATGGGTTTCTCCCTTCCACTATTGAGTTGGCCCCCGGAGGGAGGTGCGGCTCCCGGTTTCCCGGGGGCTGTCCCGTGCGGACATCTCCCATTATGCGCCTCATGTCCCACTATCGCAAGGGGATAGTGAGACATCGAGCGCATTTTTTTTAGATGTCCTGGTCAGCGATGCCCTGAGCCCGGTGACGCGCCAACTCGCGGGCCCGCTCGGCGGAGGTGGCATAGGCGGCCAGGTGCCGCACGCGCTGCCCGCGCACCGCGCGTTCGAGCTCGGCGGCCTCCTCGTCGAGCTGCACCGTCCCCTGGGGCTGGTCATCCTCGCCCGGTCCCAGAGGCCGGGCAGCGCCGGGAAGCAGGAACGGCTCTCCGAGGGAGACGCGCCCGTCCTCGACGGTGGCGCGGCACGACCACCACTGGCGCACCCGCACCGCGGCACCGGCGGGCAGCACCGGCACCCCGTCCGGTTCGGCCCGGTGCGGCTCGCCAAGCAGCTCGGCCAGCTCGACGGCCTGCGCGCGGGTGCCGCACACGGCGACCGGGATGGTGCTGGACGGGTCGTCACGCAGCACGACCCACATGCGGTCGGTGGTCTCGTCGCTCATCGGGTTCCCCTCTCTGTGGTGACCGCCTCGGCCGCGGTCAGGTCGAGCATGGACAGCAGCCGCGTCAGATCGGCCGCATCGGCCGCGCGCGAGGCCACGAACCGGGCGGCGGCCGCGCGCTGGACGGGTGTGGTGGTGTCTCCGATCAGGGTGGTCGTGGCCGCGCCCTGCCCGTCGAACTCTCCGAGCATGTCACCGCCTCCGCGTGCGGTCGTTCTGCCGGTTGACGATGCGGGCCAGGTCGGCCGGAGTGGCCTCCCGCAGGAGCACGGCGAGTTGGCCGGGCAGCATCTCGCAGTCTCCGGACTGGACAGCCTCGCGCAGCCAGTTGCGGGTGCAGCCGTGGCACAGGTACGCCGCGTGCGTCCCGTCGCGGTGCTTCCAGTGGTACTGCGCCCGGCGGGGGACGGCGACGTCAGCGAGGCTGTAGCAGCATTCGCAGACCGGATCGGCGTCCGCGTCTGCGGGCTCGTCATCGTCAACGGCGTCGTCGTGCTGGGGACCGAAGGCGGTCAGGGAAGCGATGTCGGCGTCGGCGTCGCCATCGTTGTCTGGCCCGGGGCCGCTGGTAATCCAGGCGGCCACGGCGATCAGGTCCGTCGCGGCTGGCGTTGCGGAGGTCAGCCCGCGTCCGGAGAGTACGCGGTGAGCCCGGTCGAGGGCCTCGGCGCGGGCGGCCATGGCTGGCGAGATCCAGACGGTCTGTTCGGTGTCGGTGCTCATGGGGTGTGCTCCTTCGACGGTTCGGGAACTACAGCGGCGAGGACGTCGGTGCGGTACTGCGGCAGTGGGAACGGGACGGGCAGGTCGGCCGCGGCCGCGCCGAGGGAGGCCAGGGCGAGCGCGTCGGCCGCGTCCGACGTGGCGATGTCGGCCTCAGGCCACATCCGCACCACCGCGGCCGCCACCGCTGCCTTGTCGGCGTTGCCCTTGCCGGTGGCGAACTTCGCGCGGCTGGTGGGCGGCACCACCAGCATCGGGGTGCTGCGGTCGGTCACCGTGGCCACGATGCGCCACCACAGCCCGTGCCGGTCCACCGTGGAGCCGCCCCGGCTGGCCATCGCCGGCCCTTCGATGACGACCAGGTCGGCGTCGGCGACGTAGTCGGTCACGTCGGTGGTGATGTCGCGCAGCCGCTGGTGCCGCTGGCGCAGCGTGTCGGAGCGCCGTCCGGTGGAGGTGACCAGGCTGGTCTCGGCCACCCACCGGCCCTCGCGGGTGGTCAGCCGGGCCAGCCCGGTCGAGGCCAGCGACGGGTCGATCGCGGCCACCGTGGTCGCAGCGGTTCGTGTGCTCACCGGTGCTCCCCCTGTCGCAGACGGGCCCACCTGGTGCCATCGCGGGATTCGTGACCGCCGCGGTGTCCGTCCCGGAGCGCGCAGGCCAGCACCGTGTCGTCGAAGCCGTCGAGATACTCCAGGCAAGGGCCAGGCTCCGGACGTGTCCGCAGGAGATGGTCGAGCCGCTCGGCGAGCAGGGTCATGCCCAGGAACACAGCCAGCAGCAGGGCCACCACGAGTTCGTCATGAGCACCGACCAGCATCGCCGTGGTGGCGGTGACGCCGCACCAGAGCAGGGCCACGCGCACCAGCCATCCGAGAACGCGCTCGGAGTACGTCTTCAGCATCAGTGGTTCCTCTCGTCGGCCATGCGGCGGCGGACTGCCTCAGCCAAAGCGGGCCCGCGGAGTTCGGCGGCCGCCAGCAGCGCGCGCACCCACTCGTCGGCCACCGTGGCCAAATCCGCCTCGGCGGGCAGCTGGGTCACTGTGCCGCGGCGGGTCTCGTCCGGTTCGGTGACGGCCACGAGCAGATCGAGGGTGGGCTCGTCATCATCGCCGTCGTCGAGGTCGGGCAGCGGCGGTTCGAGAACGGTTTCGATCGACATCAACAGGCTCCCTTCGAACTGGGGGCTGTGCGGTAGCCGCGGCGGGTGTGGCGGATCCGGCCGTCGGCGATCAGCCGGTCGAGCACGCGGGTGTCGGCCTGGCCGATCCAGACGGGCCCGGGGGTGTCCGGATCGGCCTCGACGGCGCGTTCACCGAGCCGCACCCATCCGCACCCGGCGGCCCGCGTGGTCCAGCACGGCACCACGCCGAGCCGTGGGTGGTGGGTCTCGACGATGTGCCCGTCGCGCACGGCCGTCAGCATCTCGGTGCTGGCCAGCGACGGGGTGTCGCTGGTGCTGCGGGAGCGATACGCACGCATACGAAGTCCTTCCGGAAGATCAGAGGAGGGCGGCCTGGTGCTCGCCGAGCTCCTCGCGCAGCGCGGCCAGCCCCGTCGGGGTGATGCGCACCTGGGCCGACAGCGTCGGCTCTCCGGTGTGCGGGTGGGTGTAGCTGGTGGTGCGCAGCGTGACCCGCCCGGCGTCCACATGGGACTGATACGGGCGGCCGCTCCGGTCGATCCAGCCCATATCCCGCAGGGACGCGAACAGCCTGTTCTGCCCGGTGCGGATCCCAGCGCGGGAGAGGGCCTGGGCGGCTTCGCGCACCGAGTGGTCGCCGTGGGCCTCGGCCAGCTGTTGCCACGACCGGGCGTCCGGCTCAAGCCCGGCGGCCCGAGCTTCGGCGGCCTCGGCGGCTTCGACTGCGTCGGCGTGGGCCCGCAGCGCCGCGGCGTAGGACTGCGGCACCTGCGGCTGCTCGGCGAGCTCGTAGCGACCGGTGCGGCGAATCTGCGGAAGCACGCTGTGGGTGACCCAACGCTTGAACTCCCGTGCCTCTGGCTTGCGGCTCCGGAGAATCAGCGAGTACAGCCCGGGTTCGTTGACGATGTAGGTCTCTTGCTGTCGCCGACCACTACTGTCGGTGACATATGTAGTAGATACCTCATCGTCGTCGAGCTGCCCTACGGCCTGCGCGACGTTGCGAATGTCGAGCACGCGGCATCCGTCTGTGGCGACGAACCAGGGTTCACCGTCTCGGCTGAGAGTGCGGATCTGGTGGTGTCCGTAGGTGAAGGGGACCAGCTCGGTCATCGGGGCATTCCTCCTTCGGTTGCTGTTCCTGCGGCTGGGTTGGGAGTGCGGAGGTAGGGGTTCGGTCCCAGTTGGCTGCGGGGTGTCGTGGCGGGGCCAGTAGTCGGTCTGCGTCCGGTGGGGCCGGCGTCTCCGGCTCGGGGGGCCCGTGGTCGATCTGTGCCGGTACCTGTGCCCGGCCCGCCCCGTCCCGTCCCGACAGTCATTGCGTTCTGGGTCGCACCTGTGGTCGTGGTCTGGATGTCGGTTCCGGACGTGACGGGGTGCGGCTCCGGGGTGGGATCCGAGGTCACGTCCGGTTTCGGAGGTGAGTCGGTCTCCGGAGTGGTCGCGGTCCCGGTGTCGGATCTGGCCCGGGTCGGATCCGGGTCTGATCCGGGTTCTGCGTGGGTGGTGCGTGGATCCGGCGTGGGTTCGGCGTGGGTCGGATCCGGGTCTGCGCCCGGTGGGGGCAGCAGGTCCATCCCGGCGGCCGCCGGCGTGCAGTCGCGCTTGTGGGAATTGCAGCCGCGGCAGGCCACCACCAAGTTCTCTGCGCCGCCAGCCACGGTCGGGTCGACGTGGTCGAGCACCCCGCCGGAGGCGGACTTGCGGTCGGCCCACTTGACAATGCGGCTGCAGTAACGGCACCGGTCCCCGTCGCGGGATTTCACCGCGTGGCGGAGTTCCTTGTCCTTGAGTTCGCGCTGCTTGGCCTTGTGCACGTCGTTTTCCGACCGGCTCGGGTTGCGGTCCAGGTGACCGTGCGCCCAGTAGCCGCCCTGCTCGGCCGTCCAGGTCACCGACTCGAGGCACTCGCAGTCGTCGCCCGGGCTGTGCAACATCGGAGGGCCGTCGCCGACGCGGACGGTGGTCAGCGCGCGCAACTCGGCCCGCGAGGCGATCTCCTTCGCTTTGCTGGCAGGGATCCAGCCGTCGGTGCGCTGGGCCGAGGCGTACTGCCGCAACCGGGTCAGGGCGCCGTAGGCGGCGTTACCCACCGCGCGTACCTGTGGGTCGTCGTAGCCGACGTCGTCCAGTCGCAGCCAGGGCATCCGGTGGGGTCTCCGTGTCGTCGTGCTCGGCGCACCCGCACCCGGCCGGAAGTCCCAGCCGGGTGCGGATGCGGGCGGTGGTGTAGGTGGTCATGCCCGTGCGGGCCGCGATCTCGGCATCAGTCCAGCCGGCCTCGCAGCAGCGGCGCACCAGGTGCTCGCGATCCGTGGTGGACAGCGCCTCGGCGGGCTCGCTGCCCCGCAGGCACGCCTCGATCGCGTGCGGGCTGGTCACCGGACGAGTCATGGGCGGACCGACTCGAAGAAGTGCCGTTCGGGGGCGTAGATGTCGGCCGGCGGGGCCACCTGCTCCGGCTGGCGGGCCAGCGCGGCGTCGTCGTAGCTGCTCGGCACGAGCACCCCGCGGTAGCGGGTGCCGATCTGAACGTGCACGGCGCGACGCTGGTGATACGGGTACAGCTCGATCGGCGCGCCCCTCGATCGGGCCACCCGCGCAAACGGGGTCACCGCCGGGTGGGTGAGATCCACCCGCGGCACCGCAGGAATGCTCTGTCCGGACTCGTGGTCGAGCACCGGTGATTCGGTGTGTGGCACCAGCAGCGGCCACACGTACGGGAAGTCGGCCGGGTTGCCCAACCCAAAGCTCAACGTGAGCCGTTCCGGAGCATCCTCGGTTTCGAACAAAGCGGCATCGGCCACTTCGGACACGGTGACGCTGAACCCTTCCCGTCGGAGGGTCACGTGGTGCTGCTTGTTGGCCTTGACCGCCGGCTTGAACACGCTGATGACCGACTTGACCGCGTCGATCGGGCACAGCATCGGCACCGGGATGCTGCCCTCACACGGGATGTGGGCGTGGCCAACCACCTGACCCGTGGTGCTCGTGGCCACCAGCAGCTCAGTGCGACCCGGTTCGTCGTCGAGCGCACCGGTCTCGGTGTGCAGCAACACGCCGGCGATCGCCCCGGCGTCCGGGTCCGCGGTCGCGGTCTGCGACAAGTCGCTCAACAGCTGCAGCAGGTCCGCTGTGGACACAGTGATGGTGCTCAACTCATTCCCCTCCCTTGTATCCATTGACGAGCTGCCACAGCCACTCGACATCCTCGGAGGCCACGTGTGACCCGTCGGCGGGCTGCACGATGAGTCGGGTGGAGCGACCATCGCCATCGGTGGTGGTGTCAAGGCGCACGCCCCACGTGCACCGGTGGGGTGAGCCGTGCTGGTCGCAGGAGGGGCACTGCCCGTCCTCCTCGGTGCCGATCAGCAGCGCGTCGGCGATGGCGCGCACCGTGGGGCAGGGCCACGGGGTCGGTCCCTCGTCGCGGTCCAGTCCGCACGCGTCGCAGTAGCGGCCGTCGTCGGTCGGAACGTGCAGGTCAATCACGGCGTGTACTGCGCTGCTCATGGTCTGCATCCAGATGCCGCGTTCGGTGTTGTGCTCACCGCCGCACCGCTCCAGGGCGCACGGGTCAGCCTCGGCATAGATGGTCCAGTACAGAGCAGTCATTGCAGTCATTGCGGCGTGCCTCCGATCGTTCGGCGTAGTTCGCGGAGCCCGGCCACTCCGGCGGTGACCGCGGCGCCCCATCCGAGCGCCTGGTCGGCGATCAGGGACAGGTCGAGCGCGGCGCTGGCGAGGAGCACGGCGGGTACGAGCATGGCCAGGGCCAGAGCGAGGACCAGTAGGGCGCGGGTCATGACGGGTCACCCCGCAGCTCCCCGCGGCTGAGCTTGTCCATCGTGGCGCGGGCCGCGAGTTCGATCTCTCCCATGCGCCACGCGAGCGCGGCGTCGTCGTCGAGCCGGATACGGATCGTCTGGGCGGACAGACGCTGGCGGGCCGCGTCGAGGTCGATCGGTGTCTCTGCCGCTGGCCCCGTCGGCGATGGGGCCGCGACGTCCGAAGATGCCGGTTCCGGCAGCCCGAATCCGAAAGCGTCCATCACGGCCGAAACCGTGGGGCACGGCCACCACGCCTGCCCGCCACAGTGGCGGCACCGGCGGATCAGCCCAGCGGTGTGGGGACGGTGCACCTCGAGCACGGCCCGCAGCCCGTCGACCGGTGCGAGCAGCTCCGGGGAACTGGCGCGCAGCTCGGTGACGTTCTGGCCGAGCTGGGTGGCCAGGCGCTCTTCGAACCCGTCGAGGTAGGTCCGCAGGTCGCTGGCGCGGGGTGTCTCCGCCATCAGGAATTCCCCCAGTGCACGTCGTGGTGGTTGGCTGCGGCCAGCAGCGCCCGGGCCGCATCCCGGGCGGCATCGGCGGTCATCTCGTGGGTCAGCGCGGACGCGATCAGGCTGATCGCCTGGTCATCGACCAGCACCGCCATGCGCCCCTGCTCGATCAGCCACTCGGCGAAGCCCTCGTTTCCGACCTGGTTCGGCAGGCTCGGGGCCAGCACCATCGGGTGATCCTCGGCGGGGCCGAGCAGCTGGGCGTGCATCCCAAGCGCCAGGGCCTCGAGGTAGTCGCTGGTGTCGTCGAACTCGTCGGGGGCGGGCAGCTCGGCTGCGGCCGACTGCAGCGCCGAGGTCAGATCAATTCCGGCCACAACGGGGCCGGTGGTGATGTCGGTCATCAGTCAGTGCTCCTCCGGGTGGTGGGTCTGCCCGCAGTACGGGCACCGGATGTCGTCGGGAAGGCGGGGGATCAGGGCGGCCAGGGCGAGGCCGACGCACGCGCCGACCACCACCCCGACCAGCCCGGCGCGCCGGTTCATCCGCTCGCCCCGCGGCGCACCAGACGCCGCAGTCGATCCAGGACGCGGGGGCTATCGGGATCCCGCCCCAGCGCGGCGGTGAGCGAGAGATGCAGCGCCTCAGCCCGCTGCCGGGCCCCGTCCCGTTCGGCGCGGAACTGCCGAGCCCGCTGCTCGGCCCGGTCGGCCCGCTGCTGGTGTTCGTCGGCGGCCGCGGCCCACAGGTCCCGCTGCTGCCCCACCCGGTCCAGGCGCTTTCGGGTCTCGGTGAGCTCGGCGCGGAGTTCGGCAGCCTGCTCGAACGCGGCCGCGGTGCCGCGGCACGCCTGGTTGCGCTGGTCACGAGCCGCGTCCCGCTGCTCCCGAGCGCGGTTGCGCTGACGCACCAAGTACTTGGCCACGTGGAACCAACTGCCGGCCCGCCGGCGGACCTCCCGCAGCTCCAGCCGCAGCCCGGCCGCGGTCTCGGCCCGCTGCCGATCGGTGGCGATCAGCTGGTTCTGCGCCGTGCGGGTCGCGGCGATGTCGGAGACGATCCGCACAAGCGCGTCGACGTCAGTGTTCGCTGAAAGTTCCAACGTGGCACACAGCCGCTGGCGCAGCTGCTCGTGCTCGGTGGTCTGATCAGTGGTGGTCATCAGTCGGACACCTCCACCCGCGGCAGCACGCAGACGTAGTCCGCGTTGGCGTGGTGCACCCGACGTGACCGATCGACATAGACGGCCGGACGCCAGCACATCGAGCACTCGACGCCGTACAACGGGATCGGCGGAGCCGCAGTCGGCTGCCGCCACGCCCCACCAGGGGCGGTAGTCTGGAACATGGTCATCGGAGACCTCATCTCTTCCGGTGATGTGGGGTCGCCCCTGCCCGGGCGGCCCCGTTTTTGTGGGTCAGCTGGATTTGCGCTTTTTGCGCGCGTCGGCTGAGCGCGCGGCCAGTTGCGCGAAGTAGGCCTTGCGGGCGGAGGTGGCCCGCTGCAGGCGTTCCTGCTCAGGCAGTTCGCCGGCCGGATCGACCTGTTGCTCGAAGCGTTCGAGAAACGTCCGGCGAGCGGTGGAAGTCCGCGCGGTCCGGTCGCTGGTGTTGGCCCAGGAGGCGTGCGCCCCGATCCGGGCGCGGAGGGCTCGCTGTTCTGGGGTCATGCCGACACCGCCGTCTCATCACGGGGAGGCCGGCTCGGCTCCGGACGACGCGGACCCGGGGGATGCCCCGGGGGGCGGTCAGGACCCTCATCGCTGCCGATGGCGATGAGTTCGTCCACGGGCACCCCGTACAACCGCGCGAAACGATGCAACAGCCGCATCGAGGCCTTGGTGCTCCCGTTTTCCACGTTGCGTACAGCGCCCTCGGTGATCCGCACCTGGGCGGCGACATCGGCCGCCGATAGGTCGAGCTCGTAGCGCACCTGGCGTAGTCGCGGTCCTGCTTTCGGCATGTCGCAAGACTATGCAAGTTGGGCTCATTAAGTCAACCCAACGCGCACCATTGATCAGAGTAAGGGGACCCTATATAGTGCGAAACAATGCGAACTAATGCGCCACGGGATAACAGACCTCCGGGTCACGCTTTGAATACACGCCCCAAAGTGCGAAACCATGCACCAGTGAGCACGGGCAGGAAGCGACTCGGGTCCGCAGTCTTCCGACGCAGGATCGACCTCGGCATGGCGAGCCGACGCGCGTTGGCTCAGGCCGCCGGCATCGGCAAGAGGACGGCTGACTCGCTGGAGTCCGGGGAACGCGTCAGCGCTACCAGTCTCTACAAGATAGAGACTGCTCTCGGGTGGGCACCGGGCAGCGCCGAAGAGGTCATCTCCGGGGGCGAACCGACGCTGACCGACGAGGCCCAGACTGGAGCTGGCCCCGCACTTCGGGATGACGTCGAACGGCAGATCTGGGCGATCACCGATCTGTCGGAGGACATGCGATGGTCCTACATCTATCAGTACCGGGCGCGTCGTGAAGACGAACAGCAGCCACCCAACCACACGCGGGTAATGTAACCAGGTCACAGTTCGAAAAAAACAATGTGATCACGCGGCCTCATGGGAAAAGATAACCGCGTGTTGACGATCGTTTTACCAATAGTGATTGCGGTAGCGGCGCTCGTCCTAGCCGGTATCGCACTACGGTGCGCGCGTCGAGCAGAACGACGGATCAGTGGCCACGAAACAGCCAGACTGTTAGCTGAGACCACATTGGCATCGACCACATCGGACGAGCTCGACGCGCACGTGCCCGCACAGCGACGCGCACCGCATCTCCGGGTGATCCAGGGCGGAAAAACGCTACTCGGGGCGCTGGTCGCTGCGGCCAGTACCTGTCTCCACCGCGGGCAGCAGTCCCCCACTACCACGGCGGCCGCGGGCCTGATGACCTCAGCAGCCGTCGTGGCGGTGATCAGCCTGCCCTACACCGCAGACGAGCCCGACCTCGCCGCTCCTGTTTCCCCCAGGTCCGTACCCACGTCCCCCGTGCCATCCCTCTCCCCGGAGCCTGCGGGATCGGACACGATGACGTCCACGCCCAGCGCACCGCCCCGGTCCACATCATCGGCACCCGAGACCGCCTCGGATACCGCAGCCCCTCCTATACAGAACAATCCGCCTTCTTCGGAAACCGACCTTCCTTCTCCGGTGCCAGATCCGCCGCAGCACACTCAGGAACCGGAGCCCACCACTCCGCCGGCTCCCGAGGAGGGGGACGAGGAATCTCCCACTCCCCCAGCCGAAGAAGACCCCCACGAACACAATTGCATCAACAATCCGAATGCTCCGGTGTGTGTCTTGAACGCGGGAATGAACAGTCTCGGGGAAATTGCCCGTAAAGCAGCCGACGTTTTGGACGATCTTTTCGACGCTTAGATGCGATCTCCCAACGCCATGGTGCGGTGTGCCTCGCGGGCGCGCTCGTCGGCCAGGGACGCGCCGTAACGGCGCAGCATCTGCGGCGAGCGCCACCCCATCAGGCGCATGAGATCAGATTCGTTGCCGCCGGCGGCCAGCCACTCGTGGGCGGCGGTGTGGCGGAACTGGTGGGCGTGCAGGTTCTGGATCGGCGAATCCAGGGCGCGGCCGCGACGGCGCAGCATGAGCTTGATGCCGTTATCGGTGAGCGGCCCCTTGTTCTTCTCAGCCAACCACACCGCAGACGTTCGGCTCGCGAAGCGGTCTTTGGCGCGCACCCGGATGTAGCGCGACAGTGCCAGCGAGGTGTTCGATCCGATCGGCAGCATCCGTGGCCGCCGCCCTTTCCCGAGCACCATCACCTGGTCCTGGTCCAGGTCGAGATCGTCGAGGGTGATGCGCGAGACTTCGGACAGTCGCCCTCCGGTGTCGATGAGCAGTCGGATGATCGCGGCATCACGGCGGTTGATCATGTCCTTACCGTCGCACTGCTTGAGTAGTGCCTTGACCGTCTCCAGTGGCAGCACCGGCACGGTAGTTTCGGGAACGTGCGGAGGCTTCATCCGCGCCATCGGATGGGAACCGATCTCTTCCTCGTCGAGTAGGAAGTTGAAGAACTGCTGCAGCGAGCGGTAGCGCACGTTGGCCGTGGCCGCCGAGCGGGTCTCGAGCAGGTGGGTGATCCAGTCGCCGATCTCGCGACGGGTGATCGCGTCGACGGCAGGGAGCTGGTGCTGCTCCTCGAGGTAGTCGACCAGACTTCGCACCGCAGCCAGGTAGGTCTCGCTGGTCTTGGCGGCTTTGTTCTCTCGTCGCAGAGTCTTGCCGAAGTCGCGGATGAGGTCGTCCCAGTGCTCTCGCATGGGGGCGAAATTATCGTGTCGCTGTGCGCTGTGCAACGGACACGAATTCCGAGCCGACAATTATTTTCGCTGGTCAGATGGGGCATGGTGGGCGCAGCTGGGATCGAACCAGCGACCCCCTGCTTGTAAGGCAGGTGCTCTTCCGCTGAGCTATGCGCCCTCGCCGATGGCCGACCCGTATCCTACAGGTCGGCCATCGCGAGGTGTCACGCGGATACTTCCGCGAGCGCCTTTCGCCAGGCGTCCTGGTCACGAGGCTCACCGGGCTGGTTCATCTCGGCGAATCGAACCTTGCCCTCGGTGTCGATGAGGAAGGTTCCCCGATTGGCCATGCCCGCCTGCTCGTTGAAGACTCCGTAAGCCTTGGCGACTTCACCGTGCGGCCAGAAGTCGGACAGCAGCGGGAAGGTGTAGCCCTCCTGCTCCGCCCAAGTCTTCAGGGCGAACGAGGAGTCGACCGAGACTCCGAGCACCTGGACACGGTCGTTCTGGAAATCACCGAGGTCGTCGCGGACCTGGCAGAGCTCGCCCTGGCAGACACCGCTGAAGGCGAACGGGTAGAAGACCAGCAACACGTTCTTGTCGCCGCGGAAATCCGACAGCGACACCTTCTCCTTGTTGTAATCCGGCAACGTGAAGTCCGGCGCTGTGGCACCGACCTCGAGCGTCATGCGCCCACCCTTCTGTTCGACGACAGCTTTCCGGCGCCGAACCTACACCGATCGGTACGACGAGCGCACCGGCAGCCATCCGGTTACCGGCGCGTAGGAGTCGTCACCGCTTGGTCTTGGCGGGCTTGCGATAGGCCAGCCTGGTTCCCGTCCACTTGTCGCCGAGACTCAGGTTGGAGGTCTGTGCGAGGTTGGAAGTGGCGGCTGCTTCGGCGATGTCGCTGGGTTCGACGTGCCCATCGAGGCCGGTCTTGGGCGTCATCACCCAGATGACGCCTTCCTCGGCCAGTGGCGCCATGATGTCGAGAAGTGTGTCCGTGAGATCGCCGTCTTCGTCACGCCACCACAGCAAGACGACATCGACCACTTCGTCGGCATCCTCGTCGAGCAGTTCGCCTCCGCAACGCTGCTCGATCGCTTCTCGGACGGTGTCATCGACATCCTCGTCCCAGCCGATCTCCTGCACCACCATGTCTGGCTCGATATCGAGCTTCTCGGCGACGTCGGTTTCGTTCCTACCGGCGTCTTCCGCGGCGACCACGGCTTTCTCACTCCTCCAATTCTCATGTGCGCGGGTGGTTCACCCGACGCACGAGACAAGTTTGCACGATCTTGCCGTAAGCGAACACCGTCGACGGGCATCAACGCAACCGCAGATCGCACGATACGACGTATCAACACTGACAGTGACCGAACAGCGAACAGCATCCGCCCCCGCTTTCGGGGACGACACCGGCCTCCCGCGCGAGCGCGCGCCCGCGAAATCGAAGCGATGTTCGCGTTGTTCGTTACGAGTCACGCCACGAGACTGACGGTACTACGGCCACCACACAACCCGGGTCGTGTTCGTACCGAGTGGTAACTGTGTCGGTTCGCATCCGTGCAGCACGATGGGAGACGATGAGGCTGCCGGATCGCGAGCCTCCGGCGAGCACGCGCACGACGTCCTCAGGAGACCCCTTGACCCCGCACAACAACGAGACCGGTGGCGCGAACTCCCCACAACGTGTGCGGGTGATTCGAAACGGTCTGGCTTCGCACATCCCGGACATCGCTCCGGAGGAGACCGAGGAATGGCTGGAGTCGTTCAACTCGGTGCTGTCCGTCGCGGGTAAGGAGCGGGCCCGGTACCTGATGCTGCGGCTGCTCCAGCGCGCGGGCGAGACCGGGGTGGGCGTGCCCTCGCTGACCGGTACCGACTACGTCAACACGATCCCGACCGAGCTGGAGCCCTGGTTCCCCGGTGACGAGGAGACCGAGCGCCGCTACCGGGCCTGGATGCGCTGGAACGCCGCCATGATGGTGCATCGGGCCCAGCGCCCCGGCATCGGCGTGGGCGGGCACATCTCCTCCTTCGCCTCCTCCGCGAGCCTCTACGAGGTCGGGTTCAACTGGTTCTTCCGGGGCAAGGACGACCCCGGCGGCGGTGACCACCTCTACATCCAGGGGCACGCCTCCCCCGGCATCTACGCGCGGGCCTTCCTGGAGGGCCGCCTGTCCGCCGACCAGCTCGACGGGTTCCGCCAGGAGTACTCCCACGCCGGCCCGGGAGGCGGGTTGCCCTCCTACCCGCACCCGCGTCTGATGCCGGGGTTCTGGGAGTTCCCCACGGTGTCGATGGGCCTCTCGCCCATGAACGCGATCTTTCAGGCGAGGTTCGACCGGTATCTGCGCGACCGCGGCATCAAGGACACCAGCGACCAACACGTCTGGGCCTTCCTGGGCGACGGCGAGATGAACGAGCCGGAGTCACGCGGCATGCTGCAGGTGGCGGCGAACGAGGGACTGGACAACCTGACGTTCGTGGTCAACTGCAACCTGCAGCAGCTGGACGGCCCGGTCCGGGGCAACGGCAAGATCATCCAGGAGCTGGAGGCGTTCTTCCGCGGCGCCGGCTGGAACGTGATCAAGGTCGTCTGGGGACGCGAGTGGGACTCCCTGCTGCACGCCGATCGGGACGGCGCGCTGATCAACCTGATGAACACCACCCCGGACGGGGACTACCAGACCTACAAGGCCAACGACGGCGCGTTCGTGCGCGAGCACTTCTTCGGACGGGACCCGCGCACCAAGGAGATGGTCAAGAACTTCACTGACGACCAGATCTGGGGCCTGCGCCGGGGTGGACACGACTACCGCAAGCTCTACGCGGCCTACAAGGCGGCGATGGAGCACCACGGTCAGCCCACGGTCATCCTGGCCAAGACCATCAAGGGCTACGGGCTCGGAGCCCACTTCGAGGGCCGCAACGCCACGCACCAGATGAAGAAGCTGGCGTTGGACGACCTGAAGCTGTTCCGGGACAGCCTGCGCATCCCGATCTCGGACGCCCAGCTCGAGCAGGATCCCTACCTGCCGCCCTACTACCACCCCGGGGAGGACGCCCCGGAGATCCAGTACCTGCGGCAGCGCCGGAACAGGCTGGGCGGCTACCTGCCGGAACGCCGCACACCGGCCAAACCGCTGGTGCTGCCCGGCGACAAGGTCTACGACGTGGTGCGCCAGGGCTCGGGCAAGCAGGAAGTGGCGACCACGATGGCGTTCGTGCGGTTGCTCAAGGACCTCGCCAAGGATCCCGAGATCGGGCCGCGGCTGGTGCCGATCATTCCCGACGAGGCGCGCACCTTCGGGATGGACTCGATGTTCCCCTCCCAGAAGATCTACAACCCGGCGGGCCAGACCTACACGCCGGTGGATTACCAGCTGATGCTGGCCTACCGGGAGAGCGACCAGGGCCAGATCCTGCACGAGGGGATCAACGAGGCGGGCTCGGTCGCCTCGTTCACCGCGGCCGGGACGAGCTACGCCACCCACGGCGAACCGATGATCCCGGTATACATCTTCTACTCGATGTTCGGGTTCCAGCGCACCGGCGACGGCCTCTGGGCCGCGGGCGACCAGATGGCGCGGGGTTTCCTGCTCGGAGCCACCGCTGGGCGTACCACCCTGGTCGGCGAGGGGCTGCAGCACGCTGACGGCCACTCGCAGCTGCTGGCGGCCACCAATCCGGGAGTGGTCTCCTACGACCCCGCCTGGGCGTTCGAGCTCGCCCACATCGTCCGCGACGGACTGCGCCGGATGTACGGGGAACGGCCGGAGAACGTCTTCTACTACCTCACCGTCTACAACGAGCCCTACCAGCAGCCCGCCGAACCGGAGGGGATCGACGTCGACGGCCTGCTGCGCGGCCTGTACCGCTACAACCGCGCGGAGGGCCCAGGCCCCCGGGCACAGCTGCTGACCTCCGGGGTGGCCATGCCGGAGGTGCTGCGCGCACAGGAGATGCTCGCCACCGAGTGGGGCGTGGCGGCCGACGTGTGGTCGGCGACGTCCTGGACGGAACTCCGTCGTGAGGCGGAGGCGGTGGACCGGGACAACCTGCTTCACCCGGACGCCGAGCGGCGCGAGCCGTACGTCACCCGCGCGCTGCGCCCCGAATCGGGGCCGGTGGTGGCGGTCAGCGACTGGATGCGTGCCGTACCGGATCTGATCCGCCCGTGGGTGCCGGGGGAGATGACCACGCTCGGCGCGGACGGCTTCGGGTTCTCCGACACGCGTCCGGCCGCGCGGCGGGTCTTCCTGGTGGACGCCGAGTCGACGGTGGTGGCGACGCTCGCCGCGCTCGCGCGGCGCGGGGAGATCGACCGGTCGAGGGTGAGTGAGGCAGCCGCCCGCTACCGGATCGACGACGTGCGGGCGGCCGGTCCGCAGACCTCGGAGTCCGGCGACGCTTGAGCCGCGTGTGCACGGGCGGCGGTGCGGATCCGACCGCCGCCCGTGGCACCCACCGGAGCAGCACGATTCACCCGAAGCGGCGGCGGCCGACTCACCCTGTCGACAGGGTTTCGTGCCCGGCATCCGATCGGTCGCGATGCCGCCGGGCGGTGCGCCGCCAGCTGAACCAGCCGTGCAGCACCAGCGCCGCGAACACCAGGTAGATCACCGCGCTGAACCAGAGGCCCGACGCCAGCTGCAACGGCACGCTGACCGCGTCCACGGCCAGCCAGATCAGCCAGAACTCCAGCAGTCCCCGCCCCTGGGCCCAGAAGGCCACCACGGTGCCGACGAAGATCCAGGCATCCGGCCAGGGCGCCCAGGAGGCGTCCAGCACCCGCAGCAGCGCGCCGAACACGGCGGAGCCCAGCAGCAGCGCCGCCAGGAGGCTCCACCGCTCACCGGCCGTGCCACGGCGCACGATCACGCCGTGCACCGCGTCGCGGTGGCGGTACCAGGCAACCCAGCCGTACACCGAGATCGACATGATCACGACCTGCCGGAAGGCCATGCCACCCAGCTCCGCGGCGGCGTAGACCGCGAACAGCAGCAGGGTGGCCAGGATCTGCACCGGCCACGTGGCCAGGGTGCGTCGCTGCGCGAGGAAGACCACCGCCAGCGCGCACAGCTGACCGACCAGCTCCGCCCAGGAAATCGACTGTCCGAGAACGACGACACCGCTGCTGAGCAACCACTCGGCGATCGTCCGCACTGCCCACTCCTTCCGAGACGTCCTTCGGGGACGCGAGGGGCAGCGACACCGAACCGCGCGGCACCAAGGGCCGAGCGCGGTCGGCGTGCGCTTCCTCCCATCCGGACTTTCACCGTCGGTTCCGGAGTTTCACCGGATCGGCCGATCCACCAGGAGTGGAACACGGTTCGCGGACTGTCACCGCCGGTTCGGACTTTCACCGAGCCCCGGAGCGCACGTTTCGCTCTTCGTGGACAACAACGACGCTCCCCGGCCACTTCCAAGATCGGAGTGTGCGGTGGAACACCGTGAACCGTTCGCGTTGTCGGGGCCCCGCGCCCCCAGGCGTAGACTGGCGGCGGACCGATGCACCGCGCCCACCCGGTGATCGCGTCGTGGCGACGGCCCGTGAGCCGCCGGAGAAAATCCCCACGCTTCACTCCGCCCGTGGAGCTCACCGGGCCAGTGGAGCTCGCCGCCATCTCGTCTCCAGGGAGAGTCAGGTTGAACGACACCGACCGGGCGATTCTCGCCTTCGAGAACGAGTGGTGGCGGCACTCGGGAACCAAGGAACGGCTCATCCAGGAGCGGTTCGGGCTGTCCGCCATCCGCTACTACCAACGGCTGAACCGGCTGCTGGACGACCCCGAGACACTGGCCACCTCCCCCGCCCTGGTCAACAGGTTGTTACGAGTCCGGGACGGCCGGATCGCGCAGCGGGACGACGCCGGCGGAACCGGCACGAGAGGACCCGAAACCCCCTCCTGACCGCCTCCCCCGCTCCGCCCGGCGAACGGGCCACCTGACCACGTCGTGCGAACCGAGCGGTGTGCGAAGCTGGCGACATGGCGGGTGGCAGTGAACCGGAAACCCACGACACGAACGTGTCGAAGACCGAACGCACCGAGTTGTCGGGCAGGACCCTGCGCAAGCTGGAGCGTGCTTCCGGGGGACTGGCCACCGCCAGTATCACCGCCATGGAGGATCGGCTGACGTGGTTCTCCCGGCTTCCCGCCGATCAGCGCTCCAACATACTGCTGGTGACCCAGACAGGGGTGTCCAACTTCGTCTCCTGGCTGCAGGACCCTTCCGAGTCCATCAGGCTCACCGCCGAGGCGTTCCGGGCGGCCCCCAGGGATCTGTCCCGGTGGATCAGCCTGCGCCAGACGCTGGAGATGGTGCGCACCGCCATCGACGTCTTCGAGCAACAGCTGCCCGACCTGGCCGAGGACGAGCGGGAGCGGATCCTGCTCACGGAGTCGATCCTGCGCTACACCCGGGAGATCGCGTTCGCCGCCGCGACCTCGTACGCGGCCGCGGCGGAAGCCCGCGGCGCCTGGGACGCGCGACTGGAAGCGCTGGTGGTGGACGGGATCGTCCGGGGCGACACGGAGGAGTCGCTGCTCTCCCGCGCGGCGGCGCTGGGCTGGGAACCGTCCTCGGAGGCCACGGTGATGGTCGGCAGCGCGCCGTCGGACGACCCGCCGACGATCGTCTACCAGGTACGCAGCAGAGCCGCCCGCGCGGGCAGGTCGGTACTGCTCGTCGTGCAGGGCAGCAGACTGGTGGTGGTGTTCGGCGAGGCATCGGACGGACGCGCCGTGCGGGATCCGGCGAGCACCATCGCCGAGGCCTTCGAGGAGGGTCCGGTGGTTATCGGGCCGACCGTGCCCAGTCTGGCCGAGGCGCACAGGTCGGCGGAGGACGCCATGTCGGGACTGCGTGCCGTGGTCGCCTGGCCGGAGGCACCTCGACCGGTGGCTTCGGAGGATCTGCTTCCGGAGCGGGCGCTGGCGGGTGACCAGGAGGCGGAACGGCTGCTGGTGGAAACGATCGTGTCACCGCTGAACGAGTCGGGCGGCACGCTGCTGGAGACGCTGGACACCTACCTGGAGGTGGGAGGTGTGCTGGAGAGCTGCGCACGGAAGCTGTACGTGCACCCCAACACGGTTCGCTACCGGTTGCGCCGGATATCCGAGGTGACCGGGCGCAGCCCGTCCAATCCGCGCGGGGCGCACACCCTGCGGGTGGCGCTCGGGGTGGGCAGGCTGGCCAGGTCGCGCGGGGTGTGGTGAGCCGTGCGGCGACGGGACCGGGGCCACATTCGCCGCCGGGCGGAACGCACGGTTGATCCGGTGGTCACTCACCGGTCACAATCAACAAGGGTTGCCGTGACCGGTTAGCACCATCGGCGGATACCCCTTTGTAGGGTTTCCACAAAAAATCGACATTGACTTAGTTGATGTCAGCATCACGTCACCCCGGCTGCGACGTGTTCAGTGAAGAGTGTGATCGCGCTGCTAGCCCCCGGCCAGGGCGCCCAGACGCCCGGCATGCTCCAACCGTGGCTGGAACTGGACGGAACCGAGCGACGGCTGACCGAGTGGTCCGAGGCCACCGGTCTCGACCTCGTAAGACTCGGCACCACGGCCGACGCCGAAGAGATAAAGGACACCGCTGTCACCCAACCACTCGTGGTGGCGAGCACGTTACTCGCGGCGGAGGAGATGTGGCGACGCCACCCCGAGCTGCCGCTCGACGCACCGGTGGCCGGGCACTCGGTGGGCGAGCTCGCGGCCGCGGCCATCGCGGGTGTGCTCAGCTTCGAGGACGCGATGTCGTTGGCGGCGATACGCGGCAGGGAGATGGCCGCCGCCTGCGCCGCGGAGCCGACCTCGATGTCGGCGGTTCTCGGTGGCGATCAGGACGAGGTGCTGGACCGGCTGGACCAGCTCGGACTGCGGCCGGCCAACCGCAACGGGGCGGGCCAGATCGTCGCCGCGGGCCGTGAAGAGGCGCTGGCGGAGCTGGCCGAGAACCCGCCGGAGAACAGCAGGGTGCGACCGCTGGCCGTGGCCGGTGCGTTCCACACCGAGTTCATGGCGCCCGCGCGGGAGGCGCTGCGGGTGCACGGGGACAAGCTTTCCGTGTCGAACGCCGGACGTGCGATGCTGTCGAATGCCGACGGCACGGCGGTCACCGATGGGGACGAGATCCTGCACCGGCTGGTCGAACAGGTCGTTCGGCCGGTGCGGTGGGACTCCTGCATGGCCACTCTCGGTGAGCTCGGCATCACCGCCACGATCGAGTTCCCGCCTGCGGGAACCCTGTCGGGCATGGTTCGCCGTGACCTCAAGGGCACCAAGACGGTGTCACTGAAAACCCCCGCCGACCTGGACAAGGTCGCGGAAGTACTGGCCGAACACGGCCGGGCCGACTCCGGGAGCGATTCGTGAGCAAACCTTCGACGTTGCGCCAGACCAGTGGCCCCGCGGCCACCCGGGTCCTCGGCTTCGGCAGCGCGCAGGGCAACCGGGTCGTCACGAACGACGACCTGACCCAGTACGTGGAGACCAACGACGAGTGGATCCAGCAACGGGTGGGGATCGTCAGCCGCAGGCTCGGCGAGGACGACCAGACGGTCGTGAGCATGGCGGTGGAGGCGGGTTCGAAGGCCGTCGCCGACGCGGGGCTGTCCCCCGCCGATGTGGATCAGGTCATCATCGCGACCTGCACCATGCCCGGCCCCATCCCGAACGCCGCGGCCCAGGTGGCCGACCGGATCGGGATAACGGCTCCCGGCGCGTTCGATCTCAACGCGGCCTGTGCGGGATTCTGCTACGCCCTCAGCACCGCCTCCGACTTCATCCGTGGTGGTTCGGCGCACCGCGTGCTGGTGATCGGTGCCGAACGGTTCCAGGAATGGCTGGACTGGGAGGACAGGGCCAACTGCATCATCTTCGCCGACGGCGCGGGCGCAGCGGTCGTGGGACCGGCCGAGGAACCCGCCATCGGCCCGGCCGCACTGGGTAGTGCCGGTGACATGGTCGACACCATCTACCTGCGGGAGAACCGCTACATCTACCAGGAGGGGCAGACCGTCTTCCGCTGGGCCACATCGGAGGTGGCGCCGGTAGCAGCGCGAGCGGTGGAACAGGCGGGACTGCGGCTGTCCGATGTGGATGCTCTGGTCGCGCACCAGGCCAACCTGCGAATCGTCGAGGCCGTGGCGAAGAAACTGCGGCAACAGGGAGCCCGTGACGATCTCGTCGTGGCTCGTGACATCGTGCATTCCGGCAACACGTCGGCCGCCTCGATCCCACTTGCGATCGATCACATGCGATCGACAGGAGAGATCAACAGTGGTGACGTGCTGCTACTGGTCGGCTTCGGGGCGGGACTGTCCTACGGCGGCCAGGTGATCATTTGTCCGTGACCGGACGAAGAACCGGTCGGCACGCGCCGGCCGACGACGTCGAGCGAATCGAAGCAGGAAGGAAACGAACGTGACGAACGAGGAAATCACTTCGGGCCTGGCGAGCATCGTCGAAGAGGTCGCAGGGGTCGACGCTGAGGAAGTGTCCGTCGAGAAGTCCTTCGTCGACGACCTGGACATCGACTCGCTGTCCATGGTGGAGATCGCCGTCCAGGCCGAGGACAAGTTCGGGGTCAAGATCCCCGACGATGAACTGGCCAACCTCAAGACCGTGGGCGATGCGGTTGACTACATCGTCAAGAACGCATGACGACCAAGGACGTTGTGATCACCGGGATGGGCGCGACGACTCCGCTCGGCGGGGACGTCGCGTCCACCTGGGACGGTTTGCTGAACGGCGCCAGCGGCACCCGCACGATCGAAGCCGACTGGGTGGACACCTACGAGCTGCCCAGCCGGATCGCCGCTCCGCTGGCGGTGGAGCCCAACGAGGTGCTGCCCCGGGTCCGGCTGCGGCGCATGGACCGCTGCGAACAGATCGCTCTGATCGCGGCACACCAGGCGTGGAGTGACGCGGGCTTCGAACTTCCCTCCGAGGACGCGGAGCCCGTCGATCCCGAGCGGCTCGGCGTCGCCATCGGGACCGGCATCGGCGGTCCGCTGACACTGCTGGATCAGCACGAGACGTTGAAGTCCCAGGGGCTGCGCAAGGTCTCACCGCTGACGGTCCCGATGCTCATGCCCAACGGGCCCGCCGCGCACGTGAGCCTGGAACTCAGGGCACGCGCCGGAGTGCACACCCCGGCCGCGGCGTGCGCCTCGGGCTCGGAGGGGCTGGCCACCGGGATGGACATGATCCGCTCCGGACGGGCCGACGTGGTCGTCGCCGGCGGAGCGGAAGCGTGCATCCACCCGATCACGGTGGCGGGCTTCGCGCAGTCGCGCACGCTGAGCACCCGCAACGACGAGCCGGAGCGGGCCTCCCGCCCGTTCGACGTCGACCGGGACGGCTTCGTCATGGGCGAGGGTGCCGGTGTCGTGGTGCTGGAGAGTGCCGAGCACGCGGCGGCGCGCGGTGCCAGGATCTACGGACGGCTGGCCGGGGCGGGCATCACCGCCGACGCCTACCACATCACGGGTAGCCATCCCGACGGTCTCGGGCAGATCAACGCGATCAACACCGCCATCGGAACCGCCGGACTGTCGACCACGGACATCGGGCACGTCAACGCGCACGCCACCTCCACGGTGGTCGGCGACGTGGGTGAGGCCACCGCCGTCCGCAAGGCGCTGGGCGACGACGTGGTGCTGACAGCCCCGAAGGGTGCCCTGGGGCATCTCGTCGGCGGAGCGGGCGCGGTGGAGAGCATCGTCACGATCCTGTCGCTGTATCACGGCGTGGTTCCGGCGACCCGAAATCTGGAGAACCCCGATCCCAAGGTCGAACTCGAAGTGATCTCGGGCGAACCTCGCGAGACGAACGCGGCGGCCGCGGTCAACGATTCCTTCGGGTTCGGTGGCCACAACGTCGCACTGGCATTCACCAGGAGTTGATGTCACCACGAGCGTGGCGGCCGACACTCCACCGACCACGTCACCGGCAACCAGGGTGACGACGATTCCCGAACCTGACACCGCCCCACTTTCGATATCGGAGAATCCCGTGACAGCAGTGGCGTCTCATTCCGAAACATCGGGGACAGACTGGGATCCCCGCGACCCCGAGCTGCGGTTGTCGCAGTTGCTGGACACCGATTCGATCGTCGCGCTGTACGAGCGGGACGACAGCGGAGTGTTGGCGGTGCGCGGCCGTATCGGCGGCTCACCCGTCATCGCCTACTGCACTGATGGAACGGTCAAGGGTGGGGCGATGGGCAGTGCGGGGTGTTCCCGCATCGTCGCCGCGATCGACGCCGCCGTGGCCGAGGGATGCCCGGTGCTGGGTGTGTGGCACTCGGGTGGCGCGCGCCTGCCCGAGGGCGCCGAGGCACTGGACGCGGTCGGTCAGGTGTTCGCGGCGATGATCCGGGCCTCGGGACGCGTGCCCCAGATATCGGTGGTGCTGGGGCCCGCCGCGGGTGGTGCGGCCTACGGTCCGGCGCTGACGGACGTGGTCATCATGGCGCCGTCCGGACGGGTCTTCGTCACCGGTCCGGACGTGGTGCGCAGCGTGACCGGTGAGCAGATCGACCAGGAGGGGCTCGGCGGTGTGGATGCCCACGGCACCAAGTCGGGCGTGGTGCACGTGGTCGCCTCGGACGAACCGGACGCTTACGAGCGTGCCCGTCGGGTGACAGGTCTGCTGGCCGACCAGGGCGATTTCGATCTCGACACCGTCGAGGCCCGCGGTGAGGATCCGGGAGCGCTGCTGCCCGACACGGCACGGCGGGCCTACGACGTCAAACCGGTGATCCGGCGAATTCTCGACACCGACGTCTCCGGGGAAGCCGTCTTCGAGGAACTGCAGGCCGAATGGGCGCCGAACATGGTCACCGGCCTGGGCAGGCTCGGTGGACGGGCAGTGGGCGTACTGGCCAACAACCCGATCCGCAAGGGTGGCTGCCTGGACTCGCTGTCCGCCGAGAAAGCGGCCCGTTTCGTGCGGATGTGCGACGCGTTCGGTGTTCCCCTGGTCGTGTTGGTCGATGTTCCCGGCTATCTGCCGGGCGTGGACCAGGAATGGGGCGGGGTGGTGCGCCGGGGCGCCAAGCTGCTGCACGCCTTCGGCGAGGCGGTCGTTCCGAGTGTCACCCTGATAATGCGCAAGTCCTACGGCGGTGCCTACATCGCCATGAACGCCCGCTCACTGGGTGCGGGCACCGTGCTGGCCTGGCCGGAGGCCGAGATCGCGGTGATGGGAGCCCGCGCGGCGGTGGGCGTGCTGCACCGCAAGGAGATCGCGGCCGCTCCCGAGGAGGAGCGGGAGGCGCTGCAGGACCGGCTGGCCGAGGAGCACCAGCGGGTCTCGGGCGGTGTGGACCGTGCCAAGGCGATCGGGGTGGTCGACGAGGTGATCGATCCCGTTGACACCCGAGCACGGCTGGCCGAGGCACTGAACGAGGCCGAACCGCGACGCGGCTCCCACGGCAACATTCCGCTGTGAGTGCTCACCGAAGTTTTCCGCTCGGGTCGTCGAGCTACTCGCGCGGCGGGGTCGCCCGCCGGCTCCGCTCCGGGTGTCCGACGTCGGGAGGTAGCGACGACCCGCGCGGCGAACAGTGCTGATCAGTTTTCGGCACAGCGCTTCGACAACGAACTGTCCGGCAGTCCCTGCCCCAGCCGTAATCCTTCCGATACGGGAACGATCCGGTAGACGACCCGCCAGCGCAGACACCCCGCGGGCATCGACTTCGGCGCGTCGGCGGGATCCTGCGTACTGATGAAGGACATGACCACCCGCATCGTGGCCTCGGGTCCCGGCACGATCCGGTGGATCACGACCGTTCCGTCCTCGGTGCTGTGGTACTCGTCCTGCCACTGTTCATAGGGCTGGTTGATCCGCTTGGCGCGGACCACGGTGCTGCGCCACAGGTAATACTTGTCCTTGTTGATCGCGTTGAAGTGACGTTGCAGCAGTTGCTGCACGGCCTCGGCGTCCGGATGCCGCCGGGCACCCTCGCTCAGGGCGACCCTTCGAGTGCCGGGAGGATCGCCCTCCGGAGTGGGCGACGCGGAGCTCTCGGGAACCGGTTCGGCACGTTGCGCCACGTCGCCGTAGACGTTCCGCGCGAACAAACCGGCTGCGACCGCACCGAGCAGGGCCACCGCGGTTACCGGGAGCGCCCACAGCAACAGCCCTCGCTCGGAGGACACGGATTTCGACGGCACACCACGAGCGTGCCATACGGGAAAATCACCGCTCGATCCACACCGACACCGGTGGGAGCCTGCCGTGCGGAGTCACCCGCTCACGAAACGTCGAGAGGATCCGCCGGACGGCGTCGAGGCGGCGTCGGTTTCTCGCGAAATCGCCGCCCGCTTCGGCCCGGGAAAGTCCGGTTACGGGGTGGGGCGGATGATTCCTCGCTGGATGGCGGTGGTGATCGCCGCGGTGCGGTTGTCCACCCCGAGCTTGTCGAAGATGTGCACCAGATGCGTCTTGACGGTCGCCTCGCTGATGAACAGCTCTCGGGAGAGCGCTCGGTTGGACAGTCCCTGTCCGAGCATCCGGAGTATCTCCACCTCGCGCGGGCTCAACGCCTCCTCGGGGCCGCGCAGCCTCTCGAACAGCCGGGCAGCGACGTTCGGGCCGAGTGCGGTTTCACCCCGCGCCGCCGAACGGACCGCCTGGGCCAGCTGCTCCGGTGGGGAGTCCTTGAGCATGTACCCGGTCGCTCCTGCCTCCACCGCGGCCAGAATGTCGGCGTCGGTGTCGTAGACGGTGAGCACCAGCACCGCGGGCGGATCGGGCAGGGCCGTTATCCGCCCCGTGGCGGTGACGCCGTCCGTGCCACTCCCCATGCGCAGGTCCATCAGCACCACGTCCACGCTGGTGTCCGCCAGTGCGTCCAGCGCCGCACGACCGTCGCCCGCTTCGGCCACCACCAGCATGTCGGAACGTTCGTCGAACATGGCGCGAAGACCGCGGCGGACGACGGGATGGTCGTCGACCAGCAGCAACCGCAGCGGCTCGTTCACCGACTCACCTCCTCGCGCAGCGGAAGCCTGATCGCCACGACGGTTCCGCTGCCGGTGCTCTCAAGTTCGAACACACCGCCCAACCGCTCGATCCGCTCACGCAGCGATCGCAGTCCGAAGCCGCTGCCGTCCGGGCGCGGAGCACGCGGAGACTCCGGGTCGAAACCGGCACCGTCGTCGTAGACGTCCAGCGTGACCTCGGTCCGCAGGTATCCGAGCGTGACGGTCGCCGAGTCGGCCCCGGCATGCTGCACCACGTTGGCCAGACTCGCCTGAGCGGCGCGCAGCAGGGCCACCTCGTAGTCGGCAGGCAGACCGAGAGCGGTTCCGTCGAGCCGCAACCGGCAACGCAGTCCGGACTCACGTTCGACGCGCTCGCACAGCCTGCGCAGCGCATCGGCGAGCCCGGCTTCGCTCAGCGCGGGCGGACCGAGCTCGCTGACCAGTCCGCGCGCCTCGGCGAGATTCTCGGAAGCGGTGTCACGAGCCTCCACGAGATGACCGCGTGCGGTGTCGGCTCCGGCGGGCAACGCGGCCTCGGCGGCGCGCAGCAGCAGCACGACGCTGGAAAGCCCCTGTGCGATCGTGTCGTGAATCTCGCCCGCGAGACGTTCCCGCTCGGCGGCGACGCCCGCTTCGTGCTGGGAGACGGCCAGTTGGGAGCGTGTCCGTCGCAGGTCCTCGATCAGCAGACGACGTTGCTGACTCTCGCGGTGGACGGCCGCGTATCCCCAGGCCACGAGGACCGCGAATCCTGCCCCAAGGCTCGGCCCCAAGACCACGGCGACGCTGAACTCGTCGGCGTGCGCCAGCTGGGTGGCGATCACGAGCCCGGTCACGACGACCACGGCCACGACGGCGTGCGGACCGCGCAACAGATGCATGTGCAGGAAGAACAGCGGGAAGGCTATCCAGGAGAAATCCGGGCTGACAGCCAGCAGGGCGGCCCAGAGCGCCGTCACGCAGGCCAGCCAGAGCAAAGCGGTCCGCCGGTTGTAGGCAACGCGGCGAGGTAGCGCTCCCACGGCGTAGAGCACCGCCAGCGCGAGCACCCCGAACAGCGCGAACATCATGACGCCCCGGGGCTGGGAGGTGGTGAACAACCGGGCGACGGCGACCGCGAGAAGCAGGTAGAAACCCGCGTGCAGCGCCGTGCGAAGTACACGCAGCACCACGGAGTCACTGGGGTCGTGCCCGGTCAACGACTCGTTCCCTCCCACTCCGGCAGCTTAGCGGTTCGGTGCCCGGCCCTGCCGGTTCGCGGGCGGCGGAGCACCGCTCGGGTGTGCCCCGGAAATCGCCCGGGGACTCCCGGAACCAGTCTCCACACGGCTGTCCGGCCGGGGCATCAATCGTTCGATTGACTTTCGCCTCGACCGAACGACACCCGGATATCGATCCCGATGTCGATGGCGGCGCGGGGCGGGCCGGCGAGAGTGGGTGACAGTCCCCGGCCCCGAGCGCCGGGGAGCGGTTCAGACACAACCACCAGGAGAGAAGTGACCCGTGTTCGTCGCCATCCGAGACATCCGCTTCGCCAAGGGGCGATTCGCGCTGATGGGTTCGGTCGTAGCGCTGATCACCCTGCTGATCGTGCTGCTCTCCGGACTCACTTCGGGGCTGGCCGATCGGTCGGTATCGGCCGTCAGAAACCTCCCCGCCACACATCTGGTGTTCGGTGGCGCGGGGGACGAACAACCGGAGAAGTCCTTCGCGGACAGCACCGTGACACCGCGACAACGCGCTGTCTGGGAGAACACGGCGGGCGTGCGGCGAGTGAGCCCGCTGGGAATAACGACCACCCGCGTGGGAACCCCGAACGGCTCCGAGGCGAGCGCCACCGTGTTCGGCCTGCCACCGGACGCGCCCTCCGCACCGACAGGAACATCCGACTCGGCCGTGGTGATCAGCCGTTCCCTCGCCGAGGAACAGCGGTTGCACACCGGTGATCGACTGTCCACCACCGCGGGCGAGCTGCCGGTGAGCGCGATCACCTCGGACGAGTTCTACAGCCACACCCCGGTAATTTGGACCACATTGGACACTTGGCGGGAGCTGCGTACCGCGCGGAGCGCGGGAGCGGAAACGCCGCTCGCCACGGTCCTGAGCGTGGAGGCGGAACCGGACGCACGGCTGTCCGAGGCCGATTCGGCCGCGAACACGCTCTCGGCGACCGTCGGGGACAGCCTGGAAGCCGTCGGCTCGTTCTCGTCCGAGAACGGCTCGCTGCTGACGATGCGGCTACTGCTGTACGCCATCTCGGCACTGGTGATCGGCGCGTTCCTGACCGTGTGGACGATTCAGCGCAGCGGTGACGTCGCGGTGCTCAAGGCACTCGGCGGTTCCACCGGGTACCTGCTGCGCGACGCGCTGGCCCAGTCGCTGATCGTGCTGCTGGCCGGGGCCGGTCTCGGCGGAGCGGCGGGCGTCGCGCTGGGCAGCGCGGCGGGCGAGGTGGTGCCGTTCGAACTGACCGCGCGCACGACGCTGGTGCCGGTGCTGGTGATGATCGCGCTCGGCATGGTCGGAGCGGCGCTGGCAGTACGCCGCATAACTTCCGTGGAACCGCTGACAGCGTTGGGAGCTGGACGATGAGTCTGAGACTGCACGGGATCGGGCTGACCTATCCCGACGGGGAACGAACTGTGCACGCGCTGGACGAGGTTTCGTTGCGAGTCGACCCCGGCGAACTGCTGGCGGTGACCGGGCCTTCGGGCTCGGGCAAGTCGAGCCTGCTCGCCGTGGCTGCGGGGCTCGTCCGGCCCACGGCGGGTTCGGTCCACGTGGGCGAAACGGATATCACCGGTTTGAACGGTGCGGCGCTGAGCAGGCTGCGGCTGAACCGGATCGGAATCGTGTTCCAACAGCACAACCTCGTGGCATCGCTGACGGCGGTCGAACAGCTGCAGGTCACCGAGCACATGCGGGGGCGTTCCGCGCGGAAGGCACGGGACAAGGCGGTTCAGCTGCTGGCCACGGTGGGGCTGTCGGGGAAGCAGCACCGCAGGCCGAGCAGGCTCTCCGGCGGGGAGCGACAACGGGTCAACATCGCACGGGCGTTGACGGCCCGTCCCGAGGTGCTGCTGGTGGACGAGCCGACCGCCGCCCTGGACCAGGAGCGCGGCGCGCGAATCGTGGAACTGCTCCGGGACGTGACCCGGCAGTACGGTGTCGCCACCGTGCTGGTCACGCACGACACCCAGCACCTGGCGCAGACGGACCGGACCGTGGCGATACACGACGGAAAACTGTCGGGGTAAGGAGTTTCGCGCCCGGGCGTGGAACCGGGAGGAGGCGACGTCAGCCGACACTGTGCAGCCACTCGACGGGCGGCCCCTCACCCGCCCCCCGATACGGCTCCAACGCCTCGTCCCAGCTGGTCCCCAACAGCTCGGTGACACGATGTCGCATGCTGTCCACGTCCTGACAGTCGGCGACCAGGGTGCGCAGTTGGTCCTCGGCGACCACGATGTCGCCGTTCGCACCGGTTCGGGCCCGCCACAGCCCCAGCTCCGGGACGTGGCAGAACCGTTCGCCGTCCGTCCCGGGGCCGGGATCCTCGGTGATTTCGAAACGCAGTATCGGCCAGGTGCACAACACCCCGGCCAACCGTGCGGCGGTTCCGGGCTCGGCGTACCAGATGTTCTCGGCGCGAAGCTCTCCGGGAGCGGCGGGCTGGGCGGTCCAGCGGAACCCGAGACGGGTATCGAGCACGCTCGCGATCGCCCACTCGACGTGCGGGCAGACCGCCCCGGGTGACGAGTGGATGTAGACGACACCGCTTGTATGGTCACACGTGCTCACTGCTGCCCTCCGCTTGTGCCACGAGGGACGTTCTTCCGCCACGACCTCGAAGCGAAGTACGACTCCGTCAGTCGATCACAAACGAGGGGCTTACGCACGCTTTGCCAAGAGGCACCTTCCCGCGCGCAGATCCGTCCGCAGTGGACCTTCCTGGATGCTTCTCCCCACTGGACGGAGTCGAAATCGCAGTTCGGAAGGCATCAACACGGCTTCGATCCGAGGTCTCGGAACCGGCGTAGCCGACGAAGCCCCGGACTGCCCGCGAAGGTCGATACCACTCGAAAGGGGACACTCGTGGCAAGTGTCGCTGCCCGGGCGGAATCCCGCGGTCCGCTCGGGACGGTACGGTTCAGAGCCCGTAGCTCTCCAGCAGCCGCAGCCAGACCTCGCTGAGGCTGGGAAACGCCGGTACCGCGTGCCACAGTCGTGCGAGCGGAACCTCGCCGACGATCGCGATCGTCGCAGCGTGCAGCAGCTCGGCGACGTCCTGGCCGACGAACACGGCACCCAACAGCACCTGGTGCCGTTCGTCGATCACGAATCGAGCCCTGCCCCGATAGCCGTCGGCCCGGAGTTCCGCGCCGGCCGAGGCCATGTCCAGCTCGACGGTGCGTACCCGGTGACCGTCCTGTTCGGCCCGCTCCGGGCTGTAGCCGATCTGGGCCACCTCGGGATCGGTGAAGATCACCGTGGGGACGGCGTGCCTGTTGGCCGAGGTCATGTAACGACCGAACGCATCGGTGGTGACGTGTCTGCCCGTGGCCCTGGCGACGACGACGTCCGCGACCACCCGTGCCGCGTACTTGGCCTGATGGGTGAGCTGGGCCTGCCCGGTGACGTCCCCCGCGGCGTAGAGCCACCCGCCGGGAACCCCCCTGACCTCGCCGTGTTCGTTGACGTCCACGGCGCCTTCCTCGTGGAGCCCCACCGACTCCAGTCCGAGATGCCCCGTGGCGGCGCGACGACCGGTGGCGACCAACAACCGCTCGGCCGAGACCTCGGTACCGTCGGCCAGTTCCAGCGTCACGCTCCCCTCCGTACTCGACACCCCGTGGACCACGGCATCGGAGTACAGTCGCACCCCGTCGGCACGCAGCGCCGCCTCCAGCAGGTCCCCGGCGAAATCCGGGGCCGAAGGCAGCGGGCGGGGACCGCTCTCGATCATCCGCACGTGCGTTCCCAACCGGGCCCAGGCCTGCGCGAGCTCCACCCCGACCACTCCGGCCCCCAGCACGGCCAGGCTCTCCGGAGCTCGCTCGGCGGAGGTGGCAGCACGCGAATCCCAGAAGTCGACCTGGTCGAGACCGGGAATCGGAGGACGCACGGGCACGCTTCCGGTGGCGAGCACGACCGCGTTGCCCGCGTAGAGCGAAAAGGTCGTGCCGTCCGGATCACGCACCATGACCTCCCTGCTGCCCGCGAGCCACGCCGAACCGCGGAACAGGGCCACCCCGGCGTCGTGGACCCAGTCGACCTGCCTCCGGTCGTCCCACTGATCGACGAACGAATCGCGTCTGCGCAGGGTGCCGGAAACATCGATATCACCCGTGACGGCCTGCCGGGCCCCGTCCACCCGACGAGCGGCGGTCACGGCGTGGCCGGAACGCAGCAGTGCTTTGCTGGGCATGCAGGCCCAGAAGGAGCACTCCCCGCCGACCCGTTCCCGCTCCACGAGAGCCACCGAGAGGCCACCCGCGGCGACCCGGCCCGCCACGTTCTCCCCGGCGGGACCGCCGCCCACGACCACGACGTCGTACTCGTATCCGCCGGACTCGGCAACGACCTCACCGGACTCGGCACCTGTAGCAGCCATACCGGTCAGGGCAATACATCACGAGGACAACGGCAACCGGAAAGCCGGCCGGCCGGTCCGTCGCGCGCTCCGCCGGCCGGTTCCGCCCTGGCTGCCGGAGCGGAACCGCCGAGAGGATTCGCGGGACGAGAACCGGATCTCGCCCCGTCACGAACCGATCAACCACTCACGAACCGATCGTCGTCTCCCCTCGGTCCTCAACGGGACACCCTGCTCCACCCACCGGCACCGGGAGTGTGACCGCTGTCGTACTCGGTGGTCAGTATCCGAGGGGTGCGGGTCAGGTAGGGGTGGAACAACCGGAAGACCACGACAGCGGGGGCGTAGAGCGGCACGACCGCGGACAACGTGGCCGCGGTGACCCCGGCACGGAACACGTCGGCAGGCAACAACCGCGGATAGCGATCCACGAACCGACCGTTGGCGAGCGAGACCACCCACAGCACGAGCACGAAGCCGGCCATGACCCCCACCGCGATGATCACGGAGGGCTGGTACCCCAGCCGCTGCGATCCCAGCATGACAGCGATCCACCCCAACAACGCGGGCATCTGGCCACGTTCGGTGGTGGCCGCCCACAGCAGTCCGCCGAAGACCGCGAGTACCACCCCGGCACTCTCCCAGGCCCGTACCACCCGGCCACTCCAGGCGATATCCGGGACACCGATCCGTTCCAGCAGGCCACGCCACACCTCCACGGCCGAGGGAGCGGCCTCCGGAGCCAAGAACTGCCCGCCGATCCAACACAACGTCCACACCGAGACCACGAACGCGGCCAGCCGTTGCCAGTACGGTCTGCTGCCCACGACACTGCACAACCTGAGTACTTCCCACCAGTGCGCCCGCACGAGGGTGACACCTCCGCCGATCGAATTCGCTGCACCACGCTGATCGTCACCGCCCGTGGGGCGTCGGGTCCATTGCCCGATCGGCGGCGTGTCCCGAACGCGTTGGGTAACCGGAACGGCCTGCTCCTCGTCCGGCGGAGCATGCCGGGGTGCACCGGCACGACCGGCCGCGCTCACCCACCGCGCTGATCCGCGCCCCGCCCGGCCACATCACCCAAGAGCCCGTCACATCACCGGGGGAATCGAGGCGCAGTCCCGGCGCGACGCACAGTGTCCGGTGACGGAACCGACCCCCGTACCGTCGACCAACCACATGTTCCCGGTCGTGGTCGACACCAACATCCGGTCAGTGGCGTCCGTGGACACGCGTATGTCATCGGTGGCACCGATCGGACGATCGAGCCTGAGGTGGACTCCACCACCGATCCGACTGCCCGTCGTCGGGTCGATCGTGGTGATGCGGACGGCCTCGGTCACGGCGCACTCGTCGGGCCGAAGCACGGCGAGTCCGGTCGACGTCCACGCCGTCCGGAGCGGTCCGCACCCCACCTCGAAGGTGTCGAGCCGAGCGGCGCTGTCGCCACCCGCCGGAATCACCCGCAGCGTCGGCGGCTCGCTGCTCGTCCGGTCGCGCACGACGAGCGCCAGGCGTCCCGACCGGTCGAGTGCCAGATCCCGCACCACCAGGCCGGCGGGCAACGTGATCCGCCGGGTGGTGTTCCCCGAAACCAGCGAGACCCGATTTCCGCTCGCCACCGCGAGCCTGCCGTCTGAAGTGTCGATGGCGGTCACCTCGCCGCCGGGAACCACCCCACGCATCCGCCGAACCGTGGCGTCCGTGCCCATCCGCAACACCCCGCCGTCGGCAGTGGCCGCGTAGACGTGCTCCTCGCCCCTGGCCAGCGCCGTGACGTCGGTGTCCGGTCTGCCGAACTCGTGGCGCACCTCGCCGGTTTCCAACATCACGGAAACGAGCGTTCCGTCGGCGAGCTGAGTGACGTAGCTGTCCGGAGCCGTTCCGGTCGGTACCGTCGGGGGACTCCGGTCGACGACGAACACGAGTGTCAGCAACAACGCTGCGGTGGTGGCGGCAACGGCTCCGGTCACCCCGAGGACCGTCCGCGCTCCGGAACGCCTGCGACGTCCGGCCAGTACACGCGGCAGGGCCGTGGCGGACGGTTCCACATCGGCGACGAGCGCGTGCAGCCCATTACGCACCAGCTGCTCGTCGGAACTCCCGTCGGGGGCTGCGGTGTCCGACTCCGTCACACGCGCTCCCTCAGCAAACTCGACAATCGCGAGACCCCTCGGGAACAGTAGGCCTTGACCGCGCCCGGGGTCACTTTCATTATCTTCGCGGTGTAGGCCTCACTGAAGTCGGCGTAGTAACGCAGCACGACCGCTTCCCGCTGTCTGGGAGGCAGTCGGGCGATAGCGTCGGCCAGCACCGTGCGGTCGACACCGTGCACGCTCTCGTCCGGTCCGGACTCACGTTGTACCAGTCGGTGCTGATACTTTCGCGACACCTGCCGCCTGCGCAGCAGCGAACGGGACTTGTTGAGCACCGTCCGACGCAGGAAGGCCAACGCCTTGTCCCGGTCGCGCAGCCGGGCGCGGGAGTCGAACACCCGCATGAACGCGTCCTGCACCACGTCCTCCGCGGCCGATCCGTCGTCGACGAGCAGCACGGCCATACGCAGCAGTCCGGAATAGTGCTCGTGGTAGAGATCGGTCAGTTCGGCGGTCGACTCATCCATGTGGAGCATTCCGTCCGACCGTGCGGCGGGTGCGAACTCGATCGAAGGACGACGAAAGGCACGACACGCGAGTCCGCCGTGCGGGTTCAACCGCGCGTAAATCCTTCCGACCGATCACCACGACGCCCTCTACCACACTCGAAAACGGCGAACCCGACACCACGTCGGAGTGACACTGTGATCTTACCCGTTCGGGGAATAATGCCCGACAGTTGTCGGTGTTTCCACCCGACGACAGGTGATGTGAGGTATATCCACGGATGCCCATCGTCACCCGGCACGACCTCTAGTTGGGAGAAAGGCGCGGTCACGAGCGCCCGGTGAATCTTATGAAGTTCGGTATCTCCACATTCGTCACCGACGAAGGAATAGACCCGGCGGAGCTTGGCGAGGCCGCCGAACTGCGTGGTTTCGACGCACTGTTCCTCGCCGAGCACAGCCACATCCCCACGAGCAGGAAAACGCCCTATCCCGGTGGCGGTGACCTGCCGAGGCACTACTACCGGACCCTGGATCCGTTCGTGTGCCTCACCGCCGCCGCGGTGAACACCAGACACCTGCTGTTGGGAACCGGGATCGCGCTGATGATCCAGCGGGACCCGATCCACACCGCCAAGGAGACGGCCAGCCTGGACCGCGTCTCGGGAGGCAGGGCGATCCTGGGTGTGGGGGCCGGTTGGAACCGCGAGGAGATGCGCAATCACGGCACCGATCCGGCTCACCGTGGTGCGCTGATGGACGAACGCATCCGCGCCATGAGGGCGCTGTGGACGCAGGAGGAGGCGGAGTTCCACGGCGATCACGTGGACATCGAGTCCTCGTACTGCCGGCCGAAACCGGTCCAGTCACCGCATCCCCCCATCTACGTCGGCGGGGAGAGCGAACGTTCGGTCGAACGCGTCGCCGAGTACGGCGGTGGCTGGCTCCCCCGCTCGGGAGCCGAGAACCTGGCGAAACAGATCGAGCACGTCCGCGAACGCGCGGGATGGCGGGTTCCGGTGACGCTGTACGCGGCGCCCGACGATCCCGCGGCGGTCGAACAACACGCCCACGCGGGCGTGGACCGGATCCTGTTCTACCTCCCCACGGAGCCCCGCGACACCACGTTGCGTTACCTGGACCAGTTCGCCGAATCGGCCAGGAAATCACAGCGGTAACGGTGTCCGAGCACGTCGAACCGGCCCGCGCCGATCCACCGGACTCGGGCGCGGATCACGGTTCGGCGCGCTCCAACGCTCCGACGAATTCCGAACAAAAACCTCAGCGAGACTAAACCTCGTTTACCGAACGCCCGTACACGTCACAACGCCCGCACGAACCGGCACTCACCGCAGTCCGCACAATTTTCGACTCCGCCGTGAACAAAAGCATCCTCGCAGCACAGTGGACACGAACCACCTCTGTCGAACCCGAAGCGCGATCATCGGCGAGTTACGACGAATTGAGCGGCGAGAGGCGGGACGACGAAAAGCCACCGATCGAACACGGTGTGGCGCAACGAGCTCACGCCACCCATGATTCCACTGGACGGAAGCCCGCTGCCTCAATTCACCAACCGGGCTGAGAGGCTGAATCGAACGCAGCCTAGAAGGGGAGGTTGGAATGCGTACCCAGGTCGCGATCGTGGGAGCGGGTCCAGCGGGCATGCTGCTGTCTCATCTGTTGCACCTACAGGGAATCGAATCGATCGTGTTGGAGCGGCGCAGCCGCGAATACGTACAGCAACGGGTGCGTGCGGGAGTGCTGGAACAGGGCACCGTCGACGTACTGCGGGAAGCGGACGTGTCCGAACGGCTGGACCGGCAGGGCCATCCGCACCACGGAGTGAACGTGCAGTTCGACGGGGAACGGTTACGCATCCCGCTGTCCGAACTCACCGACGGGCGGAGCATCACCGTCTACGGTCAGCAGGAGGTCGTCAAGGATCTGGCTGATCGGCGTGAGCGTGACGGGGGCCAGGTCCACTACGAGGTCTCGGACGTCTCGATCGAGGGCCCCGACACCGAGCGACCGCTCGTGCGGTTCACGGCGAACGACGGGACGAACCACGAGATCCGGTGCGACTTCGTGGTCGGTTGCGACGGTTTCCACGGCGTCTCCCGGAACACGATCCCGCGAACGGTCCGCACCGACTACGAGCGTGTCTACCCGTTCGGTTGGCTCGGGATCCTCGCGGAAGTCGCGCCCTCCAGCGAGGAGCTGATCTACTCCAACCACGTCAACGGATTCGCCCTGCAGAGCCTGCGGTCACCGGAGCTGAGCAGGATGTACCTGCAGTGCGATCCCGACGACTCGATCGAGAACTGGTCCGACGAGCGGATCTGGGCCGAACTGCAGAACAGGCTGGGAACGCCCGGCTGGGAACTGCGGGAAGGACCCATCATCGACAAGAGCATCAGCGCGTTGCGCAGTTTCGTCACAGAGCCGATGAGCTACGGCAGGCTGTTCCTGGCGGGCGACTCGGCACACATCGTGCCCCCGACCGGCGCCAAGGGACTGAACCTCGCCGTGGCCGACGTGGCACGGCTGGCGCGGGCCGTGACCGACTTCTACAGCGGCAACGGCACCACCGGGCTCGACACCTACTCCGAAGACTGCCTGCGGCGCGTGTGGCGCGTGCAGCACTTCTCCTGGTGGATGACCTCGATGACCCATCGGTTCGACGGTCCGGACTCGGACTTCGACCGGCGGCTGCAACGCTCGCAGTTCGACTATCTGCGGACCTCGAAAGCCGCGGCCACCACACTGGCGGAGAACTACGTGGGGCTTGCCTCGGTCTGAGGGCCACGGCGACGACCGCGGCCACCCGACGCCGGGCCGCGGTCACCGCTCGGCTGAAACTCCCCGACCGAGCGGCTTCATCGGTCCCGCGACCACGCACCACTATCCGCACTTCGGACATTCGGGTGGCCCGCCCCCTTGCGGCGGGATGGTGGGACCACCGCACGTCGGACACATCGGTGACATAGCTCCTGCTCCCGACACACCTCCACACGGTTCACGACCACGAAACTCCCGGTAAGGAACTCGATTTCGCGCCACCCCGATCCCGGGGAGGCGAGTACCGCGTCGCCCCGTGAAGCCGCGTGCCCGGCGACATCCCGCCCGACACCGGACACGGGTGCACCGCCGGTGGCCGACGCGCCTCGGACCACTCCGCTCGACACACCGTGCTTCGCACGGGCTTTCCCCCTCACCGCTTCCTGCCGCACCCGGACCACCGCTGTCGATCGACGACGTCCGCGTGGCAGGAGCGATATCGGTCGCCGGGACGGAAACCGTTCTCGGTTGAATCGGTACAGCATCCCGAAACGACGCCGACCACCGGGTATGTCACGCACAACAGTCGCGGCGCGTTCACACCGCTCCCCCGCTTCGAGCTTATCCCCACCGCTACCTTTGACAGGCATATCCTCCTCCTGTCAGTATTTTCTTACACCTGGAAAAAGTTCCAGCCATCGAGGCGGTGCGGAACGAAGTCCAGGACTGGGGCCGCGGGAACGAACCGAGACCGGCTGAACCTTCGATCGGAGTTCCGGGAGCTTTTCATGACCGATTCACGGGAGCGTCGAGAAAGCGGCGGGCGGAGATGGCGTCCACTGCTGCTGTCCGGACGGCCGTGGGCGGCGACGCTCTACCTGTTGAGCTACTCCGTGATCGGCACCCTGTTGTTCAGCCTGGTGCTGACGAGCGTGTTGGTCGCCGCGACCCTGAGCATCGTGTGGGTGGGACTCCCGCTGCTGGTAGCGGTGGCGGTACTGACCCGGGGGTGCGCGGCGATCGAACGATGGCGCGCGCTGCTGGTGACGGATCTCGTACCGGCCGTTCACCGCACGGTTCACGGCCGTGGAATCACGGCACAGCTCAGAACGAGGTGGTCGGATCCGGCCACTCTTCGCGCCTGCGGCTACCTGATCCTGATGTACGTGCCGTTGCTGATACTGGACACCGCCGTCGTGGCACTCTGGTTGTCCGTCGTCGGAATGGTGACGGTTCCACTGTGGTTCTGGGCGATTCCGCAGAACGGTGGCCACGGAGTGATGATCGGCTACCGGCCGGATGCGCCGGACACCACGAGTTTCGCCTTCGGAGACGGCTCGTTCGGGCTGTGGATAGGGGATCTGCCCACCGCCCTGTTCGCGGCCGCGTTGTTCCTGGTCCTGGCCTTCGTCCTCGCACACCTGGTAGTGGCTGTCGCCGAGTCGCACGGCAGAGTGGTGCGCTCGCTGCTGGGGTCACCCACCGATCCGCTGGCGACCGTCAGGCGGACACTGGACGAACCCGGTCCGCTCCACGGCGGGACACCTTCGGAAGCCGGAAGCCGCGGTGGTATCGGCAACCGGTGAACGCCATCCCCGTTCGGAGCACCCGCGAAGCGACGGGAAAATCGGTCGGACGAGAAACCGCCCGCGGGGGTGAAATCTGAACAGCGAGGAGCTGCTGAACTTCCTTTCCGCGGTGGGACACTCCCACCGGCTGCGCATCATCGCCGCGCTTTCCAGCGGCCGGGTGCACGTGAGCGAGCTCGCCCGCAATCTCGGGCTGTCCCGGCCGTTGCTGTACATGCACCTCGACCGGCTGGAGAAAGCGGGACTGGTGCGCGGCCGGCTGGAACTGTCCCCCGACGGCAAGGCCATGAAATATTTCGAACTCGTCGACTTCGGGCTACATCTGACACCGGAAACCGTCATAGCGGCTCTGGACGCCGACGAGCGGGAAACCAAGGACGAATGAAGGGATCGGGGCATGAGCGGCGCCGTGACTGCCATCCTGATCGTGCTGATCGCCGTCGGGGGACTCACGACAGGAGTCGTCACCTATTTCCGGCTGCAACGACACCGGGCCGACGCCGTGGCCATGGCGAACTACCGCAAGCTCGCCGAGGAGGCAGTGGCTCGCCAGGAGGCGGTGGAGAACCGGCTGCGGGAACTCGACTCCAGACTCACGGAGATCGAGCGGATGCTGCGCAGCATCGACTGAGCGGATTTTCGGCCGACCGCTCCGGACTCTCACACGTCGAATCGCGGAACGACGGAGGAGGCTCGGGGCACGGAGCGAAGTGCGGCAAAGGTGTGGGGACGATCTCGGTTGGATCTCCCCACGTGTCCGCTGCGCTGGGGTGTTGGTGGGACGGGTGGGACTTGAACCCACGACAAGACGAATAGTGGGTCGGTTCCTGCCGTCGTTTGCCGGTGGGTGCCGATACCCGCTGTCACCTGGCTCGATGCCGCCTCCGCACCGGTCGCTGTGGCTGGCCGGTGCTCGTCGTCTGCCGTCGTTTTGTGTGGGAAAAGTGTGGCGGCACCGGCTACGACTGCTTAAGGGGAACCGGCCACTTGGTGTGGCTGGACTCCTTATGATCTTGGCATGGTGTCTGATGCCTCCTCACTGGAAGACAGGTTGGCCAATGCAGCGCGAACGGGCGAACTGCTCGACGTCAGTGATAAAATTGATCGCCGGATTCCGGCAATCGCGATCCGTAAGTTGCTGTTCGGTTCAGATGCGGAAAGTATCGACCCGCGGGGAGTGCGGCTGCAGGGTGCTTACATCACCGGAGAACTGGACCTCATCGATGTACGAACTGCCGTGCCCTTGACGCTGCACCAGTGCGAGTTCGAAAAGGGCATCAAGGCCATGCGCGCTCACTTTCCACATTTAGACCTGTCCCGAAGCCGGTTTCCTCATTTGGACGCTGATGATCTCGCCTGCGAACACAACATCTCTCTACGGGAGATTCATAGCGAGTGGCTGAGTCTGGTGGACACCAACATCATCGGCGATCTCAGCCTTAGAAGCGCCGAGATGACCGCAACCGGTAAGCCTGCTCTCAACATGGCGGGGAGTATCATCGGTGGCGATCTCCTTCTCAATAAAGAATTCATCGCTAGCTCCGACAGTCAGCTAGGCACGCTCCGGCTTCTCGGGGCTAGCATCACCGGACAACTTGACCTGTCCGGAGC
>NZ_FOMZ01000001.1 GCF_900112765.1 Actinopolyspora alba
CCCGTCGCCGTCACCGAGTCGGTCGCCCCACCTCGGTCACCATCGACATCGACGGTGACCTCTACCAGGTGTTTCTCACCTTGGCCGGTGATGGTGGCCGTCACCCGCTCCGGCCCGGTCTCCCCACTCTGCGGGTCGGTGGCCAACACCCGATCCCCGAGCTCGACCTCCTCGATCGCGACCCGCGACCCATCGGCCAACACCACCTCGGTACCCGGCACGAAACTGTTCGGCGTGCACCCACCACCAGCACCCGACGAACCGCCAGAGCCCGACGACCGCGCCGAACCACTACCGGGCAGATCCGGCGTCGACCCCGGACGGGACATGCCGCCACCACGCCGGAGACCACCCACAGCCCCCAACGCATCCGGCACGAACCCACCGGCATCCTCCGCAGAACCCGCCGACGCCGCATCCGCGGCCAACACGCCCAGCTCGATCGGCTCCTGGTTGTCCAGCCGATCCAACCTGTCGCGCACCTGGTCGGAGACCGTGTTCGACGGTTTCGGCTTGGGGTGATGCGTCATCGCATCCTCACGCACCCGATTCCGCCGCGCCGCCAACCGGGCCGCCTCACGCGCCGCCGCCCTGGCCTGAGCGATCGCCGCCCGCGACGAGACCTCCACACCCGCCGAACCACCAGCGGAAACGGCCACACGCCCACCGACGTGCCCCACGCCCTTACCGAACCGACCACCGGCCCTACCACGGCCCTTACCCCGACCGCGACTCTTACCCTTGCTCTTGGCCTTGGTCTTACCGCCCCCGCGGTTGAACTTCCTACCACTGGACGGCACGTCGTCGACGGTCTTACCGGCCTTCCGGCCCCGGCTCCAGGTCTTGTAGCCCTTGTAGGCGGTCTTGACCCCCTTGGCGATCTTGCCGAACGGCGTGAAGTTCGCCGCCGTCCAGGCACACCCCGCCCAGGAGCCCTGCAAACACCGCTTGGCGTCGTTGTAGCCCGACACCTCCTTGACGACATCGACCACCGAACCCCAGAAGTAGCCCCGCGGATCCACCCGCGTCAGCGGATTACCACCCGCGTAGGCGTACCGGTTGGCATCGGTCGTGCTGGTCGGATCCAGGTTCGCCGAGTCGCGCGAGGTGAACGTGCCCGTGCCGGGCCGGTACCAGCGCGAGCCCATGTTCACCTTGCCGCTGTCGGAATCGGTGAACTGCCCCTGGTAACCCAGCGAGGGCTGCGAGCCCTCCTGCTCGCTCACCTGGCCGAACGGCGAGTACGAGCGCCACCCCGACACCGAACCGTCACCCGGCGAGACCGTGCCCACCAGGTCGGTGTGCTGGTTGGTCACCGCGATCCCGGCCGAGTCGCCGTTGCCGACCCCGAGCGCGGCACCCTCCGGCGTGTAGGAGTACTCGCTCTGCCCGTCCGAGGTCACCTTCAGCGAGTCGCCCGCGTAGGACAGTGAACGCGACCCGGACGAGACCAGCCGGTTCAGCGCGTCGTAGCCGTAGGACTTGCCGCCGTCGGCGGTCATCTCGCCGTAGGCGTTGAACCGCACGTCGGTGGTGGTCCCACCCGCGCTCCGGGCGGTCACGGTGCCGCGCGCCGAGTACTCGAACTCGGTGCCGCCCCGCGAGAGCAGCCGGTTGCGTTCGTCGTAGGTGGCCGTCTCACCGCCGGAGCCGACGAGGTTGCCCGCCGCGTCCCAGGAGTACTGGGTGACCTGGTCACCGTTGTCCCAGGAGGTGAGCCTGCCCGCCTTGTCGTAGGTGTAGTTCGAGGTCGTGGTGGCCGAGGCCGTCGAGTTCTGCTTGCTGATCAGCCGGTCGGCGACGTCGTAGTCGTAGGACAGCTCCGTGCTGACCGAGTCGTCGGCCCGGTGCACCGTGTCGGAGGAGAGCCTGCTGAGCTCGTCGTAGCCGTACTCGCGGTAGGTCCCCTGACTGCCGTACTCCACGCGGGCGCGGCGCCCGGCGTCGTCGTAGCCGTACGTGGCGGTGATGCCGGTGAGCGGGTCCACCGCCGTGGCCAGCCGTCCGGCCGCGTCGTAACCGAACGACGCCTCGCCCGCCGCCGTGGTGGTGGTGCTGATCCTGCCCTCGTCGTCGTAGGCGAAGGTGGAGTCACCGGAGGGGCCGCTGGCCGAGACCAGGTTGCCTCGGTCGTCGTAGCCGAAGGTGTTGGTCTTGCCGGACACCGTGGCCGAGGTCATCCGCCCGGCCTTGTCGTAGCCGAAGCTCCGGTCCGGGGTGGACGCCTCCGCGCCGGAGCCGCTCTCGCCGACGAGGTTGCCCAGCGCGTCGTAGGACTTGCTGACGGTCACCCCGCCCGGTTGGATCTCCCGCTTCACCCGTCCCAGCGCGTCGTAGGCGGTGGTGTAGGTGCGGTCGGCGGCGTCCGGGTGCCGCTCGGTGGCGGGCTCGATCGTGGACTCGGTCGTGTTCCACGAGTTGACGGTGTAGACGGTGTTGTTGCCGTTGCCGTCGGTGGCCCTGGTGACGTTGCCCGCCGCGTCGTAGCCGTAGCTGGTGGTGATCTCCTCGCCGTCGGCGACCGGGCGGGTGATCGAGCGCAGCCGGTTCAGCGGGTCGAACGAGCGGGTGGTGGTCACCCCGTGCGCGTCGGTGCTGCTGACCTGGTTGCCCGCCCGGTCGTAGCCGAAGCCGCGGCTGCGCACCTCGTTACCGGCGGCGTCCAGATCGGCCGTGCGCAGCAGCCTGCCCGCGAGGTCGTACTCGTAGGTGGTGGTCACCCCGGACGGCTCGGTGATCGAGACCGGCTTGCCCTGCGCGTTGTGGACCGACGTGGTGGTGTTGCCCGCCGGGTCGGTCATGCTCACCGGGTTGCCGAGGTCGTCGTGCTCGTAGGTGGTGGTCAAGCCGGTGGGCGTGCTGACCGAGGCCGGGTTGCCCAGCGCGTCGTAGGTGTAGCGGGTGGTCAGGTTCCTGGTCGGTTCCGGCACGCGCTCCACCACGGTGGAGGTGATCGTCCTGCCGAGCTCGTCGTAGGTGTAGTGCCGCTCGGCGCCGGTCACGTCGGTGACCGAGAGCCGCTCGCCCAGCGGGTCGTAGGTGGCGCGCCACACGCCGCCGGACTGCTCGCCCTCGCGTGCGGGATTGGTGCGCCGCACCAGGTTGCCCAGTTCGTCGTAGCCGAACGTGGTGGTGTCGCCCAGCGCGTCGGTGCTCTCGACCACGCGACCGGCCGCGTCGTAGCTCTTGGTGCTGGTGGCGGTGATCGGCTGGCTCGCGCCCGGCGGGGTGTAGTCGGGCCTGGTGGTGCTCACCTGCCGCCCGGCCTTGTCGTAGGCGCTGGTGGTCACGTTGCCGTTCGGGCCGCGCCGCGCCACCGCTTCGCCGAAGGTGTTGTAGCCGTTGGTGACCACCGGCGAGACGGGCTCGGCCGGGTTGCCGCCGGATTCGGCCCGCACCTCCGGTCGCGTCACGGTGACGCGCCTGCCGAGCGCGTCGTAGCCGTACTCGGTGGTGAACTCTGCCGCGTCGGCGCCCTGCGCGGTGCCCCTCGGGTCCACCGTGGACGTCACGAGCCCGCGCTGGTCGCGGTGGCTCTTCGACACCAGGGTTTCCCCGCCGGTGTGGACGGTGTGCGAGAGGCGCCGCCCCATCGGGTCGTAGCCGCTCTCGGCGTGCCGGACGATCTCGCCCTTGGGGTTCCGGTCGATGACCTCGACCGGGTTGCCGACCGCGTCGTAGCTGGTCTCGGTGGAGCGCAGCACCCGCTCGCCCTCGCGGTCGGTGCTGCGCACCGGGCGTCCGGCGGGGTCGTACTCGGTGCTGGTGCTGTACTGCCCGTCGCCGCGGACCACCAGCGACTCGGAGCCGTTGCCCAGGTACTCGTAGCGCCGCAGCAGCAGGTCGCGGGTCTCGCCGCTTTCCGGGTCCTGATAGTCCAGCAGTCGCTCGGCCGCGAGCTGCCCGTCGTCGTAGTAGGTGCGGGTGGTGGTGCGGCCCATCGCGTCGGTGACGCTGGCCAGCCGGCCCGCCGGGTCGTAGGCGCGGGACTCCAGCACCACGTCGTGCGGTTCGGAACCGTCACCGCTGAACCCGGTCACCGTCATGGTGGCCAGCTGGTGCCGGGCGGCGGTGTAGGTGTAGGTGTACTCGGTCCCGGTGGGCGTCACCCGGCGCACTACCTCGCCGAACTCGTCGTACTCGGTGCGGGTGACCCCGCCCTCGGGGCCGGTGACCTCCAGGCGACGGCCCCGGTTGTCGTAGGTGTAGGAGGTGGTGCGGGCCGGGTCGTTGCCCAGCGCGTCGTCCACCGTGGTCTCGGCGATGCTGCCGTCGCCGTTGTAGGTGTTGCGCACCCGGCGCTGGTGGAGCTCGCCGGTGACGGCGTTCTCGGTCTCGGGCCCGACCTTCTCGACCAGCCTGGATGCCTGGTCGTAGTCGAAGGTGGTGGTCAGCCCGTCCGGTTCGCTGTCGGAGATCTGGGTCTCGGTGGTCTTGCGCCCGAGCCCGTCGTAGTCGTACTCGGTGACCAGCCCGGCCGGGTCGGTGACGCCGGCCAGGTCACCGGCGCTGGTGTAGGTGTAGCTGGTCGTGTTGCCCGCCGGGTCGGTCTCGGAGGCCAGCAGCCCCGGTGGCTGGGTTCCGCCGTCCGGTGCGGTTTCGTCGCCGGTGGTGTAGGCGTTGGTGGTGGTGCGCTGGGCACCGCCGGTCTCACCCGGCTCCGAGGTGCTGGTGAGCTTGCCCGCGGCGTTGTAGGAGTAGGTGGTCAGGTAGGTGTCGTCGGTCTCGGAGGCCGAGCGGGCGTCCCGGAACTCGGTGACCTTGCCGTTGCGCGGGTCCAGCGGGTCGTCGGGGTTGTGGTAGTAGGAGCGGTAGCTGGTGTAGCACTTCTCGGTGCCGTCGGTGCGGCACCGGGTGCGGGACAGCTGGTTGCCGCGTTCGTCGTTGGAGATCCTGGTGGTGTTGCCGTTGGCGTCGGTGATCCGGTTGACGAACCCGCCGGTGTCGTAGCCGTACACCTTGGTGGCGCCGTCCGAGTTGGTCACCGAGATGGTCCGGCCACCGGCGTTGGGATCGTAGGTGTAGGTGCGGACCCCGCCGTCCGGACCGGTGATGTCCACGGCCGTGGCCGCGTTCCTGGCCGAGTAGTGGTCGGCCACGCTGGCGCTGTCCAGCGGCCGGTGGTAGAGGGCCACCTCGCCGATGGAACCCTCGAAGTGGTTCCACACCTGGTCGGGCAGGGCGGGCCAGTCCTTCGAGTCGACCTGTCCGATGCCGAGGAAGTCGTAGCGGAAGAAGTTGTCTACCTCGCCCGATTGCGATCCCACCATGTCGCCGTCCAGGTAGAGCCGCTGCGAGTCGCCGGCGGCCGACAGCGCCACGTGGTGCCACTCACCGTCGTTGACGGCCGAGTCGGTGGTGATCCCCGAAACCTCGCCGTTGCGGAAGTGCCCGCGCAGCTTGCCGTCGGTGCCCACGTAGAGCACCGGCACGGCACCGGTGGACGGTTGGGAGACGTTCGGCCCGAAGTAGCCGGTGGCGTAAAGCACCCCGCCGGCCGAGCTGGAGGTCTTGAACCACATCTCCACGGACAGTCGGCTGCGGCCGCGCGCCTGGCTGTTGGGCAGGCGCACGTACGAGCTCTGCCCGTCGAAACCGACGGCTCCCGCACCGCGCATCGGCGGGGAAACGCCCTTGTCGACACCGTGGTAGGTGGCGTCGGTCAGCGCGTGCACCGATTCGGCGTGCGTGCTGCCCGCCGGATCACCCAGTGTCCAGAGGGTGTGGACGTTCTCCTCGCGCACGGCCGCCCGGTAGTCGGCCGCGTCGCCGCGCGCCGCGTAGTGCTCCTGGGCGTCGGAGGCCGAGACCCCGTAGGGGTACAGCGCGACCTGGCCGATCGAGCCCTCGAAGTAGCCCCAGGTGCCCTCGGGCTTGGCGGGCCAGTTCAGGCCGTTGAGCAGCCCGGTTCCGACGTAGCCGTAGGGGTCGATGTTCTGCAGCTCGCCCTGCAGCGTCTGGACGGCGTTACCGTCCAGGTACAGCGTCTGCTGCTCGGGCTTGCCGGACAGCATCACCTGGTGCCACTGGCCGTCGTTGACCTGGTTCGCCGAGACGGCGCCCTCGGTCTTGGCGTTCCAGAAGTGGCCGTGCAGCTTGCCGTCGGTGCCCACGTAGAGCACCGGCATGGCACCGCCGGTGGGGTTCTCGTCGTCCGGGCGGTTGTTGCCCGTGGAGAACAGCACACCGCCGTCGGTGCTGGAGGTCTTGAACCACAGTTCGACCGCCAGTCGTTTCCTGCCGGTGAGCGCGTCGTCCGGCAGCTGGACGTAGGAGCTCTGCCCGTCGAAGGAACGCGCCGCGGTGTCCGGGAACGGGCCGGAGGTGCGCGAGACCGAGTGGTACTCGGCGCGCCGCAGCGCGGGACCGCTGCGCGCGGTGGTTCCCTCGTTCTCCCGCAGTCGCCAGTGGGCGTTCGGGCGCGATCCGGTCACCGCTTCGCCGTAGCGGAACCCGTCACCCTCGGTGGTGGACTCGCCGACCTGCCAGGTGCCGCCGTCCGAGTCGGTGTAGCTGGTCACCCTGGCGGTGGACGAATCGTAGGAGATCTCGGCCGCGTAGGCACCACCCGCGCGCTTGATGGAGGTCAGCTGCTCGGTGGCGGCGCGGGCCTCGTAGTGCTCGGCGGCGACGGTCCGGCCCAGCGGCTGGTGGTACATCGCCACCTCGGCGATGTCGCCGTCGAAGTAGTCCCACGTCGCGTTGGGGGCGGCGGGCCAGTCGCGGGAGTTGAACCAGCCCGCGCCGACGTGGTTGAGCGGGTCGACGTTGGCGAGTTTTCCGCTCTGGCTGCCCACGGTCCGCCCGTCGAGGAACAGCGTCTGGGTGTCGCGGGCGCCGGAGAGCACGACGTGGTGCCACTCGCCGTCGTTGACGGTGGAACCGGTGGCGATCCCGGCCGTCTTGCCGTTCCAGAAGTGGCCGTGCAGCTTGCCGTCGGTGCCCACGTAGAGCACCGGCATGGCGGCGTCGCTCGGGTTCGAGGTGCCCGGCCGGTCGTAGCCGGTGGAGAACAGGATCTCACCGTTGGAACTGCTGGTCTTGAACCACATCTCCACGGCCAGGTACTGCGAGTTGCGCACCATGTCGTCGGGCAGCTGGACGTAGCTGGACGAGCCGTCGAAACCGGCCGCGGTGGTGGAGCTGCCCGCGATCGGGCCGGGCCTGCCGTGGGTGAGGTCGTGGGAGGTGGCTTCCTTGGACTCCCAGTAGCCGGGCACCTCGCTGGTCACGGCGGTGCCGGACTCTTCGGACAGTCGCCAGTAGGCGCGCGGGTTGGCGTCGAGCGTGACCGCGCGGTAGTGCGAGCTGTCGGTGTAGGTGTAGTTGTCACAGGCCCCGGTGGGGTCGCAGACCCTGGTGAGGCGGTCGCCGTCGTAGTGGTAGTGCCAGGTCAGCACCGGATCCGGCGCGGTGCTGACCTCGGTGACGTGCCCGCCGGAGAAGGTCAGGTTCAGCGAGCGCCCCGAGGTGGCGTCGGTGACCGTGGCGAGGTTGCCCGAGCCGTCGTAGGAGAGGTGCTGCTCGCGTCCCTGCGCGTCGACGATCCGGCTCAGCCGTCCGTTCGAGTCGAACTCGTAGCGTTGGCCGCCCTGGGTGCGCAGCGTCCAACCGTCCGATTCGGTGCGCACCAGCGTGGCGGTGCGTCCGGAGGGGGTGGCGTAGCTGCCGTCGGGATTCCGCCCGTAGCGGGCCTGCTGCCCGCTGGCGTAGGTGACCACGACGTTGCCGGAACCGTCGTCGTCGGGCACCACCCGCGCGTCCCACTTGGTCGACCAGCCGGAGCCGAAGGCCAGGTTCTGCCTGGGGTCGAGGCTGTTGTAGGAGCGCGCCACGGACAGTTCCGGCCCCACGGCGGCGATCTCGGCGTCGGTCTCGACCTCGGCGAAGTTGCCCACGCCGGGGTCGACGCGCCCACCGACCTCGTCACCGGACGAGAGGTGGCTGGTCACCGGTGGCTGCGGCACCTTGGTGGTCAGGTGGGAGCCCTGCGTCCAGGGGCTGGCGATCCGCATGTCGCCGATCTGGCCGTACCAGACGTAGTTCTCGCCCCAGGTGAGCTCGCCTTCCGGCACCGACCAGACCGGGGAGTCCACCCAGCCGGAGTTGAAGCAGTCCTCACCGGGCGCGGAGCAGACCTTGAAGCGGTAGTTGATGCCCTCGCCCGGGTAGACGTCCTGGTCGTGACCGGTCAGCGCGAGCGTGGGGGTCAGCACCGAGGCGTTGTAGTCGCTGGGCGGCGACATGGAGTCCACGGCGGGCGGCTGGTTGGGCACGGTGAACGCCACCGACGCCGACATCGGCGCACCGGTCCAGGAGAACCGGTTGGTGCCGTAGTGGTCCATGTCCCAGCGCAGCGAGTACTCGCCCGGCGGCAGTTTCTCGACGCGGGCGTCGAGGGTGACCGTCTGTCCGGGAGCGACGTCGTGCGGCATGTCCGTCCACGCCGTGGAGGTGCGCGGCAGCTCGTTGCCCTCGGCGTCCCAGAGCCGGTAGCCCAGCTTGTAGTCGTTGTCCGGGGTCCAGGTGTCGCGCCCGCGGTTGGTCACCGTGACGCTCATCCGGCCGTCGTCGCTGCTGGTGACGACCGGGCTCATGCCGCCGAGCTCGTAGTCGGCCCAGTACGGCGTGTAGGTGACCTCCAGGTAGGGCGGGTTGGCCGAGGCCGCGCTGGCGAACTTCTTCCAACCCTTGGAGTCGGTGTCCGAGGCGCGCAGCGCCAGGCCGTGGTTGGGCTCGCCGTGGGTCCAGCCGTGCACGAGATCGCGCCCGGCGTTGCCCAGCGGGATGTCCACCCACTGCGACCCGCAGCTGTCGTTGTAGCCGTGGGCGAAGCTCTTGCGGGCGATCTCCGCTCCGGTGGTCGGGCCGGGATAGCTCTTGTTGCCCTGCACCGACCAGGGCTGGGTGACCTCGTGCACCCGCACCGGCCTGGGATCGCAGGAGTAGGACCAGGTCTCGAACATCCGCAACCTGGCACCGAGGACGTAGTTGCCCGCCAGCTCGGAGCTGATCGAGTCGAACTTCAGGAAGGCGGCGGCCTTGTTGCCACCGCCGTTGTAGGTGCCCACGCTCATGTTGGGCTCGCCCGAGTAGTCGCTGTCGTAGGGCGACTGCACGTAGGTGGTGCCGTCGGTGTCCTTGCCGACCACGCTCGGGTCGACCTTGACCGGGAAGACCCGCTCCGGGTCCGCGAGCCACTCCTCGTCCACCGAGACCCGCAGCACGGGCTGCTCGGCGTCGCCGACGATCTCGTACTTCACACCGTCGGAGCGCACGCCCTCACCGGAGCGGGGGTGGACGTTGGAGTCCACCATGTAGCCCGGTGGGATGACGTGGCGGACCTCGCCCTCGGAGTCCTTGAGCAGCACCGAGCCCTCGTGCAGCTCCGGCGTGAGGTCGCCGACGTTCATCGGGAAGTCCCACACGGTCGGCGCGTCGGCCGACTTCAGCAGGATCGTCTCCTTGATACCGACGGCGGTGGCCTGCAGGTTGAGATCGGCCCGCGGCCGGATCCCCGGGTAGGTGACCGAGCTGCCGGAGACCTTCGCGGCGACGTCGGCGGCGTCGGCCACCCGGAATCCCAGGGATCTGCCGTCGGCGAGTTCGATCGAGGCGATCTCGGAGGTGTTCGCGGCGTCCGCGAAGTTCTTGGTCCGCGAGTCGGTGGTGGTCTTCCAGACGCCGCCGTCCTGTTCCAGGGTCAGATCGACCGGCTGGAGGCCGCCGTCGGCGGTCTCGGCGAACTTCTGGCTCTGGTAGACGCGCAGCGTCCTGGTGCCGTCGGCGTTGGCGAAGGTCTGGCTCTGGCTGGAGCGCTCACTCTTGAGCTCACGGCTGGTGCTGGGATCGAACCCTCGAGTGGCGGCGTCCGGTTCGGAGCCGATGCTGACCTTCGCCTTCTCCGGCAACTGCTGCGGCAGTTCCGGGGCGGGCGGGCGTTCGTCCGAGGGCAGTCCCTCGGCGGGCGGCGCGTTGTGCGACTTCCCGCCGGATCCGTTCTCGGCCGAGGTGTCCTCGCTGGAGGCGTCGTGGGAGCGCCCGGCCGCACTGCCCTGCCGCTGTTCCGGGATCTCGCCCTGCGTGGCGGCCCGCGCCTGCAGCTGCGGGGCGTTGATCAGGCCCATGACCACTGCCAACGCGAGCAGCAGCGATCCGAGCCTGGCGGGACGCAGCGTGTTGCCACGGCGCGCGTCGTAGCTCATCAGAAGTTCCTCACCAGCCGTGAGCCGCGACCCGCCCCACCGCGACAGCGGAGAGCCGACCACGACCCGAGTGGAACCGAGCGGAGCACCGGCCACGCCGGAGCGACGGAACGCGGTGTGCCCACACCGGACCCGTCTCCCTTCGGTCCCGAACTGCACGTACCGGCGTCACGCGGCGGACCCCGGCAATCCGGGCCCGGCCGTCGAAACGCCCGGCGGAACTTAGCCGTGAAACTGGCGTGAATTGAAGAGGGTATATCTCTTTGTGATCTTTTTGTGCCGATCAACCGGTTCGCGCGGTGTTCGTTTTCACAATTTTCGACATGGACAAGAAATCGTTTGACGATTAAACCGCGCGCGTGGAACCTTCGAGCGCTCTCCGTGAGAACACTCTTCGTGTCGGGGACGTGATTCCCGCGCGTTCGGTTGCGTCACCCGGAGTGAAAAAAGAATCCGCCGGGAGACGGATTCCCGGCGGACGCGGTGATCGCCGATCTCGGTGTCGCGGGGCGACGGGAACGGACGACGAGCGGAGCGTCCGACCGCGAGAGCGGGATCAGCCGAAGTGCTCGGGCAGCCCCGTCGAGTCCGCGGACGAGCACGCCCCGGACGCGGGTGAGGTAGCGGCCACGAACGGTTCGGGAAGTTCCGGAGCCGCACCGAGCAGCCACGCCAGTACGGCCTCGGCCCGCTCGGCGCCGCGACCGTCACCGAACGGATTGCCGCCGGCCAGCATCGACTCCCTGGCACGGGCGTCGTCGAGCAACCGCGAGGCGTGGTGCACGATCCGGGCCCGCTCGGAGCCCACCAGCAGAGCACACCCCGCGTCGACGGCTTCGGTGCGTTCGGTGACGTCGCGCAGCACCAGCACCGGAACGCCGAAGGCCGGCGCCTCCTCCTGGATCCCGCCCGAATCGGAGAGCACCAGTGTGCTGGCGGCGAGCACGTGCGCCAGCTCACCGTAGGGCAGTGGATCGGTGACCAGCACGCGGGGATCGGCCTCGAACATGCCCCGGACCATCCCGCCGACCCGCGGATTGGGATGAGCGGGCAGCACCACCCGGATGTCGGGATGCAGCGTGGTCAGCTCCCGGACCGCGGTGAGAATGCGCCGCATCGGCTCACCCCAGGATTCCCTGCGGTGCACGGTCACCAATACCAATCGATCGTCGCCGTTGGCGGCCCGTTCCACCGTCCCGGCCAGTTCCCCGTTCTCGAACACCCTTTCACCGCGGGTTGCCGATTCCACCGCGTCCACCACGGTATTGCCACTCACCAGGATTCTTTCGGGGGCGATCCCGGAATCGCGCAGATTCCGCGCCGCGAGCTCGGTAGGGGCGAGATGAAAATCGCCGGCCTGGGTGACCATTCTTCGGTTGAGTTCCTCCGGGAACGGCGCTCGCAGGTCGAACGAGCGAAGTCCCGCCTCCAGATGGACCACCGGAACACGGCGCCAGAAAGCGGTGAGCGCGCCCGCCAGCGTCGTGGTGGTGTCACCCTGCACCAGCACCGCTGCCGGCGGCCGGCTCTCGGCCAACTCGTCCAGAGCCGTGATCAGCTCGCTCAGCAGTTCCGGCTGCGTCCCGCTGCCGCGGCGCACCGTGATGTCCACGTCGGACTCCAGGCCGAAGGTGCGCAACGCCTGCGAAACCATTTCCGGATGCTGTCCGGACGCCACCATTACCGGACGTATCCGACCGTTGTCGAACGACGCGCGGGCAACCGGGGCGAGTTTGACCGCCTCGGGGCGTGTTCCCGCGACGAGCCACACTTCTGACTGCCCGTGAGGTGCGAAACTGTTAATCTCGCTGCCGTACATATTCCGCGACCTCCGACACGCCGAAAACGGCCGACTCTGCTCGACCCACAGGGGATCTATACCGAAAGAAGCGCGGTACCGCATGCACGTCCGCGCTCGTGTCCGAATAATGAAAGATCTTGTTCGAACGGAGTGGACATGTATTCTCTTCGGTTCTGCGGCGCTGCCGTGTCCAGCATGGGAATCGCGAGCACCAGCGGTAACCCCGGTGTTCTCTACGGTGTTCTGTCGATCCTTTCACTGCTGGCGTTGCTGCTGGCCGTGCGATCCGTGCGACTGCACCGGCGACCGGAGGCCACGCTCCTGATCGGGCACGAGAAATGATCGGATGGTTCCCGGTAGTACTGATGATCGTACTACTCGTCTGGTGGCCCACGCTGAATCTGCTACTCGCGGCGTTCTCGTGGCGGGTTCCGGCGTCCGTGACGGAGCACGACGAGAACGAGCCGTTCTCGTTCTTCATCGTGATCCCGACGCTGAACGAGGAACGCGTCATCGCAAGCACGGTCGATCACGCACTGGCACTGGGGAGCCCCGAAACGCCGGTTCGGGTGCTGGTGATCGACGACGACTCCGACGACGACACCCGCGCGATACTGGCGGGCATCACCGACCCCCGACTGCACGTGATCCACCGCGAACCACCCCGGGCACGCCTCGGCAAGGGCGACTCGCTCAACCAGGCGTGCGGCTACATCCTCAGCCACACGGAGCTGGATCCCGCGCGAACCGTGGTCGGCGTGCTCGACGGTGACGGCCGGGGCAGCCCCGACATGCTCGGCGAAGTCACGAAGATGCTGCGTGACGAGACGATCGGTGCGGTGCAGTGCGGAATACGCATCCAGAACCGCGAGAGTGTGCTGGCACTGCTGCAGGACCTGGAGTTCGGCGTGATGATGGACTCCGTGCAGCTGCTGCGGGATCTGCTCGGCAGTGTGGGACTGGGTGGCAACGGCCAGTTCATCCGGCTCTCCGTGCTCGCCTCGTACTCCTGGTCCGACAGCCTGGTGGAGGACTACGAATTCGCGCTGCGGTTGCACTTGGACGGTGTGCGCGTCAGATACACCAACAGTGCACGCGTCGGCCAGCAGGGGCTTCCGGACGTACCGAGGCTGCTGCGGCAACGAGCCCGCTGGGCACAGGGCAATCTGCAGTGCGCGCACCACGTTCCGAGCCTGGTGAGATCGCGTGCGGTGAGCAATCCGGCGCTGCTGGACTTTCTGCTGGCGTTGATCATGCCCTGGGCGACGGTCCCGATGTCGGTGATATTCAGCGGCCTGGTCGCGCTCAGCGTGGTCACCACCACCGCGGCGACCACCGGAAACGTGCTCACGGCTGCCCCGGCGATCGTGCTGGCCTCCGCCACCTGGCTGTTCCTGCTGTTCCTGCCCGGACTGGTGTGGGGTCTGGTGCACCGCCTGCGACTGGGTGACGAGCCGCTGCGGCGTTGCCTGCTGGCCGGAGTGTGCTATCCGGGTTTCCTGCTGTGCGGGGTGTTAGCCACGTGGCGCGCGATGTTCCGCAGGGTGACGCGGCGGAACTCCTGGGCCAAGACGGACCGGGTACCCGACCGGTCCGTCGTGGCGGAGTGAGGTTCTCCGGGCGGCGCGCCGGAGACTCCCCGACCATTCGAGGCGAGCGGTGGGCTCTCCCGCCGTACCGCCCCGAAGCCGAGTGCCGCGGCTCGCCACGGACGATGGACGCATGACCGACACCGCGCGCGACGGCGGGAACTTCCGACGACTGGCACCGGGCCAACGCACCGTGGTTCAGCTCGCCGCCCAGGACTCCCCGGAGCCACGGAAGCTGTTCGAGACGGCGGAGATCCTGCTCGAAGCCCCCAACTGGACCCCGGACGGCAGCGCGCTGCTGCTCAACGGGAACGGGGCGCTGTGGCGGCTCGACGCCGCTCGTCCCGACGACGTCGAACACGTCCCGCTGACCGGGGTGCCGGACATCAACAACGATCACGTGCCCGCACCGGACGGGCGGACCGTTTACGTCACGGCCAAGGACGGGCACATCTACGCCGCCCCGATCACCGGAGGCGCGGCCACCCGGCTGACCGAGGACGACGGGTGGCGGCACTACCTGCACGGCGTCAGTCCGGACGGAAGGAGTCTGGCGTGCGTGCTGCTGCCGAGCGGTGGGGACGGTACAGCCGGTGAGCTGGCGGTACTGCCCGCCACGGGCGGTCCCGTGCGGGTGCTGGAGACCGGGCCGGGACACCTCGACGGGCCGGAGTACACCCCGGACGGCGAGTGGATCGTGTTCAACGACGAGTCGTTCGGCGGGGAGCCCGGGCACGCGCAGCTGGCACGCGTCCCCGCCGAAGGGGGAACACCTCGTCGGCTGGTGAGCTCGGCGACCGTGGACTGGTTCCCGCACGTCTCACCGGACGGCAGGTACGCGAACTACCTGTCCTACCCGGCCGGGACTCTCGGGCACCCGCCCGACACCGAGGTGGCGATCCACGTGGTCTCCACCGCGGACTGGCAGACCCCGATCCGCACCTTCCCGCTGTTCGGTGGGCAGGGCACCAGCAACGTGGGCAACTGGGCTCCCGACAGCGGTCGGTTCGCCTTCGTCTCCTACGGGTAGGACTTCGGCGGCTCGGTCCGCGAAATTGGTTTCGTGGCGGAACCTCCGGCACGGCGGTGCCGGAGGCGAGGGCGCTCGGAGCTCGGCCTGCGTCGATGGCGCGGCGATTTCGCGAGAAATTGACGGCCACGGAGCCACACCACCCCACCGGACCGACGATTTCGTGAGAAATCGAGCCGTCGCTGCGATGTGAGTACCGGCGGAACACCACGTCCGAGCGGACCGGGACCGGCGCGAGCGACGGCAGGTGAGCGCGGGATGATGGCGGCGTCCCACTTACGGGACGAGGTGACTACGCCGGTCCGGACAGAGTGGCCCGGACAGATCAGTTTTCCGAGACAGGAGCCCGAGCAGCGTGTCCGACCACACCGCACCTACCTCCGGCAAGCAGGACCGAAGCGAGCTGCGAGCCGACTGCTCGAACTGCTTCGGGTTGTGCTGCGTCGCGCTGCCCTTCGCCGTCTCCGCCGATTTCCCCGTGGACAAGGAGGCCGGAACTCCCTGCGGGAACCTGCTGGCGGACTTCGGCTGCGGCATTCACCCCCGACTACGGGAGGAAGGCTTCGCGGGCTGCGTCACCTTCGACTGCTTCGGCGCCGGGCAGCGCGTCTCACAGCACACCTTCGAGGGAACCGACTGGCGGCGGGCGCCGCACACCGCACGAGCGATGTTCGACTCGTTCGGGATGATGCGCCAGCTCCACGAACTGCTCTGGTACCTCACCGAGGCACTGGAGCTGGCGCGGCCCCGCGAGTTGCGGGAGGAACTGCGGGCCGCATTCGACCGCGTCGAGGGCCTCACCGAACTCAGCGCCGAAGCGCTCGTGGCACTGGATCCGAACGCGCTCCGCGACGAGATCAATCCACAGCTGCTGCGCACCAGCGAGCTGGCGCGCGAGGGACTCCCGGCGTACGGGGTGAACCATCGCGGGGCCGACCTGTTGGGCGCCGACCTGAGTGGGGCCGAGCTGCGGGGCGCCAGCCTGCGCGGGGCCTGCCTGATCGGTGCGAGGCTCAGCGGCGCTGATCTGCGAACCGCCGACGTGATCGGTGCCGACCTACGAGGGGCCGATCTCGCCGGTGCCGACCTGCGCGGCAGCCTGTTCCTGACCCAGCCACAGGTCAACGCCGCTCTTGGGGACGCGCGAACCGGCTTGCCCGAAACGTTTTCCCGCCCCGCGCACTGGTGATCCGGAAAAGCCCGGCGTGCCACTCGCATCGGCCGGGTCGGACGCGGAGGGGGCGAAGTATTGCCTGTGGAGCTGACGGGACTCGAACCCGTGACCCCCTGACTGCCAGTCAGGTGCGCTACCAACTGCGCCACAGCCCCGTTTTCCCGATCGGGATGTTCAGCTCGTCGTGACCGCTCATCCCTTGCGCGGACACGATACACCGTCCGCACGCGAGCCGTTCGGGGCCTCCCCCGAGCAGTTGCCCACGCGGATGCCCGGGCCGCCGGTGACGGCCCGGACCCGGCGTGCTCACATCACACGGCCTCGCGCATGTCGTGCATGATCGCGAGCTGGGCCTTCTGAGTGGACATCATGTCCTGGGACATCTGGTTCAACTCCTGGTCGCTGCCGTTGAGGATCACGTCCCGCAACATCGCGACCGCACCGTCGTGGTGCGGGATCATCAGGTCCAGGAACATCCGGTCGAACTCGGCTCCGGAGAGCGTCGCGAGCCGGTCCATCTCCTCCCGGGTGGCCATACCCATCCGCTCGAGCATGTCGGGGTTGTCCAGCACCTCCTGGTAGGCGGTCTCCGGATCGGTCACCGGCAGACCGTTGCGGCCCTGCCAGCCCCGCATCATCTGAATTTCCAGACTCTGCTCGGTGCGAATGCGGTCGGCCAGCGACTTCAGCTCGGGATCCGCCGCGCGGTCCGGAGCCAGTTCGGACATGACGATCGCCTGGTAGTGGTGCGGGATCATCATGCGGGTGAACTCGGCGTCGGCCTCGTTGTACGCCCGGGTGGCCGCACTCGCGGTCCCGGCACCGAGCAGAGCCGCCAGCAGCACCACCACCAGCGGGGAAAGCTTCCGCAGGAACATCGCCTGCTCCCTTCCGAACGGCCCGCGCCGGGCCCGGTGGCGACCGGACCCGGCGGCAGGACGGATCACTCGGGGTACGAGTACTGCGTCTGCGGGTTCAGGACGTCCAGCTGGACCTGCTTGGCATGGCCCATGCCGGGACCGGTCACCTTCATGACGTCCAGGCCGCGCGTGATGTCGCTGGAGTAGACGTAACCGTTGTAGTAGTACGCCGACCAGGAACCGCCGAGGGTCAGGTATTCCTCGTTGACCGGACCGCGGTCGAAGTAGCCGATCTCCTTCGGCGCGGTGGTGTCGGTGAAGTCGAAGATCGACACACCGCCCTGGTACCAGGACTGCACGTAGACGTTGCGGCCCGGAACGGGGATCAGGTTCCCGTTGTGCGCCACGCAGTTCTCGGTGTCGGTCTGGTCGCGCGGGATCTTGTAGTAGCTCTGGAAGTCGAGCTCGCGGTCGTCCCCGCTGCCGGTGATGTCGTAGATCGCGTTCGCGCCCTTCTTGGGACCGACCTCGTCGTTGCACGTCGGCGCACCGCCGCCACCGAGCTCATCGGTGAACAGGACGCTCTTGCCGTCGTTGGTGAACGTCGCCGAGTGGTAGAACGCGAAGTTCGGGTCCTCCACCGTGGTGATCACCCGCGGCTCGACGCGGTCGGAGATGTCCAGCAGCGCGCCGTCGCCCATGCAGGCGCCACCGGCGAGGTCGTACTCCGGGTAGACCGTGATGTCGTGGCAGCCCGCGGTGCCTGCCGCCCCGCCGTCGGGGAACAGCACCGGCTCGGCGACCACCTTCGCGTCGCTCGGGCTACCCGCCGGGACGTTGACGACCGAGATCGAGTCGTGCGGCGGCTGGCAGTTCGGGAACGCCGGGTCCGGGTTGTACGACGAGACGTAGAGGAACAGGTCGTCGGTGTTCTTGCCCGGCACCATGGTGTGGGTGTGCGAACCGCAGTTGGTCTTGATGCCCTTGATGTAGCGCGGGTTCGCCTTGTCACTGATGTCGAAGACCCGCATTCCCTCCCAGGAGTTCGGATCCTCGTAGGACCCCTGCTCGCTCTGGCAGGTGGAATCGGTGCGCGCGTAGTCCACCGACAGGAACAGCAGGCTGCCGTCCGGACTCACCGACACGTCACCCTGTCCACCCGGGCAGTGCACCTGGGTGACCGTCCTCGGCTTGTGCGGTTTGGAGATGTCGTAGACGGTGAAACCGTCGTAGCTGCCCTGGAAGGCGTAGTTCTGGTAGAAAGCCAGATCGCTGTGGGTCGACTCCCGCAGCGGACCCTGCCGTGGCACGTTGGCCACCGGGTGGACATTGTTGCTGTGCCGCACGTCGTCATCCGGCGGCTGGGCGGCGACGGACGGCACGATCAGTGCCAGCCCGGCGACGGCAGCGGCCAAGCCGAGCGCGAGCGGCCTTCGGGATCGCCGTCGGCCACGAAACTCCAGCATTCGGTCAACCTCCCTGAAATCCCCAACTCAGGACTCGCCGGGCGAGCCGGAGGATCCCGAGTTTTCCGGCGAGGATCCTTACACGCCGGAACGGCTCCGGACAGGGTGCGATCGGGTATTTACGCATCGCACAGCAGGAAACATGGCCGCATGTCGCAATGATCGCTACGCCGAAAGGAGCACCGAATCGGACAAAAGGACCTACCGGAGCCCTCAACGTATTTCACAGCGGAGCGGGTGCCGATCGGCGAAACCGCACTTCCAGGAGACCGGGGGTGGTTCGCTGCCCGCCCACCCGCGAGTTCTCTCGCGCGGACGGCCCGGTGTGGCCACTGCTCGACACCGGGCCGCCTCGGGCGAGAGCCCCGAAACGTTCCACCGAGCGACACGGGAGAACCGAGCCACCGACTCCCGTCAGCAGGACGAGTTGGTCTGGGTCAGCAGCCCGAGCTCGTACGGGAGCTGGGAGTACTCACCGCCGGCGTTCGGATCCTTGCCCTGGTAGAGGAACTGGAGCCTGCAGGGGTCGATCGTCATGGTCTGGTCGACACCGGAGCGGATCAGCTCGCCGTGGCTGATGTCGGCCGTCCATCGTCCACCGGGGAACGTGACGTTGTTGGACCTGGCGAACGGGTTCCGCTCGGTGTCGGCCAACCGGTTCCAGAAGCCGTCGATGCTGTCGGCGGTCCAGGAGCGGAACCAGCGATGACCGTCGCTGCCGATGGCCTCCACCAGCAGCAGGTACTTGCCGGTTCCCGCCACCTTGTAGACGTTGCTCGCCTCGAACAGGTCCTCGGGGGTGTCCCACACGGCGATCTCGGTATCGCCGAAGCCGTAGGGGAACTGCCCGATCGTGGTCTCCGCACGGTAGAGGTGACCGTTGTCGTCGGAGGAGAACAGGTAGCACATGGCCGAGTCGCAGGTGACCCAGAAGTCCACCCAGTGCCCGTCACCGATGTTGTCGGAAACGATGTCCGGCATGCTGTCCATGAGGTTCCTCGGCTCGGACCAGGAGCTCGGATCGCTCGGATCGTCCGTGGTGGAGTACGAGGGAACCCCGGTCTGGTAGACCAGGTACCACTTGTCCTGGGGCTCGAAGTAGAACACCTGCGGTGCGGCGCGGTATCCGGAGCCGATGGCGGACTGGTCGAGGTAGTAGTGCGGGGCCGAGGAGGCCTGCGACCAGTCGCTGAAGTGGGTGTAGACCAGGTTCCAACCTCCCGATTCGCTCGCTGTCGTCCCGTACACCAACCACTCGCCGTCGTAGCGCACCACCGAGGGGTCCTTGAAGGAGACCGCGTCGTGGTTCGCGTCGGGTTTGGGGCTGATCAACGGGCCGGTGGAGGTCCACTGGAAGCTCGACGGCAGCTCGGCCGTGGTGTCCGCGCTCGCTGCCGTGTCCGTGTAACCGGCGGACATGCCGCCGGCAGCGATCATCGCGGCGGCCAGCACCGCGAACCAGCGTGAGTATCGCACTGGGGTCTCCTCCTTGCGGAAGCGGTTTCCCGGGACCGAGTGGGCGGATCTCCCGGAAGGGTTCGAACCGGACACATCGCTGTGGCAGCGCCATCCGGCAGCACCGGCTCGCCTCTCGTTTTGTGGGAGCGCTCCAATGATTGCCCTGCGCCGAGCAGAACAGCCAACGGAGCACTGCGGATGAGAGTGGACACCGATCCCGGAATCGGCCGGCACACCACGGTGTGAACAGCCGATCCTCTTCCGGTTCTCCGGTCGCGAAGCACCGGAGAGCACGCATCACCGGAAGGCCTGAATCCCGATCACACGGAACCCTCCTCGTGACTCTCGCCCACGGAGTTGTCGCGACAACCCCGAAAGGATTGTCCGTCATACCGAACAAGGTTCGAAGCTGTCGGGAACCGAAGTTCCTCGAAGTTCCGATCGCTGTCAACACTCGCACGAGAACGACTTCCCGGATTGGCTCGGCAGCACCAGCCGTCAACCGCTCGACGGGCGAACTCGGGCGAAATCCGTTTCGGGACTCGTCCTCACGCCGAGAAGTCCGTTCAGCGCCCCGTCGTGCCGAGCCGATCGGGACTCCGTCACGGAACCGACCGGCTCGGCAGGGACACGAGAGCCGCGATACTCAGCCGAAAGCACCCCGGCGCGACTGGTTACACGGTGGCCGCTCAGACGACTCCCTGGGCCATCATCGCCTCCGCCGCGCGGAGGAAGCCCGCGATGTTGGCACCGAAGACGTAGTCGTGGGAGGCACCGCCGTAGGACTCCGCAGTGGCACGGCACCGCTCGTGGACGTCGCGCATGACGGTGGCGAGCCTGTCCTCGGTCCGCTCGAAGGTCCAGGTCTCGCGGGATGCGTTCTGCTGCATCTCCAGCGCCGAGGTGGCCACTCCTCCCGCGTTGGCGGCCTTGCCGGGGCCGAAGAGCACTCCCGCCTCCCGGAACGCCTCGATCGCCTCGGCCGTGCACGGCATGTTCGCGCCCTCGGCGACCGCGAACACATCGTTCTTGACCAGCGTCAGGGCGTGTTCCCGGGTCAGTTCGTTCTGGGTGGCGCAGGGCAGCGCGACGTCGCACGGCACGTCGAACACCGAGCCGCTCTCGACGAACCGGGCGTTCGGCCTGGCCTCGGCGTAGGCGGGCAGGCGCTGCCCGCGCACCTCCCGGATCTCCTGCAACAGCTCCGGATCGAGTCCGTCCTCGTCGACGAGATAACCGACCGAATCGGAGCAGGCCAGCACCGTCGCCCCCAGGGCACTCGCCTTCTCGACGGCGTAGACGGCCACGTTGCCCGAACCGGAGACCACCACGCGCCGGCCTTCCAGGGAACGACCTCGGGTGGCGAGCATCTCCTGGAGGAAGTACACCACGCCGTAGCCGGTCGCCTCGGTGCGAACGTGCGAGCCGCCCCACGCGACCGGTTTGCCGGTCAGCACCCCCGCCTCGTGGCGGTTCGTGATCCGCTTGTACTGGCCGAAGAGGTAACCGATCTCGCGGCCCCCCACACCGATGTCACCGGCCGGGACATCGGTGTGCTCGCCCAGGCTCCGGTGGAGCTCGGTCATGAACGACTGGCAGAACCGCATGATCTCGCCGTCGGACTTTCCCTTGGGGTCGAAGTCGGCCCCGCCCTTGCCCCCGCCGAGGGCCATACCGGTCAACGCGTTCTTGAAGATCTGCTCGAAGCCGAGGAACTTGACGGTGCCGAGATCGACGCTCGGGTGGAACCGCAGCCCGCCCTTGTACGGCCCCAGGGCGCTGCTGAACTCCACGCGGAACCCGCGGTTGACCCGGACGTCACCACGATCGTCGGTCCACGGAACGCGGAAGACGAGCTGCCGTTCCGGTTCACAGAGGCGCTCGACGATCCGCGCGTCCACGTACTCCGGATGCTTCCGCAGTGCCGGTTCTAGGTCGTGCAGCACCTCGGCGGCCGCCTGGTGGAACTCGCTCTCCCCGGGATCGCGTCGGCGGAGCTCCGCGTAGACGCTTTCGACGTGTTCGGTGACGTCCATCGCACCGCCCTTTCCCTCCGCGTTCGGACTCGCGGGGCCAGCCACCGGGCACGTGCCCCGCACCGGTCCTATAGGTAAAGCGGCGGAGTGTCCAGAGCCGGTGAGCTTCCTCATCCGGCCGCACCGCATCGTTGGGCGGAACACGCTCGGCCGGTTGCCCGAAACGCGACCCCCGCCGCTGCTTCGGTCCCGGAACTACCGGATCAAGGGCGCCCCGGGGGAGGAAGAGACCGCTGACGCGAAAAACCCCGCACCGCGCGAGCGCGAAGTGCGGGGTCATCGAAGTACTTACTGTGGAGCTGACGGGACTCGAACCCGTGACCCCCTGACTGCCAGTCAGGTGCGCTACCAACTGCGCCACAGCCCCTTGTTCGGTTCTCCCGGTAGGCCGGCTCGGTTTTTCGTTTCCGACCCCGCCTTCCGTTGTGCCACTACTTTACAACAGGGCGAACCCCTTCCGAGCAGGGGGTCCCACTTTTTCGATCACAAGAACCAGAGGCGTCGTGCCCAGCGGTTTCGCAACCGCTTACGTCGACCGATCCGACAGCGGGCAACGCGGTGGGGCGAACGAGCCCGTCGGCACCCCCGAAAGCACCCGAAGTGAGCCACACCACGCGCACTCCGAGGTCTCGGTCGCCCGCACCGCCGCCACGCGGCGTTCAACCCGCTCGGGCGCCCTCCCGGGTGCGCCTCGGGTCGACCTCCCGTTCGGGATGCCTGCGGAGGTACTCCTGCTCCAGCTCGAACGTCCTGCGGGTGTGTTCCTCCAGGGCGTCCGAGGAACCGTGCAGAAACGTCTCGTTCCGCGTCTCGTGCAGGTGCCGCAGCTCCCGCCGCAGGTCGACCTCGGACAACTCGGTTGCTTCCACTCCGGTTTCCATGGACACGCGCTCCCCTCCCCACCGGGTTTTTCGCGGGGGTACCCGGTTGGCGGCGGTGCGACACCCGTCGCCGGGAATTCGTTCCGCCATGCCCGTTCCGCCGCGCCCGTTCCGGTCGACTACGCGGGATCTGCCGACTCGACGTTCCGATCGGAATCGGTCGGCTCGGAACGGGACTTGCGGCCGAGCGTCTCCGGCGCGAACAGCCAGGTCACCATCGCGACCAGCGCCACACAACCGGTGAGCAGGAACGCGGCACGGTAGGACAACGCGCCCGCCAGCGCACCCGCCAGCGGCGGCCCGATGATCGTGCCGACGTCGGCCGACATCTGGAAGGCGGCCAGCACCGGGCCGCCCTTGGCCTTCGGCCCGACGATGTCGGCCACGGCCGCGCTCTGCGCCGGGGTGCACAGCCCCATGCCGATTCCGCCCACCAGCGAGGCCCCCAGCAGCCAGGGCACCGACTCGCTGAATCCGATCGCGGCGCTGCCCACAGCGGCGATGGCCAACCCGCTCAGCAGCATCGGTTTGCGCCCGCGCGAGTCGGCCAGCCTGCCCGCCGGTAACAGCACGGCCGCGTTGCCCGCCGCGAACACCGACAGGGCGATACCGGTCATCGCGTCGGGCAGCCGCATCGCCTCGACGATGAACAGCGGGATCAGCGCGATCCGCACGCCCTGCGCGGTCCAGCCCTTGCTGAAGTTCGCCAGCAGCGAGGCGCGGTAACTGGCGTCCCGCAACGCGGTGGTGACCCTGAGGTCGGGGGCGTCGGCGTACTGCTGCGGATCGGCCAGCGTGGAGTCGCGCAGCAGGAACCAGCCGACGAAGGCGGCCAGGTACAGCGCGATGCCGTAGATCAGGAAGGGCAGTCGCAGCGAGAACCCGATCAGCAGCCCGCCGAGCACCGGACCCGAGATGCTGCCCAGCAGGAAGCTGGTCGCCCACAGCCCGGAGGCCCTGGCACGCAGGTGTGCCGGGGCGAGCCGCACCAGCAGGGCCAGCGCCGAGACGGTGAACATGGTGGAGCCGATGCCGCCGAGCCCCCGGAACACCAGCAGCTGCCAGTAGGACTGCGCGAAGGCGCAGGCGGTGGAGCTGATGCCGACGATGACGATGCCGAGCACGTAGTTCGGCCGCTCGCCGAACGCCGAGACCAGCCGTCCGCTGGCGGGGGCGAAGACGAGCCGCATCAGCGCGAAGGCACTGACGATGAAAGCCGCGGCCGTCACGCCGACGTTGAAGCTGGTCGCGAAGGTGGGCAGCGCGGGCGAGACGATGCCCATCCCGATGGCGACGATGAAACCGCCGCTGATCAGGACCCATATCTCGCGGGGCAGCTCGGACAGCGTGCTCGACTTGCGTGGCGATTCGTTCGGCTGGTTCTCGGTCGCGGTCGGCGAGGTCTCCGGCACTGTGCCTCCTTGTCGTCCAGCAGGGCACAAGTTCACTCGATCGTGAAATATTCCCGATCTCGCCACCCCGGGCGGGATTTCGCCACACGTGACGCGGTGCTCACCGGCCGCGACGACTACCGGAGATTACAGCGCCCACCGGAGATACAGTGCCCACCGGACGTCCTGTCCGGCACTCCGTTCTCGGAGAGAAGATGCGAGCCGGCGGGAGAGATCGCCACTCGACAGGCACGGCGGACCGTGGCGTAGCTATTCGAGGAGTTCGTCCACGCGGCGGGTGTAGGCGGTGACGGCGTAGGCGGTCTCGAAGCCGCAGGACTCCGCGAAGCGCTGCGCGGATCCGCCGTCCTCGGCGTGCGTGGCCACCAGCAGCGCCCCGCGTTCCACGGCCGCGTCCACCCCGACGCGCAGCAGCTCACCGCCCCTGCCTCGATTGCGCCTGCCGGGGCGTACCGCGATGTGCTCGACCAGTCCCATGCCGCTCTCGGCGAAACCGAGCACGAACCCGGCCACCCGTTCGAGCTCGCCGTCGTCCAGCACGTGCAGGAAGCACCGTGGATCGTCCAGCCGCTGGCCGAGGTTGCGCGGCAGGCGGCGTTCGGCCCCGGACGAGAGGTCCAGTTCGTCCGCCAGCAGCTCGGCCACCGAGGGCAGGTCGTCCTGCACCGCTTCGCGCACCGGGTGGGTGCCGATGGCCTCGGTCTCGCGTGCGGCCGGGTCGGGGCGGTACAGCAGCGCGACGTTCTCGGCGACCGCGTGCCAGCCCGAGTCGTCGGCGATCCCCTCGATGTCGGCCACCGTGGTCGGGGAGGCGTGCACCACGGCCTCGGGCCTGCCCGACTCGGCGAACACGCTCTCCAGCCGGAACAGCGTGGTGGCGACCTCGGCGGAGGTGCCCCACAATCCGCAGGCGCGGTTGCCGAGGGCCAGCGGGTTACCCGCGTTGAGCACGACGTCGGCGACGCCGACCTTGCCGACTCGCCCCTCGCGCACCGCCCCGGAGGCCAGCTGCGCGCGCTCCACCAGCGCGGCGAGGTCACGGGCCTGCTCCGGTGCGAGCAGTTCTTCGTCGTCCGGATCGTGTAGCGGGTCCACGACAACATTCTGCCGTTAAGACCAACGGCCGTCGGTTACCATCACGTGGAATACGCGGAAACGGCGCCCCGAAACGACCCGGGCTACCTCAGATCGCCTCGGGACGCCGTGTCGGTGGTGTCCGCGCGGGTTCAGCCGAACCGGTCGGTCTTGACCGCCGTCACGAACGCCCGCCACTGCGAACCACTGGCCGTGACGAACCCGGCCGAACGATCCTTGCTGTCCCGCACCGCCGCGCCGTCGGCGATCCGACCGACCTCGACGCACGCCGTTTGATGCTGCGAACGGCTGGACTTACGCCATCCTTCGGGGTGGTGTGCCGTCACTGCGAGTTCTCCGTTTCGTTGGCGATACGAGCGATGAGCTCCGTGGAATCCTCAGGGCTCATCACCAACTGCCGGAGCGTACCCGCCGCTTCCTGATATGCCCGACCATCCTCGGGCTCGTGCAGGAAGGTGGAGGAACTGTACTGCTCTATGTGGACGATCGGTTTCGACTTCGGGAATTCGAACAGGATGAAGGCTCCCGCGTGCGCGGGGTGCCACCTCTCGATTCCGGCTGGGATGACCTGCACAGTCACTCTTTCCCAACTCGCCACGTCGACGATGTGCCGAAGTTGCTCGGCGAGAACGGCACGACCACCGATCGGATTGCGCAACGCGGTTTCCATGATGAGAGCGGTGAAGTGCGGACCCTGCTTGTTCGTCAGGATCTCTCGCCTTCCGAGCCGAAGCGTGACACGTGCTTCGACATCGCTGCTCGAAGCTCCCGTCATTACCGCTCGTGCGTAGTCGGCGATCTGCAGCAATCCCGGCAGCACCATCGTCGATACTTCGGTCACCTGAGTGGCGTCCCGCTCGAACTCGATCAGGGTGGTCAACTCATGTTGCACACCAGGCACACCAGGTGAGACCCAGTTGGGTTCCCCTGCGCCACGTGCCATCTCGACGAGTCTTTCGCGCTCGTTCTCGGAAACCCCCAGTGCCGTGAGGATGCTCGCCACGTACTCCGGCGCCGGAGGAGTCGAATGTCCGCTCTCGTGACGCGAAATCTTCGAGTGATCGGTATCGAGACGGCGCGCCAGTTCGCGAACACCTATACCGCACTCTTCGCGTGCTCTTCGCAGTTCAGCGCCGAGAGCACGCGCTCTTGGCGTACCTCCGTTGGTGCGAGCCATACACCGATCCTAGTTGGACACGCGAACGGACAAAGTCAACCGATCGTGGGATTGCGAGCTGTGGGGCATCACTAGCAATCTGGTGCACACCAGATCGCACCAGCGACACCACTGGTGAGAAGAGTTCCAGTAGGAGTGATCATGTCACACCCCTTCACCTGGGTGCCCGGAGATCGGGCCAGGCACGCCAGTCAGGACCAGGTTCCGTCCTTCTCGGGCAACGAGTTCCCGCCCGACATCACGGTGACGACGCTTTGCGGGCAGCGGGTCACCAGCGCCACCGGTGATCTCGCCTGGCTTTGGAAGACCTGCCGCGCCTGCGACGAGCGAACCCGCGAGATCGCGGGTCTGGAACCACTGGCCGAGATCGAACGACGGATCGGAGCGAACTCATGAGCAACCCCCACACCCACCTGGCCGGACTGCTGACCCAGGGCCACTGGCTGCTGGAGCGAGCCGCCTACGAGATCGGCGGAAACCGCTACAGCCCCACCCAGTGCGACGACACCGCTGACGCGCTGGAGCAGCTGGCCGCGGCGCTTCACGAGCACGCCGCGACCCTGCCGCGCGGCGAGCTCACCGCCGGAACCGAGCACCCCGCCGAAGCGGACGGTCCCGACCCGAGCAGCGGGAACGACGGGAACGACAAAAGCGACGGGGAACGCGGAAACGACAGGGACCACGGGAACGAGGATGACTGAACCACTGCTCGCGTTGACCGGTGCTTTCCTGCTGCCCGCCGTGGCGATCACCCTGGCGATCCGCACGCATCCGAGCCGGTACCGACCCCGCCACGCACTGGCCGGGGTGGACGCACTGACCGTGGGAAAACTGCTCCACCGGACGACGGGGGCGCTCCCGACGTACCGCCCCGGACTCGCGGGCCGTGAAACACGGCGGATGAGCTGGTCGGGCACGCTTTGGCCCCTCGACGATCCCCCGGGAAAGGGACGCCCCGGTAGCCGTTACCTACCGGGGAGCCCGACTGCCGAATCTACCGTGCCGGACCGGGACCACGACTCACCGGACCAGCACCCGGAGCTGCTGCTCATGCGCCGCGTGCTCGACGGACTCCGCACCCTGTAGCCCGACACTCCCCCGACCACGGCCCGACCGCCGCGAAACCCCCGACGACCGGGGCGGCCGGGCCGTCCCCGCCCGGCCGGGTCCCCTCCCCGCTCCCGACCCGGCCGGGCCCCCCACCCCGCCGCGGTACACCCCGACGCCCGGCGATTTCGCGAGAAATCGACACCGCGCTGCGCCGCATCCCGCCGTCAATTTCTCGCGAAATCGCGGAGACAGCGGCGGAGGGGTGAGGGAGACGGCAGCGGGGGTGCGGGAGACGCAGCGGGGCGACTCGGCTCACGGGGCAGCGGCACGAGGCTCAAGTCACGACGCCGAGACCGAACCACGATGTGGTCGTTGTTGCACAACTGTGGTCACAGCACCACGACGGCACCTAGCCTGAGCGGGAGATCAGCGCCCCTAGGGAGCATGCCGTGCACACCACTCCGCTCGCCCTGCACATGACGGACGGGTTGTTGAACGCGCCGACCGCCCTGCTGTTCGGCGCGATCGCGCTGGCCGGAATCGGGTTCTCGCTGGTCAAGGCCCGAGCCACGCTGGACGATCGCACCGCGCCGATGGCGGGCCTGGTGGCGGCCTTCGTCTTCGCCGCCCAGATGATCAATTTCCCGGTGCTGCCCGGCGTCAGCGGACACCTGCTCGGAGGCGCGCTGGTCGCGATCCTGGTCGGCCCGTGGGTGGGCACGCTGTGCGTGTCCATCGTGCTGGTGGTGCAGTCGCTGCTGTTCGCCGACGGCGGCCTGACGATGCTCGGCGCCAACATCACCAACATGGCGCTGCTCGGCACCGCCGCCAGCTACCTGGTGGCGGTGGCACTGCGCCCTCTCGCGAGACGCAACAGATCCGGACTGCTGGTCACAGCCTTCCTCGCCGGAACGATCAACACCGTCATGGCCTCGGTGGGCTTCCTGCTGGAGTACTGGATCGGCGGGGCGGCCGGTTTCTCCGTGGCACAGGCCGTGCTGCCCATGCTCGGCATCCACCTGCTGATCGGCATCGGCGAGGGAATCATCACCGCGCTGACCGTCGGCGCGGTCGCGGCGGGCCGTCCCGACCTGATCCGGCTGCTGCGTGCGACCCCGAGCAGTGGACGACCGACCGCGCGAGGCGACACCGAATCCGCGTCGGGAACCGTGGAAGGCAGGTCATGAACAACACAGCACAGCGCCGCCGCGGTGGCAGGACGTTCTTCGTCCGGTTCGGCGTGGTCGCACTGTTCGTCGCCGCGGTGGTGTCCTATCTGGCCGATTCCTCCCCCGACGGGCTCGAAACCGTCACCCGGCAGGGCTGCGAGACGGTGCGGACCTCGAACGGCGAACAGCTCACCGGTGACTGCATCGCGCGCGGCGGTACGGAGCACGCTTTCGCCGAGAGCCCGCTGGCGGACTACACCGTACTGGGCAACAGCTCGTTGACCGGGCTCGCGGGAATCCTCGGTGTGCTCGTCACCCTGCTGCTGGCGGGCGGACTGTTCGCACTGCTGCGCAAGCCGAGCGGCCCGACCTCGGGCAGTTCGACCACCGCACCGAACGGTGACCCGCCCGACACCGGACGATGAGCGCGGGCGACGGCGGTGTGCTGCACCTGCCGGGTGACAGCGCGCTGCACCGGCTGGCACCGCAGATCAAGTTGCTCGCCGCGTTCGGCGTGGTGCTCTGCGTGGTCGCCACCCCGCGCGCCGCGTTCTGGGCCTTCGGTGGCTTCGCACTGCTGCTCGGCGCGCTGGCCGCCGTGGCACGGATCCCTCCGGGCTGGCTGGCCCGCCGCCTGCTGATCGAGCTGCCGTTCGTGGTGCTCGCGCTGGTGCTGCCGTTCGCACTCGGCGGGGAACGCACCGAGGTGGCCGGGCTGGCGCTGTCGGTCCCCGGGCTGCTCGCGGCATGGAACATCCTCGCCAAAGGCACGCTGGGCCTGTTCTGCTCGCTGACGCTGGCAGCCACCACCTCCCCCAGGGAGCTGCTGCTGGGGCTGCAGCGACTGCGCACCCCCACGACACTGATCATGATCTCATCGTTGATGCTGCGCTACGTCGGCGTCGTGATCGGCGAGGCGGGCCGGATGCGGCTGGCGCGGATCTCGCGCGGGGACAGTCCGCGCTTTCTGTGGCAGGCGAACGCGACCGCCCGCGGTGTCGGCACGCTGTTCCTGCGGTGCTACGAACGCGGGGAGCGGGTGCACCTGGCCATGGTCGCGCGCGGCTGGTCCGGTGAACTGCCGGAGCCGAACGAACCACGTCAGGTGACGCGGGGTCAGGAGGTGCGGAACTGGCTGCTGGGCCTGAGCCCGGCGGCGACGAGCGCTGTGATCGCGGGAGTGGCAGTGTGGACGAGCTGAACGAGAAAGCGGGCGGCACGGAGACCGCGCCGCTGATTTCGCGGGGGAACGACGCGGCGAACCCCGTGCTGGAACTGTCCGGACTCACCTACTCGTATCCGGACGGCACCGAAGCGCTGCACCGGATCGGACTGCGCGTCGAGCAGGGGGAACGGGTCGCGCTGCTGGGACCGAACGGCGCGGGCAAGACCACGCTCACCCTGCACCTCAACGGCATCATCCCGGCGCGGCAGGGCCACCTGGCGATCGACGGGCTGGAGGTCGCCGAACCGAACCTGCGCGAGATCCGCCGCATGGTTGGGCTGGTGTTCCAGGACCCCGAGGACCAGTTGTTCATGCCCACGGTGCGCGAGGACGTTGCCTTCGGGCCGATCAACTTCGGGGTGCGGGGCACCGATCTGGAAGAACGGGTGCGGCGAGCGTTGGAAGCGGTGGGCATGACCGAGCACGCCGACCGGGCACCGCTGCGGCTGTCCGGTGGGCAGCGCAAGCGGGTGGCGCTTGCCACGGTGCTGGCCTGCGACCCCAGGCTGCTGGTGCTCGACGAACCCTCGGCCGGGCTGGAGCCGGTGGCACGCCGCGAGCTGGCGGAACTGCTGCTGGAGCTGAACCCGACGATGCTGATGGTCACCCACGACCTGCCCTACGCCCTGCAGCTGTGTCCGCGCAGCGTGCTGCTCGACGGTGGCCAGGTGGTCGCCGACCGCCCGACCGCCGAACTGCTGGCCGACACCGAGCTACTCGCCGCGCACCGGCTGGAGCTGCCCTACGGTTTCCGCCCCGAGTGATCCCGGTCCGGACGGACACGGCGGAATAGCGCAGGAGCGTGAAAGCTTTTCGGAAACCGCGAAGCCCCACGCCCCGAGGAACGCGAGAGCGGGATGTCGGGAACACCGCGCCACGAGGTGATCGTCATCGGCGGTGGCCAGGCTGGGCTCGCGGCGGGATACTTCCTGCGCAGAGCGGGCGTGGACTTCGTGATCCTCGGCGAGCGGCAGCAGGTCGGCTGGGCGTGGCAGCACATGTGGCCATCGCTGCGGCTGTTCTCCCCCGCTCCGCACAACTCGCTGCCCGGCTGGCCGATGCCACCACAGCCCGGCGCGGAATTTCCCACGGTCGACCACGCGGTCGAATACCCGCTGGAACACGAACGCCGCTACGAACTGCCCGTGCGACGACCGGTGCGGGTCGACGGGGTGCGGCGAGCCCGCGAACGAGGAGTGCTGCACGCGCTTCCGATGTTCGACGGGCTCACCCGACGTGGCGCGGCATGGGCGGACGGAACCGAGCGGGAGTTCGACGACGTCGTGTGGTGCACCGGGTTCCGGCCCGCCCTTCGGCAACCGCGTCCACTGGGGCCGCGCGGACGGCACGGCCGCATTCCCACCGAGGGAACCCGCAGTCTCGAACAGCCGAGGTTGCATCTGCTGGGCTACGGCGAGTGGACCGGTGCCGCCTCGGCCACTCTGATCGGTGTGGGCCGCACCGCCCGGAGCGCTGTCGCGGAACTGACCGCCGAACTCGACGGCTCCCCGGAACAGCGCTCCACCGTCACGGGGCGGAGCGGCTGACCTCGCGCCTCCCCGCCCCGTGGGGCCACACCGGTATCCACCACCGACCGGCGGACGACGGGACGTACCGGATCGCCCGGGCGGCGGTCTCACCCGGTGTGGTGGTCACCGACTCGCGAGCTACCCGGCACCGTTCGGCTGTGCCCTGCGGTGGGCACGGTTACGGATACCGAGCACCACAGAGGCCAGCAGCGCGGCCAGCACCGAACCCAGCAACACGGCGACCTTGACGTTCTCACCACGTTCACCGGCGCCGAAGGCGAGTTCACCGATCAGTAGCGAGACGGTGAAACCGATTCCCGCGAGCAGCGAGAGACCGATCAGGTCCCACCAGGACAGGTTGGCGTCGAGCTGGGCCCCGGTGAACTTGGCCATCAGGAACGTCGCACCGAAGATGCCGACCAGCTTGCCGAGCACCAGCCCCGCCATCACCGCGGGAACCACCGGATCCGCGAAGGCGGTCGCGATGCCGCTCCCGCCGAGCGAAACCCCGGCCGCGAACAGCGCGAACAGCGGTACCGCCACCCCTGCCGAGATCGGGCGCCAGCGGTGTTCCAGGTGCTCGGCGGGTCCGGGTTCGCTGCCACCCCGGCCCAGCACCGGAACCGTGAAGCCCAGCAGCACACCGGCGATGGTGGCGTGCACTCCGGACTCGTGCACCAGTCCCCAGGCCAGCACACCGAGCACCAGCAGCACCGGCCACCACGGACCGCGCAGCCGCACCAGCAACGCGAAAGCCACTATCGGCAGCACGGCCCCCAGCAGCGGCAGCGGATGGAAGTCGTCGGTGTAGAACACGGCGATGACCGTGATCGCCAGCAGGTCGTCGACCACCGCGAGCGTCAGCAGGAAGGCGCGCAACGCGCTGGGCAGGTACTTGCCGACGATCGCGAGCACGGCCAGCGCGAAAGCGATGTCGGTGGCCGTGGGGATCGCCCAGCCACGCAACGCGTCCCCGCCCGCTGTGGAGGCGATGACGAAGAAGAACAGGGCGGGGACGATCATTCCCGCCACGGCCGCCACCACGGGCAGCACGGCTCTTCGCGGATTGCGCAGTTCACCCACCACGAACTCGCGCTTGAGCTCCAGGCCGACCACGAAGAAGAAGATCGCCAGCAGCCCGTCCGAGGTCCAGTGCTTGAGGTTCAGGTCCAGCCCGAGGAACTCCCCGCCCGGCCAGGGGACGAACTCGGCGGCCGTCTTGTAGGTCTCGCCCCACGGCGAGTTGACCCAGAGCAGCGCGAGCACCGCGGCCACGAGCACCAGCACACCGCCGACGGCCTCCGTGCGCAGGATGTCGGCGAGGGTGCGCTTCTCGGCATCGGGGGTGGGGGCGAACAAGCGCCGCACCGGATTGCGCTGCGTCTCCTCGGAACGCGAGTCCTGGGGTCGGGAATGCTCGTGCGGGGAACTCCCGTCCTGGGAATCCGCACGTGCTTCGTCACGCTGGGGATCGGTCGCCATCAACACGTCCTGTTCGGGTCGTCCATCAACTTCCCGCCGACCAGTCTTCCCGGCACACCATTTGCCTGATTTTACGTGCTGACGCTGCGTTCACGCTTGACAGCGATACGCGAAGATTCGCGTGGATCAACCCGCGGTCAGCTCCGTGACCAGGGAATAGCACCGGAACGGAACGCACGGGGACGGCAGGGTCACTCGCGTGAAAGCGGAGAGACCACGTCAACGGTGATCGTTGTCACCCGGTAACGACTCAGCCGAGTTCGGCCGGATGAGCGTGCACCGTGGCACCGGAAAGTCGGGGCAGCTCCCGGTGCAGGTCACGCTCGGCCTCGTGCGCGATCTCGTGCGCCCGGTACAGCGTGAGTTCCGCGGCGACACCGAGTTGCACCTCGGCGTGCAGGGCGTGCCCGATCCAGCGCAGCCGCACCGCCTCCACCGAACGCACGTCCGGATGGGTGCCCAGCGCCCGGTAGGCGGTGTCGGTCAGCTCCGGCGCCACCGAGTCCATCAACCGCGCCAGAATCCGCTTGGCCGCCGACCAGGTGACCATCGCGATGGCCAGACCGATCAGCAGACCTACCAGTGGATCCAGCAACGGCCACCCCAGTGCCGCCCCACCAGCGGCGAGCACCACGCCGAGCGAGGTGAACGAGTCCGTCCTGGCGTGCAGCCCGTCCGCCACGAGTGCGGCCGAACCGATCCGGTGGCCGGTGCGGATGCGTATCCGAGCGGCGAGCTCGTTGCCGCAGAACCCCACACCACCGGCCAGCGCCACCAGCAGCGGATCACCGATGCCGGCGGGGTCGAACAACCGGTGTGCGGACTCGACCAGTGCGGCCACCGCCGAACCCGCGATCACCAGCACCACGAGCACCCCGGCGACGTCCTCGGCTCGGCCGTAACCGTAGGGGAAGCGACGGTTGGCGGGTCTGCGCGCCAGCAGGAACGCCGCCGCGAGCGGGACGGCGGTGAGCGCGTCGGCGATGTTGTGCAGCGTGTCGGACAACAGCGCCACCGAGCCGGAGAACCACAGCACGCCCGCTTGCAGCGCGGCGGTGGCGGTGAGCACCAGCAGCGAGAGCCACAGGGCGCGCATTCCCGCGCGACTGCCCTCCAGCTCGGTGTCCACCCGTTCGGCGGGGTCGTGCTCGTGGGGCAGGAAGAAATGCCCGAGCCGGTGGAGCAGTCCCCCCACGAGGGCCGAACGCGTGGCGCGCGGTCCGCGCGGGGAATCGCTCCGCCCGACCTGGCCGTGGCCGTGGGAATGGTTTCCACTCATCGCCTGCCTCCGATACTCGCCGTCGCGGTGAGCACGGCGGTATCGTAGCCGCACGACCCCGCACGCGACGACGGCGCAGCAGCGGAAATGTGGCAACAACGGAGCGGCTTGGCGTCAATTTCTCGCGAAATCGCCGCGCCCGATGAGGGAGAGACACCGGGCGCGGCGCGGTGCTCCGACAACGAAAAACCCCGCGACAACGAAAAACCCCGCCCGGCGGGACTCGCCGGGCGGGGTATCACTTCGAGATTCGCGCGGTCACCGGGACCGCAGTGGAGGTGCCGGGATTCGAACCCGGGTCCTCTGTCGCCTCACCAAGGCTTCTCCGTGCGCAGTCCGCTCTGTCTCTACTCGGCTTCACCGGTCACGCGAACAAGCCGGTGTGACAAGCCCAGTCGCTGTGCGATGTCCCGTTCAGTCCCGCGACCGAACTAAACGGTGAGTCCCCTAACCGATGCCGGGGTCCGGGTCGGAGACTTACCCGGTCCGACAGAGTCGCTACTCGCTCAGGCGGCGAGTGCGAACTCGCGCTGACTCTTGTTGTCGGCGCTTGTTAATTTACGGCGACGCTTTACGGTGGTCTTCCGCCTGCACCGGCACGCTTCCCTTGGCTCAACGGCCAGAGTCGAAACCGTTCACCCCCGTGTTTTGTTACTAAGCAACCTGTTGTGCGACAGTCCGCCCCCACCGGGCGAACTCGCCCGGACGGAGCCGTATCCAACATCATAACGTACGACTCCCGCCCGATCACTCCCGGTCCGGCGGATCGGTTCGCGAAAAGTCCCGCGGGGCGAACCACCGGTTCACGGACCGGCAACCACGACCCGGTCAATCGTATCCGAGCAACCGTGCGGGCGTGTCGTACAACACCGCACGCAGGAACGATATTCCCAGTCGCTCCTCGGCTGCGGCCCAGCCGGCCACGGCTGCCAGCTGCTCGGCGTAGGGATAGGGGATGTTCGGGAAGTCGGAGCCGAACACCACCCGCTCCGCCACGGGCACCAGCCGGTCGGCCCAGTCCGGGGGCAACGGCGCGAACCGCTCGCTGAAGGCGACACCGACCATCGTGGTGTCCAGGTAAACCCCGGGGTGGTCCCGCGCCAGCTCCAGCGCGCGGCCGTACTCGGGCATACCGGCGTGCGCCAGCACCGCCACCAGCCCCGGATGGCGTTCGAGCACCTCGGCGAACACGTCCAGCCCGGTGAACTCCCCGCGCAGCGGGCCGTGACCGCAGTGCACCACCACCGGCACCCCGGACTCGGCCAACAGCTGCCACGGTCGCCGCAGCAGCGGGTCACGCGGGTCGAACCCGCCCACCTGGACGTGCACCTTGAAGCAACGCGCCCCACCTTCCAGGGCGGCGGCCACGTACTCGGCGGCTCCCGGTTCCGGATACATCGTGGCGGTGGGCACGGCACCGGGCGTGGTACGGCCGAATTCGAGCGCCCAGCGGTTGAGCCACTCGGCCATCCCCGGTTTGTGCGGATACACCAGCGGAGCGAACAAGCGCACCCCGAGGCCGGACAGCACGTCGAGCCGGGTCGGCTCGTCGAAGCGGTACCGGATCGGCCAGTCGATCCCGTAGTGAGTACCGGCCAGGTCGAAGTAGTCCCAGACCTTGTGCAGCACGCGCTCGGGCAGGAAGTGCGTGTGCAGATCCACCAGCCCCGGCAGGCCGAGGGAGGCGAGCCAGTCCGGAACCTCCTCGTCGGACGACGGCCCCTCGAGCCCGCTCACCGCGGGCGGCCGAACGCCGCGTGCGCCACCCGGTCCGAACGCGGCCGATCACACGGGATTCGTCCGCCCAACGGCATCTCAGCGCATGCCCTTCCGGTGCTGGCCGATCGCCCGCGCCATCTCACGCTCGGCGTCGCGCTTGGCCATGTCCCTGCGCTTGTCGTGGATCCGCTTGCCTCGGGCGAGTGCCAGCTCGACCTTGGCCTTGCCGTCGGAGAAGTACAACGAGAGCGGCACCAGGCTCAGCCCGCTCTCCTTGGTCTTGCCCAGCAGTCGTTCGATCTCGTCGCGGTGCAGCAGCAGCTTGCGCGAACGACGCGGGGCGTGGTTGGTCCACGTCCCCTCGGTGTACTCGGGGATGTGCACGTTGCGCAGCCACACCTCGCCCCGGTCGATCGTCGCGAAGGAGTCGACCAGCGAGGCTCGTCCCTGACGGAGACTCTTCACCTCGGTTCCGGTCAGCACCATGCCGCCCTCGTAGGTGTCCAGCACCGTCCAGTCGTGCCGCGCCTTGCGGTTGCGCGCGATCAGGTTGTGGCCACGTTCCTTTGCCATACCGGCGAGCATAGCGCTGCGCCCGACGAGTGGACCACGTGGTTTTCGCACGCGGTGCGGCCCGGCCCCCGGTGCCGAGCGCCGAGGTGTCGGGCCGCGAAACGAGCGCTCCTCAGATCCGGACGTACAGCCGCAGGGTGAGATACCCGGTCAGGCCGGAGATCGCCGAGGCCACCAGCACCAGGATCGGTGCCACGAAGGCCACGTCGGCGTAACTGACCGGGGTCAGCAGGTTGGCGTTGGTCAGCGGCTTCATCAGCCCGTCCAGGAACGCCTCCTTGAGCACCATGAGCAGCCCGGTCGCCGCGACGGAACCGATGATGCCGGAGACCATGGCCTCCAGCAGGAAGGGCAGCTGGGTGTACCAGCGGGAAGCACCCACCAACCGCATGATGCCCGTCTCGGTGCGGCGGTTGAACGCCGAGAGCTGGATGGTGTTCGAAATCAGCAGCAGCGCGGCGAACGCCTGCAACGCGGCGATCAGGAACGTCCCGTCACGCACGTCGTTGAGCTTGTTGACCATGTTCCGCACGAACTGGGACTGGTCGTTGATCGAACCGATGCCGGTACGTCCCTCGAACTGCTCCTTGATGGCCCGCGGCGTGACGTTGTCGCCCAACTCGACCCACAGGGCCGCGGGCAGTGCCTTGGGGCGAACCAGTTCCTGCAGCTGCGGCTGGTTCGAGAACTCCTCGGTCGCCCGCTCGAAGATGGCCTGGCGGTTCAGATACTGCACCGACCGCACACCGGAGGCCTGCTCCAGCTCGGAACGGATCCCCGAACAGGGATCGTTGGCGCACTCGGGATCGTTGGCACTGACGTCCTCGCTCATGTAGACGACGACGTCTGCCGCGTCGCGCAGCGATTCCTGGGCCTGATCCACCTTGCGGACGACGATCAGGCCACCACCGAGCAGGGTGAGGGAAACCGCGGTGGTCAGGATCATCGCGATCGTCATCGACACGTTGCGACGAAGGCCGTTGACGACCTCGCTGGATACGAAGCTCGCGCGCATCTTGAGTCAGCTTTCGGTGCGTTCTGCGACTTGGGGTTCGGGGCTGCCCTTGCGTGCGGCGGGCTCAGCGGCCCACGCCGTACACACCACGGGCGTCGTCACGGATGACCTGACCGTGACTGAGCTCGACGACCCTCCTACGCATGGAGTCGACGATCGAGTGGTCGTGCGTGGCCATGACCAGCGTGGTTCCGGTGCGGTTGATGCGCTCCAGCAACAGCATGATGTCCTGGCTGGTGTCCGGATCGAGGTTTCCGGTGGGCTCATCGCACATCAGCACCAGCGGCCGGTTGACGAACGCCCTGGCTATGGCGACCCGCTGCTGTTCACCGCCGGACAGCTCGACCGGCATCCGGTCCGCCTTGCCGTCCAGACCGACGAGCTGCAGCACCTCGGGAACCACCTTGCGGATGGTGTGCCGGGGTTTTCCGATCACTTCGAGGGCGAAGGCGACGTTGCCGAAGACGGTCTTGTTGTTGAGCAGGCGAAAGTCCTGGAACACACAACCGACCCGCTGCCGCAGCTTGGGAACGCGCCGTCTCGGCAGCTTGGCGACGTTCCAGTCGGCGACGATCACCCGACCTCGGGTCGGTACCTCCTCCCGCAGCAGCAGCTGCAGGAACGTGGACTTGCCCGACCCGGAGGGGCCGATGAGGAATACGAACTCGCCCTTGTCCACGGACACCGAGACGTCGTCGAGTGCGGGGCGCGCCAACGTCTTGTACGTCTTTGACACGTGTTCGAGCCGGATCACGGGCAGTGAGCTTACCTGCGACCACTCGGAGGACCTTCACTCACCCGTACCATTGGTTGCACTCGGCCAATTACCATGCGCGCTTTTCGAACGCGGGTAGAGACGCGAGCGGCTTCGGACCGCGCGGGCGGCGGAGAGCACGCCGGGAGGCACCCACCGGAACCGCCCACGCGGGAGGGAGCTCCACGACATCCGAGCCGCCGGGAGAGCACGGGGCCTGCGCGGGCGGGTTACGGCACGGCGGCTCGCCGAGGTGGTACGGCGAGCTCGGATCAGCTCTGCTGTTCCTGGTCGTGCTGCTGCTTGCGCCACCGGATACCGGACTCCAGCAGCCCGTCGATCTGCCCCTCGAGCACCGACTCGGGGTTTCCCACCTCGTAGCCGCTACGGAGGTCCTTGACCATCTGGTACGGATGCAGCACGTAGGAACGGATCTGGTTGCCCCAGCCGGAACCGCTGCTGTCGCGCAGCGCGTCGAGCTGGGCCCGCTCCTCCTCCCGCTTGCGCGCCAGCAGCTTGGACTGCAACACCCGCATGGCCGCTGCCTTGTTCTGCAGCTGGGACTTCTCGTTCTGGCAGGAAACCACGATCCCCGTGGGGTGGTGGGTCAGCCGAACCGCCGAATCGGTGGTGTTCACGCTCTGCCCGCCGGGGCCGGATGAGCGGAACACGTCCACCCGGATGTCCTTCTCGGGGATCTCCACGTGGTCGGTCTCCTCGACCACCGGCAGCACCTCCACACCCGCGAACGAGGTCTGCCTGCGCCCCTGGTTGTCGAACGGTGAGATACGCACCAAGCGGTGGGTGCCCTGTTCCACCGAAAGGGTGCCGTAGGCGAAGGGGGTGTCCACCCGGAAGGTCGCGGACTTCACGCCCGCCTCCTCCGCGTAGGAGGTGTCGTAGACCTCGGTCCCGTACTCGTGGCGTTCCGCCCACCGCAGGTACATCCGCAGCAGCATCTCGGCGAAGTCGGCGGCGTCCACGCCGCCCGCCTCCGCCCGGATGGTGACCATGGCGGAACGCTCGTCGTACTCGCCCGAGAGCAGGGTGCGGATCTCCAGATCGGCGAGATCCTTCTTGAGCTGGCCGCGTTCCTGCTCGGCCTCGGCGACGCTGGCGCTGTCGTCCTCGTTCTCACCGAGTTCGTAGAGCACTCCGAGGTCTTCGAGACGCTGTCGAAGCCCGGTGATCTTGCGCAGATCGCTCTGCTTGTACACGAGCTGGCTGTTGATCCGCTGGGCGTATTCGACGTCGTCCCACAGGTCCGGGCGAGCCGCTTCCTCCTCCAGCTCCGCGATCCGGGCCCGCAACGCATCGAGATCCATGACTCGCTCGATGCCCTCGAGGGTTTCGGACATGTCCTTGAGCTCGGCGGCGACGTCGGGGTTCACGGTTCCCCAGCCTACTTCACAGCTTCACGGCCACGGACGTGGACCGGCGGTCCTTTTCCGAGCTCGGACCTCACGCGAAGGTCATTCGGGTATCGCGTCGAGCATCTTGATGACCGCACGGTTGTGCGCCACCGAGAAGTCCGCCGCGGCCTTCTCGTAGGGGTCCTCGGCCACCTTGGCGGCGTTCTTGGCCTCGTTGAGCTTCTCGACGTACTGCTCACGGGCCGAGGTGACCAGGTGGTCACGTTGTTTCGCGGTGAGCATGCCGGCATAGCGCAACCGCAACAGCAGCGGGCTGCGCACGTTGTCCGGCCCCGGTTCGGTGTTCAGCCACGACTTGAAGGCACGCTTGCCCGCCGCCGTGATGATGTACTGCTGGCTGGAGCGGGGCCCCTGTTTGCCGAGGCGCAACATGCCGTCCTCGGCCAGCGCGGGCAGTTCCCGGTAAACCTGGCTGCGGGTGACGCTGAAGAACCCGCTGAACCGGTCGGTGGCCGCGGCCACCAACTGTCCCCCGGTCATCGGCCCCTCGTGGAGAAGTCCCAGCAAGGCTGCGGATGTCGCATTCAGGTCGGTCACGGCTCCTACGGTGCCACGGCACTGACAGGCTGTCCACAATGGCCGTATGCCGTGTCCGAAACAGCAGCGCAACCACTGGGTTCGGTGAACACGCAACGCATCCAATCAAGCGCTTGGAACCACTGTCGCGACCCGGATTCACTTTCATCGCGGTTTCATCCCCCGGGAGCGACCGATTCGTGCACTCACTGTCCGCTGGACAGGGTCAATTTTTAACTCGAAATGGGTAAATCTGGTTGAGATGCTGCGTAAGACCCGCTGTTAAGGGCACCCTTCACACTGGCCGGCAGCGTAACGGGGCCGGGCACTGCGACGGGAACGTACGGGACGGACCCGCCGAGCTAGGGAGGTAACACCGTGCATCGGAGTCTGCTGCGGACCAAGCTCGCCCAGAGCAGGACCAAGGTGGCGAGCAAGGTTTCGGAACGGGCGAAGTCGATGATGCCGATCCAGGTGGAGAATCCGCACAACTGCATAGTGTGCGGCCGCAAGATGCGTGCCTTCCGCAGCGGGAGCAGCGAGGGGCGGGTCTGCTCGCCCAACTGTGCCCGCAAGTGGGCCGACGGCTGAGGTCGACGGGCACGAGATCCGGGCTCGGCGATGCACGGGCCCGGAAACCGTGGAAACCACGTGCCCGTTTGCTGTGTCTCCGGCTCACGTCGCCTACCGGCGCCCGGTATCGACCCCGACAGCGACCTACCGCCCCCACTCGGGCTCGCCCCGGGGAAGGATCCCCACGAGAGGGCTCGTGAAGCGACCCTACGAAACGCCTCGCGAAGGACCGGGACCCGCGAACACGATTCGACCCCCGAAGCCGTGCTCCGGGGGTCGATCTCAGTAGCGGGGACAGGATTCGAACCTGTGACCTCTGGGTTATGAGCCCAGCGAGCTACCGAACTGCTCCACCCCGCGCCGTGTTTCGTTGTAGTTGCAACTCTACACCGCCGCCCGCGACCGCCACACAGGGGGGTGCTCAACCGATGATCCTCTCCGCTCATCAGCGGTTTCCCCTCCACCGAACCGGGGAACAACACCTCGTACCGGATGACGGACCGGCAAGCGTGCGCGGCTCACGTGTCCGCCCAGGAGGGGTGCCGCGATCCGGACGTGGTCCGGCTCGTGCCGCTTCCGCAGCGGTGCCGAAGGAATCCCCGACGGGGCGAACCCCAGCCGGACGAAAAATCGCCCCCTTCCGGGGTCCCGGAAGGGGGCTTTCTGGTAGCGGGGACAGGATTTGAACCTGTGACCTCTGGGTTATGAGCCCAGCGAGCTACCGAACTGCTCCACCCCGCGCCGTGTTTCGTTGTAGTTGCAACTCTACACCGTGGCCACCCACCCCCGCGCAGGGGGTGGGGGTTACCGCGTTTTCGCTTGTCACGGAGCGGTTGGACCACCGGAACCGGGTGGCCGCTCGACCACCCGGTTCCCCACTACGGATCAGCCACCGTCGCCGGTGACCTCCTCGTAACGGTTCATGGCTTCCTCCAGTCGCTGGAACGCCTGACCCAGCTGGCCGAGGTCACCGGAGCTCTGCGCGGAACGGACCTCTTCCATCGCGGCCTGCACCTCCTGCACGGCCTGGTTCACCTCGGAGCTGTTCTGCTGCCCCTGACCACTGCCCTGCTGCTGGTCCTGGTCGCTCTGCTGATCCTGGTCGCCCTGCTGCTGCCCCTGATCGCCCTGCTGTTGTCCTTGGTCGCCCTGCTGCTGGCCCTGACCGTCCTGCTGCTGGTTCTCGTCCTCGGCGGTCTCGGTGTTCTGCCCCGCCCCGGGACCGAACACCTGCTCCAGCGAGCCCTGCAACGTATCGGCATAGCCGACGCTGTCGCCGTAGGAGGTCAGCACCCTGGCCAACTGCGGGTAGGAGTCCTCGCTGTTCGGCCGGATGTAGATCGGCTCCACGTAGAGCATCCCGCCCTCGACCGGCAGGGTCAGCAGGTTACCGAACATCGCCCGAACCCCGGGGTTGTCGAACAGCGTCCGGTCCTCGGTGACCTTCGGCGTCGACTCCATCTGCCGCTGCACCTGCACCGGCCCCGGCGTCTGGTTGTCCGTGGGCAGCTCCAGCATGGTGATCTGACCGTAGGTCTCGGGATCCGAGGAGGCCGAGATCCACGCGGACAGGTTCGGACGTTCCAGCGCCGTCATCGCACTGGTCAGCTGGAAGGTCGGCCGGTTCTGCGTGGGTGCCTGCGCGATCACGTAGAACGGCGGCTGCTTCTCACCGGAACCGCTGCGCTGGTCCTGGTTCGGATCGTTGGGAACCTCCCAGAAACCGCGGGTGGCGTAGAAGTCGCCCGGGTCGTCCACGTGGTAGCGGGCGAGCAGCTCGCGCTGCACCTTGAACATGTCGGCGGGATAGCGGAAGTGCTGCCGCAGCTCGTCACTGATCTCGCTCTTCGGCTTGATCACGCCCGGGAAGACGCCCTTCCAGGCCTCCAGCACCGGATCCTTCTCACCGAACTCGTAGAGCGTCACCTCGCCGGTGTAGGCGTCCACGGTGGCCTTCACCGAGTTCCGGATGTAGTTGATCTGCTGGTCGGGCTGAGCGACGTTGCTGGTGGAGTCGCTGGCCGCCTGCCCGAACGAGGTCAGCTTGGAGTAGGGGTAGTTGTTCAGCGTGGTGTAGCCGTCGACGATCCACTTGATCTTCCCGTCGATCACGGCCGGGTAGGGATCGCCGTCCAACTTGAGCCACGGGGCGACCTTCTGCACCCGCTCCCGCGGATTGCGGTTGAACATGATCTGCGACTGCGAGCCGATCTCCTGGTTGAACAGGATGTTGCGCTCGCCGTAGTTGGCCGCGAACACGGCACGGTTGAACCAGTTCCCGATGCCGACGCCACCCTCACCCTTGTAGGTGTAGCGCGAGTTCTGCGTGTCGTACTCCTGCGGCTCCTCACCCTGCTCGGCACCGACGATGGCGTAGTCCTGGTTGAGCTCGCCGTAGTAGACCCTGGGCTGCTCGACCGGGATCTCGCCCTGGCCATCGTTGGCGACATCGCTCATCGAGAACACCGGGTAGGCACCGGTGTCGCCTCCTTCGCCGGGCACCGAGCTGACGCGGTCGGCGGGTGCGCTCACGAAACCGTTGCCGTGGGTGTAGACCATGTGCCGGTTGATCCAGGACTGCTGGTTCTCGGCCAGGCCATCGGTGTTGATCCCGCGCACGGCGACCAGGTAGTCCTGCAGTTCGCCGTTCTCGTCCCGGTAGCGGTCGATGTCGAGCTCTTCCGGGAACCCGTAGAAGTTGAACTGCTGCTGCAGCTGGGTGAACGTCTCGGAGAGCAGGCTCGGGTCGAGCAGCCGTACGTTGGAGACGGTGCCGGTGTCCTGGGCGACCTCCTCCGGAGTGACATCGGAACCATCCGAGCCGGAACCGGAACCACCGGAGTCCGAGTCACCGCCCTGCGTGTAGTTCTCGCGAACTGTCACGTCCTCCTTGCTGATGCCGAAGGCCTGCCTGGTGGCGGCTATGTTGCGCTCGATGGAGGTCGCCTCGCGCTGGTTGGCGTTGGGTTCGACCGAGAACTGCTGCAGCAGTGCGGGCCACAGCGCGCCGATGACCAGACTGGACAGCACCAGCAACACCGTCGCCAGCGCCGGAATCTGCAGGTTGCGCAGGAACACGGCGGCGAAGAAGGCCAGCGCGCAGATGATGGAGATGCAGAGCAGGATCACCTTCGCGGGCATCACCGCGTTGAGGTCGGTGTAGCTGGCACCGGTGAACAGCTCACTGCGCTGCGAAAGCAGCAGATCCCAGCGGTCGAAGAAGAAGTCGACGGCCTTGAGCAGCACGAAGATCCCGGCCAGCAGGGCGAGTTGGATCCGGGCGGGCTGCGAGATCTGCCCGGACCTGCCCGCGAGCTTGATGCCACCGAAGATGTAGTGCACGGCCAGTGCGCCGAAGAACGACAGCGTGACGGCGATGAACGCCCAGGCCAGCAGCCAGCGGAAGAACGGCAGCTGGAAGATGTAGAGGCTGATGTCGTTGCCGAAGACCGGGTCCTCGGTCCCGAACGGGGTGCGGTTCAGGAACAGCTGCACCATGCGCCAGTCTCCGGTGGCGGCCAGACCACCGATGGCGCCGACGATCGCCGGGATTCCGATGCCGAACCACTTGGACCGCTGCGTGATGACGGTGCGGTATCGCATCAGCGGGTCGTCCTGCCCACTTCCGAGCGGCACGAACACGGGTCTGTTGCGATAGGCCAGCCAGAGGTTCAACGCCAGGATTCCGGCGAGGAAAACGGCCGCACAGACGAACAACACGATCCGGGTGAGCACGATCGTCGTGAAGATCCCCCGGTAGTCGATACTGCCGAACCACAGCCAATTGACGTATGTCCCGATCAGGCGTGATCCGACTATCAGTCCTACCAGCACGACCGCGCCCAGGATCAGAAGGATCCGGCTTCGCCGGGACAAATTGGGTACTCCTACCGGCCTCGTGGCCACAGCGCACTCCCTGGTGACGATCCGCGGGCAACGGGGCCGGGTCACCGGTGCGACCCGGGCTCCCGTGCGGTCAACTCTACGACCTCGTCACGAGATGGTGGGACGCGCCCGCGAATTCGCATCAAACGGACATCCCGCCCAACGCGGGATCACCGGGTGGAAAGGTGTGCCGATCACCTGCGACGAGCGCTGCCACGGGGATCGAACCGGGAGGTCTCGGCGGTGCGACGATGGGTGAATGTCGTCCGCTATCACCGAGGAAATGACCGCGGGGTTGCCCGCGGTGGCACGCGAGATCGAGCAGTTCGTGGCTTCGGAAGGCTGGGAACGTCCGGCCAGAATGTTCGCGCTGGTCGACACCGCGGAGCTGCTGGAGGCCGAGCCCGGCCTGGCCGAACAGCTCAACACGAGTTCGACACTGACGCCGGTGGAGCAGGAAGAGCTGCCCGGCAACGACATCGGCGAGGCCCTGGCTGGTATCGGCTGGCCGGAACGGGTACTGGGCTGCGCGCTGGTCCAGGAGATCGTGGTGCTGCCCCCGGAGGCCGAGCAGGAGCTTCCGAGCGAGGACGACGCCGCGCGGAGCGCCGCCGCGCAACACCCGGAACGCCGGGAAGCACGGCTGGTCGCCGCCGTACTGCGCGGCGGTACGCAGACCTGCCTGCTGCGATTGCGCAACAAGGACCCCGAAGTCGACGACGGCTTCGACGGTGATCCGGAGCGGGAGGAGGGCGAGCTCGTCGAGGACAGTGCCCTGGCACCGAACCTGCTCAACGCGATGCACGCCACCTTCGAGGAGTGACGTTCCGTCGGGGGTCCGAGGCCGGTGAACGCCACTTCGGTCCCTGAGCGGCCCGGCTGTCGGCACCCGGACCCACCGGGTGCCGCGCCGAATCAGCAGCGCGGGGGTGTCTCCCCAGCCCGGACCGATTCGAGCGCGTCGACCGCCTCGTCGAGGGTTCCCACCTCGATCAGCCGCATGCCCTCGGGGGCCTGGGACCTGGCCGCGGCGCAGTTGCCCTCCGGCACCAGGAAGATCTCGGCGCCCGCCTCGTGGGCGTTGGTCATCTTGAAACCGATACCGCCGATGCGACCCACGTTGCCCTGCGAGTCGATCTCACCGGTGCCCGCGATGAACTTGCCGTCCGTGAGTTGGCCCGGGGTGAGTTTGTCCACCACGGCCAGCGAGAACATCAGTCCGGCGGAGGGGCCACCGATGTCGGGCAGCCTGATGTCGACCTCGAAATCGACCCGCGGACGCAGCGCGGGTTGCACACCCAGAAACCCCTGGGAGCGGTCGTCCGGCGGTTGCGCGAGCCGGATGGTGGTCCGCTGCGGCTGCTGCTGCTCGTGCCTGAACCGGATGGTGACCCGCTGGCCCGGCTCGATGCCCGACAGGGCGTCCACCAACGAGCGCGGGTCACTCAGCTCGGTGCCGTTCGCCGCGATCAGCTCGTCTCCCGGCTGGATCACCCCTTCGGCGGGGCTGTCGGCGACTATCTCCTCGGCGACGAGTTCGGTGGGGTAACCGAGATGACGCAGCGCCGCGGTCTCGGCGGCGGTCTGCGAGTTGCGGAAAGCACGCGTGTTGGTCCGCTGGACCTGCTGCTCGGTCTTGTCCGGTGGGAAGTAGAGCTCGCGCGGCGCCAGGGCGTATTCGCCGCTTACCCAGAAGGTCAGCGCGCTGAAGATCGACAGTTCGTCGGTGACCGAGACGGTGGTCATGTTGAGATGGCCACTCGTCGGGAAGGTCTTCGTACCATCGATCCGGACTACCTGCCTGCCCTGGGAAGAGCCGAGCGTGTCATGGGTGGGACCGGGTCCCAGTGCCACGTAGGGCACCGGAACGAACACTCCCAGCAGCCCGAAGACCACGACCAGAACGACACTCGTAAGCAGGGTCCAGGTACGGCGACTCACAGCACGACACCCTACGTGCCGCACACCGACGGCCGGCGGGCGACTTGCGCGGCGCCCGAGATGTGGAGTTCGGCGGCGACGATCCCGAGCCGGGCCGGGACGATCCCGAGTCAGGTTGGGACGATCCCGAGTCGGGTAACGACGATCTCGACACCACGTTCGCCCTCGGCGAGCGGCCGACCGCTCACCTACTGCCCGTCCGCCTGTTCCGCGTACGGTGGAACCATGAGTGATGTGCCCTTCGGGTTCGGCCCCCAAGATCCCGACAACGAGGAACCCGATGATCGCAACAGGGGCGACTCATCGGACGGTGGCTCCGGGGGCGGCGCCGGCTTTTCCGGAGGAGCGGGTTCCTTCCCCGGCTTCGGCGGGATGCCGGGTCCCGGGGGCATGCCCGGTTCCGGCGGTATGCCGAATTTCGACATCAGCGCGCTCGGCCAGATGCTGACCCAGCTCGGGCAGGCCCTCAGCCACTCCTCGAGTGGTGACTCGGGGCCGGTCAACTACGACCTGGCCAAGCAGCTGGCCCACCAGCAGCTGCAGACCAACAAGCACACCGAGCGGCCGACCCAGCAGCAGACCAAGGCCATCGAGGACGGCATCCAGCTCGCCGAGCTCTGGCTGGACCCCACGACCGCATTCCCGACCGGTACGCACGTGGTGCGGTCCTGGTCGGCAGGCGACTGGGTGGACAACACGCTGCCCACCTGGAAGCGGCTGTGCGATCCGGTGGCCGAGCGCGTCTCCGAGGCGTGGCTGGAAGCGCTGCCGGACGAGGCCAAGCAGGCCGCTGGGCCGATCGTGTCCATGCTCGGCCAGATGGGCGGGCTGACCTTCGGGTCCCAGCTGGGCAACGGGCTGGCACAGCTCGGCGGTGAAGTGCTCACCTCCACCGACGTGGGGCTCCCGCTCGGCCCGGACGGGACGGCCGCACTGCTGCCCGCCAACATCGAGCGTTTCGGGAAGGGCCTGGATCGTCCCGCCAGCGAGGTGACCGTCTTCCTGGCGGCACGGGAGGCCGCGCACCACCGGCTGTTCAGTCACGTGCCCTGGCTGCGGCAGCGGTTGCTGGCGACAGTCGAGGAGTACGCACGCGGTATCCACGTCGACACCTCCTCGCTGGAGGACCTGGCGAGCAAGGTCGATCCGAGCGACCCGAACTCGATGCAGGAGTTGATGAACTCCGGCATGCTGGAACCGCGAACCACCGACGAGCAACAGGCCGCGCTGACCCGGCTGGAGACGCTGCTGGCCCTGGTCGAGGGCTGGGTCGACGTAGTGGTCGCCGACGCGGTCGGGGAACGACTGCCCGGCGCCGACGCGCTCAGCGAGACGGTGCGACGCAGGCGCGCCACCGGCGGACCCGCCGAGCAGACCTTCGCGACCCTCGTGGGACTGCAGCTGCGTCCGCGCCGGCTGCGGGCGGCGGCATCGCTGTGGCGGCTGCTCACGGAACGGCACGGTGTCACGAGCCGTGACCGGGTCTGGGATCACCCGGATCTGTTGCCGGACGGTTCCGATCTGGACGAGCCGCTGGACTTCGCCGATCGCTGGGGCCAGAGCAACGAGGATCTGGACGATCCGATCGCGGCCATTCGACGGGCCGAGGCCGCCGAGCAGGCGGGCGAATCCGGTTCGGAGGATTCCACCGGCGAGGAGCGCGGCGAGGACGACGACCGCTGATCGGCATCCCGGCTCTGTCGCCGGGGCCGGCCGATCCACGACCGGGTACTCGCTCCCTCGGAACCGAACGCGGGCGATCCGGCGTGCGGGACGGCTCGACTTCGATCGAGCGGTCGGACGACGTCGGGCCCCGTTTCCGCGAACAGGGTCCCGCGAAGACGGCACGGCCGGGCGAGGCGGGGCGCTGTTCGTCGCCGGTCGCACTCGCCGCCGCCCGACCACCGGCCTCACCGGGGGCGGATTCCGGTCAGTCGACTTCGTCGCCGGATTCCGGTTCCTCGGCTCCCGTCCCGAGATCGGCGGCCGCGGTCAGCCCTTCGAGATAGCCGATGGCCCGTTCCGTCCTGGGATAGCGGTTCACCCACTCCCAGAAGTCCGCGCCGTGGCCCGGAACCAGCAAGTGCGCGAGTTCGTGCACCAGCACGTAGTCGAGCACCCAGCTCGGGACCTCCCGAAGCCTGCGACTGACGCGGATGGTGCCCTCGGCGGGTGTGCAGGAAGCCCATCTGGTGCGCATCGGGGCGACCCATCGGACTCCGGCCGCCACGGCGAGCCCGTCCAGATAACGCTGGGACAGTTCGGCGCACCGGTTCAGCAGCGCTTCGTCGGAAGCCCTGGCCGGCGACTTGCGGCGAGTCTCGCTGCGACGCAGTCTGCTGAGCATCTCGTCGACCCAGTGCCGCTCCTCGGCACGGCTCATCCGCGCGGGTAGCAGTACGACCACCTTGCCACCGTCCCGGTACGCACTGACCGTCTGCTTTCTCCGCTTGCTGCGGCGCACCTCCACTTGCGGTTCGGTCACGACCGGAGAGCCTAGCGAGGTCGATCGTGCTCGCGGGTTCCGCTGTGATCCGAACCGCAGATCAACTGCCCATTCCGCATCGAGGAATCGGGGGAGCGCTGCGAATATGACTGATCGACACGAATCGAACACGCGCTGCTACCCCCGAACGGGTTAAGACATTCATCCGAAATCGCGATATGCCGAGCTCCTGCGCGCTGCTCCGGGCGCGGGTACCTTTTGCCCAGCACAGTTCCGAGGCCCGCCATGACGAGCTTGAACGCTTCGGAAGAACAGTTACCCAGTGGAGGCAGCCGTGGCCGAGACGTACAACGGTTACTGCGTAAAGTGCCGGGAGAAGCGGGACTTCACCGGTGAGATATCGGAGACGAACGGTAGACGGATGGCCAAGGGGACCTGCCCGGTCTGCGGCACCAAGATGACCCGCATTCTCGGCAAGGCGCACAACACCCAGGGCTAGCACGCCCCAGGGCCAGCACGCCCCAGGGCCAGCACGCATCGCCGCCGAGGAGCGAGCCCCGGCGGTGAACAATGCCGCTCACAACCGCGTCGACGGCTCCTGGGACGGCGATTCGTCCGTTTTCGACCCCCTTTCACCGGTTCGGCGGAACGATCCGTCGAGGACGATCTTGCACACGGCTACGCGAAAACCTCTAGCATGTCGGTGAACCCGTAGGCGTGTGCTCCGGGACGGCTCGTTGTCCCGGCGCCCTGCCGACTGGAAGGGAGTTCCCCGTGAGCGACGTCCCCCGCCGAGCAGCACAGCGCACCGCCAAGCTCGCCAGCCTGCCGCTCGGCGCCGCGGGCAGAGTGGCCGCGGGATGGGGGAAGCGGCTCACCGGGCAGGACGCGGACACCGTCAGCGCCGATTTCTCCGCGCGTACGGCCGAACAGCTGTTCGCCGTGCTCGGGCAGCTCAAGGGTGGGGCGATGAAGTTCGGGCAGGCGCTGAGCGTGTTCGAGGCCGCCGTACCCGATGAACTCGCCGAGCCATACCGGGACGCACTGTCCAAGCTGCAGACGACCTCGCAGCCGATGTCGGAGTCCAGCGTACGGCGCACCCTGGACGAGCAGTTGGGAAGCGGCTGGCACGCGCGCTTCGCCGAGTTCGACGAGTCGCCCACCGCCGCCGCGAGCATCGGCCAGGTGCATCGGGCGGTCTGGCACGACGGCAGGGAGGTCGCCGTCAAGATCCAGTACCCGGGCGCGGACGAGGCACTGCGTTCCGACCTGCGCCAGTTGATGCGCTTCTCCCGGCTCTTCCAGTCGATGCTGCCCGGCGCGGAGATCAAACCGCTGCTGCGCGAGTTGCAGGACAGGATGGTCGAGGAGCTGGACTACCGCACCGAGGCCGACAACCAGCGCTCGTTCGCGACGGTGTTCGAGGGCGACGAGCTGGTGCACGTCCCCCGGGTGGTGGCGAGCTCACCCAAGGTCATGGTCACCGAGTGGGTGTCGGGCACGCCGTTCGCCGAGATCATCAGCAATGGGAGCCGGGAACAGCGCGACCGGGCGGGCGAGCTGCTCGGCGAGTTCCACTTCTCGTCCCCGGCCCGGGTCGGCCTGCTGCATGCCGATCCCCATCCCGGCAACTTCCAGCTACTTCCCGACGGCAGGCTGACAGTGATCGACTTCGGCGCGGTCGCCAGACTCCCGGAAGGACTGCCGAGGACGCTGGGACGCATGCTGCGGCTGGCGCTCGAGGACCGGGCCGAGGAGCTCATGGAACTGCTGCGGAACGATCGGTTCGTGCAGACGGACTCCGAACTCCGTGCCGAGGACGTGCAGGCGTACCTCGGGCCGTTCGTGGATCCGGCGCGAACCGAGACCTTCCACTTCACCCGCTCGTGGCTACAGCGGCAGGCCGACCGGGTGGGGGATCTGCGCAGTCCCGAGTTCCGCACCGGCCGGTCGCTGAACCTGCCCCCGGACTACCTGCTGATACACCGGGTGACGCTGGGAGCGACCGGAATCCTGTGCCAGCTGGACGCGGAGGTACCCGCCAGGGAGATCATCTCGCACTGGCAGCCCGGATTCGCGGACTGAGGGCGGCGATTTCGCGAGAAATCGAGGGACGCGGGGCCACACCGCACCACCGGCCCGGCGATTTCGCGAGAAATCGACGCACCCTCGGCGCTCTCGGCACCGAACACCCACCACCCTCGCAATCGGCGCCGCCGCGGGTTCTCCGGTGCGGCTCTCGCGAGGAAGGCCCGACGTTGTGTAGGTCGCTACCCGACGTCGGGCCTCCCGGAGCGAGAGCCGTGCGCGAGGTTCCGCCACACGCACCCCTACGAAAACCGGGGTGACGAACCCTGTCACGTGGGTTTGCGGCCGACGAACACGCTGTGCGCGGCGAGGTAGTAGAGATCGTCCCGCCGCCCTGCGTAGTGCGGCCCCCGCTCGTCGAGCAGCTGGTCTAGCGCGGCCAGGTCGTCGGCGGAGCACTCCTCCACGGCGGCCTCGCGCAGCCACTCCAACCTGCGCAGCACGATGTCGCGCACCGAACCGGTGACCGGAGCGGGCCAGTCCACCAGGTAGCTCCACGACTCGACGTCTCCCAGCCCCGCCTGCCGCAGTGCCGTCGACCAACCGACGGGCAGCCGCACCGTACCCGGCATCTCGGCTCGCATCCGGCGGAACCAGGAGTGCCGCGCCGCCAGCAGGCGCTCCTCCAGTCCGGGTTCACCGACACCGACGTCCCAGGGCAGCACGTGCGCCCACAGCCCGGACTCCACGACAACCAGTCTGCCTCCCGGACGGACCAGTTCCGCCAGCCGACGCAAGCCGGCCAGCTGGTCGGGCAGGTGGTGCACGACCAGCGAGGAGAAAACCAGATCGGCACTGCCCACCGCGGCACCGAGTTCCTCGTCGGCGGCATCGGCCCGCACGCCGCGCACCTCGACCCCCGAGGCGGCGTGTTCGGTGGCGTGGCGCTCGGCCTCGGCGAGCAGCTCAGGCGCGGAATCGACGAGGGTAACCGTGCCACCCGGCAGAGTGGCGGCGAACGCCGCGGCCGCGCCGCCCGCCCCTGATCCGACGTCGATCACCGAGTGGCAGGCGTCCCCCGCGACCAGTGTCTCCGCGATTCGCCGTGTCTGGGTCGCGGTGAGGCCGTCCTCGTCCCGCAGCTGCCGCAACCGGGTGTCCCAGTCGATGTTGTCGTGCGAATGATGGTGCATGATCAACAAGCTTAGCCGGTCGGACAACCGAATTCCGCTCCGCACAACGGCATCCGGCCCGGTTCCGACGGTGTGCCCGTCCGGGCGGGGCCTCGGCACGCCCGGTTCGGGCGAACACCGGTGGCCGGCTCGTACGCGAACACCGCGCACTCGCCGGGCCACGACAGCTCATCGAGCTCGTCCGAACTCACGCGTCGGACGGAACTTCTCCGGTCGTGTCGTCGACCGGAGGAGGTTGTGTTCCGCGGTCGAGGGGCCCCGGGAGGTCGCGAACCGCGCCCCTCGGGCACCCCGCTCGGAACTCGGATCAGATACGCCGTTCGTAACGTTCGGCCCGTCGGGACGCGAAGCACGCCAACCGGCGCCAGAACCGCACGGCGGCGATCCGGTGCGGCAGCCTGGCGCGCTCGGCTTCACCGCGGAACTGTCGACAGCGTAATCGCGTGGTTTCCTCGGGATACATTCCGCTGGTCTCACTTCCGTGAACATGGCTGTTCGGTTGTTGGTCGGAGCGGTCTCGCGGTGATCACGCGGCACGTCCGCGGACCGCCGAACCACCCGCACCGGCCGGGTCGGCCGACCGGTGCTTGCGGGGCCGCCCCCTCGGCCGTTTGCGAGCGATCACGGAGCCGTGTTCGACGATCTCGCCGCCCCAGACCCCCCAGGGCTCCGCCCGCGCCAGAGCTCCCGCCAGGCACTCGGACCTGATCGGGCACTCGGCGCACAGCTGCTTGGCGCGTTCGAGTTCGGACGGGTTCTCGGCGAACCACAGGTCCGGATCCCGACGACACGGGACTCGCTCGTCCGTGTCGGGCGCGGTGTGCAGCAGAGCGGAAACGGCTCCGCCGTGATTGCCGGTCTCGCCCCAGGTTGCCGCAGGGGCACTGCCGGTCGACATGCGTTCTCCTCCTGATGAGATGAATTCTTCGACGCTGTTCGGCGCTATAAGTTGATCCAATTTGGACGGAAGATTCGAGAACGGGGACACATTAAAAAAGCCGCGAACCCCATACCGGGTCCGCGGCCGAAAGAGCGATTGTCACTCGACTGAGTAACTCAGGTACTTCGCTCCGGCACGACCCGACCCGGGTAGGTTTTGCTCGGCTCAACATCACGATGCGTGCACAGACGCGCGGGGCCGATATTCGCGGCTCGCTTCGCGAACGTCGACATACCGGTGCTCATCGGCGCGATCGCGTGCTGGTCCACCGCCGACAACCAGTCGTTTCTACGCATCGCGCACACCGCCTTCTCGTGACCCCGGCCGGACGAGCATGTCCTCTCCGGCCTGCCGACAGGCAGATTATTCGGGGGGCCACACACGGCGCAAGTGATTTTTCACAGCGTTGTGCCCAGCGGTGGAAACTCCCGCGCCGAGTGGATTTCGCCGGCCGGTCGGCGTCCTGACCGGACAACCGGGAACCACCGGAGCGGAGCACACCGACCCGCGCTCTCCCGCGCGGGGACGGATGTGGCATGAGTTACCCACCCGGTGCCGGAAACACCGTGGCGGGGTCGGCAGCGGCCGTGGGCGAACATCCCGTGAAGCGAGGTGACAGGTCCTACCCGCCGCTTCTCCTAGCCGCCGCTGTGATCGCTCCCGTTGACGAGTCCGAGCACATCGGCCCCGAACCGCTCCAGTTTGGTCGCTCCCACTCCCGAAATCCTGCTCAGCGCCTCGGAATCGTCCGGTCGCTGTTCCGCTATGGCCAGCAGCGTGGCATCGCTGAACACCACGTAGGCGGGTACCCGCAGCTGTTGCGCCCGCTCGGTGCGCCAGCCGCGCAGCTTCGTGAGCAGTTCCTCGTCCACGTCCGAGGGACAACCGGAGCAGCGCCCCAGCTTCACATCGGCGGTCGCGGTCAGCGGTGTCGAGCAGATCCGGCAGTGAACCTCGCGAGCCCGCCGGGAACCGGCCGACTTCTCCCGCCGTTTCGGCTTCGAGTCCGGGGCGGAGTTCTCGGCGGGGTCGAGCTCACGCAGGAACCGACTGCGTCGGCGTTTGCGGCCACCGCCCTGCCCCCGGTAGGTCGACCAGGACAGCCGAACCCGCTGCCGGGCACGTGTCACTCCCACGTAGAACAACCGCCGCTCCTCCTCGACGGCGTCCTCGTCCCCGTCGGCGTACTGGATCGGCAGCGTTTTCTCCACGAGCCCGACGAGGAACACCGTGTCCCATTCCAACCCTTTGGCGGCGTGCAGCGAGGCGAGCGTGACCCCTTCGACCGTGGGGGGATGCTGCGCGGACGCACGGGTGTCGAGCTCGGCCACGTAGTGCGTCAGGTCGGCCTGCTCCACCTGCCCCGCCAGCTCGTCGGCGAGTTCGGCCAGCGCGTGCAACGACTGCCACCGCTCCAGCGCGGCACCGCCGGAGGGAGCCCGTTCGGTCAGGCCGACCTCGGAAAGGACCTCACGCACCACCTTGGGAAGCTCACCGGGCCCGGTGTTCCCCCGGTTCGCCGCGCCGCGCAGCGCGGTGATCGCCTGCCGCACCTCGGTGCGCGCGAAGAACCGCTCGCCGCCCCGAACCTGGTAGGGGATACCGGCCTCCGACAGGGTCTGCTCGTACAGTTCGGACTGCGCGTTCACGCGGTACAGCACGACCATCTCCGAGAACGGCACCCCGTTGCCCGCCAGCCGGGCGATCCGGCGGGACACCGCACGCGCCTCCTCGGCCTCGTCGTCGTGCGCGGCGAACTCCGGTTCGGGGCCGTCGGGCAGCTGCCCCACCAGGGTGAGTTCGGTTCCCGACGACCCGGTGTCCTCCCCCTCCGCTCCCCGATCCGGACTCGCGGCGCCGATGACCCGGTTGGCCAGCGTGACCACCTGCGGTGTGGAACGGTAGTCGCGTTCCAGCTTGACCACCTCGGCGTTCTGGTAGCGCCGCGGAAAGTCGACCAGCCAACGGGGCGAAGCACCGGCGAACGAGTAGATGGTCTGATTGGCATCACCCACCACGGTGAGGTCGTCACGCTGCCCGAGCCAGGCATCGAGCACTCGCTGCTGCAACGGGGTGACGTCCTGGTACTCGTCCACCACGAAGCTGCGGTACTGCGCGCGGAACTGCTCGGCCACCTCGGTGTTCTCCTCCAGGATGGCCGCGATGTGCAGCAGCAGATCGTCGAAGTCCAGCACCTTCGCCGAGTTCTTGAGCTTCTCGTAGCCCTCGAAGACCTTCGTGAAGTGTTCCGGCGGAACCGGGCACTCGCGTCCCCGCTCAGCGGCGGCCGCCGGATAGCGCTCGGGGGTGAGCAGCGTCGCCTTGGCCCACTCGATCTCGGTGGCCAGATCGCGCACCGAGTCCTGGTCGGTGGCCAGCCGCAGCCTGCCCGCCGCCTGGGTGACCAACCGGAACTTCTGCTCGGTCAGCGGCCACAGCTCGTCGCCGATCACTCTCGGCCAGAAGTACCGCAGTTGCCGGAAAGCGGCCGCGTGGAAGGTCTGCGCCTGAACTCCGTCGGCACCGAGACCGCGCAACCTGCTACGCATCTCGCCCGCCGCGCGCGCGGTGAAGGTCACGGCCAGCACCTGCTGCGGCACGACCAGGCCGCGCTGCACCAGCCAGGCGATACGGTGGGTGATCGTACGGGTCTTGCCCGTCCCCGCACCCGCCAGCACGCAGACCGGACCGCGCGGAGCCGTCACCGCGGCACGCTGTTGCGGATCGAGACCTTCCAGCAGGCGCGGTTGATCGGTCATGCCGGGAATCCTCGCAGAAACGCGACGAGTGGCGACCGACACACCCGCCGCGAACGAAGTACACACCTCGTCACCGGCCGGGTGCCGCTCCGGAAGAGCGGCACGGATTCATTCCGCGACATTGGCCCAACCGCGCAGCATCCGGTGCGCGATCGATACGCCCGGCGGGAGCCACAGACCGTCGACCGGTTCGTCGTGCCCCAGCGCCGCGCGTACGTGCTCCCGCGAGACCCAGTGCGCCTCGGCGATCTCGCCGGGTGCCGGCCGTAGCGGCTCGCGTGGGTCCGCGACGGCCGAGAAGCCCATCATCAGCGATCGCGGGAAGGGCCAGGGCTGACTGCCCAGGTACCTGATGTCGGAGACCGGCACCCCGACCTCCTCGTGGACCTCGCGGCTCACGCACCCTTCCAGGGACTCGCCCATCTCCACGAATCCGGCCAGCACCGAGAACCGCTCGGCGGGCCAGACGACCTGGCGCGCGAGGAGCACGTGATCGGCGCCGTCGTGCACCAGACAGATCATGGAGGGGTCGGTGCGCGGGTACTCCTCGTGTCCGCACCCGGTGCAGCGTCTGGCCCAACCGCTGCGGATGCGTTCGGTTCCGGCACCGCACAGCGCGCAGTAGCGGGCACGATCGTGCCAGGCGAGCAGCCCCACCGCGGTGGTGAGCAGGGCCGCCTCCACGTCGCCCAACCACTCGCCCACCGCGCGCAGTCCCTGCCAGTCGGCTCCGGAATCGCGGGGGCGGACCCGGACACCCCAGTGGGCCACTCCGTCGTGCGTGCCCAGCAGTACGGCGTGGCCACCGTGGTCGGAGAACTCGTCCGGCCGGTGCCAGGCGAGTCGCCCGCTCGATTCCAGTGGAGCGCGGCCGCGCTGGTCGACGGGCAGCACCCGCCCACCGGACCACAGGGTCGCCGCGTGTTCCGGATCGTCCCGCTGCTGGTCGGACAGCGCCACGGATGAACGGGACAGCAGCGGTGTGCTGTCGAGCTGGAACGCCTCGGCCGCGGCACGTTCCGATGCCGAACCGAACTCCGAACAGGTCGTCACGGCAGCGTCACACCACCGAGGCCACGCAGCTGTTCCCCGAGTTGTTCGGCGTCTCCCACCACGACCCCGGTGAACGCCGTCGGGACGTACCAGCGCGCGGCATCGGCCACCTGCTGGTGAGTGACCGCACGCAGCCGGTCGGGGTGTTCGGACAACCAGTCCTGCCCCAGTCCGAGAGCCGCGACGTTCATCAGCATCGAGGCAAGGCCCGACTGCGAGGAGGTCGAGGTCAGCAACCCGCCGATGGCGTACTGCCGCGCGGACTCGACCTCGGCCTCACTCGGCCGGACCAGGGCGAGTTTGCCGAGCTCGTAACGGATCTCCAGCAGCGCCGCCGCGGTGACCTCGCTGGCGGTGTCGGCGTCCACCAGGATCGTGCCGTTGTCCGGAGTGAACTCGAACGTGGAGTGCGCGCCGTAGGTGTAGCCCTTGTCCTCGCGGATGTTCTCCACCAGACGCGAGGAGAAGTAGCCGCCGAAGACCAGGTTGGCGATCTGCAGCGCCGGGTAGCGTTCGTCGGTTCGGGGGACCGCCTGGGCGGAGAACCGCAGCTGCGACTGCACCGCGCCCTCCCGGTGCACCAGGCGGACGTCGCCGCCGACCACCTCGGGCAGCGCCGGAAGCTCACGAGCCGCCCCGGCCGCGTGCCAGCCGGACGTCATGCGGCGCACCGTCTCCACGGTCGCCTCGGGATCGATGTCGCCGACCAGCACCAGCGTGGAGCCGCGCGGCAGGACCGCGTCCCGGTGCAACTGCCTCACCTGTTCGGGGGTCACCTCGGCCACGTCAGCGGCCTGCGGCACCTCCCTGGCGAACGGGTGGTCCCCGTAGCGGTGGTACTGCAACTCCTCGCGGGCGATGGTGCGGGGCTGGGAACGGGCGACCGTGATCCGCTCGACCAGCCGGTCCCGCTCGCCCGAGACCTCGTGCTCCGGGTAGGAAGCCTCGGTCAGCGCGTCGGTGAGCACGTCGAGCAGGGTTTCCATCCCGCTGGCGAGCGCGTCCCCGGTGATGCTGAGCCGCTCGGGATCGACCACGGCCTGCAACGTGCCGCCGACCGCGGCGAGGTCGGTGTCCATGCGCACCCGGTCCCGACGTTCGGTCCCGGTGAGCAGGGTCTCGGCGAGCACTTCGGCCCTGGCCGGGTGAGCGGCGTCCTCACCGGCGAAGGGAATCCGCAGCCGCAGCTCGACCATCGGCACCGCGCCGTGGCGCGCCGCGATGACCCGCAGCCCGTTCTCGAGCACGGTGTCCACCGTCTCGGGCTGCCTGCCCGCACGCGGCTCGGCCAGCGGCGGCAGCGGCCGCGGTCCCTGCTCGGTGTGTCCGATCCGCTCGGCACTGCGATGGGTCGCGCTGGTCATGCGGCACCTCCGTCGGCGTCGCCGGTGGGTTCGATTTCCAGGACGGCGCGGGCTTCCGGCCGGAGCGCCTTGGCCGCGGCGGCCACTTCCTCGGCGGTGACGGCGCCGACCCTGGTGGGAAGTTCCCCGACGAGTTCGGCGCGCCCGTGCAGCAGTTCGGTGCTGCCGAGGTCCAGGGTGCGCGAAACCAGCCGGTCGTGATCACGGTGCAGCCCGGCTGACCACCGCGCGGTCACTCTGGAGAGTTCCTCGGCCGTGGGGCCTTCGGTGGCCAACCGCTCCAGCTCGGAGTCGACGGCGTCGACGACGCGGTCGGTGGTCACCTCCGGGCTGTGGATGGCTGTGATGGTGAAGGTGTCCGGGTCGCGTGCGTCGAGGGGAGCTCCCATCAACCCCGCGCCCGCGTGCACGTCCACCACCAGCGAGTCGCGGTAGACGAGCCGCTGCTGCAGCCGGGAGGCGTCACCGTCGCTGAGCACGGCGGCGAGCACGACGTTGGCGAGGTACTCGTCCAGCTCGCCGACCGGATCGGGCAGGCGGTAGCCCAGCGCCACCGCGGGGAGCGGGGCGTGCGGGTCCTGGTGCCGGTCCCGCAGCTCGCCCGAGGGGGCGGGTTCCGCGAAGGAGGGGCGTTCCGGCACCGAACGGGCGGGCACGTCCCCGAAGTGCTTGTGCACCAGGTCGGTGGCGTGGTCGACGTCGATGTCGCCGGTGATGGTCAGTACCGCGTTCCCGGGGGCGTAGTAGGTGTCGAAGAACGCGGCGCAGTCGTCGACGGTGGCTCGTTCGAGATCGGTGAAGTCGCCGTATCCGTTGTGGGCGTTGGCGAACGTGGAGTAGAGCACGGGCGGCAGCAGGATCCACGGGAACCCGCCGTAGGGACGGTTGAGGACGTTGAGCCGGATCTCCTCCTTGACCACGTCCACCTGGTTGCGGAGGTTCTCCTCGGTGAGCCGGGGAGCACGCATCCGGTCGGCTTCCAGGAACAGCGCGCGCTCCAGCGCGTTGGAGGGCAGCACCTGGAAGTAGTCCGTGTAGTCCTGATGCGTCGAACCGTTGAAGATTCCGCCGGACCCCTGCACGTGACGGAAGTGGGCGAGTTTCTCGAGACTCTCGCTGCCCTGGAACATCAGGTGTTCGAACAGGTGAGCGAAGCCGGTTCGGCCTTCCGGCTCGGAACGGAAGCCCACGTCGTAGTGCACGCTGACTCCGACCACCGGAGGCCCGCCGGGTGCGGTGGAGCCCGGTTCGGCATCCGGTGCGAGCACCACGCGCAGCCCGTTGGGCAGGGTGACGCGATGCGGTTGCGGTTCGACCATGCCCTCAGCCTACGTGCGCGGGAAGCCCTAGCGGTGAGCACCCTGGTGAACACTCGGCGTGTCCGAGATCGGACGAATCGTCCACCCGGACGCGCGATCGACGGGCGGAATTCCGTGGGGATTCCACCGAAGGGTGGACGGTGGAATACGGCGTCGGGAGCAACACGGCCGGAGCAGTGGTGCCCTGTGAGCGCGGTGAGCCGTGTCGGGCAACGGAGGGGCGAGAACGGTCGAGTGACCCCTAACCCGGCTCCCCGGGGCGGGCGGAACGCAGCAGCAGTACGTACCCGGCACCGGAGAGGGCCGCGAGCACCAGCAGTACCCAACCGAGCCGCCCGCTCAGTCCGGTGCCGCCGGTTCCGTGCTCGGCGTCGACCGGACGCGCGAGCGCGTCGTCCCCCAGCGGTTCGGGCACCCGGACCCGTAATCGCGTCCCCTCGGAATGACCGCAGCCGTCGAACGGGACGCGGGTCGCGTCTCCGTCCGCCGTGAGCTCCACGAGGTCGTGCGCGTCGCGTTCCGCGCAGGAGGCGGACTGGACCACCGTCGCGGTGGTGCGGCGCGTCCGCACCGTGGTGTCACCGCCGAACGCGTCGGTCAGCGGCCACCACGCGATCACCACCGCGCCGATCCCGGTCGATAACAGCACCACCAGGATCAGCAACACCGATGCGGAACCACTCCCTCGCGCCACGACGCGATCCTCGCAGAGGAACCGCGCTCCCCGACTCGCAACTCGGTCGCGACGGCGCGCGGCGCGGGACGTGTTCTCTCGGGACGGCCCTGTGCCGCGTCGGAGGTCCAACGATCCCGGTCACTGCTGATTCGGCGGCAGGACACCGAACGACACCGATCGGGAGTTAGGCTCGTCGGAAGCACAGCAGCGGACCGGAACACGAACGACGAATCAGTCCACAGCTCAATCCACAGCGGACAGTGCCGGAGCAGGCCGACAACACGCTTCCATGACTCCACCACAGCGCCCACAGTCGCCGCACGACCCCGATGTTCCGGTGAACGACTCCGGAACCGACTCGCACTGCTCGGGGGCGTATCACACTTCTCGGGCGAGTGACGGAATCGGCGCCGTCGCCGTCATCGTGGCGGTCCTGAGTGGCGTGATTCTGCTGTTCCTCTCGTCGGCGGGGCTGCTTCCGCACTTCGGAGCGGGGGCGAGCGAGCACAGCTACGAGCGGCACGGCGACGACGGGATCGCGATCTCCCCGGTCGATCCCTCACCACTTCCCACCACGGACCCGACGACCGACAGTCATCCGGCCCCCGAGCACGCGCTGGAGGAGGACCAGCAGCAACGCGGTCCGGCGATGACCGGACGGTCCGAACGCACTCCCACCGGGATGCGTCCCCGTCCGGTTACCTCACTCGGTGCGCACCCGTTCAACATCCCGGGGAACGGAGCGGTCGACACCGAGTGCGACCTTCCCGCCTTCGACACGGACACGGCCGCACAACGGGCTTTCCTACGGTCGCTGGCACCGTGCCTGATGGAAATGTGGACCCCGGCACTGCGGGAGGCGAATCTTCCGGTGCGGACTCCGGACGTGGTCGTGACGAACGGAGACGTGCACAGTCCCTGCGGCGATCGGGGTTGGGAGCGGACCGCCATGTACTGCGGCGGCGACCACACGATCTACTGGACAGCCAGGCACTACTCGCGCATCGAGGGCCGTGAGACCGCCGGCCCCTACCTGGGGCAGTTCGCGCACGAGTTCGGCCACGCCCTCCAGGGAATGACCGGGATCAGCGAGGCGTACGGCAGAGCGGTGCACGAGGCGGGCGGCGCCGAGACCTCCGAAGGACTCGAACTGTCGCGCAGGCACGAGCTGCAGGCAACCTGCTACGGCGGGCAGGCACTGGCCGCGTTGCAGCACGGCGGAGTGAACAACGACCACATCCTGTCCGCGCTGCGCGACGCGAGCAATCGGGGTGACCAAGCGGGTGAGGCCCGCAGCCACGGCAGCACGGAACACAACAGGCTGTGGGCGCACCGGGGATTCCGCACGAACCGGATCACCGAGTGCGACACCTGGTCGGCCGAGGACTCCGAAGTGTCCTGATCCCGGCTCGCCCCTCATTCGAGGGTCGCATCGGCCTGCTCCTGCTCCTCGATCAGGATGTTCGTGCAGTCCCAGCACGTCGGCGCCTGGAACCAGTCGAGCTCACTGGGCTCGGCCATGGCGCACTGCACGCCGCAGACCGAGGTGTCCGAGGCTCTGCCCTGCCAACGCTTACCCCGGAAGGCGTGACGGACCAGGCGCGTGGAGCTACGACTGCTCACGGGCAACCAGTAGTGGTGTGTGTCCATCGGGATCAGTGCTTCCAAGTGGGCCGGGCGGTGGGCAACTTCAGATAGGCGGTGAAACACTCCTCGCAGAACGGCCGGTTGTGGGCCATCTGGTACTGCCGGGGATCGGCGGCGGGCGGAGCATCGACCGAGGCGTGCCGGCCGAGGGGCTCCACCGGACCACCCCGACTCGGAGGTATGTCCATTGTGGCGTGCTGATTCGGCTCGCCCTCCGGTTTCACCCAGTAGACGCTGGGACGTTCCGTCGAGTGCTCGGTCACCGCTTCACCTCCCGACACGTTCCGCCACGGCGCACGCGGAACGGACCTGGGGATGTCTCCCTGTTCCACATATCACCATGAGTATCGGCACATTAACGAAGCGTGACTAGATCACGACAGTGGGCATCTTGTTAGCCGTCGGTTCGAATCATCGCTTCGCGCCGGAACAGCCGACCAGACCGGCCCGCCGCGCGAACGCACTCCGAACATCCGAGCGGGCCGCCCACTCGCTGACTCCACGACGGATGCCCGTTCAGGCGGTGGTGACCTTCTTGACGTAGAGCAGCCGGTCGCCCGCCTCGATCGCGTCGGCCTCCGGAGCGTCCACCCGGTAGAGCTGCCCCTCGCGGACCAACCCGAGCACGATGTCGGAGAGATGGCGCGGCGATCCTCCCACTTCGGTGCGCTCGACCTCGCGCTCCGCGATGGCCAGCCCGAGGTCCGGACTGAGCAGGTCCTCGAACATCTCCACGACCGAGGGCGTGGAAGTGGCTATCCCCAGCAGCCTGCCCGAGGTCTCACTGGAGATGACCACGGAATCGGCACCCGACTGCCGCAGCAGGTGGACGTTCTCCGCCTCGCGCACCGCGGCCACGATCTGCGCCTTGGGAGCCAGTTCCCTGGCGGTGAGCGTCACCAGCACCGCGGTGTCGTCCCGCGGCGGGGCCACCACCACGGCACGCGCCCGCGGGATTCCGGCGACCCGCAGCACGTCCGATCTGGTGCCGGAGCCGTTGACGGTCACCAGGCCCAGTGAGGACGCGGCCTCCAACGCGGTGGGTTCGGTGTCCACCACGACGATGTTGCCCGCTTCGGCACCCTCTCCGAGCAGGGCCGTCACGGCGGACCTGCCCTTGGTGCCATAACCGATCACGACGACGTGGTCGCGCACCCTGGACCTCCAGTGTTGGATCTTGAACGCTTGGCGGGAACGTTCGGTGAGCACTTCCAGTGTGGTTCCGACCAGCACGATCAGGAACAGCACCCGCAGCGGCGTGATGACCAGCACGTTGACCAGGCGGGCCGAGGGGCTCACCGGGGCGATGTCCCCGTAGCCGGTGGTGGAGAGCGAGACCGTCGCGTAGTACAACGCGTCCAGCACGCTCAACGGGGTCCCGTCGGTGTCGCTGTAACCGCCCCGATCGAGATACACCAGCAGCACGGTGACGGCGAGCGCCAGACTGGCGCCGATCACCCTGCGCACGATCGATTTGACCGGACCGATGGCGGTGGCGGGCATTCGAACCACCCCGACCAGCGCGTGGTCCGGACGGTCCGTCAGGCGGTCGGTCAGCGCTGCCTCGGAGCGACGTCCGGACAGCGAACGACGTCCGAGTCGCGCGGGTCGGCCCTTGTGCTTGTCCACGGGCGGAAACGGTAACGCCCCGGCGAGAAGGGAATACTCGCGCTCCCGCCCGGGAGCGTTTTCGCCGGTGCCGAATCCTTCCTCCCGAGCAGAACACGCGCTGGCGTGGACCTCACGGACTTGATCGATATCGACACGCTCCGCCGTTGACTCGTACGCGGTCCGCGCATTAAGTTTTCGAACATCGTTCGGAATGCCGAACAATATCTCCCGGTCGGAGCACAGGAATCCGTCCCGGAGAAGACCCCGATCGTCACGGCTTTTCGGACAGCGCATCACACCGCACGACAGAAGCACCCGTGGAACCGGCTCAGGTTGGGGAAATTTCGCGCATGCCAGGAAATTCGTTTCGCACCGGAATTCGAGCGGCGTCCGCGTACACCGCTCTGACGTTGTCGCTGCTGCTCGGTGGAGTGTCACTCGCTCCGCTCGGAACCGGCGTGGCCGAGGGGACGACCTCGACGGCGCACGGGCCGACCGCGAACGAGCCCGACGAGGAACGCGAGAAAGCTCCGCCGCCGGAGCGGAGACCGAAGAAGGGCTACCTGTTCACCTACTTCACCGGATCGGGCAGCGCCGACGGCGAACAGGTGCATTTCGCCGTCAGCCGGGGCAACGACGCGCTGCGTTGGGACGAGCTCAACAACGGTGACCCCGTGCTGACTTCCACCAAGGGCGAGAACGGAGTCCGGGATCCGTTCATCATTCGCTCGCCCGAGGGTGACAAGTTCTACCTCATCGCCACCGACCTGCGGATGCACGGCGACGGGAACTGGGACGAGGCACAGCGGCACGGCAGCAAGCACATCGAGGTCTGGGAATCGACCGACCTGATCCACTGGTCCGAACAGCGCCACGTCCGGGTCGCACCCGACAACGCGGGCAACACCTGGGCGCCGGAGGCCTACTACGACGAGTCGATCGACGCGTACGTGGTGTTCTGGGCGTCCAAGCTGTACGACGCGGACGACCCGAACCACACCGGCGACAGCTACAACCGCATGATGTACGCGACCACCCGCGACTTCCACACCTTCAGCGAACCGAGGGTGTGGCAGGATCCCGGCCACTCGGTGATCGATTCCACCGTGGTCTCGAAGGACGGCACCTACTACCGGTTCACCAAGGACGAGCGAACCAACTCCGGCTCGGCCCCGTGCGGCAAGTACATCACCGCGGAGAGATCACCGAACCTGCGCAGCACCGACTACGAGCTCATCGCGGACTGCGTCGGCAAGCCATCGGGGTCCGAGCCGGGAATCAGCCGCGGTGAGGGGCCGACCGTTTTCGAGTCCAACACCGAGGACAAGTGGTACATGTTCATCGACGAATTCGGTGGTCGTGGCTACGTTCCGTTCGAGACCACCGACCTGGACTCCGGCGAGTGGACCATCTCGGAGAACTACGACCTGCCGGACAGCCCGCGACACGGCACCGTGCTCCCGATCACCGCCGACGAGTTGCAACGGCTGCGCACCGAGTACGGGAATCGGTAGCACCTGTTGCCGCGGTTTCCGTGGTGGCGGCGCACGGAGGAACCTCCCGCCGACGTCCACGCTGAGATCCAGTTCGAACAAGCGGCCACCTCGTCTCCGGTCACGCGCGATCGGAGACGAGGTGGCCGCACGGATTCGCGGCACCCGGAACCGGATCACCGCGCCTCGTTGATTGCCGACGACGCGATTCCGTGCCACGGTAGCCGTTATGAAACGCCCAAGTTCTGCAACTGTGCTGGCGGGCTCGCTCACGCTCACCGGGGCGCTGCACTTCCTGCTACCACGCCCGTTCGACTCGATCGTGCCGCGCCGCCTGCCCGGCTCGCCACGCGGCTGGACCTACCTCTCCGGAGCCGCCGAACTGGGGTGCGCCGCCGCCGTGGCGCATCCCCGGACCCGGCGGGCGGGCGCCTCGGCCACCACCGCCCTGTTCGCGGCCGTTTTCCCGGCCAACGTGAAGATGGCACTGGACTACCGTAATCGGAGCATTCCGCTACGCTTCGTGGCCTACGCCAGACTCCCCCTGCAGCTGCCCCTGATCCAGTGGGCGCTACGCGTACGCAGGAACACCGGTCGGTAACACTTTCGTAATCTCATACGTGCGGAGTTGTTGAATGCTGAGCCTTCCTGCTTACCATTCATAGGTGCAGCAGTTCGAGCACGCGGCCCGCGTACTGGGCTGGCACGGTCATCTCGTGTCGAATGTGGAGGTCCTCGGCTCCCGTTTCACAGCCGTCACGCGGCTTCGCCCCGACGTGCACCAGTGGCGCACCGCGCACGACTGGCCACCACAGGCGGAGCCCTCCGGTGTGCACGCCTGGGCCGAACCCGACGGTCCCGAGCAGGTCCCGGTGCCCGCCGTCGACCTGATCGGTGTGATGGTGCGCGTCTCGAAGGCTCGGCGAGCCACCAGAGCGTGCGGAACACTGCTCACGATCGCCCCGTGCGCGGCGGTGCTTCCCGGGGACCACCCCTACCGCCCCTGGGCGCTCACCGAGCTGGACTACTACGGCATCGGCGCGGTCACCACCTACCGGGAAGGCCCGGCCAGACTCGTGCTGTCCCCGGAGGACCGAAGAGCCGAGTTCGGCACCTCGCTGTTCGAGAGGTGGCTGTTGGAACTGCTGTACCAGCGCGTGCTGCGACAGGAGTCGCACAGCACCGAGAGCACCTCCAACACCGCGGAGGGCGGGGGCGCCGATTTCCCGTGAAATCGACGCCGGGCGATCAGACCGCCTCGTACTCGTGCCAGTTGAGGCTCTCCGCGTTCCACCGCAGCAGATAGCCGGAGCGCACCGAGCACAGCGCACGCATGGTGTGGGGCCAGCGGCGAATCACGTTGGCCATCGCCACCGAGGCCAGTTGATCACTGGTGCGATGCTGCTCGCCGGGACCGAGCATCGCGATCCTGCCCGAGGTGTAGAGGATGTTGGTGAGCACCTCCTGCCCCGAGAGCGCCGTCTCCTCCACGCTGACGAGATCCTCGGGATCCAGCTCCCCGGGCCAGGTACGGCGATCCAGATCCGTGGCCACCGGCTGCTCGCACTCGCCGCAGGTGCACTCGAACTCGCTCGTCCAGCCGTGGCTGTCCCAGGACCACACCGCGGCGGACCCCGGTTCCAACTCGGCCAGGGCCGAGACGTGCGGCCATGCGTTGACCACGGCACCGAGCACGGTTCGCACCGTGGGCCGAGGGGACTCGCCCGGCCCCTCGAAGATCCACTCACCCTGATCGTTCCGCCGCACCAGCACCAGCGGTGCGCGCAACGCGAGGACGTCCTCGTCCACGGACACCTCTTGCTGCATGGAGGCGTCCAGCCTGTTCTCCGTGTTCTGCGCCATCGCGGGCATATTCCTGCGTGATCGACACCCGAGACAAGCTGAGCCACTCGAAAGTGTGGTTTTCGAATCGTTGACCGGGGCTTCCACCTCAGTCTGGGCTTCCGGTCCGCCCGGGGCACGCCTCCCTTCGGGCACCCGGGCGAACCCCGGTCAGCTCTCGGGCGGGACCGTCAGGATGAGCTTCCGAAGTCCTTCCGCGTCGTGCGGGTCGGCGGGATGCAACGTGCGGTCGTGGCGCACGTAGTGCATGGCCGCGCGGACCCGCTCCAGCGGAACACCGGCCATCTCCGACCAGGCCAGTCGGTAGGCTGCCAGCTGCACCGCCGCGGCGGGCATCCGATGCTCGTCCGGCACCGCACCGGTCTTCCAGTCGACCACGGTCCAGCCGCCGTCCTCGTCGGCGAACACGGCGTCCATCCGCCCGCGTACGACCACCCCGGCGATGCGCGTCTCGAACGGGACCTCGATCCGGTGGGGAGTACGCTCGGCCCACTCGCTGGCCAGGAAAGCCGCGCGCAGCCGTTCCAGGTCCTCATCCCGCGGCGCCGAGTCGTCCCCCGCGCCGGGCAGCTCGTCCACCTCGAGCAACGCGTCGGAAGTGAACCGTCGCTCCAGCCACGTGTGAAAGGCGGTGCCGCGCCGCGTGACCGGATTGGGACGGGTGGGCAACGGGCGACGCAGTCTCCGCGCGAACGCCTCCGGGGAATCGGCGAGCTCCACCAACTGACTCACCGAGAGCTGCTCCGGCAGCCGCACCCGTTCGCCCCGCACGGCGCGGTCGCGTTCCGCGAGCAGCACGTCGACGTCGCGCCGCCACCGCGCCGTCTCCTCGTCATCGACCGGCTGCCCATCCATCGGCGACTCGTCCACCGGCCGCTCATCCACCGAGGAGTCGTCCACCGGAACCTCGCCGTCCGGTTCGGCCTCGGTGAGTCGCCCCGCTTCCCCGGCCGCGGCCCCCGAGGCAGCGCTTTCCGCCGCTGTTTCCGCCATCGCACGACGAACCAGGTCAGCTCCTTCGACGACCTCATCCCGGCGGGTACCCAGCGGGTCGACCGGCCAGCGCACACTGCGCTCGATCTCGGCGAGCGGGTTCTCCGCCGTCTCGTCCGGCTCGGGCTCCCAGTGCTCCAACTCGCCGTACTCCAGCCCGCGGTCCGCGAGCTCCGCCGGGGAACCGTCCAGCTGCCGTGCCGCCTCGGTGAGGAAGGTGGACGGCCCCTTCGGTTCGCGTCCGCTCTCGGCCCACCAGTGCCCGGACAGCAACAGCGTCCGCTCCGAACGGGTCAGCGCCACGTAGAACAACCGGCGCTCCTCGGTCAGGCGCCGCTGCTCGAACTCCTCGTCGTGCCCGCGCAGCTCCTGTTGCAGTTCCTTGCGGGTCATACCGGCGAGCCGCTGCGCGTCCAGCGCGGGCAGGTCGGCCCCGTCCCCGCGCAGTTCGGGGGGAAGTTCGGGGACCGAGCGCAACCAGCAGGAGGACTTGCGTTTGCCGGGAAACACGCCGGCCACCAGGTGCGGCAGGGCCACCAACTGCCACTCCAGCCCCTTGGCCGAATGGACGGTCAGCAGCTGGACACGGCCTTCAGCCACCTCGACCTCGCCCGGTTCCAGGCCGTCCTCGGCGTGCTCTGCCGTGGTGAGATAGTCCAGCAGTGCCGGAAGCGTCGCCGTGGGAGTGGCGGTGGCGAACTCGGTCACCACCCGCGAGAAGGCGTCCAGGTGCGCCCTGCCGACCCCGTCGGTCCGGGACATGCTCTCGATGTCGAGCAGCAGGGTGCGCTCCACATCGGCCACCAACTCCGGCAGGGGCTGCTCCAGCCGCTGCCGCAGCGAGGCGAGCTCGCCGCCCAGTCTGGCGATACGGCGATACCCCTCGGCCGAGTAACGCGTGTGCTCACCCGGATCGTCGATCGCGTCCACCAGACCGGCCTGTTCGGACTGTTCACCGGGGAGGGCGGCGGCGAGCGCCCCGTCGACGTCACCGCCCTCCTCCCCCGGAGCAGTACGCGCCCCGAGCTCGCTCGCACGCGCCGACAGCGCGGCCAGGTCCGCGGCACCGATGCGCCACCGGGAACCGGTCAGCAACCGCACGGCCGCGGTTCCGGCCAGCGGGTCCACCAGCGCCCGCAGCGCGCTGACCAGATCCCGCACCTCCGGCTCGTCCAGCAGACCGCCGAGCCCGACCACCTCGACCGGCAGCCCCTCGGCGCGCAACGCGTCGGCCATGTCGGCCATGTCGGCTCGGCGCCGCACCAGCACGGCGGCGGTCGGTGGCTCGCCGTCCCGCGCCACCGTCTCGTGCCAACGCAGCGCCAGTCGTTCCGCCACCCAGCGACGCTCCGCCCGCACGTCACCGAGCAGTGCGGCACGGACATCGGCGGGTGGCGCGTCGTCCCTGGCACGCAGTGGTTCGACGTCCAACCCCGACTCGCGCAACGGTTCGGCGACGACGTTGGCCAACCGCAGGATCCCGGCCGGATTGCGGAAGCTCGTCAGCAGGCCGTAACGCGCTGCGGGAGTCGGCCGGGGCGGTGCAGCACCCGAGTCGGCGGAGTCCTGCCGGTCCCACTCCCGGTCGCCGCTGTGGTCCCCGTCGTGGTCGCCACCGTGCTCCCCGTCGTACTCCTGCTCGTTACCCCCGTCGGGGAAATCGGTGGTGAATCTGGGCAGGTTGGCCGCGCTGGCGCCGCGCCAACCGTAGATGGCCTGCGCGGGGTCCCCCACCGCGGTGACCGGCAGTGACGACGTGCTCGCGGAGTCGCCGAACAGCGAGCGCAGCATCACACGTTGCGAGTGCCCGGTGTCCTGGTACTCGTCCAGCAGCACGGCCGCGAACCGCTCGCGCTCGCCGAGCGCCACTTCCGGGTGGCGCCGCGCCAACAGGGCCGCCAGCGACATCTGGTCGGAGAAATCCATGGCGCCGTCGGCGCGTTTTCGCCTGGTGTAAGCCGCTACCAGCGGCAGCAGCGCGGCGCGCAGCCGCTGGGCGGAGCGGATCTGTCGCAGTTCCTGCGGCGGGTCGGCCCGCTGGCCCTTCTCGCGGGGCGCGTTGTCCAGTATTCCGGTGAGCAGCTCCGCGTGGTCGCTCACCCGCTCCGGTTCGACCAGATGCTCGGCCAGCTCCCCGGCGAGCGAGAGCACGTTCGCGGTCACGGTGGACGGAACCCGGTCGGTGTCGAGGTCCTCGGTCCAGTTCGAGACGACACTGTGCGCCAGCTGCCAGGAGGCCGTGCCGGGAAGCAGCCTGGCGCCCGGCTCCACGGGAACACGCAGCCCGTGCTCGGAGACGATCCTGCCCGCGTAGGAGTGGTAGGTGAGCACCGTGGGCTCCTCGGCCAGCACCACCGAACGCAGCGTTCCCGAGGGGTCCACCTCCTCCAGCAGCCCGGATCCCGCAAGCCGCCGCAGCCTGGCCCGCACCCGGTCGGAGAGCTGTCGTGCCGCCTTGCGGGTGAACGTCAATCCCAGCACCCGCTCGGGAGTCACGATCCGGTTGGCGACGAGCCAGAGCACCCTGGCGGCCATCGTCTCGGTCTTGCCCGCCCCCGCCCCGGCCACGACCAGCGCGGGCCGGGCGGGCGCTCCGACCACTGCCGCCTGTTCCTCGGTGGGTGTGGGCATCCCGAGCGCCTGGGCGATGCGCTGCGGCGTGATCACTGTCCGACCTGCCTTCCCTCGGAACGAACCGGACAGCTGGTGCGCACCGGGCACCGGGCGCAGTCGGAGTTCTCCACCGCGAGGAAACCGGGGCCGGTACTGGCGGCCGCGGCGTCGTGGACCACGTCCAGCCAGACCCGGATGCCCTCCTCACCGAGTCCGCTCTGGCCGCGCTCGGTGGCCGCACCGTCACGGGAGTCGGGTTTGGCCACGTACAACAACCGCGCCCCGCCCGGTTGCGTCTCCCCGTCCGAGCCGAAGGCGCCCAGCGCCGCCGCCAGCTGGTACACCGCGAGCTGGGTGTGCTGTTCGGCGCTGTCCTTGCTGACCGGGGTCTTGGACGTCTTGACGTCGACGACGACGGGTCTGCCCCGCTCGTCGGCCTCGAGCCGGTCGACCCTGCCGCGCAGGCGCAGCCACGGACCGTCCTCCCTGGCGGGGATCTTCAGGTCCAGATCGTGTTCCACCCCGAGCTGTGTGAGTTCGGCGCGGGACTGCCGCAGCCAGTTCAGAAAGGAGTCCAGCATGGACCTGACCCGTTCGCGCTCGCGGCGGGAGTACCAGGGGGCACCCGCGTCGACCGATTCCCACGCCCGGTCCAGTGCCTGTTCCAGGTGCTCGCGATCCGCTCCCTCCGCGGCTGCCTGCACCAGGGCGTGCACCACGGTGCCCGCCACCGAGGCCAGCTCGGCGGCGTCCCTGCCGCCGTGGCGCTCGATCATCCAGCGTAGCGGGCAGGTGGCGAGCACGTCGACCGTGGACGGTGTCACCCGAACCGGTTCGGCGCCGTCGACCAGTGGGGCCGTACTGGAGGGCTCGGGCAGGCCGTACCAGGTGTCGGGGTCGGCACCGGGCACACCGGCCCGCGCGAGTCTGGCGAGCTGGCCGGCGGCCCGCTCGCGTCGCGCGGGCTCCGTCCCGCCGTCGGTGACCACCCTGCGCAGTTCACCCACCAACTCGGGCAGGCTCAGTCCGCGTTCCGGAGTGGACACCGGGCGCTCGACCGCTTCCGGCTCGTCGGCGAGGCCGTCCAGCTCGTCCAGGAACCGGGAAGGCTGCTCGTCCTCGCCACGTACCGCGCTGACCAGCAGACTCCCGCGGGCGCGGCTGGCTGCCACGAGCAGCAGCCGCCGCTCCTCGGCCAGCAGCGGCGCGGAGGCGGAAACCACCTCGTCGGAGTCCAGTCCGGACAGCACGTCGACGAGCCGTTCCGTCCCCAGCAGCGAGCCACGCAGCCGCAGGTCCGGCCAAATGCCCTCCTGCACGTCGGGAACGGCGACCACTTCCCACTCCCTGCCGACCGAGGCGTGCGCGGTCAGCACCGCCACACCGTCCCCGGTCGGTGCGCGCGGCGCCAGCGAGTCGCCGGAGATGCGCTGGCCGGCCAGGTGATCCGCGAAGGCCGCGGCGTCCGCACCGGGCAGCCTGTCGACGTAGCGGGCGGCCTCCTCGAACAGCGCGACCACGGCGTCGAGATCGCGATCGGCCCGCGCGCCGTGCACCCCGCCGCGCTCGGAACGGGACAACAGGGTCCGTTCCACTCCGCTCTCGCGCCACACCTCCCAGAGTGTTTCCTCGACGCTGCGTCGTTCCTGGCAGGAGCGGGTCGCCGATGCCAGCAGCGCTGCCACTCTTCGGGCGGGCTCGGCGGCGACGTCCCGCAGCGCGGTGAGCGCGTCCCGTTGCCACAGCGCCTCGACCAGCAACTCCCCGCTGGGACGGTCGTTGCCCGCGGCCTGGTCCAACCTGCGCAGACCCCGGCGCAGCCGACGCAGCGCGAGCGAATCGGCCCCGCCCAGTATCGACCCCAGCAGGTACTCCGCGGTCTCCGAGTCCAGAGCGGACGGACGCGCGGCACAGCGCAGCAGGGTGAGCAACGGCCGCACGGTGGGACGCTGGGCGAGCGGCAGCTCCTCGTCGTCGAGCACCAGCGGCACTCCCGCGGCGAGCAGCGCTCTGCGCAGCACCGGCAGCGACAGTCCGGTGGACTTGACGATGACGGCCATGTCCGACCAGGCGACTCCCCGCAGCAGGTGGGCACGGCGAAGCTGGTCCGCCACCCACGCGGCCTGCTGCGCCTGGGACGCCAGCAGTCGTACCCGCACCGAACCGCCGGAGTCGGACTCGGCACCGTCCGGTTCCGCGCCGTCGGTGGTATCGGCGGACTCCGGCCCCGTCAGCCCGCGCTGCTCACCCGCACCCGGCAACCTCGCCAACAGCCTTCGGACGGCGGTGCGGATACGTCGCGACATGCGGTGACCGGTGGTGAGCACGCTGGTCCGGTCCCCGTCGGGGTCGGCTTCGGACAGACAGCGCGGATCGGCGCCGCGGAAGGAGAACACCGCCTGATCCGGATCACCGACCAGCAGGAACTCCGCGGCGGTGTCACCGACACGGCGGCAGAGCCGGTACTGCTGGGGGTCCAGGTTCTGCGCGTCGTCGACCAGCAGGTGCCGCACCCTGGCCCGTTCGGTACGCAGCAGGTCGGGGTCGTTGTCGAGCGCGAGCAACGCGGTGGAAACCAGTTCCGCGGCGTCCAGCGGAGCGGCGGTCTCGCCGGAAGCACCGGCGAGTTGCCGCACACGTTCGTACTGCGCACCGAAAACACCGGCGGCCACCCACTCGGGACGTTCGTGGTGCCTGCCGAGCCGAACCAGCCGATCCGGCCCGACACCGCGTTCGGCGGCACGTAGCAGCAGATCCCTGAGCTCGCCGACGAAGCCCTCGGTACCCAGCGCGGCACGTAACGAATCCGGCCAGTAGTCGACCTGGTCCTCGATGTCACCGGCGAGGAGTTCACGAATCCACAGGTCCTGCTCGGGGCCGTTGAGCAGCTTCGGCTGCGGCTTCCCGTCGCGGGCCGCCAGCAACCGCAGCACACCGTACGCATAGGAGTGCACGGTGCGTACCAACTGTCCCCCGCCGGTGCTGATGTCGACTCCGGCGGACAGCAACCTGCTGTTGATGGCACTGCGCAGCAACGCCGCGTTGGTGCGGTTCGATGCCAGCACGAGGGTGTTGTCGGAGTCGGCCCGGCCGCTCGACAACCGATCGACGACCACTTCGGCCAGTAGGGTCGTCTTCCCCGTCCCGGGACCGCCGAGAACACGCAGGAAACCGTCCTCGTGCCGCAACGCACGACGTCCCGCCTCGGACCAGTCACACTGCTCGACCGTCGGGCCGGTCGAGCGTACGAGAGTCGGTGCGGAGAATGTCGCCACTCTTCGATGTAACCATGTGGGAGCTACCGCCCAGCGAACCTGGTCACGAGCGTGTCGCGGACATCACCGGTTGCCGTGCGAGACTGGCCGGATGGACGAGCGTACGTGGGAGCGGGTGCGGGAGGTGGTCGCCGGGATCCCCGCCGGGAGAGTACTGGGCTACGGTGACGTGGCCCGACACGCCGGAATACGTTCGGCGCGGCTGGTGGGGCGAATCCTGGCCGAGGACGGTGCCGACCTTCCCTGGCACCGCGTACTGCGCTCGAACGGAACGGTGGCCGAGCAGTTGCGGCACCGACAGCTCGCGGAGCTGCGGACCGAGGGCGTTCTCGCCGACAACGGCAGGGTCGACATGCGCCGCTACCGCTGGGAGCCCGAGTCGGGGCAGTAGACCGCTCGTGAGCGCCCCACCCATCACGAGCGAAGGAACCGCCACATCCGAGGAAACGCTCAGGAACCGCTGGACAGGCGTTCGGCAAGCAGCCTCACCAACGAACTCGTCCTGGAGCGTTCCGGCGTCACGTAGGGCAATCCGGCCCTGTCCACCGGGGCGGCCGTGACGGGGCCGACACATCCCAGCAGCACACCGTCGAGCACAGCGGTTCGCAGCGATTCGAAGCGGCCGTCACGCTCGGCTCTGGTCAGCAGATTGGCGGCGGCCGGAGCGCTGGTGAACGTCAGGGCGTGCACTTCACCGGCCACGGTGCGGTCGATCAGGTCGTCGAGCTTGTGCGGTTCCAGCGGGTCGGTCCAGCGGTAGACCATCACCGGAATCACCTCGGCACCCGCTTCGGTGAGGCGTTGCCGGAACGAGAGCATGGGATCACCGTGCACCTGCACCACCACGCGTCTGCCGCTGAGCTCGTGGTCCAGCAGGTACCGCAGCACCTCGGCGGACTCCTCCGAGGGAGCGCTCCACTCGGTCCGCAGCCCGGCACCGTGGATGGCTCCGGTCGCCTTCGAGCCCCGTGCCAGCAGCGTCGCGGTGCCGAGATGACGACGCAGCGCCTCCCCGCTGCCCGTCTCGTCCGCGGCCTCCATCCAACCCCGGAACCCCATGCCGGTGGAGGCGACCACGAAATCCACGTCGCCTGCCAACACTTCGCGGGTGGAAGCGGCCAGCTCGCCGTCCTGCGGCAGCGGCACGGTGTGCATCGCGGGAGCGTGCACCACTCGCGCACCCCGCCTGGTCAGCAACGACGCCAGTTCGTCAGCCTTGCGTTCCGCGGTTATGCCCACGGTAAAGCCGCGCAACGGCTCCGGTGCGGTCGAGTCCACACCCACATCCTCGCACGTCACTGCCGGTGGCCTCCGGCGCTCTCCTAGAGCACTTCCAGCACGGTCTGCGAGGCGGTTTCCAGCCCCCCCAGGGAAGTCGTCGTCGCCCGCGGATGCAGCGCGTGCAGCGCCAGCCGGAACAGCAACGCCCGCAGCAGCATCTGCGGCCACTCGGACAGATGGGACCAGCGCTCCACTATGGCCGGATCGGAGCCTCCCCAGGCCATCGCGTCGATCACCACCACGGCGGCGGCCCACTCCGGGGGACGCCAGTAGGGCACGAAGTCGATCAGCCCCGGGGGCGCGTTGCCGGAGAACAACACGTTTCCGAAGAGGTCGCCGTGCACCACCTGCGGCCGCAGCGAAACGCTCCGGCGGGAGGCCGCCAGCACGTCGAACAGCCGTCCGCCCTTCTCCGGCGACAACGACACGTAGGTCTCGCCCCAGGCCATCCGGTCGGCGATGGCGTAGATGTCCTGCCTGGAGTCCACCAGCCTGGGTCTGTCGAGCACACTGCTCGCGTTGTGCAGCCGCAGCGACATGGCGATGACCTCGTCGTGTCGCGGCTCCGGGCGTCCCGCCATGTCACGGCGCGCCGACCAGCCGGAAACGACCCACCTGCCGTCGGTGGACCGCAGTGGCCGCGCGACCCGCGTCTCCTCCGGATCGAGCGTGTCCAGTGCCTGCGCCACCCAGGCCGCCTCGGCGGTGTCCGTGGCGGGCTTGATCAGCACATCCCCGTCGGCGCCGCAACGCCAGGCGAGACCACCCTCGAGCAGTTCGACGTCCTCCCCCGGCGCGCCGAAGGCGGCACGCACGTGCGTGGGAGGTGGCTCGGCCGTAGCACTCACGCGCCAAACGCTACCCGTACTCGAATTCGCACGGTCGCAGACGCTCCGATCAACCGCGCGATTCGACACGATCAAACCGACGCGCCGGGGTGCCGCGGCCTCACGCGGAGCCGCGGTCCCGATGTGGCAGCCCGGTCCCGTCCCCACTACCGGAACGGCCCCGCGCGGCGTCGATTTCTCGCGAAATCGCCGGGCCGCTGGGGCTGTGCGGCCTCAAGGGGCGTCAATTTCTCGCGAAATCGCCGGGCGGTGGGACGGCACGGGGCCGCACTCCCACCACTCCCGCGAGCCGCACTCCCACCACGCACACAGCCCAAGCACCCGCGGGTTCTCCCGTGCGGCTCTCGCGAGGACGGCCCCGACGTTGTGTAGTACCTACCCGATGTCGGGGCACCCGCGGCGAGAGCCGTGCGAGAGGTTCCGCCACGGAAGCACCCCGGCAAGCCGTACCGCGTGCTCCTTAATACGTCGGGAGGCTCTGGTCGACCTGATTGGCCCACCCGAGCACCCCGCCGCCGACATGCACGGCGTCGGAGAAGCCCGCCTTGTGCAGCGCCGACAGCGCCTCGGCCGAACGTCCACCGGACTTGCAGTGCAACACGATCTGGCGATCCTGCGGCAGCTCGGCCAGTGCCTCACCGGAGAGGATCCGGTCCTTCGGGATCAGCTTGGACCCCTCGATGTGCACGATGTCGTACTCGTGCGGCTCCCGGACGTCGATCAACTCGAACTTCTGCTCGGAGTCGAACTTGTCCTTGAGCTCCTGGGGCGTGATCGTGCTGTCCGCGGCAGCCTGCTGCGCGTCGTCGGAAACCACTCCGCAGAAGGTCTCGTAGTCGATCAGCTCGGTGACCTTGTCCGCGTTCGGGTCCTTGCGGATCTTGACCGTGCGGTAGCTCATCTCCAGCGCGTCGTAGATCATCAACCTGCCGAGCAGGGTCTCACCGATACCGGTGATGAGCTTGATGGCCTCGTTGACCATGATCGAGCCGATGGAGGCGCACAGCACGCCCAGCACACCGCCCTCGGCGCAGGAGGGCACCATCCCGGGCGGCGGCGGCTCGGGGTAGAGGTCACGGTAGTTCGGGCCGTAGGCCTCCCAGAACACGCTGGCCTGGCCCTCGAAGCGGAAGATCGAGCCCCAGACGTAGGGCTTGCCCTGCAGCACCGCCGCGTCGTTGACCAGGTAACGCGTCGCGAAGTTGTCGGTGCCGTCCAGGATCAGATCGTAGTCGTCGAAGATCTCGAGCGCGTTGTCGGAGGTCAGGTTGGTCTGGTGCAGGTTGACCCGCACGAACGGGTTGACCTCGGCGATGGAGTCGCGCGCCGACTCGGCCTTGGAACGCCCGAGATCGGACTGGCCGTGGATGATCTGGCGGTGCAGGTTCGACTCGTCGACCTCGTCGAACTCCACGACGCCCAGCGTGCCCACCCCGGCGGCGGCGAGATACAGCAGGGCGGGGCTGCCGAGACCGCCCGCTCCGATAACCAGCACCTTGGCGTTCTTGAGCCGCTTCTGCCCCACCATCCCGACGTCCGGGATGATCAGATGACGACTGTAGCGCGCCACCTCGTCCTTCGTCAGTTCCGCGGCGGGCTCCACCAACGGCGGGAGCGTCGTCCCGCCGCCGTCGGAGCCCTGTGGGGATGTGTTGCCGGTCATCTCCCAGCTCCTCCTCCGTTGCCTGGATGTACGGCGCTGTACGGCCGTGTCCGTTCGGCGGTTGTCTCGTCCCGGAAGCTCCCGGCCGGTACCAACCGCGCCACCGCTCCGTGTAACGCAAGCCTGGCCGATGGTCTTCCCACCCCCAAACCGTTCCCAGGTAATGGGACGCCACCGGGCGTCGGCGGGCGGTACCGGACCGACGGCTCGGCCCCGCCCCGGGATTCACGGCGGGATTCACGCACCTCGGTGAACCGGGGCCACCCACGACCGAGCTCTCGTCCGGGGTGGCAACGCGGACTCAATTCGAATTGTTCCCCAGCGGGAAGGGCCAAGCGTTCGGCTTGCACACGACCCCGTTGGCGGGAATCTCGGTACCCTGCGAGACCCGTTCGTTGAGCCGGTGCAGCACGTCGTTGGAGAGGCTGAAGGTCTGCTGCATCATCACCGGGGCGAGTTCGCCCTGCGCGCCGCAGGGGACGTGATCGTTGCCGAAGAAGTGACCGACCTCGTGGTTGATGACGTAACGCCGGTAACTGCCGATGTCCCCGTCGAACGCGATCGCGCCCCGGACCCAGCGTGCGGCGCTGATGTAGGCCCGGCCCTGGATGTGGCAGGAGGAGTCGTAGGGCAACCCGTTCCCGTAGCCACACACCTCGCGCGCGGTGTTCCGGCTGACCAGGGTCACGCGGAAATCGGGTTCGGGACCGTCCGGTCCGACCCGCTGCACCGAGATGTCGCCACCACGAGGATTGATCCAGCCACGCGGATCGGACAGGGTCTGCTGCACCAGTCGCCCGAAGGAGTCGTTGCCCTCGGTGAGCCGGACTCCCTGCTCGATCTCGACGGCGTAGCGGTACAACTCGCCCGAACCGGCCGGACCGGTGCTGCCCGGCACGACCCGGAACGTTCCACTTCCCTGTTTCGGCACCGGCGCTCCCGGTGGCAACTTCGCGGAGTGGATGTCGTCGGGATACTCCCGGCTCTTGTTCCCCTCGGTGACGACGGCGGCCTCGTCATCGGAGGAAGAGCTCCCCGCCGACTCCGCTCGCCGGTCCTGATCCGAATCGTCTCCGGGAACCCGCAGCACCGCGAAAACGGTCAGTACCAGCAGTACGGGAATCGCGTAGACCCCCCAGCCGTAGCGCGACCATCCGCGACGAGCGCGGCGGCTGCCTCCCCTGCGACGGGACCCATCGCCCGCGGTGTCCCCTTCCGGCCGCGGTTGCCAGGACGCCGCCAGGGGGTCCCCCCTGTGCCGCCCACCTTTCCCGGATCTCAATGAACTCCTAGTAGAACTTCGTTACCTCGTGCGTCGAGGTGATCACTCGGTGATCCCTTCGGCCCTCGCCGCGGGAGCGGGTGTCGAACAGCCACGATCACCCGTTCCGACGTGGCCGGACCACCACCGGCGCCGGACTCGTACTTACCCCGTTCAGGTTGCCACACTATGCGAGTTGACCTGCGAAGCCGGGACATTCGGCGTGCCTCGGCGTGTTCCGGGGCCGGACAGTGACGAACCGGTGGCACGGCGACGCGGTTGCCGGACGAGGTTGCCCGCGGTGATTCACTACTCAACAGCGGGAACCGACGCTTCCCCTCGTGGATTCGAGGGGCGGGTAGCACGGGTAAGCCGATCAGGTAACCGGCACAACCGCTCTACCGACAAGTAAAGTTGGGGAGCCCGACACGCACACGACCGCCGGGTCGACATTTTTCGGTGGAGGCTTTCAAATGACCGAGACCGCGCAGCAGAGCACCGATCAGCCCGCTCGGGGGGTGCGGCTTCCGCGCGACGCGCGGCGGGCCCAGCTGCTCTCCGCGGCTCAGGAAGTGTTCGTCAACAACGGCTACCACGCGGCGGCGATGGACGACATCGCCGAACGCGCGGGCGTGAGCAAACCGGTGTTGTACCAGCACTTCCCCGGCAAGCTGGAGCTCTACCTCGCGCTGCTGGAGACCCACGGCGCCGAGCTGGTCAACCGGGTCAGGGAAGCCATCGAGTCCAACTCCGAGAACAAGCAGCGGGTGCGCGCCTCGGTAGCGGCTCTCTACGAGTTCGTCGACCGGGACGATCAGGCTTTCAGACTGGTCTTCGAATCGGACCTGCGCGGTGAACCCGCGGTGGAACGGGCGGTCGAGAAGGCCTCCTCCGGGTGCATAGACGCGGTGGCCGAAGCAGTCACCGCAGACGCGGGACTGGACAACGAACGGGCGCGGCTGCTGGCCGTCGGGCTGGTGGGCCTCAGCCAGGTGACGGCCCGCGACTGGCTGGACTCGAACAGCTCCATCTCCAGGGAAGAGGCCGTGCACCTGATGTCCACCCTGGCGTGGAAGGGGCTGGCGGGTTTCCCGCTGCAACAGGGTTGACCGAGCTACGCCGCCGGGATCGTGTGGTGGGGTACCGGGGCAGCGGAACAGCGCCCGGTGGTTCCCCACACACCACGGTCGTTGTCACCGACTGCGCTTCTTGCCTCCGACCGGCACCAACGGGGTGGACGCGCAACGACAGTCCGCCTCGGGAACGGACACGGCGCTGATGGTGGGGCCGCGCAGCAGACCGGTGGTGATGGTCTCGCCCGAATGGGCGTATTTGACCCACTGGTCCCACTCGTCCTTGAACGCGACCTCGTCCTCGGACTTACCCATCGCGGCGCGCAGCGTGCTGGCCAACCACTGCGCCACCTCGTCCGGAGTGTGCAGGATTTCCACGGCGTCGAGCCGGGACAACCGCTCGTGGGCGGACATCGCCTGGTTCAACGGCGCGTCCTCGACGTAGCCGTGATGATGAGTGCCGCTGGTGTGCTGTCCCACGGAAGTCCTTTCAGCCGGTTGGTTCCGTCCGAACGGTGGGGCGCCCCGCTGCTCGAACCGAGCGACGGGTCGCCCCACCGACGGGTACCGCCGTTGGCCACCGTACCGAACGTCGGGCCGGAATCACCCGATCACGACCGCGGCGGGGCGGTGAACCGCCCGGCCTCCCGGTGCTCTCGGGCGGCGCGGGAAACCGTGGGAACCGTCCGGTGCGGATCAGCCCGGCACGGATCGCGTGACGTCGGCGATGCGGTCGGTGACCTCGTCGGCCCGCTCCATCGGGAGCATGTGCCCGGCACCGCCGTAGAGGTAGAACCCCGCTTCGGGGAGTCGCTCCGACATGCGACGAGCGTGCGGCAGCGGACACAGCCTGTCGGACAGACCGGCCAGAATCACGGTCGGCACCGCGGGCAGGCTCGCCAGCGCGGCTCCCCGTTCGTGTTCGGCCAGGGACTGCCGGAAACCGGCGAAGCTGGCCGGATGACAACCGGCCACCCAGTCCGCGCTCTCGGCGACATCGGCCGCGGCGGGACCGCTGCCGAACAGCAGCCAGCGCAGCCCGGGGCGCATCCACCCCGAGCGGGGGCTGACCCGGCGCGCGGACGAACGGGCCAGCACGGTTCGCAACTTTCGCTCCCCCGCGTTGAACACCCTGGCGAGCGGGTCCGGCAGCCGCAGCCCGGGGGCCGAGAGCCCACCGCTGGAAGTGGCCACCAGCGCCACACCGGTGACACGCTCCGCCAACAGCCGCGGATGCCGCTCCGCGAGCGCCATGATGGTCATGCCTCCCATGGAGTGACCGGCCAGCACGATCGGTCCCTCCGGCACCCGATCCGCTATCACCTCGGCGAGGTCGTCGGCGCACTGCGCGATGGTCGCCGTCCCCTCGGGCGAGGGATCCGAGTCACCGTGCCCACGGTGGTCGAACCGCACGATCCGGACCGGTCCGCCGAGAGCCGCGGGCAACCGGTCGGTCACCCGGTCCCAGGTGTGCCGGGTGAGTGTCCAGCCGTGTATCAGCACAACCGTGACCGGCGCGTCCGGGCTGCCGCTCTCGTCGACCGCGAGGCGCGTACCGTCGGAAGTGCGCAGCAGCCGTGTTCCCTGTTCGAGTTGTTGTGCTGTCAACGGATCAGTCCAGCCTTCCGCCACAGGGCCATCCCGGGTTTGCCGATCAGGCCGACCTCGTCCAGAAACGACATGATCCTCTCACCGCTCCAGCGCACGGTCTCCCACCAGTTCGGGTTGGCCATGGCCGCCGCGTAGGCGTCCCTGGGGCGCAGCCCGACCGACTTGTAGATCCTGGGATTGATCAGTGCCTTGACGATGCAGAACCCGACCAGCGCCGTCATGAACTGGTGGTAGGCGCGCTGGGCGGCGTTGCACTCCCGCATCCGGCGGGTGACCTCCTCGCGGGCGAAGGTGACGTGCCGCGCCTCCTCCATCACGTGGATGCGGTTGACCATCCGCACCAGCGGCTGCACCCGCTCGTCGTACATCTGGTCGCGCTGGAACCGGTCCAGGAGTTCCTCCGCGACCAGGATGGAGGCATAGGCCGAAGGGCCCTTCAGGATGGCGGGCAGCACCCGCCCCCCGGCGTGCAGGATCCGGACCGGCCCGTACGCGGGGGCACCGATGCGGTCGCAGGCCTTGGCGAACATGGTGGAGTGCCTGCACTCGTCGGCCACCTCGGTCAACGCGTACTGGGCGTGATTGGTGCGCGGGTCCCGGTTGTAGAAGTCCTTGAGCAGCATCTGCATCAGCAGCACCTCGAACCAGAGGCCGTTCGAGGCGATGCTGGCGAACTCGTGCTTGGTCAGTTCGACGCGCTGCCGCTCGGTGAGCCGATCCCAGAACCGAGTGCCGTAGAGCGTACTGCGGTGGAAGGGGATGTAGGGCTGATCCTGCGCCAGTGGCGCGTCCCAGTCGATGTCGACCTCGGGGTCGTAGCTGTTCTTGGCCGATGACTTGAGTAATCGGGAAGCCGTTTTTTCCCTGTCGTTGACCTGGAGAGCCTTGGTCATGATCGCTGGTCACCTTTCGGAGGGAAACCCTGCGGACAATTGCGTGTTACGGCAAGTAACAGCTACCTTGGGTAGCGTGAGCCAGATCTCCCGGCCTGTCAAGGCCAAGCAGTCAACGGGACACGGCGACGCCCGCAGGGAACGCTGGCGCGGACACCGGCAGGCCAGGCGAGCCGAGTTCGTCGAGGCCGCCGTTCGGGCCATCGGCAGCTGCGGAGCCGAAGTCGGTATGGACGACATCGCCGCTGAGGCGGGGGTGAGCAAGCCCGTGCTGTACCGACACTTCAGCGACAAGAGCGATCTGTACCTCGCCGTCGGCGAGTGGGGAACGAATCTGCTCATGGAGCGGATCAGCCCGACCCTGCGGCAGGAGGGCAGCGCCCGCGAACGGATCCGCCGAATCATCGGCACCTATCTGGGGGTCATCGAGGAGTACCCGGAGCTGTACCGCTTCGTCGTGCGACGCAACTTCGCCGACCGGCCGGTACAGACCGACCCCGTCACCACCGAGAAGACGGTGATAGCCAACTCGCTCTCCCGGCTACTGGGCGAGTACATGCGCAGCCTGGAACTGGATTCGGGCGGCGTGGAGGCCTGGAGCCACGGTCTCGTCGGAATGGTGCAGGCCAGCGGTGACTGGTGGCTGGACCGGCACTCGATGAGCAGGGACGACCTGACCGAGTACCTGACGAAGATCATCTGGTTCGCCATCGACGGGGTGCTGCGCGCGGGGGGCATCGTCATCGACCCGGACGAACCACTGGAGATCGTCCCGCACCTGCGGGTCGTCGAGGACGACGTGGACTGACCGAGATCTCCCGCGCACTCGACGAGTGCTCACCGAGCGGAAATCACCGGGCGGAACTCCACGGGCGAAAGCTCCCACCGACAGCCGCCGTGGCGACCGCGGGATCGAGCGACCACCGCACGGTGGACGGCGCGAGCGTCATCGGAGGGCAACACGGGAACCGGACAGGTCCAGTCACCGGTTCCAGCCAAGGGAACGAAGGGCGATCAGATGTCACAGCGGGTCGAGGAACCACCGCGGGACGACGAGCACGGTGACGACGACTACCACGGCTCCGCCGTGGTCTTCACCGCCGAACGAGAGGCCAACGTGGAGGTGGTGCTGCGGGGCAACTTCCAGCCCATCGACGGAAGGTTCCACTGGTACGGCCGCGCGACGGCGGGCAGCGAGCTGGACGAGCTCGTGGACGGGCGCAGGGCAGAGGTCGTGCTGCGCACCCCGCACGGCGATGCCGTGGCCACCCTTTCCGACCCGGACCCGTGGAACCGCTATCGCATCACCGGACTGGGGCGCCCCCCGTTCCCGATCGACTCGGAGCTGGTCGAGCTCGGCGAGACGGACTGAACGGCGCCGCTTCCCGACGGCGCCCCGCCGGGAAGCGGCCCGGCCGGACGGCACGGCTCGTCGGGAAACCGGGAAAGCATTCGAGCACGCCGGTGCCTCGCGGACGCGACGCACCGGCGTGTCGACGTTCACACCGGCACTGGCCGGATCAACCCACTCCGAAACCGACGCGATGGGTCTCCGAAGCACCGATCTCGACGTAGGTGATCTTGGCGCTGGGCACGATGTAGCGCGTGCCCTTCTCGTCGTCGATCCGCAGGTTCCCCTCGGTGCTGCCCAGCGCCTCGGAAACCAGCTTCTCGACTTCCTCCTGGGACTGACCACTGTTCAGCGTGAGCTCGCGCGAGCCCTCGACGCCGACCTTGACCTCCACGTCACTGCCTCCTGTCGTAGCTGTGCACTCATAGCTGTCTACCGCGTTGACCACAGACTATCTGCTCGACCGGGCACGACGCGGAACGATCCCCGGCGCGGATCACCTCGGACGCGCGACGGAGCCGCACGGTATGCCGGTACCGGCACCGCCCGAGGGCTCCGAACGAACACGGCACGGTGTCCCGCCGACGGAGATCGGCTCCGCGCCCCCGCGACCGGTTCGACGATCAGCCCAACCCGAGCCGGGACATCCGCTTGTTGTGGTTGTTCTGCAACCTGCGGAACAACGAGCCGATCCCCGCGAGATCCCCGGACCCCCTGATGATCAGTTCGGCGAGCGCGTCCCGTTCGGCCACGACCCACTGCGCGTTCGTCACCGCTTCCCCCAGCAGCCTGCGGCCCCAGAGGGTCAGCTTGTCCCGCAGCGTCTCGTCCTCGGCGCAGGCGGCCGAGACCTCGCGCTCCGCGAAGGCCGAGTGCCCGGTGTCCGACAACACCGTCAGCACCAGATCACGGGTCTCCTCGTCGAGCCAGTTGGCGACCTCGCGGTAGAAATCGGCTGCCAGCCCGTCCCCGACATAGGCCTTCACCAACGACTCCAACCAGGAGTGCGGTGCGGTCGAGGCGTTGAACGCGTCGAAGGAACTCGCGAACGGACGCATCGCGTCCTCGACCGCGACGCCCCGGCTCGCGAGCCGTTCCTCCAGCAACCGGAAGTGCCCCATCTCGGCGGCGGCCATGCTCGCCAGTGCCGCTCGACCCGTCAGGGTGGGTGCCTCCCTGGAGTCCTCGGCCAGCCTGTCGAACGCGGAGAGCTCACCGTAGGCCAACGCGCCGAGCAGATCCTTCACCCCTTCGTTGTACTCGGCATGCGGCTCTTCGGACTCCGCCGCATCCTCGGAGCCCGCCACTCCGGAAGCCACAACGCTGTGCTCAGCCTCGCTCATGCCGCGAGCGTACCGCTCCCGCCCGGCACGCGGGATTACGGAACGGTTTCCGCCGTGTCGGGAGCAGCGCCGATCCCGCCCCCCTCCCGACCTGGGACAACGAGACAACTCCGAGGTCCATTAACGCATCCACGCCGATTACGCAAGAGGTGGCGTTCGCCATCCGGAGCCCGCAGGGTATGGGAAAACGGGTAGGCTCCCGGGAAGGGAGGTTTATTGGCGTCAGGCGGAGACCGTGACGTCGGCAGCCGATCCCGCGAGCGGCCGAGGACGGCGCTCGTCGGTGGACCACCCCGGTTGGCAGTACGCCGGTGGCAGGGGTCCGAGGTTATCGGCCCGACCGACGGAACACTTCGCGCACGGACACCACCACCTCGCTACAGGACCGAAGTGGGCAGCCACCGCCCGATGTGCCGGTGGGACACCGGGCACACGGCCCGATCACGACTCGGCGAACGCGGCCACGTGAGAGCGAACGGACATCGCTCGCACTCCGTGACACGCGCGGCGCGTACGGGTCAACGGGCCGAGGCGGACCGGGCGCCGACACAGTTCGCCACCTCGGCAGGGCAGGAGCCGGGAATCGTGCGGCCGAAAACGGCCCTCGTCCCGACCCCCGAGCCCGAGTGTGGTCACAAACCGATATCGCCACCCGTCGGTAAGCCGAGGCATCGGAACGACAGCCTGCGGAAACACGGTGTGAGCGAGAACGAGAGAGGCGATTATTCTGACGAACAGCGACGAGGTGACCGAGCCCGATCACTCCGGTGCGGAAGCCACTGCTGAGCAGCAGGGGTCAACCGAACAGCGGGAAGCGACGCAACCGGAAGCGGCGGTCAACGCGAACAGCCCCACTTTCGCCGAGTTGGGGGCGAACGAGGAGATCACGCGTGCGCTGCGCGAAGCGGGCATCGAACGCACCTTCACGATCCAGGAGATGACCCTACCGCTGGCGCTGCGTGGAGCGGACCTGATCGGGCAGGCCCGAACGGGTATGGGCAAGACTCTCGGGTTCGGCGTTCCCCTGCTGCAACGGATGCGGCTGCCCGGCGACGGAACACCGCAGGCACTGGTCGTGGTTCCCACCCGGGAACTGTGCATGCAGGTCACACGTGACCTGGAAGCGGCAGCGAGCTACCTGGGGGTGCGCAGTCTCGCGGTCTACGGCGGCAGGCCCTACGAACCGCAGATCGAAGGGCTGCGAGCGGGCGTGGACGTGGTCATCGGCACCCCGGGCAGACTGCTGGACCTGGCCGAGCAGAAACATCTCGTTCTCGGCAAGGTCGAGACCCTGGTGCTCGACGAGGCAGACGAGATGCTCGACCTGGGCTTTCTGCCCGACATCGAACGGATTCTGGGCATGGTCCCCGAGCAGCGTCAGACGATGCTGTTCTCCGCGACGATGCCCGACGCGATCATCAAACTCGCTCGCGACTTCCTGCACCAGCCGACCCAGATCCGGGCCGAGCAGGCCGACGAGAGCGCGGTGCACGAACGGACCCACCAGTTCGTCTACCGAGCGCACGCGATGGACAAACCGGAGCTGCTGGCTCGGACGTTGCAGGCCCGCGACCGCGGACTGACGATGATCTTCAGCCGCACCAAGCGCTCGGCCCAGAAACTGGCGGACGAACTCGTCGAACGAGGTTTCGCCGCGGGTTCGGTACACGGTGATCTCGGGCAGACCGCCAGGGAGAAGGCACTGCGTGCGTTCCGGAGCGGAAAGATCGACATCCTGGTGGCGACCGACGTCGCCGCGCGGGGGATCGACGTCGCGGGCGTGACCCACGTGATCAACCTGCAGTGCCCCGAGGACGAGAAGACCTACGTGCACCGGATCGGGCGAACCGGCCGTGCCGGACGCACCGGGGTGGCCGTAACGCTGGTGGACTGGGACGAGGAGAGCCGCTGGCAGCTGATCAACACTGAGCTCGGGTTGAACATGCCCCAGCCCGTGGAGACCTACTCCACCTCGGCTCACCTGTTCGAGGACCTCGACATTCCCTCCGACGCGGGCGGCAGGCTACCGCTGTCGATGCGCACCAGGACCGGTCTGGGCTCCGAGGAGGAGGAAAACGACGGCGGCAAGGGCAACCGGGGCAGGAGCAGGAAGCGCTCGGCACGCTCCGAGAAGCAGGCGGGCCGCACCGAGAACAACGAGGATGCCGGGAACCGGCCAGCACGGCGGAAGCGGCGTCGTACGCGGGGAGGCAAGCCGGTCGACGAGACGGTGAACCAGTCCGAGTCCACCTCCGACGCGGACGGTGGGCAGCAGAACTCGCAGCGACCGGCGCGCAGGCGCAACCGGACGCGACGCGGTTCCCCGGCGAAGAGCCGCACCGAGGAGGTGGCGGGTTCCTCAGGGCACTGAGCCCGCTACGCACCACGAACCCGCCGCGGGGATCCCGGGTCCCACGACCGCGGGAACCAACTCGGCGGCGGGTGCCCACTGGCGGTCTCGCGGGCGGTCGTGCACCGCGAGAACCGGGCCTGCGACGTCCTACTAGTCTCGAGGGGACGGAACTGTCGTAGCAGCGAGCAACCGGGAGCGACGTGGTACGGCCCGAACGGCGCACGAAGAGCGACATCGCCGTGACGCTGTTGCTCACCGTCGCGGTACTGAGCGGCGCCGGAACGCTCTGGTGGTTCAGCTCGGCCCGCGCGACCGAGCTGCACACCGCCGACCGACCGATCGAGCCGGCGCCGAGCGCGAGAACCGTGCCGGAGGATCTGAACCCGGTATGGCGGTCGCCGAGCTCGGCGACCCCTCACCCCGTGGTCGCGGGACCGGCCGTGGTGACGGGGAACGACGGTGCGGTGGTTGGCCGTGACCCCACCACCGGTGAGATCCGGTGGCGTTACAGCCGGGAGCGGGAACTGTGCACGGTGGGGTCCGAATGGGGTAACGCGATCGCGGTTTACCGCACGGCGCACAACTGCAGTGCCGTTACCACACTGCACGGTTCCGACGGTGAACGCGGTCCGCAACGCAACTCCGACGTGGGCTTCGGAACCCGGCTGCTGTCCGACGGGAGCTACGTGACCGCCACCGGAAGGCAGCTGTTCGAGACGTGGCGCTCGGACATGGTCCGTACACAGCAGTACGGCATCCCCACCGACATCAAGAACCCTGACAACAACCTGACCCGCCCGAACTGCGATTACTCGGCGACAGCGGTCGGTGATCGCAGGGTCGCGGTCATCGCCGAGTGCGCGGGTTCGGCCAGGGACCGGTTGACCGTGCTCAGGGCCAACCCCGAGGACGGCGAACAGCCCGAGGAAGTGATGACCACCCTGCTCGGCGGCGAGCGGGCAGGCGTGGTGGCGGTGAACCGGGAGCGGGTCGCCGTGGTGCTGCGGGACAGCGCGACGCTGGTGATCTACGACATGTCGGGAAAGCGCCGCGCGAGTTACGACGTCCGTCTCGGCGCCACCCCGGATCGGGGGTCGGCCGTGCGGGTGGAAGCGACCTCGGGCTCGGCGGGAACCTACTGGTACACCGGTCGGGATACGATAGCGCTCGACGAGAGCACGCTGCGCCCGCGCTGGACCGTGCGCGACACCTTGGGGACTCCCGCCGCGATGGCCGACGATCGGCTGGTTCCGGTGGCGGGCGGCCTGGCGGTGCACGACTCCGCTACGGGGGAGAAGCTCGGCGAGATCCCGATCGACCGGAAGAGCACGAGGGCACCTGTCCGAGTCGCGACCGTGGGAGACGTGGTGATGGAACAGCGCGGGGACACCGTCTTCGCCTACCGATGACGCCGTGCTCTTCGGCGCGGCGACGCCGCCGTCAATTTCTCGCGAAATCGCGGGCCGATGGGCAGGTGCGGCCCCGGCCGGCGTCAATTTCTCGCGAAATCGCCGCGCCGCTGTGACGCGGAGCCGAACCCCCACCACCCCCGCAGGGCGAGCTACCACCACTCCCGCAGGGCGAACTCCAGCCACTCACGCAAACCGCACTCCTACCACCCTGGCAACCGGCACCGCCGCGGGTTCTCCCGTGCGGCTCTCGCGAGGACGCCGGAGACGTTGTGTAGTACCTCCCCGATGTCGCCGGACCCGCAGCGAGAGCCGTGCGAGAGGTTCCGCCAAGCGACCAGTTACGTGAACCAAGCCGCAGACCCCCATCATGCCGCGTAAGCAGCGCGGGTGTCCCCGGTGCGTGAGTCGGATGCATCGCGAGGCCGGGCCGCTCGCCGCGTAGGTCGCTACTCAAGAGCCGGCCCAACGAAGCAAGGCGCCGACTCACGTGCCGGTTACGCAACCACCCCGGCAAGCCGTACCGCGGGTTCTAGAGCCACCACCAGTAGGTGAGGGTTCCGAGCACTACCAGCATGGCCGCGAGGGAGCACCACAAGGCCACCGGCCGCCTCCCCCTGTCGGCCGCGAGCTGCAGCAGCAACGCGGCGACGGAGGCCAGGCCGTGCCCCAACAGCATCCGCCATCCGGGGCCGACCCCTCCCAGAGCACTCCCCCAGAGCTGCACCCCGACGAGAGTGACCGCGAGCACCAGCAGCCCGGCGGTCAGCGCTCCCGTCAAACCGCGGAACGCCCTGCCGACAGCTCCTGGTCGGCGGGCTCCGTCGACGATGTGGAAGGCGTCCGTCGCTCGGTCCGCGTTCTCCCGGTGGTGTCCGGCGGCGATTCGCGGGCGTGTGGTCACTTCGTCGGCACCTCGGTCAGCGGATGCCCGCATCGCCCCGTCCTCGTCGGCTCCGGTCGGTCGCACGATTCACTCCCCCAGCAGGGCCCAGGGCTCTGTTTCGGGAACGGCACGCGTTCCCTCCGGACAATGCCGCCGGAACTCACACCCCGCGCACTGCGCACCTGGCCGTGCCGGGAAGACCCGGTCCGGATCGGCCCCTTCCGCGACCGACGTGGCCGCGTCACGGGATTCGCGGGCCAGCCGTTCGGCTCGTTGCCGGTGCTCGGCCAGCGAGTCGGCGGTGTGTCGCCATGTCACGATCTCCGAGGTTCGGAGGTGGTGCAACTCGACCTGCGGACAGGGGGTGTGCAACATGCGCCGGGTCGCCAGGGCGTACAGCGCGAGCGGTAACGAGTTCCGCGCGGCGTCGACGTCGGGGGGCTTCCTGCCCGCCTTGTAGTCGACGATCACCAGTTCACCGTCGCGCTCGTCGATGCGATCCACTCGCCCCTGCACGATGATCGTACCGACCGTAGCGCTGACCCACTTCTCGACTCCCACGGGCTCCCGCCGGACGCGGTCCCGCTCGACGTAGTCGCTCAGCCAGTCCAGGGCTCGTGCCAGGTAGTCCGCCGACTGTTCCGCACCGGCGAATCCGTCGGATTTCCAGTACCGGTTGACCAGCTCGCGCAGGCGGGCGGCCGTGCGTTGTTCGGAGGACAGTTCGTAGTAGGCGCGCAGCGCGTTGTGCAGCACCGCTCCCAGCGTGGTGTGCGCCATCGCGGGCCCCCGCGGCGGTTGGGGACGATCCACGTAGGCGAACCGGTATCGCCGGGGGCAGGACGACCAAGTGGTCAGCTTGGCCGGTGTGACCCGCACGAGCCGTTCCGGAATCCCGTCGAAAGCGAGTTGCCCCTGCACGGGCTCCACACTACGCAGCCGCTCCGTCGTCACGACCCGGGCGGGTCGCGTGCCGTCGGGGAAAGTGGATCGACGAAGCGCTACTAGCCGATGATCTTGCTTCCGGTGCAGTCGCCGAGCAATCGGTCCAGCGAGTCGGGCGGGGTGTTCTCGCTGCCTATCCGGATGTTCTTGTTCGTGCCGTGATAGTCGCTGCCCCCGGTGGGGACCAGACCGAGTTCGGCGACGAGCTCGCGCAGCCGGTGCCTAGCCGGTTCGTCGTGGTCGGGGTGCTCGACCTCCACACCGCGCAGACCGTGGCCCGCGAGTTCGGTGATCACTTCGGCGGTGACCGTCTGTCCCCTGCTGACCGCGAAGGGGTGTGCCAGCACGGTGGTGCCGCCCGCATCGGCGATCATGCGGATGGCGCGTTCGACCGGTGTGTCGGTGCGTGGCATGTAGTAGGGCGCGTGGGTACCCAGGTACCTGTCGAAGGCCTCGCTGACCGTGCTTACGGTGCCCCCCTCGACGAGCGCCCGCGCCAGATGGGGGCGTCCCCCCGGTGAGTCCGGCGGCAGCCCCGCCATCAGCGCCTCGGGATCGACCGGGAACCCGTCGTCGGCCATGCGCCGGGCCATCTGCTCGAGGCGTCCGCGACGCTCCGCCCGCAACCGCAGCTGCTCGTCCCGCAACGCGGGAGAATCGGGGTCGAACAGATATGCCAGCAGATGAACGGTGACGGTACCGCCCCGCCCGTCGGAGCTTTCGCAGGAGAGTTCCGCTCCGGGCACCAGTCGTAGCGCCGGTGGGGCGGACTCGCGCACCGCCTGCTCGGCTTCCGCCCAACCCGCCGAGGTGTCGTGATCGGTCAGGGCAACGACGTCCAGCCCCGCCGCCACCGCCGTTCGCACGACACCGGCGGGCGTGTCGGTGCCGTCGGATTCACTGGAGTGGACGTGCATGTCGATTCGCACGTCCACCAGTGTGACCGATACGGGCTCCGTTCGACACGGTCCGTCCGATCACTTTCCCGGTCCGAAAGTGTGAGCGGGAACGTCGTCCCCGGAAACCGGCTCAGCGGAAGTCCCGAAGGGACCACCCCGCGTTCCGCGCTACTCGGTCTTGACCTTGGTCCTTCCCCTGCCGACGGCGGCACGCCGGGCCTTGAGCATCGAGAAACGATCCTGCTGCGCCTTCTTCTCGCCGAACACGAGCGAGGAGATCGCGTCGAACACCTCTTCCGGGTTGGGCAGGTACTCGATGCGGTTGAGGGCCTGAATCTGTCCGGCGGACTCCACGATCAGCGTGCCGTACCCGAACACCCGGCCGGGAACGCTACGGGAATAGGTCAGATCGGTGACCTTGGTCACGGGCATCATCTGCACCGAGGTCATCAGGATGCCTTCGGTGATCATGAATCGTTTGTCCGTTACCACGATGCGTTCCACGTACCAGTCCAGCACCTGGTAGATGAATCGCAGCAGCACGAAGAGACCCGCGTACCACAGGATGTTCTGCAGCAGCCAGTTCTCTCCGGGGAACAGGTAGGAGATCATCATGAAGCCCGCGAGCAAGCCGGCGGCCTCGAAGATGTCCCACACGAGACAGGCCCAGTGCCTGCGCACTCTGATAACCCGTCGCTCGGTCTCCAGCAGGTACTCGTCCGGATCCCGTGGTGCGAACATAGCCACCACCCTCGCGTGGTTCGACTTTCCCGACCGGGACCGATCACGGTGTTCACAGTGCCAGTCACGGCCCCGAGCCGGGCTGTGCGCTCGTACGGCTCTTCACCGGTCGCGTGGCCGTTCGGCCGATGCCCCGCCCGGAGAAGAACCTCTCACTCAGCGGAACAGATTGCGCATGAACGTGATCACCGCCTCCGCGGACTGACGCAGGCTGTCGAGGATGCCGTCGACGACATCACTGGCCTCGTTCGGCGCGGAGATGAGGAAAAACAGCAGGAACGCGATCCCGGCCCAGGTGAGGATCTTCTTGATGTTCACTGTCACGCACCCCGTCTGATCTGACCTGTATTAGTGCTGGCACCTGCTGATCCGTTGTACCGCACTCATCGCCTGTACGGCAGGTTTTTAGCGCACTTGGGTCAGTGGGCGGGAACCGGCATCGAATTCACTACCCTGTGTGTCCATGACGGACTTCGGGAACGTGGTGATCCGCTGCGTGGGGGCGGTGGTACACGATCGGCACGGCCGGTTGTTGTTGATCAAACGAGCCAACGATCCTGGTCAGGGGAAGTGGTCGCTTCCAGGCGGCAAGGTCGAGGAGAACGAGGACGACGAGGCGGCCCTGCGGCGTGAGCTCGCGGAGGAGACGGGGCTGTCGGTAGCGATCGGCCCGGCGGTGGGGCGGCTGACGCGAGCGGGATCACACTACACGTACGACATAGTCGACTACTCCTGTCGTGTGACAGACACGAACATCATCCCAGGTGACGACGCTAGCGATGCGATGTGGACGGATCATGCGACATTCGCCACACTGCACCGGTCCGATGCGCTCACCGAGGGGCTGGCGGAGCTGCTGGAGCAGTGGAACTGCCTGCCCCGCGAAGCCTGAACCGAATCCCGAGAAACCCCTTATCGGGGGACGTTGCGGTCCTGGCGCACACATGTTGTCGACCACGCCCCAACAACGGGGGTAACCACATTGATCGACACTCGTCCCTGAAACCTCCAAATCTCACTCGAAAAGACGCGTTGCCGCACTATGCAATCCGGGACGGGCACCGGGAGAGCCACCGCCGAGTCGTCGCCCCGCCCGAAGCGGTTGTGCGTCCGGCGATCAAGTGAACACGCGGAGCACACCGGTTCGGACACCCCGCCGACCGGCGAGTAGGATGCACGGGTGGTCGGCCACCGACCCAGGACTCGTAGTCGAGCCGAACGGAGGTGAGGATACGTGCCAGACGCTGCCGGCGGCTCAAGCAGTGCGGACAGCGCACTGCCGTGCAGTATCGGCCGCATCCCCGCCGAACGATTCGGTCGGCACGGCTCGGGGCGTGCCGCGGTTCGCGGGTGATCCACCGGGCCGACTCCGGTGATCCACCGGAACGGGCGGGGATGCGCAGACGTGACACCGGATCCGGGTGTCACGGAACAGCCACGAAATCCCGCCCGGAGGTCCACCGTGCCAAGTCTGCCCAATCTGGGGTTGCGTAACCGCATCAGCCGCGGTGAACGCGGTTCCCGAAACGTCTCGGCCGTCACGGCTCGCCCCGCCTCTGTCGTGGACTGCGCCGTTTACGTCGAGGGCAAGCGATTGCCCGGTGAATGGTCCTACGAGGACGCGATGGCCGAGGTCCGCAGCAGGAGGAACGGTTTCGTCTGGATCGGACTGCACGAGCCGGAGCAGGATCGCATCAACGGAGTCGCGGACACCTTCGGGCTGCACGAGCTCGCCGTGGAGGACGCGGTGCACGCGCACCAGCGCCCCAAGCTGGAACGCTACGACGAGACGCTGTTCATGGTGCTCAAAACGGTGCGGTACGTACCGGACCGGGCCAGGGCCACCAACAGCGAGATCGTCAAGAGCGGCGAGCTCATGATCTTCCTCGGCCGGGACTTCGTGATCACCGTGCGGCACGGCAGCCAGGCCGCGCTCACCCGGGTGCGGACGGAACTCGAAGAGTCACCCGAGCAGTTGGCCCTGGGACCGTCGGCCGTGGTGCACGGTATCGCGGACCACGTGGTGGACAGCTACCTCGAGGTCACCGAGTCGATCCAGGACGACATCGATTCGATCGAGACGGAGGTCTTCGCCCCGCGCACCAGCATCGACGCGGAACAGATCTATCTGATGAAGCGCGAGGTCATGCAGCTGCGTCGTGCGGTCATGCCGCTTTCGCAACCGCTGCAACGGCTCGCGGGCGGGTACACCCCGCACGTCGCCGATCAGGTTCGGTCCTACTTCCGCGACGTCGAGGACCACCTCGCCACCGTCTCGGAACGGGTGGCCTCGTTCGACGAGCTGCTGACGACACTGGTCGACGCGACGCTCGCCAAGATCACGCTGCAGCAGAACACCGACATGCGCAAGATCTCCGCGTGGGTGGCGATCATCTCCACCCCCACCATGATCGCCGGCGTATACGGGATGAACTTCGACAGAATGCCGGAGACGAATTGGGCGTTCGGCTATCCCGTGACACTGCTGGTGATGATGGTGTGCTGCGTGGTGCTGTTCAAGATATTCCGCAAGAACAACTGGCTGTGACCGGTGCGGTAACGAATCGCGAATCGACGACGACACACCGGGCGGGGCCAGCCCCGGAGGGCGGGGCCGATCCGACCCGGCCGACGAAAACAGCAAGCCACGACGAACGACCGCGGGTGGGTACTTCACCGGTGGGTGCTCCACTGAAAGACCACGGACGGCTCGTATCGAACAAGTGGTGGTGCCACCGGCTCCGGGCGGACGGCACCGCGTGCGGCGGGTCGAGGGGATCGCTGCTGAACAGGGGAAACCGTTCCGTGAAGTTCCACGGACTCGAAGATCGTGGTTGGGAGGGAATCGTGCGACACATTCGGTGTGGACGGACCTCGGAACCGACACGGGAGGCGACGGCGCGGGCAGCGACGTCGTCCGGGCCACGAGAGCGGCGAAACGTCCGGCACGAACGAAAACCCGGCGCGATGTGGCACGTGACTCCCACACCCGCGCGCGGGGAATCCGTGACGTACTAGATTCATCCGGGAGACACCACGGGCCACATCGTGCGGCGAATCCCGTTCGCCCGGCGGTTCATACCGGGCGCGGAAATCGTTTCGATCTGCACAATGGGAGTACCGTCATGCCCCGTCTGGTCACCAATAAACTCGCCCTGTTGTTCACGCTGATCAACGGCTGGATTCTCACGCTGTTCGTGATCATCGCGAGTCAACTCTGAAACTTCCTCGGGGACGCGTTCCGGCGTGAACCACGGCTACACCGCCGAAGAATTCAGCGGCAACGTGTCCCTGCGAAGGAGTCGCCGCTCCGCCGGTCGGGGCACTCGCCGAGCTGTGCGAACACGCCTCGCGAGTATGCCGGCCGGGGAAGGCAACCATTCCCCTTACGGGTGAAAATACGGCGCCGGTTATCCCCCGGCGGAGCCGATTCGGCACGTGTGTGCGCCGGATGAGGTACAAATTCCGTTGTCAGCACAGGTGAACGACGGAAGTTGTATATGGTCAGGACACCGCCACGGTTGTTGCTCGCCGCCGCACCACTGACACTGCTGCTCGGTGCGTGGCAGTTGGCCCCGGCCGAGCAACACGACGCCGAAACGACCAAACAGACCAAGGGAATCGCCTACACCGCGGAGCCCCCCAAGCCGGAGCGGATCGACAGGACCGACAGCGACGAGGAGCTCTACGATCCGCACGAGATCGACCAGCTCGAACGGCCGGACGGTACCGGTGAGTCCGCCGTTCCCGGAACAACCGAGAGCACGAGCGGGAACGAGCCGCCGGAAGAGACCGGGAGCACCCACGAACCGAGTGAGATCGACAGGCCCGGCGGGCAGGGTTCGTCCGGCGAGGCCGACTCTTCCGGCGAGGCAGAGCGGCCCGGGAACGCTGCCAAGCCCGACGATACTGCCGAGTCCGGTGCGGCGGACGGCCGCGGCAAGGCCGAACGGATGCTCCGGTTGACCAACGAGGCGCGCGGCCTGGCCGGCTGTCCGGACCTGCGGTTGAACGAGACGCTGAACGACGCCGCGCAGCGGCACAGCGCGCAGATGGCCCGGCAGGACTATCTCGGTCACCGGAGCGCCGACGGTGCCGATCACATCAATCGCGCCAAACGAGCGGGCTATCCCTCGGTCTACGTGGGGGAGAACGTGGCGGCGGGCAACGCCGACGTGGCGAAGACGTTCCGGCAGTGGATGAACAGCCCGCAACACCGGGAGAACATCCTGAACTGCTCGTTCACCGAACTCGGTGTGGGATACGCCAGCGATCGGGACAGCCGGTGGACCCACTACTGGACCCAGATGTTCGGTAAAACCGACTCAGCGAAATGACGTCGGACCGGAATGACCATCGGTCCGGTGTCCCAGAACTCCGGTATCCCAGCGCTCCAGGGCCACGGTGGGACGCGGCCCGGCACGATCACGGACCGGCGTGCGGGAACCGGAACGTGGTGGACAGCCGAGTGCCGCCCCGGCGGGAGGAGCAACGGATGTGTCGGCACTGCCGCGCCGACACATCCGCGGGCTCCCCGGCGGCTGCGTGAAACTCACGGACAGCCGGTAGTAGTACTTCGTCGACCCGGTGCTCGTGGTCGTTTCCGTGGCAGAACCTCTCGCGGGCTCTCGCTCCGGAGAGGCCCGGCATCGAGTAGGTGGGTCACTGCTGCGAAGCCTGGCCGCCCATGGCGAGTCGAGCCAGCATGTCCCGGGCCTGTTCGGCGTGGCTGGGTTGGCTCAGTACGTCGTACCGTCCGGCCACGACCTGACTGGACGAGGAGAAGTCACGGCGGCCGCGCATGGAGGCGTACGTGATCGCGGCCGAGACCATGCCGAAAACGATCCCCGCCGCCAGCACCACCAGCACCGGCCCGAACCAGGGGTCCTGCACCGTCAGGATACTGATCACCAGTCCGATGAACAGTCCGAACCAACCACCGGAGAGCGCTCCGCTGCCGAGCACCCTTGCCCAGTTCAACCGTCCCGTGACGCGTTCGACCAGCATGAGGTCGACCCCGACGATCGTTACCTCCTGCACCGGAAAATTGTTGTCGGCGAGGTGATCGACGGCACGCTGCGCCTCCTCGTACGTGCCGTAGGAACCGATCGGCCAACCAGTCGGCGGCGTGGGCAAGCTGGGAAGCCCCGGAGCCGACCGGGCGGAGCCGGGAAACAGGCTGCTCACCGTAGACACCTCCGTAGAGACCGACGTCCCGCGCAGGAGCGTCGTCAGTGTTGTTCACCGGGGAACAACCGGTTGCTCCGGTGACCGGACCACGTTGATCCCGGCTCGTACGACCCGGGTTCGCACCGCGGCACGGCCCGAAACCTGCCGAATGTCCCTTCACCACCAGTCTACCTCGCCCGCCGCGGCGGGCAGCGTCCGTGATGATCTCCCTCCCGTTCGGGGCTGGCCGTTCGGGGCTGGCCGTTCGGGGACGGTCGGTAGCGGACCGGCCGGCTCCCGATACGAGCGGGACGGTGCGGGACCGCGAGAGCCCCGAGCGGATCAGTGACGCGGCGCGAGGGTGACCGGATCGATCCGGACCCGGCCGCCGACCACGGTCCCGACTCCACGACGTGCCGCTCGGCGATCGACCACCCAGGCGAAGAGCAGCACCGCGACGATCATCGGAATCACCTGGATCACCGGGTAGTCCCCCGACTGCTCGGTACTGGGAACCCCGCTCAGTCCGGCGACGAGCAGACTCAGCGCGTTGTTGGCGGTGTGCATGGCCACCGCCGCCTCCAGACCTCCGGTGCGGATGCTCAGCCAGCACATGATCGTGGCCATCAGGAAGAGCTCGACCCACACGAGCGGGTCGGTGTAGCCGTGGCCCAGCAGAAACACCAGCGAGGACAGCAGAATCCCCGGCCAGGGGGTGCGGAACCAGGCCGTCAGCGTCTGCAGCAGCAGACCGCGGAAGAACAGTTCCTCCGCGGCACTCTGCGCCGGCACCACGAGCACGGCCAGCAACGCCACCGCCAGATAGCGTCGCCAACCTGGGAAAGCGGGCATCGGCGCCCCGGACATCAGCTGCAGTGTGAGAATCGCGGCGAACAGCACGCCGAACACCAGCAGCGCCCAGAGCATCGTCTCGCCGAACCAACGAACCCGGGGCGTTCCGAGGACGCCGACCACGCTGCCGAAGCCACGTCGCTGCACCCATCGTGCCGTCAGCGCCACCGGAGGGATGAGCGCGATCAGCACGGCGAAGCTCAGGAACAGCACCGGCAACGGTGACGAGAGCACTTCCACGAGATGCCCGGGGGGCAGCACGATGCTCAGCGCCCCCAACGGCCCGGCGAAAACGATCATCCCGACCAACAGCACGGCGGCCAGCACCGACGCCGACAGGCTCAGGCCGAGCAACACCAGCAGCGCCACGGCGGGACGCCACCAGCGATGGGCCGAGTTGCGCGCGAGCAGGTGGAAGGGCGTTCCCTCCGGCACCAGGGCCGGGAAGTCGGGCTTCGGCGGAGGGCGCCGTGGGGACACCGCTCGGGCGTCACCACTGTTGTGGGAGGGGTAAGCAGCGGGGTCGGACACAACAGCATCCTAGGAGAGCTCGGTTCACCGTCCCATCACGACGCGCACGGGCGGCACTGGCAGCCAAGCCGCCCCCGTTCAGGTGCGCGAGGGTGTGTCCAGCGAACCACGCGGTCGCGGTTCGAGCACATCGGCGATGCTCAGCAACATCGTCTGTCCCCAGGCCGTGAGGAGCAGCGCCGCCAGGAGCCAGGACGAAACCGACCAGTCATGCAGCACCGCGGGAAGCAACAGCAGGCCGGGTATCACCGCACTGAGCACAGTGGCACCAACTCTGCCGGTCGTGCGCAGGGCGAAGGTGGCGTACCAGGTGATCGCGGCCCCGACCAGCGTCAGTCCCAACGGCCCCAGCCGCACTCCGAGACCGAACAGCCAGCAGCCGACGGCGACCAGCAGACCGGCTGCCGCCAGCCCGACCAGCGCTCGGGTGAGGGCGGCCGCACCGGAGGTCTTCAACCATCCCCAGCGCAACGCGGCGATCACCGCGAGCAGCGCGGCTACCCACCCCACCGCCCCCGGCCAGGAGTCGGACATCTCGATCACGTGCAGCCAGCGCCAGGTTTCGAGTTCCTCGACACGTCGCGCCTCGCGCATCGTGATGAACGCGAGCTCGTTCGTGCCCGGCGAGGAGGAGTCGCCATCGGACAGGGAGTCGATCACCGGGGAACGCATGAATTCGGTCAACGCGACGGCCGTGCCGCTCAGCGCCGTGCCCAGCGAGGCGCGACGGGGAGCTGCGAGTGCGAAGGCGAGCAGCATCGAGAGCGGTTTGAGCACGATCATGCTCGCGGTGGCGAGGGAACGGCGGAACCCCCGCCAGCCGGGCAGCAACGCCCGGTGGGCGAGCAGCGCGCAACGGGTGGCCAGCGAAGCCATTCGCCGTTCTTCCAGATCACTCGGACGTTGTTTGCCCACGTCGTAGGCACGTACCTGCTGGTCCAGCAAGCCGGGATCCCGCACCGCCCGGGCGTCGCCCGCGTTGGGGTCGGCCCCGGAGCCGACGGCGGCCACGAACGGGATCTCCTCGGCGGCAACCGTCCACTGCAACCGCTCCACCACGGCACGGCGGGTCACGGTCAGCGGGTGCTCGTCGGTGGGGTTGGCGAACAGGGCCTCGAGCTCGCTCCGCACCGCGCCGGAGTGCTCCGCCCAGCGCCCGGCGAGGAACTCGTGCCACTTTCTCGCGCTGGTCTCGTCGATTTCTCCCAGTTCCGCCTCGGTCGGCCGGCTGAGGATTCGCTGCAGCGCGTCTCCCAGACCGTCGGCTCCCAACTGTCCGTTGTGCCGGACCAACCGGTCCGGTTCGATCAGCATGGGGACCAGACCGGCCACCGCGTCCAGCCTGCCCCACATCCAGTCGTTGGCGCGCCACTTGGCGGACAGGAAGGCACCGAAGTTGCCCAGACCGGAGCCGCGCACCTTGTCCGCCAACGGGATCTCGCCCGCCGAGTCACGTAACGCGGTGAACGGCAACGGGCTCGAGTTGTCACCCGCCAGGCGGTGCAGCAGGATGTGCGAATCCGCGCCGGTGTCGACCTGCATGGGCGTGGTGAGTACGACCAGCTCGCGGAGCAGCCGCATCGGGTCGACGTCGGCGGCGAGTTCGAGCAGCGAGCGCGTCACTCCGTCGATCTCGACGAGGTCGCCCGGGGAGAGGGCCGCCATCAGGTCCCTCACCAGGCGCTCCAGGGTGGCCCAGCTCTCGGCGACCGCGTCCACGCCGAGGTCGTTCTCGGCGGCTTCCACACCCGAGGAGTTCACTATGGCGGACAGTTCGGCGTTGAACTCCGCCAGTCGCTGCCGAAACAACGATCCGAGCTCGGCCCCACTGTCGAGTGAGGCGGTGTCGAGGTTCCCCTCGCCGTGCTCCCCGAGCTCGGCACGCCCGCCATCGGGGTTCCGCTCGTCGAGCCCCCTCTCGTCGAGGACGCTGTCCAGCAGCGGCGCGAGCAGCGCCCCCACCGGGGAGGGCAACGCGTGCTGCAACCTGTGGTGCCGGTCGAGCACGCACTCGATCCAGCCGTCCAGCTCGGCCCGCACGAAAACGGGTTCGGTGCCGGCCGCGTGGATCCAGCAACGGTCGGTGTGCCCGCACACGGTCTCGGCGACGGTGCGCAGTCGGTACAGCGAAGCCTTCACGGCGGCGATCCGAGGGGACCGCCGGTGCGCCTCCAGTTCGCGGACCCAGCGCAGACATTCGTCCACTGCGGACAGCAGTGTGCGCACGTCGTCGAAGACCTCGCCGGGACGCCGCAGGGCGCGCGAGCGGTACTGCTCGGTCAGTCGATCGCGCAGCCCCGTGCACGCGGTCGCGGGCCACTCCAGCAGCGGCTGTTTCGGGATCGGGTCCAGCAACGGGGTGCCGGTGGTGTCCTCGGGAGCGGTGAGCAGCTCGTGCACCCGGAAAGCCCGGGTCTCGGCGAGCCGGGAGGCGTACTCGCCGGAAACCGCCCGTACCCGGTCGCCGAGCAGGCGAGCGCGGCGGGATCGCGGTGTCACGGCGAGTTCGGTGAGCACGGCGTCCCTGCGGCCGACGGCCCGGCGTACCGAGTCGTTGTGCCTGCCGATGCTGTCGATGTCGGTCAGCAGACTCTCCTGGCCGAGCTTCGCCCGCAGCGCCGTCGCGGTGACGGCTCGGGCGAACCGTTCGCCACGGGTCTCGGCACCGGGCGAGTCCGGCTCCGGATTGAGGTAGAGCAACCAGCGTTCGGTCGGGGCATCGGCCTCGAGCCGCCGGATGGCGTCGACCGCCGCGGTGACGGGGATGTTGTCCAGCACTCCACCGTCGATCACCCGGAAACGCTGCTCCTCGGAGGCGGCGATCTCGGAGAACCGGCCGTACAGGTTGGGCACCGAACCGTCCCGGGAGTCACCGTTCCGGTGGACCGGCGTGTCGCCGGAATCATCGGCGCGGAACACGGCGGGCTCGAAGGCCATCGGGAACGAGGAGGTGGCTCTGGCGGCCTGTGCGAGCAGGCGCGCGGTGGTTCGGGCCCGCTCGGCCGGACCGAAGTCGCTGAGCGGTTCGCCCGGTCTCCCGCGGTGCCGGAACCGGAACATCGCTCGCCTGCGTGCTTTGCCGAACTCACTGCCCACCGCGTCGAAATGCCGCTCGGCCACGGGATCCAGCAGTGTCGCGGTCAGCAGGAGTTCGACGCGTTCGACCGGTTCGGTCCGCCGTTCGCGGCCGATCTGCTCGGTGAGCAGTTCGGTCAGCTCCGCGCGGAAGTACTCGTCGCCCTCCAGCAGCGATTCCGGTTTGGGCTGCCAGGGCCGGGGAACCGTGCGGGCCATCGCCTCCAGGTCGGCCAGGCGGATCCAGGCGCGGCGCGTGGTCGTGAACGGCATGCCGTAGACCAACGATGCCGAGAGCAGTGTCGCGTTGAGACCTCCAGCCGAAGTACCGGCGAGCACGTCCACCTCGACGGACTCGTAACCGGCCAGCTCGGCCAGCTCGGCCCAGGGGTGGCGCTTCTCCGCCCGCTCCGCTCCGGCGCTTTCCACCGGGGCCCAGCGGCGCAACCGATCGATCTCGGCTACCGCTCCCCCGATCCAGACAGCCATGCTGGCGCCACCACGCAACGCGAGCGCGAGTCGCAACTGCCGCGAGGAATGCGAGTTGGGTTCACCACTGGACACTTCGGACTCGCCTCTCGATCGACCGGCCGATTGATTGGCACCTCCCGAAATCTACCCCCGGAAGGCGCCACCGGGAACTGCCGATCCGAGCATGGCGTGTTCCGACGTTTCCACCAACCACGGTGACTTCGCGAGGACGGTCCGACGACGTGTGCGGCGCTGCCCGAGTTCGGGGACGACCACGGCGAGAGCCATGAGCGACCCCGCCGAGCGAGCGCCGGGGAAACCGGGCGGAGGAAGTCCTAATAGCATCCTGCCGTGGAGTTTCGCGAGCTGTCGGACGAGCAACGGATGCGACGTCCCGAATTCGACGTCGAACAGCTCGAACCGAGGGAAGTGACGTTCCGGGGTGAGTTCGAGGAGGAGGAGATCAGGGTTTCCTCCGGCGAGTGCGCCGGTGCCGAGGGGAGCGGACAGCTGGCGCGTGCGCTGGTCCGCGACACCGACCTCTCCGGATCCCGGTTCGCACGGCTGGTGCTTTCCGACGTCCGGTTCGGCAACACGGATCTGTCCAACGCCTCGTGGCAGGCGGTTCACGCGAGACGGGTCGAGTTCGAACGCAGTCGGGCCATCGGACTGCGGATATCGTTGGAATCGGCGCTGGACGTTTACGCCGCGGAGTGTCGGTTCGACTACGCGATGATCCACGTGAACAAGGTCAAGGGGCTGCTCGTGTTCGACGAGTGCGACTTGCGCGAGACCGTGTTCACCGGCGATCTGTCGAACGTGGTTTTCCGGGGTTGCGCATTGGACGACGCCGAGTTCGATCCCAGCGGGGCGAACGACTGCGACCTGCGCGGATCGACGCTGGACGACACTCGTGGGCTGTCCAGGATGCGCGGGGCGCGGATCTCGGTGGACCAGGCAGCCTCGGCGGCGGTGCTGCTGGCCACCGAGGTCGGGCTGCGGATCCGGGACTGAAACGCGGGGAGCCGGGTGCCCGCTCGGTTCGCCGGGAGGTGCTGGTGGCGGTGCCGACCGCGTGAGTGGCGGGAATTCGGCACCGCGTCGTAGCGGCGCGGCGATTTCGCGAGAAATCGACACCGCACCGAGGTCAGGGTCGGGATCTCTCGCGGGCCTCGCCGCGGCGAGGCCCCACATCGGCAGGCGACTGTCGGGCACCGCCGCGAGTCAGCGCACGAAACCGCTCTGCCCCTCGACCCGAATGGCACGGGCAGGGCACAGCGCGGCGGCCTGCCGCACGTCCTCGGCCCGATCCTCGGTGGGCTGATCCTCGAGGAGCTCCACGATACCGTCCTCGTCGCGCTGGTCGAACACGTCGGCGGCGGTCATTACACACTGGCCGGAGGCCACGCAGCTCTCCTGATCGACGGTAACCTTCACGGTTCTCCCCTCTCCGTGTCCGCTTGTTCCCGTTCGTCGTGGGTGCTCGGTTCGTCGTGGGCGCTCGCCGCGCGGGGGTGTCGATTTCGCGAGAAATCGACACCCCCGGCAAGGTGACCCGCCCCGGCCGGAACGACGACAGGCCGAGGCCCGCCCCAGGGGCGGCGATCGGAGTCGGTCACCAGGTGACCGGCAGCTCGTATACCCCGTAGACCGAACCGTCGTGTTTGAACGAGATGTTCTCCCGGTCGGTGGCCAACCGCAGGGTGGGGATGCGCCGGTAGAGCGTGCTGTAGACGACCCGCAGCTCCATCCGGGCCAGTGGCTGCCCCAGACACTGGTGAACCCCGAACCCGAAAGCCATGTGGTGCCGGGCGTCGCGCCGGATGTCGAGCCGGTCGGGCTCGGCGAAGGCGTCCGGATCGCGGTTGCCGATGTCGTTGGGCACGATCACCCCTTCGCCCGCTCGGATGACCTCATCGGCGATCTCGACGTCCTCCAACGCCACTCGGCGCCGACCGTTGTGGGTGATGTGCAGGTAGCGCAGCAACTCCTCCACCGTCGAGGCGACCAGTTCGGAGTCGTCGCCGGCCTCACGCAGCTCCGCCAGCTGCCGGGGGTGCTCCAACAGGGCCAACGTACCGAGCGCGATCATGTTCGCGGTGGTCTCGTGTCCGGCGATCAGCAGCAGCACCCCCATCCGGGAGGCTTCCCGCCTGGGCAGCTCGCCGGACTCCACGCGCGCCGCCAGGTCGGAGAGCAGGTCCTCCCCAGGATCGGTGAGTTTCCGCCCCACCAACCCGTCCAGGTACTCGGCCAGCGCACCGAGGGCGGCATTACGCTGTTCGGTGGTCGAGTCCCGGTGGACGATGACCTTGCTGTTGCGCTGGAAGAAGTCGTGATCGGCGTAGGGAACCCCGAGCAACTGGCAGATCACCAGTGACGGGACCGGCAGCGCGAAGGCCTCCACCAGGTCCACCGGCCCGTCGGCGGTCAGCATCTCGTCGATCCGCTCATCGACGATCCGCTGCACGAACGGACGCATCGCCTCCACCCGTTTGATGGTGAAGGGAGCCGTGACCATGCGGCGCAGCCGCGCGTGCTCGGGATCGTCCATCAGGATGAAGCTGACGGGGGAACCCTCGCTGTGCTCGTCACTGACCGGAGCCGGAGCCGGATAACCGGGGTTGGTCGGGTCGGAACTGATCCTGGAATCGGCCAGCAGCGCCCGCTGCTCGTCGTAACGGGTCACCAACCAGGGTGTGCTGCCGTCCCACAACCGGACCCGGCGCAGCGGAGCCTCTCGCTGCATGGTCCGCAACTGGGGCGGTGGATCGAACGGGCACCCCTCGGCCCTGCTCATGGGGTATTCGGGAACCTCGGCCGCGTTCGCGTCGGCCGAACCCAATGTGCTGGTCATCAACTCCTCCAATGAGATCCGTGACACGGATTCCCGGCGGCGGGGCGGCACGGAGCGCCACCCCGGTCCCGGCTTACGCAACCGGGGTGAGAATGGTCAGCTCGGTTCGAGGGCGGGCACGCTGAAGGTCTCGACGACCTCCTGGCGACGCGCGCGGACCTGTTTGGGCCTGTTCCAGCCGAGTACGGCGACCGGTGCCCCCCGCCTGGCGTAGCGCGCGACGAAACGGCGCTCGGCCGGATCGCCCTCCACGACGGTCACTTCGGATTCGGGGTGCGGCACACCGTGCACCTGGATCTTGGCGTCGAACTGGTCGGTCCAGAAGTGCGGAACCGGCGCGTAGGGACGATCGGCGCCGAGCAGATTGGCGGCCACTGCCCGGGCCTGTTCGGTGGCGTTGGTCCGGTTCTCCAACCGCATCGACTGGTCGAGCCCTTCGTGGTGCCAGCGCGCCACGTCACCGACCGCGTAGACTCCCGCCGCCGCTCGGCAGCGCGAGTCGCACACCACCCCGTCGTCGAGTCGGAGTCCGCTGTCGGCGAGCCAGTCCGTGGCGGGGGCGGCGCCGATCGCCACCACCACGGCGTCGGCGGGCAACGTCTCGCCGGTTTCGAGCCGCACCCCCGTCACCCGGCCGTGGTCCGCCTGCAACGCCTCGACACCGGCACGGGATCGGAGCCGGACGCCCCGTTCGGCGTGCAGCTCGCCCAGCATCCCGGCGACACGCGGACCGAGCTGGTCGGCCATGGGGGCGGCCTGCGGCCCCACCAGGGTGACGTCCGATTCCATGTCGCGGGCGGTGGCGGCGATCTCCGATCCGAGCACACCGTCGCCGACGACCACGACATTTCGCGCCCGCGACAGCTCTGCCCGCAGCCGCAACGAATCGTCGAGGGTGCGCAGCACGTGAACCCCCGCCGCGTCCCGACCGGGCAGCCGCTTCGGCCGAAGTCCCGTGGCGAGTACGACCGCCTCGGCGCGCAGCGTGCGACCGGATGCGGTGTGGACGGTGCGGTCGGCCGGGTCCAGCCGGACCGCCGGGTCGGCGAGGACGAACTCGGCGCCGGTTTCGACCAGTGCGGATTCCGTTCGCAACCTGCTGCGATCGGACTCCCAGTTACCGGAGAGGACCTGTTTGGACAGCGGCGGCCGGTCATAGGGTGCGTGTTCCTCCTCGCCCACCACCGTGACCGTCCCCCGGTACCCGCCGCGTCGCAGGGACTCCACCGTCGCGAGCCCGGCTGCCGAGGCACCGACCACCAGCACGCTGCTCGGCTCGCTCATGCGCCCTCGCTCACTTCGATGGCGGCGGCCGGGCAGGCATCCGCGGCCTCCCGGACCGGCCCGTGCAGGTTCTCGGAGGGCTGTTCGTCCAGCAGGATCACCACCCCGTCCTCGTCGCGCTGGTCGAACACCTCCGGAGCGAGCAGCACGCACTGCCCGGCACCGCAGCACTTCTCCTCGTCGACAGCGACCTTCACTGGTACTCCCCTTCTCGTCGTATCGGTATCGCCCACAGCGGCCCCCTGGAGCCCGGTGGGTGATCAGGACTCGGTGACGTGTGCCAACCACAGTCCGGTGATGGCGTCGATCAGTCCGGTGGCCGCCTCCTGCCAGCTGGCCCGTGGGGTGGGTGTTCCCTCCGCGAGGGCACGTTCCCGCTCGGCGTAGGTGTGCACGATCAGTTGCCTGGCCATGTCGGCGCGCTCGGCCCGCACCTCGTCCGGCAGTTCGGGAAGACACCGGTGCAGCCCGTCGAGGATGCGGTGCATGGCCGGAGAGCTCAGCGACTCCTCGACGGCGATGTCCCGCAGCGAGGGCTCGGTCATCACCTGCGCGCTGAACCTGGCGAACCAGGTGGGACTGTCCAGCTCCGCCAGGTTGTCGGCGCTGGGGCGCACCAGGCAGGTGACCCAGTCCCGGACCCGCGGACTGTCGCCGATCTCCTTCAGCCACTCGATGCGCAGCCCCTCGACCGGCTCGTTGCGCTTGCGCACGATGGCCCGGACCAGATCCGCCTTGGTCCCGAAGTGGTAGCTGACCGCGGTGTTGTTGCCCTGTTCGGCGGCCTCGCTGATCTGCCGGTTGGACACGGCCAGTACGCCGTGCTCGGCGAACAGCCGTTCCGCCGCGAGCAGGATCGCCTGCCGCGTGGCGTTGATGCGTTCTTCCCGTACGGTTCTGCCAGTCATGGCTCTCACCATCGCACCGGCACTTCACGCAGCCCGCCGACGACCAGCCCTTCGACCTGCCGCAGTTCCTCGGCGGGAACGGCGAGCTCGAGCGAGGGAAGCCTGCGAAGCAGCACCTCCAGCACTCCTTGCAGCTCGGTGCGGGCCAGCGACTGCCCCAGGCAGGAGTGCGCTCCCGCGCCGAAGGCCAAGTGCGGGTTGGGGCCGCGGTCCAGCACCATGTCGTCGGCGCTCTCGAAGACGGACTCGTCGCGATTGGCCGAGGCCATGCTGCACACCACGGTCGTCCCCCTGGGCAGGGAGGTGTCGCCGATCTCGGATTCCTCGGTGATGTAGCGGGGCATCCCGAACCCCGGGTTGGCGTCGAACCGCAGCGCCTCCTCGACGGTGCCGCGTACGAGCGATCGGTCCGCCAGCAGGCGTTCCCAGCGCCGCCGGTCGGACAGCAGCATGGACACCATCTTGCCGATCATGTTGGCCGTGGTCTCGTGCCCGGCGACCAACAGTCCCTGACCGGTTGCGACCAACTCCTCGTTCGACATTCCCCGGCCCTCGGAATCCGTCTCGGCGAGCAGCGAGCTGATCAGGTCGTCACCGGGTTCGGCGCGCTTGTTCTCGACGTGGGCCGCCATGTACTCGACGAACTCGCGCTGCGCCGCGGCGATCTCCTCCTTGCCGTAGCGGGTCATGTTCAGCAGCGTGTCCGACCAGTAGGAGAACCTGTCGCGGTCGGCGGCGGGCACGCCCAGCAGATCGCAGATCACGTAGACCGGCAGCGGGAAGCCGAGGCTCGCCTTGAGATCGGCGGGCTGCCCCTGCTCGACCATGTCGTCGATCAGCCGCTCGGCCATTTCCTCGATGCCCGGCCGCAACGCCATCATGCGCTTGGCGGTGAACCACTTGCCGACCATCCGCCGCCAGCGCAGGTGCCCCTCACCGGTCTGCGGCAGCGCGGAGGACATCGAGGTGTTGAAAACGCCGCCGGATTCGTTGTCGGCGACCCGCGCCGCGTCGTCGGCGTCGAGCTGGCGGGTGAACCGGGGATCGGACAGCACCTGCTTGACGTCCTCGTAGCGGGTCACCAGCTTGGCCTCGTCCCCGCTGGGCAGCCGCACGCCCGCCACCGGGCATCCGCCGCGTAGCCGCTCCCACTCCTCCGGCGGATCCAGCGGCGCCGGATTCGGGATCGGGTAGTTCAGCGTTCGCTCGCCCTCGCTGTGGACCATCGCGCTCCCTCCACGTGATTCGTGTCTCTGTTGCCGACCAGTCAACCGCAGATGCTAACTTAAGTCAATCGATTGATTTAGAGTTTCTCGTAGTCCCCATTCGCGACAAACCGAAAGGACGAACCGTGTCGCATGCCGACGCCGCCCCCGCACGGGGCGCTGCCGCACCACCGACGAACCTCGTCGTGGTGGTGCTGGCGTTCGGCGGGATCGTGGTCTCGCTGATGCAGACCCTGGTGATCCCGCTGGTTCCCGAACTCCCCCGGCTGCTGGACGCCCCGGCCACGGGAACCGCCTGGGTGGTCACCGTCACGCTGCTCGGCTCCGCCGTGGCCACCCCGTCCGCCGGACGCCTGGGCGACATGTACGGCAAGCGGCGAGTACTACTGGTCAGCCTGGTGCTGCTGACCTTCGGTTCCGTGATCGCCGCGCTGAGCGACTCGCTGGCACCGATGATCGTCGGGCGCGCGCTGCAGGGTCTGTCCGCGGGCGTCATTCCGCTGGGCATCAGCATCATGCGCGACGAGCTGCCGTCCGAACGGCTCGGCTCGGCGATCGCCCTGATGAGCGCCTCGCTCGGAATCGGCGGCGCGCTCGGACTGCCGGCAGCGGCGTTCCTGGCCGAGTACACCGACTGGCACGTGCTGTTCTGGACCTCCGGCGTGCTCGGTGCCGTGGCCGCCCTCGTGGTACTCGCGGTGGTGCCCGAGTCCTCGGTCCGCACCGGCGGTCGATTCGACCTGCTGGGCGCACTGGGGCTCTCGATCGGGTTGATCTGCCTGCTGCTGCCGATCTCCAAGGGAGGTGACTGGGGCTGGGGCAGCGGACCTGTCATCGGCCTGTTCGTCGCCGCGGTGATCGTGCTGCTGCTGTGGGGCCTGTGGGAGACCCGCTCCACGCGACCGCTGGTGGACCTGCGCGTGAGCGCGCGTCGCCAGGTGCTGCTGACCAACCTGGCTTCCACGGTGTTCGGCTTCGCCATGTTCGCGATGTCGCTGGTGATCCCGCAGCTGTTGCAGCTGCCGGAGGCCGCCGATTACGGCATGGGCCGGGGAATGGTGGTCGTGGGCCTGGTCATGGCGCCGTCCGGCCTGGTGATGATGGCCATGGCGCCGGTTTCCGCACGGATCTCGAAGTTGTACGGCCCGAAGGTCACCCTGATGGTCGGTGCGGTCGTGGTCGCGATCGGATACGCACTCAACATCGCGCTCATGTCGGCCATCTGGCACCTGGTGCTGATCTCCAGCGTGATCGGCGTCGGCGTGGGACTCGCCTACGGCGCCATGCCCGCACTGATCATGGCCGCGGTACCGGTATCCGAGACCGGAGCCGCGAACAGCCTGAACACGCTGATGCGATCGATCGGCACCTCGAGCGCCAGCGCGATAGCGGGCGTGATCCTCGCCCAGATGACCGTCTCGTTCGGCCCGGTGAGCTTCCCGTCGCAGGACGGGTTCCGGCTGGTGATGGGAATCGGCGCGGGCTCGGCCATCGGTGCCCTGCTCATCGCGGCCTTCCTGCCGAAACAACGATCGGTCTCGGAAGGTTCGGAGACGCGAGCGACCGAGGAGAAGGCATCCGTCGGCGAGGCCACGACCTGAGCGGAGTTCGCCGAACGGGATTCGCCGCGCTGGGTGATGGCCGACCGGCGGATGGTTCTTCGGGGCCGTGAGCGCCGAAGAACCATCCGCCGAGGTGATCGGCACGGTTCGATCAACCGAACCGGCCGGAGATGTACTCCTCGGTCGCCGTGTGCGTCGGGGTCGAGAAGATGGTGGGGGTCTCGTCGATCTCCACCAGCTCGCCGGGCTGACCGGTCCCGGCGATGTTGAAGAAACCGGTGTAGTTGCTGACCCGGGCGGCCTGCTGCATGTTGTGCGTGACGATGACGATCGTGTAGTTCTCCTTGAGCTGGGCCATCAGATCCTCCACGGCGTGCGTGGAGATGGGGTCCAGCGCGGAGCAGGGCTCGTCCATCAGCAGCACGTCCGGCCGCACGGCGATGGCACGCGCGATGCACAACCGTTGCTGCTGCCCACCGGACAGGCCGGACCCGGGCTTGCGCAGCCGGTCCTTGACCTCCTCCCAGAGGTTGGCACCGCGCAACGACTCCTCGACCACGTCGTCCGTTTCGGACTTGCGCAGCCGCTTGTTGTTCAGCCGCAGACCCGCCGCGACGTTGTCGTAGATCGACATGGTGGGAAACGGGTTGGGACGCTGGAACACCATGCCGACGTGCTTGCGCACGTCCACGGGATCCATCCCCGGTGCGTAGAGATCCTGATCGTCCATGACGACCTTTCCCTCCACCCGGGCCGACGGGATCAACTCGTGCATCCGGTTCAGCGCCCGCAGGTAGGTCGACTTGCCACAACCGGAAGGACCGATCAGGGCGGTCACGGCGCGCGGTTGGATCGTCATGGACACGCTGCGCACCGCGCGGAAGGAGCCATAGTAGATGTCCAGATCCTTGACGTCGATGCGTTTTGCCATAGCCCCTCGGCTCCTATCAGTAACACGGCGGGTAAGCGTCGGTGCGGCTGTTCGCCGCGGCGCAGGCCCTCGCGGCGCGGCGGTGGCGACTCAGCGCCCCGCTTTCGGTGCGAACAACAGCGATATCGATCGGGCCACCAGATTGAGCACCATCACGATGAGCATGAGCGTCAGCGCGGCCGTCCACGCGCGGTCCAGCGACGGATCGATCGGGACCCCGGGGCTGGCGTACTCGTAGTAGGAGAACACCGAAAGGGTCGCCATCTGCCCCGAGAACGGGTTGAGATTGGTACTGCCGGTGGCACCCGTCGCGATGAGCAACGGCGCGGTCTCCCCCACCACACGTGCGATGGCCAGGGTGACTCCGGTGCTGATACCGGCCACGGCGGTCGGTAGCACGACACGCAGGACCACCTTCCACTTCGGAGTCCCCAGTGCGAAGGCGGCCTCCCGCAGATCGTCCGGAACGATCTTGAGCATTTCCTCGCTGGAGCGCACCACGATCGGGATCATCAGCACGCTCAGCGCGACGGCACCGGCGAACCCGTTGACGGTGCCCGGTCCGAAAACCAGCGCGAACAGCGCGTAGGCGAACAACCCGGCGACGATGGAGGGAATACCGGTCATCACGTCGACGAAGAAGGTGATCGCACGGGCGAGCCTGCCGTGGCCGTACTCCACCAGGTAGATCGCGGTGGCCAACCCGATCGGCACCGACATCAGCGTGGCGAGACCACTGGTGATCAGCGTTCCCATGATCGCGTGGTACGCGCCGCCGCCATCGCCCACCACGCCACGCATCGAATAGGTGAAGAACCGCCCGTCGAAGCGGTCCAGCCCCTTCGAGATGACGGTGACCACCACCGAGACCAGCGGAGTGAGCGCCAGCAGGAACGCCGAGGTGACAACGGCGGTGAACGCACGGTCGGTTGCTTTCCTGCCGCCTTCGATCCAACGCGACCAGCCGGAGATCCCGACCGCGTAGAGCACCGCGGTCAACAGCACGAACGGGGCGACACCGAAACCCAGCAGTCGGGCGATCAGGGCCGCGAGCACGGCCGCCGCGCCGAGAACGCCCCAGGAGGCCCATCTCGGTAAGGTGCCCCGAACCAGCGACTTCGTCCCGTTCGGCGGTTCGACGCTTTCCGTTGGGGTGGGCGGAGAAGTGGTGGTGCTCATCAACTGGCTCCGGAGAAGTCGGTGCGGCGGTTGATGACCGCGCGGGCGATCATGTTCACGACCAGCGTGATGGCGAACAGCACCAGGCCGGACGCGATGAGGGTGTCGATGGCGACACCGGAGGACTCGGGAAACTCCAGGGCGATGTTGGCGGCGATCGTGGCCGGGTTACCGGAGCTGATCAGGTTGAACGTGACCCCGCCGGAGGCGGAGAGCACGATCGCCACCGCCATCGTCTCCCCCAGCGCGCGCCCGAGTCCGAGCATGGAGCCACTGATGATGCTGGAGCTGCCGAACGGCAGCACCGCCATGCGGATCATCTCCAGCCTGGTGGCTCCCAGCGCCAGCGAGGCCTCCTCGTGCAGTTTGGGGGTCTGCAGGAACGCCTCGCGGATCACGGCCGTGACGATGGGAAGGATCATCACCGCGAGCACCAGTGCCGTGGTGAGCATGGTTCTGCCGGTGGTCGAGGGTGGACCGGCGAACAGGGGGATGAATCCGAGGTACTCGTGCAGCCATTCGGCGGGTCCCCGGGTGGCGGGCGCCAGCACGGTGAATCCCCACAGGCCGTAGATGATGCTCGGTACCGCGGCGAGCAGATCCACGACGTAGCCGAGGAACTGCGCGAGCTTGCGCGGCGCGTAGTGCGTGATGAACAGGGCGATGAGCACCGCCAAGGGGGCGGCTATCACCAGCGCCAGCACGGAGGCCAGCAGCGTGCCGAACACCAGCGGCCAGATGTAGAGGACGAGTCCCCCTTCACCCGGAATCTCCTCGGCGGGCGCCACGAAGGAAGGCCAGGCCTCGATCAGCAGGAACGCCGCGACTCCGGCCAGCACCACCAGGATCAACACACCGGCACCGGTGGTTATCCCACGAAACGCCTGGTCGGCGGGCCGCTTACGTACTCGACGGGCGGTCGCGGCACCTTGCCCGGTATTGCTCACGAGCGATCCCTTCGGGGTTGACCTGTGGTGGGGCGGGCGAAAATTCCTCGATCGCCGACGACCAAGATTCCGGGGTCACCCTCGCGGTGATCCCCGGAACCGTGGCTGGCGTGGTTCAGCTGCTCGCGCCGATCGCCTCGACCGCGGGCTGCAGCTTCTCGCGCAGTCCGGCCGAGATCGGGGCCGAGCCGGCGGCGTCGGCCGCGGCCTGCTGCCCTTCCTCGCTGATGAGGTACTCGAAGTAGGAGCGGACGAGCTCTCCGGTGTTCGCGTCGTCGTAGCTGCCGCAGGCCATGCCGTAGGAAACCAGCACGATCGGGTAAGTACCGGATTCGGTGGTGTCCCGCGCCAGGTCGTAGGCGTAGACGTGCTCGCCCTGCCCGGTCTTGCGCTCCGAGACCTCCAGCACCTTGGCGGCGGCCTCGGGCGAGTAGGAGACGAACTCGCCACCGACACCGACCGCGACCGTGCCGAGGTCGCCTGCCTGGCTGGCGTCGAGGTAACCGATGGTGCCCTGCCCGGCGTCGATGGCGCTCTTCACACCGGAGGTTCCCTTCGCCGCCTCGCCACCGGAAACCGGCCAGTTACCGCTGACCTCGTGCGGCCAGGCGTTCGGGGCGGCGGTGGACAGGTAGTCCACGAAGTTCTCCGTCGTGCCCGACTCGTCGGAACGGTTCACCGGCGTGATGGGCAGATCGGGGAGATCGGCGTTCGGGTTGGTTTTCTTGATCGCCTCGGCGTTCCACTTGGTGATCTTCTGGTTGAAGATCTTGGCGATCGTTTCGGGGGTCAGTTTCAGTTCGTCGATGCCGTCGAGATTGAACGCGACGGCGACCGGCGAAACGTAGACCGGCATCTCGACGAGGGTGCCGCAACGCTGTTTGGCGCCCTTGAGTTCCTCGCCCTCCAGCGCGGCGTCGGTGCCACCGAAATCGCTCGCCCCGTTGACGAAACGCTCCCGGCCACCGCCGGAACCGATCGGCGAGTAGTTGACCGTCACATCGGGATTCTGCTCGGAAAAGGCCGCGCGCCAGGCCTGCTGTGCGGCCTCCTGGGAGCTGGCTCCCGCCCCGTCGAGCGTTCCGGAGAGTCCCGACCCCTGGTCCGAGTTGCCCGAGGACTCGTTGGCGGCGCCGCACGCTCCGAGAACCACGGTCAGCGCTGCTGCCGCCGCACCGGCGGCAGTACGTCTGACAATACTGCGCTGCACAGGTAGCCCCTTTTCACGCTGCTGCGGCCGATGGGCACCGGCCGTCTTCTGCACTGGCGAGAGTGACACTAGAGCGAAAAGGTGACGTGCCGAATCAACTCAGATGAACAGCAGTGGAATAGCGAACCACAGAAATCACTCATCACGGATGAATCACGAAACAACCACGAACCGAAAACTGTGGTAACGCCGCACCTCGTGGTTTTCCGCGAGCCCGCCCCGAACAGCGCGGCGATCCCTTTTCGGGACACGCTGTTTTCAGCGCGACACAAAGCGTAACCGAAAATCGGAAAACGCGCATCCCCCGGAAGATCCGGCAGGACTCGCACTCCGGGGGACGACAACCGACACATCGGCTCACGGAAGGAGGAACGGCACCCGCGCGACGGTTCGTGCGGCGGACCGCGACTCAGCCGCGACGACGGCTACCCGACATCTCCCGAAGCGGTGAACAACCGCTGCTCGGTGACCCGCAGCGCCAACGATCGATCCATTTTGGACAAAACAGATTCCGCGCCGGCCGCGCGCAGCAGTCTGCCCGCGCAACCCCCGCCGGAGAACCCGAACGCGAGCACACCCGCACGGCGGGCAGCGACGATCTCCTCCTCGGTACTTCCCACGAAAGCCAGCCGAGGGTACTCCACGCGCAGCCTCGCCAGTTCGGTCACCCTGTCGCGACTACCCGGGATCACAATGGACAACCGGTCGGCGACGCGTAGCCTGCGTGCCTGGGCCGCGACTTCTCGCAACGGCTGTTCGGTGAGCACGATCACCGGGATCGAGGCGAGGCGCGCCCCCAACAACGCGTCATCGGCGCCGGGAACCAGCCGGGCGCGGCCACGGTGGTACTGAACGAGGGTGCCGCTCCAACCCAGCACCACGGCACGATTCGGATCGTCGTACACGGCAAAGGGCTCCCGGTCCCGATGAGCAGATGCGCACACCCTGCTTCACCGGCGGGAACGAGAGCCACCCACACCGGATTAACGAATTCCCAACACTGGATTACACGCATCGAACGGAGGACGCGGCGCGCTCCGGTGGCGGCGTCGATTTCTCGCGAAATCGCCGCGCCGCTGGACGAGGCCGACGGTGGACATGGGGCGGTTCCCCGCGCGGAGGCCGTCAATTTCTCGCGAAATCGCCGCGCCGCTACGACGCAGCGCCGAACTCCCACCACTTACGCAGTCGGCACCGCCGCGGGTTCTCCGGTGCGGCTCTCGCGAGGAAGGCCCGACGTGGCGTAGGTCGCTACCCGATGTCGGGCCTCCCCGCAGCGAGAGCCGTGCCAGAGGTTCCGCCACCCCACCTCGGGGCGGCGTCGATTTCTCGCGAAATCTCCACCCCGAAGACCGCCGTGGGGACGCGACCATACGGCGTGAGCAGCGTACGTGTCCCTGGTGCGTGAGTCGGATGCATTGCCAGGCCGGGCCGCTCGCCGCGTAGGTCGCTACTCAAGAGCCGGCCCAACACTCCCAAGGCGCCGACTCACGTGCCGGTTACCCAGCCACGTAACCAAGACACTCGAATTCAATTCTCCGGAGGTTGCCAGGGATCTTCCCTGGGGAGCCCGGCGGCACGCCCCTTGGCCGCCACCACGAGCGCCATCTTGCGGGAAGCCTCGTCGATCATCTCGTCACCCAGCATGGCGGCACCACGCCTGCCACCGGCTTCCGAGGTGTACCAGGCATAGGCGTCGAGGATGTTCTCCGCCCGCTCGTAGTCCCGCTGCCGCGGCGAGAACACCTCGTTGACGGGCTCGACCTGGCCGGGGTGCAGCACCCACTTGCCGTCCAGACCGAGCGCGGCGGAACGACCGGCCACCCGGCGAAGTCCCTCGAGGTCCTTGATCTGCAGGTACGGCCCGTCGATGGCCTGCAGACCGTTGGCGCGGGCCGCGGTGAGCAACCGCATCAGCACGTGATGGTAGGCGTCGCCCACGTCGTATCCGGGAGGCTGCTCACCGACCACGAGCGAGGGCATGTTGATGGAGGCCATGAAATCGGCCGGGCCGAACACCAGTGCGCGCAGCCGGCCCGAGGCGGCGGCTATCGAGTCGACCGAGGTCAGCCCCTTGGCGTCCTCGATCTGCGCCTCGATACCGATCGTCCCCACGGCGAGCCCCAGTGCCCGTTCGATCTGGGTGATCGTGAGGTCGAGCCAACTCACCTGCTCGGGACCGGTGACCTTGGGGAGCATGACGGTGTCCAGCGACCGGCCCGCCCCCTCCACCACGTCCACCACGTCGCGGTAGGCCCACTGGCTTTCCGGATCGTTGATCCGGACGGTGCGGATCCGGTCTCCCCAGCCTCCCTCGTTCAGCGCGGCGACGACGTTCTCGCGTGCCTGGGCCTTGGCCAACGGGGCAACCGCGTCCTCCAGATCGAGGAAGAACTGGTCCGACCCCAGCCCCCTGGCCTTGTCGATCATCTTCGGGCTGGAGCCGGGCACCGCGAGACAGCTGCGGCGGGAACGTTGCGGATCGGCCACGTCGGGCACTCCTTCGCGCGGGAACACTGCTGTCCGATCCTCCGCCCGCCGGGCTCACCGGACGGAAGCGGCCCGGTCTCACCATGTGGACAGGCGGAGACATCGAGTGGTCACGTCGGCGATTCCGGGCGAGGTGTCACCACGAACCGCCGCGAACCGGGTTTTGTCTACCACGAGGCGACCGGCATGCGGTCCTCGCCGCGTTTCGCCGCTGCTCAGCCCGGTCGGAACAACTAGCCTGATCGGCGTGGCTGGCAGCAGCAGGGTATTCGCGGCGCGCATGTCCGGCCTTGTCGTCTTCGGACCCGACGGGCAGTCCATAGGCAAGGTGCGCGACGTCGTGGCGGGGCTGCGCAAGGACCGACGCCCACCACGCGTGCTGGGGATCGTGGTCGAGGTCGCCACCCACCGCCGCATCTTCGTCCCCATGCTGCGGGTCACCGGTATCGACTCCAATGCGGTGCTGCTTTCCACCGGCAGCGTTAACATGCGCCGGTTCCACCAGCGTCCGAACGAGGTGCTGGTGCTCGGCCAGCTGCTGGACGCGCGGGTGACGCTGCTCCCCTCCGGCAGGTCGGCCGTGCTCGTCGACGCGGCGCTGGAACAGCAGCGCAACCGGGAGTGGCAGCTCGGCAAGGTGGCCGTGCACGTGCGCAGCGGACCGCTGGGACGCAAGGGACCGATACAGGTGCTGGCCTGGGACCAGGTCGCCGGACCCGCCACGGCACAGCTGACGGAGCAACCGCAGGAGGTCAACGAGCTGCTCGGCGTCCTCGACGAGATGCGCGCGGTCGACGTGGCCAGCGCGCTGCACGACCTGCCGGAGAAGCGGCGGTACGAGGTGGCGGAGGCTCTGGACGACGAGCGGCTGGCCGACGTCGTCGAGGAACTCCCGGAGGAGGACCAGAAGGATCTGGTGGCACATCTCGACGAGGACCGGGTGGCCGACCTGCTCGAGGCGATGAACCCGGACGACGCCGCCGACCTGCTGGCCGAGTTGACCGAACCGGACAAGGAACGACTGCTCAACCTGATGGCCCCCGAGGAGTCCGAACCCGTCAAACGGCTGCTGGCGTACTCGGCCGACACCGCGGGCGGTCTGATGACCCCCGACCCGGTGGTGCTGGCACCGGACGCCACCGTCGCGGAGGCCCTCGCCCGCGTGCGCAACGCGGAACTGCCGGTCGCGCTGGCGAGCATGGTCTTCGTCTGCCGCCCGCCCTCGGAGACCCCGACGGGCCCGTATCTCGGCTGCGTCCACATCCAGCGGCTGCTGCGCGAGCCCCCGTCCAACCTCGTCGCCGGAGCGGTGGACACCGATCTCGCCAGCCTGCCGACCGGAGCCAAACTGGCCGAGATCACCCGGTACTTCGCCGCCTACAACCTGGTCTGCGGAGCGGTGCTGGACGACCAGGAACATCTGCTCGGCGCCGTCACCGTCGACGACGTGCTGGACCACCTGCTCCCGGAGAACTGGCGCGAGGGAGGTCTTCCCGACGCCGGGACTCCCGACTTCGAGCCGAAGACGGACGGTGAGCATGCCTGAACTCTTCCCGCGCAGACGGCTCGACCAGCCACGCAGACGCCACCGCCTCGCCTTCGAGCTCGACCCGGAGATGTTCGGCAAGTTCTCCGAACGGATCGCGCGCCTCCTCGGCACCGGCAAGTTCCTGTTCTGGCAGACCGTGCTCGTCACCAGCTGGATCACGATCAACCTCGTGGCGGTACGATTGGCCTGGGACCCCTACCCGTTCATCCTGCTCAACCTGGCGTTCTCCACGCAGGCCGCCTACGCGGCACCGTTGATCCTGCTGGCGCAGAACCGGCAGGACGACCGGGACCGGGTGTCGCTCGAGGAGGACCGTGCGCGGGCGGAGCGGACCAAGGCCGACACCGAGTACCTCGCTCGGGAGCTCGCCGCCCTTAGACTGGCTGTCGGCGAGGTCGCCACACGGGACTACCTGCGCGGCGAACTGGATCGGTTGCGTGACGACCTCCCCGGCACGGAGAGCCCGGAAAGCAGGCGACGAAGAAGCAGCGCACGGGGTGAAGGATCCGACAGCTCCGGAGCCGTCGAGCAGGATTGAACGGAACGATTGCCGGTCGGGCTGTGAATCCTCGGGTACTCGTCCGTAACATGAGTGTCGGCACACCAGCTCAGGAAAGGTCGGTGTCGCGTAACCGTGACCACTACGCAGCCCACTCCCACCGAGGACGCGGTGCGGCAGGCCCTCACCAAGGTGGAGGACCCGGAGATCCACAAGCCGATCACCGATCTCGGCATGGTCAAGGACGTGACCATCGGCTCCGAGGGTGACGTCAAGGTCGGCGTGTACCTGACGGTGCAGGGCTGTCCGATGCGGGAGACCATCACCCAGCGGGTCGACTCAGCCGTTTCCGAGGTCACCGGGGTCAGCTCCGTCGAGGTGGAACTCGACGTGATGAGTGACGAACAGCGCACCGAACTGCGCAAGCAGCTGCGCGGTGACTCCGAGGAACCCCGCATTCCCTTCGCCGAGCCGGGATCGCTCACCCGGGTTTACTGTGTCGCCTCCGGCAAGGGCGGCGTCGGCAAGTCCAGCGTGACCGTCAACCTCGCGGCCTCGATGGCCGAGCGCGGCCTGTCCGTCGGTGTCGTCGACGCCGACATCTACGGCCACTCGGTGCCACGAATGCTGGGGACCGAGAGCAAGCCCACCCAGGTCGAGAACATGATCATGCCGCCGCAGGCGCACGGGGTCAAGCTGATCTCGATCGGCATGTTCACCCCGGGAAACACGCCGGTGGTCTGGCGTGGCCCGATGCTGCACCGCGCGTTGCAGCAGTTCCTCTCGGACGTCTTCTGGGGGGACCTGGACGTGCTGCTGCTGGACCTGCCACCGGGTACCGGCGACGTCGCGCTGTCCACCGCCCAGCTGATCCCGAACGCGGAGATCCTGGTGGTCACCACACCGCAGCAGGCCGCGGCAGAGGTGGCCGAGCGTGCGGGCGCCATCGCGATGCAGACCCGACAGCGCATCGCCGGTGTCGTGGAGAACATGTCGTGGATGGAGCTGCCCGACGGTCAGCGCGTGGAGGTATTCGGCACCGGCGGCGGTCAGATCGTCTCGGACTCGCTGACGCGCTCCGTCGGTTCGGATGTCCCGCTGCTCGGACAGGTACCGCTGGACACCCGACTTCGCGAGGCCGGGGACAGCGGCTCCCCACTGGTGCTGGAGGATCCCGACTCGCCCGCGAGCCAGGTGCTGGCCGACGTCGCCAAGAAGTTGTCGACCAGGGCACGGGGACTGGCAGGGCAGTTGCTCTCCGTCTCCCCCGCATGAGACAGCGGGAGTCCGACCGGTTTGCGTGGCTGGCTTCGTGGCGGAACCTCGCGTGCGGTGCCGACTCACGTGCCGGCTACGCAACCACCTGTGCAACCGGCACCCGACCAATCCACCATCAGGGGTGTCGATTTCGCGAGAAATTGACACCCCGGCATGGCGGTGTGGCCCCGGCTCCGTCAATTTCTCGCGAAATCGCCGGGCGGTGGGACGAGGCGGTGCCGAACTCCCGCCACTCCCGCAGGCCGAACTCCCGCCGCCCTCGCAGTCGGCACCGCCGCGGGTTCTCGCGTGCGGTTCTCGCGAGGAAGGCCCGACGTGGCGTAGGTGGCTACTCGATGTCGGGCCTCGCCGGAGCGAGAGCCGTGCGCGAGGTTCCGCCACCCGCACCGCTGTGCGGACCGGGTGGAGCAAGGTCACGCTCAGGTGCGGGCGATGGCCAGCAGACCGCTGCCGATGGGCAGGGCGACCGGGACCAACCTGGGATCGGCGTGAATGGCGTTCAGGATGTCGCGGGGCATCTGCGGACCGCCGTCGGGATCGAACACCCTGTCACCAGCGGCATGCCGAAACGCCCCGTTGAGAATCAACGTCGCACCGGGGCGCAGCAGCGGTGCGGCCAGTTCCAACAGCTCCGCCATGGGCGAGTTCCCGACCACGACGTGCACCAGGTCGTAGGCGTCCTCGGCCAGCCTGGGCAGCACCTCCGCCCCCACACCGGTGATCATCCGAAGCTTATTGCCCGACAGTCCGGCCTCGGCGACCGCCTCGCGGGTCGCCCGCTGCGCCTCGGTGTCGAGTGTGATACACGTCAGGGTGCCTTCCGGGATCATTCCCTCGCACAGGGCGAGCGCCGTGGACGACGAACCGGCGACCTCCACCGCCGCCCTGGCGCGCAACGCCGATGCCAGGAAACGCAACATCGCCTCGGGCGACCCGAACCGTTCCTCCACGACCCCGTCGGTCATCGGCGGTTCCCCGACCAGCTCCACTGGGGCGCGAGCGGAGTTCCGGACGCGGCCGGGTATACCCCCGCCGCGGTCGCGGGGTGGCGGAGGGCCACTACCCATCGGCACGGGGGAGGAAATCTCGGGTTGCACAATTGCACAGGTTATCGTTGCGGGAGTGGCTACTCGCCGAGGTGGGGTACAACGATCGCGTAACCTCTGCCCACCGCCGGGTAACGCTCCGGGAGTCCACGTACGCACCGTTCCGGCAGCTCCCGCCGCACGAATTTCCGAATCCGACTCACAACAGAGCGAAACGAGTTCGGAAGAGATCGGTTACGCATGGAACCCGGCCGCGGCCCCGGAGGACCGGACCGTTCGCGGGAGACCCCGGTACTCACCGGGATGGCGGGCCGATGGGTGAGAACAAGTTCTCAGGAGCTTCTCAGGCTCTTATCACGGTCACCTAATCCCCGGGAAGCACACTCGAAGGGTGACAGTCGGCAGGATTTGCGACGCATCGCCGCTACGTCCCCACGAAGAGCCGCGGTGCCGGGAACAAACCGGCCGAGGCGATCGTTCTACCGGGCGCAACCGCCCGCAGGAGGTGCCTTCTCGCCACATGGCCACCCACACGGCAGCACCGAGCCCGATTCCACCGAACACCACGGGAACAGCACGTTCCGACAGCGGAACCACGGCCCCCCGGTCGGTGGATTCGGAAGAGCACGGCGAACAACACGTGGTTTCCCCCGAGGAGACCACCGCCAACTGGACACCCCCCTCGTGGGAGGAAGTGGTCCGGGAACACGCTGACCGCGTGTACCGGTTGGCGTTCCGGCTCTCCGGCAACAAGCACGACGCGGAGGATCTCACTCAGGAGACCTTCATCCGGGTGTTCCGGTCACTGGCGTCGTACCGCCCCGGCACCTTCGAGGGATGGCTGCACCGCATCACGACCAACCTCTTCCTGGACATGGCACGCAGGCGCTCCAGACTGCGCATGGAGGGACTGCCGGAGGACACCGATCGCATTCCGGGACGCGGCCCGAGTCCGGAGCAGGTTTTCCAGGACACCCATCTGGATCCGGACCTGCAGGCTGCCCTGGAGGAGCTCTCTCCGGAGTTCCGTGCGGCGATCGTGCTGTGTGACGTCGAAGGGCTCTCCTACGAGGAGATCGGTGCCACGCTGGGCGTCAAGCTGGGAACCGTACGTAGCCGCATCCACCGCGGGCGGCAGTTGCTGAAGTCGGCCCTGGAAGCTCGCCGTGAGCTCACTCGGGAGGAAACAGCATGACCGGTCTTCGAGGGTGGGGGCTGCCTGAGCAGCATCTGGCGCTGGACGCGCTCGTGGCTTTCGTGGACGGCGAGCTCAGCCCGGGGGCGCACGACCGCGCCGCCGCGCACCTGGCCACCTGCCCGAGTTGTGCCACGGAGGCGGACGCACAGCGGCAGGCACGTTCGGCCGTACGAACCGCGTCGACACCTTCGATCTCCCCGCAACTGCTGCAGTCGCTGCAGTCGATCCCCGCGACCGCCGAGCTACCCGAGCAGCCGGACAACCTGGCGCTGAGCGAGGACGGACAGCTCGTCACGCTCAACCGGCGTCCGGGGAGCTCGAAATCCGCACCCTTAGGGACGAGCACCCCGTTGGGAAAAGGTTCCGGCCGATTCGGATCCGTCTCCGAGGGCGGCTCGCTCCCGACCGACACGGGGACGCAGCAATCGAGGCTCGGCGGACGTCGCGCCAAACAGAGTGCCGGTGTGGTGTTCTCCGGCCTCGTGCTGGGGGCGCTGGCATTCATGAACACCCCGGCGGACGGAGCACGTAACCCGGCGAACACGGTGCCCGATCCGATGCCGCAGGGCGGAGCTGTCGAGGAGGCGGGCAGCTCGGCCACGCCGAGCGAGGGCGCCCCGACCACCGCGGCGACGATTCCCACGGCCGAGTCGACGACAGCTCCGGCCACCAGTGTCTCCGTGCGGCCGGACTCGCTGGACAGGAGTTCCACTCCCGAGCCCGACCCGGCTTCGTAACCGCCACACACCGAGTTCACGCGCGGAAGCCAACGAGGACTTCACTCCCGCTCGGGCAACATGGCACGTGCGCCGAAGTGTCGAGCGCGGGAGACGGCCGGAGGATTCGCCGAGCGGCTATCCCACTCCGGTGAGCGCGATGTCTCCTTCGTGTGATGCACTCAGGGCAGCCGGCCGAACCGACACGTGCGTAAAACCGGGGAGCGATGAGCGAGCAGCCGAGGACATCCGCGCATCAGGGGGATCCGGGAGAGCATTCGGGCACGGATGGACCCGCTGCGAGCGTCGAGCACGATGAGCCGACGAAACACCCGGAGACAGCGCCGCGGTACTCCTCAGCCGGGAACGGCTCGGAAGAGCATCCGCCCGAGGCCGCCGTCTTCGGCAGGCCCGAGGGAGTTCGAGGCAGCTTCGACCACCGGGGGATCGACAGCACTCCCCGGGTGAATCACGCGCCACCGACCCCGGAATCACTGGCGCACGCGTTCGGTCGTCCGGCGGGCGCCTCGGAACCATTACAACGCGCACCGTGGGAAACGGGAGCACGGCAGTCGGGCGAGGACGGCGCCGACGAACCGGTCTTCTGGAACGAGCAGGGCGAACGGGATCCCTGGCGCGATCCAACCTCCGGAGCGGTACTCGGTGGCCCCGCGCTGGAGGAGAACCGCTCGGAGTCGGGGACGACCCCCGGTGATGGGCCGCTGCTCAGTGCCCGCGAAGTGCTGTTCGGACGCAGGGTCCGTCCCCGTTCCCTGCTCACCCTTGGACTGGTGGTGTTGCTGCTCGGAGCGGCCGGGGGATTCGTGGGGCGTATCACCGCCGAGGAGGGCAATCCGCTCACCAATCCGGACGTGACGCTGGCCAGTGTGGAGCCGGGCAACGACCGCCCCGCGGGTTCGGTTTCGGGAGTCGCCTCTCGCGTGGTGCCCGCTGTGGTCTCGGTCGAGGTGAGAATAGGTTCCGAGGGGGGTACCGGCTCGGGTGTCGTGATCGACGGCAACGGCTACGTCGTGACGAACAACCACGTGGTCTCGATGGCCGCGGAAACACCGAACGCGAAGATATTCACGGTTTTCTCGGACGGCACCAGGACATCGGCTCGAATCGTCGGACGCGATCCGCAGACCGACCTCGCGGTGCTCAAGGTGGAGGTCAGCAATCCGACCGTCGCGCGGTTGGGGTCCTCGGAGGATCTGCGCGTCGGGGACAGAGTACTGGCCATCGGTTCCCCGCTGGGGCTGGACAACACCGTCACCAGCGGCATCGTCAGTTCGATTGACCGGCCGATGCGACTCGCCGGTGAGGGCACCGACACCAACGCCGTGATCGACGCCATTCAGACCGACGCGGCCGTGAACCCGGGCAACTCGGGCGGAGCGTTGGTGTCGGGGAACGGAGCCGTGGTGGGCATCAACACGGCCATCAGGACGTTGGGCACGGGCGGCAGCAGCGGATCGATCGGTCTCGGGTTCGCGATACCGATCGACAAGGTCCGCCGGATAGCCCAACAGCTCATCCGCACCGGTGAGGTACGGCACGCCGAGCTCGGCGTGAACACCAAGTCGGTCACCGACGGCATCGCCGACGGTGCCCAGGTCCAGAACGTGCAGCAGGGCAGCGCCGCCGAGAAGGCCGGAATCGTCGAGGGCGACGTGATCACCAAGGTGGACGACCGTGAGATCACCGGGGCCGACGAGTTGCAGGTCGCGGTGGACGAGCACGACGTGGGTGCGGTCGTTCCGGTGACCGTGGTTCGCGATGGCAACGAACTCGTCCTGGACGTCACCCTCCAATAGCGCGCCGAGTTTGGATAGGCTGAGTCCGGACAGCGGTTCCCGCTCACCCCACAGTGCGGGCACCGACGCGACGCCCCGGAAGGAGTCGAGGTGTTCGATAGCATCGGCTGGGGTGAGATCCTGGTTCTCATCGTCGCCGGTCTGTTCATCCTCGGACCCGAACGGCTGCCTTCCGCGGCGGCCTGGCTGGGTAAGACGGTTCGTCAGGTCCGCGAGTACGCCACCGGAGCACGAGACCAGCTGCGTTCCGAGCTGGGACCGGAGTTCGACGATCTGCGCAAGCCGTTGGAGGATCTGCGCGGCATCCGCGATTTCGACCCCAAGCGGGCGGTGAGCAAGCACCTGTTCGACGACGAGAACCCGCTGGACGGGGTCACCAACGACCGGGGTTCGGGCACGAACGGGCACAAACCGAGATCGGACGCTCCCCCCTCGTTCCGTCGGGAAAAGCCGCTGGATCCGGGCGAACGCCCACCGTTCGACTCCGACGCCACCTGACGGTCGGGACGGTCCCGCGCCCGGACAAGCACCGTGAGTAGCGCGGCGTCGATTCGCGGCGTCGATTTCTCGCGAAATCGCCGCGCGGTTGGGTGGCCCTCGGTGCGTGAGGTGGTGGGACTCCGGCTCCGTCGATTTCTCGCGAAATCGCCGCGCCGCTACGGCGCAAGTCGAACTCCCACCACTCCCGCAAGTCGAGTCCCGACCGCCCTCGCGATCGGCACCGCCGCGGGTTCTCCGGTGCGGCTCTCGCGAGGAAGGCCCGACGTCGCGTAGGTGCCTACCCGATGTCGGGCCTCCCGGAGCGAGAGCCGTGCGAGAGGTTCCGCCAAGAACCCAGCTACGGAAGCCGGGAGACCGACCTAGTCACCCAGGCCGGCGACGAATTCGACGAGGGTGCGGGCGGCGAACCCGGTGGCCCCCGCGACCACCTCGTCGTAGGGTTTGTCGGCGCGCGCGGGACCGGCGATGTCGAGGTGCGCCCACGGCAACTCGCCGGTGAACTCGCGGAGGAACAGTGCCGCCATCAGCGCGCCAGGGCCCTGTGCTGCCTGCTTGACGTCGGCCGTGGTGCCGCGGACGTCGGTGGCGTGGTCCTCGGACAGCGGCATGGGCCACCAGTTCTCACCGGCACGCCGCCCGGCGTCACGCACCCGTTCACCGAGTTTCTCGTCGCTGCTGAACACACCACCGGTTCGCAGCCCGAGCGCGACCTTCATCGCACCGGTCAACGTGGCGACGTCCACGATCAGATCGGGCTCGTGGTTGCGAACGGCGTAGCCGAGCGCGTCAGCCATCACCATGCGCCCCTCGGCGTCGGTGTTGGCTACCTCGGTCGTGGTCCCGTCGTAGTGACGCACCACGTCACCTGGGCGGTAGGCGGACCCGGAGACGTGGTTCTCCGCCATCGGGACCAACGCGGTCACGCGGGCGGGAAGCTCCAGCCTGGCTATGGCCAGCATGGCGCCGATCACGGCACCGCCACCCGCCATGTCGGTGCGCATCATTTCCATGCCCTCGGCGGGTTTCAACGAGATCCCGCCGGTGTCGAAAGTGATCCCTTTGCCCACCAGCACGACGTGGCGGATCCCGGAATCGGCGTTACCGGAACCCTGCCAGGTGAGTTCGAGGAGCCGCGGCGGCCTGGAAGACCCGCCACCGACCGCGAGCACACCACCGAATCCCTGTCCGGCCAGCCACTTCTCGTCGCGCACCGTCGCGTTGAGTCCGGTTACGGAGCCGGTCATGGCAGCGGCGGTGTCGGCCAGCCAAGCCGGGCTCTTGACGTTGGAAGGCGCGTTGGCGAGGTCGCGTGCGACCGAGGTCGCCGAGGCCCACTCCCTGGCGCGTCGGGCGGTCTCGCGCAGCCGCGTGACGTCCTCACCCGGCTGAGCCACCAGCAGAACCTTGCGCACGCGGGGCGGGGTCGGACGCGCACTCACCCTGAAGTGGTACTCCCCCAGTGCCACGCCCAGGGTGAGGGCGCTGACGAGCTCCGGGGTGACCCCGGAGGGCAGCCGGAACTGCACGTACTCCACGTCCAGCGCCTCACCCAGATCGCGGGGATCGGCTCCCTCACCACCGGAGTCGCCGATACGGGCGCGAATCGCCCTGGCCAGTTCACCACCAGCGGTGCGCCAGCGGAACGGCTCACCGTCACCGATGCCCACAGCCCAGCCGAGTCGCCCCTCGGAAAGCGGAACCGCGCGGACTTCACCCGCCTTGCCACTGACGTCCAGTGCTCGCAGGGTCGCGGTGTCGACGCCGAGGTTCCCGGCGGCGGTTTCCAGATCCGGTTCGCCGTCGATGTCGGCCACCGGTACCGCGGCCGGGATTCCCTCACCCCATCGTTCGACGACGTCGACCTCGACCAAAGCGGTCGGAATCACGGGAAGAACGGCTTCCGGGTTCGAAGCCGCGGGAGCGGAACCGGGCACTGCGGCACCTTCCTGACCTGGTTGTTCGGTTGGTTCGTGCTGTCGTGGGACCAAAACGATCACTCGATCGAGACCATAACCGGGGATCGTCCCGGCCCGTACCGGCGCGCCGGAAAGTGACCCCGGCACCCACCGGCGCCGGGATCGCTCGCATGGCGGGGCGAGCGGACGCTCGCCGGTCACCTCACGGCGGCCTCAACCGGTGACCGAGTTTAGAGCCTCGCTCAGATTCGTGGCCTCCTCCATCGTCATTTCGACGACAAGACGCCCACCACCCTCGAGCGGGATGCGCATCACGACTCCGCGTCCCTCCTTGGTCACCTCGAGGGGACCGTCACCGGTCCGGGGCTTCATGGCCGCCATAGCGTGCTCCCTCCGTGAACTCATCCCACCGACTGGTCACCGGACCAGCCTTTGTCCTACATTCTCCCCCATCCGGACGCACCCGCGAAACCGAACCGATCAACTTCCGTCCGTGCTGCGCTGCTCGAACGATGCGTCCAGGCTGCGAACTCCATCATCCTGGCCCGCCGATCGGCGAGTCGAAGACCTTTCGGGCGCGTCGCCGTGCCGGTCGGCCACATCCACGACGGGTGGGCACCACAGCGGACATCCCACCACAACCACGAACCACCGCCCGTGTTCCCGCGGTGCACACTGCCGAGGTGACGGGGTCGGGACGGGTGCGCACGGCTACTCACCGAACGAAACGAGGTCTACTGTGGAGCAAGAGGCGAACGACTCGACCGTGGTGAGTATCACAACGAACCGGGGACGGGCCACCGTCCACGCCGATGACGAGGGAGATGTGGCGTGACCGAGGTACTGCTGACCGAAAACATCGATGGTGTGCGCCGAATCACACTCAATCGGCCCGACTCGTACAACTCGCTCACCGTGGAGCTCAAGGAACGGTTGATCGAAGCCTTCCGAGCGGCGGCGGCCGACGACTCGGTCCGGGCGGTGGTGATCACCGGAGCGGGCAAGGCGTTCTGCGCCGGTCAGGACCTCAAGGAACACATCAGTCAACTGGACTCCGGCGACAGCACGCCGATGCACACCGTGGAGGAGCACTACAACCCGCTGATCCGTGCGATAACCACACTGCCCAAACCGGTGATCGCGGCGATCAACGGCGTCGCGGCCGGAGCGGGCGCCTCGATCGCGTACGCCTGCGACCTTCGCATCGCGGCGGAGAACGCCAAGTTCGTGATGTCGTTCGCCGACGTGGGTCTCTCCACCGACTCGGGGGCCTCCTGGACCCTGCCCCGGCTCATCGGCTACGGACGCGCGATGGAACTGCTGCTGCTGGGAGAGGCCGTGACCGCCGAAGCGGCGGAGCGGATGGGCATGGTCAACCGCGTGGTGCCCCGCGACGAGGCGGTGGACAACGCCACGGAACTGGCGGGACGCATGGCCACCGGACCCACCAGCGCCTACGCCAGGATCAAGGAAACGATGCTGGCGGCGGCCGCCGAGGGGCTGGACGAGGCCCTCGCCGTGGAGGCCGGGGCGCAGAACCAGTGCGGCGGCACCCGGGACCACCGGGAGGCCGTGGACGCCTTCGTGGCGAAACGCTCCCCGGAGTTCACCGGCCAGTGAGCGACCCGGCTAGCGTCGCCCCCGGGGTCGCGCGACAACGCCCGCGCGGCTGCCCGGCTCCCGACACACGCGCCGAGAACCACGTGGTGCTCACCCGGCGAGCCAGCACCCGGCGACGTGATCGTCGATCATTCCTGTCGCCTGCATCAACGCGTAGCAGGTGACGGGGCCGAGAAACCGAAAACCACGGTCGCGCAGTCGAGTGGCCATCGCGGCGGACTCCGGGGTGCTGGCAGGCACCTCCGCCGTGGTGGCCGGACGCGTCCTCGTGGCCGGGTCCGGCGCGAAGGACCAGAGCAGCTCGTCCAACGACCGGTCCAGTTCGAGCACGGCACGGGCGTTGCCGATGGCGGCGTCGACCTTGGCCCGGTTCCGCACGATCCCACGGTCGGAGAGCAGTCGCTGCCGGTCTCGTTCGTCGAACTCGGCGACCCGCCGGGGATCGAAGTCCGCGAAGGCCGCCCGAAAGGCCGGGCGTTTCCGCAGGATGGTCAGCCAGGAGAGCCCGGACTGGAAGGATTCCAGACAAAGTCGCTCGAACAAGGCGTGCTGCCCGTGCACGGGCTTGCCCCACTCGGTGTCGTGGTACTCCCGGTAGTCCGGCGGGTCCGCGCCCCACGAACAACGCGGTTTGCCGTCCGCACCGACGATCGCGGTCACCGTTCTCCCCACTCGGTCTCGTAGTTCCGGCAGAACGCGACGAAGGAGCGCAGCGAACGGCGCAGGCCCCACTCGACGGCGGGTGCGGCCAGCGGCCAGCCGACCGCGAACACCGTGGGGAGCTCGAAGCGTTCCCACCAGAGGAACCGGCTACCACCCGCACCGTCGGGTTCCACCACGAAACCGCCGGTGCCCCGCACCAGCGCCCCGGTGTGCCGCACGGAGCACCTCTCGGGTGGTTGCCAGACCTCGATCCGCATCGTGTCGAGCACCCCCAGCGAACCGAGCCCGGTGAAGGCCGCCAGTTCCGAACCGGGACGGTCCCCACCGCCTCCCGCGATCCACACCCGGGTTCCCAACATCCACTCGCCCTGCCTGGACCAGTCGGTCACCGCGGCCCAGACCACCTCGGGAGCGTGGGGAACCGATATCGCGGACCGCAGTTCACGTTCGATCATGGTTGTCACCTTCCCGGCCGGTCGGGTCCGCTCCCCCGTGCTGCTGGTCCTCACCGCCGTGGGACCGCTCCGCTTCCTCGTGTGGCCGGTCCGCTTCCACATGTGGCCGGTCCGCTTCCTCGTGTGACCGGTCCGCTTCGCCGCACGGCGCGCGGCTCTCGACCTCGCGAAGCGACTGTTCGAGCACCGCGACGCGCTGCCGCGTGTCGTCGAGCTCGTCGGCCAACCGATCCAACGCCCAGTCGACCTCGGAAGCCTTGTAGCCGCGGAAGACCTGTTGGAAACGCAGCGACCGGACATCGTCCCCGGTCACCGGCGGGGGCGGCAACCGGGTGGGTGTGGCCCCCGGCGGCAACGGTTCCAGTTCCTCACCGCGTCCGAACACGAGCACGGCCAGCAGATAGACCACCGCCGCCACCGCGAGCACGATCACGACGTAGATGAGTGCACTTGCCACAGCACAGATCGTGGCACGTGACTTCCCGCGCGGCGCTATCGGACCGATGCGGCTGGCGGCCCCAGCACACCGTCGATGGCCGCCGTGAACTCGCGCCAGGCACGCCGTTCGTCGTTGAGCGTTCGCATCCCGGAGGGGGTCAGGCTGTACGTCCGCCGCTGCCTGCCACCGACGGTACTCCACTCACTGCGCACGTAACCCGCTCGTTCGAGCCGCCGCAGCGCCGGGTACACGGTCCCGGTGGGCAACGACACGGCGCCACCACTGCGCTGTTGCAGTGCCTCGATGATCGCGTAGCCGTGCAGCCGTTTGCCGTCCAGTGTGGCCAGCAGCAGTCCGTCCAAATGACCGCGGAGCGCATCAGCTTTCACAGGTAGCCACTCTACGTTCCCGGATGGACACTGTCACCGAATTTCCCGCAAGAGACTTAGGTCCCGTCGACCCCCCGGGATAAATGAGTTGTGTCACAGCCAGCTCTCGAATCCCGAGCGGGGCGTCGGGAGTCAGCCCGAACAGGCCCGCAACGCCGAGTCCACGTCCTCGACCACTGTCAGCGCGTCCAGCGATCCCCGCGAGGCGAAGCCGGACTCCACGAGTTCACGGGTCCAGTCCAGCAGGCCGCGATAGTGCCCGTCCGGATCCAGCAGCACCACGGGTTTGGTGTGCATGCCGATGTAGCGCGATGTCCACACCTCGAACAGCTCCTCGCAGGTACCGATACCGCCCGGCAGCGCGAGAAAGGCCGTGGCGTGCGCGTCCATGAGCCCCTTGCGTTCCCGCATCGTGTCGACCACCAGCAGCTCGTCCGCCTCGGTGTCGGCCACTTCGCGGTCGACCAGCTCGCGGGGAATGACGCCGACAGTACGGGCTCCGCCCGAGCGGGCGGCCCGGGCGACTTCGCCCATCATGGACACTCGTCCACCGCCGGAAACCAGCTTCCAGCCACGTTCGGCGATCCCGGCACCCACCTCTCCCGCGAGGCGTACGTAGCGTTCCGGGACGGGACGCGAGGCGCAGTAGACGCACACGGTGACCTGCCCGGTCGCCCCCTGTCCCTGGACGTGCTGTGTCATGCTGCCTCCGGCTGCGAAGCCTGTCAGTGGGCCGCGTCCCAGGCGGCGTACGCCTCCTCCACCACCCGCACCGCGTCGTCGACGTCATCGGTCAGGTGGAGCAGCCCCAGTTCCTGATCGCCGATCTTACCGCTGGAGTGCATGGTGTCGCGGATCCACTCGTAGAGCCCGCGCCAGTACGAACGGCCGAACATCACCACGGGGAACTTGGTGACCTTCTTCGTCTGCACCAGGGTCAGCGACTCGAACAGCTCGTCCATGGTCCCGAATCCACCGGGCAGGCACACGAACGCCTGGGCGTACTTGACGAACATCGTCTTGCGCGTGAAGAAGTACCGGAAGTTCACCCCGAGGTCGACCCACGGGTTCAGCCCCTGCTCGAAGGGGAGCTCGATCCCCAGCCCGATGGACAGCCCGCCCGCCTCGGAGGCGCCTCGGTTGACCGCCTCCATGGTGCCGGGCCCACCACCGGTGATCACCGCGGAGCCGGTTCCCGCCAGGGCCGATCCCAGCCGCACGCCCTCCCGGTACTCCTCGTGCTCCCGTGGCGTGCGGGCCGAACCGAACACGGTGGTGGCACGGGGAACCTCGGCCAGCGCGCCGAATCCCTCGACGAACTCGGCCTGGATCCGCATCACCCGCCAGGGATCGGTGTGCACCCAGTCGGCGGGACCCCTGGAATCGAGCAGCCGTTGGTCGGTGGTCGTCGGCTCGCCCATCCTGGAGCGGCGCAGCACTACGGGACCGCGCTGCTTTTCGTGGGGGTGTTCGTCCCCGTCCGGATACTCACCGTCACCGCCGAGAACCTCTCCCACCGGTTGCTGTTCCTCGCTTTCCGGGTGGTGTGCTCCGTTGCCTTCCGGACCGTGGTGTCGCTGACCGTCGATCGTCATGCCACCGAGCTTATGCACTCCGCGTGAACCCGAGATGATGTCCCCGGAACAGGCGACGGGCGATCGGCTCAACCCGGTACCGCTTCCGGACGCGTTCGGCGTCCCCCGAAAGCCGTGAGCGGAGTAACATCCTGGGCAAGCGACCCGTACCGTCACCGCGCGGCGGTGACGCGCACGAGTCGTCGGCGTGGTCTCCCGGTCCCGACGAGCGGCGGAGGGGCCGGGACGGAATCTCGCCGCTGCAGGGGGCCGGAAATGATCATCGAAGTACTCATCGGCGTACTGGTCGTTCTCGCGCTCGTCGCCGCTTCCAGTGTGCGGATCATCAGGCAGTACGAGCGCGGTGTGGTGCTGCGCTTCGGACGGCTGCAGCGCACCGTCAGACCTCCGGGCCTGACGGCGATCGTGCCCGGGGTCGATCGGCTGCGCAAGGTCAACATGCAGATCATCACGATGCCCGTACCGGGTCAGGAGGGGATAACCAGGGACAACGTGACCGTGAAGGTGGACGCGGTGGTCTACTTCAACGTCACCGACCCCGCCAGGGCCGTCATCAACGTGGAGGACTACCTGTTCGCCATGGGCCAGGTGGCCCAGGCCTCGCTCCGCTCGATCATCGGCAAGAGCGATCTCGACGACCTGCTGTCGGACCGGGAGAAGCTCAATCAGGGGCTGGAGGTCATGATCGACAGCCCCGCGTTGAACTGGGGCGTGCACATCGACAGGGTCGAGATCAAGGACGTCTCACTGCCCGAGGCGATGAAACGCTCGATCGCGCGACAGGCCGAGGCGGAACGGGAACGCCGTTCGCGGATCATCTCCGCCGACGGCGAGTTCCAGGCCTCCCGCAAGCTCTCGGAAGCCGCGGCGGTGATGGGGCAGACCCCGGCCGCGTTGCAGCTGCGTCTGCTGGAGACCGTGGTCGAGGTGGCCGCCGAGAAGAACTCCACCCTCGTGCTGCCGTTCCCGGTCGAACTGCTGCGCTTCGTGGACCGCACGCGGGACGGTGCCGCCGAAGCCCCCGCCGCGGCGATGGACACCTCGGGCGACGACCACTCCGGGACGGAGGACGGCGGAGAGACCGAACAGCGCCGTTCCACGGCCGAGGAGTGGTACGAGCTGCCGGACGACGCCGGAGGCGGTGTGTCCGTTCGAACCGATACGGCCGGAACGGAATCACCACCGCACGTGCCGGGACAACGGGAGACTCAGCAGCGGGCCGAGGAGCAGGAGGACGCCACGCGCACCGGACCCGCCCGGTAAGGCCCGGTGGATCCGGTTGTCGCGGTCAACAGCGCGGTCAGCCCGGTACACCGTCCCCCAGTGCCCGACGCAGCACCTCGGCGCAGTGCCGGACGTCGGCCGCGGCGACGTTCTCCTGCTGGGTGTGGGCGAGAGTCGGCGAACCGGGGCCGAAGTTCACGGCGGGCATGCCGCGCGCGGCGAACCGCGCCACATCGGTCCAGCCGAGCTTGGCGACCGGTGAGGATCCGGAAGCACGCACCAACTCGCTGGTCGCCTCCTCGGCCAGACCGGGGTGCGCTGCCCTGGCGGCGTCGACCACGGTCACCTCGAACCCCTCGAACACCTCCCGGACCCGCTGTTCCGCCTCGGCCAACGAGGTGTCCGGGGCGAACCGGTGGTTGACGGTGACCACGCACTCGTCCGGCACCACGTTGCCCGCCACGCCGCCGCTGATGCCGACCGCCTGCAGCCCCTCGTGGAAGCGCAACCCGTCGATCTCGGGTTCACGCGGGGTGTACTCGGTGAGCCTGCGCAACACCGGCTCGGCCGCGTGGATGGCGTTCTCCCCCATCCAGGCGCGTGCCGAGTGCGCCCGGACCCCGCGGGTTCGCACCTCGACCCGCAGCGTCCCCTGGCACCCCGCCTCGACGGCCGCGTTGGACGGCTCGCACACCACCGCGAGCCCCCCGTCCATCCAGTCGGGCAGGTCACGCTCGATCCGGTTGAGCCCGTTGCGGTCGGCGGAGACCTCCTCGCAGTCGTAGAACACGAAGGTCAGGTCGTGCTTCGGCCGGTCGAGCGTCGCGGCGAGGTGCAGCATCACCGCGTCGCCGCCCTTCATGTCCACCGTCCCGCAGCCGTGCAGTATCTCCTCGTCCGCGCCACCGGAACGGCGCAGCGGCAGGTTGTCGTTGACGGGAACGGTGTCCAGGTGGCCGGCGAGGACCACTCGGGACTCCAGACCGAGGTTCGTGCGGGCCAGCACGGCGTTCCCACTGCGTACGACCTCCAGCCCCGGGGCGTCCGTACGCAGCGCCTGTTCCACGGCGTCGGCCAGCTCGTCCTCGGAACCGGAAACGCTCGGGATGTCGACCAAAGCGGCGGTGAGTTCGACCGGGTCGGCGGTGAGATCCAATCGCGGCGTCACGTCCGGCACCCTACCGCCCACTGCGAGGCGGCACCGGCGCGGCGATTACCGTTTTCACGGCCCCGGGTGTGGCCGCACGAGCCCCGGGAAGACTCTCCCGCTCGGCTCGAATGCCGAGTTCAAAGCCGATTGGAGAACGATGAGCAGCCCGAACACTCCGGACCCGCAGGTTACCGGCGCCCACGGTGTGGGAATCGCCACGATCACCGACGACGGAACCGTGCTCGACACCTGGTTCCCGACCGTCCGGCTCGGTGAGCCCGAGCAGGTCGGCAGCAGCCGACTGACCACTGCCGAGGCAGCCGACTCGCTGGGGGACGCCGGAGCGGAGCTGCTCGGCCGCGACGAGGCGCGCGGTGTGGAGGTGGTGGCCGTGCGCACGGGCATCGGCAAGCTCGCCGACGCCCCCGCCGACACACACGATCTCTACCTGCGGCTGCACCTGCTCTCGCACCGGTTGGTGCGCCCGCACGGGCAGAACCTGGAGGGCATGTTCGGCCTGCTGTCCAACGCGGTCTGGACCAACCACGGCCCCTGCCCGGTGGAGGGCTTCGAGGCCACCAGGCTGCGGCTCAGCGCGCGTGGCCCGGTGACGGTCTACAGCGTCGACAAGTTCCCCCGCATGGTGGACTACGTCATCCCGTCGGGGGTCCGTATCGGCGATGCCGACCGGGTTCGGCTGGGTGCCCACCTGGCCAGCGGCACCACCGTGATGCACGAGGGATTCGTCAACTTCAACGCGGGCACGCTGGGTGCCTCCATGGTGGAGGGGCGCATCTCGGCGGGCGTCGTCGTCGGTGACGGCTCGGACGTCGGGGGCGGCGCCTCGATCATGGGCACGCTGTCCGGTGGCGGTCGTGAGGTGATCTCGGTCGGCGAGCGCTGCCTGATCGGCGCGAACGGCGGCTGCGGCATCTCGCTGGGCGACGACTGCGTCGTGGAGGCGGGGCTTTACCTCACGGCGGGCACCAAGGTCGCCCTGGAGGACGGCAAGCTGACCAAGGCCGCGGAGCTGTCCGGCGCGGACGGGTTGCTGTTCCGGCGCAACTCGAACACCGGCGCCGTCGAGGTCATGGCGCGCACCGGCGGCAAGGTGGAGCTCAACGCCGCGTTGCACGCCAACGACTGATCGAGGCTTTCCGGTCGGATTGCTCGCTCGGCGGAACCTCCCGCCTGCTCTCGCTCCGGGCGGCCCGACATCGGGTAGGTGGGCGGCACGGGGGCGGCCTGCCGCGAACACGCCCCGGAAACCGGGCCGGGAAGGTCGTGTCGGCACTACCATGACGGCATGTCCTCGGACGACGCTCGGGACGACGCGCGTAACCGGACCTCGGCGGGGACCGATCCGGTCGACATCGGTCTGCCCGCCGAGCCGGTGCGCGCCGCGCGCGGCGCGTCGGTCGTCGAGCACATCCGCGCCGCGCTGGACACCAGGACCAGGGCACTGCTGGCACATGATCCGGGTACGCGTTCCGGCTCGGATCCCGAGGACCTGCACCGGATGCGGGTGTCGGTTCGCCGGATGCGGGCGGTGCTCAAGGCCGGGCGGAGCTGGCTCGAACGGGACTGGTGCCGCTCGCTGCGGGCCGAGCTCGGCTGGCTGGGACGCGGTCTGGGGCCGGTTCGGGATCTGGACGTCCAGCTGGCAGGGCTTCGCGAGGAACGCGATGAGCTGGACGAGGCCGAGCGGAGACCGGCGACGCGGCTGATCGACGAGCTGACCGAGCGGCGCGAGTCCGCTCGCGCGGACCTGCTGGAGATGATGCGGGCCGAACGCTACGAGCGGTTGCTGCGGTCGCTGGGCGAGGCGGTGCACGAAGGCCCGCCGACCGCCTCGACTCCGCCCGCCGAGTCCGACGCGCTGTACGAGTTGGTGCGTGGCGGCGTGCGAACCGTCGAACGCGCTGTCGGTCGGCTGGGCGACCCACCGACGGACGAGCGGCTGCACGCGCTGCGGATCGAGGCCAAACGGCTCCGCTACTGCGCGGAGCTGGCGGTGCCGGTGTTCGACGGAGTCGTCAAGGACGTGCTGGCAGCCGCCGAGAAGCTGCAGGACGTGCTCGGGGTGCACCAGGACGCGGTGGTGACCGAGGAGTGGCTGTGGTGGTTGACCCACGGCGATGAAAACGGTTCGGAACCGGCTCCCGTCCGGGATCCCGAGGTCGTGTTCGTGGCGGGGCGGCTGGCCGAGCGAGCGCGGGCTCGCAGGGTGCGACAGCGCGAGGCGTGGTGGCCCGCCTGGCGGAAGCTGCTGCGGTTGGAGCTGTAGCGGGTCGTACGACGACAGGGCGCGAGCCGGATCGCCAGAACCGGGATGCCGTGCGGATCTCACTTCGGTTCCCGGGACCGCGCCGACCCGACACGCCCGGGAGAGGACGTGAAGCAGCGCCCCTGCGCAGGCGGCGGCGATTTCTCGCGAAATTGACGCGCCGTCGGTGTCGGGGCCGGCCGATGTCGTCGGGGCCGGCCGATGTCGTCGGGGCCGGCCGATGTCGTCGGGGCCGGCGGCGAGAGCCCCGTGAGAGGGTCCGCCAACCGGGCGCCGCGGCGAACCGGTCCCGGCCCCGGAACGACCGCTATTCGGCGAGACGCCGCGCGGCGGCTTCGACACGCTCGTCGGAGGCGGTCAGCGCCACCCGCACGTGCTGCTCACCGGCGGGGCCGTAGAACGTGCCGGGGGCCACCAGGATTCCGCGCCGAGCCAGCCAGTCCACCGTGCTCCAGGCGTCCGTGCCGCCGCCCGCCCACAGGTAGAGCCCGGCCTCGGAGTGGTCGATCCGGAACCCGGCGCCCTCCAGTGCGCTCCACAGCCGCTCACGCCGCGCACGGTAGCGCTCGTACTGCTGCCGCACGTGCTCGTCGTCGCCGAGCGCGGCGGTCATGGCCTCCTGCACGGGCCGGGGCATGATCATTCCGGCGTGCTTGCGCACTTCCAGCAGGTTGCCGACAAGCCGCGGATCACCGGTGACGAAGCCCGCGCGGTAGCCCGCGAAGTTGGAGGTCTTCGACAGCGAGTGAACCGCCAGCACCCCATCCGGTCGCTCGCCGGACACCGCCCGGTCCAGTACGGACACCGGCCGGTTCCGCCACCCCAGGTCCAGGTAGCACTCGTCGGAGGCCACCACGGCGCCGACCTCGCGTGCCGCGCGCACCGATTCGGCCATGGTGGCGGCACCGTCGACCCGCCCGGTGGGATTGGACGGCGAGTTCAGCCACACCAGGGCGGTCCCGGCGGGCGGGGCCTGTCCGGGAGCCAGCCGAACGATCTCGGCACCGGCCAGGCGGGCTCCCACCTCGTAGGTGGGATAGGCCAGTTCGGGAATCGCCACCACGTCCCCGGGACGGACCCCCAACAGGGTGGGCAGCCAGGCGACGAACTCCTTGGAGCCGACCGTGGGCAGCACGGCTTCCGCGTCGAGCCCGGTCACGCCGTGCCTGCGCCGCAGGGCCTCGACGGCGGCGGAACGGAGTTCCGCCGTGCCGTGCGTCGCCGGGTAACCGGGCGAGTCCGCCCCGGCGGCGAGGGCTTCACGCAGCACGGGCGGCACCGAGTCGACGGGGGTACCCACCGACAGGTTGACCACGCCGTCGGGATGCGAACGCGCCAGCTCACCGGCCGAGGCGAGCGAGTCCCAGGGGAACTCGGGCAGCCGGGGGCCCCGCGGCTCGGGCGATGACTGCCCGGTTACCGCGACACCGCCGGACAAACCGTCGACACTCATTCGCCCTGCGGGGGCAGGCTGGACACGGGCTCGACGTCCTTGTTGACCTTGCCCACCTTGGCGGCGCCGCCCGGTGAACCCAGGTCGTCGAAGAAGTCCACGTTGGCCTGCGTGTAGGCAGCCCACTCGTCGGGAACGTCGTCCTCGTAGTAGATGGCCTCAACCGGGCAGACCGGTTCACAGGCACCGCAGTCGACGCACTCGTCCGGATGGATGTAGAGCATCCGCCCGCCCTCGTAGATGCAGTCGACGGGGCATTCCTCGATGCATCCCTTGTCGAGCACGTCGACGCAGGGCTCGGCGATCACGTAGGTCACGATTGCTCTCCTGCTTGGTACGTTTTCTCGTCCCGCGCCGGTTTCCCGCGCGGCTGACGCCAGTATCTCTCGGAAGCGCCCCGTACACATAGGTGGTTCCACAGCGCGGGAGCCACGATGAGGGTACTCGGCGCCGCACGCGCAGGTAAACGGCCACGCGCCGTAGCGGCACCGTGAGTACTCAGTCGGTTGACAACCTACCGTGCTTGTTGATCCATTTGCTCGCCTTCCGCGCGATACTCCGCAGCGCGGCTCGTTCTCCCAGGTAACCGCCCACGACACCGACCACGGGCAGCGAACCGAGCACCTCGTGGTGCAGCCTTCCCTGCGGGCGCGCGTCCAATGCGGCGTGCACCTCCCAGAGCGCACGTGCCATTCGCCACACCGCCCGTGCGAGCGCCCTGGGGCGGGAGCGCCGCCCGTCCGTCAGTTCACCGGTGAGCTCGACCGCCCGCCGCTCGTCGACCAGTCGCTGCTCGGTCCACTGCCGCTCGGAACCGCCGCCCGCCGCTACCTCACGGGACATATCGCGACCGAGCATCACGTGCGCGATCATCCTGACCTGCTCCGTCCGGTCGTGCAGTCCGTGTTCACCGGCGACGGCGACGAGGACGAGTCCCTGCGCGACCGTGCCCAGCGCGTTGCGCAGGGGAAGTTTGGAAGTGATGACCCCGCCGAAGCGGGGCAGCCCGACGATCGCGGCGAGGAACCTGCCCACCCGCAGCGACCACCAGTCGCAGCGTTGCGAGACGGTCATCGCGTCCCAGGCCGAGCTGCCGGGAAGCCGCATGCCGTCGAGCCTGCGCAGCAACCCCGCGGTGTTCTTCCGCCGGGAACCGCTCGCCGCATCCGTTCGGTGGTCCACCACCGATTCGAGCTCGCCGGTGGCTCGGCCGCTCGCGCCGTCCGCCCCCGCGCGAAGGTCGTCCCCGGTGGGCTGTGGACCGAACTTGCCGCGCAGCCGGAACGGGTCGGACTCCCGCAGCGCGCGCAGCACCGGATCGCAGGCACGCACGAACGGCCGCAGCACCTCGGCGAGTCGCTCGTCGGTGATCACCTCGGCCACGGCTGTTCACCTCGCACCCGGCGGAGCGTTCCGCACGATGCCGATCATGGCCGCCGCGGGCAGCACCCCGGCCGCGATCAGCAGATAAGTGCGCCAGTCCTGCGCGGGCAGCAGCACGTCGCCACCGGGGCCGAACACGCCCAGCACGAACACGGTGAGAAACCACACCAGCACCGGCACCCAGCAGGCCGCACCGTTCGGGGAGCTCTTGGCCGCCACCGCCACCAGCAGGGGGTTGGTGACGGCCGCCACGGCAGCGGTTATCGGGAACTGCACCGGCCCCAGGTACGAGGGCAGGAAGAACAGTTCGATGATCGCCAGCAGCAGCGCGTCCAGCGCCAGCAGTGCGATCAGGCCGTGCTCCGGCTGTTTCGTGATGTGCTCACTCGTCATGGCTTCCCGCCTGTTCGGAAGTCGCGGCCCGCTCCGAGGTCGTGTCCAGCCCCGCGAACAGGTCCGTGCTCGGTGCCGCCTCGTCGCCGCTGCCCAGTGCGTAGTACTCGGTGGTCGACACCGGCTGGCCGATCCCGTTGGACAACGCGTAGGCAGCCGTTCCGACACCCTCGGACGAGTCGCCGGTCCAGACCCGCACCTGGGTGCGGTGCGCCCGCAACGCCGCGAGCTTGGCGGGCAGCTGTTCCGCGACATCGACGGAGGTGGTGATCTCGTCGGGCTCGACGGCCGGTAGTTCCGCGGCGTCGGGCAGCGGGAACGGCACGTCGCAGGACTCGCCGAGCCGTTCCAGTCCCGCCCGGAGATCGGCCACGGACCGGACCGCGTAGAACAGCCTGCGCACCTCGGGCACCCGTTGGGTGGCCGCCACGGTCAACTCGTGCGCCCGAACGTGGTCCGGGTGGCCGTACCCGCCGTCCGAGGCGTAGGTGACCACCACCTGGGGGCGAACCTCGCGCAGCACGGCTTCCAGCTGGGCGATCTGCTCGGCGGGATCGCCCGCCACCAGTGAGCGGGGGTGGCTTCGCGGTGCCGCGGTGGCGGTCTTGCCGTGCTCCTGCCACACCATCCCGGAATCGCGCCAGCGCCCGATGCCGCCGAGGAAGCGCTGCTCGGTGACTCCCAGCGAGGAACAGGCACGACGCAGTTCACCGATGCGGTAGCCGCCCAGCTGGTCGGCCCCGTCGGAATCCAACCCGCGCAGTTCGTCGGGAATGACCTCACCCTCCTCACCCAGCGTGCAGGTGACCAGGGTCACCCGCACTCCGGCGGCGGCGTAGCGGGCGATGGTTCCACCGGTCCAGAGTGTCTCGTCGTCCGGATGCGCGTGTACCAGCAGCAAGCTCGGTTCAGTCGTCGATGTCACTGGTCCAGGTTAGGACTCCGTGGCGGGCCACCGGAGGCAACCGGTTACCGAACCGATCACGGCAGCGGAACCGGTCACGGCAGGGTGGCGGGCTGGTGCGAAGCGTGCGAAGTGATCAGGCTCACCACCCGGTCCTCGGGTGAGAACTCGCCCTCGCGCCACAGGCGATCGGCGGCCACCAGCGGAGCGGCGGAGCTGAGTTCGGCCGCCACACCGGCCGCGGCGAGTCGATCGGTGGCCGTGCGGAGCTCCGCCTCGGAGCAGGCGACCGCCGTTCCTCCGGACTCGCGCAGCACCCGCAGCGACATGACCGTGCCCTGCGGATTGCCGATCGACGATGCGAAACTGTCGGGGTCGACCGGCTGTTCGGGCGGCAGTTCCAGATCCAGCCGCGACGCGGTGGACAACGAGGGGTAGCGCTCCGCGGCGATCATGCGGGGCGTGCGCCGCGCGAGGCCGAGCGTGTGCAGTTCCCGGAACCCCAGCCACAGTCCGGCGAAACCGTCGCCTCGGGACACGGGCACGACCACCGCCTCGGGGGACTCGCCGAGTTCCTCGACGATCTCGTAGGCCATCGTCTTGTAACCTTCGATGCCCGCCCAGTGGCTGGCGACCGGGATCGTCGAGGTGTTGGTGAGCACCGCCCAGCCTTCCACCGAGGCCCTGTCACGAAGCAGCTCCCACCGCTGGTCGACGTCGGCGGCCCGAAGCACTCGACCGCCGTGCAGCTCGATGAGGCCACGCCACACGTCGGGAATTCCGGGCGCGGTGACCACGACGCAGTCCAGCCCCGCCAACGCGGCGTAGGCCGCGGCGGAGACCCCGGCGTTGCCGCTGGAGGCCAGCGCCACCGTGCCGTAACCGTGTCGTGCGGCGCGGGAGACGGCGGCGCTGTAGAACCGGTCCTTGAAACTGCCGGTGGGGTTGCGGCGCTCGTCCTTGAGCAGCATCCGGTGGCTGCCCTCGTGCGCTCCCGCCGCCAGCGGCACGAGCGGGGTGCCGCCCTCACGCAGGGTCACCGCGTGTTCGCGAGCCACCGGCAGCAACTCACGGTAGGACCACATGCCCTCGCGCCTCGCCGCCCAGCGACGTGCCAGTTCGGCACCGTCCACTCCGCTGAGATCGTGCTCGGCCAGCATCGCGGCGGGCACGCCCTCGCCCCGGCAGTCCGGACAGCCCTCGGTGTCCTCGCTCGGTTCGCCGCGCGCGCCGCACCGGACGCAGCGCAGCCCGAGGAGCAGGGGAGCACCGGAGGAGTTCCCGGCGGCGTCGTGCGGATCCGAACCCGGGATCACTGCGGCCAAGACGGTTCGCTCCCTTCGGTGTGCCGGTCCCGATCAACCCGGATATCCCGGTCAACCTAACCGACCGGGGCGTGCGGTACCACCCGGTTTCCGGGGGCCGGACCTGAACGGATCACCAGTCGTAGCTCTCACCGGGTGCTCCCACCCACTCACCCGCACTGCTGAACGGACCCGCGAACCCAGGGCCGTCGTGCACTCCGCTGACCTCCCGCCGCACGGCGAGCACCTGCGCCTCCTGGTAGAGCGGCAGTGCGACCGCCTCGGACCACAGTGCGGGCTCGACCCGCTCGGATGCGCGCCGGAAGGGCACCTCTCCGGTCGTGGCCGCCTCGATCGTCGGCTGCAGCAGCTGATCGCAGAAACCGACCATGTTGAACTGGCGTGTCCGTCCAGTGTCGGGATCGACCGCCGGACAACCCCACTGTGCGGCCATGGTGGCGGCGGGATCGGTGTTCACCGGTCGGGAGACGACCGCGAGGTCGATACCGGCGGAGCTCGGCGGGTCCTGCACATCGGGGTCCGTGGTGAGCATGGTGCGGTAGAGCTCATCACCCTTGGGGGTGACAACGGTGGTCTGAATGTCCTGCTCGTTGAGCTGTTCCGCCACGGAGTTGGCGATCGCCTCGTGGGAGTCCTCCCGGAACTGGGCGGCGATGACCAGATTCAGCGGTGACCCGTTCCGCACCCAGCTACCACCGCTGTGCTGGTACCCCGCCTTGGTGAGCAGCTGCTCGACGCGTTTCGGCGAGGGACCTTCCGTGTACTCGCCGGAGGGCTCGGTGGGAACGTAGCCGGGCTGGGAAGGGGCCAGCACCTGGGCGTGCGCGGGAAGGTCCGCGGCCGGACCGCCACCGGTCCCGGTGTCGATCAGCTCCTGCCGGTCCAGCGCGGCCAACACGGCTCGGCGTACCCGAACGTCGCCGAGCTGTGGGCTGTTCGGCCGCAGCAACAGTGTGCTGCTCACCGGACGGGGCATCGTGGTCAGCTGGACGTCCTCACCGAGACCGCGCAGCGCCTCCATCGTGGCGGCATCCGCCGAGAACATCCCCACCTGCACGTTCCCGCTGCGCAGTGCGGTTATGTTCTCGGCACGTGCCGCCTTGCGCAGCACGATGCGGTTGGACTGGGCGGGGTTGCCCCAGTAGCGCTCGTTGCGCATCAGCACGACCTCGCCACGGTCGAGGTCGAACGTGCGTATGGCGAACGGTCCGCCGGAAGCGGGGTATCCGTAGTCCAGGGTGTCCGCCCATCCACCGGGGGCGTCCTTGAGCAGATGCGCCGGCAGCAGGTGGTCGAACAGCGATTTCCAGCCCGGATACGGCTTCTCGAAGGTGACCCGCACGGTTTTTCCGCCCTGGCGGGACTCCACGTTCGAGATCAACCGGTAGCCCACGGGATTGATCACGCCGGGCTGGACGCGGAGCTGCTCCCAGAGGTAGACGAAGTCCTCCGCCGCGATCGGCGCACCGTCCGACCAGCCCGCCGCGGTGCGAATCCGGTAGCGCACGGTGAACTTCTCGGCGTCCTCGACCACCTCGGCCGATTCCAGCAACGTCTCGTTGAGCACCCGCTCGCCGTTCTTACCGGGCACGAACACCGAGGGAAGCATGAGCTCGGCCAGAGCGTCGGTGACCGGTGACTGGTCGGCCAGCACGTGCGGGTTGAAACCACCGCGCAGTTCGTCGACGCTCGCCACGACGACCTTGGGTTTGGGCGGTTCGGTCGGGGGTTCGGAGCTGGGGGGCGGCGAGGTCGACTCGACCAGCGGTGGTGGCGGCGCGTTCGTGCAACCCGCGATCATGGTCAACGAGACCAACAGCAGTGACACGACGGGAAGCACACGACGCCGAGTTCGGTACACGCTGGACGAACCTCCGTTGCGGATCCGGCCGGAACCACGACCCTCACGGACGCCCCCTGCCCGGGCGGCGTCGTTCTACCCGCCACCCTGCCGTCACATGGTTCCGAACGGACACGACCATGCCACACTCCGAACCGGTTCCACCCGGCGACTCCGCGAGATGGTCGGCACGGGAGCGGCGTCCCCTGCCGACCACCCCGAAACTCCGGGGCGGGCCGGAACCGGTTCGGACCGACGGCAGCGTTCGGTCAGCCCTGCGAGTCCCTGGACTTGGCCCGGGAGCGTTCCCTGCCGCGCTGGGTGCCGTCCAGGGTGACCTTGCGAATGCGCAACGCCTTGGGCCCCACCTCGACGCACTCGTCCGCGGAGCAGAACTCCAGCGCCTCCTCCAGACCCAGCTTGCGCGGGCGAGCGAGCCGTTCCAGCTCCTCGGAACCGGCCGAGCGCATGTTGGTGAGCTTCTTCTCCTTGGTGACGTTGAGGTCCAGGTCCTCGGCCCTGGGGTTCTCCCCGACGACCATTCCCTCGTAGACATCGTCACCGGGCTCGACGAAGAAGGTCCCCCGGTCGGACAGCTGCATCAGGGCGTAGTTGGTGACCGGACCGGTGCGGTCGGCCACGAGCGATCCGCTGTTGCGGGTGCGCAGTTCACCCGCCCACGGGTAGTAGCCCTCGAAGACGTGGTTGGCGATTCCCGCCCCCCTGGTCTCGGTGAGGAACTCGGTGCGGAAACCGATCAGTCCGCGCGCGGGCACCACGTAGTCGAGCTTGATCCGGCCGGTGCCGTGCCCGTCCATGGTCTCCATCTTGCCCTTGCGACTGGCCAGCAACTGGGTCACCGCGCCCAGGTGGTCCTCCGGGATGTCCAGGGAGAGGCGTTCGAAGGGCTCGTGCAGTTTGCCGTCGATGGTCTTGGTTACCACCTCGGGCTTACCCACGGTGAGTTCGAATCCCTCCCGGCGCATGGTCTCCACCAGCACGGCCAGGGCCAGCTCGCCACGGCCCTGCACCTCCCAGGTGTCCGGGCGTTCGGTGTCCACGACACGTAGGCTCACGTTGCCGACGAGCTCGGAGTCCAGACGGTTCTTGACCAGGCGGGCGGTGACCTTGCTACCGCCGTTGCGCCCCGCGGTGGGCGAGGTGTTGGTGCCGATCGTCAACGAGATGGCGGGGGCGTCGACCGTGATGCGCGGCAACGGATCCGGTTGTTCCGGATCCGTGAGGGTGTCACCGATGTTGATGTCGGGAATCCCCGCGATGGCGACCAGGTCACCGGCCGAGGCGTAGTCGGCGTTGACCCGCTCCAGGTTCTCGGTGACCATCAGCTCGGTCAGCCGCACCTTCTCCACGCTGCCGTCCTCGCGGCACAGCCCGACGGTCTGCCCCTTGCGCAGCTCACCGGCGTGGATCCGGCACATACCGATCCTGCCCAGGAACGAGGACGCGTCGAGATTGGTGACCAACGCGCGCAGCGGAGCCTGCGGGTCCCCCTTCGGTGCGGGCACGTGCTCGAGCAGGGTGTTGAACAGCGGGGTGAGGTCGCTCTCGGGGACCTCACCCAGCGCCGGAGCGGTCATGTCGGAGCGCCCCGCCTTCGCGGAGGCGTAGACGACGGGGATGTCCAGCACCGACTCGTCGGCACCTACCTCGGCTGCCAGTTCGAGCAGCAGTTCGTGGGTCTCGTCGACCACCTCGGCGACCCTGGAGTCCGGCCGGTCCACCTTGTTGACGACCAGGATGACCGGAAGCTCGGCCGCGAGGGTTTTGCGCAGCACGAACCTGGTCTGCGGCAGCGGCCCCTCGCTGGCGTCGACCAGCAGCATGACGCCGTCGACCATCGACAGGCCACGTTCCACCTCACCGCCGAAGTCGGCGTGGCCCGGGGTGTCGATGACGTTGATGGTCGTCGCCCCCTCCGGAGTCACCCGCCGGATCGCGGTGTTCTTGGACAGGATCGTGATGCCCTTCTCCCGCTCCAGGTCATTGGAGTCCATCACGCGGTCAACGGGCTCGGTGCGCTCGGAGAACGCGCCGGACTGCCGGAGCATGGCATCCACCAGGGTGGTCTTGCCGTGGTCGACGTGCGCGACGAGCGCGATGTTGCGCAGATCGGTACGGGTGCGCTGGTTCGGGCTGGCGACACTGGTGGCGGACACGCAGGAACTCCTGGCTGTCGTACGGGTCGTGGTAACGGCTTCGTTTCGGAAACCACCCGGATGGTTCGCCCGCGACGGAACCGGCGGGTGTGGCCACCGCGGAATCGAATTCGTGATCACACGCCAGCGGCGTGCTCCCCTTCCGGCGGCCTGCTTCTTCTCCCCCAGGGTAGTGCACCGAGGAGGTCATTCGGTCGTGTGGCTCGACACCATCGGCCAACGGTTGACCCAACAGGGTTAGGTTCGCCTATCCTCATCCCTGACCGCCGCTCCCCGCAGGAGGACCACGTGGGAAAGAAGAAAGACACCATCAAGGTGAAACGAAAGTGCTGCCAATCGAAATCAGCGTGCAAAACCTGCCCGATCGTGGTACTGCGCGAAGCGCTCCGGGAGTCCAAGGCGGCGGAAGCCGAAAAAGCCCGCAAGAAGAAGAAAAAGAAGAAAGCGACCCTCGAAACGACCCAGCAATAGCATCGCACCGGAGGACGTCGCCACGCGGAGGACTCCGCGTCCGAGTCCCGAAACCCGATTCCCGGCATTCGAACCCAGGGCATTCGGATCCGGGACATCCGCCCCAGAACATCCACACTGCCCGCCCCCGGAACGTGCACCGAGGGCTGTCCACCCCGTGACCATTCCACTCCAGTGACCGCCCCCGTCCCGCGAGCACCCCGGAACCCGACACCGTGCGAACGGTGTCGCGAACCGAGGCGGCCCGCTCGCTACTCCGCCGGGGTCAGATGATCGGCGTAATCGGCCAGCTCCGGGATGGTTCGAAGCGCCTGGAACTCGATCACCTCCTGACTTGCCACCTTGTGCACGACGAACGGGTCGGTCGCCAGGATGGCGTCCAGCTGCCCACGCGACATGGACCGCGCGATGATGACTCCGCCGGTTCGGGGGTGCCGCCTTCCCGAAGCCACGAAGTCTCCGGAGTCTTGATGATGGGACAACCATTCGGAATGATCCGGCAACAGCGCGTCCACATCCGCCAACGGGGCCGTGTAATGCACCAGAACTACGTACATTCTTTCACGATAGCTCCGATCGACAATCGAGGCGAGCAACCTCGTACAACGCCACACTATTCGACCAACCGGAAGAACATTTCAGACAAATCCGAAATTTAGTCGCGAATCCGCTTCGGGTTATTTTGGATCATGTTTTCCGCTTTCGGCGACCATGATCGTCCGCAGCGAGTCGAGCAGCAGCCGGTCGGCCTCCAGCCATTCCAGTCCCGCCAGCTGGGAGAGTTCGATCCAGCGCAGCGCCCGGTGCTCCACCGGAACGGGCGGGCGCGCGCCCGCCGCCAGCCGTGCCCGCCAAACCCGCAGCAGCATCCCGGACCCCGCTGACAGCGGAATGTCGGTTCCCACCCTCCCCAGCGGGACCACCTCGGTGGCGAGCTCCTCGCGGCACTCCCGCACCACCGCCTCCGGCTCGTCCTCACCCGGTTCGACCCTGCCGCCGGGTAGCTCCCAGCTGCCCGCGTGGTGAGCGGGATAACACCGCTGCTGCGCGAGCAACATCCCGTCCTCGACGAGCGCGGTACCCACCACGACCGGCCGGGGCGCCCACTCCGAGACGAGCTCCCGCACCGCCGCGAGACAGGCGCTCACTCGCCCGCACAACCACCGGGGAAGGCTTTCCCCCGCCAGGTGAACCTCGCAGCGGGAACGGTTACCCGTCGTACGCTCTTCCGGCCTGAACTCCAGCAGTACCGGACCACCGACCGCGGGCGAGTCGAGGCGCAACCGCAGTCCCGCCTCGTCGGCACGCAGCACGGTTCCCACCCCGCCACCTTCGCCGCCCGCGTCCTCGGGCTCCGCCGCGTCACCCGCACCGACGGCGACGGGAAACCGATCGCCGGCCAGCAACAGCTCCCCCACCGCTTCGGGCGCTCGTTCCGCTGTCGCGCCGAGAAATCCGGTCACGGTACGGGTGTGCCGCAGCGCCGCGGCGACCACGTGGACGGGAGCGTCGACGGCGAAAGCTGATTCCGGCACGACAGGAATCGTGCCCGCCCCGGTGCGGGACGAGTTCCCCGGGGCGAGAACACCGCCGGAACACCGACGACTCCGGACGGCCCGCCGCTCCCTGCTCCGGTCACAGCGCTCTACTCCGGTCACCGCCCCCGGCCGGGCAGGCGAACCTCGAACCGCGCGCCCCCTTCCGGGGAACTCCCCACCTGTGTCGATCCGCCGCGGCGTCGGACCACTTCGGCGACCAGCGCCAATCCCAGCCCCGAGCCACCACCGTCGCGTGCGCGATCGGGCTCGGCACGGTAGAACCGCTCGAACACGTGAGGGCGGTGCTCCGGTGCTATGCCCGGCCCGTCGTCGTCCACGAGCAGCCGCGCGCCCCGCGAGGTCGGCAGCACGGAGACACGCACGATGGCCCGCGCGTAGCGCAGCGCGTTCCCGACGAGGTTGTCCAGCACGGTGGCGACCTCGGCGGGCGTGGACCACACGGTGACGGCGGACAGCGGCGTGGTCAGTCGCACCCTGGTCCCGGCACCCGCCGTGTTCGACCGGTCCACCACCAGCCGTGCCGCCGCCACGAGTTCCACCGGTTCCCCCTCGGGGGGTGTAGCGGTGTCCGAACGCGCCAGCGCCAGCAGCCCCTCCACCAGCTCGGACAGGCGCCGGGCCTCCTGTTCGATCTGCCGCAGCGTCTCCTGGGCCAGTTCCGGATCGGGGTGAACCACCGCGACCTCCGCCTGTGCCCGGATCGAGCCCACCGGATTGCGCAGTTCGTGCGCCGCGTCCCCGGTGAACCTGCTCAGTCGCTCGGTGTCCGCGTCACGCCGGGCGAGCATGTCGTTGGTAGCCCGCGCGAGCGAGCGCAGCTCGTCGTCGGCCTCCGGCAGCGGTAGTCGCTCCCCCACCGGCAGTTGTGCCGCGGCCAGCCGCATCCGGCGCACCGGGCGAAGCGCCCCGCGTACCGCCAACCAGGTCGCCGTGCCCACGAGCAGCGCGACCACCAGCGAGCCGATCCCGAGCACCCGGTTCGCGGTGGTGCGAACGTCGCGATAGGCCGAGAGGTCCGCCCGGGCCAGCACCAGCAGAGGTTTGCCGCTCGGCGCGGCCACCACGCGCCCCACCCAGCGCACTCCCGCACCGGAACCACCGGTTCCGCCGGACCTGGTGACTCCCTTGCCCGCTTTCAGGCTGTTGATCTCCCACGGTCGCAGCGCGGTGGTTCCCCGGCCGTCCACCGGGTTGCCCGCGGTGTCCAGCACCCGGATGCCGTCTCCGGCGACCCGCCCGGGAGCGGCACCCCCGGTCAGGTTCGCCGCGACGGCGCGCGACTCGGTGCGAAGCCTCGTGTCCACCGACTCCAGCGAGAGCAGCCCGATGAACGCACCGCTGATGGACACGATCACGGCCAGCCCGAGCAACGAGGCGAACACGGCGGCGACGCTGGTGCGGAACTGCACGGTCCGCCGCCGCCACCAGGCACGGGGGTCGCGACCGGCCACGAACCGGAAACGGCGTCTCATGAGGTGACACGCCCTTCGCGCCGGGCTGGAACAGCGGCGCCGGAGCCGAACCGGCGCCGTGCCTCACGCATCGTTCATCCGGTACCCGTGGCCGCGCACCGTCTCCACCAGTTCTCCCGCACCGACCGCGTCGAGCTTGCGCCGCAGATAACCGACGTAGACCTCCACCACGTTGCGGGTGACCTCCTGGTCGTTGCCCCACACCGCCTGCAGCAGGTCCTCCTTGGTCAGCACCGTGCCCGGACGACTCGCCAACGCCACCAGCAGTTTGTACTCCCTGGGGGACAACGCGATCGGATCACCGGCCCAGCTGACCTTGCGTCCGGAGCGGTCGATCTCCAGTTCACCGACCCTGAGGCTGTCCTGCCTGGCGGGGGTGTCACCTCTGCGAACGAGCGCCCGCACCTGCGCGGTCAGCACCACGAACGAGAACGGTTTGACCACGTACCCGTCGGCTCCCAGATCCAGCCCGTCGGCCTGGTCGAACTCACCGTCCTTGGCCGAGACCAGCAGCACCGGTGTGTGTATCCCGCGATGCCGTAACCGCTCCAGCACCCGGTAGCCGGACAGGCCGGGAAGCAGCACGTCCAGCAGAATGACGTCGAACGATCCCGTCGCGCCCAGCCGGAGTGCTTCGTGCCCCTCCGCGCAGACGGTGACCTCCATACCTTCGGCGGACAAGCCGCGACGCAACGCGGTCCGGACACCCGCTTCGTCGTCGACCACCAGTACCCGGACGGGAGTGTTCTCATGGTTCACGACTCTCAGCATGCCCGCGACACCATCGACAACGCATCGCACGCCCGGTTTCCATCGCGGTGGACGGCACGGTCCATCATTAACGGGTCGTCGGCGTCCGCCCCGCCCGCCGGGGCGCGGATGCCCGCACACGAGCCCGAACGAAAGCCCCGGCCGTATTCTCAGGATCATCTCAGCGGGACGGGTGCAAGGTGGGTGTCGACCACAAGGAATTCGAAGGGACTCGGATGAGACGCAGGAACATCGCGCTTACCGCCTCGGCCGGAGTCGCCGCCGGAGCGCTCGGACTCACCTCGATGACGCTTCCCGCCGGCGCGCAGAGCCCCCAGCTTCCCCAGGTGTCCGCCGATGAGCTGGTCGCTTCGGTGATGGAGTCGGATCCACCGGCACTCGCGGGCAGGATCACCGTGCACAACGAGCTCGGGTTACCCGCTCTCCCCGGAGCGGGCGAGGCGGGCGAGCTGCTCTCGGGCGGCGACAAGTCGATGCGGGTCTGGTACGACGGTCAGCAGCGGCAACGGATCTCGATGTCCAACGGTAGCGGCGAGACCACCGTGGTCGACGACGGCAACACGGTGTGGAAGTGGGACTCCGCCGAGCGCACCGTGGTCAAGTACTCCCACGGGGAGTCCTCCCAGGGGGAGTCCGGGACGAAACGTCCAGACGCGGGCACTCCGGCGGCCCCCTCGGAGATCGCTCAGCCCTCGGAGATCGCCCAGCGGCTCGTCGGCAAACTGCGGGACACCAGCACCGTGCAGGTGGACGGTACCGCGAGCGTCGCGGGGCGGGACGCCTACGAGCTGGTGCTGACGCCGAAACCGAACGAGCGCACCAAGCTGCGGGAGGTCAGGATCGCCGTGGGAGCCGAGAGTCGGATCCCGCTGCGGGTGGAGGTCAACACCAACGGTTCGAGCGATCCCGCGCTGCGGGCCGGGTTCTCCGAACTGAGCACGGGCGAGCAGGACGCGGAGCTGTTCCAGTTCACCCCGCCGGAGGACGCGAAGGTACGCACGCCCGAAAAACCCGAGGAGCGGAGTTCCGCTCCCTCCCGGCAGGGGAGCTCCGACTCCGGCGACGACAACCGTCCCAGGACCGAGGGAACCGGCTGGGACACGGTGGTGCTGAGCCGGTTGCCGGAGAACGCGATGCGTTCGTCGGCCGGTGACGATGAACAGTCCGCACCCGGTGCGGCCGAAGCCGGGGGAACCGGTGTTCGCGCCATGGCCGAGCGCATGGGATCGCCGGTCAGCGGATCGTGGGGCCACGGCTGGGTGATCAACACCTCGGTCGGCTCGGCGGTACTGACCTCCGACGGCCGGGTGGCCGCGGGAGCGGTTCCGCAGCAGGTACTGATCGAGGCACTGCGGGACTCCTGATGACAGGACCCGCTGACACCGCCGAGGCGGGGGCCACGAGCGCCCCCGTCTCCGGGCGGGACGAACCGGAACCCGCACTGCGCACCAGCTCGCTACGCAAGACCTACGGCGGGACAGTGGCGGTCGCCGATGTGGACCTGTGGGTACCGCGCGGTGCGGTGGTCGGCATGCTCGGCCCGAACGGATCGGGCAAGACCACCACGATCCGGATGCTGCTGGGGCTGACCGAGCCGTCCTCCGGATCGGTCGAACTGCTCGGACACCGCATGCCGGACCAGAGCGGTCGTGCACTGCCTTCGGTGGGAGCCCTGGTGGAAGGACCGGGGTTTCACCCCTTCATGTCGGGTAGGCGGAACCTGCTCCGCTGTGCCGCCATGGAGCCCGCGCTGTACGGCTCGGACATCGCCACGGCGGTGCGGCAGGCACTGGAGCGAGTGGGCCTCGTCGAGGCCGCGGAGCGCAAGTACCGCTCCTACTCGCTGGGCATGAAGCAGCGGCTCGGGCTGGCAGCCGCGCTGCTCGTGCCGCGCGACCTCGTGGTGCTCGACGAACCCACGAACGGTCTGGATCCGGCCGGCACCAGGGAAATACGTCGAATCATCGCGGAGCTGCACGCGAACGGGACAACGGTGGTGGTCTCCTCACACCTGCTGTCCGAGGTGGAGGCGACCTGCACCCACGCGGCCGTGCTGCAGGCGGGTTCGCTGATCGCCCAGGGCGAGTTGGCGACCCTGCTGGAGTCCGGCGGCCCCAATCTGCTGCTCCGGGTCTCCGACAACGACTCGGGGCTGGAAGCGCTGCGGCAGAGCGGCATACCGGCTCGCGTGGAGCTGGGAGAGCTACGAGTGGAACTGTCCGAAACGGACGCACCCGAAGTCGTCGCGGCACTGGTGCACGCCGGGATCGGGGTGCACGAGGCACGCCGGGACCGTGCCGGCCTGGAGGAGATCTTCGCTCGACTCACCGAGGGGGAGTCATGACGGGAACGGCCTCACGAGTCGAGCTGCCGTCCGGCGTCCGGCAGCGTGCTTCGGCGCCGTTCGGGCGAGTGGTGGGCTCCGAGCTGAGTTGGATACTGCACCGGCCGCGCAATCTGCTCGCGCTGCTCGGGCTGGCGGTGATCCCCGTCCTGATCGGAACGGTGCTCGCCATAACCGGAGGCCCTTCAGGCGGAACGGGACTGTTCTCGGCGGTCGCGGGCAACGGGCTGGTCCTTCCGGTGCTGGCCCTGATGCTGACGCAGAACCTGCTGCTGCCGTTGATCACCGCGATGGTGGCCGCCGACGGACTGGCGGGCGAAGCGGCCAACGGCACGCTGCGCGGACTGCTGCTGGCACCGGTCGGCAGGGTACGGCTGGTGGTGGTCAAAGCGCTGGGCGTGCTGCTGATGGTGGTGCTCGCCGTCGGGGTCGTCGCGTTGAGCGGAGTGCTGACCGGACTGCTGATCGTCGGAAGCGACGGTCTGGTCACCCTGTCCGGCACCACTCTCCCGCTGGGGGAAGCACTGGGCAGGGTCGCACTGGCGACGGGTTGGTGCGCGGTACAGATGGCCGCGGTCGGCGCGGTCGCGCTGGCGATATCCGCGACGACCGAGCACTCGCTGCTGGTGCTGATCGCCACGGTGGGGGGTTTGATCGTGTTCGGGGTGCTGGAGGCCATCCCGGCCCTGGAGTGGCTCAAGCCGATCTTCATAACCGCCGACTGGTACTCCATCAGCGATGTGCTGAGCGATCCGATCCGCTGGAACGATCTGGTGGACGGGCTGTGGCGCGCCGGTTGCTACATGCTGGTGGGCTTTTCGGCGGCGGTCGCACGGATGGCCACCAAGGACACCTGATCGCTCGAACCGGACGAGCTGCGAGTTCCACCACGACCGTCCATCGGTCGTTGCAGTGTTCCGGATGACCTCGCCGAAAGCCACCGAGGACGCACGACCGCCCCGGTCGAAGGTTACGAACGGGGCGGTCTCGGGATGACCCGTCTCACCTCCAGGAGTCAGCTCGCGAAGCAGTAGGCGCTACCACCGAAGTTCCAGCAGTCCACCCCTCGCGTCGCGGAATCCGAGTGGCCATTGCCGTCGATCACGGTCAACTCGACGATGTAGCTGTCGGTCGCGGCCGGATAGGCGTGGTCCGTCGTCACTCCACTGCCGCTGTCCCCGTCACCGAAGCTCCAGCCGTACTCGACGATGTCGCCGTCCGGATCGGTGCTCTCGCCCGCGTCGAACGAGCATTCATCGTAGTCGCAGTTGACGATGAACGAGGCCGAGGGCGGCTCACCGGAACCGGGCGGTGTCCCGACGTCGACCGTCTTCGTCACCTCGTCGGTGTTGCCCGCGTCATCGGTGACCGTGAGTGTCACCCGATACTCACCGGCCTCGGCGTAACTGTGCGAGGGGCGCACGCCGGTTCCGGTGGCACCGTCACCGAAGGTCCACTCGTAGGAGCGCACCGAACCGTCCGGGTCCCTCGTCGCCGAGGCGTCGAAGGAGCAGAAGGCTTCGGAGTCGGAGCATTCAGCCGAGAACCGGGCCGTGGGAACGCCGTTCCCACCGCCGCAGTACTTCTCCCCCTCGCCGATGGCGCTGTAAGGGCAGTCGGAGTAGTCGAGCAGCGACAACACTGCCTCACGATTGCGTTCGGTCTCGCGATCGATCACCTCGTCCGGTGGGTAGAAGCCGGGACTGCTGGATTCCGGATACATCTCGAAGGTGAACGAGAAGATCCCCTGCTCGGCCCACATCCAGTCGTTGACCGAACCGTCGGTGATGTAGAGATCACTGGACTGCTGCGGCGTGTAGTCGTTCGTCGCCGCCAGCTCCTCACCGATCGTCACGAACGTCTCGTGCGCGTCCCGCGACATGTCCGAACCGGTGTCGTCATAGGTGTAGCCCATCGGCCACAGCACCAGCTCACTGTAGGTGTGGAAGTCGATGTGGGCCTCGATTTGTTGCTCACCGTCGACCACGCGACCGCGCACGAAGTCTGCCACCGCGCTGACTTCGGGAGCGGATTCGGGGCTCGGGCCCCGGTATGTGCTGCTGCTCGGATTCCCCGAGGAGCCTCCGCAGCAGCCCCACTGATAGGCCCAGTTCCGGTTCAGATCGGTACCGACGGCACCCTCGTTCGGCTGGCGGTTCTTGCGCCAGGAACGGTACCGACTGCCGTCGATATCGTATTCGACACCGTCCGGATTGACCATGGGCAGAATCCAGACCTCCCTGGAATCCACCAGCTCGGTGACGCGGCTGTCCGAACCGTAGGACTCGGTGAGCATATCGGCGATGTAGAGCGCCATCTCGGGAGTGAGATGCTCGCGAGCGTGCTGGTTCGCGGTGAAGAGCACTTCGGGTTCGTTCTCGTCGGTCTCGGCGTCGTCGCTGATCTTGATTCCCGGAATGTCCCGGCCCTCGTAGGTCTGCCCCACCGTGAAGCGGTCGGACAGATCCGGGTGTTCGGAGGCGATCCGGTCCAGTTCGGCCACGATCTCGCCGTAGTCGTGGTATCCGGAGTCCTCCGAGGGGAAGTCCTGGGTTCGAGCGAGTCGCTCGGTTTCGAATCCGAGTCGCCGGACCGAGCTCAGTTCACTCGGTAAAGCGGTGATGGTGACCGTGTGCTTGTCGACGCCCTCGATGGAGGAGCCCGTACGGGCGATACTGGTGCGTTCTTCCTTGGTGTCCACACCGAGCACGCGGTAGATGTCCGACGTCGGCGCGTTTCCGAAGGGGGAACCGGGTCCGGACTCCGTCGCCACGGCCGTGCCGCTCGGGTTCGGAACATCAGCGGCTCGCTGGTCCGCTTGCGAGACGGCGGGGGTCAGCAGGGCGAGGCCGATACCGGCGGCCACTATTCTTTTGATCATCGAGTTCTCCCGTATACGGTTGAACAGGTGGTCGGGTGGTACCGCGCGGCGGCACCACCCGACCCGTCCCCGGATGCGACCGGCACCGGGGTGTCATCGGTGAGCGGCGTCAGCCCGCGAAGCAGTAGGCGCTGCCGCTGAAGTTCCAGCAGTCCACCTCTCGCGTGGCCGAATCGGAGTTGTCCTTGCTGTCGGTCACGGTCAGCTCGACGGTGTAGGAGCCGTTGGCGGCGGGGAAAGCGTGGTCGACCTTCGCGCCGGTGGCGGTTTCGCCGTCACCGAAGTTCCAGGCGTATCCGGTGATGTCGCCGTCGGCATCGGTGCTTTCACTCGCGTCGAAAGCGCACTCGCTCCATCCGCAGTTCACGGTGAAGGACGCGCTGGGGGCACGGCCCTCGCCGGGATCGGGATCCGGCTCGCCTCCGCCGTCGCTCAGATAGGAGACGTTGAGCAGTCTGTTCGGCGAACCCTGCCCGATGCCGGTGAGTCGGCCGGCGGACGCGTTGTTCACCAGCGCGTCGCTGACCTGCCGAGGTGTCGCGTTCGGATTCTCCCCGAGATGCAGGGCGGCGGCACCCGCGACGTGCGGCGAGGCCATCGACGTGCCGTTCTTGGACTCCGTGGCGGAGTCGCCCGAATTCGACGCGGAGGTGATGTCGGTTCCGGGGGCGAAGATGTCCAGGCAGCTACCGTAATTGGATTCGGCGCCCGGGATCGCGGGCCACGTGGAGCGCTCGTCGCTGCCGTTGGAAGCTCCGACGGTGATCGCGTTCGGAGTCCGGGCAGGTGTCACGTCGCAAGCGTCCTTTCCGGAGTTGCCTGCCGCCACGGCAACCGTCACTCCCGATTCCACGGCTCCAGCGACCGCGTCGTCCACCGACTCGTTCGGGCTGCCGCCGATGCTCATATTGGCCACGGCGGGCCCGTCCGCGTTCTCGGCGACCCAGTCGATACCGGAGATGACCTGCGACCAGGCTCCCCGGCCGTCACAGCCGAGAACCCGAACCCCGACCAGCGTCGTCTCCTTCGCCATGCCGTAGGTCTCGCCGCCGACAGTGCCCGCCACGTGGGTTCCGTGCCCGTTGCAGTCCCCGGCATCGGGGTCGTCGTCGACGAAGTCGTACCCGCTTCGGGCACGGTCCTCGAACTCGTCGTGGCTGGTTCGCACACCGGTATCGATGATGTAGCTCGTGACACCGCTGCCCGCGCTCGTCGGGTAGGAGTAGGTGTCGTCGAGCGGCAGTTCCGACTGGTCGCTACGGTCGAGTCCCCACGTGGGATTGTTCTGGTTGTCCATCGTGTGGACGGCGGAGTCCTGCTCGACGTAGGCGACGCCGGGCTCACCGGCGAGATCACGCGCCTGCTGCTCGCTCATCCGCGCCGAGAAACCGTTCAGCGCCGTGTCGTACGTCGCCAGCAACTGTCCGCGGTGTTCGTCGGAAAGCGAGCGTGCCCTGGCGCCGACCGACCGCGTCCCGGCTCCGTCCTCGAATACGACGATGTAGTTCTCCGAGATGGCAGCGGGGTCGTCGAGACCTCGGATCTGGCCGTCCGCCGCGGACTGTTGAGCGACAGCGGTGCCACCCGCCGCGAATGCGGCCACGGCAGTGGCTCCTGACAACGCGCACGCCCCCGCGGTGCGTCTCAGGGACCGACGGTGTTCCTTCATCGGGTGCTCCAATAGCCATCGATCTGGTGTGCGATACGGCGCGGCAACCGATTAACGCTTACTCAGTGCCACGCGATAGATCACTCTTGGAGGTGAAACCGCTAGGAACAATCCGGGGACTACTACGTACCGATACGTATTTAAGGCGAGAATTCCGGTACGGACATCAATCTAAAGTGGGTTACCTTCACACGATGGTGTGGCTATGGTTGATGACACACTTCATGCACCGTTCGGCGTAGTCACCGGAGGCTGTATGGCGAACGCGGTACGTTCTTCCGCTGGGCACACTTCTCACCACGCGACGGTGCGCACGACCTCACCGGTACTGGTCGGCCGAACGGCGGAACTGAACACGCTGCTCGATTACGCGACCGACTCACCCTCGGCGATTTTCGTGGAAGGTGAAGCGGGTATCGGAAAGACCCGCATCGTGCACGAACTGATCGAGCACCCCCGACTGGCGGGAAAACGATTCCTGACCGCGCACTGCCAACCCATGCGCGAACCGTTCCCCTACGGTGTCCTACTGGACGCGCTGCGCGCGGCGGGCAACCGAATCACCCCAGTCACCGAGCTGAGTCCGGTGACGGGGGTACTGCGGAGCTACCTTCCGGAACTGGCCGGGATACTGCCACCGGCCCCGGAACAACTCCACGACACACGTGCCGAACGGCACCGTCTCTTCCGTGCGGTTCGCGAGTTGCTCGACGCGTTCGGTCACACCGTGCTGATCGTCGAGGACCTGCACTGGGCCGACGAGGACTCGCGCGATCTGCTCCGCTTCCTGCTGGCCGAACTGCCGAGTCACTTCACGCTGCTGGTCACCTATCGGCGCGAGGAAGTAGCGGGCGGCATGCCGCTCGGTCCCGCCTGCCGTTCATCCGCTTCGGACAAAACCGCCACGGTCGTCGTCGGACCGCTCGACGTGTCCGGCGTGCAGCGGCTGACCGCCGCCATCCTCGGTGACTGCTTCGTCTCACCCGACTTCGCCGCACGGCTCCACGAGCGAACCGCGGGCATCCCGTTCGTGCTGGAGGAAACACTACGGGCCCTGCGTGATCCGGCGGGAGCGGTGCGAACGGACGGCGTTCGGGCACGCCGCCTGCTGGAGGAGGCCGAGGTACCCGCGCTGCTCCGCGAAGCCGCGCTGGAGCGGCTGTCCCGACTCTCGGACTCCGCCAGACGTACCACCCAGACAGCCGCCGTACTGGGAATCCCGGCCTCGACGCGGCTGCTCGGTGATATGACGGCGTTTTCCGCTGAAAACGTACGTGCCGCCCTGACCGAAGCGATCGAAGCCGGAATCCTGTTCGAATGCGGTCGAGCGCGCTACGGGTTCCGACACGCGTTGGCACGCCAGGCCGTGTACTGGACGTTACCCGGTCCCGATCGGGAGCGGCTGCACGCGCGCGCGGCGATCGAGCTCGCTCGTACCGTCCCACAACCGCTGGTGCGGCTCGCCGAGCACAGTCGATACGCGGGCGCACACGAGGACTGGCTGTACTACGCCGAAGCCGCCTCCGACCAGGCGGGTGAAGTCGGTGACGCGGCCACGGCGACGAGCTCGCTACAGGCGCTGCTCGACGAAGCCGACCTCGCCCCGTCGGACGTGGGCAGGCTCGCGGGCAAACTGAGCCGAGTGGCCTACACCGGACTCAATCAGCACGAGGTCACGGCGGCGTTGGAGCGGCTGCTCTCCGACTCTCGCCTGCCCGCCTCGGTACGCGGTGAGGTACGGCTGGCACTGGGGCTGCTGCTCAGCAGACAGTCCGGTGGACTCGAATCCGGCCGCACCGCGATCACCAACGCTATCGACGAGCTGACCGGACGCCCCCAACTGCGGGTGAAGGCGATGTCGGTGCTCGCGCAGCCCTACATCGGTGCCGTCGCACTCGGCGAACATCGGGCTTGGATGAGTGAAGTCGACAGGGCCGTCGAGGACGAGCCCGATGCGTCGTTTCGACTGAGCATGCTCGCCAACAACGCGCCGGCCCAACTCATGATCGGAGAGCCCTCGGCGTGGCGGGCGATCGAACGGCTGCCCACGAGCACGGACACCTCACACGAACAACGCGATCTCGCTAGGGCACACTGCAACATCGCGGATTCCTGTTCCTGGGTCGGCCACTTCGAAACGGCGCGAGGTTATCTGAACAGCGGGATCCGCTTGGCCAACGACTGCGGAGCACCGTTCATAGTCAGTACGGCACGCGCGACACGAGCACATCTGGACTGGGTGACCGGCCATTGGCACGGCCTGGCCGAACGCGCGGCGACGTTGCACGAGGAGTACCGCGACCTGCTACCCGTGGCCAGCGAACTCTCGCTGATCATGGGGTGCCTGGCCGTGGCGACCGGACAGTGGCAGCGTGCCGAACGACATCTGCGTGACACCGGTATGGACGATCCCAACAACGCCTACGCCCCCGTGGTCGTCAACGCCTATGCGGCCACGTTACGTATGCTGTCGGCGCAGCGGGAGCACGACAGAGCCGCGGAGATCGCGGATATCGGTATCCGACTGGTGCGCCGCAAGGAGGCGTGGGTTTGGGCCGCCGAACTGGTCCCCGGAGCCGTCGCGGCTCAGCTGCGGGTCGGACGCGTGGCGGCGGCCGAGCGGGTGGCCGAAACGTTCGACACGGCGGTGGCCGGCCTCGACGCTCCGGCCGCGAGGGCCGCGCGTCCGATGTGCCGTGGTCTGCTGGCGGCTCGGTGCGGGGACGAACGAGCAGGTCGGTTGTTGGAAGAGGCACGTGATCGTGCTGTCAATCTACCCGCGCCGTACTTCGCCGCGCTCGCGGCGGAGCGATTGTGCCGATGGCGCGTCGAACGTGCCCGAACTGACCGGGACAGGACCACGGAATCGGCGGACGGCTGTGCGGATCCCGCGGCGTTCGGAGCGTTGGCCGAGGAGTTCGACGCGCTCGGGGCCACCCACGACGCCGCCCGCTGCCGGTACGCGTTGCGGGAGCACGGTGTCACGCAGTCCTCGCGGCGCGGCAGACGGGGATACGGCGAGCAGCTGTCGCCTCGGGAAGAAGAGGTGTGTCGATTCGTCCGGGACGGAAACACCAACCGCGAGATCGCGCGGGTCATGTTCCTTTCGACACGCACGGTCGAGCAGCACGTCGCCAACGTGCTGCGCAAGCTCAAGCTCGCTTCCCGCGAGCAACTTCGACACCGCTCACCGGAACACCGCCGAGTGTGACTCCTCCGCCTCGCCGTTCTTCCCGGCGGATCGGGTGGCCGGTGTCAAGCGATCGGTTTCCGCGGCGGTACGGAACGAGCACCGGTCTTTCCCATCAGGAGCGCCGAGATGGGCGGCTGTCGTGGCGGTCGAGGTGACAGCCAACAGGGCCTCGGGGGAACGGTCGCCGACGGGGACCGTTCGATTGGTTCGATCGGCTGATGGACATCACCCGATAGAACACGAGCATCGCTCGGATGGCCGTAGCAACGCACTACTCCGAATTGCCAACCTGCTCCTCGGCATTCCGCAGTCGACAGAGTAGGCGGACCGATGGTCGCTTTCACCTACCCGGAGTTCTACCTGCCCCACCCCGCCCGGCTGAATCCGCACCTGGAACGTTCCCGAAGGCACAGCGCCGAGTGGGCGGAGCGGATGGGCATGTTGGAAGCTCCCAAACCGGGAGGTGGTGTGATCTGGGACCGGCAGGCGCTGGAGAAGATGGACTACGCGCTGATGTGCGCCTACACCCACCCCGACTGTGACGGACCGATGCTGGATCTGATCACCGACTGGTACGTGTGGGTGTTCTTCTTCGACGACGACTTCCTCGAGCAGTTCAAGTACTCCCGGGACCCGCGCGGCGCACAGCGGTACCTGGACCGGCTGGACCTGTTCATGCCCGAGGATGACCAGCAGGCACCGGAACCCGCCAACGCCGCTGAGGCGGGTCTGCACGATCTCTGGCAGCGCACCGCACCGTCGATGTCGAGCGGTTGGCGCAGGCGGTTCACCCGCAGCACCCACAATCTGATGGTCGAGTCGATGTGGGAACTGGACAACATAACCCGCGGCAGGATCGCGAATCCGATCGAGTACATGCAGATGCGGCGCAGGGTGGGTGGCGCGCCGTGGTCGGCCAACCTGGTGGAGTGCGCCGTCAAGGCGGAACTACCGGACCACATCACCGCTCTTCGCCCGATCGAGGTGCTGTCCGACAGCTTCTCGGACGCGGTGCACCTGCGCAACGACCTGTTCTCCTACCAGCGGGAGGTCGCCGAGGAAGGCGAGAATTCCAACGCGGTGCTGGTGTTCGAACGATTCCTCGACTGCTCCACGCAGCAGGCGGCCGAGCTGGTCAACGACCTGCTGACCTCTCGGCTGCAGCGTTTCGAGAACGCGGCGCTGCACGACGTTCCCGCGCTGTTCGCCGACAACGGTCTTCCCCCCGACGAGCAGGCCAGAGTGGCGGCCTACGTCAAAGGACTGCAGGACTGGCAGTCCGGCGGCCACGAATGGCACGCCACGTCCAGCCGCTACACCAACGAACAGCTCGAACCCCGGGGCAACCCGGTGCTGGGGGTGCTGGGAGGCCCGAACGGGCTGGGAACCTCGGCGAGCAGGCTCCACACGTCCACCGCGACGATCGGGGTGGCGCACCGCTCACGGCAGCACTCCCACCAACCGTTCGAGCGAGTGGGACCGCTTCCCCTCCCCGAGCTGGACGTGCCCTACGCCTTCCGCACCAGTCGACACATCGACACGGCACGCGCCTACGCGATCGACTGGGCACGCCGTATGGGAATGTTCGACTCGGTGCCCGGGGTGGAACTCGGCGGCGTCTGGGACGAAGAGCGTTTCGTGAATCTGGACCTGCCGCACTGCGCCTCGATGATCCACGCCGACGCGGAGTTGGACCAGCTCAAGCTGTCCTCGGACTGGTTGGCCTGGGGAACCTACGGTGACGACTACTACCCGCTGGTGTTCGGGACCACCCGCAACCTGACGGCAGCCAAGCAACAGGACGCGCGGCTCCCGGACTTCATGCCGCTGGACATGAGCGGCACACCGGAACCGAGCAACCCGGTCGAACGCGGCCTGGCCGACCTGTGGCAGCGCACCGCCACACCGCTGTCCCCCGCCGCCCGTGGCGAGTTCCGCGAGGCAGTGCTGGACATGACGTCCAGTTGGGTCTGGGAACTGGACAACCAGACGGCCAACCGGATACCGGACCCGGTGGACTACATCGAGATGCGTCGTAGAACGTTCGGCTCGGACATGACCATGAGTCTGTCGCGGCTCTCGGCGGCGAACTCGGTCCCGCCGGAGATCTACCGCACCCGCACGCTGCGGGAGCTGGACACCGCCGCACAGGACTTCGCCTGCTTCGTCAACGATCTGTTCTCCTACCAGAAGGAGATCGAGTTCGAGGGCGAACTGCACAACATGGTGCTGGTGGTGCGTAACTTCCTGGGAGTCGACCAGCAACGGGCACGCGATGTCGTGGGAGAGCTGGCCAACTCCAGGATGGCCCAGTTCCAGCACATCATCGCCAACGAGCTGCCCGGGCTGTACGAGCAGTTCGATCTGGACGAGGACGTGCGGCGCCGGCTGGAACGTCACGTGGCGGAGCTGCAGGACTGGATGTCGGGCATCCTGGAGTGGCATCGCCGCTGTGTGCGCTACACCGAGGCCGAACTGCGGCGTGTCGCGAACCCCTTCGGTTTCAGCTTCGGGCCCACCGGCCTGGGGACCTCCGCCGCCCGGATCGCCTGAGCGGGAGCTCTCACCGGTCGTGCCCACTCGAAGTCGGGGCTCCCGCGACGAGGATCCGCGAAAGGTTCCGTCGGACGAGCACCTGCGAAAACCCGGTCGACGGAGTCGCGCTACGAGTCGACGATCAGGGCCGTCCCGTTCGGTTCGAGCGTGAGCGTCACCTCGTCGTCGACGTGGGGAACGTCGTCGAGCGAGGTGACGGCTTCCAGCCAGTCGAACCCGGGCGCGTCCGGGAGGGTCACCGTCAAGCGCACGTGGTCGTGCCGATGGACCCGTTCCCGCACCACAGCACGCGATCGCCCGACCGGGGTGCCTTCGCGAGCGGGAGCGGCCCGCAGTCCCGCCGAACGTAGTCCGATTCGGACTGTCCCCACGGGGCAGTCCGGTGGGCGGGGCAGCGTACCGAGCTCACAACGGATCGTCTCCTCATCGGCGAGACCGGACAGAACGATGCCGCAGCCCAGGAACCGCGCCACCTCCTCGGTGGCGGGCCGGTGCCAGAGGCGCCACGGGGTATCGAGCTGTTCGATCCGCCCCGCCGCGAGTACCGCTATCCGGTCGGCGAGTGTGAAGGCCTCGTCGTGGTCGTGGGTCACCAGCACGCCGGTCATCCGATTCCGATCGAGCACCCGTGCCAGATCCACGGCCAGCCGCTCCCGCAGAATCCGGTCCAGCCCGGAGAGCGGTTCGTCGAGCAACAGCAACCGGGGCTCGGCCGCCAGCGCCCGAGCCAGCGCGACCCGTTGCGCCTGCCCTCCGGACAACTCGGTGACTCGTCGATCCTGATAACCGGCCAGCCCGACCAGTTCGAGAAGTCGAGCCACCGTCTCGCGGCGCTCGCGTCTGCCGACCGATCGCATCCGCAGCGCGAAGTCCACATTGCCCGCCACGTCGCGGTGCCCGAAGAGCTGGCCGTCCTGGAAGACCATGCCGAAACCGCGGCGGTGCACCGGCACCCCGGACAGCTCGACACCGTCGAAGGCGATCCGTCCTCCCGAAGGACGCTCCAGCCCGGCCACGCTCCGCAGCAGGGTGGTCTTGCCGCAACCGGAGGGCCCCAGCACTGCCAGCACCTCACCGCGTGGCACGTGAAGGTCCACACCGGACAGTGCCGTGGTGCCGCCGTAGCGCACCGTCAGCTCTTCCAGCCGCAGGCCGTCGTCCGGCTCACGGCGGTTCTCCGGAACCGCCGTTGTTTCCCGGGACCCGAGTACGGAGCGCATCAGAACTCCCCCGACGAATCGGAACGCAGGGTTTCGATGACCAGCACCGCGCAGGCGGTGACCAGCATCAGCAATGCACAGGCCGCGTAGGCCATCTGAGTGTTCAGCTCTCCGGGACGACTGAGCAGCGTGCTGATCGCCACCGGAAGTGTCGGCGCCTCCGGACGGGCCAGGAAACCGGTTGCGCCGAACTCGCCCAGTGCGACGACGAAACCGAATCCCGCGGCGGTGACCACCGCCCGCCCTGCCAGCGGCAGGTCCACCTCGCGACGGATCCGCCACGGTCCGGCCCCCAGCGTCGCGGCGGCAGCACGCACCCGCCGATCCACCGAGCGCAGGACCGGCAGTATCGTCCTGATCACCAGTGGCGTGATCACCAGGGCCTGGGCGAACGGCACCAGCAGCGGCGAGGTCCGCAGATCGCCTGGCAGCACGTGCAGCGTGACGAGGTAGCCGAACCCGACCGTGACGGCGGAGACTCCCAGCGGGAGCATCAGGGCGGCGTCCATGAGTTCCGCCGCCCACCGGCTGCGCAGACTCGTCAGCACCAGGCAGGCGAGCACACCGAGCAGCAACGACATCCACGTCGCGTCGGTGGCGGTGCGCAGCGAGTTCCACGCGGCCTGCCACCCCGACACGTCCAGCACTCCCCCCGTGCCGGACAACGCCCGATAGCCGGCCAGACTCCAACCACCGCGCGCGTTCACCGAACGCACGAGCAGGGCGACGATCGGAGCGGCCAGAGCTCCGAGCACGACGACCGCGCAGCCCACCGGTACCCACTCGCCACCGATAGGGCGTCGTAGGGCGGCTCGTGACCGGCGCAGCGCGAGCACGTTCTCCCTGCGTCCGCGAGCGAACGCGGCGACGGCTAGCGCGGCCAGCACCGCCGCGAACTGCAGCAGCGACAGCGCGGCCGCGCCGGACAGGTCGAGCAGCCGCACGGTGCGCAGGTAGATCTCCGTTTCCAGCGTCCGGTACCGCCCGCCACCCAGTACCAGCACCACGCCGAAGCTGGTGGAGCAGAACAGGAAGACCACCGCCGCGGCCGACCACAGTGCGGGGCGCAACGCGGGTAGCGTCACGGTGCGGAAGGCCCGGAGAGGTCCCGCCCCGAGGCTGCGGGCCGCGTCGGTCGCTCTCGGGTCGAGCTGGGTCCACAGGCCGCTGACGGTCCGGGCGACCACGGCGACGTTGAAGAACGCGTTGGCGAGCACGATCGCCCACGCGTTCGGCTCGGCGGTGCCGAGCAGAGCGCGAAAGGCCATTCCCACCACCAGGGTGGGGAGTACGAACGGGACGGTGATCAGGGCGCGCAGCAGGGCCTTCCCCGGCACGGGCACCCGCGCGAGCAGGTAGGCCAGCGGCATCCCGGCCACGATCGCCAGGACGGTGGAGGCCGCAGCCTGGCCGAGCGTGAAGGCGACGATCCGCCAGGTTTCCGGAGCGGTCAGTACCGCACCGAGGCCCGAGCCCAGTCCGAGGCGCAGGATCGCCACCACCGGCCACGCGAAGAAGACGCCGAGAAACCCCAGCACCAGCGCGGCGCCCACGGTGATGAACACGGCGTGTCCGCGTGGTCGCGGACCGGAAACCGCGGTGCCGTCGGCCCCGGCCTTGTTCTTCGCCGTCCCGTTCGCCGGGGCCTCGCCGGCCGTCACCGGTTCGTCAGGGACCGCCACTGGCGTATCCACTCGGCGCGGTCGCGCTCCACCCGCTCCGGCCGCATCTCGGTGGGGTCGGACGGCCGCGGGGCGACGCCCTGCCAACTCTCCGGCAGCTCAACCCCCATGAGCACCGGATAGACGTACATCTGCTCGGGCATCCGGCGCTGGAACTTCCACGAGAGCAGGAAGTCCATCAGCTCCCGCGCTCCCTTGGGGTTCGTGGCCCCGTCTATGACACCGGCGTACTCGATCTGGCGGTAGCACGTGTCCAGCAGTGCCTTGGTGCGCGGTTGTCCGTTCCGGCCGACTTCGGCGGCGGGTGAGGAGGCGTAGGACAGCACGATCGGACGGGACCCACCGCCGGACGAGCCGGAGAAGTCCTGCTTGTAGGCCTGCTGCCAGCCCGAGGAGATGCGAACGTCGTTGTCCAGCAGTTCTCGCCAGTAGTTCTGCCATCCCTGCTCACCGAACGTGGACACGGTGTTGAGCAGGAAAGCCAGACCGGGCGAGGAGGTCGCCGGATCGGGAACCGCGAACAGGCCCGCGTAGCGCGGCTCGGCCAGATCCGCGAGTTCGGCGGGCGGTTCGAGGTCGTGCTGTTCGAACCAGCGCAGATCGATGTTGACGCAGACGTCGCCCGCGTCGACGGGTGTCGGGCTGTCGTTGGCGCCGTGGCCGTACTCGATCGGGATGTGGCCCGCCCCCTCGGGGCGGTAGGAGGCGAACACCCCGTTGTCGACGGCGCGCGAGAGGTACGTGGAGTCGACACCGAAGGCGACGTCGCCGATCGGGGCGTCCTTGGTGAGCACCAGCTCGTTGGTGAGTTCGCCCGCGTCTCCCTTGCGCAGGATTCGGAGGCGGTAGCCGGACTCCTGCTGGAACCTCTTCCGTAACTCATCACTGATCACGAACGAATCGTGCGTGACCAGCGTCACGGTGGGGGCCTGCGAGTCACGGCCGGTGCCCATGAGTGAGCACCCGGCCACCAGTAATGTGACTGCCACTGCCAGCGTGGCACGCGTTCGACGTGCGGTACTGCGTCTCAACGATCCTCCCGTGGTCACACCACGAGTGCGACACCGAGCTGATCGCACGCCTCCCTGCGCCGGCATTACCCGGGTTCAGGTAGGACGGTCGAGGACCCCGTGTCCTCCTCTCAGCCCAGCGCACTGGACTCCCGTGGCGAACCGGAAGTCTACTGCATCGCACTATCCCGACCGAGACCCGAGAGCGATTCACTCCGGTTGGGCCTCGTTGGCCCGCTCCTACCGGCGACGCACCTCGCGGAGGCTCCCCAGGAGAATCGCACCGCTACTCGTCCGTGGCCAGCTCGGCCGCCTCGTGGGCACATCCCCAGGAGACCGCCACCCCATCGCCGCCGTGGCCGTAGTTGTGCACGATGCGGGCGCCTTCGTAGTGCTCCACCTTGAGCCGTACGCTCTCGCTCCTGGGGCGCAGGCCGACGATCTCCTCCCGGACGGGCGCGTCGCGCAGCTCGGGTCGGATCTCGGCACAGCGACGCAGGATTCCCGCCGTGACCTCCCCGTCCGGAACGCGGTCCCAGGCGTACGGCACCGCGACACCGCCGAGCACCAGCCGGTCGCCGTGCGGCATGTAACTGGCCCACCGGCCGCTCTCGGAGAGCTCGACGAAGTACTCCGCGATCCCCGGGTTCTCCACGACGACGTGTTGCCCGAGCACGGGCAGCACACCGGCGTCACCGACCAGCTCACGTGCTCCCACCCCGGTGCAGTTGACCACGATCCGGCTCTCCCCCGCGGCGTCCGAGAGGCTCGGCACCTGGCTGCGGAGCAGCTCACCACCCGCCTCGCGGAACCGCCGGGTGAGGTAGTCCAGATAGCGGGGCATGTCGATCAGCGGGAGCGTGGCCCGCGCGCCTGCCGTGAACCCGTGCGGCAGTTCGCCCGGCTCGCAGGCACGAAGATCCGTCATCAGCCGGGTCTCCTCGGGCCGCTTCGCGGCGATCGGCTCCCGACTGGCCACCGTGCCGAGGGCCAGGTGAACTCCCGTACCCGGCTCGTTCGCCAGTTCCAGGAACCGACCGTGGGAGCGGCGCGCCCAGGCGACGGTGCGGTCACGGGGAGCCAACGAGATCGGTCCCCATATCGCCCCGGCCACCGCCGAGGTGGTCTCGCCGGGGTACTCCGTGGTTCTGATACGCACGCGACAACCGCGTTCGGCGAGCAACACGGCCGTGGTTAACCCGGAAACGCCGGCACCGATGACCAGAACCCTCGGCGATCGACCACTCATTGGCTGACGATAGCACCGGGCGAGTCGTCGGGACACCTTCTTCGCGGGCACGGATACCGACGCTCGCCCGCCGGACGCGCACCCGAGAAGTGACCGCGACGTGGTTCGCCCCGCTCAGCGGGAGTCAGCGTGCGGCCCCGAGCCCGACCGCGTCCCACTCCCCGCCGAGTGCGGGCGCCAGCCCCGATACCGCGACGGCGTGGAACTCGGCTCCCCGCAGTCGCCCGGCTCCCTCGGGCAGCGCCCCGAGCAGTGGAACGCCGGTCACGGCGGGAAGGTCGGCCGCGTTGCAGCGCGCCGCGAGATCGGGATCACTCGGTCGGCTTCCGATCACGAGCCCGGGGCAGTCCAACCCACGGTGGCGCAGTTCCCGGACGGTCAGCGCGCTCGCGTTCAACGCGCCCAGTCCCGCCGGGCACACCACCAGCACCGGCGCGGCCAGTGAACCCGCCGCGTCGGCGAGCGTGCCGCCGTAATCGTCGTAGGGCACCAGCAGCCCACCGGCCCCCTCCACCAGCACGAGATCGTGCGAGGCGGCCAACCGAGCGACCGCCGCGACGATCCGCTCCGGCGTGACCGGCGAGGCCCCCTCGCGTCGCGCCGCCACGGCGGGTGCCAACGGGTCGCGGTGGCGCGCGAGTTCCAAAGTGGTGACACCGCCCGTCGTTCGCTCGACCCCACCGGTCATTCGCCCGATCGCGGCGGTATCACCCTCGTCGTCGCCCACGGTTCCGGTCTGCGCGGGTTTGAGCACCGCCACCGAGCCGGAGGCGGTGGCGGCCAACGCGGCGGTGACCACGGTCTTGCCGACCCCGGTGCCGGTACCGGTCACGAAAAGCGTCCTGCCCACCGTGCTCACCCCGCTGCCGCAGCCGCGCGAACGGCCTCGGTCACCGTGGCCAGGTCCTCGGGACCGATCACGTAGGGCGGCATGGTGTAGATCAGGTCGCGGAACGGACGCAGCCACACCCCGTGCTCGACCGCGGCACGGCTCGCGGCGGTGGTGTCCACCTCGTGATCGAGCTGTACGACACCGATCGCTCCGAGCACTCGCACATCAAGCACCCCGGGCAGCTCCCGCACCGGGGACAGCCCGTCCCGCAGCCCGGACTCGATCGCGCCGATCTCGGTGCGCCAGTCCTTCTCCAGCAGCGTCCGCAACGAGGCGCAGGCCACCGCGGCGGCGAGGGGATTACCCATGAAGGTGGGCCCGTGCGCCAGCACGGGCACCGAGCCCCGCGCTATCCCCTCGGCGACTCGGGTGGTGCACAACGTCGCGGCCATACTGAGGTAACCACCGGTGAGCGCCTTTCCCACGCACATCACGTCCGGCGCGACCCCGGAGTGGTCGGCGGCGAACAGCTCGCCCGTACGTCCGAAGCCGGTGGCGATCTCGTCGAAGACGAGCAGCACCTCGTAACGGTCGGCCAGCTCGCGCAGCGCGCGCGGGTACTCGGGCGAGTGGAACCGCATGCCGCCCGCGCCCTGCACGATCGGTTCGACCACGACGGCGGCCAGTTCCTCGTGGTGGCGCCGCAGCAGCTCCTCGAAGTGCTCGAGGTAGTCGCGCTCGACCTCGGCATCGAACCCGGCGGGTGGAGCCGCGGCGAAGAGCTGCTCGGGCAGCGCACCGCGCCACAGGTGGTGCATCCCGCCTTCCGGGTCACACACCGACATCGGATGCCAGGTGTCGCCGTGATAGCCGCCGCGCCAGGTGAGCAACCGTCGTTTCCCGGCCCGCCCCCGACCGCGCCAGTACTGCAGACACATCTTGACCGCCACCTCGATCGCCACCGAGCCGGAGTCGGCCGGGAAGACGTGCCGCAGCGGGTCGGGGGTGATCTCGACGAGGCTCGCGGCGAGCCGCACGGCGGGTTCGTGGGTGAGGCCGCCGAACATCACGTGACCCACGCGGTCGAGCTGCCGCCGAACCGCCTCGTCGAGGTCGGGGTGGCGGTAGCCGTGGATCGCCGCCCACCAGGAGGACATGCCGTCGATGAGTTCCCGCTGCCCGTACCGCTCGGAGCGGGTGCGCAGCCTCACCCCCTGGGCGTCGGTCACGGTCAGCGGCTCCGGGGCGGCGGGCATCTCCGAATAGGGGTGCCAGACGTGATTTTTGTCCAGTTGGGACAGTTCTTCCGGCGACAGCGGTGTGTCCGACAGGGCTCTGAGCACACCGGAATGCTGCCGCGCCACCGGACGGAACCCCATTCGCGGCGGGAACAAATCCCCGGCACCGCGGTTGTACGTCCCGGCCACTGGTCACCGGCTCGCCACTCCCACAGGCTCTGACGACATGGCCCCTCGGACCACCACCCCCGACGAGCCGGATCCGGAAACGGTGTTCGACCGACTGGACCGGGAAGCCGAACGCCGCGACCGCGCGGGGCTGACCAGGAGACCACCGACGAGATCGGCGGCGGAGAGCACACTGGACCTCGCGGGCAACGACTATCTCGGGCTGGCGACCCACCGCGCGGTCACCGGAGCGGCCGCGGACGCCGCACGACTGTGGGGAGCGGGCTCGACCGGTTCCCGCCTGGTCACCGGCACAACCGAGTCGCACGCCAAGCTGGAGACCGAACTCGCGGAGTTCTACGGGACGGAATCGGCGCTGGTTTTCTCCTCGGGATACACCGCCAACCTGGCGATGATCACAGCGCTGGCCGATGAGCGTTCGGTGCTCGTCTCCGACCGCCACAACCACGCCTCGCTCATCGACGGGTGCAGACTCTCCCGAGCCGGGGTGCGCATCGTGGACCACACCGATCCCGACGCGGCGGCGAGCGAGCTCTCCCGGTACCCGGGGGCCGGGCTGCTGCTGACCGAGTCGGTGTTCTCCGTGGACGGTGACACCGCACCGCTGCGGGATGCGCTGCGGGTCTGCCGCGTGAACGGCGCGGCGCTGCTGGTCGACGACGCGCACGGCCTCGGCGTGCTCGGTGAGGGCGGGGCGGGCGCGCTGACCGAGTTCGGCATGCGCGCCGCTCCGGACGTGGTGAGCACGGTGACCCTGTCCAAGTCGCTGGGAGCGCAGGGCGGGGCGGTGCTGGGGCCGCACCGCGTGATCGAGCACCTCAGGCAGACGGCCCGCACGTTCGTTTTCGATACCGGCCTGGCCCCGCCGGCTGTGGCGGCGGCAGCGGCGGCGTTGGGGGTGCTGCGGGAGCAGCCGGGACGTGGCGCACGGGTGCGCGAGGTGGCCGAAGGACTGCACCGGGAACTGGTGCGACGCGGCGTGCCCGCCACACGGCCCGGGGCCGCGGTACTGGGTATTCCCGTGGGCGGGGCGAACACCGCCGTGGCGTGGGCCGCGGCATGCCTGCGCCGGGGCGTACGAGTGGGGTGCTTCCGACCGCCCTCGGTCCCCGACGGTGACGCGCGGTTGCGGCTGACGGCGCGGGCCGACCTGGGCCCGGAACGACTCACCGAGGTGGCAGCCGTGATCGCCGAAACCGCTCCGGAAGGCATCGGGTGAGCCGGGTGTCGCCCGGTACGGCCACGAATCCGTCCACCTGAACCGACTCGAGCGGCCGGAATTCTTCCGGAACGGTTCGTCGCGGCGCTCGTCTCGGCGGGAGTGCCCCTCCGGCACGACAGCGCAGGAGGGGCACTCCCGAGGTCGTCACCGTCACCGGTTCCGCCACGGCGGATTTCCGCGGGAGATCCCGCCGATCGGTCCGGAAAGGTAGGGCGGGACTTCGATCAGGGCTTGCGGCCCACGGCCCCGACGATGCAGTTCGACACTTCCGGCTCCTGCTTGTAACGGGGGCCGTCCGGCCACCAGTCACAGCACCGCACCAGCCCCGGGTCGACCAGTTCCAGCCCCGAGAACATGCTCCGGATCTGTTGTTCGGTGCGGAACTTCCCACTTCCCATCGGACTGTGGGTGAATCGTTCGTCCATCCTGTTGGCCAACGCGGTGTAGTAGTCGTCGTCACGCGGATCGTAGAAGTGGCTCAGCACCACGAACGATCCCGAGGGCAACGCCTCGATGTACTCCCGCATGATGTCGCCGGGATCGCGTTCGCCGACGTAATGGTGCAGCGTTCCGACCTGGAGCAGTGCCAGCGGCTGGGAGAAGTCGATGTGGGCGTTGACCACCGGATCTTCCAGAATGGTTCGCGGTTGGAAGATGTCGGCCGGGCTGAAGTGGGTCTTCTCGTTCTCCTCCAGCAACGCACGGCCGTGGGCGAGCACCACCGGATCGTTGTCCACATAGACGACCCTGGCCTCGGGGTTGAGCCGCTGCGCCACTTGATGGGTGTTCTCGGCGGTCGGTAAGCCGGAGCCGCAGTCCAGGAACTGCGAGATGTCGGTCTGGCTGGCCAGGAAACGGATCGTCCGGATCAGGAACTCGCGGTTGTCCCAGGCCAGATCAGCCGCTTCCGGCGCTGCCTGCTTGACTCCCTCGAAGACTTGCCGATCGACTTCGTAGTTGTCCTTGCCACCGAGAAATGCGTCGTAGACCCTGGCGATACTCGCCTTGCTCGTATCGATGTGGACCGGAGTAGCGCTCTCCGGCGGGGATCCTGCTTCGGTCATCTCAACCTCGTGTCGGGGGTCGGGTTCAGGGTCGGACGGTGCACTCGGCGTAGGAGTGTCAGCGCATGCTGTAAATGCAAGCACAAGGAGGTAATCTCACGAAACCGTGCGGCAGAACTTCGATTGGCACGAATGCCGGATCGCCTTCCCCCCGAACGAGTTCACCGCCGACTACAGTGTGAGAGCGAGAATCCGGTGTGTACACCGATGAACAGGAGTGGGGATGACCACCGTCGATTCCGGCGAACCCGATGACGAGCACGTCGAGGAACATCCGAAACCGACAGCCAGGCGAATCGTGTTGGGCGCACAGCTGCGCAGGCTGCGCGAGAGAGCCGACATCACGCGCGCCCAGGCAGCGGACGAGATTCGTGGGTCCGAATCCAAAATCAGCCGGATCGAGCTCGCCAAGGTCAGCCTGAAGGAACGCGATGTCCGCGACCTGCTCAAGTGCTACGGGGTCACCGACGACGAGCAGCAACGGCCGTTCCTGGAAATGGTGCGCGAGTCCAAACAGCCCGGCTGGTGGAACCGCTACAGCGATCTGATGCCCGAGTGGTTCCAGGACTTCGTCGGTCTGGAGGAGTCGGCCTCGCGGATCCAGACCTACGAACTCCAGTTCGTGCCGGGACTGCTGCAGATCGAGCCCTACGCCAAAGCCATCGCCAGTCACGGCAGACCGGAGCTGGCCGACGAGAACGTCCGGCGCAGGGTCGCACTGCGCATGCAGCGGCAGAAACTGCTCAACGGGCCGCAAGCCCCTCGGGTGTGGGCGGTGATCGACGAGTCCGTGTTACACCGACCGATCGGTGGACTCGACGTGATGCGGCAGCAGGTGGACCACCTGCTGGAAATGACCAAGCGTTCCACCATCACGCTGCAGGTGGTCCCGTACCGGCTCAGCGGTTACGCAGCGGAGGGCTCGTTCAGCATGTTGCGCTTCGCGGAGCCCGAGCTTCCGAATCTGGTCTACGTGGAACATCTCGCGGGCGCGCTGCACCTGGACAAACCGGAGGAGATCGAACAGTACAGCAGGGTGTTCGACCACCTGACCGTGGACGCCGAAACCCCGGAGGAGTCCAGGAAGTTGTTGCACAAGGTGCGAGCGGAACTCTGAGTCCCCGGATCGGCCGGGTTCTCGTAGCCCGGGTTCTCGTAGGTGGTTACGTGGCGGAACCTCCCGCTGATTCCCGCTTCGGGAGGTTTTCCCGGCGACCGGGCCAGCACTTCGGACCACCGATCACTCACCGCCACCCCGGTCGTCCATTCAGGTGAGTCGCGTCGTCGAATCAGAGCAACTCGGCGGAAACGAACCGTGAAACGGGTTTCCCCGGACATCGAATCGAGCAGCACGCGACACCAGCGAATCGCGCCGCTCAACCGGCCGAAGGCCAAGTTTCCGAGCAGTGTACCCCGGCGACGCCCTGCACAGGAACCCTGAACAATCTCGCACGATCGTGTGTATTCGTGCAGCTGCACGTGCAGATGCATTGCCTTTTCGGCGCCCCGTTGGCAAGATCTCGTGCACGTGCAGATGCACAACACAGAAAAGGTGACCACATGAGCGAGATGAGCCGCACCAGCACCTCGGCCGCCGAGCTACCGAGTGTGCGGTGGCGCAAGAGCAGGCACAGCGGTGCGATCGGGAACTGTGTGGAGGTCGCCGCGCTCAACGGCGGCGAGGTCGCCATGCGCAATTCCCGTGACCCGGAAGGCACCGCTCTCGTTTACACCCGCGCCGAGATCGCCGCGTTCGTGGCCGGCGCGAAGGACGGAGAATTCGATGACTTCATCAACTGACACCCAGTGCGATTCGGACGCGCGGCTGCGCGAACTGATGGCCCGGGGCTTTCAGTTCATGCAGTCCACCGATTCCCGTGGCGAGCTGCGGGCGCTGGTCGGCGTGCGTGGGCACGACAACGTCATCGACGTGGTGAGCCTCGAATCGGAGGACCACGTGACGGCGACCAGGATGCCGAGTTACGAGGAGAACGTCTTCGAACCCAGCACCACCTGGTGGCATTCCAGTGGCCGGGTATGCGACGTGATCGACCGTCTGCTCGAACTCCCCGACGACCACACTCCCGGCTCTCTGCTGGTCGCCGCCGGACTCTAGTCGGACTTCGTCGACCGGTTACACCGAAGTGGTCGCGTGGCGGAACCTCTCTCCGACCCCGCCACGGAAGAACCGACATCGTGCGGACACCTCTCCGGTGTCGGGCCGTCCGCACGAGAATCGCACGAGCCCCTGCGGGTGATCCGGCAGTGTGAGCGGTCGTTCGCCGCTCGCGGCGTCGAAGAGCACCGCCCATGTCGGCGACACGCCCTGAAGAACAGCGGTCGGGAACCGTTCCCGGCGAGACAACCGACCGATCCGACTCGGAACCACTACCTCCTGATGTGACGGAGAAACCCTTCCGAAACCGCGCGGCCGGAATCGGCCCGGAAGTTCCGTCGCACATGACCGGGATCACTGCCCGCCTCGTAGCCACGGCCTACCGTGTACGGGGCGGGCAGATCTCGCAGGGCACCCGATACGAACCTCTCCCGGCGGCGATTCCGCGACTTCCGCCGGTGACCAGGGCGACCTTATCGATGAGTTGATTCATCTCGACTCCCGTGTTATGTCCGCAGTGGACATCGAGTCAGCCGCCTCCGCAACGGGCTCCGACCCAGAATCCGGTGCGGCGTTCGTTCCTGAGAAGGCTCCCCTGCTCAAAATGTCGGGAAGCAGGGTCAGAAAACCGGCGACCGCTATCACGGCCCCGATCCACAACGGTGCCCGCAATCCGTAACCGGCACTGATCCCCAGGCCACCCACCCAGGATCCGAACACGACTCCCATCGTGATGCAGGACGTGTGCACCGTGTTCACCAGTGAACCGCCGTTCGCCGTCCCCATCACGCGGGCCACCAGCGCTGGATTCATGGTCACACCGACCAGACCGATTCCGATCAGCGCGAGGACGACCGCAGGGGGCCGTGTGGTGAACAGCCCGAAAACGATCAGCAGGACGATCAGTGACACCACTCCGGCCGTCAGGGTGCTGATGGCCCTCGTGTCCGCCAGCCTGCCGACGATGTGGTTGCCGAGGATCGTGGCCGCCCCGTACGCGAACAGCAGCGTCGTGACAGTGGTCGCACCGAGGTCGGTCACCTCGGACAGGATGGGCGTGAAGTAGCTGAACGCCGCGTAAGTCGCGCCGATGACCAGGGTGCTGGTGGAGTAGACCGCCCACAATCTCCAGTTCTGGAACGCGGCGATTTCGCTGCGCACGCTTGTGTACTGCGAAGCCTGGAGACGAGGCACGACGAGAGCGGTGAGTGCGCCCACCGTAATCGCCATGACGGCGACGATCCAGAAGCTCATCCGCCAACCGAAGGACGATCCGATGTAGTTCGCCAGCGGAAGCCCCAGCACGGTGCCGGCCATGAGACCGCTGAGGACGACGGAGCTCGCCCGAGCCGCGACGTTGGGGCCGGCGAGTTGGATCGCGGCGGCGATGGCCACGCCGAAGAAGGCTCCCGAAACCGCACCGGTGATCAAGCGGGCGACGAGCAACGATCCGTATCCCGGCGACAGCGCTCCCAGCACCTCACCGGTTACGAAAGCCCCGAACAGGACCATGAGAGCCCACCGGCGAGGCAGCCTCAGCAGCGCGGTGTTCAGGAGCGGCCCGCCGATCGCCATGGCCAGGGCGTACAACGAGATCAGATAGCCGACCCGGGAGACGGAGACGCCGAGTTCCTGCGCCATGGCGGGCATCATTCCGGTGACCTGCAGTTCGCTGGTCACCAGGGCGAATATTCCGAGCCCCAGTACATATACGGCGATGGGCATGGCGGTGGAGTTCCTCTCGACGGGATTCGTTGTCGTACTGGGTCAACCGACGGAGTCGGCCTGTGCCTGAAAAGATCCGTAACGTCTTCCCACCTCGATCACGTGCTCGTTGTCGGAGGGCTGGAAGCGGGGAACGGCTACTCCTGGCACCGCGGGTCTCCCGGTTTCGAGGAAAAACGCTCGAAGCCGCCTGGTGTGAAGATGAGGAGCCGCCGAGCGGTGTGCGGGCTCTTGTCGCGGGATCCGCGCATCGTGTTGCGCGGAATGAATACGAAATCGCCGGAGCGCCCGGTCACGGTCTGATCGCCGATGCGGATTTCGAGTTCGCCTTCGGCCGCGTGAGAAGCCTCGTCCACGTCGCCTGTCCCCTGAGCCGTGAGCAAGCGCGGCTTCCGGCATGACGGACGCCGCGCACAAATCTTGACCGATCGGTCATGATTAGATCGAGACAGCACGTTGCTGTCAAGCGGTAATCTGGTCTCTCGAAACGGCGTCCGTGGTCAACGGCCGTTGACCACGAGCCAGCACAAACCCGCAGCACGGGGAGCCCCATGCCGAGAGGACGTCACCGGGAGTTCGACTTCGACGCGGCTGTCGACGCTGCCCTCACCGTTTTCTGGAGCAAGGGGTACGAAGGCACGAGCCTGGCCGATCTGACCGACGCGATCGGTATCCGCCGCGGCAGCCTCTACGCGGCGTTCGGCAGCAAGGAAGCCCTGTTCGAGCGGGTGCTGCTGCGCTACAGCCGCACCATCGCTCAGTACGTCGAAGAGGCGATAACCGCTCCCACCGCCCACGCGGTCATAGCTCGGGTCTGGCGCGGGGCCGCCGAGGCCACCACCGGTGAGAACGCGCCGCACGGTTGTCTGATCGTGCACGGCGCGCTCAGCTGTTCCAGCGAGAACGACGCCGTCAGGTCACGTCTGGCCGAGATACGACACAGCGACAAGCAGCGGCTGCGCGAAAGATTCGAACGCGCGATAGCGGCCGCGGATCTACCGGCCGAGACCGATCCCGCCGCGCTGGCGAGCTATGTCGTGACGGTACAACACGGCATCGCCGTACAGGCGCGCAGCGGAGCGACTCGTCAGGAACTGCTGGCCATGGTCGATTTGGCGCTCACCGGAATAGACCAGTCAGTGTAATGCCGACAGCTACTCGGACAGCACGTCGCCGCGACGGCATGGGGTGCCCTCCCGACCGCATTCGCTTTCGGACCTCGCACATGGTCGACGAGCCCCCGGAGCGCGGCCACGATCTACCGTGCGGGGGCAGATCTCGTCGGAGGAGGAGTTGACTCGAATGGACGATTCAGCGCGGGATGTCGAGAACAGCGGCTCGGAACCCGAACCGCTCGAAGTGACCGACGAGGCGGAACTGCGGGAACTGCTGGGCACTCCGTTGCGGCGGACCCTGGACAAGGAACGCGCCGAACTGCACGAGCTGGACAAGCGGTGGCTGGCCCACTCCCCGTTCTGCCTGGTGGCCACCTCCGACGAACTGGGGCACTGCGACGTCTCACCCAAGGGAGACCCGCCCGGGTTCACACTGGTGCTGGACGACTCCACGATCGCGCTACCGGAACGCCCCGGTAACCGCCGCGCGGACGGTTTCCGCAACATACTGCGCAATCCGCACGTCGGGCTGCTCTACATGCTGCCCGGCAGGGGCGACACACTGCGGATCAACGGAAGGGCTCGGATCGTGCGGCGTGCCCCGTTCTTCGAACGCATGGAGGTGAAGGGACACCGACCGGTACTGGCACTGGTGGTCGAGATCGAGCAGGTCTTCCACCACTGCGCCAAGGCGTTCATGCGTTCCGGGCTCTGGAACCCGGAGAGCTGGACTCCGGAAGCGATGGAATCGCGTCCGGCCATCGCCAAGACGCTGGAGACTCCGGAGAAGAGCCTGGCCGAGTTGGAGCACTACTACGGCGCGGAGTACGCGAAGAAGCTGTACGGCTGACGTGTCCGCCACCTTCGCTCCCCTGCCACCACCCCACCCCGGAACCGCGTCCCCGCGCTCCGACAGTTGGGACCACCGCACCGAGCCGGTTCGGCTCGGACAGTCGTGATCGGACACACCACTGTCGAAGTTGACCATCGCTACCGAGTGATGATGACCTGAGTGAGGGGAACATGCATCGGAGTCGCTCATGGAACGAGACAACAAGGTATTTCAGCCGCTTTCCAAGCGGGAGTACATCTGGCGGGGCGTGGGGTTCATGGCGGCTCCGACTGCCCCTCTCGTCGTGAACGTGCTGGAAGTGCCCCTCTGGGCGGGTTTGCCGCTAGTCGCGGCCGCGGGCGGTGCCGGATTCCTCGTGCTGCGGCACTTCACGACCATGGAACCGAACCCCACGGGGCCGATGAAACCGGCGAAGTGGCGGTTCGGGTTCCCCGACCGCTCGACGTTGCGCCCGAACAGGTACCGCTCCGCGGAAACCGCGGACGGGGCCGACTGACCGTCCTCACCGGACGATTGTCGAGGCGCTCACGTGCCGGAACCGAAACGCACCGGAGTCCAGCTCGCGCTGTACACGCTGTCGGTGCTGCTGCTGCCGGTGTTCCTGTACGTCACCTGGCGGGTGGAGTCGCCCTGGCCACGGCTCGGTTGCATGCTACTCGCGTTCGGCTGCCAGCTGGTCGCGAAGCTGCTGCGGCAGCGCCAACTCAGGCTGTTCGAACGCGAGTCGGCAGCCGGGAGTTCCGTTCCAGAGAACCAGGGTCGTGCCCGCCCTGGTGACGGGGAAGACGGTCTCCCCGCCACCGAGAAATCGTCCTCCCGTCCTTGATGATCTCCCCGCCAGGCTTCGGCACATCGGCCCAGTCGGCGAGCGAAACCATTACAACGATCAGATGCTTTTTGCTCCCACCGGCTTCGCGGCTCTGTCGCGGAAGAAGATCGGTTGGTTACCTTCCTCTCAGTCACGAACTTCGGGGGAGGTTCACAGCAGTGACCATGCGAGCCGATCCGGCGTTCATCGCCGAGCTGGGAAACGAACTGGAAAGGTCGACCGAAGGGCTGCGTAACAGGATTCCGGCCCCCAGGGCCGACGCCGGGCCTTCGACGCAGGCGATAGCGGCCACCGTTGCCGAGGTGCTACGCGCGGCCGCCGGGTTGACCGAGACGACTTTCGACACGGCCGACGATCTGCACGCCAACAGAGCGACCTACGCCACTGTCGAGGACGACAACACCGGCCGGTTCGAGGGGCTGGAATCACCTCGGTAACCGCGTTTGGGGGAACGCGTCATGCCACTGAACACCTACGTCGCCGGTGATCCCGGTTCACTGCGGGAGCTGATCGACACCCTGCGCGGGCTCAGCAGTGGAATCGAACGAGCGGCCACCGGATGGCATCACACCAGATCCAGATCCGAAACGGATTGGCAGGGCCCCGCCGCGGAAGCGTACCGGGAAACCGCACGAAACACCGGCCGCGATGCCGACGAACTGGAGAACACGCTCCACGAGCTCACCCACTGCGTCGAGGAGTTCACCACCGATCTGGACACCGTTCTGACGCGCATGAGCCGAGCACGCGAGGTCGCCCGACAAGGCGGGCTGATGGTGCTCGGGGAAATGATCCATCAACCACGCAAGATCTCGGCACCGACGATCGGTGGGCTCGCCACCGAACCGAACGATCCGAACGCGTCCGGCACCGGGGGCGAGTGGTTCGCCCGCGCGGAAGCCACCTACACCGAAGTCGAGACGCTGGTGACAGCGGCCAGGACAACGGAGCGTACCGCTCACGAACGCCTCGGCGCCGCACTCGACCGGATCGGGAAAGAGCTCCGTGAACTGGTCGGACGCTCGGATTGGAGAACGGCGGCGAACTCGGCCGACCATCCGGCCGCCGCCGGACTGAGCGAGACAGCCGACGCGCTGGAGAAACGTTCCGCCGAAACGACTCGGGTCATGATGCGGGAGGCCGTGGCGAACGGTCCGGATCGCGTACGCGGGGTTTGGGAAACGCTGACCGCTGCCCAACGAGCGGACCTCGAGGCCCGATTCCCGCGACTCGTCGGTGATGCGGACGGCCTGCCCGTGGCGGTACGGCACGAGGCGAATACCGCACTGCTGGCACGGGAACGGAATCGTCTCCGAGAACAGATACGCGAGGTAGTGGCGCGGGCCCGTGCCGAGGGACGCTCCAGCAGTGACGCGGCGGAATCACTGTACGAGTCACTGGACACGTTGGAAGAGCTCCAGGCATATCTGCGGCAGGACGAGAAATATCTGCTCTCCCTGGACGGCACGGCCGACAACAGGGGTCGAGTGATCGTCGCTTCCGGAAACCCCGACACGGCGGACCACGTTGCCACGTTCGTGCCGGGAACGAGATCGGACCTGGGGAACGCGATGGACTACATCGTGGACGGTGACAAGGTACGGGAACGAGCGGAACAACTCGCACCGGGCGAGGACGTCGCCAACATCACCTACCTGGATTACGAATCACCGGATTCGCTCGTCAGCGCCGCTCGCGAGTCGTTCGCGGAGAACGGCAGTGCGGATCTGGCCCGCTTCCAGGAAGGTCTTCGGATTTCCCACCAGGGCCCGGTGAGCCACAACACGATCATCGGGCATTCCTATGGCACCACGGTGATCGGATACACCGCCTCCGGCGCAGGACTGGCCGTGGACGACATGGTCTTCATGGGCTCCCCCGGCGTCGGGACGTGGCGCGCGAGTGAACTGGGAATCCCTTCCGAACACGTCTGGTCCGGCACCGCGCCGCTCGATCCGATCCGCTCCGTCCCGGACGGATGGTTCGGACAGGACCCCAACAATCCGTTCTTCGGAGCACGAGAGGTTCCCGTGGACGCGATGGGAGATCACAACACCTACTGGGACGACCGGGAATCCGTGGACGGCATGGCACGAATAGTGGCGGGAAGAGCAGCGGGAACGGATTGACGGAATGGTGCCGAAGAAGCAGCGTCCTCCCGGTGTCGATCCACGGACCCGCGATCCGCTCGCGATCCTGGGTGGGATGCTGTACGCACTGGGAGTGTTCGAATGGGTTTCGGTGGTACCCATCAATCTGCTCGGGGCCGCGATCAACGGCACCACCGATTCCACGACGAACGAGTTGTTCACCGTTCTGCTGGTGCTATTCGCGCTCGTCTGCGGGGCGGGCACGCTCATCATCTGCGCGAACATCGGCATGGTCGGGACGACGTCGAAGGTGGTACTGGGGGGATACCTGCTGCTGCTGACGATCGGCATCGGAGCCAACATCTGGTTCGTCACGCTGACCGGTAGCCCGCCGAACCGGTGCGAAGTCCCGCCGTGCGGGTGATCCGTTGCCGGTTCCCTCGCGGGCAACCGCTCAACCACGCCACTCGGGACGCTCGATAACGGCTCGATAAGAGAGCTGTTCACACTACACGAGAATCGGTTACTCTCCGGACTTACGAGATCGACCGCGCGTGGGAAACGGATATGACTGTTGCGGGAATACTGCTGGTTCTGATCGGACTGGGCGTGATCGTGTGGTCGATCGTGTTCGCCCTGCGCCGGTACGAGCGGTGGAGCACGACCACCACCAGGAGATTCTGGACCGGCCTGAGTGGTGGACTCCTCGCGCTGCTCGTGGGTTTCGTCGCCACCGTGCTGAGCATCGTGCCCGCCCCGGAGAACACCGCCGGGAGCGGAAACGGCACCACGGCCCCCTCCACCCCGGCGGTCGCGTCGAGTACCCCCGCGACCTCCGCCAGCACACCACCCACCGGCCCCACACCTCCCTCGGTCGTTCCGGGCGGCGTGACTCGCGCCGAGGTGGCCGGGATCATCGACGGTGACACCGTGGAACTCCTCGGTCGCACCGGAGCGGGCCCACTGCCGGACGAGAAGCGGGTAGAGGTACGGCTGCTGGAGATCGACGCCCCGGAAGTGGGGCAGCGGGAGCAGTGCTACGGCGACGAGGCCACCGCTCGGCTGCGTGAGCTGCTGCCGGTGGGCGGCACCGTGTGGATCCAGCGGGACGAACGGTTACGCGACCGGTACGACCGCTACCTGCTCTACCTATGGAACGCGGACGGCGTCTTCGTGAATCCGGAGCTGGTGCGCGACGGGTTCGCCAAGGCGGTGCTCCACCGACCGAACGACAAGCACTGGAACACGATCAGCGGTGCGCAGCCGGGCGCACGCGGCGCCGGATCCGGGCTGTGGGGTGCCTGCGAACGGTTCGGGCAACCCGGCGACACGTCCACCACGGAGCGGAGACCCTCCCCTGAGCCGAATCCTCGGCCACGACCGGAACCACGGCCCGAACCGGAACCACGGCCCGACCCCGAAACACGGCACCAAACCGAACAGCGCGACTCCGGCGGATACCGATTCCCACCACCGCCACCGGACAGGGACTGCTCCCAGGTCTCGGCCCACGACTTCCGGGTGAGGCCGGGTGACCCGCATCGGTTCGACTCGGACGGCGACGGGATCGGCTGCGAGAGCTGACGGCGATGCCACCACGGCGTTCCTCTGCGGCGTTCCTCTGCGGCGTTCCTCTGCGGCGTTCCTCTGCGGCGTTCCTCTGCAGCGCTCCGGTCGGGCAGCGATCCTGACAGGACTCATCCTGGGTAACTACGACACACGCTGGGTGTCCGCCCGCGCGCCCCCGTCGGCCTCACCACGCTGCCTCGCACGGTAGAGAAACACCCCGTACAGCATCGCCATCGGGCCACCCAGCAGGACGCAGAGGAGGTTGATCAGCAGAACCCAGTAGTTGCGGTCCGGCACCTGGCTCAACGTGAACAGCAGTGCCACGAAGTTGAGCAGCGCGACGAAGGACCACGCGAGCACGGCGGTCAACGCGTTCCTTCGCGAAATGTTCGACGCACCAAGAGCCAACGTTCCACCTCCGGACCGACAGACCGCGTCCGGCAACCGTTCCGGTTGCACCGGCAGCACGAACGCTGGGAAAGACCCTCAAGAACTCACACTATAGAGTGTCACCCCGACCGGACGCTTGCCGCCGAATTCGAACCGGGAGTGACCAAGTGCACACCTTGAGGTGAAACTGTGCCGACATCACGGGAGTTGACGCAGGGTGGAAGCACAACGGCACCCCTGCGGTCGGTTCGAACGCCGGAACCGCCGATAATCGCTGCTGCCCCCGACCCGCTGGAAAGCGAGCACTCCGTTGGCGCGTGAACCGAGCAGAGCAGAAGGCAACCCGACGTTCATCGGCAGTATCGATCCCTTCTGCTGGATAGCGGTCGTCCCACTGCTGATGGCGGCATTGTTCGTGAGCCTGGCGATCATGCCGACGCTGGGACTGATCATGGCCGTGCTGGGCGTCCTCGTCCTGGTGCTGGACGGTTGGATCAACTGGCGCTGGCACAACACCTGGGGCAACCGTCAGGATGCGGGCCGCGGCTCGACCCGCTCCGGCGGTTCGAGGCCGGGCAACGGTTCGAGATCGGGCAGCGGTTCGAACTCCGGGCGCGGAGCCACCTCGGGCGGCAGGCCCACCTCCACCGGAAGGCGTCCCACCGCGGGCCGCAGGTGACGCCCACGGCTCGCTTCGGTTCTCCAGTCGATCGGGCAGGCCCCGGCACCGGCCCCGTGCGCGACCGGTGCCGAGCACCGCGCGGAAATCAGCGCAGGAACTTGTCGGGAGTCAGCGGCAGTTCCCGAACCCGCACGCCCGTGGCGTGGTGCGCGGCGTTGCCGACGGCCGCCGCCGTACCCACGATCCCGACCTCGCCGATCCCCTTGGCACCCACCGGGTTGACGTGCGGATCGTGCTCGTCGACCCAGCTCACCTCGATCGAACCCACATCCGCGTTGCTCGCGATGTGATACCCGGCGAGGTCGTGGTTGACGACGTGGCCGAACCGTTCGTCGACGACGCTGTGCTCGTGCAGCGCCATCGAGATCCCCATCGTCATCCCACCGAGGAACTGCGAGTGCGCGGTGCGCGGATTGACGATCCGGCCCGCCGCGAACACTCCCAGCATCCGGGGAACCCGCACCTCACCGGTGTCGGCGTGCACCCGCACCTCGGCGAACTGCGCACCGTAGGCGTTCATCGCGTACTTGCCCAGGTCCGGATTGCCGGCCGCACCCGCCGTGGTTTCGACTCCCTCTCCGGGATCGCTGCCGTGCTCGGCGCGGAACGCACGCACCGCGTCCACGACGGTCGAGCCCCACGAGGCGGTACCGGCGGACCCGCCCGCCAGGCCGGCGTTCGGCTGCTCGGTGCTGCCGAGCCGCAGTTCCACTGCTTCGAACGGGACCTCCAGCCCCTCGGCCGCGAGCTGGGTCAGCGCCGTACGGGCTCCCGTACCGATGTCGGCCGCACCGATCTCCACCCGGTACTTCCCGTCGGACTCGTGCCGAATCGTGGCCAGCGAGCCGGGGAACAGCAGGCTCGGGAAGCTGGCGGCGGCCACGCCGGTGCCCACGAACCAGTCGCCCTCCCGCCGCGTACCGGGCCGGGGATCGCGTTCGTGCCACCCGAACCGCTCGGCACCCTGCCGCAGGCAGGCGACCAGGTTGCGGCTGGAGAACGGCAGCCCGGAGACCGGAGCGACCTCCGGTTCGTTCCGCAACCGGAGGTCGATCGGGTCGATCCCGGAACGAACCGCCAGTTCGTCGACAGCGCTTTCCAGCGCGTACATCCCGCTCGCCTCACCGGGCGCCCGCATCCAGGTGGGGGCGGGGACGTCCAGCGCGGCGAGCCGGTTGGTGACGCGGCGGTTCGGTGACGCGTACATCTCCCGGGAGGCGCTGGCGCTCTGCTCGGCGTACTGCTTGAACCGGGAGGTCTGCTCCAGCGAGTCGTGCTCGGTGGCGGTGAGCCGCCCATCGGAGTCGGCCCCGAGCCGCACCCGCTGCCGGGTGGGTGGGCGGTACCCCACCAGCTCGAACATCTGGGTGCGCGAGAGCGCGCACTTGACCGGTCTGCCCGCCGTCCGGCGCGCGGCCAGCACCGTCAGTGCCACGTGCCCGTGCGGCATCCCCTTGGAGCCGAAAGCACCCCCGACGTGCGGCGCGATCACGCTGATCCGCTCCTTGTCGAGGCCGACCAGCGGGGCGAGCAGGTCCCGGACCAGGTGCGAGCCCTGGTTCGAGTCGTGGAGGGTGAGTCCGTCGTCGTCCCACGTCGCGATGACGGCGTGCGGTTCGATCGGATTGTGGTGTTCGGGCGGCGTGGTGTAGGTGACGTCCACCGTGTGGGTCGCCTCCGCCAGCGCGGTGTCCACGTCGCCCCGCTCCAGGTCCGGCGACAGCATGGGACTGGCATCGGCGTCCGGGGTGTAGACGATGTTCGCGTCGTCCCGGAACTCGCTGTCGTGCGGCAGCCGCTCGTAGCGAATGTCGACGAGCCCGGCCGCGTGCGCCGCGATCTCCGGCGTCTCGGCGACCACCGCGCCGACGAGCTGGCCGCGGAAGTCGATCCCGTCGGACTGCAGCACGGCCAGTTCGGGGTCACCGACGGGGTTCAGGGCGTCCGCGTTGTGGTGGGTCAGCACGGTGTGCACCCCGTCGACCCGCTCGGCTGCCGCGGTGTCGATGCTCGCGATGCGGCCCCGTGCGATGCCCGCCCGCAGCGGATGCAGGTAGAGCGGGTCCGTCACCGGGTACTCGAAGGCGTAAGGCGCGGTACCGGTCACCTTGGCACGGCCCTCGACCCGTTCCGGCCCCTGCGAGGTGGCCCGCGTCGCTCCGGTCATGATCCCTCCTGCTGGGTGAGCTCGCGCAGCACCGATGCCAGGGTGTTGCGAGTCATGGGCACCTTGAACTCGTTGTCGCGCAGCGTTTCCGCCTCGGCGAGTTCGGCGTCGGCCGCCGCGCGGAACGCCTCCTCGGTGGCCGGGGCGCCGTGCAGCGCCCGTTCCGCCGCCGTGGCCCGCCAGGGCTTGTGCGCGAGCCCGCCGAAGGCGATCCGGGCGTCGGTGATGTCACCGTCGGTGACCTCGACCGCCGCCGCCACCGAGACGAGCGCGAAGGCGTAGGAGGCCCTGTCCCGCACCTTGCGGTAGCGCGAACGAACGGCGAAGGGCAGTGAGGGGAGCTCGACGGCGGTGACGAGCTCGCCGTGCCGCAGCACGGTGTCCTGCTCCGGCTCGTCGCCCGGCAGCCGGTGCAGCTCGGTCACCGGCACGGTGCGCTGCCCGTCCGGCCCCGCCACCAGCACGTCGGCGTCGAGCGCGGCCAGCGCGACCGCCATGTCCGAGGGATGGGTAGCCACGCACCGCTCGGAGGCACCGAGGACGGCGTGGTGCCGGTTCCAGCCCTCCAGCGCCGAGCACCCCGAGCCGGGTTCGCGCTTGTTGCACGGGGTGGTGACGTCCTGGAAGTAGGAGCAGCGGGTGCGCTGCAGCAGGTTGCCGCCCGTGGTCGCCAGGTTGCGCAGCTGCCCGGAGGCCCCGGACAGCAGTGCCTGCGCGAGCACGGGGTAGCGCTGCCGGATCACCGGCTCCGCCGCCAGGTCGCTGTTGCGCACCGTGGCGCCGATGCGGACCCGGCCGTCGGGCAGCGACTCGACCGAGTCGTAGGGCAGCCGGGTGATGTCGACCAGTTTCCCCGGTTCGGTGATCCCCAGCTTCATGTGGTCGACGAGGTTGGTCCCGCCACCGATGTAGCGCGCTTCGGGATCGCGGCTGACGGTCGCTATCGCGCTGTCGGCGTCGGTGGCGCGCTGGTAGTCGAAGGGTTTCACTCGGCGGCCTCTCGGATGGCTGTGACGATGTTGGCGTAGGCACCGCAGCGGCAGAGGTTGCCGCTCATGCGTTCACGGATCTCGTCCTCGTCGAGTTCGACCGACTCGTCGAGATCCTCGGTCACGTAGCTGGGCCAGCCCGACTTGGCCTCGTCCAACATGCCCACCGCGGAGCAGACCTGCCCCGGGGTGCAGTAGCCGCACTGGAAACCGTCGTTGTCCAGCAGCGCCCGCTGCACCGGGTGCGGTTCGTCCTCCTCGGCCAGTCCTTCCGCGGTGACGACCTCGCTGTCGTCGTTCGCAACGGCGAAGGTCAGACAGCTGGTGGCACGCCTGCCGTCCAGCAGCACGGTGCAGGCACCGCACTGCCCGTGGTCACATCCCTTCTTCGGAGAGGTCACCCCCAATCGTTCGCGTAGTGCGTCCAGCAGAGTCGTCCGGGTGTCGACGGACAGGGTTTCCCGCCGTCCGTCCACCCGCAGGGTTATCTCCGAGTCCATTCCGAAAATCGCCTCTTGGTCGTGTAGGGCGGTGATCTCGAACGACACCCGTGTCAGAGCGGGGTTCAGTGATCATCGTACGCGCGCAGTCTGCCCGCGATCCGGACTCGCGTCGAACCCTCCTCGTCGCGGAGCGGGATGCACCGTCCCCACCCGGTGCCGGACGGCCACCGGCGTACCCGGAACCCGGTGGGGGCCGTGCCTCGCGGCACGGCCCCGTGCGAAGCGACGAACTCGGCTCACCCGGTGTGTTCCACGGGCAACCACAGTTCGTAGTTCATCCGGGTGCCGTCGCCGGTCGGCTGGGCACTCAGGATCTCCGGGCCGGGCACGCCGCGGTAGGGGTTGGAGGGGAACCACTGGGTGAACACGTCCCGCCAGATGTACTGCGCGGCTTCCGGTGGTTCGCCCTCGGAGCGGAACACCGCCCACGTCCCGGCGGGCACGACTCGCTCCGCTACTCCTTCTTCCTCGGGGGCGGCGGCCGAGGACACCACCCCCTGCAGGAACTCGGTCAGGCTGCCCTCGGAACGCGACGAGTCGTCGTGCGGCTCCACCGCGGAAACGATGCCCTCCGGTTCCTGGTCCGAGAGCGGCTTCAACCGCGCCAACCGCTCGGTGCCGATGCTCGCGGTGAACTCCGCGATGGCCTCGTTGTGTCCCTCGTGCACGATCGGCACCTCGGTGCGGTAGCCGAGCAGCCGGAACTCCGCCTTGTCGACGATCCGGAACTCCATGGGTGTGCTCCCTTCGACGGTGAGGTGAAACGTCATCCGTGGTTGGGAGGTCAGTGCCGCCCCGGAACGTCTCGCCTCGGCCGGACCGACACCGTGCACTGCACGGAACGCCCGCGCGAAGGTCTCGCCGGAGCCGTAGCCGTAGGTCACGGCGATGTCGAGCAGCGAGCGCCGCCCGGCCAGCACCTCCCCCGCTGCCAACGTCAACCTGCGTCTGCGCACGTACTCCGACAGCGGGATTCCGGCGAGCGTCGCGAACATCCGCCGGAAGTGGTACGGCGAGGTGTGGGCGATCCGTGCGAGCACCTCGATGTCGATGTCGGCGGCGATGTGCCGCTCGACGTGGTCCATGGCCTCGTTGAGACGGTCGAGCACGGCGACCTCCTTCCCGGATTCGAAACTAGGGCCTCGGCCGTAGCGTCCACCCGACCTTCCGTGCCCGATTCGGTCGGCTCGTGCCGGATGCGGTCGGACGGGAGGTCGATCACCGGCGAGCGGCACCCGCGCACGAACCGACCGGTTCCGCGTCGGCAGGCGGTTCGGTGCACCACCGAACCACCCCGAAGCGGCTTCGACCGCGTGAAACCGCCACGACGAAAGAAGATCACACCAAAATCCACCAGAAATCCGCCCTGAACACCGGAAAAACCATCACGAAAAATTCCCCCGGTTCATAAAAAATTCGCATCAGCGCCACGTCAGCACCGTGTCAGCACCTTCCTGTAGATTTCACCGAAACTTCGACACCGAAAACCGCGAACGAAATCGTCGGGGTGTTAAATTGCAAGAACGAACAGCTTTTCTGTTCCCCGGACAAGGAGCGTACGTCCCGGGTATACTGGACGAGAGAGCGAATGGGTTCCCACGTGTTCGGCACGTGCTCGCCGAAGTCGACCAGGTAGCCGGAGAGTACGGTTACGGCCCGGTTTCTCCGCTGTTGTCCGACCCGTCGTCCCCCACCACGAAATCACTCGCTTCGGAACAACCGGACCTGACCGATCTCGCTATTTTCGCCACGAACGCCGCCACCAACGAGATACTGCTCGGCCTGGGGGTCAAAGCCGATGTTCTGGCAGGGCACAGCTTTGGGGAGCTCGCCGCGCTGACGTCGGCCGGAGCGATGGACGTCGACAGCGCCACGAGACTGGTGTGCGAGAGAGCGGCAACACTACGGCGAACCGGACCCACCGAAACCGGAATGGCAGCCGTGTCCGCGGACGCGAGGCGCGTGGAACATCTCGTTGGTTTCGTCGATGACCCCTCGATAAAAGTAGCCGTGGACAACGGCCCCGGACAGACCGTGATATCGGGCCCGAGATCCGCGTTGGAGTCACTGGGGGAAGTGGCTCGGGCAGCAGGAGCCGTGGTCACGCCACTACACACGGCATACGCATTCCACAATCCGATCATGCGGAACTCATCCGAAGAATTCACGGCCGCCACGGCTTCGCTGCCGATCAGTGCCCCGCGTCAAGCGGTATTCTCCGCCACACTGGGACGTTACCTGGTTTCCGCTGATGACGTGAGAATGCTGGTGGACAATCACATGGTAACACCGGTTCGGTTCTACGACGGACTGTTAAGGCTGTTCCGTGACGGTGTGCGCACTTTCGTGGAGGCCGGCGCGCGCAAGGCACTGACGGGAATAGTCCGCAACTCCCTGCCCCCACTGGTCACCGCTGTTCCCGTCCTCCCGAAGCGGGGAGCGACAAACGATCTGGAACGGAGACTTTTCCCGGACGAAGCGGACGGCGAAGGGCCGGAGGCCCCCACCTTCCACAACCCTCCGGAGTCGACCTCGGTACCGGCGGAAACACCAACCCGACCAGAACCGCTCAAGGCCGAACGAGCCCAACCGGACACCGCCGCGTCGACACCGGAACCGACTCCACGAGCGGACGATGCGGCTCCCGGCGTGCGAACACCTCCCCCCGAGAGCCGGGAAACCCCGGATGAATCCGAACCAGCTCCGGAAAGCGATTCACTGCTCTCCCGAACCCGTAAGATTTACGCCGAAAATCTCGGATTTCCCGAGGAGATGCTCACCGAAGACATCGACCTGGAGGCCGATCTCGGCACGGACTCCATCAAGCAGGTGGAAATTTTCGGGATCGCCCGCGAACACTTCGGTCTCCCCGAACCCTCCACCGGCCTCTCACCGGCGGATGCCAGCACGCTCGGTGAGATCACGAGTCTGCTGAAAAGCCTCGGTTCCCGGGACACGAACGAGGGGTGACCGATAAATGGAACGTCGGAACGGCACTGATGACCAGCTCATCGCGGTGGTCGGTATGGGACTGGCGCTGCCGACCGCGTACTCGCCCGAGGAACTCTGGAAAGCCCTGCAGCGAGGCGACAACGTGTTCAGCGAACCCGGTGAGCGTTTCCACCTGAACCATTTCTGGTCGGCCGATCGGTCGGAGCGGGACCGCACATACGCGCGGGTTTCGGGCTACATCCACGACTTCTCACCACATCCTGGCCTGCGCAGGGACGAGGACCTGCTCGGAGCGAGCATGCGCGAGCGGGGAACACGGTGGTTGCGCCACAGCCTGCTACAGGCGCGGGACGGCGTCGGATCCGACGAGCACGATCGGTGCGGACTGTACTTCGGTGGCTGGTCCGGGGGCAGTCAGAGCCTGATGGAAGCCGTCACGGTAGCGAGGTCCCGCGGCGCACTGGGTGAAAGCGACGAGGAATCGGAACGGGTAGTGCGTTCCCTGCTGAGACACTACCGGAACGCACTCGAAGTTCCCGAGCAATCGACTCCGCACCGCATAGTCAGGGATTCCGCTTCCGGAGTGATCAGCAACGTCTCGGAGTCCCTGGTGGTCGACACGGCGTGCTCCTCTTCGCTGTACGCGATCGACCTGGGGACGAAAGCATTGCTGGCGGGCGACTGCGATATAGCCTACTGCGGCGGATTCTCCGTGCTGGATCCGAGCATGTCGGTAATGTTCTCAAAGGTCAGCGGACTGTCTCCCACCGGTCAGGTAAGGTCTTTCGACCACGAAGCCGACGGAACGCTGTTCTGCGACGCGGCCGGAGTGGTGACTCTCAAGAAACTGTCGAAAGCGACGGCGGACGGCGATACGGTACTCGGAGTACTGACCGGTTTCGGCGCGGCGGCGGACGGGCGGGGGAAGTCCATTTCCGCACCCAACCCGGCCGGACAGGAACGTGCCGTACACCGCGCTCGGACCGTCAACGGGCTTCGCCCGGAGGACGTGGACGGGGTCATCGCGCACGCCACGGGAACACCGGCCGGTGACGCTTCCGAGCTCGGTACGCTCGCCGCCTTGGCGCCGAGTCGTGGATACCCGACTGTCGCGAACAAGGCGGTGTTCGGTCATCCGGGCTGGGCGGCCGGAGTGATCTCGGCCATCCACGCGATCTCGGCTCTGCGAGCGGAACGTCTTCCCGCCCAGCCGGCTTTCACACGACCGAGTAGCGACATCGACACCTCCCGCACCCTAATCCCGGTCGAGGAGTTCCCACTACCGAGAACTCGAGATCGCAGGCGCACCCTCGGCGCGTCCGCGTTCGGTTTCGGCGGCACCAACGCGCACCTGCTGGTCTCCGACGCTCCGGAAGCGGGACGCCCGGACAATGAGTTCCCGCAGCGCTCCGGCCCGCCCCCGCTCAGCGGTTCGACGGTACTCGTCGCCTGGTCAGCGCTCCTACCCACCGAGCCTTCCACGAAAGAAGTCAGCGATTGGCTGCGCGGTGACACCGAGGCTTTCCCCCACTCGTTCGGAGAGCACTATCCTCTACCGAATCCCGTGGAGACACGGCTGTCACAGCGCACGATGGGAACGATCGATCGGACGCAACTGATGGCCCTGCAGGTCACGAATCGCTTCATCGAGGATCACGGGGAGCTTTGGGCCGAATCGCGGGACACCACGGGAATCATCGGCGCTCACACGGGAGTGCCGACCAGGTTGGCCGATACGGCGTTCCGGTGCTACTTCGACGATCTCAGCCAAACGCTGGAACACGCACTCGAACCGGAGACACTCACCGGTGTCCTCCCTCGACTACGAGAATCACGCGACGCGATCCCACCCCCCAGTGAAGACACCCAGGCAGGCGTGCTGCCGAACGTCATCGCTTCTCGTATCGCGGCTCGCCACGACCTGCACGGAGCCTGCATGACGGTGGACAGCGGGAACGATTCGACGTTGCACGCCCTGCACACCGCGGACCGCTACCTCCGGACGGGGGAGCTCGAACTGGCTCTGGTACTCGGTATCAACGGCAAGAGCCGCTCGGCGACAGCGATCAGTGGACGGCGCGAAGAGTACTCGGAAGGTGCCTTCCTGATGGCCGTCACGGACGAACGCACCGCTTCCGAACACGGGTGGCCGGTACTCGCCAACCTGGACATCATCCGCTCCGGTGAGGATGTCCCGACTCCCCGAACCGGGAGGCGCTTTCCCGGGGCGGACGGCGCGGTGGATGTGCTCCGCGCCCTGCACTCCGACGACGGTACTACCGACGTGGTGGGCGAGGAGATCACCGTGGCCGTCCGGCCGGTGAGCGGAACGACTGTCGAGACGCCGGACGAGCACTCCACTCAACGGAACTCAGCGGAACTCACGCGCAGATACGTCCCTTCACTGCTGCCCTCCCCCATGACCGGGGAAGGGCGAGTACCGCCAGTACCACCTGGCAGTGTGGTGTTGAGCGATCATCCCGAGACCATCGCTCCGTTCCGTGCGGAGCTCGACAGCCTCGGAGCCGTGGTGGTCGACGCTGATCATTCGGAAACGACGGCTCAGGACGTGCGGGCGGGAGCGGACCTTCGGGACGCCACCTCGCTGGAGCCGTTCCACCGAGCGCTGGACGAAGCCACACCACATCTGACAGTGATCGTCGACCTTCCGGCGGAGCGAACACGAGAGAGTCCTGATCAACGGTTTCTCCGGTTACACGACCTGGCTTTCCTGGCCGTGCGACGACTCGCCCCACGCTGGGCGGGGGAAACCGGATCAGTGGCGGTACTGTTCACCAACCACCCGCCCGGCGACACCGAGCATCCCAAGGCAGCGTTGTTCTCCGGGATGATCAGAGCGCTGAATCGTGAGTACCCGGATACGGCCATGTCGGTCGTGACCACCGAGGAGGAACCGAATCACGACGTGCTCCGGAATCTGGCGCGAGAACGCGAGAACGATCTGCCGCGCACCGTGGTCCGCATTGTCGAGGGTGTACGCCACACCGAAGCGCTCCTCGCCGATCCTCTTCCCGACGAGGTACCGCGGTTGCCTGTCAGTGACGACTCGGTAGTGCTCGTAACGGGAGGAACCAGTGGGGTGGTTCGTTCGATTCTCGACGGGCTGAGCCGAAACGTCGCACCGCGACTGTGGTTGCTCGGACGTACCGCCCCGCGGGAGATACCCGCGCGGATCGCCGAGGCCGAGGACGATCAGTTGCTCGCACTCCGTCGCTCACTGATAAGTGAACTGCACGAGTCGGACGAACGACGTTCCCCGCAATCAGTCGTCAACGAAGTCGACGACATGCTCCGAGCACGTGAAATACAGCGCGATCTCGAACAATTGCGCGAAGCGTTCGGCGAGGACAGGGTTCACTACCTCTCATGCGATATCACGGATTCGGAAGCCGTGCGGAACGCGAGCGGGGAAATCTTGCGGACCGAGGGCCGCGTCGATCTGGTCATCCACGCGGCGGGTGTGGAGCAACCGGCCAAACTCGAGCGCAAGACGCTCGACTCCTTCCAGCGGGTCCGCGACACCAAAGTGGTGGGACACGACAACCTGAAGAGAGCTTTGGCGGATCACCCACCTACCTTGTGGTGTAACGTTGGATCGATCGCCGGCGTCCTCGGGGTCCCGAACGACAGCGACTACTCCTGCGCGAACGCGTACTTGCAGAAGACGGGGCCGTACACGAACTCGGAACGGGAGTTCACCATAGGATTCCCTCTCTGGGAGAACACCGGCATGGCGTCACAACCGCTACTGCGCGCACGCCTCGACCGAAATCAATGGTTCACCCCGATTTCGACCTCGGAAGGGAACGAGCAGTTCATTCGCGAGCTGCGCGCCGCGAGAACGCGTGCGGACGACCCGGTGTACCTCGGCGGGAACGAGCAGGAATGGAACCAGTCCAACGGACCCGAAATATCCGGCAACAGAACCGAACCGAAGAAGAAAGAAATGTCGGCACGAACCTTGCCCACTACCAACTCCACACTCCGAACCGCGACATGGCGACTGAGATTCGATCCGAATCGTGATCGATACCTGCACGATCACCTGGTACGAAACCAGCCCACCCTGCCGGGAACGTTCATGTTGAACCTCGCCGCGAACGCGGCGCAAACCTTCGCCCCGGACAGGACGGTCACCGGTTTTCGCGATGCGCTGTTCGGAAGGTTCGTCCGCCCCTTCGCGGGAAAGTTGCCGTTCTCGCTGCAAATCGAGGGGGAGCTGGCAGCGGAACCGGATCGTCCGGCCGATCCCATGCGGATCCGGGTGTATCTGCGTTCGGACCTGATCGGACCGGACGGCCACATACGAACCGCGTCTCGGGAGCACTTTCACACGGATGTTCTGCTGAGTCGAAAGGACGAGGTGGTTCGTTCACCACGACCCCCCGAAAACGGACAACACGGCAGCAGCGTCAACGACCCCTACCCGTCGGAGACCTCGCCGGTGAGACTGAGCGGCGTGTTCGACAACCTCCGCGACGCCCGTGCCGATGAGAAGAGTGCCAGGGCGACCTGGGCACCGAACTTGGCGGGGGAACGGTTTCTCGACGAGATGAGCATCCCGGCCCTGCTGATCTGCTCAACCCTGCGCACCGCCGCGTTGCCTCCCGCAGAGGACCTCTCGCAGGCGGTCTACGTTCCGCGCGGACTGGAAGGACTCGACCTTTTCACGGAAAACGCGAATGATCTCGACCTCTTCGGACAGTACGGAAACCACATCAGAGTTGAGGTCACGGGAGACGAACGCTACTACGCGAGTTCACCCGACGGAAACGTCCTGTTGCGGGCTTACGGGGTCGAGCTGGCCCGGATAGGCGACGTTCCGGCCAGTACGGACAGGAGGGCTTCATGAACCAGCATGATCGGTCACGACTGGAACGCGGCCACGAGGTGATCCGACAACGCGAACCGGAGGCCGGCGAACGCATGCTGGATCGGTTACGATCCCTGGACCCGGTTTTCGAGGACCTCATGGTCGGTTTCGTCTTCGCCGATGTCTACGATCGTTCCGTACTCTCCGTCAGGGAACGAGAGCTGATCAGACTCGCCTCGATAATCGCGCTCGGGGTCACGGAATCTCCGCTCAAGGCGAACATCGCCGCCAGCCTCAACAACGAGATTTCCCGCGAGGAGGTCAAGGAGGTCTTCGTGCAGAGTCTGCCTTACGCGGGTTTCCCCCGAACCGTCGCGGCGCTCGAGACGCTCGGAGAAGTTCTGGCGGAACGAGGCGAATCGTTCGAACGAGATTCCGACCGATCACGGTGACGCCCGCTCTCATCGCCTTCGTTCGGCCCCCACTACGGAGTTACCGGCCTGGGACCCCGGCTCGAGCGGTGCCGCCCGGCAGGCCGGGATGAACCCGGTGGGCGACAGGAGCGTAGTGGCCGAGAGTAACCGGTTCGATCCCTCCAGAGCACTTCTCCTTCGGTAGCGACGAACACCGTGCCCACGCCATCCCCTGGAAACGATCCACAGCACCACCCGAACAGATAGAAGCAAACAGTATTCACTTCCGGGCGGTGTCCAGGCGAGTCGAGGCGTAAGCTGTGTTCGTCGCGAACCTCCGGTGTGGGAGAGCTTATGACCGGCCTCGACGAATCACACGACCACGGTTACGGGTTCCCCGGCGACACCGACGTCGGTCTTCCCAATCCCGCGCGGGTCTACGACTACTGGCTCGGCGGGTCGGCGAACTTCGCCGTGGACCGCGAGCTGGGGGATCACATCGCCGAGAGCGAGCCCCGGATCGCGAGCATGGCGCGGGAGAACAGGTCACTGCTGCGCCGCATGGTGGCCCACTGCTGCCGGCAGGGGGTGGATCAGTTCCTCGACCTGGGTTCCGGGGTGCCCACGATCGGCAACGTGCACGAGATCGCGCACCGGCACGATCCGGATTCCCGGGTGGTCTACGTGGACAACGAGCCCGTGGCGGTCTCGCACAGCGAGTTGCTGCTCGAAGGGGTGGACAAGGTCACGATCCTGCGCGGCGACCTCAACGACCCGGCGGAGGTGCTGAACTCGCCGGTCACCCGCGGCATGCTGGATCTGAACCGGCCGGTGGCGGTGTTGCTGCTCTGCGTGCTGCAGTACTTCCCCGACACCGATCGGCTGCGTGACACGGTGGCGAGGTACCGGGCGGGGCTGGCGCCCGGCAGCTACATCGCGATCTCGCACCTGACCACCGACGACGGTGCCGTGAACACGAGCGGAGTGGCCGAGCGCATCCAGCACAGCCGCGCCAACCACCAGGCCTACCCGCGGGGCTACGAGGATGTGCTCAGCCTGTTCGAGGGCACCCGGCTAGTCGAGCCGGGAATCCGCTACGCCCAGGACTGGCACCACGGCGAGATCGCGGGCCCCACCGAACCCAGCGGCATCTACGCCGGACTGGCCCGGGTGCCGGAGTGAGGACCTCCGGGTGCTCGCGGATTTCGCGCGAAATTCACGCGTGACCGGCACACGCGGTGTCAACGAGGACTTACCCCGCGACAGCTGGAATGTGCGCTGCGTCCACCACTGTCGTCACCGGGACGACCGGAACGAACAACCGTTCGACCGAAACATAGGATGGAGCGGCTCTGAAACCGCATCCCTCGGGGAGACATCCGATTGAACGCTGAATACGACATGATGGAGTACCAGGCCAGACAGAAGTCGCTGGTGGTCAGCTACGTGCTGTGGCTCTTCCTCGGCCTGTTCGGTGCCCACCGATTCTACGCGGGCAACCGCGTCGGTACCGCCGTGGCGCAGCTGGTGTGCACGGTGCTCGTCATCACCAGCCCCATCAGTGCCGTGTGGGCACTCGTGGACGCCTTCCTCATTCCCGGCTGGATCAAGCAGCACAACCTGGAGCTGGCCGGCGAACTGCGGCAGCGCGACCCGGGCAGGGCGTAGCGATGAGATCGTTGCCCGCGCGGTCGTGAGACCGCGACGTTCGAGGGAAGTACCCTCCCGGTTCGTTCCGGCCACGGTCGCGCTCATCCGGTCGCGAGGTCCGCGCCGATCCCAACAGTGGGTCCGGCGCGGGCACGCCACCCACGCCGACTGCGAACGGTACGTGGGATTCGTTCCCGCGTAATCGCCGCTTCCGGGGGAGCCGGACACCGCCCGGGCGTAAATTTCGCGCGAAATCGTCGCGGCACCCCGAAGGACCGCGTCTCGGTGGGAACGGGGCCGGTGGCGGAACCGGGCAACGACGCGGCCACCGTACCGGTCGAGGCCGCCGGCAACAGGGGTCCGCGGCTGAACATCCGTCTCCAGTCGACGATCACGGCACCATCCACCCGAGGACCGGGGTGGACTGCAGGAACACCAAGCAGCACACGGCCAGCAGCAACAGCAGGCTCCAGCCGAAGATACGGCGGAACAGCACGCCCTCCTGACCGACCAGGCCGACCGCGGCGGTCCCCACCGCCAGGTTCTGCGGCGAGATCATCTTGGCCATCACGCCGCCGGAGGAGTTCGCCGCGCCGAGCAGCACGGGGTCGGCACCGATCCGGGAGGCCGCCGTGCTCTGCAGCTTGCCGAACAGCGCGTTCGATCCCGCGTCGGTGCCGGTGATCGTGACGCCGAACCAGCCGACGATCGGCGAGAGGAACGCGAAGAACGGCCCGGTGTCGGCCAGCCACGTGCCGAGGGTGGTGATCTGCCCGGAGAAGTTCATGACGTAGGACAGCGCGAACACCGCCAGGATGGCCAGGATCGCCCAGCCGAACTGGCGCACGGTCCGGCCCCACACCAGCGCTCCGTCGCGTGGCGAGACGCGCAGGAACGGCAGGGACAGCAGCCCGGAGATCAGCAGCAGGGTGCCGGTGGCCGAACCGAAGGCGAACTCGTAGTCGGTGTCGACGGTCGCGCCCGTCGACGAAACGATGTCCAGTCCCGGCCAGGCGAAGGTGGTGCCGATCGCCGCCAGCGGCGCTCGAAGCGCTTCGACCCGCACCAGCGAGAACACCAGAATGATGATCACGTAGGGCGCGAAGGCGCGCAGCACCTCGGAACGCCGATCCCGCTCGGGGCCGGAGTCCTCGACGGCGCCGCCTCCCCCGGCGATGGCCGCGGCGGTCACCGGTTCACCGGCGGGGCGCCAGACCCGGAGCAACAGCAGCAAGGCGGCGGCGGAGACGATCGCGGCGACGATGTCGGCGAGCTGGTAGACCAGTTCCGAGGCCACGAACTGCGCGACCGCGAAGCTCACCCCACCGACGAGCGCGCCCGGCCACGCCTGGCGCAGCCCACGCCTGCCGTCGGCCACGAACAGCAGCACGAACGGAACGACGATCGCCAGCAGCGAGACCTGCCGTCCGGCCATCGCACCGAAGTCCCCGGCCGGCAGACCGGTGACCTCGCCGAGCACCGTGATCGGGTTTCCCATCCCGCCGAAGGCAACCGGCGCGGTGTTGGCGATCAACGTCAGGGTGGCCGCCTTGAGCGGTCGCACCCCCAGCGCGATGAGCATCACCGCGCAGATGGCGACCGGGCTGCCGCCGCCGGCCAGGGCTTCCAGCAGCGCGCCGAAGGAGAACGCGATGACGATCGCCTGGATCCGGATGTCGTCACCGATCGAGGAGAACGCTCTTCGCAGCACCGCGAAATGACCGCTGTGGACGGTCATGTTGTAGATCCAGATCGCGTTGAACGTCAGCCACAGGATCAGCAGCACGCTCTGCGCGGCGCCGTAGATCCCGGCGTTGACCGCCATGAGCGGCGGCATCCCGTAGGCCCCCACGGCGATCAGCAGCGAGACCCCGAGCGTCGCGACCCCGGCCCAGTGCGCCTTCCACCGGAAGACACCCAGCAGCACCAGCAGCACGACCAGCGGGAGCAGCGCGAGCAACGCCGAGAGCAGCAGTGATCCGGCCGGATTCGCTTCCTGTTGGTACGGCACTACGACCTCCGGACCCCCGAATGGCGGTTGTTCCGAAATACAGAACGCGGTTCCATTTACCGCGACAACATCGTGACCCCGAACACATTCCGGAGCTATCGACCGCATGGACGAAATCGATTGCTCCCGAAAGGACGGCGACGTGGAGATCAGGCACCCCACCCATCCCGGCCAGTACACGGAGTTCGGCACCGAGGAGCTCCGGGCGCACTACCTGGTCGAGGACCTGTTCGCACCGGGCGAGATCCGCACGGTCTACACCCACCAGGACCGAATGGTGCTGGGCGGCGCCGTCCCACGGCCGGGAACCGCACTGGAACTGAGCGCCGAACCACCGCTGCGAAGCGAGTACTTCTGCGAACGCCGGGAACTGGGCGTGATCGCGCTCGGCGGCGGATCGGTGACCGCGGACGGGGAGGAGTACGAGCTGGCGCACCGCGACTGCCTCTACGTCGGCAGGGGGACGAGGTCGGTGTCGTTCAGCAGTGACGAGGGGGCGCGGTTCTACCTGGTCTCCGCGCCCGCCCACACCGAGTACCCGACGCGGGTGGCCCGACACGCGGACACGACTCCCGCCGAGTTGGGCGATCCGGCCACCGCCAACGTGCGCGGGCTGCGCAAGTACGTTCACCCCGAGGGAATCCACTCCTGCCAACTCGTCATGGGGATCACCGAACTCGCCGAGGGCAGCGTGTGGAACACGATGCCGTGTCACACGCACGACCGACGCACCGAGTGCTACCTCTACGTGGACCTTCCACCGGAGCACCGGGTGATCCACCTGCTGGGCCGTCCCGACGAGACGCGCCACCTGGTCGTGCGCAACGAGCAGGCGGTCATCTCGCCGAGCTGGTCGGTCCACAGTGGTGCGGGGACCCACCGCTACGGCTTCGTGTGGGCCATGGCCGGGGAGAACCAGGACTTCGGGGACATGGACCACGTGGCGATCGACGAACTTCGCTGACCGGGGGGCGATCAACGATGACGAGTACCGAACTGTTCTCCCTGAGCGGGCGCACCGCACTGGTCACCGGCGCGCGTACCGGCATCGGGCGCGCGGTGGCCCTCGGGTTGGCCGCCGCTGGCGCGGACCTGGTCCTGCTCGGGCACCACGACGACCTCGACGAGGTCACCGCCGAGGCGGGCGCGCACGGCGGCAGGGTGCACCGGGTGGTGGCCGACCTCACCGACCCCTCCGGAGCACGCGAGGTGCTGGAACCCGTCGTGGCCGAGCACCACATCGACATTCTGGTCAACAACGCCGGAATCATTCACCGCGAACCGGCCACCGAGGTCGGCCTCGACGACTGGAGTCGCGTGCTGGGCATCAACACCGACTCGGTGTTCGCGCTCAGCCAGCTGGTGGGGCGGCGGATGGTCGAGCGCGGCGACGGCAGGATCATCAACATCGCCTCGCTGCTGTCGTTCCAGGGTGGCAAGGGCGTCGCGGGCTACGCGGCGTCGAAGCACGCCGTCGCCGGACTGACCAGGGCGCTGGCCAACGAGTGGGGACCCCACGGCGTCCGGGTCAACGCGATCGCCCCCGGCTACATCACCACCGACAACACCGCCCCGCTGCGGGACGACCCCACGCGCGAGGCCGAGATCAGATCACGCATCCCGGCCGGGCGCTGGGGCGAGCCCGAGGATCTGGTCGGGGCGGCGGTGTTTCTGTCCTCGAGGGCGGCGAACTACATTAACGGCCATGTTCTCGTCGTCGACGGTGGCTGGATGAGCAGGTGAGCAACAACGAGTCGTTCGAAGGCCCCGGGGCGGCGCGCAAGGTGCTGCGTGTGCTGGAAGGTCTCACCGAGCACAGCCGGGTGGTCGACCTGGCGACCGCCACGGGGCTTCCGAAGTCCACTGTGCACCGACTGCTGCGGGTGCTGGTGGAGACGGGCTTCGTCAACACCGACGGCGCGGGTGAGTACCGGGTCGGCAACCGGGTGGTGCGGCTGGCGAACCGGGTGATCGACCGGTTCGACCCGACCACGCAGGCCGAACCGGTGTTGTCCTGGCTGCTGCACGAGACCGGCTGCACGGTGCACTTCGCGCTGCGCTTCGGCGACGAGCTCTGCTACGTCCACAAGAAGGAACCGGACAAGCCGTACCGGATGAGCTCGCGGGTCGGGATGCGCCTGCCGTGGCACAGCAGCGCCATAGGCAAGGCCGCGCTGGCGGCGATGCCCACGGGCGAACTCGACACCCTGCTGGACACGCTGACGCTGGAAGCGCGGACGGCGAACTCGCTGACCACCCGCGAGGCGCTGCTGCGGCGGCTCGCCGACGTCCGCCGCGGCGGCCACGCCCTCGACGACGGGGAGAACGAGCCCGGCGTGCGGTGCGTCGGTGCCGCGGTGCGCGACCACACCGCGGCGGTCATCGGCGGCGTCAGCGTCTCCGCGCTGTCCCTGGAGCACAGCATGGACGAACTCGCCACGCTGGCCCCGACGGTGGCGCGCGCCGCCGACAGCATCTCGAGCGCGCTCGGCCACCTGCCGTGAGCACGGCCGACGCGGCCGACCACTCGGGGCCGTCGCCCGGTTTCGGCACGTCGGCCGCTCCCCCGCAGGCCCACACGACGCAGCTCTACTTCCCCACCGGAGGATTCCCCCAGACCGGAACGACGGCGTCCCGGACCTCGGCGAGCAGCTCGCGCATGGCGTCCTCGGCCTCCTCCGATCTCGCGTTGGCCACGGCGTGCGCGGCTCGCTCGTGCAGGTCCAGCGCGCGAGGAACCGGCTGGTGCGGCATCAGTCCCAGCTGAGTTCGCCCCCGCAGCACCACCGCGACCACATCGGCCAACGCCTCGAACATCTCGTTGCCGCTGGTCCGCAACAACGCGGTGTGGAACTCGATGTCCAGCTCGAGGAAGTCGTCGAGCTCACCCGCTTCGCCCTTGGCGCGCATCATCGAGGACAGCTCCACCACACGCGATCTCACCTCGCCCGAAGCGTTGCGCGCGGCGTCGGCCGTGGCCAGTGGTTCGACCGCGATGCGAAGCTCGGTCAGCGAACGCAACTGGGCCTCCCGCCCCTCGCCCGCGAGTCGCCACCAGATCACACGTGGGTCGAACACGTTCCAGGACCGCCTCGGCTGAACCGTGATGCCGACCCGGCGCCGGGACGTGACCAGCCCCATCGACTGCAGCACCCGCACGCTCTCCCGCACCACGGTGCGCGACACCCCGAACCGCTCCTCGAGCAGGTCGAGCGTCAGCACGTGTCCGGTGGGCAACCTACCGTCGGTGATCTCCTTGCCGAGCGTGTCCAGCACGCCACTGTGCAGCACTTCGACATTCGACTCCCCGGCACCGCCTCCCACCGCATCGGCCGGTGAAGCACGCACGGTCGCGGTGTCGTTCGCAGAACTCGCCCGCTGCTCACTCCCCTCGTGTCCGTGTCCGGACCTCGTCACGTCGTTCTCCTGCTCCACGGTTGCCGGGTTTACCCGTACAGATTACCGAGTTCCCGGTGTCTTCCCAGTCACATCATTTGGTGATAACTTTCGCCGCCAAAGGTAATACTTTTTAGCCGCGTGGACATGACACGGAAACGGACGCAGCTCGACGAGGGAGTCGTATGACAGCCACATGCCTGGTGGTGATGGGCGTTTCGGGGGCGGGCAAGAGCACCGTCGCGCAGCTGCTCGCCCAACAGCTCGATCGGCCCTCGGCCGAGGCCGACGAGTTCCACCCCGAAGCCAACATCGCCAAGATGACGGCAGGCGTCCCGCTCACCGACGAGGACCGGCTGCCCTGGCTGTGGCGGATCCGCGACTGGATCACCCGACACGCCACGAGCGGGACGAACACGATCGTGACCTGCTCCTCGCTGAAGCGGACGTACCGGGACGTCCTGCGGCAGGCCGGGGCGAACGTGCGGTTCCTGCACCTGTCCGGCTCGGCCGAAACGATCGAGGGCAGGCTCACGAGCCGTTCCGGGCACTTCATGCCCAGCTCACTGCTGCGCTCGCAGTTCGACGACCTCGAACCGCTACACCCCGACGAGGCCGGCCTGACCGTCGACGTCGTCGACACCCCGCAAGACATCGTGCGGCAGACCCTCGCGGCTCTCGACCCCGGCGCCTGCCACGCCGCGCGATGACCATCGAAACCGGCACAAAGCAACGGAGCTTTTGAATGAACATCGATGGCTGGACACAGACAATGGGTTCGGGCCCATTACTCGGCATAGCGGCGGCCGCGATCGCCGTACTGCTGTTCCTGATCATCAAGCTGCGCGTGCACGCCTTTCTCGCGCTGGTGCTGGTCAGCCTCGCCACCGCGTTCGCGTCCGGCATCCCCGCGAACAGCATCATCGAAACACTCACCAGCGGATTCGGCTCCACGCTGGCCAGCGTGGCGCTGCTGGTCGGGCTCGGCGCGATGCTCGGCAGACTCCTGGAAGTCAGCGGAGGCGCCCAGTCGCTGACCGACGCGCTGCTGAACAGGTTCGGCGAACGACGCGCACCGATGGCGCTGGGCGTCGCCTCGCTGATCTTCGGCTTTCCCATCTTCTTCGACGCGGGACTCGTCGTGATGCTGCCGATCGTGTTCGCGGTGGCACGCAGGCTCGGCGGCGGCGTGCTGCGCTACGGCCTGCCCACGGCGGGCGCGTTCTCGGTGATGCACATCTTCGTTCCACCGCACCCCGGGCCGGTGGCGGCCAGCGGACTGCTGGGTGCCGACGTCGGGCTGGTCCTCGCGCTCGCCCTGGTGGTCGCGATTCCGACGTGGTACCTGACCAGCTACCTCTACGGCCTCTGGGTGGGCAAGCGCATCGTGCTGCCGGTGCCGGAACTGCTCAACGGCGGCGGTCCCGTGGAGCAGGACGAGAACCCGCCCCCCGCACGCACCGTCATCTCGCTGCTGCTGCTTCCGCTGCTGCTGATCTTCGCCAACACCGGGCTGAACACCGCCGGCGAGGCGGGGTGGGCGAACCCCGAGGCGGGCTGGTTCCAGGTCGCCCGCACCCTGGGTGCCACACCGGTCGCGCTGCTGATCACCGTGTTCGTGGCCACCTACGTCCTGGGGACCCGCCGGGGACGCGGCCAGGACGTCGTCGAGAAGCTGCTCGACTCCGCGCTCGGCCCGGTGTGCGCGATCATCCTGATCACCGGCGCGGGCGGCATGTTCGGCGGCGTGCTGCAGGCCAGCGGCATCGGCGACGCGCTCTCGGACGTCATGTCCGACATCGGAATGCCGGTGATCGTCGCCGCCTACGTGATCGCCGCGGTGATCCGCATCGCGCAGGGCTCGGCCACCGTCGCGCTGACGACCGCGGCCGGACTGGTCCAGCCGGTGGTGCTCGGACAGGACTTCAACTCGGTGCAGCTGGCCGCGCTGGTGCTGGCGCTGGCGGCGGGCTCGGTCACCGCGGGCCACGTCAACGACTCCGGGTTCTGGCTGGTGGGCCGCTTCTTCGGGATGGACGTGAAGACGACGCTGAAGACCTGGACGGTCATGCAGACCACCATCGGACTGATGGGCTTCGGCATCGCCTCCCTGCTGTTCGTCGTCGCCTGAGCGGAGGACTCCTTGGTATCCGAACTGTTCGACCTGACCGGCCGGGTCGCGCTGGTCACCGGCAGCAGTCGCGGCATCGGCAACGCCGTCGCGAAAGGACTCGCCGAGGCCGGGGCCACGGTGGTGCTCAACGGCCGCGACCGACAGCGGGCCGCCGAAGCACGTGACGCGCTGCGCGCGGCGGTACCGGGCGCCGAGTGCGACGTGGTGTGCTTCGACGTCACCGCCGAGAACGAGGTCGTCGAAGGGGTGGCCGAGATCGCCCACCGCCACGGCGGAATCGACGTCCTGGTCAACAACGCGGGCTTCCAGCACCGCGAGCCGATGTTCGACCTCTCGGTGGAGCGCTGGGAGGAGGTGCTGCGCACCGACCTGACCAGCGCCTTCCTCGTGGGACGCACGGTGGCGCGCGACATGGTGCGACGCGGGAGCGGCAGGATCATCAACATCTGCTCGGTGCAGGCCGAGCTCGCCCGACCGTCGATCGCGCCGTACACGGCGGCCAAGGGCGGGCTGCGGAACCTGACCCGGGCCATGACCGCCGAGTGGGCGGGCAGCGGCCTGCAGATCAACGGCATCGCACCCGGCTACATCGCGACCGAGCTGACCTCGGCCCTGGTCGACGATCCCGAGTTCAGCGGCTGGGTGACCGGCCGCACTCCCGCCGGTCGGTGGGGCAGCACCGACGATCTGCTCGGCCCGGCGGTGTTCCTGGCCTCGGACGCCGCGTCGTTCGTCAACGGGCAGATACTGTTCGTCGACGGCGGCATGACGGCAGTGGTCTGACCGGCGGTTCTCCGGTGGTTTCGGGTGGGGCGGTCCATCGTGGACCGCCCCTTCCCGGCCGCGCGACCGATGCCGGGCACGGCGTCGCGTGCCAGTCGCGGCCACTCGCACGGCAGGAGCGGCCACTCGCGTGGCATCGGTGGGTCACCCGCGCAGGAACTCCAGCAGGTCCGCGTTGATCGTCTCCGCCTGCGTGGTGGGCATACCGTGCGGGAAGTTCTCGTAAGTCCGCAACGTGGCGCTGCGCAGCAGCTTCGCCGACAGCGGCCCGGAGGCCACGTAGGGCACGACCTGGTCGTCCTGGCTGTGCATCACCAGCACCGGCACGGTGATCTTCTTCAGGTCCTCGGTGAAGTCGGTCTGGGAGAAGGCGACCACACCGTCGTAGTGGGCCTTCGCGCCACCCATCATGCCCTGGCGCCACCAGTTCTGGATCACCGCTTCCGAGGGCTCGGCGCCCGGGCGGTTGAAACCGTAGAACGGGCCCGCGGCTATGTCGCGGTAGAACTGCGAGCGGTTCGCGGCCAGCTGCCGCTGGAAGTCGTCGAAGACGTCCTTGGGCAGGCCGTCCGGGTTGCTCTCGGTCCGCACCATCAGCGGCGGCACCGCGCAGAGGAGCGCCGCCTTGGCGACCCGGCTCTCGCCGTGGCGGGCCAGGTAGCGGACGACCTCGCCGCCGCCGGTGGAGTGACCCACGTGGATCGCGTTCGAGAGATCGAGGTGCGCCGTCAGCGCGGCGAGGTCGTCGGCGTAGTGGTCCATGTCGTGGCCCTCGCCGGTCTGTTCGGAACGCCCGTGGCCACGCCGGTCGTGGGCGATGACCCGGTAACCGTGGTGCAGGAAGAACAGCAGCTGGGCGTCCCAGTCGTCGGCCGAGAGCGGCCAGCCGTGGCTGAACACGATCGGTTGGCCGGAGCCCCAGTCCTTGTAGTAGATCTCCGTGCCGTCGTTGGTGGTGATGGTGCCCATACGATGTCCCCCGAGATCATCATGGAATGACGCGGCGGGGTGCCGCCGCGTGCCCGTACGGTCGCACCACTCGACACTCCACGCAGGCCGGGAGAGCTCCCCGGGCGTTCCGTCACCGGACGGACGTCGGGCGAGCCCGAGGGATGCGCTTGGAACCGCACGTATGATCCGGTTTCGGCGCGAGGCGGGATGTTTCACGTGGGGTCAAAACGGATTGGCGGAGCCCAACAGCGGCTACACCGGAAGCCACGAGCGGTGCGGTGCGGCTGCTGGAATTATCGAATTCGAGCTCCGCCTGAAAATTCATCCGAATGCAGTAGCGGGATCAGTCGTTCGACGCCAGAAAGCCTTCGGCAGTTCGAACACCCCGACGCAGGAGGATTCAGCGACGTTTACCATTGGTCGGTAGTCCCGCGGAGCGGGTTCGTACCGAGTTACCGTACTTCTCGGCGGCTCGATCGGCAGCGTCCTGCTCCAGCGGACGCTTCAATCTCCCCTTGACCGGACCCTGGATGTCCTGGCCCTTCCCGGTTTTCCTCGCCTTCTCGCACTTGTAGGCGTTGCGTCGTGAACCGGAGATCTCTTGTTGGATGGTTTTGCTGTACTGAGCCCTACCCATGGAGTCATCGAACCACTGCCGTCAACGGGTTTTCGGCGGTCCAGTCGCCACATGAGACGAATTTCCGAGTACATGTCTCCTACCCGATACCGACGTGCTCGTTCCGACCGGTCGGATTTTCCACGGCTTCGGCGGAATCAAGGGGATTCGGTTCGCTCTAGTTCGGCGCGGATGGTCTCCGGATCGCGCCTTCCGGAGCGGTAGGGACAGCCCTGGCAGGTTGGCTCCGGTTCGGGAGCCCGTTCCAGCAACTCCTGCCAGCAGTCCCAACAGGTGGGGCACTGGATCCAGTCCATCTCGCTGGGGCGCGCCATCGGCAGCGCCGAACCACACAGGCTCTCGGCCACTGGAGTCCCGTCCCACTGCCTGCCCCGGAAGGCGTGCCGCTTCGATTCGGGGGCCGGGATCGGCATCCAGAAGTGCTGACGTTCACTCGTCATCGTGACTCCTCAAGGCGCTTAAACTGCTAAATCTGCTAACTCGTGAAAACTAACAGAACCGCTAAATCTGCTAAAGCGACAAGCGGTCAACCGATCGAGCGAACTATCTTCGGACCATGTCCGATCGACTGCTGACGAGCGGGGAGCTGGCGCGAGCTCTCGGGATCTCACACCAGTCGATCACCAACTACGCGCGGACGGGCCAGCTGGAACCCACCCTGACCACCCCGGGTGGTCACTACCGCTGGGAGCTCGACGACGTGAAGCGCCAGCTCCGCGAACTCAACGAGCGGCGCCGCAAGGGCTGATTCCCCACGAGCTCGGCCGTAGCCGCGTCTCGGCCCGGCGAGCTCGGGAGAGTACGGCAGGATACTTCGCGGTTTCGGTCGCGGGGCTTGCGGATTCTCCGGCCACACGCCAGAATCCGAACTCGCGTCGCGTGCCGGTGGCGGACAGCGTCAGGCATGGAGGCGTCCAGTTCACGGGAGCACCCGTTGACCGTTCTGTTCAACCACACGATCATCGCCGCGCACGACAAGCACGATTCGGCGTCGTTTTTCACCCGCATCTTCGACCTGCCTCCGGCCGAACCGGGTGGTCACTTCCTCGTAGTACGACTGGACGGCGGCACTATGCTGCAGTTCGCCGAACCCGGCGTCGAGTTCCCGCCGCAGCACTACGCCTTTCTTATCACCGAGGCGGATTTCGACGGGTTGTACGGCCGCCTGCGGCACGAGGGAGTGCCGCACTGGGCCGATCCACGAGGAAAGCTGCCCGAGCAGCACAACAACAACCACGGCGGACGGGGTGTGTACTTCACCGACCCGTCCGAGCACTTTCTGGAGGCCATAACCCAGCCGTACAGCTCCTGAAGAACCCGCACCGTACCGCGTGATCCGATTCTCCGGTTCGCGCCACGGGGATCAGGTAGTCGGTGAGGTGAGGGGTGGACGTGGTCGCTTCCGAAACAGCGACCACGTTCCCAGGAGAACTGGCGATGAGCACACCGGAAGACGGCTCGGCCGCCACACAGGACAGTGCGATTCTTCACTCAAAACAGTTCCCGATATTCACGGGACACGATTCCTCTCTCCCCAGTAATGATTCACCCCAAAGAGAGGGCGATACTACCAGAACGCGCCTCTTCGGCAGACACTGTCATCTTTCCACGATGCGAAACCTCAATCTGATAAATATCGTGCCCACCCGGAACCCCCGGGACCGCTATACCGAATGTACATGAATTAGAGGAAAAAGAGTACTTGGATTTATTTAGTTCACCTACAGCCAATACCTCCCCGGTTGAGGACAACACTCGAACCTGAACTCCCTCCCTAATATCATCATAGCCATCCGATCCCCGACAATCACCAACCGACGCATACTGGGTCACCCCATCGCGAAGCGTGAATACCCCCTTCGCTTCGAAATCTCCCGGAGAAAACAACCATGCGCTCAACCAAACCAAACCACCTACCAACACAGCAGAGAGGAAACCAGCCACAAACACAAGCCAGCTTCTGCGCCAAACGGGCCCTCTAGTAGTCCCGACCGACTGTTGTTGCGAGTGCTGCTGTTTCAGCTGAACCACGTCAGTGTAAGTACTGTAAGGATACGAGCTTCGCCCGTACTCTGTCATCAAAACCCCCTGAAGCGAGTTGACTACGCTTTGACCATGCCAGAAAGCACACGAAATATCAAAGCGCTCAAGATATCGAATCCGCAACAACATTGTCCATGTCAAGTTATCAACAAATCACCTGCCCAGCACATGATTACGAGAGCGAAGTAGTACTTACAACCCGAATGGGCCCTGCGAACAACGCGTCGGGAACGGAAAATCTGACGAAGAAACAGTGAACCCTGCCCATCATCCACTTCCAAAAAGAGCATTGTGAACGATACACGCAGGGCACGCCTCCACTCACGTACCACGATATTCCTAGATGATAGAGAGCAGCGGTTGCCGCACTTCCTTACCGACCGGGGATCGTTCCCGGGAGTGGGCGAACAGGTTCAGGTGACAGGAAATGTCTCGGTGGTCGCGCAACGCGACCGAGCCGGAGAACAGCTCAGCGGTCACAAGCCGATCGTCGTAACTGGGACATCGCGATCCTGACAGCCAACCTCTCGCCGGAGAGCCCGGCCGCGTCACGCAGTTGCCTGAGCGTCTCAGCCAGGCTCCTGCGATTCAGCTGCTCAGTGTCGGGTTCGAGCATTCCAGTCGCTCAACGTCTCGGCATGTGACAAGGCTACGTCCCGCCACGCCAGATACCGCGTCAAATCGGGATTCTCCAGCTGTCGTCTGGTGACCAGAGTGCCGTCGGAATCGAAACACAACTCCACCACCAGCGACTCGTCGAACAACCAGAAGTCGCGCTGGGGAAGATCGAAGTCCAGGTCGGTCAGGTCCAGAATCCGGATGTCTTCTCCTGCATCGAGATTACCGGGAATCCCCCAGGCAAGCTGGTAGCGCTGATACTCGTTGAGCGGCCGACGGACAGTCCGGACACGCCCGACGTTCTTACCGGCCGCCAAGAACGCACGAACCCGCTCGTGCCACCTCGAATTGTGCCCCTCCGGTTTCGGTTCCCCGGCCCGGAACAGCCGTAAGTTCTCCTGTCCCTGCTCATGTTGTAGGTGGACTGGCATTCGAAGCGCCAGGCGGAACGCTCACACTCGGCGAACCTCCTGCCGAACTCCTCGGCGTCCAGGAGCACTTCAGTACCTCCCCGAGTCCTCGACCGGTCTCAGCGCCGCCGATCCGGACAACGCCGCCACAACGTGCAGAACGGTTTCGACCGGTAGCTCGACAGTGGTGGACATCGACGAGAAGCACCGCCACGTCGAACTACACGATATCCGTTCGAAGTCATGGGCACGGGTGACCCTCGTACGTGATGAGCATCCATGGATCGTCGATCAACTCGGTCCGCTCCGACTGTGGGACGAGGTGGAGGCGGCCTACACGTGGTGGTCAGATACCGGGAGGCCAGGGCCGGGTCAGTACGAACTCACCGTGACTCAGGACGGCACACACACGGTTCGAGTGGACGCAGCGGACGGTGTGCTCTCCTGGAACATCCGCGTCTGAGGCCTCGGTGACACCGCGAACAGCTACCTTGTGCGTCCGATTGATCCTGGAAAGTGGCATGATCCGATCATGCGCTGTCGAACGACCACGAAGGCCGGTAAGCCCTGCCCCAACGGGGCGCGTCCCTCCGGGCTTTGCCACATCCACGACCCGGCGGTGCAGTGCGGCGGGACCACCAAAAGGGGAACCCGCTGCACGGTCGCCACCGGCGGCGGACGGTGCGAACATCACGGAAAGACGCGCTCGAAGAACTCACAGCTCGACCTGTGGCAAAGCCGTCGGCAGAAAGCCGATTCCGGGAAACGTGCCGAGCGGATCACGGTGTTCGACCCGGTACTCGGACCGATCAACACCGACGCCTATCCCCCAACCAGTACTTCCCGGATAATCGATCATCCGAGGTGACCACGTCGAGGGATTGTCCGTGAGGCAGCAGAACCGACCGGATGTGGAGCTAAGCCGCCCCCTCGATGCGCGCACGTAGCGCGGGAAGACCGGCGTCACGCACGGCCGCCACGAGATCCGCGGCAACCTCCTGCCTGCTTTCCCCCTCCGCATCGAGTACCCACCATCGATCCTGCCCGTCGACCAGTTTTCCGAGGCGCTGCTGCCACTGACAGCTGGTGCTGTACATCGTGTTGGGACTCGGTCTCTCGGGCAGGTGAGTCCTCGATTCGCGTAATTCCTTGTACCCGGCTCGGTGGATGACGCTCACGTTGACCGTGAACTTGAGCCACTCGCTGGAGCTGGAGAGCGAGGACTGGATGCCGATCTCGGCGAGGTACTCGCGCGAGGGCAACCTGTACCGCTTGCCCGATCCCTTGAGGCCGAGCTCGCGAAGCGCCGGGGCGACGTCGTCGCGGAGCATCTCGGCCAGAACGTCCTGTGCTTGACCCATGGGCGCAAGGTATCGATCGGGACCGACAAGCACGGTCGGCTCACAACCCGTCGAACCGTTGCCGGCTCACGCACTCGGAACGTTTCCCGCTGGTGGAAAGCTCAAGGAGTGCCGGTGCCATGTGAACCCGGTCCGGGCTGGCACGGACAGCCAATTCTCCTTCGCGGTTAGAGATTGTTCAAGCCCCGCAGTACGGCCGACAGCATTTCTTCACCAAGCGGTGTGCAACTGCCCGCACTCGCGGGAATGGGGATGTGTCGGCGCGTGGGAATATCGTCTGCGAGGTCTCCGTGAAACAGGATTCGATACCCGCTTGGTCGACTATCAGACTTGGAGGGGACTCCCTCGGCCACTGGTTACCTCGTTGTTTCTGCCGTGGTAGCGCCATACAGCCGCGTTTTGGCACTTCTCGCGGCAGGGACCGTCGATGTCGATACGTTCGATCCGACCGGCTTCGAACCGGACACCGCATCGGGTGCGCAACAGACATTCCGGTAACCGCTCATCGGTTCCGCGCACCACTCGCTGATATTCGGGTGCCTCTCCCTCGCGATAGCGAGCCCGTTTCATTTCCCACCTTTCCGAGTCATTCATGTGTGGGTGGACAGTCCCCGCCGAAGACGGGGAAGGAGCGTGTCGGGGAATCTCCGCAACGACGAGGACCGTCCTGTGAGTAGTCTCGGCGCTACTTTCGGTGCACGGTAGAGTCGAGCCGTTCACAAGGGTTCACAAGTGAGGCAGTGATGGCGACGGGAGCAGACCTCAGAGCGCTCCGGGAAGAGGCGGGGATCAGCCTTGCTCGGATGGCCGGCCGGACCCACTTCACGAAGTCCCACCTGTCCATGATCGAGACAGGTAAGCGCTCGATCGCCGCTGAGGTCATCAGTGCCTATGAACAGGCCCTCGGTAAGCCGCTGACTCCCCCGCAGGACGACCCGGTGCGCCTCGCGCACGAGTGGCTGGTCTCGACCTCTCCGATGGCCGTGCAGACCCGCTCGGGACGGACGGTCGGTGCTTCCCTTGCCAGCGAGCTGGAGGCTCGTGTGGTGGAGCTGAGGCACCTTGACGACACGGTGAGCAGTGAACAACTGGGGCCGGTCATTGCCAAGGAGCTGAGTGAGGCTGAGAACTTGGTTCGCTGTGCCAACTTCACAGAGCCTGTCGGCAAGCGATTGTTCACCGCTGTCGGAGAGCTGTCCCAGCTCGCCGGATGGGTGGCCAGTGATGCCGGTCGGTACAGGCAAGCTCAGCGGCTCTACCTGTCCGGAGTAGCAGCCGCGAACGAAGCGCACGACAGGGTGCTCGGAGCACAGCTCCTGTCGAGCCTGAGCTACCAGATCGCCAATGTCGGCAAGCCCGCTGACGCTGCCCTGTTGGCTCGCACCGCCGTCCAAGGAGCGCAGGAAGCCACTCCGGTCGTGCGTGCCCTGTTTCTGGAACGCGCCGCTTGGGCCGCGGCGAAGGCAGGAAAATCAGAGGCGACCTGGAGAGCGCTGGACCAGGTTGACGACTCCTACGAGCGACGTGGAGCCGGTGAGCCGGAGTGGGTGTACTGGCTCAACCGAACCGAAATCGACGTCATGGCCGGACGCTGCATGATCGAACTGGGTCGGCCTCGCGAGGCCGAACCCCTGCTCTCGGCAGCCATCGCCAGCTACCCACCCGAGCACGCGCGAGAGGTGGCCCTGTACCGCTCCTGGCTCGCCGAGTCCTACGCACGGGCAGGGGATCTCGACGCAGCCCGCGAAGCGCTCGACAGCGCCAAGCGGTACGGCTCCGAGATGCCCTCCGTCCGCAGCGATACCCGCTTCGAGACGGTCGAACAGTTGCTGTCCACTTAAGACTCGGTTGAACTTCGGGAGTTAGCCCAAATCAGCACGGTGCCGAGAAACAACAGGAACCCGCACTCACACATCGGGCATGTCAGTACGGGTTTCCTACCGCTGAGCTGAAAGTTTGACTTTATCGACCGAGAAGTGTGTGAGACCCCGAGCTTTCCGCTACACGTTGAACCTGAACTCGACCACGTCGCCGTCCTGCATCACGTACTCCTTGCCCTCCAGCCGGACGTTGCCGGCGGAGCGGGCGGCGTTCATCGAACCGGCTTCGACCAGGTCCTCGTAGGAGATGATCTCGGCCTTGATGAAGCCGCGCTGGAAGTCGGTGTGGATGGCACCGGCGGCCTCCGGCGCGGTGGCGCCCTTGCGGATCGTCCAGGCGCGGGCCTCCTTGGGCCCGGCCGTGAGGTAGGTCTGCAGCCCCAGCGTGTGGAACCCGGCCCTGGCCAGCGCGTTCAGCCCCGGCTCCTCCTGCCCCACCGAGAAGAGCAGCTCGCGAGCGGACTCCTCGTCCAGCTCCAGCAGCTCCGACTCGACCTTGGCGTCCAGGAAGACCGCGTCACCGGGCGCCACGAGCTCGCGCAGCTCCTTGAGCTTGGCCTCGTCGGAGAGCACGCCCTCGTCGCAGTTGAAGACGTAGAGGAACGGCTTGGTGGTCAGCAGGTTCAGCTCGGCGAGCTCGGGAACCTCGGTGCCGCGCCCCGCCGAGAACAGGGTCTTGCCCTCCTCCAGCACCTCCTTGGCGGCCTGCACGGCCTCCACGGCGGGCCTGCGCTCCTTCTTGGTGCGCGCTTCCTTCTCCAGGCGGGGCAGCGCCTTCTCGATGGTCTGCAGGTCCGCGAGGATGAGCTCGGTGTTGATGGTCTCGATGTCGCTGGACGGGTTCACCTGACCATCGACGTGAACCACGTTCGAGTCGTCGAACACGCGGATCACCTGGCAGATCGCGTCCGCCTCACGGATGTTGGCGAGGAACTGGTTGCCCAGCCCCTGACCTTCGGAGGCACCCTGCACGATCCCGGCGATGTCGACGAACGAGACGGTCGCGGGCACGGTGCGCGCCGAGTCGAACATCTCGGCGAGCCTGTCCAGCCGCTGGTCCGGCAGCGGAACCACACCGACGTTGGGTTCGATGGTCGCGAACGGGTAGTTGGCCGCGACCGCTTCGTTGCGGGTCAGCGCGTTGAACAGCGTGGACTTGCCCACGTTGGGCAGGCCGACGATTCCGAGAGTGAGGGTCACAGCTGTCCAAGTCTAGGAGCCCGATTCGGATCACGGTCAGGCGGGCGAGCCGACCGCCCGCCGTGCCGGATGTGCGGGGCAGCCCCTCGGCACATCGAGACCGTCGGCGATCACCAGGGGGAGCCTCAGTAACCGCCGCCGTCCTCCTCCTGCTCCTGCTGCTCGCCGTCCTCCTGGTCCTGCTGCTCCTGTTGGTCCCCGCCACCGGGGCCCTGCTCGCCCTCCTCGCAGGAACCCGCCGTCAGTAGCGCCAGCGCCGCCAGTGCGGCGGCGAACCAGCGAGCGATGTCACGTCCCCGAGTCATGTCCCGAAGATAGGTGCCGGACTCCGATCGCGCAGCAGACCGCCTCACTTCCGGCGCTCGCCAGGGCCGAATCCCACGCCCGCACCTCTCGGGAAGCCCGGGACACCCGAACCATCGTGTCCGATTTCCGCTAGTGGGGCACGCCGAGCAGTGGCAGTCTCGACTCATGCTGGTCACATCGCAACAGGCCTACCGCGCCGTGGCGTCCCGGGACATCCGGTTCGACGGATGCTTCGTGACCGGCGTGCGCAGCACCGGTATCTACTGCAGGCCCTCCTGCCCCGCGCGCACCCCGAAGTCCGGCAACGTCGAGTTCTTCGCCACGGCGGCGGCCGCGCAGCAGGCCGGTTACCGCGCGTGCCGCCGCTGCCTGCCGGACGCCGTGCCGGGCTCGCCGGAGTGGAACCTGCGGGCGGATCTCGCGGGGCGCGCGATGCGGCTGGTCACCGACGGGCTCGTCGAGCGGGAGGGCGTGCCGGGGCTGGCCGCGCGGCTCGGCTACTCCACTCGACAGCTGACCCGCGTACTCACCGAGGAACTGGGGGCGGGGCCGCTCGCGCTGGCACGCGCCCACCGGGCGCACACCGCGCGGCTGCTGATCGCGACCACCGAGCTGAACTTCACCGACATCGCCTACGCCGCCGGGTTCACGAGCCTGCGCCAGTTCAACGAGACCGTTCGGGAGGTGTTCGCCACCAACCCGACGGAACTGCGGGCGCGGACGACCCGGCGCCGCTCCCCCGAGGGGCTCCCCGCTGGCACGTTGCGGCTGCGCTTGCCGATGCGGTTGCCGTTCGACGCCCCGGGCACGCTGGGATTCCGGCTCGGTCCCGCCGTGGAGGGGATGGAGTGGACGACCGGAAACGGTTACGGCCGGACCCTGCGACTGCCGCACGGTCACGGGGTCGCGGAACTCACCTCTCGAACGGACCACCTGGCGGTCACCCTGCGGTTGACCGAACTCCGCGACCTCGGCAGCGCGGTGGCACGACTGCGCAGGCTGTTCGACCTGGACTGCGATCCGGTGGCCGTCGACGAGGTGCTCGGCTCGGATCCCGCGCTGGCCGGAACGGTGGCGAGGACACCGGGAGTACGGCTGCCCGGCAGCGCGGACGGCACGGAAACCGCGGTGCGGGCTCTGCTCGACGAAGCGGGGCCCGACGAATCGGGGTTCGACGGAGCCGGACCGACCGGCGACGGCCACACCGGGCTCTCCCGGCTGGTCACCGAGCTCGGCGAACGAGTCCCCGCCCTCGACGGGACGAGCGAGGTCGTGCTGTTCCCGACCGCCGAGGCGCTCGCCGAGGGAGCGGAGCGCGTGCTGCCCGGATCCGGCGGCGGCGCGTCGGCGATTCGCGGGCTCGCCACCGCACTTACCAGCGGTGCGCTGCGGGTCGACGAGGGGCGCGACGGGGCGGAACTGCGCGAGGAGCTGCGCGGGGCGGGTCTCGGGGAGCGCGCCGCCGACCACGTGAGCACGCGCGTGCTGGGCGAGCCGGACAGCTTCCCGCTCCCCGACCGCGCGTTACGTCGCGGCGCCGGACTGCTGGGCCTGCCCGACGGCGGCGCGCTGCTCGACCACGCGCGGCAGTGGAGCCCGTGGCGCTCCTACGCGGCGGTGCACCTGTGGCGGGCCGCCCGGAGCGCCCGACACGCGACGAACCACGAACATCACACCGAATCCACGACGAGGGAGCCGACATGACAGCCAAATGGTCCATGATGGACACCCGTTTCGGCCCGTTCACCACGGTGGTCGACGGCGAGGGCACGGTGCTCGCCGCCGGGTGGACCGGCGCCGTCGACGAGCTGCTGCCGCTCATAGCGGAATCACTGCGGCCGCACGAGATCCGCAAGGCCACCGACCTCGGGGAGGTGAGCCGCGCCGTGCGCCGGTATCACGAGGGCGAGCTGGACGCGGCGGCCGACATCCCGGTCTCCCAGCGGTCCGGCCCGTTCCGGGAACAGGCCTGGCGGGTGCTGCGGGAGATCCCGGGCGGCAAGTCCGTCAGCTATCGCGACTACGCGGCGCTGATCGGGCGCCCCGAAGCGGTGCGGGCCGCCGCTGCCGCTTGTTCGCACAACGCGGCGGCGCTGTTCGTGCCGTGCCACCGGGTGCTGCGCGGCGACGGCTCGCTCGGCGGATTCCGCTGGGGTCTCGAACTGAAGCGACAGCTCCTCGACCACGAAGGTGGTCAACGTTAACCGTCTGGTCTGCCAGGGGGTTCCCGTGGCGGAACCTCTCGCACGGCTCTCGCTCCGGGAGACCCGACATCGAGTAGCCACCTACAGCCACGTCGGGCCTTCCTCACGAGAGCCGCACGAGAGAACCCGCGGCCGGTCCTGCTGCGAGGGTGGTCGGAGTGCGGCCTGCGGAAGTGGTGGGAGTTCGGCACCGCGTCGTCCCACCCCCCGGCGATTTCGTGGGAAATTTCGCGTCCGAGCCTCACCGCCGTAGGGGGCGTCAATTTCTCGAGAAATTGACGGAGCTGGGGCCACACCGCCGTGTCGGTACGTAAATTTCGCGAGAAATCGCGGCGCTCCGGAGAGCATCGTGGGGAAACGACCATGAGCGCGGCAGCGAGGACGACCCCGTACACGACCGGCCCCGGCCACTTGCGACCACTTTCGCGATCGGCACCGCCGCGGGTTCTCCGGCGAGTGCCTCGCGAGGACGCCCCCGACGTCGTGCAGGTCGCTACCCGATGTCGGGGCACCCGCAGCGAGGCGCCGCCGGGGGTTCCGCCACCCGCACCGCTGTGCAGACCGAGCGGAGCACGATCACGATCAGGTGCGGGTGGAGGTAACTCCTCCGATCTCACCGTTGCGGAACGCCTCCACGAACAGCCGGTAGTCGTCGCGCACCACGTCGGCGTAGCTCATCGCGAAGTCGCAGAGCCAGTCCGCGAACTCCTCCTCCCTGCCTTCGAGCACCTTCGAGATGGCGTCCTCGGTCTGGAACGGAACCAGCGTCTGGTCCGAGTCCGAGTCCGCGACACAGTGGATCTTGGCGATGGCACGTCCCAGGTAGTCCACCACCGGCCGGATGTCATCCGGTTCGGTGAGTTCGCCCCAGTCCAGATCGGACACGTAGGGCGAGACCTCGGAGACCACGTAGCCGGTGCCGTCGATCTCGGTGTAGCCCAGCAGCGCGTCGGCGTGCGCCTGCAGCGCCCGCTGCGACATCGCGGTGCGCTGCCCGTGGTGCAGGAAGTAGTTCCGGATCCGCTCATCGGGCACCACCGTCGCGGGCGCGGCCGCGTTGCCCTGCTTCACCGACAGGATCAGGTCGTTCTCCAGCGCCTCGTTCTCGCCCTCGATGAGCACGCTGTAGGCGGGCAGCCCCGCGCTGCCGATGCCGAAACCGCTGCGCCCCACCACGTCCTTGATCTGGTAGGCGATGTCGCGCATCTTCTTGTCCTGCGGAATCGTGCTCAGGTAGCGCTGGAACGCCTCGATGACGCGCTGGTACTCCTCGTCGCCGAGCCTGCGTACGCCCACCCCGTTACGGAACTTGCGGTCGTAGCCCTCGGTCTCGGTCTCGCGGTCGAGCAGCCCGCCCCTGCTCCGCAGCCGGGCCTGCTGCAGCACCTCGCGGATCGGCCCGTCGGTGGTGCCGAGGTTCAGCGAGAAGGCGGCGTCGTCGTCACCGGCCACGAACTGCCGCACCTGGTCGATGTAGGAGCGGGTGGCGCGGCGGATGAACTCGCCGATGTCCTCGTCCGGCAGCGCCTTGCTCCACCCGAGCAGCGCGAGGCTGGCGGCGAATCGCTGCAGGTCCCAGGTGAAATGTCCGAGGTACGCCTCGTCGAAGTCGTTGACGTCGAAGATCAGCACGCCTTCGCCGTCCATGTAGGTGCCGAAGTTCTCGGCGTGCAGGTCGCCCTGGATCCAGACCCTGCTGGTGCGTTCGTCGGCCCACGGGTCCTTGAGCCGGGCGACGTCGGAGTAGAACAGGCAGGCCGTGCCGCGGTAGAAGGCGAACGGCGAGGCGGCCATCTTGCGGAACTTGGTGCGGAAGGCGGCGGGCTTGTTCTCCATCAGTTCGGAGAAGGTGTCCACCAGGGTGTTCACGATGTACTCGCGGCGAGCATCCGGATCGTGGGTCTCCAGCATGCTGGACAGCTCGGACATGAACCGACCTTTCCCGGCCCGGTCACGCCGGACCGCGGTATCGACGCTGCTCGGTTGAGTTCACGCACCGGCACACCGAACGCATCACCGGCCCGCCGTGGTCGGGCCGGTGATGAACACGGTGTGGGGCTACGCCTCGATCGCCAGTGACGAACCGCCGCGCGACTTGCGCACCCGCAGGCGTACCGGAATACGCTGCCGCAGTTCGTCGACGTGCGACACCAGACCGACCGTCCTGCCCCCGGCGCGCAGCTCGTCCAGCGCGTCCATCACGAGGTCGAGTGTATCCCCGTCCAGGGTGCCGAAGCCCTCGTCGATGAACAACGTGTCGAGCATCGCGCCACCGGATTCGGAGCTGACCACGTCGGCCAGCCCGAGAGCCAGCGACAGCGAGGCGAGGAACGACTCACCCCCGGACAGCGTCTTGGTGGAGCGGGTGCGTCCCGAGTAGTCGTCGATCACGCGCAGGTCCAGCCCGCCCCGTTTGCCGTGCGCGCCCTGCTCGTCGGAGTGCACGAACGCGTAACGCCCGTCGCTCATGTGCCGCAGCCTGGCGGTGGCGGCCTCGGCGACCTCCTCCAGCCGCGCGGCGAGCACGTAGGAACGCAGCGTCATCAGACGGGCGTTCTGGCCCCGGCCGTTGATCACGTCGGTCAGGGCGTGCAGTTCGGCGAACTCCTCCTCCAGGGGCGCCAGTTCCTTCCAGGACTGCCGCAGGTCCCCACCGAGCTCGGACAGTTGCACACTGCGGTGCCCGAGGTCACCGAGCACCCCCGCTGCCTCGTCGGCCGACCTGCCGACCTGTTCGGCCGCGGCCGCGGCGCCTTCGGTGTCGACCTCGGTGTCGGTCGAGACGTCCGGCAGCTCGCGCAGGGTGGCCCTGGCCGCTGCGTCGCGGCGGTCGACGTCGGCCAGCCAGTCCGCTAGTTCGTCGATGCGTGACTGCTCCCGCCGTGCCTCCAGCGCCGCCTCGGAGCTGTCGAAACCGTTCTCGACGGCGATCCGCGCCAGCGCCTCGCGCTGCTCGGTCTCGCGGGTCACCGCGCGGTCGTGTTCGCCGCGTGCCCGCACCGCGCGTTCGAGGCGTTCGGCGAGTTCGAGCAGGTGTCGCCGTCGCGCGGTGACCGTGTCGAACTCGCCACGTGCCTCGCGCAGCCGTTGCTCCCGCTCGTCGACGGTCTCGGCGAGTGATTCCCGGCCGGAGCGCGCGGCGCTGATCCGTTTGTCGAGTTCGGTGCGCTCGGCTGTCAACCGCTCGGCGCGGTTGTTGAGCTCGCTCAACCGTTCGGCTCGGCGCTGCCGCTGATCCGCCAGTTCGCGCAGGTCGTCGCGTTCGGCGGTGGCCCGCTCGAACTCCTCGCGCAGTTGCTCTTCGGTGCGTTCGCCGAGCTGTTCGCGGAGCCGGGCGTGTTCTCGTTCGGCTTCCTCCAGCTCACCCCTCGCGTTGTCTCTGCGCTGCTGGTACTCGGTCTCGGTCTCGCGGGCCAGCCGTTCGTCGTCGGGGCCGACGGAGGACTCGCGCGGCTCGGCCGGGTGGGGGTGTTCGAACGAGCCGCAGACCGGGCAGGCCGCCTCGGATTCGAGCCGGGTGGCCAGTTCGGCGGCCATGCCCGCGAGTCTGCGTTCCCGGATGTCCTGCAGCTGATCGCGCGCTTTCTGGTGCTCGTCGACGGCGTGCTGTGCCCGTTCGCGTGCGGTGTCGCGTCGCGCCTCGGTTTCGGGGAGTCGCCGGGCGGCCTCCAGCGACGCGTTCAGTTCCTCGCACCTGGCGGTGACCGTCTCCAACCGTTCGGGGGCCTGTTCGGCTTCGTGGGCAGCCGCGCGGGCCTGTTCGAGTGCCTCCGGCAGTTGGTGCTGCTGTTGCGCGAGTTCCTCGTCGGTGGCGAGGTCGGCGGCGATGCTCTCGTCGAGTTCGGTGATCCGCGCTCGGTCGTGGCGCTGCTGCTCGGCCTCCTGCTCCCGATCGGCCAGCACGGCCGCTTCCTGGTGGTAGCGGAGCGACCGAGCGTGCAACTCGTCGGTGTCGGCGGATCCGTTCCCGGCGGGCGCCGCGCCGTCGGTTTCGTGATCGGGGCAATCGGCCAGGGCCCGGTGCAGCTCCCGCTCGGCATCGCGCAGTCGGGCGGTGCTGTTGTCCAGTTCCCGGGCCGCGTTGCCCACGGGAGCGGCGCGGCGGGCCGCGTCGAGCTCGACACCGGCGGCCCGGTAGGTCTCCGCCAGGGCGGCGAGTTCGTTGAGTTCCGCGCGGGCTTCGCGGACGCGTCGCACCTTCTCCGCGAGTTCGCGCTGCTGAGCCAACCTCTCCTCGGCCTGCTTGCGCTGTTGCCGGAGCCGTTCGTCCTCGGCGCGGGCGTGCTCGTACTGCCGGGCGAAGCTTCGTTCGATCTCGTCCAGCCATTCGGCACGGTCCTGGTCCTCGCCGGGTTCGTCACCCGCGACCTGGGCGAACCGGGCCAGCAGTCTCTCGCTGCGCTCCCGGGCGGTGTGCAGCTCGGCCCGGCGCTGTCTGCGCCGCTCGGCGAACCAGTCCTCGATGCGGGAGAACTGCCGGGTGTCGAAGAGTTCCTCCAGCAGATCGGCCCGCTCCTCGGCGTCGGCGCGCAGGAACCGCGCGAAGTCGCCCTGCGGCAGCAGCACAACCTGGCAGAACTGCTTCGCGTTCATCCCGAGCAGTCGGTTCACTGCCGCCCCGACGTCGTCGACGCGGGTGATTCCCTCGGGTGCTTCGCCTTCGGGAGGTTCGTCGAGCCAGGTCAGCGTGGCCTTCGCGTTCTCCTTGGTGGTGCCCTCGCCCCTTTTCTTGGGACGTTGGTACTCGGGGTTGCGCTCCACGCGCATCCGGCAGCCCTGCACGCTCAGTTCCAGCGAAACCTGGGTCGGCGTCTCCGGCGGTGCCGTGTCGCAGCGCAGCGCCTTCACCTGAACCTGGTCACGGGCTCCCGGAACCTGGCCGTACAGCGCGAAGGTGACGGCGTCGAGCACGGTGGTCTTGCCCGCCCCGGTGTCGCCGTGCAGCAGGAAGAGCCCGTCGGCACCGAGCTCGTCGAAGTCGATCCGCTGCCGGTCCCGGAACGGGCCGAAGGCGGACAGTTCCAGGTGATGCAGTCTCACCGCCGCACCTCCGCGGTGTTCACTTCGGACAGCGCACGGTCCAACAACGCGCTCTCCGAATCGGACGGTTCCTCTCCCCGGCAGTTGGCGACGAAGTCCCGCAGCAGCCGCGGCTCGTCGCGACCGCGCACCGCCTCCGAGTAACGCAGCGAGGCGCGGGCCCTGCCGCCCTCGGGTTCCCACTCCATGTGCACGGCGTGGGGGAATCGCTGCTGCAGCCTGCGCATCCCGTCCACCGGGCGGGCCTCGTCGGTGACCGTGGCAGAAACGTAGCAGTCCGTGGCGGATTCGTACTCGGGGTCGTGCAGCAGCTGTTCGAGGGTTCCCGACACGGTGGCCAGTTCGCGGGGCACGGGCAGTTCGATCCGGCGTGTTTCGGACAGCCCCTCGGAGTCCAGCTCGACCAGCCACACCGATTTGCGCTGCCGCGCCTCGGAGAACGAGTAGGCCATCGGGCTGCCCGAGTACCGCACCCGCTCGGTGATCCGCTGGCAACCGTGCAGATGCCCCAGCGCCACGTAGTCGACCCCGGCGAACACGTCGGCGGGCACCTGGTCCACCCCGCCGACGGCGATGTTGCGTTCGGAGTCGCTGCTGCCGCCACCGGTGACGAAGGCGTGTGCCAGCACCACGGACCTGGTGCCGGGATCGCGGCTGTCCAGTTCGCCCCGAACCCGGTTCATCGCCTCACCCAGCACAGCGGGGTGACCGCGCTCGACGTCCTCGGCCGCGCCGGGTGCCGTGCTGGTGCGCAGCACCTGCCGAGCCGGGTCGGGTTCGAGGTAGGGGATGCCGTAGAAGGCCACCGGTCCGTGCTCGTCGGAGAGCACGGTGGGCTCGTGCAGGGTGGCGACGCGGGTGTGCAGGTGCAGCCCGCCGGCGGCCGCGAATCCGGCGAACGCCCCTACCCGCTGCGGGGAGTCGTGGTTGCCCGACGTGACGACCAGCCGCGCGCCGGTCCGGCGGAGCTGTTCGAGCACGTCGACGCAGGTCTGCACCGCCTCGCCGGAAGGCACAGAGCGGTCGTAGAGGTCCCCGGAGATCACCACCACGTCCACGTTCTCGGCACGGACGATCTCGGCCAGCTCGGAGAGTACCCGCCGCTGGTCGTCGAGCAGGTCGTGGCCGTGGAACGTACGACCGATGTGCCAGTCCGAGGTGTGCAGCAGGCGCATGGCCGCACGCTATCGACACACCGCGGCGGTTCGATCACCCCGTCGGCAGTTGGTGTGGCACGGGAGACAACGGTGTGCCGCGAGTGAGGGCGGCGTGTCGCGGACGGGGACGGGACGCGGCTCCCACTCGTCGGCGATGATCCGTTCGACGACCGACGGACGAGAGGAGTGCTCGTGGGGTCAGCGATGCTCGGGGGTCTGCTGGTGGTGATGGTGCTGCTGTTCGCGGCCGCGCTGCTGGTGATCTGGCGGTTGTACGGCGATTCCGTCCGCAGGGCCGAGGATTCCGCGCGGCGGGCGGAGGAGGCGCTGCGGATGCTGGAAGCGGAGCGGGAGCGCGCCTCGCGGAACGAGGCGGCGCTGCGGCGCTACGAGGTGACCTTCGCCTCCAGCACCGGACGCGGCGAGTTGGGCGAACAGGCCCTGGTACGAACCACGCGGGCACTGGGACTGCGGGAAGGGGTTCACTTCACCCAGCAGACCGACCTCGCGGGCGGTGGTGCCGCCCGGCCGGACCTGGTGCTCAACGTGAGCGGGGACCGGCGCGTACCGGTGGATGCCAAGGCCAGTTTCGCCGCGTGGGCCGAGGCGATGGAAACGGACGATCCGGCGGAGCGCGACGAGGCACTGCGGGTGCACGCCCGCAACATCCGCGCCCGCGCCAAGGAGCTCGCGGGTAAGGACTACCAGCGTTGGGCCGACGCCATCTACGGCGCGATCATGTTCGTTCCCTCCGACGCGGCGGTGGTCTCGGCGCTGGACAGCGACCCGACACTGCTGGGGTGGCTGCTGGAGAAGCGGGTGTTCCTGTGTGGACCCACCGGGTTCGGGGTGCTGGCCTCGGCCGCGCTGTTCGCGGCGACCGAACGCACCATCGCCGCCGACATCGAGCGGATCCGCGCCCAGGCGGTGGAGGCGCAGCGGGCCGCGGCCTCGGCGGTGGAGGCGGTCAACCTGTCCGGCACCCACCTGCAGCGGTTCGTCTCGGCACGCCGCAGGGAGCTCGACGCGCTGGAGCACTTCCGGGGGGCGGTGCTGCCGCTGGCCGAGCTGAACGACGCCACCGGGGTGGCCGAGGTGCGTCGGACCTCGGAAGGACTGGCCGGTTCCGATGGACCGGCGGGTTCGGAGGAGTTGGCCGGTTCGGAAGGGTCGTCCGGTTCCGAGGACGAGGCGGGTCGCACCGACAGGGTGGCTTCCCGGAACGGGACGGGCGACGGCGCGGCGGAATGACCGGACGCGACGGCTGCCCGACGCTTCGGTCCTGTCGGAACACCGCACGGTAGTACCGCCTTGCCGCTCGCGGTATGCCCGAGGCGGGAGCAGGCTCAACCGGCGGTGGCGATCCGCTGCTGTTCGGCGAGGAAGTGCGCCGTCTCGGCGGTGCTCTCGTAGAGCGTGCGGTAGTGGCGGTAGAAGGCGTCGTAGCGTTCGGTGTTGGCCGGGTCCGGCTCGACCCGGTCGACCACCGGATTCCACTCGTCCGGGGCAACCGCCGTGCCGGTGGCCAACCCGGCCAGCAGCGCGTCGCCGTAGCAGGCACCCACCGTTTCCGTCGGGATCAGCTGGGTGCAGCCGGTCACGTCGGAGACGATGCGGGTCCACAATCCGCCCGTGGTGCCACCGCCCACCGCCACGAGTCGTTCGGTCGCGGTGTCCGAACCGCGCATCTCGGCGAGGTTGTGCCGCACTCCGTAGGCGATTCCCTCCAGGGCACCGCGGTAGAGCTCGGCCCGGCCGTGCTCGGTGGTCAGGCCGAACAGCATGCCCCGCGCGTCCGGGTCGAACACGGGGGTGCGCTCACCGGCGAAGTAGGGCAACAGCAGCAGCCCGCGGCTTCCGGCGGGAACCTCGGAAGCGGCGGCGACCAGCTCGGAGAACTCCCCGTCGAACAGGCCGCGCAGCCAGTCGGTCACCGCGCCGGAAGTGGCCATCCCGGCGGCCTGGGTGTAGGTGTCCGGGTGAACACCGCGAGTGCCCCACAGCACCGGATGGGGCCGGAGCCGTTCCACGACCCGCACGAAGAACATGGTGGTGCCGTACATCAGCATCACGTCGCCGGGATCGCGCACACCGGCGCTGCACGCCTCCGCCCAGGCGTCCACGGTGCCCACCGTGACCGGCAGCCCCTCCGGTAGTCCGGTCTCGGCGGCGGCGCGGGCGTGGACCCTGCCCGCCGTTTCGGTGGGCCAGGCCAGTTCGGGCAGTTCGAGGCCGGGTGCCACCGCGCCGGACCACTCGGGGGCCCAGCGTTTCCGGTGAAGATCGTAGATCGGATCGCACTGGCTGGCCGAGTGGTGGTCGAGCACGTAGCGACCGGTGAGGCGGTGCACCAGGTAGGAGCCGCACATCAGCAGTTTCGCGGTGCGGCGGTAGGTCTCGGGTTCGTTGTTGACCAGCCAGCGGATCTTGGGGCCGACCGCCTGGCTGCTCAGTGCCGAACCGCTGTGCCGCAGTATCTCCTCGGGGCCGAGTTCGGCGTTCAGTTCCACGATCTCGGCGGTGGCCCTGGTGTCCACGCCGTACAGGATCGCGGGCCGCAGCGGGTTGCCCGCCTCGTCGGCGGGCAGCAGTGTCGGCCCGATACCGCTGACCCCGAGCCCGGCGATCCCGCGCCGCTCGGCGGCGGGCAACAGCTCGGCCACCAGCTCCCGGAAGTCGTGCCACCAGATCGCCTCGGCGTCGTGCTCGACCCGCCCCGGTGACGGGCGGCTCGTGGCGTGTGCGCGCTCGGCCCTGGCCAGGATCTTACCGCTGGTGGTGGTCAGGACGCCCTTGGAGCTGGACGTGCCGATGTCGATTCCCAGCAGTACTTCTTCGGACATCGCTCCCACTTCCCGCAGCCGTCGCGAAACCACGGCGAACCCTCGGCCGTTCGGGTTTCCCGTCGATGTTCGGCGTCAATCTCCCACGAAACCGCCGCGCCGGTGAGGGTGATGCGGCACCGCGCGGCGTCAATTTCCCACGAAATCACCGCGTCGCTGTGACGCGGAGCCGAACCCCCACCACTCCCGCAAGCCGAGCTCCTACCACCTGGGCAGCCCGCACCACCGCGGGTTCTCCCGTGCGGCTCTCGCGAGGACGCCGGAGACGTTGTGTAGGTCGCTACCCGATGTCGGGCCTCCCCGCAGCGAGAGCCGTGCCAGAGGTTCCGCCGAGTGATCACCTCGGCAAACCGGGCGGCAAACTCCTCACCGCGTCCACTCTTCCAGATCGAGGTCGAGCAGCTGGGCCACGGCGCGCAGCTCGGTACGGTGATCACCCGGAACCGCGTGGATGTGGTTGGCGCCGAACCGGGACAGGAACGTCTCGGTGGGCACGTCCAACCGGGCGAAGGCGTGTGGCCACTCCGGGGTGGAGCGATCGACGAGCTCCGCCGTGGTCGCCGGGTCGAACTCGAGGAACTCGCCGAGCATCAGCTGCATGCGGTACCGGCCGTCCCTTCTCGTCAGCCTGCCCAGCGTCATGGTTCCGGGTGCCGCGATGTGCCGCACCGAAGCGCCGCCGGCGGGGAAGAAGAACACCTCGGGGCACAGCCGCACGCGGGAGAGGTTCTCCGCCGGATCGGCGCTGCGCGCGGCGAACCAGGTGGCGTGCTGCCCGGAGTTGCACAGGTCCCACACGTCGCGGTCGGGGTGGTAGTGCCGCACGTCCGCGAACAGCGCGGGAGTTCCCGCGACGTCCGAGAGCAGCTTCATGGTCAGCGCACCGTCCATATCGGCCTCGGTCGCGCAGATGTGGGGCCGCTTCGGCCCGTTCCAGTCGTAGGGATCGTTGAGCAGGGCTTCGGTGACGTCCATGGTCGCGAAGTTCTCGGTCAACTCCGGTTGCGCCTTGATGCCGGAGAAGTCCAGGCCGCGTTCGGCGATGATCTCGCGCACGGCCAGGTAGGAGGCGATCTGGCGTTCCAGCAGTTCCGGAGTGAGCTTGTCGCCGTCGTAGCGCACCTCGCCCGCGTACTGCTCGAACCACTCCCGCGCCTTGCGGACCTCGCCGGGGTCGGCGTGCCGGGAGCGCAGCACCAGCTCGTACTGGTCGATCTCCTCCACGTCGATCCCGAACGAGCGCTGCCACTGGTCGGTGTTGGCCACGGCGGTGTTCATTCCCATCGGTCGCCCGCCGAAGCGGCCGAAGGTCAGGCCGCGCAACCCCGAGGCGGCAGCGGCGGCGGTGGCCCTCGCGCCGATGTGGGACAGCGGTTCCGGATCGTCGGGCGCACCCCACGTCCTGGTGTGGTCGCGTCCGATCTGGTCGAGAGCGCCGCCCGCGGCCAACATGCCCACCAGTCCGGGCTCGGTCGGATCGGTGCTGGCCGCCAGCACCAGCGGTGTGTCGAGTGCCGAAGCGGCGAGCATGGTGAAGTGCGGGAAGGCCCAGACGGCGTAGTACAGCACGGTGACGTCGACGCCGGAGTCCGCCAGGCGCCTCCCCTGTGCGGTGGCGGCGATGTTGGAGTTCACCGGGTCACCGCCCTCGATGACCTCGTGGCCCGCCGCGCGCAGCGATCGCACCAGAACGCTCTGCTTTTCCCGAATGAAATCCGAATTTCGCTGGTGCACGTGTTCCCGGCCGTCGGAAATGCCGAGCACACCGATACGAGCCACGAAAACCCCCGAACTCCGGCGACAATGCCGGGAATCGTCGCGACGTGCCGTCGCCTGTGGAATGTTCCGAAACGACGGGTAGGTCGTTCGGCGAGAAATTATTCCCCTAGCGGAATGATGTCAATTCGACACTGGCACCAGAATTCTCGATCGTTTTTCGTGTTCGGCTCGCACGGCGGGCACGGGCACTATTCTCCCGTCGACCGGTAGGAGAACGCGGTGTAGCGCACCGCCGACCAGGGCGGCGCGTCGTCCGTGGGCAGCAGCCGCACTCGCAGCGTGTTCCGGCCTCGGGTGAGCTCGGCCGGGATGTCGAAACCGTCCTCCAACCACCGGTGCGCGCTGTTGCCCAACGGCTGCGACCAGATACCGGCTTCCCGACCGTTGACCAGCACACGAACCCGCTGATGACTGCTGCGCTGGTCGGCGAGTCTGCGGAGTCGCACCCCGGAGTTGTCCGGGTCGATCCGCACCCGGAACCCGATCTCACCGGTGGTCGAGGTGGTCGTGTACCGGTACGGGCCCGGATCGCGCCTGCCCTCGAAGGTGGCGGTGAGCTCCCGACGCGACTCGCCGAGGGCGCGGTAGTCGTGTGCCAGTCTGCTGAACCGGTCGCCCAGGTCGATCCGGTCGGTGCGCCGCATGGTGGAGACCGGGTTGCCGTACCAGTAGGCGGTGGAGCTGTAGCGCGCCGGCTCGTTGTTGGCCGGTCCGTGTTCGATACCGGCCACGATTTCGCTGTCGAACGACACCGCGTCGGACACGAGCAGCCGATAGGTCCCGGTGCAGTCATAGCGGCACCCGTCACCGGAGTACTCGTAAGCGGGATTGCCCGTCAGCGGCATGGCGAAGGTGGTGCCGCCCCGGAAGTACCAGCCCGACTCGTAGAAGTCCTCCGTTCCGGTGCCGTACCAGGCCGGACTGGCCGAGCCGTCCACGTAGAACCGCTCGTCGCCCTCCAGGTAGTTGCGCTGGTTGGCACGTGGGGAGGCCGAGGAACGCGGCCCCTCCGGAGTGCGCGCCACGCCGGGGGGAATCCTGCCGCGCATGGTGTGCGTCACGCCGTAGAACGTACCGCTGCCCGAGGTGGACAGGAACTTCCAGTCCTTGCCGGGCTCGGTGAGGCCCTGGCGGTGCGTGGCGTGGAAGTGGCCCGAGCCGGTCCCCGGCCCCGCACCCGCCGAGGGGGCGGCGGTCGCTTCGAGCACCGCGCGGCGGATCGGTACCGACCCCTCGTTGACCAGCTCGATCTCGGCCCGGCGCGCGAACGGCATGGGCCACCAGGAGGTGTACCACCCCTCTCCGGCGTCTATGGAGCTCATAAGTCTGCGCACGTCGTACTCACCGAGACCGGAGCCGAAGAACTCACCGATCGGGGCGTCGACGGTGGTGCGTCCGTCGAAGGTGATCCGCAACCGCACGTCGCGCAGCACCGCGTCGGAGTCCTCGACCCGCGCGCGCTCGTGCGGCAGCTGGGCCACCAGTTTGCGCCGCTGGAAGACCTGGTTGTCGATCCGGTAGTCGTGCGCCGCCTCGTCACCGGGATTGGCCGTTCCCACGTCGAGGACGTCGGTGCGGATCCAGTCGCCGTCCACCCTGCTGTGCACTTCGTAGCGGAACTCGTTGATGTCCACCTCGGCGGACCGGAACTCGTTGGTGACGCGCAGCTCGGTCCTGCCCCGGGTCAGCGGGGCGGGCACGGTGATCCGCTCGCGGCCCCACTCCCCCTGCCGCGCCGGGCCGCTGTTCCAGGTGCCGACGCGTTCGTCGCCGACGAGCAGTCGCGCCACCTGGCCTCCGACGTTGGCGTCGTAGCGGCGGGTTATCCGGACCCCGTCGTTGCCGGGTGCGATGCGCGCGTCGAAGGAGCTGGATCCGCCCGGGCCGAACGCGCGCCCGTCGTCGATGACGCGCGGTGCCGCCACGACGCCGGGGAGACGGAGCCGAAGTTCGTCGATCATCGCCGGCCCGCGGATCGGTTTCAGCGTGGTGGACTCGCCGGGGCGCAGCGAGAACCGGGAGCGCCGTTCCGCGATCGTGGGCGCGTCCGGTTTGGGATCGGCCACCCCGAACCGACGCAGCCGCCGGACCACGTCCAGCGCCGGGTCACGCGGGTCGAAGGTGGTGACGCCGTCCGCGTCGGCGAACGAGCGGTAGTCGACGTGGTAGAAGTACGGGTTCTCGTCCACGGTGATCCGCATGGACTCCCGGTAGGGCATCGGGACCTTGACGACCGCGCCACCGGAGGTGTCGCGCGCGTCGCCGACCAGGGGCCAGACGAACGGTGGCCCCAGTTCACCCGCCACGACGTCGGCGAGCGGGGCGTCCAGCACGGTCCGGCCGTCCAGTCGGATGTGGATGTCGCCGGTGGCGGTGACATCGCCCCAGGGGTCACGGGTGAACCAGACGGAGGTGACCTCCCCTGCTCCGGTGTGCTCCGCGATGACACAGCCGCGCTCGGTGGTGCGCAGGCACGAATGGGTTCCGTTGAAGCCGTCGTCGTTGCTGCCGCTCCTGGCGAAGCTGGAGAACTGCTTGCTGTTGCCACCGTGTCGGAGTCCGCCCAGCTCGTCCAGCGAGCGGTAGGTCTCCCAACCGACCGTGCGGCCGTCACCCGATCCGGCCGGTGTGCCGGGTTCCTCGGCACGGACGCGTTCCGAGGCGGGGTCGCCGGTGGTGGCCCCGAGGGTGCCGAGAACCAGCACGAACACGAGGAGAACGCGCGCCGCGCGCCCGCGAACGGCGGGCCCGGACCGGATTCCCGCGCTTGTTCCCACGGCCATCGTGTTCGCCTCCCGAATAGGAATCCGCGACCACGCTGCGGGAAGCCGCACCGGGGTCGATCCACTTCCCGGGAATTGTCGTACGATCGCGGTCGATTCCGCACCGAAATCCACATCGTTCGTTCGGGGGAATCGACGCTACGGGAAACACAGCGAAAAACCAGAGATCTTCACATTTCCGCGATGTTCGGCGACATCGGATCACCGATGCTCTCCGCCGGATTCGTCACCGCCGGATTCGTCACCGGGAATTCAACCGGCGATAAACCTCGGCGGCGTTCTCCCGGGTGACCAGCTGTGTCGGCAGGGTCCGCTTCCGGGGGACCGACTCGCAGTCGATCAGTATCCGCTTCGCGGCGGCTATCGCCTCCGCACCCCCGGTGGGATAGACGAACGTCGCCGACAGGCGACCCTGCCGCACCGCGTTGATTCCACCGGAGGGCGTGGGGAGCCCGTCGATGCCGACGAACTTCGTTCCCCCGGCCCGTCCTGCCGCCCGCGCGGCGAGGTGGGCGCCCTCGGCCATGGGGTCGTTGTGCCCGTAAACCGCGTCGATGCGGGGGTGGGCCTTGAGCATCGCCGCCATCTTCGACCGGGCCTCGGCACGCAGCCACTGCCCGTCCGCGGTGGCGATGATCTCGATTCCCGACCCCTTGATCCCGGCGCGGAAACCCCTGCCACGTTCGGCCGCGGGCGTGGAGCCGGACAGACCGCGCAGCTCGACGATTTCGCCGCCCTCGGGCAGCAGCCGCTCGGCGAGGTACTCGCCCGCCTTTCGGCCGATCTTCTCGTTGTCGGCGCCGATGAACGTGGAGTAGGAATCGCCGTTGACCTTGCGGTCCAGCAGGATCACCGGGATGCCGCTGTTGTAGGCCCTGCCGACCACCCCGGTAAGCGGGGCCGCCTCGTTGGGGCTGACGATCAGCAGGTCCACCCGCTTGGTGATCAGGGTCCGGATCTGGCTGACCTGTCTGGAGTTGTCCTGCGCGGCGTCGAGGAACTGCACCTCGTCGAACTGCTCGACCTCGGCGGCGGCACGCCTGATGTCGGCGTTCATCCGTACCCGGTAGGGCTCGGCGACGTTGGCCTGGCTGACGCCGATGGTGTACTCCTCGCCCGGTCCACCGCAGACCTCCGCCGAATCCGGTCCCCCACCGGCCCCGCCCGCGTTCGTGCTCGTGGTCCCGCATCCGGCACCGAGCAGCGCGACCGCGCAGACAGCCGCGAACATCGATCGCGTCCGAGAACTCATCCGGGCTCCTTTTCCACTACCGGATTTCCACTACCGGGAGGGCCACAGCCGCTGCGCGGCGGCGGCAGCCACGATCACGAGGCCCTTGATGACCAACTGCAGGTCGGTGTCCACTGTGTTGAGCGCGAGGATGTTGTTGAGCACTCCCAGCAGCAGCGCGCCCGCTATCGTGCCCATCATCGAGCCGCGACCGCCCGCCAGGCTCGTCCCACCCACGACCACGGCGGCGATCCCGTCCAACTCGTAGGAGATCCCGGCGTTGGGGCTGCCGGTGTTGAGCTGACCGGCGTGCACGATGCCCGCCAGGGCCGCGCACAGTCCGCAGATCCCGAACGCGATGATCTTGACCCGGTTGACCGGGACCCCCGAGGTCCTGGCCGCCTTCTCGTTGCCGCCGATGGCGTAGAGGTGGCGGGAGAAGGCGCTGCCCCGGAGGAACGCCACCGCGAGTACCGCGAGCACCGCGAAGATCAGCGCCGGGACGGGCACGATGCCGTCGAAGGTCCGCTCCCCCAGCAGCGAGAACGACAGCGGTGCCCGCCCCGCACCGGAGCCGTAGCTGATCGGCACGGTCTGTCCACCGGACCACAGGCGGGCCAATCCCCTGGCGATCTGCAGCCCCGCGAGCGTGACGATGAACGCCTGCACCCGCAGCAGCGCCACCGCCAGCCCCTGCAGCAGGCCGAACACCAGCCCGGCGAGCAGCACCACCGAGACCGCGGCGAGCATCCCGAAGTCGTCCTCGGTCAGCAACACGGCCGAGCCCACCGCCGCCAGCCCGAGCAACGATCCCACCGACAGGTCGATACCGCCGACGAGGATGACGAAGGTGAGGCCGATCGCGATGATTCCTATCTCGGAGATCGCCCGCACGAGGTTGAACAGGTTCTCGCTGGTCAGGAAGATGATCTCGCCGTCGTCGCCACGCGGCGAGAACACCACCGAGGCCAGGAAGACGAGGACGAGGCCGAACAGGCTCTGGAACCGCAGCAGCGCCTCGGCACCACCCGAACCACTCCGCCCCGCCCGTCGAGCTTCGCTCGGCCGAGTTCCGGACGACCGGTCCCCTGTCGACTGTCTCCCCGTCGACCGGCCCCCGCTCGTCGAGGTCCCGGCCCCTGTCTCCGGGGGGATGGCGTCCGGAGCGGATCCCCCGGTGGAGGTGGACGCGGAGTCGGTGGGCTCGTCGTCGGTGGCGCGCGAGCTCATCTCCCACCCCCGGTGGAAGCCACCGCCGGCTCCGCCGCGTCACTCCGATTTCCCATCGCGGCCGCCAGTAGCTCGGCCCGGCTGGTTCGCGAGCTGTCGAACTCGGCGACGGATCCGCCGTCCCGCAGCACCACGACGCGGGAACACACGTCGAGAAGTTCGGCGAGTTCCGAGGACGCGAGCAGCACCCCGATGCCCTGTCCGGCGATCTCGTCCAGCAACCGGTAGATCTCGACCTTGGCCGCCACGTCGACCCCCCTCGTGGGATCGTCCAACAGCAGCAGGGCGGGCTCGGTCAGCAGCATCCGTCCGAACACGACCTTCTGCTGATTGCCGCCGGATAGCGTGCCCACGGAATCGGACGTGGAACCGAGCTTGATACCGAGCCGTCGAGCGCTCCGTCGCGCGGTCCAGCTCTCCCGCCTTCCGGCGACCAGCCCGAGCCTGCCGAGCCGGGGCAGCACGGACAACACCGTGTTGGCGGTCACGGAGTGTTCGGTGACCAGACCACTGCCCGCCCGGTCCTCGGGCACGAGCGCGACTCCGGAACGCAGCGCCTGCCGGGGGCCGCGCGGCCGGTAGCGGGAAGCGTGCAACCGCACCTCACCGCGCCATTCGGCGCTCGGCCCCATCCCGTAGAGCGCTTCGAGCAGTTCGGTGCGTCCCGAACCGAGCAATCCGCACAGCCCCACGATCTCGCCACGGTGCACCGACAGGTCCACGCCCGCGGGATTCCTCCTGCCGTCGTCGCGCCCGCGGGGGCGCACCGCGAAGCGGGACAGCGCGAGCAATTCCCCGCCCGGACTCCGCCGAGTCGGTGTGAAAGCGGTGGCGAAGTCGTCGCCGACCATGGCGTCGGCTGCCTGCTCGGCCGTGACGCTGCGCGCGTCGAACTCGGCGGCCACCCCGCCGTCGCGCAGGACGGTGGCGCGGTCGGCGACCTCGCCGATCTCGTCCATCCGGTGGGAGATGTAGACGATCCCGGTACCGTCGCGGCGCAGTTCGGCGATCACCGCGAACAGCCTGTCCACCTCGCTTCCGGACAGCGCCGAGGTCGGCTCGTCCATGATCAGCACCGCGGCGTGTCGGGCCAGCGCGCGGGCTACGGTGACCAGCTGCTGCTCACCGATGCGGAGTCGTCCCACAGGGCTGCGCGGGTCGAGGTCCACCCCGATGCGCCGCAGCGGTTCACGGGTCCGCGCGTTCATCAGGGAACGGTCCACAGTGCCGCGTGCGGTGCGGGGCTCGCGTCCGAGGTGGAGGTTCTCGGCGACCGACAGCGCGGGTACCAGATCCAGCTCCTGCTGGATCATGGCGACCCCGGCACGTTGCGCGTCGCTCGGCCCGCGGAAAACGCGGGGTTTCCCGGCGATGCGGATCTCACCGGAATGGCCGGTGACATCGCCGGACAGCACCCGCATGAGGGTGGACTTGCCCGCACCGTTCTCGCCGAGCAGCGCGTGGACCTCACCGGCCCGCACGGTCAGGTCCACGCCCGAACAGGCCAGCACACCACCGAACCGTTTCGTGATCGCCCGTAGCTCCACCAACGGTGGTGCGGCGTCCATTGCGTCACCCCCTGCGGAACACGAGCGGATAACCGGTCGCTTCGCCCCGCCCGCTCACCCGTGTGCTGTGTCAAGCATCACACGATGTAACCGGGGCCCGCGCGCTCCGCCCGCGTCTATCACCCGATTCGGTGGCGATAACGAACAGGTCACGGGACTACCGCCATCGAGCGGGGGAAGCCGCTCGCCGCCGAGGAGCGAGCCACCGGGATTCGTGGACGTGTCGTTGCGACCGCACTGGACCGTTACGGTGACAAACGTGACCGCGACATCCGAGCGCAACATCCACAGCCCCGAAAGTCGTTCCGGACAGTTGGCACAACGGTCGGCTTTCGGAACCACCCGCGGCATCCCGTGGTGGGCGGCGTTTCTGCTGCCGCTGGTGCTGGCCGCCTTGTGTGCCGTGATCGACACGTTGATCTGGTCGGGCCCCGGTGTCGTTTTCACGTCGGGCTGCATCGTGGGCACCCTGCTCGCGGTCATGCTGGTTCAGCGCGGCAGCCTGTTCGGCCCGATGGTGCAGCCGCCGCTGGTCGTGGCGATCGTCATCCCGAGCGTGGTCTGGGCCATGGGGGTCGGTTTCAACGCGGGCGACGGCCTTCGCCAGGTAATGCTCTCGCTGGCCACACCGTTGATCAACAGCTTTCCGGCGATGGCAGCTGCGACGGCGGTGGCGATACTCGGCGGGCTGCTGCGGATATTCGTACTACAGCCGAGGAAGCGACGCGACGGGAACACGGCGGCGACCGAATCGGCTCGCGAGGAGCGGAGCGACCGCGACGGACGCGGTTCCAGGGCAAGGGGGGCCGAGCGGGCCTCCCGTGGTGGCCCCGGCGAGGGCCGCGAGAGCACGTCGAACCGTGGCAGAGCCGGTACGGCGACCGCGGATCCCGAGGACGCGGACGACCGGGCGGCCCGGAGGAAATCACCACGGTCCGGACAACGCGAGCAGCGTTCGGAATCCCCCGAGTCCTCGGGCCGACGCGGAGCTCCTCCCGGACGTGGTTCCGGACCGAGGACGCGCTCCGGGCGGCCACCGGAGCGAACCGACGGCGAAGCGCCCCGTGGTTCCGGCAGGCGCGAACGGGACGGCGGGAACCCACCGAACGGACGGGACGACCAGCGGTCAGGACGCGGACAACGGGGCGGTGAACCGCCCGAGAGCTCCGCGCCGAACCAGGACAGGCGTCCGGCGCCCCCGGGCAGGGGCAACGCGAAACGCCCCCCGCGCGAAGGGGACTCCCCTGGCGGGTCGGCGCGGCGGGGGCGGACCGAACCGCCGGGCAGGCCGCGGCGTCCCCGACGGGACGAGGGCTGATCGAGGCTTTCCGGCCGGGTCGCTCGCTCCGCGGAACCACTGGGGCGCTCGCGATCACCCCGGGAGTGGTCGTGGAACCACTCCCGGACCGGAACACGGCTCGGTGATGCACCGTCCGAACCGGAAGCGGCAGCCCCCGCTGCCCGAAAGCCCGCCGCCCGACAGCGCCGCCCGAACCGGCGTGCTCAGCGCACGCTCTGCGGACTGTTCGGGTTCTCGTCCAGGTCCTTGCGCAGCTCGCGGGGCAACGCGAACGAGACCTTCTCGTTGGCCGTGGTGACTTCCTCGACCTCACCCCAGCCACGTTCCCGCAGGTAATCCAGCACCTGGAAGACCAGCACGTCCGGCACCGAGGCCCCGCTGGTGACACCGACGGTGTCGACTCCCTCCAGCCAGGACTCGTCGATGTCGCTGGCGTAGTCGATCAGGTGGGAGTCGGTGGCTCCCGCGTGCAGCGCGACCTCCACCAGGCGCTTGGAGTTCGAGGAGTTCTGCGAACCGACCACCAGCACGAGATCGCACTCCTCGGCCATCGCCTTGACCGCGACCTGGCGGTTCGAGGTGGCGTAGCAGATGTCGTCGCTGGGCGGGGCCTGCATCTCGGGGTACTTGTCCTGCAGCTGGTTCACCCGCTCCATCGTCTCGTCCACGCTCAGGGTGGTCTGGGAAAGCCAGACGACCCGCGAGGGGTCGCGCACCTCGACCTGGTCGACGTCCTCCGGCTTGTCCACCAGCTGGACGTTCTCCGGAGCCTCACCCGAGGTTCCCTCGACCTCCTCGTGCCCCTCGTGCCCGATGAGCAGGATGTCGTAATCCTCCCGAGCGAACCGGTTCACCTCCTTGTGCACCTTGGTGACCAGTGGGCAGGTGGCGTCGATGGTGCGCAGGTTGCGTCGGGTCGCGGCCTCGCGAACCGCGGGGGAAACGCCGTGGGCCGAGAAGACCAGCAGCGATCCCTCCGGGACCTCCTCGGTGTCCTCGACGAACACGACGCCGCGGTCACGCAGGTTCCCCACCACGTGCTGGTTGTGCACGATCTCCTTGCGGACGTAGACGGGTGCCCCGTACTTCTCCAGCACGCGTTCCACCGTGTCCACTGCGCGATCGACTCCCGCGCAGTAACCACGTGGTTTGGCCAGCAGAACGCGTTTACCCGACGGGGCGGAGTCGGTGGCTGTCGTATCCTGTCCGGAGTCGGAAGCCTGCGGCGAGGTGCTCATACCGCACAGGGTACGGATGCGGCTCGGAACGGTCAGCAGCCAGCACCGTCCCCGACGGGGCGACGATTCCGATGACGAGGTGGTCCGGACGCGCTCCGGCACCGTGACCACGCGAACAGTGCTCGAGGGGGTCACGAGGCCCCTCGTGGGACCGCGCGGTGCGCGGCACCACTCCGTCACGTGATGACGAGGGCCACGCTCGTGGGGCAAGCTTGACGGTATGCGATCGTTTCCTTTGCCGATTCGGGTGGCAGCGGGGCTGGCGGGCACGGTGGTCGAACAGACCCGCAGGCTGCCCGACCACCTGATCGGTCTGCCCGTCACCGTCACCAGTCAGGCGCTGCAGCTGAGCATGCGGGTGCAGCAGCACATCACGGAGCTGGCGATCAAGGGAGACGACCTGCTCGCCTATGCGCGGCAGACCGAACAGCAGCCCGAGTGGGCGACGTTCGACGAGGACGAGTCGTTCCCCGACTCGAGTCGGGAAGGGACCGACCGGCAGGCAGGGACCGACCGACGGGCGAGAACGAGCAGTGACGAGGCCGACCGCTTCGTGGCGCAGCCGCCGCCGGAACACGAGTGGTCGAGCGAGCGGGCCCCGGAGGACGTCTCGGATCTGCTGCCCGGCTACGAGGAGATGACCCTGCCGCAGCTGCGGGGGAAGTTACGCGGGCTCTCCGAGTCGGACCTGGTGCGACTGCTGGAGCACGAACGGGCGCATTCCCGGCGCCCGGACTTCCTGCAGATGCTGTTCAACCGGCTGAACAACGTACGCGCCGCCGAGCGCGACAGCTGACCGATCGCGGGCGACCCGACGAGCACCCGGTCGGGAACACGACCGTCGAGCCGACCACGGCCGGTCGTGCCGGCACGTGCGCCCGCGACCGGGAGAGTCCGGCCCAACCCGAGTCGTCATCCGAAGGAGCGAGTCCGCTGAGTTCCGCCACCAGCGCCGAAAACCCCTGGCCGGTTCGTACCGTCTCCCGCAAGATAGCGGAGTGGATCAACCGGTTGGGAAACATCTGGGTGGAGGGTCAGCTCACCCAGATCTCCGCACGTCCCAAGGCCACCACCGCGTTCCTGACGCTGCGCGACCCCTCCGCCGACGTGTCGCTGACGCTGACCTGCCCGAACACGCTGCTGCAGGGCATGGACCCACCGCTGACCGACGGCAGCAGGGTGGTGGTGCACGGTAAACCCTCGTTCTACGTGGGCAGGGGAACCCTGAGCCTGCGGGTGGACGAGATCCGCACGGTCGGTGTCGGCGAGTTGCTGGCACGTATCGAGCGGCTCCGCAAGCTGCTGGCGGCCGAGGGACTGTTCGAGACCGCCCGGAAACGTTCCCCACCGCTGCTGCCCGGACGTGTGGGGCTGATCACCGGACGCGGCTCGGCCGCCGAACACGACGTGATCAGCAACGCCCGGTTGCGCTGGCCCGCCGTGGACTTCGCGGTGCGCAACGTGGCCGTGCAGGGTTCCACCGCGGTGCCCCAGATCCTGGAGGCGCTTTCCGAGCTCGACCGCGACCCGGACGTCGAGGTGATAGTGCTGGCGCGTGGCGGCGGCAGCGTGGAGGACCTGCTGCCGTTCTCGGACGAGACGCTGTGCCGCGCGGTCGCCACGTGCACCACCCCCGTGGTGAGCGCGATAGGGCACGAACCGGACTCCCCGCTGCTGGATCACGTCGCGGATGTGCGCAGCTCCACACCCACGGGCGCGGGCAAGCGGGTGGTGCCCGACGTGACCGAGGAGACCAGACGTATCGGACAGCTCACCGACCGCGCCAGACGGGCACTGCGCGGTTGGGTGGAGCGCGAGCAGGGACTGCTGAATTCGCTGCGCAGCAGGCCGTCGCTCGCGGATCCGAAAGGTCCGCTGCGGCACAGGGGCGAAGAGGTGGACGCGCTGCGCCAACGTGGCAGGCGCGCGATGCTGACGGTGATCACCGGGGAGGGACAGGAGCTCGCCGCGACGAGGTCACGCTTGACGGCGCTGGGTCCGGCAGCCACGCTTGCTCGCGGTTACGCGATCGTGCAACGCGCCGACGGTCCGGATTCGTCCATCTTGCGTTCGGCGGAGCAGGTTCGCCCCGGAACGCCCCTGCGGATCCGTCTGGAGGACGGCACCGTACATGCCGTCGTGACCGAGGACGAGTAGCCGGCCGCACCGGAATCCGACGGCACGCCCGCCGCGAGAGGTCCCGCGCGGACCTCTCGCGCGGCGTGAGCCGCGATGACGAGGTTTCCGGCAGTTGAAAGCGCACATGGAGGTCGTGGTGCTGAATCACGGGCGAGAGCCCATCTTCCTCCCCCTCACCGTCGCCGTCACCACTTCGGCGGCCACGGCTCCGGGCACACCCGCCGTGGGTGATGCCCGCGTGGTCCGGAGCCGAGCGGAGGAAACGGACACGGTGGCGGCGGGCTGCTGGGCGGCACTGCTCGGCGGTTGTCACCCTCCGGAGCGACGCGCGTTGCCGACGCAGCTCAGCGCACTCGCGGAGGCGACCTCACGGTACGTGGGCGACCGGTGGTGGTCGGAGCGCGGGGTGGGGTACCGGCGTAGGGTCGCCTCGGCACAACTACGCATCAACGACGCGGTCCGCGAGGGTGACGGCGAGGAGTTCGCCGAGGCCTTCGTGGGCTACGACCAGGCCATCGCCGAGGCGGTCATGTCGGTACAGCAGAACTTGGAAAGAGCCACGCATTGACCAGCAGCGAACCGGAAAGTCCCGACGAGAGCGCGGGGACGGCCCCCCAGAACGCTTCCGAGCACGGAATCGATCCCGAATCCGACCACCCGGACGTCGCCGGACTGGGGTATGAACGAGCTCGCGACGAACTGGCCGAGGTGGTCAAACGGCTGGAAGCGGGCGGGCTCTCCCTGGAGGACTCCCTCGCGCTGTGGGAGCGCGGGGAGGCGCTGGCCAAGGTCTGCGAACGCCATCTGGCCGGTGCGCGGCAGCGTGTGGACCAGGCCCTGGCCGCGGTGGAACAGCACGAGGAGCAAGCGGAACCCGGCCAGTGAGCCCGGCCGCGTTACTGCCCGGGTTCCACGACGGAGGCCCGCGAGACGGCCCGGGCCATCGTGCGGAACTCCCGCTCGTCCCCGTTGCCGGTGATCAGCAGTCGCACGTCGTCACGCTCGCTGACCCACGCCCGTTCCGAACGGATGCTCCGGTAGATCACCCACTTGCGACCTGCCACGTCGACGGTTCCCAACGCTCTGGGCCGCTGTTCGGTCTCGAAGGAGACCAGCTCGGCCTCCGAGGCCGGTGACTGCGACAACCGCACGTAGTGGGTTCGACCGGTCAGCCAACCCACCTGCACGGCGGTGCTGTCCGGGGCTACCTGCCGCACGTCCACGGAGTTCGCACGCCAGCCCTCGGGCAGCCCGGGACGCAGCACCTGGAAGTCGACCCGACGAGCCGCGGAGTCGAGCTCCTCGGAGGCGTTGATGGTGGGGGCCGTCGAGGGGTCCAGCGATGGCCCCAGCGGGCTGAACGAGCAGCGCCCGGTCAATCCGGCTATCCCCAGCACCACGAGTATCAGCGGCAGCATCGCGAACAACATGGCGCGAGGCCCACGGGGCGGACCTCCCGCCGGAGCACTGGATCGATTGTCCTCCGAGCTCTGGTTGCGCTGTTCAGCCACGCCTCGCATGCTCTCACCCACCGGGATGCCCGTTCCGACGCGCCCGCGCGGCGGAACGGGCGCGTGGCCTGCGCCACTTCACCGGAACGGCACGGGCACGGATCTGCGAAGATCCGCTCATCGGCAGGATCACGGGCGGTGAACACTCCGCCCGACCGGGCTCGTCCGTCGGGACGAGGCAAGGCCGGACGACCGACGACGACCAAGGCAGCGGACAGTTACCGAGACGGCGAGTCGCACTCGCCCACGGGAGGCGCCATGAGCAGTTCCAGCACCGCTTCGCACGAGACCACCCGCCATCCCGAGGCTCCCGACCGCAACCTGGCGATGGACCTGGTGCGGGTGACCGAGGCGGCCGCGATGGCCGCGGGCCGCTGGGTGGGACGTGGCGACAAGAACTCGGGGGACGGGGCCGCCGTCGAGGCCATGCGCAAGCTGATCGGGACCGTGGCGATGCGCGGAGTGGTCGTGATCGGCGAGGGCGAGAAGGACGAGGCCCCGATGCTGTTCAACGGCGAGGAAGTGGGCAACCACCACGGACCCGAGTGCGACGTGGCCGTCGACCCGATCGACGGAACCACCCTGTTGAGCAAGGGGATGCCGAACGCCCTGGCGGTACTGGCGGTCGCCGAGCGCAACGCGATGTTCGACCCCTCCGCCGTGTTCTACATGGAGAAGCTGGCCGTAGGCCCCGAGGCGGCGGACGTGGTCGACATCGGTGCCCCCGTGGCCGAGAACATCCGTCGGGTGGCCAAGGCCAAGCAGATCGAGGTCTCCGACGTCACCGTGTGCATCCTGGACCGTCCTCGGCATGAGCAGCTGGTCTCCGAGGTGCGTGCGGCGGGCGCCAGGATCCAGTTCATCTCGGACGGCGACGTGGCGGGAGCGATCGCCGCCGCACGTCCGGACAGCGGGGTGGACATGCTCATGGGAATCGGCGGCACCCCCGAGGGCATCATCACCGCGTGCGCGTTGAAGTGCATGGACGGCGAGTTGCAGGCCCGGCTGTGGCCGAAGGACAACACCGAGCGGGAACAGGTTCGCGCCGCCGGGCACGACCCCGAACGGATTCTGACCACCTCGGACCTGGTGGGCGGCGACAACGTGTTCTTCTGCGCCACCGGCATCACCGACGGGGCGTTGCTGCGCGGGGTGCACTACCGGGCGCAGCGCTGCACCACCCAGTCGTTGATGATGCGTTCCAAGTCGGGCACGGTCCGGCTGATCGAGGGCTCGCACAAGCTGAGCAAGCTCAACGAGTACTCGGAGCTCGACTTCACGAACGGCGAGCCCACCGCGCGCTACGGCCTGCTGCCCTGATAACTCGCGACTGAGTCCGGCCCTCGCGGCCGAATCGGAGCCACCTCGGCCGAGTTCGGGAACCCGCGACCGGCTCCGGAAGCCCGGCACCGGAGCCGTCGCGGGTATCCGGCACACGAGGCGTCAATTTCCCACGAAATCGCCGCGCGGCTCAGCGAAGGCCACCGGCGTGTGAGGCCGGTCCGGCCCAGGTGAGCGTCAATTTCTCGCGAAATCACCGCGCCGGTGAGGGTGGTATGCCCCCACGCGGCGTCAATTTCTCGCGAAATCGCCACGCCGCTGTGACGCAGAACCGAACTCCGACCCCCCCTCGCAATCGGCACCGCCGCGGGTTCTCCCGTGCGGCTCTCGCGAGGACGGTCCCGACGTTGCGTAGTAACTACCCGATGTCGGGGCACCCGCAGCGAGAGCCGTGCGAGAGGTTCCGCCACCCGCACCGCCACGCAGAACGAGCCGACACCCTGTAAGAGACTTCAGCCGGTGTTGGTGGAGTGTCCGGGAAATAGTCGCGCCGAGGGATCGAGTTCCACCGCGATGTTGTTCACGGCGGTGGCGGCCTCGCCGAACCCGGTGGCTATGAGCTTGACCTTGCCCGGGTAGGAGGCCACATCGCCCGCGGCGTAGATCCGCTCCCGGTTCGTCCGCATCGTGGTGTCCACTTTGATGGAACGTTTGTCCAGTTCGAGCTCCCATTCGGCTATGGGGCCGAGTTCGGCGGTGAATCCCAGCGCGGCCACCACGGTCTGGGCACGCAGCACCTTGGTGTCCCCTCCGGACAGTTCGAGTTCGATCTCCCGTACCCGGTGCTCGTCACCGCGGATCTCGGCCACCTCGGCGCCGGTGATCAGCGGTACGTCGAGACGCTCCACTTCCCGGATGAGCCCGTCCTGGGCGCGGAACCTGGCGCGGCGGTGCACCAGGGTGACGCTGTTGGCGACCGGGTGCAGTGCCAGTACCCAGTCGAACGCGGAGTCCCCGCCGCCCACCACGACGACGTCGCGACCCTCGTGCGCGGCGATCTCGGGGATGAAATGCACGACTCCCCGCTCCAGCCAGCCGTCACCGGCGGGCAACGGCCTGGGGGTGAACTCGCCGATTCCGGCCGTGATCAGCATCGCTCCGGCCCGCACGGCACTGCCGTCCCCCAGTCCCACGAGCAGGCCCCGCGAGTCGACGGCGAGGTCGGTGGCGTACCTGCCCAGCAGGTAGGTGGGCTCGTAGCGGTCGGCCTGCTCGACGAGTCCGCTGATCAGGTCTCGTCCCCTGATCTCGGGAAAGCCCGCCACGTCGAAGATCCGTTTCTCCGGGTACATGGCCGTCACCTGACCGCCGGGTTCGGGCAACGAGTCCACCAGCGCGGCCGACAGGCCGCGGAACCCGGCGTAGTAGGCGGCGTAGAGTCCCGTCGGCCCCGCTCCGACGATCAGCACGTCGACCTCGGCGGCGACCTCTTCACCCGACAGCGTGTCGCGACTCATGTCCACCTCGCGCAGTGACGGCAACACCCGGTTTCCAGCGTAGCCCGAGGTCGGGCGCGGTTGGGCGATCAGCGCGCGTCGATCACCGAGTGGCCGAACCCATACTGACCCGCGCGGTCGACACGGTTCACACTTTTCGCATGAGTGAACAGCGATACCGCACCGAGCACGACACCATGGGTGAGGTACAGGTGCCCGCCGAGGCCCTGTACCGGGCGCAGACGCAGCGTGCCGTGGACAACTTCCCCGTTTCCGGGCAGGGACTGGAACGGGCCCAGATCCGCGCGCTGGGGCTGCTCAAGGCCGCGACCGCGCGGGTCAACGGCAAACTGGGCGTGCTGGAGGCGGACATGGCCGAGGCGATCGCCGCCGCGGCCGACGAGGTGGCCGAGGGCCGTCACGACGACCACTTCCCCATCGACGTGTTCCAGACCGGTTCGGGAACCAGCTCGAACATGAACGCCAACGAGGTGATCGCCACCCTGGCCACCCGTTCGCTCGGACGCGACGTCCACCCGAACGACCACGTCAACGCCTCGCAGTCCTCCAACGACACCTTCCCGACCACGATCCACGTCGCCGCCACCGAGGCGGTGCTGACCGACGCGATCCCGGCGCTGGAGCGGCTCGCGGCGGTGATCGAGGGCCGTGCCGCGGAGTGGAGCGAGGTGGTCAAGTCGGGTCGTACCCACCTGATGGACGCGGTGCCGATCACGCTGGGCCAGGAGGCCGGCGCGTGGGCCGCGCAGGTGCGGTACGGCGTGGAGCGGCTGCGTGCCGGGCTGGACCGGCTCGGTGAGCTGCCCATCGGTGGTACCGCCGTTGGCTCGGGCCTGAACGCTCCCGAGGGCTTCGGCGCCGCCGTCTCGTCCGAACTGGCCCGGGTGACCGGTCTTCCGTTGACCGAGGCGCGCAACCACTTCGAGGCGCAGGCCACCCAGGACGGGGTGGTGGAGACCTCGGGCAACCTGCGCACCGTCGCGGTGAGCCTGAACAAGATCGCCAATGATCTGCGCTGGCTCGGCTCCGGCCCCCGGACCGGGCTGGCCGAGCTCGCGCTGCCGGACCTGCAACCGGGCTCGTCGATCATGCCCGGCAAGGTCAACCCGGTGATCCCGGAGGCCACGATGCAGGTGGTGGCCCAGGTCGTCGGCAACGACGCCACGGTGTCCTTCGCGGGCTCGCAGGGCAACTTCCAGCTGAACGTGAACCTGCCGGTGATCGCGCGCAACGTGCTCGAGTCGACGAGGCTGCTCGCGGCGGTGTCCGGGTTGCTGGCGGACAAGGTCTTCGCCGGTGTGGCCGCGGACACCGAACGGACCCGGGAGTACGCCGAGGGCTCGCCCTCCATCGTCACCCCGCTCAACCGCTACATCGGGTACGAGGAGGCCGCCGCCGTGGCCAAGCAGGCGCTGAAGGAGCGCAAGACCATCCGCGAGGTGGTGCTGGAACGCGGCTACATCGAGGCGGGCGAGCTCACCCGGGAGCAGCTCGACGAGGCCCTGGACGTGCTGAGCATGGCGCGGGCCGAGCGCTGAACGACCGTTCCCGTCCGGCCCGGCCGTGCCACGCCCCGTGGGATTCGCCGGGCCGGTTCCGCGCGGTAGTGCGTGCGGGTCCCCACGTGGCGCGGGCAGCGGCTTCGTAACCGGATCCCCCTCGTGCCGGGTCTCCCCTAGCCCCGGCCGGCGGATCCGCTCGCGGACCCTCACCGCGGACTCCCGGAATCGGGCGATTACCTCACGCACCGGGGCCAGTGCGGGCGGGTAAGGCACCACCAGGGTGGACACGCCGAAATCGCACGGCACCGGCTCGTGACGGTACTCACACGACCGTGGCACTATCGTGACGCGATTGCGGCACTCCGGTATAGCTTGCCGCTGGTCGAACGCTGCGGGGACAGGGATTATGCAGAGTCCGGAAACGGAAGTCGGTCCTGCCGAGGACTTCACCGAGCACTTCGACAGCATCCGGTCGCTGGCCCGCGACGGCGACAACGCGGGCGCGATCGAGTTGGCCGACGGGATAGCCGCTGCCGCGACCGATCCGCTGGTGGTCTGCCGGGCCCTGGTGCTCAAGCTCGGCAGGCTGTTCAACCTGGGCCGTGTCCAGGAGTGCCCCGCGGTGTTGGACCGGGCCTTCGGCGTGCTGTCCGAACGGCGGGCACCCGCGCTGCGGGGCCACCTGCACGCGCTGGCGGGGATCATCGCCGCATCCGACTCGTTGGAACGCTGCGTGCGGCACCTGGTGCAGGCGGAGCGCGAACTGGACACCGAGCGGGGACCGACCGAGGACACCGTCACCGCCCGCCACGATCTGGCGGTGACCTACTCCTACCTCGGATTCCACGCCCAGGCCGCGCCGCTGGCCGAACGCTGTTACCGCGCCGGGCAGGCTCTCGGGTTGCCCAGCGGCGACCACGCGCTGCCCGAAGTGGCGGTGCGCTGGGCGGTTTCGGCGGATCACCTGGGCGACACCGAGAGCTGCGTCGACATGCTGCGACGGGTGCTGCGGACCTGGGCCGATCGCACCGAACCGCGTCGGCTCTGGCCCGCGGAGCAGTACTACTACGGCTACGCGGCGGTGCGGCTGCGGGCGCTCGGCGAACGGGCCGAGGTGGATCCCGCGCTGTTCACCGCCGAGGAGCACGGCTGGGAGGTGGCGGACCTGCGGATGCTGGCCGCGGCCTGCGAATCGATAGCCGAGGGCGACACCGCGGCGGCACTGCGCGGCCTCGACCGCCCGACCAGCCCCTACACGCTGGGAAGCGCCGAACCGCACCGGTTGCGTGCTCTGGCACACGCCGCGGACGGGAACCATCGCGCCGCCAGGGAAGCGGACCGGGAGGCCATCAGGACGGCCACCAGTGGCACCGGACAGCTGCGTGATCGGCTGGTGGACGGGACCAGGGCGCAGCTCGACCACGAGGCGCTGCGTCGCACCGTGGAGCAGTACGCCTCGGAGGCGCTCACCGATCCGCTCACCGGGCTGCCCAACCGCAGGCACTTCGACCGCTACGTGGCGCGGTTGACCGAGGAGGGCAGCGATGCCGCGGTGGGAGTCATCGACCTGGACGGTTTCAAGGCGGTCAACACGGTCTACGGCCACCTCTCGGGCGATCTGGTGCTGCAACGCGTGGCGGCCATCCTCGCCAGGACCCTCCGGCAGGGGGATTTCGTCGCGCGTTACGGCGGTGACGAGTTCGTCGCGGTACTGCCGCGTACCGACCTCTCGGACGCACACCGCATCGGGGCCCGGATAGCGAGCGCGGTGGCGGACGGCGACTGGGACGCGCTGGTGGCGGGCACTCCGGTTTCGGTCACGATCGGGTGGGCCGATCTGACGGAACCGTTCGGGTTGTCCGGCACCCTCGAAACGGCGGACAGGGCCATGTTGAGCCGCAAGCGGGCGAACCGGGAGACGGTGGCCGCCGAGACCCCGTAACGGGTGGGTGTCCGATGTCCCGGCACCGCTAGTGAGAAGGTGGGGTCATGAGCAACCGCGGCAGCGAGCCGGATTCCGAGCAGTCTCCCGATATGCCTCCGCCGGTGGAGCTTCCCGACGAGCTGGTGGAAGGCGCGGACCGTTCGATCAACATCGGCGGCGAGCCCACCACGGGAGGCAGGGCCTCCGCTTTCGCGGGGGCGGAGCCGGAGGCCTACGTGGCGGTGCTGGTAACGGAGTCGACCTCGGACTCACCCGACTTCCAACCGCTGTACGAGGAGTCGTTCGTGCTGTTGACGGCTCACTCGGAGGAGGAAGCCCACGAGAAGGCGCGCGAGTACGGCAAGCAGCAGGAGATCAGTTACCACAACGAGCACCAGCAGCTGGTGACCTGGCGGCTCAAGCACGTCGTGGAGGTCAAGCAGATCGAGGACGCGACCTTCGACGACGGCTCCGAGCTCTACAGCAGGTTCTTCCGGGACTACGCGCGGTACCGCTCGTTCGAACCGACCCTGGAGGGCGAGGAGCCCTGACCGCCCGGTTCGGTTCGGGGGCGCGGCTTCGGGTTCGTGGTTTCGCACGAACGCCACGGGCCGGTGGGGGCTGGGACTGGCGAATCGGCACAACATCGCCGTCGACCGGCCACGTACGGGTGAGACGCCGCCGCGCGAGGAGTAGTCTGGCGGGTTGTGCGGTTCTTGAACGGACAACGCCCCACCACGGACCTGACCTACGACGACGTTTTCCTCGCGCCGGTGCGCTCGGGGGTGGAGTCGCGGTTCGACGTGGATCTGTCGACCGACGACGGCTCCGGTACGACGCTGCCGATCGTGGTCGCCAACATGACGGCGGTAGCGGGACGACGAATGGCCGAGACGATCGCCCGGCGGGGCGGCCTCGTGGTGTTGCCACAGGACGTGGCCCCGGAAGCCGTGGCCGAGATCGTCTCCTGGGTGAAGTCGCGACACACCGTGTGGGACACCCCGCTGGTGTTGCACGAGGGCGACGCGGTCGCCGACGCGCTCAACCTGCTGCCGAAGCGGGCGCACGGCGCGGTGGTGGTCGTCGACGACGACAATCGCCCGCTGGGGGTGGTCGACGAGCGGTGCTGCACCGGCGTGGACCGGTTCGCCCGGATCGGCGAGGTCGCCGATCGCGACCCGGTGGTGCTGCCGCTGGAGACCAAGCCACGCGAGGTGTTCGAGTCGCTGCACCAGCGGGGCAGCGAGGTGGCGCTCGCCGTGAACGACGCGGGTGAGCTCGCCGGGATCATGACGCGGCGGGGTGCGCTGCGTTCCGAGATCTACACCCCTGCGGTGGACTCCGAGGGCAGGCTGCGCGTGGCCGCCGCCGTGGGAGTCAGCGGCGACGTGGCGGGCAAGACCGCTGCGCTGCTGGACGCCGGGGTGGACATGCTGGTCGCCGACACCGCGCACGGGCATCAGGAGAAGATGATCGCCGCGCTGCGTGCGATCCGCTCCGTCTCCGGCGAGGTACCGGTGGTGGCGGGCAACGTGGTCACCGCCGAGGGGGTGCGCGACCTGGCCGAGGCCGGGGCCGACGTGATCAAGGTCGGTGTCGGGCCGGGCGCGATGTGCACCACCAGGATGATGACCGGCGTGGGCAGGCCGCAGTTCTCCGCCGTCGCCGAGTGCGCCGAGGCGGCGGCCGAGCTGGGCAAGCGGATCTGGGCCGACGGCGGTGTCCGGCACCCCAGGGACGTGGCGCTCGCGCTGGCGGCCGGCGCGGCCTCGGTGATGGTCGGCTCCTGGTTCGCGGGCACTTACGAGTCGCCTGGCGACATGCAGCGCGACGAGCACGGCAACGCCTACAAGGAGTCCTTCGGGATGGCATCCAAGCGCGCCGTGACCGCGCGCACCCGCTCGGACAGTGGCTTCGACCAGGCGCGCAAGGCGCTGTTCGAGGAGGGCATCTCCAGTTCGCGGATGCGGCTGGACCCCAACGCGCCGGGTGTGGAGGACCTGCTCGACGAGATCAGTTCGGGGCTGCGCTCCTCCTGCACCTACGCGGGCGCCCGCACGCTCCCGGAGTTCCACGACCGGGCCGTGGTGGGGATCCAGTCGGCCGCCGGTTTCGCCGAGGGCAGGCCGCTGCCCAGCGGTTGGTGACCTCTTCCGGGGCCGAGCGACACCGACTCGGCCCCCTTCCGCTCCGGAACGAGCGCAGCCTCCCAGCGCCGGAGTGACTCCGTTCCTCAGCTTTCAGGAGACGCGGCGGGCGCTCGCGCCCCGCGGTGGAGCCTCTCGCGCACCGCTTCGACACCCCGGGCCTCCAGAGACCGGGCACGGCCGGGAGCGTAGTAATACCGATCACGCCTCGACGAAGCGTTACCGGGACCCCGCGTGGGGCGGGGTCCCGCGCGAACGAGCACCGACGTCCGGCGCGTGAGCACTCGGAATCGTTCGAACCGGGAAGACACGATTGTCGAAATCCCGGGATTCGTGCCACGACGGCGAAAATGATGAAGCGGCCATGCCGAGCCCGCTGACCGTCGGTAATTCCGCGAACACTCCCGGCGTCCGACCGCGCCGCCGGCGGAGTAAGCGGCCCCACGCCCGGGCTTCAGTCTACGTAACGGATTACTGATGCACACCGTGTCGAGATCGACTACACATAACGAGTGAAGGTTGGCCCGTTCTACGGGCTCGGAATCACTGAACGAGAGCACCGGGCAGCGAGTGAGCCGAAAAGGCTGATTACCACCAGCAGGTGGTCGAACAGGCGATCGAGCAGTTATGAGAACGGTCTCCCGAACCCCGCCCCACGGAAAGCTGTAGCAATGCAAGAAAGAGAGATTCGCGCCTTCGTGACCATCGCCGACGCCAGGCGTATGGACCGTGCCGCACAACAGCTCGGATATTCGCAACCGGCAATCAGTTACCAGATCAAGTGCTTGGAGAAGTCGCTGCGCACGAAGCTCTTCGAACGAACCCCGGAAGGGGTGAGGCTCACCGACTCCGGGAAGCGGATCCTCCCGTCCGCGCGGGAGATGTTGGCACTCGTGGAGCGCATGAAGCGGATCTCCGAGGTCGGCGGGAACTCAGGGGCCAACGGGGCGGCGTCCGAGCTCGACCACCTGCTGAGCGGAGGGCACGGGGCACCTTCGAACGCCCCACGGTAACGCGCACGGTGGGGTCCGCGGCCGGGAACCGACCCCTGGGGCTCCCGGCCCCGTCCCCCGACACTTCCTCGCACGACCGTGGCCGGAAAGATCAGCGGCGACGGGTGAATCCCACCATCGCCGATCCCAACAACACTCCCCAGACCAGAAACCACATGTCCCAGACGTAGAGATGTCCACGCAGCGCGGTCCAGTCCACTTCTGGCGGAGCGGGAATGATGCCGATCTCGAGTGCCGCGGCGGCACCGACGAGCACTCCTCCGTACCCCACGAGCACGGCCGTTCCCGACCAACCGCACACCAGCAACAACCAGCGGGGGAACACGCTCCCCCACGGTTGAACGAGTGCCAGCGCGAACAGCGCACCCCCGAGTTTGACCAGCACGGTGACGGCGAGCACGAACATCATAACCGGGTTCCGCTCGACCACGGCCCGCGCGAGCCGACCTCCCACCGTCTCGAGGGCGAACGTGCCGCCCAATGTCCAGTAGAGATTGACGATCGCGAACAGCAGCCCGCACCAGAACGCGGCCCAGGCGCTCCGGAGTTGCCCACGGCTCGGGTCTGCTCGGGTGGCGGACGAAGACATCATCACCTTCCTGGAACAGCCAGGTGTGTTCGGGTGTCACGGGGGAGGAGCCGGGTCACGTCCGGTCTCCCCGGGTTCGGACGCGTCGGGACAGCGCGGCGAGCATGTCCCGACGGATGAGCCCGCTGCCTGCCCGGATCATCAGCCAGTAGAGCGCGAACTTCCGCCGGGTGGCCTGATCGGTGGCGTACACACGGGTCTCGGTGGACACAAGAGTTCCGGACCCCTGGCTACGCAGTTCGAAGTTCATCACGACCTTGGTCCACCCCGGTTCGGAGAAGGAGCGGAATTCCGCGTCGTCCCGCGGAGCTCGCTCGGGTCGCACGGGGCGCGCCCCGGTGTAACGAGCCACATCCGCGTGCAGGATCTCGCGCGGTGGATCCTCGATCAGTCGTCGCGGCCCGATCGAGTCCAGGACGAGGAGCTCACCGACCTCGCCCGCACCGTGTCGCCAGGCGGACGGCCCACCGCGCGCACGCAACAACAGGCCCGTGACGCGGAGATCGGCCATGCGCAGCGCGAGCAGCGTTTCGAAGGTTTCCACCTTCCCGGCCGGAACCCACTTCCGATGACGTTCGCGGTAATCGTACTCGGGCATGACTCGTTCGAGCAGTTCGTTCATCGGATCGTCAGATCTCCCCGGGCTCGATTCCCTCGGGTTTCACGCACGCTTCGTGTGATGCGCGTCGGTCGTATTTTCGCTGAACGTAGTAGAGCGAAGCCAGCAGATCCGAACCGGTGATCTCACGGGTATCCGCTACCTGCCCGATCGGCATCGCACCGACCGAGGCCCAGCGCAAACGACCGGTCTCGTCCACATAACTGCGAGCGCGACCCGGATTGTCCGGATGCAGGCAGTACGGTACGTCGAGCAGTCCGCGCTCGAAGGCACGCCCCAACGCGGTTCCCGGATCCTCGCCGAGTTCGAGTACCGCTTCGATGAGCGCACCGGCTTCCTCGTAGATCCCGGTTTCCCGCCGAATACCGCTCGTCCCGGCATTCCCCACCTCGGCGGCGGCAGCGGCGGCCAGCCGGAGCGATCGGACGTTCTCGGCGATGGTGGGAATCCGGTGCGCCTCCGCGGGCGTCTTCACGAGCAGTCTTCTGGCACCGCCGCGGACGGCCAGTTCCGCCGCGTCGCGGAGCAACGCCTCGGCTGCGAGGCGTTCGAAGGGGTATACCCCCATGTAGGCATAGACGACCGTGTGCCAGTCGATGTCGGAGAGGAACTCCTGTCCCAACCGACGAAGTGCCGTCAGCGCTTCCAGATCCTGCTCGGGATGTGTCTGCTGTGCATAGCTCAGTGAAACGCTGGTAAGCCCGTGCGCACGGAAGAAAATCCCCTCGAGGACCGTGAGGGCCAGCAGCAGACTGGGCGGGCACAACTGCCCCAGCATGCAGCCGCCGAAGCTCTCCACGTGCGGGAGCACACCGCGTCCCGACGTCGCCGCGAAACGTTCACAGGCTCTGGCCCACGCCTCGATGGAATCCTCGAGCGGTACTCTGCTGTACGGCAGACAGTAGGAGACCGGCCCTCCCTCACTGGCATCCAGCCCCAGATCGGAGATGGCGGCGAAAATGTCTTCCGGCAGTGGGCAACCGTGCCTTACCTGTACCGGGAACTCACTGCTCCATACCCCTTCGAGAACACTCGCCGTCACCTCGTGGGGATAAGTGACGATCGGGAAACCGTTCAACGACACGCCGTCGTCCAGTGCACGGCGCAACGCCTGGTAATCACCGGTTCTGGTGTAGCTGTCCAGCGTGATCGTTCCAACGGTCGGTACACCCGACCGCCGGACCTCGATCAGTCCCCGTCGCATCGTCTCCGGTGCGCTGAACCCCATTCGGGGCTGCACGACCAGATCGCCGGAACGGTAGGCGGAATCGACGTATCCCCCGAAGGAGGCGGACGGATAGGTCAGCACGCCGGTCCCCTCTCCGAACGCATCGCCCCCGCCGTTGTGGTGGGCAGACTGCGGAGAAAGCTTTCGAGTTCGACGAAGTCCGAGTCGTCGGGGAACACCGCGTCGAACCCGAGCCGCACCAGTTCCCGGATACGATGCCTGTCCGAAGCACCGGCGATGCCGAGTTTTCCACCGATAACGATCGGTATCGACCTCGACGAAGGCCGCGCGCGGAATTCGCCGATGAGATGCCTGCCGTCGGGGTAACCGTGCCCGTTGACGGTACTGATCACGACAACGTCGGGCCGCCAGTCGTCGACCGCGTCCAGCAGGGATGACGTGGGAACGCACGCCCCCAGGTTGCGTACCCGGATACCGGCCTGTTCCAGAGCCAGCTGCAGGAAAACCAGATTCCAGGTGTGCGCGTCCGAGGGCACGCTGGACAGCAGAACGCGCATCACCCCGTCCTCGGCGGACCCAGTTGGACGCACGGGTCCGGAACCGGTCATAACGTGATGCCTCCGTCGATGCGCAGCACCTGTCCGGTTATGTAGCTCGCCCGCTCGGAGACCAGATAGGACACCAGCTCGGCCACCTCGTACGGCTCCCCGACCCGGCCCAGCGGGACCGATTCGAGCGTCTTGGCCCGGGCTTTCTCCGAGACTTCGGCGGTCATATCGGTATCGATGAAGCCGGGAGCCACCACGTTGACCCGGATACCGAACGAGGCCACTTCCTTTGCCAGGGATCTGCTCATGCCGTTGATCCCCGCCTTGGCAGCGGAATAGTTCGTCTGTGTCGGGCTGGCGCTCACTCCCGCGACCGAGGAAACGTTCACGATCGCGCCGCCCTTGCGTTTCATCAGACCGAATACCATGGATCTGCAGAAGTGGAACGTTCCGTTCAGATTGGTGTCCAACACGGTGTTCCACTCTTCGATTCCCATTCGCACCATCGGGTTGTCCCGAACCACTCCGGCACAGTTCACCAAAGTGTCGAACGGACCGATTTCCCGCTCGGCCTCACCGAGAAACGCCCCTACCGCATCCGCGTCGGTGACGTCACATGCCGCGTGGTGGACCCGCGCACCGGAACGGCTCAACGATTCGGCCACGTCCCGCGCCGACTCGGATTCCGAGCGGTAGCAGAACGCGATGTCGAATCCCTCGTCGGCCAGCCGCTCGGCGACGGCTCTGCCGATTCCGCGTGACGCGCCGGTCACCACCGCTCGCCTTCTGCCGGACATGACACCTACTTCCGTAATCGGAACACCACCGGCACGACGAGTCGGACCGTTCGCGCGGAGGGGTTCAGAACACCCGGTTCGACCGGAACCGTAATCGTGCGAGCGGGCGAACAGAATCCGTGTCTGACCGAATTGCAGCTTTCGGCAACGGATCGACCGGACCAAGGGCCGCTGAACTGTTCGGCCGCTCGCACTCTTGCGTTACGGGTTCTCATTCCGCCATAGCCTCGATGAGGCTGCGGGGGCGCATGTCGGTCCAGTTTCGTTCGATGTAATCCAGGCAGGCGTCCCGCTCTCCGCTGTGTACGGTCGTCCAGCCGGCGGGAACCTCGATGAAGTCCGGCCAGAGTGAATGCTGCCCCTCGTCGTTGACCAGCACCAGAAAGCTTCCGTTCTCGTTGTCGAAGGGGTTGGTGCTCATTGGTCTTCCTTTCCTGCCGACGGTTGCGTGTTCATTTGTTCGGCCAGTACGCGGCCGATACGAGCCAGCGGTTCCGAATGAGTCATGTCGTTGTGCCTGACCTCGACGGGGTACTCGGTGACCTCGCCTGCCACGTAGGGGTGCCAGGCCACCTTGCCCGGGCCGGGACGTTCGTCAGCGGTCGCCACGAACAGGAGCGCGTCACCGGTGTAGTGGCTCGGCGTGTGCCCGCGTGCCAGCCTGGTGTTGTTCAGAAAGACCCGGTGCAACGCGCGGAGCCGATCCTCGGTGAGATCACCGAAGACACCGCCCTGTTCCCGCACCAGCCGTGCCGTTGACTCGGCGTCCAGATCCCGCTCACTCAGACCGGCCCGGTCGTATCCCGCGAGGTCGAGCATCGCGAGATAGAGTTCGGCCTCCTCGACATATCCCTCCTCCGATTCCTCGGCCGTCTTCGGGAAGCTGTCCAACATGGCCAGTAACTCGACTTCCTCGCCCTCGTTCCGCAACAAAACCGCCATCTCCTGAGCTATCAGTCCGCCGAAGGACCAGCCGAGGAGTCGGTATGGGCCGTGAGGTCGCACGGTGCGGACACGTTCGACGTAGTCATGCGCCACCTCGGTGACCGTGTCGGGAAGCGATTCCTCCCCGTCGAGGCCACGGGACTGCAGTCCGTAAATCGGCACGTCCGGTTCGAGGTGCTTCATCAGCCCCGCGTACGACCAGGCGAAACCACTGGCCGGATGCACGCAGAACAACGGGGACCGCTCGCCGCTCGCTCGCAACGGCAGCAGCACGTCGAAACCGTCGGAGTCGTCGTCCTCGCCCAATCGAGAGGCCAGCGCGGCGACGGTGGGTGCCTCGAAGAGCGTACGCATCGCGGTACGTACCCCGAACGCCGAGCGCACCCTGGATATCAGCCTGGTGGCCAGCAACGAGTGGCCGCCCAGTTCGAAGAAACCGTCGTGCACGCCGACCGTGGTCGTGTCCAGGACTTCGGCGAACAGTTCGCGGAGGACGCGTTCGGTCTGGTTGCGAGGTCCCTGTGCCGCCGCGGTTCCCTCGACCTCGGGGGGCGGCAGTGCCTCGCGGTCGAGTTTGCGGTTCGGTGTCGTCGGCAGCTCGTCGAGCTCGACGAAAGCGGTGGGAACCATGTAGGTGGGCAGCACCTCGGACAACGTCCGTCGCAAGCTGGAAGGGTCGAGTTCGGCGCCGTCGCGTGTGACGACGTAGGCGACCAGACGTTGATCACCGGGACGGTCCTCGCGGACGACCGCGGCAGCCGAGGCGATTTCGGGCCGAGCGGTCAGCAACGCCTCGATCTCGCCAGGTTCCACGCGGAAACCGCGCAGTTTTACCTGATCATCGACACGCCGCACGAACGCCAGCTGCCCGTCGGAGCGCCACCGCACGATGTCGCCGCTGCGGTACATGCGTTCGCCGGGGGGTCCGAACGGATTCGCCACGAACCTGCTCGCCGTCACACCGGGACGGTGAAGATACCCGCGCGCGAGACCCGTACCCGCGATGTAGAGTTCGCCGGCCACACCGATCTCGACCGGCAGCAGGTTCTCGTCGAGAACGTAGACCCGGGTGTTGTCCAACGGTTCGCCGATCGGCAGCGGCCCGGAGGGAATCCGCTGTTCCGGTTCCACCCGGTACTCGGTGCAGTTGACCGTCGTTTCAGTGGGACCGTACATGTTGAACACCGTCACGCCGGGGTTGCGCTCCCGCCACTCGTCGACACGTTCGCCGAGCAGCAGCTCACCACCGAGCAGCAGCTCCCCGTTCGGGGAGAACTCCTCGGGAAGCGTGTTCAGCACCGGCAGATGGCTCGGGGTTCCCTTCAGGAAGGTGGGCGGATGGTCGCGAAGCATCTCCACTGTCCGCGGATCGGAATCGTCGAGTCCGATCACGTGCACGGTTCCACCCACGGTGAGCGGCACGAACATGGCCGTCACGCTCAGATCGAACGACACCGGCGAATGCAACGGAACGGCACCGCGAACCCCTTGATAGTCGTTGCCTCCGAAAACCAGGTAGTCGGACAGCGAACGGTGCTCGACCACGACCCCTTTGGGACGGCCGGTGGACCCCGATGTGTAGATGACGTAGGCGGGGTTCGAGAACGCCGGTGCGGTCGGTTCGGCCTCGGGCAACTCGGCGGTTTCCTCGAACAGGACCGTACGCTCAGCAGCCGTCTCGACGCCGGATCGACGCAGCTCCGCGAGCACATCACCGTCGGTGAGCAACAGCTCGGGGGCGGCGTCGGCGAGCATGAACCCGATGCGGTCGGCCGGGTAGTCCGGATCCACGGGCAGGTAGGCACCGCCCGCTTCGAGTACCGCCAGCAACGCCACCACCATCTCGACCGAACGCGGTAGTGCCACGGCGACGAACCGTTCCGGTCCGACGCCGAAGGCGGCCAACCGCCGTGCGAGACGACTCACGCGTTCCGCCAGTTCCGCGTAGGACAGTTCGCCTCGTACGGTACGGACGGCGGGAGCGTCCGGGGTTGTGTGCGCCTGTGCGGCCAACATCTCGGGCAGTGTTCGGTCGGCGCCCGCTGTGGAAGTGTCGTTCCACTCCCCGAGCACCAGCTCACGCCGCTCGCCACGCAACAGTTCCACCGAACCGATGCGCCGATCGGGATCGGCGAGGAAGGACTCCAGCATGTGAAGCAGCCCGTCCACCATGCGTAGCACCGTGCTCCGGTCGTAGAGGTCGGTGCTGTACTGCAGGTCACCGATGATTCCCGCGGCCTCGCCGTCCGAGTCGCGCCGCTCGGCCAGGTTCAACGACAGGTCGAACTTGGCCGCACCGGGATCGAGCGGAAGCGTTTCCACATCGAGTCCGTCCATCTCCGCGTCCACGGTCTCGTGATTGCGGAAGGAGAGCATGACCTGGAACAACGGGTGTCGGGAAAGCGCTCGGGGTGGGTTGAGTTCCTCCACCAACCGCTCGAACGGCAAATCCTGATGCGCATACGCCGCCAAATCCGACCGACGCACCCGAGCCAACAACTCCCGAAAACTCGGATCCCCACCCGTATCCGTCCGCAACACCAACGTATTCACGAAAAACCCGACCAACCCATCCAACGCCTCATCGGTCCGCCCCGCCACCGGCGAACCAACCGGCACATCCGCCCCAGCACCCAACCGCGTCAACAACCCCGCCAACGCCGCCTGAAACACCATGAACAAACTCGCCCGCTCCCCAGCGGCCAACCCCAGCAACCCCCCATGCACCCCAGCCGAAATCTCGAACGGCACCCGGGCGCCGCGATGGCTCGGTACAGCGGGGCGGGCGCGGTCGGTGGGCAGGTCGAGTTCCTCGGGGATTCCGCTGAGGGCGTGTTCCCAGAACCGAAGCTGGCGGGACAGGGGACTGTCGGGATCCTGCTCGTCACCGAGGGCCTCGCGCTGCCAAAGGGTGAAGTCGGCGTACTGCACCTCCAGCGGCTCCAGCAGCGGCTCCTCTCCCGAGCAACGCGCTCTGTAGGCCGTGGACAGGTCCCGTGCCAGTGGAGCCGCGGAACCGCCGTCGCTGGCGATGTGGTGCATCAGCAGCAGCAGCACGTGCTCCCGTTCGCCGGTGCGGAACAGCCGGCTTCGGAGCGGTGTCTCGGTGGTCAGGTCGAACTCGGTCCGCACGAGCTCGTCCAGCCGTTCGGTCAGCTCGGCGTTGTCGAGCGTTTCGAGCGGTGTCTCTGGCCGGGCATCGGGCAGCACCACCTGGTGCGGCTCCTCACCGTGCTGCGGAAAGACGGTGCGCAAGCTCTCGTGCCTGTCCACGACGTCGCCGATCGCGGCTCGCAGCGCGGCCACGTCGAGTTCGCCGGTCAGTCGTAGCGCCAGGGGCACGTTGTAGGCCCCCGCCGTTTCCGAGAAACGGTTCAGAAACCACAGTCTGCGCTGTGCGAACGACAGCGGGACACGTTCCGGGCGTTCGAACTTCCGGGGAGCGCTCCGAGCGTGCGAGGGGGTACCGAGGCGCTCGGCCACTCCCGTCACGGTCGGGGTTTCGAACAAGGCACGCATCGGTACTTCTTCGCCGCTGACCGAACGGATCCGGTTCACCAGCCGCGTGGCCAACAGGGAGTGACCACCCAGCGCGAAGAAGTCGTCGTCGACATCGACCCGTTCCACTCCGAGCACTTCGGCGAACAGCAGGCACAGCACCTCCTCCCGCGGTGTCGCGGGCTCGCGTCCCGGAGAGGAGGTGGGGAACTCCGGTTCGGGCAACCGGTTGCGATCGACCTTGCCGTTGGGGCTCAGCGGCAGTGTCTCCAGCGGCACCAGCACGGTGGGGGTCATCGCCTCGGTCAGGTTCCCCGCCAGTGCGGCGCGTACGGCCGTCGTGTCGGAGGTACCGGTTACGTACCCCGCGAGCCTGGCCTGACCGGCGGAGTCCCGATGAACCGTGACCACCGCGTCACGCACTTCCTCGGCGGCCCGCAGCGCCGCCTCGACCTCACCGAGTTCGATCCGCTGCCCGCGGATCTTGACCTGCTGATCGTCACGGCCGAGGAACTCCAGCTGTCCGTCCGCCCGGTACCGCACCTGATCCCCGGTGCGGTACAGCCGGGTACCGGCTTGCCCGGAGAACGGGTCGGGCACGAATGCCAGCGCGGTTTTCACCGGATCCCCGAGATAGCCGTGGCCGACTCCCACCCCGCCGACGCAGAGTTCTCCCGGTACGCCGTCGGGAACCGGACGCAACGCTTCGTCGAGGACATAGAGGCTGGTGTTGCGCACCACGCGACCGATGGGGATCCGTACCTCGTCGGTATGGGACTCGGGTGTGATCACGGCGTGCGTGACGTCGTCCGAGCACTCGGTCGGTCCGTACGCGTTGACCAGGGGGACAGCGGGTTCGTACTCGAACCATCGCCCGCACAGGTCCGGCGGCAGGGCCTCGCCGGTGACCATCAACCACCGGAGGGCGCTCTGGGGCGAACCACCGGCTTCGCGACCTTCGGAACCCGGTGCGCTCACCACGGTGTCCCAGGTGTCGAGCGCGGCACGCAGCAAGGAGGGAACCACCTCGAGTACCGTGATCCGCTCCTCGCCGACCACTCGGAACAATCGTTCCGGGTCGCGGGCGGTCTCGTCCCCGACGACACGGGTACGACCACCCACGAGTAGTGGTGCGAGCATCTGCCACACCGAGATGTCGAAGGTCAGCGGCGCGTTCTGCACCAGAGTGTCCGACGCTGTCATGGCCAGGTCCTCCACCTTCGCGAACAGATGGTTGACCATGCCGCGACGGTGCACCAGTGCTCCCTTGGGTGCCCCGGTCGAACCAGAGGTGTACAGCACGTAGGCGAGGTCGTCGGGGCCGCCCCTCGGTTCGAGCAGCTCGTCGGGACCGTCCTGGCGATCGTCGAGCGGCAGGACCTCGGCTGAGGAGATCTCGGCCATCCGGGCGGCGAGTTCGTGGTGGTGCTCATCGGTGAGCACCACGCTCGCACCGCTCCGCGCGAGGATCCGTTCGTTGCGGGCACGCGGCGCGTTCGGATCCAGCGGCAGGAAGGCGGCTCCCGATCCGAGCACCCCGAGGACGGCCACCGGAACGCTCAACCGCCGCTCGGCGCAGAGAGCGACCAGGCTGCCGCGTGCCGCTCCCGCTTCCAGCAGGCGCCGGGAGAGCGCACTCGCCCGACGAACCAGGGTTCGGTAGTCCAGCTCGGAGTCGTCGTCGGCGAGGGCGACCGCAGCGGGGGAACGCACCGCGTGCTCCCGCACCCTGGAGACCAGATCGAAAGTCTCCGTCGCGCGTTCGCTGCGGTTGCGCTCGACCAACAGGCGGTGTCGCTCGTCCGGCCCCAGCAGATCGACTTCCCCGATCGGCCGGTCCGGATCGGCCACGACGGCTTCGAGGAACCGTCGGAAACGCTCGACGATCGATCGTGCGGTGCTCGGGTCGAACAGCTCCGCGCTGTAGTCCAGCCGAGCGCTCACTCCCGCGGGAGCGTCGTCGTGTCGCTCGGTGAGGTCCAGTGAGAGGTCGAACTGCGAGGCGTAGGCACCGACGGGCTCGGAAACGCTGCGCAGCCCGGGGAGGTCGAGCTCGGGCTCGGCGTTGTTCTGCAGCACCAGCATCACCTGGAACAGTGGGTTGCGTCCCAGCGCTCGGGGTGGGTTGAGTTCCTCCACCAACCGCTCGAACGGCAAATCCTGATGCGCATACGCCGCCAAATCCGACCGACGCACCCGAGCCAACAACTCCCGAAAACTCGGATCCCCACCCGTATCCGTCCGCAACACCAACGTATTCACGAAAAACCCGACCAACCCATCCAACGCCTCATCGGTCCGCCCCGCCACCGGCGAACCAACCGGCACATCCGCCCCAGCACCCAACCGCGTCAACAACCCCGCCAACGCCGCCTGAAACACCATGAACAAACTCGCCCGCTCCCCAGCGGCCAACCCCAGCAACCCCCCATGCACCCCAGCCGAAATCTCGAACAGCTCGGTGCCGCCACGGTAGGTGGGAGCGAGCGGGCGTGGGCGATCCGTGGGGAGCGGTAGTTCCTCGGGAAGATCGGCCAGCTCGGACTTCCAGAACGCGATTTGGCGAGCGATCGTGCTGTTCGGGTCGTCCTCACTGCCCAGCACCTCACGCTGCCACAGGCTGTAGTCGGCGTACTGCACCTCCAGCGGTTCACGCTCGGCTCGTTCGCCCGTCAGCCTCGCGACGTACGCCCGGGAGAGGTCGTCGGCCAGCGGCGCCATCGACCAGCCGTCACCCGCGATGTGGTGCAGCACGATCAGCAGTACCCGCTCCCGCTGCCCGATTTCGAACAGCGTCACCCGCATCGGTGGATCGGCCGGCAGGTCGAACCCGATCCCGACGCGGTCCAGCATCGCCTGCGGCAGCTCCTGCTCGGTCACGGAGAGACGTTCGATGTCCGGGGCCGCGTCCGAAGCGCGCAACACGCGCTGGTGCGGTTCGCCGTCCACATCGGGATAAACCGTTCGCAGCACCTCGTGCCGCTCAACCACGTCCCGGAAGGCACCACGCAGCGCTTCGACGTCGAGCGAGCCGCTGAGCCGGATCCCGACCGGGATCTTGTAGGGCGAGCCGGCACCTTCCAACGCGTTCAGGAACCACAACCTGCGCTGCCCGTAGGAGGCCGGCACGAGCTCGCCACGGGGCATCGCTCGCAACGGGGTGCGGGCGGCGGCGGCTCCGCTCATGGCCTGAGCGATACCGGCCACGGTGGGGGTTTCGAAGAGGTTTCGCACGGCCAGCTCCACGCCGAAGGTGGCGCGTACGCGGCTGATGAGGCGAGTGGCGAGCAGGGAGTGCCCGCCGAGCGCGAAGAAGTTGTCGTCGATGCCCACCGAGGTCGCGCCGAGGACGTCGGCGAACAGACCGCACAGTACCTCCTCCTCCGGAGTACGCGGACGCCTGCCGCCACCCGCCGTACGGGTGGGAGCGGACAGCTCGGCGCGGTCCAGCTTGCCGTTGGCGGTGATCGGCAACGACTCCAGTTCCACGAATACCGAAGGAACCATGTACTCGGGCAGTGCGGTTTCGGCCACGGAGCGCAACATCTCGGTGTCGATTCCCTCCCCGGTGGGGACCACGTAGGCGACCAGGCGTTTGTCCCCTGGTTCGTCCTCACGGGCGAGCACTGACACCTGCGCCACCTCGGGTCGTTCGGCGAGCGCGGTCTCGATCTCACCGAGCTCGATCCGGAAGCCGCGCACCTTGACCTGCTCATCGACGCGCCCGACGAACTCCAGCGCTCCCTCGGAGTTCCACCGCACGATGTCGCCGGTTCGGTACATCCGAGTGCCCGGCGACCCGAACGGGTCGGCGACGAACCAACTCGCGGTCAGCCGCGGGTTGTCCAGGTAACCGCGTGCCACCCCATCACCCGCGACGAAGAGCTCACCGGGTACGCCCGGCGGCACCGGAAGCAGGTTGGTGTCCAGGACGGAAACGCGCATGTTGTCCAGCGGGGAACCGATCGGGACGTTGTTCGGCACGCTCGTCGAGGAATCCATCAGGTACCGGGTGGCGAACGTAGTGGTCTCGGTGGGCCCGTAACCGTCTCCGACGACCAGGGAGGGGTTGACCTCCAGTACCCTGCGCACCATCGCGGCGGGCACCACATCACCACCCGTCCAGACCTCGCGGACACCCGCGAAACACTCCGGACACTCCTCGGCCAACAGCCGGAACAGTCCGGCCGTCAACCACAGGGCGGTGATCCCGCTATCGGTGATCGTGGCGGCCAGCTCGGCGATGTCCAGCTCACCCGCGGGTGCCACGACCAGTTCGCGTCCCGACAGCAGCGGAACCCACAGTTCGTAGGTGGAGGCGTCGAAAGCGTGCGGCGAGTGCAGCAGAACCCGCTGTTGTCGCTCGGTTTCCCAGCTTCCGTCGTGGGCCAGGCTCACGACGTCCCGGTGGCGAACCGCGACCCCCTTCGGCTCGCCGGTGGACCCCGACGTGAACATCACGTAGGCCAGCTGGTCCGGGTGAGCGGGTACTCGGGGATCGGTCTCGGATTCTCCGGAGAGATCCGTACGCCCGAGGACGACGATCTCCGCCTCGTGGGTCAGCGGCAGTTCGCACAACACCGGGTCGGTCAACAGGATCGCCGCACTCGTGCGTGAGAGGATCCGTTCCAGCCGTTCGGCCGGACTGCGGGCGTCGAGGGGAACGTAGGCACCGCCGGCCTTGAGCACGGCCAGTGTCGAGACGACCAGCTCAACGGAACGCTGCTGCAGGATCGCCACCGGCTGCTCCCCGCTTACTCCGAGACGAAGCAGCCGGTTCGCCAAGATGTTCGCTCGCCGATCGAGCTCGCGGTAGGTGATCCGCTCCTCTCCCACGAGCAGCGCGGTGGCTTCGGGAAAGCGTCGCACCTGCTCGGTGAACCGATCATGCACCGTGGTCGTGCCGACCACCGTCGGTGTTCCCGCTGAGTAACGCGCGAGCAGCTCGCTGTCCTGCTCGGTCAGCGCGTCCACCGCCGCGAGCGGGACCTCGGGGTCGTCGAGCAACAGCTCGACGAGTCCGTACAAACGCTGTGCGATCGCGTTGACGAACGACTCGTCGAGCACGTCCGGTCGGTAGTTGAGTCGCAGTTCCAGTGCGTTTCCCGGCAAGGCCACCAGGGTCAGCGGATAGTGCGTCGCATCGCGACCGTGTACTCCGGTTACCTCGAGTCCGGTCCCCGGCAGCCGCAACGTGTCCGGATCCAACGGGTAGTTCTCGAAAACGGTGAGCGTGTCGAACAGCTCGCCGGTACCGGTGAACCGCTGAATCTCGGTGAGTCCGGTGTAGTGGTGTGCCATCAGCTCGGCCTGCTCGGATTGCAACCGCTGCAACAGTTGGCGCAGCGACTCCTCGGGAGCGAGTCGCACGCGCACCGGGATGGTGTTGATGAACAGGCCGATCATGGACTCCGCGTCGGGAAGTTCGGGGGGACGTGCCGACACGGTGGCCCCGAAGACGACGTCCTGACGCCCGGTCATCCTCCCGAGCAACAGTGCCCACAGCGCCTGGACCACGGTATTGCCGGTCAGCCCCGAGGAACCGGCAAACTCGTTGACGCGGGCGGTGGTGGTCTCCGGCAGTCGCAGGGTGATCCGCTCCGGTAGAGCCGATTCCTCCGTGGTCGCCCGGGAGCCCGCCAGCAGGGTTGGTTCATCCACACCGGACAGTGCCGATCGCCAGATCCGCTCCGACTCACCCCGGGGACGGTTGGCCAGCCATTCGAGGTACTCACGATAGGGAGCGGGTTCGGAAAGGGCGGACGCGTCGCCCCCAGCCGCGTAGATGTCGAACAGTTCGCGGAGCAGCAGCGGAGCCGACCAGCCGTCCAGCAGGATGTGGTGGTGCGTGAGCACGAGACGACTGATTTCGGCATCCAGCCGGAAAACCGTCAACCGAAGCAGCGGCGGATCGCTCACGTCGAACCCACGTGCACGATCCTCGTCCATCAGCCGGGTGACCTCGGTCCGGTCGCTGTCGCGGAGGTCGATCTCCTCGCAGGCGACTTCGACGCTCTCCGGGACGAACTGCACCGGTGCACGCAGTTCCTCGTGGCGGAACCCACCTCGGAGGTTGGGATGCCGGACCAGCAGCACGCGCGCGGACTCACGCAGCGAATCCGCATCGAGCGGCCCGCTCAGATCCAGGGCGAGCTGCACCGTGTAGGCGTCCGAGCCACTGTCACCGTAGGCAGCGTGGAAGTGCAGTCCCTCCGCGAGCGGGGACAGCGGAAGCACGTCGACGAGCGGGGGAACCGCCCGCTGGAGGTCGTCGAGCTCGGACTGGTCGAGTTCGACGAGCGGGAAGTCCGAGGGCGTGTGACCTGTCGTGCCCGAGTGGTTCGTGCTGTCGACGATCGCCGACAGTGCCTCCCGCCACAGCGCGGCGAGTTCGTCGATTCGCTCGGTACCGAACAGTTCATGTGGCCAGGAAAGCTCGGCGACAAGAGTCGATCCGTCCGCACCGTCGTAGGCGGTGGTGGTGACCTCCAGAGCGTGCGGAACCGCCGCCCTCCCGTCCATCCGTCCACCGATCGCGCCGCTTTCGGCGGCCGGTTCGAACGCCGCGCCGTTACCTCCCGCACCGAACCGGCCGAGGTAGTTGAATCCGACCTGGGGCGCGGGACGGCCAGCCAACGCGACGGCGGCCTGCGGATTCAGGTAACGCAGCAGGCCGTAGCCGATCCCCTCGGGAAGTGCCCTGAGCTGCTCCTTGACCTGTTTCACCGCTCGCGCGGCGGCCGTTCCGCCGGAAAACGCCTCGCCCAGATCGACCTCGGAGATGTCGAGCCTTGCCGGATACATGGTGGTGAACCAACCGACCGTCCGTGACAGGTCCGTATCGGACACCTCGTCGGATCGGCCGTGCCCCTCCAGATCCAGCAACAGGGACGCACCCTCGCGCCCCCGGCTCGCCAGCCAGCGGGCCATCGCCATCGCGAACCCGGTGAGCAGCACCTCGTCCACCCCCGCGTGGAACGCGGCGGGAACGGTGGTCAGCAGTGGTTCGGCCAGCTCGCCGGGAAGTCGCAGCGTGGTCCCGCGCAGCGAGGCAACGGTGTCTCGCTCCGAATCGAGCGCGCGCTGTCCGAGCTGCCCCCCACCCGACGAGAGGACATCCGTCCAGGTTTCCAATTCGGCGAGCACGGCCGGATCGTGCGCGCGGGCCGTGAGTTTCTCGGCCCACCGCCGGAGTGAGGTGGGGACCGGTTCCAGCGAGGGGTCCCGACCCGCCGCGGCGGCCTGCCAGGCTGCCCGCAGGTCCGGCACCAGTATGCGCCACGACACGCCGTCCACCACCAGGTGATGGACCACGACGAGCAACCGCCCGGACGAGCGCGAGCCCGTGTCGATCCAGACCACCCGGATCATCTCCCCCGCTTCGGGGTCCAGCTCCGAGGCGGCGATCCTTTCCTGCTCGGCGACGTGGGTGGCCGTGTCCCTTCCATCGGTCGCGTCCACCCGCCGCACGATGTCGCGGGCGTGTACCGAGCCGGGTTCGGGAACGTGCAGCCCCCACAATCCCCCTGTTGTGCTCAGCCGCGCGCGCAGCGCATCGTGCCGGTCGATTACCGCCCGAACCGCGGTAAGCAGGTCCGCTTCGGCCAGTTCCCCGGGGGCGTTGAGCAGCACGGACTGGCAGAACTCACCGATAGGACCGCCGCGTTCACGCAGCCAGTGCATGATCGGGGTGAGCGGCACCGTCCCCACACCGGAGTCGTGTTCTTCCCCACCGCCGGAAGAGCCCGTCAGGACGGCTGCACCGGCCGAGGCCGCCAACTCGGCCACGGTCCGGTGCGTGAATACGTCTTTGGGAGTGAGGTGTATCCCGGACTTCCGCGCCCTGCTCACCAACTGGATCGAGGTGATGCTGTCGCCGCCCAGTTCGAAGAAGCTGTCGTGCACCCCGACCCCGGAGAGGTTGAGGACCTCGGTGAACAGCTCGGCCAGCGATTGCTCGGTGTCGGTACGCGGGGCGGTTCCCTTCGTGGTCGGTTCGAACACCGGGGCCGGCAGGGCGTTGCGATCCAGTTTGCTGCCGTTGGCGGTCATCGGAAGCGTGTCCATCGGCACGAACACCGCGGGCACCATGTGTTCGGGCAACCGCGCCCCCACGTGGGAGCGCAGCTTGTCGTTCTCCGGCTCCGTACCCTCGGTTCCGACGACATAACCGACGAGTCGCTTCACACCGGAACTGTCCTCGCAAGCCACGACCGCGCAGCGGGAGACGTCGGGATGGGCCGACACCACGGTTTCGATCTCACCCGGTTCTATCCGGAACCCCCGGATCTTGACCTGGTCATCGGCGCGTCCCAGAAACTCGAGCTGACCATCGGCACGCCAGCGTACGAGGTCACCGGTTCGATAGAGCCGGGAACCGGCGGGGCCGAACGGGTCCGCGACGAACCGGGTGGCGGTCAGGCCACGGCGTTCCGAATAGCCCCGTGCCAACCCGGTCGTGGCGACGTAGAGCTCGCCTTCCACACCGGGTGGCACCGATCGCAGGGCCTCATCGAGTACATGGGACCGGGTGTTGGGCAGTGGACGGCCGATGGGAGGTGTCTCCCCCGGCGAAAGCCGGTCGCTGATGGTGGCGGCGACCGTGATCTCCGTGGGGCCGTACGCGTTGCGCATCTCGCGCCCCCGCGCCCACCGTTCGACCAGCTCCGCGGAACACGCGTCACCACCCACGATCAGGCAGCGGAAGTCGGGCAGCTCCACCTCCGGCAGGGTCGCCAGTACGGCCGGCGGAATCAGGGCGTGTGTGACGTGCGTTTCCGCGAGGAGTCGGGCAAGCGGCTCCCCCGCCACCGCCTCACGGGGCGGCACGACCAGGGTCGCCCCCGCGTACCAGGCCATGCACATCTCCAACACCGAGGCGTCGAAACTCGGCGCGGAGAAGCGAAGGACTCTCGAATCGTGCCGCACGTCGAAACGTTCCACTTCGGTCTCGGCGAAGTCGTGCAGCCCCGCGTGGGTGACCACCACTCCCTTGGGCAGGCCCGTCGAACCCGAGGTGTAGATGAGATAAGCAGGATTGTCCGTGCGCAGCGGAGCGACTCGATCCCGGTCGCCGACCTCCCCTGTGGAGTACGAGTCCAGCCTCTCCAGCGTGCTCGGGTCGTCGAGGACCACCACGTCAGCCACCCGGGTGGAAAGCTCCGAGTCCTTGGTGGTCAGCACCACTTCGGGGCGGGCGTCGTCGAGCAGGAACGAGATCCGCTCATCGGGATGGTTCGGGTCGATCGGCACCCATGCCGCACCCGCCTTGACCACCGCCAGGCTCGCCCTCACCGACTCGATCGAGGTCGGCAGGAACAACGCGACACGGCTCTCCGGCCCGACACCGTGGTCGATCAACAGCCGGGCGAGTCGGTTCGATCCCGCGTCCAACTCCCCGTATGACACCGCCGCGGATTCGTCGACCACCGCCGGGGTGTCGGATCCGTTGTGAGCACCTCGCTGGAACAGTTCGGGCAGCGTGCGGGGACCTGTCGAGCGTTCGGTGGCATTGCGCGTGCTCAGCAGGTTCCGTTCCGTCTCATCGAGGAGGTCCAGTGAGCCGAGGGGCCGCCGCGGCGCGTCGAGCATCCGCTCCAGCAGGAGACGCAGTCTGTTCAACACGGAACTCGCCTGTTCCCGATCGAACAGCTCGGCTCGATGATCCAACCGGAGTGTGAGGCTCTCCCCGGGCAGCACTACCAGGGTGAGCGGATAGTGCGCGGCGTCCTCACCTCGGACACCGGTCAGCTCCAACCCCGTGCCCGGCAGCGCCAGCGCTTTCGAGTCCAGCGGGTAGTTCTCGAAGACGACGAGGGTGTCGAACAGCTCCCCGAGCCCGACGGCGCGCTGGATCTCCCGCAACGGGGTGTACTGCTGCTCCAGCAGCTCCGTCTGCTCTCGCTGGACCCGGCGTACCAGTGCGGAAGTGGACTCGGCCGGGTCCAGCAGGACGCGTACCGGAACGGTGTTGATGAACAACCCGATCATGGAATCCGAACCGGCCAGCTCGGGCGGCCTGCCGGAGACCGTCGAGCCGAACAGCACGTCCCACTCACCGGTCAGGGTTCCCAGCAGTGTCCCCCAGGCCGCCTGCACCAGCGTGTTGGGAGTGATTCCCTCCGTCCGGGCGAAAGCGCGTACCCGCTCGAGCAGTTCGTCGGGGAGTTCGAGCGTCACGCTCTCGGGCCGTGTCGGAGAACGGTCCGGTTCCGGGGCGGCCAACAGGCTCGGCTGGTCCACTCCCTCCAACGCTCGTTGCCAGACGGCCGTCGCCTCGGCGCTGTCGCGCTGATCGAGCCAGCGCACGTAGTCCCGGTAGGAAGCGCTCTCGGGCAGCGGGTCGGTGGCGGACTCCCCCGCGTAGAACGTGAACAGTTCACGCACCAGCAGTGGGAGCGACCAACCGTCCAGCAGGATGTGGTGCGCGGTGATCACGAACCGGTAACGGTCTTCATCGAACCGCAGCAGCGAGCACCGCAGCAGCGGAGCCACGTTGAGTCGAAACCGGCCGGTCTCCTCTACCTCGATACGAGTGGCCGTCTCCTCCCGCTCCGGAGTCGGCAGGTCCGTCAGGTCGATCTCGCGCCACGGCAGCTCGACCTCGGAGGAGATGACCTGTACCGTCTCGCCGCTCTTACGCTGTCTGAAGGCCGCCCGAAGATTGGGGTGCCGGGAAAGCACCCGGTACATCGAGTCGCGGAGACGTTCGCCGTCCAGCGCTCCGGCCAGATCGAGCACGAGCTGGACCGTGTAGACATCATCCGCGTCTTCGTCGTAGACGGCGTGGAAGTGGAACCCCTCCTGCAGCCCGGACAGCGGCAGAACATCCTCGACTCGGGCACGCTTCACCACAGTTCGCCCTCCGCTTCCAGTTCGTCCTCGAACAAGTCGATCTCGTCCTGGTCGAGCCCGACGAGAGTCAGGTCCGACGGTGTGTGTCCGCCCGCGTTCGTCCCGCCCGCGTGCTCGATCAACGCGTACAGCGTCCGTTCCCACAGTGCGAACAGTTCGGATTCCGCCGAGTCGCTCAGCAGCTCCTTCGGTCGGAGAGCGGTGAGCGTCAGCTCGGGTCCGACCGGCCCCTCAGCCACGGCCGCCGTAATGTCCAGCGCGTGGGTGACCGGCATGTCGGCATCGGCTCCGCCGTGCGGTCCCGGTGACTCCGGCACGGGGCCGAAGTCCTTCCCGGAATCGTTGGCGGGAAGCCTGCCGAGGTAGTTGAAGCAGACGTCCGGCGATTCGGACGGCAGGTCGACGGGCTCGGTGTCCGAACAACCGAGCAAGCCGAAACCGACCCCCGTTCCAGGGACCGAACGCAGTTGTTCCTTGATCCGCTTCAGAGCCCTGCCGGTGGCGGGCCCCGCGACGAGCACTTCCTCGATGTCCGGCTCGGACACTTCGAGCCGGACGGGATGGATGCTGGTGAACCACCCGACGGTGCGTGAAACATCCATGCCGCTCACGAGCTCTTCACGTCCGTGCCCCTCCAGATCGACGAGGACAGCCCCGGAGGACCGCCCGTGGCGCTTGCGCCAGACCTCGACCGCGACGACGAACCCGGTGAGCAGCACCTCGTCCATTCCCGCGTGGAACGCGGGGGCCACGGTGGTCAGCAGCTCACGGGTGGCTTCGACGGAGAGTCGCGAATCGTGCCGCCGCAGCGTGCCCACCGTGTCGGAGGGGCCCGGTTTCCGGTCCGCCACGTGTGCCTCATCGCCTCGGTACAGCGTCCGCTGCCAGAACGGGGCCTGTTCCCGCACCGCCGGCGAGTCCGCCAGCTCGGCCAGTCGGGAGGACCAACTCCGGAAGGACGTCGGCACCGGCTCCAGCTCGGGCTCCGCGCCATCCGCGACCGCTCGATGGGCGAGCTCCAGGTCGGGAAGCAGGACACGCCAGGACACCCCGTCGACGACGAGGTGATGAATCAACAGGAGCAGTCGCCCCGGTTCATCGATCCCGAAGTCGAACCAGACCGCGCGAACCATCGCCGCTCGACGCGGATCGAGCTCCTGCTGCGCGCCGAGGTGCTCGGCGCGGATCAGTTCGCTCGCATCGACCACTCCGGAGGCGTCGACGCGTCGAACCACGGCTTCGACGTCGATTTCGCCGGGCGGTGGTACTCGCAGCACAGGCCGCGGACCGTCGTCTACGAGCGCGGCGCGGAGCACGTCGTGGTACTCCAGGACCGCTCGCAGCGAGCGCACCAGTGTCGTTCTGTCCAACCCGGCCGGAGTTCGGACGAGCATCGACTGGTGGTAACCGGAGATCGGCCCACGCAGCGCGATGAGCCGCCGCGCGATCGGCGGAAGCACCACGTCCCCGACGCCCGCTCCGTCGGACTCGACGGGAGCTCGTGAGGTACTCGTGCACACTCCCGCCAACAGGGCCGGTGTGCCGCGCTCGAAAACGTCCTTCGGTCTGAAGTGCAGCTCGCGTCCGCGTGCTCGGGAAACGAGTTGGATCGACATGATGCTGTCACCGCCGAGCGCGAAGAACCCGTCGTCGACACCGACCTCGTCGAGGCCGAGCACGCTCGCGAACAGTTCGCACAGCCGCGCCTCCACCACCGTCCGGGGCGGGGCGGGCGAACTCTCCCGGACACCGACCTCGGGCTGGGGAAGTGCGGCACGGTCGAGTTTGCCGTTCGCGGTGACGGGAAGCTTCCCTATCGACACCAGGAACGACGGCACCATGTACTCGGGGAGCGTGCCCGCGAGATACGTCCGCAGCTCGGAAGTGTCCGCCCCCTCCCCCACCACGTATCCGACGAGCTGCCGGTTTCCGCCGGTGTCCTCTCGATCCACCACCACCGCCGCCGACACGGCAGGATGCCGGGTGAGCACCGACTCGATCTCGCCGAGCTCGACGCGGAAACCACGGATCTTGACCTGCTCGTCGACTCTGCCGAGGAATTCGAGCGCACCGTCCTCGCGTCGCGTGGCCAGATCACCCGTCCGGTAGAGCCGAGTGCCGGAGGTGTCGAACGGATTCGCGACGAATCGCTCCGCGGTGAGCCCGGGACGATTCAGATACCCGTGCGCCAGTTGTTCGCCCGCCAAGTACAGCTCACCCGGAGTCCCCGGTGGAACCGGACGCAACGCGGCGTCGAGCACGTGGATCCGGGTGTTCCACACCGGATACCCGATCGGAACGGTCGTCCCGGCCTGTTCGGCACAGTCCCACGCGGTCACGTCCACGGAGGCCTCGGTCGGTCCGTAGAGGTTGTGCAGCTCGGCGTCGAACGTCGCGCGGAATCGTTGACGCGCCGATTCCGGAAGTGCCTCACCGCTGCAGATCACCCGGCGCAGACTCGAACAGGCGGTCGGATCGGCCTCCAGCAGGAACGCTCGCAGCATGGACGGGACGAAGTGCAGGGTGGTGATTCCCTCGCGGGCGATGAGCCCGGAAAGGTATTCGGTGTCCCTGTGTCCCTCCGGCTCGGCCAGTACCACCGAGGCTCCCGAGATCAGCGGGAGGAAGAACTCCCAGACCGACACGTCGAAACCGGACGGGGTCTTCTGCAGCACGCGATCGGTGGCGTCGATCCCGTAGTGGTCGCGCATCCACAGCAGTCGGTTGACGATGCCGCGGTGCGGCACGACGACGCCCTTGGGTCGTCCGGTGGAACCGGAGGTGTAGATCAGGTAAGCCGGATCGTGCTCGGAGAGTACCGTGCCGCGCTCCTCGGCCGAGATGTCGTCGGCGGGCTGCCGTGAAACGGCGGCACGGAACCACTCGGTGTCCACCCGTAGCCGGGGGAGCTCGACTTCGATCTCGCCAACGGTGCCGGAGGTGCAGAGCAACAGGGTGGGGGCGCAGTCCGAGAGGACGTACTCGATCCGTTCGGCCGGGTAGTCCGGGTCCAGCGGCACGTAGGCCGCACCGGTCTTGTGCACCGCGTACAGTGCCGTTATCAGTTCGAGGGAGCGTGGCAAGGCGACCGCCACTCGCGTACCGCGCCCCGCCCCACTGGCGAGCAGCAGCCGGGCCAGTCGGTTCACATCGGCGTTGAACCGCTCGTAGCTAAGGCTTTGATCACCGAAGACGACGGCTCGCGCCGCCGGATCGAGACGCACCCGCCGTTCGAACAATTCGGGAAGGGTGGTCGTGGGAACTTCCCGCTCCGTTCGGTTGAGCTCTGTCCGCAGCCGGTGTCCCTCCTCCGGTTCGAGCGGATCGATCCGTCCGACCAGCGTGTCCGGGGCCTGCGTGAACACGTTGAGGACACGCCGAAGCCCGTCCAGCATCCGTCGCGCGGTAGCGGCTCCCACCGCGCCCGGCCGGTGGTCCAACCGCAGCCTCAGCCGCTCTCCCGGGGTGATGTTCAACGTCAACGGGTAGTGGGTGGAGTCGGTGCCGTGCACGTCGGTTACTTCGATGGCCGCACTCTCAGGAGAGAAAGTGCCGTCGCTGAGCGGATAGTTCTCGAAGACCACGAGGGTGTCGAACAACTCGTCGAATCCGGCGGCACGCTGCACATCGGCGGGCCCGAGGTGTTGGTGCTCCATGAGCTCGCTGTGATCGCGCTGCAGTTCGTGCAGCACTTCGTGCAGCGGGCGTTCCGGAGCCATCAGCGCCCGTACCGGGACGGTGTTGATGAACAGCCCCACCATCCACTCGACGTCCGGCAGTTCCGCGGGGCGTCCGGCGACCGTGGCGCCGAAGACGACGTCGTCCCTACCCGTGACGAACGCCAGCAACACCGCCCAGGCACCGCGCAGCACCGTGTTCAGTGTCAGCCCGTTCCTACGTGCGGTGGTGGTTAGCTGGAGGGTCACCGCTTCCGGAAGCTCGAACGTGTTCGCCTCCGGCAACCGGTCTTGCGGAGTACCCTCGCTGACCAGAGTCGGAGTCGCCCCGGCCAGGTAGTCCGCCCAGGCCGATTCCGCCGCTTCGCGGTCCCTGCCGGCCAACCAACGCTGGTAACCGCGATGGTCCGGGGCGGTGGGCAGCACCGAGTCGTCGCCGTCGGCGGCATAGAGCCGAAACAGCTCCGAGGCGAGCACGGGCAACGACCATCCGTCGAGCAGGATGTGGTGGCAGGTGAGCACGAGCGTGTAGCGCTGTCGCGCGGTTCGCACCAGGGCGAACCGCAACAGCGGTGGAGTGGACAGGTCGAAGCGGCGCACTCGGTGTTCCCGGCGCAGCGAGCGCAGTTCCGCCGCCGCGTCGGGGAGGTCAGCGAAGTCGTACTCTTCCCAGGGAACATCGACCTCGGCGAGCACGTAGTGCAGGGGTCGACGAAGGTCCTCGTACCAGAACGCGCCGCGCAGGACCGGATGACGACGCGACAGATGTCGCGCGCAACTTCGAAGCAGTTCGGACTCGACCGGACCGCTCATGTCGAAGCACACCTGCACGGTGTAGACATCCACGTTGCCGTCGTCGTAGAGCGCGTGGAACAGCAGCCCCTCGGCGAGCGGAGCGGGACGGAACAGGTCCCACACGTCACCGACCCCCGCCTCGACCGCGGCGACCTCCTCACCGTCGAGCTCGACCAGGTCGAAATCACTGGGTGTGAGCGCCCCACCGGGACGATCGGAACGCGTGCCGCACCACAGACGCAGCTCCTCGAGTTCGCGCAGCCAAGCGGTCACGATCCCGTCGATGCCGGTTTCGTCGAAGGCGGTGTCGAGATAGGTGAGCCGAGCCGTAAGACGCGGCTCGTCCGCGCTTCCCTCCGCCAACACATCGATTTCCAGGGCGTGCGCCGGAGGGAGATCCTCATCGGAGGAGACCGTCGCTCCCGCGCGTCGTAGCGTCCACCCCGTTCCGGAGTGGACGAGCCTGCCGAGGTAGTTGAAGCCGAGCCAGGGGCGTTCCGCCGCGGCCAGTTCAGGGGCCGTGTCGGTGTTGAGGTAACGCAGCAGGCCGAAACCGAGGCCGTGCTCGGGAACGGCGCGAACACGTTCTTTGACGCACCGGAGCGAGCCGAGCACCCCGTCGCCCTCGTCTCCGGTGAGATCCAGTCGAACCGGGTGGATACTGGTGAACCAACCGAGCGTGCGGTAAGGAGCCTCTCCCGGAGCGATCTCCTCGCGACCGTGGCGTTCCACGTCGACCAACAACGGCCGTCCGGCGGTGTCGATCCCGACGTCCCGCATCGCACGGGCTATGCCTGTCAGCAGCAGTTCGTCCACACCCGCGTGCGTCGCCGCGGGCATCTCGTTGAGCAGCGCCTCGGACAGGGCGTCCGGTAACGCCACCATGCGAGCGTGTACCTCACCGGATCCCTGCCCGGAGGGAACAGGAGGTTCCGCCACCGGCGCGGACAGCACTTCCTTCCAGTGGTCGAGTTCGGCGACCACTTCGGGCTGTCTCGCCAGTTCCGACAGACGGAGTGCCCAGTGCCGGTAGGACATCCCGCCGTGCTCGTAACGCAGTCGCCTACCTTCGGCCAGGGCCGACCAGCCCTCCTCCAGATCGTCGAACAGGATGCGCCAGGACACACCGTCGACCACGAGGTGGTGCGCCACGAGCAGGAGCTGCTTCCCCCTCCCGTCGTCGCCACACCCCTCGAACAGGACCGCTTGCACCATCCCGGCCGCGCGCGGCCGCAGCCTCCCGCGCGCGGACTCGGCCTCGGACTCGACCAGCTCAGCCATCTCGGAGTGCGGAATCCCGGAAGCATCCACCACCCGGACCTGGTCATCGACGTGCACCGACCCGGGCTCTTCCACGAAGAGCCCCCAGGTCGAATCCTCCTCCACCGTCAGCCGCATGCGCAGTACGTGATGTTGATCCACCAATCGACCGAGCAGGATGACCAGGTTCTCGCGATCCAGGGCGGAGGGCGCCTCCAGCAGCACGGACTGATTGAAACCGTCCACGGCGTCGCCGCGCTCGCGCAGCCAGTGCACGATGGGCGGCGGGGGGACGGCACCGGTGGCCGCCTCCGAGTATTCGACCGGCGTGCTCTCGTGCCGGGCAGCTGTGGCCAACCGCTCCACGGTCTTGTGGTCGAACACGTCGCGCGGCGTGATGGACAACCCGACCGATCGAGCCCGGCTGACGAGCTGGATGGCGACGATGCTGTCGCCACCGAGATCGAAGAAGTTCTGCTCCGGTGAGACCGAGCGCAGATCGAGCACCTCACTCACCAACCGGCACAACACTTCCTCGCCACTGGTGCGGGGGAGCCGGTCGGAGACCACGGCCGAGTAGTCGGGCGCGGGCAGTGCGGCACGATCGAGCTTTCCGCTGGGGTTCAGCGGGAACGAGTCGAGCACCACCACGGCGGCCGGAACCATGTAGTCGGGCAGCCGCGCGGCCAGCCGGTTACGCAGCCGATCCGGTTCCGGATCGCTCTCGGCCGCGCGGACCACGTAGGCGATGAGTTGTTTGCCGCCCGAGGTGTCCGTCCGAACCACCGCGGCGGCCCGTGCCACGTCCTCGTACGTGAGCAGTGCGTTCTCGATCTCCCCGAGTTCCACCCGGAAACCGCGTACCTTGACCTGATCGTCCGCACGGCCCAGATATTCGAGCTCGCCCAGGGCGTTCCAACGGACGATGTCACCAGTGCGGTACATGCGGTCTCCCGGCTCGCCCAATGGGTCGGCGACGAACCGGTGAGCGGTGAGTTCCGGGCGACGCAGGTAGCCCCTGGCCAACCCTGTACCTGCCAGGTACAGCTCACCGGAGAAGCCGACGGGGACCGGACGCAACGCCGCGTCCAGCACGTATGTGCGGGTATTGCTCAACGGATGGCCGATGTTGGGCGCCTCGGATCCGTTCCCGCCCCCGAACCAGGCGCTCGCATACACCGTGGCTTCGGTGGGACCGTAGATATTGGCTATCAGGGCCCCCGGTATCGCGGCGCGGATCGACTCCAGGTGGTGCGCCGACAACGGCTCGCCTGCCAACACGACCATGTCGGCACGCACGTCCACGTCCCCGTGGGCGAGCAGCGCCGAGAGCGCGGAGGGTACGGCGCTGACCAGCGTTCCGTGAAAGCTCCGGTTCGGTCGTTCGGCCAGGGCGAGCACATCACGGACCACTTCGATACGGCCGCCGCAGGTGAGCGGCCCGAACATTTCGAAGACCGAGACGTCGAAGTTCAGCGATGTGGCGGCCAGGGTCCGGGCCAACGTGTCGGGACCGATCGATTCCCTCGCCCAGCGTGCCAGGTCGGCGGCACTGCGGTGCGACACGACGACCCCCTTGGGGCGTCCCGTCGAACCGGAGGTGTAGATGGTGTAGGCGGGATTGTCCGACCGCAGTGGACGGACCCGGTCGGCGTCGGACAGCGTCGCTTCGGGCAACCGTGCCAGTTCCTCCGCCAGGTTGCGCGAATCGAGTACCGGCACCTCGGTATCGGGCAGTTCGCGGGGCGCGGCGGTGATCACCAGCGCGGGTTCGGACTCGGTGAGCATGACCGCGATCCGGTCCGCCGGATACTCGGGGTCGATCGGAACGTAGCCCGCACCGGAGCCCAGGATCCCCAACAGGGCGACCATCATCTCGGCCGAGCGAGGGACCGCCAGTGCCACGAGATCCTCGCTGCCGACTCCCCGTTCGGCCAGTAGCCGTGCGAATCGGTTCGCCCGGCCGAGCAGTCGGGCATAGCTCAGCTCCACCTCGTCTGCCACCACCGCGATGGCCGAAGGTGTACGCGCGGCCTGCTCGGCGACGGCGTCGTAGAGCGTCGTCTCCGCCACGGGGCGAACTCTTCCGGCGAACTCGGTCAGCACCTGGTGGCGTTCCCAGCGTCCGGCCATGTCGATCTCGGCCAACAACCGGTCCGGATCACGATCGGTGATGTCGCCGATCAGTTCGACGAACCGCTCGCGCATGAGCTCGAACTCGTCGGGCTGGTAAAGCTCGGGGTTGACGTCGAAGACGAGGTCGGCCCCGCCGTCCCCGCCTCTCCGGTCGATCACCAGCGACAAGTCCTCCACCGGCCCGCCGGCCAGGTTCCGGGCGCTGCCGCGAATCCCCGCGAAGTCCAGCTCGTAGTCGGTGAGCACGATGTTCACGTGCGGGCCGACCAACCGCTGGTCCTCGGCGAGCAGGTTCAGGTCGTGGCGCAGGTCCTCATAGCGGTAGCGCTGGTGCCGTGTGGCCTCGTGCAGCGCCTCGGACACCTCGCTCACCCACTCGCGCAGGGTGATCTCCTGCCGCACGTCCAGGCGCAGCGGCACAATGTTCGACGTCATTCCCGGAACCGAGTTCCGCGCCCCACCACGTCGGGCCGCCACCGGAAGCCCCAGCACGACCTGCTCCCCGCCGGAAGCCCGGTTCAGGTACAGCCCGAACGCCGCGACCAGCACCGTGGGCCAGCCCATTCCGAACCGGCGGGCCAGTGCGTGCACGGCCTCGATCCGAGCTGCGCTGAGTCTCACCACACCGCGCGAGAGGCGGGTGGGCATTCGGGGCGGCCGGTCGGCGAGTGTGGCCGGAGCCGGCGTGTCGGACAGGAGTTCGTTCCAGTAGGCGCGGTCCCGTCGGTACTGCTCGGAGTCGTGGTACCGCGCCTCGGCGTCGACGAGCGTGCGCAACTCGTCGAAGCCGCTCTCGGGCACCGGCGTCCCCGCAACCAGGGCGGAGTACACACCGGCCACCCGGAGCTCGATCAGCGCCATACCGACCCCGTCGAGCAGCACGTGGTGGTAGCGCTGAAACCAGCGGGTCTCCCCGGCGGAGAGCCTCAGCAGGGTGAACGAGAACGGAGCGGGATCCCGCGGATCGATCGGTTCCTCGAGCGCGGCGCGCGTCCACTCCGCGGCGGCCGCCTCGGGGTCGGGCTCTCCGGAGAGGTCGACGTGCTCGAACGGCGGTTCGACCCACGAGGCGATCTCCAGGGAGGTTTCCCCGGCGCGCTCGTCCACGACGACACGCGAACGCAACACCTCGGCGTCGGCCACGGTGCGTCGCAACGCCTCGTGGAAAAGCGTGACGTCGATCGATCCGGGAATCCGCACGCACTCGGCGACATTGTAGATCGGATTCGACGGATCGAGCCGCTGCGCGAAGAGGATTCCGCGCTGTGCCGCTGTCAACGGCACTGCTCGTCGGATTTCGGGCATGTTCGTCCAGCCTCGATTCACCGAATTTCCCCGCTCTGTTCGCACGGGCCCGTCGTGTGGGAGACGAAGCTGCGCGCGAGTTGGTCGATCTCATCCCATCCGGGCCGCGCCCACCGAACAACCTGGCTTGCAGCAACAGGAAGGTTTCGCCAACCGACTTCTCACGTGCCGGATCGATCCTGTTGCCTGGGATCGCCCGCTTCGACGACCGCAGGCGAGGTAACCAGTTTGGACAACGTCATCCAGGCGGAGGGACTCCGCAAGAACTACGGTGATCGACTCGCCGTGCGATCGGTCGATCTATCGGTGCCCGGAGGCAGTGTGCTCGGTGTGCTGGGCCCCAACGGCGCGGGCAAGACGACGCTGGTGCGAATGCTGGCGACGTTGCTCGATGTCGACGGTGGACATGCCGAGGTCGCCGGGTACGACGTCACGCGGCACCCCCGAAAGGTTCGGGAGCGGATCGGGCTGACCGGCCAGTACGCCGCTGTCGACTCCCGGCTGACCGCACGTGAGAATCTCAGGTTGATCGGACGACTGCATCACCTGGACCGGTTCGCGGCGGAGCGCCGCGGCGAGGAACTGTTGCGACGATTCGATCTGCTCGACGCCGCCGACCGGTACGTCGGAACCTACTCCGGCGGGATGCGCAGGCGGGTGGATCTCGCGGCCAGTCTCATCGGCGAGCCGATGGTGCTGTTTCTGGACGAGCCGACAACAGGGCTGGACCCGGCGAGTCGACAGGTGCTGTGGGACAGCATCACCGAGCAGGTAGAAGCGGGTACGAGCGTGTTGTTGACAACGCAGTACCTGGAAGAGGCCGATCGGCTGGCCGACCGGGTCGTCGTGATCGACGAGGGGTCGGTGGCCGCCGAGGGCAAACCGGCCGAGCTCAAGTCCAGGGTCGGCGGTGAGCGACTGCGGGTCGTGGTCCGCGAGCGGAGCGAGTTGCCCGGGGCGATTAGCGCACTGGCTCCGATCGCGCCCGAAGAGCCCGATGTGGACACCGCGACCGGCGAGGTGTCGATCGAGTTGCGGAACGGCGTCGAGTCACTCGCCCAGGCGGCCGAAGCGCTTCGCGGGGCCGGCGTCGAACCCGACGAGTTCGGGTTGTACCGCCCTTCACTGGACGACGTGTTCCTTTCACTGATCGGAGACCGCACGGTCACCGAGCAGTCGGCGCTAGGAAAGGCCCGAACGTGATCGAACTGATGAACGATTCCCGGGCGCTGCTGGGACGGCACATCCGACACCTGGTGCGGATGCCGGAAAAGCTGATCAGCATGACCGTCATGCCCGTGGCCTACGTCGCGGTGTTCGGAGTGCTGTTCGGCAGCGCGATATCCCTGCCCGGAGCCGAGTACCACGACTATCTGATGGCCGGGATCTTCGCGCAGACGATGCTCATGAACGTCTCCGGAACGGGCCTGGGAGTGGCCGACGACCTGAACAACGGCTTGGTGGACCGATTCCGCTCCCTGCCGATCACCAGCACTCCGGTGATGATCGCGCGCACCACCTCCAACGTGCTGTTGACCGTGCTGTCCAGCATCGCCATGTCCGTGGTCGGATTCGCCATAGGCTGGCGCACCGAGGCGGGGCCACTGTCGGTGCTCGGCGGTTTCGGTCTCCTGCTGTTACTGGGTATCGGCATGGCGTGGCTGGGGGCGTGGCTGGGCCTGGTACTGCGCAGTCCGGAAGTGATCAACCCGGTCACCTTCATGGTGATCATGCCGCTGACCTTCCTCTCGAACGCCTTCATACCGCTGAACGGGTTGCCGAGCTGGTTGCGCACGATCTGCCAGTGGAATCCGTTGAGCGTGGTGGTAGCCGCCTGCCGGAAGCTCTTCGGCAACGACATCGCTACCTCGCAGGCCGGAGCACTGGTCGTCCGAAACCCGGAGCCCCGCGCACTGCTGCTCACGGTGGCCCTCTCGGCGATCATGGCGCCGCTGGCTGTACGCGCCTACCGGAAAGCCGCAGCCGGATGACCGGTACCGGAAACATTCAGCTGGCGCGGGGCACGGCCACCCCCGAACCGTCCGACGAAGGACCTCACCTCCCCGCGAGCGGGCAACCGTGGGAACGGATCGGACGATTCCCGCCCGCCGGAGACATTCCGATCGACCACCGGAGCATCACACGATGACCCCTCGTCCCCTGCAACAGCGTCTCGCGGGGCTCCGCGGTGCGATGCCGCGCACTCCGATCTCCCGTCTACCGCACGGCCGATTCGATCTGAGGGCCAAACTGGAGTACTGCAATCCCAACGGCAGCTCCAAGGACCGCTCCGCGTTCTGGATCCTGAAAAACGCCATAGAGCGCGGGGAGATCACCGAGGGGACCACCGTGGTCGAATCCTCCTCGGGCAACTTCGCACTGTCGCTGGCCTCGTTCTGCCGCGTGCTGGGTATCGGTTTCGTCCCGGTGATCGATCCCAACGTGAACGCCTCCACCGAATCCTTCCTGCGAATGCTGTGCGACCGCGTGGAGAAGGTGACGGAGCGCGACAACTCGGGCGGTTTCCTAAGCACGAGGCTGAGCCGGGTCGCACAGCTGCGCTCCGAGCTGGCGGAGGTCTACTGGCCCAATCAGTACGGCAACCCCGACGCGCTGTCGGCGCACTACCGGCTCACCGGTGAGGAGATCTGCGACGAGCTGAGCCACGTCGACTACCTGTTCGTCGGCACGAGCACGGGTGGAACGATCAGCGGTCTCTCGATACGTGCCAAGGAGCGCTGGCCCGACGTACGGGTGATCGCGGTGGACGCCGAGGGATCGGCGATCTTCGGCGGCGAACCGGGCGTGCGCCGACTTCCCGGCCTGGGCTCCAGTATCCGTCCCCCGCTGTGTGAACGGGCGCTGATCGACGACGTGGTGCTGGTGCCGGAACTGGAGGCCGTCCGCGGCTGCCACGCCCTACTTCGCGAGTACGGGCTCTACACGGGAGGCTCCACGGGAAGCGTGTACGCCGCCATCTCACAGTACTTCGCCGGAGACGTGGAACCCCACTCGGACGATCATCCCGTGGTGGCTTTCCTGTGCGCCGATCGTGGCAACGCCTATGCCGACACCGTCTACGACTCGTCGTGGATCGCCGCGACCTTCGGCGAGGACATGAATCCTTCCGCCCATCGTTCGCGGATTCTGCCGGTTTGACTCGTCATCACGGGAGCTGAACATGCCCGAACTATCCGACCTGCCGTTTCGTGTCATCTCCGCCGAGGAGGTACTGGCACGGGTGGCCGCCGACAGACCGGCCTGCGTCGACATGGTGCGACGCGGTTACCTCGCGCACGACGCCCTGCGGAGCGTGGTGCCCCACAGCGGCTTCCTGCGGTTTCCGCACCGGGAGTCGGACCGGATCATCTCGTTGCCCTCCTATTTGGGGGGCGAGTTCGATGTCGCGGGTATCAAGTGGATCGCTAGCTTTCCGGAAAACACGGAGCAGGGGATACCGCGGGCCTCAGCGGTGTTGTTGCTCAACGACTGCGCGAACGGATACCCGTTCGGTTGCCTGGAGGCATCCATCATCTCCGCCACCCGCACCGCGGCCTCCGCCGTACTGGCCGCGGAAACGCTGTCGGGCTCGAGAGAAACCGCCTCGATCGGCTTCATCGGCACCGGGCTCATCGCGGATCATGTCCGGAGGTTCTTCCGTGATCTCGGCTGGAAGGTCGGCGGTTACCGACTGTTCGACCTAGACACGACGGCTGCCGAGAGGTTCGCGGCGCTGCTCGCCGAGGACGGTGCCGACGACGTGGAGATCGTCGACGGCCCGGAGGACGCCTTCGGTGCCGACGTGGTGGTCCTGACCACTGTGGCGGGACAACCGCACCTGCACGATCCGGCTCTCCTGGAGCACAACCCCCTCGTGCTGCACATCTCGCTGCGGGATCTGGGCCCGGAACTGATCAGGAACTCGTTCAACATCACCGACGACGTGACCCACGCCTTGCGGGAGCAAACCTCGCTGCACCTGACCGAGCAGGAGGACGGGCACCACGAGTTCGTCCACGGCACGATCGGCGAGCTGCTCAGCGGCAAGATCGAGCGTGCCGACGACCGAGCCACGATCTTCTCCCCGTTCGGGCTAGGAGCACTGGACCTCGCGGTGGGCAAATGGGTGCACGAGCGTGTGACAGCCGAGGCCGGTGGCACTGCTGTCCCGGATTTCTTCACGGGCGCGGCCGGATAACGTCGATGTTCGGTGTGGGCTCGGGGCGGCCTCCCCGACTCCCCGAGCCCACGAAGCACCGCTAGAACAGTCCCAACCGGGCCGCCCGGACACCCGCTTGGAACCGGCTTCGGGAATCCAGTCTGCTCATGGCGGAGGCCACATCGTTGCGAACGGTGCGGACGCTCACTCCGGTCCGGCGCGCGATGCCGTCGTCGGTCAGTCCCTCCGCCAACAACCGCAGCACCGTCGCGTGCCGCGAGCCCGCGACTCCCGCACCGCCGTCGGAAGTGCCGTCCGAGCGAACCGGTGTAGCCGAGTTCCACAACTCCGCGGCGATCCTGCGCACTTCGGCCACTTGTCGCGCACCGCGAAGCACGCGTACTTCCTCGTCATCACCCACCACGGCGACCGCGTCGTCGACCAGTACCGCTCGAAGCGGGACCGAGCGCACCACGCGCACCTCGAAGCCCTGACTTCCCAGCCAGGCGCTGTGCGCTCGCCGCGATGCCGACCGGATCGCATCGGCCCGCCAGACATTCCGCACGGTCAGGCCACGCCGGGAAGCCCACTCAGGAATCAGCCGGGAGAACTCGTAAGGGGTCTGCTCGCTCTCCGGCACCAGCATCACCACTTCACGGCCCGCGTGCGACACGAGACGCTCCACCACCGCGGCGAGTTCATCGAGTCCGGCCATCTCGAACTCACGTGCCGAACGTCGCTGTTCGCGTAGGTTGATCAACCCCTCGACGGCCTCGGGGCGAGGAACCGGTTCGATTCCACGGGTGGCGCACAGCCGCCGGGCAGCCAGCGCACGCAGGGCCAGGCAGGGTTCGACCGCCCGGACAGCACCGGGCTCATCGGCGGAATCAGCCACCAGCCCTTCCTGTCGCAACCCCTCGACGACCTCTGCCACCCGTTCCACGTCGTAGCTCAGGCACTCGGACAGCTCCGAGAGTCGCGAACGTGGCGAACCGAGTATGGCCCGGTAAACGGTTTCACTCGACCGGGAGATCCCGAGCGGCACGTGATCGACGAACTCCCGTTGACTCGAACGTAACGGTGACTCGGTAAAGACTGTCACGTAACCCCCACGGATGATTCGTGTGCACTCGTCGCTCACAGGTACCGAGGTGATCCTGGCGGTTACCGCGGGAAACCACGTTCCCCCGAATTTTTCGAACTCCCCCGCGAACGGACGTCGCCGATTCCTCCCGCCACAGAACTCTCGCGCGGACAGCGCGCCGCACGAGGAAAAATCGGCCGAACCGTCGCAGGCCCGAGAAACCCGAACCACTCTCGACAAGAGAGAAACACGGTCCATCACGGATGTCAAACCGCCCCAGCGAAACGCGGAACGCCACGAAAGTTAATCCCGCGGAAACGAGTCGAGCGCAGCACGAGAATCACCTGGTAGACGGATTGACAGGAAAATACCGACAGTAGCTTCGAACGCGGAACGAAACCATGAAAAAATCCATATGGAAATTTTCAAATCGGAGCGAAGGAACCACCCGGAGGGTCTCTCCGAATTCACCCCCGCGGGCAGGGCGTCAAAGGAAGTCACCGTAGATCCGCGCGAGTTCGTCCCTGGAATGCACTCCCAGTTTGCGATAGGCGTTCTGCAGATGCGACTCGACCGTACGGGTGGATATCCCCAGGCAACCGGCTACATCAGCCGACGAGCTCCCCGCGAGCACCCGACGCACGATCTGCTTCTCCCGTTTGGTCAGTGGCACTTCGGCCGACCGGGCAGCGGTTAGCAGACTTCTGGCGCCCAACGACTCGGCCAGACCGGCACCGGAGTGCTCCACGCCCGCGGCGGCGACCGTACGACCACGAGCGCGGAACTCACCACCCGCCAGCAGCAGAGCCTCCGCGGCCAACAGCCGCATCCCCTTCTCATCCAACTCCTCGGAGATCCGCACCAGCCCATCCGGTTCCCCTTCCGCGATCGTCCGTACGTAACGGATCCAGCTCGCCACGACCACCCCCTGCAACTCCCCCTCGATCTCGGCCAGCGCACGAGACGCCTCTTTCCCCCGGCCGAGGCGTGCTATATCGAGCAACGTGCGTGCCGCGGACAACAGCGCGCCCGAGCTCCTTGCCGCGGCAACACAGTCCCACAGTTCTTGCCGCCTCCGGCCCAGGTCGGTACCACCACTCTCGAGCCACGCCCTGGCACTGGCGAGCTCGGGCACGAAGCACTCCCGCAGGGGCAACTCCTCGCCCTCTTCCAGTGCGCGTTCCGCCTGTTCCGACTCCCCGCACATGGCAGCGACCTGAGCCAAGTTCCCCAGGCAGGAACCGTGCACGGCTGGGCCCAGACTCGTGGGGCGGCGCCGCATGATGCCCGATGCCTCCAGCAGACACGACATGGCCGTCCACAGATTCCCCGTGAGCATCTCCACTTCGCTCCACGCCGTGGCCCACATCGCCTGCTCCGGAAGTCTGCGATTGCGCAGCGTCTCGTAGTAGCCGGAGCGAGCGCGCCGACGGGCCTCGTGGAATTCCCCCGCGTAGGCGAGCGCGGTGATGGACACGATCTGGTCGAGATCGGACGGCGGACGCTGGTCCGGGCCGGAGACACGTGTCAGGGAGCCAACGGCATCGATCGCCTCGTGCAACCGGCCCGTCCAGGTCAGCGCGCTGACCCTGGCGGCGGTCAGGGCCGGGATCGAGCACTCGTCCACTTCCGCGAGTTCCGCGAGGAGCTCGTGCATCCGTCCCGCGTTCGCCGCCATGCCAACCCGCAGCGCCACCGCGTACTGATACCGCGAGTCCTCGGGTGGTAGCTGTGCGGTGATCTCGTTCACCAGCTCCTCGGCGGCCTTCGCACGGCCGGCGACCATGAACAGGTTGGCGGCCAGCCCCAGAGTGAGGTCGGCACGCACGTCCTTGTCCGAGGTACGACATCTGGCCTGTCTGAAGTAACTCTCCGCCTCGTCCACGCGTCCCAACCACAGCCCGCACTCACCGGCGATGGCCAGTGCCTCGGAAGTCGCTTCGGGAGAGTCCGCTCCCGCGAAACGGCTGAGCTCCCAGCCGATTCCGTAGTCTCCTCCGTCCATCGCGGCACGCGCGGCCCGCAGCACGAGCTCCGTATCGACCTGTTCACCGCGATCCTCGCTGTCACACAGCACGTGAACCAGTTCCGCGCTGGCGATGGGAGTATCAGCGAGCATCGAACGGAGGAGCGCGGAGTGCCGTCTGCGATGCTCCAGCCGGGAGGTGCGTTCGCGCAGCAGGCCTCCGTAGAGGGGATGGGTCAGTCGGACCGAGTCACGCCCCTCCAACCGAATTACGCCCTCGGCTTCGGCCACGGAGGGAACAGGGTGTTCCAACACCCTCTCCAACGCCGATATCGGCAACGTGTCCCCCGCCATCGCCAGCCATGTCGCCACTTCGAGAGTTTCCGGCGAAGCGTGGCGCAACCGGTCGTTCAACAGCTGCTGTAGCCGGTCCGACAACGGCGGGACTTCGACCAACTCCCAGAGACCGTCCTGGGTGCGTGCGATGGCTCCGGCTTCCAGCGCGCCGCGCAGCAACTCCCGCATCCAGAGCAGGTTGCCCTCGGTCGCCTCCGCCACCGAGCGCACCAGGACACCGTTCACCGGCCCTCCGAGGGCCTCGTGCAGGTAAGTGGAGATCTCGGTGATGAGCAACGCGCGCAGGGAGACCAACCGGCCGCCCAGGTCCTTCCACAGCGCGGTCACCGTCTCCGGACACTCCGCGTCGGCGTCCAGAGTCAGCACGACGAGCGCGTGGCCGCTTCCCGCGAGCGCGTGCAACAACGTCGCCGATTCGGGATCGAGCAGCTGCGCGTCGTCGACGGCGACCACTTGGCGGATTCGCGAGGACTGCTCCGCGTACAACGCGACCATGGTGCGAATCAGTTCGGTGGGGGCCGACCATCCCGAAACGTGTTGCGGCAGCATCCGTGCCACGGCACCGAACGGGATGTTCCGCGCGGCGGAGGTGGCCCGGGCGAGCTCCACCGACGCACCGATCTCCTGCGACATTCGCAGGGTGGCGTCGAGCATCCGGGATCTACCGGTGCCCCGAGAGCCGGTGATCGCGATCACCGAACACCGGGGATCGGTCAATCCCTCGTACACTGCCGCGAGTTCGGCTTCCCTACCCACGAATGGTTCACGATCCAGCACGATCGTATTTCTAGTCCATTCGTGGTTACGGGCCAACCGGCTCCAGGCGACGAAAACGGGAAACCGGGACGATGTCCCCGCGTCATTCGCCTGCGGGATTCACGCTGTCGAACTTCGTCGTCGAGAACCGGTTCCCCATGGCGCGGAAGCCGGGCACGCTCGACCTCCCAGCGGGATCGGGAGTCCTGGGTGTTCGGGAGCGGCCCAGCGCACTCGGAACGCTGGACGAACGTGGCGCGGGGTTACGGTTTTTCCCCTTCCCAACGTCGAAGCACCATCGCCGCGTTGCCCCCACCGAATCCCAGGGAATTCACCAGAACCGTACGCGGATCGGCAGCACGAGAGTGGTTCGGCACACAATCCACCGGACACTCCGGATCCGTGGTGCCGTGATTGACGGTGGGCGGCAGAAAGCCGTGCTGCAAGGCGAGAATCGCGGCGGTGCAACTGTGCGCGGCGGCGGCTCCCATGGTGTGACCGATCATCGACTTCGGCGCCGAGACCGGAGGTATCCCGTCGAAACCGAACACTCGGCCGAAAGCCCTGGACTCCAGGGAGTCGTTGATGGGAGTTCCCGTTCCGTGCGCGAGGACCAGGTCGACTTCCGCGGGGGAGATGCCCGCGTTACGCACCGCACCCGCCGCACACGCGGTCACGCTGTCCTCATCGGGTCTGGTGGGATGCATCGCGTCGCAGTTGAGGTGATACTCCAGCACTTCGGCCAGCACTCGCGCCCCTCGGGCCAACGCCGATTCGAGCGATTCCAGCACCAGGACAGCCGCGCCCTCACCGAAGACCACGCCGGCGCGATCCCGATCGAACGGTCTGCACAGATCCGGCGAGAGCGCTCCCATCCGGTAGAACGACGCGAACGTTCGACGGCATACGGACTCGGCACCGCCACACAACGCGAAGTCGACGTCGCCGGCCCGAAGCGCGTCCAGTCCGTACCCGAGGGTGTAGTTGCCCGCGGCACACACGGTGGGCATCGTGGCCACTTCGACGTCGGACAGCCCCAGTTCACGCGCCACCGCCGTGGACAGCCGAGCGGGCCGTATCCGTCCCGCTCTGTTCGGCTCCGCACCGCCGGACGAACCGTGTCCGGAGACCGAAGCCGCCAGCTCGTCCAGATCGAGTGACTCGCCGTCCGTGGTTCCCACCGCTACCAGACCGGATCCCGTCGGCCCTTCGTCGAACCCGGCGTCGGTCGCGGCCATTCGGGCAGCGGCGGCCGAGAACCGACCGACCCTGCCGAATTCCTCGGCATGAACGGTACGCAGCACCTCAGCGGGGTCGAAGTCGGTGACCTCGCACCCGTTCCCGTGCCGGAATCCCGTGGTGTCGAACAGCGATATCGGCCCGGTACCGCACCTGCCCTCGCGCAGCCCCGCCAAATATGCCTCGCGACCGCTGCCGATGCTCGATATCACTCCCAGACCGGTGACCACGACGCGCCGCGTCGAGTTCGCACGGTCCACCGGAACAGGCGTGGACGTGGTCATCTTCTCTCTCCCTTCACACCGGGTGGCCGGAGGTCCGACCGCTCGACAACCGCAGCAGGGTGGCCGCTGCCGTACCGCCGGGGTCGAGCGCACAGATCACCGCGGTTCTCTCCCGCGGCGGCGTTTCCCGTTCGGCGGAAACGATCGCTGCCAACATCGCGAAGACACTCGACACCGAGTCGAGCTCACCGAAGCGGTCCACGCTCGGCACCCGGGCGAGCGCACTGTCGCCGAACACTCCTCGCAGCACCCGGGACTCCAGAAGCCCGAGAGAGCCCTGGGCACCGCTGCCCACCGCTGCCCAGACCTCCGCCGGTTCAGTGCCGGTACGAGTGAGCAGCGCGTGCACGCACTCGGGCAGTGCGGTACCGATCTCATCCGGCAATCGCGTTCTGGTCTCCATCGCCACCACTTCGGCCCGTCCCGCACCATCGTCGGGGACTACCGTCGAGTCGGGACGATCCAGCACCAGCAGTCCGCAGCCCTCGCCCTGAGGCACCACCGTTTCGCCGTCACGCCGGGCCAACCACCCCCTGGCAGGCGAGCACTCCTCGGCGGCGCCGACCAGGACGCGCTCGGCTCTACCCGCTCCGAGCAACCGGTTCGCCTGGACGAGAGCGAGCAACCCCGCCACCCGGCCACCGGCGACGGTCGTGTTGGGGCCGGTGAGACCGTGCCGAATGGCGCACTCGGCGGCCGCACGGTTCATGATGGCGTTCGGCAGCAGCGCCGGATCGACCTCATAGGGCCTACGACCGGTGAGCCCCTGCCGGGTGAACTCCATCGCGCTCTGCGAGCTGCCCGCCGTGGTACCAAGCACCAGGCCGACCCTCTCGGTCTCGGTCAGCCCGGCGTCGTCACCCAGCAGTCGACTGACGGTGGCAGCCGCGAGCCCGGTCAGCCGATCAAGCGAACGAGCGCCCTTGCGCCCCAACAAAGCGGGGATGTCGAAGTCGGGAACGAGACGAGCCCGGCCGGGGGAGTCCAGCGGCCACTCCCACTCGACACGCGTGTCATTCCCGGCATCGGTGCACAGGCCGTCCACGAAAGCCGCACGGCCGACTCCCCCCGGTGAGAGGGCGGACCAGGCGCTGATCAAGGGGCGTCCACCGGGTACGGCAGCGGGGGTCATCGTGCTCTCCCGTCGTGTTTTCCGAAGATCACGACGGCGTTGCTGCCGCCGAAGGCCAGCCCGTTGCTCTGCACGATCCTCAGATCGGCCTCCGCCGCACGGTTGGGTACGCAGTCGATCGGGCACTCCGGATCGAGCTCCCGATGGTTGACGGTGGGCGGAACGAATCCGTGGGTGATCGCGGAGACGCACGCTATCGCCGCCAGCGCACTCGCCGCTCCCATGGCGTGCCCCAGCATCGACTTCACCGACACGGTCGGCGGCGGTGACTCACCGTACACGTCGAGCACCGCTCCGACCTCGGTAACGTCGTTGCGGCCGGTTCCGGTGCCGTGCGCCGAGACGAGATCGACGTCCCGGGGTGCGATTCCCGCGTCCCGCAGGGCCGTACGCATGCAGGAGGCCACGCTCGCCCGGTCGGGTGCGACGGGATGCAGCGCGTCGCAGTTGAGCCCGTAACCGAGCACCTCCGCGTGGATGGGAGCACCGCGCGCCAGTGCGGCACTCCTGCGCTCCAGCAGGAGCATCCCTGCCCCCTCCGACAGGAGAATGCCCGCCCTGTCGCGGTCGAACGGGCGGCACGCGTCGGGTGCCAGCAGCCCCAGCCGCGAGAATCCGCTGAACAGTTTGCGGCTCATGGCATCGGCTCCCCCGCAGAGCGCGAACTCCGCGGCACCGGAACGAACCGCGTCGACGCCCTCACCGATGGCGTGGTTACCAGCCGCGCACGCCGTTCCCGGCACGGACGGGACCGCCGAGGGCAGGTCCAACTCCTGGGAGACCGAGGTGGCGAGGTTGTGCGGCAGAACCGTCCCCGTAGGCAGCGGATCACGAGTCTCTCCGCCGGGAAGCGCCTCGGTTTCCACGAGACGTTCGAGCTGTGGCCCGCCCCCGTTGGTCGTACCGACCGAGATCACCCCGTCACCCCGGAGCGTCTCCTCGGGCGGCCGCGCATCGAGCACGGCCATCCGGGACGCGGCCACCGCGAACCGCGCCGCTCGGCCGAGTCGTTCGACGGGCAGACGCCGGATCCACCGGTCGGGCCGGAAACCGTTCACCTCGCAGCCGACCGGGTGTTCGAAGCCTCTGGTGTCGAAACCGGTGATCGGCGCGGCACCGGTGCGTCCGGCTCGCAGCCCCGCGACATAGTCGGTCAGCTCGCTGGCGATGGGAGACACCACACCCATACCTGTCACCACGACCCGCTCACCGGTGTCGTCACGATCCGGAAAAGTCATCACAACTCCAGTCGCCGGTCGGGGCGCCGCCGGTCCACTCCGCCGGTCCACTCCGAGCCGAGTGACCGCACGTGGTTCGTACGTAGGGGCGGCACGAAGTCTAGGTAAGCGCTCCGTTCCCCGACTCCGGAATTGCCGGTACCTGCAACAGGCGCCGAACCCGCCGCGGGAGGAGCGGAAAGTGATTCGGCGGGAAGCGCGCCCGCTATCCCTCGTTCAACATGGCGGCGAAGCTCCGCGACCATTCCGCTCCCCAGAGCTTCTCCCTACCGGCCACGAAGAAGGGAGTGCCGAACACGCCGTCGCGCTCCGCCCTTTCGAGGACTTTCCCGGCCTGTTCGCGGAGAACGGCATCGTCGGAAACGGCGCGTCGCACCTCCGAACCGAGGCCGAACTCCTCGGCGACACCGCCGATCTCCTCCAGGGTGCACACATCGCGACCCCCCTCCCACCGGGCCCGGTAGACCGCGCCGGCGAACTCCGCACCGCGACCGTGCCGTTCGGCGACGAGATAGGCCAGGTGGGGAACCTCCCAGCTCTCCGACTCCTCGACAGGCCAGCTCATCGTCAGACCACGTTTCCGAGCGATCCGGTTCACGTCCTGCCGCACATAGCGTTCCTTGGCGGCCGACATTTCTCCCCCGGGCAGTCCGGCTCCCTCGCCACGTCCCCACCCGGAATCCGAGAGGTCCCATACCGGCAGCCACTCGATCGCTCGAAACCGTTCCGGGAAGGATTCGCTCAGCTCCTCGAACGCGAACCGGCAGTACGGGTTGTGGAACGAGAAATACCAGCGAGCTCGGTTGCCATCAGTGTTCACGTTGTCCTCGCAGTTCACATCCCGTGTCGGTCAGCCGAGCACCCGCCCCGAGGGGCGCAGGGCGAGTACGGCGCGTTCCAACTCGAACACCCGGTTACCGCTCACTTCGGTGCGTCCTTCGAACAGCAACGTGTCGCCCGCTTCGCGGGACAGCGACACGTGATGCTCCAACACGTCGCCGGGATAGACGTCGCCGTGGAACTCCGCTTTGGCCATGGACCCGAACAGCAGCACTTTGTCACCGAATCCCCCGGCTCGTTCACCACCGAGCGCGGCGAGCAGTGCTGCCGACTGCCCCCAGGACTCGACGAGCAACGAGGCTGGGTATCTCGGATCGGTGTCGTCCGCGACATCCGCGTAGCAGGGTTCGTTGATCGTGACCGCCTTGCGCGCCACGAGCCTTTCGCCCGGTACCGCATCGACGACCCGATCGACGAGCAACATCGGATAGCGGTGCGGCAGCAGGGCACGGATCCGTTGGACGGACAGCACTACTACTCCTCCCGGTACGACAACCGCATGTTGGCCACGGCGAGCTCGGCGCGGTGGACCGAGGCGGAGACCGACCAGGGTTCGTCCCGTCCGGCCGGTTCGGTCCAGCGCAGCTCGATCGTCAGGTGATCACCGGGGTACACCGCGGCGCCGAACTTGGCGCTGCGTACTCCGCTCAGCCTCACGCGCCGTCCCGGCGGACCCCCCTGTACCGCCGTCCGGTGCACGAGGTCGAGAACGCACACCCCGGGGAAGACGGGGAAACCGGGGTAGTGTCCGGCGAAGACCGGTTCCTCGGGCGTGACCTCGACCTCCGCGCGCACCGTTCGGTCGGGCCCCACGGGCTCGTCCAACTCCACCGGGGCCGTCACGGGCGAGACCACGGCCCTGATCGTGCTGTTCACTGTGAGCTCCCGACGAGCGTGTGCGCTCTCGTTGTTCCCCGGATCACCGGTGATCTCCGGACAGGGCGCGCAGCGTCGACTCGTCGAAGGTGACCAGCTCCCACGTCCCGCCGGACCGTTGGGTCATGTAGCCGTGCGTGATTCGCCCGGTGGCAGTGGGTACCAGCCGACCGTCACGAACCACGTAACAGTCCATCCGCGAGGTGTAGAGCAGGCTCTTGAACACCTCTTCCACGGTGTAGACGGTGTAGAGGTCCTCTTCCATTCGCACTTCGTCCAGCAGGTCGAGTCGCGAGTGGGTCACCACCGGAATCCAGTTTCGCTCGTCCAGCACCCGTTTGACGTCGAGGCCCCGATCGGCGAGGAACAGATCGACCACTTCCTCGAGCTGCCGCAGGAAACCGGACATCGGCATCCGGTCGCCGAAATGGCAGTAGAAGTAGGGCACTCGCCATTTCCACCCGAACGCGTTGTCCGCACCGATCAACTCGTTCAGCACGGGATCCTGTCCCGATTCCCGGCCCCCCGTGGTGCCGCGTCCCGAGTCGAGGGCCGTGCGCGGCACCGGCGCCGCGGCGAGCTCGATCGGCTCGGCCGTGCCCAACCGCTCGGTCACGAACCGCTCGAGCTCGGCAGGCACGGGGAACCGCGCGTCCACACCTGGCTCCACGCGCAGCAGCACTTCGAGTACGGTCCTGGCGTTGGTGACGGACCGGCCCGCACGCGACACCGTGGAGGTGACGTCGAACCGCATCCGCGTGTCGTCCGGAGTGTGCACCGGCTTGACGGACAGCGTTGCCAGATCGTCCACGTGCAGGTTCTTCGGCAATCGCGTGTCGATGTGGACGACGTCCAGCCCGAGCCCGAACTCCTCGTAAAGCGTCCCGGGGGCCAGCCCGGCGGAGCGGAAGTGTTCCAGCACCGCGGCCTCGGCCAGGTAGTTGATGTGTCGGAAACCGAGCGAGGTGCTGACGGTGCACCCCTCGTACCCGGGACGCAACCGGGTGCTGCCGCTGGTTTCCAGCAGATTCCGGACGGCTTCGTCCCATGGACCGCCGGTGTCGTGTTCGGCGGTTTCCTGGGTCTTCGAAGTCGGTACGGCGGTCATGCGCTCACCTCGTTCACTGTTTCGGGGGCGGACTGTGGAGTCCCCGGCTCGTCCAGTTCGGCCAGAAATCGGCTCGCGGCGGCCACGAACTGCTCGGGAGCCTCGATCATCGGGAAGTGGCCGCAGTCGGAAAGCGACCGAGCACGTGCGTCCGGCAGGTTCTCGGCCAGCCGGAATCCCTCCTCCGGGGGCGCCGCCGCGTCGGATTCACCGACCAGCACCCGGCACGGCGAGGTGATCCGCTCGGTGAGCAACCAGGGTGTGCTCAGATAAAGATTGAAAAAGCACAACCAGCCGTAGGGCCCGATCTTGCGGCACATCAGTCGTCCGAGCTCCTCCGACTTCTCGTCGGAAAGGCGCCCTCCCGCGTGCAGTCGAATCCCGTCCCGGATCGTTCGCTCGAAATCGTGCAACGAGGTCGTGATCGACTCCCACTCGAAGTCGCCGGGATCGGAGCGATAGAAGGGTGAGACGAACACCGTTCCCGGGGTTCTTTGCCGACGCGGTTCGACGTCCCCGGAACGAGAGGTGCCGTACTCGGCCGGATCGAGCGAACCGTTGGCCAAGGCATCCAGCAGCAGACTCGCGGACAGCGAGTGAGCCACCAGCAGATCGAGCCCACCGGGAACGAGTTCCATCGCCGTACGCACCCACCGGGAGGAGTCGCCGCTCAACGACCACGTCGCGTCGAAGCCGCCCCGCCAGGGCAGATCGGCCGCCCAGACCTCGGTGTCCTCCGGCCAACCGCGCGAAACGGCGTTCCACACCGCCGCGCTGTTGGACAGTCCGTGCAGCAGCAGCACGCGGCGGCGGGGGCACTCCGCCGCCACCGTCCGGTGCAGTCGCACGGCGGCTTCGACACCGTTTCCTCGATCCGGTGATTCGATCGGCCCCGGTTCTTCGCCACTCACCGGTACTCCTTCGCCGACTCCAGGACGACACCCGCGCTCGCGTCGTCCGCGTCACTTCCGGCTACGGCATGGACCGATCCGTGCTCTCCCGAGTCGAACCAGCCCACCGCGGCCACGCACTGCAGCACACCGAGCGCTCCCGAAGCCGCCCCCCAGGTGGCGGAAAGGTCGGTTCGCGCCACTCCCGTCAACAACCGCTCCGGTAGCGATTCCCCGTCCGTTTCCGGCACCAACCACATGCCGGGCCGCGTTCGGACGTTGCCGCTCAGCAGTTCGAGGCATTCGGACACACCCGATGAACGAACACAGCTCACCAGTTCCGCGCGCGTCCGCGCGCCGCGCTCCCGCGCCGCCTCGGCGGATTCCAGGACCATCGCGGCCGCACCGTCGAGGCACCGTCGCTTTCCCGTGAAGGCGCGCACCGTTTCGTTGTCCGGTTCCACTCCGAGCACCAGGACCCGATCGGCTCGTTCGGCCCGCAGCAGCAGACTTGCCCACCGCACGGCGTCCACTCCGGAGGTGGGGCCGTTGCACAGCGTCAGGTTCGGGCCGCGCAGTCCGAACCTGATAGCTATCTCGGAGGCGATCACGTTGCTGGACGCGTTCGCGGTGTCCATCGGGCTGACCCCACGCGTGGTCTCGTCCGCTATGGTCCGAGCCACCCGGCAGACAGTGTCCAGATTCCCGAGGTTCGAACTGACCACCACCGCTGTGGCCGGATCGGCCCTGCCGTCCTCGCCGAGCAGCTCGGCGTCCCGCAGCGTCAGCAGCGCGGCGGCCAATCCCAGGGTCGTCGCGCGGTCCTTGTAGCGCAGTCCCTTCCTGCCGAGTACGGCGGCCGGATCGACTCGCTCGCCGGTCGGCTGCCGGGTGAGCAGATCGGTCGCTTCCGAAGCCCCCGGCAGCATCGGAAACGTTCCCGTGATCACGTTCATGGGTGCGACACCTCCAGGACCGCCACGGCGTTCACTCCGCCGAAGCCGAAGGCGTGCACTTGCGCCAACGACATCGATTCGGTGACCGGCCGCTCGCTCACCAGCCGGATCCCCTCGGCTTCCGGAGTCGGCGTGGTCAGCCCCGTGATCGGTGGGACCACTCCCGTTTCCAGGGAACGCACCGCCGCGACCAGACCGAGCAGTCCGGCGGAGCCGGAAGTGTGTCCGGTCATCGACTTGATGCCGGTTACCAGCGGTCGACCGACGCTGTTCCCGAAGACTCGGTGCAGCGACTCGGCCTCCACCTTGTCGTTCATCGGCGTACCGGTGGCGTGCAGCATCACCATGTCCACATCGGATGCTTCGACTGCCGCTCGCCGGTGCGCCTGGCGAATGCTCTCCGAGACGCCGTCCGGATCCGGCGCGGTGACGTGGTGCGCGTCGCAGTTGATCCCCACCGAACGCAACGACGCTCTGGGACCGGCATCGACCGAGTCGGATGCGCGCAGCACCACCGCGGCCGCGCCCTCACCCATTACGGCCCCCTTACGATCCAGGTCGAACGGGCGCGGCCCGTCGGTCGGCACCTGTTGGAACCTGTCGGTGAGGCCGAACATGCTCTCGGTGATCACGTCTGCCCCCGCCACGACGACGGTTTCGGTCTCGCCCAGTTCGATCAGATCGGTTCCCAGCGCGAGCGCGTACAACGAAGCCGAACAGGCACCGGAGAGGGTGTGCGTGTCGGCCGCTCCCAGCCGTCGGCGGAGTGCTGTGCCGAAGTGCAGGTGCTCGGCCCGGAATTCCGCCTCGTCACGCCACCAGAGCTCGGCCGATCGCAGCTCGCGGAGGCCGGTTCCGACCAACACCGGGACCTCGGTCGGGCCGGTGTACGAATCGTCGAGGTCGATTCCGGCATCGGCGAGGGCTTCCTCGACGGCCCGCAGCAGGAATCCGGTCGCGCGTCGCGGCTCGTCCACTCCCGGCTCGGGACGATCGTCTATCTCGAACAACCGCTGCGCGTTGTATCTGGTCCGATCGAATCCACGCATCTCCGCGAGGGCGCCCCGCCCCGAACGGAGATTCTCGAAAACGGTGTCGACATCGGCACCGATACCGGCCACCGCGCCGAGACCGGTTATTCCCACCGTCATACGGCCACTCCTTCCACCCTGTCGTGCCGAAATCCCGGAAGGCACGACGAGCGTGGTTCACAAAAGCACGCGTACTCGTTTCCGGAGCCGTATCGCACGAACCGGAGAATCACCCGAAAAGGGTGTCACGTCCAGCGCTCGTTCCGTTTGCGGCAACGAGCGTTGGTGTTCGGCCCGACAACGTGCTACGAGAACTCGGCCGGTTCGGCCTCCACGATGCTCGAAGCGCCGAGTCCGGCGGACGAGCAGTCCCCGGAACCGACCCGGCCACCGGTACGGACGGGGGAGAACCTTGCAGGTTCCGGCAGCCGCGGGAAAACGGACATGGTGGAATCCGTCTTCGGACGGTAGAACAGGGATCACACGATTCTTGCGGAATCCCGCCCGGTTTCTCGATGAGGTCCAGTATTCCGCCCCGGCACGACAAGCGGTTCGAACAGAACAGGAGGCCGAGAAACATGACGACTTCGGTGAACGAGCGTCACGCTCGGATCAAGGAACTCGTATGCGAGGTCCTCGAACTCGACCAGGAGGAAGTAACCGACACCAGCCTGTTCATCGAGGACCACGAGGCGGACTCGCTGCGGGCCATAGAGATCCTGGCCTCCCTCGAAAAGGAATTCGGCATAACCATCGACCAGTCCGAGCTGCCGCAACTGGTGAACCTGGAAAGCGTCTACACCGTTGTGGACCGCGAGATGGGGTGAACCGCTCACCGCATTACGAATCGGTGCCCGCGTCGGTGACGCGGGCACCGGCTTTTCGGGCACCGGCGTAGTGGGCAACCGATCCGCCTCAACCACACCCCCCGGCGTGCCCGTAGTCCAGGGTCCACACGGCTCTCCCCGACTCGTCGTCAGCCGTGCTCTCGGACGACACTCGGGGAGAGCGGACCTCCTCGACGAACTCCTCCAAGCGGTCCACTCCCCAGAAGCGGGCGGAACCGGTGACGAAGAACGGCACTCCGAAGACCTCCTCGGCACCGACTTCCAGCAGGCACCGTACCCCGCGCTCGCGCAACCCGGGATCGTCCGAGGCGGTGGCCAGCTCGTCCGGATCCAGCCCCAGCGATTCGCCGATCTCGGCCACCGTCGAGCGATCGCAGATGTCGCGTCCCTGTTCCCATCGAGCTCGATACGCCGCCGCCACGTACTCGGCTCCGCGCCCGTGATCGTGGGCACGCAGGTACGCCAGATGCGGCACCTCCCACACCGGCTGCCTGTCCAGCGGCCACTTCATCGCAGTACCGGATTCCCGGGTGCGGCGAGTGACGTCGCGCAGGATGTAGAGGTTCTTCGCACGGGACATCTCCGTGTAGACGACCGAACCGCCCATGGCGCGCAACGCACTCTCGGTGGACTCGTCCGGCTCCCACGTGGGTATCCATCGCAGTCCGTGAACCAGGTCCCGGTGACGCTCGACGAACCGCAGGTAGGAAAGCCACGAGTACGGACTCCGCAGCGAAAAGAAGAACTTCGCACGTGGTTCCTCCGGCATGTGAGTTCCTCACTCTCCGAGCGGGGTGACCACCGACGGGGCGACGTGGTCCCGGTACAGCGCCTCGACGAGCTCGGCGCGGTTGTCGACGACGGCGGTCGCGTTCACGTACCCCTTGTCGGTGATCTCGCCCGCCTCGATTCGGGGCGGACCGGCCAGCGGCAGGAACCGTCGCACTCGCGCGGAGGGGGCGGAATCCGCGTTGGCCGCTCGCAGGGCCTCGGCCAGCGTCTCTCGCAGCTTCTCGTGTTCGAGCAGCTCGGCGATGTCCGCGGCGGAGGTTCCCAACAACTCATTGGCCGGCTCCAGGTTGATCCAGCCGAGTGCCGCCACGTACGGCCGATTCGTACCGAGCAGTACGACATCGGTGATGAGGGCGGTCGCGTCCAACAACGACCGGCGCACCCGCGCCGTGGATATCCATGTGGCATTGCTCAGCTTGAAGTTCTCGGCCGCCCTGCCCTCGAACACCAGCCCTCGGGCGGGGACGGTCTCGTCGACGAACCGAGTGAGGTCACCGGTGCGGTAGTACCCCTCGTCGTCGAGGTCCAGCGATTCACCACCGAGATAGCCCGGGGTGACGGAGGGACCGTGCACCCGGGTTTCCAGCCCCGTCCCGTGCGGTACGAGCTTGACCGAAACGCCGGGAAGCGGAATGCCGATCCCGGACTCGGCCGACCCGTGTGTCGAGGTGGCCGCCGGTCCCGTTTCGGTCGCTCCCCAGGAGGAGACCACGGCTATGTCGCGCCCGCTGGTGGCGCGTGCGATCCTCGCCAGACGGGTGCGGAGTTCCCCCGGCATGTCCGCGCCGGCGTAGAGCAGGATCCTCGCTTCGGAGAAGATCCGCTCACCGAGCGCGGGGTCGCGCTCCACGCGATCGGCCAACATGGCGTACCCGGAAGGCACGTTCACGCATATGGTGGGAGGAACCTCCCGTAGGGCCTCGATCGTGCGCTCGAAGTCCGCATCGCTCGGTTTGCCGTCGTCCAGATGGATAGTGCCGCCGTTGTAGAGCGCCAAATGGAGATTGTGATTGCCGCCGAAGGTGTGGCTCCAGGGCAGCCAATCGGTGAGTACCGGTGGCTCATCCGCCAGGAACGGCCAGATCTGCCGCAGCATCTGCTGGTTGGCGCACAACATCCGATGAGTGTTGCGCACCCCCTTCGGAGTGCCGGTGGATCCGGAGGTGAAAAGGATCTTGGCCACGCTCTCCGGAGTGACTGCCCGACGCGCCCGCCGCACCGCCTCGGAGGGTTCGGTGGCGCACAGTTCACCGTAGGTGAGCTGGCCATCGCCGGGGGAACGCGAAACGACGGGAACACAGCTTCCCGCTGTGGCGGAGACCACCGTACGAAGCGCTTGCCGATAGGTCTCACCGTCCTCGGCGTACACCGCCCCGGGGGTGACGAGTTCCGTCATGGCGCGCAACCGCTGATGATCACCGGAGCGCAGCGAGTAGGCGACACTGACGGGGACAACCGGGATGCCGACGGTGTAACAGGCGAGCGTGATCATCAGATGTTCGAGCGAGTTGCCGGACAGCACCATCATCGGGCGCGTGCCGTCCAGCCCCCGAGCGAGCAACGAGGCGGCGATGCGCAGGGCGCGGGCCGAGCTGTCGGCATAGCTCGACGAACACCATCGCCCCGCGGAGTCCCGTTCGGCAGCCAGGACCCGATCGGGAGTGTGCTCCGCCCAGTACCGGAGTACCTCGCCGAGTGAGTCGGGGTGTGCGGCCAGTGGTTCCGCGGCACGCAGTACCCGGGTGCCGTCCGGCCGTTCCTCGTCCAGGACGTCGTGGGACGCAAAGGTCGCGAGAGTCATCACGCATCTCCTTCGAACGCGGCGGTGCGCAGCTGCCCGGAAGCGATCAGCGAGGTCACTGCTTCGATGTCGCCGTCCAACGGCCTGTCCCGCTCGAGGAAATCCGATACACCGCGGATCCGCTCGTAGACCGCGCGGGTGGCGTTGGTGAGCACCTCGGTTCCGCGAAGATCCACGGCCTGGCACAACGCGATCAGGTGGATCGCGGTGACCTGCTGGGCGAGCTCCACCACCGAACGGGCGTCGCGCGCGGCGATGGTGCCCATGCTGACCTTGTCCTGGTTGTGGGCCTCGGTGGACCGCGAGAACGAAGTCGCGGGATTCGTCAACTTGAGTGCCTCAGCGGTGAGGGCGGAAGCCGTGAGCTGCATCCCCTTGAACCCGTGACACAACCCGGCCTCGTAGTCCTCGGCTTCCGTCCTGGGCGCGAGGTTCGGGGTCAGACCGTTGTTGAACTTCTCGTCGACGATCAATTCGAGCTGCCGGTCCAGCATGTCGGCGACGCTGGCGACAGCCGTCTTCAACGAGTCCATGGCCTGTCCGACATGGCCGCCGTAGAAATTGCCCCCGTTACGGACGACCGAGTGCTGCACGTCGAACAGCGGGTTGTCGTTGGAGGAGTTCACCTCGACCGAGAGCCACTTGTTCACCCAGTCGACCGTGTCCCGCAGTACTCCGGCGACGTGCGGACAGCAACGGACCGAGTAGCGGTCCTGGATCGGGCGTTCCAGAACCCGAAAGTCCACGTCCGGAGCCGCTTCGGACTGCCCTGCCAGATACTCCGCCTCGTCGACCAGCATGTTCCGGATGGTCTCGGCGCTGGTGATCATCCCCGGGTACGGCTTCTGCTCGGCCAGGAAACCGGCGAAGTGTCCGGGGTTTCCGAGCAGCACCTGGGAAGCGAGCGCGGTGCACACCTCGGCCGCGTGGGCCAGCTGCTCGGCGTCGTGCGCGGCCAGAACAGCGTAGCCGGACATGAACGAAGTGCCGTTGACCAGCGCCAGCCCCTCCTTCGGCTCCAGCGATATCGGCTCCCGCCCGACTTCGCGCAGCGCCTGCCACGCTGGTTTGCTCTCTTCGCGGTGCCACACGGTCGACTCGCCGGTCAGCATTCCCGCCAGATAGGCCAACGGAACCAGATCCCCACTGGCACCCACTGACCCCCGTTCCGGAATCCGCGGCAGGATCCGCTCGTTGATGCAGTCCACCAGCAACTCGACCAGTTCCGGGCGTACGCCCGACCATCCCCTCGCCAGGCAGTTCGCCCGCACGATCATGGTGGCCCTGGTCACATCGTGTGTCGCGTGTGGTCCGATACCGCAGGAGAGGAAACGGACCAGGCTGTGCTGCAGCGAACCGGACTTTCGTTTGGAGATCTGACGAGTGTTGCTGTCACCGAAACCCGAGGTGACTCCGTAGATGGGTGCTCCGGTGTCGATGAGCTGGTGTTTGAATTCGTCGGATCCCGCGATCCGCTGCCGGGCCCCCTCGGAAAGTTCCACTGTCCCGGCCCGCGGGTCCCGGGCGAGGCGGACGATGTCTTCGAGTGCCACGTCGTGACCGTCCAGCGTCATACTGCCGACGTGCTGGCACGGAACGAGCGATTGTGTCATGCGCGCCCCTGCGTAACTGTTCGTTCTCCGTGAAGAAGTTCTTTCCGGGACATCAGTGGATACGGAACAATCCGCAGCCGACTTGCCCATCGGGATCCACCGAAGTGACGAGGAGAATGTTTCCGCCCGGAACGGGATCGCGTCTTGCCCGGACGAATCCGCCCAGCAGTTGGAAACAGCCGGATGCCCCATCGGTATCGCCGATCAGATGATCGACGGCGAATGTCCTGGGCTGGTCGCGGATCGTGCTGCTGACGGCGTGCAACTCCTCGATCCGCGTGGCTCCCTCCGGAGCGGACACGGCGACGGCCCACACGTCCTCGGCGACCAGCCCGGAACGACGCAGTGCCCTCGTGATCCGGTGGGCCAGCACCTCACCCGCGGACTCCACCGACGTCGCCGTTCCGAACTCGAGCGCGAGGATCCCGATCAGGTTCGAGCGACCGTGTCGCCGGGCGGACTCCTCGGATTCGGTCAGAAAGACGCACGCGCCCTCACCGAGCGGTGACCGACGTTGCCCGTGAGCCTGCTCGACCAGACGACAGCGCTGCTGGTTGAGATCCTCGATCGCGCCTGCCAGGACGACGTCCGCTCGACCACGCTCGTGCATCCGTCGCGTGTAGTTGAGAGCCGAGAGCCCGGTGAGCCTGCCCGTGGTCACGGTCGAGTTGAGTCCCTTGAGACCGTAGCGGATCGCACACTGCGAACTCGGATAGTTCATCGCGCTGCCGGGCAGCAGCTTGGGATCCACATGGTACGGCGCCGTTCCGGTCAGTGACTCCCGCATGATGCTCATCGAGCGATCGGCCGTCATCATGGCACCGCCCAGCACGATGCCACGTCGCTCGGCGACGGTGCTTTCGGTGTCGTACTCGTCGAGCAGCAGTCCGACGGTCCCCATCGCCAGGGCAGCGGGCCTGCCCAGCCTGTCGATGTTGACGGAGTCGTCGCCGAGCACGGAACGCACGTCGAAATTCGGGACCCGCGCCACCCCGGGAACGGGCCGACCGTCATCGGAATCAATTGTGGACAGCGCACACCGTTCGTCCCCGATTCCCGACTCGAACGCGGAGAAGCCGATACCGTACGAGGAAATCACAGAAAACCCGGAGATAATCACGAATAACTGCCCGCCCTTCGAAAACGATCGGCACGCTTGGTGCCGCGGACCGGGCTCGCCCGGCGTCGGCTTGCTCCACTCATCACACTGTTCTCGTCCACGAATCGCGGCGGTTTCCGCCGTCGAACGGTGTCCGGTTCCGAATGTCGTCCCCGGGTAAAGCCGGTGATCCTCCCGGGCCGTGTGCTGTGCGTCGACTCCGCCGAGGACGCTAGACCAGCTCGGCACGACGCGGGAAGCCAACGAAGCTCACCCTGCAGCTTCCGGCAACACCCGGTTCCCGAGAACGGTCACTCGCCGACGAGCGGGGGCCGCGCGCCGCGTCCGCGCGGGCAGTGGAGCTCCCCGAGTCGGGCGAGGCATCACAGCAACTCCAGCAGCGCGTGCAGCGCCGGGTTGTCGTTGCCGTTCCGCCAGGCCAGGTGCAGCTCCACCGGTTCCGGTTCGGGCAGGCGCACCTCCCGGAACACGACACCGTCCAGCCGGAGCCGGGTGGCGATGGAGGGCACGAGGGTGATCCCCAGCCCCACCTCCACCAGCGCCAGCAGGGTGTGCACCTGGCTCACGTGCTGCACGTAGTTCGGCCGCACCGCGGCATCCCGGAAGACGCCCACCAGCAGCTCGTGGAAGTAGCGCGCCTCGGAGGGCGAGTAGGTCACCACGTCGGCGCCGTCGAAGGCGCTCAACTCCAACGGTCCGGGTTCCGAGGCCAGCGGGTGTTTCACGGGCAGCGCCGCCAGCAGCGGCTCACGGCGCAGCAGCCGGGAGCACAGGTCCTGCCTGCCCGGCGGTCGCACCAGCCCGAGGTCGAGCGCTCCGGAGGAGAGCCGTTCGAGCTGCTCCCTGGTGACCAGTTCGCGCAGCACGAGCTCGACGTGCGGCAGGTGCTGTCGAGCCGTGTCGATCATCCCGCCCAGCACACCGTAGGCCGAGGTGGCGGTGAATCCCACCCGCACCACCCCTTCCTGGCCCTCGGTCACCCGACGCACCGAGAGCGCGGCGCTGTCGGCCTCGTAGAGCAGCCTGCGAGCGTCCGGCAGGAACGCACGCCCGGCCGGGGTGAGCCACACCGTCCGGCTGTCCCGGTGGAACAGCCGGACCTGTAGTTCCTTCTCCAGTTGCTGGATCTGCCGACTCAGCGGGGGCTGGGTCATGCGCAGCCGCTGCGCGGCCCTCCCGAAGTGGCCTTCCTCGGCGACCGCGACGAAACCGGACAGCTGGGTCAGTGTGAACATCGATGCTTTCGGGGTATTGGTGGATGCTTAATCGGAGTTAGACGTGCATCGATGGTTAACTCTAGCGTCACCTCCAACCAACGTTCTTAACCGGAGGAAGACGAACCGATGCCCCACCTCTCACCATCCGAGGTCGCCCGACGGCTGGCTTCCGGGCTGCTCTCGTTCCCGGTGACACACTTTCGGCAGGACCTGAGCCTCGACGAGTCCGCCTACCGCGCGAACATCCGATGGCTGGGCGGGTACGGGGCCGCCGGGCTGTTCGCGGCGGGCGGGACCGGGGAGTTCTTCTCCCTCACCCCGGCCGAGGTCGAGACGATGGTCACCGCCGCGGTCGAGGAGGTGCCACGGGACCTGCCGGTGATCGCCCCCGCCGGATACGGCACGGCCACCGCGGTGGAGATGGCCCGGGCCGCCGAGCGGTCGGGAGCGCACGGACTGCTGTTGCTGCCGCCCTACCTCACCGAGGCCGACCAGGAGGGGCTCGCGGCGCACGTTCGCCGCGTCTGCGCCGCCACCGACCTCGGCGTGATCGTCTACAGCCGTGCCAACGCGATCTTCACCGACACCACGGTGGCGCGACTGGCCGAGGACTGCCCGAACCTGATCGGTTTCAAGGACGGCGTCGGCGACATCGAGCGGATGACGCGCATCTACTCCCGCCTGGGCGACCGCCTCACCTACATCGGAGGGCTGCCCACCGCCGAGACGTTCGCACTGCCCTACCTGGAAATGGGTGTGAGCACGTACTCCTCGGCGATGTTCAACTTCGTGCCCGAGTTCGCCCTGCGGTTCTACGAGGCGGTGCAGCGCCGGGACCGGAACACGGTCCACCGCTACCTGAACGAGTTCGTACTGCCCTACTGCGAGATCAGGGACCGCCGGGCCGGTTACGCGGTCAGCATCGTCAAGGCGGGCATGCGGGCGATCGGCCGTCCCGCGGGGCCGGTGCGGACGCCGCTGGTGGATCTGGACGAAACCGAGCAGGCGATGCTCGACAACCTCGTGCAACGGATCTCGAAGGAGTGAGAACGATGACGCGACCCACCGGACACATGCTCGTCGCCGGAACGGAGATCGCCGGCAAGGGCGCGGGGATCCGTGCCGTCGATCCGGCCACCGGGCAAACCCTGGAGCCGGAGTTCGGCCACGGCAGCCCCGCCGATGTCGACCGCGCCTGCACCGCCGCCGAGGAGGCGTTCCCCGTCTACCGCGCCGCCCCGCGCAACGACCGCGCGGCGCTGCTGGACCGGATCGCCGACAACATCGACGCGCTCAACGAGACGCTGGTCGAACGCGCGCACTCCGAGAGCGGGCTGCCGAAGGCACGACTGACCGGCGAGGTCGGCCGCACCACCGGGCAGCTGCGGATGTTCGCCTCATTGGTCCGACAGGGCGACTTGGAGGCGCCACGCGTCGACCCGTCACCCGCCGCCGACGGCTCCCGTTCGCGGCCCGACATCAGGCAGCGTCGGATTCCGCTGGGACCGGTGGCGGTGTTCGGCGCGAGCAACTTCCCGCTGGCCTTCTCCGTCGCGGGTGGTGACACCACCTCCGCGCTGGCCGCCGGTTGCCCGGTGGTGGTCAAGGCGCACGACGCCCACCCCGGCACCTGCGAGCTGGTCGCGCGAGCCGTGACCCGGGCGGTCACCGAGCTCGACATGCCCGCAGGCACCTTCTCGATGCTGTTCGGCTCCGGGCCCGAGCTGGGCACCGCACTGGTGACGGACCCGCGGATCCAGGCGGTCGGCTTCACCGGTTCCCGCTCCGGCGGACTGGCGCTGCTGGCGGCGGCGCAGTCACGGCCGCGCCCGATCCCGGTGTTCGCGGAGATGAGCAGCACCAACCCGGTGTTCCTGCTGCCGAACGCGCTCGCCGAGCGGGCCGGGGACATCGCCACCGGTTTCGTCGGGTCGCTGACCTCGGGAGCAGGCCAGTTCTGCACCAACCCGGGGCTGGTCGTCGCGGTCGACGGTCCGGAACTGCGGGAGTTCCTGAGCGCCGCCGCCGACTCGGTCGCGGCGAGCGAACCGAGCACGATGCTCACACCCGACATCGCCCACGCCTACGCGGACCGGCTGGGCGAGCTCGCGGCACACCCCTCGGTCGAGGAACTGGCACGGGGAACCGGGACGGACCGGCCGAACACCTGCCGCCCCGCTCTGCTGGCCACCGATGCGGGCGAGTTCCTCGCCGACGAGTCGCTCCACCAGGAAGTGTTCGGCGCGTGCTCGCTGGTGGTCCGGTGCCGCGACGCCGAGCAGCTCCGCGAGGTCGCGCGGAACCTGGAGGGCCAGCTGACCGCCACGGTGCACGCCGCGACGGCCGACCACCCCGAGGCCGCCGCGCTGCTGCCACTGCTGGAACGGTGCGCGGGGCGCGTCCTGTTCGACGGCTGGCCGACCGGGGTTCAGGTGGGTCACGCGATGGTCCACGGTGGGCCGTTCCCCGCCACCTCGGACTCCCGGGGCACCTCGGTGGGCACCCTGGCCGTGGAGCGGTTCCTGCGGCCGGTCGCCTACCAGGACGTCCCCGAGGCACTGCTGCCCGACTCCGTCGCGCCGGGCAACCCCGAACAGCTGTGGCGCCGGGTCGACGGCGAACCGGGACGGCACTGAAGCGGGCGGTCGAAAGCACTTTCCGCCGGATCCTTCCGCCCCCAGCAGGAGGCGATAATGCCTACCGCGGGGACGGCTCACTTGGAACGGGTAGCTCCGTAACCCCGGGTTGGCCGCGGCTGCCGCAGCCTCGATCTCACCCAAGTCGGTGGAGATCCCGAAAGCATTGCGAATCGTCAGCACCGAGTAGTGACTATTCCACGAATTACCGAGGTTTTTGCTGATGGAACGAGAAGAAGGCAACAAGGCGGCCGTGGACACCCCGGATAGACCATTCCTGGGCCGAATCCGGAACTTCGGCCCAGGAATCGTGGCCGTCCTGAGCATGATGGGAGCCGGTGACCTCGTCACCGCCTCCGTGTCGGGCTCGAGCTACGGGTACAACCTCATGTGGCTGCTCGCCCTTTCCCTGATCGTTCGGTTCGTCATCGTGAACCTCATGGGCAGGTATCAGATTCTGAACCTGAAGGGGCAGACGATAGTCGAGGGCTACAGCGATGTCTCCAAGTACTACCCGTGGTTCATCGGCATCGCCATCCTCGTCAGTGGCCACTTCTTCAATGCCTACATGATCACCGGGGCGGGGGAGTCCCTCGCTTGGATATTCAATATCGGCCATCCGTTCATGTGGTCATGCGCGGTGGTTCTGGTCAGCCTGTTCGTCATCGGTCGTAATGTCTACAACACCATCGAGAAGCTCCTCAAACTCCTCCTGGTGTTGATGACGACCGCCTTCCTGGGGCTGGCGATCTACTCGGTTCCCGACGTGGGTGGGATCGTCAAGGGCACGGTGGGATTCGGCATCCCGAGTGATACCGGCGCGTTCGGGGTCTTCGCCGTCGCCCTCTCCCTGATCGGAGCGGTGGCGGGATCGATGGCCAACTTCCTGTACCCCTACTTCGTGAAGGAGAAGGGCTGGAAGGGTGTGCGCCACAAGAGGATCCAGCGCAACGACATCCTGTTCGGCATCTGCGCCGCCATCGTGATCAACCTGACGGTCTGGGTCGTCGGCGCCGAGATCCTCAGCCCGAACAACATCGAGGTCAACAGCTTGGAGGACATCTCCAAGGCGCTGTCGCTGCACCTGGGGACGTTCGGCGCCGTCGTCTTCTACCTCGGGGCGTTCGGAATCCTCTACAGCAGCGTGATCGGGTACGCGAACGGTTTCCCCAAGATCATAATCGATTGTTTGCACATGATCAGGCCGGAGCGCCGGGAGAAGTTCGGGCGGAAATTCGACGACGACCCGTGGTTCAAGTGGTTCAGCCTGTTCATTCTGATCTCGCCCATCATCTGGTCCATCCCCGGGATGCCCGGATTCGTCGAGATGGCGATCTTCGTCACCGGGATGCAGGCCGTCGTCGTGCCGATCACGGCGATCGGCCTCATGATTCTCGTGAACAAATCGAGCCATTTGGGCGAGCACAAGGCGAGCATCGCGGAGAACACCGTTCTGGTTCTGACCACCGCCCTGGCGATCTGGGTGAGCATCAAAGCGGTCATGGGGTGGTTCTAGTACCGCGGCCGGACGCTGGTGCTCGTGGCCGGCGCTGGGCCGGACCCGGTTCTTCCCCAGCGAATTCGTTCCGCGGGAAAAGGAGTTCCTAGGAGGCGGTGCCCGGTCGGTTCGCCGGGCACCGCCTCACGTGCGGCAACATCCCCTCGTTCAGCCGTCCAGGTTCAGCAGTGCCGTGTAGACCTCGCGACGCATACTCGTCCCTTTGAGCCGCGAGGTCCGCTCCGCCCCGAGCACACCGGCGGACGGCGAGTAGGAGACCCCGCCCGCCGGGCCCAGCGGTAGCGAGATCGCCGGTGGAGCCGGTTCGTAACGGGTGAGCTCGCCCTCGTCGTCCGCCAGGGCCCGGATGTTGGCGGCCACCACCCCGGCGTGCAGTTCGGCCGCCTTTGCCGTCTTGGCCTCCGGGATCGAGGTGAGGTCACCTATGGCGAACACGTGGTCCTGGCCGGGCAGCCGGAGTTCCGAGGTGACGTCGAGCGCCCCGTCCTCCCGGCGGGCCACCGCGAGTTCCTCGTCCAGGTATCCGCTGGTGGGCACCACTCCGTAGCAGCGGAACCAGAGATCCGCGTCGATTCGCTCGCCGGGACGGGTGGTCACGGAGAACGCCCCCGGTTCGCCGGGTTCGGAGGGCGGTTGTTCGGCCAGGGGGTTGCCGAACGAGAGCTCCACGCCGAGCTCGTCGAGCTGGCGCCGCAGTTCGGCGCGCAGCTCCGCCGGGAACGGCACCGCCGAGAGCGGTTCGGGCGCGGGATCGACGACGGTAACGGACTTGTTCGGCCAACCGTGCTTGATCTCCCCCGCCAGCTCCAGCCCGGCCGGCCCGGCCCCCAGCAGCAGGACGCCGCGCGAGTCGGCCAGCGCGTCGTGCGTGGTGCGCAGCTTCTTGACGGCGAGGGCGCTGTCGGTGACGTCCACCTTGGCCGGGAACGGATAGGAAGAGCCGGTGGCCAGCACCACGTAGTCCGCCTCGATCCGCTCGCCGGAGGCGAGTGTGACGGCCGAGTGGTCCACGCGCACCGCGCGGTCGCGGATCACCCTTCCGTTGCCGAGCAGGTTGTCGTAAGGCAGGAAGATCAGGTCCAACCAGGACGGTTCGACCAGCGCCCGGAGAGCCGCGACGTTGTGCACGAAGGTGTCGCGGGGTTCCACGAGCACGACCTCGGCGAACTCGTCGATCGCCCTGGCCGCCGTGATACCGCCGTATCCGCCACCGACAACGACGACGGTTGCTGTCATGGTTCCTCCGATATCCACGGGCCGTCACCCGCCTCGCGTTCGGGAACGGCTCGTTCCGCGTCAAATATTAATGTCATTATGTAACAGTTACAGTATGACATTAATTTGGCGGGTGGATAGAGTTGCACTCATGAGCGAGCACGAGACACGTCCCCCGAGCCTGCTTTCGCTGCCCTCCTACCTGGCGGGGCACGTCGCGCGTATCGGCCACCGGGAGCTGGACGGGGCGCTCGCCGAACGAGGACTGCGGTTACCGCACTTCGCGGTGCTCACGGCGCTCTCGGACTTCGGGCCGCTGACGCAGCACGTGCTCGCCGATCGGCTCCGGTTCAACCGCAGCCATCTGGTCGGCTACCTCGACAAGCTGGAGCAGCGGGAACTGGTGCGCCGGGAGCGCGACCCCGAGGACCGACGTCGGCACCGGGTCACGCTGACCACGGCCGGAGCGGAACTCGCCGGGGAGATGACAGCGGTCGCCCGGTCCGCGCAGCGAGAACTGCTCAGCCCCCTCACGGACGAGGAACGTGACACGCTGGTCGAGCTGCTGGGACGCGTGCTGGCCACCGACGACTCGGGGCGGAACTCCGCTGCCGACCGGGCTGCCGACTGAGTCCGGCACTCTTCGGAGAGACGCGCACCCGTCCGACGGACGGAACTCGCGCGTCCGACGTAAGCGACCGCTCGTGCGGGCACCGCTCCCTGCCGATGCTCACATGCACGCGACGCCTGATTGGGTACTCGTCCCGAGAAACGGTGAATTCACCGGCTTCGGCGCGCCATGACGTGAACAATCGATGACATGGCACAGACGACCAACAAGCAGGGTGAATGGCTGAAGAGCTCCTACAGCGCGGTAGCCAGTGACAACTGCGTGGAGGTGCGACTCACCGGCACCGCCGTGGGCGTCCGCGACTCCAAGAACCCGACGGCCCCGTCCACACCTTCACCCACCACGCCTGGCACGCCTTCCTCCGCGCCACGACCGAACCGACCGAATAGGACCGTTTTCAGTGACAACAACGCGTCAAGACGGTGTCGTCGGTTCAACTCACGAAACCGACGACACCCGTCGAAAACACCGATGACGACCAACGCGCTCACATAACAGTCAACGGCTCACCCTCGACGTCGAGTTCAGCGATGGCACGGCTGCCCAGCGATACCAGCTGTTCAAGTGCGTCGCGATCCAGACTGAGCACGAAGCTCTCCGAGGAACCGAACGCGAGGTTGGCCTGCTCGTTGAGCCGGTCCACCTCACAGCGGACCGCCACCCCACGGGCCATCTCCACGTAGGACTCCACCGATACCCCGGTGTGCCGGTAAAGACTCATGATCCACGCTCCTTGCTGGTCGATACGATGATTGATCGAGCTGACAGGAATGGTGGCCACCACAACCAAGATAAGACTGACCGTCAGTCTTTGACAGCCATCTGATCGGGTGAGTTACGAGAGGAAGCGCATGGGCCGTGCCCGTCAGACGTTCGAGCGGCGGCAACTGGGGCTCACCCTGCGTCGACTCCGGGAACAAGCAGGCAAATCACAGCACGCCGCTGCGCAGGAGATCGGCAAGGCGCGCTCGCGGTTGGTCCAGATCGAGGACGGTGAGGGAACCCTGCCACCGGACAGCCTCGACAGCCTGCTCGATCTCTACTCGGTAGAGCCTCAGGAACGGGAAACGGTACGAGCGCTGGCGAGCTCGGCCCGAAAACGCCAGAAACGCAGGGCGTACGTGGACACGCTGCCCGACGCCTACCAGCGGTTCGCCGACCTGGAAAGCAACGCGACCGAGATCAAGGCGTTCGAACCGAGCATCGTTCCCGGACTACTGCAGTCGCCTTCCTACATCCGTTCGGTAATAAGCTCCTGGGAAGGCATCTTCACCAGCTCAGCACCGGCCGAGATCGAACAGCGTATCGACTATCGGATGAATCGCCAGTCCAAAACATTGCACAGTGAGCACCCGAGCGAGCTCGACATCGTGCTCGCGGAGCACGCCATCCTGGACATGAAGAGAACTGACTTCTTGCTGCGGGATCAGCTCGAACACGTGCTGTCCCTGCTTGATCATCACGAAAGCCTGACAGTTCGAGTGCTGCCGGTAGGAGCGGTGTCGAATCCGGCTTGTGGCGGCGGATTCACGATATTCGGTTTCGGGGACCGAGGTTCACCGATAGCTTTCTCCTCGGTTGTACACGGCCCATCCGTCTACCTCGACGACGCGGAAGACGTGGGAGTGCTCACCAGAATCTTCGATCGAGTGTGCGAGTTGACACTCTCTCCAGAGGAGTCACGGGCTTTCCTGGAACGAACCCGCAAGGAGGTCTGATGTACGACACCGGCTGGATCAAGAGCAGTCGCAGTTCCGGAGGCAGCGACAACTGCGTGGAGGTGCGACTCACCGACACCGCCGTGGGCGTCCGCGACTCCAAGAACCCCGACGGCCCCGTCCACACCTTCACCCACCACGCCTGGCACGCCTTCCTCCGCACCGCCACCACCCTCGACGAGCACCGGCGATGAGAGCACCGGGACACCGCCGGACCGGGCGGAGTTAGCACGATCGGCGGTGGCCGGGCGTCAATTTCTCGCGAAATCGCCGCCCGGCCACGCCGTCCTTCGAGGGCTCGCCCCTGGGGGCATCAGCTCATGAACTCACCCTCCAGCATCTCGGTGACCAGGGCAGCCACCGGGGACCGCTCGGAGCGGGTCAGTGTGACGTGCGCGAACAGCGGGTGACCCTTGAGCTTCTCGATCACGGCCGCGACGCCGTCGTGCCTGCCGACCCGCAGGTTGTCGCGCTGCGCCACGTCGTGGGTGAGCACCACCCGCGAATTGGCACCCAGCCGCGACAGCACCGTCAGCAGCACGTTGCGCTCCAGCGACTGCGCCTCGTCGACGATCACGAAGGAGTCGTGCAGCGAGCGCCCCCTGATGTGGGTCAGCGGCAGCACTTCGAGCATCTCCCGGTCGATGACCTCGTCGATGACGTTCTGCCCCGCGAGCGCGCCCAGCGTGTCGTAGACCGCCTGCCCCCAGGGCTGCATCTTGTCGTCCTCGCTGCCGGGCAGGTAGCCGAGCTGCTGCCCGCCCACCGCGTAGAGCGGCCGGAAGACCATCACCTTGCGGTGCCTGTTCTGTTCCATCACGGATTCCAGCCCGGCGCACAGCGCCAGCGCGGACTTGCCGGTTCCGGCCCGACCGCCCAGCGAGACGATGCCGACCTCGGGGTCCAGCAACAGGTCCAGGGCTATCCGCTGCTCGGCGGAGCGACCGTGCAGCCCGAACGCCTCGCGCTCACCGCGCACCAGCCGCACCGTCTTGTCCGGGGTCACCCGGCCCAGCGCGTTCTTCGTTCCCGCGAGCAGCCGCAACCCGGTGTTGACCGGGAGTTCGGCGGCTTCGGCCAACTCCACCGAGCCGGACTTGAACAGCGTGTCCACCTCGTTGGGCGGCACGTCCAGATCGGTCATGCCGGACCAACCGGTGGAGATCACGTCCTGCGCCCGGTACTCGTCCGCGTCCAACGCCACAGCGGCGGCCTTGACCCGCAGCGGCATGTCCTTGCTGATCAGGGTCACCAGGTGACCGTCACCGGCCAGGTTCAGCGCGCACGCCAGGATGCGGGCGTCGTTGGACTCGTTGCGAAACCCCGGAGGCAGCACCTCGGGGTCGGAGTGGTTCAACTCGACGTGCAGTCGACCACCCGACTCACCGACCGGAACCGGCTCGTCCAACTTGCCGTGTCGCAGTCGCAGGTCGTCGAGACCACGCAGCGCCTCCCGCGCGAACCAGCCCAGTTCGGGGTGGTGGCGCTTGCCTTCCAACTCGCTGATCACGACCAGTGGCAGGACGACACTGTGCTCGGCGAACCTGGTGAAAGCCCAGGGGTCCGACAACAGCACAGAAGTGTCCAGGACGTAGCTACGCACTCCCCTTCCCTCGGACGCGTCCGACGGACGCGGTGCGGGAGCTGAGGAATTCACGCTTTCGGAACCGGACAGGGGCTCCGCTTGCTGGGAACGTCGTGTCATCACGGCTACTCCCTAACGGGCACGAACGACCGCGCCCGTTCGTCGGCGGGCCGGGCCGCCCCGCACCCCGTCGGAGTCGGGCCGTGGGCAGCCACCCGGTGGAGCCCGATCCGACCTTCGACACGGGTGAAGGGCCTCCCCGGACGGGCCGCAACTGCACGACCCGTCACCGCGGACGCTACCCGTGTGATCGGACGTTGGCAGGCAGCCACACAGGTGATTAAACGAATCGTCACCCGAAAGCCACAGTGTGCACACCCACACGGCCCCTACGGTGAACCCATCACCCGACCGTGGGCCGTGGACTGTTTCGCACCCGCACGCCGCGCGGAATCGATCCCGCGGTTCGCACCGCCTACCCGAGTCAGCGAGGGGACATCCCGCGCAGCCACTCCCCGCGCCCCGCACGGCGCACCCGGTCGGCGGCGATCCCGGCCGCGAACGAAAGCGTGTCGGGCAGGCCGGACAGCGGGGCACCACCGGCGACCGCGTGGACCACCGCACCGTGGAACACATCGCCCGCGCCGAGCGTGTCCACCGCCTCGACCTCGGGGACGGGAACGCTGCCGCTCGCGCCGTCCGGCGACCACCAGAGCACGTCCCCGGGCCCCCGGGTGATCGCCACGGACCCCACTCCGCGTTCGAACAGCGCGGCGGGCTGCTCGTCGAGCTCGGTCGTACCGGGCATCCGGAAGTCGGCGGAGCAGACCGCGAGGTCCACTCGGGGGAGGATCTCGGCGAGCACGGGTTTCCAACTGCCACCGTCGAGCACCACGGGAGCACCGGCCCGTTCGGCGTGCCGCACGGCCGCTCGGGCGAGCACGGGACGATGACCGTCCACGAGCACCGCGTCGGGGACGGTCCGCAGCAGTGCGCCCGGCTCCGGATCGGCATCCTTCGGGGCGCGCGAGACCACGCTGCGGCTACCGGTGGTGCTGTGCACCGTCACGGCGGAGACCACCGGCGGCGTCCCGCTCCCGGGAGTGACGTCGAGCAGTTCGACTCCGTGCTCGGCGAGTTCGTCCGCCACTACCCCGGCCATCGGGTGATTCCCCAGTGCCGTCAGCAGGCTCACCTCCGAACCGAGCGCGGCGGCGGTGACGGCGGCCCCGGTGGCAGGCCCGCCCGCGCTCAACTCTGCCCGCTCGGCGGTGGTCTTCTCGTTCGGCCCCGGGAACTCGGCCACCCGCTGCAGCAGGTCCAGCGTGACCATCCCGGCGCACAGCACGGCGCGTCGGCTCATCGGCCCTCCGATCGGCGGAAATCCCGGCGTTCGCGCCGGGGAGCAGTCAAGCGGCGATTCTGCCGGAGAGCTCGGACCGCAGGGTGTGCGGCGGCAGCGGCCGATCCAACAGCCGTTCGTAGCGAGCGCGGCGGTGTTCGGGACCATCGGCGTCCAACCAGGAACCGGTCAACTCGTACGCGGTTGGGCAGACGACGGCGTACGCGGCGGCGGAAGGGTCGGAGAGACGTTCCAGCAGCACCCGGGCACGCGAATCGTCCAGCAGCAACCAGCGCCGCAGGTACTCGCGCACCCGGTGGGGATCGGTGCCGTGCTCGTGCAGCATCAGCGCGGCGTCCCGCCGTACCCCGGCGAGCACGCGCCGCGCGGCGTCCATTCGTTCGAGGTCCTCCGCCGCGGGCACCGGCAGAATCCCGTGGAGCACCTCACGAACCCGGGCTCCCCAGGCCGGACCGAGCAGCACGTCCAGCGCCCGTTCGGCCAGTCCCTCCGAGACCGCGCACTGCGGGGTGTCGGTGAGCGCGATGTCGTGTTCGGGAAGCGTGCCGCGGCAGTGCTGGGTGTGGTGGCCGGGATAGCTCTCGTGCGCCAGCAGCCTGGGCAGGTCGCTGAGGCGGTGCGGCACGGCGGTGCTGACGGTGACGACGGAGCGGCCGCCGCCGAGGTAGTGCTGCAGCCCGCCGAAGGAAGGATCGTGCCGGAACCGGTACGTCACCCGCTCGTGCACCGGCAGCCGGAACGCCGCTCGCGCCCGGACTCGGAAGGCTTCGGAGAGGGCACGCACGCAGTCGGGCAGCGCTTCCGCCGGGACGCGTTCGCGTTCGCGGAAGTTCGCCACCCGCTCGACCAGCGTGGCGCCCCGGGGCAGCCAGTGGGCGAGTTCGTCGTGGACCGCCGCGTAGTGCTCGGGGTCGGTGCGGTCCACCTCGAGCTGGAAGCGGCGGCGCAGCCTGCCCGCGAACGACACGGGACCCCCGGCGAGCCCGCGGGCGGCGCAGTCCAGCGCGGCGAGCTGCCCGAGCAGGAAGTCGGTACGGTCGGCATCCAGCGCGGCCCGCCGGACGGTTCGACGCAGTCCGCGTGCCTGTGAGGCGAGCAAGCCGGGAAGCGGTGCGGGCTCGCGGTCCACCTGCCCGCGCAGCGCGCGATCGCCGGTGTAGCTCTGCACGAAGCCGAGGGACAGCCGCCCGAACCGCAGGCCGAGGACGAGGTACTCGGCGACCGGCGCTTCGGGCATGTCGGCAGGATAGCGGAGGTCGCGGCTTTCGTGCCGTGTTCGCGCCGCGGGGATCGGGGCGTTCGCCCCCGAGAGTGACGCACGACCGGAAAGCTTCCGGCGAATCATTCCGAGCACCAACGTCGCCTTTCGTGTGTCACCCGAAAGATACCTTTAGAAACCAAATTAGATATTTACACGATAGTGTTACCGAGCTTTCCTCGCGATCATGCAGTCGATAGGTTTCCTTCGTGTGCGCGCCCACGGCGGAATTTTCTGGGGTTCCGTCGTGCGAACCGCGTTCCACGAATCACCCGTACCGACAGGGAGCGAGAAAATGCTGAAGAAGACCGCCGCCACCGTGGGTATCGCCGCCGCCGGCATGGTCGCCATGGCCCCCATGGCCAGCGCCGACTCCAAGGACAACGACGGCATCAACATCCTCAACGACAACAACATCAGCGCCGTCCCGGTCCAGCTGTGCGGCAACAACGTCGCCGTGCTCGGCGTTGTCGCCAACGTGCTGACCTCGCAGTCCTCCGAGTGCGTCAACGCCCCGGTCGTGGACCACCCCAAGGCGATCAGCTGAGCCCGGATCCCGCGCGGAACCGGAAGAGCCGGAGTGGACGGAGCTGACCTGACAGCCGTCCACTCCGGATTCAGCGGCGAACCGAACGACCCCCCGGAGAGCTCGGAACGAGAACGGAGCCGTTTCTTCCGCGCGATCGCGTGCCACGATTCGGCAGCCGATTTCCGTTCTGAAGGGCGATTTTCCGCACTGACGGACTCGTTCCGGGTCAACTCACGACAAAATCTCCTCCGCCGCTCGGAGTGCGAACAGGCGGAGAGCGTCGGAATCGACGTGTAATTCGAAGGAGAACTCCCCCATGCTGAAGAAGACCGCCGCCGCCGTGGGTATCGCCGCCGCCGGCATGATGGCCATGGCCCCCATGGCCAGCGCCGACACCAAGGACAACGACGGCATCAACATCCTCAACGACAACAACCTGAGCGTGCTGCCGGTCCAGCTGTGCGGCAACAACGTCGCCGTGCTCGGTGCGGTCGTCAACCTGCTGCACGCGCAGCCCTCGGAGTGCGTCAACGCCCCGGTCGTGGACCACCCCACCTCGATCACCAACGGCAGCTGAGCACGGGCTGAACGGATTCGTCCCGACTCATCGGGATGAAACGAGCGGGGTCGGACATCGCGGTCCGGCCCCGCTTCTCGGTTCCACGGATATCGTCGACGTCGCGGCACTTCGCGACTCGCGCCCGCCGTTCGGGACCCCGGTTCGGGAACTCGATCCAAGAGCTCTGCCGAGAACGCGTCAGTTCCCGAATCTGCGATGCCGAGCCGCGAAATTTCGCAGTGCGCGCAGGAAGTCCACTCGCCGGAAGGCGGGCCAGTAGGCCTCGCAGAACCAGAACTCCGAGTGCGCCGACTGCCAGAGCATGAAACCGGACAATCGCTGTTCACCGGAAGTGCGGATCAACAGCTCCGGATCGGGCTGCCCGGAGGTGTAGAGGTGTTCGGCGATGTGATCGACGTCGAGCACCTCGGCGAGTTCCTCGATGGTGGTTCCCGCCTCGGCGTGCCGCTGCAGCATCTTGCGCACCGCGTCGGCGATCTCCTGCCTGCCGCCGTAGCCGACCGCCACGTTGACCTGCATCCCGTCCCGGTTCTCGGTCCGCAACGCGGCGGCCGAGATCCTGGCCGCGATCTCGGTGGGCAGCAGGTCCATCGCACCCACGATGCGCACCCGCCACGGCGTGCCGGGCTGGGTGATCTCCTCCACGACACCGGCGATGATCTCCAGCAGCGAGTCGACCTCGCTGCTGGCCCGCCGGAGGTTGTCGGTGGACAGCAGCCACAGCGTGACCACTTCCACCTGGTTCTCCCGACACCAGCCGAGAAAGTCCGAGATCTTGCGCGCCCCGGCACGATGACCGTAGTCGGCGTCGAACCCGGCCTCCTTCGCCCAGCGGCGATTGCCGTCCAGAATCACACCGACGTGTCTGGGGGGTTGCGCCCCCTTTAGCTGCCGGCGCAATCGCCGTTCGTAGAGATCGTAGACAAGCTCTCGTAGCCGAAGTCTCAGCGCCACGTTCCACGAGACTACTCGGAGGCTCGACGAGCACGGCAAGCGACCGCAGGATCGACACGGCCGCTCCGCGCGCAGCTCACCGAGGCGGGCGATTCGTGGCTCGTCCCGCACCGGGCGGGTGAACGTCATCATGTCGAGCGGAGCGGGGCGGTCTCCCTCCCGTAGGCTCGAAACGTGCCAACAGCGAGCCGCAACACGCGCGAGCCCTCGGCCGCTCAGCCGGTCAAACCCAAGCTGCGGGGCTGGATCCACCTGTGGTCCGCGCTCGGGGCGCTGGTCTCTGGCGCCGCGCTGATCGCGCTGGCCGGAACCACGGTGTCCGGACGTGCCGCGCTGGGGACCTCCATCTACGTCGCCACGGTGCTGGGCCTGTTCGGCGTAAGCGCGCTGTACCACCGCAGGACGTGGCGCACGGAAGGTGCGCGGACCACGATGCGGCGCCTCGACCACTCCATGATCTTCCTGTTCATCGCGGGCACCTACACGCCGCTGGCGATGCTGGCGATGCGGCCGACCACGGCGACGGTGGTGTTGGCGGTGGTGTGGGGCGGCGCACTCGGCGGCGTGGTGCTCAAGCTGGCCTGGCCGAACGGCCCGCGCTGGGTCGGGGTACCCGTCTACATCGCCCTCGGGTGGGTCGCGGTCTTCGTGCTGCCCGACCTGCTGGCCAACGCCGGGGCCACGGCGTTGGTGCTGCTGGTGGTCGGCGGCGTGCTCTACACCGGGGGTGCGATCTGCTACGCGCTGCGCCGCCCCGATCCGTGGCCGAGGGTGTTCGGCTACCACGAGTTCTTCCACGCGGCGGTCTCGGCGGCCGCGATCTGCCACCACATCGCCATCTGGCTGGCGCTGTACTCCTGAACGGGGCACTCCGGTCACGGCCCCGTCCGGGGGAGACGGATGGACCCCGTCCGGGAGACCGGTCGGCGGGAGCCTCCCGGACGCTCCCGCCTCGGGACGGCCGGTGTCGAGTGGGCGCGCTCAGCCGCGCAGCGTCGCCAGCAGCTCCGCCGCGCTGCCGACGGGCCGATCGCACACGTAGCCCCTGCAGACGTAGGCCGCGGCTGACCCCGCCAACAGCCCCCGGTCGGCCAGCAGCGGAACCTCCGCGTCCTCGGGTTCCCCCGCCACGGCCACCGCGCCACCCGGCGAATGACGACGGGCGGTGGCGATCAGCTCGTCCCGGTCGCTGTCGGCGGGACCGGCCACGGCGATCTGCAGCGGCCCGTGCCTGCTCGCCTCGGCCGCGGCCAGCCAGTGCCCCGCGAACCTCGGGGCGCGCCGCGCGAGCAGCCCCGCCCGGTTCAGCGCCTGTTCGGCGGCCTCGCGGTAGCGCCCGGATCGCTCGGAGCCCGCGAGCGCCCCCGCCGTCACCAAAGCCGAGGTGACCGAGGACGCCCCGGATGGGCTCGAGTTGTCCGTGGGATCCGAAGGGCGGTTGACCAGGGCTTCGGCGTCCGAAGCGGTGTCGTGGAACGCCCCCGGGTTCTCGGTGTCGGCGAACAGCTCCAGCGCGGTGTCAAGCAGCTCGCACGCCGTGTCCAGCCAGTGCGCCGAACCGGTGGCCTGGTGCAGGCTCAGCAGCCCCTCGGCGAGGCAGCCGTAGTCCTCCAGCACTCCTTCGGCGGTGCCCGGCACACCGGCGCGGGAGGTGCGCAGCAGCCTGCCGTCCCGGAGCTGGGTGTCCAGCAGCAGCCGCGCGGCCGTCTCCGCCGCGCTGAGCCAGTCGGGGCGGTCCAGCGCGGTGGCGGCCTCGGTCAGCGCGGTGATCGCGAGTCCGTTCCAGGCGGTGACCACCTTGTCGTCCCTGGCGGGCTGCGGGCGTCCCGCGCGTTCCCGCAGCAGCCGCTCCCGCACGTCCCGCCACCGCTCGGGATCGTCCGGATCACGGAGCAGGCGCAACGTGGAGGTGCCGTGCTCGAAGGTGCCTTCCGAGGTCACCCCGAAGATCTCCGCCGCCCACGTGCCGTCGTCCTCGCCGAGCGCCTGGCGCAGCTGCTCCGGGGTCCACACGTAGGTGATCCCCTCGCCCTGCTCGGTGTCGGCGTCCAGCGAGGCCGCGAAGCCGCCCTCCGGGGTGCCGAGGTCGCGCACCAGGAACTCCGCCGTCTCCCCCGCGACCCGCCGCGGCAGTTCGGGGTCGGTGCCGGGAACCCCGGCGGCGTGCCGCCGCGCCAGGTGGGTGTAGGCCCGCAGCAGCAGCGCGTTGTCGTAGAGCATCTTCTCGAAGTGCGGCACGATCCAGGACGCGTCCACGCTGTAGCGGGCGAAACCACCCGCCAGCTGGTCGTTGATGCCGCCGCGCGCCATCGCCACGGCCGCGCTCTCGGCGAGCTGCCACGCCCGCGCGCCGGTGCCGGTGTCGCCCGCGCGTTCGTGGTGGCGCAGCAGGAACTCCAGCACCATCGACGGCGGGAACTTGGGAGCACTGCCGAAACCGCCGTTGTCGGCGTCGAACTCCTCGGCCAGCCCGGTCACCGCGGCTTCCAGCGCCTCGTCGTCCACCGCGGACTCCGGCAGCGCCGCGCGCTGGCTCGCCAGCTGCTCGACGATCTTGCTCGCGCTCTGCCGCACCTCCTCGGTGCGTTCCTGCCAGGCGCTGATCACCGCGTCGAGCAGCTGCCGGAAGGACGGCATGCCGTGCATCGGCGCGGCCGGGTAGTAGGTGCCGCAGTGGAACGGCTCGCCGTCCGGGGTCAGGAAGCAGGTCAGCGGCCAGCCCGCCTGGCCGGTCATGGCCTGGGTGGCCTGGATGTAGACGGCGTCGATGTCCGGGCGTTCCTCCCGGTCGACCTTGATGTTGACGAACTCCTCGTTCATGATCCCGGCCGTGTCGGGATCCTCGAACGACTCGTGCGCCATCACGTGGCACCAGTGGCAGGCCGCGTAGCCGATCGAGAGCAGCACCGGCACGTCGCGCCGCCGTGCCTCCTCGAACGCCTCGGTGCACCAGGGCCACCAGTCGACCGGGTTGTCGGCGTGCTGGAGCAGGTACGGACTCGTCGCCCGGGCTAGCCGCTGTGCCATACCCGCAGCGTCCCACGCCGACGGTCCCGGCACCGAGCAGCCCCGCCGCGAGAAGCCCCGCCGGAACTCGCGCGGGTCGCCGGTTCCCGCCCGAGCGGTCGGTGTCTCGCCGTGTCGGCACGGCTCCTGAGCGGCGAGGGCAGGACGCCGCTCGGGAACGGCCGAAGGCGGTCACCGGAACCGGATCAGTCCACTCCGGGCAGTTCCACCTCGGTGATCAGCCCCCTGTGGTCGGTGCCGCTGATGTCGACCGTCCGGTAGTCGGCGGCGCCGACCTCGCTGCCGCCGACGAGCACGTGGTCGATCGTGATCCCGAGGAACTCCGGCAGGGAGGACGGCCAGGTCGTGCTCAACCCGGTACCCGCGGTGCTGCCGACGTCCGTGCATCCGTTGGAGGTCAGTCGCCGCATCGGCCCCTGGTTCAGCGTGGAGTTGAAGTCCCCGGCGAGCACGAACGGCCGCTCGAAATCACAGTACTCCTCGAGCAGGTCGTGACCGACCCGCCATCCCGACGTCCCTCCCGGAAGCGGCGGCGGGGGGTGCACGGCGGCCACGTGCCAGGTCACCGCCGAGCCCCTGATCTTCGCGTCGATGGTGCCCAGCGAGCCCGCGACTTTTTCGGTTCCGAACTCCGGCCGGAGCTCCGGTTTCACCAACAGCGAGGTGGGGTAAGGGCCGATCCGCCTGCGGGTCGGGTGCTCGACGTCGCCAACCAGGGGGGCGTGTGTCTCGTACACGTACTCGTCCCCGGTGCGGGCGAGCCTGTCGACCAGTTTTCCGGCATAACCGTTCAGGAAAGGTGTGGAAACGTTCCTGAGCCGTCGTATTGCTACGCGGCGTTGGCCCCGGCCCGTTGTGTCGGGGTCTTCCCGTGGCGATACCCGCTGCCAGCGGGGCTGGTCTTACGTGGGTTTCCAGCGGGCTCGTTTTTCGTCGCCCCGCAACTCGGGGAGGACGCCAGGCCCGCGAGGTTGCGGGCCGCATTGAGGTCGCGATCAGTGCGGTAGCCGCAGTGATCGCAGGTGAATGTCCGCTCGGACAGGCGCAGTTTGGCTTTCACCGCACCACAGTCGTTGCAGGTTTTCGAGCTGGGGTAGAACCGGTCTGCCGCCACCAGATCGCGGCCTGACCAGGTGGTTTTGTAGTCGAGTTGGCGACGCAGCTCGCCCATGCCGACACCGGAGATGGCGCGAGCCAACCGGCGGTTGCGCACCATCCCGGCCACGTGGAGGTCTTCCACCACGACGGTGTCGAACTCGGCCACGAGTCGGGTGGAGAGCTTGTGCAGCCCGTCGCGGCGCGCGTTCGCCACGGCGGTGTGCAGCGTGGCGATGCGTGCTTGGGTCGTGCGCCACCGGTTCGACGGTGTGCGCTTGGTGCGCTTGTCCGGGCCCTGCTGGCGGGCGGCCCGACGCTGCAACCGGCGCAACTCCCGCTGCGCGGCGTCGAGGTGTTTCGGGTTGGCGATGATTTCCCCGGTGGAAAGCACCGCCAGGTGCTTCACCCCGAGGTCAACACCCACCGTCCCGCCCTTGACCGCAGGCTCAGGTTCGGTCTTGGTGATCTCGACGGACAACGACACGTGCCACCGGCCGCGTTGAAACGACACGGTGGCCGATCGGATGCGGGCGGTGCCGCGTTCGACGTGCCGGGCGAGTTTGCGGGTGGATTCGTGCGTGCGCACGAGCCCAATGCGGGGCAGCTGCACATGCCGCCGATCCGACTCGGACAGCCCGAACGAACCGGTGGAGAACCGGCACGACAAGCGGTGGCGCTTGGACTTGAACCGGGGAAACCCGATCCGCTTCCCGGCGCGTTTACCGGTGCGGGACGTGTGCCAATTACCCAGAGCATCAGCCAGATTGGCCAGACCCGAGGCGTAGGCTTCCTTCGAGTTCTCGCCCCACCACGGGGCCACCTCGTCCTTCGCGGCGTTCCAGGCTTTGCGCAGGGAATAGGCCGACCAGTTCAGGCTCGGCGTCAACTCGGATTCGGGCACGCCGTAGGAGCGTTCGGCTTCCCGCTGGTTCAGCACGGCCCTGACCTGGGCCAGGCCCCAGTTGTGGGCGAACCGTGCCGCGCCGCAGTGCGACGACAACATGGCCTGCTGCTGCCCGGTCGGGTCGAGCGCGAATTGGTACGCCTGCAACACCGTGGTCATCGCGGCGGCACCTCCGCCGCCTTCAGTGCTGCTTTCGCCCGCTTGGCCGCCGACCGGCGCCCGTACAAGCGGGCGCACATCGACGTGAGCACTTCGGTCATGTCGCGCACCAGGTCGTCTTCCACTTCGGCGTCGTTGAGTACGACGATTCGGCGGGACTGGGCGGACAGGGCGGCTTCGAGGTGTTCGACACCGAATCGGGCCAGCCGATCGCGGTGTTCCACCACGATGGTAGTTGCCTCGGGGGTAGCGAGCAGCTTCCGCAGTTTCTGCCGGTCGCCGTTCAACCCGGACCCGATCTCGGTGACCGTGGAATCTAGTGCGAGACCACGGCGAGCGCACTCTTGGACTACTCGTCCAGCTTGCCGATCCAGATCGTCGCGCTGATCCGCGCTGGAAACCCGACAGTACGCCACCGTCCGCCCGGTCTCAACCGTGGGCGGTTCGACCAGGATCGTGCCGGTGGACAGCTGACGAGCGGGCGCGGGCAAAGTTCCCGCGTGGAACCAGTTCAACGCGGTCCGGTAGGAAACACCCTGTTCCCGCGCCCACTCCTTCAGCTTCATGGGAACACTTTAGCACAGAGTGACACGTAATTACTCAGATGCCCGAACGGTTTTCGACCCCTGGAAGCTTCCGGCAGCGAGACCACCGCCGGATCGGCGCGCCGGATCTCCCTGGCGATCTCCGCCAGGTCGGCACCGTCGGCGGAAACGTTGAAGACGGCTATCCCGACCGAGCCGGAACCGGAGGAGACCGAACCGCTCGTCCCCCAGGTCGGGGGCAGCATCCCGATCGTGGAAACCAGCGCGGTGACCAGCGTCAGCGCCGAGATCACGAAACGCCGCCGCCACAACGGCACCACGGCGAGCAGCAGGACCAGCACGTTCAACTGGGGTCGCAACGCCGACAGCTGTGCCCAGGGGGTGAAGAGGTCGGTCCCGAGGCTGCCCGCCCACAGCACCGAGGCCACCCCGGCGAGTCCGCACAGGTAGAGCGCCGTTCGCAGTCGCCGTTTCCACGTTCCGGCTCGGCCTCCGGAAGCGGAATCGGAAAGGTGTTCGATCTTCAACGAACTCATCGTAGAGTTCGGCCCTCGACACGAACACCGAGAGCTCGTGATCGAGCTCCCCGTTCGGATTCTTTCCGGAGTCCGACGAACCACCTGGGGGACGGGGCATCCCAGGCCGGTCGGCACCGGAAATCGGCTGCGTGCGACACGCGCCGCGAGGCATGCTGGTGCCCGTGTTGTTGACGTTGAGCACCACCATGGGGGAGCGACCGGCCAGCGATCTGGGGTTCCTGCTGCACAAGCACCCCGAGCGGGCGCAGTCCTTCGACGTGACGGCGGGCAGGGCGCACGTTTACTACCCGCGCGCCGACGAGCACGACTGCACCGCCGCGCTGCTGCTGGAGACCGATCCGGTGGAGCTGGCGCGACAGGCCCGCCAGGGCGGTTCGTGGGCGCTGGGCCCCTACGTCAACGACCGCCCCTACGTGGCCTCCTCGCTGCTGGCGGTGGCGCTGGGCAGGGTGTTCCGGACCGCGCTGGCGGCCCGCTGCGAGGCGCGGCCCGAGCTGGTCACCCGAGCGGTGCCGCTGCGGATCGAGCTGCCCGCCGTGCCGCACGGCCGGGACCGGGAACTGCCGCGCCGCCTGTTCGAACCGCTGGGCTGGGAGGTCGAGCACGAGGTGCTGCACGACCCGGACCGGGGCGAGACCCGGTACGGGCGGCTGGCGCTGCGCGGCGAGCACACCGTCTCCGAGGCGTTGAACCAGCTCTACGTGCTGCTGCCGGTGCTCGACGACGCCAAGCACTACTGGGTCGGCCAGGACGAGATCGACAAGCTGCTGCGCGCGGGCGGGGCCTGGCTGGCGAGCCACCCCGAGCGGGAGCTGATCAGCGGGCGCTACCTGGTGCACGCGCGACCGCTGGTGGACGAGGCGCTGCGGCGGCTCACCGCTGAAGAGGGCACCGACCACGACGACGGCACCACCGAGACGCGCCCGCTGGCGGCGCAGCGCCGGGCCGCCGTGCTGGAAGTGCTGCGCACGACCGGGGCCCGCTCGGTGGTCGATCTGGGCTGCGGCGACGGCAAACTGCTGCGGGACCTGCTCGACGACACGGAGTTCGGCGAGATCCTGGGGGTGGACGTCTCCACCCGCGCGTTGCGGGCCGCCGAGCGCACCCTGCGGTTGGAGCGACGTTCGGAACGCGAGAACCACCGGATCCGACTTCGGCAGTCCGCGCTGACCTACACCGACTCGGGGTTGGTGGGCTACGACGCGGCCGTGCTCATGGAAGTGATCGAACACGTCGACCCGGAACGGCTGCCCGCGCTGGAACACGCGGTGTTCGGGCACGCGCGCCCGGCCCGGGTGGTGCTGACCACCCCGAACTCGGAGTACAACTCGCGCTATCCGGACCTGGTCGGTGGGATGCGCCATCCCGATCACCGCTTCGAGTTCGACCGTGCCGAGTTCGCGGAGTGGACGCGGCGGGTGGGACGCACCCACGGCTACACCGCCACGTCGAGCGGTGTCGGCGAAGCGGACCGGCGACTCGGACAGCCCACCCAGCTGGCCGTGTTCACCCGAAACGACCTCTCCGACAGGGACGCGACATCATGACCGAGACCGAGGACGCGAGCGCGGATCCGAGTGTGACCGAGCTGGAACTTCCCGAGCTCGCGCTGATCGTGCTCGTGGGTGCTTCCGGCTCCGGCAAGTCCACCTTCGCCGCCAGGCACTTCCCGCACACCCAGGTGCTGTCGAGCGATCACTGCCGGGCGATGGTGGCCGACGACCCCACCGACCAGGACGCGACGGCCGACGCCTTCGACGTGCTGCACCACATCGCGGGCAAGCGGCTGGCGGCGGGCCGGGTGACCGTCGTGGACGCCACGAACGTGCACAACCACGCCAGGCAGTCGCTGATCCGGCTCGCCCGGGAGCACGACGTGCTGCCGGTCGCCGTGGTGCTCGACATGCCCGAGAGCCTCTGCCTGCGGCGCAACGCCGAGCGCCCGGAGGCCCCGGATCCGGGTGTGGTGCGGCGGCAGCGCAAGGACCTGCGCCGCTCGCTGAAGGGACTGCGGCGGGAAGGGTTCCGGCGGGTGCACGTGCTCCGTTCCGAGTCCGAAGTGGATTCGGCGGAACCGCGGTGGACCAAGCTGTTCAACAACCGCCGCGCCGACACCGGCCCGTTCGACGTGATCGGCGACGTGCACGGCTGTCGCGTGGAGCTGGAAGCACTGCTGACCGAGCTCGGCTACCGGCTGCGGCACGATGCCGACGGGAACGCGGTCGACGCCGAACACCCGAGGGGCAGGCGCGCGATACTGCTGGGTGACCTGGTGGACCGGGGGCCGGACAGCGCGGGCACGCTCCGGCTGGTCATGGGCATGGCCGAGTCGGGCAACGCGCTGGTGATCATCGGCAACCACGAGCACAAACTGGTCAAGGCGCTCGACGGCCGCAAGGTGCGGATCCCGGATTCGCTGCGGGAGACGCTGGATCAGCTCGACGGGCTGGGTGCGGACTTCCGACGACGTGCCCGCGACTTCTGCGACGGACTGACCGCCCACTACGTGCTGGACGGCGGGAACCTGGTCGTGGCACACGCGGGCCTGCCGGAGCGCTACCACGGCAGGGCCTCCGGCCGGGTGCGCGCGTTCGCGATGTACGGCGACACCACCGGCGAGACCGACGAGTGGGGGCTGCCGGTGCGTTATCCCTGGGCCAAGGAGTACCGGGGCAGCGCGACGGTGCTGTACGGCCACACCCCGGTGGCCGCGGCCGAGTGGGTCAACAACACGATGTGCCTGGACACGGGGTGCGTGTTCGGTGGGGAGCTCACCGCGCTGCGCTACCCGGAGCGGGAGACGGTGTCGGTACCGGCGGAGCGGGTGTACAGCGAACCGGCACGTCCGCCGCGGAACGACGAGTCGACCGACCGGGACGGGAGCGAGCGGCAGGATCCCGCCGAGCGGACCCCGCGACGCGAACCGGGAACGCTCGATCTGGGGGACGTGTCCGGGCGCCGCGTGGTGCACACCGGCCATCACGGCCGGGTGACGATCGGTGCCGAGCAGTCCGCCGCCGCCTTGGAGGTGCTGAGCAGGCTCGCGATCGATCCCCGGCTGCTGCTGTACCTGCCGCCGACGATGCCGCCCTGCTCCACGGTGACCGAGGGCGAGCTGCTGGAGCACCCGGAACGGGCCTTCGCCGACTATCGGCACCAGGGGATGCGGGAGCTGGTGTGCCAGGAGAAGCACATGGGCTCGCGCGCCGTGGTGCTGCTGTGCCGCGACGACCGGACCGCGCGGGAAAGGTTCGGGATCGAACCCCGGCCCTCGGGCACGCCGGGAACGATCCACACCCGCACCGGGCGGGCGTTCTTCGACGAGGCGACCTCGGCCACGCTGCTCGCGCGAGTCCACGCCGCCGTGGGCCGGACCGACCTGTGGGAGGAGTTCGACACCGACTGGTTACTGCTGGACACGGAGCTGCTGCCCTGGAACGCCAAGGCGGCGGGTCTGATCGACGAGCGGTACGCGGGCACGGCCACGGCAGGCGACAGCACGTTGCGGAGCACGCTGCGGGGTCTGCGCGAGGCGGAGCGGCGCGGGCTCGACGTGGCCGCGTTGCGAACCAGGTTCGAGGCCAGGCACACCGACGTCGAGCGCTTCCGCACGGCCTACCGCTCGTACTGCCACCCCGTCGACGGCACCGAGGGGATACGGCTCGCACCGTTCCGGGTGCTGGCGAGCGAGGGGCAGGCGTATCGCGACACCGAGCAGGAGTGGCACCTGGCAACCGCCGACCGGCTCGCCGAGGCGGATCCGGGGCTGTTCCGCACGACCCGACGACGCGCGGTCGACATCGACGACGCAGGCTCGGTGGCCGCGGCTACCGCCTGGTGGGAGGAGCTGACCGCCGAGGGCGGTGAGGGCATGGTCGTCAAACCGCGCACGGCGGCACCGCGCGGCCGGAACGGGCTGGTCCAGCCCGGGGTGAAGGTGCGGGGCAGGGAGTACCTGCGGCTGGTCTACGGACCGGAGTACACCGAGCCGCACAACCTGGAACGGCTGCGGAAGCGCTCACTCGGCAGGAAGCGATCGCTCGCGTTGCGGGAGCACGGCCTGGGGCTCGAAGCGCTCGATCGCCTCGCGGGCGGCGAACCGCTGTGGCGGCTGCACGAGTGCGTCTCCGCCGTGCTGGCCCTCGAATCGGATCCGGTGGACCCCCGGTTGTGACCACGCCGCGTGGAACGGACCACTCGTGCGGTCCGTTCCACGCGGCTACGAACGTGAGTTCCCGCCAACGCTCGACGGGAAAGATCCGCTCAGTCCGCACGCCCCCGATCGCGACGCTCCGCGGCCTCGTCTCCCGCCGAGTCGTCCGTCGGGGCGTTGTCGTCGGAGGGCTCGCCGCCGGAAGCCTCGGGGCCGGGATGTCGTCCCGGCTCCTCGGAAGCGGCGGACGAGTCGGAGTCCTCGGTTCGCTCGGCGGCCCCGTCGGCGGCCCCGTCGGCGGCCCCGGCTTCCCGCTGTCGGGCCAGGCGAGCGGCCTCGGCACGTTTGACGCGTTTCGGCGCCGCCGCGGCGGCGCGCTGCTCGTCGAACCGGGTGGGAACCTTGCCGAGCTGCCTGGTCATGGATCGGGCCAGGAAGACGACCGCGATCAGCAGCACCAGGATCAGGAACAGCGCGAGCGGGGTGGACTTGCCGACCCCCTCTTCCTGCACTCCCGGACCAGAGTCCTGCGCCACCACCATGACCAGCGGTTGCCGCTCCGTCGCGAGCACCGCCGCGTAACCGAGCACCGTCATGCGTGCACTCGCTCCTGCACCCCGGTGAACAGATCGTCTTCCGGCAACGTCGTGTCCACCAACGATCGCACCAGTTCGTACTCCTCGGTGGGCCAGACCGAACGCTGGATGTCCAGCGGGACCGCGAACCACCTGCTGTTCGGGTCGATCTGCGTGGCGTGGGCACGCAGTGCGTCGTCACGGACCTCGAAGTAGTCCGCGCACTCGACCTGCGTGGTCACCCGCTCGTAGGGATCCTGGCGTGAGGGGTCCCACTTCCGCAGCCACTCACCGTAGGGCGATTCCAGCCCACGCTCCAGCAACGAATCGTGGAACAGCTGCATTCGACGCCTGGAGAAGCCGTGCCCATAGTACAACTTGAGCGGCTGCCAGGGCTCACCCGCGCCCGGGAACCGGTCGGGATCACCGGCAGCGTCGAAGGCAGCCATCGAGACCTCGTGGCACTTCACGTGGTCCGGGTGCGGGTAACCGCCGTTCTCGTCGTAGGTAACCAGCACGTGCGGCCGGAACTCGCGCACGATCCGGACCAGTTCCTCGGTGGGCGCCTCCAACGGCTGATTGGCGAAACACCCGTCCGGCAACGGCGGCGGCGGATCGCCCTCGGGAAGCCCGGAGTCGACGAACCCCATCCACCGGTGGTGCACACCGAGGATCTCCGCTGCCTCGGCCATCTCGCGACGCCGTATCTCCGGCATGTTCTCGACCACTCCCGGCTTGTCCATCGCCGGGTTCAGGATGCTGCCCGCTTCACCTCCGGTGCAGGTGACAACCATCACGTCGTGACCTTCCGCCACATAACGAGCCGTGCTGGCCGCCCCCTTGCTGGACTCGTCGTCCGGGTGAGCGTGCACAGTCATCAGGCGAAGTTTCTCCGCCATGTCCGGTATTCCCTTCCCGTCTGGCTGTCGACACCTGTACCGCCCCCGCGAACTCCGGGCGGTACGCCCCAGGGATACTCAACCGCAGGTCGCTTTCCATTGTTCCCGAACGTCGATGTCGACCGGCGGCAGCCCCCTGCGGAGGAGAACGGACCGCGGCGGGGAAGAACCACCGGAGAGGTCGAGAGGCTGAGACCGTGACGAGTTCATCCGAGCCGGGTTCGCCCGGAACGGGCAACCGGGTTCCCGAGGGCAGGTACGGCAGGCGCGGTTCCGGACGCCACCGGCGATGGCCGGTGTGGCTGGGAAGCGCGCTGGCACTGGCACTCGGGATCGTGCTCGCGGTCGCGGGCTACCGGAACTTCGGAAGCGCCCCCATCGACGGCAAGGCCTCCCAGTTCGACCTCCGCGACGACAACACCGTGCACATCACGCTGGAGGTGCGCCGCGACGACCCCTCCGAGCCGGCGGAATGCGTGGTGCGTTCCCGTGGGATCTCGGGCAAGGAGGCGGGACGCAAGGAGGTCTATCTGCCCCCCGGGGAAACGACCACCTACGTCGAGACGGTACTGCGGACCTCGGAGCAGCCGGTGACCGGTGAGGTTTTCGGCTGTTCCTACGATGTGCCGAATTATCTCCGGGAGGGTGCACGGCCATCCGGGTGAACTCGCCACGTCACTCCGGTGGTACCGGCTGAATACCCCACAACACCCCTTTACTCGTGTTATTGTCGCTACCAGCACGGCCCCGCACGGGCCGTGTTTTTCCATTCCGAGCTCTTCGGAGTGCGAAAGCTATCGGTCCGCGGAACGCGGAACCGCAGTCGACGAGGAGTGGTGACCGTGAGCGATACCCAGGCGACCTGGCTGACCCAAGATGCTTACGACCGGCTCAAGGGTGAGCTGGACGAGCTCGTGGCCGAGCGCCCGGCGATCGCTGCGAAGATCAACGAAGCTCGCGAAGAGGGCGACCTCAAGGAGAACGGCGGATACCACGCCGCGCGCGAGGAGCAGGGACAGCTGGAGGGACGTATCCGCCAGCTGCAGGAGTTGCTGCGCAACGCCAAGGTCGGCGACGTTCCGACCGAGTCCGGTGTGGCGCGTCCCGGCTCGGTGCTGACCGTGCGGTTCGAGGGCGAGAACGAGGAGGAGAAGTTCCTGCTCGCCAACCGCGAGGAAGGCGCCCACGGTGATCTGGAGGTCTATTCCCCGAGCTCGCCGCTCGGCAAGGCTCTGCTGGACGCCGCCGAGGGCGACGTCTGCGAATACGACCTGCCCAACGGCGGCAAGATGCAGGTGACACTGATCAAGGCGGAGCCGTTCCAGGGCTGATCGAGGTTTTCCGGTCGGATCGACGGGTCGCTCGCTCGGCGGAACCTCCCATCGGCTCCCGTTCCGGGAGCCGCGACATCGGGTAACGACCATCGACCGCCCCGGCGCAGGGGCGGTTCACTTCGGTTCGACGGGTGCTCCCCGTCACGAATCCCTCCCGGAACACATCGCGGAGCGGCTCGCTCGCCGCACGGGCATCGGCACGTGAGCTGGTTGTCCCGCCGCGTCGCGGGAAATCTCGAGCAGCGGCCCCGGATCGGTCACTCGGAATCGGCCAGGCGCTCCAGCAACGGGCGCACGCGGGGAGGCACCGGTGTGGACAGTGCGATGGAAGTGGAAGTGCGCAACACACCGGTTACCGCCACCACCCGGTCGATGACGCGCTGCAGGTCGTCGTTGGACCGCGCGACCATGCGCACGAACAGATCACCCTGTCCGGTGGTGGCGTGTACTTCGCAGACCTCGTCTATCGCGGCCAGCTGCTCGGCCACCGAACCGCGCTGCCCCTGAGCGATCTCCAGCACCGCGAACGCGGTCAGCCCGTACCCCACGGCGGCGAGATCCAGTTCCGGTGGAAAACCGCGCAGTATGCCGTGGCGGATCATCCGGTCCATGCGGGCCTGCACCGTGCCACGCGCCACACCCAGCCGGCGGGAGCACTCCAGCACCGGCAGGCGAGGCTCGTCCGAGAGCAACAGCAGCAGGCGCGCGTCCAGCTCGTCCAGCGACTCGTCACCCGAAGTGGTGGTCACAGCACGCTCCAAACATGTTTCGGTGATACAGGGTGAGCAGTCGACCCCCTACCAACCGACCACGAGTCGAGCAGGTTGTACAGCCGTGAAGCCTCCTGTTGCGCAGGGTGCGCGGCACTCGCAGGCTTGCGTACGCATCGAGTTCGCAGTCAGCGGGAGGACACCGTGACCGAGACCGCCAACCAAAGCACCGGGACCGCCGAGCGTGACGACGTGACGTTCGAGCAGATGAAGCAACTGGTCGGCCTGGTCCCGCACGACCCGGACCGGGACCCGTTCCCGGTCAGAGCCATGGACGCGGTCGTGTTCATCTCGGGAAACGCAACGCAGAGCGCGGTGTTCTACCAGAGCGCGCTGGGCATGAAGCTGATCGCCTACCGGGGACCGGAAACCGGCCACCGCGACCACCGGGCCTACGTGCTCAAGTCCGGTTCGGCGCGGTTCGTGCTCAAGGGTGCGGTCGACCCCGACAGCTCACTGGCCGACCACCACCGCGAGCACGGTGACGGGGTGTGCGATCTGTCCCTGGAGGTCACCGATGTCGACAAGTGCGTGGCACACGCCCGGGAGCAGGGAGCCACCGTGCTGGAGGAGCCGACGGACGTCTCCGACGAGCACGGCACGGTGCGCTACGCATCGATAGCCACCTACGGGCAGACCAGGCACAGCCTCATCGACCGGTCGGGGTACTCCGGTCCGTACTTCCCCGGCTACGTCGCCAAGGACAGCGGGTACCGCAAACCGGAGGGAGCACCGAAACGGGTGTTCCAGGCGATCGACCACTGCGTCGGCAACGTGCCGATGGGCGAGATGGACCGGTGGGTGTCGTTCTACAACCGCGTCATGGGCTTCGTGAACATGACCGAGTTCATCGGTGACGACATCGCCACCGAGTACTCGGCGCTGATGAGCAAGGTCGTGGCCAACGGCAACCACCGGGTCAAGTTCCCGCTCAACGAACCCGCGGTCGGCAGGAAGAAATCGCAGATAGACGAGTTCCTGGAGTTCTACGGCGGCTCGGGCTGCCAGCACATCGCGCTGGCCACCAACGACATCATCGCCAGCGTGACCGCGATGCGCGCCGCGGGAGTCGAGTTCCTCGGGGTTCCCGACTCCTACTACGACGATCCACAGCTGCGTGCCCGGATCGGTGAGGTGCGGCTGCCCATCGAAACGCTCAAGGAGCACGGGATTCTGGTGGATCGGGACGAGGACGGCTATCTGCTGCAGATCTTCACCAAACCGATCGGGGACCGCCCGACGATGTTCTTCGAACTCATCGAACGCCACGGCTCGCTCGGGTTCGGTATCGGCAATTTCAAGGCGCTTTTCCAGGCGATAGAGCGGGAGCAGGAACTGCGCGGCAACCTCTGATCGAGCTCGCTCCACACTCGTCGCGTGCCGTCAGCCACCGGCGATCGGTGCCGGGCGGCACGAATCGAACGGTGCGACACGCCGGGCCGCACGAGTGACGTTTCGCGGGATTCGTGATCGAGCACTCGACGGTCGAACGACTTCACCCGGAAGGGCTGAAGTTACCACTCTACCGAGTGCTTCGGCACCGCTGCTCACGGAAGAGGGCGGTCACGTGAGTAGCATCGGTCTCAGGTCGGGTGATGACCGATTGAGCCCGTCCTCGACGATTCGGTCGGGGGCGGGCATCGGTGTTTCGGCCACAGCGATCAGTGCGAGCCGAAGCGGTCAGTGCGAGCCGAAGCGGTCAGTGCGAGCCGGCGACACGAACCGGCCGACATGAAACAGCCGGCATGAAGCAGCCGGCATAAAACGGCCGGTACGAAACAGGCCGATACGAAACGGGCAGGTACGAAGCGGACGGTCGAATCGCCCGAACCCGTTTCACACGCGAATCCCGCGCCGGAAACCGGCAACCGAGTGCATCGCGACGTTCGCTCGAAACGCGCCATTCGAAAACGGATTCGGTAAGCTTGATGTCGTCACACCGCCAAGACCGGGTCGTCAGCGTACCGACCGACATCGCCCCCTGGAGGCACCATGCCACGGCTGAGTACCTCTTCCGGCACGCTTCCCCTGGTCGCGGGACTGACAACGGCGACGGCACTGTGCGCCGTCGCCGTGTTCACCGTGGTCAGTTCCGGTTGCGACGACCCCGGCAGCTACGAGACGAACGGTGAGGCCGTTCGGCTGGTGGGCGGCTGCGTGAGCCGCGAGGACCTGCCGGTGAGCCCGGATGAGGTGACCACGCCCGCCGCACCGGCGCCGTCCTGGAGTGTCGAAGGAGCCAAGAGCTGAACGGCCGCGGCGAAAGCCCGGCGCCGCAGCGGAAACCCGGCGCCGCGGCGAAAGCCCGGCGCCGTGCCACCCCACCGGCGCGGCGATTTCGCGAGAAATTGACACCACCCGGGCCACGCCGCACCACCCCAGCAGTGCGGCGATTTCGTGGGAAATTTACGCACCCTGGACCACGCCGTCCCAGCGGCGCGGCGATCAGCCCCAGCGGTGCGGCGTCACTCCAGGGCGGCGAGCAAATCCTGCAGCAGGTCGTCGACGTCCTCGATACCCGCGGAGACCCGGACCAGCTCGGCGGGCACCTGCAACAACGATCCCGCCGTGCTCGCGTGGGTCATCCTGCCGGGGTGTTCGATCAACGACTCCACCCCGCCCAGTGACTCGGCCAGGGTGAACAACCGGGTGCGGGCGCAGACGTCCACGGCGGCCTTTTCCCCGTCGGCGTGGGTGAACGAGACCATCCCACCGAACAGCCGCATCTGCCGCGCCGCGACCTCGTGGCCGGGGTGTTCCGGAAGCCCCGGGTAGAACACCCTGGTGACCTTGGGGTGTTCCCGCAACGCCGCGGCGATCCTGGCCGCGTTGGCGCTGTGCTGCTCCATCCGCGCAGCCAGGGTCTTGATGCCGCGCAGTGTGAGCCACGCGTCGAACGGCCCGGGAACCGCACCCACGGTGTTCTGCAGGAACGCGATTCCGGAAGCGATCTCCTCGTCGGAGGTGACCACGGCACCACCGACCACATCGGAGTGACCGCCGAGGTACTTCGTGGTGGAGTGCACCACCACGTCGGCCCCCAACGACAGCGGCTGCTGCAGGTAGGGCGAGGCGAACGTGTTGTCCACGACGAGTCGTGTGGAGGTCTCGGCCGCGAGCTCGGCGAGGGCGGCCAGATCGGCGATGTTGAGCAGCGGGTTGGTGGGCGACTCCACCCACAGGACCTTGGTGTTGTGCCGGATCGCCGCACGAACCTCGTCCACATCGGACACCCGGACGGGGGTGTAGTCGACGCCCCAACCGGTCAACACCTTGTCGATCAGCCGGAACGTCCCGCCGTAGGCGTCATCGGGGATGACCAGATGATCACCGGGACGCAGCACACCACGCAGCACCGCGTCGGTGGCGGCCATCCCGGAGGAGAAGGCCCGTGCGTAGCGCCCCGATTCCAGCGCGGCCAGGCACTCCTCCAGCGTGGTGCGGGTGGGGTTGCCGGTGCGGGAGTACTCGTAGCCCGCTCGCTGGTTTCCGACGCCGTCCTGGGCGTAGGTAGAGGTCGCGTGAATCGGCGGAATCACGGAGCCGGTCGAACTGTCGGGGTGCTGCCCCGCGTGGATGGCGCGAGTGGCGAAACCGTCGGTCATGCCCGGAACCCTACTCGTAGCCCTTCGGGATGCGGCACGCGCTCACGGAAGGTGAACAAGCCCACACACCGCGCCGGTCCGAGACCGTTGCGGAACGAGATTCGCGGGCGCCCCCACTCCGCGCACGGAGTGACACGCCCGCGAATCTCATGCGGACCACGGGAGTGGTCCGACTCGGATCGGTGCCGACGGTCCACTCACCACTGCGGTGGCTGTCCGGGCGGCTGGGGCGGGTACCCACCGGGTGGCGGACCGTAGGGCTGGCCGGGCATGGGCTGCTGGCCCTGCTGCGGGGGCCCTTGGTGGGGCGGCCCCTGCTGCGGTGGCTGCCCCGGTGCGGGTTGTTGTCCGGGCATCGGTTGCCCCGGCATCGGCTGGCCGGGCATGGGCTGCTGGCCCGGGGCGGGCTGGCCGGGCATCGGCTGGCCGGGCTGCCCCGGATAGGGCTGGCCGTAGGGCTGGGCGTACTGCTGTCCGGGAGCCATGCCGGGCTGCCCCGGCTGGCCGGGCATACCGGGTTGGCCGCCGGGGCCACCGGGTCCGGCCGGAGCGGCGGGGACGACGACCGTGCCCATGATCTTGTCGGCCCAGGTCTGGTTCTTGGGTTCCCACAGCGGTGCCAGGAAGCCGATGCCGATCGGAATGCTGTCGACGATGTGGCAGAGGTAGCGCAGGAAGGCGTAGCCGAAGCCCACCGGCCTGCCGGTTGTCTCGCTTATCAGCATGGTCTTGGCGTAGCCGCGGCCGAGGGACTGCCCGGTGGTGCCCTGCTTGTAACCGTAGTTCCAGATCATGAAGCCGAGCAGTGCGATTATGGACAGGAACATCAGTATGCCGCCGAAAAGAGCGGCACCACCGCCGCTCGTCCCGCCACTGGAAACGCTGCTGGCAGTGCCACCGAGCACCATGGCCATGGCGATCGCGTAGATGATGCCGTAAACCACGCCGGGGGCGATTCCGTCGATGAGGAAGCTCTTCACGCGGTCACCCAACTCCACCGGCGGTCCCGCCGGGACGACCGCCCCGGACTGGTTGTCACCGGACGGCTGCCCCGGCTGCTGCGGCGGTGCGCCGAACGGCCCCGGCTGTCCCGGTGGCGGTGGCTGCTGTGCCGGGAACCCACCGCTGGGCGTACCGGGCATCCCCGGGTGACCGCCGGGTGGCTGCCCGGGCATCTGCGGTGGCTGGCCGGGCATCGGCTGCTGCCCGGCGGGCTGTCCCGGCATACCCGGCTGACCGGGCATCTGCTGCCCGGGATGCTGCCCCGGCATGCCCTGCTGCCCAGGGGGCTGCCCGGGCATACCGGGCTGTCCCGGCATCTGGGGTGGTTGCGCACCCGGCGGCTGCGTCGCGAAACCACCGGACTGCTGTCCCCCCAGGCCGGGTTGTTCGTACATCGGCTGCGGCTGCTGCATGGACGGCGGGACGACCTGCGTGGTCCCGCCCTCCTGTGGCGGCTGCGGCTGCGGGGACTGTTCCATCTGCTGCATGGCCTGCGCGGGATTGACGACCTGCGTCGAATCCGCGCCGGAACTCCGATCGCCCTGTTGCCCGCTCTCCGGCTGCTCCGTCTCCTGCGGATTCATCCGCGAGGAGATCTTCTGTGTCGAGTCCGGGGTGGACGCGTCGGCCTCGGCGTTGCCGGACTGCTGCTCGAAGGACGAATCCGGCTGCCGCTCCTCCTGGTTACCACCTTCGGGTGATTGCGGAGAGCTCATCGGGTTTTCCTACCCCCTTGGGCGTGAACCTGGGCGTGTACGCGACCTACGGTATCCGACAGCACTCGGGCACAGGGGTCACCGTGTAACAGCACTTCGATATTCCCAGCACAGCACGTGTCCGCCGAAAGCGGGTTGTCCGGGGCAACGAGGTGCTCCGAGCCGTGCGACCGGTCGTTCCCGATCCGAACAACCCACCGGGGAGAACTCCGGTCAGCGCCCCGCGATGAAGGCGAGCACGTCCTGCCTGGTGACGACTCCGGCCGGTTTTCCGTCTACCAGCACCATCGCACCGTCGGCGTTCTTGAGCGCCCGCATGGCCGAGTTGATGTCCTCACCGGCTCCGATCGTGGGCAGCCGCGGCGACATGTGGGTCTCGACCCGATCGGCCAGGTTGGCCCTGCCCGCGAACAGCTCGTCCAGCAGGTCGCGCTCGTTGATCGCGCCCGCGACCTCGGCGGCCATGACCGGTGGCTCGGCCTTGACCACCGGCATCTGGGACACGCTGAACTCGCGCAGGATCGCCACCGCCTCGGCGACCGTCTCGTTCGGATGTACGTGCACCAGTTCGGGCATGGTGCCGTCCTTGCGCCGGAGGACGTCCCCGATCGAGCCGCCACTGTGCCCCGGGGGGAGGAATCCGTAGGAGGCCATCCAGGAGTCGTTGAAGACCTTGGTGAGGTAACCGCGCCCGCTGTCGGGCAGCATCACCACGATCACGTCCTCGGGATCGACGCGTTCCGCCAGCCGCAGCGCCGCGACCACGGCCATGCCGCAGGACCCCCCGACCAGCAGCGCCTCCTGCCGAGCCAGTTCCCTGGTCATCCGGAAGGAGTCCCCGTCGGAGACGGAGATGATCTCGTCGCAGATCTCGCGGTCGTAGGTGTTCGGCCAGAAGTCCTCGCCGACGCCCTCGACCAGGTAGGGACGCCCGTTTCCGCCGGAGTAGACCGAGCCCTCGGGGTCGGCGCCGACGATGCGGACCCGCCCCTCCGAGACCTCCTTGAGGTAGCGCCCGATACCGGAGATCGTGCCGCCGGTACCGATCCCCGCGACGAAGTGCGTCACGCGCCCCTCGGTCTGCTCCCAGATCTCCGGGCCGGTCGAGTGGTAGTGCGACTCGGGGTTGGCGGGATTGTCGTACTGGTTGGGTTTCCAGTAGCCGTCCTGCGCCGCCAGCCGATCGGAGACGCTGTAGTAGGAGTCCTCGTGCTCGGGTGGAACCGCGGTCGGGCACACGACGACCTCGGCACCGTAGGCCTCCAGGACGTTGCGCTTGTCCTCGCTGACCTTGTCCGGGCAGACGAACACGCAGCGGTAGCCCTTGCGCTGCGCGATCATCGCCAGCCCGACACCGGTGTTGCCCGAGGTGGGCTCCACGATGGTGCCTCCCGGCGGGAGTTCCCCCGACTCCTCGGCGGCCTCGATCATGCGCTCGGCGATGCGGTCCTTGACGCTGCCGCCGGGATTGAAGTATTCGACTTTGACCAGCACCCGGGCGTTGCCGGGCTTCGTCAGTGAGTTCAGCCGCACCAACGGTGTGTCACCGACAAGATCGGCCACGTGCTCCACGTAGTCCACGGCGGTTCCTTCCTCGTATCAACCGTGTGCCGTGCGGCCGCGCCGCGGATCCGCACGAATTCTCCCGGGGCCAAAACTTGCCCACCAGCAGTCTCCCCACCGGCCGCACCGCGCTCTCGGCGGGGTAGGTGATTCGCGAGCCGCGCGAACCCGCTGTTCAGGCGATTTTCACCCGTTCGCCCGCTCGGTACTCATTAACCATTCGCCCGTGACGAACGATATTCGGGTTACGGAACCTTCTGCGGGCTCGGCAAGCCCAACCGGACGGGAACCGGACTCCCCGGACATGCGACTTAGCCCGAACGGAGTGACCATTCGGCAGAGCGGTGTCCGAGGCGTCCGCGAGAGTCGGGGAGGCAACGATGATCGCTGCGCGACTGCTGCGGTTGGCCGCCGTCGGCACCGCTTCCGCGGGCGGACTGTCCGGCGCGGCGTACGGCCTGCTCAACGAACAGTCGAGATACGCCAGGCGGGTTATCGGCCCGCCCGGCAACGACCCCCTGAACGCGGACGGGACGTACTGTCCCGAACATTTCGGTGGCGGAGCGGGGGCCGCGATACCGCCGCTGGAGTTCGCCGTGCTGGGTGATTCCTCGGCCGCCGGGCTCGGCGTCGAGGTGGCGACGGAGCTGCCCGGGGTACGGCTGGCGAGCGGGCTGTCCGAGGAACTGGAACGCCCGGTGCGGTTGCGCACGCACGCGGTCGTGGGCTCGACCACGAGGGGGTTGGAGGCGCAGATCGACGCGGTGCTCCGGCGACCGCCCCGGTTGGTGCTGGTGCTGATCGGTGCCAACGACGTGACCACCCGCATACCGGTGAGCACGAGCACGGGACTGCTGGAGCAGGGGGTGGCCCGGTTGACCGAGGAGGGGGTGGCGGTGGTCGTGGGAACCTGTCCGGACCTCGGAGTGGTCCGCCCCATCCCGCAGCCGCTGCGTTCGGTCGTCCGCAGGAGGAGCCTCACCCTGGCGACCGAACAGCGCCGGGCGGTGGAACGTTCCGGAGGTCATGCCGTGCCGCTGGCCGACCTGCTCTCCCCCGAGTTCCTGACCCGCCCGGTGGAGCTGTTCGGACCGGACCGGTTCCACCCCTCCGCTGCCGGGTACGAGATGGCCGCCGAACTGCTGCTGCCGACACTGTGCGACGCGATCGGCGCCTGGACCGGTGTGCCGGTGCCCAAGGCTCCGGCACGTTCGGCGGCGGTCGAGGCCCGCAGACCGACCCGCCGGTTCGTGGCCAGGCTGAACCTGCGCTGGGGCCACCGCGCCGAGAACTGAGCCGGGAACTCCCCCACAGTCGCGCTGTGAAGATTCCAAAGACTCGGAACGACGCACGCGGGGTACCCCGGAGCGTGGTCGGTTCCCGTTCGGACGGCGTCGATTTCTCGCGAAATCGCCGGGACGGCGGTGCGGCACGACCGTGTGCGTAAATTTCCCACGAAATCGCCGGGCCAGTGCGGCGGTGCGGCCCCGGGCTCCGTCGATTTCTCGCGAAATCGCCGCGCCGCTGAGCCCCGAACCGAACTCCGACCACCCCCGCGGGCCGAGCCCCGACCGCCCTCGCAGGCCGCACTCCGGCCACCCTCGCAACCGGCACCGCCGCGGGTTCTCACGGGTCGTCTCGCGAGGACGCCGGAGACGTTGTGCAGGTCGCTACCCGATGTCGCCGGACCCGCGGCGAGAGCCGTGCGAGAGGTTCCGCCACCCGCACCGCCACGACAACCGAAACGGTCCAGTGCCACAACAATAAGGTGTTTTTGGTCCCTGTGCAGGCGTACCATCCAGTCGGTATGGCGTTGTTGTGAGTGCTATCACCGCGACAACATCGGGTAGGCCCCTAGGGTGAGCACATTCCACCGTGCGTGGCTCGAACACGTCACGGGAATCGTTCCGAAACAGACACAGCGACCGCGAAGGAGTTCCCGCCATGACCGAAGCAGTCATCGTCGCGACCGCCCGTTCCCCCATCGGGCGCGCGGGCAAGGGATCACTACTGGACATGCGCCCGGACGACCTCTCGGCACAGATCGTGCGGGCAGCGCTGGACAAGGTCCCCGAACTCGATCCCGGCGAGATCGACGACCTGATGCTCGGCTGCGGACTGCCCGGCGGCGAGCAGGGCTACAACATGGGGCGCGTGGTGGCCACGCTGCTCGGCCACGACCACCTGCCCGGCACGACGATCACCCGCTACTGCTCGTCCAGCCTGCAGACGACCCGAATGGCCATGCACGCCATCAAGGCGGGCGAGGGCGACGTTTTCATCAGCGCGGGCGTGGAGGCGGTTTCCCGCTTCGCGAAGGGGAACTCGGATTCGCTGCCGGACACCGCCAACCCGGTTTTCGACCGGGCGCAGCAGCGCACCCAGGAAGCCGCCGAGAACGGCGCCGCCGAGTGGGTGGACCCGAGGGAGTTCGGCGAACTCCCCGACGTCTACATCCCGATGGGTCAGACGGCGGAGAACCTGGCGCTGGCCAAGGGCATCGGCAGGGACGAGATGGACGAGTTCGGGGTGCGTTCGCAGAACCTCGCGGAGAAGGCCACCGCGAACGGGTTCTGGTCCCGGGAGATCACTCCGGTCACCACACCCTCCGGAGCGGTCGTGGACACCGACGACAGCCCGCGCGCCGGGGTGACCAAGGACGCGGTGTCGGGCCTCAAGCCGGTCTTCCGTCCCGACGGGCGGATCACTGCGGGCAACGCGTGCCCGCTCAACGACGGCGCGGCCGCGCTGGTGATCATGAGTGACCGCAAGGCGGAACAGCTCGGCCTGACCCCGCTGGCCCGGATCGTGTCCACCGGTGTGACGGCACTCTCCCCGGAGATCATGGGGTTGGGCCCGGTGGAGGCCTCCCGGCAGGCGCTCGGCCGGGCTGGCATGAGCATCGGCGACATGGACCTGGTCGAGATCAACGAGGCTTTCGCGGCCCAGGTGATCCCGTCCTACCAGGAGCTGGGAATCCCGTTGGACAAGCTCAACGTCAACGGCGGTGCCATCGCCGTGGGCCACCCGTTCGGCATGACCGGCGCGCGGATCACGACCACGCTGCTGAACTCGCTGCGGTACCACGACAAGCAGTTCGGGCTGGAGACGATGTGCGTCGGCGGTGGTCAGGGAATGGCCATGGTGCTGGAGCGGCTCAGCTGACAACGGGTGGCCGCGGCTCGTCACGGGACGAGCCGCGGCCGCCGGGCCGCGCCGCGGGAACGGCTACCGGTGCCGTTCGTACCGCACGAAAAGCGGCGCCCGTCCTCCGCCATGCGGAAAGGACGGGCGCCGCTGTGGTCCTTCTGAGCTGCTGCCCGGACATCCGGGCTGCTGCCGGGCGGAACTCGCGGGCACGTGGCCGATCGCACCGAACGGGCACCCACGAGGACCGGACCGGCGAAGTCCCGTTAGTCGCTCTGCAGGTAGGACAGCAACCGCAGGATCTCCAGGTACAGCCACACCAGCGTGACCATCAGGCTGAACGCGATGTACCAGGAGAACCTGGCGTCCACACCGCTCTTGATGGCACGGTCCGCCTCGTCGAAGTCCAGCAGGAAGACGAACGCGGCGATACCGATGCACAGCAGGCTGAAGCCGATGGCGAGCAGACCGCCGTCGCTGCTGCGGATGCCGAGACCACCCTCGACGAAGAAACCGGCGACCAGGTTGACCAGCATCAGCGTGAAGGCACCTGCCGCCGCGCCGATGACCCACTTGGTCAGCTTCGGGGTCACCCGGATCGCACCGGTCTTGTAGACCACCAGCATGGCCCCGAACACACCCATGGTGCCCGCGATGGCCTGCATGATGATGGCCGGGTTGTTCACCATCGTGGCGAAGAGATGGCTCACCGCGCCGAGGAACACACCCTCGACGGCGGCGTAGGCGATGACCAGCGCCGGGCTCACCTTCTTCTTGAAGATGTTGGCCAACGCCAGTACGAACCCGACGATCGCCGCCGGGAGCGCCAGTCCCCAGGAAGCGGCACCACCGATGATGTAGGTGGCCGCACCGGTACCGATCGTGATCGCCAACGTGGTGGCCGTCTTGGTCACGATGTCGTCGATCGACAGCGGCCGTCCGGTCTGCTGCGGAGCGGTGGGGGCCTGCCCCTCGGTCCCGAAGGCACCGGCGGGCTGGCCGTAGTTGAAGTTCGCGTACCCCCCACCCTTGGGCAGGTTCTTGAACGCAGGGTTGCTGCTTGTGCGCAAGTCATCCTCCCGGGCGTGCGTGCGCCGTCACCCGTATTAACGGCCGGAAACCGTGATCGGTTCCCGGCCACGTAAAACGCACTTTACCCGTAATCGCGGCACCGATCCCAGTGCCTCACCTGTTTCGGGAACGTCACGGTTTCAGCGACGCTTCTTCTGGCTCCGCTGCGCCGCCGACTGCTTACCCGAGCCACCCGAACGACTCTTGGACTGCTGACCCTTCTTGTTGCCCGAACCACCACCGGAACCACCGGAGGACTTGCCGCCGTTCTCCGAGCCGCCCGAGTCACCACCGGACTTGGCGCCCGCGGCCGACTTCGCGCTGCCGGAACCGTTCTTGGAACCCGAGCTGGTACCGGAGCCGGACTTGGCCCCGGAACCAGTCTTGGAGCCGGAGCCCGTCTTGGCACTGGACCCCGCCTTGGAGCCGTTGGTCCGTTGGGAGGTCTTCTTGGCCGCGGAGCCGCTGCCGGACTTGGAGCCGGAGCCCGCCTTGGAACCACCGCCGGACTTGGCGCCGTTCCCGGACGTGGTGTCGGGCGACTCATCCTCCGACTCGTCCTCGTCGAGCTCCGCGACGGCCTTCTTGCCGCCGCGGTCCGGCTTCTGTCCCGGCTTGGGGCGCGGGGCCTCCTTCTTGGCCGCGATGTCCTGCTCCTTCTGGCGCGCTTCCTCCCGGTCCACCTTGTTGGTGAGGAAGTGCTGCTGCCCCAGGGTCCAGACGTTGTTCGCGAGCCAGTAGAACAGCACCGCCAGCGGCAGGAACCAACCGGAGACCAGGGCGCCGATCGGGGCGAGGTACATCATGACCTTGCCCATCATCGCGCTCTGCGGGTTGGCCATCGCCGCGTCGGACTGGCGCTTCATCGACATTCGCATCGTGAAGTAGGTGGCCACCGAGGCGACGATCATCAACGGAATGCCAACGATGATCATATCGGTGCGGGTGGTGTCGAACTGCTCCAACTGCTGCTCGGACTGGGTGATCCAGTTGGAGAGCTTGGCACCGAAGATGTCGGCGTTGACGAAGGACTGAACGCCCTCCCTGCCGAAGGCGAAGTTGCTGTCCTCGGTGGGGTCGAAACCACGCAGCACGTGGAACAGGCTCAGAAAGACCGGGATCTGCACGAGCGCCGGAAGGCAGCCACCGAGCGGGTTGACCCCCTGCTCGGACTGCATCTTCTGCATCTCCTGCGCCATCTTCTGGCGGTCGTTCTTGTACTTCTCCCGGATCTTCTGCATCTGCGGGGCGAACTTCTGCATCTTGCGCCCCGCGCGGATCTGGCTCAGCGCGGGCTTGAGCAGCAGCACGCGCAGGGTGAACACCAGGAAGAAGACGGAGAGTATCCAACTGATGCCCTGATCCGGACCGAACACGGCGCCGAAGAGCTGATGCCAGACCCAGAGGAGCCACGACACCGGGTAGAGGATAAAGCCGAAGAATTGCTCCACTCGTTCACTCCTGGTCGTCGCCCGGCGCGCTCATCCGGGCTCTACCTGCACAGCCGCACTCCGACACGAACCGGAGGGTTCAACCCCGCCAGGGTGCCACGAGCGCATTCGATCAAGGTGGGCGGGACGGCCAGTAACCGGCCGACCGGCACGGATGCCGAGCTTCGAGGGCGATGCGAATCCGGGATCCCTAACCGGCCACCGCTCGGTTACTCGATCACTCGCGCCACACACCCACTCGGCGAACACGTTCGAACACGGCACGAACCGTGTCACGTTCCGGTTCCGGATTGTACGCGAAACGGACGGCCATCAGGCCCCCGATTCCGGTTCCCCGGCAACCGAATTCGAAAGTGTCCGATCGGGAACTTGACTTCGAGTTTGATCGAACTCCTAACTTCGATCTCGACAACGACACGCGGCACGACAGCCACTTCCGGGATTCGGGAAGGAAACGAGATGACCAACGACAGCACGACCGGCGACAACCTGCGCGTGGCAGTGATCATCGGCAGCGTCCGGGAGGGCCGCTTCGGGCCGACCGTGGGCGACTGGATAGCGGCCGAGGCCGAACGCCACGGTGACTTCGATGTCGACCTGGTGGATCTGGCCGAGGTGGAACTGCCGATCGACATGAGCGTGAGCTCAGCCTCCGACGCGGGGAGCTCGAAGACGTCACTGCACGAACGGCTCGACGCGGCCGACGCCTTCGTGGTGGTCTCGGCCGAGTACAACCGCAGCTTCCCGGCATCGTTGAAGAACGCGATCGACCACCACAAGTCCGAGTGGTACGCGAAGCCGGTCGGACTGGTCTCCTACGGCGGGATCGCCGGCGGACTGCACGCCCTGGAGAACCTCAGGCAGGTGTTCGCCGAGGTCCGCGCCATGACCGTTCGGGACACGGTGAGCTTCCAGTGGGCCGGGCAGGCCTTCGACGAGGAGGGCTTTCCCAAGGACAGGGCGGGCAGCACGGCCGCGGCCAAGATGATGCTCGACGACCTGTCCTGGTGGGCCACCGCGCTCCGGGACGCGAAGGAGAAGCGTCCCTACCGGCGTTGACCGGGTGAGCGTGGCTCGGGCGGTTTCGCTCGGCCAGCCTCGGCCGGAAGGGCCACCGCTCGGTGGGGTACCCCCTTACCCCCCACCGGTGGAACCCCCGCGAGAGGTGAGGCGGAAGCGTCGCTCAGTCCGGGAAGAAGCGGATGGCGGGGCGCCCGCCGGGGCCCTCCGCGTCCACCCGGGCACGAACGTTGTACACCTCGGCGATCAGCTCCTCGGTCAACACCCGCTCCGGGGAGCCCGCCGCCACGGCACGCCCCTCCGCCAGCACCAGCAGGTGATCGCAGAACATGGCCGCCAGGTTGAGGTCGTGCAGGGCGATGACGCTGGTCACCGGGATCCGGACCACCAGCGCCAACAGCTCCAGCTGGTGCTGGATGTCCAGGTGGTTGGTGGGCTCGTCGAGCAGCAGCTCCTTCGGCTGCTGTGCGAGTGCCCGCGCGATCTGGACCCGCTGGCGTTCACCGCCCGAGAGGGTGTGCCAGGACCGGTCGACCTTGTCCTCCAACCGGGTGTACTCCACGGCCGAGCGCACCGCTGCCTCGTCGTCGGCCGTGGCACCCGCCCAGGCACGCCGGTGCGGAATTCGACCGAGGCGGACGACGTCGAGCACGCTCATGTCGACCTCGGTGCCCGCGTGCTGTTCGACCACGGCCAGTCTGCGGGCGACGTTCTTGCGCCCGACCCGTTCGATCGGGGAGCCGTCGAGCCGGACCACACCCTCCGACGCCGGGCGAACCCCGGACAGCAGCCGGAGCAGCGTCGACTTGCCCGAACCGTTGGGGCCGAGCAGCCCGACGGTGGATCCCTCCTCCGGAGCGATGCTGACGCCGTCGACTATCAGCCTCCCCCCGGCGCGCCAGGAAACCTCCTCGGCCAGCAGACTCATGAACGTCGCTCCCTGCGATTCGTAACGGAACTTGCCTTGTCAGGTGGGGTGCCTTGTCCGGTCGGGTGCCGCGTTCGCGGTCGGTTTCCCAGCCACGTTTTGCCATTCATCGAGTTTTGTCCGTCGCACCGGTACCCCCGAGGTGACAGCGCCGAACACCACGCCCGCCAACCGGCACCGTCGCGGGTTCTCCCGTGCGACTCTCGCGAGGACGGCCCCGACGTTGTGTAGTAACTACCCGATGTCGGGGCCCCCGCAGCGAGAGCCGTGCGAGAGGTTCCGCCAAGCGAGCTCCGCGAAAAGCGGGTTGAGCACCTTCATCAGTGCACCTTGCGGCTGCGGTAGAGGATCACCACGAACGCGGGCACCCCGACCAACGAGGTCATCACGCCGACCGGGATCTCCTGCGGATCGAGCAGCGTGCGCGCGATCGTGTCGATCCACACCAGGAAGATCGCCCCGGCCAGCGCGGTGGTCGGCAACAGCCTGCGGTGGCCGGGGCCGACGATGGCCCGCGCCGCGTGCGGCAGCACCAGCCCCACGAAACCGATGGCTCCGGAGGCGCTGACCAGCGTGGCCGTGAGCAACGCGGTCACGACGAGCAGCAGCGACCGGGTGCGCGCCACCGGAACGCCGAGCGAGGCGGCCGCGTCCTGGCCGAAGGTGAACGCGTCCAGCGAACTCGACTTGGCGGTGCACACGACCAGCACCGCGAGCAGCGCGCCCAGGCACAACCACACCTCGAACCAGCCGGTACCGCTCAACGAACCGAGCAGCCAGAACAGCACGCTGCGCGTCTGCCGGGAGTCGGCGACCGACATCACGATGAACGAGGTCAGCGCCGAGAACAGCTGCATGGCCGCGACACCGGAGAGGATCACGCGGTCGGCGGTGCCGCCGACGATGTGACTCAGCACCATCACCAGCGTGAACGAGACCAGTGATCCGAGGAACGCGCCGAGCGACAGCGAGAGCACCCCGCTGCCGATTCCCAGCACCACGACCAGCACGGCCCCGGTGGAGGCCCCGGAGGAGATCCCCAGCACGTAGGGGTCGGCCAGCGGGTTGCGCAGCAGGGACTGCATGACCACACCGCACAGTCCGAGCCCGGCGCCGCACACCGCCGCCAGCATGGTGCGGGGCAGCCGGAGGTCCCAGATGATCCCCTCGCGGATCAGCGAGAGTCCGGCGTCGCCGAGACCGAGGTGCTCGCCCACCACCGCCCACACGTTGGTCACCGCGATGTCGGCCGGACCGAACGTGATGGTGACGGCGATGGAGAGCGCGAGCAGCAGCAGACCGGCCAGCCAGAGAGCGGCGGCGGCACCCCCGCGGGACCGGGCCAGTAGGGCGCTCACTCGACGAGCCCGAACTCACGCAGCTTGGCCGCGACCCGTTCCACGCCGTTGACCGTACGGATCGAGGGGTTCATGGCGGCTCCGCTGAGCCGGATGTAGCGGTCGTTCCGCACGGCTTCCATGTGCTTGGTGACCGGGTTGTTCTCCAGGAACTCGATCTTCTGCGCGGCTTCCTCGGCGGTCTGGCTCTCGCGGGTCAGATCACCGATGACCAGCACGTCGGGATCGCGCTGGGCCACGGTCTCCCAGTTGATCTGCGGCCATTCCTTCTTCGTGTCGTCGAAGACGTTCTTCGCGCCGATCTCCTCGGTGATGATGCCGGGGGCGCCGCAGCAGCCCGCCATGTAGGGCGACTCCTTGTTGGCGAACCAGTAGAGCATGCTCACACCGGAGGCGTCGATGTCGGAGGAGGCCTCGTCCAACCTGCCGCGCAGCTCCTCGACGAGCTCGTCACCGCGCTTTTCGACGTCGAAGACCCGCGCGAGCTCCTCGATCTCCCGGTAGATGGTGCTCATCTCCAGCGGCTCGCTGCGGGCGCCGTCGCCGTCGCCCTCGTTGTTCTTGACGCAGTCGGCCGGGGAGAGATAAGTGGGCACGCCCATCTTCGCGAAGTCGTCCCGGGATGAGACCTCCTGGAAGGTGCTCTCGAAGGAGGCGGAGACGAAGTCCGGTTCCTCGGCCAGCACCCGCTCGTAGGAGGGGGCGTTGTCGGCGAGCCTGGGGACCTTCGAGTTGGCTTCCCGCAGGCCCTTCAGAATCGGGTCGGTCCAGGTGGCGGTGCCGACCATGCGGTCGGCGAGACCGAGCGAGAGCAGGATCTCGGTCGAGCCCTGGTTCAGCGAGACCGTGCGTTCCGGCGGGGCCTCGACGGTGATCTCCCTGCCGCAGTTCTCGATTGTCCTGGGGTAGCCGGCGGCGCTGTCCTGGCCGGATGTTTCCGAACCGCTGCCGCCGCAGGCGGTCAGCACGCCGAGGCCGAGCGGAAGCAGGCAGGTCAGGGATAAGACACGGGACGATCTCTTCATGAGTCCTTCTCCGTCGGGGGCTTTGGTACGCGAAGCCCTGCGGGCGGTTTCCGTGCGTCGCGGGGGCGACGCCACAGCCAGCAGGTTTTCGGGCTCGAGATCCTCCGCCCGGAGCGCCTTCCCGAGAGCTCGTCTCAGTGGCCGATACTCCGCGCGTCCCTCTCACCGCTGCGCGTCAGCTCCGGATTCACACCGGATTCCCTGCGCCGCCCGGCGACACTGCCCGGACGGGTTGACTGGCGAGGAAGAACCTAACAATTCCGGTGAGCGTGACTGCGCTCGGTGTGGGCGGCGCAGCGTCGTCGAACGAACACAGCGACGATCGGAGACGCTGCTCACAGCCGGTTCGACGCCCGGAGATCCGAGGCGGGGCTCTACTGGTGACAGCCGGGCGCGTGTCGGCGGGCGTCGAGGATCGTATGCCCGGTGCGCTCTGCTACCGATGTTCCCGGCCGCCCGGGCACAACCGGATTATCCGAATCAGACGCAGTGTGCCGCTGCGGATGAACGACGCTCGCTTCGAGCGGAGCCAACCGGATCTCCCCCTGTCAGGTGTAGTTCACCCACCGAAAGCGAAGAGTGTTGACTCTGACGCAGAGTGAGACATAATGGATGAGCCAACGTTGTTGGCGAGTGAGACAATGAAACGGAGCCCTTCAGGGGCTGCGAGGATGAGCCGGAACCGGGAAACCGGATCCCTCCGCCACGGGCGGTTGTGGCCCCTCGAGCCCACTGAGGGGCTCCGTTTCGTCCCTGACACGTCATGTGCTCGCGAGCAGGCTCGGCCACCAGGACCGATTGGTGACGAAGTCGTTCTCGCCGATGATTTTCACTCCGCAATTGAGCAGCTTGCCGTTTGCTCGGTGCAACTGGTGACCGCACTCGATCAGCAGCTGGGCGGATCGGACATCGTCGGGAGCTCCACGAAGTGCCACTGAGAGGATGCCCGCGTGCAAATCGGCCAGCTGGAGGCCGTCATACTCACTCGTTCCGTGCCAGCTCGGTGGCCATCGAATGTGTTCCCAGGGCGTATGCACCGGAGAGGGAATGTTCTGAACCAGATTCAGATAACTAACCGTTCCGTCGTGATCCATATGCCTGACTGACCCCAACCGCAGGATCGCCAGTCGCGCTCCGCCGTGCCACCCATGAGCTGCTAGCGCGATACGTTCCAGCAACAAGCGTGTCGTGTAGTTGTAGAACTTCTCATTGTCGCTCCGCAGAGCTTCATTGAACTGGACCGTAGCCTTGTGAGTAATGACGTGAATTGTTTTCACATTTGGGATGCTGGCGAGCATACGCGTAGCGAGCCGGCGACGGTCCGCCCGCTTGGGCTTAAAGTGCTCGACCCAGTGCAGAGGGCGTGAAGTTCCGATCTCATATCGCAGCCCGGCAGCTACTGCCCTCGCGTAGGAGACGCTCTCCGCCGGAATCATCAGAGCGGTCATCGCGAAGAACGAGGAAGAATTTTTACCGAATCCACGGTCCCCGGTTTCGTCGACATACACCTCGACCTTGGGCAACTTGCCCGCCCAGCTGGGCGTACGAGGCATAGGTGCTCTCGAACCAGGAGACAACATCGACCTCCGCTCCAACTTCCGGCGATCCGCGGATCACCGAAGCGTGATCATCACTGACACGGCGCACGATGATATCGCTTCGAGCACGAGAGGATACGGACAGCGAGTTTTGTGCAAGATCGGTCGTAGCGGCCGCTGATGCGGTCGCCTTGGACGATGCGGCCTCTCGCGATGTTCCTGGGGCGTCGGACAATGAGGCGGTGACTCACGTCCGTGACCCGCACCCGTGGCCCACGACTGAGCAGGAAGCCGTCGCCGTGCAGCAGTGGCTGCGGCCCCTGGTTCGCTTCGACGGTGAACCCGGGGTCATCCGGACGGCGGCGGGGTTGGACGTGGCCTACCGCGAGGAAGCCGACGAGCTCGTGGCTGCGGTGACGGTTCTCGACGTGGCCTCGCTGTCCGTGATCGACAACGTGGTGGTGCGCGGCGAGCCGGAGTTTCCCTACGTGTCCGGGTTGTTCGCCTTCCGCGAGGCACCGCCGCTGCTGGAGGCGCTGACACGGCTGTCGGTCGAGCCGGATGTGCTCGTCTGCGACGGCCAGGGACTGGCCCATCCCCGCCGCTTCGGACTGGCCTGCCACCTCGGCGTGCTGACCGAGCTGCCCAGCATCGGCGTCGCCAAGACCGCGATGGGCCACTACGAGCCGCCGAACGAGCAGCGCGGCGACTGGTCACCGATCCGATACGATGAGGAGATCGTCGGTCGGGCGCTGCGGACGCAACGGGGCGTGAAGCCGGTGTTCGTCTCGCTCGGCCACCGCTTCACCCTCGACGCGGCGTGCGAGCTGGTGCTGCGGCTGGCGCCGCGCTACCGCCTGCCCGAGACGACTCGAAGCGCGGATCGGCTGGGGCGTTCGATGCCGAATGAGGAGTAGGTACTCACTCGCGCTGGTCGGATCGGAACTCGTGGCAACACGACAACCACCTCCGACGAGGAGGGACGTCGGATCCTCGACCGTCCACTCCGGAGAGGTACGCGGAAAATCGGGCGGGGCGCATCGAGTCCAAAAACATGGTTAAAACATGGGAACCCCGTCGCATCCCCCTGACCGCGATGAACCGCACATCCCGTGACCAGCGATTTTCGGTGCCCCCGGTCGGACTCGAACCGACACTACGACGATTTTAAGTCGTCCGCCTCTGCCGATTGGGCTACGGGGGCGCGTCCTCGGCTCGTCACCGACACGCCTTCGGTAACCGACCCACAGTGGGCCCCTTGTTAAGACGTGCCAATGCTGCCGTTGGTTCCAGAAGAAACGAAACCGCCATCTGGAGCAAACCCGATCACAGCGTGTAAAAAACATCAACACTGACGCGCCACGCGCACCATCATAGCCACCCATACAGGTGACACTTTTCGGGTAATGCTTGTTAACAGGTCACAGAAAGTCAAGAGAGCGGGGGATCACACACAACGGGCCGTGCGCCGGTTCCCCGACGCACGGCCCGTTGCCGATCGTGTGATCACCGACCGAGGAGCCCGGAACGGGCTCAGCTGGAAGCCGCACGCTTGAAATCGGAACGGGGGTTCTGGATCTGGCCCATCGAGACGACCTCGCGACGGAACAGGAACGCCAGCGTCCAGTCGATGACGATCCGCGCCTTGCGGTTGAAGGTCGGCATCTTGCTCACGTGGTAGGTGCGGTGCATGAACCAGGCCACGAAGCCCTTGGCCTTGAAACCGTAGACGTCGGCCACGCCCTTGTAGAGCCCCAGCCCCGCGACGGACCCCGCGTTGCGGTGGAAGTACGCCGCGGTCTTGCGACCACGCAGCGAGGAGATGAGGTTCTTCGCCAGCTGGTTGGCCTGCCGAACGGCGTGCTGTGCCGAGGGGGCGCAGGTGGCGTTGGGGTCCTCCTCCGCCTTGGACAGGTCCGGCACGGCCGAGCAGTCGCCCGCGACCCAGACGTCGGGGTGCCCCTCGACGCGCAGGTGCGAGGTGGCCTTGACCCTGCCGCGCTCGTCCAGCGGGAGGTCGGTGTTCTTCAGCACCGGGTTGGCCTTCACCCCGGCGTTCCATACCAGGGTGTCGGTGTCGAACTCGGTACCGTCCGAGAGCACGGCGTGGCCGTTCTCCACCGACTTGAGGAAGGTGTTCAGGTAGACCTTGATGTCGCGTTCCTCGAGGGCCTTGACGGTGTAGACGCCCATCTTCTCGCTGACCTCGGGCATGATCCGCCCGGCGGCCTCGATCAGCGACCAGCTCATGTCGTCGCGGGAGATGGACTCGTAGTAGCGGGTGGCGTACCTGGCCATGTCCTCCAACTCGGCCAGCGCCTCGGTACCCGCGTAACCCCCACCGACGAAGGTGAAGTTCAGCAGGCGCTTGCGCAGCTCCGGATCGGTGGTGTTGGCGGCGGCGTCCATCTTCGCGAGCACGTGGTTGCGCAGATAGATCGCTTCGCCCACGGTCTTGAGACCGATACCTTGTTCGGGCAGCCCCGGGATCGGCAGCAGGCGCGAGACGGACCCGAGTGCGACAACGAGCACGTCGTAGCCCAGGTCACTGGCGATGCCCTCGGCATCTTCCACCGTGACCGATCGCTTCTCGTGGTTGACCTCCGTGACACGCGCGGTGAGAACGTGACACCGCTTCAACACTCGTCGCAACGGCGCTACCACGTGACGGGGCTCAACGTTGCCCGCCGCCGCTTCCGGGAGGAAGGGCTGGTAGGTCATATGCGGCTGAGGGTCGACGACCGTCACCGAAGCCTCACGGCGGCCGAGCTTGGACTGCAGGCGCAACGCGGTGTACATACCGACGTAGCCGCCGCCGAGGATGAGAATCCGGGTGGGATCGGATTTACCAGCCATGCCTCTATGGTCACACCAATACGCGATGGGCCGCCCCGGCGGCCCCCTCAAATGTGACACCGCTCGCGGGTGTTCCTGATCACAAAAACAGCCCGTGTGCGGGTGTGAACGTTGCGTTCACCGAAATCACGGTACGCAATCGTTGTGTGCTCCGCTCGCGCACGATGCGCGCCCTCTGGAGAAAACCGGGATCACCGGGAGGGAACGAGCACGAGCGGCGTGCTCGACGCTCGCCTACGACACCGCGAGCACCGCGTGAAAACGATCTCGAATCATCCCCGACCACCATACCGGAGATTCGGATCCACGAGCGCGGAACCACGGAATCGAGGTTCCCGTCACACACTCCCAGCGCTTCAGTCGCTGCGCCGCGATCGCGGCGCAGCGATCGCGGCGCAGCGATCGCGGCGCGCCCACCCACTGAAACCAGGTGCGAAATCGACGCCCCCGCGGCACCGGAGCCCCCGAGCGCGTCACTTCACCGGGTCGCCCGGTCGTACACGGACCCGGCGATTTCGCGAGAAATCGACGCCCCTCCGAGATCCCCGCCTCGCAGGCACCGCGCCCCGGCCGGAAAACCTCACTCCCCCAGGCCCGCGGAGTCCTTGGCCTCGGTGAGCACCGCACGCAGCATCTCCGGGGTGAGCCTTCCGGTGAAGGTGTTCTGCTGGCTCACGTGGTAGCAGCCCAGTAGCAGTAGCTCCCCGCCCGCCGCGTCGCGCAGCGTGGCCCGAGCGCCGTGACCGAACTTCGGCTTCGGCCGGGGAACCCGCCAACCGCTCGCCGCGAGCACCGCCAACAGGGCCTGCCAGCCGTAACCACCCAACACCACGACGACTCGCAAAGTCGGACGGAGCAGCTCGAACTCGCGAGCCAACCAGGGTGAGCAGGTGTCGCGTTCCCCTGGAGTCGGCTTGTTGGCGGGAGGGGCGCACCGCACCGGCGCGGTGATCCGCGTGCCGTACAGCCGCAGCCCGTCGTCGGCCGACTCGGAGTGCGGCGCCGAGGCCAGGCCCACGTCGAACAGCGCCCGGTAGAGCACCTCACCGGAGCGGTCCCCGGTGAACATGCGTCCCGTCCGGTTGGCCCCGTGCGCCGCGGGCGCCAGTCCCACCAGTGCCAGCGAGGCGTCGGAGGGCCCGAACCCGGGTACGGGTCTGCCCCAGTACTCCTGGCCGCGGAAGGCGGCACGCTTCTCCTCGGCCACCCGTTCCCGCCAGCTCACCAGTCTGGGGCAGGCGCGACAGCCGGTGACCGCCTCGTCCAGCTCGGCCAACGTGCTCGCCTCGCCCGCCGAGGTGCCCGGCTCGACCGGCCCCGGTTCGGGTGCTCGGGAGTGTGTCTCGTTCACCACGGTCACGGTGGCACACCGTTCGGACCCCCCTGCGCGGGCCGCCGAGTCCTCCGGTCGAGGCGATTAGGCTACGGCCCATGACAGCCAGCGAGGAAACCGAGAACACCGGCGAGTCGAACCGGCAGTCGAGCACGCCTTCGGCCGAACCGACCGACGACCTGGTCAGCACACATCACACGATCACGGCCAACGGCAAGCAACTCTCCTACACGGCCACGGCGGGCCGGTACGTGCTGCGGGAGGAGAGCTACACCGACGGCAAGTTCGACGGGCACGTCGCCGGCGCCGAGGTGTTCGTGACCTCGTACGTGGCCGATTCGCCGGAGTCGTCCGACCGTCCGGTCACGTTCGCCTTCAACGGCGGCCCAGGCGCGGCCAGCGCGTTCCTGCACATGGGGCTGCTGGGGCCGCGCAAGGTGGTCTCCGGCGACGCGGGCCAGCTCGCGGCCCCGCCGTACGGGCTCACCGACAATCCGGAAACGCTGCTGGCGCACAGCGATCTGGTGTTCATCGACCCGGTCTCCACCGGCTTCTCCCGGGCGGTCCGCGGGGGCAAGGCGGGCGACTTCCACGGCTACCGGCGCGACATCGAGTCGGTGGCGGAGCTGATCCGGCTCTGGACCACGCGCAACGGCCGCTGGCTGTCACCCAAGTACCTGGCGGGCGAGTCCTACGGCACGTTGCGGGCCGCGTCACTGGCCGAACACCTGCAGAGCAAGCACGGGCTCTACCCGAACGGGTTGCTGCTGATCTCGACGGTGCTGGACATGGGCACCATCCGCTTCACCGAGGGCAACGACCTGCCCTACAGTCTCTTCCTACCGACCTACGCGGCCATCGCGCACCACCACGGCAAGCACGGGGACCGCCCGCTGCGCGAGGTGCTGGACGAGGCCGAGGAGTTCGCGGCGCGGGACCACCCGTGGGCGCTGCGGCAGGGTGCCCGGCTGTCGGACGAGGACCGCGCCGAGGTGGTGCGGCGCACCGCCGAGTTGACCGGACTGAGCCCGGACTACGTGGACCGGGTGAATCTGCGGATCGAGCACCTGCGGTTCTTCACCGAGCTGTTGCGCGAGAAGCGGCTGACCGTCGGTCGCATGGACGGACGCTTCACCGGTTGGGAACCCGACGCGGGCGGCGAGCACCTCTCGGACGACCCGAGCGTCTCGGGGGTGATCGGGGCCTACTCGGCCGGGGTCAACCACTACCTGCGGCAGGAGCTGGAGTACTCCAACGACCTGCCCTACGAGGTGCTGTCCCCGCGGGTCCATCCGTGGTCCTACGAGGAATTCGAGGGGATGGCGGTGACCGCCACGGACAAGCTGGCCAAGGCGATGCGCACCAACCCGCACCTGCGGGTGCACGTGGGCTGCGGGCACACCGACGGTGCGACGCCGTACTTCGCGGCCGAGCACACCCTGGCGCAGCTGGAGATCCCGCGGGAACTGCGCGACAACATCGAGGTCCGCTACTACCCGGCCGGGCACATGATGTACGTGCACGAGCCCTCGCGGATCAAGCAGTCCGCCGACCTCGCCGAGTTCGTCTCCCGGTGAACCGTGGCCGCTCGGTTTTCGCAGCTGGTTGCGTGGCGGAACCTCTGGCACGGCTCTCGCTGCGGGGAGGCCCGACATCGGGTAGCGATCTACACAACGTCGGGCCTTCCTCACGAGAGTCGCACCGGGGCGTCAATTTCTCGCGAAATTGACGCCCCCACCACCGCGAAGAGGTGCCCTTCGAGGAGGCAGCGTTCCCCTTCGAAAGGCAACTTCCCCTCACGAAACGACGTGGTCGTGCCGCTCCGCGAAGTGGCAGGCGCTGGGGTGGCCCTCGGCCAGTTCGAGGTCGATGCGGCCGCCGTCGCGCCGCACGGCCAGCTCGGGCTCCTGCTCGGCGCAGATGTCCTGCGCCTTCCAGCACCTGGTGCGGAACCGGCAGCCGGACGGCGGGTTCGCCGGGCTCGGCACGTCGCCGGTGAGCCGGATGGCCTCCCTGCGGTCGCGCACCGAGGGATCGGGCACGGGCACCGAGGACAGCAGCGCCTGGGTGTAGGGGTGCTGCGGGTGCTCGTAGATCTGGTCCTCGGTGCCGTTCTCGACCATCTTGCCCAGGTACATCACGCCCACCCGGTCGGAGAGGTGCCGCACCACGCCGAGGTCGTGGGCGATGAAGATGTAGGACAGGCCGAACTCGGACTGCAGGTCACCCAGCAGGTTCATCACCTGCGCCTGGATCGAGACGTCCAGTGCGGACACCGGCTCGTCGCAGACGATCACCTTGGGCTTGAGCGCCAGCGCACGGGCGATGCCGATCCGCTGCCGCTGTCCACCGGAGAACTGGTGCGGATAGCGCCGCACGTGCTCCGGGTTGAGCCCGACGATGTCGAGCAGCTCCTGCACCCGCCGCTGCCGGTCGCCCTTCGGCGCCACCTCGGGATGGATCTCGAACGGCTCCCCGACGATGTCACCCACGGTCTTGCGCGGGTTCAGCGAGGTGTAGGGGTCCTGCAGCACGATCTGCATGTCCCTGCGCAGCTGCCGAAGCTGGGACGCGCTCTTCTTGCCGAACATGTCCACGCCCTCGAACAGCGCGCTGCCGCTGGTGGGCTGTTCCAGCCGCATCAGCACCTGGGCCAGCGTGGACTTGCCGCAGCCGGACTCGCCCACGATGCCCAGCGTCTCGCCCCGGTTGAGGTCGAAGGAGACGCCGTCCACCGCCCGCACGTGACCGATGGTCTTCTTGAACACGATCCCCTGCTGCACCGGGAAGTGCTTGACCAGGTCGCGAACTTGCAGAATCGGCTCACTCACTGCTGATCAACTCCTCGGCGAAGTGGCAGGCGCTGTAGCGCCCGGGGCGGAGTTCGAGCAACTCCGGAACCTTCCGGCGGCACTCGTCCGTGGCGCGGTGGCAGCGCGGGTGGAACGGGCAGCCCTCGGGGATGTTCGCGAGGTTCGGCGGCAGCCCCTTGATGCTGGCCAGGTGCTCCCCCTTCTGATCCAGCCGGGGAATGGACTCCATCAGCCCCTCGGTGTAGGGATGCGCGGGGCGCTTGTACAGCGACTCCGCGTCGGACTCCTCCACCACCCGGCCTGCGTACATCACCGCGATGCGGTCGGCGACCTCGGCGACCACGCCGAGGTCGTGGGTGATCAGGATCAGCCCCATCCCGCGTTCGCGGCGCAGCTCGTCCAGCAGATCCATGATCTGGGCCTGCACGGTCACGTCCAGCGCCGTGGTCGGCTCGTCGGCGATGAGCAGGTCCGGGTCCAGCGCCAGCGACATCGCGATCATGGCGCGCTGCCGCATACCGCCGGAGAACTGGTGCGGGAACTCCTTCACGCGCTGCTTGGCGTTGGGGATCTTGACCATGTCCAGCATCTCGCCGGCCTTGGCCATCGCGTCCTTGCGCGACATCCCGCGCCGGAAGCGGAACTGCTCGGCGATCTGGAATCCCACGGTGTAAACCGGGTTGAGCGCGGAGAGGGCGTCCTGGAAAATCATCGCCATGTTCTCGCCCCGCAGCCCACGGCGACGATCCTCCGTCGCGGAGAGGAGTTCCTCCCCGCGATAGCGGATGGCTCCCTTGGTCACGAAGCCCGGTGGAGTGTCCAGAATACCCATCACGGTCTGCGCCGTGACGCTCTTGCCGGAGCCGGATTCGCCGAGCACGGCGAGGGTCTCCCCCGCGTCGACGTGATACCCCACCCCGTTGAGCACGTTCGCCGTGGCCTCGCGGGTGCGGAACTCGACGTGCAGGTCTTCCACTTCGAGCAGGCGCGACTCCGGCGAGCCGCCCGTGCTGTCGTCGGTAGCCGACAAAGCGGCCCTCCTTACTACCGTTGTTTCGGGTCCAGCGCGTCGCGCACCGCGTCACCGATCATCACGAACGCCAGAACCGTGATCACCAGGAAGCCCGCCGGGAACAGCAGCATGTGCGGCGTGCTGATGATGAACTGCTGCGAGTCGGAGATCATCATTCCCCAGGAGACGACCGGGTACTGCAGGCCGAGCCCCAGGTAGGACAGGGTCGCCTCCAGCCCGACGAACTGGCCGAGCGCGATCGTGGCGTAGACCATCACCGGAGCCAGGCAGTTCGGCAGCACGTGCTTGAAGATGATCCGCGTGTGGCTGGCACCCAGCGCCTTGGCGGCGTTGACGTAGTCCTGCTGCTTGGCCGCGATCGCGGCCGAACGCATGATGCGCATCGAGATCGGCCAGGCCAGCACCCCGATGGTGAGGATAACCTGCAGCATGATGCGTATCGTGCCGGGCGCTCCCTGGATACCGGCGTTGAACACCGACAGGATGACGATGGCGCCGAGCACGAACGGCAGCCCGAGGAAGATCTCGGCGAACCGCGCCAGGAAGCTGTCGGTCTTGCCGCCGAAGTAGCCCGCGAACAGCCCCACCAGCGAACCGATGGCCACTGTGAGCATCGTGGCGAGCACACCGACCACGATGGAGGCGCGCGCGCCGTGGATCACCCTGGTGTAGATGTCGCGGCCGATCGAGTCGTAGCCGAACGGGGCGTCGGCGGACGGCCCCTGGCGGGCCAGCGTGAGGTTCTGCGCGTTGGGATCGCCCGGTGCGAAGAACCCCGGAAAGATCGAGATCGCGACCAGCAGCAGGATGATGACGCTGCCGATGATGAACAGCGGCTTGCGCCGCAGCTCGAGCCAGGCGTCGCCCCAGAGTCCCCGCTGCTTCTCCTGCTTGGGAGCCTGCTGCCGCGGTTCGGGGGCGCCGGGCGGCTCGTCGCCGCTCTCCCCCTGCTGTCTCGCTTCGATCTCACCTTCGGCGTAGGCCCCGGCAGCGAGAATGCGCTGCTGGCCTTCCCCTGCGTTAGTCATATCGGATCCTCGGGTCCAGAGCCGCGTAGAGAATGTCCACCAGCAGGTTCATCAGCAGGTAGACAACCACCAACAGGGTGACCACGCCGGTGACGGTGACGCCCTCCTGGGTCTTGATGGCATCGAAGACGAGTCCGCCGATGCCGTGGATGTTGAACACACCCTCGGTCACGATGGCACCGCCCATCAGCGCACCGAAGTCGGTACCGATGAAGGTGATCACCGGGATCAACGAGTTGCGCAGCATGTGCACCGAGACCACCCGGCGCGGCTTGAGGCCCTTGGCCGTGGCGGTGCGGATGTAGTCCGCGCGCTTGTTCTCGAACATCGCGGTACGCGTCAACCGGGCGATGTAGGCCATCGACAGGCTGCCGAGCACGAGGCCGGGAGCGATGAGTTGTCCGATGGTGGGATCACTGCCGACCGAAGGCTGGATCCATTCGAGCTGCACGCCGAACACGACCTGGATGATGAACCCGCTGACGAAGACCGGCACCGCGATCAGGAAGAGCGTGGCGGCGAGCACGAGGTTGTCCACGAAGCCCTTGCCGCGCAGCGCGGTCAGAATGCCGGCGGCGATGCCGATCACTGCCTCGAAGACCAGCGCGATGGTGGCGAGTTTGAGGGTGACCGGGTAAGCGTTCTGGATCAGCGTACTGACCTCGATGCCGTTGAAGGTCTGCCCGAAGTTGCCGCTGAACAGCTGCCCCAGGTAGAGGACGTACTGCACCGGCAACGGTTTGTCCAGGTTGTATTCCTGGGTCATCTGCTCGATGAACGCGGGCGGGCAGCCACGCGGCCCGCACATGCCCGCGAACGGGTTGCCGGGGATGGCCCAGACCAACGAGTAGATGATGAACGTCGTTCCGATGAACACCGGAATCAACTGCAGCAGCCGCCGCAGTATGTATCGGCCCACCGAACCCTCCTTCGACGAGGACACACCCGGTCCACCGCCGCTTTTGGCGACGGTGGACCGGGCAGAAACAGTCCGTAACCCGAGAAGACCTCGCGGAATGGCGATCACGGGTGACCGGTTCTCCGGCAGGGCCGTCGACTCCGCCGCGTCGCGGGGCACATCGAGTGGTCACTCACCCTACGTGCCCCGCTCTCCCACGGCGCAGCCAGCTCACGTGCCGGAGCACCACCTGCCGTGCAGGAGGATCACCCTAGCCGTTCCGGAACGCCTTCTGACTCACTCTCCCGCCTGAGCCACCTTGAAGGTGCTGATCGCGGGAACCGTGCGGGAGTTGAGCGTGCCCTCGGCCAACCGGTTCGAGGTCGCACCCTTCACCGCGTTGGTGAACAGCGGGATGGACGGCACGTCCTTGCCCAGCTGCGATGCCGCCTCGTTGTAGAGCTGGTTGGCCTTGTCCACGGTGGCGGCCTTGTCGGCCTTGGCGATCAGGTTGTCGAACTTCTCGCTCGAGTAGCCGGTGTTGTTCGCCGAACCGCTGGAGGTGTAGAGCGGCTTCAGGAAGGTCCGCGGCGTCGGGTAGTCGGCGACCCAGCCGTAGCGGAACGGACCGGTCATCTCGTCGTTGTCCATCTGGTCCTGGTAGGTGCCGAAGGTGGGAACGGCGTTGAGACCGACCTTGATGCCCAGGGTGTCCCGGATGCTGCCCGCCACGGCGGTGATCCACTGCTTGTGAGCACCGTCGGCGTTGTAGCTCAGCGTCAGCTGACCGTCGAAGCCACCCGCCTTCTGCAGGTACTCCTTGGCCTTGGCCTTGTCGTAGTTGCACCACTCGCCGCAGGAGCCCTTGTCCGGGCCACCGGGGAAGTCGGGGGCGATCCAGCCGGTGGCGGCGGTCGCCTCACCGTTGAAGACCTGCTTGACGATCTTGTCGCGGTCGATCGCCAGCGACAGCGCCTTGCGCAGGTCCGGGTTCTTGAACTTCTCCTTGTACATCGGGAGGTTCAGCACGGTGATGCCCATGCGCGGCTTGGAGATGGCCCGGTCGCCGAGCTCGTCCTTCCACCGGTTGTCGGCCAGCGCGGAGGTCGGGATGACGTTGATCACGTCCAGGTTGTCGGACTTGAGGTCCTGGTAGGCGGTCTGCGCCTTGTTGTAGACCACCAGCTTGACCGCGTCGACGCTGCCCGCGTCCTCACCCTTGTAGTCCTTGTAGCGGGTGAGCGTCAGGCTCTGCTGCGGCGTACGGCTCTCGAACTTGTAGGGCCCGTTGCCGACCGGGTTCTTGACGAACTCCTCCTTCTTCTCGAAGAAGGTTTCCGGCATCGGCGAGAACGCCTGGTAGCCGAGCTTGGTCGTGAAGACGCTGAACGGCTTCTTCAGCGTGATCGTGAAGGTGTGGTCGTCGACCACCTTCAGGCCCGACATCTTCTCGGCGGAGGGTTCCGGAGGCTTCTTCGGGCCGCTCTCGCCGTCGGGGTCGGCGGGGTGGACCGCGTCGAAGCCCTGGATCGCCTTGAACATGTCGGCGTTCTGCTGCGCGTTGCCCGCGTAGGCGCCGTAGTTCCAGGCCCGGACGAAGTTGTCCGCGGTGACTTCCTCACCGTTGTGGAACTTCCAGCCCTGCTTCAGCTTGACCGTGTAGGTCTTCTTGTCGTCCGAGAGCTCGATGGACTCGGCCATCGCGTTCTTCGGCTCGAAGGACTTGGGGTCGTACTCCACCAGCCCGGTGAACATCGGGTTGAGGACTTGGCTCCCGTTGGTGTCGTTGCTGTTGGTGGGAACCAACTCGCTCTGCGGCTCGGCCCACTGGACCGTGATCGGGTCCTCGAGGGTGCCGGTTGCCTCGGTGACGGCGCTGCCGCCACCGCCGCCGCAGCCTGCTGCCAGCAGGGCCGCCGACAGCGATGCCGCGACCGGCGCGACCATGCGTCGCTTGCGCATCAAATTCCTCCCGCTGTCTACGTGACTCCTCGCCGATCAGGGCGAGGGTCGCCACGCCGACGACCTCGGGTCGTCGGATGAGTGCGAGCGTAAACATAAGCGAGACACAGTTCACGACAATGAGCTGTCACAAAGCCGTCACTTTCTTTCTCGATTCAGCAAGATAATCACCCAATTGGCGGAATAAATCGTCTCACATATCGGGATTCAACCGATCGAAAGGGCGATACCGTCGAGGATGTCGTGCTCACTGACAGTAATATCCGTGATCCCCGCGCGCTCCGCCAGCTCGGCCGCGAGGACGCTGACGACCATCGCGCCGCCCCCGATGACGTCCACCCGTCCCGGGTGCATCGGCCCCAGCGCGGCGCGCTGGTCGTGATCCATCGCCAGCAGCTCCCGCGCGGTCTCGTCGACACTGGCCCGGGACACGCGGGACAGGTGGATCGCCGCGGGGTCGTACTCGGGCAGACCGTGCGCGAGCGCCGAGAGCGTGGTGACGGTGCCCGCCACCCCCACCCAGCGGCGCGCGGCGGAGACGTCCACGGCGGCGAACGCCTCGTCCAGCACTTCCCGCGTGAGCTCACCCGCGATCTTCACCTCATCGGAGGTAGCCGGATCGGTATGCAAACAACGCTCCGTGAGACGAACGCATCCGATGTCCGCTGAGTGGGATCCGACGATCTCGGCCTCCTTGCCGTCCCAGTGGCCGAGCACCAGCTCGGTCGAACCGCCCCCCACATCGGCCACCAGGAATGGGCCGTCCGCTGGACCCAGATCGCCCACCGCGCCGACGAAGGAGAGCCTGGCCTCCTCCTCGCCGGTGATGACCTCGGCCTCCACTCCCAGCGTCTCGCGGACCATCCCGAAGAAGTCCTCGCGGTTGGCCGCGTCCCTGGTCGCCGAGGTGGCCACCATCCTGGTGCGCTCGACGGCCTCCTCGCGGATGCGCTCGTCGTAGTCGTGCAGCGCCTGCCTGGTGCGGTCGAGCGCCTCCTCGGACAACCTGCCGGTGGCGTCGACCCCCTGCCCCAGCCGCACGATCCGCATCTCGCGGTGCAGATCGCGCAGTTCGCGCGTGCCGTCGTCGTGGACTGTCACCTCGGCGATCAACAGCCGGATCGAGTTCGTCCCGCAGTCGATCGCAGCAACGCGCACCATGCTTCCTCCCGTTTCGAAGTCTCCCGGTTGATTGGACGGGGTGCTCGCTTGGCGGAACCTCTCTCACGGCTCTCGCTGCGGGTCCGGCGACATCGGGTAGCGACCTACACGACGTCGGGCCTTCCTCGCGAGAGCCGCACGGGAGAACCCGCGGCGGTGCGGACTGCGTAGGTGGGTGTTTCGGCGCCGGCGGCGCCGAATGCATCACGTCGGTCGGCAATACCGGCGGAAAAACGTCGGCGATCCAGTCGTGTCCGGGCGAAACCCGTTGAGCCGTTCCGAAGTCGAGATTCACCTCCGAGCACCTTGTCGGGTCCAGGCTATTGCAGCGCAGGGTGGGCGGCACGGGCGACCCGAACCGATTCGGTAAGCCGTAGGCGGAACGGCCGCCGACACCCGTCCCGGACAGCGGCTCGGTGAACGGCGCGAGCGGGATCGGGCAAGGGAGCTACCGGTGGGTTTCGGCGTGTCGGTGTAGGGGAAATCACGACTCGTACAACGAAACGGTGAACAGCCGGCCCAGATCGGGCAACTGGAGCCGCAACCGGACAATCGCGTTATAGGGTTCCCCGTTCGGTGCCGGGTTCGCAGCACGCGGAAACCGAAGTTTCGCGGGAATCGGAAACGCACCGGCCAACGACGTCACGGAAGGATCGAAAGTGTCCTATCAGGACTACCAACAGCAACCCGAACAGCAGCCGAGCAACGGCCTCGGAACCGCCGCGCTCGTGCTCGGCATCATCGGGGTGGTGCTGTCGCTGATCCCGGTGTTCGGGATCATCGCCTGGCCGGTCGTCATCGTCGGCATCATCCTCGGCATCATCGGCATCCGGAAGGTCTCGCAGGGCAGGGCCACCAACAAGAAGGCCGCGATCACGGGGACGGTCCTGTCCGGTGTCGGCCTGGTCATCTGCATCGTCTGGGCGATCCTCGCGGTCTCGGTCTTCCAGTCGCCCGAGTTCCAGAACGAGTTCCAGGAGCAGATGAGCCGGGAGATGGAGCAGCAGAACTGACGGCCTCCTCGCGGGGCGCGTTCCGCGACGCGTGCGGAACGCGCCGGTCAGTCGCCTGAACCGCCCGACGACTCGGCGTCGGGCTCGGTGCTCGACGAGGTGTTACCGCCCGGTTCGCTTCCGGTGGGGGCGGATTGCCCGGTAGGACGCTGCCGCGTCTCGGGCACGATCGGTTCGAAGGAAGGCGCGGTCTCCGAGGGACCGGTCCCCGAAGGCGAGTTTTCCGGGGGCGAGGCCGGGGACAACGGCGGGAACTCGTCAGGCGTCCGCCGATCACTCGGCTTCGGCCCCTCGCTGGGAGCCGGTGGGTGGACCACCTCGCCACTCCGTTCGGGTGCGGCCGGTCCGAGCTCGGGGATGTCCGGCGCGGGCGTGGGGTGCCCGCCGGTGCGGTAGGCGGTGGCCCAGCCGAGCACGTCACGCACGTAGCGTTCCGAGTGGTTGTACTCGAACACGGCGCGGGCCAGCCCCTCGTCGCGGCTCAGATCCCCGCCCGCCGCGCACAGGTACTTCCCGGCCGCCAGCGCCGCGTCGTGCGCGTTGTGCGGGCTGGCGACACCGTCGTCGTTGCCGTCCACGCCGTAGCGGTCCCAGGTGGCGGGCAGGAACTGCATCGCACCCACCGCGCGGTCCCAGACCGGGTCCCCGTCCAGATCCCCGGAATCCGTGTCCGGCACGGCGGCGAATTCCGCTCCCCCGTTGAGCCGTGGCCCGAGGATCGCGGTCACGGTCGTTCCGGAATCATCGACCCGACCGGAGTCGCCGTGGTCGGACTCGACACGTCCGATCGCCGCGAGCACCGACCAGTGCAGCCCGCAGGACGGCTCGGTCTCCGAGATCCGGTCCGCGGCGTCGCGGTAGGCCCGCAGCATCGGCTCCGGAATCCCGGCGGGCCCGTCCGGCACCCGAATGGCGGACCCCGCTCCGGTGTCCGGTTCGGAAGGTCCCCGCATCGAACGACTGTCCCGGAGCAGTCGCACGCCGGGTTCCCGCTGTTCGGGCAGCTCCCCGGTGACCCCCAGTTGTCTCGGCGGCGTTCCGGGGCGGTCACCGCCACCCGGATCGCCGAACATCGCGGCCGTGAGCGCGTTGGCACCACCGACCAGTACGAACGGCAACAGCAACGCCAACAGCGCCAACAGCGAACCGACCGGTGGTCTGCGCGGACCGCGACGGGCGGTCGGTTTCGGAAGTGTTTCGGATTCGGAATGCCGGGGCCACCACGAAGGTTGGTCACATCGCCGCCACGGCGACGTTCTGCTCCGACGCGGCACGATCGCCCTCCCCAGTTTTGGTCCTCGCGGCATCGCCGACTCCTCCCGGATTTCACACCATCGGCGTGAAGATCGCCCGATGAACAGCGGTTTCCCGGCGCGGGTTGCCGGGGTGGTGCTGTGGCGGAACCTCCCGCACGTCTCGTGAGCGGGTGCCCCGACATCGGGTAGCCACCTACGCCACGTCGGGACCGTCCTCGCGAGAACCGCACCGGAGGCCCCGCGGCGGTGCCGACTGCGAGGGTGGTCGGAGTGCGGCCCGCGGGAATGATGGGAGCTCGGCTTGAGTGCTCCGCAGGCGCGGCGATTTCGCGAGAAATTGACGGTGGGCGGGGGCCGCACCACCCCCACCGATCCAGCGATTTCGCGAGAAATTGACGACCACTCGGTCCGGGACTCCTCGCGCGCGGCTGCACCGCTCGATCGGGAGCGACGACTACTACTCTTCGGTAACCGATATGTCCTACGCTGCGGGCATGACGCAGCCCGGAGAGTCCGCAACCGACTTCGCCATCCCGGCGACCCACCAGGTCAGCAACCAGCCGCCCCCGCTGGACGACTTCGATCCGCTGGACTGCGACCCGGCGCTGCGGGAGGCGCTGGCCGAGCACGGCCAGTCGGAACGGATCGAGCAACTGCGTCCACTGGCGCGGCAGGCGGGCTCCGCCACGGCGCGTGAGCACGGCAGGCTCGCCAACGAGCACCCGCCGGTGCTGCACAGCCACGACCGCTACGGCCACCGCATCGACGAGGTGGAGTTCCACCCCTCCTGGCACTGGCTGATGGAACGCGCGGTCTCCGAGGGGCTGCACGCGGCACCGTGGGCACCGGACGCGTCGGAAGGGGCGCACCTGCACCGCGCCGCCGGGTTCTACCTCTGGTCGCAGGCCGAGGCGGGCCACGGCTGCCCGATCTCGATGACCTTCGCCTCGGTCCCCGCTCTGCGGCACACTCCCGAGCTCGCCGAGGTCTACGAACCGGGACTGCGCGCCACGAACTACGACTTCGGTCTCCGTCCCGCCGCGAACAAGCGCGGTCTGCTGGCAGGGATGTCGATGACCGAGAAGCAGGGCGGCTCGGACGTACGCGCCAACACCACCACGGCCGAGCCACTGACCGACGGCAGCTACCGGATCATCGGGCACAAGTGGTTCACCTCGGCACCGATGAACGACCTGTTCCTCACGCTGGCACAGACCCCTGCCGGGCTGAGCTGCCTGCTGGTTCCCCGGGTGCTACCGGACGGCACGCGCAACGCGGTACGGCTGCGGCGGCTCAAGGACAAGCTGGGCAACAAGTCCAACGCCTCGGCCGAACTGGAGTACGAGGGCGCGATCGGCTGGCTGATCGGCGAAGCGGGACGCGGGGTGCGCAGCATCATCGACATGGTGTCGATGACCAGGATGGACTGCGTGCTCGGTTCCGCGGCCAACATGCGCATCGCGCTCTCGGAGGCGGCGCACCACGCCGCGCACCGCGCCGCCTTCGGCAGCACGCTGAACCGGACCCCGCTGATGAGCGCGGTCCTCTCGGATCTGGCGGTGGAGTCGGAGGCGGCCGTCGGCCTGGCGATGCGACTGGCCAGCGCGATCGACCGGGGACAGCGCGGCGACCGGGCAGAACTGGACCTGCTGCGGTTGGCGCTGCCCGCCACGAAGTACTACGTCTGCAAGCGTGCCCCCACGGTGATCGGCGAGGCACTGGAATGCCTGGGAGGCAACGGCTACGTCGAGGAGTCCGGCATGCCCCGGCTATACCGGGAGGCTCCGCTGCTGTCCATCTGGGAGGGCTCGGGCAACGTGACCGCGCTGGATACCCTGCGAGCGCTGCACAAGCAGCCCGACACGGCCGAGACGCTGCTGGCCGAGCTGGACCGCGCGGCCGGACAGGACGAGCGCTACGACCGCTCGTTGCGAAAGCTGCGGGAGGAACTGGGCGAACCGCGCGAAGAGCGGGCTCGTGCCCTGGCGGAACGGCTCGTGCTGACGTTGCAGGCGAGCCTGCTGCTGCGCACCGCGCCGACGGAGGTCGCCGAAACCTTCCTGGCGGCCCGGCTGGACGGTGACGGCCACACCCTCGGCGCCACCGGCACCCGATCCGACGTCCTGCTGGACCGGGTCACTCCCCGCGAGGACTGAAGCCGCCGAACTACCACCACTCACGCGGTCGGCACCGCCTCGATACCGGAGCCGGCCGCGACGAGAGCCGCGCGGTAGGCCCCGCCACCCGACTTCGGGGCGGCGTCAATTTCTCGCGAAATTGACTCCCCAGTGCGGCGGTTTGGCTCCGTGCTCCGTCAATTTCTCGCGAAATCGCCGCGCCGCTACGACGCGGAGCCGAACCCCCCCACCACTCCCGCAGCTCGAACTCCGACCATGCTCGCAATCGGCACCGCCGCGGGTTCTCGCGTGCGGCTCTCGCGAGGACGCCGGAGACGTTGTGTAGGTCGCTACCCGAGGTCGCCGGACCCGCAGCGAGAGCCGTGCGAGAGGTTCCGCCAAGCGACCACACATGACAACCGAGCCGCACCCCTCACCCGAAGGAAGGAAAGAGCTCCGGTGCTTCGTTGGGCCACCGTTGGGCGATCACGTCGAGCGCCTCGTCCCCGAACGGGTTAACCCCGCGCCCCTTGGCAAGCGAGTGGGCCACGTGCACGTGCAGGCACTTCACCCTGCCGGGCATCCCGCCCGCGCTGACCTCGGTGCCGAGCGGTTCGAGCGCGTCGCGCTCGGCGAGGTACTCCTGGTGCGCGCGGCGATACCGCTCGGCCAGCTCGGTGTCGGTGGCCAACCGCTCGGTCATCTCGCGCATCAGCCCCTCGGACTCCAGCGTGGACACCAGGGTCACCAGCCGGGGCGCGGTGAGGTAGTACAGCGTGGGGAACGGAGTCCCGTCCGGCAGTCGGGGGCTGGTGCGCACCACGGTGGGTTCGCCCGAGGAGTCGCGGGTGACCACGTCACGCATTCCCCTCGGCGGACGACCCAGTTGGCGCCGCACGATCAGCCGGTCGTCCTCGGTCGCGGTGGGCTCACCGCTCGGGTCCACGCCCGACACTGTCACTTCCCCTCTCACGTGAACGTGTTCCACATCCGCTGGTACCACGGTTTCGACTCCGGAGCGGCCTTCTCCTCGGACTGCTGCTTCTCCTCGGAGGGCAGCTCGACGATGTAGGGCGTTTCGCCCGGCCGGACGTAGCCGAGGCGCTCCCGCGCCTCGGCCTCCAGCCGACTCGGGTCCGACAGTTCCGCCTTCCGCTCCGACAGCCGCCGCACCTCCTCGCTCAGCTGCTGCTCCCGCTGCTCCATGTCGGACAGCTCGTCGAGCTGCCCGAGATACGTGCGCAGCGGGACCGAGACGCTCAACGCCATGGCGCACACGAGGGTGGCCAGCACGGCGGCCCGTCTGGTGGAGGAGAGCTTGAACGCACCACCGGTGCCCGCCGGGGTCCGGGCCCCTCGGGGCCCGGACCTCCGACGCGGCGCGGTCCTGCCGTCCGAGTCACCGCGCGGGCGCCGCGCACGCGTCGACTGCCGGGTACGGCTCGTGCCGTCCGCCTCGTTCCGTCGATCGCGTTGTGCCGGTCGCCCGGTCGGCATGGATCACACCTCCGCGCTGAACCTGGGGAAGGCCAATTCACCCGCGTAACGGGCGGCGTCGCCGAGGTTCTCCTCGATGCGCAGCAACTGGTTGTACTTGGCCACCCGCTCGCTGCGGGCGGGAGCACCGGTCTTGATCTGGCCGCAGCCGGTGGCCACCGCGAGATCGGCGATGGTGGTGTCCTCGGTCTCGCCGGAACGGTGACTCATCATGCTGCGGTAGCCGCAGGAGTTCGCCAGGTTCACCGCGTCGAGGGTCTCGGACAACGTGCCGATCTGGTTGACCTTGACCAGCAGCGCGTTGGCCGCGCGCCGGTTGATGCCCTCCTCCAACCGCTCCGGGTTGGTCACGAACAGGTCGTCGCCGACGATCTGGACCTTCTCGCCGATCTCGGAGGTCATCCGGGTCCAGCCGTCCCAGTCGTCCTCCGAGAGCGGGTCCTCGATCGAGACCAGCGGGTAGGAGTCGAGCAGCTCGGTGTAGTAGCCGATCATCTGCTCGGCACTGCGCTTGGAGCCCTCGAACTGGTAGACGCCGTCCGAGTAGAACTCGGTCGCGGCGACGTCGAGCGCCAGCGCGACGTCCCTGCCCAGCTTGTAGCCCGCCTTGTCCACTGCGGTGGCGATCAGGTCGAGCGCCTCGCGGTTGTTGGGCAGGTCGGGTGCGAAGCCGCCCTCGTCACCGAGTCCGGTGGCCATTCCCTTGCTCTTGAGCACCGACTTCAGCGCCTGGTAGGTCTCGGCTCCCCAGCGCAGCGCCTCGGAGAACGAGTCGGCCCCGATGGGCGCGATCATGAACTCCTGCATGTCCACACCGGTGTCGGCGTGCGCGCCGCCGTTGAGGATGTTCATCATCGGCACCGGCAGCACGTGCGCGTTGGGGCCACCCACGTACCGGAAGAGTTCGAGCCCGGTCGACTCGGCTGCCGCCTTGGCGGTCGCCAGCGAGGCACCGAGCATCGCGTTGGCCCCCAGCCTGGACTTGGTCGGAGTGCCGTCCAGGTCGACGAGCTTCTGGTCGACCACGCGCTGTTCGATGGCCTCCACGCCGACCAGCTCCGGGCCCACCTCGTCCAGCACGCCGGCCACTGCCTTCTCCACGCCCTTGCCGCCGTAACGCTCGGCGGCACCGTCGCGCAGCTCGACGGCCTCGTGTTCGCCGGTCGATGCTCCGGAAGGAACGGCAGCGCGGGTCAGCGTGCCGTCATCCAGGGCCACCTCGACCTCGACGGTGGGGTTGCCCCGCGAGTCCAGGATCTCGCGAGCGCCGACCTGCTCGATGATCGCCACGTGTGCTCCTAACAAGCTTTGTGAATCCGAGACGCCACGGCCCGCCGCGATGCTTCCACCGGCGGTCCCGCCGGTGAGGGCCGGGCGCCCGACGACTGCCTCCGAGCCTAACCGGGCGCTCTGATCGTCCGCCGCAGGCTCGCGGTCAGGCTCCCGGCATGTGCGACGAAAGCGCCGATCCGAGGGATGACCACGGGAACAGAGTTGGCAACATCCGACCGAGCACTATGGCGGAACCGTCGATCGAGTCGTACCGTTGGTGTGGTAATGAGGGCTGAAGGTACCGTAGAAGCTTTCCGCAAAGCGGAAACCCTTGTGTCGCAGCGACGCCCGCTGGAGGCGTTACGCGCGCTCGGTCCGGTGCTCGAAGAGGATCCGGACAAGCCGAGCGTGCAGCTGCTGGCAGGACGCGCGTATCTGTTCTCGGCGCAGTTCCAGCGTGCCGAACTGGCGTTCCTGCGAGTCATCGAACTGGACCCGTCCGACCACTATGCCCGACTAGTACTGGGAAGAACCCTGCAACGGCAGGGCAGACTGAACGAGGCGCACACCCAGGTGCGGCTGGCCACGACCATGTACCCCGATCCCGCGTACCAGGAAGTACTTGGAGAGATCCGAGCGCACATCGCTCGGGTCAACGCGACCGAGTGACGTATCCCACCACCAACAACACGACAGTCCCGCGTCGAGTAGCGCTCCACCCCGCGTCGAGCAGTGCTCCGGGAATCCCGCTGTGCCCGTCGAACGTGGGGCCCTCTCGGACGCGTCCGAGCCGAACCCCAACCACTTACGCAATCGGCACCGCCGCGGGTTCTCTCGTGGTGCTCTCGCGAGGACGGCCCCGACGTCGTGTAGGTCGCTACCCGATGTCGGGGCACCCACAGCGAGAGCCCGCGAGAGGTTCCGCCACCTCACCTCGGGATGGCGTCAATTTCTCGCGAAATCGCCGCGCCGCTCCTCTGAACGGGACCACGCGGGTAAGCAGCGCACGTGACGGCTACCCGACCACTCACCGAAAGCGCTTCTGCAATTCTCGGTGGGTCATTCGTCGCGGCTACCCGCTTGGGCGTATCGCTCGGCCAGGCTGAACACCTTCCTGGCGTAGGAAACCGAGTTGTTGTAGGACATCACGCCGGACCACCAGCCGTCGCCGCTGCGCATGTCGCGTCCACCCGCGCACAGATAGCGCGCGGCGGCCATCGCCGCGTCGTCGAGGTTGTGCGGATCACCGACCCCGTCGCCACTGCCGTCGGTGCTCCACTTCGCCCAGGTGGAGGGAATGAACTGCATCGGCCCGACGGCACGGTCGTGGACGGTGTCGCCGTCGAGCACGCCGTCGTCGGTGTCGGTGATGGCACGCACGTCCTCGCCGCCGTCCAGCGGCACTCCGATGATGGGGCTGGAGGGAACCGCGTCGGCGCCGAGCCTGCGTCCGCTGTAGCGGCCGTGGTCCGACTCGACCCGCCCGATGCCCGCCAGGGTCGCCCAATCCACGCCACAATTCGGAGCTCGGCTGCGCATCGCCAGATCGGCGTTCACATAGGACACCAGCGCCCGGGACGGGACGTCGACGACGGCGGCCACCTCGTTGGCCCAGTCGCGCACCGGGTCCTCGCCCGATTCGTCGCCGGGTTCGGAGCCGGTCGCGGACCGGCCGGGGGCGCTCGACCCCGGTTCCACCGGGGCGGGTTCGACGCTCTGCCGTGCCAGCGGCGGCGCCTGCGGCGCGGCGGCCGGTTCCCCGAACACCGCCACCGCACCGACCGCGAGCACGGTGCTCGCCACCGTGCCCACCGCGAGGACGCCGCGTCCGGCGACGGCCAGCACCGCGCGCGACACCGAGCGGGAACGCGGGTGCTTCGACGAAGCGGATTCGGTCACTGCAACAGGTTAGGCGACATGTCCAGCCGTACCCGACCTCCGCTCGCGGCGGTCCGGATCCTTGTTCGCACCGCCCCGGAACACGATCTTGATGTGGGAGACTGACGCGTGCTCCACGCCCGGCACGCGGAGCGCGAAAACCGCCCGATCGCGAGCCCGAGGAGTCGAAGTGTCGGACGACCTGTCCGTCGCGAACGCGGCGGCACGGAACCGCGCCAACGGTGCGCTGTGGAGCGGCGCGGCGCTGCTGCTCGTGGGCTCGGTCGGGGTGCTCTCCGGCGCGTTCGCCGCCTTCGGGTTCTACCACCGCCTGCTGAATCCGTTCGCGCACGCGCTGACCCCGTGGGTGCTGCTGGCCGTGCTGGTCAGCGCTCGCCGCGCTCCTCGCACGGCGGTGCCGCGCACCATCGTCTGCCTGCTCGGCGCGGTGGTGGCCTTCTACGTCGGCAAGCCGCTGCTCTACAACACCGTCTACTATCCCGACGCGCCCGACATCGGGGTTCAGGTGAACAACCTGGTCATGTGGTGTGTGCTGGCGATGTTGACAGGGGCAGTGCTGGGAGCTGTCTTCTCCGCCATCGGCGGGGCATCCTGGTCGGGTTCGGCTGCAACCGCCACCGCGATCGCACTGCTGCTGGCCGCCACGATCGAGGAAACGGGATTCGGGTTGGCGGACAGCGATCTCCCGCTGCTGCTCTGCTGCGGCTGCGCCGTCCTGCTCACGCTCCATCTCGCCGACACTCGGGACGGCAGGCTGCGGCGAATCGGTGTGCTGACCCTGCCGTTGCTGGTGGCCGGTTTCGTCCTCGTCGCGGCTCCCGACCTGCTGCAGGGGATGACGCTCTGACCGACGACAGTAACGATCGTCCGAGCGCGCCCCGGAGAAACGAGCGGAACCGGATTCCGGCGGCCGGTCGAGCACGAATTCGGTTGTACCCGGTCGACCGATGAGGCAGGATTCGCTTCACCGCATCGGCCCGAAAGCCGACGGGGGCGACGACTGAAGGAGGTGTGCCATGACCGTTCTCATTCGTGTCACGCAGGCAACCATCCGTTTCCTCCTGCCCGCAGCTCTCCTGACCGGTAGCTGACACCCCGGACCACAGGGTGCTCGTGGCGGAGGATCTCCCTTGAGGAGCCGCCGGAGATGCACTCCAGCGATGAAGTCGATCCCGACGACTATCCGTTGCGCAACCGCAACCGCACGACGAACACCGGCCGAACGCGTGGCGGTCGGAGATCTTCCGAGCAGCCGGACCGAACTCGTGGCGGCAGGCTGACGGAGGAAGAGCGCGACCTGCTCACCGCACTGCGCGAGGAACCGCCCGCCTCCGGACTTCCCGAGGATGCCGACCGGTGGTCCACCTGGGACACCGGTGAACGCGGCCCGCTACCCCGCCCCTCCTGGTTGGTCACCGAGCTCGCGGCCGTGGACCAGGAGCTCGGCGTGCTCAAGACCGGCAAGGAAGCCGACGTCGAACTGATACGCCGCTCGGTCCCCGGAACGGCACGCGAGTGCCTGCTGGCGGCCAAGCGCTACCGCGCTCCGGATCACCGGCGGTTCCACCGCGATGCCGAGTATCTGGAGGGCCGCCGGATGCGCAAATCACGGGAGAACCGTGCGATGTCGGTCCGCAGTTCGTTCGGGCGCGGTCTACTCGCCGAGCAGTGGGCCGTGGCGGAGTTCCGCGTCCTGGGCGAGCTGCGCTCGGCCGGAATACCCGTACCTTATCCCGTCCAACGCGTGGGCACGGAGGTACTGCTGGAGTTCGTCGGCGATGCCGACGGCTCTCCCGCACCCCGGCTGGCCGAACTACGCCCCACACCGGACGTGCTCGAGGACTTGTGGATACAGACGCTCTCCGCGTTGTTCGGGCTGGCCGAGCAGGGTCTGACGCACGGTGATCTGTCCTGTTACAACGTGCTGGTCCACAACGGGGAGATCGTTCTCATCGACCTGCCCCAGGCCGTGGACGTGGTCGCGAATCCGTCGGGAGCGCGTTATCTGGAACGCGACGTTCGCAACATCACCGACTGGTTCCGATCACGCGGACTGCCCGAGGACCGCATCGACTTGCCGGAGGTCTCGCGGTCGCTGTCACAAGCGGCTCGACTGTTGCCCCGGTAACGGTTTCACCGGGACGGCTCAAGGCCGCACGGCGGGCGGCGGGTGACCGGTCACGATCCCGAACTACGCCCTACTCCTTCCGCGTCAGTTCGCGGCTGCGCTTGCCGTAGTCGTCGGCGTGGTCGAGCACCTGCTGCACGTACTCGCCGCTGGCGTTGTACCGCAGCACGGCGTCGCGGAACTGCTCGGCACGGCGCAGGTCGCTGCCCGAGTCGCAGAGGTAGTAGCCCGCGGCGAGCGCCGCGTCGTCGAGGTCGTCGGGGTCCGCCACCCCGTCGGCGTCGCCGTCGCGTCCCCAATCACGCCAGGTGCTCGGGATGAACTGCAGCGGGCCGACGGCGCGGTCGTAGACCGTGTCGCCGTCCAGCTTCCCCCCGTCGGTGTCGCGGATGAGCCGCACGCCCTCGCTGCCGTCCAGCGGGATTCCCCTGATGGGCGGCTCGGGGCGGGCGGTGCTGTCCAGGTCCGAACCGCCGTAGCGGCCGTGACCGGACTCGACGGCGCCGACCCCGGCGAGCACCGACCAGCTCAGCCCGCAGTCCGGCCTGGTGCGTTCCAGGGCCAGTTCGGCGTAGCCGTAGGCCTCCAGCGCGGCCATCGGGATGTTGAGCTCGTCGGAGAAGTTCTCGGCCCAGTCGGAGAGCTGCCGCTGCGGGCGGGAAGTCGCGGCGGGATCGGCGCCGCCGGGTAACGGGCGCACCTGGGGTGGCTGCGCCCCGGCACGCGGTGGTGCCGTGGCGCTGGGCAGCCGGGACCGATTCCGCTGCCCGCCGTTGTCCAGTAATCCGGCCAACAGCACGAGCACTGCGAGCATAGCCAGTCCGCTCAACAGCACGAGCGGCGAGTCGGATGCTTTCCGTCGTCGCGGCACGATCGCGGACCTCCCTAGGTCACTGAACTGTTACCCGACCCACCGGGTTCGGTGGAGTCGCCGGTCACGGTTGAAAGACCTCAGCCCGGTTCGTCGATTTCACCGGTTTCGTCGGCTTTTGGCCAGTACTCGCGCCAATCGGATTCGGACAGCCGCGCGGGATCGGCTCCGGCGGTGCGCGCGCGTGCCTCGGCGGCCCGGATGCGGCGGTCGAAGGCCAGCGAGGCCGCGCGCAGCGTGTCCTCCGGGTCACCGCCGTCGCGTCTCGCGCGTGCCACGGCGTCGAACAGCTCGGCTCCCGGATGGGAGTCCTCGCCGATCAGCTCGGCCGGTATCCCGGCCCGCTCGGCACGCTGCACGAGCTTGGCCGCCAGCGCGGCGGCCGGTTGCCCGTGCGCCACACCGTCCACAGCGGACTCGCGTTGCTTCTCGCGCTGCTTGAGCTCCTCCCACCTCGCGTGCTGCGACTCGGCGTCGTGCATCGAATCGTCGGTGGCGAACACGTGCGGGTGACGCGAGACGAGCTTGCTCACCAGCTCGGCCGCGACGGTGTCGACGTCGAACGGATCGGCCTCGTTCTCGGCCGCCACGCGGGCGTGGAACAGCACCTGCAGCAGCACGTCACCGAGTTCCTCCCGCATGGCACCGCGGTCGGAACTCTCCAGGGCCTCCAGCAGTTCGTAGGTCTCCTCGACCAGATAGGTGCGCAGCGACTCGTGCGTCTGCCGCGCGTCCCACGGACAGCCGCCGGGGGAACGCAGCCGGTCCATCACCGTCACCGCGTCCAGCAGCTCGACTCCCGGCGGGGGCGTCGCCCGCACCTCGCGGGCTCCCGCCGCCAGCAGTTCCCGCACCGCTGCCGAGTGATCGTCGGGGGCGACCAGCACCACAGGCTCGCGGGCCGCCCGGCGCAGCAGCTCGGCGTGCTCCGGCGGCGCGGCGGCTTCCAACGAGTCACGGGTGGATTCGGCCAGTCCGGGATCGGCGTAGACCTCCCCCGCACCACGCAGCCAGGGAACCGCCTCGGCGGGCACGACGTCCCCGAGGCGGTCGTCCACCAGCACCACCGCGCAGCCGTCGACGACGGAGGGGCGGGATTCACCGACGGCACTCATACCCCGATTGTTCCAGCCATTACTCGATCATGGTGTGCCCTCGGGCGTCCCGACGGAGCACACCGGGGTCCGGAAACCACGGAAGTCGCTCGATGTCTCCGCTCCGAAGCGACAGCCGGTGGGAGATTCCGCCGAGCGAGCGATCCGACAACCCGACCGGAAATCTCGATCAGGCCCGGCTCTCCCGCTCGGGAATGCGGAATCCGCTGGTCTGCCCCTCATCCGGTGCGGCGGTGAGTTCCAGCGAGTCCCACACGCCGTAGCGCGGGCTGAGCTCGACACCGACGCGCTGCGCGGTCAGACCGAGCAGCCGCGCACCGAAAGCCTGCGTGAGCTGCGCGCCCTGCCTGCCCAGCGATGGAGTGTTCGACTGGCCGTCACCGTTTCCGGTGGTTCGCTCGGTGATCCGCGCGACGAGCCACTGACCGGCGCTCTGCCTGCCGGGTCCGGGGAAGGCGAGCACCGTACCCTCGTCGGCCGCGAACAGCGGCGTCTGGGCGGCGAAGCTGGGGCTGCTCGCCGCGCTGAGCTCGCGCCCCGAGCCCGCGGGAACCCCTTCGGACTTGTCCTGCTGGATCAGTTCGGCGGCCTGCTCCTGGCCACGAGCCATGCGGTTCGCCTTGCGCTCGGCCTCGGCACGGCTGGTGGCGCTGGTGTAGTCGAAGACCACCGAGGTGCTCGCCAGGTGCTTGCTGCCGAGCTTGCGCATCAGCACCAGCGAACGCGCCACGGAGCGGACCTCATCGGCCGTGAAGATGGTTCCCTCGGTGGCGGCCCGCGCACCGCCCCGCTGCTGCACCCACTGGGTGATCTCCTGCTCGGAGACCCGCAGGTTCTGGCGTCGAGCGGCCACTTCGGCGAGCTTCTGCCGTACGGTGAACGCGGCTATCTGCCGCGCCAGCTCGTCCTTGCGTCCCTGCTCGTCGAGCTGCTCGCGCAGTTGCGGGCGCTCACCGACGACCGCCTCGAACCGCTGCTGCACCGTGCTCACCGGGATGGCCTGGTCACCGACGAGCGCTGCCGAGCCGATCCGGGACGGCTGGGAACCACAACCGGCCAGCAGGCAGGCCGCGAGCAGCGCGATAATCAACCGTGGGCGCGCGATGACTGATCTCACAAGGGCCACTTTCTCACGAGCACCCGGGTGCTGTCCGTAAGCCCGCTGTGATCATGCTTACTCACCCTCCGTGCAATCATCGGGAGTTCAGCGGAACCGGCCCAGCTCACGCAGCTCCCGCAGGAAGACCTCCGTGGTCGCCGGGTGGAGGTGCAGCAGCGGCTCGTCGTCCTCGTCGCGTTTGATGACCGTGAGCAGCGCCCCCTCGGGGCCCGCGTAGTAGTTCAGCGGGTACTCGCACTCCCGCTCGGTGCCGCGCGAGACGTACTGCGAGCGCACGGCGCGCAGCGCGAAGTCCAGCGGCGGCGCGGTCAGCCGTTCCAGCAGTCGATGTCCCGGCGGTGTCGATCGCGTCCGGGTTGGCCGCTCGTCGTCCGGTGCGTTCGATTCGTTCTGGTCGGACCGGGAACGGCGGTCGCGGTCCGGCACGGTGTGTCGGGCAGGCGGGGGCGGCATGGTGGTCGGTGCTTCGTCCACCGGTGGCGCGTCCGGTAGCAGTCCGGCCACTGTGGATGGCAGGGCGTCGGGTTCGACCGGTTCGAGCAGTACGCGGTCCTGCTCCACGGCGGCGAGCACGGCGAAGTCGTCGGCCTCGGCCACTTGGAAGCCACCCCGTGTCGCCCCGGCGTCGGTGCGGATGGAGTACCAGCCGTAGACGCGGCGCTGCGGTGTACGCAGCAGGCGGAGCGTGTCGCGCAGCGCGCCGATCGGAGCGTCACCCCTGATCAGGCCCGCCTGGCGCAGTTCGGCGTTGGCCGCCTCGACGATCGCCGCGCGTTCGCGGTGCGTGGCGCCGGGGGAAACGCCCTCCAGCCCGGCCGGTTTGGCGGTGCCCGCGCCGAACTCGTCGTGGTGCAGCACGTCGTAGGCGGCGTAGCTGAGCATGACCGGTTCGGTGATGACGCGGTCGAAGCGGGAGCTCTCGAAGTCCTGCTCGTCGGATCCGGCGCCGTCGAACCGGTGATCGTCGATACGGGGGTTGTCGTCCCTCGGGTTACCGACCCTCGGGTTACCGGCACCGGGGCCGCGACTGTCGTGCGGGAAACCACCGGCCGGGGGACCTTTGGAACGGGGACTGGACACACTCACCTCATCGCTGCCGACCTGTCGCCCCCACTCCCACGATTGTGCCATTCACGGCGGCTCGCAGAGCCGCAACGAGGACGGAGCGGTGCCATGGCGGCACTGCCTCCGCTCACCTGCCCCGGCGGCCCGGCAGCCCGGCAGCCCGGCAGCCCGGCAGCCCGGCAGCCCGGCAGCCCGGCAGCCCGGCAGCCCGGCGATTTCTTGGGAAATTTACGCCCGGCCTCCCGGCCCACCTCGCGGCGATTTCGCGAGAAATTTACGCCCCGCCCACCCCGGGCCACTCCCACAGCTGACCCCTGTCGGCGCCGAGTTTCGGCGGAGGTACGGGCAGTAGAGGAGATCGCACGAGACCCGACCGGGCGGATATGTCCAATGGGATGTGACGGAGTGATGTTCACAGCGCCTTCGCCGCGCTAGAATCCCAGCGCAGTGAGTAGGCCCCGCGCACGCGGGGATGGACCCGTCTGTGGCTCTTGCTCGCCGGTCGGCTCGCCGTAGGCCCCGCGCACGCGGGGATGGACCCTCCATGAGCGTCGCGAGCTTGTCGCGTGAGTCGTAGGCCCCGCGCACGCGGGGATGGACCGAGGTCGCTGCCGTCGGCAGCCGTGGCCCGCTCGTAGGCCCCGCGCACGCGGGATTGGAGACAGTAAAAGCGCCTCCGGAGTGCTGTTCCGGAGGCGCTGTGTTCGTTCGCTGGGATTCAGTCGAACCGGTCGATCTTTACCGCGTTAATGAAGGTGGCCCACTGCTGGACAGTGGTGGTGAAGTACCCGGCGGCACGATCCTTGGTGTCGCGGACCGCCGCGCCACCATCGAGACGACCGACTTCAACGCAGTTGGTCTCCTGACTGCTGTAGCTGCTCTTACGCCACGTGCTCACCGCGTGCGACAGAGTCACGTCGCCTCCAATCGTTCGATTGTCTCGGTGATGAGCTCCCTCGATTCCTCTGCACTCATCGCCAACCGATCGATATCATCCCGCGCATCAACGAATGCCGAAACGTCCCCCTCGTCACGCAGAAAAGCACTTGACCTGTGGTGTTCCAAGTGCACCACAGGCGAGGCACGCTCGAACTCCAGCAGCATGAATGGTCCGGCGTGTGCTGGAGTCCAACCGAGATGCCTCGGTATAACGCGCACTTCGACGTTGCCTCGCTGACTCATCTCGGTCAGGTGCAACAACTGTTCCGCCATAACCTCCTCATCACCAACAGCTTGGTGCAGCACCGAGTCCAATATGAAAGCTGTGTATGCAGCTGGCGCTTTCCGACGAGTGATGACATCGCTGCGTCCCAGTCGAAGCGCTACACGCTCGTCTACATTCGGAACTCCGGTGCCCATGATGGCCCGTGCATAGTCTCCGGTTTGCAAGAGTCCGGGCATGAGCAGTGGAGATACGTCAGTGATCGCAGTAGAGGTACGCTCGAATTCAAGCAGAGCGGTGAGTTGATCACCTTCTCCTGTGGCTCCCACCGAAACCGAGTTGACCGGTTCGGAAGCCGCTTCACGAGTCAACTCAAGTAGCCGGTCTCGCTGGTGACTCGGCAGGTCCAACACCGCGCACATCGCCGAGACCGACTCGGTGGATGGGACTCGCCCACCACGCTCCCAACGGACTACGACCGAATGCGAAACATCGAGCTGCGTAGCCAGTTTGCGAACGGTCATTCCGGCTCCTACCCGTGCTTCGCGAAGTTCAGAGCCAAGGATGTAGGCACGTGGTGCGAGGTTCGTGGTCCCGGTCATGCACCACACCGTAAATGAGAACAACATCTGTGGAGATCACCTGAAAGAGCTATTGTCCCAATGGTCTCGATACCTACAAACTGGTCTCACACCAAATACAAGTAGTTAATATTGACTACAGGAGGTCATCGATGCCAACCAGGTACGAGGTGCATCATCCGGGTGTTCGGGTGTGGTGTGGCAACGAGTCGGAGGGCTCGTCGTCGTTGCTGGTGTGGATCTCGCGGTGGACGCCGGAGGTGATTCGGATCGAGACGCCGACGGTGTTCCACCGGACGGTGTGGACGGTCGGCCAGGCTGCCCAGCTGCGGGATGTGCTCACCTCGGCTGTTCAGACTGGGGGTGAGTCGTGGTGACCAGTTATGCGGGCAGGTTGGGCATGTGGCTTGCCCACGAGCAGTGGGAACTCGAACAGGCTTCCTACGACATCCCGGCCCGGCAGGCCACCCCGAGGCAGTGCGCCGAACTCGCCGGAATATTGCAGCGGCTCTCCGATGAGCTGCGTGACTACGCCGCCGCGCTGGCCTTCGGCGGGGGAACCCCTCCGGAGTCGGGTTCGATCGACCCGGACGAGTTCCGCAGGCGGGGTGAGGCGGAATGAGTACGCATCCGGCGATGCTGCTGACCACCGCCGTCGTGCTGGCCGGGGCTGCGATCGTGCTGGGTGGCTGGGGCAACCGGGCGAGTTATCGGCCCCGCCACGCGGGCGGCAGCGGCCCGGCCGCCCGACGGCTGGCCGCGCTGCGGCTGGAGTCGTATTTCCGGGACGAACGCCCTACCACGGAGTTGATCGGCTGGCCACTGTGCGACCCCGACGAGTATCCGCACCTGTTCGGTGTCAGCCCACCGGCCCCGGTAGCGCCGTCACTGACGCCGACACCGGAGTCACCACCGGCAGCGCCGCATCCCACCAGCCCAACCGCTGTTGACACCGTTCCCGCCGTTTCCGCTGCCTCCCCTGATCCCGCGTCGGTGGCAGAGCCTCCCGAGCTGGCACTCATGCGCCGCGTCCTCGACGGGCTTCACCGCCTCTAGACACTGACCCGCCCCGGCGTCCGTCCCCCACGATCCCTTTTCCCACCAAGATCGGGCCCGGAACCGTGTACTCGGCCACCCCCCGACAACCGCCGAGACACCCCGGGCCGCCGGTGGCGGGGCGACAATTTCCCACGAAATCGCCGCGCACGCCCCCACGCAGCGACGTCAATTTCTCGCGAAATGTACGCACCGCCACCGAAAACCCCGCCCGGCCGGGCCTCCCTCCCCGCTCCCACCCGGCCGGGCGGGGACTCCAACGCAGCAGACCACAATGGTGGGAACCGCTACCGGAGTCATCGACGATCCAGCCTCCGGAGCGGTCCGCCCGAAGCTGTGGTGTCCGAAGAGGAGTGACCACGTGGTTCTCACAACGCCTTCGCGCCGCTAGAATCCCAGCGCAGTGAGTGTAGGCCCCGCGCACGCGGGGATGGAGGCAGAAACAGCCCCTCCGAAGCGCTCCGGAGGGGCTGCATTTATTCAGTGGGATTCAGTCGAACCGGTTGGCCTTGACCGCGTCGATGAACACTGCCCACTGCTGAGCCGTGGTGGTGAAGTATCCGGCGGCGCGGTTCTTGGTATCGCGCACCGCCGCGCCGGAGTGGACACGACCGACCTCGACGCAGCTGGTTTCCTGTGAGGAGTAGCTCGACTTACGCCATCCGCTTATGTCGGGCATAATTTTCCGCTCACTTTCGTGAAGATTCCGCATGGACGTCAACAGCATTTCCCATCACGAAAACGCCGAGAATTCCCGTCACTTCCGCGTGAAGCTCCCGTCGTCGTGCTGCACGTAGAAGCCGGAGCGATCGCCGGTCTCCGCCATGCGCCGCAACATCGCGCGTTCCGCTTCGGTAGGGGGATTGGCAGCGCTCGTGGCCGTGGTCCACCACTCCGTGAGCTCTTCCTCGGTAAACCCGTACTCGCGTTCGAGGTCGAAACGTGCGAGCTCGTCCGGCTCGCCGTAGCGGCGCAGGGCCTCGCGAACATCGTCGAGGTCACGGTAAACGACGACGACAGCCCCGTCCTGCTCGAAACGCATGCCGCGAGCATGCCAGCGCGGAACAGACCTCCGCAGCCGCGACCGGTGAAGTTCACCCGACCAATACAACACCGACCAGCGACACGCACGGATCGACTAGGACGGCGACCGACACCGGAATTACTTTTCCTTTTCCCGGTCCTTCACTTCTTTCCGGATCAAAAATGCGACCCCAACGAGGCAAACCAGTTGAAGCAGGCGAAGCGAGAAACCCGACGGCAAATAATTCGACACGACAAAGTGATCGGCGAGCGCAAGCAGCACGAAGCCCGCCATCCCCAGCAGAGCGATCACCAGATACAGGATATTTCTTTTGTCCACTTTCCCAAGCTAACCCGCCCCGAAGAAGCCGATCAAGGCAGCGCTGACGTCGAGCACCGTGAAACGCAGCACGAGCGCCGCCGGATCTATGGCGGCGTACGTGTTGTTCAATCGAGGCTAAGCGCACGGCCCCACCCGAGGCGCCACGTACCGCGCGATCCGCGCTCAACCCGGCTCGGCGGGCACCAGCACGTTCACCGCGCCGGGAACGCACTCGGCGGTCAGCGGCAGCCGCGCCAGTGGCTCGCCGTCGCCGTAGGCGGTGACGCCGGGTGTGGACACCGACACCCGCCGGGCCCGAACCGTGGTCACCTGCGAATACTCCACGTGCCTGGCGTCGTAGACGGTGGGCAGCAGCCGTATCAACCGCCGTGCCGCCACCGGCCCGATCACGGTGACGTCGAACCAACCGTCCACGCAGGACGCACCGGGGCAGATCCGCATCCCGCCGCCGTAACTGGGCCCGTTGCCGATCGCCACCAGCACCGCGCTGGTCTCCCACGACTCGCCGTCGAGTTCGAGGCGGTAGTCCAACGGCCGCAGCTTGGCGAGCTCCGCGACCACCGCCAGGTTGTAGCGCCACTTGCCGCGCGGCCAGGACATGCGGTTGGTGCGCTCGTTGACCTTGGCGTCGAACCCGCACGCCAGCACGGTGCCGAACCACTGCTCACCACATCGACCGGCGTCGATGGCACTGGTGACGCCCGCGAGCACCACCCGCGCGGCGTCCTCGGGATCGCTGCCGTGCAGCCCCAACATCCGCGCGTAGTCGTTCCCGGTGCCCGCAGGGATCAGCCCGATCGGCGTGGCGGTGCCGACCGCTGCCCGCAGCGCGATGTTCATGATGCCGTCACCGCCGCAGGCGACCAGCGCGTCCGTGCCGGAGGCGACGGCGTGCTCGGCCAGCCGCGCGGCGTGCGCGGCGTCGGTGCCCACCAGTTCGGTGACGGACGCACCGTCGCGTCGCAGCCGTTCGGCGGCGCGACGGGCCGCCTCGCGTGCCCGCCCCTTACCGGAAGTCGGATTGACGAGTAAGGAGATGTCGCGCACCGGCCGCTCCCTCGTTCACTGTTACAACGGTTGCCCGGCCGACCTGCCCGACCGAGTGTTCCCTCGGGGTTTCCGGGGACACGGTCGACGGAACCTCCACCGGGCCGTTTCATCCCTCGCCGCACCGAGCGGTGCTCAACCGAGCGTCGATTTCCCGAGAAATCGCCGCGCCGGTGAGGCGGCACGGCCCGGTGCGGTGCGACGTCAATTTCCCGAGAAATCGCCGCGCTCTGGTGGGGTAATCACTTCGGCGGGAGCAGTTTCCCGGGGTTGAGCACCCCTTCGGGGTCCACGGTCTCCTTGACGGCGCGCAGTACGTCGAGGCCGAGTTCGCCGACCTCCTCGACCATCCAGTCGCGGTGGTCGGAGCCGACCGCGTGGTGGTGCGTGATGGTCGCGCCGACCGAGGCGATCGCGTCGCCCGCCGCCCGCTTGGCGTGCTGCCACTGCGCCACCGGATCCGCCGCACGCGCGCAGGCCACGGTGAAGTACAGCGAGGCGCCGGTCGGGTAGATGTGCGAGACGTGGCACATCACCAGCGGCGGAGTCCCCTGCTCTCCCAATGCTTCGGTGAGCGCCCCGTGCACGGCTTGATACGTCCGGTCCAGATTGGACCACGTGGTGGCGGTCTCCAGGGTCTCGGCGAGGGTGTTCACGTCCAGCAGCGCGTCGCGCAGGTACGGCGCGTGGAACCGGCCGCGGTCCCAGGAGTCCGCCGGTTCCGCACCGAGCGAGCTGCCGCCCGCCGCGCGCAGCAGTTCGGCGATCTCGGCGTGGCGGGCTTCGACGTGCTCGGCCGTGCCCTCGTAGGTGGTCACGGCCAGACAGCCACCGGAGGGCGCGCTCTCCCCAACCTCGGAAGAGGCTAGGTTCAGCCCGGTCTCGGTCTCGTCGGACAGCCGTGCCACGGTCGGCAGCGAACCGGTCCGCGCGAGCTGCCGCAGCGCCGCCGCCCCGGTCGCGAAGTCCGGGAAGGACCACGCCTCGTGGCGCGTCTCGACCGGTGCCGGACGCACCCGCACGGTCACCTCGGTGACCACGCCGAACGCGCCCTCGGAGCCCAGGAAGAGCTGCCGCAGGTCCGGCCCCGCCGCCGAGGCGGGCGCGCGCCCGGGGTGGATCGTGCCGCGCGGGGTCGCCACCCGCAGGTCCAGCACCATGTCGTCGAACCGGCCGTAGCCAGCCGACGCCTGCCCGGAGGACCTGGTGGCGGCGAAACCGCCGATGCTGGCGTACTCGAAGCTCTGCGGGAAGTGCCCCAACGTGAAGCCCCGCTCCCGCAGCAACCGCTCGGCCTCCGGGCCGCGCAGCCCCGCCTGCAGCGTGGCGGTGCCGGACTCGGTGTCCAGTTCGAGCAGTCGATCCAGCCTGGCGAGGTCCAGGGCCACCACGACCGGCAGCGCCGAGCGGTCCGGGCTCACCCCGCCGACCACGCTGGTGCCGCCGCCGAACGCGATCACCGCGACCCGGTGCCGGGCGCAGGCGCGCAGCACCAGTTCGACCTCCTCGTGGCCGCCGGGCCGCACCACCGCGTCGGGGGCCTCGTCCGCGTCACCGGAACGGCGGCGCAGCAGGTCCGGGGTGCTCTTGCCGCCGGTGTGCAGCAGTCGCGTGTGCTCGTCGGTGTGCAGGTGTTCGGCACCGACGGCGTCCTGGATCGACGCGCGGGCCACGTCCGGCAGCGCCGACTCGCGGATCCGCACCTGATCGCGAGGAACCGAGGGGGTGTCGCGGCGGGGCACGCCGAGCGCGTCGGTCAGCAGCGCGCGCAGGTGTTCGGGCAGCGGATCGGCCTCGGAAGCGGTACCCCACGCGTTCCACATCGGCTCCGGGGTGCGGTGCTGCGGTGCGGTCATGCGCTACAGTTTTACACATGACGTCAAGTCGTAATGAAGACGGCATCCTGGACGCCGCGCGCGAGTGCGTCCTCGCCGTCGGGATGCGCCGTACGACGCTGACCGAGGTGGCACGCCGCGCCGGGGTGAGCCGACCGACCGTCTACCGCCACTGGCAGGACATGCGCTCGCTGGCCGCCGACCTGCTGACCAGGGAGCTCCGCGCGCTGCTGCCCGACGACGAAGAGACCGGCGGCGACGCCCGCGAGCGCGGGTTGGACCGGATCGTCAGCACCGTGGCGGCCGTGCGCGAGCACCCGCTGCTGCGCAAGATCCTGGAGACCGATCCGGAACTGCTGATCACCTACACCTTCGACCGGCTCGGAACCAGCCAGCGCGAGATACTGGAGGTTTTCGCCGCCGCGATCCGAGAGGGCCAGCGGGACGGCTCGATCACCGACGGCGATCCCGAGGAGCTCGCGGCGATGCTGCTGCTGGTCACCCAGTCCGCCGCGCTCTCCTCCCGCCTCGTGGCGGACCAGCTGCCCGCCGAACGCCTGGACGAGCAGCTGCGCACGATGCTGGAGAACTACCTGCGCCCCGAATCCCCGAAGTAGGGGTTCGTCAACTCGACTCCCGTGAGTGCTCGGGTGGCGGAACCTCTCGCGGGCTCTCGCTCCGTGCGGCCCGACATCGAGCAGCGGTATCGAACCTCGACAAGGAGTGCCCCATGCGCGACACCTCGCTGAACGCCGCCCGCAGGAATCGCGAACTGTCCGAACTGGCCGAGACCGAGCGGGTGGATCTGCTGGTGATCGGCGGCGGTGTCACCGGCACCGGAGTCGCGCTCGACGCGGCCTCCCGGGGGCTGTCGGTGGTGCTGGCCGAGCGGCACGACCTGGCGTTCGGCACCAGCCGGTGGAGTTCCAAACTCGTGCACGGCGGGTTGCGCTACCTGGCCTCCGGCGACGTCGGCATCGCGTACGAGAGCGCGGTGGAACGCGGAATCCTGCTGCGCCACACCGCCCCGCACCTGACGGCGCCGTTACCGCAGCTGGTGCCGCTGCTGCCGGAGACGAATACACGGCAGGCCGCGTTGGTGCGGACGGGCTTCCTGGCCGGGGACGCGCTCCGACTGGCAGCGCGGACCGGTTCGAGCTCGCTGCCCCGCTCCAGAGGGATCGGCACCGCCGAGACGCTGCGCATGGCTCCCCCGGTCCGGCACGAGGGATTGCGCGGCGGGCTGCTGGCCTGGGACGGGCGGTTGACCGACGATGCCAGGCTGGTAACCGCGATCGCCCGCACCGCCGCCGGACACGGCGCCAGGGTGCTCACCAGGTGCGCCGCCGAGGACGTCACCGGCGAAGGGGCCGTGCTGCGCGATCGGCTCGGCGGCGGGACGGTGCCGGTGCGGGCGCGGGCCGTGGTCAACGCGGCGGGTGTGTGGGCCGGTGAGATCGCCGGGGACCTGAAGCTGCGGCCCAGCCGCGGAACGCACCTGGTGGTCTCGGCCGAGTCACTGCCCGGCCTGCACGCGGGACTGACGGTGCCGATCCCGGGAACCACCAACCGGTTCGTGTTCGCGCTGCCCGCCGACAACGGAAGGGTCCACATCGGACTCACCGATGAGGATGCCCCCGGAGACGTGCCGGACGTCCCGGAGGCGGCGCGGCACGAGGTGGACTTCCTGCTGGAGACGATCAACACCGTGCTCACCGAACCGCTGCGCGCCGCCGACGTGCTCGACACGTACTCGGGGCTGCGTCCGCTGCTGGACGGCGGCACCGGCGGCGAATCGGGCGGCAGCGCGGACCTGTCCCGGAGCCACACGGTGCTGACCGGCGAGAACGGCGTGATCAGCGTGGTGGGCGGCAAGCTGACCACCTACCGGCGCATGGCCGAGGACGCGGTGGACGCGGCGGTTCGGCACGCCGGGCTGAGCGCGGGACCGTGCCGCACCAGGCGACTGCCGCTGGTGGGAGCGGCCGACCGGGCGCGGTTGTCCCGGGTGCGCGCACCGCGTGAGCTCGTCACGCGCTACGGCACGGAGGCTCCGGCCGTGCTCGAACAGGCCGAGGGGGACGGTGCCGCGCTGGAACCGATCACCGGGAACGTGTCTACCACCCCCGCCGAGCTGCGGTTCGCCGTGCGGCACGAGGGCGCGCTGGACACAGCGGACCTGCTCGACCGCAGAACCCGCGTCGGCGTGGTGGCACGCGACCGCGAGGCCGCGCTGCCCGCCGCGCGGCACGCGCTGGAATGAGGCGAGCGCACCGGAAGGAGCGCCCACTCGGAAAAGGACCACCGGCGAGCACTCAGGCCCGGGCCGGAACACCGACGACGGCCTCGTGCCCGTCGTCGGCCTCGCGGCCCTCGTCGGTCCGCACGGCAGCCAGGTACTCCGCTATGGCGTCCCTGTTACGGGTGAGACACCTGATACGTTGCGTCATCCGGTCGAGTTCGAACTCCAGAGTCGCGAGCATCTCCGGTGTCGCGTCGGAGAAGTGGATCACACGGGGCTGGTTCAGACAAGGAAGGATCTGCTTGATGATCCGGGTGGGCAGCCCGGAATCGAGCAGTCCTCTGATCTGCGCCACGCGATCCACATTGGCCTCGTCGTAGTCGCGGTACCCGTTGGCCGATCGCGTCGGCGCTATGAGCCCCTGTTCCTCGTAGTAGCGGAGCAGCCGACGCGAGGTACCCGTCCGCTCCGACAACTCACCGATTCGCATATGTCGTGAATCACCCACCATCCCCATTGACCCTCACACAAGTGTGAAGGTCTCAGTCTAGCCGCATGTCCAGTACACAGCTACACGCCGAATCCGAACAACGCGGAAAGCTCCCGCTGAGAGCACTGCTGGCGCTGGCGACAGCCGCCTTCATCACGGTCCTCACGGAGACGTTGCCCGCCGGTGTGCTGCCCGCGATGAGCTCCGACCTCGACGTCAGCGAGTCCGCCATCGGCCAGCTGGTCACGCTGTACGCCCTCGGGACAGCGGCCACGGCCATCCCGCTGTCCGCCGTCACAGCGGGGTGGCGGCGCAAGAGACTGCTGCTGACCGGTGTCGTCGGCTTCGCGGTGGCCAACACGGTCACCGCACTGTCGACGTACTATCCGCTGACCATGGCTGCCCGTTTCGTGGGCGGCGTGGCCGCTGGCATCGTCTGGGCGCTGCTGGCCACCTACGCCCGCCGCATGACACCGGAACCCATGCAGGGCAGGGCCATAGCGATCGTGATGGCGGGTATCCCGCTGGCGCTGTCGCTGGGAGTGCCCGCGGGAACCTTCCTCGGTGAACTGCTCGGCTGGCAAGTCACCTTCTCGGTGATGTCGGTGATAGCCCTCGCACTGATCCTGTGGATCGCGGCGACGGTTCCCGACTACCCGGGCCACGAACGTGGTGGACGAATTCCGCTCACGCGAACCCTGGCCATCCCCGGTGTCGGAGCCGTCCTGTTCGTGACCCTGGCGTTCGTGCTGGCGCACAACATCCTCTACACCTACATAGCCACATTCCTCGGGCACGTCGGCCTCGGTGGCTCGGTGAGCCTGGCCCTGCTGATCTTCGGTATCGCCTCCATCGTCAGCATCTGGATCGTGGGGGCGCAGATCGACCGTCGACTGCGGACGCTGACCATCGCGGGCACGCTTCTCGTGGCCGCGGGTGCCACCCTGCTGGCCGTACTCGCGACGAGTCCCACGCTGGTCTACCTCGCCGTCGCGCTCTGGGGCCTGGGATGGGGAGGCGTTCCCACGCTCCTGCAGACCGCCGTGGGCGACGCTGGTGGCAAGGCCGGTGACACGGCACTGGCGATACTGGTCACCCTGTGGAACGTGGGGATGGCCGCCGGTGGCGTCGTCGGCGGGGTCATCCTCGACCTCTTCGGCCCCACCGCCTTCCCGTGGAGCGTGCTGGTCCTGCTGCTCCCGGTGCTGATCGCGGTCCTCGCGGCGAGCCGTCACGGTTTCCCCCGAAAGAAATCGGCACCGCTGGAAGCGATCCCGGAGCCGGCGAAATGACCGGTCCGGATCGAATCGTGGGCTCGGGCCCGAACGAGCAGCACTCGACCTGAGTCCGGAACCGTCGAGCACGGTGGTGATGCCGCGCGAGCACCACCACCGTCCTCGGATCGGCTCACCCGGCCGCCACGGGCGCGGCGGCCAGCGACTCCACCAGCTTGCCGCACCAGTCCAGCAACTCCTCGTCCCGCAGCTGCGGCGCTCCGATGTTGCCGCCCGCGGCGCCCTCGGTCGGCCGGGCCACCGAAACGGTGCGCACGGCCGACTTGTAGACCGCCTTCGGGTAGAGCCGCTTCATGCGCATCTGGGCCGAATCGGACAGTTCCAGCGGCGCGAACCTGATCGAGGTTCCCTGCAACGTCACCTCGGTCACGCCGTACTCGCGGCACAGCTGGCGGAACGCGGTGACCCTGAGCAGTCGTTCCACCGACCTCGGCGGCGTGCCGTAGCGATCGGCGAGCTCGTTGCGCACGGCGTCCAAATCGGACTGTCCGGAGGAGGCGGCGATCTTGCGGTAGGCCTCCAGCCGCAACCGCTCCCCCGGCACGTAGTCGTGCGGGATGTGCGCGTCGACCGGCAGGTCCACCCGCACGTCGGTGAGTTCCTCCTGCTCCTCCGGCTCGGCCCCGGCGTCCTCGCGATAGGCCTGCACCGCCTCGCCGACCAGCCGCATGTACAGGTCGAAGCCCACCCCGGCGATGTGCCCGGACTGCTCGGAACCGAGGATGTTGCCCGCGCCCCGGATCTCCAGGTCCTTCATGGCCACGGCCATCCCCGCCCCCAGCTCCGAGTTCTGCGCGATGGTGGCCAGTCGGTCGTGCGCGGTGTCGGTCAGCGGCTTCTCCGGCGGGTAGAGGAAGTACGCGTAGCCGCGCTCCCTGGCCCGGCCGACCCTGCCGCGCAGCTGGTGCAGCTGCGCCAGCCCCAGCGCGTCCGAGCGGTCCACGATCAGCGTGTTGGCGTTCGAGATGTCCAGACCGGTCTCCACGATCGTGGTACACACCAGTACGTCGTACTCGCGTTCCCAGAATCCCTGGATGATCTTTTCCAGCCGGTCCTCGTTCATCTGCCCGTGCGCGGTGACCACCCGCGCCTCCGGAACGAGTTCACGCAGGTGCCGGGCGGTCTTCTCGATATCGTGCACCCGGTTGTGCACGAAGAACACCTGACCGTCCCGCAGCAGTTCCCGTCGCACCGCCGCGGCGACCTGCTTCTCGTCGTAGACGCCGACGTAGGTCAGCACCGGGTGGCGCTCCTCGGGCGGGGTGAGGATGTTGGACATCTCGCGGATGCCCGCCATGCTCATCTCCAGGGTGCGCGGGATGGGGGTGGCCGACATGGTCAGCACGTCCACGTGGGTGCGCAGCTGCTTGATGTGCTCCTTGTGCTCCACACCGAAGCGCTGCTCCTCGTCGACGATGACCATCCCGAGGTCCTTGTAGCGCACCCCCGTCTGCAGCAACCGGTGGGTGCCGATGACGATGTCCACCTCGCCGGTGAGCAGCCCGTTGACGGTCTGCTCGGACTCGTGCGGATCGGTGAACCGGGAGAGCCCCTTGATGTTGACCGGGAAGGAGTGCATCCGGTCGGTGAAGGTGTTCAGGTGCTGCTGCGCCAGCAGGGTGGTCGGCACCAGCACCGCCACCTGCTTGCCGTCCTGCACCGCCTTGAACGCCGCGCGCACCGCGATCTCGGTCTTGCCGTAGCCGACGTCACCGCAGATGACCCGGTCCATCGGGACCGAGTTCCGCATGTCGGTCTTGACCTCCTCGATCGCGGCGAGCTGATCACCGGTCTCGGTGTAGGGAAAGGCGTCCTCCAGCTCGCGCTGCCACGGAGAGTCCTCGCCGAAGGCGTGACCGGGCGCGGACTGCCTGGCCGCGTAGAGCTGGACCAGCTCCGAGGCGATCTCCTTGACCGCCTTGCGGGCCTTGGCCTTGGTGTTCTTCCAGTCGGAACCGCCGAGCTTGTTCAGCGTGGGGACCTCGCCACCGACGTAGCGCGAGACCTCGTCGAGCTGGTCGGTCGGCACGAACAACCGGTCGCCCGACTGACCCCGCTTGCTGGAGGCGTACTCCAGCACCAGGTACTCGCGGGTGGCACCGCCGATGGTGCGCTGCACCATCTCGACGTACTTGCCGATGCCGTGCTGCTCGTGCACCACGTGATCGCCCGGTTTGAGCGCGAGCGGATCCACCCCGTTGCGCCGCCGCGAGGGCATCCGGCGCATGTCCTTGGTCGAGGTACCGCCGCGACCGCCGGTCAGATCGGCCTCGGTGAGCACCACCAGCCCCACGTCGGGGGCCGCGAAGCCGTCCTCCATGTCGGCGCGCACCACCGTGACCACACCGGCCTCCGGGGCCTCCGCGAGCCCGTTCTCGGCGTGCCGGGCGGGCAGATCCACCTCGCCCAGCTGCTGGACGGCGCGCTGCGCGGTACCGGTGCCGGGCACCACCAGCAGGGTGGCACCACCACCGGCGGTGTGGGCGCGCAGGTCGTCGAAGGCCCGCGACACGTCACCGCGGTACTGCTCGACCTGCTTGAGCCCGAGCCGCAGGGCCTCGTCGTCACCCTCCTCGACGCTGCTGAACTGGCTCAGGGTCCACCACGGCAGCCCGAGTTCGCGGGTGTACTCGGCCACCTCGGCCAGGTCACGGTAGGCGGAGGCGCCGAGATCGATCGGGGCCTTGCCGCCGTCGGCCGCGACCATCCAGGAGGCTTCGAGGAACTCCTCGCCGGTCCGCACCAGATCCGCGGCCCGTGCCCGGACCTTCTCCGGATCGGCGAGCACCACGTGAGTGCCGTCGGGCAGCAGATCGGTCAACAACTCCATCCTGCCCGCGCACAGCGCCGGTATCAGCGCCTCCATGCCTTCGGTGGCGATCCCCTCGGCGATGCCGTTGAGCATCTCGCCGAGCTGCGCGTCACCCGAGTGGTGTTCGGACAGTTCGCGGGCCTTGGCGCGCACGTCCTCGGTGAGCAGCAACTCGCGGCACGGCGGTGCGTGCAGCCGGGGCGGGTCCTGCTCGTCGGCGCCGTCGGACAGCGAGCGCTGGTCGGAGACCGAGAAGGGGCGGATGGCGGTGACCTCGTCGCCGAAGAACTCCAACCGCAGCGGGTGTTCCTCGGTCGGCGGAAAGACGTCGACGATGCCGCCGCGCACCGCGAACTCACCGCGCTTCTCGACCATGTCCACGCGGTTGTAGGCGAGTTCGGTCAGGCGGGTGGCGAGCTGTTCGAACTCGTGTTCCTCGCCCACCCCGAGCAGCACCGGGGGCAGCTCCCCCAGGCCGGGCGCGACCGGCTGAATCAGGCTGCGCACGGTGGTGATCAGCACCCGCAGGGCCCCGTGCGGGTGTTCCTCGGGATGCGCGAGCCTGCGCAGCACCGCGAGTCGCCGCCCGACGGTGTCCGCGCGCGGGGACAGGCGCTCGTGCGGCAGGGTCTCCCAGGAGGGCATCACCTCGACCCCCTGGGGGCCGAGCAGCGAGGAGACGGCCGCCGCGATCTCGTCGGCCTCCCGGCCGGTCGCGGTGACCAGCAGTACCGGTCGGTCGCTGCCGCCGAGTCGGCTGCCCGCCGCCAGCGCGGTGGCGACCAGCGGTCGCGCCGCGGCGGGCCCCTCCATCGACAGCCGCGGCGAATCGGCCACGGCCGCGACCCGCCCCAGCGCCGGGTCACGCGAAAGAGTTTGGAACAGTCCGGCCAGCGGCCCAGCCTGGGTCATGGAACAACCTCGCACCGCGACGAAGGGAACGTCGGCACACGATCCCGCGAACAGTGGGAACACCGTGGAAGCGGCCTCGCCCGCCGCAGGGCACTGCCTCCGGCCCGCGGGCACCCGAACCAGCGTACGACTCGCGGGCGGTGACTCCCGGGCGGCCCGCCCCATCCCGTGCGGGACGCCACCTCGTTCGGGCAGGGGCGCTTCGCACTCCGGTAACGACACCGCACCGCTCCGGGCAGGGCACTGTCGTCCCGGTTCGCCGGGTCCGGAAACGATGCCAGGATGTGGGTATGGTCACACCCGATCGTTCCCAGCTTCCGAATCGACCGGTGATCTCCCGCCGCGCGGTGCTCTCCGGCATGGCGGGCACGTTGCTGCTGGGAGGCTGCGGCGGTGGGGGCACCGACGGGGAACGCACCACTACACCGGATCCCGCGCCACCGCTGCGGGTGGAGGTGCTGTCCGACCGGCTGGAGCACGGTTGGGACGTGGGATTCCTGCCGAACGGTTCGGCACTCGTGACGCAGCGCCCCGGCCGACTGGCCGTGGTCGGCGATTCGGGAACCGGCACGGTCCGGGCGAACTTCGACGACCTGCTCGCTCGCGGGGAGGGCGGCCTCATGGGGCTGCTGGTGGACCCCGACTTCGACGAGAACCGGCGGTTCCTGACGTGCCAGACGCACCAGCGCGACGGCGAGACGATCGACATCCGGCTGGTCGAGTGGCGGTTGTCCGCCGACGGACGGCGGGCCGAACGAACCGGCACGCTGCTGACCGGGCTGCCGCTCAACCCCAGCGGCAGGCACTCGGGGTGCAGACCCGCCCTCGACAACGACGGGAACCTGCTGGTCACCACCGGGGACACCGCGCGCTCCGGGGTAGCGCAGGACCGGGGATCACTGGGTGGCAAGGTGCTGCGGCTACGGCCGGACACCGGTGATCCGGCACCGGACAACCCGATGATCGACGCGTCGGATCCCGCCACCCGGTTGATCTACACTTTCGGACACCGCAACCCGCAGGGTGTGGCAGTGCGCGAGGACGGCGAGGTGTTCGTGGCCGAGCACGGCCCCGATGTGGACGACGAGCTGAACCGGCTGGTTCCGGGCGGCAACTACGGCTGGGCCCCCTCACGGGGCGGACGGAGCGGATACTACGACGAGTCGGTGCCGATGACCGATCGGGAGCGGTTCCCCGACGCGGTGCCCGCCGTGTGGACCTCGGGCGACGAGACCGTGGCGGTCTGCGACGCGACCTTCCTGCGCGGTTCGCGCTGGGGATCGTTGGAAGGGGTTCTCGCCGTCACGACGTTGAAGGGCAGCAAGCTGCTGCTGTTCCGACTGTCCGACGACGGTCGCTCGGTGCGGCGGATGTGGGTACCGAAGGAGCTGGACGGCACCCACGGCAGGTTGCGAGCCGCCACGCTCGGCCCGGACGACGCGCTGTACCTGACCACGTCGAACGGTTCCGGCGATCAACTGCTGCGGGTCGCCCCTGCCTGATCTACGGCGGTACCGCGCCGGTTCCGCCGCTCGGGGCGGCGGTGAGCGAAGCACGGTGTGTCGGTGTTCACGGGCGGTTGTGGCAGCGGTACCGCCGAACCTAACGTTGTCTACTCGACAGTAACTTTTGCCGCTGATACACCGCGTTCTCGGCGCGGCACGGAAGGAACACACCGATGAACATGCTGCTGCGCCTGGTCGTGCTCGCGGTCAAGACCGTGTTCGGCCGCAGGGTGCACCCGCTCGGCCCCTGCTACACGAACTTCCGGGTGGCGCCCACCGATCTGGACCTGCTGGGGCACATGAACAACGGTGTCTACTTCTCGATCTTCGATCTCGGGCGTATCGACCTGATGCTGCGCTCCGGAATACTGCGCAGGATACGGCCGAAGGGCTGGTACGCCGTGGTCACCAACGAGACCGGATCGTTCCGCCGCCCGCTGCGGCCGTTCCGCGCGTTCACGCTGCGCACCAGGATCATCGGCTGGGACGAACGACACCTGTTCATGGAGCACCGGGCGGTCAGCGGCGGAAAGCTCACCACCACGGCGGTGATCCAGCTCAGGTTCCTCTCCAAAACCGGTGAGCGGGTCACCCCGGAGCAGGTGGCGAACCTGCTGCCCGGCTCCGTGGAGCGTCCGGAACTGCCCGAATGGGTGGCCCAGTGGAGCAAGGCCGGATACGAACACACCCGCGAACTCGAACAGGAAAAGTGAGTGCTCGTCGGCTCGAGTTGCTCGGATGGTGCTGTGGCGGAACCTCCCGCACGGCTCTCGCCGCGGGTCCGGAGACATCGGGTAGGTAGTTCGGCCCGCGTCGATGGCGCGGCGATTTCGCGAGAAATCGACGCACACGGGGCCGCACCACACCACCGGGGGCGACAATTTCGCGAGAAATCGACGCCGCCGGGATCGAAGCGGGGAGCTACTCACTCGGGGTCGTGGTCGCGGCTGCGCAGCCGCGGATCGTGTTCCAGGTGCGAGAGACCGTTCCAGGCGAGGTTGACCAGGTGGGCGGCGACCTCGTCCCTGCCGGGCCGGTGCACCTCCAGCCACCACTGCGCGGTCAGCGCCACCATCCCCACCAGCGCCTGGCTGTAGAGCGGGGCCAGTTCGGGATCGTAACCGCGGGCACTGAACTGGAGGCCGAAGATGTGCTCGACCTGGCTGGCTATGTCGTTGAGCAGCCCGGAGAACGTTCCGGTGGTGCTGGCCACCGGAGAATCACGGACCAGAATCCGAAAGCCGTCCGTGGAATTGTCGATGTAGTCCAGCAGCGCGCAGGCCGCCTGTTCCAGCAGCTCGCGCGGATGCCCCGCCGACAGGGCGGAGACGACCCTGTCGAGCAGCGTCTGCATCTCGCGGTCCACGACCACGGCGTAGATGCCTTCCTTACCACCGAAGTGCTCGTAGACCACCGGCTTGGAGACCTCGGCACGATGGGCGATCTCCTCGATGGAGGCGCCGTCGAAGCCCTTCTCCGCGAACAGCGCCCTGGCGACGTCCAACAGCTGCTGCCGACGTTCCTTGCCGGTCATCCGCACCCGGCCGGCCCCGCGGGAGCCGTTGCCACCGGAAGCACTGTCGGACCGGCCCCGTCCACGTCGCCGTACCGCCATGACAGATCACCCTACGTACCGGTGAGGCTTCCCGTGAACACGCCTCCGTCGTGGTGTCGGGCCGGGGTGTGCCGCGGCCCGCGCACCGAAGCGGCCCCCTCACGCCCACGGGGCCTCGCGAGCTCCCACCACAGGTGAGGCCGACGCGGGGCGGGAACACCGCGCCATGTCGGTCCTCGCCGCGCGAGAGCCCGCGAGCGATTCCGCGACGGTTCACCCCGGCGAACCGGAGTGAGCAGCTCCTGTCGGATCGGTGGCCTCAGCCGTGCTCCTCGGTAACCGAGATGCGGGCGAGCCGCTGCTCGTTGGGCCAGCGGACCTTCCAGGCCCAGCCGAGCTTCTCCAGCATCCAGATCAACCGTGCCGAGATGTCGAGCTGCCCCTTGAGCACCCCGTGCCGCGCGCAGGTCGGATCGGCGTGGTGCGAGTTGTGCCAGGACTCGCCGAACGAGATCAGCGCCAGCGGCCAGAAGTTGGCGGCCTTGTCACGGCTCTTGAACGGACGCTCGCCGATCATGTGGCAGATGGAGTTCACCGACCAGGTGATGTGGTGCAGCACCGACACCCGGACCAGACCGGCCCAGAAGAACGCGGTGAGCGCTCCCCACCAGGACCAGGTGATCAGCCCGCCGAGCACGGCGGGGAGCACGAAGCTGGCCACGGTCCACAACGGGAAGAGCCTGTTGATCCGCTCGAGGACGCGGTCCTTGAGCAGGTCGGGAGCGAACCGATCCACGTTGGTCACGTCACGTTCGAACAGCCAACCCATGTGGGCGTGCCAGAACCCCTTGGCCAGCGCCGTGGCGGAGCTGCCGAAGCGCCAGGGCGAATGCGGGTCGCCCTCCCGGTCGGAGTAGGCGTGGTGCCTGCGGTGGTCGGCGACCCAGTTGATCACCGGCCCCTGCACCGCGCCCATGCCCGAGATGGCCAGCAGCACCTGTACGGCTCGGTTGGTCTTGAACGACCTGTGCGTGAACAGTCGGTGGAAACCGACGGTGACGCCGAGGCCGCTGAGTACGTAGAAGACGATGGCCAACGAGATGTCCACCACACCGAGTCCCCACCCCCAGGCGAAGGGAACGGCCGCCACCAGGGCGAGCAGTGGAACTATCACGAACACGTAAACCAGGGCCTGTGCGACTCGCGGGCGATTTCCCGCGGTAAGTGGTTTCGGAGCAGCGCGCCGGGGCGGCTGCTCCGCGGCCGCGCTCTCGGTTGGTGCGGTCATATCGCTACCTCAACTGGGGTCGGGAACAGAGGTTGTACCGGTTGTTCGGAGCGGCCCGCTACCGCGTGCACACCCCACGGCCGCGCGGATGACGCCCCGGCGCGACCGGAATGCGCCATTCAGCCTACGACACCGTAACCTACGCCGGCGTAAGTTCCCGGGTTCCACCGCGCTCCCAAGCCTCACGCCGGCAGTACCCCACGTCCAGCCGGGCCGAACCAGGAGCACTTCCCGAGTGGCGTGGCGGGCCATACACAGGATGGGGGCGAACGAGACGACCCCACAACATCCATCCGGCTACGAACACCGAAACCGGACATGACATCATGTGCTCGGGCACGACAGCGGACAGTCCGACATCGTCAGCGCGGCGTGTAGTCGGTAGGCTGCGGTGTGGACATCGGTGGCGCGACACCGCGTCATCGGGAAAGTGATGTCGTGTCGTGCGGTCCGCCGTAGTGTAAAGGCAGCACCTCGGATTTTGGTTCCGATAGTCCAGGTTCGAATCCTGGCGGCGGAGCGACCGGCACCCCGGTTGACAACACGCACCGGCCTGGCCCGGCCGGATTTGGCAGGGGGTGTGTGCCGCTGCGCGACGACGTGGTTGACGCGCGGGAGGGAGCGGCAACCTCGCTCGGTGAACTGTCCGACGCGTGGTTGGTCGGACGTGCGCGCGAACTGCAGGTCATCGGTCAGCACAGTGATCCACAAGCACGAGACGCCACTCGTCGGGAAGCGGACAACCTCCTCACCGAGGCCCGCAGACGGGGGCATCCGAGAATGCTCGGGCAACTGCTGTGCTGCTGCGCGACACTGCGTCTGTGCACGCCGGGCATGGCCGAACAAGCCGTCCCGCTGCTGGACGAGCTGCTGACGCACGCACGAAGACACCGCCTCGACGTACTTCGTGCCGACGCGCACGCCCTGCGCGGCAGGCTGGCCCTGCTGGACGGCAACGAGGACAACGCCCTGAACCAGGCGGCGGAAGCATTGGTGATCCTGGACGACGACCTGGTGCCGGACGCCGCGCTGGGCAGGCGCTCCTGGGAACGGCTGCTGGCCACCTCGCTGATCGACATCGGTCTCGTACTCACCCAACTGGGCGTGTTCGACATCGCCGACGAGGTGATGGCCCGAGCGCACCATCGGATCCGCGAGAGCGGCGGGCCGCACGAGATCGCCACCCACCTGATCAACCGGTGTCGGATGCTGCTCGGCTGGGGCCTGCGGCTGGAGCGGATCGGCAAGCAGGACGACGCCGACGGCAGGTTCAGCACCGCCGCGCAGATAGCGGTCGCGGTGGACGGGCCGTGGCAGGAGTCGTTGTTTCCCCGGGTTCCCGGTAGGAAGGCCGCGGAGCAGATGCCCGTGCTGGCGGCCGCTTGCGCGTTGGCGGAGCCGGACGGTTCGCACATCGACAAGTTGGAGGAGGTTTCCGATCCAGGGCTGGAACTGCCCGTGCAGGAAACGATCATCATAGCGATCGCGTTGGCACGTTGTTACGACAGCGCGGAACGTCCGGACGAGGCGACCAGGGTGCTTTCCGAGACGCGGCAACGGATCTACGAGGACATCTCCGAACCCAGCCTCCGGATCTCGTTGGTGCGCGAGTACGCCAGACGCGCCAGGCTCGATCCGGACAACACCGCCGCCGCCGTCGAGGAGTACGCCCAGGAGCTCGAATCGGAGCTGTGGACCATGCGCGCCTCGCGCAGCGCCACGCTTATGGCCCGCCTGGACCGGCAACGACTGAACCGGCAGCACCACGCGATCACCAGGCAGGCCATGCACGACCCGCTCACCGGGCTGCCCAACCGCAGAGCGCTGGACGCGAAGCTGGAGAGCATGCTGCGCGAACCCGACGCGCAGCCGCTGTCGGTGGCACTGGTCGATCTGGACGGTTTCAAGGAGGTCAACGACCAGCTCTCGCACGCCGAGGGCGACGAGGTCCTCCGGGTCATCGCGCGCACGCTCAGCGACACGCTCCGCGCCGACGACCTCGTCTCGCGCTACGGCGGTGACGAGTTCGTGGTCCTGCTGCCCGGGGTGGAGCTGGAGGCCGCCGAGAGCGCACTGACCCGCACGGTCAACGCCGTGTCCCGCCTGCCCGGTTCACTGTCCCGGGGAGTGACGCTGTCCATCGGGGTGGTGGCGATGCTGCCCCAGGAGAGCGGCAGCGAGGTGCTGGCCCGCTCCGACACCGCGATGTACCAGTCGAAACGACGGGGCGGTAACCAGGTCGCGGCGATGTCCGGGGACGCGCACCACGGTGACCCCGCCGAACCGCCGGCCTGGATTCCACCCGAATCGGAGCAGTAGTCGTCCCGGTTCGCCGAGCTTCCGGAAACCGGGATTCACGCTCCCCGCGGAGCGGTACGTGAGTCGCGACACCTCGGTGTCGCCGGGCACCCCGGCTGGTGCCCGTTCCGGCCCCCCGGGTCGCCCGGACCAACGCACGGACGAGCGGAAGGTGAACGCGCGAGAAACCACCCGAAAACCGCGCACGGAACGGACACGCGCGGTAACATTCCTCCCACCGGCACACCGTCACGTCATTACATACCGGGGCAGCGGTCCGATACAGCGTCCGGACAGTTACCCTTCACCCGATTGGACGTACAGGCACCGTCCTTACCGGGACTGCTACGGGTTCGGTCTCGCGGAGTCCGGCAGTAACCAAGGGTGGCGGTGAGTCGGCGTCGAAACCGCTGGACTCCGAGGGAGAGCATCGATGCTCGAGGGCGTTTCGGCCCAGCCGCCTTCGGACGGCATGTCTTCCGACCCCGTGAGTGTGCTCGTGCTGGCCGCGGGCGAAGGCACTCGAATGAAATCCGCGACTCCGAAGGTGCTGCACCGGATCGCGGGCAGACCGCTGCTCGAGCATTCCGTCCGCGCCGCGGCGGGCGCGGAACCGGACGAGTTGAGTGTGGTCATCGGGCACGGCAGGCAAGCCGTCGACGAACATCTCGCGGCGTTGCAGGACGGACTCGGTCGCCGCATCGAGACGGTGGTGCAGCAGGAACAGCTCGGCACCGGCCACGCGGTGCGCTGTGGCCGAGAACAACGGGAGTCCGCCGGGACCGTGCTGGTCACCTACGGTGATATTCCGCTGCTCGATTCCGCCACGATGCGGGCGCTGCTGCGTGAACACCGCCGATCCGGCAACGCGGTGACCCTGTTGACCGCCGTGGTGGAGCATCCGGCGGGTTACGGCCGGATCGTGCGCGACGCCGCGGGCGAGGTCACCTCCATTGTGGAGCAGAAGGACGCCACGCCCGAGCAGGCCACGATCGACGAGATCAATTCCGGGGTCTACGCCTTCGACGCGCGTTTCCTCGACACCGCGCTCCGGCGGCTCTCCACGGACAATTCACAGGGTGAGCTGTACCTCACCGACGTGGTGGCGATAGCCCGCGGCGAGGGGCTCGGCGTGGGCGCACTGGTGTGCTCGGACAACTGGCTGGTCGAGGGGGTCAACGACCGCGTCCAGCTCGCCTCGGTGGGGGCCGAGCTCAACCGCAGGATGCTGCTGCACTGGATGCGCGAGGGTGTCACGATCACGGATCCGAGCAGTGTGTGGTTGGACTGCGACGTGCGGCTCGGCCGGGACGTCGTGCTGGAACCGAACGTACGACTGCGTGCGGGCACGACCGTGGGGGAGGGCGCGAGCATCGGCCCGGAGACGACGCTCACCGCCTGCTCGATCGGCGCGGGCGCCGAGGTCGTGTCCACCCACGGCGAGCACGCCGAGGTCGCGGCCGGGGCCTCGGTGGGGCCGTTCGCCTATCTCCGCTCGGGCACCCGTCTCGGCGAGGACGGCAAGGTAGGTACTTTTGTCGAGGTGAAGAACGCCGACATCGGCGCGGGGACCAAGGTTCCCCATCTGAGCTACGTCGGGGACGCCACGGTTGGCACGAACAGTAATATCGGAGCCGCCACGGTTTTCGTCAACTACGACGGCGTGGCCAAACACCACACGGTAATCGGCTCCCACGCACGTACTGGTGCCGACAACATGTTCGTGGCTCCTGTTCGGGTCGACGACGGCGCCTACACCGCCGCGGGCTCGGTCATCACTGATGATGTTCCTCCTGGTGCGATGGCGGTCGCCCGGGGGAAACAACGCAACATCGAAGGCTGGGTCGCCAAACGACGTCCCGGCACAGCCGCCGACGAGGCCGCCCAGCGTGCGCTGGCCGACCGTGAGAACTCCACCGAGAACGACGAGTGACACTCGAGCTTTCCAGCCGTCAACGGGAGGGGACGATGACCGTGAGTGCAATGTCCGCGACTCCGAAGAAAAGCCTCAAACTCTTTTCCGGCCGCAGTCATCCCGAATTGGCCGAGGAGGTCGCCAAGCATCTGGACGTTACGGTCACACCGCAGGCGGCCTACGAGTTCGCCAACGGCGAGATATTCGTCCGCTACGACGAGTCGGTACGCGGTTGCGACGCGTTCGTGATCCAGTCGCACAGCAGCCCCATCAACGAGGCCGTGATGGAGCAGCTGGTCATGGTGGACGCGCTCAAACGCGGTAGCGCCAAGCGCATCACGGTGGTCCTGCCGTTCTACGGCTACGCCAGGCAGGACAAGAAGCACAAGGGCCGCGAGCCCATCTCGGCACGGTTGATGGCCGATCTATTCAAGACCGCCGGTGCCGACCGCATCCTGACCGTGGACCTGCACACCGACCAGATCCAGGGCTTCTTCGACGGCCCGGTGGACCACCTGCTGGCCCAGACCGTGCTCTCCGACTACGTCAGGGACGCCTACTCCGAGGAGCGGATCACGGTCGTCTCCCCGGACTCCGGCCGGGTGCGCGTGGCCGAGAAGTGGGCGGACAACCTGGGCGGCACCCCGCTGGCCTTCATCCACAAGACCCGCGACCCGACCAAGCCCAACGAGGTGGTGGCCAACCGCGTGGTGGGCGACGTGGAGAACCGGCTGTGCGTGCTGGTCGACGACATGATCGACACCGGTGGGACGATCGTGAAGGCCACCGAACAGCTGCTGGAAGCCGGCGCCAAGGACGTGATCATCGCCGCGACGCACGGCGTGCTGTCCGGCCCGGCCGTGGAACGGCTCTCCAACAGCGGAGCCAAGCAGGTGGTGCTGACCAACACTCTGCCGATCCCCGAGGAGAAGCGGTTCGAGAAGCTCACGGTGCTCTCGATCGCTCCGCTGATCGCCAAGGCGGTGCACCAGGTGTTCGAGGACGGCTCGGTGACCGGGCTGTTCAACGGCCAGGCCTGAGCGGCCGCCCCTGCGTGAACCCCCTGCGCGGCCGGGGGCGCGGCGATTTCGCGAGAATTTGACGCGCCCCGAGCACGGCGGACGACCGAGTCGACAAAGCCCTACCAGGAGACGTAGCCGATCAGCTTGTCCGCTGCCAGCACGACGAACAGCACCAGGCACAGTGCCAACACCGTGTTGGACAGCCATCGCGAGCGGTGGGCGGCGGGCATCCGCCCCGAGTTCAGCAGCACCAGCAGCGTCCCGGCCAGGAACGGCATGAACAGCGCGCCCAACACTCCGTAGGCGATCGTGAGCTGGAACGGCTTGTCCAGGAACAACAACGACATCGGGGGAACCGTCAGCCACAGCACGTACCCGCGGAACGGCCAACTGCGCATCCCAGCGGTGCTCCCGGGATCCGAACCGGTTTCCCCGCGTGACCACCAAGTACGCCACCAGTCGGCGAACAGCAGACTCACCCCGTTCCACACGCCCAGCAGGGATGTGAACGTCACCGCCAGGAATCCGACCAGGAACGGCAGCCGCGCCCACTGCCCGTAATCCGCGGCCAGTCGCTGGCCGAGTTCGAGCAGGCCGCGGTCACCATCGGCCATGCCCTGCCCCAGCAGCAGTTCGGATCCCACGATCAGCATCGCCACCACGAAGATGCCGGTGGTGATGTAGCCGACCGCGTTGTCGGTGCGCATGAACGGGATCCAACGCGGGGTGCGCCACCCCTTCGCCATGGTCCAGTAGCCGTAGGCGGCCATCGTGATCGTGCCGCCGACACCTCCCATCAGGCCCAGCACATAGGCCAGTGACCCCTCCGGCAGTCGGGGGACGATTCCGCCGCCGAGCGCGACGAGGTTCGGTCCGACCAGCACGGCTGTTCCCACCACGGCCACGAACATGACGCCGACCAGGATCGTCATCAGCCGTTCCAGCAGCCGGTACCGGCCCAGCCACACCAGAGCCAGGCCGACCACGCCGCAGATCATCCCCCAGTAGCGCACGGACAGCGCCGGGAACAGCGCGTTCAGCGGCAGGCCGGTGGCCGACATGGCGGTAGCGCCGTAGACGAAGCCCCACAGCACGATGTAGACGCCGAAGAATCCGGTGGCCCAGCGTCCGAGCGAGCGCCAACCGGCGAGAATGGTGCTGCCGGACCCGAGGTGCCAGCGTCCCACCGCCTCGCCGATCCCCATCTTGAAAACGGTGCCGAGCAGGATCGCCCAGAACAGCGCGTACCCGAAGCGTGATCCCGCCACCAGCGTGGCGACCAGATCGCCCGCGCCGACGCCGGTGGCGGCTGCCATGATGCCCGGCCCGACGCGCCGGAGCCTGCTGCGCCAGTCCGTGCTCGCTGGCTCACTCGCGGTGGTCTCGGCAGTCATGCGAGCCAACCTAGTATCGCGCGGCCGGGCAGGAAAGATATTGACAGCGAAACCTGTTCGGATCCGCCCCGGCACTTCACCCCGGCCGGTTAACCAGCCGGAACGGTCGCCGCATACAATGGCCTGGTTGCCTCGGCGAGGTCGGGTTCGAGAATCCGGCGTTATCGGCGTGGCGGCTGGTGGTCACCGGTGGCACACCGGTGCACCGCTCCGGCTCCCAGGGTTTCGGCAGAGCGTTCGGCGCCCCGACCGCCAGACCAGTCGCGCGTCGCGCCGCCGCAGGACAGCGACTGATGCACACCATCCCTGAGCCAAGGAGTACGTCACCGTGTCCGAAGTACGTCTCGCAGCGGAACAGCGCAACGAGTTCGGCAAGGGAGCCGCCCGCAGGTACCGCCGTGCGGGCAAGATCCCCGCGGTGCTCTACGGCCACGGTTCCGACCCGAAGCACCTCTCGCTGCCCACCGTGGATTTCGCCCGCGTGGTCCGCGAGAACGGCCGCAACGCCGTGCTGACTCTCGATGTGACGGGCGGCAAGAGCGAGCTCGCCCTGTGCAAGGAGATCACCACTCACCCGACCAAGAACTACATCGAGCACGTGGACCTGCTGCTGGTCAGGCGCGGCGAGAAGGTCACCGTCAACGTGCCGGTCGTGGTCACCGGTGAGGCCGCGCCCGGAACCCTGGTCGCCCAGGACGCGAACGAGATCCAGCTCGAGGTCGAGGCCACCCACATCCCGGAACAGCTGGAGATCTCGATCCAGGGCGCCGAGGCCGGCACCCAGATCCACGCCCCGGACGTGACCCTGCCGCGCGGCGCCACGCTGCAGAGCGGCGAGGACGTCCTGGTCGTAAACATCTCCGAGGCCCCGACCGAGGCCGAGATGGAGTCGGAGATCGACACCAGCGGTGCCGGTGTCGTCGAGGAGTCCTCCGAGGAGGAGACCGCGAACGAGTGATCGCCGATCGGTGACGCTTCGTCGGCTCGGTTTTCATACCCGTTCTCGACGGGCGTGTCGAGGCGTGACAAAGTTCCACCAGGACAACGGGTGTGGCCGCACGGATCGACTCGGGTGGCCACACCCTCTGGTATCGGCTGATCCGAGGATGTCGTGAGTACACGGGACAGTGAAGACGCGGACCGACTCGCACTGATCGTCGGGCTGGGGAATCCGGGACCGCGGTACGCGGGCAACCGACACAACGTGGGGTTCCTGGTGGCCGACGAACTGGCCGAACGTGTCGGCGGCAAGTTCAAACGACACAAGTCCGGCGCCGACGTCGCCGAGGGCAGACTGGACGGCACCCGTGTCGCGCTGGCCAAGTCCCGCTCGCTGATGAACCTGTCCGGCGGCCCCGTGGCGGGAGCCGCCCGGTTCTACAAGGTCGCTCCGGAGTCGGTGATCGTGATCCACGACGAACTGGACCTGGCGTACGGCACCGTTCGTCTCAAGCGGGGCGGTGGGGAGAACGGCCACAACGGGCTCCGCTCCATCAGCAAGTCGCTCGGCACTCGCGACTACCTGCGGGTGCGGTTCGGGGTGGACCGCCCGCCGGGGCGGATGGATCCGGCCGACTACGTGCTGCGCGACTTCTCGCGCACCGAGCGATCCGAACTCGGGTTCTTCGTCGATCGCTGCGCGGACGCGGTGTCGACACTGGCGGCCGAGGGCCTGGAGGCCGCGCAGAACGAATTCCACTGACGGTGTGCCGATTGCGCTACCGGGGTCCCGACTGCGCTGCCGGGGTTACACCGCTGTGCGATCCGAGCCACGCACATTTCACGAGAAATCGACGTCAACCGTGGGCGCACCACCACTCTCGCCGAGCCGGACGATTTCGCGAGAAATTTACGCCCCTCGCGGAACCGTTTCGGATCATCCGAGCGAACCGAACCTCACGTCGCTGCACGGACATCGTTCGTCCGGGGTGAGTCCTGTTCCGGGAGGCTCTCACAGGTAACCGGAAAGGGTCACGAGGGTTCTCGATAGTGGACCACTGCTTGCGGGAGCATCACGCCCTCACCAAGGTCTCGGTTGTCACAGGCGCCGTTCGGACTCGAATGTGAGAATAAATCGTGTTGTGGAATCGTCGTATGTTTCGTCGCGCCAGCGTCGGCATGGCCGGGGTGGTCGCCCTGACCATCGCACCGACCGTACCGGCGGCACTGGCCACGGCCCCGGCGACCCCGCAGATGGAGAAACCGAGCTCGACGAAGATCGTCGAGAAGCTGTCCTTCACCTCGTCCGGCATGGAACTCTCCCTGGGTAACCAGAATTTCGTGATTCCGCTGACAGGATCGGTCATCATGGATGGCGCTCCTCCTGTCACACCGGGGCAAACCACTGCCATCGATATCAGAAATCTGAAAGCGCACTCGGTTTCCCCCGAAGACGCATCTCCCCGGCAGAGTTCTCCGGCTCAGCGGGATCTGGGACGGGTTCGCGTCGAACAGAACGCCGGCGCGAACAGTTCGCTGACCATGACCCAGCAATTCCCGCCGAGATTCGTGCAGAGCATGCTCCTCGACTTGAACATATCGATCGAGAACCCGCCAGAAGGACTGCGGGAACAGGTGGATCCTCGTGGAACACAGCAAGGACCTCTTGTCCTGACCACGAAGAATCCGGCCCAACTGGTAGGCGAACTCAAGCAGTTCCCGCCCCGCGGCGCGGAGTACGAATCGCAGGAACCTGTCGAGCTCGTCCCGGAGGACGACCAGAGTACGACGATAGGCCGTGTTCTCGGCCTCCCCGTGATGGTTGATGTCCTCTGACCCCCACATCACACGGTGGTCCGATCTCCTGCCGTACCGTGGAGATCGGGCCGACGTGCGTATCGGGACCTCCCGAACTCGATCCGCCCGGGACGAGGTTTCCGTAGCGTGCGACCGGGCCCTCCCGAAGCCCGACTCGCACCTCGGTTCGGAAGACCGATGAACCGGTGCGTCGATCAAGGAGCGAGGTCCAACCGTGGAAGACCTCGCGAGCGAGTTCGCGACACTGCTGCTGGGCGGCACTCCGTGGCTGGTCCTCGGCAAGTTCCTGCACTGGCTCGCGACGGGACGGATCTCGCTCGCGCGACGCGGATCCAGCGGGGCGAGGGTCGAGCTCGTGGGCTGGCTGCTGCTGGCGACGCTGGACGCCCACACCGCCGCGCTGTGGTCCGGCATCGCCAACCAGCCCGAAGACGTGTGCGAACCGACCGCGTGGGAGCCGACACCCGGTCTCCGCATCGAGAGCGGTTCCTTCTTCGACTACCCGGTCACAACACGCTGCGTGTGGCCCGACGGGCACACCACGAGTCTGGTTCCCTGGCAACTCAACGCCGCTACCCTGCTGCTTTTCACAGCGACGATCGCGGTCCTCGTGCACACCGCCGTCCGCGCCCACCGCCACCGAGCCGTACGGCGGCACACCGTGCGGTAGACGCGAGTCGCGCGCCGTCCGAGTGGGAATCGACCGACCGGTTCCGTCCGCCGGGCGGACACCGCCGAGAGGGTCAGGACAGCAGCTCGGCACCGGCACCGCGCCGGATCTTGCCGGAAGGCGTCTTGGGCAGCGAACCCGGCGCGACCACGAGCACGGTGGAAGGACGCGCCCCCACCTCGCCGAATATCTTCGCGGCGACTTCCTTGCGCAGTCGGCGTTCCTCGGTCTCGTCGCCCGCGGAGCGGGACTCCACGATCACCGCGAAGTGCTCGCGACGCGTATCGGCTTCCCTGCGCACGGCAGCGGCGTTTCCGGCACGCACACCGGGGACCGCGCAGGCGGCCCGCTCGATGTCGGCGGGGTGCACGTTGCGACCGCCGAGCACGATCACTTCCTTGCGGCGCCCGCACACCACCAGCTGCCCGTCCACCAGGTACCCCTCGTCACCGGTGTCCAGCCAACCGTCCTCGTCGGTGGCCGCGACCGGCCCGTGCACCGTCAGGTAGCCGGGCGTCACGGCCGCGCCACGGATCAGCAGACTCCCCACGCTGCGCTCCGGCAGCGGCGAACCGGACTCGTCGACCACCACGACCTCCATCCCGGGCAGCGGCGGGCCGAGCTTCACGAACCCGCGTGCCCCGGACGTTCCCGCGTCGGTGGGAACGGCCCGCCGGTGCGACCGGAGCTCCTCCGAGTCCACGGTGTCAACACTCATCCCGGAGTTGGCGGGCGCGAACGAGACGGCCAGGGTCGCCTCGGCCATGCCGAAGGCGCACACAACGCTTTCCGGCCGCAGTCCGAATCCGGCTCCCGCCGCGAGGAACCGCTCCACCGTGTCGGGATCCACCGGCTCGGCACCGTTGAGGGCGAACCGCAACGTGGACAGGTCGAACTCACCCCGCTCGGCTCGTTCCATGCCACGTGCCGCGATGGCGTAGGCGAAGTTCGGCGCGGCGGTGACGGTTCCGCCGTACCGCCCGATCAGATCCGGCCACAGCGAGGGCCACGCCAGGAAGTCGGCCGGGGTGACCTTGACCAGCCGCATCCCCAGGGCCATCGGCACGGCCAGACAGCCGACCATGCCCATGTCGTGGAACAGCGGCAGCCACGAGACCGCCACGTCGTGCTCGGGGGACAACCGGGCGGCGGCCGTGATCGCGCGGGTGTTGTGGTGGAGATTGCCGTGCGTGATCCGCACCGCCTTGGGCTCGGCCGAGGAGCCGCTGGTCAATTGCAGCAGCGCGAGGTCGTCCTCGCCGGTGGGAACCTCCTCGGTCGGCGCGGTGTCCGCCCGCGAGAGTTCATCCAGTTCGCGGAACCGGATGCCCTGCTGGGCCAGCACCGAGGCGAACTCGCGGAACGGCTCGCCGAGCAGCACCAGCCTGGCATCGATCATCCGGGTGACGCGCAGTGTGTCGGCGGCCCAGACCTCGAGATCGGTGCGCGGCGTGGGCTGGTGCAGCATCGTCACCGAAGCACCGGCCAGCCAGACCGCCTGCACCGCGGGAACCACGGAATCCGGCCTCGCGGCGAGGACAGCCACCGCGTCACCACGGCGCACCGGCGGGAACTCCGCGGCGGAACGCAGCGCGGCCGACATCCGCAACGCGCGCTCGCGCACCTGCCACCAGCTCCGGCAGCTGGGAGCGTCCGGCTCACCGGTGACCAGTCCGCGAGTGCCGGGACCGTGATCCGCGGCGGCCGCGGCGGCCACCATCTCCGTGAAGTGGCTCACAGCTTCAGCCTACTTCGTGCCGGGACGAATCTCGTTACCTCCGTCGGTGGATCGCGCTGCGAAACTCCGTCCATCCCGCTTCCACCGCCCATCCACGCTTCCACCACGAGGTGTGCGTCGATTTCTCGCGAAACGGACGCACCGACACCGTCCTCGCGGCGTCGATTTCTCGCGAAATCGCCGCGCCCGGGGTTCACTCCAGGCTGTCGGCCAGCTCCATCCAGCGGGACTCGATGTCGTCCTTCTGCTCCCGCAGCTCCCGCAGCTGCGAATTCAGCTGCTGCAGCCGCTCCGGTTCGGTAGCGGCCTCGGCGAGCTGGTTGTGCAGCTCCTCCTCGCGCCCGGAGAGTTTGTCGAGCTGGCGTTCCAGCCGGGAAAGCTCCTTGCGCGCGGCGCGGTCCTCGGCACCGGACAGCCCGTTCGACTTGGCCTTCCCGCCCTGCGCGGCCCCGGTGGAGCCGCCGGAGTCCTGCTGCTGCTTGCCGAGCGCCTGGTCCCCACCCTCCAGCAGCGAGCGTCGCCTGTTCAGGTACTCGTCGATCCCGCCGGGCAGGTGGGTGATGTTGCCGTCGCCGAACAGCGCGACCACGTTGTCGCAGACCCGTTCCACCAGGTAGCGATCGTGCGAGACCACCACCAGGGTGCCGGGCCAGCCGTCCAGCAGGTCCTCCAGCTGCTGCAGGGTGTCGATGTCGAGATCGTTGGTGGGCTCGTCGAGCACGAGCACGTTGGGCTCGTCCATCAACAGCCTCGCCAGCTGCAACCTGCGGCGCTCACCGCCGGAGAGGTCCTCGACCCTGGTCCACTGCCTGCCCTTGCCGAAGCCGAACCGCTCGCCCAGCTGGGAGGCGGTCAGTTCGTACTTGCCGAGCGTGACCTGTTTGGCGACGTCCTCGATAGCCTCCAGCACGCGCCACTTACCGGGCAGGTCGTGCAGCTCCTGGGTGAGGTGGGCCAGCCGGACCGTCTTGCCCTCGACCCGCTTGCCACCGTCCGGTTCCCGCTCCCCTGCCAGCAATCGCAGCAACGTCGTCTTGCCGGAACCGTTCACCCCGACCAGACCGATCCGATCGCCCGGTCCGAGTCGCCAGGTCACGTTGTCCAGCAGCTTGCGCTCGGCGACCCGGAGGTCGACGTCCTCCAGCTCGACGACCGTGTTTCCCAACCGGCGCTTGGCGAACGAGACGAGTTCCACGGTGTCCCTGGGTTCGGGGACGTCGGAGATCAGGGCCTCGGCCGCTTCCACCCGGAACTTGGGTTTGGAGGTCCGGGCCTTGGCTCCGCGTTGCAGCCAGGCGAGTTCCTTGCGCGCCAGGTTGCGACGCTTCTCCTCGGTCTGCTGCGCGATCCTGGCCCGCTCGGCCCTGGCGTAGACCCAGTCGGCGTAACCACCCTCGTACTGCTCCACCCGACCGTCCACGACCTCCCAGGTGCGGTTGCACACCTCGTCGAGGAACCAGCGGTCGTGGGTGACGATCACCAGTGCGCAACGCCGCGACAGCAGGTGGTCGGCCAGCCAGCGCACCCCTTCGACGTCGAGGTGGTTGGTCGGCTCGTCCAGCACGAGCAGGTCGAGCTCGCGCACCAGTGCGGCGGCCAGCGCGACCCGGCGACGCTCCCCACCGGAGAACTCGGCGACCCTGTTGTCCAGGCCGAGCCCGGTGATGCCGAGCCCGTTGAGCACGGAGCGCACCTTGGGATCGGCGGCCCACTCGTGCTCGGCGGTGAAGCCCTGCGGGTCCAGTACCGCGTTGCGCACCGTCGCGTCGGTGGGAAGCTCGGTGCGCTGCGTCACGACCGCGCTGCGCAGGTCGCGGGTGTGGTTGACCCGCCCGGCGTCGGGTTCTTCGATGCCGGTCAGTATCTCCAGCAGGGTCGTCTTGCCACCGCCGTTGAGTCCGACGACCCCGATGCGGTCGGTCTCGGTCACGCCGAGCGAGACTCCGTCCAGCAGCGGCCGGACCCCGTGGCTCTTCTCGACCGATTCCAGGTTGATCAGGTTGGCCATCGAGTGTTGGTCACTCCGTCGACTTCGAGTATGCGCGGAACAGGCCGCGGACGTCGCGTCCGGACCATCGATTTCATTGCGCGGCGGATCTGTGCGCGACCGGGGCGGTGCGGTGCACGACCGGGGCGGTGCGCGAGCGGACAGGTGCTCGGTGGGGAGCACCGGCGGCCGAAGCTCCCGGTACTCGCTTCGCGGCCACGGCCGGCTCACACCCGCCTCGGACTCACGCGTGCACCTGCGGCGGAGTGGGTGGGCGATCGACGTGCTCGTCGCCGACCAGCCGTGCTCCCGGAACGGGTCCCTGCGCCACTCGCACCGTCCGGCAGACCCCGGCACCGGAGAGCTCGGCGGCGACGCGCACCGCCTCATCCCCGTCGGTACACAGGAAGGCGCAGGTCGGCCCGGAGCCGGACACGATTCCGGCCAGCGCTCCCGCGTCCACCCCGGCACGCAGCGTCCGCCGCAGTCCCGGACGCAGCGAGACCGCCGCGGCCTGCAGATCATTGCCCAGCAGCAGGGCGAGTTCGCGGGGATCGCCCGAGGCCAACGCCTCCAGCAGCGGTTCGACCTCGCCCACGCGGTTGTCCGAGTTGCGCCGCAACCGGTCCAGCTCGGTGTACACCTCCGGTGTCCCGAGTCCTTCGCCGTGCAGCGCGATCACCCAGTGATAAGTGTGTCGGGCCAGCACTGGCACCAGCCGCTCACCGCGGCCGGTACCGAGCGCGGTACCGCCCTGCAGGGCGAACGGCACGTCGCTGCCGAGTCGACCCGCTATCTCGGAGAGCTCGTCACGACCGAGTTCGAGCTTCCACAACGCGTTCAGCGCGAACAGCGTGGCGGCGGCGTCGGCACTACCGCCCGCCATGCCGCCCGCGACCGGTACCCCTTTGTTGATCGAGATGTGGACACCGGTCTCGTCGGGATCCCTGCCACTGGCACGGGCGAGTTCGAGCACGGCTCGCCAGGCCAGGTTGTCGGAATCCAACGGCACGCTTTCCGAACCCTCGCCGTGCACCTCGATGCCCGGCTCGTCGGAACTGCGTACCGTGATCTCGTCGGTCAGCGACAGGGCCTGGAAAACGGTCACCAGCTCGTGATAACCGTCCTGGCGACTGTCACCGACCGAGAGATGCAGGTTCACCTTCGCCGGGACCCGGACGGTGATCGGGGTCGGTACCACGGACAGCACACCCCCAGGGTACGTGTTCGTGCCACGCACGTTCAGGTGTGCGTGCGTCCGGGGCCCGGCGGGTCGTGCGATCAGCTCGCGGGGATGACGGACTTGCCGCCGTACTGCTCGTTGATGAAGTCCTTGACCTCCTGGGACCGCAGCATGTCGACGAGCTTGTCGATGCGCGGGTCACCCTGCATCTCGGAGTTGGTGACCACCCCGTTGACGTAGGGGTTGTTCTCGGTCGACTCCAGGGCCAGCGGGTCGTCCAGATTGGCCTTGAGCGCGTAGTTGCCGTTGACCACGGCGAACCGCACGTCCTGCAGCGAGCGCGGGATCTGGGCGGCCTTGAGCTCCTCGATCTGGAGGTTCTTCGGGTTGTTGACGATGTCACGGACGTCGGTCTCCTCGGCCGCGCCCTGCTTGAGCTCGATCAACCCCTTGGACTGGAGCAGTTTGAGCGCCCGCCCCCGGTTGGAGGGATCGTTGGGGATCATGACGCTGGCGCCGTCGGAGACCTCGTCCAGCGAGTCGATCTTCTTGGAGTAGATGCCCAGCGGCTCCAGGTGCACTGGGGCGACCCAGTGCAGGTCACCACCGCGCTCCTCCTTGTACTCCTTGAGGAACGGCTTGTGCTGGTAGTAGTTGGCGTCCAGCGACCCGTTGGCCGTGGCGGCGTTGGGTCTGTTGTAGTCGCTGAACGTCTCGATCTCGATCTCGAGGTCCCGCTCGGCGGCGAGGTTCTCCTTGACGAACTGCAGGATCTCGCCGTGCGGCTGCGCGGTGGCGCCGACCTTGATCGCCGCGTTCGGGTCGTCCTGCGCGGCCGACCCGCCGCCGCAACCCGCTAACGCGAGTGTGCAGGAGGCGAGCACCGCGGCGAGGAGCTTGGTACGCATCGAAGGTCCTTTCGGATCTCGGTTCGGCGGCGTTCACCGCCTCACCGGCCCACGAGGCCGGTCGGTTTCTTCGGTTCTGTCGGATTATTCGGTTCTGTCGGTTTCTTCCGGGCGATTTTCGATCCGGTGGAGGGCTCCCGGTCGAAGGCTCGACGTGTCCGGCCGCGGGAACTCACCGGGAAGGGCGAAAACCGCCGTGTCTCACACCCGGGGAACGGCGGGCTCAGACATTGGTGGCGGCACGCCTGCGGTCGACCAACTTGGTCACCCAGTCGGTGACCAGCTGCATCCCCCATGCCAGGACTCCGAGCAGCACCACCGAGACGTAGAGCACACGGTCGTCGTAGGCGTTGTAACCGTCCAGGATCGCGGTGGCACCCAGTCCGCCGCCCGCGATGGCGCCCGCCATCGCGGCATAGCCGATCAACGCGAGCATGGTCACCCCGACCGCGCCGACCAACGCCGCCCGCGCCTCGCTGAGCAGCACTGTCCACACGATCCGGAACTTGCCCGCTCCGGTGGTGACCGCGGCCTCCACGATCGCGGAGTCCACTTCGCGCAACGCGTTGGAGGTCAACCGCGCGAAGAACGGCACCGCGGCGATGGCAAGCGGCACGATCGCCGCGCTGCTGCCGAAAGCCTGTCCCATCAGCAGCCGTGTCAGCGAACCGACCACCACCAGCAGCACCACGAACGGGATCGAACGCGTCACGTCCACGATCGCGCCCAGCACCCGGTGTAACAGTGGTTTGGGGGTCAGCCCCACGGGTGAGGTCATGTGCAGCCAAACCCCCAACGGCAGACCACCGACCACCCCCACCAGGGTCGACATCAAGACCATGTAGAGGGTCTCGACAGTCGCGGGACGTACCAGTTCCAAGACCTCCGACCAGGGGGTCACGTCACTCACGCGGCAACTCCATCAACGCTCACGGGAGCGCGGCGCACATGCGCATCGCGCTCGATCATCCACTTCAGCGCGGACTCGGAACGTTCACCGGACAGCCCGACACGGAATTTGGCGACGGGCGTGTCCCCGAGCCGCGTCAGTCCACCGCCGAGAATGGACAGCTCCACCCCGAACCGGCTCGAAGCCTCGGGCAACAACGCACCCACGGCCGCGAAACCGACCAGCACCACCTCGGCGACGACGTCGTGCCCGCCGGAGTCGAGCTGCAGCGTGCTCGCCTGGTCGGTCTCGGGCAACAGGGTCGAACCGATCCGGCTGCCCGGCTCGGAAACGAGGTCCAGCACCTTGCCGTGCTCGACCACCCTGCCCTCTTCGAGAACCGCGACGTCATCGGCGATGCGTCGAACCACTGCCATGTCGTGCGTGACCACCAGCACCGTCACACCCAGCTCGGAACGAGCGCGCTCCAGCACGGTCAACACCGAGTCGGTGGTACCGGGGTCCAGCGCCGAAGTCGGCTCGTCCGCGAGCAGCACCGAGGGCTTCGCCGCCAGCGCACGCGCGACCGCGACCCGCTGCCGCTGCCCGCCGGAGAGGTGGTCCGGATAGACCGAGGACTTGTCGGCCAGCCCCACCAGGTCGAGCAGCTCGGCTACCCTGCTGCGGCGCTGGGCGGCAGGCACCTTCGCCGACTCCAGCGGCAGGGCGACGTTGCCGGCCGCCGTGCGCTGCCGCAGCAGCGAATCGCCCTGGGGAACCACACCGATCTGGCGCCGCGCCGCGCGGAGCTTGCTGCCCTCCAGCGAGACGAGATCGGTCCCGTCCACGCGGATGGCTCCGCTGTCGGGCTTCTCCAGCAGGGCGATGCAACGCGCGAGGGTGGACTTACCGGCACCGCTGGTCCCCACGACTCCGCAGACGGAACCGTCCGGCACCTGCAGGCTCACGTCGTCGAGCGCCGCCACGGGGGTGTTGCTCTGGGTGAAGGTCTTGGTCAGGTTTTCGACTGTGATCACGATCGAACTCCGCTTCAGCTCGCCTCGGCCGCGGACGTGCGAGGTCGCACGCGAAGACCGGGTGGAAAGGAACCAGGGGCCAGTACGGGATCAGACGTGGCGCCGACAGGCGGTAGTGGTACGCCGCCCGAGATCGACGACACGACGCTCCGTCAGGCCGAGGCGGATAGCCACGGGCAGCGTCTTGGCGCTTGCGGTGGAACTCAGAGACAAATCAACTCCATCGTTCCTGGCGGTAGCACCTGCCCGATCCGGGTGGTTGCTGCGGCGTCGTCGAGCCAGATCTCTCGGCCGCTCGGGATGGACTCCGCGGAAGAGTAAACATCATCGATTCCGCTGGACGCAAGTTGACATGAGTCACTTTCCACCGTTTGTCGTATTCGTCACTGGCACTCGTGGCGGAACGAAACGAAAAGAATGGTCACAACCGGTGTTCGGCCGAATACGAAAACCGCGACCGGAATCGAGCGACGGTGGGCTCCGGTCGGCGGGAACTTGGAATTGTCGATCAGGATTCGGTTTCCGCGAGCCCGGCCAGAGCGGCGAACTCGGTGATGTGGAGTTGTTCTCCCCTGGCGGCCGGATCGATCCCGGCCGCGCGCAGCAGCCGCTCCGCGCGTTCCGACGAACCCGCCCAACCCGACAGCGCGGAACGCAACGTCTTGCGGCGCTGGGCGAAGGCCGCCTCCACCACGGCGAATACGCGGTCGCGGTCGATCTCGGCTGGCGGCTCGTGGCGGGTGAAAGCCACCAGCCCGGAATCCACGTTCGGCACCGGCCAGAACACGTTGCGCGAGACCGAACCCGCACGCCGCACATCGGCGAACCAGGCGCACTTCGCACTGGGAGCGCCGTAACGGCGACTGCCCGGCCCGGCGGCCATCCGGTCGGCCACCTCGGCCTGCACCATCACCAGACCGTGCCGCAACGAGGGCAGTTCGGCCAGTAACCGCAGCACCACGGGGACCGCCACGTTGTACGGCAGGTTCGCCACGAGTGCCGTCGGCGCGCGTTCGGGACCGCCGAGCTCGGCCGCGCTCAGCCGCAGCGCGTCACCGTTGATCACCCGCAGTCGCTCGGCCAGCGTCGGAGCGTGCTCGGTAACGGTGGCCGAGAGGCGGTCGGCGAGCACGGAATCGATCTCCACAGCGGTCACCGCGCCTGCCGTGCCGAGCAGGGCAAGGGTCAGTGAGCCGATGCCGGGACCCACTTCGAGAACCACGTCCTCGGAGTCGATACCGGCGGTGTCGACGATGCGCCGAACGGTGTTGGGATCGTGTACGAAATTCTGCCCCAGTTTCTTGGTGGGACGAAATTCGAGCCGCTCGGCCAGTCCTCGAACCTCGGCCGGACCGAGCAGGCGGACTGCGGACGGCTGTTGCTCCACACCTTCGAAACTAGCAGGCCGAATTCCCACGACCGCGCCGGGACGGCGGGTGGGCGTCGATTTCTCGCGAAATCGCCGGGAGGCCGGGGCGGCACGGCGGAGGCGGGCGTCAAATTCCCACGAAATCGCCGCGCCACTTCGACGCGGGCCGAACTCCGACCACCCTCGCAGGGCGAACCCCGACCACTCACGCAGGCCGCACTCCGACCACCCTCGCGGTCGGCACCGCCGCGGGTTCCCCCGTACGGCTCTCGCGAGGACGCCGGAGACGTTGTGTAGCTACTACCCGATGTCTCCGGACCCGCAGCGAGAGCCGTACGGGAGGTTCCACCACGCGACCACCCCGGCAAACCGAGGTGGCAACGGTGTCGACTCAGGAAAGGCCGAGCTGGGAGGAGCAGGAGGGCCAGGCCCCGTACCCCCCTCGCGCGTCGCGCACCTTGGTGGCGATGGCGATCTGCTGTTCCCTGGTGGCCTGGTGCGGATACGCGGCGTACTGGTCGCCGCCGTAGGCGTCCCAGGTCGACTTGTTGAACTGGACACCACCGTAGTAACCGTTTCCGGTGTTGATGTGCCAGTTACCGCCGGACTCGCACTCGGCCAGCTTGTCCCAGACACCGCTGTTCGGCGGCTGCTTGCCACCGACGCGCACGACCTTGGGCTCGGCCTCGGTGACCACTTTCTCGCCGACGGTCTCCCGCTTGACCTCTTCGCCGTTGCGGGTGGTCACCCGGGTGAAGACGATCTTCTCCCCGGCAGTGCCCTGCTTTTCGACCCTGCGCTCGCCCTTGAACATCGAGTCGTCGACGATCTCCTTGACCGGCGGCTCGATCTTCTCCCGGACGTTGACGGTCGAGATGCCGGTGCGGTCGATCCGCACCTCGGCACCTTCGCTGATCCGCTGCTCGGAGCCGGGCGTGACCTTGTCGTTGTCGTCGACCTGAAGGCCCTGCTTGCGGAGCAGCTCCTCGATCGTGACGGCGGTGGTGGTCAGCTGCCTGGGCTTGTCGCCGCCGTCGACGATCGTGATGGACTTGGCGGTCTTGACCTCCAGGCTCATGCCCTCCTCGGGCACGGGCATGGTGCGCTTGGCGGAGACCGAGGCGCCGTCGGTGGGAACGCCGAGCTGACGCAGTGCCTGCCCCACCGTGACCGAACGAACCCACTCCTCCCGGGTCTGCCCGTCGACGGTGAGTTCGATCTTCCTGCCGCGGTCGAGCGAGATGGTCTCGCCGTGCTCGACCTTGGAACCGAGCGAGGGGCTGAGGGCGTCGTGCTTGTCGACCTCGATGCCCTCGTCCTCGAGCACCTCGCCCACTGTGGACTCGTAGGTGCTGACCTCGCGTTCCTTGCCGTCCACCTCGACGGTGACCGACTTGTCCATCGCGGCGGCCGCGCCGCCCGCACCGGTGATGGACAGGATCACGGCCGCCACCGCGCCCTTGAGGAAACGTCGTTTCCAGGTGCCGATCGCCTCGGACAGCTCCGGCGAGGGCGCTTCCAGGTCCTCGGAGGAGATCGAGTCGGACAACGGCAACGGCGGCATCACCGTCGTCTCGGCGTTGAGCAGCCTGATCAGCTCGTCGACCTCGAGGTCGGCGTCGGCCATCAGGTCCTCGACGTCGGGGCCGAGGATCTCGTAGAGGTCCTGCGGGGTGATGCTCAGTGCGCCCGGGGGAAAACTCGGGTGATCCTGCGCCGGGTAGGGCGGTATGTTCCCGGTCCGTTCCTCGGGGGGTTCCAGCACGCCGACGGCGGTGTGCCGCTCGCCGGGAACCGCCGGGGTGAACCAGTCCGTCCCGTCGAGTGTGTTCTCCCGGCGGGCGTGCTGCCCGTGGCCCGAGGGCTGCTCACCGAAATAGCCGCGTTCGTTCACAGGGTCGTTACCTCCCGAAGGCGGGAAAGACGCGCCCGAGACGTCCGGAGGGAAACCGCCCCTTCGGCTTCCGACCGGCACGCGCGAGCACGTTACCTTCGTGCTTCGTGTCCGTATCCGACTCCCGTAGCCAGCGCCGCCAGCCGACCGTCGCGCCCGTAATTCGTGTTCCGAGCGGCGAGGGCAGGCTACCCCGACGTACACCGGCGAAGACTGCGGGCGTAATCCGTGACCGTGGTCATCGGTTTACGAGTTCGAGACTCTAGCGTGATGATCCGCGTGCTGCCAAGGATCACGAAATCGCTGTGACCTGAGTTACCGACGCGAAATTGACTTTCCCAGCGCACAGGGCATCGGTGAAATTCACACGATCGAACCGAAATATGTTCGACCATTGGCCGTCACGCGCCATAACGCGCAGATCTCGACACCGCGCGTGATCGTCAGTATCGGGTTCCTCGCACTATCGAGTGTTACCGGTTCCCCGTACAGCGATTACCCGCCCCGCACTGGACTTCCCGCCCCACACGGGGCCGCGGAACGGCTCGCGGCCCCGCCGCGACGTCCCACTAGCGCGGCAGCCCCAGCCTGCGGGCACAGGAGGGCCATGCTCCGTAACCGCCGCGGGCGTCGCGCAACCGACTCGCGACCTCGATCTGCTCGGCGCGCGCGGCTCGGTGGGGATAACGCGCGTAGCGCTCACCGCCGTAGGCGGCCCAAGTGCTGCGGAGGAACTGCAACCCACCGTAGTAACCGTTTCCGGTGTTGATGTGCCAGTTACCGCCCGATTCGCACCGTGCCAACCGGTCCCACACCTTTCCCGGGGCGGTGCGCTGGTGCTCGGCTGCGACGGCGGGGGAACCGGCCCCCATGCTCGCGGTCAGGGCCGCCGCCAACAGGATCGCGCCGCGTGGAACGTGTCGAGTTGTCATGACCACCTTCTCGGCCGTGGTTCCGGGCAGCGGAACGTCCCCGTGGATCCCCTGTGACAGCAGCCCGCCCGAGCGACTCGGCCGAATCCCCCCGGAGGTTCCGAACGGGGTTCACGGCGCGCCGATCGAACCGGCGAGCACCGTCGAACTCCCCATCCCGGCTTCCACTTCGGACGGTAGGAGGACGCGGAGCGACCGCAAGCCGACATCACCTGGGCTGATCGAGAAGGTGGCCGGAGAGTTACCGAGACTCAGCCAGCTGCTACACGATCGAGTTGAAAAACTCGCTCGGTAGTGGCCGTCAGCGCGACCGCCAGTTCCGCGACACTCGTCTCACGCAGTTCGGCAAGGTCACGAACGGTGTAGTTTACGCAGTACGGTTCGTTGGGCCTGCCGCGAAACGGGTGCGGCGTCAGGAACGGCGCGTCGGTCTCGACGAGCATCTGCTCCACCGGCACGAGGGCCGCCGCTTCCCGGAGGCCGCGCGCGTTCGCGTTGCGGAAGGTGGCCGTTCCCGCGAACGAGAGCACGTAACCGGCTGCCACGCAGCGGCGGGCGAAGTCGGCGTCACCGGAGAAGCAGTGGAAGATCACCGTCTCGGGAGCGCCCTCCTCGTCCAGGATGCGCAGGATGTCCTCGTGCGCGTCCCTGTCGTGGATCATGAGCGGCTTGCCGATCCGCTTGGCGAGGTCGATGTGCCAGCGGAAGGCCTCCTGCTGCGGCTCCGGTGGGGAGTAGTCCCAGTAGTAGTCGAGCCCGGTCTCCCCGACCGCGACCACCCTGGGATCACGGACCAGCTCCGCCAGCGTCTCCCGCTCGTACTCGCCGAAGGCCTTGGCCCTGGTGGGGTGCAGCGCGACCGCGGCGTAGACCCGCTCGTCCCAGCCCGCGGCGGAGACCGTCCACTTCGCCGACTCGATGTCGTCGGCCACCGTCACCACCCGGCCGACCCCGGCAGCCTCGGCCCGGTCCACCACGCGGCGAACGTCCGCCGCCTCGACCGCACCACAGGCGTCGAGATGGGTATGCGCGTCCACCACCGGAGCGGGTAGCGCCTCCGGCTCCGGTGGCGGGGTTCGTTTGTCGCCCTTGCTCACTCCGCCCATTATTCCCCTGAGACAGCCGTCACATGGTCGCCCCCGCAGAGAGCCCCGCGGGAATCGACCACGGGGACGACCGGACGGCCGGAACAGGACGTGATGGGTGGCCGGCTCCCGCCCGGACGACGGCACCGGATCAGCTCTGGATCGGCGCCCACTCCGGGCCGGTCTCGGCCAACTCGGGGTCGAGCTTGCCGAACAGCGGCGTCGGCTTGCTCAGCGGTGTGCCGACCCCGATCGGTTTGGACTCCCAGCTGGCCTGCTCGGCGGCGTAGTCGCCGGTCAGGATCGGATAGGAGCGGTCGGAGACGTCCAGGTCGTCGACCTCCCGCAACTGCGGCTGCGCCGCCCACGTTCCCGTACCGCCCAGCAGCTCGTGCACCCGCTGCGCCGAGTGCGGCAGGAAGGGGGTGAGCAGGGTGTTGGCGTCCGAGACCAGCTGCAACGCGGTGTGCAGGATGGTGTCGCGGCGTTCCGGATCGTCCTTGCGCTTCCAGGGTTCCTGCTCGGACAGGTACTTGTTGGCCGCCGAGACGACCCGCATCGCCTCCTGGGTGGCGGCGCGGAACCTGGAGCGCCGCAGGTGCCCGCCGACCACGTCGAAGGCGTCGCGGGCCATCGTCTTGAGCTCCTCGTCGGCCGCCTCCGGAACGCGGGGTTCGGGAACGGCACCCACGTTCTTGGCAGCCAGCGAAACCGCCCGGTTGACCAGGTTCCCCCACTCGTTGGCGAGTTCGAAGTTGATCCTGCGGACGAACTCGTCCCAGGTGAAGTCGACGTCCTGGGTCTCGGGACCGGCCGCCGAGATGAAGTAGCGCAGCGCGTCCGGCCCGAACTCGCGCACGAAGTCGCGCACGTAGATCACCGTTCCCCGGGAAGTGGAGAACTTGGACCCGGTCATGGTCAGGAACTCGCTGGAGGCGATCTCGGTGGGCAGGTTCAACTCGCCGTAGGGACCGGCGTTGCCACCGCGATCCCCGGCTCCGTTGTGCCCCATCAGCAGGGTGGGCCAGATCTGGGCGTGGAAGGTGATGTTGTCCTTGCCCATGAAGTACACCCGCAGCGCCTCCGGGTCGTTCCACCAGGCACGCCATGCCTCGGGATCACCGGAACGCCTGGCCCACTCGACGCTGGCCGAGAAGTAGCCGATCACCGCGTCGAACCAGACGTAGAGTCGTTTCATCGACTGCTCGTCCCAGCCCTCCAGCGGGACCGGAACCCCCCAGTCGAGATCGCGGGTGATCGGCCTGGGCCGCATGTCCTCCACGAGGTTGCGGGTGAAGTTCAGGACGTTGGAACGCCAGTCGGTACGCGTGGACAGCCACTTGCCGAGGGACTCGGTGAAGGCGGGCAGGTCCAGGAAGAGGTGTTCGGTCTCCACGAAGCGCGGCACTTCCCCGTTGATCCGGGAGACCGGGTTGCGCAGTTCGGCCGCGTCGAGCTGGTTGCCGCAGTTGTCGCACTGGTCGCCGCGGGCGCCGTCGTGATCGCAGATCGGGCAGGTGCCCTCGATGTAGCGGTCGGGCAGGGTACGGCCGGTGGAGGGACTGACCGCTCCGGTGGTGGTCTTGGGGATGATGTAGCCGTTGCGGTACAGCGCCAGGAAGATCTGCCGCACCACCTGGTAGTGATTGCCGGTGGTGGTCCGGGTGTAGAGGTCGTAGCTGACCCCGAGCGATCCCATGTCCTCGGCGATCACCCGGTGGTACTTGTCCACCAGCTCACGCGGGGTGATGCCTTCCTTCTCCGCCTGGACCTGGATCGGGGTCCCGTGCTCGTCGCTGCCGGAGACCATGAGCACCTTGTTCCCGGCCATTCGGTGGTACCGCGAGAAGACGTCCGAGGGGACACCGATTCCGGAGACGTGACCGATGTGTCGCGGCCCGTTGGTGTAGGGCCAGGCCACTGCGGTAAGGACGGGGGTACTCATGGTTCACAGCCTACGTAAACCCGCGTCGGGAACTCGAGCGGGTTTGTCGCGTGACGACCTCACCACTTTCCGGAGTCGCGGCAGGGCAACCGGAACGCGCCACCGCCCGGCCCGCTCGGAGCGCCGCCGGGTGCGTCGATCGGGCCAGGCGTCGAGCGTCTCGGTGACGACGCGGAGCCACTGGGCTCGAACGCGGACCGCGCGGTGAACATTGGTCACGGCGGAGCGGCACCGTAGACTGCCCCGCATGGCCGATTCGCCGTCATCCAGCCCACCGAGCACGGGACCACCGGGCGAGCTGACCGAGGCCACCCGCGACGAAGCGGCGTTGACGCGTTTCCTGCGCGGGCTGCCCGGCATCGACGCGGTGGGGCTCGAACAGCGGGCCACCGCGCTGGCGGGGCGCGCCGTCAAGGGAGAGGCCAAGCTGCGCGCCATCGACCGCGCGGTGAGCATGGTGGACCTGACCACGCTGGAGGGTGCGGACAACGCGAGCAAGGTGCGTGCGCTGGCGGCCAAGGCCCGCACACCGGACTCGCGGTTCCCGGACGTCCCCCGGGTCGCCGCACTGTGCGTCTACCCGGATCTGGTCGCCGAGGCGGTGACGGCACTGCGCGGTTCCGGGGTGGGAGTCGCCTCGGTGGCGACCGCGTTCCCCTCGGGCCGCTCCACGCCGCGCGCCAAGCTGGCCGAGGTGGAGCTGGCGGTCGAGTCCGGCGCCGACGAGGTGGACATGGTCATCGACCGCGGTGCTTTCCTCGCGGGCGAGTACGGCCGGGTCTTCGACGAGATCGAACAGGTGCGGGCCGCGTGCGGACCCGCCCACCTGAAGGTGATCCTGGAGACCGGCGAGCTGGGCGGCTACGACAACGTGTGGCGGGCGAGCTGGCTGGCGCTGCTGGCGGGGGCCGACTTCGTCAAGACTTCCACCGGCAAGGTCTCCCCCGCCGCGACCCTGCCGGTGACCCACGTGCTGTTGCGGGCGGTACGCGAGTGGCGGGAGCGAACCGGGCAGACGCGCGGTGTCAAACCGGCGGGCGGAATCCGCACCACCAAGGACGCGATCCGCTACCTCGTGGCGGTGCGGGAGGTGGCGGGGTCCGACTGGTTGAGTCCCGACCTGTTCCGGTTCGGGGCGTCCGGACTGCTCAACGACCTGCTGATGCAGCGCGAAACGCAACTTCACGGCCACTACAGTGGCCCCGACCAGGTGACGGTGGATCTTTGACGGAGCCCGACGCGAATCCCCTGGAGTACGCGCCCGCCCCCGAATCCGCGACGGTCGCCGCGCTTCGGGAACGCTACCGCCCGTTCATCGACGGGGAGTTCACCGACGGCACCGGTGCGGTGTTCTCCAGCGTGAATCCGGCGACCGGAGAACCGCTGGCCGAGATCACGGGCAGCGCGGAGTCCGATGTGGACCGCGCGGTGGCCGCGGCCGACGAGGCGTTCCGGCGCCGCTGGGCGGCTATCAGCGGTACCGACCGGGCCAAGTACCTGTTCCGGATCGCCCGGCTGCTGCAGGAACGTTCCCGGGAACTGGCGGTGCTGGAGACGCTGGACACCGGCAAGCCCGTCAGGCAGGCGACGGAGTTCGACCTGCCCAACGCGGCGGCGTGGTTCCTGCACTACGCGGGCTGGGCGGACAAGCTGGACCACGCGGGATTCGGCCCCTCCCCCGAACCGCTCGGGGTGACCGGGCAGGTGATCCCGTCGAACTTCCCCCTGCTGCTGCTGGCGCAGCGGGTCGCTCCGGCCCTGGCCTGCGGGTCCACCGTGGTCGTCAAACCCGCTGAACGGACACCGCTGACCGCGCTGGTGTTCGGCGAGCTCTGCGAGCAGGCCGGTATACCCCCCGGCACGGTCAACATCCTGCCCGGCGACTCGGGTACCGGAGCGAGCCTGCTGGCACATCGCGGGGTGCGGCACGCGGTTTTCACCGGTTCCACCGAGGTGGGCGAACGGGTGCGGCGCGGCCTCGCGGGCCGGGGCAAGCGAGTCACGTCCGAGCTGGGCGGCAACGGGGTCAACATCGTGTTCGCCGACGCGGCGCCGGAGGAGGCGGTGCGGGGCGTGATCGAGGGCGCATTCTTCAACCAGGGGCGGGTCCGCTGCGCGGGATCGCGGCTGCTGGTGGAGGAGTCCGCGGCCGAGGAGTTCGTGGCACGGCTGCGCGACAGCATGGCGGAACTGCGGGTGGGTGATCCGATGGATCGCAACACCGATGTGGGGGCGCTCGGCTCGACGGCCGAGGTGGAGCGGCTCTCCGAACTCGTGGAGCGCGGCGTCGCGGAGGGGGCGAGTCGTTGGACCGTCCCGGCGACGCTGCCGCGGCGGGGCGACTTCATGGCTCCCACCCTGCTGACCGACGTGCAGCAGTCCATGAGCGTGGCGCGAACGGAGATTTTCGGCCCGGTTCTTTCGGTGCTGACCTTCCGCACCGCGCGGGAGGCCGTGACCAAGGCCGACAACACGCCGTACGGTCTGGCCGCGGGCGTGTGGAGCGAGAAGGGCTCCCGCGCGCTGTGGACGGCGCGCGGGCTGCGTACCGGTGTGGTGTGGGCCAACACGTTCCACCGGTTCGACCCGACCGCTCCGTTCGGTGGGCGCGGCGAGTCCGGGAACGGTCACGTCGGCGGTGCCGCGGGTCTGGAGGCCTATCTCGATGTCTGAAGACGAGGCGCGGGTGAGCACGCGGAAGAGGGTGACGGTGCCCAAGACCTACAAGCTCTACGTGGGCGGGTCCTTCGCCAGATCCGAGTCGGGCCGGGTCGTAGCGGTCGCCGACGCGGACGGGACGTTCCGGGCGAACGCGGCGAAGGCCTCGCGCAAGGATCTGCGCGACGCCGTGGCCGCGGCCCGCAAGGCGTTCGGCGGCTGGTCCGGTGCCAGTGCCCACAACCGTGGGCAGGTGCTGTTCCGGGTCGCCGAGATGCTGGAGGGGACGCGGGACCGGTTCACCTCCGAGGTGGCGGCGACCGAGGGACTGTCCGCGACGGAGGCGGAACGGGCGGTGGACACCGCCGTGGACCGAATGTTCTGGTACGCGGGCTGGACCGACAAGCTCGGCGTCCTGCGGGGCGGTGTCGGCCAGGTCTCCGGTCCGTACACCGTGCACAGCACGCCGGAACCCGTGGGCGTGGTGGGGGTGGTGGCGCCCCGGCGCTCCTCGCTGCTGGGCCTGGTCAGCGTGCTGGCCCCGGTGCTGGCGGCGGGCAACAGCGCGGTGGTGCTCGTGGATACGGAACTGGCGGTACCCGCCGTGAGCATGTGCGAGGCAATGGCCACTTCGGACGTACCCGGCGGGGTGGTCAACGTGCTCACCGGGGATCCCGCCGAACTGATCTCACGGCTGGCTTCGCACTCCGATGTGGACGCGCTGGATCCGGGCGGAGCGGACGAATCCCTGCGGGGCGAGCTGGAAGAGACGGCCGCCGGGAGCGTCAAGCGGGTACTCGACGCTCCGCTCGTGGAACCGGACTGGAGCACCGCGCCCGGTACGGGACGGTTGCGTGCCTTCACCGAGCTGAAAACGGTGTGGCACCCACTCGGGGAGTGACCCCGGCGCTCCGCGATTTCGCGAGAAATCGCGGAGCGGGCGGTCGACCGGGAGGACCGCCCGACACGCTCAGGAACCGCCGACGACACCGGGCCTGGGATCCACGATCCGGTTACCGCGTATGGTCCGGACCAACAGGGCAACCATCCCGAGCAGGAACACCGCGGCGAGGGCGAAGGCGATCCAGCGCGGCATCGTGACCAGCACCGGCTCGGCGCCGACCGCCCGCTCGATCCAGTTCGCCACGAACGGTGCGAGCACCAACGTCGCCAGCGCACCCAGCCCGAACCACACTCGCCGCCCGACGCCGTGGAGCTCGGTCGCGGCACGCATCGCCAGCAGCAACGGCACCACCAACAGCGCCAGCAGGGCGACGATCCCGACGAGGCTGCCGGTCGTCAGCGTGACCTCGCTCGTGGTCGCGGCGGAAGTCGCCAACTCCGCTCCGCACAGCGCCAACGCGGCGACCAGCAGCACACCCGGGCGCAGCACGGCCCGCCGAGGGGAACCACCGACCGCGCCGAACTCCTCGGCCACCCGCGCCGCGTACTCCCCCGGCGTGCCGAACGCCTCCACCGGGGCCTGCCCCGTTTCGGCCACGTAGGACTCCACCTCGGCCAGCACGTCGCCGACCCGGTCACCCGGCACCTCGCGCATCCGCAGCGCGAACATCAACTCGTTGCGGTACTTCTCCGACGATTCCGCGGTCATGAACTCATCCCCCGTTCGAGTACAGCGGTGGCGTTCTTGGCGAACTCGGTCCACTGCGGCCCGTGTTCGGCCAGCACCGCACGTCCCTGCTCGGTGAGCAGGAAGAACTTCCTGCCCGGCCCACCGGAACCCGCACGCCACTCGCTGCGCACCAGCCCTTCCGAATCGAGGCGGTTGAGCAGCGGATACAGCGTTCCCGGTTTCATCCCCGGAAGTCCGGCCTCGTCGAGACGCCGAACCAGCGTGTAGCCGTAGTCCTCCCCGCTCTCGGCCAGCAGTGCGAGCACGGCGAGATCGAGCACCCCGCGCAGCCACTGCGTCTGTCGTTCCACCGGTTTCCTCTCCGACACGACTAGAAACTATCACTGACTAGTGTGTCTCGCAAAGTAGTAAATCACGAAGCATACTGGTAGACGCTTGACTTTGCGACGCAAAGTAAGTGAAACTTTGCGCCACAAAGTTCGGATACAGGGGGCAGGAAATGAGCGAGGAACACACCTCCGGCACCTCGACTCCGTCACCGGCGGAGATGCTGGCCATCACCGAGCGGCAGCAGCAACGCGCAGAGCGAGCCCTCGACATCAACCCCGGACTGCTGTTCGGCGTGTGGGGCGCGGCATGGGTACTGGGATTCGGCGAGCTGTACCTGACCATCGGGGACGATCCGGTACTGCTCGTCCCCCTCTGGCAAGCACTGGGAATCTTCTTCGGATGCCTGGGTGTGGCGGGCTTCATCACCGTCTGGCACCTCGCGAGCAGCCTGCGCGGCCTGCGCGGCCCCACGCAGAAGTCCGGGGCGATGCACGGCTGGTCCTGGACGCTGGGCTTCGTCGGGCTGGGGGCGCTGATCGCCGCCACCTCGCGGATGGGCATCTCCGATGACGTCTACGCCATGCTCTGGGCCAGCGGCTCCGGCCTGCTGGTGGGAGTGCTCTACCTCAGCGGCGGCGCGCTGACCGGGAGCTGGACGCAGTACGGCGTGGGGCTGTGGATCCTGGCGATCAACGCGGCCGGAGCATTCACCGGCATCCCGAACCACTACCTGGTCATGTCGCTGGCGGGCGGCGGTGGTTTTCTGGTGGCAGGAACGGTGCTGACGCTGCGTGCTCGCGCGAAACCGTCCCCCAGTCACGAACGCCTGCCCGGAGAACCGGAATGAACCCTGCCGACGTCCGACTCGATCCGGTCATCCACGCCCAGGCCAGGCTGCGGGTGATGACCACTCTCGCGGCACTGCCCACCGAGGACAGGATCGCTTTCGGCCGGCTGCGGGAACTGCTGGACATGACGCCGGGAAACCTGATCACTCACCTGCGCAAGCTCGACGAGGCGGGCTACACCGACAGCACCAAGACGGGCCCAGGTCGCGGCACCACCTACGTGTACCTCACCGAAGCGGGGCGCACGGCCTTCGACCAGTACATGCGGCAACTGCGGGCTCTGTTGGAACCGGTCACCGACGAGGGGGACTCTTGACCCGATACCAAGCACGTGCCGTCGGCTTGTCACGCCGATTCGGTTCGCTGCACGCGCTGGACAACATCGACCTCGACATCTCTCCCGGAGAGTTCCTGGGACTGCTGGGCCCCAACGGAGCGGGCAAGACCACCCTGCTGAGCCTGCTCACCGGCCTGCGTTCTCCCGGTGCGGGCCGCGTCGAGCTGTTCGGTGGTGATCCCCGCCAACCGCGCAACCGCGAACGGCTGGGAACCACCCCGCAGGAAACCGGCCTGCCGGACACACTGCGCGTGGGCGAGATCGTGGAGTTCGTCGCCAAGCACTACCCGGAACCGCTACCGGTCGGTGAACTGCTGGAGCAGTTCGGACTCAGCGAACTCGCACGCAGGCAGGCCGGTTCGCTGTCCGGCGGACAGCAACGACGGTTGAGCGTGGCGCTGGCCTTCGTGGGCGATCCCGCCCTGGTGGTGCTCGACGAGCCGACCACCGGGCTGGACGTGGCCGCGCGCGACTCGCTGTGGGACGCGCTGCGCCATCACCATCAGCGCGGAACGACACTGCTGTTGACCAGCCACTACCTCGCCGAGATAGAGGCCCTGGCCGAGCGGATCGTGGTGATGGACCGCGGCAGGGTGCTGGCCGACGGGCCGCAGCGGGAGATCAAGTCACGGGTGCACACCCGGACCGTGACCGTGCGGGGAACGAACCTGCCGGAGCTGCCGGGGGTGGTGCGCTCCGAACTCGCCGACGGAGCGCATCGACTGTTCACCCGCGACTCCGACCAGCTGGTCCGCGACCTGGTGCGCAGCGGAGCGGACTTCGAGGACCTGACCGTGACAGGGGCTTCGCTGGAGGAAGCGTTCACCGCGCTGACCGCCGAGGCGAACCCGATCGACGAGCACGCCGGGGGAAGAGCATGAGCGCCGTCCTGCTGTACACGCGGTACCAGTTCCGCGAAACGATCCGGATCCCGATGGCCGCGCTGGGTACCCTCGCGTTTCCCACGCTGTTCATGTTGCTGTTCGTCGTCTCCAACCGCTCCGTCTCCGGCAACGCCGTGGCGGCCACCGAAGCGGCGGGGCAGATGTCGATGTTCGCGGTGATCAGTGCTTTCGTGTTCAACCTCGGCGCCGGGGTCGCCGAGGACCGCGCCAAGGCATGGCACAGCTACCTGCGGACGCTGCCCACCGGCCCGCTGGCGCAGCTCGGCGGCAGGTTGTGCAACGCGCTGTGCTTCGCACTGCTGTCGCTGATACCGGTGGGGCTCACGGCGGTGCTGTTCACGGCGGCGGAGGCTTCGGTGGTCGAGGTGGGCACGACGGTGTTCGCACTGGTCCTCGCGGGCGTACCGTTCGCCTTCCTCGGGCTCGCGGTTGGGTACTCCATGCCGCTCAAGGCGGCCATCCCCACTGTCCAGCTGACACTTTTCCCACTGGCGTTCGCGGGTGGCCTGTTCCTGCCGCCGAGCGTGTTCCCGGACTGGCTGGACAGGATCTCGACGGTACTTCCGACCAGGGCCGCCCGCGAGCTCGTACTCGGCGCGCTGACCGGAGGCGGGCCGCCGCTGACCGCGTTGGGCATCGCTGTGGGCTGGACGGCCGCGCTCGGTGCGCTGGCGGTGTTCACCTTCCGACGCGACGAGGGCAGGCGGTTCCGCTGAACCGGATCCGCTTACCGCCCACCCGGGTGCGTAAATTTCCCGCGAAATCGCCGCGCCCCGGGTGGGCGGTTCGGTGGGTTCAGCGGATCTGCCAGTCCAGTCTGCCGTCCTCGGTCACCGTCGGCCTGCTGTAACCGGCGGAACCGCCCTCGGTCAGCGCGCGGTGCACGTCGGCCAGCATCGAGGCCAGATCGGCCCACAGCGGTGGGCCGACACGGCTCATCTCCTGTTCCCACTCCAGTACACAGCCGCGTAACGGCCCGGGACGCAGGTCCACCACCAGTTCGTCGGCGAAGCCGTCACCCGCGATCGGAATCCAGGCCGGATGGAAGCTGCTTCCCGCCGAACCGGCGTAGTAGTCGCAGGCGGGTCGGTGCCACTTGGCCGCCCAGGTCTCACGAAACTCGCACCAGACCCGCCACGCTCCCGAGGCGCCGTAGGGCGTGTAGAACGGCGGCAGCACATCGGTCAACGATCCGGATTCGGTTCCACCGCAGCAGGACCACCACTCCTTGAGCTGCTGGGGAAGCGTGAGCTCGAACTCCGATTCGAACGCGGCCATGTCCGGGGGCGGTAGTGCCTGCTTGAGTTCGGAGGCGGTCGTCGGCGCGTACTCGGCGAGCCAAAGTGTGATTTTGGTCCACAGCAGCGTGACATCCATTCACCTCATGATCGGCGCGGAAACCGCTGAACGGTACCGCCAACCGTGAGGTGGGGACGGTCCGTTCGGCGTGTTCGATCACGGTCGAACCGACCGCCCGATGCGGGAAGGAGTGTTGGGCCGAGCGGTTCCACGGTTCCACCGCCCGGAGGAGAGCGGGCGGTCACTACCCGAGGTCTCCGCACCCCGGAACGAGAGCCGGCCGGAGGTTCCGCCGAGAGCCCCCGACAACCCGATCGGAAAACCTCGATGAGGTAGCTTGGGGTTCCTTGCTTCGATGCGTCCCCGGCTCGGGAGCTCGGTGCGCCGAGCGTTCGGGCACCACCAGGGCGAGCCATTGAACAGGGGCTCCGGTGCGAGTCGGCTACACACGGTACGACACCGTATCGGCAATCGAACCCCCATCCAGTAGGCTTCGGCAGCGTCCGCTTCGGCGACCGGAGGTAGCAAGATGGCGCAGGACATCGTCCCGATCGAGCTCGGGCTGCCGCAGGGCGATCTGGTCACCCTCTGGGCTCCCCGATGGCGCGAGGAAGGCGAGGAGTGGGAGGCCTTCCTCGGCCACGAAGAGAATCTGTACGCGTTTTCCGACCCGGCACACCTGGCCGCCTTCGTGCGATCCGGCGCGGCCAACGACCTGGACGATCATCCGGCCTGGCACGTGGTACCCGCCCTCTCGGCCGTCGACCTCAGCCCGGACGAGGACCATCAGTACGACCTGGTCGGTGTTCCGGAACTCATCGCCGAGCCCCCGGACACCTGGACCATCAACGAGCTCTCCGAGATCGTCGAGATGGCGCGTTCGCTGGCCGAGGTCTGCGAACTCGACACGGTCACCGAGGTGCTGCAGGACGCCGAGGGATTCGATCTGCTCGGTGAGGGCACCCTGCCGTTCAGCGGCAAGGAGGGGCAACGGCGCTGGAACCGGATCTGCCGCGTGGTGGCCGACCGGTGGGACGAGCTGCTGGACGCGATCGACGGTGTCGTGACGAGTCCCGAAGTGGATGCCACCGCCGTTTCCGAGGCCGAGAACGAGCTGGCCGAGGAGCTACCGGACGAGGAGGACGTCGAATCGGACTCGGCCGCGGAATCCGACCACGAGGAGTCCGAGGAGACCGAGGACAGCGGGGACGCCGAGGACGACGAGCGGGAAGAGGGCTTCTGGCGCGAGATCGGTATCGATCCGATCAAGATCGTCACCGGTGGCCGCGAGTACTACTCACTACGCTGCTTCCTGGGTGAGGACCCGGTCTTTCTCGGCTCGGACGGCAGCATCGACGCCTGCACCTCGCCGAGGGCGCTGGCGCGCTACCTGGCCGAGGACAAAGTGGACAACACCGATCTGGCGCGGGTCGCGACGTGGCAGACGGTCAAGAACGCGGCCACCGCGGGTGAGCTGGAGATCGACGTCGAGCCGGACAACACCTACGTGCTGAGCGGACTGGACGACGACCTGGCCGAGGGACCGTCCGAGATAGATCCGAACCAGCTCGACCTGGCCGAGGAGCTGCTGACCGACGCTGCCTCCTGGGCCGGGGACGAGAGCGTGGAGAACGCGCTGGGGTCCTCGGAACGCCTGGGTTGGATGCTGTCCTACGTGCTGCGCCCCGATCCGAACCGGCTGCCCCCCACCCCACCGTTCGACCAGGAGGTGGCCGCGTGGCGCGAATTGGTGGAGAACTTCGAGGCTAGACTGCGGGTGCACTGAGCGGAGTTCGCCGACCCGTTCGCCCGTGGCGCGGTTGTCGAGGTCTCCCACCGGTTCTCGCTCCGAGGAACCGGTGGTGAGTGGACACCCGCGCCACCGGGTTCCCCGATCGTTGGAGTGCACCGCGGGCGAACCCGCGGCGGTGCGAGGACCGGCGTGCTCGTCCCGTCGCCGGAAGGTGGCGGGGGCACGCGCCTCGCTCGGCGAACGACTCCAACCACACGAACGACTCCGCGCCATACTTTCGGGACGGCGACCCGGTTCACCATCAGCTCGTCGGGACCGCTTGTTCGCTCTGCTGTTGAGCCCGCGACCACTTTCGTGCAAGAATCGATCACGCTGCGCGATCACAGCTCGTCGGAGATGTCGGGACAGGGGATCGTACAGCGCGAATCGGGTTCACGATCGCCCTGGCGGAAAGCCGCGAAACTGGCGCAATTACTCCGTTCGAGGGAACAATCGCCACCGTATTCGTGGAAAATGCCGGGGGGCGTATGCCCAACGGACCCCCTACTCGCTACGCTCCAATAGTCCTCTCCCTCCCCCTCGACGAAGGACGACCTTTGCCGTGAACGAGAACAGCCAAGACACGGTGTCGTTCGACCGTATGCGGAACATGCTGACGCGGGCAGCGGAGATCCGCGAAAGCGAACAGCAGCAGATCTTCGACGCTCTCGACGAGATCAACGCCCGGATGTCGCCGCTGGAGTCCCTCGGCTCCGTACGCAAACGGCTGTCCGAGCTGCCGGATCGCACCGAAGTCAGCGTGCTCGCCGAACGACTCGACGAGGCACTGTCCAAACTGGAAGCCCAGGAGAACGCGATCTCCGGCCTGAACAGCCAGGTCGAAGGTCTCGCCGACAAGCTGGCCAAGCCGTTCGCGCAACTGGACGGCAGGCTGGACGGCATGGCGGGACGTTTCGACGGCGTCACGGGCCGCATGGACGGTCTGGAGGACAAGCTCTCCCACGTCCACAATCGACTCGAAGAGCTGGGTCAGCACCTGGACCAGCAGGACACCCGCCTGCAGGAGGTTCCCGGCTCGGTCCAGGAACCGCTCAGGGAGCGTCTCGACCAGATGGAGACCAGCCTGCGCGGTCGGTTCGCCGAGATCGACGAGGGTGTCCACGAACACCTCGACGGCACCAGGGAATCGTTGCAGCGCTCGGTGAGCGACGCGGCCCAGGAAGTCCGCAACGGCATCGGCGAGACCCTGTCCGAGAACGCCGAGAAGGTCAACGGCAAGCTCGACGCGCTCGCGGAGCGTCCGGCGGTCGACCCGACCGAGCGCCTGCAACAGCTCGCCGACCGACTGGAATCGCTGGCGAGCCGACTGGACCAGGTGTCCGGCCGGATCGACTCGGTCGAGGAGAACGTCAACACTCGCCTCGACTCCGTCGAGAGCGGTGTCACCGAACGGATCGGCGACGTCGGCAGCACCCTCGGCGAGGACCTCTCGCAGCTGCGGGGCACCCTCTCCGAGCGTCCGGACTCGGAATCGCTGGACTCGCTGGTGCGCAACGCCAACGAGGAGAGCGAGCGCAAGCACGCCGGCCAGCTGGACGAGGCCATGGCCACCTTCGCCGAACTGATCCTCGGCGGCGGTGCCCCCTCGAACAACAACGCGGTCTCGCCACCGACGACGCTGCCCCGGCAGCAGCAGCAGCGTCGCAGTCGCTCCAAGAGCGCCAAGCGCGACTCGGACAAGGCGAGCGGTTCGGACGAGCTGGACGACGACTACACGGCCGACAGCGCCTGATCGCACGCGAGTACCGACTTCCGCCGGAGCACGCACCGGGCAGCCCCGTGGCATGCCGCAGGAGCGCCGCTCCGGCGATGTCGGCACAGTGAACGGGGATCGACGGGGACCACACGGTGTGGCGCCCAGCGGGTCGGAAGCGGCCCCTCGGGTGTCACACCGCCACGTCGGAACCGGTCACGCGCTCCAGCACCACCGGCTCGGTCCGGACCTCACCTTGGGTGATCTCGTAAGCACCGTGCAGTCGACGTGACGCGTCCTCGATCGTGCCCGGCTCGTCGGTGTGCAGTTCGAACAACGGCTCGCCCCCGGACACCCGGTCACCGGGTTTGGCCAGGCAACGTACGCCCGCGGCGTGCCGCACCTCGTCCTCCTTACGTGCCCGGCCCGCACCCAGCAGCCACGCGGCGGCACCGACCGCACGGGCGTCCAGCGTGGCGAGATTTCCGCTCTGCGGCGCGCGCAACGTGTGCACGTGCGCGGCGACGGGAAGGTCCGCGTCGGGATCACCGCCCTGCGCGGCGACGAGAGCACGCCACTTCTCGTACGCCGCCCCGGACGCCAGCACTCCGGCTGGATCCACATCGGACATGCCGCTGCTCGCCAACATCTCGCGGGCAAGCGCGAGCGTGAGCTCGGTGACCTCGGAAGGCCCCTCCCCCCGCAGCACGCTCACCGCCTCGGTGACCTCCAGGGCGTTCCCCACCGCCACGCCCAACGGCGCCGACATCGAGGTCAGCAGCGCGCTGGTGCGCACTCCGTTGTCGTTGCCGGTGGCGACCAGCGTCCTGGCGAGTCGTCGCACCCGCTCCGGTTCGGTCAGCAGGGCGCCCGAACCGCACTTGACGTCCAGTACCAGCGAGGCGGTGCCCTCGGCGAGCTTCTTGCTCAGGATGGAACCTGCGATCAGCGGCACCGACTCGACCGTGGCGGTCACGTCCCGCAGTGCGTACATCCTGCTGTCGGCGGGGGCGATCCGTTCCGTTGCGGCGCAGATCACCGCTCCCACCTCGTCGAGGTTGCGGTACAGCTCGGCGGTGCCGAGCCGAGCGCGCCAGCCGGGAATCGACTCCAGCTTGTCGAGCGTCCCTCCGGTGTGCCCGAGACCGCGGCCGGACAGCTGCGGCACGGCGGCCCCGCAGGCCGCCACCAGTGGTGTCAGCGCGAGGGTGATCTTGTCCCCCACACCGCCGGTGGAGTGCTTGTCCACCGTGGGGCGGTCCAGGGCGCCGAGATCGAGCATCTCACCGGAGGCGGCCATAGCCGCCGTCCAACGGGCGGTCTCGGCGTCGTCCATCCCCCGCAGCAGGATCGCCATCGCCAGCGCCGACATCTGTTCCTCGGCGACCTCACCCCGGGTGTAGGCGTCGATCACCCAGTCGATCTGCGCCGCCGAGAGCCTGCCCCCGTCCCGTTTGGCGCCGATGATCTCCACGACACTGTGCGGCATGACACGCTCCAGTTCGGGCGTTGGTGCGGTGGGCGGGAGACTACCGGCCGATTCAGGGCGGCGGCGCGAAGGGATGCGGCAGCAGCTGCCGCATGGCCAGGACGCCCTCCTGGGTGTCGACCAGGCACTCCGGCCCGCCCATCTCGTTGAGCAGTTGCCTGCACCGGCCGCAGGGCATGAGCGGGTTGCCCTGCCCGTCCCGAACCGAAACGGCGACCAGACCGCCACCCCCGCTCATCCGAAGCTCGCCCACCAACGTGCACTCGGCGCACAACGTCACACCGTAGGAGGCGTTCTCGACGTTGCACCCCACCACCACACGCCCGTCGGTACAGTTCGCCGCCGCGCCCACGGCGAGCCCGGAGTAGGGGCAGTAGGCGTGCTCGGCGGCGAAGGTGGCGGCTGCCCGCAGGGCGGGCCAGTCGACGGAGTTGGGTTCGACCAAGTTCCCCGATCACCACCCGTGCTCACTCGTTCGGGCACTACTCAACGTAATCACCCTTCGTTCGCGTCCCAATCGCACCGCCCACCGCTCAAAAAGTGAAATATGTCAATGACGAACAATGGCGGACCTGCGCACACCGCTCGACACGTGCGTTAATACGATAAGGGTGACGCTAATCTCGGACCAGCCGGTTGACACCCACGCCACAGCGAGGCGTCTACTCGGGGCGGAACGGATCTACATCGATCAACCTACCCCCGGTAGTTGTCTGCTCGATCACAGCGGGCACATGCGAGTAGGACAGCCGGCGGGCGCGGGTCTAGCATCCGATGGGTCAAGGGTCCGTTCGGGTAATCGGCGCGGGCGCAGGGTGCTGCGGTTACGGGCCGTTCTCCGCGCAGCATCCGGAACGGGCCCAGAGTCCACCAGCGACGTTGGAGGCCTTCCGTCATGGCCAGCACAACCGCCACCGCGGCGGAGGGACGCCCTCGCGGGGAAGCACCTCGTGCCAAGGGCACCCTCTATCGCGGCGACCTGGGCATGTGGTCGTGGGTCGCCCACCGCATCACGGGCGTGCTCACCTTCTTCTTCCTGTTCGTACACGTCCTGGACACCGCGTTGGTGCGGGTCTCACCCAACGCGTACGACACGGTGATCGAGACTTACAAACATCCACTGATGATCGTGTTCGAGCTCGGGCTGCTCGCGGCGGTGCTGTTCCACGCGTTCAACGGAATCCGCGTGATGCTCGTCGACTTCTGGTCCAGGGGACCGAGTCTGCAGCGACCGATGCTGTGGACAGTCCTGGTGCTGTGGCTGGTGTTGATCATCCCGGCCGCCATCAGCATGATCACCCGCGCCGCCACGGAACTGTTCGGGGGTTAGTACGACCATGACCACTACCGAAGCACCACTGTCAGTCGACAAGCCGCGTTCCCCCGGGCGTCCCGCGGCCAGGCGCAGCAACTTCGAGCTCTACAGCTGGGTCTTCATGCGGCTGTCCGGGGTCGTGCTGCTGTTCCTCGTCCTCGGACACATGCTGATCATGCTCTTCCTGGACGGCGGGGTGCACCGGATCAACTTCGCCTTCGTGGCGGGCCGCTGGGCATCACCGTTCTGGCAGCTCTGGGACCTGACGATGCTGTGGCTGGCGGGTCTGCACGGCGGCAACGGGCTGCGAACCGTCATCAACGACTATTCACGTTCCGACCGTACCCGCTTCTGGCTGAAGATGCTGCTGTACTGCTCGATCGTGCTGACCGTGGTACTGGGAACGTACGTGCTGTTCACCTTCGATCCGAACATCAGCTGACGCGCGGCCCAGCAGGCGACGAGCCAAGGAGACCACCATGCAATTCCACAAGTACGACGTGGTCGTCGTCGGCGCGGGCGGCGCGGGAATGCGCGCCGCCATCGAGTCCGGCCAGCGCGCCCGCACCGCCGTACTCACCAAGCTCTACCCGACCCGCTCGCACACCGGTGCGGCCCAGGGCGGGATGTGTGCCGCACTCGCCAACGTCGAGGAGGACAACTGGGAGTGGCACACCTTCGACACCATCAAGGGCGGTGACTACCTGGTCGACCAGGACGCGGCCGAGGTGATGGCCAAGGAGGCCATCGACGCGGTGCTCGACCTGGAGAAGATGGGACTGCCGTTCAACCGCACCCCCGAGGGCCGCATCGACCAGCGGCGCTTCGGCGGGCACACCAGGGACCACGGCAAGGCACCCGTGCGGCGCTCCTGCTACGCGGCCGACCGCACCGGCCACATGATCCTGCAGACGCTCTACCAGACGTGCATCAAGCACGGCGTGGAGTTCTTCAACGAGTTCTACGTGCTCGACGTCAACATGACCACCGACGAGGACGGGCAGCAGCGCTGCACCGGGGCCGTGGCGTACGAACTCGCCACCGGCGAGATCCACGTCTTCCAGGCCAAGTCGGTGATCTTCGCGACCGGCGGTTTCGGCAAGATCTTCAAGACGACCTCGAACGCGCACACCCTCACCGGCGACGGCATGGGCATCGTCTACCGCAAGGGGCTGCCGCTGGAGGACATGGAGTTCTACCAGTTCCACCCGACCGGTCTGGCCGGACTGGGCATCCTCATCTCGGAGGCGGTGCGCGGTGAGGGCGGAATCCTGCGCAACGCCGACGGCGAGCGCTTCATGGAGCGCTACGCCCCCACCATCAAGGACCTCGCACCGCGCGACATCGTGGCGCGGTCCATGGCGATGGAGGTGCTGGAGGGCCGCGGCGCCGGACCGAACAAGGACCACGTGCTGCTGGACGTCACGCACCTCGGTGAGGACGTGCTGGAGAGCAAGCTGCCGGACATCACGGAGTTCTCCCGCACCTACCTGGGCGTGGAGCCGTTGCACGAGCCGGTCCCGGTCTACCCGACCGCGCACTACGCGATGGGCGGCGTTCCCACCAACATCGACGCCGAGGTGCTCGGCGACAACGACAACGTGGTTCCCGGCCTGTACGCGGCGGGCGAGGTCGCCTGCGTCTCGGTGCACGGCTCCAACCGGCTCGGCACCAACTCGCTGCTGGACATCAACGTCTTCGGGCGTCGTGCCGGTATCGCGGCCGCGGAGTACGCCCAGCGGCACGAGTTCCTCGAACTACCGGAGAATCCGGCTCAGCTGGTCGAGGGAATGGTCGATCACCTCCGCACCGCGGAGGGCGGCGAGCGGGTCGCCAACATCCGCACCGCGCTGCAGGAGACGATGGACGCCAACGCCTCGGTCTACCGCACCGAGGAGACCCTCAAGCAGGCGTTGTCGGACGTACAGCTGCTCAAGGAGCGCTACGGCCGCGTAGCCGTGCACGACAAGGGCAAGCGCTACAACCACGACCTGCTGGAAGCGGTCGAGCTGGGCTTCCTGCTCGATCTCGCCGAGGCACTCGTCAACTCCGCGTTGGCGCGCAAGGAATCACGTGGCGGACACGCACGCGAGGACTACACGACCCGCGACGACACCAACTTCATGCGGCACAGCATGCAGTACAAGCAGCTGCCCGATGAACAGGATCCGAACGCGCCGCTGGGCCTGACCGGTTTCCTCTCGGACATCCGCTTGGACTACAAGCCCGTCACCGTAACCCGGTACCAGCCGATGGAGCGTAAGTACTGATGACCGCCCCCACCACCGACGCGAACAGCGACACGGCCGCCGTCGACCTGCCCTCGGACGCTCCCCCGATCCCGGAGGGCGCGACGATGGTCACGGTCAAGATCGAGCGCTACAACCCGGAGGTCGACGACGACCTGCACTGGGAGTCGTACCGCATTCCGGCGCTGCCCAGCGACCGCGTGCTCAACCTGCTGCACTACATCAAGTGGTACATCGACGGCACGCTGACCTTCCGGCGTTCCTGCGCGCACGGCGTGTGCGGTTCGGACGCCATGCGGATCAACGGTGTCAACCGACTGGCGTGCAAGGTCCTGATGAAGGACATGTTCGCCAAGAAGGGCGAGACCACCATCACGGTGGAGCCGATCAAGGGCCTTCCGGTCGAGAAGGACCTGCTGGTCAACATGGAGCCCTTCTTCGAGGCGTACAAGGCGATCAAGCCCTACCTCGTCGCCACCGGTAACGACCCGACGCGGGAGCGGATCCAGTCGGTCGCCGAGCGGGAGCGGTTCGACGACACGACCAAGTGCATCCTCTGCGCGGCCTGCACCACCTCGTGCCCGGTCTACTGGTCGGAGGGCTCCTACTTCGGGCCGGCGGCGATCGTCAACGCGCACCGGTTCATCTTCGACAGCAGGGACGAGGCCGCCGAGGAGCGGTTGGACATCCTCAACGACATCGACGGGGTGTGGCGCTGCCGCACCACGTTCAACTGCACCGACGCCTGCCCGCGTGGCATCCAGGTGACCAAGGCGATCCAGGAGGTCAAGCGGGCGCTGATGTTCCGCAGGCGCTGATGCCGAGGTTCTGAACGGACTCTCCGTGGTGCCGCGTTCCGGTGGGCGGTCGATCTCGCGCGAGATCGGCGGCTCGCCGGGACGTGACGCACGGGGGTGATGGTCCGTACGGTCTTCCCCGGCCGGGAGACCCCGTACCTCGTTGTACGGGGTCATTGGACGTGTGTGCCGCGGCGAGTGGGAACACGACGGCGCACACTCCCGGGCCCCTGGACAGCGGGCGATCGCCGACGCTGCCTCGGCGCACGGATACGCGGAGCCACCGGCCCGGTGGCGTTCGTGACCCCGCGCGATCACGATAGCCGGATTCGTGACCGACGTCTCCTCCGGCTCACGAAGCCGGACGTAAATCACAAATCCCACCTCGGCCGAGCGAGTGAGTCCGGTCGCACGAGTCCTCCGCTGCCCGCCGGGCCGAGGCGGTGCCTCAGCTCCGTCGGCTCGCGCGGTAGGCCCGCAGGCCGTAGACACCGATCACGGTTCCCAGCACGAGCGAGACCACCGCGATCACCACGTGCACCCACAGGAACGCCGTCGGCGCCCCGTCCGACCAAGACTGCTCGTCACCGAGGATGTTGCGGAGGAAGGTGGGCCACAGCAGCCAGGACCAGACCCCGAAGGCCAGCAGGAACAGCGCCATACCACGGGTAATTCGCACGTCCCCAGTATCTACTGTGCCCGCGACCACAACGTCCTCGGGCACACCCCGCCTCATCCAGCACATCCGACCTCATCCAGCACATCCCGCCTCCTCCGGCGCACCCGAGTTCCTCGAACACTCGGCGGATTCGCACCACCTTGCGAGTGGCCTAGGGTGGTCCGCGTGTCCACAGCAGCCGCTCGCCCACCGGTCCGACTCGCCACGGCAGTGCTGGCGGCGATCCTGTCGACGGGACTGTTCGTGCCCGCGGGCGCGGCAGCGACGGACCGGACGGGGGCGAGCTGTCCGAACGCCACGCTGCCTCCCTCACCTGTGGACAGCTCGGAGGTGCCCGCGCCGGGAGACCCCACACCGAAGCCGCTTCCGGTCCCGGAGGAACCGATCGGCGGTCCCGGTATGGGGCACTGCGGCGTCGTGATCCCGCCGGGAGCCCCCGCACCGCCGAAACGGGTGAGCTCGGCCACCTGGATCGTGGCGGAGCTGGACAGCGGGAAAGTGCTGGCTGCCAAGAACCCGCACGGCAGATACCGTCCCGCCTCGGTGATCAAGATCCTGACGGGACTCGTCGCCGCACGCGAGCTGGAGCTCTCCGACACGATCACGGCCGCCGAGTCCGACGCCGCTGTGGAGGGCAGCGCGGTGGGGTTGGAACCGGGTGTCGAGTACACGGTGCGCCAGGTGCTGACGGGGCTGATCCTGCAGTCGGGCAACGACGCCGCGCACGCGCTGGCACGAAAGATCGGCGGCACCGAGGAAACCGTGCGGCGCATGAACGAGCTCGCGGAACGGCTGCGCGCCCGCGACACCAGAGCCGCCACCACCTCCGGACTCGACGGTCCGGGCATGAGCACCTCGGCCTACGACATGGCACTGATCCTGCGCGCCGCGCTGAACGAGACGGAGTTCGCGCGCCCCGCGGGCACGGTACGGACCCGGCTCCCGGCACCGTCCGGGCAACCGCCGGTGCGCATCGCCAGCGACAGCGATGTGATGCGCGACTACCCCGGAGCGGTTTTCGGCAAGACCGGCTTCACCAACGACGCACGGCACACCAGGGTCGTCGCGGCGGATCGGAACGGTCGCACGCTGGTCGCGGTGCTGCTGCGTGGCGAACACCGTCCGGTGGACCTGTCCGAGCAGGCTGCCGCGCTGCTCGACTACGGCTTTCGCCTGAACGGGGACCGAGTGGTCGGGAAACTGGTCGAACGACGCACCCCCGAACCGAGTCACACCTCCACCGCCGACACCGCGGTCGAAGCGGCGCAGCCGACGTCGGAGCCGGAAAGCGACCGATTCCCACGCACGGGGGTCGGTCTCCTGATACTGCTGGTGGTGGCGATGCTGCTGCTCGTGGCAGCACTGCGACTCCAGCGCGCTCGCAGGCGGGGCGAGAACGCCTCGCGGCGGGACGATTCGGAAGACAGCGTCTGACGGCCGGTTGCCGCGACCTCAGCTCGCCACGCCCTCAGCGCCGCCCGCGCAGCAGCCAACCGAGCAGGGTTCCGAGACCGAACACCCCCACGGCCGCTCCCGTGCCGCGTCGGGGCGGCACCACCGGACGAATCACGGCCGGTGGCGGCGGCTCCACGGCCGCCACGGGCTGGTTCTCCCTGGCGGAGGCGGTCCAGGCGGTGACGAACAGCAGGAACCGGGAAGTCAGGTAGGCGAACACCAGCAACCCGAGGATCGGGCCGAACGCGGCTGCCGCCGGTGAGCCGCTGAGGCTGTTCAGGTACACCACACCGACCTGTTTGAGCACCTCGAACCCGACGGCGGCGAACAGCGCGCCCCACACCGCGCTGCGCAGTGTCACGGGTTGCCTGGGGAGCCGGGCGAGCACCCACAGGAAGACGAACCAGCTGGCCGCCAGCGACAGCAGCAGGGCCAGCAGCCACAGCACGATGCCCACCCAGGCATTGTTCTCGATGCCCGCCAGCCGGAACAGCATCCTGCCCACCCCGCCGCCCAGCGCGCTGATCCCGAACGAGACCGCCATAGCCACCCCGAGACCGACCAGCGAGAGCAGATCGGCGAGGGTCCGCTTGAGAAAGGACAGGGCTGTCGGCCCCTGCCCCCACTGGGCGGTGAGCGCCTCACGCAGGTTGGTCATCCATCCCAGACCCGAGTACAGCGCCGCCAGCAGGCCGATGATCCCGACCGCGCCCGCCTGCTTGATCGCCTCGTCGACGATGTCGTTGATCAACTGGCTCAGCTGCGGGCTGGGCACGGCTTCGGAGATGGCCGACTGGAGGCGTTGCAGCAGGTCGGGATTGCTGGCCAGCACGAAACCGGCCACCGCGAACACGATCATCAGCAGCGGCACGAGCGCCAGCACGCTGAAGTAGGTGATCGCGGCCGCGTAGTAGTCACCGTAGTGGCTCTGGTACCGCTGCGCCGCCCGAACCAGCCGATCCAACCGGGGGTAACGCGCCCGCAGCAGCTCGAACCTGCCGGGGCTCGGCTGCTCCCGGGCGGTGCGTGCCGGTTGACTACGGTCGACCACCTGCTCCTACCTCCGCGGTGTCGCTCGTCGGTGGCAGCAGATTACCCCGAAAGGATCAGTTCAGCCCGCCGGAGGTAGGAAACCCACGCGATCGTAGGCGTCTCGCAGTGTCCGCGAGGCCACCGCCCGAGCACGCTCGGCACCACGCCGCAGGACCTTGTCGAGCTCGGCCGGATCGTCCAGGTACTCGGCCACCCGCCGCTGGAAGGGGGTGAGGAAATCGACGAGCACCGCGCCGAGGTCCTTCTTCAGGTCGCCGTAGCCGCTTCCCTCGTAGGCGGTCTCCAGCTCGGCGACGGACCTGCCGGTCATCCCCGAGTAGATCACCAGCAGGTTGCTCACCCCGGGCTTGTTCTCCGGGTCGTAGCGGATGTCGCGCTCGTTGTCGGTCACCGCCGAACGCACCTTCTTGGCGGTGCGCTTGGGGTCCTCCATGAACTCCACGACGCCGGAGGGGATCGACTTGCTCATCTTCGAGGTCGGGTCCTGCAGATCGAAGATGCGGGCCGTGTCCTGGGGGATGTGCGCGTCGGGGACGACGAAGGTTGGGCCGAACCGGGAGTTGAACCGCTGCGCGAGCGTGCGGCTGAGTTCCAGGTGCTGGCGCTGGTCCTCACCGACCGGCACCACGTCGGTGCCGTAGAGCAGGATGTCGGAGGCCATCAGCGCCGGATAGGTGAACAGCCCGACGCTGACGTGCTCGTCGTCCTGCCGCGCGGACTTGTCCTTGAACTGCGTCATGCGGGATGCCTCGCCGAAGCCGGTCAGGCACTCCAGCACCCAGCCCAGCTGGGTGTGCTCCGCGACGTGGCTCTGCACGAACAGCGTGCTGCGTTCGGGATCGATCCCCAGCGCCAGCAGCTGGGCGGCCGCGTTGCGGGTGTTGGCGCGCAGTTCCTCGGGGTCCTTGGCGATGGTGATCGAGTGCAGATCCACCACGCAGTAGAAGGCGTCGTGGGTTTCCTGCAACGCTATCCAGTTGCGCAGCGCTCCGAGGTAGTTACCGAGCTGGAAGGAGCCGGCCGTGGGCTGGATGCCGGAGAACACGCGGGGACGCGCGGCGGTCCCGCCGGATTCGGTGGTCACGGAGCCGGACTCGGTGGTAACGGAACTCTCGGTGTGCACGTAGTCGATTCTGGCAGAACCGCGTCCACGGCAGTCGGGCGAGGGTGGCGATCCGCGCGCTCTCGCGAGGCCCCCCGACGTCGCGTAGGTCGCCACCCGATGTCGCAGCCCCGGAACGAGAGCCCGCGGGAGGTTCCGCCGAGCGAGCGCCCCGACAGCGCGGCCGGAAAACTTCGATCAGCTCCGCCGCTGGTTCTCGGGCTGGACCGGGACCTTCTTGCGCCGCAACGTACCCGCGACCATCCCGATCACGCCGATAACGACGGCGCCGAGGCCCACCGGAGTGCTCAACGCGTCGAGCGGGGTGGCCTGCGCCCGCACCGTTCCGGTGGCCGCCTGCGCCGGAGCACCGGTGATCAACAGCGTCATCGCGAGCATCGACGACCACGCGCCTGCGCGCGCCACAAGTCTACGCACGAGCCGTGCCTTTCTGGTCGGACTTCGATCGTTGTATCCCACTGGAACGCCGCGCGTTCCAGTGCCGTCACCCGGGCGAGTTCCCGGGCGCCCACCGGTTCGCGTCCGGTGCCGAGAACGTCCCACGATCGTGCGGTGCCAACGGAGAGCGTATTGGTCGACACACGAACGGCGACAACGGGGCCACACACCACAACCGGTCATCGGACCGGACACCGGCCCGCCCCGGTTCCCGGCCACACCCCGTGGGACGCGTGGGGGGAAGCCGGGGTTGCGAGGGAACCCGAAAACGGGAACCGATACGTTGCGAACGCGAATGAAAGCGTTCGGTGGTCAGAGTGCGGTCATCGACCGCGTCCGGAACAACCGGCAGTCACCGCACCGCCCCACTCGCGAGAGCTTCTCGGAATTCAACGAGCGGGCAACACGGATTTCAGGAAAAACAGCGAACGACGAAACGCGGAGAACAAATATCCGAAAGTATATTCACAACTTCGCGAAACTCACACCACGCCAGGTCCAACCGCAATCGGTGACGGCTTTCCGGAGCGGATTCTTCATTTCCGAGGTCGAAAAGGTCGCCTGACGTTCCCAGCGTCGTTTTCCGTCCTCACCTTTCTTCAGTGCCCACACGGCTTTGACGCTCTTGGCCTGTCCTCGTTCGAACTCGGCTCCGTGCACGACCTGTGGAGCGCCACGAACCCAGTCGATCGTCCACTTGTGATCCGTGGAGCGGATCTCCCGCTGCTCCGGATCGAACCGCATCAGGATGCTGTAGAACTCCCGCTCACTGAACACCTTGAAGTGCTCGTACCAGTGGGGGTTCATGACCCGCCACTCGCACACCAGGTCCACCCCGTCAGGTCGTCCGTCCCGCACCTCGAATGAGGCGTCGGGCCGGTTGACCGACATGAGCGCCTGATAGACCTCTTGTGACGAACGCGGTTGAACCCCCTGATCGGGCCGCTTGGTACCGGTGAACCAGTCGAACAACCCCATACTCACCTCCCGCCGACGACAGTCGGTCGCTCACCCTACCGAGTGAGTGCACCGTTCCGCCGGAGAATCGACGAAAAATCCGCCCACCCCGAAGAACGGGATGGGCGGAAATCACGCTTCGTGCGAAGCGTCCCCCGAAGGCCTCAGTTGTCGGGCGAATCACCGCTGCCGGTTCCGGAACCACCGTCGGGCACGTTTCCGGAACCACCTGAATCGCCACCCTGGCCGTTGTTCCCGCCCCGGCCGGGAAAACCGCCGTTTCCGGTGCTGTTGCCCGAACCGTTCCCGGACCGCTGACCACTGATCGCGGTAGCCGTCGCGGCGTTCCCCGACAACGTCGCGACGACCGTGACGGACCGCCCCCGCTCCAGCTCGTCGAGCGAGGTCTGACCGCTGTCGACGACGGTCTCGGAATTCACGGTGTAGTCACGGCGGTAGTCGTCACCGCTTCGCACCGTGATCTCCGCGTCGCCGACGGCGGTGAGCGTGCCGCGCTGCAGCCGCTTCGTGCGGTAGGTCCCCTGCTCGGTCCGCACGGTGAACTCACCGTGCATCGCGTCCGACAACACGGCCCCGGACCCCGTGACGTTCCCGTTCCCCGTGCTGCCCGGTTGACCCATTCCCCCGAATCCACCACCGCTGCTCCTGCTGAAGGCGGCACCACCTCCGGGACCGCCCGACCGGCCCGAAGCGAAGCCGGAAGTGATCGCGGTAACGGAGACACTGCCCACGACCCCGACAGCGAGCGCGATCGCGACCGCGGCGAGCGTACGCCGTGGCCCCCAACGCGCGGGGCCTTCCGCACGGCGGGGCGGTTCCGACTCGGCGGTTTCGCGCCACTCCTCGTCCGCCGCGGCACTGTCGGTCATGCTCTGCTCCCAACTCACGACTGGTCACGGAACCGTGGGTTTCACCATGCCGTGCGCGGCTGGGCACCTGCCGGGAGCGAGGTGAGAATTCGCCGGGAACCGGATCCGGGACGGCGATACTCGGCGAACACCAAGGAAACACTCGGACTCCCGTAAGCTCGCGCTGCCAGGCTCGATCACGATGGACACACTCCTGGCAGGGCGACAGCCGAGCCCGTCCCCGACCGAACCGACCCGGCTTTCACGCCCGTGGCGAGCACTTCGCGGCCGTTCGTCCGACCCGGCATGGGTACGCCCGGCACTGCTGCTCCTGCTCGCGGCGGCGACACTGCTCTACTCGTGGGGACTGGGCTCCTCGGACTGGGCCAACGGGTTCTACTCGGCCGCGGTGCAGGCGGGCACCCAGAGCTGGCAGGCGTGGCTGTTCGGCTCCAGCGACGCGGCCAACGCGATCACCGTGGACAAACCGCCCGCCGCGCTGTGGCCGATGGTGCTCTCCGCCCGGATCTTCGGACTGAATCCGTGGAGCATCCTGCTGCCGCAGGCATTGGCCGGGGTACTGACGGTGGGACTGCTCTACGCCACGGTGCGCCGTTGCGCGGGCCCGACAGCGGGGTTGATAGCCGGTGCGGTGCAGCTGCTCACCCCGGTCGCGGTGTTGATGTTCCGCTTCAACAACCCCGACGCGTTGTTGGTGCTGTTGCTGGTGGCCGCGGCGTACTGCGTGGTGCGCGCCACCGAACGGGCGAGCCCGTGCTGGCTCTCCCTCGCCGGAGTCGCCATCGGATTCGGCTTCCTGACCAAGATGCTGCAGGCGTTCGTGGTACTGCCGGTGTTCGCGGCCGTGTACCTGCTGGCGGCACCGACCGCGTGGTGGAAGCGGCTCTCGCACCTGGCGACGGCGGGACTGAGCGTGCTGGTCTCGGCGGGTTGGTACATCGCGCTCGTGGAGTTCTGGCCCAGTTCGAAGCGCCCCTACATCGGAGGGTCGCAGCACGACAGCCTGTGGGAACTGACCGTCGGTTACAACGGACTGGGACGACTGACCGGTGAGGAGACCGGTGGGCTGGGCAACACGAATTCCGACATGGGCTGGAACCGGCTGCTGGGAGCGTCGATGGGCGACCAGATCGGCTGGCTGCTGCCCGCGGCACTGATCCTGCTGGCAGCCGGGCTCTGGATGACCCGACGGGCACCGCGCACCGACCCGACCAGGGCGAGTCTGCTGCTGTGGGGTGGCTGGCTGGTGCTGACCGGGGTGATCCTCAGCTATGCCAACGGCATCATCCACTCGTACTACACGGTGGCGCTGTCGCCCGCGATCGCTGCGCTCGTCGGAGTCGGCGGCACCATGCTCTGGCGCGATCGGGAGGATCCGAGAGCGCGGATCACGCTGGCAGGAACCGTGCTGATCACGGTGACGGTCGGCGCGCTGCTGCTGCGGGGTGACACCGAGCGGCACCAGTGGCTGGTCCCCGCGGTGATCTTCCTCGGAACGGCGACGGCCTGTCTGCTGCTGGTGGTGAGTCGGACCTCCCGCGCCGTGACACTGCCTGCCGTGGCCGCGGCGCTGGTGGTTTGCCTGACGCTGCCCACCGCCTACTCGGTCGCCACCGCGGCCACACCACACAGCGGAGCACTGCCCGCTGCCGGTTTCGGCGGTTCCGGCGGCTTCGGAGGCGGCGGGGGCGGCACACCGTTCGGCAACGGTGGCTTCGCAGGGGGCGGCAGCCCCGGTGGTGGCCCCGGCGGTGGTAGCGGCGCGTTCGGCATCAGCACGCCGGGTGACCAGCTGCGCGAGCTGCTGCTGGAGGACGCGGAGTCCTACACCTGGGTGGCCGCTACCACCCGCTCCAGCAACGCCGCCGGATACCAGCTGGCCACCCGCCGACCGGTGATGGCTATCGGTGGTTTCAACGGAACGGATCCGTACCCCACCCTCGCGAGGTTCCGGGAGCTGGTCGAGTCCGGACGGATCCACTACTACATCGCCGCCCCGATCCGCGGCGGCACGGCCGTTTTGAACAGGGCCTCCGACAGCGGCGCCACCGGGACGGCGGACCGGATCGGCCAGTGGGTGGAGCGGAACTACGAGGCGCGAACCGTCAACGGAACCACCGTCTACGACCTGAGCGATTGAGCGCGATCGGTCCGACGTGACCCCGTGGAACCGGGCCCGTCCACCACCACCGGAACGGGCGGGACCGGTTCGACCCGGTCAGCCGAGCGGTGAAACTCCCAGCGACATCACGGGAACGGGACCGTAATCGGTGCCGCGTTGCCGTGCCCGCCTCCCGGCGGCGGCGGAGACCTCGTCCAACTGCTCGATGGTTCGCTGGGAGCCGTGCTCGGAACCGGCCATCCTGCTGATGGTCTCCTCCATCAGCGTTCCGCCGAGGTCGTTCGCGCCGCCGCGCAGCACCTCGACCGTGCCCTCGTCACCCAGCTTGACCCAGGAGCACTGCACGTTGTCCACCCTGCCGTGCAGCGCCAGCCGTGCCATCGCGTGCACCGCACGGTTGTCCCTGCGGGTGGGGCCGGGGCGTGCCAGCCCCGCGAGATAGATGGGCGCGTTGCGGTGCACGAAGGGCAGCGCGACGAACTCGGTGAACCCGGCCGCGCCGTTCTCGCGCGCGGTGTCCTGCACACCGGCCAGCGTGCGCAGATGCCCCAACCAGTGCTCCGGGGTGTCCACGTGGCCGTACATCATGGTCGACGAGGAACGGATTCCCAGCCGGTGGGCGGTGCTGACCACGTCGATCCACTCGGCGGCGGGCAGCTTGCCCTTGGTCAGTATCCAGCGGACGTCGTCGTCGAGTATCTCGGCCGCGGTGCCGGGGATGGTGTCCAGCCCGGCATCGCGCAGCTCGGTCAGCCACTCCGCGACGCTCACGCCCGCCTTGGAAGCGGCGCTGACTATCTCCATCGGACTGAAGGCGTGCACGTGCATGTCGGGGACCCGGTTCTTGACCGCACGCACCAGGTCCGCGTACGCCCCGACCGGCAGTCGGGGATCGATACCTCCCTGCATGCAGACCTCGGTGGCACCGGCACGGCGGGCCTCCTCCGCTCGGTCAGCGACGTCCTCGGGCGAGAGCCGGAACGCGTCCGCATCGCGTTCCCGCTGTGCGAAGGCGCAGAACCTGCATCCCACGTAGCAGACATTGGAAAAGTTGATGTTGCGGTTGACCACGTAGGTGACGTCCTGCCCGACCACGTCGGCACGCAACGCGTCGGCGAGTCGTGCCATCTCGTCGAGCGCGGCGCCGTCGCAGGTGAGCAGTGCCATCGCCGCGTCGGTGTTGCCCGGTTCCAGCAGTGCCGCCGGGTCGTGCTCGGCCAGTCGGAGTCCCGCCGCGACATCCGAGTCGAGCCGCTCCGGCTCCCTGGCGGCGGGCAGCCTCTCCCGCAGTTCCTCCCAGTCACCGTAGACACTGTCGAAGTCACTACGGCGGTCGGCGCTGCGTCCCTCGGTGTCGATAGCGCTGTTGAGATCGGTACGGCCGATGGATTCGAGACCGCCGTCCGGCTCCTGCCAGTCCCGACCGACCGGTTGCGCCTCCGGGTCGGCCATGCCCTCCGAATCGGCCAGCTCGGCGACGTGGGTGGCGATCCTGGGATCCAGCCAGGCGGTGCTGTCGCCGGCCAGACCGGCACGCACGTACTTCGGGTACGCGGTCAGCCGCTGCCGCAGCTCGAACCCGCCCGCCGCGGTCTGCTCCGCCAGTTCGTCCACCCTGGGCCAGGGCCGCTCCGGATTCACGTGATCCGGCGTCACGGGTGAGACACCGCCCCAGTCGTCGATCCCCGCGCGCAGCAGCAGGCCGTGCTCGTCCCCCACCAGGTTCGGTGGGGCCTGCACGCTCACCCCGGACGGCATGAGCAGCCGGGCGACGGCCACCGTCGCCGCGAGTTCGTGCAGATCCGCGTCCGGCATGCCGCGCATGGCCGTGTCCGGTTTGGCCCGGAAGTTCTGCACGATGACTTCCTGCAGATGACCGTACTGCCTGGCGCTGGCACGCAGTTCCAGCAGCGAATCGGCCCGTTCCGCGATCGTCTCACCGATTCCGATGAGGATTCCGCTGGTGAACGGCACGGCCACCCGGCCCGCGTCTGCGAGCACCCGGAGCCGTACCGAGGGTTCCTTGTCCGGACTGGCGTAATGCGGATTGCCGGGCCGGCTCCACAGTCGCTCCGATGTGGTCTCCAGCATCATGCCCATGCTGGGGGCCACCGGTTTCAGCCTGGTCAGCTCCGACCAGCCGAGCACGCCGGGGTTGAGGTGCGGCAGCAGACCGGTCTCCTCCAGCACCGCGATCGCGCAGGAGCGCAAGTAGTCGACCGTGGACGAGTAGCCGCGTTCGTGCAGCCAGTCGGCCGCGTCCTGCCAGCGCTCCTCGGGACGGTCACCGAGGGTGAACAGGGCCTCCTTGCAACCGGACTCGGCCCCTCGTCTGGCGATGTCGAGAACTTCCTCCCGTTCCAGGAAGGGCGCGGACACCTTGTGCGGCACCGTGGCGAAGGTGCAGTAGTGGCACCGGTCCCGACACAGTCGGGTAAGCGGAACGAAGACCTTGCGGCTGTAGCTGACGATGCCGAACCGTCCCTCTGCGCGCAGATGCGCGTCGCGGACCCTGCCCGCTGCTTCCATCAGTGCCCTGAGGTCCTCACCTCGAGCGTGCAGCAGCACTGCGGCCTCGGTGCTGTCCAGCGCCACCCCTTCGGTAGCTCTGCGCAGCGCACGACGCATCGCGGACGGGCTGGGGGCTGGTTCGGGCGGTGGCACTTCGAGATCGACCGACACGCCAACACCGTAACCGTCCGGCGAACACCGCCACACCGAGAACAACGGCGCGATGCGTCACAGTACCTACTCGCGGTGTAACTCGATTACTCCATAAAGGTCTATCCACTAGCCGTATCGGGGCGCAGACTCCCACATTCAGTAACCCTGTTCACCTGTTCGGGAGGCTCGGTGTCACCCAAACCTCTGAGACTCAAACCATTGCGGACTATCGGCTCCGCACTGGCCCTTACCCTGCTCGCGCCCGCGGTAGCCGCGGCCGGACCATCGGACTCCGCCGGCACCGGAGACCCTGCCCACTTCATCGTGGTCGGACCCCAGCACGGCGGTCTGGAACGCACCGCCGATTCGGTACGCGCTGCCGACGGTGAAGTCGTGCAGAGCTGGCCCGAGATCGGCGTACTGCTGGCCACCTCGCGCGATTCGCGGTTCGCCGAGGCCGTACGTGGTGATCCCGGCGTACGAGCCGCGGGGGCGAGCCGCAACCTCGCCGAACAGCTCCCCGAGAACAGCGGTGAGTCCGACTCGGAGACGCTGGAGAAGCGTCGGGGCACCCTCGCAGCCGACACCGCGTCCCGCTCGAGCGAGGACGGCGAGGAACCGCTCGCCGCCGAGCAGTGGGACATGCGGATGATCAACGCCGACGAGGCCCACGAGAACTCCGACAGCGGCAAGGGCGTGACCGTGGGCGTGCTCGACTCGGGCATCGACCCGGACCACCCGGACCTGGCGGCCAATCTGGACACCAGCCGGTCGGTGGGCTGCACCGAGAACGGCACACCGGACCGTTCCCGACAGGCCTGGGCGCCGACTACCAGCGGACACGGTACGCACGTCGCGGGTACGGTCGCCGCCGCGAACAACGGTGTGGGTATCTCCGGGGTCGCCCCGAACGCGACGCTGGTGTCGATCAAGGTCGTCAACGACGAGGGCTTCATCTACCCCGGCTCGGCGATCTGCGGGTTCATGTGGGCCGCCGAGCACGGCATCGACGTGACCAACAGCTCCTACTTCATCGACCCCTGGTACCTGTGGTGCCAGCGTGACCGCGACCAGGCGGCCGTCGCGGAGGCGGTTCGCCGCGCGGTGAACCACGCCAGGGGCAACGACGTGCTCAACGTCGTCGCGGCGGGCAACAGCAACTGGAACCTGTCGAAGCGGATCCACGACACCAACAGTCCCAACAACGGCGGCCCCACCGAGGATCGCTGGACGGGCAACGGGTGCCAGGTGCTGCCCGGTGAGCTGCCCGGCATGGTGACGGTTTCGGCCGTGGGACCGGAGTCGAGCAAGTCCTTCTACTCCAACTACGGCATCGGTTCGGTGGACGTGGCCGCACCGGGCGGCGACAGCAAACAGACCGCCGACACACCCTCCGGCAACGGCAGTGTGCTGTCCACGCTGCCGGAAGGCGAGTACGGCTTCTACCAGGGCACCTCGATGGCCTCGCCACACGTCGCCGGGGTCGCCGCCCTGATCCGGGCGGAGCACCCGAGGTGGGACGCGAGGATGGTCAACGCCGCCCTGCGCTGGCAGGCCGACACCGTGCCGTGCCCGAAGAGCTACGACACCGACGGTGACGGCGAGGACGACGCCAAGTGCCGCGGCGGCAGGACCGGGGCCGGTTTCTACGGTGCGGGCATCGTCGACGCGCTGCGGGCAGTGCGCTGACGAGCGGAGTTCGACCGAAAAAGAGCGCTCGCGGGGTCTTCTCGGACTTGCTTCCGGGAAGACCCCGTTCGCGTCCGGGCCCGCACCGACTTCCGAAGGGGCGACTCCCGAGGCGAGCTGTCGCCGCCCCTCCACCGAGGTCCGTCGCGGCGTTCGCGGCGCTTTCCCGGGGAGCCGAAGTTCACCGGCGGGTTCGTCGCGGGGGCGCAGCCGTCCGGAAACGGACACCGGTTCGGGCGCTCTTGTCCGGACAGATGCAGAAGTGCATCCCGCAAACGGGACATCTCGGGGGCGTGCGGTGTTGCGGCATACCGACCTCTCCTCACTGCGCTGCTCGAGTTCCGAGCCGCTCGACATCCACGTGTACCGCTCGTCGTCCGGCTTCCCGAGGACTTCGGCCACGGCTCACGAACGACCTTGATCAACGGTGCCACCGGCGGACGGAACGGATCGCTGCTCCGTTGGGACGCGGACGGTACGGCGGAGGTTGCACCGGCGGGGCGTGGTTACACGGACATGGGTTCGGACCGAGTCTCGGACGGGGATTCGGACGGGGCTCGGACCGTACCCCGGCGTCAATTTCTCGCGAAATCGCCGCGCCCACGGCCGCGGGACGAAGCAACGGTCAGTAGTACCAGGGGAACTCCGACCAGTCCGGGGTCCGCTTCTCCAGGAACGAGTCGCGCCCCTCGGCCGCCTCGTCGGTCATGTACGCGAGCCGGGTCGTCTCCCCCGCGAAGACCTGCTGGCCGACCAGTCCGTCGTCGATGGCGTTGAAGGCGTACTTGAGCATGCGCTGCGCGGTCGGGGACTTGCCGTTGATCTCGCGGGACCACTGCAACGCCGTCCGCTCCAGCTCACCGTGGGGAACCACCTCGTTGACCATCCCCATCCGGTGGGCCTGCTCGGCGTCGTAGGGACGGCCGAGGAAGAAGATCTCGCGTGCGAACTTCTGTCCCACCTGACGCGCCAGGTAGGCGGAACCGAACCCACCGTCGAAGCTGCCGACATCGGCGTCGGTCTGCTTGAACCGCGCGTGCTCGGCGCTGGCGAGCGTGAGATCGCAAACCACGTGCAGGCTGTGCCCGCCCCCGGCCGCCCAACCGGGAACCACCGCGACGACGACCTTGGGCATGAACCGGATCAGCCGCTGCACCTCCAGGATGTGCAACCTCCCCGCCCGGGCGGGGTCGACGGTCTCGGCGGTCTCCCCCTCGGCGTACCGGTAACCGGAGCGCCCCCGGATTCGCTGGTCACCGCCGGAGCAGAAGGCCCAACCACCGTCCTTGGGGGACGGACCGTTCCCCGTGAGCAACACACAACCGACGTCGCTGGTCATCCGGGCGTGGTCGAGCGCGCGGTATAACTCGTCGACTGTGTGCGGGCGGAAAGCGTTCCGTGACTCGGGGCGGTCGAACGCGATGCGGACGGTACCCTTTCCCGGGCCGTCCTCGACGCAGCGGTGGTAAGTGATGTCGGTGAAGTCGAAACCCGCCACAGGCTGCCACACGGCCGGATCGAACAGTTCGGAGATAGGCTGCATGTGTGTCGTCACGACCACGACGATAAGCCACCGCGTCCGTCAGGGGTCCTTCGGTCACTCATCGAGACCGTCCGATCACTTGTCGACCGCGAGTGCTCCCTCGTGGGAACCGGGACTTGCGCATCCACCAACGGAACTTCGTAGTATCGCAAAATCGGGCTGATCCCGGGCACCGGCCGGAGCGGAAGCACTTCGCGAAAGGAAAACGAATGCCACTGTCCCGCATCAACGGACACGACCTGTACTTTGCGGACACCGGGGGCGACGAACGTCCCGCCGTACTGCTGGGGCACGGCTTCTTCCTGGACCACACCATGTTCACCGCGCAGGCCGACGCTCTCGCCGCCCGCGGCTACCGCGTGGTGACCTGGGACGCGCGTGGTCACGGCGACAGCCCGGCCGGGGACGAGCCGTTCACCTACTGGGACATCGCACACGACCTGATCGGCCTGATGGACCACCTGGGCATCCAGGACGCGGTCGTCGGCGGCCTGTCGCAGGGTGGGTTCACCGCGCTGCGCACGGCACTGCTCGCACCGCACCGGGTCACCGGCCTCCTGCTGCTGGACACCGAGGCGCACCCACTGTCCGATGCGGATCACCGCGACTACACCGCCCTGTTCGGCGGACTGGCCGAGCAGGGCGCCGTGGACGAGCTGCTCGTTCCGCTGTCCCAGCAGATCATCGGGGACCACCCGCAAGCGGCCCACTGGCGGGAGCGCTGGAAAACCCGCCCGCTCCCCCTCGGCTCCCCCGTGCGTTGCCTGCTCGAGCGCGACGACATCACCGCGCGCGCCGGTGAGATCACGTCCCCCACACTGCTGCTACGCGGTTCGAAGGACGTCTCCATCCCTCGGGAACGTATGGAGTTCCTCGCGTCCGCCATCCCGCGGGCGAGTTCGCTGCACGAGGTGGAAGGGGCGGCCCACGCGCCACCCGTGACCCATCCCGAGGAAACCACGTCGCTGCTGCTGTCCTTCTTGGACTCCCTGGGGACTCGGTAACGCCCTAGCGTGCCGGAATTCCCAGGTAGAGCTGCATTTCCTGGCTCGGGTCCGGAATCGGGTAGACCTGTGCCAACAACTCGACCCGCCGCCCGCGATCGAGGTCGTGGACCAGGAAATGCGGCTTGTGACGCCCCAGGATCACCTCCTGCAGACCCCACATCCGCACGAACTCCGTCGATCGCGAGAGCATGTCCAGAACCTCGTCGAACACCGGGTTGCCGGGCCTGCGCGCCATGAGAGCACGTAACCAGGCCACCGTCAGCCGCGCCTCGTGCTCCCACTCGACCATGACAGCCTTGGACTCCGGCATGAAGAAGAACCAGGTCAACACGTTGCCGACCTCGGTGATACGCCGAAACACCCGGCGGTACTCCGTGTTGGAGTACAACACGTTCCAGCCCTCGTCGACGTAGGCGGCCAAACTCGGATGCAGCCCGTCGGCCGCCTCGCGCTGCACCGACGTCACTTCCTGTCGTCGCACGGGTTCCGCTTGGTCACCGCGCTGAACGCCGGCCAGGTCGTGGAGGTGCTGCCGTTCCACCGAGATGCTCCCGAGAGCATCGGCCAGGCGATCCACCACCGCAGCGGAGGGATTGTCCGCGTGGCCCTGTTCCAGCTTCTGGACGTACCCCACGCTGGCGCGCGCGGCCGTCGCCAACTCCGCCCGGTTCATCGCCGGGCGCGGTGTGCGGTAGGCCGGGTCGGGCGCGAACGCGGCCGGTGGAGCACCCGATCTCAGGTGGCGTAAATAGCTACCGAAACTCGGCGGTTCGATGATCACATCACGATTCTATGCCGAGACTCGCCGTGCACGGTGACAGATTGACTACCAAAAGTGACCGAAATGGGGAGCGTGCGGCGCGAGGCCGCTCCCGAACGGACCGCTCGACCTCCACGAGGCCCACCTCCGCGCCCTCCCGGCAGGACGGACACCCACTGTGGCCGGTATTACTCGCAAGGATATCCCCGACGGGGATATCCCCACTGGTCACAGTTGTCCGCCGGAGCCGCCACCGCCCAGAATCCAACACGTGGCAGGCGAACACGACATCCGGCGGAGCTCCGACCACCAGGAGGGCCGCCCAATGGGGTACTCGAACCGACCTTCGATCGGCGAGGTACACGGGGTCACGGGTGCCGCGGAAGACCTGCCCCTGGGGAAAGGTCTCGGCACCATGTCACTGTCGAGGCCGACGGCCGGGGAGTAACAGCTCCCCGGCCCTGGGGGATCCTTCGGCGCGGTTTCGGACGTGTTCACACCTCGGGAACGCATCCGCTGCTCGCGGGCACATCACCGTGCCCTACTGATCCAGGAGATGCCGCAGTGCCTTGTCCAACACGGGTAGCTTCTCGTTGAGAACCTGCCACACCAGAGCAGCGTCGAAGGAATCGTCGACGGCCGAGCCGAAAGGGTCGAGGCGACGTATCGCGAGCGTCGAGCACAACTCCCCGATCTGCTGTCGCTTCGCTTCGACCAGCTCGTGCACGGCCATCACTTCCCGACCGCATCATGCTCGCGTAGCTACGCACGGCACATCTCACATGTTGTAGCACACGGTAACCGGTGCGTGATCGCTCCAGCGCTTGTCATAGCTCGGAGCCCGCTCGACCCTCGCCTCCGATGCGCACTCCGCCAGCCGCTCGGTGGCGACGTGATAATCGATTCTCCAACCGGAGTCGTTGTCGAAGGCCTTGCCCCGGTACGACCACCAGGAATAGGGGCCGGGACCCTCCGGGAACCGGCGGCGCACCACGTCCGCGTACTCCGCCTCGTCGAACACCCTGCTCAGCCAGGTACGCTCCTCCGGCAGGAACCCCGCCGACTTGCGGTTGTTCTTCCAGTTCTTCAGGTCTATCTCCTGGTGCGCGATGTTCCAGTCACCGCAGACCAGTACTTCCTTGCCCCGCTGCCGCGCCCGGTCGCGCAACTGGTGCAGGTACGGCAGGAACTCCGCCATGAAGCGTTCCTTCTCGTCCTGCTTGGGTGTGCCCGCCTCCCCGCTCGGCAGGTACAGGCTGCCCACCACCAACCCGTCCAGCTCCGCCTCGGCGTAACGTCCGCTGCCGTCGAACTCCTCGGAGCCGAATCCGATTCTGGTGACCTCGGGTTCGGTACGGCTGTAGATGGCGACCCCGCTGCGTCCCTTGTCCGCGCTCGGCGCCAGCAGCGTGTGCCAGCCCTGTGGCGCACGCGCGGCCTCCGGAAGCTGGTCGTATTCCGCCCGCGTCTCCTGCATGCAGACCACGTCGGCGTCGGTGGCGGCCAGCCACTCGACGAAGCCCTTCTTGGCGGCGGCACGCAGGCCGTTGACATTCACCGTCGAGACAGTCAGCACGCGGCCGAGCATAACCACCGCCCGCTGCCGCGCTACCCCCGGCGGCCGTTCCGATTCGTCCGCACGGCCGGACCCGGTGCCGACGAACGGACAACTTTCGGGGGCTCGACTTTCCTCCCACCGGATGAAAATCCGTCCTCCGGACTGGTCGCGGAGATCATGATCGGGGATCGTCGGCGAGTCGTGTGTGTCCTGCACGGCCCAGAGAACGACTTCCCCAGGGAGAATCTTTGATGAAGCCGCTCGGTGGGAGCGCACGCTCCCGGACGGCAGGAAGACGCCGACGCGCCACCGGCGCGGGAGGCATCACGCTCGCGGTGCTGCTCACCGCCGCCTCGCTTCCGATGCTGGTGGCGCAACCGCGATCCGCCGAGGCGGAGACCACGCCGGGTGAGAAGGCCCCGGCGTGCGCCCCGTGGGACCGGGAGTGCCGGGTGAACCGGTACCTGGACCGGATACGCGACCGCCCGGAGAAGCTCGACGATTTCCTGCGCGGAATGCCGAAGGGAGGTGACCTGCACAACCACCTCTCCGGCTCGGTGTCCACCGAGTCGTTGATCCGCTACGCCGCCGAGGACGGACGCTGCATCGACGCCGAGACCATGCAGTCCTCCCTGGCCCCCTGCACCGAGGGACAACGTCCCGCCTCGGACGCGATGAGCGATCCGAAGTTCCGCGAGCGGGTGATCGAGACGTGGTCGATGGCCGGTTTCGAGCCCGGCGGCGAGGAGTCGGGGCACGACCACTTCTTCGCCACCTTCGGCAAGTTCTGGGCGGCCACCGAGGGACGCGACGGCGACATGCTCGCCGAGGTGGCGGGTGACCTCGCCGAGCAGAACCAGTTCTACCTCGAAACACTGCTGTCCAGGCAGTCCGAGGCCCGCGGGAAGCTCGTGGAGCGCGTCGGTTTCGACCCGAGCTCCGAACGGGATTTCCGGCGGCTGCGCACAACGCTGCTCCGCGAGGGCATGGCGGAGGTCGAACGCGCCGCGCGGCGTGCGACGGATCGGGACTTCGCGCGCTACCGCGAGCTGTTGAACTGCGGCACCCCGAGCGCCCGGCCCGGATGCGATGTGGAGATCCGGCTGGACTACCAGGTGGCGCGGGCGAACTCCCCCGCGAGCGTGTTCACGCAGTTGCTGCTCGGGTTCGAGCTGGCGCAGAGCGATCCGCGATTCGTGGGCGTCAACATGGTCCAGCCCGAGGACCACGAGATCTCGCTGCGGGACTACACCCTGCACATGCGGATGATCGACTATCTGAGCGGGCAGTACCCCGGAGTGTCGGTCACGCTGCACGCCGGTGAGCTCGTTCCGGGGCTGGTCAAGCCCGAGGAACTGACCTACCACATCGACCAGGCCGTGCGGATCGCCGGAGCCGACCGGATCGGCCACGGGATCGACCTGGTGCACGAGGACGACTGGCGGGCGCTGGCCGATCACATGGCCGCACGCGACATCGCGGTCGAGGTGCCGCTGACCAGCAACTGCCAGATACTGCGGGTCTGCGGCCCGGAGGAGCACCCGCTGCCCGAGTACATGGCGCACGATGTTCCCTTCGCACTGGCCACCGACGACCCCGGTGTCTCCCGCAGCGACATCACCGCCCAGTACCAGCGGGCCGCCACGGACTTCGGGCTGAGCTACTCGCAGCTCAAGGCCAGTGCCCGGACCTCGCTGGAACAGGCTTTCGTGCAGGGGGAGAGTCTGTGGGCGGCGCCCGAGTCCCGGCGGATGAAACCGGCGTGCGCCTCGGACACACCGGGCTTCGGCGAGCCGGACGCGGCGTGTGCCGAACTGCTGTCGAACAGCGCGAAGGCGAGGTCGCAGTGGCGGCAGGAGGCCGCGTTCCAGGCGTTCGAGACCTACTACGCGTACAAGTAAGTGACAGTCCCGCGATGAGCAGCACTTCGTCGACCCGGTTCTCCGTCGCGCTCGCTCGGCGGAACCTCTCGCGGGCTCCCGCTCCGACGAAGCCCGACATGGAATAAGTGGCTCCGGTGGCGACCGCCGTCGGTGTTGAGTCCGCTGTGGACCAACCACGGCGGCGGTCGCCGCTCTCACCTGTCCGTGCCCGTCGTCTGTCGGTCCCGGCGCCCCAAGCGAGCGGGCCACCAAATGGTTCTGCCGATGTCCAGGGACAGCGCGGGTACCAGCAGCGAACGTACGACCAGCGTGTCCAGCAGCACCCCGAACGCCACGATGAACGCGAGCTGGGCGAGGAACAGGATCGGCAGCACCGCCAGCGCCGCGAACGTGGCCGCCAGCACCACTCCGGCAGAGGTGATCACACCACCGGTGACCGACAGCGCACGCAGCACACCGGTCCGGTTGTCCGAGCGACTTACTTCTTCCCGCGCTCGGGTCATCAGGAAGATGTTGTAGTCGATCCCCAGGGCGACCAGGAACACGAAGCCGTACAGCGGGACGACCGGGTCCGCGCCCGGCATGTCGAAGACGTGGTTGAACACGAGCGCGGACACGCCCATCGTCGCGGCGAAGGAGAGCACCACGGTGGCGAGCAGCACCAGTGGGGCGACCAGGGCGCGCAACAGCAGCGCCAGCACCACGAGGATGACCAGCAGCACGATCGGAATGATCAAGGAGCGGTCGCGCTCGGCGGTCAGCCGGGTGTCGAGCTGGATCGCGCTCGTTCCGCCTACCAGCGCGTCGGCACCCGCGACGGGGTGCACCGAGTCGCGGATCCGCCGCACCGTGTCGAGGGCCGCCTCCGAGTCGGCGGGATCGGTGAGCACGGCTTCGACGAGTACCCGCCCGTCGACCACCTTGGGTGTGCCCGCCGCTGTCCTGGTGACCGAGACTTCGGCCACCCCGGGAACGTCAGCGGCTCGCGTCACGCGTTCGGTGCTGTCGGCGTCGGCGATGATCACGGTGGGGGATCCCGACCCGGCGGGGAAGTGCTCGGCGAGCACCTCCTGACCGGCGACCGATTCGACCGGTGTCAGGAAGACGTCCGACTGCGCGGTGCCGTCGGCCCGCAGCTGCGGCAGTCCGAGCGTGCCGACGAGCAGCACCACCGTGGTCCCGATCCAGATCGCCCGGGGAGTCCTGCCCACCAGGGAGCTGATCCGCTCCCAGAACGCCGCGCGACGCGGTTCGGACTCCACCGCCGCGTCGTCCTGCCCTGCGGTTTCCCGTGTGGGTGGGAAGGGCCAGAAGGCGACGCGGCCGGACAACGCGAGCACGGCGGGCAGGAAGGTGATCGAGGCCAGCAGCGCGGCGGCGATGCCGATGGCCGCCACTGGGCCGAGGCTCTTGTTGGAGTTCAGGTCGCTGAACAGCAGGCACAGCAGGCCCAGGATGACCGTGCCCGCGGAGGCGAGGATCGGCTCCAAGGTGGCGCGCCAGGAGCGCATGACGGCCCGGTACTTGTCGGGGGTCGCGCGTAGTTCCTCCCTGAACCGCGCGACGAACAGCAGGGCGTAGTCCGTGGCGGCGCCGACCACCAGGATGAACAGGATTCCCTGGCTCTGACCGTTGAGGGTGAGGACGTCGCCCGCTGCCAGGAGGTAAACGGCGAGGCTGGCGACGCCGAGCGCGAAAACCGCGCTGAGCAGTACCAGTACCGGCAGCAGCGGACTGCGGTAGACCAGGATCAGGATCAGGAGAACCACCCCACCGGCGACGAGCAGCAGCAGCCCGTCGACTCCGCTGAACGCCTCGGCCAGATCGGCCGACTGCGCGGCGGGGCCGCTGACCAGGGTGGTCAGCCCGGCGGGTGAGCGTTCCAGGAGGGCACGCATCTCCGAGACCGCGTTCGCCGGTTCGGCACCGGAGTCGATCGAGACGATCACCTGCACCGCCTGGTCGTCCTGTGGCGACGGGATCGGGGGTGAGACGCGCTCGACTCCTTCGATCGACGCGATCCGCTCGGAGATCCCGGTCAGGTACTGGCGGTCGGAACCGGTGATTCCCCGGACGCGCTCGGCCACGACGAAGGCGGGTATGCGCTGTCCACCGGAGAACTGCCGCTGCAGCTCGTTGACCTTGGTGGCCTCGGCGGAGGCGGGCAGGAAGGTGGAGCTGTCGTTCTCGGAGACCTCGGCCAGCTTGCCCGCGAACGGCCCGCCGATGCCGCCCAGAGCCAGCCAGGCGATCACCAGCAGCGCGGGGACCAGCCATCGCAACCGCCGCGCCTTCGGGGGATGCTGGTCCTCGTCGGAGGAGTGACCGGTGGAGATCATGGGGATCCTAGTCGTCGTCGAGGGTTCGTGGGGAAGCACGAGCCCCGCGGAGCATTACTAGCACCATAGAATAATTCGATTGTCGAACTACTGCGACGGCAGGGGCGACACGGAACGAAGGAGAAGCGATGACCTCGGCGAACGACCAGGACAGCGAGGCCCCGGCGGGAACGGACGAAACCGGCACCACCACCGGTTACGAGGGCAACGTGGTGCTGGGCAAGCTGCTACGACAGCTCAACGTCGAGCTCGACCGGTTCAACGTGCTGTTCGGCGATGCCCACGGTCTGCACCAAACCGACCTGAACGCGCTCGTCACGATCCTCGACGCGGCCAACCGGCAGGAACCGATGACACCGAGCAGGCTCGCGGCCACCCTCGACATGAGCGTTTCGGCCACCACGGCACTGCTGGAGCGGCTGGAGTCACTCGGCCACATCACCAGGGAGCGCAGCAAGGTCGACCGGCGCAGGGTGGACCTGGACATCCACGACACCGCCAGGCAGGTCGGTGGTGAGTTCTACCGGCCGCTGCTGCGGGAGCTCGGGGGCGCCTGGGACGGGTTCAGCGCCGAACAGCGGGAAACGATCAGGCAGTTCCTCCTCGCCACGATCGATGCCACGGAACGTGCGCGCGAGACGTTCTCACCGCGGTGAGGAGGCGGAGCGAGCGAAGCGGAACTCGTACCGCTGCTCGCTCGGGGTCTCCTACCAGCGATCGTCGCGCAGGAAACTCTGATTCTCGAAGTATTCGTCGTCGGAGATCGGCTCCTCGGCCGGAGATTTCTCAGCAGGGGTTTCCTGCGGCAGATAACGCTCGACGGGTTCTCCCTCGACCGCCGCACGCAGCAGGCGACCGCCTTCCTCGAAGGAAGCGTAGTAGGCTTCCGTCCATTCGGGATCGCACTCACCGCGTTTGATCTCGCCCCACGTAACCTCCCCCCGGTCCACCATGAGCTGGAGTCGACGCAACTCCGCCCCTGCCTGCCCGGAGCGGTAGTACTCGGTGATCTCCTCGTTCTGCCGTTCGGTCAGGGGCGGATAGTTCTCGCGCGCCTCCCGCAGGGAGCTCTCGTGTTCCTGCCTCATCCGCTCGAACTCGGCGGCGCCCTGTTGATAGCGGTCTTCGACCGCGCGCAGCCGCTCCGAAAAACTGCTCACCTTCGACCCTTTCCGGAGAGTTACGAACTAACTAGGAAGACGGTGCCACGTACCCCGAGTCCGGAAGCTCCACATTCACTACCGGAGTTTTGTCGTCGGCGATCTCCTGGACCGACTGGAAGAACTCGTTGGCGTATTTCACCAGGTTGATGAAAGCCGTCACCACTTTGCGGACGTCATTGATCAGTTTGACCGTGTCCCAAACCGCCTTGATGGCTTTGCCCTGCCCGTAGACCGGTATGGAGAACGAGGAAAGCGCCGCAGTGACGATACTCGCCACCGTCAAGATAGTCTGAATGACCATGTCAACGGTCTGCTGGGCGTTCTCGGCCAGGTCGATCAGTTTGTCCCGGATCGCGATACAGGCGTCGTGGTTCTGCTCGAACGCGGAATTCCACTGCCCCATGTGATTCTCGAAGGCCGTGGCCGCGCTTCCCTCCCAGAACGGTCCGAGCGCACCCAATCCGGATTCGAGGTTCTCCTTGAGATCGAGGTTCGCCTTCGCGAGATTCTCCCAGGTGTCGCGAAGGCTCAGCAGTTGCCCCCAGTTGCCGCCAACCCATTCGAGCAATTCCTGGGCCGGGCTCCAGCCGACGATGGTTTGGAAAGCGGAGTCGATCTCCCCGATCGCACCCAATGCTTCCTGCGCCGCGGCGCGAACCTCGGCCCCGTAGTCTCCCGGGGTGGTTAATCTCCTCGTAGGATCGACCACATCGGCGTATCCGGACATGATTTCCTCCCCAGTTCCGATCGAAAGAACTTCAGCCGTTCTCGAAGGAGCCGCCTCGGTAGCTCCGATCGAGGGTGGCCGAAGCCGAATCGTCGTGCGAACGGTACACCCGCTCCGACTCCTGCAGCGCACCACCGGTTCGCTTCAGACCACTGGCCATCTTTTCCAGAATTCCCAGCTGCCAGGCGACGAGCGGTTGGTACCCCTCGGCGATACCCGACAGAAGTCCCTGCATTTCCGATGTGTCGGAGCCGGGACCCGCCATGTAGCCACGGGCGGATTCCACGTGCCCCGCGTTCCTTTCCAACTGTTCCGCGTAACCCGTTAGGGCCGACAACTCCACCCGGAACTTTTCACTCATTGGGTTCACCCCCCCTCACGAGACGGCTGCGCTGAACCGACGTTTCCCGAGGGCGCGAAGCGGCGGCGAACAAACGGCGCACACCGATCGTCCCACCACGCTCCACCCGACGGGCCGATCGGACTACGGAGTGACGAGCACATAGGCACCCAACGGCAGTAAGAACACGGCGAGCACCGAGAGTGGAATCCCGATCGCCCGCTTCGGCCACACCGCCAGCACCGCCAACACCGCAGCCAGCAGGAACACTCCGGCCGCGAGGAGAGTCCGCCCGGAAAACGTCCCGAAAACGATCACCGCGACGGCGACCACCGAACCGACGATCCCGGTGAGTACCGCCCAGTCACGCCGCGAGGTCGGTATGATCAACCAATCCAAGAACCCTCTCCCAGCACTCGTTTTCCGGTTCGGCGCACTCTAGCACTCATCGCACCGCAGAAACCGGAGAACGCGAATACCGGAGGAAACCGATCCGGGAGGACGAATGAGAAGTTCGTCCCGGAACTGCGCTCAGAAACGCAGCTGCCCGCCGTCGTAGACCAGCAGACCGTCCTCCCGCGGCCGCACACCGTCCATCGTGTGATGCTCGCGCGGACCGCCGTCGTGCATCAGGTGCACGACCTCGACACCGCGAACCAGCGTCGCGTAATCGGCGATCATGCGGCGATGGCAGCGCCACCACACGCTCTCGGAACACATCACGGCCGTCCGGCGATCAGCGGCTTCCGAGAGCAGCTCCTCGACCGCCTCGCCGAATTCCTCGGTACGCATGTGCGCGGCGTAGGCGCGGAACCCCTCGTTCCTGCAGGCCGTGTCCGGTGATTCGGCGGGCAGCTTGCGGAACCCGCCGAGCCGCTTGTCCCAGCGATAGTCCACTGCTGCCTCGGGCAGCCACTCCCGGAGCTCGGAGTGGTTGAAATCGGGATTGTGCCTGCTGCCCGGAGCGGTGCGCACGTCCACCACGGCCTCGATCCCGGCCCCGTGCAGCAGCGGGACGAACCCGGCACGGGTGCTGGTGCCGTGCCCGACCGTGATCAACCGCGTCATTCCCCGAAACCGCCAGTACTTCGCCGAGTCCGAACACTTCTGTCGGACATGCTCTCCGATACTTCTCGGCGCGGCAGCGCCGAACCGCCACGCACGCGGTCGGCGCCACCGCGGACTCCCCGTGCGAGGGGCTCCGCTGAGTAACCATCCCGGCGATCCGAGCGGGAAAGTCGGATCACTCCTGTTCGGGGCTACCCAGCCGCCCGGCCCGAACCGCTGCCACCACGCCACCGTCCACGAGCAGGTCGGTGCCGCTGCCGACCAGCGCTTCCCCGCTCACCACTCACCCGTTCCCGCGGCGTCGATCTTCAGTAGCCACACGCTTCCTTCGCCGTTGGCGGCCAGCAGCAACGAGCCGTCGTCCCCGGCGACCGCCAGATCGACGAACGAACTCGGACGGCCACTGCCGTCCGGTTCACCGTTCGAGCCGGTGCCACTCACGCCGGGAAGCGTCTCCACGGCCAGCTCGCCTACCGCGACCGTGCTCGTGCCGGTAGCGGGACCGAACCGCCGCAGCCTGCGGTGTTCGACCTCGACCACGAACAGTTCGTCGCCGCTGACGGCGATCCCCTGCGGCGCGCCGAGCCCGTCCAGCACGACCACCGGCTCCTCGTCCAGGCGCAGTACTCGCCCCAGCCGGTCGTCACTGACGTAGCAGCGCCCGTGGTGGTCCAGCGTCACGCCGACCGGATGTTCCAGCCCTTCGGCGAGCACCGTGACCGAATCGGTTTCGTCGACGGCCAGCACCTGTCCCTTCTCCGGGGCCGCGAGCACGACGCGCCCGCTCGAGTCGGCAGCGATTCCGGCGAGCTCACCGAGGCCAGCGGCACGTCCACGGGAGACTCCCCGCACGGGGTCGTACGCGTAAAGCCCACCGCTGATGTCGACGAGCTGCAGCACATCGCCGGTGGCGACCACGTTCCGCGGCAACCCGGGAAGCGTTCCACCCACCACGTCCACCTGGTCGATCCCATCGGACTCCGACACGCTCGACAGTCCGAAGTGGTCGGCCGCGTAGACCCTGCCGGCGGGGTCGACCGTGATGCCGAACGGCCCGTTCAGTCCCGGCGGCAGGACCGTACGGGTGCGGCCTCGCTCACCGAGCTCGGTGATGCTTCCCCGGACGAAGCTGGACACGAACATGCGGTCGGCCCCGTCGAACGCGGCGTTGTCCAGGCCGGGAACACCGGTGACCGTGCTCGAAGTCCCACCCGTTTCCGGATGGACGTGCGTGATCGTTCCCGCAGCGTCGCAGGAGAGCACGAACAGCTCCCCCGCCCGGTCGAAGCGCACGGCGACCGGGATGGGCACCCCGCTCACGACGAGCTCGGGCTCGCCTCCCTCGGGGGAGATCCGCAGCACCTCGTCGGTCATCATGTGCGGGTAGTACAACCGACCGTCGGGGCCGAACCGCATCGCGTTGCCGTACGTCAGCCCTCGGTGAGCAGCACCGGTGAGCCACCGTCCGGGAAGAGCTCGAACAGCCTTCCGCCGGAGCGCATCTCGTTGACGAAGAGGCGGTCACCGAGGCACGTGATCCCGTTCGGGGCGACCACGGCATCGGTGACGAGGTCGAACTCCCCGTTCGGGGAGCGCCGCCACACCCGCCCGGGTGCCAGGTCGGCGATGTACATCGTCCCGTCGGCACCGAACGCGATGTCGTCCGGTGTGCGCAGCGGACCGCCCGGCGGGACCACGAGCTCGACCTCGCCGGAGTCGATGTCGACCGCGCTGATCCGCCCGGTGAGGAACTGCGCCACGTACAGCAGCCCGTCGGGGCCGAAGGCGATGCCGTTCGCCCCCCGCAACCCGCTCGGCTCGTTCAACCGCACCGGTCGCGAACGACCGGTTCCCGGTTCCGGCGCTTCGAGGTCAGTTCCGTTCGTCGGCATCGTTCTCCCCGGTCCGGACGAGCACCTCGGTGAATCGGTCGTTCTCGCGCCGCTGCCGCAGTGTTTCGGCGAATTCGAGCTCGTCCGGTCGGTAGAAGCTCCGCACGACCGAGGAGTGGCCCTCGTTGTTGTAGTAACCCGGCGTGCACTCGTCCAGTGCCCGGTCGACACCGGCCTTGCGCCCCATCTCGTCGACCCACTCCTGCTCGGCCGCCTCGGTGGGTTCCACGTAGGCCGCGCCGCGCTTGGCGGACTCGGTGATCATCGCGGCGATGTGGACGGACTGGTCGTCGAGCACGTGGGTGAAGTTGGGGGCCACACCGTTCTGCGAGGGCCCCATGCAGAACAGGTTGGGGAAACCGTGGCTGGTGAAGCCGTGCAGGGTGCGCATGCCGTCGCGGAAGTGCCGGGGCAGCGTCACACCGTCGCGGCCGTGGAGCGCGAGCCCGCTGGCCGCCGGGTGCGAGCCGCCGACCTGGAAGCCGGTGGCGAAGACGATGCAGTCGACCTCGTACTCGACGCCCTGACTGACCAGTCCGCGCTCGGTGACGCGTTCCACGCCGCGCCCGTCGGTGTCCACCAGCGTCACGTTGGGGCGGTTGAAAGCCGGGTAGTACTCGTCGTTGAAGGTGGGGCGCTTGCACTCGTAGCGGTACCAGGGCTGCAGGGCACGGGCGGTCTGCTGGTCCTCGACGATGGACTTGACGCGCTCCCGCACCTGGTTCATCTTGCGGAAGTCGGCCACCTCCCGCACGAGCTCGTGCTCCTCGGTGGTGAGCTCGTCCCTGCCGGTCTCGTCCGCCACCGCGTTGTAGTGATGGGCGAGGTCGCTCCACCGGTCGCCCACCATGTCCTCGGCGGTCCGATCACCGCCGAGTACGGCGAGGAAGTCGTCGCGCCTGCGGTCGTGCCAGCCCTCGGGCAGATTCGCCGCCCATTCCGGGTCGGTCGGACGGTTACCGCGTTCGTCCACAACGGATGGTGTGCGCTGGAAGACGTAGAGGTGGCCCGCGTCCCGGGCCAGGTCGGGCACGCACTGGATCCCCGTGGCGCCGGTACCGATGACCGCGACGCGCTTGTCCGCGAGCTCGTGCATCCCGCCGGTCTGGTCACCTCCGGTGTAGGAGTAGTCCCACCGGCTGGTGTGGAAGGTGTGCCCGGTGAAGTCGTCGATCCCGGGAATGCCCGGCAGCTTCGGCCTGCTGAACGGGCCGCTGGAGAAGATCACGTACCGGGCGGTCATCTCGTCGCCCCGGTCGGTGGTCACGTTCCAGCGACGTAGGGACTCGTCCCAGGTCGCGCCGGTCAGCTCGGTCTGGAAGCACGCGTCCCGGTAGAGGTCGAACCTCCTGGCGATGTTGACGGTGTGCTGCCGGATCTCCTCGCCGCGCGCGTACTTCTCGGTGGGGACGTAACCGAGCTCCTCCAGCAGCGGCAGGTAGATGTAGGACTCGATGTCGCAGCGCACCCCGGGGTAGCGGTTCCAGTACCAGGTCCCGCCGACGTCGCCGCCCTTCTCCAGCAAGCGGATCGAGTCGAACCCCGCCTGGCGGAGTCGTGCCCCGGCCAGCAACCCGCCGAATCCGGCACCGACGATCAGTACTTCCACGTGGTCGGTGAGCGGTTCACGGTTCGGCTCGGCCTCGGCGTAGGGGTCCGCCACGTAATAGCTGAAGTCACCGGTCGGTGCGATGTACTGGCTCGCGCCGTCCGAGCGGAGACGCCGGTCCCGCTCGGTCCGGTACCGGGCGCGCAGTTCCGCCGGATCGAAACCGAGCCTGTCCGGATCCAACAGCTCAGCTTCGAGTGACCGCTCGTCGTTGGTCATGCGTTCGGTCCTTGCAGCTCGGAATTCTCATTTCTGTGCCGACCAGGGACGCTTCGGGGAATCGGCCGCGCCGTCGGACCGGAGGCCCGGAATCGATTCCGACGGATGTCGTGTTCACGCGGTCACGGGAACCGCTCGGAGTCACCGGGCGCGGGTCGATCACGGCTGACGCGTCACCGGGGCCGACCAGAGGCCGGTGAGCGCGTCGACGAGGCCGGTGGCGAACTCGTCCCAGCTCGCGTGCGGAGTGGGCACGCCCTCGGCGAGAGCGCGTTCCCGTTCGACGCACATCTGCCTGGTCAGGCACAGCGCCATGTTCCAGCGTTCGGTCCGCACGTTCTCGGGCAGCTCGGGCAGACACCGGTTCATCCCTTCCAGGGACAACCGCAACGAGTCGGAGCGCAGCGACTCCCCGGCGATGATCTCGTGGAGCACCGGATCGACCATCACCTGCGCTGCGAACCGCGCGTACCACGACGGGGTACCCAACGACTCCAGGTACAGCGTCATCGGCCGCACCAGACAGGACACCCAGTCCCGCAGTTCGGTGGAACCCGCGGGCTCGGTGAACATGTTGGCCCGGATGTACTCGATGCGTTCCCCGTGGTGGTGCGCTATCGCACGCACCAGCTCGTTCTTCGTGCCGAAGTGATACCCGACCGCGGCACTGTTGCCCAGCTCCGCGACCTCGCTGATCTGACGGTTGGACACCGCGCATATCCCGTGTTCCGCGAACAGCCACTCCGCGGTGCGCAGGATCGATTCCCGCGTCGCCACGCCACGCTCGACCCGAGCCGTCCGTCTCGTCATGGTCACCCTCGCAGCCACCGCGCCCCGACTCCTCCGAATCCCCGTGAGTCCTGGCGCCACTCTTTTCAATCAGTCAATTTAATCAGTTGATTGAAATCAGTCAAACGACTGATTGATAATGTGTTCCGGAGCACAATCCGACCGAGCGGTTCCGCGGCGACCACATTCGCCGGTGACCGGCGCACAATGATCAGCACACTGTGCGCAACGAAGTACGATTATCCGTTGGGACGAAGCAACGAACGACTATTTGTCGCTCGATCGAGTAAAGCTACCGTATGTCACACCCACTCGCGGTGACCGGATTCATGCACCGTGTGTTGGGGTGCCCAGCGTGTGCTGGGAGTACCCAGCGGCTCCGGACAACCTCCGATACCGGTCTTCCACAACGGAAAGCCTCGGCCACCGCCCGAAAGGAACCAGATGACCGCGACGTGGCTGTCGATCCTGCCTCCGCTGCTCGCGATCGCCCTGGCGCTGTTGACTCGGCAGGTCATCCCCGCGCTGCTGGCGGGGATCTGGCTCGGGGCCTGGCTGCTGGAGGGTGCCACGTTCACGGGGCTGGGCACTTCGCTGCTGGACACGGTGGGGGTGTACATCGTCGACGCGCTCGCGGACCGGGACCACGTGATGATCGTCGTGGCCACCATGATGATCGGCGGGCTGGTGGGGGTGATCCGGCGCAACGGCGGCACCGACGGCATCGTGAAACTGGTGACGCGCTGGGCCGCCACACCCCGGCGGGGCCAACTCGCGACCGGCGGCCTGGGGCTGGCGATCTTCTTCGACGACTACGCGAACAGCCTCGTGGTGGGCAACACGATGCGCCCCATCACCGACCGACTGCGGATCTCACGGGAGAAGCTCGCCTACATCGTGGACTCCACCGCCGCACCGGTGGCCGCGTGCGGTCTCTTCACCACCTGGATCGGCTACCAGGTCGGACTGGTCGACGACGCGGTCGGCAAGATCGGGCTCGAACAGAGCGGCTTCGCGGTGTTCGTCAGCTCGCTGCGCTACGCCTTCTACCCGGTGCTGGCCGTGGTGCTCGTCTTCGCCGTCGCCGGCAGTCGACGCGACTTCGGCCCGATGGCGCGGGCGGAACACCGTGCCCGACGGTCGGGCACGGTGCTGCGCCCGGGCTCGAACCTGGGGTCCGGTGCGGACACCGAGACCGAGCTGCGCCCCGAGGAACGGACCCCACGCCGCTTCCTGAACGCGCTGGTGCCGATCCTCGCCCTGGTGGTGACGACCTTCGTGGGGCTACTGGCCACCGGCAGCGGCAGCACCGTCCTCGAGATCATGGGTGCCGGGGATCCGTTCGCCGCGCTGGTGTGGGGTTCGTTCGTGGCACTGCTCGTCGCGGCGGTAATGAGCTTCGGGCAGCGGCTGCTGTCCCTGGGGCAGTTCGTGGACGCGTGGTTCGCCGGGATCAAGTCGGTGTTGTACGTGGTCATCATCCTCTCGGCCGCCTGGGCACTTTCCTCGCTGACCGAGAAGCTCAAGACCGCCGAGTTCCTGGCGGGCGCCCTCAGCGAGACGCTTCCCGCCCCGCTGCTCCCGGCGATCCTGTTCGTGCTCGCGGCAGCCGTCGCGTTCGCCACCGGGACGAGCTGGGGAACCATGGGGATCCTGACTCCGCTCGCGGTACCGCTGGCCTGGTCGCTGCTGCAGGCACAGGGGGCCGAGACCGCGGGTGGGCACCCGATCATCTACGCCAGCGTGGCCACCGTGCTGGCCGGAGCGGTGTGGGGCGATCACTGCTCACCGATCTCCGACACCACGGTGATCTCCTCACTGGCCTCGCAGTGCGATGTGGTCGACCACGTGCGCACCCAGATTCCCTACGCCCTCTACGCGGGCGCGGTCGCGGTGGTCATCGGACTGCTGCCGATCGGGTTCGGGTTCCCGTGGTGGGCCTCCTTCCTGGTCTCGATCGCGGTGCTGCTGCTCGGGCTGCGGCTGCTGGGCAGGCGCGTGCCGGACGATGCGCGGCGTCCGGAAACCGAGGAAGCGGGCGCCTGAGGGCATAGCCCTGGCGCGGACCGGCAGCGGGAGCATCGATCACGGCGACGTCCGCGGGCCAACCGGCCGTGCCGCTGTTCCCGAGGGTCACGCGTGTCGGTGAATCGTCGGACACCGCTCGCGGCGAACTACCCGTCCACCCCGGAGCGTCCAACCCGGACATCCCGAATCGGGACGAATGCGGAAAACCACTCGTATCATGCGGGTGAGTTGTGGCAGGTTGCGACCAGTTGACGTGTGTCCCCACTCCCGCACGGAGCGAAACCCCATGAACCTGGCACTGTGGATCGTCGCAGGACTGCTGGCCGTCGTCATGCTCGTCGGCGGCATCACGAAACTGTTCGTGCCGAAGGAGAAGCTGGCCGCGACCTCCAACGGAGGGTGGACCGGCGACTTCGGTGTCGGCTTCGTCAAGACGCTCGGAGCGGTGGAGGTCCTGGCCGCCGTGGGGATCACACTGCCCGCCGCGGTCGACATCGCGCCGGTGATGGTGCCGGTGACCGCCGTCTGCTGGGTGTTGCTGATGATCGGCGCGATGATCACTCATCTCCGCCGTGGCGAGCGGACCGCCGTCGTCGCGAATCTGCTCTACCTGGCGATGGCCGCCTTCGTGGCGTGGGGCCGCTTCGGCCCCGAGTCCTTCGGCGCTTGACCCCGACACGGTCCTACCCGCCGGAACGAGCGAACCGCGCCGGGCTCGTGCCGATCACCCGCTTGAAGTGCCTGCCGAGGTGGGACTGGTCGTGGAATCCCGCCGCCGTGGCCACGAACCCGGGTGCCATCCCGTCGAGCAGCAACCGGCGGGCGAGATCGACCCTGCGCCCGGTCAGGTACTGGTGCGGCGGGGTGCCGAACTCCCCGCTGAAAGCCCGGACGAGGTGGGCGGGGTGGGTGTGCAGCAGGTCCGCCGCCCGCCGGAGCGTGATTCCTTCGACGAGGTGTTCGTCCAGCAGCTCGCGCAGTCGCACGGCGGGTTTCGCGTGATCGCCCGGTTCCGCCGTCCGGGTGCGCTCGCCCAGGTGGCGGCGCAGTCGCTCGGTGACCAGGGTCAACCTGCTCTCGGCTTCCAGACTGTCGCCGGGAAGCAGCAGCGAGTCGTGCAGCTGCCGAATGCGACGCAGTAGCAGCGGGTCGTCGATGGTGGGCGCGTCCACCGCGAGTCCCACGAGATCGTCGCCGAGCTGACCGGGATCCAGGTAGAGCACCCGCTTCCTGAGCCCCCGCGGGGTGACGGGCGTGCCGTTGTGCGGAACGTGCGGCGGCAGCAGGGTGACCAGGCTCCGCAGCGCGCCGTGCTCGTGGCGGTGCAGGTCGTAGCGCACCGTCCCGTCGTCCACCAGCAGCAGCGTCCACGAGTCGTGGGCGTGCATCGGATAGGCGTGCTCGACGAGGTGAGCGTGGTAGGCCTCCACGATCCCGGGCACGGGTGGACGCCACGCCGCCACTCCCGAGCTGGTGACCATGCAAAGACTGTACAAGACCCGGTGGCGGGCGGCGGGTCACGATCTCCCCATGACAGTGGAGACTTCCCCCGTCCGGTTCGACACGAAGATCGCCGTGCTGCTGCGCGAGGACCTGGCGACCTGGCAGCGGCTGAACGTGACCGCGTTCCTGGTGAGCGGACTCAGCACGAGGAGCCCGGAGGTGATCGGCGAGCCGTACCGCGACGCGGACGAAACCGAGTACCTGTCGATGTTCCGGCAGCCGGTGCTGATCTTCGAGGGCAGCGGGGAGGTGGTGACCCGAGCGCACTCCCGCGCCGTCGAGCGGAACACGGCCGTGTCGGTGTTCACCTCCGAGCTGTTCGGCACCGGCAACGACCGGGACAACCGCGCCGCCGTCCGAGCCGTTCCGAGGGAGAAGCTCGATCCGGTGGGAGTGGGCGTGTACGGATCGCGCAACGTCGTGGACAAGGTGGTCAAGGGAGCGCGGATGCATCCGTGACTCCCCGACCACCGGCCGTGCGAATCGATCGGTGACCGAGAGTGGGCACGGAGTCCCTCCCCGTTGAACCGGAGCAACCGGACCGATCGGAAGACCGGCCGGGAGACACCTTCGGCCCGGTACCGCTCCCGGAGGCGCTACCGGGCCACCCTGGTCAACCCAGCACCCGCCCGAGGAAGCCGCGCAGGTAGCCCGCGACGACGTACAGATGGCTCTCCAGCAGGAAGTGACCACCGTCGATCAGGTGTACCTCCGCGTCCTCGGCGTCGCGGGCGAAGGCCCGCGCACCATCCGGGCCGAAGATCTCGTCGTTGCGTCCCCACACGGCGAGCACCGGGACATCGTTGGTGCGCAGGAATTCGTGCAGCAACGGGTAGAGCGGGCGGTTGTTCGGGTAGTCGCGGAACAGCGCCAGCTGGACCTCGTCGTTGCCCTCGCGGGAGACGAGGGCGAAGTCGTGCTCCCAGGTGTCCGGACTGACCACGCTCGGATCGGGCACGCCGTGCACGTACTGCCAGCGGATGGCGTCGTGGCTCAGCGCGGCGCGGACCGCCGGTTCGGTCTCGGGGCCGGGATTCGCCGCGTACGCCCAGACGTCGGTCCAGAACGACTCGACGAAACCGTCCTCGTAGCCGTTGCCGTTCTGGGTGACCACGGCGGAGATCCGTTCGGGGTGTTTGAGCGCGAGGCGCCATCCGATGGGAGCGCCGTAGTCCTGGACGTAGAGGGCGTAGCGGCTCAGGCCCAGTTGGTCGAGGAGTCCGTCGGTGAGTTCGGCGAGGGCGTCGAAGGTGTAGTCGAACTCCGCCACTCCGGGGGCGGCCGAGCGGCCGAAGCCGAGGTGGTCCGGCGCGATGACGTGGTAATCCCCTGCCAACAGCGGGATGAGTTCGCGGAACATGAAAGAGCTGGTCGGGTAGCCGTGCAGCAGCACGATCGTGGGGGCGCCGGCCGGCCCTGCCTCGCGGTAGAAGATCTCGTGGCCGTCGACGGTGGTGGTCCGGTGGTGCACCGAGTTCATTTCTAACCTCTTCAAGTTTTTTATGTGGTTAGCTTTGGCTATGGAAGCACGGTTGAGCTAACCTGTCAAAGGACTTGAACCAGTTAGAGAGAGCGACACCCGATGGACGCGCTGCTGGACCTGCTCAACAGCAGGCCACTGGTGAACGGCGAGGAGCAGGACGCGCTCCGAGATCCCGCCGAAGGCAAGCGCTGGGCGCGGGAACACGGTGGCGAAGGCAGCCTCGAAGAACTGGCGCTGCTGCGCCGGACGCGGGACGCCCTGCGGGACGTGGTGTCGGGGAAGAGCTCGCCCGAGACGTTGAGCCCGCTGCTCGAAGGGGTATACCGAACCCCGGAGTTCACTTCGGACGGTCTGCGGTGGACTCTCAGCACTCCCCCGCACGCGCGGCTGGCCGTCGAGGTGGTCCTCGCCTGGGCCGCCACCGAGGAGGAACTTCCGGGCCGACTACGCCCCTGCGCCAACGACGAGTGCAGGCTGTTCCTGCTCGACCGCAGCCGCGCCAACCGCGCACGCTGGTGCTCGATGGCTGTTTGCGGCAACCGCGCGAAAGCACGGCGTCACTACGAGCGCACCCGCTGAGTCGTTCCGAGTCCGGTAACGTCGATCGAACGGACACCCGGAACCGGGATGGTGCGCGATGCTGGGTTTGAACCAGCGACCTCTACCGTGTCAAGGTAGCGCTCTCCCGCTGAGCTAATCGCGCTCGGACATTCGGACGGCGGATGCTCCGTTCGGAGCATTGCCAGCTCGTTGCCGAACACGAAACATCGTACCGGTCGTGACGGTCGTCCTTGACACGGGGTCCACCCTTCACCGACGGGTTAGGCTGCCCGGCGTGTCCGACTTTCCCGATCCACCCCCGAAGCGCGCCGACTTCAACGTGTTGTGGCCGATCACGACCCGTTGGGGCGACAACGACTCCTACGGCCACGTGAACAACGTGGTGCACTACTCGTGGTTCGACACCGCCGTGAACGGCTGGCTGATGCGGGCCACCGGAACCGACATCCGCGAGCTGCCCGCGATCGGCATGGTCGCCGAGACCGGCTGCCGGTACCTCTCCGAGCTGAGCTTTCCCGACGACGTCGAGGTGGGGATCGGGCTGCGGCGGCTGGGCAACTCCAGCGTCACCTACGGGCTGGCGGTGTTCGGCAACGGCAGCGAGCAACCCGCCTCGCTGGGACGGTTCGTGCACGTCTACGTGGACCGCGAGACCCACACCACCCTTCCGGTACCGGAGGAGATCCGAGCCGCGCTGCGCTCGCTCTGACCGCTCGCGGAACTCGTTCGGCGGCGAGTGCCCGGCCGGTGCGGTCGAGTGGCTCCGGAACCCGAGCCGGTTCCCGGGAAGTGCCGCACCGGACCTCGACGAAGCACCGGGAGCCGGGGCACGACGGGGAATCGGGGCACGACGGGGAATCGTATTCAGTCGAGTTCGCGTGCGCCGTTCGATCCCGGCCACACCACGCGGGCACCGATGTGACTGCCGAATTCGTGCGGTCGCGCTGAGTCCCCAAAAGACTGTCGAAGCAATCGATCGACGCATCGAGGAACTGAGCTAGGAGCAGCACATGCGCGAAACGCGGAATCACGACGAGCCGAACTGGCACAAATCCAGCTTCAGCGCGGGCGCGGAGAACTGCGTCGAGGTCGCCTACGACGCGACGGGCTGGTGGCTGCGCGACTCCAAGAACCCCAACGGCCCCCACCACCACTTCACCCACACCCAGTGGACCAACTTCCTCCACCACCTCCACCACGACCGACTCGGCTGAACCTTCCGGCCCGCCTCACGGAGCCGTCGATTTCTCGCGAAATTTACGGCGCCGTTCCTCCGCGGCGCGGCGATTTCGCGAGAAATCGACGGACCGGGACTGTCGGTGCCGCGTGGTGGAGTGCCCGCATGGCAGCGAGGTTCAAGGCGATCGCGCTGGAAGCGAAAGACCACCAGGTACTCGCCGACTGGTGGTGCACCGCGATCGGCTACCGCCGCAGGGACGAACCCGGTTTCACGCTCGCCCTTCCTAAACTGCCCTCCTTCGGCGCGCCCCGCGCGCCACCAGACCGAAGCTCGCTGCGGCCAACAGCGCGAACAGCGGAATGTCGACCTCGTAACCGGAGAACACCCGCCACCGCTGCCAGAGCACCCACAGCCCCACACCTGCGAGCGCGGCCAGCGCGACCGAAAGCACGAGAGCCGGCAACAGCAACAGCGCGGGCCGGGCGGGACCGGTGAACCGCATCATCCGGACCAGGAACCACACCTCTAGCAACGCGAGCACGGCGAGCACGCAGTGGATGGCGACGATGAGGCTCGCGGGCTCCTGCACCGAGGACATACCGATCCCGAATCGCGCGAGCCAGTAGTACATCCACAGTGTCCAGAAGATAAGCACGAAGTTGATCCCCAGCATCTCGGCGGTGAAGACCGCTGTCCTGGCGGTGGGCCGGGGTGCTTCCGAATCGAGGGAGCCACGGAGCGCGAAGCGCACCACCACGGCGTGCCCGAGCGCGGCCAGTGACGGGAGCAGCAGGAGCCGCGTCAGCCAGTCCGCGCTCGAGCCCCACATCGAGCTCACCAGCCCCGGGGGCAGCACCAGCACCGTCGAGACAGCGATACTCAGCAGCGTGGTCGGCACCGGACGAGGCACCCCGCACATGCGCAGCACGCGGGTCATGAACCACAGGTGTCCCACCGCCGCGGCGGCGATGAAACCGTAGAGGAACCCCCGGATGAGCAGTTCACCCAAGCCGGGCTGCGAGGAGGCCGCCACGTCGAGAAAGGTGTCCTCCCTGCTGAGCCTGTACAGTCCCCGAGCGAACATCACCAGGTTGAACCCCAACAGCGCGGCGGTCACCACCGGCCCCGCCGGGGCGGTACCGGGTCTCTCGGGGTCGTCGTCGGAAATGTCGTGATCGCTCATCGCCGCCACCGGAACAGAGCGTGACGCGGCGCGAACAGAGCGAAACTACTCAGCAAGTCCCTGAGATCCCGGGGTGCGGCCCCGGGGCGAAGTGAATTTCGCGCGAAATCGACGCGACCCGGGCGGGGTCGGAGCGGAGCTCCGGAGAAACCGGACCGGAAAGAGAGTGGCCCGGCGCCGAACCCCTCGGCGCCGGGCCACCCGATCACTCACCAGCCGGGCTCGGTCTCACGGATCGAGCGTCACGACCGGTATTCGACTAACGGCCGGTGTCCGGCTCACGAACCGATCCCGGCCCGCTGCTTCTCGTCGGAACCGCTCTCATCGTCGGTCTCGCCGCTGTCGGTGATCGCGTTGCCCTCGACGTCGAGGGCGGGCAGCCACCCCAGCCAGCGGGGCAGCCACCACGCGGCCCTGCCGAGCAGCGCCAACGCCGCGGGCATCAGAACCATGCGGACCACGAAGGCGTCCACCAGGATGCCGATCGCCAGGGCGAAGGCGATGGACTTGATGGTGGCGTTGCCCGCCGGAACGAACCCGGCGAACACCGAGAACATGATCAGCGCCGCCGCGACCACGACCGGCGCCGCCTGTCGGAAGCCGCTCACGATCGCGTCGCGGGCCGCGTGTCCCTTGTGGTAAGCCTCGTGCATCCGGGACACCAGGAAGATCTGGTAGTCCATCGCCAGTCCGAACAGGATGCCGATCATCAGGATCGGGGTGAGGCTGATAAGCGGCCCGGTGTCGTCGAGGTTGACCACATCGCTCAGCCAACCCCACTGGAACACCGCCACGGTCGCGCCGAGCGCGGCTCCCAGCGTCAGCAGGAAGCCGAGCACGCCGACCAGCGGCACCAGGATCGAACGGAACACCAGTACCAGCAGGATCAGGGCCAACCCCACGACCAGCACGAGGTAGATCGGCAGCGCCTGGTCCAGCGAGTGCGCGACGTCGACGCTGACGGCGGTGGTTCCGGTCACGTAGCTCTCGGCACCGTTGATGTCGGCCAGCTGGTCACGCAGGTCACCGACCAGTTGCTCGGTCTCCGCGCTGGCGGGGCCGGACTTCGGGATGACGGTGACCATCGCGGCGTTGCCCTCGGCGTTGGGCGTGGGCGGTGTGACGGTGGCGACGTCGTCGAGTCCGGCGATCGCCTTGGTGGCTTGCTGCGCGGTCCGCGGCGCGTCACCGCCCTCGAAGTAGGCGACCAGCGGGCCGTTGACGCCCTCGCCGAAGCTGTCGGCCAGCATCTGCTGCGCTCGGGCCTGCGTGGTGCCCTCGGAGGGGGTCTGCACCAGCGTGGTCTGCATGGAGGCGGCCGGGATGGCCACCGCGCCGAGCGCGACGAGCGAGATCAGTAGCGCCGGGATCCGACCGCGGGTGACCGCACGGATCCAGCCGGGGTAGACGGCCCGTTCGGTCTTGGCGTCGGTCTCGGCCGGTGCGGTGCGCTGCTTGCGCGGCAGCACGAGCCGTCCCAGGTAGCTGAGCACGGCGGGCACCAGGGTGATGGCCACGAGTACGGCCACGACGATGGTCGCCGCCGCCGCCACACCCATCTGGGTGAGGAAGGGGATGCCTACGACCGAGAGCCCGACCAGCGCGATGAACACGGTGAGTCCGGCCGTCACCACCGCGGAACCGGCCGTGCCCACGGCGGTAGCGATGGAGGTCCTGATGTCGTTGCCCTGCCGCAGTTCCTGCCGGTGGCGGTTGATGATGAACAGGGCGTAGTCGATTCCGACCGCCAGCCCCAGCATCGTCGCCAGGATGGAGGTGGTGGACTGCAACTCCATAAAGCCGGTGGCGATGCTGACGCCGAGCGCGCCGATCCCCACACCGACACCGGCGGTGATCAGGTTCATCCCGGCGGCGACCAGCGAGCCGTAGGTGAGGCTCAGGACCACCAGCGCGGCGATGACGCCGATCGCCTCTCCCGGACCACCGACGGACGGGGTGGCGGTGACTGCCTGGCCGCTCACCTCGACGGTGAACGCGCCCTGATCGGCCTGCTCGACGGTGTCCAGCATGGCCTCGCGCTGCTCGGTGGTGATCTCACCCATGCCGCCGTCGTAGGTGACGGTGCTGTAGGCGGTGGTCCGGTCGGGGCTGACCGTGGGAGCGTTCGGGTTCAGCGGGTTGCTGGCCGAGACCACGCCGGGCTGCTCGGACAGGTCGGCGACGAGACTCTTGACCTCGGCGGCGTTGGCGGGAGCGGTGATTCGCTGACCGTCCGGGGCCCGCATCACCACCCGTGCGGTCGCGCCGCCGCCGGTGTCGAACTCCTGCTGGAGTTTGTCCTGGGCGATGGTGGATTCCTGCCCCGGAATGGAGAAGCTGTCCGAGGTGGGGCCGGAAAGCGTCGCGGCGCCCACGCCACCACCCGCGAGCGCTATCAGCCAAATCACGACGACGAGCAACCGGTGCCGTTGCGCACCGGCGCCCAGCCGGTATAACAGGCGTGCCATGTAGAAGTCAGTCCTCCAGCTGGTCGGAACCGGTCGAAGAAGTGCCGGGACGGAAGTGGCCGAGGGTGTCGAAACAGGTCGCGATGATCCGGGGGCGCCAGGTGGTCTTGTCCCCCTTGTGGTTGGCCATGAGGCTGAGCACGGCCAGCGCGCTCAGCGCGCCGATGACTCGGACGAGTCGTTCCGAACCGTGGTCCGCCGGATCGAGGGCGAATATCTCGTGGATGAGCACGTCCTCGGCGTCGAGCGCGTCGGCGTGATCATCGGGAGCGGTGATGGGCCGCAGGGCCAGGCTCACCAGCCCAGCTCGTTCCAGGGCGACGTCGGTGAGCAGCTCCAGCGCCCGCCGATCGCGTTCCGGGCCGGGCGAGAGCCGAGCGACGTCGGCGAGCACCAATCGGGCCTGCGCCCGCCCCGTCTCCAGCGCGGCCTCGTGGATCGCTTCCTTGCTCGGATAGTGGTGCAGCAGCCCGGCCTTGGACAGCCCGACCGCCTCGGCCAGCGCCTTCAGGGATGTCTGGGCGAACCCGTGCTGTGCGAACAGCTCGGCGGCACGGTCGAGGATCTCCTCGTCCACTTGTTCCCGGAACGGTCTTGTCACGTCATCGACGGTACCTGAGTTACCGACCGTTTCGGTCGGTAAAACTACCGGATCGGTCTGTGACGCTGCTCGCACCGCCGAACGGCGCAGCGACATACCGCCGAGCGGCGCGGCGGAACGCTGCCGAACATCGGGGCGAAAACCCCGAAGACCCGGTTCTTGCCCGGAGAAGACCCGGTTCCTCTCCCGAAAGCGGGGTGACCGCTTTACCCGGCGGGGTGTTCACCCCCGAGGGGCCGTCGATTTCTCGCGAAATCGCCGCGTCGGCGATCGGATACAGCACCGGAGAGCGCCGGAACCGGGGCCCGGGCCGGAGGCAGGAGTCAGAGGCCAACGGGGTGCGGGAGCGGCGGGGATCAGGGCCGGAGCCGGCAGAACCACGGGAGCCACGAAAAGGGCGCCGCCCCACCGCACGGTTGTCCGCGCGGCGGGGCGGCGCCCCATGACCCTCCGGCCCCGAGCTTTCGGCCCCGGGGCCTTCCGGCCTCCTGGCTTTACGGCCACCACTACCTTCCGGCGTGGCCGGGCGGCGTCAATTTCTCGCGAAATCGCCGCGCCCGGGTGAGCACGAGGGCGAACCTCAGCGCTGGGCCATCTTCTTCTGCAGGTTCTCGTCCAGCGTGTTCAGGAAGTCCTGCGTGTTCTGGTGCGGCTGGTTGTCACCGACCAGCAGCGCGAGATCCTTGGTCATCTTGCCGCTCTCGACGGTCTCGATGACGACCTGCTCCAGCGCCTTGGCGAACTCGACGACCTCGGGGGTCGAGTCCAACTTGCCGCGCTGCTGCAACCCGCGCGTCCAGGCGAAGATGGAGGCGATCGGGTTGGTGGAGGTCTCCTGACCCTGCTGGTGCCTGCGGTAGTGCCGGGTGACCGTCCCATGGGCGGCCTCCGCCTCGACCGTGCCGTTCTCGGTCATCAGCACCGAGGTCATCAGGCCGAGCGAACCGAAGCCCTGCGCGACCGTGTCGGACTGCACGTCACCGTCGTAGTTCTTGCAGGCCCAGACGTAGCCGCCCTCCCACTTCAGGGCGGTGGCGACCATGTCGTCGATCAGCCGGTGCTCGTAGGTGAGCCCGTTGGCCTCGAAGTCGGCCTTGAACTCGTTCTCGTACACCTCCTCGAACACGTCCTTGAACACGCCGTCGTAGGCCTTCAGGATCGTGTTCTTGGTGGACATGTAGACCGGGTAGCCCCGCTCCAGGCCGTAGCGGAAGGACGCCCTGGCGAACTCCTCGATGGAGCGGCGGTAGTTGTACATGGCCATCGCCACGCCACCCTGCTCCGGGAAGTTCGCGACCTCGAGCTCCATCGGCTCGGAGCCGTCGGCCGGGGTGTAGGTGACGGTCACGGTGCCGGCGCCGGGAACCTTGAAGTCCGTGGCCTTGTACTGGTCGGCGTGGGCGTGCCTGCCGATGACGATCGGCTTGGTCCAGGTCGGCACGTAGCGCGGGATGTTGGAGATGACGATCGGCTCGCGGAAGATCACACCGCCGAGGATGTTGCGGATGGTCCCGTTGGGACTGCGCCACATCTTCTTGAGCCCGAACTCCTCGACACGTGCCTCGTCGGGAGTGATGGTGGCGCACTTGACACCGACGCCGTGCTTGGAGATCGCGTTGGCCGCGTCGACGGTGACCTGGTCGTCGGTGGCGTCCCGGTGCTCGATCCCGAGGTCGTAGTAGTCGAGGTTGATGTCTAGGTAGGGGTGGATCAGCTTGTCCTTGATGAAGGACCAGATGATCCGGGTCATCTCGTCGCCGTCGAGTTCGGCGACGGTGCCCTGTACTTTGATCTTGCTCATGGTGGCGGGGTGCTCCTCTCACACGAGAAACGCAAACGGTACAAGCGTACTGCTAAACGGGCCGACTGTGAGCCCCACCCTTTGCGAACGGGATTCACAAAACGCCCCCCGCAGGCGTGCGTCGCAGCGCTACTCCCTCGCACAGGTGATACAGCCCCACGGAAGAGTGAGCAACAACACAGTCGAATCGACGTCACCCCGCCCATCGAGCCGGAACAGCGCGAGTCACGCACAGTCCGGCGATCACACCGGCTAAGCTCGCCCGCGAGCCGTGACCTTGGAGGGACTTCTTGGCGACCGGACCCACCCACGCGATGAGCGGGCTCGCGGCCTGGGCCGCCGTGACCGCGCTGGCGGGCGCGCACACCATCGGCCAACTCTCCCCCAAGACATGGGTGGTGGGGGCGACGCTGGCCACCGGCTCCGCTCTCCTTCCGGACATCGATCACCCGTCCTCCACGGTCGCGCGCACGTTCGGCGCGGTCTCGCGTGGTGTCTCCTCCGCCATGAGCGGGCTGAGCGGATTCCTGTACAGGCTGACCCGCACCCAGCACGACAGCGACCGGGCGGGTACTCATCGCGGCTTCACGCACACCGTGGTCTTCGCGATCCTGGCCGGTCTGACCACCACGGCGATCGTGCAGAGCAGCAACGGCACCGCCGTGGGCATCGTGATGTTCGTCTTCGCGGGTCTGACGGTGCGGGGACTGCTGAACAACTGGTCGCCGCAGAGCGACGCGCTGCTGATCGCCGCCGTGTCATTGGTGCTGACGATCGTGTGCTGGGCGTGGGCGGGCGACCAGCCCCACGACGCCGCCGCCTTCGGAATGGCGGTGATGATCGGCTGCGTGGCGCACTTCATCGGCGACGCCATCACCGAACAGGGCTGCCCCATGCTGTGGCCGCTCCCCTTCGGCGGTCAGACCTGGTACCCCGTCGCGCCGCCGAAGGCGCTGCGGATGCGGACCGGCGGCAAGGTGGAGCTGGCGCTGATCGGCCCGGGTCTGACGATCGTGGCGGTACTGCTGTCCACCGTGGTGCTCTACCGGGTGGGCGCGGTTCCGTGGCTCGAACAGCTCGGGCTGCCTCCGAGCGTCATGGCGTGGATCAGCCCGCGCTGAGTCGATCCGGACGAATTCGACGCCGACAGCCCCGCAAACCGCTCGTAAATCGGTAGGCTGCGGATGCGGCGGACCGCTCGGCAGTCCGCGCCGACGACGGAGGAACCATGCGTATTCGCGGCAAACTGGCCGTACTGGCAATCTCCCTCCCCTTGTTCGCCGGTGTGGCGGCATGCGGCGAGCTGCAGGAGGCCCAACAGGGAGTCGAGAACGCCCAGCAGGGCATCGAGAGCGCCCAGCGGGGCATCGAAACCGCTCAGAACTGCGCGAAGGCCACCGGACTGGTCAATTTCGTACCGAACTTCTCCGACCAGCAACAGCTCCGGGAACAGGCGAGCTCCAAGGCCGAGGAGATCGGCAAACTCGCCGAGCAGACCTCGGACCAGGCACTGAGCGACGCGCTGCGGGACGTGCAGCGGTCGATGCGGCAGGTCTCGTCCGGCGAGGTCACGATCGAGAACAGCGCCGAGTGGACCCAGCACAAGCTGCGGCAGACCGAAACCGTGCTGCGAATCTGCTCCGGCACCACCGGCTGACCCGGCGTCTCGAATATGCGGTGGTCAACGGCCCGAAGCACTGCGCGCCGTGTCCTCGGTCACCTATCCTGGGAGCGCGTTCCACAGGAGGTGACGACGATGAAGGCGACCACGGGAGAACGACTCCACATGCACAGCAGGACCATCGAACAGCCGGACCGGGTGGGAGTCATCCTGGAAGTACGCGGTGAGAACGGGAACCCGCCGTACCTCGTACGGTTCGACGACGGCCACGAGCGGCTCGTCTATCCCGGGACGGACTGCGAGGTGGAGGGACACCCCGCCGGCGCGTGAGGCGGGCACCGGGCACCCTCGGCTTCCGCGGGAGTTCGAGGGCGCCCCGAGACATCGCACCGAACTGCGCGACCCACGGGGCGAGCCGGAATGGCACACTGATCGCCACAGCGACAGTCCCGACTCGCCGCTAGCGGCGTGGGACCGCTTGGTGAGGAGGCAGTGCGGTGCTATGGGAAGAGCGGCAGGGTGAGACCACTGCCGACCCGATGGCGATGCTTCGGATCGGATTCGCGGGCAACCGGGAGTTGCCTGCCGGAGAGCTGCTGACCGAGCAGTCGACCAGGATCGGCGACGGGCAGGACCCCGGTCCGTTGTGCTGGATAAGCAAGGAACCTCCCTCGGCGCAACTACTGGCCACGCTCCGCGCGGAGAGCGACACCAACGGCCTCTGGCCGCTGCTGCTGGTCGACGACACCGAGATCTACGGGGAGCGCTGCACCGTGGGGGTGGTCGCCCCGGAACCGCGCGCGCACATCGACAAGTGGCACGTCGAGCAGGTCATGGACCGGATCTGGGACGGGCTGTGCCAGGTCGACTCCGACCTGGGGCCCGCCTACGACCTGGAGAGCCTGGCCCCGTTCGACCACACCTGCCCCGGCCCCGCGCCCGCGGGCGACCTGCTGGCGGACGCGAACGTGCTGGCCAACCAGCTCACCCAGCGCCTGCTGAACGAGCAGACGCGGCTCGGCCTGGTACCGGCCCCTCGCGGATCGGACGTTCTCACGGTGCTCGGCTGGTCCGGGGCCACGAATCACGTGTCTCGCTGTGCCGGGCTGTCGGCGATGTTGCGCAGCTGGGAGGAACGTTTCGGGGCGCGGGTGCTGCGCCTGGGGCCGGATCGGCTGGATCTCAGCGTCGCCGCGCCACCCACCCGACGGGAGCACGCTGCCGCGGTGGCCGCCGAGCACTGGACGTTCGCCCCCGACCGGGTCATGCAGGACAGCGGCAGCATCGCGTCCTACGCCGAGGAGATCCGGGGCGGACGCCAGTGGTCGTTCTGGTGGGACTGAGCGACCGTGGTGCCGCGGTTCCGGAACGGGAGTCCGCGGGAGGTTCCGGCTACTCGACTTCCGGGCGGCGTCGATTTCTCGCGAAATCGCCGCGACGCTGGGCGAAGGCCCCGGGCCGGTCAGGCCGAACGGCCCTGGTCGCGGCAATTTCTCGCGAAATGTACGCGAGGTGGGTGGCCGACCGGGCGCCGCAGTGAGAGGACGACAGCCCGAATCACCCGGAGAGCGGACCACCTGTGATCGTTATGGCCACGAACACGATCAACAGCCCCAACGCGCCGTAGAGCAGCACGTCCACCACCCGGCTGCGAATGGCGAGCAGACCGACCCGATCGGCGGGAAGCGAACCGCGCAGCACGGCGGCGAGCAGCAGGGCTCCCCCGAGCAGGGTGGCACCTTCACGCCAGTGCGACATCGCCACCCGCAACCCGCCGAACAGGACGAGCAGGATCACGAGCGCGAAGCACAGCCGCGCCGAAACGCGCTTACCGCCGAACCGGTCGATCATCGCCACTGGCACTTCAGTTCGCGGCGCGCTCGGCGGCCTCGACCACGTTCGTCATCAACATGGCGCGCGTCATCGGCCCCACACCGCCGGGGTTCGGCGACAGGAAACCGGCCACTTCCGCCACGTCCGGGTGCACGTCCCCCAGCGGACCGGAGTCCCCGCGAGTGACACCCACGTCGAGCACCGCCGCACCGGGCTTGATCATGTCCGGCGTCACCAGCCCGGGCTTGCCCGCCGCGGCGACCACGACGTCGGCCCTGGAAAGCTCGGCGCCGATGTCCTTGGTCCCGGTGTGGCACAGCGTCACGGTGGCGTTCTCGCTGCGCCGGGTCAGCAGCAGCCCCAACGGCCTTCCCACGGTGATCCCCCGACCGAGGATCGCCACGTGCGCACCGTTGAGCTCGACCCCGTAGCGGCGCAGCAGCTCGACGATCCCCCTGGGAGTGCAGGGAAGCGGTGCGGGCTCGCCGAGCACCAGCCTGCCGAGGCTGACCGGGTTCAGCCCGTCGGCGTCCTTGCGGACGTCGACACGTTGCAGCAACGCTCCGGTGTCCAGGTGATCGGGAACCGGCAGCTGCACGATGTATCCGGTGCAGGCCGGATCGGCGTTGAGCTCGTCGACGACGCCTTCGAGCTCGGCCTGCCCGGTGTCGGCGGGCAGCTCCTTGCGGATGGAATTGATCCCGACACGGGCACAGTCGTTGTGCTTGCCGCGCACGTAGGAGTGCGAGGCCGGATCGTCGCCCACCAGGACCGTAGCCAGACCCGGTGTACGACCCTGCTCCGCGAGCGCGGCCACCCGCGGCCGCAGCTCGTCGTAGATGGCGTCCTTGGTGGCCTTACCGTCGAGAATCGTGGCGCTCACGATTGGCTATCGTCGCAGACCGCGCGCGGGGAGACACTCCGCCCCTGCCCATGGAGGCGACCACGACCGCGAGCAGTGCCAGGCAGATCCCGAGAACGGTGGCGAGATCGACCCGGGAGCCTGCCACCGGCAACAGCAGATCGAGCAGCAGGGCGCCGGACAGCTGTCCGAAGACGATGCCCATGCTCAGCAGCAGCACGCCCGTGTAGTGCACGAGTACCGCCGAGCCCGCCACAACGAAGATCCCGATCGGCCCACCGATGTACATCCAGGGCGCGGCTGGCCATTCCGACGGCAGCCCGTGCAGCACGCTGTCCACGGCGAAAGCGAGGAGCAGCACGGTGGTGCCGGTGCCGAAATTCAGGGTGGCGGCCGACACGGCCGAGCCCGCGGTCTGCTTCACCAGACCGTTCATGGCCTGCTGCCAGGCCACGCCGACCCCGGCGACGGCGGGCAACAGCACCAGCCAGCTGGCGTGTGCGGCACCGAGCCGCGCCGAGACGGCCATGACCACGGCGGCCAGCGCCAGCACGGCACCGGCGACCCGGTGGGTCGTGAAGTAACGCACCACTCCGGCTCCGAGCCCGAGCCGGTCCACGATCAGCCCGCTGGCGATCTGCCCACCGACGGCTCCGACGGTGAACAGCGCGACGCCGAGCAGATTCGCGGCCACGCTCTGGCTGAAAACCAGGAACGCGCCGCAGACACCGCCGAGGCACTGCCAAGGCCGCGGCCCGGTGTCACCGCGCACCGCACGGGCCAGCCGCCCCATACCGCGTCGCGCGTTCGAGTTGACGAGCGTGACCACCAGCAGCAGCACCAGGCCACCGCCGAACGAGATCACCGAGGCCGCCAGCGCGTCCTCCAGCCGGGTGCCGAGGACTCCGTTCACCCGGGACTGCGAGGCGAGCAGGAACCCCACGCCCGCCGCGCCGAGCAAACCGAACACGCGGGGCAGCATCCGCCTCACGCGAGCGGGGGAACCGGCGGTTGTTTCGGTAGGCACGGAAACGACCGTATCCGGCCGTCGGACGAGGGACCCGCCGTTGTGACTGATCCGGCCTCTGCCGCACCGGGGTCCGGGAGACATCGGGAATTCCCCGGTCGGGAACGCGCACCGCGTTCCCACCCATCGGGAAGAATGTCCACCAACGACTGGGCGCGCATCGCTGTTCACCGCGCTCGCACCCCGCTCGGAAGGCCGTCGTTCCGCTCCCGAACGGACCGGATGCGTTGCGCGGCAACGGACACGGGAGACGGAAATCCGTACCGGGACCGCACGGCAAGCCGCTCGACCCGACCAGGCGAAACACCGGAACCGGGGGACATCGCCGGGGGCCGATCGAGTAACGTCGAGGTGGGGTGGAGTCGGAGGGCCCGGTTGAGAGGGGGAGGATGACACCCATGTCGCGCCCGACAGCGATCAGCCCGGAAGAGCAGGAACAAATAGCACGCAGGATCGGGGTCCTGCTGCTACAGGAGGCCCCCGAGGACTGGCAGCAGATAACCGTGGAATACCGCGCCACGGGTGAGTACCACGACCTGCTCGCGGAAGTGACCCTGCAGGACGGCGATAGCCGAGCGTGGGAGCCGCCGGAGGAACTCAACGGGATCTTCGGGCATCTCCGTGAGGGCATGTACCGGCCCGACGTCGGCACCTGGCTCAGCGCACTGTACACAGTGGAGCGTCCGTCGAGCTACCGCATCGACATCAACTTCGACGAGGAACCCCAGTGGCAACAGCCGCTGCCCGCCGAGGCCTACGTCGACGAACTGAACCGCTACCCGCGCTCCGAGGACAACATCCCGGACTGGATGAACGCCAGGCTGGGGCGCCCCGCGAACACGGACGCCGCGGCAGGTGAGCAGCAGGTACCGCCGAACGAGCCGGACTCCCCCACGCCGCCACCACCGGGTGCGGAAACCGCCGGAGCCGCGGACGAGCCGACCGAGCATTCCGGCCTGACCGTGGCCCGCGTGTTCGACGACGTCGACGAACAGGGGCGGCCGCTGGTGCACGACAGGCCACCGCTCGCACCCCAGGAGAGCGAGCCGTTGCGGCGTTACCTGGAGAACGCCCCGATCGTGCTGGCGGCCGAGTACAACATCGCAGACCGGTTGGACCCGAACCGACCGGAAGCGATCCCGGACAGCTGGCACAGTGACGGTTCCTGGGTGTGGCCCACCGAGGTCCCCTACTACCTGTCGCAGTACGGCGTGCCGCCGCAACCCGAGCTGCTGCAGCACATCCGCTCCAACGGTTTCCGGTTCGGGGAGCTGGCCCCCGGTGTGATGGAGGCGGCGGAGGAAGCCGCACGCGCCGCCGAAGAGGCCGAGCAGGCGGCGGAGTTCGACGCCGCCGAGCAGGACCTCGGCTACGACCAGCGGCTCAGGGAAGAGGCCGACGACCGCCCGACCGGCTCCACCGAGGCCGTGACGGCGATGCCCGCCGAAGACCCACGCCCCCTGGAATCGTCCTTCGGCGAACACCCGGTGCACGGCGAGGGCGCGGGGCTGTACGACTACCCGGTGCTGGGGGACCCGAACGCCGGGACGCAGGCGACCGCCATGCCGGAGCCGAGCACCGGGACGCCCTTCGAGCACGAGGACTCCCCCGAACCACGGGAGCACGAGGCCGACTTCGGCGGCGGGAACCTCGACAGCGGGAACCTCACCGACGACGAATTCACCGGCGAGTACGGTAATGAGCAACAGCTGGAACCGGAGCCGTTCGGCGAGGCGGTCACCGCTTCCCGGCACGGCATGACCGACGAGTCCGAGGAGAACCCCGAGATCATCTTCGGTCAGCTTCGGCAGCGACTCGACGAACTCGGGCTGGACACGGAGGAGTACCGGCTGGGGCAGCGCTCCGAGTCGGTGTGGTCGCTCTACGACGAGGGCGCTGACTGGGTGGTGACACCGCCCGGGACGAACGACGAGCCGATGCGGTTCGCGCGACCGGAGCAGGCCTGCGCCTACCTGCTGGGAAGTCTGCTGCTCAACGAAACCGACGACCTGACGGGTGCGGCGCCGGAATCCCGCGCTCCGGACGCGCCGGAGAGGACAGCGGTGACGGAGGCGGCACCCGAGGAGACCGCGCCGGAGGAGATCGCGCCGGAAGGGACGGCGGCGGATACTGCCGACCAGCCACTGTCCACGGCGACACCACTCGACTCCGAGACGCCGCTTTCCACCGATGGAATCTCCGCCGAACCAGCCGTGACCGATCACGCGGTGGCGGACGAGCCGCGACAGGCGGAGTCCGGTCCGCTCGGCGACCTCCCCAAGCGCGCATCCGGCACGGAGAGCGGGAGCGCGACGGCTCAGGAGGGCAACTTCCTGTTCACCGCCACCGAGCAGTGGCAGGACGAACCGCACGAACCCGCGGCGGACTCGGCGGCGGAGGCACCGGCACCACCGTCGGAGGAGGAGCCCTCACACCCGGCGATGGAGCCCCCCGCCGGGGAGACACCTACCGGCGAAGGGGATCCCGGCGCGACCCCACCGCCGGGGCAGATGCCCCCGCCGTTGCCGAAGCGTCCTGCTCGTTCCGACCAGCCCGGCCCCGCTCCACAACCCGGCGCTCCGGGACAGGCAGGCCACTCCGGACAGGCCGAGCCTCCGCAGTACCCGACGGGACCGCCGTCGGCCCCGCAGCCGAACCAGGGCGCACCCGGCCAGGAGGGACAGCGCCCGAGTCCGATGCCGCCGGGAGGGGCTCCGCCACCACCGGGAGCTCCGACCCCCCCGCGACCGCAACAGCCCGGTGTCCCAGGTGGGGCGATGGGCCAGCCCGCCGCAGGTGGGCACGGCCAACCGCCCAGCGGCCAGATCCCCGGTGGGCAACCGCCCGGTGGACAACCGCCCGGTGGGCAACCACAGGGACCGCCGAACGGGCAGGTCCCCGGTGGACAGTCCCAGGCGGGTGCCGCGCAGCAGGGGCGTCCCGGAACGGATCAGCCGATCCAGCCGTTGCGCGGTGAGCCACCGCTGACCCTTTACCGGAGCAGGCAGAACACGGTGCTGCAGCCGGGGACCGAGCTGGACCGGTTCGGCGATCCGGACGGCAACGTCACGTACGCGATCCGCACGCCCTACAACCAGCGTTCGCTGCCGCCGCAGTGGGCGACCCGGAACTACTTCGCCTACCGGGTGCAGCGGCCCGTGCAGGTGCTGTCCGGAACCGCTGTGCCGTGGTTCGAACAGCCCGGCGGTGGAACGGCCTACGTGCTGCCCGTCTCGGTCAACGAGCTGCTCGGCGACGGCACGCTGGTAGCACTGCAGGGCAACGAGGCCGCACGTCCTCCGATGGAAGGCTGACGCCTCGGTTCACGCGGTGTGACAGCGCGTCCGGTAGCCCGGCCCGCGGGCTCCGCGGGCCGGGCTACCGGATCGCTACCCGAGGTCGGGCCTCCCGGAGCGAGAGCGGTGGGAGGCTCCGCCAAGCGCGTAGCACGACAACGCGACCGGAGAACTCCGCTCAGGGAACGACGACCACCGGCCGCACGGCCTCCACGACCAGCGTGGCCGGCACGGTGCCCAGCAGACCACCGCGTCTGCGGGAACGGCCCACCACGATGAGGTCGGCCCGGTACTGTTCGGCCACCTGCTCCAGGCCGACGGCGGGATCGCCGCGGTGGTGCACGAAGTCCCAGTCGATGTCGACCCACTTCAGGTGGTTGACGATCTCCTGCTTGAGATCCTCCACGAGCCCTTCGGCGGCTTCGCTGGCCACCGCCACCCCCATAGGTGACCAGTAGGCGACTCCGCCGACCGCCTCGACGTAGACGAGCACCAGACGAGCTCGTTCCCGCCGTGCCAGCCCGGCCGCCCAGGCGGCGGCGTGAAAACTCGCCGGGCTGCCGTCGAGTCCCACGACTATGCCGCCCAGCCCGTCCTTGCCGATCTCGAAACTCGGCTCCGGATGTTCCTTGGAGTCGCCTTCGGCCACGCTTGGATGGTAATTGCCGGACGCGCCCGGTTCGGCGCGGTGCGACACACTCGCCCGGCGGACCGGCCCACCGCTGGGACCGACATCGATCGATCGAAACGGTCGGCAACCCCGACACACCGGACGATCATGCGGAATCACGCGATATTCGCAGCGCAGGAGACTGCCGTGCCGCGCGGGAAGCACGATCGTGGCGCTGTTCCGCGCGCCACGAAGGAGAGTTCAGCGATCGTTCGACGGCGGTAAAGGTATCGACGGATCGCGCGAAACACGCGGAACCACGGTGTGGGCGACCACCCGCGGTGCCCGCAACGGCGACGGGGCCTCCGGAGAAGTGGGGAAGAACACACCTGATTTGGTGCGGTGTGGCCACCCCGATCTACTCCCCGCGGCCGAGAAGAACTCGGCGCGGGTTCCACGCGGAGGTGCGGCGAGAAGCACACGTCCGCTGTGGACGGACCGTCACGAACACCCCGGCAGTCGTGACGATCCGCCCCGCGGAACGGCGACACCGCGACGGAGACGAGCTCTCGCGTGCCCGCACCGGGCTCCCGCTGCCCGGCACGGCGGTCACGCGAGGGAGGCGTTCCGCTCGCCTCGTGTCGAAACACGACACCGCGTCGTGGCGGTGGCCGACCCCCGACGCCGGCCACCCGTCACCGCGTTCGAACCGACCACGTTGGAACCACCCCGCGGTCGAACCCCTGTTCGAACGACTCCAGTAAACCGCCCCCGAAGCACCACGTCAATACGTTCATTCGAACAGGTGATCGAACAGCCTGTTCGATCGTGCGACCGTCGAGTGCGCGGCGGTCGAAAGTGAAGCCGTCGGGTGTGCGGCCCGGGGGGAGCCTGGTTTTCCGCGCCGGAAGAAGGTATGGAGTACGGCACGACGTGCATCGCACGAGTGACGAGAGCGGTGCCGGAAGGCGGGAGGAACATGTCCGAATCGGACAACTACCTGGTGATCGGTTCCAGCGGCTTCCAGGGAGCCGCCGTGGCGCGGGCACTACTGGCGGTGGGGCACCGGGTTCGCGGTTTCGCACGGGGCACGAGCACGCCGGCTCCGCGAGCTCCCGAGCCGGTAACCGTCCACGGCGATCTGGCCGATCCGGACAGTGTCCGCGCGGCCTTCCGCGACGTCACCCACGCCGCGGTGCAACTTCCGCTGCACTTCGACGCACGGCTGATCGAGACCTACGCGCACAACGTCGTGACAGCGGCCCGCGAGGCGAACGTCCGCCGACTGGTCTACAACACCAACACCCCGGTTCCGGACACCGACACCTCGTACGCGGCCTACGACACCAGGCGGATCGCGGAGGCGATCCTCCGCGACAGCGGATTACCCGTGGTCACCCTGCGTCCACCGGTGTACCTGGACAACACGTTCAGCCCCTGGAACGGTCCCGAACTGGCCGGGGAGGGCGTACTGTCCTATCCGCTTCCCGCCGACCTGCGAGTCTCCTGGCTGTCGCACGACGATCTGGCCGCGGCCACGGTCGCCGCGCTGCACCGCGAGGGCCTGGAACAGGCCACGCTGCGCATCGGCGGGCCGGAAGCGGTCACCGGTGCCGAGCTCGCCGAGGAGTTCTCCAGGGGAATGGGCCGACCGATCGTCTTCCGGCCGCAGGAGGTCGGCGAGTTCGAGAGCAGGCTCGGCCGGGTGATCGGCCCGGAGGCCGCTTCCGGCGTCGGGGGTATCTACCACTGGCTGGCCGGGGAACCGGATGCGGAACTGTTCGTCGCCGATCACGACATCGTGCGGCGCGAGCTCGGGATCACCACGACACCGATCGCACGGTGGGTCGCGGCCCAGCCCTGGCACGTCTGGCTCCAGGGGACCGGCACCACCTGACAGCGGCGGTTTCGACTTCGGAAAATCCCGATTCCGTCGGGGGTGAATGCGAAAGTAACTTCATGATCGAGCGGGAACGACGACGCGAGCGCATGACCCGGAACCTGGCCGAGCACATGGACACCTCGCTGGCCGAACGGATAACGGCGTTCGCACGCAGCGGGGTCGCGGTGGACACGAAGAGCGGAACCGGCCGACCACTGGGACTCTCCCGCTTCGGCGGCGACGCGTTGCTGCCACCCGGAGCAGCGTGGCCGGGCGAGAACACGGCACACCCGCTCGAACTGGTCGCCGTCATCGATATGGCCGCCGTCGGCCCGATGGACGCCGACGGACTGTTTCCGCACCACGGTGTGCTCAACTTCTTCGTCGAGCAGGACTTCGACGACTGCGAGGTAATACACGCCGTCCCCGATACCGCCGTGGCGGTCTCCCCTCCCGAAGAAGCGACACGCCACGCGGAAAAGGCGCTGTACGGACGCACCGTCCTCACGGTTCCCGAACCTGACGACCTCGAACGCCTGGCGCCGGACCTGGTACGCGAGCTCGCGAACCTGAGATCGAGCGACCAGCCGGGCCGGGGACTCCTGGACGACTACAAGGAAACCGCCGAACAAACGAAGGAGCCCTTCGGTAACCAGATCGGCGGCTGGCCCGGCTGGGCCCAGGGAACCATGTTCGACGGAACCGGAAAGCAGCACCTGCTGTTCGACCTGCAGGGCGACGGCATGGACCTGACGTTCGGGGACGCCGGTTCCCTCTACTTCATCGTCGAGGAGCGGGATCTGCGCTCGCGCGACTTCGGCAGGGTCCACGCGGAACTGGCTACCCTCTGACGCACCCGTCGGCGGTTCGGCACGGAACCGCCGACGGGCCCCAACGAATCGCCCTCCCGAAAGAACGGGAAAGGACGCGTCAGTGCGCGAAGTGCCTGGTCCCGGTCAGGTACAGCGGAACACCCGCCGCCCGGGCCGCCTCGGTGACCTCCTCGTCCCGCACCGAACCGCCCGGCTGCACGACCGCACGCACCCCGGCGTCCAACAGCACCCGCAGACCGTCGGGGAACGGGAAGAACGCGTCCGAGGCCGCCACCGAACCCGCGGCGCGCTCCCCGGAGCGGGAAACCGCCAGCCGAGCCGAGTCCACCCGGTTGACCTGTCCCATGCCGACACCGACCGTGGCCTCGTCGTCGGCCAGCAGGATGGCGTTCGACTTGACGGCTCGACAGGTGCGCCAGGCGAACTCCAGATCCCGCAGCGTGGCCTCGTCGACGGGGTCCCCGCAGGCGAGTGTCCAGTTCGACGGGTCGTCGCCGTCGGCGTCGATCTCGTCGGCTCCCTGCATCAGCAGTCCGCCCGAGATGGCCCGCATCTCGACACGCCCCGACTGCGGCGGCTGCGCGGTCAGAATGCGCACGTTCTTCTTGCGCTGCAGCACTTCGAGGGCTCCCTCGGCGTAGCCGGGGGCTACCACCACCTCGGTGAAGACCTCGGCGATCTGCTCGGCCATGCCCACCGAGACCTCGCGGTTGCTGGCGATCACACCACCGAAGGCGCTGACGGGGTCGCACTGGTGCGCCTTGCGGTGCGCCTCGGCCACATCGCCCGCGTCGGAAACGGCGATACCGCACGGATTGGCGTGCTTGACCACCGCCACGCAGGTTCGCCGGTGATCGTGGGCGGCGCGCCACGCCGCATCGGCGTCCACGTAGTTGTTGTAGGACATCTCCTTGCCGTGCAACTGCGCCGCGGCGGCGAGCCCCACGGCCTCGCCACCAGAGACGTACAGCGCCGCGGGCTGGTGCGGGTTCTCGCCGTAACGCAACGCGCTGCGGCGTTCCCACGTCTCACCCGCCCAACCGGGGAAGGTCTCGCCCTCGGGAGCGGTGCGGCCGGTCATCCAGCCGGCGACGGCCACGTCGTAGGAGGCGGTGTGCCGGAACGCGGCTGCCGCGAGCTCGGCGCGCTCCGTCTCGTCGAAACCGCCCGCGCGAACCCGCTCGACCACCCACTCGTAGTTGTTCGGATCGACCACCACGGTCGTGTTCGCGTGGTTCTTGGCCGCTGCCCGCACCATCGCCGGGCCACCGATGTCGATGTTCTCCACGACCTCCTCCGGCTCCGCGCCGGAGGCGACCGTGCGGTTGAACGGATAGAGGTTGACGACCAGCAGATCGAAGGCGGCGATGTCGAGCTCGGCGAGCTGTTCGACGTGCTCCCGCTTGCGCTGATCGGCCAGCAGCCCGGCGTGCACCCTGGGGTGCAGGGTTTTCACCCGGCCGTCCAGGGCCTCCGGAAAACCGGTGAGCTCCTCCACCGGCGTAACCGGAACCCCGGCGGCCGAAATGGTCCGCGCGGTGCCCCCGGTGGAGACGATCTCCACACCGGCCGCGTGCAGCCCCGTGGCCAGCTCAAGCAGGCCGGCCTTGTCCGAAACACCGATCAACGCGCGATGCACGGGTCGCCGTTGTTGCCCCGAGTTAGCGGTCACCCCGATACTCACCTTTCGTCCCCGCACGGTCCAACCGTGCACTGCCAGCCGTTCCAGCGTTCGCACCAGCGTTCGCCGCTCCACGGCCTTGATCCGCTCGTGCAGGCTCTCCTCATCGTCATCGGGCAACACCTCGACCGCCTGCTGCGCCAGGATCGGACCGGTATCCACCCCCTCGTCGACGACGAAGAGGGTACAGCCGGTCACCCGGACGCCGTAGTCCAGCGCGTCCCGCACCCCGTGCATTCCCGGGAACGACGGCAACAGCGCCGGATGGCTGTTGAGATAGCGTCCGCCGAACCGAGCCAGGAATTCGGGGCCGACGAGTTTCATGAAGCCCGCGGAGACCACGAGATCCGGCTCGTGAGCGGCGCACTCCTCGGCCAGTGCCCGATCCCAGTCCTGGCGACTCGAAAACTCCGGGAGTCGACAGGTGAAGGTGGGGATTCCGGCGCTCTCGGCACGCTGCGACCCCGTGATACCGGGGCGGTCCGCCCCCACCGCCACGATCCGAACGGGATAGTCCGGATCGGCGGTGGCGTCCAGCAGCGCCTGCAGCAGACTGCCGGATCCGGAGACCAGAACGACCACGCGGACTGGCCGGGACGGTCGGAAACTCCTGACCGGGGACTGTGTTTCCGTCGAACTGTCGTTTTCCGCGGCGGTTGGGAGTGGGGCGCTCAGTGTGCACTCCTGATGACGGCCTGATGGATGTCGCGCTGACGAAATGTCACACGCAGACTAGGCGCCCCGCCCACGATCACGACCGGCAGGTCCCGATACGAGTGGCTCAGCACTCAGGATTCGAGCACGAGTTGTGCACAGCCGTGCGGAAAGCGACACCACCGCCATCCCGGAACGCGCCCCGTCCTGCCCTGAACTGGAGTTTCGTCGCAGGCCGTCCGGGAGCGAGCCGGAGCTCCGGTCATCCCGACTGCTGGGAGGACAACTCCGTGATCGGCTCGGAGAACTCATCGTGATCCCACTCCGGGAAGTCGGACGCGGGGGCCGCGAACGTGTCCCCGGAGAACTCGGGGGCCGCGGTGGCATGCTCCCGTGCCCCCTCTCCTTCGGCTTCGAGCAGCTCCCCCTCCTGGCGTGGGAAGCCCTCCCACTGGTCCTCCCGCTGCTCCGGTACCCACGGTCCGGACGAAGCTCCGGGATCATCAGCGGCGGATTCGCCGATCTCCTCGCCTTCCTCCGCTTGCTCGCCTTCCTCCGCTTGCTCCTCCTCCGGGAACCGTTCGTTCTCGGCGGCAGGTTGCTCGGCGGCCGGATCCTCACCGGTCTTCGAGTCCGACTCGACGAGCCAGGCGTCGGTTCCGGAGCCGGACGAAAGATCGGCGTCGTCGACGAGGTCGGTGTCGCGTCGTCCGACCAGCCTGGAGGTCACCAGGGCAGGGACCGCCAGCCAGACGAAGGTGGTGGCCGACAACAACAGCGGACGCAGTGAGACCGGACCGTACTCACCGCCGAACCGGCCTCCGGAGAGCACAGCGGGTACCGAGACCGCCAGTGTGGTGACCAGTACGGCCAGCAGCACCAGGTGTTGCCTGTCCCGGCTCCGCTCGGCCAGGTTCCTGCAGCTGTGCCCGAGCAGCACGCCCAGCGCCGCAGGCAGGAGGAAGACCACGGGTGTCCAGTTCGGGAGTCCGGCGGGGGGAACGACGGCGAACACCGGCAGTTCGGGTGGCAACGCGTCCGTCGCCGCTCGGAACGGCGTGCTCACCGAGGCACCGAACGAGACACCGGTGCCGGTTACGAACGCCCAGCACCCCAGGATCGTGTTCGGCAGGTACAGCAACGCGAGCAGCACGGCACCCGCGGCGTCACCGATACCGGCCAGCTCGACCGACCGCTCGTACAACCGCGGCAGTGCGAGCAGCACGGCCGCCCCGCACACCGCCGCTCCGGTTCCGATCACAGCGGCGGTACCCAGCAGTCCCTTGCGCACGGCACGCCAGGCGTCGGACGGGACGTACTGCCAGAGTTGGTAGAGCATTCCACAACGGTCGGCGAGTCCCAAGGTGGCGGCGCAGGCGGCGACCAGGCCGCAGCAGCAGAACGCCTGCCAGGGACGGGCCTGCACCGGAACCTGCGTTCCGGCCAGCGCGATAGCCAGCACCGTGCCGAACACCGCGTGGCTCAGCGACATGACCAGAATCACTGGCAGCGCCTGCTCCGGTTTGCGCAGCCGGTTGCGCCGCGCCACCCGACGCGAAGCGCGGGAGACGAGCAGAGCGCAGAGCAGGGTCGGTAACAGCGGTAACGCGCTGAGCGGAGCTCCGGTGATCAGCAGTGGCACCTGGAACGCGGCCAACCACCCGGGAATCGCCGCCAGCAGCACACCGGCCGGGACGAACTCGGCGTCCGCGGCGGTGGAAACCACGAACGCCAGCAACGCGGCGACGAGCAGGTAGCAGCTCAGTATCACCGAAAGCGCGGAGAGAAGTGCCCCACTGATCGCGCGGCACCACTGCCGAGTGGAGGACTCGGCGGTTTCGACCGTGGGGGAATCGAGTGCCGTCACGCGGTCGAATGTGACAGCGTGCCGGGCTTCCCGAAGTCACGACGCGCCGCTTGCTCACTCTTTCGGGCGACTGCCGCGAGTCGCGAGCACTCGCGGGTCGCGCCGCCCGCCGACACCCTGCCGGCGGGCGGCGCGAAACCAACCACTGCTCACGAAGGTGGGTTCTGGTTGGGGTGCGGCATCTGCTGCGTCCCCTGCGGCCCACCGTTGGTGTCACTCCACTGTTCCTGCTGAGCCTGCCCGGAGTGCTCCTGAACAGGCTGGGAGGACTGCTCGTGGGGATTCGCCTGCGCGAACGAACCGGGCTGAGCCGGGTTCTCCTGCGAAGCGGGCCCACCCTGCGGCGGCTGGGAATAGGGGTGTGCGGGTTGCTGGGGCGGCTGCCCCGGAACGAAGCCACCCGCCTGCTGTGAGTTCCAGCCGGGCTGGGGTTGGCCGTGCTGCGGCTGGCCGGGCTGGGGCTGGCCCTGCTGCGGCTGCGGACCGGTGTACGGCTGCGCCGGGTAACCCGGTTGCGGGCCGCTCTGCGGGTTCCAACCACCCGACTGCGGTTGACCGGGCTGGGGCTGGCCGGGCTGCGGCTGGCCGGGCTGGGGGTGTGCGGCACCGTAGGGTCCGGGTTGCTGTCCCGGATACGGCGGCTGCACCTGCTGCGTGGCGGCCTGCGTCGCTCCCCTGCCGAACGAGGGTGCGGTGACGATCTCCTGCTCCAGCAGCAGCAACGCGATCACCGCAGCCGCCTGCAGCAACGACAGCAGCATGAACACGATGCCCCAGCCTGCGATGGAGCCGCTCGAGCCCGACACCCCGGCGACGATGACGTTCTGCAGCATCGACAGCGCCGTGTAACCGGCCAGCGGGGCCGCGACGAACAGCACGTTCGGCCCCTTGGGTAAGAACCGCATGGCCGCGAGCAGCGCCACCACGACGAAGCCCAGCCCGGGAAGCCCGCCGAGCAGTGAGTTCATCGCGGGTGCGAAGAAACCGAGAATCCAGCCGAGCGCTCCGATACCTGCCGCGGCGAGGGCGAGAATCGACTTCACGTCCGGTTGGGAGCCACCGGCTCCACCCGGCTGCGCCGGTTGCTGGGGCGGCGGATAGGGCGCGGACATGGGAACTCCATCCTGACCGGGAATCGTGCGAATCGGCTCCGCTCGCGAATCGCCCGTCGCGAAGAAACGGCGGCGGAGCGCGGGAGTTCGACGTTACCGAATCGCGTCTTGACGGTCACGAGCGCGGCACACCACCGGCGAGCGACCAGGCGCGGAAAGACTTCCGCCCGGCCCCCTGGAACGGGAACCGGGCGGAAGCGGCCTGCCGTCGCGCGGGTCGATCAGTCGTTGATGATCGAGCGCATGAGCTTGGCTGTCTCGCTCGGCGTCTTGCCGACCTTGACCCCGGCGGCCTCGAGGGCCTCCTTCTTGGCCTGGGCCGTGCCGGAGGAACCGGACACGATCGCACCGGCGTGGCCCATCGTCTTGCCCTCGGGGGCGGTGAAGCCCGCGACGTAACCGACGACCGGCTTGCTGATGTTGGCCTTGATGTACTCGGCCGCGCGCTCCTCGGCGTCACCACCGATCTCGCCGATCATCACCACGGCCTCGGTCTCGGGGTCGTCCTCGAACGCGCGCAGCGCGTCGATGTGGGTGGTCCCGATGACGGGGTCGCCGCCGATGCCGACACAGGTGGAGAAACCGATGTCACGCAGCTCGTACATCATCTGGTAGGTCAGCGTGCCGGACTTGGACACCAGACCGATCTTGCCGCCGGCGGTGATGTCCGCGGGGATGATTCCCGAGTTGGACTTGCCCGGAGAGATCACGCCCGGGCAGTTCGGCCCGACGATGCGGGTCCGGTTGCCGGTGGCATTGGCGTGCGCCCAGAAGTAGGCGGCGTCGTGCACCGGGATTCCCTCGGTGATGACCACCGCGAGCCCGATCTCGGCGTCGATCGCCTCGATCACGGCGTCCTTGGCGAACTTCGGCGGTACGAACACCACCGACACGTCGGCGCCGGTCTCCTTCATCGCCTCTTCGACGCTTCCGAACACCGGCAGCTGGTTGCCCTCGATCTCGACGGACTGCCCGGCCTTGCGGGCGTTGACACCGCCGACGATGTTCGTACCGGAACGCAGCATCCGAGCGGTGTGCTTGGTGCCCTCCGAACCGGTGATGCCCTGGACGATGACCTTACTGTTCTCGTTGAGGAAAATTGACACAGCGGATCGCCCCTTATTTGCCCGCAGCCAGCTCGGCGGCCTTGTCGGCCGCGCCGTCCATGGTGTCGACCAACGTGACCAGCGGGTGGTCGGCCTCGGCGAGAATTCGCCTGCCCTCCTCGACGTTGTTGCCGTCGAGGCGGACCACCAGCGGTTTGGTGGCCTCGTCGCCGAGCATCTTCAGCGCCTGGACGATTCCGTTGGCGACCGCGTCACAGGCGGTGATACCGCCGAAGACGTTGACGAAGACGGACTTCACGTCCGGGTCGCCCAGGATGACGTCCAGCCCGGCCGCCATGACCTCGGCGGAGGCTCCACCGCCGATGTCGAGGAAGTTGGCGGGCTTGACGTTGTCGTGATCGGCACCCGCGTAGGCAACGACGTCCAAGGTGGACATCACGAGACCGGCACCGTTACCGATGATGCCGACCTGCCCGTCGAGCTTGACGTAGTTGAGGTCCTTGGCCTTGGCCTTGGCCTCCAGCGGGTCCTCGGCGCCCTCGTCGACGTACTCCGCCTGCTTGGACTGCCGGAACGAGGCGTTGTCGTCGAGCGCGACCTTTCCGTCGAGCGCGATGACCTTGCCCTGCGGGTCCTTGACCAGCGGGTTGATCTCGAACAGCGTGGCGTCCTCGGCGACGAACGCCTCCCAGAGCTGGACCACGATGTCGCTGACCTGGTCGGCGATCTCGGCCGGGAACTTCGCGGCTTCGACGATCTCCCGTGCCTTGGCCTGGTCCACACCCTCGATCGGGTCGATGGGGATCCTGGCCAGTGCCTCGGGCTTGGTAGCCGCTACTTCCTCGATCTCCATGCCGCCTTCGACCGAAGCCATCGCCAGGAAGTTGCGATTGGCACGGTCCAGCAGGAACGAGAGGTAGTACTCGTCGGCTATGTCGGAGGCCTCGGTGACCAGCACTCGGCGGGTGGTGTGGCCCTTGATGTCGAGCCCGAGAATCGCTTCCGCCTTGGTTCGGGCCTCATCGGGGTTCTCGGCCAGCTTGACACCGCCGGCCTTACCCCGTCCCCCGGCCTTGACCTGCGCCTTGACGACGACAGGTCCGCCGAGTTCTTCCGCCACTGCCTTGGCCCCGTTGGGATCGGTGGCCACGGAACCGGGCAGTGTCGGTATTCCGTGGGCGGCGAAGATCTCCTTCGCCTGGTACTCGTACAGGTCCACGCGACTCTCCTGCGACGTCGGTGTCGGACTCCGGTAACCATATCGACCTGCGAGAACGATCGGGGCGGCGCATCCGGTGAACTCGCTCACGCGGAACGGTCCCGAAACCGGCGATTTCCGCCGTGTTCACCCCCGACACCATCGCCGGAGCGGTCAAACTCACATCATCCGGTGGGACGGGCGGCCAGCACCGCCGTGGCGGCAGCGGCCACCACGGCCCCCAGCGCGCTCCAGAAACCGAGACCGAACGAGAAGCCCTCGGTCATGGCTGGCGCCGCGAGCGGCGCCAGCAAGGCGCGGAAGGACAGCACCACAGCGCATCCCGCCAGCAGTGCCGCGGCCCGTTTCCCCCGGGAGACCGGCACCAGCACCAGGGCGACCAGCACCACGAGCAGCGCGGTGAGCAATCCCCACGAAGCGATGCCGAACCCGTTGAACAACCCCGGTGAGACGTGGTCGGGCGTGCGGAACACCGGGAAGCCGAAGGCGGCCACGACCAGCAGACCGGTGAGCGCTGTGGGCGGCAGCAGCGAACGGCTGGGGGTGATGTCGCTGAGATCCACCTCGTCGCGCTCGATGGCGCCCGCGACCGCGGCGGACACCGCAGCGCAACAGGTGAGCACCACGGCGGCGACGGTGCACCACACGCCGTGGGGCACGAGTTCCAGCCGGGTGCCACCGGCGAACCGCAGCACGGTGTCCAGGTCCGCGGCGGCGGTCAGCGGGAGGATCGCCCATGCGGTACCGAGCACGGGGCGCGGGGCGACCAGGCCGGGGCGCAGCAGCGGAAGGCTGAGCGATAACTGCACGATCCCGGCCAGCAGCAACGGCAGCAGGTTGTAGTTGTCCCCGAAACCGATCACGCGTTCCGGGGCACGCAACTGCGGCACCAGCGCCGCGACGACCGCGAACGCCCCACCGAGCGCGCCCAGGGCTCCGGTCAGCACGGCGAGCCGGGTGTGGGCGGGTAACGAGATCTCGGAGGGGTTCGCCTCCGACCGCGCGACGGTTCGCCCCACCGGAACCGACAACGCGCCGAGTCCGATCAGTGCCACCAGGCCGAAGCCGAGTCCCCACCCGATCAGCAGCTCGGAGTCGGACAGCACTGCCAACAGCACCGGCACCGTGGTTCCCGCCAGGTTCACCGCCAGGCCGACGAGGCCGCCCCGACCGACCTCGGGTTCCGCCGAGCTCACCGCGAGTCCGGCGGCGACCGGGATCACGACGGCGAGCAGCAGATCGCCCGCGAACACCAGCGGCGGAGCGTCCAACAGCCCGTGGGAGACCACGAACGGATCCAGCGAACGGAACGCGGCCGGCAGCGCCCCGCCCGCTCCGAGCGCGGCGAAGCACAGCACGAGCACGAACAGCGGCTGTCTGCCACCACCCGTGCCACTCGCGGCGCGCGAGGTCTCACCGGTGGATGCGCGAAGGGCCAGTATCCCGGCGAGGAACACCACGGCGTAGCCGGAGAGCAGCAGCCAGGTTCCGGGTGCCGGATCCAGCGGTCGCAGGCTCTCCCGCAGCAGCAGTTCGGGCCGGGACACCAGCCCCGGTTCGACGAGAAGCTGTGCCGATCCGATTCCCCTGGCGACGGCCACGGCGGCCGTGACGAGCAGCACCGCACGCGCGGCGCCCGACCTGCGCGTGCGCAGGAAGCCGAACGCGGTAAGAGCGGGCAGGACGCCGAGCACCAGCAGCGGGGCAACGGAGGGATAGGCCGATGGCACGGCGGGGTTCACGACACCGAACAGCGGTGCCGCGCCGGAGGCGATCGCGCCGAGAAACGCGAGCAGACAGGCGAATCGCAGCCCGGGAAGGGGATTCGCACCGAGGGCGAAATCGTCCGATGTGGCCGCCGGGGACGACCGGTCCGCACGTTCGGGATCGGGGGTGGCGCCGGACTCGACTCCGGTTTCACTGCCGGGACGGGCGTTCACGTCGCGACGCTAGCAACTCGCCGCCGCTGGGCCGGGCATACCCCGAATAACGCTGCGAACACGGACGAATCGAAAAGACTAGCCCAAGAACACGACAACTCACCTGAACAAGCGACACAACGAGGTCGATTAAACACTGAAGGTGTCATTTTCGCGAAGCCGTCACCCGTAAGACCTGGTTTCAAACGCCCAACACGGACATGATTCGATGTGACTTATGACACCGAAAGCTTCGGAGAGGCAACCCCCGGAGGTCCACTGTGTCCGGAAGCGAGCCGCGTGGCGGACACCGAGGCGGGCGTCGAAATCGCAGGCAACGGCGATACGCACGCCAAGGAGCGAGTCCGGTGTCCCGGAAGTTCCACGGCGACCCGCTCCACGACACCGGAAAACGGGACGGAATCGATATCAAGATCGGGATTTGCCCCTGGGGGCATTCCTTGGTTAATGTCCCGACGTCCGTTGTCACAGTCAGATCACGAACAGGGACACTTCCCGGTTAACCCCGACCGGTCCGGGTCCCCCGCCCGGCCCAGTGATCCGGCTCCCCGAGACGGAAGGTCAAGCATTGACTCGACACCGCTCCCCCGGCGGTCAGCACAACACCCCGGTTCAACAGAACACCTCGGACGAAGAGTCCACATCGGATAAACCGCGCCGACAACGCACCCCGACCCCACCGTCGGTACTGCGGGGCCGGATCGTGGTCGCCGCCGTCGCGGCGGGCGCCTTCGCCGCCGCGGGCCAGGCCATGGCAGCCGAGCAGGACCAGTCCGACACCCCGCAGGAGGACCAGACCCCGCTGGCCTCCGGGCAGAACGCGGCGGCGTCGTTGGGCTCGGTCACGGACGGCTCCAAGAGCGGAACGACCGAAGTCGGTGGAACGAACAAGAGCTCCGACGGGACCAGCGTCGGCGGTGCGGTACCGGCACCCGAGATCCTGCCGGTGGCACGAACCACCGACACCAATGACGAGGTGCGCAAGCTCGCCAAGAGCCAGCGGGTGGAGCAGGCCCGTGAGGAGGCGCTGCGCGAGGCTCGTCAACCCGATTACTTCGCCCCCGCCGCGGGCACGTTCACCTCCGGCTTCGGCGGCCGCTGGGGCACCACCCACTACGGGATCGACATCGCCAACAGCAAGGGCACCCAGATCGTCTCCGTGGCCGAGGGGACCGTGATCGAGGCGGGACCCGCCAGCGGCTTCGGCCTGTGGGTGCGCGTGCAGCACAACGACGGCACGATCAGCGTTTACGGCCACGTCAACAGCATCACGGCGAACGTGGGCGAGCACGTCGAGGCCGGTGAACAGATCGCCACGATGGGCAACCGGGGTTTCTCCACCGGCACCCATCTGCACTTCGAGATCTGGAACTCCTACGGGACGAAGATCAACCCGCTGCCCTGGCTCAACGAGCGGGGCGTCTACGTCAGCTGACCGAAACTCTCGTCCGTTGTGGACGAACCACGGCGACCCGTTCGCGAGGGGCGACGCCGCTCCTCGCGAACGTGCGTGGTCTGCTCGCCGGCCCTCCGCGCTCGGCACCGCACCGGAACGGACACCGTGCGCGGTCCCGTGGTGTGCTCCTGTTCCCCGTTCACGCTCCCCGTCCGGGCGGCGTCAATTTCTCGCGAAATCGCCGCGCCGTTACGGCGGCATGGCCCCAGCTCCGTCAATTTCTCGCGAAATCGCCGCGTAGATCGCTACTCAAGAGCGGTCCAACGCTCCCGAGGCCCCGAGTCACGTAACGGCTACCCGACCACCGCGCCAGAGCGACCGCCCCGATGACACAGCGACCGCTCCGGCGACACAGCGAGAGCCGCACGAGAGGTTCCGCCACTCGACGAGCCGAGGAAACCGGACGGACGAAACGTTACTCGACGTTGTCGCCGTACCGCTGCTGTCGCCACTTCGTCATGATTCGGGGTAGCTCGGCACGCAGGAACTCGAAGAACCTGCGGGTCTCGTCGAGACGCGCGCCCGCCGTGGTGTGCGGCCCGAGCGTGTCGGTGCCCGCTCGGAGCGTGTCCTCCCACTGCAGGAACTGGTCGTCGCGCTGCGCGAACGCCTCGTACCACATGTCGTCGCGCACCTGGTAGTGATCGTGGCGCTTGCCGGGCTCACGCTCGCGCGAGAGCAGCCCCACGCGGATCAGGTAACGCACCGCGCCGGAAACGGCGGCGGCGCTCACCTGCAACGAGCTTGCCAGTTCGGCCGCGGTGCACGAGCCGTCGTCATCGACGAGCATCCGCGCGAACACGCGGGCGGGCATGCGGGGAAACCCCGCCTCGGTCAGGTTGAGCGCGAACCGCTCGACGAACCGAGCCACCTCCCGCTCGTCACGGCCTGTCGCGTCCACCGGTTCCGGTGCGGGATCGGGTGCTGTCTCGGACATCCGGGACCTCCCGCACTCGTACCACGCATCAGTCGAGCGACTGATTCACATATTTGCTAAATTTCACAGCTCCGTGAAAGCAGTCTATCGCAACGATTCCGCCCCTCGGGAATCCCGCCCGCCGGCTCGCGAACCCGGCCGCCTCGCGGGCGCGGCCCGCTGACCAATCCCGGTTCGGCTCCACGACGGCGGGCAGGACGCGAAACCGGACGGCTCCGGTAGCACGATTCATTCTGTTCACAGATTTATGAACGTTGTGTACCATGTAAAACGTGGTACGCACGATCGCCAGCACCGGATCCGACAGGGCGGACCGCCGCGTGAAGCGGTTGTACTCCTCCCGCGCGGGGGAACGTACGGCGGACTCCGATCCGCCGCGGCTGTGAAAGGCAGCCGAACCGCCCGAATCCGTCCCGAAGGAGTCACGTTGAACTCCGACCCCACGGCCGTGACGATCTCCGGCCTGACCAAGAACTTCGGTCCGACCCACGCGCTGGACGGACTGGACCTGAGCGTGCGAACCGGCGAGGTGCACGGTTTCCTCGGCCCGAACGGCGCGGGGAAGACCACCACGATCCGGATCCTGCTCGGGCTGCTGCGCGCCGACTCCGGCGAGGCGAGACTGCTCGACGGCGACCCGTGGCACGACGCCACCGAGCTGCACCGCCGCATCGCCTACGTTCCGGGCGACGTGACGCTGTGGCCGAACCTCTCCGGCGGCGAGGTCATCGACCTGCTCGGCCGGTTGCGCGGCGGTATCGACCAGCACCGCAAGGAGGACCTGCTGCGCCGGTTCGACCTCGATCCGCGCAAGAAGGCACGTACCTACTCCAAGGGGAACCGGCAGAAGGTCGGTCTGGTGGCCGCGCTCGCCTCCGAACCCGAGCTGCTCGTGCTGGACGAACCGACCTCGGGGCTGGACCCGCTGATGGAGGAGACCTTCCGGGAGTGCGTTCGGCAGCAGCAGCGCGAGGGACGCACCGTGCTGCTGTCCAGCCACATCCTCTCCGAGGTCGAGGCGCTTTGCGACCGGGTGACCATCGTCCGCTCCGGGCGCACCGTGGAGTCCGGCACCCTGGCCGAACTGCGGCACCTGACCCGCACCTCGGTCACCGCGGAACTCTCGGCGGCACCGGAGGGGCTGGCCGAGCTGTCCGGCGTGCACGACCTGGAGATCACCGGCACCCACGTGCGCTGCGAGGTGGACACCCCGCACCTGGACGGGGTGCTGCGCGAACTCACCGCGGTCGGGGTCCGAAGTCTGACGAGTCAGCCCCCCACCCTGGAAGAGCTGTTCCTGCGGCACTACGAACAGCGGTCGGAGACCTCCACCCCCGAAGGAGCGAACCGATGAGCACGTTGCGCGGAACGGGAGCGCTCGTCCGGCTGATACTTCGCAGGGACCGGGTACGCATCCCGGCATGGATCCTCGGAGTGGCGGTGTTCCTGCTGGGCAGCGTGGCCACCTTCCCGGTGGCCCTCGACTCCGCCGCCGACCGGCAGGCGCGGGCCGCCCTGATGAACAACCCGGCCACGGTGGTGCTGACCGGCCCCGGTTTCGGCCAGCGGGACTACACCTTCGGCGCGATGGTCGCCAACGAGATGGGCGGGATGACGGCGGTGCTCGTCGCGCTGATGAGCATCCTGCTGCTGGTGCGGCACAGCCGCCACGAGGAGGAGAGCGGCCGGGTCGAGCTGCTGCGCGCGGGAGTGGTCGGCAGGCACGCCCCGCTCACGGCGGCGCTGGTCACCGTCATCGGCGTGAACCTGGTGCTGGGAGCCCTGCTCGGTTTCGCACTGCCCGTGGTGCTGCCGGAGCTGAGCACGGCGGGCTCGCTGTTGTTCGCGGCGGGGCTGGCCATGGTGGGCACGGTCTTCACCGCGGTGGCGGCGGTGACCGCACAGCTCATGGAGCACGGCCGAGCGGCGGTGGGAGCGGCGGCCTCGCTCCTCGCGCTGAGCTATGCGCTGCGCGGCGCGGGCGACCTGGGCGACGGCACGCTCTCCTGGCTCTCCCCGATCGGTTGGTCGCAGCGCACCCGGGCCTACGTCGACGGCACCGGCTGGCCGCTGCTGCTCGGGGTGGCGCTGACGGTGCTGCTGCTGTTCGGAGCGTTTCTGCTGCGTTCCCGGCGCGACGAGGGAGCGGGACTGGTGCGGGGTCGCTCCGGTCGTGCGACCGCCTCGGCACTGCTGTCCGGCCCGTTCACGCTGGCACTGCGGCTGCAGCGCGGCGTGCTGACGGGCTGGACGATCGGTTTCGTGCTGTTCGGCGCGTTCGTGGGCGCGATAGGTGAGCAGGCAGCGGTGTTCGTGCGGGAGAACGAGATGGCCCGGCGCTACTTCGAGCAGGCGGGCGGAGCCGACTCCGCCGAGACGATGATCGCCACCTACCTCTCGCTGATGGGCATGGTGGCCGGTGGGTTCGCGCTGCAGTCCGCCGGGCTGCTGCGTGCGGAGGAGTCGGCCGGGAGGGTGGAACCCCTGCTGGGTGGCACCCCGCTGAGCCGGTCGCGCTGGGCACTGTCCGGTCTGGCGGCCACGCTGTGCGGCAGCGTGCTGGTGATGGGCGGGGCCGGGCTCGGTGCGGGGCTGGTCTACGCGGGAACCAGCGGCGATCCGAGCAACGCCGCCCGGATACTGGGTGCGGCGCTGGCCTACCTGCCCGCGGTCTGGGTACTGGCCGGGCTCTCGACCCTGCTGTTCGGGGTGCTGCCCGGAGCCACCGGCCTGAGTTGGCTCGTCCTGACCGGGATCGTCTTCGTGGGGATGTTCGGGCCGCTGCTACGAGTGCCGGATCGGATCTCGGACCTCTCGCCGTTCGCCCACGTGCCGATGCTGCCCACCGAGGAGTTCACCCCGGTACCGCTGCTCGTGCTGGCAGCCACGGCGGTACTGCTGACGGCGATCGGAGTCGCCCGATACCGGCGTCGTGACACTGCTTGAACCGTCTCGACGTCCCGGACCTCGCGGCCGAACCGCGAGGTCCGGGACGTTCTACAGCTTCACCAGCGGCACGCTGCCGATGAGCATGAGCCGGATGGTGCCCGAGTCGCCGAAATCGATGTTGGCCGTGGCGCGCGCCCCTTCACCGTCGGTGGAGAGCACCGTGCCGAGGCCGTACTTGTCGTGGTTGACCCGGTCGCCCGCCTCGAGCTTGATCGGAACGGAGTTCTTCCAGCTCGACGCGCCACCACCGCGGGAACCGCGATCCCCCGAGCCGGAGGGACCCCCCGTCCCGATCTCCGAGCCACCGCGACCGCCCCAGCCGCCGCGTTCGCGTGGTGCGGAACGCTCCGGTTCCAGCTTGCGCCACTCCACGAGATGCTGCGGAATCTCGGTGATGAACCGCGAGGCCGGATTGGTGACCGGTTGCCCCCAGGCGGAGCGCATCAACGCGCGGGAGAGGTACAACCGTCGCCGGGCGCGGGTGATACCGACGTAAGCCAGCCTGCGCTCCTCGGACAGCTCCTGCGAATCCCCCAACGCCCGCATGTGCGGGAAGACGCCGTCCTCCCAGCCGGTGGCGAACACGACCGGGAACTCCAGTCCCTTCGCGGTGTGCAGTGTCATGAGCGTGACCAGGCCGTCGCTGTTCTCCGGCAACGCGTCGGCGTCGGCCACCAGCGAGACGCGCTCCAGAAAGGCACCGATCGAGTCGTCGGGCAGCGGGTTGTCGTCCTGTTCCGCGTTCGCGGAGTCGCCGTCACCGGAGACCTCGCCGGCTGAATCACCGCCGCCGGAAGCACCATCCGATGTGGACTCCGACTCCCCGGCCGGGCGCGTGTCGCCGAACTCCCGGGCCACGCTGATCAGCTCGTCGAGGTTCTCCACCCGGGAGGCGTCCTGCGGGTCGTCGCTGCTCTCCAGCTCACCCCGGTAACCGGTGCGTTCGAGCAACGTGCGCAGCACCTCGGCCACGTCGTTGTTCGCGGCCACCTCGCGCAACTCGTCGAGCAGTTCGGTGAAACCGGCCACGGCGCGTGCCGCACGCGAGTTGAGCTGCCCGATCTCGCCCCGTGCCGCGTGTCGTAGCGCGGCACCGAACGAGATGCGCTCCTGCTCGGCGTACTCGGCGAGCACCGTCTCGGCACGCTGTCCGATCCCGCGCTTGGGGACGTTGAGAATCCGGCGCAGGCTCACGGTGTCGTCGGGATTGTCCAGAACCCGCAGGTAGGCCAACGCGTCACGGACCTCGCGGCGCTCGTAGAACCGCACCCCGCCGATGACCCGGTACGGCAGTCCCAGCCTGATGAACACTTCCTCGAACACCCGGGACTGGTTGTTGGTGCGGTAGAAGACGGCGATGTCGTTGAAGGTGGCCTCTCCCGAGTCCACGAGCCGGTCGATCTCGGCGGCCACGAACGCGGCCTCGTCGTGCTCGTTGTCGCCCACGTAACCGACGAGTGGTTCCCCCTCGCCCGCCTCGCTCCAGAGCCGCTTCTCCCTGCGGCCGGTGTTGGAACGGATCACGGAGTTGGCCGCCGACAGGATCGTCTGGGTGGAGCGGTAGTTCTGCTCCAGCACGATCGTGTCCGCCTCGGGGTAGTCCCGCTCGAACTCCTCGATGTTGCGGATCGTGGCGCCGCGGAAGGCGTAGATCGACTGATCGGCGTCACCGACCACGCACAGCTCGGCGGGCGGAACCTCGCTCGCGTCCGACTCGGTACCGACCAGCTCGCGCACCAGCGCGTACTGCGCGTGGTTGGTGTCCTGGTACTCGTCGACCATGATGTGCCGGAACCTGCGGCGGTAGTGCTCTGCCACGGCCGGGTGATCACGCAGCAGCGAGACCGTGCGCATGATCAGGTCGTCGAAGTCCATCGCGTTGGAGTCCGCCAGCCGACGCTGGTAGGCGGCGTAGACATCGGCGACCTTGCGCTCCAGGTCGCTGCCGACACGTTCGGCGGCCGTCTCCGGATCGACGAGTTCGTTCTTCAGGTTCGAGATCTGCGCCGCGAGCGTGCGCACCGGATACCGCTTGGAGTCCAGTTCCAGGTCCCTGGCCACCAACGTGACGAGCCGCCTGGAGTCGTCGGCGTCGTAGATCGAGAAATTGGTCGAGAGCCCCAGCGTTCTCGCTTCACGGCGGAGGATGCGCACGCACATCGAGTGGAAGGTGGAGACCCACATCGCGTTGGCGCGCCTGCCCACGAGCTCGGCCACCCGTTCCTTCATCTCGGTGGCGGCCTTGTTGGTGAACGTGATCGCCATGATCTGGCCGGGGTGCACACCACGCTGGTCCAGCAGGTGCGCGATGCGGTGGGTGAGCACCTTGGTCTTGCCCGATCCGGCCCCGGCGACCACCAGCAGTGGTGTACCGCTGTGCAGTACCGCGCGGCACTGCTGCGGATTCAGCTCCGAGACCAGCTGTTCGCTGGAAGGCAGCGGCGCGGCCCTCGCCGGGCCGTCCCGGCCATCGGGAGGGGGCGTCCCGTCGGATCGGACGGGACCGTCGGCTGCGGCGTCGAACAGGGTGCTCATCGGTAATTCAGAGTACCGTTCCGGAACCGGCGTACCACGGGCAGCCGAGACCGGACACCGCACCGATATCACTCGTTCGAACCAGAGAAGGAGTGGTGGTGCGACCTGGTTCGTTGTGGCAGACTGACCGCGTGCTTACACGTAGTCGCCAGTTTTTCTACGGGCCCGGGACTCCGGCGTCCGTAGCTGTGTAAGCTCCAAGAACGATGCCCCGGAGTTCCGAACCCGGGGCGGTGGCGCATCCGGGGCGGATTCCGGGACCGACGACCCGGAGGAAGAGTTGAGCGCGACCGTGGACAGCGATCAAACCGGTGCCGAAAGCCCCGACCCCGAGTGGCCCGCCGAGAACGGTTCGGTCGAGGAACTCAGGGACGAGATCGACTACCTCGACGAGGAAATCCTGCGCCTGATCAAACGTCGGGCCGAGGTGTCCCGCCAAGTGGGCGCGGCACGAATGGCCGAAGGTGGCACGCGCATCGTCTACAACCGGGAAATGGACGTGCTGGCGCGCTACCGTGAGCTGGGATCCGAGGGACGGGAACTGGCGATGATCCTGCTCAGGCTCGGTCGCGGCAAACTGGGGCACTGACCGGCACTTCCGAACGGGTTCGGCCGAACGGTCGCTCGGTGGAAACCGGCGGGCGTCCGAGCGGTCCGGCCGGACCTCAATGGGCCGACCAACCACCGTCCATCGAGAACGAGGACCCGGTGACCGAGATGGCGGAAACACCGCACAACCACGCGGTCAGCTCCGCCACCTCCACCGGATCCACCAACCGTTTGACCGGCGTGCGCGCGAGCAGCACGTCCTCGATCACCTGCTCCCGGGGAACGCGGTGCCGCACGGTGTGCTCGGCGATCCGGCGTTCGAGAAGCGGAGTACGCACGTACCCCGGACAGATGCAGTTCGAGGTCACCCCGTAACCCGCCGCTTCGACGGCCACGGTCTTGGACAACCCTTCCAGGCCGTGTTTGGCGGTGACGTACGCGCTCTTCAGGGGTGCGGCACGAATACCGTGGACCGAGGAGATGTTGACGATCCTGCCCCATCCGTTGTGGTACATCCCGGGCAGCGCCGAACGGATGATCCGGAACGGAGCCTGCACCATGACCGCCAGCAGCAGTTGGAACATGTCCGGCGGATACTGGTGCACCGGAGCCACGTGCTGCAGCCCAGCGTTGTTGACCACTATGTCGGTGTCCTCGCCCAGCTCGGCGACGGCATCCGGTTCGGACAGGTCGACGACGGTGTACCGCGCCCCTGTCTCCTCGGCCACCCTTTCCACCGATTCCGGGACGCGGTCGACGAGCAGCAACCGGGCCCCGGAGACCGCCAGTTTCCGCGCGACCGCCGCCCCGATCCCGCTCCCCGCTCCGGTGACGAGCGCCCGTTTGCCCGTCAGATCCACCGCGACGTCGGCGGATGGCCCCGCCGCGGCAGCCGAACTGTCAGCCATACCGGCAACTTAAAGGTGGTCTCGCCCGCTATCCAACATCCGTACAGGGGCAATTCGCTGCGGAATCCGACGGTGGCCGGGTTTTTTCGACGGTGGCTGGGCTTTTCGGGTACTACGCTGTCGATCGGATATGGCAGAACCGGCCACGATTAGGGGAAGGTGGACACATGGGCACGATTATCGACGTGATCGCGTTCGTGGTCACTCTGCTCGCGTTGTTGGCAGCGCTGGGCCACGCTGGGTATCTGACGTTGTTGTCGACCGCGGCGCGGAAACGGCCCGGCGGACAACCGGCTGCCAAGTTCGCCCGGAAACGGGCTCCCGTGGCGGGTACCGCGCTCGGCCTGGGACTGCTGGCCGTGCTGTTGTCCACGGGGGGTGTGGTCCCGGACGTGTTCGCGATCCTGCTCGGTGGTGGCGTGGGACTCGGTTCGACGCACGCGTTGCGGAGCACCCAGCAGGACTTTCGTGGTGGCAGGTACTGATCGGAGCTCGCCGCGCCCCGCATGAGGGCGTGCCCCGCATCCGGGCCGGGACCGCCCTCCCGCAGCCGCCCGCTCTCGCCCGGAAGTGGACCTCGAACGAACTGCCATGATCACTGATCGTGTCTTTCCGACCCGTTTCCGAGATGTCGGCGGGGCTGCCTAGGCTGTCCCCGTGATCGATTCACCGAACCCGTCCACCGGCGCCCCGGAACGCGTTCTCGTGGTGACGGCCCATCCCGATGACGTCGACTTCGGCAGTGCGGGAACCGTCGCGGGCTGGACGGCGGGCGGCACCTCGGTCAGCTACTGCGTCTGCACCGCGGGCGAGGCCGGAGCTCCGGAGGACGCCTCGCGGGAGCGGGTGCGACAGCTGCGCATCGCGGAGCAGCGACGTGCCGCCGCACGGGTCGGGGTCGACGACGTGCGTTTCCTCGACCACGAGGACGGCAGACTGTCTCCGGACCTGACGTTGCGCCGCCGTATCACCCGCGTGATCCGCTCCGTGTGCCCGGAAATCGTCGTCACGCACTCCCCCGAGATCAACTGGTCCCGCATCGCACTGGCCCACCCGGACCACCGTGCCGTTGGTGAGGCCACCCTGGCGGCGGTGTATCCGGACGCGCGGAATCCCTTCGCACACCCGGAGTTGCTCGACCGGGAAGGACTGCGGCCGTGGACGGTGCGGCAGCTCTGGATCACCGAATCGCCGGAGGAGCGCGCCAATCACGCGGTCGACGTGACCGACCGGTTCACGGACAAGATCGCGGCGCTGTCGGAGCACGCCTCGCAAGTGGCGGATTCACGGGATCTCGCCGCGATGCTGCGCGAGCACTTAGGCGACAACGCGCGACGACACGGACTGGCGGAGGGCCGGATGGCCGAAGTGTTCCAAGTGGTCAACACCGAGTGAGTCGGCGCGGGAAGTCCCGGACGGCACGGCAGAAGGGCGAGTCGCGATGGACGGTGGCGGGCCGAACCGCTACCCGGGCGAAGACGGCGAGGTCGGGGGTACCCGAGTGAACCACGGTGGTCCGGAACGCCGCTGCGTCACCGGAACGAACCGCGTCACCGGAACGAACGACACGGCCGCGCCGGACGCACCGCCACGATCCCGTTGCCCGGAGGAACCGGCGGGCGGGCTGTGCGAGTTCGGACTCGGCATGATCCCGGCTTCGATCACTCCGCCGCGCACCTGGCGGCGGGCGGCATGGTTCGTGGTGGTGTCGGCGGCAGCGGCGTTGGGGGGAATCGTGCTGGTAACAGCGGTGGTGATGAGCAACGAACCCGCTCGGTTGGCCACGTCCCCCCGGGACCTGCCACGGGCCGGGGAGTACCCACCGCTGTACCGATCGGACGAGAACCCCGCCGGTTCGGGAGTCGCATCCACCGCCGACGACAACGGTGCACCGGAACCGAGCTTCCCCCGGGTGTCGCGACAGCCGACGGCGACCGGACGAACCGGCGACGGTGTTCCGCCCGTGCACGACCCCCTGGCCGGTACACCACAGCGGAGTTCGACAGCCGCGCCGTCGGCGTCATGGCAGAGCACGGCTCCCACGCGCGAGCCCCCCGCCGGCGACACCTCGGGGGAGGACCTCGCGGGGGAGAGCACTTCGCAGGGCACCACCCCGGTGAGTGCTGCCCCGGTGAGCGACGATCCGTCGGGCATCGCTTCCGCCGGTACCCTCCAGCAGAGCGCGACCCCCTGGCACACGACCGCGTCCGCCCCCGCGGAGCGCCCGACGCAACAGAGCCCGACACAGCAGGGAGCGACACAGCAGGGCACGACACAGCAGGGCACGACACAGCAGCACCCGATACAGCAGGAGCAGGGCACGACGATGCCGTCGTCCGTGATGCTCGACCTCACGGAACGCTACTTCCGCACCCTCGATTCCGGGGAGCCGTACCTGGCGCACGGGCTGACGGCCGGATCGCCGCATCGCACCGGTTTGACCGGTCTGCGACGTCGATACGCGGAGCTCGGCTCGGTCGAACTCGTTAACAGCACCGTACGTGGTGACGGCACGGTGAACGAACTGCGCGTGAACCCCGGGGGCGGTGAGCCGACCACGCGTTACCGGCGGCTGGAATTCGACGAGCACCCGCGGCGAGTGATCTCCGACGAACCCGTGGACGATCCGCCCGGGAACCGCTGACAGGTCGGGAGGAACGACATGTCGGAATCGGCACGAAGCGGGGAACCGTTCGAAGAGGTGTGGCCGGTGGAACACCACGGCGAGGCGGCGGAACCACGGTCCGTCGACGGCGCGGCGAGCTCCGAACACCGAATCGCCGGGACCGGGACGGGAACGGTCCAGCTCGGTGGGCGTTCGGTGTTGTGGACGGCGGGAGCGTTGGGGGCGCTGCTGGCGATGGGGGCTACGGCGGCTCTCGGGGTGGTGTTGTCGGACTCGACGCCGCCTCGTTCGGAACGGAAGACGCCGAACCGCACGGGGTTGCCGATAACGGGTGCCGCGGCGCTGCGGGTGGATCTGCTGCTGGAACGAGCGGGTCGGTCGAGAGCACTGCCGGGAAGCTCCGCCGCACGGGCGGGCCTCACGGACGAGTCAGCCGTGACGAGCTCGGCCGACGGCCGCGGCGGCGGTTCGCGGCTCGGTCCGCCCGGGGAGACGTCGGTTCCGTCGGTGCGGGTGGTGCGCGAGTTCTACAGGCTGCTACGGGCGGAGCCTGCGAGCGCCGTGCGGCTGCTCTCGGTGAGCATGACCGAGGCACAACGGGCGGACATCGTGCGGAGCTGGCGCGCGCTGCGATCGATTCGCTCGGACGAGATCAGCGTGACCACGAGCGGACGAGTGGTGTCGACGGTCGCGGCACGCGACGCCACGGGAACCAGAATCGCACTCCGCTACTCCTTCGCGGTCGACGACGGCGCGGATCCACGCATCCCGCGCGTCCGGCTGGACGCGGCGCGATTCCGGGATCCGGAACGGTAGGACACCTGGGCGACACCACTTCCATGACGAAGAACACCGGTAACCGCGGGACGGCCGTACCGGCGGCTCTCCCGGGCCGGTATTCTCACAACGATGCGGCAACGAACTGCCACGTCGCCGGAATCCCGGGGACGGTTCGGGGCGAACCGCTTCGCCGACGGCACGAGCGCAGGGACGGTCACGCGGCCTCGAAGCGGTCGAAGACTTCCCCGCTCCGCCGGTTCCTCGGTGGGCTAGGCTGCCGTGTCACGGTCGTTCGGTTTCCGTGACCGAACGCGGTCGCACAGTGAACGTGTACATGTCGGAGGGCCACGCGGGGCCCGCAACAATCCACCGATCCCGACGACCCGGTGAACCGGTGTCCCCGGTGACGAGGTCGACCGGGATCGAGAGCAGTACGGGGAGACGTCGGTGAGCGACGAAGGTCGCCTGGTCGCCGGACGCTACCGAGTGCAGCGGCGCATCGGAAGCGGCGCAATGGGCGTGGTGTGGGAATGCGTCGACGAGCGCCTGCACCGCACGGTCGCGGTCAAACAATTGCTGACCCAGCCCGGTCTGGACCCGACCGAGGCGGAGGAAGCGCGACAACGGGCGATGCGCGAGGGACGTATCGCGGCACGACTGCAACATCCGCACGCTGTCTCGGTCTACGACGTGGTGGAGGAGAACGGCGACCCGGTACTGGTGATGGAGTACCTGCCGTCCACCAGCCTCGCGGCGATGATGTCCGAGCACGGCCCCCTGCCGCCGCGCGAGGTGGCACGGATAGGAGCGCAGGTGGCGGCGGCGCTCGGGGCGGCGCATTCCGCCGGAGTGGTGCATCGCGACATCAAACCGGGCAACGTGCTGCTCGGTGACAACGGCACGGTCAAGATCACCGACTTCGGCATCTCCCGGGCACAGGGCGACGTCGCCGTCACCAAGACCGGGATGCTCGCGGGAACCCCCGCCTACCTGTCACCGGACGTGGCCTGCGGCAAGGAGCCCAGCCCCGCGTCCGACGTGTTCTCGCTGGGAGCGACGCTCTACGCGGCCGTGGAGGGCAGACCCCCGTTCGGGCAGAGTGAGAACACGCTGGCACTGCTGCACTCCGTGGCGGCGGGCAAGGTGCTACCACCGCAGAACGCGGGTCCCATGACCGATCCGCTGCTGGCGATGCTGCAGCCCGACGAGGACGAACGGCCGGACATGGCGCAGGTCCACGAGATGCTGCAGGGCGTCGCCAACGGCCAGGCGGTGACCTCGGTTCCCACCAAGGCCGCTCCCATTCCGTCCGCGATGACCCCGGGCACGGCCGCCGCGACCGATCCGCCCTCCAACCCGCGTAGCGGCGGAACGATGGTCGGGGGACCCCAGGAGGCGGAAGGCCGTTTCGATGGCACCGCACGGGCGGAGGCCACCGGCTACCCCGGATCGGGTCCCCCACCCGAAACGGCCGCGCGCGGACGGCGGAGCAGGGCTCCGCTGGCGGTGTCCGGGGTGCTGCTCGTGGTCGCCGCGGTCGCGGGGATCCTGCTGGCGACTTCGCTGTTGAGCGACGACTCCGACGGTGGGAATCCGAGCGGTGGGGAGACCAACCAACCGGTGGTGCCGCCCGCGGCGGGCGAATCGAGCACCACCGAGACCACCGTGCCGGACTACCCGGAGGACGACGGGTACCAGAACCAGGATCCGGACTGGGATCGGCCCCCCGAGCGGGACGAGTCCGCGACGGAAACCTCGGCATCAGAGAGCTCGGAACCTCCCGAGACTTCGGCGAGCGAGCCGCCCGAGCCGAGTTCCGATCCGGACGGGAGCACCGACCCGAGCGGCTCCAACGACTCGGGCGACAGCGGCGACGGGACCGGCAGCGGCTCGGAGGACGGGACCGGCAGCGGCAGCGGGTCGGACGGCGACAGCGGCAGTGGCTCAGAAGGTGGCAGCGCCAGCGGTGGCGGGTCCGACGGCGGCGGCGAGTAGGCCGGAGTAACGACGAAGCGTCCGGTGGCGATGCGAACAGCGAGGGGTAACAGGTGGTTCCGTCGAGCGGCTCGGTCCCCGGCCGCTCGGCCCCGGTGATCCCGACCGGCCCGCAGCACGGCGGTCGGGACGCAGTACTGTTGTTCCCGTCGCGTGATGCCGTTCCGGCAGGGGTTCGGTCGGCACGTCCGGTCACCGACATCGCCAGGATCTGGGAGAACTGTGAGCGCCGAAGGTCGTCTGATCGCCGGACGCTACCGGCTGCACGAGAGCATCGGCAGCGGTGCGATGGGAGTCGTTTGGCGCGCGGTCGACGAACGGCTGCAGCGCACCGTGGCCGTCAAGCAGTTGCTGCTGCAGCAGGGCCACACCGAGGCCGAGACCAGGGAGGCCCGCGAGCGCTCGATGCGCGAGGGACGGATCGCGGCTCGGTTGCAGCACCAGAACGCCATCGCGGTGTTCGACGTGGCCGAGGAGGACGGCCAACCGGTGCTGGTGATGGAGTACCTGCCCTCCGAGAGCCTCGCCTCGCGGATCTCCGAGCGGGGTCTGCTCTCGCCGATCGAGGTAGCGGGAATCGGGGCGCAGGTCGCGGCGGCGCTGGCGGCTGCCCACCTGGCCGGGATCGTGCACCGTGATCTGAAGCCGGGCAACATCCTGCTCGGCGGCGACGGCACCGCCAAGATCACCGACTTCGGCATCTCCCGGGCGGTCGGCGACGTCGCGGTCACCAAGAGCGGCATTCTCGCGGGCACCCCCGCCTACCTCTCCCCCGAGGTGGCTCTCGGCAGGGATCCGGCTCCGGCCTCGGACGTGTTCTCGCTGGGCTCGACCCTCTACGCCGCCATCGAGGGCCATCCGCCGTTCGGAGTGGACGACAACGCGATCAGTCTGCTGCACCGCGTCTCACGCGGGCAGGTCGACCACCCGCGCAACGCCGGACCGATGACGCCCGCCCTGCTGGAACTGCTGCGGGCCGACCCGGTGGAACGGCCGACCATGGCGCAGGCCAGGGACATTCTGCAGGCGGTGCGGGACGGCAGACCCCTTCCGGGGCTCGGGGGCAACCAGCAGCAGGGGCAGGGCCCTGCCACTCCGGTCGGACAGATGAACCAGGCGGCTCCTGCCGCGGCGGCGCCGAGCGTGCCCGCGCGACCGCCGAACCAGGGCATGCCGCCGGGCGGGACACCGGCAGCCACCGCTGCCGCGGGCAATCAGTCGAACCCCACGCGTGTGGGAGCGCCTCCGGCGGCCAATCCACCCACCAGGGTCGGTGCCGAGAGCGGGGCGGGCAGCACCGGCACGGCCAAGCGAGTGGCGGGCTGGACAGTGGCGGTGATCGCGGCGATCCTGCTGGGGATACTGGCGGCGAACGCCTTCACCGGAGGCAACGGCGGCGGCTCCGGTTCTTCGGGCGCGGCCGGGGCTGTAACGAGCACCTCGACGGGCGAACTTCCCCGTTCACGAGGTAGCTCGTCCGACCCGCCGAGTTCCGCCCGATCGAGCGAGGCGACGACCGCCTCCGGCTCCACGACGCCACCGTCCTCCGCCGATTCCTCTAAGGAGGACTCCGCTCCGAACTCGGTCGGTGACGACGAACTGGTCGCCACGGTTCGGACCTACTTCGCCACGGTCACCGAGGACACCGACGACGCGTGGCGGATGCTGGGACCGGAGCTGAAATCGGTCGGGAAGGAAACCTACGAGGACTTCTGGGACTCGATAGAGAACGTGGAGATCGTCAGCGGCCCGAAGGTGATCGGCGACAACCAGGTGGAGGCGGTGCTGCGCTACCAGAAGGAGGACGGTGGCAGCAGCACTGAGCGGCACGTCTTCGGCATGATCGTCAAGGGCGGAGAGCCGCTGGTCAACACCGACAGCGGCGCCGTGTGACCCTGTCGCCCGCCGCGGGAGCTATGCCTGGGCGGTCTCGGTGAGGATCTGCAGCAAGGCCGCCGTGTTGGGGGCGTGCACCACCGACTCCCGTACGGCCACGTGGATCCGACGAACCGGTTCGGGATTGCGCAGCGGCCGTACCTCCACACCCGGATGCACCGGATCCAGTCCCAGTCTTGGGACGAGCGATATCCCCATCCCCGCCGCGACGAACCCTTGCGACGACTGTGGACTGTCCGATTCGAGCGCCAGGTGCGGTGTGAATCCGGCGGCGGCGAACGCGTCGTAGAGCGACTCCGCGCACGGCCCCGACCCCACGGAGTCCTGGATCCAGGACTCCTCGGAGAGCCGGGCCAGGTCGATGTGCTCCTCCGAGCAGAGCGGGTGTCCCACGGGCAGCACCACGCGGTAGGGCTCGTCGACCAGGTGCAGCAACCGGACTCCGGGGATCGAGGGGACATCGCGTCCCACCACGATCACGGCCAGATCCGCGTCGCCCTCGGCGACCCGATCCAGCATTCCCTCCTCCTGCATCCCCAGGTCCAGCCGAACCCGCGGATACCTGGTCCGGAAGGCGGCCACAGCGGGCGGGATCAGCGCGACGCTGGCGCTCTGGAAGAACCGCAGGCGCAGCACGCCGGAATCCCCGGCACGCATTCCCGCGAGCTCACTCTCCGTTTTGGAAAGCAGTTCGGAGACGTCACCGGCTCGTTCGGCCAGCATCGTTCCGGCCGCGGTCGGCCGGACTCCCCTGCCCACCTTCTCCAACAACGACAGGCCGGCCTCTCGTTCCAGCGTGCTGAGTTGCTGGCTGATGGCCGAAGGGGTGTAACCCAGGTTGTTCGCGGCAGCGCTCACCGAACCGCTGTTGACCACGGCTCGCAGCACCTGCATCCGCCGGACATCCAACATGCCACGAATAGTACAGCAGAACTGAAAGGTGTGTGTAGAAAAATCTACTTGTGCTTATCCGACTCGGCACCCATCGTGTTGGTGGTGACTGGTTCACCGCGACGACCGGCCTGCTGTGGAGGACTTCCGTGTACAACCGCGCCAACTACGTGCGGCTGCTTACGCTCGCGCTGCTGTGGGGAGCGAGCTTCCTGTTCATCAAGCTGGGGCTGGCGGCGATGTCGCCCACCCAGGTGGCGTTCTCCCGGATCACACTCGGCGCGGTCGTGTTGGTGGGCCTGTGCCTGCTGAACGGTCTCCGTCTCGTCAGCCCCGCATCGCCCGAGGGGCGGCGGCTGTGGGGCACCATCGCGGGCGCCGCGGTGTTCAGCAACGTGCTGCCGTGGGTGCTGTTCGGCCTGGGCGAGCGCACCGTCGATTCCGGCATCGCGGGGGTGCTCAACGCGACCACACCGTTGTGGACCGTGGTGTTCGGGCTCGCGTTCGGAACGCAGCGTTCCCTCCCACCACCTCGGCTGTTGGGGCTGCTGCTGGGCTTCTCGGGGGTGGTGGTGATCCTGGCGCCCTGGCACGGTTCGAGCGGCCTGCTGGGATGGGGCGCGCTCGCCTGCCTGGGCGCCGCGATGAGCTACGGGATCGGTTTCGTCTACATTGGGCGCGGCCTGAACGGGTCCGGCTCCGACGGACAGCGGCTGTCACCGCTGACGGTCGGCGCGATGCAGATGTCGGCGGCGACCGGGATCGCGGTGCTGACCCTGCCGCTGGGCGGTCTGGGGCCGGTCGAGCTCGCGCCGGTTCCGCTGCTGGCGGTGGGTGTGCTGGGAGTGTTCGGCACCGGATTCGCGTTCGCGCTGCAATTGCGGATCGTCTCCGACGAGGGAGCGACCACCGCCTCCACCGTCACGTACCTGATGCCCATCGTCTCGGTGCTGCTGGGCTGGATGGTGCTCGACGAGAGCTTCGACCCGCGCGTGCTGCTCGGGATGCTGATCGTGCTGGTGGGAGTGGCCCTGAGCCGTACGAACGTGCGCGGCGGCCGGAAGCCCCGGAACGACGCCGAGCGGAAAACCCCGGAACCGGCACGCGACTGAGTTCCCGCCCCTCGTACATTTCGCGAGAAATCGACGCACCCCGGGCCGAAACCGCCACCGTTTCGTCGATTTCGCGCGAAATCGACGCACGGCCACGAGGGATCACCGGGCGGGGCCACCGGGCGGGGTCACCGCCGTGTGGCGGCGTCATCGGCCCCTCGCGAGTGCGGCCACCGGCTTGGGAAGTTGATCGAGGGTGTCGGCCGTCTCCTCGGGAGCCCACTCCCCCAGCACGTTGAACACGGCGGCGGTGTGGTCCCGGACGACGTTCGGATCGGTCACGTCACTGCGCCGGGCGATCTCCGCCAGGAATCGGTCGGTGTCGGTGTGCTGGGCGAATTCCCGCGTGTCGAGGAGTGCCCCGATCTCCGGCGGAAGAGCACCGGTGAGCCGGTCGACTTCACCCTGGCTGACGGCTTGCGCCGTCACCCCCAGCACCGCCTGGGTCAGCTGCCGAGCCTGCTCCGTCCCGTCGAGCGCGGCGCGACGACGCACCTCGGCCAACAACGTGTCCGCCGTGGTGCTCAGGCCGCTGTCACTGGGCAGCAGCGTCGCGTAGTCCGCGGGCAGCTCGTGCAGCAGTCGGCGCAGCTGTACCGCCGGAAGCGCTCGGCCGACGACGGCCAGTCCCGCCCGGCCGTACTCCTGGGCCCGCTCGGAGTCCGGGGCACCGCTCAACTGGCCGATGCGGTCGAGGAGAGCGTCCACCGAGAGCGGATCGCCGGGCCCGGCGGGCTGGACCTCCCCCAACTGCCGCGGCAGGTGTGCTCGCAGCTCGGCAGCCACGTTCCAGGCACTTTCACCCAGGGCCTGAACCGTGGCGGCCAGCACCGTGTCGGGATTCGTGACGTCGGACTCCAGACGTCGCTGGAGCGTGTCGATCATCTCTTCGTAGTCCATCCGCTGCCTCCCGGATGCGGCTCGCCCGCCGAGGAACACGACTCGTCGACCCGCCGGCGGGTGACAACGTTCTGCCACGGCCGCTGGGGTCCACCGCGGCTGTCGAGCTCTACTGCGGCTGCTGGAACAGCGGAGCGTAACCAGCGGGCAGTTGGGACCGCAGGTCGTCGATCTCACCGGCGGAGACGAACTCGGTGATGGTTCCCAGCACCGCCTGGGCATGGGTCAACGCCGTCTCGGGGTCGCAGCCGCGGCCCTCGCGATCGGCGACCCGCCGCAGGAAGTCGTCCAGGTCGTCCCCGATCTCGTCGCCCCCGGTGTGCTGCAGCAGTGGCTCCTGCAGCTCGGGAGGCAACTGACTGGCCAGATCCCTGGGCTCCTGCCCGGCCAGGCGCTGACCGATGGTGGCGAGCACTATCTTGCTCGCCTGGTCGGCGTGTTCCCGTTCGGTCGGTCCGCCGTGCCTTTCCACGGCGCCGAGGAACTCGTGGTACCGCATCGTCGAGTCGACCGTCCTTTCCGGTCGGTTACCGGCGAGCTGGTGCCGCTTGTCAGGTGCACGACGTGCTCACCGTTCTCGCGGGCGAGGTCAATCGCCCCGGGGCACTCGGATTGCCGGTACCGGAGGTGGTCAAACATAGCGGCCCCGTCAGTTCGCCCGCCTCACACCAGCCTGCGGTCGGAGGCCCACTTGGACAACTCGTAGCGGTTGGACAACTGGGTCTTGCGCAGCACGCTGGAGACGTGGGTCTCGACCGTCTTGACCGAGATGAACAGCTCGGAACCGATCTCGCGGTAGGAATACCCCCTCGCCAGCAACCGCAGCACGTCGCGCTCCCTGCGGGTGAGCTGGTCCAGCTCGGGATCACTCACCTCCGCCGAGTTGGAGCCCTGCGAGAAGGCGTCCAGCACGAAACCGGCCAGTCGGGGTGAGAAGACCGCGTCGCCCGCCGCGACACGGTGAACGGCGTCGGCGAGCTCGCGCCCTGAGATCGTCTTTGTGACGTAGCCGCGCGCCCCACCGCGAATCACCGTGATGACGTCCTCGGCGGCGTCGGAAACCGAGAGGGCGAGAAAGACGACGCCGACCCCCCGCTCGCGCACCCGGCGCAGCACCTCGGCTCCCCCGCCGTCGGGCATGTGCACGTCGAGCAGCACCACGGCGGGACGCAGGTGCTCGATGCCCGCCACGGCCTCGGCCACCGATCCCGCCTCACCCAACACCCGAACCCGGTCCTCGAACGCGGCGAGCTCGGCGCGAACGCCTGCCCGGAACAACGCGTGATCGTCGACGAGGTAGACCCCGACCGGCCCCTGTTCACCGGATCCCGCGCCGCTCTCCCCCATCACATCGTCTCCCACAGCGCTGTCACCCACGGCACTGTCACCCACAGCGCTGTCCCCCATCGGGCCGGCCGCGCCCTCCGCCGGGTTCCGCCGCTCGTCCTCTCGCTCGTCCATCGCGGACTCCTTAACCGGTGTTCACTGGATTACTCGCGGCAGGTCCAGATGTATCTCGGTCCCCGCCCCGGGCGAAGTGCGCAACCGCACCCGTCCGCCGTTGCGTTCCATCCTGCCCCGGATCGACTCGGACAACCCGTGCCGATCGGGATCCACCTCGTCGGGGTCGAACCCAGCTCCCCTGTCCCGGACGAACAGCTCCACCCGGTCGGGCTGCGACTCGGCGTAGACGCTGACCTCGTCGACCCCCGCGTGCTTGGCGGCGTTGACGATGGCCTCCCGCGCGGCGGCCAGTACCGCGCGCAGCGGCTCGTCCAACGGCCCGTCACCGACGACGACGTGCTGCACCGTGATCGCGAAGGCGTCCTCGACCTCCCCGCAGATCCGCGCCAGTTCGGCGGCCAGCGTCTCCTCCGGGAGCCGCTCGAACTCGCCGGTCGCCGCCGATTCCTCACCCGAGGTGCCCGGCGAGGCGGTGGGGGCGTGGCTCATGGGTCGCGAGGAACCACTGTAACCACCGGGTCCGTACAGCCAGCGGCGCAGCTCGCGTTCCTGACTCCTGGCCAGCCGACGCACCTCCCGTTCGGCCCCGGCCTGCTTCTGGATCAGCGCCAGGGTCTGCAGCACCGAGTCGTGCAGATGCGCCGCGAGCTCGGCGCGCTCCTGCGAGCGAATCCGGGTGGAGCGCTCCACGTCGAGGTCCCCGCTCAGCCGCATCCACCACGGCACGGTCAGCAGTGCCACACCGACCAGCGTCGCCACCACGGCGGCGAGCACCACGGGTACCTCGCTGCCGATTGTGGCGAGCACGAACGCGCACAGTCCGAGGAAGACCAGCGCCACACCCGCCAGCAGCCGCAGCACCCCGGCACGCCCACCGCCGCCGAGCAGCCCCACGATGCTGGAACGGGCCCCCTCCCGCCACTGACCGCGCTGCGACTCGTCGGCCTCCCGCCAGATGACCGCACCGCCGACCAGCGTCGCCCCCATCGCACCGACCAGCCACGGCGGTACGGCGCTGACCGAGGCCACGACCGCGGCCAGTCCGACGCCGAGCAGCAGCAGCCCCACCCCCTGCCTGCGCTCGCGTTCCGACTCGGTACCCACGATGTCGGAACGCTGCCGCACGAAGATCCAGAGCAGCCCGTAGCCGAGAATGCCCGCACCGCCGAGCGCGGCCAGCATCGCGAACACGGCACGCACCCACACCACCGGGAACCCCAGGTGATCCGAGATCCCGATCGCCACACCGGCCACCACCCGGCCGGAGCGGCGCCGATAGAGCCGTGGGATGTCGGTACCGGTGACGTACATCGGCCGGGTCCGTCGCTCGGACATCGCGCGCGAGTCCTCCCCCGTCACGGTCTGGCTGGAAAACTGCCTGGAACGGACCTGCACGGCATCGATAATCACACGCGGGTGCGGATGGCGGCATCGGGGAACGGCACCGGATTGTCCGGGTGCGCTCAGGGGAACACCCTGACGACCGGGACTCGTGATACCGGCAGAGTGAGCGACATGAACGGCGGAACGACCGACGGCGGCCAGTACGAGGGTGGCGGGCAGTACGACGACGGCCGCGCACCCACCGGTCCGAGCGGTACCGGTTCGGGGGGTACCGCTCGGCCCGGCGGGTCCAGCGGGGCGCGGGGAACGTGGGCGGAGATCAAGGGGACCTTCCGCGACTTCTGGGACACCAGACCCCCGCGCCCCTCCGAGGGACGCAAGGTCGCGGGTGTGGCCGCCGCGCTCGGTAACCGCTACGGCGTGGATCCGGTGCTGCTGCGGGTCGTGTTCGTGATCGGCACCTTCTACGGCGGTGCCGGACTGCTGTTCTACCTGCTCGGCTGGGCGACGTTGCCGAAGTCGAGCGACGCACCGGGCAACACCGCCGTTCGACTGGCGGTGCTCGCCCTGCTAACGGTGGTGTTCGTCCCGGCCTCGCTCGCCGCGTTCGACATGCCGGGCGTGTTCGGGCTGGCATTGGGGATACTGGCGCTGTACCTGCTGCACCGGCACTTCGGCGATCGCGTCCCCGCCGGGCGGCCGTACGGGGCCGGGGGGCAGTACGGGAGCGCGGGACCGCACGGGACCACGGGCACGGCGACTACCAACGTGGCGCCGCAGCCGGGGATGCCCGTGACGGGAGAAACCACGACGTACGAAACGGCGGTCTCCGAGCCGACGGGCGCGGAAACGGAGCGGTACGCGACCGGTCCCGCTGGGCCAGCGGCGGCAACCGAGAGCTCAGCGGCAGCCGAGTCCGCAGCGGCGACCGGGACGACCGCCCGATCCGAGGCGCCCCCGTACGAGCCACCCGTGTCGGGACCACCCGCCCCGGAGCCACCCCGTTACCCGACCGAGCGGTTCGGACAGCCGCCGAACCAACCACCACCGAGCGGTTGGGCACCCCCGACCGACGAACCACGACCTCCGGAGCGGGGAGCGGCCGGAGGCCGCGGGCCGCGCTACTCGATCACGCTGGCGACGTTGGGAGTCGCGCTGCTGGTGGGCGGTTTCGGGATCGCCTTCGGCCTGTCCGCGGTGGCGATCTGGGCACTGATGCTCGGGGTGATCGGCTGCGGGATGCTGGTGGGTTCCTTCCTGCGCCGGGGTCGCTGGCTCATCCTGTTCGCGGTTCCGGTGGCGCTGGCGGCGATGCTGTCCACGGTGATTCCGGAGCGACCGTGGGCGGACTACACCAACCTGACGGTGTTCCCGGAGCAGACGACGGGTCTGGAGTCGGAGTACTCGGGCTCGGCGGGAAGCATCGTGCTGGGGTTGGAGAGCATGCGGTTCCCCGCCGACAGGGAGGTGGGAACCGACGTCACCCTGGGAATGGGCACGGTCACCGTGTACCTCCCGCCGGAGACCGACGCGCGGGTCACCTGCGCCAGCGATCTGGGGCGGGTGGACTGCCTCGGCGACGAGCGGTCGGGCAGGGACATCCGGGTCACCGAGAACGACCTCGGCACCGACGGCCCCGGGGGCGGTTCCGTCCGGCTGAACCTGATGGTGGAGACGGGAAGCGTGGAGGTGATCCGTGGCTACTGAGCAGCACCAACCCGAGCAGGTCCCCGTGAACGAGAGCACGAACGGCGGAGCACGCCGGTTCAGTCCGGATCCGGTCACCCTGACCGCGGGAATCATGACCGTGGCGGCGTCGATCTACTTCCTCGTCGGCGGAGGCTGGTCCACGCAGCGCGTACTGGCCTTCGCCGCGGCGGCCATCGGAGTGATCATGCTGGTGGCCTCGCTGCGCAGGCGCTGAGCCGGGTAGCTGCGCAGGCGCTGAGCCGAGCAGCGGGAGGGCGAACTCGGCGGGCACGCGCGTGCCCGCCGAGAAACGTGTCTCCACCGAGGACAACGGTTCAGGCTGGTGAACTGCCCGGAGTCACTCCCACTCGATGGTGCCCGGGGGCTTGGACGTCACGTCCAGCGTCACCCGGTTGACGTCGGCGACCTCGTTGGTGATCCGGGTCGAGATCCGTTCCAGCGCCTCGTAGGGCAGCCTGGTCCAGTCCGCCGTCATGGCGTCCTCGCTGGACACCGGACGCAGCACCACCGGATGACCGTAGGTGCGCCCGTCGCCCTGCACACCGACCGACTGCACGTCGGCGAGCAGCACCACCGGGCACTGCCAGATGTCGCGGTCGACGCCGGAGGCGGTCAGCTCCTCGCGGGCGATCGCGTCCGCCGCACGCAGCGTCTCCAGCCGTCGCGGCGTGACCTCGCCGATGATGCGGATGGCCAGCCCCGGCCCGGGGAACGGCTGCCGGTGCACGATGGTCTCGGGCAGCCCCATCTCCAGCCCGACCCGGCGGACCTCGTCCTTGAACAGCGCGCGCAACGGTTCGACCAGGTCGAACTGCAGGTCCTCGGGCAGCCCGCCGACGTTGTGGTGGCTCTTGATGTTGGCGGTGCCGCTGCCTCCCCCGGACTCGACGACGTCCGGGTAGAGCGTGCCCTGCACCAGGTACTCGATCCGCTCCCCGGCCTGACCGGCTTCCTCCTGCAGGTCCCGCGCGGCGCGCTCGAAGGTGCGGATGAACTCACGGCCGATGATCTTGCGCTTCTCCTCGGGGTCGGTGACACCCGCGAGCGCTTCGGTGAACTGCTCCACCGCGTCGATCACGACGAGGCGCGCTCCGGTGGCGGCGACGAAATCACGCTCCACCTGAGCGCGTTCCCCGGAACGCAGCAGCCCGTGGTCGACGAAAACGCAGGTCAGCTGATCACCGACCGCCTTGTTGACCAGCGCACCGGCCACGGCCGAGTCCACCCCGCCGGAGAGTCCGCAGATGGCGCGGGCGTCCCCGATGCGCTCCCGTACCGCCGCGACGGTCTCGTCCACGATCGAGGTGGTGGTCCACCTCGGCCGGATACCGGCGATGTCGTGCAGGAAGCGGCGCAGCACCTCCTGACCGTGCGGCGAGTGCGCCACCTCGGGGTGGTACTGCACCCCGGCGAGGCCGCTCTCCGGGTTCTCGAAGGCGGCGACCGGCGTGTCCGCGGTCTCGGCGATCACCCGGAATCCCTCGGGAGCCTTGCTCACCGAGTCACCGTGACTCATCCAGACCGGGTGGTGGTCCGGGAGCTCCTGGTGCAACGTCCCGCCCGTGGAGCACACCGACAGCTCGGTACGCCCGAACTCCCTGGTGCCGGTGTGCTCGACGGTGCCGCCGAGCGCCCTGGTCATGGCCTGGAAGCCGTAGCAGATCCCCAGCACGGGCACTCCGGAGCGGAACAGTTCCGCGTCCACCTGCGGCGCGTCGGCCGCGTAGACGCTGGCGGGACCGCCGGAGAGCACGATGGCGGCGGGGTCGCGGCGCAGCATCTCCTCGACGGGCGTGTCGTGCGGGACCACCTCGGAATAGACCTGCGCCTCACGTACCCGGCGGGCGATCAGCTGCGCGTACTGCGCGCCGAAGTCGACCACCAGGACGGGGCCGCTACCGGGCCGTCCTCGCTCAGCAGTCTGCCCGGCGGGGTCGATACCGCCTGTGGTGTCGGACACGACGTCGAACCTCCAGGTGAGAACACTACGACGGTCAGCGTATCGTTCCCGGTCCGACGTTCGACGAGGGCGTCGCGCACCCGTGACCGACCCCGCCACGAGCTCCTCCGGAGAGCATCGCGGCGGCCGTGATCCGTCCGCTCAGCGCCGCAGGGCCCCCGGCGCGTGCGAGGGCACTGCCGGGTCGGCCGGAGCCACGGGTTCCACCCGCCGGTACCCCTCCGACTGGGTGGGGCGCGGGTCGGGCTCGCCCTTGTTCGGCCACATCGAGAAGGCCCGCTCCGCCTGTGCGGTGATCGTCAGCGAGGGGTTGACCCCGAGGTTGGCGGTTATCGCCGAACCATCCACGATGGACATGTCCGGGTATCCCCAGGCGCGGTGGTAGGGATCGATCACGCCGTGCTCCGGGTCCGAGCCGATCGGGCAACCACCGATGAAGTGCGCGGTCATCGGGACGTCGAACAGTTCGCCCCAGGTGCCGCCCGCGATGCCGTCGATCTCCTCGGCGGCCAGTTCGTTGGCCCGTTCGCCCGCCGGGATCCAGGTCGGATTGGGGGCGCCGTGCCCTTGCTGCGAAACGAGCTTGCGGCGGCCGAACAGCCCCTTGCCGAGCTTGGTGCGCAGCGAGTTGTCCAGGCTCTGCATCACGAGCAGGATCACCGTGCGCTCGCTCCAGCGCCGCACCGAGAGCAGCCGCAGCGTGGCCAGCGGGCGCGTCAGCACGTTTCGCAACCACTGCCGCCAGCGCGGCTTGTCGATACCGCCGCTGGTGGGCAGGGTCTGCAACAGCCCCATGGCGTTGCTTCCCCTGCCGTAGCGCACCGGCTCGATGTGGGTGTCGTTGTCCGGGTGGAACGAGGACGTGATCGCGGTGCCGGTGGAGAAGTCGCGTTCCGCGTCGACCGAACCGCGCTGCGCGCCGATGATCGCCTCGGAGTTGGTCCTGGTCAGCTCACCGAGCTTGTGGGAGAGCCCGGGCAGTTCACCGCGTTGCCCGCAGCGGTGCAGCAGGTTCTGGGTTCCCCAGGTTCCGGCGGCGACCACCACCTGGTCGGCGGTGAAGGTTCGACCCCGTCCGCCCAGCACTGCGCCGGTTCGCTCGGTGCGGATGCGCCAGCGGCCGTCGGCGTCCTTCCGCATCCCGCCGACCGTGGTCAGCGGCCACACCTCGGCGCCCTTGGACTCGGCCAGGTAGAGGTAGTTCTTCATCAGGGTGTTCTTCGCGCCGACCCGGCAACCAGTCATGCAGGCACCGCACTCGGTGCAGCCGGTGCGTTCCGGCCCCGCGCCACCGAAGTAGGGGTCCGCGTTGTTCTCGCCCGGCTCGCCGAAGTACACCCCCACCGGGGTGGGGTGGTAGCTCTCGCCCACGCCCATCCGGTCGGCCACCCGCCGGATGACCCGGTCGGACGGGGTCTCGGTGGGATTGGTGACCACACCGAGCATCCGGCTCGCCTGCTCGTAGTGCGGGTCGAGCTCGTCCTCCCAGTCGGTGATGTGCGCCCACTGCGAGTCCTGGAAGAACGGCTTCATCGGGCGGTAGAGCGTGTTGGCGTAGACCAGGGAGCCGCCGCCCACTCCCGCACCGGCGAGGATCAGCACGTTCTGCAGCATGTGGATGCGCTGGATCCCGAAGCAGCCGAGCCGGGGTGCCCACAGGAAGCGGCGCAGGTCCCAGGAGGTCTTGGGGAACTCGTCGTCGGCGAACCTTCTGCCCGCTTCCAGCACGGCCACGCGGTATCCCTTCTCGGTCAACCGCAGTGCGGCCACGCTGCCGCCGAAGCCGGAGCCGATCACGACCACGTCGTAGTCCTGCTCGCCGGAGTTCTCGCGCCGAAGGTGTCCCCGATCACTCATGGATGTGAGAGTAGAACAAATTACTCGCCAGTAGCCATAGCTGAGCGGCTCCCGGGAGCACATTTTTCGGCCGGAGCCAGCCCGGGACGGCAACGCGGCAGGGCAACGGCACGCACCGACGGTCGCACCGCCCCGCCGCTCAACCGGTCAAGAACACAGCTCGGTTCCGACGGCGGCCCCGCATCCCCCGAAACCGCGAGCCCGGGTGGGTCACCGTAGGTTTCCAGTGGAACTCACACGCGCCCCTGCGCCGACGCGTCTCCCTCCGGCGTCGCGGCGTGGTGGCTCACATCGAGCAGTGCGGCGCCGCCCGAGGTGCCGGTACCAGAGCAGGCGATCGAGCCGTTCCACGATGAGTTCCCGGTAGCAGTCCCGACGGCAAGCTCGCTGAATCCCTGACTTGCCCGCGTCCCCGGCGGAGGAACGAACATGTCGAACCGTCCCAAAGCACACCACGACGACGATCACGAAGAGGATCTGCGCGCGATCAGGAAGATCTTCGACGAACTCGAAACCGCCTTCGTCGAGCACGACGCGGCGAAGTTCGACGACAGGTTTACCACCGACACGGTGTTCACCGCCGTCAACGGCGTCCGGTTCCAGGACTGGCAGGAACTGCACGAATACCACAAGGAGCGATTGGAAAACCACGCCGACGGCATCCGAACCTGGTACGAGATCGAGCAGGTGATCTTTCCGCGGTCGGATGTGGCGATCGTGTGTCTTCGGCAACCCGCGATCAGCCAAGCGGGGCGACGCGCCAACGTGGGCACCTGGATACTTTCCAAGCTGGATGGCCAGTGGTGGATCTGCGCCGCGCAGAACACCGGTGTTGCCTGAACGACCTGCGCTGCGGACGGTGTGCGCGGCATCGTGGGAATCGACGGCCATGGCGGCGTCGCGGGATTTCCGGTGACTCGACCGCGAGCGCCGGAGATCGATGACGAGTTGTCGGATCGGTCGTGCACGGTGGGGCGCCCTGCGTACCGACTGGATCGGCAGCCGCTCGCGGCGTTGGGCCTGCTCTTGAGCTCTTGAGTAGGCCCAACGCCGCGAGCGTCCGGCTCAGCGATCGGCTAACCGACCACCCGGGCAACCGGAATCAACGGCACAACATCAAACCGACCTTCTGGAACTCCTTCAGTTCGGAGTACCCCGTCTTGGCCATGGCACGACGCAGCGCCCCGAACAGGTTCAGCGTCCCGTAGGGATCGCTGCTCGGGCCGAACAGCAGTGTGTTCAGGTCCACCCCGGCGCTGTTGAAGCCGACGATCTCGCTGCGCGGCAGATTGGGGTGCGCAGCGGCGGCCGTCCAGTAGTAACCCTGCGCGGGGGCCTCCGAGGTCTCGGTCAGGGCCTCCCCCAGCATCACCGCGTCGGCGCCGCAGGCGATCGACTTGGCGATGTCACCGGAGTAGGACAGCCCGCCGTCCGCGATCACGTGCACGTAGCGCCCGCCGGTCTCGTCCAGGTAGTCCCGCCGGGCGGCAGCGGCGTCGGCCACGGCGGTGGCCATCGGCACCCCGATGCCCAGCGTCTGGGTGGTGGTAGCGGAGCGGGACTGCCCGAAACCGACGATCACCCCGGCGGCTCCGGTGCGCATCAGGTGCATCGCGGTGCGGTAGTCGCCGACCCCACCCGCGATCACCGGCACGTCGAGCTCGCCGATGAACCGCTTGAGGTTCAGCGGTTCCCCTTCCTGGGAGACGTGCTCGGCGGAGACGATGGTGCCCTGCACCATCAGCACCTCGACGCCGGCGGCGAGCAGCGTGGGGGTGAGTTCCTCCGCGTGCTGCGGGCTGACGCGCGCGGCGACCGTGACGCCGGAGTCCTTGATCTGCTTGATGGCCTCGGTCAGCAGGTCGGTACGGATCGGCGCGGCGTGCAGCTGCTGCAGCATCGCGATCGCGGCGTCCGGCCCCTCACCCTCTTCGGCGGTACGCACGACCTGGGCGAGCTCTCCCTCGACGTTCTCGTGCCGGGCCCAGAGCCCCTCGGCGTTGAGCACTCCCAGACCGCCCAGCTCACCGATCCGGATCGCCGTGGCCGGTGACACCACCGCGTCGGTGGGATGCGTCACCAGCGGAATGTCGAGGCGATAGGCGTCGATCTGCCAGGACAGGGATACGTCCTTGGAGGAGCGCGTACGGCGCGACGGAACGATCTCGACATCGTCCAGGTCGTAGCCGCGCATGGCCGTCCGGCCCATCCCGATTTCCACAAGATCCCGCACGTGTTTCCTTCCCGCGGTGCCGCTGTGAGTCGAAGAGGGGGTCGAGTTCCCACCGGGTTCGCCCGGCGGGGCAGGCTACCGCGTGGTGTAGTTGGGTGCCTCGGCGGTCATGGTGATGTCGTGCGGGTGGCTCTCCTTGAGTCCCGACGCCGTGACCCGGACCAGGTGGGCCTGCTGCAGTTCCGGGATGGTTCCGGAACCGGTGAAGCCCATCCCCGAGCGAACTCCGCCGATCAGCTGGTGTACTACCTGCCCGAGCGGGCCGCGATAGGGCACCCGGCCCTCGATGCCCTCCGGGACCAACTTGTCCTCGGAGAGCACGTCGTCCTGGAAGTAGCGGTCCTTGGAGTAGGACTTGCCGTTCTCCCGCGAGGACATCGCGCCGAGCGACCCCATGCCCCGGTAGACCTTGAACTGCTTGCCGTTGACCAGCACGAGCTCCCCGGGAGCCTCGGCCGTGCCCGCGAACAGGCTGCCGAGCATCACGCTGCTGGCACCGCTGGCGATCGCCTTGGCGATGTCGCCGGAGTACTGGATGCCGCCGTCGGCCACCAGCGGAATCCCGGCGGGACGGCAGGCCTGGTCCGCCTCGTAGATGGCGGTGATCTGCGGCACACCGACGCCCGCCACCACCCTGGTGGTGCAGATGGAGCCCGGTCCGACGCCGACCTTGACGCCGTCGGCCCCGGCGTCGACGAGGGACTGCGCCCCGTTCCTGGTCGCGACGTTGCCTCCGACCACGTCGACGGAGTCGCCCAGTTCGCTCTTGAGCGTGGCCACGGTCTCGGCGACGGCCTTGGAGTGGCCGTGGGCGGTGTCGACCACCAGCACGTCCACCCCCGCGTCGACCAGCGCCATCGCCCGCTCGTGCGAGTCGGCTCCGACCCCGACGGCCGCACCGCACAACAGCCTGCCGTCGGCGTCCTTGGTGGCGTCCGGGTACTGCTCGGTCTTGGCGAAGTCCTTGACCGTGATCAGCCCACGCAGCTTGCCCGCGTTGTCCACGATCGGGAGCTTCTCGACCTTGTTCCTGCGCAGCAGGTCGAGCGCGTCGTCAGCGGTGACCCCGACCAGGGCGGTGATCAGGGGCGCCGACGTCATGATCTCGCGCACCCGCTTGGTGTGGTCGGTCTCGAACCGCATGTCACGGTTGGTGATGATGCCCACCAGCGTGCCGTCCGGCTCGGCCACCGGAACGCCGGAGATGCGGTAGCGCGCGCACAACGCATCCACATCGGACAACGAGTCCTCTGGAGAACAGGTCACCGGGTCGGTGACCATTCCCGCCTCGGAGCGCTTGACCACCTCGACCTGGGCGGCCTGCTCGTCGGCCGGAAGGTTGCGCTGCAGGATTCCCACCCCGCCGAGCCGGGCCATGGCGATGGCCATCCTCGCCTCGGTGACCGTGTCCATGGCCGCCGAACTGAGCGGGGCGCGCAGCTGGATGTTGCGGGAGAACCGGGTGCTGGTGTCCACGGCACTGGGAACGATGTCGGACTCGCCGGGCAGCAACAGCACGTCGTCGAAGGTCAGCCCGAGCGTCGCGAACTTGGTCGGGAACCCCGGGGCGGTCAGCTCGCTGGTCATAGCGCGAAGGAGTGCCTTCCTGATGTCTGTTTGAAGTGCGTCGTGTGGATCCCCGCCCGGGAACGGTTGTCTCACTCGGTGAGCATCCGGACCCGCGAGACACTCCCGGAGCCCGTTCCACGACTCGAACGGGGCCTGTTTCGCGACTCGGACGGGGCCACTCGAATCGATGATCGAGCCGGTGCCTCGCGGCGAAGCGGACCCGGCGAGCCGTTCCGGCGGAGGCGGCCGGAAGGTACGAGGTACCCACCACCGAAAAACGCCTTCGACACGACTCACGGGCGGTGTCCCCACATGGTATCCAGAGCCGATTACCAGCGGCTCCCCGGCCACGGCTCGGCGGAGTTGGACGCTACCGGTACCGTGCGGGTCGTGCCGCATGACCCATTGCCACCAGACCCGTTCGCGGGCGATCCGGAAGACCCGAGCATGGCCCTCGGCGACCAGGAATTCGAGCAGGACCAGCAGCTCGGCGACGAGGAACGCGCCGAACTGCTGTCCGACCTGGCCGACCTCGCCGTGTACCAGGCGTTGCTGGAGCCGCGCGGTATCCGCGGGATCGTCGTGGACTGCTCGGACTGCGGCGAACCGCACTACCACGACTGGGAACTGTTGCGGTCGAGCCTGGAGCAGTTGCTCAACGACGGCCGGATGCGCCCGCACGAACCGGCGTACGAACCGAACCCGGGCCACTACGTGAGCTGGGAGTACTGCCGTGGGTTCGCCGACGGTGTGATCGAGACCGAGGACCAGCGCAGCCGCTGAGGAACAACGCAGCCCCTGCGGAGCAACGCAGGCCCTGCGGAGCAACGCAGGATCTGCGGATCGGCGCAGCCGCCGGGAACTCTCGCATCGGCCGGGCGGCGAACCCGCCCGGCCGAGGACACCGGACTCGTTCGGCCCACTGGCGAATACGCGGCGAATCCGTCTCGTGCACCGAGCGCGTCCGACGGCGGCCGTCGGACGCGCCGAGACGTTCCACCGGGGCGGTTCCACCGCCACGAACGGCTCTTGAGCGGTGTGGCGCCGCCGCCCATCGGGCAACGGCGCCACATCAGGCGCGGCCGAGGAGTTCGAACCGGGTCCGGCCGGTTCGTCCGCCCGGCCGGTTCGCTCGCTCAGTCGGACTGGGAATCGCGCGCCTGACCACTTCCCGACCCCGAAACGGTGTCGTCACCGCTGCTGGAGGCACCTGTCTCACTGGGGCTGGTCTCGCTCGGGAAAGGCGGGCGCTCCTGGTCCGAGGTGGTACTCGGCTCGGACCCGTCCGTCGGACTGGGTGTGGTCTCCGAGGAGGGCGGGTTGCTGTCACCGGAAGTCCCCGGGGAATCGGTGGCGGAGTTCCCGGGCTGTTCGGAACCGCTCCCCGTGGTGGAGGAGCCGGGCTGTTCGGAACCGCTCCCCGTGGTGGAGGAGCCGGCCGACGAATCCGGCGGGCGGTCGAACTTCGCGCTCAACGAGGCGTGCGCGGCACGCAGGTCGGAACGCCGTTCTCCCGGATCGATGGTGCTGAGCTGTTCCTCCGCACGGTGCAGGGCGGTCTCGGCCGCATCCTCGCGGCCGTTCTGCCAGGCTTGGCTGGCCACGTCCAACTGGCTCTGCGCACGGGAAGCGGCCGCGGCCGAAGCGGCACGGTCGCTGTAGAGAACCTGCGTGACGCCCCACAACGCGTCTCCCGGCGCGGCGTCACGAGCGGCGAGGCCGACTCCGGTGAAGCCGATCATCAGCACAGCAGCGGCACTGGCCACTGGCACCAGGTGACGCAGCCTGGGAACGCGGGAACGGCGCCTGGGCCTGCCCGCCGCCACAGCGGCGGCGGCGCGATCGACGTCGACGAGTTCCCCTATCGGTGTCGCGTCGACGTCCCGCCGCCAAGCGAGCAACAGATCCTCGACGTCGGTCTCGGCATCGGCGGAGCCGCTGTGACCTCCCGACTGGCCGAGCATGTCCAGCAACTCGTCGTCGGCCCGCAGGCGCGCGAGGTCGACGGGCTCCGCGTCCTCCTCGGCACCGGTCCCGGTGAGCTCGTCCGCCAGGGCGAGATCCTCCTCGGAGGCCAGTTCCCCCTCGGACAACAACATGTCTTCGGAGAGCAGCGTGTCGTCCGGAAACGTGACGTCGTCGGACTCCGGGGCGGAGCGTTGCCCGCCCCGCGGGAACTCCACGATCTCGGCATCGGTGTCGTCGGCCTCGACGGAATGTTCCGGCTCATCCGGCACGCCGACATCGTGATCATCCGAGGGGTGTTCGTCGGATCGGGACTCGACACTCGTTCCGGAATCGTCACCGGACGAATCGGGTCCGGACTCGGTCTTCTCTTCGGCACTGAACCGGTCGTCCTGCCGGCCGGGCTCGACGGAGTCACGCCCGTCGTCACTTCCGGAGCCTCTTCGTTCCGCCAATCAGACCACCTCCTCCGCGGACAGCGTCTTTCGCAGCCGGGCGAGCGCGCGGTGCTGCGCCACACGCACCGCTCCCGGCGTCGAACCGACCGCTTCGGCGGTTTCCTCCGCGGACAACCCGACGACCACCCGAAGCAGCAGGATCTCCCGCTGCTTGGCGGGCAGCACGCGCAGCAACTGCGCCATCCTGCCCGAAAGCTCACCCTGTATGGCCCGCTGCTCGGGTCCGGCCTGGTCTTCCGGGGCCTCCGGAGGATCCGCGACCGGTTCGGACCGATTGCGAGCCGATGCACGGTGCGCATCGGCCACCTTGTGCGCGGCGATGCCGTACACGAACGCCAGGAAAGGCCGTCCCTGGTCCCGGTAAGTGGGTAACGCCGTCAGCACAGCGAGACACACCTCCTGGGCGACATCGTCCGCCGAAGCGAACGTACGTTCGTTTCGACCAACCCTGGCGCGGCAGTACCGCACCACCAAAGGACGGATTTCGGCCAGTAAGCGCTCGATCGACTGGCGGTCGCCGTCGATGGAGGCGCTGACAAGAGCGTCCAGCCCGTCCCCCACGTTGCTCATCGCAGACGCCAGCCTCGGTGTTACGCGTTGACTTGAATCGAAGTTGCCCGGACACGCGCCAAGCGCGCTGATCCCGTGGTCACACTACCGTTTCGGTGTAGCGCTCCGTACACCGAGTGGACCGGATGAGCAGCGAGTCACGACGGCGAAGCGAGCCCGGCGAACCGAGCCCGACATGGGCACGACCCGGCACCACGGGAGCAACATCGAACAGTTTTTCCTGGTCAACTGGCATATCACCACGGCGGAACCGTAGGGGTGGGCCCCGGAACGGCACTGTGGAACACCCCAGCGGGACGCTTCGTCGTGAAACGTCCCGGCCAAGTCACACCCCGAACGGGAGACCGTGATATCGGACACGGCTACCGCGACCGACGCGACGGCGGCCTCCGGATGCCACGCACCGGCGTAGGGATGACCGGGAACGGGCGACGAGACATCGCTCGCCGACCACGGCGGCCGAGGCGGTTCGCATCACCGCCTCAGTCGACCACGACCGGTGACCCGGCCGGACTCCGACGCAGCCGAACGAACTCCTCCGACGTGACCGCACGACCGTCTCGAGGACCGGCTCGGCGAGTTCGGGCACCCCTCGAACGGGGTGACGAGAACCGCGCCGAACGGACCCGTAGCGAGCACGGTTCACCGACGGAACACCGAAGTCTTCTGGAGGCGGTCGAGCGCTCGGAAGTACCGATCGGATGCCGCTTCAAGCGACGAGGCCGCGTCGGAAACCGTGGGCGACCGCCTGCGCGCGGTCCCGGACTCCGAGCTTGCGGAACAGCCGCCGCGCGTGGGTCTTGACCGTGTCCTCGGAGAGGTAGAGCTCACGGCCGATCTGACCGTTGCTCTTGCCCTGCGCCATGCCGCGCAGCACTTGGAGTTCGCGATCGGTGAGCTGCACACCTGGATCGGACGGTTGCCGAGGGGCGGGAACCGAAGTACTCGCCAGGGTGTGCGCCAACGCGGCCACGAGTTCCGGCCTGGAGGCATCCCAACGGAGGTAACCACGTGCGCCACCCGCGATGGCGGCCGCGATACTTCCGGCGTCGTCCGGTGCGCCGAAGACGATCACGTTGGCCTGCGGATGCGCGGAGACCAACCTGCGAGTGGCCTCAACACCGTTGGGCACCGCACGCTGGGTACCCACCAGAACAACGTCGACCGCCTGCCGGGCGAATCGGGAGAGCAGCTCGTCACCGTGTGCTACACAGTCGATTCGGCTCACACCCGGTACAGCCGACATCACACGGGTGAGCCCCTCCCGGACGCTCCGCCGGTCATCACAAATCAAGACCGTCGTCACGGGAACTCCCTTCCTACAGGCGAGTGAACGTTCCACCTCCTTCATCGGAAACATTCGGACAGAGCTTGACCCGCGCGTCGCGCCGATCAACCACTTTCGAGTGATAAACACGCCGGGTACGTCTCACCGGAACGGAGCATTCAAACCGTAAGAGTTTCACCCGTTCCGGGGTATATTCCGCGACGCGCCCACTACCTGCGATATTCACTCGAACGTACTCAACAAAAAGTCCCATTTGGACAGTCGAGACCGCGTGGCCGCAACACGAGGATCATTACGTGATCTATGTCACTATTGACTCTCCCCGAAGTCCCGCACCAGTTCGTCGAGCCGTCGCAACGCCCCCTCCCAGGAACCGAGGTGCTCCACCTGTTCGGGCAACGCCTCGGGCGACCAACCGCCACCCGCCACGAAGACGCGAACCCGCTGGCGCGGTTTGGGCAGCCCCGTGACCAGCCGGGGATCGGCGAAAGCCGAGTACTCGGACCAGACGAGCACCGCGGCGGGCGCCGTCCGCCGAATGGCGACCTCCAGCCCCTCCCTGGGCAGTGCGGCGGCGAACAGTCGGTGTCCGATACCCGCACGGGCCAACGCGGCCGCGAGCGCCAACAGCTCCACGGACTGCTGCTCACCGACCGCCGGCGCGAGCAGCACCGGACGCGGAGTCTGCGGCTCGGGGGCATCGGCGATCACCGAACGCAACGCGGTGACCGCCGAGTCCTCCAGCAACTTCGGCATCTCCGAACCACTGCCGGTGCGCTCACGCAGTTCGGAGAGAGCACCCAGCACCGGCCACAGCACCTCGCACAGCGTCGCTCGGACCCCGTCCTGCTCCGCGCTGCGGCGCAGGATGCGCTGCGCGGCGAACGCGTCCAGCGCCAGCACGGCCCGACCGAGCCCGCGGGCGTTCGGGCTCGCCCCGCCGAGCCGCAGTCCCCGCCCACCGGTGTTGGCCGTGTCGATCCGCTCGGCGTTCGGCGCCCCGTCGTCGCCGAGCACACCGCTCAGCAGCACCGAGCCGTCCTCGTTCACCTCGGCCACGGCACGTGACTCGGACTCCGGCCTCGAGTCGTCACGGGAGGAATCGGCCACCGGGAACCGGGCCTCGCCGCCGGCGCCCATCGCCGCCGTGGCACCACCGTGCCGCACGGCGGACGCGTGCGCGTAGCGGGCCGCCTCCGCGGGGGAAGCCCCCCGGAGCAGGGCGTGCTGCATCAGCTCCAGCCGGGCGATGTCCTCCGGCCCGTAACGACGGTGCCGTCCGGAGGAGTGCTCGGTGGGCCCGAGCCCGTACCGACGATCCCAGGTCCGCAACGTAGCGGGAGCGATTCCCAGCCTGCGCGCGACGGCCGCGACCGACAACTTCGGGGTGACGGGAACATCGAGCGTCTCCCCCTCGTCGGACTCGCACTCGTCACCCGCTGAGCCGTTCGCGGTGGCGGACAGAGCTCCACATCCGGCCGATTCGGCGTTCACAGCCGACCACCTCGTCACCTCGACCACATCATCATCGGACATGTTCGTGGTAGCGCACGTGTCGAGGCAACCCGGCATGGTCATCGCAATGTCACTCCAACGTGAACCACCTTTACCAGCCAAAAGGGTTGAACAAGCTTTGACTCGGTTTTACTGTGATCCGTGCGAGGCTGCGGTAACACACCGTGGCAGGGAGGGGACCCACCGAATTGGAGGTGGTCGTCGCAATGGCGGACACACGACGTCTTCCCGGGCCGAACGCCGATATCTGGGATTGGCAGATACAGGGCCTGTGCCGGGGGATGGACAGCGCGTACTTCTTTCACCCGGACGGAGAACGTGGCCCGGCCAGAGCCAGGCGGGAGGCCAAGGCCAAGGAAGTGTGCCACCGCTGTCCGGTTCTGGAGCAGTGCCGGAAACACGCACTGACCGTGCAGGAGCCCTACGGCATCTGGGGCGGGCTCTCGGAGTCGGAGCGTGAGGTAATGATCAAGAACAGTCGAAAGACGGACGAACCGCTGGCGGTGTGACGCACCGGCGGGGAACTCCCGGAAAGCGGTACACCGGGAAACGATTCGAACGAACCGACAGGTCCCGGGAGGAGCGGGGAAGGACATCACGATACCGGCCGGGCACCCGACTCCGAGGGCCACGAGTGACCGACCTCGGAACCCACGACAGAACTCGCGCTCGTGCGGACGGAGGACCCGGGCACCACGTGGATCGGCCGCCCCGAGGTGTTGGGCGGCCCAACGCGATGTCGGGCTGCCCCGAACGGCGAGGTGGAGCGGTCGTATCGCACGGCGACCGCACACCGATGCCGTACTCGGCCGACGAACCGGGTACGGAGCGGGGCTCCGGTTCGCACGGGACCGGAACCGGAGCACAGCGGCATCGGCTCGTCCGATGCCGTCGAGCCCGTGTCGCGGCGAGTGGGGAGACCGCCGACGTGTCGGAGTCAACGGGGGGAACACGGCGACGGCTCGCGGGGTCGCGACACGAAATCGGGGCGGCACCGTCCGGTGCCGCCCCGATTCCAACGGCGGTGGCCTCACCCACCGGCGAGGCCGTGCCGGTGAGCGTCAGTGGCTGTGCCCGCCGGAGGAGTCTTCCTCCTCCTCGGGCTTGTCGACCACGGCACTCTCGGTCGTGAGGACCATGCGCGCGATGGACGCCGCGTTGAAGACCGCGGAGCGGGTCACCTTCAGCGGGTCGACCACGCCGGGGCCGGTGAGGTCGCCGAAGGTGAGGTCGGCGGCGTTGAAGCCCTCGCCCCACTTCATGTCGCGGACCTTGGAGACCACGACCGCGCCTTCCTCGCCCGCGTTGTTGGCGATCCAGAACAGCGGGGCCTCGAGGGCACTGCGCACCAGCTGGACACCGGTGGCCTCGTCACCCGACAGGCCGAGGTTGTTCTCCAGCGACTTGGTGGCGTGCACCAGGCTGGACCCACCGCCCGGGATGCTGCCTTCCTCGGCGGCGGCCTTGGCCGCGGCCACGGCGTCCTCGATGCGGGACTTGCGTTCCTTCATCTCGGTCTCGGTGGCAGCACCGACCTTGAGGACGGCCACACCGCCCGCGAGCTTGGCCAGCCGCTCCTGCAGCTTCTCGCGGTCCCAGTCCGAGTCGCTGGCCTCGATCTCGTTGCGGATCTGCTTGACCCGGGCCTGCACGTCGTCCTTGCTGCCGCCACCGTCGACAACCGTGGTGTTGTCCTTGGTGACGGTCACGCGGCGCACGGAGCCCAGCACCTCGGGGCCGACCTCGGAGAGCTTGAGGCCGACGTCCGGCGAGATCAGCTGCGCACCGGTCACGGCGGCCAGGTCCTGCAGGAACGCCTTGCGGCGGTCACCGAAGTAGGGGGCCTTGACCGCGACGACCTTGAACGTCTTGCGCACGGCGTTGACCACCAGCGTGGACAGCGCCTCGCCCTCGACGTCCTCGGCGACGATCAGCAGCGGCTTGCCGTCGTTGGCCACCCGCTCCAGCAGGGGCAGCAGCTCCTGCATGTTGGAGATCTTGTCCTGGTGCAGCAGGACCTGGGCGTCCTCCAGCACGGCTTCCTGCCGCTCGGAGTCGGTGACGAAGTACGGCGAGACGTAGCCCTTGTCGAACTGGACACCCTCGGTGACCTCCAGCTCGGTGGCCAGTGTCGAGGACTCCTCGACGGTGATCACACCGTCGTCGCCGACCCGCTCCATCGCCTCGCCGACCAGCGAACCGATGTTCTCGTCGCGCGAGGACACGGTCGCGATCTGGGCGATGTTGTCGCGCCCCTTGACCGGAGTGGACTGCTCCTTGAGGGACTCGATCACCGCTTCGGCCGCCTGCTGGATGCCGTTGCCCAGCGAGGAGGGGTTGGCACCCGCGGCGAGGTTGCGCAGACCGCCGCTGACCAGCGCCTGCGCCAGCACGGTCGCGGTGGTGGTGCCGTCGCCGGCGACGTCGTTGGTCTTGGTGGCGACGTTCTTGACGAGCTGGGCACCCAGGTTCTCGTACGGGTCCTCCAGATCGATCTCACGGGCGATCGTCACACCGTCGTTGGTGATCTGCGGCCCGCCGAACTGCTTGTCCAGTACGACGTGCCGACCGCGCGGCCCGAGGGTGACCTTCACGGAGTCGGCGAGCTGGTTCACGCCGCGTTCAAGCGAGCGGCGCGCCTCCTCCTCGAAGCTGATTTGCTTAGCCATGTTTCAACAGCCCTTCAGCGTGCGTGCCGGGATGTCTTTGTTCGCCGAACGGGCGCGCAGTCGTGTACGAGCGCGCGGCCGTTCCCGCGGCCGCCTGCCTGCGTTCGGCGAGACAGCGCTCGCAGGCGAACCGCCCCGGAAGTCCGCGTCGGGGACCGCCGGGGCGGTTTATCGCCCACGGGGACGTTCTTGTCCCCAGTCGGTTGACGAGATTCACTCGCCAGCGGGACGAGTCAGTCGTCAGTTGACGACGGCCAGCACGTCGCGGGCGGAGAGCACCAGGTACTCCTCGCCGTTGTACTTGACCTCGGTCCCGCCGTACTTGGAGTAGATGACGACGTCGCCTTCGTTGACGTCGAGCGGGATGCGGTTGCCCTTGTCGTCCACACGACCGGGACCGACAGCGAGGACCTTGCCCTCCTGCGGCTTTTCCTTTGCCGTGTCCGGGATCACGATGCCGGACGCCGTCGTCGTCTCGGCCTCACTTGCCTGGACAACAAGCTTGTCCTCAAGCGGCTTGATGCTCGCCACGGTGTGACCTCCGCCTTCTGGGGTCTTCGAAGCGTTGGCTGGATTCCTGACGGCTCCGTGACTCCCCGCCGTCGCGGGTGCCGGGGCGCTCCGGCGCCGTTCGTCTAGCACTCTACCGGGACGAGTGCCAACCTTCAACACGACCCTGCCGAAAACCCCGCATCCTCCGCTCGACACACCCCGAACGAGCGTCTCACCCGGATACCGGTCGACATCGACTCACGCGCCGTTCAGGCTTTGCTGGCGAAATATACGAATAAAGCTCACTTTTGTGCGGCACGCTCTCCCGGCACGAAGCCGTTCGACGAGAGGACCACATGAACTCACCGGCCGGACCCCCGAACTGGAATCGTCGGAAACTGCTGCTCGCGTCGGCCACCGCGGCCACGACGCTGGGGCTGGGAAGCGGTGCGGCAACGGCCCGCACGAGCGCTGCCCGGAACCGCGGCGACCCCTTCACCCTCGGCATCGCCTCCGGGGACCCCGACCCGCAGGGCTTCGTGCTGTGGACCCGACTCGCCCACGACCCCCTCGCCGACGACGGACGCGGCGGGATGCCCGACCGGACGATCGATGTGGACTGGGAGCTCGCCGAGGACGAACGATTTCACCGCATCGTGCGACGCGGTACCGCGCGTGCCATGCCGGAGTGGGGACACTCGGTCCACGTGGAACTCGACGGACTGCGCCCGGGGCGGGAGTACTTCTACCGGTTCCGCACCGGCGGACACCTGACTCCCACCGGCCGCACCCGCACCGCACCGGCCGCCGGTTCGCTGAGCCGACCGCTGACCGTGTGCACCGCCTCCTGCGCCGCTTGGGAACACGGCTACTTCACCGCCTACCGCAGGATCGCCGAGGACGAACCGGACCTGGTGCTGCACCTGGGAGACTACATCTACGAGCTGGGACACCTGCAGTATCCGCTGCTCTCCGGAATAGCCCGCTCGGTCACCGGATTCCAGGCCGACAACCTGGCCGAGTACCGCAGGCGCTACGCCGAGTACAAGACCGATCCGGACCTGCGACTGGCGCACCGGACGGCGCCGTGGGTGGTGATCTGGGACGACCACGAACTGGACAACAACTGGGCGGGCGACGACCCGGAACTGCCCCAACCGGATTTCGACCGACGTCGGGCCGAGTCCTTCCGGGCCTACTACGAGAACATGCCGCTGCGCGCGAGCAACCGCCCCCAGGGCACGGACATGCGGCTCTACCGGCGCATCCGGTGGGGCGGCCTCGCCAACTTCCACATGCTCGACACCAGGCAGTACCGCGACGACCAGGCGTGCGGCGGACTGGTCGGACCCTGCGGCACCGAGTCCGATCCGGAACGCAGCATCACCGGTGAGCGGCAGGAGAAGTGGCTGCTCGACGGACTGCGCGACTCCCGAGCCAGGTGGGACCTGCTGGGACAGCAGGTGATGTTCGCCCACCACGACACGCTGGACGGCCCGCTGACCATGACCAATATGGACACCTGGGACGGCTACACCGCCTCACGCCGTCGGATCACCGAGGGCTGGCTGGCGGCAGGCGTGCGCAATCCGGTGGTACTGACCGGCGACATCCACGAGCACTACGCGGCCGACCTGAAGCGCGACTACTCGGATCCCGATTCGCCGGTGGTCGGTTCGGAACTGGTCACCACCTCGGTCGCCTCGGGCGGCGACGCCGAGGACGACGAGTTCACCGGTGATCCGGACAACCCGCACATCCGGTTCCACAGCGGGATGCGCGGTTACCTGCGCACCAGGATCGACGCCGAACGGCTGCGGGCGGACTTCCGGGTGCTGCCCTACGTCTCGCGACGCGGCGCCGATGCCTCGACCAAGGCGTCCTTCGAGATAACCGACGGTGTGGCCGGACCACGCGAGATCACACCGAGTTGAGCGAGATCCGCTGTCGGGGTGGCGCCGCACGGAGCGTGGCTCGATCGACTGTACACATAGTAGGCATCCGGTCACCCGCCCGGCGGTTGCGAGGTACGAAGTGGATCCCGGTCAACCAGATCGACATGAGAGAGATGCCATCGAAGGGGTGGGTGCGTACACCGTGATCGACTGTGTGCTCTAGGTTGCCGGGTATGCCAGCACCGAGCAGGCCGACGAACCAGCCCTGGAAACGTCGTCCCCGCCCGTCCCGGCCACCCGGACCACTCGCCCCACCCCGACGCCCCACGAACCGACGTAACTGAAGCGATTTCCCGGCCGCTCCGCGACCGGGCAACACTTCGGCGATTCCCACCGAAGAGCACGGGCGACAGTTCCCCGAAAAAGCTTCCTCGAAAGATTTCACGCTCCACAGCGGAGTTCCGGAGCGAAAACCCGCGCCCGACTCCCTCGGCCCGGGCGGCGAGTTCCACGCCCGGCCGACCGGATTCCCCGTTCCACCCCGAGCGGCCACAGCGCTCCCATCCGACGAGAACCCGGTTGAAGTGCGAAGAACCGGAGTGTAGGGATCTCGTGGCCGAGAGTTCACCCGATTCCAACCGAACGCGGGTGGCTCGGACGACGATCACGGGCGATGGTGGTTCCCCGGATAGTCCTCGAACAACTGTCTGGAGGAGCGGGATGTCCGACTCCACTACGTCCGGCCCCGACAACTCGGTCGGCCGCCGTTCGGTACTGCTGGGAGGGGCGGCCGCGGTCGGCGGTGCCGCGCTGGCGAGCACGGTCGCGGGATCCGCCTACGCCGACGGCCGGGGTCTGCCCGGTGCCGGTGTCGGCAGGCTGCGCGACCCCTTCAGCCTCGGAGTGGCTTCCGGGGATCCACTGCCGACCGGTGTCGTGCTGTGGACCCGGCTGGCTCCGGAGCCGACCGCGGCGGACGGCAGGGGCGGGATGCCGAACCGTCCCTACCCCGTGCGGTGGGAGATCGCCGAGGACGAGCGGTTCGCTCGACCGGTGCGGCGCGGCTGGGAATGGGCCAGGCCGGAGGAGGCCCACAGCGTCCACGTGGAGGTCGACGGGCTGCGTCCCGGCGCCGAGTACTTCTACCGCTTCCGGGTGGGCAACGACGTCTCACCGGCCGGGCGTACTCGCACCGCACCCCCGCCCGGGCACATGGGCGACCTGACGCTGTGCTTCGCGTCCTGTTCGCACTTCGGTGACGGTTACTTCACCGCCTACCGCAGGATGGCCGAGGACGAGCCGGGATTGATCCTGCACCTGGGCGACTACCAGTACGAGTACCCCGCTTCGGATCACGACGTGCGGAAGGTGCTCGGTCCGGAGACCCGCACGCTGGCCAACTACCGGCAGCGGCACGCGCAGTACAAGACCGACGAGGATCTGCAACTGGCCCACTCGGTGGCGCCCTGGCTGGTGGTCTGGGACGACCACGAGACCGAGAACAACTGGGCCGACGAGGTGCCGGAACAACCGGACCCCGATTTCCTCGATCGGCGCGCGGCGGCGTTCCAGGCCTACTACGAGAACATGCCGCTGCGGCGGAGCTCCCGGCCGAGGGGGATCGACATGCGGCTCTACCGGCGCATCCGGTGGGGCGGCCTCGCCAACTTCCACATGCTCGACACCAGGCAGTACCGCGACGACCAGGCCTGTGGTGACGGGTACGGCATCGGTTGCGAAGACCGCTTCGACCCGAACCGGAGCATCACCGGCGAGCAGCAGGAACGCTGGATCATGAACGGTTTCCGGAACACCCGGGCGCGCTGGGACGTGCTGGGGCAACAGGTGTTCTTCTCCAAGTTGGACCTCGACAGCGGCCCCGGCGAGGGATACAACATGGACGCCTGGGACGGCTACGTCGCCAATCGGGACCGGATCGCGCACGGGATGGCAAACAGCAACGTGCGCAACGGTGTGGTGTTCACCGGCGACGTGCACCGGCACTGGGCCGCCGAGATCCGTGACTCGCACGACCACCCCGACTCACCGCCCGCGGGCACCGAGTTCATCACCACCTCGGTCACCAGCGGCGGTGACGGCAGCGAGGACGCTCAGCAGGGCGTGCTCGACGACAACCCGCACGTGAAGTTCTACAAGGACCGGCGTGGCTACGTCCGCACCAGGTTCAGCGCGGACGAGCTGCGGGTGGACTACCGCACGCTGGACTACGTCACCGAACGGGGCGCCCCGGCGAAGACAGCGGCCACCTTCGTGGTCGACGACGGGGAGCCGAAGCTGCACCGGAAGTGATCCGTCCCCTGTAGCCACCCGAGCACTCGCGGAAGCGGTGAGTCCCCACCGTGGCACCCGGGACGCGTTCTTCGAGTTCGCGTCCCGGGCATTCGTTTCCGGCGATGTCGCCGCGCGCAGGAACTCGTACCGGGGTCCGTTCGAGTGTCTCCGCCCTCCTCCGCACCACGGACGATCGGGCTACTCCGAGACAGAGCTCCCGAACCGGCTTCCGCCGGGGAAACCGAGTGGATTCATCCTGCCGAAGAGACGATCGATCACACCACCACACTGTTCGAACTGCCACGAGAAAATATGATTTAAAATCATTCTCACTTTCACAGAGAAAGCCGAAAAATATTAATATCCACAACGATGCCACACCAAGAAGAGGACTCACGCTCACCCTTCCGAGCGGCAAACGGAAATCATCATTGCCAATCATCGGGAAAAACTGATCTACTTCAACACGACACACCGAACTGAGCGTAGAGGGGAAGCCGAACGAATACCGAAACACCGGGCCGCTCCACACCGATCAAAACCGAAGAACCATGAAGAACATTATCGCCTGCTCCGCCATCGCAGTACTCACTTTTCTGCTCACCACGACTCCGTCGCTCCACACCCGGGAAGCTTCGGCATCTCCAGGAGAGAAAAATTCACAAGCCAAATGCACTAAACACACGATAATACGCGAGGAACCCGAGCAGAATTCACGACCGCTCGGAACTTGCCTCAGAAACCAACCCATAGAAGCCATATGCCTGGAGTTCGGACCCCCATGGAGGTCTGGATCTTCATGAGCACCACGGACAACCGGGACGGCTACGTGCCATCGGAGTCAGTAACGGCCGAGAACTGGGAGAACGTGCCCGAATGCTGAACTATTTCCTGTTCGGACGACCGGCGTAACGATCCCACCCAGGGAACCGGACAACACTCCGCAACCTCGTGCTCCAAGAGCACCCGGTAAAGACGCACCCGGTGGCTCCTGATCCCTCCGGGTGAAAAGTAAGTATCCAACACCGAAAGGATTACCAAAATGCGGAAGATCGCAATGCTGTTCGCGATGCTGACGGCCTCGGTCGCCTTCTTTCCCGCGATGGCCGCGGCACAGCCGGCGGAGAGCGCCCTGGTGGCCAAGCCAAGCACCACCGGATACTGCACCCACTACACACTTATCCGCGAGAATCCCGGACACAACGCCCGACCGAACGGAAGCTGTAAGACCAACGAACCGTTCACGGCTTTCTGCTTCCAGGACATGGGTACGGATCTGTGGATAAAGATGCAGACATCGACCAGCCCGGTAGGCTACGTGAACGCCGACGACGTCAAGATCGACGACTGGCAGAAAATCGGCCAGTGCTGACGGAGTAGCGGGAACTTCGGAGGGTGCGGTCGCCCAGTGACCACACCCTCCGACTCCGTCCGGCGTCCCGAAAACGGGAACGAGGTCGCGTCGGAAACGCACATCATCCGACCGAAACACTCACAGAGCCAGTACCGATCCGGTTTTCGGACACGAAGGAACACGATGAGAGATCGAACCGCCGTCTTGTGCACGACATTGGCGTTGCTCGTCATGTCCGGCTCGCACGCGTGGGGCGAGGAACGAACCAACGACGGTACCGGAGGCACTCAAGCGGTTTGCCGTCATCCGAGCCCGATACACCTGAGGCCCACCAGCGATTCGCGACAGCTGGACCTCTGTTCGCAAGGGGAAACTATGACAACCCACTGCTACGTGGACAACGGAGCGGACCTCTGGCTACGCGTATCTCCCGTTGCCGAAGTGCTCGGATACATCAACCTGGACAACGTAGAGGTCAAGAACTGGAATCAGCTCTCCCGTTGTGCGAGGTAACCTCATGAGGCCGATAATGTCCGCGGCCGTGACGAGCACGCCCCGTACCGGCGGGGTTCGGTCGGGGGCCTGCGGCCGTGACCACCCGACCGAACTCCGCCGGTAAACGAATCCCTCAGCGCAGCACCACGGTGTCCACCGACATCCCTGGGTTGGCCGACAGTCCCAGCGGGGAGGGTTCGACGCGGTTGGCCAGCACGTGGGCGCCCACCGCGGCGATCATCGCGCCGTTGTCGGTGCACAACCTGGGACGCGGCACCCGCAGCGTGATCCCGGCCTCGGCGCAGCGTTCCCGCGCCAACCCGGAGAGTCGTGAGTTCGCCGCCACCCCGCCGGAGAGCACCACGGTGTCCAGCCCCAGCTCCACGGCGGCTCGCACCGCTTTCTCGGTGAGCACGTCGGCCACCGCTTCCTGGAACGACGCGGCGATGTCGGCGATCGGCAACTGCTTGCCCGCTTCGCGCGCCTGCTCCACCCAACGCGCGACAGCGGTTTTCAGTCCGGAGAACGAGAAGTCGAACTTCGCGTCCCGCGGTCCGGTCAGGCCGCGCGGGAAGGCGATCGCGTTCGGGTCGCCCTCACGGGCCATCCGGTCGATCGGCGGGCCGCCAGGATACGGCAGTTCCAGGATGCGTGCCACCTTGTCGTACGCCTCTCCCGCGGCGTCGTCGATGGTCGAACCGATCTCGGTCACCTCGTCGGCGACCCCGGCCACCGACAACAGTTGGGTGTGCCCGCCGGAGACGAGCATGGCCAGGCAGCGGGACGGCAGCGGCCCGTGCTCCAGGGTGTCCACCGCGACGTGGCCGAGCAGGTGGTTGACGCCGTAGAGCGGGACCCCCAGCGCCGCCGCGTACGCCTTCGCCGCGGACACCCCGACCATCAGCGCACCGGCCAGCCCCGGCCCCGCCGTCACCGCGATGGCGTCCACATCGGACAACTTGATGCCCGCTTCGTCCAGCGCCCGCCGCGCCGTGGGTTCCATCGCCTCCAGATGGGCCCTGCTGGCGATCTCGGGCACCACACCGCCGAACCGCGCGTGCTGCTCCACGCTGGAAGCCACCGCGTCGGCGAGCAATCGCACCGAGCCGTCCGGTTCGAGTCGGACCAGCCCGACACCGGTCTCGTCACACGAGGTCTCGATACCGAGCACGATCCGGCCGGGGCCACCATCGGTACTCATACCGCTCCACCTTCCTGCTCGGCCGTACGCTCCGGGCGCCACATGGTGTAGGCGTCGGCGCCGGACGGCCGGTAGTAGCGCTCGCGCTTGCCGACCACCTCGAAACCGTGCTCCCGGTAAAGCGCGATCGCGGAATCGTTGTCGGTCCGCACTTCCAGGAACACCTGAGCCCGCTGCTCGTCCGCGCGGACCAGCAGCTTGCGCAACAGTGTCCTGCCGACTCCCTTCCGCTGGTAATCCGGGTCCACGGCGATGGTGTGCACCTCCGCCTCGGCACGCGGCGGCCGAGCCACGAGGGCCAGTCCGGCGTATCCGATCAACCGGTCCGCGGCGTCGTAGGCACCCACGTAGTAGTCCCCACCGTCCAGCGCGGCGGCGAAAGCGTGCTCCGACCACGGATCGTCGTCGGGGAACAGCAGTTCTTCCAGTTCGGCGCAGCGCGGGAGATCGCGGCTGCGGAGCTTCGCGACGAACGGTTCGGACGCCCCCGACGGCGTACCGGACTCACCGGGGCGCTGGTCACCGGGGAACTGGTTACCGGCGCACTGGTTCTCGGTCACGTCCTCCCCCGCTCGGCCGTCACGGACTTCGGTGGTCCTGGCGCGGCAGCGTCTGGCCTGCGCAGGTACATCGGCACCAGGGGCCGGGGATCCGCTCCGGCCACCACCTCCGCTCCGGCCACCGCCACGATGCCCTCGGGGCTCGGATAGGCGGGCTCGACCACCTCGAGCCCCAGGTCGGGGGCGTGCCGCGCGGCCGACTCACCCGCGGCGGCCCGGACGTGCAGCCCCTCCAGGCGCGGGGGAAGTTCCTCGGGCCGGTCCACGGCGGGATCGGTCAGCCGCTCGCGCACGCCGTACGGTTTCCTGGAGCCGTAGGCGGCCCAGTACACTTCGCTGCGGCGGGCGTCGGTGAGCACCAACAGCGGCGAGTTCCCCTCGGTCCGCGCCGCTATGGCGTCCAGACTGCTTACGGGATACACCCGGGTCCCGGAGGCGTGACCGAGCGCGGCGGCCGTGACCATCCCGACCCGCAGTCCGGTGAACGGCCCCGGACCGGCGCCGACGACGATCGCGTCCACCTCACCCAGCTGATGGCCGCCTTCCGCGAGGACATCGAGCAACTGCGGGGTGAGTAGTTCACCGTGGGCGCGAGGATTGACCGTTACGCGCTCGGCCAGCGAGTGCGGCCGAGTGTCCGCGAGCTCGACCAGCCCCGCGGTTACCGCGGGAGTCGAGGTATCCAACGCGATGACGAGCACAGTGGTTCAGAGTACTTCAACCGCAGGTCATCGCCCTCAACGGGTCGGGGATCGCGCGCACGGCCCCCGACGTGCGGCGGGGCCGCCGGGCCGGTGGGATTCCGGCTCGACGGCCCCGTCGGGAAATCAACGCCCACGCGCCTCACCTTCCGGTGGGGCGCAGCACCACCGAGTAGGTGTGCGGGCGGTCGGCACGCACCCGGTACTCGTCCCGCACCGGGTTCGGCGTGTCACCGAGGCCGGTGACGGCTTCGGAGACGTGCAGCGTGATGAACGGGTCCTCACGCAGCTGGTAGGCGAAATCCGTGCGCTCGGCGTTGGAGTACCGGTCGGCGGAGACCGCCAGTGAATCGCCGGAGACCGACAGCCCCGCGTGCTCGCCGGAGAGCTTCACCCACTCGGTGTCGACCTTGACACCGTTGTCCTGCGGCGGCAGGAAGTCGAACCACTGTTCGTCGACCGTCGAGGACCAGCGCCCGATGTGCTGCGAATCCTTGCGATCGGGATAGGACTCGCCGGGTCCGCGGCCGTACCAGGTCATGTCGCCGAACGACTCGGGCACCCGCAGCGACATCCCGACCTTGGGCAGCCACGGCAACGAACGCATCCGTTCGCCGTAGGCCTCGAGCCGGTGCTGGAGTTCGATCCCTCCGGAGGAGTCGATCCGATACGTCCAGCGGCTGTCGAAACCGTTGCCGGAAACGTCGGGGGCCGAGGAACGGGTGCGCACGACCACCTTCGCCTTCCCGGCCTCGGAACGGCTCACCCGAACCGAGCGAACCTCGGTCTCCAGCCGGTCCAGTCCCAGCTCCCGGAACTGCGCCTCGGGGTTGACCCCGCTCCAGTTGCTCCACTCGTTGCCGGTCGGCGGCCGGAACACGTCGAGCTCGGGACCGCCGAGCAACCGCTCGGTTCCGTCGGTGGACAGCGAGCTCAACGTCCCCTGATCGCGGTCGAAGGTGTACCGGAAACCGGCACCCCGCACCCGGACGTCGTCGGCGGCACGTCGCACGGAGAGCGACTCCGTGCTCCGGTTCCGCTTCCGGTCGGCGCTACCGGGAGCGGCCGGGGCCCGCTCGCCCCCCGCCGCGAGCTGTTCGGAGGCGATGGTGTGCCCCGCCGGGATGCTGCGGGAGGCCTCCCGCAGCTTGGCGGTGAGCACCAGGAAGCGCTCCGTCTCACCCGCGCTCGGCAGGTCCAGGTCGACCTGTCGGCTCTCGCCCGGCCCCACGGTCACGTTCACCGGACCGGCTGCCACCTCACGACCGTTGGACTTCAGCTTCCACCGCAGGTCATAGGCGTCGGTGCTCAGGGTGTGGTTGAGGTTGCGCACCACGAACCGCCCGTCGGCGGCATCGGTGGCCCCGTCGACCGTGTCGAACCGGATCGGCGCGTGGCTGTAGGCCAGTTGCTTGAGCTCCGGCTGTGGAGTGCGGTCGGCGTTGACCAGACCGTTCACCACGAACTGCGAGGACCCGTACGTGTCGTACTCTCCCGCGCGTCGCTGCTCGTCGAAGTTCAGCGCGAGAACCGCCCGCCGCGCCGGGTCGGCACTGGAGGAGATGTCGCCCGGTGACAGCGCACTGTCGTAGACGCGGGCGTTGTCGACCACGGCGTGCGCGGTCCGCCCGGCGAAGCTGTCCCGGTGCTTCTCCTGGTTCCGGCCGACGGTGACGGTGTACATGGTGTTGTGCGCGATCTCGCCGTCGTAGGACTCGGCCGCCACCTGCTCACCGTCGAGGAAGAGCCGCACCTGCGAACCGTCGTAGGTGCCGGTGACGCGGTGCCAGTTTCCCCACCAGTCATCGGGGATCTCCACCCTGGCGGTGTGCCAGCCGCCCTCGCCGTAGACGAAGAACTCGACGTGGTTCCGATCCGGCATCTGCAGTGCCCACTGCTTGTCGCCCTTGGCCAGGAAGGTGTTGGAACCGTCCCAGGACAACGGCTTGACGCGGACGTCGAGCGTGACCTCCTCGCCCGTTATGCCGAGTTTCGGATCGCGGTAGGCCTGCGCCCAGTCGTCCATTCCGGACAGTTTCAGCGCCTTGCCCTCCACGCCCTTGACCAGTGAGGGGTTGCCGTTGACGTGTACCGGGATGTCGTTGCCCGAGGAGTCGGGCAGCATCCGGCGTTGTCGCGACAGGCCCTGGTCGACCCAGTCCCACACGAATCCGCCTTGCAGGGCGGGCTCGCTGCGGATGGTCTTCCACATGTCCTCGTAGTGCCCGAGGCTGTTGCCCATGGCGTGCAACCACTCGCCCATCACGACCGGTTTGGTCTCGGTGCGGGCGATCTCCTTCAGCGCACCGGGCGAGGGATAACGCGGTCCGGCCACGTCCGCGAAGGGCGCGTCACCGCCGTGGTTGTTGGCCTGGTGGTAGAGCAGCCTGGTCGGGTCGACCGCGCGGGCGTGCTCGGCCATGTCGTAGTGGGCCTTGCCGAGTCCCGCCTCGTTCCCGGTGTCCCAGATGATCACGCTCGGGTGGTTCTTGTCGCGTTCCATCATCGCGTCGAACCGATCCGCGAAGGCGGCCTGCCATGCCGGGCGGTCGGCGAGGCAGTCCCGTTCGGGCTCGGCCGAGCAGTTCTCCCGGTAGTGGGTCTCGGTGTCGACCTCGTCGGCCACCAGCAGACCGTTGCGGTCGGCCAACCGGTACCAGTACGGATCGTTCGGGTAGTGCGAGGTCCGTACCGCGTTGATGTTGTTGCGCCGCATCAGGGCGACGTCCTCCCGCTGCCGTGCGCGACTGACCGTGCGCCCGGTCTCGGGGTCGTGCTCGTGCCGGTTGACGCCACGCAGGTTCACCGGTTGGCCGTTGAGCAGGATCTGCCTGTCCTTCGTGGTGACCTCGCGGAAACCGACCGGCTGCTGGGTGATCTGCTTGACCTCGCCGTCCGGGCCGAGCAGCCGCAGCACCACGGTGTAGAGCGCGGGGTTCTCGTCGCTCCACAACTCGGGGGACTCGATCTCACGGCTGAGATCGATGCGGGCACTGCCACCGTCGACCTTCGTGGTCCCGTCGAGACCGGCCACTCGATCGCCCCCGGGGCCGTGGAGCGCGGCCCGCACGCGGTGCTGTCCGGTTGTGCCGCCCCGGACCGAGCTCAGATCCACACCGATGTCGAGTGTCGCGTCGGTGTAGGAGTCGTCCAGATCGGTACGGACGGTGACGTCGGACATGTGGGTTCGCGGCACGCTGTAGAGGCGGACGCTGCGGAAGATCCCGGAGAAGTGCCAGAAGTCCATGTTCTCCAGGTAGCTGCCCGCGCTCCAGCGGTGGACCCGCACGGCGATGGTGTTCTTACCCGGGTGCAGGTACTGGCTGATGTCGTACTCCGCCGGGGTGTAGCCACCCTGGTCGTAGCCGACGTAGTTGCCGTTGATCCACACGAAGTTGCCGCTGGTGGCGCCCTCGAACCGAAGCAGCTGGCGCCTGCCGTCCCAGTCCTTCGGGAGGTGGAACTCCCGGACGTAGGCACCGGTCGGGTTCACGTCGTCTGGAACCTTCGGCGGGTCGTACGGCGAGACCTCGGATGAGACGTTGCGGTAGATGGGGTGACCGTGGCCCTGCTGTTGCCACACTCCCGGCACCGAGATGTCGTCCCACCGCTTGGTACGGCTTCCGCGCTGCCAGCCTTCGGGGAGTTCGCGGTAGTGGTCGGCGTACCGGAACCGCCACTGACCGTCCAACGACTTGGTCCAACGGGTGGGGCGGTCCTGTTTCGCCGCGGTGTCCTGGCGTGCGGCGCGCAACGCCTGTTCCGCGTTGTCGTAGGGACGTAGGTAAGCGTGATGTGGTTGCTGGTTCTCCCCGACCCTGCTCGGGTCCTCCAAATAGGACTCGATCGTGGCGGGATCGGTGGGGCCGTCCGGTTGCCGCGCCTGTGCCGTGGTGGGCACCAGCACGGCCATCACGGCAACCGCCGTCGCCGAGGCCAACCAGCCCGCGGGACGTAATCGACGCCTCGCGCTCATGAGCACCTCCCTCAGCAACAACACAGTGTGTAATCTTGTTTTTTCGTGTTTGTCACTGTGTTGTTGCTGAGGGATCTTGTCCGATTCGCCGGCCGAGGTCAAGATTCATCCCACCGGTACCGCCCGAACAGGGCAGTACCGGTGGGACACGGACACCGGCGGCACAGCGATTTCGCGAGAAATTGACATCCGTACCCGGTGCCCGCGGCTTCCGTGGGGGAGCCGCTCGATCCGGCGCGGCGCGCCGAACTCAGAGCAGGGCCGTGAGCTCGGGAGGGAGAACCGCGTCCTCGGGGATCGGCCTCCGCGCGAGCAGCGTCTCGGCGGCGGCCTCGCCCGGCCCGGCCGCTCCGGTCAACACCTCTCTGGCCTGCCCCGGCGGCAAGTGGTTGAACCACCGAGCCACCAGGTGCCGCACCCCGTCCTCGGCCGCCCGGCCGTGCAGCCGCAACCGGGCCATCCCACCGTCCGGGAACACGTCCAGTCGCACGTGGGTGACCTCGGCACGTACCGGCAGCCGGAACCGGTGGCAGGTGTCCGGTCGCAGCCTGGTTCGCGGCAGCAGCTCCGTCCAGGACGCGGGATCGTCCGGATCGTGCTCGCGCGCGTCGCAGCCGGACAGCGCCGCCCAGCCGGGCGCGTTGCCCTTGAAGTGGCTGGTGTCCACCTCGGCGCGCTCCACGGTCCCGGCCGCGGCCAGCCGCACCGAGACCCAGTCGTTGCCGTCGTCCCTGCGGCGCGCTGTCTCCCAGCCCTCACCCATCACGCGTGCCAGCCCGGGAGCGAACAGGTTCGACGGCGAGGAGAAGAACATGTTGCTGCAACCGGTGACCCGACCGCCGTTCTCCAACGCGCCCAGGTCGAAGCGGTCGGAGACCCAGCGCGGATCCGCCACCGGCTCACCGTGCACCCGCAGCCGGGCGATACCACCGTCCGGGTGCATGCACAGCCGGACGTGGGTGTAGCGGTGCGGCGGATCCACGTCGAAGACGTTGCGGGTGTGGCCCTCGACCGGGCTGGGCGGCAGGATCTCCTCCCACTCCGCGTGTTCGAGCTCGCCCGGATCGGGATAGCCCTCGACCGCGCAGGCCTGCACCGAGACCTCCGGCGGATAGTTGCCCTTGAAGAACGAGGTGTCGACGACGAGCCTGCGGATCAGGCCGGGCAGGCCGAGTCGGACGATCGCGTGGTCGAAACCGGGCTCGCGGCGCCTGCGGGTCTCCCAGCCGTCGTAGATCTGTCCCTTGTGGCCGAAGCTGTAGGGCTGGTAGGTGGGTTCCTCGGGCTTGAGTAGGTTCTCCCGCTCGGCGAACAGCTCGTCGTTGGCGTAACCGGCCGATCCGCCGTAAACCCGGGAGGCGAGATCGGGCAACGCGGAGCGGTACGAATCCTCGCTCGTGGTGTCCTGGTTCCGGCTCATGCTTCTCCTCGATTGAGCAACTTGCCCGCGGGGGCGGTCCCGGCTTCCGGACCGGCGATCGGCGTGCCGCGCAGCCAGGTCGAACGCACCACCCCGGCCAGGGCTCGACCGTGGTAGGCGCTCACCGCGTTGCGGTGATGGAGTTTCTCCGCGTCGACCACGTAGGCGTCGTCCGGCGCGAACACGCACAGATCGGCGTCGGAACCGACCGCGAGGGCTCCCTTGTCGCGCAGCCCGGAGACCCGTGCCGGTCCGGACGACATCCAGGAAACGACGTCGCTCAGCTCGAAGCCCCGGATCCTGGCCTGGCTCCACACCGCCGACAGGCCGAGTTGCAGGCTGGAGACACCTCCCCAGGCCACACCGAAGTCGCCGATGTCCAGCCGCTTGAGCTCCGGGGTGCACGGCGAGTGATCACTGACCACGCAGTCGATGACCCCGTCGGCCAGTCCTCGCCACAGCAGCTCGCGGTTGGCGGCCTCGCGCACCGGCGGGCAGCACTTGAACTGGGTGGCACCGTCCGGGATCTCCTCCGAGGTGAAGGAGAGGTAGTGCGGGCAGGTCTCCACGGTCGCCCGCACCCCGTCGGCACGTGCCGAGGCGATCATCGGGAGCGCGTCGGACGAGGACAGGTGCAGGATGTGCACGCGGGCGCCGGTGCGCCGGGCGAGTTCGAGCACCTGGGCGATGGCCATGTTCTCGGCCCCGCGCGGGCGGGAGTGCAGGAAGTCGCGGTAGTTCTCACCGTGCGCGCTCGGGGCGTGCTCGATGGCGTCGGAGTCCTCCGCGTGCACGATCATCGTCGCGTCCAGCTCGGCGACGATGCGCAGCGCCCGCTCCAGCTCCGCGGAGTCCAGCGGCGGGAACTCGTCCACCCCCGAGTGCAGCAGGAAGCACTTGAACCCGTAGACACCGCTCTCGTGCAGCCCGCGCAGCTCGTCGAGGTTGCCGTGCACGGCGCCGCCCCAGAAACCGACGTCCACGTGCACGTTGTTCCGGGCGACCTCGCGTTTGACCTCCAGCGACCCCGCGTCGATGGTAGGGGGCAGGCAGTTCAGCGGCATGTCGACGATCGTGGTGATACCGCCCTCGGCCGCCGCGCGGGTCGCGGTGGGGAACCCCTCCCACTCGGAGCGGCCGGGATCGTTGACGTGCACGTGGCTGTCGACCATCCCGGGCAGCAGCACCTCGTCCTCGGCGAGTTCGACGGTGCGGGCACCCCGCATCGGGGCGTCGAGGGCTTCGACGGCCGCGATGCGTCCCTCCCGGACGCCCACACTGCCGGACACCTCACCGTTAGGACCGATCAACCTCCGCGCACGGAACACGACGTCGAATTCCGGAGCCGAGGAGTTGACGGGTTCGACCACCGCGACTACCTCCCAACTAAATTTTCAACAGAATGTTGAAGCCTATCCCCCGTTCGGTCAACCCCTTCGGCTCGACCATGCCCACTCGATCGGCGTAGCTGGTTACTCGGCGAAACCCCACGCACGGCTCTCACCGCGGGTGCCCCGACATCCGGCAGCGACGTCCCACCGCCCGGCGATTTCGTGAGAAATTGACGGAGCCGGGGACATCACAGAAAGTCGTCGGCGATGTGCTCGCCTACTCGATGGAGGAGCGCGGCGGCGCCCTCGATGGAACGTGCCGGGTCGGGCTGCAGGTGCGCCAGGGCGTAGACCGCCGCGAAACCCCCGTCCCGCAGACGCTGCCGGGACAGCGAGCACTTGCCCGCCACGGCCACCGTGGGAACGCCCGCCTTGGCGGCGCGCGCGGCCACGGCCGCGGGAACCTTGCCGTGCAGGGTCTGTTCGTCCAACGCGCCTTCCCCGGTCACCACCAGCGCGGTACCCGCCAGGTCACGGTCGAAGTCGACGAGTTCGAGCACCACGTCGCTGCCGGAGCGGAATCTCGCCGACAGCGCCGTCATGGCGCCGTAGCCCACGCCGCCCGCGGCACCGGCCCCGGGACGGTCGGCGGACGACTCCCCGGTGACGCGGCCGAGGATCTCGGCGAACCGCTCCAGCGCGCCATCGAGCCGCCGAACCTGCTCCGAACTCGCGCCTTTCTGGGGGCCGTAGACGTGGGCGGCGCCGGAGGAACCGCACAGCGGGTTGTCCACATCGGATGCCAATACCAGGTCCACCCCCCACAAACGCGGGTCCAAACCGGACAGATCGGCACCGGCGATCCGTTCGAGCCCTCCACCGCCGGGTGAGAGCGGATTCCCGGCGATGTCGGTGAACCGGGCCCCCAACGCGGTGAGCATGCCCGCCCCACCATCGGTGCAGGCACTGCCGCCGACACCGAGCACGATCTCACGCACCCCGGCGTCCAGGGCGGCGGCGACCAGCTCCCCGGTCCCGTGGCTGGAGGCCCGCAGCGGATCGAACTCGCCGGGCGCGAGCAACGCGAGCCCGGAGGCCGAGGCGAGCTCGACGACTGCGGTCGTGTCGCTGACCGCGATCTCCGCGTCCACTCTCCTACCGGTCGGCCCGGTCACCCGCACGGGCGAGCGTTCGAACCGCCCGGTGGCCAGCGCGGCCCGCACGGTGCCGTCGCCGCCGTCAGCGACCGGGGTGGCGCGGACCGCGGCCGAGGGCATCCTGCCGCGCAGGCCGGCGACGACCGCTTCGGCGACCTCGGCCGCGGACAGCGACCCCTTGAACTTGTCCGGTGCGACGAGAACATGACCAGTCACAACACGCTCCGCATCTTCGAAAAGAGGGTGCCCCCTGCCAGTTAAGCCCGGCACCGAGGCAGAGGGCACCCCTGGCGTCGACCGTTCGGTCGACCCCGGTCTCGGAACCCGTGCCGCCCCGCCGCCCGTTCGGGTGAGGAGTCCGGGGCGGCGGGCGGCACGGGTGGACACGGCCGGACGGAGTGGCCCGGCCCGAAGCGGGGAACCCGGTCAGCCGACCGGTTCCGGCTCGTTCATCGCGTCGATACGGATCCCGTTGGCGGTATTGGCCTCACGCTCGATCATCACCTCGACCAGCACCGGCCTGCTGGTGGCCACGGCCTCCTTGCGCGCCCACTCGATGGTCTCGCCGAGTTCGGCGGGATCGAGCACGCGGCGCCCGGAACAGCCGTAGGCCTCCATCACCTTCACGTTGTCCGTGCCGTGCTCGTCGTAGTGCAGGTCGACCTCGGTGTTCATGCCGTAGCCCTGTTCGGCCATGCGGATCAGCCCGAGGTACTCGTTGTTGAGCATGATGATCACGAAACCGACGTCGTACTGCGCGGCCACGGCCAGCTCCTCGACGAGGAACTGGAAGGAGTAGTCCCCGACCACCGAGACGACCTCGGCCGAGGGCTCCGCCGACTTGACCCCGATCGCGGCCGGAATCTCCCAGCCGAGCGGACCGGCCTGCCCACACACCTGGTAGTGCCTGGGCTTGTAGGTGCGTTGGAACTGCCCGGACCAGATCTGGTACAGCCCGATCGCGGTGGTGAAGTAGGTCTCCGGTCCGAAGATCTCGTTGATCTCCCGGAACACCCTGGGGGCCTTGATCGGCACGCTGTCGTAGTCGTCCGGCCTGGTGTGGGTCTTCTTGAGTTCGTTGACCCGGTCCACCCAGGAGTGGAACCGGGGCGCGGCCGAGCGGCGCCGGGCGGCCTCCAGCAGCGCGTCCAGGAACGGGCCGGTGTCGGAGACGATGCCCAGATCGGGACCGAACACCTTGCCCAGCTGAGTGGGCTCGATGTCGACGTGGATGAACTGACGCTGTCCCCGGTAGACGTCCAGCGCCCCGGTGTGCCGGTCGCCGAAGCGCGCACCCAGCGCCAGCACCAGGTCGGACTCCATGAAGGACTGGTTCCCGTAGCGCTGGCTGGTCTGGATACCGGTCATACCCGCCCAGAGCTCGTGGTCCTCGGGGAAGGAACCCTTGCCCATCAGGGTGACCTGCACGGGGATGCCCAGCAGCTCGGCGAGTTCACGCAGCCGCTCGTGCGCCTCGCCCAGCACGACACCACCACCGGAGAGGATCAGCGGACGTTCGGCCCGCTGCAGCATGTCCAGCGCGCGTTCCACCCGGGGCTGGTGCGGCTCCACCCGGTGGACCGGCAGCGGCGCGTCGATGCTCGGGTCCCACTCGATCTCCTGCCGCTGCACGTCGAGCGGCAGGTCGATCAGCACCGGCCCCTGCCTGCCGGAGCGCGCGACCCGGAAAGCCTCCCGGAAGATCCACGGCGCCTGGGCTGCTTCCTTGACCTGCACAGCCCACTTGGTGACGGGTTTGGCGATGTCGACGATGTCGACCGCCTGGAACGCTTCCTGGTGCAGCTTGTCGGAAACGGCCTGACCGGTGATGCACAGGATCGGCACGGAATCGGCCTGGGCGGTGTAGAGACCGGTGATCATGTTGGTGCCAGCGGGACCGGAGGTCCCGATGGCGACACCCACGTTGCCGTTGGTGCGGGACCACCCGTCGGCCATGTGGGTGGCGCCCTCCTCGTGGCGAACGGTCAGGTGCTCGATGTCGCGGTGTTCCATAGCCGCGTACAGCGGCAGGATGGCCGCCCCGGGGCAGCCGAACGCGACGTCGACTCCCTCGGATTCGAGGACGTCGACGACAGCCTGCATGACGGGAACCTTCGGCATGGTATGCACGACCTCTCCGATGCGGCGGGTTCGCGGCGGCACGGTTGCTCGACGGTGCCGCGGAGTGCGAGCCTGCCGTGGTGACACTCGGTGTGGGGGCCGGGACGACAGCGGCCGTCCGAGCCGTGTGGGGTGCGGAGGTCTCCGCACCGCGCGGTACGCGACGACGGTCCGGAGTCCGTCCGCACGCACCGGGGTTGTTCCGACGGGTGGGTGGCCCGGATGCTTGGCGGCGTTGGTGCCACCCTCCCTCGGAAATCGTGCGGCAGTGGTTCGGCCGCTGGGGTTCGACCGCTGGTCATTCCCTGCCGCTGAGGCGGGCGATCTGCCGGAACAGCCCGGAGTGATCCAGCGATCCGTCCCCCTGGGCCACGGCCGCGGCCATGAGCTGCGCGACGAGACTTCCGACCGGGGTGGCGACGCCGGACTCGCGGGCCGCGCTCTGCAGGATGCCCAGGTCCTTGTGGTGCAGTTCGATGCGGAATCCCGGCTTGAAGCTGCGCTCCCGCATCCCCTTGTTCTTGGCGTCGAGCACCTTGCTGCCCGCCAGTCCGCCGCCGAGCACCTGGAACGCCGACTCGGTGTCGACTCCCTGCGCCTCCAGGAAGGTCAGGGCCTCACCGACGAGCGCGATGTTGCCCGCCACGATGAGCTGATTGGCGGCCTTGACCGTCTGACCGGACCCGGCCGGGCCGACGTGCACCACGGTTTTGCCGACCACGTCGAAGACGCCCGCCGCGGCGGCGAAGGCCTCCGGATCACCACCGACCATGATGGACAGCGCACCGTCGATGGCACCCTGCTCCCCACCGCTGACGGGGGCGTCCAGCGCGCGAACGCCCTGCTTGTCCGCCTGTTCGGCGACCTTGCGCGAGACTTCGGGGCGGATGGTGCTGCAGTCGATCAGCAGAGCACCGTCCTGGGCGTGCGCCAGCACGCCGTCGTCGCCGAGCACCGCCGTCTCGACGTCCGGTGAGTCGGGCAGCATGGTCACGATCACCTCGGCGTCGGAGACGGCCTCGGCGATGGTGCTCGCTCCCTTGCCGCCCGCGGCGACCAGCTTCTCCACCTTGGCACTGCTGCGGTTGTAACCGGTTACCTCGTACCCGGCGTCGACGAGGTTGGCGGCCATCGGGCCACCCATGATGCCGAGTCCGACGAATCCTACCTTGGTCATCGCGTTCTTCCTCTCGTCACTGAAGTCCTCGAGTTCACTCTGTCCGGCCGGGCGGCCGGCCGGACAACACGATTCGACGGGGTGCACAACGGGCTTCGTGTCTTTCCGGGGAGCCACGTCCGGCTCTGACCATCGCCGCTCTGACCGTCACCGGGGCCCGGTGCACCCCGCGACGCGCCCGGGGGCGTCGATTTCTCGCGAAATCGACGCCCCGCTGCGGCGACACAGCCCCGTGCGGTGTCGATTTCCCACGAAATCGCCGCGCCCTCGGCGGTGCGAAGCCGAGCTCCCACCACCCTCGCGGCCCGCACCGCAGCGGGTTCTCCCGTGCGGCGTCAATTTCTCGCGAAATTGACGCCGCTGCACCGGGACCGTCCGTCGAGAAGCGACCGTGCGGGTCGCGGCTCGGGTGTCCCCGGTGCGTGAGTCGGATGCATTGCGAGGCCGGGCCGCTCGCCGCGTAGGTCGCTACTCAAGAGCCGGCCCAACACAGCAAGGCGCCGACTCACGTGCCGGCTACCCGACCACCGCGCCAGAGCCGACGCAGTCACGCTCAGTAGATCCAGCCGAAGCTGTCGGCGCTTGTGCCGCTGGGCTTGTACTCCAGCGCCACGTGCCCGCGGTAGCCGGCCCGCTGCAGCTTGGCGAAGTAGTGGTCGAAGTCCACCTCGCCGGTGCCGGGCTCGTTGCGGCCGGGGGCGTCGGCGATCTGGACGTGCCCGATCCGAGCGGCGTGGTTGTCGATGGCTGCTGCCGGGTCGTCACCGTTGGCGATCAGGTGGTACAGGTCGAACAGCAGTCGCAGATTGTCCACACCGCCCGATTCGCGCACCCGGTCGATGACGGCGACCGCGTCGTCGGCCTTCTTGAGCGGATAGCTGGGGGTGCCGCTGACCGGCTCGATCAGCACGGTGCCGTCGACGCGCTCGGCCCCCTTGGCCGCGGCGATGAGGTTCTCCACGGCCGCGGCGTCCTGCTCGGCGGGTTGCACACCCTCGATCCGGTTGCCGTAGAGGGCGTTGAAGGCGGTGCAGCCCAGCCGTGCGCCGATTCCCACCGCCACGTCGACGTTGTCGCGGAACTCGGCGGACCTGGCTGGGTGCGAGAGCACGCCACGGTCCCCGGCGGGCATGTTCCCGGCGAAGAAGTTCAACCCGACCAGGGAGACACCGGCGTCCTCGACGGCACGGACGAACTTGTCGATCTCTCCGTCACCCGGAACGGCTTCGGAGAACGGCCACCAGAACTCGACGGCGTCGAAACCGGCTGCCTTGGCCGCTGCCGGCCGGGACAACACGTCGAGCTCGGTGAACAGGATCGACGTGTTGACTGCGTACGGGAAGCGATGCATCCGTGTGCCCCCTTGATTCACCTTTATTTCACGAAGTGAAATTATTATTTCGTACAGCGATAGAATACTGAGTGTCCACGACAGGGTCAACACCCATCGCACCGGCGGGCTACCGTGATGAGGCGTACGACGGGGCCGGACGGAAGCGGAGGTGCTCGATGCGACTCAGAGCGGAGTTCACGACGGAACCGTTCGAGGGCGAGGGCGATCCCCCGGCACACGCGGCCGTGGCTCGGGACGCGCTGCGCGAGTCCGGACTGGAACCGGAGTTCGGGCCGCTCGGGACGGCCATCAGCGGGGACCGGGCGGTGTTACTTCCGGCGCTGTCGGCGGTGCTGGAGCGAACCCTGGACGCGGGGGCGGACCGAATCACGCTGCAGGTCAGCATCGACGACACATCCCAGGACGGTTGAGGTTTCACGTGCATCCGCTGACTTCCGCGATCCAGCCGCTGCTCAGCCGGATCGGCGCCAGCACGGTGCCGGTCGAGGAACGGAAATCCGACGACGTGCTGCTCTACTGGGACGGCGTGCCCGCCGTCGCGGTCCGGATGCCGAACGAGGAACTCACCAGCGCACTGGATCGATTGATCGCGCAGGTCGAGACCGAGCTGGGCGCGGGCCTGGCCGACCTCTCAAGGGCCGACAAGCAGCGCGCCGTGCGCCTGCTCGAGGAACGCGGCGCCTTCACGCTGCGCAAGTCGGTGGAGTCCGTGGCCAAGAAACTCGGGGTCAGCCGCTTCACCGTGTACAACTACCTCAACCGCGAACGCTCCTGAACAACCGCCGTCCGCCTCCCCGACGGCCCCTCGGCAGCGCCTCACCGACGCCGCCCCAGCGGCCCCGGCCGCGCCGCACTTCCCCACCGGGCCGCGCCCGCCGCGGCTTCCATCTCTCGACCCGGCGCGGCGATTTCGCGAGAAATCGCCGCCGCGTCGGCCGGACACCACACCGAACGGACACCACACCGAACGGGCACACGCCGCACAGTCCCGGTCGCCGCACTGCTCCGAACGCAGTAGCGCGACACCGACACGCGCAGCTGTCCCGAACCGGGCGATTCGGCCGAACACCACGCGCCGGAACTGCGATCATTGTGCGAACGCACAGCACGGACCAGCAACTTTCAACAAAGTGTTGACACCCTCGGTTGGGCGGTCTTAACTTTTGCCACCAACCGCTCCGAGGGAACACGCGGGTGAACCCGAGGAGAACAACCACGCGAATCCGTGGGGAACACCGATGTCAGCACCATCTTCCACCGGCACCGGCCCGGGGCTGGCCAGACTCAACAGCCTTCCCCGGCCCGAGCTCGTCAAGAAACTGCTGGCCTGCCTCGATGTGCAGCGCTGGGCGAACGAGCTGGCCGACAACCGGCCTTACGAGTCCGACAACCAGCTCTACGAAACGGCCGACCGCGCGGCGAACGAGCTCACCGAGTCGGAGATCCACTCCGCGCTGGCCGCCCACCCGAGGATCGGTCAACGATCCACCGGCAACGACACCTCGGCCTCGTGGTCCCGCCGGGAGCAGTCCGGCGTCGACGCGGACGACACCAAGCTGGCCGTGGAGCTGGCGGAGGCCAACGAGGAGTACGAACGCCGCTTCGGGCACGTCTACCTGGTGTGCGCGAGCGGACGCAGCGGACCGGAGCTGCTGGAGATCCTGCGTTCCCGACTGGACAACGACCCCGAGACCGAGCTGCGCGTCGTCGCCGACGAACTGCGCAAGATCGCGAGACTACGGCTGGCGAGAGTGATCGAAGCGTGAGCGAGACAACCACGAGTGCCGTCACCACACACGTCCTGGACTCCTCCCGGGGGCTGCCCGCCGCGGGGATCGAGGTCGCGCTGGAACAGGCCACGCGGGACGGGTGGACCTCACTCGGCGAAGCCGTGACCAACGACGACGGCAGGGTCAAACAGCTCGGACCGAACCGGCTGGCCGAAGGCACCTACCGGCTGACCTTCGAAACAGGGACATATTTCCAACGCCTGGGCGTCGACTCCTTCTATCCGCAGGTGCAGATCACCTTCCGCCTCGCGGACGCGGAGCAGCACTACCACGTTCCGCTGTTGTTGAGCCCGTTCGCATATTCCACATACCGAGGGAGCTGATCAGCTCATGGGCATCGTCATGGGCCCCAACCAGTACGGCAAGTCCGAGTGCCGCATCGTCACGATCAACCGGGGCAGCAGCAGGCACACCATCAAGGACCTCAACGTCAGCACCGCGCTGCGCGGTGACTTCGACGACACGCACTACACCGGTGACAACGCCAAGGTACTGCCGACCGACACCCAGAAGAACACGGTCTACGGCCTGGCGAAGGAGCAGCCGGTCGGTGAGATCGAGGACTTCGCGGTACGGCTCGGACGGCACTTCATCGACACCCAGGAGCCGGTCAAGGGCGCGCGCATCCTCGTCGAGGAGTACGCCTGGGAACGCATCCCGGTGGCGGGCACCGGCCACGACCACTCCTTCGCCAGGTCCAGCGACGAGAAGCGCACCACCGCGGTGACCATCGACGGTTCGGAGACGCACGTCGTCTCCGGGCTCAAGGACCTGGTCGTGCTGAAGTCCACGGGTTCGGAGTTCTGGGGCTATCCCAAGGACCGGTTCACCACGCTGGGCGAGACCGAGGACCGGATCCTCGCCACGGCGGTCACGGCCCGGTGGCGTTATCTGCACAACGATGTGGACTGGGCGAAGAGCTTCGGCTCGATCCGGGAAACCATGCTCGAAACATTCGCCACCACCCACAGCTACGCGTTGCAGCAGAGCCTGCACGAAATGGGCAAGGCAGTGCTGGAAAAGCACCCCGAGGTCGCCGAAGTACGGATGTCGCTGCCCAACAAGCACCATTTCCTGGTGGACATGGAACCATTCGGCATGAAGAACGAGAACGAGGTGTTCTTCGCCGCCGACCGCCCCTACGGACTCATCGAGGGCACCGTGACCCGCGACGATGTCGAAGAGGCACCGCGAGCCTGGTACAGCCTGCCGGAATTCTGATTCCACAGCCGGGGTCGCCGGAAGCAGAACCGGCGACCCCGTTGTTTCACCTTTCATCTTTTTCTTCGGAAACCACACCGTTACTCGACGGCAACGCCTGATTCGAGATTTCGCAGAGAATTGATTTAGCTAACCCATATTTCCTCCGTGGCCCAGGAGTACCCAATGCCCCTGTTCATCAGTAGGCGCAATCGCGGCACGAGAAACGGAAGACAGGACTCCCATCCGGTGGACGAGGTGCTTCCGCCGGGCAAACTGCTGGCCTACGGTGTGCAGCACATCGCCGCGATGTACGCGGGTGTGGTGGCGCCCCCACTGATCATCGGCCAGGCGCTGGGGCTGGACCCGCTCAGGATGACGCTGCTGATCGGCGCGAGCCTGCTGACGGCGGGAATCGCGACCCTGCTGCAGGCGGTCGGCGTCTGGCGGGTCGGGGCGCGCATGCCGTTCGTCAACGGCGTCACCTTCGGCTCCGTGGCGCCCATCCTGGCCATCGTCGCGCAGCACGACCAGCAACAAGCACTGTCCATAGTCTACGGCTCGGTGTTGATCGCCGGGATCCTCGCCTTTATCGCCGCACCATACTTCTCCCGACTGGTGCGCTTCTTCCCGCCGCTGGTCAACGGCACCGTGATCACGCTGATCGGACTGTCGCTGTTCCCCGTCGCGATCGGTTGGATAGCCGGTAACGACAGCGAGGCCGCCGACTTCGCCTCCCCGCTGCGGGTCGGCCTCGGCGCGGGGACATTCGTACTGGTACTGCTGCTCAACAGGTTCCTCAAGGGCTTCTGGAACCGGATCGCACTGCTGATCGGCCTGGTCATCGGAACCCTCGTGGCGTGGCCGCTGGGCGCGGTGGACAGCTCGACCTTCGCGCAGGCCCCGATTTTCGACGTCCCCATGCCGTTCGAACTCGCCGCTCCGGCGTTCAGCCTCACGGCGACGATCTCCATCTGCATCGTGATGCTCGTCGCGATGATGGAGAGCACCGCGGACATGATCGCGCTGGGCGAGATCGTGGACCGCCCCGCCGACGAGCAGACGATCGCGGCCGGGCTGCGTGCCGACGGCGCGGGCAGCGCGCTGAGCGCGGTGTTCGGCGGATTCACCTGCAGCGCGTTCGCGCAGAACGTCGGGCTGGTCGCGCTGACCAGGGTCAAGAGCAGGTTCGTCGTGGCGGCCGCGGGTGGCGTGCTGATCATGCTCGGGTTGTTCCCGATCGTCGGCGCCGTGGTCTCGCTGGTACCGCAGCCGGTGCTGGGCGGTGCGGCGCTGGTGCTGTTCGGCTCGGTCGCCTCCAGCGGGATGCGCACGCTGGGCAAGGCGGATCTCGGTAACCCGCTGAACTCGCTTGTGGTCGCGGGGGCGGTGGGGGTCGGCATGATCCCGATCGTGTCGCCGGACTTCTACGAGCACTTCCCCGCCGCGCTGCGTACCGTGCTGGACTCCGGCATCAGCACCGGCTGCCTGGCCGCGCTGGCGCTGAACCTGCTGTTCAACGGGACGCGAGGCTCCGGGCAGGGCGAGCAACCGGCTTCCGGAGCGGACGAGGCCCCGGAGGGCGCGGCAGCGGTGGTCCCGGCCGACACCGCGGAGCCCGAGGAGGTGGGCGCGGGCGGAACGCAGGCAGGGCCGGTTCCGACCCCCAGGCCGAACAGCGTCGCGCAGGACACCGAACGCAGCGGCTGACAGCGGCTCGCGACCGCTCGACGAGATGATCCCGACGACCGGGTGCTCGGTGCCGCTTCGGAACACCGCCACCCCGAGGGACGTCCGAAGAGCGACTCTCCCGAAAAGCGGGGATCCGGTCCACACGACCGGGTCCCCGCTTCGCGTGTTCCAGTCGCGGAACTCATCGTGACTCCCCGGGCGGTCCACGGAATAACCGCTCTTCTCGTTTCTGTTCTCTCCTCACGCACGGATCCGATTTTCCCGGCGCCGAGCCGAGTGAACGATCGGGGAAAAACGTGAATGCCGCGTGAATCCTGCCAAAAAGGAAGACACGCGGAATACGGCCGTTTCGGCGCATCATTTTCACCCGTCCGGAGCAGGAAACTCGACCGGTTGGCGGCAATCCGGCCGAAACTCCGAACAGCGTCTTGTCACCTCCCCCGACAGTGGGAAAAATTCGCTCCGCCCGTTCGCGAACCGAAAATCATCGACCACCGATTTCCCACGGCGGGAGCGAGCAGATGCCCGAGAGACGGCGGGACGCGAAACCGAACGAGACCACCCGGCGAGCGCTGCTCGGCGGCACGCTGCTGGGAACCACCGGCCTGTTGTTGGGCGGCACCGCCGCGGCCGCGACCTCACCACCGAGCACACGCGCGCTGACCGTCGCGAGTACCGACGCGTGGGGAGCGCGCCCACCCCGGAGCGAGCCGGTGGTACTGGCACGCCCGGCCCGCAAGATCATCGTGCACCACACCGCCACCCCCAACAGCACGGACTACTCCCGTGCGCACGCCTTCGAGCTGGCACGGTCCATTCAGGACTACCACATGGACCACAACGGCTGGATCGACACCGGCCAGCACTTCACCCTCAGCCGGGGCGGCCACATCACCGAGGGCAGGCACCACAGCCTCGCCGCCTTCGACGACGGTGGCAACCACGTGGTCAGCGCGCACACCAGCGGCCAGAACAGGTTGGCCGTGGGGATCGAGAACGAGGGCACCTACAACAGCGTGGCGTTCCCGAGCACCCAGTACGACAAGCTGGTGGAACTCTGCGTGGCGCTGTGCTCCTCCTACGGCATCGAGCCCTACGAGATCTACGGGCACCGCGACTTCAACGCCACCGACTGCCCCGGCGACCGGCTCTACGCACTGCTGGGACAGCTGCGCGCGGACGTGGCCGCCTCGGTCGGCGGTGATCCCACCGGGGTGAGCTGGCCGCTGCTGCGTCCCGATGACGAGGGCGAGCGGGTGCGGATGCTGCAGCACCTGCTCAACGAGCACGGCGCGGCGTTGACCACCGACGGGATCTACGGTCCCGCCACCGAGAGCGCGGTGAGCGACTTCCAGCGCTCCACCGGCGCCATAGTGGACGGCCTGGCGGGCAACCAGACCTGGAACCAGGCGGTCCGTGACCGCGCGAACGGCGACAGCGGATCGGCGGTGCGGGCGGTGCAGCAGCGGCTCGGCACGACGGTGGACGGCATCTTCGGCCCGGTCACCGAGTCGGCGGTGCGGGACTTCCAGCACGCGCGGGGACTGCGTGTCGACGGCGTGGTCGACGCCCGCACCTGGGACGAGCTGGTCGGCTGATCCTTCGAGCACACCGGTTTTCCCCACGGCGGTGCGCACGACCCGAGCACACCGCCCGAACCCCTACAAGGGAGGTAGGAATGAAACGAACAGGTCGTTCGATGCTGGGACTGGTCGGCGCGTTCACGATGAGCCTCGGTCTGCTGGGCGGGGCGAGCGTGCTCGATCCGGCGCCCGCCGCCGCGGACTCCTGCTACACCTGGGGCGAAACGCTGTCCCAGGGTGACAGCGGGAGCGATGTCCGCAGACTGCAGGTTCGCGTGGCGGGCTGGGCGGCCTACGGAGACCCGGTCAACATCGACGGTGTCTACGGCCCGGAGACCGCGAACGCGGTGGAGCGGTTCCAGAGCGGCTACGGGCTGACCGTGGACGGGATCGCCGGACCGGAGACCTACGGACAGATCTACGACCTGCAGGACGCCGACTGCACCCCGGCGCACTTCGCGTACTCCGAGTTCACCTCCGGTGACGGCAGCGGCTTCTCCGGAGGGAACACCAGCACCTCGAACGTGCGCACCAACGTGCTGCGCAACATGTGGAAGCTGGAGGCGATGCGGCACAAGCTGGGCGACAGCCCGCTCTACGTCAGCTCCGGATTCCGCAGCGTCTCGTACAACGACGCCGTGGGCGGTGCCCCGAACAGCAAGCACACCTACGGCCAGGCGGCGGACCTGACCGGTGCTCACTCGCTGTGCGACCTCGCCCGCGCGGCCAGGAGTTCCGGCTTCAACGGCATCATCGGACCCGGTGCTGCCGGGCACAACGACCACACCCACCTGGACACCCGCTCGGGCAGGTACTGGAACGCTCCGAACTGCTTCTGATCGAAATTTGCCGGCCGGAGTGCCGGGATGCTCGCTTGGCGGAACCTCCCGCTGGCTCTCGCTCCGGGGGCCCGACATCGGGTAGCGACTACACAACGTCGGGCCGTCCTCGCGAGAGCGCGACGCGGGAGAACCCGCGGGTGGTCGGGCTGCCTAAGTGGTTTTCCGCGGGGCCGACTACTCGGGTCGGGTTTTTCGGCTCTGCCGCGAAGAAGGTACCGCTTTCGATCGTCGGCACGGCTGCAAACCACGACGACCCGCGCGAAACGCTTCGACACGACCGTGCCGTACCGGGCGACCGGTGCGGCACGGTCGTCGCTTCGGCCGCACACCGATAGTGTCCGGGACGTGACGCGCACCGAACGGCACGGCCGGTACCTGCCGCACTACGCGAGCATCGTGTGGGCGCTGCTGTTCGCCGCGCTGAGCGTGTTCTGGGCGTTCGGCGGCCGCACCGGCACGCATCCGCTGGAAACCGACGATCCGACGCCGCTGTTCGCGCTGCTGAACCTCGGGGCGGCCCTGCTCAAGGCCGGTATCGGCCTCGTCGCCTGGCTGGCCACGCGGCAGTGGCGACGCCGGGCGGTGCGCGGGCTGCTCGCGCTGGTGCTCTGGATCTCCGGGGTGGTCTGCGCGGTCTACGGCCTGTTCGGAGTGGTGGGCAACAGCCTGGTGCTGGCCGGAGTCGTGCCGGTCGAGGGCGGCGCCAGCCACTGGTACTGGTACTACGTGCTGCTCTGGGATCCCTACTGGCTGCTGGGCGGAGCACTGCTGCTGGCCACGGCGCTGCGCTCCGGAGATCCCCGCGAGCCCCGGACTTCGGGTACCGGGGGACGGATGTTCTGAGGGCGGTTGCCCCGAGGGCCGCACCGAGCGATCCACGGCCGGAACGGTGCCTTCCCGCTTCGCCGTCGCACCATCCGCCCCGCGATTTCGCGAGAAATCGACGCCGCCCCGTACCACGGCGGGAACCGGTCAACCGGATACCGCTCGCGCCGTTCCCGAAACATCCTGGTGCTCGTACGACGAAACCGCGGATCGACGACGACCCTTCCGGAGAACCACGAAAACTCCGGAAGGGCCGTCAATTTCTCGCGAAATCGCCGCTCCCGCCCGGATGCGGCGATTCCGGAGAAAACTACACGCGCCCGAGCTCGCGCAGCTCGGACTCGGAGATCCCGGTCATCCGGGCGACCTCCTCGGCGTCGGTGGCGCCGTTGTCCAGCGCCCGCACGAACGACGCCGCCAGCGCCCTGGCCGTGGCGGGCTCGTCCAGTACCGCTCCGCCGGTGGCGGAGACGTAGGCGGCCAGTCGTGCCGCCTCGGACTCGGCGGACTCGCGGAACTCGGCGAACACCGCCGCGTAGCGCGTGACCAGCTGCGCCGGGTGCAGGTCCCACCCCTGGTAGAAGCCGTGCTCCAGCGAACGCCGCACCAGCCCGTAGTGGGTCCGCCAACCGTGCCGCACCTGTTCGGCCGCACCCACCGGCAGGACGTTGGTCGACCCGTCGGACAGGAAGATCCCGGTCCCCGCCGCCGACACCTGCATGACGTGTCTGGCGAAGTCACAGGCCCGGTGCGCCAGGTGCTGGTGCGCGGCGGTGAGTCCGCAGCCGGCCGTGTAGTCGTAGGTGCCGAAGTGCAGCCCGCTGATCCGGTCACGTCCCGCTCCGATGAACCTCGGCAGCGCCAACCTGCCCTCGGCGTCCACGATGGACTGGGTGGTTTCCACCTGGATCTCGAACCGCAGCGAACCGGAGGCGAGCCCCAGGGTGCGCTCCACCAGCTCCAGCACCTCGACGAACGCCTCGACCTGCCGCACGTCGACCACCTTCGGGAAGGTCAGCAGGAACCCCTCGGGCAGCTCACCGTGCCTGGCGAGCAGCTCGGTGAGGAAGACGTCCAGCGTGCGCACCGAACGGGCACGCAGCTCCGGATCGTCGAAGGACTTGACGCGCAGCCCGAAGTTGCCGGGGGCCGTGCCCTGCCGCAGCCACTCGGCCACCACACCGGCGGTGCGCTCGGCGTCGGCGTCCTCCACCTCGTCGCCGGGCGCGCCGTAACCGTCCTCGAAGTCGATGCGCAGGTCCTCCACGGGTGACCGCTGGAGCTTGGCCCGCACTCGCGGCAGGATCTCGGTGGCGCGGCGTTCGGAAACATCGACGATCCCGGCGAGCTCCGCCGCGCTCGGGGCGTGCTCGTCGAGCGCCGCCAGGGCCTCGTCTCCCCAGTTCCGAACGGTCCCGGCGTCCACCCTGCCCGCCGGGACGTAGCAGGTGTGCACCGGCTGACGCGCGGTCGCGGTCCTGCGGAACCTGGCGGCGATCCGCGCGTCGACATCGGCCAGCGGAGCCAGCCGAACGTCCACATCGGCCCGGTTCAACGAGGTCCTGGGCACTTGTCCTCCTTTGAGTTCTCGGCCCCACAGCGGAGCTCTGCGTACGTGGTCGGGTAGCCGTCACGTGAGTCGGCGCCTTGCCGCGTTGGGCCGACTCTTGAGTAGCGACCTACGCGGCGAGCGGCCCTGCCTCGCAATGCATCCGACTCACGCACCGGAGCTTCTCGTCCTGCCCGGGCTGAAGCGCTCGTGTCGAACGGATCCCCTGATCGGGGAAGTTCCGAGCGATCGCGTGGGTGGTTGCGCGGACTAAGGTTTCGGCTCCGCCGGTGCCGGATGAAACCCCGGGTCGATCAATAACCCGACCGGGAGAACATCAACCGGACTCGGACACCACGTTCGTTCTGTTTCGATATCGGGGCAACTCGCTCGGTGGCCGCCCGCTCGGGCCGGGCGGCCACCGTCGCGGTCGATCAGTCGATCTGCTCGTAGGCGGGCAGCGTCAGGAAGTCGACGAACTCGTCGGCCACCGCGACCCGCTCGAACAGCTCGACGGCCCGGTCCAGGTTGTCGACCGGGAAGCCCTCCTCGGCGCGGAGCTCCTTCTCGGTGTCGGCGAGCACCTGGCGGACCAGGTCCTTGGTGACCCGCTGCCCGTCGTTGAGCACGATGCCGTTGTGCAGCCACTGCCAGATCTGCGACCGCGAGATCTCGGCTGTGGCGGCGTCCTCCATCATGTTGTGGATACCGGCCGCACCGTTGCCGCCGAGCCAGGACACGATGTAGCGCACCCCGACGTCGACGGCCGAACGCAGCCCCGCGAGGGTCTTGTCACCGGCGGTCTCCGCGGTGTTGAGCAGGTCGGACGCGGCGACGGAGACGTCCTCGCGCTTGCGGTCCAGCTGGTTGGGCCTGTCGCCCAGCACCGCGTCGAACTCCTCCTTGCACACCGACACGGTGTCCGGGTGGGCGACCCAGGAACCGTCGAAGCCGTCGTTGGCCTCGCGGCGCTTGTCGTCGTGGATCTTGGCCAGCGCCCGCTCGGTGACCTCCGGGTCGCGCCGGTTCGGGATGAACGCGGCCATGCCGCCGATCGCGAAGGCACCGCGCTTGTGGCAGGTGCGCACCAGCAGTTCGGTGTAGGCACGCATGAACGGGGCCGTCATGGTCACGCTGTTGCGGTCGGGCAGCACGAAGTCCTCACCGGCCGAGCGGAACGTCTTGATCACGCTGAACAGGTAGTCCCAGCGACCGGCGTTGAGGCCCGCGCTGTGCTCGCGCAGCTCGTAGAGGATCTCCTCCATCTCGAAGGCGGCGGGGATCGTCTCGATGAGCACGGTGGCGCGCACCGAGCCCTGCGGCACACCGAGCTCCTGCTGGGCCTGCACGAAGACGTCGTTCCACAGCCTGGCCTCGAGGTGGCTCTCCATCTTGGGGAGGTAGAAGTACGGCCCGGTGCCGCGGCGCAGCCCCTCCTGCGCGTTGTGGAAGAAGTACAGCCCGAAGTCCACCAGCGCGCCCACGACCGGCTGACCGTCGACGAGGATGTGCCGCTCGTCGAAGTGCCAGCCACGGGGGCGGACCAGCGGGACGGCGTGCTCGACGTCGTCGCGCAGCTTGTACTGCTTGCCGTTGGAGTGCAGCTCGACCTGCTTGCGGATGGCGTCGTAGAGGTTGACCTGGCCGGAGACGACGTTGCTCCAGTGCGGCGTGTTGGCGTCCTCCAGGTCGGCCAGCCAGACCTTGGCGCCGGAGTTGAGCGCGTTGATCGCCATCTTGCGGTCGGTCGGGCCGGTGATCTCGACGCGGCGGTCGCGCAGCGCGGGCGGGGCCTCGGCCACCTGCCAGTCGGACTCGCGGATGTGGCGGGTCTCCGCCAGGAAGTCCAGCCTGCCGGTCCTGGCGGCCTCGTCGCGGCGCTGCTGCCTGCGGGCGAGCAGCTCGTCCCGTCGCGCACCGAAGGTGCGTTGCAGCCTGGCGACGAAGTCCAGTGCCTCGGGGGTGAGGATCTCGTCGCCGCGCTCCACGGGAGCACCGAGGACCTCAACGCCCTGTGCCGGGGTCGATTGGGACATGAGTCCACCTCTTTCTGATGCCGGGTTACAGACGGTGGCTGGTGACACAGCTTGCCGCGCCGGTGGCGCCCTCGCACCCTTTCGGAACCCACCCGCCGTGCTCGTCCGGCCGGGCGGTCGGAACGGCAAGGACGGGTTCGAAAGTCGAAAGACTCGACCGAGCCCGTCACCGGCTCGCGGTACGCCCGTTATGTTTTTTGCATCGTGGAGGTTAGTTTCCGCATGCCGTTACAGGCAAGATGAAGTGGACCACCTACACCGACCGTCCCGAGGGCGCCCCGCTCCGGAGCAGGGGAACCGGGGCTCCGTCGGCCGAGGCCGAACCGGAGTGGCGAGATCGCCTACATCGGGAGCTCTCGGGCTGATCGGGTGGATACACTGGCCCACCGCCGTACGGTGGAGGCGGAAACCGACCGCTGACGGGGTCGAGCGACACACGGGAAGAGGAACACTGGATGGCGGCTGGACAGGACGCGAGCGGGAACGGATCCGATCGCGCCAAACCCACGCAGGGCGGCGTTCAGTCGGTCGAACGCACCTTCGAGCTGCTGGAGCTGATGGCCGACGCGGGAGGCGAGGTCGCCCTCAGCGACCTGGCGGAGGCTTCGGCACTGCCACTGCCGACCATTCACCGCATCATGCGCACGCTCGTCCGCACGGGCTATGCCCGGCAACAGCCGTCCCGCCGGTACGCGTTGGGGCCGAGCCTGATCCGGCTCGGGGAGACCGCCAGCCGCACCCTGGGTTCCTGGGCCCGGCCCTACCTGGCCGAGCTGACCGAGGCCACCGGGGAGACCTCGAACATGGCGGTGCTCGACGGAGCGCAGATCGTCTACGTCTCGCAGGTTCCCTCACAGCACTCGATGCGGATGTTCACCGAGGTCGGCAGACGCGTGGACGCGCACGCCACAGCAGTGGGCAAGGCCGTGATGGCCAACATGCCCGAGGAGAACGTCATCCAGGTTCTCAACCGCACCGGAATGCACCCGCAGACCGAGCGGACCATCACCAGCGTCGACGGCATGCGCGAGGAACTCACCCGGATCCGCGAGCTCGGCTACGCGCTCGACGACGGGGAGCAGGAGGTGGGGGTGCGCTGCTACGCGGTGGCCATCCCTGACGCGCCCGCGGCTTCGGCGATCTCGATCAGTGGCCCCGAGGCGAGGATGAAGCGGATCGCGGTCGACGACGTGGTGCCGCTGATGCGGCGGTTGGCCACCGACCTCGGCAACGAGCTCAGCGCGGCGGGGGAGCCCAGCTGAGGCGGAGCGAGGCCAGCTGCGACGGGGCGAGCCCAGCCGAGGCGGGGCGGGCACCGGCCCGAGGACGGCAGCGGCGCGGCGTCGATTTCTCGCGAAATCGCCGCGCCGGGGCGAGCGGGGCGCACGCCCGCCCGGTTCCGGGCGGAACGAGCGGAGCGCCCCGAGACCCGGAAACGGGGCCTCGGGCGCTGCGGCGGTGACGCGATCCGCGCGGTCCTCGGATGACCGCGGGCGGGGTCAGGCCTGGCTGACCGGGGTGACCTTCAGCTCGGCACCGATGACGGGCTCGTCGGGCCAGGCGACCTCGATCTGTTTGCGCTGCACACCGGTGGGTGCCTGGAACGAGACCGAACCGAGCTCGTTGCGCTGCCCGACGGTCGGCTGGATGAAGTAGGACACTCCCGAGTGATCGGCGTCGATGGTGACCGGCTCCGCCACGGTGTGCTCCGCGTGGGCCGAGATACCCGGTGCGGTCTCACCGTTGGGCTGGAAGAACCTCAGCTGAGTGGGGAATCCCTGCATCAGGCAGTGGGTGTCGGCGTCGGCGGCGGTGTAGTGCAACGCGAAAGCCCGCTGCCCGGCTCCCCCGTGCGGATCCTTGGTGATGTTGATCGAGAGGTCGTCGGCGGTGCAGGAGGAAACCCGCGAAGCAGCCGTGTCCGCCACGGCTGACTGCTCCTGCTGGGTGCCGGAGGTGGCGCCGAGGGCCGTGCCCACCACGGTTCCGGTGGCGAGAAAAGTGGCGGCGATGCTGGTGGCAATCGTCGAACGCTTCATGACGGAATTCTCCTCGCGGAATACTGGAAAACGATCGATCCGATCGACTTTCACCCCGTAGGACGCCCATTCCCGAAAACGGTTCGCCGAAGATGAACCACATCACACAAAAACAACCCGAGCAATCCGCGCGATTCCACGGATCACCGGAAACGAACGACCGGCGCCACGAAATCACCCCGAAAAGAGTAACCAGGAAACGACGAAAACCATCAGGACGACAACGTGGAAAATTTCGGACATCTCCGAGTTTCCCGGTCATCCCCGGTATGTCCCGGACCGTGAGAAGCGCGGCAGAAGCCTTTCGACCTCGGGAAACCTCGCGAACCGCGATTCCGGGCAGCGGCACAGCCGATTTCTCGAACACGGGTCGGAATTACCGGTCGGTCCCGGTCTCGGCGGACAAGCGACGCAGCGCGGCGTCCCCGGCGTGCCGCACGTGGACACGGGCGATGGCCGCCGCCAAAGCGGCGTCGCCCGCGGCGAAAGCCGCCACCAGCTGGTGGTGCTCCTGCCTGGCCTCCTCGTTGCGAGCTCCGGTGTTGGCGAGGTTGATGTAGCGCTCGCAGGTGTGCCAGAGCATTCTCACGTGACGCCGCATCGTTCCCTCCCCCAGCGCGTCGAAGGCGGCGAAGTGGAAGGCGCGGTGCGCACGCAGCATCTCGGCCCGATCCACCTCGGGATCGAGCCCGTCCATCCGGTCCAGCTCGGCACGCATCGCGGCGGTGACTCCGAGGTGGTCGGAACTCACGGCACGTTCGGCCACCATGACCTCGAAGGTCTCCAGCAGCCGGAAGCAGTCCTCGACCTCCTGCTCGCGCAGCGGACCGACCACCGCTCCCCGGTGCGGATAAACCTCGACCAACCCCTCGGCCACCAGTTCACGGAACGCCTCGCGCAGCGGGACCCGGCTGACATCGAGCTCCTCGGCCAGTCCCGCCAGGCGCAACCTCGTCCCCGGTGGATAACTGCCGAGCACGATGCCCTGGCGGATCTGGTCGGCGACGACGTCGGTCCTGGTGTCGGCGGGCTCGTCGGTTCGGGTCACCTGCGGTTCCTCCTGCGGCGGCGCACCGGGCCAGTCTGCCACCGCGGAAACTCTCTCCGGGAACTCACCGAACGGCCGGCCTGCCCGGGCAACGAATCCGCCGGGGGCGACAACTTCCGGAAGTGTTCAAACCTCGACGGCGGCGCCGGGAAGACCGGCGAGCGGCGGTCCGATGTAGCTTTCCGCGAAGTTCCGCGCGTAGGCGGGTGAGTTCCGCAGCTGCCACAACCGCGATCGCTGGAGCCGTTGACGGAAGGCGGCATCCGGCGAGTCGGAAGGATAGTAGGTGTGCGTCATGTGCAGCAGTGCGTGGCTGAACTCCTGCGCCTTCCAGACGTCGGGTATCCGTCGCTGGGAATAGCGGTCCAGCGCGTTCTCGTCCCCGGTCTCCAGGTGCTCGGTGACGGTCCGCGTGAACTCGGCCGCGTCGGCGATGGCGAGGTTCATTCCCTTGCCACCGGACGGTGTGATGATGTGTGCGGCGTCGCCGAGCAGGAAGACACGGCCGTGGCGCATCGGTTCGGTGACCCGGCTGTGCATCTCCAGGATGTTCTTGCTGAAGATCTCGCCCTCGTGCAGCGTCCAACCGGGCTTGGCCAGCCGGGTGCGCAGTTCCGACCAGATCCGCCAGTCCGGCCAGTCCTCGATGGACTCGCCGAAGGGAACCTGCAGGTGGAACCTGGTCACGCTGTCCGAACGCAGCAGATGGCCCGCGAATCCGTTCCGGTGCTGCGCGTAGATCGTGTGCTCCGCGGAGGGCGGCGCGTGGGCGAGCAGGGTCAGCCAGCGGAACTCGTGCCGCATGGTGTACTCGGTCACCGCGTCATCGGGAACGCCGTCCCCGCAGGCACCGTGCTGACCGTCCGCTCCCGCCAGGTAACGCGCGCGGATCACGGTGCCGTCGGCACAGCGAACCGCGATGTGTTCGGAGTACCCGCGCACCGAGTCGACCGCCGTCGCGTACCGCACGGCCCCACCGGCCCGCTCGTAGGCGTCGAGCAGATCAGCGACGATTTTCCGCTGGGGATAGACCCACTGCGGGATTTCGTCGTAGTGCGCGGAGCAGTCGGTGAAAAAGGCGGTGCCCTCGGCGCGGAACTCACAGCCACGGTGCACCGCGCCCGCCGCGTGCAGTCCGCCCGCCAGTCCGTTCTCGGCGAGCAGTTCGACCGTGCGACGTTCCAGCAGGCCTGCGCGCGAGCGGCCCACCAACTGCGTACGGTCACAGCGGTCGAGGACGACGGTGTCGATCCCCCGCGCCAGCAACAGGTTCGCCGCGGTCAACCCCGCCGGGCCGGCTCCGACGATCACTACCGTGGTGTCGATTTCGGACACGTGCCACCTCCCGAGAGCGGGTCGCCCCGGCATCGAGGGGTTCCGCCGTACGCGACTCGCGTCACCCGGCCGGTACGTGTGGTGATCCCCCGACTGATCACCCCGCGGAACCCCGTCGATCGGTGCCGAACAACCTCGACAAGGGTAGGTTTAATTAAATATTGGCGTCAACGGCTGACACGAGCAGAAGTTATCGTGCACTGCGGCGTTAACAACGCACATCACCTCATGCTTTGAATTAAACTTTGGGGACGGCGCAGTGCACCGGCTCCCCGGAACGGCACGAGCGGCGGCTCGGGAACGTTCGACACAGCGCCGTTCGGAAGGAGAACACTCGCTGCTGAGCGGCACTTGCGCACCGGCACGGACGTGCGTGCTTCCGGTTTCCCGGGGTGAACGGCCGGTTCGTCGTTCGCACCGCCGTCAGATCACCCCCATCCGTAACGCGTAGGCCACCGCGTGCGGTCTGTTTCGCAGTTGAAGACGACCGGTGAGTTCGGAGACCACTCGCTTGACCGCTCGTTCGGAGAAGTTCAGCTCCTCGGCGATCTCGGAAGTGTCGAACCCGTGCGACATCAACCGCAGCACATCGATTTCCCTGGGAGTGAGCCCGGACGCGTGCAGCCCGTTCGGCGCGAGAACCTCGCGCTGCAGTTGTTCGAAGTGCCGCAGCAGCTCGCCGAGCATCGGCGAGGGCAGCAGTCCGCCCCCCGCTGCGGCGGTGCGAACGGCCTCCTCGATTCGCTCCCGGGAGGCGGCCTCCCGCGGCAGCACCGCGGCCACGTTGCACTCGACGGCCGGAACCAGGTCGTTGCGCGTGATCTCGCAGAGAATCATGATGACGGGCGCGTTGAGGGTGGCCTTGATCTTGCGCAACGTCGAGGCCACGTCGACGGTCAGTCGCTCCGCCACCACCACGACGACGTCCACCGGGGTGTGCTCCTCGGCGGGCACCACCTCGATGTTCGGCCGACTGTCCAGGTAATGGCTGACAGCCATGCTGGTCAACGGGTCCACGGTCCGCACGAACACTCGAATCGAGTTCACCGGGGCCTCCTAGCACCGCGAGCAATCGTCTGGGATGAAGTGTGTGAACGGCAAATTCGGCAGTGCTCGGCACGGACCGTCAGCACGGGCGCGGACAGCGACTCGAACCGGAACCTCCGGAGAACCGGGCGGAAGCAAGCGAAATGTGAAGCGAACAACAATGAATCTCTACCGACGGAAACACAATCTCTACTCCTGTTCCGGGATCCTCCGAGTGAGCAGCGGGTTCGCCGGGCGCATCCGCATCAATCGCGTTTCGACCGATACGGTCAACGAGTTCTGCGACACCGACATAAAGGTATACACCGATTTCGTTACCGGTCAAGGTAAACACGAGTAACCACACGGACGGACAGGGCGCTCCGACTTCCCCATTCCCGTCGATACGCAGGTCACGGCCAGTACGGCAGCAGGCCCACACTCGACGCGCATCGACCCGAAGCACGCGTGGGCAATGCCCGGGAACGCACCGCACTCCCCACTCACGATGTTAAGAAACTCTCCCGCAGGACGATCTGTGATAAATTTCGGCGCGTCACGGATAAACGTATCAGAATATAGGCATAAGAGACGCCCGCGACTTCTTGGCACACAAGTGACAAGTTCTCGCCGCGCCGCACCGGTAAAGCCGAATCGACGAACAAGGAAAATTCTGGGCACGCACGTTCGCGACCGCGAAAAACAACGGAACGCGACCAAAATATGAATAGCATTCTAAGAATGGATCCGGAAAGCCGCTGAACTGTGCTTCCACGCGACATGCCGCGAACCGGTTCGATCACGAAACGTGACAGCCGGCGCTGGTCGCCGCCCACCGAACCGTTGAGCACCGAACGTGTCAGGGCCTCGAGATGAATCGGTGGTTGACCGGAGACGACGACATCGTGCGGGGCCGTCACGGCTCCGGGAACACCTGGGCCGTCAGCGGTTCACGCGCCCACCAGGCTCCGGTACCCGCGGAGGCTCCACGGGTTTCTGCCCTCCAGGCGCATCCTGCGGTACAGCAGGACGATGTAGACGATGTCGAGCACCACCATCGTCGGTATCAGCACCAGGAAGAGCACCCGGGAGGGATAGAGCAGGAACCCGGTCAGTCCGGCGGAGAACGTACCGAGGAACTTCGCCACGGCGATGTGGAGGGACTGCCCCACGGAGGAGTTCCGACGACGCAGCATCAGGATGAACGCGGCGCTCAGGAACACGTTGATGATCATGCCGATGTACATGCCGTCACAGTCGTGGAACTCGTTGGCACCGGCCATCACCACCAGCGACGACCACACCGCCAGCCCCCCGAGCAGCGCTCGGAACGTGAACCGGGACAGGTGGGGGTAGTCCCTCGGACCGTAACGGAACGCCTGGTAGAACAGGAACACGTTGATCACCGCCCAGACCGTGTTGATCTGCCGCTGGCTCGGTGTCTGCTCCAGGATGAAACCGAGGCTGAACTCCCAGGAGAAGTTCACCGCCACCATGTAGGCGGGAACGGCGATCCGGCCGTCCAGGATCGTCTGCCGGATGGACAGCAGGTAGGTCAACAACCAGCCCACCACGGTCGGCCCCGCGACCGACCAGAAGAGCCGACGTGGGATGTCGACGGCCTCGATCGTGACCGGAGCGACGTCCGACATCGGGACCAGGAACGGCGGCAGCCAGCTCAAGTCGATTCCGTACCTTTCTCGAACAGCGCGAACAACGAACCCGACGGCATCGCGAACCGACTACCCGATGTCGGGTCTCCCGCGGCGAGAGCCGTGCGAGAGGCTCCGCCGAGTGACCCCCCGAGAACCGAGATCCACCACACCTCACTACAGCCCGGGAACGATCGAATCCAGCCCGAAGAACGAACCCCCGTAGAGCTCGTGGCCGACCTGCACGTTGAGCATGGCGTGCCTGGCCGCTGTGTTGGCATCGCGCCAGTACTGCTGCATCGGGCTCGCCTCGGCGAAGGCCGAGGCGCCGTAGGCCCACATCAACTCGTCCAGTGCCCCGGTTATCAGCTTCACCGAGTGCGCCGCGTCGCCGCGAATCCTGCGCAGCTCGTTCTCGGGGACCGAGACCGCCCGCTCGGCGGCCGTGTCGATCGCGTCGGCCGAGCGGCGCACGTGCATCTCGGCGGCGTCGATGTTCAGCGCCGTGCGCCCCAGTTCGGAGACGAACGTCGGGGAGTCGGGCTGGCTGGCGTAGGTGCTCGGCGGGATCTTGCGCGACGGTGCCTTCTCGATCACGCAGGAGAGCGCGGCCTGTCCGATGCCGAGCACGACGGAGGCGCAGATGACCGCCATCGCCGCCACCGCCGGGGACCGGAACAGCGGGTTCAGGTCGAGGTCGGTGCTGTGCTGCCGCCCCAGCTGCACCTCGGCGGGGATCACCCGGTGCTCCGGGACGTGGACTTCCTCGGCCACGACGGTGTGACTTCCGGTGGCCCGCATGCCGACGGTGAACCAGGTGTCGGCGATGCCGACATCGCCGACGGGAACGAGCACGGACACCGGACGCACGGTCTCACCGCCGCTGTCGAGTTCCTTCGCGCTCAGGATCGCCCAGTCGTCGTGCAGGATGCCCGAGGCGTAGGGCCACTCGCCGGTCAGCGAGTACCCACCTTCGGACGGAACCAGCTCACCGGCGGCGACGAAGATCGAGGCGAGCTTCGCGCCGGGGTTGTCGCCGAACACCTCGTCCTGGGCCCGCACGGGGAACCTGCTCGCGAACAGGTTGGATCCGTTGATGTTGTTGACGACCCACGACGTGGCGGGACAGTAGTGCGAGAGCGCCTTGGTCACCTCGCTCAGGGTGCGCACTCCCGTCTCCAGCCCGCCGTAGCGGCGGGCCGTCCAGAGTCTGCCCACCCGGGACTCGTCGATCGCCCGAACGGTGTCGTCCGGAAGCCTGCGCTCGCGGTCGCCGGAGGCAACGCCGTCCGCCAGTACCGGGCCGATCGAGCGGACCCGTTCCAGCAGCTCGTCGCGCGGCTCCTTGGTGTCCTCGGTCGGACTCGTCATATGGCTGTCTCCAGGAGTGCGTTGTTGTCGATTCGCGCCGTACCCGCGCGTCGGAGCCACGCCGCGGGTTCGTGCGGTGGGGTCGTGCGGTGGGGTCGTGCGGTGGGGTCGTGCAGTGGGGTCGCGACGAGGAGGGAGTACCCTCCAGGACTCACCAGTCGGGCGGATCGGATATCAGGTTGGTGATGTCGAAGTAGTCGCGCCACGCGCTGATGCCGCCGTCCCTGATCTCGAACGCGGCCATGACCTTCAGGTTCAGCGCGATGGGACTGCCGTCGGAACGGAGCATGTCCTCGACCCGTTCGACCAGCACGGTCTCGCCGGTGACGACGATGTGCCGGAACCGCACCCTCAGCTGGGCGAAGTCGGCGGGCATCATCTCCAGGATCCGCCGTTTTCCGTGACAGACCGGGGAACCGGGGTTCTCCCAGACGCAGTCCTCGGTCAGGAAACGCTCCACGGCGGAACGGACGTCGGCCGGGGAAGGCCCCATTCGGCCCAGGAACTCACGAACCAGACTCCGGTGTGCTGCGGCGGACACGATCAGCTCCCTGCCCCGCTCGTATCGGTACGGCCGAGGATCCGCCCGAGTGCCTCGTGCAGCCGCGCCTCGCCGTCGACGCCGTCCTCGGTACTACGCCAGGCGACGTGGTTGTCGGGACGCACCAGCACCGCGCCCCCGGCGCCGATGTCCGCCGTGTCCCGCCAGGTGCCGTCGACGTCGGTGTGACCGGTGCTCCCCTCCTCCACAACGGGGTCGTGCTCCCCGATGGGGACGACGGTCAGGGACACGCCGTGGTCCTCGGCCACGCGCTCGGCCGCCGCCGTCCAGGAACCGGACTGTTCACCGGTGAACAGTACGAAACCACCACCGGCTCCGACGAGGTCGTGCGTGGACACGTCTTCCTCCCGAGCGAGTCGGGCGTGCGGCAGCCGGTGCCCCGGCCTGGTCGTCGGCCGGTGCCCACACCCCATGGGATCCCGATCCGGCGGGGGTGTCCCGTCGGGAACCAGCGCGCCCTCGTCGTAGGCGAATCCGATCTCGATGTCGTGCGCCTGGTACTCCACCCGCTGCGTGGCGAAGACCTCCTCGGCCCTCGCCCGCCGCGTCCGCCCCATCGGGGTGTCGGAGAACAACGCGCGAATGTTGGCGCGGGCCGATTCCAGCGGCTGCCCCGGCAGCAGGCCGAGTCCCGCGTGGGCGACCGCGTGATTGCGGAAGGCGTACATCGCCCAGCTCACGTTGCGGCGTGCCACCGGGAGCCGCTCCGCCTCGTAGGTGTCCAGCAACCGTGGATCAGCGGTACCGTCCAGCACCGCGCCGAGTTTCCAGGCGAGATTGTGCCCGTCCTGGATCGCGGAGTTCAGCCCGAGACCGGTGGCGGGTGGCTGGCGGTGGGCGGCGTCGCCCGCGAGGAAGACGTCGTCGACACGGAAGGTGCTCGCCACGACCCCCTCGGGCCGGTAGTCGCTCACCCGGTGTATCTCCAGGTCCAGCTCGGGAAGCTTGAGCAACTGCCGGATCCTGTCGATCATGGCCTCCTCGCCGAGGTCCAACTCGCTGTCGGGAGCCGGGTGGAAGTGCAACGCCCACTCCCGGCACTTCAGTCCCCACTCCGGCCCGAGGGCGACCATTCCGTAGCGGGAGACGGGACCGCCGTCCATACCGACGAAATTGGTCATCAGCACCGAGTCACCGGGCCACCACTCCGCGAGGTCCGCGCTGAAGTGAACGGACACGACGTCGAGCGCGCCGCCCTCACCCGTCATCTCGACACCGAGCTCGTCGCCGATGGCGCGCCCGCCGTCGGCCGCGACGAGGTAGCGGGCGCGAACGGTGCAGCGGTGTCCGGTGGAACTCTCGGTCACCACGGCGGTCACGCCGGAGTCGTCCCTGGTGAACTCCTCCATCACGTGGCCGAACAGCACGCTCCCGGGTGCCCGGTCGACGGCGTGCCGGTGCAGCAGCGGTTCGAGCCGGTGCTGCGGGAAGTTGGTCGAGGGGCAGGGGCTGTCGGCCAGGTACGGTCCCGCCGTCGAGCCACCGCCGAACGCGTCCATCCGGTGCAGATCCAACGCGTCCAGCTCTCCGTCGCCCGCCAGCGAGGTACGCCAGACGACCTCGCTCATGTTCTCCAGCGGTGCGCCGCCCCGGTAGATCTCCGCCGCGAGGCCGTGCTGGCGGAAGATCTCCATCGTTCGCTGGTTCAGGTAGTGGGCTCGTGGCAGCGCCGAGGGCGACTCGCGGCGTTCCACGAGAAGGTGCTCGACACCGAGATCGGACAGGAAGATCGATGTGGACAGACCACAGCCACCTCCCCCCACGACGAGCACCGGGATTTCGTGGTCGGGCATCGATTACTCCAGCGACGATCGGATTCGGGAAAACGACTCGCGTGCTCGCGGTGCGGGAAGCGGCCCGTCGGGGTGAGCGGCCCGTCGGGGTGAGCGGCCCGGCCGCCCCGAAGCCCCCGGCCACCAGCACATCGCTCATGACCGCCGCTCGGCCTCCCGCACCGTGATGGCGGCCGATGGGCAGAGCAGCGCGGCCTCGCGGACCCCTTCGTGCTCGTGTTCGGCGGGGTTCTCGTCCAGCAGCACCACCACTCCGTCCTCGTCACGCTGGTCGAACACCTCGGGAGCGGCCGAGACGCAGTGGCCCGCTGCCACGCAGCGGGACTGGTCGACGTCGATGTTCACTGTCATGACCTCCTCAGAAGAATTCACCAGGTGACCGGCAGGTTGCGAACCCCGAACACCAGCGCCTTGGTCCGGTACTCGATGTCCTCCTCGGGACAGGCGAGCCGCAGTTCGGGGAACCTGTTGAACAGCGCGGGCAGCGCGATGCGCAGCTCCATGCGCGCCAGCTGCTGACCCAGGCACTGGTGGGCGCCGTAACCGAAGGTGACGTGGTGCTTCGGGGGGTTGCGCACGTCCAGCTCGTCCAGGTCGCGCTCCGCCGCCTCCGGCAGATCGCGGTTGGCGGCCAGCAGCGAGATCACGACTCGTTCGCCTTCGCCGATCTTCTGGTCGCGTACCGCCATGTCCTCCCCGGCCTGCCGCGGCATCGCGGTGGCCGGGGAGCAGTAGCGCAGCAGCTCCTCGACCGCTCCGTCGACCGCCTCGGGCTCGTCGCGCAACACCGCGAGCTGGTCCGGATTGCGCAGCAGCAGCGTGGTGCTCGCGGAGAGCATGCTGGCCGTGGTCTCGTGCCCGGCGATCAGCAGCATGTTGCCGATCCCGACCAGCTCGTCGTCGGTCAGTTCGCCGCCGTGCTCGCGCACCACGCTTCCCAGCAGGTTGTCGCCGGGGCTCTCGCGGTGCGACGCGATGAGCGTGGCCATGTACTCGTCCATCTCGGCCAGGTTCCGGATCTGCGTCTCGCGGCTGGTGTTGACGTCCAGTCCGATTTGGGCGCGGTGCTGGAAGTCCGCGCGGTCCGCGTAGGGGACTCCGAGCAGTTCGCAGATCACCAGCGTGGGGATGGGGGTGCTGAACAGCCGCACGAGGTCGGCCCCGGGTCCGGCCCGCTCCACCTCGTCCAGCCGCTCCGCGACGATCCGCTCGATCAGCGGCCGCAGCGAGCGCACCCGCTTGACGGTGAAGGCTCCCGTGAGCATGCGCCGCAGCCGGGAGTGGTCGGCACCGTTGTAGTTGAGCAGGTTGCCCGGCTGGTTGAGCATGGTCCGCGGCGCGTCGGGATCGAAGACGAATCCCATCCGCAGCCTGGTGTCGCTGAGCGCGTTCTTGGCGTCCTCGTAGCGGGTGATCGTGGCCGCCTCGAACTCGTCCAGCAGCGGACTGGGCACCATGATCCGCGGTAACTCCTCCGAGCGCTGCATCTCGTACAGCTCGTCGGCCGGGGTGAAGGGACACCCTTCCGAACGCGCGGCGATGGGTAGTGGTTTGGGTTCGCTCATGGGGTCTTCCCCTCTCGGTGAGGTGGTGAGCAACGGACTTCTCCACCGGGTGCGGGGCCCGGGAAGGTCGGCGCGGGGTCCCGGCCCGGCGAATTCCCGGGTCGAGCGGATTCCCCGCCCCGCGAGGGCTCGATCAGAACCTCCGGTCGGTGAGGAAGGCGGCCATTTCCAGCAGTTCCTCGCGCACGGACGGCGAAAGGTCGTCGTGCTCCAGGCATTCGCGTGCGGCCACCACGCGGCGCGCCAGCTCCTCGTGGGCCCACTCGCGCCCACCGGCGCGTTCCACCAGCTCGGCGACGCGGCGCACCTGCCGCTCTTCCAACGGCTCGGAACCGTGGTACAGCGCCGAGAGCTCGTCCGAACCGCTCTCGTTCAGCGCGAACACCAGCGGCAGTGACTTCTTGCGCACCCTGATGTCGGCCAGCACCTGCTTGCCGGTGCGTTCCGGATCGCCCCAGATCCCGAGCAGATCGTCGACCAGTTGGAACGCGACTCCGAGGTGCTCACCGAACCGGGCGAGGCGGTGCAGCGGTTCCGCGTCCGCGCCGAGCAGTTCGGCACCGATCGAGCAAGCGCAGGAAAGCAGCGCACCGGTCTTGTCGCCCGCCATGCGCAGGCACTCGTCCAGTGTCACGTCGTCCCGCCGCTCGAACTCGACGTCGGCGGCCTGACCGCTGATCATGCGCCGCGTCGCCGTCGTCAGGGAGTTCGCGGCGCTTCCGGCACCCGGTTTCCCGCTGTCGAGCAGCACTCCGGTAGCCGCCGCCAGCAGCGCGTCACCGGCCAGGATGGCCCGCGGTACCCCGAACAGGGTCCACGCGGTCGCCCTGCCGCGGCGGGCCGAGTCGTTGTCCATGATGTCGTCGTGCAGCAGCGAGAAGTTGTGCACCAGCTCCACGGCCACCGCCGCGGCCACGCCGTCCGCCGGATCGGCGCCCGCGCTTCGCGCCGACAGCAGGACCAGGGAGGGGCGTACGAGTTTGCCGCTCCACTCCTCGGTGGGCCTGCCCTGTTCGTCGGACCATCCGTGGTGGTAACCGGCGACCAGCTCCGTGTCGTGGGACAGGTAGTCGCGCACCGCCGCGCGCAGCGCGGGGCGAACCAGCGCGATGCCCGCGTCGAGCGCCGCGGGAAATCGTTCCGCGGGGGCTCGTTCCGTGGGGGAGCGTTCCGCGTGCGTCGTGCTCATGGGACCACCACCGTGTCGGCGTGTGCTGTTGTTCCGCCGCACCCCGCTCGGGGCGGAGCGGCCGGTCGGTCCCCCTGGGTTGTCCGGTACCACCCGGCGCCGGGGCGGGCCGGTGACCTGTCGCGTGACATGGCGTTGCGCCCTCACTCTCTGCGACGACCGTCAATCGCGGGTCGATAGCTCATCGGGAGTCGGGATCGTGGGGTGGAACAGCGAACGAAGCAGTACCCGCCGGGAGGTCAGCAGACTGCTGGGCGGTGCCAGCAGGAAGAGGACGTCGCGAAACGCGCGGCACACCACCGGATCGCCGGGCACCCGCTCGCGGACCCGTTCGAGGTACCAGTCGCGGATCCCGTCGGCGGGGCCGGCGCGCAGCGCGTTGCCCTCCGCGCCGGGCATGGGACTGTCCGCGCCGGTGGCGACCTCCCAGGCCCCGCGTGCCGAGGTCAGCACCGCCCGCTGCGCACGCCGCGTCGTGAGTCGGCTCCCGCTCGCGGCCAGCTCGCGGGACAGGGCGACGGCGTTCATGGCCGCGACCGAGATCCCCTGGCCGTAGACGGGGTTGAACGCGCAGAGGGCGTCACCGACGACGAGGAAACCGCTCGGGAGACCGGCGGCGCGGTCGTAGCGACGACGCCTGTTCGCGGTGTGGCGGTACCCCACGGGGCGGGTGAGCGGTTCCGCCTGTCGCAGCCACCGGTGGGGAGCCGGGTGCGGAAGCCCGCCGGCGAACTCCACGAAACCGTCCGGATCGGTGGGAGGTGGGTTCGCGCGGGGGCCGGACAGCGTCACCATCATGCGGTCGTCCTCCGCGGGCAGCAGGATGGCTCCCAGCGGCTGCGCGGCGTCGGGGACGATGTAGAAGCCGCTCACCCGGTCGATCGGCTCGCTGCTGTCGGTGTGGAAGGAGCACGTGGCGTATGCCCTCCCGGTAGCCAGCACCTCTTCCGGCGGTGCGGTGACGCCGAGAGCGTCCAGCCACTCGGGAGCTCCGCTCGCCCGCCCGGTGGCGTCGACCACCAGGTCGGCGCTGATTTCCCGCTGTTCGCCGAGTTCGGATCCTCGCTCGCGGAAAGCGGCTCCCGCGACGCGCTCGGAGTCGCCGAGCAGACCGGTCACCCGGGTCGAGGTCCTGACGTCGATGTGGGGGTGACGTTCCAGCACGCGGCGGCGGATCAGGTGCTCCAGCAGCGGTCGGGACGCGGTGACCACGGGTTCCGAGGGGTGCCGCCGTGACACCCACTGTCCGGCCTGCCACACCCCGAGGTCGGCCGGGACCGACAGCGACGGGGCCCCTTTCCGGTGCAACAGCCGCGAGAATTCGGGAAGCAGCTCGTCCAGCGCCCTGATGCCGCTGGTGAGCAGCACGTGGGTGTGCGGGGACTGCGGGACTCCACTTCGGGCTACGGGCTCGTCCGGATAGTGATCGCGTTCCAGAACGGTGACCCGTTCGGCGTGCCCCGCGAGGGCGTGGGCGGTCAGTAGCCCGGCCACGCTTCCACCGAGCACCGCGACGTGCCCGAGCGAACGGGTTGTGGCTGGTGCGCGCAATTGTCCGGTTCTCCTCAACACCCGGGTGGCTCCGTGGTTCCGCCGTCGTCGCCCACCGCGCTTTCGGCGGCCGCTTCGTCGATCCGCCGCCGCAGGTAGTCGACCCCGGAGGTCTCCCCGGTGCCTTCCAGATCACCGAGCATGTGCTCCACGAGCTTGAGGTGGGTGTATCGCCAGCTCCGGGTCGCCGCGCGGAGCCGGACGAGTTCGCGTTCCGCGAGCTCGATTCCGCCCGATTCGACACCACCGGCGGCGCGCCGCTGGGCGAGCCGGTGGGTGATCTCGAACAATTCGTGGAACTGCTTGGACTGCAGACCGCTGGCCGTTCCGAACCTGTCCCGGAACAGCTGGAAGTGTTCGGGTTTCAGGGAGTTCCGCAGCAGCACGAGGTGGCTTTCCAGCGTCTCGACCACACGTGCCGCGCGGTTGGCCCGGTGGTCGGAGCACGCGCTGTCGCAGAGTCCGGCCTCGATGTGGCGCAGATCGGTCAACGCCTGGCTGAGCAGCGTCTCGGACGCCTGGTGCACGACGATGAACAGCCGTTCGCCGTCGTGGATCTCGCGATCGTCGCGGGGAGTGAGCGGTTGCTGCAGCGACAACAGCTGCTTCAGTCGCAGGTACTGGGAATAGGTCATGGTGGTCACCCGAACCATCTCCTCTGCGTGTCGGAGCGCTACACCAAACGACCCGTGGCGGTGAGTTCCTCCAGCGCGTCGCGGTGTTCGCCGGGAGGCAGTGACTCCAGTGCCCGCGCCGCCATCCGGGCGTACCTGCGCGACATCTCGCGGGCCGAGTCCACCGCGCCGTGGGACCGCACCAGGTCCCGCATGGCCTCGTAGCGCTGCTCGACCGGTGAGGTGGTGTCGGCGAGGATCTCCTCGATGAGCAGCTTCTCGTCCCGAGACGCTCGGCGATGCGCGAGCAGCACCGGAAGCGTGGGTCTGCCGTTGCGGATGTCCGAAGTGCTGGGTTTTCCCGCTCTGGTGCCGTCGTAGGCCATCAGATCGTCCCGAATCTGATAACCGACCCCCAGAAAATTGCTGTAATTGTGCAACGCCTCCAGGTATTCCTCGTCCGCACCGCTCAACGTCGCGCCGAGACCGCAAGCCATCCATAACAGCGCGCCACTCTTGTCCTTGATCATGTCCCGATAAGTGGCGGTGGAACAGACGGTGCGCCCCATTCTGATTTCCTTTACGGCGGCGTCACCGATACGAAGTCCGGTTCGCGCCAGAACGTCCAGTCCCCGCGCGACGCGTGATTCGGGAACTCCCGCGCGCCCACAATCCGACAGCGCGGCGAATCCCTGGAAGAACAGCCCGTCGCCCCCGACGATCGCGGTGGGGTGACCGAACGTCTCGTACGCGGCGGACTTGCTGCGTCGCTCGGCGTCCTCGTCCACGATGTCGTCGTGCATCATGGCCCCGACCTGCACGCATTCCACCGCTACCGCGGCGGGAAGCACCGGAGCCAGCTCGCCGCCCACGGCGAGACTGGACCGGATCAGGAGCCAGGGTCCCATCATCTTGCCGAACGGCACCAGTCCGTAGCGCACCACTTCGTCGAGATCGGACACGTCCTCGGGCCAGCGGTACTCGACCTCGGCACGGACCAGTCTGGCTATTTCGGGATCGGCAACCTGTGGGACATCGATCTCCGTCATGTGGCCGACTGTATGAGGACCGGCCTTCCGTGTCGCCAGGAGGAGTGAATGCTGGCACGAAGGGGAACGCCGAACGGACTTTTCGATCCGGAAGTGGCGACAACACCGTCGGCCAACACCAAATCACTCGACCGCGTTATGTCTTCCGACGGACACGTCCCACAGTTCCGCACCGATTCGTCGAGAACGGCCACAATGGTGACCGAGTGCGGGAAAGAATCCTCAGCGGGGTTCCAATCGGATCCGGTGGATTTCACCCATGATCGCGAACCCGCACAACGCCAGCAGCCCGTGGGCACCGACGAACCACAGGGCGGCGTCGAAGGAACCGGTAACCGAGAGGGTGTAGCCGATGACGACCGGCGTGACGATGCCCGCCGCGTTGCCCACGGCGTTCATCGTGCCACCGACGAAACTCGCCGCCCGCGGTGGTGCTATGTCGGTGGTGATGGCCCAGCCGAGCGCTCCGAGCCCCTTGCCGAAGAACGCGATCGCCAGGATGGTCAGGATCAGCCCGGTGCTGTCGGTGAGGGTGCAGAGCACCAACGGCAGTACCAGCGACATACCGATGACCGAGGGCGTCTTGCGTGCCGCGGTCAGCGAGAAACCCCGGCGGATCAACCGGTCGGAGACCCAGCCCCCGAGCAGCCCGCCGAGCAGCCCGGACAACGCGGGGATCGCGGCGGTGAGCCCCGTCTCCAGCAGGGACAGCCCACGGGCGCGCACGAGGTAGACGGGCAACCAGGTGATGAAGAAGTAGGTCAGCGCGTTGATCGCGTACTGGCTGACGTAGACCCCCCACAGCGGACGAGCCGACAGGATCCGGCGGACGGTCCACCGGTCCAGCCGTGCGGGACGCGGTTCCGCTCCACCGGTGCCGGGTGAGGGCCGATCCACCGAGTCCACCGCTGCCGGAACGCCGCCCTCGGCCGTTCGAGCCGGCTCGGCGGTGTCGTCGAGTCCGGTCAGTACGTCGTCGAGTCCGACCAGGGCGCCACCGGATTCCATGTGGTCCAGTTCGGCGTGGGACACACGGGGATGGCGCGTGGGACTCCGCATCCAACGGATCCAGATCATCGCCGGCACGACGCCGCAGGCACCGAGCAGCACGAACACCCAGCGCCAGCCGAACTCGTGGGTGACCCACCCCATGACGGGTGCGAACATCGCGGTGGCCAGGTACTGCGCCGAGGTGAACACCGCGGTGGCCCAACCGCGCTCGGCGGTGGGGAACCACATCGTCACCACCCGAGCGTTGGCGGGCAGCGCGGGGGACTCGAACGCACCGAGCAGCAACCGCAGCAGGAAGACCGCGGCCAACGCCACCAGCACCGGTGTGGTCATCAACCCGACGAGGCCGATCGCCGCGGTGGCGAGCGTCCACAGCACGATGCTCGCGGTGTAGACCCCGCGCGCCCCGAACCGGTCCAGCAGAATACCGCCGGGCAGCTGCGCGAGTACGTAGGACCAACCGAACGCGGAGAAGACGTAGCCCAGTTGAACCGTCGAGAACCCCAGGTCGTCGGCCATGTCGTCACCGGTGATCGACAGGCTGCCCCGCCCGGCGTAGAGGATCACGGTGATGACGAACAGCAGCCCGAGCACGAGGAGACGAGTGGGGACCCGTGGATTTCGTCCGCGCTGGGAAACCTGGTTCGCCGGACTCGTCGTGGTCTCGGGCATCGGGGTAGCCTTTCCGTCGCGATGGTGTCGGCATCACCACCGCGCACACCGACACGTCCCCGGAACACACCATGACCGCCCGCGCCGATGCCGCTCAAACACCCGTTTCGCATCGATCGATGCCCGGACGAAATCACCGCGGCGCAGGGCATCCCCGGCACCGCCCCACGGCGACGTAAATTTCTCGCGAAATCGCCGCGCCGCTGGGCGAGGTCCCGGTGCGCACTGGGGTCCGGCCCGGGTGGCCGTCGATTTCTCGCGAAATCGCCGCGCCGCCTGACACAGTGCCGAGCCCCTTCGCCACTCCCGCAAGCCGAACTCCGACCACCCTCGCAGGTCGAACCCCACCACTCTCGCAGCAGGACCGATCGCGAGTTCTCCCGTGCGGCTCTCGCGAGGAAGGCCCGACGTTGTGTAGAGCGCTACCCGATGTCGGGCCTCCCCGCAGCGAGAACCGTGCGAGAGGTTCCGCCACCCGCACCGCCGGGAAAGCCGGGACGACGCAGCACGGTTATCCGGCTTCGGCGAGGTTGTCGGTTATGGCTCCGACCGTTTCGAGCAGCGTACGTGTCACCGTTCTGAGGTTCGTGCGGCTCACCGTCCCGGCGACGGCGACGGCGGCCGACGGAGCCTCACCGCCGAGGAACACCGGGGCGGCCATCTCCACCAGCTCAGGGTTGTGCTCGCTCCTGAGGCAGGACACGCCGGTACGTCCGATCAGCTCGAACTCCCGCTTGATCCTGCTCGGATTCGTCATCGCCCCCCGTACGCACACGGCGGAGGATGCCTCGTGGAACTCCACCCAGTCGCGCGAACTACCGGCGAGCAACAACCTGCCCACGGCGGAGCGGTGCACCGGGACGGGGTGTCGAAAGGTGCGGGCGATCCGGGAGTCCTCCCGGTTGTAGAGCGTTCCCGCGTATCGCACCCGTGCCCCGGAGAGCATTCCGACGCTCACGACGCAGTGGACTCGCCGGAACAGGTCGATCAGGTGGGGCGTGATCGCCTCGCTGAATTCCTCCACCCTGGATTTGCCTCGGACCGCGGACAAGCGGGAAAAATAGTCGCCGAGCTCGTACGCCTTGGTCTCCAGGCGCACCACCGCACCGATATCCGTCAGAACTCGCATCAGTCGGTGCAGGGTCGACTTGGGGAAATCAACTCGTTGGGAAATCTCGGACAGGGTCAGCGGCTTCGACGAACCCGATATTTCTTCGAGAACGACGAAAGCCTTCCGCAAGGGTTCGCCCGGGCTCTCGGTCATATCCCTGCGCATAGTCTCGATCGTCCCGAGAATCCGGGCGGTGCGGACGGGCTCCGGACAGCGTGCGCGAGTTTCAACGCGATACCTCCACTGCTTTCCTCCCCTTCCCGCCACACTCTTTCTAGTGTGCCGACGGAACCGGAAAAAGACCGCACGAAACGGCTGTCCCCTGCATTCACCGATCCTGGCACGTAACGGCTCCGTCCCGTGACCGGCTTCACGCCGTCGAGGGACAGGGCAGCCAAGAACAGCGGAGTTCTGAAAAACGGAACGGGCCGTTGAGGAGACGATCGCCGTTACCTAGCGTCCGGAATCATGGCACCCAAGAGTTCGGGCGAGCACACCGCGGACGACGACACGCGTCGGATCCTGCTCGCCAGTCCAAGGTCCTTTTGCGCCGGAGTCGAACGAGCCATCGAGATCGTCGAACGAGCTCTGCGGTCATACACGCCCCCGATCTACGTCCGCAAAGAGATCGTGCACAACTCCTACGTCGTCGATGACCTCGCGAGCAAGGGCGCCGTCTTCGTGGAGGAGCTCGACGAGGTTCCCGACGGGGCGACCCTGGTCTTCTCCGCGCACGGCGTCTCCCCTGCCGTGCGGGAGGAGGCGGACCGCAAGAACCTGGACGTCATCGACGGCACGTGCCCACTGGTCAGCAAGGTGCACGCGAAAGCGCGCCGCTTCGCCGCCCGCGGTGACACCGTGGTTCTCTTCGGGCACTCCGGGCACGAGGAGATCGAGGGAACCTACGGCGAGGCACCCGAGTCCACGGTGCTCGTCGAGAGCGCGGACGAGGTGGCCGACCTGTCCGTTCCGGACCCGGATCGGGTCTCCTACCTGACCCAGACCACGCTCGCCGTGGACGAGACCAATGATTTCGTGCGGGAACTGCGCGAGAAGTATCCGAACGTGAGCGAACCGGCCTCGGAGGACATCTGCTACGCCACGACCAACCGGCAGCACGCGCTCAACGAGGTCATCGCGGAGTCCGACCTGGTCCTGGTGGTCGGCTCGACGAACTCGTCCAACTCGGTACGGCTGGTCGAGATATCCCGACGGCAGGGAACGCCGGCGGAGCTCATCGACGGCGCGGAGGACATCACCGCCGAGTGGCTCGACGGGGTGCGAACCATCGGCGTGACAGCGGGCGCGTCGGCACCGCCGAAGCTGGTCGACGAGGTCGTAGAGGCACTGCGCGGTTTCGGACCCGCGACCGTCGCGGAACGCGAGTTCACCCACGAGACGATGCACTTCGAGCTCCCTTCGGTGCTGCGCGGCGCCGGGGAAGGCGCGGCGGAACGACCCGCGGGTAACGGCGGCTGATCGGGTCTTTTACGCGGCCGGGGCGGTCGGTCGGGGTGCTCGGTCGCGGCCCCTCCGCCGGAGCTGAACACCGACGGCGGAGGCGACACCGAGCGGAACCCCGCCGGCCGCGGGGATCGAACACTCTTCACGCAGGAACGGGCAGCACGGTATGACGACCAGCTTACTGAGCAGTATCACCAGTCCCCAGCGACTCAAGGAACTCGGACCGGAGCAGCTGGAGGGCCTGGCCACCGAGATCAGGGAATTCCTCGTCGACAGGGTCGCTCGCCTGGGCGGGCACCTCGGCCCGAACCTGGGCGTGGTCGAGTTGACCATAGCGCTGCACCGGGTCTTCGAATCGCCCGAGGACCGGATCGTGTTCGACATCGGTCACCAGGCATACGTCCACAAACTCCTCACGGGCAGGCAGCAGGACTTCGATTCGCTGCGCAAGGCGAGCGGGCTCTCCGGCTATCCGCTCCGCGCGGAGTCCGAGCACGATCACGTGGAGAACTCGCACGCCTCCACCGCGCTGTCCTACGCGGACGGTTTGGACAAGGCACGGCGCGTGCTGGGAGAAACCGACGAAACCGTGGTCGCCGTGATCGGCGACGGCGCGTTGACCGGCGGGTTGGCCTGGGAAGCGATGAACAACCTGGGCAGCGGTGTCGGACGAGTGGTGGTCGTGCTCAACGACAACTGCCGTTCGTACGGCCCCACTGTGGGCGGGATCGCCGAGCACCTGGCCGAGCTGCGTGCGGGCACGCAGCACGGACCGAACCTGTTCGAGCACCTCGGCTTCGCCTACAGCGGACCGGTGGACGGGCACGACATCGCCGCCACCGAACGGGCGCTGCGGCACGCGGCGGAGCTGCACAGCCCCACGGTGGTGCACTGCGTCACCGAGAAGGGGCGGGGGTACTCCCACGCGGAGAACGACGTCGCCGACCGCATGCACGGCATCGGACCCATCGACCCCGAGGCCGGCACACCACTCGCCGCCTCGGCGCCGAACTGGACCAAGACGTACGGCGCGGAGCTGACGAAGCTCGCCGAGGAGCGCCCCGATCTCGTGGCCGTGACGGCGGCGATGCTGCGCCCGGTGGGGCTGCTCGAGTTCGCCGAGCGGTTCCCGGACCGGGTGTTCGACGTGGGCATCGCCGAACAGCACGCCGTCACCAGCGCGGCCGGGCTCGCCATGGGTGGCCTGCACCCCGTGGTCTCGCTGTACGCCACGTTCCTCAACCGTGCGGTCGACCAGATCATGATGGACGTGGCGCTGCATCGACTGCCGGTGACCTTCGTGCTGGACCGCGCCGGAATAACCGGGCCGGACGGCCCCAGTCACCACGGCATGTGGGACCTGGCGCTGTTGGGCACCGTCCCGGAGGTCCGGGTGGCCGCACCGCGGGACGCCACCCGGCTGCGCGAGTTGCTGCGCGAGGCGGTCTCGGTCCAGGACGGCCCGACCGCGCTGCGCTTCCCGAAGGGGAGCACGGGTGCCGACGTTCCCGCCCTCAACCGCATGGACGGGCTGGACATCCTGTTCCGCAGCAAGTCCCGACCGCTGGACGTGCTGCTCGTGAGCACCGGAACGCTGGCGGGACCCGTGGTCGAGGCGGCGAACGCCCTCTCGGAGCGGGGAATCGGCGTGACGGTCGTGGACCCGCGCTGGCTGTTGCCGGTGTCCCCCACACTGGTCCACCTCAGCTCCCGGCACCAACTGGTCCTCACCGTCGAGGACGGCGTGCGGAACGGGGGCGTGGGCGCGGCACTCGCGCAGTCCTGCACCGAGGAGCACGTGACCACGCCGGTGCACAACCTCGGGCTGCCGCGCTCCTTCGTGGACCAGGGCGATCGCGGCGGGATCCTGGCCGACAACGGCCTCAGCGCCGATGCCATCGCCGAACACGCCCGAACGCTGCACGACGACCTCGGAAATCGGAACCGGACTCGTTTGGAAGGAACCTCCCATTGACACAGGTGGCGCTCGGCATGCCGACAACTCCCCCGCCAGTGCTGTCCGAACGTCGCGAAACCCGCCAGTTACAGGTCGGGCCGGTCGGTGTCGGCAGTGATCACCCGGTTTCGGTGCAGACGATGACGACGACGAACACCACCGACATCAACGGAACGCTGCAGCAGATCGCCGAGCTCACCGCGTCGGGCTGTGACATCGTGCGCGTGGCGTGCCCGACCTCCGACGACGCCGAGGCGTTGCCGATCATCGCGCGGAAGTCCCAGATACCGGTGATCGCCGACATCCACTTCCAGCCGAAGTACGTCTTCGCGGCGATCGAGGCGGGCTGCGCGGGGGTCCGGGTCAATCCGGGCAACATCCGCAAGTTCGACGATCAGGTCAAGGAGATCTCCCGGGCGGCCAAGGACACCGGCACCCCGATCCGCATCGGCGTCAACGCGGGCTCGCTCGACCCGCGCATGATGGAGAAGTACGGCAAGGCCGTGCCCGAGGCGCTCGCCGAGTCGGCGTTGTGGGAAGCCGGCCTGTTCGCCGAGCACGACTTCCACGACGTCAAGATCTCGGTCAAGCACAACGATCCCGTGGTGATGGTGCGGGCTTATGAGATCCTCGCCGAGCGGTGTGACTACCCGTTGCATCTGGGGGTGACCGAGGCGGGTCCGGCTTTTCAGGGCACGATCAAGTCGGCCGTGGCCTTCGGATCGCTGCTGCGGCAGGGGATCGGGGACACGATCCGTGTGTCGTTGTCCGCCCCGCCGGTGGAGGAGATCAAGGTCGGCACCCAGATCCTGCAGTCGTTGAATCTGCGGCCGCGCAAGTTGGAGATCGTGTCCTGCCCGTCCTGCGGGCGGGCGCAGGTCGACGTCTACAAGCTCGCCGACGAGGTCACCGCCGGTCTGGAGGGCATGGAGGTTCCGCTGCGGGTGGCGGTGATGGGCTGCGTGGTCAACGGCCCCGGCGAGGCCCGCGAGGCCGACCTCGGGGTGGCCTCGGGCAACGGCAAGGGACAGATCTTCGTCAAGGGCGAGGTCATCAAGACCGTGCCGGAGAACCAGATCGTGGAAACCCTCATCGAGGAGGCC
>NZ_FOMZ01000028.1 GCF_900112765.1 Actinopolyspora alba
CGAAACCGCGCACACGTTCGGCGTGTGGCGCTGCCAGCCCCGCATCCCGTGGCACGAGCCCCGCCTGTGGCCGGTGCACCCCCACATGCGCACCCGGAGCATGGTCTGGGCAATGGGGCCGACCCTCGACATCGCGCGCAGCGACGAAGACAAGGGCGGAGCGGGCTGGACCCTGCACGATCTGAACATCACCGGGGCGTGGATCTGGCCGGATGCGGGCCATCTGCTCGAACCGCTCTACAACGTCGTGCGCCCCGCACTGCTGGCCTCAGCCTCCATCGAGGACGCCAGCCTCCGGGGTGCCAGCGCCCAGCACGTCAGCGCCGGATACAAGGCGCTCAACGGACGGTTCGAGTACGCCAAGGTGTTGGACAGTCACCAGCCGTGGCGCTGGCAACCGATGTGGCGGCGCGCGATCATCGCCGCTACTCGGGCGCGGTTGTTTCGGCAGGTCTCCAAAATCGCCCGTGAGCGGGATCTGTGGCCGGTGCACTCGGTCACCGACAGCGCGTGGTATCTGACCACACAGGCCACACTCACCGAGTGGCACCAGGCCGACAACGGCAACCTCGGAGTGCTCCGGCCGAAACGCGTGCACCGGCTCAGTGAGCAGGACCGGGACACGTTGCGCGCGCTCGACCCCAACGCGGAGAAAACTCCGAGCGTGCCCGCCGCGCTCAACCTGACCGACGAACAGTAACGAAACGGAGGTGACCAAGAATGCCGCAGTTCCGCAAGGAGGGCGTGCGGAAAGATCCCGCCGTCCGAGAGGCCGCGATGCGGGACGCCGTGCGGAACGGGGTCGATGTCGGCACCGACTACGCGTCCGTGCGCGCCCAACTACACCGGCTCGGCAAGGACGGGGTGCGTGCCGCCGCCCAGGCGGCGGGCCACACACCGCCGTCCGACCGCACGATTCGGCGGTGGGCGCAACAGAACCGCATCCCGCACGAACGGGTGGCCGAGGCCGCCCAGCGTGCGGATCGGGTGACCCGCCTGGGCGGGGTCGAGGCCGCCGCCCAGCAGGCCGGGCGGTCCCCGAAAACCGTGCGGGACTGGATGTCCAACCTCGATCGGCAGATGCGCGGCGACGCGCAATCAGCGATGGACAGCGCCGATACCGCTGACCGCCGGTCGGCGGCCGGAATCCCGGTGACCTCCAGCGGCACACCGGCCCGAGGCGCGGTGCTGTTCGCGTCCGGCGATGTCAACGTCAAGGGCAGTTCGTCGAGTTCGGCCTACGAGCGGTACCGCAATGTCCTCGGGCACAGCCTCGACGTGGGCACCACGCAACGGATCGTGGAAGCGATGGAAGCAGGCGACGAAGACGCCGCCCGGACGGCTGCCGAGGAATTCCTCTCCACCGGCTACGCCGAGTGCGAGGGATACGGCCCGGACTTCGGGTGGCATTTCGAGAGCCTGGATAACTTCCAACTCATCTGGTGAAGCAGGTGAGCAACCATGTCGCATAACACATCTGTCACGGAGTGGGCACGCGACACGCCGAGGGGTGATCCCCACAGCATGATCCACCCAGTCTGAGAGGATCAACCCCCGAACATGATTTCGGGCCGGGAGGTGCCAACTCCCGGCCCGAACAAAAGACCACACACACGATCCGAAGGGGGGTTGCACGGATCGCGAAACCGGTCCCAATCACTTGCTTAGCGTCTACAGACTACGGGACCGGTCTTGCCGTTCGCATCCCCCACGGGCGTGTGTCACCTGAAGTCAGGAGACACGCATGGACCGCGTCGAGGACGTTTCACCACACGAACTGCGGCACGCCGCCGTGCCCAACACGACCGTCGATGAGCTGACCAGCATCAACCTGCTGTCCCTGGCGGTGCTGACGAATTTCCTGCGGCACGCCGCCGAGTACGGGCAAACTCTGACGAAGCTTGTCCGGGACGCAGGCAGCCAGGGGCCGCGGAAAAGCCAAATCAGCACGGCCTACAACACGCTGATCGAGCGTGGCTACGTCGGCCGGGTCGAGTTCAGCTACCAACGCCCCGCAGGCAGCTCCACCCGCTCCGGGCAGCGAGCCACCTACCAGTGGACCTCGCGGGTGCCGATCTCGCACGAGCGGATCGAGGAGATCATTCACCGGCACACCCCCGGCCGCTACACGCTGACCCCGATCGACACGGGCGCACTCGATCCGACCACCGGCCGCCCGGTCTACGAGCTGCGCCGCGTGAAGGTGCTCTCGGCGGAGATCTACTACTACGACGGGCCGCGCCGTATCCACGCGGACGGCCTGCTCTCCGAGCGCATCCCCGGCCGAGGCGGCAAGCCGAAGCAGAAGGCGCAGAAGGCGCAGAAGGCGCAGCCCAGCAGCGACCCGAGCCGCAAGGGCAACACCGGGCAAGACGCCGAAGACTCCGAGGAGTCCGAGGAGCCTTCCCCGGAATCCCAAAATTCGACTTCCGGTGCGAGCACCGACGATGAAGGATCGTCGCACCTCACACCGGAAGTCGATTCACCGGAGGCCGGTGAATCGACTTCCATTAAGAACGGACCACCGGATAGAGATCACCCCCCAGAAAACAAAGAGCTGCCGCCCTCGCTGGCGCTCGGTTGGCCCCCGGACGAAACTCCTCCTCCGTCGGAGTTCCGTCCGGACGAAGACGATCAACGTTGCTCTGGCACCGATGAGACCAACCAGGCCGGGTTGGCAGGTGAGAGGTCACCCGCGCACGCGCGAAACCACACCGAAGAGCCAGCAGTCAAGGCAGCGTTGGCGGAAGATCCGAATCTCTCGCGCGAAGACGTGGAAACGATCATCATGAGGGCGAACCCGGCGCTGAATGAGGGGCAGGCGATCACCCGAGCGGCACAGCTGATCAAGGAATACGCATAAACCCGCCAGGAAGCACGCATAGCGCCCGCTGAGCATGATCCGGTGGTATCGGGCAGGAAAAGCGAAAAAAGCTCTGTGTGTGGATCTCAGGACCTAAAGTGTGGATCTTCGGAAGGGAAGTGCTATGCGCCCAGTTCACCGCTGGCTCGTCGTAGCGACCATGACAATGGCCCTCGCGGCGGGGTGCTCAGGGAAGTCTTCGGACCCAGCTCCCCCCGGTCCCTCGTCGTCGGAAACCGTGGCTTCACCGTCGATTTCGTTTCCGACCTTTGGCGATAACCAGTGTTCGCAGGTCACCGTGCCGAACTGCCAGCCGTGGGCGGCACCGGCACCGGATGATCTGAGCTGGCAGTCCATTGTGTCCAACTCCGCCCGTACTGTAGAGGGCCGCTCGGTCGGCGCGTCCTACCTGTGCTCGCTCCTGCCAGAGCCCCAGGTGGTAGGCATCGTCGGCCCGTCCCCTGCCCGCGTGCTCACCGGCTCAAAGTGCGTCATGGCCTCCACCGATGGTCCCCGATGGGTACGTGCCGAACAGGGCACGATCACAGCCCGACTTGCGTTCACCGGCCGGACCGATCGGGAGATGACGGGGAAGCTGCCCGAGATCACCGACCGCACCGACACCGCCGACCGGTCCCACCGCTCCGGAGTGCTGCGCGCTCCTGGTGCCGATGTTCGGGTGACGCTCGATTACGACTGGCCCGATCCCTCGGGCACGCTCGAAGAACGAGGAATCACCCCCGCTCCGAAGCGAGTCAATGACCTTTGGCGCGAACTGGTGAGTGAGGTTCGCGGAAAGGTTGCTAGCAAGACGTAGGGTG
>NZ_FOMZ01000012.1 GCF_900112765.1 Actinopolyspora alba
TATTAGCCCCAGTTTCCCAGGGTTATCCCCACGCCCAGGGCAGGTTACTCACGTGTTACTCACCCGTCCGCCGCTCTGCACACCGATCCGAAAACCGGCGCCATCGCTCGACTTGCATGTGTGAAGCGCGCCGTCAGCGTTCGTCCTGAGCCAGGATCAAACTCTCCAACAATGCATGGAAAAAATCAAACCCCAGCACAACCCACACCACACCCCACAACAGAGGCACAATGCGAGTTGATACTCAAAGCAAAAAAGACAAGAAACAAACACACACACGCGTGCACAAACACTGTTGAATTCTCAAAGAACACACCCACCACCCACGCGGCAGGTCATTGCTCCGAAGTCCGGCGAATGCTTGTTCACTCACCGACCAAGCGGAACATCGATCACTCTAGCATCGGAACAAACCGGCGTTTCAGGGGGGTCCCTTTTTAACATCCGGAAGACCGGCGCCATACCGATCGAGTCTAGATTGTACAAGCAACCACGGAGCTCGAATCAATCAGCCTCGAGCCCCCGTAAGGATGTCTGCCTTCGCATTCTAGCAGCCGGAAAACATCCCGGATCAACGGGGCCCGCACCCGGGCCCGATCGATCGGAAAGGTCAACGCTCAAGGATTAACGAACACTCCCGCAGCGCTGACGGGATTGAATCTACCCCACGACACAGCCGACGTCAAATCGGCCGCACTTACCACCCGCTGAAACGAACCAGCTGGTCAAACGCCTCACCGTTACGAGGAGAAGCTTATTAGACCAACTCGACTCCCGCAGTGTGACGCTTGCCACGACGAACCACCAACCAGGTGCCGTGCAGCAGGTCCGCCATGCCCGGTGCCCAGGTGTCGTCGAGTACCTTGGCGTTGTTGACGTAGGCCCCGCCCTCGGCGATGGTACGTCTGGCCGCCTTGCGTCCCGTGACCAGACCGCTCTCCACGAGCACATCGACGATCGTCGGCTCGTCGCTCAGTCTGAGTCGCGCGGTTGGTATCTCGGCCATCGCCGATTCCAGGGTGTCGGCGTTCAGCAGGTTCAGGTCCCCACCTCCGAACAACGCACGGCTGGCGGCAGCCACCTGCTCGGTAGCCGTGGCCCCGTGCACCAGGGTGGTCAGTTCCTCGGCAAGCCTGCGCTGCCCGAGACGTTGCCGCGGGCGCTCCACCGTGGCGAGTTCCAGCTCCTCGATCTCCGCACGGTCCAGGAAGGTGAACAACCGCAGGTACTTGCCCACATCGGCATCGGCGGTGTTGATGAAGTACTGGTACCAGGCGTACGGAGAAGTCAGCGCCGGGTCGAGCCAGAGATTGCCACCGCCGGTGGACTTGCCGAACTTGTTCCCCTCCGCGTCGGTGACCAGTGGTGTGGTCAGTGCGTGCGCACTCGCACCGTCCTGTCGGCGCAGCAGGTCGACACCGGCGATGATGTTTCCCCACTGGTCCGATCCGCCCAGCTGCAGGGCCGTGCCGTAACGACGGTTGAGCTGTACGTAGTCGTTGGCCTGCAGCAGCATGTAACTGAACTCGGTGTAGGACATCCCGTCGGATTCCAACCGTCGCTTGACGGTTTCGCGTGAAAGCATCGAGTTGAGCGAGAAATGCTTGCCCACGTCCCGCAGGAACGTCGTTACGGGCAGGTTCGCGGTCCAGTGGGCGTTGTTCTCCATGACGGCCCCGGTCTCCGAGTCGTCGAAGTCGACGAAGAGCCTGAGCTGTTCGCGGATGCCCTCGGTCCATTCGGAGATGACGTTCTCGTCGTGCAGACTGCGTTCGCCCACGTCACGTGGATCACCGATCAAACCGGTCGCACCGCCTGCCAGTGCGAGCGGACGGTGTCCGGCGAGCTGAAAACGACGCAGGGTCAGCAGCGGAATCAGATGACCAGCGTGCAGGCTCGGTCCGGTCGGATCGAAACCGGCATACAGTGTGAGTGGCGGTGAATCGAGATCACGACGCAACGAATCGAGATCGGTGGACTGCGCGATGAGACCGCGCCAGGAAAGTTCGTCAAGGATGTGCTCACTCACGCTGCCAGTTTGGCTCACGCGGACGACACGATGTCGACGACCCCCTGGAATTCGAGTCAGGAGTCACGGGACGACCGCCTCGTGCCGGGCGAGGATTCGCGTCAGGCGACGAAGAGCCGGTGGAGTCGGCACATTCCGCTCAGCTCCCGCTCGTGACCCTACGCCGACCACCACGTCGATAGGAACTCACGGCGGGCGAACCGTGCACCCAGGAACGCCAGGGCAGCTCCGTGGCAGTGGAAACCCCGACTCTGGGACCACTGCGCACGTCCTCGTCCTCCACGGCACACCCCCGCAGCAACCGGATCGGCGAGTCGGGACGTGTCAGATCCGCGCCGTTGCACTCACGAGTGATTCCCAGCACCCCCGCGAGTCGAGCCGGCCCGCTGGCCAGTGCGCTCTCCTTGCGAGCCGCGGGACGACGACTGCGTGCCAGTTCCGCCCCCTCGATGATCTCACCGGCCCGTAGGAGCACCGCCGCGGGCTGCCCGTCGGTCAGGCAAACCACGTTGACGCAGAAGTGCATCCCGTAGACGAAGTACACGTAGAGATGACCCGCCGGCCCGAACATGACCGCGTTCCGTTCGGTACGCCCGCGATAGCAGTGTGATGCCGGATCGTCCTGGCCGCGGTATGCCTCCACCTCGACGAGCCGGACGCGAACCACACCCTGGGGCGAGTTCGAAACCAACTCACAACCGAGCAGGAAACGCGCCACGCGGAGCGGGTCACGTGCTGTCTCGGAGCGTGTCACCTCAATCACGACGAGCACACTACCGGGTGCCGCGCGGCGGAGAACGAACCGGAGCCGTGCCGGACCGGGGAATCCCCGACTCCGATCCGGCACGGCGGGAGGTTCACCCGGGGTAGCGGGAGGATTCGCTGTCCAGCCACGCGCGGTGTCGTGCCACGTGCTCATCGACCCGCCGAGCCTGCTCGGCGACGCGATCGGGAGCCGTGCCACCGCGTGAGTCACGTGCCGAGACCGCTCCTCGAACCGTCAGCACCTCACGAACGGCCGGCGTGAGCTCGGGATGTGCCCGGGAGAGCTCCTGCTCGGTCAATTCGTCGAGCCCGACACCACGCGACTCCGCGAGCCGTACGCACTCGCCGGAGGCCTCGTGCGCGACGCGGAACGGGACACCACGCCGCACCAGCCACTCGGCGATGTCGGTGGCCAGCGTGAATCCCGCGGGTGCCATCTCGGCCATCCGCTCGGTGTGGAAGGTCAACGTGCCGAGCATGCCCGCCATGGCGGGCAGTACCAGTCGCAGCTGGTGAACCGAGTCGAACAGGGGTTCCTTGTCCTCCTGCAGATCCCGGTTGTACGCCAGTGGCTGTGCCTTGAGGCTGGTCAGCAGACCGGTGAGGTTTCCGATCAGTCTGCCCGACTTGGCGCGAGCCAGTTCGGCCACGTCGGGATTCTTCTTCTGCGGCATGATCGAACTGCCGGTGGCCCAGGCATCGTCCAGTGTGATGTAGCCGAACTCCGCCGTGTTCCAGACGACGATCTCCTCGGCGATGCGCGAGAGGTTCACGCCGAGCATGGCCAGATCGAAGGCCGCCTCCGCGGCGAAATCGCGCGACGAGGTGCCGTCCATCGAGTTGTCCACCCCGTGCTCGAACCCGAGCTCGCTCGCTACCGCGTCGGGATCCAGGCCCAGTGAGGATCCGGCCAGAGCACCGGAGCCGTAGGGCGAGACGGCGGTGCGCTCGTCCCAGTCACGCAGTCGGGCGACATCGCGCAGCAGAGCCTGGGAGTGCGCGAGCAGGTGATGAGCCAACAGCACGGGCTGGGCGTGCTGGAGATGAGTACGCCCGGCGAGCACCGCGCTCGGGTGGGCGGCCGCCTGCTCGCCGAGGGCATCTATCACATCGAGTACGGCCGAGACGATGCCGCGCACCGCGTCACGCAGCCACATCCGGAACTGAGTGGCCACCTGGTCGTTGCGGGAACGCCCGGCGCGGAGTTTACCGCCCAGTTCGGTCCCGACACGTTCGAGCAGCCCGCGCTCCAGGGCGGTGTGCACGTCCTCGTCATCCGGCTCGGGCAGAAACCGTCCGGTACGCACCTCGGTGGCGAGCGTGTCCAGCCCCGCCAACATGTCTTCCAGCTCGGACTCGGTGAGCAGTCCCGCACCGTGCAGCACTCTGGCATGGGCTTTCGAACCCGCGATGTCGTAGGGCGCGAGCGACCAGTCGAAATGTGTGGACAGACTGAGCGCGGCCATGGTTTCGGAGGGGCCGGAGGTGAACCGTCCTCCCCAGAGCATGGTCGGATCCGACCGATCGCTGTCGGTGGCGGAATCGTCTTGTCGGGACATGCGGTTCTTCCTCGGGAAACGCGAAGCGGCACGGACAGGGCTGGACGGGCACCGGGGCGATGCCCGTCACGGCGGGGACGTTCAGTGGTACTGCTCGCGCTTGGCGGCGATCTTGCTGGGCAGACCCCACAGCTGCACGAAGCCCTTCGCCAGTTCCTGGTCGAAGCTGTCGCCCTCGTCGTAGGTGGCCAGGTTGAAGTCGTACAGCGACTGCTCACTGCTGCGACCGGTCACCACCGCGCTGCCCGCGTGCAGGGTCATCCGGATCTGACCGGAGACGTGGCGCTGCGTGTCCGCGATGAAGGAGTCCAGCGAGGTCTTCAGCGGCGAGAACCACAGGCCGTCGTAAACGAGCTCGCCCCAACGCTGCTGAACCGTGCGCTTGAACCGCGCGAGATCGCGCTCCAGGGTGACGGCCTCGAGCTCGCGGTGAGCAGTGATCAGCGCCAACGCGCCGGGCGCCTCGTAGATCTCCCGGCTCTTGATGCCGACGAGCCGGTCCTCGACCATGTCGAGCCTGCCCACGCCTTGGGCGCCCGCACGGCGGTTCAGCTCGGTGACCGCCTGCAGCGGGGTGACGGCTGTCCCGTCGATCGCCACGGGAACACCCTGGTCGAAGGTGATGACCACCTCGTCGGGGTCGCGCGACTGCGTCGGATCGGCGGTGTACGAGTAGACGTCCTCGATGGGCGCGTTCCAGATGTCCTCGAGGAATCCGGTCTCGACGGCCCTCCCCCACACGTTCTGGTCGATCGAGTAGGGGGACTTGTTGCTGACGTCGATCGGCAGGCCGTGCCGTTCGGCCCAGTCGATGGCCTTTTCCCTGGTCCAGGCGAAGTCACGAACCGGAGCGAGTACCTTCATCTCGGGGGCGAGCGCTCCGATGCCGACCTCGAAACGGACCTGATCGTTGCCCTTGCCGGTGCAGCCGTGCGCGACGGTGTCCGCACCGTGTTGCCGAGCCGCGTCGGTCAGGTACTTGGCGATCAACGGCCTCGAAAGCGCCGAGACCAGCGGATACTGGTCCATGTACATCGCGTTGGCCTGCAGTGCGGGCAGGCAGTACTGCTCCGCGAACTCGGCGCGCGCGTCGGCGACCACGGCTTCGGCCGCGCCGCAGGCCAGCGCTCGCTTGCGCACCGTCTCCAAGTCCTCGCCGCCCTGGCCGACATCGACGGCCACGGCGACGACCTCGGCGTTGGTCTCCTCGGCGATCCAGCCGATGGCGACTGAGGTGTCCAGTCCGCCGGAGTAGGCGAGTACGACCCGGTCGCTCATGATCATGCTCCTAGTACCTGTTGTGCTGGCTGTTGTCGGGTGCCTGTTCGACCGCGGTGTCCGTTCAGTCCGTCGTGGCGGCCGACTCGGGCTGTTGTGCGCCGAGCTCGCGTAACCGCTCGGCGAGTTGTTCACCGGTGAGTGGTTCACGGGCCACGACCAGCAGGGTGTCGTCACCCGCGATAGTGCCCGCCACCTCGTCCATCGACGATCTGTCGATGGCGCTGGCCAGGAACTGGGCGGCGCCGGGCGGAGTTCGCAGCACCGTCAGGTTCCCCGATCCCTCCGCGCTGACGAGCAGTTCGCCGAGCAGCCTGCTCAACCGTGCGGTTCCGCCCTGCACCCCCTGGATCGGGCTGCCGTCCTCGGGAATGACGTAAACGGGTTGTCCCCCGTCGGGTGCCCGGAGTTTCACCGCGCCCAACTCGTCGAGGTCACGTGACAGGGTGGCCTGCGTGACGTCGATGCCGTCGGCCGCGAGCAGCCTCACCAGTTCGGTCTGGCTGCGGATCTCGGAGCCGGTGACGAGTTCGACGATGCGCGCCTGCCGCGCCACTCGTGTGCTCATCGTCGCTGCACCAACCAAGTCAACAGCGCCTTCTGGGTGTGCAACCGGTTCTCCGCCTCGTCGAACACCGCACTGGCGGGGCCGTCCAGTACTTCGTCGGTGATTTCCCATCCCCGGTGAGCGGGCAGGCAGTGCAGCACCGTGGTGTCGGATTTGCCGGTGGCCTCCAACAGAGCGGAGTCGAGCCGGAACGGCCGGAAGGGCCCGACCCGATCCTTGCCGTCGTTCTCCTGCCCCATGGAGGTCCAGGAGTCGGTCGCGACCACGTCGGCCCCGGCGACGGCTTCCCGCGGGGTGCTCAGCACGCGGCTGGAGCCTCCGGTCTCGACGGCACGCTTGTGCGCCGCTTCGAGCACCCACTGCTCGGGTTCGAAACCCTCGGGTGCGGCGATCCGGATGTGCATCCCGGCGGTCGCTCCACCGATGAGCAGTGAGTGGGCCATGTTGTTGGCGCCGTCGCCGAGGTAGGTCAGGGTCAGCCCGGCGAGGGTGCCGTGCCGTTCCCGGACGGTCTGCAGGTCGGCGAGCACCTGGCACGGGTGGAACTCGTTGGTGAGCGCGTTGACGACCGGGATGTCGGATGCCGAGCTCATCGCGTCGATGCGTGCCTGTGCGAAGGTGCGCCACACCACGACATCGACATAGCGGCTCAGCACTCGTGCGGTGTCCTCTATCGTCTCTTCGCGGCCGAGTTGCATCGTGCGTGCGTCGATCACGACCGGATGGCCGCCGAGTTGGACGATCCCGGTTTCGAGGGAGAGGCGCGTCCTGGTGGATGTCTTCTCGAAGATGACCGCTACCGACTTCGGGCCCGCCAGGGGTGTGTTGTCGGTTCGGCGGTGTTTGAACTCGTCGGCCAGGTCGAGGATCTCGCGCTGCTCGACGGGTGTGAGATCGTCGTCACGCAGAAAATGACGCGGCATCAGTTCTTCCCTTCTCCGCGGGATGCTTCGGAGAGCACCTCGGCGAGATCGCGGACGAAATCGTTGGCCCGCTGGCCGTCCAGGATCAGCGGGGGCGCCAGCCGCAGGGTGTCCGGACGGACGGGATTGATCAGGTAGCCGCGCTCACGGGCGCTTTCCACCGCCGCGGGAGCGATGTCGTCGTTGAGCTCGACGGCCAGCAGCAACCCGGCGCCGCGCACCTCGCTCACCGCGGGATGCTCGAGACGCTCGACGGCGGCGATGATTTCCTTGCCCAGCCGGGCGACGTGCTTCAGCAGCCCTTCGGACTCGATGGTGTCGATCACCGCCAGCGCGGCGGCGCAACAGACCGGGTTCCCGCCGAAGGTGGTGGCGTGCTGGCCGGGTTCCAGCAGGAAGGCCGCTCGCCCCACTCCGATGCAGGCGCCGAGTGGCAACCCGCCGCCCAGCCCCTTGGCCAGGGTGATCACGTCCGGCACGATGCCGCAGCGCTGGAAGGCGAACCAGTATCCGGTGCGTCCGATTCCGGTCTGCACCTCGTCGAGGACCAACAGTGCGCCGTTGCGGTCGGCGATCTCCCGCGCGGATCGCAGGTATCCCTCGGGAGGGACGATCACGCCGGCCTCGCCCTGAATCGGTTCGAGCACGATCGCGGCGGTGTGCTCGTCGACCGCCTCATCGAGAGCGGTGACGTCCCCGAAGGGCACGTGTGAGACTCCGGTGGGCAGCGGTTCGAAGGGCCGCTGTTTGGCCGGTTGTCCGGTCAGCGCCAACGATCCCATGGTACGGCCGTGGAAACCGCCGTCCGCGGCCACGATGTTGGGACGACCGGTGCGCCGGGCGATCTTGAAGGCGGCTTCGTTGGCCTCCGAACCCGAGTTGCAGAAGAAAACCCTGCCGTTGTCGCCGACCCACGCCAGTTGGAGCAACCGCTCCGCCAGTCGCAGTTCCGGCTCGTGGCTGTAGAAGTTGGAGACGTGTCCGAGTTTCGCGATCTGCTCGGAAACTGCCGAGGTGACGGCGGAGTGGGCGTGGCCGAGGGCGGCCACGGCGATACCACCGAGCAGGTCCAGGTAGGTGTTCCCCTCGGCATCGGTAACCGTGCATCCCGAACCGCTGACCAGCTCCACCGCCGGCGTGCCGTAGGTGGGCATGATCGCTTCCCGCCAACGATGCGCGGCAGCGGAATTGCCCTGTTCCTGGGAAGACATCAGGCATCGTCCTTTCGTTGGGTCGGCTCGCCGGGAACGACCATCGTGCCGATACCCTCGCTGGTGAACACTTCGAGCAGCACCGAGTGAGCGAGTCGCCCGTCGATCACGTGAGCCCGGGGGACGCCACCGGTCACCGCCTGTAGGCAGGCCTCCATCTTGGGAACCATTCCGGAGGACAGGTTCGGCAGCAGTTCCGTCAGTCGCGCGGTGTCCAGTCGCGAGACCAGTGAATCCCGGTCGGGCCAGTCGGTGTAGAGCCCCTCGACGTCGGTGAGCACGACGAGCTTCTCCGCTTCGAGCGCGACGGCCAGGGCTCCGGCGGCGGTGTCGGCGTTGACGTTGTGCACCACACCGTCGGCGTCGGGAGCGACTGTGGAGATCACCGGAATGCGGCCGGTCTCGATCAGATCGAGCACGGCGGTCGGCTCGACCGATTCGACGTCGCCGACCAGCCCGATGTCCACCGGTTCGCCGTCCACCACGGCGTTGCGCCTGCGGGCGGTGAGCAGGTGCGCGTCCTCACCCGACATGCCCACCGCGTGCGGACCGTGCTGGTTGATCAGTCCGACGAGCTCACGACCGACCTGGCCGACGAGGACCATCCGGACCACATCCATCGTTTCCGGTGAGGTGACCCGCAGTCCGCCCCGGAACTCACCGGGCATGCCGAGCCGGTCGAGCATCTCGGTGATCTGCGGACCACCGCCGTGAACGACCACGGGGCGCAGTCCGGCCAGCCGCAGGAAAACCATGTCCTCGGCGAATGCCCGCTTGAGCTTTTCGTCGGTCATGGCGTTGCCGCCGTACTTGACCACCACGGTGGCACCGCGGAACCGCTCCAACCAGGGCAGTGCTTCGGTCAGCACACCGGCCTTCGCGGCGGCCGTGCTCAACCGTTCGTCGTGGCTCGTGCTGCTCATGTGGAATACGCGCTGTTCTCTTCGACGTAGTCGTGGGAAAGATCCGTGGTCAGCACGGTGGCGCCGTGGTCACCGAGATGCAGGTCGACCACGATCTCGATGTCTCGTCCGGAGAGATCCACCGTGTCGCGGTCGGCGACCGGGGTCCCCCGGGAGTAAAGCGTCACGCCGTTGGCGATGATCTCCATGGCCGAGGCGTCGATCGTGACCGCGGAGCGCCCCACGGCCATGGCGATGCGTCCCCAGTTGGGGTCGGAACCGAACAGCGCGGCCGAGACCAGGTTGTCCTCGGCCACCAACCGGGCGATGCTCACCGCGTCCTCCTCCGACGCCGCTCCGCGGACCGTTATGTCGATCGCCTTGGTGGCGCCTTCGGCGTCGTGTTGCAGTTGTCGGACGAGATCGCCGCAGACTCGGGTCAGCAGCTCGGTGAACTCGGCCTCGGCAGGAGCGAGTTCGGAGGCTCCCGAGGACAGCAGCAGCACGGTGTCGTTGGTGGAGGTGCCACCGTCGACGTCGAGCCGTTCGAAAGTGCCGCCGCAGGCCTGCCGAAGGGCTCGTTGCAACGTCTCGCCTTCGACACCGGCGTCGGTGGTGACGACCGCGAGCATGGTCGCGAGGTTCGGTGCGAGCATTCCCGCCCCTTTGACCATGCCGCCGATCGACCAGCCGTCGGGGTGGGTGAGGCAGACCTGTTTCGGATGGGTGTCCGTGGTCAGTACGGCGCTCGCGGCATCGGTGCTCGCCAGTTCGGTGTCGTCCAGTCCGGTCACCGCGGTGTCGAGGCCCTCCAGCAGGGCGGGCATCGGCAGTCGTTGCCCGATGAGGCCGGTGGAGCAGACACCGATCTCGATCGCACCAGTACCGAGCAGTTCAGCGGCGCGTTCGGCGGTGGCATGGGTGTCCTGGAACCCCTCCGGGCCGGTACAGGCGTTGGCACCACCGGAATTGAGCACCACGGCACGCAACTTCCGCTCTCGCAGCACCTGTTCGGACCACAGCACGGGAGCCGCTTTGACCTGGTTGGTGGTGAACACCCCGGCGGCCTGCTGCCCGGGACCGTCGTTGACGATCAGCGCGAGGTCGAGGGCGGCGCCGGACTTGATACCGGCGGCAACACCGCAAGCCCGGAAACCGCGCGGACCGGTGACACCGTTTCGCCTGTCCGCGGCCATGTCGTGCACGCCGACGTCGGTCGTCTCGTGACTCGTACTCAATGTTCTCCCTCGAAGTGCTCGACCACGGTGTGCCCGGCTCGGCGCAGCGTGTCCACGGCGTCCGGAAGTGCGTTCTCCCCGACGAGGATCCAGTCGGTGTCGAAGGTCGACAGCGTGAACACGCTGATCTCGCGTTCCGCCAGCGGGGACAGCACAGCGGCCAGGACACCGGTCAACGAGAAGTCCAACGGCCCGGCTATCTCCAACGCCCGGAAGGGGCCCTGGACGATCAAGGCCTCGGAGAGCTCGGCGACATCCCGGTAGGCGAACACCAGCGTACGGTCGTTTCCGGTGACGAGCTCGGCGTTGACGGGTCCGGAGGCGGGAAGTTCGGGAACGGTTCCCGGTTCGGGCGTGGCCACGGCGAGGGGCTGTTCGTGCGCTCGCAGGGTTAGTGCCGTCACGGCGCCATCCCCGCTGTGGGAAGACCAGTGGTCTCGGGAAGCCCCAGGGCGAGGTTCATGCACTGCACCGCACCGCCTGCCGTGCCCTTCGTGAGGTTGTCCTCGGCACCGACGGCGATCAGGCTTCCGGCGTCGTCATCGACGGCGACCTGCAGGTGCACGGTGTTGGCCCCGAGCGTGGCCGAGGTCTGTGGCCACTGCCCTTCGGGCAGCACCCGCACGAAGGGTTCCGCCTCGTAGAGGCGTGTGTAGCTCTGCCGCACCCGAGCGGGCTCGACCCCTTCCCGGAGTCGCGCGTTGCAGGTGGCCAGGATGCCCCGCGACATGGGGGCCAACATCGGGGTGAAGGAGACACGCACGGCTTCGCCTGCCGCCGCTCCCAGATTCTGGATCATCTCCGGGGTGTGCCGGTGCGCCCCACCGACGCCGTAGACGCTGGCCGATCCCATGACCTCCGCCGAGAGCAGATGAGGTTTGAGCGCTCGCCCCGCCCCGGAGGTCCCGGTCGCTGCCACGACCACCAGGTCGGGCTCGACCAGCCCGTCGAGCAGGGCGGGCAACAACGCGAGCGTGGTCACCGTCGGGAAACATCCGGGTACGGCTATCCGGTCCGCCTTGGTGATTCGTTCCCTCGCCCAGGGCAGTTCGGGCAGACCATAGGGCCAGCTGCCGGGATGTTCCCCGCCGTACCAGCGCTGCCACGCCGCCGGATCCTCGAGTCGGTGATCCGCTCCGCAATCGATCACCAGGGTGTCGTGGAGCTGACCGGCCAACACGTCGGAGTGCCCGTGCGGCAACGCGAGGAAGACCACGTCATGACCGGCGAGCACCTCGGCGTCGGTCTCACGGAGCGTCCTGTCGGACAGCTCGGTGAGGTTGGGGTGATGTTCCCCGAGCGTACTGCCGACGTTTCCCCCCGCTGTGAGAGCGCCGATCTCGACCTCTGGGTGTGCCAGCAACAGACGCAACAGCTCCCCGCCCGCATAGCCGCTGGCACCGGCGACCGCCACTCGTACAACCATGCGAATGATTATGCACTCTTATGCAAAATCAATCAACAGGGGGTCCCCGAAGTACGAACGAGGGGCGGAGAGACGAAAAGCTCGGGGTGGGTGGCCGCCGTAGCGACCACCCACCCCGAGCTGAGTCACAGTCGGCCGTTCGAAGCCGACGTCGCGGGTATTTCCCGCGCCGAGGTGAGCCGACTCGGCACGAGTCCGCTGTGGTTAACCGCGCAGCACCGCTCCGAACCGCTGGTCGGCGGCGGCCACCGCGGCGTCCCGCACCTCGGTCGCCTCCTCCTGGGTCAACGTTCGGTCGGAAGCACGCAGCCGCAACGCGAACGCCAACGACTTCTTCTCGGCACCGAGCTTTTCACCGGTGAAAACGTCGAACAACCGGATGTCCTCGATGAGCTCGCCACCACCGTCGCGAAGCACTTCCCCGAGCTCGGCGGCCGGAACACCCTCGTCGACCACCAACGCCACGTCCAGCCGCACCGGTGGATAGGCCGAGATGTTCGGCGCGGGACGCCCGTCCGTCATCGGCAGCGCGTCGAGATCCAGCTCCATCGCACAGGTGCGTTTGGGCAGTTCGAGAGCCTCCACCACCTTGGGGTGCAACTCACCGGCATATCCGATGACCGTGCCGTCCACCTCGAGCGCGGCACAGCGCCCCGGATGCCACGGCGCCCTGTCCGCGGCGGAGACGGTCAACGACACTCCGGCCGTCTCGGCGACGAGTCTGGCCGCCGCCACGGCGTCCGACCAGTCCGCCTCCCGGCCGGAACCCCACCAGCCGGAACGCTCCCGCTGTCCCGCGAGCACCACACCGACGTGCTGGGGTTGCGCGGGCAACGCGGCGTGGAGCGCTGCCAACTGCTCGTCCGAGGGACGTTGCCGAACCCCGAGTTCGGGAACGGAGGGCTGATCCTGCTCGGGCAGCACCACCTGGCCGATGTGGAACAGCGCGAGATCACGCCTGCCGCGGGAAAGGTTGCGCTGCAATGCGTCGAACAGCCCCGGCAGCAGCGTGGTGCTGAGCAGCGCACGATCCGATTCGAGGGCGTTGACGGCTCGCAAGGTACGTCGACGCGGATCGTCCTCGCCGATTCCCAGGGCGTCGAGGGTGTCCTCACCGGTGAACGGGAACGGCAGCACCTCGACGCAACCGTCGTGCGCCAGCGCACGCGAGACCGCGCGCCTGCGGCGCTGGGTAGCGCTCAGTCCGCTCCCGGTGGGCGCCGCGGGAACGACGGACGGGATGGTGTGGTACCCCTCCAGTCGGAGTACCTCTTCGACCAGATCGGCCGGCTGTGTGAGATCGGGGCGCCAGGTCGGCGGCAGTGCGGTCACCACACCGACACCGTCATCGGATGTACCCACCTCGATTCCGCAGCCGATCTGGTTGAGCCGCTTGGCGGTGACACCACGTCCGTAGCGGACACCGGCGACCTGGTCCGGCAGTGCCAGCGGCATCGTCACCGGTTGCGGCTGCGGCGGTTCGCCCACATCGGTGCGCCCAGCGCTGATGGTCGCTTCCCCGTACTCGACGAGCAGTCTGGCGGCGCGTTCCGCCGCCACGGCGGCCACTGCGGGATCCACACCACGCTCGAAACGCTTGCCCGCCTCGCTGGGCAACCGATGCCTGCGGATCATGCGCGAGATTCCCGTGGGCTCCCAGTTCGCCGCCTCGAGCAGGACGTCATTGGTGTCCTGTCCGATCTCGGTACTGGCACCCCCCATGACGCCGGCGAGGGAGACGGGACCGGAGTCGTCACAGATAACGATGTCGTCGGGATCGAGGTCACGCCGCACGCCGTCCAACGTGACGAGGGACTCCCCGGCCACGGCTCGGCGCACGACGATGTCGCCGGACAGCTTGGCGGTGTCCCAGGCGTGCAGCGGCTGGCCGAGCTCGAGCATCACGTAGTTGGTGATGTCCACCGGCAGGGAGATGGACCGAATACCGGCCAGCGCCAGTCGTCGCTGCATCCACCACGGAGTCGGAGCCGTCGGATCGACCCCGGTCAGTCTGCGGAACACGAACCGGGAGCAGGCCGAAGCGTCCTCGATCCGCACCGTGCGGGAGGGGCGGTCGTCATCCGGGATGCCCCGGTTCGCGGGGTCCCCGAACGGCACGTCCAACGCGTTGGAGAGTTCCCGGGCGAGACCGCGCACCGAGAAGCAGTAACCGCGATCGGGCGTGATGGCCAGCTCGATCACCGAATCGTCCAGTCCGACGATCTCGTTGGCCGGGCTTCCGGGATCGGCGGAGCCGGGCGGGAGTACCAGAATACCGTCGTGGTCCTCGCCGATTCCCAGTTCCTTGGTCGAACAGATCATGCCCTCGCTGGTACGCCCGTAGGTCTTGCGAGCGCTGATCTCGAAATCGCCCGGGAGAACAGTACCGGGCAGTGCCACCACCACCAGCGAGCCGGCGCTGAAGTTGGTGGCGCCGCACACGATGCCACGAGTCTGTTGCTCACCGGTCTCGGACTTTCCGACCTCGACCCGACAGTAGCGGATGGGTTTTTTGAACTCGGTCAGTTCCTCGATCTCGGCTACCCGTCCGACGACGAGTGGGCCGATGATCGGGGTGAGTCGGGTGACCTCCTCGACTTCCAGCCCGATGTTCACGAACGCCTCGGCGAGTGTGTCGACGCTCGTGTCCTCGGACAGCTCAAGATGCTCGGCCAGCCAGGAAACCGGAATCCGCACTGGATCGCAGCCCTTCTCTCGATCATGTGGGGTCGGCGGTGCGGGCAAGAGCCCGGGCACCCGACCGGACTCAGTATTCGATGCCGAACGCCTCGGTGAACCGGACGTCACCCTCGACCATGTCGCGCATGTCGGGTATGCCGGTGCGGAACTGCAGGGTACGTTCCACTCCCATACCGAAGGCGAACCCGGTGTAGGTCTCGGGATCCACCCCGGAGGCGCGCAGCACGTTGGGGTGCACCATGCCGCAGCCACCCCATTCGACCCAGCCGGCGCCCCCCTTCTTCTCCGGGAACCAGACATCCATCTCGGCGGACGGCTCGGTGAAGGGGAAGAAGTTGGGCCTGAACCGCGTCCAGGTGTCCGGCCCGAACATGGCGCGGGCGAACGCGTCCAGCGTGCCCTTGAGATGCGCCATGGTCAGTCCCTGGTCCACCGCGAGCCCTTCGATCTGATGGAACACCGGGGTGTGGGTGGCATCGAGCGCATCCGTGCGGAACACCCTTCCGGGTGAAACGCGGTACACGGGCAGCTCGCTGGAGAGCAGGGCACGCACCTGGACCGGCGAGGTCTGGGTCCGTAGCACCAGTCCGGAGTCCTCCGGAGCGATGTGGAAGGTGTCCTGCATCGTGCGGGCCGGGTGGTCCTTGCCGAAGTTCAACGCGTCGAAGTTGAACCACTCGGCTTCCAGCTCCGGGCCTTCCGAAACGTGCCAACCCATCGCCACGAAGTCGTCCGCGACGCGTTCCATGAGCTGAGTGATCGGGTGCCGTGCCCCCGAAGGAACGCGATCGGTCGGCAACGTGACGTCGACGGCCTCCTCCTGCAGCACCCGCTCGTCGCGTTCGGCGCGCAGTTGCTCGTGACGGGCGTCGAACGCCTGTTGGATCGCCTGGCGCGTCTCGTTGACCCGCTTACCGGCATCGGCCTTCTCCTCCGCCGGCAACGATCCGATCTCGCGTCGCGCGGTCAGCACCGGAGAGCGCTCGCCCAGGTGCGCTGGCTTGACCGCGGCGAGTTCATCGAGATCAGCGGCGCCGTCGAAGGCTTTGCGAGCGTCGTCGACCGCGTTTTGCAACGTCTCCGGCGCGAGCGCGACGACCTCCTTCGGGTCGTACGGGTCGTTGGCTCCAGACATTGTCGCTGTGTAACTCCCGTATCCGACGGCCCGCCTGAGCGAACCGGTCTTGGCGTGTGAACACTGACTCCCTCGGAGAACAGTGTATGTGATTGGGTTCGGCGGAATCGCGAAACGACCCGTACGGGTGTCCGGGGAAACACCGCGGAACCAACTGGCCCGACGAACTCAGGGGTGCCGCGAGCTCCGGGGGACCGCCGAGCCGGGAGACAGTACGAGCGGCGGAGCGGTCACTCGACGTCCGGGCGAACGCGACGGGCCGAGGCGTACAGACAGACGGCAGCGGCGGTCGCCAGGTTCAGGCTCTCCGCTCGGCCGTAGATCGGCACGCGCAGCGTGACGTCCAACCGTTCACCGTACTCCCCGAGACCGTGCGCCTCGCTGCCGAACACCCAGGCGGTCGGCACGTCCAGCCTGCCGCTCTCCTCAGCGGTGTGCAGATCGGAGCGGGCCGCACCATCGGCTCCGACCAGCAGCAGTCCCGCTCCTCGACAGGCGGCCAATACCGTGTCGGCATCACGTTCCCGAGCCACCGGAAGGTGGAAAAGGCTGCCGGTGGAGGCCCGAACGGCCTTCCCGTTGTAGGGGTCGACGGTCTCGCCCGCGAACAGCACGGCGCCCGCACCGGCGGCATCCGCGACACGAAGCACCGTACCCGCGTTACCCGGGTCGGCGATGTCGAGCAGCACCACGACCAGGGAAGGCCGATGAGCCAGCACGGTAGCGGTGTCCGTCGCGGGCGCCTCGCAGACGGCGACCAGCCCTTGCGGGGTAACCGTTTCGGAAAGGCAGGCAGCCGCTCGTTCGGTGATGGTCCACAACGGCACTCCGCTCGCCGCACAGCGCTCGGCGATCTCCGGAACCCGTCGCAGTCCTTCGGAAGTGGCCAACACCTCGCGAACCTCGGTGCGAGGCCGCTCCGCCGTCCGCGAGTCCAGCGACTCGAGGACGGCGTTGGCACCTTCCGCCAGAAACATACCGGCACGTTCGCGCCCGGCACGCCGCGTGAGCTTACGAGCGGAAGCGACCCGTGCGGAACGTTCCGTCAACGACGAACGAGCCTTATCGGGGCTCGCCCGCCCTTCCGCGGGATCCGCACCGGTGTGCCGGGCGCCGGCTCGATCCAATCAGACCGTGCCTTCCGGGAGGCTGCTACGCGCCTGGTCACACAGCGCGGTAAAGGCCTGCGGATCGTTGACCGCCAGCTCGGCGAGCATCTTGCGGTCGACCTCGACCTCGGCGGCCTTCAGACCCTGCATGAACTTGTTGTAGCTCAGCCCGTTCTGCCTGCTGGCCGCGTTGATACGCATGATCCAGAGCTTGCGGAACTCGCCCTTGCGCGCCCGCCGGTCCCGATAGGAGTAGACCTGCGAGTGCAGCATCTGCTCCTTGGCCTTGCGGTAAAGGCGAGAACGCTGCCCGCGATAGCCCTTGGCGGACTCCAGAATCTTGCGGCGCTTCTTCTGCGCGTTCACCGATCGTTTGACACGTGCCATTGGTTCCGTCCTGATCGCATCGGGGGCGGAGCCCCGCCCCGGCGGATGAGGCTGTCACTGGTCCGAAGGGTGTGGCGGGTCAAGCTCCCGACCACACCCGTGACTGAGCGAAGCTCAGCGTCCCAGCATCTTGTTGACCTGCCGGGTGTCGTTCGGCGACACCTCGTCAGTGCCCTTCAATCGACGCTTCACCCTGCTCGACTTCTTTTCCAGGATGTGCCTACGGCCGGCACGCTCGTGGCGCAATTTGCCCGATCCGGTGACCTTGAACCGCTTGGAAGCGCCGCTGTGTGGCTTGTTCTTGGGCATTATCATCCTCTTTTCGTGCGAACGCCGGGCAGAATCCCGATGAGAATCCCGCCCGGCATGCGTTCCGGGTGATTCCACGACCTGATGCGTTCGGTGGCCCCGGTACCCGATTGCCGCGTTACGGTTATGACGCGTTCGCCTTGCTCTTGTTGCCTTTACCGGTTTTGTGCGGAGCCAGCACCATGGTCATGTTGCGGCCGTCCTGCTTGGGTTTGGCCTCGATGAAGCCCTGCTCTGAGACATCGTCGGCCAGCCGCTGCAACAACCGGAACCCCAGCTCGGGGCGGGACTGCTCGCGGCCGCGGAACATGATCGTCACCTTGACCTTGTGCCCCTGACCGAGAAAGCGCGAAACGTGACCCTTCTTGGTCTCGTAGTCGTGCGGGTCGATCTTGGGACGGAGCTTCTGCTCCTTGATGACGGTCTGCTGCTGGTTGCGGCGTGACTCGCGAGCCTTCTGCGCACTCTCGTACTTGAACTTGCCGTAGTCCATGAGTTTGCACACCGGCGGCTTGGCTTGCGGAGCGACCTCGACGAGATCCAACTCCGCTTCCTCCGCGAGCCGGAGTGCGTCCTCGATACGGACGATGCCGACCTGTTCACCGTTCGGTCCGACCAACCGGACCTCGGGCACACGGATGCGGTCGTTGATGCGCGTCTCGGAGCTGATGGGGTCTCCTCGGTTCGATGGTGTTTCTGTGCTGCACCGCGGCGTGAAGCTCGCCCCTAGAGCATGCAGCCGCCTCGCGGCATCCTGCCGGATCCGCGAGACCCTTTTACTCCAACCGATCGAACCGGTATGGCAATACCGCCTCATTCCGCCGTCGAACGGTGTTCTCGGCGGGATCGGGACCCGGCGGCCTGTGAACCGGCCACGCGGGTGGGAGCGGGGCTCCACTTTACCGCCCCCGAAAGGCCGGGGGCGTTGCGCGCATGTGAGAGTAACAGGCGTGACCGAGTCGCAGCCAACCGAGTCCCCCGAAACAGCCGCACCGCCGGACGGCGACCACTCCGGGGAGGGCCTCGATGCCACGGATACCCCGCACAACGTGCGCGAGCTGAGCAATGTTCCCAGCGTCGAGGTGATCAGCAGGGCCGCCGTGATGCTGATGTCGGCGGCGGCCGAGAAACTGGGCCTGGCCGAGGAGGACCCGGACGACTCCCCGGTGCGTGACCTCGACGAGGCACGCCGTCTGATCACTTCGCTGGCCGGCCTGATCACGGCCTCGGTGGAGTATCTCGGCCCCCATGCGGGAGCGCTGCGGGACGGGCTGCAGACGCTGCAACGTGCTTTTCGGGAAGCGTCCTCGGAGCCGGATCCGCCCGGTCAGGGCCCTGGTGAGAAATACACCGGCCCCGTTCACTGAACGGCTGTCCGGCCGGGCACCCCGAAGCTCTCGGGCGGCACGCCCGGGATCAGCGCAGACCGCTCAGCGTCGCCCGCACCGCCCGATGATCACTTCCCCTGGTGTCGACGACCTCCGCGTCGGTAACGCGCACACCCCTGGACAGCACGTGGTCGAGCCGTACGGCGGGAAACGCGTCCGGCCAGGTGAAACCGAAGCCTGCCGTGGCTTCACCGGCGACGCTCGGTAACCGCCGGGTGAGCGAACGCAACGCCCGGTCGGTGGTGGCGGTGTTGAGATCGCCGAGCAGGACCACGTCCTCGACGGCCTCACCCGCCACCGCCGTGGCGAGTTTCCGCAGTCCTCGGTCCCGCTGCTCCACCGAATCCGGACGCAGCGAAGGAAGATGGGCGACATAGACCGCTATCTCCCGCTGGGGAGCGTGTGCGACCGCTCGAACGGCACGGGTCCAGCCCAGGCCGAGGTCCACGGCTCGTACGTCCGACAGCCGGTAACGGCTCCAGAGACCGACGGTCCCCATCGTGATGTGGTGCGGATAGCGTTCCCGCAGTGCCTCGCTCGCCACCGAGCGGGTTCGCGATGTGATCTCCTGCAGTCCGACCAGGTCGGCATCGGTATGCGAGAGATCGCGCAGTGTGGCCTTGGGATCGCTGTTGCTCGCGTAGAGGTTCTGGGTGACGACCCCCACTCCTCCCGCCGCGTTCCGATCGTTCGCCGGAACGGCTGTTCCGAAGACGAGACCCCATATCAGTGCGGGCACGAGCAGCAGCACCGCGGCACGGCACCGCGACAGCAACGCGGGCAGCGCCACCAGCGGAACCGCTACTCCCAGCCAGGGCGCGAAACTGTCCACGAGGGTTCCGATCCCCATCGGATTGGGCAGCAGACGATGGCACAGCAGGAGAGCGCTGATTCCCGCGGCCAAGCACGCGACAACGGTCTCGCGTGCGCGCCAGGGCCGGAACAACGCGCTCAACGGTCCGAGCACGCTCGGACCCGCACCACGGGAGGGCGTGGTGCGGTCCGCGTCAAGGGCGTGTCGTGTGGCTCGCCGTACCATCCCGGACAGTCTGACGTGCCGAGCTTTGAAAAAGCTGAGAGCTACCGGGAAAACGACGTGGGAGAACGCCGGTCGGACGTCCGGGGAGACCCACCGCCGCGGCGAACGTTGTACCGGTGAACGGCACTACCGAGTCACTGCCCGCGCACTGCCAGCGCGTCGATCTCGACGAGCAGATTCGCGGGCAGCCCCACGTAGACCGTGGTTCGTGCCGGGTAGGGCTCCCCGACCACACGAGCGTAGGTCTCGTTCATCTCCGTGAAATGAGCCACGTCTGTGAGGTAGACCCGCAGCATGAGCACGTCCTCGACTCCCGCCTCCGCCTCGGCCAGGATGGCGAAAACGTTGCGCAGCGCCTGCTCGGTCTGCTCGGCCACGGAGTCCGACACCGGCTTTCCGGTGGCGGGATCAACACCCGTCTGTCCCGAGACCTGCACCAGGTTGCCCTTGCACACGGCCTGCGACAGCGGAACTCCCGCGGGCGGGGTCGGGGCCTTCGGGGTGGTCACGACGGTTCTGGACATTGGTATCCACCTTTCGAGAGAAATCAGCTGTCCGGTGGCTGCCAACCGAGTTCGACCGAGACACGGTCGCAGACACGGGACAGCTCACCGATCGATCCGAGCAGTTCGTCGAAGTCGAACAACACCTTCGGCGCCGACAACGAAACCGCGGCGACGATCTCGCCGCGAGGATCGCGCACTCCGGCGGCTATGCAGTGCACGAAGTCCTCGTGCTCGCCGCGGTCGACGGCATGGCCGGATCGTGACACCCGGTCCAGTTCGTCCAGGAACCGCTCGGGGTCGGTGATGGTGTTGTCCGTCAGCGCGGGGTAGTCCAGCGTGGCGGCGACCTCCCTGCGGGCGGGCTCGTCGAGTCCGGAAAGCAGCACTTTTCCCACCGCCGTGCAGTGCAACGGTGCGCGGGCACCGATGCGCGAGTACATCCGGACCGCATGGGTGCTGTCCACCTTGTCCACATAGACGACCTGATCGTCCTCGCGAACGGCCAGATGCACGGTGTGCCCCGTGCTCTCCCCGAGTTCGAGCAGGTGGGAGCGAGCCGTGTCGCGCACGTCGATCCCGTCCAACGCGCGGTCGGCCAGCTCGAACAGTGCGCTTCCGAGCCGATAGCGGTACGCATCGGATCGTTTGACGAACCTGTCGGCCTCCAATGAACGCAGCAGCCGCATGACGGTGGATTTGTGCACTCCCACCGCCTCCGAGAGCTGGTCGAGGTTGCGGGGCCCGTCGGCCAACTCGGTCAGCAGCGCGAGTCCACGCCGCAGGCTCTGGCTCATTCCGTGGTCCTTTTCGCTCTCGTCAACCGTTCCACCAGCCATCGATGCCACACCGCCCGGAGATTGCGCTGGGCATTCGGAAGGCCCCTCCGGCAGCGGTTCCGTTGACGGCCACCTTGCGAACTGCTAAACAACACTTTAGCAATATATGCAATATCTGTTGCATTAGGCGCAATTGGAGATCCGGTGCGAGCAGCGACGATGGATCGGACCGCGGTAGGTGCCCTCCGGGAAGAACGGCTCGACTGGCGGTTCAAGGCTGTGCCGTCCGAAGCCTTCGGGAGCACGATCACGGAATTCCTCCGAACGGAGCCGGAGATCACCGGGAGCGGATTCGTGGGTCCGCTGTTGCTGTTGGACCGTTCGGCGCTGGAACACAACCTGACGACGATGGCCGACTGGTGTGCCGCGCAACAGGTGCTGCTGGCACCACACGGCAAGACGACCATGGCACCACAGCTGTTCCAACGACAGCTCGACCACGGCGCCTGGGCGATGACCGCGGCCACCGTCAGCCAACTCCGGGTCTATCGCGCGTTCGGCATCACTCGGGTGCTGCTGGCCAACCAGTTGGTCGACGAATCGGGACTGCGCTGGCTGTCGGACGAACTCGACGAGGATCCCGGTTTCTCGTTCGGCTGCTGGGTGGATTCGGTGTCGAGCGTGCGACTTATGAGCGAGGTCCTGGCAGCGAAACGCGCGCGTCGGCGGGTCGACGTACTGGTGGAGCTCGGCGGTGAGAACGGCCGCACCGGGACCAGAACCGTCGCGGAATCGGTGGAGGTGGCGCGTGCGGTGTCGGAGAGTCCGGCGCTGCGGCTCATCGGTGTCAGTGGCTACGAGGGCGCGATCTCGCACGATCTCAGTGACGAGGATCTGACCGCGGTGGACTCCTATCTGGCTCGACTGCGGGAGTCGGTCACGCGGATAGCCGCGGCGGGAATGTTCGATCGAACGGAGGAGATCGTTGTCACCGCGGGCGGGAGTTCCTATTTCGACCAGGTGGCCGAGGCGCTCACGGCACCGTGGGAGTTGGATTCACCGGTACTTCCGGTGTTGCGGAGCGGTTCGTACATCACTCATGATCACGGCTTGTACCGCACCATGTCACCCTTCGGGCGGGCACACCGCCTCGCCGGACCGGAGCAGCCGTTCCGAGCCGCCATGCGAATCCTCGCCCAGGTGACCTCACGTCCGGAACCGGAACTGGCGCTGCTCACGTTGGGCAGGCGTGACGCCTCGTTCGACCAGGCCCTGCCACAGCCGCGAACCCTGTGGGCACGGGACGGCACCACGAGCTCTCTGACCGATTCGCGCGTCACAGAACTGGCCGATCAGCACGCCTTCCTGTCGGTCCCGGCCAGCTCGGGGATCTCCGTGGGCGACTGGGTCGAGTGCGGGCTGTCTCACCCCTGCACGACGTTCGACAAGTGGCAGCTCATACCGCTCGTGGACGACGGGAAGGTCGTGGATCTGGTGCGTACCTTCTTCTGAACGACTCCCCGTGTTCCCGGAAGCCGAACAGACGGCCGGCCCGGCGCGGCTTCCGGCAGGCGCGGCAACGGTGCCGCTCGGGCGAGCAGGTCGAACTTTTGCGGCGGTTCTCCCGCCGGGAAGCGGCACGGGACGCATCGCGTCGGTTATCCGCTCGACGGAAACCGAGAAGGTGTCGGGAACACGCCGGAACGGAGGCGAGGATGGACGAGATCCTGATTCGGGGCGCGGTGGTGGTAGACGGCAGCGGAGCACCGCCCTTCGAAGCCGACGTGACGATCGGAGGGGGGCGTATCTCGGCCGTCGACAGCCCCGGGACTCTGCGCGGCAGCCGCACCATAGCCGCCGAGGGTATGGTGCTTTCCCCCGGATTCGTCGACATGCACGCGCACTCGGACCTGCTGCTGCTCACCGATCACCGGCACACCGCCAAGGTGGCGCAAGGGGTGACCACGGAGGTGATCGGCCAGGACGGGCTTTCCTACGCTCCCGTCGACGATCGAACGCTGCGGAACCTGCGTACCCAGCTGGCGGGTTGGAACGGCGATCCACCCGACTTCGACTGGAACTGGCGTGGCGTGGGCGAGTACCTGGATCGCATCGACCGAGGGGTCGCCACGAACGCCGCCTACCTGGTTCCGCACGGCACACTGCGGATGCTGTGTGTGGGCTCGGAAAACCGTCCCCCTTCGGAAACCGAACTGGCACGGATGCGCGACGAGCTGGCGCGGGGGATGTCCGAGGGGGCGTTCGGCATGTCCTCCGGCCTGACCTACGCACCCGGCATGTACGCCACGACCTCCGAACTCACCTCGCTGTGCGAGGTGGTCGCCGAGTACGGCGGCTACCATTGCCCGCACCACCGCAGCTACGGCGCCGGCGCCCTTGCCGGTTACGAGGAGATGATCCGGATCAGCCGGCAGTCCGGCTGCGCGTTGCACCTCGCACACGCGACGGTGAATTTCGACGTGAACCGGGGCCGCGCCCCCGAACTGCTGGCGATGTTGGACCAGGCACTGGACTCGGGAGTCGGGATCACGATGGATTCCTACCCTTACCTGGCGGGGTGCACCTCACTGCACGCACTGCTTCCCAGCTGGATGTTCAGCGGTGGCGTAGAGGCAACGTTACGAAGGCTGTCCGATCCGGACAGCAGGAGCCGTGTGCTGCGTGAGATGGAGGTAGAAGGCTCCGACGGTGCGCACGGTGTACCGATCGACTGGAGCGCCATCGAGATCAACGGGGTACGGCACCCGGACAGAACCGGTCACCTGGTCGGGTGCGACATCGCGACGGCGGCCGATGCCGAAGGGGTACCTCCGGGGGAGCTCTACCTGGACACCCTGCTGTCGGACGAACTGGGCAGTTCCTGTCTGATGCACGTCGGTCACGAGGAGAACGTGCGTGCCATCATGCGACACCGAATGCACACCGTCGGCAGCGACGGCCTGCTGATCGGTGAACGGCCACATCCCCGCGGGTGGGGGACGTTCCCGCGTTATCTGGCGCGATACGTGCGGGAGCTCGGGTTGCTCGATCTCCCGGAGTGCATCCGCCACATGACCTCGGCGCCGGCACTCCGACTCGGGCTGTCCGACAGAGGACTCGTACGGCGGGGCATGGTCGCGGACCTCGTGCTGTTCGACCCGGATGAGATTCGCGACAACGCGACGTTCGAACGACCGCGTGCGCGACCCAGCGGAATCAGCCACGTAATGGTCAACGGTGTCCCCGTGCTCGAGCACGGGGAGCGTAACGACGCGACACCGGGACGAGCGCTGCGACACGGCACCGGGGGAACCGCCTGAGAGAGGGCTCCTCCGCTCCCCTCCCCCGCGAGCGCTGTCCGGAGGGGACCGTTCCAGCTGGTGATCCGAGCGGTGCATCCGGCCCCGGTCAAGAGGTTGTCCGGAATCCGCCACCGTGAATTTTGGTCTAGTCCACCGTCGGGAGCTGGGGCAGACTGAGTCGGCGAAGATCGGCGCAAGAGTTCACCCGAGCGGGAGGACGCCGGTGTTCGGACCGAGGCGGGGCCTCCGCTCGATCCCGTCGGTTCTCGACGGAGCACCCCGCGAGAAGACGAAGCGCAGCGGACCGGAGCGAGCGTGCTCCGGGCACCGCGGGGAAACAGGAGAGTCATGTCGACGAACGCACTGAATCGGCGCACGTTTCTGGTCTCGTTGGGGGCGGCGGGGGCCGCGGCAGCCGCTCTGCCCACGGCGGCCACGGCACGTACCGGAGGTGATCGCAGGCCCGCCTACCTGGGCAGCTTCAGCTGGACCGACCCCCCGGGCAGGGGCCTCGACGTCGCTTCCCACGACCTGAGTTCGGGACAACTGCGACCGATCCGCTCGGTCGGTGGAGTACCCGACGCCTCGTGGTTGGCGTTCTCACCCAACCGGCATGTGCTCTACACGACCAACGAACTGGTCCCGGACGGTACCGTGACGGCGCTCAGCCTGTGGGATCCGCGGAATCCACGGATCATCAACACACGCTCCAGCCGAGGCGCCGGGCCGACGCATCTCAGCGTGCATCCCAGCGGCCGGTTTCTGCTGACGGCCAACTACACCGACGGCACTGTCGCGGTTCACCGGTTGGAGGTGGACGGCAGCGTCGGGGAATCGACGGATCTGGTTCGGCACACCTCCGAACTGCGCGCGCCCCACGCACATCAGGTCATCACCGATCCGAGCGGACGCTGGGTCGTGGCGGTCGATCTGGGTGCGGACGCGGTCTTCACCTATCGGCTGGACACCGCGTCAGGCGAGCTGCACCGAAACCAACGGCTGTCCACTCCAACGGGCAGCGGGCCTCGCCACCTTGCCTTTCATCCGGACGGCAGGCACGCCTACCTGCTCAACGAGTTGGCCAGCACGGTGACGGTACTGCGTTGGGATGCAGCGGCGGGAACTTTCGAGCTGGGCGACAGTGTCAGCACCCGTCCACCGGACGCCGCGGGGGAGAACTATCCGGCGGAGATCGTCGTCACTCGCGACGACGACTGCTACGTCACCAATCGGGGCGATAACACCATCGCTCACTTCAAGGTGAGCGACCGGGGAACACGATTGCACCTGACAGGCACGACCGATACCGGTGGGGACTGGCCTCGGCACTGCACTTTGGACCGGACTCGACGTTGGCTCCACGTGGCCAACCAGAACTCGGGAACGGTCACCAGGTTCTCGCGCGACAGTGCGACGGGCTCGTTGAGCCCGGTGGTCGACACCGTGGAGGTTCCAGGTGTCGCCGTGGTGGCGCTGTAGCACACCGGTGGCGGCGGTCCGATCCCCGACGGCACCGAGTTGTCCCGCCTCGGCGGGGAGGACGGCGGCGAAACCTCCCTCCTGCTCTCCCGCCGGGCGGCTCGGGGCCTCCCGTTGCGCCACGTCACACCGAGCGGCCCGGGCGAGAGCACCCCGAGACATCCCGCCGCGGTGACGGGGGGAGTGCGGAAGACAACGTCTGTTCCACCGTGAGCCCACCGCGCCCCCGGAAGAAGTTGTCTCCTTTTACAGGTCTAAACCTTGTGTCCACTCAGTGGCCCACTTAGCATCGAGCACATTGCACAGAACAGAACAGACGTTGCATTCAACGCAACGGAGGTGTCATGCGGTTCTGGAAATTAGCCACCGCCGCGATCGTGGCGACGTTGCTGGTGGGATGCGGGCCACCCCAGGTGGATCAATCGAACTCCGGTGCGGACAGCCGCACCGGAACCCTTCGGGTGTGGCTGTTCGACGAGGCCAACCGCGACCCGAAGGAAAAGGTCGTCAACGCCGCGGTGGAGGAATTCGAGAAGAACCACCGGGACGTCACCGTCGAAGTCCGCTACATCGCGGTGGACACGCGATCGGAACGCTTCACCGGCGCCTTCAATGACCCCTCCAGCGCCCCCGACGTGGCGGAGTTCGGCAACACCGACCTCGCCAGTTACGTCACGGCAGGCGGAATGTCGGATCTCACCGGCATGATCGAGGACTGGCCCGCGGCGACCGACCTTTCCGACTCGGTGCTCGATACGGCCAAAGTCGACGACAAGGTCTACGGAGTGCCCTGGTTCACCGGCGTGCGGGCGCTGTACTACCGCACCGACGTGTTCGACGAGCTGGGACTCGAACCACCACGCAGTCTCGGCGAGCTCGTCGAGACCGCTCGCAGGATCCGTTCGGAACGGCCGGACATGTACGGTATCGCCGCGGGCGGCAAGTACACCTACGCGATGATGCCGTTCATCTGGGCAGCCGGCGGTGAACTCGCCGAACGCGGGAACGGATCGTGGCGGTCCGCCATCGACAGCGAGGCCTCCCGCCGTGGCGTACGCACCTACACCAGCCTGCTCGATCCGGCGATCTGCCCACCGGACCAGTGCGCGCAACTGACCGGCACCGAAAGCGTCCAGGCGTTCGCCGGGGGCAAGGCGGCCATGGCCATCGGCGGGGACTTCAACCGGACCGCCGTCAACGAGGGTGCCGCCGGGGAAAAGTACGACGTGGTGCCACTTCCGGGGCAGCGAACCGGTTCGATCGCGCCCGCCTTCGCGGGTGGCAACCTGCTCGGGGTGCTGCGGTCCTCGGACCATTCCACCCTCGCGCAGGAATTCATCAAGGTGCTGGCGGGCAAGAAGTACCAGCGCCGGATGTACGAGGCGATGAGTTATCTGCCCACCTTCGAGGACGTGCAGGACAAGGTGGCAGCCGACGATCCGGCCATCGAACCGTTCATCGAGACGCTGCAGGCCGGAACCCGTTTCGTTCCGAGCACACCGGCGTGGTCCGAGATCGACGCGCAGGAGATCCTGCCGACGATGGTGCAGCGGATCGCCACCGGCGAGGAGGTCCGTCCGGCCACCCGGCGGGCGGCCCAACGGATGAACAGCGCATTCGGCGACCGGTAGGAGTTCGTCGACTCGGTTTCAGCGGTGCTCGCTCGGACCCCTCGCGGGCGGACCAGGAGGGGCCGTTCGACTCGGCCGCACCGAAGGCCCCGCACGACAGCCACATCCGAGCGGGCACCGCGAGACCTGACAGCGCACCGCGGGGAAGCCGGCCACCACCCGATCCAGAAGGTTCCAGCCGATGACAGCCGAGCTGACCACCGAATCCGATCCGAGAACGCCGCCAGGGAGCACTGAAGCACGACACGGACACCGCCGGCGTCGCTCCGGGGACAACGGACAGGCCCGCGCCGCGGTGCTCTATCTGGCCCCCGCGGGTGTGCTGCTGATCGCGGTGATGGCCTACCCGCTGTACCAGCTGGTGCAGCTGTCGCTGTACGAGTACGGACAGGCTCAGGCGAGCGGTGGGGCACCGCTGGAGTTCCTCGGACTGGGCAACTATGCGACGCTGCTCAGCGACAGCCGTTTCTGGATGGTGCTGGTCAACACCTGTGGGTTCGCCGCGGTCTGCGTACTGGGCAGCCTGGCGGTGGGGATCGCGCTGGCCGTACTGGCCGGCAGGGTCCGCTGGCTTCCCCGCACCCTGCTTTTCCTCGCGGCACTCGGTGCCTGGGCGACCCCGGCGGTTGCCGGTTCGACAGTGTGGCTCTTCCTGTTCGACCAGAACTTCGGGTTGGTGAACGAAGTGCTGAGCGGGCTCGGTTGGCAGGGCATGGCGGGGTTCTCCTGGACCTACGACCGGTTCACCGCGTTCGGCCTGGTGGCCGGTGAGGTCATCTGGTGCTCGTTCCCGTTCGTGATGGTGACGATGTACGCGGGCATCAAGGCCATACCCGGCGAGATCGTCGAGGCCGCTTCGCTGGACGGGGCCTCGGCCTGGCGCACCGCTCGAAGCGTGCTGCTGCCGATACTACGACCGCTTTTGATCATCGCCACCATTCAGTCGATCATCTGGGATTTCAAGATCTTCACACAGATATACGTGATGACCGACGGCGGCGGAATCGCGGGACAGAATCTCGTACTCAACGTCTACGCCTACCAGGAGGCGTTCGCCGGATCGAATTACGGACTCGGGTCGGCCATCGGAGTGGTGATGACCGGGTTGCTGTTGCTGATCACGGTGATTTACCTGTGGGCACAACGAACTACGGGGGAAAACACATGACAACAGCGGCACGCGCCCCGAAACGGGGGCTCATCGGCCGCGTGCTGCCGGGAAAACGCCCCGGGAGAACACTGGCCGAGATCACGACGGTGCTCGTGGCGGCTACCATCGCCTTTCCGCTCTACTGGATGGTGCTCACCGCCTTCAAACCGGACGGGCAGATCCAGTCCACCGATCCGCGTCCGTGGACGCTCTCGCCCACGCTGGAAAACTTCCGGCAAGTGTTCACCGTGGACGATTTCGGCAGGTACTTCCTGAACAGCGTGATCGTTGCCGGGGTCGTGGTGCTGATCTCGCTCGTTATGTCGTTTCTGGCCGCTGTGGCACTTACACGGTTCCGTTTCCGCGGTCGGACCGTGCTGCTGATCATGATTCTGGTGGCGCAAATGGTCCCGGTTGAGGCACTGACCATTCCGCTGTTCTTCCTGATGCGTTCGGTCGGTTCGGTGGCCCCCTGGTTCGGGTTGAACCACCTCGGCTCGTTGATTCTGGTGCACCTGGCCTTCAGCCTGCCGTTCGCGATATGGATGCTTCGCGGCTTCGTCGCCGCGGTTCCGGTCGAGCTCGAAGAAGCCGCCACACTGGACGGAGCGGGCAGGTTCCGATTCACGTGGCAAGTACTCTTTCCCCTGGTCGCCCCAGGACTTGTGGCGATGAGCGTGCTGTCTTTCATCCACGCGTGGAACGACTTCCTGTTCGCCAAGACGTTCATCATCTCGGCGACGGAGAACCAGACACTCCCGTTGGCGATCCTGGTCTTCTTCAAACCGACGGGCAACGACTGGGGCGCCATCATGGCGGGATCCACCCTGATGACGATTCCGGTCCTGGTGTTCTTCGTGTTCGTACAACGCCATCTGGTCTCCGGCATAGCAGGGGCGGTGAAAGCGTGAGCAGCAAGACCTCTCCCCTTCCGTTGGACTCGGTGGTTCCCCGGCCCACGGTGGTGCGACCTGGCCGGGGCAGCTTCGTGCTGGACGGCGACACCACGCTCGCGGGCGACTCCGCCGCGTGCGACTGGTTTCGCCGACACGTGGGCGCGGCTGTCGGACTACCGTTTCGCGAGTCCGAGCACGCCGACATCACGTTCCTGACAGCCCCGGAGGAAATCGACGCCCCCGAGGGATACCGGCTCGACATCACCGAGCACGAAATCCGGATCCGTGCCCACGACGAGGACGGTGCACACTACGCGGCCCAAACCCTGCGGCAGCTGCTGGGAGCCGACGCGTGGCGCGCGGCACCGACGCGACGGGGACCGTGGCGATTACCCTGCGGCGAGATAGAGGACCGACCCCGGTTCTCCTGGCGTGGCTGTCATCTTGATCTCGCGCGGCACTTCATGCCCAAGCGAGAGGTGTTGCGCTTCGTCGAACTGCTGGCGGCGCACAAGCTCAACGTGCTGCACCTGCACCTGACCGACGATCAGGGATGGCGGATCGAAGTCCCCGGCCTGCCCCGGCTCACCGAGGTAGGGGCCTGGCGAAAGGGTTCACAGCTCGGTGCCGGCCCCGAAGCGGGACACACCGAACGCCCGCACGGGGGCTACTACACCGGAGCGGACCTGGCGGAGATCGTCTCCTACGCGGCCGAGCACCGGATCACCGTCGTCCCCGAGATCGACGTACCGGGCCACTGCCAGGCTGCCATCGCCTCCTACCCGGAACTGGGCAACGAACCACACCGGCAGTTGGACGTGTGGACCGGTTGGGGGATCAGCGAGCACGTACTCAACGCGGAGGAAAGCACGGTGGAGTTCTTCTGCCGTGTGTTCGACCACGTGATCAGCGTGTTCCCCTCTCCCGTCATCTGCGTGGGAGGTGACGAGGTACCGACCGGTGAGTGGGAGCGCAGCCCACGGTGCGTGCGGCGCAGCAGGCAGCTCGGACTCTCGGAACCCGCGAAGCTGCACGGCTGGTTCCTGCGCCGGATCATCGAACACCTGCACGCCAGTGGCAGACGAGCGATCGGCTGGGACGAGATGCTCGATTCCGGCGAATCGCTGCCTGCCGGTAGCATCGTCGCCTCGTGGCGTGACGAGCAGGGCGGAGTCCGGGCTGCCAGGGCGGGGTACGACACTGTCATGTGCCCCGAGCAGCGGGTGTACCTGGACCATCGACAGGCAGCTGGCTCCGAGGAGCCGGTTCCGGTCGGATTCGTGAGCACTCTCGAGGACGTCTACTCCTACGATCCGGTACCGGCCGAGTCACCGAGTGCGTTGTCCCGGCGTGTGCTGGGAACACAGGCACAGGTGTGGACCGAGCACCTCGACTCGCCGTCCAGGGTCGACTACGCCGCCTTTCCCAGGTTGTGTGCGTTCGCCGAGGTCGCCTGGTCGTCTACCACCGTCCGGGACTTCTCGGACTTCCGGACTCGGTTGACCACGGAGCATCTCGCACGGCTGACGGCGTTCGGAGTACAGTTCCGGCCGCTGCAGGGACCACTGCCCTGGCAACGACGCCCGGGCGTACCCGGCAAACCGCGCTGAGCGGACCGCCGATCGACGCCACCACGGTAAGGCCTCAGTCGGTGGGGCGATCACCGATCGCCTCAGGTGTCCCGTCCGGCCGGCTCACCTTGCTGCCTGAGCCCCCCGTCCGCATCGGAAGGGCGTGAATCCCGCGAGTCCTCATCGCTTGTGTGGGCGAGTCCCGCCTCGGAGTCCGCGTAGTACGGCCGAGGGGCCCGGGAACTCAGTACCACACGGCCGGTCTCGGCCGTCGCGCCGAACTGACGGCTCTGCCCCACGTAAATCCCCACCGGGATTTGAACGGCGACCAGCAGGCACAACGAAAGCAGTGGCAGTGTCCACGATCCGGTGAGATCGCGCAGCGCACCGGTGAGTATCGGCCCGGTGGCGGCCACCAGATACCCGGCCGTCTGCGACATCGCCGCCAGCGCGGCGGCTCCCCTCGCGTCAGCCGCGCGCAGGACGACGAGCATGAATCCGATCCCGATCGTGCCGCCGAGTCCCACACCCAGCACCAGCACCCAGAGCAGTGCACCGCTTCGTGGTGACAGGGTCAGCCCGAGCAGCCCGATGAGCAACATGGCGGGGAAGCTCGTGGTGATCCAGACCTGACGGCTGCTGCGAGCCGCCATTATGGGTGCCGCCAGTGAGAAGGGGATCCCGACGAGATTGGCCAGTGAAAGCATCTGGCCACCGGTCGTGGGGTCCATACCGTTGTCGGTGAGTATCTTCGGCAACCAGGCGATGACGGTGTAGAACGTCAGTGACAGCAGGGCGAAGAAGCCGGTGACACCCCATCCCAACGGACTTCGCCAGGCTTGTCCGCCCCGGGCGTCACCGGTGGTGTCCGCCGTGGAACCCGTCGGATCACGGTGTTGGGGGAGCCAGAGCACAACGGCAAGCACCGCGGGAACGGCCCACACCGCCAGTGTGGCGCGCCAACCGAGGCCGGTGAAATGCTGCCAGGGAATCGTCAGTCCGGCTGCCGCCGCGGTACCGATACTGATTCCCATCGTGTACAGCCCCGTCATGACGCCGCTCTGCGCGCCGAAACGTTTCTTGATCACCGTGGGAAGGAGTACGTTTCCGCCGGTAATGGCGATACCCACCAGTATCGTTCCACCGAACAACCCGGCGGAGGCCGGAACCACTCGCAGCAGGATTCCGGCGAACAGCAACAGCAGCGCCACCGCTATGGTGCGTTCCTCGCCGTAGCGCCTTCCCAATCGTGGCGCGGTGGTGGACAGCAGCACGAAGCACAGTAGCGGAACCGTGGTGAGTAGCCCGGTAGCGGTGTTCGACAAACCGGTATCCGACTGGATCTGTCCCACCAATGGTGCCACCGAAGCTATCGCGGGACGCAGATTGATCGCGACGATCAATATTCCGGATGCGGACAGCAAAAACGAGAGGATGTTGATCTTGTTCCTGTTCGAAACGCCGGAGCGGTTCCCGGCGGATCCAGTAGTGTCATTCAACATGAATCACATTTCATTTTCCGGGAATTGCGAAGCGACATTACCAAATGAATTTTCTTCACAGAACACCCAGAACAAAGAAAACAGCCGGTCAACGCTTTATCATTCTTTCGAGCGACCGTAGATAGAGGGAAAATTTATTCCGAAATCAACGATTTACCTCGAGAGCGAAACATCCGTCGAAGACAATCAAGATCATCATTTGGAGCCGAAAATACGAATTATGCCGCTCCATTATTCGTGTTTTCGGGGAGGCCGATCCCACCGCCGGAAACCGGCACCCGAACACGGGGAACACGACGTCCCGTTACCGCACCGGCGGTGGGGCCCAAGAAGATCATTTTCACCCCTTCGGCATTCCGAAACAGACGACGGAAAACCGGAGGATAACCGCGAATCAGGCTTGGAGTGCCAGCGGTGGAAATCCTCAGGGAACGACGCGTGCCAACACGGTGCGGAAGGCGTCACGATGCACGCTGGCAGGATCCCGCGCGAGGTAATGCCCGATCTCCCGGACGAACCCCTCGGGGGTCATGGGAGGAGCGGGAGCGCTCGTCGGTGACTCACTCGCCGTGATCTCACCCGCTCGACTCGGATAGAGCACGAGCGCGCCCACGACCTCGATGTCGTCGAGCAGTTCCCGGTAAGCGGCGATGCCTTCCGCGAGCCTGGTTCCCCCACCCCTGAACTTGCCCCCGTTCCGACGCAGCGTGCCGTCGGCATCGGCGGTGTAGTGGCCGGGCAACCACATCTTCGATTCGATCAGAACCAGCCGCTTGCCGCACAACACGGCGTGGTCGATGTCCGCGAAGACCGAATCGGGCCAGGACAGCCCGTGGAAGACCTTGGCCCCCGGCAGTCTGGTGAAGTAGTCGGCCAATAACCCCGCCGTGAAACGCTCACCGTACTCGCCACGTATCCCCTCGGGTTGGCCGAAAACCACGGAACGGCCGAACTCGGACAGAAAGACCCGGTCCTCCGAGGCCGGGGGTAGATACTCGGGAACGTGGCGGTACACCCCCGCCACAGCCACGGCGGGCATCAGCCACAGCACCAGCATCAGGGGCCAGGCATCACTGATCAACACCACGGGCAACAACAACGCCCACCCACCGATGGTGGTGAGCACTTCACCACGGCTGTACGTGGCACGGGGGAAGTAACGCACCGGCTGGTCGGGGTTGACCTCGGTCCACCACTGCAGCCGTGCCACGTCGGGCTCGGGAACGGGAGGTACGAAACTCGGGTCGGCACCGAAATCCCGCCTGTCGGTGTCCCGCGAACGACGGCGACGGGCGGTAGGAGCGCCACTGTTGTCACGCCCACCGGCGTCGACGGTGTCGCCACGATCGTATGCCGCGCGACGCACCGGATCGCTGAGAGTCTCGTAGGCCTCCTGCAACGAGCGGAAAGTGCCCGCCGTGCCCCCGGCGTCGGGATGCATCACACGGGCAAGCGACCGATAAGCCGACTTGATCTCCGCGGCGGAGGCTTCACGAGTCACCCCGAGCAGCTCGTAGTAGTCGACCCCGCTCACGCTGTCGTGCCCACCTTCCGTTCCGACACTGTGACGATGCGACCGCGCTCGGATGGGCGTCCCGGGGATCGTCGAACGAGAGGCGTTTCCCCTGCGGGTGCACACCGACACGCGGGGAAAGAGAGTACACAGTAGTCGATCTCGACCGGGGTCCGGTTCCCGATGCCCCGCTGCGCCGGAAGATCCGCGGAAAGCGATCCTCCGGCGTGCGTATCAGTGCTCGGCCAGCGCCGGCGCCAGGAACCGGCCGGTGTAGCTCCCCTCGACTTCGGCCAGCTGTTCCGGGGTCCCCTCGGCGACCAGCGTGCCACCACCGTTACCGCCCTCGGGCCCCAGATCGAGCAACCAGTCGGACATTTTGATCACGTCGAGGTTGTGCTCGATCACGACCACGGTGTTCCCCTTGTCCACCAGACCGTTGACCACACCGAGCAGCTTGCGGATGTCCTCGAAGTGCAGTCCCGTGGTCGGTTCGTCGAGAATGTAGACGGTCCGGCCCGTCGAGCGCTTCTGGAGTTCGCTGGCGAGCTTGACCCGCTGTGCCTCGCCACCGGACAGCGTGGGCGCGGGCTGGCCGAGACGTACGTAGCCGAGTCCGACGTCCACCAGCGTCTTCAGATACCTGTGAATCGCGGTGATCGGCTCGAAGAACTCGGCGGCGTCCTCGATGGGCAGGTCGAGAACCTCCGCTATGGTCTTGCCCTTGTAGCGAACCTCGAGGGTCTCCCGGTTGTAGCGAGCCCCCTTGCAGACCTCGCAGGGGACGTAGACATCGGGCAGGAAGTTCATCTCGATCTTGAGGGTTCCATCGCCGGCACAGGCCTCACAACGTCCCCCCTTGATGTTGAACGAGAACCTGCCTGGTTGGTACCCGCGAACCTTCGCCTCCGTCGTGGCCGCGAACAGCTTCCGGATCCGGTCGAAAACCCCTGTGTAGGTGGCCGGGTTGGAACGGGGCGTACGCCCGATCGGGGATTGATCGACCTGGACGAGCTTGTCCACGTTGTCGATCCCCCTGATGCGCTTGTGCCTGCCGGGAACCGTGCGGGCACCGTTGAGCTTATTGGCCAACGAGGAGGCCAGCACGTCGTTGACCAGAGTCGACTTGCCGGAACCGGAAACGCCGGTAACGCCTATCAGACAGCCCAGCGGGAACGATACGTCGATCTCCCGGAGGTTGTTCTCCCTGGCCCCGACCACGGTCAGTTGGTTCTTGGGGTTCCTGGGCCTGCGCTCGGTGGGGAGCTCGATGCGCTTGCGCCTGGCCAGGTAGTCACCGGTCAACGACTTCTCGTTGGTGAGCAGCTCGGCGACCGGGCCGGCGTGTACGACACGTCCGCCGTGCTCACCGGCTCCGGGGCCGATGTCGACCACCCAGTCGGCGCTGCGCACCGTGTCCTCGTCGTGCTCGACCACGATCAGGGTGTTGCCGAGGTCACGCAGCCGGTTCAACGTGTCCAACAGGCGGTGGTTGTCGCGTTGATGTAGCCCGATCGAGGGCTCGTCGAGTACGTAGAGGACTCCGACCAGCCCGGAACCGATCTGGGTCGCCAGCCGAATCCGTTGTGCCTCACCACCGGAGAGCGTGCCCGCGGGTCGATCCAACGAAAGGTACTCGAGCCCGACGTCGAGCAGGAAACCCAGCCTGGCCTGCACCTCCTTGAGGACTCGTCCGGCGATCATCTGTTCCCGCTCGCCCAGCACCAGCCCGTCGAGAAACGACGAACACTCCCGCACGCTCAGCGAACTCACCTGGGCTATGGACATCTCCCCCATTTCGGGGTTGTGCACGGTGACGGCCAGGATCTCCGGTTTGAGCCGAGTACCCGCGCAGGAGGGACAGGGCACATCGCGCATGTAGCCCTCGTACTTCTCCCGCGCGTAGTCGGACTCGGTCTGGTCCAACCGGCGTTCCAGGAAGGGGATCACACCCTCGTAGGCGGCGTAGTAGGAGCGCTGCCTGCCGTAGCGGTTCCGGTAGCGCATGTGGATCTGGTCGGTGCTGCCGTGCAGCACGGCCTTTTTGACCTTGGTGGGCAACCGGTTCCACGGGGTGTCCATCCGGAAGCCGACCGACTCCGACAGCGCCGTCAGCATACGGGTGAAGTACTCGGCGGTGTTGCCTCCGGACCACGGCGCGATAGCCCCCTCGGACAACGAGAGATCCTCGTCGGGGACGATGAGTTCCGGATCGACCTCCTTGCGGATACCGAGCCCGGTACAGTCCGGGCACGCTCCGTAGGGGGAGTTGAAGGAAAAGGCCCGTGGTTCCAGCTCCTCCACTCCGAAGGGGTGACCGTTCGGGCAGGCGAAGTTCTCGGAGAACTTGCGTTCCCGCTGGGCGTCGTGCTCCTCGACATCGACGAACTCCAGCGCTACCAGCCCGTCGGCCAGCCGAAGCGCGGTTTCCACGGAATCGGTGAGTCGCTGCTTGGCCTCGGGCTTGACGGTCAGCCGATCCACGACCACGGCGATGTCGTGCTTTTCCTGCTTCTTGAGCGTCGGGGGCGACTCGAGCGGATATACGGTGCCGTCCACACGCACGCGTGCGTAGCCCTGTGTCTGCAGCTGCTCGAACAGGTCGACGTACTCGCCCTTGCGTCCCCGCACCACCGGAGCCAGCACCTGGAACCGGGTACGCTCCGGCATCGCGAGAACCTGATCGACGATCTGCTGCGGAGTCTGCTTGCTGATGGGATCCCCGCACTCCGGGCAGTGCGGTTTGCCCGCCCGGGAGAACAGCAACCGCAGATAGTCGTGGACCTCGGTGATGGTGCCGACGGTCGACCGGGGGTTCTTGCTCGTGGACTTCTGATCGATGGACACGGCGGGGGACAGTCCTTCGATGAAATCGACGTCCGGTTTGTCCATCTGCCCCAGAAACTGTCTGGCATAGGCCGACAGCGACTCCACGTAACGGCGCTGCCCCTCGGCGAAGATGGTGTCGAAGGCCAGACTCGACTTGCCGGACCCGGACAGGCCGGTGAAAGCGATCAGGCTGTTACGCGGCAGGTCGAGGTCGATCCCGGTGAGATTGTGCTCACGAGCGCCGCGGACGACTAGGCGGTCAGCCACTCGAAGATCCCTTCACAAAGTATGTGGTCTGCGGATGCACGTCGTGATGCGGCGGCCGCCGTTGTCGCCGCTTCACCACGATCCCGCCCGCGCGGCTCCCGATACCCGAACAACCGCCGCTCGGTGGGCGCGGGGCGCGGTTCGCGCCCATGCTATTGCAGCGGGACGACAATACGGCTCGACGCGGTCCACCCCGAACGGGGACCCGGACACCTCCGCACGCGGCGAACAACGTCGCGAACGAGACGAGCATTCCGAACCGGCCCCGGGCCGGGGAACAACCACGCGAACTTCACTCTGGTGAGTGATATATGCATATCGACCCCAGCCACCAGCGGGTTCCGCGCCGACTTCACGGCCCCACGAGACTACCGCCACGGGTGCGGGGGCGCCTATCCTCGTCCAAAGCCGGTACTACCACCCCGCCCCGATGACTCGGGACGACGACATCGAGGCCGCATAAAGGCGGGGAAGCATGACCGACCTCGAGCATGAGGAATACGCCGACGGTGAAGTGGCTCGGCGACACCTTCGCCGAAAAGAGCTGCTGACAGCCGTACAGCAGGCCACTGCCGGGTTGCTGACCACGGTGGAGGCAATGGACGACGCTTCCGTACACGAGCCCAGTCTGCTGCCCGGTTGGAGCAGGGCACACGTGATCTCGCACCTGGCCCGCAACGCCGACGGGTGCGTCAACCTGCTGACGTGGGCACGCACCGGTGTCGAACACGCCATGTACGCCAGCAGACAGGACAGGGACGCCGACATCTCCGAGGGCAGCCTGCGAAACCACCGACTGCTGCTGGAGGACGTGGCGGCAGCCTCGGGGCGGCTGGCGGAGGCTTTCCGAACGCTCCCGGAACCGGCGTGGTACACCGAGGTGGAAGTAGCCCCGGGAAAGTCGATCCCCGCGCACCGGATACCACGGATCCGCCTGTTCGAGGTACGGGTGCACTCGGTGGATCTGAATCACGGCTTCGGATTCGACGACATACCGCGCGAGGAGATCGAATGGCTGCTCAACGACGCCGTCCGGCAGTTCGGCGGGCGCCCCGATGTCCCTCCGCTCTCCCTCGAGGTCGAGTTCACCGACGGGAGTAGCAGTGTGTGGCGGCTCGGCACCCCGAACTCACCGGAGCACCGGGTGCGGGGCACTCCGGGAGCTGCCCTGGGATGGCTGCTGGGCAGAACCGGCGCCCAGCAGCTGGCGGGGGACCCTCCCGAGTTGCCGCCGTGGCTGTGACCACCCACCGAGCGGGCCAACGGGTTCGGCCCGGCCGGAACCTCGGCGAACCGGGACGACGAAGCCCTACTAGGCTCACCGCCGTGGAGATCCAGGAACACTACACCGGACACGTGCAGCCGGGCGGTGCCGCCGCGCGGCGGAGGCTGGACGCACTGACCGTCACCAAGATTTCCGTAGGGCGGATGGACAACAACGCGTACCTGCTCACCTGCAGGCGCACCGGGGACGCGTTGCTGATCGACGCGGCCGACGATCCGGAGCGGTTGACCGACCTGCTCGGCCACGACGAGGACCGTCCGCGACTGCGCACCATCGTCACCACACACCGGCATCCGGACCACTGGCAAGCGCTCGGTTCCATCGCCGGTCAGACCGGTTCCTACACCGTGGCTCACCCTCTGGACTCGGAACCGCTTCCGGTCCCTCCCGACCGGGAGGTCGAACACGGCGAAACCATCCAGGTCGGCGAGTCCGCGCTGGAGGTCGTGCACCTGCGGGGACACACGCCTGGTTCGATCGCGCTGCTCTACCGCGACCCGGTGGGGCACCCACACCTGTTCACCGGGGACTCGTTGTTTCCCGGCGGGGTCGGCAAGACACGGACACCGGAGGACTTCCGCTCGCTGCTCGACGACGTGGAGAACCGGGTCTTCGGCGTTCTCACCGACGACACGTGGTTCTACCCCGGCCACGGTGACGACTCGACCCTGGGGAACGAGCGTCCGAAACTGTCCGAGTGGCGGGCACGCGGCTGGTGAGCACCGCTCGGCCGACGAGCCGACGGACGAGGCTCGCCCATCGCGGGTTCCGGCCGGCCGAGAACACCTCGACCGGCCGCGCTCCCGAACGGTCGCTCCCCGTCGAAACGTACCGGATCCGACGACACACCGACGCCGAGCGCGGCGGGCGAGGAACTGGTCCCGCACAGTGGGAACGTGCTCCGCGCCACCGTCATCGTGCTGAGCCTGTTGCTGGCCGCACCAGAGGTCCTGCCGTCACCGCGACCGACGGCGTCCCCGGGATCGGCAGCGGGTTGTAGGCAACCGAGTCCCCACTTACGGGTGATGCAGTACAACATCCATTCGGGCCGTGACTCCCAGGGGAGGCTGAATCCGCGACGGACGGCTTCGGTGATCGAGCGCTCGGGAGCCGAGGTGATAGCCCTGCAAGAAGTGGATGTGCACTGGTCACGGCGCAGCGCTTGGCGCGACCAGGCGAGGGGGCTGGCGAGCAGGCTGGGGATGCGCGCGTTCTTCGCGCCGATCTACACTCTTCCCCCGCCACGACCGGGGTATCCGAAACGACGGTTCGGCCTGGCGGTACTGAGCGAACACCCCGTGCTCGCCGCGACCAACCACCGGATGACCAGGCGGAACACTCAACACTCCTCCGAGACCACCGTCAGGCTGCCGGGATTTCCCGAAGTGGTCGTGGACATCAACGGAACCGCCGTGCACGTTTACGCGGCTCATCTGGACTACCGAGAACGCCCTCGAACGCGACGGATCCAGGTGAGGGAGATCGCGACCGCCCTGGATCGGGACGATCCGGGTACGCCCCGACTGCTGCTCGGGGATCTCAACGCTACCTCGCGAGCACCGGAACTGGCTCCGCTCTGGAAGCGTCTTCGCGACACGACGGGACACACCGGCGCGCCGACCTACCCGGCGCGACGACCGCGGATGCGGCTCGACCACATAGCGGTGTCCGGGGAGACGGAGGTCGTTTGTTCGACGACGGTGGCCAGCACGGCCTCCGATCACCTTCCGGTGGTCGCGGAACTGCGAATCCCGAGCTGAAACAGTTCGGTTCTCCGCCCGGGTCACGGAGTCCACGACACCTCTCGGGAACCCCCGTTCGTGTGACGTTCGGCGACGGATATCCCACCGCGACACGCTTTGGCGATCCTGTGCCTGCGTCGAATCCGCTGCAACAATCCGAGGGGACGGGACTTTTCGCCAGGTGTCCCCTCCACGTGCGAGATTTCGAGACCGCCACGCCGCAGCGAACCGGAGAACCGCCAACTTTCCCATCTTTCGAGGTCGGTACTGGTGTAGTCGTACCCGAACACCATTCCCGCTCCCCCATCAGAGGGCAAAGCATCATCCAATGGGGTGAGTTCCATACGGCCGGAGCCGCGCTCACCGAGCGCCACGGTGCTTACCGCGGCGGTCTCCGGCCCGTGAATCAACAACGCGTTTCGCGCGGGATCGTCACGGCGGGCGGATTCGACGACACGGTTCACTCCGGACAACTCCACGACCACTCGCGGCATCCACCACCAGTTCTCGCGGCGGAGCAACAGGCTGTCGACGAGCGCACGCGAGGGCGGGTACTTGCGCAGCTCCTGTTCGAGCAGCTGTTCGCCGAACAACGAACCCGACAGATCATCGATCACCCGAACAGGGCCGAAAGCCACTACGCCCCCCTGCCCCGTTCGCAGCGAACGTCCGTCCGTAACGGCGAAACCGACCTCGGTCGCCTCCGCCAACAGTCGAACGGTCGCACGATGGGAGTACGGCAGCGCCACACACGGCACCTCACCACGCAGCAACGGTGTCACGGCGATCCCATTAGGACGCCCCACCGAGTCCACCCAGCAGAGTTCGCCGGTCAGCGCCTTTCGCCACACTGAACGAATTTGCCGCAACGACTCTGTCCTTTCAACCTGGTGTGTGACCCCTGAATGGGAGATACTCTCCGTGGGTGGCTTATACCACGTTGTCGGACGCCGCAGCCACGCCGGAGGAGTGAGACATGCCCGCGATCGTTCCGGCCCTGGTGGTTCTGGGGATCTTCGCGCTCGGATACCGCTACTACTCGGCTTATCTGGCACGCCGCGTGTACGGTTTGGACCCCGAGTTCGTGACACCGGCCCACCAGAGGGGGGACGGAGTCGACTTCGTACCGACGAACAAGCACGTACTGTTCGGACACCACTTCACCTCGGTAGCGGGTGCCGCTCCGATCGTGGGACCGGCCATCGCGGTGTTCTGGGGATGGGGACCGGCACTGCTGTGGATCACTTTCGGAACCATCTTCGCGGCGGGTGCACACGATTTCGGTTCACTGGTGGTCTCAGTACGGCACCGGGCCGAGAGCATCGGAACCCTGGCTCGTGACGTGATCAGCAGAAGAGCTCGCACACTGTTCCTGTTGATCATTTTCTTCCTGCTGACACTGGTCAACGCCGTGTTCGCCGTGGTCATCGCCAACCTGTTCGTGGCCAATCCGGCTGCCGTGCTGCCCGTGGTGCTACAGGTGCCACTGGCCATCGGGATCGGCCAGTACGTCTACCACACCAGGTCCTCGGCGTTCCTGCCATCGATCATCGGTGTGATCGTGTTGTATCTGACGATCCTGCTCGGCATGGCCTTTCCCGTCTCGCTGGATCCCCTAGCCGCCACGCTCGGGGCGGAGCCCAGGACGCTGTGGGTCGTCTTCCTGTTCGCCTACACCTTCGTCGCCTCGCGACTTCCGGTGTGGGTGTTGCTACAGCCCAGGGACTACATCAACTCGCACCAACTGTTCATCGGGCTCGCCGTGATCCTGCTGGGCGTCGTGGTCGGCTTCGACCGGATAGTCGCACCCGTGATCAACGACGTACCCGCCGACTCGCCGAGCTGGTTCCCGTTCCTGTTCGTGACCATCGCCTGCGGGGCGGTGTCGGGTTTCCACAGCCTGGTCTCCTCGGGCACGTCCTCCAAACAGCTGGGCAGGGAAACCGACGCCCGATACATCGGATACATGGGGGCCGTGGGAGAAGGATCGCTCGCGGTCGCCGCGGTGCTCGCGGTTACCGCGGGAGCGGTGGGCTCGACCGTCGAGTGGAACAATCTCTACGCCAGCTTCGCCACTGCCTCCGACGGGGCGACCCAGAACTTCGTACAGGGTGTGGCCGGATTCGCGAACAACCTGGGATTGCCGATCAGCGTCGGCTTGGTGTTCGCAACGATCATGGTGATCAGTTTCGCCGCCACCACGATGGACACGGGCGTACGGCTACAGCGTTACGTGGTGCAGGAGATCGGCGAGATCACCCGGGTTCGCCCGCTGGCACGCAACATGACACTGGCCAGCACGGTTGCCGTGGTCATCCCGCTGGCCATGGCATTAATGCCCGGCGGAGGCGAAAAGGGCTACACCTTCGGAGTTCTCTGGCAACTGTTCGGCACCACCAACCAGCTCACGGCTGGGCTCGCGCTGGCCGTGGTGGCGGTGTGGGTGACCAAGAACAGGCGAAATCCGCTGGCGGTGCTGCTGCCGCTGCTGTTCCTGCTGGTGATGACCACATGGGCGCTGGCGCTGAACCTCGTCGAGTTCGTCACGCAGGGTCAGTGGGTACTCGCCCCGCTGGACGTGATCATCTTCCTGCTGGCGGTGTGGCTGATCGTGGAAGCGGCAGTAGCGCTGCGCAGAGCTGTGCGCAGTCGCGGTGAAACCACCGATCCCCATCATTACGCCACGGAAAGCTGATGTGACGGGCTCCGACGGCAGGAATCCGTCACCCGCCCACCCCGCTGGGCGCCCGTGGGGACGCCCGCTCGGGACGGACTCGGCGCGCCGGGACGCCAGAACGGAATCGATTCGGCCGATCGGGTGTCGTTCCCTAGCACGGTTCTCCGGAGTGTCGTGAACGAGCCAAGGGGAAGCCACACCACCTGACCAGCATGTTCGCGACACACCCGGTTGGCGCGAAGTCACCCGATCCGACCGGCCAGGCTCCCGAACCGGGCGGCCGCCCTGTGATCAACTGTTGAACGCCGGAGGTGGCATCGATCACACTCCAATGATCGTGGGAACTCCACACACGCCCACCCCGACCGGTCGGACAACACCCGACCGCCGAAGACAGGAGCCGGTGTGCCCCGACGATCATCCGAGTCCACCCCTGTTTCCCGACCGCGGGAAACGAACGAACCAAGGGCCCGCCAACGCGCGGCGATACGTCCCGTGCTGTGGCGTGTGCATTTTCTCGGCGGACTACTGGCCGCCCCGATCTTGTTCGCCATGGCGATTACCGGGATTCTGTACGCCTGGAATCCGCAGCTGGAACACATGCTGCACCGGCAGGCCCTCAGCGCGACCGCCGAAGGCCCGGCACGACCACTGAGCGAACAGATCTCCTCGGCGCGCGAAACACGGCCCGAACTGCGATTATCCTCTGTGACCCCTGCCGCTCCGGCCACTCCGGCGGGCGAGGAGACAACGGCGGTGACCCTGGTACCGGAAACAGCCGAACAGAACAGGTTCGAAAAGCCGAAAGACGCGGTGACGGTCTACGTCGATCCGGCTTCGGCCGAAGTCACCGGTAGTATAACCGAATCGAACCGGCCGGACGAATGGCTGCGTAATCTGCATTCCAACTTCCGAATAGGGAAATTCGCGGAACCGATATCCGAACTGGCCGCGAGTTGGCTGCTGGTATCGATAGTCACCGGACTCGTGCTGTGGTGGCCCCGCCACAACCGGACTCTCGCCAGAAACTTTCTGTTCCGGAAGCCGGGACGCCCCCGGTGGCGTTCGCTGCACGGGCTCGTCGGAGTCGCCGCCGCCGCTGGGCTGGTGCTACTCATAGTCACCGGCCTGACCTGGACGACCTACGCGGGTTCCTGGGTCGACGTGGCACGAAGTCAGTTCGACTCGGACTCACCCGAGGTGTCCACGGTGTTGCACCCGACCACGGACAGCGGGGAGGCCGGTAGGTCCCTAGTAGACGAATCAGGCACGGCCGGGGTGACGACGGCCGGAGCGGACCGGGTGGCAACCGCGGCGCGGGAGGCGGGGCTGAACGGAGTCGTGGTACTCGAGCCGCCCGACTCCCCCGGACACGCGTGGAAAGCCGAGGAGGACGACAGCCGGTGGCCGGTGAACCCGACAGCACTGGCCGTGAACGGCGACACCGGTGAGATCGTCGACCGGGTGGAATGGGCGGAGTACCCGCCGCTGGCCAAGGCCACCTCGCTGGGGATCGACTTTCACCAGGCCCAGTTGTTCGGGCTGGCCACGCAGCTGCTGTTGACCGCGCTCGCGGTCGCGTTGCTGGTGCTGATCATCGCGGGCTATCGGGTCTGGTTGTTGCGCAGACCCTCCGGCTCACTCGGTGCGCCACCGCGCCTGGGATCAGTGGTGCGCAACGCCCCACTGCCGATACTGTTCGGATTCGCACCGCTCATGGTGCTGCTCCCCTTACTGGGCATCACACTGCTGGGATACCTGGCCGCCGAGCGAGCGGTGCGCGCGATCCGAACCAGCGGGAAGTAGCACCCTGCTCCGGGGCTGGTCGCGGGCGGTCGGGTCGGTCGTTCGGCCCGACCGTGGTTCCCGCCCACCGGGGGCGGGTATTCCGCCCGTCCGCGCCGCTCGCGCGCGACCGGTCCGGAGCAGTGCCGTTCGGGCGTCCTCCCGAGCGTGACAATGTGGCCCCGACACACTTCGGAGTCCGCGGCTGTGTCGAATCATCACATCGATCACGTCGAGATCCGCGGCTAGCCTGATCCGACATGACGACGGAGTTTCCGGAGCCTTCCACCGGTTTCGCCGATCTCCACGGCTCGACCGCGCTGGTCACCGGCGCGGGAAGCGGAATCGGGTTCGCCTGTGCGAAGCGACTGGCAGCGGCGGGCTGTCTGGTACACGTACTGGATCACGACGAACGGGCCGCGACGGCGGCCGCGAACAAGATCGACGGCCGGACACACGTACTGGACCTGCGGGAGGAGTCGGGAATCACACGATTGCCGACCGAGGTGGACATCCTGGTCAACAACGCCGGGATTCAGCACGTGGCGCCGATACAGGATTTCCCCACCGACGTTTTCACACAGATCCAGCGGGTCATGGTAACCGCCCCCTTCCTGCTGATGCGCCACTGCCTGCCGCACATGCACGAGCGGGGATGGGGGCGCATCGTCAACATCTCCAGCGTCCACGGAGTGCGGGCCAGTGCGGGCAAGTCGGCGTACGTGGCCGCCAAGCACGCGTTGGAAGGTCTGAGCAAAGTGGCCGCGCTGGAAGGCGGTCCGCACGGTGTCACCAGCAACTGTGTCGATCCCGGCTACGTGCGAACCCCGTTGTTGGAAGGCCAGCTCACCGCCCAGGCACGCGAGAACGGCATCCCCGAGCACGAGGTGGCCGACCGGGTCTTCCTGCGACACAGCGCGATCAAAAGGCTCATCGAGCCGGACGAGGTAGCCACAGTGGTCGGTTGGCTCTGCGGGCCGGGATCCGACTACCTCACCGGCGCCTCGATACCGATCGACGGAGCGTGGACCGCGCGGTGAGCCCCATCCGGCTCCGGTTCCGCCGCACCACGTACCGATTCCCGTCCCCCCCCGGGCAACCCGGGGTATCCGCACAACTCGTGTCCCGGCACAACAGGAGTGAGACATGAACGTGACACGATCCGATTCGCCCTCCGGAACCTCACTGGCCCGGATCGTCGGATCGAGCATGATCGGCACCACTGTCGAGTGGTACGACTTCTTCCTGTACGGCTCGGCAGCCGCGTTGGTGTTCAACACGGCTTTCTTCCCCACCGAGGACAAGCTGATCGGTACGCTGCTGGCGTTCTCCAGCTTCGCGATCGGCTTCGTGTTCCGCCCGCTGGGTGGCCTGGTGTTCGGTCACTTCGGCGACCGGCTGGGACGCAAGAAGCTGCTGGTGCTGAGTCTGTTGCTGATGGGGGGTGCCACCTTCGCGGTGGGGCTGCTTCCCACTTTCGGGGCGATAGGCGTCGCGGCCCCCATCCTGCTGACCCTGCTGCGGGTGGTGCAGGGATTCGCCCTGGGCGGTGAATGGGGCGGAGCGGTGCTCATCGTGTCCGAGCACACCGACAGCGCACGACGCGGCTTCTGGGCCTCCTGGCCGCAAGCGGGTGTACCGACCGGCAACCTGCTTGCCACCGCGGTGCTGGCCGTGCTGTCAGCGGTGCAGTCGGATGAAGCCTTCGAGACGTGGGGTTGGCGCATCCCGTTCCTGCTCTCGGGACTGCTGGTGCTGGTTGGGCTGTGGATCCGACTGTCGGTCAGCGAGTCGCCGGTGTTCCTGGAGGCCGCCGACAAGGCGCAGCGGCGAAGCATCCCCGAGCAACCGCCCATCGTTCGGGTGCTGCGCGAGCAGTGGCGGGAGGTGCTGATCGCCTCGGGGGCACGCTTCGTCGAGAACGTCTGCTACTACGTGATCACGGCATTCGTGCTGACCTACATAACCGAACAGTTGGAGCTGTCCGAATCGATCGCGCTCAACGCGGTCCTGGTCGCCTCGGTGGTGCATTTCGTGGTCATCCCGATCTGGGGTGCGCTGTCCGATCGGTACGGCCGCAGAGGGATCTATCTGATCGGTGCCGTGGGAACCGGTTTCTGGATCTTCGCGTTCTTCCCGCTGCTCGGAACCGGGTCGTTCGCCCTGATCGCACTCGGGGTGACGGGCGGGCTGATCCTGCACGCGGCCATGTACGGTCCGCAGGCCGCTTTCATGTCCGAGCTGTTCGGCACCCGCGTCAGGTACTCGGGCGCCTCGATCGGCTACCAGCTGGCATCCGTGATAGCGGGCGGGCTGGCTCCCACGGTCGCCACCGGCCTGCTGGCCGCCTTCGACAGCTGGGTACCGATCGCGATCTATGTGGCCCTGGGCGCGGCAGTGACCTCCGTGGCCATTCTGTTCGCCACCGAGACGCGGGGAAGCTCGCTGCACACCGAGAGCACGCCGGAAACCGAAATCGCACGTTAAAGGACGGGGGAGCGGCGATGTCAGCGGGGAGCTCGTACCAGCGGGACCAGGAAGCGGCGGCGGAAACCGAACCGCGTTCGTCCCTCGGTTGCCGCCGGGACTGCTCCGAGCCGATCATGACGAGCATGCTCACCTGCTCGGATTACCTACTGAACCTGTTCGAACTGCTCGCGGGCGACGGCACCAGTGAGCAGCTCGCACAGGTACCGGTGGAAGCGCGTACTCAGCTCCCCGCCCGGGATCTGCACCGCGTGGAGCGGGCGGGGAAGCTGGCGCTACGACTCCGCAACACCCTCGACGAACGGCGCCGCCACGAGTCGGAACTGGCCGCCCTGTTCGACACCGCGGGGGACCTGGCGCGGGTCCGGGACCCCGACGCGGTGTTGCGGGCGATCGTGCACCGCGCGCGGATGCTGCTGGGGAGTCACGTGGCTTATCTCAGTCTCAACGACTCCCGGGCGGGTACCACTTACATGCGGGTCACCGACGGGTGCGTCTCGGCACTGTTCCAGCAGGTACGGCTCGGGATGGGAGAAGGTCTGGGCGGACTCGTGGCCCAGACCGCCCGGCCCTATGCCACTCCCTCCTACTTCGAGGACGAGCGGTTCACGCACACCGACGACATCGACCGCGCCGTCGGTGACGAACGGCTCGTGGCCATCCTGGGGGTTCCGCTGTCGGTGGGTGGCTCGGTGATCGGAGTGCTCTACGCCGCGGACCGGTCGACACGCGACTACTCGCACGACGAGATCGCGCTGCTGTCCTCACTGGCCGACCACGCCGCTATCGCCATCGACAACTCACGACTGCTGGAGGAGACGCGGCACGCGTTGGTGGAGCTCAACACCGCGCACGAGACCATCCGTGAGCACAACTCGGCGATGCGACGTGCCGAACGAGCCCACGACCGCCTCACGGATCTGGTACTGCGCGGCGGAAGCCTGGAGGACATCGCGGAAGCCGTGGCAGACGTGCTCGGGGGCGGTATCGTGGTGCACGACGAGGACGGCACCGAGCTGGCGTGCGCCGCGACGGACTCGTTGCCGTGGCCCGGCCGGGCGGTGCGGCAGTCCCGCAACAGCGGAAGATCGGTGCCGTGGCGGACGAACCTGGTGTGCGCGGCGCTGGCCGGTCCCGAGCTGCTCGGCAGTCTGACACTGGTGGGCTGTCACGAACCCGCCGATGCCGATCGGCGGTTGTTCGAACGCGCGGGTGTGGTTACCGCACTGGTGCTGTTGCTCCGACGCAGAACCGCCGAGGCGGAGGAACGCGTGCGGGGAGAGCTGATCACCGAGCTGCTCGGCGCGGGGGAACGCGCGCGCGGTGGCCTGTCGGCCAGAGCGAGACGGGTCGGCTTCGATCCCGAGGGCAGCAAAGTGGTTCTGGTCTCTCGCTGCGGAAACGCGGATCGCGAGCGGCTGGCTTCCACGGCCTCGCGCTATGTCGGGCAGCACAGCGGGCTCGCGGGTACCCATGGCGACCATCTGGTTCTCGTGCTTCCCGGTACGGATGCGGGAAGCGCGGCCCAGCACGCCGCCCGAGCGCTCGGCACGGGCACGGCACGTCCGGTCACGGTGGGCGGTTCCGGACCTGTGGAGGGGCTGGATGGAATCGCGGGCAAGTACGAGGAAGCGTGCCGCTGCCTGGAAGCACTGCTCGCGCTGGGCCGCGCGGGCGATGGGGCGGCCCTGGCGGAGTTGGGATTCCTGGGGGTTTTGCTGGGGGACCGTGGTGATCTCTCCGGTTACGTACGTCGAACCGTCGGGGCGGTACTGGACTACGACTCCCGCAAAGGCACCGATCTGGTGAAAACGCTGCGAAGCTACTTCGAGCACGATACCGGTCTCAGTAGAACGGCTCGAGCGCTGCACGTGCACGTGAACACGGTCGCCCAACGGCTGGAGCGGGTATCAGCGCTGCTCGGGCCGGACTGGCGGTCTCCCGAACGCGGCCTGGAGATTCAGCTGGCGCTGCGGTTGCATCGGCTCTCCGGCGGCGAGAGGTAGGACTCCTACCCTGCCGCGGCAACCGGCCCTGCCGCGGCAACCGGCCCTGTCGCGGCAACCGGCCCTGCCGCGGCAACCGGCCCTGCCGCGGCAACCGGCCCTGTCGCGACAACCGGCCCTGCCACGACAGCTCTACGGAAAACACCGGGGAACCGGGGCGCGGTCTTCGAGAGCTGATCTGTCCCGTTACGGGAGCAGTCCGAGGCGAGTTCAGCTCCGAATCCCGGACATGAACCGTGCGAGTCACCAACATCGGCTGGGTGGTGCTGTTGCCGTACTCATCGCCCTGCTCGCGGTGGCGGCAGCCCTGACGGCGGGACATCTGGTCGCCGCGCTGACCGAACCGCTCGCCTCCCCTTACCTGGCGGTGGGCAACACGGCGATCGATCTGGCACCGCAGCCGGTGAAGGAACTGGCGATCGAGCTGTTCGGCACCGCCGACAAACTCGCGCTGCTGGTGGGCATGGGGATCGTGATCGCCGCACTGGCGGCGGTGGGTGGACTGGTGTCACGACGGACCCCGCTGCCCGGGATGACGATGATCACCGGCTTCGGTCTGCTCGGTATGGCCGCCACCGTGTCCCGCTCCAGCCTGGACCCACTGGCCCTGACAGCTCCCGTGACAGCCGCGCTGGTGGGGGTGGGTGCCTTTGCCTGGCTGCACCGCACTGCCTCGGTGAAGCCCCAGGGCGACGAGCCGACGTCGGCACAATCCGGACGAGACGCCGAGAGGGAGGACGCCGAACGGGAAGAAACGACCACGGAAGGCGCGGCCGGCGGACGCAGGCGCTTCCTGATCTCGGGAGTCGCGGTCGCTCTCGCTTCGGGGGCAGCGGGTACTGTCGGACAGCTGCTGAGCGGGGCACGTCGGGTCAGCAGGTCCCGGCAAGCCATCGGAGCACTGGAGCCGGACGTCGCGGCACCCCCGGTTCCGGTAGGAGCGGATTTCGCGGAATCGGGAACACCGACCTTCATCACGCGCAACGAGAACTTCTACCGGATCGACACGGCGTTACGTGTGCCGCGGGTACCCGCTTCGGAGTGGGGGCTGCGAGTACACGGCATGGTCGATCGGGAGTTGAACCTCACCTTCGACGATCTGATGAACCGACGACAGCTGCAGAAACCGATCACGATGGTCTGCGTGTCCAACCCGGTGGGCGGCTCCTACATCTCGACCGCCGAGTTCATCGGAGTGCCGGTCCGCGACATCCTGGCGGAGTCAGGGGTACGGGACGGTGCGGAACAGGTGCTCAGTACCAGCGTGGACGACTTCACCGCCGGAACCCCGATCGACGCGCTCACCGATCCGAACCGGGACGCGCTGCTGGCGGTGGGGATGAACGGCGGGCCGCTGCCCACCGAGCACGGCTTCCCGGTCCGCATGGTCACACCGGGGTTGTACGGCTACGTCTCGGCGACCAAGTGGGTGACCGATCTCGAAATCACCACCTGGGACGCTCGTACGTACTGGGAAAAGCGGGGGTGGGCGGAACGCGCACCCGTCAAGACCCAGTCACGCATCGATCGCCCCAAGGGCTTCGAGAAGACACCGGCGGGCAGGATCACCGTGGCGGGCATCGCATGGGCACCGCACACCGGGATCGAGCGTGTCGAGGTGCGAGTCGACCAAGGGGCCTGGCGAGCGGCGGAGCTTTCCGCCGCCGTCAACACGGACACCTGGCGCATGTGGCGGATCGAGCTGGATCTCCCGCCCGGCGGCCACAATGTGGAGTCCCGAGCCACCGACCGCTCGGGCTACACCCAGACCGCGAAACGTGTTCCCACGGTTCCCGACGGAGCCACCGGTCGGCACTCGATCTTTTTCACCGCCGAGTGACGCTGGCCACCCGAAAAACGGAAGAAAATTCGCCGATCCACCAATCGACACCTCACCCGACTCCGAATGCCGGGAAGAAATACTTCGGGGCCACCCCGGAAGCGAAACGAAGGGAAACGACCGATTCCGATGAACAACACGCGAGTGAAAACCGCCGTTACCGGCGCCGTGGCTTCCATGGCCCTGTTGTTGTCCGCATGCGGCGGAGGAGCCGAGAGCGGCGACCAGAATCAGAACGAGCAGAACCAGTCCGCACAGTCGCAGCAGAGCGGGGACCAGTCCGGGCAGGACCAGTCCGGGCAGGACCAGTCCGGGCAGGACCAGTCCGGGCAGGACCAGTCCGGGCAGGACCAGTCCGGGCAGGACAGCATGGGCGAGCAGGGCGTGACCACGGTCGACGACATCTACGGCCCGGCCGCCTCCAAGGTGCCGACCGACCCCAGCAACGAGGGGTCGGCCAAGGGCATGGTCGATGATCCCGTGGGTACGGCCGCCAGCAACAATCCGCTGCTGACCAGTCTGACCAAGGCGGTGAAGACGGCGGGGCTGGTCGACACGCTGAACAAGTCGGACGCCAGCTACACCGTTTTCGCACCGGCCAACTCGGCCTTCGAAAAGCTGGATCCCGCCACGCTGGAGGCGTTGCTCAACGATCCCGCCAAGAAGGAGCAGCTGACCAGCATTCTCACGTACCACGTGGTTCCCGAGCGGATGAACGCCGAGGAGCTCGGAAAGGCGGGCGAGGTCAAAACGGTAAACGGAAAGACCGTTCCGATCAGTGGCAGTGGTGAGAACATCAAGATCGACGGGGCGAACGTACAGGTCGGGAACGTTCCCACCGCCAACGCCACGGTGTTCGTCATCGACGAGGTGCTGATGCCTCCGAAGCAGTGATCGGTGCAATTCACTCCAGGACTTCGGATCGGTGGATCGCGAGTTTTCACCGATCCGAAGAATCCTTTTCGCACCCTTCGCACCCGCTTCCCCTCTCCGGGAGGGCCAGCCTTTTCGTAAGCCGACCGATGTCTTCGTCGTCGGCCCGCCACCGAAAACAATTCCCGACCCCGATCGCGTGCCGTACGAACGGCCCCCACCCCGCGGCAGACGTCCTGAGCCGGTGGATGGACAATCACACACCGTTGTCGCAGTAGTCGTCCGCTCGGGAGGTACGAGTGCGGGTCCTGATCACCGGAGGGGCCGGGTTCATCGGCTCCCACGTCGCCGAACGACTCACGACCGCCGGACACCAGGTCAGACTGCTCGACAATCTGCTGCCCAGCGCCCACGGAACCTCCGCGCGGGAAGCGCACACCCACGCGGCGGACCTCGTTGTCGGTGACGTGCGGGACCCCGAGGTGATCGGGCCCGCACTGTCCGGGATCGACGCGGTCTGTCACCACGCGGCGATGGTCGGGCTGGAAACCGGCCCGGCGGACACACCCGCCTACGTCGAACACAACGATCTGGGAACCGCGCGGTTGTTGTCGGCCATGACCGAACGAAGGGTCGAGCGGCTCGTGCTCGCCGGATCGATGGTTGTTTACGGGGAGGGGCGCTATCACTGCGCCGTTCACGGCGTCGTACGTCCGGGTCCGCGCGCCACCGAGGACCTGGACCGCGGCGTGTTCGAACCCCGTTGCCCCCACTGTGGCGGACTGCTCGAATCCGGGCGGGTACCGGAGGACGCACCGACCGATCCGCGCAATGTCTACGCCACCACGAAACTCACCCAGGAGCACCTGGTCGCTTCCTGGGCACGTCAGACCGGCGGACACGCCACGGCGCTGCGCTACCACAACGTGTACGGCCCGCGCATGCCACGGGACACCCCGTACGCCGGCGTCGCCGCGCTGTTCCGTTCGGCACTCGCACGCGGCGAGGCTCCCCGCGTGTTCGAGGACGGCGGGCAGCGCCGTGACTTCGTGAACGTGCGCGATGTCGCCGAGGCGAACCTCGCGGCGCTCGAACATCCTCCGCACGGTTTCGCCGCTTACAACGTGTGCTCCGGTGAGCCCCGCACCATCGGCGAAATGGCACGCGAGCTCGCCACTGCCACCGGCGGACCCGACCCCGTGGTCAGCGGACAGTACCGGCTCGGCGACGTGCGCCACATCGTCGCGGATCCGGAGCTGACCGCGAAGGAGATCGGCTTCCGCGCCCGGATCGGCTTCACCGAGGGGATCACCGAGTTCGCCAACGCGGCCCAACGCGGCGCATCCGACTGAACCAGGGAACTCGCGGCCGTGCGCCGCTACACGGCGCCCTCCCGTTCGACGCTCGCACGCAACGCCGCCGCGAATTCCGATTCGGGAATCGATTCGGCCACGCGATGCGCGTCCGGCACCGTGTCCACGTCGGAGAGTTCAACCAGTTCGTGGACCCGGAGTCCACGTTGTTCCAGGGCCGCTCCGGTCAGTTCCCCGGTCTCCGGTCGTGACATCGGGACGTAACCGAGCACTTCCGCGTCATGCGGTTCGCGCAGGCCGAGCGCCCACCACCCGCCGTCCAGAGCCGGCCCCAGGACCGCTTCCGGCCCCTCGCGGGAGCGCAGCGGCGCGGCCGACTCGGCGAGCAGTTCGGGAGTGACCTGCGGTGTGTCCATCCCGATCTGCAACACGGGCGAGCCGGGATAACGTTCCGCCACCTCGGCGTGGGCCGCGGCCAACCGCTCGCCGAAATGTCCCCCGCGCTGCCAGACCAGATCCATGTCGGCCATGGCGTCCGCGATCGCGTCACGACGGCAGGCACGCTCTACCTCACCTGTCCAGGCGATCACCGGATGAATCCCGGGGATACCGCGAACCGCGGTCAGCGTGTCCAACAGGCTCGCGGCGGCCACAGTGGCTGCCTGTTCCGGGGAAAGCGGTGGTGTGAGGCGTGTCTTGGCCAGCCCGGTCTCGGGAGCCTTGGCCACGACCAGTACGACCGTCGGATTCATCGCAGCACCTTGATCATGTCGCGTACCGCGCGAGCGGTTCCCTTCATCGAGCCGGACACCTTGGATCTCGTACCGCTTGTACGGGGGGAGTACCGGACCGGTAGTTCGCGTACTCGCCAGCCCGCACGTCCCGCTCGCAGCAACAGCTCGAGCGGATAGCCGAACGCGCGGTCCTGGATGTCCAGGTCGAGCAGTTTCACACGATCGGCGACCCGAACCGGAGCCAAATCGTGCACGGGCAGTCCGTTTCGACGGATCAGTGCCGCGATGGCGGCATTGCCCACCCTGACGTGCCACGCCATCGCCGAGCGTACGGTCGGCACCCGCTTCCCCACCACGAGATCGGCTTCCCCCTCGACCACGGGATTGATCAGTGCGGGAAGTTCGGTCGGCTCCACGGAACCGTCCGCGTCGAGTACGCAGATGACCCTGCCGCACGCGTGCGTCAGCCCGGTGTGCACGGCCGCGCCGTAGCCCGGCCTGGACTCGTGGACGACTCGTGCGCCGTGCCGGGCCGCCACCTCCGGCGAGCCGTCGGTGGAACCGTTGTCCACCACCAGGACGGGTACGGCAAGCCCCTCGACGATCGAGTCCAGTACCGCGGGCAGGGCCGCGGCCTCGTCGAGGCAGGGCAGCACCACCTCGACGTCGGCGGTTTCGTTCAGCGGTGGCCTGGGCATGGCTCCGAACTCCGGGTGGGACTCACTCGCACGATCGTGCCTGATCACTGTGGCTGACTCCTTTCGCGTGACACACGTTCGCTCGTCGCCGCTGGTGGCGACGGCCGGGCTTACTGCCGCACACTGCCACCGAACACTGTTCGTAGGCCGCCGGAGAAGGGGTTGGTGGCGAGCGAGGATCCGCGTCCTGGGGCGGCCGACCGTGGAAGCCGCTCGGAGCGAGGCAACCGGTGATCCATCGACTCGTCGCCCCTCGTCGGCAAGAGCCGGTGATCCCGTCACGATGGCACAACCGTGTATATCGTTCGGAGCACGCGCCCGTCCGCCTCAACCCGAAGACCTCACCCGAAGAAGTGATATCGCGAATTTGAAGGGATCCGAGTGGATTTCTAGACTGAGCCAAGACGAGCGGTTCGCCGTGAGAACCGACTTCTCTCCGATCACCTCTAAGGAGCGACCCGCATGCGGACAGTCACCGGCCCCACCGAGCGTGTTGTCGTCGTGGGCGCGGGACTTTCCGGATTGACCGCTGCGCTGCACCTGCTCGGAGCGGGACGCGAGGTGACACTCGTCGAGGCTGAGGATTTCCCGGGAGGCCGTGCGGGGCGGCTGGACATCGCGGGATACCGCATGGACACCGGACCGACCGTGTTGACCATGCCGGAACTTCTGGACGAGGCGCTGGCGGCGGTGGGTGAATCGGTACAGAACCGGCTGGAGCTGATACCGCTGGATCCGGCCTACCGCGCACGGTTCGCGGACGGTTCGAGTATCGATGTTCGTACCGACGCGGCGGCCATGGAACAACAGGTACGGGAGTTCGCGGGTCCCGACGAGGCAGCGGGTTACCGCCGGTTACGACAGTGGTTGAGCAGGCTCTACTCGGTACAGTACGAGACCTTCATCAATGCCAATTTCGACTCTCCGCTGAATCTGCTGGACCCGAATCTCGCCCGGTTGGCCGCGGTGGGCGGTTTCGGGGGGCTGCACCGCGGGATCGGCCGGTTCCTGCGGGACGAACGACTGCGACGCGTCTTCTCGTTCCAGGCCTTGTACGCGGGGGTCGCACCGCACAACGCGCTTGCCGCGTACGCGGTGATCTCCTACATGGACACGGTACGGGGCGTGTACTTCCCACGCGGCGGTATGCGAGCGGTGCCGGACGCGTTGGCCGCGGCGGCCGCCGGTGCGGGAGCGGTGTTCCGGTACGGCAGCTCGGTGACGGACCTGGAACGTCGTGGACAACGGATCACCGCTGTGCACACCGAGCACGGTGAACGCATTCCGTGTGACTCGGTGGTGCTCACTCCCGATCTTCCCGTCTCCTACCGGTTGCTGGGTCGTGCTCCGCGACGTCCCGTACGACTGCGCGCGGCTCCCTCGGCGTTGCTGATACACGCCGGGACGAACCGGGATCAGCCGGAACTGAGTCACCACACGCTCTCGTTCGGACAGGCGTGGAAAGGCACCTTCGACGAGTTGACACGTCACGGGAAGCTGATGAGCGACCCTTCGGTACTGATTACGAATCCCACTCGCAGCGACCCCTCACTCGCACCGGCGGGCAAGCACCTGCACCACGTGCTGGTTCCCTGCCCCAACCTGGACCTCGCCCGCCCCGATTGGGACGCCATCTCGAACGGCTACGCGCGAGAAGTGATCGACTCACTGCAGCACCGGCTCATGCCCGGATTCGAATCCTCGATGGAGGTCAGCCGCATAGTTACACCGGCGGACTGGGCGGCGCGGGGGATGCTCGCCGGCACCCCGTTCAGCGCGGCGCACACGTTCGCCCAGACCGGCCCCTTCCGCCCGAGAAACCTGGTCAGCGGCATCGAGAACGCGGTCCTGGCGGGCTGCGGAACCACCCCGGGCGTAGGGGTTCCCACCGTGGTGTTGTCCGGCAAGCTGGCAGCTCACCGAGTCACCGGGAACGGCCGAGGTGGGCGGGGAACTCGCCGTGCACCGGGCGTCGGATCGGCCGCACGATGAGCGAGCGGGAGCTGGACGCGGCCGGTATCCACTCGCCGGGGCTCCGGGCCGCCTATCGCCGGAGTCGTGAGCTCAACGCGAGACACGGGCGTACCTACTTCCTGGCCACACGGCTGTTGCCGCCGTCGCGCCGTCCGGCGATACACGCGTTGTACGGTTTGGCACGGGAAGTCGACGACATCGTCGACGAGCCACGGGGATCCCTCGAGCAACGGACCCGGCATGCCCGGATCGACGACCTGTGGGCGGAACTGGACCGGGGATTCGCGGGTGAGCGAAGCGAGCTCGCGGTGGTCAGGGCGGTGGTGGACACCGCGAACCGCTACGGGCTCGAACAGCGGCACTTCAACTCCTTCATGGCTTCGATGCGGCAGGACCTGACCGTCGCCGGGTACCGGAACCGCGCGGAACTGGACGAGTACGTCCATGGCTCGGCCGAAGTCATCGGTTTACAGGTGCTCCCCGTGCTGGGGACCCGGTGCCCGCCGGAGGAAGCGGCTCCTTACGCGGCGGCACTGGGAAACGCGTTCCAGCTCACCAACTTCCTGCGCGATGTCGGTGAGGATCTGCGCAAGGGACGCGTGTACCTGCCCGCCGACGAGCTGCTCGCTTTCGGCGTCGACGAGCCGAGACTGCGGCGCTGCCTGGAGACGGGGAAAGCGGATCGAAGGGTTCGCAGCGCACTCGCCGATCAGATCGCCCGTACCAGAGCGATCTACCGGTATGCCGCCGAAGGGATCGAAATGTTGGATCCGATCTCACGTCCGTGCATCGCCACGGCCTACACGCTCTACGGTGAGATACTGGATCGGATAGTGGAATCGGGGTACGACGTGTTCGCCAATCGTGTCTCGGTGTCGCGGTCACGCGGATTCGGTGTGGCGCTGCGTGGCACTGTTCCCGTAGTCACCGCCCGGATTCGGGCACGGTTGACGGATAGTGTCGGTCAGGTGTCGTCCAGTTCTGTGTTGGGTGGTAGGTAACCGATGGACTCGAGCTCCCCCGTTTCTGACGGGGAATTCGTGGTTCTGCTCGACGACTCGGGTGAGCCAGTGGGTACGGCACCGAAATCCGAAGTGCACCACGGTGACACTCCGCTGCATCTGGCCTTTTCCTGCTATGTCTTCGACTCCGCGGGAGAACTGCTGGTTACCCGTCGTGCGCTTCAGAAACGAACTTGGCCCGGTGTTTGGACGAACTCGTGCTGTGGGCATCCGGCGCCCGGTGAACCGATGGATGCCGCGGTGCGACGCAGGGTACGGGAGGAGCTCGGGATCGAGATCGGGACGCCGCGGCTGCGGTTGCCGAACTTTCGTTACCGAGCCGTCGACGTCACGGGGGTGGTGGAAAACGAGTGGTGCCCGGTGTACACGGCCGTGACCGACGAACCACCCGTGCCGGCCCCGTCCGAGATCGCGGACTGGAAACAGGTGGGCTGGGAGGACTTCGTGCTGCTGGCGATGCGAACCCCGTGGGCGATCAGCCCTTGGGCGGTCGAACAGGTTCCGCTGCTGAACACCGTGTTCGAGGAATCCTCGAACACGGTGGAAGCAGGGTAGGAGCCGAAGAGAACGGCGTGAGTTCGTCGACCGCGACCGCTGTTCGGCACGGCGGGCGAATCGGCCCGAAGTGATCGGGATACCTCGCGAGACCGGACCGCCCACCGCTCGCACGGTTACGTGAAAGCCGGTCAACCGCGGCAGGACGCCGAGTCAAATGCCCGCTACCACACGCGCTGGTTCTGCTACGAGTTCCATGTAAGGACTGCTGATGCCTTCCCGGTACCCCGTCGTGGGTGGTTTCGAGCAGAGCGCTCGACAGTACGACCGGCTGGTCGGAATCAACCCCGGATATCATCGCGCGCTGCGGCGATCGGCACGTCGGCTGCACCTGCCCGACGACGGCCGCGGACTGCGGTTGCTGGATGCGGGTTGCGGCACCGGCGCGTCCACCGCGGCACTGCTCCGAATCGCGCCGCGCGCGCACATCGTGGCCACGGACGCTTCCGCGAACATGCTGGCACAGGCCGAACGCAAGTCCTGGCCGGACAAGGTGGAGTTCGTTCACGCACCGTTGGACGGACTCGAAGAAGCAGGTGTGCGCGGACCGTTCGACGGGATCATGGCGGCTTATCTGCTCCGCAACCTCTCCGACCCCGATGCCGGGCTACGCGTACTGCGCGAGTTGCTCGCACCCGGCGCTCGCCTGGCACTGCACGAGTTCTCCGTGCGGAACCGCCCCGTCTCCCGACTCGTCTGGTCGGCGGTGTGTTGGAGCGTGATCATTCCCGCCGGTGAACTTAGTACGCGGGGCTCGGGAATTCACCCCTACCTGTGGCGCAGCGTGCTGAGGTTCGACTCGACCGAACAGCTCGCCGCGCGGATGCGTCGGAACGGCCTGGTCGGAGTACGTCTCGGCTCGATGTCGGGATGGCAGCGGGGCATCGTGCACACCCTGATCGGAAAGCGACCCGAGACGGCGGAAGCATGATGCGCGGTTTCACGACTTACCGATCGGCCGGTGACAACGGGTACGGTGGGCACGGACCTCCCGGGCTGGACCGCAGGGCGGTGCCGCATCCCCCACACGACGGCACGCCGGACACGAGTCATCTCGCGCGTGTTCCCCGGGTAGCGGTGATCGGCGGTGGCATCGCCGGACTCGCGACGGCCACCTGTCTGGCCGAGCGCGGCGTCGGGGTCACGGTGCTGGAAGCACAGGGTCGGTTGGGTGGACGTGTCGGTGGTTGGCGGACCACGCTCTCGGACGGCTCGGACGTCGGTATGAATCGTGGGTTCCACGCGTTCTTCCGGCAGTACTACAACCTTCGCGCACTTCTGCGGCGTGCCGATCCGGACCTTTCGGGACTGACCGCGCTTCCGGACTATCCGCTGCTGCACAGTGCCGGATATCGGGACACTTTCGCCGGGCTGCCACGTACTCCACCGTGGAATGCCCTCGCGTTCGTCGCACGAAGTCCCACGTTCAGCTGGCGTGACCTCCCACGACTCGGAACCCGTGCCGCGTTGCCGCTGGCACAGGTGTCGGTCCCGGAGATCTACGAGCGTCTGGACCATCTGGACGCGGACACGCTGCTCAATCGAATACGCTTTCCCCCGGCTGCCAAACATCTGGCGTTCGAGGTGTTCTCCCGCAGCTTCTTCGCCGCTCCCACCGAGCTGTCCGCCGCCGAACTGGCGACGATGTTTCACATCTATTTCCTCGGCTCCAGCGAGGGACTGCTGTTCGACGTGGCGGCGAACTCGTTCCCGGAAGCGTTGTGGAATCCGCTGGCTGAATACCTGGTCGAACACGGTGTGACCCTGATCACCGACACCCCGGTCAGGTCCTTGGAACGGGGATCCGACCGACGCTTCGCGGTACGTTCGGAGTCCGCGGGAGCACCAGAATCCGGTATTCCGGAATTCGACGCGGTGGTACTGGCCACCGACACCGCTGGGCTGCGGGGCATCGTCGGCAACTCACCCGATCTGGGGACGTCACGGTGGCGAACACGGATAGCTGAGTTGCGCGAGGCACCGCCGTTTCTGGTCTCCCGAGTGTGGTTGGACCGACCGGTTCGCCGGGACAGACCCGGTTTCCTCGGAACGAGTGGCTACGGGCCACTGGACAACATCAGCGTGTTGGAACGCTACGAGCACGAAGCCGCCCGTTGGGCGGGAGATCGCGGGGGTTCCGTGCTCGAGCTGCACGGTTACGCACTACCGGGTGAACCATCCCTCGAGAGCATGCGATCGCGGATGCTGTCGGAACTGGCCAGGATATATCCGGAAACCGAAGCAGCGGGCATCGTGGACGAGCGTCACGAACTGCGAGCCGACTGCCCGCTGTTTCCGCCCGGCGGTTTCGCGGAGCGTCCCGGGGTGCGAACGCCCGATCCGGCGCTGATGCTGGCAGGAGACCTGGTGCGTGTCGACCTACCGGTCGCCCTGATGGAACGCGCCGCCACAACAGGGATGCGAGCCGCGAACGAGCTGCTGCGCGGGTGGGGTGTGCGGGGACACACCCTGTGGAGCGTTCCCGACCGTGGCCGATTCGCCCTGTTGCGCGGTCTGGGAGGCTGAAACTCGAGTCGGTGGCCCACGAGGCGTACACACCGGCGATGGCCGGGAGCAGTACGGCTCCCGGCGCACTCAGCCGGGAAACCGCCCGGTGCTGCGCAGTTCGTAGCGCCGTTCGGCATAGGCGAGGTCGTCGGCCCACAACCGCAGTGCCACCCGTCGCATCAACGGGCGCAGCAAGCCTGCCGCGGGCAGCGCCATCCGGAACCCGGGACGTCGGGAGTAGGCGACCGTGGCCTCGATGACGGCGGTGCGCGGACCGCCGTCGGAACCGGTTTCCAGCGGTGTGGCGTGGGTTTCCACCACGCTACCGACCCCCTCCCCCTCAACGATGCGCATCACCACGGTACGCGGATCCGGGCAGTGGAAAGTGGCGGTTACCGGCACCCCGATCCCGCGGGACAGCCGGAACGAGACGAGCACCTCGAAGAAGTCCTCCTGCTCGCTGCTCTCGAATTCCGGGGCGCGCCGCACGCTGAGGTTGGCGAACGAGTAGGGATGGAACCACGAACCGTGCCAGGGATCCAGCCGATTGGCCACCACGTCGTCGGGTTCGCAGACACCGGTCGCGGTGGCCACTTCGGAGATGCTGTCACGCAGCGGTGGGCGGCGCGGCACCACCGGACGCTCCAGCGGCTGTTCCCCGCCGGAGTCGTCCAGGCGCACCCAGGCCAGCACACCGTCGTCGTAAGTGGGGAACGGCGTCCACCACGGACCACCGCGTTCGTCCAGTCTGAGCCCGTGCCAGCGGCAGACCAACTGTCCGCAGTCCACCGCTGCCTGCCCGAGCGGCGCTCCCAGATGCGGGCAGGCACCCGGACCCGCGTGCAGCGCGCCGTCCTCGGTACGCCACGCGACCACCTCGGTGCCGGCCACGGTACGGGCGAAGGGGCTGCGTCGGTCGATCTGCGCGCTACCCGCCAGCACGAACCAGTTACCGGACGGGCGCGCCCGGGCGCGTTTGAGGGCGGCCGCGATCAGCGAAGGGCGGGCCTCGCGCCATGTTCCCTCCTGCCGCGCCCAGTCGGAAACCCGCAACTTGCGAAGTGGCAGTGCGTTGCGTACCGAATTCCCGTTCGAGAAGCCGAACATGCTGACTCCGTTGCTCGATTGGGGGCGACGTCGCGCGAACCGGACGCCGCGAAGACTAACCTGCTGTCGGAGCCGAGGCACACAGGCTCACCGAGGACACGCCCTGACGCGAAAGCACCGCACCCGCGCGTGGAGCCGAGCTGCCACCGATGAACGGGACGACTTCGCCGCGAAACCCCGAAAGCCACTAAACCCTGGAACGGGCCATTCTCGAGTTACTCGACCGGAGCTTCCGGCCGGCACCCCCGTGCTTCGCGGAGCGACTCCGACACACTCGGTAATGTACCGGTACGCCGGAACGGCGTGGAGATCGACCCGATCAGTGTTCGTCCTCCAGGGTGCGGGCCGCGCGGCGCGCGCACTCCCCCAGGTCCTCGGCCGCGGCCGCCGCCTGGTCAAGCGCGAGGTGAACGGTGCGTTGCTCGGGCACACCGGGATTCTCGTGGCGTTTGGCCAACCCGTCCAACAGAGTCGCGAGACGTTCCCCGATCAGCGTGACCGCACGCAGCAGCTCGTGACTGAGTTCCAGGCCCGACGATGTGTCGTGCCCGGTGTGGAGCTCGTGTACGGCCTGGTTGAGCCTGTCCGTGTCATGGGCTATAACGCTCCACGACGGCGTGCTGGTCGTTCGTTTCGGCAACGTGCTCTCCAAACAACCGTGCGACGGTGAACGATTCCGATCGGCCACACGATCAGTTCCGCGACCGCGGACGATCCCCGGCGAGCCGGTTCGCGTCGAACTTGGTCGCGAGTCGGCGTCGCGGCACGGCAGCGCTGCCGTCGTATCACCGCGACCGGCCCACGCGGCGTATCCTCGCTCCGCTCCATCGAGGCATCGCGACTCCGGAGGTCGTGGCTTTCCGCCGGTGACATGAACGTACCCGCGAACGATTCAGATCACACTTTCGTATCGAATTCGGTTGCCGAACCACACCGGAAAGGAGCTCAACCGAGCGGATAGGGCGGATGAGTGGGACAGTCGGGGAACGCGAGAGCACACACCGCCGCGGCACACGCCACGACGAAGTCGCGATATCAAACGCCGGGATGGACGATGCGTGATGAGCCAGGAAAACCGGATCGTGGTCGGCATCGACGGCTCGGCCTCCTCATTGGCCGCACTGGACTGGGCCCTCAGCCAGGCCGAACTCACCGGCGCCACCGTGGAAGCCGTTACTGCCTGGGAATACCCGGCGTTCTACAGCTGGGAGGGTGGTGCGGTGCCACCCAGGGAGTTCGAGAACGCGGCCAGCGTCACCGTGGAGGACGCCGTGGACAACGCGGTGGACCGCCGGGCTGATCCGCCCCGGGTGCGTACCCACGTCGCACAGGGGGATTCCGCGCAAGTGCTCCTCGACACCGCGGCGGGCGCCGAGCTGCTGGTGGTCGGAAGTCGCGGGCACGGCGGCTTCGTCGGAGCGCTGCTCGGCTCGGTGAGCCACAAGTGCACCCATCACGCTGAGTGCCCGGTGGTCATCGTGCACGCTTCGTCCGAGCGGCGATAGCTCTCCGCACGCCCTTCACCGGCCAAGCCCTGGCCCCTTCGGCCACGTGGTCGACCCGATACGACCGCCACCGCGTGTCGAGCACGCCGAGTCCGGCACGTCGGGTCGACCACGTTCGTCGACCACCTCGTCAGCGCCGACGGCGCATCATCACCAACGTGCTCAGCCCCACACCGAGCAGCACGATCAGGCCGCCCGTGATCACATTGCTCAGCAGCATGCCCAGGCCGACTCCGCCTCCCAGAATGACGAACGGAGCGATGACGGCCCAAGCTCCCAGCAACGGGACCACCCAGGCCACGGTGTGGGTCCTGCTGTAAGCGGAGGCGAACCCGAGTGCCAGCACGGCCACTGTCAGTCCCACGACCAGATTGCCGAGCGCCACGTCGAAGCTGGTGGCGCTGAACTGGACAACCCATGGTGAGATCGCCAGGTAGACTCCCGCCAGCAGGGTGGCCCCCTCCAGGAGCTGTCCCTGCGGGGTTTCGCTCGCCTCCTCGTAGCGTGCCCGCATCTCGACGAGATCGGGATGCCTCTCGATCGAACCGGCTTGTGTCATCTCGATCACCTCTACCGTTCGCTGTGGCAACCGGCCCCCGCCGGCCACGTCGAACCCCTTGCGGCACCGCGCCGTTCATCCGGGAAACACGGACTGCCCTGCGCGACCCGTAAGGAGGGTCCGCACCAATACTGTGGACCCGAGTCGCGGAGATGTCCAGCGACAATGGTCCCTTGTATCGGGGAGGCACCGACGGGCGGAACCGGGTCCGAATCCACTCCCGAGGTATCACTCCGTCACGTCGCGTGACCGCCCACTGGGCAGTTCCGGTTCCCGCGGTTGCGGGCGTTCCGGCTCCTCGGCCTCACGGCGTTCCGCCTCGCGCAACTGCTCGGTCTCCTCCGGAGGGTCGGGCCACAGCGGGCTGCCGGGAAGCGGACGTCCGGCAGCACCGAGCTTGTTCATCTTCTTGGGAATCGGCGCTCCCTGGTAGGAGAGCGGTTCGGGGTGGCCGTGTTCGTCGGTGGGCCCGAGTGGCTGGTGCAACTCGATGACCTCGCCGTGCGGCAGTCTCTTGACGATGCCCGTCTCGATACCGTGCTCGAGCACCTGCCGATCGGCTCGCTGCAGCCCGATGCAGATGCGATAAGCGATGTAGTAGGCGGCAGGCGGAGCGAGCAGCACACCGATACGCCCCATCCAGGTCGTGGCTTCCAACGCGATGTCGAACTTGAACGCGATGATGTCGTTGGCACCGCTGAGCAGCACGATCACGAAGAAAGTGATCGCCATGGCTCCGAGGCCGGTACGCACCGGAACATCCCTGGGCCGTTGCAGCAGGTTGTGATGTGCCTCGTCACCGGAGAGCTTCCGCTCCAGGAACGGGTAGGCCAGTGCCAGGGTGAACACCGCTGTCATACCACCGATCAGCGGGAAGAACGGTGCCGGGATGGTTGCCTGCCCCCAGAGATAGACCTCCCACGGTGGCCACAGTCGACCCAAGCCGTCGGTCCATATCATGTACCAGTCTGGTTGCGAGGCGGCCGAGACCATCGAGGCGACGTAGGGACCGAGGTTCCAGATCGGGTTGATCTGGAATATCCCACCCATTATGGCAGTGACGCCCACGACCACCGCGAAGAAACCGCCCGCCTTCACCGCGAAGATCGGCATGATCCGCACTCCGACGACATTGCTCTCGCTGCGGCGCACGCCGGGAAACTGAGTGTGCTTCTGATACCAGACAAGAGCCAGGTGAACGGCGATCAGCCCGAGAATGATACCGGGGAGCAGAAATATGTGGATCATGTAGAAACGCGGAATGATCTCGTCCCCGACGAACTCGCCGCCGAAGAGCAGCCAATGCAGCCAAGTGCCGATCACCGGGATCGAAAGCGTGATTCCGGAGGCGATGCGAACTCCGGTTCCGGAAAGCAGATCGTCCGGAAGCGAATACCCGGTGAAGCCCTCGAACATCCCGGTGATGAAAAGCAGGATTCCCAGGATCCAGTTGGTTTCACGCGGCCTGCGGAAGGCGCCGGTGAAAAAAATGCGGAACATGTGCGCCACGATCGCCACCAGGAACAGCAACGCGGCCCAGTGGTGGATCTGCCGTGCGAACATGCCGCCGCGCACCTCGAAGGAGATGTTGAGTGCCGACTCGTAGGCACGTGACATCTCGACACCGCGCAGATTGGTGAAAGCGCCCTGGTAAGTCACCTCGGCCATCGAGGGATCGAAGAAGAACGCCAGGTACGTACCGGTCAACAAGAGCAGAATGAACGTGTAGAGCGCTATCTCGCCCAACAGGAAGGACCAGTGCGTGGGGAACACCTTGTTCATCTGCCGCCGCATGCCGGATGCCAGCTGCAACCGTTGGTCGGCCTCGTTCGCCTGGGCCGCAGCGGCGCGATACGCCCTGCTGGACTGCTTCGTAGGCCGCGTCAATCTGCTCATGACGACGATCACGCCTGCCTTTCGGACCCGTCCGGCGATCGACCTGACACTCGCTCGCCAGCGTAAACAGCCCTGTTCCGCTACGCGAGCCAGGAGCGGCACGCCGCTCGTCCACACCGCACGGTCGCCGGTGCTCTTCGGCCCCAGCGACGCCGAAAGGGGCACGCACCGCCCCCGGCGGTGGTGCGGGAAACCTCGACGAGTTGCGGAGCGGGATCGTGCGGGTAGCGTCGGCGACGTGACTCGCAAGTCGGCCCAGCTCGACGAACAACTGCACGAGTACCTGCTGCAACACGGACCACGCCCGGATACCCTGCAGCGGGAGTTGATCGAGGACACCCAGCGGTTGCTGCCCGACAGCGCGGACATGCAGATCTCACCGGAACAGGCTTCGCTGCTGACGCTGCTGGCCAAGGCGATTCGGGCGGAGTACGCGGTGGAGGTGGGGACGTTCACCGGTTATTCGGCACTGGCGATCGCGCGCGGCCTCAACAAGGACGGTCGGTTGTTGTGCTGTGACGTGAGTACCGAGTACACCGATGTGGCACGCCATTTCTGGCACCGGGCAGGTGTATCCGAACGGATCGAACTACGGCTGGCCCCGGCGCTGGACACCCTGCGCGGGCTGGAGAACACGGCCGTGATCGACCTGAGTTTCATCGACGCCGACAAGACGGGCTACATCGCGTACTGGAACGAGATCGTGCCGCGTACCCGCTCCGGGGGCTTCATCGTGGTGGACAACGTGCTGGCCGGTGGGCGGGTGCTCCACGAGCGACAGGACGAGAGCGCCCACGCCATCCACGAGTTCAACCGGTACGCGCTGCGGGACCAACGCGTCGAGTTGACCATGCTGCCGATCAGCGACGGGATCACGTTGGCAAGGCGGCACTGAGCGTTCACCGCCCCGGCTCCTGTGCGGTCCGAACACTACGGACCGGCGCGGCGGCACTCGCGTTTCCCGACGAGAGGTCTCCGCCGTGGGGGTTTCGATCTCCGGTGAACCGGGTACGAAACGCTGAACGGCCCCAGACGGTGGAAGGACGAGGATGACACATCCGGAACCGGCAGGTCCGACCATGGCCAGCTTCCTGGAACAGGTCCGGCAGCAGGCTGAGTTGTCCGACGGCACCGCGGCCGACCGACTGGCGCGTGCGTCGTTACGCGCGCTTTCCGAGCGACTTGCCGCGGGGCAGCTCTACGATCTCGCTCCGGCTCTGCCCCCGGAACTACGGGAAGAGCTGTATCGGTTCGAGGGGCAGGCGGTCGCCTTCGACAGGGAGACCTTCCTCGACCGGATCAGCGGTGAAATCGACACGGTCGATCTCGACGTGGTGGAACGGCGGGTCGAGGCGGTGTTCGCGGTGCTGCTGTACTGGGTCCCCGAGGAGGAGATCGAGGACACCGTCGCACAGCTTCCTCCCGATCTCGCCGAGATGCTGCGCGCCGCGGGCGAGTAACGCGTCCCGGGACCGACGGTGGTGGCTCGTCGAGCGTTGTGAGGTCGCCACGCGTGGCCGTCGCTCCGGCCCGGGTTGCCCACCAACGTGGGGTCAGACGTTTCCGGTGGGTGCCACGGCCACATCGATCACATCACCGGCGGCGGCGAGCAGTTCGGGGTCGACCCCGTCGTCGACGACGAGCTTGTCGTAGTCCCCCAGCGGAGCCATGCGGTGCAGCGCCTTGCGCGGCATCTTGCTCGAATCCATCAGCAACACGCTGGTGGCCGCCGCGTCGAGCATGGCTCGTTTGACCTGCACCAGCTCGTGCTCCTGGTGAAAGGTCATCGTCGCGTTCATCGCCGAGGTGGACACGAAAGCCATGTCCACCGACAACGCTCCCACCGCCTCGATACAGGGCAACCCCAGGAAGGAGTCGTGGGTGGCCGAGTAGTTGCCACCGAGGCAGATCAGGTGCACGTCGGGCAACGACTTGAGCTCCTGGATGACGGGGAGGTAGTTGGTGGCGACCGTGAGCGGCCCCACGCCCCCCAGCAGTCCGGCCAGCGTCAGCGCGGTGGTGGAGTCGTCGAGCAGGATGGAGGAACCTGGTTCGACCAGCCGCAGCGCCGTCCTCGCGATCGCGTCCTTGAGTTCCCGGTTGGCCCCCATCCGGTACTCCGAACTGCCCTCGAAGACGGTGGAGGGTTGTGCGGAGACGCCACCGTGGAACTTGCGCAGCAGCCCACGCCTGGCCAGTTCGTCGAGATCACGGTGCACGGTCATCAGACTCACGCCCACGAGATCGGCGAGTTCGGCCGCGCTCGCGGAACCACGTTCCAGGACGTAGTCGACGATCTGCTGCTGACGCTGCTCCCGCGAACGCGCCCCTTTGGATGTCCTGCTCATTCCTCACGCTCACTCGAGGGCACCGCGAAGGCTGTTCGACCGCGGAGGTGCCCGGGATCCCGCCCCGGACAACGTATCAATCGCGACCACCGAGCCCGGTGGTCGATCTCCGATCGGCATCGAACACGCCACCACTGGGTACGTCTAGCGGGCGGAATCGCTTGCCCTCGGCCCGGGAGAGCTCCTCGTGACCTACGTAATCACTCAGCCGTGCGTGGACGTACTCGACAGGTCCTGCATCGACGAATGTCCGGTGGACTGCATCTACGAGGGAGAGCGGATGCTCTACATCCATCCCGACGAGTGCATCGACTGCGGGGCGTGCGAGCCGGTGTGCCCGGTTGAAGCCATCTACTACGAGGACGACGTGCCGGACGAATGGGCCGAATACACCACGTTCAACACCGAGTTCTTCGAGATGGCCGGACTCGGCTCCCCCGGCGGAGCCGCCAAGGTCGGCAGGGCGGGACGCGACGTGACACCCGTGGCGGAATTACCGCCGCGGGACTGATCCGTTCCCGGATAAAGCGGTGAAACTTTCGCGACTCACTGCGACCGCCTGATCGCCAAACGTGTCCGAGGGCGATACGGTCTTGCGGAGAAGGACGGTGCGTGCTTCCGGTGAGCCGACCAGTGACAGCGCCGTTGCCCCGCCACGAGACGCCGAGAGCACGGAAGGACTTTGGCCGGTGACCTCCCATCACCCGAACGGTCGCTCCCCGGAACGAATACTGCTGGTCAGTGCCGATATCGGTGAGGGGCACAACGCGACGGCCCGGGCCATCGAGGAGGCGGTGCGACGACTCTGGCCCGGATGCGAAACAGCACGTCTGGACACGTTGCGGATGATGGGTCCGGCAGTCGGACCACTGTTCCGATGGATCTACGTCCGCAACGTGGAGTCCACCCCGTGGTTGTACGACCTGTTCTACGACGCGCTGTGGCGGTGGCACTGGTTCGCCACCGCTTCTCGACGTTTCGTGGGAGCCTGGGTCGGACCACCGCTTCGCCGTCGAATCCGACGGTGGGAACCGGATCTGGTGATCTCGACCTACCCGATGGCCACTGCCGGGCTGGATCGGCTGCGTCGCCGTGGCGAGCTGGAGAAGCCGGTTTCGGCCGTGGTTTCGGACTTCTGCCCGCACCCGTTCTGGGTGTACCCGGAGATCGACCTGCACTACGTGATGAGCGAAGCCAGCCTGCGAGCGCTCCACCGTGCGCAGCCGGACGCCACGGCGGCCGTGAGCGTACCTCCCGTTTCCGCGGCGTTCCGTCCCCGCGAAAGGGAGGAGGCCCGGCGGTCGCTGGGCATGCCGACCGAGGGGTTTCAGGTCCTGATCGCGTGCGGCTCGCTGTCGTTCGGTTCGGTGGAACGCGCCGTGGACGCGGCGCTGGCCGAATCCCGCGTCGACCGGGTGATCGTGGCGTGTGGCCGTAACGAGCAGCTGCGCGCGCGACTTGCGGAACGCGACACCACCGAGCGGAGCTTGTTGGCGCTGGGCTGGTGCGACGACATGCCGGGGTTGACGGCCGCGGCGGATGTGGTGATCTCCAACGCTGGAGGTGCCACCGCGTTGGAGACGATGGCCTGCGGCCGCACGGTGATCATGTTCGAACCGATCGCCGGACACGGTCGAGCCAACGCGGAACTCATGGCACGAGCGGGTCTGGCGGAACTGTGCCCGACCTCCGAATCGCTGGCGGCGACGCTGCACGAACTCACCACCAGCCCCGAGCGACTACGACGGGACGAACAGCGTGCCCTGGAGCAGGCGACCGCGGGCGAGTTCACCGAGCAGGTGGCCGCGCTCGCCGAACTGCCCAGGCACCGCGGCGCGCGACGGTTGCGCTCCTCCGACCGGTTCTTCGTGCACGCGGCGGACGCGGTGGTACCCCAGCAGACCGGTGCCGTGCTGCGACTGCGGGAGGCGCCCGAGGAGAGAACCGCCGAACAGTGGGCCGGGCACCTCGCCGAGCTGATCGAACGACGTGCCCGTTCGCTGCCGATGCTGCGCAACACCCTGGTCCAACGAGGCGTTCGCGGCCCGCGGTGGCACACCGTTCGGCGTATCGAACCGTGGCAACATCTGGATCATCGCACCGCACCGGAACGCGACGAGGTGGTGCGGGAGTTCTTCACCGCAGCGGTACCGACGGATCGCCCTCCGTGGCAGCTGAGGGTGCTGCGCACGGACACCGAAACGTTGATCCTCGCGAAGTTGCACCACGCGCTGGGTGACGGCATCGCGGTTACGAACACCCTGGTGCGCTTGCTTCGTGACAGCGCCGACGAGCGGGAGCGGGATTCACCGCCCTCGCGCGACGAGCGAGAAGCCACGGCGTCCGCCGCGCTCCGTTCCCTCGTCACTTCACGGGGACGCACGGTGCTGACCGTGGCGCGGGGAATGTGGAAGCTGGCCACGGCGGGACCGGCGCCGCGGAGCCCGTTGGACGGGGACAGCACCTCCGGCCGGGTGTTCGACACCGCGGAGCTACCCACCAGCGAAGTACGCGCGCAGGCACGCGCTCGCGGCATCCCCAGCAGTGTGCTGCTGATCGGTTTGACCGCCGAGGCGCTGCACCGCACGCTCGCCGAACGAACCGGCACCGGTCCGGGACAGCACATGCGGGTGATGGTGCCGCGTACCACGCGTTCACCTCGGGACACACCGACGGTGGAGATGTTCGGGAACCACACCGTCGCGGTGTCGGTGGACCTTCCCGTAGGCCCCATGGACACGGAGCAGCGTTTGCGTGAAGTGGCGGAGCGGCTGAACGCGGGACAGCACGACGGGCAACCGGCGGCGGCGGGCATCGCCATGGCGGCGCTGGGGACGCTTCCCACTCCGCTGCATCGGCCGTTGGTTCGGACGATCTATCAGCGTCGATTCTTCAACGCGCTGGTCTCCGCCATGCCGGGCTCGCGTCGCCCGCCACGGGTCTGGGGGGCGTTGGTGGCAGAGGTGCTGCCGATCCTTCCGCTCGCTCCCGGGGTCGGAACGGCGATGGGGTTGATCAGCTGGGGCGATACGGTGGGTGTGGGAATCACCGCCGACGCTCGGCTGGAGTGGCTTCCCTCCCGGCTGTGCGAGCAGCTGCGCTCCTGCTTCCGGGAGTTGCGAGACCTGGCCGACTCCACTCCGCGGCCGGGGACCACCCGTGAGGAAGCGCAACGTTGACCGCGACGGGGGCCTGGTTCACGATAGCGGTTCCGGCGGCGCTGGTCGGCGCCGCGAGTTTCGGCATGGCCAGCGCGGTACAGCAGCGGGCCACCAAACAGGTGCCAAGTATCCGGACTCTCAACCCACGCCTGTTGCTGGAGTTGGTACGCAAGCCGATATGGCTGGCCAGTGTCGGCACGGTCATCGTGGGCCTTTCCCTGCAGGTCGTGGCACTGGCCTACGGCCCGTTGATGCTGGTCCAGCCGCTGCTGGTGACCAGCGTGCTGTTCGCCGCCCTGCACGCGGCCTGGCTGGCGCACCGCAAGCTGGACCGGATCGTCGTACTGGGAGCGCTCGGGTGCATGAGTGGCCTCGCCGCTTTCCTGCTACTGGCGCGTCCGGTGGGCGGTGACGAGACCATAGAGCCACAGGCGATCCCGCTGGCGGTGCTGCTCGGAGTGATCACGGTGGTGTGTCTGTTGGCCGCTTCGCGTTTCCCCGGCGAGATCCGGGTGATCGCGCTGGCGTTGGCGACCGGGGTGATCTACGGGGTGACCGCGGGGCTGATGAAGGTGGTGGCGAGTCAGTTCCGCGCGGGTGGCTTCGTCGAACCGTTCCAGCACTGGGTGCTCTACGCGGTGTGCCTCGTCGGCCCGTGTGGTTTCCTGTTGAGCCAGAACGCCTTTCAGCAGGGAAAGCTGATCTCCCCCGCTCTCGCGGTGATCACCACCGTGGACCCGCTGGTGGGGGTGGCGATCGGAATCGGCTGGTTCGGCGAGGAGGTGGTCTCCACTCCGGCGGTGCTGGGGGGTCAGGCAGTGGCCGCCGTGGCGATCGTCGGCGGAATCGTGTTGCTCACGCATCGGGGTGAGTCGTTGCGGAGGGAGATCGAGAACAACGACTCACTCGGTGATGGTGGAACAGTGACCTGGGGGTAGCCACTCCCCCGACCGAGGACGGTACCCGCGGGATCGGTTCTCCCTCACCCACGGGGATGGGGTTGCCGAAGGAAAGGCAGGTGAACGAATGCGGTTCGGTCTCGACGGGCGAACGGTGCTGCTGACCGGTGGATCCTCCGGGATCGGCGCGGCCACCGCGAGGTCGCTGGCGCGGCGGGGGTGCGAACTGATCCTGGTCGGCCGCCACGAACGCGGGCTGCGGCACGTCGCGGAGATGACCGGAGCTCGGACCGTGACGGCCGATCTCACCCGGTCCGAAGAACTCCCCCGGGTCGCCGACGTGGCGGCCGGGGCGGACGTTCTGATCAACAACGCCGGAATCGGCTGGGCCGGGGAGTTCACCACCATGCCGAGCGAGCACGTCCACCGATTGCTCGCCGTGAACCTGGCGGCGCCGCTGGAGCTGACCCGCCTGCTGCTGCCCGACATGCGGCAGCGTGGCGGTGGACACGTCGTTTTCGTCTCGTCGATCGCCGCCGTAGGAGTGCGCGACGAGGCCGTCTACTCGGCGACCAAGGCGGGACTGCGTGCCTTCGCAACCGGGTTGCGGCACGAGATCGGCGATACCGGCATCGGAGTCACGACCGTACTGCCCGGCGCGGTACGCACTCCGTTCTTCCGGCGACGCGGCAGGGCCTACGAACGCGGGTTTCCCCGACAGGTCTCGGCCGAGCTGGTGGCTTCCCGGATCGTGAGGGCGATCGAACAGGGCAGCCGGGAGAGCTTCGTACCCCGCTGGCTGGGCGCGGCGTCCCGGCTGCAGGGGGGTATGCCCGGCACCTTCAACCGGCTCAACGGGCTGTTCGGTCGTGACCGCTGACCGATCGCGCGCCCCTGGCCCCCACAACAGCGAGAGTTCGCTCAGGCCCCGCGGCAAGAGTGCTGTTGCGGGGTTCGGAGCATGCCAAGGTCAACGCGCACCGCTACCGAGCGGGTTCCAAATCGGCCGTAGCACGTTGGACAACAGACCGGGAGCCCCGTTGCCGATCCGCAGTCGGATTCCGTGACCACGCAGCTCCCTGCGGAACCACAACAACGAGACGAGAGCGGCCGAAGCCACGAGTCCGTAGGACCCGATGGTGCTCACCAGCAGGAACTGCCCCACCGTGTGCTCGGCGAGCATCCAGAGCGCGGCGACCCCGTTGGCGATGAACACGGCGGCCCACAGCAACGACACCCGGCGGAAGAATCGTCGCAGTACGGCGTGGCCCATCAGGGCGGGTGGAAAGACGCAGAAGTCGTCGGCCAACCGTGCGAGGAAGGTTCGTTCGAACGGCAGCGTGGCCAGCAGCGCGGCCGCTATCAGGAAGTTCTGCAGGCTCGGCTGCAGGAAATACAGGAAGGCGCTCTGCGAGAGCAGACCGACAACCGTCCGTACCGCCAACAGTGCCGTGGTCAACAGCAGCACCGCGGGGATCCGCGCGCGCAACACCAGTCGGCACACCACAGCCGCCAGCGCCCATCCCAGCGCCGCCAGCAGCCCTCCCGTCAGATCGGTCAGCTGTAGCAGCAGGTAGAACAACCCCAAGGGCGCGAGGGTGGTCTCCAACAGCTTCTTGCCCGCGTGTGAAAGATGAGTCCGGAGCCCGTCCAGCTGGACGGTCGTCGGATTGTGCATGTTGACCTCACGCGGCGCGTGCGGGATCGGGGCACCCCGCACCGACGCCGTGGACGGTTACATCGCGCTGTTGAGAATGCGACGAGCCGCGCGATGGACTTCGTGTCGAGTTCCATTATAGCCCGAGGTCACGGCACTACACCGCAGCCGGTGACCACGGACACACCGTGCAGGCGGCTCAGCCGCGCATCGCCCGCAGCGACTCCCGTAGCGACCCCATCGTCGCCATCACCGCGGTGGGTTCGTAGCCGCAGTGTGCCATGCAATTGGCGCAACGGGAATCTCTTCCCCTGCCGTAGGACTCCCAGTCGGTCTCCTCGATCAGCTCGCGGTAGGACTGTGCGTATCCGTCCGCCATGAGGTAGCAGGGGCGCTGCCAGCCGTACAACGAGTACGAGGGGATCGCCCAGGCCGTACAGGCGAAGTCGCGCTTGCCCTCGAGAAAGTCGAGGAACAGCGGTGAGTGGTTCAACCGCCACTTCTTGCGCCTCCCGTCGGCGAAAGCCTTCTTGAAAAGCTCCCTGGTCTCCTCGACCCCCAGGAAGTGATCCTGGTCGGGCGCCTTGTCGTAGGCATACGCGGGGGACAGCATCATCTGGTCGACGTTGAGTTCGTCGTTGAGGTAGTCCAGCACGTCGATGACCGTCTTGGGCGTGTCGGTGCTGAAGAAGGTGCTGTTGGTGGTCACGCGGAAACCGCGACGTTGAGCGTCCTTGATGTTGTCCACCGCCTGCGCGAACACTCCCTGCTTGCTCACGGAGGCGTCGTGACGCTCCTCCAATCCGTCGATGTGCACTGCCCACGAGAAGTAGGGGGAGGGCTCGATCTTGTCGATCTTGCGCGGCATGAGCAGCGCGTTGGTGCACAGGTAGACGAACTTCTTACGTTTGACGAGTTCGTGGACGAGCGTCTCGATCTCGGGATGCATCAGCGGTTCACCGCCCGCGATGGAGACAACCGGAGCTCCGCACTCCTCGACGGCGGACAATGCCTGTTCCACCGGCATCCGCTGTTTGAGCACGTTGGCCGGATGCTGGATCTTGCCACAGCCCGCGCACGCCAGGTTGCACGCGAACAACGGCTCCAGTTCGAGGGTCAACGCGAATTTCTTACGCCGCAGAATCTTTTGTTTGACCAGGTAGGCGCCAACCTTGGCGGCCTGGCGGATCGGGATACCCATTGCGGCACCTCTTTGCTTCAGCGAGAACGAACAGTATCCAGCGAACCGGCTCCCGCCACAGCCTCGGCCCAGCGAAGCAGCGGCAGGCCGGTAGCGCGTAACCGCCGCAGTGCCCCGGACAGCCGAGCCGGCGAGCCGGGACCCAGCAACGGTTGTCGGTGGGTGTCGAGTACGACACGCACGATCACAACGGGACGGTCTGCTGCCGCTGTCGCCAACACCTCCGATTCCATGTCCGCGACCAGCGCACCGCCCCGTGCAAGGGCGGCGCGCTCCGCACCGAGAACCAGTCGCTCGCTGGTCAGCACCGGACCGAGCCACACGCGCAGTCCGAGGCCGCGCAGCCGGTGGGCCAACAGCTCGGGGCGGTGGGAGCGCAGGCACGCGCCGTTCCCAGATCCGGCGACCTCGGTTCCCACCACCACGTCACCGCTGCGCAGTCCTGGGTCGAGTCCTCCTGCCAGACCGGCCACGGCCAACGCACCGAATTCGCGCGCGGTGAGTTCGGCCGCTGACCGAGCACTGCGTCGCTTGCCGTACCCGGTTCGCCACACCCGGTTCCCGCCCGATCGGCGCAACGCGCGGGCCTCCACTCGCAACGGGGTGCATACGAGCAGGTCCGATGTCATGGCGAGCACCTATTCGGCGTGGACGGCTTGTCGGTATCGCCCGAGAGCGGTCACCGGGAAGATCTGTCGGTAGAGGTGGTAGTTGATGTAGAAGTCACCCGGGAACCCCGTTCCGGTGAACTGCGGTTCCGCCCAGCTACCGTCCGCCTGTTGCGTGTCCGCCAGAAAAGCGATGCCGCGCCGCACCGGTTCGGTGTCGTGACGTCCCAGAGCCAGCAGTGCCAGCAGGGCCCAGGCGGTTTGCGAAGCGGTCGAGTCCCCTACACCGATCCAGGCCGGATCGGTGTAGGAACGCAGGTCCTCGCCCCAACCACCGTCCGGGTTCTGCCGCTGCTCCAGCCAACGGGCCGCACGGGTGAGTGCGCAGTGCCGTACCGGTATCCCTGCCTCGACCAGAGCGGGAACCACGGCCCCGGTACCGTAGATGTGGTTGGCTCCCCAGCGGCCGTACCAGGAACCGTCGTTCTCCTGCTGTTCGAGCAGCCACCTTATGCCGTCGCGAACGACGCGGTCGTCGGTGTCCCCGAGCTGGGCCAAAGCCTCCACCACGTGCGCGGTGACATCAGCGGAGGGAGGGTCGATGACCGCCCCGAAGTCGCAGAAGGGCAGCTTGTTCACCAGCCAACGCGTGTTGTCGGCGTCGAAGGCCCCCCAGCCGCCACCGCGGGACTGCATACCGCGTAGCCAGCGTCTTCCCCGGTCGGCGGCCGCGGCGATGCGGTCCTGTTCGACATAGCCGGTACGGGTGAAAGCCAGCAGTACTTCCGCGGTGTCGTCGATGTCGGGGTAGCCGTCGTTCTCGAATTCGAAGGCCCACCCTCCCCCGCCTGGTAGCTCGGGACGTCGTACCGCCCAGTCCCCTCGAACGGTGATCTCCTCGGATCGGACGAACTCGACGGCGTCACGAATCGCCGGGTCGCTGTCCGGCACCCCGGCGTCGTGCAGCGCCTGGATGCTCAGCACGGTGTCCCAGACCGGCGACTGGCAGGCCTCCAGTCTGCGGAGGCTGCCGTGTTCCGACTCCTGCCTGACCAGGAAGCCCTCCAGCCCCCGAATACCCGCACGCATCACCGGGTGGTCGAGTTGATAGCCGAGCAGGTTCAGGGCGAGCAGGGAGTAAACCCAGGGCGGCTGGATACCTCCCCAGGAACCGTCGGCTTCCTGCCTCGCCACGATCCATTCGGCCGCCCGCCGCATGGCCTGGTCGCGCAATGGCCGGAGCGGGTGCCGTTGATAGACGTGCAACGCCCGGTCGAGTCCGTTGAACACGGACTCCCAACGCGAGGTTCCGGCGTTCTCGCGCACCCGCCCCACCGGGCGTGTGCCGGTACGCAGCTCGGCGGTGTCGACTCCCAGTTCACGCCGGGGACGGAGGGTGCTGACTATGGTCAGCGGAACGATGGTCTGCCGCGCCCAGCAGCCCCAGTCGGCCAGGTTCAGCGGTACCCAGCTCGGCAGCATGACGATCTCCGGCGGCATGGCGGGTAGTTCGTCCCACGACCACTGGCCGAACATCGCCAGCCAGATACGGGTGAACACACGGGTGCGTTCGATGCCCCCGCGGCCTCGAATCCAACGCCGCGCGGCGACCATGTGCTCGTCGTCCACCTCGTCGCCCGCGAGTTTCAGGGCGATGTAGGCTTCCACGGTCGCGGACAGCTCTCCGGGACCACCGTGAAAGGCCGCCCAGGTACCGTCCGCGCGCTGCTGGGAGCGAATCCAACGTGCCGCGGCGGCGGTCTCCGCCGAGGTCCGTATCCCGAGGAACTGACGCAACATCAGATCCTCGGCGTCCATGGTCACGTTGGTCTGCAGCTCTCCCTTCCACCATCCCCGCTCGTGTTGCAGCCCCAGCAGGTGATCGCTGCCGGCTCGGAGTGCCTCCTCCCAGGAAACCCCCTGCCGCGGCGGCACCGAGGCCCGCTCGGAACCGACGTCCGCCGCGGACGGCTGCGGCGGGGGCGTCGTCTCGGTGACGGGGCCGTCGGCTCGGGGTTGGTCGGTTTGACGGATGTCGCCGTTCTGGCGCAGCGATCCGGTCACTGGTTCCTCCGGAGAACGAAATCGGCGAGTTCGGTCAGTCCTTCGGTCGCTCCCTGACACCCGGCGTCACGAAGCTGCCGGTGAGCGGCCGTCAATCTGCGTTCCGTCTCGGCCCTGGTCCATTCCTCCGAGCCCGCCGAACGCAGCAGTTCCGCTCCTCGGAGCACTTGGTCCTCGGTGGGTTCCTCCGGTTGGCGGTACAGCTCACGCAGCCGCAGACCGGCGTCGGTGTCCGAATTGAGCGCGTGCACGACCGGCATCGACTTCTTGCGGGAACGCAGGTCGGAAAGCACCGGCTTTCCGGTCTCCTCCGGATCCCCCCAGATTCCGAGCAGATCGTCGACGAGCTGGAACGCCATTCCGAGTTCGAATCCGAAACCGCGCAGTCGTCGGACGGTGTGTTCGGAAGCTCCCGACAACAGGGCGCCGAGGGAGCAGGAGCACGCGATCAGCGCGGCGGTCTTGCCGGCCACCATGCGCAGGCACTCGTCGAATCCGACCTCGGTGCGCTGCTCGAAGTCCAGATCCGCCGCTTGTCCCGCGATGAGTTCGCGAACGGTGCCCGACAGTTCACGAGCCGCCCACAACGCCCGCTGCGAATCGGCTTCGAGCAACACGCCGTTGGCGAGTCCGAGCAGCGCGTCCCCCGCCAGCAGCGCGGCTGACCGCCCGAACACGGTCCAGGCGGTGGGACGGTGTCTGCGGGAGATGTCACCGTCCATCAGATCGTCGTGCAGCAACGAGAAGTTGTGCACCAGTTCAACGGCCACCGCCCCGCTGCAGGCACTGTGTTCGTCGCCGTTGGCGGCCCGCGCCGACAACAGCACAAGTGCCGGGCGCAACGCCTTGCCCGGCCGGTCGTCCTCGGCACCCTCGGCATCGATCCAGCCGAAATGGTATTCGCAGACCCTGCGGGTGTCCGGATCCAATCTGGCGACAGTGTGACGCAACCGCGAGTCGATGGATTCCCGGGCGCTGGACAGCGCGGAGGGCATTGTCACTGTCATGCGTCACCTCCACGCCACATCGCTGTGGCGATCGACGGTCCCGCTGACGACGCTGGCCGCGGTGTTTCCGCTCCGTACGGCCCCTTCTAGGGTGTCCGGCCAACCGGTGTCGGTCCACGCGCCCGCCAGCACGAGTCCCCGTTCGGCCGTGCGCGCGGCCGGACGCGACGACCTCGCGCCGGGGACGGGCCGAAACGTGGCCGCGGGCTCTCTCGTGACGAAGAAATCCAGCAACCGCGCTTCTCCAGCCGCGGGAAACAGCTTTCGCAGCTCCGGTAGGTACTGCTCACGCAGCCGTGCGGAGCGCGCCTTCACCTCCTCGTGGGCCGCGGACAACGAAATCGCCAGATACTGGCCGCGTGGCGCGTCGGCGGCTTCCGTCCGGTCGAACAACCACTGCACCGGGGAGTCGAGGGAGGCGGCCATGGACAGGTCGGTGACCCTGCGGTCGAAATGGGCGTGCACGTTCACGATGGGCGCGCGCGACAACGCGGTGAAGTCGACCCCGACGGATGAGGTTCGATCCGCCAGCAGTTTGGCGGCGGCCGGGTGCGGAACGGCGAGGACAACCGCGGCCGCGGTCAGTTCGTACTCTTGCTCGGCGCTTACCCGCACGCGGTAGTCACCCGGTTCGCCGGATATCTCCAGCGCCTTGTGCCGGGGCAACGGCAGCACGCCTGCCTCGGACAGTTTCCGCAGGGCGGGATCACCGTGCACTTCGCTCAACGGGCGACGGATCACCCCGATGTCGCCGCCGGTGGTGGTGTCCAACATTCCGGTACGGAACACTTTGACCGCCTGGGCCAGCGATGCCTCGTCGGGCTGGGAATTCAACGCCGCGACGCAGAACAGTCCCCACAGCGTCGCCACGGAGCGGTCCGATTCGCCACGAGAGCGCAGCCAACTCCCGAAGTCGGTGCGGTCCAGGGCCGGATCGTCCGGGTCCAGTCCGCGCAGTGCCAGCGCCGTCCGCGCCGCGGTGAGCCGTTGCCGTGGGGACAGCGCACGATGTCCCCACAGGGCGGGCAACAGGTGTCCCGGCGGGGGCAGCTCGGCACGCCGCAATGTCCAGCCGGGACCGTGCGGGGTGATCACCGGGACGCGGAATCTCGGTTGGATCCGCACCCTGTCGAGGGTGCCGAGACGTCGTAGCAGCGCGAGGTACTCGGTGTAGCAGCGCAGAAAGACGTGCTGTCCGGTGTCCACGGTGAGCTCGCCCCGGGAGAACGAGTAAGTGGCTCCGCCCAACCGGGAACGCGCCTCCAACAGGGTCACGTCGAAACCGGCGTCGCGACAGCCGAACGCGGCGGAAACACCGGCCAGACCACCACCGATGACCACTACCCGCCCACGGGTCATGATTTCATCCCCGCCAGTGAACGAGCCGCTACGATCATTTTCTGCCTGCCCGGCAGTGTGACCCTGCCACGAGTCACCGCGGCGGGGTCATTCGCGATGTGCCGCAGCAGCTCGTGGTATATCCCCGCCATCGCCGCGCAACAGGCGCGGCTGCGGTGATCGAGCAGGGGAAGCAGCCGCAAGCCCTCGGAGTACCACCCTTCGATTCGACGGGCCTGGAAACGCACGAGCTCGTTCAGGGCGTCGGGCGGATCGGTGAACATCCCCCGCGAGTCCAGTTCGAGTGAGACACCGAAACGACGCAGGTCCTCGGCCGGCAGGTAGACCCGACCGCCGCGACGATCCTCCAGCAGGTCGCGCAGGATATTGGTCAGTTGCAACGCCACTCCGAGGGAGTCAGCACGCTGGGCGGCCGGTCCGGCGACCTCGTGGCCGAACACCCCCAGCGAGAGTCGACCCACCGACCCGGCGACACAACGGCAGTAGTGCGTGAGTTGTTCGAAGGTGTCGTAGCGAGTGCCGCGTACGTCGGCCTCGCACCCGTCGATGAGTTCGTGGAACACCTCCAGCGGCACGGGCAACCCGCGGGTGGTGTCGGCCAGTGCCACCAGTACGGGGTCCTTGGCGTCCGGCCCGACATCGTCGAGATCCTGTCGTGCCTGTTGCAGGCGTACCAGCTTCTGCTCGCTCGACAACGAACCGTCTCCGATGTCGTCCACCCTGCGGGCGAAGGAGTACACGGCGGAGAGCGCGCCACGTTTGACCGGAGGCAGCAGCCGTATTCCGTAGAAGAAGTTGCGCGCCTGGGTTCGGGTGATCCGTTCGCAGTACCGGTAGGCGCCGCGGACGCGGTCGTGTTCGAGCCCCGCCGATGACGACATCGAGAGGCGGACCCATTCGGAGAGGATCCTCCTCCGGTTGGGACGCACCTCCACTGCCAGTGGGTCGTACCCGGCCGGTTCGAAGGCCCGTGCCGTGGCCACCCCGCCTGCCACGTAGCCCGCGACCGCCAGCCGGGCCAGTCCGGACAGCCGTCCCACCAACGGTTGGCCGGATCGCAGCAGTTCCAGCGCGCGATCCACTTCGAACCACACGGCCCCGCGCAGTTCGGCGGATGCTGTTGGGGCCGCGAGTTCCGATTCCGCACACCCGAAGTCCCGCAGGTCGGTGAGCGGCATGTAGATTCTGTCCTTGCGGAAGTCCTCGCCGATGTCCTGGCAGTGTTCCAGGATCTGCAAAGCGGAACAGATACGGTCGGAAAGTCGGATCAACTCCGGCTCGGCCCGGCCGAAGATGTAGAGGACCAGTTCCCCGATCGGGTTGGCGGCGTAGTAGCAGTAATCGAGCAGTTCCTCGAAAGTGGAATAACGACGTACGTGCTGGTCCCGTCGATTCGCCTCGATCAACCGGGAGGGGACCGCGCGGGGAATACCGCAGGCACGCACGGTCGGTGCGAACGCGCGCAGCAACGGAAGTCGTGGTGTGCCGTCGTAGGCACGTCCCAGATCCGCCTCGAGCAGTTCCAGCAATCCCTCACGGGGGCCGCACGCCTCGTCACCGGCGTAGTCCACCAGTCGGGCGAAGCCGTACACGGCCATGAGGTGTTGTCGGATCCGGTACGGCAGTACTCGGGCGGCGACGGTGAAGTTCTCCGACTGGGCCCGCGCCAGCACCTCGCCCACCTCCGGCAGCTGGCCGGGTAGCACCATCTCGAACGATCGTGCCGACTGCCGAGCAGGGCGGGCACGGTCCGGTATCGCAGCCATGACCACCTCCTACCCCGCACAGCTGATGAGGGCGTTCATTGTGGTCAGCGTAGATCGCTGAGCGACACAGCGCAGGCTTACTGACCTCGTCCGATTGAGTGACTTAGTGAATACTTGATGTCACTGACAGTGCAACACCCAGTGCAGTAGCTCAACATCGGGTGGTGTTCAGTCCCTGACGGACCGCACTGTCAGTCGGCCGAATGCCGTGGCGGAAACCGCCACCACCACCGCGCCCACCGCGAAGAAGAATCCGAGCTGCGCCGCCACCCACATCCCCGGTGAACCGAGCGGGGCACCGATCGGAGTCGCGACGCCTTCCGTACCCCACAACCTGCTCAGACTGGGACCGATGACCAGCCAGACGCCCCCCGCCATCGCCAGCACACTGGCCACACTCGCCAGAAACCGATTCCGGGTGGGCACCAACGACAAACCGCCGAACAGGATGGCCAGCGCGGGCAGCACGCACAGCAACAGCCGGTCGACGGTGAAACTCCACGGCTGCGTGCTACCGAAACCGTAACCGAAGTAGGGTCCGACGAACGGGATCAGGCCGGTCCACGCTCCCAACAGGACGAGCAGCACTCCGCTGAGCGCTCCCCGGCTGCGCCGCACGCTCGACACCGAGCCACGGGTGGTGTTCGGCGCTCCCGCGTAGTGCTCGGCCAGCCTTCCCTCGAACTCGGGGCGCAACTCTGCGTCCGCGGCGGCCGTGGGAGCGGATCGCACCTGGCGTTTGCTGGCCGTGATGCGCACCGCTCCCTGACGGGGGTCGGCGTCGTGCAGCGGAACGAAACGTTGTTTGCCACCCGCGCGCACCACTCCCCACGTGGGTGAGCCGCTTCGGGGTCCGAGATAGACCTGCTCCAGCTTGCCCAACCGTGAACCGTCACGATCCACCACGGTCCTACCCGACAGGTCCGGCCCCGGTTCCGCCCCGGTGTGTTCGGGACCGGTGTGTTCGGGACCGGTGTGTTCGGGACCGGTGTGTTCGGGACCGGGTTCGGGGTCGTGGTGTGGTGTGGACACCGTGACCACCTCGCATTCTCAGGTCGTCCGGTATCAGGTCGCCCGGTAGGAGCCACCGCTGTCGTCGCCGCCCCGCTCGGTCTCGGCGGGTGCTCCACTCGGTTCCGGAGCGGTTCCCGCACCGCGCACCGTCCAGTTCTGGGACTGTTCGGCGGTTTCCGCACCCTGCGGAGAGGCGGCCTGTTCGGCGCCGGGGAAGTTGCGACGGTAACTCGAATTGATCATCTCCGCGGCGGCCTCCCTGCCACCGAGACCGAAGGCCAGTGCCGAGCCCAGAGCTATCGCCCCGACCAGGGCAACATAAGTCACGGTGACGATCACCGGAGCGATACGAAGCTGCGTGAGAATCATGAACACACCGATCGCCATCACCAGCGCCGGAGCCGCGGTACGTGCCATGCGACCGGCCGGTGTGTCCCCCAGCGTGCGTCCGGCCAGCGTACCCACGGCCCCCGCGACGGCCGCGGCGACGAGGAAAATCGCCAGCGCGGCGATCACGCGCGGGAGATAACCGAGCACCACGTTCATGAAGCCGGTCAGCGCGGGGATACCGAGCGTTCCGATCGCCGAGGACAGCACGAAGAGCATGATCACGGCGAACACGACGGTACCTATCAACCTCGAGGGGCTGCCTCGGGGACTGAGGCGCTCCACATAGCGGGCTCCCTGGCCGGCGCGGGACATCCGGTCGTCCAGATGGAGACGCCGCAGCAGCCGCGTGACGAGTGCCCGAAGGATCCTCGCGACGATGTAACCGATCACCAGCACCAGAAGCGCGCCGATCAGCTGCGGCAGATAGCCGACCAGCTGTGTGAACCCGCTCTGCAGGCTGTCGAGGACGTTGAACCCGGTTCCTTGCGCTAGGACCATATCCATGGCACGCCTCCTACTGCAGGCATCGTGTGGGGTCCGATTGCAAACCCGCACGGACCGGCGCGCAAATCCGGACGAACTCCTCCCCCGGATTTCCACGGCGGTTCGCCGGAAGTGTTCGCTCCGGTACGACTTCCAGCCCCTGGCCAGGGGTTTGTGGCTTCGAGCAGCCGGGAACCCGCCTGGAGTGGAACGGATGAAATTCAGGCACGAACTGGCACAACAGCTGCGAGTGGACTCGATCAGAGCCGCCGATGCGGCGGGCTCGGGCCATCCCACCTCGTCGATGTCCGCGGCCGATCTGATGGCGGCATTGCTGGACGGTCACCTGAGACTGGATTTCGACCGGCCGAAAGACCCCCGGAACGATCACCTGGTCTTCTCGAAGGGGCACGCCTCTCCGCTGTTGTACTCCTGCTTCAAGGCCGCCGGAGCGATCGACGACGCGGAGCTACTGACGTTCCGCGAATTCGGCAGCAGGCTGGAAGGCCACCCAACACCCGCCCTACCCTGGGTGGACGTGGCCACCGGTTCACTCGGGCAGGGACTGCCGGTAGGAGTGGGACTGGCGCTGACCGCCGCGAAACTGGACACGTTGGGCAGCCGGGTGTGGGTGCTGTGCGGTGACAGCGAAATGGCGGAAGGATCGATCTGGGAGGCGTTCGAACACGCCGCTCACTACCGACTGGACAACGTTGTCGCACTCGTGGACGTCAACCGTCTCGGCCAAACCGGCGAGACCATGCACGGCTGGGACCTGAAAGCCTACTCGGATCGTGCCCGCGCCATCGGTTGGCACACCGTGGAGGTGGACGACGGACACGATCCGGAGCGGATCGAGGCCGCGCTGAACGAGGCGGAAGCGACACGGGGACGGCCGACAGCCGTCGTGGCTCGCACCAGAAAGGGCAAGGGAGCCAGCGAGGTCGAGGACCTGCCGGGCAAACACGGCAAACCACTGCAGGACCCGACCGCGGCCATCGAGGAACTCGGCGGAACGCGCGAGCTGCGCGTCAAGGTGAACCCGCCCGAGACGGTGGGCGACCCCCGCACCTTCACCACGGCCTACGAGCCACCCCCAGTTTTCGAGGTCGGAGACGCCGCGGCCACCCGCAAGGCTTACGGACAGGGGTTGCGAGCACTGGGATCCCGGCGTGGCGAGGTGGTCGCGCTGGACGGTGAGGTGTCCAACTCCACGCATTCGGAGCAGTTCCGCGAAGCGCATCCGCAGCGGTACTTCGAAATGTACATAGCCGAACAGCAGATGCTGGCCACAACGGTGGGGATGCAGGCACGGGGGTGGATACCGTTCGCCTCCACCTTCGCGGCGTTCCTGAGTCGTGCCTACGACTTCATCCGGATGGCCGCGGTCAGCCGTGCCGCGCTGAATCTGATGGGCTCACACGCCGGAGTCGCCATCGGCGAGGACGGACCCTCCCAGATGGCCCTGGAGGACCTGGCCGCCATGCGTGCGGTGCACGGCAGCACCGTGCTGTACCCCTGTGACGCGAATCAGACGATCGGTCTCCTCGAACCGATGGCCGACCGGGACGGCATCTGTTACCTGCGGGCGAGCCGTGGTGCCACTCCGGTGATCTACGGGCCCGACGAGGACTTCCCCATCGGCGGTTCCAAAACTGTGCGGCAGGGTGACCACGTGACCCTCGTGGCAGCGGGCGTGACCCTGCACGAGGCGCTGGATGCCGCGGAGCGGTTGGCAGCGGAGGGCATCCGGGCACGGGTGATCGACCTGTATTCGATCAAACCGATCGACATCGAAACCCTGCGCCTGGCGGCCGAGGAAACCGACGGGTTGGTGACGGTGGAGGACCACTGGCCCGAGGGTGGACTCGGCGACGCGGTGCTCGCCGCGCTCGCCGAGGCGGGAGCCAGTGTGCCCGTGACGAAGTTGGCGGTCACCGAGATGCCCGGTTCCGGTAAACCGGCCGAACTGCTCGCGCAGGCCGGAATCGACTCGGCGGCCATCACCCGTGCCGCCCGGGAGCTGATGCCCGGCTCCGGCACTCGCTGACACATCCCCGGTTCCGGTGTAGTACCGCCCTTCCGGGTGATACGCCACGCCGGGAAAGCCCTGGCCGGTACCCGTCGGGTACGGATGGGCGAGAATGCTCATCACAACAAGGGATCAAGGCCGGTCGAAGGGCTGAACAGGATCGTGACGACGTCGATTCACCAAAGGATCGCCGACGAACTCGGCGTGGGCGCCGAGCAGGTCGAAGCCGCCGTGCGGCTACTGGACGACGGGGCGACGGTGCCGTTCGTCGCCCGCTACCGCAAGGAGGCAACCGGAGCGCTCGACGACGAGCAGCTGCGTACGCTGGAGCAGCGGCTGCGCTATCTGCGCGAGATGGAGCAGCGGCGCAACACGATCCTCGAAGAGATCCACAAGCAGGAAAAGCTCGACGACGAGCTCCACGGCCGGATCATGGCCGCCGACTCCAAGGCCCGGCTGGAGGATCTGTACCTGCCGTTCAAACCCAAGCGCCGAACCAAGGCACAGATAGCCCGCGAAGCGGGGCTGGAACCACTCGCGACCGGGCTGCTGGACGATCCGGAACAGGACCCCGAGACCTCGGCAGCCGCGTACGTGGACGCCGACAACGGTGTGCCCGACACCGCGGGCGCGCTGGCCGGGGCACGTTCCATCCTGGTGGAGCGTTTCGCGGAGGACGGCGACCTCATCGGGCAACTGCGCGAACTGGCCTGGCAACGGGGCCGGTTGTCCTCGAGCGCTCGCTCCGGTGCGGCCGAGAACGATTCGAAGTTCACCGACTACTTCGACTTCGCGGAGTCGTTGGGGACGCTGCCCTCGCACCGGGTGCTCGCGCTGTTCCGCGGTGAGAAGGAAGAAGTCCTCGAACTCACCCTCGATTTCGATCCCGACAGCTCTGACGGGCAGGGCTCAGCCGAGGGGCGGGCACCGAGTGACTACGAACGACGTATCGCCGCCAGGTTCGGCGTCGAGGATCGCGGCCGTGCCGCCGACGCGTGGTTGCGCGAAACCGTGCGCTGGGCGTGGCGTACCCGGATCATGGTTCACCTGGACATCGACCTGCGCAACAGGCTGCGGCAGCGGGCCGAGGACGAGGCCGTGCGGGTGTTCGCGGGAAACCTTCGCGATCTGCTGCTGGCCGCCCCCGCCGGACCACGTGCCACGATCGGTCTCGATCCGGGCTACCGGACAGGAGTGAAGGTGGCCGTTGTGGACGCCACCGGCAAGCTCGCCGAAACCGCCACCATCTATCCGCACGAGCCGCAGCGGCGTTGGGAGGAGGCGCTAGCCACCCTCCAGCGGTTGGTCGACCGACACGGGGCGCGCCTGCTCGCAGTCGGCAACGGAACGGCTTCCAGGGAGACCGACAAACTGGCGGCGCGACTGGCCGAGTCCCGCGATGGCCTGATCAGAGTCTCGGTCTCGGAGGCAGGCGCCTCGGTCTATTCCGCCTCGTCCTACGCGTCGCGGGAGCTCCCCGAAGTGGACGTGTCGCTGCGGGGGGCCGTCTCGATCGCCCGGCGGTTGCAGGACCCGCTCGCGGAACTCGTCAAGATCGATCCGAAGTCGATCGGAGTCGGGCAGTATCAGCACGATGTTTCCGAGTCGAAGCTCTCGCACTCGCTGGACGCGGTGGTCGAGGACTGCGTCAACGCCGTGGGCGTGGACGTGAACACCGCCTCGGCGCCGCTGTTGAGCCGCGTTTCGGGTATCAACGCCGGCCTGGCCGAGAACATCGTGGGCCACCGCGAGACGAACGGGCGCTTCCTGTCCAGGCAGGCGCTCCGGGAGGTCTCCCGACTGGGACCGAAAGCGTTCGAGCAGTGCGCCGGATTCCTGCGGATCACCGACGGCGAGGACCCGTTGGACTCCTCCAGCGTCCACCCGGAGAGCTATCCGGTGGTGCACCGGATCGTCGAGTCGACCGACAGCTCGTTGGACGGAATCATCGGTAATCGCGGTCTGCTGCGCGAGCTGCGGGCCGCGGACTTCGCCGACGAGTCCTTCGGCCTTCCCACGGTGACTGACATCATCTCCGAACTGGAAAAACCCGGACGCGATCCACGTCCGGAGTTCCGCACCGCCAACTTCGCCGAGGACGTCCACTCGTTGAACGACCTGGCACCCGGCATGGTGCTGGAAGGGGTGGTCACCAATGTCGCCGCGTTCGGTGCGTTCGTCGACGTCGGGGTGCATCAGGACGGGCTGGTACACGTCTCCGCGATGTCCAAGTCGTTCGTCAACGATCCGAGAGAGGTCGTCAAACCGGGCGAGGTCGTACGGGTCAAGGTTCGTGAGGTGGACGTGAACCGCAAACGCATCTCGCTGACACTTCGGCTGGACGACGAGGTCACTCCCACCGGAAGTGGTTCCGGGGCGGAGTCCGGTGACTCCGGCAAGCGGACTCGCGGTTCCGCGGCCAACGGCGGGGCCGGAGCGAAGCGCGGCAACGGTGCCAACCAACGCCAGGGCAAACAACAGGGCAAACAACAGCAGAGCAAGCGCGACGCGGGCAGCGGGGCCATGGCTGACGCCCTGCGACGCGCGGGCTACCGCGAGGACTAACCGGTACGGCTCGTGCGGCGGGTCGGAGGCGCAGCCGTCCCGCCGCACGAGTTCCGGGAAGTCTTAGGGCCCCGACGTAGCCGCTCCACCCGTGCCCGAGCGATCCGGAAACCACGGTACGGCCTTGAGCAGCGGACGACATGGCGGATCGGTGTACCGAAGTTTCGTTCGCCGCGCGGTGGGCACGAAGCACTCACGTAGATAGCAGCGGCACCGCGGACAGCATCGTTACCGGGGAAGATGCGGCGAACTCGGAATGGGGCCGTTCGACGTTCGCTCCCGTGGAACATTGACTTCGAGCGAACTCGAATTCGCAGGATTCCGGCGGATCGTCTTCGGCAGCACGGAAGGTCTCACATGGACAACAGCGGAGTGAGTTGGGCGACGATGCGTTCACTCACCAGGGACAGCTCGGTAACCAGACAGCGCCTCCCACCGGGACTGGCGAAGCGCATCCTCGGCTACGCGCGTCCCTACACGCGGATCATCGTTCCGTTTCTGCTCGTAGTCGCGGCCACAGCCGTGCTGGGAGTGGTCACCCCGCTGCTGTTCAAAGCGATCATCGATCGCGGCATCGTGCCGGGAAGGCTGAACGTGGTCGTCTGGCTGTCGGTGGGGGTTGCCGGGGTCGCACTGCTGGAAGCGGTGCTCACGCTGCTGCAACGCTGGTTCTCCTCCCGCCTCGGGGAAGGGCTCATCTACGACCTGCGCCGTGACGTGTTCGACCACGTGCAGCGGATGCCGCTGGCGTTCTTCGTGCGTGCACAGACCGGAGCACTCACCAGCAGGCTCAACAGCGACGTCATCGGGGCGCAACGCGCGTTGACCAGCACGCTGTCGGCGGTGGTGTCGAACGTACTGAGCCTGGTGCTGGTACTGGCGGCGATGTTCGCGCTGTCCTGGCAGATCACGCTGATCGCGCTGGTCCTGCTGCCGCTGTTCCTGTTACCGGTGCGGTGGATAGGCAAGCGTCTGCAACGCGTCACTCGGGAACAGATGGCCGTGGACGCCGAGATGAGTTCCCTGATGACGGAACGGTTCGGGGTCGGCGGTGCGATGCTGACCAAGCTGTACGGCAGGGCCGACGAGGAAACCGAGCACTTCGCCCGCAAAGCCGAACGGGTGCGAGACCTCGGAGTGCTCTCGGCCATGTACAGCAGGGTGTTCTTCGTCGGACTCACCCTGGTGGCCGCGCTGGCAACGGCGGTGACCTACGGGCTCGGCGGAACACTGGTGATCGGCGGTTCGCTGCAGCTGGGTACCCTGGTGGCGCTGACGACGCTGCTCACCCGACTCTACGGTCCGCTGACATCACTGTCCAACGTGCACGTCGACGTGATGACCGCGCTGGTCAGTTTCCACCGGGTCTTCGAAGTGTTGGATCTGCCGCCGATGATCCGCGAACGGGAGAACGCGATCGAGCTGCCACGCGATTCGGCGAGCCTCGAATTCGACTCGGTTTCGTTCCACTATCCCGGCCCCGATGAGGTCTCCCTGGCCTCGCTGGAATCGGTGGCCCGTACGGAGAGCAGTCCGGCACAGCAGGTGCTGCACGACGTCACGTTCCGGGCCGAACCGGGCGAGATGATCGCGCTGGTCGGGCATTCCGGGGCGGGCAAAACCACGATAGGACATCTGGCCGGAAGGTTGTACGAGGTGGACTCCGGCAGTGTTCGGATCGGCGGGCACGACATCCGGAACGTCACGCTGTCCTCGCTGTACTCGACCATCGGTATGGTCACGCAGGAAGCCCACCTGTTCCACGACACCATCCGGGCGAACCTGGCCTATGCCGCGCCCGGTGCCACCGACGCGGAGTTGCACCGGGTGCTGCGGACCGCGCAGCTCGAAGAGTTGCTGGACGAACTGCCCGAAGGGTTGGACACCGTCGTCGGCGACCGCGGCTACCGGCTCTCCGGCGGCGAGAAGCAGCGACTGGCCATCGCCAGGTTGCTGCTCAAACAACCGCCGATCGTCGTCCTCGACGAAGCGACCGCCCACCTGGACTCCCACTCGGAGGCGGCCGTGCAGCAGGCGCTGCGTACGGCGCTGACGGGACGTACATCAGTGGTGATCGCCCACCGCCTGGCCACCATCCGCCGCGCTGACCGCATTCTGGTGATAGCGGAGGGAAGAGTGGCCGAGCAGGGAACCCACGAACAGCTGCTGGAGCAGGGCGGCCACTACGCCGAGCTTTACCGGACCCAGTTCGACGATCAGGGGCACCGAGGTCGGGAAACACCCCGGGACACCGCCAAGCACCTCCGAGGGGCGTGATTGACGAACGGAATGGCTCCCGCTCCCGGAACCGTGCTCGACAACCGGTCAGGCAGGAAAGCGTCACCTGGCTGTTCTGCCCGCCTGGGGCGCCACCCGTAGATCCGCCTCGATCTTGGCGGCCGTCTCCAGCAACGGCGGCAGCAGCTCGTTTCGGGCGTCCTCCGCGCTGGTCCTGCTCGCGTGGGAGGAGACGTTGACCGCGGCGACGACACTGTCGGTGCGGTCCCGGATGGGTGCCGCCAGCGAACGCAGCCCGGCTTCGAGCTCCTGATCGACCACTGCCCATCCCTGTGCTCGGATGCGTTCCAGTTCCCGCCTGAGCGGCCCCACGCTGGTCAGGGTCTGCGGCGCCAACGGTTCGGGACGCACCCGGCGCAGGTACTCGGTGAGCTCCTGCTCGCCCAGATTCGCCAGCAACACCCGCCCCATCGAGGTGGCATAAGCGGGGAAGCGGGTGCCGATGTTGATCGCCACGGTCATGATCCGGGAGGTGGGGACGCGCCCCACGTAGACGATGTCGTCCCCGTCCAGAACCGACACCGAGACCGACTCGTGGACCTGGGCGGCCAGCCGTTCGAGGTGCGGCTGCGCTATCTCCGGCAACGACAGGCTGGACAGGTAGGAGAATCCCAGCTCCAGCACGCGAGGGGTCAGTGCGAACAGCCGACCGTCGGTCCAGACGTAGCCCAACCGCACGAGCGTGTGCAGGAATCTACGAGTCGCCGCACGTGAGAGCCCCGTGACACGGGCGACCTCACTCAGCGTCATCTCCGGCCTGGTCTCGTCGAAGGCGCGGATCACCATCAGCCCACGTGTCAGGGACTGTACCGGCCCCACGACTCCGGAATCGGCCTCGGACTCCATAGCCACCCCCGCCTCGGTTCTGTCAAGCACCGTTCTCGTCGGCTTCCGCGTCGAGAATCCGGTCCGCCAGCGCGAAAGCACTGTTGGCTTTGGGAACACCGGCGTAAACGGCCACGTGCATCAGTACTTCTCTGATGGTCGAAGGGTCGACGCCGTTGCGGCGTGCCGCTCGAACGTGCATCGCGAGTTCGTCGTGGCACCCGGTAGCGGCCAGAATCGCCAGGGTCACGCAGCTGCGGGTCGGACGATCCATTCCCTCCGAGGCCCAGAGCTCTCCCCACGCGTAGCGGGTTATGAAGTCCTGGAACGGCTCGGTGAATTCGGTTTTTCGTTCGATCGCCCTGTCGACGTGTTCGTCGCCGAGCACCTGCCTGCGCACCGCCATGCCGGTACCGGTGCCCTCAGGGGAAACGGTTTCGCCGGACCTGGTGGACATCCCCTCGCCTTCCGGTGTGAAGTGTTCGACGAGCAGGTGATTGACCCGCTCGGCCTGTTCGACATTGGCCAGATGCGCGGCGCGTTCCAGCAAGGACAACCGAGCGCCCGGGATGCCGGCGACGATGCGTTCGGCGTGTTTCGGTGGTGTCGCCGGATCATCGTATCCCGCCACCACGAGTGTGGGGGCGGTGATCGCGCCGAGCCGATCCCGCAGGTTCATCTCCGCGATGGCCTCACAACAACCGGCGTACCCCTCGTCGTCACTCGCCGCTATCATTCCACCGTACTTGGTGACGACATCCGCTCTGGAGGCGAACTCCGCGGTGAACCACCGATCGAGGGTGGATTCGACCATCTCCCGAGTGCCGTTGGCACGCACGAACGCCGCCCGTTCGCGCCAGTTCTCGGGCGGTCCGAGCTCCGCCGAGGTGCACAGCAGAGCGAGTCCGCCGATTCGCTCCGGGGCGTTGACCGCCAACCACATGCCGGTCATGCCGCCGAGGGAAACACCCGCGAAGTGCGCTTCGGCGATATCGAGGTGATCGAGCAGGTCGAGCACGTCCCGTCCGAGAGTCTCCAGATCGTACGGTCCGGAAGTGGCGGGAGTCTTGCCGTGTCCACGCTGGTCGTAACGCAGTACGCGGAAGTGTCCCGACAGCTCGGGCAATTGCTCGTCCCACATCGTCCGGTCGGTACCCAACGAGTTGGACAGCACCAACACGGGAGCCTGGGGCGGACCGGTCAGCTCATAGTCCGGGATCACCGGCACTCGTCTCCTTCCAGCGTGTGTGGGCGGCCAGGGCGCGGTCGATGAATTCGTCCGCCGAACCGAGATAGTCGCCGGGCTCGGTCAACTCCAGCACATCTCGTTCGGACAACACCGCGCGTACGGTTTCGTCCGCCAACAGCTCGGCGCGCAGGGTACTCCCGTCACGACTTACCCGCCGGGAGAGTTCCCCGACAAGCTCACTCGCCCTGACAGGTCCGAGCTCCGCGGCAAGCGCGGTGGAGATCCGCTCGGCCAACAGGACTCCACCGGACAGCTCCAGATTGGAGCGCATCCTGTCCGCGTCGACCTTGAGTTCACCCAACATCTCGCCGGTGACCGCCGCCGCCGAGCCGGTCAACCGCAACAGCTCGTTGAACGGCTCCCACTCCGCCTGCCAGGCGCCCGCCGCGCGCTCGTGCTCCTGCGGCACGGCGCTCAACAAGGTCGCCACGAGACCCGGCGCCCGACGAGCTGCCGCGTTGACCCGGACGGCACGAACCGGATTGCGCTTGTGCGGCATCGCCGAGGACCCTCCGGAGCGGCCTTCGGTGAGCTCGCCGACCTCGGTCTGGGCAGCCAGTTCGACGTCCAACGCGATGTTGCCCAGAGCACCGGTAACGGTTCCCAACGAGGTCGCCAGGTCGACAATACGGGTCCGGTCGGTGTGCCACGGCAGAACAGGTTCGGCCAGCCCGAGTCGTTCGGCCAGTGCGGTGGTAACCCGCACACCGTCCGAGCCGAACGTCGCCAGTGTGCCCACCGGGCCTCCGAACTGCACCGCCAACCTGTGCCGCCACAGCCCGGCAAGCCCCTCGGTCGCTTCGATCACCGCGACGAGCCAGCCGGCGGCCTTGCGTCCGAAAGTGGTCGGCAGGGCGTGCTGCAGCAGCGTACGGCCGGTGACCAGGGTGTGGCGATGTTCCTCGGCCAACCGAGCACACTCGTCGGCGACCACGCGCAGCTCGCGCAACGACGCGCGAACGGCTTCCCGCGCCACCAGCATCGCGGCGGTGTCCACCACGTCCTGGCTGGTGGCACCGCGGTGCACGTACCCGGCTGCTTCCGCGCTCACCCCGGCGGTGAGGTCCTTGACCAACGGTATGACCGGAGTCGCCGAGTCCGCCGCACGCCTGGCTGTCGAGTCGACGTCGAAATCGTCGCCCCGGCGGCACCGATCGGCGATCTCCTCGGCCACCGCGGTGGGCATCAGGCCAACGTCCGCCTGGGCGAGGACCAACGCACCCTCGAAGTCGAGCATGGCCCGCAACCAGGCGGCAGGCGCGGTGAGTTCGTCGAACCCCTCGGTGACGAACGTGGGAGTGAACAGTCCAGTGGCGGTCTCAGACCGCGAAGAAGATGGTCTCGTCATCACCCTGCAACCGGATATCGAAGCGGAAGCCGTCCACCGTCGCCGTCGCGACCAGGGTATCCCTTCGGGCGGGATCGACACCGGACAACACGGGATCGGCGGCGTTGGCCGCGGGTTCGTCCGGGAAGTAGATCCGGGTCACGACCCGGTCCAGCAACCCGCGAGCCAGTACCGTGACGTTGATGTGCGGGGCCTCCGTCTCCCCCGCCGGGGTGGGCAACGCGGCAGGCTTGACGGTGCGGAACCAGAACTCCCCGTCCGGCCCGGTGGCACACCGGCCGAAACCGGGGAAGTCCGTGCTCTGTTCCCGGGGGTCGTCCGGATGCGCGAACCCGCCCCGCTCGTCCGCCTGCCAGATCTCGATCAACCCGTCGGGAATCGGCTCACCCGCACCGTCCGACAACCGGCCACGCAGCATCACGGCGTCGGGGGCTTCCGGCGGGAGGAGTTCGGGCCCGTCCGGCCACGGCAGGCCTCCCGGCAGCGCGAAGAACGGTCCTACCGTCTGCGACGGCGTGGTGGCCGGCTGGGAAACGTGAGTCACCTCAACGGATCGCTCAGTCGTCATCGTCGTCCTCGTCCTCCTCGAAGGGGGTGGCTTGACTGCCACGCAGCACGATGTCGAAGTGGTACGACAGCGCCCACTCCGGAAGCGTGCTGTCCAAGTCGAACTCACAGATCATCCGCTCGCGTGCTTTCGGGTCACGCACCGACTGGAAGATCGGATCCTGGTAGAACAACGGATCACCCGGGAAGTACATCTGGGTGACCAGGCGCTGGGTGAAGGCCCGCCCGAACAGCGAGAAATGTATGTGGGCGGGACGCCAGGCGTTGTCGTGGTTGCGCCACGGATAGGCACCCGGCTTGATGGTGACGAATCGGTAGTTCCCGTTCTCGTCGGTCATGCACCGGCCCGTGCCGGAGAAGTTGGGGTCCAGCGGAGCCGGATGGCGATCACCCGCGTGGCGGTAGCGGCCGGAGGCGTTTGCCTGCCAGATCTCGACGAGAGTGTGTGGCACCGGTTTGCCGTCCGAGTCCATGACCCTGCCGCTGACCACGATTCGCTCGCCCAGCGGTTCGCCCTCGTGCTGCACGGTCAGGTCGTGGTCGGTCTCACCGACTCGCTCGTGCCCGAGTACCGGACCGGTGATCTCGGTGAGGTTCTGCGGCAGCAACTGCAGTGGGCGAAGCGGGCTGCGCAGCGACGTCGAAAAGTACTCCGGGGTGTCCAGCGCGGGGTGGCTGGCATCGTCGCGCTCGTACTTGGGCAGGATCAATCGATCCGACGGTTTGCCGATCGAGTCGGTGGACATGCTCGCTCCTGATGATTACCGGTTCATGCGTGCAGGACGACCGCGAGGCCTTGACCGACGCCGATGCAGATGGCGGCCAGCCCCCAGCCACCTCCCGCCCGACGCAGCTGATGCGCGAGACTGGTCAGGATCCGCGCCCCGGAAGCGCCCAGCGGGTGCCCGAGAGCGATCGCACCGCCACGTTGATTGACTATCTCCGGGTCCAGTTCCGGCCACTCGGCCAGGCAGGCAAGCGACTGGGAGGCGAACGCCTCGTTGAGCTCGACAGCTGTGAGATCGCCCCAACCGATCCCCGCCCGTCGCAGCGCGGTACGCACGGCACGCACGGGACCGATCCCGAATACGTCGGGGTCCACCGCCGCCACCCCGCGGCTGACGACCCGTGCCAGCGGTTCGGCACCGACCTCGTCAGCGGCGGCACGGCTTCCGAGCAGTACAGCGGCGGATCCGTCGTTGAGCGGGGACGAGTTGCCCGCCGTAACAGTGCCGTCGGCCCGGAAGGCGGGTTTGAGCTTGCCGAGCGCTTCCTCCGAGGTGTCGGCACGCACACCCTCGTCCCTGGTGAGGTCCGTACCCGGCACCGGCACGACCTCGTCCTCGAAAAGCCCCTGCTCCCAGGCGGCCGCCGCCCGCTGGTGGCTGCGTACGGCGAAGGCGTCCTGCTCGGCGCGACCGATACCGTACTTGTCGGCCAACAGCTCGGCACTCTCCCCGAGTGAAATGGTCCATTCGGAAGGCATCTCGGGATTGACCATCCGCCAGCCGAGTGTGGTGGAGTGCAGCGTCTCGTGTCCCCGTGGATAGGCGCGCCCCGGCTTCGGCAGTACCCAGGGGGCGCGACTCATGGACTCGACGCCGCCTGCCAGCACCAGATCCCCGTCACCGGTCTGCACGATTCGACTGGCCTCGATCACCGCTTCCAGGCCGGAGCCGCAAAGCCGGTTGACCGTCGCCCCCGCGACGCTCGTCGGGAGCCCGGCCAGCAGGGTCGCCATGCGGGCCACGTTGCGGTTGTCCTCGCCCGCGCCGTTGGCGTCACCGAACAGCACGTCGTGTATCCGTGCCGGGTCCAGTCCGGGAACCCTGTCGAGCAGAGCCCTGATCGTGTGGGCTGCCAGATCGTCGGGACGCACCTCGGCCAGTCCCTTGCCGTAACGCCCCACGGGGGTGCGAACCGCTTCGAGTACGTACACCTCGTCGCTCAAGAGGACTCTCCATTCCCGACAGTAGCTTTGAGTTCCCGCAGGATCCGCAGTTCCCGATCGGTGGGGGGCTGCTGAACGCCGAGTTCCTCGGCGACGCGAAGCGGCCAACCGGTCGCCGCGCGGACCTGTTCCACCTCGACCCCGGGAGCCAGTCCGGTCAGTGTCAGTTCGTTCGTTCCCTCGTCGGGTCGCAGCACACCGAGGTCCGTGATGACCTTGACGGGACCGCGTCCCGGCAGTCCCAACCGCGCTCGGGCCGCGCCGTCCCTTCCGTACCCCACGGAGGTGATGAAATCCACGTCGGGAACGAAGGCGCGCGGGCTGTGCCGCATCACGATGAGCACTTCGCCGCAGGAGGTGGCTATCTCCGGCGCCCCACCGGCACCCGGCAACCGAACCTTGGGATCTTCGTAGTCGTCACCGATCACGGTGGTGTTGATGTTGCCGTACCGGTCGACCTGAGCACCGCCCAGGAATCCGACGTCCACCCTTCCCGGCTGCAACCAGTAGTTGAAGATCTCGGGAACACCGACCACCGAATCGGCCGTCTCGGCGAGCACTCCGTCTCCGATGGACAGCGGCAGCCGCCGCGGTTTGGTACCCAACGTCCCGGACTCGTAGATCAGAACCAGCTCGGGCGCGTGTGTGCGGCGCGCGAGGTTGGCAGCCGTGCTCGGCAATCCGATCCCCACGAAACACACCGACTCGTCGTGCAACGACCGTGAAGCGGCCACGGTCATCATCTCGTCCGAGGTGAATTCCGAGGTTGTCGGTGTCTCTGACAGCTCCCCGGTCATCGGGCGCTCCTCTCCGGCTCGTGGATCTCGCTGTCCAACCACTCGCGGAACCGATCGCGGTCCCTGCTGATCGCGTCCCAGTCCTGGTAGTAGGCGTTGTCCCGTTCGGAGTAGCCCTGGGCGTAGGAGGGGTGTGCACCACCGGGGACCTCGGCCACGGCGGTGACCGCCCAGCTCGGCAGCACCACGGCACCGGGCTGTTCCGGCAATTCGTCGACCATCTCCTCCACGGTCACCAGCGAACGTGCCGAGGCCAACACGGTTTCCTTCTGCACTCCCGTTATGCCCCAGAACTGCACGTTGCCCGCACGATCGGCACGCTGCGCGTGGATGATGCCGACATCGGGGTTGAGCGCGGCCACAGCCGCCAGTTCCTCACCGGTGAACGGGCAGCGCACCGTGCTGATCGTGTCGGTGTGCTCCGGCAGGTCGGTCCCCGCGTACCCCCGCAGCACGGCGAACGGCAGACCGGAGGCGCCGGCGACATAGCGGTTGGCCATCCCGGCGTGACTGTGCTCCTCGATCTCCAACGGCACGGGCCAGGAGTGCTGGATCGCGTCCCGGAAGCGGTGCAGTGAACCGACGCCGGGGTTTCCACCCCAGGAGAACACGAGCTTACGTGCGCAGCCGGCGCCGATCAGCTGATCGTAGACGACATCGGGCGTCATCCTGCACAGCGTGAGATCACGTCGGCCCGCACGAATGATCTCGTGCCCCGCCGCCATCGGGATGAGATGCGTAAAACCTTCCAACGCGACGGTGTCACCGTCGTTGACCAGCTCGGCCACGGCCGTGTCGAGCTGCAGTATGCGTGCCACTGGTCACCCCGTTCAGCGGTTTCGCTTGGTGTCCGAACTCACAACGACACCCACGGATTGTTCGCAAAGAGAACGTTCGTGCTTCCTGCGAACATAATTGAGCGACAGCGCGCGGGTCAATATCGCGCCGAAAACGAAACCCCGGGAGGACAGCGTGACCACGCACGCCCGGACACGAAAAAACTCCCGGTGGTCAGCGGACCACCGGGAGTTCGCTCAGCGCCCCGGACGGATCAGTGCTCGCCCACTGTCTCCAAACCGGGAAGCGGCAGTCCCACCCTGCGCGACAACATCCCGAGCACGGCGTCCCGAGCAGCGGTGATGTCGGTGGTACTGGTGTCCAACCACAGATCAGGATCCACCGGATCCTGATACGCCGCGTCGTAACCGGTCAGGCCGGACAGCTCACCAGCGGCGGCTCGTCCGTAGAGGCCCTTCGGGTCACGCCGCATGCACTCGGTGACCGGAGTGGCGACGTGTACTTCGAAATAGGGACATCCCAGGCTGTCGTGCTGGGCACGCACATCGTCCCTCGCGGTGCTGTAAGGGGCGATAACCGGGACCAGCACTGTGACACCGTGCGTGGCCAGCAATTGAGCCACGAATCCGGTCCGGCGCACGTGCGTGTTCCGGTCTGCCTGAGTGAACCCCAGATCGGCCGATAGGTTGGTCCGTAACTGATCCCCGTCGAGAACCTGAACCCTTCCACCGCGCCGCCTCAAGTACTCGGCCACCGCCTGCGCGATGGTCGACTTGCCGGCGCCGGGCAGCCCGGTCAACCAGAGCGTGGCTCCCAAGGATCCCATAGCGCATCTCCCTACTGGCCTAGGTCGGGGCCTTACCGAATATGCCGGTGGGTGTTCCACAATTCCGGAATCGCATGAAAGATGATCACATGAGCGACACCGACGCCAACCGAGTCTACGTACACATCGGTTCCCCCAAGACCGGAACCACCTACCTGCAGGAGATCCTCTGGAACAACAGGGAAGCCCTGCGGGAAGCGGGCGTTCACTATCCGGGCACTCGCCCCGACGCGCACTTTCACGCTGCCATGGATCTGCAGAACACGCAGTTCCAGGCGGACTGGTTCGACGACAACGTCCCGAACGCCTGGGAAAACCTGGTCAAGCAGGCTGCCGACGGGCCCGCGACCGCAGTCATTTCGCACGAGCTGTTCTGCACGGCCACCCCGGAACAGATCGAACGCGCGATGGCCGATCTTTCCTTCGCCGAGGTTCACCTGGTCTGCACGGTGCGGGACCTGCAGCGTCAGCTACCCGCCGTGTGGCAGGAGGACGTCAAAAACCGGCACACGATATCGTTCGAGGAGTTCGTGGCCGGAGTACGGCGTACGGTCGCCGAACCGGACATGCTCAGCGAGCTGTTCTGGCACCGGCAGGACGTCCCCGAGATCCTGGCCAAATGGGGTCGGTCGATCCCCCCCGAACGGGTCCACGTGGTTACGGTGCCTCCCGCCGGCAGTTCCACCGACCTCGTATGGCACCGCTTCGCCGAGCTCCTGGGACTGCGCCCCGAGGAGTACGACACCCGGGTACAGCAGCGGAACCGCTCACTGGGCGTGGCCGAGACGGAACTCATCCGTCGACTGAACCAACGGCTCAACGGCAACATCGACTGGCCCACGCACGACCGACGTGTGAAGCGGAACCTGGCGGAAGAGATCCTGGGAAGCCGCAAGGCCCGCAATCCGCTCGAAGTACCCGAACAACACCGGGAATGGCTGCGACAACAATCGGAGCGGATCACCGAGGCACTGGCGGAAAGGGGTTACGAGGTAATCGGCGACCTCGATGAACTCCGTCCCGCCGTCACCGACGGCCCCGAGGTGGTCCCGGATCACCCCGATACGGCCGAACTGGCCGAAGTGGCGATCGAGGCGCTGGCGGAGGTAATCGGAAGCGAGACGGCGCGACAACGAGCGCGGCCGGAACCGAAAGCTCCCCCGGCACCGGAAGCACCAAAAGCTCCGGGATTGCGGGAGAGCCTGGTGCTGTCCAGCGACCGGCACCCGACGCTGCGGATCGCCCTGGGAGCGTACCGCCGGATCAAGCGGATCTCGCTTCGGGCGGCGGCCCACCGCGGCAAGCGGTGATCCCGCTTAAGCACCGCGACGAGTTCAGCGCACGGACAGCCCGAAAACCGGTTCAGTGACGCTGACGCAACCAGTCGGCTGCCTCCCGCAGTGCTTCCGCCGTGATGTCGTGTCCGCCGGTATGGCGGTGCGTGGTCACCTCGGCCCCGCGGTCACGCAGCGTTCCGACGAGTCGGTTCACCGAGGCCATCGGCGCCATTGGGTCGCGTTCGCCGTTGGACATCCACACCCGGGTTCCGGTCAGGGAGTGGCGCGGTGTGTCGACGAGCGGCGACATCGCGGCGAACAGCACGGCTTCGGTGAGCACGTCCGGGCGCAGCAGCGTCAGCGCCGCGGCGATGTTGGCGCCGTTGGAGAATCCGACGGCGACCAAACGGCGATCGGCTATGCCGTAGTGGTCGCGAGCCCGTTCGACGAACTCGGCCAGTTCCCCGGCCCTGCGGAGGACGTCCTGTTCGTCGAACACTCCCTCCTCGTACCGGTGGAACCACCGCGCCACCCCGTTCTCCGAAACACTGCCGGCGGGGGACAGCAGCGCCGCTTCGGGATCGATCCGGTATCCGAGCGGTGCCACGTCACGCGGCGTGCCACCTGTCCCGTGCAGCATCAGCAGTGCCGGTGAACGCGGGTCACCTTCGGTGAACTCGTGGCGGAGCGGCAGTTCGGAAGTGCTCATGAGACCGGCCTTTCCGGGTTGTTCTCACTGGGCAGGTCCAGTCGGGGCAGTGCTGCCTCGATCTGTTCCCTGCTGGGTTCCAGCCATGGCGGGAGCTTGAGTGCCCGTCCCAGTTCGAGCAGGGGTTCGTCGGCGGTGAAGCCGGGTTCGTCGGTTGCGATCTCCAGCAGTGTTCCGCCCGGCTCGCGGAAGTACACCGATCGGAAGTACTGCCGGTCCAACACTGACGTGACCGAGACACCGCTCTCGACCAGTTCCGAACGCCAGGCCGCCTGCGTCGACTCGTCGGGCGCTCGCCAGGCCACGTGGTGCACGGTACCGGCGGCGACCAGACCTCGCTCGGCACCGGGACGCACCAGCACGTCGACGTAGGTCCCGGGGCCGCCGTCACCCGCCGCGAAGCGGAAACGATTGTCCTGCTGCTCGGACAACGAGAGCCCCATTCCGGTCAGCATCCCGGCGGTTGCGTCCACGTCGTCGACGGAGAGCGAGACCGAGTGCAACCCGCGAATCCCGTGTTCGGGCGGAACGATGCCGTTGTCCCAGGGGGCGCGGGGATCCGGCTGCCGGTGCGCGACCAGCGACAGGGCGAGCCCGTCCGGATCCCGAAAGGTCAACGTTTCCTCGTCGTCGCGGGACCGCACCGGACCGACCTCGACCCCGGCGTCGGTGAGGTGGCGCTGCCACCAGCCCATGGATCGTTCCGGCACGGAGAAGGCGGTGGCGGTGGCCTGACCGTTGCCGTGCTTACCGGGTGGAGCTCCGTGGAACGGGAAGAACGTCATCAACGTGCCGGGCCGGCCGGACTCGTCACCGTAGTAGAGGTGGTAGGTGCCCGGATCGTCGAAGTTGACGGTGGTCTTGACCATCCGAAGCCCCAGAGTACGCAGGTAGAAGTCCGCGTTGCGCTGCGGATTCCCCGCGATGGCGGTCACGTGGTGCAGTCCACTGGTGGCGATACCCATTTCAGCCCTCCGAACGAGGAAGCGATTGGTGCTCGGCGCGGAAACCCGCCGGGGCACGGGGGCGGAGCCGGATTCCAACACCGATCCCGCGGCTCCCGGCGGGCCTCACGAACGGGGACTCAGGCCGAGCCGTCCCGCAGGGCTCGGGCGACGTTGACGACTCGACGAGCCTGCACTGACGCCGCTTGCCTGGTCTCGCCGTCGACCTTGAACTGTCCCTGGCCGTCGACGTGGCTGGTTCCGTAGGGATTGCCGTCGACGAACTTCGAGCCATCGGTGTAACCGGGGCCGACCAGGATCCCGCCGAAGTGGTGCACGCTGTTGTACAACGCGAGCAGCGTGGACTCCTGACCACCGTGCTTGGTCGAGGTCGAGGTGAATCCGCTGTAGACCTTGTCCGCGAGCAACCCCTGTTGCCACTGCGGTCCCAGCGAGTCGATGAACTGCTTGAGCTGGGCCGCCACGTTGCCGTAACGCGTGGGGCTACCGAAGATCACGGCATCGGCCCAGACCAGGTCGTCGGGGGTCACCTCGGCGACAGCCCTGGTGGCTTCGAGATTCGCGCGCCACGCGGGATTGGCGTCCACGGCCTCGTCCGGAGCGAGTTCGGCGACCCGCCGCAACCGGACCTCGGCACCGGCGGCTTCGGCTTCGGAGACCAACGCGTTGGCTATTTCGGCGACGACGCCGGTGGCCGAGTAGTAAACGACCGCGAGCTTGACCGGACCGCTCATCAGTACGACTCCTTCGAATGTCGGGCGCCGCCCCTGTGGTCGACGCCTTCCTATGCACAAGAAGAATACTACCACGAAGCATCTTCTTCGCAAGAAGTTTCCGAGAAAAGGTTAACCTGGTGGCCGTTAGACTACGGAGACGAAACAGCCACACGAAGAAAGGCAGCCAGGTGGGAACCGAGGACATCACCGCCGTCGACCCCGGCACGGCGAGTCAGGAGGCGGAAGACGACGAGATCGTCACCTGGTGGGGACTCGTGATCGAGGGGTATCACGTGACGCAGGAACGACTCATGTCCGAAATCAACGAGCGGTTCGGACTCACCCCGGGCGCTTTCGACATCCTCGTCAGGTTGGTGCGCTCTCCGGAATGCCGTATGCCGATGACCAAGCTGGCGAGGGAAGCGGCACTGAGCAGCGGAGGGTTCACCAAGGTGGCGGACCGGCTCGTGGCCGCGGATCTGATCCGCAGGGAGCCCTGCGACACCGACCGTCGCGTCACCTACGTGACACTGACCGACCACGGTCGGGTGACAGCCGAAACGGCGAAGAGTGCCTGTGCGGAGATCCTGCGTCGCACGGTCCTGGGGCCCCTGGGCCCCGAGACGTCCGAGCAACTGGCCATGGCCATGCGCACGCTGCGTACTGCTAACGCGGATGACTGACACGGGAACTTGATCACCGCCCGGGGCTCCACCGAATCGCCGCCCGGCGCGGCGAGTTCCCGTGTACGAACGGCGACGCGGTCGTCGTCCCCGCTGATTCCCGGGTTGCCGACCTCGAACGCGGCGGTGGGGTTCGCGGGCGGCCCCCGCCTGCGCTGGGTGGTCGGCCCCGTTCACATCAGAGCAGCCGTACCGCGTAGGGAGCGATCCCGGCGTACCTCACCTCGGTCACCCGCACCCGAGCTCCCGAGTAAGGAGCCTCGACCATTCGTCCGTCTCCCAGGTACAGCGCCACGTGGTGCACACCGCCGCCGTCGTTCCAGAACAGCATGTCCCCGCGTTGCTTGCGGGCGAGCGGCACTCGCTCGCCCGCACGGTACTGATAGCCGCTGTAGTGCGGCAGCCGTATGCCAATGCCCGCGAAGGCGTAGACCATGAGTCCGGAGCAGTCGAATCCGATCTTGCGGTAGTCCCCGTGCGCGTCGGCGACGCCGCCGTCGCGTATGCCTCGCGTAGCACCGTCGGCATCACCACCACCCCACGCATAGGTGACCCCTCGTTGGGAGAGCGCTCTCGAGACCACGGTTTCCACAGCGGATGAGGCGGCACTACCGGTTTCGGCCCGATCCGGGGATCGAGAATCCCCGGCGGGAACGGGGGGTCGAGGCTCGTCGCGGTCGGCCTCCAGCCAGCGGCGATGCCTGTCCCGCTGAGCCAGCAGCGTCTCCACCTCGGCACGCGCCGCCGTGAGACGTCGCCGGGCGCTCTCGCGCTCGGCACGCAGCTGCGCGACCTCCTCCCGTCGGGATTCCCTGGCCGAAACCGCCTTCCGACGAGCCGTCTCGGCCTCGACGCGGGCCCGCTCGGCAGCCCGGCGCTTCCGCTCGGCCTCTAGAGCGGCCTCGCGCGCCGCGGCGTCCTGGTTCGCCTTGGTCACGCGGGCCGCACGAAGCTCGTCGAGAACGTCGAGCTGGGAGCGGGCCAGCACCCGCAGCAGGCTGGCACGATCCAGGGCGTCGCCAGCATCGTCGGCGCCCACGAACGCCGGGATCGAGCCGAGCACGCTTCCCTGCTTATAACTCCCCTCGATGAAATCGTCCATCCGGTCTCGGCTGCGAACCAGTCGCCTGTCCGCCGCCTCCGACGCTGCCGTCGCGGCTCGTGCCGCTCTCTCGGCCGCACGGCCTGCCCGCTCAGCCCGACGCAGGTCTATCCTGGCCTTGTTCACCCGCTCCAGGCTGCGGCCGACCACAGCGGACAACCCGGCCAACTCGGATTCGACATCGTCGAGACGCCGCGCCAAGACGCGAACCCGATCCGCGGCGTGACGCACCTCGGCGCGTTCCTCCCTGATCCGCTGTGGATCGGGATTCGGCGGTTGAGCGGGCGCCGAGAACGCGGCGCCAGGAATCGCCGTGGTCAGCACGACGACGAATAACAGCACGAGAGCACGAGGGAATCCCGCGACGACCCCGCACCGCGGCCGACGGCTCTGTCGGGCGGTACCGGCTCCCGCGGGACGGTAACCACAGCGGGAACGCGGCATGACCGTCACCTCCCGAAAAGCCGAGGACATCCGTTGGGCCGATGCGGCTCACCGCACCGGGCGGCATTTCGATCACGGAATGTGCCATGACGGCTCGTGTCGGGGACGGGACGAGCCACGCCGACACGCCCACTTTCACTCAAACGTGGGACATCGTTGCCAAGCCCCACCACAACTGAAGTCCCGGGAGGATCGGGAGTTCCCCTGGACGGGAACCGGCGTGAGGTTCCGCCGGGACTCCCCGGGCCGCGCCGAACGGAATCTCCGAGGGAAGTCCCCCGAGCGGCTCACCAGGTGCTGGGATCCCCCCAGGTACGCAGCGGACTGGAGTTCGGCACCGTGGGCACGGAGAGCAACCGGGGAAGAACTTCGTCGAGGTTACCGCGCAACACGGCGGCGGCCTGGTCGTCGTAGGGAGTGGGCTCGGCGTTGCAGACGATCAGATCGGCACCGGCCCGTGCCGCCAATTCGGCGAAGCCGGCGGCGGGATGCACCGTCAGCGAGGTACCCGCGGTCAAGAACAACTCGCAGTCCATCGCGGCTCGTTGCCCGGAACGAACCACTTCGGGATCCAGCGCCTGACCGAAGGAGACGGTCGCCGACTTGAGGATGCCCCCACAACGCTCGCACGAGGGATCGGGATCACCCTCCGCCACGCGCCGCAACGCGGCACGCATGGTCCCGGTCTCAGCGCACTCCAGGCACACGGTACCGAACATGGAACCGTGCAACTCCAGCACGAGCTCCGGATCGAGCCCGGCGCGCTGGTGCAGCTCGTCTATGTTCTGCGTCAGCAGCGCACGGAGTCTTCCGGAGTTCGCCAGCTCGGTGAAAGCCCGATGAGCGGGGCCGGGTTCGGCCTCCCACGCGGGGTGCTGCGCCCGACTGCGCCAAGCCGCACGGCGCACCTCGGGGTCGGCCAGGTAGCTGTCGATATCACTGAGGCGCTGTGCCCGCGGATCACGTGTCCAGACACCGTTCGGCCCCCGGAAGTCGGGAATACCCGCCCCGGTCGAGATGCCCGCGCCGGTCAACACCGTGATCCTGCGGGCGGCCGCGACCAGTTCACAGGCCCGTCGCCAACCCGCCGCGTCTTCCTCGTCGCACTCGCCCACGCCCACCACGGTCGCACGCCGGTTCCGGGTGACGCCCGGGAGGTGAATCGAGCTGTACCGCGACGAGGATCGAACGCACACGGTCGCGATCACCCCGTGAAATTCGAGTAACTCTCCTTTTCCGAAGCGCAACACGAGACACTGGGCCGCGAAACACGATCACCCTAGAGTTTCCAACGAATCCGTCGGCTGCGACGGAAGAGTCGAATCGCGGCGCCGACGGCGCCCGTGTGCGGACCTCGGGAGGCGGCGAATGGCGCGAGACCAAGTTGCTACCCACTGCCCCTACTGCGCGTTGCAGTGCGGTACGGAGCTGAGCGACCGCGAGGGCGCGGTATCGGTTTCACCGTCGTCGTTTCCGGTCAACCGCGGTGGGCTGTGCCGCAAGGGGTGGACGGCCCCCGAGGTCCTGGGAAGCGCCGACCGCCTGTACGAGCCGCAGCTGCGTACCGAGCGGGGTGAGCTCGCTCCGGTGGGCTGGGAGGAGGCGCTGGACCGGATCGCGACCAACCTCGAGGAGATCATCGCCGAGTCCGGTCCGGACGCTGTGGGGATTTTCGGCGGCGGAGGTTTGACCAACGAAAAGGCCTACTCACTGGGAAAGTTCGCCCGGCTGGCGCTGGGAAGCAGCCGTATCGACTACAACGGGCGATTCTGCATGGCCGCCGCGGCGACCGCTGGTAACGCGGCCTTCGGGGTGGATCGCGGTTTGCCGTTCCCCGTCACGGACCTCGGCGACGCCGAGGTGATCCTGCTCGCGGGCGGCAACCCGGCCGAGACGATGCCGCCACTGATGCAGCACCTCGAAGGGGCCCGGCTGGTGGTCGTCGATCCACGCCGCAGCGCCACGGCGGAACGGGCCGAACTTCATCTACGGCCGCGCCCCGGCACCGACCTGGCGCTCGCGCTGGGACTGCTGCACATCGCGGTGACCGAGGGGTGGCACGACTCGGAGTACACGGCACGACGCACCACCGGATTCGAGCGGACCTGGGCCCGAGCGGTGACCTGGTGGCCGGAACGGGTCGAACGGATTACGGGAGTGCCCGTCTCGGCACAGCGGCGAGCGGTGCGGATGCTGGCTCGAGCACGGAGTTCCTACGTGCTCACCGGCAGGGGCGCCGAACAGCACGGTGACGGCGCCGACACCGTGTCCGGGTTCATCAACCTCGCCCTCGTGCTGGGTCTCCCCGGCACGAGGGGCAACGGGTACGGCTGTCTGACCGGGCAGGGAAACGGGCAGGGCGGTCGGGAGCACGGGCAGAAGGCCGACCAGCTGCCCGGCTACCGTTCCATCACCGACCCGGCCGCACGCGCACATGTCGCCGAGGTGTGGGGAGTCGCCGAGAAAACCCTGCCGGGTCCCGGCCTGCCTGCCACTCGGTTGCTGGAGTCGGCGGGAACCCCGGAAGGTATCCGGGCGCTGCTCGTGTTCGGCGCCAATCCGGTGCTGTCGGCGCCCCACGCCGGGCTGGCACGGGCGCAGTTGTCGAGACTGGACCTGCTGGTGGTCGCCGACTTCCTCCCCTCCGAGACCACGCGGATGGCCGATGTGGTGCTGCCGGTCACGCAGTGGGCCGAGGAAGAGGGCACCATGACCAACCTGGAGGGAAGGGTGCTGCGCCGACGGGCGTTGCTGCCACCTCCGGGAAGTGCCAGATCCGATTTGGACGTACTGCGGGGACTGGCGACTCGCCTCGGGCAACCGGAGAGCCGGTTCCCGACACGACCGAGCACGGTCTTCGACGAACTGGCACGCGCCTCGGCCGGTGGTCCCGCGGACTACTCGGGGATCGACTACGAGCGTCTCGACTCCGGGCAGGCACTGCACTGGCCGTGCCCGACAGCGCCGGACGAGCAGGCCTCGACCCCGCATCCGGGAACTCCTCGCCTGTTCCTGGAATCGTTCGCCCACCCGGACGGCAGAGCCAGCTTCGCGACGGTCGATTGGCACGGCCCCGCTGAGGACACGAATCACGAGTACCCGCTGGTGGCCACTACCGGCAGGATCTCGGGGCACTACCAGACGGGTGAGCAGACCCGGCGCGTCGACGAACTCGCCACGGCCGAACCGGAATCGTTCGTACGACTGCACCCGGACACCGCGGCACGCAGGGGCGTGCACGACGGACAGCTGGCACGGGTGAGTTCCGCCCGTGGTGCGACGCTCGCGCGGGCGCGGCTCGACGGCTCGATCCGGCCGGACACGCTCTTCCTGCCGATCCACTACGCCGGTGCCGGCTGCGCGAACCTGCTCACCAACCCCGTGCTCGACCCCCGCAGTGGGATTCCCGAGTTCAAGGTCGCGGCCGTCTCGATCTCGAGTGCCGAGGAGCCGAGCGCATGACACGACTCGTGATCATCGGGCACTGTCCCGCCGCACACCGGCTGGTCGAACGATTGACGGAACAGGGCTACCCGGGAAGCATCACCGTGCTCGACGCCGCCGAGCAGAACCCCCACAATCCCGCCCTGCTGCCCACCGTCCTGACCAACGGGCTCGCCCCGGAGCTCGCGGCACTACCGGAACACCCCTCCCCCGTGCGGGTTCACCGGAACACTCGGATCGCGAGCATCGACCGGACCCGGAGACGGGTACGTACCGAGCGCGGTGACGCTTACGGCTACGACGTTCTGGTGCTGGCCACCGGAACTCGCACCGTTGTGCCGGACCTGCCGGGAGTCTCGGACAACGGCTCACCGGCGGAGGGGACCTGGCCGCTGCGCCACCCGAACGAGTGCGGTCGTATGCGCGGTCAGCTGGCGGCCGACGCCTCGGTCACCGTGCTCGGCGGCGGTCTGGACGGGGTTGAGACGGCACACGCGCTGGCCACGGCCGGATACGAGGTCTCGCTGCTGCACCGTGGTGCGCGGCTGATGCCGCGACTGCTGGATCGGGCCGCGGCAGACATCGTCGCCGGGACACTGCTCGACAACGGAGTGACCGTCCTGTCGGACGAGACCGCGACCGAGCTGCTGCCGGGCAAACTGGTGCTGTCGTCGGGCGCCGCGGTTTCCACCGACGCGCTGGTACTGCGCGCGGGAACGCTGCCGGACACGGCACTGGCAGGCGATACCGGACTTCGACTCTCCCGGGGTGTCGCGGTCGACGGTGAGCTGCGAAGCAGTGACCCACGTATTCACGCGCTGGGAGGGTGTGCCGCGCCCCCGACTGGATTCGACGATTCGCTGAGCGGCTGGTGGGAACAGGCCGAGACGCTGGCGGCAACCCTGCTGTGGGGTAGCGGCGGGGCTTCGGGAAGGCCCCGCGAATCCGGCGGGATCGTGCGTGCTCGGGGGGCAGGGCTCGAACTCGCCTCGATCGGGTCTCCGGAAGTGCTCACCGGAGAGAGCCACGAGGTCGAACACGTCACGTTCAACGATCCGAAACGACGGCGTTACGCGCGGCTGGCACTGCGCGAGGACCGACTGGTGGCGGCCACGCTGCTCGGTCTGCCGGAAGCGATCGCCACGCTCAGTCAGCTGCACGACACCGGCATGCCGGTTCCCTCCGACCGGCTGGCGACGCTGCTCGATCTGCCCACCGGATTCGGAACAGCGGGCGGTGTACCGGCCGATCCGGTGCTGTGCCACTGCAACAACGTATCCCGATCGACGCTGACAGCGGCCTACCACGACGGAGCGCGGGATGTGGCCGCTCTCGCCGTGGCCACGCGTGCCACCACAGGATGCGGAAGCTGCACCGGCGCCGTCCGCGAACTGTGCGGCTCACTGGCCGCGTCGACCACCGAACGCGTCCCGAGCGGAATCGACTCCCCGGAACAGGAGGGTGCGGCGTGAACAAGACACTCGTCATCATCGGACACGGCATGGTCGGAAACCGGCTGGTCGAGGAGATCCGCGAACGTGACCCGGCGGAGAACTGGCGAATCGTGGTGCTCGGTGAGGAACCGCACGCCGCCTACGACCGGGTGGGCCTGTCCTCTTACATGACCGAGTCCACCGCCGAGGAGCTGAGCCTGCTCACCTCCGGGACTCAGGGGGATCCACGGGTGGAGCTGCGCACCGGAGTGGGCGCCACCGACATCGACCGCGTCACCCGAACGATCTCCACCACGAACGGTGAGACGCTGCACTACGACGCGCTGGTGCTGGCGACCGGATCGCGCCCGTTCGTACCACCGGTTCCGGGTTCCGAGCTCGAGGGCTGCCACGTGTACCGCACGCTGGAGGATCTCGACGGCATCCGCTCGGCGGCTGTCCCCGGCACCGACGGCGTGGTGGTCGGAGGCGGGCTGCTGGGGCTGGAGGCCGCCGACGCCCTCCGGGCTCTCGGGATGCGTGCCCATGTGGTCGAGGTGGCGCCACGACTCATGCCGGTGCAGGTCGACGAGGGCGGTGGAGCCGTGCTGGCACGCCTAGTCGGCGACCTGGGACTCGAAGTACACACCGGGGTGGCCACCTCCGGTGCCCACGCCGGAGAGCACGGTGGACTCGGCTCGGTGACGTTGACCGACGGCACCGAGATCGAGACGGGGCTGCTGGTGTTCTCGGCCGGAATCCGACCTCGCGACGAGCTCGCCGAATCGGCGGCACTGCCGCTCGGGGAGCGCGGTGGTTTTCTGGTCGACGGCAACTGCCGAACCGAGGATCCGCGTGTCTGGGCGATCGGCGAGTGCGCGGCGGTACGGGGACAGTGCCACGGCTTGGTCGCTCCCGGTTACCGGATGGCCGCGGCGGTGGCCGACCAACTCACCGAACGCGGCGAGGCCGAGTTCCCGGGCGCCGACGGCGCGACCAAGCTGAAGCTCGTCGGGGTCGATGTGGCCAGCTTCGGTGACGCGCACGGTGCTTCCGAGGGGGCACTGGAAGTCGTCTACGCCAACAACGCCGAAGGCACCTACGCCAAGCTCGTGCTGGACGACGACGCGAGCACGCTGCTCGGCGGTGTGCTGGTCGGCGACGCGAGTGCCTACGACACGCTGCGGCCGCTGACGGGAACCGCACTGCCCGGCCCGCCCGAACAGCTGCTGTTACCCGCGGCGCAGGCAGGTGGTCCGAGCACCGGGGTGCTTCCGGACGAGGCGACGGTGTGCTCCTGCCACAACGTGCGCAAGACGGACATCACCGAGGTCATAGCCTCGGGAGCGGCCGAGGACGTGGCCGGTGTCAAGTCGTGCACCAAGGCGGGCACCGGTTGCGGCTCCTGTGTTCCGATGCTGAAGAACCTGTTGGACGAAGCGGGAGTGGCGACTTCGGACGCGCTGTGCGAACACTTCTCGCAGTCCAGGTCGGAACTGTTCGAGATCGTTAGAGCGACCGGCATCACGACGTTCTCCCGTTTGATAGCCGAGTACGGCGCCGGTCGGGGGTGTGACATCTGCAAGCCGGCGGTGGCCTCCATTCTCGCGAGCTCGGTGAATTCGCACATCCTCGACGACGAGCAGGCGGGACTGCAGGACACCAACGACCGATTCCTCGCCAACATGCAGCGCAACGGCACGTATTCCGTGGTGCCCCGCGTACCGGGGGGCGAGATCACACCGGACAAGCTCATCACGCTGGGGCAGGTGGCCACCGAGTTCGGCCTCTACACCAAGATCACCGGTGGTCAGCGGATCGACATGTTCGGGGCGCGGGTGGAGCACCTTCCCGAGATATGGCGCAGGCTGGTGGACGCCGGATTCGAATCGGGCCATGCCTACGGCAAGGCCCTGCGAACCGTCAAATCCTGTGTGGGCACCGACTGGTGCCGTTACGGCGTGCAGGACTCGGTGACCATGGCGATCCGGTTGGAGACGCGCTACCGGGGGCTACGAGCTCCCCACAAGATCAAGGCCGGGGTGTCCGGTTGTGCGCGGGAGTGCGCCGAGGCCAGGTCGAAGGACTTCGGGGTCATCGCCACGGAACGCGGCTGGAACCTCTACGTGGGCGGTAACGGTGGTTTCAGTCCGAGGCACGCCGAGCTGCTGGCCTCGGACCTGACCAACGAGGAACTGATCCGGCTGATCGACCGGTTCCTGATGTTCTACATCCGCACGGCCGAACGTCTGCAGCGGACGGCGGGCTGGATCGAGTCGTTCGACAACGGGCTGGAACACGTACGCGAGGTGGTGGTCGAGGACAGCCTGGGCATCGCCGCCGAGCTCGAGGCGGCCATGGCCCGCCACACCGAGAACTACACCGACGAGTGGCGGGCGGTGCTCGACGACTCCGAGAAGCTCTCGCGGTTCGTGTCCTTCGTCAACGCACCGGACTCGCCCGACCCCACTATCAGTTTCACCGAGGAACGCGGCCAGATCCGCCCCGAACCGATCGATCTTCCGATGCCGGTCGCCCAACCCGGACAGGACCAAGTCGCCGAGGAGGTTTCGGCATGAGGTGGCATGCTGTCTGTCGAGAACCCGACGTTCCCACCGATTTCGGAGTGGCGGCACTCGTGCGGGGACACACCGTGGCGCTGTTCCGCACCGGGGACGACGAACTTTTCGCACTGGGCAACGTGGATCCCTTCAGCGGTGCCGGTGTGATCAGCCGCGGCATCGTCGGGGACCGCCGGGGGGAACCGACCGTGTCCTCCCCGATGCACAAACAGGTCTTCTCGCTGCGCAGTGGGAAGTGTCTCGACGATCCGGAAACCAGGCTGCCGACCTATCCCGTGCGTTGTCGCGCCGGTGTCGTCGAGGTGGGAACCAGTTGACCGGCCCGTGCGAGTCCCCGGAAGCCGGAAACGGCCCCTCGGAGAGCAGCGCCACCCTGTTGCTGGTGGCCCACGGCACCCGGGACCCGCGGGGTGGGCGGGTGATCCGACAGCTGGCCCACACCGCCGGGGGCCGGCTGGGCGTGCCGGTACGTACCGCCAATGTGGACGTGGTCGGTCCCACGGTGGCCGAAGCACTGCGGGGAGTCAGCGGGCGGGTCGTGGCCGTTCCCGCCTTTCTGGCCTCCGGTTATCACGTGCGCACCGATCTTCCCGGCCAGCTCGCCGACAGCGGGCACGACACCGAGGTGCGGGTGACCGAGCCGGTGGGCCCGGCACCGGAGTTGGCGCGGGTGATGCTGCACAGATTGCGGGAGGCCGGTTGGCGCCCCGGCGATCCGGTGGTGTTCGCCGCGGCGGGTTCCTCCGACGAACACGCGCTCGGCGATGTGGATCGTGCCGCGGGCCTGCTCGGAGAACTGATTCGGCCCGGCGGCGCACCACTACCGGCGACCTACATCACCTCGGCGCGACCACGCACCTCCGAGGTCTGCGCGCGCGGAGGCGGCGGGGAGTTCGTCGCTCCCTATCTGCTGGCTCCCGGACTGTTCCACCGCTGGCTGCGGGAGATGCCCTCGAAGGCGGTGGCCGAACCGCTGGGAAGCCACTCCGAGGTGGCAGGACTGATCGTCCGGCGTTACCTCGATGCGTGTCGTGGTGACCCGGCGCGCTCCGCGGTGGCGCCCACGGCGTGACGGAAGGTGCCGCCCAGTACCGCGGAGGCTCGGTACTCGGCGACACCGCGGCGGGAACCGCTCGGAGGACAGCTGTCAGCTCCGGTAGATCCCGAACTCCTTGAGGGAGTATCCGTAAGGTACGGGAGAACTCCAACGGCCCGAGTTGGGAGAACGGGGTTCCGGCGGGTTCCGGCGGGTTCCGGCATCTCGCTCGCGGACTTCAAGGTGGTACTGGGACTCGGAGTGGTCACCTTGGCCCCGGAGAACGGCAACTCCGCGAGGAGGATCGACGACGTGGGCGGCGTGAAGCTGGCCGGGCCGTTGATCGACGCGGGGGCGCGGAACTCCCGAACCGCTCACGGTGTGCGAGCGCACGAGCGTTCCCGGAGCCGTTCACCTCCGCCCGCCCGACAGGGTCCCCTCCGCCGTCGCACCGACGGAGTCCACGGGGCGCAGTGGTGCGCCCCACTGCGCCAGGAACGCTCCGAGCAGCACCAGCACACCGCCGAACAACTGGACGGGCAGCAGCGTCTCGTGCAGCAACCACCAGGCGAGCACCGTGGCCACCACCGGTTCCAGATAAGCCACTCCACCAGCGATCGGCGCGGACAGCCCCCGCACCGCCACGATGCCGGTGAGATAGGCGAACACCGTGCTGACGAGCACGATCCAAACCACCGCGAACGCCGCGGGCAGCTCGTGCCCGGCCAGCTCGACCCTCGAGGCCAACACCGACCAGTCCATGCGCCACGGCCGGGCCAGCACGGTCATGACGAGAGCGCCGACGAGGAGCCCGCACGCCGCCAGCGCGCTGGGTCTGACCGAGGCGGTGCTCTCGGAGAGCAGGAAATACGCGGCCTGGCACGCCGCTGCCCCCAGCCCCAGCAGTAATCCGACGGGATGCAGCGCGACACCCGCCCAGACGCGCACCACGAACGCCAATCCCGTCACTGCCAGCACCACACCGATCACCGCCATCGGAGTGACGGGACGCCGCAGCACGAAACGAGCCCACACCAACACCAGGACGGGACCGAGGAACTCGATCAGCAGTGCCACTCCCACCGGGATGGTGGCGATGGCTCCGAAGTAGCAGGCCTGCACACCGGCGACCGCGAACAGTCCGTAGCCCGCTACCGCCACGGGAGCGGAACGTACCGCGGAGCGATACCGGAACAACAGCGGCGACATCAAAAGCGCCGCTCCCGCGAGTCGCAACCACGTGACCTGAAGCGAACCGAGCCCCGCTACCAGCAACGGTTTGGCGAACGGCCCCGAACCGCCGAAGAACAACGCCGAAGCGACCGCGAAGGCGAGGCCGAGGCCACGCAACCGTCTCGCGTTCATCGCCGCGCTCGCGGTGCTGCCGCGCACTCGCCCCGCATCAGCACCAGCCGACCGCAGCGTACCCGTTGGCGTGGGCCGCGGGGTGGCGCGGTGGACTCTCGTCGTTGGAGCGCCAGTCGGGCAGCAGGGCCAGTCCGGGGGCGGCGAGTCGGTATCCGGTCAGCAACCGACCGATCGCCTCCTGGTCACGAAGGGTGACCGGAGTGGGGGTGGCCTCGAGCAGTTCGCGCACGGCCTGTTGTTCGTCGGACGTGAACGCCGTCCCGGAGAGATGGGACACGGCCACCGCGCTGCCCGTGCAGCAGGCATCACGGTAGGCGGCGAGCATGGCTCCGGGATCGTCTTGGTCGGGAATGGCGTGCAGCAACGCGACCGCGAGCACCGCCACCGGACGGTCGAAGTCGAGCAACCCGGCTACCCCGGGCGCGTTCAGCACGGTCGCGGTGTCACGCGCGTCCGCCCTGGTGATCGTGACGTTGGGCGAGTCACGCAGCAGTCGTTCGGCGTGCGCCACGGCAACCGGCTCGTGGTCCACGTAGGCCACTCGTGCCCACGGCGCCCGCTCGTGCGCTATCTCGTGGACATTGCCGGCCGTGGGAACGCCGGATCCCAGATCGAGGAACTGGTCGACCCCGGCGTCGAGCAGGTAGCGCACCACTCGCCGTAGGAAAGCCCGGTTCTCGACGGCGAAGGTCACCGAGGCGGGGGCGCGTTCGGCTGCCTCGTCGGCGACCCGCCGGTCGATCTCGAAATTGGCCGAGCCACCGAGAAAGTAGTCGTACATCCGTGCCAGGTTCGGCCTGGACAGATCGGGGTCGTCGCCGATGTCGCTCTCGGGGTGCTGCCCGTCGATGATGTCCTCCCAAGCGGCTCGTGCCGGTTCGGACAGAGATCCTATCGAGCTTCTCGAAGAGGTTGCCGAGACCGCTCGCTGCCTCCGGCCCGGGACTACCGGCACGTGAGGCGACACTCGCTGCTGTCGACCGCCTCGACGTGCAGCCGCAGCCGATCGGTCTCACGCGGCACGTCGGTGTAGAGCGAATGGCCGTGGCAGAGCACTTCCAGGTCTCGCTCGAGGTCACGGCTGAGCTGGTCCTCGTCCGCGAGTTCGGCCCAGGCGCGTTCACCGAGCAACCGTATTCGGCGCCGCTGAGCGTGCTCGCGGGTCATCTCGGCCAGCCACTCGGCGGCGTCGTCGGGGGTGTGCAGCACGCGATCCGGACTGCGTGACAACCGCTTCGTCCGATCGCTGCGCTCAGCGGAGGCATCGTCCGCTTCGACGTAGGCGTGCCAGTGTAGCCAGCCCTCGATCCAGTCACCGATTTTGTCCAACGTGGATTCTCCTGGTGTCGCCCTACCGACGGGAACGCTCCCCTACCGCGCCCCGTCGAATTCTCGCGAAATCGCCACGACGTGTGGTGCCAAACGCGGTTTTCGACACGATTTCGCGGTAGGAATCATCGGTGTCGGCGCCGTCAGGAGAACTCGGTCGCCCACCGCAGGCCATCCGGGCGAGGCCCGCGCGAACTCGTCGAAGACTCGCCGCTCGGACGTGAAACGGACCCGTGCCGAGCGCGACGGCCCGACACGGGTCGCGGGCGAGCGTCACTCAGGGGTGCAGCACGACCTTGGTGTAGCCCTCGACGCGCTGGTCGAACTTGGTGTAGGCGCCGGGAGCCTCCCAGAGCGACAGCTCGTGGGAAACCACGAAGCTGGGCTTCGCCCGCTCGGCGATGATCAGGTCCCGCAACTGACGGTTGTAACGTTTGACGTTGCACTGCCCGGTCCCCATGACCTGACCCTTCTCGAACATGCGACCTATCTCGACCGAGAGCATGCCGTGCCTGGCGTTCTCGGTCGGGCCACCGGGATCGGACGGAACGTAGAGTCCGGGGACACCGAGCCGCCCCGTCGGACGGACGCTCTCGATCAACGAGTTGAGCACCGTCGCGGGCTCCTCCCTGGAGGCATCGGCGACCTGCGCCTGGTATCCGACGGCGTCCACTCCCTTGTCGGCTCCGGCTCCCTCGGTCTGGTCCTTGATCAGTTCGACCGGATCACCGCGGCTGAAGTCCACCGGTATCGCACCGATCTCGGTGGCCTTGGTGAGCCGTTCGGGAACGCGGTCGACCACGAACACGCGGGAAGCACCGCGCAGCAGGGCCGAGTAGGCAGCCATCAGCCCCACGGGTCCCGCACCGTAGACCGCCACGCTGTCCCCGGGACTGACCTGTGCCAGTTCGCAGCCGTGATAACCGGTCGGGAAGATGTCGGCCAACAGCACGAAGTCGGTCTCGTGTTCCCCGTTGGCGGGCAGTTTCAGACAGTTGAAGTCGGCGAACGGAACGCGCAGGTACTCGGCCTGCCCGCCGGTGTAGGGTCCCATCGCCACGTAACCGTAGGCGCCGCCGGCGAAACCGGGGTTGACCGTGAGGCAGAACGCCGTGTTGCCCTCCATGCAGTTTCGGCAGAATCCGCAGGCGACGTTGAACGGCATGACCACGCGGTCACCACGCAGCAGTGAGGTGACCCCGCTGCCGATGTCCTCGATGATTCCCATGTTCTCGTGACCGAACACGATGCCCGGTTCGGCCGCGGTGCGGCCCTCGTACATGTGCAGGTCCGAGCCGCAGATAGCGGTGGAGGTCACTCTGACGAGCACGTCGTTGGGGTGTTCGATGCGGGGATCAGCCACCTCGGAGATCTCCACCGAGAAGGGTTCCTGATAAACGACCGCCTTCATTTTCGACCCACCTTCCGTCATCGAGAGGTCGATGCCGTCACGGATCACCACGGCGTCGGACGAACGCGGCACGCTCGGGAGGGAACACTGTTGGCCGTCCCGTGGCCGTCCGGCCGGCGAAGATCCTTCGTACGACACCGCATCCATGAGTATTCGCACGTCAGGTGTCTACCCACCAGTGTGCGCCGGTAACCTCGACCCGGCACTACGTGTACGTAACGTCAGAAGGACAGCTGCGGCACACCGCCACAAGAGCGAAAGCAGCCACGAAACGAATCGAAACAGTGACCATATGAATTCTCCCCACGGTATCGACCACTACGACGCGACGTTCGCCCGGGACCTGGAGTGGTCCCGCAGGTTGCGCGCCCAGCTCGCGGAACTGCCCAGCACCGAGGACGAGCAGGAGGACGACTCCTGAGGCCGAACGACCTCGCGGCGGGCGGAACGCGCCGGGCATCTCGAAGGGACTCGCCGACCGCACCACTCGCCCGGGCAAAAAACCGCGAGATTACGCGCACGGCCATATTTCGGGCTCGATTTCGCCTGACCCTGCCTTGAGCACGAATACAGGACAAGCGTACTGTTTAAGCTGAAGCAAGGGTCCGCGCGCACGGAACACCGAAGTGCGCGAGACTTCCCCGGACCCGTGCCGTTCCCGAACTTGCGCACGCCCGTCACGAGATGGAGTGGAACGTGACCGCACCTGCGAGCAAGGACAGCTTCGGCGCCCGTGACACGTTGCGTGTCGGCGACTCCTCGTACGAGGTGTTCCGACTCGACGCGGTCGACGGCGCGCAGCGGCTGCCGTACAGCCTCAAGATCCTGCTGGAGAACCTGCTGCGTACCGAGGACGGTGTCAACATCACCGCCGAGCACGTACGCGCACTCGGCAACTGGGACCCCACCGCCGAACCGGACACCGAGATCCAGTTCACCCCGGGCAGGGTGATCATGCAGGACTTCACCGGAGTCCCCTGCGTGGTCGACCTCGCCACCATGCGTGAGGCCGTCGTGGAGCTGGGCGGCCAGGCGTCCTCGGTGAATCCGCTCGCTCCCGCCGAGCTGGTCATCGACCACTCCGTGGTCATCGACGTCTTCGGCAAGCCGGACGCGTTCGAACGCAACGTCGAGTTCGAATACGGCCGGAACAAGGAGCGCTACCAGTTCCTGCGCTGGGGGCAGAACGCCTTCGACGAGTTCAAGGTCGTTCCCCCCGGAACCGGCATCGTGCACCAGGTCAACATCGAGCACCTGGCGCGCGGCGTGATGGCCCGCAACGGCCAGGCCTACCCGGACACCTGTGTGGGCACCGACTCGCACACGACGATGGTCAACGGCCTGGGTGTGCTCGGCTGGGGCGTCGGCGGCATCGAGGCCGAGGCGGCGATGCTGGGACAGCCGGTGTCGATGCTCATCCCCAAGGTGGTCGGCTTCAAGCTCACCGGCGACATCCCGCCGGGTGCCACCGCCACCGACGTGGTGCTGACGATCACCGAGATGCTGCGCAAGCACGGCGTGGTCGGCAAGTTCGTCGAGTTCTACGGCTCCGGGGTCGCCTCCGTCCCGCTGGCCAACCGCGCCACGATCGGCAACATGAGCCCCGAGTTCGGCTCCACCGCGGCGATCTTCCCGATCGACGAGGAGACGCTGCGCTACCTCAAGCTCACCGGCCGCCCGCAGGACCAGCTGGACCTGGTGGAGAGCTACGCCAAGGAGCAGGGTCTGTGGCACGACCCGAACCACGAGCCCGAGTACTCCGAGTACCTGGAGCTGGACCTGTCCAGCGTGGTTCCCTCCATCGCCGGCCCGAAACGCCCGCAGGACCGGATCGCGATCTCCGAGTCCAAGAGCTCCTTCCGCGGCTCGCTGCGTGACTACGTCCAGGTCAGCTCGGACGACACCGCCCTGGACGAGGCCGGCGAGGAGTCCTTCCCCGCCAGCGACTCCCCCGCCGTGACCCACCACGACGAGGGCGACAAGCCCAAGCTGTTCTCGGCCGCCGACGGCTCCGACGGCCGGGCCTCCAACCCCGTCAAGGTCACCTCGGAGGAGAAGGGCGAGTTCGAGCTCGACCACGGCGCCGTGGTGATCGCGTCCATCACCTCCTGCACCAACACCTCCAACCCCTCGGTGATGCTCGGCGCGGCGCTGCTCGCGCGCAACGCGGTGGACAAGGGGCTGCAGACCAAGCCGTGGGTCAAGACCTCGATGGCCCCTGGCTCCCAGGTGGTCACCGACTACTACGAGAAGGCCGGCCTGTGGCCCTACCTGGAGAAGCTGGGCTACCACCTGGTCGGCTACGGCTGCACCACCTGTATCGGCAACTCCGGGCCGCTGCCCACCGAGATCTCGCAGGCGGTGCAGGACAACGACCTCTCGGTGGTCTCGGTGCTGTCCGGCAACCGCAACTTCGAGGGCCGGATCAACCCGGACGTCAAGATGAACTACCTGGCCTCGCCGCCGCTGGTGATCGCCTACGCGCTCGCGGGCTCGATGGACTTCGACTTCGCCAACGATCCGCTGGGGCACGACGCCGCGGGCGAACCGGTCTACCTGAACGACATCTGGCCCAGCCCGCAGGAGATTCAGAGCACCATCGACTCGGCGATCACGCAGGAGATGTTCACCAACGACTACTCCGACGTGTTCGCGGGCGACCAGCGCTGGCGGGAGCTGCCCACCCCTGAGGGCGAGACCTTCGAGTGGGACCAGGACTCCACCTACGTGCGCAAGCCCCCCTACTTCGAGGGCATGGGTGCGGAGCCGGAACCGGTCACCGACATCTCCGGTGCGAGGGTGCTGGCCCTGCTCGGCGACTCGGTCACCACCGACCACATCTCGCCGGCGGGCGCCATCAAGCCCGACTCCCCAGCCGGGCAGTACCTGCGCGAGCACGGCATCGAGCGCAAGGACTTCAACTCCTACGGTTCCCGCAGGGGCAACCACGAGGTGATGATCCGGGGCACGTTCGCCAACATCCGGCTGCGCAACCTGCTGCTCGACGACGTGCAGGGCGGCTACACGCGCGACTTCACCCAGCCCGGCGCTCCGCAGGCGTTCATCTACGACGCGGCGCAGAACTACGCCGCCGAGAACACGCCGCTGGTGGTCCTGGCGGGCAAGGAGTACGGCTCCGGCTCGTCACGGGACTGGGCCGCGAAGGGCACCGCGCTGCTCGGTGTGCGCGCGGTGATCGCCGAATCGTTCGAACGCATCCACCGTTCGAACCTGATCGGCATGGGAGTCGTCCCGCTGCAGTTCCCGGCGGGAAGCACCGCCAGGTCACTGGGACTGGACGGGACCGAGCACTACGACATCAACGGGATCACCGCCTTCAACAACGGTGAGATCCCGTCCACGGTGAAGGTGACCGCCACCAAGGAGGACGGCTCCACCGTGGAGTTCGACGCGGACGTTCGCATCGACACGCCGGGTGAGGCCGACTACTACCGGAACGGCGGTATTCTGCAGTACGTCCTGCGGAACATGGTCAATTCCTGACAGGTCGCGGAGTTCCCTCTCGGCGCCGTGGTCCCGTTCGGACGGGACCACGGCGCCGAGCTCTTTCGAGAAGGATTAGGATCACACGGGGAGTTTCCGTCTTCGGAATCCCGACTCATTCCGACGGGTGAAAACGGTCACAGAATACGCCCGCGAGCATCACCGTCAGCGGGCTCGTGCGTCTCCCGTCATGGAGGTGTGATCATGACAAGTGAACTCAAACATCACTGGCAACCCGCCGAGAAACAACGGCACGCCATCGCCGGCCCGCTCCCCGGGGGTAAGCAGCACGACGAGGGGGAAAGACTCGACACGTTGTGCGGAAAGCGGGTCGTGGCGGCGGCCTCGAACGAGCTCAACTGGCTGTGGCCCACCTGCGACGCGTGCATGGGCGTGGCCAAGGAGCGTGTCGGAGCGACGGCATGAGCAGAACGATAGCCGTTCGGTACAGGGCGGGGCTCGTTGGTGAATCGCGGCGACAGGTCCATCTCTGCACCCTCGACGACGATGACGCGACGGGGCGCGGCGAGCTCCCGGAGCACTGGGCAACCCACTGTGGACTGCGCATCCCGGACACAGTGGCCGAGACGGCGGACCGACCGGCGGGCATGCCATGTCTGCCGTGTCTGATGCTCACCGCGTCACCGCGGGAAGCCGCGACGAGTATCGTTCCCGGTCTGTCACACGGTTCCGACGCACCGGACCGACCGGCCGAGTGAAATCGTGCTCGACCGCGGTACGAGGACTGGACCCCGCGAGAACGACTTCCTCAACGGACACGGGCCAACGAAACCGCGAAGTCCCCGGCCCGATCGGTCCACCACTCGACCGGTTCGAACCCCGATTCGGCCAGTTCGGAGTCGACACGTTCCCTCCGGAACTTCGCCGAGATCTCGGTCTCGATCACTTCACCGGCGGCCAGCTCGATCGTTGACTCCAGTTCGGCCAGCCGTACCCGCATGGTGCGGGGAGCGCGCAGTCCGATCTCGATCCGTTCCCGTTCCTCGTTCCAGTCGGCGAGGTGCTCGAACTCGTTCACCGGGAAGTCCGCGTCGAGCTCACGATTGAGCACGCGCAACACGTTGCGGTTGAACTCGGCGGTGATCCCGGCGCTGTCGTCGTAGGCACGCCGCAACCGTGCGGGATCCTTGACGAGATCGGTGCCGAGCAACAGCCACTCCCCCTTCGACAACGCTTCCCGAACGGTGCGCAGGAATCGCACCCGCTGGCGGTGACGCATGTTGCCGATCGTCCCGCCGAGCAACGCCACCAACCGCGTCCCCTCCTCGGGCAGTGCGGCCAGTGCGGTGTCGAAGTCCCCCACGATCCCGTACAGCGCCGGTTCCGGGTAGTCCGACGCGATGGCTTCGAGCGCGCCACGCAGGGCGGAGGCCGACACGTCGAGCGGAACGAAGCGACGCAGTGTCTCGTTCTTGCGCATCGCGTCGAGCAGCAGTCTGGTCTTGTAGGAGGACCCGGAACCGAGCTCGACGAGCGTGTCCAAGCCCGTGCGCTCCACGATGTCCAGCGCGTGTGTCTCGAGAATCTCGTACTCGGCCCTGGTCTGGTAGTACTCGGGAAGTTCGGTGATGCGCTCGAAGAGCTCACTGCCGTGGGCGTCGTAGAACCACTTGGGCGGCAAGCGTTTCGGCTCGGCGGTGAGTCCGTCCCTGGCGTCGGCACGTAGTTCACGCGCCACGTCGGCCTCGGAACGGTGATTGATCAGTTCGACGGCGTGCATCCGGTTACCTGCTCTCGGAGGTCGGGCTGTCTCGTAGTTCGATGTCCGGCAACGGGGTCAGACTGGTCTCCTCGCGGTCGGCGACGACGAGGTGGCCGTCCGGCACGGCATGCCACGGCGAGTCCGCCGGGGCCGAACCATCGCGGTCTCCCCGTGCGGCGGCTGGTAGTTCGAAGGGTTCGGACGCGATGACCACCGCGCTCTCGGTCCGGCACACCGACAGCGAGTGCGTCCAGCTGGTGGCGATCAACAGGTTCCCGTCGGACAACAGCATGTTCATCCGTGCGTCGGGAACGGCGCGGACCACTTCGACCAGCGTGTCGCGCACCGCGTCGGCGGGGGGTTGCCCATCGGAGAGCCGCTGCGACAACAGCGCCCAGACGGCAGCGGAGTCCACCGGTGCTTCCGATGCCAGCAACCTCACCGGGTCGAGCTTTTCGGCCAGTTCGGCCAGCGAGTCCGGCCAGCCGGGCACGGATCCGTTGTGGCTGAACAGCCAACGCCCCGATTGGAACGGGGCACAGGCCGTCCGCTCGGCCGAAGTCGATCTGGTGGCGGAACGAATCGCCCCGACGAGGGCGTCCGCCGACACCTCGGGGGCCAGCGCGGCGAAGTTCTCGTCCGCCCACATCGGCCCAGCCGCGCGGTACCTGCTGGGCTCGACGCGCTCGGCGCCGTACCAGCCGACACCGAAACCGTCCACGTTGATCGTTCCACCCCGGCGCATGTCGTTCGGCGCCCAGGTTTGTTCGAGCAGGCCGTGGGACGGACGCAGCAGCAGCTCGTCCAACCGCACCGGCGTCCCCAGATAACCGACATGTCTGCACATGGCCACGTCCGCTCAGTCGAGTTCGTCCCGCGAGGGGGTGCGTGCACAGCGAAATCCGGCGAAGATCTGCCGACGAACCGGGAAGTCCCAGTTGCGGAAGGTGGCCCTGCAGGCCGCGGCGTCGGTGCCGAACGATCCGCCGCGCAGCACCTTCTGCGACGTACCGAAGAAGACTTCCGAGTACTCGCGGTAGGGAAAGGCCTCGAACCCCGGGTAAGCGGCGAAATCGGAGGACGTCCACTCCCAGACGTCACCGATCAGCTGTCCGGCGCCGCACGGCGACCGCCCGGCGGCATAGGCACCGGCCGGAGCGGGACGCAGGTGCCGCTGGCCGAGGTTGGCCCGTTCGGGAGTGGGTTCGCGGTCGCCCCACGGATAGCGCATGGAGTTCCCCGTGGCGGGATCGAACCGCGCCGCCTTCTCCCATTCCGCTTCGGTGGGAAGACGTTTGCCCGCCCAGTTCGCGTAGGCCTGCGCCTCGTGAAAGCTGACGTGCACCACGGGTTCCTCTGGGGGAACCCGTTCTATCCTGCCGAACCTGCGGCGCCACCAGGTGTCACCGCTGCGCCGCCAGAACAGCGGGGCGCTCAGTCGCGCGTGTTCGCGGTGTCGCCACCCCTCCTCGCTCCACCAGCGGGAGTGCTGGTAACCGCCGCTTTCGATGAAGCGGAAGAAGTCCGCGTTGGTGACCGGATGGGCGTCGATGTGGAAGTCGGGTACGTGCACGGGGTGAGCGGGGCGTTCGTTGTCCAGTGCCCAGGGCTCGCTGGATGTTCCCATCGTGAAGGTGCCCGCCGGGACGAACACTTCCGTCGACGGCAGCGGGGTTTCGGCCACCGGGGGTGGATCCGGAGCGTGCAGCACGGGATCGCCGCGTCGTAACTGGTGAGTGGCCAGCATGGTCTCGTCGTGCTGCTGCTCGTGCTGCACGATCATTCCGAACGCGAAGGCCCGCTCCACCAGAGGCCTGTCGTCCAGACGCACCCGGTGCAGCACGTCCTGGGCCTTGTCGCGGACGGTGGCGATGTAGTCGCGTGACTCGTCGGGGCCGAGCAGTGGCAGTTCGGGGCGGTCACACCGCGAGTGCTGGAAGGCGTCGTAGAGATCGTCGATGTCCGGTCGCAGTGCGGAGCGTCCACCGACGTCCCGCACCAGCCAGAGCTCCTCCTGGCTGCCGACGTGGGCCAGGTCCCAGACCAGTGGCGACATCAGCGGGGAGTGCTGCGCGACGAGATCGTCGTCGTCGACCGCGTCGGTGAGGGCGATGCTGCGCTGCCTGGTTCGCTCCAGCTCAACGGCGACGCGGTTCTTGAGGTCGTCCGGGGTAAGTTCAGCCGATTCGGGGCCGATAGTGCTCACGTCGTCCTCCTGTGGTGGATGGCTCGTTCGCCGCACGGGCTGTTTCGAGGCGCCGTCGTACGGTTTCGGCCACCCGCTCGGCCAGCCCGGCGGGACTGTCGGGAAGAGCTTCCAAACAACGACAGGCCAGGTCGAAAACGGCCTCGGCCGCCCGGGCGAGTTCGGGATCGGCGAGTCCGTGGCGCGCGGCGTCCACCCAGCTGTCAGCGACCGCGGCGGTCTCCTCGATCACCTTGTCCACGGCGGTTTCGCTGCGGAACAGGGCGATCAGAGCAGCGGCGGGCAGCATCCACTCGTCCCCCTCCTGCTCGTCGATGTAGCGCACCTCGAAGTAGCCGCGGGGACGTACGGGGGAGAACATGGTGGTCAGGTGATAGTCGAGGTCGTCACGCGTGGGGGCCTCTTCGAGTGAACCACCGATCCATTCGGCGAAGCTGATCCCGCTCGGAGCGGTCCAGTCGCCGTTGTCACGCCGCAGGCACACCACCGGAACGTCCAACACGTGCCGTGCCCAGTCCGCGGCCGGATCGGCTGTGATCGGCGCGGGGCGCGTGCGGGGTGGATCGGTGTGCAGCAGGGACCGTGCCCGGGCCGAAGCCCAGCCGGTGTCGCCTCCCAGCACGGTGGACGAATTGGCGAACGTCGCGGTCAGGACCGGGCCGAGGGCGTGCAGCGCCGCCCAGCGCGTTCCGAGGCGGTCCCGCTCGCCGATGTCCAGGCACACCTGAATGCCGGCTGTGCTGCACATCATCCGCTTGCCACCACTTCCGATGCGGTCGAACGCGTGCTCCATGGCCGCGTAACGCGCCACCGGGAGCAGTCGACGCGGTGGGCGCCAGGGATCGATACCGCGAGCGCCGAGCACCAGGCCGGCGCGGTCGCACAGTTCGCGGACGTAGGCGATGTCGCTTGTCAGTGATTCCAGCAGTTCGCTCATCGATTCGTGCGCGGCACTGGAGATTTCGATCTGGCCGCCCGGTTCGAGAGTCAGTGCCGATCCGTTCGGCAGTCCGTCGTTCGGGCTTTCCGGGGCCAGTGAGCCGGGAGTGTGGGATCCGAGTGCCTGTCTGAGGCGTTCGGGATCCAGAGGCTTTCGGGGATTTTCGGCATGGTGGACAGTCCATTCGAGTTCGATGCCGAGCAAGCGGGGTGGACCGTGTTTGAAACACACGGAGGCGACGTAGGCCTCCGCGTCAGCACGGCTCCGCAAGCGCGACTTTGGTACCTCGTGGACCGCCGGGTCGACGGGATCATCCCGATCGATGGGCATGGCCACGTTCCATCACCGCCTGTGTTCTGGTGTTCACGTTGACATTACCGTCGTTCGAGGGGATACGCACCACTTGCGGTCCGCGAGCGGCGACTGCTATGAAACCCCGCATTCCGTCGCGTGGGCAGGCGAGTTCACAAAACGTACGTACGGATTGCGAGAACATCGGCGAGCTGCGACGATCAGTCCATGCCCCGCGTGAGCTCGGACCACCTGCAGGCGCGACGCCGTCAGATCCTGGACGGCGCACGTGCCTGTTTCGCCAGGTACGGCTACGAGGGTGCGACCGTGCGCAGGCTCGAAGAAGCCACCGGGCTCTCCCGCGGCGCGATCTTTCACCATTTCAAGGACAAGGAGTCGCTGTTCCTGGCGCTGGCCGAGGACGACGCGGGCCGGATGGCCGACGTCGTCGCCGAGCAGGGGCTGGTGCAAGTGATGCGCGACCTGCTTTCCGATCCGCACGGCAGCGGAAGTGTTCCCGGGGCGGACTGGCTGGGCACCCGACTGGAGGTGTCCCGCAGGCTGCGGACCGACGAGGAGTTCCGCGGCAGGTGGGCACAACGCTCCGAGCAGCTCACCGCCGCGACCAGGGAACGACTCAACCGGCAGCACCGCTCGGGCAATCTGCGTGACGACGTCGATGTGGACGTGCTCACCGCGTACCTGGAGCTGGTTCTGGAAGGACTCGTCTCGCACCTGGCCATGGGGTTTCCCGCTGACGACATGGACCCGGTGCTGGATCTGGTGGAGGAGAGCGTACGTCGCCACCGCGGCGGCGGGGTGTGATCCGGCGCTCCCCTGCACGGCCCGGCGTGTGCGATGCCCCGAACCGCCCGCGGGCGTAATCTCGCCCCCGGCCCGATCGACAACCGCGAGCCGACGGGAAGAAGTCGGCCAGTCACGGCAGCCGGAGGCACGCATGTGGAGCGAGTGGTGGAATCGCTTCGTCGCCTCGGACCCCGCGCTGCGCAGGTTCCGGACCGCCGTTCGGGTGGTCTCCTCCGTCGCCCTGACACTGCTGGTCATGCTGCCCACGCTCGCGTGGCTGGGGCTGGCGCTGCCCAGCGCGCTGATCGGTGCGATCGTGGCCATCCAGTCCTCGGTGGCGGTCAACGATCCCACCGAGCGGGGCAGACTGATCACCACGCTGTTGATGCCGATTCCGGCCACGATCAGCCTGGGCGTCGCCACCGTCAGTCGACACGTCCCGTTCCTGACGGTACTGATCTTTCTGCTGGTCATCTTCACGGCCACCTATGTCCGCCGATTCGGCGTGCGGTACTTCGCACTGGGCTTCGTGGGGTTCTTCGGCTACTTCTTCGCGATGTTCCTGCGACCGACCCTCTCCCAGATCCCGGTGATGGCGCTGGCCGCGGTTTGCGGTGCGCTGGCGGCCTGCCTGTTGCGCTTCGTAGTGCTGCGTGACGATCCGCAGGGGGTTCTCGAACGGGGTAGGCGAACCATGCGGGCGCAGGTGCACGCGCTGCTGCACACGGTGCGCGATCTGGCCGAACACCCCGGCTCGACGAAACGGCGCCGCGAGCTGCAGAACCGCTCGACCCGGCTGAACGAGACCGCGTTGATGCTCGAAGGGACGGTGGAGCAGCTGAACGGTATCGACGAGGTGGGCAGAAACCGGCTTCGACAACGCCTGCTCAATGTCGAGCTGGCCGCGGAGAACCTGCTCACACCACTGACCAGAGCGATCGATCACCCTTCCGGAGCCGTTCCGGCACTGACGCCGTTGCTGCACGTGCTGCGCACGGACCCCACCGAGTTCCGCAAGGCGGCCAAACGTGTCGCCGAGGAGCTGGAACGGCAGGGATCGGCCGAACTGGCCATGACGGTGCGCAGACTCGGATCCGCGATGGCCGAACTGGCCGAGGCGACCTCCGAGCTCGGCAGCGACTACACCGCGGACGAGTCCACCTCCGAACAGCCCGAGAGCGCCGAGACCGAACAGGACACCGACGAGCAGGACGAACCGTCGGACTCCGAGACCGGACTCCGACGCCCCGAGGTGCGGACCGCGGTTCAGGTGACCACGGCAGCGGCGCTGGCCATCGTCGGGGGACAGCTGGTGTCGCCGAACCGCTGGTACTGGGCCGTGATAACGGCGTTCGTGGTTTTCATCAGCGTCAACAGCCGCGGTGAGCTGCTGGTACGTGCCTGGCAACGCACCGCGGGCACGCTGTTGGGGGTGCTGGCCGGAATTCTGGTGGCCTCGCAGTTGACGGGGTATCTGGCCACCGAACTGGTACTGATCCTGCTGTGCCTGTTCCTCGCGTTCTACTTCATCGGATACTCCTACGCCGCCCTGACGTTCTTCATCACGACCGCACTCGGTCTCCTCTACGGAATCCTGGGCAGCTTCTCCGTGGCTGTGTTGGAGACCCGACTGGTGGAAACGGCGGTGGGGGCCGCCGCGGGGGTCCTCGCCGCCGTGCTGGTGCTGCCGACGAGCACCCGCTCGGTGGTGCGTTCACGCTCGGAGGATTTCCTGTTGCGGCTGCGGGACCTGCTTCGCCGGGCCGCCGGCGACGTCGAGGCCGAGGGAACCGTCTCCGGGCTGCGCGAGGACGTGCGGGAACTGGACGACCGGTTCCACCGACTGCGTAGCAGCGCGCGGCCGCTGACAGGGCTGCGGATGCGTTCCCAGGGCAGTCGCCTGGAACGCGAACTGACCATGGCGTCCGGTTGTGCCTACTACATCCGCAACCTCACCGTGGTGCTGGGCAACAGCGCCGAGATGATCGACGCGGACACCCGGAGCAGGCTGGTCGAACTGCTCCGGTGCATGGCGGAAGCCGCGGCGGCGCTGACCGGTCGAGGAACGCGGAGCTTCGACGGGATCGTCGAGGACATGCGGGAACGAGCGGAGGAGCTGCACGACATCGCGGAGACCCTGCCGTCCGGGCCCACCTCGCTGCACCGCACGGTCTACCTGCTCGACCGGGTCGGCCGGATCCTGCACGACCTCGGACGGGAGTTCGGATTCGTCGAACGCCGGGAAACCGAACCTGCACGGTGAGGCGTGTCCTCGCGGACGAACACCTCCCACGGCCGGAGCGGAACACCGGGAGGGCCGCATAATGCGGACCATGCACCACGAAATCGAACGACGTATGGCGCTGCGGTTCCACGAGGAGTCGGTGGACGCGGAAACGCATGTCAACATCTCCGCGATCCGGGGTGACGACGGGTGTCTGTGGTTGGCCGGTGACGAGACCGCGACCGTGGAACGAATGCGACTCGCGGAGGGGGAGCACCCGGATTCCTACGGTGAGCAGCGAACCTTTCGACTCGCCGATCTCGTGCCGCTGCCCGGTCCCGCCGAGGAGGAGGCCGACATCGAAGGACTCGGCCTGAACGGGGACTGGCTCTGGGCGGTGGGCTCGCACAGCCTGGTGCGCAAGAAGATCAAACCCAAGCACGACGACACCAAGGCGGCCAAACGACTGGCCAAGGTGCGGGACGAGGCGAACCGGCACGTCGTGGCCAGGCTGGCCGTGGAGCGTGACGGGGACGGTCCGCCACGACTGGTGCGGGAGGCATCGGACGGCAGGCGCTCCGCGGTGCTCGGCGCGCGCCGCAAGGACAGCCTGACCGAAGCGCTGGCGGAGGATCCGCATCTGAGCCCGTTCCTGCGGATACCCGCCAAGGACAACGGGCTCGACGTCGAGGGAGTCGCCGTGAAGGGCGACGAGTTGTTCCTCGGGCTGCGGGGACCGGTGCTTCGGGGCTGGGCCGTGCTGCTGGAGATCGCGCCGAGCGAGGGCTCGGAGGCCGGTGAGCTCACCCTGGGTGGCTTCGGCGGCTCACGCTATCGCAAGCACTTCCTCGACCTCGACGGGCTCGGGATCCGGGATCTGTGCCCGCACGGTGACGACCTGCTCGTGCTGGCGGGACCGTCCATGGACCTCGATGGACCGATCCGGGTGCATCGCTGGCACGACGCGGCGAAGAGCGAGGCTCCCGAGGTGGTGCGTTCCGAGCAACTGCCGGTGGAGCTGGAACTTCCCCACGGGGTCGGTGACGATCACGCCGAGGGGATCTCGGTCGTCTCGGAGTCGGACGGCGAGAAACTGTTCGTGGTCTACGACAGTCCGGCAGCACACCGGTTGACCGCCGAGCACACCGTGCTGGGCGACATATTCACACTGCCCTGATCGGATCGGGGCGGACGGGACGGAGCGCGGTCGCCCCCGATCGGTGCGGGGGAACGGACCCGCGAAGGGAACCCCCCGCGCGTGCCGAGAACCGCGCCGCGCACCTCTCCTCGGAAGAGGTGCGCGGCGCGGGAAGCACCGGGGTGCGGCAGCGAGGGCCGGTTCAGTTCATCCCTTCAGTTCACCCCGTGCATGTAGCTCTTGACACGCGGGGACAACAGCGCGAGCAGCACCGCCAGAGCGAATGTGACCAGGGCCACGCCGCCGAAGTACATGTCCTGGTGCTGTTCCGAGTAGAGCTTCGCGATCTGCGCCGCTACTCCCTGCCCCAGCGCGGGAGCCAGGAAGTACAGCCCCATGGTCTGCGAGGAGAACGCGTCCGGAGCCAGTTTGGTGGTGGCCGACAGGCCCACGGGCGAGAGCATGAGCTCACCGACGGTGAACAGCACGAACACGAAGGCGATCATCAACGGGTTCAACAGGCCCTGTTCGTCGCGGAACAGCCCGGCGAAGACCACCCAGAGGAAACCGAGCGCGACGAAGAAGAGTCCGCCGGTGAACTTGATCGGCGTGCTCGGTTGGCGACTGCCCAGTCTGGTCCACATCCATGCGAACAGCGGTGCCAGCACGATGATGGCCAGCGGATTGATGGACTGGAACCAACCCACCGGGAAGTCGAAGCCGAACAGCGTGGTGTCCGTCTGCTGGTCGGTCACGATGACCAGCGTCGCCGCCTGTTGTTCGAAGAGCAAGAAGAAGACCGCCGTGGCCACGAACAACGGGATGTAGGAAAGCAGCCGGTCCCGTTCCATCTTGGTCACCTGGTTGCTGCGGAACATCACCAGGAAGTAGGCGACGGGAAGCAGGATCGAGACCAGGGTGATGGTGTTGATGAGGCCGGTCACGCCGAACAGGGTCAACGCGCCGCCCAGCAGTAACAGCGCGGCGACCGCGATGAGCGCCACTCGCCCGAGAACCCGGTTGCGACGGTGCGCCGGAAGCGGGTTGACCGGCTGACTTCCCACGCCGGCGAGACGGCCCCGACCGAGTACGTACTGGGCCAGGCCGAGTGCCATTCCGACGGCTGCCGCGCCGAAGCCCCAATGGAACCCGGGCCCAGCGGCCAGTGCCGGAGTGATCAGTTGGCTGGCGAAGGCCCCGATGTTGATTCCGGTGTAGAAGATGGAGAAGCCCGCGTCCCGTCGCGCGTCGTCCTTGGAGTAGAGACCGCCGACGACGTTGGAGACGTTGGGCTTGAGCAGACCGGTACCGAGCACGATCAGCGCGAGCCCCGCACCCAGGGTGTAGTAACCGCCCGGGAAGGCCATGCAGACATGGCCGAGCATGATGAGCACGCCGCCGTAGAAGATGGCTCGCTGCGCACCGAGAACGCGGTCCGCGAGCCAACCACCGGCGACGCCGGTCAGATAGACCGAAGAACCGTACGTCAACACCAACGACGCGGCGATCGACTCGGCCATGCCGAGGCCGCCCTGGGTGACCGCCGTATAGAGGTAGAGAGCGAGTATCGCGCGCATCCCGTAGTAGGAAAAGCGCTCCCACATCTCGACGAAGAACAATGTGGACAAACCGGGGGGCTGTCCGAAGAACCCTTTCCCGTGCGACCCGCTCGTAACCGTGGAGGTGTTCACGATCACGTCCTCTCGTACGCGTGGCGAGGCGGCTGTGGCCACCTGACAACTTGCGGCAGGATACGCACTTCTTCGCAGGCCACGAGCACTGGGGCCATCAAAGGTGTGACGTCTGGATGAGCAGATGTTTCACAGGTGGACAATCCCGGGAAACCGGGGTCCGCCCCTGTTCGCGCCAGGAGGGTGGCGCGTTCCGGCAGTCACACCCTCAGTACCGACCGTGGCTGCCGCGCAACGAATACACTCACGCTATGTGACCGACCTCACTCGGCGCTTTCGAAGACCGCCACGGACGCGGCGACCCGCGGCCCCACGAGCGGCGGACGCGGAACGCCGGGTCCCGGTCGACTCGCGCTCTCCCGACTTCGCACCCCGAGAACCATTGTGCGAGCCTTCGAATCGCATATCAGCGGCACCCTGGACCACGCAGAGCCATGGAGCAGAGATGGAACTGTTGCCCGCGCACCGGGCGGCGATGCGCGAATTCGACAACCGTGTTCGTCGCACCGGAATCGATCAACTGGACAACGCGACCCCGTGCGACGAGTGGCGAGTACGCGATCTGCTCAACCACCTGGTCAGCGAGCAGCTGTGGGCACCCTGGCTGCTGGAGGGGCACACGCTGGAACAGGTCGGCGACCGGTTCGACGGTGATCTGGTGGGCGAGGACCCGCAAGCGGCATGGGACAGGGCCAGTTCCGCGGCACGAGCGGCCTGGGACACCGCGAAGCTGTCCGGCCGGGTACACGTCACCGGTGGAAAGATCCCCACCGAGGACTACGGCTGGCAGATGACGATGGACCTCGCGGTACACGCCTGGGACCTCGCGAAGGGCATCGGAGCCGACACCGGGCTCGACCCGGAACTGGTCGAAGCCGTGCGCACGGTGTTCGAACCGCACCTGGGGGCGCTCGCCGACTCCGGGCTCTTCGCACCGGCGAAACCCGTGAGCATCTCGGCGGCCCCGCAGAGCCGCCTGTTGGCGATGCTGGGCAGGCAACCCTGAGAATTCGCGGCCGACGCCACACCGGAACCGGTGGGAACGGGCTCCCGGTGGGATATCCGCGCCACAGTGGAAGCCATCACGGCTTCCCGCACGGTAGGATGTACGCACCGATACCGGGAGCACCGCCTCCGCGCGGAGAACGCGGACCCGGTATTCGACGATCACGACACGACGCAAAAGGAGTGACAGCGTCAGTGCCCGAGGCACACTCGACCGACGGCAGTACCGGGCCGGGTCGAAGACCCGGCTGCTTTGCTACTCACCATCGGCTGCGGCGCCGTAACAGCCAGTCGCGAGGCGGTGGATGATGGACGTTCTACTCGCGATCCTGGGGCTGTTGTTCGTCGGGGTGCTCACGTTGGGCACGGCGCTGGCCGTGGCCGCCGAGTTCTCGCTGACCACCCTGGAACGCAGCACCATCGACACCCATGTCGCCGAGGTCGGCGACCGGCGTTCCAGATCGGTACGCCGCGCACACAGCACACTCTCGTTCCAGCTTTCCGGCGCGCAGGTGGCGATCACGCTGACCACCCTGGTGACCGGTTATGTGGCGGAGCCGCTGATCGGTGACCTGCTACGCCCGGTCATCACCGCGCTCGGGATACCGATGAGTGTGGCCGTTCCCCTGGCCCTCGTGCTCGCGATCTTTCTGGCGACCACGCTGTCGATGGTTTTCGGCGAGATGGTTCCGAAGAACCTCGCGATCGCACGACCACTGCCCACGGCCCGGGCGGTCTCGGGTTACCACGCCACGTTCTCCCGGGTGTTCAGCCTGTTGATCAACGGTATGAACAACAGCGCCAACTGGGTGATCCGGAAGTTCGGCGTCGAGCCGCAGGAGGAACTGCGTTCGGCCCGCTCCCCCGACGAACTCGGTTCGATCGTGCGTTCCAGCGCCGAGCACGGCACGCTCGACGAGGCGACCGCCGTGCTGATGGACCGCTCGCTGCGGTTCGGGGAACGTACGGCCCAGGAACTGATGACCCCCCGGGTGCGGGTCGAGTCACTGGACGCGCGGGACAGCGTGCTCGAACTGATCGACACCGCACGACGCACCGGCTTCTCCCGGTTTCCGGTACACGGCGACGATCTCGACGAGGTGCACGGTGTCGTACACGTCAAACAGGCTTTCGGTGTGCCGCTGGAAGAGCGCGCCGGAACCTCGGTGGGTTCGCTGACACGACCGGTGCCCACGGTGCCGGAGAGCCTGGACGGTGACGCGCTGCTGGAGCGGCTGCGCGGTTCCGGGTTGCAGATGGCGCTGGTGGTCGACGAGTACGGCGGCACGGCGGGAATCGTGAGTCTGGAGGACGTCGTCGAGGAGATCATCGGTGACGTGCGCGACGAGCACGACCGACGTGAAGTGGCCGCCGTGCGACGCACCGGCGGTTCCAGTTGGAACATCTCCGGACTGCTGCGGGCGGACGAACTCGAGGAGGCCACCGGTTTCGCCATGCCGGAAGGTGACTACGAGACGGTGGCGGGCTTCGTGCTGTACCGGCTGGGCCGCATCCCCACGCCGGGCGACCGGCTCCAGCAGGACGACTGGACCCTGACGGTCACCGGCATGGACCGGCATCGCATCGCGGAACTGCGGCTGCAGCACCGATCCCCTGATCTCGGTTCCAGACAGCCGGTCGCGAGCGCCGAACCGCAACGGGAGGTGTCACGATGAGCGACGGTACGGCCATCGGACTCACCGTGCTGCTCCTGCTGCTCAACGCGCTGTTCGTGGGAGCGGAGTTCTCCCTGCTCTCCTCGCGGAGGGACCGCTTGGAGGCACTTCGCGAGCAGGGAATACAACGGGCGAACACGGTCATCAGAGCCAGCCAGGAAGGCTCGCTGATGTTGACCAGCGCCCAGCTCGGCATCACGCTCTGCTCGCTGGGACTGGGCAGGTTGGGCGAGCCGGCCGTGGCACACCAGCTCGACCGGCTGCTGGGCCCGATTCCGGTGCCCTCGGTGCTGGTGCACGCGGTCTCCTTCGCGATCGCGCTCGCGCTCGTGGTCGTGCTGCACGTGCTGGTCGGCGAGATGGTTCCGAAGAACCTCGCGATCGCCGATCCGGAACGGTTGGCGCTGTGGCTGGTTCCCGCCCTGGTGGGCTTCGTCAAGGTCGCCCGGCCGTTGATCGCGCTGTTCAACATGCTGGCCAACCTGGTGCTGCGCGTGCTGCGGGTACAGCCCAAGGAGGATCTGGAGACCGCCTACACCTCCTCCGAGCTGGCGGAGTTGTTGGTGGAGTCGAGGCGCGAGGGGCTGCTGGACCAGTCCGAGCACCGCAGGCTGGCGAAGACGCTCTCCTCGCTGGAGAGCACCGTCGGTGACATCCTCGTTCCGCTGCACGATCTGACCACCCTTCCGGGTGATCCCACGCTGACCGACGTGGAGAACGCCGTCTCGTCCACGGGCTTCTCGCGTTTCCCCGTTCGCGGCGAGAGCGGCAAGCTCGTGGGGTACCTGCACGTCAAGGACGTGCTGGACCAGGCGGGAAGCTCGCCGCGCACCTTGGTCCCGAGCTCGCGGATCCGCACGCTGCCCACCGTGCGGGCGCGGGCGAGGCTGGACGACGCGCTGACGGCGCTGCGCCGAACCGGCAGTCATCTGGCCACCGCCATCGACGACGGCGGGAAACCACTCGGCGTGGTGGCGCTGGAGGACCTCGTCGAGGAGTACGTCGGCACCGTCCGCGACGGTACCCACGTGGCCTGACCCGCCTCCGGGCGCTTCCACCCGGAGGCGCCCGGAGAGTCGTGGGCGATTCGTGGTGGGGCGGGGCGCCAGAACACGGAACGGGTCCAGAGCACCCGGTGATGGAATCCGGGTTCGTACACCACGCGCTCGTTGGTGTCGCTCGGTGCGGCCTCGCTCTGAACGCCCCCGACAGCCTCACTCGCGGCCCCGGTGCCAGGTCGCCGTTCGTCTTTTCTGTTGAGCCGTAGGCGATGCCGGGGCTCGGGTCCCGCGTGGACCCGTAAGGCTGCGAGTCCCCCCTCGATCTCGGGTATGTCGTGTGTTCGACACATCTCTCCCGGGATCGAGGGGGAGGTGAAGCTTCTCGGTATACCGGAATTGTGACTTCGGAGCTTCACCCCGCGCGGGGTGTTACACCCGCGCCGAGCCGGGGGTTACGGGCAGAGCGACGATGATGGGCCGATAGTGCCCGAGCATGAGCGCCAGGGCTTACCAAGAACACGGCCGGGTTCGCCTAGATCGTGCGTTTCCTGACGCGCGGATTTCACCCGCTCTAACCGGGAACCACATGGCTGTGAACCGTGGCCAGGACTTGCGGCCCTACTCACGCGCTGCCTGGACCGCATGTGGCGGGAAGTCTATTCCGCGCTAGAATCAGTATTGCTTTATTTCGACTTGGCGGAAGAGATATAGCATGAGCCCCCTGGTTTCGATCAGGGGGCTCTTCTTCGCTCTCAATCCTGAAAGAGAAAGTCTTTCAGAAAAATTGCACGCCGAGCCGGGACGCCCTCAAATCCACGAGAACGGCTGTGCGTTGAACGTTCTTCAGCGCCCCAGCACGGGGACGAGCCCGGTTAGCAGATGAGCGCCGCACCAGCGGGACTCGGCATCCTTCTCCAGCATGACTTCCTTTCCGAGTGCTTTCGCGAGTTTTCTGGGCTCGGGAGCTTTCGTGGGGTCCTTGGCCACTGTCAGGCACACTTCCCATTCGTGTTGCGCGAGCTTGGAGACCTCGGAGGCAAGGCTCAGGTATCGAACCTTTTCGTCGCGCTCCAACACATCGATGATGAGACCCGTGTCTTCCGGGTGTGCCATCTTCGACAGCACGGCGATCGCGTTCGTCCGCAGCGTGACGCTGCTTCCTGCCCGTGCCCACTCGCGCAGGTGGTCCGCACCGCTCTGATTGAGCTTCGCGGCCAGGAAGAAGTCAACGTTTCGACTCGAAGGGGTGTTGGCCAGGGAACCCGGATCGCCACTGTCGATAGATCGGGCGAGTTCGGTCAGGGTCGGCCGGTCAAGTTTCATCACGCGGGGATGGGTGATGTCCCGTCGCTTCAGCATGTCGTCTCCAATCGGCCCCAGCTCTCGCTCGTACGCGACAACGATATCCACCGTGGCCGGTCGTCTTCCCGTCTCGACGAGTCCGAGGTAAGGCTTCGAGTAGTGCGTCAACTGAGCCATTCTGGTGAGGCTCAGCCCAGCATCCTCGCGAGCAGCCCGCAGCAGCGACCCCACATCCTCCGCTGTAGACACTGGAAGACCTCTCTGACCTTCACTCGATGATCGGCGCCTCCGACGATACCGACAGAGCACTTCAACGAGTAATGACGCAAACCCATTGAGTGCCCATCTGTCCGAGGCAACGAGGGAGGCGTAACGATGGAAACCACCGAGCGGCAGCACTACTGGTTGCCCGTACCGGATCGAACCGGGTTCAAATGGCACCGGCACGCCTTCCGGGGCAAACACTGGGACGGCCGACCGGCCGATACGTCGGTGTGCGGGTTTCAGTACCCGATGGCGAAACCGAGCGAGCTGGACTGGTTTCAGGCCCCCACCTGCTCGGACTGCACGGAACTCCTGATCGCCGAGCAGTCGGGCACCGGGAGCACCGCGGAGGAAGAATGACCGGACGGAACCGCGAGTCCGTATCGACCACGCGGGTACGTTCCGGCCTTCTCCGGCGACTTGAACGAACCACCGAGCCGCCAGACAGCCGTGCCGTACTCAGTTCTTGAAGGAATCCTCTTTTAGTGCTCACCGGCTTATGCGGGAAGACAATGCTCGTCAACCCGATGGGTGGCACTTCAGCGGACGAAGACCTCGGCACGCGGAAACGGCTCAGGGAACACTGACGGTTGGGCAGCCGCGACGACAAATGACGGACGAACCTCGGACCCAGGAATTGCCGGTGGCACGACTACCCCGGTACTCCCATTGGTCCGGCACGCTGCCTCCGGTATCCCCAGAAGAAAGCCACTCCGGTAGTCCTCACCTACCGGAGTGGCCTGCGAAGACTACCACCACGGTCGTGCCCACCTCGTTCGCTGACCCGGAGCTCGATCTGATGCGTCGCGTCCTGAACGGGTTACGCCGCCTCTGACCACGGTCCAGCACTGCCGATCCCCGACATCCGGTGTTGGGCCGTCCCCGTCCGGCCGGGCTACTCCCCTCCCCCGTCCCGGCCGGACGGATCCCCACCAGGAGAGACATGACCAAGACAGCTGTACCGCCGCCCAACGGGTCGTCCATCGCCGTACGGCCGCCAGTCGATCGCAGGACTGCTGACTCCGCCGCACCATACGGACCCCATCAGCAACGGCATCACCACGCGGCGGTGGTGCTTTCGTTGGTGATCTCCGGTGGCGGAACGATCCTGCTCCCCAAGTTGCTCTTGCGTCGCATCCTCGCGTGGATCTGGCTCGCGACCTGCACGAGCGGAGCAGCGCTCATCGCTGGAAATGACGCGTCAGAAGTGTCTTACTGATCGGAGACCGCAATGCTCGAAGAAATCCGCAGCCAGTTGCAACAGGTCATCGAGACCGCGCCCACCGGCGAGCTTGCGGCCGTGCGAACACGGCTGGAGGAGCTAGGCGGGCTGCTGTACCAGGTGGCCGGGACCAGCACCAACGATGATGTGCGACAAGCACTCCAACTGTTCGGCATCGCCCACGAGAAAGTAAGCGAAGCGGTCCAAGCCGTAGCGCAGGCCACCGACCACGTCAGCACCTTCTCCGCCGTCCTGTAGGGGATTGTCATGTCCCACGTGGAAGAGGTGGGCAACACCCTCGGCGGCATGCTCGGACAACTGCCGCCCGAGCAACTGCACCAAGCACGCGCCTGGATCGAGGAATACGCCCTACCGACCCTGGCCGAGATCGGCCAGGGCAGCACTTCACCCGAATTGGAGAACGGCTATGCCTTGTTCGAGCGAGCACGTGAGCTCATCGACGACGTCCTCGCGCTGTCCGAGAACACCCGCGAGCACCTGGTGAGCTACCTCGCCACCCTCGGCGTGAACAGCGAGCCGCCGCCGAGCCTGCCGCACCCGTCCACCCGTCCCCGGATTCCCACTGACACGGCCCGCGACCGCACCTGGATCGACCAGGTTCGCCAGCGGCTGCCCGAGCACACCGGTGGCCAAACCACCGGACTCACCTACGACCAGGACGGCACCGAACTCACCGAAACCAGCGGACACGACGACGAATCCGAACGCGCTCGCCTCAACCTGCACAACTCGACGTTTCGCTACGCCGACGACCGAGGTGCCCCCGCAGTCACGATCCATGTCGAGGTGAAATACGCCCAACGGATGAGGGAACAAGGGCAGACCTACGGCGTGATCGTGTTGAACAATACGGTCTGCGACCTCACCAAAGGATGCGGTGCCGCTGTGCGAGCGATTCTTCCTCGCGGCTCGACCCTGGCCGTTTGGGAGCCCGGAGCCCGTGAACCGATCGAACTTCGAGGAGAAGCCACTCCATGACCACCACTGAAACCGAGACCGTGGTCACCGCGGTATTCCACGACACCTTCCACTACGCCCACACCCCTGATGAGCTCGCCGAGCTCATCAGGACCATCACGAACGAACCGCCTCGGCCGGTCTGCGAGGTGTATGTCTGGGATCGCCCGTGCAGATCGTTCCGCGAAGCCGACGGCCCGGAGTTCCCGGACGGTCGTCTCCGCGTGTCGGTGAGACCGGACGGATGGGCAGCGCTGAACTACGTCGATCCCGACGCGCCGAACGGCGCGCTCGTGGACACCTACAACCCCGACAGCGGCGATCAGCCCCTTCCTGCCCTGCCTTTCGACCCTGACGGCATCGACTTTCCCGCCTCGGCCTCGATCCCACTGGACCAGGCCCGGGAAGCCATCATCGAGTACTGCCGTACCGGGACACGTCCGGAGTCCGTGCGGTGGCAGCCCGGATACTGGTTCTGAGCTAAGCAACCGAAACACCAGCTCGGCTGGTGAGAAGCTTACTCCTGATCGATGACAATCGCCTGTCCGTCACCCCGTTCTTGGAAGCGGGGTGGCTGACTCATGGGTCAGAAATTGCCTTCGGCCACCTGCAGACAGGTCAGACCGATCGAACGCCACGCTGCTACGACGTGGGCACGGTCGTCTACGACGCAGCAAACTCGGTAGTGATCTCGGATGTGCCGGTCGAACAGCTCCAGCTTGACCGTCGAGTCCTTCCGGTAGTCGCCGAACGCTCGCCTGTAGAGCTCGTGCGGTATGTCGTAGGTCCGGACTTCGCATCTCGGAAGCTCTGGCAGTCTCAGCGGACTGCAAGCGGGACGAGACGTTACGCATCCGATGGCAGACCGGAGAGGTCATCGACGAGCACGGCAACAAAAAGGCAGGACTTGTCCCCCTCGAAGCACGTGTCGAAGGAGACCATCGGGACACCCCTCCGTTCCCCGTAGAAGCGATGAGCGAACATACCGTTACGTACGGCACTCATACGATCGACGAGCACGAAGGTCTGTACTTCCCCTCTGATCTTGGCCGTGTGGTGAGCGGAAACAACTTTCAACATGTTCGGAAGAGAGCTATACGGGAGGGGCTGGGCCTGCCGTAAAATTCGCACGCCTTGCGACACTGGTTCGCGTCGACCGCACTCTCTGACGGTGTCTCGCTACACGAAGTCTCCCGGTGGCTCTCGGGCACAGATCGATCCACGTTACGGCCGACATCTACGGGCGTCTGATGGAGAATGCACCGGAGCACATGAGGCAAACCATGCAGGCCGCAATCAAAGGCTAGTCAGCACGCGCCGACACCGTGCTGACATCGTGCTGACTTCAAGGAGGGAGCAGGGCGGTGGTTGTCCTCACCCAAGAGGAGTGGCAGGAACGTGAACGCACGTTTCAGGAGCGCATGAAGTTATACACCGAACCACACCGCGAACGGCAGCGGCGCGGCGAGAAGCACCCGGTGATGGACTTCCTCTTCACCTACTACACCCAGCGCCCGTCGAGGCTGGAGCGCTGGCAACCGGGTTTCGGCGTGGTGCTGGAGGGCGGTGCGAAGTTCCTCGACCGAAGCGGCTACACCGAGACGCCGGACGGCGTGATGGTGTCCCCCGAAGCGCTGACCCCGCGGCTGCTCGACACCGCCGATTTCGTGCACCGCCTGCTGAGTGCCACGGAATCACGACCGGCACAGCTGGGATGCTTCGGGCTGCACGAGTGGGCCATGGTCTACCGACTCGCCCAGGACGAGCTGCGGCACTCGGAATGGCCGCTGCGCCTGGGCGTTCAGGGCACGAACGAAGTCGTGGAGTCGATGCGCATCCAGTGCAGCCACTACGACGCGTTCCGATTCTTCAGCACGGCCGCCCGGCCGCGCAACACGTTGCAGCCCACCCAGCAGGACCGGGTGAACCTCGAACAGCCGGGCTGTCTGCACAACAACATGGACATCTTCAAGTGGTGCTACAAGCTCGATCCGTTCGTGCCCGCCGAGCTGACGGCCGACGCCTTCGAGCTCGCCGCCGAGATCCGCGAGCTGGACATGCGCGCCAGTCCCTACGATCTCGGCGAACTGGGCTACTCCCCCGTCGAGATCGAAACCGCCGCGGGCCGTGCGGAGTACGTCCGCTACCAGCGGGCGTTCGCCGAACGAGCGGGCGTGCTGCGGCAACGGCTGCTCGAAACGTGTCGGCAGCTGCTGGAAGAGCACGTGGGGTGACCGCGACGGCGGCCACCCCACGTCAGCATCACTGCGCTCGGATCACTCGCTGACCGTCAGACCGAGTTCCCCGTTGTCGTCCCGCTCGGCGTCCAGCGTCTTGTCGCCGAGCACCGTGGCGGCCTGTTCGTCCAGGAAGACCCGCACACCGGACTGCTCGACAATCTGGTCACTGTCCTCCGGGGCGTTGGCGACGGCCGCTTCCAGGCTCTCCGCCGAGGCCTCTCCCTCGGACGAGCTGATACGCAGACCGGCCCCTTCCGGGGACTCGCCACCGACCAAGATCAGCTTGATGACCTCGGCCGCGTTCTCGCTGATGGTGAGCATCTGCTCCTATACCCCTCTCGGAGTCGGTCACGTAAAGAGCCCACGGTATTAGACGAGGTCGTGGAACGCTCGATTACCCCTCGTAAGCCGAGAGGGGCGGGCAGGAGCAGACCAGGTTGCGGTCCCCGCGCGCCTGGTCGATCCGCCGCACCGGGGGCCAGATCTTGTTCTCCGGAGCGCCCATCGGGTACACGGCATCCCACCGGCTGTAGGAGTGCTCCCACTCCCCCGCCAGCGAAGCGGCGGTGTGCGGAGCATTGACCAGCGGGTTGTCCTCGGCGGACCAAGTCCCGGCCGCGACCTTGTCGATCTCGGCGCGGATCGCGATCATCGCGTCGCAGAAGCGATCCAGTTCCGCCAGGTTCTCGCTCTCGGTGGGTTCCACCATGAGCGTGCCGGCGACGGGGAACGACATCGTCGGCGCGTGCAGCCCGTAGTCGGCGAGCCGCTTGGCCACGTCGTCGACGGAGAGTCCGGCCCGTCCCGTGACGTCACGCAGGTCGAGGATGCACTCGTGCGCGACCAGCCCGCCGCCTCCGGTGTAGAGGACCGGGAAGTGGTCGTGGAGTCGCTTGGCCACGTAGTTGGCCGAGGCGACCGCCGTCAGGGTGGCGCGGCGCAACCCGTCGGAACCCATCATGCGCACGTATGCCCAGGAGATGGGCAGGATCGAGGCGCTGCCCCACGGGGCGGAGCTGATGGGGCCGACACCGGTCTCGGGACCCGCCTGCGGCTGCAACGGGTGGTTCGGCAGGAACGGCGAAAGGTGTTCGCGCACCCCGATGGGGCCGACACCGGGACCACCACCCCCGTGCGGGATGCAGAAGGTCTTGTGCAGGTTCAGGTGGGAGACATCGGCACCGAACTTGCCCATCCGGGCCAACCCGATCAGCGCGTTGAGGTTGGCGCCGTCGACGTAGACCTGACCGCCCGCGTCGTGCACCAGGCCGCAGACGTCCTGGACCGTGTTCTCGTAGACCCCGTGCGTCGAGGGGTAGGTGATCATGATGGCGGCGAGCTCGTCCTGGTGCTTGTCCACCAGCTCGCGCAGATGATCCATCTCGATGTTGCCCGCGTCGTCGCAGCGCACGACGACGACGCGCAGCCCAGCCATGACCGCGCTGGCAGCGTTGGTGCCGTGGGCGCTGGCCGGGATCAGGCACACCTCGCGCTGTTGCTGACCACGTTGGCGGTGGTAGGCGCGAATGGCCAGCAGCCCGGCGAACTCACCCTGGCTGCCCGCGTTGGGCTGCAGGCTCACCGAGTCGTAACCGGTGATCTCGGCCAGCCAGTTCTGCAGGTCCTCGACGACGCGCAACATCCCAGCCGCGTCCTCGGCGGGAGCGAACGGGTGCAGCTCGGCGAACGCGGGCCAGGTGATCGGTTCCATCTCGGCCGTCGCGTTGAGCTTCATGGTGCAGGAGCCGAGCGGAATCATGCTCCGGTCCAGTGCGACATCGGAGTCGGAGAGCCCGCGCAGGTACCGCAGCAGCGCCGTCTCCGAGCGGTGCCGGTGGAATACCGGGTGGGTCATGTACTCGGTGGTCCGACGCAGCTCGGCAGGCAGCGCGTCCGACACGAGGGTGTCCAGCTCGTCCACCGGGGTGAGGTCGTCGCCGGACAGCCCGAATGCCTCCCAGACCGAGGTCAACCGCTGCCTGGTGGTGGTCTCGTCGCAGCTGATACCGACGTGGTCGGCATCGACCCTGCGCAGGTTGACACCGTTGCGTCGTGCCGCGGCGACGATCTCGTCGGCCCGGCCGGGAACGCGGGTGAGCACGGTGTCGAAGAAGTCCTCGTGGCAGACCTCCACGCCGCCGCGACGCAACTGTTCGGCCAGCACGGTGGCCATGCGGTGCGTGCGGGTGGCGATGGCGCGCAGCCCTTCGGGACCGTGGTAGACGCCGTACATCGAGGCGACAACGGCCAGCAGTACCTGGGCGGTGCAGATGTTGCTGGTGGCCTTTTCACGGCGGATGTGCTGTTCCCTGGTCTGCAGCGCGAGCCGGTAGGCCTGGTTGCCGTCGGCGTCCACGCTGACTCCGACCAGTCGGCCGGGAAGCTGACGCTCCACGCCCTTGCGCACGGCCATGTAGCCCGCGTGGGGACCGCCGAAGCCCATCGGAACGCCGAAGCGCTGGCTGGTTCCGACCACGACGTCGGCGCCGATCTCACCGGGGGCGCGCAGCATGGTCAACGCAAGCAGGTCGGCCGAGACCACAGCCATGCCACCGCGGCGGTGCACCTCGGAAATGACTTCCTCGTGATCGCGGACGGCGCCGGAGGCCCCCGGGTACGCCAGCAGCGCACCGAAGAACTCCCCTTCGGGCAGCCCGGCCGCACCCCGCGAGAGGTCGGCACGGACGATCTCGATGCCGAGCGGTTCCGCGCGGGTCTCGACGACCGAGATGGTCTGGGGCAACGCATCGGTGTCGACGACGAACCGCGGGGACTTGGACCGCCCCGCGCGGCGCACCAGGGTCATTCCCTCCGCTGCCGCCGTCGACTCGTCCAGCATCGAGGCGTTGGACACCGGGACGCCGGTGAGGTCGGCGACCATCGTCTGGAAGTTCAGCAGGGCTTCCAGCCGGCCCTGGGATATCTCGGGCTGGTACGGCGTGTATGCGGTGTACCAGGCCGGGTTCTCCAGCACATTGCGTCGGATCACCGGCGGAGTGATGGTGGGGTGATAGCCGAGGCCGATCATCTCCACGTGGGGGTTGTTGCGGTCCGCGAGCTCGCGCAGCTCGTCCAGGGACTCGGCCTCGGTGGCCGGTTCCGGCAACGCCATCCGCATGTCGCGTTCCCGGAGTCCCGCCGGGACGGCTTGTTCGCCGAGCTCTTCGAGGGAACCGACACCGATCACATCGAGCATCCGAGCCAGCTCAGCCGGCATGGGACCAACGTGGCGGTCGGCGAACGGGGTTCCGTGTTCGAGAGCGGCCAACGGTATACGCTCGTCGGTCATCGCCAAAACCTCAATCGTCGGGCATCTCGGACAGGGCAGACAGCACTCGGCTGAGTTGCTGACCTCCCCCTCTGTCAATGCCCGCGACGCGGGCGCCTGAGAGCTTCGCCCGGTATGGCGGGCTTGCACCGTCGGCGGGGTCACCACGACGCTGTGGCGAATCCCTCTTTCCAGAGGTATCTCGCCCGTACGGTCCCAATAGCCTGAGAGGTTGTCGGGGAGGGGTTGCTCCTTCGGCGCCGTACCGAGTACTCGGCACGGTCTCTCCCGTACGGGGTCGGCGACAGGTGTGAGCGTACCTCATATCGCACCGTCCAGGGAGTGTGTGGAAAGGCGCACACCCACCGAGTGGGACACCGAAACTCGGCGCCACCCCACTCACCACGGAGTCCGCTCGAGGGAATCCGGTCGGTGAAACCCTGCCGGTCACCCGGTCTGTCGGTCACGACGCTTGCGGGAGAGCTCGTCCTCGTCCGGTGTCCGGACACCACTCCCGTCGGCGCGTTCGGCCGGGAAATCGTGGATCGTGCCGGTTATCTCGCGCATCGCTCCGCTGACGGCGATCCCGAAAACTCCCTGACCACCACGTAACAGATCCACCACGTCCTCCGCCGAGGTGCACTCGTAGACGGTTGTCCCATCACTGAACAGAGTGACGCCGGCGAGATCACGCACCCCGCGACCACGCAAGTGGTCCACGGCGATGCGGATGTTGTGCAGTGATACGCCCGCGTCCAGCAGACGTTTCACCACCTTGAGAACCAACATGTCCTTGAACGAGTAGAGCCGCTGCGAACCCGACCCCTCCGCGAGCCTGATCGAGGGCTCGACCAGCTCGGTACGGGCCCAGTAGTCCAACTGTCGGTAGGTGATACCGGCAATCTGACAGGCCGCACGTCCTCGATAACCGACCAGCTCGTCCGGAAGCGCCGCGTCCGGGAACAACTCGGCTTGTTCTACGTTCGTATCCAGCCGTGATGCGTTTTCGACCACGCACGCCTCCCCTCGGCCGACCCACGGCGGCCATCGGATCCGGAACCGCAGTCGTCGACATGTCCGAATCCGATCTCGTCACGCCCCCATTCGCTCGATCACCGCGCGCACGTCCACCGTGTCATTCAACAGTATGCCCGCCGAAAACGGCGGTCAACACGACGCGCGGAGCACCGCACCGGAAGTCCCACACTTCGCGCACCACGTCGTGCTCCGCACCGGTGGGGGAGACGCCTCGACCCCCTTGAACACGTTCGAGACGTTCCCCGCGCCCCGTCGCGCGAACAGCACAACCGCGGCTGGAGCACCTCAGGTGTCGGCGCCGCGGAAATCCTCCGGCGAAACCGAGTCCAGGAACTCCTTGAACTTCTCGACCTCGTCCTCCTGCTCGTCGGGAATCAGCAGCCCCGCCTCGTCGAGCACGGACTGCTCGGCGTGGATCGGAACACCGGTGCGCAGTGCCAGCGCCACCGAATCACTCGGCCTTGCCGAGACCCGCACATCGCCGTCGAAGACGAGCTCCGCGTAGAAGGTCCCTTCCTGGAGGTCGGTCACCCTTACTTGTTCCAGCTCCCGCCCGAGCGCACCGACCACGTCCTTGAGCAGATCGTGAGTGAGCGGCCGCGCCGGACGCACTCCCTGTTGCTCCAGGGCGATCGCGGTAGCCTCGACCGAACCTATCCAGATCGGCAGATACCGCTCGCCGTCGGTCTCGCGCAACAGCAGGATCGGCTGGTTGGCCGGCAGTTCCACTCGCACGCCGACGACGCGCATCTCGCTGCTCATCGTCAAATCGCCTCCTCCAGCGCGCCGAAGCGTGACATCTCCTTCGAGGATCGCGCACCGACGCCTTCGACGCTACCCGCGATACGGCGAAGACGCCGCCCACACAGGCGCCGACCGCTTCCCTCGTCCCGTGGATCACCCGATGGGACGTATACACCGTACCCCGACCACCGGGGTGATCGGGCATGTCCCACAGCGGGGCGATCCCATCGGACGGGACCCGGTTCGGCTGCTCCCAAAGATCCACGAGCGAGCGTGGCTCGCGGATTCGGCGGCCGTATCGGAGTACCTTGTTCTCGCCGAACGATGGCACCCCGGATGCCACCGAACACGGCACCGCCCGCTCGTTACCGGTCGCCCTGCGTCCCTTCCGCCGGACCGGTCAGGAACACCAGACGGAACTTGCCGATCTGGACCTCGTCACCGTTCGCCAACACCGAGGTGTCCACGGGTTCGCGATTGACGTAGGTTCCGTTGAGGCTTCCCACGTCGACGACGACGTACTCCGCGCCTTCCCGACGGAACTCGGCATGCCTGCGTGAGACGGTCACGTCGTCCAGGAAAATGTCGCTGTCGGGGTGCCGACCGGAGCTGGTCGTCTCCCGGTCGAGCAGGAATCGCGAGCCCGCGTTGGGGCCGCGCTTGACCACCAGGAGAGCGGATCCGGCGGGCAGCGCGTCCACACCGGACGCGGTGGACTCTGCAGGCGCACTCTCTGCGTTCTCCTGCTCGGAGAGGAAGGGCTTGAAGACCGAGGTGGTCTCCGATGACTGCTCCGGCGATACGTCGCCGGGCCCGTCGTTGGTGCTCACCTGAGCTCTCCTCCTGCGGATGGATCGTGCCAGTACCACCCAACGTACCGCGCCGTACACGGCGTCGGACGGCGAGTCCCGATATTCGAACCGATTCGGCAGGTTGCCAACCGGGCGTTCCCCGGATCATCGCAGTGAAGATCACATTAGTTCAACGGTTGATCGCCCGTGCCGAACACGGCACCGGGCCGAACAGCACCGGCGCATCGGAGCGATGCCGTTCAACCACGCGCACGGGCGAGGCGGACGGCTCCGAACACCTGACCGAGATAGAGCAGGCCCGCCCACAGGTAAAGAGCCGCTCCCCATCCGGTGAAGGCATAGGCGAACGGACGGGCGATCCAGTCGAACGCGAAGTCCCCCTGCACCAGCAGCAACAGCGGGAACGCGTACATCAGGCAGAACGTTGCCGCCTTGCCCAGATAGTGCACGTCCGGCGGTTCGAAACCGTGGTACCGCAACACCGGCAGGCACAGGGTCAGCAACAGGTCGCGCGCGATGAGCGCGAAAGCGGCCCACCAGGGCACGACTCCACGAATCACGAAGGCGACCAGTGTCGCCACGATGTAGAGCCGATCGGCAGCCGGATCCAACAACTGCCCAACCCGGCTGTACTGATCCAGCCAGCGAGCGAGTTTCCCGTCCAGCCAATCGGTGACACCGCTGAAGACCAGCACCAACAACGCGAACAGATCCCACTGCGGCCCGAGAAGCAACCACAGGAACACCGGAACCCCGGCGAGCCGCAGCAGGCTCAGCGCGTTGGGAACCGTCCACCACGGATCACTCCATACGCCGGCGGCGACTTCTCTGATGCGGTCGATGCCCTGCTCCGAAGGTTGACCGCCGGAGTTCCGCGCCGATCCCGTAGTGGCGCCATCGGCGTCTTGCACCACGAGACCCTCCCCTGCGAGCGGGCCGGTCCACTCGCCAGCACGAGGTGGCCCGCGATCCGTGACACGTCCACTCGTGGCAACGCCGGACGTGTCATCGTGCCTGTTGGTTCAGGGTGCCATATGTCCCCCTCACCCGATGACGGCACCAGTTCGGCGTGCTCCCGCGGGCGGCGGAGATTCCGATGCGGCTCGCGCCGCGTGCCGAGCGGCGTCGCGGACAGCGCGCCGGAGCACGATGTTCGAGCACTCCGCGGGCCAACCGCGTTCGTCGGTGTACTTCGCCACCTCCGGTGGGGCACCGATCAACATCATCCGGCGGCACGTGCCGAACCGGCGACGCCCGACGTGGCGTGCCCGACCACGAACGCTTCTGATCGGCCGGCGAGCCCGACCAGCGGCAGTCGCGATGATGAATGGCCTGGTCAGTGCACGGGAAGCGACCAACCTCTGCGGTTGAGTTCGGCGTCGCTGAGAAACCGAGGTCTCCCCCGGTCGTCGACGCCGACCCAGCGCGACCTCCCGCCGCTTCCCTCGAGAACGAAGGGGTGACCACCGCTCCAAACCACGCTGCAGGGGGTGGTGGGGAGCCCGCCACCCCCACATCCCGCCGCGTCGGGAACGGACTCCGATTTGGATGACGTATCGCTGCGCATCTGTCGTAGTACCTCCGCCAGAACCGTCGTCCTGACCGTCTCCAACGTTAGCCTCCTGGGTTTCGAGTCCGATTGTGCGCGCCACTCACGAATGTGTCGCGGCACACACTCATCGTTGCGCCGGACGGTCCTCGCGGAGCGCCGAGCCGACCGTGCCGCCCCGCACGACGATCCGTCGCACGGGACGGCCGAGCACTCCGGACCACCGCTCGGCGCAGCCGAGGACACGGCGAGCGGTTCCGAGGGCCCGCGGGCCGTTCCCCCACGTCGGAACCACCTCAGTGACTCGGTGGTCACCCGGGAAACGAGCCCTCGAAATACCACGGAAAGAATTCGAACCGAACCCGCCGGATCCCGACGAACGATCCCCTCCGAGCCGGATCGATCGAGCGTCTCCGCGACGCGAAAAATCAAAAAACACTCAGTAATCGAAATGACACCATGCGTGGAAATCGAAGCGCGGACGAAACCCCGCACGTCGACCGAAAGCGAAGCTCGGGATCAACGGCGATCTGTGTCTCGGATCTCATCGCACCGTGAGTCGAACAACACTCGAAAACACGACCCGGCGAGACCTTCTCGCGCCGCAGGCAACATCACCCGCGGAGCCACGGTACCAATAAAATGCCCCGTGACCTGCTGATTCGGGGCCAATAACCGCTCGTCGACAAGAGCACCGACCGGAAAACAGCCAACCGCGCCGACGAGGATTCGTTACCTCGACGTAACTAGTACATCTGTACATCCACGCTGTTTCTGGCTATGGTCTCGAACCGTTCTGACAGCGACACGGAAGGGAAGAACGTGCCTGCCGAAACACGCACGAACGGTGACGACAGCACCCGACCACCCGTCGCCCACAAGGGCAAAAAAGGGATGGTGAAGATCGGCATTTTCGTGATCGTTCTGGCATTCGCCCTGACATATGTGGCGCTCGCGGAACCGAACGTTTCGTGGCCTGGGCTGATCGCGATGCTGGCTTTCTACGCGCTGTTCTACTGGCTGGGTGCTTTCGTGGCCGCCCGACGCGGTGGCGGGCTGGGCGACACGATGGTCGCGGGACGCAACATGCCGCTCTGGATCGGCGTGTTCACCATGACTGCGACCTGGGTCGGTGGCGGCTACATCAGCGGTACCGCCGAAAGCACCTTCAGCAGCGGTCTGGCCTGGGCACAGGCTCCGTGGGGATACGCGGTGAGCCTGCTCATCGGCGGACTGTTCTTCGCCAAGAAGATGCGTCGTGGCCGGTTCACCACCATGCTCGACCCGATCGACATCCGGTTCGGCAAGAAGGTAGCCGGACTCGGCGCGATACCGGCGATCCTCGGTGAGATCTTCTGGACCGGGGCGATCCTGACCGCGCTGGGGACCACCTTCGGAACGATCATCGGCCTGGACTTCACCGTCTCCATCATCCTGTCGGCGGTGATCGCCGTGGCCTACACCGTGGTCGGCGGTATGTGGTCGGTGGCCATCACCGACGTGGTGCAGGTCGTGGTCATCTTCATCGGTCTGATCGTGGCGGTGCCGTTCGCCGCCTCGGCGGTCGGCGGCCTGGGCGACGCGTGGGCTGCCTACCCCTCGAACTTCGACTTCGAGTCCTACGCATCGCTGTTCCCGCCGTTGACCGGCTGGGACGATCCCGCCTGGGGCCACTCCTACTGGAACTGGTGGGACGCCGGAATCGCACTCGTACTCGGCGGAATCCCCTGGCAGGTCTACTTCCAGCGAGTGCTGTCCTCCAGCAGCCCGAAGAACGCGCGCCGGCTCTCGGTGGGCGCCAGCGTGATGTGCGTGCTGGCGGCCATTCCGCCGGTGCTCATCGGTGTGGTGGCCACGGCGGCGAACTTCCAGGCGGAGGGGGCTCCCCCGCTGGAAAACCCCTCCATGGTGCTGCCGTACGTGCTGCGATACCTGCTTCCCACCGGTGCGGCGGCGCTGGGACTCGGCGTCCTGGCGGCAGCGGTGATGTCCAGCGTCGACTCCTCGGTGCTCTCCGCCTCGTCGCTGACCGGCTGGAACGTCTACCGACGCCTGGTGCGGCCGAAGGCCGGTCCGGAGCAGGTGCAGAAGGTGATCCGCAGGCTGATCGTCATCATCGGCGCCGCGGCCACCCTGATGGCGCTGCAGGCCAACAGCGTCTACGACCTGTGGTACCTGGCCAGTGACCTGATCTTCGTCATGTTGTTCCCGCTGCTGGTGTGCGCGCTGTTCGTACCGTTCGCCAACCGGATCGGCGCCACGGCCGGTTTCGCCGTCGCCGTCCTGCTGCGGTTCTCCGCGGGCGAGGACACCTTCGGCCTGGCCCCGGTGCTGCCCTGGCCCTGGTACGAGGACGGCGCGGTGCTGTTCCCGTTCCGCACGGTGACGATGGTGGCGGCGCTGCTCACGATCATCGTGGTCTCCGCGCTCACCCGACGCAAGAGCGAACCGGTACCGATGGCGGCGTTGGAGCCCGACACTCCGGAACGGGCGCGGTGGGGCAACGATCTCACCGAGGACTCGGATTCCGGGCGGGATCCGAAGGACGCGGCCAAGGCGGAGGTCTGACCGTCACGGCCTCGTGACGACCACACCGCGAACCGTCGGCCCCGCCACAGCGGACTGTGGCGGGGCCGACGTGTCCACCGGCACGGCGACGGCAGTAGTAGGTCTACTCCGAACGGGCTATATGCCTCCCCCGCAACTTTGGTCTATACCTTATCCAACCGTCTCCGACGAGAGGTACAGACCAGGATGAAACGAACTCGGGAAGCACCCCGAAATTGGCGCGGACCGCTCCCCGCCGCGCTGGCGCTGGCCACCAGCGCGATGCTGGCGGGCGGAACAGTGGCAGTGGCCAGTCCCCAGCAGGACGGGGCCGCACAGGACACCCAGCGGGCTTCGGCGGGCAACACCGTTTCGCTGCACGACGTCATCCCCGCGCCCAGTCGGGTGAGCGAGGAATCGGGCGCGAAGTTCCACATCAGGTGGAACACCGGCATCCACACTCCCGCGGACAACCCGGAAGCCGAGGAGGTCGCGCAGTACCTGCAACGACAGCTACGTCCCTCCACCGGTTACGGATTCCTGATCAACCGTGACCAGCCGGGCCGCAACGACATCGTGCTGCGACTGGACGGCTCGCGGGCCAGGCTGGGTGACTCCGGTTACCGGATGGACATCGACCGGGATCGGCTCACGATCCACGCTACCGATCCGGACGGGCTGTTCTACGGCGTGCAGACACTGCGCCAGCTGCTGCCCGCCAAGGCCGAGAGCGATTTCCCCCGACACGGCCCGTGGAAGGTCCGTGCGGGCGAGATCGTGGACAAACCCCGGTTCGAACGTCGTTCGGCGATGCTGGACGTGGCGCGGCACTTCTTCGAGGTCGGTCAGGTCAAGACCTACATCGATCAGCTGGCACAGTACAAGATCAACTATCTGCACATGCACCTGAGCGATGACCAGGGTTGGCGCATCCAGATCGACAGCTGGCCCCGCCTGACCACGCACGGGGGCAGCACCGAGGTCGGCGGCGGCGAGGGTGGCTACTACACCAAACGCGAGTTCGCCGAGATCGTGCGCTACGCCTCGGCGCGCAACATCACCATCGTCCCGGAGATCGACATGCCAGGGCACACCAACGCCGCGCTGTCGTCCTACGCCGAGCTCAACTGCGACGGCAAGGCACCGGATCTCTACACCGGCATCGAGGTCGGCTTCAGCTCGCTGTGCATCGACAAGGACATCACCTACGAGTTCGTCGACGACGTCATCCGGGAAGTCGCCGCGATGACGCCGGGCGAGTACCTGCACATCGGTGGCGACGAAGCCCACGCGACCACCGATGAGGACTACCGGAAGTTCATGTCCAAGGTGCTGCCGATCGTGGAGAAGTACGGCAAGACACCGCTCGGTTGGCACGAGTACGCCAAGACCGAGCCCTCCGAGTCGGCCATGGTGCAGTACTGGGGCACCACGAACTCCAACGCGGTGGTCGCCGAAGCCGCGGCCCGGGGCAACGACATCCTGTTGTCGCCCGCCCACAAGTCCTACGTGGATCAGAAGTACAACGAGGACACCGAGCTCGGCCTGGACTGGGCAGGCCCCACCACTGTCCGGGAGGCCTACGACTGGAACCCGGGCAGCTTCATGGAATCGGTGCCCGAGAGCTCGATCGCCGGGGTGGAGGCCGCGCTCTGGAGCGAGACGGTGACGAACTCCGACGAGATCGAGTTCATGGCCTTCCCGCGGATGCCCGCCATCGCGGAACTGGGCTGGTCCTCCTCGGACAAGCTCGACTGGTCCTCGTTCCGGCAGCGGGTCGCCGACCAGGCACCTCGCTGGGAGGAGCAGGGCATCGACTTCTACCGCTCCGAACAGATTCCCTGGCCGTGATCCCCGCCGTGCGCCGAACGGCGAACTGATCACCGGCACATCCCGGCGGCCGCGCCGGGATGTGCCGGTCTCGCCGTCCGATCGCTCCCGATCGCTGCCGACCGCACACCCTCGGGAACGATCGGACGGCCACCGGAACTCAGCCGGCGAAAACGTGTCGGGAGGCCCACTCGCCCCCCAACTTGCCCTTCTGGATCTTGCCCAGCTCGTTGCGCGGCAGTTCCCGAACGAAACGCACCTCCCTGGGGCGCTTGTGGAAGCTGAGCAGACCCGCCACGTGCTCGACGAGTTCCCGCTCGGAGATCTCCGCACCTCCCGGCACCACCCAGGCCACGATGCGCTGCCCCAACTCTGGGTCCTGCTCGCCGGTCACCGCCACTTCCGAAACCGCGTCGTGCTCCAGCAGCACGTTCTCGATCTCACCCGCGCCGATCCGGAAACCACCGCTACTGATCATGTCGGTGGCTCGGCGCCCGACGATGCGAACGTAGCCGTCCGGCGACCGGGTGGCCATGTCCCCGGTTCGGAACCATCCGTCGGTGAAAGCGGCCCGCGTGTCCTCCGGACGGTTGAGGTACTCCCGGAACAGGTTGGGCCCGCGAACCAGGATCTCGCCCACGGTCTCGTCGTCGGAGGCGGTGATCCGGTTCCCCCCGTCATCGACCAGGATCAGCTCGACCCCGTCGAACGGAACTCCCACGTAGCCGGGCCTGCGGTCGCCGGAGGAGCGTACTCCGCAGTTCATGATGGTCTCGCTCATCCCGTAGCGCTCCACCACCCGCTGACCGGTCAGCCGCGCGATGCGCTGGTGCTCGGTGGCGGGCAGCGCGGCCGAACCGGACACCAGCAGCCGTGCCCGCGCCATCCCCCGCCCGATACCGGGGTCGCGTTCCGCGTCGTCGGCCAGTCGCCGGTACATCGTGGGGACGCCGAACAGCATCGTGCCCGCTCCGGACAGCTCCTCGGCCACCCGCGCGGTGTCGAAGCGAACCAGGTGCCGCAGGCTTCCCCCGACGCGCAGTGGTCCGAGCAGCCCGAGGATCAGGCCGTGCACGTGGAACAGCGGCAGGGCGTGGACGAGAACATCACGGTCGGTCCATTCCCAGGCCCGCGCCACCGCGTCGAGATTGCTGCGGATCGCCTCCCGGGTAAGCACCACACCCTTGGGCATTCCGGTGGTGCCGGAGGTGTAGACGATCAGGGCATCGGAGTCCCCGGTCGGCTCCTCGGGCAGCGCACGCCCGGCCACCTCGAGGGAAACCTCGTGCACGGGCAGTCCGGACAGGGCCGGTGGCGGTGCGAATCCGGGTGCGCCGAGCACCAGCTCCGGTTGGCTGTCGGCGAGGATGTGTTCCAGCTCCCGCTGGCCCAGCTTGGGGCTGAGCGGAACGACAGCGGCTCCGGCGGACAACGCCCCCGCCAGCCCCGCGCAGGTCTCGGGAGCCGCGTCGGCCCACACCGCGACGCGGCTCGCCCGCCCCACGAGAGCGGCTGTCTCGCCCGCGACCAGGGAGAGGTGCGAATAGCTCAGTGCCCTCGTCCCGAAGCGCACGGCCTCGCTCTCGTCGGGTTCGCGCAGTTTCGGCAACAACGCCGTGCGGTCAGCACACATACTCGCCCCCGAAAGGCTCCGTCTAGGGTACGACCGGCCACACAACCGGATTCGACCTCCGGGGAACGTGGTCGGTTCGGCGATCACCGGTCAATACCACAGGATCTCTTCCGGTGGCACAAGCCACGCGTCGAACCGGAGAACTCCGCACGACCCCGGAGCCCCCTCCCGTACGCCGTGACGGGCGATCCGGTTCCGGGACCTTCAGCCGGCGGATGTTTCGCCGTGACGGCGGGTGACGACGAGTTCGAGCAGACCGACCAGCATGGCGGCGGCGATGAACGAGACCGAGACGAGCAGACCGTGCGAGATGGCGGTGTCGTAGCCGCGGGGCAACGTGGCGAAGAACAGACCTGAGGCGGCGGCGGTGCCGATGGCGGTGCCGATCCGCTGGCCGGTTTGCTGGATCCCGGCGGCTGTACCACCTCTGGTGACATCGATCTCGCTGAGCGTGACGGTTTGGTTCGGTGAGATCACCAGACCGCTGCCCACACCTCCGACCAGCAGCGGTAGCGCGGTGACCAGCCCCGCGGCGTCGCCCTGATGCCGGGACAGCAGGATCTCGGTGGTCAACACCCCGAGCAGGGCTCCGGTCAGTCCGAGCAGGACGACCTTGCGTCCGAGTCGATGCACGGCACGACCGCTGAGAGCGGAGGAGACCGCCGAACCGAGGGCGAACGGAGTCAACGACAGCCCTGCCTGCAAGGCGGAGTAGTCGAGCCCGCGCTGGAAATAGACGGCCAGCACGAAGAAGATGCTGGTGAAACCGGCGAAGTACAGCATCCCCAGGGTGGAGCCGAAAGTGTAGCTGCTGATGCGGAACAGTCGCAGATCCACCAGCGGGGAACCGCCCCGACGGGAGTACCGGTGTTCCCACGTGACGAACAGCGACAGCAGCACCGGCACCGCGGACCACAGCAACCAACTCGGACGTCCCGCGAACCCCTCCTGGTCGACCAGCGGGAGCAGCAGACACACCAGCGCCGCCCCGAGCAGGGACACCCCGAGCACATCGGCGCCGCGGAGTCGCCGATCCCCCACCCCGCGCGGCATGATCCGCGCCGCGACGACCAGCGCGGCCAGCCCGATGGGCAGGTTGACGAAGAACACCCAGCGCCAGCCGTGCTGGGCACCGGCCAACTCGATGATCAAACCACCCAGCAACGGCCCCACCGCGGTGGAGATTCCCACCACCGCCCCGAACAGCCCGAAGGCCGTACCTCGTTCACGCCCGTGGAACTGCTGCTGGATGAGCCCGAGCACCTGCGGATTGAGCATCCCGCCCGCCGCACCCTGCAACAATCGGGCCACGACGAGCCAGACGGGGCTCTGGGCGATTCCGGCCAGTCCGCTGGCAACCGTGAAAGCCGCGAGCGAGATCGAAAACATCCTGCCGCGCCCGTGGGCGTCCCCGAGCTTTCCCAGCGGAACCAGCACCAGGCCGAAGGTCAGCGCGTAGCCGGAGATCACCCAGGACAGTGCCACGGATGGCGCGTCGAGCCCCTGCTGGATGGACGGCAGGGCGACGTTGACGATGCTGACGTCCAGCAGGGTCATGAAACCGGCCAGCAGGCACAACGCCAGGACGCGCCAGCGATGCGGATACTTCCCGGTCGCTTCCGTCGTAGCGGACGACCCGGACTCGGCTCGACTCACTACCCACCTCATCATCGCCTGCTGGCCGGACCGCCCCAGCTCATCACGTCCCGGAGAGGCACGCCCGACGAGCTCGGGGAAACCAACCGCTCCGCCCCGGTGGCGAACCGATCCCGGGACGGAGCGGAGTCTCACTCGCTGGTCGCTGCCACGGGGCGATCCTCGTGCGGCTCCTCGGTCGTCGTGGCCGGGGATTCGGACCGCGGAACGGCCTCGGAAGAGCTGTCGGACGCGACGGCGACGTCCGCGGCACCGCCACCTCCGTGATCGGCCCTGAGCCAACGCCGCAGCGACTCCGCGACCAGCGCCAGCACGAAGATGAGCGGGAAGGCGGTGATGATCGACAGTGTTTGCAGGGCCTCGAGACCGCCCGCGTACATCAGTGCGATCGAGACCGCGGCCAGCACCACCGCCCAGAAGACCCGGTGCCAGCGGGCGGGATCGGCGCCGCGGGGCAGTTCGCGGGAGGACACGGCGGCCATGGTGTAGGCCGAGGAGTCCAGCGTGGTGGCCAGGAACAGCACCACCAGCAGCACGAACACCGCGAGCACGGTCGTGCCCAGCGGCAGCTGCGACAGCGCGGCCATGGTGCCCGCGACGTTGCCCTGCGAGCGCACGATGTCGGCGACCGGCACGATGTCGGCGATCTGGTAGAACATCGCGGTGTTGCCCAGCAGGGCGAAAGCGATCCAGCATCCGGCACTGCCCGCGAGGCACATTCCGGCGATCATCCCCCGGATGGTGCGGCCCTTGGAGATCCGGGCCACGAACAGTCCTACGAAGGGCGCGTAGGAGATCCACCAGCCCCAGTAGAAGACGGTCCAGTCCTCCTCGAACCCGGAACCGCCGACCGGATCGGTGTAGAAGCTCATCTCCACGAAGTTCTGGAGCAGAATGCCGACACTGTTCGTGAAGGTGTCGATCATGAAAACGGTGGGGCCCATCACGAGGATGAAGGCGCCCAACCCGAAGGCCAGCCAGATGTTGATGTCGGCGAGCCTGCGCAGCCCCTTCTGCAGACCGAGGAACACACTGACGCCGAACAGCAGGGTCCACACCACGATCACCGCGACGTCGAGCACCATGCCCGGCCGGAGCGGTGTGATCTCGGCGAGTCCGCCGGAGACCATCGGCACCTCCAGCCCCAGCGATGTGCCCGCCGCACCCACGAGACCGAAGATGAACAGCACGTCGATGACGCGGCCGATCCAACCGTCGGCGTGTCTTCCGAGTACGCCGCGGCAGGCATCACTGAGCCGCAGAGTGCGCTGCTTGCGCACGTGGTAGACGTAGGCCAGCGCCAGGGCGGGCAGGCAGAACAGTCCCCAGGCCGTGAAACCCCAGTGGAACATGGGGTAGGTGGCGGCCCAGTGCGCCGCCTCGACGCTGCCGGAGTTCATCTGCATGGGCGGATCGTTGTAGTAGTAGGCCCATTCGATGACCCCCCAGTACATGATGCCGCCGCCGATCGAGGCGGTGAAGATCATCGCCAGCCAGCTCAGCGTGGAGAACTCCGGCTTGTCCTGCTCGGTGCCGAACTTCACTTTGCCGTAGCGGCTGCAGCCCAGCCACACCAGGAAGCCGAACACCGCGACGGCGAACCACAGGTACAGCCATCCGAACTGGCCCGTCAGCAGGCCCAGCACCGCGTCCAGCGCTTGCTGACCACGTTCCGGCGCGATCATCACCGGTACGCAGATGACCCCCACCAGCAGCAGGGACCACCAGAACACCCGTCTGTCCACCCGAACCGATCCGGTTGTGGCAGCGATGACGAAAGCACCTCCAAAGTCCTGCGACGGGCGCGGAGGATCACGCGCGCCGGTCGCTGCGTAGGCACGTGCTCGGTGTTGTCGACGGGCATCACGAACGGTGCTCGGATGCGCTCGCCACCGGGCTCGGCAACGTCCGGTTCCCGGACTCCGCCTCGGCACCTACCGAGCAGCGGCGGGAGTCACCGACGCAAAACGTTGCGATTCAACTGACGTGCCAGCCATTCAACGAGGTATAACCTTGGACTTGCTCCCCCTGGCGAGTCAAGGATGAGTTATATTTTTACTGCTCATAGAGATACTGAACACGCGCCGCCGCCACCGAAAGGCAAGATCGAAATCGCAACACCCACCCCACTATTGCGATAATCGCAATAGCATTGGTACGCTTCGGCGTCGTGCAGGAATCCACGGCCGAGCTTCGTGACCGGGTCCGCAAGGTGTTGCGGGACAGCCCGCTGAGCCAGCGCGCCTTCGCAGAGCGGATCGGGCTGGATGCCACCAAGCTGTCCAAGTCGCTGTCCGGAACCAGGCGGTTCACACCGTCCGAGCTGACCCGCATCGCGGAAACGGGCAACGTGACCGTGAACTGGTTGATCAACGGCAGCGACGAGGTGGAGACGGTGGCCGCTGTGCCACGGCACAGCGCGCGTGTGTACTCCGAACGCGGTTCCCACGGTGAGGCCGGGAGGTATCAGCAGATCCTCGACGCGGCCTGGCACCTGATCGCGGAGCGCGGTTATCACTCGGTGCGGATCTCCGATGTCGCACACGCCTGCGGCACGAGTGCGGCCACGATCCACTACTACTTTCCGGGCAGGGACGACCTGCTGACGGAAACACTGCGCTACTCGGTACGGCTGGCCTTCGACCGGCAGGTCACCGAGTTGCACACGATCACCGACGCCTACCAACGGTTGCTGCGGCTGGTCGAGCTACAGCTGCCCACACCGGGACTGCTCAGGCTGGAGTGGTCGGTGTGGATGCAGATCTGGAACGAAAGCACGCTACGTCCGGAACTGCGGGTACTGCACAGCGACTCCTACGAGCGTTGGCACGACACCATCGCACGCACGATCCGGGAAGGTCAGCAGCAAGGTGTGTTCGTCGACACCGATCCCGAGGAGCTGACCATGACCCTGACCGCACTCATCGACGGGCTCGGCATCCAGGTCATCACCGACCGTCCCGGACGCAGTGTGGCGGGAATGCGCGAAGTACTGCGCGATTTCGTGGACCGCGAAATAGTCCGCGACTGAGGAATTCCGAATCCCCTGAACAACCGCTGTCGTTCATCGGATCGCGTGGCGCTCACGCGATCCGGTGAAGGCTGCCGTCCTCGCGAAAGGTAACGACGATGCAGGACGAGATCATCATCACCGCGGCGTTGACCGGCGCCGGTGACACCCCCCGCAAGAGTGAGCACGTTCCGGTGACTCCGGAGCAGATCGCTCGCTCCGCCGTCGAGGCGGCCGAGGCGGGGGCGGCCGTGGTCCACATCCACGTACGCGATCCGGAAACCGGCGAACCGTCCCGGGACAACAAACTCTACGCGGAGGTCGTCCGGCGCATCCGCGAAACGGGAACGGACGTGGTGATCAACCTGACCGCCGGTATGGGCGGAGACCTGTTCATCGACCAGGAGGACCCCCTCAAGCCGGTCGACGGGACCGATCTGGTCAACGGCCTGGACAGGCTGCCCCATGTCGAGCAGCTGCTGCCGGACATCTGCACGATGGACTGCGGCTCGCTCAACTTCGGCGACGGCAGCCAGCTCTACATCAGCACCCCGGACATGCTGCGTGCCGGGGCAAAGCGCATCCAGGAACTCGGGGTCAAACCGGAACTCGAGGTCTTCGACACCGGTCAGTTGTGGCTGGCGAACAACCTCATCTCCGAAGGGTTGATCGACAACCCCGCACTGTTCCAGTTCTGCATGGGCATCCCCTACGGGGCACCGGCGGAGCCGAGTGTGCTGCAGACGATGGTCAACATGCTCCCCCAGGGCTCCAACTGGGCCAGCTTCGCCATCGGCCGCGACCAACTTCCGTGGGTGGCGCAGTCGGCCGTGCTCAACGGACACGTGCGCGTGGGCCTGGAGGACAACCTCTACCTGAGCAAGGGAGTCAAGGCCGGCAACGCCGCGCTGGTGGAGCGCGCGGTGACGATCCTGGAGGGCATGGGCGGCAAGGTGGCCTCCCCTGATCAGGCAAGGCACAAGCTCGGGCTGCGGAAATAACCGCGGCGACCGACCGCTGCCGATCCGGTGACGAGAAGCACTTTCTGAGACGGAGCGAACAGTTGAACCAACAGCCCACGAAGCCCGACGAAGTAACGACGGTGGCCTGCATCGGTGCCGGTGTGATCGGCGGCGGCTGGGTAGCCCACTTCCTCGCTCGCGGCTACCGCGTCGTCGCCTGGGATCCGGCCGAGGACGCCGAGGAACGGCTCGGCCGCCTGGTGGACGCGGCCTGGCCCGCCCTGCGCGAGCTCGGGCTGGCCGACGGAGCCTCCCGTGCGAACCTGACGGTGGCGACCACGCTGGAGCAGGCCGTGACCGAAGCCGAGTTCGTGCAGGAAAGCGCACCGGAGGACCTGGATCTCAAGCGGGACCTGCTGGCGCGTATCGATGCCGCCACCCCCGAAGGAGTGGTGATCTCCTCCTCCACTTCGGGCTACGAGATGAGCGACATGCAGCGCGACTGCTCCGATCCGAGTCGGCTGGTCGTGGGGCATCCGTTCAACCCGCCCTACCTGATCCCGCTGGTCGAGGTGGTCGGCGGCGAACGCACCGAGCAGTGGGCCACGCGTTGGGCGTCGGAGTTCTTCGAACTCACCGGCAAATCGGTGATCACGATGGATCGCGAGGTTCCCGGATTCGTCGCGAACCGGCTGCAGGAGGCCATCTGGCGCGAGGCACTGCACATGCTCGACAACGGGGAAGCCACGGTGGAACAGATCGACACCGCGATCACCGAAGGCCCCGGACTGCGCTGGCCGCTGTTCGGTCCCTGCATGACGTTCCACCTGGCGGGCGGCGAAGGCGGCATGGCACACATGCTGGATCACTTCGGACCGTCGCTGAAATCACCCTGGACCAGGCTGCGGGCCCCGGAACTCACCACGGAACTGCGCGACGCGATGGTCGACGGTTGTGAGCGCTCGGCGGGAGACCGCGGGATCGCCGACCTGGTGGACGAACGCGACCGGGCGATCATCGCGGTACTGCGTGCCGTCAAGGGAGTTCGAGGGGAGCGGTCGTGAGCCTACTCTCCCGGCACCGGGTACGGCCGGAATGGATCGACTACAACGGACACCTCAGTGAGGGTTACTACGTGCTGGTTTTCGGTTTCGCCACCGACGGGGTGCTGAACACCATCGGGGCCGACTCCGAGTACCGCGAAAGCGCGAGGTGTTCGCTGTACACCGTGGAGGCGCACGTGCGTTACCTGAACGAGGTCGGCCCGGACAGCGAACTGACTGTCACCAGCAGAATCGTCGCGTCCCGGGGCAAGAAGCTGCGGCTGTGCCACGAGATGACCGTCGACGGGGTGTTGGCCGCCACCGAGGAGATCCTCGCACTGCACGTGGACACCGACTCGGGGCGCGCGACTCCGATGCCGGAACACATCGCGGCGAAGGCGGACGAGCTTCTGGAACCCCTCCCCGACTACGCCGGACGCGCTGTCGGTTGATCCGATCAGCAACCGGGGCCCGCGGCGGGCGTCTCGCTCTCCGAGAGGTAACGGCGTCGACTCACCCGACCGGAGGTAACGGACTTGTGATACTTCGCATAGCTGGGTAACTTCCAGCCAGTCCCGGCGGAGGTGATCACATGTCAGACACCGACGAGGTCCTTGCCGAACAGCACGACGCGGTACTGCTGTTGACGTTGAACCGTCCGGAACAGCTCAATGCCTGGACACCGACGATGCAACGACGTTACTGCGAACTGCTCGAGCGGACCGAGCGTGACACCTCGGTACGGGTGGTGGTGCTCACCGGTTCGGGAAGCGGGTTCTGCGCCGGCTCCGACATCACGGCGTTGTCGAACGACGAGCACATCGGGGCCGCCGACACCCATCGGCGGTTGAGCCTGAGCATGCGGCTGCGCAAACCGGTGATCTCGGCGATCAACGGGGTGGCTTCGGGGGCCGGGCTCGCCGCGGCGCTGTTCACCGACGTCCGGTTCACGGTTCCGGACGCGGGCTTCACCACGGCGTTCAGCCGGGACGGGATAGTGGCGGAACACGGCCTGGCGTGGTTGCTGCCGAAACTGGTCGGGCTCGGTACGGCCATGGACCTGCTGCTGTCCGCACGAACGCTCGACGGCAACCGGGCTCAACAGCTGGGGCTGGCGGACCGACTCGTCACGAGTGACCGGGTGTTGTCGGAGGCGATGGAGTACGCCGCGACCCTGGCCAGGGAGTGTTCACCGGAATCGATGGCAGCCATCAAGCAGCAGGTCTACAGTGGGTTGGACACGGGTCTGGAAACGGCCGCCTCCGACGCCGGATCTCGCATGATCACGGCGTTGCGTGGCGGCAACCACTCGTTCCGAGGCCGTGACCGGCGACAAAACCGTGATCCGCACTTCCCCCCGTTAGACTGATCCGACAGATCACCTCGGGCGTCGTGGAACTGCCGGGCAGCCCCGGCAGTCGGTCGTGGTCGGGAGTCACCGTTCGCGACGGGGCACCGTTTCGAGCCGCGTCGGTCAGGACGGCACTGGTGAGGCGACACACCATCGGCGAGGAGTGACGTTGATGAATTTCGAGACTCCGGAATGGGACGCAGCCGAGCAGGCGGAACAGTACGAGGAGGGGACCGAGGGCCCCGCGGAGACCGATGAGCCGTTCTCCGGGACGACGCTGTCCGACGCCGATCCGGCCGATCTCGCCGAACAGCACATGGTGGTGCCCGACGACGAGGAGTACGAACACGGCTGAGCCCCGTTCGATTTCGGCACAACTCCCGCAGGACGGTCGAATGGGCTCAGCCGTGCGACAGGTTCCGTCGAGCGGGCCACCCGACAACCCGCCCGGAAAACTTCAATCAGACGGGCCAGAGTCCGAAGAGGCTGGCCAGACCCTCGCGCCAGCTGGGCCAGCGGGGCCGCCACCCCGAGACCTCCCTGAAACGGAAGTTGCTGGCCCCGCGCTGTTCGGTCAGCAAGTGCACCGTCGCCCAGTCCAACTGCTGCCTGGCCTGCTCCAACGTCAGCGAGACCGGCTCGGGGCCTCCGATCACACGTGCGTAGGCGGGCAACCATTCCCCGCTTTCGGCGGGTTCGTTGTCCACCACGTTGTACGCGGCCGGTTCGACATCGTCCAAAGCCTCGAACACGGCCGCCGCCGCATCCTCCACATGCGTGAACGACGTGATCCCCTCGCCCGACTCGACGAGCGGCAGAGAGCTGCCCAGCACACGTCGATGGACCTCCCCGGCCTCCGCGAACGGCGTGTCGGCCCCGTAGAGCGCACCGAACCGCAGGGCCACACCCTCGATGGCCGACTGCCGCAGCAGAATCCGTTCCATCTCCTCGACGGCACGGCAGGCCGCCCCCCATTCGTCCGGGGCGGTGGTGAACAGTGGGCTCTGCTCGTCCGCGACTTCGTGCCCCTGCGGGGCGTACGCCGTGGCGGAACTGCGCACCACGACACGACGCACCCCCGCATCGATGGAAGCGTCCACCAGGTTCCGAGTCCCCTGCTCGCGCAACCGGGTAGTACACCGCAGCGCCTCGTCGCCGTCCGTTCCGTCGAGGCCGGACAGTTGCAGCACGACATCGGGCGAAGCGGCTCGTAACGCGCGGCACAGGGCCGGATAGTCGAACAGGTCACCGAGCACGACTGTCTCGGCCCCCTCACAGGGTTCTTCATCGACTTCGTCAACCAGAGCGGTCACTCGGTGACCACTTCCTGTCAACATCGGCAACAGATGTCGCCCGATCACACCGGTGGCTCCGGCTACGAACACACGCAAAGGCACTGGGACCTCGCACCGCGATCGACAGCAGCACCCAGCACCTTACCGCTTCAAACATCGTCAACACGGGTGAATTCGAACAGCCATTTCGGCTACTGAGAGTCTTCGGGCCAGGGCTGGGCTCGCATTCCTCCCGGCGACGCGTTAATCACGCCCACACCACCCGCATGCCGGGCTGCGCACCCGAACGACTGCCCCAGGGCGGAAGAACGCACTACTAGGCTTGTGTCGGAGTCGTCTCCCACCACCGCGCTCCGAGTACCAGTCGCGAAATCGCGGGAGCGGCCAAGTTCGGCCATCAGACCGGGAGGATGCAGGTATGAGCCAACCGGAACCACCGCGGGAGCCCGGCGAGACCGAAGCGCCGGGGATGTTGGATCAACACGGGCAGCAGGAGATGATCCAGCGAATCGGTCGGGGAATCGTGCACACGCTGCCGCCCGGCTGGCAGGAAGTGAGTGTGCGATACCGCGCCGTCGGTTCGTACCGCGAGCTGGCCGCGGAGTTGATCGCGCCCAATGGTACGGGTATCCCGGTCGCCATGACATCCGAAGTGGGCGAGCTGTTCGCCGAGCTGCGGCACGGTATGTACCAGCCGCAGCGGGGCACGTGGGTCAGCGCCACCTACCGGCTCAGCCGGCCGGCCAGTTACAGCGTCGACTTCAACGGCGACCACAGTCCCGACTGGGAACAGGAACCCCCGCACACCGAGTTCGCCGCCGAGCTGAGCCAGTATCCACGTGCCACGCACAACATCCCCGGATGGCTGGCCGAACGAGCCGGGATGAGCACCCCCGGGGCGGCCACGAGCCCGGAACAACTGCACAGGGCCGACGTGTTCGACGGTACCGACGCCGTGGGGCGGCCGGTGACGAACCGTCAGGCGCTCACCCCCGAGGAGCGGGACCGAGTTCTGGAGTACCTCGAACGCGCACCCGTCGTTCTCGCGGCACGCGGTTACGACAGCGACCGGCTGGATCCGTACGGCAAGGCCGCCGTACCCATGACGTTTCACACCGACGGGAGCTGGATCTGGCCGGGGGCCGTCGGCTACTACCTGCGCACCCACGAACTGGCTCCGCAACCGGAACTGGTGGAGCACATCCGCGAACGCGAGTTCCAGCTTCCCTACGTGGACGACGAGGCCCGCGAACTGGCGGTTTCGGTGATCACGGCGGAACAGAACAGCCGATGATCACCGCCGACACCGTGTTCCTGGGTGGCCCGGTGGCGACCATGGACCGTAGGCGGTCGTTCACCGACGCGGTGGCGGTGGGCGACGGCAGGATCCTCGCCCTGGGGCGCGCCGACGTCGAGGAGCTGCGCGGCGGTAGTACCGAGATCGTCGATCTGCGCGGCAGGCTGCTGTTGCCCGGCCTGCAGGACGCCCACGTGCATCCGCTCTACGGGGGCCTGCAGCTGGTCAGATGCGACCTGACCGACAGCGGGGGACGCGCGGAGTGCCTGCGGCGGATCGCCGAGTACGCCGATGCGAACCCCGGAGCGGGGTGGATACTCGGCGGCGGCTGGGAAATGGCGCTGTTCCCGGGCGGTTGTCCGGATCGGGAAAGCCTGGACCGGGTCACGGGCAGACGTCCGGCGCTGCTGATCAACGAGGATCAGCACGGCGGTTGGGCCAACAGCGCGGCCCTGCGCGCGGCGGGCATCGAACGGGAGACCGCCGACCCTCCCGGGGGCCGCATCGAACGTGAGCGGGACGGCACTCCGCAGGGAACGCTGCACGAGAGCGCGGTGGAGCTGGTCAGCCGGCACGTCCCGGAGGGCGACCGGGAGGAATACCTGCGCGCGCTGCTGGCGGGACAGCGCAGGCTGCACGCGCACGGGGTGACGGCCTGGCACGACGCCATACTCGGTCGATATCTGAACTATCCGGATCCGCTCGAGCACTATCGAGCGCTGCACGGCGAAGGCCTGTTGAGCGGCCGGGTGACCGGTTCGCTGTGGTGGGACAGGCGACGCGGAACCGAACAGATTCCCGAACTTCTCGGAAGAGCCGAGGCAGCACGCGGTGAAGGCGTGCGAACCGGTTCGGTCAAGATCATGCTGGACGGGGTGTGCGAGAACTTCACGGCCGCGATGCTGCACCCGTACCTGCACGGGCACGGCAGCGGCACCTCGTATGTCGACTCCGCCGAGCTGAACGAAGCGGTCCGCGCGCTCGACGATGTGGGATTCGCGGTGCACTTCCACGCGGTCGGGGACCGCGCCGTGCGGCAGGCGCTGGATGCCGTTGCCACGGCGCGCGGAACGAACGGGGACAGCGGGAACCGGCACCAGATCGCCCATCTGCAGGTGGTGCACCCGGATGACCTGACACGCTTCGCGGAACTCGGCGTAGCGGCCAACATCCAGGCCGAGTGGGCGCACAACGACGCGGCGATGACGGAGCTGACCGCTCCCTACCTCGGTCCGCTGCGGTACTCCCGGCAGTACCCGTTCGGCTCGCTGCTGGCCGCGGGAACACTGCTGGCCACCGGAAGTGACTGGCCGGTTTCGACGATCGATCCCATGCGGGCGATACACGTGGCCGTCAACCGCACCGACGTCGCGGACAGTGCACCACCCCTGCTCGCCGGAGAGGCGATCACGTTGTCCGACGCCCTGGCCGCCGCGACGATCGGCAGCGCTCGGGTTCACCGGCTGGAGCGGCACACCGGATCGATCACGGTGGGCAAACGCGCCGACCTGACCGTGCTCGACGCGAATCCGTTCGAATTGCCGGTCCGAGAGATCGGTGAGGTAGGTGCGGCTATGACCGTGGTCGACGGCAGGGTGGTGCACGACGCCCGCGGGTGACCCCGAACCGCGCCCTCGGGCTTATCCCGGGTCGAGGGCTTGAGCCGCTCGGCCGAGTGAGCGATATCGGCTTCCCGCCCCTCGCGCGGATGTTTCGGCCCCGCCGGGTCTTCCCCATCGTCCCTGTGCCGTTTCTTCTTCCGAATCGCTCGTTACCGCGGTGGGTTGTCCGATCAACTCTTTATTTCATTTAACACTGAAATAACAGTTTGCATTGTCGCTATTGTGATTCCGCCACCGGCGAGGACGGATATCCGGGCGACGAATCAAGGGGCACGCCAGCTTCACTGTTGCATCACCCCGAGGAGCACAAGCTCCGCTGTCGCTCGACACGAACAGGAGTCGTGCTTGAAGTCCTCTACCTCACCGGGAACAAGGTCTACGGTGGCGGTACCGGGAGGTGGACACCGCTCCCTCCCCCGAACGTGCGGAACACACCGGCAGGAATGGGGTGCGCAGGTGGAGGCTACGACGTGCCGCTCAGTGATCGGTTCTCCCGACCAGGCAGGCGATGCCGCTGAGCACACGAGTCCGCGAGGCGAATACGGTCAATACCTTTCGCGGAACCCCGCGGAACTCGACGACGTGGTGGCGCGCGTCGAACTGGACGGCCCGGAGACGTTCCTCGCGGCCGCGAGGCGGGCGAAACACGCACAACGGGAATGGTCACGCGTACCCGCACCGGTCCGCGGCCGCGTTGTCGCCGGCTTCGGCAGGCTCGTGGAGTCCAACAAGCAGGCCCTCGCCGGTCTGGTCACCCGCGAGATCGGCAAGCCGTACACGGAAGCACTCGGCGAAGTGCAGGAGATCATCGACACCTGCGACTACTTCGTCGGCGAGGGCCGCAGACTGTACGGACAGACCGTCCCTTCCGAAATGCCCGACAAACAGCTGTTCACGTTCCGCGCACCCGTAGGTGTGGCCGCCGTGGTCACAGCGGGCAACTTCCCGGTGGCGGTTCCCTCCTGGTACCTGGCTCCCGCCCTCGTCTGCGGCAACGCGGTGGTGTGGAAGCCGGCCGAATACGCGGCGGCCACCGCCCGTGCGCTGGCGGAGCTGGCATGGCGCGCCGGAGTCCCCGAAGGGGTGCTGAACCTGGTCTACGCGGAGGGACAGCCGACCTACGAGGGTCTGCGGGCCGCGTTGGAGGACGGCTCGGTGGACAAGGTCGGTTTCACCGGTTCCAGTGATGTCGGCCGGGACATCGGCGAACTCTGCGGCAGGTACCTGCAGACCCCCTGCCTGGAGCTCGGTGGCAAGAACCCGATGGTGGTGGCCGCCGACGCGGAGCTGGATCTCGCGGTTGAGGGCGCGCTGTTCTCCGGGTGGGGGACAGGCGGACAACGCTGTACCTCGCTGGGCAACCTGATCGTGCACCGGGACGTACACGACGAGTTCGTCTCGCGGTTGGACGCGATGCTGCGGGAAGCCACGATCGGTAACCCGACGCAGGAAGTGCTCTACGGACCGATGCTGGACCGGAAGTTCGCCGACAGGTTCGAGAGCTTCCTCGGGGAGATAAGGCCGCACCATCGGGTACTCGGCTCGGAAGCCACGGGGCGCATCACCGACTCCAACCCCAGAAAGGGCTTCCGCGGTGACCACTCCACAGGGCTGTACTACCACCCCGTGCTGGTCGACGGTCTGCGCACCGAGGACACGCTGTTCCAGCGGGAAACCTTCGGCCCGATGGTCGGGGTCACCACCTTCGACACCCTGGAAGAAGCCATCGAGCTGGGCAACATGCCCGGTTACGGGCTCTCCGCCGCCGTCTACACCACCGACCCGGGGACGGCGTTCCGGTTCCGGGAGGGAATCGGAGCGGGCATGGTCAGTGCCAACAACTCCACCTCGGGAGCCGAGGCGCACCTGCCGTTCGGTGGTAACGGCAAGTCCGGCAACGGAAGCAGGCTCTCGGGCATGTGGGTCATCGACCAGTTCACCCGGTGGCAATCGTTGAACTGGGACTTCTCCGGCAAGCTGCAGAAGGCGCAGATGGACGTCGGGGCCGTGGAACCACAGCTCGACTACCGCCTGCCCACGGAGCTGCGCGGGCACCGATGAGCCCGCGGGCCGCCACCCGGGGGCCGGAACCGACGGGTGTGAACCGGCGGGAGGTACCGCCAGCCGCATCGTCGAACGGGCCGAGCCGACGCAGTCCTACCGAGAAGGCAACGTGCTCAATCCGATACACCTGCGGACTCTAAGAGAATGTGTACGAACCGGCTCGTTCGCCGAAGCCGGTCGAGTCCTCGGCTACACCTCCTCGGCCGTGTCACAGCAGATGGTGCTGTTGGAACGTGCTCTCGGCGCGAGCCTGTTCGAACGGACCGCGCGCAGCATCCGGTGCACTCCGTTGGCCGAGCGGCTGGCCCAGCGCAGCAAGGAAGTGCTCGGGGAGTTGGAAGCCATCGAGCGCGAGATGCGGTCAGTGGCGGTGGGGGAAACCGGAAGCTTGCGGCTGGCCGGCTTCGCCACCGCCAACGCGCGGTTGCTTCCGGACGTGCTGGCTGCCGTGGTGGCCGAGCGGCCGAACGCCCGGGTCCAGCTCGACGAGGGTGAGCCGGACGAGGTCATCGGGGAGGTGCTCGACGGGAACGTGGACGCGGCCGTGGTGTTCGAATACGATCTCGATCCCCGCAGTTGGCCCGCGGAGCTCCGCGTCGAGGAGCTGCTGGCCGAGCCGCTCCGGCTCTGCCTACCGGCGAAGCACCCGTTGGCGGAGCGGGAAGCGGTGCGCCTGGACGAACTCGCCGCGGACTCGTGGACCTGCACCCGGGACGACACCGCCGGAGCACGGGTGCTGGTCCGGCTGGCGGCCGCGGCGGGTTTCGTTCCGAACATCGTGTTCCGCAGCAACGACTACAAGGTGATCCGCGATCTGGTCGCCCGTGGCCTCGGCCCCGCCCTGCTGCCCGCCATGGCGGTCGGTGACGAGGACGTTGGGGTAAAACCGATCGCCGGACGACAACCGCACCGACGGGTCCAGGTGATCTACCGGCAGCACAACACCAACCCGCTGCTGCCGTTGGCACTGGAGCGACTGGCGAAATCCTGTGCGGCGCTTGCCGAGAGGTGGGCCGCACCCGGATGAGAAGCCGCTCGCACCGGAGTTTTCCACATCGGAGTTCACGGCGGGATCGGAAACGAACATGAATCGGCGAACACCGCGAACCGAACCGGTCGACGACAACTTCCTGCGGGAGGTGGCCGCGTGGTCGACGGAAGGACACGTTCCCCGGAGCCCCGCGGCGGAGGGCGACGTTCGGACCGGACGAGAACTACTCGAACTCTTCGACAGCCAACTCGGCAGCAGACACCTGGATCTGGCAGCGCGTGAGCTGGGAGCCCGGGGCGTGGGCTACTACAGCATCGGCTCCGCCGGACACGAGTCCAACGCCGCCGTCGCCGCCGCGCTGCGCACGACGGATCCGGCGCTGCTGCACTACCGTTCCGGTGGGTTCTACCTGCGCCGAGCCGCCGAAGTCTCGGGGGTCGCACCGTTGTGGGACGTGCTGCTCGGGGTCGTGGCAGCCGCGTCGGAACCGATCGCCGGGGGCAGGCACAAGGTGTTCGGGCGCGGCGAGCTGAGTATCGTGCCGCAGACCTCGACGATCGCCTCGCACCTGCCCCGGGCGGTGGGGCTCGCCTTCAGCATCGAACGTGCCGCGAAGCTGGGACTTCGGACCGAGTGGCCGCGGGACTCGGTGGTGGTGTGCAGCTTCGGGGACGCCTCGGCGAACCACTCGACCACGGCCGGAGCTCTGAACACCGCGGCGCACTGCGCCTACCAGCACATTCCCCTTCCCCTGCTGTTGGTCTGCGAGGACAACGGAATCGGGATCAGCGTTTCCACCCCGGACGGTTGGATAAGACGGTCGCTGAGCACACGTGCCGAACTGACCTGGTTCGAGGTGGACGGCAGTGATCCGCTGGAGTGCCTGGCGGTGGCCGAACGGGCCGCGGACTGGGTCCGTACCCACCGCCGTCCGGCACTGCTGCATCTGCGCACGGTTCGTCTGATGGGACACGCGGGCTCCGATGTGGAAACCGGGTACCGTACCCCTGCGGACATCACCGCCGAGTACCGGCGGGACCCGCTGCTGGGTACCGCCGAAGCACTGGTCAACCACGGTGTGCTGGACGCGCGACAGGTGATCGACCGCTACGAGGCCAAACGCGCCGAGGTCGCCGAGACCGCCGAACGTGCTCTCGACCAGCGCAAGCTGGCCAGTTCCGCCGAGGTACGTGCTTCGATCGCGGGCGACAGCCCCGAGCGGATCGCCGAACGGGTACGGCTGGTCACCGCTGCGTCGACGGGGCGGGCAACGGTCTCCGGTACCGATCCGTCGGAGAGCGGGACTCCGTTGACGCTGGCCCAGAGCATCAACCGCGCGCTCGCCGAGGAACTGGCGCACAACGAGGGATCGCTGGTTTTCGGCCAGGACGTCGCCCGCAAGGGCGGAGTCTACGGGGTAACCCGTGGCCTGCACCGCGAATTCGGCGGCGCACGAGTGTTCGACACCCTGCTGGACGAGCAGAGCATCCTCGGCATCGCGCTCGGAGCGGGGCTGGCGGGACTGCTCCCGATTCCGGAGATCCAGTATCTGGCCTACCTGCACAACGCCGCGGACCAGATTCGCGGTGAGGCGGCCACGACGGGATTCTTCTCCAACGGGAGGTACCGCAATCCCATGGTGGTGCGAGTGCCGGGCTATGCCTACCAGCGGGGATTCGGCGGGCACTTCCACAACGACAACAGTGTCGCCGCGATGCTGGACATTCCCGGTGTGGTGGTTGCCTCACCGGCAAGGCCGGACGACGCGGCCGCGATGCTGCGGAGTTGTCTCGCCGCGGCCGAGGTGGACGGGCGCGTGTGCGTGTTCCTGGAACCGATCGCGCTCTATCACACCCGCGATCTGCACGAACCCGGCGACGGTGGTTGGACGGCCAGCTACCCCGTCGACGAGTCGGCTCACGTCCCGATCGGTACCGCGGCCGAATACGTGCACGGTTCCGAGCTGACCCTGGTCACTTCCGGCAACGGGCTGGCGATGAGTCTGCGGGTGGCGCGACGGCTGCGGCAGCGAGGGGTGGGGATTCGCGTACTGGACCTGCGCTGGCTGGCCCCGCTGCCTCGGCATCAGCTGGTACGGGCCGCCGAGGCGACCGGCAGGGTGCTGGTGGCCGACGAGACGAGGGCTTCCGGTGGAATCTCGCAGCACGTGATCACAGCGTTGCTCGATGCCGGGTTCACCGGCGCCGTCCGCCGGGTCAGCAGCGCCGACAGTTTCGTCCCGCTCGGCGAGGCGGCCTATCACGTGCTGCTGGACGAGGAGAGCATCGAACGGACGGCACTGGAGATGCTCTGACACTCCCTCCCGAACCGGTCGGCTTCCCCGTGGCTGAGAGGTCCTGGCGTACTGGGGAGGTCCTGGCGTACTGGGGAGGTCCTGGCGTACTGGGTCCCTTCGGGCCGTCCCCGACCGGTGAGGCGGCCACATGGCTGAACGGCCGTTCCACGAGGAGCTCGGTCGCCTCACCGGACCCGCCGCACGGGCCCGGTGAGGCGACCGACGGCCTGGTGCGCGGCGGTTCGCTCAGAGCGCTCCGTTGCTCCACGGCCCGGTGACGGCGTAAGTCACCCCGGGGGTCTGCACGTTGAAGAACAACACGCTGCCGTCGGGGCTGAACGTGGCCCCGGCCAGCTCGCTGGTGTTGGAGCTGTTCAACGCGGCGAGGTCGAAGATCTCGCCCGCCGTGGTGACACCGCGCAGCATGTCGGCGCCACCACCGTCCTCGCAGAGCACCAGTCCACCGCTGTTCGGGGAGACGCAGAGGTTGTCCGGGCTCTCCAGCAGATCCGGGTCGGTGGACTCGTAGACCAGCACGAGCTCGCCGCCGGAACCACCGTCGGGACGGTACTGCCAGACCTGGCCGAGACCGGCGTCACCACCGCTGGTGGAGTTGATGAACACCGAGCCGTCGCCGAACCAGGCCCCCTCCAGTCGGGCGAACACCGCGGCACCCTGTTCCCTGCCCTGGTAGAACACCGCCAGTGAATCGTCGCTGTCCGGGTCGGGATCGGCGATGTCGACCCACTCCACGGGCAGCGCCCGACCGGACTGTTGTCCGTTACGGGTGTCGTAGCGCGGTTGGCCGGCGATCGCCAGCATCTGCAATCGGCCGCCCGCCGCCAGGTCGGCGGGGTCCTCGGGAACGAACCGGTAGAACCCGGCGCTGCCGCGGTCCTCCGTCTCGTAGACGATCCCGGTGGCCGGGTCCACGGCCACCGCCTCGTGGGTGAACCTTCCCATGGCCGGGTACGGAACCGGATCGACCGGCCCCTCGGCGTCCACGGGAACCTCGAAGACGTAGCCGTGCGGATTGTTCTCACCGAGGCCGGTGAAGGTCTCTTCACAGGACAGCCAGGATCCGTTGGGGGTGGGACCACCCGCGCAGTTGCGCACCGTCCCGGCCAGCGTGGCGAAGGACTCGACGAGTCGCATCTCGGCCGGGTCGAAGACGAGCGTGGTGGTACCGCCCGCGCCGAAGGAGTCGTAACTGGGCTGGGCGAACGCCGTGCCGCTGCTCTGTTCGTGGTTGCGGACCAGTCGGACGGCGCCGTCCTCACCGGCGAACGCCGCCATACCGTCGTGGCGCGACGGTGTGAGCAGGCCGTCCCGCATGGTGCTGCCCGTCGCGCCGAACGCGACGTAGGAGAATCCCGCGGGCAGCAGGAGGTCGCCGTCGGGCGGAGCCGGTCGCAGCGCACCGTACCCACCGTTGGCCGCGGCGCGGATGCTCCGGTCACCCCGACCGGGGCCGGCAGCGGCGGCGGTGTTGCTCATCAGCGCCTGCAGGGCTCCGGTGGCTCCGACGAGACCGGTGGCGGCGAGGAAGCGGCGGCGGCTGAGGTGGGAGAGGGTTGGTTCGGACTCGCGGTTCATCGAATCCTCCCGTGTCGGTTTCCGGGAACTCATCGATGGAACAGCGGGAAGGTAACCGGGACGTGATCACCGGCTCGACGGGAACTGTCCGCCAAGCGGCGATCACCTACGGCACACGAACGACCACGTTTCGCCACAGCGAGCGGTCCCGCGACCGGCGGATGAACCTGCCGCGCTCAACGAATGTCCCCTGGGACGCGAAAAGTGCCGCCGCCCCACACGGGGACGACGGCACCCGGCGGAAGGAAACACCGCCGCGACACGACTCAGGCGGGTTGCAGCACTCCCTCGGCCAGCCCGAGGTTGTCCACCACCTCACGAGTGGCCTTGGCCCGGTTGAGGCTGTAGAAGTGCAGACCGGGGACTCCTTCGGAGATCAACCGTTCGCACAGCTTGGTGCTCAGTTCGATTCCCGCCGCGCGGAAGGCCTTCGGGTCGTCGACCAACGGGTCCAGCACGTTGGAGACCTCGGCGGGCACGGGAACCCCGGCGAGGTGCTGGAACTTGCTCAGCACCTTCGGCGTGGTTATCGGCATCACACCCGGCAGGAGGGGGGCGTGGCAGTCGCGGGCAGCGAGCCGATCACGCAGCCGCAGGAAGTACTCCGGCTGCAGGAACAGCTGCGCCACGGCGAAGTCGGAGCCCGCCCTGATCTTGTTGACCAGGTGATCGGTCTCGGTCTCGATGTCCGTCGAACGCGGGTGCATGTGCGGGAAGGCGGCGACGCCGACCGAGAAGTCACCGCAGGAACGAACCAGGCGAACCAGCTCGTCGGCGTAGAGGATCCCGTCCGGATGCGGAATCCACTCCCCCATCGGATCACCGGGCGGATCTCCCCGGATCGCCAGAATGTTTTGGATACCCTCGCTCGCCAGCGATCCGACGACGTGCCGGAGCTCGTCCTTGGAATGGTCCACACCGGTCAGGTGCGCCATCGGCAGCATGGTGGTTTCCTGGGCGATACGCCCGACCGTGCGAATCGTGCGGTCCCTGCTGGATCCTCCCGCACCGTACGTGACGGACACGTAGGCGGGGTCCAGCGGTTCCAGCTCGCGCACGGCTTTCCAGAGGATCTGCTCTTCGTCGTCGTTGCGCGGCGGGAAGAATTCCACCGAGAACACGGTCCTGCCCGGCTGTAGCCGGTCCACGACCCGGGTCACGTTCTGGCCTCCTTGTGTTGTCCTCACCGGCTCGGGAACGGCCCCCGCCGGGATTCGGGCTCGCCGACGGAGACGGCGAGGGCCGTTCCACTCGGTGTGCCGGGGCGGCCACCACCTCTGGCGGTAGCCGCCCCGAACCGCAGCAGTGTGCTGGCCGAGCCGGATCAGTAGCGGTAGTGCTCCGGCTTGTACGGCCCCTCGACGTCCACACCGATGTACTCGGCCTGAGCCTTGGTCATCTTGGTGAGGTTGACGCCGAGCGCGTCCAGGTGCAGCCGGGCGACCTTCTCGTCGAGGTGCTTCGGCAGCATGTAGACGTCGCGGTCGTACTCGTCGGTCTTGTTGAACAGCTCGATCTGGGCGATCGTCTGGTTGGTGAAGGAGTTCGACATCACGAAGCTCGGGTGCCCGGTGGCGTTACCCAGGTTGAGCAGCCTGCCCTCGGACAGCACGATCACGGCGTGGCCGTCCGGGTAGGTGAACTCGTGCACCTGCGGCTTGATCTCGGTCTTCTTGATGCCGGGGGTCTTCTCCAGACCGGCCATGTCGATCTCGTTGTCGAAGTGGCCGATGTTGCCCACGATGGCGTTGTGCTTCATCCGGCTCATGTGGTCGGCCGTGATGACGTCGAAGTTGCCCGTGGTCGTGATGAAGATGTCGGCGGTGTCGACGACCTCCTCCATCGTCTTGACCTCGTAGCCCTCCATCGCGGCCTGCAGCGCGCAGATCGGGTCGATCTCGGTGACGATGACCCGGGCGCCCTGGCCACGCAGCGACTCGGCGGAGCCCTTGCCGACGTCACCGAAGCCGCAGATCACGGCGACCTTACCGCCGATGAGCACGTCGGTGGCACGGTTGATGCCGTCGACGAGGGAGTGGCGGCAGCCGTACTTGTTGTCGAACTTCGACTTGGTGACCGAGTCGTTGACGTTGATCGCCGGGAACAGCAGGTCACCGGACTTGACGAGCTCGTAGAGCTTGTGCACACCGGTGGTGGTTTCCTCGGTGACGCCCTTGATCTCCTTGGCGGCCTTGGTGAACCGCTGCTTGTCGTTGGCCAGGCTCTCGCGCAGCACCGACAGCACGACCTTGAACTCGTCCGGGTCGTCCTCGGTCGGCTGCGGCACGGCACCGGCCGTCTCGAACTCGACGCCCTTCTGGACCAGCATGGTGGCGTCGCCACCGTCGTCCAGGATCATGTTCGGGCCCTGGTTGTTGGAGAAGCCCTGGAACAGCTGGTTGGTGCACCACCAGTACTCCTCCAGTGTCTCACCCTTCCAGGCGAACACCGGGACACCGGCGGGCTTGTCCGGCGTGCCGTTGGGGCCAACCACGACGGCCGCGGCGGCCTCGTCCTGGGTGGAGAAGATGTTGCAGGACACCCAGCGTACCTCGGCGCCCAGCTCCACCAGCGTCTCGATCAGGACGGCGGTCTGCACGGTCATGTGCAGCGAACCCGCGATACGCGCACCCTTGAGCGGCTTGCTGTCCGCGTACTCCCGGCGAGTCGCCATCAGGCCGGGCATCTCGTGTTCGGCCAGGCGGATCTGGTGACGGCCGGACTCGGCCAGCTTCGGATCCGCGATGGCGAACTCGATGTCTCCTGCCTTCTGCAACTTCGGGCTCATGTTTTCCCTTCCTCGTTTTCTCTATCGGGCAGCTTTCGGCCAGTGTCGCGCCTGCCGCCTGTCAGGTGTTGAAGTACTTGGCCTCGGGGTGGACCGCGACGATGGCATCGGTGGACTGCTCCGGATGGAGCTGGTACTCCTCCGAGAGTTCCACCCCGATGTTCTCCGCGCCGAGCAGTTCGACGATCTTGGCCCGGTCCTCCAGATCGGGGCAAGCACCGTAGCCGAGCGAGAAGCGGGCACCGCGGTAGCCGAGCTTGAAGAACTCCTCGACGTTGTCCGGGTCCTCGGAGGCGACCGTCTCACCGGAGGACCACTGCAGCTCGCGGCGGATGCGACGGTGCCAGTACTCGGCCATCGCCTCTGTCAGCTGCACACCGAGACCGTGGATCTCCAGGTAGTCCCGGTAGGCGTCGGCGGCGAACAGCTCGTTGGCGTAGTCGGCGATGGGCTGCCCCATCGTGACCAGCTGCAGCGGCAGCACGTCCACCTGGCCGGTGGCCTCGGCCTTCTCCCTCGAGCGGTAGAAGTCGGCCAGGCACAGCCTGCGGTCCCGCTTCTGCCTCGGGAAGTTGAACCGGAACCGTTCCGGAGCGTCCGGGGAGTCCTTGTCGAGCACGATCAGGTCGTTGCCCTCGGACACGCACGGGAAGTAACCGTAGACCAGCGCCGCGTGCTGCAGGATGCCCTTGGTCGCGAGCTCGTCCATCCAGGCGCGCAGCCGGGGGCGGCCGTCGCTCTCGACGAGCTCCTCGTAGCTGGGCCCCTGTCCCTTCTTGGCACCGCGCAGCCCCCACTGTCCGAAGAACGTGGCACGTTCGTCGAGCAGCGCGAGGTACTCGTTGCTGGAAAGCCCCTTGACGACCTTGGAACCCCAGAACGGCGGCGTGGGAACGGGAACGTCGGCGTCGACGTCGGAGCGGACGCTGTCGTCGCGCTCGTCCGGTTCCGGCCCCTGCTCGGCCTTGCGCTTCTCCGCGATCCGGTTGGAACGCTCGCGCCTGGCCTTGCGCTCGGCCTTCTTGGCCTGCTCCGCCTCGTCCTCCTCGGGGTTCTCGCCGCGCTTGGACTGCATGATGCGGTCCATGAGCTTGAGTCCCTCGAAGGCGTCCTTGGCGTAGCGCACGTCGCCCTGGTACATCTCGTCGAGATCGTTCTCGACGAAGGACCTGGTCAGAGCGGCACCACCCAGCAGAACCGGGTACTTCTCCGCGATTCCCCTGGAGTTCATCTCCTCCAGGTTGTCCTTCATGATGACCGTGGACTTGACCAGCAGTCCGGACATGCCGATCGCGTCGACGTTGTTCTTCTCGGCCTCTTCGAGAATGGTGTTGATCGGCTGCTTGATGCCGATGTTGACCACATCGTAGCCGTTGTTGGACACGATGATGTCGACCAGGTTCTTGCCGATGTCGTGCACATCGCCCTTGACCGTGGCCAGCAGCAACTTGCCCTTGCCACCCGAGTCGTCCTTCTCCATGTGCGGCTCGAGGTGGGCCACCGCGGTCTTCATGATCTCGGCGGCCTGCAGCACGAAGGGCAGCTGCATCTGACCAGCGCCGAAGAGGTCACCGACCGTCTTCATCCCCGACAGCAACGTGTCGTTGACGATCTCGAGCGGCTTCTTCTCCTTCATCGCCTCGTCGAGATCGGCGTTCAGACCGTTCTTCTCGCCGTCGACGATGCGCTGCTCCAACCGCTCGAACAGCGGCAGGGCCGCCAGCTCCTCGGCCTTGGACGAACCGGTGGTCTCGGCCGACTTGCCCTCGAACAGGGCCATCAGCTTCTGCAGCGGGTCGTAGGCGTCCTCGGTCTCGGTGGCCTCGGTCCGCCGGTCGTAGACGAGGTCCAGCGCGACCTGGCGAGATTCCTCGTCGATCTTGTTCATCGGCAGGATCTTGGACGCGTGCAGGATGGCACTGTCCAGACCGGCTTCCCGGCACTCGTTGAGGAAGACCGAGTTGAGCACCTGACGGGCCGCGGCGTTGAGACCGAACGAGACGTTGGACAGACCCAGCGTGGTCTGCACCTCCGGGTGCCGCGTCTTGAGCTCCCGGATGGCGTTGATCGTCTCGATCGCGTCCTGCCGGACCTCCTCCTGGCCGGTGGTGATCGGGAACACCAGGAGGTCGATGATGATCGCGGACTTGTCCAGACCCCAGTTCCCGGTCAGATCCTCGATGATCCGCTCGGCCACCCGCAGCTTCCACTCGGCGGTGCGGGCCTGGCCCTCCTCGTCGATGCAGGTGCACACCACGGTGGCACCGTGCTCGACGGCCATCTTCATGACCCGGTCGTAGCGACCGCCCTCCTCGGTGCCGTCCTCGTAGTTGATCGAGTTGATCGCGCACCGACCGCCGAGGTGCTCCAGGCCGACCTCGATGACGTCGGCCTCGGTGGAGTCCACCATGACCGGCAGCGTCGAGGCGGTGGCCAGTCGGGAGGCCAGCTCGCGCATGTCGTGGGTCCCGTCGCGGCCCACGTAGTCCACGCACAGGTCGAGCATGTGGGCACCCTCGCGGGTCTGCCCCTTCGCGATCTCGACGCAGTCCTCGTAGCGCTCCTCCAGCATCGCCTCGCGGAACGCCTTGGAGCCGTTGGCGTTGGTGCGCTCGCCGACGTTGAGGATCGAGGCTTCCTGCTCGAACGGGATCGCCTGGTACATCGAGGAGATCGACGGAACGATCTCCGGCTCCCGCGCCGCGGGACTCAGCTCGGACACCGCCTCGGCGACCTGGCGAACGTGTTCGCCGGTCACACCACAGCAACCACCGACCAGCCGCGCACCGTAGTTGTTGGCGAAGTCGACCAACGCGTCGGCCAGTTCGGCGGGCTGCAGCGGGTACACCGCGCCGTTGGGGCCCAGCTCGGGCAAACCGGCGTTGGGCATGACCGAGATCGGCACCCGCGCGTGATCGGCCAGCACCCGCAGGTGCTCGCTCATCTCGGCGGGCCCGGTCGCGCAATTCATGCCGATCATGTCGATGCCGAGCGGCTCCAACGCCGTCAGCGCCGCACCGATCTCGGATCCGACCAGCATGGTGCCGGTCTGCTCCACGGTGACGTGGGCGATGATCGGAACCCACTTCCGCTGCGTGGCCATCGCGCGCTTGGCCGCGACGATGGACGCCTTGGTCTGCAGCAGGTCCTGCGAGGTCTCGACCAGGATCACGTCGACGCCGCCGTCGAGCATGCCCAGTACCTGCTCGTAGTAGGCGTCCCGCAGGTCGGCGTACGGGGCGTGTCCCAGAGTGGGCAGCTTGGTTCCGGGACCCATCGACCCCAGAACGAAACGCGGCTTCTCCGGCGTGGAGTACTCGTCACAGCACTCCCGGGCCAGCGCCACACCCTTCTCGGAGAGGTCCCGGATCCTGTCCTCGATCCCGTACTCACCGAGGTTCGGCAGGTTGCAGCCGAACGTGTTCGACTCGATGGCGTCCGAGCCGTTCTTCAGGAAGCCCCGGTAGACCGAGCGCACGACGTCGGGGCGCGTCTCGTTGAGGATCTCGTTGCAACCTTCGAGGTTGTTGAAGTCCTCCAGGGTCAGGTCGTGCTCCTGCAGCGCCGTACCCATGCCGCCGTCCCCGACGAGCACACGTTCGGCGATGGCCGTGAGAAACCCGCTCGGGTCGTTGTCCCGACGGCCCGATTCTTCCTGTTTCGTCATCACGCTGCCTTCCCGAACGCTTCAGCGAAGCACGGATTCGATCTCGCCCGCGGCCTGCTTGCCGTAGGCCTCGGCGAACCTCGAAACGAACGAGCCCTTCTCGACCTCGTATTCCTGCGGTCCGTCGGTTTCCAGGGATGTTGTCGCCAGGGTGCACCCGAGCTGAATGGAACGCTCGAGGCCCAGGCCGTTGGCCAGACCGGCCAGGAAGCCCGCGCGCAGCGCGTCACCCACACCGGTGGGGTCGCCGACCTGCTTGGGCTTGACCGGGGCGATCTCGATCGTCTCGGCCGACTTGGACTCGATGCGCACACCGTTCTCACCGAGCGAGGTGACCCACATGCCGACCTGGTCGAGCACCTCGGCGTGCGACATGCCGGTGCTCTGCAGCAGCAGGCTGTGCTCGTACTCGTTGGTGAACAGGTACTTGGCACCCTCCACCAGCTTACGGATCTGCGGCCCGTCCATGAGGGCGAGCTGCTGGCCCGGGTCCGCGACGAACTCGAATCCGCGATCGCGGCACTCCTGGCTGTGGCGCACCATCGCTTCCGGATCGTTGGCCGAGACGATCACGAGGTCCAGGCCGCCCACCCGGTCGGAGATGGGCTTGAGCTCGATCTCGCTGGCCTCGGACATCGCACCGGGGTAGAACGAGGCGATCTGGTTCTGGCTCTCGTCGGTGGTGCAGGTGAACCGAGCGGTGTGCGCCGTCTTGGAGGTGTGGACCGCACTGGTGTCGACACCGTGCCGGTCCAGCCACGCGCGGTACTCGGCGAAGTCCTCGCCGACCGCGCCCACCAGCAGCGGCGTCACACCGAGCTGGCCGAGGCCGAAGGTGATGTTGCCCGCGACACCGCCGCGGCGTACCTCGAGCTGGTTCACGAGGAAGGAAAGCGAAACCTGATCGAGCCGGTCGGCGATGAGCTGATCGGCGATCTTGCCCGGGAAGGACATCAGGTGGTCGGTGGCGATTGAACCGGTCACCGCAATTTGCACTGGGAAAACTCCTTCACCAGGGCCGGTGACCATCTCGCGGCACCGGCCCGCGGTCGTGGATGAGCGAACCTGGCATTGCTCGCCACGCCGCGGGGCGCGGAAGCTTCCGCGCCCCGCGGCGTCGACGAAACGTCGCTATGCGGCTGTCAGAGGCCCGCGGCGCTCTTCAGGGCCTCGACGCGGTCGGTGCGTTCCCAGGGCAGGTCCACATCCGTGCGCCCGAAGTGCCCGTAGGCCGCCGTCGGCGCGTAGATCGGCCGCAGCAGATCCAGATCCCGGATGATCGCCGCCGGACGCAGATCGAACACCTCGTTGATCGCGGCCTGAATCTTGACCGGATCCACGTTCTCGGTGCCGAACGTCTCCACGAACAGCCCCACCGGAGCCGCCTTACCGATCGCGTACGCCGTCTGCACCTCGATCCGGCTCGCCAACCCCGCGGCCACCGCGTTCTTGGCCACCCACCGAGTGGCATACGCCGCCGACCGGTCCACCTTCGACGGGTCCTTACCCGAGAACGCGCCACCACCGTGCCGCGCCATACCACCGTAGGTATCCACAATGATCTTGCGACCCGTCAGACCACAATCACCCATCGGACCACCCGTGACGAACCGACCCGTCGGATTCACCAGCAG
>NZ_FOMZ01000013.1 GCF_900112765.1 Actinopolyspora alba
CGTTAGTGAGTTTTTCGATGTGGGTGTTGTTGGCGGTGAGGGTGGTGCCGTCCGGGCGTTGTAGGTGCAGTGTCGGTACCGGTGTGCCGGTGTCGTCGTCGAGCAGTACCGAGTGAGGCTCGCCGGTGTTGAAAGCGTGTGACTCGCCCCATTGCCGTAGGGCCACCATGGCGGTGAACAGTTGTTCACCGGAGTGGGTGAGGACGTATTCCTGCCGTTTGCCCGATGCGGCGGTCTGTCGGTCGAGGATGCCGTGGGCGACGAGCCGGCGGAGTCGGTCGCTCAGGATGTTCTTGGCGACACCGAGGTTGCGCTGGAAGTCGCTGAACGCCCGGGTCCCGTCTAAGGCGTCGCGGAGGATCAGCAGGCTCCACCTGTCCCCGACGAGGTCCACGGCGCGCGCGAGAGCGCAGGGAGGGTCGGACCACCCGTCGGAGGGCGCGGCTGGGTGTCCTGACCCGGCGGGTGGTGTGGTCACGGCAGACCCCCAAACAGATCGGTTGCATATTGCTACCTTTATGACTACATTCCGATTGGTTTCATACTACTACCGATTGGAGGGTGGATGTCGTCCTCGGCTCCTACCGCGCCCGCCGTGCTCCTTACCCGGCCACGCCTGCTGTTGCTGGCCGTGTTGTGCGGGGTGTCGGTGGCCAACGTCTACTACGCACAGCCCCTGCTCGAACGCATGGGTTCCGACCTGTCGATCTCGACCGGACAGGTGGGCTGGGTGGTGGCCCTCGGACAGGCCGGTTACCTGGTCGGCCTCGCCGCGCTCGTCCCGCTGGGGGACTGGCTGAACCGCCGGATGCTCATTCCGGCGCATCTGCTGCTGATCGCGGTGGGCACCACCGTGGCGGCGCTCTCGACGACTGCCGCGGTCCTCTACGTCGGAGTGGCGATCGCCGGTCTCTTCGCCGTGGTCGTTCAAACCGCGGTCGCCTACACCGCGGCGAAGTCCCCTCCCGAACACCGCGGCCGCAACATCGGGATCGTTACCTCCGGAGTGGTGGTCGGGATCATCCTGGCCCGCACCGTCGCCGGTTTCATCGCCGACGTGGCCGGTTGGCGCGCCGTCTACGCGGCCGCGGCCGTCATGGCCGTGATCATGGCCGTCCTGATCTGGACGGCTCTGCCCGACGATCAACCAAGTCGGGCACCGCGCTCGTACGGGGCCGCGGTCGCCTCGATCCTCGTTCTCGGAGCCACCGACCGGGTGTTCCGGACTCGCTCGCTCATCACGTTCTTCCTGTTCGCCTCCTTCGGTGTGCTCTGGAGCGGACTGGCCTTGCCGCTGAGCAACGCGCCATGGCACCTTTCCCCGGCTCAGATCGGTCTGTTCGGGTTCGCCGGGCTGGCCGGAACCCTCGGTGCGGCACGGGCCGGTCGGTGGGCCGATCGCGGGCATTCAGGTGTGGTCACAGTGGTGTCGTTGATCGTGCTGATCGCTTCGTGGTGGTTCATCGGGCAGGCCGAATGGTCGTTGTGGCTCGTGGTTCTGGGCGCGGTGCTGCTCGACTTCGCCGTCCAAGCCGTGCACGTCACCAACCAGAACCTCATCGTCGCCCGGGATCCGGACTCGAGCAGCAGGATCATCGGCGCCTACATGATCTTTTACTCTCTGGGATCAGCCCTGGGTGCCGTCACAGCGTCGAGCTTCTACGACAGCATGGGGTGGACGGCTGCTTCGGTCGCGGGTGCCTGCTTCGCCGGTGCCGCGCTGGGGATCTGGCTCATCGACCGAGTCGTGCCCGACCGTTCAACGCGCCCCGGTGTCGAGCGTGCCCCCGTGTCGGCGTCGGCCGAAGGTAAGCAGTGATCGAAGAGTGACCATACGTTGATGAACTCGCCGCCGTAGCTTCGGCGCTGGCGGTTATCGGGTGCCAGCAAGCTGGTGACTTCGACAAACGCTCGTTCGGAGGGCTTGAAGTAGCGGCGGACGTTCTTCGGCTTCTCGTGCCGGGATTTCGCTATCAGCAACCACAGGCTAGCGCCCTGCTTATCGAGGCGGGGCAGTGCGGAGTGGCGAAATTCGTGCAGGGTTCCAACCGGTACCAGGACCGCATAGCGCGGTGTGACCGTCGAGCAGGACACGGGCCTGGTTCCAGCACAGCCGGCACTAGTGAACCCGGTAACACCCCCGGATCATGCATGACAGGGGGACAAGTCCGGCCGGACTCACAAGCCGGGAACTCCATCGCGGGACCACCCAGAAGGTAATGGGTTCACTTCCGTTCTCGGGCCGCGTGGAATTCGTTCTCAGCGCCCGCGCGGTGACCTTCGAACGAAAGTGGCGACTTCCCGACGTGTCTGCGGCATAGCGTCCGTCTAGGACAGTTCCCAGGTCTGCCGGGGCAGTCCGGTGAGGTAGTCGGTCAGGTGGCGCAGGGCGGTTTCACTCGATTCGACGGTGGGAGCGGGTGGGCCGGAGGGAATCCGGCCCAGGGAGGTGGGGAACGGCTCGGCGTTGTCGTAGGCGGCCATGAGGTTGGCGGCACGCTCGATGACGCTGGGCGCCGCGGAGCTGGAGGAGCGGGAGAGGACGGCGGTGAGCACCGTGGAGGCCACCGCGGGGTCGATCAGCCGGGTGTGGAAGATCGTCTGGTCGATGTCGCGCAGTTCTTCGTCGTCCTGGGCGCGGGCGGCAGCGGCGTCGATGGCGATCTCGATGACGCGTTCCATCGGCAGGGCGGCCGGGCCGGCGGTGAGCCAGTGGTCACCGCGCGCGTCGTGGTCGTGGGCGAGGGCGGCCAGCGCGGCGGCGACGGCGTCCCGGGGAACGAGGTCGACACGGGTGCCGGGCGTGCAGGGCAGGAAGGGGAGCTGGCCGGACAGCGCGAAGCCGAGCAGGTAGTGGAACGCCTGGAGCCGCGGGACGTCGCCGATCACGGTGGAGATGCGGGCGATGCAGGCGGGCAGGCCGGATTCGCGGACCAGGGTCTCGCCCGTGGCCTTGGTGGCGGCGTACGCGTCGAAGGGGGTGCCGTCGCCCGCGCGGGCGACGAACGCCGTGGAGCCGTGCACGAGGCGGGCGCCCGCGTCCGCGACGAACCGCAGCACGTGGCCGGTGCCGACGACGTTGACCCGGTGCAGGTGCTCGTGCGAGGCCGAGAAGTTCACGGCAGCCGCGCAGTGCACGACCACGTCGACCTTGGCCGCGAGCTCGCGGTACTCGGCCGGGTGGAGGCCGAGCCAGGGGCGGGTCACGTCGCCGCGCACGGACGTGGTGCCGACCGGTTTGTGGTGGGTGAGCGCGATGACCTCCTCGGTGCCGTCCAGCTCGCGCAGCAGGGCGGAGCCGACGGCCCCGGAGGCTCCGGTGATCAGAATCATGGGGTCCTCACGGTGGCGGAGTCCTCGTCCCAGCTGACGTCGTCGAGGGTGGTCACCTCGACCGTGCTCGGGTGGACATCGACGGTTCGGGCGACGTGGTCCTTGACGGCGATGTGGGCCAGCCACTCCGCGGCGCGGGTGTCCGCGGGCAGGCCGTAGACGGCGTTGACGGTGCCCGGCACCGTGTCGGCCCGCTCCACGTCGCGCCTGCGCAGCACTCCGTCCGAGCCGGTCAGCAGGAGGCGGGAGTCGGGCGTGGCGTCGCGCAGGTAGGCGCGTCGTTCCGGGCCGGAAACCGCGGTCAGGGCTCCGATCGGGATGTGCATGACCACGGTCCGGAAGGCGACCAGCACGTGCTCCCCGCGGCACATCTGGATGTCGATCGCGACGAGGTCGTCCGGCAGCGTGCCGGCGAAACGGGCCTCGACCTCGATCTCGCCGTGGTCGGGCAGGGGCTCGTACACGGTGAGGTGGCTGAGCCGGTGCGGGAACGCCAGTCGGTCGGAGCCGATCGCCGGGTCCCACCGGTGCAGCGCGTCGTGCGGGATGGTGTGCAGCGCGGCGTCCAGCAACCCTTGGTGCAGCGCGCCGCGGGGTACCGACCCGCGTTCGGCGTCGAGGACGCCGCTGGCCCCGGTGGAGCCCATCCGCAGCCTCGTCAGGTACTGGAAGCTCGGTCCGTGGAAGAGGTTCGCGTTCTCGTACGGGTCCGGCGCGTCCGCGAGGTCCGCCAGCGGGGTGAAGCGAGCCGGCCGGGGTGGGGGTTCGAAACCGACCGTCGCGGTGGCCACCGGGACGAATCTGGAGAGCGAGCCGGCCTCGTGCCACACCGCGAGCCGCGTCTGCTCGTCGGTGCAGGTGGCACGAAGCCGGACCGGGTCGGCGACGGGCAGCCAGCGCTGCATGCTCAGGTCGCGCAGCACCCGCACCGGGCGTCCGGCGCGGTCCCCGGCGGACCGGGCGAGGAGCTCGGCGGTCGACATCAGCGGCACGGCGGGGACCGTCCAGGTGGGGCAGTGGTCCGCCAGCCACGTGTCCGCCCTGGGGTCGAGTACGGTGTCGACCGTGGAGGGCGAGTCCGGTGCGCCGGGCACCACGTGCACCCGCAGGCAGGGCACGTGGTAGATCTTGCGACCGTCCACCCACAGCCAGCCCTCGGCCGTTGCGTACCCGCCGTCGGAGCTCAGTTCGACGTCCAGCACGTCCAGTTCGACGGTGACGAGCGCGTCGGAGGGCAGGACCTGGCCGCGGTACTTCCACGAGTCGGGCACGACGGGCTCGAGGCGGAACCCGTCGTCGACACCACGCTGGATCAGGTAGCAGGACAGGAGCTGGCACATCGCCTCGACACCGAGGGAACCGGGCTGCACCGGGTCGTTGAAGAAGTGCGCTTTGAAGTACCAGGCCTCGGCCCGCACCTCGCACTCGGCGCGTAGCCGTCCGAGTCCGGCCGGGCCGCCGTCGGGCCAGTAGCCGGTGAGCCGGTCGAGCACCAGCAGCATCTGACCGGGCAGGCGGGCGGAGCGCCCGAAGAAGCGGGCGGGGCGGGATCGCAGGTCGACAACGGGGTGTTCGCAGGGCTGGGTGAGGCGGGAGCGGTCGTGGTCGGTCACCGGCAGACCGGTCTGGGCCGTCAACTGCTCCGCCGAGGTCAGGGCGAAGACCGTGGTGCCCTCCAGGGCGGTGACGCCGTCGGCTTCGCAGTGGACCCGGAACGTTTCGATCGTCGTGCCGTCCCAGTGCTCGATGTCGGTGAGCTCGACCGTGGTGCGCAACGAGCCGACGTCGGGGGGCACCTCGCGCACCGTCGAGAGTCGACCGTCGAGGTTGCGGATCCGCAGCTGCTCGTCGGCCGTGCCGCCGTTCATCAGGGCGGTCAGGAAGCCGCAGGGCTGTAGCGCGATCTCCAGCAGCACGGCGACCGGCACCGTCCCGCTCTGCTCGCGGAACCACACGTGCCGGGGCACGTCGTACTCGGCGACCAGGCTGCTGCCGGGGCAGAAGTCCCCGTGGGTGACGGACAACTCGGTGACGCGGGTGAGGAACAGGTACGGCGGTCCGGGCAGCCGCAACGCGTCGTCGCTGGCGCCGGGGAGGATCTCGGCGCGCGGCCCCCAGGCGGCGGTGAGCATCGTGGCGTGGTCGTAGCGGATTCGGTCCGTGCTCGCTGCGGCCGGATCATCGTGGCCGCGCAGGCCTGCCAGTGCGCTGAGCGGGACCGGATCGCCGGTGCGCTGGACCGCGGGTGGGCCTAGAAGCTTCCAGTGCGGCAGGGGGGTGTCGGCGACGAGGTGAACGGCGAGCCCTTCGGCGCACAGCACCACCTGCTCGTCGATCGTGACGACCACGTCCGCGTGCGCGGTCGTGCCGGTGAGCGAGCGCGGGGTGAGGTGGTACCGGGGTGTTCCGCTCGGAGCGTTGAGCAGGACCCGCAGGCGGGTGGACGCCTCCGGCAGTGGTTCGAAGCGCCAGCCGTCGCGGTGGATCGTGCTCCCGGTCGCGACGAGGTGGAACGCCATCGCTTGGAGGCCGCCTTCGAGCAGCGTGGCGGGCGAGTGCCACGTGGTCGGCGAGGTGCGGCCGGTCGCGGTGAGCCCGCGGTCGGGATCGAACGCGGTGACCTCGCGCAGCAGGAGGGTGCGTCGTGAGCCGATTCCGGGGCTTCGGACGTGGGCGCGCGTGAGCTCCCACTCGGGGCCGGTGAAGCAGTCGGCCGGGCGGCCCTCGGCGAACGCCGTGACCGCGTCGGTGTCGAACGCGGCACCCGGGTGCTCCGTCGGCAGGGGCACGTCCAAGCCGTCCGAGAGGCTGCCGCGCAACGACAGGTGGCCGTCGACCCCGCCCCGCAGCACCGCTCCGGTGACGGTCAGCGAGCTGAGCAGCTGATCACCCGGTGCGGGCAGGGCGTGGTGGAAGGTGAGTTCGCCGTCGAGCGCGCCGTCGCGCTGCGGCCACAGCGCCAGCAGTTCGTCCAGTACGGCTCCGCCCGTCATGCGGCCGGCCCGGTCGAGGTACCAGCCGTCGAGCTCGACGGTGGCCCGGGCCGTGCGGGCCGGTTCGGTGGTGGGCTCGACGGCCGTCCCGGTGGTGGGCGGGTGAAAGCTCGCCTGCGTGGCCAGGAAGCGCTCGTGGAGCTCGGTGGCCTGCCGCAACTGTTCGGAGATCAGCGCCGCGACGCTCCTCGGGGCCGGTGTCGGCTGGTGGGACCGCGGAGGTCGGGGCATGACCTCGAAGTCCTGGTCATCCATTGGTGGCCTCCCCGAGTCGCGTCAGCGTGCGGCCGGCGGTGAGCAGCACGCGCGGGTCGTCGGCAGGGGCGCTCAGTTCCCGGGCGAAGACGCGCGCTCCGTCTCGCAGGGGGATCAGGTCGACGCCGCCGAGGCGGAACACCTCGGCCAGTTCGGGGGTGACCATGCCGCCTTCCCACGGTCCCCACAGCAGCGAGCGAACCACCGCGTCCGGCCGAGCGTTCTGTTCGGTGGCGAGCACGTGGTTGAGGGTTTCGTTGGCCATCGCGTAGTCGCACTGCCCGGCGTTGCCGGTCGCGGCGACGACCGAGGAGAACACGCACAGCAGTCGCAGCGGGTCCTCGCGGGTGGCGTCCAGCAGTGCTCGCAGGCCGTCGACCTTGGTGCTGAACACGGCCTCGAACTGGCCCTCGGTCTTGTCCTCCACCCGCTGGTCGTTCAGCACCCCGGCCGCGTGGACGACGCCGGTGATCGGTCCCCACTGCTGCCGGACGTCGGCGAGCGCCGTCCGTACGGCGTTTTCGTCCCGGACGTCGACGCGCATGTAGCGGGCCTGGTCCAGCCCGTCCACCTCGCGGTCGGAGCCGCGGCCGAGCAGGACGAAGCGTGCGCGGTGCCGGGATCCGAGCTCTCGCAGGGCCGCCGCCGTGACGGCCCCGGTACCGCCGGACACGACGATCACCGGGTCGGCTTCCCAATCACCGGCCCATTCACCGGACGCGGCCTTTTCCGGGGCCTCGGTGGTGTCGAGCGTCCACCGGGTGCCGTCCGCGGCGAGCGCGACGTCGAGGTCCGGGCCTCCGGTGAGCAGTTCGTCGACGAGGGCGGTGGCGGTCTCGGTCGCCGAGCGGTTCGCACGCTGGCAGTCGATGGCCTTGACCGCTGCGAGCGGCCATTCCCAGCGGACGGTGCGGGCGAGTGCGGCCAGACCGCCGATCCAGGGCCGTTGCGCGTCGCGGTGGCCGAATCCGCCTCCGGTGTCCTGCACGGTGACGAATACACCGCCCACGGCGCGCAGCCGGGGCGCGATCTCCTGTGCGGCTCGGAAGGCGTCCCGTTGAATGGCCAGGGCCTCGTCCGCGGACGCGGTCTCGGCCAGTCCGCCGAGCAATACCAGGCCGTCGGCCTCCAGCGTGGTGATGTCGGCCGCGGTGCCGACCCGCGCGTGGACGCCGCGCTCGGTGAGCAGTCGTGCGGTCTCCTCGGCGACTCCGGTTCCGTCGTCGGTGACCAGGACGGTTCCGAGCCCTTGCATGGCGCTGCCCGGTGCGGGCGCGCGCCGCAGCGTCGGCACGTGCCGGTGGATCGTACGGTCTGGGGCGGTGGTGCCGGGGTGGGCGGGTGTGTTCAGCAGCTCGCGTAAGCGGTCGGCGATCTCACCGAGGGTGCGCAGCGTCAACAGCGGGGTGAGCCGTTCCCGCTCCATTCCCTCCAGCTGCGGGAACATCGGGCGCAGGGCCGAGAGAACCTGGGCGCGGGTGATCGAGTCCAGGCCGAGGTCGGCCTCCAGCTCCATGTGCGGTTCCAGGATCTCCACCGGGTAGCCGGTCTTCTCGGCCACGGCGGCCAGCACCTGGGGTTCCAGTTCCTCGATGCCGCGTGACGGCACGGGTTCCGGGGCCGTGGCGGGCACCGGGGCGACGGAGACGGCGGGTGATTCGGAGGTCGCAGGGGGTCCGGGGGAAGCGGGTGGCTCGGCCGGTGCGGGTGGTGGGGTGGTGGTCCGGAAGGTCGGCGAGGGAGCGGAGGGCTGTCCGAGGCCGTGGCCCGAGGCCGGGTCCAGCGAGGTGAGCGCGTCGATCGACTTCTCGGCCATGCTCAGGTACGCCGCGTGGGCGCGGGCGACCTCCTGCTGGGCTTCGGCGACCGCGCGCAGCGTCCCATCGTCCTGGCTGCCGGATCCGGTCCCGGACAGCGCAGGGGCCGGTGTGCTCGGAGCGGATTCCGAGGTCGGCGGGTAGGACCCGCCGTGATTGCCTCCGTTGATCATGATGGGCATCGCCGGTCGTGCGGGCTCGGGCTCCTCCGGGCCGTGCCACAGCCCGGCGAAGTCGAGCGGGACGCCGAGCGCGGTGAGCTGTCCGAGCGCGTCGAGCAGCCCGGTCACCCCGTTGGAGCTCGCGCGGTCCAGGGAGATCGCATGGCCGTCGGAGAGGTTCTCCTTGACCAGGCTGGTCAACGCGCCTCCCGGGCCCACTTCCAGGAAGATCCGCACCCCGTCGGCGTGCATCGCGTGCACCATGTCCGCGAACCGGACCGGTGAGGCGACGTGGTCGGCGATCGCCTGTCGGATCTCGGTCGGCCGCACCGGGTGCACGGCTGCCGCGGCGTTGCCGTACACGTTCAGCAGCGGTGCGCGCACCGTCTCCGCGGACAGGAAGTCCCGCAGCGGTTCGGTCGCGGGGGCGACGAGGGGGCTGTGGAAGGCAGCCGAGGTGTCGAGCGTCCGTGCGGTCATTCCGGCCGCGGTGGCGTGCTTGCGCACCAGCGCGCCCGCCTCGGCGGTCGCGGCCACCACGACCTGGCGCGGGCCGTTGTGGTTGGCGATCCAGGCTTGCTCGAGGTTCTGCTGCTCGAGGAGGCTGGTCACCTCGTCCACGCCCGCGTCCAGGGCGATCATGACGCCGGAGCCCTCCCGCATCAGCTCGCCCCGCCGGGCGGCGAGCCGCATCAACGTGTCCTCGTCGAACGCGCGTGCCGCGTGCAGCCCCACCAGCTCGCCGAAGCTGTGCCCGGCCACGCAGTCCGGCCGCACCCCCGCGGTTTCCAGCACGTTCAGCAGCGCGAGGCTGTGCGCGGCGATGGCGGGTTGCGCGACGCCGGTGTCGGTGAGCGCGTGCTGCTGCGCCTGCCGCTCGGCGTCGGTGAACACCGGTGGCGGGAAGACCAGCGGGGAGATCTCGTGCCGGTCCCACACCGCGTGGGCCTGGGGGAAGTGCATCGCCAGGTCGGCCCCCATGCCGACGTACTGGGCTCCCTGGCCGGGGAAGAGGAACGCTATCCGACCCGGAGTGCGCCCGACACCGTAGTGCAGACCGGAGGGCGTCGAGAACGGCTTCGTGCCGACCAGTCCCCGGGCCTGCTCCAGCTTCTGCTCGAGGTCCTCCGCGGACGAGGCGACCACCGCCAGCCGGTGCTCCCGCGTGTGCTGGAAGGCGTTCTGGGAGCGCCGCGCGACCGCCGTGAGGCTTCCCGACAGGTCGAGTGAGAACAGCTCCCGCGGCGTCGCGGCGGACAGCACCACCAGTTCTCCCGGCCGTGCTTCGCAGCGCACCGCGGGGCGGGCTCCCGCCGTTTCGTCGGTGTACTCCTCCAGCGTGACGTGGAAGTTCGAGCCGCCGAAGCCGAAGCTGGACACCGAGGCCCGCCTGGGGTGCTCGGTCGTGTTGATCCACGGCCGTGCCCGCGTGTTGAGGTAGAGAGGGCTGTTCTCCAGGTTCAGCGCGGGGTTCGGACGGTCGACCTTGATCGTCGGCGGTAGCACCTTGTGCCGCAGCGCCAGGGCGGCCTTGAGCAGGCCCGCGGCGCCGGCGGCGGCCTTGGTGTGTCCGATCTGGGATTTGACGGACCCGAGCGCGCACCACTGGCGGTCCGTCCGCCCGCTCGCCTCGAACACCGAGTGCAGGGCGGCTGTTTCGGTGGCGTCGCCGGGGGCGGTGCCGGTGCCGTGCGCCTCGACCAGACCGACCGTGTCCGGTCCGTAGCCTGCGGTCTCGTACGCCCGGCGCAGCGCCCGCGCCTGCCCGGTGTCCAGCGGTGCGTACACCGAGGTGCCGCTGCCGTCCGAGGAGGAACCGATGCCGCGGATGACGGCGTGTACCCGGTCACCGTCGCGTTCGGCGTCGGCGAGTCGTTTCAGGGCGAACAGACCGAGCCCCTCGCCCAGCATGGTGCCGTCCGCGTGCTCGTCGAACGGGCGGCAGTCGCCGGTGGGCGACAGGGCCGGGGTCTTGCTGAAGCACTGGAAGGTCATCGCGTCGTTGAGCGTGTCGACCCCGCCGGTGATCACCATGTCGGAGCGGCCGAGCAGCAGGTCGTCGACCGAGACCGACAGGGCGGCCAGCGAGCTCGCGCAGGCGGAGTCGACGGTGAAGTTGGTGCCGTGCAGGTCGAAGCGGTTCGCGATCCGCCCGGCGACCACGTTGCTCAGCATGCCGGGGAACGTCGCTTCCTGCCACGGTGGCGAGTACTCGAGGATCCGGTCGCAGACGGCGTCGGCGTCCGCTTCGGACAGTCCGCTGTCCAGCAGTGTCCGGCGCCACTGCGGGCGTCCGGACCGCATCGCCATCTCGCCGAGCAGCTGCAGGGAGGCGCAGCCGAGGAACACGCTGACCCGTTCGCCGTCGATCCGGCCGAGCCCGGCGTCGGAGAGCCCGGTCAGCAGGCGTTCCGCGGCGACCAGGGCCAGCAGTTGGGCGGTGTCGGTGGCGGGCAGGTTGCGGGGCGGCACCCCCAGGGCCATCGGGTCGAACTCGACCTCGGGCAGGAAGGCCCCGCGGCGGGCGTAGGTCTTGTCCTGCGCGTCCGGGTCGGGGTCGTAGAAGTCCTCGATCAGCCAGCGGTCGGCCGGCACGTCGGTCATGAGGTCGCGTCCTTCGAGGACGTTGCGCCAGAAGGCGTCCACGTCCGGCGCGCCCGGCATGATCGCGCTGACGCCGACGATCGCGATCCGGTGGTCCATGTTCGTTCTGCCGTTTCTCAAACCAGTGGGCGGGGGCGGAAGTCGAAGGCATCGGAGGGGAGGCGGACCCCGAGGGCGCGCAGCTGGTGCACGCGGGTGAGCACGGCGGCTCCCCGGAGCAGGTTGCGGGCGATCTGCGTGACCGTGCGTCCACCGGGTTCGGCCAGGAAGCTGCCCGCGGTCCAGGTGTTGAACGCTCCGGCTGCGGGGCCGCACCACAGCTGGTAGTCGCTGCGGCGGCCGGGCGTGCCGTCGACCGCCCAGGTGACCGAATTACCCAGGTACCAGCGGAAGACCAGCGCCATCCTGTGCCTGGGGTCCGCCTGCGCCCGGGTGATCTCGCTCGGGCAGCGCTGCGCCCAGTACTCCTCGGTGCGTTGCCACACCTCGTCCAGGCCGGCCCCGAGGACCTCGCGCTCCAACGAGTCCCTGGCCTCGGCGGGGAGCGAGTCCAGCGACGGGTGTTCGAGGTAAAGCTGGTACAGCCGGGCCGCCCGGCCGGCGAACATGGTGCCGCGGCGCAGCACCTGGACCTTGGCTCCGAGCTCGAACATGTCACCCGCCGGCGCCATCGCCACGTCCGCCACCCCGGCCTGCGCGAGCATGGCCTTCGCCTCGTCGCTGACCGCGGCCTCGTGCGACATCTGGTTCACCGAGCCGGTGAGCACGTAGGCCGCGCCGAGGGCGAACGCCGCGGACACCGCGGCCGGGTCGCCGAGTCCGCCCGCCGCGCCCACCCGCACTCCCGGGCTCTTCCGACGCGCCAGGGACAGGACCGCGGGCAGGATCGACACCAGCGGTCTTCCGTCGGTGTGCCCACCGCTGTCCGCCTCGACGGTGATGTCGTCCGCCACCGGTATCCGGCTGACCAGACGGCCCTCCTCCTCGGTGATCTCGCCGGTGTCCACGAGCCGACGAACCAGCCCGGGAGGGGGCGGCGACATGAACAGCTCGGCCGTCTCCGGGCGTGAGACCTTGGCGAACAGCGCGGTCTTCCGAATGATCCGGCCCGTCGCGTCGGTGCGCAGTCCGGAGGCCGCGCAGCGCACCACCGCGGGAGTGATGTCCAGGAACGCCGACAGGGAGATCTTCGGCACTCCGGCGCGTAACAGGCGCGCCGCGACCGCGTCCTCCATGGCCGCGTCGTCGGGGTGGTGGATGAGGTTGACGCCCCAGTTCCGTCGCCCGGCGAGACGGGTCCGCAGTCGTTCCAGTTCCCGGTCGAGCCGTTCGAGGCCGAGCCCTGCCGCCCCGAAGAAGGCCAGCATCTCCGCCCGCGCCATGGGCTCGACCAGTTCGACGCCGGTGATGCCGTGCGCCATCTCGCCCGCGACGTAGGGGAACCGCACGTCGTGCGTCTCGGTGAAGCTCTGGTCGCCCAGCCACTCCGGGTACAAGGCCGGCACCGTGCCGACGGCTCCCGGAATCGGCCGCTCCGAGAGTCCCAGTGCGCCGTCCCGCTCGTGTGCCACCAAGTGCGCCGGCTTCGTCACCCGCTGGGCGAGTTCGACGAGGCCGGCGCCGTCGAACACTCCTGTCACGGCGTCAGATGCGCCCGAGCGCCAGGTTGCCCGGTGCCTGCGGGTCGATGCTGATGATGAAGTCGGTGACCGCCATCAGGATCTCGGGGTAGCCGAGGTAGCCGTTCTCGTCGGAGTCCATCACCGACCACGCGTGCTCGGCGTGCTCCCGCTTCACGCGCAGCACCTCCGTGACGAGCCGGAGTCCGTCGTCCCGGGTGACCCGTCCGTCGTTGTCCTCGTCGGCCATCGCGAAAGCCAGGTTCGTGACCACGCCGATGTACTGCAGCGTCTTGTCCGGCGTCTCCGCCACGCTGTTCGCCATCACCGTGACGAACTGCTCCCTGGCCAGCCGTTCCGGGTCCGGTACCCACGCGGGTTTGACCACCAGCGCGTGCCAGATCCGGTTCACCGTGGCTTCCAGCTGCTGCGCCCGCGGTGAGTCCTCGGTGTGGCCGGTCAGCCGTGCGAGGCGGTGCGCGAACTGCATCGTGTCGGCGGGCGTCACCGCGCCGTCGCCGTCGTCGTCCAGCACGTCGAACATCCACAGCTGCTTGCGCCGCAGGTACGAGTCCTGGTTCGCGGCCAGTCGCTCCGCCGCGGCGATGGTGGTCGCCGCGTCCGGTTTGGACTCGGTGGTTGCCTCGCCCGCCGTGGCCATTCCGGACATGGCCCCGGCCGCCACCTCCGCGGTATCGCGCAGTGCCGACCCGCGCGTCACCTCTGTCGTTTCGTCGTCCTTCGGTGCTTCAGCCACCCCGAGCCCTTCGAATTCACGACGTGATCGCTGTCGGAAACGTCGTTCGTGATCTTGCGTCCGGGACGCTAGCAGCTCTGCGCGCTATTGATCTTGAAAATTCTCGATCCGGCCATGTGAAAATGAAAACTCTTGCGAGGGGTTGATGTGTTTGGTACCGAGAGGCGTTCGTGGGATACGCGTGCACCGGCGTCGTGTCGAAATCGTCGAACCTCGTCCTTTCGGACTCTGTCGCACATGGATGATCGGCGGGCTGGTGTGATCGCGGTCGGTGGGTGCCCGGGTGATGTGGAGGCGGGGCGGAGTGATTCCGAGGGGTGCGCTTCCAGCACGGAGCACGGCGAGGTGAACCCGGCAGGCTGCGCGCCGACGAGGGCTACGGCCACGACGAGTTGCGCAGTGCGCTGTTGACGGGGCAACGGTTGGGGTGCCCCGCGTGGGAGGCATCCGCGATCCGGCTGACCGGCATGCTCGAGGTGTCATCCTCGACCCGGTTTACGAGGGAAAATCGGTGGCGGGGCTGATCGACCTCGTCACCTCCGATGGTGTGGAACAGTCTTCGCGCACCTGCCGCGGACTGCTCCGCAGCCGCCGTGGCCGATGTCGGAGGGCTGCTGCTCGAGGTGCCCTTCAACGCTGGCAAGGCGCTGACTCACATGACGGCTACCCGGCCAACTACGCGAAGTGCTGTTATGGATTGTATGGGCGGTCCACTTGAGACCGACTCTTGACGGGGAGCCGGAATCGTGAGCCGTGCCGCCGGCGCCCCAACGGCGGCGTGATGTCGGAGGAGCACAGCACCTCGTGCCGCGCTGAGAAGCGCGGAGATCGCGTGTCGCGCGGTGCGAGTTCTCGGGTCAATCCCCATGAAGGTGGTACCTCGACTGGAGCACCCGTGCGAGCCTGTTGATCATCCGTGCACCCCGGATGGCGGGCAGCGACGGAGACCGGATCGGGGATTGGAGAAGTATGAGCGTTGCAGTCCAGATGGACGGCCTGTTCACCACTGCGAGCCACGATCGCCTTCGTGACGAGGTGCGTCACTTCGCCGAGACCGAAGTGCGTCCACAAATTCCTGACATGGAGCAGTCTCGGTCGGTCCAGTACAAGCTCTCCCGTCTGATCGCCGAACAGGGCTGGCTCGGGGTGACGATCGGGCCCGAGCACGGTGGCATGGGCCTGGGGCATCTGGCGAAGTCCATCATCATCGAAGAGCTCTCGCGGGTCAGCGGAGCGATGGGCGCGATGGTGCAGGCTTCCCAGTTGGGGGTGGCGAAGATCCTGCACTTCGGGAACGCGGATCAACAGCACCGGTGGCTTCCGGAGATCAGCGCGGGACACTGCTTACCGACCATCGCCGTCACCGAGCCCGATTCCGGCGGTCATGTACTCGGCATGACGGCGGCCGCACGTCGTGAGGGTGACGAGTACGTGCTCAACGGGCACAAGGTCTTCGTGGGCAACAGCCACGTGGGCGACGTGCACGGTGTGGTGGCCCGCACCGGGGAGGGATCCCGGGGATTGTCGGCGTTTCTGGTGGAACCGGACCGGCCCGGATTCTCCCTCGGGGAGCACCAGGCGTCGATGGGGCTGCACGGGTTCAGCTACGGCGAACTCGTCTTCGACGAGTGCCGCATCCCGGCCGAGAACCGGCTCGGCGATGAAGGACAGGGCCTGGCGGTGGCCTACAGCTCCAGCATCCTCTACGGGCGGCCCAACCTGACCGCTGTCGCGCTGGGGATCCACCGCGCCTTGGTGGAGGAAACCGTCGACTTCGCGGGGCGGCAGTATCGCTACGGACAACCGTTGTCCCAGCTGCCGACGGTGCAGCAGAAACTGGGGCAGATGCAGTCCCAGCTGATGACGGCCAGGCTGGCTGCTTATCACGCCGCGCACTCGCTGGACAACGCCATGCCGTGTGATGCGGAGCTGATCAACGCCAAACTCGTCAACGTGGAGTACGCGCTCGACTCGGCACGAACCGCGATGGAGGTGCACGCCGCGTACGGGCTCGGCACCGACAGCCCGGTGGAACGTTACCTCCGCGACGCGCACCACATCTTCGCTCCCGCCGGCACCTCCGACATCCAACGGTTGCGGCTGGCCGAAACGGCCCTGGGGAACTCGCGTACCCCGTGGTCGGAGCGACTGGCACCCCAGCTCGGTGTCTTTCCACGTTCGAGCTGACGCCGCCGCGGCCGGGGCGGCCCGTGCCCGCCGGTATGCGCCTACCGCGGCGGACACGGGCCCGCAACGGGCGAGGTGTCGGCCGGAGCGTCGCGGAGCGGGACCCTGCACGCCCGCATGAGCGTTACGTTGTGTGCTCCCCGGTCGTCACGGGCGTTCGCGGCTGTGCACCAGCTCCATCACCTCGGTCGCGAAGCCTTTGATCGTCTCCAGTTCGCGGCGGCCCCATGAGTGGGTCTCCGGTGCGACGGTGCAGACCGTGCCCAGTGTGAGGCCGGTGTGGTCGATGAGCGGGGCTCCCATGTAGGACCGGATCCCGATCTGATCCACCACGGGATTGCTGGTGAACCGTGGGTAGGAGCAGACATCGCCGAGGACGAGTGGCAGTCCGCGGGCCACCACGTGCGGGCAGAACCCGTGATCTTTCGGCATCTCCCGTCCCGGTGACACGGCCGTTTGTGCCGCTTCCATCGCGGCACTGGTCTGGGACTCGGCTCGCGTGTACAGCCCGGTGAAGTACTGCCGCTGGCCGCTGATGATGTTCACCATCGCGTAGGGGGCGCCCGCCGCGTCGGCGAGCCTGCGCGCGAGGGCATCGAACTGCGGGTCGGGTTCTTCCCGGATGCCGAGTTCTCGCAACCGTTCCATCCGGTGCTGCACGTTCGGATCCGGTGGGGTGCCTACGAGGCGCATATTGCTGGTGGACATCATGTTCTCCCTGGGGTCAGCCGATGGGTTGCGGTGAGGACGTCGTCGATACGTGTTCGAGCAGCGTGATGAGTGTTCGCGTCGCGGCGTGGGAGTCGCGGGCATCGCACATCACCAGCGGAACGCTCAGGGGCAGCGCGAGAGCGTTCCGCACCTCGTCGGGGGTGTAGTACATCGCGTTGTCGAATTCGTTGACGGCGACCAGGAAGTAGATCCCTCGTTGCTCGAAGAATTCGATCGCTCCGAAACAGTCCTGAAGTCGACGCGTGTCGGCCAGCACTATGGCACCGACGGTGCCGCGGGACAGCTCGTCCCACATGAACCAGAAGCGATCCTGGCCCGGAGTGCCGAACAGATACAACGCGATGTTGTCGTCGGGGAAGGTGATGCGGCCGAAATCCATGGCCACCGTGGTGGTGGACTTTCCTTCCACACCAGCCAGACTGTCCGTGTCGACACTGGCCGTGGTGAGGTGCTCCTCGGTGTTCAGCGGCTCGATCTCACTGGACGCGCCGACGAAGGTGGTTTTCCCGGCGCCGAATCCGCCCGCGATGAGAATTTTGAGCTGCCAGGGGAATGCGTCAGAGTCGGCTTCTAAGCCCATGGAGTACCTTCTCGATCAGGTCCGGGGTGACGTCAGCGGTCGCGGTTGGATCGTGAGTGGTTACCGCACCGGTGCCGATGAGATCGGAAAGCAGAATTTTGACGACCACCGCGGGTTGCCGCAAGTGTCCTGCTACCTCGGCGACTGTGGTCGGGGAGCGGCACAGCCGCAACGTCTGGGAGTGCTCGGGTCCCAGCACGTCGTGAGACACCTGCCCCGTGCTGCGCACCATGGACAGCAGGTCCAGTGTCGCGCTGGGGTGGGTGCGCCCGTTGGTGACCAGGTAGGGCCGTATCCCCTGCTCGCGTGGTGGGTGACCGTCGAATGCGCTCATACCGGCCGACTCTCCTCCGCCGGGGAACGTCGTGACGGCGTGGCCAGACTGCTGGGCACTTTCCTGCCGAGCTGCTGCATCTCGTAGCTGAGAACCCCGGCGTTGACCGTGCTGTCGGCCAGGACAGCGAGGATACTGCCGGCACTGGCGGCCGTGATCGCCAGGATACTGCCGTCACCGAGTTCGGCATTGGCTTGGCGCATCCCGTGTCCACCCCCGAAGCATTTGCCCACTTCCTGGACCAGCGAGCACAAGGGGCTGGCAAGGGAAGCCAGCCGGTCCGCGTCATCGCGCTCCAGACCGTAGTAGAACCGCGGAATCGCATCGGTGGACAGTAAGAGGGCGCTTCGGGTGTGGGGAACCTGGTTGACCAGGTTCGCGAGTAGCCAGGTCAGATCCTGTGGCTGGGTCACGGTCGACTCCTTGGGGCGTTTCAGGCGGACGTCGAAGGGTTTCGCCGATCTTCTGACGAAGCTGACTGGTCGGACTCGGACTGGCTGAAGGCGCTCAACAACCCCGTGTTGTGGCCGGGGATCGGGGTGACGCTCTCCTGCCGTGTCCGCAACTGTTCCGGAAGGTTGTCCGTGCCGGGCCTGCGTTGCGGAAGCTGTGACGCGTCACCTCGACGGCGCTCCCCGCCCGTGGGTGAGCTCGTCGTCTCCGCCGATGGGGGAGCGGTCCACGCCGGCGGTGACGTCGACGCCGGTTCAGAAGTGGGTGGTGCCGGTGTGTGTCTTTCGGGCGAAGGTTCGGCAGCGGGCGCTGCTACGTCGCCGGTCCATTGCATCCGACTGGGAGAGTGAGAACGGGAAACCGGCGGTGGTGGCCCGCCGGAAGGTGGCGGCGGCGTGGGCGTCAGCTCTTGGGCAGCGGGACCGGGCTGCGCGGGTTCCGAGGGTGAGGTGGTGAGCAAGCTGTCCGGCAGCAGGACGACCGCTTCCATCCCTCCGTAGATGCTGCTCTGCAGGCGGACCCTGATGTTGTAGCGCTGCGCGAGGACTCGGACCACCGACAACCCGATCCGTCCGTCCGCGAGGAGCTCGTCGAGGTCGACCCGATCGGCGTCCTCGAGCAGGCGGTTGTACCGGTGGATCTCCTCGCTAGTCATACCAAGACCACGGTCCTGGATCTCGATGGCCACGCCGGCCGTGACGGTTTCGGTCCGCACCACCACAGGAGTGTTGTTGCTGGAGAATTGGGTGGCGTTTTCCAGCAGCTCCGCCAACAGGTGAATCACCTCAGCGGTGGCGGGCCCTTTCAGCATTCCCTCCACCGCGGTCATCTTCACTCGGGAGTAGTGCTCGATCTCAGCCACGGCGGAGCGCAACACTGTCTGGAGGCTCACGTCCTCCTGTGTTTGTCGCTGCGGCGCTTTACCACCGAGTATGGCCAGACTTTCCGCCTGTCGGCGAGACAGGTTGACGAGGTGGTCCACGCGGAACAGGCGCGCGAGAAGATCGGGGTCTTCCACCTGGTGTTCGGCTTCGTCGATTTCGGTGATCGCTCGGTCGGCCATGGCCTCCAGGCCCCGTGCCAACTTGGCGAACGCGGCTTGGAGCGCGTCGTTGCCGTAGGAGGGGGAGGAGAGCCCGTCGGCTGCGGAGCCCGTGTCAGCAGCGGCGGCAGCGTCAACTCTGACCGCCTCGTGCTTTCGTCGGAGTTGTCGGAGACCGTTTCTGGTCCGCTTGACCGCGATGAAACCGACCAGCCCGGCTGACGCGATCGCCAAAGCACAAAGGGCGAGTGCGGCTCCCAGGAACGAACGATCGACGGTCACCAGCATAGCCGTGACAGCCCCCAGCACGAGGAGCGACGGCACCACCGGCAGCAGGGTAAGCCACAGGATGCGGTTCCGTAGATCCGCGGCAGCTTGATCCGAACAGCCCTCGGGGCCATCGTCCTCAAGACAGCCGGCAGTAGGTAACAGTGCAGACATCAAGGTCCTCTAAGCAGCGATGTACAACGGACGGGTGGTACGGCCTCATATTTGAATCGATGAACGTGGCATCTCCGGCTCACCCTGTTCCACGTATCCGCACACGGTGCCACCGACCATGTCCGCCACTCCTCGCAGCTCCATTGCATGGATTATCCTGTGTGATCTTGCGAAAGCAGATCGTACCTCAGCCAGGTGTACGTACTCGGATCCTCCGCGAGGAGCAATCACGAACCTGTGACCAGGTAGGACAGGGTGCACATCCGAGGGAAGAGGATTCACCCGGTGTAGTTACCTAAGGCAGTGTCTCATTTGGTGAGTTTTTCGTAGCGGGTGAGGGCAGCGGCGCGGGCGGCAGAAGCCGGGCGATGTCGTTGCTGTTGTTCCCGGTGAGGATCCCCTGTCACGGGAGAGCCCGCGCCATTGGTGATCGGGGGTGCTCGTGTCCGTTTTTCCCGATACACCGGCCTTGGCGCTGTCCGGAGCACCACTTTTTGGTCTGGAATTGTGCGGAATCCGCGAGCGTCCACGACCAGTCGAAGGGCCCGGCCGCGGTTAGGGCGTGACTGGTGGATCTTGTGGTCGTTGGTCAGGTGTGTCGTATGGCGAGTTGTCCGATCGGGAGTGGGAGCGGTTGGAGCCGATGTTGCCGCAGGTCACGCCGCAGCGGGGTGGTCGGTGGCGGGAGCATCGGCAGGTGGTCGAGGGCATGATCTTCAAAGACCGCACCAGCTGCCCGTGGCGGGACCTGCCGGAGCGGTTCGGTCCGTGGCAGACGGTGCAGTCTCGTTTCTACCGGTGGGCCGAGGACGGCACCTGGGATCGGATCCTGACCGAGCTGCAGCGGGCCGCCGATGCCGCCAGTGAGGTGGACTGGACGGTCAGTGTGGATTCCACCGTGGTGCGCGCCCACCAGCACGCCGCCGGAGCAAAAGGGGGCACCCGCAAGCACTAGGCCGGTCCCGAGGAGGGCTGAGCACCAAGATTCACCTCGCTGTCGACGGACGAGGCCGTCCGCTGAGTCTGCTGATCACGCCGGGACAAGCCGGTGATGCTCCGCAGTGTCTGCCGTTGTTGGCGGCCATCCGAGTTCCCCGCCCGGGGCGTGGGCACCCGCGCACCAGACCGGTGCGCATCATTGCCGACAAGGCCTACTCCTCACGAGCAATCCGGGCCCACCTACGGCGTCGCGGCATCGCCGCCACCATCCCGGAACCAGCCGACCAGGCCGGACACCGCCACAGGCGAGGCTCGGCGGGAGGCCGCCCACCCGCCTTCGAGCCCACTGTCTACCGGCAGCGCAACATCGTCGAACGCAGCATCAACCGCCTCAAGCAATGGCGCGGCATCGCCACCCGCTTCCACAAGAAAGCCCACTACTTCCACGCCACCCTGACCCTAGCCAGCATCCTCCTCTGGCTCCGCACCTGATCCACCAGTCACGCTCTAGTTCGATCCGTTCCCGCACCGCCTTCAAACCCCGACCTGTGTTCCTTCGGGGCCTCGGGAACACCGTGCCCACGCGGATCGTTGACATAACGAGGCGTAATCGCGGCTGGTCATGGAAAAAGAGGGCCTGGCGAAGTTTACCCGAGCCGCAATCAGGGTAAAGCGATGACACGCCTGAGGGCCTTCAGTGGTCCGTGTACCGATTCGGCGAAGGAGAGGCCGACATGAGCATGATGGACAAGCTGAAGGGGCTCGCCGGCAAGAGCCCGGACAAGGTCAAGCAGGGTATCGACAAGGCGTCGACCTTCGCGGACGAGAAGACCGGCGGCAAGTACCACGACAAGATCAGTAAGGGCTCTGAGCAGGTCCGGAATTTCGTCGACAAGCAGGGGACGCGGTCCCAGGGCGACCAGGAGGGTCGGCAAAGCCCCGGGCAGCAGGGACCCGATCAGGGTGGCGACCAGTCCCAAAGCGGCCCGTCCCGCCAGTAACGGGTTTCGCGGAAGAACTGGGCGGGGCAAACAACAGTTCCGGTGTCTGTGTGATTTCGTGTTGATCTGTGTTGAAATGTCCCCGTGAGGCTGAAGGAGTGGGTGCAGGAGCAGGGGTTTCGTACCGGACCGCGTTGAACTGGTTCCACGCGGGTATCCTGCCCGTGCCCGCTCGCCAGTTGCCTACCGGCACGATCCTGGTCGAACCGCCCACCGCCGACACCGGACGGGTGGTGGCGTACTGCCGGGTATCTAGTGCCGATCAGCGCGACGATCTCGACCGGCAAGCGGGTCGAGTGGCCCAGGAGTGCGCTCGCCGTGGTCTCACACTGGATGCCACGGTCACCGAGATCGTTTCGGGTCTGAACGTAAACCGGTGCAAGCTGGCGAAGCTGCTGGCTGATCCAACCGTGTCCACGATCGTGGTGGAGCATCGTGACCGGTTGGCCCGATTCGGGGTGCAACACCTGGAAGCCGCGCTGTCCGCCCAGTCCCGCCGGGTTGTCGTACTCGATGACACCGAGGTCACCGATGACCTGGCGCGCGATGTGACCGAGGTGCTGACCTCGATGTGTGCCCGGTTGTACGGGCGCCGGTCGGTGGCCAAGCGCGCCAAAGCAGCCATGAAGGCCGTCGAGGTGCCGCCGCGATGAGCACGGTGTTGCAGGCGTACCAGTTCGCGCTTGACCCGACCGAGCAGCAGCAGGACATGTTGTCGTCGCATTGCGGTGCGTCCCGGTTCGCCTACAACTGGGCGCTCGCGCAGGTCAAGGCGGTGCTGGACCAGCGGGCAGCGGCCGGTCCGCACCAGTAACTCGTCTTCCGTGGCTGGTACTCGATGTCGAGGGAATTCTTGGCCGGTTGGGGCGAAGCGGCTGGTGTGCCGCGTGCCGCGTGCCGCGTGCGGGTCGGTCTCGGAGGCCGACGCGGACGGCGACCGCCCCTCGGGGGCGAATCGACGCGCGATTCCGGCGGTGGAAAGGCTCGCTTCTCGTGCATCGCGACCGGGGTAAACGCGGAGCCAGACCCCTTAGAGGCCGAGGTATCGGCCACCGACAGCACACCGATGCTCAGTGCCGCGGCCAAGCACAGTGAGGCGACCGCAACCAGCAGCCTGGTCATCCATGGACCTCTCATTCGGGGTGATGTGATCACAAACACGCCCATGATTGCGCGAATGGGTGATCAATAACTGCTCTGAATGGATTAACACCTGGGAGTTTTGCGTCACGTTCTCACTGCGAGTGCACAGCTAATTTCCACGAGTCATCAAGTGGTGTCGGTGTGGCCAGGTGAGAAAACAGCGCTCGAGCGTGCGCGACTTTCCAATCCGAGCATGTCCGTGATCGCGCCCCTGCGCACGCCGACGAGGTCGATACCGCGGACGTGAGCGTCGTCGAGGCCGGGCACCGAGCTCGGTACTGGACACCCCGGGGCGGTTCATCCGGCAAGGCGTTTCTGCCCCCATCGTCTTCCGTGCTCATGCCGCGCTCGACTGCCGGGCTCGGGGGAGCCGTGGGGCGGGGGAAGGGTTCACTCCGGGGATGTGGGCGGTGTGATTGTGTCCGGGTTTTCGAGGTGCTCGCGGTACTTCTTTCCCCAGTCGTCGAGACGGTGGATGAGTTCCCGCAGGCTGGTGCCGAGCTCGGTCAGGCAGTACTCGGTACGCGGCGGGACCTCGGCGTGGACGGTGCGTCGTACGAGGCCGTGTTCTTCGAGCTCGCGGAGCTGGCGAGTGAGCATCCGCTGGGTGATATTGGGCATCGCGCGCTTGAGCTGGCCGAACCGCTGCGTGCCGGCCAGGAGATGCTTGAGGATGAGAAGTTTCCACTTCCCGCCGACGACGACCAGCGCGACTTCGACGTCGCAGTAGTCGGCCATCTCTTCGACTCGTTCCCGGAGCTGCACGGCGCTCACCTCGCACGGTATACAACGTGACCCTACGGCACATTCGAGTCAGTACTTGTTACTGCGACTCCGCTGTTGGATCGTACTTCCGTGTCCACGGAACTACGTGAAGCTACGACGCCTCGGATTGCGACCACGACGGCTCGCCGAGCCCTACCCTCAGTGGAACGGTTTCAAGCCGTCCGGCGCTGACCCGCCGATCCAGTTCCGATCAGCTCGCAGCTGAAGAGGTTCGATGTCTACCGCCGATGTCGGCACCGCGGTCGACCGCGGGGCGTGGTTTCGGGTCGCGGTGCTGACCTTCGCCACGTTCGCCGTGGGAACGTTGGAGTTCGTGCTCGCCGGTGTACTGCCCGAGTTCAGCCGGTCGTTGGGGGTGTCGGTCGGTGCGGCCGGGCAGACCGTCACGGTGTTCGCGGTGACCTGCGCGGTGCTCGCCCCGCTGTTGGCCGCCACCACCGCGACGTGGCACCGCCGCGCGGCGTTGCTGCTGGCGATCGGCCTGTACCTCGCCGGAGTCCTGCTCACCGCGCTCGCACCGAGCTTCGCGGTCGTGCTGCTGGGGATGGCCGTCGCGGCCGCCGGTGCAGGACTGTTCATCCCGACCGCCAGCGTGACCGCCTCCGCGCTGGTACCCCCGTCGTCGCGGGGACGCGCCATCGCCGCGGTCACCATCGGGCTCACCTCGGCGACCGCGCTCGGCGCACCGATCGGCACCGTGGTGGGGACCCTGTTCGGCTGGCGCGCCACCATATGGTTCGTCGCCGCCCTGGCCGTGCTCGCCCTAGGCTGTCTCGCGGCCTGGATTCCCGCGCTGGAGGGAATGTCGCCCACCAGCGTGCGGCAACGACTGGCGCCGCTGACCGACCGCCGGATCCTCACCGTCCTGGGAACGACGCTGGCCACTTTCACCGCCGTCTACATCGTCTACACCTACATCAGCGTCGTCTTCGAACCCGCCACCGGCGGAAGCGGAACCCGGTTGGCCGTGTTGATGTTCGTCTGGGGAACGGTGGGCACCTTCGGCAACCTCGCGGCCGGGGCCTGGTCCGACCGGGTCGGTGCCCGGCGGGTCGTGTCCACAGCGGTGGCGGTACTGGCGATCAGCTTCCTGATCCTGCCCTGGACCACCGGCACCTACATCTCCGCTCTCGTCGTGATCGTCGTTTACGGGCTCGCCGCGTGGGCGGTCACCGCACCGCAGCAGCACCGACTCATCACTCTCACTCCCTCGTCGGCCGCGTTGGTGGTCTCACTCAACGCGGCGTTCCTGTATCTCGCCATCGCACTGTCCGGTGTGATCGGCGCGGTGGGGATCGAAATCATCGGCAAGAGCCACCTGAGCTATCTCGCCGCCGGCATCGCCATCCTCGCCCTGTCACTGTCCGAATGGGCGCACCGGCAGGGGAGCCGGGCACCCACGACCTCGTTATCAACCCGAGCCGGGAGCAACGGCGAGTCACCGCGACGCTGTTCGTCCTGATTAGCGGTGTCGTCCGAGTGCGGCCGAGGCGTCGATCTCACCAGGTGGTGGAACGCTTGCGGATCAGCCGCGTAGACCTGGATGACCTCGGGTTTTCTGCGGTGTGGAGTTCGACGGAGCGGAACCGCCGTCGTTCGCGGTGACCGCCTATCGACCCGCACTGATCCACATTTCGCGGCGGAGTCACTGTGCTGGTCTTGATCGGTACTGGATCGCTTTTTCGCGGCAGGGGAGCAGTGCGAATTCGATGCCCCGGCAGGGTTCTCCGACCGGGGTGGAGGAACGGGCCACGAGAACGGGCAAAGGGGCGCACGTTGATCGGACGGCCGTTGTCGCTGTCGAAGCGCGTTGTTGTCAGGACACTCAGTAATGAAACGTCATAACAGTCGGATCGACCTCGTCTGAGACTGAGAGTTCTCAATATCCCCCTTTTGTCAGGTATTTCGATACTTCGTCGAACTGGGGTCTTGCTTCGAGGGGTGATCGCTGTCATAGTCCGTGAAACGTTTCATAGATGGAGGGTCCGATGTCAGTACCGGTGGCAGCCGAAGCGGCTCTCGCGCTACATGGCGTCTCCTGGCGGTTCGGGAGGGGGTGTGGCTCTGCTCGGGCTCGTCGCGCGTCGAGGTCGGCTCGGTGCGGGGCGGCCTTCGGCTCCACCGTGGAATCGAACGCCGTCGGAATCGTGGTGGTTTGCCAGGAGAGTCCGTCCCGTTCCCCGGGCTGTCGGTTGTCGAGAGCACCTTCACGGGCCGTCGACAGTGGTGCGGCGCGGCTCGGCGCTTGTCCGGCGATTCGCCGCAGGCCACACGGACGCGGGAAAAGAACCTAAGCAGATCTTTTCAACTGTCCGATGACTTGATGTACGGGAAGATATTCGGCCCCGTGGCCGCGTTTGTTCACGCGGCATCAGCACGCTGAGTTTTTCATTCCCGTATTGCGCAGAGGATCATGCGGGTGTGCGCGTCTGAGCGAGATGTGACTTTCCGTTGAAGCCGCCTTCGGTGCCCAGTGGCAACTCGCTGCGCGGGTGGTTCTTCCGGTTTCTGTTTTCCGCGGAACCCCTCGTCAACTGTCCTGTGCGTGATCCTCGTAGTGCCTGTGGTTGTCCGGATCATTCGAGGTGGTGGCGATGCGAGTTGTATTTGAACGTTTCACTTCGGCTGTTCGGGTCGAGATTCGTGATGGTGGCCGGTTTCCGGGGCTATCCGTAAGAAGTGACGAGCGGGAAGGAAACCGTGCTCATGGCTGAGATGTCGTCCGACTCGGACGGTGTGTCCCGCAGGAAATTTCTCCAGGTCACGGCCGCCGGTGCGGCCGGTCTGGCGGTCAGCGGCACAACGGTCGGTCTCGGGGTCGAAGTGGCGGAGGCCGCTGCCGCGGGCCGAGGGGCGGTCCGCGGCTTGTCGGTCGCGGGACGGTTCGACCACCCGCTGGGTGTGGACAACCGCACGCCGCTGCTCGCCTGGCGGCTGGAACGGGGAACCCAGCACGCTTACCGGATTCGCGCCGCGAGCAGCACGGCGAAGCTGCCCGATCCGGATCTGTGGGACACCGGCTGGGTGCGGTCCGGCACTTCGACCGGAGTCGCCTATGCCGGTAAGCCCCTCGGCGCGCGGCAGCAGGTCGTCTGGCAGGTGCGGATCACCGACGCTCACGGCACGGTCTCGGAGTGGAGCGCTCCGTCGGCGTGGGAGCTCGGACTGCTGGACCGGTCCGACTGGTCACCCGCTGTTTGGATCGAGCATCCCGACCGCGAGAACATCGATCCACTGCCCGTCTTCGCTCGTGGTTTCACCGTCGACGACGGCAGGACCGTGGATCGGGCACGGCTCTACCTGGCCGGACTCGGTGCCTATGACGCCACCCTGAACGGTCGGCGAGTCACCGACGCGGTACACCTGCCCGGCGACTCCAACCCGCAGCGGTCGGTCGAGGCGGGAACCTACGACGTCACCGAGCTGCTGGAAAGCGGCCCGAACGTCCTCGGCGTTCAACTCGGCAACGGCATCTTCAACGCCGTCGAGGTCACCAATCCGGCCGTGGGCCGAACCGAGGCCTACAACAAGTTCACCAGTGAGATCGTGCGGCCGACGACGCTCGCCACGGCGGCCGGAGCCGGTGACACGAGCATCAAGGTGGCCGATGTCGACGGTTTCGACGTCGGGGCCACGGTCAACATCGACACCGGCAATGGTGGCACCCTCCTCGAAAGCCGTGTCATCACGAAGGTGGGCACCGCCGGTGCGGACGGCAGCGGCATCGGTTTCACCGAGCCCCTCGCCCACGGACACGATGCGGGTGGCACCGTCACCCACTCCGGCACCGCCAACGAGACCCGCACCGCGATCAGCCCGCGCCTGCTGGCGCGTCTGGAAGTCGGCTACGCGGACGGATCCATCGACACGGTCGTCACCGATCGGCAGTGGCGCACCGCTCTCGGGCCGTCGGTCACCGACAGCTGGTACGCGGGCACCGACTACGACGCGCGCCGCGAACAGCCCGGTTGGGACCGGCCGGGTGCCGACCTGTCGGCCGCGGCCACGCGCAGGAACGGGGAACCGACCGGCTGGATCGCCGCGGGCATCGCCCCGCCGCCCAACCTGGCGACCGATCTCGCCTGGCGGCAGGGCGATCCGGTCGAGATCGTCGACACCGTCGCTCCGGTGGCCGTCACCGAGCCGAAACCCGGAACCTGGGTGTTCGACTTCGGACAGAACTTCTCCGCACTGTTCGACCTCCGTCTCGACGCTTCGGTACCGGCGGGAACCGTGATCAAGATGCGGCCCGCCGAGTCGCTGCACGGCGACGGCACCGTCGACGCGTCCAGCATGGGCAGCGACGAGCACATCTACGACACCTACACCACCGCTGGTGCATCGCAGGGTGAGAGGTGGCGCCCGCAGTTCGTGTACCACGGCTTCCAGTACGTCCAGCTCACCGGACTTCCCTCGGGGCACCGGGCGACGAGCGGGATGCTGACCGCGCTGCCGATCCGCGCGTCGATGGACGTCGCCGGCGACGTGTCCACATCCAGCGACATGGTCAACCGGATCCACCGGATGAGCACCTACTCGATCGCCAGCAACACGCAGTCGATCTTCACCGACTGTCCCAACCGCGAGAAACTGGGCTGGCTGGCCGACGTGCTGCATTCGATCCAGGCCATCGACCGCAACTTCGAGATGTCGGCCTATCTGCCGCACATGCAGCGGGTGATGCGTGAAGCCCAGCTCGCCTCGGGGCCCAGCGCGGGTATGGTTCCCGCACACGCCCCGGAATTCCCGGTGTTCGGCGGTGGCTACCGCGACGACATCAACTGGGGCAGTTCGGTGATCGTCTTGCCGTGGTGGCTGTGGCAGCACCACGGTGACACCGCGACGATGGCCGAGTACTACCCGGACATGGTCGGCTACCACGATTTCGTCCGCACGGTGCAGGCCGGTGCTGACGGCGGTACGAACCTCGTCCGTGGCGGGCTGGGTGACTGGGTGGCCGCGGACGACCGCACTCCCAAGTTGCTGACCGGCACCTACGCCTACTACCGGATGACCGACAAGCTGGCGCGGATGGCCGCCGCGCTCGGCAAGAATGCCGACGCGCGGCGTTACAGCGACCTCGCCGCGGACATCAAGGCCGAGTTCAACGCCCGCTTCTTCAACGACACGCTCCGGGCCTACACCAACGAGGGCAACGGTGGCACGGTCGGCACCCAGGCCGACGACGCGCTGGCGCTGGACGCGGGGCTGGTCCCGGACGGGCAGGAAAAGCACGTTCTCGACGACCTGGTCCGGCGGATCCACACCTACCACCCTTCCGGTGGGGGACCGCACCTCAGCGGCGGAACGATCTCGCTCGGCCCCACTTTCCGCGCGCTGACCGACGGCGGGCGCGCCGACGTCGTCTGGGACGTGCTGCACGAGACCACCAGGCCGAGCTACGGGGCTTTCCTGCGGCCCAGTGAAATGAACCCCCACGGCATGACCACCGTTCCGGAGCACTGGCACGCCCCGGAGAACAGTTCGTCGCTGAACCACATGATCCTGCTGCAGATCGACGAGTGGTTCAGCACGGGCTTGGCCGGGATCCGGCGCGCACCCGGCTCCGTCGCCTACGGAAAGGTTGTCGTCAAACCTCGGCTCGTCGGCACCGACGAGCACCCGCTCACTCACGTCGAGGGGCACTACGACGGCCCGCGTGGCCGGATCAGCAGCTCCTGGCGCCTGAAAGGCCAGGGCAGTCGGGATTTCGAGCTGGACGTCGTCATCCCGGCCAACTCGGTCGGCGAGATCCACGTTCCGACGATCCGCCCGCAGGCGGTGTGGCTCAACGGCCGTCATGTCCGCGCTTCCAAGGAAGTGAAGTTCGAGTCCTATACGGACGGCTGTGCCGTCTACTCGGTCGGACCGGGTAGCTACGGCTTCAGCTCACAACCGCACCAGGGTGGAGGTCACCGATGAACGAGGTATCCAGACGAACCATTCTCGCGGCGACGGCCGGGGCGGGCGTCGCCGCCGCCCTGCCGTGGAGCCTTCCGGGAGGCGGCAAGGCGGCCACGGCGCAGGGGTCCCACGCGGGTGCCTTCGCCGAGGCGTTCGCAGTCCCTCCTCGTTCGGTGCAGGGCAGGTTCCGCTGGTGGTGGCCACACGGCTTGGTCGATCCGACGGAGATCGCTCGGGAGATCGACCAGATCGCCGACGCCGGGTTCGGCGGTGTCGAGATCGCGGACGTGCACCACAGTGTCGAGGAGCCGTTGGACCCTGCCGGGCACGGCTGGGGCACCCGACCGTGGGTCGCGGCGGTGGAGGCGGCGCTGGGCAGGGCGGCCGAGCGCGACGTGACCGTCGACATCACGATCGGGCCGTCGTGGCCCGCCGCACTGCCCACCGTGACTCCGCAGAGCACGGCAGCCGTGAGCGAGTTGGCGCACGGGCTCGTGAAGGTCGACGGCGGCGGTTACGACGGTGAGGTTCCCGGCCCGGCGGTCGCACCCGCCTCCGGTGTCACCGAACGCAGGCTGCACACGGTGCAGGCCGCACGGCTCGCCGACGGCGCCGCCGTGGAGAAGCCGTACCACCTGGACGGGGCGAGCGTCACCGACCTCACCGCCTCCGTGCGCGACGGGCGCCTCAGGTTCACCGCCCCGGACGACGGCACCTGGCTGATCATCGCCACCTGGTTGCGCGGCTCGGGACAGCGCCCGGAAGCCGGTCCGCACACCGAGCCGGCGTCCTACGTCGTCGACCACTTCAGCGCGGCGGGCACCCAAGCCGTGATCGATTTCTGGGAAACGGAGATACTCAATCCGCGGCTCCGGGAACTGATCCGCCGTACCGGCGGATCGATGTTCGAGGACTCCATCGAACTGGAAACCGAAGCGACGCTGTGGACACCGGCCATGCTCGACGAGTTCCGGCGGCGCAAGGGATACGACCTGTTGCCGTACCTGCCGGTCGTGCTGCGGATGCACGAGGACGGTGTGTTCTCCTACGACGGCGTGACCGACCGTCGGGTGTCCGACGATCTCAACGACGTCCGCTCCGAGCTCTACATCGAGCACCACCTGCGCCCGCTGCGGGAATGGTTGCACGGAATCGGACTCGAGCTGCGCATCCAGCCGTACGGTCTGGAAACCGACGCGTTGGCGAGCGCCGCCATCATGGACACGCCCGAGGGCGAGTCGCTGGGGTTCAACAACCTCGACGACTTCCGCTCGCTGGCGGGTGGCCGCGACATGGGCGGCAACAAGCTGCTCTCCAGCGAGGCCGCCGCTGTCTACGGCGGCTCCTACAACACGACGTGGGACCACGTCGTGCGCACGGTTTCCCGTGAATACGCCGCGGGCGTCAACCAGGCGGTGCTGCACGGGTTCTCCTACGCCGACGCACCGGGAGCCCGGTGGCCCGGCTTCGCCGCGTTCACCCCCTACGACGGCGGTGTCGGCTACAGCGAGTCGTGGGGGCCGCGGCATCCGATCTGGCGCCACGCCCCCGACATCGCGGGGTTCATGGCACGTTCGCAGTTCGTGCTGCAGAGCGGGACGTCGCGAGTCGACGTGGCCTTCCTCCGCCAGAAGGGCTACGCCGGCACCGGTTTCGGTGCGGCGTGGTTCACCCCCGAGGGGATCCCGCTCGGCTGGACGCACCAGTTCCTCAGCCCGCGCCTGCTCGAACTTCCGTCGGCGCGAGTGGCAGGCGGCAGGCTGGCACCGGACGGCCCCGGGTACAAGATGCTCGTGTTCGAGGGGGACGCCTTCAACGGGCGGGTGGAGACGATGCCACTGGCCACGGCGCGGCGGTTGCTCGAGTTCGCCCGTGAGGGCCTGCCGATCCTCGCGGTCGGTGGTTGGGACGCGCCCACGGTTCCGGGGGCTCCCGAACCCGGCGAGAACGAAAAGCTCACCGAGGTCATGGCGCGGCTGCTCGCGCAGCCGTCGGTGCACCGCGTCGACAGCCGCGCGGGGATCCCGGACGGCGTGGCCACGCTGGGCCTGCGGCCGGACGTGCGCTACGCCGAGTCCTCCCCACTGCTGCACGCCCGACGCCACGACGATGACGCCGAGTACTACTACTTCGTCAACGGCTCCGACGACGAAGTGGTGAATCACGACGTCACCTTTGACACCACCGTGTGGCCGGTGATCCCGTATCGTCTCGACCTGTGGAACGGTAGCGTCGAGCGGGCTTTGGTCCACGAGTCCGAACGCGGCACCGTCCGGTTGCGGGTCCGCCTCGAACCCGGAGCCGCCACCGTGATCGTGCTGGCCCGACCGAACTGGCTCGGTGACGGTGTCGCGGCGGGACGCCGCGTGCGGTCCACCGATGCGGACTCGGTGAAGGAGATCGACGATCGGGTGGTGGTGCGCGCCGCGTCGGGCGGGACCTACCGCTCGACGTTGGCGAACGGCCGGACCGTGTCGACCCGGATCGCCTCGGTGCCGGACGAGATCCCCCTCACGGACTGGACGTTGACCGTCGAGGACTGGCGTCCCGGCGCTTCGCCTGCCGAGACGGACATCCGTAGACACGAGAGGGCACTCGACTCCCCGGTGCCGTGGACGGAACTGCCCGGTCTGGCGGATGTTTCCGGGGTGGGGCGTTATTCGGCCACGGTCCATCTCGGACCCGCCTGGACGGGTGGGCACGGCGCGTACCTGCGTCTCGGGGAGGTCTCCGACACGTTCCGCGTCTCGGTGAACGGAAACGAGCTGCCGCCCGCCGATCAGCAGGCCGGGGTCGTCGATGTGGGCGGTTTTCTCCGCGAGGGGCGCAACACGATCGAGATCGAGACGGCATCGACGCTGCTCAACCGGATGCGCGTCTTCCGCCCGGACGTGTACGGGACGGTCGACCGTTCCCGTTACGGCCTCGCCGGTCCGGTTCGTCTCGTCCCGTACGGCCAGGCCCGCCTGAAGTAGCCGACCTGGCCGCGTGCGCGACGACGCCTCGCGTGGTTTCCGGAACTCACGCCGGTTCCGCCCTTCCACGGATACGGCGGAACCGGCGTGAACAGGTCCGCTCAGATCTCCTGGCGTGTTCTGTTCGAAGTCTGCTTCGGCAGATGAGGCTGGTGATCAGATCGAGGAAGCCGCGGTCGTCCGCGACCAGTGATCTGGCCGTCCGAGTTCAGCTTGGCAGACCGCACCTGATGCGGCCTGTCGAAGTGCCCCGGTACTCGAGGAGGTCGGCGAACTCGGTTCAGGTCTGTGCGAGTGCTGGTTGATCAGCCTGTCAGTGCGGGGTGTTCTCGCGGAGCAGGGCGCGTCGTTGCTCGGGAGGGCGGCCGGGGCAGGATGAGCACTTGTCCTCGCCGGGCGCCCGGTAGAGCAGGCAGCACGAGGTTCGCTTGGTGAACAACCGGGATGCGTTCTCCCGCGAGTCGATCTCGGTGTAGCGCGGTGCGGGCATCGGGGCGTCCATGGCCGCGACCAGCGGTTCGGCCAGGGCGGTGGCCCGCCCCGGCGCACCTCGTGCGCGGCCGGCCCAGAGCAGGCACCCGGCGATGGCGTCGGTCGCGATCGCCCAGAGGGGGCGTTGTCGTATCCCGGCGGTGGCGGCCACCGAGGCGATGCTCCGTTCGAGGGTTCGCCGCAGCGCTTCGGCCAGTGGTTCCAGCCGGTCGCTGCCGGAGAGCACGCTCACCGAGGTGACCCCGGACAGCCTGCTGTCCGGTTGCCAGTGCAGCCGCAGATCGTCCAGCCGGGGCGACAGCGCCTCACCGGTGACGACGAACGAGGCGACCGATGGCGCGATCAGTCTGCTCGACGTCGAGAACCACCACAGGGTGGCCAGGACGCGCGCGTCGTCGGTGTGCCAGATCCGGCCGCGCAACCGCAGCTGCTCGGCCATCCAGTCGGGATTCTCGATGAGAGACGCGGGAACCCGCCCGCAGGTCTCGTCGGGAAGCAGTCGAGCGTGCTCGGTGGGGTTCATCCCGTCCAGCGTGCGGGTGAGCAGTTGGTCTGCGCGCGTGCTCATCTGTCTCCTTGGCGACAACGGCGGATCGCGGTCCGCGCGGTAACAGGCTGGTCAGTCTCCGAAGAGGACCGTCGGAGCACCCGTACGGGGATGAGTGCCGACCTCGATGTGCACGCCGTACACCTCGGACAACAGCGATTCGGTGAGCACCTCGACGGGGGTGCCGATCGCCACCGCTTCGCCCGCCGCCAGCACGCACAACCGGTCGCAGAAGCGGGCGGCCAGGTTCAGGTCGTGCAGCGCTGCGAGGGTCGTCACGTTCAGTCGGCGCACGAGTGCCAGCACATCGAACTGATGCCGCATGTCCAGGTGGTTGGTGGGCTCGTCGAGCACCAGCATCCCCGGTTCCTGTACCAGTGCCCGCGCGATGAGCACCCGCTGCTTCTCCCCGCCGGAGAGCTGGGCGAACTGACGGTGGGCCAGTTCGGCCATCTCGACCATCTCCAGCGACACGGTCACGATCCGCTCGTCGCCGAGGCGATCCCCGCCGATCCTCCGTCGGTGCGGCGCGCGTCCCATCGCGGCCACGTCGTGGGCGGTCAACTCGAACTCGGCGGGAGTCTCCTGCGGCAGGGCGGCCAGCCGACGTGCCAACGATCGGCGTGGCATCCGGAACACGTCTGCTCCGTCGAGCAGTACCCGCCCCTCGGTGGGCCGCAGTTGCCGGTATGCCGTGCGCAGCAGCGTCGACTTTCCGGCACCGTTGGGGCCGACCACACCGACCACTTCACCCGGTTCCGCCGTCAGCGACACCCCCGAGACGACTTCCCGGCCCCCTGCATTGCAGGAAACGTCCCGGATGTCCAACTCGGCCGGTCGCACTTCGTGGTGACTCATCGGTCCGTCTTTTCCCGGCGCGTCTGGCGACGCAGCAGCCACACGAAGAACGGGCCACCGCACAGCGCCGTGAGTACCCCGAGCTGGATCTCCTGCGGCGCGGCCACGGTTCGGGCGGCGAGGTCGGCGAGGATCAGAAACGTCGCCCCCAGCAGTGTCGCGGTCGGCAGTACGCGCCGGTGGTCCGCCCCGACCAGCATGCGCACCGCGTGCGGCACCATCAGGCCGACGAACCCGATGGCACCGCTGACCGCCACCATCACACCGGTCATCAGCGACACCAGCACGAACATTCCGGTGCGGAACCGGTGCACGTCCAGCCCCAGGGTTCCTGCCGACTCCTCGCCCGCGAGCAGCAGGTTCAGCGACCCGGACTGCCACAGCAGCACAGCCAGACCGACCAGCACCACGATCGCCGGTATCGGCAGCGTCCGCCACTCCGTTCCGGCGACGCTGCCCAACCTCCAGAACCGGATCGAGGCCATCAGGTGCGGATCGGAGGCGGTGCTCAGCAACAGATCGGTCAGCGCGGAGAGCACGTAGGACAACGCCACACCGGCGAGGACGAGGCGGGTGGTGGTCATCCGTCCACCCGAGCTCGCGAGGGCGTAGACCGCCGCCAGGGTGACCATCGAACCGGCGAACGCGGCCACCATCGGAGTGGCGAGCGTCCCGAGAACCGTGGCGCCGGTGACCAGTAACGTCACTGCGCCCAGGGATGCTCCCGACGAGATCCCGAGCAGGAAGGGATCGGCGAGCGGGTTGCGAACCAGTGCCTGCAGTGCGGTCCCCACGGCCGAGAGTCCGGCACCGACGATCCCGGCCAGCAGCACTCTGGGAAGCCGCACGTCCAGCAGGATCGTGTCGTAGGTGGCCGGCCACCCGGGATCGATCCATCCCGGGAACACCTGCTGACCGAGGATGGCGACCACGTCCGTCAAAGGTAGCGAGACCGACCCGACGGCGAGGCCGACGACGACGGCCACCATCAGTGCGGCGCCGAGCAGGACCAGCACCACCGGGTAGGAAACCCTGCGTTCGCGGGGCGAAACGCGCTCCGGGGCGGGGCGCGCCGAGTCCGCTGCCGGGTTCGATTCGACTGCCTGGTTCGTGTCCTCCGAGAAGGCGTCGACGGAGCTCCGCACGTTGCCACCGCTCAACGGAACCGTCCCGGATGTAGTTGTTCACTCAGGTCCGCTACGGCGCGGGGGACACGCACTCCGGCCACCGCGCTGGATAGCGGCAGCACCGCGAACCTTCGGTGCTCGATGGCGGGAACGCTCGCCAGCGCCGGCTTGTGCAGCAGCAGGCGTTTCTTCTGCTCGACCGTGGTCGATCCGTAGTCCAGGATCACGATCCGTTCGGGTCGCCGCTTGATCACCTGCTCCCAGGAGACGTCGACGAAGCCCTCGTGCTGATCGGCGAAGATGTTGCGACCGCCGGACATCCGGACGATGGCGTCGGCGATCCCGTCACCGCCCGCGGTGTAGGCCGACTTCGTGCCGCTGTCGTAGACGAACACGCTCACCGGTTTCACGTCGCCCAGCTCGCGCCGAGCTTCCGACCGCGTCGCGTTCATACGGTCGATGAGATCCCGCGCCCGTTCCGGTACGTCGAAGATCCTCGCGATCGTGCGGATCTCCTCGTGAATCTCGGAGGTACCCACCGGGCCGTCGGTGCAATTGGCGATGTTGAGGTGAGTCCTGATTCCCGCCTCGCGCAGTCGTTTACGCGAGCGCCCGTCCTGCTGGCCGAAGGCGGAGGAGTAACCGCCGTAGACGAAGTCGGGTGCCTGCCGCAGCAACGCCTCGTAGGAGGGGTACCGCTCTGCCAGCACCGGGATCCGCCGGTACTCCTCGCGATACTCCGCGAGGATGCGATCGTCCAGATAGGCGGTACCGACCATGCGGTCGGCCAGACCGAGCGCGAGCATGATCTCGGTGGTGTGCTGGTTCAGCGTCACCGCGCGTCTCGGTGGCCGTTGGTAGGTCGTGGTCTCTCCGCAGTTGGTGACCGTGACGGGGAACCCGGACGGGGAATCTTCCTGCGCACCGGCGTTCGTTCGCGCGCCGGTGGTGCCACATCCGGAGATCAGCGCGGTCAGTGTCAGTGCGGCCAGCACCGTGGCGGCGCGTCGTGGTCGGTCGCGTCCGGCGTGGGGCCGGGCGAAGATACATCTCGCCGGGTGGCGCATCGGTCCTCAATCCATCGTCGAGCGATACCTGCGCCGCAGCCGGTCTCCTGGCTTCCGGATCGTCACGTCCGCGCTGCCTTCCCGGCGTTTCGGCCAGTGGCGTCGTGGTGCGGGACGCTCCCCGGTCACAGTGGCGAGGACCACGCCGGACTCTCACCGGCTTCCCGTGCACTGCGGCGAAAGCCGAAGCTACACGTTCGAAGCGCGATATTGGACCTTCGCATGACGAACCCCACTCGCGCTCATCGTCGGTCGCCGCGTCGGAGCTCACCTCGATGACAACGAGCGACGATCATCGCCACACCTCGTCGACCGGGGTCACGCTGGTCACTACTTCTCGGTTGCCCGTTCGAGCGGTTCGACGATGATGTGTAGTTCCTCCAGGCCGATGGTGGCAGGGTGTCCGGAGTTCAATGCGACACTGAGCACTTCCATGGCCCCGCTCGGGGGTGGACTCGCGAGCAGCATCTCCAGAACCGCTTCCGGGCCGCTCGTCTCGAGGGCCTGGATCAGCTGTTCGGCCAGGCTCAGCGCCTGTTCCTGTTCGGTCAGGTCATTTTGATCGAGCGCGCCGTTGTTCACCAGGTTCTGGACCGCGAGCGGCCCGAGCACGTGATCCGAACGCAGCCGCCGCAGCAGAGTCGTGCCCTCGTTTGAGTTCGTGGCCAGCACTTCGAGCATGGCGGCGCCCCTGCTACGGAACGAACACCGCCGGACCGCGTCGATCAACCGCTCCGGGCCGTCGCTGTCGTGGACCGAGAGCCAGCGATCGATTTCCTCGCGGGCCGCCTCGGGTGGATGCCGTTCGGCGATCGTTCCGAGCAACTGCGCCGGTGTTGCCTCGGTCAGCTCGCCCACCAGAGGGGCGTATCGACCTTCGTCGAGCAACCAGATGCGCACACGCGCGGTCGCGGGCGGGGTCAGTCGGACGAGATCGACCGGACCGGCCCCGGAGTCCGGAGTAGTGCTGAGGTTTCCTCGCTCCGCTGCCTGCAGGGCGCCGATGCCGTCGTCGACGGCTGGATCCTCGGCAAGGTCGGCGAGGAAGGTCGGCTCAGCGATGCCGGTGGTCAGCTCCACGGCGCCGAGGAGGTCCAGTGCCCGGAGAATGCGCCACACCTCGTTGTCGGTCAGTCTCCGCACCAGTCCTCGCCGCGACTCGTCGAGATCGTCGAAGCCACAGGACAGCCATACGTTTTCCTGCAGGCGAACGACGGGAAAGGCTTCCGGCATGCCGAAAAGACTGCGCAGGATGTCCGGGACGATCTCGCGAAAGAACATGTCGGGCATCGCCGGGCCGTATCGAGGTGGTTCGAGGATCTCGTCGCCCAGTTCGACGATCGCGTCGAACGCCTTGTTCCACAGCCCCCTGCTGTCGCGCAGCAGTGGCCTCGCCTTCGCGATCGGCACCAGCCGATTCTTGACCACACGCACTACACGGGTCTTTTTGGCCCAGGCGACGATCAGTCCGAGTTCGGTTAGCTCGGCGCTGCTTTGGGTACGATACGTCCGGTCGCCGATGACGGGGTCGATCGTGTCGCCGGTGTTCAGTCGTGTCACCAGTTCCCGCGCGTCGGCGAGCTTGAGCCGGCCGGTATCGGTCAGTGCGCGACCGTCGCGGCCCAGCCATTCGACGAGCTCACGCAGACGCCATACGAGCGGGCTGTTCTCGGTGGTCTCGGCGAGCTCGTCCTCCGGTGGCAGTGACACCGGAGGCACCATCGGTGCCTGCCCGGGACTCACGTGGTCACCGTCGATGTGCCGAGCCGTGACGCGCTGGAGAGCGGCGCTGTCGTACTCGACCGTGTCCTCGTGGACCCGCTCGACGAAACGGTCCATCGCGGCGTGGTCGGTGGGATCCACACCCGAGTCGATCGCCGTCATCGCCCAGAACTTCGCGAGACCGAAGTTGCCGTTGTCCGACATGGCTTGGGGGAACTCGGTGGCCGCGTCGGTGATCGCGGCTTCGATGTCGGTCAGGTGGTCGCTTCCTGCCTCGATCAACTCGGTGTGGTGCAGGTAGCGGATCAACGTGCGCAGCGAGTTTGGTGCTGAGGAGACTTCCTCCGCGCGTGCCGAGATCGTGCGAGGCATCCAGATCAGCAGGAACTTTCCGGCGAGTTCCTTGGTCCAGAACGCCAGGCGTCCGTCGATACCTGTGTGTCGGAAATCCAGTGCGGCGGCGAGTACGAACGGGTCGGCGGTCAATTGTTGCCGGTCGGCCCACTCGGCGCACCTGCGCACCAGTAGATTCTTGGCGACCTCGAACTCGTCGTTCTCGGTGGGATCGTAATGTGTGCGCATTCAGCCGGAGGCTCTTTTCGTGGTCTGGTTCATGCCTCGTAACGAGGCTAGCGCTGTGGTCGTGTCCCGTGGTTCGCGGCCGCGTTACGTCCGTGACCACATCGCGAACGGAACCGCCCGCGCCGTTGGCCCGCCCGCGCCGTTGGTGGAGTACCGCTGAAGTGACGGTGGGGGCGTGGTGTTCGCTCTTGCCGACATCGAGCCACACGAAGGCGCCGATCTCGGCCGGCCCGGTCACGATGCTCCTGTGCGTTGCGGGGATTCCCGGCCTGACAGGTGGCATCGTTCAAGCTGGCGCCCCCATCGCGAGACAGCGTTCGTCGGATAGCGATGCTCACGGGGCGCGGCTCACCGGGCAGCGACGCGCCTTCCGATACAGCCGGAGAGGACGTGTCCACCCGTCGTGTTCACGAGGTGTCGGCGGGGCGAACGACGGCTCGCGCTCATCCGTTCGTGGCGCGGGGTTCGGTCGTGCGTTACCGCCACGCCAATCGTGGTGACCAGGCTGGCAGCGACCACGACCAGCCAGGAGATCCCGTTGGGAGAACACTGTGGAGTCCGATTCCGAACGCCGTGACGTCACCCGTCGCGGGCTGTTCCGCGCCGCCGCGGGCACATCAGTAGCGATAGCCGCGTCGTCGGCCACCGCGACCGTTGCCTCGGCCGACTCGCGGAACTCGTGGCACGGCCATTCCCACACCGACTCTTGTTTCACCCTGGCGGTGATGCCCGACACGCAGTACCTGATCGACGAGGGAGGTTCGGATCCCGAGCCGGTGCGCGAGGGTCTGCGGTGGGTGGCGGAAAATCGTCGAAAGCAGGACATCGCCTTTCTCGCCCATCTCGGCGATGTCAGCGAACACGGTACCGAGCGGGAGATGCGGATCGCCGATCGGGCGTTCCGCGGCATCGGACACCGGATGCCCTACAGCGTGCTGGGCGGCAATCACGACGTGTCGGGCGACGACCAGCGCGGCGACACGCCCTATCTGCGGACGTTCGGACCTGACCGATTCGCCCGGATGGACACCTACGGCGGCTCCTCGCCGGACGGTTACAACAGCTACCACGTCTTCGAGGGCGGTGGCAGGCGCTGGTTGCTGCTCGCGCTGGACTGGCGGGTCTCCGAACGCGGCGTGCGGTGGGCGCAGGGTGTCCTGGACGAGCATCCCGAGCTGCCGACGATCCTGACCACCCACGACCTGGTGTGGGCCGACGGCGACGGGCTCGCTCACCTCTCCGACCACGGGCAACGGCTGTGGAACGGGCTCATCCGCGGCAACGACCAAGTCTTCCTGGCGATCGGCGGCCACTACTGGCCGTGCGGCCGCACCACGCTGACCAACGACGCGGGCAACGCCGTGCACCTGCACCTCGCCAACTACCAGGACTACTACTACGGCGGTGCCGGGATGATCCGGCTGTACTCGTTCGATCCGGTGCGCGGCATGATCGACGTGGCGACGTTCTCGCCGTGGCTACGTGAGCAGCACACCGCACGGCGCTCGCCGCTGGAAGCCGAGAACGTGGAACTCACCACGAACGCGGACCGGTTCGGCGTCGAGATCGACTTCGAACAGCGGTTCGCGGGATTCGCCCCACCGATCTCGTCGCCGCAGCGCCCCGCCTCGGAAGTGGTGCACCGCGACACCGTCGCTTACTGGCGGTTCGACCGCTCGGGGTTCGTCGCCGGTAACGACGGTTCCCCTGTGGCGGCGGGAGCGATGGCGCGGGATCTCAGCGGCAACGGCAACGACCTGATCGTGGAACGCCTGCACGGCGGGCCGCCGGAGGTGCTGACCTTCTCCGGCGAACACCACGACGCCGCACCCGCCCACGCGAGTCTGCGGTTCGACGGCGGCCAGGATCCGAACAGGGGAGCGGTGCTGCGGGCGAAGCGGGACTCGCCGATCAACAGTGCGGGGTTCACCGGGGGATACACGATCGAGACGTTCCTCAAACTGCCCGAGCCGTTCCGGGGTTCGCACGCCTGGATGGGCATCCTCGGATGGGAGGGCCGCGCGGGGGACGCGGGCAAGGACGGCGGTTACTCGACCGACGACGCGCCGTGCGGCCTCGCGCTGTCCGGCGAGCGGTTCCTGCAGTACGTGGTCTATCCGCACAACCGCGACGACGACCCCACGTGCTGGAGCCACGCCCTGCCCGTCGGGCAGTGGGTGCACGTGGCCGTGGTCAACGACGGTCGACACACCACCGTGTACGTGGACCGGTCGAAGATCGCGCGCAATGCCGCCGCCCGGTCGAAGGGGATCACCACGCTCGGTGAGCCGTTCGCGCTCGGGGGCAAGCAGAGCGCTGGGCGCTACGGCCAGGGCTTCTACGGCTGGTTGGGTGATACCCGGATCACCGCTCGCGCGCTGCGGCCCGAGGAGTTCCTCAGTGCGGTGGGCTCGGACCACGGGCGGGGGCGTTGATCGGTACGAGGACCGAGGCGCGGACGGGCCACGATCGCGGCTGAGTCGGAGGCCGCAGCGGTCTTCACCAGGGACGCACGCCGCCGTAGAAGGTGTTCTCGCCGAGCTCGTGCGTCTTGCGCATTACCCTGTCGGGGTGGTCACCGGTGTTGCCCTCGATCAGGGTGACCTGCTCGCCCTGGAGCTTCTCGACCACCCCGATGTGGTGGCTGGAGTCGGGGGTCGCCGGGCCGGTGCCGAACAGCAGTACGTCGCCCGGTCTGGCTCGCTCCAGCTGCGCGCTGCCGTAGGCCGTGCCCTCGGTCTGTCCGGCCGTGTAGACGTCGCCGGTGAAGGCGAATTCCTCGTTCTCGACGTCCACCCCCGCCCTTTCCCAGGTCGACATGGCGAACAGCGCGCACCATGGCACGCACTGCTCGGAGTACTCGTGGCAGTTCTTGCCGGTCTCTTCGGTGCCGAGCTCGGCCTGTGCCGCCGTGACGATCTCCTCCCGCTCGGTGCCCGGGTCGGCCGTGACCACCGGCGCTGCCGTGTCTCCGCTCGGGGGTTCGGGCGGTCCTTCGGGGGTGGAAGGCATGAGCACGGCAGCCGTGATCGCGGCCGCCGCCGACAGGCTCGTCACGACTCCCAGCACCGCCACGCTCCTGCGAGGCCGGCGTGCGGCCGGTTCTCCGTTGCGGTCATCTCGGTGAGTCACGCCCAGCACCTCCCGCTCGGCGTTGACGAGTTCACCACCCGATATACCGTTCAGGAAACGTGTCAAAACGTTCCTGAGTCCCCCATTTTACCGTTCCGTTCCGGCAAGCTACCCCGGCGGAGCCCACCTCCGGGCGCGTCACCCGGGATGGGAGCCCCCGGACCGTCCCGCGGCACCCTTCCGGTGAGCGGCTAAATCGCGATGCGGTTCCACAGGACGGTCCCAGGGTGCGTTCGTCCTCCCGTTCGCCGAAGCTGTGCTCGACGAAACCGGGTGTCATTCGAAGTCGATGTCCCACGGGGCGTAGCGGCAATTCTTACTGGGGCCACTGCCGATCCGCTCGGGTTCGGCCCCGGTTTCGTTGCCTTCGTACGAGACGCAGATGTCCATCTCGGAGTCACCGACGACCGTGATGTCGGACAATGCGACGCTGTCGCCGTAATTGACATTGACTCCGGTCAGTTTCCCACCGGGTGCGGTGGCCGTGACGTCGTTGATGATCGCGTGGCGCTCGTACTGCGCGGTGCAGTTGCCGCAGGACAGGTAGAGCGTGCCGAAGTCCTCGACCCGGAAATCGTTGATCAGCATGGTTCCCGGGCCGTTGTGCTGGAAAACCTTGTCCTCGGCTGCCCGCGCACCACCACCGTCGATCACCATCAGGTCCGAGGGGGAACCGGCCGCCAGTGTCGCGGCGTCCTCGCCGACGTCCTCCCACCACACGTTCCGCAGGGTGCAGGAGCCGAGGCAGTGGATACCGTCGGAAGCCGGTGCGCCGATGATCACGTTTCGCAGCGTCGCACCGTCCTCGAGCTCGAAGACCGGGGGCTGATCCTCGGCTTGGCCTCCTCCGCCGAGGTCGCCCTTCCCGTAGTAGCGGGTGAGCTCACCGTCCATCGTTCCCTCGACCGTGATCGTGGAGTCGACGGCCTGCTCACCCCGTGCCTCGGGAATGGGGACGGCCCCGGTGGCGGGGTTTTCGGCGTGGCCGACAGGAGCGGCCACGGCCATGCCCAGCACGGTCAGCGCGCTCAGCGCCGCCGAGTACAGGCCTTTTCTGGCACGGGAGGAAATGCGGGGTAACAACGGTTCTCCTTTTCCGGCGGGGAAAACGTTTTCCTCGAAGTTACGGTGCGTCATCAGTAGAACCAAGCGGCTGTTCTTCCCCGTTGACTGGGCGAGCCGGTCCAGTGGGGTCGTGCCCGAACGGCGCATCTCTCCCGGTTGGTGAGACGTCGCGATGCCGTGGGTCTTTTCGCGCAGCGCGTCGGTGCTTTCGCTTCGTCGCGTCTCGCACAGCACCGTCAACGGCGTCCGCCGCGACTCCCACTGAGTGGCCCACGGGTAGAGGCGGGAAGAGCCAGCGGGGGCGGGCCTTCGGCACCAGCGAACCAGGCGTGATCGGCTGTGTGCGAGTGGGGTTCCGGGGCGACTCGGAGTGTTCCGGCGGTTCCGCTGTGACTGTCGTGACCGGCTGTGATGGGATGTAGCCGACCTCGCGGCGGGATGTCCGTGGCGGTCGCGCGAGCTCCTATAATCCGGGTCGTACCCGTGTCGCCGTTCGAAGCGACGCGCGGGAACCGTGATTTCGGGAAAGGGGATCAGTGAGTACACAGGCGGAAACGTTCGAATTCCAGGCGGAATCCCGCAAATTGTTGCAGTTGATGGTTCACGCCATATATTCGAACAAGGACACGTTCCTGCGCGAGCTCGTTTCCAACGCCTCGGACGCGCTCGACAAGGTGCGGCTGGAGTCCTTCCGCGACAAGGACCTGGAGGTGGACACCTCCGACCCGCACATCCTGATCGAGGCCGACAAGGAGCACCGCACGCTGACGGTGCGCGACAACGGTATCGGCATGTCGCGGGACGAGGTCCAGGACCTCATCGGCACGATCGCGAAGTCGGGCACGGCGGAGCTGCTGCAGCAGCTGAAGGAGACGCAGGACGGCGCTGCCGCGCAGGAGCTGATCGGCCAGTTCGGGCTCGGGTTCTACGCCAGCTTCATGGTCGCCGACCGGGTGACGCTGCTGACCCGTCGGGCGGGCGAGAGCACCGGCACCCGCTGGGACTCGACCGGTGAGGGCACCTACACCATCGAGACGGTCGAGGAGGCTCCGCAGGGGACGGCGGTGACGCTGCACCTGAAGGCCGAGGACCAGGAAGACAGCCTGCTCGACTACACCGACAGCACGACGATCACCGGCATAATCAAGCGTTATTCCGACTTCATCTCGTGGCCCATCCGCATGGAGGTCGAGCACACCGACTCCGAGGGCGAGACCACGCGGCAGATCGAGACGATCAACTCGATGAAGGCGCTCTGGGCGCGTCCCAAGGAGGAGGTCGCCGAGGAGGAGTACCGCGAGTTCTACAAGCACGTCAGCCACGACTGGAACGACCCGCTCGAGACGATCCACCTGCGGGCCGAGGGCACGATCGAGTACCAGGCGCTGCTGTTCATCCCCTCGGTCGCGCCTTTCGACCTGTTCACCCGGGACCACAAGCGCGGCGTCCAGCTCTACGTCAAGCGCGTGTTCATCATGGACGACTGCGAGGAGCTCCTGCCGGAGTACCTGCGCTTCGTCAAGGGCGTGGTGGACGCGCAGGACCTCTCCCTCAACGTGTCGCGGGAGATCCTGCAGCAGGATCGCCAGATCCAGATGATGCGCAAGCGACTGGTCAAGAAGGTCCTGTCCACGGTCAAGGACATGATGAGCCAGGACCCGGAGCGCTACGCGAAGTTCTGGGACCAGTTCGGCCAGGCCGTCAAGGAGGGGCTGCTCAACGACGTCGACAACCGCGAGCAGATCCTCGAGATCGCCTCCTTCGAGTCCACGCACGATGCGGAGAACAAGACGACGCTGCGTGAGTACATCGAGCGGATGAAGGAGGGTCAGGACAGCATCTACTACATCACCGGCGGTTCGCGGTCCAAGGTCGAGAACTCCCCGCACATCGAGGCCTTCCGGGACAAGGGCATGGAGGTGCTGCTGCTGACCGACCCGGTCGACGAGATGTGGGTGGAGTCGGTCCCGGAGTTCGACGGCAAGCGGTTCCAGTCGATCGCCAAGGGCCAGGTCGATCTCGACGAGCAGGACGAGGACGGCAAGGACAACGAGCGGCAGCAGGAGTTCGCCGACGTGCTGTCCTGGATGTCGACCAAGCTCGCCGAGGACGTGAAGGAAGTGCGGCTGTCCTCGCGCCTGAGCACCTCACCGGCCTGCGTGGTCGGTGACAACAACGACATGGGGCCGACCCTGGAGAAGATGTACCGGGCCATGGGACACGAGGTGCCGCCGGTTAAGCGCATCCTCGAGGTCAACCCCGACCACCCCCTCGTGAGCGGGATGCGCGACTCCTACGACAAGAACGGCGAGAGCCAGGAGTTGAAGGAGACGGCCGAACTCGTCCACGGCATGGCGCTGCTGGCCGAGGGCGGTGAGCTCCGCGAACCCGCGCAGTTCACCAGCCTGCTGGCCAACAGGCTCGCCCAAACGTTGTGACCATGGACCTCTCGGGGCCGGGAGCCGACTGCTCTCCGGCCCCGTCAGGGGCGCGTGGTGGGCCGAGTTCGAGGATCGGTGGTTGGTCCTCGCCCCGGTTGCTTCCGCCAGGCCGTCTTCTCCGCGGTCGACCGGGAGCGAGCAGCGCACGAGGCCTCTACCCCCAGTGAAGAGGCCTCGTGGGCTCGTACTCGGATGACGAGTGCCCCGTGGCTTCGCCGGAACGGCTCCGGTGGGGACGATTCCGCGAGGGCGAGTGGGGGGGGCTGGACAGCCGGGCGTGCTCTGTTCACCTCGGCGGACCCGCGTGGAGTCCTGCCGGTGGGCCGGTTCGAACGAGCGCTCCCGCGACCGGTTGCGCTTGGCCGCACGCCTTGGTCTGGGCGATCGGTCAAGGATCTCGTTCAGCGCGCCCTCGGTACCAAGCCCGTCATCTTCCTCGTCGCACTCGAAGTGGGTTTTGGGCAGCTCATCGTGTCAGATATTCTTGACTTACTTGGGAACGTACGGCTGGAGGCAGCAGTTGTCAAATATCAGCGACAGTGACGTTGTAGATGTTTGACCCCACTGCGGCTGGGTGACCGATTGGAGGCTCGGCGTGACAGACGAGGGGCGCGAGGCGTTCGCCGGCCGGCTGTACGAACTGATGGCCGAGCAGGTCCGGGACGACGGGCGTCCGTGGTCGATTCCGGCACTGGCACGTGCGCTGACGGAGCGTGGTCACCCCATCTCCCGGCAGCACCTGCACGGCGTGGCCAACCAGAAGCACGCACCCACCTGGGACCTGGTGCGCGCGCTCGCCGAGCTGTTCGGCACGACTACGGACTCGTTCACGGGGCGTCGAGCCGATGCGGACGACGAACTGCCCGTCCTGCTGAACAGGGCGGGGGAGCTGGACGAGAACGGGCGTGCCGAAGTCGCGGACTTCATCCGGTTCCTGCACCAGAAGCGCGGGCGGGCCGGTCCGGGTGAGTGAGATCCCCGTGATTGGTGGGACCGCGGCCTGCCGCGCCGGCAGTGTGGCTCGGGTGATCGAGGGAGGACTGTGTCGTTACGGCAGCTCTGGAGACGGAACCGGGAGGAGGCCCGGCTGCGGCGGCAGCTGCGTTCGACACTGCGCCGGGCTGGCATCGCGGAGCCCACCGACATGCTCGAAGTGTGCGAGCGCCTCAGCGCGATCTGGCCGGTGCCGATCGTGGCAGCACCGTTCGATCTCCCCGCGCACGGGCCGTTCGGGCTGACCATCCGGTACGCACCGGAACCGCGGGACGAGGCGATCTACATCCTGTACCAGCGGGTGGCGACCCCGTTGCACCAGCAGCACGTCGTGGCGCACGAACTGGGGCACGTTCTCGGCGGTCACCCCCTCGATCCGGTCAACGATCTGTCCGAGATCGACCCGAACGGCAGCACGGGAACGCTCCGCCGTACCTCGTACAACTCCCGCGTCGAGCGGGAGGCCGAGACGATCGCGACCGTGCTGCTCGGCCGTGCCGCCGCGCGGGACGGTGTCACCCTGCCGTCGAACGATGCCCGTGACCACCGGTTGCGGCGTGCTCTTGGAGACAAGGTCGAATGGCTGTGACACCGACCGAGCTGCTCGAACTGGTGATGACAGGGTGGTTCGGTTATCGCCTCGCCCGCAGTCCCCGTGATCGTGGGTTGTGGGTCATCGTGGTGGCGCTGGTGCTGTTGCTGCTCGGTGAAGCGTTCGTGATCGCCGCGCTGCGGGCGTTGAGTGACGGCTTGATCACCGCGGGCATGGGCAAGCTCATCCAGAACTGCGCGCTGGTGCTGGGGTTCTACGCGGTGATGCTGTTCTTCCTGCTGTCGGCATCCGGGACGCGGTACGCCTCCGGTCGCGCGGAGGAACGGCCGCGAGTGCCGCTGCGGGGGTGGTGGGACGGTGCCACGGCCGTGGTGGTGTGCGTGGTGCTGGCCTCGTCGATGGCGGCCACTCCGCCGTGGCTCCAGGCCGCTTCCTACCCGGCCAGCGGCCGGTTGCGGGATGCCGCCCTCGACCGCCCCGAAGTCGTGGCTTTCTACGCGGTGGCCCTCGTCTACTTCACGTATTCCTGCGGCGCTGCCGCGGTCTGGGCGATGCGCTACGGGCGCGAGTCCAACTCCCGCGTGCGGTTCGGGCTGCGCTTGGCAGCGGCGGGCATGGTGCTGTTCGGCATCGCCTCGGCCGGGCGCGGGATGTACGTCGCTCTCGCCGGAACCGGCCTGGTGGCCCCGGACGCGCTGGCCACCGGCGCCACCTCGCTCATCCAGGTCGGCGCGGTGCTGTGGATCAGCGGACTGCTCGCGGTCGGGATCGCCGCCCGATGGGCCACGTTGCGGGTCTGGCTGCACCACCGGCGCCAGTACCGGGCCCTGCGACCCCTGTGGGAGCGAATGCACCAAGCCTTCCCCGAGGACGCACTCGACCACACCCGCCGGGAGCCGGGACAGCTCTGGCGGGACCGGTTCTCCGCCGCACAGGTGCACCGCGCGTTCTGGCGCCGGGCGATCGAATGCCGCGACGGCCTCTCCAAGCTCAGCCCCTGGATGCGGGACGTCGGCTGCGACCCAGAGGCGGATCCGGCCGAGCAGGCCGACGCCGTGCGCCGCGCGCTCGAGCTGCGCGCGGCCGGACACACCCCCTCCTCGTCGGTGCCCCTGCTGGTGGCGGCTCCGGCCACGACCGCGGCCACTGTGGACACCGAGGTGAGCCAGTTGGTCCGGCTCGCCCAAGCCCTCGACCCTCACGACTGAAAGCGGACCCCATGCAACAACTCATCACCGCCGACCAGGTAGTGCCCGGGCCGGCCGGACAGCGGATCCCCGACGGCGCGGTGCTCGTCGACGGGGACACGATCACCGCCGTAGGACCCCGCGCCGAAGTCGAACCGCACGCCGACAACGCGCGACGACACACCGCGGTGGGCGGCACCGTGCTGCCCGGGCTCGTCAACGCCCACGTCCACCTGACGTGGGACGCCGGATTCGGCATGCTCGAGCGCTACCAGGCGGCCGACGACGCGGAACTGCTGCTCGGCATCGCCGGCCGTGCGCAGCAGGCGTTGCGGGCGGGGGTGACGACGCTACGAGACCTCGGTGACCGCGACGGGCTGGTGCTGCGGGTACGCGACGCGATCGACCGTGGTGACCTCGTGGGCCCGCGCCTGCTCGGCTCCGGGCCGCCGTTGACTCCGCTGAAGGGGCACTGCTGGTTCTTCGGCGGCGAGGTCTCCGATACGGCGGAGATCCGTGATCGCATCCGGGGCAACGTCGCTCTCGGTGCCGACGTCATCAAGGTGATGGCCTCGGGCGGGGAGATGACTCCCGAGTCGCCGGCCACCTGGCAGAGCCAGTTCTCCGCCGAGGAGCTGGCCCTCGTGGTGCGGGAAGCCCACGCGGCCGGACTCCCCGTGGCCGCGCACGCGCACGGCACCGAGGCGATCGCGGCCGCGGCAGAGGCCGGGGTGGACACCATCGAGCACTGCTCGTGGCAGGGCTCGGACGACTCCGGTCCGGACCTGCGGGACGAGGTCGCCCGCGAGATCGCCGTGCGGGGGATCGTCGTGTGCCACGCCTACCCGCCGGACTGGAGGACCTTCCAGCGGGTCGTGGTCGGTGAGCAGCGTTCGCAGGCCGCCCTCGACCGGCTCCACTGGATGGACAAGCACGGGGTTCGGTTCGTGCCCGGCACCGACAGCGGCCTGCCCACATCGGTGTTCGACAACTACGTCGGCGCGTTGAGTTACTACGCCGACGCGGTCGGCTGGTCCCCCGCACACGTGATCGACATGGCCACGAGCGGGGCGGCCAGCGCGCTCGGCCTGGACCGGGTCGGCCTGCTCGCGCCCGGAAACACGGCCGACCTGCTCGCGGTGGACGGGGATCCGCTCGCCGACCTGACCGCGCTGCACCGGCAGCGGCTCGTGCTCGCCCGGGGACGTGCGGTCATCCCCGACGTCGCTGTCGGGTAGAGCGGGGCCGGGCGACGTCGGGGACCGGGTGAGCGCGTTCCTCGTTGTTCGAGCACGCGCGAGTTCGGGTAGGCTGCGGGCGCACGAGCTCGTCGAAGAACCACGATTCGAACCCGACACGGGAGTCCGGAGCGGACATGACGTATCCGCCACAACCCTGGTGGCTGTGCGGTGAGATGTCCGTTTCGCTGTGGCGACTGCCGAAACGGCTGCTCCCCGCTGTCCCGGAGGGACTGTCACCGGTGCTGCTGGGGGACACGGGCATCGTCGGTACTGCCTGGGTGCTCTACCGGTCCGGGAGCGTGCTGGAGTACAACGAGCTGCTCGCCGCCGTGCTCGTGCGGCGTGGCGCCCGCCTCCGTGCGTGTATCACCCACATCTGGGTGGACAGTGCGGCCTCCCTGCGAGGCGGTCGTGAGTTGTGGGGCATCCCCAAGGAGCGGGCCACGTTCGGGGTCGATTCCGTGGAGCCGTTGCGGATCGAGGCGCACGGGATCGCCTCGGCGTCGCTGCGCGACCGGGTGTCACTGCCGGGGAAGTGGTCGTTGGGCTACCGGATCGCACAGTCGATGGCGGGCGGAATCGCGGAGAACCGGGTGCGGGCGCGCGGTCGCGTTGCCGTGCGCACCTCGTCGTGGCACCCGGATCCGCACGGGCCGCTGGGGTGGTTGCGGGGTCGTGAGCCTTTCCGCAGCCTCGCGTTGCACGACTTCGAGATGCGATTCGGGGCGGAAGCGGATTCGTCCGTCCAGGGGTGATGCGTCCCGGTCGCGGAGACCGCGTGTCCCCGCTACCGGCCACAAGAGTCACACCCGCTCGACCGACAGCACTCGGTGGGCGGGAGCGGTGTCCGCTCCCGCCCACCGAGGAGTGGCTCCCACCTGATCGGTGTCCCGCGGGGGCGCGCTCGGCCGGTGTGGCCGTCAGCCCCAGCCCGCCTGCGCACCCCCGACGCGTTGCTCGGCCAGGTACCGCTGGTGGCCGGACTCGGCGTAGGCGCGCATCGGCTCCTCGGGCAGCCCGCGCGAGGCGCGCCACCGCGCCAGTGCGGGTCGGACGTCGGTCTGGAAGGCGTCCATCAGCACCTCGTTCGCACCGAGCACGTCGTGCTCGGCCTGGGCTCTGTCGAGGGCCGCTCGGTCGACCAGGAGCGCGCGTGCGGTCATTTCCTGCACGTTGAGCACCGAGCGGATCTGACCGGGGATCTTCTCCTCGATGTTGTGGCACTGGTCGAGCATGAAGCGCACCGGGGAGTCCTCGCCGAGCCCACCGTTCGCGATGACCTCGTACAGGATGCGGAACAGCTGGAACGGGTCGGCCGCGCCGACGATCAGATCGTCGTCGGCGTAGAAACGCGAGTTGAAGTCGAACGAGCCGAGCTTGCCCAGCCGCATCAGCTGCATGACGATGAACTCGATGTTGGTGCCCGGCGCGTGGTGTCCGGTGTCCAGGCAGGTCAACGCCCGGTCGCCGAGCGCGCTGACCTGCGCGTACGAGGTCCCCCAGTCGGGGACGTCGGTGTGGTAGAAGGCCGGTTCGAAGAACTTGTACTCCAGCACGAGCCGCTGGTGCGCGTCGAGCCGCTCGTAGATCTCGGCCAGCGACGCGGCCAGCCGGTCCTGGCGCGCCCGCAGCGAGTCCTGACCGGGGTAGTTCGTCCCGTCGGCCAGCCAGATCTTGAGATCGGTCGATCCGGTGGCGTGCATGATGTCGATGCACCGGAAGTGGTGATCGATGGCCTTGCGCCGTATCGCGGGGTCGGAGTGGGTGAGGCTGCCGAACTTGTAGTCCTCGTCCTGGAACGTGTTGGCGTTGATCGTGCCCAGCTCGACCCCGAGATTCTCGGCGTGGGCCTTGAGCTCGGTGAAGTCCTCGACGTCGTCCCACGGGATGTGCAGCGCCACGGTCGGCGCGAGCCCGGTCATCTCGTGAACCTTGGCGGCGTCGGCGATCTTCTCGTGCGTGTCGCGCGGGGTTCCGGGGGTGCCGAACACCTTGAAGCGGGTGCCGGAGTTGCCGAACGCCCAGCTGGGCAGTTCGATGGACTGGCGGGCGAGCGTTTCGGTGATCTCGTCGAAGCGATGCGGTACGGTCATCGTTCTCCTTCGTTCGGATCGGCGTTGTCGAGTACCGGTGTAGTGCTCGCGTGCTGGTGGTGCTCGTCGAGATCGGCGAGCTGGTCCTCGAGATGGAAGACTTCTTCGAGAGTGATCGCGGTCTGGTCGGCGCGTCCGCTCCGGCCGACGAAGAGATCGGCCATGTACTCCTCCCAGATCGCGGCCACCCGCGATTCCGCGAGGTGGGTGTCCGAAGCGGTCACGGAGTCCGTCTCGTAGTAGCCGATCAGCAGTCCGTCCGGACGCAGGAACAGCGAGTAGTTGCGCCGTCCCGAGGCCTCCAGTTCGCGCAGCATCTCGGGCCACACGGCCGCGTGGCGGCGTCGGTACTCGTCGAGGCGGTTCGGATCGATCCACAGCTGGAAGCACACGCGGGTCACGAGGTCATCACCGGATCCTCCGCTGTCGCGGTTCCGTAGCGCTCCCGTTCGATCTGCTTCAGGTCCTTGCCCTGGGTGTTGGGTGTCCACAGTGTTCCGATGAGCAGGGCGGCGGCCAGCAGGCCGAGGATGAGCAGGCCGAGTCCCTGCAGCCCGATCTGCGCCAGCAGCATCGGGAACCAGACGCTGAGCACGCCGACGAGCACTCGGGCGGCCAGGAACAGCACGCCCTGTGCGCTGGCGCGGTACTGCGTCGCGAACAACTCGCTGGTCCACAGGCCGTAGAAGGCCTGCGCGCCTACGCCCATGGACACGCCCCAACCGATCGCGAAGAAGAGCAGGGTGAACATTCCCGGTGGGACGTAGATCAGCGCGGCCCAGGCGAGAACGCCGAGCAGGGCGCTGGAGCAGTACAGCCACCGGCGGCTCATCCGGTCGGCGAGCCGCATGAACCCGAGGTAGGTCGCCGCGCTGGTGCAGCCCCACATGAGCACCTGCAGCAGGTACTGCTCGGTCACGGACGTAACGCCGGCCGCCTCGTACACGCGCGGCTGGAAGATCCCCGACTGCCCGGCCACGGTGTTCCACAGGGCGTAGACGCCGAACAGGAACAGCATCGCGGTGAGGTTGGCCTTCTTGGTGAACAGGCCGCGCAGGCTGCCCAGGAAGGAGGGGCCCTCGTTCTGGGAGTTTTTCTTGTCTCGCCAGAGCCCGGATTCCGGCAGGCCGCGTCGCACCCACCAGGTGATGGCGGCGACGACGAACAGGTGCGCGAAGATCAGTCGACTGCCGAGCAGGTCGAGCGGTGCCACGACGACGGCCAGCAGGTAGCCGATCATCGGCCCGATCGACCAGGCCAGCTGGGCGGTACCCACGTGAGCTGCACGTTCGTGCGCCGGTGCTTCCTCGGCGATGTAGGTCCACGAGGCGGTCACCCCGGCGCCGACGGCGATACCGGTCAGTATGAAGGCGGTCAGCAGCATCCCGTAGGACGTGGCGAACACGGCCAGCAGCACGCCCAGCATGTACAGCAGCAGGTCGTAGGTGTAGATGAACTTCCTGCCGTACCGGTCGCACAGCGGGCCGCCGATGGCCGCGCCCGCCGCGGCGCCGAACGCGTTGGCGCTGAGTGAGGCGAGCAGGCCTACAGCCAGGTTGTCCAGGCCGAATTGTTCCTGCCACAGGCTGAGGCTCGTGGCGATCGCGATGATCGATCCGGCCTCGATGTAGTTCGACATGGCCACGGCGATCGTCGCGCGCCACCCCGTCGTGCGGTTGTTTCTGGAACGGACCTCCATTGGCCCTCCCATCCGTTGCCCCTGGTTTCTCACGCTCCGACTGCGGAAGCAGTAGAGGTAAATCGTTTCAAAGTGATGCGAACCATAGCGGCCTTCGGGGCTGTGAACAAGACCGTGCGCGAGATTCGTGCGGACGGGTCGGCTCACTGTTACGCACCGGATGCGCGTGTGCGGAGCGGGTGTCGAGTGCGGGCGGTATCGCCCGGGATGCGGTAGCGGTTACGCTCTTTCGCGTGTCGCCGGGGGTGGAGCTGTTTTGGATCGGTGGGGTGGTTGTGCCTGCTCGCTCGTTGTGCGCCGAGACGCGGCAGATGGGCGTGTTCCGGCACGGCCGAGTCGGGCGTGGATGACCGAGGCGACCAAAGAAGCTTAAAACGTTTTATTTTAATCTGGTGTGTCGGGAACGCTCACTCAGGTGAGCGGGGTGCGTGCGTGAATCGGTTCCGTCGGTATTCGCTCCCGTGGCCGGGACGGGGCAGGCGGGAGCGGCACTGTTCCGGCGAAGGAGACGCGCGGTGGGAGCGGGCTCGCGGTGCGGTGAGGTCGTCGACCACCGAGTACGGGTAGGTGCCTCGTGCGGGCACCGGCAGCCTCGGTCTGTTCGACCTGGTCGCCGTGCCCGCTGTCCCTTGGCGCGGGTGCGCCCGGATCGGTTAGTGCTTCGCGGCCGGTTCGTACGCGCGGGAGCGGTTCGCCTGCCAACACGTCACCAGCAACGCCACCGCAGCGAGGACGACGTAGGCATTGCCGACGAGCTGCTGCGGCACATACAGCAGCGGGGAGACGTCGGCCGCGAGCGCGTGGAACGCTACCTTCCTGCCCGCGACGAGGATCGCCACGGCGAGCAGGAACCGGCTGATGCTACGGGTCCGCACCGCGGAGCCGAGCAGGATCAGCAGACCGGGAATGACCCAGACCCAGTGACTCGACCAGGTCGTCGGTGACACCAGCAGCGCGAACACCCCCGTCAACGTCATCGCCACCGGCGGTTCGACCCGGCCGAGCGTGCGTACGAGCACGACGGTCAGCGCGAGGCACAGTACCGCCCAGATTCCGTACTCCACCACCGGTTGCGATACCAGTCGGGCGAGCACACCCATGATCGACTGGTTGGTGTCGGCCGCATGTCCCATAACGGAGGAGGCCGGACCATAGCGGAACCAGTAGTCCACCGATGCCTCGAAATCGATCGCGAAGCCGAGCAGCGTGCACACCACGGCGGTGATCGTGCAGGTCACCGCTGCTCGGAAATCCCTGCGGAACAGGAAGAACAGCAGGAAAGCCGCGGGCACGAGCTTGATCGCGGCGGCGATGCCCACCAGCAGGCCACGCGGCCATCGTGGATTCCGCACGAGGCAGTCCGCGGCGACCAGTCCCATCAGCAGGAGATTGACCTGTCCCTGGGCGAAGCACGCGTAGACGGGCTCCAACCACAGGGGAAACGGGAGCACTAGGGCCGCGACGGCGAACGCGCCGCGAGGTCCCACACCGGGCCACTGGTGCCGCACGATCAGGTAGAGCGTCATGCCGATGGCAGCCAGGTCCGCGGCCCACATCAGGAACGCTCCCACCGTGACCGGCGGCAGGGCGAACACGCTCAGCGGCAACAGCGCGAACGGGGGATACACCCAGGGCAGCAGATTGCCGCCCCGGAGTGGGGCCCAGTCCTCGACGATGTCGCCGCCGGACAACCAGGTGTGTACGGCCCAGCGGTAGACCTCGAAATCACCCCGGAGGTAGAGTTCCCCACCTTCCCCGCGGAAGAGAGCGGGCAGCAGCACGAACCACACCGAGACGGCCAACAGCGGTATCGAAGCGGCAACGAGGAAACGCGGGTAACGCGTCACCAGGGCGCTCAACCGTTCCCGCGAACCGTTCCTCGAAGCCGGGGTTTCGGGGCCGATCGCTGGTTCCGTGGATGTGTGTTTCGAAACTGCCACTCCGACATCCGAACACAATGCCGCGCGCGGCGATCGAGGGGCGGTCCGGATCCGGTCACGGTGCTACTCGATCGAGTGGGATCGCCACGAGCAATGCCCGAATTCCCCGGACTTCGGTCGGCGGATGCGACGGGACGTATTCAACGGGACTGCGCGCCGGGGAGGTGTTGTACGGGCGAGCACGTCATCGCTGGGTTGCCAACGGGATTTTCCTCGGCCGGTTCACCTCGGTGAGACGGCCTCAAGATCCGCTACCTTCCGAGACCGACCGGGCGTGTAGCACCACCCGCCCGACCGCTGCTGGAAAGGGAAAGGCATGAAGTTCCTGTTGCTCATGCACATGAATCCGCGGATCTGGGAGGCCCTCACCGAGGAAGAACGCAACGAGGTGGTGGAAGGTCAGTCCGAGTTCATGGCCACCGTCCGGGAATCCGGTGAGTTGCTCGCCGCGAACGCGCTGGCCGATCCCCCCGAAAGCGTCGTCGTTCGTGTCCGGGATGGGGTGCCCGTGGTGAGCGACGGACCGTACGTCGAGGCGAAGGAGTACCTCGGCGGCTACTATCTCGTCGAATGCGCGAACCGCGACCGTGCTCTCGAACTGGCCGCGTTGATCCCGGACGCCAAGGTGGCAGGACTGGGTGTGGAGGTGCGCCCCGTGGTTTTCGCGGCCGGCCCCGAAGCGGCTTCGGGGTCGTGAGCGGCTCGGCGAGGACGGAGCTCCTGGCGACACGGACGAGGAGCGATCGGTGAAACCGCCCACTACTGAGATCGCCAACGCCTTCCTGGTGCCCGAGGCCACGATGGGAGCACGGATCAGTCGTGCCAAACAGCGGATCCGGGCAGCGGGAACGACGTCGAGCATCCCCGAGGGCACGGAGTACGTCGAGCGGTTGGGAGCCGTCCTGCACGTGCTCTACCTGAGCTTCAACGAGGGCTACATCGCTACGTCCGGACCTGACCTGCAGCGCCCCGACCTGGCCGACGAGGCCATTCGGCTCCCCCGCGACATCCACCGCTCGCTGCACGAGGACGGCGAGGTCGCCGGCTTGCTCGCGCTGATGTTGCTGACCCATGCGCGCCGCACGGCCCGCACCGCTCCCGAGGGTGAACTGGTCCCGCTGGCCGAGCAGGACAGGAGCCTGTGGGACGGCGACATGGTCGAGGAGGGCACTCGGCTGATCACCGATGCGATGCTGAGCTCGCCGCTCGGTGCGTACCAGCTGCAAGCGGCGATCGCCTCGCTGCACGTGCGGGCATCCCACGTGAACGAGACCGACTGGCGGCAGATCGGGTTCCTCTACCGGGTGCTGCGCCGGATCGCGCCGAACCCCGTGGCCACGCTCAACCACGCGATCGCGGTGGCCATGACCGACGGTCCGGAAGCAGGTCTGGCCATGGTGTCGGAACTGGAGGGCGATGAGCGGATGGCTCGTCACCACCGACTCACTGCCGTGCGCGCTCATCTGCTGGAACTCGTCGGAGACACGGCGGCTGTGCGAGAGAACTACTTGCTCGCCTCCAGCCGTGCCCCCGGCCCGCCCGAGCAGCGCTTCCTTCGTAGGCGGACCGACCGGCTCGCATAGGTTCGTCCGATCCGTCGACGACCACTGTCTCCGCTCGGTACGCCTTCTCGCGAAGTGCCGGTCATCGACAGCGCTCTCGTTTCGTTCCGCGCCGGATGTCAAGAATCGCTCGGCGATTTCGAGCTTCCCACGACAGCCGGATCGTCCCGTTCGCGGGCGACCCGGAAATCTGCGAAGGCATGGAAGGACCTGTAATGAACGACACGATCCCGCTGAGGGCCGGGTGGCGGGAATGGATCGCGCTCGCGGTACCGCCCTGCCGACACTGCTGGTCTCCATCGACGTCTACGTTCTCCTCCTCGCCCTTCCCAGGCTGACCGAAGACCTGGGCGCGAGCAGGGTCGGGAAGCTGTGGATCACCGACATCTACGGGTTCCTGCTCGCCGGCTTCCTGATCACCATGGGAACGCTCGGCGACCGGACCGGTCGGAAGAAACTGCTGCTGATCGGCGCCGCTGCGTTCGGCGCCGCTTCCGTGGTCGCCGCGTACTCAACCAGCCCGGCGATGCTGATCGCAGCCCGCGCCGTACTCGGTGTGGCCGGTGCGATCCTGACTCCTTCCACCATCTCGCTGATCCGCACCCTGTTCCGGGATCCCAAGCAGATGGGGCTGGCGATCGGGCTCTGGGGAACGTGTTTCTCGGCGGGCGCCGTGATCGGCCCGGTGATCGGCGGCGCGATGCTGACGCGGTTCTGGTGGGGATCGGTCTTCTGCCGTTCGGCCGCGGCAGCCCGGCTCGCGCCGGAACATCGACCCACCGGGAGTGTCACGAGGATCGTGGTCGTCAACCACGTCACGTTGGACGGCGTCGTGCAGGGACCCGGCAGGGCCGAGGAGGACACCCGCGATGGGTTCGCCCACGGCGGGTGGGCCGAAGCGAACACGGACGATGTCCTGCTGCGGGTGTGGGGTGAAGCGATGAGCGGCAGTGGCGGGTTCCTGCTGGGGCGCCGTACGTACGAGGACGTCCTCGGTTTCTGGAACGCCCGGGAGAGTCCGTTCCGCGAGGCGCTCAACAGCGTTCGCAAGTACATCGCCTCCACCACGTTGACCGACCCCCTGCCGTGGCCCAATTCGACGCTGCTCGGTGACGACGTCCCTGTCGTGATCGCCGGGCTCAGGGAGCAGCCGGGAGGCGACCTCGTCATCATGGGCAGCGGCGAGCTGGTCCGGACGCTCGAGGCGAGCGATCTCGTCGACAGGTACGTGCTCTCGAGCCATCCACTTGTCCTGGGCTCCGGACGGCGGTTGTTCCCCGACGGTTTCGCCGTGACCGCGTTCGAACTCGCCGACACGACCACCACCGGTGTCGTCATCGCGAGCTATGCCCGTGGGGCGAGATGAAGTCCACGTGACAGGTGGTCACCCACCGATGGCCGCGCTCCACCTCGCGTGTTCCCCGAAAGTGGCATTTTCCCGCGAATCGGTCCTCCGAAAGCGGATCACGCCGGGTGTTTCGCTCATGGTCGGTGTAGCTTCCGGGACGGTCACATCGTCGGGAGTGCGATATGGACGAAGTTCTTGATACGACCGCGTACCAGACTCGGGGGATGACGGAATGATGGGTATCGGGTACACCCTCATGACCGAGCAGTCCGGACCACGTTCTCTTGTCGAGCACGCGGCGGCGGCCGAACGTACCGGATTCGATTTCGCGGTGATGAGCGATCACTACTTTCCCTGGTTGCATCCGCAAGGTCACGCGCCGTACGCGTGGAGCGTACTGGGCGCGGTGACCCAGGTGACCAGCGACATCGAGCTGATGACCTATGTGACGGCTCCGATCATGCGTTATCACCCGGCTGTGGTGGCACAGAAGGCGGCGACGCTCGGTCTGCTGTCCCGGGACCGCTTCCTGCTCGGCATCGGCGCGGGCGAGAATCTCAACGAGCACGTCATCGGCCACGGCTGGCCCCCTGTGAACGTCCGGCACGAGATGCTCTCCGAGGCCATCGAGATCATTTCCGCGCTGTTCGAGGGCGGTAACGTCGATTACGTAGGGAGGCACTACCGGGTGGACTCAGCGAAGCTCTGGGACCGTCCCGACAGGAGAGTGCCCGTCGGGACGGCTGCTTCGGGGCCGCAATCTGTCCGACGATTCGCCTCGGCCTCCGATGCCATGATCGCCGTCACGCCTGAGTCGGGACTGTGCGAGGACTGGGATCGTGCCTCGAACACCACCGGCGACCGCAAGATCGGGCAGCTGCCGATCTGCTGGGACCCGGACCGTGACGCGGCGATGGAGCGCGCGCACGAGCAGTTTAGCTGGTTCGCCGGTGGCTGGAAGGTCAACGCCGAGCTGCCCGTGCCGGACGCTTTCGCCGCGGCGACCAAGTACGTCCGTCCCGAGGACGTGGCCTCGGCGATCCCGTGCGGTCCGGAAGTGGGCCCGATCGTGGATGCGGTCTCGTCCTTTTGGCAGGCGGGATTCACCGATGTGGCGCTGGTGCAGATCGGGGTGGACAACGATCCGACGGGCTTTTTCGAGTTCGCCGGAACAGAGCTGCTGCCCGCGCTGCGATCCGCGGAAACCGGTCAGGTTTCGCTGGCGACCTGACCGGGAAGGTGCCGCTGGACGGGAGCACTTCCACGGCGCGTCCTCATGAGAGCGTCGGAGCTCTCCGAACGGGAGCCTCCCAACCTGCTACGAGAGGGTGCTGGTCTCCCCACTCTTCCACGGTCCGTGCGATTTCTCGCCTCGGCCACGAGCGGATTCACGTGACCGGATGACTCGTGATTCATCGCCGGAGGTGTGGCTTCCCGGTCACGGAGTCCGACGGGTCATCGCAGTGGTTTTCGTTCGGGATCGAGCACCTCGGCCAGATGGCGGGCGCGGTGCCTGCTGCCGTGCGCTATCTGCGTGCGGCAGCTGAAACCGTCGGCCAGCACGAGCCCTTCGGGATCGGTGTTCCGCAGCGCGGGCAGCAGGGCGTGCTCGGCACACGCCATCGACACGTCGTAGTGACCGCGTTCGAAACCGAAGTTGCCCGCCAGTCCGCAGCATCCCGAATCCAGCACCTCGGGGTGTAGCCCCGCTCGCCGCATGATCGTCCGGTCGGCGGAGAACCCCAGCACGGCGTGCTGGTGGCAGTGTGTCTGCACGAGCGCCTCGGTATCCGGAACGCTCCGACTCAGCTCGTTCGGTGCGTGGTCGGTGAGGGCTTCCGCCAGCGTGAGGAAGTGGGCACGGACCCGCGCGGCCTCCTCGTCGTGCGGGAAGAGATCACGGGTGTCGGAACGGAACACGGCGGTGCACGACGGCTCGATACCGACCACGGGAGTGCCAGCTTCGATCCAGGGGCGCAGTACCCGGAGCGTACGCCGCAACACCCTTCCGGCTATGCCGAGTTGGCCGGTGGAGATCCAGGTCAGCCCACAGCAGACCGGCTCGGTCGGTACCGCCACCCGAAATCCGGCTGCCTCCAGCACACGTACGGCCGCCCGTGCGATGTGCGGTTCGAAGTGGTTGGTGAAGGTGTCCGGCCACAGCACTACCGCGTCGTCATCCCCGGGGGAGGGCTCTGCCGAGCCACGCCGTAGCCATTGGTCCTGGAAGCCGTGGCGAGCGAATTCGGGAGCTTCCCGGTGCGGTGTCACTCCGGCGAGCCTCTTGCCGACACCGGCGATCCCGGGAGCGTGCAGCACGGTGTTGACCAGGTGGGGGGCGAACCGGGCCACCTGTGCCAACACGGGCATCCAGCCGAGCGAGTAGTGCGAGGCCGGGCGCAACCGGTGGCGGTAGTGCTGGGCGAGGAACTCGGCCTTGTAGGTCGCCATGTCCACGCCCGTGGGGCAGTCCGATTTGCAGCCCTTGCACGAAAGGCACAGGTCAAGCGATTCCATGACGGCTTCGGAACGCCAGCCGTTGGTGATGGGGGAGTCCTCGTTGCCTCGCATCATCTCGAACAGCAGCCGGGCGCGTCCCCGCGTGGAGTGTTTCTCCTCTCCGGTGGCCCGGTAGGAAGGACACATGACGCCGCCGGTGGAGCTGCGGCAGTTGCCGATACCAACGCAACGCATCACGCCCTGGTGAAAATCGGCGTGATCGTCCGGATATCCCAGGAAGGTCTCCGGGTGCCACGGTCGGTAGTCGGAGCCCAGCCGCAGGTTCTCGTCCGCCCGGTAGGGTGCGACGACCTTTCCGGGGTTCATGCGATTGTCCGGATCGAAGATCCCCTTGAGCTCGCCGAAGGCACGCACCGTCTCCGTCCCGAACATGCGTACCAACAACTCGCCGCGTGCCTGTCCGTCGCCGTGCTCGCCGGAGAGCGATCCTCCGTGGGAAGCGACGAGGTCGGCGGCGTGTTCGACGAAACCACGGTATGTCGCCACACCCGGCCCGCTCTTCAGGCGGAACGGAATCCGAACGTGCAAGCAGCCGTGCCCGAAGTGGCCGTACAACGCGGGGCGTTCGTAGCCGAACTCGTCGAACAGAGCGAGCAGATCGCGCAGGTAATCACCCAGCCGGTCGGGAGGCACCGCCGAGTCCTCCCAACCGGGCCAGCTCTCCGGCATGTCGGGAGGATCGGCGGTCGCCGCGAGCCCGGCCTCGCGTGCTTTGAGCATCCGCTCCTCACGGTCCGGGTCGTCGGAGACCGCCACGTCGTGCTCCTCCCGCGACTTGCCGAGTCCCGACAACAGCCGGTCGACACCTTCGTCGGCCTGTTCGACGCTCTCCCCGCCCGTCTGGACGAACAGCCACCCGGAGCCCTCCGGCAGGAGTTCGAGCGAATCCTCGAAAAGCCCTTCCTCGCGGATGAAGTGCACGAGCTCGGGCCCGACCGCTTCGAGGATCAGGGGGTTGAGCTCAGCCAGTACGTCCGGCACGGCGTCAGCGGCCGTCACGATGTCGTCGTAGCCGAGCACCACCAGGGCCTTGTACGGCACCGTCGGAACCAGTTCGAGCTCGGCCCGCAGCACCGTCGCCAGGGTGCCCTCGCTTCCGACGAGCAATCCCGCCGCGTCGAGGCCGTCGGGACGCAGCAGCGAGTCGAGGTTGTAGCCGGACACCCGGCGCGGTATGTCCGGATAGCTCGCTTGGATCTCAGCACGATACCGGTCGCGCAGGTCGCGCAATTCCTGGTGGATCCGCCCGACTTCGCCGCCCTCGGCGATGGTCGACTCCAGTTCGCTCTCGGTGAGCGGACCGAGCCAGCAGCGCAGCCCACCGTAGGTGAGCACTTCCAGACGTCTGATGTTGTCCACCGTCTTGCCGTACCGCTGCGCGCTGGCCCCGCAGGAGTTGTTCCCGATCATTCCACCGATCGAACAGTGGCTGTGGGTGGAGGGCTGGGGACCGAACCGCAGGCCGTGCCTGCCCAACGCCCGGTTGAGGTCATCCAGCACGAGCCCCGGCTCGACCACGCAGGTGCGTTCGTGCGGGTCGACGGAGAGCAGGGAGTCGCAGTACTTCGTCCAGTCGATCACCACGGCCACGTTCGCGCACTGGCCGCCCAGGCTCGTCCCGCCACCGCGCGAAAGTACGGGTGCGTCGTGTTCGCGGCACGTTCGTATCGCCGTGGCCCCGTCCTCCGGAGTGCGGGGAACGACCACGGCGATCGGTACCTGGCGGTAGTTCGACGAATCCGTGGCGTAGGCCCCGCGGGAGCCCTCGTCGAACCGGACCTCACCGCTCACGGCCGATCTCAGTTCCCGTTCCAGCGCTGTCGTGTCCACCCGGGGAATGCCGGGAAGACCGGTCTCCGCAGCCATTCCGATCCCTTCGTCCGCCTTGGGTAAGTGTCGTGCTCATCGCACGCGGTAAGGCTCCGAATCGGGTTCCTTGAGCGCCATGCCGTGCCCCGGCACCGACATGTCCGGCCGCACCGCGCCCCCGTGTGGACGCAGCGTTCCGTCGAAGAGCGTTTCCTCGACACGCTCGTGGTCGCGGAACCATTCGAGGTGTCTGACGTTGGGCGTGCACACGGCGACGTGCGCTGTCAGGTTCTGCGCGCAGTGCCCGGAGACGTCGAGATTACGGGCCGCGGCCAGCGCCGCGATCCGCTGCCACTCGCCGATGCCGCCGCAGCGGGTGAGGTCGATCTGCGGGCAGTCCACGGCCTCGGCGTCCAGCATTCCCGCGAAGTAGGAGGGGTGGTAGCCGTACTCGCCTGCCGCGACATCGGCTCCGACGGCTTCGCGCACCCTGCGGAGACCGGTTCGGTCGTCGCTGGAGACGGGTTCCTCATACCACCGCACGTCGAGCTGGTCCAGCAGTTCACCCATCCGTACCGCCTGACCGATCGAGTACGCGCCGTTGGCGTCCACGAACAGCGCGGTGTTCGTTCCGGTGAGTTCCTGTGCGAACCTCACTCGCCTGAGGTCGCGTTCCGTGCTGGTTCCCCAGGACTCGCCGATCTTGATCTTCACCGCGGACATGCCGTGCTCGCCCGCGTAGCGGTGCAGTTGGGTACGCAGCTGGTCGTCGTCGTAAGTGGTGAATCCACCGCTGCCGTACACCGGTACCGATTCGTGTGCTCGTCCGAGCAGCCGGCTCAGTGGCAACTCGTGCAGCCGAGCCGCCGCGTCCCACTGCGCGACCTCAACTGCCGACATCGCGCACGAGATCAACCCCGGTCTCCCGTGGTTCCGGATCGCTCGCTGCATGGCCTCCCGCGCGGCGGGGACATCGGTGACACCGATGCCCAGCACGGCGGATCGCAGAACCGATTTCACGAGATCCACGATCGCGTGATGAGCGTAGGTCCACCCCAGGCCGGTGTGCCCGGCCGTGTGCACGAACACGACGACGACAGTGGTATCCGACCAGCTGAGCGTTCCGTCGGCCTCCGGAGTTTCCGTGGGAACCCGGTAGGCTCGTGCGCCCACGTCGGTTACCTCCGCGCCGTTCCCGGTCATTTTCGGCCGGAGCGGTGGGGGACGAACTCCTGGGCCTTGGCCTTCACGCCTTCCTTGACCACCGACCACGCGTCGGGGTCCCCACGCAGCATCGCTTCGGCGACGTTTTCCATCTGGTCCCAGTTGGCCTCCGGCGGGATCGGTGGCACCGCGGGGTCGGTGACGAACTCGACCAGACAGGGGCGGTCGGCCATGACGGCCTGTTGCCACGCGCCGCGGACGTCGCCCGGTTGCTCGACCCTCATCCCGCGTAGTCCGAGCAGCTCGGCGAAGCGCGCGTAGCCGAACTCCGGCAGTTCCTGGGAGGGCGAGAACTGCGGTGAGCCGATCAGGGCGCGCAGTTCCCAGGTCACCTGGTTGAGATCGGAGTTGTTGAGGACACCGATCACCACTCGTGGATCCTGCCACTCGGGCCAGTAGTGCGCCATGGTGATCAACTCGTTGATGCCGTTCATCTGCATGGCGCCGTCCCCGACCAGCGCGAAGACGGGGCGGTCGGGGTGCGCGAACTTGGCCCCAGTGGCGTACGGCATTCCCGGCCCCATCGTGGCCAGGGTTCCGGAGAGCGAGCCGCGGATGTTCCCCCTGATGCGCAGGTGCCTTCCGTACCAGTTCGCGGCGGAACCGGCGTCGGTGGTGACGATCGAGTCGTCGGGCAACTCGTCGGAGAGTTCGTGGAACACGAACTCGGGATTGACAGGGTCGGCCTCCACTCGGGCACGACGCTCCATGGTCTCCCACCAGCGGGTGACTGTTCGCTCGACGTTCGCACGCCACGTGCGGTCCTCCTTGCGGTGCAGGAGAGGCAGCAGTTCACGCAGCGTCGCCTGGGCGTCCCCGACGAGGTTGACCTCGAAGGGGTAGCGCATCCCGATCATGGTCGGATCGATGTCGATCTGCACCCCTCGGGCCTGGTCGAACTCGGGCAGGAACTGGCTGTAGGGGAAACTGGCGCCGATCATCAGCAGCGTGTCGCAGTCGCGCATCAGCTCCCAGGAGGGCCGAGTCCCCATCAACCCGGAAACCCCGGTCACGTAGGGCAGGTCGTCGCTGAGCACGTCCTTGCCGAGCAGCGCCTTCGCGACACCGGCTCCGAGCGTGTCCGCGACCTCCGTGACCTCGGTCCCGGCACCACGTGCTCCCTGGCCGATCATGATCGCCACGCGTTCGCCGTCGTTGAGGACGTCGGCCGAACGCTGGATGTCGTCGCTGGCGGGAATCAGCACCGAGCCCGATACGCCCAAACTGGAGGGCACCATCTTGAACGCGTGGGTCGGCGGTGAGTACTCCAACTCCTGCACGTCCCCCGGGATGATCAGAGCGGTCACGGTTCTCTTCGTCCACGCCGTGCGGATCGCCCGGTCCAGGACGTTCGGCAGTTGCTGGGGGGTTGTCACCGTCTGGACGTACTCGCTGGCGACGTCCTTGTACAAGGAACCGAGGTCGATCTCCTGCTGGTAGGCACCCCCCAAGGAGGTGCTGCCCTGCTGCCCGACGATCGCCACTACCGGAACGTGGTCCAGCTTCGCGTCGTAGAGCCCGTTGAGCAGGTGTACAGCCCCTGGCCCGCCGGTGGCCATGCACACCCCGACCCGTCCGGAGAACTTCGCGTAGCCCACGGCTTCGAAAGCGGCCAGCTCCTCGTGGCGGGCCTGGATGAAGCGAGGGTCGTTGTCGGCGCGTTGCCACGCGGAGAGGATTCCGTTGATGCCGTCCCCGGCGTAGGAGAAGATCCGGTCCACGTCCCATTCGCGCAACCGTCGCAGCAGAAAATCCGAAACCAGTTCGACCATGCGTGGGCTCCGATTCGCGAGTTCTTCGTTCGGCCCACTCGGCGGGTTTCCGTCCGGTGTCCGTTCCAAACGGTGCCGCTGAGGGCCACCCCGTCCAGCTCGTTCGGCGCGGTCCCGACGTGCTCTTCGACGAACCGAACGAGCGTGGCTCGCGACGGCGAGCCCGTGAGTGCCCGCGGTGCGCTGCACGGAACCACCGGTGGTGCCGTTTCGGGATTACCCGGACGGGGATTTCGGTAAACGGCGGTGCAGCACCAACCGGGAGCGGGGCCGGTGCGTTCTCGGGCCTCGTGAGAACCCGTCACGGGTGCGGGGTAGTCCGTTGGTCAGGCCGAGCGAAGATGTTCGAGCAGGTTCCGGGCACGGTTCAGGGAGTGCGCGCGGTTGCCGAGCTCGGACCAGGGGTCACCGTGCTCGCGCAGCCTGGCCGGGATGTCACGCACGGTGAACTCCCACGGTCTCACCTCGGCGAGCTCGTCCCACCGCAGTGGAGTCGCCACGGGCGCCCCGGGCCGGGCGCGTACGGCGTACGGCGCGACAGCGGTCTGTCCGTACGCGTTGCGCAGGTAGTCCACGAACACGCGGTTCCCGCGCTTTTCCTTGCGCTGCTGCACGGTCAACGTCGCGGGCTCGCGTTCCGCGAGGACCGCGGCCACCTGTCCGGCGAAGTCGCGCGCCTCGTCGAAGTTCTCGTGCCGCCGCAACGGAGTCAACACGTGGAAGCCCCGGGAACCGGTGGTCATGACGAAGGAGGGCAGTGAGAGCTCGTCCAGCAGGTCACGGGTGGAGCGGGCGGCCTCGCGCAGGGTTTCGAGGTCGTTGCCCTCCGGGTCGAGGTCGAAGATCAGCCGATCCGGGAAGTCCAGCGCGTCCACCCGGGACGGCCACACGTGCGGTGTCAGACAGGCCTGATCGCTCAGGTAGACGAGAGTGGCCGGCTCGTCGCAGACCACGTGCACCGTCACGCCGCCCTCCTTCTTGGGGACGGAGAAACGGCGGACCCAGTCGGGAGCGTGCTCGGAGACGTTCTTCTGGAAGATACGCTGCCCCGTTATCCCGTCCGGGTAGCGTTCCGCCGCCAACGGGCGTTCCCTGGTGTAACGCACGATGGTGTGACCGACTTCCCGGTAGTACTGGGCGATGTCACCCTTGGTGAATCCGTCCTCGGGGAACAACACCTTGTCGGCCTTGGACACCTCTACCGAGTGTCCCGCCGTACGTGGGGTTCGCTCACTCATGTCCCACGCTCCCTGGTGACTTCGGAAGGATCCTTGTCCCGACGCAGCCCCTGGTAGCTGGGGTGACGGAGCTTGCCGTCCCGGGTCCACTCGGTGAACGAGATCTGGGCGACCAGCTCCGGTGCCACCCAGTGCGCGCCGTGCTCGTGCACTTCAGCCGTGAACGGGTTGTGCTCCCGCTCCAGCCGGTCGAGTCGTCTGCGCAGGTACTCCAGGGTGGCCTCGTCGAATCCGGTGCCCACCTTCCCGGCGTAGGCGAGGCCGTCTTCCTCGTAGTAGCCGACCAGCAGCGCGCCGAGATCGGGACGGCTCCCGGTCGGTTCGGTGAACCCACCTATCACCAGCTCCTGGCTGGCGACGCACTTGAACTTCAACCAGCCGCGGGAGCGCCCGTGCCGGTAGGGGGCGGTGGCGTCCTTGGCCAGCGTTCCCTCCCAGCCCCGCGCGCAGGCCCGCTGGTGGTACCGCTCGCCGTCGGTGTGCTCGTACGGGGTCCACCGCAGCGGGTCGGTGAACTCCACCGCGCTGCTCAGCAGCTTCTTGCGCTCCCGCAACGGCAAGCCGGTGGTGTCGTGACCGGCCAGGTGCAGCACGTCGAACAGGTAGCACCGAATCGCGATGTCCGACGGTGTCGATTCCTCGTCGACGAGCTGCATTCGTTGTTGCAACCGGGCGAAACTGGTCAGCTCACCGTCGAACGCGACCACCTCGCCGTCCAGCACGCAATCCGGTTCGACCAGGCGGGGGACCGCTGCCACGATCTCCGGGTAGGTCCGGTCCAGCGACTTGCGGTTGCGGGAGAGGACGTCGACCCGGTCACCGTGCCGCACGATCAGGCAACGCTCGCCGTCCAGTTTGGGCTCGAACAGCCAGTCGGAGTGGCTGAACGGCTCGTGCACCAGCGTCGCCAGCGTGGGTTCGGACCATTCGGGGGAAGGCTGTTCCCGGAGCTTCTCACGGGACTCGGCACTCAACCTCTCGAAGAACCCGTTCATTCCTGCTGCCCTCCGTGAGCGGCTATCGTGCTCAGATCCGCACCGCTTCGCACGGAACGGGGCTGTTTCTTGAGTGGTTTGCGTCGCCGATCGGCCCCCTCGTCGGCCATCTTGACCAACAACCACTGGTCCTCGGTGCGTCTGCTCATGCGCAACAGCGTGAAACCGCCGCGCAGCTTGTGGCCCTCCAGCCAGATGTCGATCCGCCCTCGACCCAGCGGCTGGGTGGCGTCCTCGTCCCGGTCGGTGCGCAGGCCGTACGAGCCGCTGTCCCACACCAGGACGGTTCCCGTGCCGTACTCCCCTTCGGGGATGACCCCCTCGAAGTCCGCGTAATCGAGCGGGTGGTCCTCCGTTCGGATTGCCAGTCGCTTGTCGCGCGGATCGATGGACGGTCCCTTCGGCAGCGCCCAGGACTTCAGCACCCCCTCCGCTTCCAGACGGAAGTCGTAGTGCAGCGAGCTGGCGTCGTGCTTCTGCACGACGAATCGAGGGCCGGAGTTTCCCTCGTTCGTGCGAGTGTCACCGTGCGGTTCGGTGGTGCCGCCGAAGTCACGCCTGCTCCGGTACTTCCGTAGTTTTCCCCGCATACGTCGGGTTTACCCGGCACGCGGCGGTGACAAACGGTGGGTTCGGCCCCCTGCTTCGGTGTTCTCGGCGGCCCCGCAGGTCTCGCGCACGTGCAGGGTGGGCCAGAGCTGCACGCGGTGCACCGGCCGCTCGGCGTTCTCCACGGTCCTGGTCAGCGCCAGTTCGGCCGCGAGCGCTCCGACGCGGTGCTTCGGCGGGCGTATCGCCGTCAGCGGTGGGTCCGCGGCCGCCGCGATCTCGTCGTCGTAGGCCAGCACGGCGAGTTCGCCGGGCACGTCGATGCCGAGGTCGCGGGCCCGCTCCACCACTCCGACCGCCTCGCGATCGGAATGCACGAGCAGCCCGGTGATGCCCTCCCGGCTGCAGCGGCGCAGCACCTCGTCGTAGGCGTCGCCCCACCCCGCTGAGCCGTAGGTCGGAACCTCGACCTCGAGGTCGTCGGTCTCGGGGACCCCCAGCGAGTCGATCGCCTCCTTCCACCCGCGACGCAGCATTCTGCTGGTGGGGCTGGACCGGGAGGTGAGAATTCCCAGTTTCCGGTGGCCGAGGGTGATCAGGTGACGCATCGCCAGTCCCGCTCCCACGTTGTGCGCGGAGGTGACCGCGTCCAGCGCCAGTGTGGGCAGTTCGGGCGGGGGCAGGCGTTCCAGCAACACGACGGGCACCCGTAGCGAGCCGAGCCACCTGAGCAGCTCGGTGCCTTCGTGGCCGGTGGTCGTCGGAGCCGCCAGCATCACTTGGACGCCGTGCTCCAGCAGTTTGGCGACCTGTCTTCTGTCCTCGGTGGAATCGTAGGAGGAGGAGCGCAGCACCAGCCTCCCGTTGGAGGAGGCCATCGTCGCCTGCGCACCTTTGATCACGGCGGGCCAGTAGTACTCGACCGAGGGAGTGACCATGCCGGCCAGGGTCCTGGTGGAGTCGGCTGACGAGTTGCCCGGTTGGTCGTTGCTCTCGGAACGTTGCGGCAGGGTGATCCCGCCGTGGACGCGCGTGACAAGTCCGCTGTCGGCCAGCGCCTTCACGTCGCGGCGGACGGTCACGGCCGTGACCTCCAAGCGCTCGACGAGGTCGGATATCCGGACTGAACCGTACTGACGAACGGTGGCGAGGATGAGTCTCTGCCGTTCGGCGGAGAGGGGCATGGTCGTTTCCGATTCCAACCACCGCTGAGTGCTTCGAACGTCGGTCCGATCGGGCCGGACCGGCCCTTCGGTGGTACCCGTTCATCCGAATCGGGCAAGTTGATCCAACACGAACACACAGCAGGCGGTTTCGTTTCTGATCGATTGTGAACGCTTGGTTGCGATTGTGTTGACTCGGAACTATGCCACCGGGTGGGGTGACTGTCATCACCCAGTCACGGAAAGAGCGTGAGGTTCCATGGACGAAGCGAGAGGTGGCGAACCCCGTTCCGGTGAACGGCGAGCGACCGTCTCCCGCCGCACGCTGCTGCGCACGGCGGGCGCGACGGGCGCGGGAGCGGTGTTGGCCGGTTCCCTGTCCGGATGCGCGTCGCGTGAGACCTCCGCCGGAGCCACGAGGGTCACGATGTGGTCCTGGTTGACGGGCATGGACCGCTACGTGGAAGCCTTCAACGCGTCGCAGCGCGAGGTGGTCGTCGACCTGAACGTGCTCGCGGGTGGACTGTCCGGTGGCTACGCCCAACAGACCAACGCCATCCGCGCGCACAACGCGCCGGACATCATGCACGTCGAGTACCAGGGACTTCCACAGGTTCTGACGACCGGTGGACTGCGCGAGATCACCGAGGACGTGTCCGATCTCGCCGCGGATTACTCCGCCGCGGCGTGGCGGTCGGTCCGGCCGGACGGTCGGACCTGGGCGGTGCCCTTCGACGTGGCCCCGATGGTGCTGTACTACCGCAAGGACCTGTTCGACGCCCACGGGCTCGCCGTGCCGAGTGACTGGGAACGGTTCCGCACGACCGCCGAAGAGGTGCGGCGGATCGATCCGGCGGCTCGGCTCACCACGTTCCCGCTCAACGACGGTTCGTTCTTCGCCGGGATGGCCTGGCAGGCACGCGACCCGTGGTGGCGGATCCGGGACAACAGCTGGGAGGTCGACATCGGCGGCGCGGGAACCCTGCGTACCGCGCGCTACTGGCAGGAGTTGATCGACGCGGACCTGGTGCGCAGCCAGGGAACCGGCACCCAGGACTGGATCGCGGCGATGCACGAGGGCAGGTTGTGGAGCCTGCTGGGGGCGGCGTGGAGCGCCGGGACGTTGCACAAGTCCATCCCGCGGGATTCGGGACGGTGGGCGGTGACGACGTTGCCGACCTGGGACGGAGTTCCCTCGACCGGCATGCAGGGCGGCAGCGCGTTCGCGGTCTCGGCCGACAGTGACGTGCCCGAAGCGGCGTTGACCTTCCTGCGCTGGCTCGGCACCGATCCCGAGGTGCCCAGGATCGCCGCCTCGTTCACCACACTGCTGCCCGCCTACGTTCCCAACCGTGCCGTGGCACGGGAGAGCTACCGCGGCGGCTACTTCCTCGGCGAGCCGATCTACGACGTGCTGGACGAGGCCACGCGGCGGGTGTCCGACTGGACCTGGGGCCCGACGGCGCTCGGGCTCTTCTCGACCCTGGAGAACCGGTTCAGCCCGGTCGCGACCGGAGGGAGCACGCTCCCGGAGGCGATCGAGCGGGTGCAGCGCGACGCGGTGCGGTCCATGCGCGGTTCGGGGCTGTCGGTCATCGAGGGAGGTTCGACATGAGCCGGAGCCTTCCCGGTGCGCGTTCCGGTGGCAGAGCCGTGCTCGACGGAGGCCCGTCGGGGCGGACGTCTCGTCTCGGCGGCGCGGCGGTGCTGTTGTGCGCGCCCTTCGCCCTGCTGCTGCTCGGCACGGTGCTGGCACCGGTCACGTACGCGCTGTACCTGAGTCTGTTCACCGAGCGGTTGAGCGGATTGGGGTTCTCGGGGCCCAGTAGTGTTTTCGTCGCCTTCGGCAACTACGCCGATGTCGTCACCGACCCCGATTTTCTGCACGGTGTCGGCAACGTCGCGTTGTACGCGGTGATCCAGGTGCCGCTGATGCTCGGTGGTGCGCTGGTCGTGGCGCTGCTGATCGACTCAGCGGTCGCGCGGTTGAAGCAGGTCTGGTTGCTCGCGGTGTTCCTGCCCTACGCGGTTCCCGGCGTGATCGCCGGGCTGATCTGGGGGTATCTCTACAGTCCCGGCATCGGTCCGATCAGTTCCATCGCTCCGATCGACCCGCTGGGGGCGAACGGCATCCTGCCGTCGGTGGTCAACATCGCCACTTGGCAGTGGATGGGCTACAACATGATCATTTTTTACACCGCGTTGCAGACGGTCCCCCGTGAGCTGCTGGAAGCGGCCCGGGTGGACGGTGCGGGGCCGATACGCACCGCCCTGTCGGTGAAGCTGCCCTCCATCAGACCAACCCTGTTCGTGGGGCTGGTGTTCACGATCATCGGTGCGCTGCAGCTGTTCACCGAACCGCTCGTGCTGCGGAGTTTCACCGGGGCGGTGACCAGCACCTGGACACCCAGCCTCTACGTCTACGACTCGGCCTTCGTCGCCGGTGACTACGGCCGGGCCGCGGCTGCCTCCGTGCTGCTCGGTTTGGTTTCGGCGGTGCTCTCGGCCGTGGTGATGCGGATTTCCGCCCGGAGGTCACGATGAGTGCGGCAACGACGGTCAACGGCACGGGCCGGAACGGTCGGCGCGGTCGGAAGGAACCCTCACCGTGGACCTCGCGGGCCGTTGTCCACGCCATGTTGGGAATCGCCGCGCTTTACAGCGTGCTTCCGCTGGTGTGGCTGGTCACCTCCTCGACGAAGTCGCTCGGGGAATTCTCCACGACCTCGGCGTTCGAATTCGCGGATTGGAATCTTCCCGCGAATCTGCGGGCACTTTTCTCCGAGGCGGACGGTGTTTTCCTCGCCTGGACGCGGAATTCCGTACTGTACGCGGGTGTCGGTGCCGTGCTCGGAGCGTTGATCTGCACCGCGTGCGGCTACGCGGTCGCCAAGTTGGAATTCCCGGGACGGCGCACGCTGTTCGCGGTGACCCTGACCGGGGTGCTGGTGCCCACGACGGCCCTGGCGTTGCCGCTCTACCTGATGGCCTCCGAACTCCGGCTGGTCGACACGTTCTGGGCCGTGTTCCTGCCGCTGTTGACCAATCCGTTCGGGGTGTACCTGGCGCGGGTCTACGCCGAGGCCGCGGTGCCGGACGAGGCGCTCGAGGCCGCGCGCATCGACGGTTCCGGAGAGCTGAGGACCTTCTTCAGGGTGGCGCTGCCCATGATGCGTCCCGGGTTCGTGACCATCATCCTCTTCCAGTTCGTGCAGATCTGGAACAATTTCTTCCTTCCGCTGGTGATGCTGACCGATCCCAGGCTCTTTCCGCTCAGTCTGGGGCTGTATCAGTGGAGCACTCGAGTGTCCCAGTTCCCGCAGTACAACCCCCTGGTGATCACGGGGTCACTGCTCGCCGTGTTCCCGATAATCGTCGCGTTCCTGGTGCTGCAACGACAATGGCGGTCCGGTTTGACCGCGGGGAGTGTGAAATGAGTTCGGAGCGCCCGGAAGCGCTGCTGGTGATGGACCGGAAAACCCTGCTCACCCAGTTCGGCGATCAGGAGATGGATCGCCTGCGTGAGCTGGCCTCGCTGGGAGACCCAGTCAGCAGCGCGGAACTGAGCTCTGCCAAGGTGCGTCGGCGGCTGGCCGAGGTGGAGGTGCTGATCACCTCCTGGGGGTGTCCCCCGCTGGACGCGGACGTCATGGCGGCGGCTCCCGAGCTGAGAGCGGTGCTGCACGCGGCGGGCAGTGTGCGGGGACACGTCGGTGCGGAGGTCTTCGACCGGGAGGTGCTGGTCACGACCGCCGCCGATGTCAACGCGGAGCCGGTGGCGCGCTACACCCTCGCCGCGGTTCTGTGGTCGGGCAAGAAGGTGCCGTTCCTGTTCGGCCGTTCGCACTCCTGGGAGGGCGACCGGCAGGTGCGCGTGCTCGACGAGCAGACCGTCGTGGTGGTGGGTTTCTCGCGGGTCGGCAGGCGCGTGGTCCGCTTGCTTCGGGAGTTCGACTCGAACAGGATCCTGGTGGTCGATCCCGTGGCCGATCCCGCGGAGATCACCGCGGCCGGTGCGTCGCCCGCGACGTTGGAGCAGGCGCTGCCGCGGGCCGACGTGCTGAGTCTGCACGCGCCGCTGCTGCGGCGGACCCGGGGGATGATCGGTGAGTCCGAATTGGAGGCACTTCCGCCCGGTGCCGTGCTCATCAACACGGCCCGGGGTGCCCTGGTGGACACCGCCGCTCTGGAGCGGGCGTGTCGTGGTCGGGACATCTACGCGATTCTCGACGTCACCGATCCGGAGCCGTTGCCCGAGGATTCCGCGTTGCACGGCTTGTCCAACGTGGTGCTGACCCCGCACGTCGCGGGGTCGCTGGGCGAGGAGACCCGGCGCATGAGCGCGGCGGCCCTGGACGAGCTGCATCGCTACGTCTCGGGGCTTCCGGCGAGGGCCCCCGTGACGCGGCGGAGTCTGGAGGTTCAGGCGTGACACCGGTGGAGAACCGTGAGTTGAGCCCGTACACGGGCTGGACGCGGCAGCACTGGGCGAGCACGGCCGACGGGCTGCTGCACGCGGTCCAGCGGTATCGGTCCCCGTCGGGGGCGCGCTTCGACCTGCCGGGGCCGGTCAGCGCGAACGGGTCGCGCTCGGACGGTCTCGAGGGGTTCGCCCGCACCTTCCTGTTGCAGGGCTTCCGGGTGGTCGGAGAGCAGGGACGTGACCCGACCGGTTTGCTGGAGCGCTACGCCGAGGGGCTCGCCGCGGGCACGGATCCGACTTCCCCGGAACGCTGGCCCCGGCCGGACGAGTTGGGACAGGCCAAGGTCGAGGCGGCCTCGATCGCGCTGATCCTGCGGATCACGCGGCGGTGGTTGTGGGACGAGCTGGACGACCGCGTGCGGCAACGGGTCGTGGACTGGCTGTCCACGGTGGTCGGACAGCCGTACCCGCCCATCAACTGGGTGTGGTTTCGCGTCGTGGTGGAGTCCTTCCTGCGTGAGGTGGGCGGGCCCTGGTCGGCCGCCGACATCGAGGAGGACCTCGCCGTGCACGCCTCGCTGCGGCGCGGCGACGGCTGGTACAGCGACGGGCAGGAGCGGGCCTTCGACCACTACGTCGGCTGGGCGCTGCACCTGTACCCGATGCTGTGGACGCACTGGTTCGACGTCGTCGGCTCGTTGTGCCCGGTCGGAACCTACCGAACGTGGACCGCCGATCTGGCCCGTTACCTGGACGACCTCGTTCACCTCGTGGGTTCCGACGGCTCGCCGCTGCTGCAGGGGCGCAGCCTGATCTACCGCTTCGCCGCCGCGGCACCGTTCTGGGTGGGTGCCGTCACCGGACACGGCGGCCTCTCCCCGGGGCTGGTGCGGCGGGCGTGCAGTGGTGTCCTGCGGCACTTCGCGGACCGCGGAGTGCCCGATTCGGACGGTTTGCTGAATCCGGGCTGGCACGGATCCTGGCCGGGAATGCGGCAGGCCTACTCCGGAGCGGGATCGCCGTACTGGGCGAGCAAGGGGATGCTCGGGCTGGCCCTGCCCGCGCACCATCCCGTCTGGAACGCGGTCGAAGAGCCGCTACCCAGTGAGAGTTCCGACCACGCTCGGGCGGTATCCGCGCCGGGGTGGCTGGTCTCGCATCGCCGCGCCGACGGTGTGGCGATCGTGCTCAACCACGGCACCGACCACGCCGGGACCGGTGAGCGCAGGTCCGATTCCGCGCTGTACGCCAGGATCGGGTACTCCACGGCGACGGTGCCCCCGCTGACCGGGGCAACAGTGGACGATCCCGTGGACAACACGGTGGCGATCGTCGACGGGGTCGGCGACGCCACGCACCGGACCGGCTTCGAGCGGCTGTACGTCCGCGAAGCCGACGACGAGGTCCTGACGGCGGCCAGCCGTGGCCGTGCGTGCTGGATCGACACGCAGGAGGACGAGACGGCCGACCACGGCTACGGCAGGCGCGGTGCGGTGGTCGAAGGTCCGGTGCTGACGGTCGCTTCGGTGCTGCGCGCGGGCGTGGAGGTGCGGTTGGTTCGGGTGGACGGCGCCGGATGGGACGCGCGGGTTCCGGGCTGTTTCGTCCGGATGGGCGGCTGGCCGGTCGCCTCCGACAGCGAACCCACGGCTCGGGGAGGTACGAGCCGGACGCGGGTGTCGTTCGAGAGCTCCGAGCTGCGTTCACTGGTGTTCGGCATTCGTGGTTTCACCGGCGGCGGGCTCGCATCGGAGTTCGGCACGAGTCCGCTCGGTGCGTGGACGGCCGTTCCGTGGCTGGCCACCGACGACGTTCCGGTGGGCGAGGTGCTGGCCGGGGGAGTCCTCCTCGATCGCGGGGGTGTGCCACCGGTGGATCCCACCGTGCTGGCGATCCCCGACGGGGAAGGCGGACACGAGGTGACCGTGGCATGGCCCGACGGGGTGAGCACCACGGTCGAGCTGCCCGGAACTCCGTGAGTCCGCTTTCGCTCGCCCTGCCGAGCGAGCACGTTTATCCGGCCGAACCGAACAGGAGTTGTCGTGTCGTACCGACCGTTTTCGGCGAACTGGTTCACCGGGTCCCGCTGGGAGGGACGGATCGCCTACGGCGCCGATTACAACCCGGAGCAGTGGTCGCGTCCCGTCTGGGACGAGGACGTGCGGCTGATGAACGAGGCCGGGGTGAACATCGTGTCGCTGGGGATATTCTCCTGGGCCCGTGTCGAACCCGAGCCGGGCGTTCACGATTTCGGGTGGCTGGACGAGGTCATGAACCTGCTGCACGAGCACGGGATCGCGGTGGACCTGGCCACGGCAACGGCCTCGCCACCTCCGTGGCTGGCCGCTCGCCACCCGGAGATCCTGCCGGTGGACCGACAGGGACGGACCCTGTGGCCGGGCGGGCGCCAGCACTGGCGGCCCACCTCCCCGGTGTTCCGGGAGTACGCGTTGCGCCTCGTCCGGGTGATCGCCGAGCGGTACCGCGATCACCCGGCCCTGGTCGCCTGGCACGTTTCCAACGAGCTCGGTTGCCACAACGTCTACGACTACTCCGAGGACGCCGCGCGTGCGTTTCGGAGCTGGTTGCGCTCCCGCTACGGAACCGTGGAGCGGCTCAACGAGGTGTGGGCGACGGATTTCTGGTCGCAGCGCTACGGCGACTGGGAGGAGATCCTGCCGCCGCGGCTGGCCGCGGCGTTCCCGAACCCGACGCAGCGGCTCGACTTCCGGCGTTTCTGCTCGGACTCGCTCAAGGACCACTTCCGCGCCGAGCGGGACGTGCTGCGTTCGGTCACCCCGGCGGTTCCGGTGACGACCAATTTCATGATCATGGGCAACGCCAAGGGGATGAACTACGCGGACTGGGCGGGCGAGGTCGACTTCGTGTCCAACGACCACTACCTGGAGCCGGGGCCGCGGGCGCTGGACGAGCTGTCCTTCTCGGCCGGTCTGACCGGCGGGATCGCGGGTGGAAAACCCTGGTTCCTCATGGAGCACGCCACCGGCGCGGTCAACTGGCGCCCGGTGAACAAACCCAAGAAGCCGGGCGAACTGGGCCGCGACTCGCTGGTCCACGTCGCGCACGGTGCCGACGCGGTGTGCTTCTTCCAGTGGCGGCAGTCCCGGGCCGGTGCGGAGAAGTACCACTCGGCGATGCTGCCGCACGCGGGGGAGGACACCGAAACGTTCCGCGCGGTCAAGGAGCTCGGCGGGGTCCTAGCGGAAATCTCCGCCGTGGTGGGCTCGTTCCGAGCGCCGGCGCGGGTGGCCGTCCTGTTCGACTGGGAGTCTTGGTGGGCAGCTGAGCTCGACTCGCACCCCACTTGGCTGCTGGACTACCGGCGGGAGGCTCTGGACTGGTACTCGGCTCTGATCGAGCTGGGGGTGGTGGTCGACGTGATACCCACCGATGTCCCCCTCGGACGGTACGAGGTGGTCATCGCCCCGGTGCTGCACGTCGTGCCGAACCAGTTGTCCGAGCGGTTGCACCGGTTCGTCGAGGACGGTGGGCATCTCGTGACCACGTACTTCTCCGGCACTGTCGACGAACACGACCACGTCTGGCTCGGTGGCTATCCCGGGGCGCTGCGTGAGCTGCTGGGCATCCGTATCGAGGAGTTCGGCCCCTTGTTCGAGGCGGAATCGGTGGAGCTCGACGACGGTTCGACCGGCACGCTCTGGACCGACCGGATCGAGCTCATCGGTGAGGACGTCGAGGTGCTGGCCTCCTACCGGACCGGTGACTACGCGGGCCGTCCGGCGATCACGCGCAGGCCACGAGGGAGCGGTTCGGCCTCCTACGTGTCCACCCGGCTGGGCGTGGCTGGGGCGGAGCGCGTGCTGCGCACGGTCCTCGACCGGGCGGGCGTGGTCAGCGAGCTTCCCGCGGAGCTGCGGGGACGGGTGCAGCTGGTGATACGGCACGACGCGCGGCGCCGGTACTGGTTCCTGATCAACCGTACGGAGCGGGAAGTGGCGCTGGCTGGGGTGGCGGGCACGGAAATCGCTCGGAGCGCGCGTCCGGAACGAGGCGGTGCCGCGTCCGTGGTCCCGGCAAGGGGAGTGGTCGTGCTGGAGAAACCCCGGTAATGACCACCCGGCCCCCGGTGACGGCATGAACTCCCGCCGACCGCACGCGACACGCGAGCGGTCGGCGGGAAGCGCGTCAGCCGAGTCGGAAGTCGGCGACGTGGATGGGCGACGGGGTCGTTCCCGTCGACGCCTCCTGGTACAGCACGGAGAGCACACCGTCGGCCGCCAGGCGGGAGGTGTCCACGTTGACCTCGCCGAAGGCGTTCATGTCGGGGCGGTCGAACACCACGGTCCAGTCGGTCCAGTCGCTGGCCGCGCTGGCCGCCACGATCTTGCCTTTCGGCATGACGAGATAGGCGTTGTCGTCCTGATCGAACACCAGCTGTGTCCGCTGGGTGGAGTTCGGCGGGACGGGAACCTCCCGTTTGGTCCAATCGCCGTCGTCGCCGCGGACGAGGTGGAACGTGCGGCCGTGTTCGGTGCGCTGCTCGGAGTAGTCCGTCACGCACTGGGTGAACCGGCCGGGCACGTAGCTGATCACCGCGTGCGGCGTGTCGGTGGAATCGACCGCCTGGCTTTCCTGGTTCATGAGCCCGTGGTTGGGGCCGAGCGGGTCGGCCACGATGCCCGGGGAGTCGACGGCCACCGGCTCCCGGCCGGTGACACCGACCGTCTCGCCCGCACCGTTGCGCCAGGTCCGCCCCTGGTCGTCGCTGTATACGTAGCCGGTGTCGTGGTTGGTCAGTCCGCCCGGATCACACAGCACCGACCGGTTGCCCTCGCGCCACGTGAAGGTCGCGTGCAGCCGCCCGTTGTCGTCGTAGGTCAACCCGTGCAGGTACATGTTCCGGGTGTTCGACACCACGCCGTTCGGGGCGGTCCACGCCCCGGTCGCCGATGTCCAGCCTCCGAGTTTGTCCCAGGCGCCGTTGGCGTACTCGGCCAGTTCGTTGACACCGTCGCCCGAACCCCCGGTGCGGTAACTGAACTGGAGCTTGCCCCGCGGGGTCACGATGAATCGCGGGTAGGTCATCGCCCCGAGTTCCTCGTCGCCCAGCGTGCGTCGGACCTCGCCGAACATCCCGGAGTTCCAGGGGTGAGCAGCGGGCCGGGAGACCAGCCCTTCGGTGGACCTGACGTAGTGGATCCGGCTGTTGTGCGTGTCCATCGCGACGTGCAGGCGGCCGTCCTCGGGTGAGATTCCGAGGGAGATGACGTTGTGCGAGTCGTCGACGCTGAGCTCGTGCGGCAGGGTCGCGGTCTCCCACCCGCCGTTGCCGTGCAACGGCCTGCGGGCCACGACGGCGTTGCGACTGTCCGTGTACCAGGCGGCGTACTGATATCCGGCGTAGGTGCGAACGGCGTCCTGCTGGAACGAATTGTTGTTGACCAGCCCGTCGTAGGAGACGAAGTACAGCGCGGACCGGTCGAGCACCGTGTCCGAGAGCAGGGTCGCGTCGGGCTCGGTGTTTCCTGGATTCTGGGCGAAGTCCGGTGGATCGGCCGCGGCGTTGCTGGGCAGCACGAGCGCCGCGGTGATCAGCAGGGTCGTGAGTACGGCTCTGCGCATGTCAGACGGACCTTTCCGGCAGTGCTGCGTGCGGTAACTCGGTGGCGGCTTCCGAGCGCGTGCGCATGGCCCCTCCTGTGTTGAAACGTTTTATGATGCGCTGAAGTTAAGTGAGTCACAGCGTTCCGTCAAGACGTGCCGGTCTCGCACGAAGAGAGGTTTCGATGTTTCCTTGGGGTACCGCGTGGGGTGGTTGGTGTCGCCCGTGCCGCGAACCACGACTCTCGCCATAAAACGTTTTATCGATGCCGCGTCGCGATAGTCGGGTTCGCCGGGAATTCGTGTGCTGCCGTGCCCCTTCCGGGCGCTCCCGGAGCGCGGCGGCCGTGTCGTGGCCTCGGAGTGGATCCATGCCGGACGACAGGCGGGATGGTTTCGTTTCTGATCGATTGTGATCGTTTGGGTGCGATTGTGTTGACTTGGAACCGCGTCGCGCGGTGAAGTGACTGTCGTCACTCGGATACGGAATGGGAAGGCCGCATGGGCGAAGCGAGGTGTCCACAGTTTCCGGACCGTTCCCGGTCCGCCGAGCGCTCCTGGTTCTGGCACTCACGGGAGACCTTCCCGGCGACGGTGCCGCGAGCGTTCCGGTGAACCGACTTTCCGCCAACTGGTCATCAGCCCGCGCAGCACAGTCCCGGACATCATCGACCTTGGGGAAACCATGATTCCGTTACTCGCCAAGCGCACTCCCGAGCGGGGGCGTTCCATCGGTCCCGCTCGGGCACGTCGCCGTGTTCTGGCGGTCACGCTCTCCGCGTGTCTCGCCGTGCCGTTCTCCGCGCTGTCGTACGTTTCAGCGTCCGCGGCGGATCGCCCCGCGGACCAGTCCGCGGGGCAGAAGGTGGAACGGGCCCACTCGGCCGCTGATTTCCAGGGGGTGAACTGGGCCAGGCCCAAGGACAACTTCGTCGACGGCCCCGTCGTTCCCGAGGGGCTGAGCGTCTCCGACGACTACGGGACCGTCAAGGCCAAGGCGAGTGCCGTCTACGAGGAGTTCAGGGAGACGAGCGGGGCGAACACCGTTCGGCTGCCGATCAACACTCATTCCGTTCCCGGCACGGAGTGGGGCGACGCCTACGCCGGGGCCGTCGACGCCGCTACGGAGAACGGCTTCAAGGTGATCCTGTCCTACTGGGAGGACGGGGCGTCCTCGGGCGGCCGGATCGTCGACACGGAGGCCTTCGACGCGATGTGGGACGCGGTGGTCTCCCGCTGGCGCTTCGACAGCCGGGTCCACTTCGAACCGATGAACGAGCCCCACGGCTACAGCGCCGCCGAGTGGGCCGATGTCGCCGCAGGCTGGATCGCCGACCGACCGGGAGTTCCCAGGAATCGGATCTTCGTCAGCGGTCACGGCTACAACGGTGACGTCACCGCCGTGTGCGACGACGGCCGTCTCGCCGGGACGTACTTGTCGTTGCACCTGTACGCGTTCCAGTTCGACTCGATGAGCTACGAGGAGTGGCGAGAGCTGTTCGACTCCCGGATCGGTGACTGCGGTTCCCGCACCGTGCTGGACGAGTTCGGTGCCCCGATGGACGACGGCAGGGACTACGGCGAGGCCGACAGCACGGACAACTTCGTCCGTTACATCCGCGCGGCCACCGACGCCGTCCGCTCCCACGACATGGGTGCGGTCTACTGGCCCGCCCTCGGCGGCAAGCACACCTACCGGCCCGACTACGACTGGTACTCCCTCTACGCCCTGCAGGGCAGCGGCACCGACCTGTCGTTGCGCGTGCGCAACGACAGCATGATCGACCGGCTCCGCTACGCCTGGGACGGCGCGGGCCACGCGGCTCCCGCGGCAGCTGAGCACCGGTCCTCGGTTCCGGCGACGCCCCGGGGCCGGTGAGGAGCCGACGAGTACGGAGCGACGGATCGCTCGCCCGGGCTCGAAACGGGTGCTTTCCGCGTGTTCCCGGCCGGGGCGGTCGCGCCCGCGATCGCCCCGGCCGCCCGGTCGTCTCACCCGGTTCCGCCGGACCGTCCGGCGGAACCACGGATCCCGCGGCGGAAGGAGTCGTCATGTTCCCGGCAGCACGGCACGGAGCGCGCGGAAGGAAGGCACGCGGCCTCTGGTTGTTGGTGGCGGCCGCGTGTCTGAGCCTCGGCGCCACCGTACTCGTGGTACCGCCCGCGCAGGCGGATCCCGTCACCGTCCGGAACGGAACACAGTTCACCGATCCGAACGGCGAGCCGATCCACGCGCACGGCGGAGGCGTCATCGAGGTCGACGGCTACTACTACTGGTTCGGGGAGAACCGCGCCGCGGACGACTCCTTCCGGTACGTCTCCGTGTACCGCTCGACCGATCTGAAGCACTGGGAGTTCCGCGACCACGTGCTGAGCGCCTCCTCCGCGCCGGAGCTGGCCAGCGCCAACATCGAGCGGCCGAAGGTGTTGTACAACGAGTCGACCGGCCAGTTCGTAATGTGGGTGCACAAGGAGAACGACCAGGACTACAGCCAGGCCCGCGCGGCCGTCGCCGTCTCCGACACCGTCGACGGGGACTACAGCTGGCAGGGCAGCTTCCGGCCGTTGGGCAACATGTCCCGCGACATCACGGTCTTCGTCGACGACGACGGCACCGGTTACATGGTCTCGGCCGCCAACGAGAACCTGGATCTGCACATCTACCGGCTCACCGAGGACTACACGGCGGTGGAGAGCCTGGTGGCCAACCCGTGGCCCGGTGGTCACCGCGAGGCCCCGGCCCTCTTCGAGCGCGACGGGGTCTACTTCATGCTCACCTCCGGAGCCACGGGTTGGGATCCCAACCAGCAGCAGTACGCCACCTCCACCAGCCTCGACGGCGGCTGGAGCGAGATGCGGGACGTCGGCGACTCCACCGCCTACGGTTCCCAGACCGCCTGGGTGCTGCCGATTCAGGGCACCGGGAGCACCTCCTACCTCTACCTCGGTGACCGCTGGGCGGGAGCCTGGGGCGGGCCGGTCAACGACTCGCGCTACGTGTGGCTGCCGCTGCGGTTCCCCGACGACCGCACCATCCGGATGGACTGGGCGCCGGAACTGACCGTCGACACAGCGGCGGGCACCGTCGGAACGAGCGGCGGACCCTACGAAACCCTGACCGCCCGGCACTCCGGCAAGTGCGTGGACGTTCCCGCGCGTTCCCAGCTCGCGGGCGAGCAGTTGGCGCAGTACCCCTGCAACGGTGGCGGCAACCAGCGGTTCTGGCTGGAGGACGTCGGTGGTGACTACGTTCGGCTGGTCACCCGGCACAGTTCGATGTGCCTGGCCGTGGCGGAGGCTGCCACACGGAACGGTGCGGCCGTTGTCCAGCAGCGGTGCGGTTTCGGGCAGGAGCAGCAGTGGCGGGTGAGTGACTCCGGCGACGGCTACGTCACCTTCACCGCCCGGCACAGCGGCAAGTGCCTGGACGTCTCCGACGAGTCCACCGCGGACGGTGCCGATCTCATCCAGTACACCTGCTCCGGCGTCGCCTGGCAGCAGTTCCGGCGCGCCGAGGTGTGAGTGTGGTGAAGTGTCCCCGGACACCGGGACGACCGGCTGGCCGGGTGCGCGCGGTTTCGTCAGGCGCGTTTTCTCTCGCGCCCGTGGGCGCTACCCGGAATGAGTGAGGTAAGGATTCCATGAGCTGGAAGTTCGCCGTGAGCACGCTCGGGATGCCGGGCACACCGGTGCGGCAGGCCGCGCGGGTCGCGCGTGAGCACGGTTGTCACGGTGTGGAGCTCCGGGTGCACCCGGACGAGGAAGTCCGGTTGGGGATGTCGTCCCGGAAAGCGGCGGACACGCGCAGGTTGATCGAGGGCGAGGGACTCGAGGTGGCGTGTCTGGCGGGCTACGCCAAGGTGTGCGCGCCGGGTCCGGACGAGTCTCCGGTGGCGGAGCTGCGTTCCCTCGTCGAGCTGGCCGGGTTGATCGGGGCGCCCGCGGTGCGGGTTTTCCCGGGCGGGGAGTCCGGCGAGGACGGTCCCGCTCGGGAGCGGATCGGTGCCGTGCTGCCCGATCTGGAGCGGCAGGGTGTCACGTTGCTCGTCGAGACCCACGATTCGCATCCCACGGGCGGACTCGCGCGCCGGTTGGTGGAACCGTTCGGTAGCCCCGAGACCGTCGCCGTGCTGTGGGACGCGCTGCACCCGTGGCGGATGGGCGAGTCCCCGACGGAGACCCGGGAGCTGCTGGGCGACTATCTCGGTTATTTCCAGATCAAGGACGCGCGGCGGGCGGATTCGTGGACACCGGTCCCGCCGGGCGAGGGGGACGTGCCGCTCGCCGAGTGCGGGACCCTGCTGCGGCCGTGGTCGGGGTGGATCTCGCTGGAGTGGGAACGTGCCTGGTATCCGGACATCGATCCCGTTCCGGTGCCGCTGCGTGCCGCTGCCGACTGGTTCGAACGCTGGCATCGCCCGGAGTGAGTCGTACGGCAACCCTGGACTGGCTGACGGCGCACGTACTTCGGTGCACGTCGCCGTAGGACATGTCCGAGGTCCGGTGTTCGTCCTCGTGCAGGGGTGTGTTCGCGTGATTTCACGATCACGCGAACCCCCTCGGCGTACTGTAATCAGGACTCGCTCGTGCGGTGTTCTCACGCTTCGAGCTGTGGATCAAGCATGATCACTCCGATTTTTTCGCCGATACCAGCACGTATCCGAAATCCGGCGAGTCCCGCATTTTGCGGGCTTCTTCGATCCGCTTCTCGAATTCCTCGGGTCCGATCGCTTTCACGTACTCGTCGCGACAGGAGAGTGCTCCCGCCACGAAGTGTCGCATCGAATGCCTCGCGTTTTTCCCGACATCCGTCGTTTCGATTTGTCCCAGTCCGGCCCGTTCGAGGAGTTCGTCGTACTCGTCGGTTCTCGACATGATGTACATGCCCTCTGCCGAAGAGGTCTCGCTGGAGTTGTAGCGTTCTTGCGTCGAGGCTTCGTGCACGGTCGGATCGGCGATCGACACCCGCCCGCCCGGGCGTAACACGCGCACGATCTCACGTAGAGCGTGCACCTTGTCCGGCATGTGCACCATCGATTCCAGCGCCATCACCCCGTCGAAGGAATCGTCGGGGTACGGGAGGTGCATCGCGTCGGCGACCTCGTAGCGAACCCGGTCATCCAGACCGGCTTCTCGTGCCTGTTCGGTGGCGATGGAGATCTGGTGTGGGCTGATGGATATGCCGACGACATCGACCTCGTGTTTCCGGCCGAGCAGCAGTGCGGGGGATCCGGTGCCGCACCCGAGGTCGAGGATACGTTGTCCGGGGGACGGATCGAGTCGGCGGATCACCTCTTCGGTCATTCTGTCGGTGGCCTCACCGAAGGAGCTCTGATCGTCCTCGTCCTCCCAGTAGCCGTAGTGAAGATTGCCGTTCCAGAGCTTCGCCACGACGGTGGCTGTCCTGTCGTACGCATCCGCGACCTTGCTGCTGTTCGAGGCGGAATCCGAGGTCATCGCGTTACCTCTTTCGTCGTTCCGGTGGAAGCGCTTTCTTCCGTTTCGGGCTGGATTCGTCCATTACCGCGGGCCGCTGGGAGGCCCTTGCCGGCGGGAAGAAGGGTCGATTAGACGTGCACGTCGGTAGGGGAGTGCTCGTTGTGTTTACGTATGCTCTGAATTGCGTGTAGGGGACTCGGTGGAATCGACAACTTATCCCCTGTGGAGTGTGTTGTCCACCAACGGCGTTCCCTCGCGGCGTGTGCGCGGTAAGTAAACGATGCGGCTCGGCGGACCGGCGTCGAGAAAAGCGAGTTCGACCAGCGATTCCTCGGGGTTCCTGAGTGGTTTTCCCGCGCGGGGTTTCCCGGTGTGGGGCTTTCGGAGTGTCTCCGGCGCGTGTAGCGACCTTTCGGTAGTACCGGTCTGCTTCCGGTGGCGAGCTACAGCGAAGCCCGTCCTTCTCCGGCGTGCACACCGCTAATGTGCCGCCGTACGCCAGGCACAGGGCTGGGAGAACGATGTGCGGACCCGTGAATGCTCCGACCTCGGTCGTGTGGCGGACATCGCGCAGTTGGGTGAGCTAGAACGTGGCTCTCCTTTGTCCCGGCGGTTCCGCGCGGTGATCCCTACGTGATTGGCGTTGGTCGTGGGTGCGGTGATCTCCGCGATTTGTTGACACGGACGCGGCCCGCTGGGGACCGGGCGTCGCGGTAGGCCTACAGTATCCGCTGCGTTCCACGATTGGTGGGAGCTGTCGGGGATAAGTTTGCCACTACGAGGAAATCGATCATCGACGATCTACGGCGGAAGTTTTTCGGTCAGCCGGTGGATTTCGTGGCGGAGCCGACGAATCCGCACAACCAGGATGTGGTCCCCCGCGGCACGCGGGTGGCGTTGAACACGTGGAGCACGCCCGATCACTACGCTGGTCGCACGGATCGTTGGTGGTCGCGTTTTACTTCCGAAATTGTCCCGAACCGGGAGGCGCACGAGGCCGCACTACGGTCTCGCGCGGTGCTCGACAAGTCAGCCCGACTGAGAGTGTCAGCTTTGTTCTGAGGGGCACTCGAGGATGACGAAGCCGACCGGCGCGGAAAAACATCGAATTACGGGACTGTTGTCAACGCGTTGTCAGCGCTGTGTCAGTCCAAGTGGATAGAACCGAACCCTGCGCACTCTCAAACGATCGAGAGGTATTCGCTTATGCGAAAACGGATCTTTCCCGTCTGGAACGACACGCACGAACAGGCTCTCGGGGAGATCGACACCGCACGTGCCGAAAATCTTTTATCCAGTGGAGGTTTGACACAACGCGAAGTCGCTGTTCGAGCAGCGGCTACAGCTGGCGAGTCCGAGGCCTCGTACGGCGGTTCTCTCGCGGTTGGAACCGCACGGTACAGGGCCGCGGCGGACTCAGTACGGGGCAGCGGCCGGAGTTCCGCCGCTGTCGGTGAGCACAGCGCGGTCCCGGAACTGATCGTATGACGCGAGCGGATGTGTCGTCGCGGGTCGGTACCGGGATCGTCGGGCTGGGCGCTTATCTGCCGGAGACGGTGCGCGGCAACAGCGAAGTGGCCGCCGGTGCCGGGGTTACCGCCGATTGGATCGAGCAGCGAACCGGGGTGCTCGAACGGCGGGCGGCCCGACCGGGTCAGGCGGCTTCGGACCTGGCGGCGCAAGCGGCCCTGCGAGCCCTGTCGTCGGCCGGTGTCGAACCGGAGCAGGTGGCGATGGTGGTTCTGGGGACATCCACTCTGGACGAGTTGGGCCCGGCCACCGCGTGCCGGGTGCAGCACCTGATCAACGCCACCAACGCGGTCGCGTTCGATGTGAACGCCGCTTGTTCGGGCTTCGTGTTCGGCATGCAGACCGCGCACGACTGGCTGACCCAACGAGGTCGCGGGCGGTACGCACTGGTGATCGGGGTGGAGCTGTACTCGAAGTTCCTCGACCCCGCGGACCGAGGCACCGCGGTGTTGTTCGCCGACGGTGCGGGAGCGGCCGTGGTGGGTGAGGTCCCGTCCGAGCGGGGAGTGCTGCACTTGGCGACCGGTTCGGACGGGAGTCAGGCCGACCAGGTGCTCATCCCGGGAGGGGGTAGTCGTCTTCCTGCCAGCGACGAGTCGTTGACGAGCGGTGCGCACACGATCCACATGAACGGACGCGCGGTGCGCGACTTCATCACCACCGCGTTTCCCCGCGTCCTGGAGGAGTCGTGCCGCGCGGCGGGGATCGACAGGAGCGACCTGGACGTGATCGTGCCGCACCAGCCCAATCCGCTGTTGCTGAGCCACCTGGCCGAGCAGGCCGGAATCCCGGCGGAGAAAACGGTGATCACGGGGGATCGGGTGGGCAACGTCGGTGCCGCTTCCATACCTGTGGCCCTGACCCACGCGGTCGCGGAGGGGCGGGTCGGCGATGGGGACCACGTGCTGCTTCCGACCTTCGGGGCGGGAGTCACCTGGGGCGCCTGCCTGCTGCGCTGGTCCCCGCCGTTCAGGCAGCCTCGCAGCCCGCTCGATGAGATTCGCGGAGAGTGATCGAAGTGTACGGGCAAGCCTTGTTCGACCTCACCGGGCGGCGAGTGCTGGTCACCGGGGCATCCCGGGGGATCGGTGCGCAACTCGCACGAGGTTTCACCGCGGCGGGAGCACGCGTCGCGCTCACCGCCCGCTCGCGGAACGCGCTGCGGCGGCTGGCCACCGACATCGAGGAGGAAGGCGGAGAGGCGGTGGTGATTCCGGGCGATCTGTCCACTGCCGACGGTTGCACTACCGCGGTGGAGGAAGCCGTCGCCGCCCTGGGCGGACTGGACGTGCTGCTGCACAACGCGGGTGGGCCGGTGGCTGACGAGCAAGGGGTGATGCAGCTGCGCCCCGTGCTGGGGACTTCCGACGACGAGTGGGCCGGAGTGCTGGACGTGAACCTGATGGGCGCGGTGCGGTTGTTGCGGGGTGCTCACCCGTTTCTCGCCGTCTCGCCGGACCCGAGCGTGACGGTCATGTCCTCGGTGGCCGGGCTCGTCGGTGTGGGCGGTATGGAGGCGTATGGGGCGGCCAAGGCCGCCCAGATGTCGCTGGTGCGTTCGCTGGGAACCGCGTGGGGAAGGAGCGGAATCCGGGTCAACGCGCTCGCACCGGGCTGGGTGAGCACCGACATGACTTCCTCGGTGCACGAGGACCAGGACACATCCGAGGCAGTACTGGCAGGAGTTCCGCAACATCGGTGGGCCGATCCGAGCGAGGTGGTGGGCCCCGCGCTGTTCCTGGCGTCCCCGGCCGCGTCGTTCATGACGGGCCAAACTCTGGTCATCGACGGGGGACTCGTGGCTCACCCCGCTATCAGCTGAGCACGTAACACGACCGACGAAAGGTAGGACCGATGGGCGAGACGCACGTGTGGGTCGTCGGAGATTGCTTCGCACGGTTCACCGGCAACGAGAACGTGATGACGACGTCCGAGGTGGCGCTGTGGGTGCGATCACACGCCGAGCCGGATGCCCGGGGAGCGGTGCTGCACCCGGCGCTCGGAGTGGATCGTGCGATGTGGCGCGAACTCGCCCGAACCATCTCACGGGCGGGACTGGATCAGGTGGTGCTGCCGCAGGGTGCCCCGCCCGAACCGGTCGGGCGACACACCGTGTTGAAACAGCAGCAGGACAACGTCCTCATCGGTGAGCCGCACGTCTCGGGAAATGAGGTCACGGGGGCGCTGCTGGTTCCCAACGACACCGAGATGCTGCGGGATCACACCGCCGATCAGCAGCACATCCCGGGCATGCTGTTGATCGAGGCGGTCACCCAGCTCATCACCTGGGCCGTGGGTGAGACGGTGCCCCCGATCGCCGACGGCACACCGCGTTACGCGGTGATGCACCAGCTGCGGACCGAGTTTCACCGCTTCGTGTTTCCGCTGCCCGCCGTGCTGCGTGCCCACCTCACTCGTGATGGCGAATCCACCGACGAGCGAGTGCCGCTGACCGCGCGGGTCGATATCGAGCAGGCGGAGCGGGTGACCACCGTGTGCGAGATCGAGTTGAACGCCTTCGATCCGAACGCGGTGTTCACCGTCGAAGCCGGACAGGCGGCCAAAACCGTGCGGCGCATGGCACCGTTAGCGGGAGTCGCGGCATGAGCGGTGACCTGCGGGACGGGAGAAGTGGGTTCGACCCGGACATGCGGGGCGTGTTCGGTGGTGGCCTGTTCGCACCGCGCGACGATCGGGCACCGTCCGGGCAGCACCGGCGCACGTATCAGCAGCTACGCCACATTACACACAGCCTGGACCTGCCGCGGAGCTCCCGCCAGGACCCGCGGTACCTGTTCGCCGCGCTGGAGTGGGCCGCCGTGGTCAATCCCGCGTTGTTCCTGACCAGCACGGTCCACTACGGAGTTTGCGTGGCCGGGATCGACGGGATGGCCCAGCCCGACTCGGACCTGTCCGACCTCCGTGGCGAACTGGATGCCGCCAGAACCGTCGGCACCATTCTGATCACCGAGGTCGGACACGGCACCAGCCACGTGGCACTGCGCACCCGTGCCGACTACCACCCGGAGACCGGATGTTTCGAGCTGTCCACACCCGATGAAACGGCGTGCAAGTTCATGGCCCACGCAGGTTTGGAGGGAGTCCCCAAGGTGGGTATGGTCTACGCCCAGCTGCGTGTGGGCGGCAAGTACCACGGGGTGTTCCCCTTCCTGGTGCGACTGCGTGACGAGCACCGCACGGGTGAGGGTGTACGCATCGGACGCGCGGTTCGTTCCGACGCGGTGGACCTGGACTACACACTGGTGCGGTTCGACGGGGCGACCGTGCCGTACGAGCGGTGGCTCTCCGACGGAGCGCGCATCGACCACGAGGGCGTTGTCCACGACCCGGCGGATTCCCCGCGGCAGCGCCTGGTGCGTTCGCTTCGGGTGTCACGCAACGCCTCCACCGCCGGTGCGGTGGGACTGGCCGCCGTGGCGCGGGCCACCGGTGCGTTGACCACTCGCTACGTGCACCATCGCACGACCTCCGGCGCACTCGCACCGGGAGCGACACTGGCCGAGCACGCCCGGGTGCGGCGTACCCTCTTTCCCGCGCTGGCCGCTGCCATGGCCGCCACCGCGCAGGTCAACCGTGCGCTGCGCATCACCCTCGACGGTGGTGATCCGCAGCAAGCGGCCGGAGCCGACTGGTCCCCGTGGGCCTCGGTGCATTCCGAGCTCGCCCTGACCAAAGTGATCGCCACCTGGACCGCGGAGCGGGTGACCGGTGACTGTCGAAAGTTGCTCGGGGCGCACGGTGTGCTGAACGCGAACCGCATCCACGCCTATGAGGGACTGGCGGCGATCTACCACTCGGCAGGCGGGGACAACACCCTGACCACGATGGATCTGGCTCGTTCCCTGACGGGTGATCCCCGAGCGGTGCCCGTGCCCTCCCGTCTCGGCCGGATGGATGAGGTGGACACGCTGGTCGTGCTCGCTCGCGTGCGGGAGAACCTGCTGCGCACTCGGCTGTGCGCCCGCCTGGGCGCCGACCGCTGCCTGTCGGAAGCGGACCGCTGGGATCGGCACGCCCGGCTGGCCGACGAACTGGTGGGCGCTCACGCCCACCGGATCGTGCTGGAGCAGTTCCTGGCCTGGGCCGATTCGTTCCTTCCGGGGCAGCGGCGGGACACCCTGCACCGATTGTGCCTGCTGAACGGGCTCGATCACGCACGGCGGCACGGTGACGAGCTGTACCGCGCCGGCTGGTTGTCACGCGAGCAGCACCAACGGGTGGACGCAGTGTTCACCGAGCAGTGCGACGTGCTCGCCGAGCACGGAGCCGGGCTGGTGGAGACCCTCGGGCTCACCACTGAGGGCACCGGAGCGCCGTTGGCCGCGGACGACCACGTGGCGGCCATGACCAGTATGGCCGGGATTGGAGAGTAAGACCTCGGGGAGGCCTCTGAGCTCTCCTTCCCGTAAGTTCGGGAGACCTCCGAGCAGCTCCGGGGCAATCCGTCGTCGACGCTACTGCGCTGCAACACGGCCACACGGTCGGAGTCAGGCGGTGGGTGGATACCGAAACTGATCCGGCGGGCTGGGTCGGCCGCCCCGTCCGGCGGCAGTGACCGGGTTGGGAGACAGTGGGTGGTTCGGTCTTTGATTCGTGCGACGCGGTGGCACGACCACCTGGCGATGCTCGCATCGGCTCGCTGGGGCAGGCATGATCGTGATGTGGCCGTGCGTTGTTCCGTTGCTTCGCGCCACTGCGGTCACCGGGTACCGGCCCAACACCGCGACATCCGTTTTCGAGGTGGTTGATGCTCTACTGGATCGTGCTCGGTCTGCTTGTAGTGGTGTTTGTCGTGCCTGTCTCGATCGTCGTCGTGGTGCTGTGGCGCAGGCAGCGCCGGGCTTCTCGACAACCGGAGCCCGTGCCGTCACCGAACACGCGGGCCCAGCGTCGGGTGCGACGCACCAGAGAGCGTGAGGCCGGTGACGAGGAGGTCACCGATGTGCTGCCCATCGTGGACGGTCGTGATGATCGGTGTGACGCGCGGTAATCGCCCGAACCGGTGAACACGGCGTACGTGTCGGTCCGCTGTGTCGCTGGGACGGGCGGGCTCCAATCGGGAAACAGCAGGACCCGTCCGCGCCGGAGGGCGTAATGCCGGGCTCATCGGAGGGGAAGCTCGACTTCGTGCTCGTCTTCGGTGCGGGGGCCGTGGATGCGTCGGTCGGTTTCGGTGATGGCGACGTCGTTGATGCTGGCCTCGCGGCGTCGCATGAGGCCGTGTTCGTCGAATTCCCACATTTCGTTGCCGTAGCTGCGCCACCACTGTCCTGTCGTGTCGTGGCACTCGTACTGGAAGCGGACGGCGATCCGGTTCTCGTGGAATCCCCACAGACTCTTGCGGAGCGCGTAGTCGAGTTCGCGTTCCCACTTCCTGGTGAGGAAGGTGATGATCTCTTCGCGGCCCCGCAGGAAGGTGTCCCGGTTGCGCCATGTCGAGTCCGGTGTGTAGGCCGCCGCCACTCGGTGGGGGTCGCGGGTGTTCCAGGCGTCCTCGGCGGCCTGGACCTTCCGCAGGGCCGTTTCGCGCGTGAAGGGTGGGTACGGCGGGCGGGCTTCCGGCATGGCGGATCTCCTCACATGTTGAGAACGTGCGTTCTCTCTTGCTGATGCCCTAAAGTAGGAAACGGTCGTTCTCGACGTCAAGGAGACATGGATGCCCGCCCCACCCACCGAGGAACGAAATCGCCTGGACCGTGCTGCGCTGCTCGATGTGGCGGAGCGGCTGTTCTACGAGCGAGGTATCCAGGCGGTCGGGATGGACGAGGTGCGTACGGCCTCGGAGCTGCCGTTGAAGCGGATCTACCGGTTCTTCCCCGGCAAGGAGGACCTGGTGGTGGCGGTGCTCCGGCGGCGCGACCAGCGGTGGCGGGAGAGCTTGGCCGCGTTCGTGGAGCGGGTCCCGGATCCGCGCGAGCGGGTCCTCGCGGTGTTCGACTGGCTCGCCGAGTGGTTCGTCGAGCCCGGTTTCCGGGGGTGTGCCTGGATCAATGCCCACGGCGAGCTCGGTTCCTCGTCGGCGGCTGTGCTGGCCGAGGTCCGGTCGCACAAGCGGGCGTTTCACGATCAGCTCGCGGAGTGGGTCGGGGCCACCGGTGTGGCGGTGGTCGAACCGGTGTTCCTGTTGTTCGAGGGGGCCGTCGTCACGGCGGGTATCAGTGGTGATCCCGCCCCGGCGCGTCATGCTCGTGCGGCTGTGGCCGAGCTGCTCGGCACGCCGTGATTCCCTCGTGGGGCCGTCCACGTTCGCTTGCCCGGGCGGATCATTCCTTCGAGTGACCAGGTACGAACACTGCCTCCCGTAGTGATCATCATCACTGAGTCGTGATGGCTCGGATCTGTCCGCATCCGTCTCCGCCGCGCCTGACACGTTTTCGAATGTTTTCCCGGTGAGGAGCGGAAAAGGACTTGCTCGTCGTGACGTCGGCGGTCTGCCGTGTCGAGCCCCCTCTCGTTTCTACGACTATGTGGACACTGCTTGTGTTGCGCCGCTTTGATCAACTAGTTTGCCCGTTCGGGTGACTGTTGATCGCCTGATCAGGCGATCGGCCGTGGTCGTCCACCGGCTGGGCAAGAGCGTGCTCGGCACCGCGCTGGGGGATTTCAGTGCGTGGGCACTGACTGATCCGACGCGGACAGGAACGTGTGACATGCGTCGAAATGGTGGTGTGTGGTGACAGGTACGGAGCCGGTCTCCGGTCAGCAGAACGATGATGGACAGTCGCCGCTGAGTCTCGGCACGGCGGCCGCGCGGAATCTGTCGACGACGACGAAGACGCCGCCGCAGATGCAGTCGATCACCTCGCGGTGGTTGCTGCGCCTGCTCCCCTGGGTGCAGGCGACGGGTGGTGCCTACCGGGTGAACCGACGGCTGACCTACCAGCTCGGGGACGGGCTGGTGACCTTTTCCAACACCGGCTCGACGGTGCGAGTGATCCCGGGCGAGTTGTGCGAGCTGCCCGCGCTGCGGGGATTCGACGACACCTCGGTGCTGGAGGGCTTGGCCGAGCGATTCGAGCAGCGCGAGTACGCCGCGGGCGAGGTGATCGCCGAGGCGGGAAGCCCGACCGACGAGATCGTACTCATCGCGCACGGCAAGGTGAACAAACTCGGTACCGGGCCCTACGGGGAGCAGACGACACTGGGAGTGCTGGCCGGTGGGGAGCACTTCGGTGGTCAGCTCCTGGCGGACGGCGAGGCCACGTGGGAGTTCACCGCCAAGGCCGTGACCCCGTGCACGGTGCTGACGTTGTCCCGACAGTCCGCCCAGGAGGTGGTGGACCGCTCCGACGCCCTGCGCACCCACCTCGCACAGGTCCGTACGACCTCACAGGGCGCGCACAACGCCGATGGTGAGTCCGAGGTCGCTGTGGCCTCCGGGCACGCCGGTGAACCGGATCTGCCCGGCACGTTCGTCGACTACGAGCTCAAGCCTCGCGAGTACGAGCTCAGCGTGGCCCAGACGGTGTTGCGCGTGCACAGTCGGGTCGCGGATCTGTACAACGAACCGATGGACCAGACCGAGCAGCAGCTGCGGCTGACCATCCAGGAGCTGCGCGAGGAGCAGGAAAAAGAGCTGGTCACCAACCCCGATTTCGGGTTGTTGCCCAATGCCGACCTGCGCCAGCGCATCCACACCCGCACCGGTCCGCCCACCCCGGACGACATGGACGAGCTGCTGTCGCTGGTGTGGAAGGACCCCGGATTCTTCCTGGCCCACCCGCGAGCCATCGCCGCTTTCGGGCGCGAGTGCACTCGTCGCGGGCTGTACCCGGCCAGCGTGGACATCGGTGGGCACCAGGTGCCCGCCTGGCGGGGTGTGCCGATGTTCCCGTGCAACAAGCTGCCGATGAGCGGCTCCCGGACCACCTCGATCATGCTGATGCGCACCGGCGAGGCCAACCAGGGCGTGGTCGGGCTGCACCAGACCGGTTTGCCCGACGAGTACGAGCCGGGCCTGTCCGTGCGGTTCATGGGTATCAACGAGAAGGCGTTGATCTCGTACCTGGTCTCCACCTACTACTCCGCGGCGGTGCTCGTGCCGGACGCACTGGCGGTGCTGGACGACGTCGAGACCGGCAGGGAAGGCTGAGGCCGTGGCGAGCCAACCGTTCGAACTCCCGGAGTTCTACCTGCCCTGGCCCGCCCGGTTGAACTCACATCTGGGGAGCGCGCGCGAGCACTCCACGGCGTGGGCGCGCCGGATGGAGATGGTCACCCCCGGTGGCGCGGCGGGCAGCAGCGGTGCGTTCGCCTGGGACGAGGCCACGTTCGACTCGGCCGACTACCCGCTGCTGTGCGCCTACACCCACCCGGACGCGACCGCCGCGGATCTGGATCTGGTCACCGACTGGTACGTGTGGGTGTTCTACTTCGACGACCACTTCCTGGAGCACTACAAGCACACCGGCGACCTCGCCGGGGCACGGCGGTATCTGGCGGGGTTGTCGGCGTTCATGCCGACCGATCCGGCCGAGCGTCCGCCGGAGCCGACGAATCCGGTGGAGTGGGGCCTGGTCGACCTGTGGAACCGCACGACCTCGATCATGTCGGCCGATTGGCTCGTCCGGTTCGCCGAGGCCACGCGCAACCTGCTCGAGGACTGCGTGTGGGAGCTGACCAACATCAACCAGGGACGGGTGCCCAACCCGGTCGACTACATCGAGATGCGCCGCAAGGTGGGTGGGGCGCCCTGGTCCGCCGGGCTCGTCGAGCTCGCCGCTCGCGCCGAGATCCCGGCGTCGGTCGCCGCGAGCAGGCCGATGCGGGTGCTCACCGACACGTTCTCCGACGGGGTGCACCTGCGCAACGACCTGTTCTCCTACCAGCGTGAGACCCAGGAGGAAGGCGAGGTCAACAACGGTGTGCTGGTCATGGAGACCTTCTTCGGGACCGGTCCGCAACGGGCCGCCGAGCTCACCAACGATCTGCTGACCTCCCGGTTGGAGCAGTTCGACAACACCGCGCTGACCGAGGTGCCCGCGCTGTGCGACGAGCACGCCCTGGGGCCGGACGAGCGGGCCGGGGTGCTGGCCTACGTCAAGGGGCTGCAGGACTGGCAGGCCGGTGGTCACGAGTGGCACACCCAGTCCAGCCGGTACATGAACGAAGGCGTCACCACGACACCCACCGCCACGGACCTCACCGGTCCGAGCGGGCTGGGTACCTCGGCGGCCCGGGCGTTCACCCGGCTGCGGCCCGGTGTGCGGCGCCGGGCCCAGCAGCGGTCCCACATCCCGTTCCAGCAGGTGGGGCATCTGACGCTGCCTGAGCTGTACATGCCGTACTCGGTGCGGATGAGCCCACACCTGGACAACGCCCGTGAGCACGGTGTCGACTGGGCCCGGCGGATGGGCATGTTCGACTCGGTGCCCGGGGTGGAATCCCACGGTGTGTGGGACGAGCGCCGGTTCATCGGTTTCGACTTCGCCCACTGCGCGGCGATGATCCACGCCGACGCGGGCTCGGAACAGCTCAACCTGTCCGCGGACTGGCTGGCCTGGGGAACCTACGGCGACGACTACTTCCCCGTGGTGTTCGGAGCGACCCGCAACCTGGCGGCGGCCAGGGCGTGCAACGACCGGTTGTCGGCGTTCATGCCCGTGAACGGCGAGTCCACACCGGAACCGACCAACCCGATCGAGCGGGGCCTGGCCGATCTGTGGCGACGTACCGCAGGCCCCATGCCCACCGCGGCGCGGCGTCAGTTCCGCACCGCGGTGGAGGACATGACCGCCAGCTGGTTGTGGGAACTGGACAACCAGGCCCAGCACCGGGTGCCGGACCCGGTCGACTACCTCGAGATGCGTCGCAAGACGTTCGGCTCGGACATGACGATGAGCCTGTCCCGGCTGTCGAATCTCGACGTCGTGCCCGCCGAGGTGTACCGGAGCACGGTGGTCCGGGAGATGGAGACCGCCGCGCAGGACTACGCCTGCCTGACCAACGACTTGTTCTCCTACCAGAAGGAGATCGAGTTCGAGGGCGAGGTCCACAACCTGGTCCTGGTCGTCGAGCGATTCCTCGACGTCGACCGGTGGCAGGCCCGCGACGTGGTGGCCGAGGTGATGAACGCCCGGATGCGGCAGTTCCAGCGGATTCTCACCGAGCAGCTACCCCGGGTGTTCGAGGAGTTCGGACTCGACGAGTCCGCCCGCCGGGTGCTCATCGGTCACGCCGAGGGGCTGCAGGACTGGATGTCCGGAATCCTGGAGTGGCACCGCAGGTGCGTGCGCTACACCGAGGCCGAACTGCGACGTCGTCACGAGCCGGGGGCTGCCGCGATCGGGACATCATCGCCCCGCAGTGCTCCCGATATCGCACAGCCGCAGGGGGTGCTCACGACACGGCAGCGCCTGGCCGGCCCCACCGGCCTGGGCACGGCGGCTCGCATCGCCGCGCCGAGGGGAACCACGGACCGGCCTTCACCCGAAGCCGGGTGACCGGTTCCGCGGCTGCCCGCTTTTCGATCCGACACGCGAGGGGGAGAGACATGACCGAGATCGCTACGAGCGCGTCCGACGAACCGGGATCCGACGGACAGGGACAGCTCAGCCTGGGCACGGCCGCGGCCCGCAACCTGGCCACCACCACGAAAACCCCGCCGCAGATGCGGGCGATCAGTCCTCGGTGGCTGCTGCGCATGCTGCCGTGGGTGGAAACCAACAGCGGTTCCTACCGGGTCAACCGGCGGCTGACCTACGAGCTCGGGGACGGGCGCCTGACGTTTTCCAACACCGGCGACAGGGTTCGCGTCCTGCCGCCGGAGCTCCGCGAAATATCCCCCTTGCGTGATCTCGACGACGAGACGGTGCTCGAAGCACTGGCGGAGCGGTTCACCCAGCACCACTACGCCCCGGGTGAGAGCATCACCACCGCCGGTGGTCCCGCAGACGAGCTGATACTGCTCGCCCACGGCAAGGTCAACACCAGTACCCCGGGGCCCTACGGTGGCGAGGTGTCGCGGGACGTGCTCGCCGATGGCGACTACCTCGGCGAGTACGTCCTCACCGGCGGTCGGGACACCTGGCCCGCCACGGTCACCGCGCTCACACCGTGCATCGTGCTGCGGCTGTCCCGCCGCGACGTGGACGAGCTCACCGAGCGTTCCGAATCGCTGCGTTCCCACCTCGACCGGGTGCGCGGCCACACCCTGCCCGAGCACAACAAGCACGGCGAAGCGGCCGTGCGCCTGGCGTCCGGCCACGAGGGTGAGACCGAGCTGTCCGGTACTTTCGTCGACTACGATCTCAGTCCTCGTGAGTACGAACTCGGTGTCGCCCAGACCATCCTGCGCGTGCACACCCGGGTCAACGATCTCTACAGCCAACCGATGAACCAGCTCGAGCAGCAGCTCCGGCTCACGGTCGAGGAACTGCGTGAGCAGCAGGAATCGGACCTGGTCAACAACCGCGAGTTCGGGCTGCTGCACAACGCCGACCTGCGCCAACGCATCCAGACCGCTGGCGGCCCACCCACGCCGGGTGATTTCGACGAGCTGCTGTCCCGGCGTCGTAAGTCCGAGTTCTTCCTGGCCCACCCGCGCACCATCGCCGCGTTCGGCCGCGAGTGCAGCCGCCAGGGCGTCTACCCGGACAGCATCGACGTGCACGGCACCCGCGTGACCTCCTGGCGCGGCGTTCCGCTGCTGCCCTGCGACAAGATCCCCATCAGCGAGAACAACACCAGCTCGGTACTGGTCATGCGAACCGGGCAGAAGCACCAGGGGGTGGTCGGGCTGCACCAGACCGGTATTCCCGATGAGTACGCACCCAGCCTCAACGTGCGGTTCATGGGCATCAACGACAAGGCCGTCACTTCGTACCTGGTCAGCGCGTACTACTCCGCCGCCGTGCTCACCCCCGACGCGCTCGGCGTGTTGGAAAACGTCGAGATCGGGCGCTGAAAGGAACACTCCCATGGCCACCCCAGATGTGTTCCCACACGCGGTTCCGGCAGCGGAGGCTTACGAGGCCCTGGCCGTCGCGCGCGGCCGAGTCGATCCCGCGCTGCGGTCCGCGGTGGACACACTGCCCGAGGACATGCGTCGTATCGCTCGGTACCAGTTCGGCTGGACCGATGAACACGGCCTTCCCAGCGATGCTTCGGGTGGAAAGGCACTACGCCCCGCGCTGGCCCTGCTCGCCGCCGAAGCCGTCGGTGGTGGCGCCGAGGCGGCGCTGCCCGCCGCTGTCGCCGTCGAGCTCGTGCACAACTTCTCGCTGCTGCACGACGACCTCATCGACACCGACGCCACCCGCCGTCACCGCCCCACGGCCTGGACCGTGTTCGGGTCGGAGGCGGCGATCCTGGCAGGCGATGCCCTGCTCTCGCTGGCTTCCGGAGTGCTCGCCGACAGTGGGAACCCGGCCGCCCTTGCCGGTGTGCGACTGCTCAACGACACTGTCCAGGAGCTGGTTCAAGGTCAGGCCACGGATCTGGCCTTCGAACAGCGCGGTGATGTCGACGTCGACGGATGTCAACGCATGGCCGAAGCCAAAACCGCCGCGCTGCTGGCGGCCGCCTGCGAACTCGGTGCGCTGTTCGCGGGGGCCGAGCCGCGGCGGGTCGAGCACCTGCGTCGCTTCGGTCACGACCTCGGACTGGCCTTTCAGCACGTCGACGACCTGCTCGGCATCTGGGGCGATCCCGACACCACCGGAAAATCCGCCTATTCGGATCTGCACGCCCGAAAGAAAACCCTGCCCGTGGTGTTCGCGCTGAACTCCGATACCACCGCTGGACAGCGGCTCGCCACGCACTACCACCAGCCGCCGACCTCGGAAGTCGCGTTGACCGACATCGCCGATCTCGTCGACGCGGCGGGTGGGCGCGCCTGGAGTCACGCCCAGACCGACCGGCTGCTCGCCCGAGCGCTGGACCACCTCGACGCGGCCGCTCCAACCGCCCGAACCCACGAACTGACCGCGCTCGCGCACCTCGTCACCCGACGCGACCACTAGCCGATATTCGGTGATCTTGTGGTGGGTTCGTGAACCGGCCCTATTCCGGGAACCTCGACACGCAGTTCCACCAGCGGCCCGCCCCGAGGCTTTTATGTTCGGAAGACGATTTGCTTTATATCACGTCCACATACTGCAACACTGTCGAGTACGTCGGCGGATACGAGCAGAAAACGGGTGGTGTGCTCGGTGATCGTCGATCTGTCGGATGTGCGTACCAGCGCTGGATTGCATAGAAAACTCAAGATTTATTTTGGCTTTCCCGATATGTACGGGATGAATTGGGATGCCTTCTGGGATGCTATAACAGGGCTGGTCGAGCTTCCTGACGAGATTACGTTTACGGGTTGGGAGTATCTCGAAAAAGTATTGCCGAACGATGCTCGAATTATGCGTGATGTATTCGATGAATACATAACGGATCCGTATCATTCTCACAAGGTGATAAGGTTCGAGTGATGCCACGGTGAGGGTGCCCCGAAGTCTGATTCCGGTTCGGCCGAGGTCGACAGGATATTTTCCGGGTCGGACGGTCGGGGTTCCCCTTGCGTCACGGAGATGATTCTCAACCGCATGTGGCCGTCATCGGTAGTTCCGTTTCGTGTCGTTGTCGGTGCGCTGCGGCTCCCGGGCACGCCAGCAAAAACCGAGTGGCTTCGCGACACTCGCGGTAGCCCCATCCGCATCGATGGAGGTGAACAACGAAAACCACAGCCTCCCCCGACGCAAGTCGGTTGCGAGGGTTCAGGTGAGCCTGATCTGACGGTTGACGTCCTTGTAGAGCAGGTAGCGGAACTTGCCGGGGCCACCGGCGTAGCAGGCCTGCGGGCAGAAGGCGCGCAACCACATGAAGTCGCCCGCTTCGACCTCGACCCAGTCGTCGTTGAGGCGGTAGACCGCCTTGCCCTCCAGGACGTAGATACCGTGCTCCATCACGTGCGTCTCGGCGAAGGGGATCACGGCGCCGGGGTCGAACGTGACGATGTTGACGTGCATGTCGTGGGACAGGTCGTCGGGATCGACGAATCGGGTGGTCGTCCACGCGCCGTCGGTCTCGGGCATCGGAGTGGGGGTGACGTCCTGCTCCTGCACGGTGAAGCCCTCGGGAACCGGGTGTCCAGGTAGTGGCTCGTAAGCCTTGCGGACCCACTGGAAGCTGGCCGTCTCCTCGGAGTCGTTGGTCACCGACCAGTTCGCGCCCGCGGGCAGGTAGGCGTAGCCGCCGGGGGCGAGAACGTGGGTCTCGCCCTCGAGCACGACGGTGAGTGCGCCGGAGAGCAGGAAGAGAACCGACTCGACACCGCGCTCCGGTTCCGGTTCGTCGCTGCCGCCGCCGGGGGAGACCTCGACGACGTACTGTGCGAACGTGGTGGCGAACCCGGCCACGGGCCGGGCCAGGATCCAGCAGCGGGTGCGGTTCCAGCCGGGCAGGTTGCTGGTGACGATGTCACGCAGCACACCGCGGGGGATGACGGTGTAGGCTTCCTTGACCACGGCCCGATCGGTGAGCAGCGTGTCCTGTGACGGGAGTCCTCCCCGCGGGGCGTGGTACGTCGGTGCGTTCAAGATCCGCTCCTGTCCTGGTCGAACTTCGCATGCCCGGTCGGCTCCCCCGGTGCGGAGCGCCGTTGGCATGACGGATGTCCCCGGCACCCGGGGAGAGGTCGTGCCCGTCGGTGATCGTGACCCACATCGCAGTCATTTCCATTATTCGGAATATTGATTCCGCATGAAGGATAGTTTAGTCAGTCTCGTCAGTCGGGTCAACGCGCGTCCCGTCGGGTGATCCATGGGCGGTAGCGTCGTCGGTCCAGGTGTGCGGGACGTCAGTGCGATCGAGGAGGGATCATGACCGGCGAGGCCGAATCGGACCGGCTGCGGCGCTGCGTGGAGCTGGCGGCGGAGGCGTTGTGGGCGGGCGATGAGCCCTTCGGGTCGGTCCTGGTGGCCTCCGACGGGCGCCCTCTCGCCGAGGACCGCAACCGTGTCGTCACCGGTGGTGACGCGACGCTGCACCCCGAGTTCACCCTGGCGCGGTGGGCGGCGACGAACCTGAGCCCGGCGGAGCGGTCGGCGGCCACCGTGTTCACGTCCGGGGAGCACTGTCCGATGTGCGCGGCCGCACACGGTTGGGTCGGGCTGGGCCGCATCGTTTACGTGAGTTCGGCCGCGCAACTGGCCGGTTGGCTCGCCGAGTTCGGAGCCGCCGCCTCTCCGGTTCGCATGTTGCCGATCACCCAGGTCGTGCCCGACCTGGTGGTGGAGGGGCCGTTCGACGAACTGGCCGACGAGGTGCGGGAGCTGCACCGCCGTGCCGTGAACGGGCATGGCTGAATCCGCCGCGAGCTCTTCCCCGCAGTGCTCCGTTTGGTGATGCGCGGGCCGGTCAGCTCGATGGCGCCGAAGATCTCACCGGCTTCCGTAGCGGCCTACCGGGGTGAGCTCGGCGGCTGCCGAGGGTCGCGCGAGGCTCTCGCTCTCAAATTCCATCGATAGAGGAATACCGCTGGGTAAGTCACGCGCGTGATCACCGAGCGGGTCGAGGGCTTTCCGGGGTAGAACCGGGATGCGATTGTCCACCATTGGCGCTCTGTGGAGATTCGGTGCGTTGTGAAGTGAAAGTACCTCTTGTTCCCTCTTTCGCGTGACGTTTTCGGCGAGCGGACCGTGGGATTCGAGGGGATCATGCTCGCGATGCATGGTTTTGTCACTGCCCTGCTGCTGCTCGGGTCGGGATTGGGGCTGCTGGGTGTGGTGTACCTCGTGGCCTGGTCCGTGAGGAGGGCACCCGCGGAATCGGTGGAGGCGTTCCTCTCCGGCAACAGGTCGGTTGAGCACGCCTTCTCGCGGTTCCACGTCCGTTGGTACGCGCTGACGATGCTCTATCTCGCCTTCGAGATGGAGATGCTGTTCATGTATCCGTGGGCGCTGGTAGTCGCGGACGAGGGCGCGAGTGCTGTGATCGAGATGTTCGTCTTCCTGGCGATTCTGCTCGCCGGGGTGGTTTACGCGTGGCGCGAAGGGGTGCTGCGTTGGGTTTGAGGGATGGGTTGCTACGCGCTGCGGCGAGCAGACCGCATGTACTGATCCTGGAGATTCCCGGCGGCACGCGGTCGCGCGTGGCCGTTGAGGCCGAATCGCGGAGGCGTGGATGGCCGATGGCCCTGAATCCAGCCGACGCCGACCTCGTCGTGGTGGCAGGCCCCCTGACCCATCGTTTCACTGAACCTGTGGAACGGATTTGGCGGCAGGTTCCGCGTCCCCGTGCGTTCGTCCGGGTTCGCGAGCACGAGGTCGGTGACCGTCTCGACACCGCCTCCGTCGTCCTCAGCCGCGGTGGTGAGCACGAGGACGGAGGTGGGGAAGTGCCGAATGGACTGGTGATGGCCGACCGGGGTACGGATCGTGACGGTCTCGCCCTGGATCGGCTGCATGTCCCGTTGGGGCCGTTGTTGCCCAACTGGCCGGCCGGTTTGGTCGTGCACACCACGTTGCAGGGAGATGTTATCCAGCATGCTCAAGTGGACCCCCCGGACGAGGTGGGAGTGGGTGAGGATTTCTGGCGGTGGCCGTGGTGGCCTGCGGGGACGGGCGAGGAGATCACCTCGGGAGGTGTGGCTCGTATTCGCCTCGTCGAGTTGCTGGACGCACTGGGAAGGTTGTTCGCGGTGGCCGGCTGGCTGGACGTTGCCGTGCGGGCGGGCGTCCTCCGCGACTTCCTGCTCGAAGGCGCGGAGTCCGCATGGGTGAGGAGGCGATTGCTCCGGCTGATCACCCGTGTTCGTCGGTCGAGGACGTGGTGGTGGCTGACAGCGGAGCTCGGCGAGCATCGGCATTCGGTGGTCGGTGATGTGAGCACTCGCTGTTCGGCGTGGCTGAATGAGATGGAACGGATCGTCGTCGACCTCGATTCCACCGAATCGGTGCCGTTGGACGGGCTGGGAAGTGGGGATAGGTCGGTTCCCGTTTCCCCGCAGCGGGTGCTGCCCGAGCTCCTGGAAGGCACCGAGTTCGCTTCGGCGCGGTTGATCGTGGCCAGCCTGGAACCCTGGCGTTCCCCGGACGAAGTCGGGTCGCCAGGTGGCGTCGATGACTGAGGGTACTGGGTGGGCGGTGCTGGTATTGCCGCTCGCGCTCACGGCGTTCGCGCTGTTGGCGCTCGCCGCCGATGCCGTGGTCGAGGTTCGAGTCGCGCACGCGCGGAGGTCGGTCGCCGCCGCTGCGGCCGACCCGTGGCGCGAAGTGGCGCGGCTGCTGGTGGGGCAGCGGCGTACCACCGTGGCCGCCGACGGTGTGCTGTGGCGTTCCGGTGTGGTCACCGTGCCGCTGGCCGCGTTGCTGGCGGCCCTGGTGCTGCCGCTGGGCGGTTTCGCGGCGGCCGATCCAGGTGTAGGGATCGTTTGGTTCAACGCGATGGAAATCCTGGGATGGGCAGCACTGTGGACAGCGGGATGGGGACCGAACTCGCCGTTGTCGCTCATAGGCGGTTACCGCTTCGTAGCGCAGGGAATGTGCTATGAGCTTCCGCACATGTTCGCGTTGATCACGGCCGCAACCGGTGCGGGCACGCTGCGCGTCGGCGGCATCGTCGATGCGCAGGCGGAGCTGTGGTTCGTGGTCTGGATGCCCGTGGGATTCGTGGTGTACCTCATCAGCGCGGCGGCGATGGCATTCTGGGGACCTTTCGACGCACCGCTGGGCAGGGATTTGTCGGGTGGCGTCGTCGCAGAGCTCTCCGGGGTGGACCGGTTGGTGTTGCTGACGGGACGTTGGTTGCTGGTCGTGGTCGCCGCCGGCATGGCGGTTCCGCTCTTCCTCGGAGGCGGACGTGGCCCGTTGCTGCCCGCATGGCTGTGGACGCTGGTCAAGACCGCGCTGGTTTTGACTTTCCTGCTTTGGTCGCGCCGTCGTTTCCCGACCGTCCGGATGGAACGGTTCACCGAAGTGTCCTGGTTGGTGTTACTGCCACTGACCATTCTGCAGGCGTTGATCGTTGCGCTGGTGGTGCTCGTATGACTACGGACAAGGGGGGAACACGATGCTGACGGCGGTGCTGTTCTGGTTGTTCGGAGTGTCAGCCGTCGTGTTCGGCTTCCTGGTGTTTCGCTTGGACTCGATGGCGCGCGTGACCTTCGCCCTGCTCGCTTCGTTCGTGTTCGTCGCCTGCGAGGTGCTGCTGCTCGGATTGAGTTACCTCGGTGTGGTCATCGTGCTCATGATGGTCATGGAGATGGTGATCATGGCCGTGTTCATGATCATGTACATGATGAACCCGGCTGGATTGATGCCGATGGCCATGTATCACAACAAGCCGGGTGCGATGTCCGTTTCGCTGGGTACGTTCGCCGTGCTGGCGACAGGGACTTTCCTCGTCGACTGGCCCGAGTCGCGAGGCAGCCGGCCGTCGGATACGACGAAGTCTCTGGGGGAGTCCCTGATGGGACCGCAGATGCTGACGATGATGGTGCTCGGGCTCGTGCTGTTCGCCACCATCGTGGCCACCGTTGTGCTGGCTACGAACCGGGGGCGCTACGACCGTTTCGGCGACGATCTGCGCGCGCGTCCCGACGATCCCGTGCCGGGTGGTGTGCGTCGATGAACCTGGAGCTTTTCCTGCTGCTCGGCTCGAGTCTGCTGGCCATCGGGTTGTATGGCGCGCTGTCGCAGCAGTCCGTGGTGATGTTGATGATGGGCTTGGAGCTCATGTTCAACGGGCTCGTCGTCGCGGCGGCCGCGTTCTGGTACTACGTCGCTCCGGTGGCCGAGGGGCAGGTGCTCATCGTCGTGCTCATGGTGGTGATGGCCGTGGAGATGGCGGTCGGATTCGCGGTGGTCACGGCGATCTTCCGGGCTCGGGACGTGGACATGACCGATATGGCCGCCGATCTCAGGGAGTAGTGGCATGAGCCCGTTGTTGTGGTCGCTGATCGCCGTGCCGCTCGGTTCCGGGGGACTCCTGGCTTGTTCCGGTAGTCGCGGAGACCGGCACGCCACGGCCGTGGGGACAGCCGTGATGGCGGTTACCCTGATCATCGGGGTTTCCGTGGTAGTCGCCAGGCCCGAAGCATCGTTTCCGTTTTTCGCCGGTATGGGGCTCTCGCTGGTGGTGGACGGTCTCTCGGCGATTCTCATCGTGACTGTAGTCGCGATTACCTCGGTGGTGTTGTTGTACGCCGTCTCCGAGCTCGGTGCCCGGGAATCGCGTGCTCGGTTCACCGGGCTGATGTTGCTGTTCGCCGGAGCGATGTTGACGACTGTCACCGCCTCCAACCTCCCCACCCTGCTGATGGGATGGGAGGTCATGGGGGCCGCGAGCTGGGCGTTGATCGGTTTCTGGTGGCGTGATTCGGAAAGGAGCGTCTCGGCGAACATCGCCTTCTTGACCACCCGCGCCGCTGACCTCGGGCTGTACCTGGCGGCGGGGGCCGCATTGGCCGGTGGAAGCGGTTCGCTGGCGTTGGGCACGTTGCCGGACATTTCACAGGGGTGGTTGGAACTGGTCACAGCCGGGATCGTGGTCGCGGCCCTGGGCAAGTCCGCGCAGCTACCGTTCCACTTCTGGCTCTCCCGCGCGATGTCGGGACCGAGCGCGGTTTCGGCGTTGCTGCACTCCGCGACCATGGTCGCGGCGGGCGGCTATCTGCTGTTGCGCTCGGAAGCGTTGCTGGCGGCCTCCGGATGGGGTGAGCCGGTCGTGGCGTGGACGGGCGTGTTCACCGCGTTCGTGCTCGGGCTGGTCGCCGTCGCGCAGCGCGACCTCAAGCAGTTGCTGGCCGCGTCCACCTCGGCGCAGCTCGGGTTCGTCGTACTCGCGGCGGGTGTCGGCAGTCTGACCGGCGGTACTGTCCAACTGGTCGCCCACGCGGCCACCAAGTCCGCGTTGTTCCTGGTGGCTGGCGCGTGGCTGATCGCACTGGGGACCAAGGAACTCCGCGAGTTGCGCGGTGCCGCTCGCCGATACCGTGGACTCGGAGTCGCGTTCACGCTCGCCGCCGCGAGCCTGGCTGGAATACCGCCGTTGTCGTTGTGGGTGGCCAAGGACGAAGTTCTAGCCGCAGCCCTAGCGCAAGCACCGGCCCTGTACGCGGTGGGAACCGTAGCCGCGTTGCTCAGCACCGTCTACACCGTCAAGGCCGCCCTACTGGTTTGGCGCCCTGTCCCCGAACGCGCCGAGGTCACCTTGGACCGTGAGCGACTCGGTACTCGGCGTGTGGCGCCGCTCGCCGAATCCGCCTCGTGGGTGCTGGCTAGTGGCGCCGCTCTGCTGGGAGTCCTCGGGATCCCCTCGCTGGCGCACTCCTTGGACGTGTTCCTCGGGCCGGAAGCCGATCCCTCCCCCGCACTGTGGCAGTTGGTGGTTTCGACTGTGGCCACCTTGCTCGTCGCGGGATTGGTCCGGTGGTGGGCTGAGTGGAGGATTCCTACGCCGCTCCTCGGATACCGGGGGTGGCAGGAGTGGTTGTGTGTCGAGGGGGCGGTGAGGATACTGCTGGTCCGGCCGGTGCTGGTGGCGGCACGTACCCTGGCCGCGTTCGACGACCGGGTGCTCGATCGGCTCGTGTCGGCCGTTCCCGTAGCGGCCCTGTGGCTCGCTCGGCTGGTCGGCCGGCGCGTTGAGTCGTGGTTGGACGGATCGATCGGTGCGTTGACCGGTGGAGTGGGCCTGCTGGGCTCCCTCGCTCGGCGCCCCCAAACCGGTCAGCTGCACCAGTACTACGTCCAAGCCGCTGTTGCGCTCGCACTGCTGGCTGTCCTCGTCGTCCTGGGGTGAACGTGCTCTCTCTGATCGTGTTCCTGCCGTTGGTGGCTGCTGCCGCACTCGCCTTTGTGCCCGCTCGTCTCGGTGACCGGGTGTTCACCTGGAGCTGGGGGGCCGCGGCCGCGGCGGATCTCGTCCTGGTGGTGGCGATGTGGATCGGGTTCGACGCCGACGGCGGGATCTCCTACGAACAACGATTGCGTTGGATGCCCAGCGTCGGCATCGACTACCACGTCGGCATCGATGGCCTTGCCCTGCCACTGGTGGCGGTCACGGCCGTTCTGTTCCTCGCGTGCGCGATCTATTCACAGCGGCGCCTCCGGAGTGCCAAACCGTTCGTACTGCTCTTCCTGTGCCTGCAAACGGTGAGTCTGGGACTGTTCACGGCGCTGGACCTGATCCTGTTTTTCGTCTACTTCGACCTGTCGATCGTGGGCATGTACTTCGTCATCGCGGCCTGGGGGCACGGAAACGCGAGAAAGTCGGCACTGAAGTTCTTCCTGTACACCTTCGTGGGCTCCTTGGTGCTGCTGCTGGGATTCATCGGGCTGTACTTGGCGGCCGAACCGCACACGTTCGACATCGTCGAACTCGCACGAGCGAATCCGCTGGCCGGTCGCGAGACCTATGGCGCTGTCGTGTTGCTGGCCATCGGGCTCGGATTCGCGATCAAGACTCCGACCGTGCCGTTTCACACCTGGTTGCCACCCGCTCACACCGATGCCCCGGCCACGGGCTCGGTGATCCTCGCCGGTGTCCTGCTGAAGATGGGGACCTACGGCTTCGTCCGCATCGCTATGCCGTTGCTGCCGCAGTCCTGGCGTGAGTACGCCTGGATCGTAGTGATCGTCGGGGTGGTATCCGTCCTCTACGGAGCGTTGGTGGCCCTCGCCCAGGAGGACTTCAAACGCATGATCGCCTACACCTCCGTCAATCACATGGGCTATGTCGTGCTTGCGGTCGGCGCGGCGGGGCTGATCGCCGAGGGTGATGAACAGGCTCGCTCGCTTGCGGTGACCGGGGCGGTCACGCAGATGGTCAGTCATGGTCTGTTGACCGGAGCGCTGTTCTTGATCGCCGGCGTGCTGTTCGATCGTCGCGCCAGCTACGACATGGGGTCCTACTCCGGGCTGGCCGGACGCGCCCCGGTACTCGCTGGCGCGACCGCTCTGGCCGCCTTCGGTTCGTTGGGACTGCCCGGGCTGTCCGGATTCGTCGCGGAGTTTCAGATCTTCACCGGAAGTCTCGCTTCGGCCTCGGTGCCCACCGCACTGGCGTTGCTCGGAATTCTGATCACAGCCGGACTGCTGTTGCGGGCCTTCCACCGCATGTTCCTGGGTGCCGAACGACTGCCGGACACACCTGGAAGTACCCGGCGCTTCGAGGACCTGCGATCGCGGGAGCTCTTCTCCGTGCTGCCGTTGCTCGTGCTCGCCGTCGTGATCGGTTTGCTGCCACGATTCCTGCTCGACGTCGTCGAACCCTCCGTGACCAGTGTGATCGGAGTGATCGGTCGATGAACGCGAAGCTCACAGCGCTCGTCCCGGAACTCGCACTCGCCGCGGGCGCCGTTCTCGGGCTGCTCGCGGGAAGCTGGTTGCCTCGAGCCAAGCAGTGGTCGGTAGGAGTGCTCACTGCGTTGGCCTGCGTCGTGGGACTCGTCGCGACCGCGTCCTCGTGGGGAGGCGTACCGGAAACGGTCTTCGGGGGAAGCTACGCGCTGGATGTCACCACACACACGAGCCGCCTTCTCGTGTTGTCGGGCACCGTGCTGGTCATCTGGTTGGCCGGGGAGTCGCTGGGAAACCACCCCCGGAAAGCTGAGTTCTACGTTCTGTCGCTGCTCGCCGCGCTGGGAACGATCGTACTGGCAGGTGCGACCGATCTGTTGTTGCTCGCCGCCGGTTATCTGCTCGCCTCGATCCCGCTGTACGCGTTGGCCGGGTTCAGCAAGGACGCGCCGGGGACGGAGGCGAGCCTGAAGTACTATCTCTTGGGCGCGTTGCTGGGGGTCACCATGCTCACCGGCGTGACCCTGCTGTACGGCGTGGGCAGGACCACCCGCTACGTGGTGCTGGTTCGGACGTTGTCCGAGGCTCCACACTCGATCGTCGCTGCCGGTACGGTGCTGCTGCTGGCCGGTCTGCTGTTCAAGATAGGCGCCGTACCCACGCATTTCTGGGTCCCGGACGTCACCGAAGGTGCTGCTGCGCCGGTGGCCGCGTTCGTGACGACCGTGCCCAAGGTCGGCGGCCTGGTAGCTGTCTACCGACTGGTGTCGGAAGTGGTTCCTCCCACTGTGAACTGGCCCTCGCTCATCGCGGTTCTGGCGAGCGCGTCCATGACGCTCGGCAATCTGGCGGCGTTCTTCCAGGAATCCGTCCGGCGGTTGCTCGCGTATTCGACTATCAGTCAGGTCGGCTACATCATGTTGGCCGTCACGGTCGCGACCCGCAGCGAGTTGGCGCTGCCTGCGTTGCTGTTCTACACGGGCGGTTACGTGGTGACCAACATCGCCGCGTTCGCCGTGATCTCCGAATTCCCAGGGGCGACGCGCATCGCCGACTACCGGGGTATGGCCAGGAGTCATCCCGCATTGGCAGGAGTGCTGGTGCTGAGCCTGCTGGGGTTGGTGGGTACTCCTCCGACGGCCGTTTTCCTGGGCAAGCTCGAGGTGTTCAGTGCTGCCGTCGACGGGGGATACACTTGGTTGGCGGTTCTCGCGGTAGTCAACACCGTAATCAGTCTCTTCTATTATCTGCGGTGGATGGTTCCCGCCCTCCTCGCGGTACCGGGAGGTGAGCACGTTCCTCTGGTCCGCGCCGGACGTTGGACGGCTGCATGCGCCTACACGGCCGCGTGCGGATCGCTCGGGCTGGGACTCGGGGGAGGGCTCGTTCTGCCCGGGCTGACCGGAACGGTGCTCCCGTGACCCGTACTGGTCAACCCTGCTGAACTGCGGGGATCGCTGGTCGTGTACCAACGGGGACACAGTTTCCTCGTCGTGATCGAGCAGCCACTGCTCGACGCAGCCGCCACTGTCGTCATCGTCCTGTGGTGATGTCCCGGCTCGGGAGGTTGTTGCCCCTGGGGTGTGGCCGGAGGGGAGGGGCTTGCGGTGCCAGGATGAGAACCGCCAAGTCGCTCGTCCGGCGAACCGGAAGGACCCGTCCGGTGTCACACCGTAACGTTCCGCTGTCTGTCGAGGGCCTTAAAAAGTCGGCCAGACCTCATACAGTTACTCGTGATCCGGCTGGAGGGCATCCTTGCCCACAGGGGTGCGACCCCGTCCCGCTCGGCGCATGATGGAAGTGCCGTGGAGCGCTGACGGGGTTTGTTCCGACCTGGTCTTGAGGGGGCGGTGATGGGTTACGGGGGCATGATGGGGTGGATCTGGGTCTGGCCGGTTCTGCTCGTGATCGCGTTGCTGGTGTTCGCCTATCTCGCGATGCTGTTCATCGGACGTGGGCCGGTGAGGTGGAGTGGCGAGGACTCGTCCGAGCGCCCCTCGGCCCGCAGGATTCTCGATGAGGTTCGTGCGCGGGGACATAGACGAGGAGTATCGTCGCCGCCGCGACGAGCTCGGGTGATGCTTCTTACAGGGGATGCCGTATCGGCAGTGACCGGCTGCGGCCCGGAACGTCGCCCGGCATGAGACTGGGGGCCGGGATGCCTGAAAACATCCTGGGCCCGGCCCGCCGTACGTGGTTCTCCGCGACTGGTGATTGGTCACCGAGGCTGTGCCCCACGGCGAGTCGGGCAGCCAAACTGGCCACCCTTTCGCCGTTGTGTCCGGTTCCCGGTTCGCGGGAACCGCTCCTCGGGGCGTCAACCGTGCTGGTGGGAGTGGTCGTCTTCGTGTGCCGTGGAAGGTGCGGGGGAGGTGGAGGCCGACCCTGTGTCGGGAGCGGGTGGTGCGGGCTCGTGATGCTCGCTCGTCTCGTGATGGGATGTTTCGTTCTTGGGATCCTGGTGGTGCCCGGTTTCCGAACCGTGGTGCCCGCCGGAACCGTGATGGCCACCGCCCATCGCCGTCAGCACCGCCACCGAGGTAGCCGCGAGTACGACGAGGCCTCCGGCGCCCACACCGCCGATGTAGCGACCACGAGTTCCCGGAGTGCCGCGCTTAACCGTCAACGCGCCGAGAGCGCCCACGACGGCGATCACCTCGAGCAGCACTGTCAGAGTGCCGGACAAACCTACCGGCTCCGCCACGCCCGCCGCGGGACCTATCGGTTGGCCGAGCGTACGCGTCACAACCCACGCGCCGATGAGAACGGCCTGCATTGCCACGCCTATTCCGAGTAGAGCGCGGTTGTCACGAAGCAGAGCGGTGATTCCCCACCCGAGCTGCGCGATCGCGGCGAGGACGAACTGCAGACCGTAACCCCACCACGAGCTCCAGTGATCGACGGCGACAGTGGCGTGTACCGCGGCCGCTCCGATACTGGCCAGTGCGGCTATTACCTGGGCAGCCGCTACTCGAGTGCGCATGTTTCTCCTGGTTACTCCGAACGGGTGAAGACGTGATTTTGTCGAGTGAAACGAACGGAGTCAACAGCCGGTCGGCCACAGTTATCGAATCCGGTTTTCTCGCAGATGTGTAGGCTCCCGAGCCCGCGAGAGCCGCACGGTCCGGCTGCTATGTTCTTTGTCCTCCCGCGAATCCCCGATCCGGACATGGCCGACAAGCCCCCAGGGGGTGTCTTCCTCCGCTCGCAGGAGGACGCACGGGTAAGAGCCCGAGTGAAATGACAAGCCCGCCATTCCCGGATCGTCGCTCGGGAATTAGGGTTACCGAATGGTAGGACGCCAGGTGTCGGCGACCAGGACGGTCGCGACCACACCGGACAGGATCTTCGAGCTGCTCACCGATCCGACCCAGCACTCGTTGCTCGACGGTTCGGGCACGCTGCTACAGGCGCGGCAGGGTGGCCCAGAGCGGCTCGAACTCGGCTCGAAGTTCGGCATGGACATGAAGATGGGCGCCTCGTACAAGATCCTGAACACGGTGGTGGAGTTCGAGCAGGACCGCCTGATCGCGTGGCGGCACTTCAACGGCCACCGCTGGCGTTGGCGGCTCCGCCCGGTGGAGGGACGAACCGAGGTGACCGAAACCTTCGACTGGTCGACCGCGCGGATTCCGCTGCTGATCTCGCTGAGCCCGTTCCCACGGCGGAACAGAGCGGCCATCGAGAAGTCGTTGCACCGCCTCGGTGAGCTGTTCCCGGGCTGAGTCGATCCCGGGCCGAGGCGGTGTGGCCTTCGAGCTCTCGCGACCTCGGTGGCCCGGCCGGTTTGCCCGACTCACCCCGGCACACCTGCCCGGAGGGCCTCGACGTCCTCGGCCAGCAGCCGGGTCAGATCGGCGGTGGAGGTGTCCGGCGAGACCGACAGTCGCGAGGCCTGGTGGTCGACCATTCGCTCGAAGGTCTTGCGCGCCGTCCGGCCGTTGCCGAAGGTACCGTCCTTGGGCATCGCCTCGAAGTAGTACTCCAGTGCTTCGGCGGCGCTCTCGTCGAGCTGGTAGTCGTGCTCGGCGCACTGCTGGCGCACGATCGTGACCAGTTCCTCGGCGGTGTAGTTGGTGAACTCGATGGTCCGGCTGAAGCGGGACTCCAGCCCGGGGTTGGTGGACATGAACTCGCGCATCTCCGCGGAGTAGCCCGCCGCGATCACCACCACCTCGTCCCGATGGTCCTCCATCAGCTTGACCAGGGTGTCCACGGCCTCCTTGCCGAAGTCCGGGCCGGAGCCACCGGAGGAGGAGCTCAGGGTGTACGCCTCGTCGACGAAGAGCACTCCGCCCAGCGCCTTGTTGAACTCCTCGGTCGCCTTGATCGCGGTGCCACCGACGATGTCGGCGACCAGATCGGCGCGTGAGACCTCGACCAGGTGCCCGGAGGCGAGCACCCCCAGCTCGGCCAGCACCGCGCCGTAGAGTCGGGCCACTGTGGTCTTGCCGGTACCCGGCGCTCCCGCGAAGACCAGGTGCCTGCTCATCGGGGGCGCCGACAGCCCGGCCTCCTGGCGCCGCTTGGCCATCTTGTTCAGGTTCACCAGCGTGGTGACGTCGTGCTTGACTCCCTCCAGCCCCACCAGCGAGGTCAACTCCCGCATCGGCCTGCTCTGCTCGGTGCCCGCCTCGGCAGTGCCGGTCTCGGGTCCGCCGACCTCGGCGGGGTTCCCGCCGGAGGGGGAGTCGGAGTTCCCGAGGCCGTACGCGTCCGGGAAACCGTTTCCGGAGCTGGTGAAGCCCTCCACCGTCAACGTCTCAGAGGGAACCGTGCGCCGCAGGCCCGCACCCCGGTTGTCGGTGGCCGTGCAGTCGCGCAGCACCACGGTCTCCGTCGAGCGCACGTTGATACCGTCGGCCTCGTTCTCGGCGAGCTCCGATTCGGACACCTCGGCACGGGCGGAGGGCTCCACCCGCACTCCGCACGCCCGACCGGAACGGACCCGGCAGCGGTTCAGCACGATCCCGCCCCGTTCCCCGGTGTGCACCCCGTCGCCACCGGCACGATGGACGTCGCAGTCGGTGAACGTGGCGTCCGCGGCACGCAGCACCGCGATCCCGGAACCGTTCGTGTCCAGCACGCTGCACCCGTTGACCGTCGCCGCACCGTCGTCCGCGACGAGCACGCCCACGTCACCGGCCCGTTCGACCTCGACGTTGTCCAGCCGGGCCTTCGCCCCCTCGGCGATCTCCACGGCCGCTCCCGTGGAGCCGGTGATCCGCAGCCGTCGCGCCGAGGGCGTGGCGCCGCTCGTGGCGCTCAGTCCCGTCCCCTGGCACTCGGTCACGGTGAGCCGCTCGAACTCGGTGCTGGACTCCGCCTCGACGAGGACTCCGGTCCCGCGCACCCCCGTGATCGTGCAGTCGCGGAGGATTCCGGCCGAGCCACCGGTGATCCGGACGCCGTGGTGGTTGGTGTGCTCGACGGTGCACCGCTCCAGCGCGGTGTGGCCGGTGGAGGCGATCAGCAGTCCGTCCGCCTCGGATCGCTCGACGGAACAATCGGTGAGCTCCACGGTCGAGCTGGTGGCCAGATAGCAGCCGAGACCACGACTGTCGCGCGCCGCCAGTCCGCTCAGCGTGGCCGATGCCCGCTCCTCCACGGCCAGTGAGGGCTTGCGCGCGCCGATGATCGTGATGTTCTCGCCGTCGATGTGCCCGCTGCCGTTCAGGCACAGTCCGTTGCCCGCCGCCTGCTCGACCGTGCACGAGCGCAGCGTGAGCACCCCCTGTTCGGCGGCCACGATCCCCGACGTCCCCGGTTCGGGGAAGGTGCACCGCTCGACCGAACTTCCGACGGCCGAGGTGACCACCACACCGGCGCCCTCGGAGTTGCGCACCGAGCAGTCGCGCATCGTCAGGCCGCCCCGACCGTGGCCGTGGACCGCCGTCCAGGCGGTCGCCTCCAACCGGCACTCGGTGATGGTCAACCGGTCCGACCCGGCCACGGCCACGGGGGTTTCCGGATCGGTGCAACGCAGGGTCAGTCCGCTGAGCTTCGTCGCGACGTCGCCCGAGATCACCGGTCCCCGCGCGGAGCTGATCTCGACGGTGTCCGGCCCGTCCTCGGCGACGATCGTGACCGGTCTGCGCGGCGTCAGGCTCTCCTCGTACTTCCCGGGTGCGACGTGCACCGCCGCTCCCCCGGGAGCCGAGTCCAACGCTTCGGCGATCGACGAGTGGCAGCCGGGGGCGCCCGGCGAGACGATGATCATCAGCTCTCCTGCTGGCTGAGCCCCGGTGTTCGCACCGGTTTTTGGTGGAGGGTGTCCTTCTCGTGCCGCGACGGCCCGTGTCCCGGGCGGCTCCTTCCGTGGCACCGCGATCAGGCCGGCATGAGTCGGCCCTCCAGCCGTGCGGTGGCCAGCTCCACACGGGAGCGGCAGCCGGTTCGGGTGAACAGTTTGGTCAGGTGGCTTTCCACGGTCTTCTCACTGGCCTGCACCGCCATCGCGATCTGGCGGTTGGTGTAGCCGTCACTGACCAGATCGATGATCCGGTTCTCGGTGCTCGACAGCGGTTCCCGCGGGCCGCGTGAGCGCGTCAACGCGATACCGCGGCTGCGCATCAGCTCGCTGAATACTCCCCGTCCGTACGGGGAACCGAACTGTTTGACCAGTTCGTAGCCCTCGTGCAACCACGACCGCGGCTCGTCGAGCAGCCTGCCCATCGCGGCGCAGCCACGGGTGACCCGATGGTTGTCCCCGCGCCGTTTGGCCGACTCGATTCCGTCGCGCAGGCGCGTCGGGTCCGCCTCCACCATCCCCCGCGCGAGCAGCGCGGCCTCCCTGGCCGAGGCGGTGCGATCGCGGGTCTCGAAGGCTTCCAGCTGTTCGAGCATCCGCTCGGCGCCCTCCTGGTCACCGAGTCGAACACTGTAGTCGATCAACCGCTCCAGCAGCCGTTCCAGGCCTGCCGTACTGCCACGGTCGCGGTGGTGCAGGTATTCCCGCCATCCCTCCGCGACCGCCTCGGCGGTGTGACCGCGGCGGTGTCGCAGACCACAGCGCACCCAGGCGAGAAGGTGGCCGCAGGCGAACCGGCGCGGTACCCGGGCCAACCAGTTCTCGGCCCGTCGGAAGTGGCCTCGCGCCGCACAGATCTCCGCCGCCACCACCCTCGTCAGGTGCAGTGCCAGCGAGCCTCGGGGGTGCGATCGGTCGGCCTCCAGCGAACGGGCCACCGACAGCGCCTCGTCCCACTCACCGGCGTGATAGGCACGCAGCGCCCGCTGGTAGGCGTGGGCGGCACCGCCACCGCGACTTCCGGGGCGGTGCCCGAGGATCAGTTCCAGCGCCGTGGCGTGGTCGAGCATGCTTCCCGCGTCACGCAGCCGCTCGATGTCGGGGGCATCTCGCTCCGCCGGGTGACCCTGTTGCCACCGCGAGAGGGCTCGCAGGAACCGCTCGTGCTCGCCCTCCATCGCTTGGAGCAGCAGCAGTACTTCGTCGAAAGCGATCACCGGCCGTGCCTCCCCCCGCTTCGCGGGGAAGATCTCCACCAGAGTGTCGAGTGTGATCACCGCCTCGCGCGTTCGCCCGCGAAACAGCGCGGAGAAGAGCCGGCGCACCTGTTCGGTGCTCTCGTCACGCGTGGTCACCAGGTCGAACAACCGTGTCGAATCGTGGATCCCGACCGTGTATCCCTCGTGCAGCTGCACCAGGAACCAGCAGACCGCGAGCTCGGCCAACATCCGCTCGTCGTCGTGCGCGTACGGACTGGTTCCCGCCGGATCGCCCTCGCGCTGCAGTGCTTCCAGCAGCGCGGGCAGCACGATCCCGAGATCGTCGGCCAGCTCCCTGAAATACCCCCGGGACAGCTGCAGCCGGGTCATCGCTTCCAACGAACTCGGCAATCGCCGGTCCGATGCCCGCATCCGGTGCACCGCCGCGCGGTATCGCTCGGCGGCCCGTTCCGGATCGGTTTCCACGGTTCTGTCCGCCTCGTGGAGCAGGATCTCCAGACCGCGCTCGCCGCCGAAATCCGGACCCGCCTCGACGAGATGGTGCGCCAGCGCCGAGTCATCCACCGCGCCCCCGCGTTCGCGGCGGTCGAGCATGTGCCGAACCAGCGCACTGTGCACTTCCCGGGCCGACCACGCCCCTTCGCGGCCCAGCGCCGTTCCCAGCGCGGGTACCGACAGTCGCAGTCGACCGTTGTCCTCGCGCAGCACTTCGTCGTGCACCAGCCGGTCCAGCACGCGTCCGCAGGCGTGCAGCTCGACGTCGGCTACTTCGGCCAGCACCGGCAGGTCGTTCACGTCGAGCTCGCCGAGCACCGCGACGCACCACACGATCCGACCGCCCTCGGGACCGCACTCGTGCACCGGGCGCAGCAGCTCGTGGTCGCCGGGCAGCGCGATCGGCTCCCAAGGCGAACGCAGGCACAGGTGTTCGTCGATCACCGTGAGACGGTCCTCGCGGCGGAGCGCTCGCACGAGCGAGCGCATCGTCGCCGGGTTGCCGAACAGCGGTCCCAAGGTCGTGCGCAACGCCTCCGTCGTGGTCGGGTCCACGGCGGCCTGCCCACCGGTCCACCGTGGCAGCAGCGCCGTGATGTCGTCGTCCGACAAGGGCGGGAGATCCAGCACTGAGTCGGACAGGTCCACCAGTTGTTCGTGGGCTCCACGGGAGGCGTTGCCGAGCGTGGCCAGCACCACGCCGCCCGCGGCCCGAACGCCCTGGGCCAGCGAGGAGAGTGCGGAGACCGACTCCCGATCCACGTGGTCGACGTCCTCGAGCACCAGCACGGTGCGTTTCCCTCGTGCCAGCCGCGTCAGCGCGCGGGTCAGTTCGTGCACCAGGGGCAGCGGGGTGAAATGCGTCGGGTCCTCTCTTGCGGGACGCAGCCGTGCCGCCGCCGCGACCGCCTCCAGCAGTTCGGGTTCGCGTTGGTCGCCCACTCTTCCGCGCACGGCCTCCAGCAGCGCGTCGAACATTCGTGGCGCCGGTACGGCGGCCGAGACGGAGAGCACCCGCACGTCGTGTCGAAGCCAGTTCCGCGAGGCGGCATCGAGCAGTGCGCTCTTTCCCGAGCCACTCGGTCCACGTACGACGAGCAACGCTCCGGTTCCGTCGGAGGTGTGAACGGTGCTGTCGAGCCGGGCCCACTGCTCGTCTCGGCCGAGGATGGGGGTGTGCTCGCGAACCATTCGTCTTTCTTCCTGGTGTAGGTGGGGCCGATGTGCGGTCACGTTCGTCGGAGGGGCACGCCCGCACCTCGTTGTTATCGAGGATGTGAATGTCACACCAGTGTTGCTAATCATGATGCCCTAGATGGAGGGAGATCCCTCGCGTGGAGCACAATGGATCACCATGAGATCGAGGCACGTCCTCCTGTCCGAAGTTCCGCCCCACATCGCGCGAGCGAACTCGGAGGGCGTGACCGCCGAGAACCGTCGTCGCGCGGAAATCGGTGATCGACGTGGTTGACTCCTCGCGATGGGAGCCGCGTCCGGCGCCCTCCCCGGAACAGGGCGAGCGGTCGGTGACGTCGATGTTCGGCAGGCGGGCGCTGGTCGAACGACTGTGCTCCGGCGCACTGTCCGGCTTCCCACCGCTGACGCTGCTCACCGGGGAGGCGGGCAGCGGGCGTTCGGCAGTGCTCAACGCCGTCGCGGGCGAACTCGCCGCGGCAGGGGCCCGGGTGGTGTCCATACGCGTCGGGGAGCACGAACGGTCCACCCCGTACGGGGTGCTCTACCGTCTGCTCACCGCTGTGGAGGAGTTCGGAGGCCGGGAGGCCCCTTCCACACGGGACTCGGTGCTCGGTCTTGTCGCCAGGCTCAGCGCCGACACCGGTCGGGCCGGAGACGTCTCCGACCGGCTCGCGAACACCGTGCTCTCCTCGGTGCGCCGGTACGCGCCGCTGACCGTGCTGATCGACGACGCGCAGTGGACGGACACCGCCACCGCTTCGCTGCTCGGCCGACTCACCCGCCTGCTCGCCGGGCAGGGGTGTTCGATCGTGGCGACGTGGCGAATCGGGCACTCCACCGGTCAGGACGGGCGGCGTCGTGCCGCCGAGCCGGCTCGGCTGGAGGCCGACGGGTTCGCCCGGTTCGTTCCGCTGCGCCCGCTTACCCGGGCGCAGAGCGCGGCCTTTCTCGCCGATTCGGTCCGGGCGGTACCCGACGCCGAGCTCGTCGACCGGCTGCACACCGCGAGCCGGGGCAACCCCGCGGCGCTGCGTTCGATGATCGAGGTGCACCGGCAGGCAGGGGTGCTGCGGGTCGTTGACCAGCACGCCTACACGCGGCCCGCCGTGGAGTGGCCGTCGCTGTCCGAATCGCACCCCTTGCTCGCCCCGATCCACGAAACCGGTTCGGTGCGCTGGTCGGTGGCGCGGGCGATGGCGGTGCTGGCCCCGCTGGACGAGAACGCGGTCGGGCTGGCAGCCGAGGCACTCGACCTCGATCCGGAAACAGTGCGTGCCGCGCTGGACTCGCTCGTGACCGACCGGGTGCTGGTCGGAGCTCGCGGAGCCAGGCAGCGGTGGCGGTTCCGGATCCCGGCGGTGCGGGACGCGCTCGAATCCTCACTGGGACCCTACGAGCGCCGCAGGCTCTGCGCGCTGGCCGCGACCGCCGTCTGGGACGGCGCCGCCGAACCGGTCGACGAGAATTACCTGCCGGACCGGCTGGCCGACGCGGGCAAACTGGTCGATTCGCGGCGTTCCGCCGAGCTGTTGCTGACGCGCAGCGTGGAGGTGATGTTCACCGACGGGCTGCACGCCGTCCGCTGGCTGCGTGCGGTGCTCGATCGGGCGAGCGATCCGGAACAGCGCGCCGTGGCGGTGCTCACGTACAGCGCCGCCTGCGCGATCCACGGTCGGATGACCGAGGCCGTTGACGGTGCTCGGGCCACGTTGCTCGAGCACGCCGACCGGTTGCCGGTCGAGATGCTGCAGGAAGTCGCGATCGTGTACGTGACCGGTCTCGCCGCCTGCGAGCGCTGGTCGGAGTTGTACCGGCTGGGAGAGGGCGAACCGCCACCGGTGCCCGGCGGCCCGGCCAACGAACTGGTCACCCGTGCCTTCGCCCTGATCGTGCAGGGACGTTGGGCCGAGGGGGACCGGCTGCTGGCCGAGAACCAGCGGTTGTGGTCGGCGGCGAATCCGATCACCGCCGACTTCGGCCACATGTTCCGGGGTGGTGCCGGAGTGCTGCTGGGTGATCCGAGCACACTGCGCCGCTCCCTGGCGGATCCTGGGATCTGGTCCGCTTCGGAGTACCCGCAGCACCGCTTCGAGCAGGCGCGCTACGAGGTGGACATGCTGCTCCAGCTCGGCGAGCTGGGTGAGGCTATGCGGGTGCTCGACGACCGGGAGCTCGTACTCGAACAACTGCAGACCCCGGACCAGTCGCTGGTTCTGCTGCTGCGGGGCGAGCACTCGGAGGGGCTGGACGTCGCACGCCGCAGCATCGCGGACGGTGTCTACTCGGCACGTCCGTTGGCGCCGGTGAGAATGGCCCACGGTGCTGCCGGTGTGCTCACCGGCCGTGGTTGGCTGAGCCGGGCCCGGCAGCTGATCGGGATGGTTCGCGGCAGGCACCTCGGCCACGTGCTCGACCACGCCGAGTCGTGGGCGCTTTACGCGCTCGGGGAGGAGTCCGAGGCCGACGAGCTGCTGCGTTCCGGCCTGCGCTCGGCCGACGAGCAAGGCTTCGTGCTGGGGACCGACTGGATGTGGGCGGATCTCGCCGTCCGCGAGCACCGGCGTGGTGCTACCGGCGCTGCCGAGGAGTGCGTGCGTCGGGGCGGTTCGGTGGCCGAGGCACTGGGCACCGGTCGGTCCGAGATCGCCTGGCTGCTCTCCCGCGCCCTGGTGCACGGCGATCGGGATTCGGGCCGGGCCGCGGTGCGGCTGGCCCGCGAGCGTGCGATGCCGGAGGAGATGGCCTGGACGTTCCTCCGGGCAGCCCGGTCCGGTGTGGACACTTCGCGGCTGCTGCCGGAGGCCTACGAGCTCTTCGGCGAACTCGACGCGTTGCTGTGGCGGGCCAGGACGCGGGGGATCATGCGGGAGCACGACGTCTCGGTGCCGGGGCGCGGCGCGGCCACGACCGAGAACGAGCGACTGCTCGCGGTGCTGGTCACCGAGGGGTTGGGAAACCGGCAGCTGGCGACGGTGCTCGGCACCAGTGAGAAGAGCGTGGAGGGCAGGCTCACCCGGATGTTCGCCCGTACCGGTTACCGCTCGCGGGTGGAGCTGGCCGCCGCCATGCTCACCGGCGAGTACACGCCCTGAGAAGCCGGGTGCTCGCCGGTCGCGTTCCCCGCACCGATTCGCCGGTGGGTGGAGGGGCGCACCCGGAGGCGGAATCCCGCTCGCTCCCACCGGCGACGGTTCAGCGTTGTTCCCGGCGGATCAACCGCCGTCCGTTCCACCCGAGGGCGGTGACGGGGCGAGGAAACTGGCCAACGCGCTCTGCGGCGGTGGTTCCGCTCCCGCGTCGTTCCCCTGCAACGGCCGGACCTCACCCGAGGGGGCGTCCTCGAACACGTCGCGGTAGCCCACCACGTGCTCGGCACGCACCCCGCCCGGGAAGACGATCTCCTTCTGATCCGGGAAGGGGGAGGCTATGTCCAGGGTGGCGTTGACGTCGATGCCTCCCGGGGCGCGGAAGGTGTAGAGGTAACGGTAGGTCGAGCCGAACACGCGGTCCGGGTTCTTCCAGCGCAGTCGGGACATCATCTCCGGATCCCTGGTGGCGCTCATGAAGTTGGTGTCCCGGTGGCCGTTGACGACGTAGTCCAGCAGATGTCGTCCGGTGCCGTTGCCCTTCGGCAGCAGCCCGCCCTCGGCGAGGATCCGCTCGGGTGGTTTGTTGCTGAAGTGGTACAGCTCCCCGTCGTCCTGGCGCCACAGCGCGTTCGGCAGCGTGAACCCGGTGTCGGCACCGTCCGGGGCGACCGAGTCCGCACCCTGTGGTGGCACCGGGGAGGCCGAGGCCACTTCGGGCAGGCTCTCGGTCCGGAACTGGCTGTGGCCGATCGGCTCGTCCGTCGACTCTCCCCGATACCACTCGAACACCGGTGTGTCACGCAGCAGCCTGCCGGTGGTGCTGCTGACGAAGCTCCCGTCCGAAGGACCCGCCTCCTCGTAGAAGGCCATCAGCCCCGATCCGCCGTGCCAGGCCAGGAAACCGGTCTCGGAGTCACCACGCACCTCCCAGGAACCGTCGTGGCTCCGGGAGACGGGCGCGAAGCCGTCACGCACCTCGGTGTACTGCTGCGGCGGTTGGGCGTAAGGGTTGACCGGTTCGTCGGGGGTAAGCGGGGCCGGTCGGGGCGGTATATCCCCAGCGGACTCGCTACCCGTCGGGAGCGGGATCGATGTCTGCCCGCTGTGGAGTTCGGATCGCACCTCCTCGGTGGTGTCTTCCTGGGGCTCGGAGGTGTGGGGCTCTTCCGAATCGACGGGTCGGTGATCGGAGTCGGTCCGTTCGTCGTGCTCTCCGCCTCCGGAACCCGGCTGCTCGATCCGCTCCGAAGTCGACTCCGGAGCCCGCTCCCCGGGTGATTCCCGGACCCGCTCCCCGGCCGTTTCGCGGGACGGTTCCGTTTCGTGCAGCCCCAACCGGATCAGTCCGTCCCGGTCCACTTCGAGCAGAATCGGCTCGTCCGGCCCGGTGCGCAGCGGCTTTTTCCATTCCGCCGGATTCTCGCCACGGTAGGACGGAGTCAGCTCCCACTCCGGTGTCACCCGCACCAGGTAGCGGGTCTCCTCGCTCTTGTCCGTGGATTCCTCGCCGGTGGAGTTCTCCGCCGACTCATCGGTGTTCCAGTCCCCGAGGGTCCGGTTGATGCTGACCAGCCCCTGGTGCGGTCGCAGCGGTGCTCCCTCCAGTCCCTGTTGGCGGAAGTCCATCGAGCTCATCGCTCCCGCCTGGGCACCGCGTTGCGAGGTCGACTTCGTCTCCCGCCGCTCGGTGCCGGTGTGGGTCAGCGAGCCCCGCTCGATCTCGCCGAGCAGTTCGCGACGGCTCAGATCGGCGTTGATCCGCACCGACTCCAGGTGTCCTCCCGAGAGGTCGACGGTGTGGCCACCGGTCGACAGCGCGTTCCGCAGGTTCGAGCGCAGGTGGCCGACATCGGTGACGGTGTGCAGTCGGGAGGCGTTGCCCGGACGCAGGCCCGGCCTGGGCGGTTCCAGGTCGGGGTCGCCGTGGGCGAGCTTGCCGAGCTCCTCGTGCAACGCCGGTGCGGCGAACGGCCGCACCCGCACCTTCGCCTCCGCCGACCAGGCGGGCTGATCCGCCCGGTCACCCCGGCTCCGCCGGAACGAGCCGTCGACCCGGGTCAGGGGCTCCGGTGCCGGCCCGTCGACGGGCAGCACCTCGGAGCGGGGGACGGTGGAACGCGCCGCCCCGCGCAGCTCGAAGCTGCTGCGCCACGGCTCCCCGAAGCGGCGCGGGGCGAGCCGGTCGAACCACTCGCCGAGCCGGTTGCTGTAGGTGCCCGGCCGGGCGTAGGGATAGACCTCCATGTCGATGGTCAGGTCGTGCAGGAACCGCACCCCGCCCTCCTTACCGGTGGTGGTGGCGGAGTGCTCGGTGCTCGTGGTGTTCTCGAAGCCGCGTTTGTTGCCGTAGGAACCGGTGAAGCCGTGCATGTGCACGCTGCCGGGGTTTCCGCTGGTCCCGTAGAAGGGCGATACCCCGATCATGGTGTTGAAGTCCCACCCACGCTGATCGCTTCGTCCGGTGGCGCCGCTGTCGCCGTGCGAGTCGGTGGTGGCGTGTTCGGACAGCGTCCCCTGGTACCGCCCCGCACCGGGACGTGCTTGCAGCACCACCAGCTGCTCGACCTTGCCGAAGGGGGTGTCCCCGGTGAGGTGCACGTGCCGTCCCCCGTTGAGCATCTCCTCGACGGCGTTGTTGAAACCGTGCCTGCTGCCCAGCTGACTCAGCACGTCGTCGACGACTCGTTCGTTGATCGCGTCGAACTTCGCCACGCTCGGTTGTCGCTCCACCCGAGGTTTGCCCAGCGCCTCGTAGGCGAGGTCGAGCATCCGAGCGCGGGCACCGGGCCGCCCGTGCTCGCGGGACCACCCGTCCAGCCGCTGCCGCACCTGTTCCAGCAGCTCCCGTGCGGCGCCCAGCCGGTAGAGCTCGACCCGTCCGCTGCCCCGACCCACGTTCGCCGGGGGACGCACCGTGGAGCGTTCCTCGTCCGCCGCTCGTTCGGAGACGTCGTTTTCCCGGGGCGCCTGTTGCGTGGGACCGGCGGCAGTGCCCTGTTGATGCCCGGTATCGGTGTCCGACCGCTCGATGTTGTTCCGGTAGTGCTCGGCGTCCTCATCGGACAGCCGTTCGATGTCCGATTCGTTCAGCCTGCCGACCTGGTGCAGTTCCGAGGCGGGGACCCACACCTCGACGGCGTCGGGTACCCGTACCCATTTGCTCCGCTCGTCCGGATCGCCCCGGTGCAGCAGTCGGAAGGGGTCCTGCCAGGATCGCCGCGTCGAGGTCCGCACCTCGTGCACCGCGTCGTAGCGCACCAGGTAGCCCCGGTCCGAGTGGTGGTGCGAAGAGCCGCTCTTGGCGGTGTCGGCCTTCGAGGTCTCCGCGTTCTCGGTGGTGTACTTCCCGCCCGCCTCGAAGGACGGGCCGATTAGTGCCGCCGGGTTCCCGCTCGAGAAGTAGTGCGTGATGTCGAGGCCGAGCCGGTAGCTGCGGTTCCGCTTGGTCTTGGAATCCAGACCCCGCTCCGCGCGCTCGTCGGTACCGCCGAAGCGGTGCGCGTCGTCCCTGCCGACCACGCGCGGGGTGTCCAGCCTGGTGGACAGGTCGGCTCTGGCGGTCAACTCCCGGTTGCCCACCATTCCACCGGAGTTGTGGCTCTGCAACCAAGTGGTGTCGCGGTGCAGCGCTGCTCGTTCGAACCGGGCGGCACGAGCATCGGTGCTGGTGAAGGACTCGACCTCGTCGAGCGCGGCGTTGCGTTCGTCGAGCGCGCCGCTGCTCCGGTCGCGGCTGCTGGTCATCCCGTGATCGACGGACTCGTCGAAAGCCGGGGGCCTGCCACCGACGAACGGAGCCATCAGGCGACCCGGCCATCGTGACCCCGTGATCGCACCGAGCATGTCCGTCATGGTGCGGCGCAACCCCGGCACGGGTTTGAGCGTTTCCAGCTCGAATCCCGGGGGGAGGTGCCCTTCCCGGTCATGACGCGGTGCCCGGCCCCGTTGCCAGGAGTCGGTCGTTCCGCTCCGGCGGGTCTCCGCTCCGGTGTTCCGGTTTTCCCGCCCGGTGCCCCTGGTGTCCGATTCGGAGTGCGGCTCATCGAAGCGGGTCCCCGTGCGTTCGGGGGCCGACACCCGCACGTCCGAGTTGATCCTGCTCGTGGTGTCCGGGTCCGGCGGGTCCGACCACCGACCACCGATCCGCACCTCGAACTCGGTCGGGTAGCCGAACTCGTGTACCGGGGAGCTCTCCGACGACCGCTCGTAGCCGCTCAGATGTGAACTGGTCTCGCCCCGACTGCTCGAGGTCTCCACGGCGGCTTGCAGTCCGGAGAAGTTGTTGTGCTCGTCGGGCCCGATCGGGTTGGGGATCGAGGCGGGGGTGATCCCGCTGATTCCGGCCGTGGTGGTACTGCCGTGGCCACGTCCGGCGCTGTGCCCGTCGTGCCCCCCGAGCCTGCTCTTGGCCGATTTGCCGTCAGTGCTGCCCAGATATCTGGCCCCGGAGCGGTCCATCGTGCCGCGTACGAACACGTCCGGAGCCCCCGGGTGCATCGAGCCCAGTGGCAGGCGCAACCCGTCTCCACCGGTGATCTCCCCGGGATGGTTGCGGACGAAGGTGTTGAGCCGTTCGGCGAGGTCGGGAAGGTCCTTGCCCGGTAGCGTCCCGTCGGCGTGCAGCTTGCTCAGCACCGGTCCGGTGATGGCCCGCACCGTCTGTTCCGGCAGCCGGTGGTGGGCGTCGAGCCGATCCGGGACGCGGTGGCGGTCGATCCCGGTGGGAAAGGAATCCCGAGTCGACCCGTCATCGGTGTCGCGCGTCCACACCGTCGCCGCACCGTCCACCCGCAGCAGGCGCTCGGGTTCGTATCGTTTCGCCGATCGCGGGTTGTGCGGTTCGGCGTTCCCGCGGGTGGTGTGTTCGTCGTCCCGGTTCGGTTCGTTGTCGCCGGAGGCGCTCTCGTTGTCGTGGTGCGGTTCGTCGTTCGGGACCTCACGCTGTTCGTTTCCCACCCGCACCAGGTACCGCGTGTCGAGGCGTTGTTTGCGCAGCCGTCCGCGGTAGTCGCTGGTGGTCTCGCGTTCGTGACCACTGGTGAGGGTGTCCTCGTTCCGGGTGCTGCGGATGTGCGAGACACTCGGTCCGGCCAGTGCCCCGGTCAGGCCGGTGATGTCGCCCCCGGCCACCCACAGTCCGCCCCCGCGCTGGCGGGTGTTCGCCTGCCCGGAGGTGGACTCCGCCTTGTCCTTGGCGGTGTGCTTGACCGTCCCCTCGACGTCGGGAAGTCGCTGGGCGTTCGCGCCGTCGGCGATGCCCACCACGATCTCGGTCGGAGTCCGTTCACCGCCGAAGGCGAAGCTCCTGCGAACCGGCCCCTCGAACACTTCCTCGCCCAGCGAGTGCAACCAGTCGCGCAGCTCCCGGCCCGCTGGATCCCCGACCCGCAGTCCCAACTCCTCGGACACCGCGCGGTGGACGTCACCGAGACCGGAGAGCTCGACGTGTTCGATCTCGCCCGGGTGCCGCCAGGGCTCGGTCGAATCCCGTGCCGTGTTGTCCGGCCAGGTCAGGTGCACCTTCGCGTCGGCGGCCCCGCTCTGGGTCACCTCGTCGTTCCAGCTGAACCGGCCCGGGGTGCGCAGGGTGATCCGGTAATCGACCGTGTGCTCCGCAGTCCGGCTCGGCCTGCCGTGCTCGGTGAGCGTGGTGGTTTTCTCGTGCGAGTTCCGCGCGGTCAGGTCCGAGTCCCGGGAGTTGACCAGGCCGGCCACCTGCAGGTGCGTCAGCAGGTGCAGCCACGGTATCCGGATGTTGAACCCTCCGGTCCCGAGCGGGGAGCGCTTGTTGGTGGAGCTGTGCTCGGCCTTGTCGTGCGTCCGCGAACTGGTGAACTCCTCGGTTCCCTCGCGCGAGTCGTTCCGCGCCGCCTCGCGCAGCCCGACCAGGTCCAGGCTGATCCGCCCGCCGTGCTTACCCGCCCGGGGGCCCAGCTCCACCTCGTAGCTACCCTCGGCCGACTCGTGGAACCTCTTCCGCAGGTTCTCGTCGGAGAAGGCGATCTCTACGAAGTCCCGCAGATTCGGATCGCCCCGCAGTCGCTTGTTGCCGGCGAGCAGTTCGAGTACCGACTCACGCACGGACGCGCCGTCGATGTCCTCGGCGACCTTGGGGCGGTCCGCCCTGACCCGGTCGAGCGGGGTCTCGGGTGAGCTCGTGGTGTTGTCCTGGCGGGGTGGTGTCGAGGCGGTGTGCGAAGCGGGTCGCTCGGTGGTCTCCTGCTGTCCGCTGGTCTCCTGCCGCCCGGTGCTGTCGAGGGTGGTCCGTGTCCCGTCGTTCGCCGCGTCGTGTATCCGGTCGAACTCGCCAGCGATCGATTGCTGCTCGACGGTTTCGTGCGCGGTGCGGTTCGTGGTCGAGGTGTTCCGACCAGGCTGTTCGATGTTTGATTCCTGGTGGAAGGTCTCCAGCTCGATCTCTTCGGGGATGGGGGGCAGGCGATCCGGTCGTGCCCGGTCATCCAGGGCGCCCCACGGCGGCGGTCGGGTCGGTGCCGTTCCGGCAGCGGCGGGTCCGGAGAGGTCATCGCCACGGACTTCCCGAGTACGGGGAAGATCGAGCCCGGCACGCGGTTCGGTCTCCCCATCGTCCCGGAATTCGGACAGCTGCCGGTCCACCGCCGATTTGGCCCTCCACCACTCGGACTGGGCGTCTTGGGCCTTGCCCCGGGCCGTTTCGAGCTCGCGCTCTACGGTGGACACCTCGTTTTCCACATTGCTGAGCGTGCTCTCCGATTCGGGCATCCGACCGAGGGCTGTCTCCCGCGCCGCCCGCGCCTCTCGCAGCGAATCTTCGACGGTGCGCAGCGACTCGTTCGCGTAGTCGAGTCGGTCCTGGGCGCCTCGCACCTCGTCCCGCATTCGCTGTCGTTCGGCGTCGGCGTGGGCGTACTCCGCTTCGGCGTCGCGTTCGCGCTCCACGGCGTCACGCAGCTCCCGCTCGGTCTTCACCAGATGTCCGGCGTCGTGCGGTTGCCGATTACGCGCTCGTTCCAGGTCCGCTTCCAGTTCGGCGCGATGTGCGCTGTACCTTCCCAACCGGTTCACGGCCGCATCGGCCTTACGCGAGACCTCGTCGAGCCGCGGATCGTCGCGTGCCTCCTCCAACCGGGCCTGCGCCGTCTCCTGCTTCACTCGGAACCGTTCGAACCGCTGTTCGGCGGTGCGTACCCGCTGTTCGGCCCGGTCGAGTTCGTTTCGCCGCTCGGTCAGTGTCCGTTCGGCCCCCGCTCGGCGGGGCGCGATCTCGTTGAGCCGCTCGACCGAGTCGTGTCGAGCTTTGTCCGCCGCGATCTCGGCCTCGCGCCAGGCGTCGGCCTTCCGCTTGAGCGTGCTCTGCGCCTCGGAGAGCTGTTCGGGCAGATCCCGGCCGAGCAGTCCGGCCAGATCCGGTTCGCTGACCCGCAGCCGTGTCGAGCCTGGAACCGAGAGGTCGACGACCCCGGTGGACCCGTCCACCTTGCCCACGACGCGGTACTCGACGTCGTACTCCACCAGGCCGCTGCGTTCGTCCGGTTTGACGGCGCTGGTCCGTCCTCCGGTGGTTCCCCCTGTCGAGGTGTCGCCGACCTCGGCGTTGCGTTTGAAATCCGCCCCGCGCGTGTTGAGCAATCCACCCGAACCGTCGTTCCACAACGCCCGGCCCTGCCCGGGGGCCACCGAGGTGGCTCCGGTGTCCTCGTGCTTGGCCTCGGCTGTGTCGGAGGTGGAGTCGGCGCGTGGGTTGGCCATCTCCAGCCCGTCGCTGAGGGCGACCAATCGTGGATTGTGCACCCGCGTGTAGACCTCTACCTCGGCGTGCCGGTTCCGCAGCAGTGTGGCCTCGTGCAGTTTCGGTACCGGCAGCGCGCCGTCGAGCATCTCCGGCAGGTGCGGCTGCAGCATTTCCGAGCTCAGCGTGGCACGCAGCGTGTGCAGCCCACCCGTACCGTCGGCGGTCAATCCCTTGCCCGCGCCCGCCTGCCGCAGGGCTTCCACCGCGGCCTCCCGCAGCGCTTCGGTTCCTCGAATCCCCTCCGGCGCGGCGGTCTTCGGGAGGGTTGGGTTGTGCCGCTGCCAGGCGCGCAACTCCTGTTCCCGCGCGTCCTGTGGACTGCCCACCCGCTGTTCCGGCGCGTAACCACCGGATCGATCGGATTCGTCGTCCGTGCTCATCCGCTGGTTGTCGGCGAGCAGACGCAACCGTACCCGCTGCTCGTCCAGCGAAACCGTGGTTGGCTCCCGGTCGTCGCGCAGCACGGTCAACTCGAACCGGACCGGAACCTCGTAACGGGCCATCGGACCGCCTGCCTTGCGTGCGTAGCCGACCTGCTTGGAGGACGACTCCGTCCGGTTCGTCGAGTGGTTCTGCCCCACGCTCGTCCCGGCGCCCAGCCCGGTGCCCGCCGTGGTCGACAGCTTTGGCTCGCCGGTGGCCGGGGCGACTCCGCCGAGAGCGTTCAGCCCCCCGCTCCAGCCGCGCCCCTCGGCGTTGGTGTCGGTGTCCTTGAAACCTCTGTTGAGGGTGTGGTCGACGCCGACTCCATCGTTGACCACGTCGACGAACTCGGCGTCACCGAGTTTGGCGTTGAGCATCACCTGGTAGCTGTCCCGTCCGAACACCCCGGGCCGGTGCACCAGCAGCGGAACACCCCCGTCCAGCGCGGTGTCCAGCAGCGCCGTCACGTTCTCCCGAGAGGTCAGTCCGGCCAGCTGTCGCAGGTTGCGCATCGAGTCGTTGAGGACCGACTCCGGCAGCAGCTTCGCGCCTTCCGGGCCGAGCCTCTCGCGTACCTCGTCGATCAGCCGAGTCAGGTCCGGGACGTCGTCGACCGCGCTCAGTCCCAGCGAGCTGGGCTGTTCCCGAGCGATCGTGCTCGGCACGTCCAGACGTTCCGGGCGGGGAGTCGGAGCCGCTGTCGGTTCGTCGAGCACGCCGAGCGAGCGCGCCTGTTCCTCGCTGACGCGTAGGAACACCCCGCCGGGAAGTGTGACAACCGAGCCCTCGGCCAGCGGTGTGCCGTTGTGCAGTACGTTCCGCTCGTGGCTCTCGGCCAGCAACGTCACATCGGCGTCCAGCTGCACCAGCATCGTCCGTGCGTCCTTCGGAGTGATGACGTTGCGCTCCAGGCTGCCCGAGATCTCGGAGCCGTGAGTCTCGGACTTCGACCTACTCCACGGTTTGGCGGCGAGCGCCCCACCGCCGAGCCCGCTGGTCGAGTCGGCGGAGGTACCGGTCGGGCGGGCGGTGCCGTTGAAGGAGGCGTTGAATTCCCACCCCGTCTTGTGGGTGGTGCTCGTACCGGCCTTGAACCCACCGACATCGTTGTTCTCGGTGCTGATCCCGTCGGAGGCGGATACCAACCGGGGATTGCTCAGCCCGAAGCCCATGGCCACCCCACCCCTGCGGTCGTGAACCCTGCGGCCGTGGACCAACCCGTCCTCCACCAGTCCGTGATCGACGAACTGGCGCAGCTTTGCCTTGACGTTCTCCGGGCTGAAGAACCGGTCGAGCACGTTGCGTGAGACGCTGCCCGGCACACCGAGTGCCCCGTCCCCGTCCGCTGCCTGGTCGAGCAACCGGACTGCCTCGTCACGCAGTGCCCCGGTGTGTGTCACCGCCTCGACGTGCAGCCAGTTCGGTGCCTTTGGCCGGTTCCGGTCACTCAGCAGCTCGCGGATGTCGGACGGGTCCGACTCCCCGAGTTCGCGAGTACGTGGCTGGCCGGGACGGAACTCCGCGAGGTCGTGTCCCGAGGTCGTCGAATCGGCCAGCCACAGCGTCATCGGGTCCCGGAGCGCCGGGATCTCCACCACGCCCTCGTCCACCGGTCGATTCGGGCCGGCGGTGCGGGCCAAGACCTTCGGTTCCGGCACTTCGCGCACCGGAGAGCCGGGAGTGATCCGCTTGACCCAGGAGCGGCTGCGGCTGTAGCTGCTGATCTCGACGTCGAATTCCACCGGGTAGCGGAAGAGCTGGGATTTCGAGTCGCCCACCAGCAGCGATTGGTGACCCGCTGTCGGATTTGCGGTCATCTTGTGCGTCGTCGTGTCGCTGTACTTCAACTCGACGGTCGGGGATAGCACCGATCGTGTCAGTCCCGTGTCCGGGAGCAGTCGTACTCGGCCTTCCACTCCGGCGGACCAACCCTTCTCGACGCCGGTGGAGTTGTCCCACTTCGCCGAATCGGCCGCGATCGAGCGAACGTTGCGTTGGTCGGCCTGCCCCATGTGCTCGGGGGTGCCGAGCCGGGCCTTGACCGTGATGTTGACGTAGTCGCTGGTGAACAGGCCCCGTTTTTTGAGCTGTACCCGGACCCCGGGCCCCAGCAGGCTGTCCAGCTTGGTGCGCAGTGCGGCGGGCGAGAGCTCGGCGCCGAGCTTGCGCAGGTTGTCGAACCTCTCCTGGTTGTCCGAGAGGTGTTTGCCGGTCTCGCGCGCGGTGCGTTGGGAGTGCCAGTCCGGCAGGAACTTGTCGAAGCCCTTGATCCTGCCCAGCGTTCGTTCGACTTCGGCCTGCACCCGATTCATGGGGCCGTGCTCGCCGACCTTGACGTCGCCTGCCGTGGCTTTGTCAGCCAGGAACGGTGGCGGGAACCGCTGCTCGGTGGGCGTGGTGATCGAGTTCCTGGTTCCCGGTGGCACCGGGAGTCCCTGCTCAGCGGCTTCCGGCAGGCCGGCCCGCAGGTAGCTGGTGGCGGTGAAGCTGGTCGCTCGACCGTTGGGAGTGCGGACCTCGATGGTGGTGTCCACCTTGTACAGACCTTGGTTTCCCTTGACCTGCATTCCCGAGCGGGAGGTCGACTCCACACCGGTCACCGAGTTCGAGCTCCGGCTGGAGCCGTAGCCGCCGGTGATCCCCGCACCACCTCCCACCGTCCCGAGCCCGAACGCGCGGCCCCCCACGCCCGCGTTGACCTCGAAACCGGACTTGCTCGTGGCCGAGACGCTGCTGCTCGTGGTGGAGGACTCGTGCAACCGCATGGTCGTGTCTTCGGAGGTGCCGACCAGTTCGGCCCTGCCGAAGGAGGCACGCATCTGTACCGCGGTGCCCCGGCTGCCGTGCGGGCTGAGCAGATCCGGGGAGGTCACCCAGCCGTGCTGCAGCTGCTCCATGCTGTTGCGTATGTTCGTGGCGCCGAGAAACTCGCGCAGCACGTTTCGCCCTGGCGCCCCCAACCTGGTGATCGAGGGATGCAGCTGCCCCGCGATCGCGTCGAATCCGTCCCCGACGTCGACTACCGCTTCGGTTCCCGGATGTTCCAGGCGCGATCCCCAGCCCTCGGGCGGTGTTCTCGTTTCCACCTCTGGATAACGGTTCATCCTTCCCACGTCTTCGGGAATCCGCAGTTCGGCGCTGCCGGTGGTGATGCCGGGGATCTCCGTTGTCCCCTCGGCTCGTACCGACTGTCCCGAGGTGTCACGGATGTCGACGTCGAAGTCGACGGGAACTTCGGCGGTGGAGGAACTCTTGCCCGACCGGAAGTTGCGCTGCTCCTGCGTGGCGAACTCCCTGTGCTGCGAGGAGTTCGGTGTTGCCAGGGGAACGCCCGCGCCCAGCGAGCCGTAGGGACCGACCAGCGGCCCACCCGTGGCGTTGAACGCCGCACTGTTCGAGTTGGAGACCGTGGTGGTGCGCGGATTGGTGTTGCTCGACTGTGTGGTCACGTCGACCTTGCTCTTGGCCGGCGTCGCCGAGGACACGGGGCCGAGGTCATTGGGCAGGCGCGGCGTCGCGCGCACGCGTACCTCGAACCACTCGGTGCCCACGCGCACCGGGAACTGGCGGCCCCGGTCCATGAACGACTCGAAGTTCTGCCTGGCCGCCGGTTCGATCGCGTCGACTCCCTCCACCGTCAGCCCCCTCGGGTTCGGCAGCAGTTGCCGCACTCGGTCGGTTACCCCGCCGGTGTCCAGCTCGGTGAGCGCGACGTTCCCCAGTGCCTTGCCCTCCTGGAAGTACCCGGGGGTGTTGCCCAGATCCACCAGTTGTTCCCGTGTCTCGCCCGGCTTGGTGAGGGTGATCGTCGGTGTCGGTTTCGCGGCGTTCTCCGCTGTGCCCGACTGCTCGGTGTCCCGCCGCTGGGTGTCCTGCGCTCCGGCATCGTGCTGGTTCGTGTCGCGCTGTTCGGCCTCGCGGTGGGTGAGCTGCTCTCGACCGTCGCTCTCGGTGTCGCGATTCGCTGGTTTCGGCCCCGAGTTCTCCGGGCCGTGCTCCGGGGCGGATTCCCGTTTCCCGTCTCTCGCCGGTTCCCCGAGTTCGATCTCCTCGGGTTTCGACGTCGATTGCCCCGGTCGCAGTGGCGGGTTCGTGGCGTCGGGCCGTTCCGTGACGGGATCGGGATTCGCGGTGCTCGGGCCGTTCTCGGACGGGAGGTCGTTCTCGGGCCGGGGGGAACCGGCGGAGCGGGGGATGATGTCGGGCCGGGCGCCCTGGCTGTGGGCGGTGTTCTCGATGGCCCAGAGGTGACGGGGTTTGAGGTGGGGATCGTGGTCGACGGAGTGGCCCATCAGGCCGTCGTCCAGTCGAACGGAGTTGTGCGAGGGGTGCGGGTCACCGGTGCGCAAGTCGGTGGCCCGGGGCGGATCCCCCCGGTTGAACACACGGCGGGTGTCCGGGCTGTCGAGCGCACCTCGGGGGTCCGGGGACTCGTCCGGGAGACCGAAGTAGTGGCCGATCTCGTGGGCGTGGATGTTCGGGGAGGCGTGGATGTTCCAGTGGTTCTGGTCGGTGTGCCCCTCGCCGCTGACGTGGATGGTGTCGTGGGCCTCGGCCGGGGTGTCGACGAATTCGACGCGGGCGTGGAACTGGTCACCCGAAGGCAGCCGGTTCCCCTGGTTGAACAGGTTGTCCACGGTCTCGGTGAGCCGGTCGCGCAGGTCGCGCAGCTGTTCCGGGGTGATGGTGGGGGCGGGGGAGAGGTGGGCGCGGAAGGTGTACTCCTGTACGCCCTGCCCCGCCACGTCCATGTGACGGAGGTCGTAGCGGATGCGGCCCTCGTAGAACTCCAGGTCGTTGGCCGTGCTGTTCATGCGCACGTCGCGGACCTCGGTGGCGACCTCGTGGGCCGGAGTGTGCTCGCGCTGCTCGCGCCACTGATCGGGACGGAGCGGAGTGCTCTCGGGCTCGAACCAGTCGGCGGTGGAGGCGGTGCTGTGCTGCCACGACCTGTCCCACGAGGAGGGTTCGCTACCGCCGGTGTTCGAGTCGTGTTCCCGCGACGAAGCGTCCTCGGTTCGGTCGGAGCTGCCCGTGTCCTCGTCGATGCCCAGCGGGGAGGGGCGGCTGCCGGAACCACCGGAATGGTCCCGGAAGGTGCGCGGGTCGTTCCACTCGCTGAAGGTGTGCGGGTTCGACGAGTCGGGGGCGAACAGCGCGCCGGGATTGATCGTCCCGTCGGACGGCGGTGCGCCCGGTGGCACCGAACCGGGCGCGGGTGCGCCGTTGCCGCTGGGATCACCGCCGCCGTTCGAGGCGGGACCGTTCCCACCTGGCTCGTTCGGGCCGAAGTTGCCCATGTCGAACGCGTGCGGGTCGAAGCCGCCGGTGGTGTCGTTGAGCAGCGCGTTGAAAACGGGGTCGTTGAGCAGCGCGTCCAGCCGGTCCTGAAAGCCCGGTGCGAAGGAACCCGACGAGAACAGGTCGGTGCCGTTCGCGTCGGTCCCGTTCAGGTTGGTGGGGTCGAAGCTCAGCGAGTTCGGATCGTTCGGGTCGATCGAGAGGGCGCCAGGATCGCTCTGGTGTATCGCGCCCACGTTGTTGAGCAGGTTCTCCAACCGTGCACGGTCTTCGGCCCGTTGCTGGGCCGAGTCGTTGTGCTGCACCAGCAGGTCCTCGTAGTACTCGCGGACCTGTGCGTCGGCGTCCTGGAGCGACTGCGGGTTCTGAGTCGGGTTCCACGGTTGGGGAAAGAACAGCGCGCTGGGATCGGAGGCGATCACCATGGCGCGTCCACTGGGCATCCAACTGCCGTTGGTGGCTAGTCCCCATCCGGCGGGATCGCTCGTGAAGTCGGCGTCGAGAACCTGCTGGACGCGCTGCGGTGAGCCGCCCAGGATCTGGGTCGTCTCGCTTCCGACATCGACACCCATGTTGGACAGCCAGTTGTCGAACGATACCGGGGCGTCGCTGGTGGAGGGGTCGAGCACGTGCAGCTTCGGGCCGTCCGGGGTGCTGACGATGACCGAGGGGGCGACGTGGTAGCTCCAGTTGACCTGTCCGGCCAGACCGGGGAGCGCGTCGGCGGAGTACGGCGTTCGCACCGACAGGTCCGGGTTGATGCGTGCCACGAAGATCTTGCTCGGCGCGGCCCCCATGCGCTGCAGGTCCAGCGCCCACAGGTGGGCGCGGATGTAGCAGCCGTCCTCGGGATGATCGGTGCGGATGGTGGTACGACCCCGCGCGTGGTGCTCGAAGGTGGACCGCTTGAGCTGCTCGTGCCAGTACGATGCCTGCTCCATCGACACCGGATCGGTGGAGTAGGAGCCCATGGCGTGCAACACTTCGTGGGAACGCCAGGGTGCCGTGCTCATCAGATCGGAGCTCAGTTCGCTGCCTGTCTGCGTCCGGTAGGCGTCCTGGATCGCCCACAGCGCGCGGATGTCGCGGCCGACTCCGTGCAGCATCGTCATCGCGTCGTCGAACCGACCCGCAGAGTTGTGCTGGACCAGTTGACCGGCGAAGTTCCACACCGACTGGTTGTAGGCGGGGGCGAATCCCATTCCCGGCGGTGCGGAGGTCGACGGCGCTCCTGGCTGGGCCGGACCCGTCACGTAGTCGCGTGGCAGCCCCAGCAGGTCCATCGCCCGGAAGTAGTCGGGCTGGTCGAGGTTCAACGCCAACGGCATCCACAGGTCCATGCCGCCGGTGCGCGCCCGGAAGCTCTCCTGCAGCGACTGGCTCGCGGCGGGATCGCCCCGCAGCTGGTGGAGCTCGCGGAGAACCGCACCGCTGTCGACCGGGAGAGTGAGAAGCAAGCCGTGCAGCACCTCGGCCCGCTGCGTCGACTCCGCCGTGGGAGCCGGTCGTGTCGGTGCCGAGTCGCTGGCGGCGGTGTCCCGGAGAACGTTGCTCCGGGAGAACTCGCTCGTGCGGTTGGGGTCACCGGTGGTGCCCGCGGGCGCTTGGCGCGTCGTCCCCGACTCGGGGGCCGGTCGTGTGGGCTGTGAGGTGGTGCTCGGACGCCCGGTGGAACGCGGAGTCTCGCTCCTGCTCGTCGAGTTCGAGGATTCGGTGCGAACCTTCGACGGGTTGTCGGCGTTCGGAGTGGTGCTCCTGCCGGGAGTCGTCGATTCCGGGTGACCCGACGAGGACGGCCCGGTGTTGCCGCGCTGGGCGGGGCTGTTCCACTGGGAGTTGGAACCGTTCCGGTCGACCAAGGGTGTCACGGTGCTGGAGGATTCCGCGCCGTTTTCCGGAGTCGTGTTCCGCCCGGTGGCCTTCTCGGCGTCCGGGGGCCGGTTGGTTTCCGCGTTCGGCTCGCTCCCGGTGGGGTGTGGCCCGGCTTCCGGGCCTTCGGAAGCCGTGTTCACCGGAGAGTAGTCGAGGTCCGTGCGGGACGGTGTGGAGGTGGTTTCGTTACCGGAGCTGTTCTCCGAGAGGGCGGTGCTCCGGGGCGCTTCGGCCGTGCGGTCAGCGGTGTCCGGGCGTCCCGGAGTCGTGTTGCCGGTGCTGTCGCCGTTCCCGCCGCTGGTATTCGACGGCGCGGACGAGGCATTGCCCGCCTGCGGGGTGAGCACGGGTGTCGGATTCTGCTCGGTGGTGTTCCGGGTGTTCGGTGCGTCTGTCTCCGACTGAGCGGTGGTGTCCTCGCCGCTTGCCTGCTCCGGCCGTGGGGCGTTGCCGGTTGTTTCGTCGGGTACGTGAGTCGGGGTTCGCGACGATTGCTCGAACCGGGAGTCGGCCGGTTCCCCGGGGCGTGTGGACGGCCCCGCCCCTTCGGTACGTGTCTCGGAGCCGTTCTGCTCGGAAGCGGGGTAGTTCGAAACCGCGTTACGCTCCGTCGTGGAGGCGTCCGTCGAGTCCGTGCTCGTGCGGTCCTGCCGCGAGGATTCGGTGGTGTCGGTGCCGCGCTGTGTGCCGTCCACCTCCGTCGGGGGGCGAGCGTCGGTGGTGCCGTCGGTCGTCGAGCCGTCCTGCCGGGCCGCGGCGTTCGAGGTGCCGTGCGTGTCGCGCTGTCCGGTGGTGCTGTGCGGGGTGGATTCCGTGTCGGTGCTCGACGATCGGACGGTGGTCTCCGCGCTGTCCGAATCGGGCGTACCGGTGGTGCTCGGTATTTCCGTGCCACCGGTGTTTCCGGCATCCCCTCGCGGTGGTTGGGTCGGCTGCGATGGTGGGTCTCCGGGATCGCTGTGCTGGTCCTGGAACCGCGTGGAGCTCGGGCCGTTCTGCTGCGCGGTGTCCTCCGGCTCGATCCGCCCTCCGCCCGCGACGAGAGGGTCGGTTTCGTCGTGAGCCGGGCTCTGTGCCTGAGCCGGCGGAGGCTGACCCGCGGAGTGGTCCTCCGAGGCGGACGTCAGGACGGTGGAACCGCTCGTGTCCGTGTCGCCGTTGTCGTCCTGCCGGGGGTTGTCGTGCTGTCGGTCGATGTCCTCGAGGGGCCGCTGCGTCCCGCTGTCCGAGGGAGTTTCGTTCCCCGGCCCGAAATCGTGCCGGCCATCGAATTCGTGTCCGTCCGGAGCGTCCGCTCCGGTGCTGTCCCATTCGGTGCTGTCCCGAGCGACGCTGTCCTGGACGACGCTGTCCGGCCCCGTTCCGTGACCCTCTTGCTCGTTCTCGGCAGGGGGGTCGTGCTGCGAACCGACCACTGACGAGTCGTCGCCCGCTATCTCTCCGAATCCTGCTGTCTTCTCGTCGATCACCTCGTAGCTCGACTGATCCACACCGTCAGGCCCCAGTCCGAAGGTGTTTCGGGTCGTTTCCGTCGCACCGAGCGTGGTGCCGCTCAGCCAGCTCCTGTCGCTGGCCCCGTCGTCGCCCGCGTCCTCATTGAAGAAACTGCCGTCGAGGGTGTTGCCGTCGCTGTCCTCGCCGGTCCACGAGGACTCGTTTCCGGGCCCCTGCGCATCGGTGACTCCCGATCTCTCCGGATCACCGATCGTCTTCGGCAGGTCCTCCGTGCCGGGGAGGTCGGTGGCGACGTCGTCGAAGTCCCCCAACCCGTCCAGTCCGCTGGTGTCCGTCCCGCCGTCGCCGTTGCCCCCGTAGTAGGAGCCGCCACCGCGTTTCTCGAACCCGTCGGCCATCGACGAGGTGAAGGAGAAGGGGTTCCACTCCTCCGAGCCGAGCGCGGAGTTGGTCGCCCCGTCGGCGGCGAACCCGGCTCCTCCCTGGCCGAGGATGTTGGCCGCGTCGAAGCCGAGTTTCCCTCCGGTGGTGTCGAGGAAGTCCTTCGCGCCCTGCCCGAGGACGCCCTCGGCTCCCTCCGCGCCTGGACCGCGGACTACCTTGTCGACGCCAGCACCGCCGACGTCACCGATACCGCCCCGTGCGAACCCACCGAGCCCTTGGAAAACGCCGTACACGGCACCGCCCATCGCACCGCCGAGCGCCCCGCCGATCGCCGCGCCCTTCGTGAAGTCCTCGTTCCAGTCGGTGCGAACTCCGGTGAGCATCTGCATCCCCTGGATCGCCACGTCCAGCCCGACCTCGAGGGCGACTCCCGCCGCCGCACCGACGATGATGTTCTGCAGCACCGTGCGGAAGAGCGACGTGATCACCGCTCGTGCCGTGGCGGCCGCGGCGGCGGTGATCGCCTGCCCGATCCCGGGCAGCCAGGAGAAGGCCAGCGTCGCGGCCACGATCACCAGCTGCACGATGATGCTGATCTTGACGTACTGGATGTCGGCCGCGGTGTTCTTCGCCAACTCCGAGTGCTTGGTGGTCTTTTCGCGCAGCTCCCGCAACAGCGGCCGCAACGTGTCGGTGACGTACTTCCCGTAGGCGTCGCTGAACTCGCCGTGCATGGTGGTGCCGATGTCGTTGGCCGAGCGCTCCACCGCGGCTTCCAGCTTGTCGATCGCCGCGCAGATGTCCGACCAGGCCACGCTCATCCTGCGCAGCCCGTCCTCGTCCCCTTCGGGCCAACGTTGCCCGCCGACGATCTCCAGTGCCTTCTGGAGTCCCTCCGGGAGTTCTGTGGGCATGGGACACGATTCCTTAGCGTGCGCGGTTTACAACTCATAACGGAACTGCGTAGCCGGCCGGGTAGCCGTCACGTGAGTCGGCGCCTTGCTGCGTTGGAGGGCACCTCGAGTAGCGGCCTACGCCACGTGCCCTCCCCGCCTTGCGATGCATCCGACTCACGCACCGGATCTCCTCGTCCTGCTGAGGCTGAAGCGCTTGGGGGAGGAAGCAGCCTTTTGTCAGAGGTTCTCGGTCTGCTCGGGTGGTTCCGTGAGGAACCGACGGGGCGTGGTGGGGTCACCGCGCTCGTCGCTCGCGCCGGGGCCGGTGACGCGGCGGTTCCACCGGGCCGTGCTCGGTGGGACCGCCGTTCCGGAAGGGCGTTACCGGACCCGTGCGATCACGAGGACTCCTCGTCGTCCGGGGGAAGCATGTGCTCCGCCATCTTCGAGCGGTATTCCTCGACCTGGCTCCGGTACTGCTTCATGACGTCACCGTAGGAACTGTCCAGATCCTGAACGTTCGATATGACGTTGGGCAGCCCCACGTCGGCGAACTCGGTGAGGGACTCCCGCAGCTTTCGCAGGCTTTCCCGCGTCTTGTTCGCCTCGTCCAGGTAGGACGACTCGAACTGTTCGCCGATCTCGTCGTCGCTCCAGCAGCCGTGGTCCCGCTCCAGCTCGTAGTCCAGGCTTCGCAGCGACCCCTTGAACTCCTCGACTGCCTGCGACAGCCGTCGCCCCGCGTTCTCGGTACCCGGAACATCGAGGTAGGTCTCGGAAGTCATGTCCGTCTCCGTGGTGTTGTCGGGGAAGGTTCACGGGGGTGGGCTCAGCTCCGGTCCCAGCCGTCGTCCTCGGTCCTGTCGGAACTCTTCGACGGCGAATCGCCGTTGGCCTCGCGCACCAGATCCAGCGACGGTTCCATCACCTTGCCGAGTACGTCGGCCAGATCCGCCTGCCCGGAGGCGAGGTCGTTGAAATCCGTGCCTCCCATCGGGCTGCCCATGAGCTCCTGCATGGTCTGCAGGCTCTGCCGACGCGCCTTCTGCAGCGTCTCGGTGATCAGCGCGGAGAGCTCGGCCGGTGGCATCGAGCGGTAGCCGGTGGTGTTGAACTTCAGCTCGGTGAGTTCGCCGTTACCGTCCAGCGTGACCGTGAACAGCTTCTTCGGCGCGTCCACCACGGTGGTGGTCTCGGCCAGCTTGCGCTGGAACTCGGCCAGCTTGCGCTGTTCCTCCTCGAACACCTCCAGTGCCGAGCTCAGATCGGGCATCTCGCGCCGGAAACCCTCGGATGTCATGTGGCCTCCCTGATCGTCGGAATTCGGATGTCGGTCAACGCCCGAGCACGCCGCCGGAGCCACCGGCCCCGCCCCAGACGTCCTCGTCCTCGTACTGCAGGGTGTTCCGATCGCGTTCGCGGTCGTCCCGATCACCGTTGCCTCCCGTGGGTGGCACCGAGCCGCCCGGTGCTCCGCCGAGCCTTTCCGGGCTCGCGGACAGGCCGGCCCGTCCGTTGCTCGCCGGGGTGACGGCGGAGGGAACTTCGGCACTGTTCGCGAGGCGTCCGGCGCTGGTCGGGGTGGCTCCGCCGGTGGCGGCCCTGGCGTTCGCGGCCGAGTACGAGGTCGTGCCGCCGAGCTCGCCGGCGGTGCTCATCCCGGCAGCGCTCGCTCCGTAGGCGCTCGACGGGCTGACCACGGTCGACACTCGGGAGGGAACCGTGGCACCGGGGGATACGGGCTTCGAGCCCCTGCTGCTCGCCGCGTCGCCCTGCGTGGTGGGCGTGGTGTAGCCGGTGGGTGCGCTCGGGGTGGAGTACTCGGGGCGGGAAACCGGAACCGCGGTGCCGAACGTCGCGGCATCGATTCCCGGTTCGTTCCCGGCGCCGGGGAGATCCGAAGCCGATTCGAGCTCGGTCCGGTGTTCGAGCTGCTCCTCTCCGCCGCGTTCCCGGCCGCGAGCGTTCGTGGCGCCGACGGACATTCCGGGAGCGGCGAGCACGCCCGGGACCTCGGTACCCGTCGAACTCATCCCGACCCGATCACCGCTGTCCGGAGTGATCCCGGTTGTCCGGTTCACGTCGCCGCGTCCCAGCACGCCACCGTCTTCCCGCGCCGCACCGGCCAGTGTCACCGGTGCTCCGGTGCTTCTCACGAACGTTTCCGAAGTGTTCTCCGAGCTCCCCACAACGTGCGTCACGGGTCGGGCGCTCGCGAAGGCGGATTCCGCGCCGCCGACCCCACCGCTTCGCACTGTGTTGTCGGTGTCCGAGGACATCGACCGGGTATCGGCGGCTCCCGCCCCGACGGGGCCGTAAGTACTCGTGGGGGTGGCGGCACCGACGAAACCGACTCCGGTCGTGGTGGTCGTGACCGCATCCGTTCCGGCAGCCACACCGGCATCAACCCCGTCACCGGCGTCCCGGTGAACCGCATCGCTCACCTGGTTGCCCCGCGTGCTGTGCGGCGGGGGTTCGCGCAACTGCCCACCGACCTGCTGATAGATCCTCGCCAGGTCCCGCAGCACCAGTTGGGCGTGCTCGTTCTGCGCCTGCTCCTGGTGCCGGAGTTGCTGTTGCCCCTCCGGTGTTCCGGCCATGGCCGGATCGTCGACCACGGCCTGTCGCCCGCTCTCGCGTTGGGAGCGCAGCTCCCGCAGCTGCCTTCCGGCGTTCGACGCCGCGTCCCCGAGATGGTCGTGCAACGCCGAGTAGCTCGGCGCCGAGATCGTTTCGACCAGCTGCTCCACTGTGTCCATGATCCGCCGCGCCGTGGTTTGGAACCGCTGCGCGCCCGGACCCTGCCAGGCGCCCTCGACCCTGCGCAGCTCGCGTCGAAACGCGTCGTTGGCCGTGCGCAGGCGTTGCGCGGTGTTCTCGAAGTGCTGTCCGTCCCGGTAGAACTGCTGCGGATCCGCGGCGGCCACCGCGGCGGCGGCGGTGTCCAGCGTGTGGTGTTCTTCCATCCGCGCTATCTCGGATCGGTCCGATTGCTCGGCACCGTTCGGCGTGCTCATGCGATTCCTCTCCAGACGTGCTGCCGAATCGGCGCGTTAGGTGTCGTGACCCAGCACTGGTGGAGCGACTTCCTCGTCGTTCGTGAACCACGCGCCGTTGTCCTCGGTCAACCAAGTCGAACGTTCCCGGTCCTGCTGGCCGCCACCGCCTGCTCCGGCCCCTCCGCCGCCCATCATCGGCGGCATCATCGGCATCCCACGACCGCCGGAAGCGGCCGTGCCCGGCGCCGTCGCCGCCGTGCCGCTTCCGGGGCCGACGGTGGGTGGTGTCGAGCTCGGCGGCGTGGCGCTCAGTCCCGTGGTCGTGGCGTTCGTTCCGAGCGTGTTACCCCCGCCCATGTCGCCGGGGATCGAACTTCCCCCACCACCAACGCTGCCTATGCCGCCCACACCGCCGCTGCCACCGCCGGTGAGCGCCGTGCCGCTGTCGGAATCGAGGTCGGGCAGGCTCGGGCTGCTCACACCCTCCGAGGCCACGCTCGCCGCGTTCCGCTGCGGTGCCAGGAAGTCGCTGAGGCTCCGACTCTGCTGCTCCGCTCCGTCGAGCGAGGCCATCGCCTCGTCGCCCGCGGTGCGACTGGTCTCCACCACGTCGTCGATCACCTCGCCGACCTCGTCGAAGCTCAGCGGTTCACCGTCCGCGGCGGCTTGTCGCAGGCTCTCCTCACCCGCCGTGCGGGCCTGTTCGGTGACGTCGTCGAGGATGTCCTGGGCCTGTTCGCTCTGGGCGGCTTCGGGGCCGAGCAGTTCGTTCAGGGATTCCTGTCCGGCGGCGCGGGCCGCGTCCGTCATGTCGTCGATGATGTCGTCGACCCGTCCCCGTTCGACCGAACCGCCGCCGGTGTCGATGCCCTCCTCGTTGAGCGCGTCGATCGCCCCCTGAGCCGCGTTCTCCTCGGAGCCGCCGGTTTCGTCGAACGCGTCGGACACCCGAGAAGCCCCGGCCACGTCGCCCCCATCGCCGGTGGAGCTCAGCGCATCCAGGGCGTCCTCACCGGCCGAACGGCCTTTCGCCAGCACGTCGTCGACGACTCCGCTCATGTCTCCCGCGGTGATGGAGCCGCCGTCCGAGGTGAGTTCGTCCAGGCTCTTCTGCCCGGCGGTGCGGGCTTGTTCGGTGACGTCGTCGAGGATGTTCTGGGCCTGTTCGCTCTGGGCGGCTTCGGGGCCGAGCAGTTCGTTCAGGGATTCCTGTCCGGCGGCGCGGGCCGCGTTGGCCATGTCGTCGACGACGCCACCGGCCTGCTCCCGTCCGATCTCCTGCTCGGCCGCATCGGATCCCTCCGGGGCATCGGCACTGAGTGCTTCGAGAGCCTCCCGCCCGGCCTGCTTCGCCGCGTCGTCGGCGTCATCCAGCGCTTTGCCCAGCTGTTTCGGTTCGAGTGCGTTCCCGTCCTGTTCGGACTCGCCGTTGCCCGAACCGGTCGCGTCCGTACCGTCATCCGCGGACCCGTCGGTGCCCTCGTCGCCGGTGAGGTCTTCGAGAGCCTGTTGGCCCGCTTGGCGTGCCGCGCCGGTGGCGTCGTCGAGTGCCTCGTCCACGGCTTTCTGATCGATCGCGGCCTGATCGTCGCCGGAGCCCTGGTTGTTGCCGGAGCCCCCGCCGCTTCCGGCCGGGTCGAAGCTGCTGGTCGGTATGTCGCTGCCGCCGCCATTCCCACCACTTCCGCTGCCGCTGCTGCCGGTGAGGTCTTCGAGAGCCTGTTGGCCCGCTTGGCGTGCCGCGCCGGTGGCGTCGTCGAGTGCCTCATCCACGGCGCTCTGATCGATGGCCGGTTCCTGCTGCCCGCTTTCGCCGTTCCCGGAACCGTTGGCGTTGTTCCTGCTGCCGCTGCTCCTGCTGTTCCCCCGGGTGCCGGAGCCACCGGTACCTCCCAGCACACCGCCGCCAGCACTCTGGCCGGTGCCCCCGCTGCCGTTACTGCTCTCGAACCCGGACATCGCTTCCCGGCCCGCGGCTCGGGCGTCCTCGGACGCGTTTCGAGCCGCGTTCAGTGCCGCTTCCCCCGACCCGCTTCCGTCGCCACCGCCTGCGCCGACGTTCCGCGGGCGCTCGCTCGATCCGGTGTAGCCCGAATCGCCGTTCGCCAGCTTCGACACGGCCTCCTCGCCCTGCCGTTCGGCGTCCTGCCGAGCCTGCCGGGCCAGTTCTTCCTGCCGGGCGCGCTCCGCGGCGAGTTCCTTCTCGCTGCGTTCGCCGCTCCCGTTCGTGCCACCTTCGGTCAGCGAATCAGCGGTCTCGCTGCCGTACCCGTTGCCGTTGGTGTACTGGTTGCCGCTGCCGTAGCCGTTCCCGGTTCCGTAGCCGTTGCTGTTGCCGCTGCCGTACTGGCTTCCGTACCCGGTGCTGTTCCCGTATCCGGTTCCGTATCCGTTCCCGTACTGGCTGCCATAACCGTTGCCGTAGCCGTTGCCGTAGCCGTTGCCGTACTGGTTCCCGTATCCGGTGCCGTTCCCGTACTGGCTGCCGTAGCCGTTCCCACTGCCGTATCCGGTGCCGGGTAGGGAAGTGGTCAGCGGAGTCAGCGAACTTCCCGATGCCTGATAGGTGTCGGCGACGGTGGCCACCACTTCGCGCGCGTTGTCCAGAATCTCCTTCGCGATCTTCTCGGCGGATCGGGCGGCAGCGGCCGATCCCTTGACCGAGGAACCCAGCGAGGCGAAGGCCTCGGCGTAGGCAGCCGCCTCCGCATAGGCCTTCACCAGTGGAATGACCGCGTTCTTCCCGCGTGCGGCCATGTCCCCCGTCTCGGCGATGCCTTCCTGATAGCGGCCGTCGCGCAACGAGGTGACCACTTCTTCGGCCGATTCCAGCAACCTCTCGGAGTACCGCTGGAAGGCCTTGCCCGCTTCGCCCTCGAAGGAATTCTGCAGCCTGTCGACCTGGTTCCGGAAGGACTCGTGCGCGGTGGAGAGTTTCTCGGTCATGTTCCCGAAAGCCGTGCCTGCCGCGCGCAGGCTGCCCGCGTCACCGCTGAGCGCCTGCACAATCTGGGACATGGAGAACTGGGTGTAGTCCTCCAGCGGAGCCGGGGGAGTCGAGCCCTGCACTCCGACGGAGTCGCCGCCGGAGTACTCGGTGCCCTCGGCGTCCTCCACCTCCACGCTCTCGTCGGACTCGGAAATGGTCTCCTCGGAACCGTCGAGGTAGTCCTGCGCGCCCTCGGACTCCTCGTCGGTGTACTCCTCCTCGCGGTCCAGGACGTTCTCCGAGTCGGTTTCGGAGTCGTCCACCCTGTCGTCGAAGTAGTCCTGGTTGATCCAGACTCTGTCGTAGTCACCGCCGTCCTCGGCGAGCTCTTCGGGGGAGTAGAAGTGCCGGATGCCGTTGTCGTCGGTGTGCTCCTCCCTGCGCTTCTTCTCCTCCTCGGTGAGCTCGTCGTCCTCGCCTTCCTCCGTGCTTTCACCGTCCTCTTCCGTGGCCTCGTCCTCCTGGTTCTCCCTGTTCTCGTTCAGGGCTTCCCTGTCCTCCTGGTAGTCGAGGCCGTAGTCGGTGTCATTGAGGGAAACCATGGGCGTGTTCTGCTCCGGTTCGGATGCGGCGGAGTCCCCGTGGAACAACGAAGCGGTCTACGAGGTGACGGACCTGGATCTCGGGGAACTCGGAGGACGGATAGACAGTCGGTCGGGAAAGCGACTCAGACGAAGCCGTTCTGCGAGTCGGGACCCTTCGGGGCCATCGGTAGCGTGGGGTTCTGGCTTCGCAGCTGGTTCACGGAGCTCTGCAGCTCCGCGTTGAGCTTGTCCAGCTGTTCGCCGTTGTCCCGGTCCGTTCGTTCGATCTCCGTGGCGATGTGCTTGAGCTGTTCGGAGACCTCCCGCAACGTCCGCTGCAGGTCGTTGCAGTGCTGATGCAGGGTGTCCCGGCGTGCGGCGATGAGCTGGTTGAGCCAGGAGCCCACGGCGAAGTCACCCGCCTTCGGGTGCACGTCGTTGAGTTCGGAGAAACCGTTGACGTCCTCGGCGATGTCGCCGATGGCATTGCCCGCCTTGCGGACCTCGGACGCGTCGAGTGAGGTCTGGCTGCCTTGGGTGCTCATGGGAGATGGTTCCTCGGTTGCGTGCGGTCGAGGGCGTTGTGGCTCACTCGGGGACGGTGTGAACACGCGGCACCGGGCGGTGCGGTCACCGCTTCCGGTGCCGCGCGTGTGCACCGATCCGCGACGGGATCAGCCGAAGTTGCTCGCCAGCTTGCGGTCGGTCTGGCTCATGTCCTCCTGCGCCTGGTTGGTGGCCATCCGCAGTCGGGTGAGCATCTGGTTCATCGCCTCGAAGTCCGTGCGAATCCTGCCCGCGAGCTGGTTGTAGTTCTCCGAGCTCTGCGAGTCCCAGTCCTGCAGGGCCTGCTGCGTCTGCTGGCGCAGCTCGTCGACCTGCTGCTGAATCTGCTGGGTGACCCGTTGCATGTCGTCGACGCCCTGCTGCAGCGCGGCGTACTGGTACTGGATCTCGTCGGCCATGGGAGGGCCTCCTCGTACGTGCGGAATGCGGGTTCGATAACGGGAGTCAGGACATGAAGCTGGACAGTCCCGGGGTCTGTATCTGGCCGATCTGCTGAGCGGTCGCGGAGTCCTGGTCCTGGGTCTCGCGCCCGGTGCGGTTGACCTCCTGGGCCATCCGCTCCAGGTTCTTCACGATGTCCCTGCACGCCTGGTCCCACTGCTGGTGGACATTCTTCAGGCTCGTCATCATGTCGCCGCGGTTGGCACTCGCCAGCATGTCGATGCTGCTCGCGAGCGACGTCTGCTGACTGGTGATCTGGCCCGCCACCTCTTCGTGGCGATTGGCGAGCTGGGCCAGACTGGACTGCGTGAGCCTCGTCTGCTGCGTGGCCATGTGACCTCTCTTCCGTGGTCGCCGGACGGAGCGGTCCTCCGCCGGCGGAATCCTGCTTTCGCCGATGTCCCCGTGGCGGCGGGAGTCAGTCCATCACCGATTCGCTCCGGGCGGGCAGCCGTGAGGGCGTGCTCGATTCGAGACAGGGATATCCTTCACGGGGAGTCGTCGCCCGTGTTGCCGGGTTTTCGGGTCACCGTCGCGGTGTTCGGGTCCAGCGAGGGGCCGGAGGGCAGCAGCGACAGCAGCGATCCGGGGACCGCCACCGGCTCCGCCCCGCCGTAGCCCAGCACTCCAGCCACGTCCGGTGTGGCCAGTGGGTACTTCACCCCGAGACTGGTGATCAGGTAGTTCGTCCCGCCCGCCACGCCGGGGGCGGGCAGGTCGCGGGCCAGCACGCCCTGCCCGGCCGGGATCGTGATCCGTTCGGCCACCTCTTCTGCGCCCGAGCTCGCGGTGGTGGTGCTCCGGTTCCGGGGGGTCAGCGTGATGGTGGGGGTGTTCGACTGTCCCGAACCGACCCGGAACGAGGCGCAGGGACGGGTTTTTCCGCCCTGGCTGAGCTGCCTCGGAGTGGGCGGCACCGCCGGGTAGCCCTCCGGAACGCTGTCGGTTTCCGAGATCGGTGTGGTGGACAGGGCCTCGGGCCCGATCTCGACCGGCTGTGCTCCGGAGGAGGGTGCGGTGAGCAGCAGGCTCGCCGCCAGCGGGGTCAGCGAGGATAGCCCGTCCGATCGCATCACGTAGAACGAGGACTCCGAATCCAGCGCCGGGTTGCGCATCTCGTAGATCCGGCCCACTGTGGCTGCTTCCCCCGCCACCTCCGGCGCCCGGGATCCCGCGTTCGGAATCTCCGGCGCGGCGAGGTCGGGGCCGCTCGGGATGGTGTTGATCCAGGAGGTGGCGACCGGGAACGGGACCACATCGCCGTAGCCCAGCGCCTCGGTCACGGACCGCCCGGTCAGCTTCAGTCGCCTGCCCTGCCACACCAGGTATTCCGTGCCGTCCGGTGTGGACACCACGACTCCTTCGTCGGAACCGAGCCCGCTACTCGGGCCGTCGCCCACCCGGAGGTGGGTGATCGGAACCTGCTCGCCGGACGGTTTCGTGGCCGTCCGCGCGCACACCACCCACGGTGCCCGGCTCAGGTGCTTTTGCTCCGGGATCGAGTCCGGTGCGCCGGGAATACCGATCGGGGTGCCGCGCGGTGTCCCCCGCAGCGAGTTCCGCGAGACCAGCTCGGGGTCACCGCCGGACTGGTTGCGGGCCAGCAGCGCCGAGGCGTGGTTCAGCACCGGGCGCAGCGTGCCGTTCAGGTACAGGTAGCGGGCTCCGGTCTCCTTCTCCACGACGATCGTGCCCTCGGCCTGCCACGAGGTCTTGCCGCCGGGAAAGATCAGCCCCACGATGCCGAAACCGGCCACCACCAGCGCACCCAGCAGGGTTCCGATGACCGTGCCCATCACGAAGCGGCGGGTCGGGGTGGTCTGGTCGTCCGGGCTCGCCCGCATCAGCGCGGATACCAGGCGCCCCACCACGAAGAAGTAGGCCTGCACCTGGTCGCGTCTGGACTGCATGGTTCTCCCAGGGATGGTTCGCGGTCGGTGATCTCGGAGGAAGTGCCCGACCTCTTCGGAGGTTCTCGGTCACCGGGGGTGGTCGCGGTCGCTAACCCGCCAGGCCGCGTACGAACATGTAGACGTCGAGCGCCGCCAGCAGCAGCGGGACCAGCGCCAGTGCGGAGAACGTCTCCAGCAGGTCGACCGCCCGTCCCCAGTACGGGGCCAGTTTCCGGCCGGGCAGGGTTGTGCTGGCCACCACGAGCAGCAGTGCGAGTACCAGGGTGGCGGTGAAGCCGTACCAGAGCCGGGCGAACGGTTCCATTCCCAGCGCCAGGACCACGCCGTCCAGGGCGAGCGCGTAACCGGCCGTGATCAGTAGCGGCCAACGCTGGCGTGCGCTGTCGACGTGTCGGGAGCGCAACAGGAGCAGCAGTGCCGCCACGGCGGTGGTGATCATCGACCACATCCCGCCGGGGACGAGCAGCGCCGTGAACAGCACCACCGCGGTCAGCCCCAGCGCCGCGTACAGTCCGGTCATGTACCGGTCGGCCACCGCCGAGCGCTCCACCACGACCTCGTGCGGGAAGGGATCGGTGTCCTGGCCGAACTCCTCCGAACTCGTGGGCAGTGGGGGCAGGCTCAGCCCGGCCAGCCGGAAGGAGGAGGTGGGCACGAAACCGAGTGCGAGCAGCACCAGCATCAGGCCGATCCCCGCGGCCTGGCCGCTGTCCAGCGGGGACGCCGCGTCGATGACCGCGGTGATGCCCAGCGGCACGGCGGTGAACAGCCCGCTGACGAACAGCAACGCGGCCTCGGCCGTTCCCACCAGTCCGATGCCCAGCCCCGCCACCACCAGCATCGCGGCGCAGGCGATGCACGCCGGTGCCTGCGCCTGGGGCGAGGAAAGCAGCGGCAGGTACCAGCCGCACAACCCCGCGTAGGGCAGTGCCAGGCCGGCCAGCACGACGGCGGTGATCGTGTCGGCCCGCCCTCGTGCCAGCGCGGTGGCCGTCAGCAGCAGCACGAGGGCGGTTCCCCCGGCGGTGATCGTTCCGGTGATCCCGGGCCCGCCGGAACCGAGCACCACGAGGCCGACGAGCAGCGCGGTCCCGCCGAAGGCGAGCAGCATCCACCGGCTGAGTCGTTCGGACCACGGATCGGAGCGGCGTCGTGCCTGTTCGGCGATTCCGTCCACGAGGTCGTCGAAGTCGATGGGCGGCAGGCGCTCGGCCCTCGGTCGCAGGTGGACCGTCTCGCCGTCGAGCAGTCCCAGTTCGGCGGTGGTGCGTTCCTCGTCGAAAGGGGGCTTGCCGAACCGCTGCAACACCCACCCCTCGTGCTCGACCCCCTCGTCGGCGAGTTCTCCGCCCGCGTGGCGCAGGATGGCGGGCAGCAGGTCGATCAGGGCGACGTCGGTGGGCAGCGCCATCTCGACCGATCTGTCCTTGACGATCAGGCGTAGTCGGCAGAGCTGATTTGTGACATCCTTGGTGGCGTCGTCCACGTTGGTGTCCGGTTTCCTTCCTGGCTGGCTGGCTGGCCGAGACCGTGACAACGGCGGAAGGTAGTCACTCGCGCGCGGGGATTGGTGCGTTCGGGTGGCCCCTCCGCAACACCAAGGGGAATCCCGCACCAACGAGGAGACGCGCGTTGAGCACGACGCTGTTCCGCAGGCCGGCCCGCCGCGTGGGGCCTGCGATGCCCGCGGACCAGGTGGAGCTACAGGAACCGCCCAGCGTGCCGGAGCCGCAGAGCAACAGCCTGAGCACGGTGCTGATGTATCTGCCGATGGCGGTCATGGCCGGAGCCATGACGATGATGATGCTCTCGTCGGCCCGTTCCGGGAGCATGATGACCTACATCGGTGGCGGCCTGATGGGCGTCGCCATGGTCACCATGGTCCTCGGCCAGCTGGCCAGGGCATCCACCGACCGCAAGCACCAGCTCACCGGTGACCGCCGGGACTACCTGCGCTATCTCTCGCAGGTGCGGCGCAAGGTGCGTGACGCGTTGGGCGAGCAGCACCGCGCGGCGATCTGGAAACATCCGGATCCGCGGTCGCTGTGGTCGCTGGTGCGTAGTTACCGCCTCTGGGAACGCCGCGTGGCGCACGAGGACTTCGGGGAGGTCCGGCTCGGACTGGGGCAGCAGCGCTCCGCCGTCAAGCTCGTCCCACCGCAGACCAAACCGGTCGAGGACCTCGAACCGCTCAGCGCCTACGCCCTGCGCCGGTTCCTGCGCACCTACACCACGTTGCCCTCCGCGCCGATCGCGGTCTATCTTCGCGGCTTCGCCCGGATCCAGCTGCGTGGCGAGCCCGAGGCGCAACGTTCGCTGGTGCGGGCGCTGCTGTGCCAGCTCGTCGCCTTCCACTCACCGGCCGACCTGACCGTGGCCGTGTGCGTCGGAAACGAGCGGCGCGAGGAGTGGCTCTGGACGAAGTGGCTGCCGCACGCCCAGGACGACGGTCGTCGCGACGGGGCCGGGCCGCTGCGGTTGATCTCGGACAACGTCACCGACATGGAGGAGCTCCTGGGCGGAGATTCCTACACCGAGCGCCCCCGCTTCGAACCCTCCACCCCGATCACCAGTGGTGAGCCGTTCGTGGTGGTCGTGGTCGACGGGGTGAACATCCCGGCCGGACACCGCTTCTCCGGGGGTGGCTACCGCAACACCGTGATCGTCGACATCGACAGCGCGCTGACCTGGCAGGCGGACCGTTCGGTGCTGCACCTGGAGGTCGACTCCGCCGAGATCCGCACGGTCGACTTCGACCGCGCGGGCCGGGAGAGCACGACTTCGCTGTGCGGACCGGACGGAGTGGGGGTGGTGACTGCCTCGGCGCTGGCGCGCGACATCGCGCCGCACCGGATGGGCACCAGCGGCGACTCCGGTGAGCCACTGACCACCGACTACGAGCTGACCTCGCTGCTGGGCGTGCCCGACGCGCGTACCTTCGACGTCGACCAGCTGCGCCGGGACCGCTCGGGATGGCAGCGCATGCGGGTGCCGATCGGCATCGCGGGCAACGGCACCCCGATCGAACTGGACATCAAGGAGTCCGCCGAGGACGGCATGGGGCCGCACGGGATGCTGATCGGCGCCACCGGCTCCGGCAAGAGCGAGCTGCTGCGGACCCTGGTACTGGCCCTGGTGACCACGCACGCCTCGGACGAGCTCAACCTCGTGCTGGTGGACTTCAAGGGTGGTGCCGCCTTCCTCGGCTTCGACCGGCTGCCGCACACCTCGGCGGTGATCACCAATCTGGTCGACGAGATCGAACTGGTCGACCGGATGCAGGACGCGCTCACCGGGGAGATGAACCGGCGACAGGAGCTGCTGCGCTCGGCCGGGAACTACAGTTCCCAGCGGGAGTACGAGAAGGCGCGTCGTTCCGGAGTGCCGCTGGATCCGATGCCGAGCCTGTTCGTCGTGGTCGACGAGTTCAGCGAGATGCTGGTCAGCAAACCCGAGTTCATCGACGTGTTCGCCATGATCGGCAGGCTCGGCCGCAGTCTCGGCGTGCACCTGCTGCTGGCCTCGCAGCGGCTCGACGAGGGCCGCATCAGCAAGGTGGAGACCCACCTGTCCTACCGCATCGGGCTGCGCACGTTCTCGGCGATGGAGAGCCGCAGCGTGATCGGTGTGCCGGACGCCTACGAGCTGCCCACCACGCCGGGCAACGGTTACCTGCGTTCGGACACCCAGACCCTCTCCCGGTTCAAGGCCGCCTACGTGTCGGGTGTCTACCGCACCCCGCGCAGGCAGCGCAGCAAGGAGGTCATCGAGGAACAGCTGGTGCCGTTCGGCGGTGACTACGTCGAACCCCGCGTTCGGCGCACCGTCGAGGCCCCACCGGAGCCGGAGGATGACAGCGGGCCGCAGACCTCGCTCGTGGACGTGCTCATCGACCGGCTCAGCGATCACGGCCCGGCGGCGCACCAGGTGTGGTTGCCGCCGATGCGGGTCTCGCCCACGCTGGACGATCTGCTGCCGCCGCTGCTGGAATCCCCGGACACCGGCCTGCGGTCGACCGAGCGCTCCACCGAGGACGGACTGCGGGTGCCGCTGGGACTGATCGACCTGCCCGCGCAGCAGCGCCGCGAGCTGCTGACGGCTGACCTCTCCGGTGCCCAGGGGCACGTCGGCGTGGTCGGTGGCCCGCAGAGCGGCAAGAGCACCGTGCTGCGCACCATGATCACCGCGCTGGCGCTGACCCACTCGGCCGCCGAGGCGCAGTTCTACTGCCTGGACTTCGGTGGTGGCTCACTGGCACCGCTGCGGGACCTGCCGCACGTGGGAAGCGTGGCGGGCCGCCTGGACCGGGACCGGGTCACCCGCACCGTGCAGGAGATCGTCAACCTGCTCGAACGCCGGGAGGTCGCCTTCCAGGCCAACAACCTGGACTCGATGTCGGCCTACCGCCGTGCCAAGCGCGCGGGGCGGTTCGTCGACGAGGACCCGTACGGCGACGTGTTCCTGTTCATCGACGGCTGGTACACCGTGCGCAACGAGTTCGACGAGCTGGAGGACCGGCTCGGCGAGATCGCCGCGCGCGGGCTGACCTTCGGCATCCACCTGGTCGTCGGCGCCGCGCGCTGGTCGGACATGCGTCCGTGGTTGCGCGGCGTGCTCGGCACGCGGCTGGAGCTGCGGCTGGGCGATCCGGTGGAGTCCGAAGTCAACAGCAGGCTCGCGGCCAAGGTTCCCGACTCGCCCGGGCGTGGCCTGACCACCGACAAGCAGCACTTCCTCGCCGCGCTGCCCCGGGTGGACGGTCGTGCCCGAACCGACGACCTCGCCGACGCGGTGACCGACCTGGTCGAGGCGGTCGCGGTGCCCGGCGTCCCGCAGGCGCCCCCGGTGCGGCTGTTGCCTGTGGAGGTGCACGCCTCCGAGCTGCCGGAACCGCTGGCGGGCAGTACCGGTCTGCCCAGGATCTCGCTGGGCATCGACGACGTCGACCTCGCGCCGCTGTGGCACGACTTCGACGTCACCCCGCACCTGATGATCTTCGGCGACACCGAGACGGGAAAGACGAACCTGCTGCGCCACATCGCGCGTTCGGTGCAACGACACTACCGACCCGACCAGGCACGGCTGATGTTCGCCGACCTGCGCCGCGAACTGCACGACGCGGTGCCGCAGGAGTACCAGCTGGGCTACTCGGTCTCCGGCGACACCTTCGCCACCACCATCGAGGAGACGGCCGGGCTGCTCACCGATCGGCTGCCCGGGCCGGAGATCACCCCGGACCGACTGCCCAAGCGGGACTGGTGGACCGGTGGGCGGCTGTTCATCGTCGTCGACGACCACGAGCTGGTGCAGACCGGCATGAACAACCCGGTGCAGGCGCTGGCCTCGCTGCTGCCGCAGGCCGCCGACATCGGCTTCCACCTGATCATCGCCCGCAGCACCTCGGGCGCGGGCAGGTCCATGATGGACCCGGTGCTGCGGCGGATGTGGGAGCTGGGCACCCCGGGGTTGTTGTTCTCCTGCCCGAAGGACGAGGGCAAGTTCCTCGGTGAGCTGCCGCCGAAGACGCTTCCGGTCGGCAGGGCCCAGTTCGTCAACCGCAAGCGCACGGTGCGGCTGGTGCAGACACCGCTGCTCGAACCCCTCGCGACCGCCGAGCGGTGAGCCGTTCCCGGCGGAGTTCTCCCGTACCGGGTATCGCTGGTCCGGGTATCACCGGGCCGAGACGTGCGGGTGGTCTTTCCCGTTGCCGTCGGCGCCTGCGCTGTCGACGACACGCGCCACGCGCCGGCGGCGCCACCCGCGCCGCCATCCGGCCGGTCCCAACCTCGCCCCGATCGCGGCCAGGCTGATCAGCAGCGTCACCCCCACGGTGCTGATCAGCACCACGCGCATCGGTGTCGGATCGTCCCGGGGCACGTCCGGGTGCTCCACCCGGACGGTCCCGGCACCGGATCCGGTGCCCTGTCCCGAGGGCAGCACGCTGGTGACAGCGGAGTACGGGTCCACCACGCCCCAGCCCGTCGCCTCGTCCGGTACCTCCGTGCCGGGATGGCTCGCCGTGCTCGTCAGACGGTGCCTGACCTGCGCCGCGGTCAGCTCCGGGTGGTAGGCCCGCACCAGCGCCGCCGTTCCGGAGACGAACGGTGCGGCGAAGCTGGTCCCGCTGTCCTGCCAGTGTCCCGGGCCGCCAGGTCCGACGCTGACCACATCGACACCTGGTGCGACGAGGTCGATGAACTTCCCGGTCTGGGAGAACTCCGCGCGTTCGCCGGTGGAGTCGATCGCGCCGACGGCGAGCACGCCGGGGTAGGAAGCGGGGTAGGGGACCGGGTTGCCCCGCTGCGCCTCGTTGGCCGCCGCCGCGACGATCAGCACGTCACGTGACAGCGCGTACTCGACGGCCTCGCGCAGCGCCGCGTCGTCGTAGTTCGTGCTGGCCGATATGTTGACGACCTGCGCGCCCGCCTCGGTGGCCGCGCGGATGCCGCGGGCCATGGACTCGGCCGAGCCGCCCTGCTTGGACCGGGTGTCGCGGACGGGGAGGATCGTGGCGGCCGGGGCGACTCCGGTGAAACCGGTTCCCTCGGCGGGGCGTGCGGCGATGATCCCGGCGACGAACGTGCCGTGCCCGAGGCAGTCGGTGTCGGCGGTTCCCCCACCGTCGGAGAGGACGTCGACACCGTCGAGTACGGCACCGGCCAGCTGCGGCGTCGTCGCGTCGACACCGGAGTCGACGACCGCCACCGTCACGCCCGCGCCACGGGTGAGTTCCCGGACCCGCTCCGGTGCCAGCATCTCCTGTGCCCACGGGCGTGCCCGCGCCGTCTTGACCGGTGGCCGACGGCACTGCTCGGTGGCCGACCGTGCCGCGAGCTCGAACCCGCTCGCCGTCCCCCTTGGGAGCGTGTGACCAGCTGCGACCGCCTGCGGAGCACACGCGAACAGCAGCGCGCTCAGCAGCAGCACGAGATCGGTGAGCACGCCTGGGCGGCGAGCGGACATGGCTGGTTCTCCCTACCGCGGCTTCGCTGCGGCCGCGCTCCTCGTCGAAGACCGTGTCGGGCGGCGTCGACTCATCGTGCGGTGGTCGCGACGCCTGCCGTGTGGTCCGGTCGCGCCGCTTCGGCTCCGGAAGCGGTGGGTGGTGCTTCCGCGTCGCCGCGGAGTTCGGTCGGCACCAGCCCCACCGGGGAACTCAGCCGGTCCAACTGGTCCCGCTCGGAGAGCACTCGTGGTTCGGTGCCGTGCTTGCGTCGCAGCGCGCGCCGGAGTTTGGGCAGCACGGCCAGATCGGTTTCGTCGAGTTCACCGTGGTCGGTCCGCTCGTCCGGCCGCAGTTCCCGCAGCAGCAGCGTGGGCCGACCGGTCTCCCCGTCCGCCGTGGCGAGGACCTTGAACCGGCAGTCGGCGGCGAACACGACCTCCTCGGGCAGCGAGTTCCGCCCGAACAGCGAGACCCGGCGTGCCGAGTGCGACCAGATCACCACGTCGCCGTGCTCCTCGTTCGCGGTCAGGTCGTCCGCCGCCGTGGCGCTGAGGAAGCCGGGTTCGGACAGCACCGCGCCCGGCTCGTAGCCCTCGACGTCTCCGTCCGGTGAACCACCGAAACGGAAGGACGGGCCGCGGTGCACCGGCAGCCGTCGCAGTCCCGAGAGCAGGCAGGACACGTAGTCCCGGGCGGCTCCGGTGTTTCCGGTGCGCAGTAACCGGTTCACCGCGTTTCCCCCGTTCTCGCCGCGTCCGGTGTAGAGGATGACCGCCACGAAGTCGGCCTTGGCCTCGTCGGCCTCGTTCTCCCGCAGCGCCGGATGGGTCGCCAGCACCGTGTTCACACTGGGCAGCACCTCGTCGAAGTCGTCACCCACCGCCCGGGCGAAGCGCGAGCGTTCCTCGGACGTGCTGTGGTGGTCGTGCGGTGTGCCGGTCCCACCCGCCCGCGCTGGTACGAGCCTCGGTCGCTCGGGGTCCTCACTCGTCGGGGAGTCCGGTTCCCGGTCGGACGGCGGCGCCGGTGGAGTGTCGGCAGGTTCTTCGGGAACTCCCGTGTGCGGTGGTGCCTGGGTGGGGTGGCCCGAGGTGTCGAGCGGAGACGGTCGGTCGGCCCGCTCGGACAGCAGTTCCGGGGGCGGTTCGGAGACCGTGCGCGGCCGGTGCGTCGGTATCGGCGTGGCGTGGAACACCGGCCGCTGCTCGTCGTCGGTGTCGCGGAAGGATGCCTCGTCAGCCGACGCGCCGTCGTCGGTCAGCGCACTGTCGGCCGGGGTGCTGCTTTCGACCGCGGGGATGTGCGCCGTGGTTTCGTTCGGGGTCGTGTCAGGGGCGTCCGTCTCGGGGAGCGGGGCGCTCGTGGCTTCCGGAGCACCGTCGGCTGTGGAGATCGGCGGGTATGCCGGACCACTTCCGTCCGGTTCACCCGCGATGGCGGTGAGTTCCCCACGCGTCCGCTCGTCGGCGATGCCCAGGATCAGCAGCCGAACCCTGCCGCGCTGCCGAGGGGTGAGTCCGTCGAGCAGTTGCCGCAGCACGTGCGGGGCTTCCGGCGGCACCGGGACGTAGGGCGATCCGACCGAGACGGTCATCCGGTGCTGCTCGAAGGTGATCTCGTCCGCGGCGCCCCTGAACCCGGACTGGGCGAACGGCAGCAGCGCCAGCCCACCGGGCACGACCCTGGCCACCATCTCACCCGGTGCGGGGGCGGGTCCGGCCTCGGCACGTCGATAGACCAGCTGGTTGAACCTCACCCAGCCGCGCGGCGCCCGAGCGGTCAGCGCCACCCGTGCGGGGCCGGTGGCCGAGTGCCACAGCGACACGGGAAACGGTTCCCAGGGGGAGTGCGGATCCCGCACCACCGACCGTTCGCCGCCCGAACCGCCGTGCAGCACGGGACCGGTGGTCGCCAGCACGTCGCTGCTCAGCCGTTCGGCGAGCTCGCGCAGCCGCGTCGGTGCGGCCTCCTCCACCGTGGTCGGTACGAGTTCCCAGGGCCTCCGCAGCCCCCCGTACAGCCGGTTCAGCATGGACACCAGTCGTGTCGCGGGGATCGGCGTCGCGCCGGGAGAGCCCAGCAGCAGGCGGGGGTGGTGCGGGGACTGCGGCACCGCGAGATCCTTCTCCCGAGAAGGGAACTCCTGCCCGTCCTCGCGGATCCGCATTCCCGCCGGAACCGGTTCGGCGAGCAGCCCGGAGTCGGCCACCGGACCGGCGGGTAGCTGCTTCTCCCACAGCGGCGTCGGGTACCGCACGACGTGCGGTCGAGGTGGGTGACCGGCGCGGTACAACCGCCATCGTCCGCCGGTGACGTAGAGCGAGCCGCCGGGTACCAGCTCCAACCGCCCGTCGGGGACCAGCACGTCCGTGTCGAGTTCGGTGGCGAGTGCCTCGGCCATCGAACCGCCTCGGGGACCGGGTCGAGTCAGTCCCCCTACCGCGATCCAGAGTTGGCTCGGCGCTCCGCGTCTCGCTGCGGTGGACGCCGGTGCCAGGGCGGGAAGAATCGCGCGGCGGCAGGCGTGCCACAACGTGTCGAGGAAGCCTGCCTCGCGTATCGACGCCGTTGTGGCCAGCACGGCACGGCTGTCCCGAGAGGCGGGGATCGCGGCGAAGAGTTCACGTTCCCGATCGTCGGAGTCGTGCCGCTTGCGCACCACGGTGTTGCCGCCGAGACTCTCGACGTGGAGACCCTGGCCCTGGGGGTGGCTCGTACTGCTCGCTTCCTGGTCGGGCATCAACCTGCTCTCGTCGGGCACGATCCGTCCTGGGGTTCGTCTCGCCACGCTCCCGGCCGGGACCCCGTCCCGGATCCATCGGGGAGCGGTCCCGCTTCGACAGTCTGCCGCGCGTGCTCGCGCGCGCAACGGCCCGCCCGGGCTCCGCCGATGTCCCCAGGGACATCCCTCACCGCTCGGTCCTCGTCGTGCTGGTTCGCCAGGTGTGGGACGGGAAGACGGTGGAACTACTCGAACGGGGTGGGATCTCCCGCGCCGTAGCGGGCTATCTCGGGCTCGTCCTCGGAGAAGTCGACCACGGTGGTGGGGTCGGTCCCGCAGTCGCCGGAGTCGATCACGGCGTCCACCTCGCGGTCGAGCCGCTGTTTGATGTCCCACCCGTTGGTCATCGGTTCCTGCTGGTCGGGCAGCAGCAGGGTGCTCGACAGCAGGGGTTCGTCCAGCGTGTCCAGCAGTGCCTGGGCGGTGACGTGGTCGGGGATGCGCACGCCGATGGTCTTCTTCTTCGGGTGCAGCAGCCTGCGGGGGACCTCCTTGGTGGCGGGCAGGATGAACGTGTAACTGCCCGGGGTGGTGGCCTTGACGGCGCGGAAGGTCGCGTTGTTGATGTTGACGAGCTGGCCGAGCTCGGAGAAGTTCCGGCACACCAGGGTGAAGTGGTGGTGCTGGTCGAGTTTGCGGATCGTGCGGATGCGTTCCAGCCCGTCCTTGTTGCCCACCCGGCAGCCGAGCGCGAAGCAGGAGTCGGTGGGGTAGACCACCAGGCCGTCCGAGCGGAGGATCTCGGCCGCCTGGTTGAGCGCCCGCCGCTGCGGATTGCGTGGGTGAACTTCGTAGTACTGCGCCATGTTCCGACCCTAGATCCGATGGCTCCAGCACGAAATCCGGCCGCTTTCGCCGGGGAACTCCGAACCGCGACCCTCGACAGCCTCTGGTGACCCCGGAATCAGGCCGCCGTCCATTCTTTCGAGGGAATCCGAGAATATTCGGTAACTCCCGTGGGGTTTTCGCGGGGGCTCGGGTGCCGCGTGGACCCGTAAGGCTGCGAGTCCCCCCTCGATCTCGGGTGTGTCGTGTGTTCGACACACTTCTCCCGGGATCGAGGGGGAGGTGAAGGTTCTCGGTATACCGGAATTGTGACTTTGGAGCTTCACCCCGCGCGGGGTGTTAGACCCGCGCCGAGCCGGGGGTTACGGGCAGAGCCACGGTGATGGGCGGAGTGCCCGAGCATGAGCGCCAGGGCTTACCAAGTACACGGCCGGGTTCGCCTAGATCGTGCGTTGCCTGACGCGCGGACTTCACGCCCTCTGACGGCGGCCCGCACGGCTGTGAACCGTGGCCAGGACTTGTAGCCCTACCCACACGCTGCCTGGACCGCATGTGGCGGGAAGCGTATTCCGTGCTACGCTCGGCACTGCTATTTTGAGTCTTGGCGGATACAAAGTAGCACGGGGCTCCCTGGTTTCGATCAGGGGGCTCCGCTTTTTTCGTGCGAGAAAGCAAATATGAAAGAAATTTCGGATTCGTGTCGAGGGGATGCGATTCGGTCCGTGGTCAGTCCAGTTCGGTGCGGATCTGTTCGAGTTCTCCTGACAAGGTGGAAGGGATATTCCGCGGAATCTCCGCCACGGTTCTCCGAAGGATGCTTTCCGTCCGTCCCGAGGAAACCTCTCCCAGCATCTGGTGTACATCGGCGATGACTCGTTCGGCCTCCTGCCGGGCACCCACTCGCAGGCTCAGCCGTAGGGCGTTCGCCGCCGTGATGTGGGTGGCCCACCGCAGGTGTTCTTTTCCGCGAGAGAGTTCCCAGGATTCGAGCATGTCGCGCAGCGCGTCGTGGGAGTGTCCGAGTCCGTCATGGACGTGGCCGCGCTGAACCGCGAGTTCTCGTTGGTCCACCCACCAGGTCCACGAGGGATCGCGGCGGGTGAAACTCTCGGTGAGCTCCGAGCGTGCCTTGTCGAAGACATCCAGGGCTGCCGGCGATTCGAGGGCGGCCAGTGCCCGGGCCTGCCGGATCTCGAACAAGGCTCTCACTCGGTTGGGGAGGTTCGCCTCGCTGAAGCGCCGCACGATGCGCAGTGCTCCGTGCGGATTGCCCTGGTACAGGCTGACCAGGGCGTCGTTGGACATCACGAACCACTCCATGCTCCTGTCCCCCGCTATGACGGCCAGGCGCAGGGCTTCCGCGTTGACCCGGTGCGCCTCGGTGAACCGTCCGGCGTCGATCAGGCACCAGCCCGCTACCTCGGCGAGTTCCGCCGCGGTCGCTTCGAGATCACGTTCGACTGACGCGCGGTAGCTGCCCTGGTCCAGGATGCGTTGGGTGCGTTGGAAGGCGCGCAGTGCCAGCGGAGCGACCTCGCCGCCACCGAGACTGCCGTCCAGCGCGACCAGGCGGTCGCTCGTGGCCCGCAGCTCGTTCACCCTTCTCCAATTGGCGGAAGCCCTGGCGTTTATGCCGGAGAGGAAGCCGATCCCGAGTGCTGTTGGGTGACCACGCACTCACGATTACTCGTGATCGACGATCGTGTAAAATGATCGTATGCGGATGGCGTACAAGTGCCGGGCCTACCCGGACTCGGACCAGGCGGCCCAGTTGGGCCGCACGTTCGGGTGTGTGCGCCTCGTGTGGAACAAGACTCTCGATCAGCGGCACCGCGCCTACCACACCGAGGGCAAGAAGACTTCCTACACCGAAACCGACGCGGCCCTGTCGGAGTGGAAACGCACCAGCGAGCTGGCTTTCCTGTCCGAAGTGTCCAGCGTGCCGCTGCAACAGACCCTGCGGCATCAGCACACCGCATTCGCGAACTTCTTCGCCGGACGCGCGAAGTATCCGCGCTTCAAATCCCGAAACGGGAAGCAGTCGGCGCACTACACCCGCAGCGCGTTCCGTATGCGCGGCGGGACGTTGACGTTGGCGAAACAATCCACACCGCTTGAGTTCGTGTGGTCCTGGGATGACGACACCCTCGCGAACCTCAACCCGACGATGGTGGTGGTCTCTCGCGAGCAGGACGGGCGCTGGTACGTGACGTTCGCCGTCGACACCGACGATCCCGAACCTGCCCCGCCCACGGGCGAGGCCCTCGGCATCGACCTCGGCGTGAAGGACTTCGCGACGCTGTCCACCGGCGAGACCATCGCCAACCCCAAACACCTGGACCGCAAGGAACGCACCCTCGCCCGCTACCAACGACAGATGGCCCGCAAGCAGCGTGACTCGAACAACCGACGCAAAGCCAAACGCACCCTCGCCCGCGCGCACCGCAAGATCCGCCACGCCCGCGCCGACTTCCTGCACCGCACCACCACGAACCTCGTGCGACGTGCCGATGTCATCGCGATCGAAGACCTCAACGTGTCCGGCATGACCAGCAGCGCGAAGGGCACCACCGACAAGCCCGGCCGCAACGTCAAAGCCAAGGCCGGACTGAACCGGGCCGTCATGGACGCCGCGCTGGGCGAGTTCCGGCGCCAGCTGGAATACAAGACCACCCGAGCGGGCAAAACCCTGGTCGTGATCGACCGCTGGTATCCGAGTTCGAAAACGTGCTCCGCGTGCGGACACCTGCTGCCGAGCTTAACACTCTCCACGCGGGCATGGACGTGCCCCGACTGCGGCACCCGGCACGACCGGGACCACAACGCCGCGAAGAACATCCTTGCCGCTGGTCGAGCGGTAGCCGGGCCATAGTCCGGCGAAGCCTGTGGAGCCGGTGTGAGTCCGCAAGGGTCTCCTCCCTTCGGCAGTCGGCTGTGAAGCAGGAACTATCGGGCGCGAGCCCGATGGGAATCCCCGCCCCCCAGGGCAGGGAGGAAGTCAACGTTTCACTGTCAGCCGGGGCATCGGTGATCCGCTCGGAAATCGCGTTGTCGACAGGCAGAGCTCGCGCGGAAGGCGTGCTCCGAGCGGCGGGAGTGCTCGCTCGGTCGAAACCGAGCTCCGAGTCCTCCGTCACCCCGAGAACGACGCGCAACGCCGCACGGTAATCCCTGTTCGGCCGCACCACCGCTCCGCGCTCGTAGCGGGCCAAAGCGTGCGCGTCCAGGGCGCCCGAACTGCCCGTGTTGGCAGCGAGCCACCGATTCGCCTGCTCGGCCAGCTCGGCACGGCTCATGCCCGCGCCCGGGATGCGCGGTGAGGGAGTGGCTTCGCGTGCCTGTCGAAGGTGGTGGTTGCGGGGCACGACCGCGATCGTGCCACCTCTCACTACTCGGGAGGGATACGAAAGCACCCCCGGAGTGCATCCGGGGGTGCGATGTGGCTCGACCGGTGGTCAGTCGAACCGGTTGGTCTTCACGGCGTCGATGAAGGCGGACCACTGCGCGGGGGCCGCTGCGAAGTGACCGGCCGCACGGTCTTTGCTGTCGCGAACACCGACGACCTCGGAGGTCATCGCGATCTCGACGCACTGTCCGCCATTTCCGCTGCGCGAGCTTGTCCGCCACGTCGCGCGCGACAGGTCTGTCATTGCCGCCCCTTTCGAAGTCTCGATCTCGCCGAGGTGCATCGTACGGCCCCAGGTTAGCGAGACAGGTCAGGGGCGAACTACGTCGTCACGGGCTGTCCTGGGGCGATCTCGCGTACCAGGTCGATGCACTCGCGCTGCGGCATCGCCGAGGATCGCAGTTCGTCGAACAAGTTCCGCAACAGCGTCACGTCCGAGTTGTCCTCGATCACGTGCCCACCCAACGGACTTTCCATGTAAGCCACGTCCGGGTCTGTGGGTTCGGCGAACTCCAACACGGTGAACCCTGATGTCATGCTGGCGTGTTCGCCCGCTTCGTACGAAACAACCTGGAACATGACGTTGGGTAGATCGGCCATCGCCAACAGATGTTCCAGCTGCTCGCTCCAAACCTTCCTGCCGCCCACCTTGCGGTGCAGGGCCGCCTCGCTGATCACCGCGCGTAGCTCCAGCGGGTTGTCCTTGTCGAACAGACGGCGTTGCCGTTCCATCCGTGCGGCCACGCGTTTCTCGACGTCCTCGGGGTCGGTGATGTGTCCACCCGAGGTGTGGATCGCCCGAGCGTAATCCTCGGTCTGCAGCAAACCGGGGATCAGTTCCTGCTCGAAGTTGCACACCAGCGCAGCGTCCGTTTCCAATCCCACGTAGGGCTTGAACCACTCGGGTAGACGGTAGGTCGACCACCAGCTGCGCTTCGATCCTTCCCGGCGCGCGTCCTCCAAAGTCTGCCGAACTTCGTGGGGCGCGTCGTAGAGCTCCAACAGGGCGGCCAGCTCCATCTTCTTCATGCTGGCCTGGCCCTTTTCCCAGTTTCGGATGGTCTGCGGCGATGCGCCCATGTGCTCGCCCACGTTGGAGACGGTAAGTCCTGTTTTCTCGCGAAGCTCGGAAAGATGCGCGCCCAACCGTCGTCTACGTGCTGTTGGTCCGAGTGCCATAGCAAAGCACTGTAGTCGTTCAGCTAGCTCACAGCTATCACCTAAATGAGCTATATAGCTGCGTTATTCAAATCTTGAGTTAAAGATTTCGGTTCGCTACGGTGACTGATCGTGAGCGAAGCGCAACCGTCGAGGCCGATCAGCGCCTCGCGAGCGGGCCTGGAGCTCGGCCGTGCTGCGGTCGAACCGGGGAACTCCGTGGAGATCGGTGAGGAGACCAGACGGGTTGTCGTGTCGTGGTTCGTGCCGAACGGCGACACCCACCAGCACGCCACGTTGGACGCGCTACCGCTCGACGGCGGTGGGGTGAGCACGCTCGGCGGGCACGACTACGCCGAAGCCCCCGCCGCCCGTGACCGCCGGATGCAGCACATCCGGCCGTTCTGCGATCTGTGCTTCACCGCGTACCTGAAGCTCCACCGGGCCCAGCCGAACTGGAAGGGATAATCATGGAAACCACCGAGCGGTGGCACTACTGGCTACCGGTTCCCGAACGGACCGGGTTCAAGTGGCACCGCCACGCCTTCCGGGGCAGGAACTGGGACGGCCGGTCGGCCGACACCTCGGTGTGCGGCAGGCCATGCGCGATGGCCAAACCCAGCGAACTCGACTGGTTCCAGGCGCCGACCTGCCCGGACTGCACCGAGACGCTGCTCGCCGAGCTGTCCGGGGCCGAGAGCTCGGAAGGTGAGCAGTGACGAAGCGGCGCCACCGAAGAGACCGCGTACGCGGTTACGTCACGGCGTTCTCCGGCGAGCTGCACGAACCACCGAGAAAACGAACCACGGTGCCGTACTCACTGTTGGAACGGATTCTCGATGGACTGGAACGGCTGTGAGCGCCGGGAACGAGCTGATCCCGTGCTGGGGTGGACTCCTGTGATTTCCAGTGGTCAGGATGAAGGCGTCGTCTCCCCGTTCGGTCCGCTCCGGCAGTACCGCTCGGATGATCTCGACGGGTGTCAGCAGGAACATCGGGAGACCCTTCTCCAGGGCGGCGGAATCCTGCGCAGGAGCGGGCTGGAAGGTACCGTCGCGTTCACGCGGCCGCCGTGACCGGACCGATTTTCGCTGGTGGGGGACAGCACCGTGCGGGGCACGCGGTGTCCCTCCCGCTGACGTAGGTGCGGAGCTTCCGGGGCCGCTTCGGTGGAGCGCAGAACTCCGGTCCGTGGAGGTGCGGGGTGAGTGGCGACGCTTCGGAAACTGGTTCAGCCGGTTCGGCCCGGCGGCCCCACCCGGTCAGCTTCGACGTGGAGTATCCGGACAGGGAGCTCGACCGTGTCGGCACGGCCTTCAGGCTGATTCTGGCCGTGCCGATTCTCGTCCTGCTGAGCAGCGTCGGCGGCCAGGCGATGCGACTCGGCGAGGGGTCGGCGGAGGTGGTGCTGTCCAGCGCCGGTGGGATGCTCTTCGTTCCGCCGCTGCTGATGCTCCTGTTCCGGCGCAAGTACCCGCGCTGGTGGTTCGACTGGAACCGCGAGCTGTTGCGCTTCACCAACCGAGTGATCGTCTACCTGGCTCTGCTGGACGACCGGTACCCCTCCACCGACGAGCACCAGGCGGTGCACCTCGATTTCGACGCTCCCGAGGACCGCACGCTCAATCGGTGGCTTCCGCTGGTGAAGTGGTTACTGGTCGTTCCGCACTACGTCGTGCTGTTCTTCCTGGACATCGCGGCGGTCGTGGCCGTGGTGGCCGCGTGGTTCGCGATCGTGTTCACCGGCCGCCATCCGCGAATGTTGTTCGACTTCCTGGTGGGGGTGGGGCGGTGGCACAACCGTGTCATCTCCTATGCCTGGATCCTCGTCACCGACCGGTATCCGCCGTTCCGACTGGCACCGTGATCGGTGCGGCCTGCGACACGGTACCGCGAGACAACCGGTCAGGACGGCAGTCCCGGTTCAGCCGAGCTCGGCGACGGTGATCCCGCTGCTCGGCGGCGTCGCCTCGTTCATCGCCACCAGCGCGGCCGGGATCTCGTCCAGCCCGACCCTGCGACCGATCAGTCGGTCGAGGTCGATGCGGGATCCGGTGACCAGCCGCAGCATCTCCGGGTACTCGTGGGCCTGCAGCCCGTGGGTGCCGAGGACGCGCAGCTCCCGGGCGATCACCTCGTGCATCGGCACCGGTGGCAGGCCACGCTCAGGGGGCAGCAGCCCGAGCTGCACGTGCGTGCCCCGCGTGCGCAGCGAGGAGATCGAAGCCGCGCAGCTGGCCGGGTGCCCCACGCAGTCCAGCGACACGTGCGCACCCCCGCCGGTGAGTTCCCGGACCGCCTCGGCCGTGTCGGGAGTGCGGTTTCCGTTCACGGTGCGTTCCGCGCCCAGCTCGGCGGCGAGCCGCAGCGCCGCATCGGAGAGGTCGACGGCCACCACCCGGGCACCGGCGGCAGCGGCGATCGCCACCGCCGAGACGCCCGCGCCGCCGCAGCCGTGCACCGCGACCCACTGGCCGGCGCGTACCGCCCCCTGCCGCAGCACCGCCCGGAAGGCGGTGGCGAACCGACAGCCCAGCGCGGCGGCCGACGTGGCGGGCAGTTCGTCGGGCAGCGCCACGAGGTTCGTCCCGGCCCGGGGCACGGCCACCCGCTCGGCGAACGAGCCCCAGTGGGTGGCGCCGGGCTGGAACTGGTGCTCGCAGACCTGCTGGTTCCCGGTGGCGCACTGGTGGCAGGTGCCGCAGGCGCAGACGAACGGCACGGTGACCCGGTCCCCGGGGTGCCAGCCGCTCACCGAGGATCCCACTTCGACGAGGCGCCCGGCCAGTTCGTGACCGGCCACGTGCGGCGGGGTGACGTCGGGTTCGTGGCCTTGCCAGGCGTGCCAGTCGCTGCGGCACAGGCCGGTGGCCTCGACCGCGACGACCACCCCGTCCGGTTCGACCCGCGGCTCGGGGACGGTGCGCACCTCCGGGGCGACTCCGAACTCGTCGAACACAACGGCACGCATCAATGGCCCTTTCGAACCGCTCCGGCTGTCGCTGCCAGCTTACTGATGCTTGCCTGTCGTGTTGTCGAGGGACGCGGGGCTCTTTCGGTTTACCTACCCGATGTCGGGCCTCCCGGAGCGAGAGCCAGCGGGAGGTTCCGCCAACCGAGCGCCCCGAAAACCCGAGCGGAAAACTTCGATCAGTAGCGCACTGCCGCCCACCGGACCGGCCACCCCGCCGCCGAGGTGCCTCAAAGGGCGGCGACGGCCTCCCGAACCCGCGTGTCCCCCTCGGTCAGTTCGAGCGTGTGACTACTTCCCCGGTGGGTGGCGAGCAGCTCCGCCAGCACGGCGGCAACGTCCTGCCGCGACACCCGGCCGCGTGGGACGGGAGGGGAGGAGAGGGTGACCAGACCGCTTCCCGGATCGTCGGTCAACGCCCCGGGGCGCAGGATGGTCCAATCCAGGTCTCTGGAGCGCAGGTCCTGCTCGGCGCCGGTCTTGGCGTCGATGTAGGCCTTCCAGACCTCTCCGGAATCGGGATCCGGCGACTGGCCGGCGCCCATCGTGGAGATCTGCAGGAAACGTGGCACTCCGGCGTCCTCTGCTGCCCCGGCCAGCGTTACCGAACCATCACGGTCCACCGTGTACTTTCGCTCGGCTCCGCTGCCCTTGCCCGCGCCGGCGGCGAACACTACCGCGTCGGAACCCCGCAGGGCTTCCGTGATCTCGGCACGGGAGCTGTGCTCCAGATCGAGTTCGAGCGGGTGGCCTCCCGCCGCTTCCAGATCGGGAGCGTGCTCCGGTTGCCGGATCAGGCCGAGGACTTCCGCCTCCTGCTCGTGAAGCAGCGCGGTCAGCCGCAGCGCGATCTTGCCGTGTCCGCCCGCGATGACGACACGCATGTCGTACCGTTCCTTTCCGCACCAAGGACGCCGCCGGACGTGTTCTGTGTCCACGCGGTTTCCAAGGAGCCGGTTCATCGGGGCCCTTCCGGGCCGGTTCAGCTCACCGAGGGAAGCATCCGCTCCGCCAGCGGTTCCGAGGAAGCCGGGTTCTGACCGGTGTGCAGGTTGTGGTCCACCACCACGTTGGGCTCCCACGGCTGTCCCTCGGAGAACTCGGCCCCGAGTGCCACCAACCTGTCCTGCAGCAGCCACGCCGCCTTGTCGGCCAAACCTGCCTGCTTCTCCTCCACGTTGGTGAACCCGGTGAGCCGGTATCCGGAGAACGGGCTGGTGCCGTTCTCGTCCTCGGTGGCCAGCAGGGCGGCCGGGGCGTGGCAGACGACGCCCAGCGGCTTGCCCGAACTCAGGACCTCGGTCAGCAGCCGAGCCGACTCCGCGTTTACGGAGAGATCCTCCATGGGGCCGTGACCACCGGGGTAGAACACCGCCGCGTAGTCGTCCGGCCGCACGTCCTCCAGCCGCACCGGTCGCCGCAGCTCCTCGGCCGATTCCAGGGTCGCGGCGACCTGGTCGGCTCGCTCCTGCCCGCCGTTGGCCTCCGGGGCCAGGCTGGACTGATCGACCGGTGGGACGACCCCGCCTGGAGTGGCCACGACCACCTGGTGCCCCGCCTCGGTGAACACGCGGTACGCGGCGGTGAACTCCTCCGCCCAGTATCCGGTCGGGTGCTGTGTCCCGTCTGCCAGCGTCCAGTGGTCGGCGCCGGTCATCACGAACAGGATCCTCGCCATGCTTCCACACTCCTAGATCCGGGATCTCTTCTCGCTCTCGACCCGCTCAGCGGGGTGGTCGAGGGGCAGGGCGATCGCGAGTTGGTTGGACCAACAGGGTTTCCAAGTTGGCCCGCGGGAAAACAGCGGAGCCGACGGTGGCATTCCCGAAGGGAGTTCGCGGTCTCCACGACGGTGGTCGAGGGGTAGGCCGTGGAGGTGGTGCCGCGCTGGACACGTCAACGGCCGCGAGTCCGGGGAGATCGAAGAGCTCCGGAAACTCGCCGACGACCGAATCTTTTTTACTGTTGAGTAGATTATGCGGTCGGTTCGGTTGAGCGTTCTCGGTCTATGTTTTCCGAATTGTAATCGAGCGTGACTTTTTGTTTTCACGCCGGGTTCCGTTCGGGGAGCGGTGTCGGTCGTTCGGGTTTTCGGTCCGGTTTCTGGTCTCGTGGGCACTTGTTCATTTCGTCCGTCGGACCGGTCGTGCCTCGAGTAAGGGGTCCCTCAGCGAATCGAGTAACGGAGTTCGGGGCGGATCGTTGTCTGTTAACCCTTTCGCAGGAGTGGACGGATCGTGCAAGATACGGCGCGTGAGTCAGACGAAGTGGATCGAGCGCCGTGACGCCAACCCGCGGGCCCGACTCCGGCTGTTCTGCTACCCGCACGCGGGTGGTGCGGCCTCGGCATTCCAGGCCTGGCAGCGGGTGATGCCGGAGACCGTCGAGGTGTGTCCCGTTCAGCCGCCCGGTCGATGGACGCGGCACCACGAGCCGCCGTTCCGCCGGGTCGAACCGGCCGCCGCCTCGTTCGTCGAAGCGATCGAGTCGCTCACCGATCTCCCCTTCGTCTTCTTCGGGCACAGCCTCGGTGCCTTGGTGATGTTCGAGGCGACCAGGCTCGTCGAGGCGCGCGGCAAGCGAACTCCGAAAGCGTGCGTCGTGGCCGCGCGAGGGGCGCCGCACATCGACGTCGGTCGCCCTGCCCGGGAGGTCGTCGCCGACGACGAACGCCTCGTCAACTGGGTTTCCGAGCGTTACGGGAAGCTCTCCGGGTTCGACGATCCGGAGATTCGTGAACTCTTCATGCCCGTGTTGCGCGCGGACCTGGAGGCGTACGCGCACTACGAGCTCGGCTCCGCCTCGCCGCTGGCCACGGCGCTGTACGCCTTCGGTGGCGACGCGGATCGGGCGGTACGGGCCGAGGAGCTCGAAGGTTGGCGCGAGCACACCGCCGGTTCCTTCGAGTCCGCTGTCCTGCCCGGCGATCACTTCTTCGTCCACGACCAGCACTCGGGGTTCCTGCCGAAGCTCGCCGCACTGCTCGAGGAACTCACCGTCGATCACGGTGCGTGATGATGCTCTGTTGGTTCCCTCGATGGATTGACATGGGCTATTTGGCGCATACAGAATACGGGCAATCTTCACGACCCGCAGGAGTGAGAATCGGAACGAGAGGTGTACGGATTGGCGCTGGCCCCGTCGGCTTCCCCGTGTCCTGTTCCATAGGGGATGTTTCCCGAGGATGAATCCTCGTTGGTGACGCAGTGGAATCGTGACCAACCGTATCTGTGTTACCGATGGTCGAGTTTGGATTGAATTTTTAAATCTGGCCGTGAGTTTTCTCGGTTTTCCGTTGCCTCGTGTGACCGGTATCGTCGCTTTCCTTTCCTCACGTTCCCCTGGAGGGGTTCAATGAACGTGCCCATCGCAGTGGTCGGAACCGCCGGGCGCTTCCCGGGCGCCGCTTCGACGCGGGAGCTGTGGCGACTGCTGCTCCGCGAGTCGTGCCCGACCGACGTTGTTCCCCCCTCCAGGTTCGACATCGACAGGTTCTACGACCCGGATGCACGGTCACCGGGTGCGCTCGGTTCCCGCTACGGCGGATTCCTCGACGGAATCGATCGATTCGATGCGGGGTTCTTCTCGTTCTCCCGGCGTGAGGCGCGCGTCATGGACCCCCAACAACGCCTGCTGCTGGAGGTCGCGTGGGAAGCGTTCGAGGACGCCGGGCTCCGAGCGGGCGCCGAGACCGGCGTGTACCTCGGGATGATCGCCAACGAGTACGCCGAACGTCTCCCCGCGGATAACGTCGATCTGTCCGCGTTGACCGGAGCCGGCTCGCGGAACGCCGCGGCCGGCAGGTTGTCCCGTTTCTTCGGCGCCTCGGGACCGAGCATGGTGATCGACACCGACCGGTCGTCCTCGCTGGTCGCGGTGGAGCAGGCGAGTCGGGCGCTCGCTCGTGGTGAGTGCTCGGTCGCCCTGGCGGGTGGGAGCAATCTGATCCTCTCCCCGCGCACCAGCATGGCGTTCTCGAACGCGGGGAGCCTCGCCCCGGACGGGCGGTGCAAGTTCGGTGACGCCGCCGCCGATGGCTTCGTGCGCAGTGAGGCCGTCGGACTCGTGGTGCTCAAACCGTTCCAAGCGGCCCTCGCGGACGGCGACTCGATCCATGCCGTCCTCCTCGGCGGAGCCGTGAACAGCAACGGCTCGGCGTCGTCCGATCTCATGCGACCGAGCGTCGACTCCCAGGTGGAGGTGCTCGGCTCGGCGTGTCGGGACGCCGACGTGGCACCGGAAGAAGTGGGCTACGTCGAGGCGCACGGCACCGGGACGCCCGCGGGTGACCCGGCCGAGCTCACCGCCCTCGGGGCGGCGTACCGGGGGCAGGGTGGTGACCGGCTCCGAATCGGTTCGGTCAAGACGAACATCGGTCACACCGAGGCGGCAGCTGGGGTGTGCGGTCTCGTCAAGACCGTGTGGGCGCTCCGCGAGGGAGTCCTCCCGCCGAGCCTGCACTTCCGGACGCCACGGGAGGACGTCGACTTCGACGAGCTGGGGTTGCGGGTAGTCACCGAGTGCGAGGCGTGGTCCGAGCCCGACTCCCCGAACGGCGCGACGGGTTCTCGGGGAAGCGGTCGACTCGCCGGGGTGAGCTCGTTCGGTCTCACCGGGACCAACGCGCACGTGGTGCTCGCTTCCGCGGCGGAGGCGAAGCGACGGTTCCCCGAGCTCCTGCCGCCCGAAGCCGAGCCGGATGCGGCGGAAACCACCGCACGGGCTCAGGTCGTCACGATCTCGGCTCACTCACGAGCCGCGCTCACCGCGCACGTTCGGGCCCACCGTGATCGTGTCTCCGAATGGGACGGGACGACGCACGGTTCGCTCTCCCGGCTCGCCCACACCACCGGTGCCCGGCGCATGCATCGCGAACATCGCCTCGCCGCGGTGGTGCGTTCGACGGACGAGCTCGCGGACGAGCTCGACGCCTATCTCCACGGCGAGCCGAGCGGAAACATAGCCACCGGGATCGCCGAGTCAGGGCGGCGCGTGGTGTTCGTGTGCGCCGGGCAGGGTTCGCAATGGCTCGGCATGGGGCGCGAACTGCTCGAACGGGAACCGGTGTTCGCCGACGCGATCCGCCGGATCGACGCGGCGGCCCGCCCCTACTCGTGGTCGCCGCTCGCGGAACTGTCCTCCGGCGGCGACAGTGCCGAGGCGGGTGCGCACGATGTGCAGCCCGCCCTGTTCGCCATGACCGTCGGGCTGGCCGAACTGTGGCGATCCCGGGGCGTCGAACCGGACGCCTACGTCGGCAACAGCATGGGCGAGGTCGCCGCCGCCTTTCTCGCGGGCGCACTGACCCTGGAGGACGCGGTCCGGGTCATCTGGGAGCGCAGCCGGTTGACCGCGAGCATCAGCGGTACCGCCGGTGAGGTCATGTCGGTCGAGCTTCCCGCCGAGGCGCTGACGCCGTGGCTCGAGCCGTACGAGCAGCGCGTCGTCGTCGGCGTCTACAGCAGTCCCCACGCCTCGGTCCTCTCCGGGGACAGCGCCGCCCTCGCGGAACTGGCACAACGTTTCGAGGCGAACGGCATCACGTGCCGTACCGTGCCGTTCCGCGCCCCGATCGCCTCGCACAGCCCACTGATGGAGCCGCTGCGCGAGCCGATGCTCGACGCGCTCCGATCGGTGCGCACGCACGGCTGCACCACACCGTTCCTGTCCACTGTCGACGTCGAGTACGTCACCGAGCCGTTCGGTGCCGATTACTGGTGGCGCAACCTCCGCGAGCCGGTGCGGTTCGAGCCAGCCGTCCGCAGGCTGCTGGCCGAGGGATACGACACGTTCGTCGAGCTGAGCCCGCACCCGACCTTGCGGAGACCGGTCGAGGACACCGCCTACGAAGCCGGCGCGACGGCGAAGGTCGTCTCGTCACTGCGTCGGGAGCGCCCAGAACGGGAGACGCTGCTCGCTAACCTCGCCGAACTCCACGTCTGGGGAGTTCCCGTGGACTGGGCGAAGCTCCACGAGAAGCCCGAATCCCCGGTGGCACTACCGAGCTATCCCTGGCAACGCCAGTCGTACTGGCTGGACCCCGCGACCCCCGAGGCCGACGGCGCGGCTGGACGTCCCGAGACGACGGGAAATTCCGCCACGGTGGGCACGGACTCGCCGGAAGATCAGGTGGCGAGTTCCGCCGCTAACGAGCACGACGACCGCGTTCCGTCGTTTCGCTCCCGGCTGGAAGCCGCCGAACAGCGGGAGCGGGTATCGCTGCTCGAGTCGTTCCTCCGTCGTGAGATCGCGCGCGTGCTCGATGAGGAAGCGGCTGAAGACGTTCCGCTCGACGTGCCCTTCCACGAACTCGGCGTCACCTCGGTGCTCGGCCTCGACCTGTGCACCAGGCTCGAACGGGCCCTCGAACACCGCGTGCCCCCGCCCGTGCTCTACCGGACCGGCACGGTTCGGGCATTGACCGGCTGGTTTCGCGAGGAGCTCGAACTCGGCACCGCGTCGGGTGCCACGGGCGCGGACTCAGCGGTGGACCCGAACACCGTCCCGCACGGGGACGCCACCGCCTCGGTCGCCGACTCCTCGGCGGAGCCCATCGCCGTGGTCGCCACGGCCTGCCGTTTCCCCGGCGGCGTCGTCGATCCCGACGGGTTCTGGGAACTGCTGCGCACCGGAGGGGACGCCATCACCGACGTTCCCGCCTCCCGGTTCGACATCGACGCGGTGTTCGATCCCGATCCGGACGCGGCGGGCAGCACCTACAGCCGATCCGGTGGATTCCTCGACGGTATCGACGGGTTCGACCCGACGTTCTTCGGGATTCCGCCGCACGAGGCGAAATCGATCGACCCGCAACAGCGGTTGCTCCTCGAAACGACCTGGGAAACCCTGGAACGCGCTGGGCTTCGGGCCGAGGAGCTGAAGGGGTCGAGGACCGGTGTGTTCGTCGGTCTGTGGACCGAGGAGTACCAGAACGAGGCGTTGCGCGACGCAGGCAGGATCGACGCGTACACGCTGCTCGGGACGAATCCCTCCGCGACAGCGGGGCGCATCTCCTACTGGCTCGGGTTGCGGGGGCCGAACCTCCCGGTCAACACCGCGTGCTCGTCCTCGCTCGTCGCGATGCACCTCGCGTGCCAGTCGCTGCGTTCCGGGGAGTGCGAGCAAGCGCTCGTCGGAGGTGTGAACGTCCTCCTCTCTGCCGCCGGATTCGTGTACTTCAGCCGGGTCGGCGCGCTCTCACCCACCGGGCGCTGCCAGGCGTTCTCCGCCGATGCCGACGGGTACGTGCGCTCCGAAGGCTGCGGCATGGTGCTGCTCAAACGGCTCTCCGACGCCGAGCGGGACGGTGACCACGTCCTCGCGGTCGTCCGCGGTAGCGCCGTCAACCAGGACGGACGTTCCAACGGGTTCACCGCACCCAACGGCACCGCCCAGCGGGAGATGCTGTCGCAGGCACTCGATCGGGCCGACATCGCGGGAAACACGGTCGACGCCGTCGAGTGCCACGGCACCGGAACCCCGCTCGGCGATCCCACGGAGGTGCAGGCGCTGGCGGAGGTCTACGGCAGGGACCGATCCGTCGACCGGCCGCTGCTGCTCGGCTCGGTGAAAAGCAACATCGGACACACCGAAGCGGCCGCGGGCATCGCGGGCCTGCTCAAGGCCGTGCTCTCGCTGCAACGGGAGACCTTGCCTCCTTCGTTGCACGTCGAAAGGTTGAACCCGCACCTGGCGTGGGACGAGTCGCCGGTGCACGTGGCGACCGAGCCGACGCCGTTGCCCTCCGGTACGCGCCCCCGGCGGATCGGTGTGTCGTCGTTCGGGATTTCGGGGACGAACGCGCACGTCATCCTCGAAGAGGCGCCAGCGATCGAGGGGTTCGAACACGACGGCGACGTGCGTTCTCCGTCGAGTGCCGCCTCGTTCCCGCTGGTCATCAGTGGGCATACGGAGTCGGCGTTGCGTGCGAACGCGGCGCGGTTGGCGGAGTGGTTGGACGAGGCGTTCGAACGGGATGGGCGATCTCTTGAGTTGCGGGATGTGGCTGCCGGGCTGGTGACGAGGCGTACGGCGTTTGGGGAGCGTGTGGCGGTGCCGGTGTCGGAGCCGGCTGGGGCGGTTGAGCGGCTTCGTGCTGTGGCTGGGGGTTCGTTGCCGCAGGGTGCGGTTCGTGCGGCTGCTTCTTGTGAGCGGTTGGTGTTGGTGTTTCCGGGGCAGGGTGGTCAGTTTCCGGGGATGTGTCGGTCGTTGTTGGGGGATGAGGTTTTTCGGGCGGCGTTGGTTGAGTGTGATGAGGCGTTGTGGCCGCATGTTGGTTTTTCGGTGGTGGAGCTGCTTGCGGCTGACGACGAGGTACAACGCGAGGCGCTGGATCGGGTGACGGTGGTGCAGCCGGTGTTGTTCGCGGTGGGGGTGGCGCTTTCGCGGGTGTGGGGTTGTTGGGGTGTGTCGCCGGATGCGGTGGTGGGTCACAGTCAGGGTGAGGTGGCCGCGGCGGTGGTGGCGGGTGTGTTGAGTGTGGCTGAGGGTGCCCGGGTTGTGGGGGTGCGGAGTCGTCTCGTTGCCGGTCTTGCCGGTGATGGGGGGATGGGCAGTGTGTCGCTGCCGGTGGAGCAGGTGCAGCGGCGATTGCACGAGTGGGGTGGTGCGTTGTCGGTGGCGGTGGTCAACACCGCGGAGTCGACGGTGGTGGCTGGTGACCGAGGTGAGTTGGAGGAGTTCCTCGCCGTGCTGGAGGGCGAGGGGGTGTCCTGCCGTCGGATCAAGGTGGATTACGCGTCGCATTCGCCGCAGGTGGATCCGGTGTTGGAGTCGGTTCGGTCGGAGTTGGCCGATCTCGTGCCGGGGTCTGGGGATGTGCCGGTGTTCTCGACGGTGCGGGGGGCTCGGGTCGACGGCAGCGAACTCGATGGTGACTACTGGGCGGATAATCTTCGCGAGCCGGTGCGGTTGGACCGGGCGTTGGAGGCACTCGCGCCGGGTGAGGAGACGGTGTTTCTCGAGTTGGGTGCGCATCCGGTGTTGGTGGGTCCGCTGGGTGGTGCCGGGCACGATGCGGTGGTGGGCTCGTTGCATCGGGAGGAGGACGGTGCGTCGCGGTTGCGGCAGGCCGCGGCGGAGTTGTTTACCCATGGCATCCCGGTCGAGTGGGACACGGTCTACGCGGGCACCGGGGCGCGGGTCGTGGACCTGCCCACCTACGCCTTCCAACACCAGCACTACTGGTTGCGGCCTTCGGAGGTGGAGTCCGTCGAACCGGCCCGTCTCGGTCTCGACGGCGGTGAGCACCCGTTGTTGTCCGCACGCACCGACCTCTCGGACGGCTCGGTCCTGTTCACCGGCTCGCTCGACCGAACGACCCAAGGGTGGCTCGACGACCACCGGATCTTCGACACGGTGCTCGTGCCCGGCACCGCTCTGGTCGAGATGGCACTGCACGCCGCGCGGGCCGTGGGGCTCACCGACGTCGGTGAAGCACTGCTCGCCGCTCCGCTCCCGCTGACGGCCGATGAGCTCCGCCGAGTGCAGCTTCTCGTGGCGGAACCGGACGACGAGGGAAATCGTGCGTTCACGATCCACAGTCGTGTCGAGGCGGACGAGATCGAGACGACGTGGGTGCGGCACGTCACCGGGACACTGGCGGCCCACGAGTTCCCCGAACCCACACCCGTCGCCACGTGGCCGCCCGAGGACGCAGCGCCCGCCGACCTGACCGGGCTGTACGAACGACTCGCGGCACGCGGCTACGGCTACGGACCGGCCTTCCGGGGCGTTACCAAGGCGTGGCACCTCGGCACGACGACGTTCGTCGAGGTGACGTCTCCCCCGGAGATCGCGCGGGACCCCGAGGGCCCACGGGCAGCGGAATTCGGTGTCCACCCTGCGCTGCTGGACGCGACGCTGCACTGCGTGCTGGAGACGGCGGCAGGCGAGGAGGCCTTGGTCCTGCCGTTCGAGTGGCGGCGCGTGGCGCTGCACGCGGTCGGGGCAACGGCGCTGCGCGCTCGCATCGAACGCGACGGGCGCGAGCTGCGCATCGACGCGTTCGACCTCGCCGGTCAACCGCTCGCCACGATCGAGGCCCTCGTCACACGGCCTGCGACCGAAACGCAGCTGAGCACGGCCTCCGATGCGGACGCGCGGCAGCTCTACCGGCTCCGGGCTGTTCCACTGCACGAGACCGAACCCGCGGACATCTCCCGACACCGGTTCGTCGACGGGTGGACGGCCGACGTCGAGTCGGTCCTCGCCGAGCTCGAGGAGGAACAGGCCACCACCGAGAAGAGCGATACCGCGCCGAGGCCGTTGCTCGTCGTCGACTGGTCCGGATCCGAGACCGGGCTCGAAGCGACCCGTGAAACGACGCTGCGGGGGCTGGAGTGGCTGCGGCGCTGGTACAGCTCCGACCGCGCGGCCTCGGCACGGCTTGTCTGGCTGACCCGGGGCGCACTCTCCTGCCGCGTGTCCGACCCGTCGGTCAACCCGGCCGCGGCGGCCCTCTGGGGCCTCGGCAGGACGGCCCGGCTCGAACATCCGGACCGCGACCTCGTGCTGCTGGATGTCGACGACACGGCCGAACCGGCTCTCACCGACCTCCTGGCACGCATCCCCACGGACGAACCGCAGCTCGCGGCACGTCGGGGCGAGCTGAACCGCCTGCGCCTCGAATCCGAAGCGCGGACCGACGAGCTCGAAGAGCCCACCGCCGACGAGTGGCGACTCGACATCGGCGAGCGCGGAGATCTCTCGACGCTCCGGCTCACCCCTCACCCGGAAGCGGCGGAAAAGCTCCCGCCGGGATGTGTCCGCATCGCGGTGCGGGCAGGAGGCATCAACTTCCGCGACGTTCTCACCGCGATGGGCATGTATCCCGGCGAGGCGGAGCCACTCGGCTTCGAGGGTGCCGGGGTGGTGACCGAAGCAGCCGAGGACGTCGCGGACCTCGTACCCGGTGACCGGGTCGTCGGATTCTTCGCCTCCGCGTTCGCGTCGCTGGCGGTCGCGGACGCTAGGAAGGTCCGACCGATCCCGGACGCCGTCTCGTTCGCCGAAGCCGCCACGGTCCCGGTCGTTTTCCTGACCGCGAGCTACGCACTCGATCACCTGGCCGGAGTGATGAACGGGGAGCGGCTGCTGCTCCACTCCGCCGCGGGTGGTGTCGGCCAGGCGGCCATCCAGCTCGCACGTCTGCGGGGAGTCGAGGTGTTCGCCACCGCGGGCCCCGCCAAGTGGGACGAGCTGCGGGCACTAGGCCTGCCCGACGACCACATCGCCTCGTCCCGGGACACGGACTTCGAAACCGCGTTCACCCGGGTTACCGGAGGTGAGGGCGTCGACGTCGTGCTCAACAGCCTCACCGACGAGAAGATCGACGCCTCATTGCGGTTGCTCTCCCCCGGCGGTCGGTTCATCGAGATGGGCAAGACCGACGTTCGCGAGGCCGAGGCGTTGCGGGAGAGCCACCCTGGGGTGTCCTATCGCGCCTTCGACCTCCTCGCGGAGGTAGAGCCCGCGCGCTTGGGGGAGATGCTGGACGAGGTCCTGGCGGACATGGCGCGGGAACGACTCCGGCCGTTGCCGTACCGCGCCGTCGACCTCCGCGGTGCGCGCGACGTGTTCCGAGTGATGGCGCAGGGCGGGCACACCGGCAAGCTCGTCTTCCAGCCCCCACGGCGTCCGCTGCGACGGGAGATCGACACCGAGGGGACGGTGTTGATCACGGGTGGCACCGGAGGACTGGCCGGTGCGCTCGCGGAGCATCTCGTGACGGTGCACGGCGTGCGTCATCTGTTGTTGCTCTCCCGATCGGGGAACGCGGCGTCCGGGACCGACGACCGCCTCGCGGAGCTGCTCGCGGCTGGCGCGGAGACGGTGCGCGTCGAGGCCTGCGACGTGGTGGACCGGCAGGCTCTCGCGGACGTGCTGGACGCTGTGCCTGCCGCGCACCCGCTCACCGCCGTCGTGCACGCGGCCGGAGTGCTCGACGACGGGATGCTCGCCGAGCTGTCTCCCGAACGGGTGAGCAACGTCTTCGGCCCCAAGGTCGACGCGGCCTGGCATCTTCACGAGCTGACGCGCGAACTGGACCTGTCCGCGTTCGTGCTGTTCTCCTCGGTGATCGGCACTGTCGGGAACGCCTCACAGGGGGCTTACGCCGCGGCGAACGCGGCGCTCGACGCGCTGGCGGCGCGACGTCGCGCGATGGGACTCGCCGCGACCAGCATCGCCTGGGGAACTTGGGCGGACGCCGGTATGGTCACCCGCCTGGACACCGCGCTCCAGCGGCGGCTGCGCCGAGGTGGACTCGTCCCGCTCCGATCCGAGCAGGGACTTCGCCTGTTCGACCGGGTCCTCGACGCTGACCGGACGAACGAGGTCGCGGTGCGGGTCGACCAGCGAGCACTCCAGCGCACGGCCGACGAGGACCTCTCGGCGGTGCCGCCGGTGCTGCGCGGGTTCGTCCGGTCCTCGGCCCGCCGCGCCGCCGATGCCGCCGCGACGACGGACGGCCCGGTGCGGCGGCTGGCCGAACTGGACACGCCCGAGGCCCGGCACGAGGCGCTGCTCGAGATCGTGCGTAGCGAGATCGCCACCGTGATGGGGTTGCCGACCGCCCGGAGCGTCCCGGTCGGCGGTGGGCAGAACGCTCCGTCGCTGCGTGAACTGGGAGTCGACTCGCTCATGGCGGTCGAGATCCGCAATCGCCTGTCGAAACTGGTCGGGGAGCCGCTTCCGACGACGCTGCTGTTCGACCAGCCGACGGTCGACGCGCTCGCGCGCTACCTCGCGGACAAACTCGGCGAACCCGTACAGCGATCAGCGACCGCCTCGAGCAGGACCACGGAGCGGGAAGCTCCGCTGGACGAGCCGATCGCGATCGTGTCCATGGCGTGCCGCTTCCCGGGAGAGGTCGACGGTCCGGAACAACTGTGGCGTCTCCTCGCCGACGGCGAGGACGGCATCACGGCGTTTCCCGATCGGCCGGGCTGGGAAATCGACGGCCTGTACAGCCCGGACCCGGACGAGCCGGGACGTTCGGTGACCCGTGAGGGCGGTTTCCTGCACGACGCGGGCCGGTTCGACGCCTCCTTCTTCGGCATCAGCCCGCGGGAGGCGCAACGCATCGATCCGCAGCAACGCCTCCTGCTCGAGGTGAGCTGGGAGGCGCTGGAGCGCACGGGGATAGTTCCCGCCTCCCTCGAAGGCAGTTCCAGCGGTGTCTACTTCGGTCTGATGTACAACGACTACGGCGGAAGGCTGCTCGACCACCGCGAGTCCCTCGACGGTTATGTGACCGTCGGCAGCCTGCAGAGCGCCGCCTCGGGTCGGTTGGCTTACACGCTCGGGTTGCGGGGACCCGCGGTGTCGGTGGACACGGCCTGCAGCTCCTCACTGGTGGGCATTCACCAGGCGATGCAGGGGTTGCGGCGTGGTGAGTGCGATCTCGCCTTCGCGGGCGGGGTCACGGTGATGACCACACCGTCCATGTTCATCGAGTTCAGTAGGCAGCGGGGGCTCGCTCCGGACGGTCGTTGCAAGCCGTTCTCGGAACTGGCCGATGGTGCCGCGTGGTCCGAGGGTTGCGGGGTGCTGCTGCTGGAGCGGTTGTCGGACGCGCGGGCCAACGGGCACGAGGTGTTGGCGGTGCTGCGTTCGGGCGCGGTGAATCAGGACGGCCGCAGTCAGGGGCTGACCGCTCCCAACGGTCCGGCGCAGGAGCGAGTGATCGGCGCGGCGCTGCGAGCGGGTGGGCTCGCTCCCGACGAGGTGGACGCGGTGGAGGCCCACGGCACGGGCACGACGCTCGGCGATCCGATCGAGGCCAACGCGCTGCTCGCCTCCTACGGGGACGGACACGACTCGGACACACCGCTGTACGTGGGCTCGGTGAAGTCGAATCTGGGGCATCCGCAGGCGGCGGCGGGTGTGGCCGGGGTGATCAAGATGGTGCAGGCGTTGCGGCACGAGGAGTTGCCTCGTTCGTTGTACGCCGAGTCGCCGAGTTCGCACGTGGACTGGTCGTCCGGGCAGGTGCGGTTGTTGGACGAGGCGGTGTCCTGGCCGCGTCGGGAGGGGCACGTTCGTCGGGCGGGTGTGTCGTCGTTCGGGATTTCGGGGACGAACGCGCACGTGATCGTGGAGGAGGCCCCGGCTGGGGCGCCGGAGGTTGTCGGTGAGGGTGAGCCTTCTGCCGAACTCGCGGCTGTGCCGCTCGTTCTTAGTGGGCATACGGAGTCGGCGCTGCGTGCGAACGCCGCACGGCTCGCCGAGTTCGTGGAGTCGGTGGCTGGTGAGGGGTGTTGTGAGGGGTTTTTGTCCGGTGTGGCTCGTGCGTTGGTGACCAGGCGTACGGCGTTTGGGGAGCGTGTGGCGGTGCCGGTGTCGGAGCCGGCTGGGGCGGTTGAGCGGCTTCGGTCGGTGGCTGGTGGTTCGTTGCCGCAGGGGGCGGTGCGTGTGGCTGCTTGTCGGGAGCGGGTGGTGTGGGTGTTTCCGGGGCAGGGTGGTCAGCATC
>NZ_FOMZ01000005.1:0-174083 GCF_900112765.1 Actinopolyspora alba
AAACCCGCCAGTTACAGGTCGGGCCGGTCGGTGTCGGCAGTGATCACCCGGTTTCGGTGCAGACGATGACGACGACGAACACCACCGACATCAACGGAACGCTGCAGCAGATCGCCGAGCTCACCGCGTCGGGCTGTGACATCGTGCGCGTGGCGTGCCCGACCTCCGACGACGCCGAGGCGTTGCCGATCATCGCGCGGAAGTCCCAGATACCGGTGATCGCCGACATCCACTTCCAGCCGAAGTACGTCTTCGCGGCGATCGAGGCGGGCTGCGCGGGGGTCCGGGTCAATCCGGGCAACATCCGCAAGTTCGACGATCAGGTCAAGGAGATCTCCCGGGCGGCCAAGGACACCGGCACCCCGATCCGCATCGGCGTCAACGCGGGCTCGCTCGACCCGCGCATGATGGAGAAGTACGGCAAGGCCGTGCCCGAGGCGCTCGCCGAGTCGGCGTTGTGGGAAGCCGGCCTGTTCGCCGAGCACGACTTCCACGACGTCAAGATCTCGGTCAAGCACAACGATCCCGTGGTGATGGTGCGGGCTTATGAGATCCTCGCCGAGCGGTGTGACTACCCGTTGCATCTGGGGGTGACCGAGGCGGGTCCGGCTTTTCAGGGCACGATCAAGTCGGCCGTGGCCTTCGGATCGCTGCTGCGGCAGGGGATCGGGGACACGATCCGTGTGTCGTTGTCCGCCCCGCCGGTGGAGGAGATCAAGGTCGGCACCCAGATCCTGCAGTCGTTGAATCTGCGGCCGCGCAAGTTGGAGATCGTGTCCTGCCCGTCCTGCGGGCGGGCGCAGGTCGACGTCTACAAGCTCGCCGACGAGGTCACCGCCGGTCTGGAGGGCATGGAGGTTCCGCTGCGGGTGGCGGTGATGGGCTGCGTGGTCAACGGCCCCGGCGAGGCCCGCGAGGCCGACCTCGGGGTGGCCTCGGGCAACGGCAAGGGACAGATCTTCGTCAAGGGCGAGGTCATCAAGACCGTGCCGGAGAACCAGATCGTGGAAACCCTCATCGAGGAGGCCATGCGGCTCTCGGAGGGCAGCGAGGAGTCGGGCGAACCGGTCGTCAGCGTCTCCTGATCGAAGTGTTCCGCTCGGGGCGGCGGGATGCTCCCGCAGCGAAGTCCCGGCGATTTCGCGAGAAATCGACGCACACGGGGCCACACCGCCCCAGCACCGCCCCAGCGGGACGTCAATTTCGCGAGAAATCGACGGTGGGCGGGGCCGCACCACCCCACCAGCCCGGCGATTTCGTGGGAAATCGACGGCGCCGCGACGGGGAACCACCACACCCGGGAGCCCACGCACGCCGCCGGTTCTTCCCCTCGGGGTTCGAGGTCGGCGTGTCTCGGCGGAAAGTGGTGGACGGACATGATCGTTCGGCCGATCCGGCGGTGACGGGCGAGCCGTCATCATCGAGAAGTGACCGAACCGACCGCCTCCCCCGGAACAGGGCCACTGCCCACAGTTCACTCCCCCGCCGCGCGAACCGGGCGCCTGGTGGGCATCGACATGGCTCGCGGACTGGCCGTGCTGGGGATGTTCGCCGCGCACACCGTCCCACCCGGCTGGCTGTACACGCTGGTGTCCGGACGCTCCTCGGCGCTGTTCGCCGTGCTGGCGGGTGTGTCGATCGCGCTGCTCAGCGGCGGCACCGAACCGCACACCGGGAGACGGCGAACCCTCTCGGCCGTGCGGATCGCGGTGCGTGCCGTGGTGCTGTTCGTGCTCGGCCTGGTGTTGACCAGCATGCAGGTGCCCGCCATGGTCATTCTGACCTTCTACGGTGTGCTGTTCGTGCTCGCGATCCCGCTGTTACCGCTGCGGGCCACCTGGCTGGCGGTGCTGGCAGCGGTCCTCGCCGTGGTGACTCCGCTGGTGTCGTTTCTGATCCGGAGCGACATCCCCATCCCGAACCGGCTCGGCTACACGCCCGACCTCGCCGACTTCACCTCGATCGAAGGGGTGGCGGAAGCCTTCCGGGCCATCGTGCTCACCGGCGCTTATCCCGTGTTGACCTGGATTCCGTTCCTGCTGGCGGGTATGGCGCTGGGCCGTCTCGGGCCGCTCGGGCGCAAGGAACCGCTGGTGGCGCTCGGAATCGGGCTGGCCCTGCTCGGCTACGGTGTCTCGTGGCTGGCCCTGTACGTCTTCGGCGGGTTAGAGCGGATCGTAGGGCTTTACCGGGGGAAGTTCCCGCCGCGAGTGGTCGAGGAGCTGCTGGCCTCGAACCTCGGAACGGTTCCCACGGAGGATCCGGTCTATCTGCTCACCGCCGGGGCGCACAGCGGAACTCCCTTCGAGATCATCGGCGCCACCGGTGTCGCCCTGACCGTGATCGGGCTGTGCCTGTTCGCCGAGCGGTCGCGCACCACACTCTTCCCGCTCGCCGCGGTCGGCGCGCTGGCACTGACCTGCTACGTGGGGCACCTGCTCGTGCTGCGGGCGTTCGGGCCGGGAGGACTCGCACGTCTCATAGGCGGACACTCCTACGGGTTGTGGCTGGTGCTGGCCGTGGGGGCGCTGCTGTGCGCCGCGCTCTGGCGCCGGTTCCTGGGACGCGGGCCGCTGGAGTGGGCGCTGCACCGCCTCTCCGCCCTCACCGGGAGGGTGATCGTGCGGGGAAACCCGACAAGTGCGGAAAACTCCACATCCGAATAGCCGAACCGCTTCGCGGCGTGGCAGGCTGTTTCCGATGCGCGAACACGACGAGACTGGTACGGATGCGGACTCGGAAGCGGGTGGGCTCGACGCGCACACCCCGAACATCGCCCGCATGTACGACTACTTCCTGGGCGGCTCGGCGAACTTCGTCGCCGATCGCGAGGCGGCCGAACAACTGCTGCGGGCGTTTCCGGGCAACGTGGAGTGGACCCACATCAACCGGGCCTTCCTGGGCCGCGCCGTCCGCGTCTGCGCCGAGGCTGGGATCGACCAGTTCCTCGATCTGGGCTCCGGCATTCCCACCAAGGGGAACGTGCACGAGATCGCCCAGCAGGTGAACCCGGCCGCTCGGGTGGCCTACGTCGACATCGAGACCATCGCGGCCACCCACGCCCGGCAGCTGCTGGCCGACGATCCGCTCTCCACCATGACGCAGGCCGACATCACCGACCCGCAGGCCGTGCTGAACGCTCCCGGAGTGGCCGAACTGCTGGACTTCGACCGGCCGATCGCGGTACTCGCCGTGGCGATCCTGGACATCCTCGACGTCGAGAACCCGGCGGCGCTGATGGCGCGGTACCGGGATGCCTGCGTGCCGGGCAGCGCGCTCGCGATCTCGAACTCCGCGATGCTGGACATCTCGGAGGAGGAGGTCGACGGGGCGCAGGAGGTCTTCGAGACCACCACCACACCCACGCTGCGGACCCGGGACCACGGGGAGGTCCTGGAGATGTTCGCGGGCTACGAACTGCTCGACCCCGGTGTGGTCCCCAGCGCGCGGTGGCGCCCGGACGAGCCGGTGTCCGAGGAGTACGCCGCACGCAGCAACGCCTACGCCGGGGTCGGCATACTGCGGTGAGAACCGGAACCGAGCTCGAATGATCGACAACGCGGCACAGGAGGAACCGGCATGTCCCGTGCACCTTCCGGAATTCTCGTGCCCAGTTCGGCATCGGGCTCGTCGAGTTACTCCGGCGCGTGAGAAGAGGTGGGGGCGCTCGACGCGGGCGCTCCGCGAGGATGTGACCGGACAGACTTGATGTGTCCGCCCGTCCGGGCCGGAAACGCCAGTAGCTCCCCACCCGGGGGGTGGGGAGCTACTGGAAAGAAGAGAAGCGGTACTCAGACCGCCCGCACGAGGTCGGCCTGCAGCCCCTTGGGGCCCTGGCTGACGTCGTAGGCCACCTGCTGGTTCTCATCGAGAGTACGGAAGCCGGAGGCATCGATGGCCGAGTAGTGCACGAACACGTCCGGGCCACCCTCGTCAGGTGCGATGAAGCCGAAGCCCTTTTCCGAGTTGAACCACTTCACGGTTCCGTTAGTCATGTCAGTCTCCTTCGGGAGCTGGGGTTATTACGAGCCACCACACCGTGCGGAAGCCCGGGCCGGGGATCTCAGACGGCGACTCGCTCCAGCTACAACCAAAGAAAGAAGCTCGCCCGCATCAACATCCTGCGAGCATGCACACAACACGAACCCAGAAACTCAACGACCACAAGAGACCCTACACACCCCACCCACGACCCGCGCCGACGGGGGCGATCTAACCCTGCGCGCCCGGCTCCTGCCGATCGGTGTACTCGGCGAGCTGGTCCTCGAGGCTGATGATCCGACAAGCCGCCGTCACCGGTGTGCCCTGGTCGACGAGCTCGCGGGCGCGGGTGGCCCGCCGCAGCTGGCGGCGGGAGTAGCGGCGATGTCCCCCGCCGGAGCGCTGCGGGGCGATCAACCCCGCCTCCTCCAAGGACCGCAGGAACGGCTGGGTAACCTCCAACATCTCCGCGGCCCGCCCCATGGTGTAGGCGGGATAGTCCTCGTCGTCTAACTTCTCCTCGGCTCCAGGCCGATTTTGATCCACTACCGCTCCCCGTTCCCTCGACAAGGCCCCCGGCACACCACGAGTGTGCCGGGGGCCGCGGAGGGATACTTACTCACTGCTCAGGCCGTGCCTCCACCCACCAACACGGGAAAATGGGGGCGGCCGGAAAACAACTGACTCGACTACCCCCTTCTCACACGCGTGCAGATCACGGACTTACCTTCACAACCCGGGTGAGGACCAACGGAACCACCCGGGGGCCTGCAACTGCCTTCTCATCACTCACGGCGCCGATTCGTCGGTGATGGCGCTTCAGTGCTCTCCGTCTGCTGGTAGAAACCATAACAGCACCAAGCCACCATGTCTACAGCGGCGATCAGAGAAATTTCCCCCGGGCCCATCTCCGAAAACTCGGGGCAGTCATGGGCGGGTGGGGAGGAACTCAGACGAAGATCCTCGCGCTCTGTTCGGTATCGGGCTCGCTCGCGGTTCTCTCGCTGCTGCTGACCGCCACTTCGGAGCGAGACTCCTTGTCGCCGGGGTTCGTGCGATGGGGGCGGCCATCGTGGGAACAGGGGTCGTCGCGGCAATGATCGTCGAATTGTTCCGGCGGGTACGACGCGGAAGGGGTGCTGACGGCAGCCCGAACTAGATCGGATCCCGGCGACATCTCGTGCCGGATTGGAACCTCCGAGTGGAGCAGCATGGCTACGCCGCGAACCGGTTCCCCAGCCTGCGCAGCCGACTCGCGATCTCCTCGCAGGTGTCCAGTGTGAACTCGCCGTCCAGCCCGGCGACCACCGCGACGTACTGCGTGACCAGCTCCGGCGACTCGGCGCTGAGCCGCACCACGCACCGCTCCGCGCCGTCCTCCCGGATCTCGCCGGGGATCGGCCCGAACACCCCGGCGCGCACGGTCTCGGCGGGGAGCCGCACGTCCATCCGCGCGGTGTAGCGGTAGGAGGCGGTCGCGAACGAGCTCTTCAGGTAGCTCGCCGCGTCCGGTGCGGGCAACCGACGCGAGGGACAGGACCGATGCGTGCGGGTGGGTCGCTCGATGCGATCCACCCGGAAGGTGCGCCAGTCGGCGCGATCGGGGTCGTAGGCGAGCAGGTACCAGAGCTCATGCACGGTGACCAGGCTGTGCGGTTCGACGCGTCGACCGCTCGGCGTATCGTGGCGGTCCCGGTAGTCGAAGGAAACGATCTCCCGGTCCCGAGCGCAACCGGCCAACACCGCCATCACGCTCACATCCACCGGAGACCGCTCGCCGCGTTCGACCGCGGTGCTCGTTTCGGCCAGCGCAGTCAGCCGGGAACGCAACCGGGCGGGCAGCATCCGTTCGAGTTTGGCCAGCGCACGCATCGAGCTCTCCGAGATACCCGTGACGGCGCTGCCACTCGCCCGCACGAGTCCCACCGCGACGGCGACGGCCTCGTCGTCGGTCAGCACCAGCGGTGGCAGCCGCTCACCGGAGGCTAGCCGGTAACCACCGGCGGTGCCGGTCGTGCCGACCACCGGGTAGTCGAGGGCGCGCAGCCGGTCGATGTCACGGCGCACGGTCCGGCCGGTGACTCCGAGCCGCTCGGCGAGCTCGGCACCGGACCACTCCCGCCTGCGCTGCAGCAGCGTGAGCAATCGCAGCACGCGTGTCAGTGGGTCAGCGCGCACCTGTTCCGGTTCCACGTCTTCCAGTCTGCCGTCGCTCGCGGACACCGGTTGTCCGCAACGGTTCGTAGCGTGCCGACATGACCGACACGACGAACCCGAAACCGACCGTTGCCGCACTGCGCCGCCACGTCCGAGGGCGGGTGATCACACCGGAAGGCAGCGGATACGACCGTTCCACGACCGGCTTCCAACTACTCGATCCGCACCGCCCCGAGGTGGTCCTCGAGGCAGTGGATGAGCGCGATGTTCGTACCGCTGTCGAGTTCGCCGCCCACTCCGGTAAGCGATTGGCGGTGCAGGCCACCGGCCACGGGCGCGGCACCGCGCTGCGCGGTGGGGTGCTGCTCGACACGCACCGGATGTCGGGGGCCCGAGTGGATCCGCGGGCACGCACGGCGTGGATCGAGGCGGGCGCCGACTGGCGAGGAGTGATCGAGGCGGCGGCGCCGCACGGCTTGGCGCCGCTCTCGGGCAGTTTTCCCGGGGTGGGCGCGATCTCCTACACCCTCGGTGGCGGGGTGGGGCTGCTCGCCCGCCGCCACGGCTTCGCCTCGGACCACGTGCACCGTCTCGACGTGGTCACCCCGGACGGGACGTACCGCCGGGTGACGGCGGAAGCGGAGCCGGAGCTGTTCCGGGCGCTCCGTGGCGGCGGTGGCGACTTCGGAGTGGTCACCGGTGTGGAGATCAGGCTGCTGCCGGTGGAACGGATCTACGGCGGTGGGCTGTTCTTCGACCTCGCGCGGGTGCCCGAGGTGCCGCGCGCCTGGCGGGACTGGACCGGCACCGTCCCGGAGGAGATGACCTCGGCGGTGACGATGCTGCCCTACCCGGACGTTCCTGGAGTTCCGGAGTCGCTGCGCGGGCGGCACGTGGCGCAGTTGCAGTTCAGCTACCTCGGGGCCGCCGAGGAAGGCGAACGACTGGTCGAGCCGTTGCGCGGTCTCGGGGAACCGCTGGGTGACACGTTGCGCGAACTGCCGTACTCCGAGTCCGGTGCGGTGTTCGACGAGCCCGACCAACCGCACGGCTACCGGGGCAGGAACCTGCTCCTCGACGAGCTCGGCGACCGGGAACTGTCCGATCTGGTCGAACGCACCGGACCGTCGGCACCGGTGATGTGCGTGACCGGCATCCGGCATCTCGGCGGCGCGCTGGCCCGAAAGCCGGAGGTTCCCGACTCGGTCGGACACCGTACGGCCGGGTTCTCGCTGGGGGTGCTGTCGCCGCTCGAACCCGGCTCGGGCGAGGAAGAGGTCCGGAACTCGCACGACGAGATCCTGACCCCTTTCGAGGAACGGGCGCTCGGGCACTCGCTCAACTTCAGCTACGGCTCCCTCGAACCGGAACGGGTACGCACCGCCTTCGACCCGGCCACTTACCGGCGACTCGCGGAGCTGAAGGCTCGCTACGACCCGGACGCTCTGCTGCACACCAACCGCCCGATACCGCCGCTGGGGAATGTCCGCTGAAAGCAGTGTCGTAACGGCTCAACACTCCTATTGCGCTCCTACGATTCTCATTGCCATTATTCACATTTTATGACCCTTGATGGCATATCCACACTTCGACCGTCTCCACGTGCTCAAGCACAGACCACCGTTCCACGGAGAGACCAATACCCGCTTGCTCTCGATGAAAAACAACCACGAGACGAAGACGAGTGGTGTGAATTACCCCCATTTGGCTGATTGGACCAATGGAGAGCATTCGGGCAAGATCACCAAGGCTGAATAAAACTGCACAACTTCGACGCGCAACACTGGGATGATTGCTGAAATTGGATACCCAATCCCTGTATTCGTTTTGTGTACGCGTGCGGTTGTTGACCCCGCAAGGAGCACCTATGCTCATGTTAGTGAGACGTCTGAGCGTTGCCATGGCAAGCGGCCTTCTTGTCATGTTGCCTTTCGGAGCTACTCCTGCCGCAGCGGAAACTCCCAAACAGGAAGCATCCACGCTTCGCACTGCTCAGCAAAACATTTCCTTTAATTGCATCATCCCCGAGTTCGGCTGGGCAGACCAATGTCTGACTTTCTGGGTCGAACCCGGCGAAACCGTAGAGGTGACCCTGAACGAATCGGGAGGAAAACGTGTCGATGTCAACTTGAACGACATCGGAACAGGCCAACAGTACAATAATCAAACACTCAACCTCCAGGAAGGATATACTCGCATCGCCTGGAAAAACGGGTTTCCCAATTCAAGAAAGGTTCGCATGGCAATCGCTTCACCTGCGATTGTCACTATTCAGGCTCTCGGCAACGTGAACATCTACTGATGGCGCTGTAAATCCTGAAAAGCTCGTTCGTCTAACGTGCTGCATGATATTCGGTCACTGTAGCCCGCCGGGCTACAGTGACCGAGCGTGCTCTACGAGTGATCAATACGGTACCGTTTCTGTCATGGTTCACTATTGCCACTCCGAGTACACCGACGATTTGATCGCTACGTGTTCGAAATGCATGCTGTGTTGGTGATGATGATGCGGTTGTTGTGGTGTGAGCTGTGGCGACTGCTGCTGCGGTACCGCTTCGCCGTGGCGGTGCTGCTCGCCGGGGTGGTAGGGGCCGTGGTAATGGTGGGGATGAATCCCGTAGCCGGCAGCAGAGGCTCACTGTATGAGATTCACGTGTTCGGCGCGTTAAGTGAGTCCTTTTTGGGTGTCTACGCCTTCCTGGTTCCACTCATGGCGGGCGTGGCCGCAGCGGGATCATTGGCCGAGGATCGAGCCCGCGACTATCCGCAGTGGATTCTTATCCGTGGTGTCGGAGCGGGACGTTTCCTGGGTGTCAAGGCCGTGGCTATGTTCCTGACTACTGTCACTGCATTTCTCATGTCCCAGCTGATCGTGTTCTGCACGGCCACCGTGGTGTTTCCGTGGGGAACCACGGCACCTCCGGTTGGAGCGGAGCACCTGCTGGGGAATCACCTGGCTCCGGAGCTCTTCGTAGCAGCGCCTGCCATGCACGACCTGATGCTGGTGGCGATGTTGAGTGTGGCCGCCGGTGTTTTGTCGCTGACCGGTTTGGTAGTGGGCGCTCTGATTGCCAATGAGTACCTGGCTGCAGCCGTTCCCTTCCTGCTGGTCGTGGGCAGCGCACTCGTATTGGAAGGGCCGGCGAGACGATTGAGCCCATACACCTATCTGGAGCTGGACACGAGTCCGGGACCCGGTTCAACGGGTGCGGTGCTGCTGTACTGGGGTGTTTTGGCGGTGCTGACCGTAGCGGTAGCGACAGGATTGTTCGTGCGAAGGGAGGCTCAGTGAGTGATCCGGCGAAGGCCGCTCAACTGCGCGGAGTGGGAAAGCGGTACGGCTCGCGCTGGGCGGTGCAGGATCTCGATCTCGATCTTAATTTCGGGCAGGTCGTGGGGTTTATTGGCCCGAACGGGGCGGGTAAGACCACCCTCATTCGGATGATGACCGGTCTGTCGACGGCTTCCACCGGCAAGATCGAGGTACTCGATACCGATTTGACGAGGCAAACACGCAGTCCCGACGGCATCGGCATGGTAGCCGAACATCCGCGGTTCGTGCCGTACCTTTCGGCACGGAAGAATTTGCGGCTACTGGCGCGTATCCGCAATGTGGCCAGCGACGAGGATATCGCCGAAACTCTACGCAGAGTTGGTTTGGATCCGCAGGATCGACGGGCTGTGCGCGGCTACTCTTTGGGTATGCGGCAGCGGTTGGGGGTGGCCCAAGCGTTGATGGAGCGTCCGCGGCTGCTGTTCCTGGACGAGCCGACCAATGGGCTCGACCCACGCGGCATCGTCGAGTTCCGCGAGCTCATCCGGCAGCTGGCCGCGGCGGGCGTGGCAGTGTTCGTGGCCAGCCACTTGCTGACCGAACTCGAGCAGGTCTGCGACCGGGTGTTGTTCGTGCGCCGCGGGCGAGTGCTGGAAGAACTTGATTTGCACTGCTTCCAGGAAGAAACGGTACGAGTTAGCGTCACCGGCCCCGACGATGTGGCGGCGTTGCGCGAGTGGGCTGCCCACGCCGGTATCGCCCTGACCGACCAGGATGACACTCGCTGGCCCACTGTGGAGCTGGCAACCTCGGACGTGCCCGAGACGCTTGCGCACCTGATCCGTGCCGGAGTGCGTATCGAGGCCGTCAACCGTACTCAGCGTTCACTGGAACAGCGCTTCCTGGAACTGACCGGCTCCGAAAGCGAGGGCGTCTCGTGAGGGCCACGCTACGGCTGGCACGTGCCGACTTGTCCCGGGCTCTGGGCACCTACCGCTGGCTCGTGGCGATTCCGGCCTGGTTCGCCGCCGTGTACCTGTCCCTGGGGTACGTGCGCTACGACTACGATGGCGGCGGACTACGTCCCGTCAATGTTTGGGACGCCGTGCCGGGGTTGTTTACCAACACGATCCTTGTGCTGTTCGTGTTCGTGCTGGGGTTCGTGTTCCTCACCGGCGATTTGTACGTGCGGGACCGCACCCTCGGGGTCGCCTCCATGACCGTGCTGCGAGCTCCCTCTCGCGGTCACTGGTGGAGCGCCAAACTCTGCGCGCTCGGCGTGCTCTCCGTCGTCTACAGCACTCTGGTGTTCGTAGCGATGCTGCTGCTCGGCGGGCTTCAACTGGGATGGAGCGCCACAGCTAGCCCAACAGCCCTCCGAAGCGAGCTCTACCCCCGCTGGACCGAGCTACCGATGCCGGTGTTCGTCCTGGTAGTCATGCTCTACGCCGCGCTGGCGCTCTGGGCCGTCGGTGCCGTGGTGATGCTGATCTCGACCTTGATGCCCCATCCTCTGACGCCTGCAGTAGCCGGCCTCCTCTGGGTGCTACTGGGAGGGGTACTCGCTCCCCTGGCTAGCCGCACCGGCTGGACACGCCTGGATCCCCTCTATCAAATGTTCTACAATATCCATTTCGGTCCGGACCACTTCACATTGGGATGGACGACTTCTTTCATGGTAATTCTGACGACCCTGCTGGCAACAGCAGTACTAGGATCTTGGCGGTTACGGTACGCCGAACTGTGATCCTCTGAAATGCTCCCGTGTTAGAACGTGTTTCACGGGGGGGGTTTCTTATGGCGAACAAGGGCGGCAGCGAGGATGAGGAACATGACGAGGCCGACCTCTGCTACGCCTTCCCCATCTCGCCTTGACCTTTCGTTTTCGCGTTTCAGTCGTAGCGAACCATCGCCCACACTGTGCTTACTTCGATCGTGTGGACGGCGATGAGTGCGAGGCCAATGCGGGTGGGCCAGTTGGGTCGCCATCCGGCGAGGCGTAGTCCGCCCACGCCTGTCCACCACAGCAGGCAGGCCAGTGCGCCGAAGAAAGCGTGGAGTTCGACGCCCGGACCGCCGGGGTGGGTGATCGTCGAGACGAGGGACAGGCTCAGGACGACGGTGATCCAGCCGCTGTAGGCGAAAGCCGCTACGGCCAGCCCGGTTCCGGCGCATTCGCGCAGCAGGATCGTGGTGACCGGGGAGAGTCGGGACATGGCGATGGGTCCGCTTCGGTTCGACGGATTGGGTGTGGTGCGAGATCCCCGGCCGGGGTGGGGTGGGAGCGGCCCCGTTCCCGGCCGGGGTGGTGCCGCGCCGGACGGGACTGTGTTGTCCCGCGGGGGAGAGAACTCCGGCGCGGCACCGGTCTGGGGTGGGCATCGCTTCCCTCGCGGCGATTTCTCGAGAAATTGGCGGTGCCGCCGCCGCGATTTCGCGAGAAATTGACGGCGCCGCTGCGGTGATTTCTCGCGAAATTGACGGTGTGGGTGGCCCCGCACGGCGGTGTGCGGGCCGGGCGGGCGCATGCCGGAGGTGTCGGGGGTTTCACGACACGCGCCCGGGCTTGGACAGAGCAGTCAGGCCGCCAGCGGTGTATGCCGGTGCCTGCTGTTCGGCGGTCGAGAGGGTGCGGGGGTAGTGCCGCTGGGCTCGTCAGAGTCGGTGGTGGGCCAGCCCGGATCCGGTTGTTCGTCCCCGAGGCGCACTGGACGCAGTCGTGGTACACGCGGCGGCAGATACCCGATGCTGTGCAGGCAGGCGTCGCAGACCGACCGGTCGTCCTCGACGGGCGGGCTGCTGCTGGCCCGAGCGCGGTAGGGACCGCGTCGGGACAGGTGCCCGCACAACGCCCGCAGCCCGTGGTTTCCCGCTGGTGTGTTGGCGGGGCAGGCGTGCCAGCGGGACTCGAACACGCTGGAGAACCAGGCGTGCCCACTACTGGTGTTCAGTGGTTCGATCCCCAGGCCAGCCGCGCCAACACCAGGGTCAGCAGCGCCAGCAGCAGCACCGCGATCTCGAACTCGGACACGTCCCCTCCTGACCAGGTGGCGCAGCGCGAGTAGCAGCAGGGTCAGCGTCACCAGGACCACCCCGCTCTGGCACCGATGGCCTCCTCCAACGCGTCCCGCAGCTGCCGCGCCTCGGCGAGCGTGAACAGCGAGACCGCGCCCCGCGCGGGCGCCAACAGGGCCACGCCTTGAGCTGTGGGTTTGAGCCGCAGCACCGTTCGGCCGTGGCGCTGCTGCCGACACGGGACGACTGACCACTCCGACACACCGTCCACAGTGGCCGAAACGTCGAGCTGGGCCAGGTCACGAAGCCAGGGCTCGTAGGAATGGACCGGGCTCGGCGGGTGGGCCTCACCACCGCCGATCACATACTGCAAACACACCCGGCAGTAGTGATGCCACCCGCCCAAGATGCGTTCCGGCGGGTGCGGGGCGAGTTCGATCGCCTGGCCGCAGAAACACGCCACGAGCCCTTGGCCCGCCCGGGCGGACTCGGTGCGTTTGTAGAACGCGGTGGCATGAATCGCCCCGGAATCGGTGCCGGTGACGAACCGGGGCGGCGGCACGGACAGCTCACCGAGCGACGGCATGGCGCACCACCCGCCCCCGCAGACCCGACCACGCGATCATGGAACAACACTGCGAACACAGCTCCGGATCGGCCTCCGGGGCAGTGATCGCGGCCATCTCGCCCAACCCCAGGTAAACGTGACACAGCGACAGTACCCACGAGGCCGTGTACTCACCCGGATGACGCTCAATCGCGTGCAACCGTGGTGTCTGGCTGTACCGGTGATCGGCCTCCGTCGCCGCCAACACCACACACACCAGGCCACGCGGAAACAACACCCCCACCTCACACCACCCCCACCAAGAGGCCATGGTGCGGCGAACCGAGACACGTAGCGACGCGCCTCATACCAGGCGATAGCATCAACAACGCTCCACTTCAGTAATCACACGCTGATGGAGTTCCCCCGTGTCCCTGTGCTTGGCGGCTTCGGACACGGAACCCACTCGTCCGGTGGCACCCACCACCGGACGAGTGGTCAAAAGTCGGACAACGCGCCGGGTGCGCTGTACGGGATCGCACTAACGCAGTCAGCACGGCACGAGTGAACGCCTCTAACCAACGGCAGTCCAGTCATTCGGCGTCGGAACAAAGGGCACCCTGGCAGCCTCCGAAAACCTGCCTCGCCTGCAGAAACCGGACTGATCCGGCACGCCGTACGTGTCATGCCGTGCTTCCGAGCCAGGCGGACAGCCCCAGTGAAGGTTCTTTCCTGCGAGGCCACCAAGTTTCTCCGTAAGGTCATCGAATCAACCTCCCAAGGTGTATCCATACTGGAATGAAACTCTCACTTGTGCAACCCTGATCAACAGGAAGTCTCGCTAATACACCTGATTGGAGTAACAGGATGAGCACATCGGCAGATAACCTCTACTCGGACCATGCGCAGGAGGTAGCGGTGAACGAACGCATCAGCCCAACAGTCCGACTTCGCAAGCTCGTTCGACGCCTGCGTAGCTGGCGAGAACACGCGCGGATGCGGCAAGAAGACGTGGCCGATGTGCTCGGATGGTCGAAGGCCAAGGTCAGCAGGTACGAGAACGCCGAACAGATTCCCGGAACAGCCGAGATCATCGCTCTGGCGACCATCTACGGCATATCCGAACAGGAGCGAGATCAGTACATGGCTCTTGCCGTCCAAGCACGCCAACGAGGCTGGTGGCAAAGCTATGGTACGGAAGCACTGAAACAGGACTTCGACGAGTACGTAGGACTGGAATCGGAAGCATCCTTGCTCAAGGAGTACTGCTTCGAGCTGATCCCCGGTCTGCTCCAGACCGAGTCCTACGCCACCGAACTCATGCGGGCATGGCTGCCAGGTGTGGAGCCATCGGTGGCAGAGGAACGAGCAGCGCTACGTGCCCAACATCAAGCCAACCTCTACGGTGAACAACCCCTCGCTCTGCACGCGGTCGTACACGAGTGCGCTCTACGCCAGCAGGTAGGCGGCCCCGAGGTGATGCGGCCCCAGCTCCAACACCTGCTGTCCATGTCCGAACTGTCACACGTGACCATCCAGGTCTTGCCCTTCACGGCAGGGGCTCACCCGGCGATGGATTCACCGTTCATCATTCTCTCGTTCCCCGACCCCGAGTTCACTGACGTCGGCTTCGCCGAGTACCTCACAGGCTGCGTCTACGTGGAGACCCCGAAGGAAGTCGAATCGTACAGCCTGAACTTCACCGCCATAGCAGATCAGGCACTGGCACCGAGGGCGTCCATCGAGCTTATCCGTACGCTTGTCGAGGAAGGATGAGCACGGCAAGGGAGCATGTCATGACCACCGCTGACTTCAGTCAGGCGCGCTGGTACAAGTCCAGTCGCAGCAACGGCGGCGGTGGAGCGTGCGTCATGGTGGCGCACGTGCCCACCGCCACCGGTGTCGCCGACAGCAAACTCGGCGAAAACAGTCCCGTCCTGCCGTTCAGCAGCACCGCGTGGACCTCGTTCCTCGACGCGATCAAAAGCGACCGCCTCGACGGCTGACCCTGTTTCGTGAAGTCCCGCTCGGCGTACCGGGCGGGACTTCACGCGTCTCCGGCCACGAGGGCTGGTCGTGGTGTGCCGGGATCGAGACTTTCGGCTGCCGACGCTACGATGACTCCCGATCGAAACCGATCGAGAAGTACTCAGACCACATCCGAGGTGCGATGTCGCGGTGGCACGAAAACGTGCAACGGCGGTCATAACATCGCAGGTCGCAGAGGGTGCTCTCCACGGGCGTGGAGGTGGACCGGAGCACGCATGACCGACACTCCTACACCCCACGTGCTCTCCACGGGCGTGGAGGTGGACCGCTCACTGCCGAAACACCGCGGATCGTGTCCCTGTGCTCTCCACGGGCGTGGAGGTGGACCGTGCGCGGCGAACCCGTTGCGCAGTTGGGTGACGTGCTCTCCACGGGCGTGGAGGTGGACCGTTCGGAACGTCCACCGGCGCCTCGACAGCGTCGCGCAGGGTCTCAACCAACGCGTGGACGGGATGGCGGCAGATGCAGCGGATTGGCCGGCAAACGCAGGACGGGGTAGCTGCCGTCCAGCAGATCGCGAACCGGCCCTGACAACGAGCGTGCAGGAAGCTCGCCCGCTACGGCTGACGGTCTTTTCGCGACGGAGTGGTCACCGATACACCTCTCGGCGATGGCCTAGTTCGATCACGGTCACCAACAAGTGATGGTCTTTGATCGTGTAAAGCACCCGATATTGGCCGACTCGGATCCGCCACGTATCGCTCACCCCGGAGAGCTTGCGGCAACCATCGGGGCGGGGCTCGTTCGCAAGGTTGTCGATGGCGAATTCGATTCGACGGCGCGTTTGGCGATCCAGGTTCGCCAGAGTTTTCTGCGCGTTGCGCGTGATGTCGATGTTGTAGCTCACGCCTCCGCTTTGCCCTCCAGATCCACCAGTGCCTGTTCCCACGACATGGTGGTGTCGGTGTTGGAACGCACCTCGGCGTGGGCTTGTTCAGCGCGTTGTGACCAGTACGCGTCTTCGATCGCCTCATAGTTGTCGGCGATGTCCGGCGGCATGACCGCCGCGACGCGGCGTCCGGAACGGGTGAGATACACGAACGCGTCGTGTTCCTCGACGGCATCCAGGATCGCGGGGAGATGTTTCCGAGCGTCGGACACGCTGACCTCGGCGACTCCATCCTCGTTGATTAAAATGCTGTCGCTCATAGCATGAGCGTACAACGAAGTACAAGAATGTACATTTCCGGTCTTGTCGATCTTCTGTACAGCGGCGTCATCACGTCACGACGCCACTCCGTGCGAAGTAGTCATACCGACCTGTACAGCGGCATGTGAGCCGTGACCGTTGTCGCCACACTGCTTGCCGGATCTCCGCCCGACGCGCTCAGGAGCGGTACCGCTCGACGTAGCGCTGCCACGCCTCGGCATCGTTCTCGGCCTGACGCTCGGCGCGCTTCTCCCGTCCGGTCCCGAGCGGGTAGCCGTGCTTGACGAGCCGGGTCTCGCAGCTCTCCACCATGGACGACGTGGAGTAGAGCAGCGACATCAGCAGCCCGCCGACGACGCACATCGCGGTGATCCAGAGCGGCCCGGGCAGCAGCAGCACGAGCAGTCCGGGCGAGACCTGCACGAACACCCGGGCGATGTGCCGCAGCGCCCAGGTGCGGCAGGTGACGTCGTGCAGCACCCACTCCCGGTAGCGCTCGGGCAGGCGTCCACCGTAGACGTACCAGAGCCACAGCACCGGGTTCGGACGGTTTCCGCTGCTGCTCATCGTGACTCCTCACTCCTTCGGCCCGCGGTCCTCACAGAGCACCGCCCACACCGACATGATCCCGACTCACCGCGACCACCCTCGAATCAACCGAGGAACCGACGGCGGCACGCGGCCTCGCCCCCGGCAGGACTCTCACTCGAAGTCGGGCGGCAGGCGTTCCTCCCAGCGCCTCCCCTGCGGGTACAGCGTGATCTCGCGGGTCTCGTCGGCGCGGCGCTCGATGCGCACCAGCAGGTTGTCCTCGGCCAGCCGCTCGGCGAAACCGCCACCCCACTCGACCACCACGGCGGCCTCGGTCAGCTCGGTGTCCAGGTCCAGATCGTCGAGCGCGGCCAGCGAGGTGAGCCGGTAGGCGTCCACGTGCACCAGCGCCGGACGACGCCAGTCCGAGGCGTAGTGCTCCCGCGCCAGCACGAAGGTGGGCGAGGTGACCCGGCCACTCACCCCCATCCCCTGGGCGATGCCGCGCGTGAGCGCGGTCTTGCCCGCCCCGAGCGGACCGTCCAACAGCACCAGGTCCCCGGCGCCGAGCACGGCACCGAGCGCGGCGCCGAACCGGTACGTGTCGTCCACGGTCGCCAGCTCGTAGGTCCAGCTCACCACATCGGAACTCAACTGCCGCTCACCTTCTCCGCGGTCCCCTCGGTCCGCTCGTTCCGTGCCACTCGCCGAACCAGCTCGCTCAACCCCTCCGTCACCGGTTCGGCCCGTTCCAGAATCGCCATGTGACCGGCCCCCTCCAGCCGCACGAGCTCGGCGTCGGGCAGTCGCGCCGCGATCGTCTCCGAGTGCGAGAACGGGATGAGCCGGTCGGCATCACCGCCCATGACCAGCACCTCGGAGTGCCGCAGTCCCGCCAGCGCCGCCGTGCGGTCGTGCGAACCGAGGGTGTCCAGGAAGTCGGTCACGGTCTCCACCGTGGTGGAGGCGATCATGTCGTCGGTGAGGTCGACCAGCGCGGTGTCGACGTCACGATCGCCGAAGGCCAGCCTGCGGACCGCGTTCCAGGCCACGTGCGAACCGCTCCGGCGGGCGCTTTCCACCAGGTTGGGCTGCCACTGGGCCAGCACTCCCATAGTCCTGGTCAGCGGGTTGTTCTTCGACAACCACGGCTTCGGCAGCCCCCGCGCGCCCACCTGCCCGGCCGAGGTGGACAGCAGCGCCACCCCGGCGATCCGGTCTCGGAAGAGTTCGGGCCGCTGCTCGGCCAGCGCCATGATGGCCATACCACCCATGGAGTGCCCGGCCAGCACCACCGGCCCGCGCCGCGCGGTCGCCCGCAGCACCGCGTCCAGATCCCTGCCCAACTGCTCGATGGTGCAGTTGGCCCGCCTGGAGTGGCCGGAGCGCCCGTGGCTGCGCTGGTCGTAGAGCACCAACCGCACGTTGGGGTCGGACAGCCGCGGCAGATCCCTGCGCTGGAAGTGCCAGCACCGCGAGTCCAACGAGTAGCCGTGCACGAGCACCACGGTCAGCTCGGCCTCCCCGCCGTCGGCGGGACCTACCTCCTGCACCGCCAGCGGCACCCCGTCGTCGGCGGCGACGGTGGACCCGCGGTCGGGTTCGAGCCTGCCCAGCGCCTCGCCCTGGTAGGGGTCGTCCTCGGCGCCGTTCCTGCGCTGCACGGCGATCCGCGAGCTGTACGAGGCGAGGCTCACGGCGGTACCGGTCACCACGGCACCCACCATCCCGGCGGACCAGGCGAGCGCGTGCCACGGCTTCATAGCGTGTCCTCCGCCACCACGGTTCGGGTCACGCGCGGACGATACATACCGGTCACGATCTCGTAGTGGATGGTGCCGAGTTCGTCGGCCCACTCCGCGGCCGTGGGCTCACCGCGATCGCCCGGCCCGAACAGCACCACCTCGTCCCCCTCGGCGACCCGATCGTCGTCGCAGCGGACCACGATCTGGTCCATGCACACCCGGCCCACCACGGGACGGCGCTCGCCGCCGAGCAGCACCGAGAACCGGTCGGACAGCGAACGCGGCACCCCGTCGGCGTAGCCGACCGGAACCAGCGCCAGGTTGGTGTCGGTGGGGGCCGTCCAGCTGTGACCGTAGGAGACGCTCTCACCAGCCGCGATCCGTTTGGTCAGCGCCACCGAGGAGCGGAAGGTCATGGCGGGGCGCAGCCCGTGGTCGCCCTCCTGCGGGACCGGGTCGAGCCCGTAGACCGCGATGCCGGGGCGAACCATGTCGAAGCGCAGGTCGGGTCGGGTCAGCAACGCGGCGGAGTTCGCCAGGTGGCGCAGCGGGCGCAGCCCGGCCGCCAGGGCTCGCTCGTGGGCGTGCCGGAACCGCTCGGCCTGCGTCTCGATCGAGGGATGGCCCGGTTCGTCGGCGCAGGCCAGGTGCGACCACACGGCGAACACCTCCACCGCGCCGTCGGCCTCGGCCTTGGCGGCCAGCGCCACCAGCCGTTCCCACGACTCGGCGGGCGCGCCGTTGCGGTGCAGCCCGGTGTCGATCTTGAGGTGGATCCGGGCGGTGTGCCCGGTGGATTCGGCGGCTGCCACGACATCCAGCAGCTGCGTCTCGGAGGACACCGACAGGTCCACCCCGGCGCGCACCGCGCCCGCGACGTCGTCACCGTGCTGGTACAGCCAGCACAGCAGCGGGGCGGAGATCCCACGCTCCCGCAGTTCGAGCGCTTCCGGGATCGAGGCGACGCCCAGCCAATCGGCCCCGGAACGCAGTGCTGCCTCGGCAACGGTCGAAGCACCGTGGCCGTAGCCGTCGGACTTGACCACGACCATGGTCCGCGCGCCGGACTCGCTCGCGTGTCCGGAGAGCACGGCCACGTTGTGCCGGATGGCCGCGAGATCGATGCGCAGATCGGCACGGCGCGCGGGACGTTCGTTCATCCTGCTCATAATCGCACAATCCATGAGCGTCCCCGCTCGGCTGCGGCACTACTCGCTTCGCGGAACCTCGCGCACCGAAGGGCACCGCGATGCGTCAGCGGAACAGGACATGCCGCGGCACCAGCGACCTCCCTGGAAAACACTCGCTACCGGGTTGGGTTCAGGGAGTCGTCGCGGCCACGGCACGGACCTCGCGGACGGCGTCGGGGACCGCGTCCAGCAGGGCGGAGGCGCCGATCGGTGCCCCCACCGGATCGGCGTCGCAGGGCTCGGCGGAAGCGGTCGGGGCGCGGCCACCGGCGGCGGCGATCTCGGCGGCCCGCGCGTGCACGTGCGCGGCGCTGCCGCAGGCCCACAGCGGATCCGTCCCGGCCGCGAGCAGCTTTCCGATCATGCCGGTGAGCACGTCGCCGGAGCCGGCCGTGGCGGGCCAGGCTTGTTCGCAGGGGTGCACCAGGACACGCCCGTCCGGGTCGGCGATCACGGTGGTGTTGCCCTTCAACAGCACCACGGCCGAACAGCGCCGAGCCACCTCGCGCACCGCCGCCACTCGATCCGCCGGACGCTGCCCGGCCAACCGGGCGAACTCGCCCTCGTGCGGGGTGAGCACCAGCGGAACGTCCGGGTCCCGCACGTCCCACAACGTCTCGTCACCGGCGAACAGCGTGATCGCGTCCGCGTCGGCCACCACCGGCTTGGCGTCGTCGAGCACCGCCGCGAGCACCTCACGACCGGCCGCCCCGGTGCCGATCCCCGGCCCCACCGACCACGCCTGCACCCGGCCCGCGTCGCCGACCGAACCGACCGCGACCACCTCGGGCCAACGCTGCCGCACCGCATCGGCGGCGGGTCCCGCGTAACGCACCATCCCCGAGGCGGTGTGCACCGCTCCGCCCGCCGCGAGCATCGCGGCGCCCGGGAAGTTCGCCGACCCCGCGGCGACCCCGAGCACCCCCTGGCTGTACTTGTCGTCCGCCGGACGGGGAACCGGCCAGGACCGTCCCACCTCGCCCGCTTCCGGAACCGAGCAGTCCGGTTCCTCCAGGTGCGGGTCGAGCCCGATGTCGACCACCACCACCTCACCGGAGCGCACCAGCCCCGCACCGAGCACGTGGCACGGTTTGCGTCCACCGAACGTGACGGTCAGGGTCGCCGAGACGGCGGGGCCGTCCACGGCACCGGTCACCGGATCCACTCCGCTGGGCAGGTCGACCGCGACCACCGGGGCATTCACCCGGTTCACGGCGGCAGCGGCGAGCGGACGCAACGGGCCGTGCGCGGCGAGGCCGACTATCCCGTCGACCACCACATCGGCGCGTCGCAGCGCCTCGGCGGCGACATCGGCCAGCCCGGGATCGTCGGCGGCATCCGCCGCCGCCACGACGCGGCCTCCTGCGGCACGCAGCGCACGCAGCCCCTCGGGGTGGGTCTTCTCGGGGGAGAGCAGTACCGCCGTGACCCCCACGCCCCGGTCGCGCAGCAGGGCACCCGCCCAGAGCGCGTCACCGCCGTTGTTGCCCGCCCCGACGAGCAGTGCGACGCGTCGGCCCGCGACGCGGCCGAGACGTTCGGCGAGCAACCGGCGCACCCACAGCGCCAACCCGTTGGCCGCGCGCCGCATGACCACGGGTTCCGCCACCGTTCGGAACAACCGCTGTTCCGCCGCGCGCACCTGGTCGGGGGTCCACACACCGTGCAAGTCGGAGCCTCCTGGCGGTTCCACTGTCGACGTTTCCGTTCCTCCCCGCCGGTTGCCGACTCGGCGGGTCGCCGACTCGGCAGGATGCGGACTCGGCGGGGAGGACGATTCGGATCACTCCACGGTGACCGATTTGGCGAGATTACGCGGCTTGTCCACGTCGTAGCCACGGTGGCGGGCGATCTCGGCGGCGAGCACCTGCAACGGGACGGTGGAGACCAGCGGCTGCAGCAGGGTCGGCACGGCGGGAATCTCGATCAGCTCGTCGGCGAACGGCCGGACCGCCTCGTCACCCTCCTCGGCGATGACGACGGTGCGCGCACCCCGCGCCTGGATCTCGCGGATGTTGGACAGCAGTTTGGCGTGCAGCTGGGAGTGCCCCTTGGCAGAGGGCATCTGCACCACGACCGGCAGACCGTCCTCGATCAGCGCGATCGGCCCGTGCTTGAGCTCGCCCGCGGCGAAGCCCTCCGCGTGCATGTAGGCGAGCTCCTTGAGCTTGAGCGCGCCCTCCAGCGCCACCGGGTATCCGACGTGCCTGCCCAGGAACAGCACCGCCTTGGCATCGCACATCCGGGTGGCCAGCTCCCGAACCTGGGGGACGGTCTCGAGCACGGAGCGCACCGCCTCGGGCATCGCGGCCAGTTCGGAGAACTCGTGCTCCAGCTCGTCGGTGTACTTGGTGCCGCGTGCCTGCGCCAGGGCCAGCCCCACCAGGTAGTTCGCCGCGATCTGAGCGAGGAAGGTCTTGGTGGCGGCCACGCCGATCTCCGGACCCGCGTGGGTGTAGAGCACCGCGTCCGACTCGCGCGGGATCTGCGAACCGTTGGTGTTGCTGATCGCCAGCACCCTGGCGTGCTGGGTACGGGCGTGCCGCACCGCCTCCAGCGTGTCGGCGGTCTCGCCGGACTGCGAGATCGCCACCACCAGCGTGTCCCTGCCCAGCACCGGATCGCGGTAGCGGAACTCGCTGGCGAGTTCCACCTCGACCGGGATGCGGCACCAGTGCTCGATGGCGTACTTGGCGAGCAACCCGGAGTGGTAAGCGGTGCCGCAGGCGACCACGAAGACCTTGTTGATGTCCCGGAGATCCTGCTCGCTGATCCGCTGTTCGTCCAGCACCACACCGCCGTCGGCGAAGTGCCCGCGCAGCGTGTTGCTCAGCGCCTCGGGCTGCTCCTCGATCTCCTTGAGCATGAAGTAGTCGTGCCCGCCCTTCTCGGCGGCGGACAGGTCCCAGTCGACGCTGAACGGCCTGGTCTCGACCTCGGTACCCGCGAAATCGGTGACCCGGTAGCCGTCGCGGGTGATGGTGACCAGCTGGTCCTGCCCCAGCTCGACGGCGTTCCTGGTGTGCTCGATGAAGGCCGCCACGTCCGAGGCGACGAAGGTCTCGCCCTCGCCCACGCCCACGACCAACGGAGAGGAGCGCCGGGCGGCGACGATCTTGTCGTGCTGGTCGGCGTGCGTGACCACCAGCGTGAAAGCGCCGGACAGCCGGGCGGCCACGGTCCCGAGCGCGGCGGTGAGATCACCGGCGGCCGGACCGGCGGCATACGCCCTGCCCACCAGGTGTGCGACCACCTCGCTGTCGGTGTCGCTGCTCAGTTCGATGCCGTCGTTCTCCAGCTCGGCGCGGAGCTCAGCGAAGTTCTCGATGATCCCGTTGTGGACCACCGCCACCTTGCCGGTGGAGTCACGGTGGGGATGGGCGTTGCGGTCGGTGGGGGCGCCGTGGGTGGCCCACCGGGTGTGTCCCATACCCGCCGTACCGACGAAGTGCTCGCGCCCGTCCTCGGTGACCCGCTGTTCGAGGTTCGACAGCGCACCGGCCGAACGCCGCACGGCCAGCGAGCCGTCGCCGTCGAGCAGGGCGACGCCCGCCGAGTCGTAGCCCCGGTACTCCAACCGCCCCAGCCCCTGGAGCACCACGTCGAGGGCCGAGCGATGTCCTAGATAACCCACAATGCCGCACACTCGACCCAGCATAGCCAGCGGAGATGGTCTGAACCTGACACCTGTCCTCCACCCGGGTGTCGCTCGATCGTCCGGCCGGTCACTGCCACGGGTGACGGGAAGTATCCGCTACCGTGACGAGTCATGGCCCACAACGCCAAGAAGGCGCTCCAGGAGCTCGCGCGACGGGGACCCCACGACGTGCTGCACGGTGACCTCGCGCTCGTCGGCCTGCCCGGCATCGTCTGCGCGCCGCGCGGCGGGCGGGGGTTGGCCGCCATCGCGTTCGGGCACGGCTGGCTGCAACCGGCACGGCGTTACACCGGGCTGCTGCGCCACCTGGCCTCCTGGGGATTCGTGGTGGCCGCGCCGAGCACGCACACCGGGCCGTTCGCCTCGCACCGGATGTTCGCGGCCGACCTGCGAACCGCGCTGGACATCTGCGTCAACGTGCGGCTCGGCGAGGGCGACATCAGCGTCGACGAACGTCGGCTGGCGGTGGCGGGACACGGCATGGGCGGTGGTTGTGCCGTGCTGGCCGCCGCCGAGGACAGCCGGATCCGCGCGGTGGCGGGGTTGGGCACCTCCGAGACCATGCCCTCGGCGATCGCGGCCGCCGGGCGGGTGAGCACGCCGGGGTTGCAGCTGGCCGGGGAACGCGACCTGCTGGCCGCCGCGCGCTCCAACGCGGAACCGATCACCCGCGCCTGGGGCGGTCCGGCGCAGCTGCGAACCGTGCGCAAGGCGGGTCACCTCGCGTTCACCGAGGGCAGGCACTGGAGCGAGCTGCTGCTGCAGGGCAAGTCGCACTACGGTTCGCAACGGCTCTCGCGCGCGCTGCTCACTGCCTTCTTCCTGCGCACGCTGACCGGCGACAAGCGGGGACAGGAGCTGCTGACCAACGACGTCTCCGGCGCCGGGATCGACGGCGAGCACAGCAAGGGGGCGCTGGCCGCCGCGTGACGGAAAACTCCGGACGGAACACGGCAGCGGCTTGATCCACCAGAATGACGGATCATGAGCACGCCACAGCCGCCGCCCGGCGTACCGCAGCAGCCCCAACCGGGCGGCGCGCCCTACCCGCAACAGCCCCCTACGCAGCAACCGCCACCGATGCCGCAGCAGGGGCAGCAGGTGCCGTATTGGGGCTACCCGGACCCCGGGGCGCAGCCAGGGGGACAGCAGAACTGGGGACAGCAGCCTGCCGGAACTGGTCAAACCGGGGCCTACGGCTATCCGGCTCCCAACGCGGGTCACGGGTGGCAGTACGGCGCCGCCCACCAGCAGTCACCCGTCCAGCGACAGGCAGCGGGCCCGGTCGACGACACCGGCAGGCCACTGGCGATCATCATCGCCGTCTGGGCGATCATCGCGGGGCTGCGGACACTGATCGACTACCCCATCGACATGGTTCAGTTCTGGATGGAGTACGGCGGTTACTCCACCGTGCCGATGACCATCGCCTGGGAATCGTGGAACTTCCTGTCCCTGCTCGACGCGGCGGCGCTGGTCACAGTCGGCATACTGCTGTTCGCCAGGCGACACAAGGCGCGTTTCTTCGCCACAGCGGTAATAGCACTGACGGTGACGCTGTACGTCATGGATGTAATCTTCTATTTCATCTGGACGCCGGATCACATAGAGCACCTTTACGAGTACTTCTACAGCTGGATCCAGCTTTCCGGTAACGCTTTCTATCTGATTCCCGCCGTTTTCGCACTACTCCCGGGAACATCCCGCACGCTGCGCACGAAACCGAAGCAGCAACAACCACCGCGACAACCGACCCCTGCCGGCCCCCACCCCGCTTATCCCGGACAACCACAACCGCTGGGCCCCACTCCAGCCACGCCCCGGCGGAGCGGGAAATCTCCGGCTCCCACAATCCTGGGAATAGCAACAATTGTCATCTCCGGTATCGCCCTGGCGATTTCCGTTACACACCTGGTGAGCCAGATAACAACGTGGCACATGGTCAAAGCGGTCACAACGATATGGATCCTGGACGGAGCAGTACTGCTCGTACTGGGAATAATGCTGCTGACGCGTACGCACCTCGTGAAGGGAATCGCCGTGGGCGGCATGGCAGTATCCGCTATCGCAGTCTGCTTGGGAGTATTCGATTTCGGGCTCGGCGTGTACGACTGGCGGACGCCGTTGAATGTCGGTTACACCATGGAAACCGCGGACGGAATCATGTTCTACTGCTCGATCCTGGTGGCGATGCTGGTTTTCCTGCCCTCCGTGCTGCACTCGTTGCGCCGGAAACCGGTCCCACAGCCGCCGCAGCAGCAGTACTACTACGGCACACCCACCGGTTACTGACACCGACGGGCGGCGTCGGCCCGTGAGCGGAACCGTCTCACGGGCCGAACAAAGTCCCACTCCGCCCCCAGAATTCCGACCGCAGGGCTCCCCAGCCGGGGGTCTCCGGCGGACGGCCACTAGCGCAGCCAGCTGCGCTGCGAGAAGTCCTCCTCCTCGTCGTCCCAGTCGTCGGCGGCGGGCCGCCGACGAGGGCGCGGCGCGGGATCGGGACGCCGCTCCGAAGGCCGGGACGGTGTCGAATCCGGCTGCTGCTCGACCGGGGGCTCCTCGGGCGGAGGCTCCTCGGGCGTGGACCTGCCGAACCGCCCGGCCGCGACGTTCCAGCCAACTTCCGGCCGCGCGGGCGGCGGTTGTGCTCCGGCCGCGCCCGGAGCAGCGGCCGGACCAGGTGTCGGGCCACTGGGGAAGCCGCTGGAACTCACCTGATGAGCGAAGGGGTCCTCGTCCTCCCGCTCACCGATGCTGATCTGCTCCCTGCGGGCGCGTTCCCACAGCACCGCCCGCTCGGCCTCCCGCCGCTGCTCCTCCTCGCGTCGGGCCCGCTCCTCCTGTTCCTGAAAGACGCGTTCCCGCTCGTCCACCTCGGCCTGCACGGCCGCGGTCTCCCGCTCGTACTCGCTGTCCAACTCGTCCTTGCTGCGCCGGGACTGCTCCACCACAGCCTCGATCTCGGCGACCGACACCTCGGACCCGTACATTCCCCTCTTCCACGCCTTCCCCCGAATCCGGGGAGCACGACGATCGGCGAGCGATCATTCCTCACTCGGCCGGTCTATTTCTCGTTCGGTTCGCCCAGCACGGCCTGATACTGCCAGAAAGTGTCCGCGTCCAGGCCGTCGTCGAACAGATCTCCCTCGGTGCGCCAGGGACTGTCGTTGCTGCGCTCCTCGTCGCCGCCACCCTGCTGACCCGCACCGCCCATACCGCCCATGGGCATCATTCCACCCCGGGCACCGCCCTGCTCGCTCTGACCGGACGTACCGCCCGACTCACCCATGGAGGCCAGCCCGGTGGCTCCCTGCGAATCCGTCGTGTCCGATTTCCCACCCATTGTCGACAACCCAGCCTGACCGGCTATGTCGCCGAGCTGGTTCTCGGAACGACCGCCGCCCCAGATACTTCCGCCGGTGTCCTCCGGAGAGCTGAACAGGTCACCGGAGAACGCGGTGAAGGTGGGCCGACCCGACAACTGCTCGGAATCGCCGAACACTCCGGCGCCCGCCCACTGCGAAGCGGTTCTCGCCGCGGCCTCGTACGGGTCGTCGCTCTGCCGCGTCCCCTCGGAACCCTGTACCTCCGCCGCGGGGTCACCGGCGAAGTTCGCCGCACTCGTACGCGGTGTTCCGTCCGTCTCGGCGGCGTTCTCCCACCGTGGCGCTTCCCGTCTGGCGTCCTCACCCGGCACCCCGTCCTGTTGGGGCACCTGCTGCTGGGGTACCTGCGGCCGGCCCGTCGGCGGCTGGAACGCTTCCCGTTCGGCGGCACCCTGTTCCGCAGCACGCTCGGCGGCCGTCACCGCATCGGTCGGAGTCGCCGATCGATCCTGACCGAAGTCGACGGTCTGAGTTCTCGGTTGGCCGTTCCCGTCATCGACCGTGACGCGCAGCCCGCCCTCGGCATCGCGTGCCACGCCGATGGTGCGGTCACCCTCACGGATGACAGCGGTGCCGTCCTCGTTCGGCCGGATGACGGTCGGCTCGCGCGAACCTCCGGTAACGTTCGTGGACTCGCCCGCAGTCGGCGGCACACCCTGCTGGCCGGGAGCACGGGAAGATTCCATCGCTGCCGGTGCGACGGAATCCGAACCCGTCGCACCGCCCGATTCACCGAACGGGATCCGGTAGTTCCGGGGTTGGCCCTGCTCGTCCAGCACCGTCAGCTGGGTAAGGCCCTGCGAGTCGGCCTCGCGAACGGCGATCCGCTCGGCACCCTCCCCGATGGTCACCTGATCCAGCTCCGGCTCGGCCCGGGCACCGCCGGTTCCGTTCGGAGCCGCCGAAGCGGTCTCCCCACCCTGCTCGGACAGCTGGGAGCGAATCTCCTCCGGCGAGGGAGTCTCCGGCTGCTCGGGCATTCCGGCTCGCTGCCCGCCCGGCGCACCCGCACCGCCCGTTGTGCCGACTGGTCCGCCACCACCACCGGGAGCACCTCCGGTGCCGCCGGTGCCCTGGGACCGACTGCTCACTCCGGCGTCGGAGGGAGCCCGCCGCTCGCCCTGCTGTCCACTCTCCCGCAGGCCGCTGTCCTGCTGTGATCCCCGCTCGCCGAGTTTGTCGAAGGTGTCGTCGTCCAGCTTGGTCAGCTGGTCCCGCAGCGCGGAGAATGCCTTCTCGGTGTGCTTGTAGGCGTCGTGAATCTCCTTGCGCAGCGCCTTGACGTCGTGGGCGTACCAGCCGCAGAAGTCGTCCAGCCACCTGATGCGTTTGTTGGCAACGGTGCCACCACCGTCCTGACAACCCGGTGCACCGGGCTTCCGGAGATCATCCCAGGTCACCTCGACCATGACCTGCTTGTCCGCCTTGTTGTCCCCGGGAGCTCCCTCCTGGCTGAGGTCAACTTTCTGTCTGAGCCGCGGAATGAGCGCTTTTCCGAACTCGCCCATCTCGTCCAGCTCGTCCTTGCTCGCTTCGAAGCCCTCGCGGACCATCTTCTCCATGCCGTCGAGGTCCTGGAGCATGTTCTCGGACTCGTCGTTCTCGCCGTAGTGCTTGTAGAAGCTGCTCTTGTCCTTGAAGTCGGACAGCCCACCGGGGCCGATGCGGTTCTTGGGAACCTTCGCCGCCTCGTGCAGCGCTCTGCCGGTCGCGTTCAGGTCGTCGCAGTACTTGTTCAGCGGCCCTTTGACACCCGTGTACCGCTGCCGCGCGGCGTCGGCCGCCGAACCCTGCCACGCCTGGTCGATCCCCTTCTCCAGCGAGTCGAGGTGGTTCAGCCAGGCTTCCCGATTACCGGCGAGTTCGGAGAGCTTGCCCGAGGCGGACTCCAGCATCCCCCAGTTGATGCCGCGCAACTTCGGCAGATCGTGCGTCTCGGTGGCTCCGGTGCCGTAAACCGCGTACTCGTCGCCGGGATACTTCTTGGCCGCGCCCTCGTGGGCACGCCATCTCCGAAAGACCCTGCCCCATGCGCCGTCGCGCATGACCTTCTCGAGATCGTTCAGCTTGTCCAGGTGGAAATCCGAATTCCCCTGGCCGGAAGGGGAACCGTTGCCGGTCCGGGCGTCGTTCGAAGAACTGTCGTCCGGCGACGGAGGTCTGCTCAAGTTCGACTTGTCAGCACCACTCACGGTTTACGCCCCCTCCCCGGCATTGGACACGTTCTCGGCCTGGGCCTGGTCCCGTGATTCCATGTCACTGAAGGAGGACTCGACGTCCCCGGCCAGCCCCTTCAAGTGATCCCGCGCCTTGCCGAGTGAACCGGCGAACCCCTGACAGGCGGTCTCGAAAACGGCACCGACGCCGATGTCCTTGCCGACCTGGCCGAAAGTGCCCTCTCCCGAATCGATCGACTCGGCGAGGTTCGTTCCCGCGTTGAAGGCGTCCGCCAGGTTCCGCGTGCTGTTGGCGACCCGCTTCATCGCCTCGCCGTCGTAATCGGCGGAGCCGTTCGACCGGCCCATGACGTCGTCCCCCTAAACCGCTCGTTCCGACCAGCGTCCGTAACGCGAAACACGAGAACGTGACCGTACGGCGCACCGTGGATCATCCCAGACCGTGCGGTGTCGCCGTGAGGGTTCAGCGACGTCATTGCACACGCAAAGCGGCGAGTACCGGCTACTACGAAAACCGGCCGCCGCGAAGCGGCACGCCGGAACCGGCGGTACTCGAGCCAACAGAACTGTTGCTCAGGTCGGTGGTGACACGAGCACCACCGCGGCGATCGCCCCGAGAGCGATCGCGACGAGCGGAAGGAGCAGGACGTAGAGCAGATCTCCGACGAAGTAACGCATGACGGATCACGCCCACCGGTTACCGAGCGGTCGGATACGGGAGTCGATTCACCGCGCCACGAGTTCAGAGACCAGAACGACGAGTCAGAACTCGGCCCGGCGAATCAGGGATCGACAAGACGGGGTCAGGGCCTGGCACGGCGTGGCCAGTGCTCCACCAGCCAGTTACTGCCGTCGTGCGCCAAGGTGGCTGCCTTGGCACCCGCGACGGCGAGAGCGGACAACACGACAAGACCTGCGACCAGGCTGATCGCGAACAGCGCGACCAACATGGTGACAACAATGGCACCCATGTGACGAGGCTCTCACAACTGGGCGCCGAATGCGAGACTTTGATCACATATTCATCTGATCGAGCCAACGACCTCGGCCAGTCGCTCCGCGGTTCGCTTGGCGCACTCGGCCGTGGGGGCCTCCACCATCACCCGCACGAGCTGCTCGGTTCCGGAGGGACGCAGCAGTACCCTGCCCTGCTCACCCAGCTCCGACTCGGCGTCGGCGACCGCCTCGGAGACCGCCGGAGCGTTGACCGCGGTGGTCTTGTCCGACACGGAAACGTTGACCAGGCTCTGCGGCAGCCTGGTCATCGTGCCCGCGAGCTCGGCCAGCGGAGCCCCGGAGGCCACCATCCGCGACATCAACCGCAGTGCGGTCAGCAGTCCGTCACCGGTGGTGGCGTGGTCCGGCAGCACGATGTGCCCGGACTGCTCCCCGCCGAGGGAGAACCCACCGTCCCGGAGTTCCTCCAGCACGTAGCGGTCCCCGACCGCGGTGGTACGGAGTTCCACCCCGTGCTCGCGCATCGCCAGATGCAGCCCGAGATTGCTCATGACCGTGGCGACGACGGTCTGCCCAGTCAACTCCCCGGAGTCCCGCATCGCCAGCGCGAGTATCGCCAGCAGCTGGTCGCCGTCGACCAGTTCACCGGCGGCGTCGACCGCCACGCAGCGATCCGCGTCCCCGTCGTGGGCGATGCCCAGATCGGCGCCGTGCTCGACCACGGCGGCCCGCAACCGCTCCGGTCGGGTCGAGCCGACATCGGCGTTGATGTTGAGTCCGTCGGGCTCGGCGTGCAGCGCCACGACCTCCGCACCGGCGCGTCGGTACGCCTCGGGAGCGGCCCGGAAGGCGGCGCCGTGAGCGCAGTCGACCACCACCCGCAGCCCGTGCAGCGAGCCGGGCGTGGCGGCCAGCAGGTAGTCCACATAGCGGTCCAGCGCCTCGGGCATGTCCCGCACGCGACCGACGTGCTCGCCCACCGGACGGCCCGGGTTCTCCGCCATCCGCTCCGCGATCTCGTCCTCGAGGGCGTCGGCGAGCTTGTTCCCGCCCGCCGCGAACAGCTTGATCCCGTTGTCCGGCATCGGGTTGTGCGAGGCCGAGATCATCACACCCAGGTCCGCCCCGGTGTCGGCCACCAGCCGCGCGACCGCGGGTGTCGGCAGGACCCCGACACGCACCACATCGGCCCCGGCGGAAGTCAGCCCCGCTGTTACCGCGGCCTCCAGCATCTCACCGCTGGCACGGGGGTCCCGCCCCACGAGGGCGATCCGTCGACGTGAGTCGTCCCGGTCGTAGAGCACCCGGGCAGCGGTGCTCGCCAGGGACATCGCCAGCTCCGGGCCGAGATCGGAATTGGCCAGACCGCGCACCCCGTCGGTGCCGAACAGACGGGACAACCGCTTCCTCCTGATGCTCACGGCACATGTAGGGCCTGTTTGAGACTTGGTGGGATGGTCGACCGAACCGGTGCGGCGCCTGGCGGAGCCCCGGGACGCGTGGAGCGGCCAACCGCGCCACCCGACCCGCTGCCTCACGACGACGTCCGACTCGGCTCGTCCGGAACCTCTCGGCCCGGTGCGACCGCGCACTCGAACACCGAACTCCGCCGACCAAACACCACGGGAGCAGCCCCGGTGCCCGACGGACTACCGAGACTGCTCCCACAGGATGTCGGCACCGCCCCGCTCCTGCCACCGCGAGGGGCGGGCGGGGCGAACCGGGTTCGCCGAATCGGGCGAACCCGGGAAAAGTCACCGCTTGCTGTACTGCGGGGACTTCCTGGCCTTCTTGAGGCCGTACTTCTTGCGTTCCTTGGCCCGCGGGTCACGCGTGAGCATGCCGGCCTTCTTCAGGGTGGGCCGGTCCTCCGGCTGGTAGGCCACCAGGGCACGGGCGAGCGCCATGCGCAGCGCACCGGCCTGACCGGAGGGGCCACCGCCCCTGAGGTTCACGAAAACGTCGAAGCCCTCGGTGCGCTCCACCAGCTCCATGGGCTCACGGGCGATGTTCTGGTGCACCCGGTTGGGCATGTACTCGTCCATCGGCTTGCCGTTGAGGATGAAACGGCCGGTGCCGGGGACCAACCGAACCCGCACGATCGCCTTCTTGCGACGCCCGACGGTCTGGATGGGCCTGCTGGACGGAAACGGCGCCACGCCCTGAGCGAAAGCCTCAGGGGCCGGCTCGTCGGCCGGGACCTCTGAATCGAGGACCTCGGGAGCCGGGGCTTCGTCGGTCTCTGGAGTGCTCACGTGCTCTTCCTCGTATCCCTCGGTCACTTCTTGGCCTTCGTTTCGATCTCGAAGGGCTGCGGCTGCTGCGAGTGGTGCGGGTGATCCGGCCCGGCGTAGACCCTGAGCTTCTTGGCCATCGCGCGACCGAGCTTCCCCTTGGGCAGCATGCCCTTGATCGTCTGCTCCAGCAGACGCTCGGGCTTGTTGTCGAGCATCTCGCCGAAGGAGTTCTTCTTCAGGCCGCCGGGATAACCGCTGTGCCGGTAGACGAAGGCCTGGTCGCGCTTCTTACCGGTGAGGACGACCTTCTCGGCATTGACGATGACGACGAAGTCGCCGGTGTCCATGTGCGGAGCATAGGTCGGCTTGTGCTTGCCACGCAGCAGCGTGGCGGCCTGGGTGGCCAGCCGGCCGAGCACTACGTCCTCGGCGTCGATCACATGCCAGGCGTGGGTCACCTCGCCGGCCTTCGGGCTGTACGTGCGCACGGGTCTACCTCGTCGTCGTTCGCGTTGGAGTCTCGGTGCGGCAGTCGTGTCCCGTCGCCCATCACGTCGGGGCGTATCGCGATCCGATTCACCCCGTGGGAACCGGTACGTCCCACGAGCGATCGAGACCGTCACCTCGTGCGAGCCGCCCCCGGGGCTTTCCACCTCGGCCGGTCACCGAGTCATCTCGCGGTCGTACACACCCACCGCACAACAACGGATGAGAGTACTCGGTGGCTGACAAGCGGGTCGAAACGGGTCCCCGAACACCCGCCACGCCCCGCGTGGGAGCTACAGCGGCGGCAAGGACCAGCTTCGGCCTATCTCAGCACCACCGCCATGATATCGGACGGGTGGCACGGCGAAGACGTGCCCCCTGGACCCGTTGCGATCCAGGGGGCACGTGGCCGGGTCGGCGCGGTTCAGCCGCCGAACTTGGCGGCGTTGGCACGCTCACCGGCCTGGTAGGACTCGTTGGCCGCGTTGATGGCCATGCCCATCTTGGCCGTGATCTCACGCATGTTCTGCGCGGCGTTGTCCCAGTCCTTCTGCGCGGCGTAGTACTGCTCCTGCGCGGCGCCCTCCCAGGTGCTGATCAGCGGCTTGAGCATCTGCTCCAGCTCGTCGAGCTCCGCCTGGATCTTGGTCGCGGCCTGGTTCAGGCTCTCGGCACCGGCACTGAGCTGACCGAAGTCAACCTTGATCGAACTCATGAGACTTGTTCCCCTCTGTGAAGATTATCGGACTCGAAAAACCCGGAAACCGGCTCAGCCGTTGAGCATGCCCTCGATCTTGGAGACCTCGGCGGCCTGCTCCTCGTCGCGCTGCGCGTAGTCCTGACCCGAGGACTTGATGTTCTCGCTGATCTCCTGCAGCCGCGTGGTGATGACGTCGGCGTTCTGCCGGAACTGGTCCATCAGCTTCTGGAAGGTCCGGCTCGCGGTGCCCTCCCAGGAGGCGATGACCGGGTCGATCTCGCCCTGCAGCTTGGAGATCGCCTGGTCGACGTTGTTGCGGACCTCCTCGACCTGAGCAGCGGAGCGCTGCATCAGCTCGACATCGGCCCCGAATCCCTGACCCATTTGGGAATCCCCCTTCAATCCGTCGCTGAAAGATCGGTCGAACTTCCGACGCAGACATTGCCAGAACGGTTCCACCGGTGTCGTGGTTTTCCGCGGATCACGTTGCTCATGTAAACGCCCCGGGCGCACCACTCCCGCGCGAACCCGTTCCGGACGCCACGACCGGGAACGAAACCCGAGGGAGCTGGATCAGCGCACCGAGACGCTGCGCACGACCCGCTCACAACCGGCCGTCACGCGCCGCTTCCCGGCGGGGTCGTACTGACAGCCGATGCTGATCCTGGTTCTCGAACGGTGCAGCACGTACCAGTCCACAACGGAACCGGACAATCGTTCGCGATAGTGAACCACCCGTTCACCCGCGAATCGGGTGTCCGGTTCGAAATCGGACAGTTCACTGTCGGAACCGTCGAACTTCTCCCGCAACTCGCGCACGGACCGCCGACGATTCGCCGAAACGTCGTAGCCCGGTCTGCCCGCGCGCACCGAGATCACCTCGTCACCCCCGGAGTCGGGCGGCCGGATGCGCGTCTCCCACAGCTCGGGGTCGCCACCACCCTGTCCCCAACCCACCGGGTACTCGAACTCGTAGCCGTAACGAGCCACATGACCACCACCCGCCGCGGGCAGGAACAGCGTGATCGCCAGCGTGGCCACCACCCCCGGAACCAGGAGCACCGCCGCGACCGCGAACAACCACTTCCACCGGGAGGAGCCCCCGCGTCGTGCCGGTTCGGTGTTTCGGGGCGAGGTCTTCCCGCCGGGGGCACCGGAAAACCCGGGTGCACCCGGAAAACCGGTGCCGCCGTGGTCGGCCGCACCGGAGACGGTCGCGCCGGAAAGCGGTGTCGTGGTTCCGCTCGACCAAGCTCCCGGCGCGGAACCGGTGGGCTGGTGCCCGGGGACGGGCGGACCGCCGGAGTGCGGTGGCGGGACCGGTGCGCCTCTCCCGACCGGCGAACCGCTCGTCAACCGCCCGGAGCCCGGGGGCACGCGCAGCGCACGCGTGACCTCACGAGTCGGGTCCTCCCGCACGCCACGCAGCGCGCCGCGGGCCACCACGGTCTCGGGTTGATCCAGCGTGGTCGGCACGATCCCGGTTCGCTCGTGGATCAACCGCGCGACCATCGGCACCCTGCTGGAACCACCGACAAGGAAGACGGCGGCGAGTTCCCGCTCGGTCACACCTCCGTCGGCCAGCACACCGGGGACGAGATCGGCAACGCCGTTCAACGAGGTCACGATCAGCGACTCCAGGTCGGACCTGGTGACGAGGGTGTCCGAGAACGGCGGTGGCAGCGGGACATCGGTGTAGCTGTGTCGGGAGAGCGTCTCCTTCGCGCCGCGCACGTCCTGCCGGAGCACCCGTCTGCGACGCCTGTCGGCTATCTCGCGGCCCTCGACGAGCTGTCGCCAGCCCGCGGGATCGGCCGGCTCGACCGTACTTCCGACGTGTTCCAGCAGCGCCTGATCGATGTCCGCCCCACCGAAATCGGGCTTGCCACGGGTCGCCAGCACCCGGAAGGACTCGTCGGTCCGGCGCACCAGGCTCGCGTCCACCGTCCCACCGCCGAGGTCGAGCACGGCCAACGCGGCGCCGTCGGGCAACCCGTGGCCCGCGGCGTGGAACACCGCCGCCCCGACCGGCTCCGGCAGCAGCACGACTTCGGTGGCCAGCCCGGCCGCCGCGTGGCGCAGCCTGCCGGTGCGCACCGTCCCCCAGTCGGCGGGGTGGGTCAGCACCAGCAGATCGACGGCCACTCCGCCCGCGTAGCGCCGGGCCTCGTCGACCGCCCGGGTCAGCACCGCGCGGATGGCGTCGCCCACGGCGAGCACGGTGCCGCCCAGCAACAGCTCGACCTCGTCGATGCGGCGTTTGGGGTGCGGCTCGAAGCGGGCCGGATCGACCGCGGCCTGCCGCTCCGCCTCCTGACCGACGAACAGCGTGCCGTCGGCCGAGGCGAACAGCGCCGAGGAAAGCAACGGATGACCGTCGACGACCACCACGTGTGGTTCGGCCCCGTCGAGCGAGGCGACGGTGCAGGTACTGGAGGTACCGAAGTCCACCGCGACGTGCAGGGTCAAGCACAACTCCTTCGGTGCCGCCGGTTTTTCAACACCGGCGCCGGTCGACCACCGGTTACGATCAGCACTCCATTGAAGTTCTCCGCTCGTTCCCGACGGTGTTCACGGCCAGCCGATCCCCCTGTCCTCGGGGTGGCCCGCGTTCGAGAACCGAGCCACCCCGAGGTGTCCGGAAGGGGTTCTAATCCGGCTGGATGTAGGCGGTCTGGATCAACTGCGGACCGCCCTTGAGACTCCGGCTGACCAGAGTCCCCCTGCCGGGCGGCAACTGCCGCGACTTGATGTTGCCGATGAGCTGGCCGTCGTCCTTGTTCGCGCTCATGGCCAACCCCGGTGCCGAGGACTCGCGCATCTTGCCGATGATCGGCTCGAACAACGCCCTGCTGGCACCACCGGAGTTGCGCGCCAGCACCACGTGCAGGCCGACGTCGCTGGCCTGCGGGACGAACTCGGCGAGCTGCTGCATCGGGTTGTTGCCCTGCGGAGCCACCAGGTCGTAGTCGTCGGCCACCACGAACAGTTCCGGACCGGACCACCAGGAGCGGTTCTTGAGCTGCTCCTGCGTGACGTCCGGTCCCGGCAACCGCTTCTTCAGCGCGTTGCAGACGTCGTTGATGTTGCCCTTGAGCTGGTCGGCGGAGACGGCGTACTCCATCAGGTGCCCCGTGTCCAGGAAACCGAGCATGGTTCGCCGGTAGTCCACCAGCAGGATCAGCGCTTCCTTGGGGCTGTAGCGGTTGGTGATACCGCGCACGATGGTGCGCAGCAGTGCCGTCTTGCCCGCTTCCCGTTCGGCGAAGGCGTAGAAGTGCGGCTCCGCGTCGAAGTCCAGGTAGACCGGGTGCAGCCCGTCCTCGTTGATGCCGATCGGCACCAACCGCTGTTTGGGCTGCTGTTCGGGTGCCGGCAGCTGCTCGTGCGGGAGCACGTCGGGCAGCAACCGCACCTTCGGTGCCGGCCTGCCCTGCCAGGAATTGCGCACCTTGGTGACCAGGTCCGCGACACCGTCGGAAAGGTCCTGGTTGTAGGCCTCCCAGCCGACCCGGTCACCGAGGTTCTCGCTGTCGACCCTGGGGATGGCGGTGAGGAAGTGCAGTTTGCTCGGGTGCAGTCCGCGTCCCGGCCTTCCGGAGGGAACGTTGACCGCCACCTTTCTATCCACTTCGGACTCGCTGGGATCGCCCAGCCTGAGCTCGAAGCGGGTACCGATCAGGTCCTTGAGGGCGGGGCGGATCTCGGCCCAGCGGTTGGCCGAGACGAACACGTGCACCCCGAAGGTCAACCCCTGCGCGGCCAGGTCGAGCACGTCCTGCTCCAACGTCTCGAAGTCGTTGCGGAACGCGCCCCAACCGTCGATGACCAGGAACACGTCACCGTAGGGGTCGTCGGTTACGCTGCCCGCCGCCTTGCGCTTGCGGAAGTCGGCCATCGAGTCCACGCCGAGCTGCTGGAACCGCGCCTCGCGCTCGGCGACCAGCTGCTTGATCTCGGCTATGGTCCTGCGCACCACGTCCTGGTCACGACGACCGCCGAAACCACCGATGTGCGGCAGGTTCTGCAACGCGGCCATCGAACCGCCACCCAGGTCCACGCAGTAGAACTGCACCTCCCGCGGTGTGTGGGTCAGCGCCATCGAGCAGATCAGGGTCCGCATCAGGTTGGACTTGCCCGACTGCGGCCCGCCGACCACGGCACCGTGCCCGTTGGCGCCGCCGAGGTCGACCACCATGTGGTCCTGGCGCTGCTGGTAGGGCATGTCGATGATGCCGACCGGAACCTGCAGCTTCCCGTTTCCGACGTTGCCGACCGGGGTGTACCCCCGTTCCTCGGTCGCCGAGAGCGGCGGCAGCACCGAGTCCAGTGTGGGCGGAGCGTCCAGCGGGGGAAGCCAGACCTGGTGCGCGGGCGGCCCCTGCCCCTGCACCTTGTTGATCACGAGCTGGAAGTCGCTGTCCGGCAGGCCGTCGCCGTCGTTGTCGACCATGCCCGACTGGTCCGACTCGGGTTCCGGCTCCGGCTGCGCGGACTGGTCCGGCTCGGCCGGCGGTTCGATGTAGTCCGGCACGAAGAACCGGGGACGCTTCTCACCCGTGACCGGCGAAGCGGCGACCGTACGGCGCTTGCCCCCGCCCTGGTGCATGTGACCGGAGACGTAGGCCGCGCGGAACCGCTCCATACCGCCCGGATGCTTCAGGTAACCGTGGCCACCGGTGGCGGGCAGGTCACCGGCGTCGGGAACACCGATCGCGGCACGGGACTCGGCCTGGTTGAAGGTCTTGAGCCCGATCCGGTAGGAGAGGTGCGAGTCCAGCCCCCGCAGCTTGCCCTCCTCCAGGCGCTGCGAGGCGAGCAGCAGGTGCACCTGCAGCGAACGTCCCAATCGCCCGATCATGTTGAACAGCTCGGCGAACTCGGGCTTGGTGGACAGCAGCTCGGAGAACTCGTCGATGACCACGAACAGGGCGGGCATCGGCGCCAGGTCCGACCCGGCTTGGCGGGCCTCCTCGTAGTCCCAGACGTTCTTGACCTTCGCCTTGTTCAGCTCCTCCTGGCGTCGGTTGAGCTCGCCCGCCAGCGCGTCCTGCATCCTGTCGACCTGGGTGAGGTCGTCGGCGAGGTTGGTGATGGTCGCCGAGACGTGCGGAGCCGCCTCGAACCCGTTGAACGTCGCACCACCCTTGAAGTCGACCAGCACGAAGTTCAACGCGGTCGAGGAGTGCGTGGCCATCAGGCCGAGCACGATGGTGCGCAGGAACTCGGACTTACCGGAACCGGTGGCGCCGATGCACAGCCCGTGCGGGCCCATGCCGCCGGACGCGGTCTCCTTGATGTCCAGCGAAACGACCTGACCGTCCTCGCCCGGGCCGATGGCGACCTTGTAGCGCTCCGGTATGGGACGGGGCCGCCACGCCTCGTTGAGGTCGAACGAGATCGGGTCGCCGCTGAGCCCGAGCTGCTCGATGTAGTTGAGCGGGGTGGTGAGCGGCTCCTGCCCGCTGCTCTCGGTCTCGGTCTGGCCGGTACGGGCCGACATCATGCGGTAGGGGGACAGCTGCCGCGCCAGCGCGGTGGCCTCCTCCTTGGTCATGGCGTCCGGCACACCGAACCACTCGACGTTGTTGCCGCTACGAGCACCGACACGCTCGGGTTCGACGACCATGCGCATCCCCCGCTTGGTCGTCAGCGCACCGAGCACATCGGACAGATCGATCAGTGTGACTCCGGTCATGCCGCCTTCGAGCAGAATCTGCTCCTCACGGCTGATCTCGGCGTCGTCGAGCACGATCACCACGTGCGGACCGTCCGGCGGCGCGTTGTTGCGGTTGAACCGGGGCCTGCCGTCCAGCTGGTCGGCGAGCATCTCCTCGATGGCACGCAACGAACCGGCCATCAACCGCTGCTGGCCGATCCCGTCCGTGAGCTCGGGGTGCTGCGAGTGCGGCAGCCATTTGACCCAGTCCCACTCCACCCTGGAACGACCACCGCTGGCTACGGCGATGACCACGTCGTCCGGGGTGTGGAAAGTCGCCAACTGCGCGAGCAGCGCCCGGGTCAGCGCGCGCGTGGTCTCGCGCTCCCCCTGCAGCCCGATGGCCGCGAAACCGCGCAGCGAGGTGGCCACCGGCAGTTCCGACACCAGCGAGTGAGCACGGACGAACCGACGCAACGCCAGGGTGGTTATCGGCTCCAGCTCGTCGACGGGACCGGTCTGCGGCGGCACGAGTCGGGTCTCCAACCGTTGCGACCCCAGGCCGACCCGGATCTGGCAGAAATCGCTGTCGCCCGCGCGACGTTCCCACATCCGGCGACTGGTGGCTATCGACCACAACGTCGACGGTTCGGGATGAACCCAGGTCCGAGCCAGCCGCTGCTCGTCCGCGGCCTGCCTGGCCCGTTCCCGCATCTGTCCGAGATACCGCAGGTAGTCCTTGCGGTCCTCGTTCATCTCGGCCTTGCTCTGCCCACCGCCCTGATTACCACCGGCCATCATGCCCACAGTGGAAACCAGCATCATCATCGGCATCATCATCATCATCGGGTTGCTTCTGGCCCGCTGAAGCATGAAGACCATCATTCCGAGAGATGCCACGATCATGACGGCCGGAAGGAGCTTCTGCACGATGTTTCCGGGGACCGCTCGCGGAATCTCGGGAGGGGACTCGAGATGAACCTCGCCACCCGGCGGCTTTGGAGCGGCCATGCGTGGCGGTCGCTTGAACTGCAGCGTGCTCACCGGACAGCAGCACCCTTCCATGTTGTCGGCGATCTGTCGTCAACTGCGCAAGCAGCATTCTGTAACCGGCCGGGCCGCACCCCGCCGCGGGGGCGGAAACGACGAGGCGGCCACAGGACAGCCCGCTCACGGTGATCCTCACGGAACCGGCGCGGAACAGTTCTGGCAAACCGAACCCGCGCCCCGGTTCGTACGGCCATACTAAGAGGACCACGCGTCCGAGTGGGGTGATTTCGCGGAATCCCACCCCGCTTGGTTGGATCGAACCGAGCGCGTAGAGCACACACGGATCGATATCGAAGGACGAGGGATTAGGGGGCCCAAGTGGCGACCGGGACCACGGTATTCAGCCGCGTGACGGTGGTCGCGCCGAAGACGCGCATAGACCTCGCGTTACCCGCGGACGTCTCGGTGGCGGACCTGCTGCCGATGTTGCTGGACATGGCACACGAGGCCACCCCGGACGGCGGAGCACGTCACGGCGGCTGGTGCCTGGCGAAGCTGGGTGACGCACCGCTGGACACCAGCCAGACTCTCGCGGCACTCGGCATCGTGGACGGCGACATGCTCCAGCTGCGACGCAAGTCCGACGATCCACCACCGCCGCTGTACGACGACGTGGTGGACGCGCTCGCCGAGGCGGAACCGGGAAGTTACCGCCCCTGGACCAAGGAGACGGCCGCCAGAACCGGCCACGCGGCGGGCGCGCTGGCGATGATCGCCTCGGCCGTGGCCCTGGGAATGGCCGCCGTGCCGCAAGGGATCATCTTCCACATCATCGCCGCCGTGGTGGGGCTCGCGGTCGCGATCTTCGCCACCGGCATAGGCGCGATAGTCGCCCGCGCCTACGGAGCCGCGACCACCGGGACGGTGCTGGCCGCCGCGGGCGGACTGCCGATGGCCTTCGTGGCGGGGCTCAACATCGTCCCCGGCCAGGACATGCGGCCGAAACTGTTGCTGGCCAGCGCGCTGGTGCTCATATTCGCCTCGGTGTCGCTCATGGTGATCGGGGCGGGAATCATCCACTTCATCGCCGCCGCGACGATCTCGCTGTTCGCCGTGATCGGATTCCTCGTCGCCACCCTGGTTCCCGCCGCGACCGCCGCCGGAGTCGCCTCGGGCGCCGCGGCGGTGGGGCTCGCGGGGATCTCCATGCTCCCCCGGATCACGATCCAGCTGGCCAAGCTGCCGCTGCCGCACGTTCCCGGCAACGCCGAGGACCTCAAGGAGGACGGCGGCTTCCCGGACTACCACCAGATCCAGCGGCAGTCCGGTCTCGCGCACAAGTACATGACCGGCCTGATCGTGGGATGTGGCGGTACGGCCGCGCTCGGAGCGATGATCGCCACCACCGCACCGAACATCTGGGGCCCGCTGCTGGCCGGGGTGGTCTCGGCCGTGCTGATGCTGCGTGGGCGCAACTACGCCAACGGCAGCCAGGCGATCGCGTTGCTGCTCAGCGGGTTGATCGCCGCGCTGGGCATGACCATCTGGCTGGTGCTTCCCACGGTGACCACCTCGCAGCAGAAGCTCACCTGGTTGTTCTGGCCGTTGCTGCTGCTGGGAGTGGCGGCGATCGTGTTCGGCGTCGTCTTCCCCAACCGGCGGTTCTCACCGGTGCAGCGCCGCAGTGTGGACATCATCGAGGCGGTGCTGATCGCGCTGGTACTTCCGCTGGCGCTGGGGGTCATGGACGTGTACATGACGATCCGCGATCTCAACATCAGCCTGTTCTGATGGAGCTTCCGTCGATTCGCCGAACAGCCGCCGCGAAGGAAGCGTGATGCGTTCAACCACAACTGTGCACCGTGGCAACCTCCGGCGTGCGCTGGCGATCTCGGCCGCGACCGCCACTCTCCTGGTGTGCGGCCCGGTGCAACCGGTCACCGCTCAGGACGAGGACGAGACCGGAGCCGAGAACGAGCAGGAGCTGCGACTTCCCCCGGTCCCAGCGGGCACGAATCTGTCGGTGTCCTCCGGAAGACTCTCACCGGACAACGGCTTCAGCCGGCAGCAGGCATGCCTGGCCGCCAACGAGAGCGGATCACGGATCAGACGACAGCCCTGGAGCCAACGGGTGCTCGGTTTCGGCCGTGCCCACGAGCAGGGACTCACCGGGGCAGGACAAACGGTCGCCGTGATCGACACCGGTGTGAACAAACATCCCAGGATCGGATCACGGCTCCGCAACGGCGGTTCCAAGATCCCCAGCGGTGCGTTGCGGGACTGCGACGGGCACGGCACGGTGGTGGCGGGCATCATCGCCGCGAGCGACTCGGAGGAGACGGGCTTCGTCGGCGTCGCACCGGAGAGCGACATCCTGTCCATCCGACAGTCGTCCTCGATCTACCAGAAGGAACAGTCCGGCGAGACGGTCGGCAACACGTCGACCATGGCCCAGGCCGTCGCCAGTGCCGTGGCACAGGGCGCCGACGTGATCAACATCTCGCAGGCCTCCTGTCAGACGCTCTCCCGCGCCCTCTCGCCCAACAAGCCGAACTGGGAACTGCGCAAAGCCGTCAGACAGGCCTACGAGCAGGACGTCGTGGTGGTCGCCGCGGCGGGCAACGTCGGCGGCAAGTGCGAGAGGAACGAGCCCGGCGATCCGAGCACCGCTGTGCTGCCCGCCTGGTTCGACGATTACGTGCTGACCGTGGCTTCGGTGAACCGGCAGGGCGCACCGTCCGAATTCACCATTCCCGGGCCGTGGGTGGACGTCGCGGCACCCGGCGAGGACCTGATCTCGCTCGATCCGGGGATCGGCGGCAAGGGACTGGTGAACCGCGTCGCCCGCGACTCGAGCAGCCAACCACAGCCGTTGCAGGGCACGAGTTTCGCGGCCCCCTACGTTTCCGGGCTGGCCGCGCTGATCAAGGAGAAGAACCCGGAGCTCTCCGCGGCTCAGGTGATGCACCGGATCACCGAAACCGCGCAGCACCACGGCGGCAGCGAGGGCGGTAACGACATCATCGGCTACGGGATGATCAACCCGATGGCCGCGCTCAACGACGTCATCCCCGCCGAGCACGACGCGGCTGCCGCCCCGGTCGAGCCACGACGCCTGGAAGCGCACGTCTTCCCGGAGCGGAACTGGGCCGCCATCGCGGTGGCGATGGGAGGAACCATCGGCGGGCTGGCCACAGTGCTGTTCACGGCGTTCCTGCTCAACGCGGTACGGCGGGTTCGGGCACGGAACCGGGGCGAGTCCCCGGTGGTGTCGGAAACCTCCTGATCGAGGTTTTCCGGTCGGGTAGGCGGATCGCTCGCTCGGCGGAGCCTCGCCAGGAAGCGTCCGAACGAACTCGCGGCCCGGAACCGGCTCGGCTCCGGGCCGCGTTGCTGCCCGAGGCGGTGACCATCCGTGGCGGTGGCCGCCCGTGGAGCTAGTCGGCGGTGGCTCCGGTGTCGGCCCGCTGCTGTTCCTCCTCCGGCGCCCGGTTGACACCGGCGTCCGATTCGACGGGTATGGAGTCGTAGACGAAGCTGGCCTGCGCCGGATCCAGGAAGTCACCGGAGGGCAACGTCCCCAGGATCGAGGCGGGGGCCGCTCCGATGTCCCCGGTGCCGTTGACGACGCCCAGCCCCTTGGCGGTGGCGACGTCCTTGATCCCGTAAGTGACCCCTCGGTTGGAGACCAGGTAGAGGGGACCGCCCTCGGCGGTTTCGGGTCCGGTGCTCCCGCGCACCACGGCCGCCTTGCCCGGCGGCATGTAGAAGTAGTCCACGCGCGGCCCCGTGCCGTCGAACTGGGCGAGCTTCACCGGCGCCTTGGGCGCGGGCGTACCCGAACCGACGGTGACCGTGACCCGCTGCTCCCCGGACGCGTCGGACCAGCTCAGGCAGGAACGGTTGGCGTCCGCGAACGAGAGCGGCTGCGGAACCCCCACCGGGAAGTGGTCCACGTCGAGCTCGTCGGCCGCGTCGGCGCCACCGATGTCGGTGAGCATTCCCGTGGCGTTGGGAATCTCCTTGGAGCTGTACCTGGAAGCGTGCAGCACCGCGGCAGCACCACGAGTGATGTGCTGCTTGCCGCTCTGGCGCAGCACGAAGAACTGCGGGGAGTCCCCCGGCACACTGCGCTCGAGAACATCACCCACCCCGTAACCGCCACTGTCGTACTCCGGAGTGGTTTCCGACAGTTCCGGCACCGCGAGCGAGTCCACCTCGGGGATCGCGTTGAGCATGTTGGTGCTGACGATGCGCGGAACCGCGTCGTCGAGACCGAACATCTCCGTCACCGCGGGTTCCTCGGCAGGCAGAGCGGCTTTGACCACCCTGGCTCCGGTGCTGTTGTCGGAGCGCACGCGATAGACCAGATACGTCCGCCGCGAGGCGGAGTCCCGCACGTAGAGCGCCTCGTCACGCCCGATTTCCCGGCCCCGGCCGGTCACTCCGCCCAGCACGGTGGTCTCCACCTCGGCGGTGCCGAGCATGTCCTCGGTGTCCAACGCCTTGTTCAGCTCGGCCACGTCGCAGATCGCCCATGCCGGAGTGGCCGCCTGTCCCGGCTCGGGCAGGAAGTCCGGCGCGTTGGGCATTCCCGTCTTCGGTCCGCGGGGTAATTCCGCCAGGGCTGCCTGGTCGACCTTGGTCGGCTCGATCGCCTGCCCCTGACCGTTGCCCTTGGCCATGACGAGCAACTTCGCCGAGGCCATGTTGAGCATCGGAATCAGGCGCTTGTCGGCCTGATCGTCGGAAGTGACGACGTAGACACTGCCGCTGCCTTTCGCGATGACCACCGATCCCGGTTTCGGGACGGTGCCCTGGCCGCCGAACAACCCCCACACCAGGAATCCGATCATCCCGATACAGGCGATGATCGCACCCGCCATGGTGGCGCGTTTGTGCGAACCGAGCGGATCGTGCAGCATCACCGCGTCCCTGCGGGCGAGCGCCGATTCCATACGGCGTATGACGAACCTGTACGCCTGGACTTGTGATTTGGTGGTGGGTGTTGATGCCATTCTTCGCCTAAAGCTCTCCCGTGCGAGGTACCGTTCAGCAGGGTAGCCGGGAAAGGTTGCCGCGTGGGTCCGGTTCGACCGACTCACCGCAGTATTCTCTTCGATCGGTTACCGCTACCTACACTCGCCCGCACCCACAGTGGGCAGACGCATCTACCTGCGAGGGGGAGAGACCCAACGGATGTCCGTGACCACACAGCATTCGGCGCCACCGAAAGCATCGGGATCGTCCGGCACCGGGCCCACCAACGCGACGCGGGCACGAATCCAGACAAGGCGACGGACCAGTGGTGCCAGTCTGGGGGCGCTGCCGGTAGCCAACCTCGTCGTCATGGAGATCGGTATCGCGGCCGCACTGGTCCTCGTCGGCATCGATCGGACACTGTGGCCGGTCGCGGCGGGAGTGGCCGGACTGGCCGTGATCATCGCCCTGCTGCGCAGGCGCGGCCGGTGGTTCACCCAGATGTTCGGGCTCGTGCTGGGCTACAAGTTCCGCAACCACACCAGCGTGGTCACACCAGTCACGCCGGGTCTGACGGACGGTGGGGACGAGAACGGCGACGGGGTGATCGGCCCGGAGGAGAACCATCGGGTCTCACTGCTGCGGCTGGTCGTTCCCGACCTGGTCGTGGCACACGGCCAGGACCACGACCGCAACCACGTCGGCATGGCGTTCAACGACGGCAAGTGGACCGCCGTGCTCATGGTGGAACCCACACCGTCGTTGGTCACCGAGATCGGTAAGGCACCGAACCTCCCGCTCGGCTCGCTGACCCACTGCCTGGAGGACCGCGGCGTGGTCCTCGACGCGATCCAGGTGATCTGGCACTGCTACCCCGGCAGTGCCGCGCTGCCCTCGAAATCGCCCGCGCTGAACTCGTACATGGAGGTGCTGGGACCGTTACCGGCGGCGGCTCGTCGTACCACGTGGGTGACGGTGCGGTTGGATCCGAAGCGGTGCGCCAAGGCCGTGGGCGAACGAGGCGGCGGCATAGTGGGTGCGCACCGCGCGCTGATCGGTGCGCTGTCCCGAGTGCGCAGCGCCCTGGAGCGGGAATCGGTACCGACCCGGCCGCTGGATCCGGACGAACTGCTGCAGGCGGGGATCGCCTCGGCCGAGCTGCAGTCGGTGCTGGGATCGCAGCGCTCGGTCGGACTGAAGGAACGCTGGGACGGGGTCACGGCAGGCGGAGTGGGTCACTCCAGCTACGCGATCACCGGCTGGCCCTCGCAGATGAGCAACAACCTGAACGCGCTCACCGGGGTTCGTGCGCTGTCCTCCACGGTGGCGATGTCCATATCCCCCACCGGTGAGAGCAGTGAGGTCGGGCTGCGCAGCCTGGTCAGGGTCAGCGCCCGAACTCCCGACGAGCTGGACACCGCGGACGAGCAGTTGCGCGGTATCAGCAATCGACTCGGGGTCACGCTGACCCCGCTGGGCGGCGTGCAGCTGGCCGGATTCAACGCGACTCTGCCGTTGGGAGGCTCGATATGAGCCGCAGCAGGACCATCGACACACCCGACGATCTGCGCGACAGGGTTCCGGAGTTCCTGGTTCCCCCGGAAACGCTGGACACGGTCAGCCCCTCCGGTGACCGCGGCGGGATGATCATCGGTTCCGGACCGCACGGCGAACCCATCTCCACCTCGATCCTTCGTCCGCAGCCCACCAGGATGGTCACGGTGGGCGGGCTCTACCTGGCTCGACAGATCGCGCTGCGCGCCATGGCCACCGGCGCTTGGGTGATCATCGCGACCGGGCGGCCGGACTCCTGGGAGAACCTGGCGACCGCCGCCGGGCACACCCCCGACGGCAGCCCGGTGCCGCTGGTGCAGATCCGACGGCTCACCCCGTTCGACCTGCCGCGTTCCAGCGAGGACGCCCCGCTGCTGGTGATCCACGACGGCGGAGCCGTTCCCCAGGAACTGTTCCCGCCGCGTTCGGCGTGGCAGACCACCATGTACGTGTTGCCGTACCTGCATCCGCAGGTGGGCAACGGTACCGCCGCGAACACGGCCGATCTGGTGCTGCTGCAGCGAATCCCGATGAACCAGGCCCAGCTGGCTGGGCGGATCTGGCACCTGCACCCGCCGCAGGTGCAGCAGCTGACCGCGCTGCAGGACGACGGGATCATCGCCCTGGGCAACATGCTGTGGAGCCCGATCCGGCTCGTGACCAACCACGCGGAACGGGAGCTCCTGGGACCCATTCGGCGCGGCGACTGACCTCACCTCCCCGGCGATTTCGCGAGAAATTGACGCTTTGGGGGCGTCAATTTCTCGCGAAATCGCGGCAAGCGTGTCCACACCACCTCCAGTGGTCCACATCCCCCGGAAAACACCGGGCAGAGAGAGGTTCGTCGCTTCGATACTGGCGGGTATGGCAGACATCGCATCGACAACGCGCCCGGAACCGGCACCCCGGGAGCCGGTACTTTTCACCCGCGCCGAAGCGCTGGAAGCCGGAATAACGGACCGCGCGCTACGGGAGTCCGGGGCATACCGCCGGGTACTCCACGGTCTCTACACCCCGGCCGAGGTTCCGCTGAGCCACGAACTGAGGTGCCAGGCAGCGGCACGGCTCCTGCCGTCCGACGCGGTGATCACGGGGAGGTCGGCCGCCACGCTGCACGGGACGCGACTCGCCGACCACAACGACGCGGTCGAAGTACTCGTCAACGACAAGTACGTGAACCGAAGAGCGGGGTTGAGATGTTGGGCGCGGAGCGTATCGACCGATGAGCACTCCGCCTGGAACGGAATCAGGCTCGCCTCCCCCTGCCGGAGTTCCTTCGAGATGCTCGCCCGCTATCCGCTCAGGTGGGCGGTGGCCAACTGCGACCGGATGTTGCACGAGGGAATGGTCGAGGAAAACCAGCTCCGCCGCTTCCTCGGCGGGCGAAACCACTACGGGATTCGCCAGGCTCGAGCCGCTTTCGAACTGCTGGATCGCAGAGCTGAGTCGCTTCCGGAGTCGATGCTGCGCGTGCTCCTGGTGCAACGGGGCCTGCCACCGACCCCGCAACTGAACATCGTGTACCGGGGAAGGTTCGTGGCGCGAGTGGATCTCGCATACGAGGACGCCAAGGTCGCCTTGGAGTACGAAGGGGCCTGGCACGCGGACGCGGAACAGTACCGCCGCGACCGAATGCGCAGACAACGCATAGCGGAGTGCGGCTGGCGGGTGCTCGTGGTCACCGCGCGGGAGCTGTTCGAGGCGCCGAACGAACTCGTGCGGCGGGTCGGGACGGCGTTGGGAAGGGTGTGAGCGTCGATTTCTCGCGAAATCGCCGCGTGGGAGAGGCACACACTGCCCGAGCGGCGTCGATTTCTCGCGAAATCGCGGCGCTGTGTGGGCGGGGAAGAACCCAACGGACCGGGCGGCGTCGATCTCCGGCGAAACCGACGGTCACAGCGAACGCCGCGCCCGGGTGGTTCTGACCCGCTCGGTCAGCTGGTCGTCGGGCGGATAGTCGACCCCGGTCAGCGTCAGGCCGTGCGCCGGAGCCACCGCGCTGGTCTTGCTCCCCTCACGCAGCATCTCCGCCGGCCACTCGGTACCGCGTCTGGAATCACCGGACATCAGCACAGACCCCACCAGACTCCGAACCATGGAGTGGCAGAAGGCGTCCGCGCTGAGGGTCGCCTCCAACAGGTGCCGGTCGACTCGCTCCCACTCGAACAGCTGCAACTGCCGGACGGTGGTCGCACCCTCGCGTTGCTTGCAGAAGGCCGCGAAATCGTGCAGCCCCACCAGGTCGTTCGAAGCCAGCTTCAGCCGCCGCACGTCCAGCGGCCTGTTCCAGGCCAGGGTGTCGCGCCGCCGCAGCGGGTCGACTCCCCACGGCGCGTCCGAAACCAGATAGCGGTAGTGCCGGCGCATCGCGGCGAACCGCGCGTCGAAGCCGGCGGGAGCGACCTCGGCCCGCAGCACCCGAACGTCACCGGGCAGAATCCGGTTCCAGCGACCGCACAACCGCGTCAGATCGGGCACACCGTGCTCGTCGACCTCCAGCCGGTGCCGATCCCCGGCCGCCAGCGGCACAGCGTCCACGTGGACCACCTGACGGTCGGCGTGCACGCCCGCGTCGGTTCGCCCGGCCACTACGACCGAGCCCACGAGCTCCCTGCCCGGCGGCTGCTTCCACAGCGCGTCCTCCAGCAGTCCCTGCACGGTCCGCAACCCGGGCTGGCGCGCCCAGCCGGAGAAATCGGTGCCGTCGTAGGCGAGTTCGACACGAACGCGAACGAACCCGCCCTCCCGTTCGGGAGCGGCGGGTTCGTCGGCGGCCTCGGCACGCGACGGAATCAGGACCGGTCCTTGTTCTCGGCGTCCTCGTCGCTGGTGCCCTCGGTCTCGGAGGCGTCGGAAGCGGACTCCGCGACGTCGACGTCCGCGGACTCGTCGACCTCGGCGGTCTCCTCGCCCTGCTGGGCGGGCTCCGCCGTGGCCTGCTGGTCCTTCGCGAACTTGGTGCCGCGAGCTGCTTCGGCCTCGGAAGTGGCCGTCTTCTCGTTGACCAGCTCGATGATGGCCATCGGAGCGTTGTCACCCTTGCGGGGCATGGTCTTGACCACCCTGGTGTAGCCACCGGGGCGGTCGGAGAAGAACGGTCCGATCTCCGCGAAGAGCTTGTGAACAACGTCCTTGTCACGGATCGTCTTCAGCACTTCGCGACGATTGTGCAGGTCACCCCTGGTGGCCTTGGTAATGAGACGCTCCGCCAGCGGCTGGACCCGCTTGGCCTTCGCCTCGGTCGTGGTGATCCGCCCGTGCTCGAAAAGCGCGGTGGCCAGGTTCGCCAGGATCAGCCGCTGATGCGACGGCGACCCGCCAAGACGCGGACCCTTCGTTGGGCTGGGCATCGGTTGCTCCTCTCAAGGTGCGGCCGGAAACCAGTCCGCGAAGCGCAGCCGTCAGAGCTGCTCAGTCTCCGCGTAGTCCTGGCCGTCGTCGTCATAACCGTTGTCGAAGCCGGTTTCGTAACCGCTGTCGAGACCGGTGTCGAAACCGCCGGCGGACATCCCCTGGGAGATGCTCGGCTCCTCCGACCAGCCTTCCGAGGGGTACTCGGCGGCAGCGGCGGAGGGATCGAATCCCGGAGGGCTGTCCTTGAGGGTCAGACCCAGACCGACCAGCTTCATCTTGACCTCGTCGATCGACTTCGCACCGAAGTTGCGAATGTCGAGCAGGTCGGCCTCGCTGCGCGAGACCAGCTCGCCGACGGTGTGGATACCCTCGCGCTTGAGGCAGTTGTACGAGCGTACCGTGAGATCGAGATCCTCGATCGGCATGGAGTACGCTGCGATGGTGTCCGCCTCGGCGGGCGACGGACCGATCTCGATGCCCTCTGCGTCGACGTTGAGCTCACGTGCCAGGCCGAACAGTTCGACCAGGGTGCGGCCTGCCGAGGCGACCGCGTCCCGCGCGGTCATCGACGGCTTGGTCTCGACATCGAGAACGAGTCGGTTGAAGTCCGTGCGCTGTTCGACACGAGTCGCGGTGACGTCGAACGAAACGTTCCGCACCGGCGAGTAGATCGAGTCCACCGGAATCCGGCCGATCTCGGCACCGGACTCCTTGTTCTGTGCCGCCGGGACGTAGCCGCGACCCCGCTCGACCACGAGCTCGATCTCCAGCTTGCCCTTGGAGTTCAGGGTCGCGATGTGGAGATCGGGATTGTGTACCGTCACACCTGCCGGTGGGACGATGTCGGCGGCGGTGACGTCACCGGGTCCCTGCTTGCGCAGATACATGGTGACGGGCTCGTCGTCCTCGGAACTGACCACGAGTTCTTTGATATTCAGGATGACGTCTGTAACGTCTTCCTTGACCCCCGGAATCGTGGTGAATTCATGCAGCACACCGTCGATACGCAGGCTGGTCACGGCCGCACCCGGGATCGAGGACAGCAGGGCACGGCGGAGCGAATTGCCGAGGGTGTAACCGAAGCCGGGCTCCAGCGGCTCGAAGGTGAACCGGGAGCGCGTCTCCGAAATAGGCTCCTCGGACAGTGAGGGTCGCTGGGAGATGAGCACTGTCGTTTTTCCTTTCCACACGGCGCCCGCCATTTTACGCCGAAGGGATGGCGTGCCCGCTGCGAACAGTGGGCGAGGTGGGGACGCGTCGCGTCCCCACCCGTACCGGGCCGCGGAGCAGCCATCGATGCGGTAGCCGCTCCGCCCGGTATCACTTCGAGTAGAGCTCGACGATGAGCTGCTCGGTGACCGGTGTATCGATCTGCGCACGCTCCGGCAGCTGGTGCACCAGCACGCGCAACGACGAGGGCACCACTTGCAGCCAGGCCGGGCAGGGCCGCTCGCCCAGGGTTTCCTTGGCGATGATGAACGGCGTCGTGTTCAACGACTTCGGCTTGACGTCGATGATGTCGAACTTGGCGACCTGGTAGCTCGGAATGTCGACCTTCCTGCCGTTGACCAGGAAGTGACCGTGGTTGACCAGCTGACGGGCCTGCCTCCGGGTACGAGCGATACCCGAACGGTAGACCACGTTGTCCAACCGGCTCTCCAGCATCTGCAGCAGGTTGTCACCGGTCTTGCCGGGCCTGCGGTTGGCCTCCTCGTAGTAGGAGCGGAACTGACGTTCCAGCACTCCGTACGTGAAGCGGGCCTTCTGCTTCTCCTGCAGCTGCTGCAGGTACTCGGTTTCCTTGATGCGCCCACGGCCGTGCTGCCCCGGCGGGTACGGACGACGCTCGAACGACTGGTCGCCGCCGACGAGGTCAACCTTCAACCGACGGGACTTACGGGTCGCGGGACCGGTGTAACGGGCCATTGCGTTTCTACTCCTCTCCCGCTTCTCAGACCCGACGACGCTTCGGCGGGCGGCAGCCGTTGTGGGGCTGCGGGGTCACGTCCTGGATGGTTCCCACTTCGAGGCCGGCGGCCTGCAGCGAACGGATCGCCGTCTCACGTCCGGAACCCGGCCCCTTGACGAACACGTCGACCTTCTTCATGCCGTGCTCGGCAGCCTTGCGGGCGGCGTTCTCGGCCGCCATCTGCGCGGCGAACGGCGTGGACTTGCGGGAGCCCTTGAAGCCGACGTGACCGGCGGAGGCCCAGCTGATCACCGAACCGACGGTGTCGGTGATCGACACGATCGTGTTGTTGAAAGTGCTTTTGATGTGCGCCTGTCCGTGCGCTACATTCTTTTTTTCCTTGCGCCGGACCTTCTTGACGGTCCCGGCGCGACCCTTCGGTGGCATTACTGCTTATCTCCTCGCGAGGCTTACTTCCTGGCCTTCTTCTTGCCTGCGACCGTCTTCTTCGGCCCCTTGCGGGTGCGGGCGTTGGTCTTGGTCCGCTGCCCGTTCAACGGCAGGTGGCGACGGTGCCGCATCCCGGCGTAGGAGCCGATCTCGATCTTCCGGCGAATGTCGGCCTGCACCTCACGACGGAGGTCACCCTCGACCCGGTAGTTGTTCTCAACGTGTTCACGCAGCTTGGCGAGCTGCTCGTCGTCGAGATTCTTCGCGCGGGTGTCCATCGAAATATCCGCGTTGCGCAGAATCTCCTGCGAGCTGCTGCGGCCGATGCCGTAGATGTAGGTCAGCGCGACCTCGATGCGCTTCTCGCGCGGTAGGTCAACGCCGGCAATCCTTGCCATCTGGCAGGTGCTCCTCACTCTTCATTCCAGGTCTACTCCCCGACCGTCCTCGTGCACGGGGCTCGCCCGGGCGGAGTCGTTTCGAAACCGAAAACCCGTCCGGAACCCGTACCCACACGAAGCCCCGGCCTGGTTCCGGGGGTGAACCGACCCAACTCCCGAGTCGGCAGGTCACAGGGAGGTCCCTTGTATCGCCTGGTTCGTTTGTCTCGGTAGCGACCGCGTCGCTGCCGGTCAGCCCTGACGCTGCTTGTGACGTCCGTTGTTGCAGATCACAAGAACCCGTCCGTGACGACGGATCACCTGGCAGTTATCGCAGATCTTCTTGACACTCGGTTTGACCTTCACGGCCGTGCTCTCCTGATCGCGACGCGTGTCCGTAACCCCGGACACCGTGGAGGTCACTTGTAGCGGTAGACAATGCGCCCACGGGAGAGGTCGTAGGGAGACAGCTCCACGACGACCTTGTCCTCGGGCAGGATGCGGATGTAGTGCTGGCGCATCTTGCCACTGATGTGCGCGAGGACCTTGTGGCCGTTCTCCAACTCGACACGGAAGGTCGCGTTGGGGAGCGGCTCGATCACCCGACCCTCGACCTCAATGGCCCCGTCCTTTTTGCCCATGTCCTCCGCGTTTCGTGACGGTGACAGTTCATCTTCTCGGTAGCTCGTACCGTTATTACCGCTGACGCCGGAGCCGGCACCAAAGGCAGACCCACTCCGACGCGGTCCGGCAGCCCAACCACCCACGGACAAGCTGGCCCGGAGGACATGCACAGGAATCACGGTCCCGCGATCGGGAAACCGCGCTGCTGCCCGCCCCAGCGGACCACGCCCCCTGCGAACAGAACGGCATGACGAACCGGCGCCACGAGTGCGCCGATACTCCACTGTACGCGCACGCGCGAATGCCACCCAAATCGGGGCTGGACATCGAGCCGACAGCCACTCCGCGGGCCGCCGAAAACACATTCAGTGATAACCGCTCGTTGCTCCTTCGCCGCTCAACGAAGGAGACGAGTCCCACAGCCACGCGTGTCACCGCCACCGATACCAACCGGACCCCGTGTCCTCGAGGACGCCCGAGGCGAGCGGAACGGGGCAGCCGCTCCGGAGGAAGCGCTTCCGGGGAGGGTGCCGGTATGATCGAAGGTCGTCCGGCGAGACACCCCGGTCAGGCACACCGAGGAGACACAAGGTGACGACCCAGCACCACGGCCGTTTCTCACCGACGCGTTGGCTGCGGAAGGCACCTGTCGGTGATTACCGACGGTTCTTCACAGCGGCGATCCGTCATCCGGGAACGGTCGGCGCGGCAACCCCCACCTCGAACGCGGTGGCGGACAGCGTGGGACGCGTCGTGCCGGATCGCGGCGAACCGGTGGTCGTCGAGCTCGGCCCGGGGACCGGCTCGCTCAGCGTCGAGATAAGGAAAAGACTCCCCGCCGCGGGCAGACACGTGGGGATAGAACTCGACGAGCACATGGTGCGCCACCTGCGCCGGCGGATCCCCGAGATGGAAACGGTGCACGGGAACGCGCGGAAACTGCGATCGACGTTGCCCAAGCTCGGGATCGACAGCGCGGATGTGATCGTGACCAGCATTCCCTGGTCACTGCTCGACGAGAACGAGCAGCACGACGTCCTTCGGCAGTGTCGTCGGAGCCTGGCCCCCGACGGGGTGTTCACCGCCATGACCTACCTGCCGATGCGCCACAGCCCCGGGGGGCGCCGCTTCCGGGATCGTCTGGAGGCCGGTTTCGGCGAGGTGCTGACGCACACCACGTGGCGAAGTGTCCCGCCGATGCTGCACTACACCTGCCGCCACCCGATCGTGTGAGCCGTCGGCCCCGGCAGCGTCGATTTCCCGCGAAATCGCCGCGCGGCTGAGCGAGGGACCCCGGTGCGTGAGGTGGTCCGGCCCGGGTGGGCGTCGATTTCTCGCGAAATCGCCGGTCCCGCGGTGCTTCCCCGATGCCGAGCTCCCGCCACTCCCGCGGGCGGGCTACCACCACCCTCGCAGCAGGACCGACCGCGGGTTCTCCCGTGTGGCTCTCGCGAGGAAGGCCCGACGTTGTGCAGTACCTACCCGATGTCGGGGCACCCACAGCGAGAGCCGTGCGAGAGGTTCCGCCACTTCAACCAGCTACGCGACCCGAGTGACACGCGATGTCACTCGGCGGTGAGCACCCAGGGTCCGTCCGGTGTGATCGCCACGGTGTGCTCCCAGTGCGCGGCCCGGGAGCCGTCGGCTGTCACGACGGTCCACTCGTCGGAGAGCTCCTCGCTTTCCGGCGGACCGAGAGTCAGCATCGGCTCCACGGCCAGTGCCATTCCCTCCCGGAGCTTGGGCCCCTTGCCCGGCCTGCCCAGGTTGGGGAGGAAGGGCTCCATGTGCATGCGGGTTCCGATGCCGTGCCCGCCGTACTCGGCGATGATCCCGTAGTCGATTCCGTCCGAGGCGGCGGCCGACTTGGCCGCGGACTCCACCGCGTGCGAGATGTCGGTCAGCCTGTTCCCGGCGGCGACCTTGTCGATACCCGCCCACATCGCCCGCTCGGTGGCGGCGGACAACGCCAGTTCACGTTCACCGACCGAACCGACCGGGATGGTCACGGCGGAGTCACCGTGCCACCCGTCCAGAATCGCTCCGCAGTCGACCGAGATCAGATCGCCGTCGGCGAGCACCTCTGTCGTCGAGGGGATGCCGTGCACGATCTTCTCGTTGATCGAGGCGCAGATCGACCCCGGGAAACCGTGGTAGCCCTTGAAGGAGGGAATCGCACCCGCGTCACGGATGACGCCCTCGGCGACCGAGTCGAGTTCGGCGGTGCTGACCCCCGGTTTCGCCTGCTCGGTCACCGCCGCGAGGGCGCGCGCGACGACGAGCCCGGCCGCGCGCATCGCCTGAATCTCACCACTGCTCTTGAGCTCGATGCCCTTACCGCGACGCAGCACCGCTGCCCCTCTCGTCAACTCAACGGCCTTACAAGAACGATTCTCGCCCCGGTACCGAGTCCCGGGCCACTCCCCCACCGCGGCCCGGCCACCGCGGGAGTCGGGCGGTCCGGGAGCCTCGGAGACCTCTCCGGCTCCGCCACACGTCACCGACCCCCGCGGTCCGAGTACCGTCGCGCCGAACACCGCCGTTCGCGGAACGAGTTCACGCGAGGTCCGGCCACGAAATCATCTCCCCGGGACCGGCAGCCCGGCTACGGGCAACGGATCGAACCGGGGAGCGAAACCACTCAGGCACGAGCGCGCAGGGCCTCCAGGGCTCGCGAGGTGACTTCCTCGACCGGCCCGAACGCGTCGATCGTGATCAGCTTGTTCCGGTAGTAGTCCAACAGCGGCGCCGTCTCCGAGTCGTACACGTCCAGCCTGCGCCGGATGAGTTCCTCGGTGTCGTCCGAGCGACCGCGGTCCAGCAGACGCCGGACCAACTCCTCCCGGGGAACCTCGAACTGCACCACCGCGGTGAGTTCCATCCCGTTCTCGGAGAGGATGTCGCTGAGCACGTCGGCCTGCGGCGTCGTGCGCGGGAATCCGTCGAGCAGAAAGCCCTCGGCCGCGTCACTGGCGGCAAGACGCTGACGCACCATCTCGTTGGTGACCTCGTCCGGTACCAGCTCACCGGCGTCCAGGTAGCTCTTGGCCTCCTTGCCCAGTGGCGTGACGTTGTCGATGTTCTCCCTGAACAGATCGCCACTGGAGATGTGGGGGACCGCGAGATGTTCACTCAGCACGGCCGCTTGGGTGCCTTTGCCCGCACCTGGCGGGCCGACCAGAACCAATCGCACCAAGGGTCTGCCTCCGAATCCGTGATGATGGCTCACGCCACCGTTTGGCGGGCACTTTCGTCCCGTCTGTCATCGCCGTCCGCACCGCGCGGCGCCACCGGGGAGTAACTCCCCCGGCGGCGATCCCGCCGACGCGGACATCGAGCGATCGACACCGTAACCGACGTGGCCGATTTCGCCATGATTACCGCCCGAACTGTGGGAAACCACTCGAAGCGGAACCGCGCCGCCCGGGGTCATCGACCACCGAGCGGGCAGCGGCCACGGCGTCATCGCCAGGACTCTTCGAGCCTACCGGAGGAAGCCCTCGTAATTGCGCTGCGTGAGTTGGCTCTCGACCTGTTTGACGGTGTCCAGCCCCACGTTGACCATGATCAGGACCGCGGTGCCGCCGAACGGGAAGTTCTGCGCACCGCCCTGACCACCGGTGACCCCGAGGAAGAAGTTCGGGAGCACCGCGATGATGCCCAGGTAGAGCGCGCCGGGCAACGTGATGCGCGAGAGCACGAAACTCAGGTACTCGGCGGTGGGCCTGCCCGGACGAATCCCCGGGATGAAACCACCGAACTTCTTCATCTCGTCGGCACGCTCTTCCGGATTGAACGTGATCGAGACGTAGAAGTAGGCGAAGAAGATGATCATCGTCATGTACAGCAGGATGTGTACCCAGCTGGACGGATCGACGATGTAGGTCTGGATGAAACGCGACCACCAGGTGTTCTGGTTGCCCGCGAGCTGTCCCAGCAACTGCGGGAGGTACAGCAGCGAGGAACCGAAGATCACCGGGATCACACCGGCCTGGTTGACCTTCAGCGGCAGATAGGTGGAGGTGCCGCCGTACATCCGGCGCCCGATCATGCGCTTGGCGTACTGCACCGGGATGCGGCGCTGCGCCTGCTCGACGAACACGACGCTGGCGATGATGACCAGACCGAAGCAACAGATCACGGCGAAGACGAAGCCGCCGCTGTTGTTCAGGATGTTGCCGCCCTCGGCCGGGATGCGGGAAGCGATCGAGGTGAAGATCAGCAGCGACATGCCGTTGCCGACCCCGCGTTCGGTGATCAGCTCGCCCATCCACATCAGCAGTGCCGCACCGGCGGTCATGGTGACGACGATGACCACCATGTTCAGCACCGAGTTGTCCGGGATGACCTCCTGCTGACACCCCGGGAAGAGCTGCCCGCGCACGGCCAGCGCGACGATGCCCGTGGCCTGCAGCACGGCCAGCGCAACCGTCAGGTAGCGGGTGTACTGCGTGAGCTTGGCCTGGCCGGACTGGCCTTCCTTCTTCAACTGCTCGAACCGCGGGATCACCACCTGCAGCAGCTGAACGATGATGCTGGCGGTGATGTAGGGCATGATCCCGAGGGAAAGCACCGACAGTTGAAGCAGGGCTCCGCCGCTGAAGAGGTTCAGCAACGAATAGACGCTCTGACTCTCGCCTTGTAGAGCCTGCACACACTGCTGGATGTTCGGATACGACACCCCGGGGGACGGAATCGTGGCACCCAGTCGGTACAGCACGACCATTCCCAGTGTGAACAGGATCTTACGGCGCAGGTCCGGCGTCGTCAGAGCCGAGCGGAAGGCGCCGAGCACGCAGACCTCCTGTGCGCGAGCCGGTAGTCACCGGCCGATGTCGGTGGCCGACTCACGAGTCGCCCACGGCTGGATTCCGTCAACGATTCCGTACCACGGCGCGGCACGGAACCGCCGCACGGACTCTAACAGCATTCACCCCGCCCGCAGTAGCCACCTGCGGACAATGGCAACGAAGCGGCACCCGAAAAACACTCGCGGTGATCAGTGAGCGGCCACTTCGGACACTGTTCGCGATCGGCGAACCCGGCACGTGGCCGTCGGTACCACGTGTTCGAAGGCGAAACCACCGCTCACCGAAAGCGGGAGCACCGCTGGAGAAAAAAGAACGGGCCGGTCGACAACGAAGTCGACCGGCCCGAAACCGTGAACCGCGCGACGCGGCGCGGATCCGGCCGCACCGGAACTTCGCCCCGTGACGGGGCGGTTCGTCCGGACTCAGCGCTCCTGCTTGGTGGCGCTGCCGCCCGCGGCCGTGATCTTGTCCTTGGCACTGCCCGTGAACGCGTGCGCGGTCACGTCCAGCTTCACCCCATCGAGATCCCCGCCGCCGAGGATCTTGACGAGTTCGCCCTTCTTGAGCAGTCCGGAGGCGATCAACTCGTCGATGCCGACCTTGCCACCCTGCGGGAAGCGCTCGGCCAGCTTGCCGATGTTGATGCCCTGGTACTCGACGCGGTTCGGGTTCTTGAAACCACGCAGCTTGGGCAGCCGGATCTGCAGCGGCATCTGGCCGCCCTCGAACCCGGGCGCCACTGTCTTACGTGCCTTGGTTCCCTTGGTGCCGCGACCCGCGGTCTTGCCCTTGGAGGCTTCACCGCGGCCGACCCGGATCTTGCTCCGCTTGGAACCGGGAGCGGGCCGCAGATCGTGAATCTTGATGGCCATTACTCGACGACCTCCTCGACCGAAACAAGGTGGCCGACGGTGTCGACCTGACCACGAACCGTGGGACTGTTCGGCCGAACGACCGTCTGGCCGATCTTACGCAGCCCGAGGGTGCGCATGGCGTCACGCTGGTTGGGCTTGGTGCCGACCAGACCACGCGTCTGGGTGATCTTGAGTTTGTTCATCGACTCAGACCTCCTGACCCGCGCGCTGGCGCAGCATCCGGGCGGGAGCCACGTCCTCCATCGGGAGACCACGGCGGGCCGCGACCTCCTCGGGACGCTGCAGCTCCTTCAGCGCCGTGACGGTGGCCTGCACGATGTTGAGCGCGTTGCCGCTGCCCAGCGACTTGCTCAGCACATCATGCACACCGGCACACTCCAGCACCGCACGGACCGGGCCACCCGCGATGACACCGGTACCCGGGCTGGCCGGACGCAGCAGCACCTTGCCCGCGGCGTCCTCACCCTGCACCGGGTGAGTGATGGTGCCCGCGACCCGCGGTACGCGGAAGTAGTTCTTCTTGGCTTCCTCGACCCCCTTGGCGATGGCGGCAGGCACTTCCTTGGCCTTGCCGTAACCAACGCCGACGAGGCCGTCGCCGTCACCGCAGACGACCAGCGCGGTGAAACTGAACCGCCGGCCACCCTTGACGACCTTCGCGACCCGGTTGATGGTCACTACACGTTCGAACTGCGGGGATTTTTCCTGGGCCGCCCCGCCACGGCCGCCGTCGCGGCGGTCCTTGCGGTCCTTGCCGCCGGATTCCGAACCGCCTTCACGCCGAGTGCGTCCAGGCATCAGGCGTCCCTTCCGTTACGTGCTGTCATCCTTCGTACGACGACGATGTGGTTATTGCGCACTTCTCAGAACTCCAGACCGCCGCCACGCGCGGCATCCGCGAGAGCCGCGACCCGACCGTGGTAGGCGTTGCCGCCACGGTCGAACACGACCTTCTCGACTCCTGCCTCGCTGGCCCGCTGCGCGACCAACTCACCCACGCGGGTGGACTGGGCCGTCTTGTCTCCCTCGAACGAGCGCATGTCGGGCTCGTGCGTGGAGGCGGCAGCCAGGGTGTGACCGATCGTGTCGTCGATGACCTGCGCGACGATGTGCTTGGTGGATCGGCTGACAACCAGACGCGGCCGCTGCGGAGTGCCGCTGATCTTCTTGCGGATTCGAACGTGCCGCTGGTTCCGGGCACGGCGACGCACGCCCGCGACGCTCTTGCCCACCGGCTTCTTCCTGGTGGCTGTGGTGCTCTCGCTCATGGTCACTTACCCGTCTTCCCGACCTTGCGGCGGATCTTCTCGCCCGCGTAGCGCACGCCCTTGCCGTTGTACGGCTCGGGCAGACGCAGCTTGCGGATCCTGGCGGCTACCTCGCCGACGAGCTGCTTGTCGACGCCCTTGACCGAAAGTTTGGCCGGGCCGTCCGTGGCGAACTCGATGCCTTCCGGGGGTTCCATGACGACCGGGTGGCTGTAGCCGAGGGAGAACTCGAGGTTCTGCCCCTTCTGCACCACGCGGTAGCCCACGCCCTGGATTTCGAGATCCTTCTGGAAACCCTGGCTGACGCCGACAACCATGTTGTTGATCAGGCTGCGGGACAGACCGTGCAGCGAGCGGTTCGCACGCTCGTCGTCCGGACGTTTCACCAGCAGCGAGCCGTCCGAGTCCTGCTCGACCCTGATCGGTTCGGAAATGTTCTGTTGCAGCTTGCCCTTGGGGCCGTTCACCGTAACCGTCTGGCCGTCGATGCTCACATCGACGCCGGAGGGAACGGTGATCGGCAACTTCCCGATGCGCGACATACCGTAAACTCCTCCTTCACCAGACGTAGGCGAGGACTTCCCCGCCCACACCGTTCCGCATCGCTTGGCGATCCGTCTGCAGACCGCTCGACGTCGAGATGATGGCGATGCCCAGTCCCCCCAGAACCTTGGGAAGGTTCGTGGACTTGGCATACACCCGCAGACCGGGCTTGGAAACCCGGCGCAGCCCGGTGATGGACTTCTCGCGGTTCGGGCCGAACTTGAGCTCCACGACCAGTTCCTTGGTCTTGGCGCCCTGCTGTTCACGAGAGCCGGCCACGTAACCCTCGCGCTGAAGAATGTCGGCGATGTTCGCCTTGATCTTGGAGTGCGGCATCACGATCTCGTCGTGGTATGCGCGACTCCCGTTGCGCAGACGTGTCAGCATGTCTGCGATCGGATCGGTCATCGTCATGGTGACCCTGTCAACCTTTCTCGTTCGGTTCCCCGGGCCCGGATGCCGCGAACCGCGGTTCGCAGGTCTGGGCCCTGGCCTGAACGAAGTCGGGGTACTGGCTGCCCGCTCCCGAAGTAACTTCGCAGCGGTCAGTCCGTTGTCGTCGCGAGCCGTTGCCGGGCTGCAGCCACTGGTTTCGGTACCGGTGACGAGACGCTCCGCCGTCGGTGGAGCCGTCCCGCCGCACTACCTCACCAGGAGGACTTGCTAACCCCGGGCAGCTCGCCCGCGTGGGCCATCTCGCGGAAGCAGATCCGGCAGAGTCCGAACTTCCGCAGGACCGCCCGGGACCTTCCGCAACGCTGGCAACGAGTGTAGGTACGCACCCGGAACTTCGGCTTGCGTGCCGCCTTGTTGATCAGTGCTTTCTTGGCCATCGGCCCAGTTCTCCTAGTCTCGATCCGCAGCGACGGCCACGAGTCACTGTTCCCGGAACGGGAATCCCAGCTGCCGCAGCAGCGACCTGCCTTCTTCGTCGGTGGTGGCCGTTGTCACTACCGTGATGTCCATACCGCGCGAACGGTCGATCGAGTCCTGGTCGATCTCGTGGAACATCGACTGGTCGTTGAGACCGAACGTGTAGTTGCCGTTACCGTCGAACTGCTTCGGCGACAGACCCCGGAAGTCCCGGATCCGCGGCAGGGAGATGGAGACCAACCGGTCCACGAACTCCCACATCCGTGCGCCGCGCAGCGTCGCCCTGGCGCCGATCGGCATACCCTCGCGGACCTTGAACTGCGCGATGGACTTGCGTGCCTTGCGCACCTCGGCACGCTGGCCGGTGATAGTCGCGAGGTCGCGAACCGCGCCCTCGATCAGTTTGCTGTCCCGCGCGGCATCGCCCACACCCATGTTGACGACGACCTTGACCATGCCCGGCACCAGCATCGGGTTGGAGTACTCGAACTCCTCCTTGAGCGCCGGTACGATCTCGTCGCGGTAGCGGGCCTTCAGCCGCGGGACAATCCTCTCGGTGTTCTTCTCAGTGGTAGTCACGAGTTAGATGTCCTTACCGTTGCGGCGAGAGATCCGAACCTTCTTGCCGTCTTCACCGGTGCGGTAGCCGACGCGGGTGGGCTTACCGTCCGAGTCCACGACCATGACATTGCTGACGTGGATCGCGGCTTCCTGCGTCACGATGCCGCCGGACTGCGCACCACGCTCGGTACGCGAGACGCGCGTGTGCTTCTTGATCTGGTTGACGCCCTCGACCAGCACACGCTCCCGACTCGGGAAGGCCTGGATGACCTTGCCCCGGGCACCCTTGTCCTTACCGGCGATGACGACGACCGTGTCGCCCTTCTTCACCTTCATCACAGCACCTCCGGCGCGAGTGAGATGATCTTCATGAACTTCTTCTCACGCAGCTCACGCCCGACGGGGCCGAAGATACGGGTACCTCGGGGGTCACCACCCGGCCTGACCAGGACGGCGGCGTTCTCGTCGAACCGGATGTAGGAACCGTCCGGACGACGCTTCTCCTTCTTCTGGCGGACGATTACCGCCTTGACCACATCACCACGCTTGACACCGGCGGCGGGAATGGCTTCCTTGACGGTAGCCACCACCACGTCGCCGATACCCGCGTAGCGCCGACCGGAACCACCGAGCACCCTGATCGTGAGGATCTCCTTGGCCCCGGTGTTGTCGGCGACTCGCAGTCGCGACTCCTGCTGGATCACCTTTACTCCTGACCCTAAGTTTCCGCACACGCTGTGCGAAGACACTTTGGCATGCCCGATTTCCGACCCGGCATGCGCGGTCACAACAACCCGCGGGGGGCTTGCCGCTGCCCCCCGCGGATGGCGTTACTTGGCCTTTTCCTGGATCTCGACCAACCGCCAGCGCTTCGTGGCCGACAGCGGACGAGTCTCCATCAGCAACACCCGGTCGCCGATGCCCGCCTCGTTGTTCTCGTCATGCGCCTTGACCTTGGTGGTCTTACGCATGATCTTGCCGTAGAGCGGGTGCTTCTTACGGTCCTCGAGGGCCACGACCACCGTCTTGTCCATCTTGTCCGAGACGACGTAGCCCTCACGGGTCTTGCGCTGGTTGCGCTGCTGCTCTTGCGTGACTGTTTCGCTCATGCCGCGCCCTCCTCGGCGCCCTCGGGAGACACGGAGAGGCCCAGCTCACGTTCACGCATGATCGTGTAGATCCGAGCGATGTCCCGACGAACGACGCGCAACCTTCGGTTGTTCTGCAATTGCCCGGTAGCCATCTGGAACCGAAGGTTGAACAACTCCTCCTTCGATTCACGCAGCCGGGAGACGAGCTCCTCGTCGTTGAGTTCCCGGAGCTCGGTAGCGGTGACACCAGCCGCCATCAGAAGTCACCACCCTCGCGGGACACGATCTTGCACTTCATCGGAAGCTTGTGGACCGCGCGCCTCAGTGCCTCGTAAGCGATCTTTTCGTTCGGGTAGTTCAGCTCGAAAACCACCCGGCCCGGCTTGACGTTGGCGATCCAGTACTCCGGCGAACCCTTACCGGACCCCATGCGGGTCTCGGCGGGCTTCTTGGTCAGCGGGCGGTCCGGGAAGATGTTGATCCACACCTTGCCGCCACGCTTGACGTGCCGGGTGATCGCGATACGGGCCGACTCGATCTGCCGGTTGGTCACGTAGGCGTGTTCCAGCGCCTGGATGCCGTACTCGCCGAAGTTGATCCGGGTGCCGCCCTTGGCGAAGCCCTTACGCTTCGGCGCGTGGCTCTTGCGCCACCTGACCTTGCGTGGGACGAGCACTTGTCAGTCCTCCGTCTTCTCATCAGCGTGCGGCTCGCTGACAGCCGGAGCGTTCGCGGCGGCGGCGTCCGTCGCCGTCTGCTCCTGCTGCGGGCTCTCCGCGGAGCCACCGGACTTACCGCCCTTGGCTGCGGCACGGCCACCCTCGGTGCCCACGTTCGTGGTGCCGGAGGCACCCGAACGACGACGGCCGCCACGCTCGGAACGGCCGCCACGGCCGCCCTCGCGACCGCCACCACCGCCGCCGCCCTCGCCGCGCGGCGGGCGCACCTCGGACTCCTGCTGCTTCTGCTTCAGGCCGCCGATGAGCTCGCCCTTGTAGATCCAGACCTTCACACCGATACGGCCGAAGGTCGTACGAGCCTCGAAGAACCCGTAGTCCATGTCCGCACGCAGCGTGTGCAGCGGCACCTGGCCCTCACGGTAGAACTCCGAGCGGGACATCTCGGCGCCGCCGAGCCTGCCACTGCACTGCACCCGGATTCCCTTGACCTGGGAGGAGCGCATGGCCGACTGGATGCCCTTGCGCATGGCCCTGCGGAAGGACACCCGGTTCGACAGCTGCTCGGCGATCCCCTGGGCGACCAGCTGAGCGTCGGCCTCGGAGTTCTTGACCTCGAGGATGTTGAGCTGAACCTGCTTGCCGGTCAGCTTCTCCAGCGAACCGCGGATGCGGTCCGCCTCGGCACCCCGCCGACCGATGACGATCCCCGGCCGTGCGGTGTGAATGTCCACCCTCACCCGCTCGCGAGTGCGCTCGATCTCCACCTTGGAGATCCCGGCGCGCTCCATCCCGCGGGAGAGATGACGGCGGATCTTGACGTCCTCCGCGACGTACTCCGCGTATTGCTTGTCGGCGTACCAGCGCGACTTCCAGTCCGTGGTGATGCCGAGCCGGAAGCCGTGCGGGTTGATTTTCTGACCCACTACCGGGCACTCCCCTTCTGGCTGCGCTTACGAGACTTGCCCTGGCCCTTCGGCTGGCGCGACTCGACCTCGACCGTGATGTGGCTGGTCCGCTTGCGGATCCGGAAGGCCCGGCCCTGAGCACGCGGGCGGAACCGCTTCAGCGTCGGTCCCTCGTCCACATACGCGCGGTGTACCCACAGCGTGCTCGGATCGAGCGCGTTGTTGTTCTCCGCGTTGGCCATCGCACTGGCGAGCACCTTCGACACCTGACCGCTGGCGGTCTGCGGCGCGAACTTGAGCACGTCCAGGGCTTCGCTGGCGCTTCGACCCCTGATGAGATCGACCACGCGCCGCGCCTTCATGGGCGACACGCGGACGAAGCGGGCCCGCGCCACTGCACGCGGATTCTCAACCGCGGCACTGTCGTCGGTACGGGCATTCATCCTGCTACCCCTTTGCCCCGGGTCGTCGAATCCGTGCGACGACCCGGCTCGTTCGTGTCACAAACCCGCTCAGCGGCGGCGAGACTTGCGGTCATCCTTGACGTGACCCTTGAAAGTGCGGGTCGGGGCGAACTCGCCGAGCTTGTGCCCGACCATGTTCTCGCTGATGAACACCGGCACGTGCTTGCGGCCGTCGTGCACCGCAATCGTGTGCCCCACCATGTCCGGGATGACCGTGGACCGGCGCGACCAGGTCTTGATCACCGTCTTCTTGTTGGACTCGTTCAGGGTGTCCACCTTCTTGAGCAGGTGGTCGTCCACGAACGGGCCCTTCTTCAGGCTACGTGGCATCGGTCGTTACCTCCCTGCTCAGCGCCGCTTCTTCTTGCCGGTGCGACGGCGCCGAACGATGAGCTTGTCACTGGGTTTGCTGCGGCGGCTACGACCCTCGGGCTTACCCTTCGGGTTGACCGGGTGACGACCACCGGAGGTGCGTCCCTCACCACCGCCGTGCGGGTGGTCGATCGGGTTCATGACGACACCGCGGACGGTCGGGCGCTTGCCCTTCCAGCGGTTACGACCCGCCTTGCCCCAGTTGATGTTGGAGTGCTCGGAGTTACCGACCTCGCCAACAGTGGCCCGGCAGCGGACATCGACGTTGCGGATCTCGCCCGAAGGCATCCGCAACTGGGCGTAAGGCCCTTCCTTGGCCACCAGCTGAACCCTGGTGCCCGCCGAACGAGCGATCTTCGCCCCACCACCGGGGCGCAGCTCGATGGCGTGGATCACCGTACCGGTGGGGATGTTGCGCATCGGCAGGTTGTTGCCCGGCTTGATGTCGGCCCGCGGCCCGCTCTCCACCATGTGGCCCTGCTGGACCTTGTTCGGCGCGATGATGTAACGCTTCTCGCCGTCCCGGTAGTGCAGCAGCGCGATGCGCGCGCTCCGGTTGGGGTCGTACTCGATGTGCGCGACCTTGGCCGGCACACCGTCCTTGTCGTTGCGGCGGAAGTCGATCACGCGGTAAGCACGCTTGTGACCGCCACCCTGGTGCCGAGTGGTGATCCTGCCGTGCCCGTTCCGGCCGCCCTTGCCGTGCAGCGGACGGACCAGCGACTTCTCCGGGTGGGATCGGGTGATCTCGGAGAAATCGGCCACGCTCGAACCGCGACGGCCCGCCGTCGTCGGCTTGTACTTGCGAATGCCCATCTCTATCGCAGTCCTCAGTCTCCTTCGGTCGGTTGCGAACGCCCGCTTCAGGCGGCCGAACCGCCGAAGATCTCAATCGGCTTGCTATCGGGGGACAGCGTCACGATCGCCCGCTTGGTGTCCTTGCGTTTGCCGAAACCGGTGCGGGTCCGCTTGCGCTTGCCCTGGCGGTTGATCGTGTTGACACTCTTGACCTGCACGCCGAAGATCTTCTCGACCGCGATCTTGATCTCGGTCTTGTTGGAGGTCGGGCGCACCAGGAACGTGTACTGGTTCTCCGAGATCAGGCCGTAGCTCTTCTCGGAGATCACCGGCGCGATGATGATGTCTCGCGGATCGGGGATCACTGGTCTGCCTCCTCAGCCTGACTCGAAGTCGCGTCGGAAGTGACCGCGGTCTTGGCCGAACGACCCGGAGACCGTTCCGCGACGAAACGCTCGAAGGCTTCCTTGCTGAACACGACGTCGTCGTTGACCAGAACGTCGTAGGTGTTCAGCTGACCGGGGTCGATGATGTGCACGTGGGGAAGGTTGCGCAGGCTCAGCCACGCGTTCTCCTCGGTGCGGTTGAGCACCACCAGCACGCGCCGGGCGTCGGTGACGTTGCGCAGCGCGGCCTTGGCCTCCTTGGTGGAGGGCTTGTCACCGGTCGTCACCTGATTGATGACGTGCAGCTGCTCGGAACGCGCCCGGTCGGAGAGGGCACCGCGCAGGGCGGCGGCCTTCATCTTCTTGGGCGTGCGCTGCGAGTAGTCACGCGGGGTCGGGCCGTGCACCGTGCCACCGCCGACGAACTGCGGGGCGCGGATCGAACCCTGCCGGGCGTTACCGGTCCCCTTCTGGCGGTACGGCTTCTTGCTGCCGCCGGAGACCTCGCCGCGGGTCTTGACCGAGTGCGTGCCCTGCCGGGCCGCCGCGAGCTGTGCGGTCACGACCTGGTGCATCAGCGGCACGTTCGCCTGCGCGTCGAACAGCTCCGCGGGCAGATCGACCTGCCCGTCGGTCTTGCCTTCCGGGGTACGGACGTCGAGCTTCGCGGCCATCACGCACCACCCTTCGTAGAGCTCTTGACCAGCACGAGGCCACCGTTCGGGCCGGGAATGGCACCCTTGATCAGCAGCAGTCCGGACTCGTCGTCGACCCGGTGAACCTTGAGGTTCTGGGTGGTCACGCGGTTGCCGCCCATACGGCCGGGCATCTTCTTGCCCTTGAACACCCTGGCGGGGTAAGCGCAACCACCGATCGAGCCCGGCTTGCGGTGCACGGCCTGGGTACCGTGACTCATCGGCTGCCTGCCGAAGTTGTACCGCTTGATCGTGCCCGCGAAGCCCTTGCCCTTGCTGGTGCCGACCACGTCGACCTGGGCACCCGACTCGAACACGTCGGCCTTCAGCTCCTGGCCGAGTTCGTAGTCGTTGGCGTCCGAGGTGCGCAGCTCGACCAGGTGACGACGCGGCGTCACTCCGGCACGGGCGAACTGGCCACCACGTGGCTTGCTCACCTTGCGCGGATCGATGGCGCCGAACGCCAGCTGCACGGCCTGGTAGCCGTCGTTCTCGTTGGTACGGATCTGGGTCACCAGGTTGGGCCCGGCCTGCACGACCGTCACCGGGACAACCCGGTTGTTGTCGTCGAAGACCTGGGTCATCCCGAGCTTGGTGCCCAGAATCCCCTTCATCTGCCTTTCAGACATGGGTCTCGTTCTCTCCGCCGCCTGTCACTGAAACGAATGCGCGTCGACCGCTCACTGAATATTCACATCGACACTGGCCGGCAGGTCGATGCGCATGAGCGCATCCACCGTCTTGGGTGTCGGCTCGACGATGTCGATGAGTCGCTTGTGCGTCCGCATCTCGAAGTGCTCCCGCGAGTCCTTGTACTTGTGCGGGGAGCGGATGACGCAGTAGACGTTCTTCTCGGTAGGCAGCGGCACCGGCCCGACGACCGAAGCGCCGGTGCGCGTCACGGTCTCGACGATCTTGCGCGCGGACGCGTCGATCGCCTCGTGGTCGTAGGCCTTGAGCCGGATGCGGATCTTCTGTCCCGCCATAGTGGCTTGCCGTTCCTCTAGTCTCGTGCCGCTAGTACCTAGCGCGGTGCGCAGACCCGGCGCCGACGTCGCGGCGACCCGGCGGCCACGTGCTGAAGCGCACGTACCTGCCCGATCTCGCGAACGCGACACCACGGTTTCGCAGCCCGCCCCTGTTCAGGTGTCTGGGTGCCCGGTACACGCGGTCGGGCGTGTCGCCCGCGCGACGCAACCGGTCCCATCGATCCACGCCGATGAGATGGATCCTCGGATCCGTACACCTCGGGTTGCCACCTAATCGGCCCCGGCCGGAACGTCTGTCCGGCGGCACCCGCGCAACCGGAACGCCGCCCCGCGAAGGAAATCCACGGCAACGGCGTGCCCACGTCGAAGCGGCCGAACCGATCACGAACCGTGATTCACACGGGTCAGGAAGTTCGGCCGCCTCAACAGGCAACCCGTTCAGGGTGACACACCGAGTGCGTCGCCCCTGAATCGGGGTGGGTTCCGGGTCCGGTCACCACCGGGTCCGGAACCCTGCCCTCACTTGGTGACCTTGATGACGCGACCCGCGCCGACGGTACGGCCGCCCTCACGGATCGCGAAGCGCAGCCCTTCCTCCATGGCGATGGGCTGGATGAGCTGCACCGACATCTCCGTGTTGTCACCGGGCATGACCATCTCGGTGCCCTCGGGAAGGGTCACCACACCGGTCACGTCGGTGGTACGGAAGTAGAACTGCGGACGGTAGTTGTTGAAGAACGGCGTGTGCCTGCCGCCCTCGTCCTTGGACAGGATGTAGACCTGCGCCTCGAACTCGGTGTGCGGGGTGGTGGTGCCGGGCTTGATGACAACCATGCCCCGCTCGACGTCCTCACGCTTGACACCACGCAGCAGCAGACCGACGTTGTCGCCGGCCTCACCGCTGTCGAGCAGCTTGCGGAACATCTCGACACCGGTGACGGTCGTGCTGATCGGCTTCTCCTTGATGCCGACCATCTCGACGTTCTCGTTCACCTTGATGACACCGCGCTCGACACGGCCGGTGACCACGGTCCCGCGACCGGTGATGGAGAAGACGTCCTCCACCGGCATCAGGAACGGCTGGTCGGTGGCACGCTGCGGGTCCGGAACGCTGGAGTCCACCGCGTTGAGCAGCTCCATGATCTTCTGGCCCCACTCGGCGTCGCCCTCCAGGGCCTTCAGCGCCGAGACACGGACGATCGGTACGTCGTCGCCCGGGAAGTCCTGCTCGCTGAGGAGCTCACGGACCTCCATCTCGACCAGGTCCATGATCTCCTCGTCGTCGACCATGTCGGCCTTGTTCAGCGCGACGAGGATGTAGGGGACGCCGACCTGCTTCGCCAGCAGCACGTGCTCGCGGGTCTGCGGCATCGGGCCGTCGGTGGCGGCCACGACCAGGATCGCACCGTCCATCTGGGCGGCACCCGTGATCATGTTCTTCACGTAGTCCGCGTGGCCCGGAGCGTCCACGTGGGCGTAGTGCCGCGCCTCGGTCTGGTACTCGACGTGCGCGATCTGAATCGTGATCCCGCGGTCCTTCTCCTCCGGCGCCTTGTCGATGTCCTCGAAAGGCGTGTAGGGGTTCAGGTCCGGGTGGTTGTCGTGCAGGACCTTGGTGATAGCCGCGGTCAGTGTGGTCTTGCCGTGGTCAACGTGACCGATGGTCCCGATGTTGACGTGCGGCTTGTCCCTCTCGAACTTCGCCTTCGCCACTGGAATGTCCTCCTGGACTCGTCATCAATTTCCGCCCCGCCACGGGCTCGGGTCACGCGCCCTCTCGCGTGGGAGCCAGCTCCGGGCGGAATCCTGTCGGGTTGTGCCATCGGCCCGTTGTCCCGAGCGCGGAAACGGGCCGATGTCGGGCCACAGCGGAGTTACTCCCCCGTGGCCTTCGCGATGATCTCCTTGGCCACGTTCGCCGGAACCTCGCCGTAGGAGTCGAACACCATCGAGTAGTTCGCGCGACCCTGCGTCTTGGAACGCAGATCGCCCACGTACCCGAACATTTCGGACAGCGGCACCAGCGCCTTGACAACGCGGGAACCGCCACGCTCCTCCATGGCCTGAACGTGACCACGGCGGGAGTTGAGGTCGCCGATGACTTCACCCATGTATTCCTCGGGTGTCGTCGTCTCGACCGCCATCAACGGTTCGAGCAGCGCGGGACTGGCCTTGGAGCAGGCCTCCTTCATCGCCATCGAACCGGCGACCTTGAACGCCATTTCCGACGAGTCCACCTCGTGGTACTGGCCGTCCACCAAGGTCATCTTGACACCGACCATCGGATAGCCCGCCAGCACACCGACCTGCATGGCGTCCTGCGCGCCCTCGTCCACCGACGGAATGTACTCGCGGGGGATACGCCCACCGGTGATCTGGTTGTCGAACTCGTAGGTCGCGCTCTCCGAGCTCTGCTCGATCGGATCCAGGTTGACGACCACACGCGCGAACTGACCGGAACCACCGGTCTGCTTCTTGTGCGTGAACTCGTGCTTCTGGACCGACTTGCGGATCGTCTCGCGATAGGCGACCTGCGGCTTGCCGATGTTGGCCTCGACCTTGAAGTCGGTCTTCATCCGGTTGACCAGGACCTCGAGGTGGAGCTCACCCATGCCCTTGACGATGGTCTGCCCGGTCTCCTCGTCGAACTTGACCTGGAAGGTCGGGTCCTCTTCGGCGAGTTTCTGGATCGAGGTGGACAGCTTCTCCTGATCGGCCTTGGTCTTGGGCTCGATCGCGACCTCGATGACGGGGTCGGGGAAGCTCATCGACTCCAGAACGATCTGGTTCTGCGGGTCGCACAGGGTGTCACCGGTGCTGGTGTCCTTCAGTCCGACGACCGCGTAGATGTGCCCGGCCTGTCCCTCCTCGACCGGGTTCTCCTTGTTGGAGTGCATCTGGAACAGCTTGCCGATGCGCTCCTTGCGGTCCCGGATGGAGTTCATCACCTGGGCGCCCTGCTCGATCTTGCCCGAGTAGACCCGGACGTAGGTGAGCTTGCCGTAGAACGGGTGCACGGCCACCTTGAACGCCAGGGCCGAGAAGGGCTCCTCGGTGCTGGCCTGCCGCTCGGCGGCGTCGCCTGAGCCCGGCAGCACGCCCTGCACCGCGGGGATGTCCAGCGGCGAGGGGAGGTACTCCACGACCGCGTCCAGCATCGGCTGCACGCCCTTGTTCTTGAAGGCGGTCCCGCACAGCACGGGGAAGGCCTCCTGGCTCAGCGTGAGCGCACGGATGCCCTGCTTGATCTGCTCGACGGTCAGTTCCTCACCGCCGAAGTAGGCCTCCATGAGCTCTTCACTGGACTCGGCGACCGACTCGAGCAGCTCGTTGCGGTACTCGTTGGCGGTCTCGACCAGATCGGCCGGGATGTCCTCGAGTTCGTACTGCGCGCCCTTGGCCACGTCACCACGCCAGGTCAGCGCCTTCATGCTGACCAGGTCGACAACACCCTCGAAGTCGGACTCGCTGCCGATGGGCAGTTGCAGCACCAGCGGCTTGGCGTTGAGTCGTTCCCGGATGGTGCCGAGGGTGAAGTAGAAGTCGGCGCCCATCTTGTCCATCTTGTTGACGAAACAGATGCGCGGGACGCCGTACTTGTCCGCCTGGCGCCACACCTGCTCGGACTGGGGCTCGACCCCTTCCTTGCCGTCGAACACGGCGACGGCGCCGTCGAGCACGCGCAGCGAACGCTCCACCTCGGCGGTGAAGTCGACGTGCCCGGGGGTGTCGATGAGGTTGATCTGATGTTCCTGCCAGAACGTCGTGGTAGCAGCCGAGGTGATCGTGATACCCCGCTTCTGCTCCTCCGACATCCAATCCATCGTCGCGGCGCCGTCGTGTACCTCACCGAGCTTGTAGTTGATCCCGGTGTAGTACAGAACCCGTTCGGTCGTGGTGGTCTTGCCCGCGTCGATGTGGGCCATGATGCCGATGTTGCGGACCTTGGTCAGGTCGGTCAGCACGTCGCGTGCCACGAGTTAGTCCCCGTTCCTACAGCAAGCCTGAAGCCGTCGAATCGGTGAGCCGAGGCGGGCAATACAGCCGTGCCCGGCCTCACCACCGGTAATGCGCGAAAGCCTTGTTGGATTCCGCCATCTTGTGCGTGTCCTCGCGCTTCTTGACACTCGCACCGAGACCGTTGCTGGCATCGAGCAGCTCGTTGGTCAGGCGCTCGGTCATCGTCTTCTCACGACGCTGCCGGGAGAAACGAACCACCCAGCGCAGGGCCAGCGTGGTGGAGCGGCCCGCGCGCACCTCGACCGGGACCTGATAGGTCGCGCCACCGACGCGGCGGCTGCGTACCTCCAGCGAGGGCTTGATGTTGTCCAGCGCGCGCTTGAGCGTCACGATCGGGTCGGTGCCGGTCTTCTCGCGGCACCCCTCGAGCGCGGAGTAGACGATGCGCTCGGCGAGCGAGCGCTTGCCGTCCACCAGGACCTTGTTCACCAGCTGAGTGACCAGCGGCGAGCTGTACACGGGATCGGCGTTCAGCTGCCGCTTCGGTGCAGGACCCTTCCGGGGCATCAGCTCTTCTCCTTCTTCGCTCCGTACCGGCTGCGAGCCTGCTTACGATTCTTCACGCCCTGCGTGTCGAGCGAACCGCGAATGATCTTGTAGCGGACACCTGGGAGGTCCTTCACACGGCCACCGCGGACGAGCACGATCGAGTGCTCCTGCAGGTTGTGCCCCTCGCCGGGGATGTAGGCCGTGATCTCGACGCCGCTGGTGAGCTTGACACGAGCGACCTTGCGCAGTGACGAGTTCGGCTTCTTCGGAGTCGTGGTGTACACGCGGGTGCACACACCACGGCGCTGCGGGCTTCCCTTGAGCGCCGCGGTCGTCACCTTCGCGGCCTTGTCGTGGCGGCCCTTTCGGACCAGCTGCTGGATGGTGGGCATGGACCGGCTTTCTTCTCGAGCGTTCGCGTCTTGGTGGTACTCGTTAACAGCAGCGCTCGTTCGAGCACCGTTCGCACCCCTGGCGCCGAGCACCGCGTACGTAGGTCTCTGTGTACTTGGGCCTCTCCCGCGCCCTCACCCGCGACACGAGGTCGGGCGTGTCGCCCGTTCCTCAGCCGTTCGGCGGGGCGGCGTCCCAGCGGGCAGTGCCCCGGTGGGCCGTCAGGAGAGTTCCGCACCATCCACGGGCGCTCCCCCGCCGACCACGCGGGCGGTTCTCGCGCACGGACATGCGGAGTGACCCGAGGGGTTTCGGGTCCAAGTCATAAAGATACCTGCCCCGTTTGCGGAGGGTCAAAACGGGGGTGCGCGCCCGACTCGCCAACGTCCGCACCCGACTTTACTGCGGAAGGCAAGAGAGCGCGAGCACCTGGCCACCCGGCTCCCGCACTGTGGATGCCCGAGCACTTCCCCCGAGCCGCCCCACCCGCGGTTCTCCCGCTTCGCACTCCCGCGCGGAAAACCCGGTCAGGAATCGTCCAGCACATCGAGCTGCCCGGAGCTGACGCTGTTGATCCGTCGAGGAGCCGGTTTGGGGTGATGCGACTGCTCGCCACCCACTCCCTGATCACCGCGCCCCGCTCGCGGACGCGGTTCCGCCTCGTGGGAACCGGCCGCCCGCCCTTCGGGCTCCGGCCGAGTCTCGGGACCGAGGTCGACGCCCCGGTCGGGGCCACCCCCCGGAGCCGCGCCGGTTCTCCGGGGAGCCGCCACGGCGGATTCGGAGTCACCGTCGTCCGGGACCGTGCCGTCGCGAACGACCGCGCCGGGGTGGCCGGGGACGTCGGGATAGCCGGTGGCCTCGGAGTCCCCGGGGCCGTCGATGTGCCCGGCCGCCGCGGGGCGAGCGGAGACATCAGGGTGACCGGCACCGTCGGACACGGCCGGTATCACGTGGGTTCGTCGAACATCATCCGATCCGGGGAAGTGATCGACGGTTTCCCCACCTTCCGGCGCGTTCGAACCGAACGCGCCGGCATCGAAACCCGCTTCCGGCTCGCCGGGTTCGGTCCATCCGGTGCTCCCTCCGGAACCGGTTCCGGGACTCGACGCCCGCCCGGTTTCGAACCACGAGTCCGAGGGCTCGACCGGAACCGGGGTGTCGAAGGCGACGCGTTCATCACTTCCCGTCGCGGCGGGCGCCTCGGAAAGCTCCGCGACGAGCTCGGGCTCCTCGGGAACCCGGCGCTCCGCGTTGTCGACGTCCGCTGGATCGTGCTCCTCGGGGGCGCCGAGTGCGCCGGTGTGGACCGCGCGAGCTTCCGGGGAGGCCACGGCGTCGGAGTCCGGCTCCCGCGCGGCTGACGTCGCGGGCCCGTCGAACGCGCGCTCCGTACCGGGAAGCGGCGAACTCCCGTCGCGCCGCCCCGCTTCCGGGGCCGGGGCGGGAGGTTCCCCGGGCACGTCCGGCTCCGCGAACGCCCCGGACGACTCCTCGCTCGAAGACCGTTGCCCGGGACGGGCCGAGCCCACCTCGCCCTCCCCGACGATCCGGGAGGGATACCTGCGACGCCATTCACCGTCCGAGGCGGGAGAGCTCGCATCGGAGTTCTCCTCCGGGCGCAGTCGAGCGTCGAAGGCCGCGACGCAGTCCATCGCCATCCGCTGCACGACCTCGCGGAGTTCGAGCTCGGCCAGCCAATCCATCGGCAACGCCCCCACACCCAACAACGCGCCGACGATGGAACCGCAGACCGCTCCGCTCGCACTGCTGTTACCCGAGTGGCGAACCGCGACGCGCAGCGCACCACGCACGTCCTCCGACGCCAACGTCGCGCACACGGCTATGGCGAGCACCTCCGCCGCGCTCCGGCCACCGCCCAACCGCCGCGCGAGCCGTTCGGGATCCGGCGTGCCCTCGGCGGCGACATCCACCGCGGTGGCGAGCGCCGCACTGGTGTCCTCGTGTCCCTGCCAGGTCTCCAGCACCTGCAGCGCCAGCCAGACCCCCTCGTCGAGCCCCTTGCCCAGTACGGCCTGCTGCACGATCACCGCGAACGCCCCCGCGGGCAGATAACCGCTCGGATGGCCGTGGGTCAGCGAGGCCAGCCGCACCCCTACCTCGAAGACCTCCACGGGTTCGGCGGACCAGAAGGCGGCCGGGGTGGCCCGTACGAGCGCGCCACAACCGGTGGAGTTGTCCACGGGAGCCGTCTGCTCACCGTGCGCGGAACGCTCACCGAACGCCTCCAGCTCGCTGTACACGGCTGAACCGGGCGAACGCACGGCGAACAGCTCGGGGACCTCGACCAGCCAACCGTCCGGCTCCGGGTGATCGTCGGCCAGGCCACCGAGCGCCCACCGCCAGGAAACGCCCTGGCTGTACAGCCAGCGCTGGGCCGCGAGCCGCGACTCCGGCAGCGGGTCCACGGCGTCCGGTGAGTCCGAGTGCCCGGTGCAGGCACGAATCAACCCCTCGGTGCTGAACAGCACGGTCTGCGTAGCCGCTGTCACCGATCCGGGCGCCCCGGCGTACTCCGGAAGATCGGCGGGACCCGCCGCACCGTGGCGATCGGCGATTTCCTCGGCACTCAGCGGGGTGAGACCCGCCCCCAGGGCATCTCCCAACGCTCCACCCAGCAGACACCCCAGGATTCGTTCGGTCAGTGAGCGAGGGGCCGCATCGGCGTCCTCGGCGATCGCGTGCCCTCCCCCGACATGCGTGCCACTCGACTGCGCCTCGGTGGCGGAGGCATCACCCGACGCACGGTGGGTGGACTCGATCGACGAGTCGTCCCCCTCCACCGGGGGCTCGGCCAGGGGCTCGGCAGGCTCAGCGGGGTACTCGACAGGCTCAGCGGGGTACTCGACGGGGATGTCGGGAACGTATTCGACGGGTTGTTCACCGGGACCGTCCCCGGTTCCCTGTCCGAGATCGACCCCCTGGCCAGGAGCGGCTGTCGTCGCGTCCGCGCCCCACGTGGCCGGTTCGGGCCACGGGTGATCGGTCTCCGCGTCGACGACGGGGTCGGAGTCCCCAGGGTTCTCTCGCCCGGCGGAAGGCTGCCGAACGCTCTCGTCCACGCCGGAACCGTCCCGAGCGGGAGTGGGCGGTGTCACGAACGGCCCATCGCTGGGCTCGGAGACCTCCGGGGCGCCTTCCCGGTCCGTCGCCCCCGCCTCGTCCACCGATTCCGCCGTGGACGGCCGAACCGATCGATCGGTTTCCGGTGGCCACGGCACGTCCGGGGACGAGTCGAGCACCGAGGACAGCTCCGGTGAAGCCGTCTCGGCGGGCGGGGCTCCGGTGGTCCTGCTGCCCGGTAACGGCGGCAGCTGGTCGACACCGGGCAACCGGATCCGCGGCGCGGCCGATGTTTCGGCGTCCTGCGACGCGAACGGATCCGCACGCTCGCCACTCCCGTCACCGGATTCCTCGGGGGAGGCGGTCTCGCCGTGCGAGGTGTCCGACGCGGCGGGGTGCTCTTCTCGCGAAGGAGCGAGATACCCCCGCGCCAGCGGGTCGGTCGAGTCGGCGACTCCCTCGTCCACGCTGGGAACGGGCGTGCTCTCCGGACGGTCGATGTCGGCGATGTCTCCCACCGGCCCGGAGCCACCGCTGCCCGCGCTCGCCCCGCTTGGCTCCTGCCACGGGGACTCGGGAACGTGCTCGGAACTCGCGGTCGCCTCGGAGCCCGGGAGGTGTTCGGAATCCGGGGGATGTTCGGGGGCCGGGGAATGTTCGGGGTTCCCGCGCAACACGATCCGGTCGGTTCCCGGATCGGTTCCCCGCACGGGTGGCCGAGCCGTGGCGCTCTCCGCGGCGGGGTCGCCGGCGTCGTTCTCCGCCCGGGCGGCCGGTTCGGAACCGACGGCCGGTTCGGGGGGCGGCTGGTGCTCCTTCCCGATCGCGGGCAGCACCTGGGTGGGAGGGGCGGCCGCGTCCACCGTCCAGGCGGGGGAATCCAGGCCGCGTGCCCGCTCGGCGCTGTCGTCGACGTAACGCTGCGCCCACTTCGGGGTGGGTGGTGGCGGGGCGAACGCCTCCGCCGCGTCGGTGGACAGGGTGTTGACGATCTCGCGGATCTCCAGCTCGGCCGCCCACCGTTCGGGAATGGCCGCCGCACCGTGTATCGCCCCGGCCAACTGGCCGGCCAGCGCCCCGGCGATGCTGCTGTCCGCGGAGTGGTTGACCGCGGCGGTGACCGCGTCCGCGAACGTGGCCGCCGAGGCCACCGAGGCGAAGGCGATCCCCAGCTCCCCCAGCCCGTTGGACGGGCAGAACTCGATGTCCAGCACACGCGGATCGACCGGTCCGCCCTGCCGAGCGGTGAACACGGCCGCGTGCAACGTCCGCAGCACCCCAGCGGGCGGCACGCCCTGCTCCAGCTGCGAACGGTGGAGCTCCCAGGAGCGCACCGCGTCCCACAGCGGGATGCCGTTGATGAGCGCGCCGAGCACGTCCGAGTGCAACGCGCAGGCGGCACGGGTCTCGTAGTGCGAGGTCAGCAGCCCCGGAACCCGCGAGGCCACCGCGTTGACTGTCCGGGCCTCGCCGCTCCAGACCATCACCGGGGCAGTCCACACCAGACAGTCCGCGAAGGGCTGTTCCTCGGGTGGAACGGCCGAGGGCTGCCCGGGGGTGAGCTGTTCGGCCGGTACCCGGTCGGTCAACGCCGACAGCGTGCGAAGCGCGGGACCACCGGCATTCCGGGTGGAGAAAAGCTCCGATCTGCCGAGCAACCAACCCGTGGGCTCGGGATGACTGCGCCAGTAGCCGGACATGGCGTACGGCCAGGGCACTCCCTGGGTGTACAACCAGGCCAGGTGGTTGGCACGGATCACCGGAAGCGGATCCTGCTCCCCCGTGGCACGGGCACGCAGCAGGGCGTCCATGGTGAACACCGTCAGTTGGGTCAGATCCGTGACACCACCGCGGTTACCGAACACGGGCAGGTTGTCCACGACACCGCGCGGGCCGAGCCACTGCCGGATGGCTGACGAACTCCAACCACGAACCCCCGCACCCAACGCGTCACCGACCGCTCCGCCGAGCAACGCGCCGCGCAGTCGGTCCGACCAGCTCAACTGCCGGACCGCACCGGGTTGGCCGCCGGCCTGGGCGGGCCTGGACTGCCTGTCGGTCATCGGGGGGCTACTCCTGCTCGGTTCGGTCTTGCCGGGCCGCGAATCCGAAAACGCTCGACGTGGCCGATAACGACGGCGTCCGGACACCCGCCGGGTGTCCGGTTCCGACAGTCGCACGATCACGTCGAGCGGCTCCAGGAAGTTCACCCGTTCTCGCGTTCCACCGCGAACGACCCGATGACGAACGACCCGGACCGATCGGCTCGCGGCCGGAGTGATCCGAAGTACCGGGGAATCCGGATCACCGCCACGACCGAAAGAGTACCAACCGGGCGGGAACCCGATCCCACGATGAACCGATCAGTCCGATCCCTCGGCCCGACCCCGCCGCGGCGGCTGCGCGCGCGAGGTGATCGCCAGCCGGTTCCAGCTGTTGATGCCCGTGGCGGCCCAGGTCAGCACGGCCGCCTCCGCCTCGGAGAAAGTGCCGAGCACCCGCTGCCAGACCTCGTCGTCGACGTGGCTCTCACTCACGAGTGTGACCGCCTCGGCCAGTTCCAACGCCGCGCGTTCCCGCTCGGAGTAGAGCTCCACCTCCCGCCAGGCGGGCAGCACGTCGAGCCGTTGTTGGGAGATGCCGAGCTCGCGCGAGTCCGACAAGTGCATGTCCAGGCAGAACGCGCAGCCGTTGAGCTGCGAGGCCCGGATCTTGACCAGTTCGTAGATCTCCTTCTCCACACCGGCTCGTTTCAGCTCCTCCTGGATCGACTGCTCCAGGTTCCGCATCGCCCGGTAGACCTCCGGGGTGGCTTCGGCGAGGTTCATGCGTTGTTCGGTCATGGTGCGAATCTATGCACTCGCGGGACGCGGATATGGTCCAGTTCGATGCGTGACGACAGGTCCAGTTCGGATCGCTCCGGGCCGGGTGGTATCGACCTCCACCTGGAGCCCCGGGCGAGAGTGGGCAGCGGCGAGCTTGCAGCCTCACTGCGAACCGCGATCCGCGAGGACAGGCTCCCGCCGGGAAGCAGAGTTCCCTCCACCCGGGACCTGGCCGGCGACCTCGGAGTGTCCCGGGGCACCGTCACCCGCGCCTACGAGCTGCTCGTGGCCGAGGGGTTGCTCCTCACCCGGCAGGGGGCCTCGACCGTCGTCGCCGACACCGAGCCCCCGATCCGCCGACACGCCAGGGAGTCACCGGTCCGGCGACCCACCGACCTCCAATGGGACCTGCGCCCCGGGAAACCGGACCTGAGCATGTTCCCCCGTTCCGACTGGCTGGCCGCCCAGCAACGCGTGCTCCGCCACGTGCCCGCGGCTGAGCTCGACTACGGCCACCCGGCCGGACATCCGCTGCTGCGGGAGGCGTTGGCCGAGTACCTGGGGAGGGTTCGGGGAGTTCGCACCTCACCGGAGCGGATCGCCGTGTTCGGCGGTTACGGCCAGGCGCTGCGGGTCCTCGCGGAGGTGCTGCTGCGGCGCGGGACGCCTTCGGTGGACTTCGAGGACCCGTCGCTGCCGAAGTTGCGCGAGATCGCGGCCGAGGCGGGGCTGCGGGTGAACGGGGTCCCGCTGGACGAGTCCGGCTTCGATCCGCGTGGTTCGCACAGCCCCGTCCTCGTGGTGACACCGGCACACCAGTACCCGCTGGGGGTGACCATGTCCGCGGCACGACGCGCCGAACTGAGCAGGCTCGCGCGAACCGAGGACAGGCTGGTCCTCGAGGACGACTACGACGGTGAGTTCCGGTTCGACCGCGAACCGGTCGGGGCGCTGCAGCGGTGGGCACCCGAACAGGTGATCTACGCCGGAACGGCGAGCAAAACCCTGGCGCCCGGACTTCGGCTCGCCTGGCTGGCGCTGCCGGAGCGACTGGTGGAGCCGGTGCGCGAACGCAAGGCGGACGGCGACCGGACACCCCCGGTGACGGAACAACTCACCCTCGCCGAGATGCTGCGCTCCGGAAGCTACGATCAACATGTGCGGCGCTGCCGGGCCGGTTACGAGCGACGGCGACGGCGGATCGTGGCCGCGCTCACCGAATCCGAGGTGCGCCACGAGCTGTATCCCGCGGGGATCGCGGCAGGCCTGCACCTGACGCTGCGACTGGATCCGGAAGGGCTTTCCGAACAACGGGTGCTGCGACGACTGCGTCGGCATTCCGTGGCGGTGGAAGGTCTCGCCGAACACTGGATGGACGACCGGCGGCGACAGGAGGGTCTGGTGATCGGTTACGCCGCTCCGCCGGGACACGCGTTCGGGCCGGCGCTGCGAACGTTGTTGAGTGTCCTGTCGGAGAGCTGAACCGGAGACTCGAGGGCACGACGACGGAGTCGGGGCGTTGGCTATCAGGGCCTATTCCCGCCGTGACCACGGCAGTACCGCACGAAGCAGTATCGAACAGGCGTTCTATCCTGACCTTTTTCGCTGGTGTGACCGAGAGAGGAAACGTGAACGAACAACAAGACGTGACCACCGAGCAGCCCACCGCCGAACAGAACGTCACCCCCCAGGGCGCCACTGAGCAGGGGGATGCGGAGCGGGGAACCGAGAACGCCGAGGCGAGCAACGGCAGCGCGGAGCAGGGCACCCAGAAAAAGACCAAGGGGCGCAAGCAGACCGGTGCGCGCAAGACACGTCAGGTGGAACTGACGCTGACGGTCAGTGGAACCGCCGAGGGCGAGTGGCAGGCCGACCTGACGCACGCGGGCAAGAAGATCGTGCAGGGACTCCCGATCGCCGCCTCCGCCGTTTCCAAGGCGGCCGGTGAACTGCACGACGACATCTCGGAAGCGATCGAGTCGGTGCTTTCCGAGGCCCGCCAGCAGCACGAGGCCAGGCTGGCCGAGTTGGAGGCGGAACTGCAGCGGGTGCGCAAGACGCTGGAGGATCTGGAGAGCTGACCTCCGGTTCGAGCATTTCCGGCTCGGTTGCGGAGGGGATCGCTCGGCGGAACCTCTCGCACGGCTCTCGCTCCGGGAGGCCCGACATCGGGTAGCGACCTACACAACGTCGGGCCTTCCTCGCGAGAGCCGCACCGGGGAAACCGCGGCGGTGCGAGCCGCGTAGCCGCGGTGTTTCGGACCGCGTCAATTTCTCGCGAAATCGCCGCGCCACCGGCTCAACCGAGCAACGCGAGCCGCCACCCTTCGAAAAAAGCTCCCTGCTCGGAGGAGACGAGCAGGGAGCCTGGCGACCACGACGGTGCGCCGAACACTTCCCGGTTCGGCGCACCGTTTCGCGTCAGCGGTAGTCGCGACCGAAGTCGAAGTCGTCCAGCGGAACCGCGGCACCGGTACCCGGGCCGAACACGTCCGGCGCGTAGTAGCCGTCGTCGTAGGACGGGATCGCGTAGGCCGCGGCCCGTGCCTCCTCGGTCGGCTGCACCTGGATGTTGCGGTACTTGTTGATACCGGTACCGGCCGGGATCAACTTACCGATGATGACGTTCTCCTTCAGACCGATCAGCTTGTCGCTGGCGCCCTCGATCGCGGCGTTGGTCAGGATCCTGGTGGTCTCCTGGAAGGAGGCCGCCGACAGCCACGACTCGGTCGCCAGCGACGCCTTGGTGATACCCATCAGCACCGGACGGCCGGAGGCGGGGTCGCCGCCCTCGGAGACCACGCGGCGGTTCTCCGACTCGAACTGCGCCCGCTCGACCGGCGAACCGGGCAGGAACTCGGTGGCGCCGGAGTCGATGATGATCACACGACGCAGCATCTGCCGGACGATGACCTCCACGTGCTTGTCGTGGATGCCCACACCCTGCGAGCGGTAGACCTCCTGCACCTCGCGGACCAGGTGCAACTGTGCCTCCCGCGGGCCGAGCACGCGCAGGATCTCGTGCGGATCGACCGCACCCTCCATGAGCCGCTGCCCGACCTCGACGTGGTCACCGTCCTCGAGCTGGCGCTCCGTGCCACCCACGTTGAGAACCGCGAGCCGCTGCCGCTTGGACAGCTTGTCGTAGGTGATGTCCTCACCGCCGTCGTCCGGGGTGAGCGTCATCTTCCAGTAGCGGTCGTTGTCCTCCAGCTTGACCCGTCCGGAGGCGTCGGCGATCGGCGCCTTGCCCTTCGGCAACCTGGCCTCGAACAGCTCCTGCACACGCGGCAGACCGGCCGTGATGTCGTCACCGCCGACACCGCCCTGGTGGAAGGTACGCATGGTCAGCTGCGTACCCGGCTCACCGATGGACTGGGCGGCCACGATGCCGACCGCCTCGCCGACGTCGACGAGCTTGCCGGTGGCCATGGACCGGCCGTAGCAGTAGGAGCAGACTCCCGAACCGGACTCGCAGGTCAGCACGCTGCGGACCCGCACGGTGCTCACACCGGCCGAGATCAGTGTCTCGATGGCGGGGTCACCCAGGTCCGAGCCCCTGGTGAGCAGGATGTTGCCGTCGGAGTCGGTGACGTCCTCGGCGGTCATCCGGGCGTAGACGCTGGTCTCGACGTGCTGCTCGCGGACCAGTTTGCCGTCCGGCGTGGTCTCGCCGATCGGCATCCGGATACCGCGGTCGGTGCCGCAGTCGTTCTCGCGCACGATCACGTCCTGCGAGACGTCGACCAGACGACGGGTCAGGTATCCCGAGTCGGCGGTACGCAGCGCGGTGTCGGCCAGACCCTTGCGGGCACCGTGGTTGGAGATGAAGTACTCCAGCACCGACAGACCCTCTCGGAAGTTGGTCTTGATCGGGCGCGGGATGTACTCACCCTTGGGGTTGGAGACCAGTCCACGCATACCGGCGAGCTGCACCACCTGGGACATGTTCCCGGCGGCACCGGACTTCACGATCATGCTGATCGAGTTGTCATCCGGGAAGTTGTTCTCCATCGCCTCGGAGACGTCGTCCTTGGCCGCGTTCCAGACCTTGACGAGCTCGGCGTTGCGCTCGACGTGGGAGAGCGCACCGCGCCGGTAGCGCTTCTCCACCTGGTCCGCCTTCTCCTCGTAGGAGTCGAGGATCTCCTTCTTGTTCGGCGGCACGATCACATCGGAGATCGCGGTGGTGACACCGGACCTGGTGGCCCAGTAGAAACCCGCGTCCTTGAGCTTGTCCAGCGTCTGGGCGACCGAGACCATCGGGTAGCGCTCGGCGAGATCGTTGACGATCGCACCCTGGGCCTTCTTCGGCAGCAGCCGGTTCACGAACGGGTAGTCAGCCGGCAGCAGCTCGTTGAACATCACGCGGCCGAGGGTGGTTCGCAGCGTCAGCGAGCTGCCGGGTTCCCAGTCCTCGGGCGTGTCGTCCTTGGTCGGGACGACGTCCTTCATCCGGATCCTGACCATCGCCTGCAGGTCGAGCGATCCCCGATCGTGGGCCATCAACGCCTCGTCGTACGAGGAGAAGGCGTGTCCCTCACCGGTGGCACCGTCGACCTGGCGGGTCAGGTAGTACAGCCCGGTGACCATGTCCAGTCGCGGCATGGCCAGCGGACGTCCCGAAGCGGGCGAGAGGATGTTGTTGCTGGACAGCATCAGCACCCTGGCCTCGGCCTGGGCCTCGGCGGACAGTGGCAGGTGAACCGCCATCTGGTCACCGTCGAAGTCGGCGTTGAACGCCTCGCAGACCAGGGGGTGCAGCTGCACCGCCTTGCCCTCCACGAGCTGCGGTTCGAACGCCTGGATACCCAGCCGGTGCAGCGTGGGCGCACGGTTGAGCAGCACCGGGTGCTCGGAGATGACCTCCTCGAGCACATCCCAGACCTGCGGGCGCTGCCGCTCGACCATCCGCTTGGCGGACTTGATGTTCTGCGCGTGGTTGAGGTCGACCAGCCGCTTCATGACGAACGGCTTGAACAGCTCGACCGCCATTTCCTTCGGAAGACCGCACTGGTGCAGCTTCAGCTGCGGACCGACGATGATCACCGAACGGCCGGAGTAGTCCACGCGCTTACCGAGCAGGTTCTGCCGGAAACGGCCCTGCTTACCCTTGAGCAGGTCGGACAACGACTTCAGCGGCCGGTTGCCCGGACCGCTGACCGGACGGCCGCGCCTGCCGTTGTCGAACAGCGCGTCGACCGACTCCTGCAGCATCCGCTTCTCGTTGTTGATGATGATCTCGGGGGCGCCGAGGTCGATCAGACGCTTGAGGCGGTTGTTGCGGTTGATGACCCTGCGGTAGAGGTCGTTGAGGTCGGAGGTCGCGAAGCGGCCACCGTCGAGCTGCACCATGGGGCGCAGGTCCGGCGGAATCACCGGGATCGCGCCCAGCACCATGCCCTGCGGGCTGTTCTTGGTCGTCTGGAACGCGGCGACGACCTTCAGCCGCTTGAGGGCACGCAGCTTCTTCTGCCCCTTGCCGTTGCGGATGACCTCGCGCAGTCCTTCCGCCTCGGCGTCGATGTCGAAGTTGGCGAGCAGGGCCTCGATCGACTCGGCGCCCATGCCGCCGGTGAAGTACTCGCCGTAGCGGTCGTAGAGCTCGCGGTACAGCGACTCGTCCGAGATCAGCTGGCGAGGCTCCAGCTTGGTGAAGGTCTCCCAGATCTCGTCGAGCTTGTCGATCTCCTTCTGCGCCCGCTCGCGGATCTGGCGCATCTCGCGCTCGCCGCTCTCCTTGACCCTGCGGCGGACATCGCTCTTGGCGCCCTCGGTCTCGAGCTCGGCGAGATCCGACTCGAGCTTCTGCGCCCGCGCCTCCAGGTCGGAGTCACGCTGGTCGGCGATGTTCTTGCGCTCGACGCCGATCTCGCTCTCCAGCGTCGGCATGTCGTTGTGCCGCATCTCGGTGTTGACCGAGGTGATCACGTACGACGCGAAGTAGATGATCTTCTCGAGATCCTTGGGCGCCAGGTCGAGCAGGTAACCGAGCCTGCTCGGCACACCCTTGAAGTACCAGATGTGCGTGACCGCGGCGGCGAGCTCGATGTGGCCCATCCGCTCACGCCGCACCTTGGCGCGAGTGACCTCGACACCGCAGCGCTCGCAGATGATGCCCTTGAACCGGACTCGCTTGTACTTGCCGCAGTAGCACTCCCAGTCCCGGGTGGGCCCGAAGATCTTCTCGCAGAAAAGGCCGTCCTTTTCCGGCTTGAGGGTGCGGTAGTTGATGGTCTCGGGTTTTTTGACCTCGCCGTACGACCATTGGCGGATCTCGTCGGCGGTCGCCAGTCCGATACGGAGTTCGTCGAAGAAGTTGACGTCAAGCACGTCGGATCTTCTCCCTTTGTTGGGTGTGTGCCGGGTGGACGTGGGGCCGGTTCGCGGCGGCCACTGCGGGCTGCCGCGAACCGGCGACGAGGTCAGTTGACGACGTCGTCGACCGAGGGGGCCTCGTTCTTGGACAGGTTGATGCCGAGGTTGGCCGCCGCGCGTTCGAGGTCCTCGTCGTCACCGTCCCGCATCTCGATGGCGGCACCGTCGCTGGAGAGCACCTCGACGTTCAGGCACAGCGACTGCAACTCCTTGAGCAGCACCTTGAACGACTCCGGAATACCCGGCTCTGGGATGTTCTCACCCTTGACGACCGCTTCGTAGACCTTGACGCGACCGAGCACGTCGTCGGACTTGATCGTCAGCAGTTCCTGCAGCGTGTAGGCGGCACCGTAGGCCTGCATCGCCCAGCACTCCATCTCACCGAAGCGCTGGCCACCGAACTGGGCCTTACCGCCCAGCGGCTGCTGGGTGATCATCGAGTACGGCCCGGTCGACCGTGCGTGGATCTTGTCATCCACCAGGTGCAGCAGCTTGAGGATGTACATGTAGCCGACCGCCACGCGGTGCGGGTACGGCTCCCCGCTGCGCCCGTCGATCAGCATCGCCTTGCCGTCGCCGTCCACGACGCGCTCCCCGTCGCGGTTCGGCCTCGTCGACGACAGCAGACCGGTGATCTCCTCCTCGCGAGCACCGTCGAAGACCGGGCTGGCCGTCTTGGTACCCGGCTCGACGTCGTAGAGCTCCTCGGGGATCTTCTTCGCCCAGTCCGGATCCCCGTCGATCGACCACCCCTGCGAGGCGATCCAGCCGAGATGGGTCTCCAGGACCTGCCCGATGTTCATACGCCGCGGCACACCGTGAGTGTTGAGGATGATGTCCATCGGGGTGCCGTCCTTGGTGAACGGCATGTCCTCGATCGGCAGGATCTTGCCGATAACACCCTTGTTGCCGTGCCTACCGGCGAGCTTGTCACCGTCCTGGATCTTGCTCTTCTGGGCCACGTAGACCCGGACGAGCTCGTTGACCCCGGGCGGGAGTTCGTCGTCCTCCTCGCGGTTGAACACGCGGACGCCGATGACCTTGCCGGTCTCACCGTGCGGCACCTTCAGCGAGGTGTCCCTGACCTCCCTGGCCTTCTCCCCGAAGATCGCGCGGAGCAGCCGCTCCTCCGGGGTCAGCTCGGTCTCGCCCTTGGGAGTGACCTTGCCGACGAGGATGTCGCCGCCCTGGACCTCGGCACCGATGCGGACGATGCCGCGCTCGTCGAGGTCGGAGAGCACGTCCTCGGAGACGTTCGGGATGTCCCTGGTGATCTCCTCGGAGCCCAGCTTGGTGTCGCGGGCGTCGACCTCGTGCTCCTCGATGTGGATCGAGGTGAGCACGTCGTCCTGCACCAGCCGCTGGGAGAGGATGATCGCGTCCTCGTAGTTGTGCCCCTCCCACGGCATGATGCCGACGAGCAGGTTCTTGCCCAGCGCCATCTCGCCGTCCTCGGTCGAGGGACCGTCGGCGATGACCTGCCCTGCCTCGACCCGGTCGCCCTCGTTGACGATGGGCTTCTGGTTGATGCAGGTCCCGTGGTTGGACCGGGCGAACTTCTGCAGCCGGTAGGTACGCCGGTTGCCGTCGTCGTCCATGACCGTGAGGTAGTCGGCGCACAGGTCCTCGACGACACCCGCCTTCTCCGCGGTGATGACGTTGCCCGCGTCGACGGCGGCACGGAGCTCCATGCCGGTACCGACGAGCGGGGACTCGCTGCGCAGCAGCGGAACCGCCTGCCGCTGCATGTTGGCACCCATCAGGGCGCGGTTGGCGTCGTCGTGCTCCAGGAACGGCAGCATCGCCGTGGCCGCCGAGACCATCTGACGCGGCGAGACGTCCATGTACTCGATCTCGGTGGGGGCGAGCAGCTCGACCTCGCCGCCCTTGCGCCTGCCGAGCACGCGGTCCTCGAGGAAGTTGCCGTCGTCGTCGATCGGCGTGTTGGCCTGCGCCTTGGTGTAGCGGTCCTCCTCGTCGGCGGTGAGGTAGTCCACCTGGTCGGTGACCACACCGTCGACCACCTTGCGGTAGGGAGTCTCGATGAACCCGAACGGATTGACCCGGCCGAAGGTGGCCAGCGAACCGATCAGACCGATGTTCGGCCCTTCCGGTGTCTCGATCGGGCACATCCGGCCGTAGTGCGAGGGGTGGACGTCACGAACCTCGACGCCCGCACGCTCCCTGGAGAGACCGCCCGGCCCCAGTGCCGAGAGCCTGCGCTTGTGCGTCAGGCCGGCCAGGGGGTTGGTCTGGTCCATGAACTGGGAGAGCTGCGAGGTGCCGAAGAACTCCTTGATCGCGGCGACGACCGGGCGAATGTTGATCAGTGTCTGCGGTGTGATCGCCTCGACGTCCTGGGTCGTCATGCGCTCGCGGACGACGCGCTCCATCCGGGAGAGGCCGACACGCACCTGGTTCTGGATCAGCTCACCCACGGTGCGCAGCCTGCGGTTACCGAAGTGATCGATGTCGTCGAGCTCGACCGGGACGTCGTTGTCCTCGGATCCCATCGAGTTCTCGCCGGCGTGCAGCCGGACCAGGTACTCGATGGTGGTGGCGATGTCGTCGTGCGTGAGCACGCCCGAGGTGAACGGCAGGTCGATGCCGAGCTTCTTGTTGACCTTGTAGCGGCCGACGCGGGCGAGGTCGTAACGCTTCTCCTTGAAGAAGAGGTTCTCCAGCAGCGTCTGCGCGCTCTCCTTCGTCGGTGGCTCGCCGGGGCGCAGTTTGCGGTAGATGTCCAGCAGGGCCTCGTCCTGGCCCGAGGTGTGGTCCTTCTCCAGGGTCGACAGCATCGTCTCGGAGAAGCCGAACCGCTCACGGATGCCCTCGGCGGTCCATCCCAGTGCCTTGAGCAGGACGGTGACCGGCTGCCTGCGCTTGCGGTCGATCCGCACACCGACGGTGTCGCGCTTGTCGACGTCGAACTCCAGCCAGGCACCCCTGCTCGGGATGATCTTCGCGCTGTAGACGTCCTTGTCGGTCGACTTGTCGACGGTCTGGTCGAAGTAAACGCCGGGCGACCGGACCAGCTGCGAGACCACGACACGCTCGGTGCCGTTGATGATGAAGGTGCCCTTGTCGCTCATCACGGGGAAGTCCCCCATGAAGACGGTCTGGCTCTTGATCTCGCCCGTCGTCTGGTTTATGAACTCCGCCGTGACGAACAGCGGAGCCGCGTAGGTCATGTCCTTGTCCTTGCACTCCTCGATGGAGGCCTTGACCTCATCGAACCGCGGGTCGGAAAAGGACAGCGACATGGAGCCCGAGAAGTCCTCGATCGGGGAGATCTCGTTGAGGACCTCTCCCAGACCACCAACGGGCATTTCCTCGCCGGCATCGACCCGGCGCTGGAACCAGGCCTCGTCACCGACGAGCCATTCGAAGGATTGGACCTGCAGATCGAGCAGGTCTGGTACTTCCAGCGGCTCACGGATCTTCTCGAATGAGACCCGCCTGGGGGCCCCAGGGATCCCCCTCGTGAAGTTGGAAGCTGCAGAGACCTTGGTCGCGCGGGAGACTGCCAAGATGCGTCCTTCCGGGACTCTGAACTGGCTGCAACCGCTTCCGGAGCGTTGGGTGTAAGTGTCCGGATAGCACGGCTGTCAAGGGTGCAATGGCGCCCGCAATCCGGAAAACCCCAGCGCAGGGGTCCATTACTGAGTCCTCAGGCCAGGGAACGGAGAATGCGGGCAGCGCAACGTAGCAGTCTAGCGCGCGTGTCGCCCGCTGTCGAGAGGGGGCCAGTACTGCCCGCCCCGATGATCACCGCTTCACCCGCTGGTTCATCTCCTGCGTCGTCCGCTCCGGCGTCTGCCGGGAACAAGCGTGACCTCCCGGAGGCCGTGAGTCAAGAGCTCCACACCGCATCACTCTCCCGACGGAAAACAGGATCACTCGATGTGGTTAGGAACCACTCCGTGCGCTGCTGCTGTCACTGTACGCCGCGATCGGCGTCACATCGTCCGCGCTCCACTCCTTCGGCGATCGGCGACCGCGAGGCCCCCCAGGAGGCGCGAGCGCCTTCCCCGCCGCCACGAACACCGCCCCGTTACTCGTCACCCGACAGCGCTCGAACGCCGGAAAAACGTTGTGTATTCCCACAGTGCGGACAACCGACGCGAATTTTTGACCGATACCCCGGCGGAGCCGCACGGGACGCTCGTATCGTCTGCAGCGAGCAGCGGGCATGGCACGATCGAGAGGTGACCGTGCGGAATCATGATCCTACTCTATGGACGCTGCCGGCCTCCAGGAGCCGGCCCCGGTTTCGCACCGGCGGTGACACGGGAGAACAGGATGGACAACAAGGTGAACCAGCAGGACCGAACTCCCCGGGACGACCGGACCGAACGTCCGACGCCGGAACAGGGGGCGAGCGGCACCGGAAACAGCTGGTTCACCAACGAGGTGGACGAGTCCCCCTCACCCGAGCAGCCGGGGCAGCGGGAGCCGGGACAGCGAGAGTCGCGGCAGCAACAACCACAACAGCAACAGCGGGGCACGGCCGTCACCCATTCGGCGGCCGCTCGTGCCGCCGCCCCTCGCTCGGCGGAGCAGGACGCCGAACAGCGATACGCGGACGCGCTCGCCGCGCTCAACCGGATGATGAGCACCTTCGACTTCAAGGAACTGTCCTGGGTCACCGAGGTGCTGCGCGCCACGGCCGGAGCGCTGCCGGAGCAGGACCCCTCTCGTCCCGGGGTGCTCAACAACCTGGGAAGCGCCGCCCAGCTCGCGCACCTCGCCTCCGGTGATCTCGCGCACCTGGAGGACGCGGTGTCCTACTACCGCTCCGCCGCGGAGGCGGCGAGCAGCGACGATCCGGACGTGGTCCTCTACCTGAGCAATCTGGCACTGGCACTGACCGACTGCGCCGGCCGCAAGGGCTCGGCCGAACAGGCAGTCGAGGCGGTCGACGTCGCCCGACTCGGGGTCGAGCGCACCGGCACGGCCGGGGCGGGGGGCACGGACTCCGACTCGGCGGACCTGCCGCGCCATCGGGACACCGCGCTGATCCGGCTGGGAAACGCGCTGAAGCTGCACGCCAGGCTCGCGGCCGACAACGACTCGGACGACGAGTCGATCGAGGTCTTCCAGGCCGCGCTGCGGGAATCGAGCGGCCAGGACGGTGCGCAACGTCCCGAGGGCCCGGACCTGATGATCAGCCTCGGCTCGGCACTGCTGCGCAGACACGAGCGAACCACCGATCCGAACGACCTCGACGAGGGGATCAAGTACCTGCGCACCGGCGTGGGGATGCTCCCGGACGGACAGCACCGCCGTTGGATGCTGCTGCGGTTCGCGGAGGCGCTGCGGTTGCGCTACCGCCAGCGGGGCGACCTGACCGACCTGCAATCGGCGATCAACGAGCTGTTCGGGGTGCTCGACGACCTGGAGTCGGGCAACCCGGTGCTGGGCAAGCTGATCTGGAACCTCACTTCGGCGACGGTGGAGCACCTGGACAGCAGTGGCGAGTCCGGCAACCTCTACCGCGCGTTGAAAACGATCAGCCCGGTGATGCGCAACCTGGCCACCGACGATCCGAACCGGGCCGTGGCGCTGGCTAGCTACGGAGCGCTGGCCCGCAGGCACTACCTGCACGCGGGCAACACGGCGGCACTGGACACCGCCGTGGCCGCGGGTGAGGCGGCGCTGGATGCCGAGACCACGGCGCCCAAGCGCTGCGCGGTCCTCAACTCGCTGGCCTCCACACTGATCACGCGGTTCGAACGGGCGGGCCAGCAGTCCGACCTGGATCGCGCCCACGCCGCCGCCAGTGAGGCGCTGCAGGACTCCGAACAGCGCACCGCGCCGCAGTACACCGCCTACGCGCAGCTGGGTGTGGTGTCCACGCACCAGCACCGGCTGAACTCGCGCAACGACGAGTTGGAAACGGCGATCGAGATGTTCGACAGAGCACTGATCGCCATGCCGGACTCGGCACCGGAACGCGTCACGGTCGCCACCCATCTCGGCCGCGCGCTGCAGACCCTGCACCGCCGCACCGGCAGGCGGAAGCTGTACCGGTGGGCTCGCAGAACGCTGACCGAGGCGGCCACACTGCCTACCGGCCCGGCCGATCAACGGCTCAAGGCCGCCAACCTGTGCGGCAGGCTCGCGGCGCAGGCGCACCGCTGGTCCGAGGCACTCGAATCGTTCACGCTGGCCGTCGAGCTGCTTCCGCTGGTCACACAGGGCAAGCGCGCGGTCGCGACCCCGACGGTGCAGCGCCGCTGGGCCCACGTGACCGCCGACGCGGCGGCCTGCGCGATCGAGGTGGGCAAACCGGAACGGGCCGTGGAGCTGCTGGAGCACGGACGTGCGGCGCTGCTTTCCGAGCTGATGCCCGCCGGCAGCGAGCTCGGGCAACTCAACCTGACCCATCCGGACCTGGCCACCGACGCGGTGCGGCTGCGCAGGCTGCTGGACCGCCACCCCGAGGAGCCGATCCTAGGCGGGGTGGACGTCATCGACGACGTGCGGCGCAGGCGCTGGTTGGCGGACACCTGGGACGAGTTGCTCGGCGAGATCCGGAACGAGTCCGGCGGTGATCGGATGCGGCCGTGGTCCTTCGACACCCTGGCATCGGCCGCCGACGAGGGCGCGGTCGTGCTGGTCAACCTGAGCGAGTTCCGTTCGGACGCGGTGATCGTCTTCGGCGGTCGTGCTCTGGTGGTCCGGCTGCCCGGCGTGACACCGGAGCTGGCCGAGGAGCACGCCGCCTCCGCGCTGAACGCGGCGCAGCAGGCACAGCGCACGGCCGACACCGAACGCACCCTCGGTATAACGCTGGACTGGCTGTGGCAGCACGTCACACGCCCGGTGCTGGAACGGATGGGGTACACCCGTACGCCGCCCCAGGGGGCGCGGTGGCCCAGGCTGTGGTGGAGCACGCAGGGTGCCGCGGCCTTCCTCCCGCTGCACGCGGCGACCTCGACCGCCGGGGACAGCGCGTTGGACCGCGTGGTGTCCTCGCACACGCCGGGACTGCGCGTGCTGCTGACGACGAAGCGGCGGCGGGAACGGACGGGGGCCGACACGGCGCTGATCGCGGGTCCCTCCGACGAGCGGACTCCCGAGCAGCCGGGCAGGATCCCGGCACGGCACTGGTCCTCGGCGACCGCGATGTCGGAGCGCGACCACACCGCCGATGACGTGTTCGCCGCGTTCGGGCACCACCAGCTGATCCACGTCTGCGAGCCGAGCACGCAGCACGCCGCCCAACCCGCGGCCGGACTGGTGCTGGACCGGGAGGACCGCGCCAGGTCGCTGAACCTGCTCGACATCGGGCAGCGTGACTTCGGGGACGCGAAGTTCCTCTGCCTGGCCAGGTGCAGAACGAAGGACACCCCGTCGGCGGCCGCGCTGACGATGGCGGGGGCGTTCGCCTTCATCGGATTCGCGCACGTGATCAGCACGCTGTGGGCGATGCACCGGGGTCCGGCGGAGGACGTGCTGGCGGCGCTGTACGCGGAGCTGGCGCGCGACGGCGAGTTCCGCGCCGAGTTCTCCGCGGGAGTGCTGCACGCGACCACGCGCCGACTGCGGCGGCGCTATCCGGAGGCACCGACGCTGTGGGCCGGTTACACCCACGTGGGGGTCTGAACGTCGGTTCGGCGGAGCGCGCGGCGGTGGCGTCGATTTCGCGCGAAACCGACGCGCACGTGGGGCCGCGCACGTGACTGCCGCGCACGTGAGTACCGGGAGTGCGCCCCACTGCCGCCCGGCGGTGGTGAGGTATCCCGGTCGAGCGGCCCCGGTCGACCCCGTAACGGGTTGTCAGAGCTGGGTCATTCAGAGCTGGGTCATTCAGAGCTGGGTCATGCTGCTGATCTTCCACTGGTCACCGCGTTTCACCGCGACGACGCTGAGCTGTGCCGGGTAGACACCGCCTTCGCCGCTCTCGGTGCGGGTGGCGTTCTGGTTGACGAACAGCAGCACCTCGGCGCGCCCGTCCCGCAACATCGTCACCCCGGACTCGGCGACGGTGGTGGTCAGCACCATCTTCTGTTTGGGGGCCTGCTCGCGCACCGTTCGGAACATCTTGTCGTACTGCTCGACCGAATCGCCGACCAGAACGTTGCCCGCCGCCTGCTCGGTTTTGTCCATATTGGAGTAGTCGAAGGAGAAGATCTTCTCCACGGCCTTGCCGACCTGGCCCTTCACCTCGCTTGTCGCCGACTCGTCCACCAGGGCCCGGTTGGCCGCCGCGCCACCGTGCCGCAGCGTGTGAGCGGAGTACTGGAACCAGCAGGCCAGCCCGGCGAATCCCACGGTCAGCGCCAGCAGCACGGCCGTGAGCACTTTCCGGTTGCTCCGCGCCGAACCGCTGCCTGCGGTCGCCCCGGAACCACGGTCCGGACCGTCCGGGCCGGTGTCGCCCGAGTCCGAGCTGTCGGAGTCCGGGCTCTCGGCGGCCGGGCTCTCGGCGGCCGGGCTCTCGACGACCGGGCTCTCGACGACCGGGCCGTCCGAATCAGAACTACCCGAATCCGGGCCGTCCGAGAGGTCCTCCCCCTCGTGGCCGGGGAGCGGCTCGTGTCGCTGTTCGGCCGTGTCGTCGGTCGCGGCCGAGGCAGCCGCCGATTCGGTCTCCGGCGCGGTGTTCGTTCCCTCCGCCTCGGGTAAGCCCTCGCCCTCCTCGGGCAACTCCGTGCTCCTCTCCGGCGCGCTGCCACCGGCGGAGGTGATCGATGGCTCGGTCCCGGCCGGAGCCGCGTCGCCCGCACCGGTGGGTTCGTCGACCGAAACGTCGCCGGAGGAGTCGACTGGCGACTCGGCGGACGAATCGACGGACGAGTCGGCGGCGACATCACCGGTGACCTCGGGGGTTCGGGCGTCGTCACCGGCCGCGGCACGGTTGCGCGCACCGGCCACGCGCGGCTTGCGCACGGCGGAACCGCCTCGGCCGCGGCCTGCGGGACGGCGAGAGTTGCTCACGGGTGTTCTCCTTGCACGAAAACTGCGTTACCGACCGGTCTCGTGGTGGTCGTGACGGAGCGATGTCGAGTGGTGCCGAGCGACACCGCTCACCCCGCGCTCGGGGTCATCCGGTTCAGCTTCCACTGCCCGTCGGTCCTGGTGAGTTCGGCCCGGACCCGCCAACGGCTGGTGGTCGGCTTGCCGCCGTCCTCGGTCTTGGTGATCTTGTAACTGGCGATCATCCGGGCCTTGCCCTGCCGCGTGTTCAACTCGGTCAGGGCCGAGGCCAGGATCTCGGCCTCGGTGACCGACTTGGCCTTGGTCACCTGCTCGACACGCTGCTCCCGGCTGCCCTTGAGCACCTCGCGCAGCGGCCCGGTGGTCCCGTCGATCGCGCGCCGCATGTCCTGCTTCACCCTGCGGTGGTCTATCGAGTTGAAATTGATCACCGCCTGTCTTCCGGCGCGCAACACGCGATCCCGGGTGACCGCCAGCTCCACGTCGGAGTCGTTGGCCGCGAGCGCCCAGGAGACCCCGAATCCGCCCGCCGAGAGCACGCTCGCGACGAGCAGCACCACCGCCACCGGCACCATCCGCCAGCGGCGGGGCCGCAGCAGTGCCGAGACCGCCGATCTCATAAGAGTTCCTTCCCGAACGAGTGACGAACCGGCGCGGTGTCCCGATCGCGGACCGGGACACCGCGCCCATCCGCTGTTTCGCGCTGTCGCTGTTTGGCGCTGTCGCTGTTTCGCGCTGTCGCTCCGGTGCCGTCGTCAGTTACCAGGCGCGTTGTGAGATCCGCGTACAGCGGTGGGGCTTCCCTCCGGAACCTCGCAACGCGCGTCGGTGTTCAGCGGTACCGCGCCCAGCTCGTTGCCCGCGCGGCGCTCGGTGCTCTCGTACACGCAGGGCACCGGGTCGAAGATGTTGAGCGCCAGCCCGAAGTGCGCGGAACCGTCCCCGGGAGCGACGGTGAAGCCACCGGCGCTGACCGCGGGATAGGTCACGAACAGCTGCTCCAGCCCGGCACTGTTGTCCGAGAGCGCCCTGGCGGTGGGGATGCCGTTGGCCAACAACGAGGAGAGCGCGGGACCGGTGGTGCGCAGCACCCCGCTGACCTGCTGAGCGGCTTCCGGTGCGCGGTCCAGCACCGCGCGGATGTCGCCGTCGGACTTCTCGAGCTGTCGCGACACCAGCCGCAGGTCCTCGCTGAACGACCTGATGGCCGAGGACTGGTCGTTCTGCGTCTCCAGCACCGTGGCCGCGTCGGAGAGCAGCCGCTTGGTCTGCGGCAGGTGGCGCTGCGCCTCGGCGGTGAACTCGCCCGTGGTGTCCAGGATGCGTTGCAGGTTCCCGCCGTTTCCCTCGAAAGCGGTTCCCAGCTCGTCGACGACGGTGCGCAACGAGTCCTCGGGCACCGACTCGACGAAGGAGTCCAGATCGGTGAGCAGGTCCTCGACGGGCAGCGGGGTCTCGGTGTTCCGCTCGCGGATCACCGAGCCGTCGTGCAGGTAGGGGCCGTCGGAGTTCTTCGGCCGCAGGTCCACGTACTGCTCACCGACCACCGAACGGTTCGCCACGACCGCCCGCACGTCGGTGGGTATCCGCGGCGCGGCGGGCTCGATGTCCAGCGGAACCCGCACGCCGTCCGGGGTGAGTTCGAGTTCGCCGACCCGCCCGACCTGCACCCCCCGGTAGGTGACCTCGGCGTTGGGGAAGATGCCGCCGGAGTCGGCCAGCTGGACGGTCACCACGTAACCGCGCGGCCCGAACAGCCGATCCAGTCCCGCGTACCTGGCTCCGGCGTAGCTGACCCCGACCAGCGCCACGACGAGGAAGGCCGCGATCTGCACACGTACCTTGCGGGTGAGCATCAGTCACCTCCGAACAGGAAGTCGAGGAAACCGCCGTCGTCCTCTCCCGAGGACTCGCCCCCCTCGGTGGAGGGTTCCGTGGGTTCGGGCGAATCGGCCGTGCTCGGCTGTCCACCCTGCCCGCTGCCCTGCTCGGCGGCCCCCGAGGACCGGCCCGAGGATCCGGAGGACCCCGAGGCCAGCGGCAGCGGCATGTCGGGAAGCTGGGAGCCGCTCGATTCGCCGGGCAGATCGAGCAACGGTTGTCTGCTGCGTCCGAGGTTCTCGGTGATGCGCGAGATGTTGAGGTCGACATCCATGTACAGATTGGTGTAGTCGCCCTTGATCCCCTTCACGGCGGCGTCGGTGAAGGGGTAGGTGAACAGGATCTGCAACGACTTCGGCAGGTCCGAACCGGCGGCGGCGAGGTTGCGCAGCACCGGTTGCAGCTCGCGCAGGTTGTGCAGGATGTCCTGCCTGGTCTTGTCGATCACGTCGGTGGCGACGCCGGAGAGCTTGTCCAGCGACTCCAGCATGGTCACCAGTTGCTGCCGCTGCCGGTTCAGCACCTTCAGGCCGGGTTCGAGGTCCCGCAGGGCGGACTCGATGTTGCCGCGCTGTTCGCGGAGCGTGGCGCTGAGCCGGTTGACGCTGTCCAGCGCGGCGGTGATGTCGTCCTTGCTCTCGTCCAGCTCGCCGACCAACTGGTCCATGTTGGACAGCAGGTCGCGGACCTGGGCCTCACGACCGTCCAGGGCCTTGTTGAGCTCCTCGGCGATGTTCTGGATCTGGGCGATACCACCGCCGTTGAGCAGCATGGACAGCGCGCCGAGCACTTCCTCGACCTCGGGGCCGCGCCCGGTCCGCCCGTTGGGGATCACGTCCCCCTCGCCGAGTTCGCCCTTCGGTTCCTCGGAGTCCGGCGGCGGGTAAAGCTCCACGTACTTCTCGCCCAGCAGGCTGGACTGTTCGATCTTGGCGAGCGCGTTGCCCGGCAGGTCCACCTTGTCGTGGACGGTCATGGTCACCTCGGCCCGCCAGGAGTCCGCGAGGAGTTCGACGTCCGAGACCCGGCCGACCGGCACGTCGTTGACCCGGACACCGGCGTTGGGCACCAGGTCGGTGACGTCGTCGAACCGCGCCTTGACGGTGTAGGGGTCGTCCCCCACGTCGGCCCCGCCGGGCAGTGGCAGGCTGTGCACCCCGTTGAAGTCGCCGAGTCCGCAGCCGCTGGTGACCAGCAGGGTGGTCAGCAGCGCCAGCGAGACCCGACGCAGCGGCCGGAACCGCACGGTGGTGGTTCGAGTGATGGTGGTCCGAGCGTCAGCGGGGTCGGACGATGTGTGCGGCGTGGACATCACTGTCCTTTCGATCCGGACCCTTGCGAGCCCTGGAAGAGCTCGTCGCTGCTGCGGCGCAGCGGCAGCGGCAGGTCTGGCTTGCCGCCCTGCTGCAGCTTGGCGATGGTCTCCGTCGGGTCGAGCAGTTCACCGCCGTTGCCCAGGAACGAGCTCACCGACTCGCAGCCGTCGCGCAATCCCGACGGCACGTTCGCCAGCGAGCCCTGCTGGCTTTCCGGCCTGATCTGCTTGAACAGCTTGCACAGCAGCACCAGCGGGGGCTGCCGCAGCTCGTTGAGATTGGCCCTGGTGTCCAGCGTCCCGGAAGCGGCGTTGTAGGAGTTCTGCAGGTTGCCCAGCGCCAGGGGCGCGTCGGTCAGCGTCTCGCGCAGCGCCTTGTTCTGCTCGGCCAGCACCTTGGCGACCGAGTTGAGCTGCTCGACGTTGCTGCGCAGCTTCTCGCGGTTGTTCCGCACGAACTTCTCGATCTTGTCCAGCGCCAGGGCGAGTTCGGACAGCGCCGTGTCGAGGTCGTCTCGCTGCGAGGCGAGCAGCTGATTGATGTCGCGCATCTGACTGTTGAAGTCGCGGACCTGCTCGTCGTTCTCGGCGAGGTTGGAGGTGATGCGCTGCAACTGGTCCACTGTGGAGAAAAGGTCCTCGCTGCTGCCGGACAGCGTGCTGCCCGCCTCGCCGAGGTCGCGCAGCGTGCGGGAGATCAGCTCCCCGTTGCCCTCCAGGGTTTTCGCGCTGGTGCGCAGCAGCCTGCTCAGTTCGCCGTTGGAGTTGGCGCCCTCCGGGCCGAGCGCGGTGGAGAGTTCGTTGAGACTCCGGTAGACCTCGTCGATCTCCACCGGCGTCACGGTGCGCTCGTTGGGGATGGTCGCCCCGGCGGCCAGCTTCGGACCGCCGTCGTAGACCGGGGTCAGCTGCACGAACCTGCCGCTGACCACGCTGGGCGAGATCACCGCCGCTCCCGCGTCGGCGGGAACCTCCAGCGAGCGGCGCACGCTCAGCTCCACCCGGACCCGGTTCGGTTGCGGTGTCACGGTGTCGATGCTTCCCACCTGGACACCGAGCACACGCACCTCACCGCCCTCGTAGAGGCCGACGGCGTTGTCGAAGTAGGCGACGATGCGGCGCTGGTCCACCCCGTGGAACACCCACCACACGGTCGCGGTGACCAGCAGCGCGAGCACGCTTCCCAGCGCCAGCGTCCTGGTCAGGGGAGGTTTGCCGAGTCGGTTCATGGCAGGCAGCCCTCCTGGTTGATCGGGCCGACCGCGGGTGGCAACAGCCCGCAGAGGTAGACGTCGAACCAGCGGCCGTTGCCGAGCACGTTGGAGAACAGCCGGGTGAACGGCGCCATGCGCTCGATGCTCTTGCCGAGGTTCTCCTGGTTGCGCTGCAGCAGCTCGGTCACCTCGTCCAGCTGCCGCAGCGCGGGCCCCAGCTGCGCCGAGTTCTCCTCGACCAGGCCGGTGATCTGGCGGGACAGTTTCGTGACCCCGTCCAGCAGTGACTTGATCGCGTCCCTGCGCTGCCGCAGTTCAGCGAGCAGCCGGTTGCCGTCCCGCAGCAGTTTCTCGATCTCGGTGTTGCGCTCGGCGACGGTGGTGGTCACCTTGTTCGTCTTGTCCAGCAGTTCCTTGAGCTGGCGGTCCCGTTCGGAGATGGTGTTGGACAGTCGGGACAGCCCCCGCAACGTGCCGCGCATCTCCTCCGAGGTGCCGGAGAGGGTGTTCGACAGGGTGCGGAAGCTCTTGGCCAGCTGCGCGGTGTCGACCTTGTCGACGGTTTCGGACAGCTGGCTGAAGGTCTCGATGACGTCGTAGGGCGACATGGTGCGGCGTAATGGGATCGGCTCGGAAGTGGACTGGCGGCTCTCACCCTTGGTGTCGAGGGCGAGGTACTTCTTGCCGAGCAGGGTGCCGACCTTGATCGCGGCCACGGTGCCGTCGCCCACCCAGGCGTCCCGAACGTCGAAGGTGACCTTGACGTGGGCGTTGTCCAACTCGACCCCGGTGACCGATCCGACCTTCACCCCGGCCACGCGCACGGTGTCGCCCTCGGCGAGGCCGCCCGCCTCGCTGAAGTTGGCGGTGTAGGTGGTGCCGGAGACGAACGGCAGGCTCTTGTAGTTCATCGCCAGCAGGAATCCCACTACCAGCACCAGCAGCCCGGCGATGCCGATCTTGATCGGGTCGCGTTTCCGGAAGGACTTCATGGGCGACACCTCGGCTGGGTAACCGGCATCAGCGGCAGCGGGATGTCGGTCTCCCCCACACCGACCGTGCCGGAGACCTCGCAGACGTAGAAGTTGAACCAGGAGCCGTAGCTCGCGGTCCTGCTGATGGTGTTGAGCTTTTCGGGCATGTTGCGCAGGAAGTCGCGCACGTCCGTCTTGTTCTCGTTGAGGTTGGCCGAGACCTCGCGGAGTCCGGCGATGTCCTGCTGCAGCGGTGGTCTCGCCTGCTCGACCAACCCGGCGGTGGTGTTGGTCAGCTCGTCCATCGCGGTGATGGCGCTGCCCACGGAACCGCGGTCGGAGGACAGGCCGGAGACGAACTCCTGCAGCTGGGACACCAGCCCGGAAAGCTGGTCACGACGGTCGTTGACCGTGGTCAGCACCTTGTTGAGGTTGTCGATGACCTGGCCGATGACCTTGTCCTTCTCGGCGATGGTCTTGGTCAGCGAGGCGGTGTGGGTTAGCAGGCTCTTCACGGTGCCCGCCTCCCCCTGCAGCACCTGGATGATCTCGAAGGAGAGCTTGTTGACCTGCTTCGGTGACAACGCCTGGAACAGCGGCTGGAACCCGCCGAGCAGCGCGTTGAGGTCCAGTGGTGGCTGGGTGCGTTCCAGCGGGATGGTCGAGCCCGCCGACAGGTAGTCGTCCACCTCGCCCGCGCCCTGCCGCAGTGACACGTAGCGCTCCCCGATCAGGTTGCGCCACTTCACCGCGGCACGGGTCGACTTCGGCAGTCGCTGTTCGGAGACTGTGAAGTCCACAGCGGCCGTACCGTGGTCGACCAGCCCGATGCTTTCCACCTGGCCGACCTTCACACCGGAGACGCGCACGTCGTCGCCGGCTTTCAGCCCGGTGACGTCGGTGAACAACGCGGTGTAGGACTTCGACTCGCGCAGCCCCTGGTTGGCGATGGTCAGGATCAGCGCTCCGGTGGCGAGCACGGTGACCAGCACGAAGATCGTGAACTTGACCAGCGGGCCGGTGATGGAACGTCCGCTCATTCGTAGCTCACCTCGCTTCCGCGCAGCAGCGGCCCCACGAGCAGCGAACTCCATCCGGGAACCCGCTCGGGGGAAACGTTCATCGTGGGGGCGAGCACGGTGGAGACGAACTCGCGCTCGGCCGGGGAGTTCACCAGCTCGCTGCCGGTGGTGGCCGACTGCGGCGAGGTGCTCGCCGCCGAGTCGTCGCCCCCGCCGCCCGAGGAGCCGCCCGCCGAGGAATCACTGGCCGGGGAATCACTGGCCGGGGAATCGGCACCCTCACCGCTGGTGGGCAGGTAGTCCTCGATGCCCGAGGGCGGGTTGAGCCCGCCGTTGGAGGTCCTGGCCGGCGGTGGCTTGTAGGAGCCGTCCTTGACGGGGCCGTCCGGCGGGTACTGCGGGAAGGGGGTGGGCGCGTTCTCGAAGTTGTAGCAGCGGGGACCGCGCTTGTCCCGAAAGGCCGGCTCGTCCCTGCCGGGGACGTACTTGCCCCGGTCGGAGGTGATCTCCAACGTGATGTGCAGCCCAGGTTCGTCGGTGCCCTTGCCGAAGGCCCGGTCGATGCGGGGGATGAACTCGGCCATGTCGTCGAGGAAGCACCGGTACTCCGGCGCGTACTTGGCCAGTACGTCCATCGTGGGCCGTGCCGAGGAGTTGAGCCGGATCAGGTTGTCGCGGTTCTCGGCCAGGAACCCCCGCAGGTCGTCGGAGGTCCTGGTGGTCTGCCGCGTCAGCACGCGCAGCTGCTCGCGTTGTTCCACCAGCGTCCTGGACGTGGTGGTCAGGTTGTCCAGCGCGTTGAGCACGTCCGGTGCCGCCTGCTCGTAGGTGCGGGCGAAACCGACGACCTCGTGGAGATTGCGCTTGAGGTCGGGGATCGACGGATTGATCCCCTCCAGGTAGGTGTTCAGCCGCGTGAGGGTGCGGCCGATGTCCTCGCCGCGCCCGTCCAGCGCGGTGCTCAGCGCGTTGAGGGTGGCCGAGAGCTCGGAGGGCTGCACCGCGCGCAGCACCTCCAGCGTGTCGGAGAGCACGTTCTGCAGTTCCACCGAGGTCTCGGTGCGGTCCTGGGTGATCACGTCCCCTTCGGACAGATGCGTGCCGGCCGGCCGGTCGGGGATCCGCAACGAGACGTAGCGGGAACCGAACAGCGACTTCGGCAGCAGCCGGGCGGTGACGTTGGACGGGATGCTGTCGACCTTGTCCGGCTCCAGGGCGAGCCGCAGCGTCGCTCCGTCACCCGACGCACTCACCTCGCGCACCTTGCCGACCAGCATCCCGCGCACCTTCACGTCGGAGCGGGGGCGCAGCTGGTTTCCGGCGGACGCGGCGCGCAGCTGCACCTCGACCACGGGTTTGAAGGCCTTCTGGTAGATCGCCACGGTCAGGCTGACGAACAGCACCATGCTCATCAGCAGCGCCAGGCCCATCAGGCGCCGCTTGACCGGTCCGGGTCCGCGCCTGCTCATCCGGCGATCCGAACCGTGGTCGTCGAGCCCCAGATGGCGAGGCTGAGCAGCAGGTCGAGCACCGCCGTGGACACGATCGCCGTGCGCACGGCGCGGCCGACGGCGATTCCCACCCCGGCGGGACCGCCGCTGGCGCGGTAACCGAAGTAGCAGTGCGTCATGATCACCACCACGCTGAATACGAGCACTTTGCCGAAGGACCACAGCACGTCCTGCGGCGGCAGGAACAGGTTGAAGTACTTGTCGTAGGTACCGGGTGGCTGGCCGTAGACGAAGATCGTGACCGCGCGGGAGGCGAGGTAGGAGGTCAGCAGCCCCAGCACGTACAGCGGGATCACCGCCACGAAACCGGCGGTCACCCGCGTGCTGACCAGGTAGGGCAGGCTGGGGATGCCCATCACCTCCAGCGCGTCGATCTCGTCGGAGATGCGCATGGCGCCGAGTTGGGCGGTGAAACCGGAGCCGACGGTGGCCGACAGCGCCAGCCCGGCGACCAGCGGCGCGATCTCACGGGTGTTGAAGTAGGCCGAGACGAAACCGGAGAACGCCGCGGTGCCGAGCTGGTTCAGCGCGGCGTAGCCCTGCAGCCCGACCACGACACCGGTGAACATGGTCAGGCCGATCATCACGCCGACCGTGCCGCCGATCACCGCGAGCGCGCCGCTGCCGAAGCTGACCTCGGCCAGCAGCCGCAGGACTTCCCTGGAATAGCGAACGATCGCCTTGGGCAACCACACCAGCACCCGCAGGTAGAACGACATCTGGTCGCCCAGACCGTCCAGGGTCCGGAGTGGACGCCGCGCCACTTCGAGCGCGCGCCGGGAGATAGTGGTCATTCCCTCACAACCTCTGTGCCGGGAAGATCTGCAGGTAGAGCAGCGTGACGATGAAGTTCACGGCGAACAGCAGCAGGAACGTCACGACCACCGACTGGTTGACGGCCTCGCCGACCCCCTTCGGTCCCGGTGGCGGGTTGAGACCGCGGTGGGCGGCCACCACGCCCGCGATGAAACCGAAGATCAGTGCCTTGAACTCGCCCACCCAGATGTCGGACAGCCGCGCCAGCGAGCCGAAACTCGCCATGTAGGCGCCGGGCGTGCCGCCCTGCATGATCACGTTGAAGAAGTAGCCGCCGAGCACGCCGACCACGCTGACCATGCCGTTGAGCAGCACCGCCACCAGCATCGCCGAGAGCACCCTGGGCACGACCAGCCGCTGCACCGGCGAGACGCCGAGCACCTCCATCGCGTCGATCTCGTCGCGGATCTTGCGGGAACCGAGGTCGGCGCAGATCGCCGAACCGCCCGCACCCGAGATGAGCAGCGCGGTGACGATGGGGCTGGCCTGCTGGATGATGGCCAGCACGCTCGCGGCGCCGGTGAAGGCCTGCGCGCCGAGCTGCTGGGTCAGCGAGCCGAGCTGCAGCGCGATCACGGCGCCGAACGGGATCGCCACCAGCGCGGTGGGCATGATCGTGACACCGGCGATGAACCAGCACTGCTGGATGAACTCGCGCAGCTGGAACGGGCGCCTGGGCATCAGGCGGATCACATCGAGGCCGAGCGCGAACAACCTGCCGGTCTCGCGCAGTGCCCCGGTGCCCGGAATGTTGGTTCGGGTCGGAGCGCTCACCGCTCACCCCGCTTGCGCCAGAAGCGGCGGCGTTTGCGTCCGCCGGAGGCGGCGGGTTCGGCCGAGCCGACCGGCTGCGGCTGCTCCGGGGGGTGTTGTTCCGGAGCCCGCTGTTCGGGGGCGCGCTGTTCCGGTGCACGGCGCGGATGCGGCGTGGGCCGGGGCTGCGGCGAACCGGAGCTCGACGGGGTCTGCTCGGAGGCGGGTGGGACCTCCTGCCGCGGGGCCTCCGGTCCGGAGTGGTCCCCGCTCGGAGCACCCGCCTCCTCCCTGGGAAGTCGCGCCACCTGCTCGGTGGACAGTTCTCCCGCGAATCCGGCCTCGCCGGAGAGCCGCACCGTGTCACCGTTGTCGGTGCTCCACTGCTCGCCACCGAGGTAGACCGGGCCGGTGGGGACGTCCCCGGCCAGGCCGTAGCGGGCGCGTTCGGAATCGGAGAGGCTGTTGACCACGGCCTGCCGGGCCCCCGGTTCGAGCGAGTCGAGATCCGCCATGACCCGGTCCTGCCTGCGCCGCACCGCGACCCGCTCGGGAACTCCCGGCGAGATGCCCAGCTGCGGAATGATCTCGGGGACCCCCTGGTCCTCGCCGAGTTCGGCGAGTTCCGCGGCGGTCTGCCCGGAGTCCTTCTCCTCGCTCATCCCGATGGGACCGGCCCTGCGGCCGTTGAGGAACTGCTCCACGGCGGGTTCGGTGGAGGTCAGCAGCAGCTCCCTCGGCCCGAACATGGCGAGGTGACGCCGGTAGAGCATCCCGATGTTGTCCGGGACGGTGCGGGCGGTGTTGATGTCGTGGGTGACGATCAGGAACGTCGCGTCGGTCTGCGCGTTGAGATCGACGATCAGCTGGTTGAGGTAGGCCGTGCGCACCGGGTCGAGCCCGGAGTCCGGCTCGTCGAACAGGATGATCTCCGGTTCGAGCACCAGGGCGCGGGCCAGTCCGGCGCGTTTCTTCATGCCGCCGGAGATCTCGCCCGGCAGCTTCTCCTCGGAGCCGACGAGACCGACCATCTCCATCTTCTCGCCCACGATGCGGCGGACCTCGGTCTCGCCCTTCTTCGTGTGCTCCCGCAGCGGGAAGGCGATGTTGTCGTAGAGGTTCATCGAGCCGAACAGCGCGCCGTCCTGGAACAGCACGCCGAAGAGCTTGCGCACCTCGTAGAGCTGGCTCTCCGAGCAGTCGCAGACGTCCACCCCGTTGATGACGACCTTGCCGTGCTCCGGGTTGAGCAGACCGACCAGGGCCTTCAGAAACACCGACTTGCCGGTCCCGGAGGGACCCAGCAGCACGCTGATCTCGCCGGTGGGCAGCGTCAGCGTGACGTCGGACCAGATGTTCTGCGACCCGAAGGACTTGGAAAGTCCCTCGACGGCCACTTCGACACCCATCCGCACCTCCACGTCGCTCATCGGCACCCACGCCTGCACTCGGCCCGGGTAGCGGGTCAGGTGGGGAACCTGACAGCTGTGACACGCTTAACGAGCGTTGAACGCGTCACACCGGTCAACGAGCCCGGTGCGGCTGGGTTACTCCGGAGTTGCGAACGGATTTCGGCAGATGGGAAGCGGCGAATGTGCTCCTCGGGGGTGGGGACGCAGCGTGGCCGGTGCCCCACGGTGGAGCACCGGCCACGCACGACAATCCGTAACTCCTCAGGTCACAGCGAAGAAATCATTTGGGTGATACGCGGAACCGGATTGCGATCTCCTTCGCAGAACTGTTCGTTCCAGATCGCGTCATTATCGATGAACTTCTCACCGGTGGACAGCGAGACGAATACCCTTCCGTCGTCGCCGCGGCGGAACGTGACGATGTCGTCCCTGCCGTCACCGTTGAAATCACCAACACCCGGCTTCTCACCGGAGGGGGCGAAGTAATCGTGCCATACGCCTCCTCCCGCGAACTTCTCACCGGTGGACAGCGAGACGTAAACGAGGCCGTTGTCACCGCTGGTGAAGGTCACGATGTCGTCCTTGCCGTCACCGTTGAAATCCCCCACGCCGGGACGTTCCCCTTCGAGAGCGAAGCGCTCATGCCACAGGTCGTCGTTCTCGCGGAAGCTGTTTCCGGTGGACAGCGAGACGTAAACGTCGTCGGGACGCTTCGGATCGTCCTGCAGGAAGGTCACGATGTCGTCCTTGCCGTCACCGTTGAAATCCCCCACGCTCGCCGTTTCACCGGCGGGAGCGAAGTAACCGTGCCATTTCTCCATCGCGAGGAAACCGTCGCCGTCGGACAGCATCACATCGGCACCCGCTTCGGTGTCGGTATTGGGGAAGTTGACGATGTCGTCCCTGCCGTCACCGTTGAAATCACCGACGGCCGCGTTGTACACGGCACCGATGTCGCTACGCCACTTCTGGAACGATCCGAATTCGGAACCTTTCGACAACGCCACGTAAGCGTGGTGGCCTCCCGCCTCCTCGGAGGAAGCGATGAAGAGGTCGGTCCTGCCGTCACCGTTGAAGTCCCCACGGAGCTGTTCCGTGTTCTTGCCGATGATGTCGGCCTGTTTCGTCCTGACGGAGCCGAAGGAGGAGCCGTTGGAAGTGGCTATGTCGACGTCGCCCGAAGTGTGAGTGCTGTACGCGGCGATGTCCTCGTAGCCGTCGCCGTTGAAGTCGGTGCCGGCTTCGGTGGTCACGGTGGCCTCAACGGTGTTGGAGGCCGCTCCGTCACCGGTGGGGTACACCGGCACCACGCGGTAGTGCCAGGTCTGTCCGGCCCGGAGCGCTTCGTGCCGGAAAGAGGTTCCGGTGACGGTGCCCAGCAGGTTGTCCTGCCGCAGCGGCACCTCTGCGGCGGTGGCACCGTAAACCCGGTACTCAGTGGCACCCGCGTCCACCCAGCTGACCTCGTTCACGTGCTTGCTGCCCGGCTGCGCCGAAACTCCCATCATCCGGGAGTTGAGCCATCCGGTGATGTTGTCGGTGCGGGCGATGGTCGCCCCGCGCTCGGTGGTGTCCTCACCGAAGCAACCGTGCTGCCACGAAGCACTGTTCAGCCCCACCAGCTGCACTGTCTCGTTGACCAACCGCAGCACCGGACCACCGGCGTCACCCTTGCAGATGCTGGACTGCTCGGTAGTGCCCAGCACGCTGGCCGACCCACTCGACACCGACTGCACGTCGAACGTGCCGGTGTGCGCGGTGTTCGGCGTCCAATCGGTCGCGGTACGACCATAACCGGCCGACCGCAACGTCTCCCCACTACTGGCGCCCTCGGTCGTCAACGGCGCCGGAGTGATCCCCGAAATCGCGCTGCCCAGCTTGGCCAACACCAGATTCCGGTCGGTGCGCGGCACCAACTCCGTCACATCGGCGACCTGACCACCGTCGGTGGACAGATCCGCACGACCCACCGTGGCCGTGGTCGCCGTGTTCGGCGGGCCGGCAGGAACCGTCCCCGGCTGCGACGGGTCCTGCGCGAAGCAGGATGCCGCCGTGGCCACCCACCGCGGCGCCACCAGCACACCGGAGCAGGAGCGATCGCTGCCCACATCCACCTTGGCCAGGAACTCGTAACTGCCCTGCGGCACCTGCTGACCACCGCTGAGCGCGTGAGCAGGCAACCCGGCCAACACCGTCGCGGCCACCGTGGCCACACCGACGGCCAAACCACGTCTCGATCTAGAACTCGACAAAACCATTCCTTCTTCGATCAGTGAACTCCGCACCGCGCGTCCGGGATCGGACGCACAGCGTTCGAACCGCGCATCAAGCGAACAGCGCGATATCCCGCTCAGGAGACCCGCAACTCGACCAGGGTCGCCGGATCGTTGTCCGGAGGCTGCTGGCCCTCACCCACCGGGTTGTACTCACCCGGGCTCAGTTCCACCTGCTCGGTACTACCGTTGACCGTCAGTGACGCGTTCACGGTGTGATCATCACCCTGGATCGCGTACACCCGCGGAATCTCCATCTTGAGCCAACCCTGCGAGCCGATCACCTCGTAGCAGGACGAACCCAGCTCGACACTGTCCACAGTGATTACCGATTCCGTGGTGTCACAACTCGTCTTGACGATGTCCCCATCGCCCTCGATCAGCTTGATCCCGGTCTCGGCCTCGATCGCGGCGGCACCCGGATAGCTGTAATCCTCCACGATCGGCGGCGGCGCGCCCTCAGCCGCGACACCGGCGGCGCCGTCACCCGTGGCCGAGAAAGCCACGGCCACACCCGTCGAAGCCGCTAACAACCCGGTCAACCCGAGCACCGCACCTCGAAACGACCTACGCATAAACACCCGTCTTCCGCTTCAAAAATTCACCGCATTTCGCCCAAGCGCCGGGAACACGCTCCCGGTACGACGCGAAACACTGACAATAGATACACGCACACCCGGATAAATCAACAGATTTACACCGTTTATGATCAATACCATAACATGGCATATGCCATTGACAGGACTGGTCAAGACCCTTTTAGAAGCACGATTCGGCGCACCGAATATACCAACACAACGAATATGTCAATCGCACGATCGAACCAACAAGCCATAAAGCAGAACACCTGAAATCGACAGAAAAATACCCCCAAGAAGTGGGGTCATCATCATCGCCGACGAGCACGAACACCACTCGCCAGTTGGATGCACAATCTTCATTCGATCCACAATACAAGCTTCGGGTGTTTGAGACACGCTTGAGCGCATCTCAAACACCCGAAGCGAAAATAAGGCTAACCCTTCTTGTGGTAGAAGTAGGCCAGCACAGCAACTAACGTGACTACCACAACACCCGAGAAAGTTACCGCGCGCTGCAAAACAATATTGTCAGGCCAAATTTTTACAGCAGAGAACCCCACCACAAAAGACACCAACAAAGCCACGGGCAAAATTAGGTACATCGACTTTCGGGCATACGGCATAAAATTCACAACCCTTCGAATTTCGCTAGAAAAAACGTCGAGCGAAAACCATTCCCAACCCTGCCCCGAATCCAGCGGCCGCACCGATGACAGTACCACTCGCTCCTACGGTAACACACCCAGGAAGACTGGCAATAGAACCGACTCCGCATCCGATTAACGCACCAGCTCCTGTACCGGCTCCGGCCGCACTGCCAACTGTGCCCAAATCAGTCGTAAAATCGTCCCATCCGTACCCTTCATCCTTGGCCAGACAAAAAGCTTCTTTTTCTTTACCGTTTGGTTGTACAACGGTACATTTTTCAATTTTTTGACCCACCAAGCGAATTTTTTCCTCGGTAAGCTCTGGTCGGTTTTTCCTTTTTTGGATGTATTTTTCCCGATTTTTATCGATCGAGTTTTGCCGAGCTTGCACGGCCGCTTCCGCGGCTGCCATGGCATCTTCGCCAGCTTGCAAAGCAGCATCGCGTGCCTCACCAGCAGCGACGTAAGCTTCCTGTGCGTAGCTACGCGCATCGGAAACGGACCTTCTCGCCCTAGCAGCGTAAACCGCAGTTTCATGTGCGGATTGCTCCGCCGAATCAGCAGCGTTCTTGGCGGCACTAGCCGAATCAGCCGCCCGCTGCGCCGCCTCCTGGGCATCGTCAGCGGATGCCTGCGCCTGGCTGGCGTAGTCGGCAGCCTGATTCGCGGAATCGGCCGCCTGATTCGCATAGTCGTTCGCTTCCGCTGCCGCGCCGCGCGCCTCGGCCGCCGCCTGGGCCGCTTTGTACGCCTGCCGCTGCGCGTCAGCGGCTGCCTGCAGTCCTCGTTCGACGAGCCTGTTCATCTCCGCGTTGTGGACAGCCGCCCTGTGATCACGCTGCTTGGCGATGTACTGCCCATACTTCACGAACGAACGGGTCCAGGCAGGCGTCCCTTGCAAAGCCGCTTCGGCTGCGGCACGTACGTGCGGACCACCGCCGTCCTTGATGCGGGTCGTGTTGACGCGATGATCGGTGGCACGAGCGCTGTACTGTCCCTCGACGAGGAACCGGTGGACATCCGCCTCGGTGCCGTTCAACGCCGCTTCGGCGGCTTCCTTGACCGCGGGCCCGGTGGCACCGTCCAGAATCCGGGTCACGCGAACCCGTTCGTCGGTGGCACGCCCCGGATAGTCCTGGTTGACCAGGAATTCGTTGACGTCGGCGGCCGTCCCCTGCAATGCCTGCTCGGCTGCCTGCCGCAGGTCGAGGGACTCGCCCACCTCCGCGATGCGAGCCACCCTGGAGCGGTTGTCCGAGTTCATCGCAGCCTCGCGTCCCGACTCGACCCACTGCCGCACATCGGCCTCGGTGCCGGACAACGCGTGTTGCGCCGCCTGCTTGCTCCAGGGGCCTCCGGTCCGCATGATGTTGACCGCTGCCTGCCTGCCCTTGCTCAGCACCGTCTCGGGTGAGGCGTCCGAAGCACTGGCCGCGTCGAGCAGCTGTTGGGTCTCCGAGGTGATTAGGGACTGTTCGCGGACGTCCCAAGCCGCCTCGGCACTGGATTCCTTGGCTGCCTGGTTGGCCTGCTCGGCCGCATCGATCATGCGCTGTCTCTGCTGTGCGAGCCGCTCGGCATCGGCCTCCCGCGCCAGTTTCACGACCTCGCGGGCCTGTTCAGCGGCGGCTGTGGAAGCGTTCGCCGCCTCGATCGCGGCGTTGGCATGCCGGGTGGCCTCGGCGGCCGCGTCATCGGCTTCCCCAGCGTGTTCGGCCGCGTCATCCGCCGCGTTGGCGGCGTTGTTGGCGTGCTGCGCTGCCGAGTCCGCGGCGGCCGCGGCCTCCGCGGCGGCGTCTCCCGAACGATTGGCCAGCGAGGTGGCCGCATTGGCCGCCTGCCTCGCACGCTGCGCCTGCGCCTGTGCCTCCGCACCCGCTTGCTCAGCCGCCGCGGCGGCCTGTTCGGCTACGCCTACCTGCTGGGCCGCTTCGCTCGCGGCGGCGCCTGCCGCTGCCGCGTTGTCGGAAGCGCTTGCCGCTGCCTGCGCCGCACCAGCGGCCTGATCAGCTGCGTTCCCGGCACTACGAGCGGCATCGGCGGCACGCCCCGCTCCTGCCGCGGCATCCCGCGCCGACGCTGCGGCCTCACGAGCCGCCTGTGCCTGGCTGGCGTCCCGCGCGGCAGCGGAGGCCGCCGAGTAAGCACGCGAAGCCGCCTGACCGGCAAGACTCGCCGCCGATGCTGCCCGCGAAGCGGCGTTCGCGGCCACCCGAGCGGCACGATCGGCCGCCGCGGCGGCCGATATCGCGGTACGAGCCGCATCCGCTGCCTCGTTGGCGAGACCGGCCGCTTCCCTGGCAGCATTGCTCGCCCGTACGGTGTCTCCCTTGGCAGCCTCGGTTTCCACCTTGGCCCGTTGCGCGGCCAGTTTGGCCTTCTCAGCCGCTTTTACTGCCCGTTCGCTGGCTTGTTCGGCGGCAGCGGTCCGTTTGCGAGCTTCCTCGCCCGCCTGCTCCGCACGCTCGACCAGCTCGGTGACCGTGGCCGCTTCCTCGTCACGCGCTTGCGCGACTTCCCACTCGTAGTTGAGGAACCGCTGCAGCGCGGCGTTCGTGTCGGCATCCAACGCACGCTCGGCGGCTTCCTTCACATGCGGTCCGCCCGCGTCTTTGGCCTGTACCACCCGCAGCCGCAGATCGATGTGGTAAGGCTCCTTCCAACCCGCCTCCAGGAACTCCTCCAGAGCGGTATTGGTATCGGTGTCCAGCGCCGTTTCGGCTGCGCTGGACACGCTGGGACCACCGGCTGCCTTGGTCCGCACCACCCACAACCGGAGATCAGTGTGGTAGGGCTGCTTCCAACCGGTGTCCAGGAATTCCCGCAACGCCGCGTCGGTGTCGGCTTCGAGTGCCTGGGTGGCGGCCTGCTTCGTGGCAGGACCGCCCTTGTCCATCATCCGTAAAGCACGAATACGCAGATCCTGGTGCGCGGCGGGCGCCTTTCCACCGTTGAGGAAATCCAGCATCGCGTCGTCGCCGCCCGCCAGTGCCTCGGCAGCGGCATCACGCGTAGCCAGACCGCCGTCCTGCCACAGCTGCACCACTTGCGCGCGCTCGCTCGGCGAGATGGTGCTCGCTTCCGCCGACGCGACCGGTGCGCTGCCCATTATGGCGGTGACCGTCGTAACCGCGATACCGGCGGCCAACCCCGCTCGGTATCGGGTGCCGCGCTTGGCGGCACGTCTGTTCCTGTCGTGTCCTAGCACGTGGGTTCTCCCTGATTATCGCGAAACACGCGACAGCAGACATTCGCACGTCAAGATCACACGAGCAATACTTCGGAACGAAAAATAATTTTATCACGATCGAATAAAACCACTGACAGACACGCGCAATCCGATGTGGCGTTTCGCATAAAAATTTGACACCGACCGATTTTCCGCCAAATCCGGGCACCAATGCCCCGAAAGATCTAAATGATTACGCCACAAGCAGCATTACCCGTGGCTAATCTGCTTGCGAAGAAACCCGTTCGACGGATAGCAACTAACACCGGATGCACTGAGCTAGGAGACACGAGAAACGATGCGAAAAGAGAACACCTTCGAGACACGGTTTCGCGCGGCGCAGCTCGAAGCGGGGTACTGGAGAACCGGAAGCACCGACGAGGAGCTGGGCAACTGGGAGGATCTGGTCGCACAGTGCGAGGAGGGCTACGACTGGAACACCGACGAGTACGACTTCGACCTGCAGCCCAGGGACTCGCTCGAACTCGCGCTGAACGATCCGGTGCTCAACGAGCACGAGGAGATCGAAGCTCTCCGCGCGCGGGTGTACGAGATCGATGCCGGACTCCGAGCGATTCCGCACGACCAGTCGGTGAGGGATCCGGCGAAACACCCGTGGTGGGAGTGCTACGTGCCGAGGTACGGCACCCGCGAGTTCGTGAAGGATGTCTACCGTCGATACGGCATCAGTATCAGCACTGTGGACTGACTACCCCGAGTCGAGCTACAGCGTGCCCGCGAAAAGTTCTGCGCGGCTCATTACCCCGGAGGGGCTCACGACTCGTGACCGCGCCTCACAACTCGGGCAGCGGGTCCTGCGGGACCTGGTCGGGCGAGCCGAGTTCGGCGTCGGCGGCGTTGACCACCGGCACGTACTCGTCGTCCACTTCGTAGTGCACCCCGTTGAACGTGAACCAGGCCGCCGCGTTGGTGTCCACCGGCCCCAGCCGGACACCGCGCGGGCTCTTGGCGAGCACGCCCTTCGGCTTGCTCCGGTTGAAGATGCCGGTCGACAGCACCGTGATCGACTGCTGACTGACCACCACGACGACGCCGGGCGAGATGCTGCCCAGGATCTCGGCGGGAAAGACGTAACGGATCCGCTCACCGGTCTCCAGAAACCGCTGAATACGCTCCCGGCACTTCGACGAGATCGGCATACCCGGCATATTAACCGGGCTCATTACCCAGTGTCGACGAGCGACATGCCCTACGTGACCGATTCCGGCGGCCACCCTCGGCATTGACCATCGAGCCGCCGCGCCCCGGAGACGAGCCGCGCTCAGCACAGCCTTCAGTACGGCCCTTCCACAAGGTGATCGTCTCGCGCCGCTCGACGCAGCGCCGACTCGACGACGGCGCGCAGCCGAGGGCTGTGCGCGCCGGGCCAGTAGATCCCGCCGCAGGCCACACACCTGGCGAACTCGTCGTAGCACCTGCGGGTACCGGGCTCCAGCCTGGCCGCTACCTCGGCTTTCGGCACTTCCACCAGCTGCCCGTTGCAGGAGACGCATCTGGTCCAGGGCCGCGGCGTCGGTTCGAACCGCGCGAGCACCTCGGTCTGCTGCCGGGCCGGATCGGAAGCGTAGACGTAGGCGCCCTCCGGCAGCGCACGGCGGCGCAGCAGACCACGGTCCCTGGTCAACAACACCCTCCGCTGCCGCGCGGCCCGCTCCAGCAGCTCCTCGTCGGTGGCGTCGTTGCGATAGGCGGTGTCGATCCCCAGCAACCGCATCCGGCGCGCCAGCTTGCCGAGATGCACATCCAGCACGAAGCGATTTCTGATTCGCTCCGGGTAGCGCACGGGTGCGACATCCACGACACCACCGTCGGACGGCCGGTCCCCCGCTTCAGCGGGCACCCCGTCCAGCAGCAGCTCACCGACCTCGGTGAGTGGCACCCCCGCGGACTGGACCAGATGCCCCAGTGTGGCGGTGCCGTCGTGCGGAACCCGGACCGGTGCGCCTCGGTTACGCGGTCCGACGAAGCGCAGCAGTTCCCGCGCGGGGCGGACGAGCGCCGCGTGTCGCTCCGTTCGACCGCGCGAGGGATTCGCCGCCGATGTGCCGGTCATGGCTCACCGCTTCGATCGATTCCGAACACGGGTCGGAGGCGGGCTCACGCCGCGGCGGAGCCCGCCCCCGCGACCGCACCGCCGTTCGCGCAGTGGGTCCAACGCCGCGCTCAACGACTCATCGCGGCCTCGTGGCTGCCCGTTCTCGGTTCCGGGGGCCTCGGGGCACGCCGCTGGGCGGCGAACGGTTCACGCTCCGCGCCGGACTCGAACACCGGCCTGCTGCCGTAGGTGAAGCGGCTCGCCAGGCCGAGCACCTCCAACGGCCGGTCCACCGCCCGGACACCGGTGACCAGGGACAGGCGTTTTCCGGTGATATGCGCTCGCAGGTCCAGCTGCGCCAGCACCTTGATCGCCTCGACCCCGAGGAAGGTCACACCGGTCAGATCCAGCACCACCACCGGTGCCGAGGACTCCAACCGATGCTGGACCAGTTCCGCGAAGCGGGGGACCGTCACCATGTCCAGCTCGCCGGACACGTTGACGACCATCACACCGCGTCGCGGTCGCTCCGTGCTCATCCGGAAGGCGACGTTCTCGTTGCTCTCCTCGACAGCACGCACGTATTCCGCGACGGAGTCGGTGCCCCGAACCGATGATTCAGTCATATGATCCACCTTTTGGTTTCCCAAGGTGGCGCAGAGCCGACGTCTCGCTCTTGATCCGAAAATTGCGCCACGACGCATCGCATTCGGCGAATACGATCGTCAGAGTCCCTTTCGCATGACCCGACGTCACCGCCGACTGTAGCCAGCCCCGACAGGGGACGCCAAGAGAAACAGCTCACAACGAAACAAGAAAAAACCGACGTGTGTACACAGCGTCATACCTGGTCAGGGCGTTGATCACCGTGCAGCCCCCAACTCAGGGCCAACCCCACGAGCCGAACACCGATCGTAATCGGACGGCACCTTCTCTCAGGAATTCCTCAGCCGGAGCTCAGCAAAATTCTCGAATTCCTATCACTTTCCGTTAAAGGCGAAGTTACCCTTTCAGGGGATAAAGACCCTATCGGCAACACGCTGCACATGCTCGCACCGAGAAATTCCCGACAAGGGTTCGTATCCGGCCGAGCCCCACGACGGCAGGACGAGCAGCGACGACCGCACGAGCGGGGTCAACCGGACAAGGGTGCTCAGGACGAGAACGGGGCGGCCGCCCGAAGGCGACCGCCCCGTGAGGTACCGGCTGGATCACTTGAGGGTGATCTTGGCGCCGACCTCCTCGAGCTTGCCCTTGACCTCGTTGGCACGCTCCTTGTCGACCTTCTCGACGACCGGCTTCGGAGCGTTCTCGACCATCTCCTTGGCCTCCTTGAGGCCCAGGCCGGAGACGATCTCGCGGACCGCCTTGATGACCTTGATCTTCTCGTCACCGGCGTCGTCGAGCATGACGTCGAACTCGTCCTGCTCCTCTTCCTCCTCGGCCGGGGCGGCACCCGCGGCCGGGGCGGCGACGGCGGCCGGAGCGGCGGCCGTGACGTCGAAGGTGTCCTCGAACTGCTTGACGAACTCGGAGAGCTCCAGCAGGGTCATTTCCTTGAAGACGTCCAGCAGCTCTTCGTTGCTCATCTTGGCCATGATGATGTTCCTTTCGGATCAGCAGCGCCTGCGCGCGGCGCACGGGTGGTGTTCGCGGGAGAACCGGGCCGACCGCCGAGAACGGCGGTGACGGCTCACTCCTCCTTCTTGCCCTTCAGAGCCTCTGTCATGCGCGCGACCTGCGAAGCGGGCGCGGCGAACAGGGCCGCCGTCTCGTTGAGCTTCGCCTTCATCGCACCGGCCAGCTTGCCCAGCGTGACCTCGCGCGAATCCAGATCGGCGATGCGCTCGACCTCACCGGCCGAGATCGGGCGGCCGTCCATGTAGCCGCCCTTGATCTCCAGGGCCTTGTGGTCCTTGGCGAAGTCGCGCAGCGTCTTCGCCGCGTCCACCGGCTCACCCCTGATGAAGGTGAGCGCGGTCGGACCCTGGATGAGATCGTCGATGCCCTCGACGCCCGCCTCTTGGGTGGCGCGCCGGACCAGCGTGTTCTTCGCGACGCGGTAGGTCGCGTCCTCACCGAGGTTGCGGCGCAGCTGCTTGAGCTGGGCCGTGGTCAGTCCGCGGTACTCGGTCACGACGGTCGCGGTCGCGTTGCTGAAGTTCTCCGAGAGCTCATTGACCGCGTCAACCTTTTCGGGCCTCGCCATGTCGCCTCCTCTCTAGTGCCTCGCGACTGTGTGCCGGTCGCCAAGTGCCCTGAGACGACAAAAACGCCCCGGCGCATTCGGCACGGGGCGTGGAAGATCATCCACCGCGCGACAGTGATCTCGCGCTGCTGGGCCTCGTCCTCCTGCGCGGGTCGCCCGTCTCTACGGGACCTTCGTTCTCCACCGGGGGAACCGGACGGTGCCGGAAACCTCACCGAGGGAAAAGACCAGCGGTCTCTGGTGGAACCTGTTCCAGCGTACGCCACGGATTCCTCGGAACGGCAGCCACCCCCGCCCCGCCTCCCGAGGAAGACTTGCGCCACCGGGCATCATGATTACCGTGGTCGATCACCGTGAGCCCTCCGAGCGCCCCCCGCGACACCCGCCGGAACGAACCGACGGGGCGAACGCCGCGGAGCCGATCGACGCCGAGGTGGTGGACGAGCACCCGTCCGAGCGCGCTCCGGCGCGAGCTGATGCGACTCCCGGCACGACCGAGACTTTCGGGACGACCGAGACTTTCGGGACGAACGGGTCGGACGACGCGGCCGGAACGGGCGGGGAATCGGGCAACGCCGGAACCACCCGCTCCGGCGAGGAGGACGCCCACCGCGAGTACCAGCAGTTCCTGGAGTTCCAACGGTTCCGGGAGATGCGGCGGCGGTACGGTGACACACCGCCGGTGTCCGAGCCCACCGCCGCCGGTGGCAAGCGCCCCTGGTACCGCCGTGCACTGCGGCTGCTGCGGTTCAAGTTCGTGCGACGACTGCTATACCTGCTGGTGCTGCTGCTGGTGCTGATGTACCTGTACAACAGCATGTTCGGCGGTGGTGGTGGACAGGCGTCGAACGGCTCCTCCCCGGGGGGCGAGGAGAGCAGGTCGGCGATGCTGCAGCGCTCCCCGACCGCCGCGGTCCGAGCGGTCTACGACGAACTCGCCAACCGACCGGACACCGTCTGCCTGCTGTTCGACGGTGACGCGAGACGCGCGTTCGCGACCGCGCACGACGCCGCGAACTGCCAAGCCGCGGCGCGGCGGCTCAACGAACGGGTGACCGAGCGGCTCGAATACAAGAACCCGGACATCGACCGGAACGCGGTGCGGGAGTTCGAGTCGGAAACGGGCGGAAGCTGGGCCCGGATCTCCTCCTGCGACCTGGGCGTGACCGGTGGCCCACGACTCGGCGTGTTCCGGCTGCGGCAGGAGTCCTCCGGCGGCTGGCGGATCGACGGTTACGACGTCGCGAACTGCGGGAAGTGAGGCCGCGCGGAAGGAGTCGTGGAAAGGGCGCGGTCGGCCTGCTCGTGGGCGACACCGGGATCTCTTTAGGATAACGACACGTCGCGACTTTCCGGGCGACGCGAAGTGATCCTTCCATCAACAGCCCGGTGTTCCCATCAGCAGCGCAGTCCTCCCCCGTCAACAGCGCAGCCGCCGCAGGAGTCCCCGCCCGATGAACCGAACCGAGCAAGGCGACGATCCCGACCCCGCGATCCCCGATTCCGGAGGATCCACGGAACCTGGTGGGAACGGCCCCGGCCACGAAACGCCCACGCGAGCCGGACGCTTACGCGGCTGGTTCGCGCGACGTGATCCCGCCTGGATGATCGGGGCGCTGTCACTGCTGCTGTCGGCCTTGTTCGTGATCGTCAACCTGTCCTACAACGAGTGGCACTTCATCCCGCCGCTGGACGACTCCTACATCCACCTGCAGTACGCGAAGCAGTTCGCCGAGGGCCACTTCCTGCGGTACAACACCGGGGACCCGGTCAGCACGGGGGCGAGCAGCCTGCTTTACATGCTGGTTCTCGGCGGGCTGTACACGCTCGGATTCCAGGGCGCGGCGCTGCTCCCGGCCGCGATGGGGCTCGGCGCGCTGTGCATGGCGCTGACGGCGGTGTGCGTGTACCGGATCGGCCACGCGCTGGTCGACCGACGGGTCGGCGTCTGGGCTGGTCTGCTCGTGGCCACGAACGGGGTGCTGCTGTGGGGCTCGGTCAGCGGGATGGAGATCGGGCTCGTGGCGCTGCTGGTCTCGGGAACGGTGCTCTCCTACACCGTCGAGGCCCCGCGAGGCCGGTTCGTGTGGACACCGATCATCGCCTCGCTGGCGGCGCTGAGCCGCCCGGAGGCGTTCCTGTTCGTGCTGGTGCTCAGCGTGGCGATGGCGTGGACGACGCTGCGCGGGGCGCGTGCTTCCGGCTCATCGCGGGCGGGGTCGCTCGCCCGCCTCGCCCCGCTGCTGTTACCGCTGGTGGCCTACCTCGGCCAGGTGCTGCTCTACGTGATCACCACCGGGCACACCTCGGCGAACGGGATGCGGGCGAAATCGCTGCTGTACGAGCCGATCTTCTACCCGACAGGCTTCCTGGACGAGGTGCTGAAGCAGTTCCACCTGCTGCTGCGCGTGTTCAACGGGCTCAACAGCTTCGACTTCGTGTTCCCCGGAACGCTGCTGCTGGCCGTGGCGGGCACGATCGCGCTGCTGGTGCGGAAAACGCGGTGGACCCCGTTGGCGTGGGCGCTGGCGATCGGATACCTGCTCGTGCTGCTGGCGATCTCGACGCTGCACGCCGCCACCATTCACCACCTGCGTTACCACCAGCCCTTCCTGCCGATACTGCTGTTGCTGGCCGTGATCGGGCTCCACGGGGTGAGCCGGCTGCTGCGCGACCGGCGCAACCGGCGGATCGTGCTGCACGCGGGCCTGGTCACCGCGCTGCTGTTCACCGTGGCGGAAATGCCGTCCTGGGCGATCCGGTTGGGACAGCAGTCGGCGGGCATCCGGGGCCAGCAGGTCTCGTTCACCGCGTTCCTGGAGCGGGAACTGCCCCCGAACGCCGTGCTCGCGGTCAACGACGTGGGAGCACCCGCCTACCTCGGCAGTCACCGGATCGTCGACCTCGTCGGACTGACCACCAACCGGTTCACCAGCGCCAACAACCACGGCGCGGGAAGCATCTACGAGGTGCTGCGCGACATGCCCGCCGAGCGGCGCCCCGACTACTTCGCGGTGTTCACGGAGTGGAAGGTGCACGACCTCGACCACGGTGGCGTGTTCGCGGCGGAACCGCTGGCCACGTTCCACTCCAAGTCACCGACCTTCTCGTACCGAACGGTCGGGTCGGCCGGGGCGTGCCAGGCGTCGAAGCTCTGTGACGAGGTGGTGATCCACGAGGCCGACTGGAGTTCGCTGGGTTCCGGGGAGCGGCCGGTGGAGAGCGACGCGCCGGGGCGGATCCGCGACCACGTCAACGTGGCCGATCTGCGGAGCGAACAGCGGCACGACTACGACGTGCTGCCCGCGCACCGGGAGTTCCAGCCCTACACCGACCTGCGCACGGTGAACTCGCCGGACGGCGAGGTGGTCGACAGCGGCAGGCACGTGATCGGTGGTGAGGCCCTCACCGCCCGGAACCTGACCCCCGGTGAACCGGTCACGGTCACCGCACGCTACGCCCGCAACGAAGAGTCACCCGATCCGACGAAAATGTCGGTCTTCGCCAACGGCCGGAAGTTGCGGGACCGAACCCTGCTACCGGGTGGCGACGGTTGGCACGAGGCCACGTTCACTGTTCCCGGTGAGCTGGTCACCGACTCGACGCTGCGAGTCGAGTTCCGGCCCCGCGCCGGTTACCTGGGCCCCTACCCGGACTACATGTCCTACGGCTACTGGTTCAGCCAGTGACACGTCGAGCCCGGTGGATTCGGCCGCTGGAATCGGATCCGGCCTGCTCAGGGCCGGTCCGAACGGCGCACGGGTAGAACCGGACCACCCGGGAAACGAATCGGGCCGCCGCGAAAACGAACCGGGCCACCCCTCGGCGAGGGGTGGCCCGGTCGCGGATCACACGCTGAAGTCCCCGCGGCCCGAACGGCCGCGGGAACGGGCGGTCATGCCGCCGCTGTCTCGAGCATGTTGCGGGTCCGGTTCGCGTCCACCGCGATACCCGGGCCCATCGTGGTGGTGAAGCTGACCTTCTTGAGGTAGCGGCCCTTGGAGGTGGCGGGCTTGGAACGCAGCACCTCGTCCAGCGCGGTGGCGTAGTTCTCCAGCAGTGCCTCCGTGGAGAACGAGGCCTTGCCGATGACGAAGTGCAGGTTGGCCTGCTTGTCCACCCGGAAGCTGATCTTGCCGCCCTTGATGTCCTGCACGGCCTTGGCGATGTTCGGCGTCACCGTGCCGGTCTTCGGGTTGGGCATCAGGCCACGCGGGCCCAGCACGCGGGCGATCTTGCCGACCTTGGCCATCTGGTCCGGGGTGGCCACGGCCGCGTCGAAATCGAGCCAGCCGCCCTGGATACGCTCGATCAAGTCGTCGGAGCCGACAGCGTCGGCACCGGCGGACTCGGCCTCAGCGGCCTTGTCGCCGGAGGTGAAGACGACGACGCGGGCCGTCTTGCCGGTACCGTGCGGCAGGTTCACGGTCCCGCGGACCATCTGGTCCGCCTTGCGCGGATCGACGCCGAGCCGCAGGGCCACCTCGACGGTGGGGTCCATCTTGGTCTTGGCGGTCTTCTTCGCCAGCTCGACAGCTTCCTTCGGGGAGTAGATCCGGTTGCGGTCAACCAGTTCGGCTGCCTGCTGGTATGCCTTGCTGCGCTTTGCCATGTCTGTTCCTGTTCAACGGATCAGTTGTGGTCGGGGCCGCGCTGCGAGCCCTCCCACACTTTCGGTGGATCAAGGGGTACGACCCCGGCACGGGGCCGGGCCGCACGGAGCGCCGTCAGTCCTGGATGCGAAGACCCATGGAACGGGCGGTACCGGCGATGATCTTCTCGGCCTCGTCCATCGAGTTGGAGTTGAGGTCGACCCACTTGGTCTGGGCGATCTCGCGAACCTGATCGCGGGAGACCGAACCCACCTTGGTCTTGTGCGGCTCGCCACTGCCCTTCTGCACGTTGGCTGCCTTCATCAGCAGCTTCGCGGCGGGCGGGGTCTTGAGCTTGAAGTCGAACGACCGGTCCTCGTACACGGAGATCTCGACCGGCACCACGTCACCGCGCTGGTTCTCGGTCGCGGCGTTGTAGGCCTTGCAGAACTCCATGATGTTGACGCCGTGCTGACCCAGCGCCGGACCGACCGGCGGCGCGGGGTTGGCCTGACCGGCCGAGATCTGCAGCTTGACGATCGCTGCGAGTCGCTTCTTCTTGGGCGGCATTTCGTTCTTCCTGTCCTCGTTACTGTGGTCCGTGCCGGGCGCGCGACGCACACCGGCACGCGCACGGGCGGTCGGCAACACCGAACCGCCCGCCGAAGAGCCGCGGCGCGCCCCTGCCGGCCACCGCGGCAACCACACTCCCGAAAAACCGGGAGTGGGTCAGATCTTGGATACCTGGTCGAAGGACAACTCGACCGGCGTCTCGCGGCCGAAGATCGACACCAGTACCTTCAGCTTCTGGGACTCGCCGTTGACCTCGCTGATGGTGGCGGGCAGCGTCGCGAACGGCCCGTCCATCACCGTCACCGACTCGCCCTCCTCGAAGTCCACCTCGACCGCGGCGCTCTTGCCCTGCTCCGGCTTGGCGGCGGCCTTCTTGGCGGCGGTCTCCTTGGCCTCGCGCTCGGCCTGCGGAGCGAGGAACTTGAGGACTTCCTCGGTGCTCAACGGCGAAGGCTGCGAGGTCGCCCCGACGAAGCCGGTGACGCCCGGAGTGTTGCGCACGGCCGACCACGAGGCGTCGTTGAGCTCCATCCGGACGAGGACGTAGCTGGGAAGCACCTTGCGCTGCACGAACTTGCGCTGGTTGTTCTTGATCTCGGTGACCTCTTCGGTGGGCACCTCGACCTGGAAGATGTAGTCCTCGACATCCAGCGTCTGCGCGCGGTGTTCGAGATTGTTCTTGACCTTGTTCTCGTAACCGGCGTAGGAGTGCACCACGTACCAGTCGCCCGGCGCGCGCTTGAGCATGGCGCGCAGCTCCTCGACCGGATCCGCTTCGGCTTCCTCGTCATCACTGGTCTCGGAAGCCGATGCACTGTCCCCGGATTCGGCACTGTCCTCGGAGTCGGCGGTGTCCGCGGAAGCGCCCGCCTCGGCATCTCCGCCGGAGTCCACCTCGGGACGCTCCTCGGCCGGGTCCGACGACCCCGTGGCGGAGTCCTCCGCGGTCACGGCGTCCTGCTCATCGGACAGGCCGGTCAACTCCTGGCCGTCGTAGGAGGTCACAGTGGTCTCGCTTCCTCTCGTGCGTTGCGTGCCCGGTGGATGGCATTCGCCACCGCACGAAGTCCGTGCGGGCGTCTAGCTGCCCACGGTCGGCATTCAGTTGCCGAACAACTGGAGCACACCCTGCGCGAAGAGCAGATCCAGACCGGCTATGAACGCGACCATGATGCTGACGAACACCAGCACCACCGCAGTATAAGTCAATAGCTGCCTGCGCGTCGGCCAGATGACCTTGCGGAGCTCCGCGACCACCTCTCGGAAGAAGCGGCCGATCCTGCGGAACAGCGAAACCCGTTCTCCGCGGCCGTCCCTGGCGGGAGTCGGCCTGCCCTTGGGAGCGGTCGCGTCCTTCGAATCACCACCCGTGCCCTTCCGGGCGCTGGAACGCCCGGAGGCCCGGCGGCTACGGCGTGCGGCGGCACTGGAAGGGCGGGACTCCTCGTCCCGGTTACCATCCTGGTCCTGCTCGCGGTCCTCGCTCACGCCTCCTCCTAGATGGCGCTCGTCGGACGCGTGAACTCGTCAGTGGTGGTCACCGAGACTCGCACGGCCGACACCTTCCACTTCCTCCGCTCACCGTCAACATCGACGCAGGGGTGACAGGACTTGAACCCGCAACCTGCGGTTTTGGAGACCGCTGCTCTGCCACTTGAGCTACACCCCTCCGCGATCGGTCGTCCCGACCACATCGGTACACCCTACGTCCCGACCGACACCGCACCGTGAGCGGGTCCGGCACGATCGAACCGTGCGGGCTTCCCGAGTACGAGAGTGTACGACATCACCGAAGTGGATTTCCAACCCCGTCCCCGAATCCGACATCCTCGGTGGGCACGGTTCGTACGACGCGACACGCGTCTGCGACGATGCGGACATGGCCGCACCCGGAACACAGGCAAGCTCGACCACCGAATCCCGCGTCTCGGCCCGAGTCGGCGCGATCGCCGAATCGGCCACCCTCGCAGTGGACGCGAAGGCCAAAGCACTCAAGGCCGAGGGACGCCCGGTCATCGGATTCGGCGCCGGTGAACCGGACTTCCCCACCCCGGAGCCGATCGTGCGCGCGGCGACGGAGGCGTGCTCCGATCCGCGCAACCACCGCTACAGCCCGGCGTCGGGACTACCCGAACTGCGTGAGGCGATCGTCACCAAGACCGCACGCGACTCGAACCACGTGATCCAGCCGAACCAGGTGCTGGTGACCAACGGCGGCAAGCAGGCCGTCTACCAGACGTTCGCCACCCTGCTCGACCCCGGCGACGAGGTGCTGCTCCCCGCGCCGTACTGGACCACCTACCCGGAGGCCATCAGGCTGGCGGGCGGGGTCCCCGTCGAGGTCCCCACGGACGAGTCCACCGGTTACCTCGCGACGCTGGAACAGCTCGAAGCCGCTCGCACCCCGCGCACCAGGATGCTGCTGTTCAACTCGCCCTCCAACCCGACCGGGGCGATCTACCCGCCCGAGCGGGTCGCCGAGATCGGCCGGTGGGCGGTGGAGCACGATCTCTGGGTCGTCACCGACGAGATCTACGAACACCTGGTCTACGGCGACGCCAGGCACGTCTCCATGCCGGTGGAGGTGCCGGAGCTGGCCGACAGGTGCGTGGTGCTCAACGGGGTCGCCAAGACCTACGCGATGACCGGCTGGCGCGTCGGCTGGATGATCGGCCCGACCGACGTGATCAAGGCCGCGACCAACCTGCAGTCCCACCTGACGTCCAATGTGTCCAACGTCTCGCAGCGGGCCGCGCTGCAGGCCGTGAGCGGACCGCTGGACGCGGTGGCCGAGATGCGCGAGGCATTCGATCGGCGCAGGCGCACCATCGTGGAGATGCTCGGCTCGATTCCCGGTGTGAGCTGCCCGGAGCCGAAGGGCGCGTTCTACGTCTACCCGTCCGTCAAGGAACTGCTCGGCAAGGAGATACGCGGGGTCCGGCCGCGAACCAGCACCGAACTCGCCGAACTCGTCCTGGAGCAGGCCGAGGTGGCCGTGGTGCCGGGCGAGGCGTTCGGGACACCCGGCTACTTCCGGATGTCCTACGCACTCGGCGACGAGGATCTCGCCGAGGGTGTCCGCCGGATGGCCACCCTCCTCTCCGAAGCCAAGTGAGGTACCGGGGTAAGCCGCTCGGTTTCCGTAGCTGGTTCAGCGGCGGAACCTCTGGCACGGCTCTCGCTGCGGGGAGGCCCGACATCGGGTAGCGACCTACACAACGTCGGGCCTTCCTCGCGAGAGCCCCACCGGAGAACCCGCGGCGGCGCCGATTGCGTAAGTGGTGGGAGCTCGGCCCGCGGGAGTGGTGGGAGGGTGGCTGATCGTCGGCTCTGTTGGCCCGGCGATTTCGTGGGAAATTGACGGAGCCCGGGCCCGCCCGCTGCTCGGGGGTGTCAATTTCTCGCGAAATCGCCCCCGAAGACCCCCATCGGGAAGCGAACACGAGCGACGCCGCGCGGGTGTCCCCGGTGCGTGAGTCGGATGCATTGCAAGGCCGGGCCGCTCGCCGCGTAGGTCGCTACTCAAGAGCCGGCCTAACGAAGCAAGGCGCCGACTCACGTACCGGCTAACCGACCACCGCGCCAGAGCGGGTCACAGCCTCACCAAGGCGTAGGCGCCGCCGAGCACACCTTGGTCGGCGCACTTGGCGGTTATGTTGATCTTCGCGGTGCCGTCCTCGCCCACGTCGGCGACCTTGCCGGAGAGCTCAACCGTGGCCCCCTGCCCGTCGTCGGGAACCTCGACCGGGCGAGTGAACCGAACACCGTGCTCGATGATCCGCCCGGGATCGCCCAACCAGTCGGTGACCAACTTGGTGGCCAGCGCCATGGTGAGCATGCCGTGCGCGATCACCTCCGGAAGACCTACTTCACGGGCGAACGAGTCGCTGTGGTGAATCGGGTTGAAGTCCCCCGACGCCCCCGCGTACCGCACCAGATCCGTCCTGGTGATCGAAACGCTGGACTCGGGCAGCCGGTCGCCCTTCGCGACCGGCGACAGCGTCGTCGTCACGCCTGATCTCCCTCCTCGGCCGTGCCACGAGCCACCAGCGTGGACGTGGCGGTACACACCGGCTCCCCCTCGGCCGTGCCGATCTCGGCACGCACGGTGAGAAAGTCGTTGCCCGCACGTGCCTTGATGTCGTCCACATGGGCCACGGCCACCAGCACGTCCCCGGCACGGATCGGCCGGTGGTGCCGGAACGCCTGGTGCCCGTGCACGACGCGGCTGTAGTCCAGCCCCAGCTGCTCGTCCTCGACCACGGCTTCCTGCGCCAGCACGGACAGCCGCATCGCGAACGTGGGCGGAGCGATCACGTCCGGGTAACCGGCGGCCTTGGCGGCCTCGGTGTCGCGGTACAGCGGCGAATCGTCCTTGATCGCCTCCGCGAATTCGCGAATCTTCTCCCGCCCGACCTCGTAGGGGTCGCTGGGCGGGTACTCACGTCCGATGAATCCTTCGTCGAGCGGCACAACCCGCAGGTTACCGCAGCACGAAAAGAAACCCGCCCCGGCGGGAGCCGGAGCGGGTTTCCCGAGTCCTCTCGACCCCTGGTCGAGACGCCCGATCACCGAAGCGGTCAGGAGGATTTCCGAGAAGGTCGTCGACCCGGGCACTTCGCAGCCGAGTCCGGCCGAGTGGTTCCGGGGACACCGTTCCGCGAGCGATCCCGGCCCGAACCCCGAAGGGTTCGGCGAGAACTCAGCGGGTCTCCTTGTGCTCGCGGTGAGTATTGCAACGCGGGCAGTGCTTCTTCAGCGACATGCGATCCGGGTCGTTGCGACGGTTCTTCTTGGTGATGTAGTTGCGCTCCTTGCACTCTTCACACGCAAGAGTGATCTTGGGGCGAATATCGGTGGGCGTCTTAGCCACGGGGAGACCTCTCTCTCGTGTCTGGAACCGGACGAGGCTGCCGTCCGGTTCACTCCACGTGTATACCGCCCCGGGCCGGGCGGCATCTCAGCCGCAGGAGTAGCGGTGGCCGGATTCGAACCGGCGACACAACGATTATGAGCCGTTTGCTCTGCCCCTGAGCTACACCGCCTCGCGGACATCCGCTGGTACACAGTACCTTCACAAGACAGCCGCAGCACCCAGTTTAACCGAGTGCCGCGGCCATCCCACAGAGCCCCAATACGGACTCGAACCGTAGACCTTCGCCTTACCATGGCGACGCTCTGCCGACTGAGCTATTGGGGCGTGCCCTCGCGGAGCGATTACTACTCTACACAACATCCGCACCGCCGCCGCACCGGGGGTGGTTTTTGGTATATCCGCAGGTCAACAACGCTCTCGACGCCTCGGGGTGAACTCACCGCACGGCTGGGAAACACCGACCGAACGTTCGGACAGCTCATCCGGAGGAACCCGATCAGTTGACCCGGAGCACCGTCTCGCCCAACTCCGGAGCCCCCTTCGGGTATTCCCGCGTGGTCCGCGCCCACAGCCACGACTCGAACCGCTCCTCGGAGAGCGGACGGGATATGAGGTATCCCTGCGCGGTGTCACACCCCATCCGCACGAGCTGGTCCCTGGCGGCGTCGTCCTCGACCCCTTCCGCGACCACGCTCAGCTCCAGCGAGTGCCCCAGCTCGACGATGGAACGCACCACCGCCATATCGCTGAGATCGGTTCCCATGCCGAGCACGAAACTCTTGTCGATCTTGACCTCGTCGACCGGAAGTTGCCTGAGGTACGCCAGCGAGGAGTAGCCGGTTCCGAAGTCGTCGACCGCCAGCACCACGCCCAGCGCCCGCAGTCTGCGCAGCACCGGCAACGAGCGGTCCGGATCGGCCATCACGCTGGACTCGGTCAGCTCGAAGGTCAACAACCCGGGCGGCACATCGTGCCGGTCGAACGCCTCCCGCACCCGCTCGGGAAACGTCTCGTCGGCGAGGTTGCGCACCGAGAGGTTGACCGCCACCGAAAGCCGCAACCCCCGGTCCAGCCAGTCCCGGATGCGGATCAGCGCGCGTTCCAGCACGAACTCGGTGAGCGCGTCCACCAGCCCGGTGGCCTCCACGACCGGCACGAACTCGTCCGGTGAGAGACGCCCGTACTCCGGGTGCGACCAACGCACCAGCGCCTCGGCGCCGACGATGCGCTTACCGGGCAGCGCGACCTTGGGCTGGTAGTGCACCTCGATCTGACCGCTCTCCAGCGCCTGCCGGAACTGGGTAACCAGCTGGAAGCGCCGCAGGAAGATCTGCCCCATGCTCGGGACGTAACCCCGCACGCCGTCCTCGCCGGTGCGCGCGGCGCGCACCGCCACGTCGGCACGTTGCAGCAGCACGTCCACGTCGCCCTCGGTGTCCTCCTCCGCAGGCACGGAGGAGACGTACCCGGCCACGGCCGTGGCCTCCACCACGAGCTTGTCGAGCGGGTAGGGCTCGGCTATCAGCTCGCGCAGCGCACCCGCGATCTCCGCGGCCTGCGCCTCGGTGTGCCCCCGCAGCAGCACCGCGAAGGAGTTCGCCTCCAGTCGTGCGACCGGCACGTGCGCCCCGAGGTACTCGCGCATCCGCCTGCCCGCCGCGACGATCATCCGGTCGCCCCAGGCATAGCCGAGCGCCTCACTGACCGTGGTGAGCAGTTCGAGATCGACACGCAGCACCACGGCGGTGTTCTCCTGCAGCGCCTCCGCGGACATCTCGCGGAAACCGGTGCGGTTGAGCAGCCCGGTGAGCGGATCGTGATAGGCGTCGTGGCGCAACCGGGCCAACAACCTGCGGTTGTCCATCGCGGTGGCCAGATGACTCGCCAGGGTGTGCAGCAGCCTGATGTCGGCACGCCCGAATCCGCGCCACCGACTCACCCTGTCGTGCACCTCGATGGCGCCCAGCAGCTGGTTCGTACCGCGCAGCGGCACGACCAGAGCCTCGTGCGCCGCCCTGCGGTTCAGCGCCCCGCGGATGTCCTCCGGGGCGTCGACGCTGCGGAAGGAACGAACGTGCGTCCCCGGCAGTTGCAGCATCGAGCACTCGCGCAGCAGCGTTGCCCCGTCGGTGTTCATCTCCTCCGGCTGCGGAGTGCCCGCCACCAGGGTGCTGACCTCTCCCCTGGGGTCCAACGAGAGGCGCAGCACCACACGAGTGGCATTGAGCTGTTCCCTGATCCGTTCGGCCACCGGTTCCCACTCGTCGATCGAGACCTGCTCACCGATGGCACTCACGGCCGGTGCGTCCGAATCGGACGGTACTCGTGCCGCGTGCTGCCCGGAACGCGCGACCCGCAGACTCACGTCGCTGAGTGCCTCCAGGTCGCGCTGTTCGCGCAGCAACCCGGAGTAGGCGCGGTAGAGCGCCAGCACGCCGGCCATGAGCACCGTCACCAGCGCCCAGCCCCAACGGGTGTTGACCGCGAGTTCGTAACCGACGAGTCCGATGGAGGTGTTCAGCAGCCCGACGACGAGGGTACGGCCGCCGAGCAACAGCCCCGCGGACACGCGCATTCCGTTGCCCAGCGCGTACAGCGCGGCCACGGCGCAACCACAACTGATCAGCGAGGAGCTGGCGGCGCCGATCCCGGCGCAGAGCCAGAGCGGCACCACCTCACCGAGCGCACCGCGACACGTGCCCGCGATCAGGAACGGGACGGCGATCTCCCAGCACAGCACCCCGGCGTTGTACGCGACATGACTGGCCGCGCGTTTGCGTACCTGCATCGCCAGTCCCGCGACGAGGTTGGCCGCCAGCACCACTTCGAACGGGGCGGTCAGCAGCCCGAGAATGAGCGGGATCTCGGTGAAGGAGATGGTCCAGCCGACTCGCTTGGCGTCCACGTCGATCGTGAGTTGCTCGGCCAGCAGGAACCCGACCGCGAGCAGCGGACCGATGAACAGCAGATCGGGGTCCCGGGGGAACGGCAGCCACAGCGCCACCAACAGCGAGACGAGCATCCCGCTCAGCAGCACGGAAAGCGAGAATCCCAGGAAGATGCGCCGCCTTCGCGGCGACACTTCGGAGCGAACCGGAGGGCGGGGAACATCGGCGGTCAACCCCGACTCCGAAGAGCGGTGATGCTCGATCATCCACGCTCCTCCCGCCAAGCGACCCGTTTCGTGGTCGCGTTACTCAGCGTCGATCGTGACGCACGACAACCCTGCTTGACCAGTCTTCGATTGGTGCCATCGTGGATGGACCATCGAGCAGATTACTAAACCCCACCACTAAATGTGGCCGATTCATCCTCCGAAGCACACGGAAAGATCAGCGAGGGACACACAGCGCACCGGGAAACAGAACCAGGAAGAGATCACGCACAGCAACCGAAAACCGCTGTGAACCTTGCCGCAGCAACCCATTCGAAGGGGCACGGTACGTGTTGATCTGACACTTTCGGTAATAATCGCTGTTCCCGGCGCTCGACGTTGGTGCTACCCACTGGCCGGTCTTCGGCGAAGAACGGAACGCACCGACCCGTCTCCGCGCGGCTGACTCCGGGCTTGGCCCCGTCAGTGCGGTATCCGGAACTCCTCGAAGAAGTAACGCACCGCTCGGTCCAGTTCGGCCAGTGCGGGTTCCGCTCCGGGCAGGTGACCGGATTCCGGCAGGGGTGCCGAGCGTTTCGGCGCGTTCAACCGCCCCAGGAGGCGTTCGGAATGCACGCCCGGAGTCCAGCGGTCGGCCTCGGGAGAGGCGAGCAGCAACGGTGGCGCGGTGAAGTTCGCGGGCGAAACGGCGGGTGGCAGACGTAGGTAACTCCGGAACAGCCGCAACGGAATCGTGGCGGCACCGCCGAGTTCGTCGGCGGAGTAAGTGGCGGCCAGCCGCGCGTTGCCGGAAACCGCGGTGATGTCGAGCAGCCAGCGCAGCGGAACCCGGTGCGGTGGGGGCGGCATCGGCGCCCGCGCCAGCGCCTCGGACAACCACCCCGCGCCGGGATTGGCGACCAGCCCGTCACGCACTTCCGGGCCGCGCGGATCGGCCAGGCTGGTGACGACCAACGCGGCCACTCGGCCCGGCACCCTGGCGGCGACCTGATAGGCCAACCAGCCGCCCAGTCCCATCCCGAACAGCACCACCGGTCGACGGTCCGCGACGCGCTCGGCCGCGATCAGGTCGATCACGCAGTCCACCCAGTGCCGATAGGTGAGGTGGGAACCGACCTCGGGAGTCAACCCGTGCCCCGGAAGATCCGGTGCCACGTACTCCAGTTCGGCCAGCGAGGGCAACTTGGCGTAGGGCGCCAGCATCCTGCCGTAACCACCGATACCGTGCAGCATCAGGAGTTTGGCCGCGGCGTCGTCCCGCCGGACGACGTCCAGGTGCAGCGGGACGCCGCGCCAGGACCACCAGTGTTCGGTGGGCGAGTCCGTGGTGGTGCTGCGCAGCGCCCCGGGGAAGAATTCCTGGTAGCGCAGCCAGTGTGTGTGCTCCAGATACCCGGGGACGGCTTCGGCGGAACCGATGGGAGGCCTGGCTCGCGAACCCGAGAACACATTACGAACATACGGAGCGAATCACCACATGCGCATCGACCGGGAGCAGGCAATCCGACTGTTCGACCGGGCGCGCGTCGCTCGGCTGGGTACCGTGGGCCGTGACGAGCAGCCACATCTGGTTCCCGTGACATTCGCGCTGACCGACGGCGGCGGACGGATCGCCACGGCCGTGGACCACAAACCCAAGACCACCACTTCGCTGCGCAGACTGCGCAACATCGAACGGAACCCGTTGGTCTCGGTGCTGGCCGATCACTACTCGGAGAACTGGGACGAGCTCTGGTGGGTACGCGTGGACGGCACGGCTTCGATCCACTCGGCCGAAACCGTTCCGGAAGCCGTGCGGGCGCTGGGTGACAAGTACGAGCAGTACCGACGGCGGCCACCAACCGCGAGCCTGATACTGATCGAGGTACGACGGATCACCGGCTGGGCCGCCGCGGCCGACTGACGGCGGATGCCCCGACCGGCGTCGATCTCTCGCGAAATCGCCGCGCCGCTGGGCGAGTCCTACAGTGCGCATGGGGCGGTTCCCCGCGCGGAAGGCGTCAATTTCCCACGAAATCGCCGCCGCAGTGGGCGGTGCGGCCCCCGAACTCCGTCGATTTCCCACGAAATCGCCGCGCCGCTACGACGCGGGGCCGAGCTCCCACCACCCTCGCAGGCCGAACCCCCACCACCCCCGCAAACGGCACCGCCCGGGGTTCTCCCGTGCGGCTCTCGCGAGGACGCCGGAGACGTTGTGTAGGTCGCTACCCGATGTCGCCGGACCCGCAGCGAGAGCCGTGCGAGAGGTTCCGCAACAGCACCACCCACGAAAATCGCGCGGACTAACTACGCAAAGGCGTCCCGCGCTCAACCGGCCTGGGGGTCACCGGGAGCGCGGGACGCGTAATCGACACTACTGATCGGCCGCAGCTCCTGTCGAGTCACCGATGGGCCGGGTCACTCACTTTTCCGATTCCGAACCGGTGGCTTCGGAGCCGCGACGCATCCGGACACGCCCGGAGTGAAGATCCAGCGGTCCCGCAGCGCTCTCCCTGTCGTCCTCCTTGGCGACGGCCACCCATTCGGCCCGTTCCAGTCGGTACTTGCTGCCCGCCTCGAACAGCCCGTCCACGCCGGTGACGGTCTGTCCCGAGCCGTCGAAGCGTCGCGCGTACGAGTCGCGTCGCGCCTGGCGCCGCCTGGCGCGACGCAGCCGGTCTATGCTCACACCGCCACGCTAACGGAGCGCGTCACGCTTGCCCGGAACGGTGAGAGACGTGCCACACCAACTCCGCCGTGCCACCGACGACTCCGTCGTACCACCGAGAACAGCGACTGTGACGAGCGACACCGAACGACTCCGAGTGCGGAGCCACCCCGCGACCCGCTCGAAGAACTTCAATAGGGTTTCGGTGTGCAGCAGGATCCGTATCAACTCCGCGTGCGGACAGCGCGGTTGTCCCCGCTGGCCGAGGCGTTCGAGGTCGTGGATCGGTACGCCGAGATCAATCACCGCTACCGCAAGCTGATCCACGACTCACGAGAGATGCTGGCGGCCACGGATGTGCGGCTGACCCAGGCGAGGGGGATGGGCAAGAAGCTCATGGTGCTGGCGCGGGCAGCGGGCTCGGACTTCCGGGAGCGACTTTCCCCGGAGCAGCGACAGCTATTGGACGCGGGGCTGCGTCAGGCCGACGACCTGGTGTACGGCGACAGCACCGGGCAGGACTGAGCGAACCGTCGCGGGCCACCGAACGAGTCGGCGGCCCGCGACACGGCGGCTGGTCCTCCGGGACCGGACACGGTGCCCGAAGGTGCTCAAGCGCTGCGGCCCGAGGCCACCCACTTGCTCATGGCGTACTGGACCAGCGCGATCAGGGCCTCCTTGGTGGAGGACTGATCGCGCGCGTCGCAGCTCAGCAACGGAACGTCCGAGCTGACTGCCAGTGCCTCACGCACTTCTTCGATGCTGTGCTGCAGCTTGCCGTCGAAACAGTTCACTCCGATGACGTAGGGAGTACCTCGGTCCTCGAAGAAGTCGATCGCCGAGAAGCAGTCGGCCAGCCTGCGGGTGTCCACCAGCACGACGGCACCGATAGCACCGCGCACCAGGTCGTCCCACATGAACCAGAACCGTTGCTGTCCCGGCGTGCCGAACAGATAGAGAATCAGATCGGCATCCAGCGACAACCGGCCGAAGTCCATCGCCACGGTCGTGGAGTTCTTGCCCGGCGTGGCGGCCAGGTCGTCGATCCCTTGGCTGGCCTCCGTCATGACCGCTTCCGTGGTGAGCGGAACGATTTCGGAGACCGAACCGACGAAGGTCGTCTTACCCACGCCGAAACCACCGGCCACCACGATCTTGGCCGAGCTGGTGGAGGATTTTCCGGTCTGCTGGGGCGCCTTAAAGCCGGCGGAGTCCACTCAACACCCTTTCCATCAACATCATGTGCGGTTCACTGCCGCTGTCGGTCACGGTCTGGTGGATATCGACCAGACCCTGTTCGGCCATATCCGCCAGCAGGACCTTGGCCACACCGAACGGCACACCAAGCAGCGCCCCGATCTCGGCAACCGACCGGGGCTGACCGCACAGCTGTACCACTGACTGGTACTCCTGCCGCAAGGGTGTGCCCGGACGGTACTGCGCGCTGGTGGAAATAAGTGTCTCCAGCTCCAGTTCCACATTGGATTTGGTACGTCCCCCCGTCCACGCGTAGGAACGGATGCTGGCCGCTGGAGTGTCCTCCCCCTCTTCGGCCCGGTTCGTCGGTTCGTTCTCCCAACCGGCCGACTCCTCGGACCGGGCGCTGTCGGAACGCGTGCGCTCGGATCGCCGCGGACGCGGTGCGTCCTCCTGCTCCTCCGACCTCCGTTTGCTCCGGCCGCGCCCACTGCCGAAATTGAGCCCGTTGTAGACGTCGGCGAAGGTCGCCTCGTCCACGTCCTGCTCCTCATCCCGCCCGTACCACCGCCCGACATCGTCGGAACGACGCTCGTTGTAGCCGGAATCCCTGCTCATGGTGGCCTCACACCAATTGCTCTGAAACGGAGTTGTCAGCGCCCTGCAACTGCGAACGCAGCTCGGGCGTGAGAATTCGACCGACTCGCTCGACCAGCATCGCCATCTCGTAGGCGATCAGGCCCATGTCGCATTGCGGTGCCGCCAGTACGGTCAGGCAGGAACCGTCGCTGATGGACATCTGCAGCATCATGCCGCGATCCATCTCGACTATGGTCTCCTTGACCTGCCCCGCTTCGAAGCATCGAGCGGCGCCCTGGGTGAGGCTTAACAAGCCCGAAGCCACCGCGGCGAGCTGTTCGGCCCGGTCCCGCGGCAACTTGTCCGAAGACGTCAACAGCAGCCCGTCCGCCGAAACCACGATCGCGTGAGCTACTCCGCTGACGCGCTCCGTGAAATCGGTGACCAACCAATTGAACTGGTCGATCTTCGCCTGCTGAGATGACATGTCGCCTCCTTTTGCTTGGTTCGGCGGTGGCTGAGCGGGCGGAACTCGGCCCCACCTATCTATTCCCCAGCGCTGTGCCTGCCCCGACGCACACCCTGCTGGAAACTCGACAACCGGCCACGGGTCTCGTCCGGCGCCGGTGTGTTCTGGGTCCCGGAACTCTGACCGCTCGGTGGTGGGGCGCTTCCGGGGGCGAGATGCTGTTTGGGCACTCGCCTGGGTAAGCCCGCCGAGGTGTAGTCCGAGGGCTGTGGATCCGCGGCCGCGTCCGCTTCCTGCTGTGCCTGGTCGGTTTCGAAGTTCCACGCGGAGGACTCGTTCACCGGAGACTCCGATCGAGTGATCCAACTCGACGAATTCCGCTGCTGTCGAGCTCGTCCGTCGAGCTGATGGTTGGCTTCGGCTCCGGGGGCGTCGGCATGCTGTGCCGTCGAGGGCGACTGGTCGTGCCGCGGCCCCTGGTCGGGGAGACCGCCGCCGGGGAATCCGGAGGCGGCACTGTCCGAGGACTTCTCGAGCTCGGCTTCTTCCATCCAGCTGAGTCCTCTGCCACCGGTGGCGGTACCGGCGTTCCCACCGGCTCGCGGACCGCCAGGAGCGGCTCCGGACCGACCACCGGAATCGTTCGACTGACCGCGCGGTGTGCGGCGCGGCAGACCGGAGGGGGTGAAACCGCTCGGGTCCGCACGGGACTCGGAGGTGGGTTCCTCCACCCGGGGATGTTGTGTGGTCTCCTCCGTGCTGCCCGGCGGAACCGGCGTTCCCGCGGGGGTTCCCCTGTCGCTGGGCCAGTCGCTGGGCCAGTCGCTGGGCCAGTCGCTGGGCCTGTCGCCGGAGGGCCTTTCACCGAGGGCCTCCCTCTCGTGCGGGACTCGGCGGTCGTTGTCGTCCTCCCCGGTGGGCCAGGACCACTCACCGGTACCGGACTGCCCCGAGGAGGTCTGGTGATAGGCGTCCTCGGGTGCCGGGTGGAACCACTGTGGTGCGGAGTCGGTGAACATCGCTGGCGAACCGGTTCGGGGTGCTATCGCGTGAACAACGGTCGGCGCACTGTCCGAGTAACGCTGTTCCGGCCCCTCTTCCGACGCGAAGTCGTCGAAGTGCAGCGATGTCCCGAACGACTCCTCCTCGGTGCTTTCCACGTACTCCTGACCCTCCGGAGGTTCGAAGAGACCGCGGAACCTGTCCGACGGCTCCGGATCCCGCTGCTGGGGATCCCGCTGCTGGCTCGCGGAGCGGACCGGCTCGGCAGCGGCCGGGGGTTCCGGTTGGGAAACCGGCGTGGGGGGCGGTGTCGGAGCCTGCGGCCGCGAGTTCCCCTGCTCCGGAGGCCGGGAACGGTCACCGGCCTGGGAAGGAGGCTGGGTGGGGGTCGCCGAGGAACCGCCACGTTGCTGGGTCGGCAGCGAGGGGGGCTCTCCCAGATCGAAACGGGGCAGACCACCTTCCAGGATCTGATGACGGTTGGCCCCGTTGGCATTGGCCCCGTTCGCACGGGGAGCGGAGGTCTGTTCGTTGCCGTTGCGGGGCCGCTCCTCCTCCTGCTGTCCCGGCTGTTCGGCGGCGGTGCTACCGGAACCGTCCTGACCTGGGGAGGACAACCGCTGTTCGATGGTGGAAGGGCTCGGCTCGGGCGTGGACCGCACGGTGGACTGCGCGGAACCGTCGGGAATGACCAGGTCGGGCGGAATCCGGACCGTGGCGCGAACTCCGTCGACGTCGTCCCCGCCGTGCAACCGCACCGTGATGCCGTGCCTGCCCGCCAGCCGCGCGATGACCAGCAGCCCCATTCGCCGGGAGGTTGACAGGTCGTACTCGTCGAAGGAGGCCAGCCGGTCGTTGGCCTCGGCGAGTTCCTGCTCCCCCATGCCGATCCCGTGGTCGAGCACGTCGATGGTCAACGAGGAGTCCTCGGACTGATGGCTGGAGACCGTGACCGATGTCTCGGGGGAGGAGAAGTTCGCGGCGTTGTCGAGCAACTCGGCCATCAACCGCACCAGGTCGCTGCCCGCGTAGCCGACCAGCCGGGCCGCCGGGGGCGACTGCACCACCACACGGGGATAGTGCTCGATCTCGGAGATCGCGGCACGGAGCACGTCGGACAGCTGCACCGGCTGGGTGAACCGGCGCGCCATGTCGCTGCCGGACAGCACCATGAGGTTCTCGTTGTTGCGCCGCATCCTGGTGGCGAGGTGGTCGAGCCGGAACAGTGTCGCCAGCTGGTCCGGGTCGTCCTCGTCGTGCTCGAGTTGCTCGAACAGTCGCAGCTGACGCTCCAGCAGGCTCTGACTGCGCCGGGAGACGTTGACGAAGGAGTCACTGTAACCGCGCCGCAGGTTCGCCTGCTCCGAGGCGAGGTAAAGGGCCTGGCGGTTGACCTCGTCGAAGGCGCGGGCCACCTGACCGACCTCCTCGGTGGTCCGCACCGGCACCGCGTCGACCTCCACATCGGATTCGGAGGACCCGTGCCGGATGCGGTCGACGGCACGGGGCAGCTGTTCGTCAGCGGCGTGCAGCGCGCCGCGGCGCAGCTGATCCAGCGACCTGAGCAGATTGCGCCCCATCACGACGATGATGGCAGCTGCCACGATCAGCCCCGCGACCATGATCACAGTGGTCAGTCCGGCCCGGTCGCTGGCTTCGTCGTACAACGAGTAAGCGCGCTGGTTGAACTGCTTCGACAGCTCGTAGCGCACCTGGGTGGTGCTGTTGATGAGCTTGTCGGAAAGCTGGTTCCACTGGTCCAGCGTCAGGGAGGAGCGCACTTCGTCGACCCGGATCGCCCGCATGAGCTGATCCTCGGTCTCCAACCACCGCTGCATGACGTCGCTGTTGACGACCTGCCTGGCCTGTCTCGGCTCGGAGTTGGCCACGGACTCGAAACTGGTTATCCGCGAGTCCAGCCGGGCCCTGGAGTCGTTGAGCGCGTCGGTCAGGTCGGGAGTGAAATCGCTCCGGGGGAGCGCGGCGTCCACCAGGGCACGTTGGATCCGGATCTCGTCCTCGGCCCTGGAGAGTTCGTGCAGCGCGCTGATCGTGCTGTAGAGCCTCGAGTCGTCGATGGTGTTGATGACCGCGCGCTCCATCGACAGCAGCGAGCTGATGATCTCGTTGTAGGTGCCGATCGCGTCGACGGGCCGCAGCGAACCGGTCATCACTCCCTTGCGCAGTTCGCGCAGTTTCCCGAGCTGCCCGCGGAGCTGGTCGAACTGCGCCGAGGTCACCGGGCTGAACTTCTGCACGTTGTCCAGCACCCGCGGCGCCTGCTCCACGAATTCGGTGACCTTCTCGTACTGCTGCTGGTACTCCTGTCGAGCACCGGGGGCATCACCGAGCAGCTCGGCGGCCCTGGTGCGCTCGGACTGCAGTCCGGTCAGCAGCGGCTGGATACTGTCCCGCGCCTCGGTAAGCCTGCTGATCTCCTTGTAACGATTCGCCTGGGAAACCTCGTCGTTGATCTGGAAAACACCGAGCGCGAGCACGAACACGACCGGAACGAGCACGACGGCGCCGAGCTTTACCGGGATCCGCCAGTTCCGCCAGTCGCGCAGTGAGGCGCGCCGCGCGCCACCGGGCCTGTTCCGCGCGGCTCGGGTGTCTCGGACCTGTTCCCGGTTCGCCCGTCGTGCCGCCGCACTCACGAAAGCTCCCGAAAGTCAAGCTGTCGTTCGTCCTGCTCTGTCACGGTGCGGTCCCTTCCGAACGAACAAATCGTAGGAGAACGGCGCCTGTGCCACCCGGCCGAGTGAAGGCATATCCCGGTGTTCCCCGAGTCGCTCCGAGCGCATCCCGGATCACTTCGGTACGCGGTATTCTGGGCGGACGTGATCCCCACAATACGCTCCGTCACCAATAGTCGCGTACCGCGAGGGTCACTTCACCAGCCTTTTCGAACGGGTGACGCGCGGCTTGTGGCCATCTCGGATTGTAAAGATAGCGGACAAGGTACCGATCGCGGGGCGACTTTTCCACCCCGACCGCCTGAACAGGACATCCGGGCGCATAGAAGATCATGTTTTAGGCTTGCCCGGTAGCGTGACACACGAAGGACGGAGAAAGTTCGCACAAGGTGCCGAACCGCAATACCCTAGCGTGTTCGACCGACTGTGAAAACCGGGACAGGTGCGACGCCGTCGAGCCGCTGTGGTACTCATCGGTAATGGCCCATGAGCTGCGACACGACAGAGCGAGATCCTCTCGGCCATGCCCCGAAGTCCGGACCGCACATCCGTCCGACTACGGCGGAGGAAGCAACAGGATTCCCCCGATAGCGGGAACAAGGACGTAGTATGTTGCGCTGACCGGACAGGCTCCGGCGGGCCGACACCACGGCCGGGAGGCGCCGCGATTCGCGTCGGCTGTCGACGTGGTCGCGCCGAACACACCGAATCGGCACAACCCCACCGACACAGTTAACCGACTTCGGAAGAAGGGCGCATGAGCAACACGACGCCACCACCACTGCGCGCGCGGCACGGGGAGCGAAGCGAGAAAACGCACGCTTCCTTCGGCGGTATCGAGAAAAGCGCGGCACGCGGCGGAAAAACCGGCCCCGATTTCGCCGGAATTGCGGGATCCGCGGAATTCGGTGAACTGCGTTCACGGCTGAAGCGCTTCGTGCTGCCGATGACCGTGTTGTTTCTCGCCTTGTATCTCGGTTACGTACTACTGGCCGCCTACGCGCCGGACTTCATGGCCGAGCCGGTCTTCGGCAACATCAATGTCGGCTTGTTGTTCGGGGTCGGACAGTTCGTTTCCACGCTCCTGATCACCACGCTCTACGTCAAGTTCGCCGAGCGGCGGGTGGACCCCGAGGTGGACAAGCTGCGGGAGACCGCCGGTGGTGGTCAGCCGTGAACACACTGGCGCAACAGCAGTCCCCGCTCGGCGACACCAGTCCCGTCGTCAACATCAGTGTGTTCGCCGGGCTGATTCTGCTCACACTGCTGATCGCCTACCGGGCCAGCAGCAGCGGGAACACCAGCGACTACTTCGCGGCGGGGGGAACCTTCTCCGGTGCGCAGAACGGAGTCGCGCTTTCCGGTGACTTCCTGTCCGCTGCCTCGTTCCTCGGCATCGCCGGTGCCATCGCGGTACACGGCTACGACGGGTTCCTCTACTCGATCGGCTTTCTCGTGGCCTGGCTGGTGAACCTGCTGCTGGTCGCGGAGCGACTGCGCAACACCGGCCGGTTCACCATGGGCGACGTGCTCAGCTTCCGGATGCGCCGACGTCCGGTGCGTGCCGCGGCCGCCGTGTCCACACTGTTCATCACGATCGCCTACATGGTCGCGCAGATGGCGGGAGCGGGCGATCTGGTGGCCCTGCTGCTGGACATTCGCAGCGGCACGGGACAAGCCCTGGTGATCGCCGTGGTCGGCGTGGTCATGGTCTTCTACGTGCTCATCGGCGGCATGAAGGGCACCACGTGGGTGCAGATACTGAAAGCGGTCATGCTGCTGCTGTCGGTGGCGCTGATAACACTCTTCCTGCTGGGCAAGTTCGGTTTCAACTTCAGCAGCCTGATGCAGCGCGCCGCCGAGAACAACCCGCTCGGTGAACGCCTGTTCGCCCCGGGCGCCCAGTACGGCGAAAGCGCGCTGACGAAGCTGGACTTCGTATCGCTGTCGATGGCACTGGTACTCGGCGTGGCCGGACTGCCCCACGTGCTGATGCGGTTCTACACGGTGCCGAACTCACGGGAAGCGCGCCGATCGGTCGTGTGGGCCACCTGGTTGATGTCGCTGTTCTACCTCTGCACGCTGGTCATCGGATTCGGCGCGGCGGCACTGGTGGGCACCGAGACCATCAACAACGCGCCGGGTGGCGAGAACTCCGCCGCTCCGCTGCTCGCCTACGAGATCGGCGGAACGGTACTGCTCGGTGTGATCTCCGCGGTGGCCTTCGCGACCATCCTCGCCGTGGTCGCGGGCCTGACCCTGACGGCGTCCGCCTCGTTCGCGCACGACTTCTACGCCAACGTGATACGCGGCGGTAAGGCCGACCCGGCCTCCGAGGTCAGGGTGGCGCGCATCACCGCGATGGTCATAGGTGTCGCGGCCATCCTGGGTGGAATCCTCGTCAACGGGCAGAACATCGCCTTCCTCGTGGGACTGGCCTTCGCGATCGCCGCCTCCGCGAACCTGTCCACTCTGGTGTTCACGCTGTTCTGGAAGCGGTTCAACACCAGCGGAACCCTGTGGGGGATGTACGGCGGGCTCGGATCCTGCCTGCTGCTCATGCTGTTCTCCCCGGTGTTCTCCGGGTCCGCCGACTCCGTCTTCCCCTCGGTGGACTTCAGTTTCTTCCCGCTGAGCAACCCGGGTCTCGTGTCGATCCCGATGTCGTTCCTGTGCGGTGTCATCGGCACCCTCGTACGGCCGCGTTCCGCCGATCCGGAGGACTTCGACGCGATGAAGGTGCGCTCGCTGACCGGTATCGGTTCACGGGACGTGGTGTACTGACGAGTCCTCACCGTCCGCGGCATCTCGTCGGCTCGGTTCCGCGGGGGTCGTTCGGTGCGCCCCCGCGGAGTCTCGTTCCACCGTCTCTCGCGCCGGAACCGCACAGCCCCTGTCCGGTTCCGGCGCCGTCCGGTTCCGGCGCCGTTCCGCGCTGGCCGCGTTCGGCTCTGCCGGTGTTCAGTTCGAACGGCGCGCGAACTCGGCCACCACGCGACCCAGTTCGGCACCCGCGTCCTCCTGGAGGAAGTGACCGGCTTCGGCGATGGTCGCGTGCCGCTGTCCGGCCGCACCCGGCAGCAGTTTGCGCAGCACCGGCCCCATGGACGCGGTGATCGGATCACTGTCGCTGAACGCGGTCAGCACGGGTGTGTCGTCCGCGGCCAGCGCTCGCCACGCGGCGCGGTTCGCCTCGGTGGCCGGATCGTCCGGGCTGGTCGGCACCAGGCCCGGCATGGCGCGCGGCCCGGCCTTGTAGGACTCGTCGGGGAACGGCACGTCGTAGGCGGCGCGCACTTCCGGAGACATCGGCCGGGCACATCCGCTCGCGACCAGTCGACCGACGTCGAGGGTTTCCGCCTGCTCCACGGCCCTGCGGAATCGCCACCACACCTCGGGCATGTCGTGATCGCCGGTGGGCATGCCGGTGTTGGCCGCGACAGCACCCGAGAACCTGTCCGGGTGCTCCGCGAGCAGCCGCAGTCCCAGCAGCCCGCCCCAGTCCTGTCCCACCAGGGTGATCTCACGCAGGTCGAGCACGTCGAAGGCGAACTGGCGCAGCCACTCGACGTGCCGCGCGTAGCTGTGGTCGCCGATCTCGGACGGCTTGTCCGAACGACCGAAACCGACGAGGTCGGGAGCGATGGCCCTGATGCCCGCCTCCGCCAGCACCGACACGACGTCACGGTAGAGGAAGGACCAGCTCGGCTCCCCGTGCAGCAGCAGTACCGTCGGGCCGTCCGCCGGACCGGCCGCGACGTAGGCCATGCGCAGCGTTCCGCCGTCCTGATCGGACAGCTCGACGTGGTGGGGGGGAGTACCGGAATCCGGGGATCGCCTCGAAGCGCTCTTCGGGCGTGGTCAGTACGCGCATGCGGGGACGTTACAACCGCGCTCCGCACTGCGTCCACGGAACCGTGCCGTTCCGCAAGCACCGGAACCTGGAACACCCGGTGCGCCCGAACCGCCACACGAGGTGTCGGGACGGTGCTAATCTCGGGTACGGCTCGATTCCGAGCTCTCGCCGGAACTTCCGGGGAGCCCGGGGCGTCCCGGCTCCGGACAACGCCTCCAGGAGTCCCAGCTCACGATGTCCAACGGCACCACGACGGCCAGACGCACTCCGGTCATGCCCGCCTGGGCCATCTGGGTGGGCGCTGGCGTGCTGCTGCTGGTGGCGAGCCTGTCGATGTGGCTGCTGCTGGGGTCGTTCGGCAGCGGCAGCGACCGGGACAAGGCCCGTTTGGAGGCCGTCAAGGTCGCGGGCAGCATCGTGCTGGGAACCGGCGGAGGGGTCGCACTGCTGCTGGCGGCGCGCAGGCAGCGGGCCACCGAGCTCTCACTCGACCAGAAGGAGCGAGCGGCCGCCGACGCCAGACACGACGCCACCGAACGGCGGGTCACCGAGCTGTACGCGGCGGCGGCGGAGCAGCTCGGCTCGGACAAGGCGCCGGTACGACTGGCGGCGCTCTACGCGCTGGAACGGCTCGGGCAGAACAACCCGGCACATCGTCAGACGGTCGTCGACCTGTTCTGCGCCTACCTGCGGATGCCGTTCACGCCCGTCGACCCGGAACAGCCCGGAGCGAGTGACACGCGAAGCACCAACCGGGCGCAGCGGCTGGGGCTGCGACCGCCCACCCGCCGGATGAACGGCGCACAACCCTCGCTGCTCGTACCGATCAACGGCTTCGAGGTCGGCGACGAGCAGGAGCGACAGCAGCAGGAGGAGCAGGTCAGGCGTACCGCGCAGCGGCTGATCTGGTCACACCTCCGGCCGGATCCGGACGCGGCCGGGGAGCCGAACAATCCGAAGTTCTGGCACGACATCAGTCTGGACCTGACGACAGCGACCCTGCAGGACTGGAACCTGGTGGACTGCCGGGCGCATCACGTGCGGCTGGACCGCGCGCGGTTTCTCGGCCCCGCCGTGTTCGACCGGGCCGAGTTCACCGGACAGGTTCGCGCCAGGGAGACGGTCTTCCAGCGCGAGGCGTGGTTCGCCGACACCACGTTCCGGCGGTTCGTACGGCTGGACCGCGCGGAGTTCCACGCCGAGGCCGATTTCGACCGGGCGGTGTTCGGGGAGTGGCTGAGCCTGGCGGGGGCGGTGTTCCACGGGTCTTCCTCGTTCCGGGACGTCCGGACGGCTGACTCGGATCGGGAAACTCCATCGGAACCTTCGTTCGGGGAAAGTCCGCCACTGCCCGGCAGCGTCCCGGGGGAGTACGAAAGACCCGGAGTGCAGACCGGGGAACCGCCGAACACCGGAGCGGGAAAGGCCGAGGATCTGGCGGCGCCCCCCGGCGAACCCGGTTCAGTGGCGGAGCCCGACGAGTACCCATCCGCTTCGGACAGTCGCGACACGATCCGGCGGATGCAGGGCTGAACACGGCCAAAAACGCGTAGAAATGCATCTTGCTGCATCACTATGCTCAAACCGTGATCTCACTTGCCGAGCTGCAGACGCTCATGCGACGGGGATGGCCCGCGATTCGGGAGACGACGATCGACGGTTGGATCGCGCGGCTCTCCGACGGAGTGACGCGGCGGGCCAACTCGGTCCTGCCGGTCCACTGCCCGAACGACCTCGCCGACGCCATCGGCCGCGTCGAGGAGCTGTACCGCGGCCGCGGACTGCCGCCCGTGTTCCAGATCGGCCCAGCCGCGCGGCCCTCCGGTCTGGACTCCGCACTGGCTCGGCGGGGATACGAAGTCCGAACGCCGACGATCGTTCAGGTCGCGCCGATCGAGGACGTACTGCGCCGGACTCCACCGCCCCACCGCGAAGTACGGGTGCTGAACCGGCCGGACTCGGCCTGGCTGGATCTGTGGTGGGCGGTGGACGGGCGCGGCGGACGCGAGTCGCGGGCGATCGCCCACGACGTGCTCACCGGTGGTGAAGCGTTGTACGCGACGGGCGAGGACCGGCACGGCACCGCCGCGGTGGGACGGCTCGCCCTGGTCGGTTCCTGGGCAGGGGTGTACTGCATGGCGGTCCGGCCCGACGCGCGACGTGGCGGCCACGCGAGCGCGGTCCTTCGCGGCCTGTTGGAACGTGCCGTCGAACTCGGAAGCGAGCACGCCTGGCTGCAGGTGACGGCCGACAACGTCGCCGCACGCGACCTCTACGAGCGGTTGGGATTCGTTACTAAGTCCAGCTACCACTACCGGGAGCTCACGAAGCCCGTCGCCGAAACGGTCCCCGCCCGAACGAGGACGGCGTGAACCGATCGGCGCATCGGCGGGAACGGTGGAGCCCGGAAAACCGGGCTCACCCGAATATCGACATTCTGGCCCACTCCATCGCCTCGCTGAAGCTGTTGGTCACCCCGACGGCGTCCAGTTCACCGGCCCACTCGCGCCGCGCGGGAGTGACACGTGCCACGTAGAAAACCACGGGTCCCTTGTAGATGTTCTGGTCACGCAGCGCCTGAACGTCCTGCAACCCGGAATCGTCGACACCGTGCCGGTTGATGTCGGAGACGATTATGTCCGGAACTCTGCCACGTATGGCCCGCTTCATCGACTCGAAGTCGCTGGCGGTGTCCACCTTCGCCCCCCACTCCCGCAGGGTGGTGACGATCCCTCCGGTGTCGGAGAACTCACCGTTCTTCTCCGCGAAGACGTCGTCCACGACGAGCGCGTACCCACCCCGCATGTCGGTGCGCTCGCCCGGCAACCGCTCCTCGGCGTCGGCGATCCCGCCCGGATCGAACCGGAACCGCCGACGTTGCAGGTGCTGTCGCAGGTGATCGAAGTGCGGAGACTCCTTCAACTGACGCAGCGTGGTGGTGAACACTTCATCGGTGACAAGCCTGGGGAAGGACTCCGGAAGTTGCTGCTCCAGCTGCCCGAGATAGTCGCGGAGCACATCACGGTCAACGTTCTCGCCAGGCGATTCGATCTTGTACTTCGTGAAGACATCCCGCCACGATTCAGGGTTCGTACCGCCCATGTTGATGTTTTCACGAACATCGTGGTACTCGAGGAACTCCTGCACGGGATCCTCGGTGGCGGAGCTGGTGAGCAGTCTGTAGAACGCCGGATAGAAGTGCTGCAGCAGCAGGACTCTGACCAGGATTTTCGCGCCGAAGTCCTGCCACTCCTTGTCGAGGTGGTACTCGAGCACGAAACTGTTGATCAGCCTCTTGATGCGTCGCGGATTACGCCCGGTGCGCTCGGCGACGAAGTTCAGCACGTGTTCGTCGAAGAACTGCGAGGTACCCGACCTCGATGCGTAGCCGTTGACCAGGTCACGCACCTGGCGCTGCCCCGGCTGGGGCGAGTGGTAGTTCACCTGGACGATCTTCTCCAGGTACCCGGCCGGATGAGCGCCCGCGATGTCCGCCTGCTGGATACTGCGATTGAGCGCGGACTGATCACAGCCGATGACGAACACCAGCCCCGGGACGTCCAGGTAGAGTTTGATCGCCTCGCAGACGGTCACCACCACATCGTGCCGACAGCGATCCAGATCGTCGACGAAGACGACGATCTGCTTGCCCGCCGAGTTCGCCGAGTTCACCCACTCCTGGGCCATGTCCCTCACCGCGCCCCGAATCTCGTCGCGCGACTTCGGATCCACCGAAAGCTGCGCCCAGAGCTCGTCGACCAGCCGTCGAAGGCCGAATGCGGTCATCGCGAGGCGGAACCCGATGCGAAGCCACCTCGACAACCGCGGCGCTCCGGCGACCCTGTGGTAAGCCCTGCGCAGGATGTTCCGGTCGAAACGCAGCAGCACGGATTTGATCAGGACTTCCAAGGCGTCGGAACCCGAGGTCCAGGCGTTGAACCAAGTCGTCCGCACTCCTTCCGTCCCGTCCAGCCGAAGCCGCAGCTGTCGCATGAGGCTGCTTTTGCCCATGCCCCAGCCGGCGTCGATCGCGAGCGTGAACGGAGTGGAGTCCCGCGAGGAGACGATCAGGTCGGAGAGCCTGTCGGCGGTATCACTCGTACCGAGCAGGTCCTCCCCGTTCTCGCTCACGGGCTCGTCGTTGAGAACGACGAAACGATCGTCCGCCGACGGTTGCACCTCTGTCCTCTCCCAACAGCGATTTCCACCGGTTCACCTCGGAGTGATGAGAGTTCTCCGCGTCGTGTCGCCGCCGAGCGCCCGTCAGCGACGGCGAGCCGTGCCGCACCGGTTTCCCGGTTCGCCCCGACGAGGTATCGACGCACTCCGTCCTGCCGCACTGGCCGCTGAAGCAGCCTGACCCGCCCCGAGCCGATCCCACATCCGCATCGGAGACATCCTCGCAGTCAGTACTACCGCTCGTGTCGAGAACAGCGATTTCCGTGCACGGATCGAGCCGCGCCCTGGCACACGGTTCAACAGGTCCGGAGACAAGAAACCGCCCCCTGCCCCGTCTTCGCGGGTCAGAGGGCGGTGTTATCGGTTGTGCCGGGTAGAGGATTCGAACCTCTGAAGCTTGCGCGGCTGATTTACAGTCAGCTCCCTTTGGCCGCTCGGGCAACCCGGCGTAGCAGCCATCCGCTGTTGGCTTGTACCAAAATCATACATACCGGCACCCGCGCTCGTGTAAGGGGGGCCGGGTAGCGTATTCGCTCACCACAACAGCCCACGTGAGGAGTTTCCGACATGGCGGACCCGTCGTTCGACGTAGTGAGCAAGGTCGACCGGCAGGAGGTGGACAACGCACTCAACCAGGCTGCCAAGGAGCTCGCGAACCGGTTCGACTTCAGGGGAACCGGGACGAAGATCAGTTGGGCCGGCGAGGAGGCCGTGACCCTGGAGTCCGAGACCGAGGAGCGCTGCAGGGCCGCGGTCGAGGTCTTCAAGGAGAAGCTGGTCAAGCGGGGCATCTCACTGAAGGCCGTCGAGCTGGGCGAACCGGTCGGCTCGGGCCAGGTGCATCGGGTCTCCGGCAGCCTCAAGCAGGGCATCGCGCAGGAAACGGCCAAGAAGATCTCCAAGAAGATCCGCGACGAGGCCCCCAAGGGGGTGCAGGCACAGATCCAGGGCGACCAGTTGCGGGTCTCGGCCAAGAAGAAGGACGATCTGCAGGCAGTGATCTCGCTGTTGAAAAGCAGCGACTTCGACGTGGCACTGCAGTTCGAGAACTACCGTTGAGCGGAGGCGGGACCAGCCCGCTCGCGGAGTAGGCACGCCGCACGCACAGCACTCGCAACCGTCGACGGGAGAACTCGGTGAAGGGAATCGTGTTGGCCGGGGGCAACGGCACGCGGCTGCACCCGGTCACCCAGGTGGTGTCCAAGCAGCTTCTCCCGGTCTACGACAAGCCGATGGTGTACTACCCGCTCTCGGTGCTGATGCTGGCGGGGATCCGCGACATCCTGCTGATCTCCACGCCCGAGGACCTTCCGCTGTTCCGTCGCCTGTTCGGCGACGGCAGCAGCCTCGGGCTGCGCATCGAGTACGAGACCCAGACCGAGCCCAACGGACTGGCCGAGGCGTTCCTGATCGGCGCGGACTTCATCGGCGACGACTCGGTCGCGCTCGTGCTCGGCGACAACATCTTCTACGGACAGGGGTTCTCGAAACTGCTGCAGCACAGCACCGCCGAGCTGGAGGGCTGCACGCTGTTCGGCTACTCGGTGCGCGATCCGCAACGATACGGCGTCGGCGAGACCGACGGCGCGGGCAAGCTGGTCTCACTGGAGGAGAAACCGGCCGCCCCCCGCTCCAACAAGGCGATCACCGGGCTCTACCTCTACGACAACGAGGTGGTCGACATAGCCCGTACGCTGCGCCCCTCCAACCGTGGCGAGCTGGAGATCACCGACATCAACACGACGTACCTCGAGCGGGGTCGCGCACACCTGATCGAGCTGAATCGCGGTTACGCCTGGCTGGACACGGGCACGCACGAGTCGCTGCTGGAAGCTGGGCAGTTCGTGCAGGTGCTGGAACACCGCCAGGGAGTGCGCATCGCATGCCTGGAGGAGATAGCGCTGCGCATGGGGTACATCACACCCGAGGAGTGTTACGAGCTGGGGGGGCGGCTGTCCAAGTCCGGTTACGGCCAGTACGTCATGGAGATCGCCGAGGCCATTGCCGGACGGCAGCTGGACGCCGAGGCCGAGTGAGTCGGCTCCGACGTCCCTGCGACATCGATTTCCGGGCGGCGTCGATTTCTCGCGAAATCGCCGCGCCAGTACGGCGTTGTGGCCCGGTGGCCGTCGATTTCTCGCGAAATCGCCGCGCCGTTACGACGCAGGGCCGAACTCCGACCACCCACGCAGCCCGACCACCCGCGGGTTCTCCGGTGCGGCTCTCGCGAGGACGGCCCCGACGTCGTGTAGGTCGCTACCCGATGTCGGGGCACCCGCAGCGAGAGCCGTGCCGGAGGTTCCGCCAAGCGAGCAGCTACGTCCCAGGCCACGGAATCCATCATTCGGAGCCACGCAGCGCAAGAGTCCCCGGTGCGTGAGTCGGATGCATTGCGAGGCCGGGCCGCTCGCCGCGTAGATCGCTACTCAAGAGCCGGCCCAACACAGCAAGGCGCCGACTCACGTGCCGGCTACCCAACCACGCACGTGAGTGTTGATGCTCCCTCTTAATAATGGGTGGGTAGCTGGCGCCCTGCCAGTCCTTCCAGCCGTCGAACCCGGTCGGCGATGGGCGGATGGGTCGAGAACAACCGCGTCATCCGTTCCCCGGGGCGGAACGGGTTGGCGATCATCAGGTGGGACTCGCTGACCAGCTTCGGGTCGGCCGCGAGCGGGGCCTGCTTGGTCCCCCGTTCGAGTTTGCGCAGTGCCGATGCCAGGGCCAGCGGATCTCCCGTCAGCTCGGCCCCCGATGAGTCCGCCTGGTACTCGCGGGAGCGGCTCACGGCCATCTGGACCACGGCTGCCGCCACCGGCCCGAGCAGCGACACCAGCAGCAGCGCGATCAGATTGGGGCGTTCCTCGTCGTCCCCGCCGAAGCTGGCGAAGATCAGCCCGAAGTTGGCGATGAAGGTGACCGCGCTGGCCAGCGCGCCCGCGACGCTGGAGATCAGGATGTCGCGGTTGTAGACGTGCGAGAGCTCGTGCCCCAGCACGGCGCGCAGTTCCCGCTCGTCGAGCAGCTCCAGGATCCCGGCGGTAGCACAGACGGCCGCGTTGCGGGGGTTGCGCCCCGTCGCGAACGCGTTGGGCGCCACGGTGGGACTGATGTAGAGCGCGGGCATCGGCTGCTTCGCGGATGTGGCGAGTTCTCGCACGATGCGGTACATCGCGGGCTGCTCCGCCTCGGAAACCGGCCGGGCACGCATCGACCGCAACGCGAGGTTGGCCGAGTTGAAGTACGCGTAGCCGTTCATTCCGAGCGCGATCAGCAGCGCCACGACCATGCCGGACCGCCCGAACAGCGACCCGAGCAACACGATGAGTGCGCTCATGGCACCGAGCAAGAGCGCTGTTTTTACTCCGTTCCAATGCCTGTGCAAGGTACTCCCGCCTCCGCCCGGTTTCCGGACCAGTTTCCGGGGACCGGTCACCTTCGACGATGACCGGGAACCACGCACGGTGAGCGGCGATTCACGCCGGCCGGGCGCCCCGTGAAGAACTCACCTGGACAACGTCGCGCGAGGACCGGCAGTTCCTTAACACGCCACGCCGAACACGTCACAGAATCGGTGGAGACCGAGCTCATAGCCCCACCGATCAACTTTCTCTCGCGAAGAAACTAAACTGAGGGACACTTGTAAACGACTCACGCGCTCGGCCCGTGCCGACACGCGAGGCCGCGCCCGGCGGCGAAACGTTGTCGAACCGGCTGCTGTGGTGGCTACGCGGCGGAGCTCCCGGCCGCGCTCCCCCGCCGGACGAGACATCGGGCGCGGTGAGGCCGCTCGTCCTGGCCCGTGGCCGGAGGACGGGTTCGGGGCGTACTGCCGCCACCGGCATCCGGGAGGCGGCGGAGAGGATTCGGATTGGTCTTGTCGAAACTGCTCGGCCGTGGTGCCGCGCGCAAACCCGCCCGGGAAGGCGCCAGCAACGCGCTGCCTCCCACCCCGCTGGACGGCGGGACGCTGAGCTGTCAGGTACACGACGAAGCCGATCGCCCGCTCCCCGAGGCCACCGTGACGGTGGTGAACCGGCTGAATCAGCAGGTGGCCAGCGGAACCACCGACGGGTACGGCTTCTTCCTCGCCACGGTGCAGCCGGGCACCCACAAGGTCTCGATCACCGGGGGCGGCTACCAGCGAACGGGCACCAGGGCCGAGGTCCGCACGAACCGGCACACCGCGATCGGATCCGTGCGCCTGGAGCGGGACCCGGAGAGCACGCTCCCCGAGCCCGGCGTCTGGACGTTCGATCCGGACCACACCGAGATCCGGTTCATCGCACAGCACATCGGCATGTCGAAGATCCACGGCGCCTTCCGCGAGCTGGAGGGGCGCGTCACGGTCCGGGAACCGTTCGAGAAGTCCGTGGTCGAGGTCGCCATCGACGCATCCAGCATCGACACCGGAGTGCGCATGCGTGACGACCATCTGCGCTCCGCCGACTTTCTGGACGTGGCGAACCACCCGAGGCTGTACTTCCGCAGCGACAGGTTGACCCAGCTGCGCGGTGACCGCTGGGTGGTCGGTGGTCAGCTGACGCTGCGCGGCAGGAGCAGCCCCGTGCAGCTGGACACCACCTACCTGGGAACGCGCTCCTGGAACGGCACCCGAACGGCGTGTCACTCGACCACGGAACTGCGCAGGGAGGACTACGCGGTCAACTGGCAGCAGCTGTTGAGCAAGGGGATCGGCGTTGTCGGTCCGACGGTACGGATCGAGCTGGACGTGCAAGCGGTGCTGGAGGAGTGACCCGAGAGCTCGCACCGGAGCTCGCGTTCCCGCTCGGTCGTCGTCCCGCACCGAGTCGGGCACGCGCCTCCCGCGCCACAGGGACCCGGTGCCGGAGGCTCCGCCCCACCCCCGTTACTCGTGCAGTTCCATGGTGCAGCACTTGGGGCCACCGCCGGACTTGCGCAGCTCCGAGATGTCGGTGAGCAGCGGTTCGTAGCCGTGCGCGCGCAGTCGTTCGGCGAGGCCGGTGGCCTCGCTGGGCAGCACCACGTGCTTGCCGTCGGAAACCCCGTTGAGCCCGAGGCACTCCGCGTCGGCGGAGTCGGCGATCACCGCGTCGGGGAAGAGCCTGCGCAGTACCTGTCGGGAGCCCTCGGAGAACGCCTCGGGATAGTAGGCGACCTGCGGCCGATCGCCCTTGCGGAGGACGAACAGCGCGGTGTCCAGGTGATAGTAGCGGGGATCGGTGAGCCGCAGCGATACCACCGGGACGCCGAGCACCTCCTGGGCCTCGGCGTGGGCCTGCGGATCGGTCCGGAAACCGCTGCCCGCCAGCAGCAGCTGTCCGGTCCAGGCGAAGTCACCCTCGGCCTCGTTGATCCGGGAGGGCATCACCAGATCGCGGTAGCCGCTCGTGGAGAACCACCTCCGGAAGTGCTCGGCCTCGGGAGCGCGTTCGGGTGACCTGAACCGGGCACCGAGCACTCGGCCACCGATCACCGTGGCGGAGTTCGCGGAGAAGACCATGTCGGGCAGTCCCGGCTGCGGCGGCACGGTCTCGACGGTGTGACCGAGCCGACGGTAGATGCCCGCGAGCTCACGCCACTGCGACATCGCCAGTTCGGTGTCGACGGGCTCGTCCGGGTCCATCCACGGATTGATGGAGTACTCCACCGTGAAGTGTTCCGGGGGACACATCACGTAGTGACGCCTCGTCGGCACGTTCCCGGCCGTGTCATGCCGTTGAACGGGATCGGGCGCTGCGACAGTGGAGACCGACATATTACGTAATCTAATCCCTGCTTTTGCAGCATTCAATGCGCCTTCATTGCGGCGAATACGGCAGAATGTTGCACATGGACCCCCTGGATCAACGAATCGTTTCGCAACTGGTCACCGACGCCAGGGCCAGTTACGCGGAGATCGGCGAGGCGGTGGGACTCTCCGCGCCCGCTGTGAAACGACGCGTGGACAAACTGCTGGACAACGGCGTGCTGCAGGGCTTCACCGCCGTGGTGGACCCGGAAGCGCTCGGCTGGGGGACCGAGGCCTTCGTGGAAGTGCACTGCCACGGCAACGTGCCCACCGACCGACTGCTCGCGGGGCTGGAACCGCTGCCGGAGGTGGTTCGCGCCTACACCGTCTCGGGGGAGGCGGACGCGATCGTGCACCTGCGTGCGGCCGACATCCATCACCTCGAAACCGCGCTGGAGCGGCTGCGTGCGGTCGAGTTCATCAACCGGACCGTTTCCACGGTGGTGCTGTCGCGGTTACTCGACAGACCACCCCAGGCGTAGAACTGTGCTCGGCGTGTGGGGCGTAGCTACTGCTGTGGCGGAACCTCTCGCACGGCTCTCGCTGCGGGTCCGGCGACTTCGGGTAGCGACCTACACAACGTCTCCGGCGTCCTCGCGAGCGCCGCACGGGAGAACCCGCGGCGGTGCCGACCGCGAGGGTGGTCGGAGTGCGGCCTGCGTGAGTGGTGGGAGTTCGGCGCTGTGTCGAAGCGGCGCGGCGATTTCGCGGGAAATCGACACCGCCCGGGCCGCTCAGGAGCGCGAGCGGCCGTCCCAGGCGACGAAACCGGCCTGCTCGGCGTCCGCCGGACCACGGAACCACACCTCCGCGACCACCCGATCGAAATAGGGCGAGTCGGTGGTGTGGTACTGCCGCGAGCCGAACTGCCCCTTGACCGTGTAGCTCTCGTCCGGCCTCGGTTGTTCCGGATACTTCTCGTCGGGGTACCACTCCTGCGGTTCGTTCCCGGCGTCGGTGCCGGACTCGCCTGCCGTCGCGTCCGAGGACCTCCCCCGGCCCGGGTTGTCGAGGACGTTTCCGCTCAGCACGGAGTGGGCGTTGGTGGCGGAGCCACCGCGCCGGGTGTTGGCCCCCGGAACTCTTCTGGGAAGCCCTTCGGGGGTCTCGTCGACACCCGCGGCACCACCCGACGCGGAGTCGGTGGGCCCTGCGGGGGTGGTCCCACCCGTTGTTCCCTCCGGTCCCGGGGCGGAATCCGCACCCTCGGTCACCGGCGAGGCCGAGCTGTCCGGCAGTTCGGCACCGCTGCGGTCGGGGTCGATTCCGGGCGTCACCATCGGCTCGAACAGTGAACGCAGCCTGCCGGTGAGTTCCCCCTCGGAGGACTCACCGGAGCGCTCCCCCGCCTGCTCACCGGCTGCCGTCCCCCGACGCGGCTCGCCCGGTTCCGACCCCGAACCGGGACGCTCGGAACCGCCGAACTGTCGCGTGGTCTCCGAGGCGACGTTGTCGGTGTCGTACATGTCGAACTCCGCGGCCGAGAACCACGCGCGGTCCCCGGCAGGGCCGGAGAGTTCCGCGCCGGAGCTCACCTCGGCTGGTGTGGTGGGCGTCGCGGACCACTCGGCGCCGCCCGGCGCTGGGGCCGACTCGGGGGGTTGTCTGCGCGGATGTTCCTCACGCAGCTCGCGTTCCCGCTCCAGCCGCAGCTCTGACTCGTCGAAGGAAGCGGTGTCGGAACCGCGCGGCGTCTCCTGAACGGGCTCCCACTCGCCCGTCGCGGAGCTACTCGCGCCTTCCGTCCCGGGTGCGGCCGCGAAGACGGATCCGCCGAAGTCCTCGGAGGCGGCCTCCATCCAGCGCGCGCGCTGACTGCCCAGTGGTCGGGGCACGTGCTCGGTCGGCCATTCGGCGGCGCCCGATCCGTATGGGGTGGCCGCGTCCGAGCTCTCGGGGCGGTGCGCGGCGGCTTCGGTGCCGGATTCCGGGGCGCGGTCGCGCGGTGTCCCGTTCTCCGGAACCGGCTGGACCGCGGTGTCGCGGGTCGTTCCGGTGTCCCGGTCGAGCTCGGAATAACGGTGGAACTCACTGTCCGGAACCGGTTCGGACTCCCACAGCGCGATGTCGCCCTCGGCGGACGAGCGGTCCCGCAACTCACGCAGCCGCTGGTGGGCGGGCCGCACGAACAGCAGCCAGGTGGCCGCCACACCTGCCGCGAACGCGGCCAGGCTCCACAGCCACACCTGGGTAAACAGCCACGTCACCGCTGCGGTCCTTTCTCTCGCGAAGTCAACCGGCGACGAGTGCGAGCACGACCGACACCGGCACGGTGGCGAACGACACGCCGGGGCATCTCATCGGGTGCGGGCCACGACGTAGTCGACCAACGCGAACAGCCCCTGCCGCGCCGGGCAGTCCGGCAGTCGGGCGAGCTCGACCCTCGCCTGTTCAGCGTAAGTATCGAGGGTTCGACGGGCACGAACCAACCCGGACGAGTCGCGCAACCGTCGCAACGCCTCCTGGACCTCGGCATCAGTCGTCAGTGATCCCGAGAGCAGCTCGCGTAACCGTGCGTCGGAATCGGAAGCGGTCAACTCGTAGAGCATCGGCAGTGTACGAACTCCCTCGCGGAGATCGGTACCGGGCGTCTTGCCGGACTCGTCCGGCGGAGAGGCGATGTCGATGACGTCGTCCGAGATCTGGAAAGCGGTGCCGACGATCTTTCCCACCCGTTCCAGCACACCGATCTGCTCCTGCGGCGCGCCCGAGAACAAGGCACCGAACCGGCCGCAGGTGGCGATCAGCGATCCGGTCTTCTCGTCGATCACCTCGAGGTAGTGCGCCACGAGATCCTCACCGCCCTCGACGCCGACGGTCTCGCGCATCTGACCGGTCACCAGGGACTCGAAGGTACGAGCCAGCATGCGGACCGCATCGCTGCCCAGATCGGCGGCCAGCTGGGACGCCTGCGCGAACAGGAAGTCGCCGGTGAGAATGGCGACCGAGTTGTCCCACCGGGCATTGGCGCTGCTCGCGCCCCGCCGCATGGTGGCCTCGTCCATCACGTCGTCGTGGTAGAGCGTGGCCAGGTGGACCATTTCGAGGATCACGGCCGCCTTGGTCACCTCTTCCCGCTCCGGCTCCCCGAACTCGGCGGCCAACAGCGTGAACAGCGGCCGGAACCTCTTGCCCCCCGCATCGACGAGATGGAGGGACGCGCGGGTGGCGAAGTCGAGATCGCTGTGCACCGATTCGTGCAGCAGTCGTTCCACCCGCGTCATCCCGGCCCGCACCGATTCGGCGAGCTTCGGATCGGCAATGTCGAAACCGCCGACCGCGGTGCCCGTCTCCCACGGCACACCGCCGGTCGGCTCACCAACTGGGCTGGTCACGTCACCGTCGCCTTCGTCTCCCCCGGAAATGCCCTGCGAGGGACACCTTACGACACGAAGCCACCGACACTCGCCCAGTCCAGCGCCAGCTGCGGTGCCAGCCCGAACAGCAACGTGACAACCACCCCGAGCGTGATGGCCGCGGTGGTGAAAGCCCCGGGCACGCTGACGGTGGGTCCGTCGGGTGCCGGATCGTTGAAGAACATCAGCACGATCAGGCGCAGGTACAGGAAGGCGGCCAGCGCGCTGGCCAACAGCGCTATGACCACCAGTGGCCCCATGCCCGCGGAGAACGCGGCGGAGAACACCACGAACTTGCCCATGAAACCGCTGGTCGCGGGAATACCCGCCAACGCGAGCAGCAGGAAGGTGAACACGGTGGCCAGCAGCGGCGAGCGCTTGGCCAACCCCGCCCAGTCCGAGAGGTGAGTTGCCTCACCCTCCGAGGTGCGGACCAGGCCGATGATGCCGAACACGGCCAGCGTGGTGAACCCGTAGGCGAGCAGGTAGAACAACGTGGCGGACAGGCCGCGCTCGGTCAGCGTGATCGCCCCGACCATGAGAAATCCCGCATGCGCGATCGAGGAGTAGGCGATCATGCGTTTGACGTCCCGCTGCGTCAGACCGGACACCACTCCGATGACCATCGACAGCACCGCGACGGTCCACAGCACCCAGTGCCACTCCCAGCTGGAGGCGCCGAAGGCCACGTGCAGCAGGCGCAGCATCCCGCCGAAGGCGGCGACCTTGGTGCAGGCCGCCATGAAGCCGGTCACCGCGGTGGGCGCACCGTGGTAGACGTCCGGGGTCCAGAGGTGGAACGGCCCCACCGAGCCCTTGAACAACAGCCCCATGATCACCAGCCCGAGGCCGGCGAACAGCAGTGTGTCCGAACGCAGGCTTCCCGCCGTGGCGTCGGCGATGTCGGAGAACTTCACCGAGCCCGCGTAGCCGTACAGCAGGGCCAGCCCGTACAGGAAGAACGCGGAGGCGAAGGCGCCCAGCAGGAAGTACTTGACCGCGGCTTCCTGCGAGAGCAGCCTGCGCCGCTTGGCCAGCCCGCACAGCAGGTAGAGCGGCAGGCTCAGCACCTCGAGCGCGACGAACATCGTCAGCAGATCGTTGGCCGCGCAGAACACCATCATCCCGCCGAGGGAGAACAGCGTGAGCGGGAAGACCTCGGTGCGCATCCCGGCCACCGAGGCGGTGGCGCGGTCCATCACCGACGCGGAGGCGGCGCCGGGCGCGTCGGCGGGCTGTCGCGGCGTCTCGGCGGTGTTGGTCTCGGCGACGAACGCACCGCCGGGTTCGATCGAACGATCGGCGATCAGCAGGATCGCCCCCAATGCCAACGCCAGCAGCGTTCCCCACAGGAAAAGGGTCGCCGGTCCCACGGCGACCGTGTCCGACAGGGTGGTTCCGCCGGTGTTGATCCGCCTCGCGTGCCGGATCACCTGCGCCCCCGCGAGGATCACCGCCAGCAGGCTCAGCACCACCTGCGCGGCCCAACGCTGCCGCCGGTACACGAAAGCCTCGATCAGCACACCGAGACAAGCCGCGACCAGCACGATCAACACCGGCGCGATGGCGGCGTAGTCGATCGGCGGCATGTCGGTGGGCTGCTGGGCCAGCAGTTCGGGATGCCGGTCCGGGGCACCGGTTCGCGCTACCACTCCCACTTTCAGTTACCTCCCTGAGAGGTCACGGGATCGGTGACGCCGACCTCGCTCATCGTTGCTTCCACCGAGGGGGTGATCACGTCCAGCACCGGGGCGGGGTACAGCCCCAGCAGGACGATCAGCACCACGAGCGGAGCCAGGACGCCGATCTCCCTGCCGTCGAGATCGCGGAGGGCGAGCCGACTGGCCCCGGATCCGGAACCGCTGTCCACCGCGACCTCCGGATCGGTCGCGGCTCCCGGGCCGCCGACCGAGTCGAGCAGCGCGGTCCCCGAGAGCGGTCCCTGCATCACCCGCTGGTAGAGGCGGAGCACGTAGACCGCCGCCAGCACCATCCCGATGGTGGCGAGTATCGCGAACACCGGTCGGGTGGCGAAGGAGCCGATCAGCACGAGGAACTCGCTGATGAACGAGTTGGTTCCCGGCAGCGACAACGTGCTCAGTCCCGCTATCAGCAGCATCCCGGCCAGCACCGGGGTCACACGCGCCATGCCGCCGTAGTCGGCGATCCTGCTGGAACCGCCGCGCGCGATGATCATTCCGATCACCAGCACCAGCATCCCGGTGGCGATGCTGTGGTTGACCATGTAGGAGGCCGCGCCCACCTGCGCCTGCGAGGTGAACGCGAAGATTCCCAGCGCGATGAATCCGAAGTGGGCGATCGATACGTAGGCGATGAACCGTTTGAGGTCGGTCTGCCCGAACGCCTGCAGCGAGCCGTAGAGCACGCCGATCACGCCCAGCGTGAGCACCAGCGGTGCCAGCAGTTGGGACGCCTCGGGAGCCAGCGGCAGGCTGTAGCGCAGGAATCCGAAGGTCCCCACCTTGTCCAGCACTCCCACCACGATCACCGCCACGCCGATGGGGGCCTGTTCGGTGGCGTCGGGCAGCCAGGTGTGCAGCGGAACCAGCGGTGCCTTGATGGCGAACGCCGCGAAGAAACCGAGGAAGATCCACACCTGCACCGAGGTCGGCGCGTCGGCGAGCACTCCGCGCAGCGTGGCCCAGTCGAAGGTTCCCCGCCCGGTGACGCTCGCCGCGTAGGAGTAGGCCCCGATGGCCGAGGCCAGCATGATCAGTCCACCGAGGAAGGAGTACAGGAAGAACTTCACTGCCGCGTACTGCCGCCTGCTGCCGCCGTATCCGCCGATCAGGAAGTACATCGGGATCAGCATGATCTCGAACAGCACGTAGAACACGAACAGGTCGGTGGTGGCGAACACCGCCACGGTCAGCGCCTGCTCGACGAGCAGCAGCGCGAAGAAGCCACCCCGGCTGCGCTCGGCTGGGAGCCGTTCCCGCCAGCTGAATCCCAGCACCAGCGGCATCAGCAGCGCGATCACCGCGACCATGACGAGCGCGATGCCGTCCAGCCCGAACGAGAGGCTTATGCCGTACTGGGGGATCCACTCGACGGAGCCGCTCAGTTGCAGCCTGGCCCCGCCGGGCTGGTAGCTCAGCCAGGCCACCGCCGCGAGCACCAGTTCCACCAGCGAGAAGCCCAGGGCTACCGGTTTGGCCGCGCGTTCGTTGCCGCGCAGCAGCGCCACGACGATCGCGCCGAGCAGCGGCAACAGAATCAGCGCGAGGAGCAGGTTCATCGCGTCTCCTCTTCTCCGGCTATTTCGCGGGAATTCGCACAGCGGGCCGTCGTCATGGGGTTCCCACCGAGAGCAGGGCGGCCACCAGCAGGACGCCGCCGACCAACATGGACATCGCGTAGGACCGGACGAAGCCGGTCTGCCAACGCCGCAGCACCTGCGAGGCGGCGCCGAGGGTCGTGGCGACCCCGTTGACCGCGCCGTCGACACCGACCCGGTCGAACCGCGCCAGCCCGTCGGCCAGTCCCACGGTCGGACGCACCGCCACCGCGCGGTTCAGCGCGTTGCCGTAGAGATCCGCACGGGCCGCGCGTACCAGCGGCGAGACCCGGGACGGTGCGGTCTCGGGAACGGGACGGCGCCCCACGACCAGCCAGGCCACCAGCACGCCGAGCGCGGAGAACCCGAGCGTGAACACCGGGATCACCGAGTGCGGCAGCACCGTGTGTCCCTCCTGGAGTTCGCCGAGGGCGGGGCTCAGGAAGTGCACCAACCGCTCGCCGCTGGTGAACAGGAAACCCGCTGCCACCGAGCCGATGCCGAGCACGATCATGGGCCCCGTCATCACCGGCGGCGACTCGTGGGGGTGGAACTCCCCGCCGTCGGAGGCCGTCCGGTGTTGCCAGCGCCGTTCGCCGAAGAAGGTCAGCAGCATCAGGCGGGTCATGTAGAAGGCGGTGAGTCCGGCACCGAGTACCGCCGCACCGCCGAGCGCCCAGCCCTGCCAACCGGGTTCGCCGAAGGCCGCCGCGATGATGGCTTCCTTGGAGTAGTAGCCCGAGAGGAAGGGGAAACCGATCAGCGCCAGATAGCCGACCGCGAAGGTGGCGAAGGTGATCGGCATGTAGCGGTAGAGCCCGCCGAACTTGCGCATGTCGACCTCGTCGCGCATGCCGTGCATCACCGAGCCCGCACCGAGGAACAGTGCCGCCTTGAAGAAACCGTGCGTGAGCAGGTGCATGATTCCCAGCGCGTACCCGGCCGGCCCCAGCCCGACGGCGAGCATCATGTAGCCGATCTGGCTGACCGTGGAGTAAGCCAGCACCTTCTTGATGTCGTCGTAGGCGCAGCCGATCACGCAGCCGACCAGCAGGGTGACCGCACCGACGATCGCGACCACCAGCTGACCGGTCTCGGTCATGGTGTAGAGCGGGTTGGCCCGCGCGATCAGGTAGACCCCCGCGGTGACCATGGTGGCCGCGTGGATCAGCGCCGAGACCGGCGTGGGACCCTCCATGGCGTCGGGCAGCCACGCCTGCAGCGGCACCTGGCCGGACTTGCCGCAGGCTCCCAGCAGCAGCAACAACGAGATGGCCAGCACCGTTCCCGTCGAGAGCTCCCCGGCGCGGGCGAACACCTCGGAGTACTGGGTGGTGCCGAGCCTGGCGTACAGCAGGAAGATCGCCAGCGCCAGTCCGACGTCGCCGACCCGGTTCATCACGAAGGCCTTGGTGGCCGCCCCCGCGGCGCTGGGACGCTGCTGCCAGAAACCGATGAGCAGGTAGGAGGCCAGCCCGACGCCCTCCCAGCCGAGGTAGAGGGTCACGAAGCTGTTGCCGAGCACCAGGATCAGCATCGCCGCCACGAACAGGTTCAGGTACCCGAAGAAGCGGCGCCGCTCGGTGTTGCCCCGTCCGACGCGTCCCTGCTGGTCGTGGGCCATGTAGCCGATCGAGTAGATGTGGATCAGCGCGCCGACCCCGGTGATCAGCAGCACGAAGACCAGCGACAGCGGGTCGATGCGCAGCCCGAAGTCGACCTGCAGGGAGTTGACGGGGATCCAGGAGAACAGGTGCAGCGAACGCGCGGCCTGTTCCGCCCCTCCCACGGAGGTGAACAGTGCCAGGGCGTAGCCGAAGGAGGCGATCACCGTGGCGCAGCCCAGCAGGTGTCCCCACCCGTTGGCGCGCCTGCCCGCCAACAGCAGCACCGCGGCACCGAGCAACGGAATCGCGATGATCAGCCACGCATTGTTCTGAATCGCTCCCTGAGCGGCCTGTACCGGCTCCGGAGCGGCCAGCATGGAGGTTGTCACGCCGTCTTCCAATCCGTTCCGTTGGTCCATTCGCTGTGCGTCTCGTTCCGTCGGGCTAGTACTTCAGGAGGTTGGCGTCGTCGACGGAGGCCGATCGGCGGGTGCGGTAGATGGACATGATGATGGCCAGCCCGACCACGACCTCGGCCGCGGCGACGACCATCACGAAGAAGGCCATGGCCTGCCCGTCGATCGATCCCTCGATACGCGCGAACGTCACCAGCGAAAGGTTGACCGCGTTGAGCATCAGCTCCACGCACATGAACAGCACGATCGCGTTGCGGCGTATGAGCACGCCGACCGTGCCGATGGTGAACAGCAGCGCCGAAAGCAGCAGGTAGTAGGTCGGGGTCACTGCCTGACCTCCTCGGGGGAACTCGAACCGGCGTCCGGGTGCGCGGTGTCGTCCGGGGACCGCGGGTCGTTCCGGGACCCCGTGGAACCGTTGCTCCCGGTGTGACCGCCGGAGCCGTTCTTACCGCCACCCTCGCCCGGCGTGCCGTCACCGGAACCGCTGTCGGGGGTTTCCTCCCCGTTCGGGTCCGAAATGGACTCCGACGTGCTCCGGCCGGTCCCGTGCTCCCGGTGGCCGGTTCCGGTCAGCGCGTGCGCGTCGGGCGGCGGGGCACTTCCGGAGACCGCGTCCCGGTCGGGGCGCAGCCGTTCCACGGGAGTGTTGTCCAGGATCTCGGACAGCGAGTCCTCCGCGACGGAGCCGTCCGGAAGCAGTGCCGGGGTGGCGACCGAGTTGGCCGTGGCGTAGACACCGGGGCCCGGAAGTGGGGAAGGCCTGGCGTACCTCCCCTGGAACCTGGCCTCCACGGTTTCCCGCTGCGTCATGCGCGGCTTGCGCCCCTTGCCGCCGTAGGCCAGCACCATCGCGCCGAGCGAGGCGGTTATCAGCAGCGCCGAGGTGAGCTCGAACGGGAACAGGTAGTCGGTGAAGATCACCTGCCCCAGGCCGCCGGCGGCCCCGCCGCCGGGTGACCACGGGTTCAGCGGCGCGGCGGGCACCACCGCGTCGAGCGAACGCGCCAGACCGGCCACCAGCAGCACGGCCAGCGCCACCCCGAGCACACCCGCTGCCAGCCGCTGGCCGCGCAGCACCTCGACCACGGAGTCGGACGCGTCCCTGCCGACCATCATGAGCACGAACAGGAACAGCATCATGATCGCGCCGGTGTAGACGATGATCTGGGTGAATCCGAGGAACTGCGCGCTCTGGGCCATGTACAGCACCCCGAGGCTGAGCATGGTGAGCACCAGCCACAGCGCCGAGTGCACCGCGCTGCGCGCGAAAACCATCCCGAGCGCGCCCAGCAGTGCCAGCGGCCCGAGAATCCAGAACACCACCGTCTCTCCGGTGCCCACGACGCCCTGCTGCGCGGTCTGCGCGAGCGGCGTCCGCACGAGCACCTCGGTGGTAGCCGTCATGGTCATCACCGAACGGCCTCCTCGCCACCGGTCTCGACCGTGGTGCCGTCGGGTACTCCCTGCCCGCGGGCGAGTTCCGGTCCGTTGACGTAGTAGTCCTGCTCGTCCTCACCCAGCCGCATGTCGTGCGGCGGCTGTTCCATGCCGGGCAGCAGCGGCGCGAGCAGGTCCTCCTTGGTGTAGATCAGGTTCTGCCTGTTGTCGTCGGCCGTCTCGTACTCGTTGGTCATCGTCAGCGCCCGTGTCGGGCACGCCTCGATGCACAGCCCGCAGCCGATGCAGCGCAGGTAGTTGATCTGGTAGTCGAAGCCGTAACGCTCACCGGGCGAGTACCGTTCGTCGTCGGTGTTGGTCCCGCCTTCCACGAAGATCGCGTCGGCTGGACACGCCCACGCGCACAGCTCGCACCCGACGCATTTCTCCAACCCGTCCGGATGCCGGTTCAACTGGTGCTTGCCGTGGAACCTGGGAGCCGGGATCTTCTTGACCTCGGGGTACTCCTCGGTCAGCACCGTTTTGAACATCTTGGACAGGGTGACGCCGAAGCCCTTCAGGGGATCAGTCATTCCCATCGGGTGCCTCCTTCGTTGAGCTGGTGGGCTCTTGCCCGGCTTCCGGCAGCCGGGATCGCGTACCCGTGGTGGCCGAAACCCTGGTCTCCCTGGGGGTTTCGGGGACCTTGAGGTCGAGCGGCGGCACGGGGTGGCCGCCGCCGGACAGCGGTGCCCGCGGTTCCTCCTGCTCCTCCTCCGGCGGTTTCCGGTCCGGCACGAGGAAGGCCACGATCAGCAGCAGCACCACGATGCCGCCACCGATGAACAGGAACTGCTGCGAGCCGAGCAGGTCGGCGTTGCGTATGCCCCGGATGGCGGTGACCGCGCAGATCCAGACCAGGCTGAGCGGCACCAGTATCTTCCAACCGAGGTTCATGAACTGGTCGTAGCGCAGCCTGGGCAGCGTGGCGCGCAGCCAGACGAACACGAACAGGAAGACCAAGGTCTTGCCCAGGAACCACAGCACCGGCCACCAGCCGGTGTTGAGGACCCCGTCGCCGACCAGGTACAGCGGCCAGGGAGCGTGCCAGCCGCCGAGGAACAGCGTGGTCGCCAGAGCCGAGACGGTGACCATGTTGATGTACTCGGCCAGGAAGAACAGCGCGAACTTCAGCGAGGAGTACTCGGTGTGGAACCCGCCGACCAGCTCGGACTCGGCCTCCGGCAGGTCGAAGGGCGCCCGGTTGGTCTCGCCGACCATCGCGACGGCGTAGACCAGGAAGCTGAACGGCAGCAGCGCGAAGAACCAGCCGTTCTGCTGCGCGGCCACGATTCCCGAGGTGGAAAGCGTGCCCGAGTAGAGGATGACCGCGATGAACGAGAGTCCCATCGCGATCTCGTAGGAGATCACCTGCGCGGCGGAGCGCAGCGCGCCGAGCAGTGGGTAGGGGGATCCGGACGACCAGCCGGCCAGCACGATGCCGTAAACCCCGACTGCGGCGCAGGCCAGCACCACGAGCAGGCTGACCGGCAGTTCCACCAGCTGTAGGGCGGTGGGCTCTCCGAAGATGGTGACTTCGCCGCCGATCGGGATGACCGAGAAGGCGACCAGCGCCGGGGTGGCCGAGATGACCGGCGCGAGGATGTAGATCCACTTGTCGGCCATCACCGGGCGGATGTCCTCTTTGAACGCGAGCTTGAGCCCGTCGGCCAGGGACTGCAGCATCCCGAAGGGCCCCGCGCGGTTCGGCCCGGGGCGCTGCTGCATCCTGCCGATGACCCTGCGCTCGGCCCAGATGGTCAGCAGCGTCATGACCACCAGGAAGGCGAACGTGGCCACTACCTTGATCAGGATGAGCCAGATGGGGTCGTCGGAGATCAGCCGTGCCGTCTCGTTCATGCGACACCCCCGTCGGTACCGGTGTGGCCGTTGCCGTTCGGACCGTGCCCGGCGGCACCGAGACCGCCCGCGCTGTGACCGTTGGCGCCGTCGTTGTGACCGTTCGCGCCGTGGCCGTTGGTCACCGCCGCCGAGACCGTCTCCCCGGGCGCGGTTTCATCCGGTTCCGGGCTTTTCGGCCCACCACCGGGCGGGGGCAGTGGACCGGCCGCGAGGCCGACCACCGTGCCGTGCCCCGCCCCGAGCACGCTCCGGACCTTGGCCGGTCCCGAGTTGCCCGGCAACCAGACCACGCCGTCCGGCATCTCGACGATCTCGGACTCCAGCGCGACGGTTCCCCGCTCCGTGCTGACGCGGACCGGCTGGTGCGGTTCGATGCCGAGCCGCCGCGCGGTGTCGCGGGAGATCCGCGCCACGGGTGGCCTGGCCGTGCCCGCGAGGTTCGGTTCGTCGTGCTGCATCGAACCGTTGTCCAGCAGGTGACGCCAGCTCGCCAGCAGTGCTTTGTCCCCGACCGGTTCGACGACCGGCTCGGCCGGTATGTCCGGGGGCTTCGGCCGGGCGCCGGGATTCGCACCCAACCGTTGGATCTCGGCGGCCACCGCGGTCGGGGTCTGGGTGAACAGGTCCACGTCCATCTCCACCGCGAGGGTGTCCAGCACCCGGCAGTCCGGCAGCGCACCGGTGCCCTCGATGGTGATCTCGAACTCGCGGGAACGTCCCTCCCAGTTCAGGAAGGTGCCGGACTTCTCGACCGTGGGCGCGATGGGAAGCACCACGTCGGCGTGCTCGGTCACGCCGGAGGGGCGCAGTTCGAGGCTGACGACGAACCCGGCCGCCCGCAGCGCGCGGCGGGCCTGCTCGGGGTCCGGCAGATCGTCGGGATCGACCCCGCCGACCAGCAGGCCGGACAGCTCACCGGACTCCGCCGCGGCGAGGATGCCGTCGAGCTCCCGGCCGGGGATGCTGGGCAGGCTCCCCTCCGGGACACCCCATGCCCGCTCGATCCCCGAGCGCACCACCGAGTCGGAGACGGGGCGGCCGTTGGGAAGCAGCGTCGGAAGCGTCCCCGCCTCCACGGCACCGCGTTCCCCGGCACGGCGCGGAATCCAGGCGATACCGGCGCCGGTGCGTTCGGCCAGCCGCATCGCGGCGGTGTAGACCCCGGAAACCTGAGCGCACCGCTCGCCCAGCAGCAGGACGGCACCCGGCTCGGACAGCGCCTGTTCCACTTCGGACGGAAGTTCGTACAGCGCGGCGGCCTCCCCGCCCGGCAGGCAGGGCAGCAGTCCCCCGCTGTGGATGGGGCTGCCGGAGTCGGCGATGTCGGTGGTCTTCTCCACACCGGGCGAGTCCCACTGGCCGAGGTGGAACACCCTGGTTCCCGAGTCGCGGGCGGCCTTGCGCAGCCGGAGGAAGACGATGGGCGACTCCTCCTCGGGTTCGAAGGCCACGCACAGCACCGTGGGGGCGGTTTCCAGCGAGGAGTAGCTGACGCCGTCCTCCGGCCCGGTTCCGACCACCGAGGCACCCAGGAAGTCGAGCTCCTCGGTGGAGTGCGGCCTGGCGCGGTGATCGATGTCGTTGGTGCCCAGCGCCATCCGCGCGAACTTCCCGTAGGCGTAGGCGTCCTCACGGGTGAGCCTGCCTCCGGGCAGCACCCCGACACCGCGCGAGTCGCGCGCGGTGAGCAGCCCGTCCGCCGCCCGGCGCAGCGCCTCGGTCCAGGAGGTCTCCCGCAGCTCGCCCGACTCCGCGTCCCGCACCATCGGGCGGGTGAGTCGGTCGCTGGCGGTCGCGTACCGGAACGCGAAGCGCCCCTTGTCGCAGTTCCACTCCTCGTTGACCTCGGGGTCCTCGCCCGCCAGCCTGCGCATCACCTTGCCGCGACGCCAGTCGGTGCGCTGCGAGCAGCCAGAGGCGCAGTGCTCGCAGACCCCCGGGGTGGACACGAGATCGAACGGGCGGGAGCGGAACCGGTAAGCCGCGCTGGTGAGCGCTCCCACTGGGCAGATCTGGATGGTGTTCCCGGAGAAATAGGACTGGAACGGCTGCTGCTCGCCGATGCCGATCTGCTGCGTGGCGCCGCGTTCGAGCAGCTCGATGAACGGATCCCCCGCGATCTGCTTGGAGAACCTGGTGCAGCGCTGGCAGAGCACACAGCGCTCCCGGTCCAGCAGGATCTGCGAGGAGATCGAGACCGGCTTGGCGAAGGTGCGCTTCTTGTCCACGAACCGCGACTCGCTGCGCCCGTGCTTGAGCGCCTGGTTCTGCAGCGGGCACTCCCCGCCCTTGTCGCAGATGGGGCAGTCCAGCGGGTGGTTGATCAGCAGCAGCTCCATCACGCCCTGCTGGGCCTTGTCGGCCACCTGCGAGGTCTGCTGGGTGTTGACCACCATCCCGTCGGCCACCGCCGTGGTGCAGGAGGCCGCGGGTTTGGGCATCGGTTTGCCGTTGACCTCGACCTCGACCAGGCACTGCCTGCAGGCACCCGCCGGATCGAGCAGCGGGTGGTCGCAGAACCGGGGAATCACGATGCCCAGCCGCTCGGCGGTACGGATCACCAGCTCGCCCTTCGGGGCGTCGACCTCGATACCGTCGATGGTCAGCCGGACGTGTCCTTCCGGTACCGGACGGGACTGCGCGGCGTCGTTTCCGGACGCGGATGCCACCGTCATCGGGCCACTCCTGCCAGTGCGGGTTCCTCTGTCGTGTCCTGCCCGCGGTTGCTCTCGCACAGGGCGAGGAACTCTTCGCGGAAGTACTTGATGCCGCTGGTGATCGGGCTGACAGCGCCGTCACCCAGCGCGCAGAACGAACGTCCGAGCACGTTGTCGCAGACGTCGAGCAGCGTGTCGATGTCCTGCTCGGTGCCGCGCCCGTCCACCATTCGCTCCAGCACCTGCGCCAGCCAGAAACACCCCTCGCGACACGGGGTGCACTTGCCGCACGACTCGTGCTCGTAGAACTGGGTCCACTTCATCACCGCCCAGGGCACGGAAACCGTCTCGTTGAAGATCATCAACGCGGTGGTGCCCAGCATGGATCCGGCCTCGGTCGCCCCCTCGAAGTCGAGCGGCACGTCGAGGTGGTCGGCGGTGAACAGCGGGGTGGAGGAGCCGCCCGGAGTCCAGAACTTCAGCGGGATTCCGTCCTTCATGCCGCCCGCCAGTTCCAGCAGTTCCCGCAGCGTCGTGCCCAGCGGAGCCTCGTACTGCCCGGGGCGTTCCACGTGCCCGGACAGCGAGAAGATCTTCGGCCCGGGGGACTTCTCCCGCCCCATCGCGCGGAACCAGTCCGAACCGCCGTTGACGATGTAGGGCACCGAGGCGATCGTCTCGACGTTGTTCACGGTGGTGGGAGACGAGTACAACCCCGCCTGCGCGGGGAAGGGTGGCTTCAACCTGGGTTGGCCGCGCTTGCCCTCCAACGAGTCGAGCAGCGCGGTCTCCTCGCCGCAGATGTAGGCACCGGCTCCGGCGTGCACCACCATGTCCAGGTCGAACCCGGAGTCCAGGATGTTCTTGCCGAGGTAGCCCGCGTCGTAGGCCTCGCGCACCGCGTGGTGCAGCCTGCGGATGCAGTGCAGCGCCTCGCCGCGCACGTAGATCATGCAGGTGCTCGCCCGCATCGCGTAGGCGGCGATGACGCAGCCCTCGATCAGCGAGTGCGGGTCGGCCATCATCAGCGGGACGTCCTTGCACGTCCCCGGCTCACCCTCGTCGGCGTTGATCACCAGGTAGTGCGGCCGGGAACGGTCCTTGGGCATGAAGCCCCACTTCACCCCGGAGGGAAAGCCCGCGCCGCCCCTGCCGCGCAGCCCGGCCGTCTTGACCAGTTCGATGAGCTGGTCGGGATCGGCCGAGAGCGCGGTGCGCAGCGCGGTGTAGCCCTCCAGCTGCTCGTAGGTGCGCAACGACCAGGACTCCGGGGACAGCCAGCGCCGGGTGAGCACGGGAGTCAACGGACTCACCGCGGCCCGTTCCGGGGCGCTGCCGTCTGATGCGTTCGCTTCGGTCATCGCCTGCCCTCACTTCTTCTCCGGGATGGGCGGAAATTCGACCTCGTCGGGCATCGGTGGTGCGTTCCAGCCCTGTTCACGGGCGAGTTCGGCACCGCGCACCGTCTCGGGGGCCGCGGCCGAAGACTCGGCGGCCTCCTCCGCACCGGGTCCGTCGAAGAACCCGGCGAGCTGGCGCTCGGTGTCCCGGAAGTCGGTCAACGGCGCGCCGCGGCTGGGCCGTGGCCGTTCACCGCGCCGCAGCGCCCGGACCGTCTCCAGCGCGCTCTCGGCCGTCTGGTTGTCGAAGTACTCGTAGTTGACCTGCAGCACCGGCGCGAAGTCGCAGGCCGCCAGGCACTCGGCGTGTTCCAGCGTCACCGAGCCCTCGGCACCGGGGGTGCCCGCGGTCTCCTCGTGTCCGGCGCCCAGCTCCTCGGACAGCGCACGGTAGATGCCGTCGCCGCCCATCGCGGCGCACAGCGTGTTGGTGCACACGCTGACCAGGAACTGCCCGCACGGTTGCCGCTTGTACATCGTGTAGAACGTGGCGACCGCGTTGACCTCGGCGGTGGACAGCGCGAGCCGCTCGGCGCAGAACCGCATTCCCTCGGCGGTGACGTGCCCCTCCACCGACTGCACCAGGTGCAGCATCGGAAGCAGCGCCGAGCGGGACTCGGGATAGCGCTCGATGATGCTTCGCGCCTCGGCACGGACGCGTTCGCCGAACACTGCCTCCCCCGCCGCGGCTTGCTCCGCCGACTCGGCCGGGGACTGCCCACCGGGGGTGAGCACGTGCTCGGTGGTCGTGTAGTCGAACTGCTCGGTCATCTAGCGGTCCACCCCACCCATCACAGGATCGATCGAGGCCACGACGGCGATCACGTCGGCGACGAGCCCGCCTTCGGCCATCGCCGGGAACGCCTGCAGGTTCACGAAGCTGGGGTCCCGGACGTGCACCCGCATCGGGCGGGTTCCGCCGTCCGACACGTGGTGGTAGCCCAGCTCGCCCCTGGGAGCCTCGACCGGCGTGTACGCCTGGCCCGGCGGGACGTCGAATCCCTCCGTGACCAGCTTGAAGTGGTGGATCAGCGACTCCATCGACTGACCCATGATCTTGCGGACGTGGTCCAGCGAGTTGCCCATGCCGTCCGGCCCGATGCTCAGCTGGGCGGGCCAGGCGATCTTGGGGTCGTCGACCATGACCGGCCCGGGCTCCAGCTTGTCCATGCACTGCCGGACGATCCGCAGCGACTGCCGGATCTCCTCCACCCGCAGCAGGAACCGCGAGTAGCAGTCGGCATCGGTGCTGGTGGGAACCTCGAAGTCGAACTGCTCGTAACCGCAGTAGGGCTCGACTTTGCGCAGGTCCCAGGCCAGTCCGGCCGAACGCAGGATCGGACCGGTGGTGCCCAGCGCCAGGCAGGCGTCCAGCGGCAGGTAACCGACGCCCTTGAGGCGTTGTTTCCAGATCGGCTGGCCGCTGAACAGCTTGTCGTAGTCGGGCAGCCGGCTCTCCATGACCTTGCAGAACTCCAGGACCTTCTCCCTGGAGTTCTCCGGGATGTCCTGGGCGACCCCGCCCGGCCGGATGAAGGCGTGGTTCATCCGGAGCCCGGTGAGGAACTCCAGCAGGTGCAGCACCTCTTCGCGGTCGCGGAACCCGAAGGTCATTCCGGTGGTGGAACCGAGTTCCATCGCGCCGGTGGCCAGGAAGACCAGGTGCGAGGAGATCCGGTTGAGCTCCATCAGCAGCACCCGGATCGTCTCCGCGCGTTCCGGCGCGGACACCCGCAGCAGCTTCTCCACGCCCAGGGAGTAGGCGGTCTCGTTGTGCAGCGGGGCCAGGTAGTCCATCCGCGTGACGAACGTGACGCCCTGGGTCCAGGTGCGATACTCGGTGTTCTTCTCGATACCGGTGTGCAGGTAGCCGATCACCGAGCGGGCCTTGGTGACGGTCTCGCCCTCGAGCTCCAGAACCAGCCGCAGCACGCCGTGGGTGGAGGGGTGCTGCGGCCCGAGGTTGATGACGACGCGCTCCTCCTGCTGCGTGTCGTCCAGGAAGTCCTCCCAGTCACCTCCGGTGACCGTGTAGACCCTGCCCTCCGTGGTCTCCCGGGCGGAGGCGGCGAACGGGTCGCCACCGGACCGATCACCGCCGGACCCGTCACCACCCGGTCGGGAACCGGTGGGGGTTTCGGCGTCGATACTCATGCTGCCTCCTCGAACAGCGCGACCGCCCGGCTCCGAGTCCGGAGGCCGCACCCGATGGATCCAGGCCCGCTCACGTGTAGGACCTGCGCTGGTCGGGCGGTGGAACCTCGGCTCCCTTGTACTCCACCGGGATGCCACCGAGCGGATAGTCCTTGCGCTGCGGGTGGCCGTCCCAGTCGTCCGGCATGAGGATCCGCGTCAGGGCCGGGTGGTCGTCGTAGACGATGCCGTACATGTCCCAGGCCTCCCGCTCCTGGAAGTCGGCCGTCGGATAGACGTCGACCACCGAGGGAACGTGCGGATCGGCCACGTCCACGGCGACCTCGACGCGGATCCGACGCCGGTAGGTCAACGAGGTGAGGTGGCACACCGAGTGCAACCGCTGCGGCACGTCGGGGCCGTAGTCCACCCCGGACAGACTGCTGCAGAGTTCGAACCGCAGCGCGGGCTCGTCGCGGAACGTCCGGCAGATCTCGACCAGGTGCTCCCGGTCGACGTAGAAGGTGATCTCGCCGCGGTCCACGGTGATCCGCAGTACCGCCGAGTCCGGGATACCGCGCCGTTTCATGCCCTCGAACAGCTCGTCCGCCACCTCGTCGAACCAGCCCCCGTAGGGCCGTTCCGCCTCCGGTGGCACGTAGGCGGGCACCCGGAGACCGCCGTAGCCCGAGGTGTCCCCGCTGCCGGTCACACCGAACATGCCCTTCCGGGCGCGGCCCGCAACCATCCGCTCGGTGGCCGCCTCCTCGGTAGGACCGGTGTGCTCGGCCGCCGTCTCCGGGAGCCCCCCGCTGGATTCGTCACCGCTCATCGCCGAATCACCTGCCCACCGTCGTCTCGTTCGGTTCCGCGCGGCCACGGGAGTCACCGGGCGGCAAACTCTCGATCCCGGCGGCGCCCAGCTCGCCCTCCGCGCCCATCTCGCGGCGCTGCGCGTTCTGCTGCCGCTCGGCCATGCGCCGCTTGGAGCCGCTGCGGGGTGCGTACTTCTCGGAGGAGGCGGGCAGTTCCGTGCGGTGCCCCTGCTCCACCTGCTCGGCCGCGCGCTTGCCGTTGATGGGCTCGTCCATGACCTTGGCGTGCAGCTTGAGGATCGCGTCGAGCAGCATCTCCGGGCGCGGCGGACAGCCGGGCAGGTACATGTCCACCGGAACCACGTGGTCCACGCCCTGCACGACCGCGTAGTTGTTGAACATCCCGCCGCTGGAGGCGCAGACCCCCATCGCGAGCACCCAGCGGGGCTCGGGCATCTGGTCGTAGATCTGCCGCAGCACCGGGGCCATCTTGTTGGTGACCCGACCGGCGACGATCATCAGATCGGCCTGCCGGGGTGTGGCCGAGAACCGCTCCATCCCGAACCGGGCGATGTCGTAGCGGGAACCGCCCACGGTCATCATCTCGATGGCGCAGCAGGCCAGCCCGAACGTGGCGGGCCACATCGAGGTCTTACGGGTCCAGTTGACGAGTTTTTCCACATTGGCCAGCAGGATGCCGTTGGGCAGGCTTTCCTCAAGCCCCATCTCGGCACTCCTTCCCACGAGTCGCCCCGGTGAACGGGGCACCACCGATCCCGACGCGCCCGCACCGGGCGGCTGTCGTACTCACTTCGCCGGTCAGTTCCAATCGAAACCACCACGCCGCCACACGTAGAGATCGGCGAAACCGAAGGTCAGGATGAACAGAATCACCGCGACCACGCCGTAGAGCCCGAGAGCGTCCGCGGAAACGGCGTAGGGGAACAGAAAGACCATCTCGATGTCGAAGAGGATGAACATCATGGCCGTCAGGTAGTAGGCGACCGGCATCCGGCCACCGCCACCGACCGGCTGCGGCGAGGGTTCGATCCCGCACTCGTAGGCGTCGAGCTTGGCCTTGTTGTACCGACGCGGACCGACCAGCGGCGCGATCGCGACGGAGAACGCGGCGAAGCCGAACGCCAACGCGAACATCAGCACCAGCGGGATGTAGGGATCCAGCACTGTGCCTGCCTCCTTAATCCAGTTCCCGCTACGCCCCGAGCGAACTCGGCGACCACACTCAGCACTTTATGCGCCCGGTTGTACGCACCTCGTATTGAGGTGAACCTAACTTTATGAATTACCGCACAAAGCCGCCGAAATCTGATCAGACGGGCGCCCTCAGGCGCTAGGTGTGAGCCGAGTAGTGGTACTTATCACACGGTCCACGGCGTCACCTCCCCTGCTGTCGTAGAGGTTGGCCAGCAGCTTGAGCACGAAGCGCATCAGCGACTTGCGGGGGAGTCCGTACTTGGTGGCGGTGCGCATCACCGTCGGATGACCGATGATCTTGCTGAACAGGTTTCCCATTCGGAAGTAGCCGCCCAGCGACTCGGCGACGGCGCCGGGGTAGCGGGCCAGCGCGCGCTCCCTGGCCGCGGCGTCCGTACGAGACCTCGCCTGGATCACGCACTCGGCGGCCAACCGTGCCGCCTCCATCGCGTAGGCGATCCCCTCGCCGTTGAACGGGTTGACCATTCCGCCGGAGTCGCCGACCAGCAACAGGCCGGAGCTGTAGTGCGGCATCCGGTTGAACCCCATCGGCAGCGCGGCACCGCCGATCCTGCCGGTGGCGTTGGCCTCCCGAAGTCCCCATTCCTCCGGGGTGCCGTCCAGCCAGGTGCGGAGCAGCGCACGGTAGTCGGTCTTGCCGTACGCCTTCGAGGTGGACAGCACACCCAGCCCCACGTTGACGGTGCCGTCGCCCATGCCGAAGATCCAGCCGTAGCCGGGCAGCAGCTCGGCACCCTTCGGGTTCGAGTTGTTCCAGAGCTCCACGTGCGACTCCAGGTAGTCGTCGTCGGCGCGCGGGCTCTCGTAGTAACGCCGGACTGCCACACCCATCGGGCGGTCCTCCCTGCGCTGCAGGCCCATGGACAGCGCCAGCCTGCCGGAAACCCCCTCGCAGGAGATGACCAGCGGAGCCCGGTAGCTGACCTCGGTGCGCTCCGGCCCGGACTTGGCTTGCACGCCGGTGATACGACCGGTTCGCTCGTCGGTGATGGCCTCGGTCACCGAGGTCCGCTGCACCAACCTCGCTCCCGCCCGCTGCGCGTGGCGTATCAGCAGGTCGTCGAAGTCGTTCCTGGGACGGACGACGCCGTAGGGCGGGTACTCCGCCAGTTCCGGCCAGTCCATTTCCAGCCGCACGCCGCCTCCGACGACCCGGAGGCCCCGGTTGTGCAGCCAGCCCGCTTCCGGGCGGGTGTCCACCCCGAGGTCGATGAGTTCCTTGACCCCGCGCGGTGTGATTCCGTCGCCGCACACCTTCTCCCGGGGGAAGGCGCTCTTCTCCAGGACGAGAACGTCCAGCCCCGCCTTGGCGAGGTAGGTGGCGGCGGTGGCCCCCGCCGGTCCCGCTCCGACGACGATGACCTCGGCGTCGTCGGTGGCCCGGCCTCGGATGGGGGTGGTTGTCATGGTGCTCCTTGTCCAGCCTTGCTGTTCGGATCGACGTCGTTCCCCTCCGATGATCCCGGCGGAACACGCCGCCGCACCGCCCGAGCGACATCGGCGACCTTGTGAATAAGTTCACTAACGAGTCTAGGACGGACATCCCGCGCGATCGAGACATCGCGAGCGAAAGAAACTCACGGCCGCGGCGGAGCAGGGCGGAAGACACGAACGCGGGCCGGGAGGGGACACGGCATCGTCCGCCCGGGGCGGTATCGGGCACTGCTTCCACCGGGGGTTCCGACTACGCCGTTCGGGCGGCGTCAATTTCCCACGAAATTGACGCCGCAGTGCGGCGGTGCGGCCCCCGAACTCCGTCGATTTCCCACGAAATCGCCGCGCCGCTACGACGCGGGGCCGAGCTCCCACCACCCTCGCAGGCCGAACCC
>NZ_FOMZ01000005.1:174118-329370 GCF_900112765.1 Actinopolyspora alba
AGAGGTTCCGCAACAGCACCACCCACGACCACCGGGCCGAGGAGTCCATGATTCGGGGTTACGCAGCGCGGGTGTCCCCGGTGCGTGAGTCGGATGCATCGCGAGGCCGGGCCGCTCGCCGCGTAGGTCGCTACTCAAGAGCCGGCCCAACGCTCCCAAGACGCCGACTCACGTGCCGGCTACCCGACCACGCGAACAGAGCCCGCTACTCGACCTCAGGTTTGCGGGCGTGATGGAGGGCTACGATCCCACCGGTGAGATCCCGCCAGGCCACCTCGGACCAGCCGGAACGGGCGATCGTAGCGGCGAGCTCCCGCTGATCGGGCCAGGCGAGGATGGACTCGGCCAGATAGACGTAGGCGTCCGGATTGCTGGCGACGGTCCGTGCGACCGGCGGAACCGCGCGCAACGCGAGGTTGCGGTAGGCGGCGCGCAACGACCTGTTGGTGGGAGTGGAGAACTCGCAGATCACCAACCTGCCACCGGGCCGGACCACGCGGGCCATCTCCCGCAGCCCGGCCTCGGTGTCGGCCAGGTTCCGCAGTCCGAACAACATGGCGACTCCGTCGAAGGCACCATCGGCGAACGGGAGCCGCAGCGCGTCGGCGGCCACCATCGACAACTCCCGGTGCTCCCCGGCCGCGAGCATCCCCAGTGAGAAGTCGGCGGCCACGCAGTACGCACCACCGCGGGAGAACTCGGCGGTGGAGACTCCGGTTCCGGCGGCCAGATCCAGGATCCGCTCCTCGGGTGCGGGCGCGAGCGCCCGGCGGGTGGCGTCCCGCCAGTGGCGGTCGAGCCCGAAGGAGAGCACCGTGTTGGTGCGGTCGTAGCCACGGGCGACGCCGTCGAACATCGCCGCTACCGCACGGGGATTCCTGTCCAGGCCGGCTCGAGACACACCCGCAGCCTACTAGTAGGAGTTCGGCGACTCGGCCTCCGCAGGTGGTGGTTCGGCGGAACCTTCGGCACGGCTCTCGCCTCGGGGTGCCCCCGACATCGGGTGGCGACCTACACAACGTCGGGGCAGTCCTCGCGAGAGCCGCACCGGAGAGCCCGGGGCGGTGCCGATCGCGAGGGCGTTGGGAGCCCGGCACCGTGCCACCCAGCGGCGCGGCGATTTCGCGAGAAATTGACGGCAGCCGGGCGGCGTGGTGGTGACCGCGCTCCGGTGTGGTTCCGGCGATCCGATCCGGTGCCGCCGCACCGGGGGCCCGGCGATTTCGCGAGAAATTGACGCCGCTGCCCCCGAAAGCGGTACCGCGTCCCGGGCCGAGCGATTAGAATCCCTCTCGTCCGATCGGGCGTGGCACGCACTGCGTGTGGGCCAGTCGGCCCGGACCACTCCGCACCGCTCCGTACGCCGCACGGGATTCTTGACCGGAGCATCGCCGCGCGTCCACACGCAATTGGCCTGCCGGTTACCCATAGCGACCACAATGGTGCGGTATGAGTGTTTCGCCTCCCCCGAAGACCGGCCGTGCGGAACAGGCCCTGATCTCACGCGCGTTGGAGACCGCGGGGCGGCTGGCCAACGAAGCGGCCGATGTCATCACGGCAACGGCGGGACACGACACACCACCGTCGGAGCCGGACTCCCCCTTCGACTGGGTCACCGATGTGGGACGCACCCTGGAACGCCACACCCGGAGAATCCTGGCGGAGCACTTTCCGGGAATACCGGTGTACGGCGAGGAGTTCGACGCGGCCGCGTTGGGCGAGGGACAGGGTGGTTTCCGCTGGGTGGTCGACCCGGTGGACGGCACCGCGAACTACGTCGCCGGGGTGCCCTGGTGTGCCTACAGCCTGGCGATGCTCGACGCACAGGGCCCCGTGGTCGGTGTGGTGGCCGATCCCTACCGGGCGCAGATATACGCGGCCGCTCGCGACCGGGGGATGCGGGCGAACGGGAAACCGGTGCGGTTGACGGAATCGCGCTCCCCCAGGGCGAGCATCGTCTGCACCGAGTTCACCAGGTGCGGCCCCTGGCGAGGCATGGACAGGTTCATAGCCAACGCCGCTGCCGATCACGTGGGGGTTCGGGTTCTCGGCTCACCCGCGCTGGCGATCACGCAGGTGGCGCTCGGGCAGGCGGTGGCCGCCGTGCTTCCCTCCTACGGGGAGTGGGACGTGGCGGGAGCGCTGGCCCTGGCCGTGGAGTCCGGGGCCAACGTGCTGGACAGCTACGGAAGGCCCGCCTCGCTGCCGCACGACGGTCTCCTGGTGGCCGCTCCCGGGGTCACCGAGACCGCGTTCGGGTGGTGGTGGTACGCATCGGAAGCGGACTGACCAACAGTCCACCGTTCAGGCCCGCGCCCTCACCAGCGAGGTCGTCTCGGGCGTTCCACCCGAACCGACCCTGCCCTCCAGGATCGCCGACATCGCGGGTAAGAGGGGGAAGCGCTCTCGCAACGCGGCGATTCGCCGCTGTGCGTGCTCCTGGTCGGCCCCCGCGGCCAACTCGGCGACCACACCTGCCAACTGGTCTCCCAGCTCGGTGAACCGCGAGACCGCCATCACGACGCCTTCCTGAATCCTGCGGAGCGCGACGCGCCGTGTCGAATCGGCGGTGGCGACCGCGGAGTCACCGGCATCGAGCTCACGGGCGAGCTGCACCAGCGTTCGTACCGTGGGCAGCTCGGCGTCCATGCGGTAAACGACCTGCCGCAACCCGCGACGCACCGGTAGCGAGGAGACCGTGTCCGCGGCTCGAACCGCCCGGTGCACGGCCTGCTCGCACCGGTTGAGTTCGCACAGCCACGCGTCGCGGTGCTCGGTCAGCGCGTGTTCGAGCCCGACACGGGCGTCGGTGCTGGTTCCCGGCGTGGTCTTCGGCGGCTCTTCGGGGACCGGAGGCGCGCTCGTCGAACGTCGAGCCAACACCCCCAGGAGCACACCGAGCACGCCGGCGGCCAACGCCACGATCAGGTGCGTCCAGAATCCGCCCATTTCCCGCGGTGCCCTTCGCTCGAACTCCCCCTGGCCGTGTACCGGGGTTCCTCCTGACCGGAACGGGTGAAAAGCTCCGCTCCACGAGGACTCCCGAGGCGCGCACTACGCCACTCGAAGAGTGTGCCCGGAGAGCGGTCCGGTTCGCTTGGGGGAAAGTACTCAAATACCGACCGGCGGAGTCCCCCAAGGGTTCTCGGATTCCCGATGGGCTCTCGGGTTCCGGACGGCCGCTCAGGCCTCGACCGTCTCGTACTGCCGCATCTCGGCGAGCAGGAACTCCAGCGCGGTGGTGTGCACACCGGTACGCCCCAGCGGCTCCACGTCGTCGTGGAAGACCCGCGCGTCGGGCGGTTCCAGTCGCGCCACCGAGAGCACTTCGTCGAGCAACGCCGCCACTTCGGTGCGCAACCCGGCCGGATCCACCGCGAAGCCGAGGTCGGCCAGCCTGCGCTCCACGGGGTGTGGGACGAACAGTTCGCCGGTCATCGGCCAGACCCGGGCCAGGCCGGTGCTCATCCGCTCCCGCGACGCGGAAGTGCCGTCGCCGAGGCGAATAACCCACTGCGCGGCGTGATCGCGATGTCCGCGCACTTCCGGCAGCGCCACCCGCGCCAGCTCCGAGAGCACCGGGTCACGGCTGGCGACGAGCTTGCCGAACAGGGCGGTTCGCCAGGCCGCGCAGACCATCAGCCTGGCGATGGAGACGGCGAAGTCCCCACCCGCTCCGGGGCCGCAATCGAGCTCGACGAGCCGGACGTTGCGGAACTCCTCCACACCTCGTTCGTGTGCGAGCAGGTTCTCGTCGCGCCCGCTGTCCTCCACGGTCGCGGCGCGATGCAACAGCTCCCTGGCGTGGCCGAGCAACTCCAGCAGTATGCCGACCTGAACACAGTCCTCCTCCAGGTCGGGGGAGTGCTGGCACCAACCGATCTGACGTCGTGCCAGCACGAGAGCGTCGTCGCCGAGCATCATGCAGTAGACCGAGAGATCGGCCGCGGAAACATCGTCCGGAACGCCGCGATCCGTCGACGTCAGTGGGGTGCCCGCGGCCCGCACGGTCCAACGCTGCCGCTCACCGAGGGGATTCGAAATGTCTTCGGGCGCGGCGGTGCCCCCGCCTTCACGAGCTCCCCGCCGGTAGGGGAACCACCTCGGTGCGTCGCCGATTCCGGAAGTAACCATGGCCGCCCCCGTTCCGACCCGGTCCGCTCGGCTCCGGTCCACTCAGCCCGAACCGCGGGATGCCACTCCGGCCGTCGGCACTGGTTCGGCTGTCAGCGCCGGGTCACACCGCCATTCTCCCACCGCAACGCGATACCCCCAATAGAGTGAAGAACAGTCGGGGCGCCTCAAGCGCGGACAGTGCGCCGCGTCAGCCAGTAAGCGGGCAGCACGATCGCCCACAGCACCGCCAGCGCGCTGCCGACGGGCAGCAGCGCCACCGACATGTTCCTGCCCGCCACGCGCACCAGATCCGGGTTCCCCTTGTCGAACTCGACGCTGACCAGCTGCCCCTCCTGCAACCCCACGGGGTAGAGCACGCCGTTCGGCGGGGTGTACACCCGACCACTGTCGGTGTTGAACCGGACCACGGTACGCAGGTATGACTTCTCCACGACCTCGGCCGAGGCGGTTCCCATGTCCTGCTCGATGCTGCGGTCGTCGATGTGGCAGGCCAGCAGCAACGCCAGCCCGAGGGCGGTGAAGAAACCACCCACCGCCAGCACCAGCGACGGCGCGAGGCGCCGGAACCCGCGTGGAAACCACCGCGTTCCCGAACGGTTGTCGGCGCTGTTCGGTTCCGCGGTGCCGACCGTCCGCTCCGATTGCGTCTCGCCAGTCACGACCAGTGATTGTAGTGCGCCCGGCGAACCGGACCACGAGACGACCCGTTCGAAAACCCGGGGCGAGGTCCGCCCTCCCCGGCACGAGGACTTTCCCCGCGGAGCTCCCGCCCGCTCGTGCGGGTAATCGAAAACACTGTTCCGAGCAGGTCACCGGCTCGCCCGACCAGGCGGTTCCGCGACGCGCTCCGCGCGTCAGGACCGACTTCACGTACGCGCCACCCCGTTTCGCGTCGCGACGTACGGCGCGCGCTTCCCGTGACGGCCGACACCTCCGAGGTGGCGGCGGGCACGCGCGAGGCGGGTGTCACCCGACAGAGTCGCAGGACACCTACCCTCGAAACGTGGAGCACTTCCAGCAGAATCTGACTGTCCGCACACGTAGGGTTCCGTCTCCAGAGGGACACTACGATCTTTTGGACCTGTTGCCCGAAGGGATATCACCCGATTCGGGGCCGCTTTGCTGGACGCGACACGGTGAAGGGTTGGTCGGCTGGGGAGAAGCACTGCGCATCGAGACGGAGGGCGGCGAGCGGTTCGTGGCGGCGGACGAGCGGTGGCAGCGGCTGGCGGCTCGGATGGAGGTCGACGACGAGGTGAAGCTGCCGGGGACGGGTCCGGTGGCCTTCGCCAGCATCGCCTTCGGCGACGACCCCGGCTCCTCGGTGCTGATAGTCCCCGAGGTCGTGCTGGGACAGCGCGGCGGGGTGCGTTGGATCACCACCATCGGTGAGCACGACCGGCGGCTTTCCCGTGTCACTCCCGCCCGGGCTCCCGGCACCATCCGCTACAGCGACGGCGAGTTCCCCACCACGCGTTACCGGCAGGCGGTGGCCGAGGCGGTACGCCGAATGCGCGGCTCGACCGAGTTGAGCAAGGTGGTGCTGGCGCACGATCTGCTGGCCACCACATCGGAACCACTGAACTCGCGCTACCTGCTGGGCAACCTGGGCAAGCGCTACCCCGGGTGCTGGACGTTCGCGGTGGACGGGCTGGTGGGAGCCACTCCGGAATTACTGCTGCAGCGCAACGGCAACGAGGTGAGTTCCCGGGTGCTCGCCGGGACGGCTTGGCCGCACGAGGGTCGCACCCAACGGCAGCTGATGTCGGAGCTGCTGGGCTCGGCCAAGAACCGCGGGGAGCACACTTACGCGGTGCGTTCGCTGGCGAACGGGCTGGAGCCGTTCTGCAAGGAGCTGGACGTGCCCACCACTCCCGAGGTGCTGCGACTGCGCAACGTGATGCACCTGGCTTCGGACGTCTCCGGACAACTGGACCCGATGCTCGCGCAGAGCGGCCACGCCGGACTGCTGCGGCTGGTGCAGTCGGTGCATCCCACGGCCGCGGTCGGGGGCACCCCGACCGCGAGCGCGATCGAACTGATCGACGAGCTGGAGGAGATGAACCGAGAGCGCTACGCGGGACCGGTCGGCTGGGTGGACGCCGACGGCAACGGGGAGTTCGGTATCGCACTGCGCTGTGCACGGATCACGTGGCACTCCGGCGAGGGGTCGCGGGCGCGGTTGTTCGCGGGCTGCGGCGTGGTCCCCGACTCCGATCCGGACACCGAGGTCACCGAGGCGGAGGCGAAACTTCTCCCCGTTCGGGAGGCGTTGGAAGGGGTACGTTGAGCGCGGCTGGTCGTCGACGCCGAGCTTCCTTCCGCGGGGTGTTCACTCGTGCTCGATCGGGTACGCGGCGCGTAGTTTCCGCAGCGCAGCGTCCACGTCGTCGGCGGCCGCACCGGGATCCGCCCGGTAGGCGATGATCAGCTTCTCCGTCACACGCTCGGGATCCTCGCCGTTGAGCAGATCGCGCAACACCCTGGCTCCGGTCGCGTTGAGCTGTCCGGACTCCTCGTCGTGCAACAACATCCTCTTCGGACCTCCACGAGCCCGCCCGACCGAAGACACGGCTCCGCGAATCCACAGCGGACCGACCCGGTCCTTTCACTCGAAGGCTAGCGGGGTCTCCGGGCACCGCAAAGCCGCCGCACCGGAATTCACGCGAAGGTACGACTCGCTTCGATGTCGCGGGGGTCGCGAAGAACCGTCCCCGCCCGCGCGGTGCGAGCGGGGACGGTGACGGAACCCGCGGGTTCAGCCGCGGTTGTGCATCCTGGCCAGCAACTCGTGCGTGTGATTCAGCTGCTCGACCGCCTTCGGTGCGGACGCTTCCGCGGTCCGCGCGGCGGCGGTTCGGGGAACCCCGGTCGCACTGCCCACCTGAGGTTTGCCCGTGCTGAACAACCACTCGTCGAAGAAGCCGTCCAGCCGCTGTCCGGAAACGCGCTCGGCGTGCTCGATGAACTCCGACACGGTGGCGTTGCCGCCCCGGTTCCGCTCGAACCAGGTCCGCACGGTGCGCAGCATCTTCGCGTCGCCGATCCGATTCCGCAGGGCGTGCAGCGTCATGGCCCCACGGTTGTAGACCGAGGCGTGGAAGAGGTCCTCCTTACCGGGATCACCCGGCGTGACCTGCCAGAACGGCGAATCGGCCGGATAGGAGGAGTAGTAGTGGTCGAACAGCTCCTGAGCCGTTCCGTTGCCCTCGTGCTCGGCCCACAGCCATTCGGCGTAACTCGCGAAGCCCTCGTTGAGCCAGATGCTCGACCAGTCCTCCAACGCCACCGAGTCACCGAACCACTGGTGCGCGAGCTCGTGGGTGACCACCGAGGTGTTGGAACCGATCCGGAAGAAGTTCGGGCTGTAAACGGGCCTGGTCTGGTTCTCCAGTGCGAAACCGAGTCCTTCGGCGGGCACCACACCGCCCTGGGTCTCGAACGGATACGGTCCGACGATTCCCGAGAGGAATTCCAGGATCTCGGGGGTGCGTTCCAGACTGGCCTCGGCGGGCCCCTTGATGTCACCGAGCCCGTCGGCGTAAGCGGTGATCATCGGCTGGTCGAAGGCGCCCTTCTTGCCGTGCACGTCGTACTGCCCGATGGCCAGGAACGCGAGGTAGGTGGCGCTGGGGCTGGGCATGCGCCAGTTCCAGCGGGTCCAGTCGCCCTGGCGGACACGAGCGGTCATCCTGCCGTTGGAGAGCACCTCGGTTCCGTTCGGCACGGCCACCGAGATGTCGAAGGACGCCTTGTCCGAGGGGTGGTCGCTGCCGGGGAACCACCACTCGGAGATCAGGGGCTGTCCGACCGCGACGGCACCGTTCTCGGTGCGCTTCCAGGGGGTCTGCCCGTTGACCTCCACCGTGGAGGGCTTGTCGGCATAGCTGACCACGAACGTGGCCAGGCTCCCCTCCGGCAGTGCTCGCTTCGGCGTGACCGTCACCTCGGTGGCACCCTGCCGCTCGACCCGCGCGGGGGCTCCGTTGACCCGCACGGACCGAATCTTCAGCGCGAAGTCCAGGTTGAACGAACTCAGGTCCTCGGTCGGCTCGGCCACGATGGTCGTGGTGCCGCGCAGCAGGTCGTTCTCCGGCTGGTAGCGCAGCCGGATGTCGTAGTGGGACACGTCGTAGCCGCCGTTGCCCGCCTCCGGGTAGTACGAATCGCCGACGCCGGGTGCGCCCGCGCCGCCGGTTCCCGCCAGGGCCGGGGCCGCGAGAACGGCCGTCGCGGCGCAGGTGGCGACAGCGGTGCGTAGCGCTCGTCTCCGCAACAAGTGACAACTCCTAACACGGTGCTCGATCCGGAACACAACCAGTGATCATACGCATGCGAAGCGGGACAGCACCGGATCAACGGGCACCGGCCGAACATCGAACCGTGGGGGCGGATCCTGTCGGACCCCGGAGGCTCGGACACACAATGCGGGCATGTCGAACAGCACACGGAGAACCGCCCCGAGCGTCCGTCCGATCGGGAACACCGCCCTGCTCGCGGCCGGAGTCGTCACCGCGATACAGCTGTCGGGCGGCAGTCCCGCCGCGGCAGGCCCTTACGTCGTGGCCCTGCTGCTCTGCGTGCTGGGAACGGGACTGCGGATCGAGTCGGCGATACGGGAACGCGCTCCGGAAACGAATCCGGATACGGCAACACGCCAGGACCACACGAGCGGGTGACATTCCTCGGGACACCGGGTGCGCGAGAAACCGTCACTCCTTGCCGGGCATGGCCGGTCCGATGTGGTCGTGATCGCGCAGGTGCTGCAGCAGGTCGAGCACGGCCTCGATGCTGGTTCCCGCGATCGGGCCGCGCCGGTGCGGGATCGGCACGTCGGTGTAGGTGGTGTAGGCGATCCATCCGGCCGGATCGACGTTGTACATGACGCTGCCGAGGTGGTCCCCGGCGACGTAGACCTCGTAGCCGACGGTGCCCCGCTCCTGGTCGACGATCGGCTCGTAGTGCTGGTCGGTGATCTCCTCGGCGGTGTACAGCCGGGGCATCGCTACTCCCGTGGTCGGATTCTGGCTGTCGGCGCCGCGCGTTCAGCGGCACGGCACCCCCGTGATCCGACAGTCTCGCACCGACACCGCTCCGACACGAGGGGTGTTCACCCGACCGCCCGGCGAATTCGATAAAACCGGACGCGTGGTCACCGAAACCCGCGATCATCTGATCGAACGAACCCGGCGGGACGTGGCAGCGGCCTGGAGCGCCGGAGAATCCGCCGTAGAAGAACCGCTGGCCGAACGCCGTACAGCCGCCGCTGTCGAGATCTCGGAGGCAGCGCATGTCTGGCCGTCGCGACCCGGTTGAACGTCCCGGCCGTCACCGCTGATCGGGCTTGGAAGGATCTGGATACCGGCGTGGAGGTCCGACTCGTTCGCTGACTTCGGCTCCGCTCAGCCGAGCACGGCGGACGCGACGGCTTCCGACAGCCGTTCCCGCAGTTCGCGCTGCCCGTCACGCGCGGTGCGGACCTCGACCACCCGCAACCCGGGCCGGTACCGCAGCGCATCACCGAGGTCGTCGATCCCGACCGACCGGTGCGGCACCCCGTGTGCCGCGCACAGCGCTGCCAGATCGGTGCCGTGCGGGGTGCCGAAGACCCGCTCGAACGTCTCGGCGTAGGCAGGGTCCCCCTGCTCCAGCAGCGAGAAGATCCCGCCGCCGTCGTCGTTGCACACCACGATCGTCAGGTCCGGGCGCTGTTCGTGCGGCCCCAGCAGCAAGCCGTTGGTGTCGTGCAGGAAGGTGAGATCGCCCAGCAGCGCGTAGGTGGGCTTCTCACGAGCCAGGGCCACGCCGAGCGCCGTGGAGACCGTGCCGTCGATGCCCGCCACGCCCCGATTGCGGTGCACCCGCACGTCGGGGCGCGCTCTGGCGGACAGCGCCACGTCACGTGCGGGGTTCGAGGATCCCACGACCAGCGTCGAGTCGGCCGGAATCTCGTCGAGCACTCGGGCGGCGACGACGAGGCCGTGCGAACCGGACTCGCGGTCGAGCGCGGCTGCCAGCTCCTCCCCCGCCTTCCGGTCGGCCGCCGACCACGCGTCCAGCCACGCCGGGTCGGGAGTCACCCCGGCTGGCTCCACCGAGTCGGCCAGCAGCGAGACGTCGTGCGCGGGCGCGGGCCAGGTGTCCGACCGCCCGTGCAGCAGGACCGTCTCCACCTCTCGGTCGGCCAGCAACCGCTGCACCTGCCGGAACACCGTCGGCCTGCCGACGCAGACGACCAGGTCGGGGCGGTTGGCGCGGACGAACTCGGCGAGTTCCAGCAGCCACATCCCGGTGGGCAGCAACGTCTCCCCACCGTGGCCCACGCCTCCGGTCTCGGCGAGAAGCGGCCAGCCGAGCCGTCTCGCCCAGTCGAGATCGTGCTCCCCGCCGTCCGCGGCGAGCAGCACCAGCCCGTACGGCGAGTCGGGCTGGTACCGGGCGGGTTCGCGCGGTGCCTCGGCGAACTCGGTCCAGGGGCGCCCGCCGGGGCGTCCCGCCAGGGATTCGCACCACTCCGGTCGGTCGGTGGCGAGCTCGCCGTCCGACTCGGTCGGGACGATCGCGGCCGGTTCGTCGGGCACGAGTGGTTCCCGGAACGGCAGGTTGAGGTGCACCGGCGCGGCCGGGCGAGCACCGCCGAGGGCCGCCCGCACCGCCCGGCAGGTCTGACCGCGCCAGTAGGCGTGCTGTCCGGGACGGTTCTCGGCGACCGCCAGTTCGTCGAACCACCGCACCGAGGTGCCGTAGAGCCCGTGCTGATCGATGGTCTGGTTGGCCCCGGCCGAGCGGAGTTCGGGAGGACGGTCGGCGGTGAGCACGAGCAGCGGCACCCCCGCGTGGCCCGCCTCGGTGACGGCTGGGTGCAGGTTCGTCGCGGCGGTACCGGAGGTGCAGACCACGGCCACCGGTTCCCCGCTCGCCGCGGCGATGCCGAGGGCGAGGTAGCCCGCGCTGCGCTCGTCGATCCGCACGTGCAGCGCGAGACGTCGTCGGTACGCGGCGCGGTGCAGCGCGAAGGCCAGCGCGGCGTTGCGCGACCCCGGGGACAGCACGGCGTGGCGCAGCCCGTTGCGCACCAGCTCGTCGACGAGCACCTCGGCCTGGGCCGTCGCGGGATTCAATGGATCACCCCGGTGTCCGGGAGAGCTGCGGTGGACTGCTCGTCACTCTACAGAACCTTCTCACCTCCGCTTTCGCAGGTTCGGCCGCTCGGGAACCCGGACAGCGGAGCACGGCGGACCTCGGTTGCGGCCGGCACGGCGCCGGGAGCGGGGACGGCGGAACCGCGGCCGGGCCGGGCGGACAATGGAGGCCATGAGCAGCGCCAGAGAACTCCGTACCCTGACGATTCCCCGGGATCCGGGCGAGCTGACGGCGGTGCTCGCGGAGCTGCGGAACGCGCTGGACGGGACCGGCCCGGCGTTGCTGCCGCTGGCGGCGGACGACCCCGCCGCCGAGGAAACGGCCCGTGCGCTCGGCGCCGGGGAGCCGCTGGCCGCTGTCGAGGACTCCGAGTCGGATCCCACCAGTCTGGTGATCGCGACCTCCGGCTCGACCGGCGCGCCCAAGGGGGTGCTGCTGCCCGCGTCCGCGCTTCGTGCCTCCGCCCGGTCCACCCACGATCGCCTCGGCGGCCCCGGCCAGTGGCTGCTGGCGATGCCCGCCCACCACATCGCGGGAATCCAGGTGCTGATCCGCTCGATCGTGGCGGGTCACACCCCGCGAGCCGTGGACGCTCGGGAAGGGTTCACCGCCGAGGTGTTCGCCGACGCGGCCGAGCCGCTGCTGGGAACCGAACACCGGCACTACACGGCGCTGGTGCCCACCCAGTTGGGGCGGCTGCTCGACGCGGCGAGCGATCCGCGCGGGCTCCGGGCGCTGCGTACCTTCGACGCGGTGCTGCTCGGCGGTGCGGCGGCTGCACCGGACCTGCTGGAGCGGGCGCGCGCGGCGGGGGTGAACGTGGTCACCACCTACGGCATGAGCGAGACGGCGGGCGGCTGCGTCTACGACGGCACCCCGCTGCCCGGTGTCGGGGTTCACATCGATTCCCCGGAGCCGGGGCGGATCAGCCTGTCCGGCCCGACACTGGCGCGTGGTTATCGCCACTCCCCCAGCAGCCACACCCCCGAGAGGGCCGCGTTCGAGGCGGGCTGGTTCCGCACCGGTGACGTCGGACAGTGGCGCGACGGGCACCTCGAAGTGCTGGGCAGGGCGGACGACATGATCGTCACCGGCGCCGTCAAGGTGGTGCCCGCGGTGGTGGAACGCGCGCTGACCGAGCACCCCGACGTCCGCGAGGCGTGCGTGCTCGGCGGTCCCGACCCGGAGTGGGGGCAGGCCGTGCTGGCGGCCGTGGTTCCCGAGCGCGGCGCACCCGACGAGCGGGAGCTGCGCAGGCGGGTACGACAGCGTCTCGGCGCGGCGGCGACCCCGAAGCGGTTCGTGGTGCTCGACGAACTGCCGCTGCGTGGTCCGGGCAAACCCGACAAGCGGGCGCTGCTGGAGCTGTTCGGCTGACCGTGCGCCCCTCGTGCGCGCCACGTCGCGCATCGTCACCGATCGGTGACCGAGATCAGGCGCGACACCCTGGGGCGATATCACGGATCACCGGTGCGCGAGGATTGCCGCATGGCCTCAGTCGCTGAATGGGTTGAAGGTGTTCGGGTCCGGACCTGGCCGAACGCCGTGGCTCCCGTGATCGCGGGTAGCGCCACCGCCGCCGGAGCAGCCGGATTCGACCTCCCGCTGGCGCTGTTGTCGCTGGTGGTGGCGCTGTCCCTGATCACGGGGGTCAACTTCGCCAACGACTACTCGGACGGCATCCGAGGCACCGACGAGGTGCGGACCGGGCCGCAGCGGCTCGTGGGATCCGGCTCGGCACGTCCGGGCAGTGTGCTGGGAGTGGCGCTGGGCTGCTTCGGCATCGCGGCGATCGCCGGGCTGGCCGTGCTCTACCTGAGCGGTCACTGGTGGCTGCTGTCGCTGGGGGCGGTCAGCATCGCGGGAGCCTGGTTCTACACCGGTGGCAAGCATCCCTACGGCTACGCGGGCTGGGGCGAGCTGGCGGTGTTCTGCTTCTTCGGTCCGGCCGCCGTGCTCGGGACGATGTACGTGCAGGCCGACAGCATCAACGGTTCGGGGATCGGCGCGGCCGTGGCGATGGGGGCGTTCTCCAGCGCGGTGCTGGTGGCCAACAACCTGCGGGACATCCCCACCGACCGACAGAGCGGCAAGCGCACGCTGGCGGTGCTGCTCGGCGACCGGGACACCCGGACGCTGTACGTGACCCTGGTGCTGGCGCCGTTCCTGATCACCACGCTGACCGGGCTGCGGATCACGCCCGCCCTGCTCGGCTACCTCGCGCTGGCGTTGGTGATATCGCCGATACGGCGGGTGACGCGCGGCGACACCGGGCTGAGCCTGCTTCCGGTGCTGCGCGACACCGGGCTGGCGATGCTGCTGTGGGCGGTGGCGACCGCGGTGGGGCTGACGATCGGTTGAGAGCCCCGGATGCCGGAAGGACCGGCATCCGGGGTCCTGAAAGTCGCGTTCCACTGCCGAACCGGGCACCCCGCTCGCCACCGAGAACGCGTCACCGCCGAACGCGCACCAACCCGTAGTGCCGGATCAGCGCGAGCACCAGCGGGATCGCGGCGATCGCGGCGGAACCGAACCACACCAGCCGCGAGGTCGCAAGCTTGTACATCGCCAGTGTGGCACCCGACCTGATGGTGACCTTCTCACCGCAGGTCACCGTGGCTGTGCCGGAGAACCACGGTTGGTACTGCCGGTAGGAGACGGCTGAGTCGTCGCGCGGGCTCCGGATGTCGCGCCGTTCGCCGCTGTCGGGAACGACCTCGCAACTGGCCCATCCGTTCTTCCTGAGGTTGTCGGTGAGCGCGATGGTCTTACCGCTCCAGCGGTACTCGTCCGCGTTCTCCTCGGTGACCCCGCGATCCGAGTGCACCGTGGTGGCGTTCAGCGTCGCGGCCCCGTAGAGCACCCCGAACCCGGCGACCACGAGTACGATCCAGCCGATCGCCAGGTACAGCACTGCTTTCCGTAACATCCGTCCTCACTCACCAGTTACCGCTCCGCAGGAACGAATCAGGCGGTTCCTCGTCGTCCTGTTCCGGGGAACGGTTCGGATCATTGGCGATGATCTCGGTGGCCTCGTGCCCCTCGTCCAGCATCTCCTTGACCTGCCGCATGGCAGGCACACCCGCCTCGAAAGCGCGCCGCACCCCCTCGTCCGCCATCGCCCGGCCGCTGGTCACTTGCTGCCAGCTCAACTCCCCCTCGTCGATGCGCCGCTGCAACTCGGCGATCCCGGCAGGCGCCTCGCCCCGCCGGACGAGCTGTTCGATCCGTTCGGTCTGCTCCTCGGAGAGCTCCGCTTCCGATAGTTCGCCGTTCATCTCCTCGGCACGCGCCGCGACGCGCTCCGCGTCGGCCACGGCTTCGTCGAGTGCGGCCTCCGCGTCGCGGATCTCCCGCGTTTTCCAGTCCTGCAAGTCCTCACCTCGGGTTCGCCGGTTTCGACGGGTTCGGTGGGGTCCGGCGTCACAGATTTCCCGCCATGCTCGTGCGGCGACCCGAACCGTGCTGCTCGCCGGACCGCTCCGGCGAATCGGTTCCGTGCTGTTGTCGCGCACCGGCCCGCTGCTCCGTACTGCCCTGTCGCACCGTGGTGTTTCCGTTCCCGCCCATGTCCGAGGTGGTCTGTCGCACGTCGGAGGCCCCACCGCGCACCTGCGTCGCGCCCTCGCTCACCTGGTTGATCCCGTCCGTCGCTCCGGACACGGCACCGGTGAGCTCACGTGTTCGGTCCAGCGCGACGTTGACGGCGTCACCGGTACCGCGCGGACCACCGCCACTGGCGACCTCCTGAATCCTGGCGAGTGAGGTTCCGGTGGATTTGACTCCCTCGATCACCTGCTTCACGCCCTGGTAGATCCGGATGATCGCCTGGATCATGTCCATGATCATGAACACGATGTCGACGCACTGGATCACGATGCGAACCGCGTTGGCCCAGCCCCCGACAGGTACCCAGGCCGTGCAAGCCGCCTGGATCAGCCGGTTCACGAGCTTGTCGATCAGCTCCAGGATCTTCGAGCAGAGCATCTTCGAGGTGTCGGCGGCCTTGGTGAAGGCCGTGCTCACCAGGTCGGCCGCCGCCGCGTCGGCCTCCAGCGCGACCGTCCAGCCACCGACCATCATGGACTCGAAAGCCGCGGCGGCGGCGCCGTCCCAGCTCTGCCGCAGATCGCTGACACCGTGATTGAGGTTGCGCCGCACCGCCCGCAGCGACTCGCCGATGTCGTTCCACGCCTTGGCGTTCTGCTCGATCTTGGCGAAGTCACCGGTGATGGGCGAGATCAACGACTCGACCAGGTTCTGCCCGGTAACCTGCTCGTAGATCCAGTTGACCCCCTGGACCTGCCAGCTCGCGTCCTGGATGGCCGATTTCAGGGTCTCCGAGTCCGCCTGCCCGGTGCGCTGTTCGAGCTTCGCGATCGGATCGTCCACATCGGCGAATGCCATTCGTCCCCCTCGTACGACTGCCCCGTAATGGCTCGCACCGGCCCCGGGAAATCTCCCGTGGTCGCTCCTTGCGGAGCCCGACGCGGTGGGGCCACCCGGCGCTGTCGATCTTTCTGACGCCGAGCGGTCAGGGCCGCATCCCGCTCAGGGCGGTCGCTATTCCGCTGAGCAGCTGCTCGATCTCGCGTTCACGTTCTTCGTACTCGGCGGCCGTGTTGTCCAGCTCCTCCCTGACCCGGAGCAGCTTGGCGTGCGCCAGTCGCAGGGTTTCGGAGTAGAGCGCGGTGGCCCCCTGCACGACCGGGATCAGGGTCGCCATGACGCCGGTGAAACCGCTGGTGTCCGAAGCGGTCTCGTTGGCGTAGCTCTCGATACCGTTGAACGACTCGGCGTTGCGCCGCAACAGACCGCCGTAGTCGCGGAGCCGCGACGGTACGGCTTCGACTCTCTCCGACACCGTTTCCCCCTCTGCGGAGCCGTTCCGGACGTGGCCGGATGCTTCTCACTCGTTCGGACTACGACTGTGACGCGACCGCACGGCTGACGGTTCCGGGAGAAACCGATTTTTCGAGTCGGTGGTGGATCGAGCTTTCCGCTCAGTGCGCCACGGAGTCCAGCACCAGGCGCGAGATCCGCTCGGCGGCCTCGCACTGTTCGGTGCCGGAATCCTGGTCACTGACCACGACCTGCAGGGTGGCTCCCGTCACGTCGGAGTAGACGGTGCAGTCGTTGGCGTAGGAGGTTCTGCTGGCGGCGACGGGAAAGTCGGAGACCCGTTCACTGCCGAGCTGGTCGAAACCGTCGGGCTGGGCGGCGAGGAGCACCGAGTCGTCGGCCTCGCTGTCCTGCTCGGCCGGGAAGCGGCAGCCGCGCACCGGCGGATCGAAACTGACCTCCTCCGCCTTGCCGTTGCCCACGGCGAACGCGGGCTCGCGCAGCTCGGCGGGCTCGACCAGCGAGCACATCCGCTCGGCGGAGAGCTCGGCCAGCTTGTCGCGCTGCTCCGCCGGAGTGGTGGGGGTGGCCGAGGACGAGGGCGCCGGTTTCGACGTTCCCCCGGTGCCGTTGGAATCGGTATCGGTATCGGTGCTGCCGCCACCGCCGCAGCCGCCCAGGAACACCAGCAGCGCGCCCGCGCAGACCGAAACGCGGGACATCCCGGTGCGTCCGAACCGGGAGCCGACGCCAGAAGCACAAGACATGCTCCCCAGGATGCCCTAGACCGCCACACTTCGCGGCGCCTCCGCGATTTCTCGAGAAATTGACGGTTGTGCAAGCCCAAGGTGCCCCGACGACGACCTGGTGGTCATCAGGCAACTTTGGTGGGGTAATGGATCCAGGTGCGGATGGGTGAGTCGGTGGCGAATCCGGTCTTGGGCTGGGCGCAGGCGTTGCGCCAGCGAACGTAGGCGCGAATCGCGGCGTTCTGCTCGGTGTGGCTGCGCTGATCAGTGCCCTCGAGTCCGAAGGAATGTAGGGCGGCACCCCGGATACGATCCAGTTCAGCCAGGATCCGTAGGTCGGTAGGAACAGCAACTCGACCTTGTTGGCAGCTGCCCACACTCGTACGGCGAGATGTTGGTGCGGGGAGAAGTCGTCACAGACGATTTAGAGGCATCTCACCGGGCCACCGGGTCCGCAAGCCCGTGAGTAGTTGGAGGAACTCGGGACGAGGTTTGCGGTCACGAACAACCCGGTAGTGAATCTTTCCGGTAGTCAGATTCAAAGCCGCGAGCATGCGCATCAACCCGCAGTTGCTTTGGTAGGTCGCCACCAATAGCCGGGGCTTGAGCAACGGCCGCCAGAGTTTCCGGAACTGGGCAGCAGGCTTAGGAAGCCGAACTTGAGCCAGTCAAAGCTGTGGTTGGCCAGTGATCGTGCCGCCGGCGTAGCTAGATCGCACCGAAAAACCACAGGCTGGGTTGATCAGGACGAAGCGAAACGTCGAGTGCGCGCATCGAAGCGACCGATTCGTCGCCGGCTCGTTCAGCCCACGAGGAGGCAAGACACCGTTGCTCCACTCGTGATCACGATGCTGCAACAGCCCACACCGGTCAGCCGCGGCTCGATATCGTGAAGGCGTTGATCTCCCAAACGGGATGACGTCCTCTTCGTCGAATCTTCAGGAGAGCCTTGTGGAAAAGAAGTTCACGAGCGATGAGATCCCGCTCGCACAACTTCTCGACCAGGTGCGCACCGGAAAAGTTCAGCTCCCGGATTTCCAGCGCGGGTGGGTGTGGGACGACGGTCATATCGCGAGCCTGCTTGCCTCGATTTCCACGTCGTATCCGATCGGTGCGGTCATGACGCTGCAAACAGGCAACCCCGATGTCCGGTTCCGGCCTCGGCCGTTGGAAGGCGCAAAACCGGACCCGTCGGTCGAGCCCGAATTCCTCCTGCTCGATGGGCAGCAGCGGATGACATCGCTGTACCTCGCGCTGAGCTCCGGCGGGGCCGTACCTACCCAGGATGCGAGGGGTAACAACCTGCGGCAGCGCTACTACGCCGACATCAACGCGTGCCTCGACCCGTTCAAGGAACGCGAGGACGCCGTGTTCGGTGTTCCAGAGGACGGCATCGTCCGGACATTCCGCGGCGAGGTCCTGATCGATGTATCGTCCCGGGATGCTGAAGTGACCTCCGAAATGTTTCCACTGGACATTGTCCTCGATTACAGCGAGACCATGTCGTGGCAACTGAAATACATCCAGTATGGACCAGGTGAGCACAACGCTCGGGTAGAACGGTGGAAGGCGTTCACCGAGAACGTCATCAACGCGTTCGTACACTACCAGGTCCCGGCGATTCAACTCGTTCGATCGACGCCAAAAGAAGCGGTGTGCCAGGTTTTCGAAAAGGTCAATACCGGCGGCGTCACGCTGACTGTCTTCGAGCTGCTGACCGCGACCTATGCCGCCGACGACTACCACCTACGCGAAGATTGGAACGGCCGGGCCAACCGGTTCGCAAAACATCCGGTTCTCGGACTCTTCCAAGCGACCGACTTCCTCCAAACCATCACGCTGCTGTCCACCTACGAACGCCGTCAACGACAACTTGCCGTCAAACCCGGTGACGACAAGGCCCCACCGGTATCTTGCAAACGGCGCGACATCCTCAGGCTCGAACTGACCGAGTATCGAAAGTGGGCCGACACCGTCAGCGACGCGCTCGAACGAGTCGTGTCCTTCCTGCACGGCGAACACGTCTTCCACGCCCGCGACCTTCCCTACTCCACCCAACTCGTCCCGCTGACCGCCCTGTTCGTTCTTCTCGGTGAAGACGCCGAGAAGCACCACAACCGGCAACGACTCCGGCAGTGGTATTGGTGCGGGGTCTTCGGCGAGATGTACGGCGGATCGACTGAGACACGGTTCGCCTACGACTTGGTGGACGTCGCAGCCTGGATCGCGGACGACGGCTCGGAGCCCCGCACGGTCCGGGAAGCGCAGTTCCAGGCAGAGCGACTGCTTACGCTGCGAACGCGCAACAGCGCTGCCTACAAGGGCCTCTACGCGCTGCAGATGAAGCGCGGCGCACGCGACTTCCACACCGGTGACACCATCAACATGCAGTCGTACCTGAGCGACTCCATCGATATCCGCCACCTCTTCCCTCAGCGCTGGTGCTCCGCGAACGAGATCAGCGACAGCATCGCGAACAGCATCGTGAACAAGACCGCGATCGACGCACGAACCAACCGCAGGATCGGGAACTCCGCGCCCAGCCGATACCTCTCGCGCATCGAGTCAGTGCACGGCATCGAGACAGGTGAGCTCGACGCCATCCTGCATTCCCACGACGTCGACCCAATTACGTTGCGCAACGATGACTTCGCCGGCTTCTTCAACCATCGGTTCGAACGACTCATCAAGCAGATAGAAGAATCCATGGGCAAGCCGGTGAACCGCAGCGCCGATCGGAGCGAGAGCCCCTTTGTCGACCGCGACAAGGAGCCCGAACAGCTCCGGTCCCACGTGAAGTCACTGATCGCCGCCGAGGAAAGCAAGGTTGTGGAGTTCAAGGCCACGGCCCGGCGCAATCTTCACACGGGTGAGAAAGATCCGGCCAACGAGTGGAAGATCGTGAAGTCGATCGCGGGTTTCATGAACGCACATGGTGGAAACCTCCTGGTCGGCGTTACGGACGAGGGATCGGTCATCGGCGTCGATGAGGACTTCCAGTTCGTCTCCGGCGGCGATCGCGACGGTTGGGAGCTTTGGCTAACCGACCTCATCGCGAGCGCTCTAGGAAGTACGGCGGCGGCCGAGATGACGGTCAAGTTCTGCGATATCGACGACCACGTGGTCTCCAAAATCGAAGTCGGCCCCTCGGCCAAACCGATCTTCGCGACACCGCAGAAAGGAGAGAAAAAACCGTGCTTTTTCGTGCGCATCAACAACAGCACCCGCGAGTTGCTGGGCCAAGAGATACTCGACTACCAGCAGCGGCGGTGGCCGAGTTGATCTTTGGTCCAAACAGGTAGCGGCCGAACTCTAGCGGCTACACCGAGCACGTGCGGTCAGACTGGGCACGGGGTGTGCCCACAGCGCCTGCAGAGCTGGGGGTCACACCCGGCGGGCCAAGATCATGCCAGTCCCTGATCATCCATATGAGACACGTCCTCAACAGGTGCGGTGACGCCTTCCTGCTTCTCCTGCTGGTGGTTCATCAGGCAACTTTGGTGGGGTAATGGATCCAGGTACGGATGAGTGAGTCGGTGGCGAATCCGGTCTTGGCCTGGGCGCCAGGTCTTTCGGACCTGGGCAGAGCAGGCTCAAGGGGGTAGAACTCGTCGACGCAGACCATCCGACCGTCGACCAGTGCGGTCATACAGCTCGAGGATGCGGGCCATCCTGGTGATGAAGTCGGGGTCGGTGGAGGCGCATCCCCGTGATGGTGGTCTGCCAGGACACGCCCCCGGCCCGCTGGATCCGCTCCAGCATCTCGATCGAGACCGGCACCACCGATCTCCGTTGGACGAGGTGATCACGAAGTTCGGCAAACGACCAGATCGAAAGCGCGGTGATGCCCCAGTCGGACGGGGACGTCCTGGCGATCAGGCAGACACGTTCTCGCAGCTGCTCACCGATCACTCTCGGACGTCCCCGATCCATTGAGAGGGCCAGCGCATCGAACCACCGCTCGTTGAGCGGATGGATCACATCCGGCACATATCCTCGCTGAACTGCATCGACGAGGTGATGTAACGAACTGCCTGTCCCGGCCCGGACATCGGCACCCCAATCACGTGTCGCAGCTTGACCGGATCCTTCACAGTGCGACTGATCCGCCGCAGATCGCGGCCTTCTTCCATCGTCAATGACCGGACGAACACCTCCGGACGACGAACCATCTCCACCTCCCACACGACGTGCGAGAACTAGCCTGACCCATCACCACGGAGATCGATTTCCCGGCCAACGATCCGGGACGAGCCCCTAGCGAAAGCGCCTCGGTGTCCACTTCGGAAACCGGAGTTCCTAGCGTTGCCCGGCCGGGGTGGTGTCCGCCTCGTCGTTGGTGAGGTCACGCTTGTAGGTCTCGGTCAGCAGGTAGGCCGAGCCGAACGAGATCACCGCGAGCACGATCACGTAGGCGGCGATGGACATCGCCGAACCCGTGGTGCCGTACAGCCAGGTGCAGATCATCGGGGCTATGCCGCCACCGAGGATGGACGCGAGCTGGTAGCTCACCGAGATGCCGCTGTAGCGCAGCCGGGTGGAGAACAGCTCGGAGAAGTAGGCGGACTGGGGGCCGTAGACCGCTGTCCGGCACAGCTGCATCACCATGCCGCCGAGCAGGTACAGCATGATCGAACCCGTACCCACCAGCATGAAGTAGGGCACGGCGATCAGCGCCATCACGGCCATACCGCCGAGCACCATCCTGCGCCTGCCGAAGAAGTCGGACAGCAGCCCGAACAGCAGCATCAGCGGTATGTCGACGAAGCTCAGCAGCGAGTTCGCGTTGAGCACCGTGGTGCGCTCGAACAACCCCTCCTGCGTGGTGTAGAAGACCATCCAGGTGCTGGTGATGTAGAAGGTGGCGTGCGTGCCCAGGAACATGCCGGTGGCCAGCAGGATCGTCTTCGGGTGCGAGCGCAGCGCCTCCAGCACCGGCATCTTGGCCTTCTCCTTGGTGTTCATCACCTGTTCGAAGACCGGGCTCTCGCTGATCGTGATGCGGATGACCAGCCCTGCCACGATCAGCACGGCGCTGAGCAGGAAGGGAATCCGCCAGCCCCATGCGAAGAACTGTTCGTCGCCGACGCTGGCCGAGATCGCCGAGAAGGTGAGGTTGCCCAGCAGCAGCCCGGCTGGCACGCCGACCTGCGGCCAGGAGCCGTAGAAGCCGCGTCGGTTCTCGGGGGCGTGCTCGACGGCCATCAGGGCCGCGCCGCCCCACTCGCCGCCGACGCCGATGCCCTGGGCGAAGCGCAGTGTGACCAGCAGCAGCGGTGCCCATGCACCGATCGTCTCGTAGGTGGGCAGCAGCCCGATGGCCAGCGTGGCCACGCCCATCAGCATCAGCGACCAGATCAGCATCGGTTTTCGCCCGAGGCGGTCGCCGAAGTGGGAGAACACGACGCCGCCCAGCGGGCGGGCGATGAAGCCGACGGCGAAGGTGGCGAAGGAGGCGATCGCGCCGACCATCGAGTCGAGTTCGGGGAAGAACAGCTTGTTGAACACCAGCGCGGCGGCGGTGCCGTAGATGAAGAAGTCGTACCACTCGATGGTGGTGCCGATGAGGCTGGCGAAGGCCACTTTTCGGGAGTTCGGCTGGGACGTACCGACCATTTGGTATGCACCCTTCGTGTCGAAGCTTACGGGGACTCGCACGGACAGGTGGGTGTGGCGCAGATAACTAACGCTGTAAGTTTTGGGAACGTTAACGGCGGAACGCGGCAATCACAAGAGGGCGACGGAACTCGATCTTGAAAAGGACGAAAAGGACCGGCGGCAGCAGAGCGGGCGCCGACGGAGAGCGGGAGAGCATGGCGGAAGAGCGCGGCGGAAGAGAGCGCGACCGTCTTCCGGGGGCTCGAGCCGCCCCGGCACAGCACGGTCCACAATGCTCGTACGCTGCGGCGGGAGAAGTGGCTCGCAGGGACGAGCCCCGAGCCTCGTCGTCATGCCGGACGATCGGAGGAGGCCGGAACGAGTGGTTCTCACAGCGCGCTCACGCCGCTAGAATTCCAGGTCAGTGAGTGTAGGCCCCGCGCACGCGGGGATGGACCCGGTGCGTGAATCGTCACGGCCAGGCCGAGGAACGCGCACGGTTGCCAGCGACGGCAGGAAAGCAGGAGCGTCACCGGCTTGTCCCGACGTGATCAGCAGGCTCGACGGGCGGCCCGTTCCGCTCGTTCCGGTTCTAGGCGTTCATCGCCGCGCACCCCGAACCGGAGCACCTCCGCACCCGGGCCAAGGACAGCTGACGCGGCGGAGCGATGTTTCCGCCGCGTCAAGCCTCGCGATTCAGCTGCGACCCAAAACATCCTGGTTGAGGATGGTCCCGCCGAGACACCAGCCATCGTCGTGGACCTCTTCCAGGATCACGAGCGTGTTCGACCGGGCACGATCGCCATAAACGCCGGTGAACGCATCAACGACGGCGTCCTGCAACTTCTTCTTCGACTCCGGGGTAAGAGTCCCCGCGGGTACCTTGACGTTCGCGAAAGGCATGTGATTACTCCATTTCGGTTCGAGTGGGTCATCGGGCCATACCACCGTTGGCGCGCAGCACCTGACCGTTGATCCACCGCCCGTCTTCGCCGGCGAGGTAGGCGACGACGGCCGCGATGTCCTCGGGGGTGCCCAGCCGCTCCAGCGGCGGGGTCTTGGCCAGCGTGTCGATCTGTTCCTGCGATTTGCCGTCGAGAAACAGCTCGGTCGCCGTCGGGCCGGGTGCGACGGCGTTGACCGTGATGTCGCGACCGCGCAACTCCCGCGCGAGGATCAGGGTGATCGCCTCCACGGCCGCTTTGCTGGCGGTGTAGGCACCGTAATCGGGGAACTGCGTGGCCACGACGCTGGTCGAGAAGCCGACGAAGGCTCCACCACCGCGGAGCCGCCGCGCGGTCTGCTGCGCCACGACGAACGTGCCGCGGATGTTCGTGCGGTGAAGGTCGTCGAGCACCTCCAGATCGAGATCAGCTATCGGCGAGAGCGCCAGGCGTCCTGCCGAGTTCACGACGACGTCGATCCCGCCGAACTCCTGCTCGGCACGGTCGAACAGCGCGGACACCTGGTACTCGTCAGCGACGTCGGCCCGCATCGCGACCGCCGTGCCGCCCCCGGCGGCGATCGCCGCGACGGTGTCCGCCGCGGCGGCGGAGTTTCCCGCGTAGTTCACGACCACGGCGAGTCCGTCCGCCGCGAGCCGCTTGGCGACGGCGCTGCCGATGCCACGCGAACCACCCGTGACGACGGCGACCCGCCGGCCGGCCGGGTTGGTGGTGCCGTTGTCTGTCATGTCCCCCACGATGCGGCCGCCCGAACGGGGCAACCAGGGGATCCCATCCCCTGTGTCCGCACCCCCACCAGACGCACACTGGGTACATGAGTGCCGCGAAGTACGGCGAGCTGGGGGCGTTCCTACGCTCCCGCCGCGAACGAATCCGCCCGGACGACGTCGGTTTCGTCACCGGTCCGCGCCGGAGGGTCCCCGGGCTCCGCCGCGACGAGGTGGCACAACTGGCCGGGGCGTCGGTGGACTACTACAACGAGCTCGAGCGTGGCGCCGGCTCGCAGCCGTCCGAACAGATGTTGGCTGCCCTGGCCCGGGCTTTACGCTTGACCTGCGATGAGCGCGACTACCTCTTCCACCTCGCCGACCGGCCCGTCCCTTCGGAAACCGGCCCCGCCGCCCACGTGCACCCCGGCATGCTCGACCTGCTCGCCCGCCTGCCGTCGACACCGGCCCAGGTGATCACCGATCTTCATTCCACCCTCGTGCAGAACCCGCTCGCCACCGCGCTGCTCGGCGATCACTCCGGTTTTCACGGCAAACGAGCGAGTTTCATCTACCGGTGGTTCACCGACGACCAGGCGCGACACCTCTATCCGGAGGAGGATCACGACACCCAGTCCCGCGCCTTCGCCGCCGACCTGCGTGCCGCGGCCGCTACCCGCAGCGCGCGCGACTCGGAAACCACATCGATGATCGAGGAACTGCTGGCGAACTCGCGCGAGTTCGCGACCCTGTGGGCCGAGCACGACGTCGCCTTCCGCCGCAATGACCGCAAGCGCATCATCCATCCCGAACTCGGCCTGCTGGAGGTCAACTGCCTCCACCTGTTCAGCGAAGATCACCGACAGCGGCTGTTGTGGTTCACTCCCGTGCCCGGCAGCGGCACCGCCGAAGCGTTCGACATGCTCTCGGTGATCGGAACCCAGGACCTCACGGACAGCCGAACCTGATCCGGATCGCCCCCTCGCCCGCTGTGGGAACGCGATGTATGCGAAACGATCGCACCACTAGGGCGTGACCACGTACTTGCCGCGCACACCGCCCGATTCGAGTGTTCGGTGTGCCGCCGCTGTCTCCTCGAGCGGGAAAACCGTGTCCACCGCCGGGCGCGGTCTCCCTCAGCCACCTGACCGGCGAGATCGTCGAAGAGCGTCCGCACGGTTTGAGCAGACGCCGGAAGCCCCGCAGGTCGGTGCCCACCGCATCGAGGACCACGTCGAACCGTCCCAGTTCCGCGGACGGAACCGTTCGGATTCACGTCTCACGCGGGGAGTAAGGGCCAGCATGCTCGTGGTTGCTGGTGGATCGGTCGTCGCGGCGACTGGCGCGGGCGCGTCGCGGGAGTTTGTGGTCCGCCCGTTGATTCCGGGGAGAGCGCAGCGCCCGCAGGACGGTGGGACGGTTCGGGCGGATGGCCGGACGGTTCGACGACCCCACGAAAGTCAAGCCCTGATCCCGCTGCTGCCTGCCATCCCGTCCACGCGTGGGCCTCGTGTGCCACGAAGATCGCCCACCAACCCGGTCCAGAACGGTCTTAAGATGACCCGGTGAGCAGCCTCGCTTCGAGCGAAGTACTGGAACAACCCGGCGATACGATCCCGAACTCCGTCGCCAGAAACGACCAGAGAGGACACAACGGAGTGGTTCTCACAGCGCGTTCACGCCGCTAGAATCCCAGGTCAGTGAGTGTAGGCCCCGCGCACGCGGGGATGGACCTACGTCAGTCAGGGGTATTTCCGGATTGACACCGTAGGCCCCCTCGGGCGTGCTCGGGATCAGTCGCGGCGGGCGCCCTCCGGCCAGATCACGGTGGTCGGCAGTGCACGGTCCTCCGCCGCCGCCACGATGTCGGCGGTCCCGCCGTAGCCCCGTGCCGGTTCGCCGTCCCACACCGCGATCAGCCGGTCGGCACGGTCGATCATTTCGAGGCTGGCGTCCATGTGGGACCGCGAGGTCGATTCCACGTGGTTGAGCCGCACCACGTCCGAAGCACGTGCCATGAGGGCGTCGTAGATCGGGTGATGCTCTGTGGGAAGCCCCTCCCGGTACTGAGCCGCGGGCACGATGACCACGAGCTTTCCCCCGTGATCGAGTACAGCCCGGGCGAAGAGGCTGTCGGCGCCGTCCGCCAGGCAACTCAGCCCGACGACCTCGGGAGCGCTCGCTATCTCATCGCGGAGCGCGGTGTCCACGAGTCGTTCCGTATCGCCGGGGAGACCCCGGTGTCCCGTGATAGCTAGCTTCGTCACCACTGATCCTCGTCGTAGAGCTTGGTCAACATCCGATCGAGATCCTCGACCTCACGACCGCCCTCCGGCAGCTCGGATCGCAGCGTTCGGACGTTCGACACGATCCGCTCAGAACGGTACCGCTTGCCGACCCGCAGCGCTTCCAAGCCGAGTTTGGCGGCTTCGTCCTGATGAGCTGCCCGTGCCAGTAGTAACGCATGCTCGACCTTCGCGAGCGCCTGGGGCTTGGGAGCCGCCATCGACGGAACGACGGCAGCGTAGACACTCCTCGCCGCCGAGACGTCACCGAATTTCGCCAGCGCACTGGACTGATAGCGAGCCACCTTCGCCGCCGTGAAAGCGAACACCCACGGCCATCGGGCCTCGCCGGCATGTCGATCAGCGAGGCGTTCCGCGGTGGTGAGCGCTCCGGTCATCGCCGCTCGATCTCGTAGCGCGCCGAAGGCGACCGCACGCAAGGATGCGAGCCATGCTCGGGCGGCGACCGGGCTACTGTTGTCGAGCTGACGAGCCGCCTTGTCGAGCAGTCGCACACCCTGGTGCGGGTCACCGATCTCGACGGCGAAGTGTCCGAGGCTCCCAATCATGTAGGACACCAACAGGGGATTCCTGGCTGACTCGGCGAATCGGATGCTCTCCTGGTATCGCGCACGTGCGAGGACCGTATCGCCTCGGTCAGCCGCGAGCCACGCTGAGAAACCAGCGACCTCGCTCAGAGCGGCGAATCCACGAGCATCATGCAGCTTGCCCCGAACGACCTGCTTCACCAACCGCAGATGCCCTTCAACGGCGGGTGCGAGATGCTGCGAAGAGACCGACGCTTCCATGCGCCGATAAGACTCGGTCGGTACGGATATCGATGCGACGAGCCCGTCGCTCGTGTCCGCCGCCGCGCCCGTACCGCGAGTTCGTGCCAGCGCTACGCCGACACCAAGCCCGAGGGTCGTTCCGAGGTAGGTCCTTCTGTCCACGTTCTCAGTGGTACACCCGTTGCCACTTCGCCTGAACCCGAGTTCGAGGTCTGAGTCGGCATTCAGGATGTGCCGTAGTGCTTGCCGATAGTGAGCGGAAGGCCAACGGATGACGCCGCGCTCCCACTTGCCGATGTGGTTGGCGTCGACCTCGGTGATCTTCTCCGTCAGCCGGTAGGTCTGGGCGTTCACGGCTTCGGCCAGTTCCTGGCGGGTCATCGGCTGACCTGGTGATGACGGCGACCCAAGACGTTGTCGTGCAACGCGTAGGGCTTCGTTGGGCTCCGGCACACCTGCTCCTCTGATCAGTCCGTTTCTGACAGTAACGGACCGAATACAAGCGGAGAAATTCAACTCTCCCAGAACTCTCCCTTTGCGCTCCCAACTTCGCTCCCTCCCGTCCCGGGGCGCGACGACGGAGGCTCGTCGTGTCACTGCCAAAACGGTGGAGAGGTCGGACCTACTCGACCTGCTCCGCTCCGCCCCACGGGCTGTAATCAACGCAGGAGATCGAATGATGTCGGATCTTGCCGCGAACGTTCCGACCTATGTGAACAAGGATGCGACCTTGCGAATCAAAGTTGTGGACGCGTGCGGGATGACATGCACGTTTTGCCACAACGAGGGCACGCCAGTGGTGGCTGACAATCGGCGCCGAGCGTCGGGGGAGTTCGTCACCGCGGGCAAGTCGGGGCGTGTGTCCATCTACGTGGCGAGTAACGGGGCGAATTTCTTGCCCACGACAGTTGAACCGAATAAGGAATACCAACGTGCGCTTCGTGCGCTGCGTGGACTCGAACTGAGCGAGTTGCACATCACGGGAGGCGAACCCACCCTGCACCCCCGGTTGACAGAGGTCGTGCGCCTCGCTCGCGACGCCGGGTATCGAGTGCGCATGACCTCGAACGGCGAGAACGGCGCCGAGGTGCTCGGGGCGTGCGCTCGCGCTGGGCTCGATCACGTGAACTTCTCGGTGTTCGGCACCACGGCGACCGAACTCGCTCGAGTACAGAGCACGCGGTTTCAGGACACTGCGCGGGCCGAGAAGAAGATCGAGGCACTGCGTGCTTCCATCGCGGCTTGCGAACGACACGGCATCGGAGCACGGGCGAACATCGTCGTGCTCGACCACACGCACGTCGAACGGGTCCACCGGTTGCTCGACGAGTACTCATCGGCGATCTCGGTACGCCTGTTGAACAGCCTCGACCACGGGACGGCCTCCGTCGACGCGATCGAGCGCGTCCTCACCGAGCGAGGCGCGGTCGCCGTAGCGGACCACGTAACGGCGGGCGTCTCCGGTGCACGGACCGAGTACCGCATGGCTGACGGTCGGCACATCTCGTTCAAGCGGCTGCGTCCCACACGCTTGCCGGACACGTGCGCCGGGTGCCGGTTCAACAACGGCACCGACTGCCAGGAGGGCTTCTACGGCCTGCGCCTGTACCGAGCTCGCGATGGCCGGTGGATGGTCGGCGTCTGCATCCAACGGATGGACCTGTGCCAACCTCTCGACGAGTTCCTGTCGGGGCAGCTCGCCAGCGAGGTCGTACGGTTCCGCGAAGCGGAGTACGCCCGGCTCGCTCGGCACGCCACTTCCCCGGCTCAGCACGCGCCGCACTCCTCACAGCAACGAAGGGATCATCACGTCATGGCGATCGAGCACGAGGCGAAAGTACTGGAGATCGATCCGGACGAGTTCGAACACCGCGTCGTCGCGCTCGGCGGGCGCAGGATCGACAAGGCATGGCAACGCCGCTACGTCTACGACATCGTCACGGGAGATCAATCGCGGTGGGTTCGCCTGCGAGACACGGGTGGCGAGACCACGCTCACGATCAAGGAGATCGCCGACGACGGCATAAGCGGTACCACCGAAACCGAGGTCGCGGTCTCGGACTTCGAGACGACCAACGTCCTGCTCGACAAGCTGGGTTACCGCCCGAAGGCATATCAGGAGAATACGCGGGTACGGTTCGAGCTCGACGGCGCCGAGGTCACCATCGACGCATGGCCGCACATACCGCCGTATGCCGAGATCGAGGCCGACAGCACATCGGCGGTGCTCGCGGTCGCCGACCGGCTCGGGTACGCCGAGCAAGATCTCACCGGCGAGAACACGACCAAGATCTATGCCCGGTACGGCATCGACCTCGGTTCGATCAGCCACCTGGCGTTCACTGCGGACGCCAACGTGAACCGGTAAGGCAACTTCGAGTGCACGAGCGACGTGCCCTTCCCTTCGCGGAGTGTCCAGAACTCGTCGCTTTGAACAAACGAGCAGGACTGAACGAAGTGGTTCTCACAGCGCGCTCACGCCGTTAGAATCCCAGCGCAGTGAGTGTAGGCCCCGCGCACGCGGGGATCACTCCTCGACGCCCGTAGAAGATGGGATTCCTGCCCCCGTCGCGCACGGCACCTTGCCCTCGGTTGCGCCGCTCAGGAGTTCACCGATGGCAGTGTCGCAGAGCGTGCGAGCAACGGCGGCCCACTCGATCGGCCGCGCGAGCGAACCGCCGGGTTCCGTGAGGCCGACGAGGCCCACACCCGGTAGGGCGCCACCTGGAACAGTCCACCTCCGCACCGCGACTACGCTTCGCGGTCGCCCTGGGCCCGCGAAGTCAGCCCCGATGGGCAAGTAACGCGCTCGGCCATACCGCCGAGGTTTCATTCCCGATTTTTTGGGTTATTCTCGGGACTGCAAGATGTTGGTTCGGCTGTGGAAGGTGTGCCGTGACCACGACCAAACAGCGTGAGCGCGACGAGCTCTTCGACCAGTTCCAGCGGGTCGAAGAGCTCGAAGAGGTCGCCGAACAGGCCTCGGCGCAGCTGGACCCCACCCAGCTCGAACGCTTGCGCTCCGTGGCGCGACGCACGCTCGCGGGCATCAAGCCGGTTCGTGTCTCCCTGGCCAGTGAGCTGCTCGACCTCGACGAGAAAACGATCAGGAGCTGGACCGAGGAAGGTGTGCTCACCGAGGCCGACACGGCCAGCACCCGACGACTGCTGGACCCCGAACGGCTGCACGAAGTGCTGCACATCGTGCGCGAGTTGCGCGCCAACGGCAAACGAGCGGATCTGCTCGATGCGGTGTGGTGGAAGCTCAGCGACCAGGCCGTCCTCGACCGGGAGGACCTGGCCGACAGCCTGGCGGAGATGCGTCGCGGCGACGTGCACAAAGCATGACCGACAGTTATCAATGACTACCGGTTGTGTTGGGATCATCACCGCGTGACCGTTGACGTCGAAATCACCAGCACTGCTCAGCAGCAGCGAAAGATGCTTCGTAACAAACACGCGAAACACTTCGAGCAGTGGTTGGAAAAACTCAAACGGGACGGTTGCCGTGCGCTCCAATACCGCTTGACCGGCGATCTCGTCGAACGACTCTGCGTACGGCACCTCACCGGCCCGCTGCGCGTGATCGTCGCGTTCCACAGCGCCGAACACGCCACAATCGTTCTCATCGGGCCCCACGACGACGGCGACCCCGGCATCGACGTCTACCGGCACCTGTACTCACTGGCCGGGATCGAAACCCCGTCCGCGCGGACGCGGACGAAACCACCCTGCTGCGACGAAGAAGGGCACCCACCCTCGGACGACGAGGAGATCATCGACCTGGTCCAGCGGGCCCAACGCCTACGACGTCGACGCACCGGCTGATTCCTCGAAGAGGCGCATCGGAGGAGGGTCTCCGCTCATGCTGTTCGTGCCCGTCGCTCGCCCACGCATGCGCGGGGTGGCCCCCGACTGGCAACGGATGTGGTCAGAGGATGTGGAACGGCGTGGCTCGGCGGATCACGGTTCGGAGAAACCGCCCTCCCTCGCTGGCCGGGCACTGCCTGCCGACGACAAGTCCGAAGAATGCGTCGATGACGGACACAGCGCAGACGAACCAACCAACGACCAGCTGCACGGGCCCGTACGGATGGCTCACTCCAGCCAAGGGGAAGAGCCGAGGCCGTGGCTAGACGAGCGATGTGCCGTCCCTGTCGCGGAGCGTCAGTGAGCTCTTCCTCACCACCGCTGAGAGACTCCGGGAGACAATGGTGGCCCTCGTCCAGCGCTACGATTCAATCCCGCACATCAATCCACAATGGTCATGCGATGACTTGGTGAGCGCCCCCGCTTCGGGGTGCTGGAACAAGCACGGAAACACAGGATCGTGCTTCGTCACCACGAACATGAGCAGGAGGACAGAACGAAGTGGTTCTCACAGCGCGTTCACGCCGCTAGAATCCCAGGTCAGTGAGTGTGTAGGCCCCGCGCACGCGGGGATGGACCGCGACTGCGCAGCGAGTCCAGCGTGCCGCCGCCGTAGGCCCCGCGCACGCGGGGATGAACCTGTCGCCGAGCCGCAGCCACTTGACCGCGAACCCCACCGCCGCTGGCGACGCTCACCGCGAATCCGGGGCGAAGAAGATCGGCAGCCGGTCAGCGGGGCAGCACCTCGCGCATGACCCGGATTGTGTTGCCGCCCATGATCGCGGCGATGTCGGCTTCGGAATGCCCGCGTTCACGCAGTTCCCGCGTGATCACCGCGATGTCGCTGGTGTCCCAGCCGACCGTCGTCGACCCGTCGTAGTCGCTGCCCAGCGCGGCCGTCTCGATGCCGCCGACGTCGATGACGTGCTCGATGGCGTCGACCACGGCGGCGGGAGTGGTGTCGCAGACGGCGGCGTCCCAGTAGCCGATGCCGACGACTCCGCCGGTACGCGCCACGCCGCGGATCTCCTCGTCGGTCAGGTTGCGGTTGACGTCGCAGGTGGCCTGCACACCGCCGTGGCTGTACACCACCGGTTTCGTGGCACGGTCGAGCATCTCGGCCACCGCGCGGTGGCTGGAATGCGCGATGTCGACGATGACCCCCCGCTGTTCCAGCTCGTCGAACACCCGGCGTCCCAGGTCGGTGAGTCCGCCCTTGTCGATACCGTGCATCGAGCCGACGACCTCGTTGTCGAAGAAGTGGGCGAAGCTCGCCATCCGCATGCCGGCGTCGAACAGCACCTCGACGTTGCGCTGCTCGCCCTCAAGGTTGTGCAGGCCCTCGACGGAGAAGAGAGCGCCGGTGGCCCGCTCACCGGCTTCGCGGGCGGCGACCAGCTCGTCGAGGTCGGCTCGGGTGCGGATCAGCACCAGGCGACCGTCGGAACGCGCGGCCGCGTCGCTGAGCTTCTCGGCGTGGTAGAGCGACCGTTCGAGCAGCGAGGTCCACGTCGCCGGTGGCTGCAGCTGGGCGATGGCCAGCGGGGTGATGTTGTCGGTGTCGGCGGAGTTGGACTCGTAGTTCTGCCCCCTCGGGGACTTCGACACCGACGAGAACACCTGGAGACCTACGTTGCCCTCCTCGAGCCGAGGCAGGTCGACGTGCCCTCGGTCGGAGCGCTCGAGCAGGTCACGGTCCCACATCAGCGTGTCGGCGTGCATGTCCACGATCGACAGTGAATCGTGCAGCTCCCGTGTGGACGCGTCGACCGCGGGAAGGCGGGTGTCGACGACCTGGTTCATGCGGCGCTCGACGATCCCGGGTGCGAACACGAAGAACGCGATCACCGCGAGCACCACGAAGATCGAGCCCGCACTGACGGTCCACCACAGCCACCCGCGCTTGATCCGAGCCACGAACGCGAACCGTAGCGCTTTCACCGATCCGTGGTCCATCCCCGCGTGCACGGGGACAGACCGGCAGTGCACTGGCGGCCCGGAATGGGACCTCCGGACAGCGGCGACGGGCCGGGCGATGCTCTCGACCGTGGCCGGGGCACACCCGGCCCGACCGGGGATCGCTCCGCGGGACTTGCCGCATGTCGTTGTAACGATTAGTGTTACGACCAGGATCGAGCGGGGAGGTGGAGACCGACGTGAGCGCCAACAGCAGACTGACCGTCGCGGCGCACGCCCTGACGTGGATCGGGCTGTACCAGCGGCGCGGTCATGAGGTCGCCACCTCCGAGCAGATCGCGACGAGTGTCAACACCAACCCCGTGGTGATCCGCCGCCTGCTGGCCGAGCTGCGCAAGGCGGGCCTGGCCGATTCGCAGCGGGGAGCGGGAGCGGGCTGGATGCTCGTGCGGGACCTGGAGACGATCACCCTGCTCGACGTCTACCAGGCGATCGATCCAGGACCGATCTTCGCCTTGCACCGCGCGACACCGAACCCCGAGTGCGTCGTGGGAAACGGCATCGGGCCCGCGATGACCGCCGTGTACGACGAGGTGGAGGCCGCCCTGCGCGGGGAGCTGGCCAAGACCACATTGGAGGACGTGCTGCGGGACGTCTTGAAAGCCGCCTGACCTCGGGTCGTTGATCTTCCCCGTTCGAGGGAAATAGCGGCCCGCGAACATCGGTCATCGATGTAACAAAAATGGTTACAGCAAGGAATCGGAGAATCCCATGGGACAGCTGGACGACAAGAGTGCCCTCGTCACCGGCGCATCCAGCGGCATCGGCCTGGCGATAGCCCGCCGTTTCGCCGCCGAGGGCGCGACGGTCTACCTCACCGGCCGTCGTAAGGCCGAGCTGGACGCCGCCGTCGCGCGGGTCGGCGCCCGAGGCATCGCCGTCCAGAGCGATGCCTCGGACCACGGCGACCTCGACCGGCTCTTCGCCGAGATCGCGGACCGCAGCGGCCGACTGGACATCGTGGTGGCCAACGCCGGTGTCGGGGACTACGGTCCGCTCGGCACGATCACCGAGCAGGAGTACGACCGCACGACCTCGATCAATCTCAAGGGCACGGTCTTCACCGTCCAGAAAGCACTGCCGCTGCTGACGGCGGGCGCCTCGGTGATGCTGGTCTCCTCCAGCGCGGCCCTGCGGGCCGCCCCGGGCCTGGGCGTCTACGCCGCCACCAAGGCCGCGATCCGCAGCCTGGCCCGCACCTGGGCCGCCGAGCTCGCGGACCGCGGAATCCGCGTCAACACCCTCACCCCCGGCGACGTCGAGACCCCGGGCGGGGACGAACTGCGCGCCGCTTTCCCGCACGGCGATCAGCCCACCGCGGCCGAGCCCGCCACGTTCAGCCCGCTCGGCCGGATCGGAAGTCCCGAGGAGGTCGCCGCCACCGCGCTCTACCTGGCCGGAGACCAGAGCAGCTTCACCACCGGTGCGGAACTGCTCGTCGACGGCGGCGCCACGCAGCTCTAGGCACCGATCGGCGATGCGGAACGCCCGTGCTCGGCGGACCGCTGAGCGGCGAGCGCTTCCTGTTCCAGGGCTGCGGCCCGACCGACACACCACACGCGAACGACAGGACGAAGGACGAGGACGATGGCAACGGATACGCAGACCTCGCGGGCAGTGGCGGAGAAGTTCGTGGAACGCCTCGGCAGGCAGGACCCGGAAGGCATCCAGGAACTGTTCGCCGCCGAGATCGACTGGTACGTCCCCGGCAGTGACGAGCTGCCCTGGACCGGACGCCGCACCCACCGGGAGGAGGTCGCGCCGTACTTCACCACGATGTGGCCGCACTTCGCGCACGGCAAGAGCGAGGTCGCGCTGGATCGCGTCATCGTCGACGGTGGTGACGTGATGCTGCTGGCGGTCTTCACGCACACCGTCGTGTCCACCGGCAAGGAGTTCACCACACCGGTGGCCATGCACCTGGTGGTCGAGGACGGCCGGATCGTCCGCATGCACCTGCACGAGGACACGCTGACCGTCGACGAGGCGTTCACCGCTGACTGAGCGGAGAGGACTCGGGAACTCCGTGGCACGGGGCCGCCCAGCCGGGCGGCACTCCCACGAGAAAGCGCCTCCGGAGCGCATCCGGAGGCGCTGGACCTCTCGCCGCTGAGTCAGCCGAACTTCTCGGCCTTCACCGCGTCGATGAACGCCGACCACTGCGGGCCGGTAGTGATGAAGTACCCGGCCGAGCGATCCTTCGTGTCACGCACCGCCGCGCCGTCGTTGAAGCGGCCGATTTCGACGCAGCTACTGTTCTGGCCCGACCTGCTGGACTTGCGCCAGTTCGTAGGGTGCGGCTTCATCGCTTACCTCCCGGTCTCCCGCCAACCCGGCCATGAACCCAACGGGCCATCCAGCCCTCGCTTCACGAACGGTAGCGCACCCATCGCTTTTCCGTGACTCTCCGCGTCACCGTGACTCCGAAGACAGCCAAAGTCGCTACAGCGCTCCGGTCACATGAACTGTCCACACAGGTCATAAACTGGCCCGAAGCAGGGCACACTCCATAACCTTCCGCAGCGGCCCGACTACACACGACCGAGCTCCCTCACTACGAACCCCGAGAGAGGCCAGAACGAAGTGGTCCTCACAGCGCGCTCACGCCGTTAGAATCCCAGCACAGTGAGTGTAGGCCCCGCGCACGCGGGGATGAACCCTCGGAAATCTGTCGGTAAATATCTTCCAACATGTAGGCCCCGCGCACGCGGGGATGAACCGAATGCCCCACACGGCAGGTATCGAAGAAGTTCGGACAAGGGGCTCGCCTGTGCACCAAGAAATCCAGCAGAGCCCCGCCGCACCGGTGCGAACCAAGGGTTCTTCTCGGAAAGCGAGGCGAACCGCCGATGACTACACTGGCTTCTCGTAACCGACTATGAGCGCGCTGGAGGAGGTCGGGCAGTCACTGGCGACCACTGTCACGAAAGCCACCGACGCCCAAGAAGCGATCGCCGCGGCCGGAAACGCCTGGAACGAACGCGGCCAGAAACTGACCGAACACCTCTCCGGCACCAACAACGCGGACGCCCAGCACCTCCTGGACCAGCACGAGACCACCGCCGAGAGCATGCGGGAAGCATGGCGCAAGATCACGCTGGCCCTCCGCGCCATCCAGCGGTACCGCACCAGCATCGAAGGGGAACCGACTCCACTGGAGCCCACCCGGCCGGAGGCGGAGCCAGTACCGACGCCCGAGCCGATCAAGAGTCCGCACGGTGACTCCTACCCGCCGAGAGCCGCTGGCCTGGCGGAACACCTGGACAAGCGCGTGACCTCTGGTGTGGGCGAGAAGACGATGGGCGTCGGCCGCTTCGGCGATGACGGGCCTCCGCTTCCCCCGATGCACTCCGGGATGAGTAAGCACTACTCGCAGATCATCCGCGAGCGCCTGAAAAGTGCTGGTCTCAACCCCAAGTGGGTGGATGGCCACGTGGAAGCGAATTTCGCTGCCCTGATGATCGACGGCAAACAGCCGCACGGGGAGCTGGCGATCAACAACGTCCCGTGCGGGATCGAACGGCAACGAAGCTTCCCCAACACGTGTGACAAGGCACTGCCGTGCCTGCTCCCGGAGGGGTATAGCTTGACGGTCTACGGAAGCAGGCAGGACGGCTCCACGTTCACGAAGACCTACAGGGGGCGGGTACAACCATGACAACGAACGCGATTGCCTCCGAACTGCTGACCGAAGGCGGGATCGACGTGGGCGAGCTGCCCGCCGATCTCGATGTGGTCGAGACGCTGCGGGAGGCGAACGAACGGCAACCGCAGCAGGCGTGGTCGTTCTTCGTGAACATCGCGGACGCCGCGTCCCCCGAGTTTTCGATCGGTCTCGACGGCGACCGTGGCGTCGTCACGTGGTGGGACGGGCAGGATTCCTTTCGTCCGGCGCACGGGACGAACACCGAGCCCGTGGACTACTGGCGCGGTGGTCACCACTCCCAGCTTCCGGAAGGACACGAGATCAGCGCCGACGACGCGCTCACGGCCCTACAGGAATTCCTGCGCACCCACGAACGCCCGACCAACATCGAGTGGGTGTGGGACTGACCTGTTCCGGAAGAACGAGGCGCTTGCCGTCGAACAGCACGATCCACCCGTCCAATTCAGTCCACAGTAGTCACGCGATGGCTCGGCGCGAGGTCTCACTCCGGAGTTGTTCCGGAGTGATCAGGCGACACGAGACCGAGCTCCGCCGCCACGAACGACCAGAAAGGACACACGAAGTGGTTCTCACAGCGCCTTCACCCCGCTAGAATCCCAGGTCAGTAAGTGTAGGCCCCGCGCACGCGGGGATGGACCGGTCCAGCCGCTGTTGCAGCGGTTCGCGGACGAGTAGGCCCCGCGCACGCGGGGATGGACCACAGTCGACGTCGCAGGCTAGCCCCATAGAGGCGGTAGGCCCCGCGCACGCGGGGATAGACCCAGCGGCTCTCCGGTGTCGTAGTCGGTCTGCTGGTAGGCCCCGCGCACGCGGGGATTGGCCGCCCGCATAAGCCCGCGAGAGCACCTCGACACCGAGGTGAACGGGCGGGGCTCACACGAAAAAGCGCCTCCGGAACGACTCCGGAGGCGCTGGACTTCACACGCGAAAGTCAGCCGAACTTCTCGGCCTTCACCGCGTCGATGAACGCCGACCACTGAGCACCAGTCGTAGTGAAGTACCCGACCGAGCGATCCTTGGTGTCACGCACCGCCGCGCCGTCGTTGAAGCGGCCGATTTCGACGCACGCAGTGTTATTACTGGACCGGCTCGACTTCCGCCATCCTGCGGGATGTTGTTTCACGGTATGCTCTCCTCGAAATCGTTTGCGCGTGCGGCGACGAACTCCTTTGCCTGTTCCGGGGTCATCGCTGCATCGCGCAGGTTACCTACAGCGTCCTTGTAAATCTCTACGGCGTGGGGAGCTGTGAGGAACGCAGCGGACCCGAGGTGTTCGAGGTGCACGATCGGCGCGGCGCGAGGGAACTCGATCAACATGAACTGGCCACTGTGCGCGGAAGTCCATGCGCCGGGGTTCGATGGAATGATTCGCAGTGTCACATTCGGCAGGTCCGCGATCTTTCCGACATGCCGTAGCTGGTCGGCCATGATTTCCGGCGCTGCGATGCGTTCGGTGAGCGCGCGCTCCATGAGGATCGCCTCGAAGGTGGGAGCCTGCCGACTGGTGAGAATATCGCGACGACTGGAACGCATCGCGATCCGTGTTTCCTGCTCCGGCCCCTGTGAAGTCGCCATGACGGTACGAGCGTAGTCGGCCGTCTGAAGCAATCCCGGAACGAGCAGCGGCGCTACCTCCGTGATCGCCGAGGCGGTGCGCTCGTACTCAATCAAGGTAACGAGCTCTTGATGGACACCGGGGATGCCAGCACGCAGCCAGTCCGGACCGTCGCTCTCACGCGCCAATTCCGTGAGCCGGTCTCGTTCGGAGGCCGAGAGTCCGAGTGCGACGGTTATACCAGCGACATCCTCCGGGGTTGCTGTTCGGACTCCGGTTTCCGTTCGGGTAATCCACGCATGCCCGATATTGAGCTTGCGAGCCAGTTCGCGTACTCCGGTGCCGGTTGATTCACGCGCTTTTCGCAGTTCAGCTCCAAGTGTGCGCGCTTTCGGGCTTCCTGGCCTGGTTCCCGTCATGAACCAATCGTAGAACAGCCTTCGCGCTTACTGGATCACTCGATCGAGGCATTGCAAGGGTGGATCCGAACCATCAAAGTGGTTCCTAGCCAAATAATCGGATACGAAACGCTGAAGGAATACTACGCAATGCCACACACCTACGATGTATCGCACCCGGGAACACGACTGCGGTGCAGGGACGAGTCCGGCTCGTCGTCACTGCGGGTCTGGCGGTCACAGTGGACGCCGAGGGTGATCCGGATCGACACGCCGACCGTTTACAACCGGACCAAGTGGACGGTCGAGCAGGCGAAGCTGCTGCGGGACGTGCTCGACGACGCGATCCGGGCGGGCGAGCGGTCATGAGCCATCCGCACACCCAGCTTTCCGTCTTCCTCCGACGCGGCGAGTGGATGCTCAGCGACGCCGCCTTCGAGATCGGCGGGCAGCGCTACACCGCGACGCAGTGCCGCGACACCGCCACCGTGCTCGACGAACTCGCCGCCGCGCTGCGCCAACACGCCGCCGCACTGCCGAGCGGCGAGCTCCCAACCGGCGAACTTCCCCCCGGCAGCACTCCCGCTGACGGCACTCCCACCGACGACGCGAACGAATCGGATGCCTGAGGCACCGCCCCCGGAAGCGCCACCCGCCGCCCCGCCGGAGCAGCTCCGGGCCGACGCGGCACCCACGGAGATCATGCCCGCCCTGCGGGCGGGGCGCTGGTCCCGCTGGCGCGGCACGCTGCCACTGCCCGCGATCGCGAAGCGCCGACCGGGCAGCAGCGACCTACCCGCTCGACCCACCGGAACCAACGCGCCGACAACCCTCGCCCCGCCGCACCCACAGCTGCTCGCCCGCGTCCTCACCGGCTTACGCGCCCTGTGAACCACGGCCCGGTCCCGTGAGCCCCGACCTCCGGGTCCGGACCGTCCGCCGCCCGGCCGGGCCGCTCCCCTTCCCCGTCCCGGCCGGGCGGTTCCCAACCGAACGCGAGAACCGCGCGCCCCAAGCACCGAAACGCCAACGACTCCCCGGAACGACACGACGATCTCCCGAGCCGACACAGCTACGCGGAAAGGACAACCGGAATGACGACCGCCGAACGCGGAACTCCCCGCACGCGGGAGACGGAGCCGGACACGGCGCCGCGCGCCGGTGATGCCTCGTGACCGGTCACCCGACGCGGCCGAACATCGCCCTGAGCCACGACCCCGAACAACTGAACCGCACCATCCACGACATAGCGGCCGGTAGGGCCACCGCCCGGCAGTGCGCCGAGACCGCCTCGGCGCTGCGGCACCTCTCCCACGAACTGAGTGACCACGCCGCCGTACTCGCCTTCGGCGGCCCGCCACCGAGCGAGCAGCCACCCACCACCGGGCCAACTCCCGAGGAACCGCGGAAGCGAGAGGATTCCGAATGAACACCCATCCGGCGATGCTGCTGGGCACGGCGGTGCTGCTGGTGGGCACCGCGATCGTGCTCGGCGCCTGGGGAAACCGCGTCAGCTACCGACCCCGCCACGCGGGCGGCAGTGGTCCCGCCGCCCGACGGCTGGCCGCGCTGCGACTGGAGGCCTACTTCCGGGCCGAGCGACCCGCCGCCGAAGTCATCGACTGGCCGCCGCACGACCCGGACCGATACCCGCGGCTGTTTGACCTCGCGACACCACAACCGGTTCCGCCGCCCGGCCCGTCGATTCCGGAACCCGTACAACCGATCTCCGGTGCGACCACCGGGAACGGAAACCCCGCCGGTGGCACGGAGAGTCCCGGAGCCGAGCATCCCGATCTCGCGCTCCTGCGCCGCGTGCTCGACGGACTCCACCGGCTCTAGGACCTTCCGCCGTCATCCCGCCCGCACTGCCCGCTCCTGGTTCTCGTCGATTTCTCGCGAAATCGTCGCCCCGGCCACACGTGCGGGGCAAGAAACGGGAAAAACACTGGGACGAACGGGTAACGCGAGTTCACCGGTTCGGGCAACTCCCCTTCCGGCGCTCCTGCCACGCTGACTACCTTCACAGCGGCGAAACGAAGAACGGAATCATTCCGCGATTCCTCCCGCCACGGAAGGAGAAAGAATGCCCGCGCCGGATAAGCCCTCCACCACGACGGAACTGGTACGCGATCCCTGGCTGAAACAGTTCCACACGAAACAGGGAACCCCCAGAGCGGGAAGCATATCACGGTACGTGGACTTCAGATACAGCTTCGTGGATTACTTCAAGCACTGGGAGGCCTACTACATAGGAATGGAGGGCAGCGCGGACATTCCCGTAACCGTATACATGGAATTCGACGACCCGGAGCAGATGCTTCCCCCGGGAGCCCCCGAGGACGCGGAGGTCGCCGACCTCAACGGGTGGGGCAACCAGGGATACATCCAGCAGGAGATCCCCACCACCGAGGGAGTACGCTACACGCTCTCCTACTGGGTCGGGTTCGACATGTACCCGGGGTCCAAGGGAAAGCAAAAAGTAGCCGCACGAGGCTACATCATGGACGGCTACAGCAAGAACACGCTGAACGGGAGAACGATAACCACAGTAGCCGAAAACGGCACAGTGAGTCCCAGAAACGAGAGCCCGAAACCGAACTGGACGAAAGCCGAGACGAGTTTCACAGCACAGTCGGCACTGACCATCATCCGGCTGGTCGACTGGACGGCGTCGGAGAAGAAAACCGGAAGCCATCATGACGGATTGACGGGGGCGAACGTCACGGGAATATCCGTCCGAAAAGCGGGATCCTCCAACGATGACGATATTCAGGACGACACCGGCAAGGACCGCGAGCAACTGCGCAAGGAACTGGAGGAGTGCCGGAAGAACTGCCAGCGGAAGGCCGACGACGCCTACCGGGAGGGACGCAAGGACGCCTGGAAGGACGCCTGGGAACGCTACAAGATCAACAAGGGTGACCAATGACAGCGTCTGACGACCTCACCGACCACCACCGGGAGGACAGCGTGCCGAACGAATACCGTCGCGGACTCGCCGACGGCGAGGAACACGGACAGCGGGACAAGCGCTCGGGTAAGCCGAAGGAACAGCTCCAGCGGGACGGGACGCGCGGCTACCGGGACGGCTACGCCGACGGGTACTCCGACGGCTGGACCCTCGCCCCCGATCCCGAACAGGGTGACTGATCGGAGCACACGGCTCGGGGTAGTGCCTGCCCGGTGTCGATTTCTCGCGAAATCGCCGGGCGGGTGGGGGCACGCACCGAACCGGAAGGTGAGTTCAGTCACGGGGCGGGTCGGACTCCGAGTGCTCGTCGTCCACCGGGGGGTCGGATTCGACGCTGTCGGCCTCGCCGCGCAGCTGCGCCCGCAACTGTTCTTTACGTTCGGCGCGTTCGGCGGCCCGCTCCGCCATGCCCGTGGCCACCCTGCGGCGCAGCCCCGCGAAAACCACCAGGGAAAGCGGCATGGCCACCACCACGGCCACGGCCAGCGCCACCAGCAGCGGAACGTCGAAGAGCACCAGTACGGCAGCCAGCACGGCGAGCAGTCCGAACCTGGCGACGGTGTAGAGCGTGATGTCCCGCGCGAGATCGCCACCGCGCGGTGGCCGGTCCGCGCCGGAGGTCTCCCGATCGCGCGGTCCCTCCGGGCCCTCGGGCGTTCCCTGCTGCTGTTGCTGCACGTCAGCCAGGGTAGAGGACGACCCCACGGCACCACGCTCCGCCCGAACCGCACCTTTCGTCCCTTACTTTCCCTTTACCTGGACCCAACGGTTCGAGTACCTGCCCCCATCAGTGCCAGGATGCGACCGGAATGCCCGGATACCATCCATTCGACCGTGGAGGTCACCAGTGACAGCGTCGACCCAACAGATCCCGCAGAACGGCCAGGACCATCTGCTCACCCCAGGAGAGGTCGCCGCTATGTTCCGGGTTGACCCGAAAACCGTGACCCGCTGGGCCACCGCGGGCCGGATCGGCTCCATCCGCACGCCGGGCGGACACCGTCGGTTCCGCGAGTCCGAGGTCCGCACGATGCTCGCCGAGCTGACCAACGACGCGGACATGGCCAACGGAATCGGCACCGCCCGCTGACCGGAGTTCCCGGTTGATCGGAGTTCTCCGCGCACCCTCCACCGGGTGCTCACCCGACTCCAGGTGAACGGGGAACCACGGCCCGGCCGAGCCGACGCCTTGCTGCGTGGCAGGGCACGGGGACCGCGAGGTACGAACCCACGAGGTCACGAACCCTGCCGTCCGGCAATGCGACCGGCTCGGCCCCGGCCGGAACCACAGCCACCGTCGCCCCTGACCACCGAGACCACTCCGCCCCACCGGGTCGGCGGCAGGACCGGATTCGGCCGGACGACCACCGCCGCGGTCCCGTACGGCGACGGCCCCCATCCGCGCGACATCCTCACCGCATCGCGCGATGCTCGGCACTCCTACCGGTTTCGCCGACCGGTTATCATGGAACTTCGCACGCCACACGGATCGGACAAATCCCCGCACCACGGCGAGCGATCCGGCATGCGGCAACGAACAGCGGGACGAGTCCCCTTAACCGGCGGATCCGCTGCCCCGACGGAACAACGGAGGTGACCACGATGGTCTACATCCTGGCGGCAATCGGTGCCATAACGCTCGTCGTGCTGCTGTGGCAGGGCTTCGGTCCCATCCGGGAGACGCTGGAGAAGCGCAGCGAACAACCTCAACGCCCAACCGCGCCGGACGACGACCCCGACTTCCTCCGCAGGATCTCCGAGCAGCAGCGCAAACCCCGCGACGAGAACTGAGGCACCCCGGCCGGCGCCCGTGGTCGGGCTCCGGCCGCTGGGGCCGTAAATTTCCCACGAAATTGACGCCCCCAGTACGGCGGTGCGCGGCGCGGGCAGCGTCGATTTCTCGCGAAATCGCCGCGCCCCTTCGACGCGGGCCGAGCTCCGAGCACCCTCGCAAGCCGAGCTCCGGCCACCCTCGCCACCGGCACCGCCGCGGGTTCTCCCGTGCGGCTCTCGCGAGGACGCCGGAGACGTTGTGTAGTAACTACCCGATGTCTCCGGACCCGCAGCGAGAGCCGTGCGAGAGGTTCCGCCAAGCTAGCCCTTCGGCAGCCCGCGAAGTAAACGTCTCGTCAGTCGGACTGCTGCCTACCGGCCGCGTACGGGAAGTCGTCCGCCACGGTGGCCGCCAGTTCGAGCAGCGCCAGCCTGGTGGGAGCGGCCAGCTGGTCCAGGTCGACCTCCGCGCCCTCCTCCAGGTGCGGATCGAACGGGATCTTGGACACCGAGCGGCAGCGCGAACCGAAGTGCGCGGCCAGCTTGTCGACGTCGACCTTGCCGGACCCCGGCCGCACCGAGTTGATGATCGCCACCGAACGCGACACCAGCTCGCCGTAACCGTGGGCGTCCAGCCAGTCCAGTGTGGCCGAAGCACTGCGCGCGCCGTCGATGGAACCCGGCGAGACGATGACGAGCGAGTCCGCCACGTCCAGCACCCCCTTCATCGCGGAGTGCATCAGCCCGGTCCCGCAGTCGGTGAGCACCACGTTGTAGAAGTGCTCCAGCAGGTCGACGGCGGTGCGGTAGTCGTTCTCGCTGAACGCCTCGGAAACCGCGGGGTCCTGCTCGCTGGCGAGGATCTCCAGCCTGCTCGGCCCCTGCGAGGTGTAGGAGCGCACGTCGCTGTACTTGCGGATGCGCTGCGCGTCCCGCAACAGGTGGCGCACCGTCGCGGTGGTCTCCAACGGGATCTTCTGGCTCAGCGTTCCCCGGTCCGGGTTGGCGTCCACCGCGACCACCCGGTCACCGCGCAGCGAGGAGAACGTGGAGCCGAGCGTGGCGGTGGTCGTGGTCTTGCCGACCCCGCCCTTGAGGCTGAGCATGGCGATCTTGTAGCAGCCGTAGAGCGGCTGGTTGATGCGCGAGATCAGCTCCCTGCGGTGCACGTCCGCCGGGCTCTCGCCCGGGTTGATGGTCTTCCCGCTGGCGAGGTAGATCGCGCGCCGCCAACCGGACTGCGGTGGGCGCTTGGACTGCCGCAGCAGCTGCGCCGAGGACAGGTCCTGCGCGGCGGCGGGGTCCTGCTGTCCGGGCGGCACCTGCTGCGCCCCGGGGACGGCCTGACCGGGCTGGGGTTGCTGGCCCGGCTGCGGTTGGACCCACTGCTGCCCCGGGGCGGGGGGCTGGCCGGGCACCTGCTGGTTGGGCGCCTGCTGGCCGGGCGCGTACCCCTGTGGCGGGTAGGGTTGCTGCCCCTGTGCGGCGGCGTACGGCCCGGAAGTGCTTCCCGGAGCCGGGTACGGACCGGAGGGGGCGCCGGGCGGCATCTGGTACGGACCGGACTGCGCCTGGTTCGGGTCACCGCCGGGAACCGGCCTGGGCCCGGAAGCCGCGGGGTTGGCGTACGGGTTGACCACCGGGTTCGGACCGGACTGGGGGTACTGCCCCGGCGCGGGGTACTGCTGTGCCTGCTCGGGATGGCCTGCCGCGGGCGGGGCGGGAGCGCCGTAGTCGGGGGCGGCGTGCCCAGACTGGGACGAGCTCTCGGCCGACTCCGCGTTCGGTTCCGCTCCTTCCCCGGCGGGAAACCGTCCCGAATCCTGCCGGGAGTCCGGCTCGTCGTTTCTTCCGGTCACCGTTCGAATCCTCCAAGAACGAATCGAGACCTACCCGGCCCGTGTGCACGGTAGTGGCGGAAACTCACCCGGTTCACGGCGGGCGGCCGACGCGGGACCCCGGCCCGCGCCGTTTCCCGCGGGCCCGCCCGGATCACCGGGCCATACCACAGCCGCGATCTTACGGACAATATCCACGATCACGCGAGCAACCGGGTTCCTCGACCGCCAACACGCCGCCACGGTTCGCCGAAGGGTCACCGACGAGGGAGGAAACGGCCGGTCACAGCCCCGCGTAGGAGTGCAGCCCGGAGATCACGATGTTGATGAAGAACAGGTTGAAGATCATCACCGCCAGGCCGAAGATGTTGATCCAGGCGGCACGGGTCCCCCGCCACCCCGACGTCGCCCGTGCGTGCAGGTAGGCGGCGTAGACGATCCAGGCGATCAGCGAGCAGGTCTCCTTGGGGTCCCAGCCCCAGAAGCGTCCCCAAGCCGCCTCCGCCCACATCGCGCCCGCGATGATCGCGAAGGTCCACACCGGCATGATCAGCACGGTGGCGCGGTAGGCGAACCGGTCGAGCACCTGGCTGCTGGGCAGTCGCCCGCCGATGCGGCCCGGTTCGCCCGGATCGTTCTCGCTCCGGAGCCGAACCAGGAAGAGCACGCTGGCGACACCGGCGAACATCAGCACACCGGTGGACACGATCGCGGCGGAGACGTGGATCCAGATCCAGTAGGACCGCAGCGCGGGCTGCAGCTGCGAGGCGGTGGCGTACAGCGCGGTGCCGGACAGGAACAGCAGCAGCGTGGCGGGAAGCAGCACGAAACCGCCCAGCCCCCGCAGTTTGGGCGCGGTGGTGGGCTTGCGGACGGCGCGGGACTGCCGGTAGAGCACCACCAGCCATGCCACGACCGCGACCAGGCAGATCGCCGAGCCGAACTCGTACATGTTGCCCCACGGCACGCGCCCCACGGCCACACCACGGGTGATCAGCGAGAAGGCGTGCACGAGCACGCCGAGCACGGTCACGGCCACGGCCATGCCGCCGAACCGCTCCGACCACGGTTTGCGGGGCTCGGGTTCCAACCGACCGACGACCGGCCCCGAGCCCGGTTCCTTGGTGGCTACCCCGCCCAAGCCGACGGTCGCCCGCGCCGGTTCGGCGTTCTCGGCGACGTTGTCCGTGGCCTTGCCGGAGGCGAACTCGGCGAAGTAGAGCAACATGGCGAGGATGTAGACCACGACCGAGGTCGCGAACGCCATGTCGCTCAAATCGGACAGTGTCTGGTTGACCATCAACTGCTCCTTCCGGGGGAGGCGGTCCCCGACGAGCCCGCGGTGGGTTCCGCCCCACTTCCGAGCAGCTCGTCGGCCAGCTTGGTGAACTCCTCGCCGTAACCGGCCTGATCGGTTCGCGCGAGTCCACCGATCTCGACCGAGGCACCACCGGTGGTGCCACCGGCGGCGGAAGCGTTCTCGTCGGTGTCGTTGGAACCGGCCGCGAGGGGTTTGATCCGCAGCCAGATCCGGCGGCGCTTGATGCTCAGCGAGGCACCGAGCCCGATAACGATCGCGGCGGCGAAGACCAGTACGTAACGCTGGAACGGGTTGTGCGAGACCTGCAGGTTCGCCCAGCGCTGCACCCCGTCGAACCGGATGGTGGTGCCGTCGTCGAGCCGGATCGTCTCCCCGACGGCCAGGTTCTCGCGGGCGACCCGGTTCAGCTCACCGGAGTCGATGAGGGACTGGTCCACGCTGAAGATGGACTGGCCGGTGCTGCCGGCGAGTCCGAGCTTCCCCTTGAGCACGTCCACGGCCACCATCGGATCCCGCAGCGCGGGGAAGCGCGAGCTGAGCACCTTGCCGTCGAGGCTGGCGGTGGGTGCGAACAGCCCGGTGATCGCCAGCTGGTTGTTGTGCCTGCGCTGTTCGTTCGACATGCCGGGCCGGTCGAACTTGGTGGCGCCCTGCGAGAGCATGGTGGTGGTGTCGACCGGCTGCCACTGCGTCTTCTTGGTCCGCTGGGTGCCGTCCGGGAAGGTGACGGTGAAGATCGGGGTGTAGCCGTTGCCCGTCAGGTAGATGCGGTCGCCCGCAGTGCGCAGCGGGTTGTTGACCCGCAGGTCGTGGGGCTTCCAGTTTCCGTTGTCGAGCGCCTCGCCGGACTGGTACTCGATCTCGGCGTGGAACCGCTCGGGCTGGCCGGAGTGCAGGTAGCGCACGTCGAAGTCGTTGAGCCGCACGCAGAACGGGCTCAGGTTCGTGCCGTCGACCGTCAGGCCCGCGTCGAAGGAGTCGTAGTTGAAGGTTCCCGAGTTGCAGAACCCCGAGCCGTCGGCCTGTACGACCACCTGACCCTCGTAGCGCATCAGCTGGTCGCCGCCGACGGTGATCAGCAGTCCCACCAGCGCGAAGTGGAACACGAGGTTGCCCGCCTCGCGCAGGTATCCGCGCTCGGCGCTGAACGTGCGGGTGCCGTCCTGCTCAGTGCTCTCGGACACGCGCCAGCGCCGCAGCCTGCGGCGCGTGAAGTCGGACATCTCGTCCGGCGAGAGCGAGACGGTACCGGCGGCGTGGTGCGGCATCCGCTCGAGGTTGCGCGGGGTGCGCACCGGACGCGCACGCAGCTGCCGCAGGTACTCCGCGCTGCGCGGGACCAGACACCCGATCAGCGAGACGAACAGCAGCACGTAGATCGCGGCGAACCACACCGAGCTGAACACGTTGAACGCGCCGATGGAGTCGAGAACCTTCGCCCAGGTGGGGTGGTTGTCGTAGAACGTCTCGACGTTCCGGCGGTTCAGCGACCACTGCGGCAGCAACGCGCCGGGAAGCGCCGCGAGCGCCAGCAGGAACAGCAGCACCAGTGCGGTGCGCATCGAGGTGAGCCCACGCCAGGTGTTGCGCAGGAAGGCCAGGACTCGCCGGGGAACCGAAGTGTTCATCAGATGGGCAACTCGAATCCGTTGATGGGGGCGCGCAGCGACGCGATCATGCTTCCCCACAGGCCGGTGACCAGCAGCAGGCCGACGAGTATGAGCAGCACCCCACCGACCCACTGGATGGCGCGGGAGTGCCTGCGCAGCCAGCCGGTGCCGCGTACGGCCCAGCGCGCGCCGAGCGCGAGCACCACGAACGGGATCCCGAGGCCGAGGCAGTAGACCAGCACCAGCACGACACCCCGCAACGCGGCGCCGCCCTGCCACTGGGTGCTGTAGGCCAGCGAGACGACTCCGGTGAGCGTGGGGCTCAGGCAGGGTGTCCAGCCGAGGCCGAAGACGGCACCGAGGGCGGGAGCGCCCCATAAGCCGCCGCGCGGCACCCGTCGAACACGCACGTCACGCTGCAACGCGGGGAACACGCCGAGGAAGACCAGGCCCATGAGCACGGTGACCACACCGCCGAGCCTGCGCAGTACGGGCTCGTTGAGAGCCAGCGCGTCGGAGAGTCCGAGAACCCCGACCGTGGCGATCACGAACACGGCGGTGAACCCGAGCATGAAAAGCAGTGCCGCACCCGCGACCCGCCATCGCCCGTGGCGACGGCCCGCGGTGGTTTCCGCGGTGTCGACCGCAGGCGCGTCGGCACCGACGAGACCGGCCAGATAGGCGAGATAGCCGGGTACTAGCGGAATCACGCAGGGGGAGGCGAAGCTGACCGTCCCGGCGAGAACAGCGAATCCGACCGCCACGATCAGCGGCCCGGTCTGGACTAGCTCGGTCGGATCCACGAACCCGAGGGTAGGTAAGCCGCTGCCGAGTCGGCACAGCGCCCCTGGTGACCGAAACCACATCGGGGTTAGCGGCCCCGCGCGGGAGCGAACCTTACCGCGCTGAGCGTCCTCGGAGAGCGGTCAGCGTCACACCGAACCGTTGGGTAACGTCCTCGCGGGGAAACCCTCACCGGCCGGTTCGGCGACGGCCGGTCCGTCACCAGCTGGTCCGTTACCGACCGGACTCCGACCGCTCGGACGGGTTCGCTCCACCCGTGCTGCCGGAACCACCAGTGCTGCCGGAGTTGTCCGTGTCGCCTGCCTCACCGGTGTTTCCGGTCTCACCGGAGCCGGAGTTCTCGTTCGCGATGTCGCGAACCTTCGGCAACAGGCCCTTCTCGGTGATCTCGCTCAGGTAGATCGCCGCCACGCGGTGCTCGCGGTCCAGCACCACCGTGGCCGGGGTGGTGCTCCGGGGAAAGCCGTTCAGCGCCAGCATCGCGCGGCCGGACGGGTCGTAGATGGAGGGATAGTCGACCTCCAGGTTGTGCACGAAGTCCTTGGCGGCGTCGCGGTTGTCGCGCACGTTGATCCCGAGAACCTGAACACCCTGGTCACCGAGCTCGTCCTGCACCGCCTGCAGGTCGTCGGCCTCCGCGCGGCAGGGCGGGCACCACGAACCCCACACGTTGAGCACCACGACCTCGCCGCTGAAGTCCGACAACCGGATGGTGTCGTCGGCGTTGGCCAACGACTCGCCCTTCAGGCCCGTGACGCGTCCGCGCTCGTCCGGCGAGTAGAACAGCCGTGTCCGCCCACCCGGCGAGACGAACGTGAACTCACCGTTGTCGGAGACCGCGTTCTCGCTGCCCGCGCACCCGGACAGCAACGCGAACAGCGCGACCAGCGCCAACGCGGCGACGGGCCTGCCCCCGCGAACGCTGCCGCGGCTCCACAACCGGTTGGGTCTCATGCACCGCTCGCTCTCGCGTCGGTCTCGCCCACGGGCTCGGCGTAGGCCAGGCGTTCGAACTTCTCGCCCCGGAACACCAGGCTGGTCACCGAGGCCAGCGAGCACTGCCTCTTGCGCGGATCGTGCCAGAGCGCCTTGCCCTCGATGAATCTGCGCAGGATCCAGATGGGCAGCTGGTGGGAGACGCAGACCGCCTCACCGGACCCGGCCGCCTCGCGGGCGCGGTGAGCCGCCGCGATCATCCGGTGCGCGATACCGAGGTACGCCTCGCCCCAGGAGGGACGCACCGGGTTCCAGAGTTTCGGCCAGTGGCGCGGCGAGCGCAACGCGCCGTCACCCACCGACACCCGGCAGCCCTCGAAGCGGTTGGCCGCCTCGATCAGCTGCTCGTCGGTGTCGATGTCCAGCTCGTGCCGCTCGGCAACCGGGTTCGCGGTCTCGGCCGCCCGCTGCATCGGGGAGGCGTGCACCACCCGGACGTCGCGGTCGGACAGGAAACCGGCGACGACCTTGGCCTGCCGCTGCCCCTCCTCGGACAACCGGTAGCCGGGTAAGCGCCCGTACAGGATGCCCTCCGGGTTGTGCACCTCACCGTGCCGCACGAAGTGGACCACGGTCGTTCTGCCGCTCACTTGGATTCCTCCGGCTCGGCCGCTGCCGCCGCGGCCGCGGCGTGTGGCAGCGCGTCGGCGATGATCTCGAAGGCGTTGTCGTCCATGGCCGCGTTGACGAACCAGCACTCGAACGCGCTCGGCGGCGGGTAGACCCCGCGCCGCAGCAGCTCGTGGAAGAAGGCCGGGAAACGCCAGGTCTGCTGTGCCTGCGCACCCGCGAAGTCGTGCACCGGGTTCTCGGTGAAGAAGACGCTGAGCATGTTGCCCGCGAAGGAGATCCGGTGCGGCACTCCCCGCTCACGCAGCGAATCGCCCAACAGCTCCCCGAGACGGCTCGCGTTGCGGTCCAGCGCGGCGTAGACATCGGCGTCGGCGGCGCGCAGGTTCGCCAGCCCGGCGGCCACCGCCACCGGATTACCGGCGAGGGTGCCCGCCTGGTAGACGGGACCGCGTGGCGCCAGCAGGTCCATCACGTCGGCCCGGCCACCGAAGGCGGCGGCGGGCAGCCCGCCCGACATCACCTTGCCGAAGGTGTAGAGGTCACCGGCGACGCCGTCCACGCCGTACCAGCCCGCGCGCGAGACGCGGAAACCGGTCATGACCTCGTCCATCACCAGCAGCGCACCGGCTTCGCGGGTGATCTCGCGCAGCGCGGCGTTGAAGCCCTCGCGGGGCGGCACCGCGCCCATGTTGCCCGCGGCGGCCTCGGTGATCACGCAGGCGATCCGGTCGCCGTGCTCGGCGAAGGCCCGCCGCACCGCCTCCAGGTCGTTGTAGGGCACCACGATGGTGTCGGCTGCCTGCGCCTCCGTGACGCCGGGAGTGCCGGGCAGCCCGAGGGTCGCCACGCCGGATCCGGCTCCGGCGAGCAGCGAGTCGACGTGACCGTGGTAGCAACCGGTGAACTTGAGGACCTTGTCGCGGCCGGTGAACGCGCGCGCCAGCCGGATGGAGGTCATGGTGGCCTCGGTGCCGGAGTTGACCAGCCGCACGTGCTCGACGGGCTCGACCCGGTCGATGATCTCCTGCGCGAGCTCGATCTCACCGGCGGCGGGAGTACCGAACGAGAGACCGTCGACGGCGGCCTCGCGCACGGCGCCGACCACGTCGGGGTGCGCGTGCCCGTTGATCATCGGCCCCCACGAGGAGACGAGATCGACGTAGCTGTTGCCGTCGGCGTCCCGGAGGTACGCGCCCTCACCGTGGACCATGAACCGTGGTGTGCCGCCGACCGAGTGGAACGCACGCACCGGGGAGTTGACCCCGCCCGGGGTCACCGCCTCCGCTCGTTCGAAGAGCTGCCGGGAGCGGGGCGCCGGATCGGATGCTGCTGTCGTCGCGTTGGCGGGATTATCGGCAGTCACGTCGCCCAGTTTGCCAGGCAGCGGATGAGTGCTACCCGGGGATCCCCCAACCGGGGTGGTGAATCTCGCGACGCCTTCCGGCCGCTTTCCGACCGAGCCGCTTCCGTTCGAGTGGTGCCCGGTCGACGGATGCCCTGGGGCGATGCCGGGGCGTGGGCCGAACCGATCAGTGCGCGGACGTTCGGTTCACGACCGCGAGTCCGAATCCGGGGTGTCCCCGGACTCGGATGTGCTCCCGGACTCGGGTGCGGACTCGGAACGGGATTCCGATTCGGGACCGGCCCTGGACCGCCTGTCCGGGCCACCGGCGCGCACTCCCAGCGCCAGGTGGCGGAGGGCGTCGATCAGCAGCAGCCCGCCGGTCGTAACGGCGAGTACCGCGAGCGCGACCCAACTGCCCAGCATGCGGGAGACGACGGTGCCGCCGGAGGCGTCGGGCAGTTCGATGCGGACCACCGAGTTCTCCCAGGCGGGAAAGGCCAGTGCGATCAGTACCGCCGCCAGCAGCACCTCGACCCCGAACACGACCAGTCGCCACGGCTGGTGCAACCGACGTGGTGGCCGCTCGGACGCGGTCGGCTCGGTTTGGGGATCATGCACCGAACCAGCATCGCATGCCGTGAACTACTCCGAACGCAGCAGTGTCGCGAGTTCGGCACGCAACGCTTCCGGTGAGCGGGCCCAGGCCAGCACCACGGTCTCGGTTCCGGCCGTGGTGTGGGATTCGAGTCCGCTCACCGGTTCGCTCGCGCTTTCGGTCCCCGCCTCGGCCACGGAATCGACAGCCGTACCGGAGCCAGCAGCGCTGCCGGGATCACCAGCGGTATCGGAGCCACCAGCGCTGTCGGGGTCGGCGGGCTGCCGCAGCAGCAGCGGGACCTCGGTCATTCCCTTCGGCACCGTGCTCGCCGCACCGAGCACGCGGGCGGCGCGCGTCGCCGGTTCCGCCTCGGGCAGCGCGAGACGGTCGAGCGGGACGGACTCCCCGCCCACGGTCAGTTCCACTGTGGTCAGTGTTACCGAGTGGAAGCGCCTGCGCGCACGGATCCACGGCACCGCCGCCGCGGCCAGCAGGACCGCCAGCACCGGCCACTGCGGCAGGTGCAGCGGTCCCGGGGTGGTCAGCTCGACGACGAGGCCGAGCAGGGCGAACGCCGGTCCCCAGAGCAGTGGCCACCAACTCGACCCCGGCTCGGCATAGCGGATCTCGGCGGTTTCGGTCAACGGTCGCCGGCCAGCCATTCCGAGGTTTCCCGGCGCCAGAAGCACGCCCACGCGAGCGCCGCCAGCACGAGCACGATCAGGTTGGAGGCGCTCCAGGATCCGGAAAGCAGCAGCAACAGCACGTGTGCCACGGCGAGCAGGCTGACCGCGATCCGCGCCCAGGAGTGCCGCCGCAGCACCAGCCACGCCAGCCCCGCGTATCCCAGGGCCAACACGACCGCCAGGATCGTGTTGGCCACGAGGAGATCGCGGGCCAGCTGCTCGGCCCGCTCGGGGAGCAGCCCACTGGCCGCGACGAGCCTGGCGCGCATCGCACCGAGCTCGGTCCACGAGATCGCGGCACGGACGAGCAGGAAAACGCCGAGCGCCACCCAGAGCCCCAGTCCCGCTCGCAGCGTCCGCGGCACCCCGGTGGGTACCGGTTCGGAAGTGTTCGTCATCCGTGCCCGCTCCGCTCGCCGTGGTATCGGAGTCCGGTCACCGTCGCGCCGTCGCCCGGAAGAACCCGTTGGACTGCTTGAGGTAGACAAGCACGATGAAGGCGATCATCGCCAGCAGCGTGAGGATGCTCTGCGTGTAGCCGGTCACCAGCTGTGCCGTGGGGATTTCCAGGGTGTAGCTCCCTTCGGGGAGCTGCACCGTCTGCGGGATGGCGGCGGTGACCATGCCGCTGAGGGCGTTGAGTATCCAGACACCGGCGAAAACGGTCAGCGTGATCCTGGCCCAGTTGCGGCCCGCGCGCAGCTTGAACGCGAAGAAGATCCAGAGTCCGGTGAGCACGACGGAGATGATCAATCCGAACACGACGCCGAACATCATGGCGAACCGCAGCATGTCGTCGCTCATGGCCCTGGAGCTGTCGGAGATCTCCTCCAGCATCCGGTTCATGTAGTTCCACTGCAGCACCATCGAGACCACCGAGAGCATCAGGTACAGCACGGGAGTGACGATCGCGATCCAGAAGGAGATGTCGATCGTCTTCGGCCGCGGCGGTCCCTCGATCTCTTGCGCCGAGACCGGGGGTGCGGCGTAGGGGTTGGGATAGCCGCCCTGCGCGGGACCGGCCGGGTAACCCTGCTGCGGATACCCCTGTCCCGGGTAGCCCTGCTGCGGGTAGCCCTGTTGGGGATATTCCTGCTGCGGGTGGGGAGCCGGACCGTAGCCGGACTGCTGGAATCCGCCGGACTGCGGATCGGGTTGTTGGAAACCACCCGACTGCGGGTCGGGCTGGTACCCGGGCTGCTGCGGGTACTGCCCCTGATTCGCGGGATCCTGTTCCCAAGGATTCTGTGGGGAAGTCACGCCGAAACCGTAGAAACCCGCCGTCGAGATGTCCAATTTCCGCGGTAGCGGGAAAACCCGCCGGAACCCCCGCTCAGCCGGGGCGAGGAACTCCGGCTCCGGCGAAGAAACGCCTGGAATCACCACGCAGCAGCAGCACGAACACCGCGATGTTCAGCGCCGCGATCACAGTGGTGAACAGCACAGTCAGCGGCCCGACCGCCATGTCGGGCATCAGCCGCGGATCCAGCAGTGACCGGGCCATGCTGATGACGAACCACGCGAACAACCTGCCGCCGACGTACAACCCGCAGAACACCATCACCAGCACGCGTGCCCAGTTGGCACCACGCGCCATCCGGTTGCCGAAGAACACGTACAACAGCGTCAGCCCGGCCATGAACAACAGCGCGAACATGATCCCGCCGTTGGCCGCCGCGTCCACCTCTCGCTGCGACAGCTCGGGGTTGACCCGCCGCAGCTCGCCGATGAGCATCTCGCGGTCGGACAACCGCACCAGCGTGTTCCCCAGCCCCACGAGCGCGGCGGCTATCCACAGCCACCTGGCCAACCACACCGAGCGGGGCGGTGTGGCGGGTGCGGACGAGGTGCGGTGGTCCACCCCGCCGTGCGGGTCGGGCGGCGCGGTCACGCGGCACCCCCTCCGGGCTCCTCGCGCAGCCAGCGGGCCGCCCGCGCGGCCCAGTAGGTCAGCACGATGTCGGCCCCGGCACGGCGTATCGAGGTCAGGGTCTCCAGCACCGTCCGCTGCCGGTCCAGCCAGCCGCGTTCGACGGCGGCCTCGACCATCGAGTACTCCCCGGAGACCTGGTAGGCCGCGACCGGGACCTCGGAGATCTCGGCGGTCTGTCTGACGAGGTCGGTGTAGGACATGGCGGGTTTGACCATCACCATGTCCGCGCCCTCTGCGATGTCCTGCCCGACCTCGCGGGCCGCTTCCCTGCCGTTGGCCGGGTCCTGCTGGTAGGTCTTGCGGTCCCCGGACAGCTGGGAGTCCACGGCGTCGCGGAACGGGCCGTAGAAGGCGGAGGAGTACTTGGCCGAGTAGGCCAGCAGCGAGGTGTCGTGGAAGCCGGCGGCGTCCAGCGTCTCCCGGATGGCGCCGATCTGCCCGTCCATCATGCCGCTGGGGCCGAGCACGTGCGCCCCCGCCTCGGCCTGCGCGAGCGCCATCTCGCCGTAGAGCCGCAGCGTGCGGTCGTTGTCCACATTGCCCTGGTCGTCCAGCACCCCGCAGTGGCCGTGGTCGGTGAACTCGTCCAGGCAGGTGTCGGCCATGAGCACGGTGTCGTCGCCGACCTCGGCCGCGACGTCGCGCAGCGCCACGTTGAGGATCCCGTCCGGGTCGGCGGCGGCCGAGCCGGTGGCGTCCCGTTCACTCGGGACGCCGAACAGCATCAGCCCGCCGACCCCGGCCTCGACCGCGTCCACGGCAGCGGCACGCAGCGAGTCCCGGGTGTGGTGCATCACACCCGGCATGGAGGGGATCTCCACCGGTTCGTCCGCCCCCTCCCTGACGAACATGGGCAGCACCAGATGGCGCGGCCGCACGTCGGTCTCGGAGACCAGTCGCCGCAGCGCGGCGTTGCGGCGCAGCCTGCGCGGGCGGACCGATGGATACATCTCTCGAACACCTCGCGGGAAAAAGAGGGGTGATCCAGTTGTCGAGATTGGTTCCTTGGCGGAATCTCTCGCACGGCTCTCGCTGCGGGGAGGCCCGACATCGGGTAGCGACCTACACAACGTCGGGCCTTCCTCGCGAGAACCGCACGGGAGAACCCGCGGCGGTGCCGGTTGATCGGGTGGTGGTTCGGCGCTCGCGCGCCGGAGAGCACCACTCGGTTCACGATCCGGCCGAAAACCCCGCCGAGATTTTCGGCTACCACCGGGGTTCCGCCGAGCAAGCCGCAGGCAACCCGACGGGCACCGTTCACTCAAGAACGGCGGGTGCGCTTGGCCTTCTTCGGCGGCGGCAGCGCCCCCTCGGCACGCAGCTTGGCCGCGTGCTCGGCCAACGAGTCGACCAGGGACGGCACCTGGGCCTGGTCCGGCCGCACGTCCACCCGGAGACCGAACTCCTTGGCGGTCTCGGCCGTCTTGGGTCCGATGCAGGCCACCAGCGTCCTGGCGTGCGGCTTACCCGCGATGCCGACCAGGTTCCGCACGGTCGACGAGGAGGTGAAGCACACCGCGTCGAACCCGCCCGTCTTGATCATCTCGCGGGTCTCGGCGGGCGGCGGCGCGGCGCGGACGGTGCGGTAGGCCGTGACGTCGTCCACCTCCCAACCGCGCTCGGTCAGCCCGGCCGACAGCGTCTCGGTGGCGATGTCGGCGCGCGGCAGCAACACCCTGGCGACGGGGTCGAGCACGTCGTCGTGCGGCGGGAAGTCCTGCAGCAGCCCCTCGCTCGACTGGTCACCGGAGGGCAACAGCTCGGGGTTGATCCCGAAGGAACGCACCTTCTCGGCCGTGGCCTCCCCGACGCAGGCGATCTTGACACCGGAGAACGCGCGCGCGTCGAGGCCGAACTCGTGGAACTTCTCCCACACCGCGCGCACCGCGTTGGCGGAGGTGAACACCACCCACTGGTAGCGACCGTCCACCAGCCCCTTGACGGCCCGCTCCATCTGGGCCGGGCTGCGCGGCGGCTCCACCGAGATGGTGGGCACCTCGTGCGCGACGGCACCGTGCGACCACAGCCGGTCGCTCATCGCCCCGGCCTGGTCCTTGGTGCGCGGCACCAGGACCTTCCAGCCGTAGAGCGCCCTGGTCTCCCACCAGGACAGCGCCGCGCGGTTGCCCGCGGCGGTGCCGACGGTGACCACCAGCTGTCCCTGGAGCTCACCGGCGTCGCCGGGCAGCGAGGCCAGGGTGGTGTCGATGGTGCGCTCGGACACGGTGGTCCCGGAGGCGGTGACCGCGGCCGGAGTCTGCGGGCTCATGCCGTGCTCGGTCAGCGCCGAGGCAGCCTCCGCGAGGTGACTGCCGGAAGCGTGCAGCACGATCGGGCCGTTGGTGGAGGCCAGCGCGGCCCAGTCCACCTCGCCGCGCACGTCGACCTCCGCGTGTGCGGAACCGAGCGCGACGCCCGCGTAGGCGGGAACGGCCGTCCCCGCGGACACTCCCGGAACCACTTCGAAGGAGACGTCGGTCTTGGCGATCTCCTGCACCTCGCGCACCACCGCGTCTGCGGTGAACGGGTCACCGGCGACCAGTCGCACCACGGGGCGGCCGGTCTGGGCCTCGCCCGCCAGGTTGCCCGCCACGTCGGCGGGATCACCGACGGCCGGACGCACCTCGGCGGCGTCGTCGGCGAGTCCGGACACCTCGGCGGGCACGTCCGGATCGGTGACGACGAGCGAAGCGTGTGTAAGCAACTGTCTGGCCCGGACGGTGAGCAGGCCCGAATCACCGGGACCGGAGCCCACGAAAGCCACTCGTCCGGGGGTATTGCGTGCTCGGGTCATCAGGGCACTCCCCATCAACTACTGCCGGGGCCGCTGAGCGACGCGGCCCCGGCTTCGAGCAGCTGGGCGGCGACATCCCTGCCCAGCTGCTCAGCGGCGGTCGTCTCACCAGTGGCGGATGCGCGCACCAACCTGTTCTCGTCGGTCGCCACCACCCCGCGCATGGACAGCCGGTAAACCACACGGCCGTCGTCGTCGAGGTCCTCCACCACCCCGGCCAATGCGCCGACGGGCGCAGTACAGCCGGCTTCGAGCGCTGCCAACATGGCGCGCTCGGCGGCCACCGCGACGCGGCTGGCCTCATCGTCCAACACGGACTGCAGCAAGTGCTCGGTGTCCACGTCGTCGACGCGACATTCCACCGCCAGCGCGCCCTGAGCGGGTGCGGGCAGCATCTGCAGTGGATCGAGCGATTCAGTGATCACCTCAAGCCGGCCCACCCTGGCCAGGCCCGCGCGGGCCAGAACGACGGCGTCCAGCTCGCCGTCGCTCACCTTGCGCATTCGGGTGTCCACATTGCCACGAATACCGCGCGTTTCCAGCCCCAGTCCCAGGGCTTCCAGCTGGCTTGCGCGGCGCGGCGAACCGGTCCCCACGACGGAGCCCGGAGGCAGCTCCCCCAACGTCAGATCGTCCCGTGCCACCAGCGCGTCCCGGGGGTCCTCCCTCGGTGGGACGGCCGCCAGTGCCAGTCGGGGATCGGGCGCGGTGGGCAGATCCTTGTACGAGTGCACCGCCACATCGACCTCTCCGGCGGCGAGTGCCTCGCGCAACGCGGAGGTGAAGACACCGACACCGATCTCGGTGACCGGAGCCTGTGACTGGTCACCGGAAGTGGCGATCCGGACCAGTTCGGTCGTGTAACCGGCGCGTTCCAACTCCTCGGCGACCATGGAACTCTGCGCCATCGCGAGCGCACTTCCCCTGGTGCCGATACGGAGGGTTCTGGTCAACGGTCCTCACCGTCCTGTTCGGGACGATCGCGCGAGACCGCAGCGGCCTTGGACGGCTGGGCGTGCGAGACCGAGGTGCGCGTGCCCGACACGGCGTGCTCGCCCTCCTCGACGGCCTGCGGGGTGCCGATGGCCGCGGCGGTTTGCGGATCGAGTTCGAATAGCTCACGAAGCGCGTCGGCGTAACCGGAGCCACCCGGGGCCGACGCCAGTTGTTTGACCCGGACGGTCGGAGCGTGCAGCAGCTTGTCCACCACGCGGCGGACGGTACGGGCGAGCTCCCCACGGACGTCCGTGTCGAGCTCGGGCAGCCGGGAGTCCAACCGGAGCAGCTCGGAGTCCACGACCTCCGCCGCGCGCTTGCGCAACGCGGTCACGGTGGGGGTCACCTCGGCCGAACGCTGCGCGGCCAGGTAGGAGCGGACCTCCTCCGCGATGATGTCGCCCGCCTCCTGCCTGGCTCCGCCACCGTGCTGATCGGCCAGCCTGCGCTGCAGCGACTCCAGGTCCACCACGGTGACACCCGCCAGCTCGGACACCTCGGGCTCGATGTCGCGCGGCAGCCCGAGATCGCAGCACAGCAGTGGTGCGTCCGAGGACCTCTCCGCGAGAGCACTCGAAACGGTGGCGGTGTCGACCACGGCACCGACGGCTCCGGTGCAGGTGACCACCAGGTCGGCGTCGCGGATGGCGCCGCTGAGCTCGGAAAGCGCGACCGTGTCGGCCGACAGCCCCTCCGAACGCAGCGACTCGGCCAGCCGGTCACCGTTGCCGGAGGTGCGGTTGGCGATCACCACCTCGGCGACCCCGAGCCGTTTGAGCTGCGAAGCGGCCAACGCGCCCATCGATCCCGCACCGACCAGCAGGGCGGAACGGCCCGAAAGGCTCGTCAGCACGTTCTCGGCGTCGGACAGCGCCTCGGAGACCACCGAGGCTCCGGCGGCGTCGATGTCGGTCTCGGAGTGCACCCGTTTACCGACCCGGAGCGCCTGCTGCGCCAGCTCGTGCAGCGTCTTGCCGACCGTCTCGGCCTCGTCGGCGTCGCTGTACGCCTGCCGCAGCTGTCCGAGGATCTGGGCCTCACCGACGACCATCGAGTCCAGTCCGGCGGCGACGGAGAACAGGTGCTCGACGACGGCTCCGGCGTAGTGCACGTAGAGGTGGTCGGCCAGTTCGCTGAACTCGACCCCGGCGTGCCTGGAAAGCACCGAGGTGACGTCGTCGAGACCACCGTGGAAGGTTTCGGTCACCGCGTAGACCTCCACGCGGTTGCACGTGGCCACCAGCATCGCCTCGCAGATGTGCTCGCTGCGAAGCAGCTCGTGCAGCAGCTTGCCGACGTCGTCGGCACCGACCGCCATGCGTTCGAGCATTCGTACCGGGGAGCTGTTGTGCGACAGACCGACGGTGAGCAGATTCACGGCCGAACCACCATCCCGTCCACCGGGCTGATCCCGGTGTTCACATCACGATTTTCCGACTGGGGCGCCCCGGTCGCCGCGTGCTCGGAGTCGGTGGAGTCGGGGGTTTCCTGACTCCGCCGGGCCACGTGGAAGGACAGGATCTGCATCTCCACGGCGAGATCGACCTTGCGCACCTCGACCTCCTCGGGGACCTGCAGAACCACGGGCGCGAAATTCAGGATGCACCGAACCCCCGCCTTGACCAACCGGTCACAGACGTCCTGGGCACCTTTCGCGGGAGTGGCTATGGCACCGATGGTCACGTCCCGTTCGGCACACACCCGGGGAATGTCGTCGACGTGGTCGACCGGGATCCCGCCGACGGGCACCCCCATCAGGTCGGGATCGAGATCGAACAGCGCCGCGACGGGAAAACCCCGGCTGGGAAAACCACCGTAGTTCGCCAGTGCGTGCCCCAGGTTGCCGATACCGATCACCGCGACCCTGTTCTGCTGGGTCAGCCCCAGGGTGCGTTCGATCTGCCCGATGAGTACGGCGACCTCGTAGCCGACACCCCTGGTGCCGTAGGAGCCTATGTAGGAGAGATCCTTGCGGAGCTTCGCCGAGTTCACACCGGCAGCGACGGCCAGCTCCTCGCTGGAGACGGTGTGCACCTCACGCTCGTGGAGACCGGAAAGCACACGCAGGTACACCGCGAGCCGTGCCACGGCCGCTTCCGGGATCGACCTGGCGCGATCCTGCGGCTCGGGGATGCTCACCCCTTCCGACTCCGACGACCGCGATTCCGCCGTGCTCGCGGCTTTCGCCTCGCCGTCTCGCACGTCGTCTCCGTGCGCCGTCACGCTGGATCTCCCTCGAGCTGCCTGCTGTTGCTTTCGTCGGTGGCCGGAGGAAGCGCGAACCGGCGGCCGCCCCGTTGGACAACGTGACGACCGATTGGACGCAGCACCGACCACGAAGGGGTGACTTCCGGGGGCGCGTGCCAACGCCACCAGTAATCGCGTGCGGAGATTCCGCGGAACGAGTCCGGCAACACGACACCGCCCACCGTAGCTATTTGTGAACACACGCACAAAGTCGACCCGGCCCGTAGTAACGAGCCCCACAACCATCCGAACGCCCTACCGGACGCGGGGCCGAATTCTCGGGCTGTCGCCGGGCTCGACCGTGCTGTCGCGGCCCCGCCGACCCGATCGTCCGCTCCCCCGGCTTCCCGAAGGACTCCCGGGTGGGCACCCGTTCCGGAACCGATCCGACCGGACCGGGCGCTCCGCCCGAATCGATCGGGATTCCCCGAAACCGAGCCGGAAGAACGAACGGGCAACGGACACGGACGGACAAAGCTCCGACACGCTCCGCGACACGATCGGACACCGACTCGAAGGGTGACCCTCGACCACCGGACCGAGCTGTGGAACAGGTACTGAACACATCCTCCCCGACAGCCCCCCGAGGTGCCAAAACGAGTGGTCTGCGGGCCACGACGCCTCCGAGAGGACCTGAACGGGGAGCTCCGGCGACGCCGGTGGCACGGTTCGGGAGGGGCCGCGGCGATCCGGCTCCAGCGGGCAGGCCCGATCTCAGCGAGTCAGCGCGGCGCGCAGCCGCTGCGGCTCCACCTTCCAGAATCCGTGCTCGACGCCGTCGACGAGTATCACCGGAACCCTGTCGCCGTACTCCGCCCTGAGTTCGGCGTCGGCGTCGACGTCCGAGGTGCTCCAGGAAACCCCCGTCTCGGAGCACACGCGGTCGATCTCGGCCGCGGCGGTGTCACAGGCGGGACAGTCCCGCCGAACGAGCAGCGTCACCTCGTGCGTGGCCGTCTCGGACACCGGTACCCCCTCGTCTCGAAGTTTCGCGGACACGATCGCCCGTCACGGGTGATTGTCCATCCCACGGCCGACCCGAGCGGCTCCGGCTCACCCGCTGAGCGGGGAGAACGGCGGATCGCGGGTGGTGGAAATCACCGGAATTCGCGCGCGGAGGACGAGGGCAGGCGGGGGCTCCGGGGAATCGGTATCAATTCGAACCCCGAATGCACTACCTACCCGGCAGTAACAAGACGTATGCTGCCGATCCTGACAACCGATTCCCGACGAGGCTCGCACGATCACACCGAAGACTCCAGGGACCAGAAATGCTTCAGGCAACGGTGCAACATCAGCGAACGCCGCGACGCCCCCCTGCACGCCACGAGGCGCGCCAGCAGTCGTCAGCAGCCCCGTTACGCGAGGAGCCCTCGGTGGCACGGGAGCCGACACCCGCCGAGGAATCACGGCTACCCACCGAACCACCGTCACCGCGCCCGGCCGTGCCGGAACCCGGTGAGCCCGACGGCTGGAGCCACGTGCGCGCCGCGCAGGAGGGTGACAACCAGGCGTTCGGCAGGCTCTACGACCAGTACGCGCACCTGGTCTACCGGTACGTGCTGCTGCGGGTCAGCGACCACTGCCTCGCGGAGGACATCACCAGCGAGACCTTCGCACGAGCGTTGCGGCGGATAGCCTCGGTGAGCTACCAGGGGCGCGACGTCGCCGCCTGGTTCATAACCATCGCCAAGAACCTGCTGCTGGACCACATCAAGTCCAGCCGCAACAAGCTGGAGGTCCCGCTCGCCGATCCGAGCGAGGCCAACAGCGGCGGCACCCCGCAACAACCGACGGGGCCGGAACAGCACGTACTGGCCGAAGCGGCCCACCACGAACTGATGGACTGCGTCCGCAGGCTCAACCCGGATCAGCGGGAGTGCATCAGGCTGCGCTTCCTGCTGGGCCTGTCGGTGACCGAGACGGCCGGTGTCATGAACCGCAACGAGGGAGCGGTGAAGGCACTGCAGCACCGGGCGATCCGCAGACTGGCACAGCTGCTGCCGGACGATCCGCGCTGAGACCGCCCCGCCGACACGGCGGCAGGCCAACCCCGAGGGCCGCGGAAGTCGCGGACGACCATCCCGCTCCACGGAGCGGGACACACCCCGCCACTGCCACCAGCACCACAGCGACCGAGCCCGCACGGCCACACTCGTACGGCCACGGGCAGGACGACGCGAACTCGCGATCACTCCCACCGTTGGAACGACGCCGCCCCCGACTGGGTCAACACCGAAAACGGACAATACATCTAAGCTAGGAATGCTGGTGGTGGGCAACAGCACGAGAGCGGGCCCCACCGCTCGCGGACCAGCAGCGAACGGACGACTCCGGAGGGACCGGGAGGCGCGGCGGTGCCGACACGGCCAGGCTCAGCCGAGGAAACCAACGACGGGGACCAGCACGACAACGTGTCCGAACCACGGGAGCCGGAGCTGGCGGACGCCCCGGACAGCGCCGAAGTCGCGGGACGCGCCTCGGCGGAAGCGGCTGTCACCACGACCTCGGAGGACGAGAACACGGCGACATCGCCAGATCTCACCGCGGCCGCGTTCTTCGACGTGGACAACACGATGATGATGGGGGCGTCACTGTTCCACTTCGCCAGGGGGCTGGCGGCTCGGAAGTTCGTCCGGGCCGGGGATCTGGCCGGGTTCGCCTGGCAACAGATCAAGTTCCGCGTCGGGGGAGCGGAGAACGCGACGGATCTGCAATCCAGCCGGGAGCAGGCGCTCTCGTTCGTCGCGGGCCGCGACGTCTCGGACCTCGAAGGACTCAGCGAGGAGATCTACGACGAACTGATGGCCGACCGGATCTGGGCGGGCACCAGGGCACTGGCCCAGATGCATCTCGACGCGGGCCAGCGGGTGTGGCTGGTGACGGCGACGCCGGTGGAGCTGGCGCAGGTAATGGCACGCAGGCTCGGGCTGACCGGCGCTCTCGGCACCGTCGCCGAACACGAGCGGGGTATCTACACCGGCAAACTCGTGGGGGAGATGCTGCACGGCGGCGCGAAGGCGCACGCGGTACGGGCACTGGCGGCCAGCGAGGGGCTGGATCTGCGTCGCTGCACCGCGTACTCGGACTCGGCCAACGACGTTCCGATGTTGTCGGTGGTGGGAACGGCCGTGGCCGTCAATCCGGACCAGCGGCTGCGCGAGACGGCACGCGCGCGCGGCTGGGACATCCGTGACTTCCGAACCGGCCGCAAGGCGGCGCGGATCGGGGCCCGTTCCGTACTGGGAATGGGGGCGCTGGGGGCGGGGCTGGCCGCGGGACTCGCGTTCCGCCGCAGGGATCGTTCCTGACCGACCGATCGGGTGGTTCCCCGGCCCACCCGGTAATCCACCGGCCCACCCGGTAGTTCCGGCACGCCGACCACGTGCGGAGCGGGCCAGTCGCGCGAGCGGCCCGCTGCACGAACGACCCGCGACACGGGCCGACAGCGTCCCGGGGCTCAATCGCGGGCCCGGGACGCCCACACCCCGAACAGGCAGCCCACACCCAGACCGCAGAGCATGCAGCCGAGCACGAGACCGATCGGCACGTGGTCCCGACTCGTCGTCGGCGGCGACGGACTCGGCTGGTTCACCGGTTCCGGGACGAGCACCTCGCCCTCGTCGGTTCCCCGGTCCGAACCGGACTCGACCACCTGCCGGTGCTGCCGCGAAACCGTCCACCGCGCACGTTCCCGGTGCGCCGCTTCCCACAGCGCCAGCACACGTTCGTGATCGGTCTCCACCGCCCGGCAGAAGGCCAGCACCGCCTGATAGGGCGGCAGACTCCTACCGCTGAGATAACGCCCCCACGAGGACTTGCTGTAGTTCGTCCGCTCCCCCAGCGCCGCCAACGTGAGTCCGCTGCGAGCCCGAAGTCTTCGCAACTGGGCCACGAGCTCGTCGGTCCCCACCGTCTCAGCACTCCGATCACCCTGTCGTGACATGCTCCGGTCCTCTCGTGACGGTCGTACGCACCCTGAATCGACGCGGTGTGACAAACCGTTCGGCGGTTGCCGCGATCACGGATGACTCTAGACGGTGTGTCCCGTTTCGACAGTGCTTCAGCGCGGCGAACGCCCCGGGTTCGTTCACCGTCCCGCACGGCCCGGAAATTCCCGTCAGTTCCCACAGCCCTGGTCGCGGGAACGGGACACCGCGATGATTCCGGAACGACAGCTTCGCCGGGTGACGACCGTGTTCCGACACGTGTCCTTCCGACGAGCGGAGGTGGATCGGTCCACCTCCCGCGTCCGAGGCGCGGTGCTCGCCGCGAACACGCCCGGCTTTCCGCTCGTCCGGAAAGGAATCCATGCGCAAGTCATATTTACCCAAGGCGGGTGCGCGTAACCTGCTGTTCGGGTTGCTGGCACTGCTGCTGGCCACCACGGGCGCGGTGGCGGCCCCCGGCCAGTCGGCGGCGGCACCCAGCCTGTCGGTTCGCGAGATCCAGCAGGACCTCGCGGGGCTCGGCTACCTGCCCTGGGCGGGGGTGGACGGCGTCGACGGTCCGCAGACCTCCGGGGCCATCACCAAGTTCCAGTCCTCGCAGTGCCTCGCGGTCGACGGCATCGCCGGCCCCAACACGACCACCGCGCTGATGGACAAGGTCAAGGAGGTCCAACGAGCGGCCCACACCACCGCCGACGGTGTCTACGGACTGTGGACGCTCCAGAGCGTCGAGCGCTATCAGTTCGAACACAACCTCACCTACGACGGCATCGCCGGGCCACAGACCATGAGCTCGATGGGGATCGAGCGGCGGAAGGGCTGTTCCGACGACGTCCAGGGATTGCCCTACCCATCCTCGTACACCCATCAGGTGCAGTGGAACCTGGCGGGAATGGGTTACCTGCCGTGGAGCGGGATCGACGGCATCGTCGGGCCGCAGACGCGTTCGGCGACCATGGAGTTCCAGCGGGACGCCTGCATCTCCACCGACGCGATCGCGGGCCCGGTGACCGGTGACCACATGAGCCAGCAGATCACGGAGATCCAGCGGGCCGCGGGAACCACCGTCGACGGTGCCTACGGCCCGAACACCCGCGCCGCGGTAGAGGACTACCAGAGCGCTCACGGCCTGGCCGTGGACGGCATGGCCGGACCGAACACCATGAGCGAGATGGGCATCGCCCGGGTGATGTGCGACCAGTCCTCCGGGGATTCGACGCCTCCGGCCGACGGGTCGACGCGGGAGAAGATCGTGTCGATCGCCGCGGGTGAGCACGGTTACCAGGAATACGGCACGAACTGCCAGAAGTACGACGACTGGTGCGCCGCGTGGTGCGCCCGGTTCGGCACCTGGGTGTGGCAGAACGCCGGGGTCGACGTACCGACCTACTGGTTCACCGGGGACTGGTACCGCTGGGGACTGAGCAACGGGCACTCCGTGCCCGCCTCGCAGGGTTTCTCCAACATCAAGCCGGGTGACGCGGTCTTCTGGGGATCAGGGCCGTCGAACACCTCGACCAGCTATCACGTGGACCTCGTCGAGTCGGTCAACGCGAACGGCACGTTGAACCTCATCGGTGGCAACGTTTCCGACGCCGTCACCCGCAAGTACAACGTGGATCCGTACTCGGCCGACATCTACGGCTACACCAGCCCGTAACCGGTCGAGATGTCCTCGCGCCGTGCGAGGAACCACCGGCTGACCGCGAACCGGCCCCGATCGGCTCCGTCACCGGTGGGCCTCGCACGGCCCCCTCCACCGACCTCCATGATTGGCAGGAAACCGATGCCACGAGCGACGAACGGCACGAAACGAACTCTCAAGGCGCTCGGCCTCGCCACGGCCTCGGCCACGGCCGCACTGGCGTTCCCGCTCACCGCCACGGCCGCGAGCACGGCGATCCCGAGCTGCACCACCACCGACGGGGTGATCCCGGCGAGCTCCAGCGGCTCCCACTACTGCGTGATGGGAGTGGGTAACGGCGGTTCACCCGTGACCGCGCTGCAACGTTCGCTGCGCGCCTGCGAGGGACAGTCCATCGCGGTGGACGGGATCTACGGTCCCGCCACCCGCAACGCGGTGTTGAACGTGCAGCGGCGGGCCGGGATCTCGCGGGACGGCGTGTACGGGCCACAGACCCGCGACGCGATGAGCTGGCACGTCGGCGCCGACTGCGTCAGTTACCAGTACGGCTGGGGCTGACGGAGCCCTTCCGGTTCGGCCGCCCGGGCCGGCTACCCCCGGAGGTCCGTGATCACGGTCCGACGGAATTCGGCTGCGGGTACCGGGTGGCCGAAGAGCCAGCCCTGGTAGGCGTCGATACCGAGGTGAACCAACAGGTCGCGTTGGACTCGGGTCTCGACGCCTTCGGCGATGCAGTGGTGTCCGGTGGCTCGGCACAGGTCCACGATGGCGCGGATGATGGCCACGCTGGTGTCGTCGGCATCGGTGGTTGGCAGAAAAGTGCGGTCGAGTTTGATGATCTGCGCGGGCATTTCCCGCAGGCGAGCCAGCGAGGAGTAGCCGGTTCCGAAGTCGTCGATGGCGAAGGCCACGCCGCGCTCGGCCAGATGGCCCATGGTGTGCCGCTGGAGCAGCGGCAGTTCCAGTAGTGCGGTTTCGGTTAGCTCGAGAATGACCCGGTGAGGATCGATGCCGGAATCCGTGACGAGCGTCGACAGGGCTTCGAGCTGGCCGGGTTCGTTGGTGGGCGGCCCGGAGAGATTGACGGCGATGTCGATCTCCGGCCAGGTGGTCGCCTCGGCCAGCGCGGTGCGCAGTACCCAGCGATCGAGTTCGGCGAGCATATCGCCCTGCTCGGCCAGGGGAAGTATCACGTCGGGAGCCAGCACGCCCCGCTGCGGGTGCGGCCACCGCAGGAGCGCTTCGGCACCGGTGGTCCGGCCCTGGGTGTCGACGAGGGGTTGGTAGTGCAGCGCGAGCCCGTCGTTGGCCAGCGCGACGCGGAGTTGGTCCTCGAGATCGAGCTGACCGGTGCTGGTGTTGTCGGGGGTGGTGTCGGCGATGGCGACTCGGCCGGTTCCGCGTCGCTTGGCGTCGAACATCGCGGCATCGGCGAAGCGGACGAGGTCGCCGTAGGTGGCCGCGTTGCCGTTGATGGCGGCGGCACCGACAGAGCCCGAGATTCGCACGAGACGCCCTCCGAGGGGGAGGCTGGCCCGCAGGATTCCGGACACGCGGGCGGCGAATGTCTCGAGGCCCCCGTGTACTGCCACGTCGGGACAGGTGACCAGGAACTCGTCGCCGGAGAAGCGGCCCACCCGACAGTCGTGCGGCAACGCGTCGGCCAACATCCGGGCCACGGTGATCAGCAGTTCGTCGCCGATGACGTGGCCCCACGAGTCGTTGACGCGTTTGAAGTTGTCGATGTCGCAGAACAGCACGGCGAATCCTGCCGGAGGCCCCTGGGCGAGGTGAGGGGCCAGCAGGGCGTGCAGCCCCTGGCGATTGGGAAGCCCGGTCAGTTCGTCGTGGTTGGCCCGGTGGTGCAGTTGTTCGATGCGCTGCTGCTGCGAGGTGACGTCCTGGGCCACCTTCAGCCACAGGCGAGTGCCGTCGTGCTGGGCCGAGGCAGCGGTGTGGATCTGGCAGTACACGGTGTGCCCGTCGGCGTGGGTCAACGCCCGGAGCTCCCCGTGGGGCAGAAGTTCCCCGTGGTGCAGGTTCGCCGGTTTCGCCGTCGTCCCGGAGGCGGCTCCGCCCAGCAACGAGGAATCGCTCGTGCCGAACAGTTCCGCGCGGTCGCGGCCGATCAGTCTCCCTGCCGCGTCGTTGGCATCCAGCATTCGACCGGACTCGCCGACGATGAACAGGGCCACCGGCACGAGGTCGAACAAACCCGGTATCAGCCGCGATGACGGCGGCCGTCCCGCCACTCGGATGGCGTCGTCGAGCGCGTCCAGATGGCTTATCACGCTGTCGTGGTGCCCATCCGGGTCGCTCAGCCGCTCCCGCAAGCTGACCAGCGCATCCCGCCGCAGGAAATGAGCCGAATCAACCATCAGTCCCCCCAACGGCAGGACCGAGCCATCTCCGTGCGGACGGTGTAAGTATCGGAATCGTCACGGCCGGCCGCGATGGAAGACACCCTCGCTGAGCGGTCGAGCAAGACAAGTCGAGCCACAGGAATTCTCATTCGTCGAAGCGGGCTCGTGGCCAGGATCACTCGTGGCCAGCATCAGTAAATCGTGCCAGCTTTTGCTCAACCAGCTGACTTCAGCCTAACAGAGGAACGGGCCGACCGGTTCCACCACACGGTGTACAGCCGTATACACTCGTAATGATGAGAGGGGGTAGCACCGTCGGACCGTCGACGGGCTCTCGGATACCTCGGGGCGTGGCCCCGCTGACCACGTATGACTCGGGACGCGGCCCTGGTGACCACGTATGAATTGTTCGCCCGTCACGGCCAGCTGATTGCGCGTACCGACGAGAGCGTCAACACGTGTGGCTCGGTGAGAAAGAGGCGTTTTCGCTCTCCCGGCCGGAGATCACGTTGGGACCCCGCCCGATGAAGGGGTCCTCATCGTCGTGCGAGGTCGACACCGCCGCGGCACGACCGAGTTCCGGTGACTGATCTCATCGCCCGGCATCGCGGCGGCCACGGCCCGGACCGCCCGGCAAGGGGGCGGGGACTCGAACCCGCGTGACACTTGCCGCGACCGGACGGATCGACCGACCTCGGGTGAGGACAGCACGACGAACCGGGCGGTGCGTGCCTCGGAAATCAGTCAAGGTGGTGATGATGAGCGAGACGAGTGACGAGGACAACGGCCTCGTGATCGAGCTGTCACGGGCCGCGCGGCGGTTGCAGCGTCCGGACTCGGAGACCGAGGCGTTGCGATTGATCGTGACCGGCGCCGTGGACACGGTGCCGGGCGCCGAGCAGGCGGGTGTGTCGTTGTTGCATCGCGATGGCGGGATCACCTCGGCGGCGACCAGCGATGCCACTGTCGACGAGGTGGATCAGCTGCAGGCCGACTATCAGGAAGGCCCCTGTGTGACCGCCCTGCGGGAGCAGCACACGGTCATAGTCGACGATCTGACCTCCGAGGAGGACCGCTGGCCCCGCTTCGCACCCGACGCGGCCGCGCTGCGAGTGGCCAGCATGCTGTCGTTTCACCTGTTCACCCATGACGACACCATGGGCGCGTTGAATCTGTACTCCGGGATCCCGCGCGGTTTCGGGACGGAATCACAGCTGTTGGGCGGGTTGTTCGCCGCGCACGCCGCCGCCACCCTGGGCGGTGCCCGCCACGTGGCTCAGCTGCACCAAGCGTTGGCCACCCGCGACGTGATCGGACAGGCCAAGGGCATCCTCATGGAACGCTTCGACCTGGATGCCGATACGGCGTTTCAGCTGCTGGTTCGCAGTGCCCAGGACGCAAACATGAAACTGGTGACGGTGGCACGGTGGTTGACCCGAGCCGAGGTGCCGGACGAACGGGACGCGTGAGGACTGCGAGCCGACGTGACGGGGCACGCCCCTGGTGGGCGGGTCGTTCTCGTGGGCCGAGCTACGATGAACCCGCGGGCCGTGCCGGTTCACCGCCCAGCGGGTGGCACGGCCACCGCACAGTACATCGAGACCGCCCGCGCGGTGGGAGATGGTGATGAGTCAGGACCGGCGAACCGTGCTGTTGTCCCGGCTGGAAAACAGGCTCGACGCCGCCGGGGAGACGGCGTCGCGGATGAGTGTGCTGTGTGCGCTGACAGTCGAGCACTTGGCCGTGTCCGGGGCGGGAGCCACGGTGTTGGCCTCGCTGGCCGACGGTGACGGACAGGATCCGAGTCGCGGCTTGGTGCACGCCACCAACGAAATCAGCACCGGTCTGGAGGACCTGCAGCTGACCGTCGGCGAAGGACCGTGCTTGGACGCCTTCGTAACCGGCGGACCGGTACTCATCGCCGATCTGGCGGACAACCATACCCGGTGGCCCGGTTTCACACCCGGCGCGCTGGCCTGGGGCGCGGCCTCGGTGTTCTCGTTCCCGCTGCACATCGGCGCCGCCAGACTCGGCTCGCTGGACTTGTACCACGACCGTCCCGGCAAGCTGTCGGACATCCAGATCTCCGACGCGTTGATCCTGGCCGATCTGGCCACCCACGCAGTCGTCACCGAACTCGAAGGTCACGCCAGCGGCGACGCCGGTTGGTTGGCAGACCCGCACGCCGAGATACACCAGGCCACCGGCATGATCCAGGCCCAGCTGAACACCACCACCGAGAACGCGCTGCTGCGGCTCCGCGCCCACGCCTACACCTATTCCCTGCCCCTGCTCGACGTGGCCCGCCGGATCACCGACAGACGACTGCGCTTCACCGACGAGTCCGATGACGATCAGCAGGGCACACCCGCCTGAGTCGGCACGACGGATTCGATACCGAGAAGGAAACGAGAGCGGCGATGACTACCCGACGCGAACAACGGCTGGCCCAGACCTTCGTGGCGCTGTCGGACACACTGGTCGACGACTTCGACGTGCTCGACTTCCTGACCCTGCTGGCCGAACGAGCCACCGCACTGCTCGAAGTCACCGCCGCCGGAGTGATCCTGTCCGACCAACGTGGTGGCTGGCATCCCACCGCCGCGTCCACCGAGGACGCCCATCTGTTGCAGCTGCTGGCCACCCAGACCCACGAAGGCCCCTGCCAGGACAGCATCACCACCGCTGCCCCGGTCACCAGCTACGATCTCAGCGCCGAGCACGCCCGCTGGCCCACCTTCGGCGAGGCGGCCGTGGCCGCCGGATTCCGGACCGCCTCAGCCGTACCGATGCGGCTTCGCCGCCGGACCATCGGTGCCCTCACGCTGCTGGACACCGAACCCGCCGCCGTGGACACCGACAGCATTCAACTGGCACAGGCCCTGGCCGACCAGGCAACCGTCGGCATCCTGCATCACCGCGCCCTGCGCCGTGAGGAAACCCTGACGGAACAGTTGCAGGCCACCCTGCATCACCGCATCGTCATCGAGCAGGCCAAGGGCGTCCTCGCCGAAGCCGGGAACCTGACCATGCACCAGGCGTTCCGGCTGCTGCGCGAGCACGCCCGCGCCCACGGCCAACACCTCACCGACCTCGCCCACAGCCTCACCACCCGCACCATCCGGCCCGGCGACCTGCTCGACTCCCAGCCACATCCCAGCACCGACGCCCACGAGTGACGGCGCGGTCACTAGCCGAAGAAGACGGTCCGCCGCTGTGCCAGCAACCGGTAGATCGTCTCCTGGATCGTCTCGCGCACCTGGTCACTGATGTTGAAAACGACCATGGGATCCTCGGCCGCCTCCGGACCGTGCTCGGCGGTGTCGATCGGTTCGCCGAACTCGATGTACCACTTGGACGGCAGCGGCACGGTACCCAGCGGCCCCAGGTGGGGGAAGAACGGCGTGACCGGGAAGTACGGCAGCCCCAGCAGCCTGGCCAGTGGACGAATGTCGCCGATCTTGGGGTATATCTCCTCCGCGCCGACGATGGAACACGGCACGATCGGCACGCCGCTGCGCATCGCGGCCGAGACGAACCCTCCCCGGCCGAACCGCTGCAGTTTGTACCGGTCCCGGAAGGGCTTGCCGATTCCCTTGAACCCCTCCGGCCAGACACCGACGATCTCACCACCGCGCAGCAACCGTTCCGCGTCCGGATTGCACGCCAGGGTCTGTCCCGTCTTCCGTGCCAGCGCACCGACCAGCGGCGTCCCGAAGACGACGTCGGCCCCGAGCATCCGCAGCTGTCTCCCGGTGGGGTGGTAGTCGTGCAGCGCCACCGTCGTCATCAACGCGTCCCACGGCAGTGTCCCGGAGTGGTTCGCCACCACCAGGGCACCGGAATCGTGGGGCACGTTGTGCAGCCCCACCGCCTCGACCCGGAACCAGTTGTCGTAGACGGTGCGCAACAGCGGCAGGAAGAACCGCTCGGTCAGTTCGCGGTCGAAGCCGAACTCGTCCACCCGGTACTGCCCGAGCAACCGCCTGCGGGCGAAGGCCGTCAGGTCGGCGAGGGTCTCGTGCCAGTCCGGACCGCCGTCCGTCCCCTCTTCCGCGTCCTCGCCACCGCCGGCACCGTGGTCGCCGTCATCGTCGTCCCGAGCACCGCTGTCCCCGGCAGCGGCGTCGCGGGCGCTGTCGTCCCGGGCAGCGGGACGCTCCCGAGCCGAGCCCGGTGCCCCGGACATCGCGGACCGACCGTCCCCGGCCGATCGCCCCTGGGAGCCCGCCCCAGCCCGGCCACCCCCGTCATCCTCCGGGTGCAGCGGAATGACTCGTGCGTCCGCCATCGCACCTCCTCAACGTAGCCGGGTGATCGTCCTGTTGATTTCCCGCTCGGCGCTCTCGACCACATCGGGATCGATCACCGGACGCAGTTCACGCCCGTGCACGAAATCGTCGAACGCCTGCCGCGTGGTCCATCTCGGAGCGAAACCGAACCGGTCACGCAGTTTCGCGGTGTCCACCACACGTCCGAAGTTCAGAAACCTCATCTGCTCGGCGGACAGCGAGGCCAGATTGGCTCCCCGGAAGAATCCGGCCAACGGCGAAACCATCGTCCCCGGAATGGGAACGGGAATCCGTCCCGCTCGACGAATGGCCTGCCCCAGCATGAGCACCCCGTCGGCCCCGACGTTGAAGACACCCGGAAGATCCTCCAGCGCCGCGCGGCGCAGCACCGCCAGCGCGTCCTCCGGGTGCAGCAGCTGCAGGCGCGCGTCGTGGCCGAACACCGTCGGCACGAGGGGAAGCGAGAAGTACCTGGTGAGCACGGAGTCGATGCGCGGCCCGATCAGATCGGTGAAGCGAAGCAGCGTCACGTCGACGTCGGGACGACGTCTGCCGAAGCCACGCACGTACCCCTCGACCTCGACGGCATCCTTCGCGTAGCCGGAGGAAGGCAGATCCTTGGGTGCCATCTCCTCGTCGAAGACCGCCGGATCCCGGGAACTCGCGCCGTAGACGGCGCTGGTGGACTTGACCACCAGCTTGCGGACGTGCGGGGACTCCTGGCACGCGGCCAGCAGCCGCATCGTGCCGAGAACGTTCATCTCCTTCATCGCGGCACGGGCCACGGGCATCTCGTCGGTGTTCGACGAGGCGTGCACCACGGTGTCGACCGCCGCCTCGGAGATGATCCTGGCTATCAGCGGGTTCCGGATGTCGGCCCGGACGAACTCCGCACGCCCCATGCGGCGGGAGAGCTCGCGGCGCGGGTGTTCGCTGTCCACACCGAGCACCCGTCCCACCGCGGAATTCTCGGCCAGCCTGCCCGCCAGGTGAGCACCGACGAAACGGCTTACTCCCGTGACGAGCACGACGTTCGGAACCATGGGGCCTCCTGACCGCGGCCGCGGTGTCGAACCACCTCGGCGAGGTGATCGCGGCACGCCTGTCGAGCACACCGTGAGACTGCCGAGCACACGAGAACCGGGCGACCGGTGCCTCGGAACATCGCGGAGCACCGGCTCCCGATGACGATCGTAACCGCGATCGCGTCACCACCGCGTGTCAGTGCCGTTACGACACGCGGTGGACGAGCGAAAACGGGATCACGGCGGAGCCGCGCGCTCCGACGAGCAGTCCCGCTCGTCGGAGTCACCGCCCCGATCGCGCACCGTCGCGGGACCATCGGGGCGGCGGGTCGGGTCAGGCTCCGTCCGAGTCCGTCTCCTGCCGGTGCTTGGCACCGAGCTCCACCGATCGGGAGTGGGCCGCCTCGACGGCGTCGATCAACGCCGCCCGGACACCGTGCTTCTCCAGCTCGCGGACGCCGGAGATGGTGGTGCCCGCGGGCGAGGTCACACCTTCGCGCATGATCACCGGATGCCCCTCCCCCTCGCGCAGCATCGTGGCCGAGCCGACGGCGGACTGCACGACCAGCTCGGCCGCCACCGAGCGGGGCAGCCCGAGCAGTATTCCGGCGTCGATCATGGCCTCGACCAGGTAGAAGAAATAGGCGGGCCCGGAACCGGACAGCGCGGTGACCGCGTCCTGCTGGTCCTCCGGAATCCGCACGACCCGGCCGACGCTGCCGAGCATCCCCTCCACGAGTTCCAGATGAGATTCGTTGGCGTGGGTTCCTCCGGAGACCGCGCTCATGGCCTCGCCGACGAGCATCGGCGTGTTCGGCATCACCCGAACCACGGGAGTGCCGGAGGCGAACCTGCGCTCGAACATCGAGGTCGGCAGGCCCGCGCAGAGGGTGACCACCAGCTTGTCCGGGGTGACGAGCTCACCCACCTCGTCGAGCAGCGGTTCGATGTCTTGCGGCTTGACCGAGACGACCAGCACGTCGGCCTGCCGCGCCGCGGTGGGCGGATCGGTCGCCCGCACGCCGTATCGCTTGGTCAGTTCCTCGGCACGCTGCTGGTACCGCTCCGTGAACAACAGGTTCTCCGGGGAGTATCCCGCGTTGAGCAGGCCGGAGAGTAACGACTCCCCGATCTTTCCCGCCCCGAGTACGGCGATCGTCGACATGCGGTCAGGGTGCCAGAGCAGGCGATTCGATCAGCTGCCGGCCCGGTGACGTCGAAGTTCTCCCACATCCTGAACGTCTCGGGGTGGACGGTGTGGTTCACAGCTGGAAGTCGGGCTTGTCCCGCAGCGGCTCCAGGTGGAGTCTGGCGAACAGCAGCGCCTCGGCGAGCTGCGCGGCGCGCTGGTCCACGGTTTTGGCCTTCCTGGTGTTGACCTCGATGATGACGGTCCCGGTGTATCCCCCCGATCCCAGCGCGGTGCAGATCTCGGCGCAGGGCTGACTGCCGTGTCCCGGCAGCAGGTGCTCGTCACTGGGGGTTCCGGTTCCGTCGGTGAGGTGGACGTGCGCGAGCCGTTCCCCCATGCGGCGCATCAGCTCCAGGGGGTCGATCTGGGCCGCGGCGGCGTGCGAGACGTCCAGGGTGTAGTTGCGGAACCCTACCTCGGTCGGATCGGGTGAGGGGCGGAACGCCGACAGCCCGGAGGCCCGGGTACCGCGCAGCCTGTCCCAGCTGTTCGGCGGGCGGATGGGGAACATGTTCTCCACGGCTATCCGGATGCCGCTGGCCTCCTCCAGGTCCGCGACGAGCTCCTCGAAGTTCTCGGCGTACCTGCGCTGCCAGCGGAACGGGGGATGCACGACGACCGTGGTGGCACCGAGGTCGCTGGCGGCGACCACCGCCCTGCGCAGCCGTTCCTCCGGCTCGGGCGACCACACCCGCTGGGTGATCAGCAGGCAGGGCGCGTGCACCGCCAGTACCGGCACGCCGTGCTGCTCGGCCAGTCGCCGAAGCGCCGAGACGTCCTGGCTCGTCGCGTCGGCCCAGACCATCACCTCGACCCCGTCGTAGCCCAGATCGGCGGCCATCTCGAAAGCGGCACGGACCGGCTGTGGCCAGACGGACGCGCTGGAGAGACCGACTGGAACGGCGGGCCGGTGTGGTTCGGACATCACTGGAACCGTTTCACTGGTCGTGTCCCCGTCAGGCTTAGGTGCTGACGCGGACTGGTGTACGCGGCGTCACCACGGTAGCCGGGAACGCGTCGTGGCAGCGGCCAGTCCGGAACCGGGGCCGTCGGACCCCGTAACACCCCGACGCCCCCGGCCCGGCGAGTCACGTTTCGGGGTGGTCAGTAACCGAGCAGCAGGAACGCCACCGGCGAAACGGTACAGACCAGACCGACCAGCACGGACAGCAGAATCGTCTGCAGGTCATCGGTACGCAGCACTTTCCGCGCCACCAGCACGAGCGTGCCGGTGAAGGCCAGCGCCGCGGCCAGGGCGGGCAGCGGCAGTTCGCTCCACAACCAGCGGAACCCGATCCACACGAGGCCGCCGCCGACCAGCCCGGCCACCGTCTGCGCGATGAGGATCGCCCATTCCCGGAGAGCGGAACGTTCGCCGTACTCGGTCTCCCGATCGGCCTCGTACTCCTCGGCCGGAATACCGGTGGGGGGCTGTTCCGCGGCGTACTCGTCCTCCTCGTCGACGTAGTCGTCCGAATCGGCATAGGGGTCGTCCACCATGCCGGTGTAGAAGGCGTCGGAGTCCCCGAACTCCGAGTCCACGCCCTCGTAGGGGTCGAAGTAGGCGGTGCCGTGGGGATCGTCGGTCTCGTCCCGATCGACCTCGATCGGTTCCGCCCCGACGGACTCCGCTGGGATCGGATACTCCAGCAACGCGGTTCCGTCGCCGTCGGTCACTTCCGGGTCCCCGGCGGAAGCGCTGCTCCCCCGCACAGGTGGGAACTGCTCGGTGGCGTCCTCCCGTGCGGGCGGTGGTTCCGGAGCCGGAGTCTCCGGAGACACCGCGTCCGGCACGGCGCTGTCCGGCACGGGGTTGTCCGGCACGGCGCCGGTCAGGGGCGGAGCGTCCTGCGCCGGGGCCGACCAGGTGTCGGGGTCGGAGGTACGGGCCGTGCCGTCCTGCCACTGCCCCTCCTGCCACTGCCCCTCCTGCCACTGCGGCGCGTCGCCGGAAGGAGCGGACGGCCCCTTCCGGCTCATTCCGCTCGTGCCGGGCGTCCGCACCGGCAGCGGGGGCTGCTGGGCGGTCGTCTCCGTGTCATCGGCGGGGGGCGCGGAGTTCGTGGTGGCCGAGGTGGGTGGTGTGGCCGCTGTGGGAGGTGTCGGGGCGACAGGGGGCGGCGCGGCGGCGGGAGGTGTCGCGGCAGCGGAGGAAGCTGCCGTTCCCGATTCGGCCGCGGGAGTGGACCACTTCCCGGCTTCGTCCCCCGGCTCCGGTTGCGCGGCCGGCTCGGCTGATCGCGCCCCCGGTCGCGTGGGACGGCGGGGTCCGGCCCCCGAAACACGCCTGCGCGACGGGGGCGACGAATCGTCGGTCGACGGGCGCGTCGGCTGGTCGACGGTGGGACCCGGTTGTGGCTCCGGGGAAGCCCCGGCGGCCGGTGGAGGTGCGGTCTGGGGCGGTTGCGCCGCGGTGCCGAACGATGCCGAGGTCTCCGCACCGGAAGCCGTCCCGTGCTCGGACGGCGAGGCGTCCTCGGCCTCGGGTGCGTCGACGGGGAGCATCCTCCCGCTGTCCGAATTCACCCGTTCGATGATCGCCTGCGGAGCCGTTTCGGAAGGGTCCTCGGCACGCCTGCGCCTGCGGCGGGAGCCGCGTTGCCCACCGCCGCCGTGTTCGGCCAGCAGTTCCGCGACGGTGCGCTGGCTAGGGTCACCGGACCCACTGTCCCGACTCATCGACTCCACCGTGCCCCGTGCTAGATCTCGCGTCCAGTTCACTCCGCGATCGCGCGGCCGTTACCCAGTATCGCCCGTACCGGTCGGAGAGAGTGTGCCCAGGCCGTCATCCGGACTCCCGGCGCCGTTGACGTGGTCGAGACGGCGCAGGATCACACCTTCGCGCAGCGCCCACGGACAGATGTCCAGTTCGCGCAGCGACATGGCGTTCATGGTCGCCTCGGCCACGAGCCCGCCGCTGACCAACTGGTGGGCTCTGGCTCCGCTCACCCCGTCGAGCGAAGCGAGGTCCCGCGCCGAGATCCTGGTGATGAACGCCAGGAGCTGCCGCAACGCCGTGTCGGTGAGGGTGCGCCGCACCCTGGGCCCCGCGGCGGGCGGCGCGGCACCGGCCAACCGGGCGAGCGATCGGAAGGTCTTGGACGTCGCGGCCACCTTGTCGGGCGCGCCGAACGCGGCGAACCGCTCAACGGTGTCCGAGAGCTGTTCGGACAGCCGGTGCCGAAGGTGCTTCACTTCCTCGCGCTCCGGCGGGTCCCCGAGCGAGGCGGTGCGCGCCACGTGCCCCGCTCCGAGCGGAAGCGAAACCGCGATGTCGGGCTGCTCGTCGATGCCCAGCGCCATCTCCAGCGAGCCGCCTCCGATGTCGAGCAGCAGCAGGTTGCCCGCCGACCAGCCGTACCAGCGCCTTGCGGCGAGGAAGGTCAGCCGGGCCTCCTGCTCCCCGGAGAGCACTTCGAGCGAGACCCCGGTCCGCTGACGCACCGTTTCGAGCACGGTGGTGGCGTTGTCCGCCCGCCTGATGGCGGAGGTGGCGAAGGCCATGAGCTCGGCACAACCGAGTCCCCGGGCCGAGTCCCTGGCGGCCTGGACGGTGTTGACCAGCTCCTCGATGTCGGAATCGGTCAGCGCTCCGCCCGCCCCGATCCGCTCGGACAGGCGCAGCACCGACTTCTCAGAGGTCATCGGGGTGGGATGCGCACCTCGGTGCGCATCCACCACCAGTAAGTGAACCGTATTGGAACCCACGTCGAGCACCCCTAGGCGCATGGCGGCCAACCTACCGTGCGCGAGGGGATCACGGATGCGTGGTGTGTCGAACTCACCCGGATTTTCCGACACCGGCCGACCACTCCCGCGGCGGTTTCCCAGCTCGGACCGGCGTCGATTTCTCGCGAAATCGCCGCGTCCGCGAAGCTCCCAAAGCCGAGCCCCGACCACGCCCGCAGGGCGAACTCCCACCGCCCTCACAATCGGCACCGCCGCGGGTTCTCCGGTGCGGCTCTCGCGAGGACGCCGGAGACGTTGTGTAGATCGCTACCCGATGTCGCCGGACCCGCAGCGAGAGCCGTGCCGGAGGTTCCGCCAAGCGGCCAGCTACGAAAATCGCTCAGCCTGAAGAGAAGTCAGGTTTCGAACTTGTAGCCGAGTCCTCGTACGGTCAGTAAGTGCTTGGGATCGGTGGGATCGGGCTCGAGCTTGGCTCGCAGCCGCTTGATGTGCACGTCGAGGGTCTTGGTGTCGCCGACGTAATCGGCTCCCCACACCCGGTCGATCAGCTGAGCACGGGTCAGTACCCGCCCGATGTTGCGCAGCAGGTACTCCAGCAGGTCGAACTCCTTGAGCGGCAGCCCGACCTCCTCACCGGAAACGGTGACCACGTGGCGTTCCACATCCATCCGGACCGGTCCCGCCTCCAGCACCTGCCCAGGCTGGGCCGGCTCCTCCGCCTCACCGCCGCGCCGCAGCACCGCACGTACCCGGGCGATGAGCTCACGCGCCGAGTACGGCTTGGTCACGTAGTCGTCGGCGCCCAGCTCCAGCCCGACCACCTTGTCGATCTCGGCGTCCCTGGCCGTGACCATGATGACCGGGACAGCGGAGCGCTGCCGGATCTCCTTGCACACGTCCGTGCCGCTCATGCCGGGAAGCATCAGGTCGAGCAACACGATGTCGGCACCGTTGCGCTCGAAATCCTCCAGAGCCTGCTGGCCCGTGGTGGCCACGGATGCGGTGAATCCCTCCTTGCGCAGCATGAAAGCCATCGGGTCGGCGAAGGACTCCTCGTCCTCCACGATCAGCACCCTGGTCACCGGACTCCTCCCGTTTCGACGGTTCGCGTCCCTTGCACCCCGCGCTGCGCGCGGTCCTCGGTATCGCCCTCGGGACGGTCGTCCCCGGCTGACGCGTCTTCGGTGGTGCGGGCGGCCCCGCCATCCGGGGATCCGGGTACCCGCAGTGTGAAGGTGGAACCGGTACCCGGCTTGCTCCACACCTTGACCTCGCCGCCGTGGTTGGCGGCGACGTGTTTGACTATGGCCAGTCCCAGGCCGGTACCCCCGGTCGCCCTGGATCGCGCCCGGTCTACCCGGTAGAACCGCTCGAACACCCGCTCCTGGTCGGCGGGGTCGATGCCGATGCCGCGATCGGTGACCGCGATCTCCACCCAGCCGTCCCGGAGCCGCCTGCTCACCGAAACGGGACTCGCGTCGGGCGAGTAGGAGATCGCGTTGTTGATCAGGTTGCTCAGGGCGGTGACCAGCAGCGTGCGGTCCCCTTCCAGCCGCAGCCCGCTGGAGTCGTCCAGCGTGATCTCGATACCGGCCGATTCCGCGGGCATGCGGCAGCGGCCGAGGGCCTCCTCGACCACGTCGTCGACGTCGACGGTGGAGAGCTCGGGCAGCGGCTCGGCCCCCTGCAACCTGGACAGGGCGATCAGCTCTGACACCAGGGTCCCGAGCCTGGTCGACTCGTGCAGGATCTTGCCGGAGAACCGCCTGACCTCTTCGGCGTCGTCGGCGGCGTCCAGCACGGCCTCGGCCAGCAGTGCCAGCGCGCCGACGGGTGTCTTGAGTTCGTGACTGACATTGGCGACGAAGTCACGGCGGGTCTCCTCCAGGCGGACCGCCTCGGACTCGTCGGCCGCGTCCACGACGGTGAAGCCGTCCCCCAGCGGACGAACGTCACCGAGCACGGCGGCGGGGGAGCGCCCGTGCGGCTCGTCCCGGTTGAGCGGGGACAGGTCCACCGGCACCGGCCTGCCGGTCTTCAGCGCCTGTTCGGAAGCCTTGCGGGCACGCGCGTCGGGGCGGTTGTCCCGGACGAAGCCGAGCTCGTCCGCACGTGGGTTGTGCACCACGACGTCGCCGAAGCTGTTGAGCACGACGATGCCGTTGTCACTGGTGTGCACCAAGCGCTGGAGTAGTTCCGCGACTGTTGGCCCCGTCGGCCGGTTGCGCCGGGGACGCCCGTTGGCCGCGGCGAGTCGGTACCCCGCCACCAAGCCCAGCGCCAGCACGCCGATCAACAGGGCGCTATAGCCCAATGCGGTCACAACCGCATCGTAAGCAAGCGGGGGCAGGGGTGGGCCATAGTATGCGGCCATTCAGTGACGCCCGTGACACTCGAAAGTGAAGTTTTTCATCCTCATGTCACTTCCGAGTGGCCCGTTGTTCAACGCGAGGACAGCGCGTGTCTCAGTCAGTCACACGCGGCTATGCCCGTTTTGCCTCCCCCTTCGAAAGCATGACACCGAAAGTGCGAAGAACCGGTTCGATGCCACGGTCGGCGAACCGGGCAGCGACCCCGCTCACTCGGCGTATCACTGCCCGGACCGACCGTGGCGGCCACCCCGGATGACGGACGTCGGAACGGCCACCCGGTGCGAGCCACGACACACCGGGCTCGCCACCCCTGAAGTTCAGCGGCCCCGAATTCAGTCTCCGGAGGGCTCAGCGACCCTGGCTCGCCACCGAGGCCGCGGCCTGCTCGGCCGCCGTCGGATCCAGATAGGTTCCGCCGGGGTTCTCCGGGTTCAAGTTCTCGTCCAGGTCGTAACGCAGCGGGATGCCGGTGGGAATGTTGAGCGCGGCGATGTCCTGGTCGGAAACCCCGTCCAGGTGCTTGACCATGGCGCGCAGCGAATTGCCGTGCGCGGCGACCAGCACGGTCCGCCCGGCACGCAGGTCGGGGACGATCGAGGACTCCCAGTAGGGCAGCAGCCGCGCCACCACGTCCTTGAGGCACTCGGTGCGCGGCATCTCGTCCCCGAGGTCGGCGTAGCGCGGATCCCCCTCCTGGCTGTAGGGGTCCGCCGGGTCGATCTCGGGAGGAGGCGTGTCGTACGAACGGCGCCAGAGCATGAACTGCTCCTCGCCGTAGGTCTCCATGGTCTGTTTCTTGTTCTTGCCCTGCAGAGCTCCGTAGTGACGCTCGTTGAGCCGCCAGTGCCTGCGCACCGGGATCCAGTGGCGTTCGGCGACGTCGAGCGCGATGTTGGCGGTGCTGATGGCGCGGCGCAGCAGCGAGGTGTGCAGCACGTCCGGCAGCAGGCCGGATTCGCCGAGCAGCTCACCCCCACGTCGCGCCTCGGTCTCGCCGTCCTCCGACAGCGGAACGTCCACCCAGCCGGTGAACAGGTTCCGCGCGTTCCAAGTGCTCTCACCGTGGCGCAGCAGTACAAGAGTCCCGACAGCAGTCATGTCGCCAGGCTATCCGTCGCGCGCGGCCGTGCCGACTCGTGCTCGTCGGGTCCGCCGCTCGGAAGCGAGCCCGCGAGGGACCGAGGCGGGCACACCGAACGACACCCCCGGTCGACAGCACGGCCGGAAAAGCCCCACGGGTCAGTTCGCGAGACGAACGGAAAATTTCGATCCACTTTCGGGGACTCCCCCGAAAACGCGCTGCCCGGCCTCCTGACTAGGAGCGAAAGGGCCACCGAAACCGTACAGTTATTTTTCTGCCACCTTTTTGTTCCCTCGAAAGTGTTACTCGTCACATCTTAGTGTGAACTAGCGACAAAGGGGCTTCACAGCGTTACTTTTCAATTCAAACTTCACTCGAATAGAGCAGGTTAATGGCCTTGTGGTCATCAGCCCGACTCTGCGAAGTTTGGCAACGCTCTGGCGTGATCGGCTCCCACGCACTCCCCGATCCCGCCGGAGTGGGCGTACGGCCCGCCTCCCCCGTCGGGTCGTGCCTGCCGGGCCAGGGTCTCCCCGCCTACTGCGCCCGGCACAGCGAAACCCCCGCGTGGGGACGGCTCGAGCTCGTGACTCCCCCTCTCTCCCGAGCCGTCCCCACGCCGGGTTCGGATCCGGCTCCGAGACAACCGCCGGAACGGCTCGATCACCTCGTTCCGGGGAACGAACTCCCTACCCCTCGGACATCGGGGGAAGCGCTCCCTCCCGCTCCACCAGCGAGCTGAAGGCACGCAGGTTCGCCAAGGACTCACCACGGGATTCGCGCCAACCCCACTCCCGCCTGATCGCGGTCGCGAAGCCGATCTCCAGCAGGGTGTTGAAGTCGCCGTCGGCCGCGTCGAGAACCTGACCGAGGATCCGATCCAGCTCCTCGCTCGTGACCGCGTGCGGGGCGGTCCTGCCCACCAGGTAGAGATCACCGGCGCTGTCCACCGTGTAGTGCACCCCGTAGAGCCGCGCGTTGCGCCGCAGCACGTAGCGGTAGAACTCCTCGTGGGCCTCGTCAGGCTGTCTGCAGACGAATGCCTCGACGAGCAGGGCGTGCTCGGTGACGATCAGCCAGCAGTTCGTGCGCAGCTTCTTGTCGCCCGGCAGGGCGACGAAGAAACGACCGGTCTCGGGGTGTTCGTACTCGAGTTCGCCACTGTCGAGCGTGGCTTTGATAACCCGATCCAGCGAGTCCCGTGTCGTAGCGCTCATCGTCCTCCTCGTCGAGTCCTGACCAACCGGTTACCCGCACCGCTCCGGGCACCGCGCGCTGTCGCTCCGAACGGTACTCCGGCGGTTCCACTCACGCCGACAACCCGGTCAACGGCACGGGCGCTTCGCGGAAGTCCCGCCGGGCACGCGCGTAGGTGTCCAGCAACGACTCGGTGGTCCGCTGCCAGGAGAAACCCGCCGCGTTGGTGGGGGCCGCCTCGCCCAACCGGGCCAACAGCTCGGGAGCACGGAGCAGTGAGGCCAACACGTCGGCCCAGTCCACCGGATCGTGACCGGCAACCAGCCTCCCCGAGACACCGTCCGCCACCGCGTAGGGCAACCCTCCCACCGCCGCGGCGATCACCGGTGTGCCGCAGGCCTGCGCTTCGAGAGCCACCAGCCCGAACGACTCGTTGTAGCTAGGCACCGCCACCAGGTCCGCCGCACGGTAGACGGCGGTCAGCTCCCCGCCCCGCTGCGGGGGCAGGAAGCGCACCACATCGGTGATCCCCAGTGACTCGGCCAGCCGGTGCATGGCCTCGGGCCGTTCCATGCCGTTGCCCGAGGGGCCTCCCACCAGCAGCACGCGCAACCGGGGGCGGAGCTCCGGGTGACGGGTCAGCAGTTCGGCGACCGAGCGCAACAGCACGTCCGGGCCCTTCAACGGCTGGACCCTGCCGACGAAGGCGAGCACGTGGGCGTCGGGCTCGATCCCCAATGATTCCCGTGCCGCACCGACGTCCCCCGGAGTGAAGCGTTCCAGGTCCACTCCCGGCGGTACCACCGTCACTTCCTCGGGAGCGGCGTCGTAGCGGGACACCAGTTCCCGCGCCTCCGCACCGGTGTTGGCCACCAGCCGGTCGGCGTCCGCGACGACCTGTTCCTCGCCGACCACCCGCACCCTGGGCTCGGGTTTGTCGTCCTCGGCCAGCGAGGCGTTCTTCACCTTGGCCAGGGTGTGCGCGGTGTGAACCAGGGGGACTCCCCAGCGTTCCCGCGCCAGCCAGCCGACCTGTCCGGACAACCAGTAGTGCGAGTGCACGATGTCGTAGTGGCCCGGTTCGTGTCGCGCCTCGACGCGCAGCGCGCCCGCCCCGAAAGCGCAGAGCTGGGCGGGCAGCTCGTTCTTGTCCAGTCCCTCGAACGGCCCCGCCACGATGTTGCGCACGGTGACGCCGGGAGCCAGTTCCGCCACCGGTGGAACATCCGAGGAGGTGGCACGCGTGAAGATCTCCACCTCGGTGCCCAATCGGGCCATTCTGGTCGCCGTCTGGGCGATATAGACGTTCATACCACCGGCATCACCCGTTCCGGGCTGCTCCAGCGGCGACGTATGCAACGAGAACACGGCGACACGCCGAGGGCGAGTCTGAAGTCTGCTGGAAGTCATCTAACGCTCATCGCAAGCTCGTCGTGCACACCCGAGACCTTCGGGCCCGTGCGGTCACGACGCACAACCCGCCGGAAACATTCCGGCACCCGGGCGGGAGCTCGCCGCCCCGATCCGGGCCGATCGGGCACCGCGAGCCGAACATCGGGACGCTGACCGGCGAAAACCGCTGACTTTCGGCGTGGCGGCACGGCAGGACCGAACAACGCGACTGTGCTTCAGGACACACCGGAGGCAAGGGTCGCCGGTCGGACCGCCCCGGTCCGCTCGCGTGGCGGGCGCGGCACCCGCCACGCGAGCGGAGTCGGCTCACAGCGCGGACATGTCCTGCCACTGGTCCCAGCTCAGCATCCAGTCGTAGACCGCGTACTTCGCGGGCATGTCGGTTCCGGAGCCGCTGACCTCCACCGGATCCCCGATCATCGCGCTGTCGAAGTAGTCCTTCGCGTCGGCGTTGGTGAGATTCACGCAACCGTGGGAAGTGTTGCGGCTGCCGATGTTGGCACGGTTCTGCTCGTTCTCGTGGATGAACTCACCGTGGTTGGAGATGCGCACGGCCCACTTCTTCTTCACGTCGGTGTAGCCGTACTTCGGGTTGTCCATGATCTCGACCGGGTGCTTGGCCATGACCATGTAGGTGCCGTCGTGGGTGTGCCGGTCCGGGACCGAGTCGAGGCCGTAGCTGGCCGGGTAGCTGGCGATCTGCTCACCGTCGCGGATCACCCGCAGTCGGTGCCCCTGCACGTCGGCCTTGACGATCTGCGACCTGCCGATCTCGAACTCGGTCGTCAGGTCGGCCTTGCCGTACTTGCCGCCGCCGTAGTCGAGACCGTAGAGCGGGGCGTCGACCTTGACCGTGGTGTGGGCGGGCCAGTACTCCTTGGGGCGCCAGTCGACCTGCTTGTCGTTCAACCAGGCCCACGACCCCTTGACGTCCTCGGACGGATCGACGCTCAGCGCACGCTGCACCTCGGCCTTGTTCTCCACCGGAGCGTCGAACTTGATGCTGATCGGCATCGCGATACCGACGGTCTTGTCGTCGATCGGATTGATCGTGGCGCGCACCACACGTCGCGGATCGACCGTGCGGAAACCGCCGCCGACCTGAGAGCTCTGTCCACCGGAACCGACCGCTTCGCCGGACCACTCGTAGGTCTTGCCATAGCCCAACGGCTCGGTGACCTTCCAGGCCGAGTCGTTGTTCACCAGCTTGCCCTCGACTTCTTCACCTGAAGAGTTGACCAGTGAAACGTCACGCAACTTCCCGTGATCAGCCGATACCTTGATCGAGTCCTTGGGGTTGACCCCGGTCGCGCCGTCGGTGGGTTGCAGTGACACTTGCGGTTCCGGCGCGGAGCTCTTCGCATCGCCTCCGGAGCCCGCGACATTCGCCGCACCGCCGCCACAGCCCGAGAGCAGCAGCAACGCCGCCGTCACGACACCGAGCGCGCCCCTCGACGAATACCCGCGCGAACCGTCTCCCCTAGTGGACACTCCTACCTCGATCCATCGCGAATGGACATGTGTTCCGTTTCTCGTTCCCTGGGACGCCTGGCTGCCTCCGCAGGATGCCCACGCAGCACAGTGTGCTGCATCACACTGTCCCCGTATCGGGCGAAACACATCCCGCGTACGGGAGAATCGTAACGTGAGCACAGAGTCGACAGCGGCAACGAGTAAGCGATCCGTCATCGCCGATGATCGAAACGTAGCCGTGATCACCGGCGCGAGTTCCGGAATCGGAGCGGCCACCGCGCGCGGCCTGGCGAACGAGGGATTCCACGTGGTCCTGGGCGCACGGCGCGTGGAGCGGCTCCGCGAACTGGCCGCGGAGACAGGCGGCACCGCCCTGCCGCTCGACGTCACCGACGAGGACTCGGTGAACTCCTTCGTCGAGCGGGTCCCCAGCTGCCGGATCCTCGTCAACAACGCGGGCGGCGCGAAGGGCTCGGCCCCGGTCGCGGAGGCCGACGAGAACGACTGGCGCTGGATGTGGGAAACGAACGTGCTGGGAACGCTCCGACTCACCAAAGCGCTGCTGCCCAAACTCGTCGCCTCGGAGAACGGGCACGTGATCACGGTGACCTCGGTGGCGGCACTGGAGGTCTACGACAACGGTTCGGGCTACACCTCGGCCAAGCACGCCGAGGCCGCGCTGCACCGCACCCTGCGCGGTGAGCACCTCGGCGAGCCGGTCCGGTTCACGGAGGTGGCGCCGGGACTCGTGGAAACCGAGTTCTCCGAGGTGCGGTATCACGGCGACACCGAACGGGCGAAAGCCGTGTACCGCGGCCTGACACCGCTCGTCGCCGACGACGTGGCCGACGTGATCACTTTCGCGGCGACGCGACCGGCACACGTCAACCTCGACCAGATCGTGGTGAAGCCGCGGGATCAGGCATCAGCCACGCGTGCCCACCGCACCTGAACGACAGTAGAACCGTGGAACCCGGCTTGCCCGGCGGTGCGAGTGGCGGAACCTCTCGCACGGCGGTGCCGACTCCGGGAGCGGTAGGGGCGCGGCGATTTCGCGAGAAATTGACGCCGTACCGAGCTCGGGGCGGCCGGAGTACGGCCCGCGGGAGTGATGATTCGGCGCTGCGCCTTGGTGCTGTCCGGAGTCGATGGCCCGCACGGCGTCGTGCGAGCAAGGTACGTCCGAGATCAGCGGGTGCGCTGGTCGTGGGGGCGCAGTCTGCGGAACGTGACGGCCAGCTTCACGTCCAGTTCGGCGAGCACATCGGCTATCGGGCAGGCGAATCCGGTGCGGCCGTCCGCACTGCCGACGGTGTGCAGGCCGACCACGCCACCATCGCCGTTCACCACCACGGCCCCCGCGTCACCGGCACCGGTGAACGGTTTCTCGCGGGCGGTGACCACTCTGAGCTGCTCACGGCTGGTCCGAACGCCCAGCGCGTCACCGTGGTCGATCCGCAGCGTGGCGTCGGTGGAAGCCACCGAACCTCGCGTGAGTCCGGTGCCGAACCCGCTCTTGCGCACCGTGTCCCCGACCTCGGCGACCCCCTGACCAGTGACCGAACCCAGCCCGGGGATCATGCGACAGCAGTCGAACGCTTCGTCGATCATGACCGCCGCCGCGTCCACCCTCCCGGACAACGCCGCGCGCGAGAGCTCGGCGTAGCAGCGGCCGGTCTGCGGATCCAGCATCGCGTGGCCCACCGACCAGGCATCGTCCATGCAGGCCACGTCGAAAGTGGTCAGTCCCATGGTGAGCACTGCCGAACCCTGTCCGGCCACGAGGGTGCCCAGTGTTCCGATCCGCCGGTACTCGCCCTCGCCACGGTACCGATCCCAGCCCCGGTACCGGCCTTCGGCGGCGGAACCAGCCGGACCGAGTACGACCGGGCGGCAGGGCGCTATCCCCACCCCGCCGAACACCGTGCCGGTCGGCGTGGGCACCACGGCCGGAACGAGTTCGTCGAGCGAACAGTGGGCGTGCTGCGGAAACACCCGTTCCTCCACCACATCGGTGGGGATGCCGAGGATCATGGGCGGCACGCACTCGCCGACCTCGAGCCGCTCCATCGGTTTCTTGCGTGCGACGGAAACGATGATCACCTGCTGTCCGGTGGGACGGCCGGACGTCCACTTCTCGCCGATGTCGACTATTCCCACGCCTGGAAGATCCAGCAGCTGATCCTCCACGGCACGCTTGATCGGACGAATAGCCGCCCGGTCGTGTGCTTCCCTGATGCTAATCATGGCAGCCTCCGCCCACCATTTAACACGCAGGGTGATAATTAGTCACTTAAAGTCAACACAGTGGAGTGTGTCGGGTCCGCATCAGAGCAGACAGTCCACCAATACGGGTTCCGGAGCCAGCAACACGCCGAAGGTGTCCCACACTCCGTCCCGTACTTCACTCGCGAGGCTGAGCAGATCCACGGTGGTGGCCGAACCACGGTTGGTCAACGCCAGGGTGTGCTTGGTGGACAGTCCCACCCGCCCGCCGGGACCGGCGTAGCCCTTGGCGAAGCCCGCGCGTTCGATCAGCCAGGCGGCCGACAGCTTGGCCGCCCCGTCCGCGGCGGGATAACGCGGGATGCGCTGCTGCCCCACCCGTTCCTCGATGCGTTCCAACACGCCGGGCAGGTGCTCGGCTCCCACGATCGGGTTGGTGAAGAACGAACCCGCGCTCCAGGTGTCGTGATCATCGCGATCGAGCACCATCCCCTTCCCGCCGCGAAGCCGAAGCACCGCCTGTCTGGCCCGTTCCACCGGGACGCGCTCGTCCGGGTCCACTCCCAGCTCACCGGCCAGCTCGCCGTAGCGGACGGGTTCGGAAAGACCGTCCTCCCGCAGCCGCAACCGCACTCGCAGCACCACCGCTCGATCCGTGCGCTTGAGCAGGCTGCTGCGGTAACTCAGCCCCAGCTCATCGGCGGGCACCGTGCGCACCTCACCGGTGGGACGATCGAGCAGATCCACCGACATCAGCGGTCCGGAGATCTCCACCCCGTAGGCCCCCACGTTCTGCACCGGGGTGGCACCGGTCAGGCCGGGGATCCCGGAAAGGCACTCCAGACCGCCCAGGCCGCGACGGACCGTATCGGCGACCACGTCGTCCCAGTCCTCGCCCGCTTCGGCGGTGAGCCGCACCAGACCGTCCCCCAACCGGTCGTAGGTGACTCCGCTCGTGGCGATGCGCACCGCTTTGCCGTCGAACCCCTCGTCTGAGACGACCAGATTGGAACCACCGCCGAGCACGAGCAGCCGCGTTCCGGCACGATCGGCGGTACGCACCAGCTCGACCAGCTGCTCGGAGTCGGTGGCGGTGACGAGTTCGGTCGCGGGGCCACCCAACCGCAGGGTGGTGTGTCGGGCCAGCGAACGGCTGGGGGCGGCGGAAGCCGTGGCCTCCACGGCACCGCCTTCGGACATCGAGCTGGAGGTCACGGTCGTCACGGTAACCTGCGCCGCATGACACGCCGCATCGAGCACCACAGCATGTCGCGTTGGCCCGCGGCACGGATCCACGCGGCGCTGGTAGACGAGGCGTGTCTGCGCGAGCGACTGGACGAGCTGGGCGGTGCGGCCGCGCTGTTGGTGTCCCACACGGTCACCGAGCACGACGTCCGGTTCCAGTGTCGGCAACAGCTTCCCGAGCGGGACCTGCCCGGCGTGGTTCGCGGTGTGCTCGGCGGGAGTCCGGTCGTGGACCGCAGCGAGACCTGGCGGCGGGAAGACGGTCATTTCGTGGGCGAGGTGGCCGCCACCCTGCGAGGAGTTCCGAGCACCGTCACCGGCTCACTGTGGCTGCGTGACCTCGCACCCGGTGAAGCGGTGGAGACCACCGGCGCGACGGCCGAGGAGCGACCGTGGGCCAGTGAGTTCGTGTTCCGCGGCGAGGTGAGCGTACGGTTGCCGTTCCTGACCGACAGGGCGGAAGAACTGCTGGCCGCCCAGGTGCGGCGCGTGATCGCGCGGGAGCGGAAGTTCCTGGCCGACCGGCTGAGTCGCGAGGACGGGTAGGTGGGTCGCCGTACCCGCTCGATGTCGATCCCCCGCAGGGGAGCCCACGAGAGGTCCCGCCGACCGAGAACGGGAGACGACCGAACCGCCGATCTCCTTCTAAACTCCGTGCCATGAACGACGACCCGAATCACGCACTGTTACGCGAACACGCGACGGCGCTCCGCGAGGCGGCGTGCGGTGCGGGAGCCGACGCGGCCGTACCCACCTGCCCGGAATGGGACATCCTGCAACTGGTCCGGCACCTGGGCAAGGTCTACGACATGGTGGGCCGGGCACTGAAGCTGAGTCCCGGTGACTCCCGGCCCAGGCCCGAGTCGGCTCCCCGCGAGTTCGACGCCGCGCTGAACTGGATGGACGAGCGGTTGAGGGACCTGACCGCACAGCTGGCCACGGACTCACCGGACCGCGCGGTTTGGTCGTTCTTCCCCGGCGGCACCCCGCGGAACTGGGCGAGACGAATGGTGCACGAGACCGCCATTCACCGGCTGGACACCGAGTACGCGCTCTCGGACGGTGGACCGAACGGCGGCGGGCTGCTGTTCGACGCCGAATTCGCCGCGGACGGGATCGACGAATTCCTCAACGTGCTGTTCGGGATCGGGCAGGACTGGTCGACCGACCGGTCCGCCGGACAACTGCTGTTCCACGCGGTGGATGTGGAGCGGGCGTGGTTGGTGACGTTCGAGGCCGGGCGGTTCCCCAGGATCGAACGCCGCCGCGACACCGCGTTCGGTGGCATCGAACCGGAGGCGACGGTCGCGGGCGACGCGGACACGCTCTACCGCAGGGTGTGGGGACGCCCCAACACGGCGAAGACCAGCGGAGATCTCGGACTGGCGGAGCTGGTAAACGGCAGGTGACCACCGCGGGGTGCCGAGGACCGGCCGCCCGGGCAGCGTCAATTTCTCGCGAAATCGCCGCGCCGTCGACGCGGCCGAGCTCCCACCACTCCCGCAGGCCGCACTCCGACCACCCTCGCCACCGGCACCGCCGCGGGGTCTCCGGTGCGGCTCTCGCGAGGAAGGTCCGACGTTGTGTAGGTGTCGCTACCCGATGTCGGGCCTCCCCGCGGCGAGAGCCGTGCCAGAGGTTCCGCCACGGAACCACCCTCGAACAACATCGACAGAATCCAACTATCGGTCGTTGAGAAAACCGGTCAGCAGTTTCCGCAGTTCGGGACGCCTGTCGAGCATGGGCGCGGCGGAGTCGAACACCTCCAGCCGCGCGTCGGGCAGCACGGCCGCGAGCCCTTCGGCGACCGAGGGATCGTGCAGCGGATCGGAAGCGGCGCCTATCACCAGGGCGGGGGAAGCAACGGCGGAGAGTTCGGCGCTGTCGTCCAGCGGAGCCTGCCGGGGCAGGGTGCGCAGGGCGGGACCGAGACGCCGCAGCGTGGCCGCGCGCTGCTCGACGTAGTGGCCGACGTCGGCATCGCCCGGGAGCCCGGAACCCACGATCGCGCGCAGCCACTCGCCGTCGTCCTCTGCAGCGGCGGCCACACCGGCGGCGAGCCGGTCGAAGACCTCGGTCACCTCACCACCACGCGGCTGGTCCAGCGCGGCGGGAAGCAGCAGGACGAGCCGCTCGAAACGCACGGGATTCCGCGCGGCTATCCGGGTCAGCGCCCCGGCGCCGAGCGAGACCCCGACCGCCCGTTCGGCACCCACCTGATCGGCCGCTTCGAGCACGTCGTCGGCCACGCGCTCGTAACTCCAGTAACCGTCCGCCGGGTCCGCGGCACCACCGTGACCGGGCAGCGTGAGGACCACACGGGTACCGCGCAGTCCCGAGGCGGGGATGCGAGCCTCACCCTCGGTGGCGCCGAGGCCGTGCACCACCAGCGTCACCGGCGCACCGCTGCCGTGCACGCGCCACGTGGCTCCCGAGGCGAGTTCCGGTCGGTCACCGCCGGCAGTTCCCGCAGAACCGATCGCCACTACCAGGAGTTGCCTTTCTGCACCTCGGTAACCCGGGGACGCACGTCCACTATGTAGACCAGCGCCGCGACCAGACCGGCGATCCAGATAATCGTCATGGGGCCTCGGACCATGAGTATGAGCACCAGCGCGCCCGCGCCGGTGATCCCGAGCCAAATCGGCTTGGACTGCTTGTCCACCGCCGTGAACGCATCGGCGCGCTGCATCAGCGCGTGTCCGAACGCGTACACCCCAACCGGAATACCCGCTATCCAGAGAGCCGTCACGATCACCTGAGCCAGAAGCACACCCCCAGGATACGTGTAATCCTCACGGAAGTCCCGGTCGTGTATCGGAAGTGCCGGTCCTGTACCGAACGGGCGCGGCCACGGCTGCGCGAGCGACGGGTCCGCGCCCGACGGTGGCGGTGTCGGACGTCGGCCGCACCCGCGGTCGTTCCCGCGGGCGGCCGGGTCCAGTCAGCTCTGCTCCTTGTTCCGCGCGGCGGACCTGGGCTGCTTCGAGGGGTTGTTCCTGCTCCCGGACGAACCACGCTGCCCACCGGAACGGCTCCCGCTTCCGGAGCTGCCACTGGCGGAGCTGCCACTGGCGGAGCTGCCGCTGCCGGAACTCCCACTGGCGGAACCACTCCGGCCGCCGCTCTTCGCCGCCGAGGCGCGGTTGGCGGCGCGTCGTGTCGCGCCACGAGTCTCCGAGGCGGCACGTTCCCCGGTCTCACGCACCGTTTCGGCGGTCTCCTCGGCGGTACTGGCCGCCTCGGCACCGGTCTCGCGTACCGCCCCGGCGGTCTCCTCAGCCACGGTCCGGGTGGTGCGGGCCGCCTTCTCCCCGAACGAGCGGGTGGTGGTGCTGACCCTGCCGAGCACGTCGTCGGCCAGTTCGCGGGCCTCGCCGACGGCTCCCTCGAAACGTTCCTGGGCGTGCTCGACCTGGCTCTTGGCGTGCCGCACTCCCGGCTGCTCACGAAGCCGCTGCAGTGCGTCCTCACCGCGCTCGCTGAAGTAGCCGTAGAGCCTCGCGGCGGAATCGCGATAACCGTCGAGCAGTTCGCGCACCTCTCCGGAACGGATCCGCTCGCGCAGCTCCCCGAGGTCCGAGGGCAGTTCGCTCACGGTCTCGCGTGCCGATCCCGCGTGCTCGTTGAGCTGCTCCCGCACCCGGTGCACGCTGTCGGCCACGGCGTGCGCGGCGACCTCACCCGCGCCGAGGGCCGCCACCAGCGGCATCCGAGCCTGCTTGTAGAGGCCTTCGGCGGCTTGGCCCGCACGACCGCCCGGTTGCTCGGTATCGCTGTTCTCGGTTCGTGTCGCCATGGTGCTCACTCCTCGGATTCGGATCGAACTGCCTCGTGGACGGCGGTCCCGTCCCGCGACTCCCGTGACTCCGGCTCATCCCGTGGCTCCGGGTCCCGCACGGGCACCGCCCCGGATGCCGCGTTCTCGCCGCGGAACGAGGTGTAGACGTCGAGCAACACCTGTTTCTGCCGGTCGTTCAGCTCGGTGTCGGCCAGGATCGCGTCGACCACCGGCCCACCCGGACGGCTTTCCAGGATCCCGGCCCGCACGTACAGCGCCTCGGCCGAGATTCGCAGGGCGTTGGCGATCTGCTGCAGGATCTCCGCGCTGGGCTTGCGCAGTCCTCGTTCCACCTGGCTGAGGTACGGGTTGGAGACTCCGGCCCGTTTCGCCAGCTGGCGCAGCGAGATCTGGGCGGTGGCGCGCTGCGCGCGGATGTAGCCCCCCAGATCGTTGACAGCCCGGTTCACGGCTTTGACCGGGCGCTCCATCCGTTCCACGATCGCGCCACCTTTCCCTCACCTCCACGCTAACAGCGTTGCTAACTATTGCAAGCACATTGCTTGCACTCGAACGGGTGAGGAGAGCGGTAACCGACACCGCGTTGGCGACGGCTGTCGATGTCTCGCGAAATCGCCGTGGCGGGCTCGGTGTTCGCTAAGATCGAGCGCGATGAAGTGGTGATCCGTCGCGGACCGCATCGCGGTCCCGTGTCGTCCGACGCGCTCCGGCCACGCACGCCGAGAGCGGATTCCTTCCTGTCCACTTCATCCGATCGGATTCCCGATGAACGACGACGAGATCTTTCCCGAGCGTGTCGCCGAACGGCTGGCGGCACTCTCCGACGTGCGCGCGGTGACGCTGGGCGGCTCGCGCGTATTGGGCACCCACACCGCCGAGAGCGACTGGGATTTCGCGCTGTACTACCGCGGTGACTTCGACCCGGCGGAGTTGCGCGGACTCGGCTGGCCCGGCGAGGTCTCCGCAATCGGCGACTGGGGCGGTGTGTTCAACGGCGGGGCCTGGCTGACGATCGAGGGCAGACACGTGGACGTCCACTACCGCGACCTGGACGTCGTGGAACGCGAACTCGCCGAGGCGAGGCAGGGACGTTTCCACTGGGAGCCGCTGATGTTCCACCTCGCCGGCATCCCCAGCTACCTGCTGCTCGCGGAACTGGCGCGAAACCGGGTGCTGCGCGGCAGTCCGCCCGATCCCGAATATCCGGAGGCGCTGCGTGCGGCGGCACCCCCGGTGTGGCGCGAACGAGCGATGCTCACGCTCCGGTACGCCGAGGGCGCCTTCGTCCGGCCCGGACGGGTCACCGGATTCGCCGGTGCGCTGGCGACCGCGGCCATGCAGCTGGCACACGCCGTGCTGGCGGCTCGTGGCGAGTGGGTGACCAACGAGAAGTGGTTGCTGCGGCAGGCCGACCTGGAAGGCGTGGACGGAATCGTGGCCGGGCTGGGACCCGACCCCGAAACACTGCGACGGGCCTTCGACGAGGCGAACGAACTGTTCGGAACCGTGGCCGCGCGGATTCCGTGACGACCGTGGTGCGGACGGCGCCGGTGCCGGTGACCTCTCCGGGGCCACCGGACGGGGTGCCGCCCCACCGGTCGACACGCGGAGCACCGTCGGCCCCGTTCGAGGGATGTCGATTTCCCGCGAAATCACGCGGGCGGCGGTCCCCAGCACAGGCAGAACGGATGCCCGGCGGGGTCCGCGTAGACGCGGAACTTCGAGTCGACCTCGTCCGCGGGCTGGGGCAGCCGAGTGGCTCCGGCACGCAGCGCACGGGCCTCGACGGCCTCGAAATCGGTCACTCTGACGTCCAGGTGAGCCTGCTGCTGCGGCGGCGAATCGGGCCACCCCGGGGCTGTGTGGTGCGGATCCAACTGGCAGGAGATCCGCGCACCGCCCTCGGGATCGGCCAGTTCCACCCACCGCTCGTCGGACACCGACTCGTCGACCGGCCAGCCGAGCAGCTCGCCGTAGAACTCGGCCAGCCCGCGCGGATCGGGACCGTCCAGCACGAAGGAGATCACGCGCGGCGGGGGCGAGGTGGCGCGTTCGGTTCCTGCCATCGAAGTCTCCGTAACTACCGTAACTGTTTCAATGGTTACCAGTCGATGATTATGACCTCGCAACCGCGTTACCGCAAGGAATCGCTGGCCTACGATGGGACCGTGAACAGCAAAGCCGTCGCAGCCGTCGCGCCGAACGGGCTATCAGCGGCGCCCTCCGAGCCCGTCGGGCCCGACACGGAACAGGACATCGACCTTCTGCTGGCGTTTCTCAACACCGTCGACGCCGAGACCGGCACTGATGTGCTGGCGGAGACGGAACAATGGCAGCAGTGGTGCCTGCGACACACCGGGCAGGCATCCGTGGACACGGCAGCAGCACGCGAGATTCGCGACCTGATGCGCGATTCGATCAGTTGCGGTTCAGGCGAATCAACGGCCATACCTCCCGCGACAGCGGAATGGCCGGTGCGCATTCATCTCGAGGAAGGAGTGCCGGTCGCCTCCGGCAGCGATGCACTCGGAGCCGTCCTCGCGGCGGCCTCCCGCATCGCCACGGTGGGACGCTGGCACCGCATCAAGATCTGTCCCGCGACGAACTGTTTGTGGGCCTTCTACGACCGCTCCAGAAACCGATCGCGCACCTGGTGCTCGATGCGGGTCTGCGGCAACCGGGAGAAGGCACGTTCCTGGCGGGAACGCCACACCCCACATTGAGCACCACCACGACACCGCTCGGCACAGCCGTGTGGTCACCGCGGGTGGTCACAACAACAACTCAGTGACCGTGTGTATGGCCAGTCCGGCCAGCGCACCCACCACCGTGCCGTTGACGCGGATGAACTGCAGGTCGCGCCCCACCTGTAGCTCGATCCTGCGGGAGGTGTCGGCCGCGTCCCAGCGGTCGACCGTGTCCGTGATCAGCGTGGTTATCTCGGCACGGTAGTGGTTGACGACGTAACGGGCCGCCTCGCGCAGCCAGCCGTCCACCTTGTCACGCAACTCCGGCTCGGCGGCGAGGCGGCCACCGAGTGAGACCAGGCCGTCGCGTACCCGCTGCCGCAGCTCGCTGTCGGGGTCCTCGGCGGCTTCCAGCAGCATGCCCTTGGCCGTCGTCCAGGCGTCGGTGACCAGGCTCCGCACCTCGGGGTGCTCCAGCACCTGCCACTTGATGCGATCGGCTCTGGCCATCGTGGCCGGGTCCTCCCGCAGATCCCGCGCGAACTCGACCAGGAACCGGTCCACCGCCTTGCGCATCTGGTGCTCGGGATCGGTCTTGACGGCCCAGGCGAAGGCCAGTACCTCGCTGTAGATCTTGTCCGCCACCAGCGAGTCGAAGAACCTGGGTGACCAGGAGGGAGCACGCTGGTCCACCACCCGCGAAACCGTCTCGTAGTTGTCCCGGACCCAGTCGTAGGCACGATCGCAGACCAGATCGACCAGCCCGCGATGCGAACCGTCCTCGAAGACCCTGCCGAGAACGCGACCCAACGGCGGTCCCCACGGCTGTTCGACTACCTTGCGCAGCACGGTCTGTTCCAGCACCTGCCGCACGTCCTCGTCCCGCAGCACCCGCACCGCACCGCGCAACACCGCTGCCGACTCCGCCGTGACGCGCTCCGCGTGCTCCCGCCGCGACAGCCACTCGCCGATCCGGCCGGTTATCCCGGCACGGTCCAGCTTGTCCACCACGACCCGTTCGGACAGGAAGTTGGTGCCGACGAAGTCACCGAGGCTCTGACCGAGCGCGTTCTTGCGGTTGGGGATGATCGCGGTGTGCGGGATGGGCAGTCCCAGCGGTCTGCGGAACAGCGCGGTCACCGCGAACCAGTCGGCCAGCGCGCCGACCATCCCCGCCTCGGCGGCGGCGTTGACGTACCCGACCCAGCCGGAGCCGTCGGGCACCAGCCACCCGGTCCACAGATAAACGAGCGCGGCCAGCAGGAACAGCCCCGTGGCGACGCCCTTCATGCGGCGCAGCCCGCGCCTGCGGGAAAGCTCGGCCACCGAAGTATCCGACACCCCACGATTGTGGCAGCGCTGCCGACCACGGCCGCCACCGCGCTCGATCCTCGGCCTACCGGGGCGAGCGCCGCGACGAAGCCCCACGACCCGGACGCGTCCCCGACGGGAGGCACCCGGAACCGGCGGAAGTTCGTCGGGCGAGCACCACGGAAACCTGGTCATCCGAGCTTCCACTAGTAGGGTGCGATCCGTGCGTACTCCACCCTTGAGCAGTCGACTGCGCCCGTTCACCTCGACGATCTTCGCCGAGATCACCGAGCTCGCCCGGCGCAACGAAGCCGTCAACCTGGGACAGGGGTTCCCCGACACCGACGGCCCAGCGGGCATGCTCCGCGAGGCGGAACGGGCGATCGCGGACGGCACGAACCAGTACCCACCGGGGCCGGGTGAGCCCGAGCTGCGCGCCGCCATCGGTGCCCAGCGCGCCGCCGACTACGGCATCGAGCACGATCCGGAGACCGAGATCCTGGTGACCGTCGGTGCCACCGAGGCGATCAGCGCGGCGATGCTCGGTCTCGTCGAGCCCGGTGACGAAGTGGTGCTGCTGGAGCCCTACTACGACTCCTACCCCGTGGCGGTCTCGCTGGCGGGCGGGACGCGACGCACCGTGCCGCTGCGGGTGACCGGGGAGCGGTTCGAGCTCGACGCCGCGGCCCTGCGAGCGGCGGTCGGTCCGAACACCCGCGCGATCGTGCTGAACTCGCCGCACAACCCGACCGGCACCGTGTTCACCGAGGCGGAGCTGGCCGAGATCGCGGCGGTCTGCCGGGAGAACGATCTGCTCGCCATCACCGACGAGGTCTACGAACACCTGGTTTACGACGGGCGCGACCACTTGCCGTTGGCCACGTTCCCGGGAATGGCCGAGCGCACCCTGTCCGTGTCCAGCGCGGGCAAGAGTTTCAACGTCACGGGGTGGAAGATCGGCTGGGTCTGCGGCCCCCCGGAACTGGTCGCGGCGGTTCGCGCGGCGAAGCAGTTCATGACCTTCGTCGGTGGCGCCCCGTTCCAGCCCGCCGTGGCCCACGCCCTGCGCGAGGAGCGGGACTGGCTGCCGGAACTGCGCGGCCAACTGCAGCGGAAGCGGGACCGTCTCGGGGCCGGGCTCCGCTCGGCGGGTTTCGGGGTGCTGTCCTGCGAGGGCACCTACTTCCTGTGTGCCGACATCCGGCCGCTCGGCTATTCCGACGGCGCCGAGTTCTGCCGCGCCTTACCCGAGCTGGCCGGTGTCGCGGCCATTCCGCTCCAGGTGCTCTGCGACGATCCCGAGCCGGTACGCCACCTCGTCCGGTTCGCCTGCTGCAAACGCGACGAGGTGATCGACGAGGGAGTCCGGCGACTGCACAAGCTGGGTTGAGGGCTGGGTTGAGGGAGTTCCGCCGGGCGGCTGCCCGGCTCCCCCGGCGTAGCCCTTGCCGGACCTCACCAGCGGATACCGGACCTCACCAGCGAATACCCGACTTCACGGGTGACGACGTGACCACCGCGTCGCCACCACACCACGGATGACGCCCCGGTTGGCCGGGATCCGGGCGAATCCGGCCAACCGAACGCCTCTCCGCCGCGCTCGCGAAGCACCGTGCCCCGCGTCAGCAAACGAACCAGTCGCTGCCCGTCCGATGCGTGACTAGCCCGTCCGCTCGCCGGGTGTGCAGCCGCAGACAGATCGGTCCGGCGGGAACGCCGGGCACGGCGAACCCACCGCAGTCGTCCAGCTCGCCCCGGCACTCCCCCTGGCCGTGCCGCACGATCACCGCGCCCGCCGGGCTGGGCTGCCCCGCTCGGCTGAGCACGATGCCGCGGGCGAGGAACATCCCCTGTCGCGCGGGGCGCAGTTCCAGTTCGACGAGTCTGCCCGGTGCGGCGAAGCTCAACGTGCGCACCTCGGCAGCGCCGGACGACTCCTCGGCGACATCGGACGACTCCTCGACGGCGCGGCACCGGAGGGCGGAATCGCCGAGCGGTTCCAGCACTCCGACCGAGTCACGCTCCCGGACCAGGCGCCGCGCGGCACCGTAGGCCGCGCTGATCGCCCGATCGGGGGTGGGATCCGTTCGACGGAACAGCCTGCCCAACGACCGGAGCTCTTCGGGAATCCCCGTGCTCTCATCGATCCCCGCGCTCCCACCGACCCCCGCGCTCACACCGCCACCCCTTCCACGGCTTCCGGACTCCCGGACGCGAGCATCCGCAGGCGCAGCGCTCGCAGGCATCGCTGCTTCTTGGGACCGATGGAACCGCGGGCCATCCCCAGCGCGGTACCGATCTGCTCGTAACTCGCGTCCGGGGCCACAGCCATGATCCGCAACAGCTGTTGGCAGCGGTGTGACAGCTGCGCGAACGCCTGTGCCATCCGCGCGGCCGACAACGAACGCACCGCGCTGCTCTCCGGAGTCTCGGTGCCGTCGGCGGTTTCGGCCAGCAGCCCGGCCAGCCCGCTGGGCGATTCCCTGCGTCGTGCCCGCGCCAATCGCATCGACTCGCGGCGGGCGGTGGTAACCAGCCAAGCGGACACCCCCTCGGAGTCGCGGAGTCGGTGCAGGTTCTCGGCCAGCAGCAGCCAGGTCGCCTGCCACGCGTCCTCGGCATCGGCCCGGTTGGCCGAGTAGGCGCGAACGGCTCCCCACACCACACCGCTGTTGCGGTCCACCAGCTCGCGCCAGGCGCGTTCGTCACCGACGGCCAGCCGACTGAGCAACACGGCGGTACCGCAGGATCGCTCCCGTTCCGTCACTGGAACACCTTTCCTACTTCGGGATCGGTCCCGACCCGGGAGCCGTGGGCGTCGAGCGAAGCACACGACTCGGGCCGGTTCGCCGAATAGGAGACGTAACGGCCGCCGCTGGATTCGCGGTGCGGCCGTAAACCCCCGAACGGGGCAAGAGTTCGAGTAGTACTACGTACCTGCCGCGTAGTCACCGGGAAGCCGCCGGCCCCACCCCGGACCGTTCTCACTCACCGGCGGACGGCATTCGGGAAAAACCAACGAGTCACAACGGGCGATCGTTGATTCGTAACACCGCCTAACCGGGTGATAGGCGGCGGTTGCGGATGCCAATTCGCCGATTACCCGGGAGGATGATGGTCGAACGCGGGCAGCGAGACACGGGGCGGTGATTCTGATGCAACGGACAGTCCCGAGTGATGCGGGAACGTCCACATTCACCGAGACCGGACGATCGCCGGTTGGCGCGCTCCGGTTCCCGAAGCACGCCGGGCGTTTCCGCTCCAGACCGCGGGCAGCGGACGGCGGCTGACCGAAAGGGCACGGCGAGCGGCCGAGAGCGCCCGGCGAGATTCCGAGAGTGCGCGGTGAGAGGCCGAGAGTGCACAGCGAGAGTTCGCCGCTCATCCCGCACGGCCCGAACGCCGAGACTTCCGATCCGGTTGCCTGCGCCCGACCGGGTCGGTCGGGGCGCCGCATCGGGGCGAACCAATCGTCACGAGAGCGGCAGACAGCCCCGCCCCCGGTGTCGCACTGCCCCTGTGACACCGGGTCGAGCGGCCACCCACCGGCACGTCGAGGGGCCGTGCCGGCGGGTGGCCGAACAGCCATTCCCGCCGCGAGAGCCGTGCCGGAGGTTCCGCCACCCGTCTCCGGAACGGCGTCGATTTCCCACGAAATCTACGCGCCCACGGCGTGGCAGCACCGGATCACGGTCACCCCACGCGGCCCGGCTGCCGTCGATTTCTCGCGAAATCGCCGCGCCGCTTCGCCGCGGGCCGCGCTCCGACCACCCTCGCAGTCGGCGCCGCCGCGGGTTCTCCGGTGCGGCTCTCGCGAGGACGGCCCCGACGTTGTGTAGGTCGCTACCCGATGTCGGGGCACCCGCAGCGAGAGCCGTGCCGGAGGTTCCGCCACCAGCACCGCCACGCGGCGCAACCCCACACTTCCCTCACTAAGTAACCAGGTCGGGCGGATGGGCAGGCCCGATCGAGTCGTCGGCTTCGGCGATCAACTCCACGGCCCGCCGCAGCGTTTCCTCCGGCAGGCTGTAGGGCAGTCGGAGACGGTCGTCGAACTCCCCTTCCACCGCGAATCTCCCGGAGGAAGCCAGCCGCACGCCTCGTTGTTCGGCGGCCACGGCCAGCCGCCCGGCTCGGCGGGAGCCGATGTGGCACCACAGCGAGAGTCCACCGTCCGGAGGGGTGAAGGTCCACTGTGGTCGAAGCTCGCGCAGCGCCGCCACCAACCGGTCCCGCTGGTGCAGCAGTCTCGTGCGCTGCCGATCCAGCGTGCGATCGGCGTCGTCCAGCAACTCGCTCAGCACGAGCTGCTCGAAAGCGGGGCTGCCGAGGTCGATCGCGGCACGACCGACGACGATGCGCTGCACGAACTCGTGCGGCGCGCGGATCCAGCCGAGCCGCAGACCTCCCCAGAACGACTTGCTCGCCGAGCCCACCGTCACCGTCTGCGAGTCGGCGAAGGCAGCCGCGGGAAGCGGAAGCGGCTCCCCGGAGAGATTGATGTCGACCAGCGTCTCGTCCACCACCGCGGTCGTGCGGTGACGCCGCAGCGCGTGGCCCAGTCGTTCCCGCTCGACCGAGGTCATCAGCGCACCGGTGGGGTTCTGGAAGTCGGGAATCAGATACGCCAGCCGCGGCGCCGCCTGTGCCAGGGTCGCCTCCAGCAGTTCCGGATCCCACCCGCCGTCGACCATGGGCACCGGCAGCGGCCGCGCGTGTACGCCGCGGACGGCTTCCAGCGCGTTCGGGTAGGTGGGGTGTTCCAGCAGCACCCGCTGCCCGGGAGTGAGCACCGTGCGCAGCACGAGGGCGAAGGCGTGCTGCGCACCGTTGGTGATCAGTATCTGCTCGGGGTCGGTGGGCAGGCCGCGCTCCGCGAAGCGCCGCGCGATCCGTTCCCGCAGCTCCGGCAGGCCCTGCGTCTGATAGCCGTGCCCGTGGAACCGCGTGGCGAACCGTTCGCTCGCCCGTTCGAACGCCTCGTACACCTCGGGGGACGCTGCGGGAGTGGCTTGCGCGAAGTTGATGCTCTCGCCGCGTTCCGGCGGGTACCAACCACCCGACTCGGCGGTGCCGCCGGCCGTGGCCGGCAACCCGATCCAGGAGCCCGCTCCCCGTCTGCTCCGCACGAACCCCTGCTCCCGGAGCCGGTCGAGCGCAGCGGTCACCAGATTGCGACTGGCGCCGAGCCGGTCGGCCAGTTCGCGTTCGGCGGGTAGTCGCGTACCGGGCGGCAGTTGCCCCTCCAGCACCAGCTGGCGCAGTGCCGAGTACAGCGCGTCGGCACTGGGACGGTCGCCCCGCGACCAGTTGCCCAACAACCGCGCCAGGGCATTGGCACCCATTCTTCCCGTTTCCGAAATCGTCACGGGTACCAATATTCCACGATTGGCCCTGTCCATAACAGGCCAAAACCGAATATCAATCGGATATGCCCCGAAGAACCGCAACAGTGGACCTCGAACCGATACCGGTGACACACCGCCCCGGCACCCGACTGCTACGGCTGTTCACCGGACTCGCCTGCTACGGCACGAGCATGGCGATGATGGTGCGCGCGGAACTCGGACTCGCGCCGTGGGACGTGCTGCACGACGGCCTGGTGGAACGCACCGGCCTGGGCTTCGGCACCGTGACCGCGATCACCGGTGCTCTGGTGCTGCTGTGCTGGATACCGCTGCGCCAGCGGCCCGGCATCGGCACCGTCGCGAACGTGTTCATGGTGGCGCTCTCGGTGAGCATCGCGCTGCACCTCATCCCACCGGTCGAGAACCTGTCGCTCCGGGTGGCACTGCTACTCGGTGGCGTGCTGTGCAACGGTGTCGCCACCGCGGTCTACGTCGGAGCCCGGCTCGGGCCGGGACCCCGCGACGGGCTGATGACCGGCCTGCACGGCAGGACGGGGCTGTCGCTGCGCGCCGTCCGCACCTGCGTCGAGCTGTCGGTACTGCTGACGGGCTGGCTGCTGGGCGGCTCGGTGGGGCTCGGAACGGCGCTCTACGCGCTGGCGATCGGCCCGACGGCGCAACTCGCGATGCCCGTTGTGGCGGTGCGGACCCCGAACGCAGGATAATCCGGACATGCCCACTGTCGAGGTAGCCGAACAGGCGGGAACCGAACCCAGCGAGGACGTGGTGCTCACCCTGCCGAACGCGGTGGCGGTGCTGGACGGCGCCACCTCGCTGCGCCCCACCGAGCACACCGGCGGCTGGTACGCCGCCGAGCTGGCCACGGCGCTGCGCCACCGCCTCGACCCGACCCCCGTCCCCGATTCGGGCTCCCACCCCGATTCCGGAGCCGCCCCGGACCTGGCCGACTCGCTGGCGTCGGCGATCGACGAGGTGAGCACGGCCCACGGGCTGCGCCCGGGGAACTCCCCCTCCACCACGGTGTCGATCCTGCGGTGGGACGAGCGAACCGTGGAGGCGCTCGTGCTGGCCGACAGCCCGGTCGTGGTGTTCACCGCTTCGGGGACCGACGCGGTGACCGACGACCGGCTGCACGCCCTGCGCACCACTGGCGAGGGCGACTACCGGCAGCGGCTGCGCGGGGGCGGCGGCTTCGACGAGCGGCACCACGACGAGCTGCGCGCCGCGGTGGACGCGACCGGCCGCTGGCGCAACGTCGAGGGCGGCTTCTGGGTGGCCGAGGCCGACCCGTCCGCCGCGCACCGTGCGATCCGGCGGAGTTGGCCCAGGTCGGAGGTCCGCTCGGCGCTGCTGGCCAGCGACGGCGTCTCCTGCGGTGTCGAGCAGTACGACAGCTACCGCGACTGGCGGGAACTGCTCGCGCACGCCCGCGCGGAATCGGCGTGGGCGGTGCTGGAGCGAGTCCGTGCGGCCGAACACGCCGATCCGGACGGCAGTCGTTGGCCACGCCCCAAGCGACACGACGACCAGGCACTCGCCGTCGTGGACTTCACGTCGGACGATTGAGAGCACTCGACCGCTCGTTCCCGCGGAGGTGTCCGGCATGGTGCTGGCGAACAGCGTCATCTACGTGAACGGCAGATCGCGGCAGCGCTGCGGGACGATCGAGCAAACGCTGCACGAACTGCGGTGCGGCTCCGACTCCGACCACACTTTCGGATGGATCGATCTGTCCGAACCGGACGGGGACGAGCTGACGAGACTGGGAACCGAGTTCGAACTGCACCACCTGGCGCTGGAGGACGCCACGGTCGCGCACCAGCGGCCGAAGCTCGACCGCTACGGCGAGACGCTGTTCATGGTGCTGCGTTCCGCGCTGTACGAGGAAGCGACCGAGAACGTGGCGCTCGGCGAGGTGCACGCGTTCATCGGCTCGGACTTCGTCATCACCTCGCGGCAGAGCGACCGACCCGACCTCGACGCGGTGCGAGAACGACTGGAGAACCAGCCTGAGCTGCTGGCGCACGGCCCGCCCGCCGTGCTCTACGCCCTCGTGGACCGGGTGGTGGACGACTTCCTGCCGGTCGAGCGCGGGGTGCAGAACGACCTGGACGAGATCGAGACCGAGGTGTTCGGCGGCGAGTCCACAGTGTCCAAACGGATCTACCGGCTCTCCCGCGAGGTGATCGAGTTCCAGCGGGCGACCGGCCCGCTCATGGAAGTGCTGGACGGCATGGAGCAGACGTTCCACGAGTTGCGCGACGGCGTGGAGCTGAACCGCCACCTGCGGGACGTCCGGGACCACGCGGCGGACGTGGCGGAGCGCGTCGAGTCGCACCGGCAACTGCTGGCGAACATCCTGCTGGTGAACTCCTCGCTGCACTCGCAACGCCAGAACGAGCAGGCCACCAGGCTCACCGAGACGAGCCTGCGGCAGAACGAGCAAGTGAAGCGCATCTCCTCCTGGGCGGCGATCCTGTTCACTCCCACGCTGGTGGGGACGGTCTACGGCATGAACTTCACGCACATGCCGGAGCTGGACTGGCCGTCGGGATACCCGCTGTCGCTGCTGCTGATGCTGCTGGTCGCGGTGACGCTGTACGCGGTGTTCCGGAGACGTGACTGGTTGTGACCAACGGAATCCACTCCAAAAAAGATCTCTTCCCCTAGAGACATCCGCGGCACTGTTTAGTAACCTGGGCGACGTCCACCTGACCCCCAGGGGTGGACTTGGCGCCCCCGCACTCCCGGTGACCCCCAGGCCGGTTGAGAGCGGGGGCGCACCTTTCGGTCGTGTGTCACCTTTCCGGCTGACTCGTGCCGCGAGCTCCCGATTCGCCGAGTGCGGCCGGGCGACTCGTGCGATGCTCCGATTCGAGGGGCCGCCACGCATCGGGGACAGGGGCGAACAGTGGTGCGGCCGCCCGCACCGGCACCCGCTCACTGCTCCGTTCGGGTGAAAAAGCGGAACCAAACCCGAGAGCTAATCGTCAGTAATAAAAGCCGGAGGTTTTTCACACGGAGGCACGCCATGAACCTGCACGCCCGCATCGAACTGTACGGCGGCCCTGAGGACGGCCGCGAGATCACGCTTCCCGTCAGCGGCGAGGGTGAGCCGCTGTCCCCACTCCCCGTACCGCGTGCCTCGGAGGAGAACGAAGGCGTCGCCTGGTACGAGCGGGACCAGCACATGGGGCGGGGATTCTGGGTCTACAAGTACGCCGACTCGCAGTCGGCGGAGTACCCCCGGGCGGGCTGACCGCGCTCCGCCGAGCCGGGCGCCGGGAACGCTCGCCGCGGGAACCACCCGCCCGCGAGCCGGAGGCCACGACGTGGCGCCGCGTCGGACAACGGCGTCGGACAGCGGTGTCGGGTGGCGGTGGCACGAGCGTTCACCCGTAGTCCACCCGCCGCTCACAGTCCTGATCACCGGCGGACACGGCCGCACCGCACGGTTGTTCGGAAACATTTCCGAACGTAGGAGCATTCCGTGCTCGGAACCAGCGCTCGCCGCTCCCTCGCGACCCTGACCGCCGCTTTCGCAGTGATCGGCGCTGCCGCGCCCGCCCAGGCGTCGCACGACGACTCCACCGAGCCGCTCACGCTCGAACCCGAGGGCGAGACCCCGACCCTGTTCGACGACGCGACCGGCGGCAACGCCAACGCGGACGATCCGGCCATCTGGCGCGACCCGGCCGCCCCCGAACGCAGCCTCGTCATCGCCACCGCCAAGGAGGGCGGGCTGCGGGTGTACGACCTCGACGCCCGTCCGGTGCAGTCGATCCCCGCGCCGGAACCGCCCACGCCGGACGACGCGCCGGGCAGGTTCAACAATGTGGACATCGTTACCGACTCGGGGCTCTCGCGCGGCGACGAGTCACCCGATGAGGACTACGCCGTGGTCAGCGACCGCGGCCGGGACCGCCTGCGCGTGTACCGCATCGACCCCGACGCGCGGCGGGGACCACTCGTCGACGTCACGGCCTCCGGTGTCGAACCGATCTTCGCGGCCGACCAGGCGGAGATCAACGAGGAGCGCACCGCCTACGGACTGACCACCTGGACCGACGAGCGCAGTGGCCGTTCCTACGCGCTGGTCAGCGGGAGCGGACGCACCGAGATCGCACTGCTGGAACTGACCCTCAGTCCAGAGGGGACGGTTGGCTACCGGGAGGTCCGTTCCGTGCGGCTGCCCTCGACCTTCCGGCTGCCGGACGGCGCCTCGTGGTCGCCGTGCGGTGACCCAGGGGAACTGCCGCAGGTGGAGGGCATGGTCGTGGACCCGGCCGACGGAACGCTCTACGCGGGCCAGGAAACGGTCGGGCTGTGGCGCATGCGCGCCGACCTGCGGGGCGCTCCGAGGCTGATCGACAGGGTGCGCGGCTTCGGGGTTCCGGCCACCTACGATCCCGCCACCGACGAGTGCGTCGCCGGGGAGGACCCCGGATTCGGCGGCGAGCACCTGACCGCCGACGTGGAGGGGCTGGCGCTGCTCGGTGGGGCTCACGGGAGCGGCTACGTGATCGCCTCCAGCCAGGGCGACAGCACCTTCCGGCTGTACGAGCGGGGCGACGCCGGTCACGGGTTCCCCGGCCGTGGGGTCCCAAGTGGTGGATTCCCCGGTCCTGGATTCCCCGGTCGTGCGGAGTACGAGGGCGCGTTCCGGGTCGTCGCCTCCGGTTCGGTCGACGGGTCCGAGGACTGCGACGGAGTCGCCGTGTTCGACGCCCCGCTCGGTGAGCGGTACGAGGACGGGCTGCTGGTGGTGCAGGACGGCCACGACTCGCCCGGTGACGGCGATCGCGAGGCCACCAACCTCAAGTTCGTCGACCTCGGCGAACTCACCGAGGGACTCGACGACCGGTTCGACGACTGACCGGGGTTCTACGGTCGGGTCGTCGGGACACTCGCTCGGCGGCCCCGTCCGCGCTCGCTCCGGATCACGGCCTCGGGCGGTAACGGTCGCGGTTCACCGGTGGGCCGTCGTCAGCGCGCGAGTACGTCGGTCAGCTCGTAGTGCAGGGTCCTGGTGCGCATGAGCCGGTGGAGGATCGGCACGAGGATGCCGTGCAGCAGGGGATACTTGCGCGTGAGGAGGTGGGCCGCCGTTCGGGCCTCGGCACCGTCCAGGCGCCGAGCGCGGCCCCACACCTTCGGCCCGGTGGGCTTGCCCAGCCACGTCGAGGGACAGAACCACACCTCCGGGAAGTTCCGCAGCCGGTTGTGCTTGCCCGACTTGCCGTAGGTACGGATGTAGGCGCGGTCGCCGCGCACGACGATGTTGACGGGGGTGTCGACCCAGCTCCCGTCGCGTTTCCTGGTCCGCAGTAGGACCGTCCCCTGCCGGACGAACGGGCGCAGCACCGCGGGCACCGATGTCTCGGTCATGATGCCCACCTTTCGAGCGGGAAAGCGGCTCGTCGCCCAGTCTCACGCGCGACCGGCAGCGCGGCCACCGTACGCACGATGGCAGGATCCTGGTGCATCCGGGCAGTCCTGCCACTTGGTTCCGCCTCGTCGCTTCGGAAGCATGGGGACATGAGCGAGACGCACGGTGGAACCACCGAGACCCGGCACATCGGAATCCTGCTGTTCGACGGGATGGAGGAGCTCGACGCGGTCGGCCCCTGGGAGGTCTTCGCGTGGTGGACCAGGCACTTTCCCGAGGACGGTTACGCCGTGACCACGTTCTCGCACGACGGTGCGGCGGTGAACTGCGAGAAGGGACTCGTCGTCGAGGCGCACCACAGCATGACCACGGTGCCCGAGCTGGAGGTGCTGCTGCACCCCGGTGGCGACGGCACACAGCGGCTGAGCGGCGATGCGGGGCATCTGCGGTGGCTGCGCGAGCAACGCGAGCGGGGGTCGCTGCTGACGAGCGTGTGCACCGGTTCACTGGTTCTCGCCGCGGGCGGTCTGCTGCGGGGACGGGCGGCCACCAGCAACCGCTCCGCGCTCGAACGGCTGAGCGGTCTGGACCCGACCGTCGCGGTGCACGGCGGGGTGCCGTACGTCGACGACGGCGATGTGGTCACCTCCGCCGGTATCGCGGCGGGCATCGAGATGGCGCTGCACCTCGTCGGACGCCTCGCGGGTGTCGAGCGGGCGCGCCAGGTCCGCGAGGGCATCGAGTACGCCCCGACACCGACCGGCTGACGCACCGGCGGGATCCCGACAGCCGCAGGCACCGGTGCTCGTGGAAGGAGGGCTCCCGGATCGTGCGGACGTATCCCAGCTCCGCCGGCGCGGAGACGTACGCCCGCTCGCCCGGGGGTCGGCCGCGGTGAGGTCGATGTCGATGACGTCCTTGGCCGCGAGTCCCTCCACCGCCGTGGAACCGACGTGCTCGATGCCGAGCGATGCTTCGCCGAGAGTCCTGGCGATGTCGGTGGCGGTTCCACCTCGGTCTCTGACGCCGAGCCGGGCATTTCACTACACTGCGAGCAACCACGACAACCAGCCGTGTCGCGCCGCCCCGTCGAATCCGGTCTCGAACGATTCCACCACTCGAAACGACTGTCGGAGACAGCGACGGTTCCGTAGTCCTCCGTGATGAGCGGCAGTGCAGAGTTGGCCGAGGAGCCCTGTATGACCACACCAGACACCACGATCACCGTCGGCAGCCCGGAATTTGTCGCCGATCCGCACGCGCACTACGCGTGGCTGCGTACGAACGCACCGGTCCACAGAGGTCGGATGGCCTACATGGGTGATCAGGACGTGTGGCTGGTCTCCCGCTACGAGGATTGCCGCCTGATGCTGGCCGATGACCGGTTCCTGCGTTCCCCGGAAGGGCAGGGACCGGCGATGCTCGCGGGGTTTCCGGACTCGGTCCGCGAACCGATACGGCTGATGACTACCAGCAACATGATCCTGATGGACGACCCGGCGCATCGACGCCTGCGCAAGCTGGTTGCCAAACCCTTCACCCCCCGAGCGATCGAGCGAATCAGCGGGCGAGTCGACGAGCTGTCGCACGGGCTGCTCGACGAGCTGGAACCCCTTGGTCGAGTCGAGCTGCGCGAGCGGTTCGCGCTGCCCGTCCCCGCTACGGTGATCAACGAGATGGTCGGAGTGCCGCACGCCGACCGGGAGCGTTTCGGTCGGGGAATGAATGCCCTCGTGACGGGCATGGCGCGGCTCGGCCAGGAGAGTTGGGCCCGGGAGATGAACGCCCTGACCGAGCTCGTGCGCGAGCTGATCGAGCACAAGCGATCCGAACCCGGCGAGGACATCCTGACCGGTCTGATCCAGGCCGAGGAGGACGGAGAGCGCCTCTCCGAAGACGAACTGGTCGCGATGGTCTTCCTACTGGTCACCGCGGGTTACGAGACCACGTACAACCTGATCACCAACGCGGTGCTCACGCTGTTGGATCACCCCGACCAGCTCGCGCGGCTGCGCGCCGCACCCGACGACGAAGCGCTGTGGCGGAGCGCCGTGGAGGAACTCGTGCGCTACGGCGGGCCGATCGGCGGAACCAAACCATCCACCACCGTCGAGGACGTCACCTGGCACGACACGACGATCCCGGCCGGTGCGACGGTGATTCCCGTGTTGGCCGCGGCCAACCGGGATCCCGCCGCGTTCGACGATCCGGACACCTTCGACATCGACCGCCACCCCAACGCCCACCTCGGATTCGGCCACGGAGTGCACTTCTGCCTCGGCGCCAACCTGGCCCGCATGGAAACCCGCGTCGCACTGCGGGCGCTCGTCCGCCGCAACCCGAACCTGCGGCTGGCAACCGACCGCTCCGAACTCGCACTCGAACCGATGCCGTTCTGGACACGCTACGAGGAGCTGCCCGTTCACCTCGGCTGACACTCGGAAACAGCGACTGGCGCGGACTCCGCTACCGGCGCGGTGCGGTAGCGGGCACGACGTCGGCGCGCTACGCCTCGATACCTCGGTAGGTACCGAAGGTCCACAGGTTTCCCTCCGGATCCCGCACCGTGAGCGCGTACGATCCGACTCCCGAACCGAACTCGGTGTGGTGCGGCGCCTCGACGACGTCGCCTCCTGCCTCCTTCACTCGGGAGTGGACGGCGTCCACGTCCTCGGTGGCGATGTAGACGGCGCTGCTCCCGGCTCGCATCCGGCCGTGCACGCCGTCGGTGTGCTTCGTCGATCCGAAGACCAGCGCACCACCGCCGGGCCGACGCAGCTCGGCGTGCACGATGTCGTTCTCGTCGTCCGACACCGCGAGCACCTCGTGGAATCCCAGGACATCGACGAGAAAACATAGCGCGGCGCGCGTGTCGTCGTAGTGCAGGATCGGCCAGACCGAGGACGCCGAGCTGTCAGTCATGGCCCCAACATAGCGGTGTTTCCTGGGCGGAAGCACGAGCACGGCCCCACTACGGATTCGGCGGGGTCCGCACCGGGTGCGGTTGCTTCCTGTTCCGTTTCCGAGGTGGCTTACTCTTCACGCACGAACTCGCCCCAGCGTCCCGACACCGGCCCGGGCGGTCCGTGAACACGCGGAATCAGTCTCGATGCCGTGGCGGGGAGATGGCGTTCGCGGTCGGTCCACTGGTGGCAGGGCTGCCAGCAGTGGCAGTCAACCTTCTCGCGTCACTTCACCTGCCCGCCGGCTGCGTCGTCGCTACGACGATGTTCGTGACCAGTCCGCTCACCAGTCACAGCTTATCCACCAGGTTCGCGGCCTCCACGAGCGGCGTCCCCGGGACATCCCGACGCACCTGACGAACGGCCTGCACTTTTCCTTCGTCGTCACGCAGTCGTCGAATTTTTTCACGATCCAGAGACAGAGCCACATCATCCGACGTCGGAAATCTCTCGCGGAATTCGGCGTGAATTTTGCGGCGACGAACCGAGGAAACGACGGAGTCCACTACTGTCCACGCCAGCAGGACGCACCCGGCAATAAGGTGATTTCCCGATACGACGAGTAAAATTCCCACCAGCAGTGCGATGAGGCCAACTATCCACATGACCACGACATTTAGCACGAAACCACCCCGCCATTCAATATGAATCTCGCTACCACTGTCCAACCGGGTGATTCACGAAAAAAGCGCGTTTGAACGCTCGCGTATGACCGAGCCGGGAGGAACCGTGGAGACGACAGGGCCACCGTGATAAAGACGCAGCCACACCGCGTCAACCCCAGCCTGCCATGAAACCACGACGAACCCGTCCGAACACCTCGACGAGGCGAACAATTCAGTTCCGGTCGAGCAATGCCCTTCGGTGCTGCCAGGCCAGGTTCATCGCGGCCGAGGCTCCGGGCGAGAGTTGGCCCAGCTCGTGAAGACGGCTGATGGTGTTGGCCTCGAACGGCAGGTGCCGGGCGGGAATGCGGCCCTCGTCGTTGGTGGTGACGGCCGCACCGAACAGCTCGTCGTAGGTGTCGGGCTCGATCACCGCCACGGTGAGGATGTCACCGGACAGCGTGAGCGCGTCGAGCGTGACGCCGAGGTAGTAGACCCGAATCCGCCCCTCGCCACGAGCGCGATCCATCCCCGCGAACGGTTCGCGGTTCGCGTAGTCGATCGGCCTGCCGCTGCCGTCGTACTCGACGTGCCCGAGCAGCTCCTCGGCGAACTCGCGCTGCGTGTTCCGCCAGATCGAGAAGTCGTTGCGCACCGCGTCGGGAATGACGCTCGACGGCTGGAAGATGCCCGCGGGCAACAGGTGCGCCATCCCGCCACCACCGGCCACCCGACCGCCGTCCCGCTGGTGCAGCACCATGCTCGGGCTCTCCCCCGCCCGAATCGTCAACGTGCCGATCGCGCCCAGCAACGGCCGCCGGGACAGGTCGAACGGATCACCGACGTGCTTGCGAAACGCCAGCCGCCGCCACGACGCACGACCGACACCGAGGTCACCGTGCCGGTCGCGGACGAGATGATGCGCGGCCATCTCGTGCCCCAGGGCTTCGTTCGTGTCGATCGAGTCGAAAAACCCCATCGTGCCGAACCGCAATCGCGGGTTCGGCTGCGACAGGTCCAGGGCGGTCAGGCGGAAGCACAGCCGGTTCTCGAACAGGCGTGGCGCGGCCAGATCCCGCACCGCGTGGCTGTAGCGGTGGTAGCGCTGCTCGGCTGACGCCAATGGGCGTACGCCCGCGCTCTGCCGCTCCGAACCATCGACAGCCGGAACCGCGGAGTCGTCCGTGTCGAGTTCGAGCCCCAGCTCCGACAACGGCACCGGGACGCTCGGGAGCCAATCCGTTCCGGCAATCACGCCGCTCCCCTCGGAGCCGGGCACCGTCGAATCCGGATAGAGCCGCTCGGCGACGACGGCCAAACCCCGCCGGAACGTGCCCAGCACCGCACGAGTGTCCTTCCACTCCTGCTGGTCCTTGTCCACGCGCGGATCGACCGTGCCAGGTGAGGCCACCAGGGGCAGCAGTTCCCCGTCACTGGTGGGAGCGTTGTCGGTAGTCCTACGCGGTCGTTGGAACCCCAACTCATCGGAAGCGCAGTCGAAGAACTCCGCCAACAACCGGCGGTAGAACGGCTGCGGCCACGCGACTTCGCCACGCTCCCAACGACCCACGGTCTTCTTGGTCACGTTCGGGTACTTCCCGTGTCTCTTCGCGGCCAACGCGTTGAGCGCTTCAGCCAGATCGTCCTGCGAGAGCCCAGCGTCCTCGCGAAGCCCGATCAGAGCGGAGTTCTGGGTACGTGGTGCGGAAGCCCTGGCCATGTCCCCAACCCTAGGTACTCAATCCCCATTCGGACTGGAATGTCCCCTCAATGTCCCCGGAATGGCTCATCTTCGGTCATTCGATGTCGTCGTTAGAACACCGCTCGCTTGATGGCATTGAGGTATGAGAGAAACCGAGTCCCACGCGGAGCCCCGGATCCGGCTGAGGTGGAAGACATACGTGACCGGAAACACCTCCCCGATCGGGGACGACACTCCAGAAGGGGTGGTTTGATCATGCTCACTCCCACAGTCACCGCCACCGGCGAGATCGGCGATTCCGGTCCCGTGGAGTTCATCCCGACGCTGCGTGAGGACGCCGAACAACCAGCCACCACGGACCTGTCGATGCGACTGGAAATCAGCCTCGAAGACGCCACAGCCGCCCTCTGGCTCGCGCTACGCGACGGGCTCGAACTCTCCGCACTGGACGACGAACACCTCGTCCACGAGATGGTGCTGGAAAAACTACTCGCCGAAGGCGGAAACGCCATAGCCACCGCCCGCGACGAGATGCACCACCAGAAACCCGGCACGCACGAAGCTCGCACCACCCACGCACTGCGCACGATCACCACCCTGCTCTACGGCACCGCCAAGACGCCGAGGACGAGTGGCACCACTCGGGGCGGAACGATTTCCACGCTCGATGTCGGACGTGAGCGCTAGTTTTCCCGGCATGACCGAGCAACAGGTTGCCCACGAACTCGAAGCCCCTTTCGAGATCACGGATTGGAACGAGACTGTCTACGGTGAGCCGACCGAAGGCCCCAAGCTGACCCGGATCACGATCCGGAAGCGCTACCACGGCGCGATCGAAGGCTCCGGGGTAGTCGAGGTGCTCACCGCGCAAGGAGCCGCCGGTGCGGGTTACGTCGCTTCCGAGCGGGTCGAAGGCACGATCGACGGCCGCCAGGGCACCTTCGTCATTCAACACGGCGGCCTGGCCGAAGGAGCCGACCAGAACAGCTACGGCAATATCGTCCCGACTTCCGGCACCGGAGAGCTCACGAACATCTCGGGCCACGCGGAGGAGGTTCAGCGAGAGGTCCTCACCCTCGTCTACTCGCTTTAAGAACTGCCACAGAGTCGCACCCGATCTCCGCCACGGCTGCCTCTGATCGCTCTCACTTCTCCTTCACCAGGGCCAGACACGGTAGTTATCGGATAGGCAACTGGTACCCAGTCAAACCTCCACCGCTTCGGTGAGGACCGCTACCATTGTTCTTCCTCGTAACAGGTGCACCGTCGAACTCCCGACACTCGGCGTCGGGCCGTCCGCTGTCCGGCTGAGCACCTATCCCACTCGTTCGTCCGGGCGGTATCCATCCACTTCCGTTTGTCCAATAAAGAGAGCTCCCAATGCTCGACGAAATACGTGCCCAACTACAGCAGATCACCGACACCGCACCCACCGATGAACTACAGATCGTGCGAACCGAACTTGACGAGCTACGCGGGAAACTGAACCAAGTGGCCGGAACCAGCAATGACAACGACGTACAACAAGCGATACGATTGTTCGGCGCAGCTCACGAGAAAACGGATGAAGCCACACAGACGGCGATGCGTGCCAGCGAGCACGTCCGTGAATACGCTGCCGCGCTGTAGGAGTCTGTGATGTCCGAGGTAGAAGAGCTGGCCAACAGCATTACCGGCATCATCCGACGTTCCCCCACCAATCGGCTGCGTCGAATCAAAGTGTGGCTGGAGGAATACGCCCTGCCCACGTTGAACGAGACCACCGAGGGAACCAACAACGCACAGCTGTCCGAAGCCATAGAGTTGTTCCAACACACACGTGAGTTGGTCGAAGACGCACTCGCTCTGTGCGACAACAGCCACACACGTCTGGTCGACTACCTCGCCGGACTCGGGACGAACGATGCGTCCCCTCCTGCTCTGCCACACCCGTCGACCTATCGACCTCCGGTCAGCGATAACCCAGCCACGGTCGATCAATGGGTCAGCCAAGCCCGCGACAAGCTACCCGAACGTCCCGCGGGCAAGGGCTCAACCACAGGAATCGTGCGTGGATTCGCCGGATCCGGTGATGTGGAGGTAACAAGCGGTGGTTCCGGCCGCCGAGTGTGGAAGCCTGGCACCGAAAGATGGGAACGTCAGCCCGAGAGTGAGCAGGACGAGACGCCCAAAGCCAGGCAGGAACGTCAGCTGATCGACAGAATCGACACCCTCCTCGTCACGGTTGGTCAGCGGTTCCCCATCCCACGTCCAGATCTGGCGATGCCGGAGACCTCGACCCACGTGGAAACGAAGGTGGCGATGCGGATGCGCGAGTCCGGGATCACCTATGCGGCGATCACCATCAACAACCACGTTTGTGACGGCCCACTCGGCTGCCGGACCGCTGTAGCCGTGATTCTTCCGAAAAGTTACGTGCTCGAGGTTTGGGAACCGGCGGAAACACGACCAGTACGAATCGAGGGACAGGCATGACAACGATCGACACCACGACCGTGCTCACGATCATGTTCGACCAGTACCGCCGGTCACATCACGCCTACACAGCTGAGGAAATCGCTACTCTTCTCGACCACGTGGTCACCGAATCCACCGAGGGAAACCGCACCACGCTGGTCACCGTGTGGGACCGACCGGCCCACTCCCATCACGACGATGGTCAACCCGAGTACCCACCCGCCTACCTCCGCGTCGCCGTCGATCCCGACACGGGTTGGGGCGCGATGACCTGGATCGACCTCACTGCGGGCGGGGTGCTCGACACCTTCGACCCGGCCGGGCCGGACGACCGCCCCGCCCTGGTGTTCGCCGCCGACGAGCCCAGCTACCTCCCCAACTCCGCGTCCCTTCCACTCGAACGGATACGCCGTGCCCTGTGCGAATACGCCGAGACCGGCACACGCCCCACCACCGTGCGGTGGCAGCAGGGATACCTCGTCCTCTGAACGTGGACTCCGCACTCGGAACACACCGGATTTCAAGTCGCGGTTCTGCTCGCCGGTACCGCATCCGAGCGCCGTCCGAAGATCGTGAGGCGACCCCGGACCCCCATGAAACGACACCAACAGCACGTCACCGACACCCTTCGCCCCACACGGCCGAACGACCACTTCTCGGAGCCCGGAGAACCGGGCATCCCTACCCCGCGGAACCGTCCACTTTGCGCCCGACGAACACCACGTCCTGAACCACGCCGCCACCCAGATCGGCCACGGCGGGCAACCGACCCCACTCCTGGAAGCCGTGCGAGCGGAACAGGCGCAGACTGGCCCGGTTGCTGCCGAAGATCGTGGTGGCCAGCGTGCGCACGCCGAGCTTCGGAGCATGGGCCACGGCCTCACCCAGCAGGTAAGTTCCCTGCCCCCGACCACGGTGCTCGGGATGCAGGTACAGCGCCACGTCCGAGGTCACGTCGTATCCCGGCCGACCGTTCAGAAAGGGGTCGAAGCTCAGATAGCCGGTCACGGCACGCGGCTCGTCCGCCTCGTAGCCGACCCAGATCGGGCGAAAATCCGGCCCCGAGGACTCGAACCACCCCTCGCGGGAAGCGACGCTGACGGGTTCCAGGTCGCAGGTGCTCGCCTTCTCCAGGATCGCGGCGTTGTAGATGTCCACAATAGCGGGCAGATCCGCACGCGTGGCGAGACGATGGCGGTACCCCAAGAGATCGCTCCCTTCCCGGTTCTGCTGCCCGCACCGAGGCAAACATGGTCGTTACGGCTCCGGAGAGTACGAGCGGTGCGAGTCGATATCCAGGACATCGCGGAAAGTCGACCGTACTTTTCACCGCGCGACCATTACTGCTGCTTTCCCGTCAGCTCGGATCTTTGTGCGCCACGAGATGAAAGGCGCGACTGAGTTGACAGTAGGGGTCTCGTCGACTGGCTTCGAGTTCGACCGCAACCGCCTTTGCCATCTCCCGCGAGTCGTTGGGATCCAGCTCGACTCCACTGAATTCCAACCAATCGACGAACAGCCACACCCCGTACCAGCACAGTGGTTCCAAGCTGCGGTTCCGCACGAGCTCGCTGAGCTCCTCCACTGTGTCTGCTCGGCTCCGCACTCCCAGCACGTTCGTCTCGGTCCGGTCGTCGAACGCCGCCAGGGCGTCATCCCACCGACGTTCCAACGCGGGGCGTACCGCCATAGCCCCGGCGTTGCCGGTCATGATCGAAAGCACGCCGTCGGCGGCAGTGCACCGGCACAGCTGATCGACGAGCGGCTCCGGCCGCTCCAGGTATCCGAGTACGCCGTGGCACAACACAGCGGCGAATCGTCCGCCGTTCACCGCCTCGTGCGCGCGCTCACCATCGGCCCGCACGAACGTCACCCGCCGCCGCTCCTGCTCGGTCAACCGCTCGAGTCGCTGCTCCGCCTTGTCCAACATCGCCTGCGAAGGCTCGAGCAACGTAACTTCGTAACCGGCTCGGACCAGCGGGAACGAGTGATGCCCCGCACCACCGCTGACGTCGAGAACCGTCGCCGGAGCCGGTGGTAGGTGATCCAGCAGTTGCTGATGCAGCACGTAACTACGCACGTAGCCCTTCGCCGAGGCGAAGGCATCTTCGGCATAGTGGTCGGCCAGGTCGGTGCCTTCCCACGTGTTCCCATCCATCGCCCCACGGTATCCAGTTTGTAACCAGCAACTTAGCGGCTATGGCTGCGCGAATCGGGGGCCGCACGGTGCGTCGATCGAGGAGATCACACATGAGCTGGGGATTCCGAAGCGACCGCACTTCCAGACAAACGCTGGTCCTCATGGTTGCCTGGCGTTGTGCGTCTTGAGCAGCTGACTCTGATCGTCGACGACTACGACGAGGCGATCCGGTTCTTCCTGGACGCACTGGAGTTCGAACTCGTCGAGGATTCGCCGTCCTTGACCAACGACGGGCGCGAGAAGCGGTGGGTCGTCGTACGACCGCCCGGCGTCGCCACGGGCCTACTGCTCGCACGAGCTGACGGTGAGCGGCAGGAGCGAGTGGTGGGCGAACAGTTCGCGGCTCGGGTCGGCCTGTTCCTGCGCGTCGACGACTTCCAGGCGTCCTACGACCGGATGCGTGCGGCGGGGGTCGAGTTCGTCACCGAGCCGCGCCGGGAACCCTACGGCGAGGTCGCGGTCTTCCTCGACGTCGCGGGCAACCGCTGGGACTTGCTTGGCCCACGACCGTCTCAGTGATCACCCCCACAGCGAGGCGGAGCCGGAAGCCACCGGACCAACAACCGAGACTAGAACTGAGACTAACCACGCACGAGAACGGCCCCCACCGTTTCCGGTGAGGGCCGTTCTCGCTGGTCGTTCCGCGTGGCCAGGGGCGGGGTCGAACCGCCGACCTTCCGCTTTTCAGGCGGACGCTCGTACCAACTGAGCTACCTGGCCGTGCAACCCGGCTCATGGCCGATCGCGCTGGCGACCCAGACGGGACTCGAACCCGCGACCTCCGCCGTGACAGGGCGGCGCGCTAACCAACTGCGCCACTGGGCCATGTGTTGTTGTCACCGGACGAGTCCGGTGGTACCCCCAACGGGATTCGAACCCGCGTTACCGCCTTGAAAGGGCGGCGTCCTAGGCCTCTAGACGATGGGGGCTTGGTCGACCAGATGCCTGCTCGGCCTTGCCTCCAACCGGCTTTCCGTTGTCGGATGCCCCGTTGGGAACGATTAAAAGCTTACGTCATGCCTTCGGGGAGTTGTAAACGGGGGGTCCCCTATCGACACGAACCCTCCCCACGCGGCCGGGCGAACCCGGCCACCCACACCGACGTTACACCGCTGAGCTGCTGCTTCGACCGACGAAGTCACGACGTCCGACACGCCGGGGCCACCCCGCACCAGTGCCGAACACCCCCATCGAACCCCCGATCACCCACCCGAGGTGATTTTGTGACGCCGGTCTCAACATCGACCGGAAATCGGGCGTGCCACTCCGCGGGGAATCCCGAAAGGCTCAGCGAGCCTTTCGGTTGCTCAACCACTCGGGACTGGCGACCCCCTGCAAGGTGATCCGCCAGGTCTCCTCCATCCGCACGGCAGCCCCCGGCCCCGCCCCGGAACCGAGCACCCGCGCACCGACCAGCGCGGCGTAGGCGACGCGGGCGACCGCCTCCGGATCCACTCCGGGCCGCAGCATCCCGCCCGCCGAGGCCCTGCGGAGCAGATCGAGCAGCAGGGACTCCCAGTCCGGTTCGGAATCGATGTGCTCGCCCTTGGCGATCCGGTGCCGAGCGAGCCCCGTCCCGGCGCGGAGCACGACGTCGTGCTCGAGCAGCCGCGCCGCCTCGTTGAGCATCCCCACCGCGATCGACAGCGGGTCGAGCTCGCGCCGCAGCCAGTCGCCACGCACCCTGGGCCAGCGCCGCGCCTGCGATTCGACGAGCGCCAGGGCCAGCTCCTCCTTGGATGCGAAGTGGAAGTAGAACGCCCCCTTGGTGATTCCGCCGCGACGCAGGATCGCGCTCAACGGGGTGGCGTCATAACCCGTTCTGTCGAACTCCTCGGCTGCCGCGACCACGATCGCGTGACGAGTCAGTTGGGCACGACGTTGCTGAGGCATGTGTACGCGGCTCCAACGGGTGCCGGCGGACGAACAGTCAGCACGCTCAGTAACAGAGCGAACAGCTGCCACCCACGAACGGATGATCAACTTTGCGAGTTGAAGTTACCGCGCGTGGGCAAATTTCATCCCATCGGCCCAACCCGCACCGAACCCGGTGGCCGGCCGAACGACAGGGGAGACCTGGTGAACACCCAAAAGAGACTCGCGGGTAGGTTTTCGGTGTGGCCGCACGGCCGCCCGCCGATGCCCCGCGAGACGCTCCACCGGGGGGTGTGCGTCTCGCGGGGTCGGGTTCACGAGAGCCGGGGCACGTTCGGCGGAATTCCGGGGAGAGAGAACGGCGTGATCTCCGCGCGCCGGAACGCACGCTCCTCACCGGAACGAGCAGCGCGTTCCGATCGTGTCCGAGTGGATCAGCGCGGTGGTCAGTCCTCCCGCGTGGATTCCTCGTTGTCGTCGGTGAGTCCGAGCATCGCCAGCAGCATCCGGCAGTCCTCACGATCCCGCGCGCCACGTGCGACCGCGAGACGCGCCCGGTGCAGCTGCTCGGGAGAGAGCCTGCCGGAGTCGCCGTCGCGCTGCGCCGGAACCGCGGCGGCCGCGGACCTGGGGGAAGCTCTGTCCTGCAACGCCAGGAACTTGCGTACGTCGAGTGACCCGTCCATAACCCCTCCCCGACTAGGGTGTCGCCGCAGGTTATCCACCCATCGGCTTCAAACATAGCCCCCTGCGGAGTGATTCGCGAACACGAAGAGTGTTTGCTATACAACCGAGGGAAAACACATCCGACACAACTCCGGACACACCCGCCGGATTCCCGATCGCGGACAGCGGCAACCCGAAATCGGGCAACAGTGACCCGGCTCATCCCCGAGCACTTACCCCCCTGGGGTATTTTCGGGGTCGAGGACAACGACACTCGCCACGAAGGAGCCGCGATGTCCACGCAAACCTTCAAGGTCGCCGGAATGACCTGCCAGCACTGCGTCGCCTCGGTTCAGGAGGAGCTGGGGGAGCTGCCCGAGGTGACGAACGTCGAGGTATCCCTGGACAGCGGGGACGTGACCGTCACCTCGGAGAACGGGATCAGCAAGGAAGCCGCCGACGCCGCCGTGCAGGAGGCAGGCTACACCGTGGCCGAGTGGTCCCGGACCTAACGGACAAAAACGAAAAATCCTCGCGACACTCCCCAACGGGCACCTCGGCGTGCCACAATCGAATCGCTGACACACCCCCGGTCAGCAGCTGTGGAGATCGGCATTGCGTTGGCCCCCGCGCTCTTCCCCCGACGCGGGGGCCGACTCTTGGAATCCCTCCCCCGGAGTCCGTCGCGGTGTTCGTTCGGCCCGCCGAGAACCGGCCCCGCGAAGGGAAACCGCCGAGGCGCCACGAACTCTCCACCAGCCGTGCGACGGGGCCCGTCGCTCCCCGACCGGCTCCGGCACGCCGTGATCGCCCCCACATCCACCGCCACGGCGGCATGGAACCGTTATCGTGTCCGGGTGGTGCTAGGACGGGCGAAGAGCGGACGCAGGCAACGTACGGACGACGCGGAACAGCGGTCGGCCGAGTCGGACCAGGAACTGGACTCCTACCTGGCGGCGCTCTCACCGGACGCGGATCCGGAGACGACGGGCACCGGACGCAGCTTCGGCGGTTCCGAGGTCCATCAACTGCGGCTGCCGCTGATGGCCAACGAACGGCTCAAGGAGCTGGCGGCCGAGCAGGGCACGTCGCCGAGCGCGCTGGCGCGGGACTGGGTGCTGCAACACCTGCAGGAGATCCCGGAGGAACCGCCGCGACCCGCGGAATCACCGCGGCCGGAGTGGCCGAGCGGCGAGGAACAACGGCCCGCGCACGCCCGCCCCGAGGAGGAGACCGACGACGTGCGGGACCCGGGGCTCTACGGGGGTGAGCTGTACGGCACCGAGTACGGCGACGAGGGCTTTCCCACCGAGTTCCAGGACGGCCCACCCACGCCGGACGAGTACCCCACCACGGCCTTCTCCGAAGGCCCGAAGCACGGTGGCGGGGACGGCAACACCTCGGAAACCGAGACCGAGATCACCATCCCGCACGGACAGTACCGCTACTACTGAGCTCCGGACGGCAACCCCCGACAGCCGCTGCCGCCCCCGGACGCGAGCCGCCGTCCGGTCCCGCCCGTCAGGTTCGGAACCGGCAGCGGGGACCGCTGCGGGGGTTTTCGGCCGGGGCTTCCGGCACTGGAAGCGTCGACTCCACGTCCCCCGCACGAGCGCACGCGGGCTCTCCCGCGCCGTGCTCTCGCGAGGACGCCCCCGAGCAGTGAAACCAACAAGGGCCACTGCGTGGAAATCAGCTGGTCACTCCAGCTCCCATTCCATTTCTTCATTGACTTTGTTGAAGTAGTGAGCCGTGTGCGCCCCCAGCCCACTCAGGATCAGCATGGGGTGGAAAACTCCCAATCGGCAGCCCGTGACGAGCGCGGGAACGAACCGCTCCGCGACGGCCGTGACGTCGTCCTCCGGAGCGCCGAGGACGACTTTCTCCAGCGCCTCGAAGACCTTCGCCCGGCTCGATCGGTCGATCTCGCGGAAGTCGCGGACGAACTCGGCGGCCATGTTCTCGACCCGGTGCTGCAGGTCGTAGTCGGGTTCGGCACTCCTCGTTTCCGTTGATGTGCCCAGCAGCCTGTCGTCGGCGTTCGCCAGGCGATCGCAGGATTCCCGCAGCAGCGCCACGGCGGCACCCGCGGGTTGTGGCTCGGGAGGATCCCGTAACGTCATCCAGTAGGGGACCGCCGCTCTCGTTCGCGTGTTCCAGATCTTGATGTAGTGCCGCGACTCCTCGCCGAGCTCGTGCCAGACGGGCGCCAGGTCGAAGTCACCGTGATCGTAGGCAGTGACAAGGGCTTCGAGAAAACCGGTGGCCACAGCGTCCTGCTCGTCTTCGGTGCCGGAAACGAGCACCTCCTCCAGAAAACCGAGCAACCGCTCCCGCTGCCAGGCGCTCATCCGGTCCACCCGAGCGGCGAACGAGGACCCCAACTCCGCCAGCCGCAACAGCACCGGGTAGTCGTCCCCCGCCTCGGCCTCATCCGAAGCACCGTCCGCTTCATCCGCGTGCCAGGCGTCCACGGCCGCCCTGTCCGCGGCGGCCAGCTCGGGGCTGATACCGGGCAGTTCGGCCCACAGCCGCGAAATCAATATCACATTCCTTCCAACGCGTTCCTCATATCGCCGATGACTCGCCGCGCGGCATCCCGTTCACTGTTCACCGTTCGAGGATTATTTCCAAGTCAATTCAGGAATGATATTATCACATTTCGAATCTTTTCGGCATGATGTTTTCCGGCACGCGTACTCCACCAATAATGGGCCGCGATGCGAGACTCGGTCGCGCAACGCTTAGATTCGTTGCGCGACCGCATGCACGTCGCCACGGATGCCCGTCGATTTCGGGAACGCATGGCGCAGCGCCGGCCGCCACAGTGGCGCATCGTGATAACGGCGACGCCGGAATGGCTTGCGCCCAACGTAACCACCATCCTCCAACAGCTGAATCCAAAAACCCACCGGCGGTAAAAAGCACTTTCGCACGTGGCTGTGGGGTGTAGGGTCGCCTCGTGGTGGCCGGGTGCGACAGGCGATCGCAGCGGCCGTGATCGCAGGGTCGGCCCGAGTCCACGATGTTCCGGGGAAGGTGCGGTTGCGTCAGCTGACCTATTTCGTGGCGGCAACGATCGACGGGTTCATCGCCGGCCCGGACGGGTCGGATCCGTCGGGCCCGGACGGCTTCTTCGTGGCCGAGGGCGGCCACATGGAGGCGATCTTCGCCGACTACCCGGACATCATCCCGGCACCTGTCCGCACCGCCCTGAACACGCATCCCGCGAACAAGGTGTTCGATACCGTCGTCGAAGGCCGCGGCTCCTACGAGGTCGGTCTGCGAGCCGGAGTCACGAATGCCTATCCCCACCTGCGGCACTACGTCTTCTCCCGCACCATGACCCAAGCTCCCGACCCGGGCGTGGAGATCGTCTCGACCGATCCGGTCGAGACGGTCCGCGAACTCAAACGCGAGGACGGGAAGAGGATCTGGCTGTGCGGTGGAGCGCGACTCGCCGCCACCCTGCGTCCGGAAATCGACGAACTGATCGTGAAGCTCCACCCCGTGGTGGCCGGAGCGGGGATTCCCCTGTTCGACGGTGAGTTCTCCCCGCGGCGATTCACGCTGTCGGAAACGCAACGCTACGACAGCGGCGTGCTGCACCTGACGTATCGGAAACGATAGGCCTGCCGGCTGTTCCGTCCCGTGAGGTCGGGACGAACCGCTCGGTGAGTTCGTCGGCATCGGCCCACCGAGCACTCACGGAAACCCAGCGCTTCGCGGATATCCGCACTGTGGCGCTCCATGACGCGCTCGGGGTAGAGCGGCGGTCGCCCCTCGCCCCTCACTCGCCCACGTGGGTGTCAGGAGCGCCGATACCCGTTCAGCGGGAGTGTCGAAGTGGTGCGCCGACGGCGTGCAGGTGGCGCAGGACCTCGGCGTAGGAGTGCAGCAGGCCGCACTGGCTGTAGGAGATGCCTCGTTGGGTGCAGAACTCGCGGATGAGCGGTTGGGCGCGGCGCAGGTTGGGACGCGGCATACCGGGGAACAGGTGGTGTTCGATCTGGTAGTTCAGGCCTCCGAGCAGGAAGTCCACCCCGCGTCCTCCGGTCACGTTGCGGGAGGTGAGCACCTGTTTGCGCAGGTAGTCCAGTTTTTCGCCCTCCGCCAGAATGGGCATGCCCTTGTGATTGGGCGCGAAGGAACATCCCAGGTACACGCCCATCAGCCCCTGGTGCACGACGATGAACACCACCGCTTTGCCCGGGGAGAGCACGAGGAAGACCGCGATCAGGTATCCGAGGATGTGGGCGGTGAGCAGCCCCGCTTCCAGCTTGACGGAATCGATCTCGCGTCGCAGTACGGCCTGGACGCTGCGGACACGCAGCAGCACCCCCTCGACCAGCAGCATCGGGAAGAACAGGAACGCCTGATACTTGGCCACGTACCGGAACAGTCCGCGCTTGGTGTGGGACTGCTCGTGACTGAACGCGAGCGCGGCGATCTCGATGTCGGGGTCCTCCTCCTCGTGGTTGGGGTTGGCGTGGTGCCGGTTGTGCTTGCCGACCCACCACTCGTAGCTGATCCCGGTGATGGCGCTGTGCGCCTGCCCGACGAGATTGTTGCCACGCCGACTGTTGAGGATCTGCCGGTGTCCGGCGTCGTGACCGATGAACGCGAACTGGGTGAACATCACGGCGAGGAACACGGCGGTGAACAGCTGCCACCAGGAGTCGCCGAGGAGCACGAATGCGACGGCTCCCGCGGCGAGCAGCAGAACGTTGACCGTGATGCGCACCGCGTAGTAGGTGTAGCGCCGTTGGAGCAGCCCGGCACGTTTGGCCGACCGGGCCAGTTTCGCGAAGTCGCTGCCGAGTTTGTCGTCCGAAGGGTGTGCTGGGGATGCGGTCATGGTGAGAAAAGCTCTTTCGTGATAGCGGGCCGGTCGGTCCCGGCGGCCGGTGTCACTCCGGTGCGGCTACGCCGCTGTTGGGAACTAGCCGATGAGGTTGTTGGACTGCTGTCGCACAAGGACTGAGCGGACTCGGGACGACCAACGCGGCCCGCCCGAGCACCGAGGTGAACGCCATCGCGCCGCTGGTATCGGCCCGACTCACAACAGCAGGTGTGCTCGTGTCAGGCCGACACGCCGCAGAAGCACGGGGCCCTGTTGTGGTCTCCCCGCTCGTGTTGCCGAGGTCGTCGACGCCGTGAGGCCGAAAGATGACAGCTCCCCCCCTCACATCGCACGGGTGTCCTGGTGGCATTGGAACGTCCGAACTCGAACCCGGCGACAGGGTCGTTTCGGGGTGTGCTTCGCGTACTGCCGCCGAGGCCGAGGGACGAAGCGGGTCCTGGCATCGCACACCCGGTATTGCTCCGGTGATACCCACTCGCGGCGGAGTTCACACGTCGAGTGCCACGTTCGACCGCTGGACGTGTCCGAATCGGTGCGCGCCTAGCGCGCGGCGCACGACCCGCTGGTCGTGCTCAGCGGCGGCGACCCCGGCTACCACCCGCCCACGACCCCACATCGCCGAAGACACCGGCAGGCCCGTGACCTGTCGTTCCGACGATTCTTCAAACCCCGGTTCCCGTTCGGCCGCTAGTCAGATCCCGTCCGGACGACAACATCACCGGACAGGTCCGTCATCGCGATCGGCCGCGCCACACAACTGCCCGTACCAAAAGCACAGTGCCGGAGACATCACACGAGATGCCACCGTGGACAACCTGCCGAGGCAGTACAGCTAGGCGGAGTCTCCGATCAGGCAGCACCCGAGTGGTACGCGCCGGGGGTCCCTGTCTGTCGGACGCGGCGGGTCTACCCGAAAACAGCGGACGGCTCCGACGACCGGGGGTCGTGGCGTCTGGTTTCCCACCATGCCGGGCTCACTCGGCGGGCAGCCCGAGTTCCCGCGCGATCAGCATCCGCTGCACCTCGCTGGTTCCCTCCCCGATCTCCAGGATCTTGGCGTCCCGGTAGAACCGGCCGACCGGGCTCTCGTTCATGAAGCCGTACCCGCCGAAGATCTGAGTCGCGTCGCGGGAGTTGTCCATGGCCGCGTTGGACGAGGCGAGCTTCGCGATCGCCGCCTGTTTCTGGTACGGCTCGCCGCGCAGCATCCGGGCGGCGGCGTCGTAGTAGGCCAGCCTGGCGGTGTGGGCGCGCAGCTCCATGTCGGCGAGCTTGAACTGGATCGCCTGGTTCTCACCGATCTTGCGGCCGAAGGCGCTGCGCTCCTCGACGTAGCGCAGGCACTCGTCCACGCAGCCCTGCGCCAGCCCCACGCCGAGCGCGGCGATGGCGACGCGCCCCTCGGTCAGCGTGGCCAGGAACTGCGCGTAGCCGCGACCGCGCTCCCCCAGCAGGTTCTCCGCCGGGACCCGGCAGTCGTCGAACGCGAGCTCGTGGGTGTCCGAGGCGTTCCAGCCCACCTTGGAGTACTTGGGCGCCACGGTCAGTCCCGGGGTTCCGGCGGGGACGATGATGGTGGAGATCTCGTTGCGGCCGTCGGGTTTGGTGCCGGTGACGGCGGTGACGGTGATGAGTCCGGTTATGTCGGTGCCCGAGTTGGTGATGAACGCCTTGGAGCCGTTGATCACCCATTCCGAGTCCCGCAGTTCGGCGGTGGTGCGGGTGGCCCCCGCGTCGGAACCGCCGCCCGGTTCGGTGAGCCCGAACGCGCCGAGGATCTCGCCGGAGGCCAGCCGGGGCAACCACCGCTCCCGCTGCCGCTGGTCGCCGAACCGGTAGATCGGCATCACCCCGAGCGAGACCCCGGCTTCCAGGGTCACCGCCACCGAGGAGTCCACGCGGGCCAGTTCCTCCAGCACGACGCACAGCGCGAGGTAGTCGCCGCCCATGCCGCCGTACTCCTCGGGCACGGGCAGCCCGAACAGCCCCATTTGCCCCATACCGGCCACGATGGAGTAGGGGAACTCCTCGCGTTCGTAGTGCTCACCGATGACCGGTGCCACTTCCTTCTGGGCGAAGGAGCGCGCGGCCAGCCGCAGCTGTTCGTGCTCGTCGTTGAGTCGATAGTCCACCATGCCGACCTCCTGAGGGCGGGACACGGCAGGTAGTGCCGTGTCGATTCGACTCGCGGGGGAGGATCACTCCCCGCGCGAGGTGTCCTCGTCCGCGGTCACCACCGCGAGCGACTGTTCCAGATCGACGGTCTGTCCGGCCGTGACGCGCACCTCGGTGACGGTGCCGTCGACCGGGGAAACGACGGTGTGCTCCATCTTCATCGCCTCGACCACGAACAGCGGCTGCCCGCTCGCCACCCGCTGCTCCGGTTCGACGTTGCTGACCAGCACGGTTCCCGGCATCGGGCTGACCACCGCGCCGTCGGCGGCGCCGGTGTCGCGGGCCGCGTCGGCCAGCAGGGTGTGCTCGGTCAGCGCCCAGTAGGCGCCGCCCTCGGCCAGGTGCACGGTGTCCTCGTGCACCACGTGGTCGTAGCGGCGGGTTCGGTCGTCCAGCGTGACCGTGAGGACCCGCCCGTTGCGGTCGGCGCGCAGCCGGTGGCGGGTCGAGAGCTCCCCGCCGGGATCGACCACCACCTCGGCCGCGCCGGAGCCGCCCCGGATCCACACCGTGGTGCGGTCACCGTCCACCGCGAACCGCCAGTTCATCCAGCCCGGTCCGCCGAGCCGCCAACCGGCCAGCGTGTCCCAGGGGTCGCCGGACTCGGCCGCGGTCTCCTCAGCCAGCAGCAGAGCCGCGGCGGCGGCGATCAGCACGTCTTCCGGTGGGCGTTCGCGCGTCCCCTCGGTGCCGACGAGGTTCGCCAGTTCCCGGTCGACCAGCCCGGTGTCCAGCTCGCCGGAGCGCACCTCGGGTCGGTTCAGCAGGGCGCGCAGGAAGACCAGGTTGCTGACCGGCCCCAGCAGCGAGGTCCCGGCCAGCGCGCCGTCGAGTCGGCGCAACGCCTCGGACCTGTTCGAGGCGTGGGCTATCACCTTGGCCAGCATCGGGTCGTAGTCGGAGCCGACCACGCTGCCCGTGGCGATGCCGGAGTCCACCCGGACACCGGTGCCGCCCGGTTCGCGGAGGTGCAGGATCTCGCCACCGGTGGGTAGGAAGCCGCGTGCCGGGTCCTCGGCGTAGACACGGGCCTCGACGGCGTGCCCGGTCATGCCCAGCTCGTGCTGGTCGTAGGGGAACGGCTCGCCCTCGGCGATGCGGACCTGCCACGCCACCAGGTCGATTCCCGCCCCGTCCTCGGCCGGTCGGATTCCGGAGCGCTCGGGCAGCACGGTGACCAGTTCGGTGACCGGGTGCTCCACCTGCAGCCGGGTGTTCATCTCCATGAAGAAGAACTCGTCCGGGCGATCGGCGGAGACGATGAACTCCACCGTGCCCGCGCCCACGTATCCGACCGCTTTGGCGGCGTCCACGGCCGCGCCGCCGATGCGCGCTCTGGTCGCGGCGTCCAGCAGCGGGGACGGGGCCTCCTCGATGATCTTCTGGTGGCGGCGCTGCAGGCTGCACTCCCGCTCGCCGAGGTGCACCACGTGGCCGTGGGAATCCCCCAGGATCTGCACCTCGATGTGGCGGGGGCGCGTCACGAACCGCTCCACGAACATGGTGTCGTCGCCGAAGGCGGCGCGGGACTCCCTGCGGGCGGCGGTGATGGCCTGGTCGAGCTCGTGCTCGTGGTGCACCAGCCGCATCCCCTTGCCGCCGCCCCCGGCCGAGGGCTTGAACAGCACCGGCAGCCCGGTCTCCAGCGCCGCGCGGCGGAGCTCCTCGTCCGTGGCCCCTTCTTCGGCGCTGCCCGGTACCAGCGGAACACCGGCGTCGGCGACCGTGCGCTTGGCACGGATCTTGTCGCCCATGGACTCGATGGCGCCGGCGGAGGGGCCGATGAACGCCAGTCCCGCCTCGGCGCAGGCGGCGGCGAAGGCCGCGCTCTCGGACAGGAACCCGTAGCCGGGGTGAACGGCCTGGGCACCGCAGGAGACGGCCGCCTCGATGACGCGGTCGACGTTCAGGTAGCTCTCGGTCGCCGCCCGTGGACCGATGCGCACGGCGACGTCGGCCTCGGCGACGTGCCTGGCGGTGGTGTCGGCGTCGCTGTGGACCGCGACCGCGCGGATGCCCAGTTCGCGCAGGGTGCGGATGACGCGCACCGCGATCTCGCCCCGGTTGGCGACCAGCACGGTGTCGAAGCGCCGCACCCCCGACGGCTCGCTCTCCGACCACCCGGACCGTACCGGTGGGTTCGCTGCCTGCTGGTTCGTCGCTGCCTGTGGGTTCGCTGCCTGTGAGTTCACTGCCCGCCGGGTTGGTGACGGCTGGTTGTCGGCCATGTCCTTGCCTCCGAGGGGCCACCGGGGTTCGGGTGGCCGGGGTCGTGTCGGCGGGATCTCCGCCGGTCGGCACGCCTTCCGGGTGCTCGCGGTCACATGCGGAACACGCCGTTGTCCACCTGCTCCAGCGGCGCGTTCGCCGCCACCGACAGCGAAAGCCCGAGCACGTCCCTGGTCTGCTTCGGGTCGATCACGCCGTCGTCCCACAGCCTGGCCGTGGAGTAGTAGGGGTGCCCCTGATGCTCGTACTGCTCCCGCACCGGCTGCTTGAACTCCTCCTCGTCGGCCGCCGACCAGTGCTCGCCGCGTTCCTCGAACTGGTCGCGGCGGACGGTGGCCAGCACCGAGGCGGCCTGCTCGCCACCCATCACCGAGATCCGGGCGTTCGGCCACATCCACAGGAACCGCGGCGAGTAGGCCCGGCCGCACATGGAGTAGTTGCCCGCACCGAACGACCCACCGATGACCACGGTCAGCTTGGGGACGCGGGCGCAGGCCACGGCGGTGACCATCTTGGCGCCGTGCTTGGCGATGCCACCGGCCTCGTACTCCTTGCCCACCATGAACCCGGAGATGTTCTGCAGGAAGACCAGCGGTATCCGGCGCCGGTCGCAGAGCTGCACGAAGTGGGCGCCCTTGAGGGCCGACTCGCCGAACAGGATGCCGTTGTTGGCCACGATCCCCACGGGGTGGCCGTGGATCCGGGCGAAGCCGGTCACCAGCGTCGTGCCGTACTCGGCCTTGAACTCCGAGAACCTGCTGCCGTCGACCACGCGGGCGATGACCTCGCGCACGTCGTACGGGGTGCGGCTGTCGGTGGGCACCACGCCGTAGAGCTGCTCGGGATCGGCGGCGGGTGCCTCCACCTCGGCGACCCGCCACGGCCGTTCGGGCGCGGGCGGCAGGGTGCTGACGATGGAGCGCACCATGCGCAGCGCGTCGGCGTCGTCGGCCGCGAGGTGGTCGGTGACGCCGGAGGTCTGGGCGTGCAGCCTGCCGCCGCCGAGCTCCTCGGCGGTCACCTCGGCACCGGTAGCGGCCTTCACCAGCGGGGGGCCGCCCAGGAAGATGGTTCCCTGCTCGCGGACGATCACGGCCTCGTCGCTCATGGCGGGAACGTAGGCGCCACCGGCGGTGCAGGAGCCGAGCACCGCCGCGATCTGGGGGATGCCGCGTGCGGACATGGTCGCCTGGTTGTAGAAGATCCGGCCGAAGTGCTCCCGGTCCGGGAAGACCTCGTCCTGCTTCGGCAGGAAGGCACCGCCGGAGTCGACGAGGTAGACGCAGGGCAGGTTGTTGTGCAGTGCCACTTCCTGGGCACGCAGGTGCTTCTTGACGGTGATCGGGTAGTAGGTACCGCCCTTGACCGTGGCGTCGTTGGCGACGATCACGCACTCCCGGCCGGATACTCTTCCGATGCCGGTGATGATTCCCGCCGCGGGAGCCTCGTCGTCGTAGAGCCCGTGCGCGGCCATCGGGGACAGCTCCAGCAACGGGGAGCCGCGGTCCAGCAGCGTTTCCACCCGGTCGCGCGGCAGCAGTTTGCCGCGTTCGACGTGGCGGCGCCTGGTCTTCTCCGGACCGCCCGCCCGGACCTGTTCGAGGCGGGTGTTGAGGTCAGCCACGAGTGCGTTGTGTTCCGAGGCGTAACGCTCGTAGGACTCGGCCGCGGGGTCCACGTTGGTGGACAGCACCGGTGCATCCATCTCGCTACCCGTACCTTCCGTTCGGGCGCGGCCGCGCCGGGGAGCGCCGATCGGCACCACCGGCACGACCAATATAGTTAATGATCGTTAACGTAGCGATGTTAACGCTGACTAACCAGATTCGTCTAGTATCGGAGCCGATGACGAACGAGGCCCCCGACGGAACCGGACGTGGCGGTGCCACGTCCAGACGCGAACAGCTCCTGAGCGCGGCCGCGGAACTGTTCGCCAGATACGGGTTCCACGGGGTCGGCATAGACGACATCGGCGCGGCTGTCGGAATCTCCGGACCCGCGCTGTACCGGCACTTCCGGGGCAAGGACGCGATGCTCGGCGAGATGCTGACCGGCATCAGCGAACGGCTGCTCCACGGCGGGCGGGCCAGAACGGTGAACACCCCCGACCCGATCACCGCGCTCGAAGCCCTGGTCGCCTGGCACGTGGAGTTCGCGCTGACGAACTCGGCACTGATCACGGTGCACCTGCGCGACCTGGACAGCCTCGCCGAGCCCGACCGCCACCGGGTCCGGGAGTTGCAGCGCGGCTATGTGGAGGTCTGGGTCGAGACCCTGCTGCAGTGCCGCCCCGACCTCTCCGAGCACACCGCGCGCGCATCCGCCCACGCGGTGCTCGGACTGATCAACTCCACCCCGCACAGCGCGCGACTCGACCCCACGAGGATGTCGGAACTGCTGCACCGGATGGCGATGAACGCGCTGCTGGTCGAGCGGCGGGAAGGTGACGAAGCCGACGGGGCGTGACGGCGGCGCTCCGGGCTCCCGGTCGACCGGAGCCCGGTTGACCGGATCCCGATGGACCCGGCCTCGGGGAGCGGACTTCGGGAGATCGGATCTCAGGGCACCGGGGAACCGTCCACCGTGGTCGTCACATCGTCCGCCAGGAAGCAGTACCGTCCCGCTATCCCGGCCGACTCCGGCAGCGGATCCTCGTAGCGGAACACCGCGTCCGGCAGTTCCAGGCCCTCGCCACGCACCGACCGATAAGTGGCGGTCCCCTTGTAGGGGCAGACCGTGGTCGTGGCGCTGGTCTCCAGCAGCTCGGTGCGCACGTCCTCGGCGGGCAGGTAGAACCGGTTGGGCAGCCCCGTCTCGGACAGCAGCTTGGCCCGGCCGCTCTCGGCCAGCACCACACCGCCACTGCTCACCCGGACGCGACGTGCGGTGTCCCGGACGTCCACCCGGTGGTAGGGATCGCGGAGGTGTCCGAGGACCTCCTCTTCCTCGTCCAGCCACTGGTCCATCGCCTCCCAGCTGACGGACAGGTGCCCGGCCAGCCAGGACGCCTCCGCTACGGGATCGGGATACCGCCACACCGCGCTCTCCGCGACCCGGTCGCCCACCCGCACCGAGTGGTACTCGGCATCGCCCTTGAACGGGCAGTGCGTGTGCCGCGTGCTCGGTTCGAGCAGCTCCGCGCGGACGTCCTCGACCGGCACGTAGAGCCGCGGCAGCAGGTTGCTCTCGTGCAGCAACTTGCCCCGCGAGCTGTCCAGCACGGTCTCGCCCGCGAACCGCGCCCGCACGCGGCGCGGGAAGTCCTGCCAGAGCAGTCGGTGCGCGGGACCGTCGATGCGGTAGTTCACCGTTTCCGGCGGCCTGCTGGTGAGCGGACCGTCGCCCAGGGTCAGAGCCACTGCGATAACCTCGCCCTTTCTCGGAATTCTTCTCGTAACCGGTGCCCGGACCCGTGCTGAACCCGGACCCGTGTGGAACCCGGCCTCACACGAGCATCGCCTCGTCGGAGCAGGACACCGCCGAGTCGAGCCACGACCCCGTTCGCCGATCCGCCACTTCCGGTGGCCCGCGGCGTGAACCCGTGTCTCCCGCACCGGTGGCAACACTCCCCACCCGCAGCATGCTCCCGGAGCGCACCAACATCAACCCATCGGGTTAAGAACACGTTTTGCGAGGTGACGACAGCGGCGCAAGACTGGACGGGTTCGGCCGCCGAGCCGAGAGAGGCAGGCAGGATGGCTACGCCCGAGACACAGCCCACACCCGTCCCGACGCGCGCATCCGGCCGACAGCGGGCCAGGAAGGGGTCGGTGCTGGTCGCGCTGACCCACACCACCGATCCGAAACAAATCGGCGTGCTCTACCTCGCCACGGCCTTCGCGTTCTTCCTGATCGGCGGGCTGATGGCGATGTTCATCCGCGCCGAACTCGCCGCACCCGGTATCCAGGTGATCTCGCAGGAGCAGTACAACCAGCTGTTCACCATGCACGGCACGATCATGCTGCTGCTGTTCGCCACACCGATCCTGTTCGGGTTCGCCAACGTGATACTGCCGCTGCAGATCGGCGCGCCCGACGTGGCCTTTCCCAGGTTGAACGCGCTGTCCTACTGGTTGTTCCTGTTCGGCGGGATAACCGTGATCGCCGGATTCGTCTCCCCGGACGGCGCGGCCGACTTCGGCTGGACCGGCTACCCACCGCTGTCGGAGTTCAACGCGGGAATCGGGGGCAACCTGTGGATCACCGGGCTGATCGTCTCCGGCCTGGGAACGATCCTCGGCGCGGTCAACATGATCACTTCGGTGGTCTGCATGCGCGCGCCCGGCATGACGATGTGGCGGATGCCGATCTTCACGTGGAACATCCTGGTCACCAGCGTGCTGATCCTGATGGCGTTCCCGATCCTGACCGCCGCGTTGTTCGGGCTGCTGGCCGACCGGCACCTCGGTGCCCACGTGTTCGACCCGGCCAACGGCGGCGCGGTGCTGTGGCAGCACCTGTTCTGGTTCTTCGGTCACCCCGAGGTCTACATCGTCGCGCTGCCGTTCTTCGGGATCATCACCGAGATCCTGCCGGTGTTCTCCCGCAAGCCGCTGTTCGGCTACACCGGGCTGGTGTACGCCACCTGGACCATCGGGTTCCTGTCCGTGGTCGTCTGGGCCCACCACATGTTCGTCACCGGCGCGGTGCTGCTGCCGTTCTTCTCCTTCACCACGTTCCTGATCGCGGTGCCCACCGGAATCAAGTTCTTCAACTGGATCGGCACCATGTGGCGCGGGCAGCTGACCTTCGAGTCACCGATGCTTTTCAGCGTCGGCTTCCTGATCACTTTCCTGTTCGGCGGGCTGACCGGTGTGCTGCTGGCCTCGCCACCACTGGACTTCCACGTCTCGGACACCTATTTCGTGGTGGCGCACTTCCACTACGTGCTGTTCGGCACGATCGTGTTCGCGGTGTTCGCGGGCATCTACTTCTGGTTCCCCAAGATGACCGGCCGGATGATGGACGAACGGCTGGCGAAGGGGCACTTCTGGCTGACCTTCATCGGCTTCCACACCACGTTCCTGGTGCAGCACTGGCTGGGCAACGAGGGGATGCCCCGGCGCTACGCCGACTACCTGCCGACCGACGGCTTCACCACGCTCAACGTGATCTCCAGCGCCGGGGCGTTCCTGCTGGGGGCCTCGATGCTGCCGTTCCTGTACAACGTGTTCAAGAGCTACCGGTACGGCGCGCGGGTCCACGTGGACGACCCCTGGGGGCACGGCAACTCGCTGGAGTGGGCGACCTCCTGCCCGCCGCCGCGGCACAACTTCTACGAGCTGCCCCGGATCCGCTCCAACCGGCCCGCCTTCGAACTGCACTACCCGCACATGTCGGAGCGCATGGAGCTGGAGGCCCACGTCACCGGCCCCAGGCCCGAGCGCCGCGAGGAGTGAACACTTCGAACCACGAGGCGTTTCCGCGTCCGCCGCTCCCGGTGGTCAACCGCGTTCCGGTGCCGTCCCCTCGGGGTCCTGCTCCTCAGCCACCGCGCTCGGCGTCGGCATCTCCACCCCGGCTTCCTCGAAGCGGGAGGGGTGCGACCTGTTGTTGGACAACGGCTGCACCTTGTTGCCGGTGCTGGAGACACAGCCCTTACCGGGCGAGGCCCGGCACACCGGGCACTTGACCTGCAGCACCTGCCGCCGGGCCTTGATGTCCTGAATCGCCTCGTCGGGATCCTGCCCCTTGGCCTCCAGCAGCGCGGCGGTGGCCCGTTCCCAACCGCGCAGCGACTCGGCCGCGGAGGGACGGGGCTTGGACTTGATCTCCGCGCTCTCGGCCTTCTGGATCTGCTGGTTGCGGTACTCCACCCACTCCCGGTGGATCACGCTGGTGGAAATCGACACCGAGTTCCTGCGGTAGTGCTCCACCACGACGGACTTGGCGAAGTCGGCGGGGACGTCTCCCAGCGCCGCCGCCCACGACTCCGCGGTCAGATCGGCCTTGCCCTGCTGCTGCTCGGTCTTGGGGTAGGCGAACCCCTCGAACGACCTGTCGTAACTCGCGGCGAGTTGGAACAGTTCGGGGAGTTCGTAGGTTTCCATCAGGCTTCCTCCTCGTCCTGCGGGCCGTCGATGTCGATGACCGAGCCGTTCTCGGGTTGGTCGTGCTCGACCTTCTCGCGCATCCGCCGCTTGTTCTGGGCGGCGACGTAGTGCGCCTGCCTGGGCAGGTCGAAGGCTCGCCGACCGAAGGCCGGTTCCGGCAGACAGTCGGGGCACTTGCGCAGCTTCCCGTCGCTCTGCTCGACGTAACCGCTGTCGCACCCGGCGTTACCACAGTGCCCCGGCAGGGGTCGGGTGGACGCGCCGACGGCCTTCTCCTTGGACTCCGGCAGCGAGAGGTGCCGTGGTCGCGGGCTCGCGCGCTCGGCCGGTGGTTCCTTGGCGACGGCGGTGTTCGGCGAGGAACCGTCGTAGACGTCCCGCGCCGAACGCTGCAGCGCTTCCCCGTAGCACTCGGAGAACCTGCTCGGTGAGGTCTTCTTGTCACGCCAGATGTTGAGCGCCGCGATGAGGTCTCCGGTGTTGGCCAGCGGCGACATCTCGCGCTTGGCCCTGATCTCGCCTGCCAGTCGCTCCAGGATCCGGTCGGGTATCGGGTTCTTCTGCTGCTCGGCCCACTGCCGAACCAGGGTTTCCGTGCTCATGGTGTTGCCGGACCCGCTGTTCGAACCGGACCCGCTGCCGGAGCCCGATCCGTTGTTGCCCCCCGATCCGTTGTTGGAGCCGGACCCCGCGTTGGCCCCCGAGGGGCGTTCGGTTTCCCGCGAGGCCGTCGACCTGGCCACCGGGGCCGTGGCCTCCTTCGCCAACGCGGTCCGTTCGGCGGGGGCGACGGCACGGGCGTGCAGGGTCCACTGCACCCCGGTCTCAGCCGAGGAACCGGTCAACCAGCCGTAGCGCTCCAGCTCGGCGATCATCTCGATGGGATCCGAGGCCCCCGCGGAGGCCAGGTCACTCAACCGCACCCGTCCCTTGGCCTGGATGAGTGTGAAGGCCGCTCTGGCCTGCAGGCTCATGGAGTTGTCCTGAGCCAGTTCGGCCGGGACCGCTATCCACCCGTCCCAGCCGGCAGACAGCGCACCATCCATCGAACGACTCCTCCATCGGTGTCACACGCCGTGCCCGGACAAGGCTATACCGCCCGGCGGCGCACCCGGACAGCGTGCGCCGCGCCCGCGCGGAACCGTCGAACCGGTCAAGTGAGCGTCGTTTCGGGAGGGTTGCGGACACACCGGGTGGCCCGCCTGCTCTTTCCGGGTGGAACCATCGTCGCCCCGAAGTGGCGCCTTTCATAATCGATGCAGGAACAGCCCCCGCGAACTGTAGCGTTGTGCGGTGCGGGTCGCTTGAACAGGCGCCACCCGACCGGGCAACGAAGCCCACGCATCAATCGACCGTTCCCGAACTCTTGACCGTCCGCGAAGCCGGAACACCGGCTCGCGTCCACCGGAAACTTGACGGCGTGTCCGCGCTACACCGCAAGGAGAAAGCGTTGCCTGTTGCCCTGTTGGCACTCGCCATCGCGGCATTCGGAATCGGTACCACGGAATTCGTGATGATGGGGCTGCTGCCCGAGGTCGCCACCGACATGAACGTGTCGATCTCGGCCGCGGGCGGCTACATCTCGCTGTACGCACTGGGGGTCGTCATCGGTGCACCGCTGCTGACGATCGCGGGAATGCGCGTGCGCAGAAAAACCATGCTGCTGAGCATGCTGGGGTTGTTCATCGCGGGCAACCTGCTGTCCGCGATCGCGCCGACACACGAGTCGCTGCTGGCGGCCCGGTTCGTGGCGGGGCTGCCGCACGGAACGTTCTTCGGCATCGGTGCCGTCGTGGCCGCGAGCCTGGTGAGCCGGGACAAGCGCGGCCGGGCGATCTCGATGATGTTCGTGGGGCTGACCGTGGCCAACATCGTCGGTGTTCCGGTGGGCACGCTGCTCGGCCAGGCGATCGACTGGCGCTGGACCTTCGGGCTGGTGGCGCTGATCGGAGCGGTGGCGCTGGCCGCGGTGAGCGCGCTGGTCCCGCGCCAGGCCAAACCGACCGAGGTCAGCGTGCGGGGCGAGCTGTCGGCCTTCCGGCGCCCGCAGGTGTGGCTGGCCTTCGCGGTGGTGGTGTTCGGCTTCGCGGCCACGTTCTCGTTCTACAGCTACATCAAGCCGCTGCTCGTCCAGGTGAGCGGCTACACGCCGCTGGCCGCCACCGTGCTGCTCGCGCTGTTCGGCACCGGCATGACCCTGGGCACCGTGATCGGCGGGAGGCTGGCGGACCGCTCCCCGATGCGTACGCTCTACGTCTTCCTGACCGCGCTGGCCGTGGTCCTGACGATGTTCACCTTCACCGCGCACAACACGGTGCTGGTGGCGGTCAACGTGTTCCTGGTCGGCGTCACCGGTTTCGCCGCCATCCCGAGCATCCAGGCCAGGATCCTGGATCAGGCCAAGGAGGCGCCCTCGCTGGGCTCGGCCAGCATCCAGTCCACTTTCAACATCGCCAACTCCCTGGGCGCCTACCTGGGTGGGCTGGTCATCGCCGCCGGATTCGGCCTGATCTCGCCGAGCTGGGTCGGAGCGGTGCTGGCCCTGGTGGGGCTGGGCTTCGCGGTGCTCTCCGGCAGGCTCGACCGTCGTGGTTCCGGTGGCAGTGATCGTTCCGGTGACCCAGGGACCGCCACCGGAGAAACCGCCCCCGCGGGAGTGGCGGACTCGACGAGCTCGAGGGCCGCGCACGCGCACTGATCCGAGGACACCTCGCCAGGTGCCGAGGCCGCGCCTGGCGAGCCCGCCCCGCTCGTGATGCAATCTCCGCGGTCGGGAATGCTTGATCGATTCCACTGGTTGCACGGAACGGCGTGCTTCCCCTGAACAGGGGATGAAGCGCCGTCCGATTGGTGGCCGTGTTACGAGTCGACATTCGTGAAGGGAACACCAGATGAGCCAGGTTCCGAACATCACGCTCAACACCGGTGCGAAGATGCCGCAGCTGGGTTTCGGCGTCTTCCAGATCCCCTCCGAGGAGGTCGTCGCGCCGGTCAGGGCCGCCCTGGAAGCGGGCTATCGCAGCATCGACACCGCGGCCGTGTACGGCAACGAGGAAGGCGTCGGCAAGGCGATCGCGGAGTCGGGCATCCCCCGTGAGGAACTGTTCGTCACCACCAAGCTGTGGAACGACAGGCAGGGCTACGACGAGACGTTCCGCGCGTTCGACGAGAGCCTCAACAAGCTGGGGCTGGACTACGTGGATCTCTACCTGATCCACTGGCCGATGCCCGGCCAGGACACCTACGTGCAGACCTGGCAGGCGTTCGAGAAGCTCCACTCCGAGGGCAGGGCCAAGTCCATCGGGGTGTCGAACTTCCACACCGCGCACCTGCGCAGGCTGTTCGAGGAGACCAACGTGGTCCCCGCGGTGAACCAGATCGAACTGCACCCCAACCTGCCCCAGGCCGAGCTGCGGGCGTTCCACGCCGAGCACGGCATCGCCACCGAGGCGTGGAGCCCGATCGGGCAGGGCAAGGGACTGCTGGAGGACTCCCGGCTGCGGGGACTGGCCGAGAAGTACGGCAAGTCCCCGGCACAGGTGGTGCTGCGCTGGCACATCCAGCTGGGCAACGTGACCATCCCGAAGTCGGCCACGCCGTCGCGCGTTCGGGAGAACCTCGAACTGTTCGACTTCGAACTCAGCGAGGACGACATGAAGTCCATCGGCGAGCTGGACAACGGTGGCCGGGTCGGGCCCGACCCGGACGTCTTCGGCGCGTGACCGAGCGGTGAGTCACCGCTCACCCTGGTTGAGGCGCTGCCGCCGTGGGAGGCACCGGTGTGCCTCCCACCGCCCTCGCAGCCCACGCTGCCGCGGGTTCTCCGGTGCGGCTCTCGCGAGGACGGCCCCGACGTTGTGTAGTACCTACCCGATGTCGGGGCACCCGCAGCGAGAGCCGTGCCGGAGGTTCCGCCAATCGACCGTCCACGCAACCCACGCGGCCGACAACGATCAGGCGACTCCGACGGAGACCGAGGGTGGGGTAAGCCCACGTAGTATGTTGCTGCCGGAGCGCAGCGAGATCACCTGGCTGCGAGTGGCGATCCAGCGCGGGAACTTGCCGATGCGCTGCAACGGGGTACGACGCTGCGCCGAAGTCAGCGCCGCGGTGCGCGACACCTTGGCGACGCGAGGTCTGCGCTGCTGTTCGTAGTCCCGCAACATCGCTTCGGGGTGTCTTCCGTCGTCGTGGGCGAGTGAGCAGGAGAGCAGCCAGGCATCCTCCATCGTCTGGTTGGCGGCCTGCGCCACCGCCGGCGGCATCGCGTGCGCCGCGTCACCGATCAGGGTGGTTCGCGGCCCGCCCCAGACCTTCGGCACCTGATGACGGATGTGCGGGAAGAATCCCAGGTCCTCATCGGACACCGATGCCAGCAGCTCCTCGACGGGGTCCGGCCAGCCGGTGAAGACGGACCGCAGATCCGCCACGGTCAACTCGGCCTGGTCGTCCCGCCACGGCATGTCGAACCACCAGTGCAGCAGCCCTTCACCTGCCGGTATGAGCCCGCAGTGGCCGTCACGTCCCGCGATGTTGAGCGTCTGGTACCCGTAGGCGATCGGCAGATCGCTGCGGGTCAGCCCCTGCCAGCTCGCCCAGCCGGTCGGCCGCGCCGGTTCGCCCCCCAGCACCGTGCGGCGCACCATCGACCGCTGCCCGTCCGCTCCGACGACGACATCACCGGTTTCCGAGCTGCCGTCGGCGAAGTCGGCCACGGCGTGATCGGCGAACTCCCGGACACCGACGCACCGCTTACCGAACCGGAAGATGTCGCTCGGCAGTGCTTCGGCCATGCGATACAGCAGCTCCCGCCGGGGAATCTCGACCGTGGGAGATCCGAGGCGTTCCGTCACCTCGTCCAGATCCGCTTCCCAGAGCAGCCTGCCGGTCGCGGTCATCGCACGGAGGCTGTGCAGCTGACGTCCGACGCCTTGCAGCGGGATCCCCAGCCCGCGCAACGCGGCGGTTCCGTTGCTCCACACCGTGACCCCGGCACCACCGTCCCGAAGTCGTTCGGCGTGCTCGTAGATCCTCACCCGGTGACCGTTGTCGAGCAGGCCCTTGGCCACGGCGAGTCCTCCCAAGCCTCCCCCGATGACCAGAACCCGCATGTCTCCGTCCGTTTCGTCACCGGCGCCCCGCGTGCGGGAGCGCGACCAGCAGAACCGTCCTCGCTACAACGCTGCACCTCGGGTGCATTTTATCCGGAACTCGACCGGAACGGGACTTACGATTACTCACATCGGGATCATCCGTTGACCAGCACGATCATCGACCGAAAGCCCCGGAACGCGCGGGCCGACCGCCACCACGGTCAGGCCGCGCGCTCGAGGAAGCGGCCCGCGACCAGGCCGGGCTCCTCGTCTCCGTCGAAACGGACCCACAGCACGGGACCGTCGAAGACGTCCGGCAGACCGGTCGCGGCCTCGACCACGGTTCCCGTCTGATCCTGAAAACGGCCGAAGGAAGCGCGCACCCTTGTGCCTGGTTCCAACGGACTCGATGACTGCTCCATGAGAGTGGACGGTACGTGCCCGGCTGGCGGCACGAAAAATCACTCCCACCGGTGTCCGCCCACGAAGGCGTGTGCAGGTGCTATCAACGCCGGTTACCGGGCGTGCCCGAGATCACACCGGTTTTCGGGTGAGCGTTGTCACCACTGCCGCCGGGACCGGGGTCACCGTGCGGAGTCGGTTCGCCACTGCCGGAGCTCACGGTGACGGCACGCACGGCACTTCGGGCGCGGGAGGGCCCCGCCACCCCGTCTCCGGTAGGAAGGAGGGCATGCGCACGATCCGACAGGCGGGTTCGGCAGAGCTCGTGGAGAAGAAGTCCCGCTTTCTGTGCGTGTTGGAACGCGTCGATTCCGAGTCGCGGGCGCGCGAGTTCGTGGCGCGATGCCGCAAGGAGCACCCGGACGCCAGGCACCACTGCTACGCCTACGTGGTGGGCGACGACGCCGAGGTGCAGAAGTCCAACGACGACGGGGAACCGTCCGGAACCGCCGGGATGCCGATCCTGCGGGCGCTGCACCACAACGAGCTGACCAACACCGCGGCCGTGGTGGTGCGCTATTTCGGCGGCGTGCTGCTGGGGTCGGGGGGCCTGATCCGAGCGTACGGCACGGCCACCGGCCGAGCGCTGGAAGAGGTCGGGCTGGTCCGGCGGGAGCCCGCCCGGATGGTTTCGATCGCCGTGGATCACTCCACCGCGGGAAGACTGGACAACGAGCTGCGCGCTGCCGGGTACGAACCCTCGGACACGCGTTACGGGGGTTTCGTGGAGTTCGACGTGGCGGTGCCGGAACCGGACACCGCTGCCTTCGAGCACTGGATCGGCGAAGCGGCGGGCGGCAACGCCCGCGTCAGCCCAGGGGAACGAACCTTCCTGGAAGTGGCGGAGTGACGATCCCAGCGACCTCCGGGAGAGCATAGCGAAAACCCCATATCGGACGAAAGCACCAGTGAGAAGATCAACATTGCCGTGTTCAACCGGCTTCGCTGCGTGATAAGCACGCCCCTGAGGGGAGTTGGCACACGCAACACGACGCGCCGAAAGGAACCGGATGACCGACATCGCGGACAAGCTCGACAAGGCCTACGAAGGCAAGCCGCTCAGCGAGCTTCCCGACGCTCCCGTGGCGGCACTGCAGGGAGTCAGCGAAAGCGACGCCGAACAGCTGGAGAAGGCCTTCGGCATCCGCACGATCAAGGACCTGGGCAACAACAAGTACTTCCGCTGGGCGCAGGCGATCAACCAGCTCGCCGAGTGATTCGGAGTTCACCGGACTCCACTGCCGCGAACACTGTGGACAGTGTCGTGACGACACGGGGCTCCCGGCGCGTTCCGGGAGCCCCGTTCGGGGGTTCAGCTGCCTCCTCGCCATGCCCACCGGGAACCGGCTCGCCCCGGGGCCTTCGAAGCGCGTTCGCCCCCATCCCGCGACGATTCCGCGAGAAATCGACACTCGGCTCGCCGTCGGCGACTCCGGACTTCCGGGATTTTCCGGTCAAAATGCGGTAACGATCGAACCGGACAACGCCAACACGGAAACCACACCGGCGGCAGCATCGTCGCACGGGCGAAAGCACGTGGCACACCCGAATCGGCGGGAGTCACGGAAACGGTCGGCGATGAAGGGATCGCGCAGTGTTCAAACGCATGTTGCAGGCAGTGGGAATCGGTGGCCCCTCGGTGGACACGGTGCTGCACGAGGAAGCCTGCCAACCGGGTGGTCAGGTCTCGGGGGAGGTCCGCATCGGAGGAGCGAGCGGGACCGCCGAGATCCAGCGGATCGACCTGATCCTGGTGGCCGAGGTGGAAACCTCCGACGACCAGAAAGGGGCGTTGGAGTTCCAGCGTCACACGGTGAGCGGGGAGTTCACGCTGGAGGCCGAGCAGTACTCCACGATCCCGTTCGAACTGCCGCTGCCGTGGGAGCTACCGATCACGGCACTGCGCGGCCAGCCACTGCACGGTATGCGGCTCGGCGTTCGCACCGAGGTCGCGGTGGCCAAGGCGGTGGACACCGGTGACATGGACCCGCTGCACGTCGAACCACTGCCGTCGCAGCAACCGGTGATCGAGGCGCTGCTGAACATGGGCGCACCGCTGAAAAGCGCCGATGTCGAGCACGGCGTGCTGCACGGCATCGCACAGCAGTACCCCTTCTACCAGGAGATCGAGTTCTTCGCGCCACCGCAGTTCGCGGGTGGTATCAACGAGGTCGAGCTGACCTTCGTGGCGCGTCCCGACAGCCTGGACGTGGTGCTGGAGGCGGACAAGCGGGGCGGTCTGTTCACCTCCGGCGGCGACGCGTTGGGGCGCATCCACCGCAGCCACGAGGAAGCGCTGCACACCGACTGGACCTCAGAGATCCAGAACTGGTTGCAGGCGGTGTCGCAGTCCTCGGGCGGATTCTTCGGCGGTGGGCACGGTCACCACGGTCACGACTCGGGGCACTCCGGTTCCGGACTGGGTGGTGCCGTCGCCGGTGGAGTGGCGGGCGCCGCGGCAGGCGTTCTCGGCGGCATGATGCTCGGCGAGATGCTGGAGGGTGAGGAAGAGGGCGAGGAAGAAGAGGAAGGCTGATCCCTCCCGCTGCGTACTCGGTACTCCCGGGCCGGTTCCGAAGAACTACCGTGGCGCGGGGACGGTGTTCGTGGCCAGCCACACAGCTCGTGGCCAGTCACACAGCGCTGACCGGTCGGACGCACCGCCCGAACCGGTTCGGATCGTTGCCGCGGGGCGGCCGGAGGGATGCACCCGGTCGCCCCCCCGGCCGCACACCGCCCCACCTCGGCCGGGCGAGGTGCTGTTGGTCACGGTCGTGAAGGGGTTCGCCGTGGAGGCGGCGGCTCTCCCGCCCACCCCTCTCGTACATTTCGCGAGAAATCGACGACCAGGGAAGAGAGCTCAGACGTCGTAGTCCACCGCGACCTCCTCGGTGACCGGGATCGACTGGCAGGTGAGCACGAACCCGGACTCCACCTCGGAGTCCTCCAGCGCGAAATTGCGGCGCATCCGCACCTGCCCCTCGGTGATCCTGGCACGACAGGTGCCGCAGACCCCGCCCTTGCAGGCGAACGGCAGATCCGAACGAACCCGCTGGGCAGCGTCGAGCACCGGGGTGTCGGTGGGCAGCGCGACCTCGGTGGTGCGGCCGTCCAGCGTCACCCGTCCCCGAGTCACCTCGCCCTCGTAGTCGCCCTCCTCGTGCCGCACCGGCTCGGGAGGAACGTCGTCGACGTAGAACAGCTCACGGTGCACCCGCTCACCCGGCACACCGAGTTCGGTCAGCACCGCCCCGGCGTCCTCGACCATGCCGTAAGGGCCGCACAGCCACCACTGCTCCGAACCGTCGAGCGGCACCAGCGTGCCCAGCAGACCGCGCAGCCGCTCGGCGTCCAACCGCCCGCTGACCAGTTCGGACTCGCGGGGTTCCCTGGAGAGCACGTGCACCAGTTCGAAGCGGCTCGGATGACGGTCCTTGAGGTCGGCGAGCTCGTCGGCGAACATCACGGTGTCGCTGCGCCGGTTGCCGTAGATCACCGTGACCGCCGAATCCGTCTCGGCCAGCAGCGTGGCCGCGATGGACAGCACCGGGGTGATCCCCGAGCCCGCCGCGACGAGCACGTGCCTGCCCCCGACCGTCAGATCCGGGGTGAACCGTCCGGTGGGCGGCATCACCTCGATCTCGTCACCGACCTCGATCCCCCCGGTCAGCCACCCGGAGAACAACCCCTCCGGCACCAGCCGCACCCCGATGCGGGGCGGAGTTCCCCGCGCGGAACAGATCGAGTAGGAACGCCGGTGCTCACCGTCGTCCTCGCGCCGCCGCAGGGTCAGCGACTGGCCGGGCAGGAAGTCGAACTCGGCGGCCAGCTCCGAGGGGACGTCGAGAGTCACCGCGACCGCGTCGTCGCACAGCCGCTCGACCTCGGCCACCCGGAGGGTGTGGAAGGAGTTGTCCGCGCGGCGCCTCGGCGCGGTAGCCGTCGGGGTGGACACGTCAGATCTCCTTGAAGTACTCGAAGGGCTCCCGGCAGTCCAGGCAGCGATACAACGCCTTGCACGCGGTGGCGCTGAACTCGGAGGTCCGTTCGGTGGCGTTGGAATCGCACCGCGGGCAGCGGATCTCCCGTCGCGGCGGTTCCAGGGTCAGCGGGACCGGACCGCCGCCGGTATCGCGCGCGGCCGGAGCGTTCGACCGCTCGTCCGGTGGGTGTATGCCGTGTTCGGCGAGTTTGCGCCTGCCGCGTTCGGTGATCCACGAACTGCTCCACGGCGGGGAGAGCTCGGTGCGGATCCGCACATCGGTGTATCCCGCCTCGGTCAGCCCGCGGTGCAGATCGGTACGCATCTCGGTCAGCGCCGGGCAGCCGGAGTAGGTGGGCGTGATCGTGACGACCACGCCGCCGGTATCGGTGACGGTCACCTCGCGCAGCACCCCGAGGTCGGCGAGGGTGAGCATGGGAAGTTCCGGATCGGTCACCGACTCCGCGACCTCGGCGGCCACGGTCCGATCGCGTTCGGTACGGGTCACCATGTCGCCTCCGGATCAGCGCGCGCCAGGCTCTGCATCTCCGCGAGCAGGTAGCCGAAGTGTTCGGTGTGGACGCCGTCGCGACCCGCGAGACCGCCGACCGAGCCCACCCGGTTCACCTCGGGCAGCCGCAGCAGCGCCTGCTCGGCGACTCGGGCCAGCACGTCGTCGAACTCCTCCCGCAGCTCGGTGCTGTCCACGGCCACTCCCGCAGCGACCAGTCGCCGCTCCACGGCGTGCCCGGTGAACAGTTCGTCGACCAGTGGCAGCACGTCGGCGAACCCGCTCCGCAGCCGCTCGGCGGAGTAGTCGGTGCCGTCACCGAGCCGGACGGCCCAGCGTGCGGCGTACTCTCGGTGGTAGGTGACCTCCTTGACCGCTTTCGCGGCGATCGCGGAGAGCACCGGATCCGCCGAGGTGACCAGCCGGTTGAGCAGCGCCAGCCGCCAGGTGGACAACACCAGCAGCGCGGCGATGGTCCTGCCGAAGTCACCGCCGGGCAGCTCGACCAGCCGCACGTTGCGGAACTCCGGTTCGGAGCGGAAGTAGGCCAGCGCGTCCTCGTCGCGGTCGAGACCCTCGACCGAACCCGCGCGGGAGAGCAGCATCCTCGCCTGCCCGAGCAGGTCCAGGGCGATGTTGGCCAGCGCCACCTCGTCCTCCAGCTCGTGAGCGCACGTCACCCACTCGGTGAGCCGTTGCGAGAGGATCAGCGCGTCGTCGCCGAGCATCAGGCAGTAGGCCGCGAGGTCGGCGGTGTCGACACCGGCGGGCACTGTGGTGTCCACTCCGGACAGCGGATCGTCGAATCCGGTGCCGAACGCCCAGCGCGCGTCCCCCTCGGGATGTGTCTCGGCGATTGCCTCGTAGGCGTTGTCGAACGACATGGGGAATTACCTCACCGGTTGCGAATGTGGCCGCCGAACCGCCGCGGCACGACTTGTCGAGTGCGGGACCGAGGCAAGAGCCGGGCCGAACCCCACCGCTCCGGCAGTCGGTACCGCCGCGGGTTCTCTGGTGCGGCTCTCGTGAGGAAGGCCCGACGTTGTGTAGTAACTACCCGATGTCGGGCCTCCCGGAGCGAGAGCCGTGCCAGAGGTTCCGCCACCGGACCACCCCAGCAAGCTGTCCGACGTCATCTCACTAAATATGGGGGACATCGTCGGGAATCTCGTAGAACGTGGGGTGCCGATAGACCTTGTCCCCGTTCGGCGCGAAGAACGGGTCCTTCTCGTCCGGGCTGGAGGCGGTGATGTCGGCCGCGCGCACCACCCAGATGCTCACTCCCTCGTTGCGCCGGGTGTAGAGGTTGCGCGCGTTGTGCAGCGCCATCTCCTCGTCGGCGGCGTGCAGCGACCCCACGTGCACGTGGTTGAGTCCCCGCTTTCCCCTGACGAAGACCTCGAACAGCGGCCATGCCGTGCTGGGCCGTTCCACCCCGCCCGTCGCGTCCCGGCCGGTCTCGCCGGTTCCGGATGGTGTGCTCATACCGCGGCCCTCCCGCGTTCCGCCTGCTTCGCCGCGTGCGCAGCCGCGGCCTCGCGTACCCAGGAGCCGCCCTCGTGCGCGGCGCGCCGCCGTTCGACGCGTTGCGTGTTGCACGGCCCCTCGCCCGCCAACACCCGGTGGAACTCCTCCCAGTCCGGCTCGGAGAAGTCGTAGTGCTCGCGCTCGGCGTTGTAGCTCAGCCCGGAGTCGGGGAGCGTTACTCCCAGTGCCTCCGCCTGCGGCACGGTCATGTCCACGAACTTCTGCCGCAGCTGGTCGTTGGTGTGCCGCTTGATTCCCCAAGCCATCGACTGCTGGGTGTTGGGCGAGTCCCCGTCCGGCGGCCCGAACATCATCAGCGAGGGCCACCACCAGCGGTCGACGGCGTCCCGCACGTCCCGCCGCTGCCGCTCGGAACCGTTCATCATGGTCAGCAGCAGTTCGTAGCCCTGCCGCTGGTGGAAGGACTCCTCCTTGCAGATGCGGATCATCGCCCGGGCGTAGGGCCCGTAGGAGCACCGGCACAGCGGCACCTGGTTCACGATCGCGGCTCCGTCCACCAGCCAACCGATCACCCCGATGTCGGCGAAGGTCAGCGCCGGGTAGTTGAAGATGGAGGAGTACTTTTGGCGTCGTGCGACGAGTTTCTCGGTCAGGTCGGAGCGCTCGACGCCGAGCGTCTCGGCCGCCGAGTACAGGTAGAGCCCGTGCCCGGCCTCGTCCTGCACCTTGGCGAGCAGGATCGCCTTGCGGCGCAGGCTCGGGGCGCGGGTCAACCAGTTGCCCTCCGGCTGCATTCCGATGATCTCGGAGTGCGCGTGCTGGGCGATCTGGCGCACCAGGGTCTTGCGGTAGCCCTCGGGCATCCAGTCCCTCGGCTCGACGCGCTGGTCGTGCTCGACGGTCGCCTCGAACCGCTCGTATAACCGCTCCTCGTCGGTGATCGTGGCTTCATCGGTGCTCACGCCACTCACCTCCTCCCCGAATTCTTCCGTTTCGCTCTGCCGGGACGCTCGCCAGGCGGAACCTCCCGGGGACTCTCACCCCGGCAGGCCCCGCATCCGGTGGACGACGCCTCATTCCGGTGGGTTCTCCTTCGCCACGAGCGTGAGGACGTCGTACTTGGCGACGGACTCACCGTCCTGGTTGGTCACGTCCGCGTCCCAGCGCACCTCGCCGTAGTCGGCGTTGTACCGAGGCGTGATGCGCTTGGCGGTCAGCGTGACCGTGATCTCGTCGCCCGGATAGGTGGGCGTCAGGAAGCGCAGGTTCTCCAGGCCGTAGTTGGCCAGCACCGGCCCGGACTCGGGGGCGACGAACAACCCGGCGGCGAACGAGACGACGAGGTAGCCGTGCGCGACCAGTCCCCCGAAGAACGGGTTGGCGGCGGCTGCCTCCTCGTCGGTGTGCGCGTAGAACTCGTCCCCGGTGAACTCGGCGAAGCGCCGCACGTCCTCCCGGGTGACGGTGCGGGGGCCGCCGACCACGCTGTCCCCGACGCGCAGCCGCTCCAGGTGCTTGCGGAACGGGTGAACCGCCGTGGTCTCGCGGGCGCTGCCCGGCATCCACTGCCGGGTCAGGGAGGTGAGGGTGTCCGGGTCCGCCTGCACGGCGGTGCGCTGCATGTGGTGCAGCACGCCGCGCAACCCGGCCATCTCCTCACCACCACCGGCCCGGCCGGGACCGCCGTGTGCCAGCTGCGGCAGCGGTGAACCGTGACCGGTGGACTCGGCCGAGTCGTTGCGGTTGAGCACCAGCATCCGGCCGTGCTGCGAAGCGGCACCGGTGACGACGGTGCGGACGAAGTCGGGGTCGGCGGAGACGACCGATCCCACCAGGCTGCCGTGACCACGGCGTGCCAGGTCCACGGCGTGCTCGGCGTCGCGGTAGGGCATGATCGTGCTCACCGGGCCGAACGCCTCCACCTCGTGCGGCTGCGGCAGTTCGGGATCGTCGCAGCGCAGCAGCATGGGGGGCACGAAAGCGCCCTTTTCGTAGTCGGCGTCGACGAGTTCGAACGGCGTGTTCGGGTCCCCGTGCACCAGTCGGCACGACTCCAACAACGCCTTCAGCGAGCGGCGGACCTCCTCGCGCTGTTCCGGATCCGCCAGCGCCCCCATGTCGACCTCGCCGGAGGAGGGATCGCCGACCCTGATGTCGGCGAGTCGTCGCCGGACGGCCTCGGTCACCTCGTCGGCGAGCTCCGCCGGGACGAACGCCCTGCGAACGGCGGTGCACTTCTGGCCCGCCTTGACGGTCATCTCGGTGACCAGCTCGCGCACGAACAGCTCGAACTCCGGGGTGTCCGGGGTGGCGTCCGGGCCGAGTATCGAGCAGTTCAGCGAGTCGGCCTCGGCGTTGAACCGCACGCCGCGCCGCACCACGTTCTCGTGCGCGCGGAGGCGCCGTGCCGTGGCGGCCGATCCGGTGAACGAGAGCGTGTCCTGCTCCGTCAGGTGGTCGAGCAGATCGCCGGGATCGCCGCACAGCAGCTGGACCGATCCCTCCGGCAGGATGCCGGACTCGACGATCAGCTCCACCAGGCGGTGGGTCAGGTAGGCGGTCTGCGGAGCGGGTTTGATCAGGGTCGGCATCCCGGCGACGAACGCGGGGGCGAGCTTCTCCAGCGGTCCCCAGACCGGGAAGTTGAACGCGTTGATCTGCACCGCCACCCCGTGCAGCGGGGTGGCGATGTGCTGGCCGAGGAAGGTCCCCTGCTTGCTCAGCGGTTCCGTGGCACCGTCCACGTAGACGGTGTCGTCGGGCATCTCGCGCCTGCCCTTGCTGGAGTAGCTGAACAGCACGCCGATGCCGCCGTCGATGTCGAACTTGGAGTCGCCCTTGGTGGCGCCGGTCCGGGCCGAGAGCGAGTAGAGCTCGTGGCGGTGTTCGCGCAGGTGCGAGGCCAGCGTCTTGAGCAGCGCGGCACGCTGGTGGAAGGTGAGCTCGCGCAACGCGGGACCGACGCTCTCCCGGCCGTGAGCGAGTGCGGCGGCGGGGTCCAGCCCGGAGGTGGAGATCCGCGCGACCTCCTGCCCGGTCGCGGCGTCGTGCAACGGCGTTCCGGCCGCGTCGGGTCGCTGCCACCGTCCCGCGAGGTAGCTGCGCAATGGCTCCATCGTCGCGATCTCCCTGGGGTAGTCCGCCTGCTGTCCGAGTTCCCGTACCGCCCGTCGTGGCACGGCCAGGCAACCGAGTTCACTTATTACTGACCAATCGGTCGGTAAAGCATTGTGACGCAGAACAAGCTCGTGCACAATCACCTGACCGACAGTTGCCCACGAAAAAACCATCGAAGACCGGCAGCGCGGCACGCGAGGCAACCACGGCGATCCCGGCTAGGCAACCGACTGTTCGGTCAGTATTCCGAGGTGGTGAAACCGATTTGGACGCCGAGCACCCGCCGATAGCCGCTCCCACCGCGGCCATGTTCGACGAGGACCACGCCTCGAAAGCGCTCGGCATAGAGCTGCTCGAGGCCTCGGAGGGGCACGCACACGTGCGGATGCGCGTGACCCCGGAAATGGTCAACGGACACGCCATCGCCCACGGCGGTTACGTGTTCCTGCTGGCGGACACGGCCTTCGCCTGTGCCTGCAACAGCCACGGGCCGGTCACCGTCGCCGCGAGCGCGCAGATCACGTTCCTGGCTCCCGCGCACGAGGGGGAGCTGCTGCACGCCAGAGCGGTCGAACGCCACACCAGGGGACGCAGCGGCATCTACGACACCACGGTGTTCCGCGACGACGCCGGTGGGGAAACCATCGCCGAGTTCCGCGGGCACAGCCGCAGCATCAAGAGCTGAAGGGATCACGACCATGACCGAACTCGCCGCGCACACCGAACCGGCCCCCTCCGGCACCCCGTCCCACGACACTCCGGCGACCGAACCGGACGCCGCGGAACACGCGAGCCGCGCCGAGCTGGCCGAACTGCAACTGCGACGGCTCCGCGAAACCCTGCGGCACGCCTACGAGAACGTGCCCTGCTACCGGAGGAAGTTCGACGAGGCCGGGGTGCGGCCCGAGGACTGCGAGAGCCTCGCCGACCTGGCGAAGTTCCCCACCACCACCAAGAACGACCTGCGGGAGAACTACCCGTTCGGCATGTTCGCGGTCGGGCAGGACCAGCTGCGGCGGGTGCACGCCTCCAGCGGCACCACCGGCACACCCACCGTGGTCGGCTACACCCAGCGGGACCTGGACACCTGGGCCGATGTGGTCGCGCGATCCATCCGAGCGGCGGGCGGCCGCCCCGGCCAGAAGGTGCACGTGGCCTACGGCTACGGGCTGTTCACCGGCGGGCTCGGCGCGCACTACGGCGCCGAACGGCTCGGCTGCACCGTGATCCCCGCCTCCGGGGGGATGACCGAGCGGCAGGTGAAGCTCATCCACGACCTCGAACCCGAGATCATAATGATCACGCCCTCCTACATGCTCACGCTGCTCGACGAGTTCCGCAGGCAGGGCCTCGACCCCAGGGAAAGCTCGCTGCGGATCGGCATCTTCGGCGCCGAACCCTGGACGGCCGAGATGCGCCGCGAGATCGAGGAAGCGGCCGGGATCGACGCGGTGGACATCTACGGGCTCTCCGAGGTGATGGGCCCCGGCGTGGCGAACGAGTGCGTGACCACCAAGGACGGCCCGCACATCTGTGAGGACCACTTCTACCCGGAGATCATCGACCCGGTCACCGAGGAGCCGCTGCCAGACGGCGAGCACGGCGAACTGGTGTTCACCTCGCTGACCAAGGAGGCCATGCCGGTGATCCGCTACCGCACCCGGGACCTAACCAGGCTGCTGCCCGGCACCGCACGACCGGGGATGCGCAGGATGGAGAAGATCACCGGACGCAGCGACGACATGATCATCCTGCGCGGCGTGAACGTCTTCCCCAGCCAGATCGAGGAGCTCGTGCTGCGGCAGGACGGCCTCTCGCCGCACTTCCAGCTCGAACTCACCACGCGGGGACGACTCGACGAGATGCGCGTCAGGATCGAGGCGGACGAGACCACCACCGACGCGCAGCGTTCGGAGGCGCCGGGCGCGCTGGCCGCGGCGATCAAGGACGCGGTAGGGGTGAGCGCGGGCGTGGAGATCGTCGAGCCCGACACGCTGCCGCGTTCGGTCGGCAAACTGCGCCGGATCGTCGACCTGCGCGAGAGCTGATCGAACCGTCCCGACCGGATCGCCCGGGAAATCCTCACCGGAGGCGGTGATACCCGGTGGACACCCTCGCCGGGGCCGCGCGGGCCGGTGACCGCGCTCCCCGGCTGATACTGCAAGACTGAGGACCATGGCGGGTGCGGCTACGAACAACGGTGCGGGGCGGGGCAGACCGGGCTACGACCTCGATTCGCTGCTGCGCACCGCCGTCAAGGTCTTCCACGAGCGCGGCTACGACGGCACGAGCATGGAGGACCTGGCCAAGCGGCTCGGCATCACCAAATCGGCCATCTACTACCACGTCTCCAGCAAGCAGGAACTGCTGCGGATGAGCGTGGACCGGGCGCTGGACGCGCTGTTCGCGGTGCTGGACGAACCCGAGTCGCTGGAAGGGCCCGCCATCGACCGGCTGCACCACGTGGTGCGGCGCAGCGTCGAGGTGCTGGTCGACGAGCTGCCGTTCGTGACCCTGCTGCTGCGGGTGCGCGGCAACAGCAAGGTGGAGCGCCAGGCACTCGCCCGGCGCCGGGAGTTCGACCACCTGGTGGGCGAGCTCGTCGCCGAGGCGGAGCGGGCGGGCAGCCTGCGGCTGGACCTGGACCCGGCACTGACCAGCAGGCTGCTGTTCGGGATGGTGAACTCGGTGATCGAGTGGTACCGCCCCAGGCAGGGGTTGACCAAGGAGGAGATCGCCGAGGCGGTCACAACGATCGCCTTCGAGGGGCTCAAGCGTCACGAATGACTACTGCGCACGGCACGGGTTGCGTGGCGGTGCGGGTGGCGGAACCTCTCGCGGCGGTGCCGACTGCATGAGTGGCAGGAGCTCGGCCTGCGGGAGTGGTGGGAGTTCGGCGTTGGGAGCGCCGCAGGACCGGCGATTTCGCGAGAAATCGACACCACCCTGGCCACACCGGCGCGGCGATTTCGCGAGAAATCGACGCCGCCGAGCCATGCGGCGGACCGGGCGGCGGGACTCGATCGGCCCTCGCTGCGCGGACCGTGTTCGGGCCACAGGCGTGTTCGTGTTGCCGAACTCCCGTGTCTGCCTGAGAGTGCTATGGGAACACCGAAGTGATCCCTATCACTCGAATGGGGCCGATTATGGGCACACCGGCTGGTTCACCGACCCGTGCCACAGTGCAGCTCGATCACGGGGTCCGCAGGGACGTGAACCGAATCAGCCTGCTGTTCACCGGGGTCGGCGCGATCATCGGTTCCGGATGGCTGTTCGGCGCCCTCTACGCCTCCCAGATCGCCGGTCCGGCAGCGATCCTGTCCTGGATCATCGGCGCGATCATGGTGCTGTTCATCGGCTTCGTCTACGCCGAGCTGTCGGTGATGTTCCCGGTCGTCGGCGGGATCATCCGCTTCCCGCACTACTCCTTCGGCTCCTTCGCGAGTTACAGCGCGGGCTGGATCAGCTGGCTGGCCGCCGCCGCGGTCACCCCCATCGAGGTGCTGGCCACCATGCAGTACGCCTACCCCTACGCGGGCTGGTTGATGACTCCGGTGGAGGGAGAGTACCTGGTCAGCGGCTACGGCTGGTTGATCGCGATCGCGCTGATGGCGCTGTACAGCACGATCAACGCGTTGGGCGTCGGTGTGTTCGCCCGGCTGAACAACATCCTGGTGTGGTGGAAGCTCGCGGTGATCGTGCTGGTCATCGTGGTCTTCTTCGCCGTGTCGTTCAATCCCGGCAACCTCACCGAGTTCGGCGGGTTCATGCCGGAGGGCGCCGGAACCATCTTCACCGCCATCCCGGCGGCCGGGGTGGCGTTCTCCTACCTGGGCTTCCGCAACGGTGTCGAGTTCGCGGGCGAGACCGACAACCCGCAGCGCAACGTGCCGTTCGCCCTGATCGGCTCGGTGGT
>NZ_FOMZ01000005.1:329570-331335 GCF_900112765.1 Actinopolyspora alba
CTGCTGATGTTCGTGGTCGGGTGCTTCTTCTTCCTGCCCTTCCCGGCGTGGTCGAAGTTCATCGGCTTCATCACCTCGGCCTTCGCCGTCTCCTTCGCGCCGGGCTGCCTGGTGGTCGGCGCCATGCGCCGCCAACTGCCCGACCAGGACCGCCCCTTCCGGCTGCCCGGCGGGGACACGATTCCGCTGCTGGCGTTCTTCTCGTCCAATCTGCTGGTGTTCTGGTCCACCTGGTCGATCAACGAGAAGATGCTCATCGGGTTGCTGGTCGGCTACGTGGTGTTCGTGATCTACCACGTAACCACCAAGCACGACACGCCACCGGTCGACTTCAAGGCCGGTTCCTGGTTCCCCGTGTGGCTGGCCGGGATGCTGGCGCTGAGCTACTTCGGGGAGGTCACCCCGAACCAGCCCGCCGATGCGGGGTTGGTGCTGCAGGGCGGTGACGGTCCGATAGGGGTGGGACTCGGCGCTTTGATCATCGTGGTGTGGAGCGTGCTGATCTACTACTACGCCATGGCGGTGCGGCTGCCCTCCCGGCGGGTGGCGTCCTACGTCGAGAAAACCCCCACCGACGCCCCCAACACGGCGGGCTGACCGGATCTCACTTCACGCGGGGCGGCCCCTGCCGCGCCTCGCCCCGCCACGGCTGCCACACGGCCGCTTCGAGGGGGCCTACCGCCGGGTACTACCGCTCCCATACCGCGGGAACCCCGACCGTGCGGAGCACGTACACAGGCACACGAGACCTTCCCACACAGTGGGAGCTTGCCGGTCAACGCACTTCTGATCTCCACGCGATTCTGATCACACGAAAAGCCACGAATCGCCCGAGATGCGACACGATCGCACGGTCTACGCACTGTTTCGTACACAAAATGTTACTTGTTTGCGCGACAGGTTAACCGTTTCGTGTTGACGAGGCCGCCCGAATCCTAGAGAGTCCACGCTCAAAGTAGTTATCGACCTCACAAAGGTACGGAAAGGGCGAATAGATGGCGACACCAACTGCGCCACCGACGCAGGCCAAGGTGCAGCTCGATCACGGGGTCCGCAGGGACGTGAACCGGATCAGCCTGCTGTTCACCGGGGTCGGCGCGATCATCGGTTCCGGGTGGCTGTTCGGCGCCCTCTACGCTTCCCAGATCGCCGGTCCGGCAGCGATCCTGTCCTGGATCATCGGCGCGATCATGATCATGCTGATCGGGTTCGTCTACGCCGAGCTGTCGGTGATGTTCCCGGTCGTCGGCGGGATCATCCGCTTCCCGCACTACTCCTTCGGCTCCTTCGCCAGCTTCAGCTCCGGTTGGATCAGCTGGCTGGCCGCCGCCGCGGTCACCCCCATCGAGGTGCTGGCCACCATGCAGTACGCGTACCCATACGCGAGCTGGCTCATGATCGAGTCCGACGGCGAGTACCTGGTCAACGGAGCGGGATGGTTCGTGGCCATCGGGCTCATGGCGCTGTACAGCGCCATCAACGTGCTCGGCGTCCGACTGTTCGCCTACCTGAACAACATCCTGGTGTGGTGGAAGCTCGCGGTGATCGTGCTGGTCATCGTCGTGCTGTTCGCCGCCGAGTTCAACCCGGGCAACCTCACCAACTTCGGCGGCTTCATGCCCAGCGGGGCGGGGGCCATCTTCACCGCCATCCCGGCGGCGGGTATCGCCTTCTCCTACCTGGGCTTCCGCAACGGTGTCGAGTTCGCGGGCGAGACCGACAACCCGCAGCGCAACGTGCCGTTCGCCCTGATCGGCTCGGTGGT
>NZ_FOMZ01000005.1:331610-356243 GCF_900112765.1 Actinopolyspora alba
GGGCGTGCCGTGGGTGTCCATCCTGCTGATGTTCGTGGTCGGGTGCTTCTTCTTCCTGCCCTTCCCGGCGTGGTCGAAGTTCATCGGCTTCATCAGCTCCGCCTTCGCCGTTTCGTTCGCACCGGGCTGCCTGGTGGTGGGTGCGCTGCGCAGGCAGCTGCCCGACCAGGACCGCCCCTTCCGACTGCCCGGCGGAGACCTGATCCCGGTGCTGGCGTTCATCGCCTCCGGCCTGCTGGTGTTCTGGTCGGGTTGGTCGATCAACGAGAAGATGCTCATCGGCCTGCTGGTCGGCTACGTGGTGTTCGTGATCTACCACGTGACCACCAAGCACGACACGCCGCCGGTCGACTTCAAGGCGGGCTCCTGGTTCCCGGTCTGGCTCGCCGGACTGATGATCTTCAGTTACTTCGGTGAGATGGACGCCAGCGCAGAGGCCGCCGGCAGCCTGCTCAACGGCGGTGACGGATTCCTCGGCATCGGTCTGGGCTCGCTCGTGATCGCGGTGTGGAGCGTGGCGATGTACTTCTACGCGATAGCGGTACGACTGCCCGCGCGCCGCGCCGCCGCCTACATCGAGAAGACCCCGACCGACGCGCCCGCGACAGCGAGCTGAGTCGTCGACGGCCGCTTTCGGACCGAAAGATCCGGAAACGGCGAGATCGCAGCCGGGGCGGGACCGCGTGGTCCCGCCCCGTTCTCGTTCCGGCGAGTTCCCCTGTGCGTGCCTCCGGTCGCCGCACACGTGCCCCGTGGCGGGCGACACCGGCTCGCCGATGGAGTAGCACACACCACACACCGACGAAGCATCGCGACACCCCGCATACACTTCGGGGTGTAAGCCCTTCGGAATGTAGGCGCAGCAGGCAGACGGGAGCAGTGGTGTCCACCAGCGGCGGATTGAACCGGGTTGCGGTCGTGGTCAACACGCTTTCCCGGACCGGGAGCATCGCTTACACGCAGGCCGTGCGGAGTCTGACGGAACTGGGGGTCCCGTTGGGTACCACCTATCCGCTCCGGGACCCCGCGCGGCTGGTGGAGACGGTACGGGCCGCCATCGACGACGAGCACGACTTCGTGATCATCGGTGGTGGTGACGGCACGATCAGCTCGGTGGTCGACGTGCTCGCCCACACAGGTGTTCCGATGGGACTGCTGCCGCTGGGTACGGCGAACGACTTCGCCCGCACCCTGGAGATCCCGACCGAGATCGAGAAGGCGTGCGAGACCATCGCCCGAGGCAAGGTCGTCGACATCGACCTCGGACTGTGCGGCAACAACTACTACGCGAACCGGGCATCGGTCGGCATCGGCTCGAACGTCGCCACCGCCATGTCCCCCAAGCTGAAGAAGCTCGTGGGCTCACTGGCCTATCCGGTGGCATCGGCTCGGGGTTTCATGCGACACCGGCCGTTCCCCGCACGGCTCACCTTCCCGGACGGGGATCACCCGACGAAGGAGTTCAACAGCCTGCTGCAGGTCTCCGTGGCCAACGGTCGCTACTTCGGCGGGGGCCAGCTCGCCGTGTTCGACTCCGGCATCGACGACAGTACGCTGGACGTGACGGTGATCAAACACGGCAACATCCGCGAGCTGGCCACTGTGGCACGGAACTTCAAGAGCACGAAGCTGCTGGAAACCGATCAGGCGGAGCACATCCGCACCAGGCGAATGCGGCTGGAGACGACTCCGAACATGCCGATCAACATCGACGGTGAACTCGTCGCGGGGACGCCGAGGGACTTCTCGGTGGCTCGGAACGCACTGCACGTGGTCGTGCCGCAGGACTGGGTGGACGGTGGGTGAGGACGGGCGAGTCGCACGGGTCCGACAGCAGCGGTTGCGACGTTCCGGAACCGCGCCAGGTCCGCACGACCACACGCCGTACTCCCGCCCCACGACATACCGGTGAGGAACAACCGCCGTTGACGATGTGGAACTACAGCAACGCCCCGCGATGCACGGTGTGCGCACACCGCGCGATCATCACCAAACAGCAGGCACAGACCCTGGTCAACTCCACCGAGGGCAGGTTGATCGCTTACCAGTGCCCGATCGAGTTGTCGAGCTGGCACGTCTGGGCACCGGAGTTCGAGCGGGCCGACCAAAACGAGTCCGAATAGGACGCTCCGGTGTTGAGACCTAGCAGCGTCGATTTCCCACGAAATCTCCGCGCCGCTGGGGTAGCACGGCGCGGGTGGCGTCGATTTCTCGCGAAATCGCCGGGAGGCTTCGATCCAGTGCCGAACTCCGACCACCCCGGAGGCTGAGCTCAGACCACCCTCGCAACGGGACCGACCGCGGGTTCTCCCGTGCGGCTCTCGCGAGGACGGCCCCGACGTTGTGTAGGTCGTTACCCGGTGTCGGGCCTCCCGGAGCGAGAGCCGTGCGAGAGGTTCCGCCACTTCAGCCGCCTCGCCCAACCGAGATGGCGAACTCTAGACGAGTTCGAAGGCGACGGCGTGCTCGGTGCCGAAGGAAGCCCCTGCCTCGGCGGTGGTGCGGTGCAGGAAGTCGCGGGCCATGTCCGCCGGTGTCTGCTCGGTCAGTGCCGCCAGATAGTTGGCGTGCGCGGCCAGCGACCCCACCGCCCGGTCGAGGGTCGGGCCGACGTCGACAGCGTGCGTGGGGTGCGGTGATCCTGCCACCGCGATCCGGCTCACCCCCTTCCAGGGATGCAGCCCCTCCTCGGTGACGAGCTCGGGGAAGATCCAGCGGTTGCCGGCATCACCGACGGCGTCCAGCGCCGAACGCCCCACCGCACGGTGGTCCGGGCTGTTCCAGCCGCCGAATCCCCAGCGGTCGTAGTGGTTGAACGTGATCACCAGGTCCGGACGCACTTCACGTATACCGCGCGCCAGGTCTCGCCGCAGCGCGATACCCGACTCGATGACGCCGTCCCGGTGATCGAGGAAACGCACGTCGTGCACTCCGACCAGGGCGGCACTCTCGCGCTGTTCCCATTCGCGCAGCGGCCCTGCCTCTTCGGGAGGAACTCCGTCGATCCCGGCCTCGCCCCGGGAGGCCAACAGGTAGCTGACCTCGTGCCCCGCATCGGTCCAGCTCGCCACCGCCGCACAGGCGGCGAACTCCACGTCGTCCGGATGCGCCACGATCACCAGCGCACGCTGCCAGTCGGTCGGCATGAGTTCGAGCGTCTCGGTCATGAAACCCCCATCTTCGGCCAAGGGTCGACGAGAAGTTCTCGGTTGTCGGGTGCGGCCCAGTGGGCGTCAATTTCTCGCGAAATTGTCGATCCAGTGCGGCGGTGTGGCCACGTGGGCGTCGATTTCTCGCGAAATCGCCGCGGAACCTCACGACTAACCAAGGTCGCGGGCGAGTGCCCGTCCGGCGCTACGGCCCGAGAACACACAGCCACCGAGGAAGGTCCCCTCCAGCGCGTTGTAACCGTGCACCCCGCCTCCGCCGAACCCAGCGACCTCACCGGCGGCGTAGAGCCCCTCGAACGCGGAGCCGTCGGGTCGCATCACCTGGGAGTCCAAATTGGTCTCCAGCCCGCCCAGGGTCTTGCGGGTGAGCAACCGGAGCCGCACCGCGATCAGTGGCCCGTTGCCGCTGTCCAGCAGTCCGTGCGGCGTGGCCACGCGGATCGCCCTGTCGCTGATGAACCGCCGTGCGGCGCGAATCGCCGAGACCTGCATGTCCTTGCCGTAAGGGCGATGTATCTCGGCGTCGCGGGCCATCACCCGCTCCCGCACGGCGCGGGGGTCCAGCAGCGACTCACCGGTGAGTTCGTTCATCCCCGCCACCAGGTCCCGCAGGTCGTCCCGAACCACGAAGTCGACGCCGTGGCGCTTGAACGCCTCGACCGGCCCGGGAGCTCCTTTGCGCACCCTGGACAGCAGCTTGCGCGGGCTCTTGTCGGTCAGGTCGGGGTTCTGCTCCGAACCCGACAGCGCGAACTCCTTCTCCAGGATGCGCTGGTCCAGCAGGAACCAGGTGTAGTCGTAGCCGGTGCCGAGGATGTGGCGCAGCGTGCCCATGTTGTCGAAACCGGGGAAGTAGGGCGCCGGCAGCCGCTCGCCGGTGGCGTCCAACCACACGGCGGACGGTCCGGGCAGGATCCGGATACCGTGTTCCGGCCAGACCGGGTCCCAGTTGGTGATGCCCTCGGTGTAGTGCCACATCCGGTCGCGGTTGACCACGCTCGCCCCGGCCCGCTCACCGATGTCGAGCATCCTGCCGTCCACGTGGGCGGGGACGCCGGTGAGCATTCGCTCCGGTTTCCGTCCCAGCCAGGAGGGCCAGTTCCGCCGCACCAGCTCCTGGTCGCCGCCGATCCCGCCGGAAGTGATCACCACGGCCTGCGCGTGGTGCTCGAACTCCCCAACAACCTCGCGCGAGGAGGCCACTCCCCTGCGTTCCGAGCTGGGCCGCAGCACGCTGCCCCGCACGCCGTGCGCGACGCCGTCGGAGGTGAGCAGCTCGTCCACCCGGTGGCGGTACCGGATACGCACCAGACCGGCACGTTCGGCTTCTCGCACCCGGTCGGCGAAGACCCGCACGATCTCGGGCCCGGTTCCCCAACCGAAGTGGAACCGCGGCACCGAGTTGCCGTGGGAGCTGGCGGTGCCGCCGCCGCGCTCGGCCCATCCGACGAAGGGCATGAACCGCATCCCGAGGCCGCGCAGGTAGGAGCGTTTCTCCCCCGCGGCGAACTCGACGTAGGCCTGTGCCCAGCATCGCGGCCAATGATCCGCTTCCGGGCGGTCGAAGGCCGCGCTGCTGTTCCAGTCCCGCAGCGCCAGCTCGTAGCTGTCCCGCACGCCGAGTCTGCGCTGCTCCGGACTGTCCACGAGGAACAGTCCGCCGAGGGACCAGTGGGCCTGCCCGCCGAGGTTGTCGGCGTTCTCCTGCTCCACCAGCAGTACGGATCTGCCCGCGCGGGTGAGCTCGTAGGTGGCCACCAGCCCGGCGAGTCCCGCGCCGACCACGATGACGTCCGCGTCCGATGCCATTGCCACGCCTCCCGTCAGTATCGGGACCGATCACACGCCGTCGCGATCAGTTCTCCGAGTCCTCCCGCGAGCAAGGCGTGAGCCACGAAACACTATCCGATACAGGCCGGGACCGGAAACAGTACTCACGGATGCCGCTTCCCGAACCGTGCGTCACCGCGAGGCGGTCTCACCGGAGGTCTCGGCCTCCGCCGTCTCGGTGGGACCGGAGGGTGCCTCGGTGGCGTGGTAGTCGGCCTCGACGGTGGCGTCGCTGCCCTCGGCGGCGCCGAACCACCGCAGCAGCGGAGTGAGCACCACCGCGACCAGCAGGTTGAGCAGCAGCGCCACCGCACCCACGTAGATCTGGGTCCGGATGTCCGGCAACGGCTGCCAGCCGAAGAGGCTGAAGTCCGACAACGGCATCGCGGAACCGCCGAAGTGTCCCTCACCGGTGGCCGGGTCCTTCGGGATCAGGTACAGCTGCCAGAGCCCCCAGACCATACCGACCGTCCAACCCGCCACCAGCGCCCAGCGATGCAGCCACCTGGTGTAGAGGGCGATCGCGACGGCGGGCAGGGTCTGCAGCACGATGACGCCGCCGATCAGCTGCATGTCGATGGAGAACTGCGGGTCGATGAACACGATGCTCAGCACCGCGCCGAACTTGACCACCAGCGAGGCGAGTTTGGCCTGCTTGGCCTCCTGGGCCGGAGTGGCACCGGGGCGCAGGTGCTCCTTGTAGATGTTGCGCGTCCACAGGTTGGCCGCCGCGATGGACATGATCGCCGCTGGCACCAGCGCCCCGATCCCGATGGCGGCGTAGGCCAGCCCCGCGAACCAGTCGGAGAACATCCGGTCGAACAGCACCGGCACGATCGTGTTGGAGTCCGGCTCGCCGGTGGCGCCGTTGACGATGGGCTCGACCCCCGCGGCCAGTGCGGCGTAGCCCAGCAGCGCCAGCATTCCGAGCAGGAACGAGTAGGCGGGCAGCGCGACCATGTTGCGCCGGATGACCTTGCGACCGGAGGAAGCGAGGATACCGGTCAGCGAGTGCGGGTAGAGGAAGAGCGCGAGCGCCGAACCCAGTGCGAGGGTGGCGTACTGCAGCTGGTTGTGCTCCCCGAGCAGGATGGATCCGCCGGAGTCCGAACCGGACCACGTCGCGGCGGACTGGTCGATGATCGACCCCCAGCCGCCGAGCCGGCTGGGCAGGTAGAACACGGCCACCAGGATGACCACGTAGATCAGCAGGTCCTTGACGAACGCGATCAGCGCGGGCGCGCGGAGTCCGGACTGGTAGGTGTACAGCGCCAGCACCAGGAAGGCGATGAACAGCGGCGCGTGCCCGGCCAGCCCGCCCGCGTTGAGTCCCATCGTGCGCAGCACCGCCTCCAACCCGGCCAGCTGCAGCGCGATGTAGGGCATCGTGGCGACGATGCCGGTCACCGCGATCAGCGTGGCCAGCAGCGGCGAGCCGTATCGGCCGCGCACGTAGTCGGCGGGAGTGACGTAGCCGTGCACTCTGGACACCGACCACATGCGCAGCAGCGGCAGCAGCACCAGCGGGTAGAGCACGACGGTGTAGGGCAGCGCGAAGAAACCCATCGCACCGGCCCCGAAGACCAACGCGGGGACCGCGACGAAGGTGTAAGCGGTGTAGAGATCACCGCCGACCAGGAACCAGGTGATCCAGGAGCCGAACTTGCGCCCGCCGAGCCCCCACTCGTCGAGGTGTTGCATGGACTCGGCTCGGCGCCAGTGCGTGGCGAGGAACCCCAGCACCGACACGAACAGGAAGAGCGCGGTAAAAACGCCGAATTCGATCCACTGCATTTTTCAGAGTTTCCTGTCGGGGTTGCCGGGGGTTCGGGTGGCGGAACCTCCCGCTGGCTCTCGCTCCGGGTGCCCGACATCGGGTAGCGACCTACACAACGTCGGGCCGTCCTCGCGAGAGCACGACGCGGGTGAACCCGCGGCGGTGCGAGTCGCGGAGGTGGTGGTTCGGTGCTGCCGCACCGGGCGAGTCACGCCAGTGGACGACACGAGGAAAAGCATCGGTCAGCGCTTCCCCTCGTTGCCTTCGGCGGCGCGCTCGGTCGCCGCGCGTTCCCTGCGGTTCGCGGCGCGGACGACCAGTCCCACGCACACCACGCCGAGTGGTACGAACAGGAACTGCGACCAGTAGAACATCGGCAGCCCGAACAGCCTGGGCTCGTCGTGATTCCACAGTGGAGTTACGAGCATCAGCAGCGGGACGAGCAGCAGCAGGTTCCACGGTGAGCGGTCGGTTCCGAAGCGCGCTCGCGCTCCGGAGCCCTGCGGCTCACTCACGGGCGGCTCACTCATGGGCTGCTCGGTCATGGGCGGCCTCCCCTGTCCGTGGCAGTGCGGATCACCCGTTCGGGCAGCAGCATGCTAGCCGGAGTCGATCTCGCTGGGAAGGGGCGTCCGACGGATTGGGACGCGGCCTCGGCGCGTGCTCGGTTTTTCGGGGATCGGACGCGGCGTTTCGCCGCTCTCGCCACACGCGCCGGAGGAATCCCCGGGACACGTGGATCAGCTGTCCGGCACACTTCGAGACCGGAGCGAACTCCGAGCACGACCCCGGTGGCGAAACGTCCCAACCGGACGTCACCGGGCCTGCCCCGGCATCGAGCGACACAACTCTACGAGAAGAAGGCGGACCCCTTGACCGATCCCACCGAGTCCGAGTCGCGGCGGCGTGCCGCGCGGCTACTGCACGAGCACCCCGTGTTCGACGGCCACAACGACCTGCCCTGGGCGTTGCGCGAGGCGGTCGGGTACGACACCGACCGCGCCGACATCGCGACGGACCAGTCGCCGGTACTGCACACCGATCTGGACCGGCTGCGTTCCGGCGGCGTGGGCGCGCAGTTCTGGTCGGTCTACGTGCGCACGGACCTCACCGGTGACGCCGCGGTCTCGGCCACCCTGGAGCAGATCGACTGCGTGCGCGGGCTGACCGAGCGGTACTCGGATCGGCTGATCCCCGCCTACTCGGCCGCGGATGTGGAGCGCTGCCTCGAATCGGGGGGACTCGCCTCCCTCATGGGTGCCGAGGGCGGTCACTCGATCAACTGCTCGATGGGCACGCTGCGCGCGCTGTACGAGCTGGGCGTGCGCTACATGACCCTCACGCACAACGACAACGTGCCCTGGGCGGACTCGGCGACCGACGAACCCGCCGCCGGTGGTCTCACCCGTTTCGGCGAGGCGGTGGTACGGGAGATGAACCGGCTGGGCATGCTGGTAGACCTCTCGCACACCTCGGCCGGGACCATGCGGGACGCGCTGCGGGTCAGCCGCGCTCCGGTGATCTTCTCGCACTCCAGCGCGCGGGCGGTCTGCGATCACCCGCGCAACGTGCCGGACGACGTGCTGCGGGCGCTGCCCGACAACGGCGGTGTGGCGATGGCGACCTTCGTACCGAAGTTCGTGCTGCCGGAGGCGGCCGAGTGGGACAGGGCGGTCGACGCGCACCTGACCGGGCTGGGGCTGCACCCGCTGGACGGCACCGAACAGGGCCACCGGGCACGCACCGAGTTCGAGCGGGACCAGCCACGACCCGTAGCTACCGTGTCCAATGTGGCCGATCACCTGGACCACATGCGCGAACTCGCGGGGATCGACCACATCGGGCTCGGTGGTGACTTCGACGGCACCCCGTTCACCACCGCGGGGCTCGACGACGTCGCCGGATATCCCAACCTGCTCGCCGAGCTGCTCGACCGGAACTGGTCCGAGGCGGAGCTGGGCAAGCTCACCTGGCACAATCCGCTGCGCGCGCTGCGCGAGGCGGAGAACGTGGCCGAGCGCCTGCGGCGCACCGAGAGCCCGTCGCTCGCCACCGTGACCCAACTCGACGGGCAACCCCCGGGCTGATCCCGGTCCGTTCCCGCACGTTGAAAACCATTTCGGCTTTCGGTTCGAATCCCGGCGCACGGAGAGCGTCCGGGATCTCAGCATCACACCCGCTGGTTCCGGTGGACTGTTGGTCGCGTCACGGAAATCGTCGCGATCACTGCGGTTACCCAGCCTTCCTCAAGACGTGCTGGTGGTGGCAGTGCCGTGGGCGGTGACCAGATCTCCGATGGTGAGGTGGAACGGGATGAGACCGTCGTTCGTCGGACCGAGACCGACGTGGCTGGTCACGTGCTCACCGTCTGTCGGTTGGGAAGTGTGGTGCCGCGTGACCAAGTGGTGCAGTCCTGCCTCGTTCGGGGAACCAGGACGAAGTCGGGCGAGCGAGATTCGAACGAGTTCGGTGATGATGTCGTAGAAGGTGATGGTGCGGACGGGATTCTCAGGAAGATCGAGCTCGTAGGAAAAGGTGTTGGCCGAGATCTGTCGCGCGTGGTGAAGGTGCCATTCCCGATGATCGACCGTACTCTCGGTGGGTCGAAACGACCTCGGCGTATCGTAGTGCGGCTGGTCGTTGCTCCACACGTAGGTCGTCCGAGCGGGGTCCAGCCACGGGGGCTCACTGGTGCTTACCATGACGAACTCGCCGTCCTCGCCCAACGCCACGGTTGCGGGGGCGAGATATCCGTTGAAGTGGTTCCCCAGTGCTTGGCAGTAGGCGCCGCAGTGCTGGACGAACAGGGGGTCTCCCGGTCGCACGCTCTCCAGCGAGGTACGTGGGAGCACGAGATCACCGGCGAAGCAGAGGGGGCCTGCGAGGGCGTCCCTGCCATCGGTGCTGAGAAGACGGTGATTACGGTCCATTACGGGATGCGGAGAGTGCAGGATCGTGCTGCGCAGCAGTTGGTTGCTGCCGACGTCGATGATCCCCCATCGGTGGGTGCCGTTGTCGTCGACAGCGACGACCCGGGTCAACAGCCCCATGCACGCCCCCACCAGCGAGTTGCCGGGTTCGACGTGGTAGCTGAGATCGGCACGAAGCCGCGATCGTAGAGTGCGCACCAGGTCCGCGATGTCCGGGCCACCGCCACGGTCAGTGCTCGGACCTGCCAGCCCCCCGCCGAGGTTGAGGGTGGTGATGCGTTGTCGAGTGCAATCGTGGATCCTGTCCACGAGCTGGTGCAGGCCTTCCAGCGCGTCGTCGAATACCGCGAGGTCGTGAGTCTGGCTACCGACATGGGTGTGTATCCCCCGGATCGGGACCTTACTCTCCGCCAGGGTCTCGAGTACGGTCTCGCTGTCCATTCCGAACTGCGAATGCCGGGTACCGTGCGCCTGAATCGAACCGCCCGACCCCACCGGATGCAGTCCCGGGTTCCAGCGCACGAATACGCTGCTGGCCTCCGCCCGATGCACGTGGTCAGCCAAGTGACGCAACTGCTCGGGAGAGTTCACGACGACCGTCCCACCGCGACGGACGAGATCCGTCGCCACCGGCATGTCCAACGCCGGGGAGTTGTAGAACGTGGCAGTCTCCTCGAACCCGGCGGCTCGGGCCAGAGCGAGCTCCTGAGGGGTGGCACAGTCGACGCCGACTCCCATCTCCACCAGACATCGCAGAACAGGTAAGGTGGGGTTGGCCTTGATCGGGTAGGTGATTCGCGAGGTAGAACCGACAAGGCCGCTGTAGGCTCGCACGTGGCGCCGCAGCTGCTCGGGTGAAAACAGGTACACCGGTGTTCCGCAGGATCGCGCCACACGGTCGAAGTCGAGTACGTCCGACCAGGAACACATCACTGTCGCACCTCACTGGCCAGCACCGGAAGCACGAGTTTCCCATCGGCCAAGAATGCCCCGCTCGCGACGTCGAAGCTCATGGCGTAGTGCACAGAATGCGCGCGCTCCCGCTTCTTCTCGATAACCCCTTGGATCGGAAACTTCGTTCTCCGAACCGGTCGACGAAATCGAATATTCGTCTCCGGAGTGTAAATCTCACCTGGTTTGCTTTCCAGCCCGCAGTCCAGGCAGGCATGCACTACCGCTATCTGGCACAAGCAGTTCACGGCCATGGTGGCGGACAGGTGAAACTCGCCGTCTCCCGGGCAGAAAAAATGATCGACCCGAAAGTTTCCTTCGATCCCGTCCAGATCGTACCTAACCGATTCCAACACCAGCAGATCTTCCCGGTAACCATACGCCAAGTAAGGCGACAGCAACGGAGTCAGACCAACCTCGTCGATTTCCAATTCTGACATGACGAACCCTTCTCCAAGTTTTCGAACGACCAACCAAACAGTCGATTCATTTTCACATTAATCCCCCGCAGCATCGCGAATCGCCACTACCATCGAGTTCACCGAAACAGCATGGTCGTCGACCACATGTTTCGATTGAAAACCCATCGAAAGCTCCTTTTTCCGATCACCTGATACTCACGACCGCCACGGAAACACGAGCAGTGTTCACGCAAGCCGGCGGTCGGATTTCCTGGATACGCACAAATCGGCAACCAAAGAGGATGTCGTCCCGAAACACCAGCCGGCTCACCCAACCGTAACCCCCGCCTGTATTTATCATCCGAGCCCCGTCCTCTACGGACACGAGAAGGCCAGCACGGCTGGCAAGCGCGGCAACACCTCACATGTCAACACATTTCCTCGGAAAAACGACAATGTCAAAGCCGTGTATCGCACAGCGAAACATTCGTTCGTGCGGCGAAGCGCAAAGCAGCACGTCCGCGACCAACATCCATGAAGTCGCGGAATCACCACGACGCCGCTTTCCGAGACAAGTTATCCGGATCTTCGTCCAACACCGGGCGGAGTAGGGCCATGACGAGCAGCCGATGAAGGACGGGCTTCAGATCGCTATCGGAAGTACCGTTGACTCCAGCATCGAATGCACGAGAGCCGGCGATGATACCGACTTGGTTCACACAGCCCTGTCGGCCGATATCGCCAATGCTCAGGTTGGACCGGAACTGGTCCGAGGCGGAGCCGGCCAAGCTCACCCGGCACAACCCACTGCGCGCGCTGCGCGAGGCGGAGAACGTTGCCGAGCACCTGCGGCGCACCGAGAGCCCGTCGCTCGCCACCGTGACCCAACTCGACGGGGGATCCACAACCTGACGGCGGCACGTCCCGGCCTCGCGGTTGCCGGAAATCCGGTTGCGCGTACCGGTAGGAAGGTCGCGGGTAGTCGTTCGAGAGGAGCCGCCGTGTTCACTCACCCGTTGGGCGCCGACGCCGAGTTACGGCCGTTGGAGCCCTGGCAGGCGGCGGAGTTCGCCGAGTTCACCGATGCCAACCGGCTGCACCTGGAAGAGTGGCTGCCCTGGGCGGGCATCGTCCTCGACGAGGAGTCGGCACGGCGGTTCCTGCGGAACTACGCGGACAAGCAGGCCGACGACTCCGGACGGATCATGGGGATCTGGCGCGGGGATGAGCTCGTCGGCGGTGCGCTGTTCCGAGCGTTCGACACCCACAGCGGTTGCTGTGAGCTGGGGGTCTGGCTCTCCGCAGCGGCGCAGGGCGGCGGGCTGATCACCCGGACCTGTGAACGCCTGATCGACTGGGCTGTGCGGGTTCGCGGCATGGCACGGGTGGAGTACCGGGTCTCGGCCGAGAACCATCGGAGCATCGCGGTGGCGAAACGGCTGGGGATGACCCACGAGGGGACGCTGCGCAGCTCTTTCCCGCTCAACGGCAGGCGCCACGACATGCAGGTCTGGGCGGTGCTCGCCGAGGAGTGGCACGGCCGGGGTTCCTGACCGATTTCGGTTCGCGAAGCAGCCAGGCGCGGAAAGCGGAGCGAGCATCCCGGCACCCGTTGCCGTCGATTTCTCGCGAAATCTCCGCTCGGCGGGGCGAAACCGCAGGGTGGGCGTCAATTTCTCGCGAAATCGCCGGGCGGGGAGACGGCGAGTGGGGAACCGGCGACACACGAGGGGCGGTGCACCCGGCATGCACCGCCCCTCCGCGCCGTGAAGCAGCGAGGCTCAGGACTTGGCCGGCTCGGCGCCTTCGACCGGTTCGGCCATGTCCCCGGACCAGTCACGCGCGGGACGCTTGCCGAGACCGTTGAACACCACGATCGCCAGCAGGGCCACGATCCAGCCCGGGATCATCTCGTAGACCCCGGTGCCGCTGAGCGCGTCCACGTTCTTCCAGACCAGCACGGTGACCGCACCACCGACGACACCACCGAGGGCACCGGTCCAGGTCATGCGGGACCAGAACAGCGAGAGCAGGATCACCGGGCCGAACGCGGAGCCGAAACCGGCCCACGCGTAGGAGACGATGTCCAGCACGGCTCCGCCGCCGAGCGCGATCACGTAGGCCACTAGCGCCACCAGGACCACGGTGGCACGCCCGACCCACACCAGCAGCCGCTCCGATGCGGCCTTGTGCACGAAGGCGCGGTAGAAGTCCTCGGTCAGCGCCGTGGAGGCGACGAGCAGCTGACTGTCGGCGGTGGACATGACCGCTGCCAGCACCGCGGCGAGCAGGATGCCGGCGATCCACGGGTTGAGCAGCTGCTGTGCCAGCGCGATGAACACCTGTTCCGGGTCGTCCAGCGGCTGGTCGAGCACGCCGATACCGACCAGGCCGACCAGCGAGGCACCCAGGAGGGTGACCAGCACCCAGGTGGTGCTGATCCGGCGGGCGACGGGAATGTGCCGTGCACTGCGGATTCCCATGAACCGCGCCAGGATGTGCGGCTGCCCGAAGTAGCCCGGCCCCCAGGCCAGCAGTGACACGATCGCGACGAAGCCGAGGCCGCTTCCGCTCGACCAGCTCCCGTCGGTGAAGCTCGCCTCCTGGCCCATGTCCAACAACGCCGGGGACCGCTCGGTGAGCGCCCCGCCGAGGCCGCCGAAACCACCCAGCAGGGCTATACCGATCAGCGGGAGCACCACCAGGGCAAGGAACATCATCGTTCCCTGCACCACGTCGGTGAAGCTCACCGCGAGGAACCCACCGAGGAAGGCGTACATCACGATGACAGCCACCGAAATGGAGATCGCCGTCGTCGAGTCCACGCCGAAGACGTCCTCGAACAGCACTCCCCCCGCGACCAGGCCGCTGGCCACGTAGACGGTGAAGAACACCACGATCACCAGCGCGGAGACCAGCCGGAGCGAACGGCTGCGGTCCTCGAACCGCGATTCGAGGTAGGCCGACAGGCTGACGGCGTTGTTGGCCCGCTCGGTGTAGGTGCGCAGCCGGGGAGCCACGAACAGCCAGTTGAGGTACGTGCCGAGGGCCAGGCCTATCGCGATCCAGGTGGCCCCGACACCCTGGGCGTAGACAGCTCCCGGAAGTCCGAGCAACAACCAGCCGGACATGTCGCTGGCCTGCGCGGACAGTGCCGCGGTCGGCGCGTTGAGGTTTCGACCGCCGAGCGCGAAGTCGGCGAGAGTGTTGGTGCGTCTGTACACCCACACTCCGATCACGAGCATGACGACCAGATACGCGGCGAAGGTCGTCAGTACCGCTGGACTGATCTCAAACACTGATACTCCTTCAGCCGGGACGACACATGCGCTCCGCCGAAGCGGATCACCGACAGTGGTCGCGGATCGAGGTCGGCATGTGTTCGCGGTAAGTGTTCGAAGGATAGTAAGTGGTATTCGCAACGGCGTATTCGTACGACGTCACATGATTTCGGCCTTTTCGTTGTCCGATCGGACAACGAACGCTCACCCCAAAGAGTGACTATAACGTCATCTCACCCAGTGGATGATCCAGAAACGAAACGTGATGTTCCGGAAACTCGCCGTGGGCGCGGCGAGACATCGGAGGGCCCCCGGGGCCGGCCCGGTTCGAATGGCTCAGACGGCTCCCGGAAGCAAAGAAGCGTGCACGACGGCAGCGGCGGGGGCATTCGGGAAACCGGCTCTCACTATTCCACCGGCCCGAAGCGACTCGTGAACCGCGCGGTCGTGACACTGCCGGCAGGACCGATCGTGCTGGGCACGTCGAACGTGCGTCGCGCGATGGAATTCTGGTGTACGGCACTCGGTCAGGTGTCGCGCGACTCGGCGCGAGGACGGGAAACGCGGGCTCTCCGCCCTCGCGTCGTCCCGCCCGTCGCTTGGTGTGCTCGCCTATCCGGTAACGGGCAGGTGGCCGTCGTTCGGGGTCGGCTCGGGAGCGGTCGGCAGATCACCGGGGTCCGGCTTCGGGGGTTTCGGCTCGTCCGGGTGATCGGTCGGCTCTGTGGGCTCGGTCGGGGGTTCGGTCGGGCCGGTCGGTGGGTCCGTGGGATCCGTCGGCGGGTCGGTCGGATCCGTCGGCGGGTCGGTCGGATCCGTCGGCGTGACGTTCGTCTCCACGCAGGAGCGGTCGTCCTCCGTGGTGGTCTGCCGCGTTCCCGTGTACATCTCCGCGCAGTTGGGGATCACCGTGCCCACCGGCACGTCGGGGGTCACGCTCAGCATGATGGTCACGACCTCGCTCTGCCCCGGTTCGAGGGTTCCCAGCGGACAGGTCACGGTCAACCCGCCCGAATCGCACACCGACGAGGCGGACTCGATCGTGGTGAGCTGGCCGTTCGTCGCGTCCTGCAGCGTGACGTCCACGGCGTCGGAGGGGCCCTGATTGGTCGTGGTCAGCGTGTAGGTGACTGTCCCGTCGGGCGAGACAGTCGCGGGCCCGTCCTTGGTGATCACCACGTTCGTCAGGGTCCGCGCCTGGGCCACGAGCCGCGTGCTGTCCCCGGAGGCACCCGGCGTGGCGGAGTCCACTGTGGCCGAGTTGACGATGTTGGTGCCATCCGCGAGATCGGAACTCGTCGTCACCGGCACGGTGAACCGGACGGATTCACCCGCGGGTACGGTGGTTCCCTCGCCGCCGCAGGTCACTGTTCGGCCGTCGGCCGAACAGTCGGCGGGCAGGTCTCCCGGTTGGACGGCGGAGTCGAGTTGGTCGGTGACGACCACGTCCGCGGCGTCGGTGTCACCGCTGTTCGTCACGGTGATCACGTACTCCGCTTCCGCACCCACGGTCATCGGGTTCGGGTTCACGGTCTTGGCGATGTCCAGCTGCGGACCTCGAGCGGAGCCTTCGACCCGGCCGTCTCGCGGCGCGTCGGGGTGCTGCTGGGCGGATGTCGCCGTCGCGCCGTCGGCGACGCCGATCGACAGCAGGCACGCGGCGAACGCGGCACCGACCATTCGGCGCCTCCCGACCCGTCGCATGCCGTGACAGCGGAACACCTTCGGGGATCGCACCATAATCGCCCTGTTCGTCCGGGAACGCCGCGCACCGTCACCGGAGCGTGCGATGCGCGTAACGACACCGGGCAGAATAGGTCCGCACGGCTCGACTTCCCCGCAGCAACATGCCGGGTGCCGCGCATTCGCCCTGCCCACCCGCGCTCCGGGCACGCGGCGAGCACCGAGGGCGCGGGACGCGGCGCCCGAACGGTCCCCGCCAACGAGTCAGCTCCGTTTCGGACGAAGTGTGGCCGTGGCCGGTTGAACCGACCGTCCCACGGTGTGACGCGAATTCCCGTGCTCTCGGCATGGTCTCCGATGCGGTGCGGTCGGGGAATCGGTTGGTCGAAGCCACGCGGAGCCCTCAAGGGGCGAACGGATCGCGTCCGAGCACGTCCTCGGAGGTGGGAAGCGCGGTGTCGTGATAGCGGTCAGCGGTCTCGGCGAGCCAGGTCAGCGCGTAGGCGGTGGGAGCGCGACGAGCGGCTGCCTCGACGGTGTCGGTCATCCGGTCGGCGAATCCGTCCCGTGGGAACGCGCTGAGAACCTCGTCGACCCGCGCGGGATCGAGCCGGTCGAGTCCGCTGCCGTCGATGTCGGTTCCCGCACCCCAGTGCACCAGGGCACATTCCGGCGACTTGTGGTCCGCGATGCCCATCGACGTGTGCAGCGCGATGGCATCCCAGATCGCGCGTGCCTCCTCGTCCGGCAGGCCGCTGGATCTCGCCCAGTCGTACGCGGCTTCGGCGCCCTCGACCTCGAACCGCCGCTGTCCCCCGTGACGCTCGGTGAGCCCCAGGTCGTGCAGCAGCGCCGCGACGTAGGCGAGTTCTTCACGTACCCGGAGTCCCGCCGCAGCGATAGCCAGCCGACCGAAGACGTAGGTGCGTTCGCAGTGACGCAGCAGAAACTCGGGGCTGTGCCGCGCGGCCAGTGCGTGTGCCTCACGGGTGAGCGTGCTGTCGGGAATGCGAATACCGGCGATGACGTGCATGGTGAGCGTCCTCCGCGCGCCGCTTTCCCAGACGCGGGAAGCGGCGCGCTCCGTCGGTGGGTTGCTGGCCGTGGGTGGTCATCGATCCGGTCGACGCCACCGATGCGTACGTCCCGACCCTGCCGTGACGCTCACGTGCGGCGTGAGTGGCAGAAACGACGAGATGCGCAAGAATGCTGCCGATGCATCAGATCAGTGTGCTCGCACTACCCGAGGTCGTGCTGTTCGATCTGGCGATTCCGCTGGAGGTCTTCGGCAGCCAGCCGCACCGTTACACCACCACGGTGTGTGCCGCCGCCCCTGGCCCGGTGCCCGGCACCGGGGGAGTCCCCGTCCACGCCGGGAGGGGGCTCACATCACTGGCCGAAGCCGACACGGTGATCGTTCCCGGCTTCGACCCGCGGGACGTTCCCGCGCGAGAAGTGCTCACGGCGCTGCACGACGCGGCCGAGCGGGGCGCGCGAATGGTCTCGATCTGTACCGGCGCGTTCGCCCTGGCTCCCACCGGCCTGCTCGACCAGCGATCCGCGACCACCCACTGGTACTACACCGAAGAGCTCTCCCAGCGTTACCCACGGATCCAGGTCGATCCGAACGTGCTCTACATAGACCACGACGACATCGCCACCAGCGCCGGAATGGCCGCCGGGATCGACCTGTGCCTGCATCTCGTACGCCGGGACCACGGGGCCGACGCTGCCACCGACATCGCTCGCCGCATGGTCGTTCCTCCCCACCGCCGTGGCGGCCAGGCCCAGCTGCTGGACCGGCCACTGCCTCCCAGCGGGGACACCCTGGCCGAGACCTGCGCCTGGGCGCGCGAGCATCTGGACCAGCGACTGACCGTCGCTGATCTTGCCCGGCACGCCGGGTACGCGCCCCGCACTTTCGCCCGGCACTTCCGAGCTCAAACCGGAACCACCCCCTTGCGGTGGCTGACAGCTCAGCGCATCCACCAGGCCCGCAGGCTGCTGGAGCACACCGACCGCACCGTGGCCGACATCGCCCGCAGCGTCGGACTGGGCACCGCCGCCAATCTGCGCACGCAACTCGCTCGCGACGCTCACACCAGCCCCAACGCCTACCGCCGCACCTTCCAGGAATCGCACCGGGAACCGCACTACAACGACGGCGGCGCGCGCTGAGGGAGCGGCATCGGCTCCGGTCGCGCGTCCCTGATGAGCCGGCATTCCCGATGAACCGCGGCGACAAGCCGGATGAGCGTGCCGGCCGATTCGAAGCACGACGGAAGGCGACAACCAGCTGCCCAAGCCCCTCACTCCTCCGACACCCGGTCGTTTTCAGCGGGCAAGCCGGGGAGTCAAGAATGACGGCAGCGAACTCACACGACGTTGACGTCAGAGCCGTAGGACTCTCTTCCCCGAATCGGATGACGCTGAGCCCCACTTCGCAAAGATGATACGGGGCCTCCTCCGTCGGGCGGATCAGTTGAGGCGGCTGATGGCCATCTTGGCTGCGAAGAAGCCCAGCAGAGTGCCGGAAGCAAAGCGCTGCGCCTGGAGCACACGGGGATGCCGGGCCAGGTACCCGGCGAGCGCGGCGGCAGTGAGCACGATCAGGCCATTGACGGTCACGGCAACCGCGATCTGCGCGGTTCCGAGTTGCAGAAACTGCCACCACGTCGCGCCCAGCCCGGGATCAACGAACTGCGGTATCAACGCAGCGTACAGAAGCGCGATCTTGGGATTGAGGAGGTTCGTCAGCAGCCCCATGCTGAACAGGCGGGCCGCCGAGTGTGAGACCAGATTGCGCGGTTCGAACGGCGACCCACCACCGGGACGCAGGATCCGCCAGGCCATCCACGCGAGGTACGCCGCACCCAGAATCTTCACCACGTGGTAGGCCTCGGGTACGGCGACGAAGAGAGCGGAGAGACCGGCTGCCGCTGCGACGAGGTAGACACCGAACCCCAGTGCAACTCCGGCGAGGGACACGAGTCCGGCACGCCGTCCCTGGGAAATCGAGCGCGACGCGAGGTAAACCATGTTCGGCCCTGGGCTGAGCACCATGCCCAGTTCCACGACTACGACGTCGAGCAACGAGGCGAGTGGCACGAGCTCCATGAAGCGAAAACTATCGGGCGGGCAGTCGCCTCGTACAGCGCGGCGTCTGCTGCCCTCCCCGGGCGATTCGCTGAATTCGGCACGAACGCGGCCACCGGAGCCGCTGTCGAGTATGCGGACTTCGCCCAGGGTGAGCTTGGCGAGTGGGCCGCTACCGAGCACATCCCCACCTCGGCACTGGTGCGCCGCCTGTTGCGACAAGCCATGCAGGAACATCACGGCGTCTCCCCCACCATCGCTCAGATGGAAGAGAGCGCCCGCCGTGTGGCACGCGAAGAACTCCACCACAGCTGAACATCGGGCAGCACACCGGAACACGAATTTTGTGCACCTAAAGTGCACTCGTGATCTTGCTCGGTCAGTGGCGAAACTCGCTGACCTGGCCTTCTGGTGGGCCGCCAGGGACTCGAACCCTGAACCCGTGGATTCTGAGGCGACACTTCGCAGTGTCTGACGTTGGTTGCCAGTAGCCCCGGCGGCCTGCGTCGATTGCACAAGCAAACGGCTGTCACTGCCCGTCGCTTGTGGTCCTCTGACATCGTTTCGTGGGGATAAAAGGGGGATACAGCGACAGGCGACGCAAGAGCGATCCACTCCCCTCCCTCATCCGACACTCAGCCGCTTCCAGCGGACAAGCTGGGGAGTCAAGAGCACTCAACCACGGACTCACGCGGCGTTGGCCCCGGAGACGACGGGCTCGCTTAGCTCCCCGATCGTGGAAGTACAAAATGGATTGATACAGTAACTCTAGGTGGTTAACAGATTACTGGAGGGATCCGCCTTGGCTAAAAGCTCTAATCCTCAAAGCATGGCAAACAATCTGACATACCCGACATATCTAGATGTTCCGATGATGTTGGATTTTCTGGGGACCCTAGAGGACGGAGTCAGCCACTCTAGCGAATCAATAGAAAAAACCAATCAATCCCGAAGCGGCTCCTCCGAAGGATCTCTTTCTGGGTCCACTTCATCTCTAGTAGATATTCTCGGGCTTAGTCTTTCCCTTTCCGGTAAGCTAAAGAAAGACAAAAGCAAGGATGAATCGGTCGAGAATTCCTTTGTGCGAACGCATACTTCCGCATCACTGTTTAACAAACTAAGAAGGACACTTTCCTCCGAGGGGGCCATAACACAGGTAGAGGCAAATTCCGACCTCAATTCGGTATCCCCCGGAGAAGTGGTAGAGTTCTCGGGAAAGGTTTCCCCGAACCCCCTTGCTTCACTCATTGATTTCTTCGACAACGTCAAACCATTCATTGATCTCCATCTTTCCGGAGGATTCGACGAGATCGAGGGAACAGAGTCGCAGTACGACGATTCAGATAAAAACAATATCCAGCTGGTTTCTTCTTTCATAGAACTTCTCAGGGGCGATATAGAAAAAAGCAATGTTGTCGACCTCCTTATGGCGAACAACCAGGGAGTGAAGGCAATATTTGCCACCGACGAAGAGTACTTCACCTCGAACAAAGAAAGCATGTTCCTAGGGGGAACTTTTACCCTACTTGGAAAAGTTACCCAAGTAGAAAACAACACCAATCAATCGATGAATACGGTTCGCCGCGGAGCGATGGGGGTAATAGCCCATCACTTCTTGGAAGATCTTTTCGGTAAGCTCGCCGAAAACCTAGAAATCCACGGGATGCGGCAACAAGTTCCCTCTGTTCAGGTGTATTCTCCCTGGATTCAAGTTGTTCCGCTTGCAATTTATGTCTAACTGAAATTACAGTTCACTTTATTTGCATAAGGAGCACAGCCAGGTGCGTGGCTACGTCGCGGGCGCGGTGGGATGTCCGTAGGAAGTGGCTGGGTGAGGGCGTCCGTGGCGGGACCGGATTTCGCGGGAACAGGTGCCCAACCGGCCACGGTGTCAGGCCGTACCGGTGTGCGGGTGGTGAGCTTCCTCGGCGGCCCCTGCCGTGGTGTCCGGCCGCCTGCCTTCCGCTCCGCGTCCGGGGATGCCGCCCGCCCACCGCTTGGCGGTCGGCCGCCGGCGCCGGGACCGGGCTTGCCCGCACGCCCGGCGCCTGGCTTGGCCGACCGCACGGACAAGCGGGCGGGCGGCTCTCCCCTGGACGCACCAGGCAAGTAGGCAGGCGGCCCCGGTAGGGGCCGCCCTTGATGAAGAAAAGAAACTCTACACACACGCACACTGGGACTGGGTCGATCGGTGGTCACTCACGCTTTGCCCATCGGGGTGTCGGTTCGGATGGATAGGGTCGCGCTATGACGTTGTATGCGTGGGCGTTCGAGGTCTCGCGGGACAAGCTGGCGGAGAGTTTGCCGCGCCGTTGGTCGCATGTTCAGGGTGTTGCCGAACGTGCTCGGGGACTTCGTCCGATCTCCGGTGGTGATGCTGATCTGTTGGAGGCTGCGGCGGTCCTGCACGATGTGGGCTACGCTCCGGACTTGGCCACAACCGGTTTCCACCCGTTGGACGGGGCGGTCTTCCTCGCTGAGATCGGTGCTCCGGATCGATTGGTGCATCTGGTGGCGCATCACTCGTATGCGGTGCTGGAGGCCGAACTTCGCGGGCTCTCGAACGAACTCGGTGACTTCGTGGACGAGGGCGGTGTCCTTCGTGATGCGTTGTGGTACTGCGATTTGAACACCACTCCGGACGGCACGGAGGTGGACGCGCGGGACCGCATCGCCGAGATTCAGCAGCGTTACGGCCCGGAGCATCTGGTCACCCGGTTCATCACCGAGGGATCGCCGGAACTGCTCGCGGCCGTGGATCGCACGCGTACGCGACTGGACTCGGCAGCGGTCAGCTGAGATACGGCTCGGAACGCTCTTGCAATGCGTGCTCGATACGCATCCGCATCGTAGGGTGCATGGTCAGAGAGTCCAGTTCCTCGGGCTGGATCCAGTGCACGCGGCGGCTCTCGCTGCTGGGCCGTAGTCGCCCCTCCACCGGTCGGGCGGTGAACACGATCGAGAACTCCTGGCGGACCTCGCCGTCGTCGTAGGCGATGACGTGTTGCGGGTCGGAGTAGATACCCACGATGTCGGTGATCTCTACGGTGAGCCCGGTTTCCTCGGCGACTTCGCGGAGGGCGGCTTGCCGGGTGGTCTCGCCGATGTCCTGTGCTCCGCCGGGCAGTGCCCATAGGTCGTTGTCGGTGCGTTCGATCAACAGCACACGGCCGGACTCGTCGCGGACCACCACGGTCACGGCCACCACGAGGCTGTTGGCCCTCGGGGCCTGCGGGTCGCCGTAGTAGTCCCGTTTGCTCATGGCTTCTGCCTCTCAGGTCAACGCCGAAGCACCGTCCCACACAGCATCGAAGCTGTCCGCGTAGGTGCTGAACAGATCACCCGCCGCGAGACGGCGAATGTGCATGGCTGGCGCGTGGGCGGCGAGCTTGCCGAACACGTGGGGATTGACGACCATCTCGTCATCGAAGCGGTAGATCGAGTTGTACAGCACCGTCGCGTGCGTGCGGATCTCCACTCCGGGAGTGTCGGCCAGGGGTTTGAAGAAGGCCAACGCGTGGTCGATTTTGGCCGAGATCGTGTTTCGCCCGATTCCCTCGTCCAAGCTGCGTTGAATCACGGCGTCGCTGTCGCGGTCTCCTAACAGTAGCCGGATCCGTGCTCCGTTGGCGGCCTTGTTTCTGAGCTGATCCAACAGATTCGGCTTCTCGGTCATGAACATACCGACGTAAACCAGCATGTCCACATGGGACGTCGCCGCGCCGAGCAAGCGATCCCACAGGTCGTTGGGTACCGCGTTACGGTGCGGATACAGCTTGACCATTTCGGACTCGCTGACCTGCTGTGCCTTGTCGTCCGAGACGGCTCCCGGCCACAGATAGCGCTCCGCCTCCCCCAGCTTCGCGGCGATCGCGTGCCGCGTGCGTGCGTGTGGTTTCCGTCCGGTGGTGACCCATCGCTCGGCGGTTTTCGGGTCCACCTGGAGTTGATCGGCCAGTTCGGACGGCGTGATTCCTTGTTTGAGCAGGGCGTCACGTAACCGTTCGTTCGGGGGCATCGCTGCCTTCCAAGTACGTCCGGGGACGTCGCGATCGTAGCCGAGACGTCCCAAAACGTCCCGCCATGCGGTGAAGACGTCCCGCTGATCACGGGAACCTGGAATCATGACAGCGGAACGGAAACACCACCACGAGCAGCCTCACCGCTGCTGTTCGAGAGCGTCCAAGCGGGCGGACAGCTCCGCGACCGTGGCTTGCAACTCGGCGACAGCCGAAGCGAGGTCCTCGCTCTGCTGCGCGGGTTCGGCAGGGATCGAATTCACGAACGTCCCCACGGACGGCGTGGTCGTGATCCAACCGTCCTCCTCCAGGGCACTCAACGCCTTCTGCGCGGTCCCGAGTGCCACCTCGTACTTCTCGGCGACTCCGCGGTTGCTGGGAAGACGATCGCCAGGACTCAGCGTGCCTGAGCGGACCTCGCGCTTAATGGTCTCGGCGACACGCTGATACGCGGCAAGCCCTGGGGTTTCCTGCTCCATAGCGCCAAGTCTAACCAAAGCGACCTACACCGACATAGCTCATCGGGGCACACCCCCTTGCAGGGCGATATATACCGATGTAGATTGGTCTATGTCGGCAACGGGCAACAAAGAAAGGTGATTGTCATGCGGAACATTCCGGTGAATCTGGGTGGGTACAAGTTGCTGGTGACCGAGGAGCCGACGCAGAAGACGCGGGAGCGGGACGGGATGACCGAGGTCGTCACGGACGCGAAGACGAATCTGCCGCTGTTCATCATCTCGCTGTTCGCCAAGGCCAAGGGACAGAAGGGCGAGGAGATCAAGGTGACTCTGGATGCCGATCCCGGCGAGGTGGAGGAAGGCTCGTTGGTGGAGCTGGTCGATGCTCGGGTGAGTCCGTTCGATTTCGTCAACGGCAAGGGCGAGAAGATTTCCGGGATCACGTTCCGCGCGGCCGGTGTCACCCCGGTGGGCTGATACCGCTTTTTCGTTTCCGAGTGTTCTCGGGGTTTTTCTGAGTATTCGCGTCGTGGTTCGGCGTGTGTTTCATCCTGGTGTTTGAGAATTGCATAGTGGAGCCGAGTTGTGTCTTTTTCCGGCACTTGTGTGTGTCGGGAAATGGTGTTGATCCCCGGCCGCGTTCGGTGTGGCCGGGGGTTTTCAGGGTTTCCCGACAGGAAGGAAGGGTGCTGATGACGATGCGAGCGGGGCAGACGCAGAGTGTGCGTTTTGATGGGTTGTTGACGTGGGTGTCAGAACCTCCGTGGCAGGGCACGAGCGGGAAATTCCGAGTGGGATTGATCGTCAAGCCGCTTGACGGTCAGGGAACGGTGTCCCGGGGTGGTGATGAGATCCGGGTGACGTTGGACAGTCCTCCGGATTCGGGGTTCGCTGCTGGGGATCGTGTGGAGCTGCTTAGCCCGTATGTGCGGGCCTACGAATTCCTCGCAGGCGGGGGAACAGAAATCGGGCTGATGTTCAAGGCCGCCGCGCTGCAATCGGCTTCGTGAGCCGATCCGTGAACAGGAACGTTC
>NZ_FOMZ01000018.1 GCF_900112765.1 Actinopolyspora alba
GCTGGTTCTACGAGTGCTCCTACGGGATGCAGCGTTCGTTGGCCGAGATGTATCTGGCCGACGAGCGCTTCACGGCCACCTACGAGCGCGAGGTGGGTACCGGTGGTGCCCGGTTCGTGCACGACGCGATCCTGGCCAACGCCGAGCGCGCCGACGGGTGACTCGTTCGCCGAGCCGGTGGTTTCACCAGCGGTTCTTCCGCCAATCGCGCTGCTCTCCCCCAGCACACGTAATCCGAACGGCCGAGTGACAGCGCGAGTCGAGGTCGACGAGAATCGGTTCTCGGGCTGAACGTTGCTGGGGGTTGACTGGTGGGAGAAGACGAGCGGCGGGAGTTCACCGTGACCACGGCGCGCCGCGTCGTCGAATCGTTGGCTCCCGAGGAGCTGCCCTTTTTCGAGGCCGCGAGCGAGGAGTTCCTGCGCGATCCGGACCGGGCGACGGTGGTTCGGCGGCGCGGTGACGAGGCGCTGGGGTCCGGGATCGACACCGTGGTGGCGCTGCTGTCACCGGCGGCTCTGGCGGTGGCCGCCGCCGTCTACGACCAGCTGGCCGACAGGGCCGGGGACGCCGTGGTGCGCGGCGGTGACCGGGTGCTGTCCCGGCTCCGCGCCCGCTTCCGCCGTCGTGTCGAAGTGGAAAGCGACGACGATTCCGAGACGGAACCGGCGACGGCGGAATCGTTGACGGCGGGACCGCTGACCGACGAGCAGCGGGAGCGGGTGCGCGAAGTCGCCGAGGCCCGCGCCAGAGCGCTCGGCTTGGCCGAGGACCGGGTTCAATTGCTCGTCGGCGCCATCGTGGATTCCCTCGATCGGGACGACTGATGGAGTCCCCGCCGCGGGGTATGAACCCGATCGGAAGACCCCGGTGGTAACGAGTACGAATCGGAACGCGCGACCTTCCGTGGCGGGCTTGCGGGCTCCGAGCGGCACCACGGTCCACTTCGGTTCGCTGATCGCCCTGGCCTTCGGGACAGCGGCGACGATTTACTGGGTGATGCTGCCTTCCGGCCTCGCCGCCTGGTTTCGCGAGTTCGAACGGTGCCAGGTGCGTTCGGGGTACTACCCGTGGCAGCTCCCCCTGCCACGGCCCGATGCCGAACAGCGCTACGACGATCTCGCCGGATGTCTGGCCGAACGGATGCATGACCGTCTGTTGTGGACGGCTCTCGCGCTGCTGGGGATGTTCACGGTCGCGGTGCTGCTCTACCGGCTGCAACCGTGGTGGCGCATCCGGCGGCAGCGGCTGGTAGAACTGCGCTCCTCCGATGCTCCGGAGCTGACCACGTACCTGGAAAGCCTCGTGGTCGAGACGGGACTACCCCGCGCGCCGGTCTTCCTGGTCGATCCGTTCAACCCGCGTGCGGGAGGGCTCGCCTTCGGCCACGGGCGCAGGCGCTACGTCCGGCTCGATGCGGGACTGCTGACGTTGTTCCGGAACGATCCCGCGTCGTTCCGGGCCGTGGTGCTGCACGAGTTGGCGCACGTGCGCGACCGGGACGTGCCGATCACCTACTTCGCCCTGGCGGTGTGGCGATCGTTCCTGATCACGGCTCTGGCGCCGCTGGCGGTGGGCCTGCTGTGGGTGTCCTGGCAGGACGGTGCGTTTCGGAGTTCGCTCGGGATCTCCTGGCGCGTCGCCGGTCTGGTGCTGCTGGTCCACCTGTTCCGCGACGCCCTGCTGCGGAGCCGGGAGCACCACGCGGACGCGCGGGTGTCGGCCTGGCTGGGCTCGGCGGACCCGAGCCTGTGCCTACCCGCCCTGCCGGGCACGGTGACCCGGTGGCCGCCCGTTTGGCTGCGCAGGCATCCGACTCCTTCGAGCCGCGTCGCCGCCCTCCCCGAGCCGACCGCGCTGTTCCGTCCCGGATTCGGTGAGCACTTCGCCGCGGGCATCGTGTTGCAGCTCGGCTTCGTCCAGTTCGCCATGCCCATCGTCACCGCTGGTGCACCGCTCGATGTTCTCCGGTCGCTGAGCGCGGTGTGGGGAGTCTCCGTCGCGCTGCTCGTGGGCTTCGCGGCGGTGCGCGGGGCGGCAGTCGCCAGGGCTGGAGGCAGGGCACGGGGTTACCCGGCCGGAATCGGTGTCGGTGTGGTCGTCGGTGCGCTGCTGGGGGAACGACTCTCGCTGTCCACCCTCCGCGATCCGCTTCCGGGAGTCGTCGTCCTCCTCGCGGGTGGCTTGCTCGCCGTCCAGCTCGTGCTGTTGTCCCGGTGGGTGCACCGGTGTTCGCTCCTGCTGCACCGCAACCGGCTCGCGTGGGTCCGAGTTCTCGGTTGGTCCGCCATCGGTACTGCCGTGTCGCTGCTCGGCTGGTCCTGGTTGAGGCTGTGGGCTTTCTTCGAGAGCCTGCGCCTGACGCCGTCCGTGTTCGGTCGGCTCGGTGCTTCGATCACCGGTTTCGCCGCCGAGGCGGCGTGGACCGATCTGGATCGTGCGCTGCTCTCGGTGACGTGGAATCCCGTGGTGCTGGGGTTCGGCGCCCGGAACCTCGCGCTGTGCACGGGACTGGTGCTGCTGTGGGCGGTGCAGCTGCTGCTGGCGCACCGCACGCGGATCCGGTTCGCGCTGTCGGTCGGGCTGCTCGGCGCCGCCGCGTGGCTGGTCTTCGATCTGGCGGTCAAGGCGGCCATGCGCGGCACCGTCCCGCTGTCGGAGCGGAGCACCGACGCGTTCCGGGCGGTGCTGTCCGCGTGGGAGTTCGCGGGAGCGGTGGCCGTGCAGTTCACCGTGGCCGCTGTCGTCGCCGCCGTGCTGTTCCGGAGGGCGGGGCTCGCCCACGCGTTGTTCGTCGCCGCGACCACGGGGCTGATCGTCAGCGGCATGATGTGGGTGTTCGCTCGCCTCGGTGCGTGCGTGCCGCCGCTGCACGCGACGGCGACCCGATGCCCGGGAACGACGAGCGGCGAGTACGCCGCTACGGTGCTCGGCGTCGTCACGGTGGAGGGAACCGTCGCGGCCCTCGTGGGATACCTGCTCGGCAGCACCGTCCGCCGAGGGGCGCGGAGGTGGAGCGGGAGCCGTGGTCCGGAGATCGTCCGGACACCGGTCGGTGCGGGGACGAGCGAGCCCGGGCGAGCGGGGCGGATCGTGGCCGTGCTCGTCGCCGCGTCCTCGATCGTCGTGCTGGCCCTGCCGAACAGTTCGTCCGAGACCGGCGAGGAGTCGTCGGTACCGGTCGCCGCGGCGGAGCGCACCGCATCGGAGCCCCCCGAGTCGGAGAGCGGCACCGCCCCCGGGCGTGTCTGGCTCCGGCATGGGGGTTCGCGACACCTCCGAGCGGTGAGCTCGGCGACGGTCGAGCTCGGGGACGGCATCAGGTCGAACGCCGAGGTGCGCGAGGTACGCGGGAGTGCCGTCCGGCTGGCCGAGGCCGTGACCGAGGCCCGCGAGTTTCCCGAACCCCCCGACAGTCGGCGGGCCGAGATCTGGGGCGAGGCCCTGGGCACGCTCGACGACTCCGCGCGGCGGCTCGTCGAAGCGCTCGACACCGGCACGCTCGATCGGGAAGCCCTGCTCGAAGTCGTCGAATCGCTGGCGCGGGGAGTCCGCCTGTTCGAAGAGCTGATCGACCTCTGGTGCACCGAGTACGGGGACCGAGTGCTGGAGGCGTGTTGACCCGTCCTTCGTGCTCGGCGCTGCCGCGTGTTCGACTCACGGTGGACCAGTCGTCCGGAACTCGTCCGGGCCGGTGCATCCACTTCGGTCGAGCTCTATCCCGTCGGCCGTAGCCCCCGGTCAGCCAGTGCTCAGCACGCGCCGGGGGTATTTTCTTCGGTCGGTATCCGTGATCACGTCCTCCAGCAGTGCGGGTGTGCGAACGGTGGGTTTAGCGGTTCGGCACGTGGGCACGGCACTTTCCCGTCCTTCGCCGCCTCACGGGACAATGTCGTCACCGCGTTCCCGATCCAGGTTGAGGCACAGTGGACACTTCCGAAGCCGTAGACGGAGCAACCCGCCCCGCATCCCCGCTGCTCCGGGGAATACTGCGTGCGCGCCGCCCGACCGGCGCGGTGGTCGGGATCCTGGTGGTGCTCGGCTGTTTCGTGCTCGGGCAGATCGTCAGCGCCATCGCCTTCGCGATGGCGGTGGTGCTCACCGGTGATCTGTCCGTCCTGACCAGCATGCGCCTCGGCCTCGCCTCTCAGGTGGCCCTGACCTGCGGATTCATCGGTTCCGTGCTGGGGCTGGTGCTGTGGTTGCCGCTCAAGGAGGGCAGGCCGTTCGGCAGCGTGGGGTTCCTGCCCGCCCGGAATCCGGTTCGTTCCGCGTCACTGGGTGCGGGGGTGGCCCTGCTGGTGATCAGCGTGCTCGTGCTGGGCAACGTCGCGGCGAACCAGCTGGTGCTCGAGAGCTCGGGGGCGGGCTACGCGATCGTCGGTGTGCTCGTGCTGACGCTGCTGGGCTTCGTGGTGCAGGCCAGCACGGAGGAGATCCTCACCCGCGGCTACCTGATGCAGGTCACCTGGCGGAAGTGGGGGCTCACGGCCGCGCTGGTTGCCCAGGCCGTGGTGTTCACCCTGCTGCACGGCCTCAACACCGGTTTCGGTCCGCTGCCGCTGCTGAACCTGCTGCTGATCTCGTTCGTGCTGGCGTTCTGGGCGCTGGCGGAGGGCGGCCTGTGGGGTGTGTGCGCCTTCCACACGGTGTGGAACTGGTGCCAGGGCAACGTCTACGGCGTAGAGGTCTCCGGCATGAACCTCACGGCCACGCTCGCCGACACGCGCCCCGCCGAGGGCGGCAGTGCCTTGCTCAACGGCGGTGCCTTCGGCATCGAGGGCGGGTTGCCCACCACCGCCGTGCTGCTCTGCCTGCTGGTGATCGCCGTGCTGGCCTACCGCCGCCGTCGTTCGGGCTTCGCGGCCGAGCCCACGCGGTCCTGAGCGAGCACGGCTTCTCGAGCGAGCGCCCCGTCATGAGTGGGCACCCCCTCGTGAGTGAGCCCGGTTGTCCCGTTGTTCGTCGGCCCTCCGGTGTGTGTCACGTCGCTTCCCGAGGTGTTCTCGCGCTCCGGTTCGCTACACTGCCAGTGTTCCGCGCGAGCGGATCCCGGTGGTGGGGCCCGCCGGAACCAACCGCGAGGTTCGCTTCGCCGACGGTCCCTACCCGTTCGAGAACCTCCGGGTAGGGAGTCCGTGTTGCCCAACGCCCTGGTCCCGCACCGGTCGCGGGTGCTCGCCGCCGTCGCCCTCGGCGGTGCGCTGGGATCGTCGCTGCGCTACGGCGTCTCGCTCGCGCTGCCGCACGCCGACGGCGGTGCCGTCTGGCCCACTTTGACCGTCAACGTGCTGGGCTGTCTTGTCATCGGTGTCTTCACCGTGTTCCTCGAAGCGGCCGAGCCGCACCACCTGCTGCGGCCGTTCTTCGGAGTCGGGGTGCTGGGCGGTTTCACCACCTTCTCCAGCTATCTGGCCGACGCGGGCGGCCTGCTGGCCACCGGACAGCCGTTCTACGCCGCGCTGTACCTGCTGCTGACGGTGCTGCTGGCGCTGCCCGCGGTGATCTGCGGCGCGATGCTGGCCAGGATGGTCGTCGCGCGTTCGCGGCGCAGCGGCCCCGGCGCCTCCCCCGACAACGCCCATGACACCGCCCCCGAGACCACCCCTGGAACGGAGTCGTGATGACCCTGCTGCTGGTGGCGCTCGGCGGCGCGGCGGGCGCGGTGCTGCGCTACGGGATCGACCGGGGTGTGCGGCGCGGCCACGGTTCCGCCTTTCCCTGGGGCACGTTCACGGTCAACGTGGTGGGCTCGTTCCTGATCGCGCTGTTGGCGGGCGGCGCTGCCTTGTTCGACGGCTTCGGTTCCTCCGGGCTGCGCACCCTGCTGGTGGTGGGGCTGTGCGGCGCGTTGACCACGTTCAGCACGTTCGGGCAGGACGCCGTCCGGCTCTACGCCTCCGGCGCGCGTTCGCACGCCGTCCGGTACGTCTCGGGGACGGTTCTCGGCGGTGTGGCGGCAGCGGGGCTCGGGCTGGGAACCGTCGCGTTGTTCGCGCAGCTCTGATACCCGCACGACTTCGGTGGATGTTCACTTTTCGCCTGGTGAATCCGGTTTTCGGTGCGGCGATACCGGTGTTTTGCCATTTCGTGATGTCCTTGGCAGGATGAACGCCGCTTTATCGTGAAAACGGCTCAGGATGCGCTCCGCTGTTCAGCTGCCGCGCTCCGCTGTTCGGGTGAGTCGCACGAGCCGTCACAGTTGTCGCACACGCGAGAAAGGTCGTTTCGTTGCTGATCGCCGCGAATGCCACGACGCGTTTCGCCGCCGCGCCCGCGGCGAGCGTGACCGATCCGGTGGTGAACTGGTTCAACGACAATTCCGGAGCGCTGTTCTCCGGATTCGTCAACGTCGTCATCATCCTGCTCGTCGCGGTGGTGCTGCGTGCAGTGCTGGGACGGGTGATCACCCAGGGCGTGCGGCGGATGGTGAGCTCGCACCAGCGGATCAACCAGGCCACCGCCAGAGCGGGGAATCTCGTCGGGCGCAACGGCGCCGAGACCGACAACGCGGGCGAGCGGCAGCAGCAGCGCGCCCAGACCATCGGTTCGGTGCTGCGCAGCGTGGCAACGACGATCGTGTTCGGCGTGGCCTTCGTGATGATCCTCGGCGAGTTCGGCATCAACCTCGCGCCGATCCTGGCCAGCGCGGGTGTGCTCGGGCTCGCCATCGGTTTCGGCGCGCAGAGCCTGGTGAAGGACTTCCTGTCCGGCGTGTTCATGATGGTCGAGGACCAGTACGGCGTCGGTGACGTGATCGACGCGGGCGACGCCGTCGGCACCGTCGAGGCCGTGACGCTGCGCATCACCAAGATCCGGGATCTCAACGGCGGGCTGTGGTACGTGCGCAACGGCGAGATCATGCGGGTCTGCAACATGAACCAGGACTGGGCCAACGCGGTCATCGAGCTCCCGCTGGACTACAGCGTCGACATCGCCCACGCGGAGCGCGTGATCGAGTCGACCATCGAGGACTTCGCCGCCAACAGCGACTTCCGCTCCAAGATCCTGGAGAAGCCCGACCTCAGCGGGGTCATCGGCATCGGCAACGGTTCGGTGACCGTGCGGATCATCGTCAAGGTCAAGCCCGGCGAGCAGTGGGCGCTCGGCCGCGCGCTGCGTGCCCGGCTCAAGCACAGCTTCGACCAGGCCGGGGTGCGGGTGGCCTACCCGGTGCTGCCCACCAACGGAATGGGTGCGGTCAAGCAGGGCTGATTCTCCGGTCGCGCTTTCTCCGGCCGCGCTGTCGCGCCGGAGAGCACCGACCCGCTCATCGCGAAGCCGGATCCCGGACTCATCGAGTCCCCTCCCGTTCTCGGGAGGGGACTCGATTCATGTCCGGCCCGGTTTTCCCTCGTCACGGGGGATTGCCACTCCGCTATTCAGTGTTACTATCTACCAGTAGTCAGTAATACTGAGTAGACGGAGGGGCGTTGCCGTGGGCAAGCAGACGACGGAGATGCTCAAGGGCACGCTGGAAGGCGTCGTCCTCGCGATCCTGGCCGGTCGACCCGCGTACGGCTACGAGATCACCGCGTGGTTGCGGGACCAGGGGTTCTCCGACATCGCGGAGGGCACCGTCTACGCGCTGCTCGTCAGGGTCGAGAAGCGCGGCCTCGTCGACGTGGCGAAGGTTCCCTCGGAGAAGGGCCCGCCGCGCAAGGTGTATTCCCTCAACGATCAGGGCAGGGAATACCTCGAAGAATTCTGGACTGCCTGGCGATTCCTCTCCGAACGTCTCGAACAGCTCCGCGAAGGGGGCAGATGATCATGATTGTCTCGAAGTTGATCGGCGACAAGCGGCGTTACCGGCAGTACAAGGCGCGCATCAAACGGCTTCCCGAGGACTACCGCACGGCGGTCGAGGCGATCGAGCGGTACCTGATGCATTTCGTTCCCGTTGACGACGAGAGCGCGATCTCGGAGTTCGAGGATCTCGCCGAGCTGTTCGAGCGGGCCGCGTCGGACGGAACGCCGATCCGCGAGCTGGTCGGCGACGAGCCGACGGAGTTCGTCGAGGAGTTCGCCCGCAACCACACGAAGGGCGGCTACGCCCCCGACAAGGAGCGACAGCGGCTGCTCCGTGGCATCGAGCGGGCGATCGAGGCAGAGCGAGTCAGCCGGTGACGTAGCCGCGCACGCGATTCGTTCGTCGCGCCGCCGGACACTTCACCGGCATCGGTACACGGCGGTCGGCATTTCTCGACGCCCTCAAGAGCGGCCGTTTCGTCTGACAGCGGCGAACGACGAACACGCCACGCGAAACGACGAATTCGAGGGGCGGCACACACGATCGTCGATTCCCGGCGGTCGTGAGTCGCTCCTGACGCTCGGCCGGAACGCTCCGGTCGGGCGTTTTCGTTCGCCCGCCTCACCGTGCACGGAACGTGTGATACGAGAAGACCCCCGGTGATAACCGGAGGTCAACCGTGTTATATTCAATCCGCCAAGATTTGAAATAACAGTGCCGAGTGTAGCACGGAATACGCTCTCCGCCGTGGCCGATCCAGGCAGGTCACGGGTCGGATGTGTCCTGGAGACGGTTCACAGCCGTTTGTGCCCGGTCAGAGCGGGTGAAGTCCGCGTGTCCAGGCAATGCGGGCTCTAGGCGGACCCGGCCCCGTACTTGGTAAGCCCTGGCACTCATGCTCGCGCATTATCGGCCCATCATCGCCGCGCTGCGCGTAACCCCCGGACCGGCGGGCCCTTAATCCGGCTCGCGGGGTGAGCTCCGAAGTCACAATTCCGGTATACGGAAAATCCGGCTGTCGGTTGAATCGTTCCGGCGAGATCAACCCCGCCGTTTCCCGTGCGGGGATGAACGAATCCCGGCAGCGGAACCAAAGCTGTCTCACCTTTCCCCTCGATCACGGGAGAAGTGTGCCGTCAGCGGCGCTTCCCGTGATCGAGGGGGGCTCACAGCCTTACGGGTCCACGCGGGACCGGAAGGGAGACCCGCTGGTCGGCAGTGCTCGGGGCGTTCAGGGGAAGCAGCAACGAGAGGCGCCGTCGAAGTGCCCCGACGATCCGCCCGGAAAGCTCCGAGGAGCGTCCCCGCGCGATCAGCGACCCTGCCTGCTCATGATTCGCAGGATCACCAGCGCCAGCAGCCCCAGCAACGCGCCGCCCAGCAGGTTGGCCAGCACGATGCTGGCGATCGCGGGGCCGGGCAGCGGCGCGGCATCGCCGTAGAAGACGATTCGCACGATCCAGTTGAGCGCGATCGTCAGCACCCCGTACAGCGTGCCGACGATGGTCAGCGTCAGCACCGGACGCGTTGTCCTGCGCAGCACCACGACGGCCACCCAGACCGCCGCGATGAGCACGGTGACCACTATCGGGCTCCAGGGCCTGCCCAGCGTCTCGTAGACCCGGAGGAGGCCCAGCGCCGGTTGGATCAGTCCCAGTATCCCCAACGCCACGATGGTGCCCCAGTGCAGCCCGACGAAGGGCGAGTTGCGGGCCGGTGTGCTCATCTCTTCCTCGACCGAATTCCTCTCGAAACCGTTGCGACGAGATCAGCATGCCGCCGATCCCCCGCGTCGGCATCCGCACCAGCCCCGAAAGAAGGACATTTCCACTCGTTCGGTCACCGGGTGAGCACGAATCGAATTCCGCGCCGTGGCGGATCGGGCAGTTTTCCACGGGGTGAGCCTCATCGCTTTCCGCGCATCGGGATCGGCGTTTACACCGGTCACCCGCCCTGCTAGGAAAGTCGTGGATTTCTCGGTCGAGCCCGACGAACGGTGCCCGGCCGTGGCGCGCTTTCACGGTGGGAGGTTTCGGCGACATGGGTGTGCTGCGTCGCGCCGCGGATTTCGTCGGCAGCTGGTTCGCGTTGCTGGTGCTGCTGGGCGGCGTCGTGGGAATGCTGCTTCCCGGCGCCACCAGCACGCTCTCCCCCGCCATCACCCCGCTGCTCGGCTTGATCATGTTCGGCATGGGGCTCACGCTGCGCGCCCGGGACTTCTCGCTGGTGCTGCGCAGGCCGTGGGCGGTGCTGATCGGGCTGGTGGCGCAGTACCTGGTGATGCCGCTGGCCGGTTGGGCCATCGGCAGTGCGTTCGGGTTCTCCGCCGCGCTGCTGGCGGGCATGGTCCTGGTGGGCTCCACCCCGGGCGGCACGGCGTCCAATGTGGTCGTCTACCTCTCCAGGGGGCACGTCGCGCTCTCGGTGACCATGACCTCGGTGTCCACGCTGCTGGCTCCGTTGCTCACCCCGCTGCTGGTGCTGTGGCTGGCTGGTTCCAGCCTGCCGGTGGACTTCCTCGGACTGTTCTGGTCGATCGTCAAGGTCGTGCTGATTCCGGTGGTGCTCGGCATCGCGATCCGCGCGGCGCTGCCCGGGCTGGTCGAGCGGGTGCTGCCGCTGCTGCCGCTGGTCTCGGTGCTCGGCATCGTCGTCGTGGTGGCGGCCGTGGTCGGCGCCAACGCGAGCACGCTCGCCTCGGTGGGCGCGCTGCTGCTGTTGGCGGTGGTGCTGCACAACGCCTTCGGGCTGCTGCTCGGCTACGGCGCTGCCAGGCTGGCCGGGCTGGACGAGGCGTCCCGTCGCGCCATCGGCGTCGAGGTCGGGATGCAGAACTCCGGACTGGCCGCGAGCCTGGCCACCGCGCACTTCACCCCCCTGGCTGCGCTGCCCGCCGCGCTGTTCTCCGTCTGGCACAACCTCTCCGGGGCGGCGGTGGCCTCGTTCTGGTCCCGCAGGCCCAGCGGCAGCGAGACCCCGGACACCGATACGGCCGAACCCGCGCGCGGGTGACCCCCACCGGGGCGGCGGCGATTTCGCGAGAAATTGACGCGGCTACGGTGCTCGCGGCGCCGCACTCCCACGACCCTCGCGATCGGCACCGCGGCGTAGGTCGCTACTCGAGAGCCGGCCCAACGCTCCCAAGGCGCCGACTCACGTGACGGCTACCCGACCAGCTACGAAGCGGGTGAAGCTCTCATCCGACGCTGACCGCGAACAGATACCAGGTGGTGTGCGGCAGCCACTGCTCGGTCCACCGCCAGTCCCAGTCCTTGCCGGTCTCGGCATAACCCCGATTCCAGCTGATCCCGCTGCCGTCGGCGTTCTCCCCGGTGATGCCGTTGACGATCCCGCCCGCCGTGTTGAGGAACTGCCAGGAACCCTTCCACATGTAGCGCGGGTTGTTGCGGCCGCTGCCGCCCAGCATGCACACCCCGAACGGGTTGCGTCCCAGGATCCAGTCGAGCTGGTCGGTCGCGTAGCGCCGCAGCCGCCCGGCGAACTCGCCGTCGAACCGTTTCGCGGCCAGCCGGGCGGCGGTGGCCAGCGAGGCGATCCGCGCGTTCTCGCCCTGCCACCACTCGTCGCCCGGACGCGGGGTGACGTCGTGCGGGAAGAAGAACGAGCTGTGCCGGTCGCCCGTGCCGTCCTGCACCAGGTTGCGCGCGTAGCCGTACGGGTTGGTGACCTCGGCGGTGATCGACATCTCGAAGGACAGCGAGCGGCGCACCACTTCCAGCACCCGCGCGGTTCGCGCGGAGTCGGCGATGTCGAGATAGCTCAGCAGGCTCGTCACCGGCAGTCCCGCGTCGGAGGGGTGGAAGTAGGGGCGGTCACCGTCGTCGGCGCGCCAGTAGTCCTGATAGGAGTGCCAGGTGCTCAATCGACCGAGCAGGTTGTCCGCGCGCTCGTCTGCTGCCTCGCGGTAGGCGTTCTTCCCGGTGGCCCGGTGGAGTTCGACCGCGGCGATCAGCGCGTTGTAGTCGTCCTGGATGTTCTCCACGCCGTCGTTGGTCAGCTCGACGTTGTGCTCACGCAGGTACTCGAAGGCCGCTTCGGCGGTGCGCAGGTACTCGGCGGAGGCGTACTCCCCGGAGTCGTCGAAGGTGCTCGCCAGTGCCAGGGCCGCGATGGCGGCCCCCGCGCCCTCCCGGTGGTTGACCTGCCGCACCACCCGCTCGCCGTCGCGCTCGACGGTCTTCAAGAACCGCAGCGCCGGATCCTTGGGCGGTCCGGGCTGCATCACCGAGTGGCAGAAGGTGCCCTCGGGACGCTTCACCCGGTTCAGGTAGTCGGCGCCGTACAGTCCCTCGTCGCACAACCAGGTGCGCAGCTGGGTGAACTCCTCGTCGTCCCGTGCGGTGAGCTGTTCGTGGGCCTTGAACAGCACCCAGGCCGTCAGCGGGATAGACAGCGTGTTGAAGTAGCTGTGCCGCGAGAGCTGGGTGAAGTGCTTGCCGAAGTCGCCGGTCGCGTCGTACCAGCCTCCGTGGGCGTCGATGTCTCCCGATCCGTCCTCGCCGACGGGCAGCGAGTGGTCGGCCCGGTCGAACCGGCCCGAGCAGCGCGCCGACTTGAACCAGTGCACCACGTCGGAGAGCGTGTCCCGCTCCAGCGCGAAGCGTTCGATCCGGAACGGCACGGATTCGCCGCGCGTGTGGTTACCGGCGCCGACGCGCAGCACGTACTCGCCCTCGGCCGTGAACTCCGAGAAGTCGACCGTCCAGTAGTGGGTCTCGCCCCAGTCCCGGACCCGGCCGACGTGATGCGGCCCGCGGCGGGCCGCGACCTCGCCGGTCTCGTTGTCGACCAGGAAGCACCAGGCGATGGGTGCTCGATCCCCGGCCGCGAGCACGGCGGTCTTGGGCGATCCGGGGTCGTGGCCGACGTTGTTCACGTGCACCCGCACCCGGTCGTGACCTCGTTCCTGGCCGGCTTCCGGTCCGGGTTCGGCGGCGCTCGTGCCGGTGAGGGCACCCACAGCGGTTCCGCCACTCACAACCGCGGAACCCGCGAGGAAACGACGGCGATCCATGCCTGACATAACCACCCTCCGATTTGGTCTATACCTATTCGAAGGCTAGGTGCCGATGGTCGGATCATGGCAAGAGTGAATTCCCGAGTGCCGATGTTCGCGGGATTCGGTTACGACCGACGGATCCTGATGGCTGCTCCGAACGGAGCCGAGCCCGGTCTCCCGCGGATCGACCACTCCGAAGAGCCTCCTCCTCGCCCGACGATTTCGCGAGAAATCGACGGATCCCGGGGCATGCCGCCGCACCCGACCGGCGGTTTCGCGAGAAATCGATGCCCAGCCGACGAGGACGCCCGGTCGAAGACGGCTCTGGTCGGCTCCGCCGCACGGATCGTGGATTCTTCGAACATCGTGGGGTTTTCGGGAACCGGGACGCCGTCCCCGACGTCACACTGGTCGATCGGGAGGAGGGCGCATGGGAGAGATGCGGGTAGACGAGGCCGAACTGCGACAGGCGGCGAACAAGGCCGACGACGCCGCACAGCAGGCTTCGGCGATTCCGCTGGGCAGCGGAACGGAGAAGATCGTCGACGCGCTGTCCGGTTCGGACTCGGCCGAGGCGGCCGAGAAACTCACCCAGGACTGGGACGACGAGATCAACCAGTGGGCCTCGTCGATCGACGGATACGCCCAGGGGCTCCACTCATCGCTCAAGCAGTACCGCGACGAGGAGGAGGCCAACGAGGCCAACTTCGATGGCATCGAGTTTTCCGAGTTCGGAGGTCTGTGATGAGTTCGGGCATCACCATCGGCACGATCCGGAAGTGGAGACCGGAGTCTCTCGAGGACGCCGCTGGCACCATACGAATCCACCGCGACAAGCTCACCGAGCTCGACGACGACCTCGACGGCTGTAAGCCTCCGTCCAGCTGGCAGGGTCAGGCGGCTGATGCGGCACGCGGTACGCACGACAAGATCGCCGAGGCCGGGCGCGACCTGACCGCCGAGGTCGCCGCGGTGCGCGCCGCGACGATCGACGCCGCCGACGCGGTCACCTCGCTGCGGAACTCGCTCACCGAGACCGAGGATCTGGCCAGGGCCAAGGGATTCTCGGTCGGCGACGACGGTTCCATCACCGAGACCGGTGAAGAGACCGACATGCCCGAGGCCGAGCGCGAGACCCTGAAAGCCGAGTTGGCCGATCGGGTCGGCGAACTCGAACGCAGGGCGAAAAGCATCGACGACCAGTTGGCGAAGGTGCTCCGCGACGCGAGCAAGGACGAGATCGACGGGGACGGGTCGCTGGCGAACGCGGCCCAGCAGGGGGCCGAGGCGGGGGGACTGTCGGTCACGAAGCCGCCGGAGAAGGGGGATCCCGGTGCCAACGCGGCGTGGTGGAGCTCGCTGTCCTCCGACGAACGGCAGTCGGTTCTCCAGAACCATCCCGAGTGGGTCGGCAACCGCAACGGGATTCCCGCCACGGTGCGGGACGAGGCGAACCGGACGTTGTTGGACCGGGAAGAGAAGCGGCTGCAGGACATCATCAACGAGCAAACCGGTAGGGCTCCCAGCCCGGAAGTGCTGGAGGCGCGGGAAAAGCTGAAGTCGATCGAGTCCATTCGGAAAACGCTGCAGGAGGGCGACGACAAGCAGCTGCTGATGTTCGACACCTCAGCCGAACAGGCTCAAGCGGCCGTTTCCGATGGCAATGTGGACACCGCCGACAAGGTCGCCGTGCTCACTCCGGGCATGAACACCACTGTCCATGACAGCCTGGCTGAAAAGGACGATCGCATGCAGGATCTTCGGTCGGACGCGGAGAACGCGTCCGGCGAGAAGGTCGCCACCGTCACCTGGATCGGCTATGACAAGCATCCGGGACTGTTGGAGGAGAACAGCAACGATCTGGCCGAGCAGACCGGCGACGACCTGCGGCACTTCTACGAGGGGATCAACGCCTCCCGTGTCGAGGACCCCGAACTCACCGCCCTGGGGCACTCCTACGGCGCGGTGACCACCGGGCGCGCGCTGGAGCACGAGGGAATCGGCGTGGACAACGCCGTGCTGTTCGGTTCACCGGGCCCGGCCACCAGCGACGTCTCCAACCTCGAGGTCCCCGAGGACTCGGTGTACACGGTCAAGGCGGAACAGGACTACGTCGACGACGCCGGCAGCATGTTCACCTCGGAGCGGGGCGGTGAATTGGACGGCGCCACCCACCTCTCGGGGGAGGACTCGGAAGAGGGAGCGGCCACCACCGGACACTCCGACTATCTGACCGAGGGGAACACGAGCCAGCACAACATCTCCTCCGTCGTGGCGGGTGAGGAGGACGAGGTCATTCACGAGGGAGACCGGAACTGACCCTGCCTCTCGGCGCCCACCCGCGCCCGCGGCTCCTGGAGACCCCGCTCCGGCTCGGCGATTTCGCGAGAAATTTACGCCGGGGCGGGGCTCGCAGTCGGTCGTAGATCTCGCGAGAAATCGACGCCGTGGTGGGCACGCGGTTTTCACCCGGCGTTTCCGCGTTTCCCATCGAGGGGTCATCCCGCACGCCTAGGTTCGACCGGGTCGAGGTGAAACCGGACTACGGGGACGGGCATGAGCGAGGAAACGAGCACTGTCGGGCGACGTGCGTTGTTGCGGGCCACAGGGGCGGGAACCGCTGCCGCCGTGGCCTCACCGGCGATGGCGGGTGCGGAACCCCGGCGCGGTTTCGAGGCACCGGAACCGAAACTGCGGTTCCGCTCGGACGGCACGTTCCGGATCGTGCAGTTCAACGACACGCAGGACGACGAACGCACCGACCGGCGCACCATCGAGTTGATGGAGCGCACGCTCGACTCCGAGAAGCCGGACTTCGCGTTGATCAACGGCGATGTCATAACCGGGGGCTGTGACAGTGCGCTGCAGGTCAAGCAGGCCATCAACAACGTGGTCACCCCGATGGAGTCACGCGGGACTCCCTGGGCGATCACCTTCGGCAACCACGACGAGGACTCCGAGCGACAGTCCGGCATGTCCGAGGAGGACATGCTCGACTTCTACATGACCTACCGGCACAACCGGAACGAACGCGGCCCGCGCGACGTCACCGGTACCGGCGACATGGTGCTGCCGGTGAGCGGGTCGCGCGGCGGCAGGCCGGTGTTCGCGCTGTGGCTGCTGGACTCCGGTCGCTACGCGCCCGAGTCGATCGCCGGTCAGGACTTCCAGGGTTATCCGGACTGGGGCTGGGTGCATCCGGACCAGATCCAGTGGTACTCGGAGACCTCACGGCACCTCGAACGCAGGTCGGGCGGAAAGGTTCCCGGCCTGATGTGGATGCACATCCCCCTCTGGGAGCACCGCTTCATGTGGTTCTCCAGTGTGGACGGTCGTTCCGACGCCGATCACGAACGGGCCGTCGAGAAGCACGGAATCGTCGGCGAGCGCAACGAGGCCGAGTGTCCGGGGCCGTTCAACAGCGGTGTGTTCACGGCGATCCAGCAGCGCGGTGACGTGCGCGGCGTGTTCTGCGGCCACGATCACGTGAACTCCTACGTGGGCGACTACTACGGAGTGCTGCTGGGCTACTCCTCCGGAACCGGATTCGGTCCGTACGGGCTCGGCGGGGAGGATGAGCACCGGCTGCGCGGCGCGCGGGTGTTCGATCTCGACGAGAACGTCGAAGGGATGATCAGCGACACCCGCATGGTCTTCGCCAGGGACTTCGGCATCGACATGACCCCGAACGACCAGCCGATCGATCCATTGCCGCTGGGGCCGGACCAGCGCTGAACGGCAGCCGCGACTGCCCTCCCGGCCCGGCGATTTCGCGAGAAATTTACGCCGGGGCGGGGGCTGCGCCGTGGGTGGCTGGGGGCGCGGGCGGCCGTGGATTTCGCGGGAAATCGACGCCGCACCGGAAATCGAGTTGACGCCACGTCCGTACCTCGCGAGGCTCACCGCATGGGGTTGGCGGGACGTACGGCGGTGGTCACCGGTGTCAGTCGGCGGCAGAGCATCGGCTTCGCGATCGCGCGGCGGCTGCTCTCCGCCGACGTGCGGGTCTGCGCCCAGGGGTGGTCGCCGCACGACGCGGAGCTGGGGCTGAGCGGCGGGGCCGAGACCGCAGCGCCGGATTTCCGCGCCGAGCTGGGCGGCACCGGCGAGACGTTCTCCCACGCGGAGCTGGATCTCGCCGAGCCCGAGTCCCCGGCCGAGCTGCTGCGGCAGGCCACCGAGCGGTTCGGTTCCGTGGACACCCTGGTGCTGGCGCACGCCCGCAGTTCCGATTTCGACCTCGACGCGCTGTCCGCGACCGAGCTGGACCTGTGCTGGGCGGTCAACGTTCGGGCGAGCCTGTTGCTGGTTCGGGAGTTCGCGCGGCGATACCGGGAAGACGGACACGAGGAAGGTCGGCACGAGGGCCGGGTCGTGCTCTTCACCTCCGGCCAGCACCTGGCGCCGATGAGCGGCGAAATCCCCTACGCGGCCACCAAGGGCACGCTGCACCAGCTGACCCCCACCCTCTCGGACGCGCTCGTCGAGCGCGGCATCACGGTGAACTGCGTCAATCCGGGGCCGACCGACACCGGTTGGGCCACCGAGGAGCTGACCGCCTCGGTCGGCCGGGCGCTGCCGCGCGGGCGCTGGAACACCCCCGAGGAGGCCGCGGGCGTGGTCGAGCTGCTGCTCGACGAGCGGGCCACTACGATCACGGGTCAGGTACTCGACGCCGAGGCGGGCTTCCGCCGCTGGGTGCGGTGAGGAGTTGCCCACGTTTCTCGTTCGTTCGAGAGGAACGCCCGGATGTGCGGGGAGCAGTGCCGTTCAGTCTCGCTGAGGTAGTTGAGGGGACGGCAGCGAAGCCGACCTCACTGAACAGGGTGATTCCGGTGCGAGTTTCGCCGTTGTCCTGGTGAGTCGAACCCTTGTTCGATATTCTGGCCTCAACTTGAGGGGATTGTCCAAGCGAAGCAGCCTTCGAGGCAGTCGCGGGGGTGGTAGACCGTATGCGAGCAGGCGAGATCCCAACTGTTCCCGCTACCCCCTGGGCCGGACGTGGTAGCCCGAACAGCCGTATGGTGTCGAGTATGAGTTCCTGGGATGACGACGAACGGGCCGCGTTGCTCGCTCTGCTTCGTGCTCGTCCGGAGAGCATGACGTGGTCCCGGATTACCTCCGAGGTGGTCGATGCGGGAAGTGCCTGCGCAGTTTGGGAGCGCTTCGGAGTCCCCTCCCTGTTCGACGCGGATGCCGAAGTGTTCCATGATACGGAACCAGAGATCGAATCCGCTAAGGAAGACATAGCCGCCTGGCGCTCCGCCGAGTTCGACTTCATCACTTTCCGGGACGACGAGTACCCGCAGCAGCTCAGGGACGTGAACCAGTTCCCGCCGTTCGTGTTCGTGCGTGGCACGCGCGTTCCCCGCGAGAACGCGGTCTCCGTGGTCGGTTCTCGTGAGGCCTCACCCGCCGCGCGGGACACCGCCGTCGACATATCGGTCAGGTTGGTCGAGGCCGGGTTCACCGTGCTTTCCGGGTTGGCGTCGGGGATCGACACCGCCGCACACAACACGGCTCTCGAGAACGGCGGTCGGACCGTCGCAGTGATCGGCAACGGTATCCGACGGGTCTATCCAGCGGCGAATCGCGAATTGCAGGAGCGGATCGCCCGTGAGGGCATGGTGCTGTCCCAGTTCTGGCCCGATTCACCACCGGCCAAGCACACCTTTCCCATGCGTAACGTCACGATGAGTGCGTACGGAATCGCGACGATAGTCGTGGAGGCCGGTGAGCACAGCGGCGCTCGTATCCAGGCACGTACGGCCGTGGAGCACGGACGGCCCGTGATTCTGCTGGATCCAGTGGTGAGGGGAACCGCTTGGGGAGCCTCGCTGCGCGGACAACCCGGGGTGTTCGTGGTCGACAGCCCTCGATCCGCCGTCAGCGCCGTGGAGCAGATCGCTTCCGGAAAACAGCAGGTGGAAAGACTGCTTGCCGCTCCCGTGTCATGAATGGTTCGCAGCTGCACGAGACACTCCGAAACGCTCTGCTCGACCGAGTCGGTGGTTTTTTCCGCAACACGGTTCGGCACAGCGGTGAGACGTGTTCGGTGTGTACAGGTCCGGTTTTCTCGTCGGATTCGGCACGTTGTGGGGTCTGTTCGTCACATCGCGCCGAGTTCGGTGACCAGCTCGCTGATCAAGTTCTGCCACTGACCTACGTGTGCGGAAATCGTCCCCAGGGGATCCATCAGTCGGCTCATACCGTTGTGAGCTACAAACGTACTCCGGTCGCGGAGAAAAGCGTCGAAGACCTCTGCCTGATGATCATGACTGCCACCACCATCCACGCATCGTGCATCGCCGTTTCGCCCGGCCGCGCGTGGCAGGCGGTGACGTTCGTACCCTCGGCGAACAATCCAGGCCGTGGACATCCGGTGGCTCGGCTCGCACGGCAGGTCGCGTTCCACAACGATGCCAACAAACGGCTGACCCTGGATCTGGGACCGGGAATCGAGTCGGGCCAACTACGGTGCGCGATGACCGTTTCGCCGTTCCCGAGCATTACCGTGATCGTGTGGCGGGCAAGCACGTCCTGCTGGTCGATGACACCTGGACCTCGGGAGCGAAAGCACAGTCCGCTGCGGTCACCCTCAAGGAGGCCGGTGCCTCTCACGTCACTGTGCTCTGTGCGGCCCGGTGGTGCCGCTACGAGTGGGAGAGCCACCGTTCGTTGTTCGACAGTCGCACCGAGCCGTACGACGCGTACGTTTGTCCGGTGACCGGTGGTACTTGTCCGACGAACTGACCCGATCAGTGGAGTGGTTGGTGACGAGGCCGCCACCTCGGCCGGAGGTTTCCTCGTTGTTCGGCCAAGAACCCGATTTCGCGCCCACCCCGTCCCCCGCTCGGGAAGGCGCCGACCGGGATCTCGCCTGGACGGTCACCGGTTATCTGGCGGAGCGGATCGAGCTCCGGGAACGGCGGAACGACTGAGCGCCGAGTACCGGCGAGCTACGCGACCGTGCCGACCAGCCCGGGCAGGACCAGCAGGACGAGACCGACGCCGATCAGGAGCGCACCGATCGCGTAACTGGCCTGCCTGCCGTACGGCAGCACCTTCTCGACGGTGATCACGGCGGTGACACCGGCCATCCAGACGAGGCTCATCATGCCCGCGGCCAGCAGCACGACCATCAGTGCCCAGCAGCAGCCGATGCAGTAGGCACCGTGCCCGCAACCCACCAGCAGCGCGCCGCGTCTGCTGCGGACCGCCCGCTGCCCGTGCCGCATCAGCAACGCCATCGGTGACCGGCAGTGCACTAGGCACCACTGCTTCAGCGGGGTGAACTGGAACAGCCCGGCGAGCACCAGCACGGCGGCTCCCGAACGGGCCGCCGTGGCGCTGCCCGCCATGGCCAGTGCGTCGAAGACACGCAGGCACGTATAGGCCGCCAAACCCGTGAGCAGCCAGGCGAGCAGGTAACCGAGGACCAGGATGGTCACGCTGCCGGTGCCCGCCCGGCGAACCCGGAGCAGTCTGCTCATGCCGATGGTGAACGGCGTGATGCCGGGCAGCATCATCGCCGTCATCATGATCAGCCAAGTGAGCAGGAAGAATCCGAACCGGGTCCATTCGAAACCGGACGATGCCATCGGCCGCGTCCCGGTCAGGATGCCCAGCCGCATACCGGGTGCGGCCAGGCTGTGGGTAAGCAGCCACGCCAGTGCGGTGAAGACGAGCAGCACGACCGCCAGCAGGAGTTCCGTTCCGGAGAACCAACCCGGTCCCGAAGAACCACGAGACCCGGCCCCGCTCGTCACTTCGCGTCCGGTCCCGACCACTCGAAGGGGATGAGCTTGCTGGAGTAACCGGACCGGTCCCACTGGAATCCGAAGGAGTCGGCGTGGTCACTGACGGCCCTGCCCCAGACAGCGGGTGGCTGGCCGGGTCCGACCTCCGCCCCGGGCAGGTTGTGGACCTCCACCCTGCTCCCCTCGGCCGTAGTGGGTCCGGTCAGCGCCTCCACTTCCGCTTCGGCCCTGCCGGGTACGCGCACGCTCCACCGGGCGAAGTCCTCCTCGAACGAGGCCTCGATGGGGGAGAACTCCATGCCGAGGATCTCCGGGCCGAACATCGCGCCGAACTCGGCGGGCCAGCCGCCCGCCTCGCCGCCGAAGATCAGCTGCAGGGCCTGCCGCTGGTCCTCGTCGCCGCGCTCGTCGATGAACACGGCGGCGTACGGATCGGTGTGGGTTCCCGTCCAGGGATTGCCGGTGAAGGAGCCGAGCATCGTGACGTTGAGCCCGTCCAGCGCGGTGTCGCCGAAATTGCCCTCACTGACGTGCCGAGCAGGATGCCGCTGCAATCGCCGTAGGTGGGAGGTTGGGCGAACGAGCAGGGGCAGGGGATCGCGCACTTGCACGCGTCGAACCACACGCCCTTGAGATGCCAGTTCTGAATGGTGGAAGTAGTCATGATCGCCTCACCAGCCTTCGTGGCGGACTACTGACCCACAGTTTCCGCTCCTGGCGAGGGCGGCTGTCAATACGCGGTGCGCGGTATTTTCCGGGACGCCTGAGAGCTGTTCATGCCGCACAGCCGTTTCTCGAACCAGTGGTCCGCGTACAGCGCGTCGGAGTACGGTTCGATCTCCTCGTATCCGTTGTCCGCGTAGAGTTTCCGGGCCTCCACCAGGTCGCCGCGAGTGTCGAGCCGGATCGCCCCCATGCCCAGCTCCACGGCGGCTCGTTCGGCGGCGCGCAGCAGCGACGCGCCCAGGCCTTGTCTCCTGCTCGGTTCGACCACGAACATCCTGGTGAGTTCGCCGGTGTGCTCGTCGTAGTGCCGGAGACCGACACAGCCCACCGGGCGTCCGTTCACGCGCGCGACGAGGAAGCGTCCGGTATCGCCGGACAGGTCGGTGCTCGGATCCTCGGCCATCGAGGATTCGATCTCGGAGTCGGTGGGCTGCCTACCGATGTAGCGGGCGGTCATCTCCGCGAAGTACTCGCGAAGCAGAACCACGCTTTCCGCCGCGTCGACCTCTGCCGTGGATACGGTGATTCCGCTGTTCGGTGATTTCGACAATTCCGCCCTTTCGTCGGATGTCGTGGGTCGTGAAGCGCGACGGTCGGTCGTCGCGCCACCGTGCTGTCAATTTCTCGCGAAATCGCCGGGCCGGGGCGGGTCATCCAGCCGCCGCAGTTCCTCCCCGGAGAGGTCCAGGTCCGCCGCCGTGTTCGTGCGGAGGTGGCTGACGCTGGTCGTTCCGGGGAGTGGCACGACCGGCACGTCGTGCACCCGCTGCCGGTGGTGCACCCAAGCCAGCGCCACCTGCCCGGCCGTGGCGCCGTGCTCCTCGGCGATCTCGTCCAGGGCGGCGCGTGTGTCCTCGAGCCCCGGTTCGGCGGCCTCCCCTTTCCGGTGCAGCAGCCCGTGACCGGTGGGTGAGTGGGCCACCACCGGAATCCCGAGCTCGGCGGCGGTGGGAAGCAGTCGCCGTTCGAGGTCGCGGTTGGCCAGCGACCACTGCTCCTGCAATGCCGCGACGGGATGCACCGCGTGCGCCCGACGCAGCTCCTCTGGAGTCATATTGGACAGTCCGAGGGCGCGCACCTTCCCCTGCTCGACCAGCTCGGTGATCGCCCCGACGGTCTCCTCGATCGGAACCCGGTCGCTGCGGTGGTGCAGGTAGTACAGGTCGATCGTCTCGACGCCGAGCCGCCGCAGGCTCGCCTCGCTCGCCTGCCGCACGTACTCGGGATCGGCCCGCACGTCGAAGCCGCCCGCGATTCCGTCGTCCCACACCAGTCCGAACTTGCTCGCCAGCACCACCTCGTCACGACGGTGCCGGATCGCCTGGCCGACCAGTTCCTCGTTCTCGTAGGCATCAGCGGTGTCCACCAGGGTGATCCCTGCGTCGAGTGCCGCATCGATCACGGCCACCGGATCGCGATCGGGGTCCTCGGCCGCCGCGTCGCGCAGCCATCGCCCCGAAGCCCTGCCGCCCCAGCTCGTCCCTGCCCACGTGCGGCGGAGTCGTCTTGGAAGTTCGCACTCTCCGCAACCTAGGACTTCGAGCGTTGTGGAAGTCCAGCGTTCGCGCTTTGATTCGCACGGATCGGCGTGGCTGTGGCCCCCGGCCGAGCCGCTCGACAGTACGGCTGGTGTCCGATGTGAGCTCCCGGCACGTTTCGCTGTGTACTGCCGGATCCCGCTGAAAGAGCCGGTTTTGGGTTGAGTTCCGCGATCGGCCCTGGCAGCCACCGCTCGGCTGATAGCTTGCCCTGGCCGCAGCCGATAGGAGGAGCGAACATGACGGGAAGCGGCTCGGGGTTCGCCGTAGACCTGTACCGCTTGGACAAGGTCGCCAAGGACCACCTGCCCACGGTGTCCGGGGTCTACGACAAGGCACTCGGCCATTGCGAGGACGCGCAGGGCGCGGTGAACGGCTTGTCCGGCGTGCCGGAGCAGTTCCACGGCCCGGGCGGCTCGATGGCCCAGGCGTACGGCCAGCTGCACGGCGCGATCACCGGCGTGCTGAAGTCGACCAGAACCAGCCTGGACGAGACCGCGGACGCGCTGCACGAGACGGTGCGGATGTACGCGGAGGCCGATCAGGGCGTCTCGGACGAGCTGGATCGGCTGATGCAGCAGCAGGGCACCCCGAAGCCGGAGGGGAACTCGTGAGTTTCGACAAGCTGATGTCCAAGGCGCAGGAGATCGAGGAAGGCGCCGTCGACGCGGAATACCGCCAGTTGGCCCAGTACGGTGGCAGGCCCGACTACGGCAGGATCAAGGAGAAGTACCAGGGCTGTGCGACACCCCTGTTCGAGCCGTTCACCCGAATTCCGGATCCGGGGAACTACCAGGGGATCATCGATCAGCTGCACGGTGCCATGAGCTGTCTGTCGAACGGTGCGCACATGCGGGATCCGATCACCGGGGAGTCCATCGGTGCGAACAACGACCTGCGGTCGATCGAGACGGCGGCCGACGACCTGAACGACTGGAGCGGCATGGCCGCCCACGCTTTCAAGGCCAACTTCCTCGACCCGTTCCCCGCCGTCGCGAGCAACCAGTTCCTGGTGCTGGGGATCATGAAAGGTGCGGTCGAAGCGGATCAAGAGCTTTGGAGGAGAACGCGAGATGACATCGAAGGCATAGCGGACAGCACTATTGATGCGCTGGACAACGTGGCCAGCTGCGGCAAGAGTGACTTCGAGTTCACGCTGTCGGTGCTCAGCGCGGTGGCAGCGATCGGAGCCATTCCGTTCACCGGCGGCGCTTCAGTGGCCTTCGCGGCGGTGGGCGCCGCCTCGGCGGTGGGGGGTGCGGCGCAGAAGGGTTTGAAAGCGGTGAAGAAGAACGGTGGTTCGGCAGAACAGGTCATCAACTCCATGAAGGAGGGGATCGACGAGCTCACCAAAGGTATCCGCAAGGAACAGGGCGAGATCACCAAGGCGTTGAACGATTACGCCGGTGCGGTCGATCAGCAGAACAAGGCGGATTCCCCGTTCGTCTCGGCGCGGCCGAAGCTCGCGGGCATGTCGGGCAGTGTGCTCACCAGCGGCAAGGGCGTCGGCGGGCACGACTAGGAGGACTGAGAGCAGTGGGTGAGCTGGCCGAGCGGCTGGACAACATCCGGGTGCGGGCGAGTGCGCCGGGAATGGACATTCACGCCGAGTTGCGCAACCGCACCGAGTTCTCGCTCTCGTTCGGCGAGAGCGTGTACGAGTTCGCCGACGAGCGCGCCCTGGAGCGGGCCTTGGCGAGTATGGCGCGGCTGCTCTACGCCGGGTGGCAGCGGCAGTATCAGGACGCGATCAGCGAGGCCAACCTGGACACCGAGCCGCGTGATCAGCACGACTCAGACTTCCAGGCGGAGTGTCGCGCGGTGGAGTCCTACGGCGAGTCGAGCGACGGCCGCTTCGCGTTGTCTGCGGTGGGCATGGACGAGTTCACCGCGCGGATCAAACGCGGTAGCCTGCGCGAACTACGTGAGGATGAGTTCGCCGAGCGGGTCAGCGAGGGGGCAACTCGGTTGGTGCGGGATTACCAGGCGAGGACGACCGAGTTGAAGCTGAGGTATTACGGATGATCGGGCGGGCGTTGCGTGTTGCTGCCGTGCTGTTGGTGGGGTTGGGGTTGGTCTCGGCGTGTGGTTCGTCGGATCGGCCGAGGGAGTTGTCGGTGAGTGACGTGAGGCCGTGCGATCTGATCAACAGCGAATCGGTGCAAGGGATGCGGATAGGTCAGGAATCGCAGAAACTTGGCTTTGCTCCCGGTATAGACGCGGAAGGAAACACCTGTTTCTACAGTATCAAGATCGGGAACAGGATATACGTCAACACGATAACGAACCAAGGGATCGATCGGTGGATCGATCCCTCTGATGAGGATACGAGGTCCGAGGAGGTTTCCCGGATTCAGGGTTTTCGTGCGGTCAAGGTGTGGTTCGACAGCAAGCGTCCGGATCCGGATCACAAGTGCAGGATCTACGTGGATGTGGCCGCTGGTCAGTCGCTGGAGGTCAGGGTTGAGCAGTCCTACAGTGATGAGGATCCCTCGACTTGCACCACGGCACGCCGGTTCGCCGAGGCCGCGATGCGGACGCTCGCGGCTTGAGTTCGGTACGTGAGTTCGCCGCGGGTGGCCGAGGCGGCTACCCGGTTGGTGTGGGATTACCAGGCGAGGACGACCGAGTTGAAGCTGAGGTATTACGGATGATCGGGCGGGCGTTGCGTGTTGCTGCCGTGTTGTTGGTGGGGTTGGGGGTGGTCTCGGCGTGTGGTTCGTCGGATCGGCCGAGGGAGTTGTCGGTGAGTGACGTGAGGCCGTGCGATCTGATCAACAGCGAATCGCTGCAAGGGATGCGGATAGGACAGGAATCGCAGAAACTCGATTCCGTTCCCGGGACGATGGATGCGGAAGGGAATACCTGCTTCTACGGTATCACCGCCGGGAATACCATCTACGTCAGCACGATAACGAACCAAGGGGTCGATCGGTGGATTGATCCCTCTGATGAGGATGTGAGGTCCGAGGAGGTTTCCCGGATTCAGGGTTTTCGTGCGGTCAAGGTGTGGTTCGACAGCAAGCGTCCGGATCCGGATCACAAGTGCTGGATCTACGTGGATGTGGCCGGTGGGCAGTCGCTGCGGGTCAGGGTTGAGCAGTCCTACAGTGATGAGGATCCGTCGACCTGCACCACGGCACGCCGGTTCGCCGAGGCCGCGATGCGGACGCTCGCCAATTGAGTGCTGTCAAGAGAGTGTCTCATGCGAGGTGTTTTCGTAGCAGGTTAGGGGCGGCGGCGAGAGGGGGAAAGGCGGCGCAATGGTTGACTGTGCTTTCGTAGCGTTGGGTCAGGGGGGGCGGTATTCTGAGAGTAAGGCCAGGCTGCGTTCGATGATCCATCGGTGGTGGCCGAGCGTGTGGTGGGATTCGATCTCGGTACGGGCTATGCGGAGTGTGATTTCTCGCTGCCAAAGCCACCGTAACAGCGTGTCGTCGCAGTCTTTATTGGCTTGCAGCTTGGCGGTTTTGTCTCGACAGGGTCCTCTCGAGATCTAATACAGACCGGAAAAGCAAAAATTTCTCCATCTGGTGGTCGAATTATTTATACCATAGCGGATTCCGGATAATGATCCCCGTAGTTCTCGGCGCTGTCCGGGATTGCTCAAAATTTTTCCCGTCGGGATGTGGCATAATTGGGATGCTCGTGTTGAGTAATCGGCATCCACGCGGCGAAAGTGTATGACTTGAAGTTCGTGAACACGGAAGAAGCACCAACGGGAACCAACCGCGTCTCGTGGCTCTCGAGCCATATGCCTGCGGTGGTGACAGTCGCGTTCACCGTGTTCGCCGCTCCCACGTTGCTGCAGTGGATGCTGACCGGGACCCCGGTGTTGGGGGATTTCCTCGACGTGACCGTGTATCGAGCTGGTGGCGCCGCCCTGCTCAACGGTGAACCGCTGTACGAATCCGATCTGCCCGCGCTCACCGGGGCGTATCCGTTCACCTACCCGCCATTCGCGGCGATAGTCTTCACTCCGCTGGCGTTTGTGCCGACGTGGCTGTGCCGCGCCCTCGTCATACCAGCGCACATGATCCTGCTCGTCACAGTGGTTCGCGAGTTCCTAAGACACGCGAATGCCGCGAGCATTCGCGAACGTCGTCGAGCGACGGTTGCCGTCGTCGCATTGGTGTTCTTGGTGGAGCCGCTGACGTGGACGATGTGGCTCGGTCAGATCAATCTGTTGTTGTTGGCCATTATTCTCTTCGATCTTGTCGGTGAGCACCGGAGTGCTGGAGTTTCCGTTGGTATCGCGACGGGGATCAAACTCACGCCCGGACTGTTCATCGTGTACCTGGTGTGCACGCGGCGATTCGGCATGGCCGCTCGTGCGGCAGGAGCGACGGCGGCGACGATCGGGCTTGGGTTTCTGGTCGCCCCGCAAGATTCGTTGCGTTACTGGTCGGGAGTTTTCGCCGACAACTCCAGGTTCGGTGCCACCGCCGGGCAGGGAAACCTGTCGATCAACGGTGCGGTAGCTCGAATTCTGGGAGGTGGGGATCTTCGGGTGCTGTTGTGGCTCGGTCTGGCCGGTATCGCAGTCGTCGTCGGTCTGGCCTTGGCGACAGCGGTACACAACCGAGGCGAGGTTCTGCTCGGGTTGACCTTGTGCGGGCTCACCATGACCGCTGTGTCGCCGTTCTCGTGGAGCCACCACTGGGTATGGCTCGGTCCTCTCACGATTCTGGCATTGCTGTACGCGCCGAAATCGGTGTGCGCTGTACTGGGAGTGCTGACTTTCGCGTGGCCGGTGCACATCATCCTGGGGCTCGACAGCCACTTCCCTGTCCTCGGTATCAGTACGTTTCCGCCTTGGCACGGATTCGAGGTGGTTTACGGGAACGCCTACCTGATCACCTTCGTCGGTACCCTGATTTTCGTATCCGCAGGATGGTTTCTCCGGACGGAACCCGGCCGACAACTGCCGCGAACGATCAGCCGATCTCGGTGACTTGTCCGCTGATGACCTCCTGGCTACCTCGTGGACCGGTGACAGTACGGCTGCATCGGTAAGGAAAGCGTACTCAGTCAGGCTGATCGACTCGTCCTGATGCGTACCCGAGTCACCTCCGGCGGAAACGAGGTGACAGTACTCCTAGAGTTGGTCACATGGAGTTCGTCCAGCCCCCGAAGGCCATGCCCGGCGACAGGATCGCTGTGCTGTCGCCGTCCTTCGCGGCTCCCGCAGTAGGTTCCGCCGTGCACGAGCAGGCGTTGCGACGGCTGCGGGACATCACGGGTCTCGCGCCCGTCGAGTTTCCGACCACTCGGAAGCTCGACGCCACCGCGCGCGAACGCGCGGCGGACCTCAACGCTGCCTTCGCCGACCCGGAGATCCGAGCGGTGCTGACCACGAGTGGTGGGGAGGACCAGATCACGGTCGTGTCGCACCTGGACGCCGAACTCGTCGCCAACGATCCCAAACCCTTCCTCGGGTACAGCGACAACACGAACCTGCTGAATCGGCTCTGGACGCTCGGGGTGCCCGGCTACTACGGCGGTTCGACCCAGGTTCAGCTGGGGCCGGGGCCGCACGTCGATCCGGTCCACGAGCGGTCCCTGCGGGCCGCGCTGCTCACCGGTGAACGAATCGAGCTCACCGAGCCGGGCGAGTCCGAGGACATCGGGCACGACTGGAACGATCCCCGCGCGCTCGGCGAATTCGGCGAACGCGAGGCCACCGAGCCCTGGACCTGGGCCGGTCCTGCCGAATCCCGCACCGGCAGGACGTGGGGTGGGTGTGTCGAGGTGCTGCAGTGGCTGCTCACCGCCGGTCGTTTTCCGGTTGATCCGGCCGTACTCGACGGGGGTGTGCTGCTTTTGGAGACATCGGAGGAATTGATCCCCGCACGGGAGTTCGGCTGGATCCTTCGTTCCCTCGGGGAACGCGGGATTCTGCGTGCGGTTGATGCGGTAGTCGTCGCCCGACCGCCGACCTCGAACTTCACCGTGCGTCCCACGGCCGAGCAGCGGCGGGAGAACCGAGCGAAGCAGCGCGACACCGCGATTTCCGTGGTGCACGCCTACAACCCGGACGCGGTCGTCGTGGTCGGCCCGCCCTTCGGACACACCAGACCACAGTGGATCGTCCCCTACGGCGGCTTCATGACGGTCGACGGCGCGAACGGACTCCTGTTCGCCGACTACGGCTGAGCCGTGCTCGGCTCGAAGGGACGCGGCGCCTGCAGCTCCCTACTCGCACTGCCCCTGTCACTCAGTGTGGGGTCTCGACAGCTGATTGGATGATGGGATCGAGTCCGCTTTCTCAGCTCATGAATCCGACACCCACGCTTGCGCATGGCTGATGTCCTGCGGCGCAAGATGACTCGAGCCCGATCGCCAGTGGACGCGAATAGCCGTCTCTAACGGCAAGTGTGTCCCACTCTCTCGGCAGCCGTGAATTTTCGGCCGAACTGCCCATAGAGTTGATATATGCCGGTACGGTATCGATCGGAAACGATCAGCGATGAGGGGACTAAGTTATGCGGCCCGCTGGGGAGGCTAATGAACACGATTTTGCAGCCGCTTGGTTGGTTCGTGGAGGGCGCGATGGTGAACGCGAAGAATCTGCTCTCCGTGAAGGGATTCTTATAGCTGGGTGGGATGAAGTAGACGATATATCGCACTGTGCTACAAAGGAACAACTTCGAGAGAAACTGCGAGAGAGTTACCCGGAGCAGAGCAAAGGTACTGTTTCAAACTGGACGGGACAGCTATGGCGGATACTCTCCGAAATAGAAATCGGAGATCTTGTGGTCTTGCCTATGAAAACCAGTTCTAAAGTGGCGATCGGAAAAATATACGGTTCATATTACTATGACGCAGAAAGGGAGCCGGGTTTTCGTCATCTAAGGGCAGTGAAGTGGATAAGAACTGAAATTTCGAGGACCGCTATCCAGCAAGACTTGTTGGATAGCATGGGATCTCTTATGACAGTGTGTCGTCTGCAGCGATACGGAGCTGCTCGAAGAATCGCGTACATAGCTGATCATGGCATTGATCCTGGTCCAACGCAAGAAGAGATGCCCCAGCAAGGTGTAAGGACCCTTCGCGAGCTTGTCGAAAAAGTTGATAAAAGCGACCAGAAAGAACCTTTCCTTCTTACGGTTCGTGAGTTGTTGAAAGTGTGGGGATTTGCACGGCGTAGCTCGTTGAATGTTGATCAAATCGAGTCCGATCTTATTGAATCTGGGTTGACTACGCGCCCCCCGTTTACTGAGGAATGGATAGACAACGAAATTGAAATACTGCCCGTAGGGCAGGAGCCCGGCGAAGCAGAAAACGAAACACGAGACCAGGTTCCGCAGGATGTACGAGATGCGTCGGATTTTCCGGCGATAACTTGGAGAATCGGGATGCTTGAACCTGCAAACAAAGGTGTTGCTGCGGTTTATCCGAAAGACAGTCTTTCCATGGCAATGACAGCCATGATTGCTGACAATTATTCACAGGTTGCAGTTATCGATGATAAAGGAAAACTGCATGGAGCTGTAAGCTGGGAGTCTATCGGAAAAGCTAAAATATCTCGCTCCGCTACGCTTGTAGAACAGGTAATGGAGAACGCTCGAGAAGTTGCACATAACGAAGACCTGCTGAGTCAAGTCGACGAAATTTATCGAAGTGGGTATGTTTTTGTGTGCGATTCCGATAAGAAAATTACTGGTATTGTCACGGCAGCTGACCTGACAAGCCAGTTTCGGAATCTTGCGCAACCTTTCCTTCTGGTTGAAGAGGTTGAGCGCAGACTCCGTCGTCGCGTTGACGAAGTGTTTTCCAGTGATACTTTGAAAGAATTTGTGCCAAAGCATCTCAAAAACAAGATGACCTCCGCTGCGGATATGACTCTCGGTAATTATGAGCGTTTGCTTGCCGTGTTCGAAAACTGGGAATATCTAGATTGGCCCTTAGATCATGAACTGTTCATGGATCGACTGCGTAGGGTGCGTTTGATACGAAACGACCTTATGCATTTCAATCCTGATCCATTGAATCCAGAAGAACTAAATCATCTTGAGAGTATAGTGCGGATGCTTCGAGCAGTTGATCCTCGTGGTTAGGCAAGGTTTTGGACAAGTAGAATAAATATTTTGGGTGAACATGTGGTCAACGGCTCACCTGCGAGTCCGATATTTACAGTTGCGGCACAGCACGACGCATGACGTGGCTATGGCTCAGTGCGCCGTCTCCCGTCGTCTCCGGGGTGCTGGCGGGAACGGCCGCCAAGCCGTACGCGCAAGCGCCATGTCAAGCTGTACCGGAGTGCGTGTCGCCGCAGGCGGCGCGCCTTGACGACGATGGTCAGGAGCTGGCGGGCCGATCGGCTCTCGGGCGGAGTTTCGGCAACGATGGTCGCCAAATCGTACCGGCTGCTGCGGTCGGTGCTGAACACGGTGGTCGAGGAGGACCGGATCCTCTCGCGCAATCCCTGCCGCATCCGGGGCGCCGATCAGGAGAACGCCGCCGAACGGCCGGTGCTCACCGTGGCGCAGGTCTTCGACCTGGCGAACCGGATGTCGTACGATCGGTTCCGGGCGCTGGTGCTGCTGGCGGCGTTCTGCACGCTGCGGTGGGGTGAGGTCTCGGCGCTGCGTCGCAAGGACATCGCCGAGGACGCCAGTTGGGTGCGGGTGTCGGTGACGCACACGGAGGTGCGGGGCGAGGGGCTCACGGTCGGACCGCCGAAGTCCCGCGCGGGCGCTCGCACCGTGACGGTTCCGGAGGCGATCCGAGCGGAAGTGTTGAGGCACCTGGAGGCCTACGTCGGACAGAGCCCGGACTCGCTGGTGTTCACCGGTCCGCGAGGGGCCGCGCTGCGGCGGGGCAACTTCAACCAGCTCGTGAACTGGCGAGCCACAGTGGACAAGCTCGGTGTGCCGGGGCTGCACTTCCACGATCTCCGGCACACCGGTAACCACTTCGCCGCTCGCTCGGGCGCCTCGACCAAGGAGCTGATGGCTCGCATGGGCCACGACGACATGCGGGCGGCGCTGATCTACCAGCGGGCCACGAGCGAGGCGGACCGGCAGATCGCCGATCGCGTCAGCGGGATGGTCACCGAGTACCGCGAAGGCCGTTCAGAACTGGAACCCGACGAGGACGACACCTCTGGAGGTTCGGACGATACGACTGGCTAACCTCTTATGTCCGTCCTTCTTAAAAGTCCCCTCAACTATAGTGCCAGCCATTTCAGCGATGTATGATGATTGCGTGCTCGATCTTCAGCCGACGGGGGAAACGTGAGAGTTGTACCATTCTTTAACCACAAGGGTGGCGTTGGAAAAACGACGCTGCTATTCAATATTGGTATCGCGCTGGCCTCACTGGGGAAGCGTGTTATATTTGTCGATCTCGATGCTCAAGCGAACTTGACAAGCGCGGCCATACCTTCCACTCAGATTGAGAAGATACTAGAGGAAGAACAGTCAGTTTATAACTGCCTCCTTCCGGTAATTCATGGGACGGGTAGCTTCGCAAGTCCGTCGCCCTACCAGATTCGCGACAATGCTTGGATACTGCCGGGCGACATCAACATTAGTGAATTTGAAGAGATCTGCCCTCAGGGGTGGACGGAAGCACTCGCAGGAAACATGCGCGGCTTCCAGGTCTCGACAACTATCCACCGTTTGATTCACGATGCGGGCGATCAGGTTAATGCTGATTATGCTTTTGTAGATCTCGGTCCGAACGTCGGTGCGCTCAATCGTATAACGATCCTTTCCTCAGATGGTTTTGTTGTTCCGCTTGCTCCGGATCTGTTTTCCCTTACGGCTCTACCTAGCGTAGGAAAGAGCTCTTCGCGTTGGGTTCAAGAATGGGAGACAGCGCTCGACTTGGTCAAGAAAAGGAAATTGCAGTTCCCTTACGATTTGCCGGCTGGTCAACCGTCGCCTTTAGGCTATATTAGTCAACAATTTGCGGTCTACCGAGAAGCGCCTGCGGCTGCGTATAGGCGATGGATTGAAAGAATTCCGGGTGAGTATGACAGTGGAATCAAGGGAAAATTGGCTGACGCTGGTATTCGTGTTCCTGGAGATCCGAGCAAGATTGGCGAGGTGAAGAATCTTTCGAGTTTGATTCCAATTGCTCAGCGCACCCATCGTGCAGTATTTGAACTAAGTGGATCTGAGGCCCGTGGCGCACAATTCACCCGTGCGCGCGACACCTACGAATCGTTCATTGAAATAGCAGAGCAGATTGAGAATCGACTCGACTGGCTGGGCGATGCCAATGATAATACTTGATACGTGTGTTCTTCCTCAGAAGAATCCTCTCATGGGGGCTCTCACTTCGGCTCTATTGCGTATCGCTTCGGCGAAAGGGATGGAAGTCTGCTTGCCTGAGGTCGTGGTGGATGAAAGCACGGCAAAGAGGGAAGAATTGGCTGATGCTGCTATCAGTAAGATTCGTCAGGCATCTATCGAAGCCAGCAAGTATTTTGATTTGGAACCGATGTATGTGCCGGACGCTGTCGATGCCGCCAATGAATGGCGGCGAGAGCTTGAAGCGAAATTCAGGGTGCTTCCCCTTTCGTCAGATATCGCGGTAACAGCTTTATGGAGGGAAATATTCCGGAAACCGCCTGCTCACAAGGGAAAGGGAGCTCGTGACGCAGCTATCTGGCTAATAGTCGCGCGCCACAATGCGAATTCTCATGGTGACGAAACATACTTTGTATCATCGAACGTAAATGATTTTGCTGGCCCGGATAAGAAGTCTATCGATACAGAACTTTTAAAGGATCTAGAGCGTCCAAGCTATTTTCATTACTTCACGGGCATAGAAAGCTTGCTCGAAAGTATAGCTTCCCCGTTTGATTATAGGCCTAGCGTAGATGCGCTAGAAGATGTTAGGGAGGCGATCCTTGAAGGGGTTCTTAGGTTGGATCTACTGCAGCATAGAGGGACGGTGAATGTTGATGAATTCGATGATTCGTCGGTTTCAGATGCCGCATCATGGAGCCTTGAGTCAGTTAATTTCACGAAAACAAAGAAATCATACGAGATGGGCGACGAGTGCTTAGCATTAGTGCAAATCGCAGCTGAGTTTAAGAGTTATTCTGATGGTCTCTCACCTGTAGTGCGGACGCTAGAAGTTGAGTGTTGGTTAGAACTACAATCGAAGGAAGGACCTATTACTAGTCTTGCGGTTGAGTCCGCGAACTCCGATAGTATCAGCTGAGTGCACACACAGAGTGTGTATATGAAGATATTTCAGGTAAGGTCAACCTTGAGAACTCGGCTAAAAGGGCGTCGCATGTGGTGTGTTTGTAGCAGGTCAGTGCTGCGGTGAGAGTGAGAAAGAGAGCGAAGTGAGTGGCTGTGCGGTCGTATCGGGTGGTGAGACGACGGTAGCCGGATAATCAGGAGAAGCTGCGCTCGACGACTCATCGGTGGTGGCCGAGTGTGTCGCTGGTGTCGAGGTCGCGACGGGCGATGCGGGGAGTGATTCCTAGATCGCGGAGCCATCTGCGTAATGTGCGGTAGCCGTGGCTTTGTCGGCGTGCAGCTTGGCCGGGCGAAATCGGCGAGGTCTGCGACGGGACCGTTGGCGGGGATGGCCAGCACGAGAGGGATGAGCCCGTGACTGTCGTACGTGTTGGCGGCCCAGACGCCGACGGCCAACGACAGTTCGTTGCGGTCGGTCAGCAGATGGATTTTGAGCCGGACTTGCCTCGGTCCACAGGGCTGGGCCCAGTTATCGATCCCCCTTTTGGCGCGCACCGTGGCCGCATCGACCACCGCGAGCCCACTCGGTCTCACCCCGGGAACCGAGCTCGTCCAACATCGCTTGGTGCAGTCGACGCCACAGTCCGGCCTGGGTCCATTGCTGAAACCGACGGTGCCCCGTGGGCACCATGACACCGAACGACGGCGGTAGGTCTCGCTATGCACATCCGCTGGTCAGCACGGATCAACGATCGCGGTCAACACCGTCCGATCATCCGTCGGAGCCGTCCCGCCACCCTGCGGACGTTGCCCAAACCCCGGAATCAACGGACGAACTCCCACAGCTGATCCGGCACCAACCGCTACGACAACCGATCCACCTCAACCACGATCATGTCACCCACAACAGCACCACATGAGACACGGCCTAAGAGGGTGACTGATTGTTCGTGGTTCACGCGGCGGCGCAGAGCATGTTGTGGTGATGCTCGCCGGAAACAGGAGATAGCGGCGTGGTCGCGAGTACCGCGAAGGTCGTTCAGAGCCGGAACCCGATGAGGAAAACGAGGACGACGACTCGGACGGTTAATGGCCCGTGCGTGGCCCGCGACGGTCCACGCGATACAGAAGGGGCGCTCCCGAACGATCGGGAGCGCCCCTTCTGCGCTGCTAAAACTCTGTTGGAGCGGGTGACGGGGATCGAACCCGCGTTCTCAGCTTGGGAAGCTGATGTTCTGCCATTGAACTACACCCGCATCGCCCTCAATGCGACGTAATCAAGCCTAGCACGGCGGCCAACGGCGATGTTCACCCGCCCACCCGATACGCTGTTTCCGTGTTGCTCAGTGACCGCGACCTGCGTAAAGAGCTCGACGAGGGCCGCCTCGAACTCGACCCGTTCGACGACTCGCTGATCCAGCCGTCGAGCATCGACGTCCGGCTGGACCGGTTCTTCCGGGTCTTCGACAATTCCAAGTACACCCACATCGACCCCTCGCGACAGCAGGACGACCTGACCTCGCTGGTCGAGCACTCCGACGACGACGCGTTCGTCCTCCACCCGGGCGAGTTCGTGCTCGGCTCCACCTACGAGACGGTCCGCCTCCCCGACGACCTGGCTGGCCGCCTGGAGGGCAAGTCCTCCCTGGGCAGGCTCGGCCTGCTCACCCACTCCACCGCCGGGTTCATCGACCCCGGCTTCAGCGGGCACATCACGCTGGAGCTGTCCAACGTCGCGAACCTGCCCATCACCCTCTGGCCGGGTATGAAGATCGGCCAGCTCTGCCTGTTCCGCCTCTCCAGCCCGGCCGAACACCCCTACGGCAGCAAGGCGGCCGGTTCCCGGTACCAGAACCAGCGCGGCCCCACGCCCTCGCGCGCGCATCTCAACTTCGGCAGGGCCGACACCAGCCGCTGATCCCGATCGAGACCCTTTCGTTACCAGGTCAGACGCAGCTCGCTTCGATTCAGAAACGGTGCGCATCTGAACCCGTCACAGTGGCGAGCGTCACGCTGAATCGTGGAAGTCAAGCGGGCCGAATGTGACTTACGTTGTCGCGTAACCCGTCGTTAACGAGCGATGTGCGACATGGCACATCGGCGATCGGGGGCACAGGAGTACTTCGATGTCGGTAGATCAGACGAGAGGTCGTTCCACCGATCACCTTGCGCACGTGGTGATGATTGCCGGGGCGGCAGCCCTGGGAGGCTTCCTGTTCGGCTATGACACCTCGGTCATCAACGGTGCGGTGGGAGCCATCCAGGAGAACTTCGGCGTTGGCGCGGCACTGACCGGTGTCACCGTCGCCGCGGCGCTGCTCGGATCGGCACTCGGTGCGGCCATAGCCGGTGGCATAGCCGACCGGATCGGGCGCACCAGGGTGATGCAGGTGGCGGCCGTGTTGTTCATCATCAGCGCCATCGGTTCGGCGCTGCCCTTCACGGTCTGGGACCTCGCCTGGTGGCGAATAGTCGGCGGTGTCGCCGTCGGTATCGCCTCGATGATCGGCCCCGCGTACATCGCGGAGGTCGCGCCCGCCGCGTATCGCGGCAGGCTCGGTTCGCTACAACAACTCGCGATCGTGCTGGGTATCGCGGTTTCCCAGCTGGTCAACTACGCGCTCGCCGCCTCGGCGGGCGGCAGTGCCTCGGCTCAGCTCGGCCCGCTGGACACCTGGCAGTGGATGCTGGCCGTCGAGGCCGTTCCCGCGTTGATCTATCTCGTGCTCGCCTCGGTCATCCCGGAATCCCCGCGATTCCTCGTCCGCGCGGGCAGGATCGACCAGGCTCGTGGGGTGTTGCAGCGCATCGAGTCCGAGGACGCGGACACCAAGATCGAGGAGATCCGGAACGCGCTCGGTGGCGAGCGCAAGACCAGGCTCAGCGACCTGCGCGGCAAGTTCGGCGTGCTGCCCATCGTCTGGGTGGGTATGGCGATCGCCGCGCTGCAGCAGTTCGTCGGCATCAACGTGATCTTCTACTACTCCTCCACGCTGTGGCAGTCCGTGGGCGTCGAGGAGAGCAACTCGCTGCTGCTGAGTCTGTTCACCTCCATCGTGAACATCATCGGTACGATCGTCGCGATCGCGCTGGTCGACAAGATCGGCCGCAAGCCGCTGCTGGTCGTCGGCTCCCTGGGCATGACCATCGCGCTCGCGCTGACCGGCTGGGCGTTCAGCTACGCCAACGTCGTCGACGGCGAGACCACGCTGCCCTTCGAGTGGGGTGCCCTCGCGCTGGTTTCGGCGAGTGCCTTCGTGTTCTTCTTCGCGGCATCCTGGGGTGTCGTGATGTGGGTGCTGCTCGGCGAGATGTTCCCGTCGCGCATCCGCGCCGCCGCGCTGGCCCTCGGCACGGCGACCAACTGGATCGCCAACTGGGTGGTCACGGTGACCTTCCCGAGCATGCAGGCCTGGAACCTGCCGGTCACCTACTTCATCTACGCGGCGTTCGCGCTGATCTCGCTGTTCTTCGTGGTGCGCTACCTCAAGGAGACGAAGGGGCGTTCCCTGGAGGAGATGGGCACCAGCTGATCGAGGTCAGCCGCTCGACCTACGGAGTACTCGGCCGGCGGGATCTCCCGCCGGCCCTCGCTCCGGTAGGGGCTGTCCGCTTCGGTGCATCACCGGGAGGGGCGTCGTGCCGCACGACGCCCCTCGCTTCGTATCCGCGGGTGGACTCCGCGACGCGGCTCAGCCCCGCGTGTTCGTCCGTTCTCTACCGCTTCGCCTCATGGCCCGTGATTTCATCGTCGCCGTTCGCCCCCGAATCCCCGGCAAGACGTGGAAATTCAGTGGACAGCCCCGACGCAGCTCCGTAGGTTTTCGACCGTGCGGCACACGGTGACGGTCGGCCCGGACTACGAGCTCTGGATGGAGGAGCGGGGTGACGCGGATGCCCCGCCGCTGCTGCTGATCATGGGGGCGAACTACAGCGGCATGGCCTGGCCCGAGTCGTTCGTGGAATCGTTGGCGACCCGGTACCGGGTGATCCGCTACGACCACCGCGACACCGGGAGATCGTCGCGGGCCTTCGACGCCGCTCCGTACGCGATCGCGGATCTGGCGGAGGACGCGGTGGCGGTGCTCGACGCTCTCGATATCGACAGCGCACACGTGGTGGGCATGTCGCTGGGCGGCGTCCTGGCCCAGTTGTTGCTGCTAGACCACCCGGAGCGGCTGCGCAGCGCGACCGTGTTCGCGACCTCCGCGCTCGGCGGAGTAGCGTCCGAATCCGGCGAGCTGCCCGGCCCCGACCCCCGAATCCTGAGTCTGTGGGAACGAATGGGCGAGGAACGCGAACCGGCCGAGGAGCTCGCCTGGCGCGTCGAGCACTGGCGGATGCTCAACGGTGACGTCCTGCCGTTCGACCCCGAGGAGTTCCGAGCCCTCGAACAGCGGCTGGCCGAACACGCCGGAACCCACCTCGCCGACACCGCACACGCCCGGGCCGAGGTCGGAGGCCTCGACCGTGCGGCGGAATTGGCTTCGGTCACGACCCCCACCCTGGTCGTGGAGGCTCCGGAGGATCCGGTCAACCCACCACCGCACGCCGAGCACCTGGAGACGGTGATCGCGGGCAGCCACCGGATCACCGTTCCCGGCATGGGGCACGCGCTCAGCGGCGCGGTGCTCGAACCGCTGGCCGAGGCGATCCTGCGGCACACGGCGGCGGTGGACCGGGACGCCTGAGCTCGGTCGCCGACGACGCTGTGCGGCCCGGGTGTCGATTTCTCGCGAAATCGTCGGGCGGTGGGGTGGTAGTCACGGCCGGTAGAGCACCAGGTCGAACAGCGGGCCGAACCGTTCGGCCGCGCGATCGGCGTTCTCGAACACCGCGAACTGGCTGCGACCGCCCTCCTGCCAGTACAGGATCGCGCCCTCGGCGGTTTCCATTCCCCACAGCAGCACCGAATCCGGGTCGGGCGTACCGGTGTCGTCCTGCCGGGCGAGGCCGAAAACGTTCGGGATCACGTGAACCTCCTCGAGAGTCAGCCGTTTCATCGACCACTGTCCGAACGGGAATCGCCCACCGGGAGGCCGTGCATCGGGATCACCGGATGCGGGAATCCCGATCACGGATTCCCGCTGGGATCATGGTGTGGGTCACGACCGTTGTCGGGGAGGTCTTTTGCGGTGGTTCGCACCAGCCCCACGTTTCGGCGCCGCAGGCTCGCACGCAGGATCCGGTATCTGCGGGAGCGGGCCGGGCTGACTCAGGAGCACGCGGCCTGCGAGCTGGACATGTCCACCAGCGCGCTGAGCCGCAAGGAGAACGGCGATGTGATCACCTCGGTGCACGAGGCCAGATCCATGATGGACCTCTACGACATCCGGGACCCCGAATTGCTGGACCTGGCCAGAGCCGCCAGGGAACGCGGCTGGTGGCGGGCCTACGGCGTGGAGGATCGCGGCTACGTGGACCTGGAGACCGAGGCGTGTGCTGTCCAGGAGCTCTCGTTGATGTACATCCCCGGACTGCTGCAGACCGAGGAGTACATGCGGGCGATCTTCGAGTCGGACAGCTTCTCGTCGGGTTCGCAGAGCGTGGAAAATGATGTTTCAGTGCGGCTGATCAGGCAGCATCGGTTGACCGATCCCGAGCATCCGCTGGAACTGAACGCGCTGGTGGACCAGGCCGCGCTGGAACGCGCGATTGGCGGCCCACAGGTGATGCGCGATCAACTTCGCCATCTGCTCGAAGTGGTTCAGCTGGATCGGGTGGAACTGCGGATACTGCCCAAGTCAACCGGCTGGCATCTGGGTCTGGAAGGTGCGTTCATCGTTCTGGATTTCCCGGAGCCCGAAGACAACGACGTACTGTTCGTCTCCCACCCCGTGGGGTCGGTCCACGTGGAGAAGGCCAGGGAGGTCCAACAGGCTAGGGTGGTATTCGAGCGGCTGTTCGCCCAAGCCTTGCCTGCCGAACAGTCGATGAGGTTGATCGAACGGGCCGCTGCCGAACTCCAGTGACGCGATTGCCGAAGCGGGGCGCTATGTACGCGTTGGACCTCTCCGCGGTGCGGTGGCGGAAGAGCAGCCGCAGCGGTGGCGGAAGCAACGACGCTTGTGTGGAGGTTGCCTTCCCGGAACCCGCAGCTGTGACGTGGCGCAAGAGCAGCCGCAGCGGCGGTGGAAGCAACAATGCTTGCGTCGAGGTCGCCTTCGCGGGGCCAGCCGTGGCGGTGCGGGACTCCAAGATGCCGGACGGCGCGGTGCTCGCCTTCGATCAGCGCGCCTGGGCGTCCTTCCTCGCCAGCCTGCGCTGAGAATCACTGCGTTTTGAACCACTGCGCTGAGAACCGCAGCGGCGACGGGTTCGTGACGACGGGTTCTTTCGGTCGCCGCCTCAGTCCTCCAGTAGTTCGGCGGGATCGAACCGGAGCGGGAACGGCTCCCGCGTCTCGAGGGTGTCGCCTGCCAGCGCCTTGGCGTGCACCTCGTAGTCGCCGTGGTCACCGAGCCGGAGCAGTGTGATCTCGGCGTGGTTCTTGGTGTAGGAGACCTCCACCCGCATGAAGTACTCGATGCCCGCCTCGGCGCACATGGCGGGTTTGTCGATCCGGTCGGCCACGCGGCTGGACGGCGAGACGCACTCGCCGACGAGTAGCGCCCGAGTGCCAGGTATCCATATCCGTCCCCGCGCGGGTTCGTTCAGAACCGCGAAATCGGGCTGGATCCAGCGATTGATGCCCAGCTGAACGTTCAGCGTCGGGTAAACTCGGCACCCCAATTCTCTGGCCGGGGGTTCCATGAGGGTAAGCATTCGGTAAGCGGCGTATGTGTTGGCCGAACCTTCGTAGGGGCTCACGATCAGGTGTCCGTCCTGGCACTCGTACTTCACCGGTGGCATTCCGGGAATCGGCAGGTACCGGTCGGCGAGATCGGGGGTCCACACGCCGCGCAGCTCGACGAGTGGGTCGAACGCGCCGGTGTCGCGGGCAGGTGCGGCCACAGGTATCACCCCTTCGGCCACCACGGTACTCATACCTCGAGCCTGCCGCGAGCGGTCGACGGTGTGGGGTATCGCGACGATCTTTCACCCCATCGGGGAGGGCGGCAGCGACGCGGCTTTTCCCGCCAGCTCGTCCAGCAACGTCTCGGCCACCCGCTCCTCGGGGACGGCCACCCCGTGCTCCCGCACGGCCGCCGCGAGCTCGGGGTCCCACAGGGTCTCCGGCACGGATCCGGTGTCCGGTCCACCGCGTCGTGATCCGGACCGCTGGAACCGCCTCGGGGAGCGGTCACCCGGCGCCACCATGGGAGACGCTACCGACACCTCCGGTGCTCGTGGTCGATTTCTCGCGAAATGTGCGGCACGCCGGGCCGCGCGACCGGTGCGTCCGATGCTCGTAAGTGGCTCCCGAGGCGACAGCGAGACTGTTTTTCGTCGGCGCCGCCAGCATACGATTCGGCGTTCTTCTTACACGATCAGTGAATAGCGGTGGTGCTGTTTCGCACGGCAATCTGGAGCAGCTCTGTCGAACGGGCGGAGTTTCCCGACCGGCGACGAGATTCCAACCGTGTGCTGTCCTTCCCGGCGATTCGTGTTTCGGAGGATCGAACATGCACCACGAACGACGTCCACTCCCGCGGCGAACATCCGGCGTGTCCACTGCGCCTCGGCGGTGGAGCACCGTACTGGTCTCGACGGTCGCTCTCACCGGTTTGCTCACGTCTCCGGCGATGGCGGCCGTACCGTCACCAACCGTCGAGCGGACACCGGATGCGGCTCCGGTGCCCGGTTCGACGGCGAACAGCACCGACGAGCCCGACCTTCCTCCGAAGGTCATCAAAACGAAGCTCCAGCAGGCGATCGATCCCGAGGCCGTGCCCGCCGTCGCACCACGCGATGTCGGGGCGAGTTCGCCGAGATCCGGTGCGAAGGCCGAAACGCTCGCGGCCGGGGATGGCGCTCCCGCCGAGACGCCTGCCGGGTGTAATCCAGTGGCCGACTCCGACAATCCGCACGTTTCGGGGAACCGTTCCGATGTATCAGCTCACGCGTGGTGGTACCAGGGCGACTGCGACAACGACAGGGCAACGGTCACCGCGTGTCTTTACGAGTGGTATACCGATCACACGTGGCGACGGAAGGCGTGCAACACCAACGATAACCAGAAACCAGGTCGTAGTAGTAGCAGGTGGCTCAACGTCCGCGAACGCTGCGACTCCTTCGCGAGAACCTCGTGGCGTGCTCACGTTGACGTCGACGTGAACTGGGAAGTCGACAATCCCGGGGTCTCCACCAAGCAGGCCGATGTGGACTGTCGAGTCCATGACTGAGGGAGCCGATTGACTGACAGCGGTGAAGAACCGAGTCCCGGAGTGGCACCCGACAGCCGCGGTCCGGTGGGAACCGTGTTCGTCGCGCTGTACGGCGAGCTCGAACCGCACCCTTGGCGGGAGCCCGACGCGGAGCAGGATCTCTACGCCTTGTTCCACGCCAGGTCAAAAGCCATGGGGTGGCTGGACGATGTCGGTACGAGTGCCCGGAAGACCGCCACCGGGCAGCTCACGGATGTGAGACAGGTCGGAGCCACGGGCCTGTGGGGCATGAACGATGCCGGACTCGAGCACCCGCTCTCCGACCCCGAGGTGCCGCTGGCCGCGTGGGTCCAGGTGGGGGTGCGACCGCTGACCGAAGAACGACCGATACCTGTGCAGCCCTTCCTGCGCTGCGTCGGTGACGCGGTGGCACGGATCGGGACGCTGCGGCTGCGAGCGGTACAGCTGCTGCTGCCAGTTCAATGTCTCGATCCAGCCGCTTCCCGGATGCCGCCCTCGCTGTTCACCGCCGACTGGTTCCTGAGCGGTGCTCCGCGAACCGGTCTTCCGGTGCGGGTCACGCTGGACAGCGGGCAGGAGCCCTACCTGCCCGAGGCCGTGTCCGGGATCCGGGAGCGGATCAACCGACAGAACCAGGAAGTGTTCGTGTGTCGGACGCACTCACCTGAGGGTCACGAGCCGTTGGCCTTGCGGCCTCCGTTCGGGGATCACCTCTGGAACGGGCCGTCGCTGCACCGGACGACCTTCCACGGCACCCTCGCCGAGTGGTCGCTGGACGCCCTGGGCTGGCTCGGTGGTTTCCTGGCGGATCTCAGTGCCTGCCAGGGCGTCGACACCCCGCTGGTGCTCACCGCCGTTCCGGAGTGACCGAGCTGTCGATTTCTCGCGAAATCGCCGCGCGGGTGGTGCGGAGTGGTTCGGCCGACCTCGGGGCGGCGTCGATTTCTCGCGAAATGTACGTGGGGAGGGGCGGTGCTGCTCCGCCGAACGGTGTCGGACGGCACAGGGGCCGCGCGGTACGGGACCGGAGAGGAAGCGGAGCCGGGCACAAAGCGGGGCCGGACTCCCGAATGGGAATCCGGCCCCGTTCGTCGAACGAAAGCCTCTGGCCGGGAACTCGGGTGGCCGGGAACTCGGGCCCGCGCGGGGAACGCCACCCCGTGAGGGGACTACGGCCTCGGTCAGCCGCTGGACTCGGCGCTCGCCGCGACGCCGTCCGAGTCCTGGGCCCCGTCACCGCCGGAACCGTCACCGTCGGTGCCGCGCTTGACCGACTGCAGCAGCAGCTGCGCCACGTCGACGACCTCGACGTTCTCCGAGGCCACCTGCTCGTTCTGCCGCGTGGTCATCCCGTCGGTGAGCATGACCTTGCAGAACGGGCAGCCGGTGGCGACCTTCGACGACGCGGTGCCCAGTGCCTCGTCCACCCGGTCGAGGTTGATCCGCTTGCCGGTGCGCTCCTCCATCCACATCCGGGCGCCGCCCGCGCCGCAGCACATCGCGCGGTCGGCGTGGCGGGGCATCTCGCGGAACGAGGCGCCCGAGGCGTTGACCAGGTCACGCGGCGGTTCGTAGACCTTGTTGTGCCTGCCGATGTAGCACGGGTCGTGGTAGGTGACGTCCTCGGTGACCGGGGCCACCGGGACCAGCCGCTTCTCCCGCACCAGCCGGTTGAGCAGCTGCGTGTGGTGCACCACCTCGTAGTTGCCGCCCAGCTGGCCGTACTCGTTGGCCAGGCTGTTGAAGCAGTGCGCGCAGGTCGCGACGATCTTGCGCTTGCCGGGCTCGCGGTTCTCGAACACCGAGTTCAGCGTTTCCACGTTCTGCTCGGCCAGCGTCTGGAACAGGAACTCGTTGCCCGCGCGGCGCGCCGGGTCACCGGTGCAGCCCTCGTCCGGGCCGAGCACGGTGTACTTCACGCCCGCGATGTGCAGTAGTTCGGCGACCGCCTGCGTGGTCTTCTTCGCGCGGTCCTCGAACGCGCCCGCGCAACCGACCCAGAACAGGTACTCGACGTCCTCTTCGAGTTCACCGTCGAAGACCGGGACCTCGAAGTCGAGGTCCTTGGCCCAGGCCAGCCGGTCCTTGTTGTTCTGGCCCCACGGGTTGCCCTTGTTCTCCAGGTTCTTGAACATCCCGCCCAGCTCGGTGGGGAAGTTCGACTCGATCATCACCTGGTAACGCCGCATGTCGACGATGTGGTCGACGTGCTCGATGTCCACCGGGCACTGCTCGACGCAGGCGCCGCAGCTGGTGCAGGCCCACAGCACCTCGGGGTCGATGATCCCGGCTTCCTCGGGGCCGCCCACCAGCGGTTTCTCCGACTCGGCCAGCGCGAGGGCGTCGATCTTGCCCAGTCGCTCGTCCGCGTCGTCACCGGTGATGCCTGCCTCCTCACCGGTCATGGGGTTCTTCTTGCCGCCCTCCAGCAGGTAGGGCGCCTTGGCGTAGGCGTGGTCGCGCAGGCTGGTGATCAGCATCTTCGGCGACAGCGGCTTGGCCGTGTTCCAAGCCGGGCACTGCGACTGGCAACGCCCGCACTCGGTGCAGGTGGTGAAGTCCAGCCAGCCCTTCCAGGAAAAGTCCTCCACCTGACCGGCACCGAAGGTGTCGCTGTCCGGTTCGGCCTCCTCGAAGTCGATCGGGGCGCCGTTGCTCATCATCGGCTTCAGCGCGCCCAGCGCGGTGCGCTCGGGATCGCGCTTGAAGTAGATGTTGAAGAACGCGGTGAACCGGTGCCAGGCCACGCCCATGGTGATGTTCGAGGCGATGACGATGACCCAGATCATCGCCGAGAGGATCTTGAACGCGGCGAACAGCGAGACCGCGAACGCGCTGGCGGGCAGTATGCTGCCCAGCGCGAAGCTCACCGGTGCCGACCACACCGGGGCGTGGAACAGGTCGGAGGAGACCTTGAACGAGCGCAGGCCCATGATGCCCACGCCTTCCAGCACCACCACGGCTTCGACGAAGTAGGCCTGCCAGAAGTTGGAGCCCGCGAACCGGGAGACCCTGCCCGCGCGGCGCGGGTGGTTGAGCTGGCGTATGGCGCTGAGCCAGATGCCGCCGAGGATGGTGGTCACGCCCAGGATCTCGACGATCAGGTTCCAGGGGCCGAACGATCCCAGCCACGGGATCTCGAACGGGGCGTGGAAGACTTCGCCGTAGGCGACCAGCACGCTCAGGCTGAGTCCGCCGAAGCCCAGCATGACGAACCAGTGGGCCACTCCCACGTGGCTCCACTTGAGCATCCTGGTGTGCCCGAGGACTTCCTTGAGCATGTTGGAGAATCGGGTGCCGAACGGCCCCTTGCGGTTCGGATCCGGTTGTCCGAGCCGGATGGATCGCACCATCCGTCGAACGGTCCTGACCACCATGACCACCGCGACCGCGGTCACGGCAAGACAGATCAGGCCCAGGACGAGCTGCAGGGCTACCATGCTCGTGGCCTCCTGTTCGCGGGTTTGGACGCTGAGCTTAGCCTCTATTACTCGCCGGTAACCATAGGGGCGTCGCTCGTGGTGGGAACAGTCGGTGATTGTGCGAGACGGCGACACGAAAGACTAGCCGGGCGTGGGGTCGTCCGCCTGCCGTCAGCGCGGAATCCGGGGAAGCGTAACAGAACGCTACGCTGTGCTGTTCGCGCTGCGCAGCGCGGGTATGTCTGATTCTTTGCCGCTCCTCGGGGGCGTGCCGATCGAGGCCGCGGGGGCGGCGCGACGGCGTTGTCGAGCCCGGATGGATCGAGGTCATGGCGGGTGCGATTTTCGCCACTCTCGTGGCCTGAAGCCGACTTTGATCGATCCAGTCGGAACCATCGCGGTGCGGTCCGGTGTCGCCGTTGTGGTGAAACGGTCCCGGCGTGACCGGTACTTCGGTATCCTTTTCGGATACCGCGCCGGGGCGTGAACATCGCGCCGCGTGGTGAGACCTCGGGAACGGCCAGTCGGGAGGCGTGATGTCCGGCCCAGCAGCGAGTGGCCCGGATGCGAGCGGCCCGAACGAACGGGAAGTGCGCGCCTCGGACGCCGAGCGGGAGGCGGTCGCCGAGCGGCTGCGCCTCGCGATGAACGAGGGCAGGCTCGACATATCCGAGTTCGACGAACGGGTCGGGCAGGCATACGCCGCGGTGACCCGCGCCGAGCTGGAACCGCTGACGCGGGATCTTCCGATCCCCTCCGAACCCGCCCGACAGACGCGCTCGGCAGCCCCGGAAGCCGAGGAGGAGGGCGAGCGACCGGTCGAGCGGAAACGCGGGCGGCCGCGGAGCCGGAGCGCCGAGTGGCGGGACTGGGCGGGGACCTCCTTCGTGCTCGTCGGTATCTGGCTGATCACCTCGATCGCGTCCGGTGGCCCCAACTTCTTCTGGCCGATCTTCCCGATGGGCATCTGGGCCGTGATCCTGCTGTCCTCGATGATCTTCGGCTCCGGCGAGGACGAGCGCGGTGGTCGGCAGCGCTGAGCGGACACATCGACACTCCGGATCGGCGGCGGTACATTAAAGAAGTAGTACAGTCGTTCAAATTTCGGACGGTTCGCGGTAGCCGCGACGATCCGTACTGGAGTTCGGAGGTCAGTTGGCCTACATCGTGTTGGTGGCGGCGATCCTGTCGGAAGTGATCGGCACCATATCGCTGCGGTTCGTCGACGGGCTGAGCAGGCCGCTTCCCCTGGTGCTGGTGGTGCTCGGGTACGGCTCCGCGTTCGTGGCGCTGGCGAACGTGCTCAAGATGGGCATCCCCGTCGGGGTCGCCTACGCCATCTGGTCGGCAGCGGGAGTGGCACTCGTGGTGCTGATCGGTGCGTTGTTCCTGAACGAGACCATGACCCTGACCCAGATCGCGGGGATCCTGCTGATCATCGGTGGTGTGGTCGCGCTGGAGGCGGGAGGCGCGCATTGACCCACGACGGCAATCCGACCGAGCACTCCGACGGGCGTCGCGCCAAGGGGGAACGCAGACGCAGGGCCATCATCGACGCCACCCTGCGCGTGATCGAACGGGACGGCATCGCGGGAGTCAGCCACCGCAACATCGCGCGGGAGGCGGCCGTGCCGCCGGCTTCGGTCGTCTACTACTTCGAGAGCATCGACGGGGTGCTGATCGCGGCCCTGCTGGAGAGCTGCGAGACGATGATCGCCGAGCTGCGCGAACTCGCCGAACAAGTGGTCGACGACCCCGAAGGGTGGGTCACCGCCACCGCCGAGATGCTCTCCCGCATGGTCCGGGAGCAGCGCGGCCGGACACTGGCCGAGTACGAGCTCTACCTGCTCGCCGCGCGCAGGCCCGCGCTGCGCCCGGCCGCCCGCCGCTGGATCGAGGTGGCCACCGGATACGTGCACGACACCGGAACGAGCGACACCGGCGCGGTACGCGCGCTGCCCGCCGCCATCGACGGGCTGCTGATGCAGGCCCTGATCGCCGAGGAACCGCCCGGTCCCGAGGAGTTCCGCCCGGTGCTGGCCCACCTGGTCTCCGAGCGTTGACGGTCACTGTCACCACTCAACGGAGGACGCCCCTGGATGAGAACCGAGGAGGCCCGCCACGGCGGCGAAACCCCGCGAACCGAGTCGACGAAGTCGGCTCAGAGCCTGCAGGCTTCCAGCCGCGTCACCAGGATCTCGGTGGCCCCCACCTCGGCGAGCTTGTCCATCACGTCCTGCACGTCCGCCCTGGGCACCATCGCCCGTACCGCTACCCAGCCGGGCTCGGTGAGACTGGAGATGGTGGGAGACTCCTTGCCCGGCGTGATCGCCGTCGCCGTCTCCAGTGCCGAATCCGGACAGTTGTAGTCCATCACCACGTAGGAACGGGCGTCGAGCACACCCCGCAGCCGCTGCCCCAGCACCTCGACGGCGTGCTCGCGCTCCTCACCGAGGGAGGCACCCGCGCCGCGAACGAGCACGGCCTGCGAGCGCAGGATCGGTTCGCCGAGGGTGGTCAGCCCCGCAGCGCGCAGCGAGGAGCCCGTCTCGACCACGTCGGCGATCGCCTCGGCCAGCCCGAGCTCCACGGCGGTCTCCACGGCACCGTCCAGTTCGACCGGCTCGATGCGGATGCCGTGCCGTGCCGCCGCCTGTTCGGCGAGTTTCGGGAACGAGGTGGCCACCCGCTTACCGTCCAGCTCGGGAACCGAGGTGATCGGACCGTCGTTGGCGACCGCGAAGTAGAACCGGGAGCTGCCGAAGCCGAGCCGCAGCAGTTCGGTGGTGCTCTCCGCCGTGCCCGCGCCCGCCAGCAGGTCCTGCCCGGTGATACCGACGTCGAGCACCCCGGCGCCCACGTTGCGCGCGATGTCGCTGGCCCGCCAGAAGATGAATCGCACGTTGTTGCCCCTGTCCTCGGCGAACAGGGCGCGATGCTCGCGATGAAGCCGGTAGCCCGCCTCCTCGAGTAGCTGGGTGGTCGGACCGTGCAGCGATCCCTTGTTCGGGACGGCGACGCGCAACATCAGGCATCCTCAATACGGCGTATGGCCTCCGGGAACGATTCTAATGGTTGCCTCTCGAACGGGGTTCCGGCGCACCCCGCCCCACGGGCTCCGCTGTCCGTCCGAGTCCGGAATCGCTCCGGGCTCGGACGGGTGGGTGCCCCGGATTCGCACTTTCGGAGTCTCCGGGACCGTTCCGGGTAAATCACCGATACCGTGCCGCCGCCGTCGGCGGTAACTTGACCTCGTCGGGTGACCGGGCAAGCCCCCTGAGATCCAATCTCTCGAGATCGGAGTGATGACGATGCGCACGGGACTCGCGGTGGGTGGCGCCGTGCTGGTCCTGCTGGGTGGAGCCGTGCTCGCCTGGGGAGGGCCTTCGGACACCCGGACCGGTTCGCCCTCCGGGGTGTCGGCCGTGGAGCTGCGTTCGGGCCCGGACGCGGTGGAGATCAGCTACGAGGCCGGTGCCGAACCGAGGGTCCGCGAGGAACGCGACGGCTGGTGGGGCGGCTGGGGGCGGAGCTCCGAGACGAACTACCGGGTCGAGGACGGCAGGCTCGTGCTCGACACCGATTGCGGCTGGGGCTGTGACGTCGAGTACGAGGTGACGCTGCCCCGACGCGTTCCGGTGACCGGCGGACTCGGTTCCGGTTCGCTGGAGGTCACCGGGATGTCCGCCACCGACGTGCGCGTGGGTTCGGGGGCGCTGGAGCTGCGCGGCATCGACGGGAAGGTGCGTGCCGAGACCGGCTCCGGTGGTATCGAGCTCACCGACATCGGCGGCCCGCTCAACGTCTCGACCGGCAGCGGCCGGATAGAGGGGGAGGGCATCGACTCCGCCGACGTCACGACGCGGACCAGCTCGGGCGGGATCTCGCTGGAGCTGTCCGATCCGCGTTCGGTGCGTGCCGACACCGGCTCCGGGAGCATCGAGCTCACCGTCCCCGCGAACGGCTACAGCGTCCGTGCCGACACCGGCAGCGGTTCCACCGACATCGAGGTGCCCCGGGACGCCGACGCCGAGCGCTCGCTGCGGTTGTCCACGGGCAGCGGCTCCATCGAGGTCGAGAGCTCCTGAGCGAGCCGACTCGCCGTAACCCCACTCGCTCCTTGCCGGAGGGACTGTTTCTTCCTGGGGGCGCTCGTTCTTCCCGGAGCGCCCGCGTGTTCTCGGGGGCCGACCGCGTGCTCCCGGGAAGCGATTGCCCGCCCCGGTAGCCGGGAATTCCCCGGACGCGGCCGGTCCGGTGCGGTCCCCTCGACGCCGCGGGCAGGCGAGTGCCCGTCGGCCCGTCCGGCGCCGGCTCGTCGACTCGTCGGAAACGCGGGAGCGCGCCCGGTGTTCCTGCCGCCCCGGATGCGGGGCCGCCACGAGAGCCGCCCCGGCGACACGAATCACACCCTTCGCGACGGGGTCATCGGGAACACTCGTGGCTGGTCACGCGTTGTCCGGGCAGGAACCTTGAGCCGCTACGACTCAAAGCCGGTTTGACGGATCGGATTCGGTTCGAGTACTACTTGAGTCAGTAGGGCTCAGGAGTTATAAGTCCTAAGCAGAGAACCAATACGCTGGAGGAGACTTCAATGGGGCGAGCGGTCGGTATCGACCTCGGGACGACAAACTCCGTCGTTTCCGTCCTGGAGGGCGGTGAGTCCACGGTCATCGCCAACTCCGAGGGTGCGCGCACGACGCCTTCGGTCGTCGCGTTCGCGAAGAACGGCGAGGTGCTCACGGGGCAGCCCGCCAAGAACCAGGCGGTGACCAACGTCGACCGCACCATCCGGTCGGTCAAGCGTCACATGGGCACCGACTGGAAGACCACCATCGATGACAAGGAGTACACCCCGCAGGAGATCAGCGCGCGTGTGCTGATGAAGCTCAAGCGGGACGCCGAGGCTTACCTCGGCGAGGACGTCACCGAGGCGGTCATCACCGTTCCGGCGTACTTCGAGGACGCCCAGCGGCAGGCCACCAAGGAAGCGGGCCAGATCGCCGGACTGGACGTGCTCCGCATCGTCAACGAGCCGACCGCGGCCGCGCTGGCCTACGGTCTGGACAAGGGCGAGAAGGAACAGCGCATCCTGGTCTTCGACCTCGGTGGCGGCACCTTCGACGTGTCCCTGCTCGAGATCGGCGAGGGCGTGGTCGAGGTCCGCGCCACCAGTGGTGACAACCACCTGGGCGGTGACGACTGGGACGAGCGCATCGTCGAGTGGCTGGTCGAGAAGTTCAAGAGCGCCAACGGCATCGACCTGACCAAGGACAAGATGGCGCTGCAGCGGATCAAGGAAGCCGCCGAGAAGGCCAAGATCGAGCTGTCCAGCTCCGCGCAGAGCAACATCAACCTGCCCTACATCACCGTCGACGCGGACAAGAACCCGCTGTTCCTCGACGAGACCCTGACCAGGGCCGAGTTCGAGCGGATCACCTCGGACCTGCTGGAGCGCACGCGCAAGCCGTTCGAGTCCGTGCTGCGTGACGCGGGCATCAAGGTCGGCGACATCGACCACGTGGTGCTGGTGGGTGGTTCCACCCGCATGCCCGCCGTCACCAACCTGGTCAAGGAGCTGACCGGCGGCCAGGAGCCGAACAAGGGCGTCAACCCGGACGAGGTCGTCGCGGTCGGCGCCGGGCTGCAGGCCGGTGTGCTGCGTGGCGACGTCAAGGACGTGCTGCTGCTCGACGTCACCCCGCTGTCCCTGGGCATCGAGACCAAGGGCGGCATCATGACCAAGCTGATCGAGCGCAACACCACCATCCCGACGAAGCGCTCGGAGACCTTCACCACCGCCGATGACAACCAGCCCTCGGTGCAGATCCAGGTCTTCCAGGGCGAGCGCGAGATGGCCGCGGAGAACAAGAAGCTCGGCATGTTCGAGCTGACCGGCCTGCCGCCCGCGCCGCGTGGCGTGCCGCAGATCGAGGTCACCTTCGACATCGACGCCAACGGCATCGTGCACGTCAACGCCAAGGACCAGGGCACCGGCAAGGAACAGTCGATGACCATCACCGGCGGCTCCGCGCTGCCGAAGGAGGACATCGACCAGATGGTCAAGGACGCCGAGGCCCACGCCGAGGAGGACAAGAAGAAGCGCGAGGAGGCCGAGACCCGCAACCAGGCGGAGTCGATGGTCCACCAGACCGAGAAGGTCCTCTCCGACAACGACGAGAAGCTGCCCGACGAGACCAAGCAGAAGGTCCGCGGTGCCATCGACGAGGTCAACGAGGCGCTGAAGGGCGAGGACTCCGACGCCATCAAGTCGGCGGTGGAGAAGCTGGCCACCGAGTCGCAGTCGCTGGGTCAGGCCCTCTACAGCGAGGGCGACGCGAGCGCCGCCGCCGGGGCCGCCGGTGACGAGGCCGGACAGGCCGCGGGCTCCTCCGAGTCCTCCGGCGCTGAGGACGTGGTGGACGCCGAGGTCGTCGACGACGAGGACGAGAAGAAGAAGTGACTCCGAACAAGCCAGAACAGGACCGGGGGCCGCAGCAGGCCTCCGGCGCACAGGACGAAGGCGAGCAGGAGCCCGTCGTGGTGCGGGACCGGCGCAGGATCGACCCGGAAACGGGTGATCTCCGGTCCTCGGACGACAACCAGTCGGATGCCGGTGAGGTGACCGACAGCATGTCCGGATCGTTGGACGACGAGCTGGCCAAGGTGGCGGCCGAGGCCGACGCGGTGGAGACCGCGGCGGAGGCCGAGGCGCCCACCTCGGACGCGGAGACCGAGCTGCGTCGGCAGGTGGAGGAACTCACCGCGGACGTCAAGCGTGTGCAGGCCGAGTACGCCAACTACCGCAAGCGCGTCGAGCGCGACCGGGACTCGGTGATCAACAACGCGAAGGCGTCCGTGGCGGAGTCCCTGCTCACCGTGCTGGACGATCTCGAGCGCGCCGAGTCGCACGGCGATCTCACCGGCCCGTTCAAGGCCGTCGCGGACAAGCTCAACGCCGCGCTGGCCGACGCCGGGCTGGAGGGCTTCGGCCAGGAGGGCGACGAGTTCGACCCGAGCGTGCACGAGGCGGTCCAGCACGAGACCTCCTCCGAGGTCTCCGGGCCCACGGTGACGACGGTGCTGCGCCGTGGTTACCGCTTCGGTGAGCGGGTGCTGCGCCCGGCGATGGTCGGAGTCACCGACTACGAGCCCGACGGGAACGGTGCCGAGCCGGAATCGCAGGGCGAGACATCCGAACAAGGCTGATTCACGAGACTGCTTAGGAACCGCCGTGTTCAGTAACCGTTACGGGCTCGCACCCGCGTTCTCGCGAGGAGGTTCACCGCTTTTCGGTGAACCGTCGTGGCGCACGTCAACGGATCGAGACGGAAGGAGGGGCGTCCGGTGAGTGCCAGGGAATGGCTGGACAAGGATTTCTACGCCGAACTGGGCGTCTCCTCCGACGCTTCGGCCGACGACATCAAGAAGGCGTACCGGAAACTGGCCAGGGAGAACCATCCCGACGCCAATCCGGGTGACACCAAGGCCGAGAACAAGTTCAAGGCCGTTTCCGAGGCCTACGGCGTGCTCTCCGATCCGGAGAAGCGCAAACAGTACGACGAGGCCCGCAGGCTGTTCGCCTCCGGAGGCGGCGGCCAGGGTGGCTTCGGCGGTTTCGGTGGCGGCTTCGGTGGCCAGCCCGGTGGTGCGGGTGGCCCCGGTTTCGACGTCGGTGACCTGTTCGGTGGCCCCGGTGGCCAGGCCGGTGGCGGGATCGGCGATCTGTTCGGTGGTCTGTTCGGCAACCGCAGAGGTGGCGCCGGCACGGCCAGCAGAGCGAGCAGAGGGTCCGATGTGGAGACCGAGGTCCGCATCGACTTCACCGAGGCGGTGAAGGGCGCGACCGTTCCGTTGCGCCTTTCCAGCCCCACCACGTGCTCCACCTGCCACGGTTCCGGTGCCCGGCCGGGCACCAGCCCGCGGAAGTGCTCGACCTGCTCGGGGCAGGGAGCGGTCACCCGCAATCAGGGCGCGTTCGCGTTCAGCGAGCCGTGCCCGGACTGCCGTGGTCGTGGCAGGGTCGTCGACAATCCCTGCCAGGAGTGCCGCGGCGAGGGTGTCAGCACCCGGACCAGGACGTTGACCGTGCGGATCCCGCAGGGCGTCTCCGACGGGCAGCGAATCCGGTTGGCACATCAGGGCGAGCCCGGCCGCAACGGTGGCAACTCGGGCGATCTCTACGTCGTCGTGCACGTCAATTCGCACCAGGTGTTCGGCCGGTCGGGACACGATCTCACGATCACCGTGCCGGTGACCTTCCCCGAACTGGCGTTGGGCGCTACGTTGACCGTGCCGACCCTGGAGAGCAAGGTGTCCGTGAAGGTGCCCGCGGGCACCAACAGTGGCCGTACCCTCCGGGTGCGCGGCAAGGGCATCGGCAGGAAGGACGGCAGCAGCGGGGATCTGCTGGTGACGTTGCAGGTAGCCGTTCCGAACAAGTTGGACGGCAAGGCCGCCGAGGCGTTGCGGTCCTACGCGGAGGCGACGGAGCAGCACGATCCCAGAGCCGAGCTGAACGAGCTGGTCCGGAGGGCGGAATGACCGCGCGTGAGTCTCCAGCGGAATCCGGCGGCATGGCCGGATTCCCGCCAGGTGCGTCCGAGGACACCCCGGTTTTCGTGATCTCCGTGGCAGCGGAGCTGTCCGGGCTGCACGCCCAGACCCTGCGCAGCTACGACCGGCTCGGTCTGGTTTCGCCGGGCCGGACCCCCGCGGGTGGTCGGCGTTACTCCGCGCGTGACATCGCGGTGCTCCGCGAGGTGCAGCGACTCTCCCAGGAGGAGGGCGTGAACCTCGCGGGCATCAAGCGCATCATCGAGCTGGAGAACCAGGTCGACGCGCTGCGCGACAAGATCAAGGAACTCTCCGAGGAGGTCGCCGCTGCCTACGCGGCCGCCGAGCAGGCGGCCGCGCGGGTGCACGCCTCCTACCGGCGTGACCTGGTGCCGGTGCGGCAGGAGACGGCGCTGGTGGTCTGGAAGCCGGAGCGGCGCCGTCGCTGACCGGCGACGACCTCCCGGCTGACGGTTTCGCGGCTCTCCTCGGTACGGTCATCGAGCCGCGAGGCCGTCAGGAGCACTGCATGAACACCTCGGTGCGGCTGAACTCGCCCGCTTTCAGCTCCTGCTCGCCGATGGTGAAGTACAGACTGCCCATGTCCCCCCAACACCAGTCCATCCGGTCGTCGGTATCCAGCTGGGCCAGTAGAAGGTCCTCGCCGGAAGGGGAGAACACGGAGCCCTGCACCAGGCTCGGCCAACCGCCGATCAAATGATCCTGCTGGTTGTCCGGACCGTGGATCTCCTCGTACGCGTCAACGTATTTCTCGCTCACTTCACCGCCATCCCGCTCGTCCTCGAACGGATCGGGAATGGTGAGGACGGTTTTTCCGTACAGCGCCCGTTCGCGGTGGCGCAGCACGCTCCTGGGGGGAGCGCTCCGTACCGCCGTTTCCGGGTCGGCGAGTACGACCCGACAGCTCTCGTATTCGCCCGCCGCCACCGAGTCCCCGGACAGCAGGTTCTCGATGTAGAACAGGTTGACCACTCCGTGGTGTGGTAGTGGTAGTTCGGGGTTGAGTGGTGCGATGGCGGTGAGGTCGAGGACGGCGAGTAGTTCGAGTGGTCTCGATTCGTGTTCCGGCCACGTGGTGTTCGGTGGTAGTAGTGCGTCGCCGCCGAAGCGGGAGACCCCCAGTGGTGCTCCCGCTTCGCTGTCGGTGCCGAGCGCGACGGAGGTGGCGGCCTTGGCCGTGATGCGTTCGGCCTCGGTGGTGCCCACGTGTTCGGTCAGGGTGTGGCGGACGTGCTCGCGTTGTTGTTCGATTCCGGACATGCGCGCACTCTCGCACCGACCACCGACAACGGATCGGTGGATCATCCGCCGCCGCGTTCTCGGGAGCTCCGCGAGTGCTCAGTCCAGAGTGAACGGATCGTAGTGGATCCGTTCCAGCGGAGTGCCCGCCACCATCATGCCGGAGACCGTGTTCCGGATCATTTCCGGCGAGCCGCTGACCAGTACGTCGTGATCCTGCCACGCGCCGTAGCGGGTCACGGCCTCCGCGAGCGTGCCGTGCTCGGCTCCCTGAGCGGAGGGATCGTTCTCCAGCACCGGGATCACCTTCAGCCACGGGTTGCTCATGGTGACCTGCCGCAGGTTGCGCAGCTCGTACAGGTCGTCCCGGGTTCTTCCCCCGTAGAACAGGTGGACCTCGGGGTTGTTGCCGTACTGCGCCAGGTCCTGGATGATCGATCGCATCGGTGCCAGCCCGGTGCCGCCCGCGAGCATCACCACGTCGCGCTCGGAGTCACGATCCACGCCGAGCCTGCCCATCGGGGAGCCCATGCGCCACTGGTCGCCGAGCTGGGCGTGTCCCACGATGGCGCGGCTCACCCAACCCGTCGGCACGGCACGTACGTGGAACTCCATCGTGCCGTCATCGGAGGGTGGGTTGGCCGGTGACAGGTAGCGCCACAGCCTGGGGCGCTGCGGCACCTCGACGCTGACGTACTGGCCCGGCTGATACGGCACGGGGTGTTCCGGTCTGATGCGCACCATGGCGACGTCCCAGCTCAGCCGTTCGTGCTGCACAACCTCGCCGTTGTACCAGGCGGGACCGTCGTCCTTGGAGGCCGCGTCGGTCATGGTCGTGGCCATCACCGCGTAGGCCTCGCCCCACGCCCGTTCCACGGCATCGTTCCAGGCGTCGCCCGCGTACTTCTTGATCGCTGCCAGCAGCGCGGTTCCCACCGCCTCGTAGTGCTCGGCGACGACGCCGAACTTGCGATGGTCCCTGCCGAGCTGCTGCAGGAACGGGGTGAGCTCGTCCGGCCGGTCCACCATCTGCACCACGTGCACCAGCGCACGCAGCAGCCTGCTCCGCTGCACCTCCATGTTCACCGGGAACAGTTCCCGGGTGGCGGGAGCCAGGCTGAACAGCATGCTGTAGAAGAACCGCGACACGTCCTCGGCTTGCGGTTCCACCACGGCCCAGCTGTCCCGGATCAGCCGAACCGTGTCGTTCACGTCGGTCGGGCGCTCGCGATCAGCTGAACCGCCGGGGCGCTCGGGGTGTAAAGCGGCGTTGGCTGTCATGGTTCGGGCGATTCTCTCCACATAGGCGGCCGTGTCGGTCCGGCACGGTGTCCGTATACCTGGTGTCCGTATACATGTCCCCCGACTGTCCGAAACTCTAACCCCTTTTTGGGCTTGTGTGACCCTTGATGCCACCTTCGAGTGGTTGTTTAATACTCATCGTCATGAGAGCTCACACACTCGTGTTCAATCAGTTTTTACCCACTTGCATCCATATCGCGGCGTGACACGGTGAGGCGCGTGATCGCGGACTGGTTACCTTCCCCCGAATCCCGCCGTCCCACCGGCATGGCGACGGCGGATCTGTTGGAGCTCGAACTCGCGGATTCGTCACCGAGCGTCTCCGATCGGACGCGCACCGAGTCGTCCTCCGGTGGGCGGAGCCGCTACGACGACGGCCCGACGCGTCCCCAACTGCGTCCCGTTCGCCCCTTTCAGTCCACTTCGGACTACACGGCCGAGTCGCGGCGGCCGGAGGATCCCTTCGCGCCGAACGAGCGGAGCGCCATGCCCGGCTCGGCGGGTGAGCACCTGCTGCAGAGCGCCTACGAGACCGAGCGCCGTGCCCACAAGTTCTACAACGACCAGGTGCTCGATCACCTCAACGAGCGGATGAAGGAGTTCATCGTCTCGATGAGCATGGCCTTCATCGCCACCGCGGACGGACACGGCGAGTGCGACTCCAGCCTCCGGGCAGGCCCCGAGGGATTCATCGAGGTGCTGGGGGACCGCCACGTGGCCTATCCCGAGTACCGGGGCAACGGAGTCATGGCGAGTCTGGGAAACATCAGCGAGAACCCGCACGTCGGTATCCTGCTGATCGATTTCGTCGACGAGCTGATCGGGCTGCACGTCAACGGCAAGGCCAGGATCCTGGAGGATTCCGACCTCAGAGCCATCCACCCCGGACTCCGCTCGGATTTCGAACGCGGCCGCAAACCGGAACGCTGGGTGGTCGTGCAGGTCGAGGAGGCCTACATCCACTGCCGCAAGCACATCCCGCGAATGGCTCCCGTGTCACGGGAACGCTCGTGGGGGACCGACGACGTCAAGCGCAAGGGCGGGGACTACTTCGCGGCGAAGGGAACGGCACGCCCCTGGCACGAAACGCAACCCCAGCACGACTGAGCACCGGGTGTCGGCCGGGTTCGCCCGGTGGCACTGGGTGCGCGGCGATTTCGTGGGAAATTGACGCCGCCGGGACCGTGCCGCCGCGCTGGGCGTCAACGCTGGGCGTCAATTTCTCGCGAAATGTACGAGGGTGCGATTCCGGTCGAAGGACCGCCTGCCCGCGCACGGTACGACACCGTCACACTGGGGACGTCGGCGATGGGAGGGCGAGCTCGTGACCGAGAACATTCCGGACGACGGGGCAGGCGAGGTGGCCTCCGAGTCGTGGGGTTCGGCAGGCACCGAGCGCGAACAGGCGGCTGCCGAGGTCGAGCGTGAACTCGCCATGATGTTCCGCCGTGCCCGCAAGATGTCGTTGGAGGTGGCCGCCGAGGTCCACCCCGAGCTCGACCCCGCCTCCTACAGCCTGTTGCTCATGGTCGCCGACGCGGGTTCCATGCGTGCCATCGAGATGGCCGAACGCATCGGTCTGGACAAGTCCACCGTCAGCAGGCAGATAGCCAACCTGGAGCGGTTGGATCTGCTGCGCCGCGCCCCCGACCCCCAGGACGGCAGGGCGAGGCTGATCCAGCTCTCCGAGTCCGGCAGGCAGCGACTGGACGGGGCGCGGCAACGTCGTTCCCGCCATTTGCGGGAGGACTTCGTGCAGTGGTCCACCGACGATCTGCACCAGTTCGCGAGGCTGCTCGGCAAGCTCAACGCGATGTACTGAGCGAGGTTCGTCGCCTCTCCGCATCGGGATGGTCGTTCGACCTCCCCTTCCGACGACTTCCGCGGTTCGGTCTTCCCGCTCGGGTGTGACCTGGCTCTCCGCTGTTCGTGATTAAGTTGCTTACTCAAACTAAGGATCCTTATGGTTGGTTGTACCAACCAAAGGAATGCTCGATGGGATCGCACTTCGAATCCTGCGAGCGGTTGCTGGAACCGCTCCGCAAGTTGCTGGGGATGAGGCAGCTCGCGCTGCAGCGGGCGCAGCACGGCAGCGAACTGAGCACGTCGGGGACCGGTCTGTTGTCCGAGCTGGTGCACGGCGGCGAGTCGAGAGCGTCCGATCTGGCGCACCACCGGGTCGTGGACACCTCCGTGGTGAGCAGACAGCTCGCTCAGCTCGAACAGGAGGGAATGATCGAGCGCAGACCCGATCCGACCGACCGCAGGGTCTCGTTGCTGCGAGCCACCGAGCGGGGGCGGGCCGCGCTCGAGGAGCGTGAGCGGCAGAAGGCGCGCTGGCTCAGTGAGGCGGTGCTCAACGACTGGGACGAGAGTCGGCTCACCGAACTGGACGAACTGCTCCGCGCCCTTTCGGACGACTTGCTGATCGCTTCCAGGCAGTTGCTCGCGACCCCGGAAGACCTCGTGACCCCGGAAGACACGGCCGAGGAAGGAAACCGATGACCACCTCGAACGTCGCGGGAGCCGGGGCGGGGCTCACTTCGTCCGGCGAGGCCGCCGCCGACCGGGCCCCAGCGCGGGACACCTCGTCCTCCGGCGCCGGTGACCAGGGAGGAGTCGGTGGGCCGATGACGCACCGCCAGGTGCTCAAGGCGCTGACCGGGCTGCTGCTGGCCCTGCTGGTGGCGATCCTGAGCTCCACGATCGTGTCCAACGCGCTTCCCAGGATCACCGCCGAGCTCAACGGCACGCAGGGCCAGTACACCTGGGTGGTCACGGCCATGCTGCTGACCTCCACGGCCACCACCCCGATCTGGGGCAAGCTCTCGGACCTGTTCAGCAAGAAACTGCTGTACCAGCTCTCGATAACCATCTTCACGATCGGTTCGGTGCTCGGCGGTTTCTCGCAGTCGATGGGGATGCTCATCGGTTTCCGCGCCATCCAGGGCATCGGTATGGGCGGGATGCAGGCGCTGATCCAGGTGGTGCTCGCCGCGATGGTCGCGCCGCGCGACCGCGGTCGCTACACCGGCTACATCGGTGCCACCTTCGCCGTGGCCACCACCAGCGGACCGCTGGTCGGTGGGCTCATCGTGGATTCGCCGCTCGGGTGGCGCTGGTGTTTCTGGGTGACAGCGCCGATCGCGGTGATCGCGTTCCTGGTGCTGGGACGAGTCCTGCGGTTGCCGGTGATCAAGCGCGATGTCTCCATCGACTGGTTCGGCGCGCTGTTCCTCGTCGGCGGGGTGAGCCTGCTGCTGGCGTGGGTGTCGTTGGCGGGCAAGCAGTTCGACTGGCTTTCCTGGGCCACGTTCGGGTTCGTGGCGGGCGGTGTGCTCGCCGTGATGCTCGCGGTGTTCGTGGAGACCAGGGTTCGCGAGCCGATCGTGCCGCTGGGAATGTTCCGCAATCCCACGGTCTCGCTGGCGATCGTCGCCATGGTCGCCGTCGGCACCGCCATGTTCGGTGGTGCGGTCTTCCTCGCGCAGTACTTCCAGCTCGGGCGCGGCTACACCCCCACCGAGGCAGGACTGATGACGTTGCCGATGGTGCTCGGCCTGTTCGTCTCCTCGACGGTGACCGGACAGATCATTTCCCGGGTCACCGGCAAGATCAAACCGTTCCTGATCGGTGGCAGCCTGGTGCTGACCCTGGGTATGGGGCTGCTGAGCACGATCGACTCGGACACGCCGCTGCCGCTCGTGGACGTCTACCTCGCCCTCATGGGGATCGGGGTCGGCGCCCTGATGCAGAACCTCGTGCTCGCGGTGCAGAACAGCGTCGACATCAAGGACATGGGTTCGGTCACCTCGGTGGTGACCTTCTTCCGCACCCTCGGCGGGTCCGCCGGGGTCTCGGTGCTCGGCGCCGTGCTGGGCAGCAGGGTCAGCGAGTACGCCCGGGAGGGGATGTCGGAACTGCCCGGACCGACCCCCTCACCGAGCGGTGGCAACGGCGGCGTCTCGCTGGACATCAACAGTCTGCCCGCCCCGATCGAGGCGATCCTGCACGACTCCTACGGCAGGGCCATCGGGGACCTGTTCCTGATCACAGCCTGCGTCTCGGTGGTGACGCTGCTCGCCGTGCTGTTCATTCGCGAGGTGCCGCTGCGTACCACCGTCGAGAAGCACGACCAGCCGGCGGATGGCGGTAAGCACCGGGCTGTGGAGAACTTGAGCAAATCTGTGGATAACTCGTCGAGTGGTGGTGACGGATCGGTGGCCGGTTCACCGAGTTCGGCGCAGCCGATCACCCGTGAAGGCCACATATCGGAGGCAGTGGAGCGCCCTGTGAACACATCGGTCGACCCTGTGGACAACTCTGTGGAAAGGCCTGTGGACAACGTTGGGGAGAACTCGACGGGTGGCAGGTCAGCCGCATTGTCGAACAACGGGTTCGGAGCGAACGGGCACGGCGCGAACGGCGCCAGTCTGGCCGGTTCGCTCTACCCGGACGACGGTGCTCCCACCGTGCACGGCGTGGTCCGGGAGCCGGGTGGGGTCCCTCTCTCGAGGGTAGTGCTCACGCTCACCGACTCGGTGGGAAATCAGGTCGATCGCACCCACTCGGATGATCAGGGGAACTATCGGGTGAAACCCGCCGGTGGCGGCACCTATGTGCTGATCGCCGCGGCTGACGACTACCAGCCCGCGGCGGCCATGGTCGCGGTGTCCGGGCGCACGGTGCGCCACGACGTCGAACTCACCGGTGGTGGCGGACTGTCCGGCATGGTCCACAGTGGTCCGGTACCCGTGCCGGACGCCACGGTGGTGCTCACCGACGTGCGCGGCTCCGTGGTGGCCGCCGCGCGCACGGGCGGTGGAGGCGGCTACGAGTTCAACGATCTGGTCGGCGGTTCCTACGCCCTGACCGTCACCGCCGAGGGGTACCAGCCCACCAGCACCGAGGTGGCACTGCCCGAGGGCCAACGCGCCACGCTGGACGTGTCGCTGGAGTCGGGTGCCGAGGTGCGCGGTGTGATCCGCTCGGCCCGGCTCGGGCACGCCGTGCCGGAGGCCCAGGTGACCCTGCTGGACGCCTCGGGCGGGGTGGTCGCTGCCACGGTTACCGGTCCGGACGGGGAGTACCGGTTCACCGACCTCTCGCACGGGGACTACACCGTGATCGCCACCGGTTACGCGCCGACCGCGAACAACCTCAGCGTGCGGGACGAGCACGTCGAGCACGACATCGCCCTCGGTCTGGAGTAGGGGGCGGGCCGGCCCGCCGCAGGTGGCCGGTCCCGTGGGCCGATCGCCGACGGCGCGATTCTTCGAACCAGACCCGCGGATCCGGTTACTCCCGGTTCCGCGGTTTCACGCAGGGGAGGACACTCCGATGAGCCTCGGCCAGGGCGAGGTCAGCGAACGGCACGATCCGGCAACGAGCGGAGCGGTCACAGTGCGGGCCCGTACGCCCGGCGGTTGGCCGCTGCCGGAAGCGGTGCTCACGGTCACCGACGCCTCGGGGACCCAGGTGGGACGCGCTCCCGCCGACTCGGCGGGGGAAGCCACGGTGCAGGCGCTGCCGCCGGGACGCTACACGGCGATCGTCACGGCGCTGGGGCACCAGCCGCTCGCGCGCACCGCGATGGTGCGGCAGGGCAACGCCGTCGAGCTGGACGGGGTGGAGCTCTCCCCGGTGGGAGGCGGTGACGAGCTGCCCGACCCCGGGTTGTGGCACATCGATCCGGCGCACTCCGCCATCCGTGCCACCGCGAAGCATCTGGGGATCAGCAGCATCCACGGTCGGTTCAACGAGTTCGGTGGTGAGATCCGGATAGCCAGACCGGTGGAGTCCTCCTCGGTCGACGTCCGGATCGACGCCGCGACCGTGGACACCGGAAACGCGCAGCGCGACGAGCACCTGCGCAGCGGTGACTTCCTCGACGTCGCGAACCACCCCCGGATCGACTTCACCTGCACCGGGATATCGCGCGGGCACGACCACTGGGATCTCGACGGTGAGCTGACGCTGTGTGGCGTCACCCGTCCGGTGCGGCTGGAGACCAGGTTCACCGGGGTGGGCCCCGACCCGTGGGGCGGCACCAGGGCGTCCGCCTCGGCCACCACGATCCTGCGGCGCGAGGACTTCGCGATGACCTTCAACCAGTCGCTGAGCACCGGAATCGCCGCGATCGGCACCACGCTGCGGGTCGAGCTCGACGTGCAGGCCGTGCTCGCCGAGGGAGTGAGCTGAGGGCCGCCGTCTCCGGGTTGATGTTTCACGCGAAACAATGCTGTCCGGCGCCCCGCCCCGGGGTTCCCCCGGCGCGGTGATGCGCGGCGCCGTGCTCCGAGCATCGTTGACTTCGAGTGCGCTGGAAGATCCAGACTCGTCCACACGCCGCCCGTGGGCGCGAACTCCCGACGGAGTTTCCCGACGGGGTTCGCCTACCCGGCGGTTTCGCCTGTTGATTTCGTGGACGAGGTTCGGAGAGCGCATGATCCTGGTGACTTCGGCGACCGGCAACATCGGTCGCTGCCTGGTACGCGACCTGCACGACGCGGGATTCGCGGTGCGGGCGACCACCCGTGATCCCGGCGGGGCGGAGTTCCCCGACGGGGTCGAGGTCGTAGCCGGTGACCTCGAAGATCCGGACTCGCTCCGGGACGCCTTCGCGGGAGTCGACGGACTCTTCCTGCTCGGCTCTCCCGGCGACGTCCCGGCGATACTGCATCGGGCCGTCGAGGCAGGGGTGCGGCGGGTGGTGCTGGTCTCCTCGCTGCTCGCCGAGACGCACCCGGACTCCTTCATCGGCAGTGGTGCGCTGGCCGGGGAGAAGGCCGTCCGGGACAGCGGGCTCGACTGGACCGTGCTGCGTCCCTGGGAGTTCACCTCCAACGCGTTCTGGTGGATCCCCTCGATCACCGAGCACGGCAGCGTGTACGCCCACGAGAGCCCGGAGGGCTCGCAGGTCGTCGATCCCGCCGACATCGCCGCGGTCGCGGCTCGGGCTCTCACCGAGTCGGGCCACGAACAGCGGATCCACTCGCTGACGGGGCCCGAGAAGCTCACCGTCGCGCAGCGGGTGGCCGTGCTGGCGGAGGAACTGGGGCGCCCCGTCGAGTTCGTGGAGCTGAGCACCGAACAGGCCCGGCAACGGATGCTGGAGTACATGCCCGCCGGGATCGTCGAGGACATGCTCGCCACGGAGGGTGGGGATCCCGGGCTGCCGGACACGGTTCGGCGGATCACGGGAAGGCCCGCGCGTACTTTCCGGCAGTGGGCCCGGGAGCACATCGCCGCCTTCGGCTGATCGAAGTTTTCCGATCAGGTTGTCGGGAAGCCCGCGGTGAGGTCGGGCTCGTGACATCAACCGCCCTCGGGGGACGTCTCGCGCGAGACGTCCCCCGAATTCGTGGTGGCCCCGGTTCGAGCGGTTCGAGCGTGTGCGGATGACGCGAGTCGGATCGTGTCTGTATAGTTGAGTCATACAGGCTCAACTTTGTTTCCATAGTCGCTGTGGTGCGGCTGTTACGTCGGGCGGCCTTCGGGGTATGGCGGGAAGACATGCCCTCGCCGGGGCGACGAAGCCGCTACGAGAGAGGTGAGGAATGGACGCGTTCAACCCGACGACCAAGACCCAACAGGCGATCTCCGCCGCGGCGCAGGCCGCGACGATGGCGGGCAATCCCGACATCGCCCCCGCGCACCTGCTGGGTGCGCTGCTGGCGCAGCGCGACGGACTCACCCCCTCGCTGCTCTCGGCGGTGGGTGCCGATCCGGCACGGGTGCGCGAGGAGTGCGAACAGCTCGCCAACGGGCTGCCCTCGGCGAGTGGCTCCACGGTGTCCACGCCGCAGCTGTCCCGTGAGTCGATCAAGGCCCTCACCCACAGCCAGCAGCTGGCGACGGAGCTCGGCGACGAGTACGTCTCCACCGAGCACCTGCTCGTCGGGCTGTCCGCCGAGGGCGGGCAGGTCGGTGAGCTGCTCAACCGCTACGGCGCGACCCCCGAAGCGCTCAAGGACGCCTTCACCAAGGTGCGCGGCTCGGCACGCGTTACCAGCCCCGATCCGGAGAGCACCTACAACGCGCTGGAGCAGTACGGCCTCGACCTGACCGACCGCGCACGCAACGGCGATCTCGACCCGGTCATCGGCAGGGACGCCGAGATCCGCAGGGTCGTGCAGGTGCTCTCCCGGCGCACCAAGAACAACCCGGTGCTCATCGGCGAGCCCGGCGTGGGCAAGACCGCGATCGTCGAGGGCCTGGCGCAGCGGATCATCGCCGGGGACGTGCCCGAGTCGCTGCGCGACAAGCGGGTCGTCGCGCTGGACATGGGGTCGATGGTCGCGGGCGCCAAGTACCGCGGCGAGTTCGAGGAGCGGCTCAAGGCGGTGCTCAAGGAGATCACCGAGTCCGAGGGGCAGGTGATCACCTTCATCGACGAGCTGCACACCATCGTCGGTGCCGGTGCCACCGGTGAGGGCGCCATGGACGCCGGGAACATGATCAAGCCGATGCTGGCGCGGGGTGAGCTGCGCATGGTCGGCGCGACCACGCTGGACGAGTACCGCAAGCACATCGAGACCGACGCCGCGCTGGAGCGCAGGTTCCAGCAGGTCATGACGGGCGAGCCCACCCCGGACGACACCGTGGCGATCCTGCGCGGCCTCAAGGAGCGCTACGAGGTGCACCACGGCGTGCGGATCACCGACGGCGCGCTGGTGGGCGCCGCCACGCTCTCCGACCGCTACATCACCGACCGGTTCCTGCCGGACAAGGCCATCGATCTGGTCGACGAGGCCGCCTCCCGGCTGCGGATGGAGATCGACTCCCGGCCGGTGGAGATAGACGAGGTCGAGCGCGCCGTCCGCAGGCTGGAGATCGAGGAGATGGCGCTGTCCAACGAGGACGACCCCTCCTCGCGGGAGCGCCTCGACTCGCTGCGCCAGGAGCTGGCCGACCAGCGGGAACGGCTGTCCGAACTGACCGCCCGCTGGCAGCGCGAGAAGGAGTCCATCGACAAGGTCCGCGACCTCAAGAGCAGGCTGGAGTCGGTGCGCGGCGAGTCCGAACGCGCCGAGCGCGACGGTGACCTGGGCAAGGCCGCCGAGCTGCGCTACGGACGCATCCCCCAGCTGGAGAAGGAACTGGAGCAGGCCACCGAGGAGCAGAACCGTTCCAAGGCGATGCTGCAGGAGGAGGTCACCCCCGACGACGTCGCCGAGGTGGTCAGCTCGTGGACCGGGATCCCGGCGGGCAGACTGCTGGAGGGCGAGACGGAGAAGCTGCTGCGCATGGAGGACGCCATCGGGGCGCGTGTCGTCGGCCAGCGGGAGGCCGTGCGTGCGGTCTCGGACGCGGTGCGGCGTGCCCGTGCCGGGGTGGCCGATCCGGACCGCCCCACCGGTTCCTTCCTGTTCCTCGGTCCGACCGGTGTCGGCAAGACCGAGTTGGCCAAGGCGCTGGCCGAGTTCCTGTTCGACGACGAGCGCGCGATGGTGCGCATCGACATGAGCGAGTACTCCGAGAAACACTCGGTGGCACGCCTGGTGGGCGCGCCGCCCGGCTACGTCGGCTACGACCAGGGCGGACAGCTCACCGAGACGATACGCAGGCGGCCCTACTCGGTGGTGCTGCTCGACGAGGTGGAGAAGGCGCACCAGGACGTGTTCGACGTGCTGCTGCAGGTGCTCGACGACGGCAGGCTCACCGACGGTCAGGGACGCACCGTGGACTTCCGCAACACCATCCTGGTGATGACCTCCAACCTGGGTTCGCAGGCCATCGCGAATCCCGACCTGTCGGAGTCCGAGCGGGACGAGGCCGTCATGTCGGTGGTGCGCAGCCAGTTCAAGCCGGAGTTCCTGAACCGGCTGGACGGCACGCTGGTCTTCCACGCGCTGTCCACCCAACAGCTGACCTCCATCGTGGACATCCAGGTGGACCGGTTGGCCAGGCGGCTGGCGCAGCGGCGGTTGACCCTGGACGTGCGGCAACCCGCGCGGGAGTGGCTGGCGGTGCACGGTTTCGACCCGGTGTTCGGCGCCCGGCCACTGCGGCGGCTGGTGGAGTCGGCCATCGGTGACGAGCTGTCCCGCAAGCTGCTGGCCGGTGACATCAAGGACGGTGACAAGGTGACGGTCGATGCGGACACCGAGGACAACGGGCTGACCGTGAACTCGGAGTGAGTTCCTCGTGGAGTTCGTTGCCGCCGGGTTGCCTGGCGGTGCGGGTGGCGGAACCTCTCGCACGGCTCTCGCTGCGGTTCCCCCGACATCGGGTAGTCACTACACAACGTCGGGGGCGTCCTCGCGAGAGCCGCACGGGAGAACCCGCGGCGGTGCCGACTGCGGGGGTGGCTGGAGTTCGGCCCGCGGGAGTGTTCGGGGGTCGGCCTTCGGGGGTGGTTGGAGCTCGACACGCCTCGGCGCCGGTGGCGCGGCGATTTCGCGAGAAATCGACGGACGCGGGACCACCCCGCACTGTCGGCGCGGCGATTTCGCGGGAAATCGACGCCGTCCTAGCGGCCGCGCCGTTACGGGGTGGCCGCGTTGTCGGTTCGGGTTCCGTCCACCGGTGAGCCGTCGGTGGAAGATCCGTCCGGAGCCGCTTCCCGACGGGACGATTCGGTGCCGAACCTGCGCAACCGCAGGCTGTTGGTGACCACGAACAGCGAGGACAACGCCATGGCCGCCGCGGCGATCAACGGGTTGAGCAGTCCGAGGGCGGCCAGAGGAAGGGCGGCCAGGTTGTAGCCGAAGGCCCAGGCCAGGTTGCCCCGGATGGTGCGCAGCGTCCGGCGGGCCAACGTGATCGACTCGGGGACGACCTCCAGTCGGTCCCGCACGAGCAGCAGGTCGGCCGCGTCCAGCGCCACATCGGTACCGGAGATGACGGCGATCCCGAGATCGGCACCGGCGAGTGCGGGAGCGTCGTTGATCCCGTCGCCGACCATGGCCACGGTGCGGCCCTGCTCCCGCAGTCCCGCGATGGTGGCGGCCTTGTCGGTGGGCAGTACCTCGGCCAGCGTCTCGTCGATGCCCACCCGCTCGGCGACCGCTCGCACCGTGGCGGTGTTGTCACCGGAGAGCAGCACCGTGCGCAGACCGAGCCGGTGCAGCTCACCGACCATGCGAGCCGCCGAGGGTTTTACCGTGTCGGTCAGGGCGAAGATCCCCTGCGCTTGGCCGTCCACAGCCACGGCGACCGTGGTGCGCCCCTGGCTCTCCCACGCCACACGCCTGGCTTCGAGCTCCTCGGGCAGCTCGCTGCCGCGTTCCCGCAGCAGCCTTGCCGAACCCACCAGCACGGAACTGCCCGCCACCGTCCCGGCCGCGCCCAGTCCGGAGAGGCTGGTGAAGTCCGTGACCGGCTCCGGCCGTCCGAGCTCGTCCCCGGCCAGCGAGCTGATCGCCCGCGCCACGGCGTGTTCGCAGGCGTCCTCCACGGCGCCCGCGAGCCGCAGTACCGTGGCGGTGTCGGTATCCGCGGTGGTGCGCAGGTCGACCACGGCCATCCTGCCGGTGGTCAGGGTGCCGGTCTTGTCCAGCACCACGGTGTCGATCGCCCGGGCGGACTCCAGGGCCCGGTGCCCCTTGATGAAGATTCCCAGCTGTGCACCGCGCCCCGTGGCCGCCAGCAGCGCGGTGGGAGTCGCCAGCCCCAGCGCACAGGGGCAGGCGATGATCAGCACGGTCAGCGCGGCGCTGAAGGCCCGCTCCGGAGGGGCGTCGAGCAGCCACCAGCTCAGCAGGGTCAACGTGGCCAGCACGCCGACGGCGGGCACGAACCAGCCGGAGATCCGATCGGCCAGCCGCTGCGTCCGGGCCTTGTCGTGCTGCGCCCGCTCGACCAGCCCCCGCAGCCGGGCGAGTTGGGTCTCCTCGCCGACGCGCGTTGCCCGCACCACCAGTCGGCCGCTCGTGAGGATGGTGCCTCCCACGACCGCGTCACCCGCCGAAGCCTCGACGGGGACCGGTTCGCCGCTCATCGCGCTGGTGTCCACGGTGCCGTGCCCGCGCAGCACCTCGCCGTCGGTGGCCACGGTCTCACCGGGGCGAACCGTGAAGTGGTCCTCGCGTCGCAGCCGCTCGACCGGCACCCGACTCTCGTCGCCGTCCCGGTCCAGCACCGCGACGTCCTTGGCACCGAGCGCGGCCAGCGCGTGCAGCGCACCACCCGCGCGCTGTTTGGCCTTGGCCTCGAGCAGCCGTCCGGCGAGCATGAAAATGGTGACCGCCGCCGCCACATCCAGGTAGACCGATCCGGCGGGCTCCAACAACAGTCCCGTCAGCCCCTGGTCACCGGCGGTCGTTCGTCGATAGGCGAAGATCGTGTAGCCCGACCAGCAGGCGGACGCCAGGATGCCGATGGAGACCAGGGTGTCCATGGAGGTGGTTCCGTGGCGGGCCTGCACCAGGGCCTGGCGGTGGAAGGGCCAGGCGCACCAGGTGGCGACCGGCAGCGTCAACGCCAGCAACACCCACGACCACCCCGGGAACCGCAGCGAGGGGGTCAGGGCCAGCGTGATCGACAGGTCGGCCAGCGGTACTCCGCACAGCAGCGCCACCACCAGGCGGCGCCACAGGTAGCGGACCCGGTCGGCCGGGTCATCGTCCTGCTGGCTGTCGGGCCGGGTCACCTCCGCGCCGTATCCCGCCGTCTCGACCTGCCGCAGCAACCGTTCCACCGTCACACCGCTCGACGCCTCGACGGTGGCCCTCTCGGTGGCGTAGTTGACGCTGGCCGACACGCCGTCGAGCTTGTTGAGCTTGCGCTGCACCCGCGTCGCGCACGCGGCGCAGGTCATCCCCGTGACGGCCAGGTCCACCGAGTAGCCCTCGGAGTGCGACTCCTCGGGCTGTGCCACCGAAGTCATCGGCTCCCCCGCTCCGGCCGGTCGTGCCAGGTGTTCCCGGTGCCGTACTCGGCCGCGGCGGGATCCGCCGGGGCGGCCTCGCCGGTGGAACCGCCCGGGGAGTGCGGCCCCGTGTCCCGGTACGAAGCAGTGCCCTGGTGCGATCCCGAACCCTGTTGTGCTCCCGAACCCTGGTGCAACCGGGCGAGCATGGCGTTGTAGTCGGCCAGCGCCTGCTCGTCGGCGTCCACATCGGCGGAGTCGCGCAGGGCGGGAGCCGACCCCGAGGCGGTTTGGGCCAGCGCGCTGCGGCGCGCGGACTCCAACCACGTGCCGAAGCCCGCTTCCGGGCCGCGCGAGCGCAGCCACACCCCGACGGTGATCAGTGCCAGCACGGCCATGGTGGCGTCACCGAAGAACCACATGATCGCTCCGGCGAGGTGCTGGTCGTCCAGCAGCGTCGGCCCCCAGTCGGGGCGGGCCAGGCGATAACCCGGTGCGATGGGGTTGGGAGCCATCATCAGCACCACACCGACCAGGGTGTCCGGCAGCATTCCCGCCATCAGCAGCACCACGCGCAACGGATGGGGGAACCGCTTCCACCGGAGCGGTTCGCTGCCCAGCACGGGCAGGAAGAGCAGGTAACCACTGGTCAGGTACAGCACGATCTCGAAGTGCCGCAGCCACTCGTGCTCCAGTCGCAGCTGCGCGAACACCGTCAGGTGAGTGACCACCAGCACGACGGTGTAATACACGAAAGAGGTCGCCGGGTGGGTGAGCGCGTTCACGGTCCTGCTTCGCAGCGCGTTCTCCAGGCGCCGTGACGCGGTGGTTCCGCTCGCCGCGACCCAGAGCTCCAGCGGACGCCCCACGATCAGCAGGATCGGCACCGCCATGATCAGCACCAGGTGCTGGACCATGTGCACCCAGGTCAGGGCTTCGCTGTAGACACCGATCGCGCTGTTGACGGCCACGACCAGTGCGAGCAGCCCGCCCAGGAAGGCCGCGGCGCGGCGGATCGGCCATCGGCCGAGGTGTCGGTACCGGAGCAGTCCCGCGAGGTAGGTCACGGCCAGCAACACCACGAGTACGTCCCAGGGCGAGAGCTGCCAACTGGTCAGCGCGTTCGACCAGGTCAGGGGATCCACCGCCGACATCCTCCTCGTTCTCCGCTACATGACCGCGAACATGTAGGCCATGCTCGCCGCCATCACCGCCAGCGTCACCCGCACTCCCACGGTGGAATGCGCTACCAGCCCCACCACCGGCCCCGCCGTCGGGTCGGACGCGGGTTCGGCCGTCAGCGGTGTCACCCCGTGCTCGTGCTGTCGGACGGGTTCCGCCGCCGGGGTGGACGTGGTGGCGACGGTGGCCGGAGCCCGGTGGTCGAACACCGGAAGTCGGTCCCATGCTCCCACGCCGTAGGCCACCGCCTGGCAGGTCAGGTAGACCACGAACACCCAGTTCAGCCAGTCCGGGCGTGCCATCGGCGCCAGCAGCATGTAGGCCATCGCCGCCATGTCCACCGTGGACAGGAACCACAGCGGGTTGAGCGCACCCTCGCGGACGCGGAAAGTGACGGTGATGGCGGCCTGTGTGAGTGTCACGAGAACGAACAGGGCCAGCCCGATCCGGTACAGCTCCGGGTTCGTCATGCGGGGGAACAGATACATCAGGGCCATACCCGCCGCCATGACCGTGTGCCCCGCGTGCCATGCGCGGTGTTGTCCGGACATCGCGATCAGGTGGCCAGCGTGCACCACGATTACCACTAAAAGTGCCAGTGCCCACACGATTCGTAACCACATGGGTAAAAGTGGCATGTGCATTGCCGCCATCTCACCGTGCATGCCCGTTTCCGTTTCTCGACCGTCGAGTCGTGGGACGAACCGTGTTCGCCGTGCACGTCGTCCGGAGGGGCCGTTCGGTTCCCGGGGGTCGCCCGAACTCGCACCGGGAGTGGACAACGTCACACCGGCCCGGCGATTTCTCGCGAAATCGACGCCGCTGGTGTCACCCCGCCACCCGGCCGTCGTTTTCTCGTGAGATCTACGCCGGGGTGGCGGGGCCGGTCGAGTTCGGTCAGGGGTGTCCGGAAACGGCGGTCGAGGTGACCTCGACGATCCTCGCGACGCCGACGGGCGGTCGACTCTCGTGCATCGTGATCGCGTCGCCCGCGGCCAGGTGCCGCCACTGCTCCGGGCTGAGCGGGGCGAGCCGGACCGTGGCACTGTGCCCCGGTGACAGTTCGGCGAGCCCTTCCAACCAAAGCCCCGCGACGTTGAGAGGCCGCTCACTTCCGGGAGCGCGGTTACCGATGTTCCAAAGCGGTCGGAGTCGTCCGCCGCCGGGAACCGGGGTTCGTCGTCCGCCCTCACTGGTTGGCAGCAGGCTCAGCCGTGCCCGGACCGTGCCGTGTCGCGTCTCGTAGTCGCGCAGCACACACCACGCGGCTGTTTCCGTGAGCCTCAGTTGTCGTGCGCTCTCGGTGAGCATCCGCCAGAAGTCGACGGGGAACGGATGTGACTCGCCGATCCGCAGCAGCAGGTCGAGTGCCAGCTCCCAGTCCCCAGCCCGCTGACAGTCCCGAACGTCGTCCGGGAGCACCCCGTTCTCGGCCCGCGCGTGTTCCGGCAACAGCTCGGTCGCCCGGCGGATGAGCGTGAAGGCGTCGTGCACCCCGAACATCCTTCCCGGCACGGCGTGTTCCCAGCTACGGTCCCCGCCAACCGGCCGTCGATTTCTCGCGAAATCGCCGCGCCGGTGTCACTCACCCCGGAGTGCGATGGCGAGCAGATCGCGAGCCGGGCCGCGCAGCGGCGTTCCTTCGGGCCAGACCGCGCGCAGGCTCCGGGTCAGATCGAGTTCGGTGACTCCGAGCCGCACGAGCGTTCCCGCGGCGAGTTCGGTGCTCACGGCACGGGCGCTGAGCACGGCGGGACCGATTCCGCCGGTCACGGCCGCCTTGATCGCGGTGGTGGAGGAGACCTCCAGCAGTGGCTCGGCGGTTTCGAGTCCGGCGTGTTCCCGCAACGCCCGTTCCAGCGCCCAGCGGGTCCCGGAGCCGCGTTCCCGGCTGACCAGCGAGGTGGCGGCCAGTTCCTCGGCCCTCGGCTCACGTCGGCGGCTGGCCCAGGGATGCGACGGCGCGACGACGAGCGCCAGTTCGTCCCTGGCGACCTCACGCGCGGACAGTCCACTCGCCACTTCCGGGCTCTCGACGAATCCGATGTCGGCCGTACCGGCCAGCACGCTCGTCGCGACCTCCGCCGAGTTGCCCGAGTCCAGCGCGACAACGGTCTCCGGATCGGAGGCCCGCAGCGCGATCAACCAGCGGGGCAGCAGGTACTCGGCCACCGTCAGACTCGCCGCGATCCGGACGTGGCCGTGGCGATCGGCCCGCAGGGCGGCGATGCCCGCGGCCAGGTCCGAGGCGGCTTCGACAGTGGCCTGCGCCCAGCTCGCCACGAGTTCTCCCGCCGTGGTCAGCCGGGTTCCGCGCGCGCGACGTTCGAGCAGGGCGGTCCCGACATCGGCCTCCAACTGCCGCAGCCGTGCGCTGGCGGCGGGTTGGGACATGCCGTGCGAGCCCGCCGCCTGCCCGATACTGCCGAGTTCGGCCACGCTCAGCAGCAACTCGTAACCGGTCAGATCGCGTACCGACCGGGGCAACGGGCGAGAAGACATAGGCACAGCTTATGCACTCCCAATCGACGAGGGGCTACTCGGCCGCGACGAATCGAACGAGGGTGGAAGCATGACCGGCACCGCCCTCGCCGAGGAACCCGCGACGTCGCGACGCTTCGGCCCGTTGCGCGAACTCGATCACCCGGCCCGGGTCTTCGCCCGACTCGGCCCCAACTGGTTCGCCTCCGTGATGGGCACCGGCATCGTGGCCAACGCCGCCGCGACCCTGCCGGTGTGGTTGCCCGGGGTGCGCGCCGCGGCCACCGTGGTCTGGGCGTTCGGTGCGCTGCTGCTCCTCGCGCTCTGCGCCGCGTGGGCGGTGCACTGGACCCGCCACACCGGGACGGCGCGTGGTCACGCCCACGATCCGGTCATGGCCCAGTTCTGGGGAGCGCCCCCGATGGCGCTGATGACGGTCGGTGCGGGCACCCTGCTGCTGGGCAGGGACTGGATCGGGCTCACCCCGGCGCTGACCGTGAACTGGATACTGTGGACGGCCGGAACCCTTCTCGGGCTGTTCACCACCGCGTGGATCCCCTACCGGATGATGACCACGCACGACATAACGCGCGACAGCGCCTTCGGCGGCTGGCTGATGCCCGTGGTTCCTCCCATGGTCTCGGCAGCCAACGGCGCGCTGCTCGTCGAGCACCTGCCGGCGGGCCAGCCCCGCCTGACCATGCTGCTGGGCTGCTACGCGATGTTCGGCATCAGCCTGTTCGCGACGCTGTGCATCGTTCCGCAGCTCTGGCAGCGCCTGCTGCGCCACAAGACCGGTGCCGCCGCCACCGTGCCCACGGTGTGGATCGTGCTCGGCCCGCTTGGGCAGTCCGTCACGGCGGTCAATCTGCTGGCCCGCCCCGCCGGGAACGTCTTGCCCGCGCCCTACGGGGCGGCCGCCGACGCCCTCGGTCTGTTCTACGGGGTGGCAGCCTGGGGCTTCGCCCTCGTCTGGTTGGCGCTGGCCGCCGCGCTCACCCTCCGCATCGCCCGCTCCGGGCTGCCCTTCGCGCTGACCTGGTGGAGCTTCACCTTCCCGGTGGGCACCGTCGTCACCGGCACCAGCGGTCTGGCCGCCCGCACCGGTTCGCTGCTGTTCACCGTCGCCGCCGTGGCGCTCTACCTGCTGCTGGTGCTCGCGTGGCTCACCGTGGCCGTGCGCACGGCACACGGCAGCTACCGGGGTGGGCTGTTCTGAGCGACAGCCGGGACCGACCGGGGGCTGACCGGTGGCCGGGCCGTAGATTTCTCGCGAGATCGCCGCGCCGGGCGTCCGGCCGCACCACCTGCGGATCCGAGGGCTCGTCCCTTCGGTACACCGTGCTCCCCTCGGGGCATCGAGGTTCGCCGAAGGCGACAGATTCGCGACATCAATCCGCTCGTGGCCGGCGCGATTTCCTACCGTGATGACGTCCTTCCACCTGTGCTGAGGCGGTTCGCGGAGAGGAGTCCGATATGAGTGGACCGAGGGCCGACCGGAACGTGGCTGTCGTCGGAGGAGGGGTAGCCGGACCGACGCTCGCGGTCGGTCTCGCCCGATCGGGCTACCACGTGACCATCTACGAGGCGCACACGCGCCGGGTGCAGGACGTGGGCTCGTTCTTCAATCTGGCTCCTCTCGGACGCACTGTCCTGGAGGAGCTGGGAATCGATCACGTGCTTGAGAGCGGGACCGTCTGTACCGGCATCAGTTTCCGCAATCACAAGGGACGGTGGCTCGCCAACAATCCGGAAACCACTACCAACATCATGCGCGGTGAACTCTCCGCCGCGCTTCGTGAGGCGGCGATCGACGAGGGAGTGGAACTCAAGCGCGAGAAGCGGTTGAGTTCCCTGACCGAACAGCCCGACGGCAGCTGGGAGCTGTCCTTCGCCGACGGTTCGACCGCCGAAGCGGATGTCGTGGTCGGTTCCGACGGGGTGCACTCGGACGTCCGCCGCCACGCGCTGCCGCGGGCGCCGGTGCCGAGCTACGCGGGCGTCATCGGCTCCGGAGGACTCTCGGAGGTGTCCGAACGCTTCGAGGTCGACGGTACGTTCCACATGACCTTCGGGCTGCGGGGTTTCTTCGGTTACCAGGTGATCAGCCCCGGCCGGATTCTCTGGTTCGAGAACCATTACGAGTCGGAGGAGCGAACCTTCAAGGAACTCGCGGACCTCACCGACGACGAGTGGATGGAATCCCTGGTCGAGCGGCACCGGACGGACGCGCGGGAACTCCGCGAGATCATCCGGTCCGCCGCGGGGACGGTGTGGCGGTGGCCGGTGTACGAGGTGCCGCAGCTCGAACAGTGGCACCGGGGTACGGCCATGGTGATCGGGGACGCCGCGCACGCCATCCAGCCGCATCTCGGGATCGGGGCGACGCTGGCGTTGGAGGACGCCTACGAGCTGACCGCCGCACTGCGTCGCCAGCCGGAGGTCACCACGGCCTTCGCGGAGTTCCAGGCCGACCGTCGCGCACGGGTGGCGGAGATGTGCAAGCAGGCCCAGCGCATGGGGTCGATCATGACGCCCCGGCACTGGTGGGAGCGGATGATGCGCGACCTGACCCTGCCGATGGCGATCAAGAAGGGGATCAAGCGCAGTGAGCAGGGCTTCGGGTACCGGCTGCACCCCTGGCCACCGACCAGTCAGGCCGCGTGACCGGGGGCGCAGCCCGAGTCACCGGAGTTCGCCGGTGATGATCCACAGGTGTCCGAACGGATCGCGGATGCGGCCCGAGCGCTTGCCGTAAGCGCGGTTCTCGATCGGCACTATGGTTTCCGCGCCGTGGGCGATCATTTGTTCGCCCACGGCGTCCGGGTCCTCGGCGTCGATCTCCAGGAGGACCGGGGAGCCGCCGACGTCGTCGGGTGCGAGCCAGCCCCACTCCGAGACGGCGGGCGAGACCCGCAGGGAGGAATCGCCGATCTGGTGGTCGATCACGGAGGGACGGCCGTCGTCGAGCAGCGGAGCGCGGAACACTTCCTTGGCGCCGAAGGCTTCCCGGTAGAAAGTCGACGCTTGGTCGGGGGAGTGCACGATGATGCGGGGAAACATGTACATGAGCGCTATCCTAGCCGTAGGCAGGCGCCTGAGCGCACCATCTGCCACTCTCCTGTCACAGCCAGTGCACACTACCTCCCGTGGCACAGCGTGACGGGGATGCTCCGATAGGAGCGGAAGGAGACGCTGGGGCGCCTTATGATCGGGCCGTTCAGCCGTGGCGGCTCCGCGGCGCGTGCCAGCCAGTCGACTACAGCGCGGCCCTCGACCAGCGCCAGTGCCGCCCCCAGACAATGGTGCGGTCCACCGCCGAAGCTGACGTGCGGATTGGGATCGCGGGTGATGTCGAGCTCGTCGGGCCGATCGAAGCGTGCCGGATCGTGGTTCGCCGCGCCGAGCAGGAGAACGAGTATCCGTCCCGCGCGCACGGTGCGTCCGTCGATCTCGACCGGTTCCCTGACGTAGCGGGCGGTGGCCTGGATCGGGGCGTCGTAGCGGAGCATCTCCGCGACGGCGTTTTCCGCCAGTTCGGGGCGCTCGCGCAGCAGCCGGAGCTGCTCGGGATTCGTGAGCAGCGCTGACCAGGTCGTCGAGATCAGGTTGGTCGTGGTCTCGAAACCGGCGAAGAACAGGAACACGACGTTGTCGATCAGCGTGGCCCGGTCCAGTTCAGGGGTCTCGCGCTCCGCCGCGAGCAGGTTGCTGATCAGGTCGTCGGCGGGCCTGCTGGCACGTTCCTCGACCAGAGTCGTGATGTAGTCCCGCAACCAGGTGACCGCCTCGTGCGCTCCTTGCCGTTCCTCGGACCGCACGTACAGCGCGAACGCCTTGGCCAGTTCGACCGCGTGCGGGCGCACGGCCTCGCGATCGACGTCGGGGATGCCGATCAGCTCGCAGACCACCGTCACCGGCAGCGGGAAGGCGAGGTCGCTGACCACGTCCAAGTGACCACGTGACAGGGCCGAGCTCATCAGTTCGTCCACTTGCCCCGCCACGTAGCCGTAGAGTCGCCGCATCAGCGGCGGGCTGAACGAGTGGTGCATGATCCGGCGCCAGAACGTGTGCGTCGGAGGGTCCTGGTCCAGCACGATGCGCTGCAGGAAGTCGTTGGCGGGGCCGGTGCCGTTGGAGAACTCGTGGTACTCGGCCGGGTACTGGTGTCCCAACCGCCGGTCCTTGAGCAGCCGGGACACGTCCGCGTGGTGCGAGGCCACCCACTGCCCGGCGGCGCCACGCGCCAGCCGTCCGGATTCCCGGACCTCGGCGTACACCGTGTAGGGGGAGTCGAGTACGCGCGGATCGTTCGAGTCGAACTTCGCCGGGATCTGTCGCATCCCTGTCTGCCACCCTCGCTGTCGCACGTTCCGGTCGAATCCGAGCCTCGCAGAGCTACGGCGAATCGGCGCCGAACCTGTCGTCGAACCTTCGCGACCGGCCCGGGGAGCGCGCCGTGCCGACTAGTCTGACCTCGACTTGGAGGTGCTTCATGCTGTCGGACATGCCGCGGTACGTGCTCGACGACGCCAGGGACGTGCCGGATCCGTATCCGGTCTACCGGCGGCTCAGGGAGTACGGACCGGTGTGTCGGGGAGGTCCGGGCCAGTGGGTCTTCTCGCGGCACGCCGAGGTCAGCGCGCTGCTGCGCGACCCGCGCCTGGGGCGCGAGTACCCCGAGCGGTACCAGGCGATGTCCGTCGGGGAAGGACCGGCAAACGACTACCTGCGGCGTATCGTGATCAACCGCGACCACGAGGGCCACGTCAGGTTGCGGCGGCTGCTGACCAAAGCGCTCAACCCCGCGATGGTGCGCGCGTTGACCGAGCCGGTCCGCGCGCTCGTGGATCGGATACTCGACGGGTTGGCGGAGCGCGGTACGTGGGACCTGGTGTCCGATCTGGCCGTTCCCGTGCCGGTATCGGTGATGAGCGAACTGCTCGACATCCCGGCGGCCGACCGCGACATGATCGCACGGTGGTCGACCTCGCTGGCGCAGGCTTTCGCGGTGTTCATTCCCGAGGACAAGCGGCAGGAGGCGCACGATGCCGTCGTCCGGCTCCGCGAGTACTTCGCCGATCTCCTTCGCGAGCGGCGTCGCGAACCGGGTGACGACCTGCTGTCGCGGATGATCGCCGCGGACCGTGAAGGTACCGAGCCGCTCACCGACGAGGAGATCGTCGACAACGCGCTCTTCGTGTACTACGCGGGCTTCGAGACCACCACCAACGTGATAGCCACCGGTGGGAACGTCCTGATCGGCCAGCCGGGAACCCAGCGCGAGCTGCGCGCGAACCCCCACCTCGTCGGGACCGCGCTGGAGGAGTTCATGCGTTACGACGCGCCGATCCACACCACGTCGAGGCTGGTTCTGGAACCGATCGAGATCTCCGGGCACACCCTACGGCCGCGTCGGGTCGTGGTGCTGCTGCTGGCCTCGGCGAATCACGACGATTCGGTCTTCGACAATCCCGACCGGATCGATCTGACCCGCTCGCCCAATCCGCACCTGAGTTTCGGGGGCGGGGTCCACCACTGCCTCGGCGCGGCGCTGGCCCGGGTCGAAGGCGCTGTTCTGTTCGAGCGGCTGGTGGCCCGCTTCGCTCACCTCGAACCCGCCGGGACCGCCGGCTGGAATCCCAGCAGCGGCGGTTTCCGGTACCCGTACTGGGCCTACGAGAGCATTCCCGTCACAGCCCGCGCCGCCTGAACGTCGTTCGGCGCTCGCCCGGAGTCGAGAACGTCCGGGCGAGCTCTCGTGGTCGCGGAGTTCGCTCGGTGTGACCGGCGGACAGTACCGACACACCCGGTGGAACTCAACCGGTCGGGGTCGGGCTGGCCGCGTCCTCGCGGAGACTCGTCTTGTCGATCTTCCCGACCGGTGTGCGCGGCAGGGCCGGTAGCAGTCGCAGATCGTCGGGCAGCTTGAAGACGGCCAGTCCCCTGGCGGTCAGGTAACGCTTGAGGTCGGAGAGGCTGAGTTCGTCCTCACCGGACAGTACGACGTAGGCGACGGAGGCCTCACCCAGCTCGGTGTCGGGACGGCTGACGAGGGCAGCCTCGCTGATCCGCTCGTGACCGCGCAGGTGGAACTCCACTTCCTCGGCCGAGACCTTCTCGCCGCCGCGATTGATGGTGTCCTTGACGCGCCCGGCGATGACCAGGTTCCCCTCGGGCGTCATCCGGGCGAGATCACCGGTTCGGAAGAATCCGTCCGGTGTGAACGCGGCGCGGTTCGCCTCTGGGGCGTTCCAGTACCCGCGGATCGTGTACGGCCCCCGCGTGATGAGTTCTCCGATCTCCCCGGGCGGCACGTCGCGCGATTCCTCGTCCACTATGCGCACCTCGTCGTGCGCCGACAGCGGTCGACCCTCCGTTCCGTGGATGACTTCCTCGGGGTCGTCGAGCCGGGTGTAGGTCAGCAATCCCTCGCCGATGCCGAACCAGTTGCTGATCCGACATCCCAGTGCCTCCTGGGTGTGCCGAGCCGCCTCCTCGTCGAATTTCGAGCTGCCGACCTGCAACAGCACATCGCTCATGTCGACTTTTCGGGTGGTACTCGCGGACGACCACAGCGCGGCCACGGCGGGCACCACGGTCGTGTGGGTGACTCCCTCCCGTTCGATCAGGCCGAAGACCTCGTCGGGGGCCGCGCTCGCCGCGAACACCGCTGTCCCTCCCACGAGCAGCGCTCCCCACACCCCGGGGCAGCCCAGGGCCGCGTTGTGGGCGGCCGGGTTGACGGCGAGGTATACCGATTCCCGGCCGAACCGGAGGGCCTCGGCGCAGCCACGTATGTTGAGGGCGTAGTCGTCGTGCGTCCGCGGGATCAGCTTGGGCTTGCCGGTGCTCCCGCCGGAGAGCAGCAGCAGCGCCACGCCGGACGGGTCCACCTCCGGAAGTGAATCGGTCACCGAACCCGCTCCGGTGCTCCGGATCGTCTCGAGCGAGGTGAACTCCTGGGCGTCGCCACGGACCACGCAGCGCAGGTCGGGTGTCGTCTCCCGCAGGTGGCGGGCGATTCTTCGGTAATCGAAACCGTGAAAGCGGTCGGTCGTCACGTAGCCGACCGCCTCGGCGACCTCGGCGAGGTGCTCGATCTCGGTGCGACGATGGCCCGGCAGCGCCAGCACGGGGATGATGCCTGCCCGCAGCATGCCGACGGTCACGGTGAGGAACTCGACCACATTGGGCAGTTGCACCACGACGCGATCGCCGGGGCCGATGCCCGTGGCCAGGAGACCGCGGGATATCTCGTCGGCTTCGGCACGCAGCTGAGCGTGACTGATCCTCCGGTGGTGGTCGACTCCGGCCGTCGCGTCCGGCACTTCGTCCGCCATGGCGGTGAGGGCCGTTCCGAGGGGAACGCCCTGCCACAGTCCCGCCCGCCGATAACGCTCGGCATCGGCCGCGGGCCACGCGGTGAACTTGTCGGTCATCGGGAAGTCGTCGGTCATCGGCAATCCTCACAAGACGGCGCGGTTGCGGTCGCGTGTGGCTTTCGCGGGGCGCGTGACGGGCGCCTGCGGCCAGTTTCGAGCAGTTGACGCAAGCGATCCGGCGTCGCGACAGAGCTTTGAAAGAGACGACCGGTGTCGTGAACGCGTCTCCTACTGTTCCGAACTGGTCGGTCGTGGACACGCGGTCGGCTTTCCACCCGTCGAGCAGGGGGAGATCGATGACCGGCAGCGCGGTTCATCCACTGGAGTGGCTGGAACGGCCACGCGCGGACACCAGCGTGGAGTTCTTCGACGCCGAGTCGGCCGGTCGAACGTCGTACACCGATATCGCCGCACGTGCTCTGGGCACAGCGGGCGGCCTGGTGGAGTGCGGCGTGGCGGCCGGTTCCGTGGTCCCGCTGCTGTGTCGGACCGGACCGGATCTGATCGCGGGGTTCTACGGTGTCCAGGCCGCCGGTTGCGCGGTGTCGGTGCTCGCGCCGCCCACACGAATGTCCGGCGACGAGAACCGCGAGCGGGTTAGGCGGGTGCTCGACGCCCTGGAAGCCGACGTGCTCGTGGTCGACGCGCATCATGAGCACTACGCGCGCCAGGTGGTCACCGATCCCGACTTCGCCGCCCGGCGAACCGTGCGGCTGCTTGTGCTGGAAGAGCTGGCGATGGCCGATCCGGTGCGACGCGACGCCGCTGAGCTCGCGATCGTACAGTTCACCTCCGGCAGTTCCGGTCGGCCGCGCGCCGTGCTGATCTCCCACGACGCCCTGGCGGCCAACGTCGCGGCGATCCGCGCCTGGGAGGGCGCCACCGAACGCGACGCCTGGTGTTCCTGGTTGCCGATGCACCACGACATGGGGCTGATCGGCTGCATGGTCGTCCCGGTATCGGGGGGAACCAACGGTCTCTCCGTGTGCACCCCCGAGAGCTTCCTCCGGCATCCGCTGGCCTACCTGCGCCGGTTCGACCGAGGCGGTGCCACCATCACCGCCACCCCCACCTTCGGGCTGCGCCGCGTCGTCGAACGGGTGCGCCCCGATGATCTCGACGGGCTGGACCTCTCCCACTGGCGAGCCGTGATCGTCGGCGCGGAACGGATCGATCCCACCCTCGCCAGGTCGTTCACCGAACTGCTGGCCGACCACGGCCTCGACGCGCGCGCCCTCACCCCCGCCTACGGGCTCGCGGAGAGCACGCTCGCCGTCACAGGGGTGTCGGTGCGCGAGAACCCGGCCAGCGTGCGGGTCCGCCGCGGCGAACTGGCGGTCGGCGCGCCCGTGCGCACCGATGTCTCGGACCTGGACGAGGACGGGATCGTCGATGTGATCAGCTGCGGCAGACCGCTCGCCGGAACGGACGTTCTGCTGGTCGACGCGAACGGCGAGCCCGTGCCCGAGGGACACCTCGGTGAGCTCGTGGTCACTGGGGACTCGCTCGCCGACGGTTACCTGGACGACGCGCCGGAGGGCGCGCGGGCCGCCGACACCGCGTTCCGGAACGGCAGGCTGCACACCCGCGACGTGGCCTTCGAGCGGGACGGCGAGGTGTACGTCCTCGGCAGACTGGGCGACGGCATCAAGGTCAACGCGCGGTTCCTCCTCGCGGAGGACGTCGAGATGGCGCTCGGTCGTGCGGGGTTGGATCTCAACCGCGTCTGCGTGGTGCTCGGGGAGGTCGCTTCACGGGCTCACGCCTACGCCGTCCTCGAAGAGCTCGACGCCGACTGCGCGGCGATCGCCGATCGGGTGCTGGGCTCGACGTGTCCCGGCGCGACGCGACACGTCGAGCGCGTTCCCCGCGGGACCATCCCCCGCACCACCAGCGGCAAGTACCGGCGTCGGGAGCTGTGGCTCACGCTGAGCCATTCCAGCCGGGTGGAGCGACCCACCTGAGAAGGTCGAGAACTGGAGAACGCGGATGTATTACACGGCGGAGGAAGTCCGCGAGACCGTGCTCGGGATCATCGAGCAGCTCGCACCGGAGCCGACTCGGTTCGATCCGGCGAAGAATCTGCACCTGGTCGACGATCTCGGCTTCCACTCCCTGGCCCTGCTGGAGCTGGCCTTCGCGATCGAGGACGACTTCGACCTGCCACCGATCGACGAGGAAACCGGGCGAAGCATTCAGACCACGGAGCGGGTCCTGGAGTACGTCATCGGTCAGCTCACGGCTCAGGAACAGCTCGTCTCTTCCTGAGCACCACCGAGCCCGCCCCGAGGAAGGGAAACCGCATGAAGGCAACACTGCCGACCGAGGTCACGTTGAGCTACGACATCTTCGGTCCGGAGGACGGTCCGGTCGTCGTGCTCGTTCCGGGACAGCACCAGGCTTCCCTGTTCGAGGACGTGCAGGTGCCGTACCTGACCAGGATGGGGTACCGGGTCGTGACCTTCGACCTGCGTGGCGTCGCGCCGTCGGAGGAAACCCCGCCGCCTTACACCGTCGAATTGCTCGCCGAGGACCTGGCCGCGCTCAACGAGCTGCTGGGGCTCGGTGCGTGCACCTACATCGGGTATTCCGTCGGGGCGATGATCCTGCTGGAGTTCGCGATGAAGCGTCCCGACCTGGTCGAGCGCGCGGCTCTGATCGGCGTGCCGTGGAAAGCCAGCAAGCTCCAGGAGGCCATCCAGGCCGAAGCCGTGACGCGATTGCAGTCGGACCAGAAGGTTCCGGCGCTGCTCGAAGGCGTGTATCGCGCGATGTACTTGTTCGGACCGCGAGCGCTGAACCGCGACGCGTTCATCGCACCGTTCCTGGAAGGCCTGCAGGGTTGGGCCGAGTCCGGCGGCCACGGCGCGATCGGCCACGCGGAGGCCGCTCGGATGTTCCGTCCCTCCGAACAGGAGGTCGCCGAGATCCGCGTGCCGTTGCTCGTCGTCGGCATGGAGCACGACATCGTCGCGCCGCGGCAGTACGCGCGGGAACTGGCCGAACTGATTCCGACCGCCGAGTACACCGAGATCCGGAACAGCGGCCACGCGTCCCTGCTGGAGAAACCGACCGAGGTCAACAACCTGGTCGGGGAGTACCTGCGAACCGGCAGGATCGGGAAACCCCTCAGCGGCACCCGGGCACGCGAGCGGGAGTCCGACGACAGCCACGCGACCTGAAGCGGGCCGTCCGCACGGGAAAGCGGGGCGGGGAGACCCCGCCGGCGGTGGCTCTTTCCGACCTTCCCAGCGCCGGAAAGACCCCGCCGACCGGCGACACGAGCCGACCGGCAACACGAGGTGAAAGCGCCGGTCAGACGGCCCGTAGCCGGTACAGCCGGTGGAAGAGGTGACCGACGTCGATCACCTCGGTGTCCAAGCCGGCTTCGCGTGCGTACTCGCGCACGGTAGCGGGCCGCATAACGGTGCCGGTCGCCGCCGTGGGGGTCTCGCTCATGCCGATCGGCAGGCAGTGCAGCACGCTGACGGCGTAGTGGAAACGTTCGCTGTCGGCCGGCTCGGCGCTGAACCGCTCCCCGACGGAGGGCTCCATCAGCAGGACGGCGCCACCGGGGGCCAGCATCCGTCGGCAGGCGCGGAGTACCTCGACCGGTCGAGGCATGTCGTGCAGGGCGTCGAAGACGCACACCAGCAGGTGTCGGCCCTCGTCGTCGTACTCGGCCGCGTCCCGGTCGCTGAAGCTCACCCGCTCGCCGAGATCGGTCTCGGCGAGGTGTTGACGGGCTGCCGCGATGCGATCGGAGTCCGGGTCGATGCCGTGCACTTCGGCCAGTGGGAACAGTCGCGCCAGCTCGATCGTGGAGCGGCCCGAACCACATGCGACGTCCGCGATGGCGGCACCGGGCAGGTGCAGCCGGGCTTCGATATCGGGCAGGTGCCGGGCTATCCAGTCGCCCAGATGGTGGTTGAAGACACCGAGGTTGAGATTCTCCTGGCCGGTTCGCATGGCCTCGCCGTAGGCGCTCTGCTCCAGTCCGGTCCGGTTCTTGTAGGCCGCCACGAGTCGCGGCAGAACCGCGGCTATACCGCCGATCGGCATCACCGCCAGCGGTGCGATCCAATGCGGACTGTCCGGGTCGAGAAGCGCCTCGGCGTGCTCGGGCGGAAGCTCGAAGCGCCGTCGTTCCGGTGGCGGCTCGGGGTCTTCGATGCGCAGGATGCCCGCGCCGGTCTGCTGCTCCAGCCACTCCAGAGTCATGCGCTCGTCGAGGTCGGCGCGGTGCGCCACCTCCGCGGGCGTCGCGGGACCCAGATCGGCCAGCGCACGGTAGGCGCCGATCTCCAGACCGAGGTAGCAGGTCATGAGCTCCGCCGTGGCCAGTCCGGCGCCGAAGAACCGCACTGACAGTCCCCGGGCCGTCGCGCGGGACTCACCGGAGCCGCCGTCGGGCCGATGGCGCGGCGCGGCCGCCCCACGCCCGGTCGGTGTGTGCGGACGTCGGGGTGGGGGCTGGGCTGACACGGCTGCCTCCTTGGTTCGGACCGGCTCCGGCGGGCCGCGCGAGCGGGTGGCACGTTCGGCGTACTGCCGTTCCGGTCCCGTGAGCACGGCTGCGGCGGAGGCTAGCCGGGTCGTGCCGGGCGAGTGCCCAACCCTGTCGTCGCTCTTTCAGAAAAGCCCTCGACTCGGTCGCGAACGACTACGTTCGAACCAACCACTGCCCGTGCCCGAGCACTGCCCGCGCCCGAGTGAGGAGAACCCACGTGGCGATCGTCAACACGGCCGGGACCGCTGTCGTTCCTTCCGCCTGCTGCTCGGGCGAACCATCTCGCGGACCTCTAGCGAAAGAGGGTTTCTCCTGTGTCTGCCGACTTGACTGATTCGAGTGACGAGGACTCGGCGGCCGACGAGCACGGCCGGCGTCGTCTCGGCATGGCACTCGTGCTCATCAGCACGGTGCAGCTGATGGTCGTGCTCGACGCGACGATCGTGACCATCGCGTTGCCGCGATTGCGCACTGATCTCGGATTCGCTCCGGAAAACGTCTCCTGGGTGCTCACCTCCTACTCGGTGGCCTTTGGCGGATTGCTGCTGCTCGGTGGCAGGTTGGGCGATCTGGTCGGGCGGCGACGCGTCTTCGTCCTCGGCTCGGCGTTGTTCGCGGTCGCGTCGTTGCTGGGCGGCGTCGCGACCAATCCCGGATGGATGATCGTTTCGAGAGGGCTTCAGGGCGTCGGCGCGGCGATGGCCGCTCCCGCGGCGCTGGCGCTCATCTCCACCACGTTCCCGGCGGGGCCGCAACGCAACCGCGCTATGGGCGTCTACGCGGCCATGTCCGGGCTGGGTTCGACAGTCGGTCTCCTGCTGGGCGGCGTGCTGACCGAGTTGTCCTGGCGACTGACGTTCCTCATCAACGTGCCGCTCGGGATCGCGGTGGCGCTGCTGGCTCCCAGGTTCCTCGCCGAGTCGAATCCGAAACGGGGTTCGTTCGACCTGGTGGGCGCGCTCGCCGCGACGGTCGGTCTGGTGTCGTTGGTCTACGGCTTCACCCACGCGAGCGGCGGCACGGCAGGCGGCGGCAGCCGGTGGTCGGAGCCCGAGACGATGATCGCACTCGGGGCGGGTGTGCTGTTCCTGGTCGTGTTCATCCTGGTCGAGCGGCGTTCGATCGGACCGCTGCTACCCCTGCACATCCTGCGAGAGCGCACCCGGGCGACCAGCTACTTCGCGATGCTGATCGTGGCCGCGGCGATGTACTCGTTCTTTCTGTACCTCAGCCAGTACGCCCAGGACGTCATGGACTACTCCGCCCTGCAGACGGGCATCGCGTTCCTGCCGTTCGCCGTGTTCATGATGGGGGCGTCACAGCTGGCCTCGTCCCTGGTGTCGCGTTTCGACCCGCGGTGGGTCGCGGGCAGCGGGGCGCTCCTGGGCGCGGCGGGAATGTACTGGTATTCGATGCTCCAGGCCGACTCGACCTACTGGGCCAATCTGTTCCCCCCGATGATCGTCGCCGCCACCGGCTTCGCGCTGATGTTCATCTCGCTCACCCTGACCGCGGTGCACGGTGTCGATGCCAACGAGCAGGGCGTCACCTCGGCGGTGCTCAACTCCATGCAGCAGGTGGGTGGTGCCCTCGGTATCGCGGTGCTGTCCACGATCGGGGTGCGCGAGCTGCTCGACAAACAGGCGGAACTGCTCGGCGGAGCGCCCCCGCCGTCCTCGGAGGGAGCCACTCCCCAGCAGGACCGGTTCTACGAGATCGCGTTCACCGCAGGCGCCACCCAAGCCTTCCTCGTCGTCAGCGTGATGCTGCTCGCCACGGCACTCGTGGTCGTGTTCGGGCTGCGTATAAAGCGTGCGGAACTGTCCACCGACGGTGGAGGCTCGACGGGTGGTTCCCACGGGGACGGACGTCCGGACGACTCCGGGGCGGTCGAGCACGATTCCGCCGCGGAGCGGGGGGAGTAGTGCTCCGAAGGCGGGCCGTCCGGACGGTCGTCGAGGACGTGACCCGGACACCGACCTGACTCGGCGAGTTCGGCGAGGTGTGCTGCCCGCACATCTCGCCGAACTTTTTCGCGCCCGGCCGGGATACCCGCTTCCGGTGCGGCATCCCGCGGAACTCCGGGAATCAGCCGGGGCGTTCTCCGCGCGGAAACGGTTTCGGCCGGTGCGGACACCCGCCCTCGACGCGCTGTCGCTCGCACGGCCGGGGTTCCTACCCGAGTCCCCGCACGAGGAAGGCCCGACGTCTGGTGGGCGTAGCCAACCGACGTCGGGCCTCGGAACGAGAGCGTACGAGAGGTTCCGCCGAGCGGGTGCGGAGAACCGAGCCAGCGGAGCCCGCTAGGAGCTCACCTGAACGCGGTGGACCGGGCTCTCGGGAGTACTCCGGGCCTCCGAAGCCGCCCACCCCAGGATGTAGCCGCGCCCCCACACGGTTCGCAGTTCGAGGCTGAGCCTGGCGATTCGCTTGCGCAGCCGCAGAATGTGTAGATCCAACGCGTTGTTGGAGAATCCGACCCGGATGTCGGCCAGCGCTTCCTGCAGCTCCCCGCGACGAACCACGCGGCGGAAGTCGGCGAGGAAGCAGTGCATCATCGCCACCTGGGCGTTCGACATCGGCACCGACTCGCCGTCGTAGTAGAGCACCCCGGCGGGGTCCAGCACGGGAACGGTGTCGGCCGTGCGCTGCCGCAGCACCGAGACCCGCGCCTCGATGTCGCAACGCGGGATCGGCTGCCGGACCCAGTCCTCCGTGGGAGCGATGTCGGTCGGCGGGTTGACGCCTCCCTCCACTATCAGCAGGGCGGGAACTCCCGCCTCACGTAATCGGGTGCGCTCATGGCTCTGCGCCGGCCAGCGCAGGAACACGACTTCCGGACGAGTGCTCATCGCCGAATCAGCGGCGCGTTCCCGCACTTTCTCGAGGGGTCGAGCGGCACTTGACGAGGAATACTGTAGGCAGTGGCACGGGGTGTCTCGGTGTTCGACATGTCGCTCCCGCATCTACGTCGCCCTCACGTGCGTTCGTCGCACGTGCTCGATATTCGACGGGTGAAAGTATGGAAAGCTTGTCCGGCGGCTTTCTCGACCGTCGGATATAAAGGAATTCGCCGGTCGGGGTCGTTCCCCGGGGCGCGAGAATTGGTTATCCGGTTCGGTCGGGCTCGGCCGTCTTCGTTGGCGCTCACCCCAGTTCTGCGTCGTGCTCCGGGAATTCCCGGAAATATGGCCGGTTTCGTTTCGTATTTCCGGTGTTTTTCGGGTGGAAATCGCCCGAGGAAAGCTTGTTTCGCGGATGTTTTCCCGATTTTACCGCGCGTTTCCCCCTGCCCCCGTTTTGGCGCGCGAATAAATGTGCGATCCGTGAGTGGTTCGGGTCGGTCTTCTTGCTTGCTGTTCCAGTCGGACTATTGTTCGGTAGTATTGTCGGTTTTGCTAGGATTGTCAACCGCGGGAGTCGGATTTCATCTTTTCGGCGTATACACGCCGACGCGTCCGCTGCTCCGTTCGGAACCTTGATCGGAAAAGATTCCAGCGCGTCTGGAGGTTCCGTTCGTGCCGGTGTATTCCGTTCCCTCGTGCGGAGTTCGGGAATGATCATTCCGATCTCGGGATCGCACGCGGGATTCCGCCGCGGCCGTGCCCCCGACCCGGTCGCCCCTCCGGCTCCCGGATCGTCGGCCTCGGGGCGGAACTCGGGAGTGGTGCCCGTCCCAGAGCCCGCCCCGCCCGGTGAGCCATCGGTCGAGCCGGACTCCAGGTCGTCTCGTAGGGCACGTCGAGCAGTGGCCACACCCGCACCACGTGCCCCGTCGTACCGGCACGGCCACCGACTCGGCGCCCCGGAACGCCTCGGTCCACATCGGCCCGATACCCGAGCCGACGCGGCGTCCCGGAAGTACTCGTTCCTCAGGCCTTCGGCTTGATGTTGACGTTCGTGTGGAAGAAATTGTCCGGGTCGTAAACCGACTTCAGCTCCGCGAGGCGCTTGTAGTTGTCGCCGTAGGCTTCGCCGACCCGTTCGGCGGCGTCCACGCCGAGATGATTGGCGTAGACGCCCTCGGTCGTGTGGGGCAGCAAATCGGCGTAGATCCGCTCCGTCCACTCGATGGCTTCCTCGTCCTGGGAAGGGTCGGTCCACGAGGGCAGGATGCTCGTCAGGTAGCCGTCCCGGTGGGGGAACGGCGTCGCGTCCGACGCCGTTCGCAGCATCGCCCCGCCCATCTGGGCGCCGCCGACCAGGCTGCGCTGCGAGGGTGTGTTGAGGAAGCCGTCCGCCAGGATCTGCATCGCCTCCCCGTTCAGCGACGGCAGGAGGAACGAGCGCGGGTAGTAGCGGTGCCCAGCGATGGTGTTGTCGTCCAGCAACTGTTGCACTGCCACGTAGGGCATGGTGCCGCAGTGGTCGAGCACCAGGTTCGTTCCCAGGCCGCGCATCTGGTCGACCAGCTTCTCGGTGTTCTCGTCCGGCGCCGCGTGGCAGAAGCCCAAGCCGACGGCCGGTTCGCCGTTGGGGGCGACCAGGAAGGCGAACGAGGTGGTCAGCGCATCGGGGGCGGACTGGTTGAACTCGTCGATGCGACGGGTCACCTCCACCGTCTGGTCGATCGGGAAACCCAGGATCCCGGCCACGCACTGACCCTGCGGGTGAAGCTCGAACTCGAAGCTGGTCGCGACGCCGAAGTTGCCGCCGCCACCGCGGATCGCCCAGAACAGGTCCGCGTCGTCCTGTGGGCTGGCCCGCACCATTTCCCCGTTGGCGAGCACGACGTCGGCCGAGATCATGTTGTCGACCAGCAGACCCCGGTAACGGGCCAGCCAGCCCAGACCACCTCCGAGCGTCACGCCTCCGATGCCGATGTAGGACTCCTGCGAACCGGTGACGGCCAAGCCGAAGCTCTGTGTCTCCGCGTCGACGTCACCCTGCAGCAGCCCCGGCTGGACCACCATGCGACGACGCCACGGATCGACCCGGATGCCGCGCAGGTTCGAGGTGTCCAGCACCAGTCCCCCCTCGACAGTGCCGGTGCCGGCGAAGCAGTGCCCGCCGCCTTTGACGGCCAGCTCGATCTCGTTCTCGCGAGCGAACTTCACGACCTTGGTGACGTCCGACGCTCCGTCCACCCGCGCGATGGCGCCGGGGCTCTTCTGGAAGAACCCGTTCCAGATCTGCCTGCGCGCGTCGTAGTCGGGATCGGTGGGGGTGATCAATTCACCCCGGATCGAGTCGCGCAGCTCCTCCAGCACGGTGTTCTTGACGGCAGTTCCGGCTGCGTTGACGAGTACCACGTCAATCCTCCTCAGGCGGATGTGAACAACGCCGGGAGCGCGGCGGATCGGTTGCGTTCCCGCGTCTGTCGGCGTGAATGTAGCCCGGTGCGGCCGGGTGGGGTGCTTCGATGAAAGAGTGCCAACAGGCCTGCGCACCAGCCCGAACTCATCCCGGATAGCCTGTCGTCATGGCTGTACGTCGTGTGATGTCCGTCCTGACGGTGAGCGATCTCGACGCCGCCGTCGACGCCTATGCGCGGACTACCGGTATGGAAGTCGTGATGAATCACGGATGGATCGCCATCCTGGCCTCGCCGGAGCATCCTTCGGCTCAAATAGGACTGATAACAAAGGACCGAACAGGTCCGTCCAATATGGATGCCTCGGTCGAGGTCGAGGATGTCGATGCCGCTTGCACGGCGGCGGAACAGGCGGGAATGGAGATCATCTACGAACTCCACGACGAGGACTGGGGAGTTCGCAGATTCTTCCTCCGGGACCGCGACGGCAACGTGATCAATGTGCTCGCCCACCGCTGAGCGCTCTCACGTCCGCCTGTTCCCGATTCGTGCGGTGAGCCAGTCGACGACGGCGCGCTCGCTCTCCTCACGCAGATAGAAATGGCCGCCCGTGAAGCTCTCCACCGCGAACGGGCCGCTCGTCGCCGCCCGCCACGCTTCGGCGTCCTCGCGGTCGACCTCGGGGTCGCGGTCGCTGAAGCACGCGGTCAACGGTATGTCCAGGTCGGCGCTGACCCGGGCGCGGTAGGTCTCGATCAACCGGTAGTCGGCCCTGATCATGGGCAGCGCCATGGCCTTGATCTCGGGCATGGCAAGCAGACTGGCGTTCGTACCGCCCATGTCGCGGACGTCGGCCCAAAGCCGCTCGTCGTCCAGGTACTTGTCGTCGGACCGCTGGCGTGCCGGACCGGGCCGGGCCGAGACGACCAGGTGTTCCGGCCGTGGGCGGTCCCGCGCCGTGAGCAGGCGGGTCACCTCGTGAGCCACCGAGGCTCCCATGCTGTGCCCGAAGAACCAGATCGGCTTGTCCACGAGCGGATCGAGCGCTTCGGTCAGCCCCGCCACGAGCTCGTCCATGTCGACGCACGGCTTCTCGTTGATCCGGTCCTCCCGCCCCGGGTACTGCACGATCACCGGCTCCACGTGCTCCGGCAGGGCACCGGCCACCGACCGGTAGAAACTGGCCGAGCCACCGGCGTGCGGAAAGAACAGCAGCCGCAGGGGGGCGTTCGGACGGGGGAAGAACGTCCGAAGCCACGCGTCGCGGATCATCGTCATAGCGCCTTACCTCCGTAGGTGTTCGCCGAATTCCTCCGCGCTGATCAGTTCCGGCGGGTTCGGGGGGTGGTGCAGACGCACTGGACCGCAGGCCTCGGCGACCGACATGGCCATCCGGGTGAGGGTGATGTGCCGTTGTACGTGCGCGTCCGAGGAGGCGTTGTCGACGATCGCTTGCCTGAGTGCGGTCATCGCGCGAGCTGTGGCCTGCGGCCACAGCGTGCCCAGCACCTCGTGGTACGACGCGCCGACCGAGGGGCCTATGGGCTGCACGCTCGGTGTTCGCAGGTGCTCCGCCGTGGCGTCGGAGAACCGCACCAGGTCCTTCATCTCGGCGGGCATGTGGGGGCGCATGCTCCACTGCACCGGTCCGTGGGTGTCGAACAGCGTCAGGTTGCCCCCCTCGTAGCCGATGCTGATCCGGTGCAGCAGGTGGCTGTAGTTGTCCGGTTCGGAGGGAACGAGCTCGTTCTGCAGCCGCAGGGTCAGCGGAACCCCCCCGAAACGTCCGCTCACGCCGCGGTACGGCGCTGTCGCACCGTTGGCCGGTTCCTCGGTCGCCCCGTGGACGCCGAGGGGCCTGATCGAGCCGAGCGCCTCGCCGAGCAGGTCGAAGACCGTGTAGAGGACTTGGAAGGCGCAGGTGACGTCGACGAAGAGGGGACGCTGGCGTTCGCCGAGCTCGCGGGCGCATGCCAGGAAACGCCGCACCGGCTCCACGTGGGGGTAGTGGGTGTTCATCCGGAACACCACCTGTCGCTCGCGGGCCGTTCGCAGGCACGAGGCCAGTTCGTCGGGGTGCAGTGGGTGCTCCTGCAGCACGTGCAGCCCCCGCGACATGAGCTCCCGCGAGAGCTGGGGTCCCCGCCCACCGTTCATCGCGCCACCCACCACCACGCAGGCCATGTCGACGTCCTCGGGCACCTGACCGGGTTCGGTCCACAGCGGCACGTCGTAGTGCTCGGCGCAGGCCTTGCTGCGCTCGCTCCCGTTGGCGATGATCCCGGCCAGCTCGAAGGGGAAGTCGGGCCGCTCGAAGGCGGCCAGGTAAGCCCGGCCGAAGCCGGTCCCGGCCACCACCACCCTCGGCGGCCGGGTCTCGGAAATGCCGGTCTCGGAACCCTCGGGGGTCATAACTGTCCCTCCTCGGTGGCGCGGGTTCCGAGGACCGGCCGCTCGTGGACCTCGAGGGTCGTCACCGCCGGGCTCGCCCGCAGGGCGTCGAACACGGCGGAGGAGTCGAGAGCCGTGGCCGCGAAGTGGATTCCGGGACCGATCCGCTCGTCCAACACGCCGAGCGCGGCCAGCGCGCTCGCCAGTCCGGTGAGGGCGTAGGTGTCGTGAGCGCGCAGCACCAGGCAGCGTGTCGCGGGTTCGCCCAGGTGGTCGCCGGTGACCTCGAACAGCATGATCTGGAAGGGGCTCTTGCCGAACAGGTCCAGCGCGGCCGCCCGCGTCAGTTCGTCGGCCGCCCCGGTCAGATCCGACTCACCGCGTATGGCGCCCTGGAGCCTGCTCAGGCAGGTCATCATGTGCGCCCCGCCCTCGAAGACGTTGAACCAGTCCACATCGGACAGCTTTAGTTCCCGGGCGATCTCCTCGGACTCGAAACTCAGGTACGGATACGCGTCGAGCCTGCGTCCGGCGTACGGAAGCTCGATGTCGGTGCGCGGCTCCAGCGCGCGTTCCACCCGGACACCGTTCCGGATGGCGGCCTGGGACTCGCCGTACGAACCGCCCAGGCTGAGCAGGTAGTCCGCCGCTCCCGCCGGAGTCAACCGGTCCATCGTCCCGACGTAAGCGGTGAGCGCTCGCGGATCGGACATCGGGCGCGCCAGGTGCCGGGGCAGCAGGCCGGTGAGCCCCGGCTGCATCCCCGCCGTGAGCACCGCGGTGCCGGTGAACGACCCCGGCCGACGCAGGGCGTCGCAGACCGGCTCGTCCCCGCCCGGATCCACGTAGTCGGCACCGGCCGCCATCGCGGCCCAAGCCACCCGGTCCAGCACCTGGTACGACGGTCCGGCGCAGTTGAGGACCAGCCGAGCGCCTCGACAGAAGTCGGCGAGCGATCGGCCGTCCCGCAGATCGACCCGCTGAGACTCGCCCCCGATGCCGAGTTCGTCGAGCAGCGCATCGGCCCGCGCCTCGTCACGCCCTCCGACCCTCGCCGTCACGTCGGGTCTACGCTCGGCGATCGCCTCCAGCGCGGCGGCCCCGACGGCCCCGTAGCCGCCGAGCACCGCGATATCGACGTCTGTCACCGCTCCTCCTCCGGGAGATCGATGTGATCACTGGTGAGTCGCTCGGTGCAGTTGAAGTGGCTGCCGGAGACCAGCTCCACGTCGAGACGCCCGACGCAGATGCTCTCCCAGTAGGCCCGCATGTCGGTGGCCATCGTCGGCCAGACGGGCGTTTCCTCGCTGTGCACCAGGAGGCGGACGTCACCGGTGTAGACGTCCGGTGTGTACGAGGCCGCGGCGTTGAACAGCGCCAGTGTGCCGCGCAGCGCGGCGCCGATGTCCTCGGCCGGCCACCCGAGGTGATCGGCGATCGCCTCGACCCGGTCGTCGCGTGTCCGCGAATCGAGATCGGCCGCCACCTCGGCCACCGCCCGCAGCTCCGCGTCCCGATGGTCGACGAGTCCCGCCATCGCGCCGGGCGGAATGTCGCCCGCGGGCACCAGCTCCCCCAGGACACGGCCCAACCCGGCCTCGTCCGGGTAGCCGAGTTTGGCGGGGTCGGTGCCGGTCCCCAGGAGGAACATCGCCTCGTAGACCGTCTCGTCGCGGATCACGGCAGGCAGCGGATAACTGCTCACCAGCGTCAGCCCGCAGACCGGGATGCCCAGTTCGGTCAGCTGTTGAGCCGTCGTGAGCGCCAGCAGACCGCCGCCCCGCACCCCGACGAGGTGGAACGGCCCGGGGCTGAGCGTGCGGATCTGCCGCACCACCTCGTGGGCCAGGTCCTCGATGGCCAGCTGCTCCCCGGCGGCGAGCATGGGGACCTGCACGACGGGATCGCGCTCGCCCAGCTCCGCTCCTATTCGGACGGCGTCCTCCCCGAATCCGTCGTTGAACAGCACGTGCACCGGGTTGCCGATCGCCTCGGCGGCCCCGGTGAGGGCGTAGTCCGACCCCGCGTTCGTCTCGGTCTTGTCCGCTTGCTCGTCGTCGAGGAACATCGCGACCTCCTGTACTGACGCTCCGTTGAGCAGCTCTCTGAGCAGCTCGTCGAAGAGGACTGCGGTGGCCTCGGGAACGTTCTCGCGAAGTTGGGTGACCACCTGCGCGGCCAGCAGCGAGTCGCCCCCGAGGGAGTAGAAGTTCGTGTCGAGGCTGACGTCGTTCTTGCCCAGCACCTCGGCGTAGATGCGGGCGGTGGTTCGTTTGAGCTCGCTGGCTTCCTGCTCCTCGTCCTCCCGGGACTGATCGGAATCGGGATCCCGCTCCTCGGCCCACTCCGCGAGCGTGGCCCGGTCGATCTTGTAGTTGTCCGTCAGCGGCAGCGAGTCGAGCACGTGGAAGCGGGAGGGAATCATCTCCGCCGGAAGCCGCGTACCGAGCCGCTGCGCCAGCTCCTCGGTGTCGATCGCCACGCGGTCCCGCTTGAACCGTGCGGCGAAGACGTGCATGCCGATGTCGGCCAGTTCGTCGGACTCGTCCGGCAGGCAGTACACGATGTCCGCATCCGCCTCGGTGAGGAGCTCGTGCCACTGCCCGTGGGCGATGAAGGTCTGGTCCCGGCCTTGCCGCACGTCCCGGAAGTCGCCCGCGGTGGCGTCGAACAGGAACTCCATCGAGGTCAGAACCTGATAGTTGTCGCGCGTGGTCTCGATGAACACCAGCCACCCGCCGGGGGCCAGCGCCTCTCGCATTCGCCGCAGTGCCTCGCGGGCGTCCTTGGCGTAATGCATGACGTTGCCGCACAGGATCACGTCGATCGAGTTGGGGCGCACCCCCTGATCGCGGAACGGCTCGTTGAAGTCGAACAGCGCGTAGTCGACCCAGGGGTAATCGCCGAACCGGTCGGCGGCCTTGTTGAGGAAGAACCGTGAGACGTCGGTGAACGAGTAGCGCACGTTCTCGCCGTCCAGCGCGGGTATGGTGTCCGCGCTGGTGCCGCCGACCCCGGCCCCGACCTCCAGGACCCGCAGCGGTGCGCGTCCGTCGTTGCCGCGGGCGACACCTCGCACCGTGCTGGTGGCCAGGCGGTTGAGGTAGCGCGAGAGGAACCCCTCCATGTAGGCCGCTTCCTGGATGCTCAGGTCCCCTTCCGGGAAGAGCAGTCGCAGCGGGTCCCGCTCGTCACGCACGAGTTCGGGCAAGTGCTCGGAGGCGGTCCTGAAGTACTCCACCAGCTCGGGGCGGTCGTGGGCCTCGGGCATCAGCCGGTCCACTTCCGCCCAGGCCCGCGCCACGTCGTCGGGCTCGATCAGTCGTGGACACTCGTAGCCGTCGTCGTGCGCGAGCAGGTAGCCGTTCTCGACGCAGACGGTCAGCCAGCGTCGCACCAGACGTTCGTGCTTCGGGGCGACACGGGCGGTGCGCATGATCTCCGTCGTGGTGTGCCGTGCTTCGGTCGTGGGCCACAGCCCCGATCGGCGCAGCACGTCGATCATGCGGCGGAGAGCCGCGTCGTCGAGCACGGCGGCGAACTCGACCACCCTGGAAACGTCCACGTCCCGCCGGATCTCGTCGCCCGCCGCGATCACTTCCTCGACGATGTCGGCGTCGGCGGACCGGTCCCGGTCGTCGGTGCTCGCGGTCTCGACGAACGCGACCAGCCTGCGATCGTTGCGCTCGCCCCGCGTCGTGACGGCGACGGACTCGACCTCGGGGTCGGCGGCCAGCGCGGACTCGACTTCGGCCAGTTCCACCCGGTGGCCGCGGATCTTGACCTGGCGGTCGTCACGACCGATGAACTCGATGTTGCCGTCCGGCAGGTACCGGCCCACGTCGCCGGTGCGGTAGGCCCGCTCGCCCGAGGGCAACCGGATGAAGGACGACGCGGTCTTGTCCGGGTCGCCGAGGTATCCCTCGGCCAGGCCCGCACCGGCGATGTACAGATCGCCGATGACGAGATCGGGGCGTGCCCGCAGCTCGCCGTCGAGCACGTGGAAGCGCTGGTTCTCCAGCGGTGTGCCGTAGGGAATGCTGGGCCACGTGGGATCGACCCGCTCTATCGGGTGGACGATCGACCAGATCGCGGCCTCGGTGGCACCGCCGAGGCCGGCCAGCTCGATCGACGGGATGCGCGCCCGGATCGCGTCGGGCAGGGACAACGGAATCCAGTCGCCCGACATCATTCCGAGCCGCACGCTGCCGCAGTCGGCGTCCGCCCCGCGGAGGTACTCCTCCAGCAGCGTCATCTGGGCGGGCACGGTGTTGAGCACGGTCACCCCGTGCTCGCGGATGAGCTCCGCCCAGTGGGAGGGATCCGCGTGTCCGGACGGTTCCGGCAGGACCAGGGTTCCGCCGCGGCCCAGCACACCGAAGATGTCGAACACCGACAGATCGAAGGCCAGACTGGACAACCCGAGCACGACGTCGCCCGAGGTGACGGCGAAGCGGCGGCACACGTCGTCCAGCGTGTTGACGGCGGCCTGGTGGCTGATCTCGACTCCCTTCGGGGAGCCGGTGGAGCCGGACGTGAAGATGACGTAGGCGGAGTCCGTCGGTGAGACCCGCGGCCGTGCCGGTGGTTCGGTGGCCTCTTCCAGGACGTCGACGTCGATGCGGCGGCACCCCTTCGGCGCGGCGGCCGTGCTCTCCGAGTGGCTGAGAACCACCTCGATCCCCGCACCGCTCAGGATCTGATGCCGCCGGCTCTCCGGCTGGCCGGCCTCGACCGGCACGTACGTCCCACCGAACAGCAGGACTCCGACGGCGGCGGCTACCTGGTGCGCGCCCTTGTCCATGACGATGCCGATGCGGTCGCCCCGCTCCCGGCCCGCCGAGCGGAGCGCGTTCGCCACCGCCGCTGCCCGTGCCAACAGCTCCCGGTAGCTGATGCTCGCCCCGTCGTCCACGACCGCCACCTCGTCGGGACCGTCCAGCGCCCGGTCGACGAGGGAATCGACCAGCGTCTCCCCGCTCAGCGGCCGTCCGGTGTCGTTGACCTCGGCCCTGCGTGCGAGCTGAGCGGCGGGTAGCTCCACCGGGTCGCCGAACCAGGAGGACTCGTCGTCGGCGAGTCGGTGCAGGAGGGCCTCGAAAGTCGCGAACATGTCGTCCAGCACCGCTGGGGGAATCACGTTGTCGCGCGAGTCCCAGTTGATCCGAAGCGCACCTCCCGCTTCCATCGCCTGGCAGTCGAGCCAGACCTGCGGGGTCTGGCTGATGCCGTTCTCGATCGGTGTGCGCATCGGACCGTTCGGTTCCTCGGTGTCGGACAGCCCGATGGCGCTGGTGAACACCACGGGCATCAGACCGCCCTGCTGCCCGCGTCTGCGGCTCAGCTCGCGCAGCACCTCCACCCCGGAGAAGAGGCGGTGGTCCAGGTCCTCGAAGAGTTGCTCGTTGAGTGCCTTGGCGCGGTCCACGAAGTCGTCGGCCGCGGTGGTGTCGACGGCGAGCAGATCCACGGAGGTGAAGTCACCCACGAGACTGGTGACGTCCGGGTGCAGTGGCAGCCTGCTCAGCACCGTGATGTCGAGCGTGAATCGCGGATGACGGCTCCACCGGCCGAGCACCTCCGCGTAGGCGGCCATGACCACGTTGGACGCGGAAAGGTTGTGGTTTCCGGCGCGTCGTTTCAGGCTCGCCCAGGTGTCCGCGTCCAGCCGAAGCTCCCGTCGGGTGAACCGGCTCGGGCCGTACCGGCTGGGTTCGGAGACCAACGGCAGCTCCGGGGCAGCCGGAAGGGTGTCGAGGCGTTCCAGCCAGTACTCGCGGTCGCGCTCGTAGGCGGGGCCCTGCCGCACTTGCCGCTCGGCCCGCAAGTAGTCGCGGAAGCTGATGCTCGGAGTCGGCGGCTTCGCGTCGGGATCCTCGTAGAACGCGCCGAACTCGTCGAGCAGCTGGTAGATGCTGACGTAGTCGGCTATCAGAAAGTCGATGGAGAAGTGCAGCACGGCGCGGTCGGCGAGCTCGGTGACCGCGATGCTGTACAGCGGGCACTCGGTGACCTCCTTCGACTCGTGTGAGAGCCGGTTCCGGGTCTCGGCGACCCGTGCCTCGCCCTCGGCCGACGCGAGCTCGCGCGCATCGGTCCAGTCGATCGTCGGCTCCGGTGGTTCCGGGAGGACGCGCTGGAACCCGTCGTAGTCGAGGACGGTGCGCAGCATGTCGTGCCGGTCGACGACGTTGGACCAGGCCCGCTGGAGTCGGTCGCGGTCGAGTGCGTCGAACATCAGCTCGCCGTAGGCGTGGCACGGCACCGAGCCGTACTCGAAAACACCGCGCCTGCCGAGCAGGTAAGCGGACTGCACGTCGGTCAGCGGGAACGGCTCGAAGCGTTCCTCTGGTCGCGAGTCGACCACCCGGGTGTCGCGTTCGCGCAGCGCGTGGATCACCTCGTCGCGCTTGTTGGCGATCAGGTCGCGACGCTCCGGCGTCATCACCCCTTCCGGGCCGCGGAAGCGGACCTTTCCGTCGTCTTCCCACAGGTGGAGGCCGGCTCGTTCCAGCTCGGCGATGATGTCGCTAGCGGTCACAGGACACCTTCTTCCAGTCGCACGGGAGCGTCGTGGTCGTCGGTCACCAGGATCAGCTCGTCGACGAGACCGGCGACCTGGCTGAGCGTGGGATGGTCGAACAGTTGGCGTAGCGTGAGCTCCACGTCGAAACGTCGGAGCAGGCGTTGTGCGACGCGGGTCGCTGTCAGGCTGTCGCCGCCGAGCTCGAAGAATCCCGCGTCGCGCGATACTTCGGTGACCCCCAGCAGCTCCTGCCAGATCTCGGCCACGGCCCGTTCCGTCCCGGTTCTCGGGGGCACCGGCTCCCGGCGTGGGGTCTCGGTGATCGCGGGCGATGCGCGGACCAGGGCGGCCCGGTCGATCTTGCCGTTGGCGTTGAGCGGCATCGCTTCCAGCACTTGGACGTGTTCCGGGACCATGTAGTCGGGGACGGTTCCGGCCAGCTCGGCGCGCACCTTCTCCGCGTCGGAGTCCGTACCCGCCACGGCCGCGGCGATGCGCTTGGCGGCTCCGGACTCCTCGACCCACACCGCCGCGTGCGTGATGTCGGGCAGTTCTCGCAACCGCGTCTCGATTTCGCCGAGTTCGATGCGGTGGCCGCGGATTTTGACTTGGTGGTCGGTGCGGCCGAGGAATTCGAGGGTGCCGTCGGGGTGGTAGCGGCCTTGGTCGCCGGTGCGGTACCAGCGTTGGTTGTTGGTGGTGATGAAGGAGGTGTTGGTTTTGTGGGGGTCGTTGCGGTAGCCGTGGGCGAGGCCTGCGCCGCCGATCCAGAGTTCGCCGGGTACCCAGTCGGGGCAGTCGTGGCCGTGGGGGTTGACGACGCGGTAGTGCTGGCCGGGGAGGGGGTGGCCGTAGGGGATGGAGACCCAGGTGGGGTCGATGTGGGTGACGTCGTAGACGTTGGACCAGATGGCGGCTTCGGTGGCGCCGCCGAGGGCGGCGAGGTGGGCGTTGGGTGCGGTGGTGGTGAGGCGGTCTTTGAGGTCGAGGCCGATCCAGTCGCCGGAGGTCATGGCGAGGGTGAGGCTGGGGAGTTGGTGGGTGTCGGTGGTGGTCAGGAGCATGTCGAGCAGGGTGGGCACGGTGTTCCAGATGGTGATGTGGTGCTGCTGGATGAGGTGTGCCCAGTGGGTGGGTTCGCGGCGGGTGTTTTCGGTGATGGTGGTGATGTGTCCGCCGGCGGTGAGGAGGCCGAAGATGTCGTAGACGGAGAGGTCGAAGTCGAGGGCGGAGATGGCGAGGACGTGGTCGTGGGGGCCGATGGTGTAGCGGTGGTTGATGGCGTCGATGGTGTTGGCGGCGGCGGCGTGGGTGATTTCGACGCCTTTGGGGTCTCCGGTGGAGCCGGAGGTGTAGATGATGTAGGCGAGTTCGTGGGGTGAGGGTTGGGCTGGTTGTGGGAGGGGTTCGGCGTGGGTGGCGGTGGTGAGGTCGATGGGTTCGGTGGTGTGGGGCCAGTCGGGGTCGGGTGTGGTGGTGATGAGGGCGTGGTGGGCGTGTGCGGAGGTGAGGATGCGGTTGCGGCGGTGGGGTGGTTGGTCGATGCCGATGGGGACGTAGCAGGCGCCGGCGGCGAGGATGCCGAGGACGGCGGTGATTTGGTCGGGTCCTTTGGGGATGGAGACGGCGACGGGGTCGCCGTGGGCGATGCCGCGGCTGCGTAGGTGTCCGGCGATGGCCAGGGCTTGTTGGGTGAGTTGGTGGTAGGTGAGCGTGTGGTCGTGGCCGTGGACGGCGATGCGGTCGGGGTGGGTGTGTGCGTGGGTGAAGATCGGTGGGTGCAGTAGTCGTGGTGGGTTTCCGGGTCCGGTGTCGTTGACCCGGGCACGCACCTCCGCCTGCCCCACCGGCAACGGGA
>NZ_FOMZ01000015.1 GCF_900112765.1 Actinopolyspora alba
CGCCGACCCAACCCCCCAAGACCGGCCCCACCCCCACCAGGGTGGGGCCGGACTACTCTCTGCCCCCGGCCAAACGCCCACCAGCACCCACCACCCGCGCCGCTGATGTCACGAGAACCCCAGGGGCCGATCGCCCGAGGGCAGGCAGCACCCACCCCGGGTTGCTCCCCCACACGGCTCGTCCCCACTGTTCCGGGCCCCGGAATTCTTCGTTCTATCCTCGTACCGTGAGTGAAAACAGCAGTTCGACGGAATCAGGGGCCGACCACGGCGCAGGCCCCGGACAGTCTTCCCGGGCGATGCCTCCCAAACCGCGCAGCCACGAGGTTACCGACGGTATGGAGCGCGCGGCCGCTCGCGGCATGTTGCGCGCTGTCGGTATGCAGGACGGCGACTTCGCCAAACCGCAGATCGGTGTGGCCTCATCCTGGAACGAGATAACCCCCTGCAATCTGTCGCTGCAGCGACTGGCGGGGAGTGCCAAGGACGGAGTGCACGCGGCCAACGGCTACCCGCTGGAATTCGGGACCATCTCCGTTTCCGACGGCATCTCGATGGGACACGAGGGGATGCATTACTCGTTGGTGTCCCGCGAGATGATCGCTGACTCGGTGGAGACCGTCATGCAGGCCGAACGACTCGACGGTTCGCTGCTGCTGGCGGGCTGCGACAAGAGCCTGCCCGGAATGCTCATGGCCGCTGCTCGACTGGATCTTGCGTCGGTGTTCATCTACGCGGGATCCATCCTGCCCGGAAAGGTGGACGGGCGCGAGGTCACGATCATCGACGCCTTCGAAGCGGTGGGTGCCTGCTCGCGGGGACTCATCCCACGCTCGGAAGTCGACCGCATCGAACGCGCGATCTGCCCCGGCGAAGGGGCGTGCGGTGGGATGTACACCGCGAACACGATGGCTTGCGCCGCGGAGGCGTTGGGGATGTCGTTGCCGGGTTCGGCGAGCCCACCATCGGTGGACCGTCGTCGTGACGCCGGCGCCAGGGCCGCCGGTGAAGCCGTGGTGGGGATGCTGGAGAAAGGCATCACCGCCCGTGACGTGTTGACCAAGGAAGCCTTCGAGAACGCGATCGCGGTGGTCATGGCGTTCGGCGGTTCCACCAACGCGGTACTGCACCTGCTGGCCATAGCGAACGAGGCGGGTGTCGAGCTGACCCTCGAGGACTTCAACCGGGTGGGGGACCGCACCCCCCATCTGGCCGACGTGAAGCCGTTCGGTGAATACGTGATGACCGCGGTGGATCGTATCGGCGGTGTTCCCGTCGTGATGAAGGCACTGCTGGACGCGGGGCTCATCCACGGCGACTGTCTGACCGTGACCGGTCGCACCGTGGCAGAGAACCTCGCCGAGCTCGCACCCCCGGAGCTGGACGGCTCGGTGATTCATCGGCTCTCCGACCCGATACATCCCACCGGTGGACTGACGGTGCTGCGGGGATCGCTGGCTCCGGAAGGCGCCGTCGTGAAGAGCGCGGGATTCGACACCGCACGCTTCGAGGGCACGGCCAGGGTGTTCGATGGGGAGCAAGCCGCGATGGACGCCGTGGAGAACAACACCCTGAGTGCCGGGGACGTGGTGGTCATCCGTTACGAGGGGCCCCGGGGTGGGCCGGGCATGCGCGAGATGCTCGCCGTCACCGGTGCGATCAAGGGCGCGGGGCTGGGCAAGGACGTGCTGCTGCTCACCGACGGCCGGTTCTCCGGAGGGACGACCGGACTGTGCATCGGCCACGTCGCACCGGAGGCCACCGATGGTGGTCCGATCGCCCTGGTCGCCGATGGCGACCCGATCCGACTGGATCTGGCTGACCGGAAACTGGATCTGCTGGTTTCGGACGAGGAGCTGTCGCGTCGTAAACAGCGGTGGCAGCCGCCGGAGCCGAAGTACCGCGGTGGTGTGCTGGGCAAGTACGCCAAGCTGGTCGGGTCCGCTGCCAATGGTGCGGTCTGCTGACCTGATCGCTCGTGTCGCGGTCTCGACCGACGTTGTCGGGGCCGGACCTCGCAGGGGCGTTCGATCGAGTTGACGCCCAGCCGGTCCGATCAGCCCGCCGGGGAACGTGCCGGATCTCCGGCGTGCTCCCCGGCGGGCCGTCGGTGTCCCGCGTGGGTCAGGTCGGCATGCTCATCTCGAGCAGCGGATCGGTCGAGGGCTGTTCGCTGCCGCCCGCCGGTTCTACGGTTATGCCGATGGCACGGGTGTTCGGCGGGATCTCGGCCGTCATCGCCGACATGTTGCCGCTGGGCTCCTGCCGCAGCAGTCCGGCCGACTCCGCGCCGTAATCGCCGAGGAACCACAGTTGGTAAACCCGTTCCGGCGGTGCGGGCTCCATACCGGAGCCCAGGAACATCACTTTGTCCATGCGTTCGGACATCACCGTGACGGCTTCCATGCCACCCGTGCTGGTGGTGGCGACCTTGGCGTCCGGGGCTCGTACGAGTCGCTCCACCGCCGCGTCACGATCCGCCCGCGCCTGCTGCAACTCCTGCTGGGTGTTCCACGCCAGCGCACCGAAACCGGCGGCCAGCACGACACCGACGATCGCCGCCGCCGTCGCCAGTCGCGTGCCCCACGAGGCCCGACGGTTCACCCCCCGGCCGCCACGGCGTCGCGCTCGTTCCGCCGTGGCGGGGGACTCCTGCCGGGTGTGCGAGACTTCCGACAGCACCCGCTGCTTGAACTCCTCCGGAGGCTCGACCGCGGTGGTTCTACCCAGGTAAGCGGCCGTTTCACGGAACTGGCGCACCTCCTCGGCACAGTCCGAGCACGAGGCCATGTGCCGCTCGAAGGCCACCCGCTCGGTCTCCGACAGCGCGTCCAGCACGTAGGCCCCGGTCAACGTGGCCATGTCGGTGTTCATTTGCCCACCCCCAGGCAGTCCCTGAGTCGGATAAGCCCGTCCCGCAGCCGCGTTTTCAGCGTGGACGCCGGTGTGCTCAGCAACCCGGCCGCTTCCCGGTAGGTGTAGCCACGGTAGTAGGTCAGCATCACCGACTCACGTTGAATCTCGGTCAGTGTGGACAGACACTTGCGTACCTGCTGCTGCTCCCAGCGGGAGGCCACGGTCTCCGACACCTCGTCGAACGGGCGCCCCTGCTCCCGCGAGCCGGCACGGCTCTCGCGGTCGGTGGCGGCCTGCGCCGAGCGAACGCGGTCCACCGCGCGGCGGTGTGCCAACGTCAGTACCCAGGTGAGCACGCTGCCCTTGCCCGCGCTGTAGTGCGTGGCGCTGCGCCAGACCTCCACCAGGACTTCCTGCGCCACCTCCTCGGACTGGGCGGTGTCGCGCACGATGCGCTGCACCAGGCCGAACACCGAGCCGGCGATCAGCTCGTAGAGCCGCTCGAATGCCTGTTCGTCCCCCTTCGCCACCTCGGCGAGCAACGCCTCGGTGTCCGGGCCGTGCTCCGAGGCGTCCTCGAGCTCCTCGGAATCGCGCAACCACCGTTTCGATCGGTGACTCGCGGGGTTCTCCATCGCGCCGCTCCTTTCTGCGCGTTACCCGCTGTGCCGGGCACCGTCGGTGGTGGGTTTGGCGAAGGTGAGCTGCCACACGTCCAGATATCGTGCGCGGAATCCCGCTTCACTGTATGCCAGGTAGAACTCCCACATGCGCCGGAACCGCTCGTTGAATCCGAGCCAGGCGATGTGCTCGCGCCGCCGCGTGAACTCCGCGCGCCATTGCCGCAGGGTTTCGGCGTAGCTTTGCCCGAAAGCGTGTCGTTCCACCGGGTGAATACCGGTGTGCTCGGACACGATGCGCTCGATGGCCGGGATCGAGGGCAGCTGCCCGCCCGGGAAGATGTACTTGTGGATCCAGGTGTAGGAGTCCCGGGTCGCCAACATCCGTTCGTGCGGCATCGTGATCGCCTGGACAACCGCCCGGCCACCGGGCGCCAGCAGCCGGTCGAGCGTCGTGAAGAACCTGTCCCAGTACTCAGCGCCGACGGCTTCGATCATCTCCAGGCTGATCACCGCGTCGAACTCGCCGTACGCCTGCCGGTAGTCGCGCAGCTCGACGTCGACGCGATCGGTCAACCCCGCCCGCTCGACGCGCTCCACGGCGAGCGCACGCTGCTGCTCCGACAGGGTCAGCGTGGTGACTCGCGCGCCGCGCCGCGCCGCTCGGATCGCCAGCGATCCCCAGCCGCTGCCGATCTCCAGCAGCCTGGTGCCTTCCACCACACCGGCCGCGTCGAGTGCTCGGTCGAGTTTGCACCGCTGTGCGGTCGCCAGGTCCGTTACTCCCGGCCGGAACAGTCCCGCCGAGTAGGTCATGGTCTCGTCCAGGAAGGCGGCGAAAACCTCGTTGGACAGGTCGTAGTGCCGTTGAACGTTGCGTGTCGCTCCGGCGGTGGTGTTGCGTTCCGCCGTGGGCCTGGAAGCGTCCACCCAGCGGCGCAGGGACTGCAGCGGGCGCGGCACGAGTGTGGAAAGTCGCCGTGCGAACGGGGTCAGCAGCGCGGCCGGATCTGGGCTGTCCCAGTCGCCGGTCATGTAGGCCTCGCCGAAACCGATCTTGGCGTCCACCCCGAGCCGGTGGAAGAACGCCTCGGGACGGATCACTCGCATCAGGGGAGCGTCCGGTCCGCCCGCGCCGAGGCGCTCGCCGCCCGCGAGCACAACCCGCACCGGCAGCTCACGTACGGCGTGGCGGAACAGCCGCTCGGCCAGCCCGGCCCGTACCGGGGAACGCGGCGCTTCGTCCACCGCGTCCCACACCGACACGCTCGCCGGTGCGGGTAACGACATGGCAGTGGTCATCTGACACCTTCCTGGTGAACATGGGGAGTACGGGGGTTCGGTGAGCGTCCGCGCAGCCACAGCGAGATCCCGTGCGCGCGAATCATCGCCGCCACACGCTGCGGCACCAGCGGGTTGCCGAGCAGCAGCCGCGTGAGCCGTCGTGGTTCCGCCGGAACGCGCCGACCGTGCATCTCCGCCGTCAACAGCGGTTTTCCGGCCTCGTCGCGCAGCCGGACGCTCACGTCCACCCGTTCACCCGGATAACCCAACCGCATCTCGTAGTTTCCCCGCTGTGGCAGGAAGGGCGAGACGTAGAACCGCTTGGTGACCGTGGCGTGCCCGTGTGGATCCGGCCGCAGCAGATAGCAGTGTCGCTCTCCGTAGGTGTTGTGGACCTCGGCCACCACGCATGCCAGCTCCCCGTCCGGACGGTGACACCAGTAGAACGTGACGGGGTTGAACACGTAGCCCAGCACCCGTGCGTGGGCCAGCATGAGTACTCGGCCGCCTTCGAGGTCCACGCCGTTGCGGGACAGCCAGTTGTCCAGGTTGGCCCGGATGGAGCGGTGGGGAGACCCGAGGTGATCACGTGCCTCGAACCGTGCGAACGGCCGTAGCGGCAGCGGCAGCCGTGGCAGGTCGTCCAGATCGACCAGCCAGGTGTAGAGCCGGTGCCGGAACCCGTCACCCGGTTCGGTGTGCCTGGTGTGGCCGAGCGTCACGTCGTACAGGGCGGTTGTCGTCGAATCGCTCATCCGGCTCACCAGCCCGCCCCCAGTGCGGCGGCGGCACGCACCCCCGAGGCGCAACCGTCCTCGTGGAAGCCCCAACCCTGGTACGCCCCCGCGAACCGCACGCGGTCGTCGCCGATCTCGTCCAACCGCCGCTGCGCGGCCACCGCCTCGGGTGTGTAGATCGGATGCCGGTAGGTCATGCGCGCCAGCACGCTGGCCGGACGAACCCGTTCACCGGAGTTCAGCGTGACCAGGTAGTCGTCCGGCTCGGCCAGTCGCATCAGGCGGTTCATGTGGTAGCTGATCCGCACCCCGGTCCCGGCCCGGTCGCAGGAGGGCATCGTGTAGTTCCAGCTGGCCACGGCCGCCGGGCTGCGCGGTAGCACCGTGGCATCGGTGTGCAGCAGGGTCTCGTTCTCGCTGTAGCCGAAGGCCCCCAGCAGTTCCTTCTCCAGCGGTTCCGGATCGGCCAGCATCTCCAGGGCCGTGTCGGCGGGGCTGGCCAGCACGGCGTGCCGTGCTCGGTACCGCTCTCCCGCCGCGTCCCATAGCGTCACCCCTTCGGCGGAGCGTCGGACCGTCCGTATCGGGGTTGCGGAGCGCACCGCGTGCAGCCGTTCGGCGATGCGTGCCACGTACTCCCGGGATCCCCCGGGGACGAACCGCCAGCTCGGTGATCCGCGCACGCTCAGCATTCCGTGGTTGCGCAGGAAGCGGAACAGGTAACGCGCCGGGTACTGGCCGCTGCTGATCCCGTCGGCCGACCAGACCGCGGAGACCAGCGGTAGTGCGAAGTGGTTGACGAAGTACTCCGAGAAGTTCCCCTGCCGCAGGAAGGTTTCCAGCGTGGGCAGCGACTCGTCCGTCACCGGTGTATCCAGCAACGAGTTGGCTCGCCGGTGGAACCGGATCACCTGCCTGAGCAGGTTCAGGTAGGCCGGGTTGCCCAGGTTGTGGGGCTGGGCGAACAGCCCGCGCAGTCGTTTCGCCCCGGCGTACTCCAGCCCGCATCCTTCGCAGCGCACGCTCATCGACATCTCGGTCGGCCGTGTCGTCACGCCCAGCTCCTCGAACAGCCCGCACAACTGCGGATAGGTGCTCCGGTTGTGCACGATGAAGCCGCTGTCCACGGCTATCCTTCGCCCGTCGCCGGTGGGCACGTCGTGCGTGTGCGCGTTACCGCCCAGTCGGTCCGCCGCTTCGAACAGCGTCACCTCGTAGTGCCGTTGCAGCAGGTACGCCGCCGTCAGTCCGGAAACCCCGGAACCGATGACGGCCACTCGCGGTCGGCCGGATCCGTTCTCCATCACTGCCCTCCGGCGTGTCCTTCGAGGTGGGACGGTGTCCTGCCCGCGGCGCGGCCCGGCCCGACCTCGGCCACGAATTCGCGGGCCAGGCGGGTCCATTCCCGGTGTCGACGCAGCATCGCGTGCCCGCTGCCCGGAACCAGCCGGTACCGCGCGGTGTGTCCGGCGCGATTCGCCCGCCGTGCGTACTCGGCGGAAGCGGGTGCCGAAGTGATGCCGTCATGATCGCCGTGCGCGAGCAGTGTCCGGGTGCCCGCGAGCTGTTCCACCGGATCCGACGGTTCGATCCACGGCGCCAACGCGCAGACGTCACCCACGCCGTCCTCGCCCGCGAGCAGCAGGGCCGCGCGGCCTCCCATCGAGTGCCCCAACAACACGATCCGGGCCCGCGGCGAGCGTCGCCGGATCTCTCGCAGCGCCCAGCGCGCGTCGACCACCGGATCCCGATCCGGCTCGTTCCACCCGCGCAGTCGGTTCCGCAGCAACCACACCGCCGGTGCTCCGCCGTGCTGCCGGGCCACTCGCAGCGCGAGCCACCACATGCGCAGATAGGCCAGCCGCCAGGGGCGCATCGGCTCCTCGCTGCGAGAGCGGCCGCCGTGCAGCACCAGTACCGCCACGTCAGCCTCGGCGGATCGCCGGATGCTGTGCAGTACGGCTCCGCGGTTCTCCCCATCCCGGATCACCCGGTCGGCTGCCTCGTGATCTCGCATACCCGTTGTTCGGAACCGTCGGGCATCGGGGTTGGTCGGTGTGGCGGCCCGCACAGTCAGGATGTTCGGGCAATCGCTTTCGCCCCCGGCTGCGAATCGCCCGAAACCGCCGCACGACGTGCCGGATTCGTACGCGCGTGCGGCACTTGATCACGACGATCGTGTGGGAGGTCGGGTGTTACGAGTTCGCAGGGGTTCTCCCGCGTCGTTCCGGAGCGCTGTCCGCGGCTCGGAGCGGCGCGCTCGTGCCACGCCGCTCGTCCTGTCGGGAGGGATCCGGAAACGGCGGCGTACGGCTGGCGGGGCGAGCGGCGTGGCGGACGGTATCGCCGACCTGGTGGAGCGGGTGCTCGGCGTCGAGCCCCCGCTGGGGATCAGCGCCTGGGACGGCAGCAGTCACGGACCGCCCGGAAACCCGCGCGTGCTGCTCCGCAGTCGGCGCGCGTTGCGCCACCTGCTCTACCGCCCCGGGGAGCTGGGACTGGCCCGAGCGTTCGTCACCGGCGATCTGGACGTGCGTGGGGATCTCACCGAGGCACTGCGGCGGTGCCGGGCACTCGCGCGACGCGAGGGTGTGACCGTCCCACGGTTCGGCCCCGGGCACTTGTGGGGGCTGGTCCGAGACTTCGCCGTGCTGGGAGCTCTCGGCCCCCGTCCCGACCCTCCCGGCAGTGAGGCACGGCCCACCGGCAGGCTGCACAGCAGACGACGCGATTCCCAGGTCATCGCCCATCACTACGACCTGGGCAACGAGTTCTACGGGCTGTTGCTCGATCCCAGGATGGCCTATTCCTGCGGCTACTGGCCCGACGACGGCACCGAGCGCACGTTGGCGGCCGCACAGGAGGCCAAGCTCGACCTGATCTGCCGCAAACTCGGTCTGGACAGCGGCACCCGCCTGCTCGACGTCGGTTGTGGTTGGGGTTCGCTGCTGCTCTACGCGGCCCAGCACTACGGTGTCTCCGCCACCGGTGTGACCCTCTCGACGCAGCAGGCCGACCACGTTCGACGGCGCGCGCACGAACTCGGGCTGGCGGAGCTGGTCGAGGTCCGGCGTTGCGACTACCGCGAGCTGGCGGTGCCCGACTCCGGCGAGTACGACGCGGTGGCCTCGGTGGAGATGGGCGAACACGTGGGTTCGGCCAACTATCCGGATTTCGTCGCCACCCTGCACCGCATGCTCCGGCCCGGCGGCAGGCTGCTGCTGCAGCAGATGTCGCGCGGTGATTCGGCACCCGGCGGTGGTGCCTTCATCGAGTCCTACATCGCGCCCGACATGAACATGGTTCCGATCGGTGCGACGCTGTGGAAACTGGAACGTGCCGGTTTCGAGGTTCGCGATGTCCAGGCGATGCGCGAGCACTACGTTTACACGGTTCGGGCCTGGTTGCGGACCCTGCTCGACCGGTGGGACGAGGTGATCGCGCTGGCGGGTACGGAACAGGCCAGGGTGTGGTGGCTGTACCTGGCAGGCGGCGGGCTGGCCTTCGAGGAGAACCGGATGGGAGTGCACCAGATTCTCGGGGTGCGTCCCCACGAGGACGGTTCGATCGACGACGGCACCCTCGCGTTGCCCGAGGTCCGGCGTTGACCCCGGGTGCCGTGGCCGGTGTGCTCGCGATCGGGCTGGGCGTGGCGTGGGCCACGGTCACCGTCACGTTCCTGATGGCGCGGGTGCGGAATCGCTACGACACCATCGACACCGCCTGGGGCGCCGGGTTCGCGCTGATCGCGGTGTGCGCACTGGCACTGGTCCGGCCGGTGTCCGGGGACTCGGAGCAGCCCGGGGTGGCGGGGTGGCTCGCCACGGTGCTCACCGTCGTGTGGGGGGTGCGGTTGGCGCTGCACCTGCACCTGCGCAACCGGACCAAGCCGGAGGATCCGCGCTACCGGGAGATGCTCGCCAAGGCGCGCCGGTTCCCGGCCGGGCGGATGTACTTCCGGGTGTATCTCACCCAGGCCCTGGTGATGTGGTTCGTCGCCCTTCCGGTACAGCTCGCCCAGTTCGGCGGTTCCGCCCGATATCCCTTGTCAGCGGCGGTGCTCTGGGCTGGGGTGTTCGTCTGGCTGGTGGGGTTCGCGTTCGAGACCGTCGGCGACGAGCAGTTGCGCAGGTTCCGGAACCGGCCGGAGAACTCGGGGGCGGTGCTTCGCACGGGGCTGTGGCGCTACACGCGCCACCCGAACTACTTCGGTGATGCCTGCGTGTGGTGGGGGCTGTACCTGATCGCCTGCCACCACCAGGTCGGCGTTCTCACGTTGCTGTCCCCCGTGCTGATGACCTGGTTGTTGGCCCGGGGCAGCGGCAAACCGTTGCTGGAGCGCGACATCGTCGAACGTCGGCCGGACTACGCGGACTACGTCCGGCGAACCAGCGGGTTCGTGCCCTGGCCACCGAAGCGGGATTGACGCCCACGCCGTGGTGGTCGGTTCCCCGTTCGCTCCCGGCCGGAATCGGTTTCGGCTCACGTTTCGTGGCGCCGATCCTCCTCGCGGGGATCGGCCTCCCGCTCCCGATCGGTTCGTTTCGCGCGCTCCACCAGCCTGGAACGCAGCGGAGCCAGTCGCGATGACAGGGTATGGACGCTGACGAGCCCGATCGTGAAAGTCGCTCCCAGAATCCAGCCCGCCACGACGTCGGAGGGGGAGTGCACACCCAGCACCAGCCGCGAGAACCCGGTGATCAGCACCAGCAGTACGCCCAGTCCCACGACACCCACGCGTGACCAGCGTCCGCGCAGCACTCCCAGCAGCAGAATCGCCAGCATCAGGTAGACCGCCGCGGAATGGGCGGAGTGCCCGGAGGGAAAGGCGAAGCTGTCCTCGGTGAGCGCGTTGGGGGCCGGGACCGGTCTGGGGCGCGCGATGGTGAGTTTGAGCAGGAAAACCGTCAACGCCGTTCCACCGGAGGTCAGCACCAGCAGCATCGGGCGCCCCCAACTCCGGGTGGTGGTTCCCAACCAGACGGCGCCGATGACCGCCGCGGAGAACACCACCACTCCCTCGCCCAGGTGAGTGATGACGTTGAACGCCGCGACCACGGTGGGAGTGCGCAGTTCGGCGACCATCTCCAGCAGTCGACGATCCAATCCGAGGATCGCGCCGTGCTCGTAGACCTGTTCCGCGAGCTCGCCGAACACGTTGATCCCGGCCACCACGAGTAACAGTCCCAGCACCGGGGTGAACCAGGGATACCAACTCGCGAGGTCACGCCAGCTCGCGTGCGACTCGGTGAGACGTTCCTCGTGGTCGTGCCCGTCACCGGAGCGCGGGCTCTCGCCGGTGGGGGCCATTGTCATGGATCACACTCCCGGCCTCGGTCGCCGTGATTGCTCGGTCCCCGTGCATTCTACGTGCGCTCGGACTTTCGAGTCCCGGATGTCGGGCGATAGGCATTCCGTTGGGGTGACGTGCGGCACGGAATCCGAGGAATTCGTGGTTGTCGCCGAGCCGGGAGCTGTCTCCCACCGGAGGGGCAGGAATCGTTCGGCGGCGGAAGTGCTCGACAATCCGTCCCGCGTGCGATCCGCTTCGTTCTGGTTGGGTTCCGGTCGGGAATGCCTTGGAAAAGAAAAAGTCCCGAGCCGAATGACTCGGGGCTTCGGTGCGCCAACAGGGACTCGAACCCCGAACCCACTGTTTGATCGGAGCGGGGGCGTGACCTGCACGGAGGTCGATCCCGCCTATTTTGAGCTGCGAAAACAGTAGCGCTCGATCTCATCGTTTCGCGGGTGTTCTCGGCGCAATGTGTACCGAATGTGTACCGCACAACCGGTGCCGCTTTCCGACGTCTCGTTGCCTGATCGTCTGATCGGTAGTGTGGTTGGTGCCTCTTCGCCGAGGTTGCCCCCGCGGGACGCCGTGGGGGCGGTGAAGAGGTTCGGCGAAGAGGGGTGAGTCCTCGTGACGTACGAAGGTGTTCCGGCTGGGAACTCGGCCGAGATCGGCGAGCGGGTGCGAATGGTGCGCCGTCGCCGGGGGCTCGGGTTGGACACGGCGGCCGGTCTGGCGGGAATCTCGAAAAGCTACCTGAGTTTGCTGGAAAACGGGCGGAGGCGTGTCGATTCGCGGGGTCTGCTCGATCGGCTCGCGAATGCGCTCGGCTGTTCGGTGGTCGATCTCACCGGCGAACCGTACGTGCCCGCTCACGAGCACACCGCGGGTGGAATGCGGGCGGTGCCGGAAGTGCAGTTTGCCTTGGCGGATTGCTCGTTGGACGACGCTCCGGACATGCCGGTGCGGTCGTTGGACGAGCTGGCCGAGCCGGTCCACCAAGCGCACCGGGACTATCTGGACCACGCTCGTTACGATCTCGCCGGGGCCGGGCTCGGTAGTCTGCTTACCGAGCTGCACGTTCACGCGGTCACTGGGGGCGCCGAGCAGTATCGGGCGCTGTCGCTGTTGGTCAAGGCGTGCATCGTGGCCTTCGGCGTGACGAAGAATCTCGGGCACCCGGACTTGGCGCTGCAAGCCGCTCAACGTGGCTACGATGCGGCGCGCCTGGCCGATGATCCCGCGTTGATCGCTTTCGCCGGACAGCGCCGAGCTCAGGCATTCCAACGGGTAGGAGCCTTCCGCCGCGCCGGAACTGTGCTGTCCGAGACGGTGGATTACGCGGAGCGCTACGCCGATCCCACGGCAGCCGACACCAGCGCGGCCGAGGGTGCCGGGCTGTTGCACCTGACCTCGGCCCTGAACGCGGCACGGGCCGGGCAACGCGACGTAGCTCGCTCGCACCTGGCGACCGCGGTCGAATACGGCCAGCACACCGGCGAGCGCAACGCGATGGGACAGCACTTCGGCCCGGCCAACCTCGGCGTGTGGACGATCTCGGTGGGAGTCGAACTCGGCGACGGTGCGGCGGTCTACGACCAGGCGTTTCCCACGATCGACCAACGCGCACTGGCCAGCGCCGATCGAGTGGCCATGCTGCACGTGGACTCGGCCCGCGCCTTGTCCCAGGAAGGCGGCAAGCGGGACGCCGAAGCCGTGCGACTGGTTGACAGCGCCGACCGCACCGCACCGGCCCGCATTCGACAAGACCCGGTGACCCGTGAACTCGTGTCCACGTTGTCTGGTCGGGCCCGTCGCCGCACTTGGGAACTGGACAGCCTCCGGAACCGCTTCGGTATTCGTTGACACGCGGTCAACCCACAATCCGTTAACCACGCATAGCGTCGCTTCGATTACTGGAGGTGACGCTATGCGAGAGCCCGTGTTGGTGCGGTGTAACACTGTCGAGCACGACGGCACCGAATCACTACAGCTGTCGATCGAGCGCGACCGGCTGACGATCATCACGCCCACTGTCTACAACCGCACCCGGTGGAGTGCCGAGCAGGCGCGCACCCTGCGGGACACGCTGACCAGGTTGCTGTGCCAGTTGCCGGGCGGGGGTGGTTCCCGGTGAGTCAGCCGCATACGCAGTTGGCGACGTTGCTGCGGCGTTGTCAGTGGATGTTGGACGAGGCCGCCTATAAGCTCGGCGGTAAGCGGCTTCCGGCGGCCGATCGGCAGGGGCTGGCCGAGGCGTTGGACGAGCTCTCGGCCGCGCTGCGCGAGTACCGCGACGCTCCCACCGACACGGATGCGGACGAGGACGGGCCGCCCACGATCGTGGACCCGGAGTCGTGACCGTGCGGAGGGGCCGGCCCTATCTTGGCCGGCATGGTTTCCGCCCCTGCCGGCTGCCGGGACACGTGCCCGTGTTGTCCGGTGATCTCGCGGTGACGGGGCCGCAGTCGACGCCCCGGCCGGGCGGTGATCGGCACGCCACCGGCAGCGGGCCGGTCGTGTCCGGTTGGTCGCGTGACTCGGGCACCCTGGCCCGCGTGTTGGAGGGGCTGCGGCGGCTGTGACAGTGGCTCTCACGGATCGCTGAGTGGGCCATAGAGCGAGAATTGCGCCCCGGTTGGTGTGATGGGCCGGGGCGTTCCCTGATTCATGCCGGGGGTGGTGGGGGCACGCGATGGCGGCGGCGTTCGTGCATCTCGAATCGCAGTCGGGTCACGAAGTCGCCCAAGCCGCGGTGCTGCTCGGCGTAGGTGGCCCGCTGTTGTTTCCACGCGGCGAACGCCTCGGCCAGTTCGCCTGTCCATTCGGTCGGGTCGAACCGCTCTAGGTGTTCCGGGGGCGGCTCGTGGTGGTTACGTGTTCGCATCGTCGGTCACCTGCAAGTGCGCGAGCAGTCGGGCCAGTGTGTCGCGGTGTTTGCGGAGCTCGTCGAACAGTCGGTTGACCACCGGCTGTTGGGTGGAGCCGGTCACGATCGTGGACGCGTCCGAGAGTGCGTCGCGGAGCCGGTCCAGCTCGTCGGCGGTGGAACAGGCTTCGGCCAGGATCGTTTGTTCGGCGGTGGACAGTTCGTAGTCGCGGGTGATCGTGGTCCACAGTGTGTGGCCCGATCCCGCGAGGTGGTCGGGTGGACGCACGGTGTCCCTCCAAAAAACAGGGTTGAGCGGCCCGGACGGGGAAACGGCGACGGGTCGAAGTGGGGTCACCGTGTCCCTGGTCAACGCGCCGAGGGTGCCCCCGCACCCCTGCCGGGGGCCTGCCCAGGGCGATCGGCGGGTCGAGCGCGGAGCTCACACGCGTTGCTGGTGTGGTCAACGCGTGCGAGCTGCGCTTGTCTGGTGCAGGTACAGCAGCGGTACCTAGGCTGTCCTTGCCGTGCTGGACACGAGACCCAACCTGCGAGCTCAGCACGGTTTCACACCAGGTCACTAGGGCAGGGCGTACCTGCCTATGTCTTAGACGTTGAGCAGTCGCAGCGCGTTCGGCACGACCACGGCCGAGCCGGTGCGGAAGGCCATCCACATGCCGCGCTGGCCGGTGGGCCGCCCGTTGGTGCCCATGAGGTGCGGCACGAGCTCAACAGTGGTGCCGATCCGATCGGCAATGACCATGCCGGACCCGAAATCACCGTAGGCGAGCACGTGGTTGGCCGTGGCCGAGTCGATCGAGCCGTCCATGTGCGAAACCTCGTTGAGCTGCTTACGCAGCAACGCTCCGGAGCCCAGCTCGGGGAACTGCTTGGCCCCGTTACCGGTTTCCATCTGGGCCATGCTGTTGATGATGCCCAGCGCGGCGGCCCACTGCGCCCGCGGCTGGAACCGAGGGGGCACCGCGTTTTGCAGCGCGTACACGTCGGCCGCGGCGAACGTGTCGTCGGTGGCCGCGGTGACTTCCGAGCTGGACCCGGCCAGCGCGGTCACGAATCCGGTGGGCTGGCCGGAGCCGGAACCGAGAGTGTAGGCCTCGGCCTGCAACTGGTCGGCCGCGTCGACCAATAGTCGCTGTAGCTCGCTCGTGGCGTCGGTGGCATCCATGCCCCACTCGAAGCTAAACGGCACGAACGCCGATCCTTTGTGCACCGGAACCGTCACCTGTCCCAGGCTCGGCGACGCGTCGGCGGACTCGGCACCCTCGGCCAACCACTCAGCGGTGACCCCCTCGGAGGTGACGCCGTTCCACGAGTCGGTGGTGGTCTGCACGACACGGGCCATCCGCCGCAGCGGGTTGGTAGACCCGTCCGAAGACAACTGTATGGCGGGGTCCAGCGTCAGCGGCACCATGTACCCACCCGCGGAGTCGGTCAGGCTCATGGCCCGCTGCACACTGCGCACCGACCGGTAGGCGTCCAGCTCCGGTGCGGTGAACTCGCGGTGCCCGTGCTCGGGATCGGCCAGCAGCTTGCCGAAGGCGGTGCGGTAGTGCTCATTGCCGGTGGCTTCGGCCCACCGGGCGGCAAGCGAGCGTTCGGTGTCGGCTCCGGTGGTGACCAGCCCCTCGACTTTCTCCGCGGCATGGTCGGCCAACTGCCCTGACCGGTGCAGCCCGTCAATCAGCGACCGCGCCCCATCGGTGGCCGGATCACCGGTGCGGCCACGCCGGACGGTCCCGATCGGGTCGCCCTCGGCGGTGCGCACCATCTGACCGGTGGTCGGGTCGTAGTCAGGGGCGCCCGACGCCCCGTTGACGAACTTCGTGTGCGGGTCGCTGAGCGCGGACTGTAGCCGCTGTTCGGCCTCGGCCCGGCGCACGGCCCGCAACTCTTCGTCCAAGTTCTCGATGTCCTCGACACCCTGATTGAAACGGGTCTCTTGGGTGCGGGTGAGCTTGGACAGTTTCGACAGTCCCTCTAGTTCGGACTGTTTGGTTTCCATCTCGGAGATGATCTGCTGCGCCTCGCGCATGGTAACGGCCCTCCGGGGCATGACGTGCGTATATGTACATCCGCCGTTGACTCACACGGGGCGCCGTCACGGGGCGTCCGGCATGCCGAAGGGCTGCCCTGACCGTGGGTTGTGCGGAGGTCCCCTGCCAACGGGCCGAGGGGGCCGGAGGGCGTGCGGGTGGTCGCACCGGCGCGCACGCTGCCCCCTAGTTTAGTCGATCGTGTGCAGCAACAGTCCACCCGCAACTGCGAGCACATACCCTTCGGCGGGCACGTACGCCGCGGCCCACGGGCACGTGCCCGCGTGCTCGACTCCCACCACCAGGATCGGCCCCTCGGCCCCGGTGCTGCGTTGACTCGTGATCGAAGCGGGACAGTCCGGGCAGGCCAGCGCTTGCAGTTCACTCGTGGTCATCACTGCCCCCGAAGCGGTCGGTGCACGTACGCAGCGTGGCGTGAAACTCCCGCAATTCCTCATTGATCGTTCGCAGCAGCGCGAGCACGTCGGCTTCGGTGATCTCACGGTCAGGTGCCACCGGAGCGGGACTCGGATTCGTCATGGTCGGTGTTCCTCCATTCGTCTCGGTTGCGGGGCTGCGCCCTTCGGCGGGATAGCCCCGGAGGGTGCGAGCTAGGACGCTTCGGGGTAGCCGTCCAAGGTGCCAAGGCGCCAAGGTGCCACCCGCGAGGCGTCGTGTGGCGTCTTGACGTCTTCCCTGGGTACGGCTTCGAGGGGGTGGCATCTTGAGCCAAGGTGTCACCTTGCATCTGTCGTCAGCGCTCGTCGGTGGGCGAGTAGGTCCATAGCCATCCCTTGTCGCCCTTGCGGGTAGTGACGCCTGCCTTGGATCGGGCGCGTTGAATAGTCCGTTTCGCGAAGCCGTCACGCTCCGCGGCTTTGAACAAGTCACCGGCGACGGCTTCCCCTCCGCTCTCGGCGAGGTGTGCACGCAGCCATGCGACCGCGTCGTTACGCTCTGCCCGATCCTCCGTAGATGCGGACTCTTGGTTGAGTAGCTCGCCCACGTCCTGGTCGGTGTCGCCGAGGGGGACGAACCGGCCCACGTCGGTGGGTCCGTCGGCGGTGTCCACGGTGGCCGAGTCGATCCGGTAGCGGATGCTGGGCAGTCCGGCCGGTGCGATGTTGGTCTTCACCAGCGACAGCACGCACGACCCGTCCTCGGCCTCCCGATCCGCGGCGAACCCGATCGCCGAACGCACCACCTGGCCGAACTCGGCAGAACCGGCGATCATGTGCAACGGGTTCGGATCGCTGGCCTTACGGAAGTGGGCCACACCGATCACAGCGATATTCAGCTCTTGAGCGAGCTGCGCCAGCGGTTCCAAGTACCGGCGCACCGTGCCTTGCTCGGTGAGCTTGGCGCTGCCGAAGGTGGACAACAGCGCGTCCAACACCACCAACCGCGCCCCGGTGGCTGCGATCTCGTCGCGGAGCGCGTCGAGGTCAACCGCGAGACTGACCGTCGACTCGGCGGTCACACCGTCGCCGGTGTCCGTCTCGGCGTACAGCCGGTGCACCCGAGTGAGATCGGCTTCGGCCGCGGCGAACCGCGGGGCCAGAGTGTAGGCCCATGAGTCCTCGCTTCCGAGGTAGAGCACGGGCGAGGGGTGGCCGTACAGCTCACCGGGCAGCGTGCCTTGCGAGACCTGGGAGGCCAGCCACACCGCGGCCTGGGACTTGCCGATACCGGCATGGCCGACCCACAGGGTCACTTCGCCGAGGGGCAACCGGTCCTGCCACAGGAATTGACGCCGTTTCGGCTCGATCTGGGACACCGGCTGCGACCGCACCCGACGCGCCGGGGAGTCGGTTTCTACCCGCCCGGTTTCCGGGTCCACCTGGTCGGCGTCGATCGAGTCCGGCGCGTTACCGGCATACGGCAGGCTCACGCTGCCACCTCCCCCGAGTGGCCGGTCTCGGCCCACCGGCGCATCCGCTCCGGCGACTCTCGGAGCCCGGCCAGCGGCCCCGGCTCGGCCCGCCGTCGCTCCAACTCGGCGAACGTGGGGGCCGCCGCCACCCGGTGCCAGTCCTCGGCCGCCGCGATCGACTCCGCCGATTCCGCGGCCCACGCGGCTGCCTGCCACTGGCGCAACGTGCGGCCGAGCTCGGCATCACGGGCCAGCGCCAGCAACAGCCCCACCGGAACGGCGATCTCAGGCATCGGAGGCACCTCCCGTGAGATCCACCGTGGTCACCCGCACCCGGTAGGCACGCCAGGGGCAGCACCGAGCGGCCTTGACCACGGGCGCCCCTGCCCACCGGTGGACGCTGTGCAGGTGGGTGTAGCCGCAGAACGGGCACCGAGCCGCCAAGCTCCACCGGGACCGGCCCGGAGCCGGAGCGAACGCCACGGCCCGAGCGGTCATCGTCTCGACTTCGGTCGTACTCACCGGCCCACCTCCGAGGGTGCGCCCGCGGCATCGGCCGAGGTGGCAGCCTGCGCGGCAAGCTCGCGAAGCTGGCCCGGAGTAAGCCCGGACAACACGCGATCACCCACGTACACACTGCCGGTGCACCGGCAATCCGCGGTGCCATACACCGCCGAACCGACAACCACACCGTCCACGGCCCGCTCGCCGTACTCCATCAACTCGGCTTGCTCGATACCGCCGCTGTCGGGGACACTCGACTCTGGCGAGGTCATAGCTAGGTGGCCTTCCTGCTCGTAGGCGGTGCCGTTTCCTTGGCCGGGGCGGCACCGCTTTCTTCTGTCTCGGGACCGGCTGAGGGCCATCACGCTGCCCCCTCGGTGTGCTGATCAAGCCACTTCTCAACATCTGACCAGCGGTAACGGGCGTGTCTGCCCACGCGGATATATCGGGGTCCGGTGCCGCGGTACGCCCACGCGGCGAGCGTTCCTACCGGCACGCCGACGTGGTCGGCGACTTCCTGTCTGGTGGCCAACGGCTGATCGTCTCGCATGTTTTCCCTATTCTGGATATGAATAAAACCAATGTGGGGATGGCTGGGATTAGCTTGCACCGGTTGTTGTGTATTGTCAAACGAGCTGATTTCATATCCAACATGGGGAAAGAACTACAGCGCGGGCCGACGAGTGACCGCGTGCGACGGAACATCGAAGCGCTCCGATCGGCACAGGGGCTCAGCCTTGCCGAGCTGTCGCGACGGCTCGAAGCTGTCGGTCGGCCGATTCTCGGCACGGGTATTCACAAGATCGAGCAAGGCGTACGCCGCGTCGACGTCGACGATCTGGTCGCACTCGCACTTGCGTTGAACGTCACACCAAACCGACTACTGCTGCCCGTGGACGGATCACGAGTTGAACTGACCTCGGAAGTCGAAGTTGAACAGCGGCCCGCCTGGAACTGGGCAGACGGAATCCACGCACTCGAAGAAGCGATACAGCGCATACACGGCGAAGCGATACAGCGCACACACGGCGAAGCGCTGACGGCCGCGTACGGCGACTTCAAGTCGCACTCCCGGCCAACGGGCGAGGTCGCCCGCGATCAGCACACGGCGACCAGAGCGGCGCGTGACGTGCTGGACCGGATTCATCTGATCCTCGGTAATGAAACTCGGATGGCCCTAGAAGACGCGATCCGACAGGCCGTCGAATACGGCAACTCAAGCGGAAACGCGGCTATGCTCCGCCGCGCCCTGAACCGCCTGAACGCCGAAGTAGAAGACCTGATCGGCGACGAGGGCGACTGATGGCGCGGGTATGGATCGAGGACCGATCGAGTCACAGCGACTACAAGCAAGCGCTCGCGCAGGCGAAGACGTCCCGCAAGGCTGCACCGGGACGATGGCGGGTGCGGTGGTACGACCAGTTCGGCAAGCAGAAGACTCAGACGTTCCGGCGCAAGCCCGACGCCGAGGAACGCCAAGCGGCATTGACGCAACAGCTCGCGGACGGTTCGTACCGCGACCCCTCGGCTGCCCGAGTGCGTCTTTCGGAAGTGGCCGACGAGTGGTTCGCGGCACAGCACCACTTGGAGCGGTCCAGCGTCGGACGCTACCGCGAGCACCTTGAGCTGTACGTGAAACCACGTTGGGGGAGCGTCCGGGTCAACCAGCTACGGCGAGACGACATCGAGCAGTGGATCGGCGAACTCGGCCGGGACGGGGGCGGGGCGCGTGGCGACGCGCTCAGCCCTTCGGCCGTGCGCGGGATTCACCGCGTGCTGCACATGGTGTTGGCCCGCGCTGTTGAGACGGGCCGGATCGCGGTCAATCCGGCCAAGGGTGTCTCGTTGCCGCGGGTGGCGAGCTCGGAGCACGTCTACCTTGATTACGAACAGCTGGACCGTCTGGCCGAGGCCGCCGGAACATACCGGCTGTTGATCTACCTGCTCGGTTTCACCGGCCTGCGTTGGGGCGAAGCCTCGGCGGTGCGAGCGGGCCGGGTGGACGTGGACGCACGTCGGGTGCACGTGGTCGAAGCTTTCGCCAAGGATTCGGCGGAGACGTACCTCACCGACCCGAAGACCCACGAGCGGCGCACCGTTCCACTTCCCGCGTTCCTGGCCGACGAGCTGCGCCCGGTGGTTTCCGGGCAGCGCTCCGAGACGTTCGTTTTCACCAGCCGCCGAGGGCAGCCGTTGCGGTACGCGAACTTTCGCTCGCGGGTGTTCGCCCCCGCGGTTCGGGAAGCCAAGCTCGATCACCTGGACGGGCTGAGTCTGCACAGCTTGCGGCACACTGCGGCGTCGCTGGCGATCGCTGCCGGGGCGGACGTGAAGGTGGTCCAACAGATGCTCGGCCACAAGACCGCCACCATGACGCTGGACACCTACGGACACCTGTTCCCGGATCGGCTGGACGAAGTAGCGGATCGGATGGACGCGGCCCGTTCACGAGCACTGGCACCGGCCGATGAAACGGGGGACGATTCCGTGTGATGTGTACAAAATGTGTACCGCAAAAAATTCGGACGGCTTCGGATTTCTCCAAAACCGTCCGTTACCTGGGAAAATGTGCGCCAACAGGGACTCGAACCCCGAACCCACTGATTAAGAGTCAGTTGCTCTGCCGCTTGAGCTATTGGCGCGTTGCCGTGTGAAATTTTCCGCCTCGCTCGAATTCCCTCTCGCGTTGGCGACAACACAAACTTTAGCACGGTTGCCGGGGGTGTGAGTCGAGGGGGGTCGATCGCGTGTCGCGGGCGGTGTGAACTGCGGCTTCGTCGGTTCTTCGTCGGGCCGGGGTGCGGCTCGGCGGGATCGTCCGTTCGTCGACGGCGGTGCGGCTCGTCGGGGCGGGTTCGTGGCGGTGCGGCGCTTCTCGCTCTCCGCTTCGTCGTTCGGGGGATCTTCTCGGTCTCCCGATCTTCGGGGCGTGCTCCGCTCGATGTTCGCCCGAGGTTACGGAAGTACTACGGCTGAGACGCGATGACAACCCTTTCGGGTGAGAAGGCGTCATCCTGGACAGCAGTTGTGCGGACTCACGTTTCGCCGTCCGGTACGGGGCGGCGCTGGGTGAGCCTCGAACTCACGGGGGACACGACTGTGGGGAATGGCGAATCGAGCGGAACGGAACGCCACGGATGGAACTGTTGAGTCGCTCTTCCTGGGGATCCATGGTTTCCCCACGGCAAAGACTTCGGACGACCCTGCTCTGCTTGGTCGCGTTACTGGTCGCGGGCTGCGGCACGGGAGCAGGCGGCGAGGGCCGCACCCCGACCTCGGGTTCGGAGCCGAGCAGCACCGGCCCGCCCGCGATCGAGTTCACCCCGAAGTCGGGAGCCTCGTCCGCCTCCCCGGTGGGGGATATAGGGGCCCGGGCGAAGAATGCCACGTTCACCGAGGTCGTGATGACCAACGCAGCCGGTGAGAAGGTCGAGAGCTCGCTCGAGGACAACGGTCGCGGTTGGTCGGTCCAGGAGCCGCTCGGCTACGGCAAGACCTATGAGGTGGTGGCGAAGGCCACCGGTGCTAACGGTGAGAAACTGACCGAACGCTCCCGGTTCACCACGCTGACCCCCGAGAATCTCACCTACGTGTCCATGAACCCGCTCGACGGGCAGACTGTGGGGGTCGGTCAGCCCCTGGCGTTCTACTTCAGCGAGGACGCGCCCGCTCCCGTGAAGGAACGCGCCGAGAAGGCCCTCGACATCAGTACCGACCCGAAGGTCGACGGCGAGTTCTACTGGTTCGACGACCGCGAGGTGCACTGGCGTCCCAAGGAGTACTGGGAACCGGGCACCGAGATCACCGTCGACGTCAACGTCTACGGCAAGAACCTCGGCAACGGTGTCTACGGCGAGTCCGACCGCCACGCCACCGTGAAGATCGGTGATGAGGTGATCCTGCGTGCCGACGCGGCCTCCCACCGGATGAAGGTCACGGTCAACGGCGAGCTCAAACGCACGATTCCGGTATCGCTGGGGCGTCCCTCCTACCCCTCGCACAACGGCACGCACGTGGTGATGCGCAAGCACGACACCTACATGATGGATTCGACCACCTACGGCCTGGGGCTGGACGAGGGCGGCTACCGCACCGAGGTCGAGTGGGCCGTACGGATCTCCAACGGCGGTGAGTTCCTGCACGCCGCCCCCTGGTCGGTCGGGGACCAGGGCGAGCGCAATGTCAGCCACGGCTGCATCAACATGAGCACCGCAGACGCGAAGTGGGTCTACGACCTGCTCAAGAAGGGCGATGTCGTCGAGGTGACCAACTCCAAGGGCGGGGAACTGGCCTCCTGGGACGGTTTCGGCGACTGGCAGGTTCCGTGGAGCGAGTGGACCAGTGGCAACAGCTGACCTGGGTCACGCGTTCGGTTCCACCCCCCCGTACGGGGCCGATTCGTGCGAAAGCCCGCGCGCAACCGCCCGATGGTGATAGGAAGTCAGCTGTGGGTAGCGGGAACGCGGAAGTCGATCGGCACGGTTGGATCCACGACAGCGCCGTACGGGACGCGGCGTGCCTGACCCTGGTTCGGGGAACCGATGTGTTCCGGGTGGCACGAGCCTTCGGCGCCGATCCGGCCCGGGGCAGGCACTGGAACTTCGAGGAGTTCTGCGAGGAGTCCTTCGCCTGTGCGGACAAGCAGTCACTGATCGGTCTCCGCCGCGTGGGCGAGTGGACACTCGTCGCCGAGGAGAGTCGTTTCGAGGGTGTCCGGCACGCCGTGCTCGCCGAGGCCAGTTCCGGCGGCGAACTGGTCTCGGTGTACTGGGACGTCGGTGGTTCCGGTGGATTCGCCCACGCCGTGGGCGGCGAGGTGCGCACCTTCTTCGAACCCGTGCTGCCCGAGTACCGTTCCGGAACCCGCCCGGACGATCTGGAGTCGTTACGCGCCGGACTACCCTGGCACGAGGCGGAGCGGGTGCCGCTCATGCTGGCGCTGTCGGCGCGTGTCACGGGATGCGTGCCCGATCCGGAGTGGTTCGTCGGACAGTTCCTGACCTGCCCGGTGGTGGGGACGGGCGGGGACGTGGTTCTCGGTCCCGCCTCCAACCAGATCGGTTCGCTGTTCCACGGTTCGGCGGGATGGAGAGCGTGATGGGGTTGTTGCGTCGGCTGTTCGGGCTCGAGCGGCGGGCCGCGGAAGCGACGTCGCGGGTGGGGGACGAGTCCGCCGAGGCCGCCCGCCGCGCGGAGCTGTTCTGGCGCCGCTGGGAGGAACTACTGCCGCGGGTGGGCTCCGCGCTGGGTGACGGTGTGCCGCAACGCGTGGACCACCAGCTCGCGGAGGCGGTCGGGCTGCTGCATCCGAGACTGAACTTCTCGATCGAGCGCGGCCGTGAGGCCATCTACGCCTTGGTGATCACCGGGCAGGCGGATCCCGAACTGCGGGTCTACACCGATGCCTGGAAGGCGGCCGCGCCCGCCGCCGATTCACTCTGGGAGTACCACGACGCGGTGCCTCCGGTCCCTGATCCGAGGGAAGTCACCGTCAACCTCCGCGGCAAGCGCTACCAGCTGGACGAGGTGCGTGTCGCGGCGCAGTTCGACAACACCAGGAACCTGATCGACGTCGCGGTCTACCACCCCGACTTCTCCGAGCTGGCCGATGAGGAGCGGGAGGCGTTGACCTTCCTGCCGTTGCACGCCGCGTTGGGGGAGAAGTTGGCGGCCGATCGCATCGGCAGGGTCGAGACGGCCGACCTGCTTCCCGCCAACGCGGTCGATCTGGTCGCGTTCCGTGAGCGGGTTCGTGCCTTCGACACCGGGGAGACCGATTCCGCCGAACCGGACACCGAGCAGTAGGCGGACGCGGCACCGGTCGAACGCGCCGTCGTCGGCGGTGCTGGTTAGTCTCGGGACGTGACCAGGGAACGCACGCACGAGCACGCCGCACCGGACGCCGCCGTTTCGCGAGAGGCGGAACCTTCGGACTCCCGGGCCGAAGAGGCCGAGGTCGAAAAGTCCGGGGTCGAAAAGTCCGGGGTCGAAAAGTTCGGTGCCGAGCCCGCGGCCGACGAACGAGCCGAGGGGCTGGAGGACGTCCCGCGTGAGACCAGGCAGCGGTACGACGAGCTGGTGGAGCAGGTGCGTTTTCACCAGTTCCGGTACTACGTGCTCGACGCTCCGGTGATCACCGACGGGGAGTTCGACGAGCTGTTCGTCGAGTTGCAGCGGCTGGAGGACGAGCACCCGGCGCTGCGCACCCCGGACTCCCCGACCCAGGAGGTCGGCGGCAGCTTCTCGACGGAGTTCACCGCCGTCGACCACCTGGAGCGGATGCTGAGTCTGGACAATGCCTTCGACATCTCCGAACTCACGACCTGGGTGAACCGCGTCGAACGGGAGACCGGTAGCCACCCCGCCTTCCTCTGCGAACCCAAGATCGACGGGCTGGCCGTCAACCTGCTCTACCGCGACGGCAGGCTGGAACGGGCGCTGACCCGAGGTGACGGCAGGACCGGCGAGGACGTGACGCTCAACGTGCGCACCATGCGGGACGTGCCGGACCGGCTGACCGGCAGCGCGGACTACCCGGTCCCGGAACTGGTCGAGATCAGGGGCGAGGTGTACTTCCGGCTCGACGAGTTCGCCGAACTCAACGCCTCGCTGGTGGACGCGGGCAAAACCGCCTTCGCGAATCCGCGCAACGGTGCCGCCGGTTCGCTGCGGCAGAAGGATCCGCGGATCAGCAAGCAGCGCCCGCTCCGGCTGATCTGCCACGGCCTCGGCAGGCGGGACGGGTTCGAGCCACCCACCCAGTCGGCGGCCTACGAGGCGCTGCGCACCTGGGGCCTGCCGGTGTCCCCGCACACCGTGGTGCTTTCCTCGCTGGATCAACTGACCGAGCACGTTCGTTACTGGGGAGAGCACCGGCACGAGGCGGACCACGAGATCGACGGCATCGTCATCAAGATCGACGACGTGGCCCTGCAGCGCAGGCTCGGCACCACCTCCCGCGCCCCCCGCTGGTCCATCGCGTACAAGTACCCGCCGGAGCAGGCCACCACCGAGCTGGTCGCCATCCGGGTCAACGTCGGCCGTACTGGGCGGGTCACCCCGTTCGCGGAGATGAAGCCGGTCAAGGTGGCCGGCTCCACCGTGTCGATGGCCACGCTGCACAACGCCGACGAGGTGCGTCGCAAGGGCGTGCTGGTCGGCGACCGGGTGGTGATCCGCAAGGCCGGTGACGTCATCCCGGAGGTGCTGGGGCCGGTGGTCGATGCCCGGGACGGCGACGAGTCCCCGTTCGTGATGCCGGAGACCTGTCCGGAGTGCGGGTGGACGCTGTACCGGCAGAAGGAGACCGACGTCGACATCCGCTGCCCCAACGCGCGTTCCTGCCCGGCACAGCTTCGCGAGCGGTTGTTCCACCTGGCGGGGCGGGGAGCGTTCGACATCGAGGTGCTCGGCTACGAGTCGGCCGCCGCGCTGCTCGAGGCCGGGGTCGTCGTCGACGAGGGGGACGTTTTCCTGCTCGACGAGGACAAACTGCTGCGTACCGAGCAGTTCCGGGCCAAGGACGGGAGTCTGACGGCCAACGGGGCGAAACTGCTCACCAGTCTGGAGAACGCCAAGCAGCAGCCGCTCTGGCGGGTGCTGGTCGCACTGTCCATCCGGTTCGTCGGCCCGACCGCCGCGCAGGCACTGGCGCGCGAGTTCGGGTCCGTCGACGCGATCGACGCGGCGGCGGAGGAGGACCTCGCGGTCGTGGACGGCGTGGGGGAGACCATCGCCGGCGCCGTGCGGGAGTGGTTCACCGTCGACTGGCACCGCGAAGTGGTCGACAAGTGGCGTGCCGCCGGGGTTCGGATGGCCGACGAGCGTGACACCTCCGTGCCGCGCAACCTGGAAGGGTTGTCGATCGTGGTGACGGGGTCGTTGCCCACCTACTCGCGGGACGAGACCAAGGAGTGGATCATGAACCGGGGCGGGCGCGCCGCCGGTTCCGTGTCGAAGAAGACCGCTTTCGTGGTGGTGGGCGATGCCCCCGGCTCCAAGTACGACAAGGCGGTCCAACTCGGTGTCCCAGTGCTGGACGAGGAGGGATTTCGGGTGCTGCTGGAGCAGGGTCCGGAGGCCGCGGCCGAGATGGCACTACAGCCGGAGTGACGAGTGATGCGGTCTCCGCCGCTCGACCGTCGTGATCGCCACTAGTATCGACCGCATGGAGAGCGTGACCATCAGACGGGCGCTGCCCGCCGAGTTCGACACCGTCGGTGAGCTGACGGCGCGTGCCTACCTGGAGGGCGGGCACATCCCCGCCGAGAACACGCACTACCTCACGTCGCTCCGCGACGCCGCCGACCGCGCCGCCAAGGCGGAACTGCTCGTGGCGGTGCACGGCGACAAGGTGTGCGGCACGGTCACAGTGGCCCGCCACGGCAGCGAGTACACCGAGCTCGCGCGGCCCGGCGAACTGGAGTTCCGGATGTTGGCCGTGGCACCGGAAGCGGCGGGCAGCGGTGTGGGTGCCGCTCTGGTCGACCGGGTGATCGAGCTGGCGGCCGCGGAGTCCTGGGAGCGGGTCGTGTTGTACAGCGACCGGTCCATGACGGTCGCGCACCGGTTGTACGAGCGGAAGGGGTTCCACCGCCTTCCCGAGCACGACTGGGAGCCGTTCCCGGCCGTCAGGTTGCTCGCCTACGTCCTTGATCCGGCCCGGTGAGGCCTCCGGGCTCCCGCGTCCCCGGCCGTGCGTGATACCCGGGTCACCGGTGCATCCGCACGACCGTTCGTGGCCTCCTTCCGGGCGGTGCGGTCGTGCTCAGCCGTCCAGCACCACCGAGACGATGCCCGCCAGGTGCGCCAGCCGGGCGACCTCGGAGGTGCGAAACATCGGCCCGCCCGGCCTGCCCGCCAGCAGCACCAGGTCGGGTTTGCCTATCGGCGTGGCGGCCAGCTCGGTACCCAGTTCCCGCCAGGTGCCCGGTACCCAGGACTCGTCCCCGTCCAGCACGGTGGCCCTGGGTAACGGCATCCACGGTAACCGCAGGTACTCGTCCTCCGGTGCCGAGGTGCTGGCCGCCAGGTGCTCCGCCCCGCCCGCGCGGTTACCGAAGATCATCGCCCATCCCGAGCGAATGATCCGGGGTACGCCCTCGGCGAACAGCTGGAGTCCCCGCGCCGGTTCCGCGGCGATCTCCTCGACCAGCTCCAGCTCGCGGTGGGTGTCCAGTATGCCCGCATAGGGCCGCACCGCGTCCACGCGAACGCCTTCCACCGACTCCGCGGCCGTGATCAGCACGTCCGGCAGCCTTCCGGAGGGAAGCTCCACGATGAGGTCGTCGATGGCGGCCTCGCTGCTCCGCTCGACGACATCCACGCTGAGGATGTCGGCCTCGATCTCGCCCAGCGCGCTCGCCACCGACCCGAGTGCGCCGGGACGGTCCGGAACCTGGACCCGGATGAGGAAGGACACCGGTTCTCACGCCTCCAGCATCGTGCGCGGCACCTCGCCGTCCGCGCCGGACCGGTTCGCACGAGCGGCTCGGGGCCCTCGTGTGGAGCGGACCGGCCAAATTGTGGCAGACACGACGCTCCCCCGGGACGACACCGCTGGATGCACACCGGCCCGAAACGATCCCGATGCCCGGGTGTGACCACCCGTTGGTGGTGGTGGTCGCTGCCCATAGACTCGTTGTCACCTTTCGAAGCCTGTTCGGCGACCCGAGCGAATCGGTTCAGTGATCAGCGGGAGCGGGACGGTCGGCACCGTTCCCGCGCCCCTGATCGGTCCGTGCCGCGCGGGTGGCGTGCAGGCATTCGACTCGAACACGCGTGGTAGCCGGAAACGACCGGATACCCGAACGAACCGGACACGATCAGGGGGCCCGCGCATTGTCCACGATTTCCCGTGACGAGGTGGCTCACCTCGCCGGCCTCGCCCGGCTGGCCGTATCCGAGGATGAGCTCGACACGTTCGCAGGCCAGTTGGACGTGATCCTCGATTCGGTAGCCAGGGTCGGCGAAGTGGCCGCCGACGAAATACCGCCCACGTCCCACGCGGTACCGGTCACCAACGTTTTCCGAACGGACGAGGTGCGCGACGGGCTCTCCCGCGGGGAAGCACTCGCCGGGGCGCCCGCCACCGAGGAAAACAGGTTCCGAGTACCCAGGATTCTCAACGAGGAGGCGTGATGTCCTCGACCACATCAGTCCCGGACGGGCCTGGTTCGACCGAACTCACCGGTCTCGCCGCCTCCGAACTGGCCGCCAAGATCGCCGCGGGCGAGGTGTCCGCCGTCGAGGTCACCCGCGCGCACCTGGACCGTATCGAGGCGATCGAACCGGCGGTGCACGCCTTTCTGCACGTCGACCGCGAAGCGGCGCTGGACGCCGCCCGGCGGGCCGACGAGCAGCGTGCCAACGGCACCCCGGCCTCTCCGCTGGCCGGTGTGCCGCTGGCGCTGAAGGACGTGCTCACCACCACCGACATGCCGACCACCTGCGGCTCCAGGATGCTGGAGGGCTGGACACCGCCGTACGACTCGACCGTGGCGGCCAGGCTCCGCGACGCGGGTGTGGTCGTCCTCGGCAAGACCAACATGGACGAGTTCGCCATGGGGTCGTCGACCGAGAACTCCGCGTTCGGCCCGACCCGCAACCCGTGGGACACCGACCGGATCCCCGGTGGTTCCGGGGGAGGCTCCTCGGCCGCGCTGGCGGCGTTCGAGGCGCCGCTGGCGATCGGCACCGACACGGGGGGCTCCATCCGGCAGCCCGCCGCGGTCACCGGGACCGTGGGCGTCAAGCCCACCTACGGCGGGGTGTCCCGCTACGGCCTGGTCGCGTTCTCCTCCTCGCTGGACCAGGCGGGACCGTGCGGGCGTACGGTGCTGGACGCCGCGATGCTGCACGAGGTCATCGCCGGGCACGATCCGATGGACTCCACCTCGGTGAACGCGCCGGTTCCGAAGGTGACCGCGGCCGCACGGGAAGGAGCGGACGGAGATCTGCGCGGGGTGCGCGTGGGAGTCGTCCGCGAGTTCGGCGGCGAGGGCTACCAGCAGGGTGTGCGGGACTCGTTCCGCACCGCCGTGGACACGCTCACCTCGCTCGGTGCCGAGGTCGTCGAGGTCTCCTGCCCGCACTTCGAGTACGCCCTCGGGGCCTACTACCTGATCGCGCCCAGCGAGTGCTCCTCGAACCTCGCGCGGTTCGACGCGATGCGCTACGGGCTGCGGGTCGGCGACGACGGCACCCGCAGCACCGAGGAGGTCATGTCGCTGACTCGGGAGCAGGGCTTCGGTCCCGAGGTCAAGCGTCGTATCATGCTCGGCACCTACGCGCTCTCGTCCGGCTACTACGACGCCTACTACGGCCAGGCGCAGAAGGTTCGCACCCTGATCACCAGGGATTTCGAGGCGGCTTTCGGGCAGGTGGACGTGTTGGTCTCACCCACGACCCCCACCACCGCCTTCCGCATCGGGGAACGTGTCGACGACCCGATGGCCATGTACCGCGCGGACCTGTGCACCATTCCGAGCAATCTCGCCGGCAACGCCGCCATGAGCGTGCCGTCGGGGCTCTCCGCCGAGGACGGTATGCCCGTCGGTCTGCAGATCATGGCGCCCGCCATGGCCGATGACCGGCTCTACCGCGTGGGTGCCGCCTACGAGGCGGCACGCGACGCGGCTTCGGAAGTTTCCCTGCTCGACCGTGTTCCACGGTTGGAGGTCGCCTGATGAATCCCAAGTTGCGAGCCCTGCTCGCCGTCGGCGCGGAGCTGTCCCGCGGCATCGGTCTGCGTGGCAAGATCCGCCAGGCGCGCGAGGACAACGATCGACTGGTGATGGCGGACGCGATCGTCACCGTTCTCGGGTTGATCACCGGAGTGGCGTTGGCCGTTCGCGAGGTACGTAAGGCGGAACGGGAATGACAGCTGTCGCCGAGATCATGGACTACGACGAGGTTCTGCGACGTTTCGACCCGGTGCTCGGGCTCGAGGTGCACGTCGAGCTCTCCACGGCCACCAAGATGTTCTGCGGTTGCGCCAACGAGTTCGGCGCCGAGCCGAACACGCGGGTCTGCCCGGTGTGCCTGGGCATGCCGGGCGCGCTGCCGGTCGTCAACGGCTCGGCCGTGGAATCGGCCATCAGGATCGGTCTGGCCCTGGACTGCCAGGTGGCGGAGTGGTGCAGGTTCGCGCGGAAGAACTACTTCTATCCGGACATGCCCAAGAACTTCCAGACCTCGCAGTACGACGAGCCGATCGTGTTCGACGGTGGTCTCGACGTCGTGCTCGACGACGGTGAGACCTTCCGCGTGGGCATCGAACGGGCCCACATGGAGGAGGACACCGGCAAGTCGTCGCACGTCGGCGGTGCCTCCGGCAGGATCCACGGTGCCGAGCACTCGCTGCTGGACTACAACCGTGCGGGTGTGCCGCTCATCGAGATCGTCACCAAGCCGATCACCGGTGCCGGGGAACGTGCTCCCGAGATCGCTCGTGCCTACGTGACCGCGCTGCGGGATCTGCTGCGTTCGATGGGCGTTTCGGACGTTCGAATGGATCAGGGCTCGTTGCGTTGCGACGCCAACGTCTCGTTGACCCCGAAGGGGGAGAGCGGGTTCGGCACCCGCACCGAGACGAAGAACGTCAACTCGTTCCGCAGCATCGAGCGGGCGGTGCGTTTCGAGATGCGCAGGCAGGCGTCCCTGCTGGAGAACGGTTCCGAGATCGTTCAGGAGACCAGGCACTTCGACGAGTCCACCGGTGAGACCTCATCGGGGAGGCGCAAGGAGGAGGCCGAGGACTACCGCTACTTCCCCGAACCCGATCTCGTTCCGATCGCCCCCTCGCGGGAGTGGGTGGAGCAGCTGCGCGGCACGCTTCCCGAGATGCCCTGGGAACGGCGCAGGCGGGTCCAGGAGCAGTGGGGCCTGTCTGACGAGGAGCTGCGCGATCTGGTCAACGCCTCGGCGCTGGACCTCGTCGCGGCCACCGTGGACGCCGGTGCCTCGCCCTCGGAGGCGCGCTCGTGGTGGGTCGCCTACCTGAGCCAGCGCGCCAACGAGCGCGGCGTGGAGCTCGCGGAGCTCTCGGTCACACCAGCCCAGGTGGCCCGGGTGATCGAGCTGGTCGGTGAGGGCAAGCTCACGCACAAACTGGCCCGTCAGGTGATCGACGGGGTGCTCGAGGACCGGGGCGAGCCGGACGAGGTGATCGCCGCCGACGGCATCGAGGTCGTCTCCGACGACTCCTCGTTGCAGGCCGCGGTGGACGAGGCCTTGGCGGCCCAGCCCGACGCGGCGGAGAAGATCCGCGGCGGCAAGGTGCAGGCCGCGGGCGCGATCGTGGGGGCCGTCATGAAGGCCACCCAGGGACAGGCGGACGCCAAGCGGGTCCGCGAACTGGTGCTGGCCGCCTGCGGCCAGCAGTGAGGACCGGGCCGGTGTGACGCGCACACCGGCGTGACCGTCTCCCCGAGCCACGTGCGGTGGCGCGGGGAGACGGTCACTCCTTGCCCGCTGTCCCCCCGTTGGGCGGTTCGATGCGGATCACCCTGTCGTCGCTGGAGACGGGATCACCGCCCGCCTTGTTCGCGGTGCCGAGCCACAGCAGCCCGTTCGGTCCGCTGCTGGCCGCGCGCAGCCGACCGTAGGTGTCCTCCAGTGCTCGTTCCGGTTCGCCGGTGAACGTTCCCTCCGGCCCGGGACGCATGGTGTAGACGGCCGAGGCGTCGGTCAGTGCCACCACGATCAGCCCACCGCCGGCGGCGCAGCCCGCCACGCCGGGGCTCGTCCGCCAGGACCACTTGGGGCCGCTCAGTTCCTCGTCGGGTGAGCCGCGCAGCAGCACGTCCCGCTCGGCACGCCGATCCGTCACCCAGAAAGTGGAACTGTTCGGTGGGCTGCACACGCCGCCGGGCGAACTCAGCCCTTCCGCGATCACCGGTGAACCCGGATCGGGGTTGTCCTGGGCGGGATCGCCGAAAGTGTCGATCCGCAGCACCTTGCCGGTCAGCACGGAGCGTTCGTCCGTCTTGTCCGGGGACCCCGCGTTGCCCGTGGCGACGAGCAGCGCGTCCGAGCCGCTCGTCGTGATGGCGCCCGCGTTGCCGCTGGGGCCGCGCGGAATACCGGTCAGGATGGGTTCCGGAGGATCATCCGGCGCGATGCGGATCACCCGGTTGTCGGTGGGGGTGGTGACATAGGCGTAGGCGAGGCCGTCCTCGGCATAGCTCGGCGAGAGAGTCAGGCCGGTGAGTCCGCCATCGCCGGTGGCGTCGACGTCGACACTGGCCAGCTGCCGAGGGTCGGAGTCCCGTTCGACCAGCATGATCCTGCCCGTCTTGCGCTCACCGACGAGAGCACCCCGGCCACCGGGCAGTACGGCCACGTCTCCCACCGCCCCGAGACAGGTAGCCACGACGGCGGGGTCGGGGTCGTCGCAGCCGTCCGGCTCGGCCTGTTCGGAGGGCGAGCTCTCGGTGTCCTCCGCTCCGGGAGGTTGTTGAGGTCCTTCGGCGCGCGGTTGTGGACCGGCCTGCGGCCGCAACGAGGGCTGTTCCCGCCACTGCTTCGGGTGCTGGTCGGGGAACTCCGCACAACCACCGGTCAGGACGGCTGCGACCAACGCCGTCCCGACCGCCGCGTATCGGCGCGGCGCACGGAAGCGCTGGTGTCGGTCGCCGGTTCGGACTGCCACGGTCGCAGACCATATCGCGTCACCGGTTAACCCGGAGTGAGTGCCGCGAGCACTCCCTGCGCTCCCGCCGTCGATTTTTCCGAAAAGCTCGCACATTTCGTGGAGAATGTCCTAGCCTTTCGCCGTGCGAATCCACGATGACCGCCCCGATTCCGCGGGCGGGTATCCCGATGATCAGTATCACCGTGATGTCCGGGAACCGCAGGGTGGCTGGACCGTTCCGGAGCGGGAACAGGTCTCGACACGCACGTACGGCAGTTCCACCGGTACCGGATCCGTCGAACTCGACTACTACGACGACGATGCCTACACCGACGTGGGAGACCCCGCCTCGCAGCGCGACCTCGACCTCTACGACGAGTTCGCCGACTCGGTGAACCGGCGTCGCTGGAACGGCGGTGCGGACTTCGCGCTGCTGGTGTTGCGATTGGCGCTGGGGGTCGTGTTCATCAGCCGCGGCGCGCGGAAACTCTTCGGCGTGCTCGGTGGGCGGGGTCCGGAGGGAACCGCGGACATGCTGGCCGGCATGGGCTTCCGAGAACCGCAACTGCTCGCCACCGTCACGGGTGGGGTGGAGTTCGGCGCGGGGATCCTGCTGCTGCTCGGGCTGTTCACACCGCTGGCCGCGGCGGGGTTGCTCGGTGTGATGCTCAACGTGGTGGTCGTCCAGCGTTCCAGCGGGTTCTTCCTGGAAAACGGCGGTGTCGAGTATCCGGCGTTGCTCGGTGTCGTGGCCCTGGCGCTGCTGTTCGCGGGGCCTGGACGAGTGGCGGCGGACAACGGACGCTTCTGGTTCCGACGTCCGGTCGCCAGTGGTTTCGTGGGACTGCTGCTGGCGGTGGCGGCCGCCGCGGTGGTGTTCTTCGTGTTCCGGTGAACCCTGGTCGGCGGGGCCGGAACCCCGCCGCCCACGTCCGGTTCAGCCGCCGACGCTCCGAACGGCTCCGTAGGAGGCGGAGGTGGCCAGGCTCGCGTAGGCACGCAGCGCCGTACTGACCCGGCGCTGTCGGTCCACCGGTTGCCAGGGGTGTTCGGAGCTTTCCATCTTGGCCCGGCGCTCGGCCAGGGTGCGCTCGTCCACCAGCAGTTCGAGTTTCCGCTCGCCCACGTCGATGCGGATCTCGTCACCGTCCTGGACCAGCCCGATCGTGCCGCCGTTGCCCGCTTCCGGGGAGATGTGCCCGATGGACAGGCCCGAGGTCCCCCCGGAGAACCTCCCGTCCGTGATCAGTGCGCACTCGCGGTCCATCCGGGCGCCCTTGAGAAAAGCGGTCGGGTGCAGCATTTCCTGCATACCGGGGCCACCCGACGGGCCCTCGTAGCGGATCACCAGCACGTCGCCCGCTTCGATCTCCCTGTTCAGGATCGCCGAGACGGCCTGCTCCTGGCTCTCCAGAACCCGGGCTGTCCCCTGGAAGACCCAGAGTTCCTCGTCGACACCGGCCGTTTTGACCACCGCACCGTCCTCGGCCAGATTGCCCCGCAGCACGGCCAGCCCGCCGTCGGCGGTATAGGCGTGCGCGACGTCGCGGATGCACCCCTCCACCGCGTCGGTGTCCAGCGCGGACCAGCGGTTGTCCGTGGAGAACGCCTCCGTGGTGCGGACTCCGCCGGGAGCGGCGTGGAAGAGCTCCGAGGCGTGCTCGGCGGGGCTCTCGCCGCGCACGTCCCACTCGGACAACCAGGACTGCAGGCTCGGGCTGTGCACCGAACGGACCTCCCGGTTGAACAGCCCGCCGCGGTCGAGCTCACCCAGGATCGCCGTGATGCCGCCCGCCCGGTGCACGTCCTCCATGTGGTAGTTGGAGTTCGGGCTGACCTTGGCCAGGCAGGGGACGTCGCGGCTGATCCGCTCGATGTCGGAGAGCGTGAAGTCGATCTCGCCCTCGCGTGCGGCGGCGAGGGTGTGCAGCACCGTGTTGGTCGAGCCGCCCATGGCCATGTCCAGTGCCAACGCGTTCTCGAACGCCCGCTCGTTCGCGATCGAACGCGGCAGCACGGATTCGTCGTCGTGCCGGTACCACCGCTCGGCGATCTCGACCACCGTGCGGCCCGCGCGCTCGAACAGGTCGCGCCTGAACCGGTGGGTGGCCAGCGTCGAACCGTTGCCGGGCAGCGCCAGCCCCAGCGCCTCGGTCAGGCAGTTCATCGAGTTGGCCGTGAACATGCCCGAGCAGGAACCGCAGGTGGGGCAGGCCGAGCGCTCCACCTCGCTCAGTCCTTCCTCGTCCACCCGCGAGTTCGCCGACGCGGCGATCGTGGTGATCAGGTCGGTCGGAGCGTGGGCGACACCGTCGACCACGACCGCCTTGCCCGCCTCCATCGGCCCGCCCGAGACGAAGACCGTGGGGATGTTCAGCCGCATGGCGGCGTTGAGCATCCCCGGGGTGATCTTGTCGCAGTTCGACAGGCAGACGAGCGCGTCCGCCTGGTGCCCGTTGACCATGTACTCCACCGAGTCCGCGATGATCTCGCGGGAAGGCAGTGAGTACAGCATTCCGCTGTGTCCCATGGCGATGCCGTCGTCGATCGCGATGGTGTGGAACTCCCGGGGGACACCGCCCGCCTCGCGAACCGCTCCGGCGATCACCTCGCCCAGGTCGCGGAGGTGGACGTGGCCCGGTACGAACTGGGTGAAGGAGTTGGCGATCGCCACGATCGGTTTGCCGAAGTCGTTGTCGGTCATTCCGGTGGCACGCCACAGCGAGCGGGCGCCTGCGGCGTTTCGACCGTGTGTCGTCGTTCGGGAACGCAACTCGGGCATGATGGAAAGCTCTCACTTCGTGGGAATACCGCCGCGCGGGCGGACGCGGTCACGCCTTGTGGGCGCCGGGAGTTCGCGGTGAGCACGACACTACTCCGGTGTCGCTCGTGCTCGTGAGTGCCCTGGTGGTGTCCACACAGTGAGAGAGCCGCACGGCGTCAATCCGCGTCGGCGTCCTTGGGGCGGCTCGGGTCCTGTATCCGGCCGCGGCTCATCACGGCCAACCGGGGGACGTCCCGGACCCGGATCGCGGGCAGCCGAACCTCGCGGTCCGAAGTGGTCACCGCGCGCACCCAGTGCCGTTCGTCGAGTCGCAGCGCCCTGATGTCGGACCAGTCCATCCGGGTCCTTCCGGTGAGGGTCCGCGCCGTGATGCCGGACTCGTCGACGACGGTGCGCGTCCGGACCAACCAGACGATCAGGCCCAGCGGTATCAGGTACAGCACGGACAGCGGGGGCAACGACGCCGCGATCGGGCTGATGCAGAACGCGACCACGAGGATCACCAGCAGGCCCACCCGCGTGATCCGGAAAACCAGGCGGGAGGGCAGTTCGGGAGGCTCCGCCTGCTCGGAGTCGCCCTCCGGGGGGTGTTCCGGTTCCCGCTCGGTCGTGGCGTCCGGTGCCCCTGCCGTGGTCTCGCCGGTGTCCCCCGTCTCGGAGGTGGCCTCGTGTCCGGAGTCGGACTCGGTCCCGGACTCGTTCGCGGAGTCCGCTCGCTGCTCCTCCGTCCCGGTGGTTTCCGGCCGGGGCGGTTCCTCCCGTGCCTCCGGCTCGGAAGGTCGGTCGTTTTCCTGGGAGTCGTTCACCGTTCGATGGTCTCAGCTGCGCAGTTCGCCTTTCCGGGGAGTGGGTGCTACCGGGGGAGTCCTTCCGTCCGTGCGCCGGGACTGCCCGCTTCGTGCGCCCTGTCACCCGTTGGTGTCCACCATGCGGGAACTTCTTCCCGTAGGTTTGACTTGGCTGTCGTGCCGGGTCTAATGTTCGAGCCATGCAGCGCAGTAACGACATTCTCGTACTTCCCGGGCGCGTCGACGCCTGAGGAGTACGAAACGTCGACGCGCCAACCCTCGTTCGGCCCTGTGCCGGCGGGGGTTTTTTCGTGCCCGGCCCCATTCATCGACCACGAGGCAGAATCGATGACCAGCGCCAACACCAGGCAGAATCCGGCCCCGGAGGCATCACCGGGGCAGCGTCCGAAACCAGCTCCGCCCAACGGGGCGCCGGTAAGAGCCACCGGTGCGCAGTCCCTCGTCCGCTCGCTGGAAGCGGTGGGTTGCGAAGTGGTGTTCGGTATCCCGGGCGGTACGATCCTGCCCACTTACGATCCGCTGCTGGACTCGACGAAGGTTCGTCACGTACTGGTTCGGCACGAGCAGGCGGCCGGACACGCCGCTACCGGATACGCCCAGGCCACCGGCAAGACCGGGGTCTGCATGGCGACCTCCGGGCCCGGGGCGACCAACCTGGTCACCGCGCTGGCCGACGCGCACATGGACTCGGTGCCGCTGGTGGCGATCACCGGGCAGCAGTCCACCGGACAGATCGGTACCGACGCGTTCCAGGAAGCCGACATCTGCGGCATCACGCTGCCGGTCACCAAGCACAACTTCCTGGTCACCGATCCCGACGAGATCCCGCGGACCATCGCGGAGGCGTTCTACATCGCCTCCAGCGGCCGTCCCGGCCCCGTCGTGGTCGACGTCCCCAAGGACGTGCAACAACTCGCCACCTCCTTCGCCTGGCCCCCCGAACAGCGGCTGCCCGGTTACCGCCCGGTCGGTAAACCGCACGGCAAGCAGGTCAGGGAAGCGGCCCGGCTGATGGCCTCGGCGCAGCGGCCGGTGCTGTACGTGGGGGGCGGTGTGGTCAAGGCCGACGCCGCCGAGGAGTTGACCAAGCTCGCCGAGCGCACCGGCATTCCGGTGGTGACCACACTGATGGCGCGCGGGGTCTTCCCGGACACGCACCCGTTGCACCTCGGCATGCCCGGCATGCACGGCACCGTCTCGGCGGTCGCCGCGATGCAGCGTTCCGACCTGCTGCTCGCGCTGGGAACCCGGTTCGACGACAGGGTGACCGGTCGGCTGTCGGATTTCGCTCCGGAGGCCAAGGTCGTGCACGCCGACATCGATCCGGCGGAGATCTCCAAGAACCGGGTCGCCGACGTGCCCATCGTCGGGGACTGCAAGGAGGTCATCTCCGAACTCATCGACGCCGTGGACACCGCCGAAGCGGAGCACGGCGCCCCGGACCTCGCGCAGTGGTGGAGCCAGCTCGGCGACTGGCGGGACCGCTTCCCGCTGGGCTACGACTGGCCGGAGGACGGCACGCTGTCGCCGGAGTACGTGATCGAACGCATCGGTGCTCTGGCGGGTCCCGAGGCCGTCTACACCGCGGGGGTGGGACAGCACCAGATGTGGGCCGCCCAGTTCATCGGCTACCAGCGGCCCCGCAGCTGGCTCAACTCCGGCGGTCTGGGAACGATGGGCTACGCGGTGCCCGCTGCCATGGGCGCGAAGGCCGGTAGCCCCGGTCGGCAGGTGTGGGCCATCGACGGCGACGGCTGTTTCCAGATGACCAACCAGGAACTGGCCACCTGCGCCATCGAACAGTTGCCGATCAAGGTCGCCGTCATCAACAACGGCAATCTCGGTATGGTTCGGCAGTGGCAGAACCTGTTCTACGCCGAGCGCTACTCACACAGTGACCTCGGCACCCACAACCACCGGATTCCCGATTTCGCGATGCTGGCCGAGGCGCTCGGCGGTGTGGGAATGCGGTGTGAGGCCGCCTCCGACGTGGACAGCGTCATCGAGCGGGCCATGGCCGTCGACGACCGACCCGTGGTCATCGACTTCGTTGTGGGCAAGGACGCCCAGGTCTGGCCGATGGTCGCGTCCGGCACCGGCAACGACGAGATCATGGCCGCTCGCGGAATCCGCCCACTGTTCGACGACGAGGGGTGAACACACCGATGAGTCGACACACACTCAGCGTGCTGGTGGAAAACGTCCCCGGTGTGCTCTCCCGAGTCTCCGGACTGTTCTCCCGGCGCAGCTTCAACATCGAATCCCTGGCCGTCGGCCCCACCGAGCACCCGGAGATCTCCCGGATGACCATCGTGGTCTCGGTGGAGGAGCAACCGCTGGAACAGGTCACCAAGCAGCTCAACAAGCTGATCAACGTCATCAAGATCGTCGAGTTGGAGCCCGAGTCCTCGGTGCAGCGCGAACTGCTGCTGGTCAAGGTGCGGGCCGATGCCTCGGTGCGCAGTCAGGTCCTGGAGACCGTGCAGTTGTTCCGGGCCAAGGTCGTCGACGCCTCCCCGGAGGCGCTGACCATCGAGGCCACCGGGGACACCGACAAACTCGACGCCCTGCTGCGCATGCTCGAGCCCTACGGCGTCCGCGAGATGGTCCAGTCCGGCATGGTCGCCATCGGTAGGGGAGCGCGCTCCATCACGGCAACCGCGGTGCGTTGACCCGCGTACGGCGCGGATTCGCTACAGAAAGGAACACTAACGGTAATGGCAACTGAGATCTTCTACGAGGCGGATGCCGACCTCGGCCGGGTGCAGTCGCGCAAGGTCGCCATCATCGGCTACGGCAGCCAGGGGCACGCGCACGCGCTCAGCCTGCGGGACAGCGGTGTCGACGTCCGGATCGGCCTGCCGGAGAACTCCAAGTCGCGCGAGAAGGTCGCCGAGGAGGGGCTGCGGGTGGTCACTCCCTCGGAGGCGGCCGCCGAGGCGGATCTGATCATGATCCTCGCGCCGGACACCAAGCAGCGTCGGATCTACGCCGACGACATCGCGCCCAATCTCAACAGCGGAGACGCGCTGTTCTTCGGACACGGGTTCAACATCCGCTACGGGCTGATCCAGCCGCCCTCCGACGTGGATGTCGCCATGGTCGCCCCCAAGGGACCCGGCCACCTGGTGCGCCGTCAGTTCGTGGACGGCAAGGGAGTGCCGTGCCTGATCGCGGTGGAGCAGGACCCCAGCGGCGGGGCGCAGCAGCTGGCACTCGCCTACGCCGCCGGTATCGGCGGCGCGCGCGCCGGGGTCATCAGGACCACCTTCACCGAGGAGACCGAGACCGACCTCTTCGGTGAGCAGGCCGTGCTCTGCGGTGGAACGAGCGCGCTGGTGCAGTCCGGTTTCGAGGTTCTGGTCGAGGCCGGTTACCAGCCGGAGATCGCCTACTTCGAGGTGCTGCACGAGCTGAAGCTGATCGTGGACCTGATGTGGGAGGGCGGTATCGCCGGGCAGCGGTACTCCTGCAGTGACACCGCCGAGTACGGTGACCTCACCCGCGGTCCCCGGGTCATCGACGAGCACGTCAAGGACTCGATGCGGCAGGTCCTCGCCGAGATCCGGGACGGCTCCTTCGCGAAGGAGTGGGTGGCCGAGGACGAAGCGGGCAGGCCCGAGTTCAACAAGCTGCAGGCAGCGGGCAACGAGCACCAGATCGAAGAGGTCGGCAAGCGGCTTCGCTCCCTGATGTCCTGGACCAAGGGCTGACCACCCACCCGATGCCGGCCCCTCGCGGCCAGAGCCTGCGGGAGGTCCAGAGCCTGCGGGAGGTTCCGCCGAGCGAGTAGCTCGACAAACCCGACCGGAGACCCCGCCGAGGGGCCGTTCGGGCGATTCGCCGCCTCGTGGGGCGGCCCCGAAGTGACTCGGGGCCGCCCCACGGTTTTTTCGGAGGGATCCCGGGCGTCACGGGGGACTCGCGCGGCGCGCTAATATCCACACCGTGAGTGAGGAAACGCAACCGGTCGACGACAAAGCCCACATCAGGGACGAGCTCGACTTCACCAACGCCGAGTGGATCACCAGTACCGACGACGATGACGAACCGGGCGTGGAGATCGCCTTCGTGGACGGTTACATCGGCATGCGCAACGGAGCCGATCCGGAGGGGCCCGTGCTGGTGTTCACCCCGGAGGAGTGGGACGCCTTCGTGGCGGGCGCCAAGGACGGCGAGTTCGACGAACCGTGAGCCGCCGGCTCGCTCCGCCGCGAGGCGGGTGAACTCCCGAACCGTCCACGGAGCCCGTGTGCGGCTGTTTCGGTCTTGTTTCCGCTACACGGTCGTGTTGGGATGCCGTAGCGTTACGGTGATACGTCCAACACTTGTGTGAACGGATTCTCATATCAGCGTTAAACTGCTGCACCAGCCCGGCACAATGGCGTGCCTTGCTTCGACCCTGATCTCTGTTACTGGAGCGCGCCCGTGACCAACGCAAGCCGTCCTGTCGTCCTGATCGCCGAGAAGCTGGCCCCTTCGGTGCTGGAAGCATTCGGAGACGAGGTCGAGATCCGTCACGTCGACGGCACCGACCGCCCGGCACTGCTCGAAGCCGTTGCCGACGCCGACGCGCTGCTGGTCCGTTCGGCGACGAAAGTCGATGCCGAGGTCTACTCGGCCAGCACGCGGCTGAAGGTCGTCGCCCGTGCGGGGGTGGGACTGGACAACGTCGAGGTTCCCGCCGCCACCGAACGCGGCATCATGGTCGTCAACGCCCCCACCTCCAACATCGTCTCGGCCGCCGAGCACGCGATCGCGCTGCTGCTGGCGGTCTCCCGCAACGTGGCCGTGGCCGATGCCAGCCTGCGTGCCGGTGAGTGGAAGCGCAGTGCGCTCAGCGGCGTGGAGATCAACGACAAGACCGTCGGTGTCATCGGTCTCGGCAAGATCGGCCAGCTCGTCGCGCAGCGGCTGGAGGCCTTCGGCGCCAAGCTGATCGCCTACGATCCCTACGTCTCGGCCGCGCGTGCCGCCCAGCTCGGCATCGAGCTGGTCAGCCTCGAGGAGCTGCTGCAGCGCGCCGACGCCATGTCGATCCACCTGCCGAAGACCGCCGAGACGCTCGGCCTCATCGGTGCGGAGGAACTCAAGAAGACCAAGCAGGGCGCGATCATCGTCAACGCCTCGCGCGGTGGGCTCATCGACGAGGACGCGCTCGCCGAGTCCCTGCGCAGCGGACACCTCGGTGGTGCGGGTATCGACGTCTACAGCACCGAGCCCACGACCTCCAGCCCGCTGTTCGAGCTGTCCAACGTGGTCGCGACCCCGCACCTGGGTGCTTCCACCGCCGAGGCCCAGGACCGTGCCGGTACTGACGTGGCCCATTCCACGCTGCAGGCGCTGCGTGGTGACTTCGTTCCCGACGCGGTCAACGTGCAGGGCGGTGCCGTCGGCGAGGAGGTCCGTCCCTACCTGCCGCTGACCCAGAAGCTGGGATCGTTGCTGGCCGCTGTGCTCGGCAGCACGCCGACCTCCGTCACGGTCGAGGCCAGGGGCGAGCTCGCCGACGAGGACGTCTCCGTGCTGCCGCTGGCCGCGCTGCGCGGTGTCTTCTCCGGTGCGGTGGAGAGTCAGGTCACCTTCGTCAACGCCCCGCAACTCGCCGAGGACCTCGGGGTGGACATCGACGTCAAGACCGCTCCGGAGAGCGCGAGCCACCGCAGCGTGGTCTCGGTGCGCGCCGTGCTGTCCGACGGCCGTACGGGCGTCGTCTCGGGTGCTCTGGACGGTCCGAACCAGGTGGAGAAGCTCGTCGAGGTCAACGGCAGGCACTTCGACCTGCGTGCCGAGGGCAGCGTCCTGCTGCTGGAGTACCCGGACCGCCCCGGTGTCATGGGCAAGGTCGGGACGCTGCTCGGCGAGGTCGGGACGAACATCGAGGCCGCGCAGATCAGCCAGACCTCGGACGGTTCGGACGCGATCATGCTGCTGCGCGTGGACCGTCCGGTCGACGCTGGTGTGCTCGAGCCGATCGGTGCCGCCGTCGGAGCCAAGACCGTGCGTACCGTCAGTTTCGAGTGAGCCGATTCAGCGGTCCCGCTCGGACCGCGTATCACCCGGGGCCCGTACCGGATCACCTCGTGTGACCGGTGGGTACTTCCGCCGGATCCTTCGGGGGTCGCCGCTGCACGCGGCGGCCCCCGTTTCTCGTTCTCCGGGGTGCTGAAGCTGTCCGCGCGGAGCGCGGACAGCCGCCCGGAACGAGTTCTCGGCACGGTGTCCGAAGGGTGTACCCGCTGTTCAGCGGCACGTTTTCGACCTCCGAACACCCCCTGTGCGGGTGACATTCCCCCGATCGGGTGTCCCACTGTTCGGGAGGTGACGTCCAGTATTGGGGTCCGGCGTGCCTGAGCGACATCGAAGCACGGTAGCCTGCGGCACAACGTTTCAGCCCCAAATTGGGGGTAGGACTCGGGAGGTGTGCATGCGGCTCGCTGTGATCCCAGGTGACGGGATCGGGCCGGAAGTGGTGGCCGAGGCGCTGAAGGTGCTCGGGGAAGTGGTCCCCGAAACCGAGATCACTCGCTACGATCTGGGCGCCGCTCGCTGGCACAACACCGGGGAGCTACTTCCGGAGTCCGTGTTGGGTGAGTTGCGCGAGCACGACGGGATTCTGCTCGGTGCGGTGGGTGATCCGTCGGTGCCGAGCGGGATTCTGGAACGCGGATTGCTGTTGCGGCTGCGTTTCGAACTCGACCACCACGTGAATCTGCGTCCGGCGCGGCTTTATCCGGGAGTGCAGAGTCCGATCGCCGATCCCGGTGAGGTCGACATGGTCGTCGTCCGGGAAGGCACCGAAGGCCCCTACGCGGGCAACGGGGGGCTGCTCCGCAAGGACACGCCACAGGAAGTGGCGACCGAGGTGAGTCTCAACACCGCCTTCGGCGTGGAGCGTGTGGTCCGCGACGCGTTCGCGAGGGCCGCCGCGCGTCCGCGCAAGCATCTGACCCTGGTGCACAAGACCAACGTGCTCAGCCACGCCGGATCACTGTGGTCCCGAGTGGTCGAGGAGCTGTCGTTGCAGTACTCGGACGTCACGGTGAACTACGAGCACGTCGACGCCACCACGATCCATCTGGTACAGGATCCCGCCCGGTTCGACGTGATCGTCACCGACAACCTCTTCGGTGACATCATCACCGATCTGGCCGGTGCGGTGACCGGCGGTATCGGCAGGGCCGCCAGCGGGAACATCGACGCCACGCGGCGCAATCCGAGCATGTTCGAACCGGTGCACGGCAGTGCGCCCGACATCGCCGGTCAGGCCATCGCGGACCCCACGGCGGCGGTGCTGTCCGTCGCGCTGCTGCTCGACCACGTCGGTTACGCCGAGGCGGCGAGGAGGGTGCAGGCCTCGGTCGCCTTCGATCTGGCCACGCGCGATCACTCCGCACCGGGGGCCACGCACGCCATCGGTGATCGGCTCGCCGCGCTGGTTTCGGCGCGGGAAGTCGTGCAGCAGGTGTGATTCCCCGCCGCGTCCGGCCGGATCGGCCGCGTCGCTGACGGGGCGTGGCACGGACACCCCGGTTGTCCGTATCGTGGGAAGAAAGGCCCACTGCTTGGAGCGTGTCCGCGATGTGCGAGCATTGCGGCATGCTCCAGTACACGACGGGCATTATTGGCAAGCGCGCCGGGTGACTCGACTCCGCGGACCCGGCGCGCAGACCTCTCGCATTCGCGGGGGGTCTTTTTTGTGTCCACGACAGCCACAACGGGCCGTTCCAGCCCCGACCGGCCCGATCATCACCGCCCTTCTGGAGGGACAGTGACCCGTACCAGCCCGGCAGGGACCCCACAGGCGGACACGTTTCACGTCTACGACACGACGCTTCGCGACGGCGCGCAGCGCGAAGGCATCTCCTACTCGGTGGCCGACAAGCTCGCGGTCGCCCGCATCCTGGACAGTCTCGGCGTGGGCTTCATCGAAGGCGGTTGGCCCGGTGCGTTGCCGAAGGACACCGAGTTCTTTCGCCGGGCCACCGCCGGCGAGCTCGACCTTCGGCACGCCGTGCTCACCGCGTTCGGCTCCACACGCCGCCCCGGTGTTCCCGTACAGCAGGACGACCAGGTGGCCGCGCTGCTCGAATCGGGCGCTCCCGCGGTCACGTTGGTCGCCAAGTCCGACAGCAGGCACATCGAACGCGCGTTGCGTACCGACGTGGCCGAGAACGGTGCCATGATCGCCGACACGGTCCGGTACCTGACCGAGCACGACAGACGCGTGTTCCTGGACGCCGAGCACTTCTTCGACGGGTACGCCCACGATCCGGACACCGCCCTGCGGATGCTCGACGCGGCCGTGCACGCGGGGGCCGATCTGGTGTGCCTGTGCGACACCAACGGTGGACAGCTGCCGACAGCGCTGGCCGAAACGGTGGAGGAGATCGGCCGTCGTACCGGTTTCCGGTTGGGCATCCACTGCCAGGACGACACCGGCTGCGCCGTCGCCAACACGCTCGCCGCGGTGCAGGCGGGGGTTACGCACGTGCAGTGCACCGCCAACGGTTACGGAGAGCGGGCCGGCAACGCCGACCTGTTCCCCGTCATCGGCAATCTGGAGACGAAACTGGGACTGCCCGTGCTGCCCGAGGGCAACCTGTCCGAGCTCAGCCGGGTCTCGCACGCGCTCGCCGAGATCGCCAACATCGCGCCGGACACCCACCAGGCGTACGTGGGAGGCTCCACCTTCGCCCACAAGGCCGGGCTGCACGCCAGCGCGATCAAAGTGGACCCCGAACTGTACAACCACATCGACCCCGAGCGCGTCGGCAACGGAATGCGCGTGCTCGTCACCGAGATGTCCGGGCGCGCCAGCCTGGAGCTCAAGGCAGCCGAACTGGGACTGGACCTGAGCGCGGCTCCGGACGCCATCACCGGCGCGGTGCGGCGGGTCAAGGAACTGGAAGCACGAGGGTGGTCCTTCGAAGGGGCCGACGCCTCGCTGGAGCTGCTGCTGCGTCGTGAGATGGAGCTGGCCGACGGCACCGCGGCGGAAGCGGACGTCGACGCCTCGGAAGACGTGTCGTTCGGCGCTCCCTTCGAACTGGAGTCCTACCGGGTCTCGCTCGACCACCGTCCCGACGGCCAGGTGGTCTCGGAGGCGACGGTCAAGTTGCACGTGCTGCGGGAACGCGTCATCGCCACCGCCGAGGGAAACGGTCCCGTCAACGCGCTGGACGCCGCGCTGCGCAAGGCACTGGTGCCTCGACTGCCGTGGTTGGACGAGGTCGAGCTGGTGGACTACAAGGTGCGGATTCTCACCGACGCCTCCGGCACCGATGCCGTCACCAGGGTGCTCGTCGAGTCGCGGGACGAACACCGCGAGTGGAGCACCGTGGGCGTGCACGGCAACATCGTGGAAGCGAGCTGGTACGCGCTGTGCGACGCGTTCGCCCACAAGGCGATCCACCGGCGTGAGGCGGCGGAGGTCGGTACCCCCAACACGAGGTGACCAGGAACTGGGGCGTAGTCCCCCCGCACGTAAGCTGTTCGGCGGACAGTTGATGACGGAGGTTTCGTTTGCGCCTGGCACGTGTTGCTCAGCCCGAAGGGGTCTCGTTCGTGGCATTGGAGCCGGACCCCAAATCCCCCGGTGAGAAGGTGCTCGCCGTCGAGATCGACCAGCATCCGTTCGGGGAGCCGACGTTCACCGGTCGTAAGTGGCCGATGGCCGATGTGCGGCTGTTGGCGCCCATCCTGCCGACCAAGGTGATCTGCGTGGGTAAGAACTACGCCGAGCACGCGCGGGAGATGGGTGGAGAGGTGCCGGAGAATCCGGTGCTGTTCATGAAGCCTTCGACATCCGTGATCGGCCCGAGCGCCCCGATCAAGATGCCGCCGAACTCCGAACGGGTCGACTACGAGGGCGAGCTGGCCGCGGTGATCGGCCAGCCCTGCAAGGACGTGCCCGAGGCCAGGGGAACCGACGTGGTGCTCGGATACACGATCGCCAACGACGTCACGGCCAGGGACCAGCAACGGGCCGACGGGCAGTGGACCAGGGCGAAGGGCTACGACACCTTCTGCCCGCTGGGGCCGTGGATCGACACCACCGTTGACCCCTCCGACCTGGGGTTGCGCACCGAGCTCGACCGCGAGTTGTGCCAGGAGTCCCGCACCTCGCTGTTGACGCACGATGTGGCCGGGCTGATCTCGTTCGTCTCCCGGGTCATGACCCTGTTGCCCGGTGACGTGATCCTGACCGGAACGCCGTCCGGGGTGGGGCCGATGCGGGCCGGCCAGAAGGTCTCGGTTTCCATCGACGGCCTCGGCACACTCACCAACCCGGTGCAGCAGGCCTGACCCCCGCTGTCGAGCCGCGGCACGATCCGCGCGTTTCGGGCCGGTCGACGGCGCCACCGGCAGTGCGCTCGTTTCACCCGTGAGCCGACCGAACCGCGGGTGAAACGAGCTTCTCCGGGAATCAGCGGAGTGCCTCCTTCGGCGGGCGCTCCCGCCGGGCACCGTAGGCGAGGATGTACGGCGGAACGGCGCGCAGCCAGGGAAGCCTCGGCAGCAGCTTGAGCGCCCAGGGCAGTCTGGCGCGTCGACCGAAGTCGATCTCCCCTCGCAGCGCGGGCTCGACCACGTTGGCGTGGATGGTGCGTTGCAGTCCCTGGATGAGCGCGGTCGTGGGCTGGCGGGTGTGTTGGATCGCCGCGACGTGCCTGCGTCGCGGTCCGCCCCGCCGCAGCGGTTTCGCGAGGTGACGAGCGGCCGCCACCGCGTCCTGCACCGCCAGGTTGATACCGATCCCGCCGACCGGTGACATCGCGTGTGCCGCGTCCCCGATGCACAGCAGTCCCGGAACGTGCCAGCGGCGCAGCCGGTCCAGGGTGACGTGCAGCAGCTTCACCTCCTCCCAGCTCCGGACGAGTTCCCGTCCGTCGTCGAGCCAGCCGAGTCGTGCCCGCAGCGATTCGTTGAACTTCCCGATGTCGTTGGCGCGTTCGGCGGCGTCGGAGCCCTTGGCTATGACCGAGGCGACCTGGAAGTAGTCCCCCCGGTCCAGCAGTACGGTGAACGCGCCGTTCCCGATGTTGCCCACCGCTCCGGCGGGGTCCTCCTCCCGCCGTGGAATCCGGAACCACTGCACGTCCATCGGAGTCGGAAAGTCCCGGATCCGGAGCTGGTCGGCCAGTTCACGCCGGACCAGGGAGTCCCTGCCGTCACAGGCCACCGTGATGCTGGCCCGGAGCCGGCCGTGCTCCCCGTCGGCGGTGCGGTAGTCGACCCCCGTCACCCGGCCGTGTTCCCGCACCAGTCCGGTCACCTCGGTGTTCATGCGCAGCTCGAAGTTCGGCTCCTTCGCCGCTTCCGCCGCCAGCAGATTGAGCAGGTCCCACTGCGGGACCATGGCGATGTAGTTGTACTTGATCGGTAGCCGACCGAAATCACCCAGCGTGTAGAACTCGCCGTCCGGCCCGATCGGCAACATCACCGTGCTGACCCTTCGCTGCGGCAGTTCGGCGAACCGCTCGGCGAGGCCGAGCTCGTCCAGCAACGCCAACGTCGTGGGGTGCACCGTGTCACCGCGGAAGTCCCGCAGGAAGTCCGCGTGCTTTTCCAGCACCGTCACGTGTACTCCGGAGCGGGCGAGCAACAGCCCCAGCACCATCCCCGCGGGGCCTCCACCGACGACGCAGCAGGTGGTCCGCTTCATCGCGATCCCTCCCAAGTAGGAACTCTTCGGCTCGGCCGCCCTGTCGCTCGCGTGGGTGGCCACTCGGCGCGAGCCGCGCCGAACGGTTTCCCGCTCCGGAACTCGGAACGGGCACCTCGCGAACCGAGGAGCAATGCCGCAGAAGAATTCAACAAGCGTTGAATAATGCCAGCATGCGCCTGGGGGACGCGCCGGTCAAGAGGGGCGGCGCGCGGGATAAGCTGAGTCAGTCATGAGCACGTCAGATGTCACCACCGCCGAGTCCGACCGTCCGGTACGAGCCAGGTTCTGCCCCTCACCCACCGGCACGCCACACGTCGGACTGATCCGCACCGCGCTGTTCAACTGGGCGTTCGCCCGGCACAACAACGGATCGTTGCTGTTCCGCATCGAGGACACCGACGCGAGCAGGGACAGCGAGGAGTCCTACCAGGCACTGCTGGAGGCTCTTCGCTGGTTGCGCCTCGACTGGGACGAAGGGCCGGACGTGGGAGGTGAGTACGGTCCCTACCGGCAGAGCCAACGGCGTGAGATCTACGCGGACGTGGCCGCCAGACTGCTGGAGGCCGGTGAACTCTACGAGTCCTTCTCCACGCCGCAGGAAGTCGAACAGCGCCACCGAGATGCCGGCCGGGACCCCAAACTGGGGTACGACAACGCCGACCGCGAGCTGACCGAGCAGCGCAAGTCGGAGCTGCGCGCCGAGGGGCGCAGTCCGGTCCTGCGGTTGCGGATGCCGGACCGTGACATCGGATTCACCGACCTGATCCGCGGCGAAGTCACCTTCCCGGCGGGCAGCGTGCCCGACCCCGTCCTGGTGCGTGGCAACGGGGACGCGCTGTACCCGCTGACGAATCCCGTCGACGACGCCCTCATGGGGATCACTCACGTGCTGCGCGGTGAGGACCTGCTGTCCTCCACGCCGCGCCAGATCGCGCTCTACGAGGCGCTGCGGCGAATCGGCACGACGGACTTCACGCCCGAGTTCGGACACCTGCCGTTCGTGATGGGGGAGGGAAACAAGAAGCTCTCCAAACGGGACCCGCAGTCCGATGTCTTCCACCACCGCGAGCGTGGCTTCCTCCCCGAGGGGCTGCTCAACTATCTGGCGCTGCTCGGCTGGTCCATCTCCGACGACCGCGACGTGTTCGACCTCGACGAGATGGTCAGTGCGTTCGACATTCGCCGGGTCAGTGCCAATCCGGCGCGGTTCGACCAGAAGAAGGCCGACGCCATCAACGCCGCACACCTGCGTGCGTTGGAGCTCGACGATTTCGTCGACAGGGTAGTGCCGTACCTGGTCGCCGGTGATGTACTGCCCGCCGATCCGAGCGAGCGGCAGCTGGAGACGGTGCGAGCGGCCGCTCCGCTGGTGCAGGAGCGATTGACCGTGCTGTCGGACGCGGTCGGGATGATGGGCTTCCTGTTCGCGGGTGAGGCCTTCGAACCCGAACCAGCGGCCGCGACCAAGGCGCTGGGCAGTGACGCGCGGCCGGTGCTTTCGGCCGCCCTCGAAGTTCTCGAACCGTTGCCCGAGTGGCGCGCCGCCGACATCGAGAACGCCCTGAAACAGGCGATCGTCGAGGGACTGGGCATCAAGCCCCGCAAGGCGTTCACACCGGTCCGTGTGGCCATCACGGGGCGTACGGTCTCACCGCCGTTGTTCGAGTCGATGGAACTGCTCGACAGGCAGCCCTGCCTCGATCGGTTGCGCACGGCGCTGCGGAACGCACCCGAGGAGTGAGCACCACGGCCGTGCCGGTCGCCGCGACGGGAGTCGGGCGACCGGCACGGCCGTGTGTTCATGTGCTGTTGCACGCGGCGAGCTAAACCGTGTCAGTGATGTAAGTATCACCATGTTGGACGAGTCGGCCACTCCGGGTGGAGTCCTAGCCTCACGGAGTGAAATCCGCACTTGAAGTATCCGACTCGGAACGGCCTCGCGGCATCAGAGCGGTCTGCCTGGATATCGACGACACGCTGCTGGACAGTCGGGGATCGGCTCGACGGGCTTTCGCCTCATTGACCGGCAACGATGCGGCATGGCCGGTGTGGCGGCGGATAACCGACGAGTACAACGCGCGCATGATGGCGGGTGAGATCGATTTCGAGACGATGTGTCGCAGCCGCACCCGTGACTTCTTCGCCGCCTTCGGTGAGCGGCTCAGCGAGGACGAGGTACTGGCCAGGGAGCACCGGCGAATGGTGGCGCTGCGCGATTCCTGGGAACTCTTCGAGGACGCCACCGGCTGCCTGGAGTGGTTGCGCGCCAGTGGATTGCGCGTCGCGGCCATAACCAACGCCCCCGGCGGCTATCAGCGACACAAGCTCGCCGTCACCGGGTTGGCCGCGACCTTCGACGCGACGGTGATATCGGGCGAGTGCGGTGTGGCCAAGCCGTCCTCCGGAATCTTCGCGGCCGCCTGCGACGCGCTGGGGCTCTCGCCCGCGGAAGTGGCCCATGTCGGCAACAACCTGGAGATCGACGCCAACGGGGCCGCTTGCGCGGGCATGCACGGCATCTGGCTGGACCGGGACAGCGGCGGTTCGACGAGTGCTGGGGTTCCCGCCGACGGGGTGTCGGTGATCACGAGTCTGTACGAGTTGCCCGAAGTTCTGGTGTGTGATCTTCCCTTCGGCGGCGCGGACGACGAACTGCCCGCCTGCCAAGCGAGCATGGCCGGTTCGGCCTGATCGATGCTGTCCGTTCGGGGAACGGAACCGTTCGGAGCGGGCTCGTTCGCTTCGACAGGCCGTTCCCCGGCTGGAATCCCGTGGTGCTTCGCCGCGGGTCGTCCTCCTCGCGTGGGGCTCCAGCGGGAACTCCCACGAACGTGGTGGGGGAGTTTCCGTCGACTGTTCGGTCCCCGCCGGGGCGGGATCGGGGCAACGGCCCGATGTCTTCGGCGGAAGGCCCGCTCACCTGCTGAATCGCCTCGAACAGGGGGGTGGTGCGAAGCCGTTCACGGGCATGGTCTAGTATATTCACCAACGCGATGAACAGAGGTCATCGAAGCGGAAAAGCGAAAACCGCCGAATGATACGATGTTCATCGGTGCCGGTGGGGTATGGTGTAATCGGCAGCACGACTGATTCTGGTTCAGTTAGTCTAGGTTCGAATCCTGGTACCCCAGCTGAAGAAGCGTTCGATGCTTCTCGTGCGGTCCCGTCGTCTAGTGGCCTAGGACGCCGCCCTCTCAAGGCGGTAACGTGGGTTCGAATCCCATCGGGACTACGATAACCGGAGAGTTCCCGCTTTCCGGTGGTGCCCGGTTGTGGCTGACGCTGGTTTCGACAGCGTTGTGCGCCCCTCGGAGGCCGTGTTTGGTGTCTCGTCGGGTTATCAATCGGCACGTTCGTGGGTTATGGTCCGCTCGAAAGCGTTCGATAGCTTACGCGGTCCCGTCGTCTAGTGGTCTAGGACGCCGCCCTCTCAAGGCGGTAACGTGGGTTCGAATCCCATCGGGACTACACGAGAGTTACGAAGCCGGTGTGCTCGCACACCGGCTTTATTCGTGTTCACGCGGTTCTGTCAGCTCCGATGAGCGCCGAATCGTCTCGCCTTCGGTGCGGAAGGGCGCCGGGCGGTACGGCTTCCCCGACTCAGCGGGACCGCACCGCCGTCGCCCACGTATTCGCCCGGTGTCAGAGCCTGTTCTGCAGCCCGTCGGCAGCCGCGAGCAGATCGGCGGCCCAACGACTTCCGGGGCGGCGTCCCATCCGATCGATCGGTCCGGATACCGAGATGGCGGCCACCACGGTGCCCGCCGAGTCCCGCACCGGGGCCGAGACGCTGGCGACTCCGGATTCCCGCTCGGCGACGCTCTGCGCCCATCCCCGGCGGCGAACCTCCATGAGAGTGCGTTCCCCGAAGACGGCCTCCGCCAGCACGGCTCGCTGGGTGGCGGGATCGGACCACGCGGCCAACACCTTGGCGCCGGATCCGGCCGTCATCGGCAGCGCGGTGTTGACCGGGACCGTGTCACGCAGTCCGCTCGGCGGTTCCGCCGTGGCCACGCAGGTACGTTGCATCCCGTCGCGGCGGTAGAGCTGCACGCTCTCGCCGGTGATGTCGCGAAGTTTGGGCAGCACCGCGGCCGCCGCCTCCAGCAGGGGATCCACCGCGCCACCCGCCAGCTCTCCCAGCGCCGGACCGGAACGCCAGCGTCCGTCCGAGCCGCGTCGCAGCATCCGGTGCGTTTCCAAACCGACCGCGAGTCTGTGTGCCGTTGCCCTGGGCAATCCCGTACGCTCGCACAGCTCCGCCAACCCGCACGGATCCTCGGCGGCGGCCTGTAGCACGGCCACCGCTTTGTCCAGAACTCCGATACCGCTATGCTCTCCCACGGGGCGATACTAACGTCTCGTTATCTGGGAAGTCCACAACGTGGGAGCCGTACCACTCGGATCCCACGGCTTCGATGGGGAGGAGCGATGGGTAGCACGCTCGCCGAGAAGGTTTGGAACGAGCATCTGGTACGTCGCGGTGAGGGCGATGAACCGGATCTGCTCTACATCGACCTCCATCTCGTGCATGAGGTGACCAGCCCGCAGGCTTTCGAGGGTCTGCGGCTGGCCGACCGTGCCGTACGCCGTCCGGATCTGACGCTGGCGACGGAGGACCACAACGTGCCCACCGAGGGCGTGGAGTTGCCGATCGCCGATCCGGTGTCGCGCACGCAGGTCGAGACACTGCGCAAGAACTGCGCCGACTTCGGGGTGCGGCTCCATCCGATGGGCGACGCCGAGCAGGGGATCGTCCACGTGGTCGGACCGCAGTTGGGGCTGACCCAGCCCGGAACCACCGTGGTGTGCGGCGACAGCCACACCTCTACTCACGGCGCCTTCGGCGCGCTCGCGTTCGGCATCGGTACTTCCGAGGTCGAGCACGTACTGGCCACGCAGACACTGCCGCTGCGCCCCTTCCGCACCATGGCCGTCAACATCGAGGGGACGCTGCGTCCGGGAGTCACGAGCAAGGACGTCATCCTCGCCGTGATCTCCAAGATCGGAACCGGTGGTGGTCAGGGCTACGTGCTGGAGTACCGCGGCTCGGCCGTGGAGTCCATGACGATGGAAGCACGCATGACCATGTGCAACATGTCCATCGAAGCCGGTGCGAGGGCCGGCATGATCGCCCCCGACGAGACCACCTTCGAGTACCTCAAGGGACGTTCGCACGCGCCCTCCGGAGCGGACTGGGACGCCGCCGTGGAGCACTGGAAATCGTTGCGCACGGACTCCGACGCGGTCTACGACGCCGAGGTGACGATCGACGCGGACTCGCTCACGCCGTTCGTGACGTGGGGAACCAATCCAGGGCAGGGGCTGCCGCTCGGGGAGCGGGTTCCCGATCCGGAGTCGATCGCCGACGAGGAGAGCAGGGCCGCCACCGAGAAGGCGCTGGAGTACATGGGGCTGCGCGCCGGTACTCCGCTCCGCGACGTCGCGGTGGACACCGTGTTCCTCGGCTCCTGCACCAACGGGCGGATCGAGGATCTGCGCAGCGCCGCGGGGATACTACGCGATCGCAGGGTCGCCGACGACGTGCGGATGTTGGTCGTTCCCGGGTCCATGCGAGTCCGCGAGCAGGCCGAGGAGGAAGGGCTGCACGAGGTGTTCGAGGCGGCGGGTGCCGAATGGCGCCAGGCGGGGTGCTCGATGTGCCTGGGAATGAACCCCGATCAGCTCACCCCTGGGGAGCGCTCGGCCTCGACCTCCAACCGCAACTTCGAAGGCAGGCAGGGCAAGGGCGGGCGCACCCATCTCGTCTCGCCCGTCGTCGCGGCGGCGACGGCGGTGCGCGGCACGCTCTCCTCCCCGGAGGACCTGTAACCGAGCCGCGTCGCGACACCGGTGCGCTCGGCCCGGCGCGTTCGCGGGAGTCCGGACCAGGCGGGCAGCCACCCAACCAACCCGAGATACGGAGTACCTCATGGAGCCGTTCACCACGCACACCGGCATCGGAGTGCCACTTCGGCGGTCCAACGTAGACACCGACCAGATCATCCCCGCCGTCTACCTCAAGCGTGTGGCGCGAACAGGTTTCGAGGACGCCCTGTTCGCGGCCTGGCGTGCCGACGAGGACTTCATCCTCAACGTCGAACCGTTCAATCGGGGGAGCGTGCTGGTGGCCGGCCCCGATTTCGGGACCGGTTCCTCCAGGGAGCACGCCGTCTGGGCGCTGAAGGACTACGGTTTCCGGGTCGTCATATCCTCCCGGTTCGCCGACATCTTCCGAGGCAACGCGGGGAAGCAGGGACTTCTCGCCGCGCGGTGCGAGCAGTCCGATGTGGAGCTGCTCTGGAAGTTGCTCGAGTCCGAGCCCGGAACCGAGGTCACGGTGGATCTCGAGGCCCGCACCGTCAGCGCCAAGGAACTCACCATCGGTTTCGAGGTCGACGAGTACACGCGCTGGCGACTGCTGGAGGGCTTCGACGACATCGGCCTGACGATGCGTTCAGAGGACAGCATCGACGCTTTCGAACGAACCAGGCCGGGCTTTCTGCCGACCACGCAGCCCGCTCCCACCGTTTGAGGTTGTCCGTTCGAGTTCCGTCGTAACTCGGCCGTTCGGCTCCGGGCGACGGGCGGACTCGTCAGTGGCCTCGCGGTTCGGACGCACCGCGAGGCCACGAGGCACATCCGGGAATCGGTGCTCGATGCGCCCCGGGTCCGCGGGGCGCCGATCCGACGCATTCCCCCGCATCGTGCCCCTCCTGGGACTCACCGCTACGTGGTCCGGACGCACGCTCGATGTCGGTTCACCGCGACCGGTAGCGGGTTGTGGGTTTCCGTCCGTCGGCTCCCCACGGAAAACCGGGCTACAAAGCCTGCCGGGACGACATCGGTTTTTCTCCGGCTGCCAATGGCGCGCCACCACGCGAAAAGCGGGCGTGGCGAATGGCATCCACTCCCGCGGAGATTTACCGTGGCCCCTGAGTCGGCCCGGACGGGCCGTAGTTGTCCTGGGAGGGACTGACGTGAACAAGGCGCAACTAATCGAGGCATTGGCCGAACGCCTCGGTGACAAACAAACCGCGAGTCAGGCAGTGGACAACGTCGTGGATCTCATCGTCCGCAACGTCAACAAAGGCGAGAAGGTGAATATCACCGGTTTCGGCGTTTTCGAGAAACGAGCTCGTGCCGCCCGCACCGCCCGCAATCCGCGTACCGGTGAGGCGGTGAAGGTCCGCAAGACCAACGTGCCCGCTTTCCGGGCCGGTACACAGTTCAAGGAAGTAGTGGGCGGCCAACGAAAACTTCCCCGTGCGGCGGCGGCCAAGACCGGTACGGCGAGTCGTACCACCGCCACGAGCACTTCCGGTGCCACCCGTACCGGAACTACGACCCGTGCCGGTAGGACGGGATCCCGCACCGCCGCTGCCACCACGAGTGGGACGAGCAGCCGTACCTCCACGGCGAAGACGGGTACTGCCAAGGCCGGCACCGCCAAGACCGGAACGGCCACGAAGACCGGAACGGCGAGCAAGACCGGAGCCGCCGCCAAGACGGGAACGGCGACGAAGGCGAGCACCGCCAAGTCGGGGACCACGAAGTCGGCTGGTACCGCCAGGACGACGAGCTCCAAGTCCACCACCGCTCGTTCGACGGCGACCAAGAGTGGTGCCACGGGTGGAACCCGCGCGAAGACGGCGACGAGTCGGACGAGCGCTGCCACCGCCACCAGGGCGAGTACCGCGAAGGCCAGCACCGCGAAGACGGGAACGGCGGCCAAGAGTGGAACGGCGGCCAAGTCGGGCGCCGCCAAGACCGGCACCGCCAAGAGCGGGACGGCGGCGAAGGCGAGCACCACCAAGGCGAGCACCACCAAGGCGGGCACCACCAAGGCGGGCACGGCCAAGGCGGGCACGGCCAAGGCGGGCACTACGAAATCTTCGACCGGGACCGGCTCGGCGAAGTCCACCGGTACCGCCAAGTCGGGGACCACGAAGTCGGCTGGTACCGCCAGGACGACGAGCTCCAAGTCCGGCACCGGCAGGACTCAACAGGCCAAGACCTCCACGACGTCGACCAAGAAGTCCACTTCCGGACGTAACAGCAGGAAGTGACGCCGCCGACCGTACCTTTCACGCGTTTTCCGGCGTCGGGGCGGAGAAGTAGTCGGCGGCTGCCAACAGCGGTGCCGGACGCGACCCGTCACCGGAATCCCCGTCACCGGAATGCGTCGTGGTGAGGAAGGAGAGAACCCAGACACTGGCCTTGCGGCTGTTGATCTCACCGAGTGACAGCCCGTCCGAGCGAGCCAGTGAGCCCACCAGATCCGGAATGACACCGCCCTGGCTGCACACCACCGCGGTCCCCGGCTCGGCGGCGATGCGCAGCAGTCGTCGCCTCCCGGCTTCCGGATCGGCTCGATATGCCTCCTCGGAAAGCGCGGGCTCGGATTCGATGTTCGTCCGTAGACTCTCGGCGACGGAATCCACCGTCTGCTCGCAGCGCAGTCTCGGCGCGGAGTGGACGCGTTCGGGGCCGAACAGCGACAGCAGGTTGTGCAGCTGATTCCGTTGCCGCCATCCTGCTTCGCTGAGCGGTCGCAGGTTGTCGTCACCGTGGAATTCCGTGCGCTTGCCCGCCTCGGCGTGCCGTACCAGCAGTACGGTGCTCATCGTGGTGGGCAGGCTCAGGAACGAGTCCACCACGTCGTGGTCGTCCGCGTAGGTCAACCACTCGTGAGCCCGTGCGGCGGGAACCCAGCGCAGTTCGTCGACCTCCTCGTTGGCGACGAATTCCCCGGGAAGCGCACGCGCGGCGAAGTAGTCCACGGACTTGGAGGCACGGCCGTCCCGTCCGTGGGGAACCTCGTAACGGATCCTGCGCAGGTGACGGGACAGTACGCAGTTCAGCCCCGTTTCCTCGGTGATCTCCCGCGCGGCTGCTTGCGGGATCGTCTCACCGGGGTCGAGCTTGCCCTTGGGAAGCGACCAGTCCCCGTAGCGCGGGCGGTGCACCACGGCGATCTCCATGTCCTCGGTCGAACCCGGACGCCACAGCACGGCTCCGGCAGCCATTATCGTGGGCCGTTGAACTGCGGGATCGCCGTGAATCGGCGCGGATTTCGACGTCGCGGGTGGATCGATCTCGGAAGCGGGTTCGGTGTCGGACATCTCGGCTCATACCTTAGCGCCGTGCAGGCGCAGCATCTCCGTCTGGTGGTCCCGCACCTGTTGGTCCTGCCGCGGTGATGCTTCCCAATCACCCTTCGAGTTGAGCACCCAGCAACGCGTCTGCGGGTGAAGTGCCGAATCCAGCAGCGAGTCCAGTTCCGAGGTCAGCCTGGGATCGGTCACCTGCACCTGTGCCTCGATCCGCCGATCCAGATTCCGGTGCATCATGTCGGCACTCCCGATCCAGTGCTCGTCCGCGCCCTGGAAATGGAACACCCTGGAATGCTCCAGGAACCTGCCGAGAATCGAGCGGACCTCGATGTTTTCGCTCAGTCCGTCGACTCCCGCCTGCAAGGCACAAATACCGCGCACCACGATCCGAACGGGAACTCCGGCGAGCGATGCCCGGTAGAGGGCGTCGATGATCTGTTCGTCGACCAGCGAATTGACCTTCATCCGGATGCCTGCCGGTTTTCCCGTTCGCGCCAGTGCTATTTCACCCTCGATTCGTTCGACTATCCCGCTTCGGATGCCCTGGGGTGAGACCAGAATCCTGCGATAAGTGTCGTGCCGCGCGTATCCGGTGAGCACGTTGAACAGATCGGTCAGATCCGCGCCGATGTCGTCGTCGGCGGTGAGCAGCCCCAGGTCCTCATATGTGCGAGCGGTTTTCGGGTTGTAGTTGCCGGTTCCCAGGTGGCAGTAACGCCGCAGCGTCGCCCCCTCCTGACGCACCACGAGTGCCGTTTTGCAGTGGGTTTTCAACCCCACCAGGCCGTAGACCACGTGCACCCCGGAGCGTTCCAGGGCACGTGCCCACTGGATGTTGGCCTGCTCGTCGAACCGCGCCTTGAGCTCGACCAGCGCCACCACCTGCTTGCCCGCCTCGGCCGCGTCGATCAGCGAGTTGACGATCGGCGAGTCACCCGAGGTCCGGTACAACGTCTGTTTGATCGCGAGCACCCGCGGGTCCACGGCCGCTTGCTCTATGAAGCGCTGCACCGATGTGGAGAACGCGTGGTAGGGATGGTGTAACAGCACGTCGCCCTCGCGTAACGTCGCGAAGATGCTCTTGGACGTGTTGCCCTCCGCGAAGGCCGGATGAGTGGCGGGTACGACCGGCGACCCCTTCAGGTCCGGGCGTTGTAGTTTGCCCAGCTGGAACATGCAGGACAGATCCAGCAGGCCACGCACCTCCACGACGTCGTGCGGGTCCACGTCGAGCTCGCGCAACAGCAGGTCGAGCATTGTCCGGCTCATCGTGTCGGCTATTTCCAGCCGTACGGGCGGGCCGAACCGCCTGCGGGCCAGCTCACGCTCCATGGCCTGCAGCAGGTCCTCGTCGCGGTCCTCCTCGACCTCCAGGTCCGCGTTGCGGGTCACGCGGAAGATGTGGTGCTCGGTGACCTCCATGCCGGGGAAGAGTTTGTCCAGATGTGCGGCTATGAGCTCCTCGAGCGGGATGAACGTGCTCTGCAGCTGGTCTCGCTCGTCCTCCACCCGGATCAGCCGCGCCACGTTGTCGGGCACCTTGACCCTGGCGAACCGTTTGATCCCGGCCTCGGTGTCGGTGACCATCACCGCGAGGTTCAGCGACAGCCCGGAGATGTAGGGGAACGGGTGCGCCGGATCGACGGCGAGCGGGGTCAGGACCGGAAAGACGTGGTCCTCGAAGTAGCGCGTCAGGTTCTCCCGGTCCTGTTTCTCGAGTCGCGCCCAGCTCAGGATGCGGATGCCGTTGGCCTCCAGCTCCGGCAGCAGCTCGTCGAGGAAGACGCGGTCGAGCCGTTCCACCAGGTCCTGGTTCCGTGCCGAGATGCGGGTCAGCTGTTCGTGCGGAGAGAGGCCGTCGGCGCTGCGTACCGAGAGCCCCGTTTCCTCGCGCCGTTTCAGCCCCGCCACGCGCACCATGTAGAACTCGTCCAGGTTCGAGGCGAAGATGCCCAGGAACTTCACCCGTTCCAGCGGCGGTTGGGACCGGTCCTCGGCCACGGCCAGTACCCGGGCGTTGAAATCCAACCAGGACAGCTCGCGGTTGAGGTACCGATTCTCCGGCAGGTCCGTGCTGGCCACGGCCCTGGTGACGGCGGGAGGAGCAGCCGGTACGCGCGCGCCGTCCGATTCGCCGCCACGCGTGGCCGTTTCGTCCGGCGCCGTTTCGGCCTCGGGCGTGATGGCTTCGGGCGCGTTCCGAGTCACCTTCTCGGGAGCCGTCTCGTGGCTGTTCCCTCGTATCGATTCGGAAAGCCGATCGTCGCCGTCCGTACTCACACCACTATTGTCACGCATGAGGTGGGGGATACGCTCATCCGATCGGATGGTGACGGAGGTTACACGAGTCGTTCGGGGGTGCGGACTCACCCGAACGGCAGTGGTTTCGGTGGTGCTAAACCGCCCCCGGGCAGCCGATTTCGGAACGGTTTGGTCTCGATTCGTTTCCTCGCAGCAGCTTCCGAGTGTGGGAGCCGAGCCCCAGCTCCTCCGCCGCACGCAGGTCGGTTTCGGTGTCCACGTCGCAGCGCAGCGAGGCCCACGAGCCGAGGAGTGCCTTCGCGCCGCTCGCGCGGTGAGCCGTTGCCGAGTCCGTGCCGAAGCCGGGGCGCAGCGCTTTACCGACGGACGCCAGCAACAGCGTGGTCCCGGTGCCCTGGCGGTCCGCGCAGTAGGAGCGTTCCGAGTCCGCCTCCGCGATCGCACCGTCCAGCTCGGTGCCGCGCAACGCGGGGAGGTCGGCCTGCAGCGCGCCGATCCGGACCTTCGTGCCCCGCTCGCCGAGGAGGTGATCACCGTGTCGCAGTGCCGCGTTGAGTCCGGCCCGCGGTGAATCGGGCAGCACCTCGACCCCGAGTTCCCGGAACCGGTGCGTCAGCCCCGGGTCCGAGGTGACCACGAGCACTTCTCGTACTCGTTCCGCCGTTGCCGCCGCCAGGACGGTGTCCATCGCGAGTGCGGTCACGAGCTCGGCGTGCTCATCGGGAAGGGTTCGCTCGGTACGCAACCGGGTCTTGGCCAGGTGCAGTGGTTTGATCGGTACGAGCAGTTGGACTCCCACGGTCACCCCGCCATTCTGCGCCTCGCGGGGGAGAGGTCCAGCGACCGGTCAATCGGCGGTGCCCACCCCAACGGGTATGTTGGCAGCCGCTCAAACGGAAGGAGTTGGCGTGGCCGAGCCGAGGAGTTTGCGACGTTCCCGCGGCGCCACCAAAGAGCGTGGAAACGGTGTGGTCGGCAGAATCTGGTTGGCGATCGCCATCGTCGTGTTCTATCCGCTCAAGGCTTTGCTGGCGCGGACCAGGCTGATCGGGTTGGAGCACGTCCCCGCACAGGGTGGCGCGCTGTTGGTGCTCAACCACATCTCACACCTCGATCCGATCTACGACGCGGTGTCGGTGCACCGGGCGGGCAGGCTTCCCCGCTTCCTGGCCAAGCACACGCTCTGGAACTACCCGGTGCTGCGCGGTGTGCTGCGTGGCGTCGAGCAGATCCCGGTGTACCGCGGCAGCGTGAACGCCCAGCAGAGCCTTCGGGACGCGCACCGGGCTCTGGAACAGGGCAAGGTGGTGCTGATCTACCCCGACGGCACCATCACCAAGGATCCCGAGGGCTGGCCCATGACCCCGAAGGTGGGAGTGGCCAGGCTCGCCCTGGAGCACGACGTCCCGGTGATTCCGGTGGCGAGATGGGGCACCAGGGAAATCCTCGACGGATATCACAAGCGTTTTCGCCCCTTCCCGCGCAAGCGGGTCACGATGCGATTCGGCGCCCCCGCGGACCTGTCCGAGTACCGCGAGCGGGAAGCCGACACCAGGGTGTTGCGTGAGGTCACCGAGCTGCTCATGCGTCGGGTGCGCGATCAGCTGGCCGAGATCAGGGAGGAGCCCGCACCGTCCTCGTTCTACTCCGGTTCGAGGCGTGCGGAGCGGAACGACGACCATGTCTGAGACCACCGCTTCCGGGGCGGAGGGTGGTGCGTTGCGGCGTGTGGCAGTGCTGGGCGCCGGTTCCTGGGGAACCGCGTTCGCCAAAGTGCTCGCCGACGCGGGCACCGAGGTGCGGTTGTGGGCCCGCAGGAGCCACATGGCCGAGGCGATCGAGCGGGACCGCGTCAACGCCGAGTACCTTCCGCGCACCCCGCTTCCCGGCGGGCTGCGTGCCACCGACGACGCCGCGGTGGCGCTGCACGGTGCCGACGCGGTGGTGCTCGCGGTGCCGAGTCAGACCCTGCGGGAGAACCTGACCGGGTGGCAACCACTCCTCCCGGATGGGGCCACGCTGGTCAGTCTGGCCAAAGGGGTCGAGTTGAGCACTCTGAAGCGTATGAGCCAGGTGATAGCCGAGGTGGCCGATGTGCCCGCCGCTCGGGTGGCCGTCGTTTCCGGCCCCAACCTCGCCAAGGAGATCGCCGACGAGCAGCCCACCGCCACAGTGGTCGCCTGTCCGGACCACGAGCGCGCCGTCGCGCTGCAGCGCGCCTGTTCGACGGGGTACTTCCGGCCCTACACCAACACCGATATCGTCGGGGTGGAGGTGGCCGGTGCCTGCAAGAACGTGATCGCGCTCGCCTGCGGGGTGGCCTCCGGCCTGGGGTACGGCTCCAACACCATGTCCACTCTCATCACCAGGGGCATCGCCGAGACGACCCGGTTGGGAACAGCGCTGGGCGCCGAGCCCATGACCTTCGCCGGGCTGGCCGGAATGGGCGATCTGGTGGCCACCTGCGTGTCGCCGCTGTCCCGCAACCGCACGTTCGGGGAGCGGCTGGGGCACGGTGATTCCGTCGCCGAGGCGCAGCGTGCCGCGCACGGGCAGGTCGCGGAGGGTGTCAAGTCCTGCCGGTCGCTGTGCGAACTCGCGGCCGCCAACGGCGTGGAGATGCCGATAGCCGAAGTGGTCCACCGGGTCTGCCACGAAGGGTTGGACCCGGTGCCCGCCGCGGCCGAGCTGCTGGGACGGGACCGTAAACCGGAATAGCGATCGAGATGTCGCACAGGAAGGAGAACCCGTTGTACGGGGACGGGACGCGCTGCGTACACGGTGGAGAGACCGAACCGGCCGCCGGGGAGTCGTTCATGCCCGGTCCGGTGTTCGCGGCCCCGTACCACCTGGGTGGCTCCGATCGCCTCGGTGACACCGATTTCTACGGTCGGGGCGGGAATCCCACCTGGCGGGCGCTGGAAACCGCCGTCGGGGATCTCGACGGCGGAACGTGCCTGCTGCTGCCCTCCGGGATGGCGGCCATCGGCACTCTGCTGCGGGCCGTGCTGCACGCCGGTGACGTGCTGGTGCTGCCCACCGACGGCTACTACGCCACCAGGGAGTTCGTGCGGACCGAACTCGCCGAGCTGCACCTGCGGGTCAGGGAGGTTCCGACGGCGGGCCCCTTCCCGGACGACGTTTTCGACGGCGCCCGTCTGGTGTTGCTGGAGACTCCCTCCAATCCCGGTCTCGACGTCTGCGACATCGCGGCGCTGGCCGAGCGTGCCCACGCTGCGGGCGCGCTGCTGGCCGTGGACAACACGACCGCCACGCCGTTGGGCCAGCGACCGCTGGAACTCGGCGCCGACGTGGTGGTCGCCAGTGACACGAAGGCCCTGTGCGGGCACAGCGACCTGTTGCTCGGCCACGTCAGTGTGCGCGACGAGGAGCTCGCGCGACTCCTCGGCCGGGTACGCACCCTCTCCGGTGCGATCCCGGCGCCGTTCGAGACCTGGCTGGCGCATCGCAGCATGGCGACGCTCGACCTGCGTCTCGCCCGGCAGGCCGAGAACGCGGCGGCGCTCGCCGAGGCGTTGTCCGGTCACGCGGACGTCACGGGAGTTCGCTGGCCCGGCATGCCGAGCGACCCCGCGCACGAAGTGGCGAGTCGACAGATGCGCCGTTGGGGCGGTGTGCTGCGCTTCGAACTGCGGGACGCCGAGGCGGTGGAACGGTTCGTCAACCGTAGTCACCTCGTTTCCGGAGCGACCAGTTTCGGTGGGGTGCACAGCACCGTGGACCGGCGTGCCCAGTGGGGCGATCCCGTTCCGGACGGTTTCGTGCGGTTCTCGGCCGGTTGTGAGGACCCCGCCGATCTCGTGGCCGACGTCCTCGCCGCACTGCGGCGGTAGTGGCGCCCTGCTCCGGCTGGCGTGGTGCCCCGGTTCGCGCGGATCAGCGACTGTCGGAACACTCGGTTCGCGCGGCGAGAGCTCTCGCCGTGACGTGAGTCGGTGTCGCACGACAGTGTGAGATCTTGCGAGTCTCGGGGGATTTCCTTGCCGTAGCGTCTCGTTCCTGGTTCACTGGTCGTCGTGTTTTGGCGCGCTACGAAGGCGAACCCGACGGCGGTCCGGCGTCCGGCCGGTCAGTACCGCCATGTCGAGCTGCGCCTGGTAGCGAGCGCGCTGTGTCCTTCGCGGTGAATTTCCCCGTGATCACGGATCGTTGATCCGCCGATCCCGCTTTCCGCTCTTCTCCCGTACTATCGCGAAGGACCCTCCGCTGTGTTCGCCGTTCCACCGAATACCGTTCTCCACGCGCCCGAACGCACTCGATCGCATCCGGCGCTGATAGCCCGCGATATCGCGACCAATCGTCGCGGTTGGGCACACCTGGTGCGCTACGACCGGGAACAACGTTGGTCCGCACTGCTGCGGCGCACCGACGACCACGAGGTCTGGATCCTGAGCTGGTTGCCCGGCCAGCACACCGAGCTGCACGATCACGGAGGTGCCGACGGTGCCTTCACCGTGGTCTCCGGTGTGCTGACCGAACGCGCCGTGCGCTCCGACTCCGGACACCACCAGGCCGAGGCGCTGCACACGCTCGTCGCGGGCCAGTCCCGGGTCTTCGGTCCCAACTACGCCCATCAGGTGCACAACGAGGGGCCGGACCCCGCGATCAGCATTCACGTGTACCGGCCGGGCAGGGCGCTCAACCCGACCGGTTGATCAGGACTCCGCGTTCGCGGTCGAGAGCTTTCGGACGAAGTGTGTGGAAGGGGCGGTGAACCCGCTGCTCGCGTACAACCGGTGCGCGGCGTGACGCCCGTTTCCCGAATCGAGGTGGATCTCGCCCACCCCCGACGCCGCCGCCTCACGCGCGATCCAGCGCAGCAGTTCGCTCGCGTACCCGTTTCCCCTGGCTCGCGGCAGCGTGCACAGATCGTCGATGTACAGGTAGCTGCCCCAGGCCAGGCATTCACCGGAGCGGAATCCCGCCGCTGCCACCGCCCGCTGTTCCGAGTCGAGAGCCGCGATCAGTCGATACCCGTGCTGCCGCTGCCTGTCCACCGCGGCCAGGAAGTCGGCCATCGTGCTCAACCGGGGGCGTAGTTCCCGGATTACCGGGTACGCAGCGCCCGTCTCCGCCTGGTCGAGTTCCCTGATCAGCAACGCAGCACCTTTCCCGTGTCAGTGCCCTGTGGGGTCGTCTCCGCAGCTTCTCCCGAGCGGTGGCATCATTGAAGGGCCAATCAAGGAGTGTTCGAAAATGCCACCAAGGGTTTCCGCGTCCGGAGCGCCACCGGTGGAACTGGCGGTGGAGCTGGACCGCACCAGCGCCCGGCCGTTGGCGGTCCAGCTGGCCGAGGGATTGCGCGGCGCCGCCACGAGGGGCCAGCTACGACGCGGTGATCGGCTGCCGTCCACCCGCGCACTCGCCCGGCACCTCGACGTCAGCCGTACGGTCACGGCGGCCGCTTACGAACAACTCCACGCCGAGGGCTGGATCGCGGGCAGGCACGGTTCCGGCACCTACATCACCGCCGCTCCGCCGGGAGTGGACGGAGTGGCGCAGGCCGGAACGGTCGTCGAGAGCGACGCGGACGCGACGCGGGGAGTGCTGCTCGCCCCGGGGGCGCCGTGGTCGCAGGGGATAGACCGAGCCGCTTGGCGGCGCGCCTGGCGCGCGGCCGGGGACAAGGCACCGTCCACCATGCCCTATCGGGCCGGCGTGCCGGAGTACCGTGCGGTCATCGTGGAGCACCTGTTGCGCCACCGCGGCCTGGTGGTCGAAGGTCCGGCCGAGAACTCGGTGCTGGCAACGGCCGGAACCACCGCCGCGCTCGCCGAACTGGCCGCCGCCGTGCTGCCGTCCGGTGCGACCGTGGCGATGGAGGAGCCCGGGTATCAGCGAGCGGTGGGTGCACTGCGCGCCAGCGGCATCGAGGTGTTTCCCGTTCCCGTGGACCACTCCGGTCTGCTGGTCGAGCGGATTCCCGAGCACGTCGACGCCGTCTACTGCTCACCCGCACACCAGTACCCGCTGGGCGGCAGAATGCCCGCCCAGCGGCGAACCGCGCTGATCGAACGGGCACGCACGGCGAACTGGCTGATCGTCGAGGACGACTACGACGGCGAGTTGCGCTACGACGTGGCTCCGCTGCCCGTGCTGGCGGCCCTGGCACCGGACGTGGTCGTGCATCTGGGGACCACCAGCAAGATCCTCACTCCCACGCTCGGTGTCGGCTGGTTGTTGGCTCCCGAGTGGGTGACCACCGCGGTGCTGGAGTATCGCGAACGCACCGGCACCCGTCCCGCCCCGGCGGGGCAGTGGTTGCTCACCGAGTTCGCCGCGAACGGGGATCTGGGCAGGCACCTGCGGCGGTTGCGCCGCGAGCTCTCCGGACGCAGGGAACTGGTCGTCGACGCCTTCGAAGGGGCGGGTGTCGAACTGGTCGGTGATCGTGCCGGGGCACACGTCGTGGTTCCGATGTCGGGCGGTGACGCCGAACGTCGCATCATGGCCGCCCTCCGCCGACGGGGAGTGTTCGTCGACGGTCTGCGCAGGCACCATCAGGCCGAGCAGCAGTGGTACGGCCTGGCCCTCGGCTACGCCGCGTGCGGCGGACGGGAACTGCGGGAGACCTTGCCGATCCTGGTCTCGGAGATCGTCGGCGGTTGATCCGCCGCTTACGGTGTGGCCCCCGTACGCGAGGTATGGTGCCGCGTATGGCTGAACGCAAGATCCGGGTGGCGGTTGTTTTCGGCGGACGCAGTACCGAGCACGGTATTTCCTGCCTCTCCGCGGGTAGTGTGCTGGCTCATCTGGATCGGCGGCGTTTCGAGGTCGTTCCCGTGGGAATCACCCGTGCCGGCTCCTGGGTGCTCGGCCCGGACGACGAGGAGCAGCTACGACTCAAGGGCCGGGTCGAACCGGAGATCGTCGACGGCGAGGCGTTGACCCTGCCCGCGGATCCCAGCAGCCGTCAGCTGGTCTCGCTGGAGTCGGGCACTGTGGGGCAGGCGCTGTCCGGCGTGGATGTGGTGCTGCCGATGCTGCACGGTGCTTTCGGTGAGGACGGCACCATCCAGGGGCTGCTGGAGATGGCCGGTATTCCGTACGCCGGGCCGGGCGTGCTCGCCAGCGCGGCAGCCATGGACAAGGAGTTCGCCAAGAAGCTCCTCGCCGCCGAGGGGCTTGAGGTCGGCACCTACGAGGTGCTGCGTCGCAACGAGACCACATTGGACGAAGCTCGCAGGAGCAGGCTGGGCCTGCCCGTGTTCGTCAAACCGGCCCGTGCCGGGTCCTCGGTGGGGATCACCAAGGTCACCGATCCCGCCGAGCTCGACGCCGCCGTCGCCGAGGCGCGACGCGTCGATCCCAAGGTGATCGTCGAGTCCGCGCTGTCCGGACGCGAGATCGAGTGCGGTGTTCTGGAGTTCCCGGACGGAGAGGTGACCGCTTCGGCCCCCGCCGAACTGCGCGTCGACAGTGGTTCCGGCTGGTACGACTACGATTCGAAGTATCTCGACGACGACACCGAGTTCGACGTGCCGGCCAAGCTTTCCGACGAGGAGACCGAACGGTTGCGCACGGCCGCGGTCGGCGCTTTCCACGCCCTGGACTGCCAGGGGCTGGCCCGGGTCGACTTCTTCCTGACCGAGGAAGGTCGGCCGGTGGTCAACGAGGTGAACACCATGCCGGGATTCACCCCGATCTCGCTGTACCCGCGCATGTGGGCGCACGCGGGTGTCGACTACTCGAGCCTGCTGAGCACCCTGCTGGACACCGCTGTGGCCCGCGGCACCGGTCTGCGGTGACCGCTCCTGACTACCTGCCCGATGTCGGGCCTCCCGGAACGAGGCCCGGCGGGAGGTTCCGCCCAGCGAGCGGCTCGACAACCCGATCGGAAGACCTCGATGAGGCGGGGCTCAGTCGAACACGTCCTGCTTGGGCAGGTGCTCGTCGAGGATCCGTGACACGTCCTGGATCGGGCCGATACCGGTGTCGTTCGATCCGGTGACCGCGACGTAGACCGGCCGGTCGACCGCCAGCCAGGTGGTGGTTTCACCACTGCTGATCGGCAGCCAGCTCACTCCGGAGATCACCATCAGCTTCGAGGTGGGTTTCAGCTCGGCCGGGGCGGTCAGCCCGCACCGTAGACTGATCGGGTCGTGCTCGGCGTCACCCCATGCCACCGTGCCCGCCGGTTTCGGGGTCGCCAGTTCACGCCGTGGCACCCCGGAACCGTCGACACGCAGCTCGTCGGGCAGCGCGTCCAGCACCGTCGCGCAGTCCGCCGAGTTCGCTTCCGGAGCTTTCACCGGGGGCAACGCCAGCGGTCCGCCGCGGTCGGCCGTCGTATTCGCGGCGGCCCCCTCGTCGGGCCGGGCGTGCTGCCCGGTCCCGCCGCTCAGGACTCCCAACGTGGCAACGCCCGCCGCCAGCAGCACGCCGAGCGACAACGCGATGATCAGTACGACCCGGGGTGGCCCGGATCCGGATTGTTCCCGCACGTCACCCACTACAGCACGAGCGTCGCGGGCGATGCGGACCGGTGCCGTTCCCGATGAGAGGCGCGGGAGGCTCCGCCGGGCGAGTCACCACCGCGAGCGGGCCGAAACGCTCCCAGCGGGCGAAGCCGGGAGGCTCGGACAGGCCCCGTCAGGTGGTGCGGATGCTCTACAGGTGCACGACCGGACAGGTCAGCGTGCGGGTTATTCCCGCCACGTTCTGAATGTTGGCCACCACCATCTTGCCGAGTTTGTCCACGTTCTCGGCCTCGGCGCGCACGATGACGTCGTACGGCCCCGTCACGTCCTCGGCGCTGATGATCCCGGTGTTCCCGGATATCTCGGACGCCACCGCTGCGGCTTTGCCTACCTCGGTCTGAATGAGGATGTATGCCTGGACCACGGGTGTGCCCCTTCGTCTCGTCGGAAGCGTTCGAGGTGGAAACTGGGAGCTGTTTACGACTTGGTCGAGCGGGCAGGTGCCCCGGCGGCCGGCCAGGCCGGTGCTGTCCCGATGAGCGGATCCAGTCCCCGAACGGGCAAGTTACCGCATCGAGCCGCGTGGACGCGCAACGAAAGGAAGATCCAGTTGACTCCCGAGGAGAGACCGGACGCACGGACCGTCTCACAGGTGGGTGAGTTCGGTCTCATCCGGAGAGTGACCGAGCACCGTAACCAGCCGAGCAGCACCCTTCTCGGTCCCGGTGACGATGCCGCCGTGCTCACCGCTCCGGACGGCAGAGTCGTGGCAACCACCGACGTGCTGGTGCAGGACGTGCACTTCCGGTTGGACTGGTCCGGTCCCCGGCACGTGGGCCGCAAGGCCGTGGCCGTGAACCTCTCCGACATCGCGGCGATGGGGGCCGTGCCGACCGGCCTGCTGGTGGGGCTCGGGTGCTCCGGGGAAGTCACCGCGGAGTTCGTCGACGAGCTGGCGGCGGGCATGTGGGAAGAGGCGCGGCGTGCCGGCACCGCCCTGATAGGCGGCGACATGGTCACCTCGAACCAACTGACCGTCTCGGTGACCGCGCTGGGTGACCTGCGGGGCGAAAAACCGGTGACCAGGGAGGGCGCTCGACAGGGCGATGTCGTGGCGTTGGCCGGTGGACTGGGGTGGTCGGCGGCGGGGTTGGCGGTGCTGGCTCGTGGATTCCGCTCACCGCTGTCGGTGGTCGGTGCTCACCGGGTTCCCCAACCGCCCTACGAGGCCGGGCCCGCCGCGGCGGTGGCCGGAGCCACTTCGATGATCGACGTCTCGGACGGGTTGCTCGCGGACATGGCGCACGTCGCGGATGCCTCCGGGGTTTCGGTGGACATCCGCACCGACCAGCTCGAAGTGCCGCAGCGACTGCTGGAGGTGGCCTCGGCGCTGGGGGCCGATCCCGGCGACTGGGTGCTCAACGGCGGTGAGGACCAGGCGTTGGTGGCGACTTTCCCCGGTGACCGCGAGCTGCCCGACGGGTGGCGTCCCATCGGTCGTGTCCGACAGGGCCGAGGTGTCACCGTGGACGGTGTCGAGCACACCGAACGGACCGGGTGGCAGCACTGGCGACATTGAGCTGGCGGCATTGAACGGCCCGGCCGGGACTCGGTCGGTTCTCATACCCGATCCCGTGACGTGGCGGGCACCCAGGGGGGCGGTGTTGATGATCAAAAGGTCGCTAGGGTCATGGCCCGTGACCAGGAGCCCGTTGAACGAGATTGTGGAACCAGGCTGGGCCGAGGCGCTCGCGCCGGTGTCCGACCGGATAGCCGCCATGGGCGATTTCCTGCGCTCGGAAGTCGCCGCCGGACGCGAGTACCTGCCCGCCGGGGAGAACGTACTGCGCGCCTTCCAACAGCCGTTTCGGGATGTGCGAGTGCTCATCGTGGGGCAGGACCCCTACCCGACGCCGGGGCATCCCGTCGGCTTGAGCTTCTCGGTCGCTCCGGACGTCGACCCCGTGCCACGCAGCCTGGCCAACATCTTTCGTGAGTACTGTGACGATCTCGGCCATCCGCACCCCTCCAACGGTGATCTCACGCCGTGGACCGAACGGGGTGTGCTGTTGCTCAACCGCGCGTTGACCGTGCAGCCGGGCAAGTCGGCCTCGCATCGCGGCAAGGGCTGGGAAGAAGTCACCGATCAGGCCATCAAGGCGCTGGCGCAGCGTTCCGAACCGCTGGTGGCGATTCTGTGGGGACGTGACGCGCGGAGCCTGCGTACGTTGATGCCCGGTGTCGGGTGTGTCGAGTCGCCGCACCCGAGCCCCATGTCAGCTGACCGGGGGTTCTTCGGATCACGGCCCTTCAGTCGCGCGAACGAGATGTTGCGGGAACTGGGGGCGGAGCCGATCGACTGGAAACTCCCGTGACCGCGACGCTCCGCTCCGATCCGTGAGTGGGTTCCGACCCGTGAGTCGGTTCCGCCCCGTGCGCGGGAGCCGAACCACGAGTGGGCGTCGGTGAGGTGGACCTCGACGAGGGGACGAGGAAGCACGGCCCCCGCTGTGTGCTCACCCGGCGCCCACCGACCGAAAAACGCTCGGCCGGTTGTACCGACCGAGCGTTCTCGACGAGTGATCGCGACGACGTCTCGTCGTCTCAGCCGCGCACGACCTTACCCGCCTTCAGGCAGGAAGTGCACACGTTCATCCGCTTGCGCTGCGTCGGGCTGACCTTGGCGCGCACGGTCTGAATGTTCGGGTTCCACCTGCGCTTGGTGCGCCGGTGAGAGTGCGAGACCGCCATGCCGAAACCCGGTCCCTTGTTGCAGACGTCGCAGACGGCAGCCACGTCAGACACCCCTTACTTCGCTCGAATCTCCGTCCCCGCGTCGTCACCCGACGCGGGTCATGCTCGTGCGGTGACAGCGTTGTTGGGCAACGCGGCTACCCCCGCGCCGGTGAAGGCTGTCCACCCAGGGGTGACTACGCGCCCGTACACCGCCGTTCGAGTAACGTGCGAAATCGCGCACGTTCCCCGAGCCGTCGCCTCGCGGCGCGGCATTGGCCCCGCTCCGCTGTGGTGCGAGGTCTTCCCGTGGCGATACCCGATGCCAGCGTGACTGGCCTTACCTGGGTTTCCAGTTACCTGGGTTTCCAGCGGGCTGTCACGACGCAACTCGCCGCCGATTCAGGTCCTCCGGCGAACCGGCTCGGTTCTCACCGGTCCTTGTCGAGTTCCATCGCGAGGGAGTTTAGCAACACGTGTCGACCCGGTCGGACACGGCGGGATGCCCATCGTTCGGAGGCCCGCCGCCGGTGGCGAACCGCGCCCCGTGGGACGCCCGCGCTCCTCGCGGTCCGGCGCCACCGGCGTGGTGGTTACTCACCATGCCGTCGCTCACCTCCATCCCGGTCGCGGCGACTATTCTCAGCGGCGACCGGGACGAGTGTGGTCCACGCATTGGAGGAATGGTGCTGCAGGCGTTGGACGGCCCCGCCGTACGGCGTTGGGCCGAGTTGGCAGTGCTCGCGCTGACCGCGAACCGCGCGGCCATCGACCACATCAACGTCTATCCCGTCGCCGACAACGACACCGGCACCAATCTGCTGCAGACGATGCGCGCGGCCGCGGAGTCGGCGGCGAACACCGCGGCCGAGGAGCGATCCGACCGGGTGCTGGCAGCGCTGGCGGACGGTGCGTTGCACAGTGCCCGCGGCAATTCCGGGCTGTTGCTCTCCCAGGTGCTGCGCGGCATCGCCCAACAGGCCGAGGGGCGAGCCCCGATGGGGGCGGATCTGTTCCGGGAAGCGTTACGGCGTGGTCTCCAGCTGGCAGGGCAGTCGGTGGCCCGGCCGGTGGAGGGAACCCTGCTGACCGTGCTGCGCGCGGCCGTCGACGCCTGCCGGGACGCGGCCGACGAACTTCCCGAGGTGGTCGGAGCCGCGACCAGGGCCTCGATCGACGCGTTGCGACTCACCCGCACGCAACTTCCGGTGCTGAACTCGGCGGGCGTGGTCGACGCCGGGGGGCGTGGACTGGTCATCCTGCTCGACTCGCTGTACGCGGTGGTCTGCGACGCACAACGACTCGCGGCGGACAGCCCCGCCGTGCTGGACTCGGACCCCGCCGTTGACGAGATGCCCCGGCACGACTCGGACTACGCCTACGAGGTCATGTACCTGCTCTCCGACGCACCCGCCTCCGTCGCCGCCGACCTGCGAAGTCGCCTCGCCGGGCTCGGTGACTGCGTGTCGGTGGCCGACACGGGACAAGCCCTTCCCGACCCGACCACACCCGCCACCTGGGCGGTGCACGTGCACTGCGACGACATCGGTGCGGCCATCGAGTCGGGCATCGAACTCGGCAGGGTTCACGGCATCCGCGTCACCAGGTTCGCCGACCAGGTCGGGGAAGCCGCGCGCGGTGGCTCGGGACAGCGCGCTCACGCCGCGAGCGGCGACCTATCGGAGGGACGCGTCGTACTCGCGGTCACGCGCGGCGGGCGGCTGGAGAGCCTCTTCCGCGCGGAAGGAGCGTTGACGCTGCGCATCGACGAGCAGGCGGTGCCGGAGGCGCGAGAGCTCCTGGAGGCGATCCTCGACACCGGTTACGGGGACGTTCTGCTGTTGCCCAACGAGGAGTCGTTGGCACGTCCGGCCGAGGACGCGGCCCAGGCCGCGCTGCGGGCGGGAATCGAAGTCGTGGTGGTCCCCACGGCCTCACCGGTGCAGGGACTGGCCGCGCTCGCGGTGCACGACCCGAACCGCAGGACCGCCGACGACACCGTCGCGCTGGCGGAGGCGGCGGCGGCGACCCGCCGCGGTGAGCTGAGCGTCGCGGCGGGGGAGGCACTGACCTGGGTCGGCTACTGCCGCAGTGGTGACCTGCTGGGAATGCTGGACGGCGAGGTCGTGCTCATCGGTGACGACAGGTCGCGGGCGGCCTGTCTGCTGCTGGACCGAATGCTCGCATCGGGGGGCGAACTGGTCACCGCGCTGATTCCGGACCACGCTCCGACCGCGCTGCCCGAGGTGCTGGCCGAGCACCTGCGCGGAACCCATCCCGAGGTCGAGCTGATCTGCTACCCCTGCGGGGAGTCGACCACCGAACTGATGCTGGGAGTCGAGTGAACGTTGTGCCTGGCGCCGGCCCCGAATCCAGGGGCGGGCGATCCTTGTCGGCCGTCTCGGATAATTTGATCGTTGAACACCGACACGAGTCCTCCGGCGTCCCCGCATCGGCCGAAGCGGCTCGGTCGGCCCACGACGTCGAAAGCACGGCTCAGTGCGCCGTGTCATTACTGGTGAAGCGATGACCGGGTGGGACACCAACCTCGACCGGGTGTTGGGCGGCAAGACCGCCAAGGCCCTCAACAGCTCGTTCGGCATGTCCACAGTGGGCGACCTGCTGCGGCACTATCCCCGCCGTTACGCGGAGCGTGGTGAGCTCACGGCTATCGGCGGGCTCGAGATCGGGGAACACGCCACCGTGCTCGCCAGGGTCGAGCGAGTCGGCAAGCGCAAGATGCGGTCACGCCGCGGCACGATCCTGCAGGCACGCATCACCGACGGCTCTCGCTCCATGTCCTGCACGTTTTTCAACCAGGCATGGCGCGAGCGCGAACTCCTCCCCGGCAGAAGGGGGATGTTCGCGGGCAAGGTCACGGCCTACCGCAACGAGCTGCAACTCGCCCATCCCGAGTACCAGTTGTTCACCGAGGAGGAGGAAGCCGACGCGCACGACGCCGCGCGTGATTTCGCGGCCGCCCTGATCCCGGTGTATCCCGCCGCGCAGGGGCTGCCCTCCTGGTCGTTGGCGCGTTGTGTGGCCCAGGTACTCGACGGTTGGCAGGGCGTCGAGGACCCGTTGCCGGAGTCGTTGCGCGAGCGGGTCGGGCTGCTCGGGTTGAATCAGGCGTTGAACTGGATCCACCGGCCGGACGGGACGGGCCAGGTCGATGAGGCACGACACCGGCTGAAGTGGGACGAAGCGCTGGGTGTGCAGCTGTCGCTGGCCAGGTCGCGGCTGCGGCAGGACGCGCGCCCCGCTCCGGCCTGCCCGCCGATCGACGGAGGTGTGCGAGCGGACTTCGACCGGCGTCTGCCGTTCGCGTTGACCGAGGGGCAGGTCGAGGTCGGCGAACAGCTCGCCGAGGACCTGTCCGAACGGCATCCGATGAATCGTCTGGTGCAGGGCGAGGTCGGTTCGGGCAAGACCGTGGTGGCGCTGCGTGCCATGCTGCAGGTGGTCGACTCCGGCAGGCAGGCCGCGATGCTGGCACCGACCGAGGTTCTCGCGGCGCAGCACGCCCGGTCACTCCGGGAGCTGCTGGGAGAACTGGCCAGGGCGGGTGAGTTCGACTCCCCGGAGCACGCCACCAGGGTGACCCTGCTGACCGGCTCGTTGTCCGCGGCGCGGCGGAAGCAGGCGTTGCTGGACGCGGCTTCCGGCGCGGCGGGGATCGTGGTCGGCACCCACGCGTTGATCCAGGACCAGGTCTCGTTCGCCGACCTCGGACTGGTGGTGGTCGACGAGCAGCATCGGTTCGGCGTCGAGCAGCGGGACGCGCTGCGGGGCCGCGCCGCCGAACAGGCCTGTCCGCACCTGCTGGTGATGACCGCGACACCGATTCCGCGTACGGTCGCGATGACCGTTTTCGGGGACCTGCGCACTTCCGCGCTGCGTGAGCTGCCCCGAGGTCGCTCCCCGATCAGCACCACCGTGGTTCCGGCCGCGGAGAAACCGGCCTGGCTCGATCGGGTGTGGCAGCGTGTCACCGAGGAGGTGACCGCCGGGCGGCAGGTCTACGTGGTCTGCCCCCGAGTGGGGGACGGGACCGTCGTCGACTCCGAGGGGAGTTCCCGGAGCGGGGGCGAGTCCGCCGACGGGGAGGTCGTGCCGGAAGCCGAGGACGACCGGTCGGGCGGAGCGGAAGGTAGCGGTTCGCGGCGTTCTCCGCTCGCCGTGGTCGAACTCGCCGAGCGACTGCGCCAGGGCCCGTTGCGGGAACTCCGCCTCGGGGTGCTGCACGGCAGGCTCGCCGCGGACGACAAGGACGCGGTGATGCGCCGGTTCGCCGCCGGTGAGCTCGATGTGCTCGTGGCGACCACCGTGATCGAGGTCGGTGTCGACGTGCCGAACGCGTCCACGATGGTGATCATGGACGCGGACCGGTTCGGGATGAGTCAGCTCCACCAGTTGCGTGGCCGGGTGGGGCGGGGGAGCGCCCCCGGGTTGTGCCTGCTGGTCACCGAGGCGGTGCCCCAGACGTCCGCCCGCGGCCGACTGGACGCCGTCGCCTCGACCACCGACGGGTTCGAGCTCGCCAGGCTCGATCTGCTGCAACGTCGGGAGGGTGACGTGCTCGGCGAGGCGCAGTCCGGCACCAAGTCCGCGCTGCGGATGCTGTCGCTGGTGCACGACGAGGAGGTCATCGCCGAGGCGGGCAGCGAGGCGGAGGCCGTCGTACGGCAGGACCCCGAACTGCGTGCCCACCCGGGACTGGCCGGAATGATCACCGAACTCCTCGCCGAGGAGCGTGCCGAGTTCCTGGAGAAGTCCTAGTAGGACTCCGGCGATTCGGTTTTCCGCTGTGCCGGGCGTGAACCGGCAGCACCGAAGAGCACGCGATCGAGGGCGGTAACCGCTCAGCGCGAAATTTCGTGACTTACGTCTCCTCGGGCGTTGGTGTGGTCGTTCCTCCGGCTGGCGCGTCGGCGCGCAGCGCGCGAACATCGGCACCTACGGTGTCCGCTTCCGCTGATTCCGACCTCGGCTCCGTTGAAAACATTCGTCACATTCGTGTTTTTGTGAATATGTTGATTATTTCTATTGGTTGATCCTTGTTTGTCGGTTCCGGATTTTGCAGGTCGCGTACGGGGCGCTTGTGGATCATGAGTTCCATCACGCGAGAACGGCTCCCGAAGGGGAGAATTTTCGGGGTATTGTTCGCAGGCGATCCGACACCTGCCCCAGGAGGTAGCCGGCATGTTCCGCAAGGTCCTCGTCGCCAACCGTGGCGAGATAGCCATCCGCGCGTTCCGCGCCGGATACGAGCTCGGCGCGAAAACCGTGGCCGTGTTTCCCCACGAGGATCGCAACTCACTGCACCGGCTGAAGGCGGACGAGTCCTACGAGATCGGCGATGTCGGTCACCCCGTTCGGGCTTACCTGTCCGTCGAGGAAATCATCCGGGCGGCCCGAACAGCGGGCGCCGATGCGATCTATCCGGGTTACGGCTTCCTGTCCGAGAACCCCGACCTGGCCGAGGCCTGCCAACAGGCCGGTATCACCTTCATCGGTCCGTCACACGAGATTCTGCAGCTCACGGGCAACAAGGCCAGTGCGGTCCGGGCCGCCAAAGCGGCCGGGGTGCCCGTACTCGAGTCCTCCGCCCCCTCCGCCGACGTCGAGGAACTGATGAACTCCGCCGGGGACATGCGGTTCCCGGTGTTCGTCAAGGCCGTCGCGGGCGGTGGTGGCCGCGGCATGCGCAGGGTCAACGATCTCGATTCGCTGCGTGAGGCGTTGGAAGCCGCCATGCGCGAAGCCGAATCCGCTTTCGGTGACCCCACCGTCTTCCTCGAGCAGGCCGTGGTCAATCCACGGCACATCGAGGTGCAGATCCTCGCCGATTCGGCGGGCAACGTGGTCCACCTCTACGAACGCGACTGCTCGGTGCAGCGCAGGCACCAGAAGGTCGTGGAGATCGCCCCGGCCCCGAACCTGGACCCGCAGCTGCGGGAACGGATCTGTGCCGACGCGGTGGCGTTCGCGCGGGAGATCGGCTATGTCAACGCGGGGACGGTGGAGTTCCTCGTCGACGAGCACGGACGGCACGTGTTCATCGAGATGAATCCCCGGATTCAGGTGGAGCACACCGTCACCGAGGAGGTCACCGACGCCGACCTGGTGCAGTCCCAGGTGCGTGTCGCCGCCGGGGAGACACTGCCGGAGCTCGGCATGTCCCAGGACGGCATCCGGCTGCGCGGTGCGGCGCTGCAGTGCCGGATCACCACCGAGGACCCGGCCAACGGTTTCCGGCCCGACACCGGAATGATCAGTGCCTACCGCTCGCCGGGCGGTGCCGGTGTCCGACTGGACGGTGGCACGGCCTTCTCCGGCAGCAGCGTCAGCGCCCACTTCGACTCCATGCTGGTCAAGTTGACCTGTCGTGGTCGGGACTTCGACACCGCCGTGGCGCGGGCACGACGGGCCGTCGCGGAGTTCCGGATCCGCGGTGTGTCCACCAACATTCCGTTCCTGCAGGCGGTGCTCGACGACCCGGACTTCGGCGCCGGAAGAATCACCACGTCCTTCATCGACGAGCGCCCGAAGCTGTTGACCGCGCGCCACTCGGCCGATCGGGGAACCCGGCTGCTGAGCTACCTCGCGGACGTGACCGTCAACCGTCCCTACGGGGAACGCCCCGCCGCTCCCGAGCCGAGGCACAAACTGCCCGCCGCCGATCTCGACACCCCGCCGCCCGCGGGATCGAAGGATCGGCTCGACCGGCTGGGACCGGAGGGCTTCGCGCGGTGGCTGCGCGACTCCGACGCTGTCGGGGTCACCGAGACGACGTTCCGGGACGCTCACCAGTCCCTGCTCGCCACCCGGGTCCGCACCAAGGACCTCACCACGGTCGCTCCCCACGTGGCCCGCACGACTCCCGAGCTGCTCTCGCTGGAGTGCTGGGGCGGTGCCACCTACGACGTCTCGTTGCGGTTCCTGGCCGAGGACCCGTGGGAGAGGCTGGCCGCGCTGCGCCGAGCCGTCCCCAACATCTGTCTGCAGATGCTGCTGCGCGGGCGCAACACGGTCGGATACACGCCCTATCCCACCGAGGTGACCGAGCACTTCGTGGCGGAGGCCACCGAGACCGGTATCGACATCTTCCGCATCTTCGACGCGCTCAACGACGTGGAGCAGATGCGCCCGGCCATTCGGGCGGTGCGCGACACCGGGCGTTCCGTGGCGGAGGTGGCGCTCTGCTACACGGGGGACCTCTCCGATCCCGACGAGCGGATCTACACCCTGGACTACTACCTGCGGCTGGCGGAGCGGATCGTCGAGGCGGGCGCGCACGTGCTGGCGATCAAGGACATGGCCGGACTGCTGCGTCCGCCCGCCGCCGCCACGCTGGTCTCCGCGCTGCGGCGCGAGTTCGACCTGCCGGTGCACCTGCACACCCACGACACCCCCGGTGGGCAGCTGGCCACCTACCAGGCCGCCGTGCAGGCCGGGGTGGACGCCGTGGACGGGGCGTCCGCGTCGCTGGCGGGGACCACCTCGCAGCCCGCCCTCTCCTCGATCGTGGCCGCCACCGATCACACCGAACGGGAGACCGGCCTGGACCTGGACGCGGTGTGCGATCTGGAGCCCTACTGGGAGTCGGTCCGCAAGATCTACCGGCCCTTCGAAGCGGGCCTGGCGGCTCCCACGGGACGTGTCTATCGGCACGAGATCCCGGGCGGGCAGCTGTCCAATCTGCGGACGCAGGCCGTGGCCCTCGGACTCGGCGACAAGTTCGAGGAGATCGAGGCGATGTACGCCGCCGCCGACCGCATGCTCGGTCGGCTGGTCAAGGTCACTCCGTCCTCGAAGGTCGTGGGGGACCTGGCGCTGCACCTGGTCGGAGCCGGGGTGGACCCGGCCGAGTTCGAGGCCGAGCCGCACAGGTTCGACATCCCGGATTCGGTGATCGGGTTCCTGCAGGGCGAGCTCGGTGATCCCCCCGGTGGTTGGCCCGAACCCTTCCGCAGCCGTGCCCTGCAGAGCAGGCCCGCCGAACGTCAACTGGTCGAACTCTCCGAGGAGGACCGCAAGGGGCTGGCGACCGACCGGAGGGAGACGCTGAACCGGCTGCTGTTCCCCAAACCCACCAGGGAGTTCAACGAGCACCGTCACTCCTACGGCGACACCTCGCTGCTGAGCAGCAAGGACTTCTTCTACGGGCTGCGTGCGGGCGAGGAGTACGCCGTGGACCTGGACCAGGGTGTGCGGTTGCTGATCGGCCTGGAGGCGATCAGCGAGGCCGACGAACGCGGTGTGCGCACCGTCATGGCCATCCTCAACGGCCAGATGCGCCCCATACAGGTCAGGGACCGTTCGGTCGCCTCCGAACTGCCCGTCGCCGAGAAGGCCGAACGCACCAACCCGGCGCACGTCGCGGCACCGTTCTCCGGGGTGGTCACGCTTTCCGCCTCGGAGGGCGAGACGGTCGAGACCGGCCAGACGGTCGCCACCATCGAGGCCATGAAGATGGAGGCGGCGATCACCGCCCAGCAGGGCGGCACGGTCAAGCGTGTGGCCATCGGTGCGGTACAGCAGGTCGAGGGCGGCGATCTGGTCATCGAGATCGGCTGAACGGTTCCGCCGCTCGGCTCCTCCGGAGGAGGCGGGCTCTTCCGGAGGAGCCCGCCACTCCTCCGGAAGAGCCCGCTCGGGCGGCGGTTTTCCGCTTCGCGCGCCGTCGCGCGACGCGCCCACCCCTGCGATGACCGGGCGGAACCGGTGGGCGAGGATGGTCCGGTGACCAGAATCGTCGCGGGAACCGCCGGTGGGCGCCGTATCGAGGTGCCGCAACGTGGCACCAGACCAGTCACCGAACGAGTGCGCGAGGCACTGTTCAGCGCGCTGGAGGCCATGACGGAACTGTCCGGGACCAGAGTGCTGGATCTGTTCTCGGGTTCGGGCGGTTTCGGCTTCGAGGCGCTCTCGCGCGGTGCCGAGCACGCCACCTTCGTCGAGTCGGACCGGCGCGCCGCCGGAGTGCTGCGTCGCAACGCCGAGACGCTCGGCTTCCGATCCATCGGTATCGAGCAGTCCGCCGTGCGTTCGGTGCTGGCCCGGTCCCCGGGCGAACCCTACGACCTGGTTTTCGCCGACCCCCCGTTCGCGATGGACTCCGCCGAGCTGGACGAGTGCTGGCAGGCGTTGGTCCGCAACGACTGGCTGAACCGGGACGGTCTGGTCATCGTCGAGCGCTTCTGGAACAGCCCCGCTCCGGTGTGGCCCGAGGGCATCGAGGAGCTGCGGCACAAGCGCTACGGTGACGCCGCCGTCTACTGGGCCGAACGCGTTCGTCCGGAATGACACCGGCCCCTCGTTCGAGGGTCTCCCGTGCGTCCGGTGGTGAGTCACACCACCTCGTCCTGAGTACTACCGGCGGGTACTGCTAAGTTGCCGCTCATGAGGCGTGCCGTCTGTCCAGGTTCTTACGATCCGGTCACCAATGGCCATTTGGACATCATCGAGCGAGCGGCGGGGCTGTTCGACGAGGTAACCGTCGCCGTGCTCGTGAACAAGAGCAAGAAGAGCCTGTTCGACGTCGACGAGCGGATAGAGATGGTGCGCGAGGTCAGCAAGCCGTGGCCGAACGTGGTCGTCGACTCCTGGCACGGTCTGCTCGTGGACTACTGCAAGGCCAACGGGATCGGTGCGATCGTCAAAGGGCTGCGTGCGGTCAGCGACTTCGACTACGAGCTGCAGATGGCGCAGATGAACCAGCGGCTCTCCGGGGTCGAGACGTTGTTCATGTCGACCAATCCGCTCTACAGCTTCTTGGCCAGTTCGCTGGTCAAGGAGGTGGCCACCTACGGCGGGGACGTGTCCAACCTGTTGCCACCGAAGATCGAACGACGGCTGCTCGACCGGTTGGCGGAAACGTCCGAGTGACCGGGGGCCGATCAGTCGCCTCGGCAACCGGGAACGGACGTCGCGCGGTGCCCCCCGTGGCACCGTGATCCGTCAGTCCAGCGAGAGTTTCATACCGACGTGGGTGGCGCTGAAGCCGAGCCGTTCGTAGAACCGGTGCGCGGCCGTTCGAGCGCTGTCGGAGGTCAGCTGTACCTGCCCCGCGCCGCGCTCGCGTGCCACCGAGATCGCCCATTCGCACATCCGCCCGCCGATCCCGAGGCCGCGGTACTCCGACCCGACCCGGACCGCTTCCAACTGGGCCCGCTTGGTGCCCACGTGCGACAGTCCGGCTATGAAACTCAGTTGCAGGGTTCCCACGATCTCGCCGTCGAGCTCGGCGACCGCGAGTAGCTGGTTCGGGTCCGAGGCGATCTCGGCGAACGCGGTGTCGTAGGCGGGGTCCCCGGGACGCTCCCGATGGCGGCCCAGTTCGTCATCGCTGAGCAGGGAGACCACGGCCGCCACGTCCTCGGCCCGTGCGGGGCGGAAGCTGAATCGTTCGTCCATCGGGTGAGCAGTCTAGTCGTGCGGCGCGTCGCGGGTTCGTGTTCGCTGCCGCCGTTCGTCATCCGCCGTTCACGGATGTGCCTGGTCTCAGTTACGCAGCGGAGTTAACGTGCTGGTTATGCGCCAACACGCTGTGAAACTTTCCGGGTTGATGTTGACAGGACTGATCGCCGTGCTGGGCCTGCTCGGCCCCGTGGCGGCGGTCTCGGCCGAACCGGTCGCCGAGCGTTCCTCCACCGTGACCGCCGCGGCCGCGTGCGGGAACACCTCCGGCTTCGAACGAGTCGCGCTCTCGTCCCTTCCGCCGGAAGCCACCGACACCGTGCGACTGATTCAACAGGGCGGTCCCTACCCCTATCCGGAGGACGGCGGCGTCTTCCACAACTGGGAGGGGATCCTGCCGGACTGCCCGGACGGCTACTACCACGAGTACACGGTCGAGACGCCGGGAATCGACCACCGCGGCGCCCGCCGGTTCGTCGTCGGCTCCGAGGGGGAGTACTTCTACACCGCGGACCACTACGAGAGCTTCCGGCTGACCGATATCAACTCCTGAGTCCCGTGACCGCAGGCACGGCGTCCGGGACCACCGGGCGCCGTGCCGACGCTCGCGGTGCGGATCCGCCACGACCGTGAACGACCCGCCTCACGTGCGGCGCGAGTCGCTCGCCTCACGCACCGCGCGCGCCAGCTGGTCCTGCGAGATCCGCCGGGCGCAGATGTAGTACAGCGTGCTGCCCGCTGGCAGTCTCGTCCGCCAGGACGGGCTGATGAGCAGCTCGGAGTCCGTCCGCGCGGCCAGCACCGTGGCGTCGTGCCGATTGCCCAGCGCGAACTGGCAGTCGCCGTAGGAGACCGGCCCCAGCGACTCGGGGAGCCGACACGAGTAGGTGTTCCCTCCGCCGTGTGTCACCAGTTCGCTGTAAACCTGGGTGATGCCGGGGTCCAGCAGCTCCTCGGTGATCATGTGCGGGGTGTGCCACTGGACGCAGCGGATCGTTTCGTCCACGTACCGCATGTGCTCGGCCCTGCTCATGTCCCGCAGCGCGATCACCGGCTCCAGCGCCGGATTGACGTGGTGCACGCTCACCGCCACGGCGAGGGCCTCGTTGTCGTCGCGCGCGTCGATCAGCACCGAACGGGCGCGGTGCACCCCGGCCCTGTGCAGCACGTCCTCCGCGGTCAGGTCGCCGCGCACGAAGCCGATCCCCCGGTCGGGGACGGGGTTGTGGTCCACGTCGTCCCAGGCGCCGAGCACGACCGGATGCCTACCGTCGGCGAGCAGCTCGTCGATTATGCGCTCACTGCGTCCGGCGCCGTATCCCAGCACCACGATGTGATCGGATATGTGCAGGCTGCCCGAGCCGCTCATTCTTCTGCCTCTCGCCGTTTCCAGGGTGGTCGCCAGGTGGGTGAACAGGGTGGTCAACGTCGCGATCCCCCCGACGATGACGTAAACCCCGACGACGTGGCCCCCGGTGGTCTCCGGGTAGAAGTCGCCGTAACCCACCGTGGAGGTGGTGACCAGAAACCACCACCAGTAGTTCTCCGGAGCAGTCAGTTCGCTGTCGGCGCGTTCGAACAGCGCCATCAGCGGCCAGCTCGTGAAGAACACGAACGTGATCACCAGGGCAGGGGTCGTCCATGACCGGATGCTGATCAGACGTTGCAGCAAACGGAACAGTACGGTGGGCAACGGGACCTCCCGCCGGATCGTGACACTGGTCTTCGCCCAGTCTCGATTACCCGTCGGTCCGGTTTCCGACCGGTGTCCCGGTGACGCGTGTTGGACACGCGGCTCCGGATATCCCGCGTCCCGCCGGTACGGCCGGGCAGACTGGGATCACACATGGTCGGCTCGTGTGACCGGTTCGAAACCACCGGATCGCGGGGTGATCGATACCCGGATCCGTGCGTTCTGAGAGCCTGAACGGGCCTGGCAAGTATCCTTCGGGTGAATACGACTGCAGGGAGATCGACGTGTACCGGGTGTTCGAGGCGCTCGACGAGCTCGTCACGATCGTCGAGGAAGCGCGAAGTGTTCCGATGACCTCCGGGTGCGTCGTGCCGCGCGGCGACGTGTTGGAGCTGCTCGACGAGGTTCGCGATTCCTACCCTTCGGAACTCGACGACGCGCAGGACGTGCTCGATCACCGGGACGAACTGGTGAACAAGGCCAAGACCGAGGCCGATGACAGCCTCAGTACCGCACGTTCCGAAGCGGAGAAGACGTCCTCCGAGGCCAGGGCCGAGGCGGAGAAGATGCTCGCCGACGCCAGGGAGCGGGCCGACGAGATCGTCGCCCAGGCCCGGGCCGACGCCGAACAGACCATCAACAACGCGCGCCGCGAGTACGAGGACTACATCGCTCGTGCGCAGTCCGAGTCCGACCGGATGGTGCAGGCCGGCCGCGCCGCTTACGACCAGTCCATCCACGAGGGGCGTTCGGAGCAGGCCCGCCTGGTTTCCGAGACCGAGGTGGTCCAGCAGTCGCAGCACGAGGCCAAACGCGTGGTCGACGAGGCACATGAGGAGGCCGAGCGGCTGCGCAGCGACTGCGACGCCTACGTAGACTCCCGGCTGGCCGACTTCGAGGAACTTCTCGGACGTACGCTGCGCACGGTCGGCAAGGGCAGGCAGCAGCTCCGACGTCCCATGAGCGCGCCCTTCGACTACGAGGAGTGGCAGACCTCCGAGCACGGCACCGCGGTCAGCGAGCACTGACTCCCCGGCCGGTGGCCGTCCGCGTCACCGCTGCGGTCGCGCCCCACGCCGTCGCCTCCCGGGCCCGGTCGGGCTTCGGGTGCGTGGTCGCTCATCGTGCGCACCAGCCGTGTGGTTTCGGTCGGCGGTCCCCGGTGGCGTAGCCTGAGGGGTGGTTCCGCTCGGCCCCGGCCGGTTTCTGCGCTCGAAGAGGGCGAGCGCTCAATGGTCCGGCGACGTGAGGTGCTCGTCGGTGGACCGGTGATCCGACCGAGCTCGGTTCCGAGTGGGTCCAGCAATCGCGAAACAGCCTAGCCGAAACCACAGATGCCTCAGAATCACGAAGTCGTGCGATCCGCACCGGACGGTCCTTGGGTGATAGACACCCGGGAGTTCGGCCGCAGCCCCGGTACGAGTCGCAACTACACCCGCATACCCCCGGCCCCGGCCGGTTTCGGTATCGACATGGTCCGGGTGCCGGAGGGAGAGCCGATCGAGCTCGATCTGCTGCTGGAGGCAGTGGTCGAGGGCGTGTTGGTATCCGGTACCGTCAGGGCGAACGCTAGCGGCGAGTGCGCGCGGTGTCTCGACGCGATCTCCGAGGATGTCGACGTCGAGCTGCGGGAGCTGTTCGCCTATCCGGACAGCGCCACCGACACCAGCACCGATGAGGACGAAGTCAGCCGGATGTCCGGTGATCTGATCGATCTGGAGCCGGTGGTCCGGGACACGGTGTTGCCGTCGATGCCCACCGCCCCGCTGTGCTCGCCCGACTGTCCGGGACTGTGTTCCGGATGCGGTGCCAAATGGGCCGATCTCGGTCCGGAACACCATCATGAGACGATTGACCCTCGCTGGGCCGCATTGCGTGAGCGGTTCGGTGGGACCGAAGAGGAGAAGTAGCCGTGGCTGTCCCCAAGCACAAGGTTTCCCGGTCGAACACCCGTAAGCGCCGTTCGCAGTGGAAGGCCTCCGCTCCGACCCTGCGGGCGTGCCCCAACCGGGCCTGCCGTGAGATGAAGCTCCCGCACGTCGCCTGCCCATCCTGCGGTCAGTACAAGGGCCGTCAGGTCAGCAACCCTGCCTGATAGGCGCCGATAGTGGGGGGAAAGCAACAGTCCCGGGACCGTGAATCGGACCGGTCTGCGTTGGTAGCGGCTCTCGGCGTCGACTTCGACGCCGAGATGCTCACGCTTGCCCTGACACACCGTTCCTACGCCTACGAGAACGGCGGCTTGGAGCCCAACGAACGGTTGGAGTTCCTGGGGGATGCCGTACTCGGACTGGTGATCACCGATCACCTGTATCGTGACCACCCCGATCTTCCCGAGGGGCAACTCGCCAAGCTGCGGGCGAGCGTGGTCAACATGCACGCGCTCGCCGGTGTGGCCCGTGAACTGGGCGAGGGTGGTCTGGGGCAGTACCTGCTGCTGGGACGTGGCGAGGAGCTCACCGGAGGCAGGGACAAGGCCAGCATCCTGGCCGACTCGCTGGAAGCGGTTCTCGGGGCCGTTTATCTGCAGCACGGGTTGGAGACCTCCCGTGCGGTGATCCACCGGTTGTTCGACTCGTTGCTGGCCGAGGCGCCCATGCTCGGTGCCGGCCTGGACTGGAAAACCAGTTTGCAGGAGCTGACCGCATCGGCCGGTCTGGGAGTCCCGGACTACCGGATCGACGAGCAGGGCCCGGACCACCGCAAGGAGTTCAGCGCCTACGCCGTCGTCAACGGTGAAGTCCTGGGGCAGGGCGACGGTCGAACCAAGAAGGACGCGGAGCAGAAGGCGGCGCAGACCGCCTGGCGCACGCTGTCGGACCAGCTCAACGGCGCGGCCGACGCGAGCGGTCCCCCCGAGCGGTAGGCGGCGTGCGTTCGAGGGGCCCGGCCGGGGACGACCCGGCTGGTGACGCCCCGGTGCACGGCGGCCGTGAATCGTGTTCGAGGATGGCTTCGTGCCAGAACTACCCGAAGTCGAAGTCGTCCGCAGCGGGGTCGCCGAGCACGTCTCGGGCCGCAGACTGGCCGGTGTCGAGGTGCTGCACCCGCGTGCCGTGCGTAGACATCTCCCGGGGCCGGAGGATTTCGCGTCCGTGCTGGTCGGCCGAGTCGTCGAGAGCGTTCGCAGACGTGGCAAGTACCTCTGGTTGTCGCTGGGGACCTCGGGAGCTCCCGACAGCGGAGCCCCGGCAGGGGGACATGCGGTAGCGGGGGGACAGGCGGTACTCGCCCATCTCGGGATGAGCGGTCAGCTGTTGATACAGCCGAGCCGGGCCGCCGACGAGAAGCACCTGCGCGTGAGGTTCCGTTTCGAGGACGAGGGACCCGAGCTGCGATTCGTCGATCAACGGACTTTCGGCGGGTTGAGCCTCACCGAGCTGATTCCCTCGGCGGATCTCGCCGTACCCGACTCCATCGGACACATCGCGGCCGACCCGTTGGAGCCCGCCTTCGACCGGGAGGCGGTCGTACGGCTCATCCGCTCCCGCAGGACGGGCATCAAACGAGCCCTGTTGGACCAGAATCTGATCTCCGGCATCGGCAACATCTACGCCGACGAGGCGCTCTGGCGCGCCCGGCTGCACTGGGCGCACCCCACGGCCGCACTGGGGGACGAGCAGGTCCACCGCCTGTTGGACTCGGTGGTCGAGGTCCTCGGCGAGGCGCTCGTCGCGGGTGGAACCTCGTTCGACTCGCTGTACGTCAATGTCAACGGTCGGTCCGGTTACTTCAGCCGTTCCCTGTCGGTCTACGGCCGTGCCGGTTCGCCGTGTCCACGCTGTGGTGCCTCGGTCCGGCGGGAGGCGTTCACCAATCGCTCCGCGTACAGCTGTCCCGGCTGCCAGCCGGTTCCGTCCGAACCCCACTGGTGATGCGCGCCCGGTGCCACGGAGACCCTTCCGACGTTCCGGCGCGGTGGGGCGGCGGAGACCGCCCCACCGCGCGTGTCGGCCCGTGCGCCGTTCACTCGGTTTAACGAGCCCGCGGGTGATCAGACCTTGATCTCCGGCCCGTGCCGTTCCAACCACATCGACATGTCCAGGAACCGTTCCAACACGTCGCGCGTACCGCTGTCCACCTCCCGGGCGGGAATCGTCACCGCTTCCCGGATCCGTCGGTCGTGCAACAGCGAGAGAGCCGGGTCATCGGCGCGCAGCAGTTCCCCCGCCTGTCGCTGCGGTTCGGAGGCGTAGTTCGGATCCTGGGTCGAGGGATAGGGACTTTTGACCGTTCAGGAAGCGTGTAAAAGTGTTCCTGAGCCGTCGTATTGCTACGCGGCCTTGGCCGCACCCGTAGGTGCGGTCTTCCCGTGGCGATGCCCATGCCAGCAGCGCTGGTCTCACCGGAGTTTCCAGCGGGCTTGTTTACCGTCCCGGCGCAACTCTCCGCGGACGCCGCCGTAGCGGACACTCGAAAGACCTCGACACGGCTTGGTTTTCGCCACCCCGAACTCCTTCGATACGGAAAGTAGCACACTGTTTTACATACAGTTACGCAGGGATGGGAACAGTCAACAACCCCGTCGAGTACCGAACGCGGCAGGACGTCGGCCACCGCGCCGCGCAACAGGCTCTTCTCCCCGCCGTCGTGGGTTTTCAGCGACCGGGGGGCGTTGAACACGTGCTCCACCAGGCGGTGATCGCAGAACGGTACCCGGACCTCCAGGCCCACCGCCATGCTCATCCGGTCCTTGCGGTCCGGCAGGATTCGCACGAACCGGTGAAGTCCGACCGGGTTCCCGTTTCCGGAAGTGACGCGACCCGGTTAGCCGGGGCCGGTAGCCTGATCACATGGCAGGGTCCGGGGTGTTCGGCCTCGGGCGTTTCGACGGTGTTCGAAAGGACGGACTCGTGACGGGAGAACCGCGACGGTCGCCCGTCGTCCACCGCGAGGGGCTGGACGAACTACTCGAACGCGCCCGGGAACTCGCCCGCGACGGCAGGCGCCGGATTCTCGGGATAGCCGGTCCGCCGGCGGCGGGAAAGGGCAGGCTCGCGGACAAGCTGCTGCAGGGACTGGGCGACAGCGCGGCGCTCGTCCCGATGGACGGGTTCCACCTCGCCGGTGCCGAACTGCGCAGGCTGGGCAGGCAGAACCGTAAGGGGGCGCCGGACACCTTCGACGTGGCGGGCTACCTGTCGCTGCTGCGTCGGCTGCGTGCCCAGACGGTGGGAGGGAGTGACGAGGTCGTCTACGCCCCGGAGTTCCACCGCTCCGTCGAGGAGTCCTACGCCGGTTCCATCCCGATCTCCGCCGAGGTGCCGTTGGTGCTGACCGAGGGCAACTACCTGCTGCTGGACCGGGAGCCCTGGACCGAGGTGCGCGGCCTGCTCGACGAGTGCTGGTACCTGGAACCGGACGACGGCAAGCGGATCGGACGGTTGATCGCGCGCCACGTCCGCAACGGGATGTCGCGCGGCCGCGCGCGGGAGTGGGTGATGCGCAGCGACGAGCGCAACGCGGCGCTGATCGCCGAGAGCAGGGGAAACGCCGACCTGGTGATCCCGGGGGACATCGGGTAGCCCTTCCCCGGTCTCGCGGTCTCGGCTCAGACCGTCCTCGTGCTCGAGGGTTCGAGCGGCGTGGTGGACGGCGCGGGCGATGTGCTCTCCGGCGAACTTGCCGTCACCGTCGTATCGGTGGTCTCCTGAGTGCTTTCCGAGGCGCTGTTCGTGGTGCCTTCGTCGGGATTGCCTTCCGACTCAGTCTCGGAGCTGGTGGTCTCAGTCGGTTCCGTGGTGGGGTCTGTTGTGGGGTCGGTCTGCGTATCCGTGGGATCTGATGGCTGCGTGCTCGTGGGTTCGGTCTGCGTATCCGTGGGATCCTTGGGCTCGGTAGGCGAGGGCGCGGAATCGTCGTCGTGATTCTCCGTCGCCCCCGTGTTCGGATCCTGTTCAGAGGTATCTTCCCGACTGCCCGGGCGGTCCTCGCGTGATATGTCGCTCGACTCGTCCGCGGTTTCGCCACCCGCCGCGGGCACCCCGCCGTGGGGCGTTTCGGGGGAGCTGGAGCTCGGTTTCCGCGAGCTCGTAGTGCCCTCCCGCGAACCGGTGCTCTCGTAGCTCGTCGAGTTCGCCGCGCCACCGGTCGACTCGGGCAGCGAGGCTTCCCGCTGTTCCACGTTGCCCAGTGCGACGGCCGCCATCGTCGAGAACGCGGTCGCGACCATCACCCCCGAACCGGCGAGTACCGCCAGGCGTTTCGACAGGGCGTTCCGGTCCTCGTGGAGTGGATCCATCGGGTTGCTCACTCGTCCTCGCGTCCGTAGGTGGTTTCCCGGCGGGCGGGTGCCACGGTTCCCCGGTGACCGCGTGAGCCGTCGGGGTGGCCGCGTTCGTCCGGATTACGGTAGCTATCCGGCACCCGTCCGCCGATGCCGGGGTGGGCCGCCGTCCGGCGCAGTCGCGATTCCCGCGTCGGCACCAGCGGAAGGCATCATCGGTACCACTTCACACGACGAGAACGACTACGACAAGGAGCGGTTGCCCGGACATGTCGGAAGGAACCGAAGCCGAACCCAGCAGGTTGACCGCCTGGGTGCACGGTCGCGTACAGGGAGTAGGGTTCCGGTGGTGGACACGGTCGCGTGCCCTGGAGCTGGGGCTGGCCGGTAGCGCGACGAATCTGCCGGGGGGCCGTGTCGAAGTGGTCGCCGAAGGACCCCGACACGCCTGCGAAAGATTGCTGGAACTCCTTCGATCGGGTGATACACCGGGAGTTGTCGAGCACGTCGCCGACCAGTGGGCACCACCACGTGGTGGACTCTCCGGGTTCGTCGAACGGTGAGTTCCGCGGGACTCGGTCCTCGGACCGGAGCGGTGCCGTCTGTCACGGCACCGGCGGTTTCTCCCGAGCGCCCCGGCAGTAGCGCACAGCCGTCATTTCGCGGGAAGGTCGTTGAGCAGCGGTGCATCTGAAGAGCCTGACGCTGAAGGGGTTCAAGTCCTTCGTGTCGACCACGACTCTGCGGTTCGAACCGGGAATCACGTGCGTGGTGGGGCCGAACGGCTCCGGCAAGTCCAATGTGCTCGACGCGCTGACCTGGGTCATGGGGGAGCAGGGCGCCAAGGCGCTGCGTGGCGGCAAGATGGAGGACGTCATCTTCGCCGGAACGTCGGGGCGGGCGCCGCTCGGGCGTGCCGAGGTCAATCTGACCATCGACAACGCCGACGGGGCGCTGCCGATCGACTACACCGAGGTGTCGATCACCCGCCGCATGTTCCGCGACGGTGCCAGCGAGTACGAGCTCAACGGCAACGCCTGCAGGCTGCGCGACCTGCAGGAGCTGCTGTCCGACTCCGGGATCGGCCGGGAGATGCACGTCATCGTCGGCCAGGGGCAGCTCTCCAGCATCCTGCAGGCCAAGCCCGAGGAGCACCGCAGGCTCATCGAGGAGGCCGCGGGCGTGCTCAAACACCGCAAGCGCAAGGAGAAGGCGCTACGCAAGCTGGAGGCGATGCAGGCCAACCTGACCCGGTTGACCGATCTGACGGGCGAGCTCCGCAAGCAACTCAAACCGCTGGGCAAGCAGGCCGAGATCGCCCGAAGAGCCCAGACCATCCAGGCCGAGCTACGCGACGCGCGGTTGCGGCTGATCGCCGACGACCTGGTCACCGCTCGTTCCGAGCTCGAACGTGACGAAGCCAACGAGCAGGCCGCGCGAGACAAGCGGGCCGAGACGGAGAAGGCGCTGCAGCAGGCCCAGGAGCAGGAGAAGCAGCTGGGGGAGCAGGTCAGCGCCGACGCTCCCCGGGTGGCACGTATCCAGGACACCTGGCACCGGCTCTCCGCGCTGCAGGAACGTCTCGGCGGCACGTTGCGGTTGGCGCAGGAACGGCACAAGCACCTCAGTGCCGAACCGGAGCAGCACCACTCGGAGCGCGACCCAGAGGAACTCGAGGCCGAGGCGGACGAAGCGGCAGAGCGAGAGGAGACCGCCAACGAGGAGGCCGAGCGCACCCGCGAGGCGCTCGCCGAGGTGGTCACGAGCCGTTCGGAAGCGGAGTCGGCGCTGCGGGAGGCGGAGAACGCCCACATGGCCGCGGTGCGTGCCATAGCCGACCGCCGAGAGGGAGCCGCGCGCCTCTCCGGCGAGGTCGAGTCGATGCGCAGCAAGGTCGCCGCCACCGATGAGGAGATCGAACGGTTGACGGCCTCGACCACCGAGGCCGAGCGGCGCGCCGCCGAGGCACAGCAGGCCTACGAGGAGGCGGCCGCGGCCGACGACACCGAGCACGGTGACGACGACGGCGTCGAACAGCGGTGTGCCAACGCCGCCGAGGCGAGGGACGCGGCCAAGCGCCGGGTGGACGAACTCGTCGAGGCCGAGCGGTCCGCCGAACGTGAGACGGCTTCCTGGCAGGCCCGGGTGGAGGCGCTGTCGATGGGGCTGGACCGCAAGGACGGCGCGGCCGCGTTGCTGGCCTCGGGCGAACGCGTTCCCGGACTGCTCGGATCGATCTCCGCCCTGCTGAGCGTGGAACCCGGTGCGGAGTCCGCGCTGACGGCGGCGCTGGGGACGGCCGCCGAAGCGGTGGCGGTGCGCGGGGTCACCGACGCTGCCACCGCGCTGCGAGTGCTCAAGGAGGACGAGGCGGGCAGCAGTGGCCTGCTCGTCGGTGCCGCCGCTCCACCCGACCGAACCTCCTGGCCGCAACTGGACGGTTCGGCGCGTTGGGCGGTGGACCTGCTGCGGGCCCCCGACGAGCTTCTGCCCGCCCTGACGGTGCTGCTCGACCGGATCGCGGTGGTCGAGGACCTGGACAGCGCGGAACGGCTGCTGGAGCGGCACCCCGAGGTGCGGGCGGTCACTTCGCAGGGTGACCTGCTCGGCACCAGCTGGTCCTCCGGTGGCTCGTCGGCCTCGGACAACCGGAGCCCCATCGAGGTGCGGGCCGCCGTGGACGAGGCCGAGTCCGAGCTAGCCGAGGCACGGCGCGCGGTGGAACGGCACGGCGCCGCTCTGGAAGGGGCGCGCTCCGAGCTGGAGTCACGCGAAGCCGAGGTCAACACCGCGCGGGAACAGCGCAACGAACTCCGGGTGCGGCACGCACGCAGTTCCGAGCGGGTGGCAAGTCTGCTCGACGCCGCCCGGTCCGCGGCCGCGGAGGTGGAACGGCTGCGTACCCAGCGCGGTGACGTGGAGCGTTCGCGGCAGGAGGCGGTTGACAAGCTCGCCGAGCTCCAGGAGCGACTGGAGGTGGTGCAGTCCGAACAGCTCGACGAGCAGGAGCCCGACACCACGGAACGGGACCGGCTGGCTTCCGAACTGGACGATCTGCGGCAGCGGGAGATGGACGCCAGGCTCGCCGTGCGCAGCGCCGAGGAGCGCGCACGCGCGCTGCAGGGCAAAGCCGAACAGCTGCGTCGTTCCGCCAGGCAGGAGCGGCAGCAGCGTGAGCGCGCCGAGCAGGCACGACTGGCCAGGCAGCGTGGTGCACGGGTCGCCGAGACCGTGATCGAGGGCTGTCGCACCGCGTTGCAGCGCATCGAGCTGTCACTGCGGTCGGCCGGTGAGCAGCGTGACGAGCTGCAACAGCGCCACTCCGAGAACGAGAGCCGGTTGCAGACTGTGCGCAACCAGGTGCGCGAGCTCTCCGGGGAGCTGGAGAAGCTCACCGACGCGGTGCACCGCGACGAGGTGGCCCGTGCCGAGCAGCGATTGCGGATCGAACAGCTCGAAACGAAGATCGTCGAGGACTTCGGTGTGGGGCTGGACGATCTGGTTCAGGAGTACGGGCCCGACGTCGCGGTCCCACCGAGCCCGACGGAGATGTCGGAGTACGAGGCGGCCAAGGAACGCGGTGAGCAGGTCAGCAAGCCGCCCTCGCTGCCCTACGACCGGGACACCCAGCAGCGTCGGGCGGACCGCGCGGAGAAGGATCTGGCCGCGTTGGGCAAGGTCAATCCGCTGGCGCTGGAGGAGTACGCCGCCCTGGAGGAGCGTTACAAGTACCTCTCGGGGCAGTTGGAGGACCTCAAGGCCACCCGCAAGGACCTGCTCGACGTGGTCAAGGAGGTCGACGAGAAGATCCTGGAGGTCTTCTCGACCGCGTTCGACGACGTCGCGGCCGAGTTCGAGAAGGTCTTCTCGGTCCTTTTCCCGGGTGGTTCCGGCAAGCTCGTGCTCACCGACCCCGAGGACATGCTCACCACCGGCGTCGAGGTGGAGGCGAGGCCGCCGGGCAAGAAGGTCAAGCGGCTGTCCCTGCTCTCGGGTGGGGAGAAGTCGCTGACCGCCGTGGCGATGCTGGTGGCGATCTTCCGTGCTCGCCCCTCCCCGTTCTACGTGCTCGACGAGGTGGAGGCCGCGCTGGACGAGACGAACCTGCGGCGACTGATCGGGCTGCTCGATCAACTCCGGGCGAACTCGCAGTTGATAATCATCACGCACCAGAAACCCACCATGGAGATCGCCGACGCCCTGTACGGGGTGAGCATGCGCGGCGACGGGATCACCACCGTGATCTCGCAACGACTGGCCTCGGGCAACGACGAACCCGTCGAGACGACCGAGCCCGGGGAGAAGGCCGAACCCGCGCACGCTCCTACGGCGGCCGGAGGAGAGGCGAGTTCCTGACGGCGCGGCGGGTTTCGACGGGAGCACTCCCGCGCACCGGACGTGACACCGTGCGGCATGAGCACGGTGCCGTCGGTGCGGGTGCGCCGCCGGGGCCGCTACCGGGGACTCAACCCGTCTCGGACAGCTCGGACTCGCGTGCGGCTCCTTCCTGCCGCGGGCGGTGCCGCAGCGACAGCACACCACCCACGAGCAGCGTGATCATCACGCCGATCGGTGCGTACCAGGGAAACGCCAACGGCGCGTGACCTCCCCGCCCGTCCGGAAAGGCCGCGCCGAACGCCAGCCAGAGCACCCCGAGCAGTGTGCAGCAGAACGCCACCACCGCGTCCGGTTGCCGCGCACGCCGCACCAGCAGTCCCAGCAGAAAGGCCCCCAGCAGGGCCCCGTAGGTGTAGGACGCGATTCCGAGTCCCACCTCGACCACCGGGTTGTCGGTACTGGTGAACAGTGTGGCGAACACGACGAACACCAGCGCCCACCCGACCGTGACCGCCCGAGCCAGTCGCAGCAGTGCCCGCTCGTCGTGGACCTTGCCGCTCAGCCGCTGATACAGGTCGCTGACGGTCGAGGTGGCCAGCGAGTTCAACGAGGAGGACAGCGTACTCATGGCGGCCGCGATGATTCCCGCGATCAACAGCCCCGAAAGGCCGGGCGGAAGCTGGTTCACGATGAACCGTGGGAACAGGGCGTCACCGCTGCTCAGGCCCAACCGCTCGGGACTGGCACCCGCGAAGAACGCCCACAGCATCGAACCGATACCCAGAAACAGCGCGAACTGCAGCAGCACGAGCAGGCCACTGGTGATCACCGCGCGTTGACTGTCGGCGAGGGTGCGGCAGGCCAGCAGTCGTTGCACCATCAACTGGTCGGCACCGTGCGAGGCCATCGCGAACACCGCTCCGCCGAACAGGGCCGTGACGAAGGAGTACTGACTCGTCAGTACCGGGGAGCTCAGGTCGAACAGCTCGAACTTGCCCGCCCGCAGCGCCTGATCGAACCAGTCACCGGGCAGCTTGCTCAGCAGGATGATCCCCGCGAGCACCGAGCCGCCCACGTAGACACCCAACTGCACCACGTCGACCCAGACGACGGCCCGGATGCCCCCGAAGTAGGTGTAGATCACCGTCAGCGCCGAGAGGCCCAGGACGATCTGCCAGTAGCTCGCGGCGACGCCGAACGAGGCCAGCATCACCTTCACCGGGATGGCCGTGGCGAACAGCCGCAGTCCGTCCGCCAGCAACCTGGTGATCGAGAAGGTCACCGAGGCGGTGCCCTGCATCCCGCGTCCGAAGCGTTGCCCCAGGAACGCGTAGGCGCTGACCAGTTCGCCGGTGTAGTAGCGGGGCAGCAGCACGAAAGCCACGATCGTCCTGCCGATCAGGTACCCGATGGCCAGCTGCAGGTAGGTGAACGAGCCCAGATAGGCCACGGTGGGAACGCTGATCACGGTCAGCGTGGAGGTCTCGGTGGCCACCACCGAGAAGCAGACCGCCCACCAGGGCAGATCACGTCCGCCCAGGAAGTAGTCACCGGTGCCGCGCTGCCTGCCCGCCAGCAGAATCCCGAGGGCGGGCATCGCCAGCAGGTAGACGCCGATCACTGCCAGGTCGATGATGCGCATGTGCTCTCCCGGTCGGAGGTGTGGAACGCGCTCGGCGTCGATATCCGGAGTGCGGTCACCGGTGTCCCGACGGGGTCGGGTGGCGACAACGGCCGGTTTCCCGGGGTGAGGGTGCCCAGCACGCGGGGTCCCTCGGCTCCGGTGCAGGACGCGATGTTGCCCGCGATCCCGTGCATCCCGAGAAAACCGAGCAGCGCGGCCAGGAACGCCTCCTTACCGTCGGGAGGTATCCCGTGTTGCCCGCTGGTGTTCAGCTCGGCGCCGTGCCTGCCGAGCTCGCGTCGCAGTCCGGACATCAGTACCGGATTCGCCACTCCACCGCCCGAGGCGATCACCAGGCCCGCTTCGTGCGCGGCACACGCCTCGGTCACCGTGCGGACCGTGAGCTCGGTGACGGTGCGCAGCAGGTCCGGCGCGGAGACCTCCGGTACCGCTTCCAGCGCGGTTCGCAGATATCCGACCCCGAAGCGCTCCTTGCCGGTCGTCTTCGGTGGGCGGAGGTGAAAGTAGTCGTCGGTCAGCAGCCTTTGCAGCAGATCCGGCCGAATTCGGCCGCGCGCGGCCAACGTGCCGTCGGTGTCGCGCTCCTCCTCGGTGCCGACCAGTTCGGCGGCCGCGTCGATCAGCGCGTTTCCCGGCCCCGTGTCGTAGGCGAGCGGATCTCCTTCGCCCACCACCGTGATGTTGGCGATACCGCCCAGGTTCAGTGCCAGCACGCGGCCCGGTGCCGGGGTGTCCCCCAAGGGAGTGAAGAGGCCCGCGAGCCAGAGCACATCGAGTACCGGTGCCAACGGCGCACCCTGCCCACCCGCGGCCACGTCCCTGCTGCGCGGGTCGGCGAGCACGGGAAGCCCGGTGGCTTCCGCGATCCGGGCGGAGCCGCCCAGCTGCAGCGTTCCCAGCGTTCGGCCCCGCGCCGTCTCGTGCCGGACGGTCTGCCCGAGCGAGCCGATCAGATCCGCGCGTCCACCGGCCAGCTGTTCGACGCCGTACCTCGCGGCCGTGGCGAACACCCGGCCGGTCTCGGTCTCCAGCCGGCACCACGCGGACGGTCCCTTGTCCTCCGAGCGAGTCAGCGACACGAGCTCCCGACGCAGCGCTTCGGGGTAGGGAAACGAGCTGTAGCCCAGCGGAAGCGACTCGATCACCCCCGCCCGCAGTCGAAATTCGACAGCGGCGACGTCCACCCCGTCCATCGAGGTTCCCGAAAGCAGCCCGATCACCCGCCACGGCTCCATCCTGGTGGTGTAGGTCACTTCGGGTGGTAGTGCAAGCGCGACACGGGTTCCCGGGCGAACCCGCCGTGCGGGTCGCGTCCGGCGGTGCGCTCCTCGGGTGCGACGATGGACGTGTGTCCACCACGAATGTGATCCTGATCATCGTTGCCGCACTGGTGGTGCTGGCCGTACTCGTCGGCACGGGCATTCTGCTCGCTCGGCGCAGGCGGGTCAGCCTCGCTCAACAGGAGCGGGAGGATACGTCCGCGGGCCAGGGTGGTTATCGCGCGGGCAGTGGAATCAGCCTCTCCAGTGGCGGCACGACGACCGCACCCGAGCATCCCGTCGAGGAACGAACCGAGACGCAGGGGCAACCGGGTGTCGGTGACGACGCCGCGGTTCCCAGGGACAGCCAACGGCGCGGCATGGTCGATGTGCCGCTGCCGAGTTCCTCCGAGGTCGATGACACCACGGTCGGAACCGACGACGACACCGCGACGACCACCGGAGAGCCCCCCGCCGCTGATTCCGCCACGGCTCCCGCCGTTCCGGAGCAGCCGTCCCCCGCCGAGTCGGAGTCGGTCGCGGAGACCGACACGTCGTCCCGGCGGAAGGAGGACTCCGAGTCCACCGCTTCCGGCGGAGCCACCGGCACGGTGCCTCCCGAAACCCCCGAACGGACCGAGGGTGTTGTCGAGGAGGCCGGTGCTGAGCCGGGCACGGCCGCCGATACCGAGGTCGAACCGATCGAACCGTCCACCGGCAGGTTGGAGCGGTTGCGCGGCAGGCTCTCGCGTTCGCGGTCGATGTTCGGGCAGAGCGTGCTCGGACTGCTCGGTGCCGGTGACCTCGACGAGGACTCCTGGGAGGAGATCGAGGACACCCTGCTGATGGCCGACCTCGGTGCCACTACGGCCTCGGAGATAATCGAGTGGCTGCGCACCGAGGTGGCTGCTCGCGGCGTGCGTACTCCCGAGCAGGCCAGGGCGTTGTTGCGCGAGGTGCTGGTGGACGCGTTGGCCACCACGCAGTCCCGCGCGGTCCAGGCGTTGCCGCACGGGGATCCGGCGGACGGCGGCAAGCCCGCGGTGGCGCTGGTCGTCGGGGTCAACGGAACCGGTAAGACGACCACAACCGGGAAGCTCGCTCGCGTGCTGGTCGCGGACGGGCGCACGGTGCTGCTCGGCGCCGCCGACACCTTCCGCGCCGCCGCCGTGGAACAGCTCGGAACGTGGGGGGAACGCGTCGGGGCCGAGGTGGTCCGGGGTGATGAGGGAGCCGATCCGGCGAGCGTGGCGTTCGAGTCGGTGCAGCGCGGTGCCGATTCCGGTGTCGACGCCATCCTCGTCGACACCGCGGGCAGGCTGCACACCAAGACCGGCCTGATGGACGAGCTCGGCAAGGTCAAGCGCGTGGTCGGCAAGCGTGCGCAGGTCGACGAGGTGCTGCTGGTGCTCGACGCCACGACCGGTCAGAACGGGCTCGCCCAGGCGAGGGTGTTCGCCGATGTCGTCGACGTCACGGGGATCGTGCTCACCAAACTCGACGGGACCGCCAAGGGTGGGATCGTCTTCCAGGTGCAGCGCGAGCTCGGCGTGCCGGTCAAACTGGTCGGACTGGGGGAGGGTGCCGACGATCTCGCCCCGTTCGAGCCGGAGGCGTTCGTCGACGCGCTGCTCGGCTGACCGGTGGTCTCGCTGACCGGTGGTCTCGCGACCGGGGTTCTCCGGACCGTTAACACGCCGGTGATTCCGCCAACCGGGACGTAACAGTCAACGGCGTGGATTTCATCCACGCGACACGACGAGAACGTCATCGGGAAACACACGTTGCCGAGTATTCGGACTCAAGTTGGAGCGCCGGATCGTACGGGAGGCGACGTGAATTCAGGTGACACCGCCTGGGTGTTGGTGTGTGCTGCGCTGGTCATGCTCATGACACCCGGCTTGGCGCTGTTCTACGGCGGCATGGTCCGTTCCCGCGGCGTGCTCAACATGCTGATGATGAGCCTGGGCAGCCTGGGGCTCGTCGGGGTGCTCTGGGTGATCTACGGATACTCCGGGGCCTTCGGTTCCGACCTCGGTGGCGTGGGGCTGCTCGGCTCTCCCGCGGAGTTCTTCGGGATGTCGCGGTTCGTCGGGCAGGAGAGCTTGTCCGGCTCGATCCCCACGTTCGCGTTCGCCGCCTTCCAGGCCATGTTCGCGATCCTGACCGTGGCACTGATCTCCGGCGCGATCGCTGACCGTGCCCGGTTCGGCCCCTGGATGTTGTTCGCCGGGTTGTGGGCGACCCTGGTGTACTTCCCCGTGGCCCACTGGGTCTTCGCCTTCGACGAGACCAACGCGGCCGGTGAGGTGACCGCGGTCGGTGGCTGGATCGCCAACCGGCTCGCGGCGATCGACTTCGCGGGCGGTACCGCCGTGCACATCAACGCGGGAGCGGCCGCGCTCGCGCTGGTGCTGGTTCTGGGCCCCCGGACCGGCTGGCCGAGGGAGACGGGCAAACCGCACAATCTCCCGCTGGTGGTGCTGGGAGCGGGGTTGCTGTGGTTCGGGTGGTTCGGATTCAACGCCGGCTCCGCACTGACCGCCGGAACCACCGCCGCCATCGTCTTCGTGAACACGCTCGTCGGTGCGGGTGCTGCCATGCTCGCCTGGATGCTGGTCGAGCGGATCCGGCACGGCAAACCGACCACGCTGGGAGCGGTCTCCGGGATCATCGCGGGACTGGTGGCGATCACCCCGGCCTGCTCGGCGGTCACCCCGATGGGAGCCATCGCGGTGGGGATCATCGCCGGTGCCGTCTGCGCGCTCGCGGTGGAGCTCAAGTACCGGCTTCGCTACGACGACTCGCTCGACGTCATCGGGGTGCACCTGGTCGGTGGACTCGTCGGCACCCTGCTGGTCGGGCTCTTCGCCTCCGAGAGCGCTCCCGCTGGTGTCGCGGGGCTGTTCTACGGTGGCGGTTTCGACCAGCTGTGGCGACAGGCCGTCGGGGCTGTGGCGGTGCTGGCGTACTCGCTGGTGCTGAGCCTGGGCATCGCCTGGGTCGTTCGTAGCACGATCGGTTTCCGCCTCGATCCCGCCGACGAGGACACCGGCATCGACGAAACCGAACACGCCGAGTCCGGCTACCACTTCGGGGACGCGCGCAATACGGTGCGCGGATCGCGGAGCACCGAGCACGGCTCGATCGAGGCGCTGGAAGGAAGTGTGCGATGAAGCTCGTCACAGCCGTCGTCCAACAGGCCAAAGTGGACGAGGTGCGGGACGCCCTCACCGCCCTGGGGATTCGGGGAATGACCATCGCCGACGTGCAGGGGTACGGCAGGCAGCAGGGGCACACCGAGATCTACCGGGGCGCGGAGTACAAGGTCGACGTGGTGGACAAGACCAGGGTGGAGGTGCTGGTCAACGACGCCGATGCCGACGACGTGCTGCAGGCGGTCGTTTCCGCCGCCCGCAGCGGAAGGGTCGGGGACGGCAAGGTGTGGGTCACACCTGTCGAGTCCGTGGTGCGGGTGCGCACGGGTGAGACCGGAGAACAAGCGGTCTGAGCGGTAGACGCCCCTCGTGCCGCGACGGGGCCGGACCCCCGATCCGAGAAGTGACAACCCAGGGCCGTTCCCGGAGTCGTTACGCCGACTCCGGGAACGGTCGTTTTCGTGTGGACCGGGCGCTGTGGTCGTCCGCGCGGTACCGGTGCTGCGTAGGACCCGGCAGCGCGGTACACCCGGATATGCGTAGCAATACGTAGCCCGTTTCAGGGGTCATCACGGTCTCGTAGAGGTCCGTCCGAACGCCAGAATTCCGGTGTGACGCCGTGAACACTCCCCGATGAGGGGTGGAGCTTCCCGCCCGTGCTGGGGGTCGGGCGGGAGCCGTCGGGGAGTGTTCCGCGTACCAGGGGGTACCCGTCGGATGGCCCGTCGAGGGGTCGGGCCATCCGGTCGGTCCGGTTCCGGCGAACGCCGACGGGTGGCCCGCGGTTCGGGTACAGTGAACGCGAAGTGAGTACACGAAGTGACTTCCGGCGCGCTGTTCTGCTCGCGCGTGGTGTCGCCGGAACCACCACGTGTCCCGTCCGTGACGGACAACACGACGATTCCGCTTCGCGCATCCGGGTCGGCCGTAGGGACCTGCTCGTCGTCGCGGGACTGCCGGGGGCGGGCAAGACCACGCTGCTGGGTTCGCTTCGTTGCTCCGAGCCCACCCTCGTGCTGGACTCCGCGCAGTTGTACCGGGTGCTGCTCGCGGGATTCGGTGCCGGCGTCCCTCGGCGGCTCTACCGGGCGATCGTCCATCCGTTGCACTACGCCAGGATCGTGGTGGCCTGCCTGCTGGCTCCCGGTGTCGTCGTGGTGCACGTCCCCGCCACACGCCGCACCGCGCGGGGGCTGCTGGTCGCGCTCGCCACGATCACGCGGCGGAGTCCGGTGCTGTGCTGGTTGGAGGTCTCTCCCGAGGCCGCGCTGGCGGGGCAGCGGGCACGTGGCAGAATGACAACGGCACGTGCGTTCGCTCGGCACGTACGCCGTGCCCGGCTCCCCAGGCAATACCTGTATCGCATCGGTAGGTTGCGAGGATGGCACCGGGTGTATCTACTCACCCGCGCGGAGGTTACTGGCGGGGTTCAACTGGTTCCGTAGTGTCATGTTGTTCCCCGAATGACCGACGGGGGGCCGAGACGGACGTGATCGACCGTTACCCTGGACGGTACGCGCCGGACGCACCCGGCGCTGCCGGCTGAGATTCATCGAGCTGCGAGTGACTGGCAACAGAGTGTGCGTTGCGGGTGAGCGCGGCCCGAGATGCGTAGGCGACGGTGCGTGAACGGTGCCGTCGGTTAGCGAACCCGATTCGTGTGATCCGTGTCGTGGATGCCGCCACGGGTTCGTCCGCAGTGCTTCAGCCGCCCCGACCACACGAGGAGACCTCAGACTTACATGCCCACATTCGACGAGCTCGAGCTCGACAGCCGCGTACTGCAAACCCTGACCGAACTCGGTTACGAGACCCCCTCGCCCATTCAGTCGGAGACCATTCCGTCGCTGCTGCAGGGGCGTGACGTGACCGGTCAGGCACAGACCGGCACCGGCAAGACCGCCGCCTTCGGGCTGCCCATTCTCTCCAGCATCGATCTCGACAAGCGCAAGAAACCGCAGGCTCTCGTGCTGGCTCCCACCCGTGAGCTGGCCATCCAGGTGGCGGAGGCGTTCCGCACCTATGCCGCCAACCTGCCCGGTCTCCGGGTGCTGCCCATCTACGGTGGACAGAGCTACGGTCCGCAGCTCGGCGGGCTGCGTGACGGCGCGCACGTGATCGTCGGTACGCCGGGGCGTCTCATCGACCACCTCGATCGGGGGTCGCTGGACCTGTCCGAGCTGAGCCACGTGGTGCTCGACGAGGCGGACGAGATGCTGCGCATGGGATTCATCGAGGACGTGGAGCGGATTCTGAAGTCCGTTCCGTCCCAGCGGCAGGTCGCGCTGTTCTCGGCGACCATGCCGAACGCCGTGCGCAAGATCAGTCAGTCCTACCTGGACAACCCCGTGGAGGTGGCGGTTCGCAGCTCCACCACCACGGCGGCCAACATCCGTCAGCGCTACTGGCAGGTGCGCGGTGTTCGCAAGGTCGACGCGCTGTCACGGCTGCTCGAGGTCGAACCGGTCGACGCGGCCATCGTGTTCGCCCGCACCAAGCAGCTCACCGAGGAACTGACCGAGCAGCTGCGGCAGCGCGGCTTCAACGCCGCCGCGATCAACGGTGACATCGCCCAGGCGCAGCGTGAGCGCACCATCGACCAGCTGCGGCAGGGCCGCACCGACATTCTCGTGGCCACCGACGTCGCCGCGCGCGGGCTGGACGTGGACCGGGTCTCGCACGTGCTCAACTACGACGCCCCCCACGACAGCGAGTCCTACGTACACCGGATCGGTCGTACCGGTCGCGCCGGGCGCAGCGGTGAGGCGATCCTGTTCGTCACCTCGCGGGAACGGCAGTTGCTGCGTTCCATCGAGAAGGCCACCGGTCAGTCCATCGAGCGGATGGACCTTCCGACGATCGAGGCGGTCAACGAGCGACGGCTCGAACGTTTCCGCCAGCGGATCACCGATACGCTGCAGAACGGCGAACTGGAGATCTTCGAACAGCTGGTGCGCGACTACGAGCAGAACAGCGAGGTGCCCGCGGCCAGGGTGGCAGCGGCACTCGCGAGCATGACCCAGGGTGACCGTCCGCTGCTGCTGCAACCGGAACCCGAGCCCGAGTCGAAGTCCCGTCGCAACTCGCAGCGCTCCGCCGAGTTCGAGTCCTCGGACTCCGACACGGCCATGTTCCGTGTGGAGGTCGGTCGTCGTAATCGCGTGACCCCCAGTGCCCTGGTGGGGGCGCTGGCCAACGAGGGCGGTCTTTCCAGCAAGCGGATCGGGCACATCGACATCCGTGACGAGCACACGCTCGTGGAGCTGCCCGCCGAGATCCCGGAGGAGATGCTGCGCAAGCTGCGCAAGACGCAGGTCGCCGGACGTGGACTGCGGATCAGCCGCACCGAGGGAGAACCACCTCGTCGTTCCGGTGGCGGCTGGTCCCGCAGGCCCGGCGGCAGGGAGCGCTCGAGTTCCAGGCGCAAGGGGCGTGCCGGTGCGGGTGGACCTCGTTCCGGCGGTGACAAGCGTCCGGCGGTCGATCGAGGTTGACGATCGGTTCGTGTCCCTGTCCGCCTTCGGGCACCGTAGGTGGGCGGTTACCCTCGGCGTAGGAACATCGACGACTCTGGAGCCCGTGACCCCGTGTTCGACACTCTTTCCGACCGGCTCACTTCGGTCCTGAAGAACCTGCGCGGCAAAGGGCGCCTGTCCGAGGCGGACATCGACGCCACCGCGCGCGAGATCCGTATCGCGTTGCTGGAAGCCGACGTGGCACTGCCGGTGGTGCGCGGCTTCATCTCGGGAGTCAAGGAGCGGGCCAAGGGCACCGAGGTGTCCCAGGCCCTCAATCCCGCCCAGCAAGTGATCAAGATCGTCAACGAGGAGCTGGTCGGCATCCTCGGTGGCGAGAAGCGGGATCTCACGCTCGCGAAGAAGCCACCCACGGTGATCCTGCTCGCGGGGTTGCAGGGTTCCGGTAAGACCACGTTGGCGGGCAAGCTGGCCAAGTGGCTCGCCGGGCAGGGACACACCCCGATGCTCGTGGCCTGCGACCTGCAGCGCCCCAACGCCGTGACGCAGTTGCAGGTGGTGGGGGAGCGTGCCGGTTCGCCGGTCTTCGCTCCCGAACCGGGCAACGGTGTCGGCGACCCCGTGGACGTCGCGCGTCGCGGTGTCGCCGAGGCGGAACGTGCCCAGCACGACGTCGTCATCGTCGACACCGCGGGACGCCTCGGTGTCGACGAGGAGATGATGCAGCAGGCATCGGACATCCGCGATGCGGTGAATCCGAACGAGATCCTGTTCGTGGTCGACGCCATGATCGGTCAGGACGCCGTGAGCACCGCCGAGGCGTTCCGTGACGGAGTCGGCTTCAACGGCGTGGTGCTGACCAAGCTCGACGGTGACGCGCGGGGCGGTGCCGCGCTGTCGGTCCGCCAGGTCACCGGTGAGCCCATCATGTTCGCCTCCAACGGCGAGAAGATCGAGGACTTCGACGTCTTCCATCCCGACCGGATGGCCAGTCGCATCCTCGGCATGGGCGACATGCTCACGCTGATCGAGCAGGCCGAGCAGGCCTTCGACGCGGATCGTGCCGAGCAGGCCGCCGAGAAGCTCGGCACCGGTGAGCTCACGCTGGAGGACTTCCTGGAGCAGATGCAGGCGGTCCGGCGTATGGGGCCGCTGCAGAACCTGGTCGGCATGCTGCCCGGCGCCAACCAGATGAAGGACCAGCTCGCCAACTTCGACGAGGCGCACCTCGACAGGGTGCAGGCCATCATCCGAGGCATGACCCCGGCCGAACGTGCCGACCCGAAGATCATCAACGCCTCTCGCAGGCAGCGGATCGCCAATGGCTCCGGCGTGCGGGTCAGCGACATCAACGACCTGGTCAGCAGGTTCTTCGAGGCCCGCAAGATGATGCAGCAGATGGCGGGCCAGTTCGGCGGCGGTGGCGGTGGGGGCCGCAAGGCCACCAAGAAGGACAAGGGCAAGAAGGGCAAGAAGGGCAAGAACAAGGGGCAGACGCAGCCCAAGGCGGCACGTGGCGGTATGCCCGGTGGTCTTCCCGGCATGCCCGGGGGACAGCAGGGTGCCGACCCGTCCCAGCTGACGGGCGGGCTCAACCAGCTTCCCCCCGGTTTCGACCCCTCGAAACTGGACTTCGGCAAGAAGAAGAAGTGATCGTCCGCCCGGCTGCCGCTCACCGGTGGCCCGGAACCTCGAACGAGCGGTTCGGTGAGCGGGCCCGGCAGGGAACGCGGAGCGGGCCGGCCGCTCCGCGACGCCCTCGCGTCGGTCGTGCCGTCCCGGAAGCCCGGACAGGGTGTGGCACGGCCGGACGGGGATGCTGTTCGACTACCGAGGAGCGTTCGTGACGGCACTGCACCTGCGTGGTGTGCTCCTTCCGGAGGGGCGATCGCGCGATCTCTGGATCAGGGACGGGCTGATCAGCACCGAACCCGTCGAGGACGCCGTCACGATCTTCGACGGCGGGTACGTGCTACCCGGCCCGGTGGACGCGCACTGCCATGTCGGTATCGGCCCGGACGGGCCGGTGGACCTCGACGAGGCGGCGAACCAGGCCGAGACCGACAGGGCGGCCGGGACGCTGCTCATCCGGGACTGCGGCGCTCCGGTGGACACCAGCCCGTTGCAGGAGCGAACCGACCTGCCCCGGATCATCCGCGCGGGACGGCACCTGGCTCGGCCGAAGCGCTACATCCCGAAGCTCGCCGAACAGCTCGACGAGCCGGAGGAGCTCCCGGAAGCGGTGGCGAGGCAGGCCGCCCAGGGCGACGGTTGGGTCAAGCTGGTCGGTGACTGGATAGACCGTTCGGTCGGAGACCTGGCTCCGCTCTGGACCCCGGACGTGCTGCACAAGGCCGTCGAGACCGCGCATCGACACGGGGCCCGGGTCACCGCGCACGTCTTCGGGGAACAGGCACTGGCCGGGCTGCTGGACGCGGGGATCGACTGCATCGAGCACGGTACGGGGCTCGACGACGCGATGATCGAGCGGATGGCGCGTGACGGCATCGCACTGGTCCCCACACTGATCAATATCGAGAACTTCCCCTCGTTCGCGGCCGCCGCCACCAAGTACCCGGACTACGCGTCACACATGCACCGACTCCATCGTGACGGAGACCGCACCGTGCGCAAGGCCGTCGAGGCCGGAGTTCCCGTCTACGCGGGTACCGACGCCGGTGGTGGTATCGAGCACGGCAGGCTCGTCGACGAGATCGTCGCGTTGCACCGGGTGGGGATGTCTCGGGAACAGGCGCTGGGCGCCGCGACCTGGTCCGCCCGCCGCTGGCTCGGCTTCGCGGGTTTGGAGCACGGTGCCGAGGCCGATCTGGTCTGCTACGCCTCGGACCCGCGGGCGGATCTGGACGCGCTGCGCTCCCCGGAGCTGATCCTGTTGCGCGGCGGTGTGCTGCGGTGACGAACCGTTCCGGTGGTCGTTCCTCGGATCCGCGCGTCCCGTCCCGGTGGTATATCCAGGTGCCGACCCCCCGAGGTCGACGGTAGTCTGTCGACCCGACGGGCACGGATCGTTCCGTGCTCCGGAAGTCACCTGGATCGCACGGAGGCGCCCGTGACGGCACCGCAGTCATCCGGATCCGGCGGAGACGTTGATCCGGAACAGTCCGGCGCGGCCACTCCGAGTCCGGACGGCAGGTCGACCGTGGCGGCCCCGCGGTGGGGCTTCGGGGCCTTCTTCCTCGCGGAGGCCGTGTTCGTGCTGGTCTCGGTGGGACTCGCGGCCCTGGTCGGGGACTTCGGTGAGCAGGGTTGGATGGGGCCCGTGTTCGTGCTCGTGCTGATGGCTCCCACGGTGCTGGCCGGTCTGGTGGCCGTCGTCGCGACCATGGTGCGTGGGAACGGGCCGGTGCGGGACTTCGGGCTGCGATGGCGGCGCTCCGATGTGCGGACGGGACTGCTCATCGGTTTCTGCGGGTTGGTGCTGAGTACCGTCGCCTCGGCGCTCTGGACCCGCTGGGTCGGTGTGGATCAGGCCAACTCGGCCGTGGGAAGTCTCCTCGAGGACATCCGGCTCCCCCCGGTGCTGGCAGTGATCATTTTTCTGCACGTGTGGCTGATCGCACCGGTCTGCGAGGAACTGCTCTACCGCGGTCTGCTCTGGGGAGCGATGGAGCGGCTCAGGTTCAGCCAGCTGACCGTTTTTCTGCTCACCACCGCGATATTCGCCATCGGGCACTTCGAACCCGCCCGTACGCTGCTGCTGATCGTGATAGCGGTCCCGATAGGGCTGGCCCGCCTGGTCACCGGAAGGTTGACTGCTAGCGTCGTGGCACACCAGGTGAACAACTTCCTGCCCGCGCTGGGGCTGTTGCTCATGTCGCTGGGCATGTTGCCTGCCTGAGAGACCGATCGGGGATCCGTTCCTCGGGGCCTTCCGCTCCGGCGGTTTGCCCGAGCCGGAGACCGTGGGCTCCTGCCCGAAAACGGGTCTGGCACAATAGGGAGCTGTTCGCCACGAGCGGGCTCTCTCACCGCTTCGTGGCTGGTCGAAGTATGAGCATCCCGGCGCGTCCGGCGCTGGTGCACAGTGATGCTCACCGGAGCACGAACGAGAGTTTGAGGAGCACCACCACCCGTGGCAGTTAAGATCAAGTTGATGCGGTTGGGCAAGATCCGTGAACCGCACTACCGTATTGTCGTGGCCGACGCTAAGACCCGCCGTGACGGCAGGGACATCGAGACCATCGGCCAGTACCACCCCAAGCAGCAGCCGAGTCACATCCAGGTGAACTCCGAGCGTGCGCAGTACTGGCTCGGTGTCGGTGCCCAGCCCACCGAGCGGGTTCAGCACCTGCTCAAGGTCACCGGTGACTGGCAGAAGTTCAAGGGGCTTCCCGGAGCCGAGGGCTCGTTGCAGGTGAAGGAAGCCAAGACCCCCAAGCAGGAGCTTTTCGAGGCAGCGCTGGCCGCCGCCGACGAGGAGCCGGGCGCGGACGCCACCACCCCGAAGAAGAAGGGTGGCGGCAAGAAGTCCGAGTCCGCCGCGGCTGCGGACGAGAACAAGGAGCAGGCCGAGGAAGGCCAGGAGTGACTGTCCTCGCCGACGCGTTGGAGCACCTCGTCCGGGGGATCGTTGACAATCCCGACGAGGTGCGTGTCGAGTCGTTGACCACTCGCCGTGGTCGTACTCTCGAAGTTCACGTCAATCCCGACGACCTCGGCAAGGTGATCGGCCGGGGCGGTCGGACCGCCACCGCGTTGCGCACCGTCGTTTCCGGCGTGGGCGGCCGTGGCATCAGGGTCGACGTGGTCGATACCGATCGCTGAGAAGCCCATGATGGCCGAGCAACAGGCGGCTCCACTCGTGGTTGGTCGTGTGGTCAAACCGCACGGAATCCAGGGCGAGTTGGTGGTGGAGATCCGCACGGACAGTCCGGAGCGTCGTTTCGTCGTGGGCGCCGTACTCGGAGTGCTGTGGAAGTCCCGGGGAACGCGTCCCGAGTCGCTCGAACTGGCGGCCGTCCGGTGGCACGCCGGACGGCCGCTGGTCAAAGCCGTCGAAGTGACCACGCGTGAGGACGCCGAGCGCCTTCGGGGCGTGCTGCTCGGGGTTCGGCCGGACGAACTGGAACAACTCGAGGACCCGGACGAGTTCCACGACCACGAGCTGGAAGGGCTGCGGGCGGTCCGTCCGGACGGCGCCGAGCTGGGCAGTCTGCTCGGTGTGCTGCACGCCCCGGCGGGGGAGTTGTTGCGGTTGTCGCTCCCGGACGGGCGGGAGGCCCTGGTGCCGTTCGTCGCCGACATCGTCGTCGACGTGGACACCGACCACGGCACCGTCACCATCGACCCTCCCGAGGGGCTCCTGGAACTCTTCTGAGCCGATGACGAACCGCCGTTCCCCACCGGGGAACGTCCTGTTCACGCCCCCCCCCCCCCCCCCCGAGTCCGGCGTGTTTCTCGCCACGTCCTCGGCTCGCGGCCATGCGGTTCGACTGGTCGGCGGCCCGACCCCGGAAGGGAGCTGTGTTGCGGATCGACGTGTTGACGATCTTTCCCGATTATCTGGCTCCGGTACGGGAGGCCCTGCTGGGAAAGGCGATCGAGCGGGGCAGGATCTCCGTGGGGGTGCACGACCTGCGTGACTGGACCCACGATGTCCATCGCTCGGTCGATGACAGTCCCTACGGCGGCGGCCCCGGCATGGTGATGAAACCGGACGTGTGGGGTGAGGCGCTCGACAGCGTGGCCGCCGAGGCGGCGGAAACCCCTCGTCTGGTCGTCCCCACGCCCGCCGGAGTGCCGTTCGACCAGCGCACTGCCCGTCGCTGGGCCCGCGAAGAGCGCCTGATCTTCGCCTGTGGCCGTTACGAAGGCATCGACCAGCGAGTCATCGACGACGCAGCCCGGAGGATGCCCGTCGAGGAGGTGTCCATCGGCGATTACGTCCTCGTCGGTGGCGAGGTGGCCGCGCTGACCATGATCGAGGCCGTGGCGCGGTTGTTGCCCGGGGTGCTCGGCAACCCGGCCTCCGCGGAGCAGGACTCGTTCTCGGACGGACTGCTGGAGGGGCCGAGCTACACGCGCCCGGAAACCTGGCGGGGGCTCTCGGTCCCCGATGTGCTGCGCTCCGGTGACCACGCGGCGGTGCGTCGCTGGCGCAGAGAGCAGGGTTTGGAACGTACGCTGCGCCGCCGCCCCGAGCTGCTCGACACCCTCCCCCCGGAGGAACTGGACGAGCACGACCGGGCACTGCTGGACCGGCTGCGACGGGAGCGTGCCTCGTCCGGCGATGAGTAGGGGAACGGCGAGTCCGCCGGGCTCACTTGCCCGGGGAGGATCGCTTCGGCGCTCTCGCCTCCGGTGACGTCGGGGCTCGTTCGGAGGCGGCGAACCCGGCTGATAAGCTGCCCGGTGAGACAACGCGACCGGTGCGGTGGCAGTACCACCGGTAATCGCTTTTCTGCTCCGGCGGACGTCTTCCTCGTGGTACGAGGTGACGCAAAACGACTCGGTGACTACCCGGGGCCCGATCGGTGTTGTCGGGTAGGTCACAGGGGAATCCGCGCGGCCCGTCAGGGTCGAGAGGCGGATCGGTCGCCGTGACGCGAGTCGCGGCTCGCCCGAACAGATTTCACTGTCGTGAGTGAACGTTCAACGACACGGATGAGGACGGACCACCGATGAACAAGCTGGACGCGCTGGACGCCCAGTCGATGCGCTCCGACATCCCAGACTTCCGGCCCGGCGACACGCTGAAGGTCCACGTCCGCGTCATCGAGGGTTCGCGCGAGCGTGTCCAGGTCTTCCAGGGTGTGGTCATCCGCCGGCAGGGCGGTGGCATCCGGGAGACCTTCACCGTTCGCAAGGTCTCCTTCGGTGTCGGCGTGGAGCGGACCTTCCCGGTGCACAGCCCCAACATCGCCAAGATCGAGGTCGCAACGCGTGGCGACGTTCGGCGGGCGAAGCTGTACTACCTGCGTAACCGGGTCGGCAAGGCTGCGCGCGTCAAGGAGAAGAAGCTGGCCAAGTCCTCCTCCTGACGCGCTGCCGCGCCGGTGGCATCTATCTACCACCGGACGGAACGCCATCGACGATGCACGGTCCCGAGGCTCGGGGCCGTGCATTTTGTCGTCCCGTTCCCGAGTGCTCGAAGTTCCCCGGCCCCGCTTCTCCGGGACGCCCCACGGGGCCGCGGGATCGGGCCACGTGCTTTCGGAAGCGGTGATTCGTGTCAGGCTGGTTTCCTTCGATCAGGTGAAACCGACCCGGTCGGTTCCGGGGCATCGTGCCCGATCGTCGGTCACTTGGCTCGACAACCGGGCGGGATGATCGTGACAGATCGGTAAAAGTGCACCGCAACCGTGATGAATCCGGCAGCTGTTACGCGTGTTCCCTCGCGGGGTCGCGGGAGACGGGCATCGTGTATCCAGTAGCCTGGCCGCGTGGCCGACGTCATGCGTTCCCAAGGACCCGACGAGGACCCTGCGGAGGGCTCCTCGGACGAGCAGGCAGCCGCCGAACAGGCGGACGAGACGCGTTCCTCGGCGCGAAACGCTTCGAAGCGGTCCGGAAAGTCCAGGAAGGGCTCCTTCTGGTGGGAACTGTTCGTCCTGATAAGCACCGCGCTGGTGCTGACCGTGCTGCTGCAGCTGTTCGTCGCGCGAGTGTTCCTGATCCCCTCGCGCTCGATGGAGCAGACGCTGCACGGTTGTGACGGGTGCAGCAACGACCGGATCCTCGTCGACAAGATCACCTATCGGTTCAGCGATCCCCAGCCGGGCGACGTGGTCGTGTTCAGCGGACCGAAGAGCTGGATGGCCGACGAGGGCGGTGTGTCCGAACCCACCAATCCGGTGGTCGGTTTCTCCTACCGCATCGGTTCGCTGCTCCACCTGGTCGAGCCCGTCGAGAAGGACTTCGTCAAGCGCGTGATCGCCACCGGCGGGCAGACCGTGGAGTGCTGTGACGAGCAGAACCGGGTTCTGGTGGACGGCGAGCCGCTCGACGAGCCCTACATCTACTGGGCTCCCGGATCTCCGCAGCAGCAGGAGGAGTTCGGCCCGGTGACCGTGCCGGAGGATCACCTCTGGGTCATGGGGGACAACCGGAACAACTCGCTGGACTCCAGGTACCAGGGTGGTGGTGGCCGCGCCGGTGCCGTCCCGGTCGACAACGTGGTCGGTAAGGCGCAGGTGATTCTGCTGCCGCCCGGACGGTGGCAGGGTATCGAGGAATCGAACCCGCAGGCCGTGGCGCTCGGTCCCGGCGGGGATCCGTGGTCCGGATCCCCCGGCTGGGAAGGACTGCGGTACCTGGTGGTCGTACCGGCCGTGTGGTCGATTCGCCGCGGTTCGCTGGTTGCAGCACGCTCGCGTACGTGGGAGCGACACTGAGCTTGCGGAACAAATCCGCTGAGCTGGGGTTGCCGCGCACCATCGTGCGAAGGGACTCCGGTAGCTGGGCACTGCAGAACGCACTGGAACGTCGGGGGCTCGGCCCCGTGGCCGGTGTCGATGAGGCGGGGCGCGGCGCTTGCGCCGGTCCGTTGGTGGTCGCCGCCTGCGTCCTGCGCGCGGGCTCGGGACGTCGGTTCGACGGTTTGACCGACTCCAAGCTGCTCACCGCCCGTGCTCGTGATCACTGGTTCGAGGTCGTCCGTGCCTCGGCGGTGGGATACTGCGTGGTTTCGATCGAACCGGCCGAGGTCGACGCGATGGGGGTGCACGTCGCCAACCTGGAAGGAATGCGCCGTGCGGTCGCCGGTCTCGGGGTTCATCCCGGTTATGTGCTCACCGACGGCTTCCGGGTGGAGGGGTTGACCGCCCCCAGCGTGGCAGTGCGCAAGGGGGACCGGGCGGCCGGTTGCGTGGCGGCGGCTTCCGTGCTCGCGAAGGTCAGCCGGGACCGGAAGATGAACGAGCTGCACGTCTCGTGCCCGGAGTACGGTTTCGACGTGCACAAAGGGTATTCGACAGCGCGACACACCTCCGCTCTCCGGTTACACGGTCCCACCACGGAGCATCGCTGGAGTTACTCGAACGTGGTGGAGGCCGCGGTCACTCACGGTATGCGTTCGCCACGAGGCAACAGTAGTGAATCCGGATTGTTCGATGCTTTTGATCAAGCTGTGATGGACAATGGGAGTGCCGCCATTGGGCATCCGTGGACCGATCAGTGACAGGAAAGGGCTCGCACAGCCATGAGCGCCGAGGATCTCGAGAAGTACGAGACCGAGATGGAGCTGCAACTCTACAAGGAGTACCGCGACATCGTCGGTCAGTTCACCTACGTGGTGGAGACCGAACGGCGTTTCTACCTGGCCAACGGGGTGGACGTTCAGGTGCGCAACTCGGATACCGAGGTGTATTTCGAGGTGGTCATGTCGGATGCCTGGGTCTGGGACATGTACCGCCCCGCCCGGTTCGTCAAGAACGTTCGAGTGATCACGTTCAAGGACGTCAACGTCGAGGAACTCGACAAGCCGGAACTCCGGCTGCCGGAGAGCGGGACGCCGTTCGGCTGATGGTTCGCGTGCCTCGCTCCGAGGCCCGAGGAGTCCGGTGCGCGAGTCGAATGCCACGGGAAGTGCCGGGGAGTCTCGTGGGTGCCCGCTCGTCGTCTCCCGTGCCCTCGTCACTTCCCGGACGTGGCCGGTCACCGGCCCACGTGCCGTCACCGGCCACGTCGGCGAGCTCCGTCACGGGGCGGTGAGCCACGGGCACGTGGTTGTCCACATCTTCCGCGGTGCTACACAACCGAATGATTCGAGTTTGGTGGGCGCGTAGCGCTCCGGGCAGGTTGGAAGTGTCCGATCCAACCGATCCCGGAGGCGCCCATGACACCGAAACCCATCATCGGAGCAGTCTCGGACGACGACACGCACGGCAGAAGACACGCCCTGGGGAGAGCGGGCGAGCGGCTGGCGGCGGAGTATCTCCGGCAGCGGGGCCTGGTGGTGCTCTCCCGTAACTGGAGCTGCCCGCAGGGGGAGCTCGACATCGTCTGCACCGACGGGCGCCGCGTGATCGTCTGCGAGGTCAAGACGCGATCCGGGATCGATTACGGTTCCCCGGTCGAGGCGGTGAGCCCGCACAAGGTACGCAAACTGCGAGAGGTCGCCGCCGCCTGGCTCCGGGCCCACGACGTCCGCAACTGTCCGGTTCGGTTCGACGTGCTGTCCGTGCTGTGGCCACCCGACTCGCCGGTGCGCATCGAGCACCACGAGGAGGTGTGCTGAGTTGGCGCTGCACACCACCTGGGCGGTGGCCTTGTTCGGTGTGGACGGTGTGCTGGTCGAGATCGAGTCCGACGTCCGCAGTGGTGGTATCCCCAGTGTTCAGCTGCTGGGGCTGCCGGACGCGGCACTGCAGGAATCGAAGAATCGGGTCCGTGCCGCGATCAGGAACTCCGGGGAGCACTGGCCGCAGTCCTGCGTCACCCTGGCGTTGTCACCGGCCGCCATGCCGAAGACCGGAACCTCGTTCGACACCGCCCTGGCCGTGGCGGTGCTCGCCGGGGCCGAACGCGTGCCCGCGGGCAGGCTCGACGGAACGGTCTTTTTCGGGGAGCTGGCACTGGACGGTCGTATTCGTCCGGTGAGCGGACTCGTGCCCGGACTGTTGGCAGCCGTCGCGGGTGGCATGCGACGCGCGGTCGTGCCGCTGGAAGGGCTGCGGGAAGCCGGTCTCGTCGAGCGGATCGAGATCCTCGGCGCCGAGACCCTGCGGGAGGTGATCGACTGGACACGGGGCACCGGAGAGCTGTGGTCCGGTCCCGACCCGGCGGACGAGGGTGTGCCTCGGTCGTCTCCGGCACCGGATCTGGTCGACGTCCTCGGGCAACCGGAGGCGCGGCGGGCACTGGAGATAGCGGCGGCGGGTGGCCATCATCTCCTGATGGTCGGCCCGCCCGGGACGGGCAAGACGATGCTGGCGGGACGACTGCCCGGCTTGCTTCCGGAACTGTCGGTACCGCGGGCCCTGGAGACCACCGCGGTGCACTCCGTCGCGGGTGAACTGTCCGAGAACGCCACGCTGCTGCGTACCCCGCCGTTCGTGGCTCCGCACCACTCGATATCCCTTCCCGGCCTGATAGGCGGCGGAACCGGACTCGCCAGACCGGGTGCCGTCAGTCGCGCCCACCACGGGGTGCTGTTCCTGGACGAAGCCTGCGAATGGGGGACGAAACGGCTGGAATCCATGCGGACCGCCCTCGAGGAGGGGGAGATCCGGTTGGCCAGGAGTGAGGGCACCCTGCGCTATCCGGCCCGGTTCCAGCTGGTCATGGCCACCAATCCGTGTCCCTGCGCACCCGCCAGGGACATCGACTGCCAGTGCACACCGCACGCTCGGCGAAAGTACTTCAGCAGGCTTTCCGGGCCGTTGCTGGACCGTATCGACCTGTGGGTGCGGATGCGTCCGATGTCCACGATGGAACTGCCCGACGACGAACCCCCGGAATCCTCCGCCACGGTGCGCGAGCGGGTCTCCCGGGCACACCGAACCGCTCTCCTGCGGTGGGAGAAGCACGGCTGGCGTTCGAACTCCGAAGTTCCCGGCCCCGTACTACGACGTGAGTTCCCGTTGCCGGACAGTGCCACGAGACTGTTGGACAAAGGACTCGACACGGGTGCGTTGACGGCGAGGGGAGCCGACCGGTGTCTGCGTGTCGCCTGGACGCTGAGTGATCTGGACGGGGCGGAACGCCCCGAGGTGGATCACGTGGCCGCCGCGCTGCGGTTCCGTGACAGGACCACCGCATGAGCGCCTCCGCCGGATCAGTAAGCCCCGAGCGATTGTGCGCCTGGGCGTATCTGTCCGCCGTCGCCGAACCACCGGCACCGGCGTCCTACGGTTTCGTCGCGGTGCACGGTGCCGAAATCGCTGCCGATCGGATTCGGTCTGGCAACGTTCCCGGCGCGGTGGTCAACGAGACCGCCGCTCGTCGTGAGCACGTGTGTGGTGCCGAACTACTGGAACGCGCCCACCGGTCCGGAATTCGGCTGGTCACCCCCGAACACCGGGAATGGCCCGGTTTTCGGAGCGCCTTTCTGGAGGGGGCCACCGAGGTCGGACTGTCCGGGCTGGCCGCTCCGATGGCACTCTGGTGCCGTGGGAACGTCTCACCGGAAGCCGTGTTGCGCAGTGCGGTCGCGGTGGTCGGCGCCCGTGCCGCGACCGGTTATGGCGAGTCCTGCGCGGCGGAACTGGGGTACGAACTGGCTCGTTCCGGAGCGACGGTGGTCTCGGGGGCCGCCTACGGAATCGACGGTGCCGCACACCGCGGCGCACTCGCCGCCGGTGGCGCCACCGCGGCGATTCTGGCCTGTGGCCCGGAACTCGACTATCCGGCGGGCCACGCCAGGCTCATCGCGCGTATCGCCGAGAACGGACTGGTGTGCAGCGAGTACCCACCCGGCACACCACCGAGGAAACACCGGTTCCTGGTCCGCAACCGCCTGATCGCGGCCGTGGCCGACGGTACCGTGGTGGTGGAGGCGGGACTCCGAAGTGGGGCGGGCAACACCGCGGCCACCACCGACACCCTGGGTCTGCCGGTGATGGCTGTGCCCGGCCCGGTCACCTCGGCCAATTCGTCAGGTTGTCACGAGTTGATCCGTTCCGGAAAGGCCGTACTGGTGACCGGTGCCCCGGACGTGCTGGAGGTTGTTTCGAATATCGGTACCGCCCAGGCACCGGAACGTGAACCCGCCCCGCGTCCCACGGACGAGCTCGACGAAGTTTCCCAACGTGTCCACGATTCGCTCTCGCCGACCCGGCGCCGTACCGTCGAACAGCTGGCACACGACACGGGGATAACGCGAAAGTCGGTGGTCACCTGCCTGAGCGCGTTGGAGATATCCGGATTCGTCCGGTGTGACGATCGAGGATGGACACGTTGCGAGCAGTGAGATGTCGAGCGCGTATCGTGGCGTCGTGCTACTTGAATCCGGCGAACGCACCCAGCGACGTCACTCGGCATGAATCAGAAACGTTCCCAGCAGTCGACCAGGCCGGACCTGCTCGCGACCCGTCGAGGTCTTCCCGCCGAACTGACTACGGCAGTCGATCGTTTCGAGCGGTACCTGGCGTGGGAGAGAGGGCTGTCCCGCCATACCGTGCGTGCCTACGTCACCGATGTCGTCTCGTTACTGGAACACTTCGGGGCCGAGTGCGCGGGGGAGGTTCCGGGGCTTCACGAACTCGGTATCGACTCGCTTCGTTCCTGGCTGAGTGCCGAGCACGAACGAGGTGCCAGTAGAACCACACTCGCTCGCCGTGCGGCGGCCGTCAGGGCTTTCACCGCTTGGGCGCATCGCCGAGAGCTGTTGACGGAGGATCCCGGGCCTCGGTTGTCCGTTCCGGGGGGCCGACGCAGGTTGCCGTCCGTCCTTCGCGAGGATCAGGCGGACTCGGCGCTGCGTGCGGCCGCCGCCGGGGCCGAGCAGGAGGACCCCGTGGCGCTACGTGATCACGCGGTGCTCGAACTGCTCTACGCGACCGGTGTGCGGGTCTCCGAACTGTGCGGACTCGACCTGGAGCACATCGACCACGAACGCCACATGCTGCGCGTAATCGGCAAGGCCGACCGGCAGCGGGCGGTTCCGTTCGGTGTTCCGGCCGCACGTGCCCTGGCCCGTTGGTTGGAGATCGGACGCCCTGAACTGTCCGGTTCCGCATCGGGGAACGCCCTGCTGCTCGGTGTTCGCGGTGGTCGGCTCAATCCGCGCAGCGTGCGACGTATCGTCCACGACGCCGTCAGCACCGTCCGTGACGCCGGTCGGCTGAGTCCGCACGGTCTGCGCCACTCCGCTGCGACGCATCTTTTGGAAGGAGGAGCGGACCTGCGTAGCGTACAGGAGTTGCTCGGTCACGCTACGCTTTCGACAACGCAGCTCTACACTCACGTGACCGTCGAACGGTTGAAGGCGATCCATGAGCGAACCCACCCCCGTTCCTGACGATGCCGGGGGCGCGGCCCGAGCGGCCACCGCGCGATCAGGCATGCGGCCCGCCGACGAGGCGGAGGAGACGGAGCAGCACCCCCGGCACGGCAACGGACACCGCGGTGACGGTGTCTCCCGATTCGACTCGATGCTTCGGAAGGCGTGGTGGCCGCAGGGCGGTACCGCCGCAGCGGGCCACGCCGAGGATCGTGAGGGCGAAGACGTGGAGGCCGGAATAGTCGCACTGTGGCAGGCATTCGGCCGGAGCCGGGAACAGCGGCTTCGTGACCGGTTGGTGCTGCACTACGCGCCGCTGGTCAAGTACGTGGCGGGCCGCATCGGCACCGGGCTGCCCGCCCACGTGGAGGTCTCCGATCTGATCCAGTCCGGCGTGTTCGGACTCGTCGACGCGATCGAGAAGTTCGAACCCGAGCGAGGACTGAAGTTCGAGACCTATGCCATGCAGCGCATCCGCGGCGCCATCCTCGACGATCTGCGAGCGCAGGACTGGGTTCCGCGTTCGGTGCGCAGCCGTGCCCGGGACGTCGAGCGCGCGTTGGAGCGACTGGAGGCCAAGCTGCAACGCACTGCCACCGACTCGGAGCTGGCCGAGGAACTCTCCCTGTCCGTCGAGGAGCTGCGTGAGTTGTTCGCGCAGCTACAGATGACCAGCGTGGTGGCGCTCGACGATCTCATCGGAGTGGGGCGGGGCACCGCTTCGCTGGCCGAAACGCTGCCGGACGACCGTGCTGAGGACCCGGTCAACACCTTGGTCGATCGCGACAGCAGACGTCAGCTGGCCGAGGCTGTGGAGCGGCTGAGCGAACGGGACCGCATCGTGGTGACGCTGTACTACTTCGAGAATCTCACCCTCGCCGAGATCGGAAAGGTGCTCGGCGTCACCGAGTCCAGGGTGTGTCAGCTGCACACCAGGGCTGTGTTGCGCCTACGGGGGAAACTGACCGAGCCGGGGAACTGAGCTGGAGCGGTGTTCCCTCTCGGGGCCGCGCCACGGCAGTAGCCGGACATCGCCCGTGGTGAGTCGGAGCAGCGGGTCGAGATAGGTGTCGTGGTCGCGCAGTCCCCAGTGCAGGCACGTGTGCGGCTTCTTCGCGGCGCATTCGGGGTGGCCTCGGGCTACGCTGCCGATGATCTCGCCTCGTTCGACCGGTTGCCCGGCGGTGACTTCGGGGAGCACGGGTTCGTAGGTGGTGCTCAGGCCGTTGCCGTGGCTGATGGCGATCACATGCCTGTCCACCACGAACCCGGCGTGTTCGACCGTTCCGGCCGCCGCGGCGAGAACCGCTTCGCCGGAAGACGCCCGTAGGTCCACTCCCCGATGTCCCGGGCCGTAGCGGTTCGGGGGTTTTCGGAAATCCCTTACCACTTCCCCCGACCCGCGCAACGGTTCCCGCAGCCGGAGGCCCGGCGTGCTGGTGCCTGCGGGTTCCCCGGGGGGAGCCGTGGGAACGTCGGGGCCGCTCGACGCGGTGACGGTTCCGGTTCCCAGGGCCAGCACCAGTGCTACTGCCCAACCACGCATGCGGATCACTCTGCCGGAGCCGGCGCTCACCGGCCAGACCCGATTTCCCACCGGGTGGAGCGATCGGGGAGCTGTGGAAAATCGCCACCGCGATGTGGTTGCCACCTGTTGTGGCGTACACTCGTTCCCGCGACTCGTCCTCCGGCGAGTTCGACTTCGCGTACGCGCGTATCGATCGCATCACCTCCGGATTCCGTGCTCGGAGTCCGTCTCTCGGATCGGTCGGGGGTCTTCGTTCCGACGAGCCCCGCGGATCGGGTCCGACGAGAGCCGCCCGTGCGGGTTGCCCGAGGACGGCAACCGGTACGAGGGGGTTGCCGCCGTCGGTGGTGGAAGCACTGTCCGGTGCGGGGCAACGGTGCGGCGATCACGAGGAGGCGTCCGCGGTCCCGGTCTCACCGAGTGTGTCCGGGCGACGGCTCCGCGCGTACCAGGGTGGTGGGTCACCCGGCTCATCACGGCAACCGAAATCGCGCGCCGCCGAACGGCGCGCCCGACACGTGAGGTGCGAAGCAGGCCATGGCCGTCGTCACCATGAAGCAGTTGCTCGACAGCGGTGTGCATTTCGGGCACCAGACCCGCCGCTGGAACCCGAAGATGAAGCGCTACATCTTCACCGAGCGCAACGGCATCTACATCATCGATCTGCAGAAGACCCTGTCCTACATCGACGGGGCTTACGACTTCGTCAAGCAGACCGTCGCCCACGGCGGCACCATTCTGTTCGTCGGGACGAAGAAGCAGGCGCAGGAAGCCATCGCCGAGCAGGCGCAGCGCGTCAACATGCCGTTCGTCAACCAGCGCTGGTTGGGCGGTATGCTCACCAACTTCCAGACCGTGCATCGTCGGCTGCAGCGTCTCAAGGAACTGGAGACGATGGAGCAGACCGGTGGTTTCGAGGGGCGCACCAAGAAGGAGATCTTGATGCTGACCCGCGAGAAGGAGAAGCTGGAGCGCACGCTCGGCGGCATCCGTGACATGTCCAAGGTCCCGAGCGCGATCTGGATCGTGGACACCAAGAAGGAGCACATCGCGGTCGGTGAGGCCCGCAAGCTGGGGATCCCGATCGTCGCCATCCTCGACACGAACTGTGATCCGGACGAGGTGGACTACCCCATCCCCGGCAACGACGACGCGATCCGCTCGGCGGCCATGCTGACCCGCGTGGTCGCGGACGGTGTCGCGGAGGGCCTGATGGCCCGGAGTGGCCGCGGCGAGAGCGCCGAGACCGGCGAGAACCAGCAGGCAACTTCCGAGGAGCCGCTCGCGGAGTGGGAGAAGGAGTTGCTGACCGGTTCCGGTGAGTCCGAGGCCGCCGCGAACTCCGAGGCAGACCAGCAGCCGGCGCAGTCCTGACGAACGGGGCGTGCCCGCGCCTGTCGGGCGGGCGCGCCCCGTCACTTCGATTTCCCCACCGCGTACACACTCCGACGAGGACGGACAACGCACGATGGCGAACTACAGTGCGGCCGATGTGAAGCGTCTCCGTGACGTCACCGGCTCCGGCATGATGGATTGCAAGAAGGCGCTCGAGGAGACCGAGGGCGACTTCGACAAGGCGATCGAGAACCTGCGCATCAAGGGCGCCAAGGACGTGGGCAAGCGGGCCGAGCGCTCCACCGCGGAAGGTCTGGTCGCGGGCGGTAACGGCGTCCTGATCGAGTTCAACAGCGAGACGGACTTCGTCGCCAAGAACGACGAGTTCGTGGAACTGGCCGACAAGATCGTGGCCGCGGCCAAGGAGGCGGGCTCGGCCGACGTCGAGACGGTCAGCGAAGCCAAGCTGGGTGACAGCACCGTCGGCACGGCCATTCACGACCTGTCCGCCAAGATCGGTGAGAAGCTGGAACTGCGCAGGATCAGCGCCTTCGACGGGCAGGTGGCCACCTACCTGCACCGTCGTGCGGCGGGACTGCCGCCCGCCGTGGGGGTCCAGGTCGAGTACACCGGCTCCGACGAGGAGGCCGCCCGGGGTGCCGCGATGCAGATCGCGGCGTTGAAGCCGCAGTACCTCTCCCGGGAGGACGTGCCCGAGGACATCGTCGAGAACGAGCGCAGGATCGCGGAGGAGACCGCCCGCTCCGAGGGCAAGCCGGAGAAGGCCATGCCCAAGATCATCGAGGGCAGGCTCAACGGATTCTACAAGGACAACGTGCTGCTGGACCAGCCCTCCGTCCAGGACAACAAGCGTTCCGTCAAGGATCTGCTGGACGAGGCCGGAGTCAGCATCACTCGTTTCGCGAGGTTCGAAGTCGGTCAGTCCTGAGCTTCGCGTTGCCGACCGTGGAATCGTGCTTGTCGTGCGCCCCGCGGTTCCGGCGGCCAGGATGTTTACCGGAGTGTTCCGCGTCCGACGGAGCACTCCGCGCGGGAGCTGTTCCGGAGTGATCGTGGAACGGGACCACGAGCGAGCGGGATGTGAATCCGGCACGTGAGTCGGCATCCGTACGTGTCCTCGTCGTTTCCGGACGACTCCAGGAATCGATGTCCGCGCCCCGCCTTCGCAGCCCGAGGGCGGGGCGTTTTCTCAGGAGGAGTGAGTGACTGACGACGGCGTACCCGTTGGCCATGTCGGTGAGGCCGGTTACCGACGAGTGCTGCTCAAGCTGGGTGGCGAGATGTTCGGCGGCGGCAGCGTGGGGGTCGATCCCGACGTCGTGGGCACGGTCGCGCGGCAGCTGGCCGAGGTGGTCGCCAACGGGGTGGAGGTCGCGGTCGTCATCGGGGGCGGAAACTTCTTCCGTGGTGCTGAGCTGCAGCAACGCGGTATGGAACGCGCCCGCGGTGACTACATGGCGATGCTGGGCACCACGATGAACTGCCTGGCGTTGCAGGACTTCCTGGAGCGTGAACACGGTATCGACACCCGTGTGATGACCGCTATCAGCATGGGGCAGGTCGCCGAACCCTACATTCCGCGTCGTGCCAGTAGGCACTTGGAGAAGGGGCGCGTCGTCATCTTCGGTGCCGGGACCGGTATGCCGTACTTCTCCACCGACACGGCCGCCGCCCAGCGGGCTCTGGAGATCGGTGCCGAGGTGGTGCTGCTGGCCAAGGGGGTGGACGGTGTCTACTCGGCCGATCCCAAGACCACACCGGGTGCGGAGCTCTTCGACAGCATTACCCACCGCGAGGTTCTGGAACGGGGACTGAAGGTCGCGGACGCGACGGCTTTCAGCTTGTGCATGGACAATCACATGCGGATTCTCGTCTTCAATCTCCTGGTGGAAGGCAACATAGCCCGTGCCGCCAGCGGTGCGAAAATCGGGACGCTGGTCAGCACCCCCGGTTAGCACTCCCCGGAGCTCGTACTGGGATCCTGATTCCTGATCGGGCTCCGGTGCGATCACATCCCGCCGGAGCGGTAACCAGTGTCGACAAACCCGTCGGAGCCTGCCGGCCCCGTACCGAAGGAGCAGCCGTGATTGACGAGACTCTTCTCGAAGCCGAGGAGAAGATGCAGAAGGCGGTGACGGTGGCCAAGGACGATCTGTCCACCGTTCGGACCGGCCGTGCCAATCCGGCGATGTTTTCCGGCATCGTCGTCAACTACTACGGTTCGCCGACTCCGTTGAACCAGTTGGCGAGCATCAATGTGCCCGAGGCGAAGCTCGTGGTCATCAAGCCGTACGATGCCAGTCAGCTCGGTGCTATGGAACGCGCTGTTCGGGATTCCAATCTCGGGGTCAATCCGAGCAACGACGGCAACGTCATCCGCATACAGATCCCCGAGATGACCGAGGAACGGCGTAAGGAGATGGCCAAGCTCGCCAAGCAGAAGGGCGAGGACGCTCGTATCACCGTGCGGAATCTGCGTCGTAAGGCCAAGGAAGAGATCGATCGAACCGTCAAGGACGGTGAGGTCGGTGAGGACGAGGGCACGCGCGGTGAGAAGGAATTGGAAAACATCACCCATCGCTACGTTTCCCAGATCGACGAGCTGGTCAAGCACAAGGAAAACGAACTGCTCGAGGTCTGAGGACGTGGTAACCGCTGACCAGCGCGAAGGTGAGTCCGGAATGTCGGCCGACGTGCCGGGCGATGCCGCACGCCCTTCCCGCGCCGGCCGGAACCTGCCCGCCGCGTTGGCGGTCGGGCTGTTGCTCGGCGCGGGAATCGTCACCGCTCTGCTGACTTATCGCCACCTGTTCATCGGCATCGTCGCCGTGGCGGCGGCTCTCTCCGCTCTGGAGCTGTCGGGAGCGCTGCGGCGCGGGGCCGGTATTCGACTGGCGCTGTTCCCCGTCCTGCTGGGTGGACAGGCGATCATCTGGTTGTCCTGGCCTTACGGCTTGCCCGCCGTTCTGGTCGCCTTCGCCCTCACGACGCTGGCGTGTCTGGTCTGGCGTGTTCGACTGGGGGTCGATGGATACCTGCGTGACGTCACGGCATCGGTGTTCACCACCGCCTACGTCTTCGTCTTCGCCGCGTTCGGGGCCATGCTGGTCGTTCCTCCCGACGGTGGTTTCCGCGCGCTGTGCTTCATGATCGGTGTCGTCGCGTCCGACACCGGTGGTTACGCTTCCGGAGTCCTGTTCGGGCGACACCCGATGGCCCCCCGGGTGAGTCCCAACAAGTCGTGGGAGGGATTCGTCGGCTCGCTGGTCTCCGGTGTGGCGGGCGGGGTGATCTCCGTGGGTCTGCTGCTCGACGGCGCCTGGTGGACGGGTGCGTTGTTCGGCCTGGCGGTGGTGTGCAGTTCCACCATCGGTGACCTGATGGAGTCGTTGATCAAACGGGATCTCGACATCAAGGACATGGGGACCCTGTTGCCGGGGCACGGTGGTCTGATGGATCGGATGGATTCGTTGCTGCCTTCGGCTGTGGTCGCCTGGAGCACGCTGTTCTGGTTGCTTCCGAGCTGACGAGGCGATGTTGGCTGGCTTGTCGGTCAAACTCGCGGCCACTCGTGCGGTGGCCCTCGGTGACGTCGAGATCCGTCCGAGCCCCAACGTGTGGAACTGGCCGGACGTCTACGAGGTGGAAAACGCCGCGCAGGACGTGACCGGCGCCGTCTGGGCGAAGCTGCGCGGCCTCCAGGACTGGCAGGGGCTCGACGTGGTCGACATCGGCTGTGGTACCGGGTTTCATCTGCCGGTTTTCGCGAAACGTGCGCGCAGCGTCCTGGGAATCGAGCCGTACCGCCCACTGGTCCGCCGTGCCCGGCGCAGGCTCGCGCGTTCGCGGTGCGGGGATTCGGTCCGCGTGGTTCGTGCCGCCGCCCACCGGTTGCCGTTGCCGGCGGGCTCCGTGGATCTGTTGCACGCTCGCACCGCCTACTTCTTCGGGCCGGGATGCGAGGCCGGTCTGGCCGAGGCTCGGCGTGTGCTGCGGTCCGGCGGCGCGTTGGCGATCATCGACCTGGACGGTCGTAGCCCACCGTACGGCGACTGGATGCGCGCCGACCTCACCGGTTTCGACCCCGAGCGGATCGAGCGGTTCTTCGCCTCCCGTGGGTTCGACAGCTTCGACGTCGAGACCCGCTGGGAATTCGACGACCGGAACAGTTTGGAAGCCGTACTGCGGATCGAGTTCTCCCCGCCCGTGGCCCGTCGGGCCGTCGAATCGATTTCCGGGACCGCTCTCCCGGTGAACTACCGGATTCGAATTCGTCGCGAGGAGTGATCGGTTTTCTTCGTTCGGTGTCGTGCCGATCGATCGAACATCCGGTTTCCGTGCGTTCGCGTGTGGTCTCGGCGCGTCGACCGGTTTCGTTCGCCGCGGTCGACCACTGTTCCGGATTCGGATCGCCGGTTTCGGCCGGGCCCGTTTCGCGGCCGGTGAGTAATCCGAACGGCGCCTTGTCATCCCCGTTTTTCCATGATCGACTGTGTTCGAGCGAAGTCGGGGGGCCGTCGCTTCGGAAAATTCCGGTTGGTTGGCGGGAGTGCGGTAGCTATGGCTGGGGGACCGGTCGAAACGCTCGTGACGGGATTGGATCGAGTCGCACGAATGGAGCCCGGCGAGCGTACCGACGCGGTGCGGGATCTGGACAGGAACTGCCCGATGTACCGATCACTGCGGAAGACGGTCACCGTGGCGCGGATCGTCGCCTTCGCCTCCGGGCTGGCGCTGTGCGTTGCTGTGCTGTTATTGGCCCAGCACGCTCCGATCGAATGGGTGGCGGGGTTCGTGTTCGCGGGGTTGTTCGGTTTCGGATGGGTGGTCGTTCGGCTCACCGACAGCAGGTTCGACCTGCTGCTCGCCGTACTGGGCGCCTACGAAGCCGAACGGACGGGGGACGGTTCCGCCGTGGAGGACTCGCCGGGGCGTTCCGGTTCCCGGACCGTCGCCGCGGAGCGTGCCGCGCCGTTCGTTGAGGACTCCCGGTATGCCGATCACGGTTCCGGGAACGGCCATCGGTCTCGGAACCGCTCGGCCTCCGACGACCCCGGGTGACGCCTCCCCGGCACTGCCGCGGTCACCACCATTACGTCTTGGTGCTACTGCCGATCCGGTGTGGAAGAACTCACTTCTGGACCGTGATGGACAGCGTCTGGGCTATCTCGGAGCCGAGGAAGTGCGTCTCGACCGTTTCGGATTCGCCCACTCGTACCACCAGTGGTCCGCCGAAGGGTTTGCGCTCCACGACCTCGATACGATTTCCCAGCGTCAAACCGTGATCGGTGAGGTAACGCAGCAGTTCGGAGTCGGTGTCCCACACGCGCGCGATCGTGCCGACGGTGCCCGGTTCCAGGTGCTCCAGCAGTCTGGTCGTGGGTTTTTCCACCACCCCGTCCGCGGTCGGGATCGGATCGCCGTGCGGATCGTGGGTGGGGTGTTCGAGCTTGGCCGCTATGTGCTCGATGAGTTCGTCCGAGACGGCGTGCTCCAGCGAGTCCGCCTCGTCGTGCACCTCGTCCCAGGTGTAGCCGAGAATCTCCACCAGGAACAACTCCAGCAGCCGATGCCTGCGCAGCACGTCGCAGGCGAGTCTGCGCCCCTCGGTGGTGAGTTCGACACTCCGGTACCGCTCGTGGGTGACCAGGCCGAGCTGCGCCAGTTTGTTGATCATCCCTGACACCGATGACGGGCTCAGCCCGAGACGAGCGGTCAGCGTGGTGTTCGTGACCGCCGCGCCGCGTTCGCCCAGCCCGTAGATCGTCCGTACGTAGTCCTCCACGGAGGCTGAGTGGCGCTCAACCATGCCAGTCATGGCTTCACGATAGGACGGCGCCCGAAAACCTCGCCCGCACCCCGCGCAGCGGATGCCGACCGCCACTGCGCGCGCTCGGATGTGTCCGTTCCGTAATCGAGTCCTGCCGCGTCCGATCCGGGTGGACCCGCCCGGAGTGCCCCGCCCGACTCGGCGGGTGACCGCCGCGTTCGTCCACTCGTCCTCGTGGGATACTGCCGGTGCTATGACCTCGCAGTCCCTACCTCTCGTCTTCGACGCGCCCAAGCGGGGGATGCCTCCCAGGCATCTCGCCGATCTGTCCGCGGAACAGCGTCGTGCCGCCGTTTCCGAACTGGGTGAGAAGCCGTTCCGCGCACGGCAACTCGCGCAGCACTACTTCGGCAGGCTCACGGCCGATGTGTGGTCGATGAGTGATGTCCCGGCCTCCAGCAGGCAGGTGCTGGCGAACGAACTGCTGCCCACGCTGTTGACCGCCGTGAACAACCTCGACACGGACGAGGGGGAGACCCGCAAGACGTTGTGGCGGGCTCACGACGGGACCACCCTGGAAAGCGTTCTGATGCGCTATCCGGAACGGGCCACCGTCTGCATCTCCAGCCAGGCGGGTTGTGGCATGGCCTGCCCGTTCTGTGCCACCGGGCAGGGAGGTCTGCAGCGCAACCTCTCGACCGCGGAGATAGTCGAACAGGTTCGGCAGGCCGCCGCCATGATGCGGGACGGTGAGCTGCCCGGTGGGGCGGGCAGGCTCTCCAACGTCGTTTTCATGGGCATGGGGGAGCCACTGGCGAACTACCGGAGGGTCATCGACGCGGTGCACCGCATCTGTGACCCCGCCCCTGACGGGCTGGGACTGTCCCAGCGCTCGGTGACCATCTCCACCGTGGGACTCGCACCCGCCATCCGACGAATGACGGAGGAAGGGCTCCAGGTCACGCTCGCCGTTTCGCTGCACGCACCCGATGACGAGTTGCGGGACACACTGGTTCCGGTCAACAACCGCTGGAAGGTCGAGGAAGTGCTGCGGGCGGCACGTGGTTACGCCGAGCACACCGGCAGGCGCGTCTCGGTGGAGTACGCGTTGATCCGCGAGATGAACGACCAGCCCTGGCGAGCCGATCTGCTCGGCAAACTGCTGCACGAGCACCTGGGGAGGTTCGCCCACGTCAACGTCATCCCGTTGAATCCCACGCCGGGAAGCAAGTGGGACGCGAGCCCGAAACCGGTGGAGCGCGAGTTCGTGCGGCGCGTACGCGAGGCGGGGGTCTCCTGCACGGTGCGCGACACCCGCGGTCAGGAGATCGCCGCCGCGTGCGGGCAGCTGGCCGCCGAGAACTCCTGATCGAGGTTTTCCGGCTCCGGGAGACCCGCGCACACCGACAGCACGACAGCAAGACATCAGTGAGCGGCCGTGGGAGCGGCGTCGCGTAGTGCGCCTACGCGACGCCGGAGAGCTCCTCGCCCGAAACTCGGCGACGCGGCCCACCGCCCGGAGGGCGTGTCGGCATCGTCACGAGATTCAGCGTCGCCACGAGGTGCGGCGCCTGCGCAGGTCGTAGATCAGCGCGACCGCCATTCCCAGCGCGATCACGATCAGCCAGATGTCCGCGCTGATGGGGTGGCCACCACCACTGAGGAGTCCCTGGTGGTTGCCGATGAGCATCATCACCATCGCGAAGGTGGAGAACCAGCCCGCGATCTGGATGCCCTTCGGGAACGATCCGTGCCAGCCCCATTCCACCGAGGGCTCTTCGGCAGGATCGATCGCCTGGGTGGGTGTCCGTTCGCTCTGGGTCTGTTCCAGCTCCGTGCTTGCCACGTTCCCCTCCTGTAACCGTCGCGACTCCCGGGCCTCGGAGTCGCGGACGCCGAATCGTCGGCATGGGGCGGTACACGGCTTCGTCGCGGATCGAACTGCCGCACGGCACGCGGACCGCCGATGTCGACCATCCTCGCACACCGCCGGGCGGTGGCCGCCGCAGTGTTGTCGGCAGTGTGACCGGTCACTCCTGGTTCCCGATCGTTCCTGGCTCCCGGTCGATCCGGGCCGGTTCGACGGCCACTCGGTTCCGCCGAACGCGACCGCGATGACGCGTGACGTCGCCGGTGGGTGACAATGACCCCGATGGTCTCAGCCCAACCGGATACGCGCGCCCGGCGCGAGGAACGCGACACGGTGCACACCGTCACGCTGCTGGGATCCACCGGCTCCATCGGTACCCAGGCGTTGGAAGTCATCCGGCAGGCCCCCGAGCGGTTCCGGGTGGTCGGTCTGGCAGCCGGTGGCAACGATCCCGCGGCGCTGGCCGCGCAGGCCCTCGAACTCGGGGTGGAGGTCGTGGCCGTGGCCCGGGCCACGGCTGTGGAGGACGTGCAGCTCGCGCTCTACGCCGAGGCGCAGCGGCTCGGCTACTCGACCGGTCGTTTCCGGCTGCCACGGCTGTTGGCCGGACCGGACGCCGCCACGGAGCTGGTGCGCGAGACCGAGGCCGACGTGGTCCTCAACGGTATGGACGGCTCACGGGGGCTGCGTCCCACGCTCGCCGCCCTGCACGCGGGCTCGCGGTTGGCGCTGGCGAACAAGGAGTCGTTGGTCGCGGGGGGACCGCTGGTCACGAGGGCCGCTTCCCCCGGGCAGATCGTCCCGGTGGACTCCGAGCACTCCGCGCTGGCGCAGTGCCTGTGGGCCGGTCGGGAGGAGGAGGTGGAACGGCTCGTGCTGACCGCCTCCGGTGGGCCGTTCCGGGGTTACGGCCGCGAGGCGTTGCACGAGGTGAGCGTCGAGCAGGCGCTCGCACACCCCACGTGGTCCATGGGGACGGTCGTGACCATCAACTCGGCGACGATGGTGAACAAGAGTCTGGAGCTGATCGAGGCCCACCTGCTGTTCGGCGTGGAGTACGAGCGCATCGACGTCGTGGTGCATCCGCAGTCGATCGTGCACTCGATGGTCACCTACGTCGACGGCGCCACCATCGCGCAGGCCAGCACCCCCGACATGCGGCTGCCGATCGCGCTCGGCCTGGGCTGGCCCGACCGGATAGGCGGAGTCACCCCACGGCTGACGTTCGAAAAGGCGGCCTCGTGGACCTTCGAACCGCTCGACGACACGGCCTTTCCCGCGGTTCGGCTGGCTCGGGAGGCCGGTGGGCGGGGCGGATGCCTGCCCGCGATCTACAACGCCGCGAACGAGGAGGCGGTGGCCGCGTTCGTCGCCGGTAACAGTCGTTTCACCAGCATCGTGCACACTGTGGAGGAGGTACTGGCAGGGGCCGACGCCTGGTGCGCCGAGCCGGCCAGCGTGGACGAGGTGTTCGAAGCCGAGGAGTGGGCCCGTCGCAGAGCCCGCGAACTCGCCGGTATGGAAAGAGCGCATTGATGCTTGTCGTGCTGGGCATCCTGATTTTCTTCCTCGGGCTGTTGTTCTCGATCGCTTGGCACGAGTTGGGCCATCTCGCGACGGCGAAGATGTTCGGCGTCAAGGTGACCCAGTACATGGTCGGGTTCGGCCGCACGCTGTTCTCCCGGCAGGGCAAGGAGACGGAGTACGGCGTCAAGGCCGTTCCGTTCGGCGGCTTCATCCGGATGATCGGCATGTTCCCGCCGAAGCGGGACGAGGAGTACGGGCGCACGGCTTCCTCCGCACCGTGGCGAGCCATGGTCGAGGACGCCAGGCAGGCCGTGGCCGAGGAGGTCCGGCCCGAGGACTCCCACCGGCAGTTCTACCAGCGAAAACCCTGGAAGCGGATCATCGTGATGGCCGCGGGGCCGTTCATGAACCTGATCCTGGCCATCGGCATCTTCACCTCGGTGCTGATGGGCTACGGGATCGCGGAGCCCACCACCACGATTCGCTCGGTCAGCGAGTGCGTTGTGCCCGCCGACCAGACGACGCAGCAGTGCCCCGCCGACGCGCCGAAGTCACCCGCGGCGGCGGCGGGTTTCCGGCCCGGCGACGAGATCCTGCGGTTCAACGGCCAGTGGGTCGAGTCGTGGTCGGAGCTGCGCAACTCGATCCGTGATGCCTCCGGCACCGCGACCGTGCTCGTCGAGCGGGACGGGGAGAGGCTCACGCTCCGCCCCGAGCTCATGCAGAACCCCCAGCCGAGACTGGGTGAGGCGGAGGGCTTGGTCGAGGTCGGTTTCCTCGGAGTGGTCCCCACCGATCACCTGGTGCGGCAGAACCTCGGTCAGGTCGTCACCCGGATCGGCACCATGATCGGCGCGACTGCGCAGAAGGTCGTGGAGCTGCCCAGCAAGGTGCCTGATCTGGTGGCCGCCATCGGCGGGCAGGAACGAGCGGAGGATTCCCCCGTGGGGGTGGTCGGCGCGAGCCGGCTGGGCGGCGAGGTGCTCTCCTACGACAAGCTCTCCGTCAGTGCCCGGCTGATCATGATGGTGCAGCTGTTGGCTGGTGTGAACCTCTCGTTGTTCCTGATCAACATGCTGCCCCTGCTGCCGCTGGACGGTGGTCACATCGCTGGAGCGTTCTGGGAGGCGCTGCGGCGCAACTTCGCGAAGCTGACCCGCAGGCCCGATCCGGGGCCGTTCGACACGGCCAAGCTGATGCCGTTGGCCTACGGAATCAGCATCATATTCATCGCGTACTCGCTGCTGGTGTTGGTCGCGGACGTGGTCAACCCGGTTACGCTCACTTGATCCCCGGTAACAGCGTTCCGAAAGGCCCCGCGGTATCACGCGCCGTGTTATTAAACTCACTCGAAAGGCCTGCTAAGAAGGCGGACATCACTCGAAAGGTGACTTCCCGTTCGAGTCGTGGTGCGTGCCGGTATCGTGGGTGGCGGTCCGGTGCCTCTCACCCGCCGGGCTCCGTCACCCCGAGGTTCCCGTCATATCGCGGGACCGACAATTCGATCCGCATTGCGAAGGTGGAGAAGACGCGATGACCGTCGATCTGGGTATGCCCGCCAATCCCGAACCGGTACTCGCGGAACGGCGTAAAACCCGCCAGTTACAGGTCGGGCCGGTCGGTGTCGGCAGTGATCACCCGGTTTCGGTGCAGACGATGACGACGACGAACACCACCGACATCAAC
>NZ_FOMZ01000019.1 GCF_900112765.1 Actinopolyspora alba
GGTCCAGCGCATCGAACCCCCGCTCATTGAACGCGTGGATCACATCCCGCACATAGTCATCGCTGACCTGCATCAACGACGTGATGTCGGGTACTGATTGGCCCTGAGCCGACATCAGCACCACGATCGCCCGGCGCAGCTTGACCGGGTCCTTCGCCGTACGGCTGATCCGCTGGACCTTGCGGCCTTCCTCCATCGACAACGACCGGACAAACACCTCCGGACGACGAGCCATCGCCACCTCCCACACACGACACGTGAGAACCAGCCTGCCCCATCACCACAAAGAACAATTACCCGGCCAACGATCTTGGACGAGCCACTAGTTTGAGACGACCTGAGATCCTGACATCTGCTCACACTCGCATCAAACAAACCTTTTTGCGAGCGCCATTGCATTCCGTTGGGTTGGCGCTCTCTTGGTTTCATCACCTTCGCGCCAATACGTCTCTTCACCCAAAAAAGAAATCTCACCCTGCGGAGGAACATGAATCACAATGACACCCAGCCCGAAGTACTCGTTGTAATCTATCGACGAGAGAACCGAACTACGTAGCGGCTCAGATAGTTCAGAATTCCTAAGAGAGTTCTTCCATCGAGCAAAGTAGGTTTCCACCGACTCCCCCAGCGCTTCTGCTTCCCTCTTAACGCCAACGGCAAACTTTCTTCCTACTCGACGCGGATCAATACCATCAATATCTCTTATACGAGAAGCATCCTCATCTTTGTCAGCAACACCAATTATGACCGAACCCGCACGCTCTCTCCCGTTGTTCGCTATGGCGCATATCGTTTGCGCCACCTTATCGAGGACACCAGTTTCCACACTCCGATTATTATCGAGATTGAGCAGCCCCTGTTTCAGTTCATAGTACGGAAGCTCAATCTCGCTTCTACGTATCGCCGCATCAATATCCGAAGTTGAGTGACCGCTAACAACTATCTTTGGCTTATCATCCACAACATACTGATCAATCAATCCTTTGACTGTATCCACATTTCTACGCCGCTCACCGGCTGCAGTTGCTTTTCGACTTGTCTCCAACCGACCATATACCCCCGACAAAGCATTCTTTATACCAGCGTAATTCGATATTTTTTTCTGCCCCCCAAAAAGCGTTTCATGAAACGCGATCATTATTACTGCAAAAACCGCGGAAAACGGATTGGTACTCCGTTGAGTAAATACAATATCACGCAACTTCATAGGGGGATCCGTGTTACATATTTTTAGGATCTCATCAACACAGTACTTAATTTCGCTTTTTACTCTTTCTTCGCCGTAAACGCCCAATGTATCAGCTACCGTTCGACTCTCGCTATAGTTCGAATCGTAAATACGATCGAGCATATCTTTCGAGCGTTCGATCACCTCACCGGTAACTATACTGCCAACGATGTCGGCAAGGCATTGCTCATCCATGGAGTCGCGAAGCTCTGTAGAACGGAGAATTCCTTGTCTAACCCAAAATACTTCATCCGCTACGACATCATATCCGTGCTTGGACATAGGGAGGTCGATACTAATCGAGGGCATCTGCGAAAGCTCCAGAGTGTCACTTGATGCATCACCCCGAATTTCGCACGCAATTTGCCGTATAAGATTAGAGAAATTATCTTGAACTCCAGCCTGCCTTCTCTCTTGATCACTCAAGCGATGGCCATATGTATTTATTCGAGCAAACACGTCATCGATTTCGCTCTCTGTGGCACCTCTCATTATAGAGATAGCAAGCGAATAATCAAGGAATGTGCTTATATCACTTTGATCCAGAATTTTCTTGTTAGCAACTGGATCGAATTTTCCTTCGTCGGCACGCGCTTTAGCTGTAGGAAATTGTGATACATCAAAGTACTCTGCATTCACCGACGGAAATGAATTCTCTATGAATGAAACCAAGGTATGTAGACGTTGAAGACCATCTATGATTTCATAATCACCCGTATCGCGCTCTGCCAGAAGAATCGCCGGGACTGGGAACTTGCGCAGTACTGACTCAATCAGTTTCTGCTTTTCAAGCTGCGACCAGACAAGTTTACGTTGGTACCGACGGTTCACGTACAACTGATGTGTACTAAACCAAGAATAGATTGACTGTATCGACTTAGGTTGCGAGTCAAGCTCCATGGTAATGATCATGTCACAAGAGTCTCTGTGTCGCCACATAGTTATACGATCTTAACCAAGGGAAGGATTTCGTTTCGCGCGTCGAACACGGATTTTCTTCTACTTCTACGTCGGTTTTCAGGTACTTAGAGGATGTCTCACTTGGTGTGTTTTTGTAGCAGGTGAGAGCTGCGGCGAGGGTGAGCGAGGCGGCGAAGTTGGTGGCTGTACGTTCGTAGCGGGTGGTCCGGCGCGGTCTTCGCACGCTCCTCGACGGACCGCGGCCCGTCCGGACGTTCCGGAACACGCTCGAACAACGCCCGCGAGGCCCGCTGATCAGCTTCGGACACCCACGCCGAATACACCCGCAGCGTGGTCACACCACCCCCACCATGCCCAAGCCGTCCTGCGACCGTACGGGGGTCCACACCTGCCGAGATGAGTTCGGTGGCGGAGTAGTGCCGCAGCTTGTGCAGTGTGGTCGAGATTCCGAGTCTGCGCACCATCCGGTCATAGCGCTGGGTCACCGAATCCGGCTTGGCGAACCGCCGGCCATCGGGCTCCGGCGAGAACACGAACATCTCCCGCGACCACGCGAGCCCGAGATCACCGACGCGCTGCTCCTGCCGCGTCCGCAACCCCGCCAGCACAGCAGTGGTCTCGGCATCCAACGCGATCCGCCGCTGCTGATGCGTCTTGGTGTCCTTGACGAACCACTCCCCCGCCTCATCGTCAAAGGCCACCGCCTGCTCCAGCCGCAACACCCCCGACTCCAGATCCACGTGCTGCCACCGCACCGCGCACAACTCACCCCGCCGGATACCGGTGGTCATCACCGTCCACACCAGAGCACCCCAGTCGGCATCACGCCGCCACGCCTCGTTGAGGATCCGCGCGGCCTCCTCCGCCGACGGCGGACTCGGACGCGGCGGCGGAGCCGCCGGCGGCTCCGCCTGACCCACCGGACTGCTCGCCACCCACTTCCACCGCACCGCACGCTTGAACGCACCCGACAGCAGAAAATGAATGTGCCGGATCGTCGTCGCACCCAACGGCTTGCACTCGTGCCGCCGACACCGATCATCACACTCGTGCTCGCCCCGCGTTCGGTGATCCACCGCTCGCCGCTTACCCGAGCAGTGATCCCGACACCGCCGCAACTCGGCGTACAACGAATCCAGCGCGTCGGCGTCGAGCTGGCCGACCTTGACCTGCCCGATGAACGGCAGCACGTGCAACCGCGCATAGCGCCGATAGTTCGCCCTCGTCGACGGCTCACCATCGAAATGCTGATCCAGGTACCGCTCCAGCAACTGCTCGACCGTCGCCTGCGTCCGCGGACTCCGCCGCTCATCCACCTCGTTCAGCAGACGAGTGCGAACGCGTTCGGCTTCGGCGAGTGCTTGGGGACCTGGAGGCACGACCTCGATGAGTCGATGCCGCTGCTTGGTCACCGGATCAAGACCGGCCGAGACCCGGACACGTAGCGCACCGTTCGACAGCTGATCGATCGTGCCTCGTTGACGACGAGTTCCCTTCGAACGCCGACCCATGGACCCAGAATAAGGGACTGTGGGTCACAAACTGGGTCATAAGAACCGCCGAATCGGGGGCCCTGGAGATGAAATCCCAGGTGAGAACCGGAGCCGCTGAGGGGACTCGAACCCCTGACCTTCCGCTTACAAGGCGGGCGCTCTGCCAACTGAGCTACAGCGGCGCGTGTGGATCAGCGCCACACATCTCCATCGTAATCCCCACCCTTCCGCGGCCGGGGCACCGGGCCGGGCACCGCGTCCTGGAGCCCACCACCCCGACGCCGAAGCTCGCGCGGCACCGCTCGCGGAGGACCAGCGAAGCCCGCCCGCGATTCACCCACCCGACCACGTGATGGCGCACGCTCCGCGGCGTCCCACGATGCGGTAACGGGCGATTCCCCGGAAAGATCCGGGCGTAGGCTCGGACGGCGGGGCACGGTTCACGAAACCCCACCGCACCACCGGAAACGGGCACCACCCCGATCTTCTCTCCCGGGGACCGATCGCCCCGGGGAGGACGGGGCACGGCAACGCACCGGCGAGCGTGGCGCGGCGGCGTGAACCGGCCGCTCCGAATCGTGCCGGAGCAGAACCGCACGACGACAGCACCGGACAGCGGCCTCCCCGGACGGCGACACGCCGAGTCACACCGGCGACCAGTGATGGACGCCACCCCTGGGGAGTGCAACGGTGCGTACGTGGCCGGCGATTCCAGGGGTGAACAGCACGAACCGCGCATCACGCGGAAGGTAATGCGAGGAGGAAAAGCGGCAGTGGGAATCACGCAGCGCGCACGTGGTGTGCTGCGGCGACGCGACCCTTCCGAAACCGTCGGGACTCGCAACGTCGTCTACGGCCCCGCCCTGCCCGACGACTCGACAGTCCATCTCGTACTCGAACTGGCGCTGCGCATCGGCGAGATCCAAATGGCCAGCGGCGTCGGTGCCTCCGACGTCAGCGCCACCATCACCAGCGTCACCGACGCCTACGGACTGCCGCACTGCGAAGTGGACGTGATCTACACGTCCATCACGGTCTCCTGCTACCGGGGGACGGAGAACCTCCCGATCACCTCACTGCGCGTGGTGCGCAACCGCTCGCTGGACTACACCCGGCTCGCCGAGGTGGAACACCTGATCCGCCGCATCGTCGCGGGCGAGATCACCACTTCGGACGCCTACGCCGAGCTGGAGACCATCGCCCGCGCCCCGCATCCCTTCCCCCGGGCCGTGTCGACCCTCGCCTGGGCGGGCATGGCGGCCGCGCTGTCGGTGCTGCTCGGCGGCGGCACCACCCCACCGATGCTGCCGCTGGTGGCCGCGGCCTCCACCGCCCTGGTCGACCGGGTGGGGCGGCTGCTCAACCAACGCGGCCTGCCGGTGTTCTTTCAGCAGACCGTGGGCGGGGCGCTGGCCACCAGCGTGGCGCTGGCCTGCTTCGCCACGGACATCCTGCCCACCGCCGCGCTCGCCGTGGCCGCGAACATCATCGTGCTGCTGTCCGGCATGACCGTGGTCGGCTCGATGCAGGACGCCATCACCGGCTACAACGTCACCGCCGCGGGCCGAATAGCCGAGCTCGCGCTGACCTCGGCGGGGCTGATAGCGGGCGTGGTGCTCGCGCTGTACATGGCACTGCGCATCCTGGGGGCCGACGCCCTGGGCGGCGGGTTGAACCTGCAGGAGCTCGGCGGTGGGGTGCTGCCGTTCCCCGGCCTGCTGGAGCTGCCGCTGCAGGGTCTCGCGGGAGCCGCCACCTCCGCGTGCTTCGCGGTGGCCAGCTACTCCCCGCCGCGCCCGTTGATCATGGCGGCGGGCGGGGGAGCCATCGCCGCCCTGGTCTTCCAGGTCATGGCCAGGATCGAGTTCAACCCGATCTTCGCCTCGGCCATCGCCACCACCATCGTCGGCTTCATCGGCGGGGTCATCGCACGACGACTCCGCATCCCGGTCCTGGTCGTCGCCGTGTCGGGCGTGGCACCGCTGCTGCCCGGGCTGGCCACCTACCGCGCGCTGTACGAACTGTCGGTGCAGGGCGACCCGGCGGGGTTGTCCACCCTGATGATCGCGGCGGCCACGGGTCTGGCACTCGGTGCGGGCGTGGTGCTCGGTGAGTTCCTCTCGCAACCGGTGCGTACCGGGCTGGGCAGGCTGGAACGGCGGATGTCCGGTCCCCGCATGTCAGGGCCGTTGCGCCCCACCAGCCGCAGGTTGGACTGAGTTCCCACCACCGCCACCGTTTCGAAAAGTCCGGTCGCGCGAGGCTTCCTGCCCCGCGCGCACCCTGCGAGGATGATCGGACCCGACCAACCGCGTTGCGACGCTCGAACCACGCGAAGTGGATCACGATTGACTAGCCTCGACCACGGGTAACCGACTTCGGGAGCCACTCCCGGAACTCTTCGGCTCGACCGGGCGGTGGCGGAACCGGACGGTCCGGGTCGAAGGTCCGCGGCGGCGCGAGGCACGCCGAGCGAACGGCCACGTGCCCTGTATCCCCGCGGACGCGTCCGACTCGGCAACCGGTTCCGCTCGCGCTGCTCGGCTGGGCACGCGAGCCCGCATCCGAATCGCAACGGACCATAGGAGGAAGACCGGTGAGTAAGGGCAGTGAGCCCAGGAAAGCTGACTTCGTCGTCGTCGCCAACCGGCTACCGGTCGACCTGGAACGCATGGAGGACGGGACCCAGCGCTGGAAGCACAGCCCGGGCGGGCTGGTGACCGCGCTGGAGCCCTTCCTGCGTGCTCGACAGGGGGCGTGGGTCGGCTGGCCCGGCGTCGCCGACGTCGAAGTGAACCCCTTCGCGGACGGGGACATGTGGTTGCACCCGGTGCGGCTGTCGAGCTCGGAGTTCCAGGAGTACTACGAGGGATTCTCCAACGCCACCCTGTGGCCGCTGTACCACGACGTGGTGGTCCCACCGGTGTTCGACCGCTCCTGGTGGAACTCCTACCAGCGGGTTAACCAACGGTTCGCCGAGGCGGCCGCCGAGGTCAGCGCCGAGGGCGCGACCGTGTGGATCCAGGACTACCAGTTGCAGCTGGTCCCGGCGATGCTGCGCGAACTGCGCCCCGACCTGCGCATCGGGTTCTTCCTGCACATCCCGTTCCCGCCCGTGGAGCTGTTCATGCAGCTGCCGTGGCGGACCGAGATCGTGCGGGGGCTGCTCGGCGCGGATCTGGTGGGTTTCCACCGCCCCGGCGGTGCGCAGAACTTCATGTGGCTGGCCCGCAGGCTGGCCGGTTTCGAACCCAGCCGCGCCCAGGTGGGGGTGCGTTCCCGCCCCGGTGTGGTGCAGGTGGGTGATCGGGTCGTGCGGGTCGGCGCGTTCCCCATCTCCATCGACTCCGGGGAGCTCGATCAGCTCGCACGCACCAGGGAGGTGCAGCAGCGGGCCAAGGCCATTCGTTCCGAACTGGGCAATCCGCGCCGCATCATGCTCGGTGTCGACCGGCTGGATTACACCAAGGGGATCGACGTACGGCTCAACGCGATGTACGAGCTGCTGTCCGAGGGGCACGCAACCGTCGAGGACGTCGCGATGATCCAGGTGGCCACCCCCAGCCGGGAGCGGGTGGAGCACTACAAGCAGATGCGCGAGGACATCGAGCGCAAGGTCGGCAGCATCAACGGCGAATTCGGCCGAGTGGGTCACCCGGCCGTGCACTATTTGCACACTTCGGTGGACCGAAAGGACCTGATCGCGTTCTACTGCGCGGCCGATGTCATGATCGTTACGCCGGTCCGTGACGGGATGAACCTCGTCTGCAAGGAGTACGTGGCCAGCCGCGGCGACCTCGGGGGTAGCCTCGTACTCAGTGAGTTCGCCGGAGCGGCCGCCGAACTCACCAGCGCGCTCCTGGTGAATCCGCACGATCTGGACGGGGTCAAGGACTCGATGCTGGCGGCCCTGAATATCGACCAGGCCGAGGGACGCCGTAGGATGCGCGCATTGCGTAGGCAAGTGCTCACGCACGACGTCGACCGTTGGGCGCGGTCGTTCCTCGAGGCGCTGGGAGCTTCGCCGACGGAGTAGGAATCGGTCGACGGCGGACCTCGACACTACGGAACCGGGTGGACGCATGGGCTACGGCACGGCTCGCGGGAGATCCCCCGCCACGGCCGAGTGCTGTCGCCGCCCGGAACGTGGCGGACGGCCTCGCCACGAGGTGCCGTTAGGGTCCGTGTCGGTTCCGGAGCCGGGTACGGTGTGTCCGGCCCGGCCGTACCGGGGTACTCCGGCTGTCGAGCCGAACGACCGGCGGGTCGGCGGGACAGGTGGCGTGATCGTCCGCTCGATGTGGACCGCGACGTCACCGAGCGCCGACTCGGGTACCGGAGCGGGCTGCGGCGCGGCTCCGGGGCCGGCGGCCCGACCACTTCAATAGCGATACACCGGTCGACCGGCGGCACGCGTAAGCGGCCACCACGAATCGTGGGGCCGACCCCCGCGGCCCGTGTGTTCGACCCGCCTTCCGACCATCCCGAGATCTCAACAGGAGTGTGGCGTTGACCGCCGAAGCCCTCCCCGCCGAGCTTCGTCGCACGATCGTGCAGCTCGCGCGCACACCTCGCCTACTGGTCGCCTGCGACTACGACGGCACGCTGGCCCCGATCGTGGGGGATCCGAGTCAGGCCAAACCACTACCCGAATCCGTACACGCGATGCGTTCGCTGGCCGCGCTGCCCACCACGACCGCCGCGGTCATCTCGGGCAGGGCGCTGCGGGACCTCGCCACGCTGTCCCGGCTGCCCGCGGAGGTTCACCTGGTGGGCAGCCACGGTTCCGAGTTCGACGTCGGTTTCGTGCACGAGCTCGACCCGGACACCACGCACCTGCGCACTCAACTGCAGCGCAGCCTGCAGGAGATCACCGCCGGTCAGCCGGGGGTGACGCTGGAGGCGAAACCGGCCAGCGTGGCCGTGCACGTCCGCAGGGCGGACCCCGAAATCAGCGAGCGCGTGCTCGACGCGGTCCGCTCCGGACCGGCCACCTGGGAAGGCGTGCAGGTCACCGCGGGCAAGTCGGTGATGGAACTCGCCGTGGTGGAGACCGACAAGGGCAACGCCTTCGAGTCGCTGCGGCACCAGACCGGTTGCACCGGGGCGATCTTCCTCGGCGACGACGTCACCGACGAGAAGGTCTTCAGCAAACTGCACGGCCCGGACCTGGGCATCAAGGTCGGCGAGGGTGACACGCTGGGCCACTACCGGGTGCCGGACACACCAGGGGTGGCGACGGTGCTCGCCCTGCTCATGGAGGAACGCCGCACCTGGCTGTACGGCGAGCAGGCACCCGCCATCGAGCGGCTGTCGATGCTGGCCAACGAGCGCACGGTGGCGCTGCTGACGCCGGACGCCCGGGTCACGTGGATGTGCCACCCCGGCCCGGACTCCGCCGCGGTGTTCGCCGATCTGCTGGGGGGTCATGGCGCCGGGCACTTCTCGGTGCTGCCCGCGCAGCCGCAGCCGGAGAACGGCAACGGTGCGCCGCGCAGCACGCTGCCGCTGGGGCAGCGCTACGTTCCCGGCACCATGACGGTGGAGACCCGCTGGTCGCGGTTGCTGGTAACCGACTACCTGGAGCACGGCGGCGACTCCCACCGCACGGACCTGATCCGGGTGATCAGCGGCAGCATCAAGGCCGAGGTGGAGTTCGCGCCCCGCCCCGAGTTCGGCCAGGTTCCGGTGCGGATGACCGCCGAGGCGGAGGGAATCCGGGTGCACGGCACCTCCGAACCGATGGTGCTCTACTCGCCCTCGGTGAAGTGGCGGATCACTTCGGACGGTATGCACGAGTCCGCGCACGCGGAGCTGGACCTGTCCGAGGATTCCCCGGTGGTGCTGGAACTGCGCTGCGGCACGGAAACGCTGGCGGGTTCGGATCTCGCCGAACCGGAGCGGCGGTCGATCGCGAACCGGTACTGGTCGGATTGGGTGAAACAGCTGCGGTTGCCGGGTGTGGAAACCGACCTGGTGGTGCGTTCGGCGTTGACGCTGCGGGGGCTCTGCAACACCGACACCGGCGGGATCATGGCCGCGGCCACCACGTCCCTGCCGGAGGAGATCGGTGGGGTGCGCAACTGGGACTACCGCTACTGCTGGCTGCGGGACGGAGCGATGAGCGCCCGCGCGCTGGTCTCCCTGGGATCCACCGCCGAGGCCGAGGCGTTCCTGGACTGGCTGCACCGGGTGATGGACACCCTGCCCGGCCCGGAACGGCTGCACCCGTTGTACTCGCTGGCCGGTGGCACACTCGGCCCGGAGGCGGTCATCGACACCCTGCCGGGGTACGCCGGTTCCCGGCCGGTGCGGGTGGGCAACCTGGCCGATCAGCAGGTGCAGCTGGACGTGTTCGGGCCCGTGGTGGAGCTGGCCACGGATCTGGCGCTGGCGCACGGCAAGCTGCGCGACGCCGACTGGGAACTGGTCAGGGGCATGGCGGAGGCCGTGACCCGGCGCTGGTTCGAGCCGGACCACGGCATCTGGGAGGAACGCGACGTTCCCAGGCACCACGTCTACTCCAAGGTGATGTGCTGGGTCACGATCGACCGGGCGATCAAGCTGGCGGCGCACTACGACCGGACGGCCGAGCCGGGGTGGATGCAGCTGCGCGAGCAGATCGCCGAGGACATCCTCAAGAACGGCTGGCATCCGGACGTGCAGGCGTTCACCACCGCCTACGAGGGGTCGGACCTGGACGCGGCCTCGCTGTACGTGGGGCTTTCCGGTCTGATCGATCCGAGCGACGAGCGGTTCAGGTCCACCGTCACGGCGATCGAGTCGGAGCTGCGCAGCGGTTCGACGGTGTACCGCTACCGCCGCGACGACGGTCTGCCCGGCCACGAGGGCGGATTCCACCTGTGCGCCACCTGGCTGATCGAGTCCTACCTGCTGATCGGCAGGCGCACCGAGGCGGAGGAGCTGTTCCAGCAGATCGTGGACAACGCGGGCCCCACCGGCCTGCTGTCCGAGGAGTACGACCCGATCGCGGAACGCTCGCTGGGCAACCACCCGCAGGCGTACTCCCACCTCGGGCTGATCCGCTGCGCCCAGCTGCTGGACGAATGAGTCGAGCGACGACCGGCTGACAGCGGTTCACCCCGGTTCGCACCGCCGGTGGCGGGGCGCGTGTTACCGCGTTCCGCCACCGTTCGCTCGACGCCCCACCGTTCGGCCGACGCATCGCCGAGACGTTCGAGGGCGCTACCGAATTCTCTGGCGTGGGGCCGCCGGTAACGGGAATTACGCACCGATCTCCCGAACGAGTCACGAATCACACTCGGTGACGCGATATTTCGCCCGAACGGAGGACAACCACACGCCACTACCGATACGCTACCGATCGGCCGGTGGTGCTCGGGAATCGCTCAGGGGGCGTCGTTGAACATATTCGTGATCCTTCCGATCCTGATCCTGCTGATAGCGCTGGTGGCGGTCGTGGTCGCGCTCGTGCTCCGGGGTCGGCGTTCGCAGCGGGGCGGCTCCGGCCACGGCGAACGGGGGCCGAAGGACCCGTTCGACACCGCCGATCAGGACGCGCTGCGCGGGGATCCGCGGTCGTTGACCGCGGGCGACATCGTGGAGATCCGGGGAACGTCCTACACGGTGCGGGGAACGCTGCGACTGTCGGAGGGCAGCTGGCGCTGGTCGGAACACCTGCTGGACGACGCCAAGGGCACGCAGGTGTGGCTGGGAGTCGAGGAGGACCCCGACCTGGTACTTACACAGTGGACACCCGTGGAAACGGACGAGGTGCCGACGCCGGGACCCGCGAAGCTGGGATTCGGCGAACGGGAGTTCCGGTCCGAGGAGTCCGGCACGGCGCGGTTCCGCAGCGAGGCGACCACCGGCCTCGACGAGAACGGTAGCGTGCGCTACCACGACTACGAAGCCTCCGACGGCACGGTGCTCGGTTTCGAGTCCTTCGACGGTGCCGATTGGGAAGCCACCCTGGGCGAGGAACTCACCCGCTACGACGTGCGTATCTATCCGGCTTCGGCCTGACGGGAGGAATCGGGCGAGGCGATGAAACCGAAATTCTGGTTCGTCATCGCGGGGCTGACGGCGTTTCTGGCGCTGCTCATCGCGATGGTCATGATCTTTTCGACCGGCACGGGGCCACGGGCCTACGTGGCGAAGAACTACACCAGGGCCGTCCAGCTGGACAAACCGGGTGACGACGACAACAAGGCCTACACCTCGAAACTCGAACCGTCCGCCGTGGCCGACGACATCACCGACACCTGGGAACCGGTCTCGCAGTACGCGGAGGGCAGCGGCATCTACCTGCGCTACAGCGACGACGCCGTGATCGTTCAGCCGCGTAACCGAGGGTCGGTCATCCACGTCATGGAACTCGACGAGGCCAACAACCACTACCACCACGTCGTCGGCGGCGTCTGGGGCTGGGGCGGACCGCACGGACAGAGCTTCCGGGGCGGCGGACCGGGATCGGGCAAATGAGCACGGGGAACAGCGGAACGAACGACAACAAGACCGGGAAGATCGTCGGGCTGCTGGCGTTCTTCGGGATCGCCGCCGTGGTGCTCACCCTGATCGTGCTGGGCACGGGTGGAAAGGGCGGTTCGGACTCGTTCTACGGTGAGGAGAGCGACAGATACTCCCGGATGCAGAGCTACGGCGGGCAGTCCATCCCCCGGTTCACCGACACCGAGTCCCGCCAGCTGTCCGAGGAGCTCGTCGAGGCGGAGCGACGCTACGGTATCTGTTTCGGGTGGAAGCTGACCGACGGCGATGATGATCTCGAATATTCCGAGCTCTACGAGTCCCAACCGGACTACGACATAGGGATGCCCGCCGAGGGGGATTCCGGGACATCTCAGCCAGACGAGTCCAACTCCCCGGCGGATCCCGCCCACAGCTACGACCAGGGGTCCAGCCGCGGCTCGAACACTCCGGCCAGTACCTGCGAGAAGTGGGTCGAACTGCGGGCCACCGTCGCCTACACCTCGTCGACCAGCGAGCAGTGGAGCGCCGTCGAGCTGGAGATCGCCCAGGACTCCGACTCGAACATGGACCTGCCGCACGACTCGGACTTCGCCGAGCTCGGCATCACGGCCAAACGGTTCATCGAGGCCCCGGTGGACACCACCGGCCAGGCGGCGATCGCGTTGCCACTGCTGCTGACCCAGGAAGGATCGCTTCCCGCCCGTTCGGCCGAGAGCAGGACCGAGACCCGTGCCGCGGAACCGCTACCGAGTGCCGACACCGGGATTCCCGGGCTGTGGCGCTGGGTGTGGCTGGTGATGCTCGGAATCGTCACGGTGCTCGGAATCGTGCTCGGCACCGTCGGCCTCGTACGGCAGCGGGGCGGGGACGGCTCGGACGGGCCGCCGAGCGGTCCTCCCGAACAGGGACCACCACCCGGGCAGGGACCACCACCCGGGCAGGGACCACCTCCGGGGCAGCAGCCGCCGCAACCTCCCCCACCCGATCGATCCCCCGGTCCGCGACGGCCACCACAGCCGTGACCCGACCACGACAGCCCGGCCACGCCCACCACAGCGGTGACCGGTGATCCGTTCACATCACGACCCGAAAGGCGCAACAGTTGTTCCAGGAACTGCTCTTCGGCCTGTCCGCGGCGATCGCCTACGGCATCGTCGGGGCCGTACTGATGGTCCTCGGCTACGTGCTCGTGGACCTGGCCACTCCGGGCAAGCTCCGCGACCTCATCTGGGTGCACCGCAACGCGAACGCGGCCATCCTGCTGGTGTCCGGGCTCATCGGCGTGGGCGTCATCCTCACCACCGCGATCGCGGCCAGCTCGAACGACCTGGTTTACGGACTGATCGGCACGCTGGCCTACGGGCTGCTCGGCCTGATCCTGATGGGCCTGTCCTTCCTGCTCATCGACGCGATCACACCTGGAAGGCTCGGTGACGAGCTCGCCACCGAGTCCGTCCACCCGGGCACCTGGGTCTCGGCCTCCTCGCACGTGGTGATCGCGACGATCATCGCCGCGGCGATCTGGTGACCCACCGCTCCCCATCGAAGAGCAGCGAAACGCCATGAGCAGCACCGCGCAGGACGACCACCTCGACGGGACGACGGATTCCGAACCGGACGGAGCGACCGAGGACACCGCGACGACCCGGCAGCACCGGTACCGTCGCCCCGGCATGGCGCGGTTCGCGGTGCTGCTTGCGGTGTTCGTCTGCTCGGCCTGCGGGCTGGTCTACGAGCTCGCGCTGGTCGCGCTCGGCAGTTACCTGATCGGCAACAGCGTGGGGCAGGCTTCCATCGTGCTGTCGCTGATGGTGTTCGCCATGGGCCTCGGCGCGCTGCTCGCCAAACCGCTGCAACGCTGGGCGGCGGTCTCCTTCGTCGCCGTGGAGCTGGTGCTGGCGCTGCTCGGCGGGCTCAGCGTGCTCGGCCTGTACGCCGCCTTCGCGTGGCTGAGCATGTACATGCCGATGCTGATCGTGACCTCGCTGGTACTGGGCACGCTGATCGGCGCGGAGATTCCGCTGCTGATGGTGCTGCTGCAGCGGATCAGGCGGCAGGAAGCGGGCTCGGCGGTGGCCGACATGTTCGCCGCGGACTACGTGGGAGCCCTCCTCGGTGGGCTGGCCTTTCCGTTCCTGCTGCTGCCGCTGCTGGGCCAGGTCCAGGGCGCCCTGCTGGTGGGCATGCTCAACGCGGCGGCCGGTCTGGGCCTGATCCTGACGGTGTACCGCGTCGAGCTGGGAAAGCGGCTCGTCGTGCTGCTGACGGCCTCGGTGGTGCTGATCGGTGGGGTGCTGGGCGGCGCGTTCGCGCTGTCCGACCGGTTCGAGACGACGGCGCGCCAGGCGCTCTACGACGATCCGGTGGTGCACGCGGAGCGGTCGAAGTACCAGGAGATCGTGATCACCAGTTCCAAGTCGCTGTCCGGCAGGACCGACACCCGGCTGTTCCTCAACGGCGATCTGCAGTTCAGCTCGGTGGACGAGCGTCGTTACCACGAGGCGCTGGTGCATCCGGCCATGGTGGGCGATCACTCCGAGGTGCTGATCCTGGGTGGCGGTGACGGACTCGCGCTGCGCGAGGTGCTGCGCTATCCGGACGTGGAGCGGGTGACCCTGGTCGAGCTGGACCCCGCGGTGCTGCGGTTGGGGCGCGAGGATCCGCGGCTGACCTCGCTGAACGAGCACGCCTTCGACGATCCCCGGGTGAACACCGTCTCGGCGGACGCGTTCAGCTGGCTGCGCGACAACCGGCGGCGCTACGACACGGTGCTGGTGGACATGCCGGATCCGGACTCCACCGAGACCGCGAAGCTGTACTCCACGGAGTTCTACTCGCTGGTGCGCCGCTCGATGGCCGAGGGGGCCAGAGTCAACGTGCAGGCGGGGTCGCCGTACTTCGCACCTAAGGCCTACTGGTGCGTCGAGGCATCGATGCGGCAGGCGGGACTGGCCACGGTGCCGTACTCCCGCCCCATCCCGAGCTTCGGGCAGTGGGGTTTCCAGCTGGGGGCCTCGGGGGACTCGGCGCCGTCACCGCGGCTGCCCGAGGAGGTACCCGAGCTGCGCACGTTGGACGAGCGGACGCTGCGCGCGGCGACCGTGTTCCCGCCGGATCGGGACCGGATCGCCGACATCGAACCATCCACTCTGATGCACCCGAGAATCGTGCGGTACGAACGCGGGGCCTGGCGGAACTACTGACCGGTTTCCCCCGGTTTCCGCCGAGCGCGTTCCCCTGGGGCACCCGGGCGGAGGTCCTCGGTCCGGCCGCGTCGGTCAGACCGGGTCAGTCAGGCTGCGAGGGTGCGGGCGGCGCGGGCGCGGGGGGACCTTCCAGGGAGCGCAACAGCTCCGCCAGCCCACCGGAGACCGCCTCCCGCTGTTTGGCGTTCATCCCGGCCAGCAGCTCGCGCTCGGCTTCCAGATTGCGGGCGAACGCCCTGTCGATGAGCTCCGCACCGTGGTCGGTGATCCGCACCCGCGCGCTGCGGCGGTCGTGCTGGTCCCGGACGCGTTCGAGGAGACCGCGTTCGGCCAGCTGCTGCACCCGTTTGGTGGTCGCCGCTCCGGAGGCGACCATCAGGCCGTTCAGCCGCCCCGGTGTGACCGGTTCTCCGCTGCGGCGCAGCGCGGAGAGCAGATCGAACTCGGCCCGGTTGAGCCCCTCGTCACCGAGGACGGTGTCCAATCGTTGCCGCAGCAGGGCGGCGGTGCGGAACACCCGCCCGATGATCTCCATGCTGGAGGTGTCCAGCTCGGGGTGGATCTCCTTCCACTGCCCGCGTGCGGCACTGATGATGTCCGGCGTGCGTCTCATCCCACCATCACTTCACTAGTAAAATACTTGTGTATTACAATAGAACGTGTCCTCGACGATACTGGCACGTCATCTGCGTGAGGCCATTCACATCAACCGGCATGGCCCCATCTTGTGGCCCGCGCTGCGCGCGTTCCTGTCGGTACTGACACCGCTGCTGGTACTGCTGGGACTCGACCGGCTGGACCTGGTCGCCGGAGCGGTGTTCGGCGCGTTGACCAGCGTCTACTGCCGCAGCGAGCCGTACCGCAACCAGACCCGTTCGCTGGCGGCGGTCGCCGCCGGAATGGTGATCGCGGTAGGTCTGGGCGACGCGATCGCGCTGGCCGACGTGGCACCGTGGCAACACCGACTGCTGGTGGTGACCGGCACCGCCGTGGTCGGAGCGGTCGCCACCGCCGCCACCACGGCCGTCAAGCTCGGCGCTCCCGGCGGGCTGATCTTCTCGTTCGCCACCGGCGCCTGCGCGAACCTCGCCATCACTCCCGCCGACGTCGCCCCCCAACTGGCCGTCTGCGCCGTCAGCGGCGCGTTCGCCTGGCTCATCTGCACCGTGGGGGCGGCGTTCGCCGGGCTGCGTCCGCAGCGCAGGGCGGTGGCGTCCGCCCTGGAGGCCACCGCCGCCTACCTGTCGAACCGCTCCGACGTGCTGGCCAGGCACCGGTCGGCCGTGGCCGTGGAGACCGCGTGGACACGTCTGGCGCTGGTGGGGGGACGACAGCGCGACACGGCGGAGCACCAGAGGCTGATCCAGACCACCGAGATCTGCGAAGTGCTGGGCGGTTCCGGGCGAGCGGCGAGCGAGACGATCCGGTCGCTGCGCGAGACGGCCGCCGGGATCCGCAAGGGGGACTCCCCCGCCTCCCCCGGATACGCCCGCGAGGAATCGGCGGCCGTGCCGGCGCTACCGCCCTCCCGGTGGTGCACGATCCGGGGAGTGCTGCTGGCGGCGGTGCGCCCGGGCAAGGGCTCCGGCAGCTGGTTGGTGCCGTTCGCGCTGCGGGTGGGCATCGCCGCGCTGCTGGCGGGCGTGCTGGCCGACCTGCTCGACACCGGGCACATCTACTGGGCCGGGGTCTCGGCGGTATCGGTCCTGCAGGCCACCAGCACCTCGCGCTCGGTACCGCGGATGCTGCAACGTGTCGCGGGAACGGTGGGAGGCGTGCTGCTCGGGCTGGTGCTGCTGTCGCTGCATCCGGCCGTGTGGGTGATCATTCTGCTGCTGGCCGCGCTGCAGTGGGCCGTCGAGGCGACCATGCCCGTCAACTACGCGTTCGGACTGTTGTTCGCCACCCCGGTGGCGCTGCTGGTCAGCGGGATGATGACCCAGACCAGCCCGGCCCAGTTGGTCAGCAGCAGGCTGTGGGCGACCCTGCTCGGCGCGGCGGTGGCCGTCCTGGTGGCCTGGCTCGCCCCGCACGGGGCCTGGTTGGCCAGGCTGCGGGACTCGCTGGCGCGGGTCAGGGAGCTGACCGAACTGCCGCGAACCGATCCGGAACGCCTCCGAAAGGCGCTGATCGAGCTGCACGACGCCTACGAGACCGCGGCCGGCGAGGTCCCGGAGTCCCAGCTGCCCACCGAGGAACTGCTGGCGGTCTCGCGGGACGCCTACAAACTGCTCGACGGGGGAGAGCTCTCCCCTCCGGCGCGGCGCGGCCTGTTGCGGCGCAACCCGTTGCAGGGCGGCCCGGTGCGAGGTTGATCAGTGCGGGGCTGACCGGGCACCTCGGACCGGATCGGTGGGCGGAAGCCGATCCGAACTCCGAAACCACCGTGCCGAAACGCCCGGCGACGAGACCGGTGTGGCCGCCGTGAACCGGTCAGGGACCGAACCAGCGCTCCTCCACCGAACGGGGCGAGCCCGCGGTGGAACCGGTGATGAGTTGGGTGTCGAGCAGCACCTCGCGCGGCTTCCCGGTCGACTCGCTCGCGTCCAGCAGCAACCTGCCCGCTGCCCTGCCCTTCTCCAGCACCGGTTGGCGCACGGTGGTCAGCTCGACCCGCTCGGCGTCGTCGATGCCGTCGAAACCGGTGATGGTGATGTCCTGCGGCACCCGCCTGCCCTGCCTTCTGACCTCGGTGAGCGCACCCAGCGCGAGGATGTCGGAGGTGCAGATGATCGCGGTGATCTCCGGGTCGAGCTCCATGAGCCGGGCGGCGGCCGAACCACCCGACTCCGTGGTGTGGTCGAAGCGCTCGATGACCGGAACCTGCTCCCAGTCCACACCGACCTCGGCGAACGCCTCGGACAACGCGGTGAGCCTGGCCCGCTGCACGTGGAAGCTGGCGCTGGCCTGCCGTTCGGGGGACGCCGGCCCGTCGTTGCGGGTCCGGGCCAGCCGCATGCACACGACGCCGATCTTGCGGTGGCCGAGTTCGATGAGGTGCCTGGCCAGCTCCTTGATGGCGGCGCCGTCGTCGATCCCCACCCGGTCGATCTCGGGCAGGCTGGGTTGGTCACAGATCACGGTGGGAACGGGGCGTTCCATGACAGCGGCCAGATGCGGATCGTCGTCGGGTACGGAGTACACCACGAAACCGTCCACGCCGGCGCTGTGCACCGAGGCCACGTCCTCGTGTTCCGGGTTCGCGGGTATCAGCAGCAGCCCGTGGTCGGCGTCCTCGCAGGCCAACGCGAGCCCTTCGAGGAAACCGACGGCGGCCGGGTCCCGGAACGCGTAGGAGAGGTTCTCGGTGAGCAGCAGTCCGACCGCCCCCGCTTTGCGGGTGCGCAGCGAGCGTGCCACCGGATCCGGACCGGGATAACCGAGTCGGCGGGCGGTGTCGAGTACGCGTTTGCGCAGTTCCGGGGAAAGTTGGTCGGGACGGTTGTAGGCGTTGGAGACCGTAGTCCGGGAAACGCCGAGTTCCGCGGCGAGCGACGCCAGTGTCGCGGGTCGCCTCGAATTCGTAGACCGCACCATGCGGGAACCGTAACGGTTCAGTAAGTGTGGGTGAAGCTTTGATGACCCAGATCCCACAACCATTTTGCCGAAGTTTCGCACACCCCCACCGCGGCGGGCCGCTCGGCGGAACCTCCAGCCCGCTCCATCCCCTGGCGCCGGAGGTTCCGAGTGGGCACGCGCGCCGCGTTTCGGCCCTGCCGACCAGGGATCGACTCGGAAGGTGGGAACGCCGCTGCCCAGCGGAAACCCGCTGGAAGCCCGTTGGGAACCCCGCTGGAAGCCCGGCCCACCGAAACGCGGTCGAACACTGAAAACCGAATTCTTTCCGACATTCGGGGGTGGCGGCACGATCCACCGAAGGATAATTTGTCCAGACCAATCCTTCGGTGAAAGGTGCGTCACACATGGCCGAGGTCGCGTACGACGGCGCTTCACGCGTATTCCCGGGCACGAAACCGGTTCGCGCGGTGGACGAACTGGACCTGCGGATCGGTGACGGTGAGTTCCTCGTGCTCGTCGGACCTTCCGGATCCGGCAAATCCACGGCACTCCGGATGGTCGCCGGGCTGGAGGACGTCGACGAGGGTGCCATCCACATCGGCGGAAACGATGTCACGAACGTTCCCCCGAAGTCACGGGACATCGCGATGGTATTCCAGTCCTACGCGCTCTACCCGCACATGACGGTGGCCGAGAACATGGGCTTCGCGCTGCGATTGCGCAAGACGAAGAAGGACGTCATCCGGGAGAAGGTCACCCAAGCGGCCGACATGCTCGACCTGCGCGAGTACCTGGACCGCAAACCACGGGAACTGTCCGGCGGACAGCGCCAGCGAGTCGCGATGGGCCGGGCGATCGTGCGCGACCCGAGCGTGTTCCTCATGGACGAGCCACTGTCCAACCTGGACGCGAAACTGCGCGTGGAGACGAGGGCCAACATCGCCGCGCTGCAGCGACGACTCGGCACCACGACGGTCTACGTGACCCACGACCAGGTCGAGGCAATGACCATGGGGCACCGGGTCGCCGTGCTGGCCGACGGAAAGCTCCAGCAGGTCGACACACCGCGCGAGCTCTACGAGCGGCCCGCCAACTCCTTCGTCGCCGGGTTCATCGGCTCCCCGGCCATGAACCTGCGCACGGCACGACTCACCGAAGGGGGAGCGAGCTTCGACGGGCAGACCGTGCCGCTGCCCCGTGAGACGGTTTCGGAGGCCTCCGCGCGCGGCCTCGGTGAGGTCACGGTGGGCCTGCGCCCGGAGTCGTTGCGGCTCGGTGCACCCGGTGGGGACGGCGCGGAGCTGACCGTCGAACTCGTGGAGGAACTGGGGGCCGACGCGCTGGTGCACGCGCGCCCGGACACCGCCGATTCCGACACGCGGCTGGTGGTGCGCATCGACGGTCGCGAGCCACCCGCGCTCGGTGAGCGGGTCTCGGTGGTTACGCGGGATCCGAACGAGCTGCACCTGTTCGACCCGCGCACGGGGGCCAGGTTGGCTGGCTGAGACTCCCGTGGCCGAACTCGCGTGCCCGCGGACCACCGGGCACGCGTGTCCGTGCTCATGTCATCCGACTCATGTCATCCGAACAGGTACTGGGTGGAAGCCCGCCCACGACGGCGCGTAGACTCCAATCGATAATGATTTCCATTAGCGGTCGAGTCGGTTGACACGATCCGGCAAGCAGGAGTCTTCGTGAACACACCGCGTAGTTGCCACCTCGGACGTGCCGGAAGCCATCGCGCGGGCGGCGTAACGGCGTTAGCCGGGCTGACAGCCGCTACGCTGCTGCTCGGCGCCTGCGGCAGCGGCACCGGCGGCACATCGGAGGGCGGCAAGCCCACCGTGGTGACCTCCACGGACATGTGGGCGGGCGTGGCGAAGGCCGTCGCCGGTGACGAGGCCGAGGTCGAGGCGATCATCGACAGTGACGAGACCGACCCCCACTCGTACGAGAGCACCCCGCGCGACGCGGTCCGGATCGATCGCGCCGACCTCGTCGTCTACAACGGCGGTGGCTACGATGCCTTCGTCAGCCAACTGCTCAGCGACGGTGACGGGACCACCAACGGAGTCGAAGCGGTGAGCGTGGCCGAGTCGGGCGAGCACTCCGAATCGGGCCAGCACTCCGAAAATGAATCGAGCTCACCCACCACCGGCTCCACCCACCAGCACGCGGAATCCGAGCAGGGCCACGAGCACGGTCACGGGCACGCCGAATCGGAACACCAGCACACCGAGTCCGAGCAGGGCCACGGGCACGCCGAATCCGGGCACGGCCACCAGCACTCCGGCAACGAGCACGTCTGGTACGACCCGGGGACCGCGCGGCTCGTCGCCGAGCGCATCGCCGCCCGGCTCGGCGAACTCCGCCCGGATCGGGCCGAGAGATTCGAGCGCAACGCCACCGAGTTCGGCGACAGGCTCGACGAGATCGAGCGAAACATCACCGAGCTGCGGAACGAGCACCACGACACCGATGTGATGACCACCGCCCCGGTGGCCGATCACCTGCTGGAGAACGCGGGACTGACCGACATCACACCCGACTCGTTCGTGCGCACGGTGGAGGCGGGCAACGACCCGGCGGCGGCCACCGTGGCGGAGATGCAGGAACTCGTCGGCTCGGGCAGGCCGGCCGCGCTGATCCACAACCCGCAGACCGCCTCCCCACTGACGGAACGGATCACCGAGCGCGCCCGGAACAACGACATCCCCGTGGTCGCCATGCCGGAGACGCTGCCCGACGACCGGACGTACTCCGAGTGGCTGTCCGGCCGGGTAACCGCGTTGGACACCGCGCTCGACGACAACACCGCGGGAACCGGGGGGCAGTAAGTGCAGCGACCGCAGTCGTCGACGGAGCCGACCGAGCACCCCACCGACGGGACACGATCCGACGAGACCACGAATGGCCGGGAGCGTCCTCCCGCCGTGCGGCTGCGCGACGCGGCGCTCTCCTACGGCCCGCGCGAGCTGTGGCGGGGCCTGGATCTCGACGTGGCCCCCGGCGAGTTCCTCGCGGTGCTCGGCCCGAACGGCGCGGGCAAGACCAGCCTGCTGCGCGTGCTGCTGGGACTGGCCCCGCTGAGCGGTGGCTCGGTACGCATCGCGGGTGAACCCGCGCACCGGGGCAACGACCGGATCGGTTACATCCCGCAACAACGCTCACTGCAGAACAGCCTCACCATGCGCGGCAACGACCTGGTCGGGCTCGGGCTGGACGGACACCGCTGGGGCATCGGTCTGCGGCACCGCGCCGCGCGGGCGCGCCGGGTGCGCGAGGCACTGCGCGCCGTGGAGGCCACCGACTACGCCAAGACCCCGCTGGGGCTGCTCTCCGGCGGGGAGCAGCAACGGCTGCGGATCGCGCAGGCCATCGTGTCCGAACCGGACGTACTGCTGTGCGACGAACCGCTGCTCTCGCTGGACCCCTCGCACCAGCGCCGGGTCAGTGAACTGATCGGCCGCCAGACCAGGACCACCGGGGCGGCGGCGCTGTTCGTGACCCACGAGATCAACCCGGTGCTGCCGCTGGTGGACCGGGTGCTGTACCTGGTCAACGGCGGATTCCGGATCGGCACCCCCGACGAGGTGATGAACTCGACGACGCTGTCCGAACTGTACGGAACCGAGGTCGAGGTCGCCCGGGTCGGAGGCCGCCTCGTCGTGGCGGGGGCCGAGAACGAGCAGGACCACCACGTGCACGAGGGGGGCGAGGCATGAACCGGCTGCTGGACGCGCTGAGCAGGATATTCGACTTCGGCCTCACCGGCGAGCTGCTCGGCTACCCCTTCGTGCAGCAGGCTCTGCTGGCAGCGGCGGCGCTGGGACTGGTTTCCGGTGTGCTGGCGCCGCTGGTGGTCACCAGGAAGATGTCCTTCGCCGTGCACGGCACCGCCGAGCTCGCGTTCACCGGAGCCGCCGCCGCGCTGCTGATCGGTGTCGGCGTGACGGTGGGTGCGCTGGCCGGGGCGGTGGTCGCGGCGTTGCTGCTCGGGCTGCTGGGGCAACGCGAGACCGAGCGCGACTCGGTGATCGGCGCCGTGCTCTCGTTCGGGCTGGGTCTGGGAGTGCTGCTGCTGTGGATGAATCCCGAACGCGCCTCGAACAAGTTCACCCTGCTGGTGGGGCAGATCGTCGGGGTGAGCTCGGCCGACGTCACCCTGCTCGGTGCGGCCGCGCTGGTGGTGCTGCTGGTGACCGCCCTGCTGTACCGCCCGCTGCTGTTCGCCAGCGTCGACTCGGAGGTGGCCGCGGCGCGGGGCGTGCCGATCGGACTGCTGACACCGGTGTTCGCGCTGCTGGTGGGGATCGCCACCGCGCTCGGGGTGCACGTGGTGGGGGCGCTGCTGGTGATGGCGCTGATGGTCACCCCCGGTGCTGCGGCCATGCGGGTGACGGCCAGCCCGGTGAGGGCGACGCTGCTGTCGGTGGTCTTCGCCGAGGTCGCGGCGGTCGGCGGGATCCTGCTGTCGCTGGCCCCGGGCGTGCCGGTGAGCGCGTTCGTCACGGCCGTCTCGTTCGGCATCTACCTGGTGTGCCGGGTGGTCGGCGGCCTGCGCGTGAATCGGTTGACCAGGGGTAGCTCCGCCGCCGCGGTGTGACCGAGAGCTCGTGTGGGAACTCGGCCGGGGTGTTCGACCTCGTGCGGTCGGCCTCGTGCACCCCACCTCGTGTGCCCCGTCTCATGCGGTCGGCCTCGTGTGTTCGGCCTCATGCGGTCGGCCTCGTGCGGTCGATCCGCGTGGTCGGTCACCGCTCCCCCGCGTACATTTCGCGAGAAATCGACGCCGCCCGGAGCCGTACCGCCACTCCGGTGTGGCCCCGTGGCCGTCAATTTCTCGCGAAATCGCCGCGCCATCAGCGCCGACTCACGTGCCGGCTAACCGACCACCCACCCGAGTTCTGCTGTGACTTCTAAACCGGGTTGCGCTTGAGGATCTGGCCGACTTGCTCGGCCATGTCCGGGGCGAGCATCGCGTACCGCCCGCCCGCCAGGAACCGCTCCGACAGTTCGAAGGTGACCACCTCGCCCTCGGCGAGCATGCGTCCCGTTCGCTCGGGGTCGGTGAGCACGTTGTTCGGGTGCGCGATGGTGATGTCGGCGAAGGAGGCCGCCAGGTAGGGACTGGCGAACTGGGTGAACGAGTCCGCGATCATCCTCGTGGGTTCGTCGATCATTCCCGGCCGTGCGCTCGACTCCAGGTGCAGCGGTTCGTGGAAGTCGCTGCCGACGAACCGCGTGTTGTCGGCCCCGCCGTCCGGCGCCAGCGAATAGGATCGCACCGTCCATTCCCGCTTCTCGCCCACCAGCTCGGGGATGTCCGCGCGGTGCTGATAGGTCCTGCCCGGCTCCACCTCCCAGCTGTCGGTCACTCCGGGCCGCAGCGACTCCGCCAACCGTCGAACCATCGCCAGCCCGCCCGCGTGTCGCCAGTGGGTGTCGAGTTTGGTGAAGACGGGTTCGTCGCGGCGCCGGTCGAGCTCGCGCAGCGTGGGGCGCATGTCGATCGCCCCGGTGGCCTCGGGCACGCGTCGCCAGAACTCCGAGCGCAGCTCTCGCATGCAGTCACGCCCCACGTACTCGTCGGGCATGTACTTCGAGTACACGGTGGACTTGTCGGGGGCGATGACCAGTCGGAACTCGCGGCCGGACGCCTCCACGACCGAACGCCAGCGCCGCAGCCCGGCGATGACGCGGTCCAGTTCCATGTCGGGCAGGCACTTGTACGACACGTCGTGGCCCAGGAAGAGCCACCCGTCATCGCCCCGGACCACGTCGGGGAAGAGCTCGGGGTCCGGCTTGCCGGAACGCTGTTGGTCCGCGCCACCGCCTCCGAGCGGAGAACCACCGGGGTCGGAGCCGTGCGGGGCCGGTTCGCCGAACACCCCCTCGCTGATTCCCTCGACGGCGTCGACCGCCTGGGCTCGGAACGCCAGGCGATCGCTCGCCCAGTCGTTCAGCCCGGTGAAGAACCCCCATCCCTCGGTGATGCTGGGGAAGGAGGCGAGTTCGCGGTTCTCGATTCGTTCCGCCCGGGCCCCGAGGGTCCAGGACAGCACCGGCGCGCCGAAGAACAGCAAGGCGCAGGCCAGCGCGATGTACTGCTTGGCACCGTGTCGGGGGCGGTGCAGCGGGTGCTCCCTGGGCAACCACGCCTCGTGCACGGCGGGCAGATCCGCCGGAGCCGCCGACGGGGCGTCACGATCGGCCGTACGGGGAGCGCTGGACTGCTTGCCGGACACGTTCACACCGTAACGACCCGCCGGACGGCTCGGTTCTGGATTCCCGGGAAACCGGTTAGGCCGCGGTCAGCGGTTGTCGGTGTCCCAGCTGAACACCCGGGTGGCGAGCGCGGTGAGCACCGCCGCGAAACCGAGCATGAGCAGCCAGCTCGACCAGGCCGAGTACTGCGCGGGGAAACCGGCGATCGTGTGCCGGAAGGTGTCGACCAGTCGTGCGGGTGGGAGCCAGCCGAGCACGTCCCGCACTCCCTCGGGCATGGTGCGCAACGGCAGCACGGCGCCCCCGAGGAAAGACATCAGGACCAGCACCAGGCTCAGCGTGTTGTTGGCGGCTTCCACGCTGGGCAGCACCGCCGCGAGCACGAATCCGAACGAGAGGAAGAACGCCACGCCGGACACGGCCGAGACGAGCAGCACGGGTATCCCGGCGATCGTGACGTAGTCGAAGGCGGTCGCGAACGCGACGACCAGCACGACGTAGCCCAGCGCGACGAGCGCGCGAACGGGCACCAGCGAGAGCAGGAAGGTGATCTTGCGCAGTGGCGTGGTGCTCAGCAACCGCAGCGTCCCGCGCTGCCGCAGGTCCACTGTGGGCGAAACGGTTCCCAGGAAAGCCATGGAGCCGAGCATGAAGAACAGCGCCGTCGGCAGGAGCATCCTGATCGCGTCCGACTCGCTGGAGCGGTTGACGAAGTGGCCCACGGCGAGGAACAGCGCCAGGAAGAACAACGGCATCCCGATCGCCGCGAACGCGGTCTTGCGGTCTCTGATCAGTTCGCGGGCGTTGGCCAACGCCAGCGTGCGGAAACTGTTGCCGGTCATCGGGAGTCAACCGTCCTTCTCGTCGTCCAGGGTTCGTCCCGTCAGCACGCGGAACACGCTGTCCAGACCGCCCGTGCGCCGGACCAGGTTCTGCGGTACGGGAGTCATCGACATCAGCTCGGTGGTGACCTCGTCGGCGCGGGAGGTGTGCACGAGCACCCGGTTGCCGTGCAGTTCGGTCTCCTCGACACCGGGTATCGCTCGAACGGCCTCGATGTCGGGGGCTCCGGCGCGGCGGAAACTGACGACGTCGTGCGGGGCGTGCTCGATGACCAGCTCGGCCGGGGCGCCGCAGGCGACGACCTTTCCACTGTCGACGACGGCCACGCGGTCGCAGAGGGACTCGGCTTCCTCCATGGAGTGCGTGGACAGCAGCGCGGTCCCGCCGCGGTCGCGGTAGGCGAGCAGCACGTCCCAGAGATCGGCCCGGGCGTTCGGGTCGAGTCCGGTCGAGGGCTCGTCGAGCACGATCAGTTCGGGCCTGCTTATCAGGGCCGTGGCGACCAGCAGTCGCCGCTCCTGACCGCCGGAGAGCTTGTGCACCCGGTGGTCCGCCGAGGCGGTGAGTCCGACGCGCTCGATCACCGAGTCCGGTTCCTCCGGATTCTCGTGGAACGAGGCCCAGAGGCGCAGCGTCTCGCGGACGGTGAGGTTCGGGAACAGCTCGGCCTGCTGCGGCTGCACGGCCACCAGCCGCCGGAGCCGTTCACGATCGTTCGACGGGTCCGAACCGAGCACTTCGACGGTTCCCGAGCTGCGCTCGCGCAGCCCCACGAGGATCTCCAGCATCGTGCTCTTGCCCGCCCCGTTGGGGCCGAGCACCCCGAACAGTTCGCCGGAACGGACCTCCAGGTCCAGTCCGTCGACGGCGAGCACGGAACCGTAGTACTTGGTCAGGCCGTGCACGGATATCGAAGTCGTCGCCGCGTGCGGCGGGTGTTCCTCGGACACCTGCTCGGTCGTCAAGACCTCTCCTCCTCGGCGTGGTGGTCGACAATTCGGCGCAGGGCGGCAAGGTAGTCGTCGAAGGCCCGCCTGCCGTTCGCGGTGAGCGAGTACCACGTGCGCGGCCTGCGCAGCACGTGTCCCTTCACCGCCGTGATGTAGTCCGCCTCCTCGAGCGTGGCGAGGTGTTTGGCCAGCAGCGAGTCGCTGACTTCGATGCTGTCCCGCAGGAAGCGGAACTCCACCTGCTCGGCCTCGGCCAGCGCGGACACGATGGACAACCGCACCGGGGTGTGGATCAGCTGGTCGAGGGCGTGGCGCGGATGACTTCCCGACTCGCTCATCGACGTAGCACCCACCATGCGGCCGACCAGCACGGCAGTGCGGGCAGCAGTGCGAGCAGGCACTGCCACAGCGGTTCGTCGTCCAACCAGGTGCTGGTGATGACGCTGGTGAGAATCACCAACGCCGCGTAGGCGATCGTGACGGCACGGGTGATGCGCGGGGTTTCCCGGCTCACCACCCGTTGCCGGTTCACGTACCAGAACAGTCCGGCGATGCAGGCCGCGTACAACCACGCGAACGCGGCGGCGATCCAGCCCTGGGCCAGCGCCTGGCCTGCGAAGAAAACGGTCGTGACGAGCCCGAGCAGGATCAGCATGTAACCGAACCAGCGGGATCCGTCACGAGCGAGCTCGCTCATGCGCCCCGCCCGTCCGAGCGCTTCGTCCGGGGGCATCTCGTGCGATGAGCTCTTGTCCACTGCCATTCCTCCGTTCACTTGAACAGGAGGCTAGTACTTGAATGCTATTCAAGCAAACCGTCCGTGACGAAGGTGCGGCAGCGCGGTGGCGGATTCCGCTTCGAGCGGCGGCTCTCAGCTCGAACCGGCCGACTCTCAGCTCGAACCGGCCGATTCTCGGCTCGAGTTCGGCAGTCGGAAGGTTCGATCGGCCTCGAACGGCCCGTGCACCGCCAGCGCACGCGGCCGGTTCAGCACGTCGGCGGCGACCTCGCGGACGCTGTCCTGATCGACGGCGTCCACCAGCGCCAGCGCCCGGTCGATGTCGATGACGTCCCCGTCCAGCAGTCCGCGGCCGATCTTGGTCATCCTGGCGTTGGCCGTGTCGCTGCCGAGCACGAGAACCGCTCTGAGCTGCGCCTTGCCCACGGCGAGCTCCTCGTCGGTTATGCCGTTGGCGGCCACCTCGTCGAAGTTCTCGGCCAGCACCGCTATCAGCTCGTCGACGTGTTCCGGCGCGGTCGCCGCGAACGCACCGAACAGGCCGGTGTCCGCGTAGTGCGCGCCGGAGGTCGAGACCGTGTAGCACAGGCCGCGCTGTTCCCGAACCCGCTGGAACAGTCGGGAGGAGAGCCCGCCGCCGAGTGCGCAGCTGAGAACACCGAGCGCGAACCGCCGTTCGTCGGTGTTGGTCAGGCTCGAGCAACCGAGGACGACGCTCGCCTGCTGTGATTCCCGCTGCCGCACCAGCACCCCGGGTCGTTCCGGGTACACGCCCGCAAGGGCGCGTTCGGCGGCGGGCTCGGCGGGTTTCTCGCACCAGTCACCGAAGGTCTCGGCCACCCGAGAGGCGATCCGCTCGTGATCGACATTGCCCGCGACCGCGACCACCGCGTTCGACGGCGTGTAGCGCGCCCGGTAGAACTCCGCCACGTCGTCCCTGGACAGCGCGGCGATGGACTCGGCCGAGCCGAGCACCGGCCTGCCGAGCGACGAGTCGCCCCAGAGCGCGCGTTCGAAGGTGTCGCTGACCGACTGCGCCGGATTGTCGGCACGACGGGCCAGTTCACTGTGGATCACCTGGCGTTCGTTCTCGAAGGACCGCTCCTCGAGCGCGGCGGAAGTGACCATGTCACCGAGCAGCTCCAGGGCTGTCGGCGCGTCGGCGTCGTGCACCTGGGCGAAGTAGCAGGTCTGCTCCTTCATGGTGACCGCATTGGACTGCCCGCCGACCGCGTCCATCGCCCTGGCTATGTCCAGCGCCCCACGGCGCTCGGTTCCCTTGAACAGCAGGTGTTCGAGGAAGTGGGTCGCACCGTTGACGCCCGCGCTCTCGTCCCGTGATCCGGTCCCGACCCACACACCGACGCTCGCGGCGCGAACCTCCGACACCTCTTCGGTGACCACACGCAGCCCGGAGGGGAACAGCGTCCGACGCACCACCCCGGTTCCCCCGGAGCCTTCCACCAGTATCTCGGTCGGGTGTGCACTCATCCCACGTCCTCGATTCGTCAACACGTTCACGACTTCCGGATCGCCGAACTCTGTCGGCGACCAACGAACCCTTTCCATGAAACACGAATCGGCCCGACGCCGAAACCAAGAAACAACTAACGGTAAACAGCGATTACACCTTGTGGATCTCCGGCCCGAAAATGCGACACGAAATCCACGACAAGTACTCTGCGAGATCGCTCGAACACGAAGGGTGTCAGCGGTCGAAAGCACAACCACAATTCTGACTGTGATGTACGACACTATGCCTTGTTCGCTATTGACAATGCGGTTATCTCTTCCCGGCGAGAGATAGGTCCTCGAGTATCCCGAAAAACAACACCGGCTGATCTAAATGTGAGCGAAACCGGGCACCATCGGGCTCCGCGGTGGACACGAGAGCTCACATATCGGCATTTTGGTGGACGACAGTATCTTCCCGCTTCGCTAACTTGACTCGTGCAATTATCCGATTCCCAACAAAATGGGAGTGACTATGAACCGTATCGAGTCAGTCGCGAACGTCCAGCTGCCCGACGCGCACGACGGCGCGGTCAGGTCGTTGGACACCACCGGCTCCACCGCCCCCGTGCTCACGGCCGCGGCCATCACCGCCGCGGCGGTCGTGTGCTTCGCGGCTGGTGTCGCGTCCGACGCGGTGGAGAGCGGCTCCGGTTCCTATGCCGCCTCCACCGGCCAGGACCCGACCGGCATGTCCAGCGGGGAGCTGCTGCAACGGCGTACCGCTCTGCTGGGCTGAGTCGCCTTTCGGGGTACCCACCAGGGTACCCCGTCTCTCCCCTCCAGGAACAGCACGACCCCCGGAACGGAACGAGCCGAAGGACCGACATTGGTGCACGAACCCGGACACGAGGATGGCTTCGACGCGGAGGGGCTCGAGGCGACGCTGGAGAACGTCGAGCGGCTGACCGCGTTCGGCACCCTGATCTCCTCCCTGGAGTACCTGGCCGCGGGAAAGAGCTTCGCCGACGACGACCTGCTGAGCTGGGACGTGGCACGAACCCGGCACAAGGCGCTCGCGGGAAGGGTCGGTGATCTGCTCACCCCGCTGATGAAGTCCCCCGGGATCAACGTGGTCTTCGCCGCACGCGCGGCCGGCTCGATCGTGCTGCTCGTACCGCGCGCACCGTCAGCGGCCAAAACGACCGCGACGGCGGTGCTGACGGCTTCGAACTACGCGCTCCACCTGCGGACCCCGTACGGATCGGACGGTTCGGAGCACATATCGATGATCACCTACACCTCGTTGCTCGCGAGCAGACTCGCCCGTTCCGACGAGCGCGCCCAGCAGGCCTGCATGCACTTCATCGCACTGCAGTCCTGCCTGTCCTACGGTGTCGCGGGTATCTCCAAACTGGTCTCGCCCGTCTGGCGCAACGGAACCGCCGTGCGCGACATCTTCCGCACCCACATGTACGGGCACAGCCGGGTCTACGAACTGCTCAAGAGCAAACCCTGGGCCGCTCGCCTGCTGGCCTGGGTGACCATCACCGGCGAGACCGGCTTCCCGTTGGTACTGGTCGCGCCGAAGCCGGTGGCGCGCGGGATCCTCGCCTCCGGACTGAGCTTCCACGGCGGCAACGCGGTGTTCATGGGGCTGAACCGTTTCCTCTGGGCGTTTCTGGGGACCTACCCCGCGGTGGCTTACACCTCCAGGAATCTGGGGCCGATCCGCGGCCGCTCGAAATCACGGCTCGTCGCCCGCCTGACCGGTTCCAAGAGGTGATCCCGTTGTCGGCCGAGCAAAGCGGAGCTTCGCTGCGAGTACGGGATCTGGTTCGTCCCTACCGCGGTATTCTGACCGTGGCGATCGCGCTCGGTGTCGTCGCCGCTCTCGCCTCACTGGCACAACCGATGGGGATCGGCTGGCTGGTCGACACCGTGGGACGGGACGGCGGGCTGTGGTCACCGATCGCGCTGCTGATCGGGTTGTTCTGCCTCGACGCGTTCGTCGGAGGACTGCAGAGCTACCTCGTCGGGCGCACCGGGGAATCGGTGGTGCGGGACGTCCGCTTCACCCTGACCGGGAGACTGCTGCGAGCCACCCGGCGCGAGCACGAGGAACGACCGAGCGGGGACCTGCACGCGCGGGTGGTCACCGACACCTCGCTGCTGAAGGCGGCCCTCACGCAGAGCCTGGCGACCATGGTGGTCAGCGCGCTGATGGTGCTCGGCGGCATCCTCATCATGGTGGTGCTGGACCCGCTGCTGCTCGGCCTGACGCTGCTGTCGCTGTCGGTCGCGGCAGCGGTCACTTTTCTGCTCGCCAGGAGACTGCGCGGCGCGGCACAACTCAACCGCGGCCGCGTTGGGGCCCTGGGTGCCGACCTGAACCGGGCGCTGTCCGCGATAACGACGATCAAGGTCTCCCGCGCCGAGGAGCGCGAGCAGCGACGCCTGGGAACCAGAATGGACGAGGCGTACCGCACCGGTCTCGGCGTGACGAAGTTGAACGCCATGCTGGCCCCCACGGTCAGCGTCGGGCTGCAGATCTCCTTCGCCGTGGTGTTCGCGGTCGGGATGAGCCGGGTCGCGACAGGGGGCATGAGCATCGCAGAGTTCACCAGTTTCGTGCTCTACCTGTTCTACCTGATCACCCCGCTGGTGACCGTCTCGACCGCGCTGGGGCAGCTGCAGCAGGGACTGGCAGCGATCACGCGGCTGGACGAGGTGCTGCGGATCGGCCAGGAGGACGGGTCCGTGGCCGAGGGGTCCGTGGCCGAGAGCTCCGGCGGCGAGACCGGCACGGGCAACACCACCACCGGCGCGGGAACGCTGGCGAGGTTCGAGGACGTGCGGTTCGGCTACGGAACCGGCCCGGAAGTGCTGCACGGGATGACGTTCGACATACCGCGCAGCGGACTCACCGCCCTCGTCGGCCCCTCCGGTTCGGGGAAGTCCACGATCCTCACGCTGCTGACCAGGTTCGACCGCCCCGATTCGGGAACCGTCACACTGGACGGCACCGACGTCGGCGAGCTGGAGCTGCCCGAACTGCGCGGCCGGGTCGGCTACGTGCAGCAGGATCCCGCGATCCTCTCCGGAACCGTCGAGGAGAACATCCGCTACGCCAATCCGGACGCGAGCCGGGCGGAACTGGACGAGGCGGTTCGGCTGGCCGATCTGGAAGACGTGATCGCCGCGCTGCCGGACGGCATGAGCACCGAGGTGGGCCAGCACGGCAGCAAGCTCTCCGGCGGCCAGCGACAGCGCGTCGCGATCGCGAGGATGCTGCTCACGAACCCGGACATGCTGCTGCTGGACGAGGCCACGGCGCAGCTGGACTCCAACTCCGAGAACGCGTTGCGCGACACCATCCACGGCATAGCCGAACACCGCGCCGTCGTGGCGATCGCCCACCGAATGTCCACAGTGATCGAGGCGGATCGGATTCTCGTGGTCGAGGGCGGCAGTATCCGCGCGCGGGGCACCCACGAGGAACTGCTGGCCACCGACGAGCTCTACCGGACGCTGGTCAGGACCGACATCTCCGACGAGGAGCGGCAGCGGGCCGATTCGTCGGCCGAAGAAACGGATACACCGCGGCTCATGAGTTCGAAAGGCGCGTGAATGGGCAAGTCATCAGCGATGTGGGCGGGCGGAATCGGGCTGCTCGCCGGAATCGGCCTCGTGGGGGGAAGCTGCTACCAGGAGCTGATGCAACGCCGGGACCGCGAGTGGTCCCACCCTCCCGGCGAGCTCGTCGAGGTGAACGGGCATCTCCTTCACCTGCGCACCGAGGGCATGCGGGAACACGGCCCCACCGTCGTGTTCGAGAACGGCATGACCTGCCCCAGCCAGGAGTGGGAGTGGATCGCGCCGCGCATCGCCGAGCACACCGGGACGCTGCGCTACGACCGCCCCGGCAACGGCTTCAGCGATCCCACACCCCACCCGCGCACAGCCGACCGGATGGTCGCCGAACTCGAAACCGCCATCGAGCTGTCCGGTGCACCGGGGCCGTACATCCTGGTCGGACATTCCTTCGGCGGCCTGCTCGTGCGGCACTTCGCCCACCGGAACCCGGGACGAACGGCGGGTGTGGTGCTGGTCGACGCGACGCACCCGGAGGAACTCGAACGTTCCCCGCGACAACAGCGCGGACTGCCGTGGCTCGAACAGACCATGTACACGTGGTGGGCCAAGGCACGGCTCGGCCTGCTGCGGCACAGCAGGATGGACAGCCCACTGGACGAGCTCCCCTCGACAGCGGCCACCGCGGTCCGCGAGCGGATGAGCACTCCCGGAGCGTGGCGGGCGGCGCTGCGCGAGCTGCACGCCTGGCGGGACTCGATACAGCACGAGACGAGAGGGCTGCCGCTGCCCGGCGGATGCGCGCTGTCGGTGGTGACCGCGGGCAAGCAGATCAGCAACGATCCCGTGCACGGTCAGCTGCAGCGCGACCTCGCCGAACTTTCCGAAGAATCCAGTCACACGGTCGTCGACGACGCCGACCACTACACGCTCGTGAGCTCGCCGGAGCACGCCGAGCGGGTGGTCCGGGTCATCGAGCTCATGGCGCGGGACAGCCGCGTGGGGTCGATCGACGGGCCGCCGGAACGAACCACAACCACCGCCGAGAGAAGTGATCCGTGATGACAGGACGAACACTGCTGCGCACCGCGCTGTACGGCGTTTTCGGTTCCTGGCTCGTCGGTACGGTCCTGTGTCAGGATCCGTTCCGGCGCGAGGACAGGATCCGTCGGCTCGACCAGTTCAACCTGATCTTTCCCGACTGGCGGTTCTTCGCACCGAACCCCGGTATCCACGACTATCACCTGCTCTACCGGGACACCCTGGCGTCCGGCGAGGTCACCGAGTGGTCGGAGATCGGCCACATCGAGGAGCGCAAACCGCACCACATCGTGTGGCACCCCCATCGCCGCCTGGAGAAGACGCTGTTCGACATCGTCGCGGAAATCCTGCGATTCAGCGGCGAGAGCGAGGCCAAACGGGACATGGCCCTGACCGTCCCGTACCTCACCCTGCTCAACTACATAACCCACCGCTACCCGCACGCGCCGAACGCGCGGAGCACGCAGTTCCTCGTCGCCGCGTCCGGAGGATACGAGCAGAGCGAGGAACCGACCATGCTCTTTCTCTCCGAGAGCCACCGGCTCGAACGGGGACACCGTGAATCGGATGGAGAACCCGAACGAATTCACGCAGAGAGGATGGGAACGTGATCGTACTCATCGACAGACAGGGCGAGATCCCGGCGATCAGACTCAACGAGACGATCAGGACGACCGTCGGTATCGAGCGTGTCGAGTATCCGGACGCGCACGAGGACTTCCTCGCCAAGGCCGAGCGGCTGCGTCCCAGGATCGGCGTGGTCAGCGCCGATCGGGCCGATCTCGACATCGAACGCTTCACCGAACGGGTGCCGGGCTGGAACGAGTCGGGGGGATTGATCGTGATCGCCTCCTCGGAGGAGCGGCAGGCGGCGGGATTCGCGCTGCGGTGCGGCGCCAGGGGTGCGCTGTCCTCCGAATCGACGGAGGAGGAGATCATCGCCGCGTTGTTCTCCGTCCGGGTGGGGCACCCGTTCGCCCCTCCGAAGCTGGTCACCGACATGCATTCGATGGTCGGGACGCTGCTGTGCGCCCCGGAGCGGACCAACACCGGATGCAGCCTGACCGAGCGGGAGTGGGAAGTGCTCAAGTTGTTGGCATTCGGCCACTCCAACGAGGGAATCGCCGGTCAGCTGTGCATCAGTACCGCGACCGTTCGATCCCACGTGCTGCACATTCTTCGCAAGATGCGGGTCCGCAACCGTTCGCAGGCCGTGGCCATCGCCTACGGGTTGTACACCACGATCCCCCACGAGCCGACCAGTCCGCTCGACGCGCAGGCGGTGTGAGATGACCGAATCCCGTTCCGGGGGCGCGCAGCCCCCTTACCTGATCTTCGACGGGGACTGCGGCTTCTGCAGCCGCGTGATCGAACTGCTGGGCAGGTGGGTCACTCACCCGGCCGTCGTGGCCAGCTGGCAGACACTCGATCTGGATCGGTTCGGTGTCACGCGGGAGCGGGCGAACCACGAGATCCTCTGGATCGACACCGACGGCACGGTCTCCGGCGGTTCCGTCGCTTTCGGACGATACTTCGCGGCGGTGGGGGGTCGATTCCGGCCACTGGCTTTTCTGCTGCTGCACCAACCGACCCGATGGGTCGCGGCACGCCTCTACGAACTCGTCGCGCGCAACAGGCACCGCATGCCGGGGGGCACGGCTTCGTGCTCCCTGCCGCGGTGAGCGACGCGTTTCCGGGAGGGGCGTCGCGAACGAACGGGCAGCGAGCACCGGGCAACGAGCGCGGGGCAACGAGCACCGGGCAGCGAAATCAGGACACGAACCGGCCGGTACGGAGGCGACAACGGTGGTCGACAGGGCAGCGGTGATCGACAGGGCAGCCGAGGCGGAATTCGACGTCGTGGTCATCGGCGGCGGGCCCGCGGGGGCCAGTACCGCCGGGCTGCTCGCGCGGTCGGGTCACCGCGTGGCGGTACTCGAACGTGAGCGCTTCCCGCGCTATCACGTGGGTGAATCGTTGATCACCGGAATGCTCGACATAATCGAGGAGCTCGGGCTGACGGAGCGCCTCGACCGGATGGGATTCGAGCGCAAGTACGGCCTCAGCCTGATCTGGGGGAAGGAGCGCGGGCTCTGGGACATCAAGTTCGCCGAGGGCGGCCCCTACGAGTACTCCTACCACGTCCGGCGGGACGAGTTCGACGAGCTGCTGCTGACCAGGGCCGCCGAGCTGGGGGCGACCGTGGAGTTCGAGGCCACGGTCAAGGGACCGGTCGAAGCGGACGGCGAGGTCACCGGGGTGGAGTACACGACCCCGGACGGCGGCAGGCACGTCGTGGGGGCACGCTTCGTGGTCGACGCCTCGGGGCAGTCCAGGACCGTCGCCCGGCACTACGCCGAGCAGCGGTGGCACGAGGACCTGAAGAACCTCGCCGTCTGGAACTACTTCACCAACTGCGGGCGCCTTCCCGACGACCAGCGCGGCAACATCCTGGTGGAGCGGGTTTCCGACCACGACGGCTGGTTCTGGGCGATCCCGCTCGGCGAGGACCGGCTCAGCGTCGGCTACGTCTCCCCCACCGGACAGCTGCGGGACACCTCGCTAACACCGGACGAGCTGTTCACGGACCGCATGCGGCACACCGAGAGGTTGGCCGAGCTGCTGAGCGACGCGGAGCCGGTCAGCCGGTTCCGCACCGCCCGGGACTGGTCCTACGTGGCCGAACGGCTGCACGGTCCGGGCTGGGTGAGCGTGGGCGACGCGTCCGGATTCATCGACCCGCTGCTGTCCACCGGGGTGTGCCTGGGAATTCTGAGCGCGAGCCCGCTGGCACAGGCGCTGGACACCGCGCTGCGTGATTCCGAGAGAACGGAGAGCGCACTGCGGTGGTACGAGAATGGAATACGCGAGTTCCTGCTGGGAATGACCGAGTACGTTCGTTTCTTCTACGACGGACAACGGGACCGGGAGGATTACATGCAGCGGGCCGCGAAAATGGCCGACCCGGACACCTTCGTTTCCGATCGATCCGGATTCGCGGCCGTCATAGCCGGAACGACGGGGCTCGCACCCGCCTTCGAGAACGCGACTCCCGCCGACCTGTGACCCCATTCGCACGACTGAAAAACACCGGGTCCGAGCGAGCGCGAAACGACTGTTTCGCGCTCGCTCGGACATCCATGCGCACTGAACCGCAGGCCACGAAAATCAGCAATTTGGTGGTTGGTCCCGCGACGACGGGAAACTAACCTGAAACAGGTGGACATCGCAGGGTGTTCACAATTTGTTCGCCTTATTTCCGGAGGAGCAGACGAATGAATCGCATCGAGAACGCCGCAACTCAGCAGGTGACGGCTTCCGCCGGGGCCATCGAGCCGATGGACAGCGTCGAGGGCGTCTCCCCCGTGCTGACGGCCGCCGTCGCCGCCGGTGCCGTCGCCGCCACGGCCGCCGCCTTCGCCGCGGGCAACATGGTCACCGACTACGTCGGCGCCGGCTACACCGCCAAGCACGACGGCAGTGAGCTCTCCGGCATGTCCGTGGGTGACCTCGTGAACTCGCGTCGCGAGGCCATGTCCCACTGAAGCGGGTCGACGGCTCCCTGAGTCGCGGGGTGGGGCAGCGCTTGCGGCTTCGCCTCACCTCGCTCGTCTTTCGTACACTCACAGTGTGAGTGCGCTCACCGAATCCGCACGAGAAGGGCATCGGCTGTGAGCCAGAGCAACAACAACGCGGTGATCGGGGGCGGCGCGGTACTGGGTGCCGTGGTGGGAGGATTCGTGGGGATCTTCCTCGGCAACCCCGCCATCGCGGCCGCGATCGGGCTGGCCGTCGGCATCGCGCTGGCCACCGCGATGCGCGCGGAGCGAAAGAACTGACGACGTCCCGGAATTCGGGGGGCACGGATGCCTACCATGCCGTTGGCCGAACGACTGCTGCTGCTTACCGCCTGGGCACACGAGGGCGGGACCGGTGGCGAGACGACCGAACTCACGTTGGCCGGTGCCGAACTGCTCGAACTCGTGCTGGCGGGCCGGGTGGACATCCGCGACGGCGCGATACGAACCACCGGAAGCGGCGAACGCCCCACGACCGTGCTCGAAGGGCTGGCCGAGGAGTTCGAGACGAACGAACCGACCGAGGCCGCGGACTGGATCGGCGGCAACGCCGGGCGAGTACGGGACGCCTGCCTGCGGAACCTGATCGAGCGCGGTGTCGTCCACGAACGACGCAAGCGGCGCTGGGGCTTCTGGCCCGTGCGGCAGTACGTCGTCGAACCGGGCGCGCAGCAGTCCACGCTCGTCGAGCTGCGGGAGTTCGCGGCGGGCACGGACTCGGCGCGGGAGGTGGTGGCGCTGGCGGAACTGCTGCGCACCGCCGAGGCGCTGCACGACGTGCTGCCGGAGGCCGACGCCCGCGAGGTGGCACGCCGCTTGGACGAGAACGACGGCGACACTGCGGTGCGCGAGGCCGTCGGCAAGGCCGTGGAACAGGTGCGGGTGGCGGTCCAGACCGCCACTACGGCGGGTGCCTTCGTCGCGGTGACCAACACCTGAGCCGCGTTCGCTCCCACCGGGACATGCCCGCCGCGCCATCGTGCGGCGGAGACCCGGTTCTCCCGGTCCGCACTGGTCGGACCTCGCTGTTCGGGGCCGAGAACGACGGGCCGTAGCCGCTGTTTCGTCGCTCGGCAAGAATCCGGCAGCGCACGGAACGCCGCGCAGCGGGGCAGGGATCAGGGGAGCTTCGAGGGCGATCCGGCGCCGAATTGTTCGGTTCCGAAGCAGGAGTCTCTCGTGTCGCGGAAGGCGAGGCGAAAAGTCCCGCCCGGCGTGTACCGAGCGGGACTTCACGGCAGCGGTTCAACCGTCGAGGCGGTCGCTTTTGATCGCGTCGAGGAACGAGGTCCACGCGGTGCTGTTAACCGCGAGAGTCCCACCATCGCGGTCCTTGGTGTCACGGACGCCGATCACTTCGCGTGCGAATCCGACCTCAACGCAATTGCCGCCGTTTCCTCCGCTGCGGCTTGACTTGCGCCACACGGCGCCGTGAAGCTCGCTCATGCCGCACCCTCTCATCGTGCTATGCCTGTAGATCCCGGGCCGCCCTGCGGATCAGCTCCGCACTCTCCGCAGGACTCGACGCAGTGGCCCGTAGACGATCGAACACCACCGTATACGTTTCCACATCGGCCTGACGATCGTGGTAAGCGGCTGAGGTCAAGCTCTCCGTGTAAGCCAATGAAGGGGCTACGTCATCGGGGAAGCGGAGCAGCACGAACGGAAAACCGGCTCCGGGGTGAGCCCCAGCCGAGCAGGGAACGATCTGCACCTCGACCTGAGCTTGCTGTTGGACATCAACCAGCAGTTCGAGTTGATCAGACATCACCGCTCGCCCACCTACCATTCTCCGGATGGCGGCTTCACTGATCACGGCTACCAGGCGTGCTCCATCGTTGAGTAGGCGTTCCTGTCGTTCGGTACGAACCTTGAGCCTGTTCGCCACTTCGTCAGCGGGCATTTCCGGGTTGCTGCTGTTGATCAGAGTGTGTGCGTAGTCCGCGGTTTGAAGCAGACCTGGAATCAGCTCCGTCTCGTAGGTACGGATCTCCGCAGCGGCTGACTCCAGCCCGACATAGCGGCGGAACCAGCGAGGCACAGCTCCCTTGTAGCTCTGCCACCAACCGCGTTGGTTCGCTCCTCTTGCCAAGTCCTGTATCTCGGACTTGTCCTCATCAGAGGCACCGTAAGCCTCGACAAGTGCATTGCGCTCGGCAACTTTGGTGGGTACGTCTCCGTGATCGAATAGTTCGGAAGGAGACGACGTCTATGCGACGCGAACCCAGCGTTCCCCACCAGCTAGAGTCGGCACGGCATGTCTACGCCGACCGGACGGAAGAATACCTCGGACGCGTCATTCGAGTTCGCCGCAACGGGGCGAATGTGTATCTGCCCGAACGAGCGGACGGCGAACCCATCACCGACCGACCCGGCCGAAGAGGGGGCTGGCCTGACCGCCAATCCGCCGCAGCCGCTCTCGCCCAGTCCTACCTCACACAGCCCGTAGCAGCCATGTCCTGACCAATCGCCCCACACGTGAAGCAGCCACGTATGGGGCGATTTTTGTATCTGACATCCTCAGGCTCAGGAATGATCACCGGATGCGGTTACCAAGACTAGGGCGTTCGGCGCAGTCTCGTCAGTAGCGTCGTTTCACCTTGTTGGTTGACTGCTGATGATCTGCGAGACATTTTTTGTGAGCTGTTTTATGCTCCCCTTGGTAGCCCTGGCCGTAGCTACCGAGTCCAGCTACGGCCAGGGCTGTCACATCAATCAGTTGTTTTGACCGTGGTGAGGAACGAACGCCACTGCGAGTGGGTGAAAACTAACGTGCTGCTATCGCGGTCCTTGGTGTCTCGAACGCCTGTCAGGTTGGCGGTGAATCCGACTTCGATGCAGTTGCCGGAGGCACTGCTGCGGCTGCTTTTCCGCCACGCGGTGAACTCGATCATGATAGGTCCTCGTGATATCGAACGTACTCGCTCAGCAGCTTCATCGAATCAGCAACAGACAGCGCTGATTCCCCGAGCCTGGTAAGCATGCGTTCGTAGGGTCGCACATCATCAGGGTCAGACAGCAGCACACCTGCGTTGGGTGCTTCGATGTGGACCGTGGAACTGCCATTGGGCATTGCGATGACCGAAAACATGCCATCGAGCCCCACGTGAACACCTACGGTAAGCGGGAGCACTCTGATCGAGACGTTGTCGCGTTCGTTGACTTTGGTGAGGTAGCGAAGCTGTTCTGTTGCGGTGTCTCGGCTTCCCGCCGGTCGTTGTAGGACCGACTCATCCATGTACGTAACCAGCTCAGTAGGTGACGACCGTTCGATGATGCCTTGGCGATGCTGCCGTACGGCTACCGCATCGTCGATTTCCTGGTCGGTGAAGCCAGCAGCTTCATAAACTGCTCTGCTGTAGGCGCGCGTCTGTAGCAGCCCCGGCACGAGGGTAGGTGTTACGTACGTGATGCGGAGGGCGCGTTGTTCCGCGTCGATCAGTGATGCCAGCTGTGAGTTCACCCCCTTGTGAACTTCCCACCAGGCAGGCTCGTTCAAATCCCGAGTCATCTTGATGAGCCTGTCGCGGTCGCGAGACTCCAGCCGCAGGTAGCCCAGTAGCGTACTGACATCTTCGACCGTAATCCCCTGCTTGGCATTTTCGATCCTGCTCACACGCGCGTGACTCCACCCCAGCATGTCCGCCAAGGCACGAACGGTCAGCCCGCGTTCCTGCCTGGCTTGCTTGAGTTCCTTCGAGAGCGCCTGAGCGCGCGGGGATGTCGGCATAGCTCTCAGGATATGAGCTGAGACATCTCACGTGATTCCCCCAAACAGGGGATTGGAACATCTCATATGATCATGAGACGGTACAGATCATGACGTTGAATGATCATCCAGTCATGGACTGTAACAAGTTTAGGTGAATCTAGTGAGAGCGTTCGAGTGCCTTAGCAGCGCTGCGAAGGTGCTGCGAGTGTGCAGCAGCACACTCCCGACGTGGCGTACATGCGGGGTGGTGTGAGGTGGAATTGTTGCGTTCTCGCAGTCCGGTGTTTCTGGTGTTGGCCGCGACAGAGGCCGATCACCGGCACGGCCAGCCGTGCCGGTTGCACGCGATCGAGCACCACCCGGTCGAGTGCACGGCGTCGTGGGTGCTGAGTCTGTGCCACGTGCCTCTGGGGTTGGGCGAGATCACGGCACTCGGCGAACCCGAGATCGATCCGGAGATGTGCGCGCAATGCTGCTGGGCAATGGCGGGGTCGAGTCTGCGGGGGCGGGTGGTGCGTCATGCCGTCACTCGCTGAGCTGCCCGTGCCGCGTCCTCGGTTCGTCATCGGCACGGATTCGTGGACGATCCATGCCACCGCGTCCTACAAACACGCCGAATCCGCCCGGGCGGGCCGGGGGTTCGTGGCGTGTTTCTGCGGCGAGACGATCGGACTCGCCCCATACCCTCCGGAACGCATCCTGGGCAACCGGCACCACTACTGTCCGGTGTGTTTCCAGCATCTGATCGCGGGCAGCGACCACCCGCCAAGCCCGCTCAACTCCTACGAGCCGTGGCTGCTCGAGTTGGTCGCGCTGGATGCTCCGAGTCCTACGGCCAGCACCTCGGAATGGTCGGCCATCCCGTGCCGTCAGCAGCGCCGTGGCAGAGCGGTGCTGCGGCTCAAGCCCACTGCCCAAGGCATTGCGATTCTCGCTCCCGCCCCGGCTGCGGCCTCCCTGCTAACCGTCACCGAGGCGCGACAACTGCGCGACGCGTTGGACGGGGCCATCGCCACGACGGAAACGGAGGATGCCCCGTGCTCTTTCCATTCTTAGTGGCAATCCTGCGACTGGTGTTCGGGAGGCGTGGTGTCAGAGTCCGAGATCGCGGTGCTGCTGGTGCTACTCGCTTTGGTGCTGGCCCGGTTGGTGTAGGGACCGACCCGCTGAGCACGCCCGACCGCCATGGGTGGTTTGCCAGCGCGTTCGAGTCGAAATGGCACGCCTGCCCCGCCAACACCGAAGCCGGAGAGGGACTGCGAGCGCTGTGCGGGCACTTGGCTCGGCATGGTCCGTTCCGCAGTCGAGCGAGTAGCGGCCCTCCCGATGATGACGAACGCTCGGTCTGCGACGCCTGCCTACACGTCATCGGGTATCTACCGCCCCGCTTACCGCGGCTGCGGCCGGTGCGTGTCGAAGACAGCGTTTCCGATCCGGGCTGGCCCGCCACCGATCCGGACAACCCCAGCGGACACGAAGCCCCCGGTAGCTCTCACCTACCGGGGACCGGCCACCACGATACCCGACCTGCCGCGTGACCAGACCACGAACGCGCACCGCCGAACTCCAGAGACCTCCGGCGCGTGTTCGTCGCGGCCCCCTTCACAACGGCGTGCCGGGGGCCGTCCCAGCCGGTGCCGTGCCGGGAGTTCTCCCTTCCCCACTCCGGGTACGGCACCACCCTGGCCGGGTGGCCCAGATGGGTCCTGTTGCCACTCGGCCGGGGCTGCTTCCACAGAAGTCCGGCACGCAGCCAGCCCTTCTCCATACGCTCCGACAACCGAGGGTGAGAAATGAGCGACAACGAAGCGTCCGGCCCCAGCGCAGACACGGAGTACGCAGCGATCACCAGCACCGCGCAACCGCCCCACCAGGAGCGAATCACGATGGGCCGCCGTTCCCCGGCCACCACGATCCTGCTGCGCGAGTGCATCGGGCTCGCCCTCGCCATGGTGGCCTTCCCCTACAGCGCCTGGATCACCACGCTCACCATCGCCGACTTCCTGTTACACCTCACCCATCCCGAAGACCTCCGGTTCGAACTCCACACCTTCCTCGCCGCCCTGGACTGCCTCACCTGGTGGGCAGGAGTGGGCGGATTGCGCCTGGCCGGATGGCGACCGACCTGGCCCGTGGTCGTCGGCCTGGCACTCATCGCCATCTCCACGATCAAGATGATCACCGTGGGGGTGATAGGCCACTACGCATAGCAAGGACATCGGTTGAGGTCCTATCGCCGAACGTTGTCCGAAAAGCAACCGAAGGGAAGTAGTGATGATGAATGTAGGAAGTGACATGGCTGGTGACGATGTCGCGGAGGACGGCGCACGGCCCGAAGCGCTGCGCGCGGCCATGGTCGAGGAATTGCGCCAGATGGGCGCACTGCGCAGCGATCCGGTCGAGCGGGCTTTCCGGGTGGTGCCTCGGCATCTGTTCTCCCCGGAGGCACCGCTGATGGAGTCCTACGGGGTCAATCGTTCGGTGGTGGTCAAGCGGGACGACGACGGGATGGCGTTGTCGACCGTGTCAGCCCCCAGCATGCAGGCCAACATGCTGGAACAGACCGATCTCCAGGCGGGTATGCGGGTGCTGGAGATCGGCTCCGGCGGGGTCAACGCGGCGATGCTCGCCGAACTCGTCGGCCCGGAGGGTCACGTGACCACGGTCGACATCGACGCGGACGTGACCGAGCGCGCCCGGCGCGGATTGGCCGAGTCCGGCTACGACCAGGTGAGGGTGTTCCGCGACGACGCTGAACACGGGGTGGTCGAGCAGGCGCCCTACGACCGGATTCTGGTCACCGTCGGGGTGTGGGACATCCCGCCCGCCTGGTTGGATCAGCTCGCCGAGGGCGGCAGGTTGATCGTCCCCCTTCGGTTGCAAGGGGTGATGCGGTCGATCGCGCTGGAACGCGCGGATGATCGGCTGACCAGCCGGAGCGTGCACCCGTGCGGGTTCGTGCCGGTGCAGGGCGCGGGTGCCCGTGAGGAGCACGTGGCGCTGCTCGACGAGGACGTGGGGTTGCGGTTCGACGAGCAGCAACGCCTCGACACCGCCGGGCTCAGCGAGGCGCTGGCCACGCCTCCCGAAGAACGGTGGTCGGGAGTCACCATCGGCTCCCAGGAGATGATCGACGACCTGACCCTGTGGCTGACCACCACGTTGCCCGGCTGCGGCATGCTGACCGCGAAACAAGCCGCCGTCGATCGCGGGCTCGTGGGTCGCCCCGCCCGCCGGGGAGTTCCGGCAGTGGTCCACGGGGACAGCTTCGCCTACCGCGCCACGGTGCGCGCCGCCGAAGACGACCGGCACGAACTCGGCGTACACGGTCACGGCCCTCGCGGCGCCGAACTCGCCGAGCAGTACGTCGACCTGATGCGCCAGTGGGACCGGCAGCACCGCCACGGCCCCGGCGCCGTCATCGAGATCCACCCCGCCCACACCCCCGATGAACGGGTGAACCACGGGTTCGTGCTCGACAGGAACCACACCCGTGTCGTGATCTTCTGGCCCTGATCCTTCCTGGTCAGGACCAGAAAACCGAAATATTCGAACACCACGAAAGGAGTGTGTCCGGCATGTCCACACCCACCACTCTGGAGTCGTCGAGTACCGAGCCGGACTCGGACTTCGACCTCGACGTCACCGTCGTCGCCGCCGCGGAGGTCGCCGAGCTGCGGAGTCCCACCGAGGACAACTGTGGGCAGACCTGCGAGAGCGCCTGCCCGCAGACCGGCTGCTGATCGCGTGATCGCAGGATGACTCCTTCGGCCCAGCCACGAGTACCACCGGGCGTGGTCCTCGTGGCTGGGCCGTTTCCCCGCAACAGGAGTGAACGGATGACGTATGCCTGCGCGGACGCGGCTCTCCTGCGAGTGTCCGCCCAATCCTCGACGGAACCTCTTCCTCCGTGGCCGGACCTGTCCGGATCATCGAGCGAGCCGCTGCGGCGGTGGCTGCACGCTGTCTGGCACCAGGACGGGATCGCCGAGACGATCGCCGAAGCCAGCCCGGTGTTGGCCGATCGGGTGCGGCAGCTCCTCGACGGCCGGCAGCGAGAGAGCCGCGACATTCGACGTGTCGTCCTCGCCGTGACCCGTTACGTGCTCCGCGCCCGGAGTCGAGCGACTCCGTTCGGTTTGTTCGCCGGTATCGCTCCTGCCCACGCCGGCTCCGTGACGAACCTGCACTGGGGTGGGGATCACCGTGCTCACGCGCGGGTCGAGGCCGGGTGGATCGACCACGTGATCACCTCGTTGGAGCGGTGTCGAGAGCTCCGGTGGCGTCTCCGCGTGATGGCCACCAACCTCGCCGAGGTCCGCGACGACCGGCTCGTGATCACTCACCAGCCACACCCGGCCCACGAGGGACCCACCGAGATCTCGATGCGGCACACCCGCGCCGTCGACACCGCCCTACGAACTGCCGACACCCCTGTCCCGGTAACCGCCCTGACAGCCAGGCTGGCACACGAGTTCCCCAGAACCTCGCTGTCGGTGATCGAACACGTGGTGGACGAGCTGATCGAGCAACGCGTGCTGATCAGCAACCTGCGTCCTCCCATGACCAGCACAGATCCAGTGAGTTATGTGGTGGCCGAACTCGACACCCTCGATGCGGCGGAACTACCGGAAGAGACGGCCGAACTGATTCACGAGCTCCGTGCGGTGCGGGCCGACCTCGCCCGGCACAACGCCACGACGCCTCCGGCCGATCCCGGCGCGCTGCGCAACTCCCTGTCGACACGGATGTCGACCCTCGCACCCATCGACAAGCCCGTCATGGTGGACCTGCGCACCGACTGCTCGGTGAGCCTTGCCGACCCGGTCTGGCGGGAAGCCGAATCCGCCGTGGACGTGCTCACGCGCCTGAGCCCCCACCCGCAGGGAACCCCCGAATGGGCCGACTACCACCACCGCTTCCTCGAACGCTACGGCCTCGGCGCGCACGTACCCGTCCGCGATCTGCTCGAGCCCGACACCGGGCTCGGCTACCCTGCCGGATACCGGGGTTCCCTGCTGACCGTGGGACAGCAGGGCGTCTCCGAGCGGGACGCGCGGCTGCTCGCCCTGGCGCAACGGGCCGCCCTCGACCAGCACCGGGAGATCCACCTCGACGAGAACACGGTGTCCGCCCTGGCCACCCCTTCCGAGAACCTGCGGCCTCGCCCGCACTGCGAACTGTCGTTTCGTGTCCACGCCGCGAGTCCCGCAGCCATCGATCGCGGTGAGTTCGAACTGGCGGTTGCCGGAATCTCCCGTACGGCGGGCACCCTGACCGGACGTTTCCTGGACATGCTCACCGAGCCCGAACGTAGACGGCTGATGGAGACCTACACGCGGCTTCCCACGCTGAACCGAGAGGCCCTTCCCGTGCAGCTCTCCTGCCCACCGCTACAGACCCGTACCCACAACGTCGCCCGCAGCCCCGGCGTGCTGGGCGAGGTGCTGTCCCTGGGTGAGCACCGCGTGAACCGGATCGCTGTCGACGACCTCGCCGTGACCGGTGACCTCGATCGCCTCTACCTCGTCTCACTCACCCACGGGCAGGTGGTTGAGCCGATCGTGGTCAACGCCGTGGAGTTCACCCACCACACTCACCCCCTGGCCCGGTTTCTGACCGAGATCGCCACGGCCCGCAGCCCGATCCTCGGCCCCTTCGGCTGGGGCCACGCAGCCGGGCAGCTGGCGTACCTGCCGCGCGTGCGCTACCGGCACAGCATCCTGACCCCGGCCCAGTGGAGCCTCACCTCCCGCGATCTGCCGCCCAACGCCGACGGGTCTCAATGGCCCGAAGCGCTGGCCGCCTGGCGAGACCGGTGCCACGTCGCCGACGAGGTGTACCTCGGCGACGGCGATCAACGGCTGCACCTGAACCTGGACGAGCCCACCCACCAACAGCTGCTGCGCACCGAGCTCGACCGCAGCGGAGACCTCACCCTGCGAGAAGCACCCCCGCCCGGTGCCTTCGACTGGATCGACGGCCGCGCTCACGACATCGTGGTCCCGCTGGCCTCCACAGCCGGCCCGGCGAGCGGACCGGCGGCGCGCACGCGCTCCCCCGACATCGTGCACGGCCGCGAGCACGGGCACCTGCCCGGAGCCGGGACCTGGTTGTACGCCCAGCTCCACTGCCACCCCGACCGCCAGACACCCATCCTCACCAAGCATCTGCCCCGACTACTGGACCAGTGGAACACCCCACCGGAGTGGTGGTTTCTGCGCTACGCCGATCCCCACCCGCACTTGCGGCTGCGCATCCGACTGAACCACCCCGACGAATTCGGAACCGCCGCCACCCGTGTCGGCACCTGGGCTGATGACCTGCGTCAGCGCGGCCTGCTGAGCGGAATGACCCTGGAAACCTACCGCCCCGAAACCGGCCGGTTCGGCGGCGGGGAAGCCATGCGTGCGGCCGAATCCGTCTTCGCCGCCGACTCCGCGGCCGCGCTCGCCCAACTGGAACACACCCAAGCGGGCACGGCCGACGAGGCGATCACGGCCGCGAGCATGGTCGACCTGGTGATTTCCTATCTCAGCAGCACCGAGTGTGGAGCGCGGTGGCTGATCGAGCACGTACCCCGCACCCACACACCCGCCCCGGACCGGCAGGTGCGCGACCAGGCGGTCGACCTCGCCAATCCTCACAACGGGTGGGCGGCGCTATGCGGAATCCCCGGGGGTGAGGCCATCGCCGCTTCCTGGCAGCGCCGCCAACAGGCACTGGCCGTCTACCGAGACACGATCACCTCCGCCGAGGGGACAACCCCAACGGCGGTCTTGCGTGACTTCCTACACCTGCACCACGCGCGCGTGACCGGCATCGACCCCGACCACGAACGCCAGTGTTTGCACCTGGCCCGCGCCGCCGCCTTGAGCATCACCAGTCGCCGCGACCGAGGAGCCGCATGACCCACACCGCTACACAGGCTCTGGAAGCTGCCGCCGACATCGTCCACAACCTCGCGTACCCGGATCAGTTCGCCCGCACGGAAGCATCGGATCACTCCTTGGCCTCCGGTGCGGCCGGGATCTCTCTGCTGCACAGCGAACGCGCCGCCTCCGGCCACGACGACTGGGCGAGTGCCCACACCTGGCTGACCACCGCCCTCAGCGGTGACCTGTCCGCCGGAGACGAAGCCGGGCTGTTCTTCGGTGCCCCAGCGTGCGCCTTCGCAGCCCACTTCGCCACCCGCACACGCCCCGGCATACTCACCCGCGCCCTCTCCCAGCTCGACACGAGCATCTCGGAACTGACTCGCCGCCGCTTGGCCGCCGCCCACACCCGCATCGACCGCGGACACCTAGCAGCCTTCCGCGAGTACGACCTCATGCGCGGACTCACCGGCATCGGGGCCTACCACCTGCGACGAAACCACCACGACAGCACTCGTGCCGTGCTGTCCTACCTGGTGCGCCTGACACACCCCGGGCCGGACGGGTTGCCAGGTTGGTGGGTCGACCACGCCCCGAGCCCCGACGATCCCGACCCGGCATTCACCCCCGGACACGCCAACCTCGGCATGGCCCACGGCATCGCCGGACCACTCGCTCTGCTCGCCCAGGCAGCACGTCGCGGCATCACCGTGGCCGGACACTTCGACGCCCTCGACCGGGTCTGCGCCTGGCTCGACACCTGGCAACAACCCCACCCTGCAGGACCGTGGTGGCCCTACTGGATCACCCGCGCCCAGCTACGCGGCAACGCTTCCGTCGCGGGTCCGGGACGACCTTCGTGGTGCTACGGCACCCCAGGACTGGCCCGTGCCCAACAGCTCGCCGCCCTCGCCCTGAGAGACACCGCCCGCCAGCGCACCAGCGAAGCCGCGCTGCTCGGCTGCCTGACCGACCCGAAACAACGCAGCTCGCTCACCGAACCCGGCCTGTGCCACGGACTCGCCGGACTCCTACAAACCACCTGGCGCATGGCCGAGGACGCTGTCATCGAAGACCTGGGTGAGCACCTTCCACTGCTGATCACCAGGTTGACCGAGCACCGGCACACGGACTCACCGGAATTTCTAACCGGCGCCGCCGGCATAGCCCTCACCCTGCACACCACAACAGCCGCCAGCACCGATTCATGCGTATGGGACACGAGTCTCCTACTGAGCTGACAAGGACCACGAATGCTTCCCGACAGCACCACCCCCGGGCAACGAGCAGACTTCGACGGCGACCACGACTGCTGGCCACAGCTGCTGATCGAATGGACCGCCTGGGACAACGCCGAAGTCGCCGCAGCACGACGGCTCCACCCGGCCCTGGCCACCGCCGAACGCGACGGCCGTCTCGACCAGTGGTTCTTCGTACGCAAACACCCGCACTGGCGACTGCGACACCTCGGAGACACCACTTCCCGCACCTACCTGGCCCGAACCCTGGAGGGGCTGACCGCCACCGGCGAAGTGGCTTGGTGGGCTCACGGCATCTACGAGCCGGAAACACCGGCCTTCGGCGGCGCGACTGCGATGACCATCGCCCACAGGCTGTTCCACGAGGACAGCCGCAACATCCTGGACTATCTCTCCCGCCAGCACGCCGCCGAATCCTCGCGCGAACCGGGACGTCGGGAACTCGGCGTATTGCTGATCAGTGCTCTGCTCCGCGGCGCGGGCCTCGACTGGCACGAGCAGGGAGACGTGTGGAACCGCATCGCCCACCTGCGACGAACCAGCAACAACGCGCCAACCAACCACCAACCACCGATCACTCACCAACAGCGGCAGAACATGCAGCGGCTGATGACCGCCGACGCGGCACGCCTGTCCGAAAGCGGGCCGCTTGAACCGATCCGCAACTGGCTCGACGCGTTCGCCCGTACCGGACGCGAACTCGCCGAACACGCCCAACACGGACAACTCGAACGAGGACTACGCGTGGTACTGGCCCACCACGCGATTTTCGCCTGGAACCGCCTCGGATTGTCCGCCCAGGAACAAAGAACGCTGTCCGAACGAGCGACCGAGGTCATCATGACCGACCACACGACAGAAATGCCTCGACCACCGATACCGGAATCAGGCGATGATGCCGCGAGGGGTTACACAACCAACCACGGAAAACCTCACGAGAGGAATCCGACAGCACGCACCGACCGCATGGTTTCCGCACCGACCGAACTCATCGCCCGAGCTGTCATCCGTCGGAACGAACACATCCTGTTGGCGCATCAGATCGGGAAGGCATGGTCGTTTCTGCCCGGTGGGCATGTAGAGCCCGGCGAGCAGATCGAGACCGCGTTGCGTCGCGAGATCGCCGAGGAGCTCGGGACGACAGCCGAGATCACCGGATTCGTCGGTGCCGTCGAGCACGGCTACACCGAGAACGAGGTCACACACCACGAACTCAACCTGCTGTTCGACGTAACCCTCGATGCACCGGAACCGACAAGCCAGGAAAAACATCTCGAATTCCACTGGATACCGCTGGACCAGATCGCCGAAACGAATGTTCGCCCGGCCAGCTTCAAAGACGCCCTGGTGACCGCTGAGGTTTCCGTCCCGTTCTGGCGCGGTCTCCCGACAGGAACGTCATCATCCGTACGCTAACCAGTTGAACGACTCCAGGTCGACCCCCTCACATTCCTCGCCGCACCGGATTGCCTCACCTGACGAACAGGCGTATCCGTGCTACGCACGACCGGAAAGTGGTCGGAGAATCGGCAGGGTTGAGCACGCAGAAGAGCCCCCTGATCGAAACCAGAGGGCCCGTGCTATATTTCTTCCGCCAAGATAGATATATAGCAGTGTTGAGTCTAGCACGGAATAGGCTCCCTCCGCACGCGGTCCAGGCAGCGTGTGGGCAGGGTTACAAGTCCTGGCCACGGTTCACAGCCGTGCGGACCGCCGTCAGAGGGCGTGAAGTCCGCGCGTCAGGCAACGCACGATCTAGGCGAACCCGGCCGTGTCCTTGGTAAGCCCTGACGCTCATGCTCGGGCACTATCGGCCCATCATCGCCGCTCTGCCCGTAACCCCCGGCTCGGCGAGCCCTTAATCCGGCTCGCGGGGTGAAGCTCCGAAGTCACAATTCCGGTATACCGAGAAGCTTCACCTCCCCCTCGCTCCCGGCAGAAGTGTGTCCAACGCACGACACACCCGAGATCGAGGGGGGGCTCGCAGCCTTACGGGTCCACGCGGGACCCGAGCCCCGGCATCGCCTCCGGCTCAACGGGAAAGACGGACGGCGGCCTGGCACCGGGGCCGGGTGAGGCTGTCGGGGTTCGCGGTTCAGAACTGGTAGTACAGGAACGGGCTGAACGAGCCCGCCGCCACCAGCAGTCCGGAGTAGACGGTGCCCGCCGTCATCACGCCGACCCGGACACCGGTGGCCGTGCGGCCGCGGGCCGACTCGAGGTAGGTGCCGGTGGCGTCGTCGGCGGGCAGCAGCACCACAAGCAGCGCCACCAGCAGGAGCAGCGTGCGCTGGTTGGTCAGCGCCGCGTCGACCACCGCCGTCACCCCGCCGAGATCGGGAAGCAGCATGTGGCCGAGCATCGTCCCGGCGGTGCCCAGGTCCGGCGCCCGGAACACCACCCAGCCGAACGTGACCAGCAGCATCGTCGCCGCTCGCCGAGCAGCGCGCGTCCCGGGCCGGACCGGCATCCGGTAGGTCCCGGTGGCCCGCTCGATCACCAGCATCGCGCCGTGGAACAGTCCCCAGACCAGATACGTCCAGGCCGCGCCGTGCCAGAAGCCGGTCAGCACGAAGATGATCGTCAGGTTCCGGTAGGTGCGGAACGTGCCGTCGCGGTTGCCGCCGAGCGGGATGTAGACGTAGTCGCGGAACCAGCGCGACAGCGACATGTGCCAGCGCTGCCAGAACTCCGTGACCGTCACCGAGGAGTAAGGGCGGGCGAAGTTCTCGGGCAGCCGGAACCCCAGCATCCGCCCCAGCCCGATCGCCATGTCGGAGTACCCGGAGAAATCGAAGTACAGCTGCATCGTGTAGACGATCGCGCCGAGCCAGGCGATCGCGAATGTCATCTCCGACCCCGAGGTGGCGAAGCAGGCGTCGGCCACCGGGGCGAGGCTGTCGGCGATGACCACCTTCTTCGTCAGCCCCCAGGCGAACCGGGGGAACCCCGCCGCCATGTCGTCGAGCCGGTGCGTACGCCGCTGCGGCAGCTGGTCGGCGATCTCGTGGTAGCGCACGATCGGCCCGGCCACCAGCTGCGGGAACATCGCGATGTAGGCCACGAAGGCCACCGGCTCCCGCAACGCCGGGCGTTCACCACGGTAGATGTCGACCAGGTAGGAGATGTGGTGGAACGTGTAGAACGAGATCCCGATCGGCAGGATGACCTCGAACGTCGGCAGGTGCCCGCCGAACCACCCCGCCAGCACCGCCGCCTGCTCACTGGCGAATCCCGCGTACTTCCACACCCCCAGCACTGCCAGGTTGAGCACCACGGCGGCGGTGAGCAGCAGTCTGCGGCGGCTGCCGTCCAGCCGCCACTCGTCGGGCTCCAGGTTCCTGCCCACGAAGAAGTTCACGACGATGCAGCCGAGCAGCAGCATCGTGATGCCGCCCGCACCGCTGGCGTAGAACACCAGGCTGGCCACCGCGACGACCGCGTTGCGCCAGGAACGCGGCGCCAGCAGCACGGCGAGCAGCACCGTGGGCAGGAAGTACCAGAGGAAAAGCGGAGTTGCGAACGACATGTGGGTCCGAGCTCGGTTCGGCGTACAGCGCGGCTGCCGGCCTGCGGTCCGTCAGACTCTAACCGAGCCGCACCGAGCACGGGCGCGGAACCGCTGAATTCGGTGGTGAGACGACCGACACAACCCGTCCGCACCGCACCGGCGATTCACCGTCCACATCGGAGCGACGAGTTCGGCTCCCACTTCGGGATCGACGCGCCGCGCCCCGGAGCGGGGCGTCAGCTCAGCCTGCGCCTGCGCGCGACCTCGGCGAGCACCACCCCGGCCGCGACCGAGGCGTTCAGCGACTCGACCCCGGAGCTCATCGGGATCGACACGGTCTGATCGCAGTTCTCCCTGGTCAACCGGGCCAGCCCCCGGCCCTCGGAGCCCACCACGACCACGAGCGGATCGGTAGCCAGCTCCAGCTCGTCGGAGGTGATGTCGGAGTCCGCGTCCAGACCGACCACCATCAGCCCCTCGGACTTGAGGTGCTTGAGCGTGCGGTTGAGGTTGGTTGCCTTCGCCAGCGGTATCCGAGCGGCGGTGCCCGCGCTGGAACGCCACGCCACCGCGGTCATCCCGGCGCTGCGCCGCTGCGGCAGCAGCACGCCGTGCGCGCCGAACGCCGCCGCCGAACGCACCACCGCCCCGAGGTTGCGGGGATCGGTCACCCCGTCCACGGCCACCAGCAGCGGCGGCAGCCCGGAGTTGCGGGCCGCGGTGAGCAGGTCCTCCGGCTCGGAGTACTCGTAGGGCGGGACGCGCAGCGCCAGTCCCTGGTGCAGCGCGCCGGAGGTCATCCGGTCGAGTTCACCGCGCGGCACCTCCACTACGGAGATCCCCTGGTCCGCGGCGAGCCGGACCGCCTCGGTCACCCGCTCGTCGGTGTCGATCCCCTCCGCCGCGTACAGCGCGGTGGTGGGCACCCCGGCGCGGACGCACTCCAGCACGGGATTGCGGCCCGCCACGAGCTCACCCGCGTTGTCGGACTCCTTGCGGCGCTTGTCCCGCTGCTGCTGCGCCTGCTTGCGCGCGTCCGCCTTGCGCTTGGCGGGGTGGTTGAACCTGTTCTCGGCCTTGGGGGTGGGTTTCTTGCCCTCGAGAGCCTTGCGGCGCTGGCCACCTGATCCGACGACCATGCCCTTCTTGGTGCCCGACTTGCGTACCGCGCCCCTGCGCTTGTCGTTTCCCGGCACGAGCTATCCGTCCTTCAAAGTCCACATCGGACCGTCGGGGGTGTCCTCGACGGCGATACCGCAGGCGTGCAACCGATCCCGAACCGCGTCGGCGGTGGCGAAATCGCGGTCGGCCCGTGCCTGACCACGCTGTTCGAGCAGATCGTCGACCAGCGCGGAAAGCGCCCGGTGCGCCTCGTCGGAAGCACCCTCCCGACCGGCCCAGTGCGGCGCCAGCGGATCGAGCCCGAAGACGTCGAGCATCGCACGCACCCGTGCCGCACCCTCGCGGGCCGAATCGTCCTCGCCTGCGTCCAGCGCGGAGTTGGCCTCCCGAACCACGTTGTGCACGGCCGCGATGGCCTGCGGTGTCCCCAGGTCGTCGTTCATGGCCGCGGCGAACTCCTCGGTCACCCCGGAAGGTTCGACCTCGCCGGTGCGCCGCACCACCCGGTGCAGGAACGACTCGATCCTGCGGAAGGTCGCGACCGCCTCATCGAGCCCCTCGTCGGAGAACTCCACCGTGGACCGGTAATGCGGTACGACCAGATAATACCGCAGCTCAACGGGTCGGACCCGCTGCAGCAGCGCGGCGATGCCGAGCGTGTTGCCCAACGACTTCGACATCTTCTCGCCGCTGGCGGTCACCCAGGAGTTGTGCAGCCAGTAGCGGGCGAACCCGTCGCCCGCCGCGTTGGACTGCGCCAGTTCGTTCTCGTGGTGCGGGAACACCAGATCCAGCCCGCCGCCGTGGATGTCGAACTCCTCCCCCAGGTAGTAGGTCGACATCGCCGAGCACTCCAGGTGCCAACCCGGCCGACCCCGCCCCCACGGGGCGGGCCAGCTCGGTTCACCCGGTTTCGCCGACTTCCACAGCGTGAAGTCCCTCGGGTCACGCTTGCCCGCCGGGACCGCCTCCTCGGCCTGCTGCATCTCCTCGGGGCGCTGCCCGGACAGCCTGCCGTAGGACTCCAGGAAGGAGGGCACCGAGAAGTACACGTCGCCGTCGGCGGCGTAGGCGTGGTCCCGGTCGATCAGCCGCTGCACCAGCTCGACCATCTGGGTGATGTGCCCGGTCGCCCTGGGAGTCGCCGAGGGCGGCAGGCAACCGAGCCGGTCGTAGGCGTCCTCGAACGCCCGCTCGTGCGTGGCGGCCCACTCCCACCAGGGGCGCCCGGCCTCGGCTGCCTTGGCCAGGATCTTGTCGTCGATGTCGGTGACGTTGCGCACCAGCCGCACCTCGTAGCCGAGGTGGGTCAGCCAGCGCCGCAGCACGTCGAAGTTGAGCCCGCTGCGCACGTGACCGACGTGCGGCAGGTCCTGAACCGTGGCCCCACACAGGTACAACGTCGCCAGGCCCTCCTGGCGGGGCTGGAACTCACGTGTGGTGCGGCTCGCGGTGTCATGCAGGTACAGGCTCACACCGTGATGGTACGGGCAAGACCTGTGCCGATCACAAATCCGGTCGGATTACGGCGGCCGATGGGCTCACAGCGACACGCCGTGATCGGCGACGGCCCGCAGCAGCGCGTCCGGCCGCTCGTCGGTCGGGGACGGCTCGACGTGGGCGAACCGGCAGCCCACCTCGGTGGCGGCGCCGTCGGCCTCGACGCTGTCACCGATCATCAGTGCCTGCTCCGGCTCGACGTCGATCCGCTCGCAAGCACGCAGGAACAGCTTCGGATCGGGCTTGATCACACCTTCGACGTAGGACATCAGCACCGAGTCGAAGAGACCGCCGATACCGACGCGGTCCAGCGCGGGTCGGATGTCGAAGGCGATGTTGCTGATGACCGCGGTGCGGACACCCGCCTCGTGCAGCCGCCGCACCACGGGAGCCGCGTCGGGATAGGGCGTCCAGCAGTCCGGATCGATCAGCCGCGAGTAGAGCGCCTCGGCCTGTGCCGGATCGGTGAGGCCGGAGCTGCGCAGCACCTCCAGGTAGACCTTGCGGTGCTGGTCCGGGTAGAGGTCCCGCTCGTCCCATGCCTGCTGGTACTCCTGGGAGAGCTTGACCACCTGCTGCGTGGGGGCGGTCATCCGCCGCATCAGCTCGGTCTGGGCCTCCAGGTCCCACTGCTTCCCGGACTCGTCGGTCACCCCGGCCAACCAGGACTCGTCCTGCTCCAGCCGGAACAGGGTGCCGGAAAAGTCGAAGAGCACTGCGCGCACGGTCACGATTCCACGGTACTGGTGCACACCACCTCGTCGTCCCGCCGATGCGGTGAACATCACCACTTTTCCACCGCCGGCGGCTCGCTTTCCGTAGCTGGTCGCGTGGCGGAACCTCGCGCACGGCTCTCGCTGCGGGTGCCGGAGACATCGGGTAGCGATCTACCGGCGCGGCGATTTCTCGCGAAATTGACGCCCCAGTGCGGCGGTGTGGCCCCAGCTGGCGTCAATTTCTCGCGAAATCGCCGCGCGGAACCCTCGCTGGGACGCGGCCGTTAGTGTCGCAGCGCACGAGTCCCCGGTGCGTGAGTCGGATGCATCGCAAGGCCGGGGCACTTCGACGCGGGGCCGAGCCCCACCACGCACGCAGCTCGCACCGCCGCGGGTTCTCCGGTGCGGCTCTCGCGAGGACGCCGGAGACGTTGTGTAGGTCGCTACCCGATGTCGCCGGACCCGCAGCGAGAACCGTGCCAGAGGTTCCGCCACCCACACCGCCAGGCAACCCGAGCCGCCGATTCAATAAACCAACGCGGTGGCGATGGCGGCGATCCCTTCACCTCTTCCGGTGAGTCCGAGCCCGTCGGTGGTGGTTCCGGAAACCGAGACCTCACCACCGAGCGCCTCGCCGAGCACGGCACCTGCCTCCGCCCTGCGGTCGCCTATCCGGGGGGTGTTACCGATCACCTGCACCGAGGCGTTGCCGAGCCTGCGGCCCTCACCGGCGAGCAGGCCACGCACGTGCGCCAGGAAATCGACACCGTGCGCCCCGGCCCACCGCTGGTCGCCGGTGCCGAACACCGAACCGAGATCCCCCAGCCCCGCCGCGGACAGCACCGCGTCGCAGAGAGCGTGACTCGCGACGTCACCGTCGGAGTGCCCGGAACAGCCGTCGCGGTCCGGCCAGTGGAGTCCGGCCATCCAGCACGGCCTGCCCGCCACGATCGGATGAACATCGACACCCTGACCGATCCGGGGTAGCCCGATCGATGACGGCTCGGCACTCACGACTCGTCACCGCACCTTTCGGAAGCGTCACTTTCCGTGCCGTTCGAACGACCGAGAGTGTCCACCCGGGATTCGGGGAGTTCGACCGGCCCGGCAGCCAGCACGGCCTCGGCCACGGCCAGATCGAAGGAAGTCGTCACTTTCAGGGCGTTGGTGTGACCGTCGACAGTTTCCACCGGGTACCCCAGTCGTTCCACCAGACCGGCGTCGTCGGTGGCCACGTCCCCGGCCGCCCCGTAAGCCTCGCGGAGAACGTCGACGGTGAACCCCTGCGGGGTCTGCACCGTGCGGAGCCGCGAGCGGTCCACGGTCTCGGCCACCACGCCCTCGTCGTCGACCCGCTTGATCGTGTCCGCCACGGACAACGTCGGCACCACGGCAGGAGCGCCCCGTTCGACCGCGGCGACCACGTCGCGGATCACCCGGGCGGGTGTGAACGCACGAGCGGCGTCGTGCACCAGCACGACCTCCGCCGAAGGCACCAACCGGTCCGCGGCACGTAACGCCGCACGAACGGAGTCGGTGCGCTCACCGCCACCGGGAACTACGTGTACCCGTTCGCCGAGATCTCGCACCTCGCGGCCCATCAGGTCGAGCTGACCCGGTGCGGCGGCCACTACGACGTGCCCCACACTCCCCGAATCCAACAGGCCACGGACCGCGCGCGACAACAGGGACTGCCCGAGTACTCGAACCAGTGCTTTGGGAACACCGGCACCGAGACGGGCACCCCGCCCGGCGGCCGGAACCAGCGCTACGGTGTCCACACTGCTCGGATAGTCGTCAGACCGTCGTCGCCAGGACTTCGTCCAGCAGACTCTCGGCCTTGCCCTCGTCGGTGCCCTCCGCCAGCGCCAACTCGCTGACCAGGATCTGCCGGGCCTTCATCAGCATCCGCTTCTCGCCCGCGGACAGCCCGCGATCCTGCTCGCGCCGCCAGAGATCACGCACCACTTCGGCCACCTTGTTCACGTCACCGGAGGCGAGCTTCTCGACGTTCGCCTTGTACCGACGCGACCAGTTGGTGGGCTCCTCGGTATGATCAGAACGCAGCACGTCGAAAACGTGATCGAGACCCTCCTGGCCGACCACGTCTCGCACCCCGACGTGCTCGGCGTTCTCGGCGGGAAGACGAACGGTGAGGTTGTCTTTTTCGACCCGAAGTACGAGGTACTGTTTTTCTTCGCCCTTGATTACACGTGTCTCGACTGCCTCGATCAGCGCAGCGCCGTGACGCGGGTAGACGACGGTCTCTCCGACCTTGAAAACCATGTGTCCTCTGCCCCTTTCGCTGTGTCCAGTCTAGCATGGTCAGCAACGCCACTTCGACGGGCTCGACATCTTCGTTGCAGGTCAGACGACGATTAGGGGGTTGACAACCCGGCTTCCCCCGTGCATGCGGCCCGGCTTCCCCGGTGCGCAAGGCAGGGTTTCCGTGCTCGAGAACGGCCCCGCGAACGGGACGCACGGCACATCCGCCGGGGTGCGACCGACATCGCCGACGACAACGGTTTAGGCTCATACCCGGTTGTCCGGCAAGCAGGAAGGACGCTGCATCCGTGAGCCGCCCACAGCACAGCAAGGCAGTTCGCCAGCGGTTGGTACCCGCGGTCGTCGGCCTGGGCGCCGTCGCCGCGCTCTCCGGCTGCGCCACCGGCCAGCAGGCCGAGACCTCGCAGCAGGTCGCCGCCATCTACGGTGCGAGCGCCGACGCGAAGACCATGGCCGTTCGGAACGCGACCCTGAGCTACCCGGAAGGGGAAGCGGTCTACCCGAAGGGGTCGAACGCACCGATCGAGACCGTTCTGATCAACGGTGGCCAGCAGCAGGACAGGCTGGTCGATGTCAGCAGTAGCTACGCGCGGTCGGCAGAGATCAGCGGAACCCGGCGGATTCCCGCGGAAACCAGGCTCTACGCGGTGTCGGACACCGCGGATTCGAGCAAGGTCACCGCTGCCGAGGCCACCGGCGACGACCAGCGCGAGCGGGTACGAATCACCCTCGAAGGGCTGACCCAGGGCATCCGGCCGGGGGTGACGATTCCGGTCGAGTTCACCTTCGCCAACGCGGGCGCGGTGACCCTGCAGGTTCCGATCGGCGCCAGCCCCGAGCCGAGGCCGGAGTACGGCAGCCCGCACGGTGGCGGTGGAACGGGCACCGGCGGCGAGTCGGGCCACTCCGGTGAGTCGGGCGGATCAGGCGAGTCCCACGGTTCCGGCGAATCGAGCGGGTCCGGCGAGTCCAGTGGCTCCGAGCAGTCCGGCGAGTCCGGCGGCTCCGGTCAGAGCGAGGAGAGCTCCTCCGACGAGTCGAGCGGTTCCGACCAGAACGCCGAAACCGGGCAGTCCACCGGCGAGTGAAGCTCGACGTCCCCGACGCGCGGCAGCGGCCGCGCGTCGCGCGGGTCGTCCCGAACGTGTCGTGACCACCGGTTAGTCTGCCCACGTGGCTACCAAGAACGCGCGCGCCGGAAACGGCTATCGGTGCACCGAGTGTGGCCGCACGGTTACCAAGTGGGTCGGCCAGTGCCCGGACTGCGCGAACTGGGGCACGCTGGAGGAAGCCTCCGCCCAGCCCGCCGCACTGTCCAAAGTCGGCAGCTCCGAGCCCGGCTCCCCCGCGCGCCCCATCGCCGAGGTGGATCTGGAGTCCGCCCGCGCGGTCCCCACCGGGATCGCCGAACTGGACCGGGTGCTCGGCGGCGGCATCGTGCCGGGGGCCGTGGTCCTGCTCGCGGGCGAGCCCGGTGTGGGAAAGTCCACACTCCTGCTGGAGACCGCGTACCGCTGGGCGGCGGGCGGCTCCGGCGGTCGCTCGTTGTACGTCACCGGGGAGGAGTCGGCGGGCCAGGTGAGGCTGCGCGCCGAACGCACCGACTCGCTGCACGACGAGCTCTACCTCGGCGCCGAGAGCGACCTCTCCGCCGTCGTCGGGCACGTGGAACAACTGCGCCCCGGACTGTTGATCGTGGACTCGATCCAGACGGTGCAGTCCGGCGAGACCGATGGCACACCGGGTGGAGTCACCCAGGTGCGCGCAGTGACCACCGCGCTTGTGGCGCTGGCGAAGGAGCGCGGCCTGCCGGTGATCCTCGTGGGGCACGTCACCAAGGACGGTGCGGTGGCCGGTCCGCGGGTGCTGGAGCACCTGGTCGACGTGGTGCTGCAGTTCGAGGGGGACGAGCACTCCACGCTGCGGATGCTGCGCGGGGTCAAGAACCGGTTCGGCCCCGCCGACGAGGTCGGCTGCTTCGAACAGGGCGACGACGGCATCGCCGAGGTGACCGACCCGTCCGGACTGTTCGTCAACGGGCGGCAGAACCTGGTGCCGGGTACCGCCGTGACGGTGGTCGTGGAGGGCAAACGTCCGCTGCTCGCCGAGGTGCAGGCGCTGGTAAGCCCCACCCAGATGAACATGCCGCGCAGGGCGGTGAGCGGGCTGGACTCGGCCCGGTTGTCGATGATGCTCGCGGTGCTCGACAAGCGCGGCAACATCAAGACCGGTGACCAGGACGTCTACGCCGCCACGGTCGGCGGCGTGAAGATCACCGAACCCGCGATCGACCTGGCCATCGCGTTGGCCGTGGCCTCCGCGAAGCTGGACGTGCCGCCGCGCGCGAACACGATCGCGGTGGGCGAGGTCGGGCTCGCCGGTGAGGTGCGCCGGGTCAACGCGGTGGGCCGCAGGCTCGCGGAGGCAGCTCGGCTCGGATTCGAGTACGCGCTGGTGCCACCGGACAGCGGACAACCCCCCGCGGGGATCAAGGCCGTCGAGGTCGGCGACCTGCGTGGCGCGCTGCGGGCGCTGCGGAGCTGACCGACCCGGCCGAGGTCTTCGCGGACACGGACGATCTCGGCGGGTATGCTCGACCGCCAGAGTCCGTGTGCGTGTACGCGGCGACAACTTCCCGCACAGCCGATCCCCGGGGTCGGTGTTACCGGTTCGAGGAGCTGCCCGATGACCGCGACCGACGAACTGCTGCGACGCAACAGCAAGCACGAGGAGAAGTGGGACGGCCAGGTCCCCGGAGCTCCCGAGCTGCGCACCGCGGTGGTCACCTGTATGGACTGCCGGATCGATCCCGTCCGCACCCTGGGGTTGAGCTCCGGCGAGGCGCACGTACTGCGCAACGCGGGCGGGATCGTCACCGACGACGTGCTTCGGTCGCTGTCGGTGAGCCAGCGCAAGCTCGGCACCACCGAGGTGATGCTGATGCACCACACCCGCTGCGGCATGGGGACGTTCGCCGAAGCCGACTTCAAGCAGGAGTTGGAGGACGAGACCGGGCAGCGGCCGAGCTGGTCGGTGGAGACCTTCACCGACACCGAGCGGGACCTGCGCCAGTCCGTGCGGCGGGTGCTCAACAGCCCCTTCCTGACCGAGACCACGAGTGTGCGCGCGTTCGTGCACGACATCGACACCGATGAGCTGCAGGAAGTCGACACCGCCCCCTGAACCGGGGGCCGGAGTGGGTGGCGTAGGTGGTCGCTTGGCGGAACCTCTCGCACGGCTCTCGCCGCGGGGAGGCCCGACATCGAGTAGGCACCTACGCCACGTCGGGCCTTCCTCGCGAGAGCCGCACGGGAGAACCCGCGGCGGTGCCGATGGCCAGGGTGGTAGGAGCTCGGCCTGCGGGAGTGGTGGGAGTGCAACATCGCGGGGCCAAGGGCGCCGCGATTTCGCGAGAAATCGACGGAGCTGGAGCCACACCGCAGCACTGGCGCGGCGATTTCGTGGGGAATTGACGGCGCCCCTGCCGCGCGATAGCCGCCGGCGATTCGGCGCCGCGCGGCGATGCCGAGGGTCTGTCACTGCCGAGGCGTGGTCGGTGGGCATCCGGGTCGTGGCACTATCGAGGGGTCATGACTAATCAGAACGCACGATCGGCCGAATCCGTCGCGAAGAACGCCGCACCCGGGCGGACCAGCACGATCAACACCGACGATCTGATCGAGTGGTTCGCCGCCGAGGCCCGCGACCTGCCGTGGCGCGGCCCCGAGGTCGACGGCTGGGGTGTGCTGGTCAGCGAGACCATGCTGCAGCAGACCCCGGTCGCCAGGGTCATGCCGATCTGGCGGGAGTGGATGGAGCGCTGGCCCAAGCCCTCCGACCTCGCGGCGACGAGCCAGGCCGAAGTGCTGCGCGCCTGGGGCAAACTCGGGTATCCGCGTCGCGCGATGCGGCTGCACGAGGCCGCGAGCGCCATCGCCTCGGAACACGACGACACCGTTCCCTCCGATGTGGACACCCTGCTGGCGCTGCCCGGCGTGGGAACCTACACCGCTCGCGCGGTGGCCGCCTTCGCCTACGGCAAGCGGGCTCCGGTGGTGGACACCAACGTGCGCAGGGTCGTCGCGCGCGCCGTGCACGGGGAGGGTGACGCGGGCAATCCCTCACCCAACCGGGATCTGGCCGATGTCGACGCGCTGCTCCCCGCGGACGACCGCGACGCCGCACGGCTGTCGGCGGCACTGATGGAGCTCGGGCAGACCGTGTGCACCGTGAAGTCGCCGGGTTGCGAGATCTGCCCCATCGTCGCGGACTGCGCCTGGCAGCACGCCGGTCGTCCCGCCTACGCCGGACCGCCGAAGAAGGTGCAGCGCTTCGCCGGGACCGACCGCCAGGTGCGTGGACTGCTGCTGGACGTGCTGCGGCGGTCGGAAGGACCGGTGCAGCGCCCCGAGCTGGACGCGGTGTGGCACGACGCCGCCCAGCGCGATCGGGCGCTGGACTCGCTGCTGGTGGACGGGTTGCTGGAACAGACCGAGGACGGCAGGTTCGGGCTGCCCGGCGAGGAGTGACTGCTCGGCGCGTCGTCGCGCGGCCCCGGCCTGGTGGAACGGCTCCTCGCCACGCCCGAGCCGAGGTCGGCCACGATCGCTCGGACGACTCGCTCGCGGATCTTCGCCCACTACGATTCCGGCATGACCGATCACGACTTCGCGCATCGCACCCGGTGGTCCTACGACGCGGCTGCCGACACCTACACCGAGTGGATCCGGGGCGAGTTGGCCGCCAAACCGCTGGACCGCGCGATGCTGGACGGCTTCGCCGAGCTCGCGCGGGGCGCGGGCGGACCGGTGTTGGACGTGGGATGCGGCCCGGGACGCGTGACCGCCTACCTGGCCGATCACGGCCTGGACGTCTCCGGAATGGATCTGTCACCGGGAATGATCGCCGCGGCACGACGGACGCACCCGGGGCTGCGATTCACCGAGGGATCGATGCGGGCGCTGGGCCACGGCGACGGCGAGCTCGGCGGCATCGTGGCCTGGTACTCGATCATCCACGTTCCGGACGAGCACCTGCCGGAAGTGTTCGCCGAGTTCCACCGCGTGCTGGCGCCCGGTGGATACGTCCAGCTCGCCTTCCAGGTCGGTGACCGGATCAAGCACCGTACCGAGGCGGGCGGCCACGAGGTCTCGCTGGACTTCCACCGGCGGCGGCCGGAGCACGTCGCCGAGCTGCTGAGCCGGGCCGGACTCACCCCACGAGCACGGCTGCTGCGCGAACCCGACGAGGACGGCGACTTCCCCGAGGACACCCGGCAGGCATTCCTGCTGGCCAGAAGGACGATCGAGCCCTCCGAGAGGTAAGTGCCCCGGGACGTCGGTACCGAACGACCGCCCGGCAACGGGTTCGCGGACGTGATCCGGCGGATCTCGAGTTGCCGAGGATCGCGCTGGGGTCCACGTTGGATCAGCAGCCGATCCGTTCACCAGGGGGGTCGATGAGCACCGAAGGGGTGGCCATCACCGCACGCGGAATCAGCGTGCGCGGACCGCTGGGGCCGGTCTTCAGCAATGTCGACGCCGAGATCCGCCCCGGGGAGCTGGCCACCGTGACGGGGCCGTCCGGTACCGGCAGAACCGCACTGCTGCTGACGCTTTCCGGCAGGCTCCGCCCGATAACGGGCACTATCGAGGTGGACGGGCGCTCGCTGCCGAAGGGCGCGAAGCGCGCACGCACCCTGATCGCACCGGCGCGGCTGCGCCCCGGGTTCGAACTGGAGGGGCGCTGGCGCGTGCGGGAAGCCGTACGCGAACGGCGCATAACCACCAAGGTGGACAACGACGACATCTCGGACGCGTTCGACCTGGTCGGCATAGACCCCGAGCCCGAAGCCGTGATCGACTCGCTGCATCCCGGCGAGCGACTGCTGCTGGCCGTCGCACTCGGCATGGCGGCACTGCCCGCCGGGCTGCTGGTCGACGACGTGGAACTCGGGCTCCCCGAAGCCGCGCGCACCAGGGTGTGGGCGGCGCTGGAAACCGTGGCCCGCACCGGCACCACGGTGGTGGCCAGCAACACCGATCCACCCCGGTTCGAAGCGGGCCCGGTGATCAGACTGCCCGGACCGAACGGGGAGACACCCCACCGCGCCGGGGGAACCGCACCGGAAACCGCCCTGCTGCCCGGTCAGGAACCGAACACGGTCGAATTCGACGCCGAAACGACGCGGACATTCCACGCGGAAGCGGTCACCGAACCCCACACCTTCGACACCGAGGTGCTCTCGCCCGATCCGGCTCAGCTCGCGCTGTTCGAACCACCCGCGCCCGCGGTTCCACCGGACTCCGAGGCGGCGGACTCCGAGGCGGCGGACTCCGAGGCGGCGGACTCCGGCACCAACGAGACATCACCCGAGGCGGAACCGACCGATTCGGACTCCGAGGACTACGGAGATCCGCGATGAGAATCGTCAAACTCGCGCTGCTGGAACTGCGCAGGTTCCGGGGCGGAAAGCTGCGCCCGCTGGTGCTGGTGGCACTGATACTCGTGCCGCTGCTCTACGGCTCGCTGTACCTGTGGTCCAACTGGGACCCCTACGGCAGGCTGGACCGGGTCCCGGTGGCCGTGGTCAACAACGACCGCCCCGTGCGCGCATCCGGGCAGTTCATCGACGCGGGCGAGCAGTTCACCGAGCAACTGCGCGCACGGGACCTGTTCGACTGGCACTTCGTGAACTCCGGTGAGGCGCGACGCGGGCTCCGCGAGGGCGACTACTACTTCACGATCACCGTTCCGAGTGATTTCAGCGGCAAACTCGCCACCGCCACCCGCAGATTCCCGCAACGGGCCTCGCTGCACATCACCAAGAACGACGCGAACGGTTACATCGCGGGAATCATGGCCGACACCGTCGAGGCCCAGCTGCAGAACCAGGTCAACGCGGCCGCGCACAGCGCCTACGCGCGGGCGCTGTACGACGAGGTGGACAAGGTACGCGAGAAACTGCGACTCGCATCGCAGGCCGCCGGGCAACTGGTCGAGGGCACGAAACTCGCCGAACAGGGCACGGAAGGACTGAGCAGCGGGCTCTCGGACGCCGCCTCGTCGACCGGGGAGATCTCGCGGGGCGTGAACGACGTCTCCGACGCGGCCGACCAGCTCGACCGACGACTCACCGCGCTGACCAACCTGACCGCCGAACAACTCCCCACCGCCGTGAACGGCGCGGCCGAGGCCAGCGGCTCGGTGGTGCAGGGACTCACCACCCTGGCCACCGCGACCGCCTTCATCTCCGACCGCGCCGATCAAGGCGTGGCGAGCCTGCGGGAACTCGGGAACGAATACCCGGCGCTGACCGGGGACCCGGTGTACCAGCGCGCCCTGCGCGACGCGCGACAGCTGTCCGGAACCACCGAGAACGCGGACCAGCGTGCCGACGAGGTGCTGAGCCTGGCCCGGGAGGCCAACTCCGAGGCGGTGGCGCTGCGCGGCAGCCTCGAAACGCTGCGACAGCGGACCCTCGCGGTGACCGAGCCCGCCGACCAGCTCGCCTCGGGCACCACGCAACTGGCCAACGGCACGGAGGCACTGCGCGGCAGCCTGAGCAACCTCGCCTCCAGCAGCCGGACACTGCGAACCGGTGCGGGGCAGCTCAACGACGGGGCCACGAAGCTGTCGAACCTGGTGGACGACAGCCTGTCGCGGATTCCGCCCACCAACCCCCGGCAGGTGGCCCAGGCCGCCGAGGTGCTCGGTTCCCCCACCAGGATCACCGAGCGCAACCTCAACCCCGCGCACGTCTACGGGCGGGGGCTGGCCCCGTTCTTCTTCGCCATCGCGCTGTGGGTGTTCGGGCTGTTCGCCTACCTGCTGCTCAAACCCGTCAACCTGCGGGCCCTGGCGGGCAGGACCCGGGCCGTCACGGTGGCGCTGGCGGGTTGGCTGCCCGCCACAGTGCTGGGGATGCTCGGCGCCGGGGTGCTGCTGACCGTGGTCGGATTCGGTCTCGGGCTGGATCCGGTGCGGTTGTGGCCGACGGTCGGGCTGCTGGCGCTCGCCACCGCCGCGTTCGTGGCGATCGACCATCTGTTGCGCACCGCCTTCGGCGCGATCGGCGACGGGCTGTCGCTGGTGCTGCTGATAGTGCAGCTGACCGCCTCGGGTGGGCTCTATCCGATGGAGACCACGCCGACGCCCTTCCAGGCGGTACATCCCTACCTGCCGATGACCTACCTGGTGGACGGGCTGCGCGTGACGATCTCGGGCGGCCTGAACGAGCACCTGGTCCGCGACCTCATCGTGCTCGGCGGTTTCCTGGTGATACCGCTGGTGCTGACCACCCTGGTGGTGTGGCGGCAGCGGACGTGGAGCATCTCCAGACTCCACCCCGCCGTGGAGCTTTAGAGCCGCGCGGCGATTTCGCGAGAAATCGACGCCCCGAAGAGCATCAGCGGCGGTCGCGTTCGATCAGCGCCTGCGGGCCGGTCTGGATGCCGAGGATGTCGATCGGCTGCGCGAACTGCTCACACGACTGCGGGACAACCTCACCGAGGAGGTCGGCGACAACGCGACGGACCGGTGACCGTTCCTGCGCCACGTTGCCGGCGTCACGTTCCCGGCCGGAGCGGTTTCACTGCTCCGGAAACCGCCGGACGAGTCGTAGGGTGGGGTCATGGCCGTAGTGAAAATCAACGCTATCGAGGTCCCCGAAGGCAAGGGCGAGGAGCTGGAGCGCCGGTTCGCGCAGCGCCACGGCGCGGTGGACGGCACCCCCGGATTTCTGGGATTCGAGCTGCTGCGCCCGGTCAAGGGCGACAACCGCTACTTCGTCTACACCAAGTGGGAGTCCGAGGAGGCGTTCCGCGCCTGGGCCGACGGCCCGGCGAAAGAGGCGCACGAGACCGAGAGCAAGGACCCCGTCGCCAGCGGCGCCAACCTGCTCGAGTTCGAACTGATCGCCGAGTCCCACCCCGAGCGGTGAGCGGGCCGGGGCCGTTCGCCGTCCACGAGAGCTGAACGGCGCGGTCGGGGCTCTCCGCTCGGGCGGCGTCGATCTCCCGCGAAATCACCGCGTCAGTAAGGCGACGCGGCACCGCGTCCGTCGATTTCTCGCGAAATCGTCGCGCTATCAGCGCCGACGAGGACCGAGGCCCCACCATCGGCGCAAGCCGAACTCCCACCACGCCCGCAGGCCCCACTCCGACCACCCTCGCAGTCGGCGTCAATTTCCCGCGAAATTGACTCCCGCGGGACCCCCGTCGGAAAACGGCCGTGCGGTTAAGCAGCGCGGGTGTCCCCGGTGCGTGAGTCGGATGCATCGCGAGGCCGGGCCGCTCGCCGCGTAGGTCGCTACTCAAGAGCCGGCCCAACGCTCCCAAGGCGCCGACTCACGTGACGGCTACCCGACCACTCTGCCGGGCCGCCTCATTCAAGAGGGAATCGTGAGGTGGGCGAACACGGCCCGGTGATCCGTACCGTCCACCTCGAAGGTGCGGTAGTCGTGTACGGCGGTGTCACCACTGACCAGCACGTGATCGAGGGTGACCGGCGGTGCCCAGGGCCGTCCCAACTCGGGCCAGGTCGGGGTCAGCCCGTCGCCGGTCACCTCGGCGGCGTCCGAGTACCCCCGTCCCAGCAGTTTCCGCAGCGGCGTGTGGTCCAGGGTCGCGTTGAAGTCACCGGCCAGTATCCGGACCGACTGGTCCCCACCGGTGGTCGGGGCGGGCAGTGTGGTTATCTCGCGCTTCCACGTGGCAGTGGTGTCCCCTCCCACCGGCACCACCGGATGCGCCGCGACGTACTGCACGTCCCGCTGCCCGGGCAGATCGATCAGCGCGGAGGGTTGCCGCATGGTGGTGTTCGAAGCCAGCGAGAGCTCACGCAGCGGATAGCGCGAGACGATCCCCGAACCGTCACCATCGGACTCCGGCGTGAGCACGCGGTGCGGCAGCGTCTCGAACAATCCGGCCCGGCGCAGCTCGTTCACCATGCCGGAGTCGAGCTCCGGCATGCTCAGCACGTCCACGTCGTTCTGCCGCACCAGCCGCACCAGCTGCTCCGCGTCGGCTTCGCCGAAGTACACGTTGGCGCTGAGCACGTTCAGCGAGTTCCCCCGCACCGCGCCTGCCTGTTCGTCGGGAAACACCCGTGGCGCGACGCTGACGGCGAGCACGGCGGTCACCACGGCCACCACCAGCGCGGTCAGCCAGCGCCGCAGTGCCAGGGTGAGCAGCAACAACACCCCTCCGCCCGCCGTGACGTAGGGCGTCAGCGCGATCAACGCCGAGGAGATCTGGCCGCGTTCCAGTCCGCCGAACCTGCCCAGCGCCACACCGCAGACGAACGCTGCGAGCAGCGATAACAGCAGCGTGACGACACGCCCACCGGGAGCTCTCCGCCCACCCGAGGACTCCGGCTGTTCGGACATCGCTTCGTCCGCTACGAGATCACCCTGTCGCATGTCCACCGACTCACGCCCCATACCGCCACACCTACCGGAAAACAACCAAGGGTAACTGAAGCTGTGTCGCACCTCACCGGTGTCGTGCGACGATTGTGCGTCTTTTGTCAGTGGATCGGGTCATGCTGGGGTGTCGAGACGAGGAGGTCGCATGACACTGGCGGTCCAGGCCGAGGGCCTGGTCAAGCGATTCGGAACGACCAAGGCACTGGACGGGGTGAACCTGGCCGCACCGGCGGGTTCGATCCTGGGGGTACTGGGGCCGAACGGCGCGGGCAAGACGACCAGCGTACGAATCCTGGCGACCCTGCTCCAGCCGGACGGCGGGCACGCCACTGTGGCCGGACACGACGTGCTGCGCGATCCGGTCGGGGTGCGCGGCAAGATCGGGCTGACCGGGCAGTACGCCTCGGTGGACGAGGAACTCACCGGTACCGAGAACCTGGTGCTGATCGGTCGATTACTGGAGATGACGCGCTCCAGCGCGAAGTCCCGCGCGAAGGAACTGCTGGAGCGCTTCGGGCTCACCGACGCGGGCAACCGGGCGATCAAGACCTACTCGGGCGGGATGCGTCGACGGCTGGACCTGGCGGCGAGCCTGGTTGGCCGCCCCGAGGTGCTGTACCTGGACGAGCCGACCACGGGGCTGGATCCACGCAGCCGCAACCAGGTCTGGGACATGGTCGGCGCGCTGACCTCCGAAGGTGTGACGGTGCTGCTGACCACGCAGTACCTGGAGGAGGCCGACCAGCTGGCCGACCGGATCAGCGTGATCGACCACGGCAGGGTCGTCGCGGAGGGACGCGCCGACGAGCTGAAACGTCACAGCGGAAGCCAGACGCTGCAGGTGCGGCTGAGCGATCCAGACGACGTCAGCGCCACCGAGACCATCCTGCGGGAACTCACCGAGCGGGCACCCGCTGCGAACCACGACACCGGGTTGCTCACCACCCCCGCCGAGGATCCGGTGCTGATGTCGACGCTGGTACGCAGGCTGGACGAGGCCGGGATCGTCGCCGACGAGCTGTCGCTGCGGCTGCCCAGCCTCGACGAGGCGTTCCTGTCCATCACCGGGAAACCGGCCACCGCCGAGGACTCGGCGCGGGAAGGCGAAGAGGAGGACGACGCGGCATGAGCACGCCGACCGTCGAGCGGACCGAACAGGCCGAACCGCGACCGCACGGCACACCACGCCGTGTCGGTCCGCTGCGCACGATGCAACACGGCCTGACGCTGGCCGGACGCAGCGTCCTCAAGATCCGCAAGTCGCCGGAGGGGCTGCTGGACGTCACCCTGCAGCCGATCCTGTTCCTGGCGATGTTCGTCTACCTGCTCGGTGGCGCCATCGCCGGGGACACCGGGGAGTACCTGCAACGGACCCTGCCGGGCGTGATGGCCATGAACATGGTCTTCGGCAGCCTCGGCACCGGGATGCAGTTGAACAACGACATCACCAAGGGCGTGTTCGACCGGTTCCGGAGTCTGCCGGTGGCGCGGTCGGCTCCGCTGATCGGGGCCGTGCTGGGTGATGTGGTTCGCTATGCGGTCTCCATAGCGGTGCTGCTGATCGTGGCCACGCTGATGGGCTTTCGCATCGAGACCAACGCGCTCTCGGCGGCAGCGGCGATCATGCTGGTCATCGGTTTCGCGCTGTGCGTGTGCTGGATCTCGGTGCTGCTGGGGATGCTGGTCAGGAGCCAGCAGGCACTGCCCGGTGTGGCGATGTCGTTCATGTTCCCGCTGACCATGGGCAGCAACGTGTTCGCGCCGACCGAGACCATGCCGGGATGGCTGCAGGCCTGGGTGAGCGTGAACCCGGTGAGCAAGCTGGCCGACACCGCCAGGGGACTGATGATCGGTGGACCGGTGGCCGGGCCGCTGTCGGCCACGCTGGTGTGGATGGTCGCACTGGTGGTGGTGTTCTTCCCCCTCGCGCTGTGGGCTTACCGCAGCAGGGTTTGACGTCGGGGTGCCGTCCCCGCCGCGGTTCCCGTGATTTCGCGCGAAATCACGGGAACCGCGGCGGGGACGGCACCTCATCCCACGTTCTTTGCGTTATCAGCAAATAATTTTGTCGTCATGCCGCTGGTGAGGGCAGCTTGGTGTCGGAGGTGACCGCGGCTCTCCGATGCTCCGATCGCGGACGCGCGGTGGTCACCAACCACGAGCGAACGCCGCGACCGCCCCTGGGCTACCGGCAGCGCGGTCGCCGACCACCGAACCCCACGACCGAGGGCAACGACGATGGACGAACAGTTCTGGGAAGACAAGTACAGCGGCACCGCACAGCTCTTCAGCGGCAACGTGAACGGAGTGCTCGCCACCGAGGCGGCCGAGCTCTCACCCGGCCAGGCACTCGAAGTGGGATGTGGTGAGGGCGCCGACGCGCGCTGGCTGGCACGACGCGGCTGGCGGGTCACCGCGATCGACATCTCGCGCACCGCGCTGCGACGCGCCGCCGACGCCACGGACCCGGACCTCGCCGATCGAATCTCCTGGCAACACGGTGACCCGACCGGCACACCGCCTCCCGCGGACGCGTTCGACCTGGTGTCGGTGCAGTACTTCCCGCTCGAACGGCGGCCCGGCCACGAAACGCCGCGTGGCCTGCTGGCCGCCGTGGCACCCGGCGGCACGCTGCTCTACGGCAGCCACGACATGTCCGAGCTGCCTCCGGATCACGAGCACGGCTTCGATCCGGGCGACTACTACCAACCCGCCGACGTCGCCGAGCTGCTCGACGACGACTGGATCGTGCTGGTCAACGAAACCCGACCACGAACCACTCCTCCGCCGGAGGGCACACCGCACACCCACGACACCGTGCTGCGGGCGCGCCGCCTGCGGTGATCGGGCTCGACCCGGATGGGCGTCGATTTCTCGCGAAATCACCGCGCGGTGGGGGCCGGTTCGGAGGGTCGTCCCGGCCCCACGGGTAGGGGTCAGCCGAGGGCGATTCCCAACGCCCAGGCCCCGAGACCGTAGAGCGCGATCGGGATGAGAACGATCGCGGTGAGGTTCAGCCACCAACCCGCCTTGACCATCTGCGGAATGGTCACGTAGCCGGAGCCGAACACGATGGCGTTCGGCGGGGTGGCCACCGGGAGCATGAACGCGCAGCTCGCCGCTACCGTCGCGGGCACCACGAGCAGCAACGGATCCATGTCGAGCCCGAGCGCCACCCCGGCCAGGATCGGCAGGAAGGTCGCCGCTGTCGCGGTGTTGCTGGTCATCTCGGTCAAAAAGATCACCGCGGCCACGGTGACCAGCACCAGCAGGATCGCGGGGATCCAGCCGAGCGCGCCGACCCGGTTGCCGATGAAGGCGTCGAGCCCGCTGGAACCGACCGCGGACGCCAGCGACAGCCCACCGCCGAACAACAGCAGCACGCCCCACGGCAGCTTCAGCGCCGAACCCCAGTCCAGTGTGAACACCCCCCGCCGCGCGTCGACCGGAATCGCGAACAGCACCAGCGAGGCGAGTATCGCGATGCCGGCGTCGGAGAGGCCGAGTCCCGGCAACAGGCTCGTCAGCGGTTCACGCAGAATCCACAGCAACGCCGTGAGCACGAACACCACGAGTACCACTCGCTCGCCCCGGTTCATCGGGCCGAGCTTGGCGAGCTCGTTCCGGAACAGCTCACGACCACCGGGGATGTCGGTGATGGTCGTCGGATAGACCACTCTGGTCAGCAAGAACCAGCTGAGGAGCAGCAACACAGCCGCCAACGGCAACCCGAAGATCATCCACTGCCCGAAGCCGATCCGGATGCCATAGCTCTCGGACAGAAAACCGGCCATGAACAGATTGGGCGGAGTCCCGATCAGCGTAGCCAGCGAGCCGATGCTCGCAGCGTAGGCGATCGCCAGCATCAGGCAGGTCGCGAACCTTCCGGCGCCGTCGTCCGCCGACTCGTTCATCGCGCGCCGCACGGTTTCGTCGCCGGAATCACCACGAAGATGCTCGAACACCAGGGTCAGCACGGACATGCCGATCGGGAGCATGACGACGGTGGTCGCCGTATTGCTTACCCACATCGACAGGAAGGCGGTGGCGAGCATGAAACCACCGACCACCCGCACCGGACGCGTTCCGACCGCCAGCACGGTCCGCAGCGCGATCCTGCGATGCAGTCCCCAACGCTGCATCGCCAACGCCAGCATGAAACCGCCCATGAACAGGAAGACGATGTCGTTGGCGTAGGGCGTGGTGGCCGCTTCGACATCGCCGACTCCCAACAGCGGGAACAGCGCGATCGGCAGCAGCGCGGTGGCGGCCAGCGGCAGTGACTCGGTGACCCACCAGACCGCCATCAGCACTCCGACTCCGGCGACACCGCGCCCGGCGTCGGTGACTCCGTTCTCTCCACCGGGGAGTACGAAGTAGACGGCGATTGCCAGCAGCGGTCCGAGAAACCGGCCGATCCAGGCACGCCGGGAAACTCTGGTGGGTTCGGTGGTCTCCCCTACTTCCGGTGTGGCCGCTGGAGCACCCGCATCACTGCCCTGATTCATCAACTCCGCCATTCCACGAGGAAACGTCGGCACCTGTCGGCGGCACCGTCGAAAGTAACTCGGGAAAGGACGTTAATGGTATGCGAACAGCGGTAAAAGCGGGGCACGGAATCGGTGCGGTAGCGGCGAGTCCGATCGGTGAATGCGGGTGACCGGGTCGTCAATTTCTAGGGAGGTTGTCGGGGTGTGGGGTGGTGATAGTTGTGTGGCCCGGGCACCGTGGTGGTGTCCGGGCCACACTGTGGGGGGTTGGGTCGGCGGTGTCCGTGTCTCCCACACCCGTGGGGGTGCAGTACCTGGGGCGCTGGAGGGCTTAGCTGCCGGGTTCGGGATGGATGCCGGGCGTGTCTCCTCCGCTGTGGCCACCGACCCAAAGAACCTTGGGGGGCTGTTGGGGGTGTCAGCCGCTGTGTTCAGTTGAAAAGCGTGTCGGGGTGGTGGTTGGGTTGGGAGCCGTATAGTGGTGGCGATGTCTCACGCTTGCGTGTCACATGGTGTGTGTGGGCGGTGTGTTGGGGGGTGTGTCGCCGTTCGGCGGGTTAGTACCCGTCCACTGAACACATCGCTGTGCGTACATGTCGGGCCTATCAACCCAGTCATCTGCTGGGTGCCTTATCCCCCCGTAGGGGGTGGGAGACGTCATCTTGGGGTGGGCTTCCCGCTTAGATGCTTTCAGCGGTTATCCGTGCCGAACATGGCCAACCAGCCGTGCCCCTGGCGGGACAACTGGCACACTAGAGGTTCGTCCGTCCCGGTCCTCTCGTACTAGGGACAGCTCCCCGCACGTCTCCACACGCGCGCGGCGGATAGGGACCGAACTGTCTCACGACGTTCTAAACCCAGCTCGCGTGCCG
>NZ_FOMZ01000032.1 GCF_900112765.1 Actinopolyspora alba
GCGTCACGGGCGCGGTCCAGCTCGGTCCGCGCCCGGATCACATAGTTGTTCGTATCCGCCCAACTCTGCTGTGTCACGGTCCTTCTCCTTGCTGGTCGAAACGGGGTGCTGCCGGTGTGTCGTACGCTAACGATCACCGTCCCGAACTCGGGGGCGGCTACCCTGGACGGGATGTGCCGCTCCATTGCCGAGGGATACCGCCGTTGCCCCGGATGCAACGATCCGCTGCGCCGAACGCTGATCAACGTGCGCCAGCGCATCGGCCGGTACGAACGGGCCGCGAAACGCGCCGGGAAGGCCCAGCAGTGGGATCGGGTGGAACACTACGTGGACCTACTCGACCGCGATTGCGCGCAGCACGACCAGCTCACCCGACTCGACCCGCCCCCGCCGCCGCCGAGCCGCGCGGGAGAGTTCACCGCCGAGGCCACCGCCTCATGGTCCGAGGATGCTCTCGTGGCCGCCGTGTCCGACGTGCAGGGCGACCCGGAGGCGCTGGACGCGCTCATGAGTCGGTTGGACGAGCGCGAGACCGAGAAGCAGCGTGCGGCCGAGGCCGAACGCGAACGCGCCGACGCCGAAGCGGCCCAGCAGCGCCAGGCGGAGGCGCACTCGACGCCGCTGACCGACCCGACCCGGCGCAGCTCCCGCAGACTCACCGCCGAACAGCGGTGCCGGGAAGCCTACGACCACCACGTCCTAGAGCAGTACATGCAGGCCGAAGACGAGTGCCGCGGACACCTGCTCAACAAAAAAGGCCAAGCCAAAGGCGTGAACCCGGCAATGCTGTTCGAGGGACCGGCGCATGTCGCCCGCGCCTACGCCTCGAAAGAACTCCTCCAGTGGTGGGGCCGCAACGGGCGCACCACCTACCGCCAGTGGCGGTATTCCTGGCTGCAACGCCCCTCGGACCGTAAAGCCGCCGCCACCGCACAACGCCAGTCCCTCGGAGACGCACCCGCATGAGAACCCCAGACCCGGCCGGACTGCTCGCTCAGTCCGAAATTTTCGAGTTGCAAGAAGCCGGTGAGGCTGCCGCCCTGCGCGGTGATCCCCCGGGAAGCTGCCCCTACAAGGTCGCGCGGTCTCTAGAGGATCAGGCGCGGCGCAGCATGTGGAACCGAGGCTACGCCGCCGGGCGCACCCAACGCCGCAGCCAGCGATAGCCCCAGCACAACCAGGGTACTGGCGTACCTGATCGAGCAACTTGCATGTCAGTAAACCAATAATTATTGTATTACGTAATTACGTAAAACAAGCAACGCGTAAGGAGTGGTACACGTGGGTAACCAGCAACAGCGCGACGCGCTCGAAGCCGCGATTCGGGACGCTTGGCTTGCCGGGGACTGGGACACCGCCACGGAAAAGGCGGAAGAGCTCACCAAGTTCGACAAGGCGACCGGGATGGAGTTCGCCCGCATCTCCCGCGAACACAAGAACAAACGGGCACCGGGGCCGATCCGTCAGACCGGGCGGGCGTCCTAGGCTGCCGTATCCTGCGGGCATGAGCGACAACAACGTGTTCGATCTCGCCGCCTACCGTCACGCCGAGCATGACCAGGGCGAGACCTCGGACGGCGAGCTGCCGACCACTGGCGCGGAGTACCGCGCCGCGCTCGACAACCTCATGGAGTCGCTCAACAGTCAACCCGCGGATTCACCGTTGGGGCAGGCGCGCGTTGAATCCGGCGTCGCCGCCCTCCGAATGGCCCGTCGTCTGGCCGCCGACCTGCCCTAAACCGTTCCGGTGAACAGCAACACAACAATTACGTAAGCCAATCCTTATTGGTTTACCGAAATGCGCAATTACTCAACCCTTGTGAGGTGGGGGCCGTGCGCCTGATCCGAGGATGCCTCAACCTCGTCGCCCTCACGGTCGCCGCCCTGGCCGCGACCGTGGCGACGTTCGCCGCGCTCCCCTACGGACCGGCCTGGACGGTGGCACTGCTCGCCCTGGCCGCGCTGCTACTGACCGCCCGCGCGGCATGGCGGCACGCCGACGATCTCACCCACCTCGCCCCGCCGCGAGACGACTAAACGCCAGTCCCCCCCAATAACCAG
>NZ_FOMZ01000020.1 GCF_900112765.1 Actinopolyspora alba
CTCGGCGTTGGCCAGGATCGCGTCGTGCACGAACCGGGCACCACCGGTACCCACCTCGCGCTCGTAGGTGGCCGTGAAGCGCTCGTCGGCCAGATACATCTCGGCCAACGAACGCTGCATCCCGTAGGAGCACTCGTAGAACCAGCCGGTGATCAGCCCGCGGTGCCGCTCGGCCAGCTCCATCGCGCGGGTGCTCGTGGCGGACTCGCCGTCGGCGAGCGCCGCGGCGAAGTCCCGGTGCAGCTCCCGCTGCTCCGCGGCCATGCGGGACCAGTCGTCCTTGGTGTAGGAGGCCGTGCGGCGCCGCGACTCCCGGTAGGGCTCGGTGCCGCCCCAGCGCCGCTCGGCCTCCTCGGAGTGTTCGTCCGGGTCGAACCCGCCGAACAGTTCGAACTTCTCCTCCTCGGAGAGGTCGATTCCCATCGTGTTGGCCTCCAGTTCGAGTTCCACGGTGGCGAGCGTCGCCCGCAGCCGAGCTATCCGCTCGGTCAGCAGGCGGTGTTGCCGCCGCAGCTGGTCGGTGGGGTCACCGCCGTCGAGGATCTCGGCGATGTCGGTGAGGCCGAACCCGAGTTCGCGGTAGGCGAGGACGCGCCGCAGCCGTTCGAGATCCGTGTCGGAGTACTCGCGGTGCCCCGCCGCGCTGCGCCCGCTCGGCGAGAGCAAGCCGATCTCGTCGTAGTGGTGCAGCGTGCGCACCGTGACTCCGGAGAGCCGCGCCACCTCACCGACGCCGCGGCCCTTCCCCGCTGCCGAATGACCCATGTTCGTTCACCTCGCCGACCACCCTGCGCCCTCACGCGGCGTGAGGTTCAAGTACGAGTTCGCCCCGGTTTCAGCGAGCCCGACCGCGCCGCTGCCGGAAACGTCGAGCGGTGCCGGTCACCGGCTGGCCACCCGCCGGTAGCGCGCCACCGACAGCGGGACGAACACGGCGATGATCACCAGCGAGGAGCCGACGGCGTAGGGGACGGCGTGCTCGGCGGGCCAACTGCTCGGTGGCGGCATCCCCACCCGGATCGGATTGCCGAACAGCTCCCGCAGCGCGTCGGCGTTGACCGTGATCGGGTTCCACCGCGCGAACACCCGCAGCGGCGTGGGCATCGACTCGGCCGAGACGAAGACCGAGGATATGAAGGTCACCGGGAACAGCCACAGCAGTCCGGCGCTCTGCGCCACCTCCACGGTGCGCGAGATCAGCCCGATGAAAGCTCCCACCCAGGACATGGCGAACGAGAACAACAGCAGCACCAGGTACCCGGTGAGCACGTCCGTGGGGTCTCCCCGCAGCCGCCAGCCGATCAGCAGGCCGCAGAGCGACATGATCACCACGGACAGCAGGCTGACCGCTAGATCGGAGCTGGTGCGGCCCAGCAGCACCGCCACCCGCGACATCGGCAGGGCGCGGAACCGGTCGACGATGCCCTTCTGCAGATCGTTGGTCAGGCCGATCACGGTGAACGACGAGTTGAAGGCCACCGTCTGCACGAATATCCCGGCGATCAAAAACTCCCGGTAACGACCACCGCCCAGGCTGCCGCCGAACACGAAGGCGAACAGCAGCACGAACATGATCGGCTGCACGGTCCCGGACAACAGCCAATCGGGATTGCGCTTGATGTTGAGCAGGTTGCGCCAGGCCACCACGGAACTGTCCCGCAGGCTAGGTGGAACAACGGTCACTGTCGGCCTCCCCACTCCGCGCGCTCGGCGGTGGCAGCCCCTTCGGGCTCGGCGACATCGGTAGTCCCGCCGTTGCCGGACACCTCGGTGGGCTTACCGGTGAGGCTGAGGAACGCGTCGTCGAGGGTGGGGCGGTGCAGTCCCACGTCGTGCACCTCGATCCCGGAGTCGCCCAACCGACGTACCGCTTCGATCAACGACTTGGAACCGTCGTTCACGACCACCTGCAATCGGCGGCTCTGCGCGTCGACCCGCGGGGTGTCGGAACCGATCCCGGCGAGCACCTCGGCGGCGGTGTCCAGCTCGGTCGCCTCGTCGACCACCAGCTCCAGGCGTTCGCCCCCGACCAGTGACTTCAGCTCGTTCGAGGTGCCGTTGGCGATCACCCTGCCGTGGTCGATGACCGCGATGGTGTCGGCGAGCGCGTCCGCCTCCTCCAGGTACTGGGTGGTCAGCAGCACGGTGGTGCCGTCGTCGACCAGTTCGGCGATGAGCCGCCAGGTGTCCATCCGCCCGCGCGGGTCGAGCCCGGTGGTGGGCTCGTCGAGCATCACCACCGGAGGTCTGGCCACCAGCGCGCCCGCCAGGTCCAGGCGTCTGCGCATCCCGCCCGAGTACCCCTTGGCGATCCGGTCACCGGCTTCACCCAGTTGGAAACCGTCCAGCAGTTCACCTGCGCGCCTTCGCGCGTCCGGGCGGTTCATGCCGTAGAGCCTGCCGACCATGTAGAGGTTCTCGCGGCCGGTGAGGTTCTCGTCCACGGCGGCGTACTGCCCGGAGAGACCGATGGAACGCCGCACCGCGTGCGGCTCGGTGAGCACGTCGTGCCCGGCCACGGAAGCACTTCCGGCGTCGGGGCGCAGCAGGGTGGTCAGGATGCGCACGGCCGTGGTCTTGCCCGCCCCGTTCGGCCCCAGCAGCCCGAGCACCCTCCCCTCGCGGGCCGAGAACTCCACTCCGTCCAGCGCGCGGTTGGTGCCGAAGTTCTTGACCAGTGATTCGGCGCTGATCGCCGTAGCGGAGGTCATCGCGGGAACCTCCATCCGCTCGGGTGGGATACGTGGCAACTCTAAGCGGGGCGGCCGCGCCACGCGCGACCACACGCCGCCGAGAGCTCCGGAGCTCCACGGAACCGGCCGTTGAGCCGGGAAAAGTGCCGACATTCGGGTCTTACGGCCGGTCTTTCCTTGGCAGAAGTTACTACTAGGTAATATACTTGGGTTACCGATGAGTAAGGGCGTGGTACCTGGCCCGCCCGCACGATTCAGCACGAGGGAGCCACGCCATGGGCCACTACAAGAGCAATATCCGCGACCTCGAATTCAACCTATTCGAGCTGTTCGAAGTGCAGAATCGGCTGGGCAAGGGCGCGTTCGAACAGGCCGACGAGGACTCGGCCCGGGGCGTGCTCACCGAGCTGAACACCCTCGCCACCGGCCCGCTGGCCGATTCCTTCGAGGAGGGTGACCGCAACCCGGCCCAGTTCGACCCCAAGACCGCCTCGGTCACCCTGCCCGAGGGGTTCAAGAAGTCCTACCAACAGGTCATGGACGGTGAGTGGTGGCGGCTGAGCCTGCCCGACGAGCTGGGCGGCTACGGTATCCCGCCGTCGGTGCAGTGGGCGGCGGCCGAGCTGATGCTGGGCTCCAACCCCGCGATATTCATGTACATGGCCGGGCCGAGCTTCGCCACCATCCTGTGGGAGAACGGCACCGAGCAGCAGCAGCGCTGGGCCGAGCTGATGATCGATCGCGGCTGGGGCGCGACGATGGTGCTGACCGAGCCCGACGCCGGTTCCGACGTGGGCGCGGGTCGCACCAAGGCCGTCAAGCAGGAGGACGGCAGCTGGCACCTCGAAGGGGTCAAGCGCTTCATCACATCGGGCGACCAGGACATGACCGAGAACATCATGCACCTGGTGCTGGCCCGGCCAGAGGGTCCCGGCGTGGAGCCCAAGCCCGGCACCAAGGGGCTGAGCCTGTTCCTGGTGCCGAAGTACCACTTCGACGACAACACCGGTGAACCCGGCGAGCGCAACGGCGCCTACGTCACCAACGTCGAGCACAAGATGGGGCTCAACGCCTCGGCGACCTGCGAGGTCACCTTCGGGCAGCACGACGTCCCGGCCAAGGGCTGGCTGCTGGGCGAGGTGCACGACGGCATCGCGCAGATGTTCCAGGTCATCGAGTACGCCAGGATGATGGTGGGCACCAAGGCCATCGGCACCCTGTCCACCGGCTACCTCAACGCGCTGGAGTACGCCAAGGAACGGGTGCAGAGCGCAGACATGCCGCGCTCGACGGACAAGACGGCACCCCGCGTCACGATCACGCACCACCCGGACGTGCGGCGCATCCTGATGCTGCAGAAGGCCTACGCGGAAGGGCTGCGTGCCGTCTACTGCTACACCTCCGACTACCAGGACCGCATCGCGCAGGCCAAGACGTCCGGCGAGGACGTGAGCCTGTACGAGCAGATCAACGACCTGCTGCTGCCCATCGTCAAGGGTGTCGGCTCGGAGCGGGCCTACGAGATGCTCACGCTGTCGTTGCAGACCCTCGGTGGCTCGGGCTACCTGCAGGACTACCCGATCGAGCAGTACATCCGCGACGCCAAGATCGACAGCCTCTACGAGGGCACCACCGCGATCCAGGCGCAGGACTTCTTCTTCCGCAAGATCGTCAAGAACAACGGTCAGGCGATCGGCCACGTGGCCAACGAGATCCAGCAGACCCTGAACTCCGCCGAGGCCGACGAGCGGCTCAAGGAGGAGCGCGAGCTGCTCGGACAGGCGCTGGACGACGCGCAGGGCATCCTCGGAGCGCTGTTCAACTTCGCGACCTCCGCGCAGGAGGACGTCAACGAGATCTACAAGGTCGGCCAGCAGGCCGTGACCCTGCTGATGAGCATGGGCGACGTGCTGATCGGCTGGCTGCTGCTGCGCCAGGCCGAGATCGCGCTGCGCGCGCTGGACGGCGGTGCCACCGGCAGGGAGGCCGCGTTCTACAACGGCAAGGTCGCCGCGGTCCGGTTCTTCGCCAAGAACGTGCTGCCGGAGCTCTCCTCGAAGCGGAAGATCGTGGAGAACACCGACAACTCGCTGATGGAGATCGACGAAACCGCGTTCTGATCCCCGGATCGCGCTCGTGACGACTCACCCGCGCCCACCGGCACCACCGGGAAAACCCGGCGGAACCGGTGGGCGCGGTTTCGTCCGTTCGGTGTCTCTCGGCACGGCGTAAATTTCTCGCGAAATCGCCGCGCGGGACGGCGATACGGCCCCGGGCCCCGTCAATTTCTCGCGAAATCGCCGCGCCCGGGAACCGGCAGCGCACTCCTCGAACCCAAGGGCCGCTGCACACGGTTCAGGACGGGTCGACGAGGACCTTGAGTGCTTTCCGGTCGGCCATGTCGCGGTACCCGTCCGGAACACCGTCCAACCCGGTCCGCTGGTCGAACACCCGACCGGGGTCGAGCTTGCCGTAGAGCACGTCGGGCAGCAGCTCGGGGATGTAGGCGCGGGCGGGGCACACCCCGCCGGAGATGCCGACGTTGCGCATGAACATCTCGCGCACGTCCACGCCGTCGCCCTCCTGCGGGACACCGACGTAACCGACCCGACCGCCCTCGCGGGCCAGCCGCAGCGCGGTTCGCAACGAGTCGCCGGTGCCGACGCACTCCAGCACCGAGTGCGTGCCCTCGCCGCCGGTCAGCTCGCGGACGCGTTCCACCGCCTCGTCGCCGCGCTCGGGCACCACGTCGGTGGCGCCGAACTCCACGGCGAGGTTCGTCCGATCGGTGTGCCTGCCCATGACGATGATGCGCTCGGCACCGAGTCGCTTCGCCGCGAGCACCCCGCACAGCCCGACCGCACCGTCACCGACGACGGTGGCGGTGCCGCCGGGACGCACCCCGGCGGAGACGGCGGCGTGGTGTCCGGTGGGGAGCACGTCGGCCAGTGTCAGCAAGCCGGGCAGCAGCTCGCTGTCCGGCTCCACCGGCAGGCGAACCAGCGTGCCCTCCGCGTGGGGAACCCGTACCGCCTCCCCCTGCGCTCCGTCCGAACCGGGCGAGCCCCACAGGCCGCCGTTGACGCAGGAGGTCTGCAGCTGTTCCCTGCAGTAGGTGCAGTTACCGTCCGACCAGGTGAAAGGCGAAACCACCAGATCACCGGCACGCAACCCGTCGACCTCGGAGCCGGTTTCCTCGACGATCCCGACGAACTCGTGACCGATGCGACTGCCCGCGCCGTTCCGCTCCATGCCCTTGTAGGGCCAGAGATCGCTGCCGCAGATGCAGGTGAGGCTCACCCGCACGATCGCGTCGGTGGGCTCGGCCAGCACCGGGTCGGCGACGTCCTCCACTCGGACGTCGCCCGCACCGTGTATGACGGTGGCGCGCATGAAACCACTCCGTTTCGGATGAAGACCTTCCACTCCGTCACACGTATGGACTACTCGCGGGATTCCGGCGAACCGGCGCACATCCGCGAAACGTGCGGCATCACACCCGGCGCACTCCCGAAGCGTCGTCGGGCGACTACTCCTCGCCCTTCTTCTCCGCGCACTTGACGATCGGCTGCGGATCGTAAACCGTCTTCTGCCGGTCCTTCGTCACCTCACCGGTCTCGAGGTCCTTCCTGATGCGCGTGTTGCTCACCGTGAACCCCTTCTTGCCGTTGGTGGGCACGCACTCCTCGTCCGCGGGCACGGTCACCTTCTCGGGTTCGGTGACGTCGGTCTTGTCGCTGGTCTTGGACTTGACCTCGTACTGCTTGGTCCCCCAGAAGGTCACGCTCACCGACTCGGGGGTCCACGCCGTCCTGATCAGGATCCCGCTGTCGGAGACGTTCTTGAACTTGACGTCGATCACGCTGGTGCCGTCGGGACGCTGGAACACCGTCGCTTCCCGCCCCATCGGGTAGCGGCTGATGTAGTAGCTGTGCGCCTTGTGCTCCACGTCCTTCATACCGGCCAGGTAGGAGGCGTTGTAGAGCGTGGTGGCGAACTGGGAGATGCCGCCGCCCACGGCCTCGTCGGGACGCCCGTTCTTGATGATCCCGGAGGCGATGTAGCCCTGTTCCTCCTGGCGGATACCGGTGTGGCCGTTGAGGCTGAACGTCTCACCCGGTTTGACGAGCGCGCCGTCGACCTCCTGGGCGACCCGTTTGATGTTCACCCCGGAATCCTGGCTGAACCCACCAGTGGTGAAGGTGCTGACCTTCTCCTTGATACCGAGCTTCTTGGCCTGTTCGGTCGTCAGCTCCGCCGGAACGTCCTTGTAGACCGCCTCGATGGTGTCCGAACCGGACTTGGTGAGCTTCTCCCGCAGCGGCTCGAACGTCTTCTTCCAGTCGATGCCGCGTCCGGTCTCGGAGGGCTCGACGGTGGGTTCGCCGTCCTCGAACACGAAGGAGGCGCTCTCGCCCTCCTTGAGGGTGGACTTCAGCTGCGGCTTGACGACATCCCTGGCTGCGGGCACGTCGAGACGCCAGTTCAGACCACCGGAGTCGTTGGGTTCGAAACGCAGCGCCGCGGCGATGTCGGCGGGCGCCAGGGTCGCCTGGACGCCGTCGCCGTTTACGGTCACCGGCCCCGAGACCGCGGGACGGGCGACTCCCTCCAGCGCCCGGCGCACACCCGCCTCGTCGGTTCGGACGTCCTCCTTGGTGTAGGGCAGCGAGACCGGCTGGTTGCCCACCCAGTCGCGGACCACGACGTCCATCGCCCGGTCCATGTCCACGTTCCTGCCGGTGACGGGGAAGACCGGTACCGGTTCGGAGCCCTCGAACCGGATGGTTCCCTCCACCGGTTCGCGATGCAGGTCGTTGTGCACCTGCTTCAGCTGCGCCCGGAGCTTCTCCCGATCCACGTTGCTCTCCGGGGTCACCTCGCGGGTGATGAAGAAGGAGGTCAGCCTCGTGATCGGGTTCAGCGGCTGTGAACCCGCCTTGTCCAGTGTGGCGTCCCAGTCCATCGAAAGCCCGGCCGCCTTGGGATCGATGCTGCTGGTGGCTTTGCCGACCTGGAGCTGGATGGGCTCGCTGAGCGAGTCGTCGAGCTGGGAACGCAGCTCGCGCTCGGCCGCGGCTGGATCGAGCCCGCCGACGTCGACACCGGCCACCGTGGTGCCGCGCGGCACCTGCCCACTGCTGAATGCCAGGTCACCGAGGTAGAGCAGCGCCAGCACGCCGATCGTGATGCCGGCCGCGAGGCCGGCTCGAAGTAAGGACTTGTTGTCGGGAAGACCGCGCCGGAAACGCGAGCCGCCCGACTCGCCCGGAGAACCCGATTCGTCCACGTGCATTCCGAACGGGGGCTGCTGTGGATAGCCGGGCGGCGTCCCGAATCGCTGGTCCTGCCCGTACGGGGCCTGTTGGGGCTGTCCGTACGGGACCTGCTGGGGCTGCTGGTGGTCGAACCCCGCGGTCGCGTTGCCGCTGTAGTGCTCGGGCGAAGCCGGTACGTAAGCGGTGGCGGCGGCGCCGGAGTCGACCGACCGCGTGCTCTCGGTTACGGCGGGAATCGTGTCGGTGCGCTCGGTGTCCCCCTCGAGGGGGACCGCCGTCGTCTCCTCGGCGATCGGGGGGATGACGTCGGTGCGCTCGGTGTCCTCCTCCGGAGGGACACCGTTGTCGGTGCCCGTGCCCGCGGCACCGGTACTTCCGGCACCGGTACTTCCGGTACCGGTCTCCGATTCGGCGGAACCACCGGTGGTGGAGTTCCGGGCGGCGGAACCACCGGTGGTGGTGCTTCCCGTTTCGGTGTTCGCTGCCGCCGCGGCCTCCGGTCCGGCGACGTGCGGCGGCGTCATACCGGGTTTCGTGCTCCGACGGGATTCGTCGACGGCCTCGTCGTCGTCCGATCGTCCACCGGCGGCCGACTCCGACGTCCCGTCGGCGGCCGCGCCGCCGCTCGAAGCACCACTGCCGCTCAGATCACCGGTGAGAAACTGAATCCGCTCGGTCGGTTCGTCCGCTCGCCGATCCCGATCGCCCTCGGTGCGATCGGGACGTTCGTGGTCTTCCGGCACCGCGTCCCCTTCTTCTCGGTCTTGCGGCGGGGTCGGCGGCACGCTCGGGCCTGCCGACCAGCATCACCGGTACAGCCCGGCTGGGGAGGCCTCACACGGCTTCCGAACTGGTATCACGTGCGCCACAGCACACAGCGGCCACGCCGAACCGGACACGCACCTCGGTCAAAGATACAGACCGGTACCCTGCTCGGTCCGCTCGGAGGCGACGGCGTGCAGGTCCCGCTCCCGCAGCACCACGTAGATCTCGCCCTGCACCTCCACCTCGTACTGCTCCTCGGGGTTGAACAGCACCTGATCCCCGGTTTGGACACTGCGCACGTGGCTGCCCACACCGAAAACCTCACCCCAGAGCAGGCGTTTGGCCACCTGGGCGGTCGCGGGGATCACGATACCGCCGCTGCTGCGACGTTCACCGGACTCTTCGGAGACCCGCACCATGACACGGTCATGCAACATCTGGATCTCAAGCTTGGCATCGGTCACCCGGAAAGTTTACGCGTCCGGTCGAGTCCACCGAAGGCGCAGGGTTGGCCGTCGGAACGGGCCACGGAACCGCGACGAGCCGGTCACCGCTCGTCCAGCCCACCCATGACCAGCGGCAGCCGCTCGCTGCCGCCACTGTCGAGCCGAACCGGCACTCCCCAGTCCTGCCTGGTCAGTCGACAAGCCGGATGCTCCACCTCGGAGTCGTCGTCACAACTGGCCGCCTGCGCGACCACGTGCAGCACCCCGTGCTCGATCCCCTCGGCCAGCACGAGCCGCCTGCTCAGCTCCGTACCGACACCGGCGCCCTCGACCAACATGTCCGCCGGGGAGGAGCTGATCTCGAGCCGTGTGGCGGGGCCGTAGCGCTCGTCCAACTTCTGCCCGGGCGGAGGGTCGAAAACCACGGTGAGCTCGACCTCACCGGGACTGATCTCGGTCGCCGGGCGGTTGACCCGCTGGGACCCGCCCTCGATCAGCCGCGCGGTCACCCCTGGCGGCACCGGGCGTTCCAGCCGGTGCGCGGTACTCGCCGCGACCACCAGCTCACCTTCGGACGTGGTGGCGCCGGACGGCTCGGCGACACCGGTCGCCAGCGTCGAGACCTCCCCGGTGGCGGGTTCGTAACGCCGTACCGCGCCGTTGTAGGTGTCGCAGATCGCGATGGTGCCGTCGGGCAGCACCTCGACACCGAGCGGGTGCTGCAGCAGCGCGTCCGAGGCGGGGCCGTCGGAGTGGCCGAAGTCGAACAGGCCCTTGCCGACCGCGGTGTGGACCTCGAAAGCGTCTCCCGCGGGCTCCACCCAGCGCAACGCGGAGGTCTCGGCGTCGACGAACCAGAGCCGCTCCGGCTCACCCGCTCCGGCGTCGGTGGCTCCCGCTCCCGTGGCTCCCGCGACGGCGAGCCCGGAGGGCTGGGCGAAGAACGCCTCGGTCGCCGGTCCGTCGCGCAACCCCTCCACGGTGGTGCCCGCGAACCGGGTGATGCTCTCCGCCACGGGATCGAACAGCCCAAGGGTGTGGTTGCCCGCCATCGCGATGACCACACCGCCCGCCGGTTCCCACCAGGTCACGTCCCACGGGCTCGTCAGCGCCGTTCGCGACGCCGCGCCGGAGTCCGGCTCGTCGCGCCACTGCGCACCGGTTCCCGCGACCGTGACGACGGCGCCGTCGGCCAGCCGCAGCCCGCGCAGCAGGTGGTTGACCGTGTCGGCCACCACGACGTCGTAGCCGACCCGCGCCGCGACCCGCTCGGGCAGCAGCGCCATGCCGCCGGGCTCGCTGAAGGAGGCGAACTCGGCGTCCCCGTCCGCGTCGCCCCTGCGGCCGGTTCCGATGCGGCGCAGCGGGGTCTCGCCGTCCGCCGCGAACTCGACCAGCGAGTGCCGCGCCGAGTCCGCGACGAGCAACGTTCCCCCCTCCAGGCCGAGCACCTTCGTGGGGAAGCGGAGCGTGGTGTCGGGTTCCGGGGGCTCGACACGGTGTTCGGCACCACGGTGGAGGGTGCCGCGCCGCTCGTGCTCGGGCACGAGCTCACCGAGTATCCGGCGCAGTGCCTCGACGTGCCCCTCACCGGCCGCCTGGTGCACCACGTAGCCCTCGGGATCGATCAGCACCAGGGTCGGCCACGCCTTGACCGCGTAGTCGCGCCAGGTCGCCAGCTCCGGATCGTCGAGCACCGGGTGGTCCACGCCGTAGCGCTCCACGGCGGCGGCGAGCGCGTCCGGGTCCGCCTCGTGCTCGAACTTGGGCGAGTGCACGCCGATGGTGACCAGTTCCTCGGCGAACTCCCGCTCCAGCGGGCGCAGCTCGTCGATGACGTGCAGGCAGTTGACGCAGCAGAACGCCCAGAAGTCCAGCAGCACGAACTTCCCGCGCAGCTCGTCGAGTCGCGGTGTGGTTCCACCGGTGTTCAGCCAGGCGCGCCCGGAGGGTTCCGGGGCTCGGACACGGGCACGACGGTTCCGCTGCGAAGTACTCACGTCCGTGCTCAACAGCACCGCACCCGGTGATGTTCCCCTACGTGGTGCAGGCAACCCACGTGGCGCGGGCAACGAGTCGGTGTCCGGCCAGGCGTCTCACCCGGCGATCGCGCCGAACAGACGATCGACGAACAGCACCTCCGAGCCGGCCAGACCGACCGAGCAGTGCACCGTGAGCTGATCGGGACTCTCCCGACCGGGACGGGTGCCGATCAGGACATCGCCCAGCGACACCAGCCTCGCCGGATCGGTGAGGAAGTCGGGCAGATCCGCAGCCTGTCGCGGTGAGTCGCAGGTGACGATCGCCGCCCGTTCGAGCAGTTCAGGGGGCATCTCGTGCCTCGTCCGCCCCTTCGGCCCCACGGTGGTGACGTGCGTGCCGGGAGCGATGTCGGCCGAATCGACCACCGGACTCTCCGAGCGGGTGGCCAGTACGACGACCTCGGCGTCACGTACCGCCGAATCCGGGGTCGCGACCGTCTCGGTACGCAACCCGAGCCGGTCCCGCACCTCGGCCGCGAACGCCTCGCGGTTGCGCTCGTCCCTGCTGTGCACCCGGACCAGTTCGGGGGAGCGGACGGCACTGGCGGCCCAGACCTGGGTCCACGCCTGCTTGCCGGTTCCGACCACGGCGAGCGTGCTCGCTCGTTCGTTGGACATCGCTTCCACGGCGGCACCACCCAGGGCGCCGGTGCGGCGTGCGCCCAGTTCGTCCCCCACCACGATGCCGACCAGGCTGCCCGAGGCATCCCACAACGCCACCAGCTGATCCCCGGCGGGCACACCGGCACGGTAGGCGCGGAAACCGCTGATCCCGCCCGGCAGACCACCGGTGGTGTAGTAGTAGTCGAGATCTCCCAACTCGGCGCTGACCCGAGGAGGCGCGGCGAGCTCGCCACGAGCGAACCGGCGGAGGGCCTCTCGCGCGGCGTCGACGGCCGTCTCGGGACCAACGGTGACGACGTCGGAATCGGTTAGTACGCGCATGTGCCGATGTTCGCAGCGCGCCCGGCCCCGATCATCAGTCGCGTGGCTACGCATGGTCGGCACGGCAGAGCCCCGGGAAGACAACTCGTTCGCGCTCGGACAGTTCGGAGACCAATCTCCGAGCGACAGGCCGACGAATCAGCGATTGGCAGACCAACACGACCATGGGAAGGGTGCTGCCAGTGTCCAGGTTTCAACTGCGTTCCGTCGTGAGCACCGTAGCCGCGCTCGGGCTGATGGCCACGGGTTCAGCGGCGGTGGCCTCCGCGCAACCGAAGCACGACGTCGATCACGACAGCGGCCACGGCACGTTCACCGTCGTCGAGCTCGACGAGCTCAACGACAGCGGAGCCCACGGGTTCGGCCTGATCAAACTGCGAGGCCGCGAGGCATCCGTACGGCTCTACAGCTCCGGGCTGCTGGAGAACCAACCGCACGCGCAACACGTCCACATCGGCGGCGCGGGGCGGTGCCCCACCAAGGCCGACGACGCCAACGGCGACGGCATCATCAGCACCGCCGAAGGCGCCTCGGACTACGGCGGGATCGGGGTATCACTGACCACCACCGGTGACACCGGCCCGTCCAGCGGTCTCGCGGTGGACCGATTCCCGACCGCCCCCAACGGATTCGTGACCTACTCGCGGACGGTGACCGTCAGCGAGGAAACCGCCGCGAACATCCGCGACGGCAACGCGGTGCTCGTGCAGCACGGCATCGACATCAACGACAGCGGTGCCTACGACGGGGACGCTCCGAGTTCGCTGGACCCGTCCCTTCCGCTGGAGGCGACAGCACCGGCGGCCTGCGGCACGCAGGGACTGCGGCTCGGCGGTGGTCTCGACGAGCGCGGCCTCGGGCTCGGTCTCGGCCTGAGCACGCGGTAAGAGGTAATCGAGAAGTTCGAGTCACCGGGCCCCGGATCATCGGATCCGGGGCCCGGTGAACTTTCGCAGCGACAGAACCGTATCCGGTTTCCGGGAAAACGGGAACGGCGCGCACCGAACGTCGGGGGGCGTCGGTACGCGCCGGGAAACGATCCGCATCGAAACCGATTCACGCGATATCGGAATCAATTTCATTCGCGGTTTCCGCGATATCTCCGGTCGTGCTCCGGGGGACAGAGCACGACCGTTCGGTGCTTTTCGGTTCTTCGCCGACGACACCGCATCGCCGCGTTCACTTCTCACACGTACCCGGACGCGGCCACCGGGAACGAAGCACGAGGCCGGAACGATCTCGACGGACCGGAACGACCTCGACGGATCAGCCCAGGATGATCGGACTCGGCTGATCAGGCCGCCTCGGACATCCGCCGGTCCCGGGATCCGTGATCCGCCGGGATGACGTGATCCATCGGAGTCACATGATCCACCGGAGCCAGCGGGGTGAGGTCACCGGAAGTCGACATGTCGTACTCATCGCTCTCCTCGCAATTCGGAGGGGAGCGATTGACGCGTTGCGGAGTACGGTGGTCGCTTACGTAGAACACGCTTGCCGCCAAGATCGGAAGCAGTGCACCGATCATCACGATGGCAATGTTCATGGTGCCTCTCCTTAAGGCTGTCCGAAACACTGAGTGATTTTTCGATCACTCAGGGTGATCAATATGGGGCCATGGCATAGCCCTGCCGTACAGGTCGTCCTGCCATACAGGGATGCCGTTATCGGACTCGTCGCTCTCGCGACGAAGAGACACCTCGTCCGGCGCGTGGGAATCCACCCGTTGGGCGAGGACGTATGGGAGGTGCCTACCTACCGTTCACCGGCAAGTAGCACACCGGGAGTGGCGAACTCCGCGATGCTGCCAGGTCGGGGGTCCGACAGCATCGCGGAGTCACCCCGTTCATCGTGCCTGTACATCAAAGCGTTACACCTTCGACGTGGTGTGTCTCGGATCACATTTTGCGATCGGGTCACGATGTCGATCGATCGGGAACACGAAGCGGCCTCAGTACGATACGGACAGTCATACCCGGAGGGGAAAGTGTTCTTCGGACAGGATCCGAGAACACTTGATCACCGTGCCGGTCCCCGACTGACGAACGGAGACCGAACCGGTGCGAATTCCCGAGCGGGGCAACAAATGTAGCGCGGCTCACGGCACGGGGCACGGCGAAACACACCGCCCCCGCCCACCCCGCGAAACGACGATCACAGTCCATTTCGGACCAATGCCGCGCGGTGGAGCGGAACCGCCCGGGCCCGGCACGACCGGACGAGCACCGGAACCCGAGCGGAGCCCCGATCATCGTTCGACTACGGCGGTGAGTCCCTGACCACCGGCCGCGCAGATGGACACGAGTCCACGACCGGACCCGCGCTCCGCCAGCAGCTTGGCCAGGGTCGCCACGATCCGCCCACCGGTCGCCGCGAAGGGGTGCCCGGCGGCGAGCGAGGAACCGTTCACGTTCAGTCGGTCGGTGTCGATCTCGCCCAGCGGTTCGCCCCGGCCCAGTCGCTCGGCGCAGAACTCGGGATCCTGCCAGGCCCGGAGCGTGCACAGCACCTGCGAGGCGAATGCCTCGTGGATCTCGTAGAAGTCGAAATCGCCGAGCGAGCCGCCCACCCGGTCCAACAGCCTCGGCACGGCGTAGGCGGGAGCCATCAACAGTCCCTCGTCACCGCTGACGTAGTCCACCGCCTCGGAGACGAAGTCACCGATGTAGGCCAGCACCGGCAGCTGGTGTCGCCGCGCCCACTCCTCGCTGGCGAGCAGCACCGTGGCCGCGCCGTCGGAGAGCGGGGTGGAGTTGCCCGCCGTCATCGTGGCCCCCTCGCCCCGGCCGAACACGGGCTTGAGCTTGGCGAGCTTCTCCGTCGAGGAGTCCGGCCGCAGGTTCTGGTCACGCGTGAGCCCCTGAAAGGGGGTGACCAGATCGTCGAAGAAACCTCGCTCGTAGGCGGCGCCGAGCCGCTGGTGGCTGCGGGCGGCCAGCTCGTCCTGCTCCGTCCGCTCGACGCCCCACGCCTCCGCCGTCCTGGCGGCGTGCTCGCCCATCGAGAGCCCGGTGCGGGGTTCCGCGTTGCGGGGAATACCGGGTACGACGTGTCCCGGCCGCAGGCCGGTCAGCGCTCCCAGCTTGGCAGCTGTGCCCTTGGCGTGGTTGGCGCGCAGCAGCACCCTGCGCAGCTCGTCGTTGAGCTCGATCGGAGCGTCGCTGGCCGAGTCCACACCGCCCGCTATGCCGGACTCGAGCTGTCCGAGAGCGATCTTGTTGGCCACGGAGACGACCGACTCCAGGCCGGTGGCGCAGGCCATCTGCACGTCGTGCGCGGGAGTGCGCGAGTCGAGACCGGAGCCGAGCACGACCTCGCGCGCCAGGTTGAAGTCGCGGCTGTGCTTGAGTACCGCCCCCGCGACGAACTCACCGACACGCTGCCCGGACAGTCCGTAACGAGCCACCAAACCGTCGAGGGCGGCGGTGAGCATGTCCTGATTGGACGCACGCGCGTAGGGACCACCCGAACGTGCGAACGGGATTCGGTTACCTCCGACGATGGCGACCCGGCGAGTTGTGGACATGGCCGATTCCTCCGCACAGCTGGTCAACGAACACCCGGAACGGTGCCGGGCATGACTGGAAACTTAACCTACCGACGGGTAGCTTATGCGTCGAGTGCCGGTCACGCATGGAGGAGTTGCTCGTAATGGCGGATCCGTACAGCAAGCTGGTCACATCCCGGTACGGGCGGCAGTTGGCCAACCGTCTCGGGCTGCCCACCCCCACCCCGCTGCGCAGGTACCGACCGGGCGACCCGCTCGTCTCCGGCCCCGTACTGCTCGGGGAGACCGAAGGGGGCAGGCTCGGCGAAGCCGTGTCCGAGACCCTGCGGAAGGCGAACGCCGAGACGCACCGGACTCGGGACGACGACGCCGAGTACGCGGCGCTGGTCTTCGACGCCACCGGGATAGCGGGCAGCACGGAACTCGGGGAACTGCACGAGTTCTTCGGCGCCACGATCCGGCGAGTGGGCAAGTGCGGCAGGCTGATCGTGCTGGGCACCCCGCCGGAGGAGATCGACGACCCAGCGGAGCGAACCGCGCAGCGCGCGCTGGAAGGATTCGTGCGCACCGCGGGCAAGGAACTCAAACGCGGCGCCACCGCCCAGCTGGTCCACGTCTCCCGGGGCGGCGAGCGGGCGATCGACTCCACGCTGCGCTTCCTGCTCTCGTCGAGATCGGCGTTCGTCTCCGGCCAGGTGATCCGCGTCGGAGCCGCCGAGGCACCCACCGTCGACGAAGCGCGACCGCTGCGCGACAAGGTCGCGCTGGTCACCGGCGCGTCACGAGGCATCGGCGCCGCCATCGCCGAGACCCTGGCCAGGGACGGGGCCCACGTGGTGTGCCTGGACGTCCCCGCGCAAGGGGAGGACCTGGCCGAGGTGGCCAACCGGATCGGCGGTTCGACGCTCCAACTCGACATCACCGCCGAGGACGCGCCCCGGCAGCTGATCGAACACGTCGGACAACGACACGACGGGCTCGACATCGTGGTGCACAACGCGGGCATCACGCGGGACAAGACCATCGGCCGGATGAGCCGGGACCAGTGGGAAGCGGTGCTGCGGGTCAACCTCGCCGCCCAGGAACGGATCAACACCGCGCTGCTGGCCGACTCCTCCCCGCTCCGCAGCGGCGGCAGGCTGGTCGGGATCGCCTCCATCAGCGGTATCGCGGGCAACGTGGGGCAGGCGAACTACGCGACCTCCAAGGCCGGGGTGATCGGCCACGTGCAGGGCCTCGCTCCGCGCGCCGCGGAACGCGGCGTGACGATCAACGCCGTGGCCCCCGGATTCATCGAGACCGCGATGACGGCGGCCGTACCGCTGTTCGTGCGCGAGGCGGGCCGCAGGATGAACAGCCTCTCGCAGGGCGGGCTGCCGGTCGACGTCGCCGAGACCATCGCCTACTACGCGGATCCGGGGTCGGCCGGGGTCAACGGCAATGTGATCCGCGTATGCGGGCAGAGCCTGCTGGGGGCTTGAGGGGTTCGGCGGCTCGGTTATCGCGGGGGCTCGGGAGGCGGAACCTCTCGCGGGCTCTCGCTCCGGGGAGGCCCGACATCGAGTAGGTAGATCACGACAAGTCGCGGCGGATTACCGCAGGAAGGTGAGACGAGGATGCCGACCGAGGAACTGAGCGAGTCGCCGAACCTGGGCGCGCTCTATCTGAAGGCCGCGGGAACCACACCGCTGCGGCGGGCCGGGCGGGACGCAGAGCTCCCGGACACCGAGTACGTCCGCTCCGGGATCACGATCGACCGCGAGCACCTGGCGGACTACAACCGGCTGTGCGGGTTCGGCACCCGCGACGAGCTGCCGCTCACCTATCCGCACATCACCTCGTTCCCGCTGGCCGTGCGGCTGATGACCGACCGGGACTTCCCGTACCCACTGGTCGGCCTGGTGCACGTGGCGAACCGCATCACGCGGTACGAGCCGGTGTCGGTGACCGACTCGATGACCCAGCGGGTGCGGCTGGCGAACCCGCGCCGCCACCCGAAGGGGCAGCGGTTCGACGTGATCACCGAGACCAGCGTCGACGACCGGCTCGTCTGGAGCGAGACGAGCACGTACCTGCGACGGGGCGCCTCGGACGACTCCGTCCCCAGGCCGGAGGGAGTTCCGGAGGTGACCGCCGAGGCCCCCACCGCGGTCTGGCGGCTGCCCGCGAACCTCGGCAGGCGCTACGCGGCCGTGTCCGGCGACCGCAATCCGATCCACCTGCACCCGCTCACCGCCAAGGCGTTCGGCTTCCCCCGGGCGATCGCGCACGGCATGTGGTCCAAGGCCCGCTGCCTCGCCGCCTTCGAGGGCAGACTGCCCGATGCCTGCACGGTCGAGGTGGAGTTCGCCAAGCCGGTGCTGCTGCCCTCCAAGGTGGACTTCACCGAACAACCCCGCACCGAACAACCCGGCGAGTCGGACGCGGCGAAGCTCTTCGCGCTGCGCTCCGCCTCGGGCAAGCCGCACCTGAAGGGTCACCTGCGCGGCCTGCCCGAGTGATCCAGCCCGGGAAACCCTGTCATCGAGCCGGTCGATGACCGCAGTTCACACCACGTCAAGCCCGTGGTCGGGAATGCGTCGAGGGTGAGCCGAGGTCTCATGCGCGATCACTGTTCAGCGGAACCGGGTGACGCGCTTGTGCTGCCGGAAAAGCACGAAGAAACCGGGTAGACACGCCACCCACGTCAATGGTCCGAAGAACAACGTGAGGATGCTGGAAGGGCCGGTGGGCCCTCCGTCGAGGAAGAGCGGTGCGAGCAGTCCGATCAGAGTACCGAAAACATCGGTCGCCGTGACAAAGAGTAATAGATAAAGCGCGAGGCGTTTATTGCGCCACGCCCGCCGAACATCGATGTGATAGCCGGGCGGAACGTGCATCCTGTCACGTGTTACGACTTCTCCGTTTCCGATCAACGTGTGTCTGGCGGCCAGCATGGCACCGAACATCACGAATCCTCCCAGTGCGAGAAAGAACGCCGCGAGAATGAGCATCCACGCTGTCGAATCGCCCTCCGCCAGGAATATCAGCCCGCCAAACCCCAACAGCAGCACAACGGCGATCGAAAGCAGGACGTAGCAAACGCCCATGACCAGGTAGAGAGCGACAAGCCTCCCGAACTCAGCGGGATGAATCAGCTGGTATTCGGACTCCCGAACCAGCCCCGCGGGATGGTCACCGGACATGCCACTCACTGGAGTCTCCATCTCTCACACTGGCGTCGGAAATTTTCCCTTGTTGTGCTGTCGTATCGAATCAACCCGTTCGGGCGGCCATCTGAGAGCTGGAACACGTGACCTCGCATCGCGATCGTTACCCACTGCTTCACGGAACTCGCCCCACATGTTCACGACCGGATCAGCGAGACATTGACCGCCTCGAAAACCGAGGTTCGTACGATGCCGGATCGGTCAATCGGTGCTCCTCTCGTGAAGTCGATCGACATGCAAACTAGCAATGCTCCTGTGGCTCTGTGGCCGTTTTCACCGAATCGCCGATACGAGGACGAGGCTTCCCGTCCGAGGCGAACGGTGCGGCCCTGCGGGCCCACCCGCTCGTGAAGGAGTGATCCAGCTCCCACGTGGCACCCGGCCGCCCGTGAGGGAACTCGCAGGTCAGTTACGCTTTGCTCGTAACGCCGACCATCCGCGCCCGCGGTAGCGGGACGGATCCGCACAGTTTCCGGAGCGACGCCCGTGGCCCGAGTCGTTGTCGACGTAATGCCGAAGCAGGAGATCCTCGATCCGCAGGGACAGGCGGTTGCCAACGCGCTGCCCCGGCAGGGATTCGAGGGGATCTCGGAAGTCCGTCAGGGGAAGCGGTTCGAGCTGGAGGTCGACGACGGTGTCGACGACGACACGCTCGCCCGAATCGCGGAGAACTTCCTGGCCAACCCCGTGATCGAGGACTGGGCCGTGCGCCGGGTGGAATCGTGAGCGCCGCCGGGGCCAGGATCGGGGTCATCACCTTCCCGGGCTCGCTGGACGACGGCGACGCCCGCCGCGCGGTGCGCCGGGCGGGTGCCTCGGACGTGGGGCTGTGGCACGGTGACGCCGACCTGCACGGAGTGGACGCCGTGATCGTCCCCGGCGGGTTCAGTTACGGCGACTACCTGCGTTGCGGCGCCATCGCCAAGTTCGCGCCGGTCATGACCGAGGTGGTGCGCGCGGCCGGGCAGGGCATGCCGGTGCTCGGGGTGTGCAACGGGTTCCAGGTGTTGTGCGAGGCCGGGCTGCTGCCCGGCGTGCTGACCCGCAACTCGGGGCTGCACTACGTCTGCCGCGACCAGTGGCTGCGCGTGGACAACAACACCAGCACCTGGACCACCCGCTACGAACCCGGTGCCGAGCTGCTGATCCCGATCAAGCACGGCGAGGGCCGCTACGTGGCCGAGGACCCGGTGCTGGACCGCCTGGAGGGCGACGGCCGGGTGCTGTTCCGCTACGTGGACGGCAACCCGAACGGCTCGCGACGCGACATCGCCGGAATCACCGACGAACGCGGCAGGGTGGCCGGGCTGATGCCCCACCCCGAGCACGCGGTCGATCCACTCACGGGGCCCACCGACGACGGCCTCGGCATGTTCCTGTCCGCCCTCGACACCCTGGTGGCAGCATGACCGACCCCACCCGCGAAGCCGCGACGCAGGACCCGGCCACGCCGAACGGCGCCGAACCGGTGGACAGCGTCGAGCACGCCGCGCGGACCCCCGAACTCGACCAGCCGTACCGCGAGCTCGGCCTCGCCGACGACGAGTACGAGCGCATCCGCGAGATCCTCGGGAGGCGTCCCACCGAGGCCGAGCTGGCGATGTACTCGGTGATGTGGAGCGAGCACTGCTCCTACAAGTCCTCCAAGACGCACCTGAAGTACTTCGGCGAGACCACCACCGACGAGATGCGCGCCAAGATGCTGGCGGGCATCGGTGAGAACGCGGGAGTCGTCGACATCGGCGACGGCTGGGCGGTCACCTTCAAGGTGGAAAGCCACAACCACCCCTCGTATGTGGAGCCCTACCAGGGCGCGGCCACCGGTGTCGGGGGCATCGTGCGCGACATCATGGCGATGGGCGCGCGTCCCGTGGCGGTGGCCGACCCGCTGCGGTTCGGTCCGGCCGACGCCGCCGACACCCGCCGCGTACTGCCCGGTGTGGTGGAGGGAGTCGGTGGCTACGGCAACTGCCTCGGGCTGCCCAACATCGGCGGCGAGGTGGTCTTCGACGAGTCCTACGCACGGAATCCGCTGGTCAACGCGATGTGCGTCGGTGTGCTCAAGTCCGACGAGCTGCAGCTGGCACACGCCACCGGGACGGGCAACAAGGTGATCCTGTTCGGTGCCCGAACCGGGCTGGACGGCATCGGCGGTGTCTCGGTGCTGGCCTCGGAGACCTTCAGCGGTGACGAGACCGGCAGCGGCCGCAAGAAGCTGCCCAGTGTGCAGGTGGGCGATCCCTTCACCGAGAAGGTGCTCATCGAGTGCTGCCTGGAGCTCTACGGCTCGGACCTGGTCGTGGGGGTCCAGGATCTCGGCGGTGCCGGGCTCTCCTGCGCCACCTCCGAGCTGGCGGCGGCCGGTGACGGCGGCATGCGGATCGATCTGGACACGGTGCCGCTGCGGGCCGAGGGGATGAACCCGGCCGAGATCCTGTCCAGCGAGTCGCAGGAGCGGATGTGCGCGATCGTCCGCCCCGAGGACGTGGACTCCTTCATGGCGGTCTGCCGCAAGTGGGACGTGACGGCGACGGTCATCGGCGAGGTGACCGACGAGGAGCACCTGCGGATCGACTGGCGGGGCGAGTGCGTGGTCGACGTCCCGCCCCGGACCGTGGCCGACGAGGGACCGGTCTATCAGCGCCCGGTGCGGCGCCCCGCGGAACAGGACCTGATCGCCGCGGACGACGCGAACACCCTGTCGCGCCCGGCCACGGCGGCCGAGCTGCGCGAGACCGTGCTGCGGATGGCGGCCTCGCCCAACCTGTGCTCCCGGGAGTGGGTGACCGGCCAGTACGACCACTACGTGCGAGGCAACACCGTGCTGGCGCAGCCCTCCGACGGGGGCGTGCTGCGGGTGGACGAGGAGACCGACCGCGGCATCGCCGTGGCAACCGACTGCAACGCCCGCTACACCAGGCTCGATCCCTACGAGGGTGCGCGTCTGGCGCTGGCAGAGGCATACCGCAACGTCGCGGTCACGGGCTCCAAGCCGGTGGCGGTCACCAACTGCCTCAACTTCGGGTCTGCCGAGGACCCCGGCGTGATGTGGCAGTTCCAGCAGTCCGTGCGGGGGCTCGCCGACGCGGCCGCCGAACTCGGCATCCCGGTCACCGGCGGCAACGTGAGCTTCTACAACCAGACCGGTGGCGACCCGATCCTGCCGACACCGGTCGCCGGGGTGCTCGGGGTCATCGACGACGTGACCGCCCGGATCCCCACCGGTATCGGAGCGGCGCCGGGCGAGTCGCTGCTGCTGTTGGGAGACACCCGCGAGGAGTTCGGCGGTTCCGAGTGGAGCCGGGTGGTGCACGGCCACCTCGGCGGCACCCCGCCGCGAGTGGATCTGGCACGGGAACGGCTGCTCGCCGACGTGCTGGGGATCGGTTCGCGGGACGGACTGATCTCGGCCGCGCACGATCTCTCCGAGGGCGGACTGGCCCAGGCGCTGGTGGAGATGTCGCTGATCGGTGAGACCGGGGCGCGGATCGTGCTGCCGGAGGAGGCGGACCCGTTCGTTTGGCTGTTCGCCGAGTCGGCGGGTCGGGTCGCGGTGTCGGTGCCGCGCGGTGCGGAACTGAAGTTCACCGAGCTCTGCTCGGCGCGTGGTCTGCCGTGCTCGAAGATCGGCGTGGTGGACGACGAGTCGCGGGCGCTGGAGATCCAGGGCGTCGGCGACATCCCGCTGTCGGAACTGCGGGAGGCGTGGGAAGGCACGCTTCCCCGACTGTTCGGCTGATCGTTTCCGGGTGAGTGCCGTCGACACCGACGCCTGTCGGCGGCACCCACCTCCCGGAACTCGTAGCGGGAGTCGTTCCCGTGGTCGGGTTTCGGTACGTGAGTCGGCGTCGCACGGTGACGCGCTCGGTCCTGGTGGTTGCCCTCAAGCGACGAGCGGTGCCGTCCCGCGAGAAATCCGGCTCACCCGCGAGCCAGCCGCTCGAGCTGGTCGTAGGAACCGTTGAACAGGTTCTTGTCCAACGGGGACGAGGTGTACTGCCAGAAGGTGTGGAACCCCCAGCCGTGTGGCAGCGGGCCGATGTAGTCGTTGTAGCGCGCGACCCACAGGGGATTGGTGTCGCCGAAGTCCGAGGCCACGCACTTGTTCCACCAGCTGGTGCTGGTGTAGATGGTGGGATATCTGCCGGTCAGTTTCCGATAGGTGTCGCTGAAGTCCCGGATCCAGTCGGTCATGGCCGCCTTGCTCTTGCCGTAGCAGGTGGGGCCGTACGGGTTGTACTCGATGTCCAACGCGCCGGGCAGGGTTTTGCCGTCGGCGGACCAGCCACCGCCGTTGGCGACGAAGTAGCGCGCCTGGGCGGCTCCACCGGAACGGTCGGGCAGTGCGAAGTGGTAGGCACCCCGGATCATTCCGACCTTGTACGAGCCGGTGTACTGGTGATTGAAGTCCGGACTGGTGTAGCCGGTCCCCTCGGTGGCCTTGACGTAGGCGAACCGCATTCCCTTGTTCCACCAGTGTCGCCAGTTGACCCAGTTCTGGTGTCCACTCACGTCCATCCCCTTGACCGAGGGATTGCGTGCCGTGGCGGGATCGGCGGACGGATCACCGCCCTCGTGTTCGCGGATCTGCGAGCCCATGTCGTGGCCCGCCCGCTGCTGTGCCGGCGACGAGTCGTTCACGGCCTGTGCGGAGGTGCCCAGCAGCATTACCGTGCCGAACAACGCTGATAAGGCAACGGTCAGCGCTCGGGCGCGACCGCGTCCCCTCGAACGGTGCATGATTGTCCCCTCGTGCTCGTCCAGCGGCCCGGGGGCGTGGCGTCGGTCCCCACGGGTAACCGCCGTTGTGGAATTCCGGTCGTGCGTGAAAGACTGCGATCGTTCCACCGCACCACTAGATATCGTGTTACCTTTTCACCACAATGAGGCAAATCGGACAACGCGCGTTTCGCGAAACTCGACCCGTTCGAGTGACATGATCAGCCGATTCGATCTTTGTCAGCACTTCCCGCCAATTCACAGCGGCTAGCTACCCTGGTCGGCAACAGGTTCCGCGTTCGACCGACGGGTGGCATCGGCCGTATGCTCCCCACGTACTTTGCGCGGGCGACTACGAGAAGCGGAGGGCGCCGCGGGCATGACCGGCTGGACAGCGCCTGTTTCAAGCGCTCACGAGGTGACGGGTGTGGACGGACAGCGCAAACGGGACTTCGCCGCCGCCTGGAGCCGGGCGCTCGTGGGGACCAGTTACGTGCCGATGACCGGCGCGGAAGTGGAAGAGCTGCTGGAGGGCTACACCGACCGGCTGGCCGAAGCGTTGCTGAGCGAACCGCAGAACACCGACGCCGCTCGCGAGATCGGTTCCGAACTGGTGTCCGTGCACTTCACCGGCGCCGACTCCCTCGCGAGAACGATCGAGAACGTCGGGGAGCACATGCTCCCCGCGTTCGGCATCGCGGAGAGCCCCGAGATGCGAACGCGCGTCTCGGCGATACAGTCCGCGATCTCGGCGGGATTCATGCAGGCGGCCCGCAAGCGGACCCTGGACGAGCAGGAAGCCATCCGCCAGGCCGTGCTGGACGCGCGCGACTCCGTCGAGCAGGCGCTGCGCACCAGCGAGGCCAGGTTCCGGGCGATCTTCGCCGAAGCCGCCATCGGTATCGGGATCGCCGACACTGAGGGACGGATCATGGAGGCCAACGCCTCGTTGCGGCGGATCCTGGGACGCACCTCCGAGGAGCTGCGCGGCCTGATGGTCTACGACCTGGTCGACCCCGAGGACAACGACACCGTCTGGCGGGTCTACGAGGAACTCGTCCGCGGCGAACGCGAGCAGTACCGGGTCGAGAAACGCTTCACCCGTCCGGACGGAAGCAAGTCGTGGACCGAGCTGATCGTGTCGCTGGTACGCGGCGAGGACGGCCTGCCGCTCTACCAGGTCGCGATGATGGAGGACGTCACCGACCGCAAGATGCTGCAGGACCGACTGCGGCACCAGGCCCTGCACGACCCGCTGACCGGCCTGCCCAACCGTGCCCTCTTCCTGGACCGGCTCACCGAGGCGCTGCGCGAGGACTCCGAGAGCACGAAGCGAACCGACCGGGTGGCGCTGTGCTACATGGATCTGGACGGCTTCAAGGTCATCAACGACAGTCTCGGACATCACGTGGGTGACGACCTGCTGGTGACCGTGGCACAGCGCCTCGACGAGGCCGTGCGGGGCGAGGACCGGCTCGTCGCGCGGATGGGCGGGGACGAGTTCGTGATCCTCATCCAGGGATCGCAGGGCACGGAGCAGGCCATCGAAGTGGCCAACCACGTGCTGGAAACCCTGGTTTCCCCGATGCGGGTCGGCAACCAGGAGCTCGCGGTCTCGGCCAGCATCGGGATTCTGGAGCGATCCACGGCGGGACAGACACCCGCCGAACTGATGCGCGACGCGGACGTCACGCTGTACTGGGCCAAGGCCGAGGGCAAGAACCAGTGGGCGCTGTTCGACACCGAACGCAACGCGAACGAGGTCGCGCAGTTCCGGCTCTCGGCCGCCATGCCGGCGGCGCTGGAACGCGAGGAGTTCTACGTCGACTACCAGCCGCTGGTGGAGCTCGGCGAGTACACCGTCTCCGGTGTGGAGGCGCTGGTGCGGTGGTGGCACCCCGAGCTGGGCAGGCTCGGCCCCGACCGGTTCATCGGCCTCGCCGAGGAGACCGGCATGATCGTCCCGTTGGGGCGCTGGGTGCTCCGCAAGGCGTGCGAGCAGGCGAAGGCCTGGCAGGACGAGTTCGGGCGGGACGCGCCCTTCATGAGCGTGAACCTGGCCGTGCGGCAGTCCCGGGACCCCAACCTCGTCTCCGACGTCGCCGAGATTCTCGACCGGACCGGTCTGGACCCGGCCAAACTACAGCTGGAGCTGACCGAGAGCGCGATCATGGGCACCGCCGACGAACCGCTCGAGGCCCTGCGCACCCTGTCCCGGATGGGAGTGCGCATCGCGATCGACGACTTCGGCACCGGCTACTCCAACCTGGCCTATCTACGGCACCTGCCCGTGCACGAACTCAAGATCGCCGGTTCGTTCATGGAGGGGCTGGCCGACAGCGAGTGCATCGATCCGGTGGATGCCCGGATCGTGAGCACCCTGGTCGACCTGGCGCACACCCTGGGGCTGACCGTGACCGCCGAGGGCGTCGAAACCCGCGCCCAGGCCAAGCGGATGAGCGAGATCGGCTGTGAAACCGGGCAGGGCTGGCTCTTCGCGAAACCGGGCGCCCCGGACGCGGTACGGGAACTGCTGACCGCCGAACAGCACCGGTGACGCCGGAGCGTCCGGGTGAGACCGGAGCGTCCGAGTGACTCCGGAACACCCGAGTGACGTCGACTCGTCCCGAGGACGCCACCGGTGCGGCCCGCTTCCCCCGCGTCGGCCGAGCTGTCCCGAGGTTGTCGGGTGAGTCCCCGGAACCGAGCTCCCGGACCACGCCGCCGGCCCTGTCGTGGACGGCCGGACGTGGCCGCCGCCGGGAGCCGGCCGCGGCGGATACGCCGTGCCGACTCGCGACGGCCGCGGGCCGAAGTCGGCCCAGCGGGAGACGTCAGTCCTTCAACTGCCGCTCCGCACGGCTGATCACCGAATGCACCGAGGCGTTGCCGTCACTCGTGACCCAGGAGACCCGAACGCTCGGTCGGACCTGTCTGCGCTGCAGCCGCATGGGGCGGACCACCGCGCTGCGGGCACCCTCCGCGATCTCGTCCCCGGTCCCGCTGGGATGTTCCACGACCAACGCGAACTCGTCACCACCGAAGCGGGCCACGGTGTGCTCGTCGGCGACGCTCTGCCGCAGCCTCCCCGCGATCATGGTCAACAGCTCGTCCCCCTGGGCGAAGCCGTGGTCGACGTTGAACTGTTCGAGCCTGCGGACGTCCACGAGCACCAACGTGGTCAGGGTGGTACGACAACGGGCCCGCGCCAGTGCCTGGTCGAGCCTGTCCAGCAGCAGCACCCGCCCCGGCAGGCCCGTCAACGGATCCGTCATTCCACGGGAGTGCGACACGTCGGAATCCACCGGTTGGAGGAACATCAACACCCGCTGTTGCGAACAGGTGCGGGTGGGCTGGTAGTCCATCCAGAGGTGTCCACTCGGCTTGCCCTCCCGGGTGATCACGACGGGCGTGGACATCCGGGTGCCGGTACGCAGCACCTGGCTGGTCAGATCGGTCCAGTCGGGCAGTCGCGCTCCGGTACTGTCCCGCATCGCCCAGTCCGCCGGGCGCGAACCGGTGAGCAGATCCGTGCGATCCAGCCGCAGCAGATCCGCGGCGGCGTCGTTCGTGGCCAACACCTGACCCCGCTCGTCGGTGAGCATGAATCCGGCGGTCAGACTCATGATGAGTTCATCCCACACCCCGGTGAACTGGGATACGCCAGTGGCATAGACAACACTCATTCGGAGCTACCCTCCCCACCAGATGGAGCAGTGAATTTGAGCCTCCCCTCGTAGCGGGATCGAATTCAAGGGTTCCGACACCACACGTCATGGTGTTTTTTCGTTGAGTCACTAACACAACGTGAGCACTGTCGAACCCCGGAAACCCGAGGTGATGTTTTCGCGACGGTTCGGCGACGTCGAGATGAACCGTGGCGGTCCTCCGGCGTCGCGCCCCGACCTCCTACTCTGGTTGACGTCTCGACTGCTGTCCGGGAACGCGTTCCCTCCCGAACGATCGGCCCGCCGATGGAGTCGTCCGGCTCACCGACCCGTGCCACGGGCTCCGTCGCGCGTGGCGGACCCCGCGACACGGGCACTCGACGGCTCGGAGTCCCCGGAAGCCGAGCGGGAACGGACGCGGTTCTCGGACCGCCCGACGAACCAGCAGGACCAACAGGACGGTGGCAGTGTGCGGCCGACAACACAATTCCCCGAACGGGGATCACTTGTCAGCATGGTGTACGAACACCGAAAGATACTCTGCGTAATCGCACTGTGCGAGTTCCTCGCGGTGATCCTCGTCTCGGCCATCGACCCGCACGCGCACATCGACGGCGAGGTGTACCGACTCGGAGCGCAGGCGTGGTTGAACGGGCAACCGATCTATCACGACCTCCCGCCCACCGAAGTGGGGCTGCGGCTCCCGTTCATCTACCCACCGTTCGCGGCTGTCGCGTTCACACCGCTGGCACTGGTCTCCAAGACGGTCGCCGTCGCGCTGATCATGTTCGTCAGTCACGTCGCCCTGCTGACCACGCTGTACGTGATCCTTCGAACGGCCGACTTCTCCCCGTCGAACCGACGAACCGTCCTGCTGGTGACCGCCGCGGTGCTGCCATTGGCCACCCTCGCAGAACCGGTAAGGGAAACCCTCACCTACGCGCAGATCAACCTGGTGCTCATGGCGCTGGTGGCCGTCGACTGCCTGTGGCGGGCGGACGGGCACCGCAAGCTGCCGTACCCCAGGGGACTACTGCTCGGCATCGCGGCGGGACTCAAGCTCACACCCGCCGTGTTCCTGCTGTTCTTCCTGCTGCGCCGGGACCCGCGCGCGATCATGACCACGGTGCTGACCTTCCTGGCGACCGTGGCACTCGGTTTCCTGCTCGCGTTCGACGACGCGCGTGAGTTCTGGTCGCGCGAGGTGTTCGCCAGCAGCGACGTCTCGTTCGGACCGCAGTTCACGGGCGATGCCTCGATCTACGCGGGCAACGTCTCGCTGCGCTCGCTGCTGAGCAAGCTCACCGTGCCGGAACCCTGGTTGAGCGTCTGTCTCGGGGTACTGATCCTGCTGATGGCGGGCTTGGCGGTGTTCGGGATGCTGTCGGCACTGCGCGCCCGGGACGGACAGCGCCGGGACTACTCGACAGCGCTGGTGATCAACGCGGTGTTCGGCCTGCTGATCTCGCCGATCTCCTGGTCGCACCACTGGGTCTGGATAGTGCCGGGGCTGGTGCTGCTGTTCGGACGTGGGTACACGCGGCGCGACTGGCCACTGCTCGTCTCGCTGGGTCTCGCGGTGGAGCTCTACCTGATCGGTCCGCACTGGCTGGTTCCGCAGGGTGACGGCAAGGAGCTCACGTGGAACTTCTTCGAACACCTGATCGGCAACGCCTATGTGTACCTGGGAGTCGGTTTCCTGGTCTACCACGCGTTTCTCGGCTGGAAAGGCCGGTACTCGAGTTCCGAAGCGAGGACACCGGTTTCCGCGGCGGCGGATCCCGGTCAGGCGGATCCCGGTCAGGCGAATCCCGGTCAGGCGAATCCCGGTCAACGGTCGGCTCCCGATGACTCCGACCCCGCGGGGAGCGCGAGATCGACCGCGCCGGACGGATACGGCGGTTGAATCGTCGCCGCGGCGGCAACCGGGTCCGAGACGACGATCGGGGCCGGGGAGTTCCCAGCTCCCCGGCCCCGATAACGCCGCCCCGCGGCTACCGACAATCGCCAAGCGGCTCCGCGGGGGCGGCAGGACGCGTACTTCCGGGGTGGTCAGTCCCGGTCGTACGCGTGCGGCGACCCCGCCATGACGCTCACACGGCACCGACCTTCGGCATACCGTCGGCATCCAGAGCGGGCAGCGGATAGGTGTGCCCGTCGAGCAGCGGCAGCGCCATCATCGTCGCCGGGGCGGCACCACGGGCGGTGGGCCGCTCGCGGAACGGGTTGGAAGCCACCTGCTGACGTTCCGGCATCGCGGCGGCCAGCTCGTCCAGCTCCCGCACCACCACGCGCGAGAGCTCGGGACGCTCACTGAAGAACACCTCGTCCTCCTCGGCTTCGTACGCCGGGATGACGGTGGTGGCCTCGATGCTCAACTCGCGTGCGATGCGGGAGAAGCCGCCGGTCTCGACGTTGCCGTCGAAGGCGTTGAACTCGCCCAGCGGCTCGACGAGCTCGGCACCGTCCGGACCGTTCGTCGAATCCGGAGTGGCGACCAGGAGTTCCGGCGCCACAAGGGTGGGGACCTGCTCGGCTCGCTGATGTGCCTCGTTCGGCAGCCGGAGCGGCTCAGCGTCCTCAGCGGGGCGCTCGACGCCGGAACTCGCCGACAGCGCCGAGCGCAGCAGCTCACGCGGTACCGCGCGCAGATCCGGCCCGGTGTCCAGCCCGGACGAGGTGAGATCGATCGAATCGGTGAGCAGCAGCCCCGGCGAGTTGCGCGACCGCGCGGCCGGACCGGCCTGGACGATTCCCTCGCCGCGTGGGGCGGCCAGTTCGGGAGCCACGGCCGGATCGGTGTGCGGTGTGACCAGTGCGAGGGGCAGCGTCTCGGTGGTGCTCTCGTCGACGTGCGGCTGAGCATCGACTCGCTTCCGGGCGTCGACGAGCGTGTCGACGACCCCGCCGATCGGCCCGGACCAGCTCAACGAGCGGTGGAAGCCGTCCGCCGGCTTGGTCTCCTGGGCCGCGTGCCTACCCCGGGAGCGTTCCCTGGGCTGAGCCTCGACACGGTCGGTGGTTCCGAGCGGAGCGGAACGTGCCACATCCGTGCGCCAGGACAGCTCGGGCAGCCCGGTGGACGGCCCCGAACGGGGAGGTTCGACCGGCAGACGCTCCGTCGATTCCGCACGAGGCGGGATCCAGTGCTGCTGGGCGGTCTGCTGGGCGGTCCGCTCGACGGTCCGTTCCACATCGGGCTCCGGCGCATCGGTGATGCGCGGGATCCGCTGGGTGCGCTCGTTGTCGACCTCGGGTGGGACGTCGCGTATGGGTTCGATGACGCCGACGAGGGTGTCGGCAGTGGCGTTGGCGACCGTGTCCCGGAGCGGATCCTTGCCGTCCTCCGGGAACAACTCACCGGCGAAGCACAGCCCACTGCGGCTGGGAGTGCCGTCTCCGGCCGCTTCCGCGGGAGTCAGCGGGTCACCGAGCGGTGAGGTGGGACGGTCCGGGCAGTTCCCGGACGCCGCGGCTACGCCGGTCCCGGCCGCGAGCATTCCGCCGGTCACCAGCGCTGCTTGCACGCCTCGCCTTGCCCAAGTCTGCATGGAACTCTCCTCCGATTCCTTTCCCGCGATACAGGAGTGCCCCTGCACGCAAGCTTTGTGAGAACTGCGATTGCTGAATGACCCGATCGAGCGAGCCGGGATTCCGGTTCCGGTAACACTCGGGGTCGAAGTCGCGGAGGGCGAAAAACACTGCTCGGGTGTGACGGTGAGTGGAAATCACTCGAACCGGCCCGAGGCGGTCCGCCACGGCGGACCGAGAATCAGTCGGGAGTGGTACCCGGTTGCGGGCCCTCGGGGCTCGCGGGGTCGTAAACATTGGCGCGCGTTATGGCGCCGAACGAGGGGACGGCGAACCGCGAAACGGGAAGCGAGTCCCCGAGACCGTAGCCGCCGTGCGAGCCGCCGCCGGAGGTGTTGACATCCGTGCCGCAGCCGCAGTTACCGGACGGGAAAGGAAGTTTCCCGCCACGATTCTCCGTTGACGAACCGTCGCGTTCGGAGCGCGATTCGTGGTTCAGCCAAGCGATGTTCCGGTCGATCGCGGCGAGTGCCGCCGCTTCCCGGGAGTCGGATTCGGAACCGGACGCGCCGGAGTCGTTCGACCCGGTCTCGTCGGGGGTGTTGTCAGGACGTGTGGCGGACGCACCATCGTCCGGCAGTACCGCCGTACCGATGCCTCCGGGCACTTCCTCCGGGAGATCGCCCGGCGTTTCCCCGGAGACCGTTTCGCGTAGCGAGTCGTGCAGTCGCCCCAGACCCGACTCGACCGCTCCGGTGAGCGATTCCTCGCCCGTTGTCCCGGAAATCACGGTGCCCGCCACTCGTTCGACGGGATGCAGCAACGGATCGACCTCACGTCGCGCGGTGCGCAGTCCGTCGGAAACGGAGTCGGACAGCCGCTCGGTGGTTCCCCGGAGCCCGTCGCGGTCCAGCACGTTCCGGAGTGGACCGCTTTCTTCTCCGCTCACCTTTCCGCCGTTCGATTCGGCGGAAACGTCCGGGACGGTCCGAACTCGATCAACCTGGGATCGAGTGGCCTGGATTCGGTCGGCCTCAACCGGTTTCCCGGCTACTCGGGTAGCTGTACCACTCCCGGCGGCACCGTCGACCGGATCCACCGTGGTCGTTCGAGCGGAAGCTTCGATCCCCAGCGCCCGGGGGAGTGTCGACACCGGACCCGATCGTCCCGTGTCCGACTCCGCGCGAGAGTCGGCCCGCCGGGCGTCGTAGCGGCCGTGCGGCTGGGAACCATCCGTTCCCGAGTCGGGAGAGTGGTCGTCGATGTGCCGGATCAGCGCCCCGACCTGTCGGAGCGTACCGTCCTCGGAAGGTTTCTCGACCGCCACGGCCTGCGCGGATCCGAAGAGCCAGGCAGCGGAGACACCGGCCACGGTTCCCCCGACAGCGACCAGCGCACGGGACAGCCACCGCCGTTGGCGGTCGGCCGTCACACACTGCTCGCCATCGAACATGAACTCCGCAGCCTCCTCGGGACGACATTCCCGCCACGACGAGCCCGGGCGAGGAAAGGCGGTCGAACACCGGCCGATCCTCGCGTGCGGTCCGTCGCCAAGCCGGTCGAGGAACAACGTCCCGTCGAGCCGACGGACAACCGGACCGGAGCACGCCCAGCGGATTGCCGACGATCACTCTTCCAAAGACATCCCCCCGTTCGCATTCATTCAGCGCTCGGTTCGTCACATCGTGTGACAGACCGATGTTCCGCGCACGTCCCGAACCGGACACGGCACAACCGGAGCCGTGAGTCACCACCGTGATCCACCACGTGCGTATACGGTTGCGGTGTGAGCGCCTTCAAGGTCACGGATTCGGACGAAGCCGCCAGGGTTCCGGTCGCGATACGGACAACGGCAGCCCTCAGCTGGCGGGTGTTGGTCATCCTCGGCATGCTGTACGCCCTCGGCTGGCTGGTGGGCAGGCTGTCCGTGGTCGTCATCCCGGTGGCCATCGCGCTGCTGCTGTCCGCGCTGCTGGCTCCGGCCGTGGCGGCGCTGACCAGGCTGCGCGTACCGCGCGGACTGGCCACCGCGGTCGTGCTGGTCGGCGGACTCGCCGCCGTGGGCGGCATCCTCACCTTCGTCATCAACGCGTTCATCGCGGGTCTGCCCGACCTGCAACGGCAACTGACGGCCAGCCTGGACACCATCAGGGAGTGGGCGGCCACCGGTCCGCTGCACCTCGGTGAGGCGCAGATCAACAGATACGTGGATCAGGCCGGGAACTGGCTGCAGAACAACCAGCAGCGAATCACCAGCGGAGCGCTGGCCACGGCCACCACCTTCGGCAGCTTCCTGACCGGGATGCTGCTGATGCTGTTCACCCTGATCTTCTTCCTGCACGACGGCAGGCGGATCTGGCTGTTCCTGCTGGGGCCGATGCCGGAGCCGTTGCGCTCCCGGCTCGATCTGGCGGGGACACGGGGATTCGACTCGCTGATCGGGTACATCCGGGCGACCGGCCTGGTGGCCGTCGGGGACGCGTTGGGCATCGGGATCGGGCTGGCCATAATAGGTGTACCGCTGGTGGTGCCGCTGGCGGCGCTGGTGTTCCTCGCGGCGTTCATCCCGATCGTCGGTGCCGTGGCGTCCGGAGCGGTCGCGATACTCGTCGCCCTGGTGGCCGAGGGGCCGATCGCCGCGCTGCTGACGCTCGGGGTGGTGCTCGGCGTGCAGCAGCTCGAGGGCAACGTGCTGCAGCCACTGCTGATAGGCCGCGCGGTGCGGCTGCACCCGCTCGCCGTGGTGCTGGTGATCAGCGTGGGAGCCATAGTGGCGGGCATCATCGGCACGCTGCTGGCCGTACCGGTGCTGGCGGTGCTCAACTCCGCCGTCCGCGCGCTTTACGAGGGCGATGGGCAGGCGGAACCGGCCACCGCCACCGTGGAAAGCGGCCGGGAACACCCCGAAAGCGATAACGAGGAGCCCGCACCCGAATGATTCGGAAATCAGGGTTACCGTAGCTCGATCGCCGTAGCGGTTCGTGTGGCGGAACCTCTGGTGCGGCGGCGCCGACCGGGTGGTGGGGTTTCAAGCACCGTACCGCCCCACCGCCCCGCGATTTCGTGGGAAATCGACGCCCGGTGCGGCGGTGTGGCCCCGTGGGCGTAGATTTCTCGCGAAATCGCCGCGCCGCTGGGCGAGGTACGCCGGTGCCCACCCCCGACCACTTCCGCAGGCCGAACCCCAATCATGCAAGCAATCGGCACCGCCGCGGGTTCTCCGGTGCGGCTCTCGCGAGGACGGCCCCGACGTTGTGTAGATCGCTACCCGATGTCGGGGCACCCGCAGCGAGAGCCGTGCCGGAGGTTCCACCACCCGTACCGCCACGCAACGGGCGAGGGGAGAACGCTCACGCGAGGCTGACGGCGTTGCGCCCGCCCGCTTTGGCGGTGAGGAGGGCCGCGTCGGCGGCCACCAGCAGGTCCTCCAGCTCGTAGCCCAACCGCTCGGTGGCGGCCACACCGATGCTGACGGTGAGATCGTCGAGTTCACGATGTACTCCTCGCGTGTCCCGGGCGGGTACGGACAGCGAGGCGGTGGAGCTCCGGATGCGGTAGGCGATCTCGCAAGCGGCTGAGATGTCGGCGTCGGGTAACAGCACGACGAACTCCTCGCCGCCGAAGCGCCCCACCAGGTCCCCCTTGCGGACACTGTCGCGCAGCATCAACGCCATCGAGGCCAGCGCGGCGTCTCCCGCCAGGTGTCCGAGCTCGTCGTTGACGCGCTTGAAGTGATCGAGATCGAGCAGCAGGATCGCGGCCCGCTGCTGCCGGGAGCTCGCCCTGCCCAACTCCGCGCGTGCCAGTTTGTCCCAGTGGACCGCGTTGACGAGTCCGGTCTTGCCGTCCCGCTGCGCCGAGCGCCGCCACTGCGGTAGTTGACCGGCCATGTCCAGCAACGCCATCGGTGGTGCGGCGAGCAACGCGCTGGCCGGGTGAAACTCCATCGCCACCGCCAGCAGGATGCCGAGGGTGGCGGCGACGATGCCGAGCAGGACATCGATCGGATCCCCCAGGAACTCGGCCCTGGTCGCCCGTGGTCTGCGCAGTCGGAGCCCGACCGCCACGATCGCGGCCCGAAGCAGCAGCAGGGTGGCCGAACCGGCGACCAGCAGCAGGGGGTTCCACCGCGGCTCGTGCCATCCGACAACCGCGCGGGCCGCGAACGTGGCCGAAACGGTGGCGGCGGTGACGAACATCCACCGGTACGACTCGCCGCGCACGTCGAGCACCCCGTGCAGAGCGGGACCCAGCAACAACAGCACGAGCAGATTCGGCGGCAGTGTGAGCATGCCGGTGACGAGATAGCAGATGTGGATCGTCCAGGGATCCCGGCGCACCTCGTCGCGCAGCTGGATGGACAACGAGGTGCCGACGATCACGACGCCGGCGGTGAACGCGAGCAGCCCGAAGCGGTGCAACGTGTCGGACGTCGGAGGAGCGGTGGTCAGGATGACCGCGAACACCAACGACACGGCCACGACCTGCACCACGAGTACGTAGACCAGCGCCGCGGGCCTGAGCCTCCACAATGGCCAGTACCCCATGAAGTTCTCACTCCTCCCCTGCCGGGAGCCTCGCACAGATCCGGTCGGGCTCGAAGCCACACCCTGTGTCGCGTTCGGTCCGAAGCGTCGTTCACACGCGGAACCCCGTTTCCCGTTGGATGTTCGAGGTGATCGACTGGTTCCGTTCGGTGAACCCATCGGTCCGATGACGCTGCCGACAGCGGTCGTCGGGAGCCCGTTCGGAACGTCGTTGTCGCCCCGGAAGCGGGCCTCGGTGTGGGACGGGCCCGTCGTGGCCGCGGGAAGCACGCCGTTCCGTGCGATCGATAATCGGTTCGCCCGTCCCGCACTAAGACGAATAAGATTCATACTTGGCTGGTTCGCACGTCACGCGTGCGGAGGAGAGTCGCGGCGCGGGGCGAAAACGGTCGCGAAGGTCCTGGAGCGAGCTCCGCGAAGGCTGGAACGAGGAGCCCGGCGCGCTCGTCGATACGTATGGCCCTGGCAAGTTCGCCGGAAAGGAACGCCGAAGAGTGGGCAGCACGACCAGCGACAGCACGGACGGACACCGAAACCGAACCCTGTGGCCGAGAATGTGGCGAACACTCACGACGACAGGCGAATCCCCACACACCACGACGAACCGGAACGGACAGCTGGAAGCGGTCCCGGACGGTCGCATCCCGCTCTGGCGGGCGCACAACGGACTACGCGTGATGACCCTGATCTACGCCTTCGCGTGGTTCCTGGTCATGCTGCCCGACTACCGCGAACCGGTGCTGGGGTCCGCGATCATGGCATCGATGGTGGCCTGGACCGCGTTCACCATCTGGCGCTACAGCAAACCGTCGGGACGCACGAAACGGCTGGTGCTGCTGGACCAGTTCGTCACGACGGGACTGTTCGGGCTCTGCTACTTCGTACTCACCGAGCACCAGCTGGAACAGGGGCTGCCGACCGTGGTCACCATGTGGCACGCCTCGATGGTCACCGCCGCGGCGGTACGGTGCGGCATGCCGGGAGGGTTCGTGAGCGGCGCGGCCGCGGCGGCGGCCAATTTCGCCATGCGCGGTTACATCGACTCCAACATGTGGATGGACACGGCGCTGCACCTGGTGATCGGACTGCTGCTGGGGCTCGCCTCGGAAACGGCCAAGCATTCCACCCGACGGCTGGCCAGAGCACTGCGCGCCGAGGCGGCCACGGCCGAACGCGAGCGGTTGGCACGCGACATCCACGACAGCGTGCTCCAGGTGCTGGCACGAGTGCGACGCCGGGGTGGTGAGCTCGGCGGCGAAGCCGCCGAACTGGCCACCATGGCCGGTGAGCAGGAGACGGCCCTACGCACCCTGGTCTCCACCGGCCCGGCCGAACGCGGCGGGACGAGCACGGACCTGGCCGCGCGCCTCCGAGCGTTCGAGGGCACGGGGGTCAACGTCTCGGTCCCCGCCACCGAGGTCACGCTGCCGGCGGAAACGATCACCGCCCTGTGCTCGGTCACCGGCGAGGCCCTCCAGAACGTCGCGGAGCACGCGGGACCGGAGGCACACGCCTGGATCCTGCTGGAGGATCTGGGCTCCGAGATCGTGCTCAGCGTTCGGGACAACGGTCCAGGTATTCCGGAAGGCAGGCTGGAGGAAGCGGCCGCCGCGGGCAGGATGGGAGTCGCGCAGTCGATCCGCGGTCGGGTGGAGAGTCTCGGTGGGACTGTCACGTTGGACACCTCGCTCGGTGAGGGAACCGAGTGGGAAATCCATCTCACTCGCACCGATTCGCGGGACCGGACCGTGCACAGTGGTGGACGGGAACGCGGGAATTACTGAGGAGCGAGAACATGACGGGGTCGGAGATTTCGGTGATGGTGGTCGACGACCACCCGATCTGGCGAGACGGAGTGGCGCGGGACCTCACCGAACGGGGATTCCGCATCAGCGCCACCACCGGCGACGCGGTCTCGGCACTGCGCATCTCACGGACCGTGCACCCGGACGTGGTGCTGATGGACCTCAATCTGGGCGACACCTCCGGGGTGGAGGCGACCCGCCAGATCACCCAGGAGATCCCCGGAACCAGGGTCCTGGTGCTCTCGGCCAGTGGCGAGCACGCCGACGTGCTGGAGGCCGTCAAGGCAGGGGCCTCGGGGTACCTGGTCAAGTCGGCCTCCGTGGACGAGCTGGTGGACGCGGTACGACGCACCTCGGTGGGAGACGCGGTGTTCACCGCCGGTCTGGCGGGCCTGGTGCTCGGTGAGTACCGGCGGATGGCGGTCACCCCGGACGACTCGGACCCGGACCCGCCGCGGCTGACCGAGCGGGAAACGGACGTGCTGCGGCAGGTCGCCAAGGGGCTGACCGCACGCCAGATCGCGAACAAGCTGGTGATCTCGCACCGCACGGTCGAGAACCACGTGCAGTCCACACTGCGCAAGCTGCAACTGCACAACCGGGTGGAACTCGCCCGCTACGCGATCGAGCACGGGCTCGACCAGGAGGGCGAGGCTCCACCGGATTGAAGCCTCCCCTAACCGGTGGAGCTTCGTGCGCACGACGAGTCGGCCGGGTTCATTCGAACGCCGCACGCGCCGCCGCCTTGGCTCCGGCGGCGTCCGACGCGGCGAGCGCTGCCTCGGCGGCTCGTTCACAGGCTCGCAGCGAGACACCGGCAACCGCCGATCCCACGGCGGGAACGGCCGTGGCGACCATGGACAGACTGCTCACGCCCAGCCCCACGAGCACCCGGCCGAGCAGCGGATCTGCGGCCGCTTCACCACAGACCCCGACCGACTTGCCCGTCTCGACCCCGGCACGACCGATCATCGCGATCAACCGCAGCAGGGCGGGCTGCCAGGGGTCGTTCAGCCCCGCCAGCGCGCCGAGCTGTCGATCGGCGGCGAACACGTACTGCGCCAGGTCGTTGGTACCGATGCTGACGAAGTCGACCGCTTCGAGCAGTTCTCCGGCGATCAACGCCGCCGCGGGCACCTCGACCATCGCACCGACACGGGCGATCCCGGCCGTCCTGGCACGTTCGGAGAACCAGGCGGCCTCCTCCGGGGTGGCCACCATGGGAGCCATCACCGAGACGTCCGCGCCCGAGTCCCCCGCGGCCGCCGCGATGGCGGCCAGCTGCCGGTCGAGCACCTCCGGCCGGTCGAACGCCACCCGCAACCCGCGCACGCCCAGCGCCGGGTTGGGCTCGGCACCGGTTTCCAGGAATCCCAACGGTTTGTCGGCACCCGCGTCCAGCGTGCGCACCACGACGGGTTTCCCGGCGAACGGTTCGAGCACCTCCGCGTAAGCCGCCCGCTGGGTGGCGACGTCCGGTTCGTCCTCGGCCGCGAGGTAGCAGAACTCGGTGCGGAACAGCCCGACTCCCTCGGCCCGCGCGGAGACGGCTGCCGCCGTGTCCGCGGCCGCGCCCACGTTGGCGAGGATCTTGACCCGAGTTCCGTCCGAGGTGCCGCCGCTGCCGGTCCAGTTCACCGTGTCGGTCCGTTCGGCGGCACGGACCTCGACCCGCTCCTCCGACAGTCCGACCGCGCCGCTGTCGCCGTCGACCTCGGCAGCGATCGCGGAGGTCCCGGCGAGCAGTCCGCGCACCGCCACCACGGCGGGGATTCCCAACGAGCGGGCGAGAATCGCGGTGTGACTGGTGGGGCCGCCCTCCTCGGTCACCAGGGCCAGCACGAGGTCCGGATCGAGATCAGCGGTGTCCGCGGGCGCCAGGTCCCGCGCGAGCAGCACGCTGGGCTCCAGCAGGGTGGGAACGCCGGGAGGCCGCACACCGAGCAGTTCGGCGATGATCCGGTCCCGCACGTCGTGCACGTCACGCACCCGTTCGGCCAGGTAGCCACCGGTGGCCCGCAGGGACTCCGCGAACTCGTCGGCGGCCTCCAGCACGGCCCGCGGCGCGGGTACCGCGCGCTGGTTCACGAGCTGCTCGGCACGCGAGCTCAACGAGGGATCCATCGCCATCGCGGCGGTGGTCTCCAGGACGGCCTTGGCGTCTCCCTCGACACCCGCGGCGCGTGCGAACAGTCCGTCGGCCACGGCTTGGGCGGCGGGTGAGATCCGCGCGGCCTCGGCTCCCGGATCCGTCACGGCGGGGGAGGCGGGGGGTTCGGGCAGGGGCTCGGCGACCCGGACCACCGGGCCGGCGGCCTGACCGTTGCTGACGCCGACACCACTCAATCGCAACATGGTCTAGACCATACCTTTCGGCTAGCTGTTCCCGCGACGCCGAGCCTCCCGACGCCGTACGGGCTCACGGGAACACGAAACCCGTTCGAACGAAACAGCGACCACTCGCCCGGACAGGAACAACTCGGCGCGCGAGGGAACTTACTTCACTCGAACGAACCAGCGGGCTGCCGACAATAGGTAACTCATGAGTAGCCGCACGGATCCCTGTCCCTCGTACTGACCAGCAGGCTGGAGACATGACACAACGAAACGTGACACACTCGCGAACCGTCGAACACTCCCGAGCACACCTCGCCGGCTCGGCCCGGCGGGTTCTCCGGCTCTCGCTGGGTGAACCGGTGGACACCAGCTTCGTCCCCCCGGAAACCGTCCCGAGGGCGGCCGCCACGGAGCCCACCACGGCTGACCAGTCGAGCCGGGAAGGCGGGAGCACGGTCACCACCGGACCGAAGAACACCAGGTTGACACTCGTGACCCGACTCCCGTACCGCACCGGACGGTTACGCAGACACCACGCGGACGGAAGGCATCGGAGAGTCCGCCCTTCCCCCGGCGGATCCGGCTGAGCTCTCTCGCACGATTCGCGTATTTCGAACCGAATCCACCCGTTAACCACACCCCCGTTCGGGGGTTATTGGGAGCGGAATCGCACCGTTCTCGGGTTCCTCGGGGTCACACTGGAATGGTTGCAGCTCGTCGATATCGCGCCATCGGCGATCGCAACAGCCGGGGCCGGTCGTAACGCCCCCCGTACGGCCGGCCCCGGTCCTCGGCCCGGAAGCCGCGATCAGGAATCGCGCAACCGCAACGCCCGAAGCGCACCGTTCACCAGGCCCGGTTCGCTCTCCGGTAGCGCGGCGGGAGCGTGCGTCGCCGCGGCCTCGCGCACGGCCTCGGCGGAAGGGTTGACCGCCGACCAGGAGCCGATCACCACGGTGGGAACCGTCTCGTTGCCGTCGGCGAGCTCCCGGACAGCGGCGGCCGCCCGTTCGTCCTGCCAGATGTCGGTCTCCTCGAAGCTCACGCCGTGTCTGCGCAGCCCGGCGCGCAACGAGATGCAGAACGGGCAGCCCGGGCGGGTGTAGACCAGCACCTCGCCGTCCTTCCCGGCTTCCCCGTCCGGCCGGTGCTCCCCGTCAGCAGCGTGTTCCCCCGCGGCAGCGTGGTTCGGTCCCTCACCGCCAGATCGCACGCCCCGCTCGTCGGGATCACTCGGGTTCTGCCGCCACGACATCGGACACCTCCGGCTCACTCGTCGTCCTTCTTCGGCACCGCCTCGGGCTCCCCGCGTCACGCTCTCGCGAGATCACCGGAGACGTGGCGTGATGCTCACTCGGGCTTCTCGGCACCGCGAGCCGACTCCGGTGGCGGATTCCGACCACCGAACGCCCTGCTCCACCGTTGGAACACTCCGATCAGCGCACCGATTCCGGTTCCGCTTCGTTCCCGGCCTCCGCTTCGGAGCGGTCGCCCCGTCGCCGCGACCGACGCGGCTTTCCGGGTGCCCACCATGACGCATCACCCAGCGACCGCAGCAAAGCGGGTACGAGGATCATTCGCACCACGGTGGCGTCCAACAGCAGCGCCACGATCATTCCCACCCCGATGAACCGCATCATCGTGACGCTGGAGAACGCGAAGGCTCCGGTGACCACTATCAGCAGCAGGGCGGCGGCTGTGATCATCCGGCCGGTCCTGGCCAGCCCGGTGCGCACCGCCTCGGGCGTGTCGGCACCGTGGGCGCGCGCCTCGACCATCCTGGAGAGCAGGAAGACCTCGTAGTCGGTGGACAGCCCGAACACCACCGAGGCCATCAGCACGACGATGCCGATCGACATGGGGGCGGGAGTGACGTTGATCAGTCCGGCGCCGTGTCCGTCGACGAAGATCCAGGTGAGCACCCCGAAGGTCGCGGAGAGGCTGAGCACGCTCAGCACCACGGCCTTGATCGGCAGCAGTACCGAACCGAACGCCAGGAACATCAGCACCAACGTCGCCCCGACGAGCAGCACCGCCACCCACGGCAGGGTTTCCACCGTGTCGCGCAGACTGTCCAGGTTCAGCGCGGTGGTACCGCCGACCAGTACCTCGGTGCCGGGTGGCGGGGGCAACGATCTGATCTCGTCGATGGCGTCGTTCGCCCGCCGGCCGAACGTCTCCGTCTCCAGCCCCGCCTTGAGCACCACGACCCCGTCCCGGCTGCCCGCGGCGCGCGCCCGTCCGATACCGGGAACCCCACCGACGGCGTCGCCGAAGGAGGCGACCCGCTGCCGCGTGGGCGCGTTCCGGCCGCCGTCCAGCACGATTCGAACGTTGTCACTGCTCATGGAGGGAAAATCGGCCCGCAGTCTCTCGATGCCCTGCCTGGCCGGATCGTCCTTCGGCAGGATCCGCTCGTCCGGGGTGCCGAACTCGGTCCGCAGGAACGGCGCTCCCAGCAGCAACAGCACGGCGAGGATCGGGACCGCCGTCAGCATCGGACGTCTCATCACCGCGTCGGCGAACCGGTACCAGCCACGCCCGGGGTCGGTCTCGGTCCGGCGTTGGCGGCGCCGGGGCACCGCGAGCTTGTCCACCCGGGGACCGAGCATGCCGAGCACGGCGGGCAACACCGTCAGCGAGATCACCGCCGCCAACGCCACCGAGGACATCCCGCCGTACGCCAGCGAGCGCAGGAAGCTCTGCGGGAACAGCAACAGGCTGCCCAACGCGATCACCAGCAGCGTGGCGGAGAACGCGACGGTACGTCCGGCGGTCGCCACGCTACGGCGCACGGCGTCCCCGGTGGAGTTGCCCGCCGCGAGCTCCTCGCGGAACCGACCGACCACGAACAGGCCGTAGTCGATCGCCAGTCCCAGCCCGAGCAGGCTGGCCACGTTGACCGCGAAGGTGTTGACGTCGGCGAACAGCGTGATCAGGCGCAGCAGCCCCAGCGAACCGAGCACGGCGGCACCGCCGACCAGCACGGGTAGGGCGGCAGCGACGAGACCACCGAATATGATCACCAGCAGTACCAGCACCACGGGGAGTGAGACGGCCTCGGCCATCGCCAGATCGTGCTTGGAGTGCCTGCTCATCGACGCCTGCAGCGGGACGCTCCCCGCGACGTCGGTACTCGCTCCGGCCACGTCGAGCCGATCGGCTATCCGCTCGTAGGAGCCGGTCTTGTCCCCCTCACCACCCGCGAGTCGGATCGTGGCCAGCCCCGTGGTGTGGTCCGCATCGGTCAGTGCGGGGTTCCGGGGTACTCCAGTAGGAGTTGACCTCCCGTACGGCGGAGTCGGGCAGGTCGGCGAGCGTGCTCCGGATTCGTTCACCCAGTTCGGGGTTGTCAACGGTCCCCCGGTCCACGCTGTAGAGCACCACCACGTCGCCGCTGGAGCCGAGTACCCGCTCGGCCCGTCGCTGCGCCTCCGCCGCCTCGCTGTCGGGTGACTCGTAACCGCCCTGGGATAATCGGTCGAATACCCCGAAACCCCAGATCCCGCCCGTAATGACCACCAACAGCACTGTCACCAGCACCGGGAGCCTGCGCCGATACGCGAGGGATCCCCAGGAAGCGAACACACGGACCTCCGGCTGCGCGGTCGGGGCCGTACAGTGGCTACGACCCGGCCATTCCCGAGTTAACGGCGTTTACTTCGCACCACTGTAGCGATGAACTCCGAGATGAGCACCCGATGGAGTGACACATGAACGGAGTCACTCGACGTGAACAGCTGCGTGCTGCCACGGAACTCGACATCCGCAGGCACGCGCGCGAACTGCTGGTCCGCGAGGGACAGGAAGCGGTGACGCTACGCGCGATCGCACGTGAGCTCGGCATCACCGCGCCCGCGCTGTACCGCTACTACGACTCCCGCGAGGACCTGCTCCACCGGCTCTCCGAGGACATCTGCGACGACCTCTCGGCGGAGCTGAGCGAGACGATGCGCGGCATCGAGGACGACCACCTGAGCAAGGTGTTCGCGGTCTGCCGGGGTTTCCGGAGCTGGGCGCTGACACATCCACGGGAGTTCGGGTTGGTGTTCGCCACCCCGGGCGGCAACGCTGGTGCGAACGCCGGTGTCGACGCTCGGGAACCCGCCCCCACGGCGACGACAGTGCCAGCCACGCGCAGCGACGAGCTGGGCAGCGTCTTCCTCGGCGTGGTCGGCCCGCTCATGGCGGAGGGAGCCAACAACTCGCCACCACCCCGGATTCCCGAAGAGCTGCGGGCCGGACTCGCGGACAGCCAGCGCGACCTGGCGGCGGCCTTCAACACGCACGGCATCGAAATGCCCCCGGAGGCGCTCAGCGCCGAGGCGGTCTACATGCTGCTGCGCTGGTGGGCGAGGCTCTACGGCCAGGTCGCGCTGGAGGTTTTCGAGAAATTCCCCTTCGACGTCAGCCACGCCGACCGGCTGTTCGAGTCGATGCTGGAGGAACTCGGCAGGGAAGCCGGACTGTACCGGTAGCGGGTTCCCGGATCAACGGAACACCTCCGGCCGGGCGCCGAGGAGGGGAGCTTCAGCCGGTGCCGGGCTGCTCGCCGGTGGCTATCGGCGCCCGCAGCCACCGGCGCGGCATCCCGAAGGCGGTGACCAGCTCGACCGCGTGCGGGCGCAGTCCCTTGCACAGCGCGTTGACGGCCTCGGTGACCGCCTTGGACCGGCGCGGACTGATCCGCTCGTGTTCCAGGAACCAACCGCGATCCGCCTCGATGTCGCACAGCACGTACAGATCGCACAGCCGCTCCAGCATCTCGGCGACCGTCGGATCGGTACAACGCTCGATCCCGGCCACGAACGCCTCCAGCACGACGCGGTCGACGTGCACCCGCGCGGCGCGCAGCACGTGGTCCTGCGCGTCGTTGAACACCTCGAACGGGTCGGCGTCCCCGGACCCGGCACGGCGCAATCTGCGGGCCACACCGTCCAGCACGTGTCGTTCCCGGTCCTCGAACAGCCGCAGCTGCCACCCCCTGTCGAACAGCGCGTCCTCGTCGTCCCTGCCGGGTGAGGCGTCCACCAGGCGCTGGATCAACGAGCGGGCGGCGGTCCGCTCGATCACGGTTCCCACGAACTGATCGGCGACGTAGCGGGCCATTCCCAGCGTGCCGAGCTCGTCGAAGCCCTCGCGGTAGCCGGTCAGCAGTCCCTTGGCCACGAGTTGCAGCAGTACGGTGTTGTCCCCCTCGAAGGTGGTGAACACGTCGGTGTCGGCCTTCAACCCGGCCAGCTGATTCTCGGCCAGGTAGCCGGATCCGCCGCAGGCCTCGCGGCAGTCCTGGATGGTGCGGGTGGCGTGCCAGGTGGTCACCGCCTTGAGGCCGGCGGCGCGGGACTCCAGCTCCCGCTGGGCTCGTCCCTCGGGGTCGTCCTCCGGGGAAGCCTGCCGCAGGTCGTGCAGCGTGGCGACCAGTTCCTCCTGCGCGAAGTGCAGCGCGAAGGAGGTGGCCAACGCGGGAAGCAGCTTGCGCTGGTGCGCCAGGTAGTCCAGCACCGGTGTCTCGCCACCGGTCCGGGGGTTGGTGAACTGACGCCGGGTGTCGCCGTAGCGCAGCGCGATCTCCAGCGCGAGCTTGGTCGCGGCCCCGGCCGTTCCGGCCACCGACACCCGACCGGTGATCAGAGTGCCGAGCATGGTGAAGAACCGCTTGTTCACCCCCTCGATCGGGCTGCTGTAGCTGCCGTCCTCGGCCACGTCGCCGTAGCGGTTCAACAGTGCTTCCCGTGGCACTCTCACCCGGTCGAAGGAGATCCTGCCGTTGTCCACCCCGTTGAGTCCGGCCTTGCGACCGCAGTCCGAAATGGACACTCCTGGGAACGGGTTCCCCGCCCCGTCGCGGATGGGAACCAGCAGGGCGTGCACCCCGTGGTTCTCCGTGCCGCCGTCGGAAGTGGGGGTGTGCAGCTGGGCGAAGACCGCGGCGGTTCGCCCGTCCCTGGCGGCGTTGCCGATGTAGTCCTTGCGGGCTGACTCGTCCGGGGTGTGCACCACGAACTCCGCCGTGGCCGGATCGTAGACGGCCGTGGTCCCGAGATGCTGCACGTCGGAGCCGTGCCCGGTCTCGGTCATCGCGAAACAGCCCGGCTCCGAGAGGTCCATGATGGACCGAAGATGTTCCTCGTGGTGGCGTTCGGTTCCGAGCGCGGTGACCGCACCACCGAAAAGTCCCCATTGGACACCGGCTTTGACCATCAGCGAGAGGTTGCCCGCCAGCATCTCCATGGCGACCACCGAGCCGCCGCGGTCCCCGGATCCGCCGTACTCGACGGGAAAACCGATCCGGACGATCTCGCTGTCGGCCAACCGCCGCAGCTGTTCGAAGGTGTGTGCCCGGTGGGACTCGGTGTCCAACCCGTCGCCGGTGGGCAGGGATTCCTTCTCCAGGACGCCGCGCACCCGGTCACGGACCTCGCCCCAGCGGCCGTCCAGTGACTCGCGCAGCTTCGCGGGATCGAACTTCACGGGGATCCTCGGGGTCCGCATACGTCCTCCAGCTCGTTCGACTGCCGCCCGACCGGTTACCCCGTGGCGGAGTTTTCGAACCAGTCTGGCGCCTTCAGGAGTTCGGAGCGCGGTGACCCCGGCGGACGAGCGCCGCCCGGCAGCCCCACAGCCACGCGCTCTTCCCGGATCACCCGCCGCCCGAGCTCATGCCGTCCTTCGGATGCAGCGCGTCGATGCGCCGCAGCACATCGAGCTGGGCGGGGTTGTACAACTCCAGCAACGCCTGGACGACGACCGACTCCCTGGACGTCTCTTCCCGCCGCCGGGCTTTCGCCCACGGATCATGCAGCGCGGGGTGGTTCTGGTAGTGCTGTCGGATCTCCGGGAGGTAGCGCTCGGCCAGCCGTATCCGAGCGTCCTCGCTCGCGTCCGCGGGCAGGGCGTCGAACTCTTTCTCGACCGGAGTGGGAGGTCGCGACAGCATCTCCCACAACGCCGTCATCGCCGAGTCTCCGAAGACCCGCGAATAGATCAGCAGCAGGGCCCGGTCGGCGTCCGAGCGCTCGGCGGCGACCTCGTCGAAGCCCGCGGGCAGGTCGGCCGGGGAACGATGCCGCAGGATCACGGCCAGCTCCTCCCGCATCCGCTGCTGCCGTTCGATGCTCGCCGCCAGCTCGTCGTCCAAAGCGCGGAGCGACTGCTCCGTGTTCTCCTCCGATTCCTCCATCACAGCGATCTCGGAAAGCGGCACGCCCAGGTCGACGAGCCTGCGGATCCGCAGCAGTCGGACCAGGTGCCCGATGCGGTACCGCTTGTACCCGTTCGCCGCCCGTTCCGGCTCGTCCAACAGTCCGACCTCGTGGTAGTGGCGGACGGTTTTCAGCGTCGTGCCCGCGAGTTCGGCCAACTGCCGCGTGCTCCAAGCCATCGGACCGCCTTCCTCTCGTGCTCCTCGGCAACCGCTGTCCTCGATGGTGGGTCGTGTGCCCGAGGACACAGTCAAGCAGAACCGGGCGAGCTTGACCGTGCCCCAACGGCACGGTTTGCGATAACTCGCGTCGGCCGGAAGCGGTGCACCGGTGCGACGCCCCTTCGGAAACAACGAGCACGAGGAGTCAACCACCATGTCCACCGATCAAGCCGAACTACAGCAGCCGACATCGGCGGATACCACCTCACCGAAGCGTCCGGGATGGCCCGAGATCGTGGTCGGCCTGCTCGCGATGATCGCCGCCACGGCCCTGGTGCCGTTCTTCGGCCCGTGGGGGCTCGAACTGGGCCCGACGGCGTACGGGCTGGTCCTGACCGCCTGGTCGGGCGTGGTCGGCCTCGTCGGCTTCGGCGTGGCAGCGTTGCTACGCATCCGTTCCCTGGCGGCCTTCAACGTGCGCCGCACCACCTGGCGCTGGATGCTCATCGGTGTGAGCGGGGGCGTGGTCGCCCTCACTGCCAATCTCCTGTTGAGCTACGCGATCATCGGCATCACCGGATTCGACTCCAACCCGCAGGGCATGTACTACGACGCCGCGAACGGCGGGGTGCTGCACCTGATCCTGACGTTCGTCTTCCTGTCGCTGCTCACTCCCATCGGTGAGGAGTTCCTCTTCCGTGGCGTGGTCGCCAACGCTCTGCTGCGTTACGGCCCCGTCACCGGCGTACTGAGCAGCACGGTGATCTTCGCCCTGTTCCACGGCATCAACATCGTGCTGCCCGCGGCGATCGCGGTGGGCGTCATCACCGCCGAGCTGATGCGCCGCAGCGGATCGATCTGGCCCGCGGTGGCCGTCCACACCGTCAACAACCTGGGGCTGCCGCTGTACGTGCTGCTCACCGGCGCGGTCGGGCCCGCCTGAGCTCGCGGCACACTGCCGGAAGACCCGATCGGCCGCCTCGGCGGCAAGTGGCGCTCAGCCGGACTGTGCGTCCGGAGAACATCGGGATCATCTCGGTGCACAGGTCTCGCGCTGCGGAGGTAGGGATTTATGAGGGCCGCGGAGTTCGACGACAACTTCGATCGCGGCGAGGACATCACCTCGACGCTCGATCTCGCCAAGGCGCAACGTCCCGGTGAGGAGCGTCCTGGTGAGGAGCAGCGGCGCGGCAACGTCGATTTCCCCGCCTGGATGATCGCGGCACTGGATCGTGAAGCCGGGAGGCTGGGTGTACGTCAGTCCGTCATCAAGGTCTGGCTCGCCGACCGGTTGGAACACAGCACGCACGCTGCCTGAGTTCGTGAGCCCAGTGGGAATCCAGGCCTGGCCGAAGTCCTGCCCGTCCAGAATTCTGCCCGAGCGTGACGGTCGCGGGGGAGATCCGCGGTCGGCTGTCGCTCCGGCACCCCGGAATCGGGAGATCACGGCCCTTGCACGGCGACAGCCGACCGGGACTCGTCGTGCCGCCCCGTGCTCCGGGGCGGCACGACGAACTTCAGGCGTCAGCCCCTGCCGTAGTAGGGGATCTCGCAGTTGACGACCTTGTCGTCGAGGTCGGCGTTGTAGCGGTCGATGCCGGGACCGCAGTCGACGACGTCCGCCTCGTCGTCGGAACCGAGCTCGTCGGACATCACGGTGTCGTCGCCGGGGCCGGCGTAGAGATAGTCACCACCCTGTCCACCGTGGAGGAAATCGTCACCGTTGCCACCTCGGATGACGTCATTGCCGGAGTTGCCGAACAGGCTGTCGTCATCGGCCTCGCCGAAGATGACGTCGAAGCCGCCCCGCCCCTTGATCACATCCTGGCCAGGTGTGCCGTGCAGGCCATCCGGCCCGTCGGTCCCCTCCTGGTGGTTCTCCTCGTCCGCCGCGGCGGTGAGCGTAGGCTGAGCGGGGGAAGGCGCCGCCGCCGCCAACGGCGCGCCTACCACCAGAGCAGCCGCGGCGATTCCGGTTCCCACCAGTCCGGTAAGGCCGGTTCTCGTACGCGTGGTACGCACAGCGGTTCGCTCCTTTCGCCGTGCGATCAGCCCTCCGTAACCCCTGGGGCTGATCGCACGGTTCGGTTTCCGTATGTCACCCCTGGTGACGTATTGCCCCCATCGGGGGTTGAGTGTCGAATCCGGACGATTTGAAACCACAGTGGACTCCGCTCCCGCGAGCGGTAGCCGCCCGGGGACCGGCTTCCGTCCGTCCCCGGTAGTGACCACGATCGATCGGACGGATGCGGCGCCGCGATAGCGAGATCGGGTGGAACCGAACCGGTTCGATTGACCGTCTTCGGACGCGCCGAACAAGCTGGGATCGAAACACCGCCGGTCCGAAGCGCAGTCGACCGGCGAACTCGCTCCCGCGGCGGACGTGGCGGAAAGGTGGAGCCGTGGAACTCGAGCACACCGTCGCCGCGCTACGCAGCGCGGCGCGGGCCAGCCGCGACGCCGGTGACCGCGACCCGGCTTCCGGCCACGACTGTCAGGAGAACCTGAAACCGCTGCGCGCCGCGCTGGGTGAGCTGGCCGAACCGCTCGGCGGCACCGTCAAGGAGCTGCTCAGTCTGATCGAGCGGAAGCTGCGGGACGAGCTGCATCATGATCCGGAAACGGCGGCGAGGCTCTCCCGCGCCGTAGCGGCCGCGAACGAATGGACCGACGAGCTGATCGCGTGGCTGCGTCCGCTGGGCGAGCGGCGGGAGGTTCCGCCGAGCGAGTAGCTCGACAACCCGCCCGGAAGACTTCGATCAGAGGCTCTGGGTGTCCGTGAGGTAGAGCCACTTGCCCGACAGCTCGTCCAACCAGACTCCCTCCTCCTCGATGTCGGGATGGACGAACCGGCGCGTATCGCCGAACCGGGACTCGACGGTGACCAGGAAGCTCTCGACCAACCAACCGTCGTCCCCCTCCAGCCGGACATAGGCGGGGAAGCGGTCCAGGCTCGCCATGCTCAGCCTCGGTCTGCGCGGATCGTTGTACTTCGCGGACTTGGTGTCGCCCGTAGGCCCGAAAGTGATGTGGATGGTGTCGTTACCCGAGAAGGAACTTCCCTTGTCCATCCGGAATTCCCGGCCCGCCATGCCCAGGAAGAACCTGTCGGTGGCCTCCGTGGCGCTTTCGCTGCCGGATTTGGCCTTGATCTCGATCCGTTCGATCCAGCTCATCGTCGTTCACTCCGTTTCAGGAATCCGCTGTCGCACTTCGGATTTCCGCCGCTCGACGACCGGCGAAATATAACGGGGTCTTCGTCCTCCCGCCCCGTAACCGGGACACTGGTCCACCCGGAACTGGAAGGACACCGTGTTGCCCGTGAAGCGCCCTTCCAACAGCAGCGATCGGCATACCCGATCAGCCAGCAACCGGAAGGTCGGCAGCTCTGTCAGTCGTTCCGGGCCCCGATCGTGCTGTTCGAGCAGTTCCGAGCAGACGTCGAACAACGCCTTGTCCTCTCGGCGTTCCGGGAACCAGAGAATGTGGGCGGGAACTCGTCGCCCAGCACCGGCTTCGGACCACCAGGATGAGGTGTCGTCGTCCGGATGGACGACGCGATAGGCGACCCGAAAGTCGTGTCCGGCCGGTTCCGGTGCGAAGAACCGCCAGTCGGGCAGCCACACCCCGGCACGGTCGAGTGCCCGCAGCCGGTCGAGGGCGCGATACGGCAGCTGGCACAGCAGGATGAGCAGAAACCACACCGCCAGTCCGGTCTCCAGCGGACTCGGCCTTCGCAGCCGGTCCCGAACATGCCGGGGAAATGATCGCTCGCCGGGTACGCGAGGTGCGTTCCTCGCCACCGACCACACCGCCGGATAGGTGGCCAGGAAAGCCCAGAGGAATCTCCCCAACCCCATGACTCCGGCGGTCACCAGGTGGAACGTGGCCATGGCAGAAAGCACCACCGGTGCGTGTCGTCCTCGGTACGGGAACGCGGATCCGAAACCGCACTCCAGCGTGATCACGCAGATCTCCGCCGCGCGCACCAGATGGGGGAACCGGTCGCACCACGTGTGCACCGCGGCGTTGCCGTAAGTCCTGGTACGCAGCACTCCGGCCAGCGCCCCGCCCGCACGCCAGGGGCGGCCACCGAGCTTGGCCAGTCCGGAGGTCGAGTAGGCGAGCAGCGCCTGTCCGGCCAACCAGCGCAGGCACGTCCGCACCGCGTGGGGATCGGACTGCCTCACCCGGGCGAGCGTGCAGCCGAACTGCACCAGGAAGGCGAGCTGGTCCGAACCGTCGGAGCCGTACTGGTGGCGCGGGTGCAGCAACCGCGAGGCACCCGCGGCCACACCACCGGCCAGCAGGCGCGGCCAGCGCCGAGTCGTCGGGCTCAGCAGCACACCCGAGGCCAGGATCCGTGCCGTGTGCAGTGCGCGGGTGCCACGCTCACTTCCCACCGCGTCGTAGAGGCGACGCAGTGCGTCGTGATCCCGGGGGTCGCGCTCGCGCAGCACCGACCAGTTGTTCAGCCCGCCCCAGGCACGGTGTCGTGCGTTGTGCAGGTACTCCAGACTGGCGATCAGCTGAGTGGTCGCCGAGAGCCGCTCCGACCAGATCAACGCTTCGCGCTCCGCGGCGACGGTATCGCGCACCGCGTCGCGGGCGGGCCTCAACGATCCTGTCGCCCGAACGAGATCCGCGAACCGTGGCCACGGGCCACGACGGTTCCGCACCCCCGGCCTCACGAGGAATCACTCCGGTTTCCGGAGGGCACCGTTTCCGCGTGCCGTTCGGAGTCCGACTTCTTGTCGTCACCGGCGCAGGATCCACATGACTCCTGCTCCTTCTTACGGCACTCGCAAGGCCCCTGACCGATGCTGCCGAGGATGTTGGCGAGTGCTTCCAGGATCCGCGCCAGGATGTTGCCCAGCCTGCAACCACCGATGGCCATCAACGCCTGGGTCACGGTGCCGAGCAGCGCTTCGAGTACTTCGTTGAGCCCGTTGAACGGTGGTTTCGGCGGCGGACCACCACCGGTGGTGGTAACCGATTTGCCACCGGTGGCGGCGGTGTTCTTGTCCGGCTTCTTGTTGTTGTCGTTCGGGGAGGGGGCCAGGTCGTACCCGTCGGAATAGCCTCTGGCGTAGCCGTCCTTGTAGCCGCGCTCGCCGTCGGTCTCCTGGGGCCGCTTGGGCTTGCCGGCCATCTTGTCCCGCTGGCCCTGCTCCTCGCCCGCGACCAAACCATCACGATATTCGTTCGCCACGAGATTTCCCAAATTCGGCCGACTGGGGGCTCATCCACTTCGCACTCACTCGGAATCCCGCTGTTTTATCCCGTAACGCTTCCAGGCGTCCTTCCAGGCATCCCTCCTGCCTTCGGCATAGGCGTCGTCGGCCTCCTGCTGCTTGCTCTTCCGACACTCCTCGAGCTGCCGCTTCACCTTTTCGTGCTCTTTTTTGGATACGGTTTCCTCTTTCTCAGGCTCGGGGGCCTGGTCGTATCCGTCGGAGTATCCCTTGGCGTAGCCGTCCTTGTAGCCGTGCTCGCCGTCGGTCTCCTGGGGCTGCTTGGGCTTGCCGGCCATCTTGTCCTTCTGGCCCTGCTGCTCGCCGTCGACCAAACCATCGCGATACTTGTTGTCGGACATCGAGTCCTCTCTTCGGAGTCGGACGAATATCAGGGACGGATCTCAGTTCTTGTTGATCCCGTAACGCTTCCAGGCGTCCTTCCAGGCATCCCTCCTGCCTTCGGCATAGGCGTCGTCGATCTCCCGCTGCTTGCTCTTCCGACACTCCTCGAGTTCGCGCCGGCACTCCGCGAGCTTCTGTTCGCAGTCCCTCTCGTTCGTACCGTGCTCCCCGTTGTCCGAGCCCTCGCCGGTCTCGAACACTCGAACGTCGGTGATTCCGGCCTGGCAACTGAACGAATCGTTTCCGTGGAACTCGACCGTGGTCTCACCCGACTCCGCCGTGAACTGAAGCTTCGCGTCCCTGTGCCAGGAGGGAACCGGCGGGTCGGGGGTGAAACCCGCGTCGAAGTGGTGGGACTCGATCACCTCCCCCGACCTCTCGTCACGTATCTTCACGGTGAAGTCGTTCGGTTTTCCGACACAGTTCTGCCAGACGTTCGGGCCGTGATCGAAAACCAGCCGGTAGCTGTTTCCCCGCTTCGTTTCGATGGTCTGCTTGATTCCACCGTTCGGCTGAAACTCCTGCCCGAGATCGACCGCTGGGCAGTTCTTCTCGTGCTTGGCGAAGGCAGCACTGAGATAGTCGAAACCCCCCGACTGCGAATTACCCCCACTGGGGATGTAAATGGCCTCCCAGGGATCGGGCCAGTAGGGCGGTTGAATAATACTCGAATTCCACCAGTTCGCCGGAGGTGGCGACTTCTTCTCGAACCGCCCGTTCTTTATCAGGTTTTCCCCCACCAACAACCCTCCAAGGGCAAAATCGTCCTCGGCCTCACCAATGATCAATTTACCCTCGATCCGCCACCCCTTCAATCACACGAAGGTGTAAGCATTCCGAAAAACACCACACAAAAACAACACCCCCAAACCGGAAACACGTCCTACCACCCAAAGGTGAACTTTCTGGACAAAAAACGCTGGATTTGATAAAGGATTTTTCGACGAACCGAATCCATCGGAACGCGTTCACGGGAAACCGGAATGAAGGATCGGACCTCACCCGATCGGACCGATTCGAGGATCGTCCGAGGGACGGAAACACCCGCGAAAAGGGGAGCTCCGACCACCGGAAGTCGGAACCGCCCCTTGTTCTTCGAGGCTTCCTCGATGTCAACGTTGTCCGCACGGTGCGCCCAGTTACCCGGGAGCGGTGTCCCAGCTGCTCGTTGAACCGGGCGACCACGCGGCGGGCCCGTGTCTTGCGTTAGGCCCACCCGACATCGCTCATGGCCGGTAGTCCTCCAGGCGGGCCGGATCCCAGATTCGTTCCACCAGGGCTCGAACCAGCTTGCTCCGCTCCTCGTGCTCGGCCTTGCCGAACCGCTCATAGGGCCGAAACGGCAGGCCGGACCGCTCCACGAAGGAACTGAACTGGGGCTGATGCTGGTAGGCGGCGCTGGTCAGGCTCGCGGCGTAGAAGTTCTGCTTCGCGTAGTGCGGCGCCTTCCGCTCGAACGGCTTGTCCTGGTAGCTGCGGTTCACGTCGGCGGGCAGCAGCACCAGACCGGCGACATGGTCACGCCACAGGTCGAAGTCCTCGCGGCTCGGACACTCGTCGGCGTAGCGCTCGTGGTGGTCGGGCCAGATGTGCTCGATCTCCCACGGGTTCTTCAACGTCCGGTCCACCAGTTCGTCGAAGCGATCGGGCTTACCGGCTCCGCGCTCGGTGTAGGCGGTCAGTCGGGCCAGCAAGTGGTAGATGTAGCGCCTGCTGAACTGGTTCAGCCCGAGTCCCGCGATGCCGCGCCGATAGCGGCTCGGACTCCCGTCGAACGAGACATCGGCCTCGTCCTGATCCAGCTTCGACCGCAGGGTGTCGATCAGATCCGACAACGACATGCCACGGATGTCGCGGCACAGCAACCACATGGCGTAGTTGACACTCGAGTAACTGATCCGGATGTAGTTGGCGGCTCGGCGCATCACCCAGATATCGAGGTAGGTCGCGGTCGCCGCGAGCTTGCGGCGTACGGTCTCGTCCTCGTCACCGACCCTGAGCGGAGCCAGCAGCACGGTGCTCTGCCAGGTGAACTCGTTGTGCGCGTTGTAGAACACCGGTTCCAGACCCGAGGTGTAGCCGCGCGAGGCCTCCAAGACCTTCCGGTACGCCCGCGCGAAGAACGGCACCTCGTTGGTCATCAGGGCGAGGTTGCGCCCCGCGTCGCCCACGCCGACGCGGCTGGTGTTGTCACGGACCCAGCGGTGGAACGTGGAACCGATCAGTTCCCAGTCACGGTCGAGGGCACCCGCACGACGCTCCCGGATCGACTCGGCGTACTTGGCACGGAGCCATGCCTTGACGAAGGTGGCGTCGCGTTCCGCGTCGGGGTCGGGCTCCCAGGAAGTCAGGTCCAGCAGCGTCTTCTTCCAAATACGGTTCGCGTTCGCCCGCTCGCCCTCGTCTTCCACCGCACCGAGCAGATACGCCTTCAGCATGTCCACCGGGCTCAACGGTTTGCCCCGGTCGTTCATCGTCTCGAAGATCGAGTACGCGTGCGCGTCGGTCTCGGTCGCGATCTCGATCAACCCGACATTGCCGATCAACCAATAGACGAACGGCTCCAGCCCCTCGCCGAGCTCGTCCGCCGGATCGATCGACACGAGGTCGTTGTACCGAGCGACGATCGTCCGGATCGACTCGTCCTTGCCCTCGGCGTCGTAGTCCGCACCGGCGAACAACGCCCGGAGCGCCGGCACGCGCTCGGCGATGTCGAGGTTGAACTTCGGCTCGCCGTAGTCATCGGAGAAGATCAACGGCTCCACCGTGGAGGTCACCCTGAGCCCGCGCTGCCGCGCCACCCGGTACAGGTAAATCAGCAGCAACGTCAGGGAGGTGACCCGCTGCTGGCCATCGACCAGGTAGCTCTTGTTGCCACGCCTGGTCACGATGATCGAACCGAGGAAGTAGTCGCCGTAATCGCTGGCGTCCCTCGGTGTGTCGCCGGTGCGGTAGAACGTCGAGAACCTGTTCTGCAGGTCGGTGACCAGTTCCTCGATGTTCTCCCGGTCCCACTTGTACTCCCGCTGGTACTCGTCGATCGCGAAGGAACGGGACTGCAGCAGCTCCTTGATCGTGCGGTAGTGCGGCGTGATGCTCATGCTTCTCCCCTGCGGCAGACAGGCACGTCCGGTCAACGGTTCCCGCCTCATGGTCCACTTCACCACGTCAGCCTTCGCGAATCGTCGTCACTTGCGGGCAGCGCGCCGACAGATGTCCTTGCTCGCCCGCGGACGCAACTGGTTTCGCTCATCCGGAGTCGTGCCCATCGGACACGGCCACATCGGTCTCGGCCAAAGCGTGTTGTTCGTCCCGGTACTCCCGCAGCTCCTCGCCGGGCAGCCGTGCCAGCGCGGCGAAGGACTCGTGTTCGAAGGCCAGTCGAGCCACGGTCTCGTCCAGACTCACACCGCCGTAGTCGCGCTCGGCGATGCGGGCGAGCCTCTCCCGAGTGGCGGAGTCGATCCGCACGTTCGTTCGCATGTTTCGATCATGCACCGCTCACGCGGCCGCGACCGGCAACAGGCCCGCAGGGGCGGCACGGTCACCCGTTCCCGCTCATCACCGGCGAGCACGCCGGGGCTCCGGTTCCCGTGCGAGGAACCGAAGCCCCGAGAAGGCCGTCGTGGCGTGCGAAACCGCCACGACGGGAAAAGCGATCAGCCGACCACGTTCACCAGCCGACCGGGAACCACGATCACCTTGCGCGGCTCACCGCCGCCCAACAGCTCCACGACCCTGCTGTCGGCCAACGCCGCGGCCCGGATCTCCTCCTGCTCGGCCGACGCCGACACGGTGATCCGGGAACGGACCTTGCCGTTGAACTGGATCGGGTACTCGACCGTGTCGTCGACCAGGTACTCCTCGTCGGCCACCGGGAACGGCCCTTGCACCAGGCTCCGCTCGTTGCCCAACCGCGACCACAGCTCCTCGGCCAGGTGCGGCGTCAACGGAGCCACCAGCAGCACCATCGGCTCCATCACCGCGCGCGGCGGACCGACCGCACCCGAGTACGCCTTGGTCACCCGGTTGTTCAGCTCGATCAGCTTGGCCACCGCGGTGTTGAACTGCAACGCGTCGTAGTCCTCGCGCACCCCGGCGATGGTCTTGTGCAGCGCACGCAGCAGCTCGACGTCGGGTTCCTCGTCGGTGACCCGCACCTCGCCGGTCCGCTCGTCGATGACGTTGCGCCACAACCGCTGCAGGAAGCGGTGCGAACCGACCACGTCCTTGGTCGCCCACGGCCGCGAGGCGTCCAACGGCCCCATGGACATCTCGTAGAGCCGCAGCGTGTCCACGCCGTAGGCGTCGGCCATCTCCTCGGGCGAGACCGAGTTCTTGAGGCTCTTGCCCATCTTGCCGTACTCGCGGTTGACCTCCTCGCCGCCGTAGAAGTACTTGCCGTCCTGCTCGACGACCTCCTCCGCTGGCACGTAGACACCGCGCGAGTCGGTGAACGCGTAGGCCTGGATGTAGCCCTGGTTGTACAGCCTGCGGTACGGCTCCTCGGCCGAGACGTGCCCCAGGTCGTAGAGCACCTTCTGCCAGAACCGCGCGTACAGCAGGTGCAGCACCGCGTGCTCCACACCGCCGACGTAGAGATCCAGTCCACCCGGATCGTTCGCGCCGTGCCGATCGGGGCGCGGCCCCATCCAGTACCGCTCGTTCTCCGGATCGACGAACCGCTCGTCGTTGTCGGGATCGATGTAGCGCAGCTGGTACCAGCAGGACCCCGCCCACTGCGGCATCACGTTGGTGTCGCGGTGGTAGTGCTTGAGCCCGTCGCCGAGGTCCAGTTCCACCTCGGCCCAGTCGGACGCCTTGGACAGCGGCGGTTCGGGTTGGCTGTCCGCGTCCTCGGAGTCGTAGGTGCGCGGGGAGTACTCGGCCACCTCGGGCAGCTCCACCGGCAGCTGGTCCTCCGGAAGTCCCCTCGGATTGCCGTCCTCGTCGTAGACGATCGGGAACGGCTCGCCCCAGTAGCGCTGCCGCGCGAACAGCCAGTCACGCAGCTTGTACTGCACGCTGCCGCTGCCGTGACCGTGCTGCTCCATCCAGGAGACGACCTTGGTCTTGGCGTCCTCGACCGAGAGCCCGTTCAGGCTCAGCCCCGTGGCCTCCGAGGCGGAGTTGATCGCCGGGCCGTCACCGGTGTAGGCCTCGCCCTCGAAGTCGGCCGGGGGGTCGACGGTGCGCACGATGGGCAGTCCGAACTCGGAGGCGAACTCCCAGTCCCGCTGGTCCTGCGCCGGGACCGCCATGATCGCACCGGTTCCGTAGGCCAGCAGCACGTAGTCGGCGGCGAACACCGGAACGAGCTCGCCGTTGACCGGGTTGACCGCGCGCAGCCCGGTGAAGACCCCGGTCTTGTCCTTGTTCTCCTGCCGGTCCAGCTCGGACTTCGTCGCGGCGAACCTGCGGTACTCCGCCACCGCCTCGGCGGGGTTGGAATAGCCGCCGGTCCAGCGCGGGTCGGTCCCCGCGGGCCACTCGCCGAACTTCTCGGGGGCAGCGAGGATCTCGTCGACCAGCGGGTGCTCCGGGGCGAGCACCATGTAGGTGGCGCCGAACAGGGTGTCCGGCCTGGTGGTGAACACCTCGATCGTCTCGTCACGGCCCTCCAGCGCGAAGCGCACCTCCGCTCCCTGGGAGCGGCCGATCCAGTTGCGCTGCATGGTCTTGACCTTGTCCGGCCACTCCAGCCGGTCCAGATCGTCGACGAGCCGGTCGGCGTAGGCGGTGATCCGCATCATCCACTGCTTGAGGTTGCGCCGGAACACCGGGAAGTTGCCGCGTTCGCTGAGGCCGTCCGCGGTGACCTCCTCGTTGGCGACCACGGTCCCCAGGCCGGGGCACCAGTTCACCGGGGCCTCGGAGAGGTAGGCCAGCCGGTAGGAGTCGATGATCTCGCGCTGCCGGTCGCGCCCCAGTTCGTCCCAGGGGGTGCCGTCCGGCGTGGCCCGCTCACCCGAGGCGAACTCCGCCTCGAGCTCGCTGATCGGGCGGGCACGCCCCCTGCCCTGGTCGGCCTCGGTGTCGTACCAGGCGTGGAAGATCCGCAGGAAGATCCACTGCGTCCACTTGTAGAACTCGATGTCGGTGGTGGCGACCCGGCGCCGCTCGTCGTGACCGAGGCCGAGCCTGCGGATCTGCGTGAGGTAGCGCTCGATGTTGTTCTCGGTCGTGGTCCGCGGGTGGGTGCCGGTCTGCACCGCGTACTGCTCGGCGGGCAGCCCGAAGGCGTCGAAACCCATCGTGTGCAGCACGTTGCGCCCGAGCATCCGGTGGTAGCGCGCGTAGACGTCACTGCCGATGAACCCGAGCGGGTGCCCCACGTGCAGGCCGGATCCCGAGGGGTAGGGGAACATGTCCTGCACGAACAGCTTCTCGGATGCGGCGTCCTGCCCACGCAACGGTCCCACCGGGTTCGCGGCGTGGTAGCTGCCGAGCTCTTCCCAGCGCCGCTGCCAGTCCCGCTCGATGTCGCCCGCGATGCCCGCGGTGTACCGGAAGGGGGGCGTGTCGTCGCCCGCACCGTCCGTGCCCTGTGAGTTCCGTTCCGCGCCACTCATCGTGTGCGTTTCCTTCCCCTAGTCCGTCGCTCCGACTCGCCGGGTAACGCTCCGAGCGACTCATCGGTGTGCCGCCACTGAAAAGTTAAAAACCCCTCAGCCCTTGCCGGGCATGAGGGGTTGCCGCGCCGAGGGTCGATCGCCTCAGCGCGGCTTCGTAAGCAGTCGGGCGGTGGCCACGACGGACAGCATAACCGGAGCGTAAAGCGCGATGACCGGGTGGGAACCCCCGACAGGGCGGACAGCTGCGAGTGCTGCGGCCGCCCCGGACGGCGTCGCGGCCGACGTTCGAGACCGGAGAGGCGGATCCGGGGCCTACGGCGGGAACCGTAGCAGTGGAGTCGGAGTGCCGCCGCATGTGCTCCCGCGCACCCGAGGCGGGAGCTGTCCGTCCCCCTGCGCGGCGGCGTCGTAGGCTGGCGGGGTGGCAGTCGCATCGCTGATCATCGTGTGTGCCGTCGTGATCCTCGCCGGTCTGGCAGCGCTGGCGCTCGGGTGGCGCGGGTTGCGTGGCACCCTGCCGCGCAACCGCTACGCGGGGGTGCGGACCCCCGCGGCGCTGCGTGACGACGAGACGTTCCGCCTGGCCAACCGGGTGGCCGCTCCGCCGATCCTCGCCGGCGGCACGATCGCCGTGGTGGTGGGCTGCTGTCTGGCCGCGCTGGGTGGTACCGGCACGGGATGGCTGATCACGGGAATCGGCGTGCTCGGCGCGCTGGTACTGATCGTGGCCGGTGGTGTGCTCGGTGGGCGAGCGGCGGCGGCGGTGCCCGAGACCGCCCCGGCGGCTTCCGGTTGCGCCACCTGCGCCGCGGCTCCCGCCGGGAACGTGTCCGAGCCGAGCGGTGGTGGCTGCGCCGCGGCGGGACTGTGCTCGGCTGCGGGCGGATGCTTCGCCGCCACGGCTCCGGGAGCGAGCGGGAACGAGGGCACGGCCGCGCCGGACGGTCGGTGAACCGGGATCCCCGCGAGGTGGCGTCCAACGAGAGGCACTGCCGCGCGTCGATGCGTGATCACAAGGTCACGGCACTTCCCCGCTGCCCGAGCGGGGAAGAACTCGCTCAGTTGAGCTGTACGTCCCCCGGGTGGGTGGCCAGGAAAGCCAGTGGCGGCCCCTGCCTGCGCAGCACCCTGGCCCACAGGTTCTCGTCGGGCGGCGCGATCACGTCCTCCGGCAGTGCCGGGAACACGTGCCAGTCACCCCGGTCGATCTCGCCCGCCAGCTGCTGCTTGCCCCATCCCGCGTAGCCCGCGAAGAACCGCATCCCGCGCGCCTGACCGGCCAGCTCGTCCGGGTCGCTGTCCAGATCCACCAGCCCTACCGGCCCGTTCACACCGACGATGTTGCTGAAATCCCCGGCGTCGACCCCGGTTCGCAGCGCGGCGAGGCAGATCGCGGTGCGCTGCTCGACGGGCCCGCCGACGAACAGCGACTGGGGTTCGCTCGCCAACTCGCCCCACTTGGGCAGCACGTCGTGCACCGGTATCTCGCTGGGCCGGTTGAGCACCACGCCGAGCGTGCCCTCGTCGTGGTGGTGAATGACGAAGACCACCGCACGGCTGAAGTTGTCGTCCTGCAGCGTGGGCGCCGCCACCAGCAGCGTCCCCGGTTTCACATCCGCGTCGGATCCCACCCGCCCATGATCTCACTACCGGCCGGAGTTGGGGACCGGCCGTTCGTACCGAGGAGTGTCGAGGCGCCGATACCGCCCGGCGGCCCGGCGAAAACTTCGTGGGAAATCGACACCGCCCGGGCCGCACCGCCCCACCGGCGCGGCGATTTCGCGAGAAATTGGCGCTCGGCGACAGCGAGACAGAAACGGCGAGAGCGACCGGGGGCAAGGCGTCGGGAACAGTGAACGCGAGCCGGTAGCAGTGAGCACTACTACCGAGCAGTGATGCTCACTAATAATGCCGACTACTGCTCCGGCGGCTCGATCCCCTGCTCACGGGCCCAGCGGTGCAGTTCGGCTACCGCGTCCGCCCGCTCCAGCGGTCCCTGGTCCAGCCGGACCTCCTTCAGATGGCGCCACGCCTGACCGACGAGCGGCCCCGGACTGATCCCCAACAACCGGATGATCTCGTTGCCGTCCAGGTCCGGGCGGACCCGCGCCAGGTCCTCCTCCTCGGCGATGCGCTGGATGCGGGCCTCCAGATCGTCGTAGGAGAGCTGCAGCGCCCGCGCCTTGCGCTTGTTGCGGGTGGTGCAGTCGGCGCGGACCAGCTTGTGCAGTCGCCGCAGCAGATGCCCCGCGTCGTTGACGTAGCGACGCACCGCCGAATCGGTCCAGTTGCCCTCGCCGTAACCGTGGAACCGAAGGTGCAGGTACACGAGGTCGGAGACGTCGGAAACGACTTCCTTGGAGTACCGCAGCGCACGAAGCCGCTTGCGGGCCATCTTGGCACCGACGACCTCGTGGTGGTGAAAACTCACCCCACCGCCCGGCTCGAAACGCCGGGTGGCCGGTTTGCCGATGTCGTGCAACAACGCGGCCAACCGCAGCACCAGATCCGGCTCGCCATCGGGGTTCTCGGCCCGCTCCAGGTCGATGGCTTGCTCCAGTACTACCAGTGAGTGGTAATAAACGTCCTTGTGCTGGTGGTGCTCGTCGATCTCCAGCCGCATCGCGGGCAGCTCGGGCAGCACGTGCTCGGCCAGACCGGTGTCGACCAGCAGCTCGATGCCGCGGCGTGGGTAGGTGCCGCAGAGCAGTTTGGAAAGCTCGGCCTGTATCCGTTCCGGAGTGATGCGCTCGATCTCGGCTGCCATGCGGCGCATCGCGTCGAGCACCCGCTCGGCGGGCTCGAACCCCAGCTGCGCCGCGAACCGGGCGGCACGCAACATCCGCAGCGGGTCGTCGGCGAAGGACTCCTCCGGTGGGGCGGGGGTGTCCAACCGCTGCCGGACCGCGTCGCGCATGCCGCCGTGCGGATCGACGAACTCCCCTGAGATCGGTTCGACCGCCATCGCGTTGACCGTGAAATCCCTGCGCAGCAGGTCACCGGAGATGGAGTCACCGAAGACGACCTCGGGGTTGCGGCTGGTGCGGTCGTAGGTGTCGGCCCGGAAGGTCGTGATCTCCACGGTGACGCCGTGCCGGTAGGCCCCCAGGGTGCCGAACTCGATACCGGTGTCCCACACCGTCTCGGCCCAGTCGTCCAGCAGTCCGCGCACCCGTTCCGGCCGCGCGTCGGTGGTGAAGTCGAGATCCCCGCCGAACCGTTCCAGCAGCACGTCGCGCACGCTGCCACCCACGATGTAGAGGGAGAGCCCCTCGGCCGCGAACCGTTCGGCCAGTTCCCGAGCGGTCGGCACCAGTCGCGACAGCTCCCGCACCACGTTGTGCTGCGCCGTCCGCACGGCGGTCACTTCGGGATCGTCGGTCCGCGCGGGGGAGTCGTGGGAACCTGCGGCGTCGAAAACGGAAGGGGACACGGCCGTCAGGGTATCGGCCCCGAGCGAATCGACCACGGCGGTCACCGCACCCGGCCCTTCGCGCGCCGGCGCGCGTTCCGATCCGGCCGAGCGGCCGAGCCGGTACGGCGCCCCGGGGACCACTTCAGAACTCGTGGGGCGCTGCCGCCGAACCGGAGTGCGCACGGGATCGCGATCATTACTATGATCGCATCGTTCGTCGCCCGAACGGGTGAGCCTGGATGATCGAGGGGCGGAGGGCGGCGCCGGTCGGAACGCGCCACGGCGGTTGTCGAGAACGACGGTTACCCGCCCGATCGCATTACCATCGGCTACATGCCCCCTCTGCCCGGTCGCTCCGGCGGCTCCCGATCCAAACGTCGGGGTCCGCGGCGGCGGCGCGGGCTGCGGACCGTGGACGAGACCTCCGCCGGTGGGCTGGTCGTCGACGGGAGCTGGGAGAACGCCGCCGTCATCGGACGTTCCGACCGACGGGGCCGGTTGCTGTGGTCCCTGCCCAAGGGCCACATCGAGACCGGTGAAACACCGGAGGAGACCGCCGCGCGAGAAGTCTCCGAGGAGACGGGCATCATCGGACGGGTAATCCGCCCGATCGGGACGATCGACTACTGGTTCGTCGCGGACAACCGGCGGGTGCACAAGACCGTGCACCATTTCCTGCTGGTGGCCATGGGCGGCGATCTTTCCGACGAGGACGTGGAGGTCACCGAGGTGGCGTGGATGCCGCTTGGTGAGCTGGACAAGGCTCTGGCCTACGCCGACGAGCGCAGGCTCGTCCAGCACGCGATCGCGCTGTTCGGTCCCGGTGCGGGCAGCGCGGAGTTCGGCACCGGAACGGAGCACGGATGACCCGCGGCCCCGGTCACGCACGAAAACCGCGCGGCGCACGGATCCGGTTACGGGCGGGGCTGCTGCTCGTGGTGGGCGCCCTGCTCGCCGCGTTGGCCCCCGTGACCACACCGGTGGCCGAGGCACAGCCCACCGAGCGGATCGACATCACCGTGTCCACGGTCACGCCACAGCTGGTTCGGGGTGATTCGTCGAACACGCTGACGATCAGCGGAACCATCCACAACACCAGCGACAGCACCCTGCGCGACCTGGAGATGCGACTGCAGCGCGGCGAAGCCCGAGCCACCCGCGCCAGCGTGCTCAAGGCACTGCGGGACCGGGCGTCCACCGCCGTGGTGCGAACCAGGTTCGAGCCGGTCGCCACGAAACTCGCAGCGGGCGCCCGGACCGGATTCGAACTGCGGGTGACGCTGCGCGGCGCGGACTCCCGATCGCTGCGCATCGGCTCCCCGGGGATCTATCCGCTGCTGCTCAACGTCAACGGTGAGCTCCCCTCCCGGCGACGGGCCCGCGTCGGCTCCACCCGGTTCATGCTGCCCGTGCTCTCACCTCCGGGAGGATCCCCGGCGGCCCCTTCCGAGAGCACGCCGGTGACCACGCTGATACCGCTGATCGACTACCCGAGGATGATCCAGCAGCGGCTGCCCGGACGGCCGACCATCCTCACCGACGACCGACTCGCCCGATCACTGGCCCCGGGCGGCAGGCTGCACGGCCTGGTCCGGGCGGTGTCCGAGGAAGTTCCCCCGGACGAACCGCTGGGCAAGGGATTGTGCTTCGCGATAGACCCGGACCTGATCGTCACGGCGAAAGCCATGGCCGAGGGCTACCGGGTGCGCCGGGACAACGGCGACACGGTGCGGGGAACCGGTTCGGAAGCCGCCAGGACCTGGCTGGACGACCTGCGGGCGGTGACCCAGGGGCGCTGCGTGATCTCGATGCCCTACAGCGACACGGACGTGGTGGCGCTGGGGCGTGCGGAGCTGCCCGAACTGATCGAGGACTCGCTGGACGGCGCGGACGCGGTGAGCGATGAACTGGGCGTCGAGGTCCGCGAGGACGTCCTCTGGCCGGTGGACGGAGCGCTGGACGAACCGGCCGCCTCCCAACTCGCCGACACCGCGGTGAACAAGGTGCTGCTGCACCCCGACTCACTCGCGAGCACCGACGGGTCGCTGCGGCCGTTACGCCTGAGCACCGCGAACTCCGACTACACACCGAGCGCTCGGCTGATCGACCCGCTGGTGGCCGACGCGCTCAACCCCATGCGCGGGCAGAGCGCTGCCAACTCGACCCAGCTCTCCCCGCTGGGTGACGCCACTCCAGCACTGCTGGACGGCCTGGCGAGCCTGACGTTCCGCTCCCGGAGCGCGGCGGTGCCCGGTACCACGCTCATCGCCCCACCTCGTCGCTGGAATCCGAACGAGGGGGAACTGCGCGACTTCCTCTCGGGGCTGCGAACACTGCGGGACGCCGGGTTCGTACGGCCGACGGCCCTGCCCGAGCCCGGTGACGGCTCGGCGGAGCGGGGAGCGGCCGGAACGCGGGAGCAGTCCGTCGGGAACGCTCCCCGGCAGGTGGCGCTCACCTATCCGGCGAGCAGCGCCGCCGACGAGATCCCGCAGCGGGTGCTCGGCGAGCTCGCGGAACAGAACCGCAAGGTCGGCCGCCTCTACCGGGCCGCGGCGCGTGAACCAGCCAAGAACGTCGACCCGGCCAGCGTGACCACACCGCTGCGCAACGGCCTGTTGCGCGGTGCCTCCAGCGCATGGCGGGGTGAGAGTGGTACCGCCCGGAAATGGGTGGAAACGGCGGAACGGACCCTGCGGGGGATCCTCGGCAGCGTTCGGCTGGGGGATCCGAAGCCGATCTCCCTGACGTCGAGCAACGGCAAACTGCCCGTGACGGTGGTCAACGACCTGCCGGTGACCATATGGTTCGAGCTGCACGTGGACAGCCCACGCGGGGTGAGCGTGGACGACCTCGGCAGGTTGAAGGTCCCCGCCAACGGCAAACGCCAGTTCCTGCCGAAGCTGCACGCCGAGCGGGCGGGCAAGTTCACCGTGGATGTGACGATGCGCACCGAGGGGGGCACGAAACTGGGCAGGACCCAGCGCATCCGGGTGAACTCGAACGCCTACGGCACGGTTTCGCTGATCATCACGATCAGCGGTGCGGCGTTGCTCGTGCTGCTCTCCGGCAGACGTATCGTCCGCCGGATCAGGGGTCGCAACGGCACCACCACGCCGAACGGTCCCACCGGGACAGCGGCGGAACAGCCGGGTCCGAACGGGAGTGAGCCACCCGACGCTCCGCCGAACTCGCCCGAAACGAACGATGCGGACGAAACGGCCGAAACACCGCTCGGCTCGGCGGACGACACCCGAACGGACGGCGCGGCCGACCGCCCGACCACCGAAAATGATCCACAGCAGAGCTGAGACCCTTTGACCCGAGCCCTGTGCACAGCGTCGCGTCAGTTTCCGGGCGCACCGGCCATCGGGTAGGCCCGGTCGGCGGAGGCACCGGTCGCGGGTCGGCGAGCGCACGGTGAGCACCTCGCCGGATCGTGGCGCCCCGCCCACCCGTAACGGCGAGCCAGCAGGCGACGCGGCCTCAGCTAACCTGGCCGGGTTGCACACGTACGGGTGAGCATGCCGATCGAAGGAATGAGTTGGTGAACGGAGACAACCGCACCGGAGCCCTCGGTTCGCGAGGAGGACCCGGTGGGGAGGACGCTCACCCGACAGAACCGCTCCCACGGATGACCGGTTTCCCGGCGCCTCCCGCCTCGGCACCGAACACGGACCCCTCCGACAACGCCGCGGAGCTGACCCAACCGATCCCGACCGTCGGCCACGGCCCCGGCAATGTCCGGGCCGAGCAGCACACCGAGGTCATCCCCAGCGTCGACGACAGGGCCGAGCGCTTGACTCCCGATCCGGAACCCGCCCGCGCCCAGGAGGACGAAACTTCCGAACCCCGGCACAGCGGCGGCAAGAAGTCGCTGCTCAAAGCCAGCGGATCGATGGCGATCGCCACGCTGATCAGCCGGATCACCGGCTTCGGCTGGAAACTGGTGCTGGCCTACACCATCGGGTTCAGCGTGGCCAACGACTCGTTCACCGTCGCCAACACGCTGCCGACCAGCATCTTCGAACTGCTCATCGGTGGTGTGCTCACCAGCGTGATCGTCCCGGTTCTGGTGCGGGCGCAGAAGTCCGACGCCGACGGCGGGCAGGAGTACGTGCGCAAGCTGCTGGCCGCCTCGGGACTGGTGCTGGTGGTGGGCACCCTGCTGTCCCTGCTCGCCGCACCGGGGCTGGTCTGGCTGTACATGGGCGACTCCGACAAGGCCAACCCGGAACTGGCCACGGCTTTCGCCTACCTGCTGCTGCCCCAGATCCTGTGCTACGGCGCCAGCGCGCTGTTCGGCGCGCTGCTGCAGTCCAAGCAGATCTTCGGCCCGCCCGCCTGGGCGCCGGTGATGAACAACGTGGTCATCCTCGTCACGCTCGGCGTCTACACCATGCTGCCCGGCGAACTGACCGTGAATCCGGTGCGGATGACCGACGCGCACCTGCTGACCCTGGGGATAGGCGTCAGCTGCGGTGTGCTGGCGCAGGCGTGCGTGCAACTTCCGGCGCTGCGCGGAACCGGGCTGAGTTTCGTCCCCAGATTGGGCTGGGACTCCCGGCTGTCCGAGTTCGGCGGGATGACGCTGTGGATGCTGGGCTACGTCGGGGTCAGCCAGGTGGGGTTGCTGGCGCTGTCCCGCGTGGCCACCGCCGCCGACCCCGGCGCGTGGTCCATCTACAACTACGTGTGGATGCTGCTGCAGCTGCCCTACGGGGTGATCGGGTTCTCGGTGATGACGGCGATCCTGCCGCGCATGAGCGCCGCCGCCGCGGACGGGGACGACGAGCGGATGGTCGGCGACCTCTCGCTGGGCAACCGGCTCTCCACCGTCTCGCTGCTGCCGATCAGCGCGGTGATGACCGCGCTCGGCGTGCCGATCGCCATGGCGCTGTTCTCCGTCAGGGACGGCATCGGCTCGGTCGAGCAGCTCGGAGTCGCGCTGGCCGTCTCCTCGTTCGGCGTGCTGCCCTTCGCGATCACCATGATGCAGATGCGCGCCTTCTACGCGCTGAAGGACGCGCGGACCCCCACGCTGATCATGGTCGTGATGACCGTTGTGAAGGTGTTACTCGCGATCGGGGTGGCCGGTGTGCTGCCCGAGGAGAGCGTCGTCCTGGGGATAACGTTCACGAACTCGTTCACCTTCGTCATCGGTTCGCTCGTCGGCGAGCTCTGGCTGCGGACTCGACTGGGCCCACTCGGCACCCGCCGTTTTCTGAGCACTTTGGGCAGAACGCTGGTGGCCTCCGTGGCGGGCGGCGCACTGGCCTGGCTGGTCAGCACCGGTATCGACACGGTTGTTCCCGGCGACGCGGGCGCCGTGACCGGGTGGCTGCAGGTGGTGTTCGGCGGCACTATCGGACTGGCCGCCATCTTCGGCGTGATGTGGCTGCTGCGGGTTCGGGAACTCCAACCCGCGTTCAACCGAATTACGGGTCTGCTGCGTCGCCGCTGACGGCGGTGTCACGTACTCTCGAACGGGGAGTCTCTACGGCGGGGCGGACGGGATCATCGTGGACTACGGCCGCCCTTGCACGAGCGGGGTTCGCGTTCGGCGACCCTTTGCCGACGGGAAGAATCGGGAGACGGCAGGTGAGCGGAAAACCGACCGAGCAGCCGGGTGCCGGACAGCACGAGGACACGATTCACAACGAGCGAACCGTGCGTCGGGAGGACACTACGAGTACGGCACACGCATCCGAGCAGCGACTCGCGCCGGGCGCGGTACTCGATCACGGACGATATCGGCTGCTCACCAAGGTCGGTTCGGACAGTCGTTGCAACGCCCAGCTCTGGCGGGCCAAGGACGGCGTCCTCGGACGCGACGTGTCCCTGACGATCATCGTCGGGGACAGCACCGACACCACCCAGACCTCGGACGCGCGCCGCACCCTGGAACGCGCGATGCACGCCAGCACTTTCAACCACGTCGGAGTGGCCAGGGTGCTCGACGTGGTCAGCAGCGCTCCCGGTGATCCGGACGGCGTGCTGGGCATCGTGATCGCGGAGTGGACCCACGGCAGCGACCTGACCGAGGTGATCTCGGACGGCCCGCTGGCCCCGGGTACCGCCGCCAGGCTGCTGCAACCACTGGCCGCCGCCGTGGAAGCGGCGCACCACGCGGGACTGGTACTGGGCATCGACCACCCGCAGCGGGTGCGGGTCACCGGTGACGGCGAGATCCGGATGGCGTTTCCGGGGCCGATGCCGGACGCGGGTTCCGGGGAGGACGTGCGCGGGCTGGGCGCCTTGCTCTACCTGCTGCTGACCGGCCGCTGGGCGCTTTCCGGCAGCCCGGAGGGCGTCTCCTCCGCACCGGCGGGCCCCGACGGGACCGTGGTCTCGCCCCGCACGCTGCGTCCGGCCATCCCGCTGGAACTGTCCACGGTGGCGGTGCGCGCACTGGGCAGCCCGGAGTCGAACGGCACCACCGGCGGCGTACGAACCGGGGCGGCGGTGCTGCGGGTGCTGGAGCAGTACGCGCAGCAGGACGCGGGTGAGGCCGTGATGCACTCGGCACCGGCGGGGGTGGAGGCTCGCGGCGACGACGTCTGGCAACGCGAGGACCCCAAACCCGATCCCGGCAGACGGCGCAAGCTGATCTACGGGGTCGGGGCCGTGGCCGTGGTGACGCTCTTCGTGGTCAGCTGGCTGGCCGCCATGCTCATCGGCATGTTCGTGGGTCCCACGGACAGCTCGGGCCCCAACCGGATCGTCGGTGGGGAGACGAACAGCGACTCGCAACAGCAGCCGTCGTCCAGCTCGAAGGAGAGCTCCGCGCCCCAACCGAAACCGGTCGCGGTGAACGGGTCGGACGTGTTCGTCACCGAGCAGGACCGGGACAACCGGGACGAGGTCGACCTGGTGCACGACGGTGACAAGGGCACCAGCTGGCAGACCGACGGCTACAACGACCAGCTCGGAACCGGTTTCAAGAGCGGGATCGGCATCGTGCTCACGTTGGAGAACCCCTCGAAACTCACCGAAGTGGACGTCACTTCCCCCAGTTCGGGGACCGAGCTGGAGATCCGGGCGGCGTCCGACGAATCCCCGGAGCTGTCGAGCGCGAAGGTGATCGGTGAGGGCGAGCTCGACGACGGAACCACCACCATCCCGGTGAAGACCGACGAGTCCACTTCGCACGTGCTCGTCTGGATCACCGGGCTGTCCCAGGGCGACCGCTACAGCTCCGAGATCGCGGAGATCGAGCTGCGCGGCACCAACGGGCAGGCGTAACGCTACGGTCGCGCGGACCGGCCCCGGCGGGACCGGTCGCCGGTCTCCCCGCCGCACGGTGAGAGCCCGCAAGGGAGGCGCGGAGCGAGTGGGAGCCGCCGGTTCCGGGGCCGTCCCGTGTCCCGCCACCGCGGGGTCGGGAGACGAGGAAGCCCACTGCGGTGGGACGGGAGGCGCTCTGACCAATCTGGTGGATGTGTAACAGCGCATAATCAGTAGGGTTCGTGGCGTGTCAGAAACCGCCAGTTCGGATGCCGATCTCATAGCGGCTCACCTATCCGGGGACCGGCAGGCGTTCTCCGAGCTCTTCCGGCGGCACCGTGATCGACTGTGGTCGGTGGCCCTGCGGACGATGCGTGATCCGGAGGAAGCCGCCGACGCGCTGCAGGACGCGATGATCTCCGCGTTTCGCAACGCGGGTTCGTTCCGCTCCGAGTCCAGGGTCACCACCTGGCTGCACCGGATCGTGGTGAACGCCTGCCTGGATCGAATTCGCAGACGTCAGGCCCGAGCCACCGTCCCACTACCGGAGGACGGTCCGGGCGAACCCGCACACCCGCACGACAGAATAGCCGAGCACGACACCCGAATGGTCGTATCGGACGCGCTCGGCGAACTGCCGGAAGATCAACGAGCCGCTATCGTGCTCGTGGACGTCGAGGGATATCCGGTTTCGGAGGCGTCGAGACTACTCGGCGTGGCCGAGGGCACCGTCAAGAGCCGCTGTGCCAGAGGCCGGATCAAGTTGGCGCAACTTCTCGGGCATCTACGGAACCCGAGTGCGGACGCGCACGTCTCAGACGAAGGCATGGCCACGCGTCGACGGGAGGGACGATGAGTGGCGAGGATCGGCGTGCCGGTGAGCACGGGGTTCCGGAATGGTCCCCCGAGATGCTGGCCGAACTGCACGCGGGAGCGCTCGATGAGGAGACCGCGGCGCGACTACGGCCCGCGACCAGCGCTGATCCGGCAGCCGCGGCGGTCCTGACCGCGCTGGAGACCACGCGGACCCAGCTGGCGGAACAGGTCGCCGTCGAGATACCGGAGGAGGTGGCGGCCCGCATCGAACAGTCACTGGCCGTCGAACCGCTTCCGGTGGCCACGGACGGCGCCGACGGGCAGCACGAGCACACCGTCGGACACGGGATCCACGGTGACGAGCGAGCGGAGTCCCACGGCTCGCCGGAGCCGGAACAGGCCGAAGTGATCGACATCGGGCGTGCTTCCGGCCGGGGCGGCAACCGACGCCGCCGACGCCGCGGGCTCGTGTGGGGCTCGGGCCTGGTGGCCGCGGCCGCCGCGGTGCTGGCCGTGGTGCTGGTCACGGTTCCGGGCGGTGGCTCCGGTGACCATCAGGCGGGTGACACCGGTTCGGAGCCACCGGCCGCCACCGGCCCCTCGGATCCGCCGCTGGCGTTAACCGGGGAGCAGGCGACGCTCAACGGCGAACAGTTGCGTGCGGTGCTCTCCTCCGAGGAGCGGTACGCGGGCGGGCTGGACGACCCCGGCCGACTGCTGCGGTGTTTACAGGCGAACGGGATCTCCGACAGCGACCCCATGGGAGCGCAGCGGATCACCTTCAACGGTGAACCCGCTCAGCTGATGGTGCTGTCGACCGGTGAGGTCGGCCAGTTCCGGTTATTGACGGTCGGCACCGACTGCGGGGCGGGCAATCCCGCCACCATGTCCGACACCGTGGTCGGTGGCTGACCGGGAGTTCCGAGCCGGATCGTCCACGAGGGTGCTCGACCTCTCCGTTCCGTACGGAACGGCCGACGAGCGGCCGTGGGGTGAACAACCGGGTTCACCCCGGCCGCGAGAACAGCGGTCCAGCATGTGGGCGCGGGCACTCACCCCACGGGGACGGGAACAACCGGCGCCTAGTATCGCGTTGACGATGAAGCGCGCGGACACCGACCACGCGCGAACGACGTGACGAGGGAAGGGGCGCGGTGACTGGCGACGTGCGGAACGTGATTGTCGTTGGCTCGGGTCCTGCCGGCTACACCGCTGCGGTGTATGCGGCGAGGGCGGAGTTGCGGCCG
>NZ_FOMZ01000022.1:0-32492 GCF_900112765.1 Actinopolyspora alba
TGGAGCGGGTGGCCAGGTTGCATCCGACCAGCCAGAACGGCGGGCGCAGCTCGCACGGCTCGCTCGGCCAGTCGGGCGGGACGAAGAACTGCGCGAGGCCCGGTTCGAGCGCCGCTGGTTCGGAAAAACCCACGAAAAGGGGGGCGACTCGGCCACCCGCGCAATGGGTACCCGTCTCGATGAGAGTTCGAACCTGAGCACTGGCCCAGCCCGGATGAGGACGCGAGTCCGGATCGGTGAACAGCACGAATTCCCCGGTCACGTGCTCCACCCCGGTGTTGCGGGCTCGGCTCAGCCCGGGGCGGGGCTCGTGGACCACGGTTCCGGCCAGTCCCGCCTCGGCCAGCACCGACGGTGAGATTCTGCGGCGACGGTGGTTGTCCACCAGGATCATCTCGATCCGTCCGGTGAAGTCCTGGGCGGCGATGTGCCGCAACAGGTCCGCGATTTCCCGGTGATTGCCGCGGACGGCGACCACGATGTTCGCTGTGCGCATCGTTCAGTCCTGCCGCGAGTGGTGATCGGTGGGGAGGCTGATGGCCTGCCACCTGCTCACGAGCGCGACGAGGCGGTCCCACAGCGGACCGCCGTACTCCTTGAGCGTGGACTGCTTCTCGGCACGTTCGAACACGATGACCCAATCCCCCGTGCGACGATCCCGATAACCGTGCACGGTTTCACTGCGGGAGCGGTGTAGCTGGTGGGCCTGTTCCAGATCGGGGTAGGTGTCGGCGACCAGCGCACGCACCTCGTGGCCACCGAGGTGGGGAGGAACCGATGCCGGTCGTTCGGCTTCGATGGAGTGTTGAAGTCTCAGCAGCGGAACAATCGTGCTGGCCAATGTCGGAGCGATCGTCATCGAAGGTCCTTTCAGGACGACAGTGGGGTGGAAAGGTGGCCCGAACACGGGGGAGGGAAGCCGGGTCCGGGCCACCTGTCTGTCGAGCGGCTCAGCCGTTCGAGACGGGAGTCTCGGCGTCAACATGCCGCCGTACACACGTGCCGCAGACTCGCGGGCCTGCCGGTTCGAGGTCGTTGTTGACACCAGCGTTGAGACCGCACAACGTGCGGCCGGTATCGGCCGCGAGTCGTTCGTGCACCGTTCCGGTGTGGTCGATCCACACGCGGGCAACGCAGTGGGACTCGTCCGCGGCCGTCATGCCCGTACCTGCTGGGGCGTGTTCGACAGCGGAGCTCGTCGTAGACAGGGTATGCAGGGCATCCCCTCACCCGGGGTGAGGAATTCCAGATCGGTGATCGCGATAGTCGCTCCGCACCACGCGCTCAGCGTGTCCCCGTGCCAGTCTCCGGGGCGCATCACAACGATGTGTGCGACCCGTCTGGTTTCGCCGACAATCCCACGGCGGTAGCGAACGACGAGTGAGATCGGTTCGGGCCACTCAGCCGAGAGCCCCCATGCACCGGAGACATTGGGAAGGGATTCGGCGAGGATCCGCACCAGAGTGTCAAACGCGGTCTCGGGATCGCTGACGGTGAGCTGCCGGGCAGTACCTCCTTCGCCAACGGCCACGACGAATGGCCGCGCGTCCCCTATCGTCGTGAGGCTGTGATTGCCCATGTGGTCGGTCCATTCACGTGCGAGTCCAGCTTGGTCACGGCGACCCCGTCGGAGGTCGGGGGCAACGACGGGACCGCCGCGTCTGTGGTGTCAGGACAGAGCACCGATCGGGGAGTTATGATGCTCTAGTGATTCCCGACACATGAGAGAATGATGCTGGAATTATTCCGATCAGTCTAGACGTCCGATCGGGTGATCCTCGTTGACACCGTGGCCGCATCCTGCGGGTGTGGCGGTGCAACGACCCCGTTGAGGAGCGACAGGTGGCACGCAAAACGATCAGGGCACGTCGACTCGGCAAGCAGATCCGGAAGCTGCGTGAGCGGGCTGGCTTCAACCAAGACCAACTGTGCGAGGCGATCAATGCTGGGCAGGAACGCCGAGCCTCCGTGAGCCAAGGACAGCTGTCCAAGATCGAGGTCGGGGCCGCACGACTGGACGCCACGCAGCTCGAGCGCATCCTGACCGCGGTCGGTGCGAGCGAGGACACCGCCGCACGGTTGGAAACACTGCGAGCCCGCGCCGAAGAACCAGGCTGGTGGTCCGAATACAGCCCCTACATTCACGAGACGCTGGAACTGACCATCGAACTCGGTGAGGACGCGCGAGCCATCCGCACCTACGACACCAGCGTGGTACAGGGACTGCTGCAGACCGAGGACTACGCCCGAACAATCATCGAGTCCAGCCGTGCTTGGGTACGTCCCACGGATGTCGACATGCTCGTCGAGCTGCGCATGCGACGACAGAAACGCCTGGCTGACGACGACTTCGGCGGGCTCACCGCTGTGATCACCGAGGCCTCACTGCGCCACCAGGTGGGCAGCCGCGCGGTCATGCGCGCCCAGCTGGAGAAGCTATGCCAGATCACAGAAGAGGGAACCGCCGCCGTGCACGTCCTACCCTACGAGGAGGGACCGTGGCCGGGTTTGGGCGGTTTCCTGATCTACTCGTTCCCGGACGAAGAGGATGCGGAGGTGGTGCAAGTCGACGGAGATCTCGGTGCAGGAATCTACGAAGACCGTGAGCCCATCTCAGCACTAACGTATACGTTCAACGCGGCACTGGCCAAGGCACTGCCCGCTCGGGAAAGCCTGAATCTGTACCGCACCGTGATGAAGGAACTGGACACATGAGCAGCAACCCCTACCACGACATCCCCGACGAGGTGTACGAGCAACTCGTCCACGCCGAGCACGCGGCACCGGCCGCGAGCACCGGCAACGGTGCCTGCATCACCGTGGCCTCGACAGACGGCTACATCTCGTTTCAGGACAGCAAACTCGACGACAACGACCGGCAAGCACGTACCCAGATCTATACCCCGGCCGAACTCGCCGCGTTCGTGGCCGACGCCAAAGCAGGACGCTACGACCACCTGATCTGAGCGCGTCAACAACGACATAATCGGATGTGCCCCGGCTTATCGTGGAAGCCGGGGCACATCCGTATCGTGCCGCACAACTCCGCACCGGGCACACTGAGAGTGCCACGAGCAACGGCTGAACTCCTCGGCAGACACGCCGTTATGTGCTGGTGGCGTTGCGTGCGTCTTCGAGCTGTGCTCGGCTCAATACTGTTCCATCGGGCCAGGGGTGTTGCATGAGCTCCTGCAGTCCGGGCGAGTGGTGGTGGCTGTGGTCGAGGTCGGCGCCGGGGGTGGTGATGTCGTCGAGGAGCCGAACTGCGAGCACCGCGAGGGTGGTGGAGTCGCCGTCTCCCCAGGTCAGGCCGTGGGAGTCACCGTGGGGTGCGGGATAGAGCGTTCCGTTTTCGGTGCGCACCCAGATGTCGCCGTCCAGGATCAGTTCAGCAAGGGGACTGGAGGAGGGAAGCCGGGAGGGCGCCAGTGCACGCATTTCCGCACCGCTGGGATCGATCGTGACAGGGGTGTCGCTGAGCGGGTCGATCCAGAGGGTGTCTGCGCTGTCCGGGACGAGCATGACGAACACGGCCCTGTAGGTGACCGACTCGAGGCGGGTGAGGAACTCTTCTCCCCACTTGCTGCGGGGGATGGTGATGGTGGAGATGTGTGGGAAATCCGCGCGCACGTTGGCTAGCATGTCTGCAGTGTTGTGCACGCAGTCGACTGCGAGTTTGTCGGACCGTTGCAGTATCTGGCGCCACGCGTCGCGGCGCTCGTGCTCAGGCAGGTCGTCCAGTTCGACCTTCGGGGTTTCGACTGGCTCGGCGGCGAGGTGAATGTGGTGGCTGCTGATCCGACCGTCGGCGAGACGCTCGTGCAGCAGCCGTTCATCGGAGGCATCACCGTGCTGGGAGGCTTGCACGGCGTTGATCAGGGTGCGGTGTACCGCGTGCCCGGCCGGGTAGAGCATGGCCATGCGCAGGAGCACCGCTTCATCGACGTTGATCGACAGGTGCGGAGGGTAGCGCACGGGTTCGTCACCGGGCTGCCAGTCCAGAATGAGTTGCGGGAGCCGCAGCGAGAACGGCCAATACGGCAGGGATTGGCCCAAGGTGGTGGCGACCGTGGACCATTCCACCTCCTTGCCGTTTCGTCCAGGATGCCGGCCTGTCGTGGCACGCAGCTCCGGCGCGTGCAATCCCCACAAGGCTTCTTTGATCACCACGTACGCATCCCGTCCGGGGAACCGGTCGGCGATGTGGACGAGCCGAGTGTGCATTCCCGGCATGGGCCAGCAAAACGCGACGGTGGCCCCATCCGCGCGTCGCCAATCCTGCACCACCATCGCGGTGAACTGCGTACCCAGATACCGGTGGTATCTGCGGCCTTCGGCCGCGCCCAAGTAGGTAGCCGCGGTGTTGGTGACTGGCCACTGGTCGATCAGCGTGGTGCTGAACTGGGTACTGCTCATAGAGTTCCCTTCACTGGCAGGAATCGGTGCTGGGGTGCCGGTTTCGTCGGCCAGGGGCAGCGACCAGTGTTTGCGCACCGTGGTGAGTAGTCGCCAGCTCCACGCTGGCGTGACTGCCAGGGCTTGCCGGGCGGTGGCGAGTTGGCTCAGGCTGCCTGGTCCGGGCTGCCAGCCGGCTTGCAGAGTCGACTCGTCGAGGTCGGCGTCGAAGATGTCGAGCACGGTGGCGCAGTAGTAGAGATAACTGGCTGCGTGCCAGCGCAGTTGCGTCAGGCCAGCGGTGGGCTCGGTCTCGGTGACCTCGAGGAGCCGGGTGGCCAGAACGATCATGTCGTCGGCGGTGTCGCAGGAACTGGTGTGCAGGGTCAGGGTGGCGGTGTCGACATCGGCTGCGGGACCGAGCTGCTGACTCGCGGCGGCGAAGGCTCGGATCTTGGCGCTCAGATCGGTGGTGACCAGCTGATGTGTTACCTCCTCCAGGAGAGGAGGTTTTGCGCTGTCGATGCGGTCATGCAGGGCGATAGCGGTGCGGCTGAGCTCCCGGGGAATGCCACCGGACAGGCAGTGACACAGGCCGATGAACGGCAGCGGCAGGCCGATGACGCGGCGGCTGAGCCAACGCTGGGACTCATCCAGCGTGAACGGCGGCACGGAGATCATGGTCGTGAAGGCGCTGTCGAGAGCATCGCGGACGGGAATGCCGCGACGTTCGAAGTCGGTGAGTGCGTCGTCGGAGACGGACACGACGAACGGGCAGTGGGTGATGCCGAAGATGCCTTTGATCTCGTTGACGAAGTCGTGAGCCTGGGTCGGGCTGGCCATTTTGTCGAGTTCGTCAATGGCGATGACCAGCCCGTCGACGTCTCCGGTCTCGCGCAGTACCGCCACAGTCCGTTCGAGGAACGCGCGGAGCTGGTCGACCAGTTCCGGGTGTGTCAGTGGTTGTTCGGCATGCTGGAGTGAGCGGTTCCAGTTGATTTCCGCGCCTTTGCTCGCGCTGAGTTTGCCGGACCAACCGGAGGTGTGGGTTTGCAGGTAGCGCACCCGACGGAGCTGATCTTCGGCGAGTTTGCGCAGCGCAGCGATATCAGCATCGAAGGCCCGATTCTCTGCTGTCGGATTCTGGGCCTTGGGCGTGTACGCCCGGATCCGCGGGGTGAACGACTCCAGGCCGAGCACGACGAACACGCGGGTTACCGCGTTCCCCACCGCCCGGGAAGCGCCTGAGGAATGCCAGCTGTAGCGTAGCTGTCTGCCGAACTGGACGATGTGACGCCCCTGCGCGCCGAGGATCCTACCCAGGGGGATCGCTGCGACCCCCAGGGCGTTGACCACGGCGATGAACAGGCCCGTGGTCACCGCGAGCAAGGCGAGCAGGTGCCGAGCAGACCACTGCGGCGGGTCGGCACCGCTGGCCCCCGCGGCGTGCAGCAGCCGCACATCGGCGACGTAGTGATCCACCGCGCTGGCTGGGTCGCGATACCACAGCAGCCAGCCCAGTACCAGCAGCGGCACCGCCCAGCGCAGTCCCCGCCAGAGCCGGCGCAGCAGCCTGCTCGCGTCATGACGGCGCCGAACTTGACCTCGCAGGTGCTGCCAGCGCTGGTACTCGGCGCTGAAGTGGTCCGCATCGCCGCGGGCAGTCAGATGGTCCAGGACGGCGCGACAGACCCGAGCATGCAGATGCAGTACGAAATCCCGCGCCTCGTAGCGGGCGGGTGCTCCCACGGTGATCGTCAGCCGTCGTGGTTCGTCGTCGCCGACCATGCTTCCAGCCAGCGCCTGGATCAACGTGGTTTTGCCAGCTCCGCGCTGGCCGGCCAGAGCGATGGCGCCCACCTGCGGGCGCCGCAACTCTCGCAGGAGTGTGCTCATGGAGTCGGTGCGGATGAGCAACGACACCTCGTCGACCGACTGCAGACCCGCGGCGTCGCGCACGGTGAGGGTGTGCTCGAACGAGGGAGCATGGCTGTCGTTGATGCGTTCGCGCACTTCCGGCAGGATCAGTTCATCCCGGACGGTTTGCTTCCACCGAAACCGCCGGACGGGAACACCGAGCTGCAACGCTTGCCGTCGGCGCCCCCATTGCAGCCGTTCCCAGGTGGCCTGTGGCAGATTCGCCAGCTCCAAAAGCGGCCGGCACACGTAGCTCTGCCCAGTAGGCGACTGCCACGAGCCCGAAGCACACCCACAGGGGCGCCGACCAGATAACGCCGAACAGAACGCCTATCGCAACCGGCGGGAGTAACCCCGCTGCCAGCACGACCAGCCAGTGGCGCCGCCCCGGCTGCCAGTCCTGCAGTCCCCAGGAAGGCTTGCGCGCGCGGTGTTCCCGCAGCTGCTGGCGGCGCTTCTCGACCGGCTCGTACATACTCGACGCCCGTGCCCGAAACGATCGATCGCGCAGGATCTGCCCCATCAGCTCGTGTCGATTCAGACGCGCCGCCTCCAGCGCCTCCAGGATCTCCGGAGTGCTGAGCACGTTTTTCAGCAAGTCGTCCAAGCTCGCCACCATGCTCGGGTCGAGCTCGGCCTCTGGAGACATCGGCCCCCGGGCCTGGGTCATGCGGCTGCTCCTTTGCTCACGGCACCACCACCCGCGAAGATCATCACAAGGAGTCCTGACAGAGCGATCACGAATCAGGCGATGTCACCTACATGGAGCAACCCACCGCTAGCCGTGACCCTCAGCAAGCCCTCGGCCCAAGACCGCCGGCCACGCGACCCCTTCCCGGCGCATACCGTTCCCACCCCGCCGCGCGAGACCTGGCCGCTGTGAGGGACCTTCCGTGAACAACCGGCAGGCGTGACCGAGCGACATCGGAAACGAGTTCCGAACGACGGTGAGAGACGTCCGCACCTCCCCGCTGACCAGCACGACGGGAAACGATCTTCACTAGCGCTGGGAAACTTCCCCGAGCAGGGTTGATCTCCGCTGGTCAGTGGATTCCATCGGTAGTCCGATGCGCTACGAGTTTCTCGACAAGGTGTGGGAGGTTGTCTCTCCCTGGCAGCTGGATTAAGTAGAGAATAGGAGTGCAAGAAAGGTAAGGATGGGGCCGGGTTGACTCTGTGGAAGGTTGCTCTGATCGAGCTTTTCACATGAAGCTCGAGCGGGACTGGTAGGTCCCAAACCGGCTACCGTGCTCCTTTACGGAGCGTTATTTCCCCTGGTTATAGGGTTTACTTTCTTTCTTGTGGAATTTGGACTCGGTGTCGCGCAACTTTTGACCGAAAAGCTCCAGGATAAATTCGGGCCGCGACGTTGCCAAAGTATTGCTTCTGCAACTGAGACTGACAGGATTCAGTCAAAGAAGTATTCAAATACGTACGACTACGCGAGCGACGGCAAGACAGTGGCACAAGCAGGGGAGATCCATGGAAACGTGAGTCAGTCTCAGGTGCATGTCTACTTACCCTGCCATCGATGCCGCTCTGCGAAAGACGAGGCCGCTTGGCGAGCCTGTGGCAAGGAACGCAGTGAATATCCAAAAGATACACCGTGCTGAGATTGTGTCTCATGTGGTGTGTTTTGTAGCAGGTCAGTGCTGTGGCGAGAGTGAGAAAGGTGGCGAAGTGGGTGGCTGTGCGGTCGTATCGGGTGGTGAGACGGCGGTAGTCGGATAATCAGGAGAAGCTGCGCTCGACGACTCATCGGTGGTGGCCGAGTGTGTCGCTGGTGTCGAGGTCGCGACGGGCGATGCGGGGAGTGATTCCTCGATCGCGGAGCCATCTGCGTAATGTGCGGTAGTCGTAGGTTTTGTCGGCGTGCAGTTTGGTCGGGCGGAATCGGCGAGGTCCACGACGGGACCGTGTGGCGGGGATGGCCAGCACGAGAGGGATGAGCCCGTGACTGTCGTGCGTGTTGGCGGCCGAGACACCGATGGCCAACGGCAGTCCGGTGCGATCGGTCAGCAGATGGTTTTTTGAGCCGGACTTGCCTCGGTCCACAGGGCTGGGCCCAGTCATCGATCCCCCATTACCTTCTTGTGGTGGCCCCGCAAGGGGGCTCCCGGCCTGTGGGTCCGGCAGGACTTGTCCCCCCTGTCTGCATGATCCGGGGGGTGGTGTCACCGGGCCTGCAGGCACCGCATGACCGCTGATAGAGGCCGGAGCGTCGCCCTGAGCGAGCGGCAGGCTCTGCGTAATGTGGATGCTGGCTGGACGGTGCCGCCTGGCAGGCCGGGATGAACTGCGACGGACAGGAACATCGTGGTCGAGCCCAACGAGATTGGCGCTTTCGTCGGCTTGGATGTTGGTAAGGGCGAGCATCACGCCCGCGCGCTGACACCGTCCGGCAAGACCGTTCTGAACAAAACCCTGCCGAACAGCGAGCCGAAGCTGCGGGCGATCGTCGACAAGCTGCAGGCCAAGCATGGCACCGTGTTGGTGGTGGTCGACCAGCCCGCCTCGATCGGGGCGCTGCCGTTGGCGGTCGCCCGTGACGCCGGCTGTCGGGTGGCCCATCTGCCCGGGCTGACCATGCGGCGTATCGCCGACCTGTATCCCGGGGAAGCCAAAACTCCACGCCCGCGATGCCGCCGTGATCGCCGACGCGGCCCGCACGAGGCCCCACACCCTGCGGGGTCTGGCCCCCGATGACGAGACCGTGGCCGCCCTGTCCATGCTGTGTGGCCACGACGACGACCTCGCCGCCGAGGCCACCCGGGTGCGCAACCGGCTACGCGGACTGCTCACCCAGATCCATCCCCACCTGGAACGCGTCCTGGGACCCCGTCTGGACCACCCCGCCGTGCTGAAGCTGCTGTCTGACCACGGCACCCCGGCTTCACTACGAGACACCGGGCACTACAGCTAGCCGCCACTCCGCAAGAGTGTTTCTGCGCTCATGGACTGTCCTCCCGGCCAGACGTGGTGGACGGGAGGACAGTTCGGCGAGCTCCACACGGGCTCACGGCAGATGATGCCACCGCCCGCTGCACGGCGACAGCTCTTATCGAGCTCAGTCCACGATGGCGTGACCAGGACGATCTGACGGTCATCATTCTTCGGAATAGGTAACGAGGAGTTCGCAGTGCCGCTTTTCGATGGATGCTTCCGAGAACTTGGTGTCGGCTGGGTAGGCGGTTACGGTGGGGCGTGCCTCGCGGGCGGGCGACCAGCGATCGATCATCTCGATTAGCCGGTCGGCCAGGGTTTCGGCGGCCGGTCCGTGGCCGATCGCGCCGAGTTCCCAGCGGGAGCCGTTGTCGGTCTGGTGCCGGTTCTTGGTCGCGTAGGCCAGTGACTCGTCCGCCGCGAGTGCTGGGGACCGCATCGGCGCGAGCGGGTCGGCGACCTCGCTGGGCACGTCCGGGTTTACGTCGAGTCGGCAAGTGCGGTTGTCCTCGGCGGTCATTCGTAGCCAGATCCCGTCGAAGGGTTCGTTACCGCCTATCGTGTGCCCGGACCAGCGGGTGGTGCTCGGAGCATCGAGCACACCGTGCAGCTTGTTGGGATCGAGTGGTTGGTCGCGGTCCCAGTGCAGACTGATGGTGCCGTCGTCGGTGATCGCGCCGCTCTGTTCTCCTTCGGTCTCCCCGGTCAGGTTCACGAAACCGCACAGTTCCACCGAGTCCGAGACGAGCGTGCCGTGCTGGTCGGCGAAGGCCACGGCGCGGGTTTGGCCGCGCCAGCGCAGGGGGAGCGCCATGCGTCCGACGGGGGTGAGTTGGTGCCACCAGGCCGGTGGGATGTCCCAGGGAGAGACGGTGGCGATGATCCGGTCGTAGGGTCCGTGCTCGGCTACCCCGCGCGTGCCATCCCCGGTGACCACACGCACGTCGCCGTACCCGGCTGCGTTGAGGTTCCGCCGGGCCTGCGTGGTGACGTCGGGGTCCACGTCGATGGTGGTCACGAGCCGCGCGTCGTCGGTGAGTTCGGCGAGTAGGGCGGCGTTGTAGCCGGTTCCGGCGCCGATCTCCAGCACGCGATCTCCGGGGCGCACGTCGAGTTGGTCGAGCATCATCGCCACGACGAACGGGGCGCTGGCGCAGCTCAGTGAGGTGCCGTCGGAGAATCGGTGGGTGATCGCGGCCTGGAACGGGTGGTACGCGGTCTCCAGGTCGTGTCCGGGTACGAAGTCGTGGCGCGGCATGTCCCGCAGCACTTGCTCCACACGCGGGTTCGTCGCGAATCCCTTGTCACGAACCTTGTCGACCATGCGGGCGCGCAGCTCGTCAGCTGAGGAGGTGTCGATGGTGGTCATTCGGTGTTGTTTCGGAGTGTTGGTGGCGGGCTTTGTTCGGTGTCGAGGATCGCGGTGGTGGCGGTGTGGGCGAGGATGCTTTGTGTGGTGGTGTTGAGTCCCAGGCGGTTCCAGTGGAACAGCACGTGGTGGGCGAGGATGTCGCGGAGTCCTCGCTGGAGGGGGTGGGTGTGGGCCAGGGCGTGTCCGGTGTGGGCGAATGCGTGGGCCCAGGGCGCGTAGGTGTGTAGTGGCCCGTCGGGGCCGAACAAGGGGCCGGTGGGGTGGGGGTCGTGGGTCAGCAGTGTGTGCAGCTGGTGGGTGAGTTGTTCGGGGTGGGTGAGCGGTGGGGGTGCGGGTCGTGTGCGGCTGACGCGGTGCCAGATGTCGCCGCATTCGAACCATTCTTGCCCGGCGGCGCGGAACAGGCTGCTGCACAGCAGCAGGGACAGTTCTCGTCGCCCGAGGGATGGGTGTGGGTCGTGCAGGTAGGTCGTCAGGTGGTGGCTGTCGGCGGCGAACAGTTCGTGGGCGAGGCTCATCGCGGTGGGCCCGCCGAAGGCGGCTTGTTCTGGTTCGTACAGTCCGCGTCGCCACGTGGTGAGTGCGCCGGTGGTGCGGAGTTCGTTGAGCAGGGGGTCGATAGTGGAGGCGCTGTCGGCGGGGGTGATGCGCAGGCGTAGTCCGGGGGTTTTGCGGAGGAACCACCAGCCGGTGATGGCGCCGGTGGTGGTGAGTTGGCGCAGCTGGGGCGCGAGGCTGCTGGTCAGGGTTTCTTCGAGGTGGTCTGGGGGCAGTTCGAGGGCGAGTTGATACCAGTCGCTGTCGATCCGGGTGGCCAGCGCTGCTTGTCCGGCCTGGTGGTAGGTCTCGACCGCCTCGGCCAGTTCTGCGGAGCTCATCCCGGCGGTGGCCGCGGCGTGTGCGAGTGGTGTTCCGCCAAGCACGGTGAGCACGGCGTGGGTGGTGGCGTCGTGGGTCAGCTCAGCAGCAGACATGCGTCCCATCCGGATCGTGGTGGTGTGTCGATGAGGGCGGTGTGCAGGGCGAGAGCGGTTCCGGCGGTGCCGGTGAGGAATCCGGGATCGCTGGTGGGGGTGATCGTGTCGAGGTGGCTGGTGAGCTGCTGGGGCAGCGTGGACAGGTGGTGGGTGATCGAGGTGCTTCGGGCGTCGCCGGCGATGCGCCAGCTGGTTTGGTAGAGCCCGGCCCAGCCGTGGCACAGCCCGTTGTCGCTGATCAGTGCCAGTTGCCGTGGGTCGGTCAGGCAGGCGGTGAGGGCGTTTTCGGCGTGGCGTTGCCGGGTGGTGTCGTCGAGGGCGAGTGCGGCCAGCTGGTGGGCGCGGGCGATGCCGGGGGTGCCGTAGCACCAGGAGGGGCGTGGTGGACCGTGCTGGTGGGCGGCGGTGAGTGCGTGGTGCTCGTGGGTGATCCATTGGGGCCACCAGGAACCGTGATCGGTGTCGTGGCGCCAGTGGTCGTAGTGGGCGAGGATTCGTTCGATCGCTTCGCGCTGGCCGGGCACGGTGATGCCGCGTCGCCGTGCGAGGGCCAGCAGCGCGAGGGGGCCGGCGATGCCGTGGGCGAGGCCGTGGTTGGCGTGCCCACCGGGGGTGGGTAGGGCAGGGTCGGGATCGTGGGCGGCCCACCAGCCGGGCAGGGTGGTCTCGGTGTCCCGCTTGGGGTGAGTGAGTCGGACGAGGTAGTCGAGTACGCGGGCGAGGGCGTCGTCGCCGGGGGCGTGGTCGAGCAGCAGTCGGCCTGTCCCGGTCAGTCCGCGAAACAGGTCGTAGTCGCTGAAGTGGGTGCTGCCCTGCTGGAGGTGTTGTAGGGCGAGGTCGACCCGGCGGTGGGTGTCGGCGGTGATCGACTCGTGCAGGGTGGTCGCGGCGGCGGCGTAGGAGGGGATGTTCTCGCTGGCGGTGTGCAGCAGTGTCGCCACGGCGGGGGCGCCGAGATACAGCGAGGTGTCGGTGCCGGCGAGCACGGGGTGGGTGGTGGCGGCGCGCACCCAGGTGTGGGCGCGGTGCCAGGGGCCGTGGCCGCTGCGGGCTCGTTCCAGGTGCAGCAGGGCGGTCCCGGCGGTGCCGCGGGACAGTGATTGCGCGTGCCAGGCCGGCGTGGCCGGTGGGGGTGTGGCGAGTTCTTCGGCGATGCGGGTGAGGCAGGAAGCGGTGGTAGTGGCGGTCATGGGGCTCTCCGGTCGCCGAGGGCGAGGCGGCGTTGGGCGACGGCTCGGGCCAGCCGTTGGGTCAGCCGTTCGGCTCCGGTGTCGACGCCGACGGCGCGCAGGTGGTGTTCGCGCAGCAGGGACCGCAGCACGGTGTCGGGGTCGGCGTGGTCGTGATGCTGCTGGTCGCGGTAGGCCAGGACCGCCTCGCGCCGACGGCGCCATGCGGTGGCCAGCTCGGTGCCGCCGGTGAGTGTGGTCAGCTGTTCCAGAGGGTCCCGGTCGGCCAGGTGGAGCGCGGCGTCGCGCAGCTCGCGGTCGAGTTTGCCGGGCTGGTGGGCCAGCAGGTGGGTCAGCCAGCGATAGCCCTGCTCGGGGGTGGGGGCCAGATGCGCGGCGATGTCGGTCATCGACACGGCCGCGGTGGCTTGGCTGGGCAGGCCGGTTGTGCTGGCCCAGTGCAGTTGGGACAGGGCCGTCTCGGAGTCGGTGGTGAAGAGCTGTTCGGCGGCGGTCTCGGTGTCAGGCCGCGTGCCGTAGGTCCCGTGCGGGTGGTACGGCGCGAGGGTGTACTCGGCCAGCAGCCCGATCTGCTGCAGGGGTGCGGCCCAGTCGGCCAGGCGGGCGGCGCTCTCGGCGTAGTGGCTGCCTGATTCGAGGCGGAAGCACAGGGTGAGGTACTGGTCGCTGTCGGGGCGGTGGGGCTGGTGGTGTCGGGTGAACCACCAGCGGCGCGTCCGCTCGGCGAGGGCGTGGCAGAGGCTCGGCAGGTGCTGGGTCAGCACGGTGGTGGCTCGCTCGGGATGGACGAGCATGTCGGCGCGCAGCACGTGCCCGGTGCCGGGCAGGTGTGCCCGGCTGGGGGAGGGAACGGCTGCGGCGGGTGCCGGGGCGGGCTGGTGCGCGGGTGGGCTGGCGCTCAAGGGGGTGAGGAATTCGCAGACGCGGCGCGACCAAGCATGATCCTGGGGGCTGCCTGTTTCGCGGAGCAGCACGTGGCTGCTGCGGCTGTGCTGCAGGCGGCGACGCAGCAGCGCCCGGTCACCGGGATCGTCCAGGTCGAGGGGGAGCCGCTGGTCGCCGCGTTCGATCAGCTGCACGTGTGCGGGGATGTGCCAGCGGTGGCGCCACGTGGCCAGCGCGGTGTCCCAGCTGTCGGTGTCCGCCTCGGCGGTGAGCAGATCGGCGCGGGGCAGGCGCCACTGGGCGGGGGAGAGCACGGTGCGGCCGTATCGCAGGCGGGGAAGCATGGGCATCTCTCGGGCGGCACCGACGTCGACGAGTCCGTAGAAACCGCTGCAGGCCGAGGGCAGCTCCGCCAGAAACCGCGCCAGTGGGGGTGTGTGCTGCTGGGTCTCCAGCGCGTGCGGCAGCCACGGCCGTACCCGCTGCCCGGTGGAGAGCCGTATCAGCCCCATGCTGCGGTGGTCGGCGGTGACGGCGAGATCGTCGAGCGGGATCACCGTGTGGTCCTGCTCGTGGTACTCGCCGAGAGGGATCAGGTGCGACGTCAGCTGGGGCACGCGGGTGATGTTCTCGTTGTGTTCGCGTCGTGGGGGAAACGACAGTTGGGCGGGCAGGGTGTGCTCGTCGTCGGGGGCATAGGTCTGGGCCAGCCGGTGCTGGTCCGGCTCGGACAGCAGCGGGGCGAACCGGCCGGCCATGCTGCCGGGGTGCATCGCGCCGGTGACCCACAGCTGGAACCGGCCGTGCCGCAGCGCGGCCGGTGAGGGGCTGTGCAGCTGGAAGGCCAGTTCCACTCTCTCCGGCGGGATCATGCGCTCGTGGTCGCCGACCCGCAGCTGCTCGAGAAGCGGTTCGGTCAGGGTGATCTCGCGCTCTCCGGCGGCGGTGACCTGCTGGATCAGCCGCAGCAGGGTGGTGTCGCGCTCGGTGAGCATGTGGGGGCTGTGCGCTCGGGCGGCGCCGAGCCATCCGGCGGGAAACCCCAGCCCGGAATCGGCGATGATCTCGCGCACCGGCACGCGGGCCCCGGCGCCGTAGCGGGCGAGGAAACGCTGGTGGTACTCGCGCCAGGCGGGCGTGCCGAACGGGTGCGGAGTCAGCCGCAGCAACGCCGTCGCGGCGGATTCGGCTTCGGCCAGTGCCTGCTCGGGGATTGTGGGCGGCTGGTCCAGGGTGGCGTCGACCGCCAGCACCGTCTCGGCGGGGCGGAGGGTGCGCATCCGCGTGGCGGTCTCGGTCAGCGCTGCTCGGCCCGCGTCGTCGGCGATGGTGTGGTGAGGCAGCGCGGTGTGCACCATGGACAGCTGGGTAGCCAGCTCGGTGACGGCGGGAAGATCCTCGAGCTCGGCGTTTTGCAGCGTTTCCACGACATGGGCCAGCGGGTTCGGGCTGGTCATCGGGGGCCGCAGGTTGGTCAACAGTGCTTTGGCGGCCACCAGCTCGCCCAGCAGCGTCTCGATCGTGGTCGAGGACGCGTGGGCAAACGTCTCGGCGAGCTTGTCCTGCAGACTGGCCAGCAGGATCGGCTCGCTGGCCGCGTCCAGCGCGGCACGCACCGGCCCGGTTAACCGCAGCGACAGGTCCAGCGCGGACGCGTGGTCAGGGGCGGACTCGGACAGGTGGGTGGGCACAACGAGTTGGTCTCCGCGAACGTGCGCGGCGTTGTTGGTCACCACCAGCAAGCGCGTGCGCACCTGCCGGTCGTGTTCCAGCTCGTCGATGAGGCCGCCCAGCCAGCCCGCGTCGGGGCGTGCCGTGATCCGGTGTGCGTCGCCGGCCGGGGACGGCTGGTCGCTGGGGACGGTGGCGGCCACCCCGGCGAACAGGCCGAACGGGGTGGCGCGCCGTTGCCAGCGCCGCAGATACGCCGAGACCGTGCCGAGCAGGCGGGGCAGGGAATGTTGCCCCCGGGAGTGCCCGGCGAGTTCGGTCTCGATGGTGCGTGCCAGCGCGGGACTGGCCACCGTCACCGCCGAGCGGATCTCCTCGCGGCGCCACAATTCGACCAGCCAGTCCCGGCCTGTCTGCTGGTCGGCGCTGGCGTGAAGCACGGGCGGCAGATCCCAGCTGCCCGGATCGGTGCTGGCGCGCACCTGCACCACACCGGTGTGGCGGTAGACGGGGTGTCCAGAACCCACGGTTCTCTCCTGATGCTGACGATCACACGGGCCGCGGCGAGGCAGGACTGTCAGTACGGGGTCTGGGCGACCTGACTGGTGCAGGCCGACCCACAGGTGGTTCCGCCGCAGCCGTCGCTGGTGTCGCAGGACATCTTCGCCAGGGGCAGGCTGTCCTCGACCACACTGATGTCGAGCGTGAACTCGTCCAGCTCACCGGGGGCGGCAGTCTGCTCGAGTGCCTGGGTCATCTCGGTCACCTTTCGGTCGGTTTCTTACTCGGCCTGGCTCGCGGCACCTTCGGCCGCGGGCCAGGAGATCGTGATGCGGCTGTGGCGCTTGGTGATCACCAGATCGGCCGGGGGCAGCCGCTCGTCGGAGGTCTCGCGGGGCCAGACCGCGATGTCGGGCCCGGGCCCGTGACGCCGCTCGCGATCCCAGACACGGATCTGCTCGGCCATCTGCTCGGCGAGAGTGTCCGCGTGCGGCCCGAAGGCATACACACCGAATTCGGAGACACCGGGCGAGGCGCGCCGTGCCGTCAGATAGGCCACCGAATCGTGGGTGACCACCGCCGGGTCGAACCACAACACCTCGGCAGAGGCCAGCGTGTCTTTCTGGTCGGGCTCGGCGGCCAACCGGCCGAATCCGGCAAACCGGGTGGCCAGCCAGAATGAGAGCGTGTCGAACGATTCACTACCGGGCAGGGTCACCCCGCTCCACAGCTCGACCCGCGGGGTGGTCACCAGCTCATCGAGCTCCGGGGGCTGATCGTCGGGCCAGCCATCGTCGAACCGCACGACGACGGTGCTGCCCCGCAGCGACACCAGCTGCTCCGTGGTGGCCCCCTGGCCCTGCATGGTGACGAACCCGCACACCTCGGCAGAGCGGCTGACCAGGTGATCGTCCTGCCGGTCCAGGGCCAGCGAGCGGGTCAATCCCCGCATCCGCAGCGGAACCACCAAGCGGCCCCGCGGTGCGAGCTGATCCATCCAGGCGGAGGGGATGTCCCACGCGCTGACCGTGACCACGATCCGGTCGTAGGGGCCGTCACCGACCTCTCCGGCCGCCGCGTCGGCGGTGATCACGTTCACTGCTGGAAAACCGGCTCGATCCAGCAACTCGCGGGCCCGGGCGGTCACTTCGGGGTCAATGTCGACGCTGGTCACAGACCCGTCCGGGCCGGCCAGATGGCTGAGCATGGCGGCATTGACCCCACCGGAACCGATTTCCAACACGCTCATGCCGGGGCGAATGTCGGCCTGTTCCAGCATTCCCGCCTGCAGCTGCGGCGCCGAGACAGTGCTGATCGCGACCCCGTGCTCATCACGCTTGATCGGCACGGCCGCCCGGGGATCGTAGGCCTGCTGCAGCGGTGCCTCAGGGGTGAACCATCGCCGATCCACCACCCGAAACACGTCGGCGATCCGTTCACTACGCACCGCACCCATCGTCCACAGTTGATTGATCATGTCCTCGCGCAGCGCGTCGGCCTGCGCGGAATCCGTCGACGTACTCATCTACACGTCACTTCCGGTCGTTGTTTGACGACAGTGCTGGGGGTGAAGGTGCCCGGAACACGTCACAGCGGCCGCCGCGTCACAGGATGGCGGAACCCGCGAGGCGCGGGGCCGGCGATAGCCGTGTCGGCACCGTGACGGGTCCGTTGCCCGTCCGAGGCTGGCGGCGGCGAAACCGGGGATGACCGCTGGGCAGCGGCGCCGTTAACGCCTCGGAAGTCTCGACGTGTGAGCACGGAGTGCGTTCGGCAGCGACAAGGCTGCTCGGTCCTCGTCGTCTTCGTGCCTTTCGCTCTCGACCGGGGAAAGGCTGCGCGGCCGGCGGGAGAGCTCCAGAGCGGGCAGGAGTCGGAACTCGCCTACGAGTCGGCTCCTTCGGAGACACGTGTTCGAAGGCGCCCAGCTGGCAGGGGGCATGCCGCTGCTGGTCAGCTGCGGCGGTTGTTGTCGAGGGGGTCACGGATCACCTTCACCATCACGGCAGCGGCAAATGCGTAAAGCATGTTCTTGGCGCATATGCGATATTGCGTCGTTCGTGGGGAGGTGATCAATCGTCCAAACGAGTGACGCCCTCGGTGACGACGTGGGTCACCGAGGGCGCCTTCCCATTCAGCAGAGGCTCAGAGGTCGAACTCACCTGCTTTGACGCCGGCCAGGAACGCGGTCCATTCCCCGGCGGTGAAGACATGAGCGCCCTGGGCGCGGTCTTTGGTGTCGCGGACGGCGACGTGTCCCGGCGCGTAGCCCACCTCGACGCAGCCTCCGCCATTGGCGGCGCTGGCCGTGGCCTTGTGCCAGCCGCCGAAGCTCTCGGTCGTCGGGATCATTATGATGCTTCTCCTTCGGATGTGGATCGTGCGAACTCCCCGGCGATACGACGCACGAGTTCGCGCGAATGCACGGGATCGAGGGCCGCTCCCAACAGCCCATGCCACAGATCACTGTATTCGGCGACCTCAGTGGGGCCATCGAGGTAGTTCGCGTCGTGATACTGCTCAACCAGCACGAACTCCAGCGGTGATGCTTGTGGCCCTATCGAGGGTATGCGGAACTGCACGAACGGGAAAGAAAGCCCGATAGCGGTCCTGCTGCCGAACGCGGCGACATGCAGGTCGATGTTGGGGCGCTCGGACAACTCCACCAGGTAGTCCAGCTGCCGACGCATCACCGCCGGTCCGCCCACCTGCCGCCGAAGCGCGGACTCGGACAGCACAGCGGTCACGCGCGGGGCGGTGTCGGTGGTCAGAACCTGTTGACGCTCCAGCCGAGCCTTGACCGCCGACTCGGTGGACTCGGTGACAGAGCGCAACGCGCCGTCGGTGAACAACGCTCGAATGTATTCCTCGGTTTGGAACAGCCCGTGGATGATCTCCGACTGGTAGAGGTTGATCACCTCGGCGTCGGCCTCCAGATCCATGGCCATCCGAAACCACTTGGGCACGATCGAGCGATACCCCCGCCATCGCCCACGAACATCCGTGCCCTTGTTGATCTCGACGAGCTGTTCGACATCAACCTCGTCACCCCCGTCAGCGGGCGCGCCTCGCTCCGTGGAACCGAGGGTCTCCCGGTAGAACCGAACCAGTTCACGGAGGTCTTTCTGGCGGATGCTCGTCACGCCGTTTTCGAGCTTGCTGACGACACTCCAGTTGCGTTCGATCACCCTCGCGGCATCGACGAGCTCCAGTCCAGCGCGTTCACGTAGCGAACGTAGCTCTTTGCCCAGCATGAACCGCAGCACTGTGGGGGTTGACATGGGCATGATCCTCCCACGTTCCGAGTCGACCGAAAACGACGGATTCGAAGAACTTTGACGCATCGCATTGTCGTTTCGCATGTTCGAAGTTACTGTGATCGACACGCGACAATGCCAATCGCATATGCGACGAGGGGGTGTCTCCTCCAGGGACGTGCCTCTCGCCCCGCCTCGACGTCTGCTGTGCCCGTTTCCTGCGGCGTCCTCCGAGAACGGACACACGGCGTCGTGGACTCGTCCTGGATGTGGGTGGGACGGGACTGGCGCGGGAGTGCGTGCTGGCCGGTGTCGCGATCGAGCCTCGGGCATGTCTCCGAGGCCGACGCCTCACGTCGGAGGCCTCCGCCGAGACGCTGCGGCAGTCCCAGCGGGGTGCCTCCGGCATGCCAGGCACCCGTCGTCGGTGACGTGACAACGGGGTCCGTCACCGGCGGTGGGAGAAAGCCCTTGGCTTCTCCGCCCCTCGGGGGAGCTGAGGGGAGGCGGCTGCCGCTCGGGCCTGTTCGCGACCCCCGACCGCATCGGTTCGAGCGGCAGTCGGCCTGTCCGGTCTTCCATTCGTGCTCTGGAGGGAAAGCACTCCCATGCTTATGCCCCTTGCTGCCATCACCGCCGACACCGTCTGCCCCTCGCGCACCGGCCGAGGCAGGCACTACCCCCTCTTTCGGAACGAGAAGCCGGTGACCATGCCCGGCGAGACCTCTTCACCACTACGACGTGAGGTGCTTCTGCTGTCGCTGTGCCGAACCGCGCACCTACGCACCCCACCCCACGACGCACCACTATCGGAACGGGTGTGCGCGCTGTGCCTGCGTGCCCGCGCCACAGCACGAGACGAGACCAACGAGCTCGCCACCACGGCCTGAAGACTGACGTGTGGAACGCAGCACCACCATGGGGCGACACGAACTGCGCGATGGCGACGGGGACCCGGCGCGCTACAGCGATGGAGGCGGTCGACACAGCACCGAAGTCAGGACGCGCTCCCCGCGTCCGTGGCTGCGGGAGGTGGGTGAGCCCACCGAGCCGCTACTGGCCATCGGAGTCGATGACACGCAGACGCTCCCCGCGGCCACGGACGAGGAACGGCCCACCTCGCCTTAGCGGGAAACCACTCACGCCAAGAACCACGCGACCGATATCGCCTGCCGGGGAAACAGCACCTCAACCACCGACGTTCGATCCGCACGATCCCGACGGCCTCGACGCGCTGCTGAACGAGCTGCGCCGCCGGAACCCTGACCCAACCAACCTGCCTGGGAGCGATCGGAGGCGATCGATGAGCACCTCCCGACTGTCAACGTCGGAACGCTCTCCCGAGCAACACACCGACCCTCCGCCCACGACGGCCCTTATCGAACCGAGCACCGACAAGGAAGAAACCCCATGAACAAACCTGAGTACGGTAACGATCCACACCGCTGGCGCGTCACCATTAGCCATGTCGACCCCGACGCTGTGTATCGCTCAATCCGTGCCCTCAACGGATTCCGGAGCTGGGAAGACCCACCACGCACGCTGTATCAGCTCGCCACAACCACCCTCGAAGTCGTGCGCGACACCGGCACCTGGACGTTGCTGATCAACGGGGCCAGTACCGACTGTGTCCAGGACACGGTCGCACGTCTGGGATATCAGCCCGACGACGTGAAACCTCATCCCCTCCCGGAACTCGCCGGGCTACCGGAGCAAGTGCAGCGGGCTCGACTGCGGAACGCGGGTGCGGCATGAGCGTTCCGCCGGTGCTGTATGTCGTGTCTTTCGGGTACTGCCACGGTGATCCTCCAGTGTCCAACCTCGTGGTGGATGTGCGCTGGCTTCCCAACCCGTTCCACACGGCGGAATCGCACGACCTGTCCGGTCGGGACCAGTCGGTGCAGGAATGGGTGCTCACCCACCCCGTGGTGCAGGGATGGTTTCACTCCGCACTCGATGTCGCCTACCCGTTGATCCGCGCCGCACGAGAGCAGGACAGTCGGGCGGTGACGATGGCGTTCGGCTGCCAGCGCGGGCACCACCGCAGCGTGGCCATCGCCGAGCGGTGTGCGGAGTCGCTGCGCCACGCCGGGTACCGGGTGATGACCGAACACCGCGACATCCACCACGGGACAGGGCGATGATCGTAGGCATTCTGGTGACCGTGTTCGGGCTGTTGCTTACCAGTATCGGGACGATCATCGTGGTGCTGTGGCGACGCCAGCGACAGGCGAACAGACCACCGATTGTTCCTGACTACCAACCACGACGGCGGCAACGACGCGTAGAGCGAGTACGAGCGCGGGAACGAGGCGATACGGAGGTCACGGACGTGCTGCCGTTGCCCGGCGACCAGAGTGGAACGCCCTGGTCGTCACAAGAATAGGAAGCACGGTGCACCACGGCGCGCTCCACAGTGCAACGTCACCTCGGACCTGCCACCGGCAGGGGTGCGGGCAGCGCGTATTCGTCGAACTGTTTGCGTCTGGTCCACTACGCAGCGAGCAGAAGCGGCTATCCTCGCTGGTGAGGGATCACCGGTGCGCCCGTCCCTCTCCTTCGGAAACGTTGCCTGTGCCCTGGCTGATCTCCTGTGCTCCCAACACAGGCGTCAGGGCACAGGCAACAACGTCACCACCCCGACGCGGATACAGCAGGGGAGTAGCTCCGTTCGACAACCGCATAGATCATCGAAATCCTCGTTGTGGGCCCCGGTTCGTCGGTCACATCGAGTGGCGGCTCGTAGGTATCCCTCGCAACCGTGTGATTCAGAGACACGGCGTGAATCCGTTCCAGAGCCTCGTGGTGAGAACTCTGCCTCGCCGTCGACGTATTTACTTGTGGTCGGAGCTGGCCCAGTTGTGCTGGATGCTCTCGTCCCGTCAGCCGGGGTATTGCGCTCGGTATCGCCCCGGACCGGCATCCAGGCTCGTCACTGGGATCCACTGACTCACCCAGTAAACCCAGTACACACGCAACGCCCAGATTCCCACGCGTCACCGCAGCTCCGCTATCGCGGGCGAACTGTTTTTCGATTTCTGCCGCCCGTGCCACCGGTCCAACTGTTTCCAATGCTATTGCCTTTGTCGCTCGTTCACCGAGCAAGTACGACTCTGACCCCATCACTGATCAGGAGGGTCGTGCTGCTGGTTCGCTCAGAGGAACGGGCTTACACCCTGCTCGCGCGGGGAGTTCCGGCCGAGGCAGCGAACCGCATCGGATCCATCAGGCTCACCCCCGCGCGAGCGGGGAATTCGAGTGGTCTCAGATCGCGTGGAAGAAGGTGCTGGGCTCACCCCCGCGCGAGCGGGGACTTCCGGCGGTGGGGCGCCACCCGCCGTCGGCCGCAGGGCTCACCCCCGCGCGAGCGGGGAATTCGGCATCTGGGTCTGTCAGTTGATGCCGAACGTCGGCTCACCCCCGCGCGAGCGGGGAATTCTCGTGGACTGGATGAAAACCAGGCAACGGCAGATGGCTCACCCCCGCGCGAGCGGGGAATTCAAAACCCCACACCCGGCGATAGACCATCACCCCGGCTCACCCCCGCGCGAGCGGGGAATTCGCCGGAACCGCTGATGAACGCAGCGGCTTCGAGGGCTCACCCCCGCGCGAGCGGGGACTTCCCTGATCGGCGCGTTCGGACGGGGCGGATACGAGGCTCACCCCCGCGCGAGCGGGGACTTCGTGCCGGAAGCCGTCGGGAGGGCACTGCCCGAATGGCTCACCCCCGCGCGAGCGGGGACTTCCCTTTTTGTGCTGGAAAAACAAGGTTGCTTTATTGTTTTGTGACTTCTTGATTGGGGGAGGTCTCGGGGGTCAGAGTCCAGGACACGAGCGAGAGGCCGTCGAGGTCGGTGATCGTTCGGCCGTTAGTGCCGGGACCGTGGGTATGGATGTTGTAGCCTTGTTCGTTGTCTGCGTTGCAGATGAGCGCGGCCCATCCTTCTTGGTCGTCGATGCTCTCGCAGACGGCTTCCCACAGGTATTCCCGGACACGGTTGGTCAGTGTGCCGACGTAGACTCCTGGGGCAGGTTCGAGCATCCAGCGGGTCAGGGCTCCGCGCGTGCCGTCCGCGACGGCGCTGGTGGTGATAACGGCGAAGGTGCTCATCAGAATTCCGGGCCATCGTTGTTTTCGTCCAGGCTGGCGTAGTTGACCCCGGCGGGCACGTTGGTGTCTGGATCCCACAGGTCGACCACTCCGGTGGGAGTATCTTTCGGGGGTGCGGTGCCGCCGTTGAGGACGTAGCGGATGTCGCGGACCATACGGGGAACGAGTTTGAGTAGTCGGGCGTTTTCACGTAGCCGGTAACGCATGTCCCGGTCGGGCTGTGTGCTTTGGGCGAGGGCAAAAGCGATCGGAACGGTGAGTTCCGCTTTGTACAGATCAGCGATGTCGTAAGTGAAGGCGCGTTGGTTGTGCTCGTGTATAACGCCCAAGGCGGGCGAGGCCCCGAGACTGAGCAGTACAGCGGTACATATTCCATAGAGTGCGCTGTTGCCCGCGGTGATGGCCTGGTTGACCGGATCACTGGCGCTGAAGTCGTTGGGATCGTAGGAGCGGCGGAACGGCCCCACCCGATGCTTTTTCGCCAGCGCTTTGTAGGTGGCCTTCATCCTGGCTCCCTCCAGACTCCTCAACCGAGCTACGGTCGCGTCCTCCGGAGGTGATTCCCCGAAACGGAGTTGGAAGTGCCGGTGCGCCGCTGTGATGCGCTGGTCGTCATTGGCCAGGAGCTGGACTTGTTGGTGCAACAGTTCGGTGGAGGTGCTTTCGTGCAGGAAGGCTGAATAGCAGCGCACTCCACCGGAGCCGACCCAGCCGAGTACGGTCCCGTCTCTGGTCAATGCGGTGGCGGCGGCATGTGTGACGCTGGTGCCTGGACCGAGCAGGACACAGGCCAGGCTGGCGGTCGGTAAGTAGACGCGATCGATCGTGCCGGTATCGGGGTGTTCGGTCTGTGCGCACACACCGTTGCGATCGGCCACGACTCGAACGCTGTCCATGTAGAGATAGGTGATGCGGTCTTTGACGGGGTGGAGCCCAAGCACGCTGGGCGTACCGAGTGTTTTGGGAAGTCGTTGGTTCACTGGTCACCGTCCGTCATGGGGACGAGGGACAGCATTCCGCAGCCGTAGGATTTCGCACGTCCGATCCCGTCCAGGACAGCGCGGAAGATTGTCTCGGGGTGGGTGACCGTGGCGGTGCCGTCGAACTGGGCGGCCCCGTGGTAGTGGGTGCGCCGTGCATGCCGCGGTTTGTCCCCCACCAGTTGGTACTCGCGGGTGAGCATGGCTGATTCGAGGTCGAGTCCTGCTTCCTCGGCGCGACGGTGCCACCAGGACAGGGCATGATCCCCGGACAACTGGCGCCGGTGTTTTCTGCCGTCGTCGGTGGTTTCGACGCGGGTGGGATTGGCGACGATCCGGTAGCGTATCCGCGTCCCGGATTCCAGACCGCTGAGCAGGGGGTCGAGCTCGCGGTGTGCGGCGTTGGCGTAGCCGTGTGGGAGCCGCGTGATGTCGGGGGTGAGGGTGGATTGGATGAGCACCACCGCTGCTGCGTGATTGTGTTCCACGCGGTGGAGGACACCGGCTTCGGAGCGGGGATTGTCCCCGAGGGAGTCGGGGAACAGGGACATGACACGGCGGTGCATCCCGTCTACATTGGCCAATTCACGACCGGTGGCCGGGTGACGCGGATTTAGCCTGAGCTGAGTCAGCATCGCGGTGCGTGGTGCGGTTGTGGTCATGCGGCTTCCTCCAAGGCCGTGGAGAGGGCATCGAGGTAGTCGGTGCCGTACCCGCCGCACAGGCCGGCGGGGAGGACGCGCCGGTATCGATAGGCGGGGCGGCTGCGGTAGCTGCGGTGGTCGGGGGTGAAGTCCCGTGGATCGTCGGCGACGTTGTCAGTCCAGCCGGTGGGCTCGTCCGAAGGGTGCTCGGCGACGAATTCCACGGTCACCGACTCCTCGTATGGAGTGGGGCGGGCCAGCGGGAGACGCTGGTGCAGCCAGGTGTGGGGATCGTCCACTGCGGTGATCAGGAACGGAGTGTCCGGAGGGCATGCTCGGCGTCCGAGATACCCGGCCCAGTAGGGACGGCGCAGCGCCTGCTCGGTCTCGGTGAGCATCGTGCCGTCCGAGCTGGTCACCGCCACGGTGAACACAGCGTCGGACAAGTGGTGCCGGTTGGAGACCAGCGTGCCCGTGCCCTCTTGACGGTAACCGCCTTTGGCGGTCGGGACGGTCTGCTTCGGGGGCCGTCCCCCACCGACGGTGTGGAAGTCGACGAGATGGGTGCCGGGCCGGTCGATACGCACCAGAAACCGCAGTGGGGAAAAACGGTCGGGGTCCATGGTGCGGGAATGTCCTCCGGCGGCGGCGATGAGGCCGATCAGCCCGGACCGGGTCGGGTAGGGGTGTGTGTCACGCTCGGTCCAAGTCGAGTGGGTGCCCCATGACTGCAGGGGTCCGCCCAGACGGAGTATGAGCCCTGTCATGCCGCATCCCCCGCTCGGTTCGTGCTGTCGGTGATCAGGTCGTGCAGGCTGTCGTAGCCTTCGCCGAGTTGCTCGTAGGGCTCGGCGGCGATCGAGGCGTGGCCGTGCCAGAGCAGCCCGTCGGTGCCGAGGAAGCGGTGCAGCCTGCCGGTGTAGTTGGCGAGCTGCTCCCGCGACGGCTCCGCGTAGCCGCTTCCGCTGTGACTACGCACGGGCTTTTCGAACGCTCCTGACAGCGACAACGGATCGTGCCGCAGCGCCAGGTACACCAGCTCCGGACGGGTGGTGGCTCCGGTGGTGCGTTGTTTTCCACTGGGGACGGCTTCGCAGAATGCGCGCAGGTATGCATCGACCACTCGTAGGGCGTCGTCGAAGCCGTCCCGCGTCTTGTCCGTGCCGCTGAGGTTGCTGGCGAGGTCGGTGAGGTTGACGCTGCTGTAGCGATAGAACACGCCGCTGGTGAACTCGGCCGTGGCCAAATGTCCGGAGCCTGTCGCGTCCGGGGGATTGAGGTCGTCGACGGCGGTGAAGAAGTCGAAGTCCATCGCTGATTCGTGCGTGGTGAACGCATGGGCGAACAGGCTCGCCCCGTCGACTCGGTGGCCAGGGATCTCGGCCAGCATCCGGCCGAGCAGGTTGATCGACGGGGAACGACGACGCAGGATGTCCTCCACGGTTGCCACCGGCAGCACCGGCTGCGGCTTGTCCTGTTTCTTCGGACGTTCCTTCTTGGTGACTTCCTGCTGCGACGGCAACGGCATGTCCGCGATGGCATCGGGGTACTGCTCGGCCAGATCGGCGAGATCCGTGATCACAGCTCGAGGGACCCAGAACAGTACATCGGACTGGTCGTCATCCGGTGTGGGGAACAACCCGCCTTCCTTGCTGTCTTTGCGGGTGGCTGCCTGATCCGCGCTGATCAGCACAGCACGTCCGGCCTTGCGTGCCGTGTCGTGATCCCAACCGCGGTGTTCCAGCTCCTTTCGCGCGGCTTCAGGGATTCGGCGGGTGCGGACCGTGGGTTCGTCGAGTTGCTGCTCGAGTTCGAAACGGACGGCGCGTTTCCAGGACTGGCTGGACACGCGTGTGCGCGTCGATCCACCGTAGACACAACTTTTCGGGCTGCCCAGCGCGTCGCGGTTCAAATTCGAGTACGGGACAGGCTGCAAGGCATGAATGTCCAAGTGCATGTTCTTTCCTTTCGGAAATCTTTGTCTGTTTCTTTGACCGATATCGGGGAAGGAGCGAGGAAGATATCGGAGCTTAGGAGGAGGAAGTCTTGGAGGCGACGGAGCGGTAGTAGCTTTGCAGCCAGGTCTTGGCGATCCGGCGAGACTGCCAGGGCCAGCGACCGGCATCGTCGAACAGCCGCGCGAAATCGACCGGTATCCCGGTATCGCGCAACGAGAGCACGACGGTGGTGAGGTAGCGGCAGAGCGTACCGGGGTTTTGACGGACCACCAGATGCAGGTAGTTCTCCGTGGTGGCGGAGGCGAGAACGTGGTGCTGGGCGGCGCGGGCCAGGGACTCGCCGAGATCGCCGGATGCGTCTTCGTCGGTGGGGACGGCGGTTTCGGGGGCGTGTGCGATGAGTGCGGCGATCGTGTAGTGGACGCGCTCCTTGTCGGGGTGGGGGTCTTCCTCCAGCCACGGGGCGACGAAGGCGTGCATGCGGTGGCACTGGTCGGGTTCGCGTCCGAGCCCGGTGCGCAGTGCGGTGCGTACGGCCGGGTTCGCAGTGGCCTGGGTGGCGATGTCGGTGACGAATCGGGTCGCGTAGTCGCTGGCTGCACGGGCCATGGGTGGTTTCCTCTTACTGGTCGCGGGGTTCGGCTTTGGCCGCTGCGTTGATCAGTTTCTGGCGGGCGGTGGCGAGTGCGTGGGCCACCGGAGGGTGATGGGCTTCGTGGTCGGTGGCCGCCTCCAGGGCCTGCAGCGCGCGCTCCGTGCAGGCACGGTGTGGTTCGGTGAAGTCCTCCTCGTACATCCGTTCCCAGAACATCGTTTCCGCGGCGGGCCAGTAGTGACGCAGCGCAGGTGCCACCCATGGCACGTCTCCGCTGCCTGCTCGACCACTGCTGATGCTCAGGGAGTGGTAGGCCCTGCGCAGCTCCGAGACCAACCTGGTCGCGACGGTTTCCGCGGCGTCGTGCAGTTGCCTGGCGCCGTCGGCGGCACGGGGATTCTCTGCCTCGAGCCAGGACATGATCGGTGGAGTCATCGCGGTCATCCACTGGCGGTCGCGGGACTGGCGGTCCTGATCGACGCCGTGTACGCGGACGCGGAGCGCGTCCCTGACCCCGCTCGGTAGTCCTGTAGCGCCGGTGAGAACGGCGGGACGTGTGTGCGTGTCCGTGTCGGCCAGCAGTGCGTCCAGGTCTCGCCAGGTGGCCCGGTCGGCCTGAGCGCTCCGGTCGTTCCACTCGCCGCTCTTCGTACGTTGTCGAATCGTGTACGGGTCGGCCACGGGAGTATGGGGCTTCTTGTACGCCCAGGTCAGACGACATCGGGTCACGTGTTCGCCGGTCTCGTCCGGGTGCAGCAGCAACGCGTGCCGGCATCTCCCGACCAGAATTCCCGCCGGCCAGGTCATAGGTGGTGGATGCCCCAGTGGATCGGGGTGCTCGTGCCGTTCCCACGGAGCCAGGTCGGCTACATCGGCCTCGTGCTCATGGTTCGGGCCGGGCAGTCCGAGTACCAGCGTTTCCAGCAGGTTGCGGCCGACCGGATGGTGGCTGAGCACGCCACGCAACGGACCGCTGCTCATGTACTGGTCGGAGACCGTCTGGCCGAACCCGTCGGTGACGGTGCGTTTCCCCCCGGTTCCCCCCGAGCCGTAGAAACTGTGCACCAGCAGATACAGGACCGCCTCCGCCGTCGGAAGTGCCGGGGCGTGCCCGTGGTGAGTGTGGCGAAACCACACAGGAGAGTTGTCCCCGGGGCGACTCGGATCGAGCTGGTTGATGCTTTTGGTTTTTGCCTGCTCGACCAAACGTGGGTCCTGCATCCAGGGGCGGGCGGAGTCGAACAGGTTCCACGCGCCCGAATCGGCATCGAGGTAGGCGTCGACAGCGGATTTGTCGAACTGACCCTCGCGCAACACCGTATTGCGAGCCTTTTTCCAATCCTCCAAGGGGAGGTGTCGGTCGAGACCGGTTACGCGGGCGGTGATGGTGTACAGCACCCGAAGCAGCCCCACGGCTGCGGGCGGAACCGTCACTGCCAGGTCCTCTGTTTCGTGCGCGTGGTGAAAGACCTCGCGCAGGGATCGGATGTGTGTAGTTCCGTTCTCGGTGACCACAGGTATCCATCGCTGGTCACGCAGGTCGAAGGTGGCAGGAGACGTCACGTGTGTCCCTTCGTGTGGCGAACCAATCCCAGTTCTGGGTCGACGGTCAGCGAGCCGTAGGTCGGCGCGGGCAGAACGCGGGTATCCCGCAGTGTCGGTGTCCGTGACCAGGTCGACTGCGGTTGCAACTCCAGCTCGTCGGCCCACGAGCCAGGACACGGTATGGAATGCTCGATCAATTGGTTAATCGTGTTCGAGTTCGGTCGTTGGGTGGGCCAGGGACGTGTGTGGGCGGCGTCCAGCCACTGACGACCATCGCTGCTGGTGTACTGCGGGATCACCCGTACCGTGTCCACACCCAGACGTGTGGAGACATCGGCCTCGGTGACCTCCGGCTCGGTCATCCGGGCCAGGTCGTCAACCTGGTCCGGCTCGGGGACACGTACCAACGCCGCCTGTTGGTGCTGCGCGCGGTTCTGACCGAACTGTTCGTCCCACAGCTGTTGCAGCTGACTGTCGCTGGTTCCGCTGGTGGCCGCGTGCACCTGTTGCACCAAGGGGTTCACGTCGGTGGGGACCTCCAAGGTCGGATCGCGTTCGGTCAACACGCGGTGTGTGGCCACCATCTCGAACGGCGAGTAGATTTCTCTCCACTCAGGAGGAACTGGAGGGTCGGCGGATTCGTCGACCGGGTCGAGCACATCCACTGTCGGCACGGGGCACCACGATGGACGCTGGTACTGCTCGTGCCACTGTTGCAAAGGATGGCGCTGGCATCGCCCCAGTCGTTGGATCAGCCATGCGATCGGCGCGATTTCACTGACGATCCGGTCGAAATCCACGTCCAGGCTTTGTTCCAGTATCTGGGTGGCGACCACGATCGCCTTCGCTGGACGCGTATTGTTGTCAACCCCGTACTTGCCGAACCGGCCGGTCAAGTTCGTGGTAATGGTCTCACGTTCGTGTAGCGGAAAGCGCGCGTGCAGCAGAATGAGCTCGACATCGTTCGGAGCCTCGGCTTTCAGCGCCGTGTAGGTATGTTGGGCGCCGGCGACGGTGTTGCACAATACCGCCAGGCAGCCGCCTTTCCGGGAGATGTGCTCGACGAAGCCCCGTAGAATCTCTTGACGCGCCGATCCGTTACGACGATGCGGATGGTGGCACAACTTCGCCGTTCGAGCTTCCTCGGTGGCCATCGTCGCTACCGTCTTCGTCGACGGCTGGATCAGGTTTCCGTGCGCGGTCACGAACGCCCAGCCCGGATACGGCAGATTCAGCTCCTCCTCGAGGTGGCTGCCCGCACCGGACAGGTACGACCGCACGAGGTTCCGGCTCACAGGTTGCGGCAGCGTGGCCGACAGCAACACCACCGGCACACCCAGCCGACCGCACCAGGAGAGCAATCGTGCGAGCAGGGCCTGCATGAACGGGTCATAGGCATGCGCCTCATCGACGATCAGGGTCTTGTTCATCAACCCGTGCAGCCGCAGCATGTTGTGTCGTGCGGCCAGCGCGGCCACCAACGCCTGATCGATCGTGCCCACCGAGATCCCGGCCAGCAAGGTCCGTTTCAACGGCCGCAACCAGGCACTGACCGTCACGTCGGCGCTGTAGGCGGGCTGAAACGCCGCCATCGAATGTGCCAGGGTGACGGGGACGGGAGTCACCGCGGTAGCACTGGAATACTGAGTAAGCCGGGTGCGCATTTCATTGGCCGTGGCCATCGTGGGAAGCCCCGCGTACAGGCCGGACCGTCCTGTGGCCTGCCCCAGCGCGTGGGCGGCCAAGAGCCCCGCTTCCGTTTTCCCCGCACCGGTCGAGTCGGTGATCACCAACAGACCCGGTCCGTTCACATGCGGTATCAGCTCATCGATGATGGAGCGTTGCAGCACTGATGGAGCGAAGCCCCACACGCCTTGGGTGCTGATCCGTTCGACGAACTCCGGCCTGTTCAAACCAGCTTGCGTGATCTCCGCCCCCATGGCGGGGACCGTGTACTCGTACCGGGCTTCCAGTTCTTCCGGAGCGTGTTCCAGCTGCCGGTGCATGAAGTCCTCGTTCGAGGACAACCAGTCAGCCACGATCACCACACCGGACAGCACCACCGCCACCGGTGCGGGGATCGCATCCGGCAGTCTCGGGTTACCCAGCACGGAACGCACCGAACTGGTCACGTCGGAACGAATCGCGTGCCACTCCTGTTCGCCCAGGTTCGCGACACGTCGAACCGGCTGCTCCACGTCCCGCTCCCGCGGCGAGTAGTAGACCCCGTGGTGTCCACCCAGAAGTTGTCCGATCCGGTACGCGACGTCCGCGGTCAATAATCCGTCGTCGCTCAGTCCCAGCAGAGTGGGTAGTGCCAGGTGCGTCGCCTCGTCATGAGCAAGCCAGCCAGCAGTTCCGGGTTTTGGCCATTGCTGCTGGAAGCACGGGATTGCTTTCCCGACGTCGTGCAGCCCGGCCAACAGTGCGACCAGTCGAGCCGAGTCCGCGTCGTTCATCCCCAGTTCGGTGGCGATCTGTCGTCGCGCCCCCAGCGTGAGATGCATGTGCCACAGCGTTGTGGCCCCCGCCGCAGCGTCGATCAGGTGCCACTCCAGCGGATACGGCCTCGGCAGTCCCCGCGACTTGCCCCACACGTATAAATGCATTGAGCCCCAGGTTTCTTGTAAAACAGTCAATCTTTGATTGAAAGCTACTGTAGCTGATTGAGCACGCGGGGTGAACAAGGGGGTAGATATCAAACGGAGCTGCTAGCTCTGTCCGAAGAGCCCAGTGTGCCAGGATTGTCTCCTTATTGCCCCACAAGCAGTACGGTATGCGCCCATTGAGGGGACGGAGGTACTTGCTGGCTTCCTGTTCGACTACCCTTGGGAAATCCCCACCCGGTGGGGGTGTACCGATTGAGTGTTTGACGAGAGGTGTCTTGTCGCAGTTCCCCACGGCCGCGCAGCAGGGTCTGATCATGGACCGAATTACCTGATCAGGACTCTGTGCGCTAGTGGGGGTAAACCACGGTTAACAAGAGCGGAAGCGGCCTCTGGTGGTGGCGGTACCTCAGCGTGCCACTACTGTCAGAGGCCGAATGCTTCCTGTCATTTATCGGTGACTCAGAGCGTTTTTGGCCTCACCCCCGCTTGCGCGGGGAAACCGTCAATCAGGTTTTGCTGGAGCTCCCGCCCCTCTGGCTCACCCCCGCTCGCGCGGGGAAATCCAGACCGACCACCGCGCCCGCGGCGAGCGAGACGGCCTCGCCAGAGGGCTCACCCCCGCTCGCGCGGGGAAATCCGCCCGGTCTCTCTGTTTCACCCGTGGAGGTTGGGCTCACCCCCGCCCGCGCGGGGAAATCCGTTTCCGGTCGGCGCGGACGGCGGCGACCATGGGCTCACCCCCGCTCGCGCGGGGAGATCATCGATCGTGGTGGAATACCCCCATTGCAGGGGGGCTCACCCCCGCTCGCGCGGGGAGATCGGCCGCTGATCCCACGTCGCCACCACCCGCGGAGGCTCACCCCCGCTCGCGCGGGGAGATCTGGCGCGACACCCTGCTCGGGGTGGACACCCTGGGCTCACCCCCGCTCGCGCGGGGAGATC
>NZ_FOMZ01000022.1:32667-34053 GCF_900112765.1 Actinopolyspora alba
CCTGGGCTCACCCCCGCTCGCGCGGGGAGATCCACAGCCGGGAACGAGCAGTTCGGGCGGGACTAGGCTCACCCCCGCTCGCGCGGGGAGATCCGGGAACGCCGGACAGGTGGATCATCACTCGATGGGCTCACCCCCGCTCGCGCGGGGAGATCCGACGGGGAACAGGCCGTAGTCGGCGGCGTCGGGGCTCACCCCCGCTCGCGCGGGGAGATCCCTTTTTGTGCTGGGAAATTCAGAGTGGGTTATCGTTTTGTGATCTTGTGGGGTGTTCACTTGCCGGGGTGTCGGAAGGTGTGGGGAGGGGCATTGATGATCAGTCTGCCATCGATAGCGTGGTTGGTGTAGCAGTATGGTGGTGCTGGTTTCGTAGCAGCGTGTGGACACTGGTTGCTACGCGGTCTCGTGGTCGGATGACTCGGTGAGATTGCACCTCCATCGCGCCGTGGTCGTCAGGTACGACAGACTCGCCGTCTGCCACGAAGGCACCGCGACCATCGTTGCCATCAACGACTGGTTCCACCTTCGTAAACAGACCCAGTGGTCGGCAGAGATCAACCAGAGCTCTGAGAAGCAACCAGCCAGGCATGCCGATTCCTTTGGCATTTTTCAGTATCGGCTATGCGTTTCGCTTCACTTCTGGTCAGGTGGCCCCGTTGGGATTGGGCTGACGTTCCAATGCTCATTGGTCAATTCACAGCGGTGCTGTGTAGCCGCAGTTCGTATACGGCTCGGTGCTTGCCTGCTCCCTTGTAGTCGGAGATGATTTCGACACCGTTGACGGTGTGGTCGCCGGGAACGTTGACGAAGCCCATGTGAATCCATGTGTCGTGTGCGGCGGTGTTGTCGGGCTCCGATGTCAGGTAGAGACGTTGGCACCCGAATCGGCGGCCGGTGTCTCGCACTGCTTGGAGCAGCGCTGTGGAGATGCCCTGTCGGCGGTGATCTGGGGCGGTGATCACGTCTTGGATGTACAGGTTCTCCGGGTGGTCCTGGCTACGGAAAGCGATGACCGCGCCGAGCACGTCGCAGAGCTGTGCGCTGTCGTAGATCAGGGCACGGGGGTGGCGGCGGCGCAGTCGTGCGACCGATACGCCGCGCCAGAAGCCACGCGCCAGCAGCCGAGGGAGACGCACGTCGGCGGCGTGGATGGCCCGGTGCGCGATCGCGTTCGGGGCCACGACCACCCCGAGTCCGGCGTGCTCGGTGCGGACGGTCAGCTCCAGGTCCTCGCAGGACAGATGTCGCCACGGGCGGACACCGAGCCGCTCGTCGAACACCGGAGTCGGGGTGGAGCGGGTGGCCAGGTTGCATCCGACCAGCCAGAACGGCGGGCGCAGCTCGCACGGCTCGCTCGGCCAGTCGGGCGGGACGAAGAACTGCGCG